>NZ_WJIC01000001.1 GCF_009649815.1 Nocardia sp. SYP-A9097
CGGGCCACCGCATCTCCACCGCCGAGGTCGAGTCCGCGCTCGTCGGTCACTCCGGTGTCGCCGAGGCGGCCGTGGTCGGCGCCTCGGATGAGACCACCGGCCAGGGCATTGTCGCCTTCGTAATCCTGACCGCCGAAGCCAAGGACACCGGCGCTGATCTGGTGGCGGAGCTCAAGGCCGAGGTCTCCCGCGAGATCTCCCCGATCGCGCGCCCGCGTGAGATCCACGTGGTGCCCGAGCTGCCCAAGACCCGTTCGGGCAAGATCATGCGCCGCCTGCTGCGCGATGTGGCCGAGGGCCGCGAACTGGGTGACACCTCAACCCTGGTGGATCCCAACGTCTTCGAGGCCATTCGCGCCGGCAAGTCGTAGAGCGCGTTCGACCGACAGCTTCGGCCCCCGCGACCCATCGGTCCCGGGGGCCGTTCGTTTCCGCGCACCTATTACTCCGCGCACGCGGGTGCGCGGTCGCGTATTAGCACCTTCGCCCGCAGGTCGGGCGGCGTGCCCCTGCCGATATGCCGGAATTCGACCGTTAGAATTGCGTAAGGTGTGCCGGGAAGTCTGGTCGGCATGCGGTATGCGCCGACCGCACCTGGTGGACGTCGCACGCCGCTGGTTCAGTCGACCGTACTGCCCCGGAAAGGTGCACCCTTGATTGCCCAGATGCGCTCCGAACTCGCCCGCTATCTACGGACCGAAACCTTCGGTGGCGCACTGCTTCTCATCGCGGCCGCGGCCGCGGTGCTGTGGGTGAACTCCGCGTGGGGCGCGAGCTACACGACGATGATCGACACCCACCTCGACATTCCCGCGCTGCATTTGAATCTGACCCTCGCGGACTGGACCAAGGACGGTCTGCTCGCCATCTTCTTCTTCGTCGCGGGCCTGGAACTCAAACGCGAACTGGTGGTCGGCGAACTCGCCGACCCGAAGCGTGCGACCCTGCCGATTCTGGCCGCCATCGGCGGTGTAATCGTGCCCGCCGCGATAGCCATCGGTATCGGCTGGGGTGTGGAGGGGATGGATCGCGGCTGGGCCGTCCCGGTCGCCACCGATATCGCCTTCGCGCTGGCCGTGCTCGCGCTCACCGGCTCCCGCATTCCGGCGGGCGCGCGGGTGTTCCTGCTGAGCCTGGCGGTGGTCGACGATCTGATCGCCATCATCCTGATCGCGGTGCTGTTCACCACCACACTGAAAATGCTGTGGCTGCTGCTCGCCATTGTGTGCTGTGCGGTGTGGGCGCTCGGACAGTGGAAGCGGATCGGCACGCCGTTCCTCTATGTCCCGCTGGCACTGCTCGCCTGGTACTCACTGCACGAGGCGGGCATCCATCCGACCCTGGCGGGTGTGGCGCTAGGACTGCTCACCCGAGTGCGCCCGGACGCCGACGAAGACGAGCACTGTGTACCCGCGGCCAAACTGGAGCACTTCTTCCAGCCCATCTCCGCGGCCATCTGTGTACCGCTGTTCGCGCTCTTCGCCTCCGGCGTGAAACTGGATTCCAAAGTCTTCTCGGAGCTGTTCACCAACCGGATCTCGCTGGCCATCATCGTCGGCCTGCTGGTCGGGAAAACGGTCGGCATCTTCGGATTCTCTTGGGTCGCGGTGCGTCTGGGCATCGCGCAGCGACCGGACGATCTCGGTTATCGGGACATGTTCGCCCTGTCGGTACTAGGCGCGATCGGCTTCACCGTTAGCCTCTTGGTGGCAGAACTCGCACTGGATGGCGTCGGCGACGGCTCCGAAGTCGAACTGGCGAAAGCAGCGGTGTTGCTGACGTCTTTGGCGGCTTCCCTGGCGGGTTCGGCGCTACTGTTGCGTCGTGGCCGTGCCCACCAGGCACGCCGTGACGAGCGGGCACTGCAGGGACAAGAGTGAGAGCGCACCGGGCAGTCCGGGATATGGAGAAGGGTCGAGCAATTGAGCTTCACACAGGGCGGTAACGGGCGAGACGGGAATCGCACCCGCACCATCACCTCGATTCCGCTGTCCGATGTCGATACGCACGAGTCGGCGACCATCGGCACACTGGTCCGCGACGCGACCGAGCAGATGTCGACGCTGGTGCGCGCCGAGGTGGCGCTCGCCAAGGCCGAGGTGACCGGTGAGGTCAAGAAGGGCCTGCAGGGCAGTGTCTTCTTCATCGGCGCGCTGACCGTCCTGCTGTTCAGCTCCTTCTTCTTTTTCTTCTTCCTCGCCGAACTGCTGGACGTGTGGGTGTACCGCTGGCTGGCGTTCCTCATCGTCTTCCTGCTGATGATCGTGGCCACCGCGGCGCTGGCGCTGCTGGGCTATCTCAAGGTGCGCAGGCTGCGCGCGCCGGAGAAGACCATCGAATCGCTCAAGGAGGCGAAGACGCTGCTGCCCAGCGGTTTCGGCGCCGCGAGTGAGCATTCCGAGGACGCGACAGCCGGTCTCGGCAAGCCGCGGCTGTAGACCTTCGATTACGCTCCCTCGGCGTGTCGTCGATTTCGCCCCCGGATCCGTCCGCAGTCCGCTACGACGGACCGTGGACCCATCGGGATGTGCATGCCAACGGCATTCGCTTCCATGTCGTAGAGGCCATGCCCGCGGGCGGCGTGGTCTTCGCCGACCCGGACACGCCATTGGTGGTGCTGCTGCACGGCTTCGGTGATTTCTGGTGGTCGTGGCGGCATCAGCTGACCGCGCTGGCCGAGCGCGGTTACCGGGCCGTCGCGGTGGACCTGCGCGGCTACGGCGACAGCGACAAACCCCCGCGCGGATATGACGGCTGGACCCTCGCCGGTGATATCGCCGGACTGATTCGCGCGCTCGGGCACACCGAGGCCACGCTCGTCGGCCACGCCGAGGGCGGACTGGTGTGCTGGGCGACGGCGGTACTGCAACCCCGCGTGGTGCGCGCCATCGGACTGGTCAGCTCACCGCATCCGGCGGCGCTCAAGAGCTCCATCCTGCGCGACGGTAAGCAGCGCTCGGCGTGGCTGCCCAATTTCCTGCGCTATCAGCTCCCCCGCTATCCGGAGAACCTGCTCACCACCGATGACGGGGCCGAGATCGAACGCCTGCTGCGCCAGCGCGCGGGCGAACACTGGTCCGGCACAGCCGATTTCGCGGACACGGTACAGCGCATGCGCACCGCGATCCGGATTCCGGGCGCGGCGCACTGTGCGCTGGAGTACCAGCGCTGGGCCTTCCGCAGCCAATGGCGGCCGGACGGTGCGCGTTTCATGGAGACCATGCGCGAACCGATCGGCATCCCGGTGCTGTCCCTCTACGGCGACCGCGACCGCTACATCCTGGCGAGCACCATTCGCCGGGGCCAGGAGCTCTCACCGCAACGCCGCGTGGTGGCCATCCCGGACGCGGGACACTATGCGCACCAGGAGAATCCGGCCGCCGTCACCGCGGAGCTGGCCAAGCTACTGGCTTGACGCTCATCCGTCATCCCGGCCAAAAGCGCGCCGGGATGACGGAGACTAGCTGAGCACGCAGGTGCCGGTGCCCACCTGGGTCGAAACGCTCGCTGCCTCATTCACTTCCGGCCGCACCTCGTCCAGGGTCAGCACATACCCCGTGTCGTCGTCGGTGACGGCAGCGCCGAAGACCACGCCGAGGATATTTCCGTCCGTGTCGACCAGCGGACCACCCGAGTTACCCGCGCGCACCTGCCCGCGCACCGTGTACACCTCGCGCTGCACATTATTGTCGCGATAGATGTTGGGGCCCTTGAGATCCAGGGTCTCGCGCACCCGCGCGGCACTCGCGGTGTAGCGACCACCGCCCGGATAACCGAGCACGATCGCCGACTCACCGGAGTTGGCGGCGGACGGAGCCAGCGGAATCACCGGCGCGTTCAACCCGGGCACCGCCAAGATCGCGACGTCCTTGGACGAGTCGAACAACACCACGTGCGCCTCCATCGACCCGCGCGCGGTATCCACACTGACCGTGCTGGTACCGGCGACCACGTGCGCATTGGTCATGATGCGCTCGGGTGCGACGACGAAGCCCGAACCCTCCAGCTGCCGTTGACAACTGGGCGCGATACCGCGAATTCGCAGCACGCTCGATTGCAGCGATTGCGCCACCGGCAATTGCAGCACGCTGGCATCCGGCGGCTCCACGGCGGCGATCGGCACCCGCCCGAACGGTCCGATCACATCCGGCAGCCCGGAGGTATTGAGCAGGTTGGAGAATTCGTTCGGCACCCGTCGCAGCCAGTCCGGCGCGACATGGTCCACATTCACCAGCACCTGAGAGTTCTTGACCGCGGCCGCGATTCCCGGCTGCGACGAGTTCGCCAGGGGCAGCGCCAGCAACCACGCGGTGGCGAGCACGGCCGCCATCTGCAGGCCCGCGCCGACCACACTGTCCACACTGCGGGTGAACGGATCGCGCATACCGCTACGCGCGGCCCGGCCCAGCACCATGCCCGCGACCTCGCCGACAATCACCAGGGCCACGATCAGCAGCACGCCGACCAGCACCCGAGAACGGCCCTCGCTCAGGTGAATCAGAATGTGCGGGGCGATGAGAATGCCCGCGACCGCACCGAGCACCACACCTAGGAAGGCCAGTGCCGAGGCGACCGCGCCCTGCCGCCACCCGGAGGTGGCCGCGAGCAGCGCCAGAATCAGGATCCCGAGGTCGAGCCAGGCCGAAGAGCTCATAACGTCATCCCTACCGCGGCCAGTGAGGCCTGCAGATCACGCACATCGTGATGGTCCCATTCCAATTCCCACCCGGATACCGCCAATAGTCCGGCGAGCACTCCCCCGGTGAAGCCCCACACCAGCATGCCGTCCACCGCGAACGCCGGACCCATATAGCCGAGCGGATGCCGCACCACGAATCTGTTGGCCGGGTCGACGAGGTCCGCGATCGGCACCCGGACCACCCGGGACGCCTCGTGCTCACTCACCACACCGACCTCGCCGGGGGTACGCCAGTAGGCGACCACCGGTGTCACATCGAACCGCGACGGCGGTACGAAGATCTTGGGCAGCACCGCGATCGGCTCCACGCCGAGCGGATCCAATCCGGTCTCCTCCCGCGCCTCGCGCAGTGCGGTGCCGATGGGTCCGTCGTCGCCGGGCTCCACCCCGCCGCCCGGAAACGCCACCTGCCCACTGTGTGTGCGCATGGTCGCCGCGCGCTGGGTCAGCAGTACATCGGCGTCGCCCGGTAGGCCGCCGAGCGCCTGCGGATCGCCGGTCTCGGAGCCGCTGAACAGCACCAGCACCGCGGCCTCACGGGACCGCACGGCCGCGGAGGCGAAGCGCCGCAATACCGGATTCATCCCGGTCGGATCGGCCGGATCATGTTCGGCCACCGAGCGCAGCCACTCCGGAATGGAGCCCGTAGGCACCTCTAGTCTCATGCCTGCACTCCCAGCTCAACCACAGCACCGGCGCTCACGCCCGCACCCCCAACTCGGCGGCGACGGTGTCGGAAATATCGTCGACGCTCTTGAACGGGCGCACAACGAGTTTCGCCACGGTGCCGTCCGCACGCAACAACACCGAGATCGGCAGCACCGCCGGAGCGCCGACGGCATTGCGCACCTTGGTATCCGGGTCGGCCACCCCGGGCAGATGGATACCGAGCCCGGTCAGCCGGGACAACCCCTTCGCGGTCGCCGGATCACTGTGCACCGTGAGCACGGTGATCGACTCGGACGCGCGGTCCGAGAACTGTTGCAGCAGCGGCAATTCCTCCGCACACGGCCCACACCAGTACGCCCAGAGATTCAATAGCGCGGGCTTGCCCGCGAGCGCGGCGGTCAGATCCATCGACCGGCCGTCGGCGAGACATTCGAGCGTGAGTCCGCGCAATGGACTGTCCCCCACCGCTGCCCCCGAAGGAGTAGAGCAGTCCGCGAGCCCGGCCCGCGCCCGCTCAGCAGCGGACACCGGCTTCGCACCCCCCGACACCGGCGAGCCACTACTCGCGCTATCGCCGGAGCTGGAACACGACGCGATAGCCAGCACGAGCGCGACGCAGATCGCGACAAACCCGCCGCACCGCCGAGAACGGATGCGGCCGAACGAATTCCGGACCGGCGTACGACGAATCACCGCGGGGCCGCGGGAAGGGCGGACCGGATCGCGGCCGATGACCGTGTCGGCGCTGGAGCCCGGGAGCGATTCGGGCGGCCGAGTCCCGGTCCGGTCAGATGCGCCCACGGCGTCGAGCGGCCGTGGGCGAGCGGGGCTTTCGGGCGGAGCCGCAGAACTCACAGGCCCACCATTTCGAGCAGATGCTCGGTCTCCGGACCTTTGACCAGGGCTGCGGCGGTGGCCGGATCGGTCGGCCCGACGCCGTACGACGGGCAGTCCTTCGCCAAAACGCAGGCGCCACAGGCGGGTTTGCGAGCGTGGCAGACGCGGCGGCCGTGGAAGATCACCCGATGCGAGAGCATGGTCCAGTCTTTGCGTTCGATGAGGTCACCGACAATGTGCTCGACCTTCACCGGATCCTCTTCGTCGGTCCACTGCCACCGCCGGACCAGGCGGCCGAAATGCGTATCGACGGTGATTCCGGGCACACCGAAGGCATTGCCGAGGATGACATTCGCGGTCTTGCGGCCGATGCCCGGCAATTCGACCAGCTGCTTCAGCGTGTGCGGCAGCTCGCCGTCATAGTGTTCGACCAGCGCCTGCCCCAGTCCCATCAGCGAATTCGTCTTATTGCGGTAGAAGCCGGTGGGCCGGATGTACTCCTCCAGCTCGGTGCGATTCGCCTCGGCGTAATCGCGGGCGCTGCGGTATTTGGTGAACAGCGTGGGCGTGGTCAGGTTCACCCGGACATCGGTGCACTGCGCGGAAAGGATTGTGGCCACGGCCAATTCGAGTGGCGTGGTGAAGTCGAGTTCGCAGTGCGCGCCGGGGAAGGCCAGCGCCAGTGTGCGATTCATCCGGCGAGCGCGGCGCACGAGACCGGTGTGCGTCTCGTTGGCGCGCGACTTCGCTTTTCCGCCGGTGGGCGCAACTGCGCCAGGGGCAGAGGTCACCTGACTGGGTGGGGAGGCACGCACGCGTCCACCTTACGGAACCGGCAAGCCCCATCAACCGGGCCGAGTACCCGCCGTGTTCCATCTGAGACCTTCGCCGTGTTTACTCCTCCCTATGCAAGGACTCGCTGTGGTGCTGTTTCCGATAGCGCTGATGCTGTTCGCATTGGTGATGGAACGTGTCGAGAACCGGCTTCGCAAGCTGCTCGAGCCGGATCCGGAGGTTCAGCAGTATCTGGATCGAGCCACCAATGCCGAGGTCAGTGACCTCACGAAACTGGGTTTGCCCGCTGCCGCGGCACGTCCGCGGCGCGCCCGGCCAGCGGCCAAGGGCCTGGATGTGGCGCAGGCGAGCTGAGCCGCTTGTACCCGCGGCTGACCGTTTCGCCGGTATTCGGCCCGTCAGTGGCGGTTTCCGATCTTCCTGTATGGGCTTGACGGCGTGTCGCTAGAGTTGAACTTTGCGTGTCGCGAGATCGACGGTGCGTGTCGTGTAATCGGACTCTGCGTGTCGGAGAATGACCCTGCCGCGTGGTGTCTATCACTACCCGGGCGTATTGCAAAGTAGACTGCACTGTCGGCCGAATGCTTCGGTCCAGGACAGAGCCATTTCCCATAAGGAGCACATTCGTGGACGAGGCCCTCGCCAGAGCAGGCATCTTCCAAGGCGTCGAGCCCACCGCGGTGGCGGCTCTCGCCAAACAACTTCAGCCCGTGGACTTTCCGCGCGGCCACGTCATCTTCAACGAGGGCGAACCCGGTGACCGGCTGTACATCATCACCTCCGGCAAGGTGAAGATCGGCCGCCGCTCACCCGATGGTCGCGAGAACTTGCTGACGATCATGGGCCCGTCGGATATGTTCGGCGAGCTGTCGATCTTCGATCCGGGTCCGCGTACCTCGACGGCCACCACCGTCACCGAGGTTCGCGCGGTCACCATGGATCGGGACGCCCTCAAGGCATGGATCGATCAGCGCCCCGAGATCGCCGAGCAGTTGCTGCGGGTGCTTGCCCGTCGTCTGCGCCGCACCAACAACAATCTGGCCGACCTCATCTTCACCGATGTGCCCGGTCGTGTCGCCAAGGCGCTGCTGCAGCTCGCACAGCGTTTCGGCACCCAGGAAGCGGGCGCGCTGCGCGTGACCCACGACCTGACCCAGGAGGAGATCGCCCAGCTGGTCGGCGCTTCTCGCGAAACCGTGAACAAGGCCCTGGCCGACTTCGCGCATCGCGGTTGGCTTCGACTCGAGGGCAAGAGCGTGCTCATCTCCGACTCGGAGCGCCTGGCAAGACGAGCCCGGTAGCAAAAGTTCATACGTGGGGACCGGTCGCCAACCAGAGCTGGCGACCGGCCCCACGTGTTTGCTAACCCTGCGCGCGGATATACGCCAACTGCGCATTGACCGAACTGTGCGCGGCGGGCCACAGCCGCTTGTCCACATCCGCGTACACCTTGGCCACGATTTGCAGCGCCTTGGCATCGGGCCCCAGCTCGGCCAGCGCCGCCCGAACCTGGTTCAGCCGCTCCTCGCGATGCTTGATGTAGAAATCGATGACCGGCAAGGCATCCGGATGATCCGGCCCGTGCGCGGGCAGCAGCACCCGGCCGGGCGCGGCCTCGGCCAGCCGCCGCAGCGACTCCAGGTAATCGGCGAGTGCACCGTCGCGTGATTCGAGCACCGTTGTGCCGGTACCCAATACGGTGTCGCCGGTCAACAGTGCCGCGTCCCCGTCGTCCGGCCCGTCCACCAGGAAGCTCACCGAATCCTCGGTATGCCCCGGCGTGCCGAGCACGGTGATCCGCAGCCCCGCCGCCTCGATGACCTCACCGTCGGCGAGCACCGCGGTGGAGCCGTGCAGGAATTGGGAATCATTGGCGCGCACCGGAGTTCCGGTGGCCTTGACCAGGCGATCGATTCCGCCGGTGTGATCGAGATGGTGATGGGTGACGAGCGTGAGCGCGATCTTCCCGCCGGTCTCGCGCACCAGTGCCTCGGTGTGCTTGCGATCCTTGGGCCCCGGGTCCACCAGCACGTACTCCGTGCTTCCCGGCGCGCGCAGCAGCCAGGTATTGGTGCCCTGCAAGGTCATTCCGCTGGGATTGTCCGCCAGCACGACGGCGGCGGACGGAGTCACTTGCCGCCGTTGCTCATACGCGGGATGAGTGAGGGTCATGCTTCTGTCCTAACTCAGGGAGGGTGGCGGGTCCAGGGTTGAACTCACCACACCCCACCTCTTCCTCGAAAAAGGAAGGCGTCAGCGAACTTCGGCGATGAGTTCGACCTCTACCGGAGTGTTCTTCGGCAGTTCGGAGACGCCGACGGCGGAGCGCGCGTGCACGCCCGCATCACCGAAGACCTCGCCGAGGAAGTTCGATGCGCCGTTGATGACGACCGGCTGATCGTTGTATCCGGGTGCGGAGGCGACGAAGCCGACGACCTTCACGATGCGCACCACATTGTCGAGTCCGACCAGATCATGCACGGCGGCAAGGGCATTGAGCGCGCACAGTTGCGCCGCCGCGGCGGCCTGCTCGGTGGAGACCTCCGCGCCGACCTTGCCGGTCGCGGCGAGTTGCCCGTCGACGAACGGCAGCTGACCGGAGGTGTAGACCAGATTGCCGGTCCGAATCGCCGGAATGTACGCGGCCACGGGCGCGGCCACGGGGGGCAGTGTGAGCCCCAGCTTCTCCAGGTTCTCCGCCCAGGCGGTGGCGGCGGCCATCAGTTCTTGGGTCGCTTCAGGTAGGCGACGTGCTGCTCACCGGTCGGGCCGGGCAGCACCGAGACGAGCTCCCAGCCGTCGGAGCCCCACTGGTCGAGGATTGCCTTGGTGGCGTGCGTCAACAGCGGCACGGTTGCGTACTCCCACGCGGTCACTTCACTCATGCTGTGCATTCTGCCCTGCGCTCCGCTCCGGGCGTGTTCGCGCCCCCCTGTCCCACTTCGCTCCCCCGCTCCACTCAGTCCAGAAGCGGGACGGCCGCGAACATTTGGGCAGTCGCTCTCGGGAAAACCAAATTTCCAGAGTGGTGTATCAGACAGTCGGTGTCTCCTCTGGGCACGAACCAGGAACGAGTTATAGGCTCGCGAGCGTGGGAGTACCGATAGCAGTGCCCGTTTCGGTTGAGCCGGGGGTCGAAGCAGGTTGGCCGGAGCGGGCGGACAAGGCCCGCCTGCATTACGTATCCGGAAAGGGCGGCACCGGGAAATCCACGGTCGCGGCCGCATTGGCACTGGCACTCGCGGCGGGGGGCCGCCGCGTACTGCTGGTCGAGGTCGAGGGCAGACAATCCATCGCGCAGCTCTTCGATCTGCCGCCGTTGCCGCCCACCGAGACTCGCATCGCCACCGCCGACGGCGGGGGTGAGGTACTGGCTCTGGCGCTCGATGTGGAGCACGCCTTCCTCGAGTACCTCGACATGTTCTACAACCTGGGATTCGCCGGCCGCGCCATGCGCCGCGTGGGTGCCATCGAGTTCGTCACCACCATCGCGCCCGGTCTGCGGGACGTCATTCTCACCGGCAAGATCAAAGAGTGCGCGGTGCGCGTCGACAAGGCGGGTAAACCGGCCTATGACGAAATAGTCATCGACGCACCGCCTACCGGGCGGATCGCCGGCTTCCTGGATGTCACCCAGGCCATGGCCGAGATCGCGGGCGGTGGGCCGATCGCCTCTCAGGCCGAGGGTGTTTCGAAGCTGCTGCACTCGCCGCAGACCATGATTCATCTGGTCACGCTGCTGGAGGCGCTGCCGGTGCAGGAGACCGCGGACGCGGTCGCCGAACTCACCGCCAATGATCTGAATATCGGCACGGTCATCGTGAACCGCGCCGATGGGAGCTACCTCCCGCGCGCCCTGCGAGAGAAGGCCGCCGCCGGCGAATTCGACACCGAGGCGTTGCGCACCGGACTCGCCGAAGCGGGAATCACCTTGTCCGAGAACGACTTCCAGGGTCTGGTCGCCGAAACCCTGGAGCACTCCGCCCGCCTGCACGCGCAGGACGAGAACGCCGCCGACCTGGCGCAGGTCGATATCTCGCGGCTCTACCTGCCCGCACTGGCCGACGGCATGGATCTGGGTGGGCTGTACGAGCTGGCCGAAGTTTTGAGCGCGCAGGGAGTTCGCTGACCATGATCGTTCCGGCCGATACCGTCCCCCTGGACATTTCGAAGATGATCGCCGATCCGACCGCCCGCATCGTGGTGTGCTGCGGGTCGGGTGGCGTCGGCAAGACCACCACCGCCGCGGCCATCGCGCTGCGCGCCGCCGAGGCGGGCCGCAAGGTCGTGGTGCTGACCATCGATCCGGCGCGCCGGCTGGCGCAGTCGCTCGGGGTGAGCGATCTCGGAAACACCCCGCAGAAGGTCGAATTGGACGCCGGCGTCAAGGGCGAGCTCTTCGCCATGATGCTGAATATGCGCCGCACCTTCGATGACATGGTGCTCGAGCACACCAGCCCGGACAAGGCGGAGCAGATCTTCGCCAATCCGATCTATCAGACGGTGGCCTCGTCCTTCGGTGGCACCTCCGAATACATGGCCATGGAGAAGCTCGGCCAGCTGGCGAGCAAGCGCGAGTGGGACCTCATCGTGGTCGATACGCCGCCCTCGCGGAACGCCCTGGATTTCCTCGACGCGCCCAAGCGACTCGGCAATTTTTTGAACGGCAAGATGATTCGCGTGATCATGGCGCCGGGCCGGGGCGTGGGCAAGCTGGTGGCCGGCGCGATGAGCCTGGCGCTGCGCGGTGTGTCCACGATCGTCGGCGGACAGCTGCTCAAGGACGCCTCGGTATTCCTGCAGTCCCTCGAATCCATGTTCGGCGGTTTCCAGGATCGCGCGGATCGCACCTACGCCATGCTGTCCCGGCCCGGCACGCACTTCATCGTGGTGGCGGCGGCCGAACCCGATGCCCTGCGTGAGGCGTCGTTCTTCGTGGACCGGCTCTCCACCGACAAGATGCCCCTGGCCGGTCTGGTGCTCAATCGCACGCATCCGGTGCTGAGTTCGCTCTCGGCCGAGCAGGCGCAGGTGGCCGCCGACAAGCTGGTACCCGAGGCATCGGTGAACGGCGAATCCGAGACCCCGGCCGCGCTGGCCGCTGCCGTACTGCGGATTCACGCGCAGCGGGCGGTGACCGCGAAGCGGGAACAGCATCTGCTGCACCGATTCACCGGCGCGCACCCGAGCGTGCCGATCGCGGCGGTGACGGCACTGCCGTTCGAGGTCGCCGATGTCGAGGCGTTGCGCGCGGTCGGTGCGCAGCTGGCCGAGGCGGGGGCCCACAGGTCCGCCTGACGCATTTGCGCCGCAGTTGGCGTAAGTACGCAACCCCCCTGAATCGCGCTGGAGGATTTGCCTGTTCTGCCCGTTCCTACCCCGGAAATGGACCGAGCCCGCAGCTGCGGGCTCGGTCCACTCTGCTTATGGGGGATAGGGGTTACATGGCTACTTTCTGCGTGCGCTGGACCCGGAAGAAATCGGCCCAGGATGTCACCTCGGGATGCTGCTTGAGCAGCGCACGGCGCTGCCGCTCGGTCATGCCGCCCCACACACCGAACTCGACGCGGTTGTCCAGGGCATCGGCCCCGCACTCCATCAGGACCGGGCAGTGCCGGCAGATGGTTGCCGCTTTGCGCTGCGCCGCGCCTCGCACGAACAACTGGTCGGGATCCACTTCCTTGCATCGCGCCTGGGAGACCCAGGCGATCCTCGCTTCGGCCTGCTCCACGTCCAATCGAGCTATCGGGGTAGTCATGTGCATTTAAGTGCCCCTTTGCAGTCCGAACACCGGGTCACGGCGCTCCAGAATCGCGTGTGCAGCGCGCAGATACCCAACCCCACTGCGAACTGCACCACATTCCACTTTGAGTGTTAGCTCTATCACACTGGGTTCTCAATCTAGATAGTGGTGCACGGCCAGCGCAAGACCGTCCTGAGATTTTCTGGTACGTCCGTCCATGCATTCGTTGCCTAAAACCGGGCAGTCGGCATGATTGCGACGAATGGACACCCTTGCCCGGGCGGACGCCGAGCGCCGGAAAGGGCAATTAGGCTATGGGTCGTGCCGATCACACGAACGCTCGCGAGACTGGCCGGCAGCTGTGTCCTGGCCGCCGTTCTCCTCGCCGGGCTGCTGTTTCCACTCGCCGGCGGCTTCGGCTATATCTCGAACCGAGCCGCCGACGCCGTAGACAACGTCTCCGCCGAATTGGTGGAGGGCGCGGTCCCGGCGGTGTCGACCATGGTCGACGCGAACGGGCAGCCGTTCGCATGGCTGTACGAGCAGCGGCGATTCGAAGTCCCCAGCGACAAGATCTCCAACGACATGAAGCTCTCGCTCGTGTCCGTGGAGGACAAACGCTTCGCCGAACACGGTGGCGTGGACTGGCAAGGCACCTTCCGGGCCTTCCTGACCAACACCAGCGGCGGCGAAGTGCAGCAGGGTGGTTCGACCATCGACCAGCAGTATGTGAAGAACTACCTGCTGCTGGTGGTGGCCAAGACCGACGCCGAACGCCGCGCCGCCACCGAGACCACACCCGCCCGCAAGATCCGTGAGATCCGCATGGCGATGACGCTGGACAAGCAGCTCACCAAGGACGAGATCCTCACCCGCTATCTGAACCTGGTGCCGTTCGGCAACTCGTCCTACGGCATCCAGGACGCCGCGCAGACCTACTTCGGCGTGGACGCCAAGGATCTGACCATCGTGCAGTCGGCCATGCTGGCCGGCATGGTGCAGTCCAGCTCCAAGCTGAACCCGTACACCAACCCGGCGGGCGTGCTGGAGCGCCGGAACACCGTGCTGGACACGCTGATCGCCAATATCCCCAGCCGGGCCGACGAATTCCGCAAGGCCAAGACCGATCCGCTGGGCGTGCTGCCCGAGCCCAAGGGCCTGCCGCGCGGCTGTATCGCCGCCGATGACCGCGGGTTCTTCTGCGATTACGCGCTGCAGTACCTGGCCAACGCGGGCATCAGCCGCGACCAGATCGACAAGGGCGGCTACCTGATTCGTACCACCCTCGATCCGGATGTGCAGAACTCGACCAAGGCGTCGGTCACCGCGAACGCGGATCCGAATCTGGACGATATTGCCTCGGTCATGAATGTCATTGCCCCCGGCCAGGATTCGCATCCGCTGCTGGCGATGGCGTCCAGCCGCACCTACGGGCTGGACGGTAATGCGCATCAAACCGTGCAGCCGCAGCCGTATTCGCTGGTCGGCGATGGCGCGGGCTCGATTTTCAAGATCTTCACCACGGCCGCCGCGATGGAGAAGGGGCTGGGCATCAACGCTCAGCTGGACGTGCCCGCGAACTTCTCCGCCAAGGGCATGGGTAACAGTGGCACGCCGGGCTGCCCGGCCGAGACGTACTGCGTCAAGAACGCGGGCGCGTACAAGTCGCCCATGTCGGTGACCGAGGCCCTCGCGACCTCGCCGAATACGGCCTTCGTCAAGCTGATTCAGGCCGTGGGCGTCACCCCGACCGTGGATATGGCGGTGCGCCTGGGTATGCGCTCGTACGCGCAGCCGGGCACCTCCGGGCATGGCAATCAGAGCCTGGCCGACATGGTCAAGGATCAGAACCTCGGCTCGTTCACCCTCGGCCCGGTCGGCGTGAACGCCCTCGAACTGTCGAATGTGGCCGCGACGCTGGCCTCCAGCGGTCGCTGGTGCCCGCCCACTCCGATCAAGGAGGTGGTGGATCGCAGCGGTAAGACGGTGCCGCTCACACAGCAGGCGTGTGAGCAGGTGGTCGATCCCGGGCTGGCGAATACCCTCGCCAACGCGCTCGGCAAGGACGTGGTGTCCGGTACCGGTGCGGGTGCGGCCGGATCGGTGGGCTGGAACTTCCCGCTGTCCGCCAAGACCGGAACCACCGAGACGCACCGCTCCTCGGCCTTCCTGGCGTTCAGCAACTCGTTCGCGGGCTCGGCGTACATCTACGGCGACAGCCCGACTCCGGGCGAGATCTGCTCGTATCCGCTGCGCAACTGCGGCAGCGGCAATCTGTTCGGCGGTAATGAACCGGCACGGACGTGGCTGGGCGCGATGAAGAATGTGCTCGGCAAGTTCCCGCCGCTGGGCCTACCACCGCTGGACGACAAGTACGTGCGCGGTTCGAACAATTCGCAGATTCCGGATGTGATCGGCCAGAACCAGTCCGAGGCGACCGCGAGTCTGATCGCCGCGGGCTTCCAGGTGTCGGTGACCTCGGCTCCCGGTGCGAACAAGGGGACGGTCATGAGCATCTCGCCGGATGGTTCGGCGATTCCGGGCTCGGTGATCACGATCTACGTGAGCGACGGCACCCAGCATCCACTGCCGGCGTCGAATGCCCCGCAGCCGACGGTCCCGGGCATTCAGATACCGGGGCTGCCGCAGCTGCCACCCATCCCGATCCCCATCCCGATTCCGCGATAACGGGATTCGAGTGACGAACTGAGCGTGGCCCCTTGCCGATTGGCGAGGGGCCACGGTCGTTCACCGACCACAAAACGCACGTGGCCCCGCACCGGTGTCGGTGCGGGGCCACGAAACCTGGTGCGCAGCGCTCAGAGCCGCGCTTTGACCGCCGCCGACACGCGGGTGCCGTCGGCACGCCCGGCCGCCAGGGCGGTGGCGATCTTCATGACCTGACCCATCTGCCGCATGCCCGGGCGCTCCCCCAGCTGCTCGGCGACATCGGCAATGGCGGTGTCGGCGATATCGGCCACCTCGGCGTCGGTGAGCGGGGTCGGCAGGTATTCGTCGATGATCTGCTCTTCGGCGCGCTCGGTGGCGGCGAGTTCTCCGCGCCCGGCCTGTTCGTAGACGACGGCGGCCTCGTTGCGCTTCTTCGCTTCCTTGGACAGGACGGCGATGACCTCGGCGTCGCTGAGTTCCTTGGCCTGGGTGCCGGCGACCTCGGCGGTCTGCACGGCGGCGAGCAGCATGCGCACCGTATTGAGGCGCAGCGTGTCCTTGGCCTTCATTGCGGTGGTGAGATCCGCGCGCAGCTTCGATTTGAGTTCCGACATGGCCGCCACGGTACCGCCCATCACCCGCGAGGCTCGACGCATTTTCAACGGGTCGCCTATTCTGGGCAAATGCCCGTAATCTCGACCGCCACCCTTCGCCGTACCGCTCTGGGAGCCGCGGGGGCCGCCGTCGCCGGAGTCGGATACGCCACGCTGATCGAGCGCAATGCCTTCACCCTGCGTGAGGCAACACTGCCGGTGCTGGCCCCGGGTAAACCCTCGCTACGTGTCTTGCACATCTCCGACCTGCACATGATGCCCGGTCAGCAGTTGAAGCAGGCGTGGCTGCGGGAGCTGGATCGCCTGGAACCGGATCTGGTGGTGAACACCGGTGACAATCTCTCGCATATGAAGTCGGTGCCCGCGGTGGTGCAGGCGCTGGGCGGGTTGCTGGCGCGTCCCGGCATTTTCGTGTTCGGGTCGAACGACTATTTCGCGCCGGTGCCGAAGAATCCGCTGAAGTACTTCAAGAAGGATCACAAGCGGGTTTTCGGTGATCCGCTGCCGTGGCAGGATCTGCGGGCCGCGTTCACCGAGCGGGGCTGGCTGGATCTGACGCATGTGCGCCGCGATATCGAGGTCGCCGGGGTGAAGATCTCGACCGCGGGCGTGGATGACCCGCATCTGCAGCGGGATCGCTACGACACCGTGGCGGGTGCGCCGAATCCGCTGGCGGACTTGAGTATCGGGCTCACGCATTCGCCGGAGCCGCGGGTGCTGGATCGTTTCGCGGGTGACGGTTACGACCTGATCATGGCGGGGCATACCCATGGCGGGCAGCTGTGTATCCCGGGTTTCGGTGCGCTGGTTACCAATTGCGGTATCGACCGGGCGCGGGTGAAGGGTCCCTCGCAGTGGGGCGCGCACACCAAACTGCATGTCTCGGCCGGGCTGGGTACTTCGCCGTGGGCGCCGTACCGGTTCTGCTGTCGTCCGGAGGCCACGCTGGTGACGCTCGTCGGCGCGCCGCCGAAGCAGCCGGTCGCCGAATCGGGTCGCGGGCGCACCACTTCGGAGGCTGTCGCGCGATAGGCGTCCGCCGCGATATACAACGCGGTATGTAGTCGTCAGTCAGGGGTGTGCCGTGGCCAGTGGTAATGAACCGAACGAGGATCCGACGACCCGAGGTCCGGATCCGGACTGGTGGCAGGGGGTGCCGAGCCAGGATTCGCCCTGGCAGTCGGCGGCGGCGCATCCGCAGCAGCCCGCACCGAATTACGGTGTGGGGCAGTCGGATCCGACGATTCACCAGGGATATCCGCAGCCGACCACGCCGTTCCCGGCGGGGCAGCCCTATCCGGGGCAGCCGTATCAGAGTGCGCCCAATCAGCCGTATCAGCAGTCCCCGTACCAGTCCGGCCCTACGCCGTATCAGACGCCGCCGCCCGGCTACGGTCCACCGCCCGGTTACGGCCCCCAGCCACCGTCCGGCGGCGGTAATCGCAAGGGCTGGTTGTTCGCCGGTATCGGCGTGCTCGTCCTCGCGATCATCGGCGTGGTCGTCACCGTCGTCCTGGTGAACCGCGGCTCGAATGAGCCTTCGGCACACTCGAATACGACGCCGTCGCTCATCAGCGCCCTCACCACCACCCCGTCGGGTTCGCAGCCCACCACCTCCCCCAAGACCGCCACGTCGACGAAGGTGTCCACCCCGGCCGCCGTCATCCCCGGCTATCAGGTGGTGACGATCCCGGATAACGGTGCGGCATATGACATTCCGAAGGAGTGGAGGCTGGATCGCACCGGCCAGAGCAGTTTCGACGGCGGCGGCGATTCGGTCCCCATCGCGGGCCTGGCGCAGGACGGCCTCGACTATTGCCCGAATTACGTGCGCACCAACGTCTTTCTGAGCCAGTCCAACGAGACGGACCCCGCCAAGGCGGCCACCGATATCTCCACCCGCATGGCCAAGATCGGCTGGTCCACCGCCACCGGCTCCACCCCCGGCGCGACCGAAACCTTCGCCAATACCAACGGCCAACTACAGGGCATCTACCAGGAAACCAAGGGCAACGCCCCGCCCCCGTCCGTCGGTTGCGCCACCACCTTCTCGATCTACACCTTCGCCTTCCCCGGCGACAACGGCGCCTTCGTCTTCACCATCGCCGCCGACACCGGCGTAACCGGTTCCGTAGACCCCGGCCTGGCCAAGAAAATCCTGGCCAGCATCCGCCCCCTCTAGCCCCGGAAATTCCCCCCATTTACCCCGCCTGACCACCCGATTTACCATCAACGCCACCCATCGGTTAAGCTACTCCACGTTCACATCACGGGGTGTGGCGCAGCTTGGTAGCGCGCTTCGTTCGGGACGAAGAGGTCGCAGGTTCAAATCCTGTCACCCCGACGTGTTGGTTGAGACACAAGAAAGGCCCTGACTTCGGTCGGGGCCTTTCTGCTGTCTGAAACCTGCTCAGTGAGTGGAATCGAGGGCTGCGGCGAGTCGGTGCCAGGAACCGGGGCGAAACCGCTCCAGAGTCTCCAGAACGGCCAGCAGGGCGGGCGGGAACCAGCGCTCCGGCGGAGAGCTCTGCAGGACCTTCAGGATGGCCTCCACGCTCAGCTGAGTGGCGATCAGCTCTTCGGCCTCGAACTTGTCCCTGCCGCGGAATCTGGTGTCCTCCAGCCGCTCTGCGGGCAGGCTCGTCTCCGCGTAGCCGATCAGTTCCAAGCCACCGGAACGCGAGACCTGATCACCGGGCAGGGAACCCTCATCTATACCGACCACGAAGTATTGAATCTTGGTCAGCGAAATGCCGAGTTCTTCCCGGGCGCCGCGCGCTGCGGTGAGAAAAGGATCGATCGTGTCGTCCGCCGTGAAATCGTCCGATGAGAATGACTCGTGTATCGAGGTCGCCCATACGCCGGTGTTCTCGGCAATACCGGTCCCCCGCTTCTGCACAAGCGTCCAAGGCCGCCCCATGCGGTCATATGCGACCAAGCAGAGATTTATTCCAGCACCCGGATGCAAAAATGGGGAAAAGCCATCCGACAGCGTTATGATGCTGCGCCGCAGATCATGCAGTGAGGGAATATCCGTCGGCCAGTCCATGGCGATATGTTCTTCGATCGAGCGCGCGAGGGCCCCGCGGCAGAGGACGCGTACAAAGTAGGATGTCTTCTTGAGATCGACGACCACGGTGGGGCGTTCGCGAATATTCTCCCAACTCCGCCGGACCATGGGTTGGCCCACCGCCAGATAGCAATCCCCATCAAAAAGAACCTGGCTTCCCCGATAGCTACGCATACGTTCGGCCATATGGTTCTTCGCCCGCTGCAGTGTGGCAGGAAGTTCAAGGTTCCCGGTTACGTTCAAAACGAGGTCCTGTGGCTGATACAGCGTCGGCCCGTCGATAACCTTGAAAGGAAATTTTTGTCCGGCGAATACCAGATACTCCCCAACTTCGACCGGACTTCTCGCTCTGATTATCGCCCGGCGTACCGCCGGCCAGATAACACCCAGGAATGCGCCGAGAGCTGCGAAGAAAACATTCGTAGCCAAGAGGTTTCCACCCGAGCGGCCCAGAATCCAGTACGCGGTAATGAAAACCAACACGATGCCGAAGAGTATTGCCAGAATCCGCAGATAGTTGACGGGGAACCGCAGCCAGCGCGGAACGAATCTGCTGCCGCTGATGCTACCGGCCATCGAGCAGCACCCGCAGAACTCGGATCTCACCGGCCACATCGGCCGATGCCGATGTGGATTCGACAATGTCCAACTGGTTCTTCAGGGCGAGCATGCGGCCGATATCGCCACCCGATGACAGGTCCACCTCAATACGTCCTTTCATATCATCGACCACCGCGGTCGAAATGGACCCACCCTCTGTCCACCGACTTTTTAAGACGACGTGGATGCCGTCGATTAATCCACTGACCGTGCACAAGCGTTCCGAGTGACAGGATACGAGTCCATCCGTCGGCGATTTCGGAAATACACGATTCAGCACGAAATCGAGATCGTGAACCATCAACTCCAGGCACGGTTCCGCGGGGTATCCAAGCCGACTCTCCGGGCGCCCACGATCGAATTTCAGGCGCTGTACCCCACCGGCACGCACAGTCGCGCAAATGCGCGCGCGAGCCGCTGCCACAACCGGGTTGAAGCGCTCGGAATATCCGACGAAAACCCTTTCGCGCTCCGACCGCGACAGCCGCTCCAGCGCCGACACCTCCGCAGCACATGAAACTATCGGCTTCTCCACTATTACCCGGCAATTCAAGCCCAACAACAGCGAAAGAATAGACATATGACTGACCGGGGGTGTGGCGATTACAGCGAGTCGCAGCGGCCGTTTCCATTTCAATATGGAATCTATTTGCTTGGATAGCGCCATACGGTAGTCTGCACCGACTTCCATGATTGATTCACGGGTGTCGAAGGTGAACACTGTCTGCGATTTTCTGGATTCTTCGATGCATTCGAGGTGCAGTGCTCCGCGGCGGCCGAGTCCGACAATCAAGTAGTTCACCTGGCGCCTCCACTGGAGTCGGATAGAACGCGCGCGTACAGCGATTCAGTAACGGGTAGCGATGCTCCCACAGTTCGAGCGCGTGTCAATATTCGACCCCATACCCACTCGATTTCCTCTACAGCAGTACGGCCGCGCTCCCGCCGGATCTTCACACCCAATGCAGGATTCCGACCCTGCCGCCAGTTCCGCAGAATACCGCGCAGATTATCCATCGCGACCGGATCGTCCGGAATATCGGCGACCCGACGCGAGGCTTGAATCAACCCTATTGAATCAAACCCCGGAGTGGGACCGATTTCAACATCTAAAGATTTCATCAAACCCGTGAATTCAACTATCTGCAGTGCTTCGCGGAAAACCACATCCGGGTTCGATATCAGCTGCGATTCGCCACAGTCCGACAGGCCGTACTGAAGCGTAAGTGGGATATTCACCAGGCACTTCGAGTACGCGGCCGTCCTGCAGTCGCCAACAATTTCACAAGCGAGACCGGAATTTTGTGCACACTTCGAGAAATATTCGACATAAGCACTACTCGGACCCACAATATAACCCGACGTCCGCGGCGAATACACCAGGCGATCATCGATATTCCCGACCGCGCACGTAACACTGATTGAACCGATGCTGCGGCCTGGAATATCATAGGCACCCGGCCAGAACCCGTTCGCCGACACCAGGACGCAAGGTGGTCGAATCTCGGCTATCTCACAATCAATAATGGTGTTACGGGCTACCCAGGGTGGCTGGGCGATTATGAGGGCCTCATACTCACGTGACTTCAAGGTGTGCGCGGTCCTGGCGTCGGGATCCCCCGGCATCACTATTTCAACCGGATCCGGAATGTTCTCCACGCTGAACGGAGATCGCCGCGGTGGGGGTTCCCATCTCTGCCCGGTTATCCAGTCTGTGGTTCCCTCGCCGTGCGCCAAGGTGGCGACAATCAGCGCGGCAACCGGCCCACCGCCGACAACCAGGGTCTTCGTCGATGGTCTGTGAAGGTCCCGAAGCATTCGTCTCACCGGCCATCCGTCGCTGGTGTCGCTGCGCCGAATCGTACCGCGCCACAACGGAGTACATGGAGAAATGGCGGCGGCTTCGGTGGTGGGGCCGGCCGGTGTGCCGAGCGGTCGTGAATGCACAACGATCCCCAGCCGAGTAGGGCTGGGGATCGTTGGCGTGCAAGCTATTTCAGGGTGCTCAGCCCAGGTGGAGCTTCTTCATGAGGCGCAGGGTCATGAGCGTCGACTTGAGTTGCTTCTCGTAGGGCATGCCCGAGCGAGCGGCCAGGATCTGCTTCTTCTGCACGCCGACATTGATGGTGTCGGTGTACTTCAGGATGCCTGCGGCGCCGTGGCGGGTGCCGACGCCGGAGCTCTTGACGCCGCCGGAGGGGGTGCCTTTGGCGGCGTAGGTGGTGACGAAGCCGTCGTTGATGTTGATGGCGCCGGCTTCGATCTTGTCGGCGATGCGGCCGGCGCGGGCGAAGTCGCCGGCCCAGACGCTGGCGTTGAGGCCGTAGTCGGTGTCGTTGGCGAGGCGGATGGCCTCTTCGTCGGTGCCGAACTTGTAGATGGAGACGACGGGGCCGAAGGTCTCCTTGGTGGCGTGTTCCATGTCCGTGGTGACGCCGGTGAGGACGGTGGGCTCGTAGAAGGCGGGGCCGATGTCGGGGCGGGGCTTGCCGCCGGTGAGGACAGTCGCGCCCTTCTCGCGGGCCTCGTCGACGTGGGCGGCGACGCGCTTCATGTGGTCGACCGAGACGAGTGAGCCCATTTCGGGGTCGAAGTCGTAGGTTGCTCCGGCCTTGCCGCCCAATTCCTCTGCGGCGGCGACGAATCGGCGCACGAACTCGTCGTAGATGCGCTCCTGTACGTAGATGCGCTCGATGTGCATGCACGCCTGGCCGGTATTGCCGAAGACGGCGAAGCTGGCGCTGGGGATGCATTCGTCGAGGTTGACGTCGTCCAGGACGATCATCGGGTTCTTGCCGCCGAGTTCGAGCGAGCAGCCGATGAGGTTGCGGCCGGCCTGCTCACCGATGGTGCGGCCGGTGTTGGTGGAGCCGGTGAACATGACGAAGTCGACATTGTCGATGAGCGTCGGGCCGACATCCGGACCGACACCACACACGACCTGGACGAGTCCGCGCGGCAGGCCCGCCTTGTGCAGCAGTTCGATGCCGAACAGGGTGCACAGCGCGGTCTTGTTGTCCGGCTTCAACACCAGACCGTTGCCCGCCATCAGCGCCGGGGTGGAGTCGGACATCGAAATGGCGAAGGGGAAGTTCCACGGTGCGATGACCGCGACGACACCCTTGGGCCGGTGCTCCTCGGTGGAGCTGGTGATGACCGGCATCGGCCCGCTGCGCTTCTTGGAGCGCAGCGTCTTCTCCGCGGTCTTGAGGTAGTGCGCGATGACCATCGGTGTGTCGCAGGCTTCTTCGATGGCCATGCGACGAGCCTTACCGCAACCGATCTGGATCAGGTCGGCAATGGTCTCGATCTCGGTGAGGATGAGCTCATGCGCACGCTCGAAGACCTCGAGGCGCTGCTTGAGCGGTCGGGCGGCCCACTCGACCTGGGCGGCGCGGGCGATCTCGACGGCTTTCAGGACGTCTTCGGGCGAGGACTGCGGCAGCTGGCCGACCACGTCGCCGGTGTAGACCTCGATCATTTCGCAGGGTTCGCGGGTCTCGCCCGCCTTGCCCGCGGTCACCATGCCGGTGAGCCGGTTGATCAAGGATTCCGTAACCCGGGGCGGCAGCTTGCTCTGCGTACTCGTTGCACTCATGGCGTCGTCTCTCCCATACCTTGCCGCCCGTGACGGCGGTCACCATGATCCAAACTAGAACACGTTATTGTTCAAGACAACGGCGCGGGGTAGTTTCGTCCCGGAATCTGCGGAAAGAAAGGTCGGCGATGACGACAGCAACTGCTGAAACAAGTAGCAATACCGAGCCTCATGCTCTCGTGGAGAAGCGTGGCGGCACGCTGATCGTCACCATGAACCGCCCGAACGCCAAGAACGCGTTGACCGGCGAGATGCTGAGCATCATGACCGAGGCGTGGGAGCGGGTGAACAGCGATCCCGAGATCCGCTCGTGCATCCTCACCGGTGCGGGTGGCGCGTTCTGCGCGGGCGCGGACCTCAAGGCCATGTCCAAGCGTAACCCGAGTGACGGTATGACCGAGGGCAGCGCCTTCGATCCGACCCGGATGCCGGGTCTGCTCAAGGGTTTCCGGCTCATCAAGCCGCTCATCGCGGCCGTCGAGGGCCCGGCCATCGCGGGCGGTACCGAGATCCTGCAGGGCACCGATATCCGTGTCGCCGGTGAGAGCGCCAAATTCGGTGTCTCCGAGGCGAAGTGGAGCCTGTTCCCGATGGGCGGTTCGGCCGTGCGGCTGCCCCGCCAGATCCCGTACACCGTCGCCGCGGAGCTGCTGCTGACCGGTCGGCACATTACCGCCGCCGAGGCGCTGAAGTTCGGCCTGATCGGCCATGTGGTGCCGGACGGGACCGCGCTGGACAAGGCGCTGGAGATCGCCGAGCTGATCAATAACAATGGGCCGCTCGCGGTTCAGGCGATTCTGAAGGTCATGCGCGATACCGAGGGCATGCACGAGGACGAGGCGTGGAAGATCGATGCGAAGGTCGGCCTGCCGGTCTTCCGCAGCGAGGACGCGAAAGAGGGCCCGCGCGCGTTCGCGGAGAAGCGCAAGCCGAACTTCCGGGGCAAGTAGTCCCCACGTCATCCCGGCATGCTTTTGGCCGGGATCCACACCGGTGCAGTGGATCCCGGCCAAGAAGCGCGCCGGGATGACGGAGGGCTCAGCCCGCGATCAATTCGTCGCCGAGGAAGCCACCCGATTGATGCCGCCACAGCTGCGCGTACGTTCCTTCCGCGCGCAGTAGCTGCTCATGGGTGCCGGACTCGACGATCCGCCCGTGATCAAGTACCACCAGCCGGTCCATACCGGCGACGGTGCTCAGCCGGTGTGCGACCACCAGCGCCGTACGCCCCGCCATCAACTCCCAGAGTGCTTGCTGCACAAGCTTTTCGCTCTCGGAGTCGAGGGCGCTGGTGGCTTCGTCCAGCAATAGGATGGGCGCGTCCCGCAGTATGGCGCGGGCGAGCGCGACTCGTTGCCGTTGTCCGCCGGAGAGTTTCACGCCGCGCTCACCGAGCAGCGTTTCCATGCCCTGCGGTAGTGCGTCGGCGAATTCGGTGACGTGTGCGGCCTTGGCGGCGCGCTGGATCTCCTCGTCGGTGGCCTCGGGCCGGGCGAAGCGAATGTTCTCCCGCAGGGTGCGGTGGAACATGGCCGGATCCTGTGGCACATAGGCGAGCAGACTGCGTAGATCGCTCTGCTTCAGCTTCGAAATATCCTGTCCGCCGATGCGTATCACGCCTTCGTCGACATCCATCAGGCGTAGCAGCAGCTGGGTGAGGGTGGTCTTACCGCCGCCGGAACGCCCGACGAGCCCGAGTTTGGACCCGCTCGGCACGTGCAGATCCAATCCGGTGAACAGTGGTGCGGCTCCCCCGTGCGCGAAGTGCACCCGGTCGAATCGCACATCGGATCCCTTGGGCTGCAACGCTTCCGGTTCCGCCACATCCACCACGGTGGGCTCCTTCAGCAGCAGTTCGGTGAATTGTGCCGCCTCGGTGAGCGTGCTCTCCAAGCGCCGATAGATCTGGTTGAACCGGAACATGATCCCGGTGGCGTTCCAGTAGTAGGTGAATGCCACCATGATCGCGGTGACCGAGGCGTGCCCGCCACCGAGTCCGAGCACGATGAGCAGTCCGGCGACATTGGTGACGGCGACCAGCGGTGTCACCACGGTGTCGATCCGCAGGTTGGCATAGTCCCAGGAGCGCAAGGACTTTCGCCGCTGATCGATGACCCGTCGCCGATGCTCGGCGGCCTCCTGCCGTTCGGCGGCGAAGGCCCGCACCACCTGCATATTGGCCAGACTGTCTGCCACATGCCCGGAGACCAGCGCGATAGCGGCCTCGCGCTCGTCGACGAGCGCCTGCCGCCGCTGGATCAGCGGGGTGATGATCAAGGCGGTGAACAGGATCAGCCCGATGAGCGCGACCACCAGCATGGGGTCGTACCGCCACAGCACCACCGCCGCGAAGCCGAGTGGCACCACGGCGGCGAAGATCTCGAAGGCGAAGGTGTCGACGAACTGTTCGAAACGGCTCGCGAAGCTCAGCGATCGTTTGGTGAGCGATCCGGCGAAGTTGTTGTGGAAGAACGCCGCGTCCTTGGCCAGCAGTTCGTCCATGGCGATGATGTACAGGCTCTCGATACCGTAGGCATCGAGCCGGTTGAGGCAGTGGATTCCGATGCGCCACAGCACTTCCGAGAGCAGGATCACGCCCGCGAAGGCCACGACCAGCGGTCCGAGCGTGGACACCCCGGAGTCCCCGCTGGCGGCGACCCGCCCGATGAGCACCGCGACCAACAGTGGCGCGATGTAGTTCTGGCAGATGGTGCCGAGGGCGGGCCCCAGCATGCCACCCAGCGTCAATAGTTTGCGCCGAGCCAATTCTCGTCCGTAGTAACGAAGTACGAGCTGCAACGCGGGTGCGCGTGAACTCATCCGTCCCCTCCCTCGAATGGTGTCCGAGCAGAAGGGCTCATTTTCTCGCGCGCACGGCATCCGGGCCAGCGATTATTCGCCGGCCGATTGCCGGTGAAGGGGTGGGGCTGGGCAATCGCAGAGCCCCGATTGCCCAGCGCCCGATGCGGTCACCGGTCGGAGCACGAGCCGGTTTCCGCGCGACGGTTAATCCGTCGGCTTGATCATGCGTGCCACTATCCGGCGCGAGACGCCGGGCAGGAATCGCCGCATGAGGTAGGCGAGGCGGGCCTCGCCGGGGAAGACGAACAGCGGAGTCTTCGACTTGGACAGCGCCTTTTCGAGCGCGTCGACAACATCTTCGGGGCTCATCCCGCCCGCGCCGCCGAGTACCGATTCGTTCTCTTCGCGCACCTTGTCCAGGAAGGCGGTCTCAACCATGGGCGGGCAGAGTCCGAGCAGTCGGACGCCGCTGCCCTGCAGTTCGTACGCGAGGCTGTCGATGAATCCGACGACCGCGAACTTGGATGCCGAGTATCCGGCCATACCGGGTGAGGGCAGCCAGCCCGCTACGGAGGCGAACAGCACCACGGTGCCGGTGCCCGCCTGTTTCATGGCCGGAATGACTGCCTGGCACAGGTTGATGGTGCCGATGTAATTGACATCCATCATCTTCTTGATCTGCGCCACATCATGATTCAGCGCGGAGGCGTGCACGTGGCACATGCCGGCGGCGTGCACCAGCCGGTCGATGGTGCCGAGTTCGCCGCGTACCTTCTCCACGACCGCGCGCACCTGCTCGGGGTCGGAGACATCGCAGGTGTAGGTGGTCATATTGGGCGAGCGCTGGGCGGTCTCGGCGAGCCCGCCGGGATTGAGGTCGACGGCGGCGACCCTCCAGCCGGCGGCGGCGAGCCGCATTGCGACGATTCGGCCCATGCCGCTGGCGGCTCCGGTGACGAGTGCGATCTGGGTCATCGGATCTCCTTGGTCTGCAGGACGCTGGTGGCGTCTTCGAAAGTCATTGCGAGCGAGCCGATCCGGCTGGCGAACAGCGCGCGTCTGGGCAGGCCGAGGGCGCGCAGTTGCTCCGAGATGGGATGGTCGCCCAGTTCGACGCGCACCCCGCCCGGCATGCCGCGGACCCGGCTGGGATTCATCACCCACGGGGTACGCCGGAGCACACCGTTCTTGGAGGTGTACGCATCGATGGATGTCCCGCCCGCTCCGCTCGGCATGGGCACACCATCGAGCACCCGCAGCGCGATGACGAGCTGCTCATCCACCCGTACTTCACAGCGTTGTCCGCCACGCACCGGCGTGATATCGATATCGGCCATCAACTTGGGGAATCCCCAAATCGATTGCCCCGCTTCGAGAGTGAAGCTTTGATTCACCGGCAGCCAGTGGATATAGGCCCCCGTGCTGTCCTTGCGCCCCGGCTGTTTCGCCATGAGCGAGAATGCGAATTCGTGATACGGCCCGAGATCCCCGTCGACGTATCGCACGAAGGCGAGCGAGAGAATCGCCCGGCCGAGTACGGTGACCGGTTCCAGCCCGGCCGGTGCGAGCAGTTCGCGCGCGGCCGCGGTATCCGCGAAGAAGAGCGCGGAGCTCGCATCGGCATGCCTGATCTCGACCGGCATACGAACTTGTTCACCGAGCACGGTGTGCGCCTCTGCCATGCCAGAATTAGAACAGGTTCCTGTGACGTTCGCCATTGATTCAGCCAAGGTATCCCGAAGAACGGACGGTTATCGCACCTCGTGATCGGGTGCGGCGGCGGCCGCCCGGGCTGCGGCCCAGCGGTAGTCGGGTTTGCCACTGGGCGTACGCGCGACGGTATCCACCACCCAGATCCGGCGGGGCAGTTTGTATCCGGCCAGGTGCGCCCGCACATGGCGTTCGAGGTCGGGGAAATCCACGCCGGCGACACTCGAGACCACAGCGCCGACCAACTGCCCCCAACGCTCGTGCGGAATCCCGATGACCACCGCGTCGTACACGCTCTCATGCGCCTTGACCACGGCCTCGACCTCTTCGGGAAAGACCTTCTCGCCCCCGGTATTGATCACCATGTTCCCGCGCCCGATGAGCGTGACGGCCCCGTCCGCCTCGACCCGCGCCCGGTCATCGGTTATGACCATGCGCCGCCCGTCGACGGTGCGGAACAGCCTGTCGGTCTTGACCGGATCCTTGTAGTAGCCGATCGGCACATTGCCGGTCTTGGCCAGCCAGCCCTCCGAGCCCGGCGCGACCGGATGCCCGTCATCGTCGACCACCACCACACCGCGCCCGGTATTGACCCGCGGCCCGCGCCCCGGGTCGTCATCCCGCTGCGCGAAACCGATTCCGCCGAAACCGGTTTCGGATGATCCGATAGATTCGGTGACCAGGGTGCCCGGAAACAGTTCCAGCAGTTCGTTCTTCACCGACTGGGTGAGCTGTGCCGCGCCGGAGCCGATGGAGAGAACCGAGGAGGCGTCGACGGGGGCCGCCCGGTAGGCGTCGATGAGCGGCCGGGCCAGGGCATCACCGGTAATGACCAGGACATTCGGCCGTTCCCGTGCCACGGTCCGCCAGACGCGCGCCGGATCGAAGCGGGGTTCGAACAGGACGGTGTTCCCGGACCACAGCGCCACGAAGGTCGGCATCATGGCGGCGGCATGGATCAGCGGCGGCAGTATGAACCAGCGCATGGGCCGTTCCTGGGCCGCACCCGCCCGGGACTGCTGATATTCGTCGGCGACCGGTTCGCCGGTATAGAAGTCGATGCCACCGCCGAGTACCCGCCACATATCCTCCTGCCGCCACATGACGCCCTTGGGCAGTCCGGTGGTGCCGCCGGTGTACATGATGAACAGGTCATCGGCACTGCGCTCGGCGAATTCCCGGGCAGGAGAACAATTCTCGAGTGCCCACTCGAAGGGCGTCGAGCGCGTGGGGAGATCCCCGCCCCGATCGTCCTCGACCACCAGACTGTGCCGCAGCTTGGGCAGCTGCCCCCGCACCGCCTCGAGCAGCGGCGCGTAACACCGATGGTGCACAACCATTTCCAGGTCGGCGTTGTCGTAGACGTACCGCAGTTCCTCGGCCTGATACCGATAGTTGATATTGACGGGAACCGCGCGAATCTTGAAGCAGCCCAGCAGGGTTTCCAGGGTTTCGATGCCGTTGTGCAGGTGGAAACCGATATGCGTGCCCGGCCGGGCCCCGGCATTGGCGAGGTGGTGCGCCAGCCGATTGGCCCGCGCGTCGAGTTCGGCGAAGGTGCGCCGCCGCTCGCCCTCGATGACTGCGAGCCGGTCGGGTACGGCGTCGGCGGCGTGTTCGTAGAGGTCGGCGAAGTTGCGGGCCATGGGCTTTCGCTTTCTACAGAATGGTGAGCGGGAGGCCAGGGGTCCGGTCCGCGAAGGAGAACGCGGCCCCGGTGCTGAATCGGGTGATGGCGACCTCGGACGATTCCCGGAAAGGCTCGGGGGCCAAGCCGATTTCGACGGCCAGCGCTTCGCTGGAAGCGGACCGCGGACTCACGTCGAATCTCGGATTCACCCCGCGCACAAGCGCATTCAACGCTTCCAGATGGGAGGCATCGATCAGTGCCGCCCAAGCTCCGTCGGCTACTGCACCGCAGTCCCGTTCGAGCCGCAGTTCCACCGTTTGATTGCCCTCCGATACCGAACAGCCCACGTACGCCGCGGGATTCAATGCCGGATGCAACCGCAGCACCTGCGCCAGGGCCGCCGTGCCATCCCCAAGGCCGAGCGCATTGCGTAGCCGTTCGGAGGTCAGCCCCGCGATGCCGGTGAACTGTTTGCGCACGATATCCAGCGCCGCAGCCGAATCCGAGCGTTCGGCGACGGCCCGCCGGAATCCGAGCGTCAGCAGATGCTGTTGCAGACACACCTCGTCGGCGATCCGGATCAGCGCCGATCGCGAGAAATCCCCGAACCGCAGATCGTTCACCAGCGGACCCGAATAGTCGTGCTGCCCGCCCTCTTCGGTAGCGATGGCCCCCAATTCCACTGTCGCCGCGTGGGTTCCAGCCAGCGCATCGGCATCGGCGGCCGGTTCGGGTGGCGGCACCGTCCGATCGATGGTCACCGTCCACGCGCACACCGGCGTCCGCCCCGCGGGCACCCGAGGCGGTCGATGCACCGGCCGTACCCGCGCATACGGATTCGTCGCCAGCGCCGTCGCATCGAAGGTGGGGTCTTCGATGTGATGGCACATGCCGACCACGTACTCCTCCCCCATCGGCTCCACATCGGCGAGCGCGCCGCAGTGGTCGAGGTGGAATTCGCCGTGGTCGTGATCGTGTACGCGATATCGGAAGTCCATGAACTGGGGTGGCGCACCGATATCGAGCTGGAAGCCCTTGAATATGGCGTCCACGCCGTCCCCGGTGATACCGAGCGCCGAGCGCATGCGCCGGGTGTAAACCGGGCTGGCCCAACGCCATTCGTCGATGGCCACTCCGGTCATGCCCGCGCGCCCGAAAGCGCCTATGGCATGGGCCATTCCGGAGCGGTCGATGAGATGCCCGCACAGCAGCAGCTCGGGCACCAGGATGGCCAGCTCGGCCCGGGACAGCGCATCGTATCGACTGTTCACCACAGTGCGGCCGGTCCCTGCCCGACCGGATACCAGCCTTTCAGCGGCTCCCCCGATACCGATCGCTCGATCCGTTTCCGCATCCCCGCCGAGAGCGCGCCATCGGAGATCATTTCCACGAAAAGCGCTGTGACATTGCCGAAGTCGAAGAAGTCCCGCTGCCACGACCATTGGAAATCGCCCGCGTACCGGAACCAGCTGCCGCCGATCCCCTCCGGACTGTACGGTCGCCCGTCGGCCCGGCTCTTCTCATTGATCTGTTTCCAGAAGCCGATGACGCTGCCGCTGCGTTCGTCGACCACGAATTCCTGATACGGATACGTCCAGCCTTCGAGTCCGAACATCTCCTGGCCGAGCGCGATATCGCGGATCTCATCGCGTCCGACGGCCATGAATTCCTGGGTGGGCCCGTAGTTCCAGCCGTAGCTGGCGTCCGGGGTGTAGAAGTCGGCCAGGGGTTTCCAGTCGCCGAGCGCTTCGCAGCGCTGGTTCTCCCGCACCCAGCGGGTGATCATGTCGTCGATTTCGTCGCGGGACCAGGCCATGGTGGTTCCTTTATTCGTCACGGAGCGAGAGCGCCTGGGTGGGGCAGTAGCGCACGGCCGCGCGGGCCGCATCCAGCTCGTCGCCGGGGTCGGCGCGGAGTATTTCGACCTGTCCCTGTTTGGGAACGAGGAAAAGCGCGGGAGCTTCGTCCTGGCAGACGGCATGCCCCTGGCAGAGGTCGAGATCGACGACGAGCCGCAAGATTCACTCTCCCGATGTGGTCAGGGGCGCTTCGGGTTGCACCTCGACGAGGACCAGATGCGCACCGCGTCGCATGGAAACAACGGCGACGATCGCGGCCGCGATATCGGATGCCTTCAAGAAGTGCGGGTGCCGGGCGAACCCCCACTTCACCCACTCCTCGAGCATCGGCCCGACCACCTCGGGCGCGGCGGTCATCCCCATCCCGGTGAGCGTCTGCCCCGGCCGCACAATGGAGGAGCGCACCCCGGTGCCCTCCAACTCCATCCGCAGTTGCCGCGCAAGGGCTTCCACGCCCATCTTCGCGCCGTTGTACGCGCCCACCCCCGGCCGTGGCCGATCGGCACAGTCCGACCCGATGACGACGAAATCCCCGCGCCGCCGCTCGATCATCCCGGGAATCACCCGGTGCGCGAGCCGCTGCGCACCCACCAGATGCACCCGGACCTGCGCCTCGAACACCTCCGGATCCATCTGCCAGCTCGGCGCGAACTCGATATCCCCCGCCCCGGACACCACGATTTCCATTGGCCCGAGCGCCTTTTCGGCCGCCGTCACGAATTCGTCGACCGAGCCGGTATCGGTGACATCGAGGCGACCGGCGAACGCCTCGCCCCCGTCGGCCCGGATCTTCTCGGCGAGCGTCTCGCAGATCTCCACCCGCCGTGCGCCCAGCGCCACCGGATATCCGAGTTCGGCCAATGCGACGGCTGTGGCGGCCCCGATGCCCGAGGACGCCCCGGCGATCAGCACCGGCCGCCGCTCCGGATGTGGTGCGAACCGCGGCATTACCGAACCTCCACTGTCACAGGCAGTTTCGCGAAACCCCGGACATTCACCGAATGCACGCGCTCACTGCCGGGTTCCAAGTTGTAGGACCGCACGCGATCGGTGAACTCCCGCAATACGATTCCGGCCTCCAGTCGCGCCAGATGCGCGCCGAGGCAGAAGTGCACGCCGCGGCCGAAGCTGATCAGCCCGCTCTTGTCGGCGCGTTCGATGTCATAGCGGTCGGGATCGTGGAAGACCGTCGTATCGCGATTGGCGGAGCCGATGAGCAGCAGCACCTTCGAACCCTGCGGAATCGTCTGCCCGTAGTACTCCAGGTCGACCGCGGCGGTGCGCGCCAGGATCTGAGTGGACGCGTCGTAGCGCAGCGTCTCCTCCACCCAGTCGCCGACCAGATCGGGCTGCGCGGCGACCTTGGCGTACTGCTCGGGATTCACCCCGGCCCAGTACAGGGCATTGCCGAGCAGTTTTGTGGTCGTCTCGTTCCCGGCGACCACCATGAGGAACATGAACCCGATGATCTCGGCATCGGTGAGCCGATCCCCGTCGGCCTCGGCATCGAGCAGGGCCGAGGTCAGATCGTCGGTACGCCGCTGATGCCGGGCCGCGACCATCTCGTTGTAGTACTCGAACAGCCGCACCGCCGCCTCCATGGCGGGCACCGGCACATCCAGCACACCCTGTTCGCGATGCACTAAAAGGTCTGCCAGCCTGCGTAATTCGGTGCGATCGGCCGCGGGTACGCCGAGCAGTTCGGAGATGACGTCCATGGGCAGCTTGCCCGCCACCTCGTCGATCCAGTCGAAACTGCGCGCGGCCAAGGCCGGTTCGAGATGCCGCAGCGTGATCTCGCGAATCCGGTCGCCCATCTCGTTGACCCGGCGCGGGGTGAAGCCCTGATACACCAGCTTGCGCAGGCGCAGATGCCGCGGATCATCCATGGCCAGGAAGGACATGGTGTTGTGCGCGTGCGGTCCCCAGGCGGCCGGGTCCAGCGAGACGCCATTGGCACTGGAGAGCTTCACATTGTCGCGGAATCCGGCGGCCACATCCGCGTGCCGGGACAGGGCCCAGAAATCCGGCCCGGGGTGGTGATAGATCGGCGCTTCTGCGCGCAGTCGCTGGTACACGGGGTACGGATCCTCGTGCATGGCGTAGTCGTACGGGTCGAACAGCAGCGGCTCGAGCGAGGGGGCAGACAACTGGCTGGACATGTGTCTGCACGTTACTGGCGCGGCGGCGAGCTGACAACGAATTCGGAAATTCGCCATGGGAAAGAGTCTCTCAAACTGAAACATGTTCTTGCGCGTTTCCGAGCTCCGAACTTATAGTCCGTACACGTGTCCGGACACCATGGGAGCCACCGTTGAGCCTGAGCAATCTCATACCGGACAGCGGTTCCCAATTGCTGATCGGCGGCAAGCTGATGGCCGGCCGAGGGAACCCTTTCAGCAACATCAACCCCGCGACCGGCGAGCAAATCGGCTACGCGGCGAACGCCGACGAAACAGATATGGACGCGGCCGTCACCGCAGCGCGCACCGCCTTCGACAGCACCGACTGGTCACGCGATCCGGCATTCCGCGCGCGGTGCCTGCGCCAACTCCGCGACGCCCTGCGCGACCACATCGAAGACCTTCGCGAAATCACCATCGCCGAGGTGGGCGCGCCCCGCATGCTCACCGGCGGACCCCAACTCGAAGGCCCCGTCGGCGATCTCGGCTACTTCGCCGACCTGGCCGAAAGCTATGACTGGGAAACGGATCTCGGTATCGCCTCCCCGATGGGTATCAAGAGCAGCCGGCGACTCCGGCGCGAACCCATCGGCGTGGTCGGCGCGATCACCCCGTGGAACTTCCCGCACCAGATCAATTTCGCCAAGCTCGGCCCGGCGCTGGCGGCGGGCACCACGGTGGTGCTCAAGCCCGCCCCCGACACCCCCTGGTGCGCTGCGGCGGTCGGCCGGATCATTGCCGAGGAGACCGATATTCCGGCCGGCGTGGTCAATATCGTCACCTCCGATGACCACGGCTTGGGCGCGCGGTTGGTCACCGATCCGCGAGTGGACATGATCTCGTTCACCGGATCGACCCGGACCGGTCGTGCCGTAATGGCCGCTGCCGCGGAGTCTCTGAAGAAGGTCTTCCTGGAGCTCGGCGGCAAATCGGCGTTCATCGTGCTCGATGACGCGGACCTGAAGGCAGCGGTGAGCTATGCGGCGTTCGGCGTCACCGTGCATGCGGGACAGGGCTGTGCGATCAGCACTCGGCTGCTGGTACCGCGCGAAAAGTACGACGAGGCAGCCGAGATCGCGAAGCGCACACTGGGCGGCATCAAGGCGGGTGACCCCGACAAGCCCGGAACCGTTTGCGGCCCACTGATTTCCGAACAGCAGCGGGCGCGCGTGGAACGCTATCTCGACAGCGCCCGCGCCGAGGGCGGCACCGTCATCGGCGGCAACCGTCCCGACCTGCCCGGCTATTTCATCGAACCCACTCTTATTGCGGGCCTGCCGAATTCGTCGACCGTCGCGCAGGAGGAGATCTTCGGCCCGGTGCTGACGCTCATCGCGCATGACGGCGATGATGACGCGGTCCGCCTGGCCAACGACTCCCCCTATGGACTCTCCGGCTCGGTGTGGGGCACCGACCCCGAACGCATTCGCACCGTCGTCAATGGCGTGCGCACCGGCACCCTGAGCGTGAACGGTGGCGTCTGGTACTCCGCCGACGCGCCCTTCGGCGGCTATAAGCAATCCGGCATCGGACGGGAAATGGGCATTGCCGGATTCGAGGAGTACCTCGAGACCAAACTCATTGCGACCGGATGCTGAAGGAGCACGTCATGAGTGAGACAGTCGGTTTCATCGGCCTGGGCAATATGGGCGCACCCATGGCCGAGCGCCTGCTCGAATGGCCGGGCGGGCTGGTGGTTTGCGATATGCGACCGGATGCGTTGACGCCCTTCACCGAGGGCGGCGCGAAGGCGGCGGCCACGGCGGCCGAGGTCGCGGAACAGTCCGATGTGGTCTCGGTGGTCGTACTCGATGACGCACAGGTGCGCTCGGTCGTCTCCGGGCCCGACGGCATTCTCCAGACCGCGAAGCCGGGCACCGTCATAGCCGTGCACTCCACCATCGCCGATACCACGGCGATCGAACTGGCGGCCGAATGTGCCGAGCGCGGAGTCGAATTCGTGGACGCCCCCATCAGCGGCGGCGCACCGGCCGCGCACAAGGGCGCGCTGGCGGTCATGGTCGGCGGTAGCGAGGCGGCCTTCGATACCGTCCGCGCCCCGTTCGCCAGCTTCGCCTCGCTCATCGTGCACGCGGGCGAGGTCGGTGCGGGCACCCGAATGAAGCTGGCGCGCAACCTACTTCACTTCATCTCCTTCACCGCCGCTGCCGAGGCACAGCGCCTGGCCGAGGCCGCCGGACTGGATATCACCGAACTCGGCAAGGTGGTCCGGCACTCCGACTCGTATACCGGCGGACCCGGGGCGATCATGTTGCGTGACAGCACTTCTCCGGTGGCCGAGGGCGATTTCTGGCTGCCGATTCTCACCCATGTCCGCGATCTCGGCGAGAAGGATCTCGCGCTCGCCCTGGACCTGGGCCGCAGGCTCGGCGTCGAACTGCCCCTCGCCGATCAAGCGCTCGGCGGGCTCGGCGACGGACTCGGGGTAGGACGCGGACCGATCGCAAAGGAGCAGTGGTGACCATGACCGATGAACGCCGGCAGCGCGGGTTGAAGAAGATGAGCGAGGTGTACGGCTGGGAATTCCAGGACGGTCCGGGCACCCACTTCGGCGTCACGGCCGATCATCTCTTCGCCGATATCTGGTCGCGCCCAGGGCTTTCCATCCGCGACCGGCGGATGCTGCTGCTGGGCGCGGTCACGGCGCAGGGCCTGTTCGATATCGCCGAGATCCAGGTCGGCGCCGCGTTGCGCAATGAAGAACTCGACGAGGAGCAGTTGCACGAGATCGCACTGTTCCTGTGTCACTACGTGGGCTGGCCCGCGGGCACGACTCTTGACGGCATTGTGGGTAAAGCCGTCAAGCAGAACAAGAAGTAATCCCCTTCCACCAGTTAGGAATTCGAGAACCATGGCCGATACCGCAACCGTCCGACCGCTCCGCTCCGGTGAGGTGACCTCCTGGGATCTGCAGGCCGATGTGGTCGTCGTCGGATACGGCATTGCCGGGGTGTGCGCCGCCATCGAGGCGGCGAATACCGGAGCCGATGTGCTGGTGCTGGAACGCACCGGCGGCTGGGGTGGCGCGGCCGCCCTGTCCGGTGGATTCATCTACCTCGGAGGCGGTACGGCCCTGCAGCGCAAGCTCGGCTTCGAGGACACCCCCGAACATATGGAGGCGTTCCTCACCGCCGCCCTCGGCCCCGGCGTGGACAAGGCCAAGATCCACGACTACTGCCAGGGCAGCGTCGAACACTTCGACTGGCTGGTCGCCAATGGCGTGCCGTTCAAGGAGGAGTTCTGGGGTGAGCCCGGCTATGAGCCGCCCGCCGACCAGGGCCTGATGTACTCCGGCGGCGAGAACTCCGCACCGTTCAATGCCACCATTCCGCCGGCCCCGCGCGGACATCTGCCGCAGATGACCGAGAAGAAGCTGGGTGAGAAGGGCGGCGGCTACATGCTGATGAAGCCGCTCGTCGAACAGGCCGAACAGCTCGGTGTCCGAAAGGAATACGACGTCCGCCTGCAGCGCCTGGTGGTCGACGAGAACGATCGCGTCGTCGGCGTCGTCGCCAAGCGCTACGGCAAGGAGGTGCTGGTGCGCGCCGAACGCGGCGTGGTGCTCGCCACCGGCAGCTTCGCCTACAACCATCAGATGGTGGAGCAGTACGCGCCCAAGATCTACGGGCGGCCCGCCGCGACCGTCGAAGAGCATGACGGCATCGGTATCCGGGTGGCACAGGCACTGGGCGCGGATGTGGCGCATATGGATGCCACCGAGGTCGCGCTGGTCGCGGACCCGCAGGTGGTGGTGCGCGGCATTCTGGTGAACGGGCGCGGCCAGCGGTTCATCACCGAGGACACCTATCCGGGGCGGATGGGTCAGGCGGTGCTGCAGGATCAGGAGAACAAGGCGTACCTGATCATCGACGAGCAGGCCATCGAGGCGGCCTTCGAAACGATCTCCTCCATGTCCATGCTGCGGATCGCACCGACCTGGGTGGCCGAGACCGTCGAGGAGCTGGAGAGCGATATGGGGCTCCCCGCAGATACTTTGAAGGCCACCATCGACCTGTACAACAAGCATGCCGAGAACGGCGAAGACCCGTTCCTGCACAAGAAGCCGGAGTGGGTGAAGCCGATCGGCAGCCCGCTGGGCGCGTACGACCTGCGCGGGTACACCGGCGGATTCACCCTCGGCGGACTGCGCACCGATCTGGATTCGCGGGTGCTGCATGTCTCCGGCGAACCCATCGCGGGACTGTACGCGGCGGGCCGGGTGAGCTCGGGTATCTGTGCGGGCGGGTACGCGTCGGGCTGCTCGCTCGGTGACGGCAGCTTCTTCGGACGGCGCGCGGGTGTATCCGCCGCCAAGGGAAACTGAGAGGGCTTGCCGCATATGCGATTCGGAATCGTCCAATTTACCAGCGACCGCGGCATCCGTCCCGCCGTCGCCGCGAAAGCCGCTGAGGAGCAAGGCTTTCAGTCGTTCTTCGTGCCGGAGCACACGCATATCCCGATCAAGCGGGAGGCGGCGCATCCCGGCACCGGTACCGCCGAACTGCCCGATGACCGGTACACCCGGACATTGGATCCGTGGGTGACGCTCGGGACCATCGCTGCGGTCACCTCGAAGATCGAATTGTCCACCGCGGTGGCGCTGCCCACCGAGAGTGATCCGATCACCCTCGCCAAGACCATCGCGACCCTGGATCATCTCTCCGGTGGCCGCGTGACGCTGGGTGCCGGATTCGGTTGGAACACAGACGAACTCAGCGATCACGGGGTGCCAGGCAATAAACGGCGGACGGTGCTGCGCGAGTACATCGAGGCCATGCGGGCGCTGTGGACGCAGGAAGAAGCCAGCTACTCCGGCGACTTCGTCTCCTTCGGGCCGAGTTGGGCGTGGCCCAAACCGGTGCAGGCGCATGTGCCGCTGCTGATCGGCGCGGGCGGCACCGAGAAGACCTTCAAATGGATCGCGCGCTCGGGTGACGGGTGGATCACCACACCCACCGAGACCGATGTCTCCGCCGCCACCGCACTGCTCATGAAGTGCTGGGCCGAGGCCGGGCGCGAGGGTGCGCCGCGCGTGGTGGCGCTGGACTTCAAGCCCGATGCGGACAAGCTGGCACGGTGGGCCGAGGCCGGTGTCACCGATGTGCTCTACGGCATGCCGGACAAGCCGGAGGCCGATGTGCTCGCGTATCTGGAGCGGTTGGCGGGCAAACTGGAGCCGCTCGGCCTGGTCCGCTGCTAGCGGTTCCGTCCGACTTCTGAAATTAACACTCCCCCAGTACATTTCGTTGCGCCCCGACGAAAGGCCGAGACGTGCGCATTGCCCTGCTGTCCTACCGCAGCAAAACCCACTGCGGAGGCCAAGGGGTGTATGTCCGCTACCTCAGCCGGGGACTGGCGGAACTGGGACATGAGGTCGAGGTGTTCTCCGGGCAGCCGTACCCGGAACACCTGGATCCTCGGGTGCGGCTCACCGAGGTACCGAGCCTGGACCTGTACCGGGACGAAGATCCTTTCCGCACACCGGGATTGCGTGAGATCCGGGACGGGATCGACGTGCTGGAAGTCGCGACCATGTGGACGGCGGGATTCCCGGAACCACGGACATTCAGCATGCGGGTCGCCCGCATGCTGGAAGCGCGGGCGGCGGAATTCGATGTGGTGCACGACAATCAATGCCTCGGCTACGGATTGCTGGAAATCGCCCGGCGCCTGCCGCTGGTGGCGACCATCCACCATCCGATCACCCGGGATCGGGAAGTCGATCTCGCGGCGGCGAACTGGCGGCGAAAACCATTCCTGCGCAGGTGGTATGGGTTCCTGGGGATGCAGCAGAAGGTCGCACGGCAGCTCCCGGAGCTGATCACCGTATCGTCCTCGTCGGCGACGGACATCGTCAGCGACTTCGGCGTGAAAGCCGAGCAGATCCGCACCGTGCCACTCGGCGTCGACACCGGACTGTTCCGGCCGCGCGACGAACCTCGCGTGCGCGGCCGCATCGTCGCCGTGGCCAGCGCCGACAAACCATTGAAGGGCATCGCGCATCTGCTGAATGCTGTTGCTCGGCTGCGGGTTACGCATGACCTGGAACTGCGCCTGGTCGCCAAGCTGGAGCCGGAAGGCCCTACCGAGAAGCTGATCGCCGAACTCGGCATCGCGGATATCGTCACCGCTGTCAGCGGACTCGATGACGACGAACTCGCACGGGTGCTGGCCTCCGCGGAGATCGCCTGTATACCCTCACTGTACGAAGGGTTTTCGCTGCCCGCCGTCGAAGCGATGGCCAGTGGCACACCCCTGGTCGCCAGTCGCGCCGGAGCGCTGCCCGAGGTGGTCGGCGACTGCGCGGAACTGGTCGAGCCCGGCAATGTGGCGGAACTGACCCGAGTATTGGGCGAACTGCTCGACTCCCCGCAACGGCTGCGCGATATGGGTGCGGCGGGGCGGGCGCGGGCGCTCACCGTCTTCAGCTGGGAAGCCGTTGCCGCACAAACGGTCTCCATCTACGAACAAACCATAACCCGGCACGGCTCCCGTCCGGTCATCACCCCGATCCGCCAGGAGGCGCACACATGCTGACCGTCGACTTCGACCGCCTGGGCATCGGCCCGGGCACCCGCGTCATCGATGTGGGGTGCGGGGCCGGACGGCATTCCTTCGAGGCATATCGACGCGGCGCGGATATCGTCGCCTTCGACCAGAACGGCAGCGACCTCGCCGATGTGGATGTCATGTTCAAGGCCATGGCGGAGGCGGGCGAGGCACCCGAGTACGCCAAGGCCGAGACGGTACGCGGCGACGCCCTCGACCTGCCGTACGGGGACGGCGAATTCGATGTGGTGATCGCCTCGGAGATCCTGGAACACATTCCACAGGACGACGCGGCCATCGCCGAACTGGCGCGAGTCGTCAAACCCGGTGGCGCACTGGCGGTTACGGTGCCGCGCTGGCTGCCCGAACGCATCTGCTGGGCACTGTCCGACGAATACCACGCCAATGAGGGCGGACATGTTCGCATCTATCGGGCCGACGAACTGCGCGACAAGGTCACGGCGCGGGGTTTGAGATTTATCCACAGGGCACACGCACATGCGCTGCACTCGCCGTATTGGTGGTTGAAGTGCGCGGTCGGGGTCGGCAACGAGAAGCATCCGGCGGTGTCGGCGTATCACCGAATGCTGGTGTGGGACATGATGTCCGCACCGCAACTGACCCGCGCGACGGAGCGGTTCCTGGACCCGATCATCGGGAAGAGCGTGGCACTGTACTTCGCCAAACCGGCGGTCCGCAGTGCCCACCGCTGAGCTACCTGCGGTACCGGGGGTACTGTCGGCCCGCGACTGTCGGCTGACGGCCGAAACCATCGCGGCGACACAGGAATCCGATGGTGCGCTGCCATGGTTCACCGGCGGGCACACCGACCCGTGGGATCACATCGAGAACGCCATGGCGTTGACGGTCGGCGGACTGTGGGATCAGGCGCGCGATGCCTACCGCTGGTCGGCGAAGACTCAGCGGAGTGACGGGTCCTGGCCCATGCAGTTCCGTGCCGGGGTCATCGAGAACGCGGACAGCGATACCAACTTCTGCGCGTACATCGCGACGGGGATGCTGCACTTCCTCACCAGCACAGGCGATTCCGAGTTCGCCCGGGAGATGTGGCCGACAGTTCGCGCCGCCACGGACTTCGTACTCTCCCTGCAACAGGGGCGATTCGGCGAGATCCACTGGTCGCTCGGCGCGGAGGGCTCTTCGGGCGAGGCACTGCTCACCGGCTGCTCCAGCATTTTCCACAGCCTGCGGTGTGCGCTGGCGCTGGCGGAGCAGATGGATGACCCGCAACCCTCCTGGGAGGTTGCGGCGCTGCGACTCGGTCATGCGCTGCGCGATCACCCGGAAGCGTTTCTGGACAAGAGCCGCTACTCGATGGACTGGTACTACCCGATCCTCGGTGGTGCGATCCGGGGGCGCCGGGGCTACGACCGGATCACCTCCCGCTGGCCGGATTTCGTGATCCCGACCCTCGGCATCCGGTGTGTCTCCGATCAGCCCTGGGTGACCGGCGCGGAGACCTGCGAACTGGTGCTCGCGCTGGATGCTCTCGGGGACCAGCGGCGGGCGCGTCAGCTGTTCATCAATATGCAGCATCTTCGGGATCCGGATGGGTCGTATTGGACCGGGCTGGTATTCACCGATGGCAAGCGGTGGCCCGAAGAGCGGACCACCTGGACTGGGGGTGCCATGCTTCTTGCGGCTGATGCTCTCAGTCGGAGTACGCCGGGGAATGGCATCTTCCGCGATCTTCTCCCTGGTGTTCGGAATAGCGGCTGCTGCTGTGAGTGTGCTGCGGGCTTGTATCCGGGGCCTTCGTAGCAGGCTCGGGCGGACTACCTTCGGTTCCAGCGGGGTTCGGAGGATGGCCACGATTTTTCGGAGTGGGAACCTCATGTGCCGTACCCGGCTTTAGGTCCCCCAGTTGGGTGCCGCGCTCTCACGTTCCAGCCTGGTCGGCTGGCCGTGGGAACCTTCAGAACCACAACGACAAAAAGCAAAAGACGAAAAGACAACACGGACAGAACCAAGACCAAAGACGCCAGGACAAGAAGAACCACCGACCCGAAGTGGACAATACGGGCAAGGTGAAGGGTCTCGGAGGGGCGGCGCACACCCTTATCGACTCATCACACCCCGCGTAGTACCCGCACACCCCGTACACGGGGTGTGCTGATTAGGCACGGGGTGTGATGACCTCAAGGATGGGGGGTTTGGGGGTTTTGTCTTTGCTCGAGATCGGTACCACGGCCAGCCAGCCAGGCTGGGGCGCGAGTATTCGCGCCAAAAAAGGGGGGCGAAAGTCGGGTACGGCAGGCGAAGTAACCACTCCGAATAATCGTGGCCATCTTCCGAACCCCGCTGGAACGTTATGTCCCGCAGGGTATTCAGCTACGAAGGCCCCGGGTACATGCCGGGTCCAGGGCCGAGCAATACCGTCTAGAACGGCGCCTGCTCCCCATAGTCGGGAACGACCGGGGCACTCACTCGCACGGGCTTCCGCCGCCGTTGCGAAGGCGCGCAGTAGACATGCACCAGCTCGGTGAGCTCATTGACCGCACGCCCGGGATTGATCAGTGGCTCAACGGGTTCGGGGTCAGGCACCCCGCCCGCGGTGACCGGCGGCACCGGGATACGAGGGAAGAGAAACTTCGCACCTTCGGGGGAAGTCGTGATGGATCCACCCGTGGGCGAGCGCCATTCCACACGGCGATCCCCGTGGTGGACCACCTTCCAACCGTTCGCCCCATTGTCGGCGAGGGTCTTGAGCCGGTGATGTCGGCGGCATCGGCATCCGAGATTGGATTCCGTAGTGCGACCGCCATTTTCGGGGTCACCGTGATCGAAGCGGTCCTGATGGTCGAGGTCGGTGGCCATTGCGGGGACGGTGCATCCGGGTGCACGGCACACTCCGTCGAGTGCGCGCACCCGCCCGGCCAGCCGGGCGCCCGGCCGGTACCGCGTCTCCGCCTCGGTTCCAGCGTCGCTGCCCTTTTCGGCGGTGTTCCGGCCGGTGGCCGTTGCACGCACACGGTCGATTCCGTCGACCTCGGCGGGAATGACATCGAAGTTGGCGCAACGGGCGATCTGGCGAGCCAGTTCGGGGTCGATCGCGCCGAAGGCCGCGAGGAGGGCGGGGTTGTCCTGGAGTCCGGCGAGGGTTTCCGCCGAGACACCAACCTGGACAAGGGCTTTGCGAGCCGGAGCGGGCGGCTCGTCACCAGCGCGCGGACAGGTGTCGCGGCCGCACTGGCAGGCGAGGCGGCCGGAGCCGTCGGCGAGGGCGATAAGGGCGTCGGCACGGCGCTGGTTGGTATCGCGCGGGTCGTTGGTGCAGCACTGGGTGTTCGCCATTTCGCGCAGGCGCTCGTAGAGGGTTTGTGCGCCTTTGGCCGGGAGAACGCCGTCGAGAATCGCGGTGCCGTCATCAGCGGCCTGCACATTCACGTAGCGGTCGGCCTCGGCGGCCTTGCGGCGCGTGGTTTGACCGGCCGGGTCGAGCTCGAGCAGCCAGCGGCGCAGGGTGCGCTTCACCCGGCGCGGTTCGGCGTTCTCGGCGTAGTCCGCGATACGCGGTTCGACAAGGGCGACAAGCTCATCCGAAGCATTGTTGAGTACTTCGTGAATGGCACGAGCACGCATCAGATCGATGCGACCGTCGGCAAACGCTTCCCGCGTATTCGGCAGCCGAGCCTCGAGCGACAGCCCGAGCGCGATCACCCCGTCCGCATGCCGCTGCGAAACCTTCAGCGCCACACCGATCTCCGTAGCGGCGTCCTCCCCCGCGTACACGGCACGCACCCCGAGCTCGAGCTGCTGCGCCCGCCGCAACCGATACAGCTGCGTCATCAGCGCGGCTTCCTCAGCCTGGTTCGCAGCAATCACCGAGTGCACCGCCGCGAGTCGCTCCACCAGCTCATAGCTGGTAAGCTCCTCAACAGCGATTTCGCTCATGCATTCGATTCCATTCGCCCCGCCAGAGACACGCGATCACCCCAGCAGAGACACGCCGCGTAAACTCTTGGCAATCAACAAGTTTCGCTAGTTACAGGCGGCATTCCGCTGCAGAATCCGAAGCGACCCGGTGACCGACAGCTCACGAAACTTCCCGGAGTCCAGGGCTCGCCGGTAGATGTTGTAAGGCGCCTGCCCACCATCCGCGGGATCGGGAAACACATCGTGAATCGCCAGCAGCCCGCCACCCGCCACCCAATGCGCCCAATTGTCGTAATCCCGCTGTGCGGCCTCTTCGGTGTGGCCCCCGTCGATGAACAGCAGCCGGAGCGGCGTCCGCCAAATCCGTGCCGCGGCAACGGAAGACCCGATAATGCCGATCACCGTCTCGGCCAGTCCCGCGCGAATGATGTTGCGCCGGAACGCGGTAACCGTGTCGAAGACACCGGTCTCGGGATCCACCAAACTGGTGTCGTGATACTCCCAGCCCGGCTGATGCTCCTCCGAGCCGCCGTGATGGTCGACGGTGAACACGGTCGCGCCGGTTTCACGAGCGGCCGCACCCAGGTAGATGGCGGACTTACCGCAGTAAGTGCCTATTTCCAGGATGGTCCCGTCACCCGCGTACGTGCGGGCGGCTTCATAGAGTGCGCGGCCCTCTTCCGGCGGCATGAATCCGGTGATTTGTTCGGCCAATGCGAATAATTCAACGGCGTCGGGGGAAATGTCAGCCCGTGTCATACGAAAACCTTTCTGGGGTGCGCGCATTGATACGGATTACGTATCGGCGAGTTGCCCGGAGAGCTGGCCCATAGTAGCATCCGGACACGTGTCTGATTCTCTCTCCGACCGCCCCGTGGTGAGCCTGGAGGCCACCCGCCGCCGTCTCACCGAGAAGCAGGCCGAGACCGTCGACCGGCTCACCCGGGCGGCGATGGAGGTGCTCTCGCGGGAGGGTTTCGCGGGCCTCACCGTGCGCATGGTCGCCGCCTCGGCGGGGGTCGGTACGGCTACCGCGTACACCTACTTCTCCTCCAAGGAACACCTGGTCGCGGAGATGTTCTGGCGGCGACTGGCGTCCACTCCCCTACCGCAGCTGGAGGATGCCGACAGTACGGTGCGGGTCGTCGCGGCCCTGCGGCAGATCGCCATGCTGATGGCCGATGAGCCGGCGCTGGCGGGTGCGGTGACGAGCGCGCTGCTGGGTACCGATCCCGATGTGGCGCATCTGCGGTTGCGGATCGGGGCGGAGATTCGGCAGCGGCTGATCGACGCGCTGGGCGCGGATGCCGATCCGGAAGTCGTGGACACCCTGGAAATGTTGTATGCGGGCGCATTGCTGCGCGCGGGTATGGGTTATGCCTCGTATGCGGAAATTGCGGACCTGTTGGAGAAATCCGCGCTGCGCGCGCTCCGGTAATTGAAAATCCTTGCTGTGCAATCGCTCCCGTAGTACCGTCCAGACAGGTGTCTACTCCACTGCGGGAGGTATTTCCGATGACCTTGGTCAAGCCACGACAGGTCTCGGGCGGCGAGCATGAGCACGGCCATCTCGAGGAGTTCCGGACCGACCCCATTGCGCTGATGGCGCGGGTGCGCGCCGAATGCGGTGATATCGGGGCATTCCGGCTGGCCACGCGGGATGTCATCCTGCTGTCCGGCGCGCAGGCCAATGAGTTCTTCTTCCGGGCGGGTGATGAGGAGCTGGATCAGGCCGCCGCCTACCCGTTCATGAAGCCGATCTTCGGTGAGGGCGTGGTCTTCGACGCACCGCCGGAGCGGCGCAAGGAGATGCTGCACAACACCGCGTTGCGCGGGGATCAGATGCGCGGGCACGCCACCACGATCGCCCGTGAAGTGGATCGGATGCTGGCGTCCTGGGGTGATGCGGGCGAGATCGATCTGCTCGAATTCTTTGCCGAACTCACCATTTATACGTCTTCGGCCTGTCTCATCGGCACCAAGTTCCGCGAGGAGCTCGATGAGCGGTTCGCGCATCTCTATCACGAACTGGAGCAGGGCACCGACGCCTACTGCTACGTCGATCCGAACGCGCCGATCGAGAGTTTCCGCCGCCGCGATGAGGCGCGGCAGCAACTGGTGAAGCTGGTGCGGCACATCATGGCGGGGCGGCTCGCGAATCCGCCTGTGGGCAAAGAAGATCGGGACATGCTCGATGTCCTGGTATCGGTGCCGGACGAGCACGGGCGGCCGCGGTTCTCGGCGAGTGAGATTACCGGGATCTTCATTTCGATGATGTTCGCGGGGCACCATACGACTTCGGGGACCGCGGCCTGGACGATTATCGAATTGCTGCGGAATCCGGCCGTACTGGCCGGTGTCGTCGCCGAACTGGATGAGCTCTTCGCGGACGGCGCGGATGTGAGTTTCCATGCGCTGCGGCAGATTCCGCGGTTGGAGGCGGTGCTCAAAGAGGTGCTGCGCATGCATCCGCCACTGATCATTCTCATGCGGGTGGCGCGCGAGGAGTTCGAGGTCTGCGGTCATCGCATCGCGCCGGGGGATCTGGTGGCGGCGACACCCGCTGTCTCCAACCGGATTCCGGCGGACTTCCCGAATCCCGACACCTTCGACCCGGGCCGCTATATCGACCCGAACCAGGAGGATCTGCTCAATCGCTGGACCTGGATCCCGTTCGGCGCCGGACGTCATCGCTGCGTCGGCGCCGCCTTCGCCCTCATGCAGTTGAAGGCGATCTTCTCGATCCTGTTGCGCGACTGGGAGTTCGAGCTCGCCCAGCCTTCGGACAGCTACCGCAACGACCATTCGAAGATGGTCGTGCAGCTGGAGCAGCCCTGCGCGGTGCGGTATCGGCGACGCCGCTAGAGCGCGCCCTCGATGGCGGAGACGACCGACGGATCGGTGGGCTCGGTGCGCGGGCGGATTCGCGCGAGCACGGTGCCGTCGCGGCCGATGAGGAACTTCTCGAAGTTCCACTGCACGTCACCGGCGGTGCCGTCGGCATCGGCAACCTGGGTCAGCTCCCGGAAAAGCGGGTGCGCGCCCTCGCCGTTCACCTCCAGCTTCTCCAGCAGCGGGAAGTCGACTCCGTAAGTGGTGGAACAGAATTCGGCGATCTCCTCGGAGGTGCCGGGCTCCTGGCCCATGAACTGGTTGCAGGGTGCGCCGATCACACTGAAGCCGCGCGGACCGTAGGTCTGCTGCAGCTCGACCAGGCCGGTGTACTGGGGGGTGAGGCCGCATTTGGAGGCGACGTTGACCAGCAGCACCACCTTGTCCCCGGCCAGTTCGGCCAGGGTGGTGGGCTTATCGGTCAGGGTCTGCAATGGAATTTCGCGAAGTGAGGTCACGTCCACGAATATAGAACGGGTTCGCCGGAGCGGCCGGTTCACCCGTAGTGGACCTGCCAATGCTTGATGCCGTTGATCCAGCCCGCGCGCAATCGCTGCGGCGGCGCGACCTCGGTGAGATCCGGCATGACATCGGCGATGGCATTGAACATGAGGTCGATCTCCAGCCGCGCCAGATTCGCACCGACACAGAAGTGCGCACCGGTACCGCCGAAACCGACATGCGGATTCGGATCGCGCAGGACGTTGAACTCGAACGGCTTGTCGAACACGTCCTCGTCGAAGTTCGCCGAACTGTAGAACAGTCCCACCCGATCGCCCGCGCGGACCGCCTGCCCGCCGATTTCGGTGTCGCACAACGCCGTTCGCTGGAATGAGGTGACCGGGGTGGCCCAGCGCACGATCTCATCGGGGGCGGTGCGGGGGCGCTGTGCCCGATACAGTGCCCACTGCTCCGGATTGTCGACGAACGCCTTCATCCCGTGCGTAATCGCATTGCGGGTGGTTTCATTGCCCGCCACCGACAGCAGGATGACGAAGAATCCGAATTCGTCCGAACCCAGCGCCTCCCCGTCGATATCGGCGGTCACCAGTTTGGTGACGATATCGTCGGCGGGGCAGGCGCGGCGCTGTTCGGCCAGGTTGTAGGCGTAGCCGAGCAGTTCGGCATTGGCGGTCATATTGGCCCCGGCGAACTCCGGGTCATCGAAGTTCAGCAGCTGATTGGACCAGGTGAAGAGCTTGTGCCGATCGTTCTGCGGTACCCCGAGCAGTTCGGCGATGGCCTGCAGCGGAAGTTCGCACGCCACCTGTTCGACGAAATCGCCACCGCCGCTTGCCTTTGCCTCGGCGACAATGGCGGCGGCGCGTTCGGTGAGTGCCTTGCGCAGCCCCTCCACCGCGCGTGGGGTGAAGCCCTGCGAGACGATGCGCCGAATCTTGGTGTGTTTCGGCGGATCCATATTGATCAGCAGCGCACTGCGTGACAGTTCCAACTGTTCCGGTAGCGAATCCGCAGGCATCCGAATGATGGAGCCTTTTTCATTCGAGGACCAGATGTCCGGTCTCCGGGATATCTCCTTGACATCCTCGTATCGGGTGATCGCCCAGAAACCCGCGTCGGTGAACGGTGCCGCCTGTTCGGGTGTTTGCGCATTCCACCAGACCGGTGCGGTGCGCCGGAGCGCGGCGAACTCCTGGGCTGGACTGTGATCGGCCCACAGGGCCGGATCGGTGAAATCGAAGCCTGCCGGTAGCGACGGAACAGACACTGTTCCTCCTCGCGCATATTGCCGCTATGATCGCGAAACTGAAACGTGTTTCACATCGATTGAACCACGTGGAAGGGTGCGGCGAACCGAGTTTCGTCCACACCGACAACCGGGTTGAGCCAGCAAACCGGAAGCATCTCTAGAACAGATCGGTTGCGCCCGATGGAGCAGCGCCCAGCCCCCTGAAGTCGACCTTGTGGCTGGACATCATGTCCACTCTGTGCGCAGACTAGAACTTGTTCTACAGTGACCGCAGGCACACTCAAGGATGAGGTAACGAAGAAATGACCGCTTCTCCGCGCTCCGGGGACTCCGCAACCGAGGCCGATTACGTCGTTGTGGGCGCTGGTAGCGCCGGCGCGGTGGTCGCGGGCCGCCTGGCCGAGCGCGGCGCCAGCGTGATCCTGCTCGAGGCCGGCCGCAAGGACAACAGCCGACTGGTCACCAGCCCCGGCATGATCACCATGGTCCACACCATGCCGCCGCTGAAGCACCGCGTCACCTGGAGCCAGTACTCCGTTCCGCAGAAGCACGCCAACGATCGCAAGATCCCCATGACCCGCGGCAAGGTGCTCGGCGGTTCCAGCTCCATCAACGGCATGCTCTACGTGCGCGGCAACAAGGCCAACTTCGACTCCTGGGCCGCCGAGGGTAATACCGGCTGGTCCTACGAGGATGTGCTGCCCGCCTACAAGCGACTGGAGAACTGGGAAGGCGGCGCCAGCGATGTGCGCGGCGCGGGCGGCCCGGTCGAGGTGACCCGCCAGAGCCAGCTGACCCCGATCGCCAAGGAGTGGATGACCGCCGCCTCCGAGACCCTCGGCACGCCGGTCATCGACGACTACAACGGTGAGTCACAGGAAGGCATCTCGATCTTCCAGCAGAGCGTGCGAAACGGCCTGCGGTACAGCTCTTCTCGCGCCTTCATCACCAACCGTCCGGACTCCGGGCTGATCGTGCAGACCGGCGTGCACGTCACCCGCGTCGTGATCGAGAACGGCCGGGCCACCGGCGTCGAGGTCGCCGACAAGTCCGGCGGGCGCCGCATCATCAAGGCCGCCAAGGAGGTCATCGTCTCCGGTGGCGTCATGGGCTCCGCGCAGATCCTGATGCTCTCGGGCATCGGCCCGGCCGCGCAGCTGCGCGAGCACGGCATCACCGTGCACGCGGACCTGGCGGTCGGCCAGAACCTGCACGACCACCTGTTCGTGCCGATGACCTTCGTCTCCAAGAAGGCCCTGCACCGCGGCATTCCGACCTACTTCGCGCGCGGCATGATGCGCGAGATGCGGAACCCGGGCAGCTCCTGGATGGGCCGCACCGTCTTCGAGGCGGCCGGCTTCGTCAAGACCAAGTTCGCCGAGGGCGACCACCCGGACCTGCAGATCCACACCCTGCCGTGGAGCTACCCGACTCCCAACCAGGACGAGGACAAGATGCACATGGTGGACCGGCGCGCCGCGTTCACCGTCATGCCCAGCCTCATCTACCCGAAGAGCCGCGGCGAACTGCGCCTGGCCTCCAACGACCCGTTCGCCGCGCCGCTCATCGACCCGGGCTACCTGACCGATCCGTGGGATACCGAATTCCTGGTCGAGAGCATCAAGATGATCCGGGAAGTGATGGCGCACAAGAGCATTGCCGGCGACATCGAGGAGAACTTCTTCCCCGGCAACGAATGGGCCGACGAGTCCGCGCTGCGCCGCGAACTCCCCAACCGCGTGCACTCCATCTACCACCCGGTCGGCACCTGCCGCATGGGCGTGGACGAGCGCGCCGTGGTCGACCCGACGCTGAAGGTGCACGGCATCGAGGGCCTGCGCGTGGCCGATGCCTCGATCATGCCCAGCATCACCGGCGGCAATACCAATGCGCCGAGCTACCTGATCGGCGAGAAGTGCGCCGAGTTCATCGACGTGTAAACGCCGATCCAGACGGCGGTTTCGGAGTGCTGTCACTTCCCTTACGGCTCCGTGACCGCCGGTCGCCGGAACACTACCTTCGGTGACCACCCTCCGCCCCGGGCCTGAATCATCAGTGCCCGGGGCGGAGTTCTGCTATCGAGAGGAAGCTATGGCACCGCTGCCGCTGGATGTGTGGCTCAACGCCCCGCTCGGCGAATCCGCTTCTCGGGCCGGTGAATTGCGCGCGCTGGGGGTGGACGGAGTGTTCACCTTCGAGGGGGCGAATGATGTGTTCGCGCCGCTCTTCCTGGCGGCGGGGACCGGAATCGGCGTCATGACCAATGTCGCTATCGCGTTCCCGCGCAGCCCGATTCACCTGGCGCATGCCGCCTATGACCTGCAATCGTTGTCCGGCGGGCGATTTCGGCTCGGACTGGGATCACAGATCCGGCCGCATATCGAAAAACGGTACGGCAGCACCTGGTCCCGGCCGGTGGAGCGGATGGCCGATACCGTCACCGCGGTACGGGAGATCCTGCGCGCGTGGCAGACCGGCGCCCGGCTGGACTACCGCGGGGAGTTCTGGCAGCACACGCTGATGCCACCGAATTTCGATCCGGGACCGAACCCCTTCGGCGCGCCCCCGGTCCTGGTCGGCGCGCTCGGACCGCGCATGACCGAGATGGCGGCGCGGGTGGCGGACGGGCTGCTGGTCATGCCGTTCAATACCGAGCGGCACTTCCGCGAGCGGACGCTGCCCGCCGTCGACAAGGGGCTGGCCGGATCGGATCGGCCGTTCGAGATCATTGCCGAAGCCATTGTGGCCATGGGTAATTCGGAGCGCGAGATCGCCGAGGCACGGCAGGCGGTGCGCGCGCTGCTGGCGTTCTACGGTTCGACGCCGTCCTATCGCCCGGTGCTGGAGGTCGAAGGCTGGGCGGAGCTGCAACCGGAGCTCAATCTGCTGTCCAAGCAGGGGCGGTGGCAGGAGATGACCGGGCTGATCGATGATCCGATGGTGGATGCGCTGACCGTGAGCGGGACGCCCGCCGACTGCGCGCGACAGATCCGGGATCGCTACGGGGACAGCATTTCCCGCGTGTGCTGCTACTTTCCCGGGTATACGGTGGCCGATTCGGCCATCGCGGAATTGGCTGCCGCCCTGCATGACTGATGCCGCACGCAGGGCGGTGCCGGCGGTCAGCCGATGACGATCGGTTCCTCCAATTCGTACATGGACCGCCGCCCGGTCATATCGGTGACCACCAGCCGCGGCAGATTCGGCCCCGGATCCCGGTACTCGTGCGACACCACCGGACCGGTCGTGACCGCGTGCGCGCCATCGCCGAAGTACCAGTCGTACTGGCGAATCGCGCCGCCCGCCGGTTCTCCGTCGAAGTCCACCATCGTTCCGGTGGGACCGGCGGTGTGTGACACGGTGAACCCATTGTCCAAAGGCCCACCGCCGCCGAACCATTCGCGCACGGCCGGATTCAGCAGGAAGGTCTTGGCGTACTCGCGCGCACCATCCACGTCCGCGTGCCCGCCGACCGTGGTCCGGCACTGCGGTGGCGCTTCGATATGCGGACAGGCCAGTAGGCGCAGTGAAATCTCCTCATCGCCCAGGGGATTCATCCACGGACCGTGCCCACCACCGTCCTGACCGACCAGACCGTCGGCGGCGACCGCGTACACCTCGCCCGCAGCGGTATTGGCCCGGTCCGCCGCCTGCCGGAACGTTTCGGCCGAGACCCGGATGAACTCGGACCATCGGGCGCGCAGACCCTCCGGAGTGCCGGGTGTGTCCCGGCCGTGGAAGTAGTTGGATACCAACACCTTCGGCTTACCGGGCAGGGCGTGCGCCTTCTCGATGGCGGCCTGCATACCCCGCCCGCCGTAGCCGAGTTTCGCGCCGCTGAAGTAGGGCACATGCGCGGCCGGATTCACCGCGTCCGCTCCGACGCCCCCGCATTCGCGGGTGACCGCGGCGGTCAGATCCTTGGTGCCGGGGGTGACGCCGACCGGAATGCCGTACAGCGGATCCAGGTCGTTGATGCAGCCGTCCAGGAGCACCAGGTCCACCGGGTAACCGCCGGCGCGGGCTTCGGCTCCGGCCCGGTCCAGTTGGCAGAACACATCGGGGAGTTCGTCGGTGCCGGATTCGTCGGCGGTACCGGCGTCGACCGGGCAGTTCGTATCGTCCGCGGCGGTGTGCAGGCCGGGCGCGTCCAGCGCCGCGCCGGAGACCGAGTAGTCGTGTAGCCGGGCGGTGCGGCCGGTCTGCGTGCCGAGGGTCTCCGCGGTGAGATCGGCGAAGGTGCGATCCAGGTCCAGACCCTGCCCCCAGGTGACCGAGTCGCCCGCCGAAACCACATGCAGCGGGCTGCATTCGCGGCTCACCCGCAGATTCCACGGCTTGCCGTAGCCGCCGACCTCGCCGCCGGGGACTCTGGCGCGGGCGTCCACCCGTAGTCGGCCGTCGGCGGGTAGCTCATCCTGGCGGATATCGAATCCGACCGTCATCACATCATTGTTGACCGGGGTGATGCCGGTGCGAATCGGTTGTCCGCCACCGAGAATGCGCCACTCCACATCGGCGTGCGCGGGTACGCCCGGCGGGAAGTACACGGCCGTGGTGCCGTGTAGCGCACCGTCGCACTGTCCGGCGGCGGGGGTGCTGACATCGATGATCAGCGGTAGTTCGGTGATATCGGCCCTGGCAAGTGGCCCGGCCACCGCGGTAGCACCCACCAGCGTGGGCAGCACCGCCGCCCGGCACCAGCGGGATCGCCACAACTTCACATGCGCCTCCTGAGAGTTCCGCAACTTGACAGCAGCCATAGTGCGGGCGACTCGCGCAGCGCCGACCAGGCGCGCCGGATTGGCCGAATTTAGTCCTTTTGACCGGCGTGTCTGCTGGTCTACGGCGTTTCGACGGAGCTGCAAGATCTTCTTAAGGCCGTGCCAAGGGCCGCGACACATCGTTGTCTACGACGCCGGGTCCGCCCGGCGTCGCACCCGGCCGGGGGAGCGCTGGGGCACGACCCGTCCACGAGGGGTGTCGGGTCGTGCCCCAGGGGCCGGATCGGCGAATTCCTGTAATACGCGGGTTGCGCCCGGTGATCTTGTTCACGGGTATCGTTGAGGCAAGTGCGCCAAGGAGATTGGATCCGACGATGGAAACAGTGATCGTCTTTTTACTGGCTTGCGCGATCTACTGGTTCGGCCTCATACGCTGACCGGCCGGAGTCGCTGCCACCGCCACCAGGGCATCGGCGATCTGGGCGCAGAAGACGTCAGCGTCATCGGTGCCGTGGGTGAGAGCCCGGAAGAGCGTCGCACCGCGCAATAGTTCGAAGACGGCGTCGGCATCGCAGTCCGGTGCGGCCTGGCCCAATTCCGCCGCACCGGTCAACAGCTCCCGGAGCACCTCGCGGGTCGGGAGCTCGCCGCGGTCCAGCAGGCGGCGGTAGCTGTCGTGGTCGTCGTGATACTCCGAGAGCAGACCGGGAATGGCCGAGCGGGCCGCCGGATGGGCCGATGCGGCCAGGAACAGGCGAGTCCAGGCCAGCAGATCCGCCCGCAGATCACCACTCGGCTCGGGGTGCGCGAACTCGTCCAGAGCGAAGATCGCGTCTTCCACCAGCGCCCGCTTACTGGACCAGCGGCGGTAGATAGAGGTGGTGACCACACCCGCGCGACGCGCCACCGCGGCAATGGTGGTGGCCTGGTACCCATCGCTGACCAGCAATTCCTGCGTCGCGGTCAATAGCTGTTCATCCAGCTGCGGATCGCGGGGACGTCCCGGGCCGGAGCGTATCGGCTGGGGTGCGCTCACCGGGTCCTCCCAAAACTTCTCGAAAAAATTTCCGGGTTTGAGGTTACATCTAGAACGTGTTTCAAATACGCTGTGCCTCGTATTCGAATTGTGTGGCCGCGGCCACATTCCAATGAGAGGTACTCGTCGATGTTGACGCCCCAGGACGAACTGCTCTGCCACCAGCTGCCGACCACTTTCGACCACGTCCAGCAGAGTGACCTGCGCTGGACCGAGCGCGTGGTGATGTACGGCTTCGACAAGACCAAGCGGGTCAGCGTGATGACCGGTATGGCGCGGTACCCCAACCGCAACCTCATCGACGCCTACGCCATGATCACCATCGGCGACAAGGCACACACCATCCGCATGTCGCGGCAGATCGACACCCGCTACGACGGCCTCGGCTCCTGGACGGTCGGGCCGTTCACCTACGAGATCATCGAGCCCCTGAAGAAGGTGCGCGCGACCCTCGTCGACAATGAGCACGGCATCAAGCTGCAGCTCGAACTCGACGGGCAGTTCGCGGCTTACGAGCAGGAGCCCGCGTTCTTCCGCACCCGCGGCCGCGTGCGCGAGGATGCTCGGCGGTTCTACCAGAACGGAATCGTCTCCGGATTCCTGGAGGTCGAGGGCGAGCGCATCGAGATCGATCCCTCGAACTGGTGGTTCGGGCGCGACCACTCCTGGGGCACCCGGCACGGCGGTGGCGGCGGCGCGATCAACGAGGGCGGCGGCATCCTGCAGCCCGGCGAGATCCCGGACGGCGTCCTCTACTACATGGGCATCTTCCAATTCGATGACGAGCTGGTGCATTTCGCGCAGCGCGAGACCCCCGATGGCCACCGCTGGCACTTCGAGGGCAACGTACTGCCCCCGCTCGGCTCGGACGCCTCACCGCAGCCGGTGCGCGACGCGAGCCACGAACTGACCTTCCGCGACGACTTCCGGATTGTCAGCGGCGGCACCTTCAGCATCGTCGACGCGGCGGGCAAGACCCGCGAATTCACCATCACCCCGGTCGGTGACTTCTGGCCCGGCCTGGCCGGCTACGACAACTACCGCGGCTACTCCTCGGGCGTCTGGAAGGGCGAGGAGTGGAGCGACAGCTTCGTCGCCGACCTCACCGACACCGCCGACCTCAAGCAGGTCAGCATGCTGAGCGAGACCTTCTGCCGCATCGAGACCGAGGGCAAGGTCGGCTACGGCCTGGTCGAAATGGTCTTCATGGGCCGCAATGAAAAGTACGGGTACGAGGGGTACTGAGCTTGAGCACCGAACGACTGCCCGCAGAGCGGCTGGCAGCGGCCCTGGAACCGCATCTACACCAGAACTTCCCGGTATCCGGCGCCGCCCAGGTCCGTAGCTTCAATCGCACCGAACGCGGTTTCGCCACCGAGACATACCTTTTCGAGCTCGAGGACGAAAGCGGTACGCTGCCACTGGTTTTCCGGCGGCCACCGGAGATGTCACTGTTCCCGGACTACGACCTGCTGCGGCAGGTGCTGGTCATGCAGCGGCTGGCCACCACCGATCTTCCGGTGGCGACCCCGATCTGGCTGGACCGGACGGACGAGCAACTGGGCAGCCCGTACTTCGTGATGAGCAGACTGCCGGGCACCGCGCCCGGCGACTATCCGTCATATCACGTCACGGGCACCTATTTCGAGGCCACGCCCGAGCAGCGCGCCCGCATGTGGTGGGGGTGTATCGACACCATCGCCGATATCCACCAGTTGGATTGGCGGGCACTGAATCTGGACTTCCTGGCGCTGCCGAAACATGGCGATCAGCCGGTGGAACAGGTCGTCAACTACCTGGACGCGACCTTGCGCTGGGCAACCGAAGGCGACCTTCCGGAGACCTACGCCAAGGCCATCACGTACCTGCGGGACAACCTCTACGAACCCGAGCATCTCACCCTCTGCTGGGGTGACTCGCGTATGTCGAACATCCTGTACGACGAGGACTTCCGAGTCACCGGCGTGCTCGACTGGGAGATCGCGTACCTCGGGGACCACGAGGCGGATCTGGCCTGGATGCTGTTCATGGACTGGGCCAGCTCCACCTTCGAAGGCCACGACCCGCTGCCCGGTACGCCGACCCGCGAGGAGACCATCGCCTACTACGAGAAGCGCACCGGAATGCAGGTGCGCAACCTGGTCTACAACGAGATCCTGGCGGCCGTACTGCTGTCGGTTCCGTTGCTGCGCATGGCGAATCGGATCCAACTCCCGCCGGAGATGAATATCACCGGCTTCTGCACCACCCGAATCGAGCAGCTGCTGCCCTAGCGGCTGCTTCGCAAAAGGACTCCGCCCCCGGGACTGGCACCGGGGGCGGAGTTCTTTGTTCCGGCTAGTGGGATTCGACCAGATCCTGCGCCGGAACACTCTCCGGCGCTGCGGCTTTCGCGCCCCGCATCAGGAAGAAGGCGACCACACAGGCGGCCAGCACGCTGATCGCACCCGCCGTGAAGGTGATGGACATGGCGCTCGTGAACGCCTCCCGGGCCGCCGCGACAATCGTGGCGTCACCGCTGTTGATGGCCGGGGCGAGATTCTCGCGGACCGTGTCCGGAGCCGACTCCGGCATGCCATCGGTGTACGAATTCGCCAGGATCGCACCGAGAATCGCCACGCCCAGCGCGCCGCCGGTCTGCTGAATCGTGTCGTTCAGCGCCGAACCGACACCGGCCTGCTCCGGCGGCACCGCACCCATGAGCGCACCGATCGCGGCGGGCATGGCCAGACCCGCGCCGCCACCGACCAAGGCCATGGCCACGGCGGGCATCCAGAAACCGGAGTCGACGGTCAGCGTGGTGAGCACCCCGGTACCGGCCGCCAGCACCAGCAGGCCACCGATGGTCATGGTGCGCACGCCCAGCTTGCCGACCAGTCCGGCACCGACACCCTGGCAGACCAGCGCGGCCAGGGCCATCGGAGTGAAGGCCACCGCGGTCTTGATCGGCGAGTAGCCGAGCACGAACTGTAGATACTGCGTAAGCACCAGCAGCAGACCGGCATTGGCGAAGACCACCAGCACCAGGGAGAAGCTGGAACCGGTGAAGACGCGATTGCGGAACAGGTGCATCGGCACCATCGGGTGCTCGGCCTTCAGCTCACGAATAATGAAGGCGGAGAAGCCGATCACGGCCAGGATCAGTGACGGCCAGACACCCTCGATGCCCTTGGCCGGGAATTCGATAATGGTCCAGACCAGCGCGGTGGTGCCGACGATGGACAGCACCATGCCCGACAGATCCGGCGTGGTCCACGGGCCCTTCGACTCCGGCATGAGCGCCAGCGCGGCAATAATGGCGACCGCGGCGATCGGAACATTCAGCAGGAAGACCGAACCCCACCAGAAGTGGTTGAGCAGTACGCCACCCATGACCGGGCCGCCGACCATACCGACCATGGCCACCGCACTCCAGGCGGCAATGGCCTTGGGGCGTTCCTCCTCGTCGAACACGGTGATCAGGATGGAGAGCGTGCTCGGCATGATGAGCGCGCCGCCGATTCCCATGATCACGCGGCCCGCGATCAGCGTTTCGGGTGTCGAGGCGTAGGCGGCCAGCAGCGAGGCGGCGCCGAACAGGGCCAGGCCGATCACCATTACCAGCCTGCGGCCGAAACGGTCCGAGAGGCTGCCCGAGGTGAGCAGCAGGCCCGCGAAGACCAGGATGTAGGAGTCCAGCACCCACTGGATGTCCTGGGTGGTGGCGCCCAGATCGGTGGAGAGCTGCGGGATCGCGACATTGAGCACCATATTGTCGATCACCAGCACGAGCGAGCTCAGGCAGAGCACGATCAGAATCAGCCAGCGCCTCGGATTGCGCTGTGCCACGGGTGAAGTCACCGCCGCGGCCAAGTCCTTCGCAGTCATTTCTTTCCCCTTCGGAGTGCCTTCCGCACAGTGTGCGGTGTTGTCGAACACTGTACGGCATCCGTACAGTGTTCGCAAAACCGAACGCTGTATTAGACTTTCGAAGAGCGAAGGAGCCGAAACCATGGGCGAGGCAGAACAGCAGATTCAATCGGTGTGGACCCGGGAACCGCAGCGCAGCCGTCGCCGCGATCAGCCCGCGCTCAGCCGGGATCAGATCGTCTCCGAAGCGCTCGCCCTACTGGACGAGGAGGGCATGGAGGCGCTGAGCATGCGCAAGCTCGGCACCCGGCTCGGCGCGGGCGCGACCTCGCTCTATACGCATGTGGCCAATAAGGAAGAGCTCATGGAGCTCATTACCGATGCGGTATTCGGTGAACTCGACCCGCTGGTCGTGGGATCCGAGGGCTGGCGCGCGGCCATGCTGGCCTTCAGCCACGATCTGCGCGCGATGATGCTGCGGCATCCATGGCTGTCCTCGGCGCTCGGCGAAATGGGCCTGCTCTACCTCGCGCCGAATATGTTGCGGCTCAACGAATCCGTGCTCACCCTGCTCGAAGATGCCGGCTTCCCGCCCGACGACGCCGACACCGCCGTGACGGTGATCTTCTCCTTCGTCATCGGCTTGGCGCTGAGTGAGGCCGCCGCCGCCATCACCATTCGGCGCAGCGGCCTCGACGAGGTCGAGTGGTATCGAAAGCTCATGCCCGCCGCCGAAATCGCCGCCAGGCCCTACCCGACCCTGCATCGGCGCTATATCAACTTCGACGAGAAGACCGCCGGGCCCGACGTCGATCTGCATCGGATGCGGACCGGGGCCTTCGATATTCAGATCAACCGCATTCTCGACGGGCTCGATCCGGAGTTTCGCGCCGGACGCTGAATCAGGCTGCGGCAGTGGATATTCGGCGGCGATGAGCCGGGGCCTCCAGCATGACGGACCCGGCCGGCAGCACCGCGAGCGCGGTGAGCAGTGCCCGCGAATACCGCCATACCGACCACGCCTACCAGACCGAAGGTGGTGATCAGCCGGTGCGCGACATTGTCCCGATCGGCGCGATTGGCATGCACCGCATACAGCGACGAAGACCAGATCCCCGAAGAGTTCGAACCAGGTGGCACGGCGCGGAGTGAGCTGCGGGTCTGACATTCCCGCAGCGTATCGACCGATAGCCGCCGACGCCCCTGCTCGCGGCCCGTATTCCCTTACGGCGAACAGGAATTGATCAGCGCCCGGTCGGGAGGTTCGCGCCACCGGTGACATCCAGGACCACACCGGTGATGAAGCCATTGGTGGCGAGGGAGTGCACGGCGCGGGCGAGCTCCTCCGGATGGCCGACCCGGCCGACCGGGGTGGTGGCGGCCAGGCCGTCGAAGAGGTTGCGGCGCTGGTCATCCGGGATACGGTCCCACCACGGGGTGTCGATGACACCCGGGGAGACGGCGTTGATGCGGATGGGGGCGAGTTCGACGGCGAGCGGGGGGACCATGGCCTGCAACGCGCCGTTGATTGCGGCCAAACCGGCGGTGCCCGCGAAGGCGGCACGGGCGGAGGCGGCGGTGATCAGGGTGACCGAACCGGTCGGATTCAGGTGCGGGAGTGCGGCTTTCAGAATGCGGACCTGGGGCCAGAACTTCTGGGTGAAGCCGGACTCCAGATCGTCCAGGTTCAGGTCGGCGAAGACACCGCTGCCGGCCGCGCCACTGACCGCGATGACCAGGTGGTCGACGGGGCCGGACTGCGCGAAGAAGGCCGCGATTTCGGCCCGGTCGGTGGCGTCCATGCGGTAGCCGGTGCTCTTGCCGCCGATACGGGTCAGGGCGGCGTCGATCTTGTCCTGGGTGCGGCCGGTAATGATCACCTCGGCCTGCGCCGCGGCGAAGAGGGTGGCGGTGGCCTCGCCGATGCCGGAGCTGCCGCCCATGACGACTACGCGCTGCGCGGTGGCCGAATCCGCTGTGGTCATGTCGAATGCCTTTCGGTTGGTGTCCCGCCCTATGCTTACGAGACTCGCAGTCTCGACAACGCCGTTATCGAGACTTTTAGTCTCGGCAAATCGGTGAGTTGAGTCACAGGAGGTCGGCATGGAACGTCCGCATACCGGGCGGCGGCGCAATGAGGCGACGCACCAGGCGATTCTGGACGCCACGCTGGAGCTGCTCGCGAAGTCCGAAGGGGCGACGGTGAATATCGACGCCATCGCGCGGACGGCCGGGGTCGGGAAGCAGACCGTCTATCGATGGTGGCCGTCGAAGGGGGCGCTGCTGCTGGACGCGCTCACCGATCGGTCCGAACAGGACGTGCCCGCCGTGGACACCGGGTCGCTGCGCGAGGATCTGTTGATTCTGATCGAGTCCACATTCGCGGGGGCACAACGTAAACCGACCGCACCCGCGCTGCGGACCGTGGTGCGGGAAGCCGCGTGGGATGACCACCTCGCCGAACTCATGCGGAAGTTCACCCTGGAACGGCGGGAAGTCGCGCGGGAGATTCTCGCGCGGGGACAGCAGCGGGGAGAACTACGGGCGGACGCGGATCTGGATCTGATGCTGGATCAGTTCTACGGATTGTTCTGGTATCGGTTCCTGATCGGGCACGCACCGCTGGATCGAGAGACCGCCGCGGAATTTACCGACGCGCTGCTGAAACAGTAACGCCCGCACCATGATTCGTGGTGCGGGCGCTGCGTTCTTCTTCTAGCTGTTCATCCCCGCGCGCACGCCTTCCTCGATGCGCTTGCCCAGGTCCGAGTCCACGCTCTTCCAGTACTCGAAGACCCGGCTCAGCACCGGCTCCCGCACGCCGCCGAGCACATGGCCAACCACATTGCCCACCAGGCGATCTCGCTCACCGTCGTCGAGCACCTCGCGAACCATGGTGCCCGCCTGGGTGAAGTCGCCGTCCTCGGCGTGCTCGATATAGCCCGCGTGCACCATGGTCGGCTCGAAGTCCCAGATACCGCCGTCGGGTGCGAGCTCCGGCTCGGCGTGCGGGCCGCCGAACGAATTCGGTGCGTACACGGGCGTATTCGCGTCGTTGTACGCGTACCGCATCGCGCCCTCCTTGGAGTAGGAGTTCACCTGCGCCGCCTTGGCCTGGTTGGGTGGCAGCTGCGCGTAATTGGTGCCGATGCGGTAGCGGTGCGCGTCGCCGTAGGCGAAGACGCGGCCCAGCAGCATCTTGTCCGGTGAGAAGCCGATGCCCGGAACCACGTTCGAGGGTTCGAAGGCGGCCTGCTCGATCTCGGCGAAGTAATTGCCCGGATTGCGGTTCAGTGTCCACTTGCCGACCTCGATCAGCGGGTAGTCCTGATGCGACCACACCTTGGTCAGATCGAACGGGTTGAACCGGTAGCCCGCCGCGTCGGCGAGCGGCATCACCTGCACATGCAGTGTCCAGCTGGGGAATTCGCCGCGCTCGATGGACTCCCACAGATCCTGGCGGTGGAGATCCGGATCGGTGCCGGCGAGGGTGTCGGCCTCGGCCTGGGTCAGGCTCCGCACACCCTGATCGGTCTTGAAGTGGTACTTCACCCAGAAGCGCTCACCCGCGGCATTGATCCACTGGTAGGTGTGCGAACCGTAGCCGTTCATATGCCGGTAGGACCTGGGGATACCGCGATCGCCCATCAGCCAGGTCACCTGGTGTGCGGTCTCCGGGCGCAGGGTCCAGAAGTCCCACTGCATATTGTGATCGCGAAGTCCGTTGCCGGGCAGGCGTTTCTGCGATCGGATGAAGTCCGGGAACTTGATCGGATCCTTGATGAAGAAGATCGGGGTGTTATTGCCGACCAGGTCGTAATTGCCGTCGGGGGTGTAGAACTTCACCGCGAAACCGCGCGGATCGCGCCAGGTGTCGGGGCTGCCCTGCTCACCGGCGACGGTGGAGAAACGCACCAGCGATTCGGTGCGCGCGCCCGGCTGGAACAGCTTGGCCTTGGTGAAGCGGCTGACATCGCCGGTAACCACCAGTTCGCCGAACGCGCCCGCACCCTTGGCGTGCACAATCCGCTCGGGCACCCGCTCGCGGTTGAACTGGGCCAGCTTCTCGATCAGATAGTGGTCGTGCAGCAGGATCGGACCCTGGGTTCCGGCGGTGAGCGATTCGTCGTCGCTGACTACCGGGGTGCCGGTATCGGTGGTGGTCGGCTTGGTCATTCGACGCCTCCTTCGGATGCGGGAAGTGCACATGCGGGGCAACGACCCAGGTAGGAGGGGCGCACCCACGACACAGTCGACATCTACGACAGTGCCACAACCTTGCGCCATTTTCTGGAATTAGTCAAGAAAAGGATTCACTGGAAGGGATTGACGCCAGGTGGAACCGTCAATCGCGGGGTCGCGGGGGTCGTCGGGACCACCGGCGGCTGGTTGCGGAACGTCGGACGCGGGATATTCGACGGCCATTCCCGCGGGATGTCCGGCGGGAAGCTGGGGAGCGGGCGATAGGTTGCCGGAGGTGTGCGCATCCACGACGGGATGACCGGAGGCGGGGTGTGCACGGGGCCGCTCGAATCATTGGAGGCACCCGCCGCGATCAATCGGATCACGATCAGCACCAGCACCCCGATCCCCCATCGGGCGGCGCGACCGCCGCCCGATTTCTTCGTGGTGTCGTAGATGAATTGCGGCTGCGGGGTGGTGGCATAGCGGTTCGCCAGCCGGGCGTCCTCCTGCGCCAGCCACTCCAGATGCTCGCGCACCGCGGTCCCGTACTCCGGGTCCAGCAGCGCGACGCGGCGCAATTGTTCTTCTCCCACAGCGCGATTGCCGCGACCGATATCCATCAGCGCCAGCTCGTACAGTGCCTCCGCGTTCGCCGGGTCCAGGCGCAGCGCCTCCCGGAATGCCACCTCGGCCTGCTCGGTGTTGTTCTGCCCCTCGAGGTTTCGGCGCAGAATGAAACCGCGCAGCAGATGCACGCTGACATCGTCGGGATCGCGTGCGAGTGCCGTCTCCAGCGTTTGCAAGGCCCCCCGCGGATCCTTGTCCCGCTTGGTGGAGGCCAGGATTCGCAGATTGTCGGTGTTCCCCGGATCGATCTTCACCGCCTGCTCGGCCGCCGCCACCGCCCGCCCCCGATGCTCCCGCGCCGCCTCGGGACCCAACTCGGCATCGCGGGCCATGCCCAACTCGGCCAGTGCCCGCACCCGCCAGGCGAAGGTGTTCTCCGGGTCACCGCGCAAGGCCGCGGCGCTGTACTCCACGGCCCGTGGATACTCTTTGATCCGCAACACCACATTGGCCATATCCGCCAGTGCCACAACATCTTCCGGATCCCCGGCGAGCACCTCCCCCAGCATCTCCCGAGCCGAGTCCAGCCGCCCCAAACTCGCCAGCACCCGAGCCTTCTCGATCCGGCTATCCATGCGGCACCGGCTGCTGCGATCTCAGATCGGACAGAAAGCCCGGATCACTCCATGGGTTGTAGGGCGGGACCTGCCTTGTCGGGGTCACCGTCGCCGGATGATGACCGTCCGAATCCGCCGAACAGCTACTCAGCATGAGCCGCAGGAGCAGCAGCACCGGGAAGAGCAGCAGCCATGCACCACGAGATCGTCGCGGCCGGTGCAGGGGGGTGGCGGCGGCCAACTCGCGGGTGCTCGGGCCGCCGGTCGGCCCCGCCGGGTCCGGTTCGGGCGGATGCGATTTCACCGCTTCGTCGGTGTCGGCCGTATCGACCGGGGCCAGCCGCGCGCATTCCTCCTCGATCTTGTCGATGTACTGCCGCGCCGAATCACCGATCCCCGGATCGAGCCGCGCGGCCATACGAAAGTGGTCGAGGGCCAGCTCGCGGCCACCGAGGTCGTACTCGAGGCGCGCCAACTCGAACGCGACCGCGGCGTTCTCCGGGTCCAGCCGCAGCGCTTCGCGGTAGGCCGCCTCGGCCTGTTCGGTGAATTCGGGACCGCGCGCCCACAGCTGGCGAAGCGCCACACCGCGCACCGCATGGAGTCCCGCCTGGTCAGAGTCGATCTCCAATGCCCGGTCCAGGGTCGCCAAGGCGGCATCCGAATCGGTAGCACTTTGCACTACAGCGAGGAAGCGAAGATTGTCGACGTCCACCGGGTCGAGTTCTACCGACCGCGCCGCCGCGCGCAGCGCCTCGTCATATTGCATTCGCCGTATCTTGGAGTCGTCCGGGGTTGCACGCATCATCTCCCAAAACCCCATCGCTCGGTAGCGCCAGAAACACGATGCCTCCGGATACGCCCGGAGCCCGACCGCGCTGCACCGCAACGATCGCTCGACCTCGCCGAGACGAAGAGCGACCAGCGACATGTGAACCAGTGCCGCCCAGTTCTCCGGCTCCCCGGCGAGCACCTCCCCCAGCAGCTCCCGGGCACCCTCCAGTCGCCCGAGCTCCGCCAGCACCCTGGCCTTCTCGATCCTGCTATCCATCCCCCGAAAACCTCTCAGAACAAGCTCTGCCGACTCCGATGCTCAGCGGAGCTTCATGCGCTTCATGTAGGTGGCGAGTTCGTCGTAGGCGCCGTCGTTATTGGCGAATTCGACTACGTTGCGGGCGGATTCGAACCAGGCGCCGGTGCTGGGGCGGATGCCGGCGAGGGCCTGTTCGATATCCGGCATGCGAATGGGGCGGATGGCGCCCGCTTTCAGGGAGTCGGCCATGGCCAGTTGGGTGGCCGAGGTGGCGATGTGCGCCAGGTCCGCGCCTGAGAAGCCTTCTGTGGCAATGGCTATCGCCTTCAGGTCGATGCCCTCGATCGGGCGGTCCTTCAGGTGGTGGCGCAGGATGGAGACGCGGGCGTCCGGGTCGGGCAGGGTCACCAGGATCATGCGGTCGAAGCGGCCGGGGCGGCGTAGCGCCACGTCGATATCCCAGGGGTGGTTGGTCGCGCCGAGAATGTAGACGCCCTCGTTATCGCCTGTCGCCGAATCCATTTCGGTGAGCAGCTGATTCACCACCGTGCGCAGGCCCGCCGAGCCGGACATCTGGCTGCGCTTGTAGCCGAGCGCGTCGATCTCGTCGATGAACAGCACGCAGGGCGCGTTGCGCCGCGCCACCTCGAAGATCTGATGCAGATTGCGTTCACTCGCGCCCAGGTGGATATCGAGGATGTCGGCGATCTCGATGGGGTAGAAGTTCGCGCCGAGCTCACCGGCGACCGCCGCGGCGATGAAGGTCTTACCGCAGCCGGGCGGGCCGTACAGCAGTAGGCCGCCGCGCGCGCTGGTCCCGAATGCCTTGGCCAGCTCCGGATTTCGGAGTGGGCCGAGCAGGGAGAGTTCGAGCTGCTCCTTGACGTCCTGCATACCGCCGACCTCGGAGAGCGACAGCTTGGGCTTCTCGAACAGGCCCACATCGCCCTCGACGACGGCCAGTGGTTCACCGTCGTCGTCCACGAAGGCGGGTTTGATGATGTCGCCGACCTCGCGTTCGGCGGCGGCCCAGTCGAAACCATTGGCGGGTTTCGGGGGCTCGGCGGGGGCGGCCGGGGCCGGACTCGCGCCTGCTGCGAGCGCGGCCGAACAGCGTTGCAGCAGCGCCATCGCCGTCACATTGCCGGGATCCTGGCCCAGCGCCGTCGCGCAGTGCGTGAGCGCGTCCGCGTAGCGCTCGCGATCGGCCAGCAGCTCCACCACGCGCAGGCGGAGGGTGAGCAGCTCCGGGTTCTGCTCGAGCACGCTGAGCAGTTCGATGATCACCGGATCGTCGGTCAAGGCTTCCCCCCCAGGGACAAGTATGGGCTTTGTTGCGAATGCTAAACGGTTCCGGTGACAGGGGCGGAATAGAACTACAACCCCGCTGGTTGACCCCCACTGTCGGCGTCGGTAACAGCCCCGGGCCGCACCCTTTGTCGCTACGAGCGACCACCCGCCGAGAGGCGCTTGTTGGGCGTCGACGCTACTTCGCGGCACCGCTGCGAGCAACGCCGCCAGGACTCCCCCCGCCTGGCGGCGTTTCGCCGTCCACGGCCGGGACGTGCGGCTAGCCTGAAACCCATGGTGCGCAAGCGCAGGGGGCTGGCCGGCGCGGTGGTGGCGGCGATCATGATCTTCGGCGGCGGGGCCGGGCAGGCGTGGCCGGAGGGAATTTCGGCGGGGGAAATTCGGTGCGCGCAACCGGAGGGGCGGGAATTCGAACGGGCAGCACCGGAACAGGCGGGGCTGGATAGTCAGCGGTTGCTGGACGCGCTGAACTTCGCGGCGAGCCGGAATCGATTGAATGTGCAGATTTTCCGACACAATTGCCTGATTGGCGAGGGGCCACAAAACTCACAAACCGGACATATTCCCTGGAATGTCTGGAGTGTCACCAAGAGCATTGTGTCGCTGCTCGCGGGAATCGCCTGGGATCAAGGGAGACTCGATATCGACGCGCCTATCGACCGGTATCTTCCGCCGGGCGTGGGTGATCCGGAACACCGGGCGATCACCGTCGAGAATCTGCTCACCGAAACCTCGGGACTGCGCATCGGACTTGTCGCCGAGGGACTCACCGGCGTTATTCCGGTGGACCCGTTCAGCGGGGTTCAGGCCCTCGGGGTGCCGTTCGACAATCCGCCGGGGAGCAAGTTCTCCTACAGTCAGCGCAATGTGGACCTGCTGTCGTATGTGATCGAGTTGGCCATCGGGGAACCGCTGCAGGAGTTCGCGCAGCGGGAACTGTTCGGGCCCATCGGTATCCAGCGCGGCGACTACTACTGGGCGCGGGACCGGTCCGGGCACACCTACGGCTACGCGCATCTGATGATCCCGCCCGATGATCTGTCCCGGCTCGGCATGCTCACCGCGAACGACGGGCGGTGGCAGGGCCGCGAGATCGTCTCGCACGCCTATCTGACCCGCGCCACCACCTCCTCGGCCACGAACAACTGCTACGGCTATCTGTTCTGGCTCGGGCCGGACTGCGCCGAGAATGCCGAATTCCTGCCCGCCGACACGTTTTCCATGTCGGGGCTGGGTCTACAGCATGTGTTCGTCATCCCCAGCCTGGATCTGCTGGTGGTGTGGACCGGGGTGTTCGGCGTACACACCGATCAGGGTGCGAGCGGAATCCTGCAGTACGGCATGGAGGTTTCGCACGAGTTCTTCCGGGAGCTGTTCGCCGCCTTCGACGATCCCCCGGTCCCCGATCCCGGACAGTTCGTGGAGCCGCCGCTGCGGTTCGACGCCTCCAAATACTTCGACGCCGATATCGCGCTCGCCGTCTTCGGCCTCGGCCCGGACGCCTACCCGGGCTGTAATGCGTTGTCCTGCTTGAACACTCCGCTCGCGCCGCCGTTCAGCGACGCACCCCCGGGCTGCGAGCTACTGGCATGCTTCGGCCCGGATCCGCGCACCCCCGGAATTCATTGAGGCGCGGCCCGGCATCCGTGGGTCCCCGAACCCACGGATGCGTCAGGGAGTGACGGCGGCGCGGCCGGCCAGTTCACGCAGATCATCGGCCGGTCGGCGGCCCGCGAACTGCAGTAGATCGCGCACCACCTCCCGGGCGCGCGGATCATGGTGCACCAGCTCCGGAGCCAGCCGCTCGGCATTGAGCAAGGCCCCCAGCGCATCCTGTGCCTGCCGTCGCTGCGCATGCGCGCGAGCCACGTCGACCAGGAAACGCGCCTGTCGTTCGGGTGAGAGCACCGAGGCGTCCACCGAGGCCGCGGTATCGAGCGCCTCACCCGCGTCACCCAATTCGACCGCCACCGCGACCGCGTGCACGGCCACACTGGTCGGACCGAATTCGGTGTCGAAATCATTGCGGCCCTCACCGAGTCGCTGCGCGGCGATGCGCGCGGCGGTCAGTCCGGTGCGCGCGGCCGTCCGATTGCCATCGGTCGCCGCGATCACCGCCAGCATGAGCTGCAGAGATCCGTAGAGCGACAATACTTCCGGACGTACCAGCCCGGCATCGGCGACCTGTGGCGCGAGCGCCGTCACCGAGACCCGAGCCGCCTGTTCGGCCTGTTCCAGCCGTTGCAATCGCAGGAAAGCCTGTGCCATGCGGTAGGTTCCGGCCACCACGCCGAGCGCGTCACCGGATTCCTCGGCCGCGGTGAGCGCCCGATCGGCGGCCACCCACGCCGCGTCGACTTCCTCCTGACGGGTGAATGCGGTGGCGGCCACCTGATAGGCGCGTGACAGCAGTGTCAGCACCTCCGGCCGTTTCGCGGAGGTGGTCCGCGCCGCGTGTTCGAGATCCGGAATCAGTTCCAGCAGAGCGCTGCCGACCTCCACAAGTCGGGACTCGTGCGCCAACTGCCATGCCAGATCGACTCGTTCTTGTAGCTCCGGCAACTCATCGGCCGACTCGCGATCGGCCTCGTCACCGAGAAGTTGCTCCAGTGCGGGATGTCCGGTGAGCAACAATCGCAGTTGTTCGAAAACGGCGGATCCGGGTCGATGGCTGTCACCGCGATCGGCGGCCATCGGTTCGGCCGCCTCGGGTCTCAGGTCTCGCACCGCGACTCCGAGGACGTCGGCCAGTCGTTGCAGTACGGACAGTCTTTCGACCGGCAGTACATCGCGTTCGACTTGCGACACCCAGCTTTCCGAGCGCCTGATCGCTGCGCCCAACTCTTTCTGCGATAGTCCCCGCCGCCGGCGCAACTCCGCTACCCGTGCCCCTAGGGTACTTTCGGCCACCGGGTCAAACTCCTTCTGCCTGATCGGCTTTCCCGGCCGTCACCGCCCGCTTGTTTCGCCGATTCCTACCATGCCCTTCTCCTTCCCAGTGGGATCTGCGGACAAGGATTCCAGACCGGGGGAGCTTACGGCGCACAGTATGGAACATGTATTTTTCTTATTGCACCGCAATTTTTCTGTGTTTAACGTTTATCGGTGACCCGTCGCACCAATCCGACGACAAGAGGTGGCACATGACCGCCGCACCGCAAACGCGCGAAGTCCATGTGCGCCTACGCTTTCCGGGTGGCATGGTGCTCGACTACCGAGCCGGGCAGGCAATTGCCGAACGGCTCGCGGCGCACTTGCGTCCGTACAGAATTGAAGTCACCATCGGGCCATCCGATACCACCCCCGAGGGTTCCCCGGTAGATCGGCTTCCACCACTACCGTGTGCGGAACTCTGGACGGACTGAAGAAGTCACAAATATGAAAAACGGACCGTTCAATCCGGAATGGATGGAACGGCCCGTTTCCGCCTACACGATCAGCGGTCCGCGATCAGAACTTCCGCGATCTGAATGGTGTTCAGCGCCGCGCCCTTACGCAGGTTGTCGCCGGAGATGAACAGCGCCAGACCACGACCGTCCGGAACGCCCGGATCCTGGCGGATGCGGCCGACGAGGGACTCGTCGATACCGGCGGCCGCCAGCGGGGTCGGGACATCCACCAGCTTCACGCCGGGGGCATTGGCGAGCAGCTTCTTGGCGGTCTCCACCGAAATCGCTTCGGCGAACTCGGCATTGATCGAGAGCGAGTGGCCGGTGAAGACCGGAACACGCACGCAGGTGCCGCTGACCAGCAGCTCCGGCAGGCCGAGAATCTTGCGAGACTCGTTGCGCAGCTTCTGATCCTCGTCGGTCTCCTCCGAACCGTCGTCGACGAGCGCGCCCGCGAGCGGGATCACATCGAAGGCGATGGGAGCGACATACTTGTTCGGAGCCGGGAAATCCACGGCCGAACCATCGTGCACCAGCTTCTCGGCATCGTCGATGACCGCGCGCACCTGGGTGACGAGTTCCTCGACGCCCGCCAGGCCGCTACCCGAAACCGCTTGGTAGCTGGAGATGATCAGCCGCTGCAGACCGGCCTGATCGTGCAGCACCTTCAACACCGGCATGGCCGCCATGGTGGTGCAGTTCGGGTTGGCGATAATGCCCTTGACCAGGTTGCGGGTGGCCTCCGGGTTCACCTCGGAAACCACCAGCGGCACTTCGGGATCCTTGCGCCAGGCCGACGAATTGTCGATGACCGTGACACCGGCCGCCGCGAAACGCGGGGCCTGGACGCGGGACATGGTGGCACCGGCGGAGAACAGCGCGATATCGAGTCCGGTCGGATCGGCGGTCTCGGTGTCCTCGACGACAATGTCTTTACCGCGGAACGGCAGCGTCTTACCGGCCGAGCGCGCGGACGCGAAGAACCGCACCTCGTCGGCCGGGAAGTTGCGCTCCTCCAGCAGCTTTCGCATGACGGCGCCGACCTGTCCGGTCGCGCCGACGACTCCTACGCGTACACCCATCGCCTTATCGCCCCGTTCCGCCGTGCACGACCGCGACCTCGTCGCCGCCGAGATCGAACGCCTTGTGCAACACCTGCACCGACTCGTCCAGGTCGGTGTCCTTGACCAGCACCGAGATTCGGATCTCCGAAGTCGAGATGAGGTCGATATTGATGCCCGCCTCGGCGAGGGCCTCACAGAAGGTGGCCGTCACGCCCGGGTGCGACTTCATGCCCGCACCGACCAGGGACACCTTGCCGACGTGATCGTCGTAGACCACCTGCGAGAAGCCGATCTCGCCCTGCTGCTTGGTCAGCAGTTCGACGGCGCGTGGACCGTCCAGCTTGGGCAGGGTGAAGGTGATGTCGGTCTTGCCGGTCTCCACCTTCGAGATGTTCTGCAACACCATGTCGATATTGACCTCGGCATCGGCGACGGCCCGGAACACCTTCGCGGCATAGCCCGGCTTATCCGGAATGCCGACCACGGTCACCTTGGCCTCGCTGCGGTCGTGCGCGACGCCCGTGAGAATTGCCTGCTCCAACGGGATGTCCTCCATCGATCCGGAAATCAGGGTGCCGGTCTTGTCGGTGTACGACGAGCGCACATGAACCGGCACGTTGTAGCGGCGCGCGTACTCGACGCAGCGCAGCATCAGAACTTTCGAGCCGCAGGCGGCCATCTCCAGCATTTCCTCATAGGAGACGGTGTCCAGCTTCTGGGCATCGGCGACGATGCGCGGGTCGGCGGAGAAGACGCCGTCCACATCGGTGTAGATCTCGCACACATCGGCATTGAGCGCGGCGGCCAGCGCGACGGCGGTGGTATCGGAACCACCACGACCCAGCGTGGTCACGTCCTTGCTGTCCTGGCTCACCCCCTGGAAGCCCGCGACCAGCACGATGGTGCCCTCGGCGAGTGCGTTCTGCACGCGACCCGGAGCGACATCGATGATCTTGGCGTTGCCGTGCGTGCCGGTGGTGATGACACCGGCCTGGGAACCGGTGAAGGACCGGGCCTCGGCACCGAGGGAGTGAATGGCCATGGCCACCAGCGCATTCGAAATGCGCTCACCCGAGGTGAGCAGCATGTCCATTTCGCGGGCGGGCGGTGCGGGAGCAACCTGCTGGGCCAGATCCAGCAACTCGTCGGTGGTGTCACCCATGGCGGAGCAGACGACCACCACATCGTGGCCCTGCTTCTTCGTCTCGACGATTCGCTCGGCGACCCTGCGGATGCGCTCGGCGGTGGCGACCGAGGATCCTCCGTACTTCTGGACGACGAGAGCCACTGCGGGAATCCTCCAAGATCGACAAACTGCTGCTACCGACCCACAAGACTACCGGGCAGCCTCCGGCGACCCGGCGAGGGTATTGAACAATCGGCCGCGCTCGATCCGATCACGAACGGCGACACCGATGAGCGAACGCTCATGTGACCTGGGTCACTAAATCAGGAAATGAAACTTGCTCACGGGCGGGTTCCGATTCCATTGCAAGACAGTGACATTCACAATTCCGGCGGTACGGACAGGACCGGGCGGTCTGGGACACAGTTGACTCGCGGAGCGACGCTGGTCACAATCGGTGCCCAAGCTGGAGGGTAGGCAATGCGCACGAAAACTGATCACCGCTTCATCATCGACATCGATCTCGATCAGGTGATGGAGGCGTTGCTCATGGTCGAGCAACTTCCCGACTGGTCCCCGTCATACCAGGATGTCCGGGTCGCCACCCGCGACAAACTGGGCCGCCCCAAGCGGGCCTATGTCTCCGCGACGCTCATGGGCCGGCCCGACCGTCAGGTCGTCGAATACACCTGCGGTGAGAACCGGGTCGCCTGGAAGGTCTCCGAATCCAGTGCCGGGGCCGGCGGCCAGGGCTGGTTCGAACTCACCGAAACCGACGACGGCGGCACCGAGGTCTGGTACCACACCGAGCTCTACCTGCCGATTCCCGCGCCCGGCATGTTCCTCAAGCGCACCGCGCGCCGCGAGGGCGAGGCCACCGTGGAGAACTTCATCGCCTTCGTCGAATCGGTCACCGGCGTCGAAGGACTCGGTGAAGTCGAGGAGGCGCCGTATGTCGAACCGGTCGGGTACGAGCCCACCAGCTATGTGCAGCCACTGAGTTACGGCGGCCGGTTGGAGCCGGGCTTCGGGACCGCGTAAACAGGGGTTCCTGCTGGCAGTATGTCCAGTATGCCTGGTGCGCAACGAAAGCGGATAATGCCGGTGGCGCGAGACGCCTCGGTCACCCAGCTGGAACTCTTCTTCGACCTCGTGATCGTCTTCGCGTTCACCATGGTCACCGATCTGGCCGCGCACGAGACCACCGCCGTGAATCTGCTTCGCGCCCTGGTCATCCTGATGCTGCTGTGGTGGATGTGGATCGGCTACTCCTGGCTCGGCAATGTGGTCAAGGCCGATGAGGGCATCGCGCGGGTCGCCATGTTCGTGGCCATGGGCTCGGCCTTCGTCATCGCGCTGACCATTCCCGAAGCCTTCCATGATCTTCCGGGCGGCTGGTACGGGCCGCTCGTCTTCGTCATCGCGTATCTCGTGGCGCGCTTCGTACACCTGTGGGTGTTCTGGATGGCCAGCGCCGATGACGAGAAACTGCGCGGACAGGTCATTCGCTGGGCCACCGGATCGCTCACCATCAGCGCGATCCTGCTGCTGGCCGGTGTGCGCAGTCACGGCGACTGGCAGATTCTGTTCTGGCTGGCCGCGCTCGCCGCGGAGATGCTGTGGACCGGATTTTCCGGCAATGACTGGGTGCTCAACTCCGCCAAGCACTTTGCCGAACGGTACGGGCTGATCGTCATCATCGCGCTGGGCGAATCCATCGTCTCGATCGGCGTGGGCGTGGCCGGACTGCCGATCTCCTGGGCCATCACCCTCGGTTCCATGCTCGGTCTCGCGGTCGCGGGGCTCATGTGGTGGGCGTACTTCGATGTGGCGGCCCTGGTGGTCGAGCACGAGATGGAGCACGCCACCGGCGAGCGGCGGGTGCAGATCGCGCGCGGCTGCTACACCTACTGGCACTTCCCGATGATCGCCGGAATCGTGGCCATGTCACTGGGATTGAAGAAGGTGCTCGGCTATGTGGGCGGGGCGCAAGGACATTCGCTCGAGGACAAGCTGTACGGGATACCGCTGTATGCCCTTTACGGGGGCGCTGTGGCCTATCTGCTGGCGCTGGCGGGTTTCCGGTACTACGCGACACATAAACTGCTGATTCCGCGTGTGGTGGCCTCGGTGGCGCTATTGGCGCTCATCCCGCTCGCCACGGCCCTGCCCGCACTGACCTCGCTCGGCATGCTGTGCATGGTGCTGCTGGCCATGATCGTCTGGGAGACAATGCGATACGCGCAGAAACGCGATCACATCCGGCACGGCGGGTAACCGAGAACTATTGCGGGGTCCGGTGATTCACCGACTCCGGCACCCGCGCCCCGGTCCGCACCGACTCCCGCATCTGATCGATGTTCTCCCGCAATACATCCGCCACCAGCTCATCGGTGCGCGGATCGGCCAGCACCTGGAAGACCAGCCGGAAACTGGCATCGGCGATACCGCGAATGATGTCCTCGTGGAACGGGAGATAACGCACCCGGCCCAGGGCGGGATCCTGGCGAATGAGCTCGAGCATCATCTGATCGAGCTCACCCCGGTTCTCCTCCAGCGCATTGGCGATATTGCGGGTGTAGTGGCCGGTGCGCAGCACCTCGCCGACCTCGTCCAGCACGGCCATGGCCACCGGGCGCTTGATGGTCTCCACAATGACCCCGACCGAACGATTCACCACCGCCGCCGTGACCCGGTCACCGAAGGCGCGATCGGCCACCCGGCCCACCCGGACCGCGATCACCACGATCCGCAACAGCCGGAAGCCGCGGAAGAACGGGCTGGTGACCGGGATCATGCCCAGCACCTCGTACCAGTAGATGAACGGGAACGTCCAACTCCAGCCCTCACGCCGCCAGCGCCACAGGAATTCGGCCAGGAAGATCGCGCAGATGCTGTAGTCGACGATCCGGATCACGTGGTACGTGTGGTCGGAGACGTGGAAGAACGTCACCCAGACCACCAGCACCACCGACACCACCGCCAGCGCGAGCATGAACAGATCCGTCCACAGGGCGGGCGGCTTGTGCGGGAACTCCCCCGCCTCCGGTGCGCTGGTCTCGCTCACGCCGACCCCTTCCTCATCGAACGGTCATGGGCCAGCGTAATTGCCGCGACGGAATATGCCCCGAATGCCGGGACCAGGCTGCGCTGCGCACCCGGCAACATCGCAGCCCGCGAGCCGGCTAACTGCCCGCGCGAACGATCGCCTCGATATTGCGTTCGGCGAGCGCGGTAATGGTGAGCGACGGATTCACCGTCGCGGTACTGCCGGGGATACCCGCGCCGTCCATCACATACAGGCCGGGGTGGCCGTGCACGCGACCGTTCGCATCGGTCGCCCGGCCGTAGACCGCGCCACCGAGCGGATGCGCGGTGAAGAAGGCATTGGCGTCATAACCGATGGGCCCGTAGTCGACCGGCGAGTTCGAGCGGTCGGCGATCCGGCGATCGACCGCGTGGGCCGCCGCCATCACCCGATCCTGTACGCCGCGTGGCCAATTCAGGCCGACGGTATTGTGCGCGCGGTCGTACACGAAGCGGGCGCGGGTCGGATCCAGCACGATACCGAGCGACGCGATGGCCATGGTGTCCACCGGAATGCCTGGGATAAACCAGTTTTCGAGAGTCAGCGGGGTATCGCTCTGGTCGTGGATGCGGGTGGCGCTGGGTACGCCGCCGCCGGTGAGCGTCGGCTCGTCGACGCTACGGGCCAGCACCACATCGCCGTTCGTGCCCCAGCCGTCGCCGATGTACTCATTGAGATTCGGCAGCGTGCCGGTGGCCTGGGCACGCACCAGTAGTTCGGAGGTGCCGATCGAGCCCGCGCCGAGGAACAGCCGATCACAGGTCAGGGTGCGGGTGCGCAGCACCTGACCGCTCGGGGCCAGCTTGGTGACCGACACCACGTATTTGCCGGTGCCGTCCTGACCGATCGAATCCACCCGATGCCCGGGGAAGATTCCGGTGCGGCCGGTGCCCTCGGCGTAGCGCAGATAGTTCTGATTGAGATCGAACTTCGCGCCATTGGAGTTGCCGAGATTACTGCGCGCGACGGTCGCCGAAGCCCTCGAGGTGCCGGCCAGTTCGGCGCGCACCACATCCCAGTTGAAGATCGAATCATTGGGTATCGGGTCGTAACCCGCCGTGCGCACCTGCCGATCCCACACCCGCGAATGCGAGAACGGCGCGGTGTTGTAGATATCGGCGGGCATTGCACTGAGCCGCAACACATCCCGCACCCGCGGGTAGTAGACGCGATCGAGTTCTTCGTAGTCGGCGATACCGCCGTACAGCGAATCGAACAGATACCTCGGCGGCGCGACCATGGCCCCGCTGAATATCACCGACCCACCGCCGACCGCCGCACCGCGCCACACATCGATTCCGCCGAACTCGGTGACATCGAGTACCCCGCCGAAATCGGCGAAGGTCATCGGCACCTTGGTGACGCCGGTGAAGCTGGTGCGATGCCAGAAGCCGCGGCCGTCCGGCAGATCGTCGCCGGTGAAGATCTCCCGATTGGGATCATTGGGCCAGCGAGATCCGCGCTCCAGCACCGTATTCCGCACGCCCGCCTGGGCCAGCCGCAAGGCCGTCACGGCCGCACCGAATCCGGAGCCGATGACGATCGCCTCGGTGTACTCCGGCGGATCCGGCAGCGGCGCAAAGATTTCCGGCACCCAGCCCTCGAACAGTGCGTTCCACACCGGATTCGCCGACGCGGTCCCGGCGCCGCGCGCGGCAACCCCCGATCCCATGCCCGCGAGCAGAGCCGCTACCCCCGCAGCCTTCAACACGGCGCGCCTGCGCAACCGGCCACCTCCTTCATCAAGTAGGCCGCGCGCGAGATTACCGGTCGGTCAGCTTCGCGACAACATATACGGCGTGAGCAACCACGTTCGTTATGCGTGTCGGCTATGTGTCACGGGTGCGGCGTGGTAAGCGCCGCGGCCCGTCAGGCGCGCAGGCGTTCCCGGCGCAGCTGGTCGACCTCCGGAAGATCCAGGGGCGAAAGGGAATCCACGCCGAGGACTTTCTTGATCAGATAGTCGGCGAGTTCGGGATTGCGGGCCAGCGCGGGGCCGTGCATGTAGGTGCCCAGCACCGACCCCTGGACCACACCTTCGAGGCCGTCGCCCACACCGTTGCCGACACCCTTGGCGACCCGCGCCAGGCCGGTCGCCGCGCCGCCGAGTTTCGTTCCACCACGGTGGTTTTCGAATCCGGTGAGCGGTTGGGTGAGGCCGGGGAGCAGGGGCTGGGTGGCAACCTCGCCGATGGCGCGCTTGTCCTGCGGGGAGGTGGTGACGTCGAAAAGCCCTACGCCGTCGACTCGTTCGCCCGAGGAGGTCTCGTACCAGTGCCCCAGCACCTGGATGGCGGCGCAGATGGCCAGCACCGGCGCACCACGGCCGGCGGCCTGCTGCAGGCCCGGATACCGCTGCAGGTGACGGGTGGCCAGCCGCTGCGCGGAATCCTCCGCGCCCCCGAGCAGGTAGACATCCAGGGAGTCCGGAACCGGGTCGGAGAGCGTGATTTCCACGATTTCGGCGGCATGGCCGCGCATGCGCAGGCGCTGGCGCAGCACCACGGCATTGCCGCCGTCGCCGTAGGTGCCCATGACATCGGGCAGCACGAGGCCGATGCGTACGGTCGAATCGCTCATGCCCGCGCCTTCTCTTCCAGGTCTCGGTTCAGGTCACGGAAGGCCGTGTAATTGGCGAGCACCTCCACCCGGCCGGGCGGGCAGGATGCGATGGCGCGCAAGGGATCCGCCACTGTGGTGTGCTCCACACCGGCATAGGTGAGGCGGACCGCCAGATCGGTGGCGCGTTCGCCCGCGGCCACCACCTGGGTGCCCTCGAAATGTTCGAAGCGGACGTCCCACAGCCAGGACAGGTCTTCGCCGTCGGGCACCTGGCCGTTCACGGCAATGACCAAACCCGTTGCGGCGGAGTCGATCATGGACAGCGCCTCCTGCCAGCCGGCCGGATTCTTGGCCAGCAACAGGCGGGCGGTATGCCCGTTCACCTCGACAGTGCGGTAGCGGCCCGCGATCTCGTTCACGGTGCCGGTGGCGCGCGCGGCAGCGGCGGGATCCGCGCCCATGGCGACGGCCGCGGCCACCGCCTGCGCCGCGTTACCGCGATTGGCGCGACCCGGAAGGGCAAGGGCCAGTGGCAATTCCAGGCCATCCGGACCGTAGACGGTGTGCTCGTCCACCCGCCATTGCGGTTCCGGGCGCTTGAAATCCGTTCCGGTGCTGTACCAGTGCTCGCCCTCCCACAGGATGGGTTCACCGCTGCGCGGGCAACTGGTGGCATCCACCGACCAGCCGCTCCCGGCGGATACCCACACCACATTCGGATGGTCGTAGGCGATGGAGGTGACCAGCACATCGTCACAATTGGCGATCAGCACGGCATTCGGATGCCGGGCCATACCGGCGCGCAGGCGGCGCTCGATCATATTGATCTCGCCGACCCGGTCCAGCTGATCGCGGGAGAGATTGAGCAGCACCACCACGGCGGGCTCGAGGGCATCGGCCACATGCGGCAGATGCAGTTCGTCCACCTCGATGGCGGCCAGGTGCGCGGTGCGATTCGCGGTGAGCGCGGCCACGATTCCGGCATCCATATTGGCGCCGTCGGCCTGGGTGGCGACCGCGCCGATCGTCTGTAGTGCGGCGGTGGTCATGCGCGTGGTGGTCGACTTGCCGTTGGTGCCGGTGACCAGCACCGTCCGGCGGCCGCGCCCCAACTGCGTCATGATCGTCGGATCGATCTTCAGCGCGATCAGGCCGCCGATCATCGAACCATTGCCGCGCCCGGCGCGCCGCGACGCCCAGGACGCCGCCGTCGCCGCCCGCAGCGCCAGCTGTCCGCGTACCGAAATGTCTGCCACGCCGCGAGTTTATTGGTGCGACCGCGCCGATGCGCAGGCGGCATAGACCCGGGTGGGGTGAGCTGCGCCGCAATCAGGACTTGTAGAGCAGGTCCTCGTACGTGTGCGAGTAGTGCTTTTCCAATTGTTCGAGGGTCTCGGTGCTGTCCGGCTGCAATTCCTTCACCAGATGAGCCTGATTCGGCAGGGTGTCGGCCGGCCACTCATCCGGCTTCCACAACCCACTGCGCAGGAAAGCCTTGGCACAGTGCAGGAAGATCTGCTCGACCGCCACCTCGACGGCCAGGATCGGGCGATGGCCCTGCACCACCATGTCGTCGAAGTAGGGGGCATCACGCACCAGGCGGGCGCGGCCGTTGATGCGCAGGGTTTCACCGCGACCGGGAATCAGGAAGATCACGCCCACATGCGGATTGCTCAGCATATTCAGATAGCCGTCCGCGCGGCGATTACCCGGACGCTCCGGAATGGCGATGGTGTGGTCGTCCAGTACGCGGACGAAACCGGCCGGATCACCCTTCGGCGAGGCATCGCACTTGCCGTCGGCGTCACTGGTGGCCAGCACCACGAAGGGAGAGAGGGAGATCCATTCCTTGTCACGGGCATGGAGCGCGACGCGCTCCTTGGCGACGGCCCGGGGTGTCGGAGCACCCAGGAGTTCACGCAATTCGGCCGGATCGACGATCTCGCTCATGATTCGATTCAACGCGCGAACCGCCCTGCGCCGCCAGTGAATTGTGCGGTATCTGCCTAAAGCGGGGCGTCGAAGAGGTTCGGCTGACCGGACTTGAAACGCGCGATATCCAACTGCCGGAACGGTTCCAGCTCGGAGGCACGGTAGAGTGTAAAGAGCCGGCAGCGCGGGGCATTCGAGCCGGACACCTCCAGCAGCGCGTTCACCGCCGTGCGCGCGGCCTCGGACGCGCCCTCCATGGTCGCCAGATCCACATTGGTGCGCACGTAATCGCCTGCCAGGAAAAGATTTTCGATATCGGCGGTATGCGATTCCGGGCGCAGTGCCCAAGAGCCCGCGGTATTGATCAACAGCGGATCGGCATTGGTATTGCGCTTGTTCGCACCGTCCCAGGTGATGCCGGTGTCCAGGAACCAGGAGTGCAGGTCCGCGTCGGCGAGCAGTTCGCGCTGATCGTTGAGATGCGCTTTGAGCTGCGCCCATACCTCGCGGGCGATCTCATCGTGGGTGCACTCCTTGGCTGGTTTGCCGTAGAGGAGGCCGGGGGTGTTCCAATCCGAGATGTCCACCGACAGGCAGTCCCGCACGGTGCCGTCACCGAGGCCGGTGACCGGGGTACGCGCCCAGAACTGGTTCTGCGAAATGGAAGTCAGCGACCACGGCGAATCCACGTAGGCGACATGGCCGCGCGCGATACCGATCTCACGCTTCAGGAAGAATTGGATGCCGGTCATCCAGTCCACCATGAGCTGGCTCATACCCGCCAGATCCGGTCGGCGGGAAAGGATTTCGGGACTCCACAGCGTGCGCGCCACCTCGGTGGGGACGGCGCAGACGAAGTAATCGGCCTCGATCTGCCGGGCCGCGCCGGAGCCGTCGACAATGCGGGCCGCGGTAATGCGGCCATCGGCGATATCGAGTCCGCGCACCTCACCGGTCGCGAATTTCACACCGAGTTCGCGCAGCCGCGCGACCCACGGATCGATCCACGCCTCATTGGTGGAGCCGTTCAGAAGACGGTCCAGCGCACCGTCATTCGCGACTTCCAGGGGGTTGCCGAGGAACTGCTCACCCATATTGCCGATGGTGAGGGTGCTGGCCAGATCGTCCTTGGCGGCCACCAGCAGCGTGGTCAGCGTGCGCGAGAGCAGCATGCGGAATTCGGTGGAGCGGCGGCCCGCGCCGACGTAATCACGCCAGGAGACCTTGTCCCACTGGCCATATCGGCGTGCATCACAGCTGGTGTTGAAGACCAGCAGCCGATTGGCGAAGTAGAGCGCGTCTGATTCGGACATCTTGGTGCTGGTGGCAATGGCCGAGCCGACGGTTTCGCGGAAATCGTCGGGGGTGGCCCAGATGCGGCCCGCGCGGCCCAGCGGCAGGATCACATCATCGGCGTCGCGGCGGGAGAAGCGCGCCTCGGGGGCCGCGATCAGATTGTCCCAGACTCCATTGGCGTTGCCCGCGAACGGGATTCGCCGCATGGTGTCCGGAATATGGCGGTAGAAACCGGGGAAGAAGCGGAAGCCGTGCTCGCCCATCAGCTCCGGGCGGCCGTCGCGGCCACTACCCGGCACCGGGATGCTGCGGGCTTTGCCACCCAGTGCCCGGCGCTCGTAAAGGGTGACATCGAAGCCGCGCTCGGCCAGTTCGTGCGCGGCGGTCAGCCCGGCGACACCACCGCCGAGCACCACCACGCCGCGGCTGGGATCGGCCGACGCGAGGGTCGGGCGCAGGGTGGCGGCCGTGCCCGCCAGAGTGCCCGCCGCGACCGCGCCACGCAGCACCGTTCGCCGCGTGACGGACAAACGCTGTCCCGTCATTCCCTACCTCCCACGCCTTGGGGAATCCTAGGCAGCGGGAACCGGCGGCGGGTCCGTAGGGTCGGTTTTTCGTACCCCGTGTCGTCCTTTGATGTGTGTATGCCGACCGTTCGCTACACCTCCGCGAGGCGCGCGGCCGATTCCCCCGGAATCACCCGAGGTGACGGGGTCGCCGTCGGCTCCGGAGCCGGATTCGCAGACTTCGCAGCGCCCGCCGAGGTCGCGGTGAACGCGCCCGCGATCACAATGGCCGCACCCAGCAGGGAGATGCCCGACGGCCGCTCGTGCAGGAACGCCCACGAGGCGGCGATACCCACCACCGGAACCATGAGCGAGAGTGGGGCGACCGTGCCCGCCGGATAGCGGCTCATGAGATAGGTCCACAGGCCCGAACCGGCGATGGTGCCCAGCAGCACGATGTAGGCGAGAGCGGCATATGCGGGCCAGCCACTCGCGGAGAACGAGTCGGCCAGATCACGCAGGCCGGTGGTGGGGCCCTCGGTCATGGCGGACAGTGCGAACATCGGCAGCGGTGGAATGACCGTCATCCACAGCGTCAGGTGGAGCGGGTTCACCGGGCGGGCGGGCGACGGCGCGGAATGCGCTGCGGCCATACGGGATCCGATATTGCCGAACGCCCAGCCCAATCCGCCGAGCAGCGTCAGGATCAGCGGCGGCAGCGCCGCGGAATGCGAACGGTCCCAGCCGATTACCGCCATACCCGCCATGGCGACCGCGATTCCGGCGAACTGGATCGGACGCAGCCGCTCGCGCAGGAACACCGCACCCAGCAGCACCGTGAACGGCGCGGAGGACTGCAGCACCAGCGACGACAATCCGGTCGGCATACCGGCGCGCATGGCACTGAACAGAAACGCGAACTGCAGAATCCCGAATCCGACGCCGTACAACAGCAGCCAGAGCCAAGGCACCTGCGGTCGCGGCACGAAGATCAGCACCGGCACCGCGATCACCGCGAACCGCAGCGCCGCGAAGAAGAACGGCGGAAAGTGGTCGAGCCCAACCCGAATGGCCAGGAAATTCAGCCCCCACAACACCACAACACCCAGGCCGAGCAGCCGATCACGATTGGTCATGCCGCAAATACTGCGGGCGACAATAGATAAGAACAATCGAATAATTCTGCACCGATGATGTAGTAGAACTTACTCATGCCCGGCCCCGAAGACTCCGACACCACACCACCACGGCCCCGCCCTGCAGAGCGGGATGGCGGGTCACTCATGTCGGTCGAGCGGCTGCGGGTGCTGCGCGAACTGGCCGATCGAGGGACCGTCGCGGCGGTGGCGGAAGCGCTGTCGATGACGCCTTCCGCGGTATCGCAGCAATTGAAGGTGCTCGCGCGCGAAGCCGGGGTGGCACTGCTGGAGCCGGACGGACGGCGGGTGCGGCTGACCGATGCGGGGCGGGCGCTGGTGGTGCGAGCCGATGAGGTGCTCGCGGCCATGGAGAAGGCCGCCGCGGAGATGGCTTCGTATCGAGGATCACCGCGCGGGCAGGTGCGGGTGGCGCTGTTCCCTTCCGGCGCAGCGCTTCTGCTGCCGCATGTGCTCGCCGAACTGGCCGAGACCGGAGTGGAGATGATCGCCGCCGACGAGGATGTACCCCCGGTGGAAGTGCCCCGACTCCTCGCCGATTACGACGTGGTCCTCACCCATCGGGATGAGCGATCCGCATCCGTCGGCGGACCGCGCGTGGCCTCACGGGTACTCATGCGCGAACCGATCGATGTAGTGGTCGGCCCGGAACATCGCCTGGCCCACCACGGCGCCGTGGTCCCCGCCGAACTGGCGGACGAAACCTGGCTGAGCGTGCGCGGCGGCTTCCCGGTGGACGACGTACTCCGCTCGATCGCCACCGTCACCGGCGTACAACCGCGAATAGCCCAGCGCCTCAACGACTTCACCGTAATCGAAGCCCTGGTCGCCTCCGGCTACGGCATCGCCCTGATGCCCCGCCACGCCGTCCGCCATCCGGACGTAGTCATGCTCCGCCTCGCAGGCGTGCGCGCCGCCCGCCTCTACGATCTGGCCACCCGCCCACACGCGGAGAAGCGACCGGCCGTCGCGACCGTGCTCGCCGCCTTCCAGCGGGCGGCGCGGCGCGCGACCACACCCGATCCCGAGGCTTGACTTGGAGTGCACTCCAGGTCTTAGCGTGGCCCGCATGAGCATTCGTCTCGGATATCAAATGCCCAACTTCAGCTATGGGGTACCGCCGCGTGAGTTGTTCGCGGCGGTGGCCGCGCAGGCGCGGGAGGCGGAGGCGGCGGGATTCGACGCAGCCTTCGTGATGGATCACTTCTACCAGCTGCCGCTGCTGGGGACGCCGGATCAGCCGATGCTGGAGGCGTATACGACGCTCGCGGGGCTGGCCGCCTCTACCGAGCGAATTCAGTTGTCCGCCTTGGTTACCGGGAATACGTACCGGAATCCGGCGCTCACCGCCAAGACCGTCACCACCTTGGATGTGGTCAGCGGTGGGCGGGCGGTGCTCGGGATCGGGGCGGGGTGGTTCGAGCTCGAGCATCAGGCGTACGGGTTCGAATTCGGTACCTTCACAGAGCGTTTCGAGCGGCTGGAGGAGGCCCTCGAAATCATCACGCCGATGCTGCGGGGACAGCACTCCACGTTCGACGGGCGCTGGTATCACACCGAGGACGCCATGAACGAGCCGCGCGTGCGTGACGATCTGCCGATCATGCTCGGGGGCGGCGGGGAGAAGAAGACGTTCGCGCTGGCGGCGCGGTTCGCCGACCATCTCAATATCATCTGCAATGCCTCCGAACTGCCCCGTAAGATCGACGCGCTGCATGCTCGGCTGGACGAGGCGGGGCGCGATCCGGAGACCCTGGAGACCAGCTTTCTGGCCTTCGTCATTGTCGACGAGGACGGCGACCGGGCACGCAAGATTCAGGCGGATATGCTTGCGCGGCAAGGTATTACGGACCTGTCGGCGCTCCCCGTGGCGGCGCTGCGGCAGACTCCCGCCGACCGGCAGTTCGTCGGCACGCCCGATGAGGTGGCCGAACAGCTGCAGTCCCGGGTGCTCGATCACGGCATCGACGGGCTCATCGTCAACCTGGTCACCAATGGGCATGAGCCCGGCACCGTGGAGCTGGCCGGGCGGGCCTTGGCACCGCTCGTGCACAACTGAACCCGTAGATACGAGAACGCCCCGCAACTACTGTCGCGGGGCGTTCTTCTGGTTGTCGAGCTCAGTGCTGGCGCGGCTGGAAGCCTTGCTGCGCAGCGTGATAACCGAAATCGTCGGCGACCATGGCGGCCAACTCCAGCAGTGCGCGGCGGGTGGGCTTGGAGACCAGCTCCAGATCGATCTCCGCGCCCTCGGCGAGGTGATCGTCGAACGGCACCACCTGTACCGCGCGGGTACGGTCCAGGAACAGTTTGCGCAGCTGATCCAGGTCCACCGTGGAGGAACCCTTACGAGAAGCGTTGACCACCACCACGGTTCGCTCCACCAGCTTGTGATAGCCGTGGTGATCGAGCCAGTCCAGGGTGGCCGAGGCGCTGCGCGCACCGTCGATGGCGGGCGAGGTGACCAGCACCAGCGAGCTCGCCATATCCAGTACGCCGGACATGGCCGAGTGCATGAGGCCGGTACCGCAGTCGGTGAGGATGATGTTGTAGAACTGCTGCAGAATGCCGATCGCCTTGCGGTAATCCGCCTCGCTGAACGCCTCCGATACCGCCGGATCCTGTTCACTGGCAAGCACTTCCAGGCGACTCGGCGCCTGTGAAGTGTGTGCGCGCACATCGGAGTAACGGCTGATGTGGCTGTCCTCCAACAGGTTTCGCACCGTGGAGCGGGTCTGCCGCGGCACCCGGTGGGCGAGCGTGCCCAGGTCCGGATTGGCGTCGATGGCGATGACGCGGTCACCGCGCTCGGAGGCGAAGGTGGAGCCCAAACCGACCGTGGTGGTGGTCTTTCCGACACCGCCCTTGAGCGACAGGATCGCGATCCGGTAGTCGCCGCGCACCGGCTGATTCACCCGGTCCACCAACTGGGCGTGCATCAGATCCGCGGGCGACTCACCCGGGTTGATCACACCGCCGGATGCCTTGTGCACGGCCCGCCGCCAACCACTGCGCGGCGCACGACGCGCCCGGCGCAAGAGGTTCAGGTCATTGACCGAGTGTGCGGGCGGTGGCGGCTGCTGGAAACCGCCCGGCTGCTGCGGAAAACCCTGCTGCGGCTGGCCATTCCAGCCCGGCGGTGGGAAGCCCGGCTGCTGCATCTGCTGTTGCGGCGGCTGTGCGGGCGGCGGAGACCAGCTGTAGATCGGCCCGCCGGGCTGATCATTGGCGGGCGCGAACTGGCCGGGCTGCCCGAACTGACCGGGCGCACCGTTCGGGTCGCCGGGCTGATCGGGAAACACCCGGCGAACCATGCCGTCACTACCGATTTCCTGCCGGATCTCGCCGTACGGGGTGTCCTCGCGCACCTCACCGTAGAGCCCGTCGGGACCCGGAAACGGCCCCGGCGCACCGGGATTCGGCGGCGGCGCGAACTGGCCCGAGTCGGGCGCGGCGAAGTTACCGTTGGGCGGGAAACCCTGCTGACCATTCTGGAACGGTCCCCCCGCGAACGGCCCCTGCCCGTCGAACGGTCCGTTCGGACCGCCCTGGAAGGGTGCGCCGTACGGGCCCGCGGGCGGGAATCCGCCCGGCGCAAAGGAATTCGGTCCCGGACCGTACGGTCCCGCGCCTTCGGGCTGGAAGACGGTCTGCTCGATCGAGTCCGGCACCGGCGGGAAGAACCCGGCACCCTGCTCACCGTCGCCTTCGGCCGCGGTGGCCTGGTCCCCCTCCGGGGTACCCACGCCGGACGAGGGTCGCTCGTCCTTGGCATCATCGCCATCCACCGGCAGCCCAGCCGCCTGCGAGGTCGAATTCTGATCGTTCGTAGTCACGTGTCCCCCATCTGCTCGACAGCTCGAACAGAGAGCTCGGCGCTAATGCAGCCACCACGCTAGCATTGCTGACCCGCTCTCATCCTGGCCTGGTAACCCTTTGCACCCCTGCGCAACTGCACCGCAACCAGGAGTTCATCACCCTCGGACAATGAAAACCCGCCCCGGACAATCGGAGCGGGCTCATCGAGGGTCTGTCAGTTGCCGCGCGCGGCCCGGTTCACCGCGGAGACCACGGCGCGCAGCGAGGCGGTGGTGATCGAGGTGGCAATGCCTACGCCCCAGGTCACCTTGTCGCCGATGGCGCACTCCACGTAGGCCGCGGCCTGCGCGTCGTCGCCGGAGGACATGGCGTGCTCGCTGTAGTCCAGCACCCGCACGTCGTAGCCGATGGTGGCCAGCGCGTCCACGAACGAGGCGAGCGGGCCGTTGCCCTCACCGGAGATGGCCTGTTCCACGCCGTCCACCTTGACGACAGCTTCGATATGGTCGACGCCGCCGTCCAGTTCGGAGGCGGTGACCTTCTGGCGGATGCGCTCCAGGGGCACGATCGGGGTCAGGTACTCCTCGGCGAAGACGTCCCACATCTCCTTCGGGGTGACCTCGCCGCCCTCACCGTCGGTGATCTTCTGCACCGCCTGGGAGAACTCGATCTGCAGCCGGCGCGGCAGCGCCAGGCCGTGATCGGTCTTCATGATGTAGGCCACGCCGCCCTTGCCGGACTGCGAATTCACCCGGATGACAGCCTCGTACGTGCGGCCGACATCCTTCGGATCGATGGGCAGGTACGGAACCGCCCAGGTCATATCGGCCACATCGGAGTCCGCGGCGTCGGCGGCGGCCTTCATGGCGTCCAGGCCCTTGTTGATGGCGTCCTGATGCGAACCGGAGAACGCGGTGTAGACCAGGTCGCCGCCGTACGGATGACGCTCGGCCACGGGCAGCTGGTTGCAGTATTCGACCGTGCGGCGGATCTCGTCGATATTGCTGAAGTCGATCTGCGGGTCGACACCACGGGAGAACAGGTTCATCCCCAGGGTCACCAGGCAGACATTGCCGGTGCGCTCACCATTGCCGAACAGGCAGCCCTCGATGCGATCCGCGCCGGCCTGGTAGCCCAGTTCGGCGGCGGCCACGGCGGTGCCGCGGTCATTGTGCGGGTGCAGCGACAGCACGATGGAATCGCGGCGCGCCAGATTGCGGCTCATCCACTCGATGGAGTCGGCGTAGACGTTCGGGGTCGCCATCTCCACGGTCGCGGGCAGGTTGATGATCAGCGGCTTCTCGGGTGTCGGCGCGATGATCGCGGAGACCGAATCACACACGTCCAGTGCGTAATCCAGCTCGGTGCCGGTGTACGACTCGGGGCTGTACTCGTAGCGCCAGTTGGTGTCCGGGTACTTCTTCTCGATCTCCAGGCACAGCGTGGCGGCGTCGGTGGCGATCTTCTTGACGGCCTCGCGGTCCGCGCGGAAGACCACCCGGCGCTGCAGGATGGAGGTCGAGTTGTAGAAGTGCACGATGGCGTTCGGGGAGCCCGCGCAGGCTTCGAAGGTGCGCTCGATCAGTTCCGGGCGGGACTGGGTCAGCACCTGAATGGTGACGTCGGCCGGGATGGCGCCGTCCTCGATGATCTCGCGGACGAAGTCGAAGTCGGTCTGGCTCGCGGCCGGGAAGCCGACCTCGATCTCCTTGTAACCCATTCGCACCAGCAGGTCGAACATGCGGCGCTTGCGGGCCGGGCTCATCGGATCGATCAGCGCCTGATTACCGTCGCGCAGGTCGACCGCACACCACTGCGGGGCACGGTCGATGACCTTGTCCGGCCAGGTGCGGTCGGCCAGCGTGACGGGCTCGACCTCCTCGGCGAACGGCCGATACCGAAAAGTCGGCATGGAGGAGTTCTTCTGCGTGTTCCAGGCGGGCTGATCCGCAGGAGCAGGCTTGGACGGCACATTGATCGTGCGCGAACCGGATACGAAGGCATCAGCGGGTGACATGGCGATTTATCTCCGAGAGTGTGGCTGGATCCCAGTTATGGGGTAGACCGGCACGACGAACACCCGCGACGGGAGCCGGTCCGTATCAGACCCCGCCGCGGCGGCCGAGGAGAAGGCTTGCCCGCTGCATGATGATCAGGAGTTTACAACGTGGCAATACGGTGCCGGAAGCAGGGGCGAACACACTGTCGAGGTAGGTGGAATCACGCATCGGTGCACGCCTCGAGCGGGGCCACATCGACGGAGACACGGATGGTGCTCTCCTTCGCGTCGGTGTAGATGATGCCGCGCACCGGCGGCACATCGGCATAATCGCGACCCCAGGCCACGGTCACATAGCGTTCGTCGGCGAATTGGTTGTTGGTGGGATCGAAGTCGACCCAGTGCCCGTCGGCGCTGCCATCGGGCAGCCACACCGCCGCCCAGGCGTGCGTGGCGTCCGCCCCGACCATCCGTTCCCGGCCGGGCGGCGGGTCGGTGGCGAGATAGCCGGAGACATAGCGGGCGGCCAGCCCCAGTGAACGCAGGCAGGCGATGCCCAGGCGCGCGAAGTCCTGGCAGACGCCACGGCGATCGGCGAAGACATCGGCGACGCGGGTGCTGACGGTGGTGGAGCCGGATTCATAGGTGAAATCGGTGTGGATGCGGGCGGTCAGCTCTTGCACGGCTTCCAGCAGTGGGCGACCGGGCGGGAAGGATTCGGCGGCATAGGCGGCGACCGCCGGAGTGATCTCGGGCGGATTCAGGTCGAGGGTGAATTCCACTGCGAGCGGGCCGTTCTCGATATCCGGGCAGGCTTTCTCCCACGGACCGGGCGCGGGGATCTCCGGCGGATTCGTCACCTCCACCATCGACTCCCCCGTCACCTCCAGGCGGCGATGTTCGGCGGTGACATGGAAATACAGGGTGGTATTGCCATACACATCGGTGCCGACCGAACGATCCGACGGCACCGGATCGACCCGGATATCGTGCGACAGCAGCCGCTGGCCGGGGAATGCGCGCGGCGTCAGATAGGCGCGGCCGTAGGAACTGGTGACCTCGTCCGAATACACGTAGACGGTGCTGTGCAGCACCCGATAGCGGCGCACCCTCACCCCACCACCCGGGTGGAGCCCCACAGCGGCTGGATCTCGCGCGGCACCGAAAGCCTGGTGGTTTCGAAGGATTCGGAGATCTTGCGCAGTCGCAGGTGCACGCCGTCCAGCAGTTCGGCGAGTTCGGTGCGGCAGCCCGTCGCGTCGGTGACCTCCAGATCGGCCGGATCGACACGGCGCAGCATGCGCTGAGCATCGGTCAAGAGTCGTTGCGGGCGGGTGGATCCGGAGGCGGCGGGCAGGGCCAGAAAGTCCGCCTCTAGGCGTTCGAGCTGATAGGCCAGCGAGCGCGGATTGCTCCGGTCGAACAGCAGCAGACCGGCGACCGCGGCGACCCGGAGCGAATCCCGGTGCCGCCGCCGGTAGCTCACCGACGAGACGGTGGCCTGCAGCACCGCCTCGGTGACCACCCGGCCCACCTCCGCCGGATACGTGTCGGTGAGCGCGGCCGCCAGCAGCGAGGTCAGCGCGAGGCCGCGCTCCAGGCGGCGGCCGATATCCATGACATGCCAACCGGTATCGCGCACAGTGGATTCCGCGTCGATACCGGACAATGAGAGCAGGGCCGCCAAGGCCCGGGAATGTACGGCCGACAGTGCCGCGCCCAGATCGCCGCGGGCGGAGAGGTACTCCGACAGTGCGCGATCCACCGCACCCATGATCATCCAGGTATCCGGTGAAAGCTGGTCTCGCACAGCGCGAGCCGCGGTGCCATAGCGCTCGACCGCGAAGGCCAGTGAGCCGGAGAGCTCCCGGTCGACCGTCAGCGAGACCAGGTAGTCGTGCTCGCGTCGCGATGCGCCGGGCAGCGCGATGGGCATGGTGGGCTGATCGGAGAATTCGCGGCGGCGGTGCGCGGCGGACATCTCGGCCCGCAGCTCCCTGGTTGATTCCTCCGAACCTCTGCCCTGACTCTGCGACCGGCCGCCCTGACTCTGTGACTGGCCGCCTTGGCTCTGCGATTGACCGCTCTGGACTTGACGTTGACCGCTCGAATCCTGATGCTGCACAGCCTGGTACGGCTCCGCGGTGCTTCGTGTTTCGTCCGATGCCGGTGCGGTTCTTCTGGGCGGAGGCGGCGTCGTGCCGGTCATATGACCCAGGGCCGCTATCAGGATCGGCATGGCCTCCGAGCCCTCCAGCCAGGGGCGGTAGCGGTAGTCCTGGTAGCGGTCGTGGGTGGCGTCGAGCAGGCGGACGGTGGCCTCGGCGCGTTCGACGTAGCGGCCCATCCAGAACAGATCGTTGAGCACGCGCGGGGAGCTGATCACATCCACGGTGGCAATGGCGGGGACGCGGCGGTCGCGTTCCTCGATGACCTCCACGGCCGGGACCGCGGCCGGGGCGGCGCGCACCCAGACGTCCTTGGCGGCGACCTCCCCGATCATGCCGTCGGGTCCGGTGCGCTGATGCAATTGGCCGAGTCCGCCTGCCATGACGCGGTATCCGACGCGACCGGCCAGTGAGAACAGGCGCACTGCGACGGGTGCGGCGGCGAGATCACCGGTGGCGGCGACCGCGGGGGCCACCGAGAATCGGGCCGGTTCCTGCCCCACCCAGCGCCAGCCCTCGGCGGCAATGCGTTCGCGCCACTCCGCGCGCTGCAACCGGGTCAGCAGTGGCCCGAAGACGGTGGCCGTATCGTCGAGGGTGGAGCGCAGGATCAGCCGATGCAGATTTCCGATGAGATGTGATCGCTGGGAATCGTCTCCGCCCCAATAGGTTTCGATACTCGGCAGCTTCAGGTCCTCATCCAGCAGCGCACGGGACAGCTCCGGCAGGAATGCCCCGAGTGCCGGACTCTCCAGCAGTCCGCTGCCGAGCGTGTTGACCACCGTGACCGCGCCCCGGCGCAGCACCTCGACCAGCCCGACCACACCCAATCGCGAATCCGGGCGCAGATCCAGTGGATCGGAGAATTCGGCGTCGACGCGGCGCAGCACCACATCCACCTGTTTGAGGGTGCCGAGCGAGCGCATCCACAATCGCCCGTCACGCACCACCAGATCGGCGTTCTCCACCAGCGGAAAACCCAGCACGGACGCGAGATAGGCCTGATCGAAGGCGGTTTCGGATTGCGGGCCGGGGCTGAGCACCACCACCACCGGCTCCTCATCGGCGGCATGCGGCGCGGCCTCGACCAGCATGAGCCGCATGGCGCGCACGAACGGATTCAACGGTAGCGGGCTGGCCAGTTCGAACGCCTCGGGTATGGCCGCGGAGACCACGCGCCGGTCGGCGAGCGCGTAGCCCGCGCCGGACGGCGCCTGTGCCCAGTCGGCCAGCACCCGGAAGCCGCCGTCGCTCCACCGGCTGATATCGCAGGCGTGCAGGAACAGCTGATGTCGTCCCGGGAGTGAAATCCCGTGTGCCGCACGCATATACCCGTGGTGGCCGAAGACCACCCGCGGCGGTAGCAGGCCTGCGGTCAGGGTGCGGCGCGGGCCGTATACGTCCGCGAGGATGGCGTCCAGTAGTCGCGAGCGCTGTACCACGCCCGCCTCCAGATCTTGCCAATCCGCGGCATCGAGCAGCAGTGGGATCGGGTCCAAGCGCCAGAGTCGCGGCGGCGCGGGCTCATTCGCGGTGCTGCCGAGTTCGGTGTAGGTGATGGCGTCGTCCTCGACGAGCCGCCGTACCCGCGAATCCAGGGCGTGCAGACCGTCCCGGCCCTGCTCCAGGAATTCGGCGGAGAGCTCCGCCCAGCTGGGGCGCAGCCGGCCGCCGCCGTTCACCAATTCGTCGTAGTAGCCGTCGGTGGGCAGGCCGACCGCATCGATCGAGCCCGTATCGGCCGCTGCCGCACGGTATTTCGCGTATTCGCCGGGTGCCGTCGTGTCGAACACTGTCACCGTCACCACTTTCGGGCGTATGCCTACCGGTCGCCGGCGCCCCACACCGTGCGCGCCCGGCGTAGATCGAGGATCCCGGGCGCGCCGATATCGGTGGCCTGTATGGCCATTTTGGCACGCAGATCCGCTATGTCGACCGGGCCCGAAGTATGTCCGGCCGGTTCGAAACGCCGATTGCGCCGCGATTGCGCCACCATCGCGTTCACCGGCGGCCCGGCATAGAACATGCCGCCCGGATGCGAGACGTGATAGGTGCAGCCCCCGCGCGAAAGACCGGTCTCCAGATCCACCACATCGAAGATCAGCGGGGCGTCCACGGTGATAGTCGGATGCAGTGATTCAGGTGGCTGCCAGGCGCGATACCGGACGCCACCGACCTGCACATCGTCCCTGCCGGCGGCCATCAGCGGGATCGGGAAACCATTGCAGGTCACCGCATAGCGGCCACGATCCGCCCCGGTCACCCGCACCTGCATACGCTCCACCGAGGAATCCACATAGCGGGCGGTGCCGGCGGCCGTGGTCTGCTCGCCGAGGGTGTTCCACGGTTCGATGGCCCCGCGCAGTTCGACTTCCATATCCCCGAGTACCACCGTGCCGAACCTCGGAAAACGAAACTCGGAGAACGGTTCCAGCCAGCTGATATCGAATTCGATACCGTGCGAGCGCAGATCGGCCGCGACATCGGCGATATCGGCGGCCAGGAAATGCGGGAGCAGATAGCGGCCGTGCAGATTGGCGCCGTGCCGCAGCAGCGGAGCGGTGTACGGGCGCTCCCAGAACCGCAGCACCAGCGCCCGCACCAGCAGCGATTGCACCATGGCCATGCGGAAATGCGGTGGCATCTCGAAGCCGCGCAACTCCACCAGGCCGAGGCGGCCGCGTGCGGAATCCGGACTGTACAGCTTGTCGATACAGAATTCGGCGCGATGGGTATTGCCGGTGAGATCGGTGAGCAGATGCCGCAGGGCGCGGTCGACCACCCAGGGCGCGGCGGCATTCTCGGCGGGTGGTCCGCCGGAACCATTGGTGAGCCGCGCGATCTCGTCGAAGGCGATCTCCATTTCGTAGAGGGCCTCGACCCGGCCCTCGTCGGCGCGCGGAGCCTGCGAGGTGGGACCGATGAAGCGACCGGAGAACAGGTAGGACAGCGCGGGATGCCGCTGCCAGTACCTGAGCATGGAGACCAGCAGATCCGGGCGGCGCAGCAGCGGTGACCGCGCCGGGGTGGGCCCGCCCAGGGTGATGTGATTGCCGCCGCCGGTACCCCGATCGGTGCCGTCGACATCGAAGGATTCGGTACTCAGGCGTGCCGATCTTGCTTGCTCGTAAAGGGTTTCGAGGAGCTCGGACTGTTCGGTGAAGCTCGCGGCGGGCTGCACGTTCACCTCGATCACGCCCGGGTCCGGGGCGATCGAGAGCGATTGCAGCCGGGCATCGACCGGCGGGCCGTACCCCTCCAGGACCACGGGCTGGCCGACCGCCAGCACCGCCTCCTCGACCCGGCGCACCAGATCGCAGAAGGCCCCGAACTCCTCGACCGGTGGCAGGAAGATGAACGGCTGCCCGTCCCGAATCTCCGCCACCAGCGCGGTGATCGGCGCGCGATCGGCCGATTCGACAATGGCATCCGGTTCGTCGATCTCCAGGGGCAGGCGGGGCGCGAAAGGATCCGACTCGGGTCGGCGCGCGGGAGCACGCCAGGAGACCGAGCTCAGCGGTAGCCGTAATCCGGCCGGAGAATCGCCCTCCGTCAACATGATTCGGCCGCGCCGCAGCCGCCAATCCGCGCTCGCCCAACCGGCTTCGTCCGAACGCCGGTACAGCGGAAGCACATAGGCGACCGGCTCCCCCACGGCGGTATCCAGTCGGGCCAGCAGCGCCCGGCGGGATCGGGCCGAATCCTGTTCCGGCGCAAGGTCGTCACCGGAGTCGACGGGCACGCCCATCGGCTGGGCGGCCTGCGTCGCGACGCGCAGCAGCGGATCCTCGAACGCGGGACGCACCTGGGAATCCGGTAGCCCCAGCCCCTGTGCGACATGCGCGATCAAGGCCCAGGCGGTTCCGGCGTCCACCTGCGCGCCGGATTCGTCTTTCTCCGAGTCGGATTCGAGTTCGGTCGTATCGCCGTTGGTATCGCCCAGGGCTGTCCTGTGCGGGACATCGACTGCGGCATCGGATCCATTCACGAACGCCGCGGTGGTCACCTGCGGTTCGACCACCGCGGCGGTCTGCGTGCGTGCGGGGACTCCGGCGCCCCGGCTCGACGTGGAACCCCCAGCGGGACGCGGTCTTTCGGGCAATGCCACCGGAGGTGACGGAGCCGGTGGCAGCCACGGATTGCGCAGCAGGCCGGGATGCTGCCAGAGCGCCTGGCCGTCGGTGCGCCACAGCATGGCGATTTCCCAGCGCGGCAAGGGTTCTCCCGGATACCACTTGCCCTGCCGGTACTGCACCAGACCGTCGGGGGCGTAGATGCGGCGCAGGCGCTGGGCGAGATCGGCCGCACGCTCACGCTTTCGGGGTCCGTCGGCATCGGTGGTCCACTCCGGACCGGTCTGATCGTCGAGCGAGACGAAGGTGGGCTCACCACCGATGGTGAGGTCTATGCCCGCGGTCCGCATGCGGGCGTCCATAGCCGCGCCCGCCGCGGCTATGCGCTGCCACTGAATATCGCTGTAGGGCAGCGTGACTCGCGGATCCTCGTGGATGCGGTGGACGGTATTGGAGAAATCCAGGGTGGCACGCACCGGATCGGTCGCGCCCGTAATGGGTGCCGAGGAGACCGGATGCGGGGTCGCCGCCAGCGGGATATGCCCCTCACCGGCGAAGAGACCGGAGGTGGGGTCCAGGCCCACCCAGCCCGCGCCGGGCAGGTACACCTCGGTCCAGGCGTGCAGATCGGTGAAGTCGGCGGGCGGACCCGAGGGGCCGTCCAAAGACGGTACGTCCTGGGCCAATTGGATGAGATACCCGGAGACGAAGCGGGCGGCCAGGCCGAATTCGCGCAGGATGGAGACGAGCAGCCAGGCCGAATCACGGCAGGACCCGATACCGGTGTCGAGGGTGTGATCCGGTGTCTGCACACCGGGTTCGAGGCGGATGCTGTAACCGACATCCTCGCGCAGCGCCTGATTGAGGCCGATCAGGAATTCGATGGTGCGCGTACTGCCCTGCGGCCGGTGCCGGTGCACCCAATCGCGCACCGATTGCCCTGGCCCGGAACCGGATTCGCCCTCGTCGACCGGGCGCAGGTACACCTCGAGGTCGGCGGCCAGGGCGGGCGCGTAGGTGAAGGGGACGTATTCGGCGGCGTCCTCGATGAAGAAGTCGAACGGATTGATCGCATCCATATCCGCGATCAGCCCGATGGTGATGGACAGCTCCTGCGCCGGTTCCGGAAATACCAGGCGCGCCAAGAAGTTTCCGAAGGCGTCCTGCTGCCAGTTCACCCAGTGATCGGCGGGGGTGACATGCATGGAGTAGCTCTGGATCGCGGTGCGCGTATGCGGCGCGGGTCGCAATCGGACCACGTGCGGATGGATACGCACGGGGCGATCGAAGGTGTAAGTGGTGCGATGTTCGAGGGAAACCCGAATCCCCATAGTCAAGTTCACCACGCCGGACCGGGACACGCAGGGTTTATCCAGACAGATCGGACGACACGCGGTGACCTCCCCCGGTTGTCGTACCCGAGTGCTTGGATTTCGGCAGACGGTCGAAGGAGGTTTCATGAACCACTGTCTCGGGACACTGATCGCACACGCCGACGGTTCGGCCGAGTGCACGGATTGGGCGTGCGCCGATACCGACCGGCTACGCCACCCGTACCTGGCCGACTGCTCCGATATCGCGGGCGGTTGCGAATGCGTGCAGCCCGAGTTCACCGCGGGTACCGGGCGGCAGACCCTGGCCGGGTGACTACTAGCCTGGTCAAGTGAGCTACGACCATGTGCTGCTGCCCTCCGGTGTCGCCCCGACGCCCGCCGAGCTCGACGCGTTCCTGACCGCGCAGAACGGCCGGCCCGCCGCCGAGCTCGTGGCCGAGCTGGCCGCCGAGCTCGACAAGCGCAATGGTGAACTCGCCGAGGCGGACGAATTCCTCGGCGCGCCCGCCGCGGACGGGGCGATCGGCGAGGCGCTGTTCGTGTCCAGCCCCTATGACGCCATCGGTCATGTGCGCGGGTTGCTGTTCGAGCTGGCCACCCCACGCGGCTATGCGGTCTACGATCCGCAGCTGGCCTGGCTGATGGATCCCGCCGGGGCGGTACCGGTTTCGGTGTCACATGGCGGCGCGGGGGAATTCCCGTATCTGACTTGCGAACTCGCGCACCTCTGGGTGCCCGAGCTGGGCGCGCCGGGACCGTATCTGATCGCGGAGCGCGGCGACCAGGTCTATATCCAGACCTACCGGCACGAGGACGGGCGCTACGACGTCGAATACCGGGACGGATCGGCGGATTTGCATTACAGCGTACGAGTCGATGATCCCTCGACCGTCGCCGATCTCATCTGGTCATGGGCAATCGACGACCGCTCGAATTTCGAGGCGCTCGATTGGCAACGCCTCACCTTCCAATAACAACCGGGTCTCGATTCGGTATTCGGCACCCGCAGAAGTAAGTCTGCGCGGGTGCAGGAACGCTAGCCTTTCACTAATTTCGTGCTCCGCTGTTCCCAGGTTCGACCCGGAATAAGGAGAGAAGTGTGAGGCTACGCCCGAAGAAGGCCGCGACTCCGAGGTTGCGTAAGAGCCTGGCCGTATTGGCAGGTATCGCCGCAGCGCTCGCCGCGGTAGTGGCATTACATGCGACCGGAGCGGGCGCTGATATACCCCGGAACAGCCAGCACATTCCATGCCCACATCCGGCGGCATTGGCACCGCCGGTATGGACATGACAACTCTCGTAGGCTCTCAGGGGTAAACCCCTGAAACCCCGAATACCCGGAGGCTCTCGCCCGGAACCCCGACTCGGCGCTCCCCGCCTTACAAAGCGCGGCGGCCGGAAAGGGCTCGGCCCAGGGTCAATTCGTCGGCGAATTCCAGGTCTCCGCCCATCGGGAGGCCGGAGGCCAGGCGGGTCACGCTGAGGCCGGGGAAATCCCGGAGCATGCGGACCAGGTAGGTGGCTGTCGCCTCGCCCTCGGTATTGGGGTCGGTGGCGATGATCACCTCGCTGACGTCGACACCGTCGTCCTGATTTCCGATGCGCTGCAGCAGTTCCCGGATGCGGAGCTGATCCGGGCCGACACCCGAGAGCGGATCCAGCGCGCCGCCGAGCACGTGGTAGCGGCCGCGGAATTCGCGGGTGCGCTCGATGGCCTGCACATCCTTGGGCTCCTCGACCACGCAGATCATGGTGCGGTCGCGGCGCGGGTCGGAGCAGATACGGCAGAGCTCACCATCGGAGACCGTGCCGCAGACGGCGCAGAACCGCACACCGTCGCGCACCTTCTGCAGCGCCGCCTGCAGGCGGTCGATCTCCGGCGGTTCCACACCCAGTAGGTGAAAAGCGATGCGCTGCGCGCTCTTCGGACCCACACCGGGCAGTTTGCCGAGCTCGTCGATGAGATCCTGAACCGGACCCTCGTACATCAGAAGCCCGGGAGCGCGCCGCCGCCGAGACCACCGGCGAGCGGGCCCAGCCGATCGGCGGCCAGCTGCTGGGCGTTCTCCATGGCGGCATTGAGCGCGCCGATGACCAGATCCTGCAGGGTGTCGACATCCTCGGGATCGACCACCTTCGGGTCGATGGTCAGCGACAGCACCTCACCGGTGGCGCGGATCCTGGCACGCACCAGACCACCGCCGGCCTCGCCCTCGACCTCGGACTGGGCGATCTCCTGCTGTGCGGCCATCATGGCCGCCTGCATCTGCTGGGCCTGGGCCATCAACTGCTGGATATCGAACTCTCCACCGGGCTGCACGGCGTGTCCTCTCTGCGGGGGAAGTAACCGAATCAGCCTAGCCGCAGATCCGCGCGCCCCTCTTGACTCTCCCCCGGTGGGAGAGTGTTCGCTGAAGGCATGACAGCGACGGTTCCGATCGGGGAGTTCTCCCGGCTCAGCTACCTCAGTGTGAAAGCGCTGCGCTACTACCACGAGATCGAATTGCTGGCGCCCGCCTCGGTGGACCCCAGCACCGGGTACCGGTTCTACTCGACCGATCAGGTCGAGCAGGCGCATCTCATTCGCCGGCTGCGCGAACTGAATATGCCGGTGCCGGAGATCAAAGCGGTACTGTCCGCGCCGGATCGGGCGGCACGCGATGCCGCACTGCGGGCGCATCTGGAGCGAATGGAGGCCGAGCTCACCCGCACCCGCGATGTGGTGGCCTCGCTGCGGGCCTTGCTACTACCGCCGAGCGACAAACCGCTACGGGTCGAATACCGTTCCGTCGCAAGCTATCCCGCACTGTCGGTGGCCGAGGTGGTCGCACGCGAGGTGATCGGCGAATGGTGCGATGCCAGCTTCGCCACGCTGTACCGGTCCCTGGAAGCCGGGGGCATCCAACCCGGCGGTCCCGGCGGCGCGACCTACGCACTGGAGTTCTTCGAACACGATCGCGGCGAGGTGGTGGCATTCGTACCCATCGCTCCGGCCGATCGGGACCGCGCCGGAGCGTTCGGCACCGTGGTCGATCTACCCGCCCGCCGCTTCGCCGTGGCCGTACACAACGGCCCCTTCACCGACTTCGACCTCAGCTACGGCGCATTGGGCAGCCATGTCGCCGAACACGACACCGCACTCGCCGAACCTGTTCGCGAGCTCTACCTGGCCGGTCCCGGCGATGTCGCCGAGGCCGACTACATCACCGAAATCTGCTGGCCCATCGGCCGGCTCTGAACAGGAGACATCTCATGGGATTGAAGATCGCCAACATCACCATCGATTGCGGCAATGCCGCAGAGCTGGCCGGATTCTGGGCGCAGCTGCTGGAGCGCACCGTCGACCCGGGCGGCAACGAGCATTTCGCCACCGTCGGGGAGAGCACCGGCTTCTCGCCGACGCTGATGTTCATCCAGGTCCCGGACAAGACGCCGGGCAAGAATGTGGTGCACCTGGATCTGACCGCCGACGATCTGCGCGCGCAGCACGAACGCGCGGTTGCCCTCGGCGCCAAGCACATCGCCGATTTCGACGAGTACGGCGTCATCTGGTCGACGTTCGCCGACCCCGAGGGCAACCTGTTCGATATCGCGGTCGAGAAGGCAGCGGATTAGGCGATGCCAGCTCGTCGGCCGACCGTTTTGGTTACGGGCTTACGCGAGGACTTCCTTGAGGTTGGCGAGCACCTCGGCCTGGATCTTCTTCAGGCCGAGCGGTGCGAAGATGCCCTCGAAGATGCCGCCGATACCGCCGGCGCCCTTCCAGCTGGTGCGCGTGGTGACCAGGGAGCCGCCACCCTCTGGGGTGACCGTCCAGGTGGTGACCATCGAGGAGTTCGAATCCCGTTCCGTCACCATGGAATCCGAGACCGAGATGGTGGCGTGCACATTGCGTGACCGCTTCTCGGTGGCGTCCAGCGTCCAATCCACCACGGTCCCCGCACCCTTACCGCCCTCGACCACCTTGTAATCCCGGTAGTGCGAGGAGAGGATGCGCGGCCGCACCGACTCGTAATCCGCGATCGCCTCGAGGGTCCGCTGCGGATCTGCCGTCACGACAACCGAACTGGAGGCGCTGACCTGTCCCACCATGTGCTCCTTATGTTTTCCCGGCTAGGTGCCCTGTGCCGCTGAGAAATGCTACGCCGCGTAACCGCCTCCCCGAGACTTCTGGCAGCCCGGCCGAACCAGCAGGATAGTTAGCAGTAGTAACTATAATCACGACGTCCACGGGAATAGACTCGATATGGGGCTGGTAGCGGGTGTTGCGGCATATGCAAACTATGTGTGAAAAACTGGCCCGCCGGTGTGGTTCTGCTGGCCGTACCGGTCGGTGCAGGCTAGCGTTCCGGGGGTGGCATTGAGTCTGTTGGGGAAGGCTGGCCGCGCACCAGCCGCGCAGGAATCAGGGTTCGCCGCGCATCAGGCCGGGGTCGATCGACTCCTGGCCTCCTATCGCGCGATACCGCGCGATGCGAACGTCCGACTGGCCAAGAAAACCTCCAATCTGTTCCGGGCACGGGCGAAGAACACCGCACCGGGACTGGACGTCTCCGGATTGACGCAGGTCATCGCGGTGGACCCGCAGGCCGAGACCGCCGATGTGGCGGGCATGACCACCTATGAGGATCTGGTCGCGGTCACCCTGCAATACGGGCTCGCACCGCTGGTGGTGCCGCAGCTCAAGACCATCACCCTCGGTGGCGCGGTGACCGGACTCGGAATCGAATCGACCTCGTTCCGCAATGGGCTACCGCACGAGTCGGTGCTGGAGATCGATATCCTCACCGGCGCGGGCGAAATCATCACCGCCACACCGGACGGTGAGTACGCCGATCTCTTGCGCGGGTTCCCGAACTCCTACGGCACCCTCGGTTACTCCACCCGGTTGAAGATTCAGCTCGAAGCGGTCGAACCCTATGTGGCCCTGCGGCACATAAGGTTTCATGAACTGCGGGAGCTGGAAACAACCATGGCGCAGATCATCGCGGACCGCTCGTATGCCGGGGAGCGAGTCGACTACCTCGACGGCGTGGTCTTCACCGCCGACGAGAGCTATCTGGTGCTCGGCCGCCAGACCGATGAACCCGGCCCGGTCAGCGATTACACCGATATGGACATCTTCTACCGGTCCATCCAGCACGATTCGAAAGAGCCCAAACGCGACCGGCTCACCATCTCGGATTACCTGTGGCGCTGGGACACCGACTGGTTCTGGTGCTCACGCGCCTTCGGAGCGCAGCACCCGAAGATCCGCAGATTCTGGCCGAAACCCTACCGCCGCAGCAGTTTCTACTGGAAGCTCATCGCGCTCGACCACAAGTACCACATCGGGGACCGCATGGAGGCCCGGCAGGGCAACCCGCCGCGCGAGCGCGTGGTGCAGGACATCGAGGTGCCCATCGAGCGCACCGCCGACTTCCTGCACTGGTTCCTGCGGGAGATACCGATCGAACCGATCTGGTTGTGCCCCTTGCGATTGCGGGATGCGAACGGCCCGAAGCGGCCGTGGCCACTGTATCCCCTGGAACCCGATCGCACCTATGTGAACATCGGCTTCTGGTCGGCCGTGCCGACCACGCCGGGACAGCAGGAGGGCGCGGCCAACCGCGCCATCGAACACGAGGTGTCCGCACTCGACGGCCACAAATCGCTGTATTCGGACTCCTACTACGCGCAGGAGGAGTTCGCCGGCCTCTACTACGGCGGCGACACCTACGCCCAACTCAAGCGAACCTACGACCCGGATTCTCGTCTACTGGATCTGTATTCGAAGGCGGTGCAACGCAAGTGACAACGTTCAAGGATCGTTCCGATGTTTTCGCGGAGCTCGGCACAAAACTCACCATTGCCGAGATCTTCGAGACCCTCATCGACGGCCCGGTGCCGATCCGCTTCACCGCGTACGACGGCAGCAGCACCGGCCCGCAGGACTCCGAATTCGGCCTGGAGATCATTCACCCGCGCGGGGTCAACTATGTCGCCAACGCGCCCGGCGATCTGGGCATGGCCCGCGCCTACATCTCCGGCGACATGCTGGCGCACGGCGTGCACCCGGGCGACCCGTACGAACTGCTGAAAGCCATGGCGGGCTTGAAGTTCCGGCGCCCCACCGCCATGCAACTGGTCGCCATCGCGCGCTCGCTCGGCTGGGAACTGCTCAAGCCGGTCGCCCCGCCGCCGCAGGAGACACTGCCGCGCTGGCGGCGCATCGCACTGGAAGGGTTGCGGCACAGCAAGACTCGCGACGCCGAGGCCATCCACCACCACTACGATGTCTCGAACACCTTCTACGAGTATGTACTCGGCTCCTCCATGACCTACACCTGCGCGGTGTACGAGGACGAGCAGCGGACCCTGGAGCAGGCGCAGGAGAACAAGTACCGGCTCGTCTTCGACAAGCTCGAGCTGAAGCCCGGCGACCGGCTGCTCGATATCGGCTGCGGCTGGGGCGGCATGGTGCGCTACGCCGCCAAGAAGGGCGTAAAGGTCATCGGCGCAACGCTTTCCGCCGAACAGGCGGAGTGGGCGCGGCAGAAGATCGCCGAAGAGGGACTCTCCGAGCTCGCCGAGGTGCGGCATTCGGACTACCGCGATGTGCGCGAGAGCGACTTCGACGCCGTCTCCTCCATCGGGCTCACCGAGCACATCGGCGTGCACAACTACCCGGCCTACTTCGAATTCATCAAATCCAAGCTGCGGGTCGGCGGCACCTTCCTGAACCACTCCATCACCCGCCCGGACAACACCCGCACCACCAAGGCGGGCGATTTCATCGACCGCTATGTCTTCCCGGACGGCGAACTCTCCGGCTCCGGCCGCATCATCTCCGATATCCAGAATGTGGGTCTCGAGGTGCTGCACGAGGAGAACCTGCGCCGGCACTACGCCCTCACCCTGGCCGAATGGTGCGACAACCTGGTGAAGAACTGGGAAGCCGCCGTCGACGAGGTCGGCGAGGGCACCGCCAAGGTGTGGGGCCTGTACATGGCGGGCTGCCAGCTCGGCTTCGAACGCAATGTGGTGCAGCTGCACCAGGTCCTGGGCGTCAAGCTCGGCGAGGACAAGGCGTGGACGGTACCGCTACGACCGTGGTGGAAGGCCTAGGACTGGTTCGGGACGGATAACCCCAGCCGGGCGGTCAACCATGGCAGCGTCGAGGTGAATGCCGAGGACGCGAACTGCCAGGTGTGACCACCCTGCGTGGTGTTCACCGTGCATTCGATGCCCACGCGGCGGCCATCCTCGCAGAGGGTGTTCGCCGCACCGAGTTCACCGGTGTCGAAGACGCCATCATGCCCGCCCAGACCGACCGAATCATCCTCGGCCGCAGGCTGATTCGGCCGGAAACTGTGATTGCCACCCTGACCTCCCTGCCGCTGGGGCGGCGTCAGGTCGTCGAAGACGCCGACCATATCCGAGTACGGTCCGTGCTTCGCCATCACCGTCTGCGGATCGAATTGTGCCCAGGCATCGGAGTCTCCGCCGTAGAGGCGGCGAATGGTCTGCTCCCTGTTGCCCGCCGTCGGCCCGAGATCACCGGCGATATCGACGAAGGTGTGCAGTAGCTCCGGGTGCATGACGGCCAGATCCACCGCACAGGTGCCGCCCATGGACCAGCCCACCGCCGCCCACCGCGCCGGATCGGCGGACACCCCGAAGGTCGACTTCATATAGTCCGGAACATCATCGGTGAGATGGTCGGCGGCATCACCGCGGGTACCGTTCACGCACTCGGTGTCATTGTTGAAGCTGCCACCGGAGTCGACGAACACCAGCACCGGCGCCTGACCGTCATTCCTTTTCACGAAATCATCTACACGGGGCATGATTTGACCGCTGCGCACCCAATCCGCCGGGGTATTGAACTCGCCGCCGATCATCATGACCACCGGCAGCGCGGGCGGTTTCGGACCCGCGAACCACGCGGGCGGCAGATACACGTACTCGCGGCGATGCTTGAAATGACTGCCCGACTCCGGAATATCCACCGGCACAATGCGTCCCGAACCCACATCGGTATTCCGCAGACCTGACAGCGACGCCAGGCCGGTCTGATGCGACAGCGATTCGGCGGTCGCCGCGGCCCACGCCGACTGCACCGTCGGGTAGTACCCCACCCACTGGTCCAGCACGATCAAGGCATTCACCAGCGCCAGCGGCACCGCCAGCACCGCGGCCACCCGCTGCCACCACGCCCCGTCCTGCCAGCCAACCACCACCAGGCCCACGGCCGCCGCGATCATCCCGATGCAGACCCACAGCAGTACGGGGGCCGGATCCGACGCCAGCCCCTCGTCGTTCATATACGCCCAGGCCACCCAGGTCACCCCGGCCGAGATCGCCACACAGGCCGGCACCCACAGCAGCCACCAGCGCCGAGTGAACCGCGCGATCGCCACCACCAGGAAGAACACCGCCAGGAACATCGCGACCTGCGGCACCCAGCCGTGCAATAGCGAAACCCCGTGCTGGAAACCACCCTGGTGCCCCGAACCCACTTGCGCGGGAGGAGGGGCCGGCGGCGGACTCTGCGACAGCACACGGGTGAACAGCACGACGGCGATTGTCGGCGGCATTCCTCGAGATTCGCTGTGAACAAGCTCGAGGTCACCTGGCGGCTGGGCTCAGAGCAGCGCGTCCAGGAAGGCGCGCGGGAGTTCGGGTGCGTCCGAGCTCCCGAGGTCGACCAGTCCGAGCTGGGTTCGCATCGTCCGCAGGATATTCCGCACGCCCGGGCCCGCGTCCAGGAATGGGCGGGACCAGCCGAGCGGGGCGAAGCGCACCACCACGGGGGTGAGGACCGCGATGGATTCACCCACCCAGCCGGAGGCCGACAGGCATTCGGTGAGCAGCAGCGCGGCATCCATTTCGGCTCGCGGACGGTTCTTCTCGCGAATGCGGGCGTGCAGGGCGCGGGCCCGTTTCACCGCCGTGTCATCGGTGCCGAGGGGGGCCAGATCGTCGGCGGGGCCGCGATCGTCGCCGCGATAGTGCCGCGACAGCAGGGCGCGGATGGTGGCGAACTCCTCGGCTTCGCCGGCCAGTACCGCCGCACCGGAGAGATGCCGGACGGACCGGGTCATGGGGTCGGTGACCAGGCCCGCGGTGAGCTGATCCGGCGGCAGGCCGAGGCGGAAACGCTCGGCCTTGATCTGCGCGGCGAGCCGGGTCAGCTTGCGGTCCATGGCGATTCGCGCACCCTCGTCCAGGCGGGCGGTGGCGGTATCGAGATCGCCGCGCACCGCCTTCACCCGCGCGCCGATGACGAAGGTGCTGATCAGGAAGTCGACCGGGCCGACATGGGCGGCCAATTGATAACTCTGATCCAGCAGGCGTTCGGCGTTGTCCAGATCATTGCGGCGGTAGGCGAGTTCGCCCAGCAGCGCGGCGGCGACCCGCACAGGTTGTGAGTGTGGACCCGAGCGATCCCGCGCCGTCTGCCACGCCTGCTCGAAATACGCTGTGGCAGCGGCTATATCGAGCCGTTCATAGGCGGCGTCACCCTGACTGCACAGCCCGAACACCGCGCCCAGCGGATCGGCGGAGCGAGCGTGATAGGGCGTGGCCCACTCCTGCACCCGCCGCGCCTCGTCGAAATCGAAATCGCAGAGATGCACGTAGGAGGCGAGATTCGCGGCGGTGGAGACGGTCCACGGCGGCAGGTCATCGGCCAGCCGCAACGTATCGGCGAGCTTCTCCAGCACGCCATCGGTGCGATCCCGCGCCACCTGATCGGCGGCCGCCAGCACCGCGGCCTGACAGCGCTGATTCACCGCCTCGGCGTCGGTCGGCGAACTACGCGCCAGCATGCTGGACAGCCGGCCCAGCGCCGTACGCGCCGCGCCCGACTGCTGCAGGTTCACATTCGCCCGTGCCAGCGCCATCAACAGCTTGCTGCGTGAAGTCACCTGCTGCACAGGCAGTTTCGACACCGTCCCGAAGAGTGTGGCCAGCCGGGAACGGTCGATCAGATCCATACCGCCGTTCTCGACCAGATCCAGCGCGAACTTGAAATCCGTGGCCGCCAGCGCGTGATCCACCGACTGCCGCAGCAGCTGATGTTCGGCGAACCAGCGGGATGCCCTGCGGTGCAAGGCTTTCACCTGACCGGGCTGCGCGCGCTCCAAGCGGGCGCGCAGATGTTCGGCCACCATCGGCTGCATGCGATACCAGGACGAATCCTCGGACAGCCGGTGCAGGAACAATTCCCGCTGTTCGGCCTGCTCCAGCAGCTCACCGGCGTCGGCGCTGCCGGTCAGCGCCTCGGCGAGGGAGGCATCGACCCGCTCCGGCACCGAGATGGCAGCGAGGAAGTCGAGCATGCGCGGCTCCAGCGAGTCCAGCACATTCTCGGCGAGGTATTCGCGAATCGCCTTGTTGTCCCCCGAGATTCGGGCGATCAGCTGATCCGCGTCGGCCCCGGCGGCGCGCAGTGACAGACTCACCAGCTGAATGGCGGCGGGCCAGCCTTCGGTGGCGGTGTAGATCTGCTCGAGCTGCCGGTCGGTGAGCTCCAGACCGGTCCGGTCCACCAGGATCTGCCGGGTCTCCTCGGCGGTGAGACTCAGTTGATCGCAATCGATTTCGACCAGCTCATCGGCGACCTGCATGCGACTCAACGGCAATCCGGCGCGCTCGCGGCCGGTGACCACGAAACGCAAATGGTGACAACCATTGTCGAGCAGCGCGTCCATCACCCGATGCGCACCGGTATCGGTCACCCGATGCCAATCGTCCACCACCACGACAATGGTGTTACCGCCCGCGTGCACCTCGTCGATGAGCGCGGAGATCGCGTACGGCACCGCCTCGGCGGGCCGCTCCTCCAGCACCTGCTCCAGCCCGGCCCCGAGTTCGGGCCGCACCCGGCGAATGGCGGCGATAATGTGCGCGAGCAGCCACACCTCATTGTCGTCGTACCGGTCGATACCGATCCAGGCCACCGCGACCCCGCGATCGGTGAGCTCGGCACACCATTGCGCGGCCAGGGTGCTCTTACCGAATCCCGCCGGGCCGTGGATAACCGCGAGCCGCCGTCGGCCACCGGCCCGCAATGGCTCCAGCAGTCGAGGCCGCGGCACCGGCTCGCGTGCGGGCGTCGGCGGCCGGAATTTCGTTGCGGCGGTGGGCGGTAGCGTATTCCCGGTCGGTGTGACGGACCCGCCCATGGGCGAGTAGGTGCCACTCGGCGTGGTGGACGGGCGCAGGGTCAGCGATCGATTACGCGGCGAGTTCACCACCGTGCGACGCGAATACTGCTGGGTGGCATCGGATTCGGTGGCCTCCCCCGCGACACTGCCGTCCAGCAGCGCCATTTCGTCCGGCACCTGCCCGTGCCCGCTCTGCACCGTGCGCAGCAGCTCACCGAACTCCACCGCCGACTCCGGCCGATGCCGCGGATCCGGCGACATGGCCGCCTCGATCGCGGCCGCCACATCCGGTGGAATCTCCTGCTCGCGCAGATCCGGCACCGGCTGATTGGTGATCCGCAGGAACTGGGCGACGATCTTCTCCCCCGCCTGCCGCTCATAGGCGGCGTGACCGGTGAGCAAAGCGAACAGGGTGGAGCCCAGACCGTAGACATCCGAGCGCACCGTCGGCTCATCACCCTTGAGCACCTCGGGCGCGGTGAAGGCGGGCGAGCCGGTGATCAGACTGGTGGAGGTCCGGAAGCCGCCCGGAATTCTGGCAATACCGAAATCGGTGAGCTGCGGTTCGCCATACCGGCTGAGCAGTACATTCGCCGGTTTCACATCTCGGTGCAGCACCTCGGCGCGATGCGCGGTTTCGATCGCGCCCGCCAATTTCACCCCGACCCGCAGGGAATCGGACCAGGTCAGCGGGCCATTATCGCGGACCAGCTGTTCGAGTGAACCGTGCGTGGCATAGGGCATCACAATGTACGGCCGACCGCTGGCCGTCACATCCACCTGCAGAATGTCGACGATATTGGGATGCCCGGAGAGCCGCCCCATGGCGTGCTCCTCGCGCAGGAAACGCTCCAGGCTCTCCGCGTCTATCTCGGTGGAGAGCACCTTCACCGCGACAATTCGATCCAATACCCGCTGCGTGCAGCGGAAGACCACCCCGAAGCCGCCACGACCGACCTCGTCGGCATCGACCAGCCCCATGGCCTCGAGTTCGTCGATAATGCTCATGGGAACATATGCCTGCGTGGCAGTTTCAGGCCGAGAAGAGTCGCTCCGGGTTTCCCCCGGGCGTGGCTGTGGTTCCATCCCTGCCCACCTCGCACTGGACGAGCGCGCACCGGAAGTACGGGCGATACCGGTGTTCTACCCGCGCATATTCCAAACGTAGCGCGCCCTGTGGACAAGTGTGCGGGAAAGTGCCCAGGTTCGGTGCGCCGGAACAGGCCGCGAATACGACAGGGCCCGGGTTGTGATGCACAACCCGGGCCGTGTCGGTCAGCGAAACCGCAGTGCGGCAATCGCTTCCGTATTTACCTACTACTTACGCAGCGAGGCCGGAACCTCGAAACGCTCGCCGAACTTGGCGGCCAACTCGTCCGCGCGAGCGACGAAGCCGGCGGTGCCACCCGGGTAGCCGACGATGAACTGGTGCACGCCACCGGTCCAGGCCGGGTAACCGATACCGAAGATCGAACCGATGTTCGCGTCGGCGGTGGTGGTCAGCACACCCTCGTCGAAGCACTTCTGGGTCTCGATGGCCTCGATGAACAGCATGCGGTCCTTGAGGTCCTGCAGGGTGACGCCCGCGGGCAGCTCACGCTGGGAACCGAAGGTCTCGCGCAGGCCCTCCCAGATACCGGCGGTCTTGCCGTCGACATAGTTGTAGAAACCGGCGCCGGCGGCCTTGCCCTTGCGGTCGAACTTGTCGATCATCGTGTCGATGATGCGACCCGACGCCAGGGACGCGGCCGAGATGACCTTGCCCTCGGTCTCGGCGGCCGCCAGGGTCTCCTTGAAGATCTTGTTCATGGTCTCGAAGTTGAGCTCATCGCTCAGCTTCAGCGGCGCGGCCGGGTAGCCCGCCTGCAGACCGGCCTGCTCGATGGTCGCCGGATCGATGTTCTCCTCGAGCATCATGATGGCCTCGTTGATGAACGTGCCGATGACGCGAGAGGTGAAGAAGCCGCGGCTGTCGTTGACCACGATCGGGGTCTTGCGGATCGCCAGGGTGTAGTCGTACACGCGAGCCAGCGCCTCGTCGGAGGTCTTCTCGCCCTTGATGATCTCGACCAGCGGCATCTTGTCCACGGGGGAGAAGAAGTGGATGCCGATGAAGTCCTCGGACCGCTTAACACCATTGGCCAGCAGGGTGATCGGCAGGGTCGAGGTGTTCGAGCCGAGCAGCGCGTCGGCGTCGACAATGTCCTCGATCTCCTGGAAGACCGCGTTCTTGAGCTCGGGCTTCTCGAAGACGGCCTCGATCACGAAGTCGACACCGGCGAAGTCGGCGGCATCGGCGGTCGGGGTGATCTTGGCGAGCAGCGCGGCCGACTTCTCCGCGGTGGTCTTGCCACGCGAGAGTGCCTTCTCCTCGATCTTCTCCGAGTAGTTCTTGCCGCGGTTGGCCGCCTCGATGGTGACGTCCTTCAGCACGACCTCGTAACCGGCCTTGGCGGAGACGTACGCGATGCCCGCGCCCATCATGCCCGCGCCGACGACGCCGATCTTCTTGATCTCACGCTTGGGCACGTCCTTGGGACGCGAACCACCGTTGTTGATCGACTGCAGATCGAAGAAGAACGCCTGGATCATGTTCTTCGCGACCGGGCCGGTCAGCAGCGAGACGAAGTAGCGCGACTCGATCAGCGACGCGTTGTCGAAATCGACCTGCGCGCCCTCGACCGCGGCGGCCATGATGGCCTGCGGCGCCGGCATGTTCTGGCCCTTGAGCTGCTTGCGCAGGTTGGCCGGGAACGCCGGGAGGTTGGCGGCGAGCGCCGGGGTGGTCGGGGTGCCGCCGGGGATCTTGTAGCCCTTGACATCCCAGGGCTGCACGCCCTTGTCCGGGTTGGCCTTGATCCACGCCTTCGCGGCCGGAACCAGCTCCTCGATCGAGCCGACGACCTCGTTGATCAGACCGGTGGCCTTGGCCTTGGCCGGGGTGAACTTGTTGCCCTGCAACAGCACACCCATCAGGCCGTTGGCGATGCCCAGCATGCGGGTGATGCGGGTGACACCGCCACCGGCCGGGAGCAGGCCGAGGGAGACCTCGGGCAGGCCCAGCTGCACACCCTTCACGTCCGCGGCGATGCGGTAGTGGGTGGCCAGGGTGATCTCCAGGCCGCCACCGAGGGCAGCACCGTTGATCGCGGAGACGACCGGCTTGCCCAGCTTCTCCAGGCGACGCAGGTCACCCTTGATATTGCCGAGCTCCTCCATGATGTCCGCCGCGTTCTCCGGCGTGGTCTTCATCATGTTCTTCAGGTCGCCGCCGGCGAAGAAGGTCTTCTTGCCGGAGGTGATGACGACACCGGTGATGTCGTCCTTCTCGGCCTCCAGGCGATCGACGGTCGCCTTCATGGAGTCCTTGTACAGCTGGTTCATGGTGTTGGCGCCCTGGTTGGGGTCGTCCATGGTCAGCACGACGATGCCGTCGGCGTCCTTTTCCCAGCCGATCATGTTCTCAGTCATAGTTTTTGGTTCTCCTCGAGAAAAAGTCGGTGGGCGTTAGACGCGCTCGATGATGGTGGCAACACCCATGCCGCCGCCGATGCACAGGGTGATCAGGCCGTAGCGGGCATTGCGACGGTGCAGCTCGTCCACCACGGTGCCGGTGATCATCGCGCCGGTGGCGCCGAGCGGGTGGCCCATCGCGATGGCGCCGCCGTTGACGTTCAGCTTCTCGTCCGGGATCTGCAGATCCTTCTGGAACTTCAGCACGACGGAGGCGAACGCCTCGTTGATCTCGTAGAGGTCGATGTCCTCACGCTTCAGGCCCGCCTTGGCGAGAGCCTTCTCCGCGGCCGGGGTCGGGCCGGTCAGCATGATGGTGGCATCCGCACCGGAGGTGCCGGTCGCGACGATGCGGGCACGCGGGGTCAGACCCGAAGCGGCGCCGGCCTCTTCGGAGCCGACGAGCACCATGGCGGCGCCGTCGACGATGCCCGAGGAGTTACCGCCGTGGTGCACGTGGTTGATGGACTCGACGTAGGTGTAGCGCTGCATGGCCACCGCGTCGAAGCCACCCATCTCACCGATACCGGCGAAGGCCGGGTTCAGCTTGCCGAGGTCGGCGGCGGTGGTGCCGGGGCGCATGTGCTCGTCGGTGTCCAGCACGGTCAGACCGTTGATGTCCTTGACCGGGACGACCGAGTTCGCGAAATAGCCGTTCTTCCAGGCGTTTTCGGCCAGGTTCTGCGAGCGCACGGCGTAGGCGTCGACATCGTCGCGGGTGAAGCCCTCGATGGTGGCGATCAGGTCGGCCGAAATGCCCTGCGGGACAATGTAAGCCTCGTAGCTGGTCTTCGGGTCCATGAACATGGCGCCGCCGTCGGAGCCCATCGGCACGCGGGACATGGACTCGACGCCACCGGCGATGACCAGGTCATCGAAGCCGGAGCGGACCTTCTGCGCGGCCAGGTTCACGGCCTCGAGGCCGGAGGCGCAGAAGCGGTTGATCTGGAAGCCACCGACGGTGTCGGGCAGCTTGGCGGTGAGCACGGTGGTGCGAGCGATATCGGCGCCCTGATCACCCACGGGGGAGACGACACCCAGGATGATGTCCGAGATCCGATCCTCTTCGAGGTTCGGAAAGCGCTTCCGCAGCTCCTCGACCAGACCGGTGGTCAGGTCGATCGGCTTGACCGAATGCAGCGACCCGTTCCGGTTGCGGCCGCGCGGGGTGCGGATGGCCTCGTAAATGTAGGCCTCTGTGGTCATATCGGAGTTTTTCCTTCCGTAATGTGCGCCGACACCGCGTTGTGCGGGGCGACCGCGGGCAACCTCACCGATCGGCCTCTCGACCGACCGCTACTCACGGCCACCCGATCATAGTACCGCCCGATGCGAACTCCGGTTAACTTAATGCGACTCACAGGGCAACTGTCAACCCTCCAGCGGAGTAGCCCCCAATTCGGACCGCAAGAGTTCCAAGGCCACATCATCAGGGTCGCGGCGCTCCTCGGCGGGGATCGGAACCGCCGCGGCGGCCAGTAGCTCGCGCTCCTCCTCCGCCGTAGTAGCAGGTGGGACGCCGTCATAACCTACTGGCGAGTAGTCCGAGGGCCCCGGGTCGTCCGGATAGTCCGGCCCGTCAGGCAGCGGAATATCGTCCTCCGGGGGTGCGTTGCGCACCGCCGCAGCACTCGGCCGCACATAAGATTCCGCCGCCGGTGCGGGCTCCGCGACCGCCGTGCCCGAACCACTCGCCGACGCGATACCCGCACTCGGCGCACTCACGTTCGCGGCGGAGTCACCGGCCGCCCCATCCGATGAGCCACCGCTCGGCGCCGGGCTCCCCCAAGCCACCGGTGCCGCCACGGTGGTGGCGGCCACACTCGCCGCACCCTTGGCCTGACTCGGCCGGGAGAACTTGGCCGCGACCTTCTTCGGGGCCGCGCCCGCACCGGCAGGCCCCTTCCCCGCCGCACCGGCACTCCCCTGCGGGGCAGCGGGCGCGCCCCCACCCCCCACTTCCCACTTCACGTCATGTTCGCGCCCGAGCACCGCCTTGACCGCCGACCGCACCGCATCCAAGTTCTGCGGTTGCGACAACCGCTGCGCCAGCGGTGCGTGCTGATGCGCGAAGACAATCGTCCCGCCCTCGAGCCGCGACACCGAAGCCCCGGAGAGCAGCGCCTGAACCGCGGCCCCGAACTCCCGCACCTTGGCCCGAATATCCGCCCAGGCGGCTTCGATCTCCCGCAGCACATCATCGGAATCTGCCGCACCAGGCACCGCGACCGCCGCAGACTCAGCAGCAGGTTCCGGTGTGGCAACAGGTTCCGGCGCAACGGCGGGTTCCGAATCGACCACCGCACTCGCCACCGCCCATACGGGCTCACCACCCACGGCCGCACCGGTCACGGCGGCAGTATCGCCGGTCGCGGCTACCGCGCCCGTGGCCTCGGCCTCGGCTGCGAACCGGGCAGCGACCTCGGAAACGGTTGCCGCACCGCCGGATTCCCCCGAGAACGCGAACGCGGGCACCGGATCATCCGCCGATTCGGCATCGGACGCGTCGATATCCGCGCCGAGCGCCATCTGATCCGGATCGATTTCGACGTCGTCGAGGACAGCAGCCGGCGACGCGCCTCCGACCGACCCCGCGGAGATACCCGAATCACCCTGCGAGGCAGCGACTTCGACCGGCTGCGCGGAAGTTTCCACACTCGACACGGCGGTGACCGGCGCGGCCGCAGGAGCGTCACTCTCGACCTGCGCGAACTCGACCGGTGCGGTCGACGCGGTATCGACCACGGAAATCGGCTGCGGCACTGCCGCTTCCACACCCGCCGCAGCGGCATCCGGTGCGGCGTCGCTGAGCGGGACGCGCGCGGCGGACATCTCTGGCGGGCGCACCGCTGCGACCGGGGCGTGCGCTGACGAATCAGCATGTGGCGCAGCGGTTGTGGAAGCTTCCGGCACCGGGGGCACGACCGGTTGCTGCGGCGCGGCGGGCGCTGCCTGTTGCGGTGAGGTTGGCGCTTGTTGCTGCTGGGGTGTGGTGGGAGTGGTTGGACCGCCTCGGGTTCCGCGCAGGGCGGCGAGAGCCTCCGCGCCGCGGCGGCGGGGGGCTCCCGAGGCGTCGACGGCCGGAGCGGGAGCAGCAGCGGGCGGGGTGGAGACGGCTTGTCCGGTGGCGGCGACCGGTGCGGCGGATTGGGCGGGGGGTATGGCGCCGCCGGACATGCGGCGCTCGAGGGTTTCGAGGCGTTGCAGGGTGGCGGTTTCGGCGTCGGAGGCGGCGGGCAGCAGCATGCGGGCAGCGACCACCTCGAGGAGCAGGCGGGGGGCTGTCGCGCCGCGCATGTCACCGAGGCCCTCGTGCAGGAGTTCGGCGTGGCGGGCCAGGGTGGCGGGGCCGAGGCGGGCGGCCTGGTCCTGCATGCGGGCTATGACGTCGCCGGGGCCGGTGACCAGGTTGCGTTCGGTGGCGTCGGGGACGGCGCGCAGCAGGATGAGGTCGCGGAGGCGTTCGAGGAGGTCGGTGGCGAAGCGGCGGGGGTCGTGGCCCGCCTCGACCACGCGGTCGATGGTGCCGAACAGGGCCGCGCCGTCGGAGTTCGCCAGGGCGTCCACCGCGTCGTCGATGAGCGCGACATCGGTGACACCGAGCAGGGAGACGGCCCGGGGGTAGGTGACGCCTTCGGGGCCCGCGCCCGCGAGGAGCTGGTCCAGCACGCTGAGGCTGTCGCGGGGCGAACCGCCGCCCGCGCGAATCACCAAGGGGTACACCGACTCTTCGACCTCGACGTGTTCCTGGTCGCAGATCTTGCCGAGCAGGCCGCGCATGGTGGCGGGCGGCAGCAGCCGGAAGGGGTAGTGGTGGGTGCGCGAGCGGATGGTGGGGAGCACCTTCTCCGGCTCGGTGGTGGCGAAGACGAAGATCAGGTGGGCGGGCGGCTCTTCGACGATCTTGAGCAGCGCGTTGAAGCCCGCGGTGGTGACCATGTGCGCCTCGTCGACGATGAAGACGCGGTAGCGGGATTCGGCGGGCGCGTAGAAGGCGCGGTCGCGGAGTTCGCGGGTGTCGTCGACGCCACCGTGGCTCGCGGCGTCGAGTTCGATGACATCGAGATTGCCGGACCCGCCGGGGCCCAGCGCCACACAGGACGAGCACACCCCGCACGGGGTGGAGGTCGGCCCCTCCACACAGTTGAGTGAGCGCGCGAGAATCCGCGCGGAGGAGGTCTTACCGCAGCCGCGCGGGCCGGAGAACAGATAGGCATGACTGATCCGCCCGGTGTCGAGCGCGATGCTCAGGGGGTCGGTGACGTGCTCCTGCCCCACAACTTCAGCGAACGTTGCCGGTCGGTACTTCCGGTACAGAGCCACGGCCACGAGGGTACCGAGTACCCCCGACATCGAACGATTCACTGCCCGCGCGGCTACCGATGCGCCCGATTCCGCCACTCCCGCGCGTCAAACTGTGCGTTATGTCACATCCAGTCCGGATGCCCGTTCGATACCGACCGGACTGAACCCGATGCGGGTCCTACCCCCGAGCAAATTCTTGGCGTGGGTGTCCAGGGGAGATAGCCGGACGCTACCTACGTCGAAGATCGCCATTTACGGATGTGTGTTCGGTTTCAACTCCGCAGACCGGACATAACGATCCCATCACCCCATGCAGCAAGATCGCAATCGTTTGGCTACCGTGGACATCGGCAACTTCGGTAGCCAAACCTTCATCAGGTTGGTGGCCCCGGCCGGTCCCTCATCCCGACCGGGGCACAACCAAATTTCTTTGGAGGAACGCCCAAGTGCCGTCGCACGACGACATCGCAGAAGCCTGGCTCTCCAGCACCGAGTTCGCCGGTGATCTCGCCGCGGTCGGATTGCTCAGTCGAGCCATCAGCCCACAGAACTACGACATCAAGCGTGATTCGCTACCGGTGTCTGCCGCCGCCGATCCGGCGACCGCGGGCGCCATTCTGGAGCTGCTGCAGCGCGGTCAGGTGCCGACGCTGGCGGCCATTCAGACCCTCATCGTGCAGAACGATATGCGCGCCGAGGCCGAGCGCATCGAACGTCTGGGCCGCCGCGCCCAGCGCAGTGTCGACGATTTCGGCCGGGTGCTGGCCAAGCTCACCGACGAGTACTGGATCGCGCACGGCACCGGGCCGACGCGCCGGGACATTCTGCTGTCGGAGCCGATCGTGGAGTTGATCCGGGATCGGGTGGGCGATATCGCGCCGACCGCGGTCAAGCATCTGTGGCTGATCGAGCGGGCGCAGCGCGCGGGCTGGATCGCCTATAACGCGACACCCCGATCCCTTTGCGCCGGAAGGCGTTTCCATGCCGCGCGGTTCGGTAATCGGGTGTCACTGCGCCCGGTGACCGCGATCGGCACGCTGGTGGCGGCGTATCTGCGCGATCAGGTGACCGAGCAGGGGCGTCCGCCGCGCTGGTCGGTGCTGGCGTATGAGCTGCGTGATGATCGCGGTCGCCGCGTGTTCAACGACACAGCGGATGCCCGCGTACAGCAGCAGTGGCTGACCACGGCCGAGTGGGTGACCTTGGAAGAGGATCTGCCCGTGCCCGGACCGCGTGGAATGCGCGCGCTGTCGCGTAAAGGTAAAGAGCGGCGCGGCTGAGACTGTTACGTACAGGTATCCAATTCCTCATTTTCGTAACAGCGCGGAAACGTGAGTTTTCGGTAACTTCCCTGCAACGCGATAACGCGCGGAAGGAGTTACCCCCATGAACATCGATCCGGCCGCTACGGCCTGGCTGCTCGCGGCCACGGCCATGGTGCTGCTCATGACGCCTGGCCTGGCGATTTTCTACGGCGGCATGGTGCGCTCCAGCGGTGTGCTGAACATGCTCATGATGAGTTTCATCTCGATTCCGCTGGTCACGGTGGCGTGGTTGGTGCTGGGATACAGTCTCGCGTTCGGTGATGACTCGGGTGGCGGACTCATCGGAAATCTCGGACATTTCGGACTTTCCGGAATTGATCCCACGACTGTGCACGCGGGCAGCGGAATTCCGGAACTGCTCTTCGTCACCTTCCAACTGACTTTCGCGATTCTGACCGTGGCACTGGTCAGCGGCGCGATCGCGGACCGCGCGAAATTCTCCGCGTGGATGATCTTCGTACCGGTGTGGGCGCTCATTGTGTACGCGCCCATCGCGCACTGGGTGTGGACGCCGAATGGCTGGCTGGCCTCCTTCGGCACCCTCGATTACGCGGGTGGTCTGGTTGTCGAGATCGCCTCGGGCGCTTCGGCTCTGGCCATGGCGATCGTGCTGGGACCGCGCGTCGGCTTCAAGCTCGATGCCATGCGCCCGCATAATCTGCCGTTCGTCCTGCTGGGCGCGGGTCTGCTGTGGTTCGGCTGGTTCGGGTTCAATGCCGGTTCGGCCTTGGCGGCCAATGGAACCGCCGCGGCGGTCTTCCTCAATACGCTGGTGGCAGGCTGTCTGGGCATGCTGGGCTGGCTGATCGTGGAGCAGGTGCGCGATGGACGCCCGACCACGTTCGGTGCGGCGTCGGGTGCGGTGGCCGGTCTGGTCGCCATCACCCCGTCCTGCGGTTCGGTGAACACCATGGGCGCGCTCATCGTGGGACTCGTTGCGGGCACGGTGTGTTCGTTCGCGGTGGGCTGGAAGTTCAAGGGCGGCTACGACGATTCGCTCGATGTGGTGGGCGTGCACTTCGTCGGTGGCATTGTGGGCACGCTGCTCATCGGTTTCCTGGCGAATCGGGCCATGACGGGTGCGAACGGTCCCGAGGGGCTGCTGTACGGCGGTGGGCTCGGGCAGCTGGGTAAGCAGCTGGTGGGCGTTATCGCGGTGGCGGCGTTCGCTTTCGGTGTGTCGTTCGCGCTGGGCAAGGTGATCGACAAGACCATCGGATTCCGGGTGAGCCGCGAGGAAGAGGTCTCCGGTATCGACTTCGCGCTGCATGCCGAGACCGCGTATGCCGAGGGCGTGCACGGGCACGGGCATCAGATCAAGCGGACCGGCGAAGGGCCCTTCGGGCACTGAGCTCTCAGTTCACCTTGCTGACGGCGGCGGCGAAGGTATTGCACTGGGCCGTACGGTTTCTGTCGTAACCCAGTTCGAACCAGCCGCCGCCGTTCTGCGAGGTGCCGTGGTCGCGCATATCGCCGGGGGCGTCGCCGCGGTGGTACATGTCGTTGCGGGCGACGCCGATCTGGGCGTTGGACAGTGAACCGCCGTTGTTCGAGGACGACAGGAACATGCCGTCGAAGCAGTTGGCCTGAAGTTCGGTGCGGCGGGACAGTTCCAGGCCGGTATCGCTGCGGGCGCCGGCATCGCGGCGCTGCTGATGCACCTTGCCGAGGATGCCTGATTCGGCTTGTACGTGATGCCCGTATTCGTGGGCGAACACCGACAGGTAGACCACCCAGTTGTTCTTGTAGATATCGGTTTGCAGCTGGCTGACCGGCATATAGATGGTCTTGTCGGCCGAGCAGTAGAAGGCGGCGAAATTGCTGCTGTTGCCGGTGCACAGGGTGGTGATACCGCTGGTGGTGGCCGAGACATTCAGTTTCGGCGGTTCGAACGGCAGTTTGATGTCGTCGAAGAGCGGTTTCCAGGCATCGGCGAGACAGCTTGCGGCCGTTTCGAAGAACTTGCGCGCCACCTCGACGTCGGTGCCCCACGGCGAGTAATTGCAGCGTTCCGGGATGAGGGTGAGGCTGTCGTCGGTGACCAGCGGATTGTCCGAGGTCTTGGCGACACCGGCGTTCTCGCTGCCTGGATCGTTGCTGTAGGTGGTCTGTACCTTGTCGCCGGATCCCAAGGCGCTCAAGCCGGTTCGGATGGCGGTGCGCAGGACGACGGTGGAGACCAGCAGGATGAGAATGACCACCAGGGTGCCCCAGCGGCGACGGCGCGGCGGGGCGGGGCGCTGCTGTGCGGGCATGCCAGGCTGGGTGTACGCGGCGGGCGGCGGCATGGGCGGGCGGTACGCCGGCTGCCGCGGCTGAGCGAAGGTGGGTGCCGCGCCATATCCCGGGGGCGGTGGAAACCCTTGCTGCTGTGGATAACCCGAGCGCTGTGGATAACCGGTGCGTGGTTGCAGTGGGAATCCGCCGGGCGGGGCCGCCGGGCCGGACGGTTGTACGGGATAGCCGCCGGGCCGGGAGGGATACCCACCGGGCGGCGGGGGCGGATAACCGCCGGGCTGCTGTGGACGGCCCGGATGACCGCCGGGCTGAGGCGGATTGCCTTGCGGCGGTTGCCCCGCCGGTTGTTGCCGACGACGAGGGTCCGGTTCCGGGGGCCAGGCACCCGGGGCATTCGGTCCGTAGCCGGACGGTGGGCGAGTCATACCCCCGCACCCCCTCGTTCTCACCGATATCCGACAGCCGCTGAGGAAGAATAGCAAGCTGGCTAGAGTGACCAACCATGCAGATTTTTCGGGGGGGCGTCCTCGTGGCGCTGCTGCTCGCGCTGGCGGGAGTAGTCGCCCCGGCCGCTCAGGCGCAGCAGCCCGATGGGGTGAGGATCACCGCTGATGTGGATCTCGGCGACGATGGTCTGCTGCGGGTGGTCGAAACCGTGGAAGTGCCGGAGGGTAGCGAGTTCCGGCAGGTGCTACCGCTGCGGGTGCAGGTCAGCGAGAGCATCCAGCGGACCTTCCAGGTCAGCGATATCCAGGCCACCGGTGATGGTGAGGCGACCGTCGCGGATGACCGGTTCACCATCGATGCCCGGTCCGGGCAGGTGACGTTCAAGTACACGGTGCACAATACGGTCGCCGATTCCGGTGGCGCGCAGACGTTCCGGTGGAGCGGGGTGCTCAATACCGATGTGGCGTCCATCAGTGTGACCATGACCAGCCCGGACTTCCGGATGGGTGTCACCAAGTGCACGATCGGCCCGCCCGGAAAGGCGGAGGACTGTGCGGATATTCGCGTCGAGCCCGATGGCGTGGCGCATTTGGAGAAGACCGATCTGCGCAAGGGCGACCTCATCGATGTGACCCTGCAGGTGCCGCCGGGCACTGTGAAGGCGAATGCCGATATCCAGGATGACGATGCGCCCGGCCCGTTCTCGCTGACCGGTCCGGTGCTGGCGGCGTTCGGGGTGCTGCTGGCCGCGCTCGCCGCGGCGGCCGGGTACGTGATCTGGGCGCGCCGGCGGCAGCCGACCGGTACGGCTGTGCTGGATCCGCTGGTGCGCCATGGCAATCGCGTGCAGTTCACCTCCCCTGACGGCATCCTGCCCGGTACGGCCGGATTGCTGGTCGACGGTTATGTGGATGCGCCCGATCTGGCGGCCACGGTGGTGGATCTGGCGGTGCGCAGCTATCTCTGGGTCGCGGTGGTCGGCGAATCCGATTGGCGGATAAGCCGAATGAATCCGATCGACGATCGGCTCACCGCGTCCGAGCGCGCGGTCTACGAGGCATTCCTGCCGGCGGGCACCGATGCGGTACTGCTGTCGGACCTGCGCGACAAGGTGAATGTGCGGGCGGTGCGCCGCACCCTCATCGACGAGGCGACCGCGCAGGGCAGTTTCATCGACCGGACTCGTAAGGGCTTCGAATTCTGGCTCGGCGCAACGCTTGTCGTGGCCGGTGCGATCACCACACTCGCGCTCGCATTGGGTCCCGGACACGCGCTGATCGGCGTGGCGCTGATCCTCGGCGGGGTGGCGGCGCTACTGCTCCCCCGCTATCTGCCCTCCCGCACGGCCCTGGGCCGCGAGCTGGCCGCCCGGGTGCAGGCCATGCTCCGCAGCCTGGATACCGTTGTCCCACAGCAGCTTCCCGCTCCGGACCAGGAGATGGTGTTCTCCCGCGCCCTCCCGTTCATGGTGGCCGGTCGCCGCACCGATCAATGGGTCCGTACCTTCCGCAACCTGGATCCGACCGATGACGGCGAGCCCGGCCTGTACTGGTTCGGCGGCTTCGAAGGCGACCAGGACCTCTACCGCTTCGCCGCCCACTTCCCGTACTTCATCACCGAACTGGAGAAGTTGTTCACCGATCACTGACCGCGCGGGTCGAGATCGGCAGGGTGAGGTGGCACTCATTTCTCGAGATATGGGAGAACGGATTCCGTTCGGTTCGGGCGGGATGTTAGCTTTGTATACATGTCTGCCGATCACACTCATGTCGCACGGGTCACTTATGTGACCGTGGCGCTGGGTGTGCGGCTGCCTCGCCAGCGGGAACTGTGTTGTCCCTGCCGTCCCGCAGCCGAGTTCTGACACCCCCGATTCGCCTCGAATCCAGCACGATTCGTCGCCCGGTCCGGGCCTCCTCGCTGCACCGCTGAAATCTCTTCGTGTAGGCATTCGTCCCCCTGTCACCGGGTCGGGACCGCAGCAAGGACTTCACAATGACCAGTCCCACCCTTGAAAAACGCACCCGTGGCGCGATTGCCACCGCTCGACTGGCCCCGGCCCGGCCCGCGGTGCCGCCGGAGCTGCGCATTACCGATAATCCCGCCGCGGCCGTGCTGCGGGCCGCCACCCGCGGCCCGATCTTTCGCGATATCGCAGCGCAGAGTACGGGTTTGAGCATTGCCACCGTGAATCGCCAAGTGTCGGCTCTACTTTCGGTGGGCCTGCTGCGTGAGCGTGCCGATTTGACCGCCTCCGGTGCGGTCGGCCGGCCGCGGGTGCCGTTCGAGGTGGATACCGATTCGTTCGTGACCCTCGGTGTGCATATCGGTTCCACGCTGACCCGGATCGTGGCCGCGGATCTGTCCGGCAAGATTCTGGGCGGGCTCGAAATCGCCACTCCCCAAACGGGTCAGGACGCGGCGCTGACCATAGTGGCGCGCAGCGCGAAGGCTTTCCTGGATCGGCTGCCGCGGCGGCGCCCACTGTGGACGGGTGTGGCGCTGGCGGGCCGGGTCGATCCGGCGGCCGGTGTGGTGGATCATCCGCGACTGGGCTGGCAGGCCGCGCCGGTGGCGGCGGTGTTCAGCAGTGTGCTGGATCTGCCGGTTTCGGTCTCCGCGCATGTGGAGGCGATGGCGGCCTCGGAGCTGCTGTTGGCGGGCCGGGAGCCGGGTGAGGGTCCGCGACCGGGTTCGAGTCTGTACATCTACGCGCGTGAAACCGCCGGTATCGCAGTGACTTTGCACGATCGGGTGCATACGCCGACCAATGGTCCGGGTTCCATCGCGCACCTGCCGACCGGCTCGGATGCCGATTGCACCTGCGGTCGGCGGGGTTGCTTGGAGGCCACCATCGGTGAGCGTTTCTTTCTGGAGCGCGCGGTGCGCCGCGGTGTGCTGCCCAAGCCGGAGGCGCAGCGTCGTCCGGTGATCACCGATCTGTACCGGGCCGCCGACGCGGGCTCGGAGGCGGCGCGCGAGGCCCTGTTGGAGCGGGCCGAGATCCTCGGGCACACAGCGGCTCTGGTGCGGGATATGTTCAATCCGGATCGGGTGGTACTGGGCGGTCAGGCTTTCACCGGGTATCGGCCCGGAATGGAGCGGGTGGCAAAGGCTTTCGCGGAGGCCAGCACGCTCCCCGCCGCGGATCTGCGGATCAGCCGGTTCGGCGGCCGGGTGCAAGAGTTCGCCGCGGCGGTGACCTCGCTCAGTGTGTTCTACGCCGATCCGGTCTCGGCCATGCGGCGCGCCACCCGCACCGCGCGCTAGGTTTGCAGCGGCGAACCGGGCCCGGACGGTCCACGGTCCGGGCCCGGTTCTATTGCCGCATCCGCGAATTGGCCCATCCGCGCGGATGCGGTATCCCGCCGCTCGCTCGCGGAGTCCCCTTCCCCTCACGAGCGGCGGAGCTTTCAGGCCGCGCGAATGTGGCTCAGGCCCCATTCGCGAGCGAGCAGACGGTGCGAGTTCAACCGGTCGGCGTGATCGTGGGTGACGCTGGTGATGACGAGTTCGTCTGCCCCGGTGAGCTGTTGGAGCGAACGCAGCCGCTGGGCCACCGCGCCCGGCGAGCCCACGAACTGTGTACTGACCCGATCCTCGACCAGGCGGCGCTGCTGATCCGAGAGCGGCGGCGCGGTATCCGGGTCGAGGTATTCGGCCGCGCCCGCACCGCTGCGAATGCTGTAGACCCAGTGCCCGTAGCTGGAGGCCAGGTGGCGGGCGGTCGCATCATCTTCTGCCACAACCACATCCGCCGATACCACCAGGTAGGGGCGCGGGAACCGCTCGGAGGGGCGGAAGGCGTCGCGGTACGCCTGCACCGTCTCCACAATGGTGCCCGGGGAGACGTGATAGTTCGCGGCGAACGGGAGTCCCGATTCGCCTGCCAGCTGGGCGCTTTCGCCGCCGCTGCTGCCGAACAACCACAGTTGCACGTCGGCGCCTTCGCCGGGCAGGGCACGCAGGTGTACGCCGTCACTGCCGGTGTAGGTGCCCTCCAGTAGATCGCGAATCTGCCGGACCTGTTCGGCATAGGGCAGCGGTTGCGCGCCCGGCAGGTACAGCGCCTCCAAACTCGCTGCGAGACGGGAGGTATCGAGCAGTTGCCCCGGATTGAACGGTGGCGGCAGCACCACGCCGTCCCGGACTTGGACCGGACGATCCTGGCTGGGCACCGGCGGCACCCCGGCGGAACGCAGCTGTGCGCCACGATGACCGGAACGGCCCAGGCCCAAGTCGAGGCGGCCCGGGTGCAGGGCATCCACCGTGCCGAATGCCTCCACCACCGAGGCCGAGGTGTGATGCCCCAATTGCACTGCCGCCGTGCCGATCCGAATCGATTCCGTGGCAGCGGCGAGCAGGCCGATCAGCGTGGTCGGTGCGGCGCTGGCGACGTTGACGAAATGGTGTTCGGCGATCCAGAAGCGCCGGTAGCCCCAGCGTTCGACCTGCCGTGCCAGGTCAACGGTATTGCGCAGCGCCTGCCGGGCGTCGGAGCCCGCGCTGATCGGGGACAGGTCCAGTACCGAGAGTGGGATGGTCATGCCCGCTGCCCCCTTCGCGGATCCTGCTCACCCGCCGTGATTTCCACGGTGAGCCGGTTCTCCGCCGGGGCGACCGGGCAGGTGGCGTAATCGGTGAAGGCACAGGGCAGATTGGCCGTGCGATTGAAATCTATGAGCACCGTGCCGTCGGCCGCCGGCTCGGGCAGGTCCAGGCGGCGCGCGCCACCGTAGGTGGTTACCCCGCTGGTGCCGTCGGTGAAGAGCAGGTGCGGGCCGGAGGTCTGATTGCCGAACACCACCAGGCGGCGTTCGAGACCGTCGAGCTCGAAAGCCACTGTGCCGGTGGCGACATGGTGATGCTCCAGGCCCGGCACGACGGCCCCCGTGGTGACCACGCGCGCCACCTCGAAGGGGGTGAATCGGCCGGTGACCGTCCAGCGCGGGTCCGGTGCGAAGGCGGGTATCGCGGTGAAGGCGGCCAGGCCCGGTGCGGCCGGATCGTGCACCCGCAGCGCGAATTGCCCACTGCGGCGGATGACTTCGATGAGGCGGTCGCCGGTGCGCACCTCGAGACCGGGCGCGCCCTCGGCGGGCGTCAGGGCGGTGGTACCGGAGAGCGCCTTCCCGTCAAAGGTCAGCGCGCCGGATTCGACTGTCACGTAGACGTTTTCGGTGTCCGCATGCCAGTGGCCGGGCAGCCCCTCGACGGTCTCATCGGTCTTGCCGAGCCAGTGCAGTCCGGTCAGGCTGAGCCAGCCCAGGGGCTGCCGCGCCCAGGCATCGCGCTCGGAACGCCAAGTGGCCCACTGCTGTTCGAATTCGGTGACGGTGGCGGTCATGACGCGCGTACTCCTTCGGTGTGGTGCTGTGGATGGCGCAGACCGAGGTGGTCGCGCAGGGTGGGGCCGGTGTACTCGGTGCGGAAACTGCCGAGCTCCTGGAGTTCCGGGATCACCTTGTCGACGAATTCGTCGAGGCCGGTGGGGGTGAGGTGCGGGACCAGGACGAAGCCGTCGGCGGCATCGCTCTGTACGTAGTGGTCGATGGCGACCGCCACTTCGCGGGGCGTGCCGACGAACTGCTGGCGCGCGGTGGTCTCGATAATCAGTTCACGAATGCTGAGGTGCTCGGCTTCGGCCTTGGCGCGCCACGCGTTCGCCACCGCCAGTGGATCCTTGGCATGCCGGACCCGTCCGCGGGTGATGTCGGCATTGTCGACCGGATCGATATCCGGCAGTGGACCGTCGGGGTCGTAGGCGGAGAGGTCGCTGCCCCACACCTGTTCCAGGAATGCGATGGCGGTCGCTCCGCTCACCTGCTGCAGGCGGATGCGGCGGGCGTTCTCGGCGGCCTCCGCCGGGGTGTCGCCGAGTACGAAGCCGGCGGCGGGCAGGATCTTCAGATCGTCGCGGGCGCGGCCGTACTTGGCCAGGCGATCCTTCACATCGGTGTAGAAGCGCTGCCCGTCCTCGAGTTCACCGTGCGCGCTGAAGATGACATCGGCTTTGGCGGCGGCGAATTCGCGGCCGTCATCGGAGTCACCGGCCTGGATTTGCACGGGATAGCCCTGCGGACTGCGCGGCAGGACATATTCGCCGTCGATCTCGAATTGCTCACTGCTGAAACGCACCCTGGGTGCGGGCGCGGCGAAGATGCCGCGCTCACGATCCACCACGAGGGCATCGGCGGACCAGCTGTCCCACAGCGCGCGGGTGGCCTCGACCACCTCATTGGCGCGGGTGTACCGCTTGGCGTGCTCCAGATAGCCGCCGCGCCGGAAGTTCTCGCCGGTGAAGGCATCGGAGGAGGTGACCGCGTTCCAGGCCGCGCGCCCACCGGACAGATGATCCAGGGACGCGAATTGCCGTGCCAGGTCGAAGGGTTCGTTATAAGTGGTGTTGATGGTGCCCGCGAGCCCGAGCCGCGTGGTGACGGCGGCGAGAGCGTTCAGCACCGTGAAGGTGTCCGGGCGCCCCACCACATCCAGATCGTGGATGCGTCCGCGATGTTCGCGCAGTCGCAGGCCCTCGGCGAGGAAGAAGAAGTCGAAGAGTCCGCGTTCGGCGGTGCGGGCCAGGTGTACGAAGGAGTCGAAGTCGATCTGACTGCCCGAGCCCGGGTCGTTCCACACCGTGTGGTGATTGACGCCCGGGAAGTGGGCGGCGAGGTGAATCTGCTTGCGTAGGCGATGTTCCGGCATGGCTCTCCTCAGGCGTGGGCGTAGCGGTTGACGGGGCGCGGGAGGCCGAGGCGCTCACGCAGGGTGCGCGCGGTGGAGATGTCCACCGCTGCGCCCAGATATGTGAGAGCGGCGGCGAGTGCCAGTGGCCGGAGCACCACTCCGTCTGCGTGGCAGTCGGTTTCGATCCGGGCCAGCAGTTCTTTCAGCTCGGCGGCCGTACCGATGTGGAAGACCGTGCCGGGTGCGGCGGTTGGGGCCCAATCCTCCAACCGGGAGACCTCATGCGCGGCCTCGTCGGCGGTGGCAGCGAGGTGGATATCGATATCCAGCAGTACCCGAACTTGATTCGGATCGCGTCCGGCGGCGGCGACGGCCGCGCGGAGTTCGGTGCGCAAGGCGGCGGCCGCGTCCAGATCGGGGGCGGTGATGCGAATGAGGTCGGCGCGGTGCACCGCTACCCGGGTGCTGTGCGTATCGGCGGCGCGCACGGCGACCAAGGGTTGTCCCTGCGGTGGGCGCGGGGTGATGGAGGGGCCCTTCACCGAGAAGTTGTCGCCCACGAAGTCGATGTAGTGCAGGCGATCGCGGTCGATGAAGCGGCCGGTGGCGGTGTCCCGGACCTCGGCGTCGTCCTCCCACGAATCCCACAGGCGGGCAATGACTTCCACGGCCTCGTCGGCTTCGAACCAGCGGGAATGGGCGTCCTGTTCGGGCTTGCGGCCGAAGAGTTTCGCCGCGCCGTCGGCGGAGACGGTGGTCTCCCAGCCCGCGCGGCCATGGCTGGCGAAGTCCAGGCTCGCAATGGCTTTGGAGAGGTGGAAGGGCTCGGTGTGGGTGACGGGGGCCTGCGGGATCAAGCCGATTCGGTGGGTGACGGCGGCGGCGCGGGCGGCAATGGCGATCGCGTCGAGGCGGCCCACCGCACCGGCGGATTGCAACGCGAACGAATCCGGCAGGAAGGCGAGATCGATCCCCGCGTCCTCGGCAGCGCGCAGCGCGTCGGCCCAGTACGCGCCGGTGAACAATTCCTCGGCGCGCGAGTCCGGGCGACGCCAGGAGGCGGGGTGCGTGCCGGTGCCGGAGAGTTCCAGGCCCAGCAGCAGTGGTGCGGGGTGCGGCATCACGCGGTCCTTTCGAGAGGGAGGAGGGTTTCGGCCGAACCACCGGGTACGGCCGCGAGCAATTCGCGGGTGTACTCGTGTGCCGGTGAGGCGAAAAGATCTGCGGTATCGGCGGTTTCGACAATCCGCCCGTACCGCATGACGGCGACCCGGTCGGCGAGGCGGCGAACTACGGCCAGGTCGTGGGAGATGAACAGGTAGGCGAGGCCGAGTTCGGTCTGCAACTGTTCGAGCAGGTCGAGGATCTGCGCCTGCACCGAGACATCCAGGGCCGAGACCGGTTCGTCCAGCACCAGCAGCTCCGGGCGCAGGGCCAAGGCACGGGCAATGGCCACCCGTTGACGCTGACCGCCGGAGAGTTCGGCGGGGCGGCGATCGAGGTAGGACGCGGGCAGCGCGACCTGATCGAGGAGTTCGGCAACCGCGTCACGACGCGCCTTGCGATCACCGATTCCGAACGCCTGCAACGGTTCCGAGACGATCCTGGCAATGGTGAGCTTCGGGTTCAGGGAGATGTACGGGTTCTGATACACCACCTGGATCCGGCGGCGGAATGCCCGCAGTTTCGCACCGCGCAGCCCGCCGATGTCCTGGCCGTCGAAGGTGACCGAACCCGTGTCGGGCTGTTCCAGTCGGGCGATGATGCGCGCGGTGGTGGACTTCCCGGAGCCGGATTCGCCTACCACCGCGAGGGTTTCGCCGCGCCCGACCGCGAGCGAGACATCATCCACAGCCTTGAGTTCGGTGCCGTGTGCGATGTGGAAAACCTTGCGCAGCCCGGTGGCGACGAGCAGCGGTGCGCGGTCGCCGAGTTCGCGGCGCGGTGGCAGTTCGGTGTGCAGGCTCGGGGCGGCGGCGATGAGCCGTCGCGTGTATTCATGCTGTGGGTCACGGAGAACCTGTGTGGCCGAACCTGTTTCGACCACCACGCCCTGCCGCATCACCACCAGCCGGTCGGCGCGTTCGGCGGCGACGGCCAGATCATGGGTGATGAGCAGGACGGCGGTGCCCGAATCGTTGGTGCGACCGGCGAGATGGTCGAGAATCCGGCGTTGCACGGTGACATCGAGGGCGCTGGTCGGTTCATCGGCGATGATCAGCTCCGGTCCGCAGGCCAGGGCGATCCCGATGAGCACGCGCTGACGCTGTCCACCGGAGAGGTCCTGTGGATACTGTCCTGCCCGTACCTCGGGCCGGTCCAGTCCGGCCTCCGTGAGGATCCGGAGCGCCTCCAGTCGCGCGGTCCGGCGATCGGCGCGGCCGTGAATGCGCAGCACTTCCGCCACCTGATCACCGATGCGCAGCACCGGATTCAGCGCGGTGCCGGGATCCTGCGGTACCAGTCCGATGCGCGCCCCGCGAATCGCTTGCAGGGCAAGCTCATTCGCCTGATCGAGGCGCTGTCCAGCGAAGGTGATCGCACCCCCGGTGCGTACACCGCCGTTCAGCAGTCCGATCACCGCGTGCGCGAGAGTGGACTTCCCCGAACCGGATTCACCGACCAGCGCCACCGTCTCGCCGCGCGCGACCTCCAGCGACACCCCGTCGACCGCCGTGGTCGTGCCGGTACTCCCCCGGTACTCCACCCGGAGGTCGTCGATGCTCAATAGTGGTTCGCTCATCGGGCACTGTCCTTGTGCAGGGCGCGGGCCAGGCGCTGGGTGGCGAGCACCAGGGCGATGATCACCAGGCCGGGCAGGGTGGTCAGCCACCAGGCGGTGGCCAGGAAGTTCCGGCCCTCGGAGATCAGCGAGCCCCACTCCGGGGTGGGTGGCACGGCGCCGTAACCGAGGAAGCTGAGCGAGGCCACGAACAGCACGGCCATACCGAAGTCGATGACCGCGAGCGCGGCGACCGGTCCGTACGCATTGCGCAGGACGTGCCGGAACAGGACGGTGTGCCGCCGCACCCCGGAGGCGAAGGCGGCCTCGACATAGGGGGCGCGGCGTACTCGCAGCACCTCACCGCGCATGACGCGGGCGAAGCGGGCGATGAGCGAAACACCCACGGCGATGGCGACATTGCGGGTGCCCATGCCCAGCACCGTGATCAGGGTCAGCGAGAGCAGCAGATCCGGAATCGAGAGCAGGATGTCGGCGACTCGCATGATCGCGCCGTCGATCCAACCGCCCGCCGCACCCGCGACCAGGCCGATCAGTGACCCGATCAGCAATCCGAGCAGGACGGCGAAGACGGTGGCGCTGATCGAGAGGGCCGCGCCGTGCACCATGCGGGTGTACAGGTCGCGGCCGAGATTATCGGTGCCGAACCAGTGTTGTGCGCCGGGTGCGCGCAGCTTCTGCGCGGGTATGCCGCGCAGTGGATCCCCGCTCGCGAAGAGCGCGGGGAATACGGCCCAGCCGAACACCAGCAGCAGTACCGCTCCGGCGAGCAGCAGACCGGTATTGCCACGCGCCCAGGTCCACACCTTCCGCACGGGAAGACTTGGCAGCGTGCGGGTTTCGGGCAGCACGAGGGCATCAGACATGGGTGGCCTCCTTCCGCGAACCGCGCTGCGCCACTCGGGGATCGAGTAGCGGGTAGGCGAGATCGATGAGCAGGTTGACCGTCACGAAGACCAGGGAGGCGAAGACGACAATCCCTTGCACCACCGGAATGTCCTGGTGCATAACCGATTCCTGGGTCAGGCGGCCGATACCGGGGCGGGAGAAGACGGTTTCGGTGATCACCGAGCCCGCCAGCACCGTGCCGACCCACAGTCCGGCCACGGTCAGTGCGGGCGCGGTCGCGGGGCGCAGGACATGCCGTAGCTGCACCCACCAGCGCGATGCGCCCTTGGCGAAGGCAACCTCTACGAAGGGCTGCCGCCAGGTGGCGATCAAGCTGGAGTACAGCACCTGGGCGATGACCGCGCCGACCGGGAGGGCCAGGGTGATCGAGGGCAGGATGGTCGCGCCGAATCCGGTGCCGCCGAACGCGGGCACCAGCTTCAGCCGGAATGAAAACAGTTGCAGTAGCAGTAGTCCCACCCAAAACTGCGGCATGGACGCACCGATCGGCGGCAGCGCGGTGAGGAGATTGCGCAGCCACGGCCGCTCGGTATACGCCGCCGCCACGGCCAGCGCGGTACCGCCCAGCACCGCGAAGGTGAGAGCCACGGCGGCCAGCGCCAAGGTGTAGGGCAGGGCGTCGGCGAGTGCGCCGGTGACCGTCTGGCCGGTACCGATGGAGTGCCCCAGATCCCCGCGCACCGCATGCGAGAGCGCCTGCCAATACTGCACCCGAATCGGTTGATCCAGGCCGTATCTGGCGCGCATCTCGGCAATGGCGGCGGCGTCGACGGGCAGGCCCTCGGCGGCGTTCGCAGCCATTGCCACCGGATCGGACGGCAGCAGGAACAGCACTACGAAGGACAGTGTGAAGGCCGCCCACAGCACCAGTGCGGCCTGCGCTATTCGTCCGATCACGTACCGGCGCATGGCGATTACCTCCGCACCCAGGTGTCGTGGAATTGCAGGCGGGCCGAGGCGTCGAAGGTGATATCGGCGACGGGACCGGCGACGCCGATGGCCTGTGACAGTTCGATGGTGGGAATCCACAGCCCGTCGTCCAGTACCGCGTTCTGTGCCTCGCCCAGGATGCGGGTGCGCGCCGCGGTATCGGTGGCCTCGAGCTGCTGGGTAAGCAGGGTGTCGAGCTTGTCGGTTTCGCTGCGGGCGTTGAGGTTTCGCCCGTTCACCGCGAATTGGCGCAGGATGTCGCCGTCGGCGCGGCTGACGTTGTAGTAGACGACGTCATAGTCCTTGTTGTTCTGCCGGGTGGTGTTCTCCGCCACCGAGGTCGGCTCCAGCCGCAGGTCGATGCCGACGGTGCGCACCTGCTGCTGGGTCAACTCCAGAATCGCCTGATTACCGGCGAAGGCGGCGGCGAACAGCACGCCGAAGGAGAGCCGCTGACCGTCTTTGACGCGAATGCCGTCCGCACCGGGCACCCAGCCGGCGGCATCGAGGACCTGCCTGGCCGCCGCCTGATCGAACTTCACCCGGGCGGACAGGTCCAGGTAACCGGGGGTGGCCGAGGCCAATACGCTGGTGGCCGACTTGAACTGCGGGCCGAGCACGGTGTCGACCAGTTCCTTGCGATTGATGGCGGTCAGCAGCGCCGCGCGCACCGCCGGATCGCGCAGCGGTCCGCGAGTCAGGTTGGGCTGCAAGCCGAATGGGACGCCCGGATTGGAGGTGAACTGGACCTTGCCGCCCGCGCCCTCGATCTGTGCGGCATCCTGCGGCAGGGCGTCACTGATGGCGTCCAACTGCCCCGACGACAGGCTGCCGGTGCGCACCCCCGATTCGGGGACGACGGTGAAGACGATCTTGTCCAGATACGCGTCACCCTTGTTGGCGAAAAGCGCTGAGCCCCACCGGTATCCGGTCCGCTTGGCGAGCGTGGCGGAGGCGTTCTGCTTCCACTCGGCATAGGTGAACGGCCCGCTGCCGATATTGCCGCCGAGGCAGCGATCATCGACGGACTTGGCCAACGTGGTATCGCCCTGGATGCCGAGCTGCGTGGTCGAGGAAGCCTGTAGAAACTGCGCGTTCGGCGCGTTGAAATCGACCCGCACGGTCCGTGGGTCCAGCACCGTACTGCCGGTGTATCCGGCCAGGAAGCTCGCGGCCTGCGGGGCCTTCACCGCGCCCAGCGTGAGGATCGAATCGAAGTTCTTGCGTACCGAATCCGCGGTGAGCGGGCTGCCGTCGCTGAAGGTGATGCCCTCCTTCAGATGGAAGGTGAACGATTTCGCATCGGCGGATACGAACCAGCTCTCCGCCAGCCACGGGCGGATCTGCCCGGTGGCCGGGTCCTGATCGGTGAGCGAATCCACCACCTGACGGGTCACGTAGAGCGTCTGATTGTTTTGCGACTGTGCGGGATCCGAGCAGGTCGGGGCCAGCGAGAGGCCGTAGCGCAGGGTGCCGCCCGGTTGTGGCGGACCGGCCGCCGCGCCCGCGGTGTCACCGCTACCGCACGCGGCCAGGGTCAGGGTGGCGGCGAGCGCGCCGACCAGCGCGACGGGGCGGTGCAGGGGACGTTTCACTGTGGATCTCCGGAGGGGTAGCGATCGGCGCCGAGCGGACGGCTCGGAATGTGGTGGCGCAGTTGCGGTGCCACCTCCGCCTGGAACAGTTCGAGGCATTCGCGGTGCTGTTTGTCGGTGCGGCCGTCGGCATCGGCGCTCAGATGCAGCACCTCGTGACCGAGCTGCTCGTGGTAGCGGTGCAGTTTGTCCAGCACCTGCGCGGGTGAGCCGATGAGGGCGGAGGAGCGTTCCACGAAGTCCTCGACGGTGTCGAAGACGATGGGCACGTTGAACTTTCGAGCCGCGGCGGTGCGCGCGTCGAAGAGGGGGCGGTACAGCTCGACCGCCTCCTGCGAATCGTGGGTGACCAGAAAGCCCGCGGTACCCGCGCCCACCAGGGCCTGCGCCGGGTCGTGACCGTAGGCCACCCAGCGCTCGCGGTAATGCCGCACCAGCTCGGCATACGGTTCGACCGGATAGGTGACATTCGCCGAGAACAACGGATCACCGTGCAGCGCGGCGTAATCCGCGGATTCCCGGCTGGTGGCGCTGCCGTGCCAGATGCGCAGGCGCGATTGCAGCGGGCGGGGCAGCGCTTTCGCCGCGGTCAGGGACGGGCGAAATTTGCCGCTCCAGGTGACGCTGTCACTGGCCCAGAGTTCCCGGAACAGTTCGTAGCCTTCCCGATTGCGCTCCCACTGATCCTCGGTGGTGACATGGAACAGCTGCGCCTGGGCCGCGCCATTGCCCTTGCCGATAATCAATTCGAGGCGACCGCCGGAGAGATTGTCGAGGGTGGAGTAGTCCTCGAAAGCGCGCACCGGATCCAGCAGGCTCAGTGTGGTGACGCCGGTGAACAGCGCCAAACGTGAAGTGACAGCGGCGATATGGCTGAGCACCACCGGTGGCGCGGCGGAGATGAACGGGTCCTCGTGCCGCTCCCCCACCGCGAAGCCGTCATAGCCGAGCTCCTCGGCCAGCCGAGCGCTGTCGACCACCCGGCGCAGCCGCTGCCGGGGCGTCTCGGTGACACCGGTGACCGGATCGGGGGTATGCGTAATCAGGGTCAGCAGTAGAAATTTCACGGGCTCAGCCCTTCTTCTTCGGCAGGCCGGGCGGGTTGATCCGGGACTGCGGGACCGCCTCGGCGCTCAGACCCCAGCGGTCGATGACCTTGCGGTAACTGCCGTTGTCGATGGCGTACTGGATGGCCTGGTGCACCGCACCGATCAGGCCGTTGTCCTTCTTGACGAGCACGCCGATCTCGGCCTGCAGAGCATCACCCGCACCGGAGAGAGTGCCGATAACCTTGGTCTGACCGGCGGTCGCGGCGTGATACCGCGCCGCCGGGTTGGGGCCCAGGAACCCGTCCAGGCGGCCCGAGGAGAGCCCCAGGTAATAGTCGGTGACCTGCTGGAAGTAGGCGATATCGATCTTCGGCAGGCCCTCGGCGATATTCGCCTCGTTCCACTGCACCAGGATCTGTTCCTGATTGGTGCCCGAGCCGACACCGATGCGCTTGCCCGCCAGTGACTTCCGATCGGCGAAGGACCAGGTGGCATCCTTGGGCACCTCGAGGGCGAGATTGTCCAGCCGGTAGGTGGCGAAGTCGAACTTCTCCTTGCGATCCTCGGTGACGGTCACATTGGAGATGAAGGCGTCCACCTCACCGGAGTCGACCTTCACCGAATTCTGCGCCCAGTCGGCGGAGCGCAGATCCACCTTCAGACCGAGAATGTCGGCGAACAGCATCGCGAAATCCACCTCGGAGCCGATCAGCGTGCGATCGTCGTTGGCCTGGAAGCGCAGCGGTGGCGCGGACTGCGCGGAACCGGTCACGATCAGCGTCCCGCGATCGCGAATCGCCTTGGGCACTTGCGCGGCAATGGATTCCACCTTGTCGGCGTGAATACGGCCGGACTGCTGCGGGGTGAGGTCGTAGACGGTGCCGTTGGCGGTCTGCACGCTGTTCGCGCCGCCGTCACCATTACCGCAGGCGCCGACGAACAATCCCAGCACCGCCACCGCGAGGGCGGTACTCATCCGTCTGTGACGGCTCGACAAAGACATTCGAATCCTTCGGGTGAGTCGGCGCGTCAGAGCGCGTGTGCGAGAAAGGCTTTGGTGCGTTCATGCGCGGGCTCGTCGAAGACGCGCGCGGGCGGACCCTGTTCGGCAATCCGACCGGCGTCCAGCAGCACCACGGTGTCGGCGACCTCACGCGCGAAACCCAGTTCGTGCGTGACGATTACGAGGGTGGAACCCGATCGCGCCAGGCCCCGGATGACATCGAGCACTTCGCCGACCAGCTGCGGATCCAGTGCCGAGGTGGGCTCGTCGAAGAGCAGTACCCGCGGGCGCAAGGCCAGCGCGCGGGCAATCGCCACCCGCTGCTGCTGACCGCCGGAGAGCCGGCGCGGATACTCATCGGCCTTGTCCGCCAAGCCGACTCGGGCCAGCCACTCCAGCGCCTCGGCCCGCGCCTGGGCCTTCGGCCGGCGCTGCGCACCGATAGGCGCGAACGCCACATTGTCCCGAACGGTCCTGTGCGGAAAGAGATTGAAGTTCTGGAAGACGAATCCGATCCGCGAACGCTGCCGCAGGATCTCGCGCTCGGGCAGCTCGTGCAGCCGATTGCCGCGGCGGCGGTAGCCGACCAGTTCACCGCCGACCCGGACGGTCCCGGCATCCACCTTCTCCAGGTGATTGATGGTGCGCAACAGGGTCGACTTACCGGACCCGGACGCCCCGAGAATGACGGTCACCTCACCGGGACGCACCGTCAGATCCACCCCGGCCAGCACCTCGAGATCGCCGAAAGACTTTCGGACGCCCCGCAATTCGATCGCGTATTCGCTCATCGCGCACTGCCCTTCGCGAAGTGCCGCTCGATGTAGTACTGCGCGATATTCAGAATCGTGGTCAGCACGATGTACCAGACCGTCGCCACCATGAGCAGCGGCACCACCCGGCCATTACGGCCGAAGATCACCTGCACCTGATAGAACAGCTCCGCGATCGCCATGGTCGAGACGATCGAGGTGCCCTTGAACAGGCTGATCACCTCATTCGCCGCATTGGGCAGAATGCCGCGCATGGCCTGCGGCGCGATCACCCCGAAGAACTGCCGATGCCACGGCAGCCCGAGCGCCTTCGCGGCCTCCCACTGCCCCTGATCCACCGAAATGATCCCGGCGCGAATGATCTCCGCCGAATACGCGGCCTGATGCAGCGCCAAACCGATGACGGCGGCGGTGAATCCGCTCAGCACACCGTTCACATCGAAGCGATAGAACTCCGGGCCGAACGGAATACCCACGGACAGCGTCTTGTACAGGTACGCGATATTGAACCAGAAAAGCAGTTGCACGATCAGCGGGATGGACCGGAAGAGCCAGACGTAGGACCACGAAATCGCCTTCAGCACCGGGTTTTTCGAGAGCCTGCCGATGGCCAGCCAAATGCCGAGGAAGAATCCGAGCAGGGTGCCCCACAGGGTCAGCTCGATGGTCACCTGCAATGCCGCCAGCACCGACGCCGCGGTGAGGTATTGCGCGAAGGTGGACCAATCCCAGCCCGGATTGGTGATCAGGCCGTGCGCGAACTGCGCCACCAGCAGCAGGGCGATCGCGCCGACCACCCACCGCCACGGATGCCGGGCGGGCGCGACGGTCAGCACACTGTCATCGGCTACGTCTTCGGTGCGCGAATCCGAAAGCGCGGCAACGGTACTCATACCGCGGCGTCCAGGGCACGGAAACCACTGCGATGGAAGACCAGCGGCTCGGAATCCGGCCGTGCGCTCAGCCGGTGCACTCGCAACAGCACGACGGCGTGATCACCCGCCGGAACCTGTTCGTGCACAGAGGCTTCCAGCCAGGCCGTGGCACCCTCGACGAAGGCGGCATTGCCATTCCCGATGTGCAACTCCACATCCCGGAATCGATCCCCGGAACGGGAGCTCAGACTGCGCGCCGCACCCTGCTGATCATTGCCGAGCAGGCTCAAACCCACCCGGCTCGCCTTCGCCAGCCGCGGCCACGTCTCCGACGAATACTGCACGCACAGCGACACCAGCGGTGGATCCAGCGAGACCGGCACGAAGGTGCTCACCACCATCCCGTGCGCAACCCCGCCTATCCGCGCGCACACCGCCACCACCCCACTGGGGAAGTGCGCGAACGCTTTACGCAGATCCGCTCCCTCCACCGAGGAGAGCGCGGCCACACCGTCACGAATCTCGGTCAGCTCACCCATCGCCCCACTTCATCAGCGGGGCGGCGATATCGACAGGATTGAATTCAGGAGGATCGCAACGGAATACGAAAACCCCCGCCCGGGTGGTCCGGGCGGGGGTTTTCGTTATCAGGAAGTCGCGAGTTACTTCGGCGCGACGAAAGGCTGGTTGATGGTGGTGAAGTAGTTGTACGCGGCCATGATCGCGACCGGGGCGGTCACGAACAGCTGGCCCGCCAGGGTGCCCATGAAGCCCATGACGCTCATGCCGACGATGCAACCGACGGCCGCGCCGCCGAGAGCACCGAACATCAGGGTCAGGGTGCCGGTCACGGCACCGGCGGTGGCGCCACCGATGAGGCAACCCACGGCCGCGCCGCCCATGCCACCGACCAGGGTCGCGATGGTGGCGCCCATGGAGATGGTGTCCGTCATGCGCTTCCAGGCGGCCTGCTCACGGTCGTACTCCGACTTGAACGGGGCCTGGTTCTCGTACGGCAGGTTGATCGGCTTGTAAACAGCCTTGTCCGCGACGAACTCCGGAGTCAGCGTCGCGGTGTGATCCGAAATCTGCGCGGCGATCGGGAAGACGTAGTCGTCCACCCGGAAGTTGAGCTCGGTGCCCGCGACGGTGGTGCCGTTCGCGGCCTTGATCTTGAAGACACCGTCCTCGACGACCATCGAACCACCATCGGTCCGGATGATCGTGTTGACCTCATTGTTGGTGGAGGTGTAGTTGATGACACCCGCATCGGCGGCCTCGGGGGCCGCACCGGCGGAGCCCGCAGTGACGCCCAGGGCAGCGATCAGCAGCGCCGCGGTAGCGGCGAATTTCTTCGAAAGCATGTGTTCGGTTTTCCTCATCAGGCAGTCCGCAGGGGGAACCTGAAGATCGAAACCCTGTGACGAGAACACGAGATGACTCGAGGATGCCCGCAACATGAACAGTTGCGCGGCACCCTCGAATTCACCCAGCGTAATAACTATTTCGCCGGTGTCACCGACGGCTGATTGATTGTCGTGAAATACTGCGCCGCAGCCAGAATGGCGACCGGAGCGGTCACGAAGATCTGACCCGCGACAGTGCCGAGAAAACCCACCAGGCTCGCGCCGATAACGCAGCCGCCGAGCGGACCGGTGCCGAACAACAGCGCCAGAGGAGCCGTCGCGGCGACCGCGACACCGGCGCCGAGCACGCAACCCAGGGCCGCTCCGCCGATACCACCGACCAGGGTGCCGATGGTGGCGCCCGCGGAGATGGTACTGGTCAGGCGGGTCCAGGCGGCCACCTCACGGTCGTAATCGGACTTCCACGGGGCCTGGTTCTCATAGGGCAGGGCCACCGGCTGATAGACCGCGTGCGCCTGGTCGAACTGCGGGGTCAGGGTCGCGGTGCGGTCCTTGATCTGCGCCGCGATCGGGAAGACGAAATCGTCCACCCGGAAGCTCAATTCGGTGCCCGCCACCGTGCTGCCGTCGGCGGCCTTGACCTTGAAAACACCGTTCTCGACCACGAGCGAACCCGCATCGGTGCGCACCACCGTATCGGTCTCGGTATTGGTCAGGCTGTAATTGATCGCACCCGCATCGGCCTGGGCCGGTGCCGCGCCCGCGGTCCCGGTGGCCGCGCCCAGTGCCGCGATCACCAGCGCCGCGATACCGGCGTATTTCCTCATCTTCATTGGTACTGCTTCCTCGCCACTGCCGAAACGAACTGATGGCGGCAAGCATTAAGCAAACGGCGCGATTACCCGAGGTTAAAAACCAGCTTGATTCGATCGGGTGCGCGCGAGGTACTATTTCGCCTTGGCGGCGGCCTTGGCTTGTTTCTTGAATTCCCGTACCTGGGACAGGGATTCGGCATCGGTGACATCGGCGACCGAACGGCGGGAGCCGTCCTCGCCATACGCACCGGCGGCCTCACGCCAGCCTCTGCCGGTGAAGCCTTTCTGTTTTCCCAAGAGCGCCAGGAAGATTCGCGCCTTCTGATCGCCGAAACCGGGAAGAGCCTTCAGCCGCTTCAGGACTTCCTTACCGTCCGGGTCGCCGGCCATCCACAGGCCGGAGGTCTCACCGTCATAGTGCTCGCCGATGTAGTGGGCCAATTCCTGCACCCGGCGGGCCATGGACCGGCCGTAGCGGTGGATGGCGGGCGGAGTGGCCGCCAGCTCCTCGAATTCGGCGGGATCGGCGGCGGCGATCCTATGGATATCGAAGCCGCCCATCCGATCGGCGATCTTCTGCGGGCCGCGGAAAGCATGCTCCATCGGGAACTGCTGATCCAGGGTCATACCCACCAAAAGCGCGAAATCGTCCGCCGTGAGCAGGGCGTCGGCGGCAGGGTCCTGAGCAATACACACAGCGCGACTCACCATTGGGCGATTCTCCCACCCATCCTCGGTTGCGGTGACGCGGGTCACGACTAGTCTCGTCGACATGCCCGACACCATGGCTATTTCTAGAGTGGGAACCATGCCGCACAGTGGCGCCGCCGGCTCTCGACCGGACCGTTTCGACCGCGAAGGCCAGGATCAACTGGTCGATGTCCAGGATTTGCAGGCCGCCCTACCCGGAATTCGGCGGCTGCGGAACTGGGCGCAGGACGCACTGGCACTGCAACCCGGCGAAAATGCTGTCGATATCGGATCCGGCACCGGATCCGAGGTCTTCGCCTTCGCCGACCGGGTCGGCCCCACCGGGACCGCGCTCGGGGTGGAGCCCGATCCGCAATTGCTCTCGGCCGCCGAACGGCGCTCGAAGCAGCACGAATCCACCGCGAAATTCGTCTCCGGGGACGCGTACGGCCTGCCCCTCGGCAGCGAGACCTTCGACGCGGCGCTGTGCGAGCGCGTCTTCCAGCACTTGACCTCACCCGCCCGCGCGGCCGGTGAGATCGCGCGTGTGCTCAAGCCCGGCGGGCGCGTGGTGGTCATGGACAGCGACTGGGGTACGGCGGTCGTGCACCCGGGCGACCGGAACGTGGTGCACCAGGTCATCGAGACCATGGTCGCCGGAACCACCAATCCGTTCGCGGGGCGGCGGCTCGCCGGACAGCTCACCGCGGCCGGACTGGTCGTGGACGATATCGGCTCGCACGCGCTCGTCCAGGACGGCGGTATCGGCGCGGGTGCGCTGGTGGCGCGGATCGCGGATATGTCGGTGGCGCGCGGATCGATCACCGAGGCGCAGCGGGATCAGCTCATCGCCGATCTGGAGGCGGGAGCCGCGAGCGGCGATATCCACCTGTCGGTGACCATCTTCGCGGTGCTGGCCCACAAGCCCGCCTGAGATACGAACCGACGAGATTCTCAACGCGACAACTGATTTCGCGAGCCGAGGGTAACTCGTCGGGTACGGCCGAAACGTGACCAGTGCGCCAACCGCCGGCACGCGTTGCCAGCGGTTGGCGCACCCGAGCCGTGCGCTTAAGGCGCGGAGAGGCGGAGGAGCTTCTCGGTGGCGGCGAGCAGTACACAGGTCGCCAGGCCGTCCATCGCCTTCTCCAGCTCACCCACCGAGGGGAAGCTCGGTGCGATGCGAATGTTCTTGTCCTCCACGTCTTTTCCATACGGGTAGGACGAACCCGCCGGAGTCAGCGCGATTCCCGCTTCCTTGGCCAGGGCCACGACGCGGGTCGCGGTGCCCTCCAGGACATCCAGGCTGATGAAATAGCCGCCCTTGGGTTCGGTCCAGGACGCCACCTTCGAGGCGCCGAGACGGTCCTCCAGGATGCTCAGTACCAGTTTGAATTTCGGCTCCAGGATGGCGCGATGCTTCTGCATATGCAGGCGTACGCCCTCCGCGTCCCCGAAGAAACGCAGATGCCGCAGCTGATTCACCTTGTCCGGGCCGATGCTCTTCTTCCCGGCGTGCCCGAGATACCAGTCCAGGTTGGCGGTGGAGGAGCCGAAGAAGCTCACACCGGAACCGGCGAAGGTGATCTTCGAGGTGGAGGCGAAGACGTAGGGGCGGTTGGGGTTTCCGGCCGCGGCCGCCATACCCAGCACATCGAGCACCGGATCGGAGGTATCGGTGAGCGGATGCACCGCGTACGCGTTGTCCCAGAACAGGCGGAAGTCCGGGGCCGCCGTCGGCATCGAAACCAGTTCCCGCGTAACGGCTTCGGAGAAGGTGACGCCGGTCGGGTTGGAGTAGTTCGGCACCGCCCACAGACCCTTGATGCTCGGATCCGACGCGAGAAGTTCCGCGATGGCGTGCACATCCGGGCCGTCGTGATCCATCGGAATCGGGATCATCTCGATGCCGAGCCATGCGGTGATGGCGAAGTGCCGGTCGTAACCCGGTGCGGGACACAGGAATTTGATCGACGGCTCATCGACCCAGCGGCGGGTGGAGTCGGCATTGCCGTGCAGCATGGAGAACACGATCACGTCGTGCATGAGCTCCAGGCTGGCATTGTTCCCGGCCAGCAGGTTCGACACCGGGATGCCGAGCAGTTCACCGAAGATGGCACGCAGCTCCGGAAGCCCGTGCAGGCCACCGTAATTGCGCACATCGGTGCCATTGCCGTCGCGGTAGTCGTCATTGCCCGGCAGCGACAGCAGCTCCAGCGACAGGTCGAGCTGCTCGGGCGCGGGCTTGCCGCGGGTAATGTCCAGCGTCAGCTTTTCGGTCTTGAGCTTCGCGTAGTTCGCGGTCTGCGTCTCGTGTTCCGATTCGAGTTCCGCATGGCTCATCAAACCGATCTGCGTCTGCCGAGGCATCAGTGCAGCCTTTCCAGGGGCTAGGGGCAATGTATGTGGGCCGCATGGCGAACCCAACCGGTCACGTTACTTGGTATGTCCGGCCGAGGGGGAGCTATATATCGCCCACGCACACCCGGAAGATCCGCCCCGAAAATTAAAGGGGACCCAGCGCACCCGGCAGAGCCCGTTGACCCTTGCTGCCTTCCGGCCCTGGGGGAGTTCACAGGATGCGCGCCGCGCTGGATCCGTCGGCCAGTGTAGCGGCTCATGGATGCCTTCGCCGACGGGGGTCGATACGATCCTTCCGACATCGCGGGGTGACCCGCTCAGTACCGGAGGGGAAACCAGTAGTGACGAGCTCAGGACCCGGCGGGCCCCAGGATCCCGCCAATCACCAGGAGACCGCGCAGTGGTGGGCCACCCCGCCCACCGGAACCGATGCGGGCCAGCCGGTGGTCGGCGCGGATCCCACCATGCTCAACTACGGCACCGCCGGAGCGCAGTACACCCCACCGGCACAAGCGTTTCCGCCCGCGCAGGGCTACCAGTCCGCGCCGAACTACCAGGCCGCGCCGGCGTATCAACAGCCCGCGCAGCCCGGATACGCGCAGCCGCAGTTCAGCCCGCCGCAGCAGCCGCCCATGAGCGGCGGATACAACTACGCGCCGCAGCCGCCCTCGGGTGGTGGCGGTAAAGCCGGTTGGATCATCGGCATCGTGGTGGGTTTGGTGGTGATCGTCGGTATCGGTATCGGCGTGATCGCGCTCACCAGTAAGGACAAACCGCTCAGTCCGCTCGGTGATGACAAGAAGAAGACGATGGACGGCAACTACAGCATGGACAAGGTCGGCAATGCGTGCAGCCTGATCGATCCGACCGTGCTGACCAAGTGGTCCTCCACCTCCAAGGGCAATCCCGAACACTCCGAGACCAAGCCCACCGATTACAGCGGCGGCCGCCTGTCCTGCACCGCCGGCTACTCCGGCCAGTCCAGCACCAGCAAGTACCACACCAACGAGGCCGACATCACCCTCGATGTGGACTTCAACAGCGCCTACGGCAAACCCGACTACGACTCCTGGAAGACCTACGACACCGGCACCACCGGCAGCGGCCGCTCCTCCGGCGACATCACCGGCCTGGGCTCACAGGCGTACTGGCACGCCGAAACCCGCGACTACTCCTCCTTCACCGTCCTCGACTACACCGTCGCCGCCCAGGACAGCAATGTCTCGGTCAAGGTCAAGATCAGCGTCGACCGCGGCAGCGGCGAAACCATCACCAAGGACGACGTAGCCCAAATCGCCAAAGACCAGGTCCAGAAGGCATTGAACGGCCTCCGCAAAAAGTGATCGAGCTCGCCCCGATCTTCGCGATTTGCTTTCCACAGGGGGTCCCCCGGTATATTGCTCCACGGAGGATTCGCCTAGTGGCCTATGGCGCTCGCCTGGAACGCGGGTTGGGTTAACGCCCTCAGGGGTTCAAATCCCCTATCCTCCGCCAGGGAAAGACCCTGGTCAGGGATGGTTTTTCCGTTCCTGACCAGGGGCCATGGCAACAGCCACGGCAACACACCCTGTGAACGGTCTCTGCGGGTAGTCGGCTAACCAAGCCCCGACCACCGACAGGACCACCGCAGATGGCATCCATCCGCACACGCACCGACAGCGGCGGCAACACCACATATCAGCTGCAGTACAGGCACAACGGTAAGCAGCCGTCGATCGAGTTCGTCGACTACGCCGACGCAGTGAAGTGGCGAAATATCTTCAATGACCGCGGCTCTGCGATGGCATTGGAAATGCTGCGCATCGAAGACAGTGACAGCCCATGCCCGCGACTGCACCAGGCCGGCATCGACTACATCGACAGCCTCACGCGAGCCAATGAAGGCACACGCAAACGCTATTCGCGATATATGGCCAACGACATCGAGCCGTTCTTCCACGCGAACTTACCTGTGGATGCGGTCACATCGGCCGCGGTGTCCCGCTGGATTAATCACATGGTCCGCGACCAACACGCGTCACCGAAAACCGTTGCCAACAAACACGGGTTTCTCTATGGCCTGATGCAGTGGCTGCACCAATCAGAGGCCATCACCAAGAACCCGTGCAAGGGAACGAAACTGCCGGTGGTCAATCAGGCAGAGATGTGTTTCTTGGAGCCGGACGAATTCGCCGCGCTGCACCAGGCGCTGCCCGAGGAATGGCGTTTTCTGGTGCTGTTCCTTGTCAGCTCCGGTGTGCGGTGGGGTGAGGCGACGGCGCTGCAGGTCGGGCACATCGACCGCAAGCGGTGCACGGCGCGGATCCGGCAGGCGTGGACGTACACCGGTGGTGCGCGCGTTCTCGGCCCGACGAAAACTAAGAAGTCCAAACGGACTATCAACCTCGATGCCGATCTGGTGGCGAGTCTTCCGCTGTCCGGCCGGCCTTACAAGTCGTGGCTGTTCACGAACAGCAACGGTGACCCGGTGCAGATCAGCACGTTCTATAAGCAGGTGTGGGTGCCGACGGTGCGGCGGATGCAGCTCGACCCGGCGGATCCGCTGAACGGGAAGGCGCCGCGGATCCATGATCTGCGCCATACGTGCGCGTCGTGGATGCTCGACGACGGGGTGCCGATCGGTGATGTCCAGGAACACATGGGACACGAGAGCATCCAGACCACGAAGGATCGATACGGGCATGTTTCGCGTGATGCCGGGAAGCGGGCGGCGGCGGCGATCAGCAAGCGGCTGCCGAAGGCGGGCCCGCGCAAGCTGACGGCCGTACGGAACGGGGCGGCGGCATGATCGGCATCGAACAGGTTCTCGACACCGCGGACTATCGCACCATCGCGGAACAGATCCCGGACCAGTGGCGCCCGCTGTCGGGGTTCCTCGCGGTGACGGGTATGCGATTGGGTGAGGCAGCCGCGCTCAGAGTGGACGATATCGACGCCGGTGCCGGACTGTGCCAGGTCTCCCGTACCTGGGTGCCTGGTGTGCGGTGCTGGTATCTGCAGTCCGCCAGGGTGGTTCGCTGCGTGCAGATGCCCGAGGTGATCGTCGAAGCGCTCGACCTCGACCGCACCGATGAGGAACTGTTCCGTGTCGACCGGGCTGCGGGGCCTGGCCTGATCCATCGGTACCGGAAGGTGTGGGCGCACGCGGTGAATGTGGTTGCCGCAGATTTGGACCGCCGGCCCCGCGTGAACGCGTTGCGGCAGATGTGCGGTGCGCAGCTGCTGAATGCTGGTGTGCCGGTGGAGGAAGTGGCGGCGCAGCTCGGCAGTAGCACGCTCGCCGTGTTGCGTTTGCCGACTGCCTGATTCGAACCCAGGTGCCGCCGCGCTGGTGTTAGCGTGGCGGCGCCTGACTTCGCCAGTCCTCCAGGGGGATTCACTTGCATAGTCGTGTCCACTCCACTGCCGCTGTCCTGTGCGCCACTGCCGCGCTCACAGCCTGCTCGGCTACCCACGACAGCGGCAGCGCGCCCACTCCCGCAGCGGCGAGCACAGCCGCCAGTGCGGGGGCGCCGGATGCGCTCGCGCTCGGGCAGTCTCAGGTGATCACGCGCACCGACACCGGCGGAAGGATCGGCGAGATCCGGTTTACCGCGATCAAGGCTTTGCCGACCGACTGCATCGCGGGCATCCGTACCGGCATCACGCTCGCGGTACAGGTCGAGATCGTCAACGGGTCCGGCGAGCAGCTGCCTGTGCCCGATGTCTACCAGCTCAAATATGTGGACTCGACCGGCGCGACCCGTGGTGTCGAGACCGCGAGCGTCTACGGATGCGATGCGGACTATCCGCAGGCGGTGACCGCAGCGCCGGGCGGGGCTACGCAGGGATGGCTCGAGGTGCGCTTGGCGTCGGCGCCGACCACCTTGGTCTACTCGCCGATGGTCGGGGACCAGAGTTCGACCGCGGGCAATATCAAGATGCTGACCCCGGCGCCGGCCACGATCCGTGTCGGTGTGCCCGCTGCCGTGTCCGCTGGCGCGGACGCTAGCGGCGATCCGGTGCCGACCAGCGAAACAGTCAGTGCCCCAACGGTTCCGATGACAACCGCTCGCGCGTCGGTGCCTGCGCCTGCCCCGGTCGCACCGCCGACCGGGCTGGACTCGCAGGGCCGGCCGACGGGAACGGGCGGCGCGCTGGTCGGGTGCGCGGACGAGAACTACCAGCCGGGTACCGGGATTTTCGAGGACGGCAGCAAGGGGTTCGCCGCCGAGTGCTTGCCCGGCGGATCGATGCGGTAGCCACTATTTGAATGTGCGCCAGTGCGGATCGACGCGATCCGCGCCGCGTATCTGCCGCCCCTGCGAGGAACGCACGACCACGTGGTCGAGCAGGTATGCGACGATCTCATGACGGCGCACCGGCAGGGCTTCCTCCCACCATGCCAGCACATCATCGACGGTCGGGGCGAGTACATCGCCCACGGTGGTCATCGACTGTATGAGGCGCTCGGCCGCGGCGATGTTGCGGCGGGCCCGGTCGGTTCCTTCGAGCATGGTTTCGCGCTCGATCAGCCGGTCGGCGAAGTCGCGGCCGAGCACGGCCAGGCGCTCGCGCAGATCCTCGATGGTCTGCTGCTGCTGTTCGATGGTGCCCGCTGCGAGCAGGGCACGGCTGAGCTGTCGCCGGTACTTGGCATCGGTGAGGCGCGCTAGTACGCGCTCGGTGATGTCGTCTTCCAGCAGCGCCGCGGTGATGCTGACTTTTCCGCAGCCGCCGCCGGTGACGCTGCATTCATAGACAGCGGCCCGGTCGCCGCTGGTGTTGTAGGTCAGGTGATGCCCGCATTCGTCGCAGCGCGCGAGCTTTTCCGACAGCAGGTAGATCGCGTCCCTGCTCGGGGTGAACTTCTGCAGGTCGGGGTCGAGTAGTTTTTCGCGCAGCTGCTGCCAGGTATCGCGGTCGAGGATCGGTTCGATGCCGGCGTCGACCAGCTGCCCGTCAGCATCGAATCGGTGCCCGATCATGCGAGGTGCTACCAGCGCGCGGCGCAGTACCGTCGGAGACCACGGCGCACCGGAGACTGTGGCGACGCCACGGGCGGCGAGGTCCGCTGCCAGCCCTCGGCGGGAAGGCCGGGGGTCAGCGTCGCTGTCGAGTAGGTAGTCCGCCCATCGGTGAATCTCGCTGGCCTCACCAGGATCGACGGTCTTGCCATCAGGCAGCCACCCATACGCACGCGACACTGTCACCCCTTCCGATCGTGCACTGTTACCTACGATCGGGGACTGTACCCGCCCCGTCCGGTGAGCCTTCTCCGATACGCGTACGGCCACCCTGGGATCCAGGGTGGCCGTAGTCGGTGGGCGGGTTCCTCAGAGCTGCGCCACTGCCGTCAGATCGGCCCGCAGCTGCACGATATTGAGCCCTTCCGGGGTGAGCCCGTTGCCGGTCAGATATTCGGGTGACAGATAGACGACCGCCTCATCGGCGTACTTGCGGTAAAACGATTCGGACATCGATTGCACACGCCCCCAGGTGATCACGTCGATGGCGCCGTTACGGCGGCCGACCACGGGCACATAGTGCCCACCTTCGATCTTCGCGCCGCGCCGCACAGTCCACGGTTCCTGATTGTCGAACTGCGCCATGGCGGTGTCCGGGAACTGGAGTCCCACACCGACAGCACCGAAAAGGTATGTGGCAGCGCACAATTCCTCGACGTTGCCCGGCTCCAACGCCAGGTATGCGGCGACCTTGTGCCGGTTGCCTGCGGCATCGAGCACGCCGACCCGGCGACGATAGGACGCGGCGGCCTGCACGTCGGTGCCCTGGTCGCTGTCGGGGTTGTCCGCGTTGTAGCCGGTGACCGCGCTGTAGTCCGACAGCACTGAGATATCGGTGAAGCTCGCCGGGTGGCCGGCGGTGGTGGTCCACAGCAGTGTTTCGTGTGCGGCACCGGCGAAAACACAGTCGCCGACGCTATCGTTTCCGAGCATCCCCCACGTCGTGACGCTGTGCTCGTGGCCGAATTCGGCCGGGATCGGTGGCAGCGCAGTGGTATTGAGGTATGTCGAGAACTTCAACGTGACCGCGTTCGGGCGGGCGGCGAGCTTGCCGAGCTTCATCAGATCTCTTTCGCGAGCAGGGCGGGAATCTCCGGGATGAGCGGCGGTGGGACGCCGAGCCGCCATGCCATCTCGACTTCGTCGTGGTGCTTCAATAGCTTCCGGATGTAGCGGATCGCTTCTCGCACAAGCTCATTGGAGTCCTCCAGTTGTGTTTCGACCTTGTCGAGGCGGGACTGGAGCTCGGCGATCCGGCGGCCCTGCCACGCGGTGGCGGTGCCCAGCAGTGCGGCGACGATGCCACCGATCGCGGTGATCTGTTCCGGGCTCATGGGGCGCTGGCCTGATCTTTCGGGCTGACCGCACGGCGGATCAGCACACCGGCGATCAGCGGGGCGATCAACCCGTACACCGTGGTCGCCGAATCGACCCATGCGGTGTCCACGTTGTGGCCGACCGCGAACGCGATGATGCCGGTGACGGTGATCAGGAACGAGCGAACGAGCGCGGGTTCGGGGATGCGTGCAGCGCCCGGCTGCGGGGTTGAGTTGCTCACTGCGGCAGTCCCTTTCGCAGTTCGGCGACGGCATCGATGAGGGTGAGCGGTGCGCCCTGCGCGTTGTGACCGAGCTGCGGCCACGGGCTGAGCTGCTGACGGATGTAGCGGATGCCGTCGAGCAGTTCACGCTGCTCATTGGGATCGAGTGCCGCCATCGGGTTTCCTTCCGATCGGTCGCCGAAGAGTTCGGCGAGTTTCGTTGCACCACGGACGGCGTTCACATCCAGGCGTTGCCCAGCCACCAGGGCTTTGTCGGAGAATTGGAGAATGTCGACGGCCTTGCCGCCCATGGGGGCCCAGCCGGGGGCGTCATCGCCGGGGTACAGGTTGGAGGCGTAGTCCACGCCGTTCACGTAGGCGCTGTTCCACAACCCGACGGGCAGCCCGGACAGGTCAGGGGATCCCATATGCCCGGACCAGTACCAGCGCGGCAGGTAGATCGGCAGCAGCCGAAACCCTCTGTCCTGCAACGCGGTCACCCGCGCGAGTAGGTCGCCGATGCTGCCGTCGGTATCGGGATCCTCGTAGTCGATCTGGATCGGCACGTCGGTGCCGCCCGAATGGGCGAGCGCGAGATCGGCTTCCGCTTCCGGGTGGCTGTCGACGCGGCAGAAAACATACCCACCCCAGCGGCGCGGGAAATGTTCCGCCATCTGGTCGCGGGCGCGCGGCCAGTACGGATCGCGGAACCCGTCGCCCTCGGTGATCTTGTGGGTCGCGAAGGTGAATCCCTCGGCCGCGGCGGCGGCGAAGTCGACGGCACCATTGTTGTTCGACACATCGATGCCGAACATGGTCGCGGTATCGGCGTCCGGTCCGGGCGGCGGGTAGCACTGCGCCATGGCGGGGCTCCTCGGGTGAGCGAGTAATGCCCGGCCCGCAGCCAGCAGCGTTCTCTCGGAGAATAGCGGGAGGCTAGGTCAGCCGTTGAGTAGCGCGCCCTCGAAGTAGGTCTTGTAACCGACACCGCCAGCCCCCGTGCCGGTCAATGTGCCGCTGCCGGTGCCGGTATACATCGCGGGCATCACCTTGTCCCCCGCACTGAGGTACAACACGTTCGATGTCGCGACGGTGTAGGTCGCGGTGTTATCGCCGCCACCGCCGCCGTCGACTCGCACGCCTTGGCGCACGAGGCTCGATGTCGAGCTGCCCGAGGGCCGGTAATAGAACCCTGCGGCGGCCGTGATTTGGTAGATGTTGAGCGTTGCGGCGAATGCCACCATGTACCAACCAGTTTTGGTGATGGTGATGGTGCCGTTCGGCAGATCGACGGTGACGCCGGCGGATTGACGCAGGGTGTCGAAGGTGTTGGCGCCTACCGTGGTCCAGCCGCTACCGGGTAGCGCGACACTGGATGTCGACTGGTAGATCGACCATCCGGTACCGATAACCGGCGGGCTGGAAACGTCGGCGGCACTGAATGATTTGACGTTCCAGCCGGTCCACGCGGACCCGAAGAAATCGACCTGCTGCTGCGAGAGCATGCCGACACTGCGGTAACTCACGCCACTGGCGGCCTGTCCGGCGGTATCGGTGTGCGCCAGAATGCCGATGCCGTTAATGGTCGCGACGTAGGTGTTTCCCTGCACGGTCAGGGCAAGAGTGTTGCCGGTGGACAGGTTGATTGCCACGTCCGCCCAGTCGTGGAACGTGTAGCTGCTGCCGTTCCATGCCCCGTACCCCAGATAGGCGTGGTCCTGGAATACGTTGAGGTACACGAAATTCGACAATGTCGTGGACGCGCGCACAAGCAGCGAAGTCATCGCCTGCTGGTATCCGGCAGTGCTGGCGACCATCACCACCTCGTGGTCATCGGTCTGCATGATCGTGGTGTTCAGCGCCCACCGGACGCCCGACCCGTGTGCGTTGTCCGGCTGCAGTCCGGCCGCGCCAGCGGTAGCCCAGAGCGCGGTGGATTGCCCGCCCAAAGTCCAACCGGGTCCGAGGTTCCCGAGAATCGTGTTGGGGAAAGTGACCGTGTAGCTCGTACCGCCCACCCCGCCGCCGGTCTGCTGGTTTTGCAGTGCCGCGATCGCCGCACTGTTCGCGGCCAGGTTGTCCTGGATCCCGCCGACGGTGGTGGCGACTTTGGTGGCGTCGGTGCCGCCGGTGATGCCGTGCACGGTGGCGGTGGCGGTGGCGTGGGTTCGGTTCATGCCGTCGGCGATGCCGTCGATGATCGAGGCCATGTCATCGCCGACCAGGGGGATCCATTCCAGCAGGTCAGCGAGGGCGTGCAGGGCACCGGCGATGAACGAATTGATCAGGTTGCCCAGGTTGTTGACCCAGGTACCCAGGTCGCCGAGGTCGCCATCCTCGACGCCGGTGATGATCTCGATAATGTCGCCGATCAGGCCACCGATGATCGGGATCTGCTGCACCTGCTGATAGATCACCGAAAAGAACTGCGCCCGCACATCTTCGGCCTGGTCATAGGTGCCCTGGTTGTCGGCGATCGCCAGATTTTCGGCGGTGACATCCTGCAGCTGCGACACCGTAGAGGGCAGGTACGCCTTATCCGGTAGCGCGGGGTCCGCGGGGAAATTCGGGGAGGTCACGGCGCGCCGCCGGTGTCGGACTGGGCGAGCATCTTCTGCCGGATTTCTTCCTGCCTGATCTGCGCTTTCATCGCAGCGATCTGGGCGGGGGTGTATCCGGTGATATCGGCGACCAGCACCGGGGCTTCGGTGATGTCCTCGCCCTGGCCCTCATCGGGTGCGCCGATCGGCACCCAGGTCACGGCGTCGTGCCCGGTAGCGGCGGTGGCGTTCTTGTCGCGGCGCGGCTTGTACAGCGCATCCGTCGGCGCTGGCAGGCGCAGATTGTCGAACACGTGGATGGCGAGCAGGTGCTGAATTTCCGGCGGCATCTGCATGCCGGGCAGCCCTTGCCCCATCGGCACCGACCGGAACCAGTCCGCGAGCGGGTGGCGTGATTCGCGGGCGTACACGATCCCGGTCTCGGGATCGCGGCGGATCCCGTCGAGGCGGTCCGCGCGCTGCGACCACGTCATCCCCGGTGCTCCCGGTCGGCGCGGTTTGCTCTGCTTGACCACAACCCAACCTCTCTACACGTGGTGACAGTGTGACTGTATCCAGTATTTCTGGGTCAGCTCGATACGCCGATCATCTGCACGAGGGACTTGATCTGTGCGACGTGCCGGGCCAGCATCGCCGCCGCATCATCCTCGGCTTTGTCATCGCCGATGCTGATTTCCCAGTGCGCGACATCGTTGCGGTTGATCACGTACTTCAGGGCGTAGACATGGTCGATGTACCAGCGCCCATCGCGTCCGACCTCGGCCGCGACCCGGTCGCCGATATCGAAGTGCCGGCCAACCCAGTAGGGCATGCCGTTCTGCACGGACACCTTGTATGACCGGTATGCCTTGGTGCGGTCGAACCCGGTCCGGATCGCCTGCAACGCCGACAGCGAGAATCCGGTTCCGCCGGTGCTTTCCCAGTACTCGCCGTACGCGGGCCCGCGGATCCCCATATCCGCGATGCGTATCGGGTTGCCGACCCGGTGGAAAGCCAGCACGACATCCTCGATCTGGCTGTCGAAGATTCCGAGCGTCAATCCGGGATTGCCGAAGATCGCGCCGATGTACCCCAAAAGTCCGTTGGCCAGCAGCTTCAGCCCAGTATTGACCCAGTCAGGGCTATGACCGCCGGTCACGATCGCACCGGCCAGGGCTTTGTGCACGGTGGCCTGCCATTCACCGATCCCGCTGATGCCGGTGCGGGTGGCGTTGCGCCAGGCCACCCACGGCCGTTGCGGTGCGGTCCCCAGGAATCCGGACACTGCGTACTGCGGGGCGTCCGGGATCCCGACCGCGGTCGCGACTTCGTTGATCAGATCATCAGCGACGGCGGTCACGTAGTGGATCAGTCCGTCGATCGCGGTGCCGGTCAGACCCCGATACCCGGACTTGTCGACCACATCGAGCAGCAGCGTCGGCTTGGTCAGGGTCATGTGATCGGGTGCCGGCTGCGGATCGCCCGGCAACCAGCGCCGCACCAGCAGCTGCAGCCCCGCATCCGACAGCGTCGGGGCCAGCACGTCGTGCGCGTTGCCGAACCTGGTCGAGATCACCGACCACATCGAGGTATCGAACAGCAGCCCGGCATCGGGCATGACCACGATCGGCCAGTTGTTCGGGTCGAGATTCGCCAGCCAATTTTCCGGGTTGAATATGTCCTCCGGCAATGCCCACAATGGCGCGAACCGTCGAAGTAGATTCAGGAATAGTAAAGTCTTCGCACCGAAAACGGAGGGCCCCACGAATGCGAACATTTTCGGCGCCTGTAGTTCCGGCGGCAACAGAGGATTTGCAAAGCACACGATCTTTTTGACGTGCTCGTACTCGTGCAAAAATTTGAGTTCGATATGTGCGACCTCGCCGGACTTCTGCCCCTCGGTGATCGTCGCACACTTGCCTGACCAGCGCTTACCGGACATGTCAGCGGAGATATGGAGGTCTTCGTAATCGCCGAGATCTTCGATCAGCAGCCGATACAATTTGCTCGACGCCTGAATAACCAGCGCGCCCTCGCCAGTCTCGTTCAGTCGCTCCTCGAAACTCGCGGACACGACACCGAATAGGCGGACCGGGTTCTCCCAGTTCTTATCCCACAGGGTGATGCGGGCGGGCCTGCGCATTTCTTCGAGGCGTGCGATCGAGTTCTGCAGGATCGAGGAACGCACCTCATCGCAGGACATGAGCGGAGGCATCAGGCCTCACCACCCATGAAACGGGTGTACCGCTGCGAGTAATAGGCGGTGATCGTGGTGTTCGCGGTGCCGCCTTGAATACGGATCGGCACCTGCACCGGCGACCCGGTACCGGCCGGGATCGCGGACTCGAACGCAACCCCGTTCATGTTCGCCCACTCCTGCGAATCGTCGCGGACCAGCAGCGTTTCATCGAGGGGGTACGTGCGGATCAGGAACTCTTTGCCCGGCCCGAGCGCACCGATCGCGGGCACGGCCACCGTGTTGCCCGAGAGCCCGTCGGGCAGCCAGACCACGGTGTCGGCTTCCAGGCCGTTGCTGGCGTACTGCGGCCAGCACTCCACATCGGCGCGGTTGAGCATCGGGATCGTGCCCTGCCATACCCCGGTGCCCGATTGCGGTGCGCCGGTGGTGGGGTTGATCTCGACCATCTGGCTGCGCTTGATCGCGAAGCTCAGCTCGGGGGCGTACCAGTACGGATCCACGCTCAGCGTGGGCACTTCCCACGCGAGGGCTTTGGTGCGGCCGGGGTCGCGCTGGGTCAGGGGTTTGGGTGCCTTCTCCCACCGCATGCGCAGCTCGCGCGGTTCGCTGATTTCGGAGAACGCGCGCAGGTAGCAATCCCACCCCGGACCCAGTACCCGCCACAGCAGATCGTCGATCTCTTCCCATGCGCGGGTTGTGCGCCCGATCGTGCCGAGCTTCAGCGTGCACAGGCGCTCGTTCACGCGCGGGATGTCGTCGAGGGTGCTGCCTTCCTGGTACGCCCAGGACTCGCGGACCTGCGTGATCGGGGCGTGCCACAGGTCATCCCACGATCCTTCGAGCAGGTGGATACCTTGCTCGCCTCCGCGCGGGCCCAGCAGATCCAACACGATCAGGTCGTGCCCGAACGTCGGACTGCCGGCCGTGTTGTCGCGCAGGATCAGCTGCATGATCCGGCCCGGATTGGTCAGACAGATAGCCACCGGCTCACCCCGCCCTGTAGGTCTCGGATATGGGGCTCAGCCGGTTGAGCATCTTGCTGGTCTCATCGGCGACCTTCTGCGGATCCATCCCGTAGAAGTTCATGGTGTCGGCCAACTTCAGGTTCTTGATCGCCTCGACGCCGTTGTCGATTCCCTTGTCGGTCAACGACTTCAGCCCGAACATGTCCGAGAATTCGCCTACTACCGACTTCAGTGCGTCCACGCCCCAGGTTTGGAATTTGCCGGGGAAGTCCTGCCCGGCCGCCCACGTATTGGCCGCATCGATGCCGGTGCCCGGTGTGCTCTGAATGTTGAGATCGGGGATCGCGGGTTCGCCGGTAGCGCCGATCACCGGCGCCCCGGTGCCGCCGGTCGTGGCGCTCTGGGTGGCCGAGCTGGTGCCCGCGGTCCACGAACCACCGCCGGTGGTCGTGCTCGCGCCACCGCCTCCGACGCTCTTGGGGTCACCGCCCAGGAAGAACTCCGGCGGGAAATGCATGTGATCGCTGAACTCCGGGTCATTGGCGCCGGCGGCCTGGCCCCCGTACTGACCGTCCCCGCGCTTGCCGCCCATCTCGAACTTGGTGCCGTTGGGCAGCGTCGCCGCGGTGTGCCCGCCGTAGGGTCCGTCGTTGAACCAGCCGAACGAGAGGCTGCCGCTCGGGCCGAGCCCCGGCTGTGCGCCCATCGCGGTCAGCGCTTGGCTCATGGTCCCGGTCGAGAACCGGCTGCCGAAGGGTTCTTTGCCGGTGGCGTAGTTCGCGAGCGCGCTCACCGCGGCCGAGCAGTCGCCCCAATGGATCCCGCCCCAGTTGTAGGGCGCGCCCTCGACACCCTTGGCGAAACCTTCGAGCTGCTCGGGGGTGACCAGACCGCCGCCGGAGAACCCCGGTGCGGTACCGGTGAGCATGTGCAGGAACTCCGGCGACGGAATCCACCCGGCATTGAGTGCCTGCAGCAGCGGCCCGCCGTTCGCGTATGCCTGTGCGGTGCTGATGAATTCGCCGTTGGCCACGCGCAGCGGTTTGATCCCGTCCATCAGTGCGGGGATCGAATCGGACGTGCCGGTGCCAGGTCCACGGATCAGCCGGCCGCCGGTGGCTTTGCCTTCGGCGCCGGCCCAGTTGACCATCGCCCGGCCGATACCGGCGAACCCGACGGTGGTGCCGCGACCGGGAATGCCTGGCAGGTCAGGGATTTTGATCTCCGGCAGCCCGATCAGGAAATTGCCGATCTCGCGGGCCGCGGCCTTGATCGCCCCTCTGATCGTCGAGAACACGTCGCTGACCGTGGATCCGAGGCCGGTGAAGAACTCGCCGATCTTGCCGAGGGCGCCCCAGAAGACATCGCGCACGGTGGTGATGATCGCGGCGGCGTTGTCCATCTGATCGCCGAGCGTTTTGGTCAGCCTCTCGATCTGCGGAATCACCAGTGGCACAATCACATTCGTCACAAGCCAGGTGAAAACGTCGATCATCTTCTCGATCTGCGGCAGGATCGCGATCACGATGTCGAGGAACGGGGGCAGCAGCTGCAGCGCCATCTGCAGCAGCTGCGGCAGCAGCGGGGCGATCGCGGCGATCAGCCCACCGAAGGACGCAGCGAGCCCCGGCAGCATGGGGGCGAGCTGCTGCAAGGCGCTGGCGATCGCGGTGCCGAGCTGCTCGGCGACCTGCGCGAGGATCGGCTGCAGCTGCTGGAAGATCGGCATCATCAGGTCCGCGACCTGCGATATCACCGGTCCGAGCGCGCCGAAAATTGTGGTCAGGGCGGGGGCCAGGGCGGCGACCAGACCCGAGACGACCTGTGCCACAACGGGAATGATCGGTGCGAACGCGCCGACCATGGACGCGAAGGCGTCCGCCAGTGGTCCGATCGAGGGTGCCAGTGCCGTAATCGCTTGTGCGAGTGCACCTCCCACGATCTGCGCGACCTGTGACAGGGGGCCGATCGCGGGCCCGATCGCGGACAGCAGCGCGGAGGCGATCTGTCCGATCACGGGCAGGATCGGGGTCAGCGCGCTGGTCAGGGTGTTGATGATCGGGACCAGCTGCGGGATCAAGGTGGTCAGGGTTTGGGCGAACACGGCGCCGATCTGCCCGAGCCCAGGCGCGATCTGCCCGATCGACTGACCCAGGGTCGCGAACAGCGGGCCCAGGGTCGGGCCGACGATATTGCCGATCTGGATCAGCCCGCCGATCAGCGGATTGAGTCCGGCGCCGAGGCCGCTGAGCAGGTTGCCGAAGTTTCCGATCAGCTCGGTCAGCGCACCGGATTGGAACGCGGTGGTGAATGCCTGCCCGACCTGCCCGAGCAGGTCACCGACGCCCTTGCCGACCGTCGCGGCAACCGGGGTGAAGGCTTGACCGAGCGAGAGGAATCCTTGGGTGGCCTGCTGCAGGCCGGGGCTCAGTGCGCCGATGAACGTCGCGGCCCCGTCGAAGATCGTTTTAACAGCGCCGAGGTTTTCCGGGGCCTTCCAGAAGTTCGCGAAATCCTTTGTGACCGAGTTGATTTGAGTTGCTACCCCGGTCATTCCCTGACCGAGCACGGGCAGTGCGACGGTGGCGAGGTCTTTGATTCCGTCGGCCGCCCCGGCAAACAACGCGTTCTGTGTGGGCTGTTTGACCAGCGAGTCCCATGCCGGTCCGATCGAGCGGGCCGCGACCACGAAATCGCGGGCGTTCGGTGCGAGTTTTGCCAGGGCCTGCGCCGCTTTGTCCTGTGCCCCTGAGGATTTCGTCTGCGCAGCGGTCAGCGCTTCCTGCGCATCGGTCAGGGCCTTGGTCGTGTCGTCGACTTTTTCGTGTGCCGCCGCGACTTTGTCCTGTGCCGCGACGACCAGGTCGCTACCCTCGACACCCTTGGCGAGTGAGTCCTGCTGCTTTTCGGCGAGATCGTTGTTGCGGTAACGGACTTCGGTGAGGGACTGCTCAGCCTTGGCGATCGCCAGCTGCGCGCGCTCGTACTCCTCACCAGGCTTGGCCGAGAGTGCGTCGCGGCGGGCATCGGAGAGATCGAGCTGCGCTTCCCTTTCGGAGATGACACCGCCGCGCACCTCGAGGTTGAGATCGCGCATCTGTTTCTGCGCGTCCTTGCGTGCCGTGGTCAGATCTTTTTCGGCCTGCGTGCTGTCCTTTTTGGCATCGCGGACCGACCGTTCTGCGCTGACGACCTGATCGGAGGCTGCTTTGGTCGCAGTGGCTTGGGCCTGGGCGTCGGTGCCGGCCGAGTCCTGCGCTGCTGATAGCGCGCTGAATGCGTCCTTGACCCCGGACAAACCCACGGTGAGAGTGGCCACGCCTGCGAGAGCGGCCGGGCCCAGCGACAGCAGCCCCACACCGAGCACGGCGACCGCGCCGGCTGCGGCACCAGCGGCACCGACCAATACCGCCATCTGCGAGGCGACCTTGAACACTTCCCCGGCCATCGAGCCCAGGTCGGGGATCTTCAGGTTCTTGAGCCGGTCGAGGCCGGTGATCTCGAGCCGAACCTGCATGCTGCGCTCGCGCAAGAACCGTTGCAGGTCAGCGCGTGCCGCCGCCAGGTTCAATTCCACGCGGACCGGGATCTTGAAGTCGAACAGCTTCGACATCTCCCGCAGCGCCCGCTGCAGATCCTTCGGGAATCGGGCCACGTCCGGGACGGCGCGCACCGAGATCTCGAACCCGAACAATTTCGACATCTGCCGCAGGCGTTGCAGCATCTCCGTCGGGAACCGGGCCACATCCGGGACCGGCTTCACGTTGACCGTGAACCGTTTTTTATCGATCCGTAGCTGCAGCTGGTCGGACCAGGCTTTCAGCGACGCGTCAGATGTTCGGACCTTGACATCGACCGCCAGGTCCAACCCTTTGAGGTGGGTGCGCACGGCGGTCAGGAACCCTGCGGTGTCCGCTTTCAACTTGACCGCGGCGGACAGATTCCACTTGTCGAGCTTTCCCTGCAGGGCTTTGCGGGCCTTCTCAGCTGCCGCGATAACGCGCGCTTCGAGCTGCGCGTCGAGGTCGTTCCAATCCAGTTGCGCGGAAACGTGCGCCTCTGCGAATGGCAGTGTCACCGCGCGGCCTCCGGACAACGAATTTCGTTGCCCGGCCCGCAGCCAGCAGCACTACATCGGTAAGGGTATCGGTCTAGGTGATGGTCAGCTCGGAGTCGACACCTCTCATCGCCTCAGGAATCTTCGGTGCCACACCGCCCAGGATCCCGGCCATCGCGAACCAATCCGCCGCCGCCACGTCCGCGCTGACCGAGGTGCGGCGGGCACGGGCGGGTACTTCCTCCAGCTCAGAGAGCCAGCGCTGTGCGGCGCTCTCGGTGCCCGAGTGCCGCCGCTGCAGCACCCCGAACGCGATATTGGTGGCCCGGTCCGGAGCAAGGGCCAGCAGGTCGATCCCGTGTGCTCCGAGTTCGGCATCGACCTCACGCCACACCGCGAGCGTTTCACCCCAGATCCGGACCACCACCCAGCGTGGTTGCCCGAAGATCTGCTCGACCAGTGCGTCGGCGATCTCCTCGACCTGGCTGTCGGTGATCTCGCCGGCCACGATCGCCTCGAGCAGCCACCCGGCATCGGTGCGGTCGCGCATGGTGGCGACCAGCACCCGCCACGAATATTGCGACAGGGTCAGCCCGACCAGATCGCGGGTACTAGGTAGCGGGTTGAGCAGGTGCACGATCCGGCCATCGAGCAGCCACGCACCCGCCTCCGCTTTCCATACCGCGGACACCTAGCGGTGCGAAGCACGGGCCGCGCGCCGGCTCTCCTCGCGGTTGAGCTTCGGCGCGAACGCATCGATGATCGCGGTCAGCATGTTGCTGTACACCTCGGTGCCGAACCGATCGGTGCGGTCCAGCAGCCGCGACTGCACGTACAGGTAGGAGCTTTCATCGAGCACGTGGGAAGCGAACTGCTGCATGCCGAAGATGCGATCGGTGATCGTCGAGGCACCCGAGATCATGCCCATGAGCACACCCCACTGTTCCGGGGTCGGTTTGATCGCATGAAGCACGGTGCCATCTACCGTGAACGGGAGGACTTCGGCGTCGCTGACCTCGCTGCTGTCCTCATCGGCGGCGGCGGTGGTGAACTGCAGCGCCGCCGGAATCGCCTGCGCGCCGTCATCGAGGATCGGCGCGATCGCCTCGGGCGAATTGATCACCGCGAGTGCGTCGTCGACGTTCTCATCCGGCAGCGGCGGGGTGGTGATCTTCGCGGACTTGCGGGCGCGAGGGGGCATGTGCGGGTTCCTGTCTAGGTGGTGGGGTGGCGGGTGATGCCGGGCCCGAAAACCTCTTCGAGCGCTTGGGTCAGGTACGGGCTGCCGGGTGTGCCGCGCACACTCTTGGCGAAGACGAAGGGGCGGCGGCTGGTGGGCAGGTTGCGCACGCCGGCCGGGAGCGGACCCTGCATTTTCGGCTGCCGGAACTTCAGTGCCTTCGCGCTGACGGGCACGATCAGCGCGTGATGGGGCCCGTAGAGACCGGTGCCCTCGTGCCGCCAGCGTGCGTATGCCAGTGGGGATCCCACACGCATGATGACGCCGGTCGGTGTGGCGGTGACCAGATGTGTGATCGATGAGCGCAAGCGGCCCTCATCGACCGGGCAGTTCGCGCGGGCCCGGTTGGCGACCTCGCGGCCCACCCGGTCACCCCACTGCCCGCCTGCGGTTTGCATGACCGAGTCGATGCGGTCGCGGTGCATCTGTACTGACGACATCGGTTATGCCCTGTCGGGGCGGCGGCGACGCGCAGGCTCGGGCGGGGCCGGTGGCTCGGCTTCGTCGCGGTCGGCGGTGTCGGCATCGATGGACGCGGGATCAGGATCTGCGGCCGGTGGTGCGGGAACGGGATCGGCGTACTCCGCTGCCACGCTGACACGCCCGTCACTGATCAGCGTCTCGACCAGCCGGGTACGTGCGATTGTGCGCACCTCACCGAGGGCCCAATCACCGAAGCGTTGCTCTGCACGGACCGTCACCTGCGTCATGATGCTGAGGATACAGTCACACTGTCTCTATGGATTGCTGCTCAGAAGGGTGCACGGCGTGCCATTCATGACATTTCTGCTCGCGTTCGGCGCGGCGGCCCGGCTGACACGGCTGATCACCGATGACTATCTGACCCGGTATCTGCGGGTGTGGGTGGTCCGGCGCACCGGCGTCACCAGTGACCTGTCCTACCTGGTCACCTGCGCGTGGTGCTCGGGGCTGTGGGCCTGCGGTGGCATGTTCACCCTCGCCTACTTCTACGGCACGGCACCGTGGTTCATCTGGCCGGCCGCCGCCCTGGCCGCATCGTGGGTATACGGGCTCATCGCCACCCATCTCGATGGGACCGAGCAGTGAAGCGCCGCCCGGAATCGACCGCGGCCCAGATCCTCGACCGCCTGAACGAGAACTACACCCAGGAGCGGGCCCGCGCCGCACGCCTGCCCATCCAGCTCGCGCGCCGCAACCGGATGCGCGAGCTGCCCGGTGCGGTGTTCGCCGAGTTCGATATCGACCAGCGCACCCGCCGGAACCCGGACGCGCCGCCGCGCACGATCACCGCGGCGGCGCAGATCCTCGCCGGGCCGACCGTCGCACGCACCAGCGCCCGATCGACGAAACAGAAATGGCAGGACGAATCGTGGACCTTGCGCGATGAGATCGGCGAATTCCGTTTCAGCGGTGACCGTATCGCCCGCTCGGTGAGCTTGATGCGGCCGATGATCGCGAAGGTCGAATCGCTCGGTGACGAGCCGACCGAGGTCACCGACGGCATACCGGCCGAGGTGGGCATGCAGATGTTTTCGAACCCGTCCGCGACATCACAGCGCATGTTCCGTGCGGCCCAGCACATCGGTTTCAACGGCGAGACGCTGGTGCTGCTCGGTGATGGTGACGACGACACGTTCACATGGGAACCGTGCAGTGTGCAGGAGCTGACACCAGCCGGTAAGTCCTGGTCCTACAACGACGGAATAGACACGCGCGCAATCGATCCCACCGAGCACGTGGTGCGTGCGTGGATCCCGAACCCGCGCCAGCGTGCATGGGCCGACTGTGGTGCGCGGGCGGTGCTGCCGGTAGCGCGGGAGCTGCGCGCCCTCACCGAACATGTGTCGGCACAGATCGATTCGCGTCTGGCCGGTGCGGGTCTGCTGCTCGTGCCGCAGGAGATCGAAACCCTGCGCGGGCAGGGCAGCCCCGACGGCGCCGAGGATGACGATCTCGACCCGTTCATCCGCGACCTGATGGAAATGATGCTGACCCCGATCAGGGACCGGGCCAGCGCCGCGGCCCTGGTGCCGCTGGTCGCGAAGGTCCCCGCCCAGTACCTGGACAAGATCAAGCATCTGTCTTTTGCGACACCCCTGGATCCGCAGGCTCAGGAACTGCGCAGCGAGGCGATCCGGCGCATCGCGCTCGGGATGGATTCCCCGCCGGAAGTGCTGCTCGGTCTCGGTAGCGGTAGCAATCACTGGTCTGCGTGGGCGATCTCCGAAGATGATGTGAAACTCGCTGTGGCCCCGGTCGCGGTGGTCATCCTGCATGCCCTCACCACCGGGTGGCTGCACCCGATCTTGCAGGCCTCCGGTGTGCAGGACTGGCAAAAGCACCTGGTGTGGTTCGACGCGTCCGCGCTGCGCCTGCGCCCGGACCGCAGTTCCGACAGCCGCGATCTGTTCGACCGGGGGGCGCTCGCCGAATCGGCGATGCTGCGAGAGAACGGGTTCGCTGCGACCGACACCCCCACCGAGGACCAGAAGCGGACCATCCTTCTGACCAAGCTATTGGTCGGTGCGCCGAGCCTGGCGCCGCTGCTGCTTCCGCTGCTGGGCATCGAGGTCGATGCGAGCGTGCTCGACAAGACCAGCGATATCGCCGCCGCCACCGGCGGCGACACCCCCGCACCCGGCGATCAGGCAGCATCGCCCCCGCCCGCCGACAGCGGCGGCGAAGACCGGGCGCTACCGGAGGCACCCGATTCCACCTCTGCCCCCGATTCCGGGAGCGCACCCGACTCCGGCGGTGCACCGTGATCGATCCCGATTGCGTGATGCTCGCGACCGAAGTCGGGGTGCTGCGAGCGCTGGAGCTGGCGGGCAAGCGGGCCCGCCACACCGGCGGCCGGCCCGGACGCGGCGAGCTGTACAAGCTCACCGCATGGGAGGTGCACACCCATCATCGGCTGGCCGGCACCCATGAGCAGTGCGACCGGCTGCTGATAGGGGTGTGGGATCTGCTGCGAATGGTGCTGCCGGATCAGCCGCGGATCATCGAGGCTGCCGACTGGTACACCCGGCAGCTGATCGTGACCGGGCAACCGCACCGGGCAACGGAGTTGCGGCGGGTGCTGGCGGTGGCGTGTGAGCCGCACAGCTGATCCGCTGCTGGCGGCACGCCTGCACGCGGCAGGGCGGTTGCGTCGTGCGGAGGCTGCGGTATTCGCCGGGGTGATGGCGGCGATGACGGTATGGCTCGATGCCGCGCGCGCGCTGGTCCTCGGGCAGCCGTTGCCAGCGGAAGCGGCGCGGCTGCTCGCTACCCCGGCCGCCGTGACCGCCGCCGCTGATGTGCCGGACTTCGACGCGGCCCGCGCCGCGTCGCAGGTGTGGGCGCGCGGGGTCGCCGAGCATGTGGATCCTGCACTGTCCCAAGCCTTCGGCGAGGGTTTCGCCGATGCTGCGCGCCGCGCCGATATCTCCCCGCTGCCGTTCCAGCTGCACTATCTGGAAACGGTGAACGACCGGCTGAAGATCTGGCCGGTCGGGGCATTCGAGGAACTGCGGCCCGAGCTGCTCGAAATGCTCAGCGAGGGCATGGACCACGACCAGATGACCGAACGCATCGGGCGCATTCTGAACATCGATGCGCCGACGCGGCGTATTCGCGCGCAGATCAGCGAGATCGATCGGCAACTCGATGACCCTGCCTTGACGTTGTCGCGGTCGGACAAGGCGGCACTGCGCGCCCGCAAACGCGACCTGTGGAATCAGCACGATGAATCACTGCTGCAATGGCAGTGGCTGGCACGGCGTATCGCCCGCACCGAAACGCACGGTGCGATGGAAGGCGGGGCACTGGCCGGGGCGCAGGCGGTCGCGGCGGCGGGCGGGCAGGCCGTGTACAAGGGCTGGCTTGCCACCGCCGATGAGCGCACCCGCGGCACCCATGTCGTTGCCGAGGGCCAGATCGTGAAACTGCATGAGCCGTTCCAGGTTGGGCGGGCACGGTTGCAACATGCGGGTGAGGCCGGCGGGCCCGCCGATGAGGTGATCAATTGCCGGTGCTCGACCCGGTATCTGCGCGAAGACGAAGTGCAGGCCGAGCTACAAGGCCCGTGGGGTGGGCGCGGTGTGGGCCCCGGACATGCGCGCATCGGCCCCGACGACCCGCACGACGCGGCCGGGGCCCTGACGAAGTGGCAGCGCGAGCAGCGCGGCGACACCGACGATCACGGCCCGACCCCGCCACCGCAGGACACCGGCCACGAGGGCGCACCGGATCAGGAGCAACCGGCCGCCGACGAACCTGCCGTCGAGGAACCCGATACCGGGCCCGCGCCGATCCTGAGCGAGGACGTACGCGAGCAGCTCGACCGGGCGCGGGCCGCGTTGCCCGCCGACGCAGGCGAATGGGACCGAGCCGCGCACGACTACCGCCGCGATGCGGACGGCAACCTCATCGCAGGGGAAGATCTCGACGGGCACCTCGACGAAGTGCTCGATGCCGGGTGGGCCGCGTGGGAAGACATCGCCGAAGCGATGGACGGCGACACCGAACTGGGGCACGCACGCCAGCAGGAATCGGAAGCCATCGGCGCGACCGCCCGCATCGATGCCCATCGTGAAGTCGCTCGCCGTGAAGTGGAAATCATCCGCCAGGCCATGGGCGAGTATCGCGAGTTCGGCGGGCACCAACAGCGCGCAACCACCAACCGCAGGCCCGATGCGTATCAGCGCACCACCGATCCTGTGCGCCCGGCCGGAACGCCGGTGCTCGAGGATCTGCGCGGGGCCGAGCAGGTGTTCCCGCGCGAATGGCTCGAGGCCGCAGACGCACGCGGCGAACTGGCACTCGGTGCCGCACAGCGGGCGTTCTTCATTGCTGGCCGTGGCGGTGGGGGCCGCGACATGGTCGCCGCCTCCGATGCCCGCCGTCCGGACTATGACGGGGCGTTCTCTTCCGCGCAGCGCGAGGTGATGGCGCACGAACTCGGTCACCGCATGGAAAAGGCGGTGCCGGGGCTGGCGCCGCTGGAATTCGCTTTGGTGCGCCGGCGCGCGATGGACGGGCCCCGGCTGGAGAAACGCACCGAAATCTACAAGGGCAGTGGCGAATACGCGTTGGCGGACCTGTGGCGCAATGCCTACGCGGGCAAGACGTACGCCGATGGCAGCCTGTTCCCCGCCCGTATCGCGCACGAGGTTTTCCAGGTCGGCATTCAGGATGTGCTCGGCCGCTCCAGCACCATCTACGGTGACGTGGCCGGGGGGCAGTTGACCGCTTTCGTGCTGGGGGCGATGCTGCTGCTATGGCCTTCCGTGTCGACAGCCGCGACAACAGCAACAACGGCGACGGCGACCGCTGGCTGAGCTGGGACGGGCAGGACTGGACCGCGGACCCGGTCACCACCGACACCCTGCACATGCCGGGGTTGCTGTTCCCTCTGACTCCGACCGGGCCACTGCAACGCGGGTACGGGCCCGGCGAGTCGCAGCTGCTGGCCGCCGCGTTGTGGGCGATCCCCGCAGCGGTCGCGACCGGGCAGGTGCCTGATTACCCACCGCTACCGCAGTTGTCGGCGGGCGCAGTATTCTGACCTCGTTGCACAGGTCGTGGGTTCGAATCCCGCACGGGCCGTGCGGTCAGCACTCGGTCGGGGTGTTGTCCGCGGGGCACGGTAGCGCAGCTCGGTAGCGCGGTGCACAGTCGCAATCGGTGGGGCCCCCAGCGCCGCGACTGAAGACTGGGGGCACTCTGCCTCATCATGGATACAGTTCAACTGTTTCCACTGATTGGAGAGCAGCAGCTATGACCGCGCCTGCATTGGTCGAGGCCGACCCGAGCACCGTAGCCACCGACCCACCCCCGCAGGATGCGCCTGCTGCCGCACCGCAAGGTGTGCCGCCGGGATGGCGGGGTCCGATCCTCGCGGTCAATACCCGATCCGGTGACCCGAAAGACCTGGTCCGCGAATATGTCCTGGTCGGCACCGAGGTGCCGCAGCGACCGCTACCGCTGCCGCTGCAGGGTCAGCTACAGATCGCCGAAGGGCACGACGGGGCGATCGGTATCGGGGTCATCACTCGGTTGTGGGTGCAGGACAACGCGGTGTGGGGGGAAGGACTGTTCGACCTCGCCGACCCGGTCGCTGCTGATTGGGCGGGCAAGCTCGGGCGCGGGTTCGCCGGGTGGGTGTCGGTGGATTTCTCCGACATCGCCGCGGTCGAGGTGCCTTTGGACGCGCAAGGCAATGAGATTCCCGATGATGTGCTGGCCGCGTGGATGAACACACCACCGGACCTCGATCAGCCGCTGCCCCCGGATCCGGTGGCCGAATGGATATGGCGCATCGACCAGTGGAAGATTTCCGGGGTCACGATGCTCTCGCAGCCCGCCTATGAGCAGACCCGTATCGAACCGGTCTACGACCTGCAGGCGCTGACCGCCGCCGCCGCACCGGGCTCGATCCCCGATCCTGGTGCCGATCCTGATCCCGACGATGATGCGGCATCCGAGCACACCGGCGCCATGATCGCGCTCGTTCCCTGCGCCGAGGACGCACAGCGCCTCCTTGTCGAGGGCGGCGAACCGGTCGAGGAACTGCATTTGACCCTCGCCTACCTGGGCGAGGCCGCGGACTGGACACCCGAGCAGGTCGCTGCGGTCGGCAACGGCATCGCCGAGATCTCCCCGGCCGGCCCGCTGATGGGCTCGGTGTGGGGACACGCCTTGTTCAACCCGGACACCGACGGCAAAGAACCGTGCGCGGTGTACCTGGTCGAGGCAGACGGGCTCACCGATCTTCGCCAAGCGGTACTCGGTGCCCTGCTCGATACCGGCGGCCCGATGCCCGAGCAACACGATTTCATCGCCCATGTCACCGCCGGTTACGGGCTGCCGGTCGAGCAGCTCACCGCGACCGGACCGATCCGGTTCGACCGGCTGCGGATCGCGTTCGCCGGGTCGAACGACGACATCCCCCTGGAACCGGTGACCGCCGCGCTCACCGCGGCGGCGGTGATCTACGACCATCACGATTTCGAGCAGCCCGAACCCGATGAGCTGACCGCGATCACGATCACCGACGACGGCCGGGTATACGGGCACCTCGCCGGAAAAGATTCCTGCCACATCGGATCGGCGGACATCTGTGTGTCACCACCGACCAGCGCATCCGAATACGCCTACTTCCATCAAGGCGAAATCCGCACCGACACAGGACCTTTGGCCGTAGGTAAGATCACCCTCGGCACCGGGCACGCGTCGCTGCACGCCAGCGCACGCGTCGCGGCCGAGCACTACGACAACACCGGCAGCGCGGTCGCGGTAGTACGTGCCCGCGACGGTGCACATGGGCCGTGGATGTCCGGGCGCATCCTGCCCGGTGTCACCGATGACCGGGTCGAGGAACTGCGCCGCTCGGGGGTATCGGGTGACTGGCGCGGGATCCGCCGCGGCTCGACCGCGTTGGAGCTGGTCGCGGTCTTGGCGGTCAATGTGCCCGGCTTCCCGGTGCCCAGGACCAGGGCGCTCGCCGCGTCCGGGGTGCGCACACTGCTCGCGGCCGGGGTCACCCACCGCTCCCGGCCCGCACCGGCAGCGCGGCCAGCGCTTGCCGATCTGCTGCACCGGCGCCGGGTCGAGCGCGCCGCCGGGCAGGTACGCGCGATCCGGGCCACCACCGCCGCCGCCCGTGTCGCACGTCTGCAGTCTGCTCTCGCTACCTCGAAGGGACGGTAAATCATGGGATGCAATTGCGGGCCGACCAAGCTGCTGCACCAGGTGGTGCACCCCGGCGGCAAGACCATCACCTACGCGTCGGAGCCTGAAGCGCGGGAAGTTGCGCGGCAGGTAGGCGGCACGTACCAGGCGATACAGCGGTGAGCGGCTACTCTTAACGCAGCTAAGCCGCTGGCTCTGGGCCGGGCACCATCTTTTTGGTTGCCCACCCGGAGGCAATGCAGTGAAGATCACCCTTCAGTCCCTTATCGATGCCGCAGCTGCCGCACCCGAGGGCCAGTCCCCGGCCGATGCGGTCGCTGCCCTGCTAGCCGACGCACCGAGCACCATCGACGCGGCCGTGCTGCTCGATGAAGCCATCGCCAAGTTCGGTGAGCTGCGCGGCGAGGACGGCACCACCTACAGCGAAGACGAAGTAGCCGCACTCGAAGCGCTGACCGAGGTTGCCACCGGTGTTCGTATCGAGGTCGGCCGCCGTCAGCAGGCAGTCTCGGATCAGGCTTCCCGCATCGCCGACCTCGCCGCCCGCGTCAATCCTCCCGCCGACGCTGGCGAGGGCGACGGCACCACTGACGGTGGCGAGAGCGGCGGTGAGGGCGGCACCGAAGGTCAGGGCGCCGAAGGTGCCACCGATACCGGTGCCGTTGTCGATACCGGTGCCGCTGCGGTGGCCGGTGAGAATTCCGGTGCGGCCGTGGCCTCCGACGCGGGCGCGGGCGCCGCGCCGGAACCGGCACTAGTGGCTGCGGCCCCGGCGCCGCGCCGTCGCGCGGTGCGTCTGTCCGATATCCCGGCTCGTGAGGTCCGCCGCCCGGATCCGGCCCCGGCCGGTGTGGTGATCACCGCCGCCGCTGAACTTCCCGGTTACGCGGCCGGTGCGCAGATGGCTGACCTTGCTGCGGTCGCGCGGGCAGGCACCGCGAAGTTCGATGCCTTCCCCAGCGGGCACGTGCCCAATGTGCATGTGGCGGCATCGATCGCGCAGTTCGCTGTGCAGTTCCCCGAAGACCTGATTTCGCGGCGCGCCTCCGATGACGAGACGGTTTTCGATCGGGCCGTGGATCAGTCGCGACTGCCCAAGGGTTCACTCGTCGCCGCCGGTGGCTGGTGCTCGCCGTCGGAGCGTCTGTACGAAATGTCCCCGATCCTGGCCGACGCCAATGCCGGCCTGATCGACGTGCCGGATGTGCAGTCCGCGCGTGGTGGTCTGACCTGGACCGAGGGCCCGGACTACACCGCGATCTACTCGGGCACCGGTTTCATCCAGACCGAAGCGCAGGCGCTCGCGGGCAGTGGTTTCACCACGGCGATCGGTGGCACGGTCACCGGCACCACCAAGCCGATTTACCGGGTGCCGTGCCCGTCGAGCTGGCCCGAGCAGCGCGCCGAAGCGATCGGTTTCGGTGTGGCCGGCGGCATCCTGCAGAACGACACCTACAGCGAGCTGACCGAGGATGTGGTGGCGCATTCGCTGATCGCGCACTCGCACCGTGTGAACGCTCGCACGATCAGCCGCATGGTCGCGGATGCGGGTTCGGCGATCACGCTGTCGCTGGGTTCCTCTGCGACCCCGCAGCTGCTCAACTCGATCGATATCCAGATCGAGGACATCCGGTACGCGAACCGTATCGGTGACGGCACCCCGCTCGAGGTGGTGCTGCCGCGCTGGGTCAAGCCGGTCATCCGCGCCGATCAGTCGATCCGCACGAACTCCGAGCAGGAGACCGCCTACACCCTCGAAGACGCGAAGATCAACGACTGGTTCGCCAAGCGAAATGCGGTGGTGCAGTGGGTGTATGACTGGCAAGACGCTTTCACTGGTGTCAGCGGCGGGTTCGGTGGCGCGTCGGCGATCACGGCCTGGCCGACCACGGTCGATGCGCTGGTGTACATCGCGGGCAGCTACCTGCGTAGCCGCGGTGATGTGATCTCGATGTCCGCGGTGTACGACACCACCAATCTCGCTGTGAACGATGTGCTGCACCTGTTCACCGAAGAGAAGTTGCTGGTGATCAAGCGCCGGTACAAGCCGCGCCTTGTCCGAATCGCGTTGTCCGCCAACGGCACCACGGCGGCCGGTCAGATTCTCGATGCCAACGGCAAGATCGTTCCTGCGGCATAACCATCTACCCCGGCCACCGTTCCGCGGTGGCCGGGGTTCGTGGTTGCTCGCACCCCATTCAGGAGGATTTTCCGGTGGCTGTTCCGGCACTGATCGTTCCCACTCCCCCACTGACCCCGGCCCGGTTCGGTCTGGGTTCGGCTGCCGACCCGATCACCGAGACCGGCCGCATCGCCAGTGGGGTGGCGTGGGAGCCGAACCCGTGCGGGCCCGCGCACACCGACCCCGCCCTGTGCGGGGACACCCCGACCGCCCGCGAACTCGACGCAGGCATCGGCCTCGACGAAGCCGACGCGATCCGGGTGTATGCCGGATTCACTTGCTCCGCTGTGGGTTTGAGCCAGGACCAGATGACGGGCCGTGCCACGCTGGCGCTGTCCTCGGGCGAATGGGCCGCGGTCGAGGCAGCGGTGTGGTCGAGCACGTATCTGCGGCTGATGCGTGATGTGGCCGCGGAAGACATGGTGCCCGGCGATCCCCCCAATACCGTTGTGCTGTCGGAGACTCCGGTATCGGTGACGCGCGGGCTGGGACTGGTCGAAGGGTTCCTCGGTGCCCATTACGGCGGTATCGGTGTGGTGCACGCACCGCGCATGGTCGCCGCGCATGCGGGAACCGCGCAGCTGCTCGGTACCGAACCCGGCCGCCTGGTGACGCCGTTGGGCAACCGGTGGTCCTTCGGCAGCGGTTACCCGAACACCGGCCCCGACGGCACTGCTGCCGCCGCGGGCACGGCCTGGCTGGTCGTCACCGGCGCGGTCACGTTCCGGCGGACCCCGGTCACGTTCCGGCGCAGCCCTTCCCCGCGCGAGGTTTTCGACCCGTCCACCAACACGTTCCGGGCGGTCGCCGAGCGCGCATATGTCGTGGCGTGGGACGACTGCGTTCGTGCCGCGGTCCCGATCACCCTCACCTAGGAGACACCCCCATGCCCACCATCCTCGCTGTCGATGACAACGGCCAACAGATCGCGGCGCGGCTGCTCGCGGCTGCCGGTGACCGCGCCGATCTGGTGCAGGTCGTGACCGGCGGCACCTACCTCGGTTTCTCGGTTCCCGACGACATCGCGCGCGCCGCCGGATATCTCGACGACGACGCGGACGCCGATCCTGCGCCGGACTCCGTACCCGAACCGGAGGACGACAGCGCGCAGAGTGGACCCGAGCAAGAGCTGGCGGCGCCGAAGAAAGCGCCGGCCAAGCACACACCGCGCACCAGCTCCCGCGCGAAGTAGCTTGCGGTGACTGTCATCTCCGACGCCATGGTCGATCTCGGGCGCGGCCCCGATATCGACGCGGTGTACTTCTACGCCCCCGGTCTGCGTGAGTCGGCATCGACCACACAGATCATCACCCCGCAGTGGGTAGCGGCCACGGTCGCCAGCAACGGGACGTTCACGAGCCCGAATCTGGAGCCGGGCCCGGCGATGGTCCGGATCCGCGGTGTCGCCTACGACCTGGTGGTGCCCGACGCCGACACGGTCCGGTTGTGGCCGTTGATCGACGCCGCGGTGCCGCCACCACCGGATGATGGCGGGTTCATCCGCAACGGTGGCGGGGTGCGCCGCGCCAAGGTCGTGACCGAAGCCCAGTTCTCGGCCAGCCCGCACGATCCGGAAACCATCTACTACGTTCTGCCGAACACGTAACGGCCACAACACAATTCGAAGGAGACCCCGATGGCTCACGTGGCCAAGTATTACGGCAAGTTCTTTGTGTCCCTGGCGAACAAGGAAATCGACCTCGACAGCGACACCTTGAAGGTGATGCTGTGCACCTCGTCGTATACACCGGATCAGGATGCGCACCAATACAAGTCGTCGGTGACCAGTGAGATCACCGGCACCGGGTACACGGCCGGCGGCCTGGCCCTCACCTCTGTGGTTGTGTCCTACACCGGGGCGACGAATGTTCTTGCCCTGTCCGCAGCGAACACGCAATGGACCGGTGCGACGTTCACCGCTCGTAACGCTGTCCTGTACGACTCCACACCGGCCAGCGACAGTGTGCGCCCGCTGATCGGGTACATCCTGTTCGATGCGGACATCTCGGTGACCGGGTCGACATTCACGATCACGTGGGACAGCTCGGGTATCGCCACGATCACGGTGTCCTGATGTGTCTGTTTTCAGCCGCGGTCAAGCACCGAAATACATTCGCTGGATCGACGCCGACGGTGTCAGCCAGCCGGTCGCGAAGGTGTACCTCGGCGATATTCTGATCTTCGACGGCACCATTCCCGCGGTCGTCGCGGTCCCGCACATGACCGCAACCGCCACGATGACCGCCCCCACGCATCAAGCGGGCCAGCGGGTTTCGGTGCCACCGATGCTTGCCTCTGCCGATAGTTTCGATCCGCCGTCTGTGGTGGGTGCGGTCAATGTTGTGGTGCCGCCGATGACCGCGGCGGTCGGGATGGGGCCGGTGACTCCGGACGTCCCCGCCGAGGTGATCGTGCCGCGCATGAGCGCGACCGCGGACTTGCGGGCGGCCACCCCTGCCGCACTCGCACCAGGTGTGGCACCCGCACCAGCAATGGCCGCTGGCGCGGATATGGTTGTGCCACTGGTGACTTCGGGTGCCGTTGTGGCCGTGCCGCCGATGACGGCCAGCGCGGATATGCCGCTGCCGGTCATGGCGGGTGCCGCCAATCTTGTTGTGCCGCCACTCATCGCGACCAGTACTGCCCCGGTACCGGTTGTTCGCGGCGCCGCGAACATCATTGCGCCGCCCGCCCAAGCAACGGCCGGGCTGCTCGTACCGACGATCACCGCAGCAGCGAATGTGATCGTGCCACCGATGCAGGCCGCAGCGTCGATGCCGGTGCCCGTTGTGGTCGGGGGCCGCAGCTACAGCGACGACTTCAACCGCGCCGACTCCTCGACGCTGGGTTCGAACTGGCGGGTGGACATGAACAGCCAGCCGAAGATCGTGACGAACCGCGCGCTGATGAAGACCATGGGCAACGGCGACGGCCGCGCAGGCAACTGGGCCAGCTACCAGGGCGGCACGAATACCGGCAAGCTCGCTACCGACAACTACGGTGTGAAAGCGCAGCTGATCTCACCGGGCAGCATCGCGAGCGACAACCTGACATGCATTGTCCTGGCGGTCGCTGACACGTTCGGGTCGGGCACATCGTGCCTGTTCGGTGTCACCACCGGCAGTGGGTGCGCGATCATCACACAGGCCGGGTCACCGCCCGGTTCGGGTGTAGGTTCCGGGGGTTCCGGGCAAACAATCCAGGTGTCGACCTCGACGAATATCGCCGTGACCGACCTGATCGAATTGCGGCGCGTCGGCAATGTGTTCACCGCCTACCGCAATGGCACATCCCTTTTGACCTGGACCGACAGCAGCAACATTGTCAGCAGCGGGTCCACCAACCGCCGGTTCGGTCTGGTCGTCGAAGGCAACTTCCCCATTTTCAACGGCGAATACCGCAGCCCGGCGATCGATTCGATCCAGGCGTACGACCTGTGAGACCTGTGATGGCGCGGCGCGACACCGTGGATGTGGCGACCGTGCCGACTATCCTGCTATCAAGCGTGCTGCTGGCTGCGGGCCGAGCCACCCGAACCCCTTCGGTTGGAGTCCCCGATGACCACTACTTGCTGGCCGTCCGTCCGTGGCAAGGTCGCCCGATTCACCAAGATCTCCTCCTGCGGTGCGCCCGTCGCCGGCACGAAGAACACCCTCGCTACCGATGGTTTCGTGTCCATCGAGTTCGCCCCGGAATGGGAGGACGGCGAAGAGACCAGCCTGAAGAAGGCCGACGGCCGGTATGCGTTCCTGGACAAGTCCGATGACCAGCTCAAATGGGTGCAGACGACCATTCAGTTCACCTCGGTCAACCCGGATGCGCTGGGCCTGATCCTCGGGCAGCCGGTCGTGCTCGACCATGCGGGCAACGCGGTCGGTATCCGGCTCGGGCAGGTCGTGGCCACCGATTGGGCTTTGGAAACCTGGACCGACATTCCTGGTGTGGCCTGCGCCGAAGGTAAGCCGTACGGCTATTTCCTGGCGCCCTGGCTGCACGGTGGGCGCCTAGCGTCGTTCACCATCAATAACGGCAACGCAGAATTCAAAATCGAGAACGCTCGCACGCGCCCCAATTCGCTGTGGGGGACCGGCCCGTACCTCGTGGAACTGAACGAGGCGACCGTTCCGACTGATCCGCCGGTGCCGGGCAAGCTGCTGACCCCGATCGCCGCTGATCAGCAACTGCAGATGACGGTGACGTTTGTGCCGCCGCCTGCGGTGGCGTGCGCGGCGACGGCGCTGGTCCTGGCCTGATGCCAGCGTGCGGATGGCATGTACCGGCGTGGCCGGCCGCCTACGACACGGCCGACACCGCCGATAAATCCGCGGCCGAAGCCCTGGCAGCGCTCACCCTATGGGCGCTGTCGGGGCGGGTGTTCGGGGTGTGCGAAGAAACCCTGTCGCCGCGGGTCGCCCCGGCCCGGCCTGCGACGTACATCGGTCCGACCCGCCCGGTACCGACCGCGTGGACGGCATGGTTCGGTCCGGTGACGTGCGAGTGTGCGGGCAGCTGCCGGTGCGCGGTCGCCCGTAAACGGGTCGCTCTGGCGGGGCCGGTGCAGTCGGTCACTTCGGTGAGCCTGGACGGTGTGGTGCTCGACGCCGCTGCGTACGAGGTGCACAACGCACGGTGGTTGGTGCGCACCGATGGGCAGCTGTGGCCGATCCATGGGAAGCCGGCTGATTTCGAGGTGACCTTTATGCGGGGGTTGCCGATCCCCGCATCGGCGCTGATCATTCTGGTCGATCTGGCGGTCGAGTTCCTGAAGGCACGCACCGGGTCGGGCAAGTGTGCGATACCCGCACGCGCACAGCAGGTTTCGCGCCAGGGAATGGACATTCAGCTGATCGACCCGGCGACCCTGTTCGAGAACGGTTTGACCGGTGTCGAGTCGGTAGACCGGTGGCTGGGCGCGGTGAATCCGGGGCAGCGGCGCGCACCCTCACGGGTGTACTCGGTCGACGGGCTCGAACCGATCCGGGTGCGCTGATGGACACCGGCGTCTATCAGGTGGCGCACACCCTGATCGGTGCGCTCACCGCGGCGCTGGCCTCTACACGCGCTGGCGCCCCATGTGTTTCGGTGGTGCATCCTGGCACCTCGACCCCGATGTACGGGTGGTGCAAATGCGAGGACAATGCCGAGGGGATGGCATGGACACGGGTCGTGTCGATCGCCCCGACGATCCGGTTCCCGCAACCGATCTCGGGGGTGGCGGCACCGGGGGAAGTGGTGCAGTTGGCGGCGGTGATCGAGTTGGGTGTGGACCGCTGCTACTGGTCTACCGAGGACAACTCGATGCCCCCGATCGAGATCCTCGACAGCATGGCCCGCGATATCGCCGATGATGCGGCTGCGATGATGCGGGCTGTGCAGTGCGCCGGGCTGCCGCAGGATGTGGTGCTGGGGTCGTGGATGCCGCGTGGCCCGTCCGGTGGAATCCATGGCGGCACAATGACAGTGACGGTGCGCGTGGATAGCTGCGCGCCCTGCACGAGTGTGATGACACCGCTCGATGAGGTGGTGGCGATGTTGCCGGGCGACCCGCGCGCGAGCTAACCGGCGAAGGCTTCCAAGGTTTCCACGGGACCGAAGAACCCGCGGTGTGCGGAAGCATCGGCGCTGCCTTCCCGGTGGCGGGCAAGGGTTTCCGCGTGCGCGGCGTACGCGGCATCGAACGCATCGGCGTAGTGCGGCAGCGCGGCACGTACGTCGGTGAGGGTGGCCGGCGGGTCGAACCGGATATGTCCGGCGGTGAGACCGGGAGCCGGGCGGTCGGGCCACAGCAGCGCGTCATCGGTGCGGGCGGGGTCGTGGATCAGGGACACACGCACTACGTCGCCGGTGTCCTGCTGCCACCACACGCGCACATCTGCGGTGGTTCTGCATCCGTTGTACGCCATGGGTTTACGTCCTCCTAGTGGACCGGTGAGGGCCCGTCGGGGTCTGTGTCGATCGAAGAGAGTTCGGCCATGCGGTCGAGTAGTTCGTCGTCGCTGTCGGGCCACTGCTCTACGGGGCCGTCGCGGTGGATGGCGAGCTTCAACAGCTCCGCGGCGCGGTCCTCGGTGCGGGCGAGTACACCCCACCCGTGCCCGATCATCGAGTCGACAGACCGGCCGCTCCAACGGCCCAGTGCCGCATCCGCTTTCGGGCCTAGTAGGAAGTAGAGACTGCCGCGCTGCACACCGTGGGAATCGGTAGCGAGGTAGGTGCCCATGAGGGAGTTTTCAACCAAGCGCAGATCACCGGTCCACAGGTAGTCGCCGGTCGCGGCGAAGGTCAGGGTGCTGCCGCGATGGTTCGCCATGATCACGTGCCGGTCGATGACCGGCTGTCCGTCGCGGGTGGTGTCCCATGCGGCGAACCACTGCCCGGACAGGTCCAATCCGACGGGGCTCACCCCGAGTAGTTCATCGAGGGTCAGCCCGAGCGCGACCGCGAGCTTGCGGCAGTTCGTCGCGGCGGGTTCCTGCGATACGCGCGTCGATACCGATTCCCACCGGCTCACCTGTTTCTCGGTGACGCCCACCGCTGCCCCGAGTTCTTCTTGGGTGAGGCCGAGAGCTTTGCGGCGGTCGCGGATGACATGCGCGATCGACATGCGAGAGATACCCCTAGTCCGGTTAATGGTCCTTATTCCACTAGCCACAATACGCGATTCACGGCGCGCCCTCGGGGGATTGGACGTATAGTCCTGTGACCGGACTAGGGGGTCTAGTCCGGTCACAGGACTAGGGTTGCCACTAGGAGTGGACCAATGCGAGGAATCAGCAAGGCACAGGAAACGGTGCTATCGGTGCTGGTGCCCGGCGGTCATCTGACCGTCGAGCAGATCGCCACACAGGGCGAGATCAGAGGGATCAGCGTCCGCATCGCGATCTGCGAACTGCGTGGACGCGGCGCCATCACGGCCGGCCCGTTCGGGACGGCACGCTATCGGATCACCGACTTCGGTCGCGGGCTCGCGTTCAGTCTCGGGCTCGCACGCAGCAGCGGGGTCGTGTGATGGGCTACCTACAACAGGAACAGAACCCCGGCCGCGACGACGGGCCGCTGGGATTCCGTCATGACGAGACCGGGATCCACGCCCTCGGCGACGACGGATTCCCTATCGATGAACCGGCCGCCGAACTCGAACTCGATGCCGCACCAGAACAGCTGGCATTGCCGCAGCACGCGACCGTCACAGTCGAACCGGTCGCCGTCAGCGATACGGAGGCGCAGCGATGATGGCGGTGCTGTTCGGTGTGGGCCTGGCGTCGATCGCCGCCCTCATCTTCTGGGCGTTGCTGCGCGAGCCTGCCGGTTCACATCCTCCAGAGTTGACCGTGGCGCAGCTACTGGCCCGTCACGCGGTCGAGCAGCGGCTACGCCAGCACAGCGACCCGGTCACCGCCCGCCCTGGTGAGCGGGGACGGCACTGGGTCGGGGTGCAGTGATGGGACCGGATCGGCGTTCGACGACACCACGCGAGCTGGTGCTGCGGTTCACCGCACCCCCGGATCCGGCCGTCGATTTCGCGACCGTGCTGGACACGATCCGCGAGCGGGTCGGCCCGATCCTGAGAATCTTCACCGACCTCGGTGGGATCGTGCACGTCAGCGTCGACGGGGTGGATGTCACCGATTAGCTGCGCGGTCAGCGGCGGCGGGCAGCGACCGCGCTCTGCCCGGCGGCCCCGTCGCGGCGCTTGGCGGCGACCGAGTGGGTGGTAGCGCCGGCGCCGATCGCCGGGATCATGTCCCATGCCAGATGCACTCCCGCATCCAGAGCGCCGGGCGACCACTTCGATCCCGGTTCCCATTGGGTCCATTCCTTGCGGAAGTCTTTGCGCAGCGACGGGTCAGGGCCGAACCATGCTCGGTCTGTGGTGACCGCCTGCGCGATCGGTTCGGCGCGCAGCAGCTTCGACCGCCGTGAGTGCACGCTTTTGACGTACGGGCACAGCGCAGATTTCGGGATTAGGCCCTCGCGTTGCAGTGCGTCCCATGCTTGCTGGATCAGGGTCTTTGCCATGTCGCCGCCGTAGTTGGCTTCGAACACGATCCGGTCCGCGCCGACCTCGTATGCGAGCAGGCACACCTCGCGCGGCCACCGGTCCGAGGACATGCGCCCCGTACGTGAATGGGTCCACCAGAATCGGCCGGTGTCATCGACCAGTCCGGCGATGATGCCCGCGGTGTCCCGGCCGCCACCGGAGGGGTCGACTCCGACCCCGACCCGCACCGGTGTGCCAGGTGTGCCGGTGCGATCCTCGATCGACTTCTCATCCAGTAGCGCACCGGCCGCACTGATCGGTACACCCAAACCCAGTGCGGCCCAGTCGCGCACGGTCATGCTGGTGCGGGCCCGGTCCCAATGGGCCAGCTGCGCGCCGATGTCGTCGGCCGGGATCCGTGGATGCTGCAGTGGCGCACCGGGTTCACGGCCGAGCGGGTCGGGGTAGATGCCGCGCACCGGATCCGGGGGCAGGGCGATCGCGGGCAGATGCAGCACCCGCCACTCGCCGCCTTCCTCTACGCGGCCTTCGCGTTTGAGCAGGCGCCCGGCGAGGTCGTCGATATGCCAGCGGTGCATGACGATTACCTCCCGGCATTCGGGTGCACGCCGGGACACGAACGCGGAGCTGTACCAATCCCACACCGCTGCGCGGATGACGGGGCTGTCAGCGGCTGCACGGTCGGCGTACGGATCATCGATGATGCCCAGATCCATCGGGTTGCCGACCAGGCCGGAGCGCACACCGCGGGCGCGCAACCCGCCTCCGGTGGTCAGAGTCCAGTCCGCGCGGGTCGCTTCGTCGGCGCGCAGGCGCAGCCCGTAGTGCCGGCCGTAGTTGAGGACCAGGTCACGGCAGGCAGCGGCATGGCCGGCTGCCAAGCGTGAGGCGTACCCGGCGAGGATGATGCGGTCTCGGGTGCGTTCGGTCAGCCACCAGAACGGGAACCATCGGCTGACCTTGGTGGACTTGCCGACCTGGCTGGGGGTGAAGATCATCAGCTTGCCATTGGGGGTGTCGCGCAGCCTGGTCAGCTCGCTGTCCATGGCGTCGAGGTAGTCGCGCCGCATGGTGAGGTGCGGTTCGTGCTTCTCGGCCAGATCACCGGGGGTGCTGCTTGTTTCCAGTGGCATACCGATGCGGGCACACGCTTCGCGCAGGCGGTCACGCAAATGCTCTTTGTCGCGGGCGGGTAGCTCGCGCCAACTGCCATCCTCGAAAACGCTCGTCACCCCACCCATTCTCGCCCGTCAGAACAGCCGTTCCGACGATGGCGGGGGTTCACGTTTCGGGCGGTTCTTGATCTCTTCCTGCACGGCCGCGCCGCGCTGGTCCAGCTCGCTACCCATCTGGTCCTCGACGTGGCATGCCTGACGCTCGAGATCTTCCGTATCGCGGCCGGCCTCGATCGCCGCATCCATCTGCCGCAGGATCCATGCGAGTTCGGCCCGTAGGTCGGCTAGCCGGTCTCTCGCCATGGGTCGAACCTATCGCGGGCAGACCGATGGCGGTCATGGATGCTGCGCCCATGTGCGGTTACCGCAGGCGCGGCACTGCTCCTGCCCGGCGACCCACGGTGTATCGCATTCCTCGCAGACGAATGTGCCGCTGCGGGTGGGGGTGAACTGGTGGCAGATGCACCGGTCGAGCTGGCCGCTGGTCCACGGCGCCGCGCAGCCCTCCGGGTCGTGCACGCCGCGATGGTGCCCGCACTCGCACACCTCGAGATCTTCGATCACCGGTGAATTGAACTCGACACAGTTGCCGCACGATTCCCATCCGTCGGGGCCGTAGTCGCAGCCGCCGCGCCCTCGGTGGTGCCAGTCGCGGCGGTGTCCGCAGGTGCGGCAGCGTGCCGAGTCGTGGACCTCCCAGCCGGGCCCGCCGGACTCATCGCCGGGTCGGTCTTCCTTCATCGTTCCCTCGGCCCCTCGGGGTGATCGGGTCAGTCCTGCGCAATCCGTGCGTGGCTTCCCACCACTCGATCATGTCCGATCGGCTCGCGTAGTCCAGGTCCAAACCTGTGCCCTTGTTCCGCAGGAACACCCGCCATGCCTCGGCTCTGTCGGTCCGTTTCGGTGGCGCGCCCTGTCCGTTGGACTCATCTCCGAGCGGGTCGTCTTTCATCGTCGGTCACCGATGCGGGATTCCCTCATGGTCATGGCTGTGCCTCTCCTGTTGTCTCGCAGGCGATCTCATCGGCCAGCGCTGACAGCGCAGCGGCGGCAGCCGACAGTTCGCGGAGTTTGTCCGCCGGAAGTGCGCGCAGGCTGGTGCGGGCGTGGTCGAGGTCGCCGCGCCACATCCACCCCATCGCTGCCTGAACGGTCAGGGTGTGCCCGGCTATCGCGGCCGCATCGGTGAACTGCTGCAGGATGGCATCCATACGGCTGCGGGTCGAGTCTTCAGGATGTTCGGCGGTCAACGGCATCTCCCGGAGTCGATGAGGCTGGGCCGCTCGGACGCCAGCTCTGTTGGTAGTCGGGGTGGGTGTTCCAGTACGCGGCGATATCGCGGTACATGCGAGCGTGGATCAGCGGGTGGTCCTCGAGTTCGCTTTCCGTCCAGCCGTAATGCCGCACCATCACATCCTTCTCGAATTGCCCGCCCGCCTCCGCATGTCGCAACATTGCGCGGATCATGATGCATCTGCGTTGCACGGTGAGGGCATCGCGCTCGATGCGCAGATTGGTCACCAGCAACACACCGCCGGCGTCTGGGATCACGGCCGGTCGAGCTGCAGCCGATGCGCCGGTCTCGTCTTCGGTGAGGCGGGCGTGGATGAATTGCACGATGTCGTCGCTCATGGTTCGGCCCTGACCGATTGCCAGCCTTCGCAGAGAACGTCGCCGCACTCGCACGGCCTGACGATCCGGCCGTGCGCGCGTAGCGCGGCGACCGTGATGCCACTTCGCGCGGCGTAGGCGCGCTCGAATTCATCGGCAGACGGTTCGCCGTTACCTCGGTGCCCATCGGGTGCGGGCAGCGCTATGTCACTCATGGGTTCGCTTCTCCTGTTGTGTCACAAGCGATCTCATCGACCAGCACGGAAATCGCAGCGACAGCGGCCGAGAATCTTTTCCATGCTTCGGAGTCCACGGGGCGGGGTCGTCCGACGATATCGATCTGCAGTGCGCTGTCGGTGTCGATCCAGCCGACTCGGTCGCCTGGCGCGAGCGGGAACTGCTGGTGCATGTACGGCCGCCGGACCGCAGGGAAGTACCCGGACAGGTGACGCCACTCGGCTTGGTAGCGGCGGCGCGGACCCTCGCTCGACGGGGTGAGCGTGAGGGGCGGGCCGAAGTCCCATCGACTCTCCGGGTCTGGTGCTGGGTCGCCCGGCAGCCAACCCACATGCGTAAGGCTGGTGTAGGCGCTATCACCCCACGGCAGGGCGAGCCGTCGCGCGGATTCACCAGCGGGCAGCTGCGGGCGCGGTGGCCGATAGAAGTGGGGTCGCTCGGGGGTGGTGAACACCGGACCGCCGAGGAACGGGCTAGCCCACGTCGGCCATGCGCGAACCAGCTCGGACAGGTGCAGCAGTCGGCCCTCGTGCATCTGTCCGGCCCACCGGGTACCAGCGCGGTCGAGGAAGACGGTGGTTCCGTCGGGTGGTTGCACGTTGCCAGGCAGGGTGATCGATCCGCCGCGGTTGGTGAACCGAGCGGCGACCGGTCGCACGAAGTCGGCGAGCAGTCGCCAGCGGGAATTCCAGAGACGGATACGCCCATGCACTGCCGCCCATGCGGCGTTGTCCAGCTGCTCGGTTTGTGTGAGTGTCAGCGCAGGCAGGACAGCGACACGGCCGAGCGGCGGGCACCGGACCGGTAGCGGGGCCGGCGCCAGGGGGTCATCGTGCACTGTCCACGCGGGGAAGATCGAGGCCAGGTGCCGCAGCAGCAGGGCCCTGACGACTGGTCCGGTCGGGCCCATCAGTTGGTATGCGTCGCTCATATGTGCCGGCCTGCCTGTTGCTCGGCGTAGTAGTCAGCAACGGCGCGTTCACGTTCGGCGGGCACCCAATCGGCGGTGGCTTGTGGCGGTGAGGGTTCGACCAGGCGGACCGCGATCCGGCCGCCGCCGGGCTGGGTGGCAGACAGGGCAGGCATGGACTGATCCACGGTGATGATGCCGCGGCCGCGCGCGGCGAGGGCTACAACCTGGATGCGCAGATAGACGCTGTCCCATTGCACCCATTGGGTTTTGGGATCGTTCTCTTGCAGCAGGGCGCGGGTTGTGTCGGCGTCGGTGGTGATGGTGCCGGCCAGGTAGTCGCGGCTGCCCGTGCGGCGGGTAGCGAGGTCGGCTGTGGTGGTGTCGGGCAGCTGGCATACGAGGGTCAGTTCGTACGGCCACGGGCCGGCGCTGTAGATGGCGTTCATGGTGTCCCTGCGGTGGATGCGGTGGCGGTGGCTGGTGTGGTGTGGTCCGGGCGCGGCGGGCAACGCTGCACGCCGCGCCCGGTGTCACTGTTCGTGGTGCGCAGCGTGCCCTCCCGGTTTGAAAGGGGGCGGGATTGCGCAGGTGCTCCTTGGGGTGCTTGCCGGTTCGCGTTCCGGTTTGACGCACCACGAACCATTCAGATGGTCGAGGGTTAGAACAGGCTCAGCAGGGCGATCGCCACCTTGGCGGCGTAGTGCAGGATGACCGGCCAGGGCAGGGCGGACAGATCAGCGGACATGGTGGTTCTCCTCGGGTTGGGGTTGAGGGTTCGGGGCGGCGGCCGGGGTGGCGCGCAGCTTGGTCATCAGTTCTTCGATCTCGGCATCGATCTCGCTGCGACTGGTCACGGTCGCGTCGATCTGGATGCGGTCGAGGCCGTGCAGTTTCGAGTAGCGATCGACCATGCGCAGGCAGATATCAGCGGCCTTCGGGTCACCGCCGCGAGCCTTCTTGAACCACGGGCCCCACAGCCGATCGAGGCGAGCGAGGATGATCGGGCGCGCCTGGTCGGCAAGTTCGGTGGTGCGCTCGGCGGACTCGGCGAGCGCACCCTGCACGGCACGGTGTGCGCTGCCGCGGTCGCAGTAGTCCAGGGCGTCCGCGATCTGCTGATAGGTCTTGCCTGCCAGGAACATTTCGAGGGCGTATTCGCGGCGGGTGGCGGCAGAGGCCAGGCGGCGCGCGCCTTGCTTGCCCGCTTTGACCATGACCTCAACCCCTTTCCATAGGTGACAGTGTGACTGTTTCCAAGTATCTCAGGTGCTAGGGCCACACGATTTTCGATAGCGCGAGCTTGTGCCGTTCCAGTACCCGGTACGGGACCGGCAGGCCGAGGTGCTGGGCGCCGATGGATGCGTGGCACAGGGCATCGGCTTGATCGTCACCACGGATATCGAGCGCCGGCCACAGCTTCGTGATCGCCATGGCCACATCAGCTTTGCCTGCGTTGCCTTTGTCGGTGGCCCACTTGGCGCGGGTGGTGGGCGGGCACACCGCCACCGGGATACCGAGCGAGGTGAGCGCGTCGAACAGTTTCCCCCAGTACCAGGACCGGTCATGTTGCCCGGCGCCCTGCGCCCCGAACGCGGGCCCCTCCAACACAGCCAGCGCGGTGTCGCGTGGGATCAGGTGCATGGTGTCGTTGCGCAGTTGGACCAGGCGCGCGGCGCGCATGTCCCATGTGTCCGAGCGTTTGCCGCGTGAGGCGATGGTGTGCAGGCGCACGGGGTCGAGGGCCCACGGGTCGCCGGTCGGTGTGGTGCCGATGACGGCGAGGCCGGTGCCGGTGAGGCTGGGGTCGATACCCACGACGATGGTCATTTGTTGGCTTCCTGTGCGTGGGCCCGATCGGCCGCTTTGATGCGGGCGGAATGGGCGGGCATCCCGACCACGGGCACCCGTTCCCCCGTGCTGGTGCGTCGGGTGCAGGTGTGGCCGGTGGGGGCGTGGCAGGCCGGGCAGGGCACGACCTGTGCGCACTCACGCTCCAGTAACCAGGCGAGGTCAGCCATCGATCGCCGCCGTGGTGAGGGCGTAGAGCATCAGGGCGATACCGATGGTGAGGGCCTGCACGAGTGCGACCTGCCGCAGCATCGGCGAGGGCAGGCGCCGGCCTGCCACGTCGAGGGCGGCGGCGATCACTGCCCATGCGAGCAGTGCGCCGATGATGGGATTCACAGCATCCCGTTCGCGATGGCGTGTTCGATATCGCGGTCGGTGTCGGGGTCCGGGTCGCTGCCGGGCCGCACCGGCATATCGGGGCCGCACTCGCATTCGTCGGCGGGTGCGCCTTGCCCGATCGAGCAGGCACAGCAGATGCCCAGTGGCCCAACCTCGCCCGGTGCCATCAGACACCGATCGCATTCGCCTTCCCCTTCGCTCCACTCTTCGGCGTCCGGGTCGGCGTACTCGTCGGCCTGGTCCTCGTTGGGGATGGCGGCAGCCGGTTGCGTGCGGGTGCCGTGTTCGGTGATGTCGTCCACGAGGATCGGCAACTCGATGGCCCAGATCCGTTCCATCCATCGCACACGTGGGCCCGCAGCGTCGAGCCGCCACGGCATCGTTTCGTTGTCGAGTTCGATGTGGATGCCGTCGAGGTCGATGCGTTCGGCCAGCACTGTGCAGGTGATGGTGCCGACCGGGTAGTCGTCGGTGGGGTGCACGACGGTCAGCCCGTCGGCGAGGATCAGCCACGGCAGCACGCGCCCGTTGATGCTGATCGTGCCGGTGCTCCAGTCGATGAGTGCGTGGTAGGTGGGGTCGGGTGCGGGCATGAGAGTTCCTTGGGGTGCGAGGTGGTGAATGGCGGGCCAGTCGACGGACGCGAAGGCTTTGCGGAGTGCAGCACCGAAGCCACTCAATGCGGCGGCGAGAGCGGCGAGAGCGGCGGCGAGCGAGGCCATGGGCGAGGCAGTGTTCGCGGTGCTGGCCTGGCGTTTGGCGGCCCGGTGTTTCATGGCCGGGTAGTTGGCCGGGGTGCGCGCGAGTTGACCGCGGCTCACGGGGTGATGCCGTGCTGCTGGTCGGTGAGATATGCGCGGCGCCGGATGCGCTGCAGTAGATCCTCGAGCGGGGGTTCGTCGGGCAGCACGGTGGTCGCGTTGTCGAACAGGGTTTCGTATTCGGCGAGCAGCTCGCGGGCGGCGGTCGCGTCCGGGTCGGCAGCAATCCGGCGGCCGAAGTCGTGGAACCGTTCGGGGTTCTCGACACGGATGGGCAGGTGCCCGGTGGTGTAGAGGGTGTGGCCTTGCCACAGCAGGCGCATCAGGTGGCGGGCGTGTTTCTCGCGCCGGGTTTCGAGGCTGCCCGCGAACCGTCCGCGTTCGATCAACCGGCTGAATTGGCTTGTGGCATAACCGAAGTAAGAGTTTCTGACTCGGCGTGCGGACAGGAAACACTCGCGCAATCCGATCAGGTCGAGACCTTCGTCGGTGGCGTGCGTCCATTCCTCGAGCCAGAGGATTTCCGACGCGGTCGGATTGCACGAGAGCATCAGCGCCATGGCCTTGCCGATCTCATGACAGCAGCTGTCGACGCCGACAGTGCGGCTGATGATCGTGCCGCGTTCGCGTTGGGGTGGGTGCAGGCCGAGCAGGTCCGCGGTGGGTTGTACGTAGATGCCGGTGTAGTCGAGATCGCTGCTGTCGGTGGCCAATCCGTAGGCGGTGGATCCGACCACACCTTCAAGCAGGAGACGGTTCACGTTGTGGGGCATCATCATTCGTCCTCGCCTGTGTCGTCGCAGTCAGGGCAGTAGAAGCCTTCGCCGGGGAATTCCTTGTAACAGCAGATGCAGCGGCCTTCGCGCACAGCGGCCAGCACTGCCGGCATTTCCTCATCCGGGATCAGCTCGAGGCTCATCGGTCGCTCGCTTCCGGCCGACCGGCCCGGTACGGCTCGGGGCTATCGTCGAAACAGGTGAGCACTCGGCAATCGGCACCCGGCAGGGCATTCGCCATGTCGAGCATGTCCGCCTCTGCGCCGTCGCGCGTTGCCCACAATTGCTCTTGCGCCCACCACTGCGCGAGTGCATCGCGATGCGCGGCCAGGTAGCCAACTGGCTTGGCCTGCTGCTCCAGCGCGGCGGCGCGGAGGATTTCTCGGTCGGTCTCCAGTTCGGCGATGGTGGCGCAGGCAATTCCGTTGGGCTGCATGAGGCATGGGCACGGCTGGCCCCACTTGTCACCTACGCCGCACGGGCCGCCGGGGTCGGTGCCGTGCGGGTCGATGCCGTGTGCGCATTCCGGGCATGTGATCGTGCGAGCGCCACGACGGTAGGTCAGGACATCGAACGCATCAGGCATCGGCCGGCCCTTCGGTATCAGCGGCGGGGCCGGGAGTGATCGTGGCGCCGGTCGCGGCGACGGCAGCGCGGACCATCGCGCCGAGCAGGGTCGCGTGCTCGCTGTCGCCAGCGGTGAAAGTTTCGTTGTGCTCGCCGGGTATAGGCAGCTGGTACCCGCCGGGCATTTGATCCGGCCACAGATCCGCCAGAAGCTGTTTCTGCATGGCGGTGCCGAGGGCGCGATCCTCCTCGGCGATTTTCACTACTGCCGTGCGCAGCTGGTCGAGGATGTTGCGCAACCCTCTTCCTGGGATGTGAGCGCGGGCAGCTTCCTCGACCATGTCGATCGCGGCGAGTTGCTCGGCGGGCGTCACAGTCCCGTCGATCTGGTGCAGGTGTCGCATCGTTCGGTGTTCCTTCCAAGAGAGATCGGGTTTGTCCACAGGCGCGGTGCCGGTAGTGAGTTGCGTTGGGAGTCCGCGCGCTGGAACTGGGTTGGTGGGTGGTTGGTAAATATGGTGGGGGCTCAGCAGTGAGCCCTGACCCCCTCGGAAATGAGCCCTGACCCCCCTCGAAATGAGCCCTGATGGTGCCCTAACTTCCGGGCCCGGAGCGGGAGTTGTGCACAGGTGGGGATAGCTGTTATCCACAGCCAGGGCTCACCGGTGAGCTGTGAGGAAACGTCATGTCATGGCTCGCCGGTGAGCCGTGAGCCCCACGGTCAGGGCTCACGGGCGAGCCCTGTCCTTGTGGCCTTCGTCCGGTGCGAGCAGCCCCGGCGTTTCGGTCACGTTCGCCGGTACCGTCAGCCGGTACTCGTCGGCCAATCCCTGGTAGCGGTTGGCGCGGCTGACCAGCTCGATCAGTCCCAGCTCGCGCAGCGTGCTCAATTGCCGTTTGACTGTGGGGCTGCTCAGGCACATCACGGCCATCAGTTCCTTGGTGCCGGGGAACACGCGGCTGCCGTCTTCGTCGGCGTAGGTCGCGAGCATCAGCGCCATAAATTTGTCCTTCGGCGTGAGCGGCAGCCGTTTGATCCAGCGTTCCCAGTCGAATCGCCCGACCGGTACCAGCTCCATTGCCACCACCTCTCCACATCACTGGTCCCCCAGTTCGAACAGCGGATGCATCTGCTCCTCGATCGCCGCGCGCCGGGTGGCCTCTCGGGTCTGGGCATGGTGCGGGGCGTCGTAGTGCAGGTGACAGCCGTTGCAGAACCCGCGCAGGTTCTCCGGGTCGCAGTTCTCTGGCACGTGGTCGAGGTGCGCGGTGGTCAGTACCACCGGCGATCCGGTTCCGAATGCGCGCTGTCCGTGCACGTTCCGGCACCGGCCATCGCCTGCGAGGTGCACGACCGGGCGCCCGCATTCCCCTCGGCATTCACACCGGCCTTGCGCGCGCCCGAACCGGATCCAGTCCGAGATCTGCCGCCAGTTCGGCGGGTAGCGCGGGCGGTTCTCCGGGCGGATCGGCATCAGCCCCACCACCACGCGCCGACGGTGGCGAGCAGGTACATGGACGTGCTGAACGCGGCCATGACGAACACCAGACACAGCACCCCGCGCGCGGTTTCACGCATACTCACCGCCGGCGGGGTCGGCCTGCAGGTCCGGCAGTGGCCGCCCGAGCAGCGCGTAGTAGTCGGCCAGCGCTCGCACATAAGCCGCGGTCGCCATGACCGCCCACGTCAAGCACGGCGGGCCCGCCGCAGCAGCATCACGCGGATGCCGTGCGGCGGTCACCTTCGAATCACCTGCGACAGTGGAACTGTTACCGGCATTCATCGGTCAGGCGTCAGCGTTGGCGTGGTCGGAGAAGGCCACCACGTTATCGTCAGCGGCGGGCCCCTCGGGTTCGGGAGCGTCGGCGTAGTCGCCGTACTCGCCGTCCTCCCCGTCCCCATCGAAAGCCAGCTGCGGATCCTCCGGGCGTTCGATCGTCTCGCCCAACGTCGCGTTCAGCACCCGCCATTTCGTCTGGTGCCGCACACCATCATTGATGGCGTCGTATCCCTCGGCGACGCATTCGACCTGCACAGTCATCTGCCGCATCTCCCCGACCTCGCCCCGGTGTTCGAACTGATCGGTAGGGCTTCCGGAAAACCGGTACTTCGTGAACCCGTCGGCGGTGCCGCCGGAAACCCCGTTGTGGTTGATCACCTTAGCCATAGTGGAATGCCCTTCCTCGGTGGTGAAAGTTGTTGGTGTGGACTGCTATTGGATCGGCGGCGGCAGCTGACCGATCGCCTCCAGCAGCAGCACGCGCACGAGCAGCGGATCGGCATCGATCAAGACGCGTATGTCTTCAAACTGATTGGTTGAAGCACGCAGTGCGGCAAGGGTTTTGGGTGTGCTCTCGATTCGCTCCCGGTGACCGCAATCGGCGTCCTGGGGCTCGATGGCGCTCTGCTCACTGTGCTCGATGAGCATCGAGTTGGGTGTGCGCCACGCGCCATTCATGTACACCTGCACGGTCGCGATGTCGGGCAGGTGCGCCGCAGCCGCGAGCGTCTCACGCAGGTCGGCCAGGACCATATCCGTCCCCGCCACCGCAGTGTGAAATTCCGCGTGCACTCGGCGCGTTGTGGTGGTGTGGCCGGTCGAGGTGATGCGGATGCTGATGCCGTCATTCATTGGCTGTCTCCATTCTCGGTGGTGCGTGGCGCGCCGGTCGGCGGCCAACGTTCAGGTGCGGTTTCGTCCGGCAGCTCGGCGTGCGTGCCCGGCCCGCCGGTTCCGCCGCTTGCCTCGACCCTGGCGGGGCGGGCCGCTGTGAACGGCGTCCGGGCCCGGCGCGGGGTCGGCGTCCGGTTCACCCGATGGCGGGCTGTCGGGTGCGGTGTCGACGGCGGCAGTGTCGAGAATGTCGGCAGCCTCACGCTCGGCCAGCCGGTCGGCGTAGAGATCGGTGCCGCCGCGTTCGTCGGCCGCTAGCACAGCGGCCAGCACAGCCGACTTCGGTAGCAGCTTGGTCAGCTGCCGCACCACGGTCTTACGTTCCATCCAGTGCTGTGGGTCCTCGAACCCGTCGGACGGGCCGACCTTTCCCCCGCGCAGTTCCTCCACTTCCTCCGGTGACAACACCTCGAAAGGGCCCGGCCCGCTCGGCAGCTGAGAGATCGCGTAATACTCGACGATCGCGCCCCGATCACCGCGCGCCGGCCGGTGCCGCAGGAACGCATTGGTGCCGAACTCGTGCTCGAATTCGTCACGCTCACAGACGAACTGCGCGCTGATCGAGGTGACGAGACCGGACTGATAGGCGCGCTTGATGTATCCCTGATAGCCCACAACCAAGCGGCATTCCCAGCCCTGTCCGGTGTTGTGCTCGGGCAGCAGCCAGCACTCGTCGGCCACCCCCGGCTCGAGGCCGAGCGCGGCCGCGGTGAGTACCGCCCCCGCGAGTGAGCGCTGCGTGCACCATGCCAGCCGCGGATCGCGGCGCAGTGCCGTCAGCGCGATACGCGTCATCCGGGCCGCGTCCATCTGCGAGGGCAAGGCGCGCGCGATCTGCTCCTGCAGGCTGGCGATGTAGTTCGCCATCTTCTGCACGTCGTCGGCGGCCGGTGCCCCGTCCGGCGGCGCGGGGGCGTGGCGGTCGGCCACGGCTTTGCGGGTACGGGCGGCGAGGTTCTGCCCCACTGGTCATCCTTCCGTGTCGGAGATATAGGGAACGGCCCTGAACACCTGCGATTGGAACTTGCGCCACAGCTCGGGCCGTTCCTTGCGCAGCGCGTGCGAGTCCAGGACATCGATCTTCTTGCGGTACAGCGCCGCGATATCTGGGTGCGCGGTCTCGAATTGCTTGGGCGCCCAACCGCCGCCGGTGATCTTGGCGATGGTCTTACCGGCGACCGTGGCCCGGTTCGCCCCGCCCATGATCAGCCGCAGCGCCGACTCGGCCCGCAACCTCGCACCCTTGCCCGCCGCTTCCTGCGCGTGCGCGGCCTGCCACTGCTCGGCCAGGCCCAGCGCACGCAGCAGCTCGGCGCTGTCGTCGAGGTCATCGAGTGCGATGGTCCGATCATCGAGACCGAAGCGCCGCATCAGCGCGGCCTTGGTGGCTTCGGATGGATCCGCAGGCGGCGGGGTATCGGTGAGCACATGCTCATGCCACAGCCGCGATTCCTCCGCGATGATGTCCGCGATCAGATCCTCATCGCGCTCGACCCGAGCGATCTTCAATCGGTTGCCACCGACCAGGCCGGCCACCCACGCATGCGGCGCACCGGTCACCGCCATGTTGTGCTGGCATTGCAGCTCGGCATGATCGGGCACCTGACCATCCCAATCCGCTGCCATCCACTGACCGGTGTTCTTACACTCGATGATCCCGCCGTCGCTGGCGTACCCGTCGAGATTGGTTTGCTGCCAAGGGTTTTCGAGTGAGCGCAGCATGCCCGGCAGGGTGAACGTCAGCCCGAGCCGGTGCATTGCTTCGGCGCGGATGACCGGTTCGAGCAGGTTGCCCCAGAGCATCGCTTCGGACTCGTCGATTTCCGGTGCGCGACAGGTCTTGTCCTCCCACACCGTGTACGGGCTGCCGTACTTCCCGGCCATCCCCATGACCGCCGAACAGTCCGACCCGCCCACACCCTGACGACGCACCCGCAACCACTCCGCGCGCACAGCATCACGAGGCAGCACCTCGGCGCAGTGATCGAGATACGTTGCCATCACGACGCTTTCGCGATCTCGATACCGAGGATCGTTTCAGCGGTGCTGCGCTTCACATACTTCTTGTCCGCTACCAGAATGTTCCGCACATGCTCGGGCCCGATGCCCAGCTGCCGCGCCGTCGCCCGGTATTCGCCGGTCTCCTCGAACACCTCGCGCACACGCGGCTGCACCTGGCCCACGGGCACGAGATCGTTGCGGCACATGTAGCAGCGCAACAACTTCCCGCGTTTGCTGACGGTGCGACCGGACTCCGATTCGAACTGTGTGCCACACCCGCACGTCATCATGACCGCGCCCGCCACCACCGCCGGGGCCGGCGCGGGCTGGTCCGCCTCGATCTTGCGGCCGGTCTTGGGCGGATCGATACCCAGCCATGCATGCATCGCACGCCGCTCCGCATCGGTCGGGAGATGGAATCCGCCGTGGATCCCGCGACGCTCACCCTGGCGCACCGCGTCGAACGCGCACGCCCGGCACACCGGGCAGCTCACGCAAATCCGTTTGGCTTCCAACGCATCCTCCGAGTTCACGGCCGCGTTCCACAGTTCGGGGTTCTTGTGCTGCCCGCACGCCGCAGACTGGTGCCAGCCATGGGGGATATCGAATGTCGTGGTCATCGCAGGTCCCAATCGCTCGGCCCGTCCGGATCCTCGAGGGTGCGCGCCTGCGCGGTGGGCCGGTAGTCGTAGGCCGCTTCGACGCTGCGCTGTTCCTCGGCTTCCCAGCGCGCATCGCACAGCGCCGCGCGTCGCCCGCTCAGCACGTCAGGCCGATCAGCAAACCGAAGAACGTCCCGAAGAACACCCCGACGATCAGCAGCACCACCTGATCGACCAGGGTCGGCGAGTCGTCGAACTCCTCACGCGGCGGCAGGTGAGCGGGCGGCAACGGCGGGCACGGGCGCGGCATCGGCAGCGGGCGGGTCGGCCAGTCCGTGGGCGCGTGGTAGTCGGTGCGGTGCTTCACAGCAGGAACCCCCGCACCGATTGCACTGCGCCGATGGCGGACTCGATGGACCGCACCGCGAGGGCGGGATCAGAATCTGCCGCCGCGATCGCGGCACGCATCAGCGACTCGGCAGATCGGAGAATCGTGGTGATCTCCCCGGCGTTCTCGATCATGCACTGACCGCCTCGGTGTGAGAGAGGATCGGAGTGCACTTCCACTCGACGTGCTCCACCTCGCGCTCGACGGCCACGGTCGGCGCGGCGGCGAGGTACTCCGGATCCGGCACCTGCTCGGTCACGGTCTCGACATGGATCACGACCCGCTCGCAGACCTCGGCGCGCTCATCGGTCAGCGTGAGCGGCAGGCCGCGCAGCGGTATCACCGCCTCGAAATATCCATCGCCTCGATCGGTGTAGACCTTGGTGACCGGTCCGACCGCGATGGTTTTGAACCGGCGGATGGCTTCGGCCATGATCGCCGGTCGGTCGCGGATGATCGCCCCCTTCTCGGCGTCGTACTCATAGCCCGCTGCATGTGCGGGCCAGATGGGGAGCTTGAAGATGCCGTGGAGCACGGCCGCCAGATATCCGTCGGTGTCGTGCTCGATCAGGTTGGCCAGCGCGCGCAGGTCGGAGGCGACATCGGCGGGGGCCGGGCTGCCGGAGATCGGTTTGATATTCATGGATACACTCCTACTGTTTCATTGGTTAGGTCCCGGCGGGGGTGGCGGTACCCCCGCCGGGTTGCGGGACTTGGTTAGTAGCTGGTGACCCGGACCGCGATCCGATGCAGGTGCGTTACTGCATCCGGTCGCGGCACCGGACCGGGGCCGAGATCGACACTCGCAACCACCCCATGAAATGCTTTGCGGCGCAAAGCATCTGCTGCGCAGGCCGATTGCACAGGACAACGCTGCGCGCAACGCTCACGCAGCGCGGCGGTGAGTTCGTCGCGCTCCTCCCCTACCGGCTCGGTCGGAAAGAATGCCGTCATAGGCGTGCCCTTACAGGCGACGTACGGCAGGAACATGCGCTCGCCGATCATGGGCGCATCACCCGCCGCATCACCGAATCGAGTTCGGTCACCGTGGCCGGCGGTGTGCTCAGATCCTGCACCTCGGGGCGCACCTGGTCGCGGGCATGGGACCAGCCCAGCACGACCGCCTGCGCGGCGGCGGTGTCGCCCATCGGGATCACTCCGAGCCGCTCGGGTACCGGCTGCCCGCCGACCCCGACACGGGTCGCGGCGAACACATCCCCGGCCCCGTCCCACAGCACCGTGACCAGCGCGCCACTCTCGGGCCCGGCCAGGATGTACGCGGTACTTGCCGCGTTCTCCCCTGCCGCCATCCACCCGGCCTGACGGTAGGCGGTGTCGATCATGCTGCGCGCCGTCGACTCGGCCGCTGCCATGGCGGTCACAGCCCCGGCCCCCAGTTCCAGATATCGAGGGTCAGCATCGGGGCGACGAAGCGCCACGGATTGATCACCAGTTCAAGGGTTTTCAGCATGTCCGGTCTCCTGTCAGTAGCCGCGCCAGTGTGGCGGCGGCGGTATCGGGCAATGGCGGATAGGTGATTCCGTCCGCCACATCCAGGGCGCGCCGGGCTTCGACCCGGTCGTGCAGACTCATGCGATGGCGCTCCTGTTCCAGCGCGGTCGCGCTGATCATCGGGCCGTGCCATCGACGGGGCGGCGGCCGAGCCGAGCCAGTGCCGCACCGATCTCGGTGCGCGCGGTGACCGCTTGCCGATCGGTCTCGGCGGCGATCTCTTCGCGGACGATCTCGCGGATCCGGTCCTCGGTCAGCTCGGACATTTGCGATCTTCCTTCTGTAGGTGGTGCTGCCCTCGGAGAGCAGGCGCTGAGGGATTCCGCCTGGTGGCCCTCACCGAGGGCAGCGATCCCGGTGCAGCGTCGGCATGCCGCACAGGGAAGCTCGGGGTTATGCGCTCTGGCGGTGCAGGTTCCGGCGGGCCCGCTCGGTGAGCCCGGTCCGCGAGGGCGACTCGGCGGGTATGTCGGGCACAGCGGCGATCGCCGTGCGGCTGCGGGTGGACTGGCCCATGTACTCGACCAGTGCCGCGATGTCGGACTCGGTCATGTACCAGTGGCGGCCCGCCTTGCGGCCGGGGATCAGGCCCGCATTGAGCTTGTGTTTGATCCAGCGCGTCGAACAGGCGTGGGTTTGCGCGACCACGTAGTCGAGGTCGTAGGTCTTGGTTTCCATGGTCGTCACGGTGTTGTCCTTTCCGGTCGCCCTGGCGCATGAGCGCCGCTACACAGGCGTTGATTGACTCTCGGCACATGAGCCATGTGCCACCTCGGATACAAGCTCAACCTCGTGGGCTTCGAAAAGATCATCCCAAGGGACATCGAGGCGAGCGGCGATAGCGACAGCCAGGTCTTCACTGATCTGCCGAAGCTTGCCGGTCTCGATGAGGTGGATGGTGCTCTGGGTACGGCGCACGAGGAAAGCCAATTCGCGCTGGCTGAACCGGCGCTGCATGCGCCACCGGCGAACCTGACGACCGTCTTTGACCTGCATCCATACCTCCCTTCTGCGTGTGGGCAAATGCGTACGTGTCGTCCGGTTTCTCATGATGCTCCCCAATCGTCAGGTTGACAAGTGGAGCATGCGCCATGTGTCACCTACTTGTCAAGGTGATGAGTGGATTTCAGATACTCTGAACAGGCATGGTGCATGATCCACTTGTCAGAGAATTTTGTGCGACACCTGATACGAGTGATGAGGAGAAGGGCAGCGTTTCCAGCGTGACCACCGCCAGTACCACGCTCGCTGAGCTGATAGAGACCGCATCCCACCGCCACAACGGCGCCTCCGGCAGACGCCTCGCCGAACTCGCACAGAAGGCCGGCCACGACGTATCGCACGCAACCCTCAACCGGATCCGCCGCGGCGCCTACGAATCAACACCCACACCCCAAACCATCAAGGCAATCGCCTACCTCGCCGGCCTACCCGAACCGGCAGCGTTCGCCGCGGCAGCCACCGAAGCCGAACTCGAAACGCAGCGAGCCACCCGCCGGTTCGTCGAGCTATCCTTCCGCGCCGACGATGTGGAAGCACACGCCCGAGCAGCCGACGGCTACACCGAGACCGACGACATCGCCGAGATATTGGAAGTCCTGGATACTCTCGTCGACTCGGTATACGAACTCACCCGCACCGCGCAGAAAGTCGCCGCGACAAACGTCGGGGGGCCGCGGCGGCTCGCCGAACTCAAAGCCGAAGCACAAGAAGCATTGCGACGAAACCGGTCCCGCCAATCACTTCCCACCGGCGAACCGGTCGGACCATTGGTAGTCGGCGAGGGATCCTTCACCGGGCAGCAATCGACCGAGGACGACGCGATGCTCCGTGCCGCGCGCCGGGCGCAACAACGGGCGACACCTGTCGACCGCCGAACCTGACACATGCACCGGTTGGTAAACAGCAACGCTCCAACCCACACCCCGGACCTGCCGCCATCCCGCCGATGGGTCGTGCCCCGACAGCCGGGCGATCTGCGCCTGCCGCATCAGCTCCCCGAATTGTTGCAGCGTCACACCGAATCTCGGGTACACATCCACCCCGCTACCAGCCAAAACAAGGTGACCGATTTTCGATCGCCCTCTGTCGAGGTCGACATCGATCCGGCCGGCCGACGGCTGGACCACAATGCCCAGTTGTTTCATTGCCGCGAGGTACTCGGCCACAGACGCTCCGATATCGGCTAGTACATCGCATTCGGAACCGTGCTGGCTGTGGCCGGGGGGAGAATGATAGTCGCCGCCCATCAGCCCGCGCCTGGTAGGTCTCGGACCCTGCCGCGGTGTGAAGCCACGTGACATCCCCTGCGTTGCATATGAACTCGAGTGATCTAAGAAACAGAATGAGGGTCTAAGGAACCGCCCGGTCCCATAACCCCCAGGCCGAACGCTACTCGAAACGATATTGGGCGGAACCGAATTCGCAAAATTACTGGGCGGAAACTTACCCCGTAGCAACACGCTCGACGTACACTCGCGGGTTACCACAGACTGCGGTTAATCCTTAAAATTGACACGCGCAATTGACAATTGGGCACAAAACGTCTGTAGCACTACGTATTCCACGAGGTCACAGACAATGCGCTGTGTGCCCAGCACCTTTCCGGCGACTACCAAACAGGCTGTGCCCGGCCCCCCGATTGCACTCAGCGGCAAGCCCTTTCGGGCGCGGATCCCCTGATCATCAGACCGCCTCGACCGACCGATCTGCGGGCGTCAGAGGCCCCGGACCGGTCAGAAAAATTGGCCTGCAGGAGCGTTGCCGTGGCAACGGCGCCCGCGTAACCTGCAGGTCGCACGATGCACCGACGAATCAGCACAGGCACGTTCGCGCAAGATACGGGTGTTTGCCCAGGTCAGAGGCGGGGTTCAAATCCCCTATCCTCCGCTCACGAAGGCCCCCACCGAACCAGTTTCGGTGGGGGCCTTCGTCATTGGTATCGCTATTCGGCGAGAGCCTCGGCCCAGGCGTTGAGACCGGCGATGAAGCCGGCGCGCTGCTCGGGCGTCAGGCGGGTCATGGCGCGCAGCAGGCGGTCCGAGCGGCGGGCGATGAATTCGGTGACTTCGTCGCGGCGTTCGTCGGGGACCGACAGTAGGGTGCGGCGGTGGTCGGCGGGGTCGGAATCGCGGCGGAGCCAGCCGGCGCGGGCCAGGTCGCCGGTTAGTTGGCTGGCATTGGTCATGCCGATGCCGAGTTGGCGGGCCAGTTCGCCGACGCCGATCGGGCCGGCCGAGAGCGCGTAGGCCAGTGCCGCGCCGTGGCGGGGGCCGAGGCCGTCGGATTCGAAGGCGTCACGCAGAGTGGGCGACATATCGCTCTTCGCACGTTTGAAGTGGCTGGAGATCATCGGCACCACGGCCTGAAGCTGCCGCAACTCCTCGGCGCTGACCGGTTGGGCCTGCCCGCTCGCCGGTTGTGGCTCAGCCACCTGCACTCCTTCGTATCGCGATCCGGTCCTTGACAGGGCAAGCCTACAACTTCACACTTCTGGATAGTTCAGAAATATGAAGTGTTCGGAAACGTGAACTATCGGAGCCCGGCCGTTGCCGGGCGACGGGAGGATGACCATGACCGCTCCACAACACGGCACGCTGACCCGGACGCTGGTGTGGGCCATGCGCGGGCTGACACTGTTGGCGGCGGTGGACGGGGTGACGCAGGCGATGTTCGCGGGACGGTTCATGTCCGGCAGTTACCGTGCGCTGGACGCTCATTCGATCAACGGCGCCGCGCTGGCGGTCGGAATGCTTTTGCTGGCAACAGTTTCCACAATCGCGTGGCGACTGGCGAACGCGCCCCGGTGGGCGGCACTGATGAGCTGGGGGCTCACGGTGGCGTGCGGTGTCGAAGTCGTGCTGGGGCACAACGCGATACTCGCGGTGCATGTACCGCTGGGGGTGCTGATCGTCTCCGGGGTGCTCGCGCTGTTCGTGCGGGTGTGGCGCGGCCCGATCGTGTCGGCGGCGAACCCGGTGGGGGAACAGTGAATTCGATGAGCCGTCGCGATATGTTCCGGCTGGCGGGCGCGCTGGGTGTGGTCGGCACGGCCGGGGTGGCGGCGGGGTTCCGGTTCGCTTCCGACAGTTCCGTGGTCGGCGCGCAGCTGACCTCCGAGGCACGATTGCCGGAGCCGTTCACGGTGCCGTTCGTGGTGCCGCCGGTGCTGGCACCCGAAAGTCGTGATGCGACAACGGATTACTACCGCGTGACGCAGCGGGTGGCGGCCGCCTCGATCCTGCCGGGGTACGCGACGCCGATCTGGGGCTACAACGGTGTTTTTCCCGGGCCGACGATTGTCTCGGCGCGCGGCAGGCGCACCGTGGTCACCCATCGCAACAAGTTACCGGTGCCGACGGTCGTGCACCTGCACGGCGGTCATGTGCCACACGATGCCGACGGCTATCCCACCGATCTGCTGCTGCCGGTCGGCTCGGACGGTATGACCCACACCATGGCCATGCACGATGATCCGTTGTCGCAGAACATGATCGGCGAACGCGATTACGCCTATCCGATGAACCAGCCGGCCGCGACGCTCTGGTACCACGATCATCGGATGGATTTCACCGGTGCCGCCGTATGGCAGGGGCTGGCCGGTCTACATCTGGTCGTCGACGAGGACGAGAACCGGCTCCGATTGCCCGCCGGGGACCGCGACCTGCCGGTCATGATCACCGATCGCGCATTCCGCGCCGACGGATCGCTCCGGTATCCGGCGGTCGATCGGTCGATGATGGAAAAGCCCGGCGTGACAGGGAAATACGTGCAGGGCGTGCTGGGTGATGTCATCCTCGTCAACGGCGTCCCCTGGCCGGTGCACCGCGTCGGCACCGCCCGCTACCGGCTCCGGCTGGTCAATGCCTCCAATGCCCGCGTCTATCGGCTGCGCTTCGACTCCCCCGGCGGCCGGGCGAACGAATTCGTTCAGATCGGCTCCGACGGCGGACTACTCGAACGCGCACAACGACTCTCGACCCTGGACATCGCCCCCGGCGAGCGCTTCGACGTGATCGTCGACTTCACCGGTTGCGCGATCGGCGACCAGATCACCCTCCACAATGATCTCGGATCCGGAAACACCACGCAGATAATGCGATTCGTAATCGCCGCCCGAGTCGAGGACATCTCCCCCATCCCCGACGCCTTGGTCCCGATCGAACGCCTGAACCCCGCCGAGGCCGTCCACACCCGCCAATTCGACTTCCGCCGTGGAGAAGTCGGCGGCATGACAGGCTGGCGCATCAACGGTCACCCCTACAGCCCCGGCGACTCCATCGCCGACCCCCGCCTGGGCGACCTGGAAATCTGGCGCTTCACCACCGACCTAAACCACCCAATCCACCTACACCTGAACCATTTCCAGGTCCTCTCCCGCAACAACAAACCCCCTCACCCCACCGACGCCGGCTGGAAAGACACCCTAAACCTAACCGCCACCGAAGTAGCCGAAGTAGCCATCAGCTTCACCGACCACCCCGGCCGCTACGTCCTGCACTGCCACAACCTCGAACACGAAGACATGGCCATGATGGCCACCTTCACCACCCACTGACGCATGGCATCACGCAGGTACCTTCTCGACGTTTACCAGCGTCATTACATGCATGTTGACGAGAATGGTCGAAAGCGACAGCGGCACAGGGGACGCAGGCCGAGAGAGCGGACAAAACCGGCGTAGCCACCACCATTACCCCTCGAGACAACACGTTTCTCGACATGCCGGTGCGGGGATTGGTTGGCGGACCTAGCCTGGACGGATGAGCTGGGATTTGGGGGAACGCCTCCAGTCTGTGCGGAAGCGGCGGGGGCTCACTCAGCGTGAGCTCGCGGAGGTTTCGGGGGTTTCGCTGTCGTTCATTCGCAAGATCGAGCAGGGCGAGCGGGATGACGTGCGGATGGATAAGATCCGGCGGCTGGCGGTGGCGCTCAAATGTTCTTTAACAGTTCTGATCGGTACTGATCCGACGCCTCCGGAAAGCCGGGACGGGGAGATCTGGGGGCCGACTCGGGACGCGATCACCATGCCGCGCAATGGGATCGGTCTCGATCCGGCGGAGGAACGTGGGCTCGGTGAATCCCTTACCGCGGCCGTGAAGCTCTACCACGACAATGAATACGACCAGCTGGCCCGGATCCTGCCGAAGCTGATCGATGAGGGGCAGGGTGCCTCGCCGCTGATGCGGTCCCGCGTACTGCAACTGGCCGGGTCGGTCATGGTCCAGACTCGGCAGCTGCGCACCGCCAGGACAGCGCTCCAACAATCCCTCGCGGAGGCCGAAGCGACCGGCAATGTGCTCGATGCTGCGTCAGCAGTGATCACGCTGTGCTGGTTGCTGTTGGTCGAGCGGCAATTCGATCAGGTTCGAACCCTGGCTACGCGGTGGGCCGATCGTGTCGAACCGCGGCTCTCGGTCGCGACCGAACAGGAAATCTCCACGTGGGGGTGGCTGCTGCTGCGCGGATCGGCTGCCGCCATCCGGGACAACCGGCCCGACGAGGCCGACGACATGATGCGCCTGGCGCAGGCCGGCGCGGTCGCGATCCGCCGCGAAGGCTTTGGCTACCACCAGTATTGGACGACGTTCGGCCCAGCCACGGTGGCGATGAAGCGGGTGGAGAACGCTGTGGTCGACAACCGTCCGGATCTTGCGCTGCGGCTTGCGCGAGAGGTACCACCGGGTTTACGACCGACCTCGGACAATCGGAACCGATATCTGCTCGACGTCGCGTCGGCGCACTCGGAGTTGCGCCGATATGACGCGTCATTCGAAATACTGCAACAACTTTCGCGCGAAGCACGACCATGGCTGGTCGAACAACACATAGCGCGTGACCTGCTCGGGCAGATGATAGCCAAGCGCCGCACCCTCACCGCGGACATGCGCACACTCGCCGACATCATCAAGGTCGACTACTAGCGCATCGGCCTGCTCCACAGAACGCCCTGCTCACGCAGCGACTCAGTGGTACTTCCGGACAGCACTCGACCAAAGTGCCATTGTTGCCGCCCTCCCCTTCGCGCGACCCTCGAAGCGGTACCGACGCCGAAATCAGGCGCATACAACCGTCGAGCCGGGAGGAACCGCACATGGAAGTCATCCTCGTCGCTTTGGCCGCGTTGATCTACGCGGCAGTACTCGTAATCGCAAGCACCGAACGGTCCGCCCCGCGCCATCATCACGGTCCCTCTGTAGCCGATATCGAGGCTCGGCTGGCGAGAGAACTCGCTGCATTCGGCGGCAGGAGTTCGCGATGATGGAGATGTTCAAGACTCCTGCGGCTATCGGATATCTGCGGAGCGATGTTTCGGGGCAGCGGATGGAGTGGGATCAGATTCAGATTCGTAGTGTGGCAAGGCGGCTCGGGTACACGCTGTCGAAAACGCTTGTGCTCAACTCGTATACCGAGAATCCCTTGCAGAAGGTGATCGAGGCCGTCACATCGCGGGGTGCCGAGGCGGTGATCGTTCCCGGTGTCGAGCATTTCGGCGGTGGGGTGCCGGAGGAGCTGGTTGCTGTGGTCGACGTTGTCACGATTTCGCCGGAGCAGACTTATGCGCGGTGGATTATTCCGCCGGATGCGGTGGCGGATATGGGGGCTCGGTGAGGGCCGAATTTACTTCTGTCAGGGCCTTGTTCACCAGGTTGGCGTAGTCGTCGAGGTCGGGGATTACCGCGGGGTCGGCGTGGATGGAGAGGGTTACGGTGTCGCCCAGGCCATTGAGGCCGTGGGTCAGGTGCATTACCGAACCCAGGCCGGGGAAACCTGCGGTGAAGTGGACTCGGCCGTCACCGAAGGTGAGGTCGGCGGGGCCTCGGTGGACGCTCGAGATTACCGTGTGGCCTGAAACCTGTTGGGGGAGAACATCTATCGGGTAGGTGGAGACGTCTCGATGCAGGATGGGGGCGGGGAGGACTTCGGTTGCTCCGGAGCGGGACTCTTGTAGCGGGTGTAGGGCGCGTTCGCGGCGGGCGGCCAGGTCTGCGGCTATCAGGGTGGCTCGGCGGGCGAGATTCGGCTCCTGGACGGCCAGGTTTACCGAGAGGTCTCGGTAGCTGTTGTGCGGGCCGGAGTCGGTGGCGACCGACATGGGGATTTGGGCCAGGACGGTTTCGGCGGGATCACCGTGGGTGGCGAGGTAGCGCTGTAGGGCCAGGGAGATGGCGGTGGCGGCTACGACTGTGACGGTATGGCCCGGAACTTTCAGGTCCGCTGCGGGGCGGACGATCATGCGGGCGGCGTGCGTCTTCGGGGCGGAACCGTTGCCGTTCAGGAGATTTGGCGATGCGGGGGACGGCGGGGGCGGGATCGCACCGGCGGCCGTCAGCTCGGCCAGGCGTCGTTCGGAACGGTAGGCGGCGAAACCTCGGACTATGGTGCGCGCCATCGATATCGGGAACTCGGGGATAGCGCGGGCCGTGTGCAGCCAGGCGGTGCGGACGGCCCGAGTTGCAGGCAGCCAGCCGGTGGGGATTGCAGGGTCCAGCAGATTCGGGAGAGACCGGCTGTTTTCGACCACGACCGGGTTGCCGGGCGAATCCGCGAAGAGAGCCCGGGCCAGAGCCGCCGCGCGGCGGCCGTCGGCGAGCGCGTGGGAGATTTGCAGGACCGCGACCAAGGCCTGTCGGCCGCGCGCGAAACCGGGAGCATCGGCGATATCGCGGAAGATATGCAGCCGCCATGGGCGGTGAGCGGCATCGATTCCGGTGGCCAGGAGATCACCCAGGGCGGCGGTCAGGTGCGGCCAATCCGCCACCGGCAGTTCATGTTCGGCGAACTGCTCAGCAGTGAATTCGCAATCAGCCCAAATCGGATACGCAATGTTTGCAGGGGTGTCCAGCACGCGCACCAGCAAATCTGGAATGTGAGTGACTCGATCCGCGAGGGTTGCACGGAGCTCGGCAGTGGGCCGGCCGGCGTCTTCGAAGCAATACAGCAGGAAGAGATCGTTGCGGGTGCGCGCGGAGAGCCAGTACATGGTGGCGTCCCGGGGAGCCAAGGCGGTGCCCGCCAGGGAGGCGGGGCCGGGCGGGTGATTCACGCGAAGAGCCTAGCGAAAGGCCGTAGAGCCGAGCCGGTCTGGGTGCTACCGTGTGTAGTAGAAGCCTTACCATTCTCTTTCGAGGCGGGTGACCGCAATGGCAACTCGTAACCGTCTGGCCGAACAGGCCGATGCGGCGGATGAGCGGTACCGGGCCGCGGCATTCGTCAAAAGATCAATCAACAAGGTGTTTCCGACCCATTGGTCGTTCCTCCTCGGTGAAATAGCGCTCTACAGCTTCATTATCCTGCTGCTCTCCGGCGTGTATTTGACCTTGTTCTTCGACCCCTCCATGACCGAAGTGGTCTACAACGGGCGCTTTCAACCATTGCGCGGAGTCACCATGTCCCGCGCCTACGAATCCGCCCTCGATATCTCCTTCGATGTGCGCGGCGGACTCTTCGTACGCCAGGTGCACCACTGGTCCGCACTGCTCTTCTCCGCCTCCATGATCGTGCACCTGTGCCGCGTCTTCTTCACCGGCGCCTTCCGCAAACCCCGCGAGGCCAACTGGGTGATCGGCTCGATCCTGCTGATCCTGGCCATGTTCGAGGGCTTCTTCGGCTACTCGCTCCCCGACGACCTACTCTCCGGCACCGGCCTGCGTGCCGCCTTCGCGGGCATCACCATGAGCGCACCCGTCATCGGCACCTGGCTGCAATGGCTCATGTTCAGCGGCGACTTCCCGGGCGACATCATCATTCCGCGGCTCTACATCGCACATGTACTGCTCATCCCCGGAATCATGCTGGCGCTCATAGCCGCTCATATCGCACTGGTCTGGTATCAGAAACACACCCAATACCCGGGGCCCGGCCGCAGCGAACACAATGTGATCGGCACCCGCATCGTGCCGGTCTTCTCCCTCGACCAGGGCGCGTTCTTCGCCTTCACCCTCGGCGTACTCGCCATTATGGGCGGCATACTGCAGATCAATCCGATCTGGAATCTGGGGCCCTACAACCCTTCCCAGGTCTCCGCGGGCACCCAGCCGGACTTCTACATGATGTGGACCGACGGGTTCCTACGCCTGTTCCCGGCCTGGGAACTACACCTGTTCGGGCATATGGTGCCCGGCGCGTTCTCCGTCGCGTTGATGATGCCGGTCATCTTCGGCGTCCTCATCGGCTATCCGTGGATAGAGAAACGGCTGACCGGCGACCGCGCCCGGCACAATCTGCTGCAACGACCGCGAGATGTGCCGGTGCGCACGGCAATCGGCGCGATGTCGCTGATGTTCTATCTGGTGCTCACACTGGCCTGTGTCAACGACATCATCGCGCTGCAATTCCATATCTCGCTGAATGCGACGACATGGGGTTTCCGCATCGCGCTGCTGTTCGCGCCGCCGCTGGCGTACTTCGCCGCCTACCGGCTCTGCCTCGGCTTGCAGCGTGGTGACCGCGCGGTACTCGAGCACGGCATCGAAACCGGTGTGGTGCAGCGACTTCCGCACGGCGAGTACATCGAACTGCATCAACCGCTCGGACCCGTGGATGCACACGGGCATCCGATACCGATGGAATACCAGGGCGCGAAGGTACCGCGGAAGATGAACGAGCTCGGCATTGCCGGCCGCCCGGGGACCGGAAGCTTCTTCCTGGCCGACCCGCCCGCCGAGCGAGACCTGAACGCCGAGGTCGAACGGGAAGCCGAACACCGGCAGCTGGCCGTGCTGCGGCACGCGCAGAACGGCGAGTAAACAGCACGGCGTATATCAGTGAAAAGCCCCGAGTCCACATCGACTCGGGGCCCTGGTTTCTCGGTTCAGTCGGCCGTTCAGGCGCGCTTGAACTCCCCATCGGATACGCCCGAAAGGAACGCATCCCATTCGCCGGGGGTGAAAGCCAAGACAGGGCCGGTGCCGTGCTGCTTACTGTCACGCACCCCGACATTGCCGTCCACGAGAAAAGCGACCTCTACGCAGTTACCGTTCGGGCCGCTGTGTTTGCTCTTGCGCCATACGGCGCCTGTGAAATCCACATTCACTGTACTAGCTCCTTGTCTGCATCAAGCACGAGATCTTGCTGGCATCGATCTTGGTAACGCCGGCATCCAACGAGATTCGCGGATCCTGCGTACGCCGCGAGTTGCACGCAACCTCTCCGTACAACCTGCTCTCTGCACTTCACGATGGGAATGCACCCCCGATGGCCGTTCCCGCGCTAAACACTAGCAGGGTTCGTCATAAGGAGATCGCATTCTTTCGTTTTCAATCAGCAAATTTGCAGCAAGGTTAGCCAGCTAATTATTTGCCTGGAAATAGCCTTCTAATTGAACGCATAAATAATGAAGGCCGCAATTAGGTTGTCGGTGCATTAGCGGATCTCCCGGCTATCTCCCGCTCCGCCGGCAGCGGCGGCATCCTGGATCATGGGGTACATGGGCGAACAGCCGCAAGAAGAGACCGAACGCGACCGCGACGACGACGGGCGTGCCCGGAATGCCCGACCTCGCGACCGATTCGGTCGGCCACTACCCTTCGGCAGCACCGGCATCCCGCGCATTCCGGATGATCTCCAACTCACCCCCGAGGAGACCCTCGACTACGCACAACGCCTGCTCGACGACGGCCTGGCATTCAACGCACACGAGGTACTCGAAGCCGCTTGGAAGCACGGCCCGTTCGCCGAGCGGATGCTGTGGCAGGGGCTCGCGCAATACGCCGTTGGCCTGACCCACATTCAACGCGAAAATCCGAAGGGCGCCCGCACTCTGCTGGAACGCGCGGCACAGCGCCTCACAGCCTTCGGACCACCCCCGTACGGTATCGACAGCACCGGACTCATCGCCCGCGCGCACACCCTGCTCATCGCTCTCGACCAGCAGAAACCGCTGTCCGAGGCCGATCTGAGCCCGCAGCTGCGGATTCACTGAGTTCACAATCCAACTGCCACTTCGCAACTCGTGTGTACACCCGCAACAGTGCGAAGCACCGGAGAACCGGCGAAGACTGCGAACCCGGGGCCTCGCGCCCGCGCCCGGGCACCCCACCTAGCATTGGCGAACGTGCCCGGATTCGGACGATTCGCCCCCAGCCCCTCAGGTGATCTGCACCTCGGGAATCTGCGCACCGCCCTGCTCGCCTGGTTGTTCGCGCGCTCGACCGGACGCGGCTTCCTGATCCGGATGGAAGACCTGGATCGGGTGAAAGCCGGTGCGGCCGAACGACAACTGGCCGACCTCGCCGCCATCGGACTCGACTGGGACGGACCCGTCGTCCGGCAATCCGAACGCCTGCCGCTGTACGACGACGCCATCGCACGCCTGACCGCCGCCGGACGCACCTACGAATGTTTCTGCACGCGAAGGGAGATCCAGCAGGCCGTCAGCGCGCCACACGGACCCATGGGCGCGTACCCGGGCACCTGCCGCGATCTCACCGGAAACGAACGCGCACAATGGCGAGCACAAGGCCGACCAGCGGCCATCCGCCTGCGCGCCGACATCACCGAACTCGAGATCACCGATGAGCTGCTCGGCAGCTATCGCGGCGTGGTCGACGATCTGGTGCTGCGCCGCGGCGACGGCAGCCCGGCCTACAACCTCGCCGTCGTGGTCGACGATGCGGCGCAAGGCATCGACCAGGTGGTGCGCGGGGACGATCTGCTGCCCTCCACCCCACGTCAGGTGTACCTCGCCACCCTGCTGGGACTGCCGATTCCGCATTACGCGCATGTCCCGCTGGTGCTCAATACCGCCGGGCAGCGCCTGGCCAAGCGCGACGGCGCAGTCACCCTGCACGATCGAATCGCCCTCGGCGAGACCGCAACCCAGGTTTCGAACATCCTCACGGCCTCACTGGGCTACCCCGACGCAACCACAATCTCCCAGTTACCGACCATATTCCGGCCGGACACCTTGCCGAAAGAACCATGGAGACTCGACCCCAACGGGTTGTTGCAACCCTGATCAGGTCCGTAACGTACGCACTCGACCCAGATCCCGAACGAATTCGACGAGGACGGCGAACACAATGACGAGCGGTGGGTACGACCCCAACCAATATCCGCAGGGCGGCCAGCCGTACGGGCAGCAGCCGTACCCGCAGGGCCAGCCTTACGGACAGCAGCCCCAGCAGCCCTACGGTCAGCAGCCGCAGCAGCCTTATGGCCAGCAGCCGCCGTCGGACCCGTACGGCCAGCAGCAGCCTCCGGCGTACGGCCAGCCTCCGGCCTACGGACAGCAGCCGGGCTACGGCCAGCAGCAGCCGTCCGACCCCTACAACCAGCAGCCGCAGTTCGGGCAGCAGCAGCCCGGCTACGGTCAGCAGCCGTACCAGCCCTACGACGGCGGCCAACCGGGTTACAACGCACCGGGATTCGGTGGCGGCGTACAGCCCGGTGACCTGTGGACCCGCTTCGGCGCGCGAATCATCGACTACATCATCGCCGGTATCCCGGCCGGCATCATCTACGGCGTGCTGTCCGCGGTCATCGGCGGCATCACCGGCACCGTGCTCGGCTTCTTCGTCATGTACGCCATCATCACCGGCTACTTCGTCGGTATGGAGACCACCCAGGGCACCACCCTGGGCAAGAAGCTGCTCGGCCTGCGCGTGCTCGCGCCCGGCGGCGCGGCCAAGATCGACCCGAAGACTTCGCTGCTGCGCAACCTGTTCGTCGTGGTGAATGTCGTGTACTGCCTGGGCGGTCTGGTCGGCTTCGGTATGGCGATCTACATCGCCATCACCATCGAGCAGGACCCGAACAAGCAGGGCTGGCACGACAAGCTGGCGGGCGGCACCCAGGTCGTCAAGGGCTGATAACAGCTACATGAAGCGGGGCGCATCCATTCGAATGGATGCGCCCCGCTTCGGTTTTCGGCTCTGTCGCGGCTAGGAGCTACCCGCGCCGATGAACGCGGCACCGAGGATCAGCCACAGCACAATGCCCAGCGCCAGCCCGGCCGCACCGACCCAGATACCGCCCTGCGCGAGACCCCGGCCGTCCTGCCCGGACTGCTTCACCTGATTCAGCGCCACCACACCGAGCACCAGGCCCACCAGCGAACCGATCGGCAGGAAGCAGAAGAACAGGGTCGACAGGCCCAGCACCGAGACGATCAGCGAGGCGATGGCCAGGCCGTTCGTGCCCAGCCCCGGCGCCTGATAGCCGTAGGGCTGATACCCGGGCTGATAGTTGTACGGCTGGCCGGGAGCCGGCTGCGCGAACCCACCGGAATTCGGCTGCGCGAACCCGCCGGACGGATTCGGTTGCGGCGGAGGATAATTCGGATACTGCGGCTGCGATGGCGGATTCACCGGCGGATACTGCAGCGGCTGCGGCCCGGGCGTCGCCGGCGGCTTCTGGAGATTCGGCGCGGAAGAGTATCCGGCCGGTGGTGGGGTGGGCTGCGGCGCGGCGGCACCGGGCGCGCTGTCACCGCCGTACTGCTTCCACCACTCGTCGGAATCGCCGGGTTGCGTCATTCGACAAGACTAAGCCACCCCACCAGCCCATAACCATCGATCACACCGGGGATACTGCTCGGGTGAGCGATACGAAAACGGTCGATTCAGACCGATCTGGACACCCCGCGCCCGAGCACGCAGCATTCGCCTCGGCCGCGGGGGGCTACTACACGCAGGTGGTCGTGGTTTTCACGGCGGTCCTGCTGATCTCCAATATCTGTGCCACCAAGGGTGTGCAATTCTTCGCCGACAAGCATGTCGCACTCGGCCCGATCCAACTGCTGCCGATCAATACCGACGGCGCGTTCTTCCTCTTCCCGCTCGCCTATGTCATCGGCGACATCCTCAGCGAGGTCTACGGCTTCAAGGCCACCCGCCGCGCCGTCTACTACGGCTTCGGCGCGCTGCTGCTGATGGTCCTCACCTTCTGGGCCGCCATCGGGCTGCCCGCCGCCGACTTCTACGAGAACCAGGACTCGTTCCGCAATGTCCTGGGCACCACACCGCAATTGGTGGTCGCCGGCGTCGCCGGATACTTCGTCGGCCAGTTCCTGAACTCGGTCACCCTGGTGATGATCAAGGAACGTACCAAGGAGAAGCACCTGTGGGCCCGCCTGCTCGGCTCCACCGTCGCCGGTGAATTCGGCGACACCCTGGTGTTCTGCTCCATCGCCGCCACCGCCATCGGCATCCACACCTGGCCCGACTTCATCAACTACGTGCTGGTCGGCTTCGTCTGGAAGACGTTGGTGGAGGCCATGATCCTGCCCATCAGCTACCGCTGCATCGCCTTCCTCAAGAAGCGCGAGCCCAGCTACCGTCCACGCGAGCGCTCGGCGCTCTACGAGTAGGCGGCCACGGCGCGGACGCCGCCCGCAGTGCGGCGGCCGCGCAAACGCGGGTAGTCCCTTGCCATTTCGATGATCTCGGCATCGGTGAGTCCGCTACGCCTCCGGGGCCTTGACGCGACCCACCCACTGGCCCATGAACTCGGCCTTGTAGGCGTCGAAGTACCCGCCCTCGATGCTCTCGCGAATACGGTCCACCAGGCGAATGGTGAAGCGCTCGTTGTGGATCGTGCAGAGCGTGGAGGCCAGGATCTCCTTCGCCTTGAACAGGTGATGCAGGTAGGCGCGGGTGTAGTGGGCGCAGGTGTAGCAGTCGCAGTTCTCGTCGATCGGGGTGAAATCGCGGCGGAAACGAGAGGTGTCGATATTGAACCGGCCCCGGTCCACGTAGATGGCGGCATTGCGGGCCACCCGGGACGGATTCACGCAATCGAATGTGTCCGCACCGTTTTCGACCGCCACGAAGACATCCTCGGGCTCGCTGATGCCGAGCATATGACGCGGCTTGCTCTCGGGGAGCTCATCACTGCACCAGCCGACAATGGTGCCGAGATTGTGCTTCTCCAGCGCGCCGCCGATACCGTAGCCGTCGAATTCCGTTCCGGCGGAACCACGTAACGCCTCCAGATCGCGACTTGCCTTGCGACGCAGGTCTTCATACTGCGCGCCCTGGATGACACCGAACAGCGCCTGATAGGGGCGGTGCGAGCGCGCCTCGGTGAGCCGCTCGTGCTCGTCCAGGCAGCGCTGCGCCCACTGACGCGTGCGCTCCAGCGAATCCTCTTGGTAGCCACGGGTATTCATCAGCGTGGTGAGCTCGTCGAAGGCGAACATGACATCCGCGCCCAGCTGATGCTGAATGCCCATGGACACCTCGGGGGTGAAGCGATGCCGGGAACCGTCCAGATGCGAGCGGAAGGTGACACCGTCGTCATCCACATGGGCCAGGCGCTCCTTGCCCTTGGCGATCACATCGTCGTTCTGCACGCCGACGGACTCCATGGCCAGGACCTTCTTGAAGCCGACACCCAGCGACATGACCTGGAAGCCGCCACTGTCGGTGAAGGTGGGTCCGGGCCAGTTCATGAACTTCGACAGCCCGCCCGCCTCATCCACAATGTCCGAGCCCGGCTGTAGATAAAGGTGATAGGCGTTCGCCAGCAACGCCTGCGACCCGATCTCCTTCATGGTCTCCGGCAGGACCGCTTTCACGGTCGCCTTGGTACCCACCGGAATGAACGCGGGCGTCGCGATCTCCCCGTGCGGGGTGCTGATCAGCCCGGACCGGCCATGACGGCCTTCGAGCCGGGTACCAACCTTGAAGGAGAATTCGGGAGCGGACACCCGAACAGGCTAGCTGCTCACCTTGCTGAGCTCGATGGCGTCCGGCTCCTCGTCCTCTTCGATCGGGGCGGCGAACTGCGCCTGGTAGAGGCGGAAGTACGCGCCGCGGGCGGCCAGCAATGCCTTGTGGTTGCCGGTTTCGACGATCTTGCCCTTCTCCATGACGACGATCAGATCGGCGTCACGAATGGTCGAAAGGCGGTGCGCGATAACGAAACTGGTGCGATCCCGGCGCAGGGCGGCCATGGCGTGCTGAACCAGCAGCTCGGTACGGGTATCGACCGAGCTGGTGGCCTCGTCCAGGATGAGAATGGACGGCTTGGCCAGGAACGCACGCGCGATTGTGATGAGCTGCTTCTCACCGGCGCTGACGCCGGAGCCCTCCTCATCGATCATGGTCTCGTAGCCGTGCGGCAGCGCGTGCACGAAACGATCCACATACGCGGCCCGGGCGGCGGCGAGAATCTCCTCCTCCGACGCATTCGGATTGCCGTACGCGATGTTCTCCTTGATGGTCCCGCCGAACAACCAGGTGTCCTGCAACACCATGCCGATACGAGAACGCAGGTGATCACGCGTGATTCGGGTGATATCCACCTCGTCGATGGTGATCGCGCCGGAATCCACCTCGTAGAACCGCATGAGCAGATTCACCAGCGTGGTCTTGCCCGCACCGGTCGGCCCGACGATCGCCACCACATGACCGGGCTCGGCGACGAGGGACAGCTCCTCGATGATCGGCGTCTCCGGCTCGTACCGGAAGGACACCTTCTCGAAGGCGACGCGGCCGCGATCCACCGGCCGCGAATCCTCCACCTCGGGATCGGGCACCTGCTCCTCGGAGTCCAGGATCTCGAAGATCCGCTCCGCCGAGGCCACACCCGACTGCAGCATGTTGATCATGGAGCCGATCTGGGTGAGCGGCTGGGTGAACCCGCGCGAGTACTGGATGAACGCCTGCACCTCACCCAGGGACAGCTGACCCGACGCCACCCGCAGACCACCGACCACGGCGATGAGCACGTAGTTCAGGTTTCCCAGGAACATGATGGCGGGCATGATCAGGCCGGAGATGAACTGCGACTGGAACGAGGCGTCGTAGAGCTTGTCGTTGGTCTCGTCGAACTTCTCGCCGACCTCGCGCACCCGGCCGAACGCGCTCACCACCTCGTGCCCGGTGAACGCCTCCTCGACCTGGGCATTGGCCTGGCCGGTCAGCTTCCACTGATCCACGAAATGCGGCTTGGAACGCTTGGCGATCTGCGCGGTGACGATCACGGCCAGCGGCACGGTCAGCAGCGCGATAAGCGCCAGCAGCCACGAGATCCAGAACATCATGCCCAGAATGCCGATCACCGACAGCACCGAGATGAGCAGCTGGCTCATGGTCTGATTCAGCGTCTGCGCCACATTGTCGACATCATTGGTGACCCGGGAGAGCACATCACCGCGCGGCATGGAGTCGAAGTAGCTCAGCGGCAGGCGGTGGATCTTCTCCTCGATCTCACCGCGTAGTCGCTTGACCGTCCGGTTGATCACCGCATTGAGCAGGTACGCCTGCAACCAGCCGAACACCGACGAGCCGACATACAGCGCCAGCACCAGGGCCAGCACATGGCCGACGGCCGTGAAGTCAACGCCCACACCGGGAATCACGTCCATGCTGGCGAGCATGTCCGCGAAGGTCTTGTCCCCGCCCTGGCGCAGCGCCTCGACGGCCTGATCCTTGCTGGTCCCCGGCGGCAGGCCCTGGCCCAGCTGCTTACCGACCACACCGTCGAAGATGAGGTTGGTGGCCTTACCGAGAATCTGCGGACCCAGCGTATTGAGCACCACCGAACCGACGGCCAGCGCCAAAACGACTGTGAGATAGAAACGTTCGGGAGCGAGGCGGCGCATCAACCGCTGCAGCGACGGCCCGAAAGACTTGGCCTTGGTATCGGGCGCGCCGGGATTCGGCTGTCCCGGCCTCATCGGACTTCCTCGACGCTGAACTGGGACTCCACGATCTCCCGGTACTCCTTGCAATCGCGCAGCAGTTGGTCGTGGGTACCGATACCCGCCATGGCGCCGTCCTCCAGCACCACAATCTGATCGGCCTCACGGATGGTCGAAATCCGTTGCGCCACAATGATCACCGACGCATCGGAGGTCTCCGGCCGCAGTGCGTCACGAACCCGCACATCGGTGGCGACATCGAGCGCGGAGAAGCAGTCGTCGAAAAGGTAGATGCGCGGCTTGCGCACCAGCGCGCGGGCAATGGCCAGGCGTTGCCGCTGACCACCCGAGACGGTCGTACCGCCCTGTGCGACAGGGGTTTCCAGCCCCTGCGGCATCTCCCTGACGAAGTCGGCGGCCTGCGCGATCTCCAGCGCGTGCCACAGTTCCTCATCGGTCGCATCCGGCTTGCCGTAGCGCAGATTCGAGCCGACCGTGCCGGAGAACAGATACGCCTTCTGCGGCACCAGGCCGATCTGATTGCGCAACGACTCCAATTCGATATGCCGCACATCGGTGCCGCCCACGTAGACGGCGCCGTCGGTGACATCGATGAGCCGCGGAATCAGATTGACCAGCGTAGTCTTACCCGCACCGGTCGCGCCGACAATCGCGGTGGTGGTGCCGGGCTCGGTACGGAACCGAATCGCCTGCAGCACCGGCTTTTCCGCGCCCGGGAACTTGAATTCGGCGAAGGCCAGATCCACGATCGCGGGATCCTCCTTGAACGCCTGCGGCAGCCGCGGCTCCGTCACCGAGGAGTCGGTCTCCAGCACCCCACCGATGCGCTCGGCCGAGACCGCCGCGCGCGGAGCCATCATGGCCAGGAACGAGGCCATCATGACCGCGGTCAAGATCTGCATGATGTACGACAGCATCGCGGTGAGCGAGCCGATCTGCATGGTCCCGTCGTCGATATTGTGGCCGCCAAACCAGATCACGCCCACGGCGGTCACATTCGAGATCAGCATGACCAGCGGGAACATCAGCGCCATATAGCGGCCGACATACAGCGACTGCTCGGTCAGCTCGGTATTGGCGACACCGAAACGCCACGCCTCCTGCCGCTCGCGCACGAACGCGCGCACCACGCGAATACCCGTGATCTGTTCGCGCAGCACACGATTCACCGCATCGATGCGCTCCTGCATGCGCCGGAAACCGGGCACCATGCGGGCGATGATCAAGGCCATGGCCAGACCCAGCGCGGGCACCGCGATGAGCAACAGCCAGGACAGGCCGAGGCTTTCGCGCAACGCCATGATCACACCGCCCACGCACATGATCGGGGCCATCACCAGGATGGTCGCGCTCATCAGCACGAGCAGCTGTACCTGCTGCACATCATTGGTATTGCGGGTAATCAGCGAGGGTGCGCCGAAGACACCGACCTCGCGGGCGGAGAAGGTGCCGACCCGGTGCAGCAGGGCCGCGCGCATATCGCGGCCCGCGGCCATGGCGGCCTGTGCGCCGAGATAGACCGAGATGCCCTGCGCGATGATCTGCACGCCGGTGACGGCGAGCATCATCAGGCCGGTGCTCCAGATATAACCGATATCGCCCTTGGTGACGCCATTGTCGATGATGTCGGCGTTCAGGCTCGGCAGATACAGCATGGCGATGACCGAGATCAGCTGAAGCACGACGACCCCCGCCAACTGCTTGCGGTAGGGCGCCAAGAAGGTGCGGAGTAGTCGAATCAACATGATGCTGGCAGGCTACCGCCATCGAGCGGAGTGCGGCGCGCCGTTTTCCGAGTGCGCCACGTCACACCATTACGGGCGGTCCAGATCCTGCCACTGCGTGGCTACCGGCCCGTCGGAGGTCCGTGAGCGCCGAGTCCAGGCATCCGGGTCGTGCAAAAGCTCGTCCAGAAAGGACGGGAGCAGGTCGTGCGCGATATCGGCGATGGTCACGCGCTCGAGCACCGAACGGATATTCACCCGCAGGCCGATCCACACCCGCTGCAGCGGTTCGGCCGCTCCGGTGTAGCTGACATCCTCCGGACGCTGTCCGCGCACCGAAGCCAAGGGCCCTTCGACCGCCCGAATCACATCGGCAATGCTGATTTCCGAAGCCGCCCGGGCAAGGCGATATCCACCGTCCGGACCGCGGCGACTGGTCACCAAATTCCCGCGCCGCAGATCCGCGACAACCGATTCCAGCACCTTCGGCGGAATGTCCTGCGCGGCGGAGATCGCATCGGCCTTCACCGAATCCGATTGTGCCTTCGCGATTTCCACGAGGGTGCGCACCGCGTAATCGACCTTCGCGGTGATGTGCACTTCTCTCTCCTGATCTCGTTCGGTGGCGAACGAAATCCTATCGCGGCGAATTCAATACACCGAGCGCGGCTTCCAGGAGTACGCCGCCGATCAACTCCTCGGACGCGTTGGGGACGCTCTCCCGCGACATGAGCGCTGCGCTGAGCACCTGCATGGCGGCGGCCGCACGCAGGGTGGACTCGTCATCGGCGCCGGGTCCGGCGAGCCAGCGGCACATGCGGCGACTGAGATCGATCATGTCCGGATAGCGGTCACCGAGGGCATTGAGGATGGCGACGGTGTCGCGCATGCACAGGGTGCCGGCGGCACGATGCCCGAGAATGGAACGCAGGTGTGATTCGAGTACCTCGCGCACGGTCTCGGGCGAATGCGGTATTTCGTCGAGGCTCTCCACCAACTCACCTAGGTCGTCGACCATCGGCTGGATTATCGCTATGAGCAAATCCACTTTCGAGGCGTAGTGATAGTAGAGCGATGCCTTTGTGATTCCCACCGCATCGGCTACTTCGCGCAGGCTGCTCTGCTCGAATCCTTTGCTGGTAAATAGCTCGATCGCGGCGTCGCGGATCGCGTCTTTCGTGCTTCTACCTGCGACAACAGTTCCCGCCATACTTCGGCCCACCATGCGCCCCATCCTCTCACCACGTGTCGCGGCGCGAGTGACGCCGGAAAAGTTGAGGTTGTTCCTCCACTTAATTCATAGGTAGTCTACCTACCGCACGGTAGGCAGAAATCCGCAGACACATCGCCAGGAGAACCCCTCGTGTCCGTTTACCTCTATCGGTGGGGAAAGTTCGCCTTCCGCCGAAAATGGCTCGTCATCGGAGTTTGGCTGATCTCGCTGATCCTGATCGGCGGCATCGGCGGCTCCCTCGCCAAACCCTTCCAGGACAGTTTCAGTATGCCCGGCCTCCCCTCGGAGCGGGCCACCGAAATCCTCGATAAGCACTTTCCCGGCGCCTCGGCCGACTTCGATGCCAATGCGGTCACCGGCACCTATGTGATCGGCGCGCCCGCGGGCGAAAAACTCACCGACCCGAAGAACGCGGCCACGCTGCAAGCCTTCGTGGACAGGCTGAACGGGCTCGACATCGTCGACAAGTCCGTGCCGGCGGTGAACCCGATCGATATCACCAAGAAGATCGGTGAACCCGCCAAGGTCGACTGCCTCAGCACCGGTGACCGGAGCTCGCCGGACTTCTCCGGCATCTGCTCCAGCGCACCACTGAACGTGCTGAACAAGGACAATCCCGACTCGGTCGCCACCATCAAGGCGAAGTACAACATCGCCAAGTTCTCGGACATCACCAAGGATGACCAGAAGAAGGCGTACGACATCGGCGACGAGGCCCGCACCAACGGGCTCACCATCGAACTCACCGGCTCCATCGCGCAGGAGCAAGGCGGTTCGCAAGGCACCTCCGAGATGATCGGCATCGCCGTCGCACTCGTGGTCATGATGGTCGGCTTCGGCGCGGTCGTCGCCGCCTTCGTGCCGATCCTCACCGCACTGGTCGGCGTGGGCACCGCCATCTCCATCATCATGTTCGGTACACACTGGCTGACGGTGCCGACCTTCACGCCGATCCTGGCGTCCATGATCGGCCTGGCGCTCTCCATCGACTACGCCATGTTCATCGTCTCGCGGTACAAACATGAACTGGCCGTGGCGAATTCGCCCGAAGAAGCCGCGGGTACCGCGGTCGGCACCGCCGGATCCGCGGTCATCTTCGCCGGTCTGACCGTCATCATCGCGCTCGCCGGCCTGGCCTTCGTCGGCGTCAGCTTCCTCACCTACATGGGTATCTTCGGCGCGGTCTCCGCGTTCATGGCGGTGCTGGTCGCGGTCACCCTGATGCCCGCGCTCATGGGTGCGTTCGGCCGCTTCCTGTTCAAGCCGAAGCTGCCGCTGGTCGCCCAGCACGATCCCGAGGACGAGAACTCGGTCACCAACGGTCAGCGCTTCGCCCGATTCATCGGCAAGGCACCGGCTTTGACGCTCGCCATCTCGGTGGTCCTGCTCGGCCTGCTGGCCGCGCCCGCGCTCAATATGCAGCTCGGCCTGCCCGGCGGCGACTCCATGCCCAAGGATTCGAGCCTGCGCAAGGCATACGACCTGCAGACCGCCGGATTCGGTGAAGGCTCCAACGGCACCCTGCTGGTCGCCGTCGATATGAGCAAGACGCCGCAGGATCAGCGCACCGAAGCGCTCAACGCGCTGCGCTCGAAGCTGGACTCCTACAAGGGCGAAGGCGGTTTGGATTACCTCACCTTCGCGCAGACCAGCAAGGACGGCGAAGGCGCGCTCTTCATGGCCGTGCCCGAGGCCGGACCGAACGACAAGGTCACCAAGGACCTGGTCAAGCACGCCCGCAATGCCGAATCCGAGTTCAACGACCGGTACGGCATGGAGTACGGAATCACCGGCACCACAGCCATTTACGCCGATGTCTCGGCCGGGCTGCTCAGCAAGATCGTGCCCTACCTGGCCATCGTGGCCGGTGCGGCCTTCCTGCTGCTGATCCTGGTGTTCCGCTCGATCCTGGTCCCGCTCACCGCGGCACTCGGCTTCCTGCTGTCCATGGCGGCCACCTTCGGCGCGACCGTGCTCATCTTCCAGGAGGGCAAGTTCAACCTGGTCGAACCGCATCCGCTGGTGAGCTTCCTGCCAATCATGTTGATCGGCTTGGTATTCGGGCTCGCCATGGACTACCAGGTATTCCTGGTGACCCGCATGCGTGAGGAGTACGTACACGGCAAATCCTCCAAGCACGCCATGATCAGTGGCTACCACCACGGCGCGCGCGTGGTGACCTCCGCGGCCATCATCATGATCTCGGTATTCAGTGCCTTCATGCTGGAACCGAATGTGGTGGCCAAGTCCATGGGCTTCGCCATGGCGGCGGGCGTCCTGCTCGACGCCTTCGTGGTCCGCATGGTGCTCATCCCCTCACTGCTGGTCCTGATGGGCCCGTACGCGTGGTGGATTCCGAAGTGGCTGGACCGCATCCTGCCCGATATCGACGTGGAAGGCGCCAAGCTCGCGGCGCTGAAGGAGTCCTCGGCTCCGGTCGCGCTCGAGAAGGAACCGGCCACCGTCTAGTACTGCCGCAAGGCCCGGCGCGAACCGATCACGAATCGAGAAGCGCCGGGCCTTTCTCGTCCCATAACGTTGTTCACATGAACATCACCGCAGCTCAGACCGCCATCCCCGCCGTCACCATGGAGGCCACCGATGCCGCCGCGACCGAGGCGTTCTACGCCGCGGCGTTCGGCCTCGGCGACAAATTGCGGGTCCGCGCCTCGCAGGCCCCCACCTCCGGCTTCCGCGGCTTCGTCCTCTCACTGGTGGTTTCCCAGCCGAGCACCGTGGACAGCCTCATCGGTACCGCCCTCGAGGCGGGCGCGACCGTGGTGAAGCCCGCCAAGAAGAGCTTCTGGGGTTACGGCGGCGTCTTCCAGGCCCCGGACGGCGTGCTCTGGAAGATCGCCACCTCCAACAAGAAGGACATCGGCCCCCACACCCGCGAGATCGACGACATCGTCATCCTGCTCGGCGTCGACAATGTGAAGGCCACCAAGCAGTTCTACATCGACAACGGCCTCACCGTAGCCAAGAGCTTCGGCAGCAAATACGTCGAATTCGAGGCCCCCGCCGGCTCGATCAAACTGGCCCTCTACGGCCGCAAAGCCGCCGCCAAGGACGCGGGCGTAGACCCCGAAGGCACCGGCTCCCACCGCTTCGCCATCAACACCACCGGTGCCCCGTACACCGACCCCGACGGCTTCGCCTGGGAGACCGCCGGAGCCTGACCCGACATGCGGACCAAAGAAGAAGCCCCTCACCTGAATTCAGGTGAGGGGCTTTCTCAGCGGTGGCGGAGGGATTTGAACCCTCGGAGGGGGGTTACCCCTCACACGCTTTCGAGGCGTGCTCCTTAGGCCGCTCGGACACGCCACCGCCGGTGACTTTACCGGACTGTGGGCCCAATACTGAAATCGGCTGGGAAGGGGGTTAGGGGCGTTGGAATTTGAAGAAATCGTCCAGTAGGGCGGCGCAGTCGGGTTCGAGGATGCCGCCTCGGACTTGGGGGCGGTGGTTGAGACGTCGGTCACGGACTACGTCCCAGAGTGAGCCGACCGCACCGGTTTTCGGTTCCCAGGCGCCGAAGAGGAGTTTGCCTACTCGGGATAGGACGAGGGCGCCCGCGCACATGGTGCAGGGTTCGAGGGTTACCGCCAGGGTCGCGCCCTCTAGACGCCAGCCGTCGCCGTGCACCTTCGCCGCTGCGCGCAGGGCTAGGACCTCGGCGTGTGCGGTTGGGTCGCCCAGAGCTTCACGGGCGTTCGCGGCGCGGGCCAGTTCTCGGCCGGCGCTGTCGAAGACGACCGCGCCGACGGGTACGTCTCGGGGATCCGCGGCAGCCGCTGCCTCGATGGCCGCGCGGATCATCTCCTCGTCGGTCATGCGGTCAGCGTGGGAGTTTGTCCAGGACAGCGGAGAATTCGTTGGCGAAGCCGAGGCGCTGGGCAACCATGCCGAGCTGTTCGTCGGGGTAGAGATCGGTTTCGGCGAGGATGACGCTCAGGACCGGTTCGGGCAGGCCGAGGTCGGAGAGGACGCCGAGGTCGCCCTCCTCCCAGGGCTCGACATCGTCGAGTTCGTCCGGATCGATATCCGGAATCTCGATATTCAACTCCTCCAGTACATCTGCGGCGATGTCGTAGTCGATGGCCGCGGTCGCATCCGAGAGCAGGATTCTGCTGCCGGTCGGGCCGGGACGGAGGATGATGAAGAACTCGTCGTCGATATCGATGAGGCCGAATACCGCGCCGGAGGCTCGCAGCTCACGCAATTCGGCCTCGGCCGCGGAAAGACTGGAGAGCGCAGCCGCACTCAGCGGCGTAACTTTCCAATCGGCTTCTTCGCGGACAACCGCCACTGCGAACCCTTCCACGTCGTCGTACTCGTCCGACGTCGCCCTGTTCGTGCTCGAGCGCTGTGCTGCCATGCGCGCAACGGTAGTCCGCTTCGGGGTAAATGTTGAAGTCGTATGCGAATCTGATCGCATGACGGGCCATCCGAAAGCAGCAGTCTGTGTCCTGGGTACCGGATTGATCGGCGGATCGGTGCTGCGCGCCGCAGCCGCGGCCGGATACGCGGCGTGGGGATTCAACCGGTCGGAGGCCGGGGCCGAGGCCGCCCGCGAAGACGATTTCGATGTGCGCAGCGATATCGAAGCGGTGCTGCGGCGCGCCGCGGACGAGGATGCCTTGATCGTTGTCGGCGTGCCGATGCCGGCCATCGACACGATTCTCTCGGATGTGAAATCGTTCGCGCCCGAATGCGTACTCACCGATGTGGTGAGTGTGAAGGCTCCGGTCGCCGCCGCCATGCACAGGCATGAGCTGGCCGGACGATATGTGGGCGGGCATCCGATGGCCGGGACCAGCGAATCGGGTTGGGCCGCATCCACTCCCGATCTGTTCCAGCGCGCCGCGTGGGCGGTGAGCGTGGACCCGGGCACACACAAGGTCGCCTGGGAACGAGTGGCGCGGCTCGCGCTGGACTGTGGATCCGTGGTGGTGCCGGTGCTGAGCGCGGAACACGATCGAGCGGTGGCGCGGATTTCACATCTGCCGCATGTGCTCGCCGAGGCGCTCGCGATCCAGGGCACCAATGGTGGAGCGCTGGCTCTGGGATTGGCGGCCGGGTCGTTCCGCGACGGCACCCGGGTCGCGGCGACCGCGCCGGATCTGGTGCGCGCCATCTGCGATCCCAATGCGGCGGCGCTGCTGGAGGTGCTGCAGGACACGCTGCGGGTGCTCGAAGGTGCGCGGGACAGTCTGCGGGACAACGGGACCATCGGGCAGCTCGCCGATGCCGGGCATGACGGGCGCGTCGACTTCGATGACAACCAGCGCTGGGCGATCACCGATGTGCGGCCGGGAGACCAGGATTGGGCCGAGCGGCTCGCCGACGCGGGGCGGCGCGGCGGGGTGATCGAGTCGCTCTGAGCCGAGCGTGGATCCCGGCCAACAGCATGCCGGGATGACGGGGGACGCCCGGTGAGCGGAGCTCAGATGCGTTCGGCCAGGCCTGGATAGTCCAGGAGGAAGCCGTCGGCGTCGACGGTGACCGTTGCGCTGGAGACGGGTGACAGGACGTGGATGCCGTCGGCTCCGCTGCTGTAGGTGAGGCTGGCCTCCTGGACGAGCAGGTCGGGGAGGCGGACGTAGACGACCGGGACCTGGACGTCCTCGCTGGCGTGCGCCAGGCCGTAGCGGCGGATCGGCAGGGTGTTGAAGAACGGGCTCAGGACCACGTCGACATCGAGTGCGCCGCCGAAGGTGGAGCGCACATGTGTGCCACCGGCGTCGATGAGCCAGTAGTTCTCCTCGTCGCGGGCGATCGAGGCATGACGTTCACCGGTGGCCAGGGTGCTGCGCAGGGAGAGTCGGCGGGTCACGCCGTTCTCGTCGGTGACCAGGTCATACGACGCACTGAAGGCCGGATGATCCTCGCACTCCCCCGCGATGATGCGGCCGGCGGCGCGAATCCGGTTGCCGCTGAGCACAACCCGCACCGATTCCATTCGCGACGCGTTATGCGCACGCCAGGTCAATATCGACGGCCACTTCGCCACCGCCGGTTTCGAATCCTCGCTCCCGCTCTCCGTCACGCCTACAACCGTACGTGCTGTGTTTATTTTGCCTTCGCTTCGCTCCGGCGGTTCGCGGCCCCTGGAGCCCCGTTTCTTCCCTCCCTCCGCTCAGTCCAGAAACGGGGCGGGCCGCGAACTTGGGGTTTATGTATTTGGGTGTGTTGCGGCTTGGCGGAGACATACGGGCTGGCGTTCGGCGTGGGGGGTCGGCGATCAGGGGCAGACCGCCCGGTATGCCTGGTGTTGCTGGGCGGCGGGTCATCGGGACTCGAGTAACGTAGTCGCGGGCATTGAGGTACTCGGGGCTGAAAGGTAACTGTGGCTGGCGCGCGGATGGTCGGGCTGTTCGCCGGGATCGGCGGGCTGGAGCTCGGGCTGGCCGCGCACGGGTGGCGCAGCGAATTGCTGTGTGAGATCGACACCGGCGCGCAGGCGGTGCTGGGGGCGCGGTTTCCCGAGGTGGAGTTGCATTCGGATGTGACCAAGCTCAGGGCGTTGCCCGCGGGGATCGATCTGGTGGCGGCCGGGTTTCCCTGCCAGGACCTGTCGCAGGCCGGGCGGACGGCCGGAATCACCGGGGCGCGTTCGGGATTGGTGGACGAGGTGTTCCGCCTGGTGAAGCGCAAGCGCGGACCGCGCTGGCTGCTCATCGAGAATGTGCCGTTCATGCTGCAACTCGGCGGCGGGGCGGCCATGCGGCACATTACGAGCGCGCTCGAGGAGCTCGGCTACACCTGGGCGTATCGGGTGGTCGATGCCCGCGCCTTCGGTCTGCCGCAGCGCCGGCAGCGGGTGCTGATGCTGGCCTCGCGCACCGAGGATCCGAGACCGGTGTTGTTCGGAACCGATGCGGGGGCGCAGACCGTCGGCGATCCGGCGCACGATCCGTGCGGGTTCTATTGGACCGAGGGCACTCGCGGACTCGGCTGGGCGGTGAACGCGGTGCCGACGCTCAAGGGTGGTTCGGGGCTGGGGATCGCGAGTCCGCCGGCGGTTCGACTGCCCTCGGGTGAGCTGGTCACCCCGGGTATCACCGACTGTGAACGGCTGCAGGGCTTCGATCGGGATTGGACCACACCGGCTCTGGATGTACCGGGCGTGCGGCGCGGGCATCGCTGGAAGCTGGTCGGCAATGCGGTGAGCGTGCGCATGGCGTCCTGGATCGCCGGGCGTCTCGCCGATCCCGCCCATGACGAATTTCCGGAGGGCGAGCCGCACACCCGCCGCGCCTGGCCGTCCGCCGCATGGGGCCGCGATGGGGTGGTGCATCGAGTTCCGGTGTCCACCTGGCCCGTTCACGCGCCGTACGAGGATCTGCGCTGGTTCCTCGATGATGTGAATCTTTTGTCGGCCCGGGCCACGGCCGGTTTCCTGCGCCGCACCACGATGGGCACCCTGAGATTTCCCCCTGGATTCATCGAGGATGTGGAGAACCACCTCGACCGAATGGGAGGATTTCCGCGCGAGGCCGCCTGAGCACATCGGAGCGACCCGACCCGTATTCCAGGAGCCGCCCATGCCGCACCGCAGCCGCCGGAACCTCCGGTGAGCGTGCCGCACCCGACCACCGATGCGGCGACGAGTGCGCGCATGTCCAGGCAGCGGCGAGCCGATACCGCACCGGAATTGGCGTTGCGGCGGGAATTGCATCGGCGGGGTGCGCGGTTCTTCGTGGACAGGGCTCCGTTGCCGAAGATGCGGCGGCGAGCCGACATCGTGTTCCCGCGGCGGAAGGTGGCGGTCTTCGTGGATGGGTGTTTCTGGCACTCCTGCCCCGAACACGCCACGTCGCCGAAGAACAATGCCGAGTTCTGGGCCGAGAAGCTGGCCGGGAATGTGGTGCGGGATCGCGATACCGATGCGCGATTGACGGCGGCGGGTTGGACCGTGGTGCGGGTATGGGAACACGAGGCCGCGGAATCGGCGGCCGACCTGGTGTTTTCGGCCTTGACCAGCGAGGTGTGAGGGGTTGGTGGCGTCGATGGGCGACAATGGACCTACCACCGGACCGTCCGACCGGTACGGCTGCGAGAGCGAGCGAGGCCAGGGAAAGCGAGTACCGCGATGATGCCCACCGAGCAGAAACAGGCAGAGGCAGCTCCCAGCGCTTCGCCACCTACGCCACGCTGGCGACGGGTACTGCGCTGGTGCATCGCGATCCTGATAGCGGTCGCCGGAATCGGCTACTCGTCCTGGGTGCTCGAGTTCCTACTACCCATCCCCAGCGATCCGACGAACACCTTCCTGAGCCAGTTGGCCGAGAAGGGTGCGCCGTTCCGCTGGGTCTTCACCACCGGTGACACCGTCTCGGGCGCCATGCTCGCGGCGGCCGGTATCGGTGGGCTGCTGTTGTTCTCGCGCCGCCGCTACTCCACCATCGGCTGGATCGCGCTCACCTGCTTCGGGCTCTCCACCATCGCCGATGCGCAGTGGCCGATCGATCCGACTGTGACGCACACGTATTCGGAGACCGGGCTGTTCCCGCAGCTGCATCAGATTCACGCGCTCACCAGTTCGCTGGCGGTGTTCTCGATCTACATCGCGATGATCGCGTTCAGTGTGGCGGCGTTCAAATACCGGCGCTGGCCGATTCTGCGGCATACCGGCCTGTGGATTCTCATTGTCGGTTCGGCGGTGACAGCGTGGATGCTGATCGCCGACAATCTGCCCGGCAATTACGGTCTGGGCATCGCACAGCGCATCCAGGTGGGCGCGATGTCGCTCTGGTTGATCGCGCTCGCGGTGCAAATCGTTGTCGCCGAACGGGATTCCGACCGCAACGCTGGGTAGGGTCGAAAATGTGACCAGCGACGCACCGGAACTCACCGAGATAGCCACGCAGCTCGATACGGTCGCCGCCGCGACCACCCGCCTGCTCGATGCCGTCTCCGGCCTCACCGACGCCGATCTGGTGGAGCCGTCCCTGCTACCCGGCTGGACCCGCGGGCATGTGCTGGCGCATGCCGCCCGCAATGCCGACAGCCTGGTGAATCTGCTGCTGTGGGCGCGCACCGGCGTCGAAACGCCGCAGTACGCAAGCACTTTCCTGCGTGAGGCGGATATCGAGGCGGGTGCACTGCGCCCACAGCGCGACCAATTCGAGGACCTCTCGGCCGCCTCCGAGCGCTGGCTGGCGCTGGCGCGGGTGATGCCCACCGAATGCTGGCAAGCCACCGTGCGTAACCGTCAGGGCGGTGAAATGCCCGCCGCCCGGGTGCTGTGGATGCGCCTGCTGGAGGTGGAGATTCACCACGTGGATCTGAATATCGGCTACACACAGCAGGATTGGCCCGCCGCGTTCGTGGCCCGGCTGCTCCCCCAGGCTGTCGCCGACCTGTCCGCCAAGGACGGCCCCGGCTTCTCCGTCACCGCGACCGACACCGGCTACACCGGTACGGTCGGCACGCCTGAGACGGAGATCACCGGACCGGCGGCCGTTCTCGCCGCCTGGTTGATCGGCCGCTACCCCGGCGACGGCCTCACCGGCGAGCTGCCGAACCTGGCCGCCTGGAAGTAGATTCGGCTCCCGCCGCGAATCGGGTCCGGAAACGAAGGAAGTCCCGCACCATTGGTGCGGGACTTCCTGTTGTGCGCCCGAAGGGATTCGAACCCCTAACCTTCTGATCCGTAGTCAGATGCTCTATCCGTTGAGCTACGGGCGCAGGATTATTCATTTATATATTTGTAGCAGCCCGGCGAACCGGGCTTGGCGGAGGCGAGAGGATTTGAACCTCCGGTCCCCGTGAAGGGACAACTCATTAGCAGTGAGTCCCATTCGGCCGCTCTGGCACGCCTCCTGGAGCCTTCTCTTACGAGGGCGCCGGTCCTTTCGAACCGCCGGGACGAAAGATTACACAGCAGCCGACCAATAGGCAAAACGGGTGGTCAGCGGCCCGAGTCCGGCCATCGGCGGTGGTGTTTTCACCGCAGGTTACTGTCGAACCATTCGAAGATGCGGGTCTGGGCGTCGAGGGTGGCGTCGTCGAGTTCGGCCGGATCGAAGCCGGGGCGATCGGGGCGGTGCCCAAGGCCGGGATAGGTGACCACGAGCGTGGCGACTACCGCGCGGGCGGCGGCATCGCGCAACCGGTCGATCTGATCGGGTGGGGTGCGCGGATCGTCCGCGCCGAACAGGCCCAGCCAAGGCGAGAGCAGTTGCGGCACGGCCGCGATGAGCGCGAGCGCGTCCGGGCCGAGCGGGATTTCGATACCGGGGGCGGCGACGCTGATCGCCGCGCCGATGCGCCGATTGGTGGCGACCAGGGCCGCGGCCGTGCCCGCCGAATCGAAGCCGAGCACACCGATGCAGTCCTGGAAGACGCCGTGGCCGGTGAGCCAGTCGAAGCAGGCGTCGAAGTCCTCCACCAGGTCCGCGCCGAAAACCTGATCGGAGACCACACCATTCGCGCGATGGAAGAGGTCGGGTGCGACGACCGTCCAGCCGTCATCGGCCAGCGATCGCATGAGATCCAGCAATGGATCGGTGAATTCGCGCGATTCGTGTAGCACCACGATGCCGCCTCGTGCATGACCATCCGGTTCGATCACAGTGAGAGGAACCCTCGTCGTCTCATGCACAGGCGCTAGATCTCGGAAAATGCCCGCCATGCAGTCAGAGTAGTTGTGCAAGGTAACTTCGCGATTAATGTTTTCCGGGCACCGATATGCAGAACATTTTCCGGTACAAATGCGCTTACAGCTGGCGCACTACCGGATTCGCCACCTTCGAGCATCCCGGGTGAGACCGGTGCGCGGGGCCTTCGACCCCGGGACATAGGCTGGGTGGGTGAGCGCGCACATTCGTCCGGATCTCGATGCCATCCCGGCGTACGTCGCCGGCCGCAGCCACCCCGATCTGGTGAAGCTGGCCAGCAACGAGACCACCTTTCCGCCCCTGCCCTCGGTGGCCAAGGCGATCGCCGAGGCCGCGGAGCTGGTGAACCGGTATCCGGACAATGCCGCGATCGAATTGCGTACGGCCATAGCCGAATTCCACGGGGTAGCGGTCGAGAACGTGGCGGCCGGCTGCGGCAGTGTGGCGCTGTGCCAGGAGCTGGTGCAGATCACCTGCCTCGCACCCACCGATGAGGTGGTGTTCGCGTGGCGCTCGTTCGAGGCGTACCCGATCGTCACCCAGGTGGCGGGGGCGCAGGCGATCCACGTGCCGCTCGATCATGACTTCGCGCACGATCTGGATGCCATCGCGGCGGCCATCACGCCGAATACGCGGGTGGTTTTCGTCTGCAATCCGAACAATCCGACCGGTACGGCGCATGGCACCGCGGAACTGGTCCGATTCGTGGATTCGGTGCCCGCCCATGTGCTGGTGGTGCTGGACGAGGCGTACTACGAATACCTGCGACTCGAAGACCAGCCGAACGGTGTGGAGATCGGCCGCACCCGGCCGAATGTGCTTGTGCTGCGCACCTTCTCGAAGGCTTACGGGCTGGCCGGACTGCGCGTCGGGTACGCCATCGGCGCTCCCGACGTCGTCACCGCGCTCATGAAGGTGCATATCCCGTTCAGCGTGAACCGGGTTGCGCAGGCGGCGGCCATCGCCTCGCTGGAGGCCCGGCACGAACTGCTGGAGCGCACCGATGCCGTTGTGGCCGAACGCAATCGCATGCGCGACGCCCTGGCGGCGGCGGGCTACCGGGTCGCCGACAGTCACGCGAACTTCCTGTGGCTGCCGCTCGGCGATCACAGCGCCGAATACGGTGCCGCCAGCGCCGAGGCCGGAGTTCTGGTGCGGCCCTACGGAAATGACGGCGTACGCATCACCGCGGGCGACCCGCACGAGAACGATCTGTTCCTGAGCTTCGCGACAGACCCCGCGGTAGTCAGCCGCTTCCTGGGCTGACCGACCGCCATCCCGGCGTACCCCGTCATCCCGGCGAGGGTCGTGCCGTATTCTGTTGGGGCTCAGCCGATTCCGAGGCCCGCGGAGATGGTCGGCCAGGAGTGGGGCAGTTCATCGGCCCAGTAGGGCCAGGAGTGGGTGCCGGTGAGGCGGCGGTCGACCATGGCGGGGATGCCGAGTTGGGTGAGGCGGTCGGCGAGTTGGCGGGTGCACATGTCGGCGCCGGCTTCGAGTGGGCCGCCGAACATGATCGCATCGGGATTCGTCGGGCCGTCGTATTCGCCGGGGATACCGCTGCCCGAGGAGAGGTAGATGGTCTTGCCGCGCAAGGCTTCCGCCTGGTTGACCACATCGTGTTCGGCCCACCGTGGATCGCCCGATGGGCCGAACATATTGTCCGGGTCGCCGCCGAAGGTGCCGATCACCGCGCGTGCTTGGGCTTGACCGAACTCCGAACTCATTGCGTAGCAGCCGCTGTGGGCTCCCACTGCCCGGTAGAGCTCCGGATGGCGGGCGGCCAGCATCATGGCTGCCTCGGCCCCCATTGAGACGCCGGTGAGGCCGTTGACGCCGTTTCCGCCGAAGCCGGCGTCGAGCAGGGGCGGCAGTTCGCGGGTGAGGAACGTTTCCCAGCGGTTGGTGCCGAGTTTCGGATCGGCGTGCTGCCAGTCGGTGTAGTAGCTGGCGGGCCCGCCGAGGGTGAAGACCACATTCACGTTCTTGTCGGCGAAGAAGCGCAGTGCCCCGCCTTTGGCGGCCCAGTTGTTGGCGTCGGGGGCGGCGCTGCGACCGTCCAGCATGTAGAGCGTGGGCCGGGGTGTCTCGCGGACGGCGGGCAGCAGTATCTGTACGTCGACGGTGCGGTCCATGGCGGGTGAGGCGACCGAGACCTGCAGTAGCCGGTCGTTCAGATTCTCGATGTGCGCGATGGCGGCGAGGGTGGGGTGCACCGCGTCGACCGCAGGCGCGGACTCCTCATTGGAGCCCGATTCCACGGGCGGTTCCGCGAGCGATTGGGACGGACTCAGGAGCACCGCACCCGCGAGCAGTGCGGCGCTGGCGAAGGCGCCGGCAAGGCGACGCCGTGCTGAACGGCGGCGATCCACCTCGCCAATGCTGCCAGAGTTCAGTCCGAGGCGAGATCACGCTCCCAGCGAGTCTCCATATCGGCGAGCCGCCACACGCCGATGGCCACCGCCCAGGTCAGTACGAACAGTCCGACGATCACGAAGCCGAGATCGCCGAGGTCGAGATTGCCGATCCAGGCGACGAATCCCGTTGTGATATCCAGTCGTTGGACGAAAATGGAGACGATCTCCTGTACGCCGATCAGCAGTGCGACCGCCACCGACAATCCGGTGATCACCAGGTTGTAGTAGATCTTGCGCACCGGTCGCGCGAACGCCCAGTCGTAGGCGTAGCTCATGAAAGAACCGTCCAGCGAGTCGAAGAGCGTCATGCCGGCCGAGAACAGCAGCGGCAGAACGAGAATCGTGTACCAGGGCAGTCCGGTGGCGGCCGCGCCGCCCGCGATCACCAGCAGCCCGACCTCGGTGACGGTGTCGAAGCCGAGCCCGAACAGCAGGCCGACCGGATACATCTGCCACGGTTTGCGCACCATCCGCACCACCGGTCCGAGGATGCGGTTGAGCGCACCGCGATGCTCGAGTTCGTGCTCCAGCCGCGCCTCGTCGAAGTCGCCGCCGCGCATGCGCCGGTACACCTTCCAGATCCCGATCAGCGACGCCAGATTCAGCAGGCCGATGGCGATGAGGAAGGTGCCGGAGATGCTGGTGCCCCACAGGCCCGTCAACCTGTGCAGCGCCGAGCCTTCGTCCTCGAGTGGTCCGGCGAGCGCGCGCATGCCCAGCGCCAGCAGCGTCACCATGAGGAAGACAATGCTGGAATGGCCTAGGGCGAACCAGAATCCGACGGTGTGCGTCCGGGCGCGCCCGTTCTCGGCGACGAGTTTGCGCGTGGTGTTGTCGATGGCGGCGATATGGTCGGCGTCGAAGGCATGCCGCATGCCGAGCGTGTAGGCGGTGACGCCGAGGCCGGTACCGAAGACCGCGCCCTGCACCATGTGATGGCCCGGCACCACGAACAGCAGCAGGGTGCCCCAGCCCAGAACGTGCAGTGCGAGGACCGTGATTCCCATTCCGATCCAACCGCGCACGGACCACCCTCATCGCTACAGCTGTGTCGACGCGAGGTGGGCATGGGCTCGAAAGCCCATGCCCACCTGCGTATTTCCAGCGGAAGCGGAGGGATTTGAACCCCCGGTCGCTCTCACGACGCTCGCTTTCAAGGCGAGTGCATTCGGCCGCTCTGCCACGCTTCCAGCCCGATGATGTTAGCAGTGTCTAATTGCCCTCCGCTTCGCTCCGGGCGGGTGCTGTGCCTAATTTGCCCTCCGCTTCGCTGCGGGCGGGTGCTGTGTTAATTTGCCCTTCGCTTCGCTGCGGGCGGGTTCGCGGCCCTGGGAGTCCGGAACCTTCCCTCCCTCCGCTCCTCCGCTTCGCTCCCCCGCTCCACTCAGTCCAGAACCCGGACGGGCCGCGAACCTTGCGGCGGTGTGACCCGTGGATCAGTCCGTGCGGTGGTCTCCGGCCAGGTTGATCAACTCCATCGCGGTGGCCAAGTCGGTGAGTTGGGCCGGGGTGAGCAGGTCGATGAAGTAGCGGCGGACGGCGGCTACGTGGCCGGGGGCGGCCAGGCGCAGGCGGTGCATGCCCTCATCGGTGAGCTGGGCCAGGACGCCGCGGCCGTCGTCCTCGCAGGCGGCGCGGCGCACCATGCGCTGCCCCTCGAGGCGGCGGATCTGATGGGTGAGGCGACTGCGCGAGGAGAGCACGCCGTCGGCGAGGTCGCTCATCCGCAGTGAGCGGCCCGGTGCCTCGGACAGTTTCACCAGAATCCGGTAATCGGCGAAGGAGAGTGCGCTGTCCTGTTGCAACTGCCGATTGAGGTCGGCCATGAGCCGCTGGCCGCCATCCATGTAGGCCCGCCAGGCACGCTGCTGTTCCGGGGTGAGCCACTGTGTCATTTGCCCTCCGCGTTATTTGCCCTCCGCTGCGCCCCGGGCCCGGTTGGGGTCAGCGGAAGGAACTGATCATGGTGCGGCTCAGGTCATTCAGGCTGGTGCAGCCCGAAAGGCCCATGGCCGCATCGAAATCCGCGAGCAGGGTGCGTAGCGCGTGCCGGACGCCGTCGCGGCCCGCGATGCCCAGGCCGTAGGCCCAGGGGCGGCCGTAGAGCACGGCTTTCGCGCCGAGTGAGAGCGCGATCATGACGTCCGCGCCGGTGCGGATACCGGAGTCGAAGAGTACGTCGGCGCGGTCGCCGACGGTCGCGACAATGGTGGGCAGGGCGTCGAGTGCGGCGATGGCGCCGTCCACCTGGCGGCCGCCGTGATTGCTGACTATGACCGCGTCCGCGCCCGCGTCCACGCATTGGCGGGCGTCATCGGGGTGTACGACGCCCTTCACCGCGATGGGCAGGGTGGTCCAGTCGCGCAATTTGGTGATATCGGCGGGGCGCAGGCCGTGATTGCCGAACAGGCCGAGCCAGGTGAGGATGGCGGCACGCATGGCATCGTCGCTCTGCTCCGGCGGCACCGCGAGTTTGGCGCGGAAGACCGGATCGGAGAGGTAGTTGGCAATGCCCTTGCCCGCCAGGAACGGCAGATGCCCGAGCGCCAGATCGCGAGGCCGCCAGCCCAGGGCCGGGGTGTCCACGGTGACGACAATAGCTCTGGCTCCGGCCTTTTCGGCGCGTTCGACGAAGGAGCGGGCCAGCTCCGGGTCATTGGGCCAGTACAGCTGATACCACCAGTCCCCCGCGACCGCGCCCGCCTCCTCGATGGTGGAGGAGGACGCGGTGGAGAGCACCATGCCGATACCGAGTTCGCGGGTCACCTCGGCGACCACGGTCTCACCGCGCTCGTGCAGCAGGCCCAGCACACCGATGGGTGCGGTGAGAATCGGTGCGGCCAAATGGGTTCCGAGCACCTCGACCGAGAGGTCGCGAGCGCCGGGACCGCTGGTGCCACGCAGTACGCGCGGCATGAGCCGGTACTTCTCGAAGGCGTGCAAATTGTTCGCCGCGGTGCGCTCGGCGGAGGCGCTGCCCGCCACGTACGCGAAGGCCGCCGGTTCCAGTACTTCCCGGGCTCGGGCCTCGAGTCCGGCCGCCGTCATGGGTAGGGCGGGGACGATGCCGGCGAGTCCGGAGAGATAGATCTCGTTCTGGAAGTCGACGAAACTGCTCATTCGGCAAACGCTAGTACCAACACTCGTGGTACGGGGGGTGTCGGAAATTCTCTCAGCGGTTCCGTACACGCACCAGGGCGCGCGAGGATTCGGCGGCGACGAAGCCGGAAATGGCCATTGCGGTCAGGATGGTGAGTGCGCCGAGAGCGGTTACGAAGCCGAGCATGGATTTTCCCTTTCGGATGTGGTCATCCAACAATGACCGCCGAAGCTGACAGGATGCTGTGTCCACCCCGAGCATGGCCTGACAGTAATCGGTGTGGTCCGCCCGTAGGCTCACTTTCATGTATGCGGTGACACTCGACGGTTTCGGTGAGCCAGAGGTCATGAAGTGGGCGCAGGTACCCGATCTGCCCCCGCCCGGACCCGGTGAGGTGTTGATCGAGGTGGTGGCCGCGGGGGTGAACCGCGCGGATCTGCTGCAGCGGCAAGGGTTCTATCCGCCGCCGCCCGGTGCGAGTGAAATATTGGGGCTGGAGTGCTCCGGTGTGATCGCGGCGGTCGGGCCGGGCGTGCGGGATCGGCATATCGGCGACGAGGTGTGCGCGCTGCTGTCGGGCGGCGGTTATGCCGAGCGGGTTTTGGTACCCGAGACGCAGGTGCTGCCGGTGCCCGAACAGCTGGATGTGGCTGCGGCAGCGGCACTTCCGGAGGTGGCGGCCACCGTCTGGTCGAATCTGGTGATGACGGCGGGCCTGCACAGCGGCCATTTGCTGCTCATTCACGGCGGCGGCAGCGGTATCGGCACGCATGCGATTCAGGTGGCGCGGGCCCTCGGTGCGCGGGTGGCGGTCACTGCGGGTTCCGAGCACAAACTCCAGCGGTGCCGCGAACTCGGCGCGACGGTGTTGATCAATTATCGCGAGCACGATTTCGTGACCGTGATCCACAGTGAATATCCGGGCGTGGACATCATTCTCGACAATATGGGCGCGGCCTACCTGGAACGGAATGTTGACGCGCTCGCCGAGGACGGGCAACTCGTGGTGATCGGTATGCAGGGCGGGGTGAAGGCGGAGCTGAATCTCGCTGCGCTGCTTGCCAAGCGCGGCACCATTCACGCCACCAACCTGCGGCGGCGGCCCGAGCACGGGCGGCATTCCAAGGCCGAGATCATTACCGAACTGCGCCGCCACGTGTGGCCGCTCATCTCCGACGGCACGGTCGTTCCGGTGGTCTCCGCCGAATTGCCCATTACCGATGCGGCACAGGCACATCGGCTGCTGGACGCGCCGGAGACGGTCGGAAAGGTGATCCTGCGGATCGGCTAGGTGTCGAGCGCGATGAGGGCGCGGCCGAGCTGATCGATCTCGAATTTCGTCGTATACGGGGCGAGACCGATGGTGACGGCACCGCCCTCGTCGTTCACGCCGAGCGCGTCGAGCAGGCGGCTGCCACCGTGTGATCCGCTCAGCGTGCCGATGCGGGCGTCGGCGAGTTTCGCCGAGACCTTCTCGGCCTGCATGCCCGAAATGGTGAAGCTCACCGTCGGGATGCGGGTGGAGGCGCGGCCGATGACGGTCAGGTTCGGGATGGTGTCCAGGACCGACATCAGATGTTCGAAGAGCTGATCGTGGTAGTCCTGCAGCGAGGTGATGGACATCTCGAGGCGTTCGCGGCGGGTGCCGGTGGCGCGCTCGTCGAGTCCGGCCAGAAAGTCGATGGAGGTGGCGAGTCCGGCCAGCAGCGCGTACTGATGGCCGCCGACCTCGAGCCGCTCCGCGCCCTTGGCGTAGGGATTGAGCGACATGGACGGAATCCGGTCCAGGAACGCGGGATCGCGGAAGACCAGTGCGCCGATCTGCGGACCACCCCAGGCGGGGGCGCTCAGCGCGATCACGTCGGCATTGAGTTCGTCGATATCGATGAGCGCGTAGGGCGCTGCCCCGAAGCAGTCGGCGACGAGCAGTCCGCCGACCTCGTGCACGCGATCCGCGGCCACCCGCACGGCGGGCGCGGAGCCGACGATCGGTGAGGCGGCGGTCAACGCGACCAGTCGGGCGGTGGGGCCGATGAGTTCCTCGAACTGCCACGCGGGCATCTCGCAGGTCTCGATCTCGACCTCGGCCCAGCGCACATGTGCGCCATAGCGATTCGCGATGCGCAGCCAGGGCGCGACATTCGCCTCGTCATCCAGGCGCGACAGCACGATCCCGGTGCCCAGACCCAGCCGGGAGCTCAGCGATTCGGCCAGCCAGGCCAGCAGTACCGCGCGATCCGGGCCGAGCACCACGCCCGCCGGATCGCCGCCGACCAAATCCGCGACCGCCTCGCGGGCGGCCTCCAGAATGGCCGCGCTGCGTTTGGCCGCGCCGTGCCGATTGGTATGCGAGAAGGCGGAGGTCCGGAAACCTGTTGATACGGCTCGGGATACCGAATCGGGGACCAACATGCCCGCTTGCGGGTCGAGGTGGATCCAGCCGTCGCCCAGGGACGGTATGAGGCCCCGAACCCTTGCGACGTCGTAAGTCATGCTCGCCACTCTAAAGGCAGAGGGCAAGTCGGCGTAACGGTGTGGGGTGTTTGAAGCGAAGCCAATAGTCCACCTCGAAGGTTCGCGGCCCGTCCGGGTTCTGGACCGAGTGGAGCGGGGGAGCGCAGCGGAGGGAGGGAAGGTTCCGGACTCCCACGGCATCCACCTCCCTGCGCCTGCCCGCGAACCCGCCCGGAGCGAAGCGGAGGGCAAATGGCACAGGCATGATGGGGGGCATGACGCAATCGGATGGGGGGCCGGAATCCATTGTCGTGATCGGCCCCGAGGGCAAGCCGCTGATGATTCCGGCTGCCGCGCAGATCGGTGGTGAACCCGTGGAGGTGACCGGACGGGTTGTCGGTGAGGGTAATTACGACGAATCGGGCGATCTGGATGAGCAGCTCGCCGACATGGTGGAGCAGCCCGCGAAGGTCATGCGCATCGGCACCATGATCAAACAACTGCTCGAGGAAGTCCGGCACGCGCCGCTCGACGATGCCAGCCGCACCCGGCTGCGCGATATCCACCGGACCTCCATTCGCGAACTCGAACAGGGCCTGGCCCCCGAACTCCGCGAGGAGCTCGAACGCCTCGCCCTCCCGTTCAGTGATGACGTGATCCCCTCGGACGCCGAACTCCGCATCGCCCAGGCGCAATTGGTCGGCTGGCTGGAGGGCCTGTTCCACGGCATCCAGACCGCCCTCTTCGCCCAGCAGATGGCGGCCCGCGCCCAGCTCGAACAGATGCGGCACGCCCTGCCGCCGGGCATGAGCGGAACCGATTCGCGTGGGCAATCATCCGGTAGCGGCGGGCAGTACCTCTGAGCATCGCCCGTCGGCGATGACAAGGATCACTGTCGGATCGGGGGATCCGGCGCGGGTCGGGAGCAGGTTCCTGCCGCAACGGGCGGGCTATTAGATAGGGTCGGGTCTTGTGCCTGCTGCTGCTCCCCCCGACTCGGCGACGTCCGAGGTGCGCGTGGACGAAAACCCGGTGCCGCTAGTGTCGGATTCTCAGTCCTTCGCGCGTGCCTTCAAGGACTTTCGCGACGGATTCTCCCAGCGTGAATTGTGGTTGGCGCTGGGCTGGCAGGACATCAAGCAGCGCTATCGGCGCTCGGTGCTGGGGCCGTTCTGGATCACCATCGCGACCGGGTTGCAGGCGGCGGCCATGGGTGTGTTGTATGCCACCCTGTTCGGGCAGTCGCTCAGTTCTTATCTGCCGTATGTGACGGTCGGGCTGATTGTCTGGAATGTCATCAATGCCAGCATTCTCGAGGGCTCGGATGTCTTCATCGCCAATGAGGGCCTGATCAAACAACTTCCGTCGGCGCTGAGCGTGCACGTGTATCGCCTGGTGTGGCGGCAGTTCCTGTTCTTCGCGCACAACCTGATCATCTACGTGATCATGGTGGCCGCGTTCAGCATCTGGCGGAATCTGCACTGGTCCGCGCTGCTGGCGATTCCGGGCCTGCTGCTGATCTTCCTCAACGCGCTCTGGGTGACGATCGTGTTCGGCATCTTCAGCACCCGCTACCGCGATCTCGCACCGATCCTGGGCAGCACCACGCTCATGCTGTTCGTGCTCACCCCGGTCATGTGGAAGCCGACGGCGCTCACCGGCACCGCGAGCGATCGCGCGAAACTGGCCGAGCTGGTGCCGACCTTCCACTACCTGGAAATCGTGCGCGCGCCCCTGCTCGGCGATCCGATTCACCTGCGCAGCTGGATTGTGGTGGTGGCGATCACCGTCGTCGGCTGGATTGTCGCGATACTTGCTATGAAGAAGTTCCGTTCCCGAGTCCCCTACTGGGTGTGAAGGCTCAATGACCGACCATGTGAGTATCGAAGCCCAGAACGCGTGGGTGGAGTTCCCGATCTTCGACGCCAAATCCCGTTCGCTGAAGAAAGCGGTGCTGGGGTCCGCCGGCGGCGCCATCGGGCGCAATCAGTCCGATGTGGTGGTGGTCGAGGCACTGCGCGATATCACCATGTCGCTGAAGGAAGGCGATCGGATCGGCCTGGTCGGCCACAATGGCGCGGGCAAATCGACACTGCTGCGGCTGCTTTCGGGCATCTACGAACCCACCCGTGGTAGTGCGCGGATTCGCGGCCGGGTCGCGCCGGTCTTCGATCTCGGTGTCGGCATGGACCCGGAGGTCTCGGGCTACGACAACATCATCATTCGTGGCCTGTTCCTCGGGCAGACCCGCAAGAAGATGCTGTCGCTGATCGATGAAATCGCCGAATTCACCGAATTGGGCGACTATTTGGCGATGCCGCTGCGCACCTACTCCACCGGCATGCGGGTGCGCCTGGCCATGGGCGTGGTCACCTCCATCGACCCGGAGATCCTGCTGCTCGACGAGGGCATCGGCGCGGTCGACGCGGAATTCATGAAGAAGGCGCGAATCCGGTTGCAGGAATTGGTTTCCCGTTCCGGCATTCTCGTCTTCGCCAGTCACTCCAATGAATTCCTCGCCCAGCTGTGTGATTCCGCGATGTGGATCGATCATGGACAGATACGCATGCACGGCGGCATCGAGGAAGTCGTGCGCGCGTACGAAGGCCCGGAGGCGGGCGATCACGTGGCGCAGGTGCTGCGGGATTTGGCACGTGAACCCGAACGGAATCCCGCATGACAGACCAGACCACCCCGCACTTCGGCGATGATGCGCGCATCGTCGCCATTGTGGTGACGCATAAACGCAAGGAACTCCTGGCCGAGTCGCTGAAGGTGCTCTCCACCCAGTCCCGGCCGATCGACCATCTCATTGTGGTCGACAACGGCAATGAGGCCGAGGTCGGTGAACTGGTGCGTAATCAGCCCATCGAATCCACCTATCTTGGGTCGGCGCACAATCTCGGCGGCGCGGGCGGATTCGCGCTCGGCATGCTGCACGCGCTCACCATGGGCGCGGACTGGGTGTGGCTGGCCGATGACGACGGCCGACCCGATGGGCCGGAAGTGCTTGCCACGCTGTTCGATTGCGCGAAACGGCATCAGCTGGTCGAGGTGTCGCCGGTGGTCGCCGATATCGACGATCCGGATCGGCTGGCCTTCCCGCTGCGCCGCGGTGTGGTGTGGCGGCGACTGCGCTCCGAACTCGGCGACGAGGATTTCCTGCCCGGCATCGCCTCGCTGTTCAATGGCGCGCTGGTGTCGGCGGAGGCCGTGGACATTATCGGCGTGCCCGATCTGCGACTGTTCGTGCGCGGTGACGAGGTTGAGGTACATCGGCGATTGGTGCGGTCGGGGCTGCCGTTCGGCACCTGTTTGCAGACCGCGTACCTGCACCCCAACGGGTCGGAGGAGTTCAAGCCGATTCTGGGCGGGCGCATGCACACGCAGTACCCGGACGATCCGGTGAAGCGGTACTTCACCTATCGCAATCGCGGGTATCTGATGGCGCAGCCGGGTATGCGAAAGCTGTTGCCGCAGGAGCTGGCTCGGTTCGGCTGGTTCTTCCTGCTGCAGCAGAAGGATCCGCAGGGGTTCATGGAGTGGCTGCGGTTGCAGCGGCTCGGGCGGCGCGAACAGTTCCGCAAGCCCGAGGCGAAGACCTAAAGCGCCTGGTCGGAAAATCGATTGCGCCGATCGGGCCGACCTGACAGGGTTGTGCCGTTCTTGTTCGGCATCGCGGTCGCCTCGGTGACCGCCCGGGGAAAGCAGAGGAGGTGGATTACGTGACTACAGCAGCACGGATTGTCGTGCCCGCGCGTGTGTTGACCGCGCAGTACGTATCCACCTCGAATTCTCCGCGCTGAGTCCTGGGACGGGCTCAGCCCGTCAAAGGACCCCCCATCATGTCTGTGGTCGATTTCGACCTGCTCGCCCCCTACGGCTGGACCCCCGATGTGGCCGCCGAATACCTTCCGCTGCTGGGTGATTCGCTGATCCCGGCGCGACTGCTGCGCATGGATCGCAGCGAATGCGATGTGGCGGTACCGATCGCCACCACCCGTCTGCCCGATCGAGCGGAGGCCGTCATCGTGCGCGCCCGCTGCCCACGCTCGGACTCCGATATCACCGGCCTGTGCACCGGCGACTGGGTCGGATTGAGCAATGAATCCGGCGAACTGCCGACCACGCGCCGCATGCTGAACTCCGCGGTGGTGCGAAAGCTGTTGCCGCGCAAGACCGCTATCGTGCGTGCGGCGGTCTCCGGCCACTCCGATTCGCGGGCCCGCGCCGCCGATCAGATGTTGGCGGCCAATGTGGATACCGTGCTGCTCTGTTCGCCCGGCGACGGGGATGTGGATCTCGGGCGCATCGAACGCATGCTCGCCCTGGCTTGGGAATCCGGTGCGCAACCGATCGTGGTGCTCACCAAAGCCGATCTGGCGGTGGATCTTTCACTGGACGAGGTGCGCGCCGCCGCACCCGGAGCAACCGTGCTCGCGGTGAGCGCGTCCACCGGTCTCGGCATGGAGGTGCTGACCGCCGTCCTGGACGGCACCGTAGCTCTGCTCGGCCCCTCCGGCGCGGGCAAATCCACCCTCGCCAATGCCCTGCTCGGCTCGGAAGTGTTCGCCACCAACGCGGTTCGCGAGGGCGACAAACGCGGCCGCCACACCACGGTGCACCGCGAACTCCGCCCGCTCCCCGGCGGCGGCACCCTCATCGACACCCCCGGCCTGCGCTCCATCGGCCTCTGGGATGCCGCCGAGGGCATCGGCCGCACCTTCAGCGATATCGAATCCCTTTCGGCGGATTGCCGATTCGCCGATTGCTCGCACGATCGAGAACCCGGCTGCGCCGTCCAGGCGGCCATCGAATCGGGCGCCCTCCCCGAACGCCGGCTCACCAGCTACCGCAAACTCACCCGCGAAAACGAATGGATGGCCGCCCGCTCCGACACCCGCCTCCGCGCCGAACGCGAACGCGCCTGGAAACAAATCAACAAGGACCAGCGCCGCATGTACCGCCAACGCACCCAATTCGGCCGCTGACCCCCGCGAGTGTGCACTCAGGGCGGAGATTCGCTGAAATCACCGCCGTGAGTGCACACTCGCGCTCTGGGCCAGGGCGGATAGGTTGGAGGGATGCGAGGAGCTTTGGCGATGCCGTGCGGGGTGAAGTGATGCCTGCCCTGCGGTGGGTGGGGGCTCGGTTGCGCAATATGCCGGGGGGCGTGTGGTTTCTTGCGGTGGGGGCGGTCAGCTCGCTGATTTCGGTGTTCGCGGTGGTGGGGCTGGTGTTGGTGGGGGCGGGCTGTTTGGTGGGGGTGGGGATTCCGGTTATGCCGGAGGCGGTGCGGGTGGTGCGGCAGGTGGTGAATTTCGATCGGCGGCGGGCCGGAGGGTTCTTGGGGGAGGAGATTCCGCGGCCTTATCAGCCGATGGTCGGGGATTGGCGGGAGCAGTGGGGGACACTGGTGCGGGATCCGGCCAATCGGCGGGATCTGGGGTGGCTGGTGTGGAACGCGGTGACCGGGATCATCGTGGGTGTCATGGCGGTGGTTCTGCCGGTGGCCGGGCTGGCGCAGGTTGTGCGGCCATGGTCCTGGCGGATGGTGCGGCCGGGGAGTATCGATGGGCTGGGGTTCGTCGTCGACTCCTGGGGACTGGCCTTGGTGAGCTCTCTTGCCGGACTACCCCTCCTGTGGCTGGCGTTGCAGGTTCCGGTGGTGGCGCGGTGGCAGGCGCGGTGGGCCACGCAGCTGCTCGGACCCACCGAAGATGCGATGCTGGCGCATCGGGTGGCCGAATTGACCGCCACCCGGGCGGCGGCGCTCGATGCGCACGGCGCGGAATTGCGGCGTATCGAACGGGATCTGCACGATGGGGCACAGGCGCGGATCGCGGCGGTGATCATGCAGCTCGGGGTGGCCGAGCAACTGCGGCAACGGGATCCGGACGCGGCGGACGAGTTGGTGCGCAAGGCGCAGGACACAGCTACGGCGGCGCTGTCCGAACTGCGTGAGGTGGTGCGCAGCGTGTATCCGCCGGTGCTTTCGGATCGCGGATTGGCAAGCGCGATTTCGGCTTTGGCGGCGCGCAGCCCGATACCGTGCACGATCGATCTCGGTGGGGGCGCGGGTGCACAGCCCCCGATCACCGAACCGCACCCGCGGTCGGTCGACACCTTCCCGCGCCGTCCCGCGGCGGTCGAGGCCGCGGCATACTTCGTGATCGCGGAGGCACTCACCAATGCGACCAAACACTCTCGGGCCGAACATGTTTCGGTGACACTCGGCGGGACGGTGGAGCTGCTGACCGTCGAGATACGTGATGACGGGGTGGGCGAGGCGCGGGATATCGAGGGCGGGGGGCTGGCGGGGATTCGGCGGCGGGCCGAGGCTTTGGATGGACGCATGCTGCTGAACAGTCCGGCCGGCGGTCCCACCGTGGTGCGGGTGGAGATACCGTGCGGATCATGATCAGCGAGAACATCGCCGGGCCACGAGCGGGGTCGCCATGCGCGTGGTGATTGCCGAGGATGACGCGCTGCTGCGCGAAGGGCTGGCGCTGCTGCTGAAATCGGCGGGGATCGAGGTGGTCGCGGCGGTGGACAATGCCGATGATCTACTCGCGGTGGTGACGGCGGATCGGCCGGATGCCCTGGTGGTGGATGTGCGGATGCCGCCCACATTCACCGATGACGGGTTGCGGGCGGCGGTGCGCGCCAGGCAGATTCACCCCGGACTGCCGGTGCTGGTGCTCTCCGCCTGGGTGGAGGACAGCTATGCGGCGGAACTGCTCGGGGATGGTGCGGGCGGGGTGGGGTATCTGCTCAAGGAGCGGGTCGGGAAGGTGGATCGGTTCCTGGAGTCACTGCGGCGAGTGGCCGAGGGCGGTACCGCCATGGATCCCGAGGTGATCTCGCAACTGCTGGTGCGGCGCAAGGCGGATGATCCACTCGCCGCGCTCACCCCGCGTGAGCGGGAGGTCCTGGCGCTCATGGCCGAGGGCCACGACAATGCCACCATTGCCGAGCGCCTGGTGGTCTCCGAAGGTGCTGTGCTCAAACATATTCGGAGCATCTTCGCCAAGCTCGGCCTGTTCGCCGACGAAGTCGGGCACCGCCGCGTCCTGGCCGTGCTCGCGTACCTCAACGCCTGAGCTGCAAGATCACCAGGCACTGACCGGGCTCGGCTCTCGGGCCGATGCCACGGTGACTGCCTGGTGATCAATCGTCCATCAATCCTGGTGGCAGGTGAGGTCATTCGCGGGGAGGGTGCCGTCCAGGAGGTAGGTGTTCACCGCCGAGTAGACGCAGGTGTTCGGGTAGCGACCGAAGATCCAGTGGATGGCCACGTTTTGCAGGGTTACCAGGCGTGATTCGGTGAGGGCGCGGTGCATGCCCCGTGCATTGCCGTAGGTGGTGCGGGTGTCACCGGTGGATTGCACGATCAGGGCGGGGACGGAATTGCGCACCACCGTCGTCGGTTCGACCGGCGGAGCCCAGAAGGCGCACGGGGTGATGTTGTTGGTGAAGGCCCCGAACACCGGTTGGGTGGCGCGGGCGGCTTCGATATTGCGCCAGTAGAACATCGGGTCGCGGGGCACCGCGACATCACCGCACATGATGGCCATCTGCGCGGCACCGTCCTCGGGATCGGCCTTCAGCATGTAGGCCAGCGCCTTGGTGGTCCCGGGGTCCGGGGTCACCGGCTTGCCGTCGGCCGCGTCGGCGAACATGCGGACCATCGTGGAGACCGTGTCGTGTTCGCGCGGATCGTCGAGCACGGTGAACAGCATCATCGGCAGTGTGTGTTCGTCGATATCGAATTCGCCTACCCGCAGCGGTTTTTCGGCGGAGCGGCGGATGAGATCCTGCACGGTGGCGCGCACCTGATCGCGGGTGGTTCCGAGCCGGTATTCGCTGTCCTTCGCGGCGGCCGAATCGGCCCATTCGTCCAGGGCGGCCTCATTCGCCGGACCCATATCGCGAACCATGTCGACCGCACCGTAGCGGGCCGGATCGACCGCACTGTCCAGCACGATACGGTCGCTGCGCTCGGGGAACATCTGGGTGTAGACCGCGCCCAGATACGTCCCGTAGGAGGCGCCGTAGTAGCTGGCCTTCCCCTCGCCGAGTACGCCGCGAATGACGTCCAGATCGCGGGCGGTATTGCGAGTGGTGAAGTACCGCAACCGTTCTCCGCCATCGGTGAGGCACCGTGCGGCCAGATCAGCCTGCACCGCAACAGATTCGGCGTAATCCACGGCATCCAGGCCGGCGGATTGCAGGCCGAAGCCGCGTGGCCAGCCGCAGTGCACGGGCGAGGAGCGGCCGACCCCGCGCGGGTCGATGCCGATGAGGTCGTAGCGGGCGCGCACATCGGGTGTCATGGCCGCGCCGAAATCGACGGTGAAATCCAGGCCGGCGCCGCCCGGACCGCCGGGATTGGACAAAAGAATGCCGTGCCGCCGCGCCGGATCGGTGGCCTGGATCCGGGAGATGGCGATGGTGATCGTCTCGCCCTGTGGTGCAGCGTAATTCAGCGGCACCGTGATATCGGCGCAGTGTGCGCCCGCCTCGTCCAGGCGGGAATCATCGCAGGATTTCCACTCCGGCCGCTGACCGTAGAACCGGTCCAGCGGGGTGTCGGCCGAGGCGATCGGCGTGCCCGGCCCGGCCCCGGTGAGCGCGGATCCGGTGAGCGCCATGAGTGCGGCCGCCACCGCCGTGATCGACCCGCGCCTGCGTTGCGGCCGCCGCGCGGCTGCGGCGGATTCTCGTACGGCGGGGAGTCCACCGGCGGCGCTCCAACGTTGGCGCACTGTCGTTCCTCTCATCCATTCGGGGGTTACCCCGATACCCTGCGCGCCGTGGCTGTCGCACAGCGTGATTCGCGGGTGTTCGGCGTGGTCAGCTCTCACAGAGCGCGGTGTCCAGCAGTTTGTCGACCAGATCTGCGGTCGCGTCGCTGGTGGCGAGCTGGTTGACGGCGATATTCACGGCGATGCCGGCGGCGGTGACGCCGCCCTGGGTGCCGAAGCCGGGGATGCTGCCGCCGTGACCCCATACGTCCTTACCGCAGGAGACGGGCAGGTGGATCAGGCCCAATCCGTAACCGGCTCCGGGCATTCGGTCGAAGGGGACGGTCTGCTTCATCTGCTCCAGTTGCGCGGCGGGCAGCAGTTCACCGTTCAGCAGCGCGGTGAAGAAGCGGTCGAGGTCCGCGCCGGTGGCGACCATGGCCCCGGCGCTGTCACCCCAGGAGGGGTTGAGGTCGGTGAAGTCCACCTGCTTGCCGTCGATCACTTGATACCCCTTGGGATGTGGTCCGCGAATGACGGTTTCACCCGGGGCCGGGAAGTAGGTGTCCGGCAAACCGAGCTTGTCGATAATGCGCGTGCCGATTTCGGCGGCGGCGGGCCGCCCGGTGATCTTCTCGATGAGCATGCCGAGCAGCAGGTAATTGGTGTTGGTGTAGACCGAGCGCGCGCCGGGGGCGAATTGCGGTGGCATGGTCATGGCCAAGCTGATCAGGTCTGCCGGCCGGTACTGCCGCCAGCGGACGTCATCGCGAAGTACTTCCAGCTGTGGGGTATTCGCGGCGGCGCGGATCTCCGGGTTGCCGCCCGCGAGGTAGTCGGGCAGGCCGCTGGTGTGCTGGAGCAATTGCCGCACGCTGATCTTGTCGCCGTCATTGCCGGTGCCATGTACGACGCCGGGTAGATAGCGCTCGATGGGTGCGTCCAGGTCGAGTCTTCCCTCGGCGGCGAGTTGCAGAACCACGGTGGCGACGAAAGTCTTTGTATTGCTGCCGATTCGGACGCGCGCATGGTCGGGGATGGGTGCGCCGGTGGCGAGATCGCCCGCGCCGGCGGTCAGCGTGCGCGGGCCGTCCGGTCCGGTGATCACCACCTGCACGCCCGGGAATCCGCCCCGCACGACAGCGTTCATGGCATCGACGATGGCCCGGTCGCGGTCGGGACCGGGCGACTCGGACGTGGTGTCCGGACTGCCGCAGCCCGCCGCGGTGAGCGCGGCGACGAGTCCGAGTCCGGCCAGCGCGGTACGGCCGCGATGCCGCCGAAGTGTCGTCATGGGAAGGCGTTCCTCCTGTTCGCGCCGGGTCGTCCGGCGGATTCCAGCCTAGGAAGACTGCTCTGACCTGCCGATCCGGCGCGCACCCCAATCCGTGGTAGTGCTGGCGCTACCCGATGCTATGCAACTCGTTGCATAATAGATCGATCGCGCCTACTGTCCGAATCGCAGGTTTCGCCTCGACCGCGCATGGACGCGCGGATTATCGAATCGGGGGCGACAGCACGGGAGAGGGAGCTGACCATGACGCAAGCACGGAAACCGCTGGCGGGCCGAACCATGATCATGTCGGGCGGTAGCCGCGGCATCGGGCTGGAGATCGCCAAACGGGCAGCGGCGGACGGGGCGAATATCACCCTGATCGCCAAGACCGACGCTCCGCATCCGAAACTGCCGGGCACCATCCATACCGCGGCGGCGGAGTTGGAGCAGGCGGGCGGCACGGTACTCAAATACGTCGGCGATGTGCGTGATGACGGCGCGGTCGCCGATGCGGTACAGCAGACCGTGCAGCGCTTCGGCGGTATCGACATGGTGGTGAACAACGCGTCGGCAATCGACCTGTCCCCCACCGAGACTCTGCCCATGAAGAAGTACGACCTCATGCAGGACATCAATTGCCGCGGCAGCTTCCTGCTCGCCAAGACCTGCATTCCGGCGTTGCGGGATTCCGCCCAGGCGGGACGCAATCCGCACATCCTCACCCTGTCCCCACCACTGAACCTGGACCCGAAATGGGCGGGTGCCTCACTCGGCTACACCATCGCCAAGTACGGAATGTCGCTCACCACACTGGGTTTGGCGGAGGAGCTGCGCAAATACGGTATCGGCGTGAACTCGCTCTGGCCGCGCACCACCATCGCCACCGCGGCGGTCCGCAACCTGCTCGGCGGCGACGATATGGTCGCCACCTCCCGCACCCCCGACATCTACGCAGACGCCGCGTACCTGGTCCTGACCTCCCCCGCCAAGGACACCTCGGGAAATTTCTTCATCGATGACGAAGTCCTTGCCGCACACGGGATTACGGATCTGGACAAGTACCGCGCAATCCCCGGCGACGGCCCCCTCACCACCGACCTCTTCCTCTGAGCTGACCGAAAAGCCCGTGTAGCGATCGCGCAGCCCCGGTAGAAGCTGCGCGATCGCCACACGGGCTGTTCGATGCGCTGGGGGTTACGCGGCCGCGGCGGATATGCGGTGCAGCATGTTTCGGACTACCAGGCGGTGGCCGCCGGTGCCGATGACCAGGGCGCGGTAGATGCGGCCGTGCAGGCCGGGGAATTCGCCCCGGCTCTCGGCGGTGAGGCGGGTTCGGGTGGGAGATTCCTCGGTGAGGGTGAAGACCAGGGCGTAGCGGGAGAAGGCGTGGCGGCCCGTGGTGGCCAATCGGTTCGGCGGGTCGGCCTCGTCGAGGGTGAATCCGCGCGGAAGTGTGCTGAGATCATCCGGGTTCTTGCAGGTCGTGCGCAGCAGGGCAGCCCAGGTGTGGGCGCGATCGGCGGTGACTATTGTGGAATGCTCATCGATATAGGGCAATTGCTCCATATAGAAGGAACGTACTAGGACATGGCCCCTCCCCGCAAGCACGACACCGATGTGATCCTGGACGCCGCGCGCACCCTGGTACTACACGAGGGCCCGCGCGCGGCCAGCGTGGCCGCCATCGCCGAGGCCAGTGGCGCACCGGTCGGCACGCTGTATCACCGCTTCGGCAATCGCAATGGCGTGCTCGCCGCCGCCTGGCTACGCGCCCTGGAGCGCTTCCAATCCGGCGCGCTGACCGCCGCCGGCGCGGTGGCCGATCCGATCGAGGCGGCGGTGGCCATGACCACCGCCCTGCTCGTCTTCGGCCGCGAACACCTGGAAGACGCGAAACTGCTGCTGAACCTGCGGCCCAGCGATCTCCTGGACGGTGCTCCCGATACCGATTTCGGCACGCGCCTCGCGGAGATGAATGCCCCGCTCCTCGCCGAGCTGCGCCGCATAGCCGTCGGCGTCTACGGCACGGACGGCGAGCGCGAGATGGATGCCATTCGCCGCGCCATCATCGACCTGCCCTATGCCGCACTGCGCCGTCACGCCCCCACCGGCCGGCTCCCGGAGTGGCTCGACGCCGACCTGCTCGCGGCCACGCGCACGCTGCTCGCGACCCGCGCATAGTGCGGCGGCCGCACCCAATCGGGTACGGCCGCCGCGTTATTCGTATTCAGCTCACTTGGGGTCGATGCCGTACAGGCGTTCCCAGTTCTCGCGGCTGGTGAGTTCCGGCACGGCGGTGCGCCACTGCCGCTGCAGGCTCGGGAGTTCCTCGCGGAGCTGCTTCAGCACGCGGTAGGCGCGGACCAGCAGCCGACGCGCGGTTTCCTTGTCGCGGCGGCGAATTCGGACACCGGATTGCGAGGCGTCGGTGACGACCACGTGATCGAAGAGGCCGACATGCCACCAGTGCGCGTCCTCGCGGGTGACCCCGACGACACCCGGAATGGTACGGCCGGTCCACTGCGTGAACGCACGCTTGAGCAGGATCAACAGCGGGCGGCTGGGCTCACCACCCGCGCGGCGCTGATGCACGTGCGCGTTCACGACCGGAGCCGTGGCGGCCGGATGCTTGATGGTCTCCGGGTAGTCCGAGCGGGAGCCACGCGCGGCGGCCAGGGCCTGAATTCCGCCGTCCTGCAGGGCTTTCGGGCCGCGCAGGTAATCCTCGATACCGGACAGGGTGGTGTGCGCCAGGCCGTACTGCATGCCGACCAGGTACTCGGCGATCTCCCGGAACAGTTGCCGGGTAACGGCTTTCGGATCCAGGTCGGCGTGCAGCGAGGAGACGATGAGCGAATTGCGCGAGGAGAAGTAGCGCGCCCAGTCGTCGAAATCCTTCCAGTAGAAGTCGGCGTGCCAGACGGCCGCGTTCGGCAGGGTGACGGTGACGAAACCGTTCTCCCTTGCGCGCAAACCGTATTCGACATCGTCCCACTGGAAGAAGATCGGCACCGGCAGCCCGATCTTCTTGACCACCTCGGCGGGGATCAGGCAGGTCCACCACGCCTGGTAGCCCGCGTCCACGCGGCGTTCCTGATGCTTCTTGAGCATGCTGGTATTGCGCAGCGCCTTGGAGACCTTCTGGCCGTGCCGCAGCTTGCCCAGATCCGTCTCCTCCGCACCGACATTGAGGTAGTCGGGGTTGAACAGGAACAGCATCTGCGCGCCCACCAGGGTGGGTTCGACGGTCATATTCGCGAAGGCGTTGAGCCGCAACACCGTTTCGGGCTCGCACAGGATGTCGTCGTCCATGAGGATGACATCGGCGTGCTCGTTCGCACCCGACACCTCGTAGAGTCCGCGGGTGAAGCCGCCCGCGCCACCGAGATTCGGCTGCCGGATGTAGCGCAGCTTGTCACCGAGCTTGGGTGCGGTTTCGGCGAAGACCGGCTGATCCTGCACCAGATCGGTGCCCTGATCGACCACGTACACCGCGTCGATGGCGTTCAGCACGGTCGCGTCCGAGGCCAGCGCGGCCATGGTGGCGGCACAGTCCGGGGCGCGGTTGAAGGTGCAGATGGCAATGGCCACCGGGCGCATGTGGTCCGGTGCGGGCGCGGTCCACTCCAGATCGGTGATGGTGACCTCGCCGCCGATGGCGTCGACCTCGATCCACATCGCGCCACCGTCGATGAACATGTCCAGAGCGGCGGTCAGTACCACCCGCCCGGACTCGCTGGTCTGCGCGGTGGCGGCGACACGCCGATGCCCGGCGATATCGGAGGCGGCGAGCCGCACCTTGGTCTTACCGCCGACCACGAGGGTCATGGCGACCTCGACCGCGGTGACGGTGGTCCAGCGCTGCCAGTAACTGGCGGCGAAACGCCCGAAGTAGGTATTGGTGTGCGCGGACGCGCCCTTGTCCAGCCGCAGGCTGAAGCGTTCGCGGTGCGCCTTACCGCCCTTCACCACCGCGTACAGCTCATCGCTGATGCGCGGGGCGGGGCCGGTGAACAGGCCGCGCGCCAACACCAGCCGCTCGGGAGCCGCATGGTCCGCACGTAGCGTCGCGGGGGCTCCGACACTGAGCCGATCATTGATTTCGGTCACGGCTTGGCCAGCCGACGCATCCATGAATTCCCTCGACATCCCTCGAAAACAACAGACACCGGCAACACCGACGTAGGACGCACAACCCACTGTCACCGCTCGGCGGGGCCGACAATATCAATATCTATTTGCCTCCGCTGCGCTCCGGCCGGTTAACGGCCCTGCAAGCCCGATTCTTCCCTCCCTCCGCTCCCCCGCTTCGCTCCTCCGCTCCACTCAGTCCAGAATCGAGCCGGGCCGTTAACCACCCAGGTGAAGCAGGAAATCCGTGGGAGTTCAAGGGGTTTGATCGCGCACGCCGGTGAACACGAATTTGTCATAGGACCAGTAGCGGAAGACAACCGCAACGATCTGGCCCACCAGTGTTCCGGAGATGTTGTCCGCCAAGGGACTGGACAGGTGCAGTACATACCTGGAGAAGCCCAGACAGGCCAGTTGCAATCCGATGGCAACCACATTGAACAGTGCGTAGAGGACATATTCGCGGGTCTGGCTACCGCCCTTCTTGTGCGCGAAGGTCCACCATTTGTTGCCGAAATAGGTGACGACCGTGGCGACACCGATGGCGATGATCTTGGCCAGTAGCGGTTGCTGGAACAGCGGGCCTTCTCCGCCCGCGAACACCAGCAGGTTGTAGGTGCCCGCGTCCACGGCGAAGCCGAGCAGGCCCACGACCAGGAACGCACCGCCCTGCTTCAATGCCGCGCGCACCTTGTCGATCAGGGACCGCGGGACGATCTCGGCGGATTCCGCTGGGCTAACGGCTGATTCTGTAGGGCTGACGCCGGGGGCGGCCGACTCACTGCTGGGCACTCGGCGACGGTACCGCAGCATTCTCGGGTACCCTCCCCGTGTTCGTATTTGCCTTCCGATCACATCGAGGATTGACCGGGTGGACCCCACCGAGCTCCGAATTGCCGCCGTGGTTCCGTGCCACAACGAAGAGGCCTCGGTCGCACAGGTCGTCACCGACCTCAAGGCCGCCGTGCCCGGAATCGTCGTATATGTCTACGACAACCGGAGTACCGACGCGACCGCCGAGCGGGCGCGCGAGGCCGGCGCGATCGTGCGTCACGAATATCGCAAGGGCAAAGGCAATGTGGTGCGCCGTGCCTTCGCCGATATCGAGGCCGACGTCTATTTGATGATCGACGGCGACGACACCTATGACGCCTCCGCCGCACCGCGGATGATCGAGGCGCTGCTATCGGGACCGTACGACCATGTACTGGGCGTGCGCCGCGAGATCGCGGGCGAATCCGCGTACCGGCCGGGGCATGAGACCGGCAATAAGGTGCTCAATAGCGTTGTCGCGCAGGTGTTCGGCGAGAATGTCGAGGACATGCTGAGCGGATACCGGGTGTTCTCCCGGCGATTCGTGAAGAGCTTCCCGGCGGTGTCGCGCGAATTCGAGATCGAAACCGAATTGACCGTGCATACCCTGCATCTGCGCGTTCCGCAGACCGCGGTACCGGTCGGATTCAAGGATCGGCCGGAGGGCAGCGAATCCAAGCTGCGCACCTATCACGACGGTTTCAAGATCCTGCGCCTCATCGTCGGCCTGGCCCGGCATGAACGCCCCGTCGCGTTCTACGGCCTGTTCGGCACCCTGGCCTGGCTGATCTCGATCATTCTGATCACGCCGATCGTGATCCAGTTCTACGAGATCCACGAGGTACCGCGCTTCCCGACGCTGTTCCTGGGCTTCACGCTGCTGCTGCTGGGCAGCCTGGCCTGGACCGCGGGCCTGGTACTGGACGGCATCCGCCGCTCCCGGCACGAGGCCGCCCGCCTGATGTACCTGCGCTACTCCGCCGTCGGCGCGCACGACAGCGCCGAGGAACACACCGGTGGTCCCCGTCGATGACTGCCGTCGACCGTCCAGCAGAATCGGACATCGTGGCAACCGAAATAGGCGAGAACGGCAGCACACCGCACGGCGAGACGGTCACCGATCCGGCCCACGGCACCGCTCCGGCGGCCGCATCGGGTGCCGAAACCCTTGCGGCACAACCGGTGGCGGCTGCCACGGCAACCAGGTCGGGCAGCGCCGTCGAGTCTGCCGAGGCGGCACTGGCGCAACCGGCGAAGATCGCTCCGGCGGCCGACGGGGAGCGGCCGGGGGGATGGACGCGGGCCGCGGCGCGGATCGAACAGCGCATCGGCGCGGCGACTTTGGCGTTCCTGCTGCTGGCGGGTGTGTTCGGCGCGGTGTGGTCGGTGGTGACGCCGCCGTTCTGGGGGCATGACGAGATCACCCAGTTCGGGCGGGCCTATCAGGTGGCGCACGGCGGATTCACGCCGGAGAAGATTCATGATGATCGCGGGCCCGCCTGGGGTGGGCAGGTGCCGGTCACCATCAACGCGCTGTCGGGGTACGCGTTCGACGACTACAACAGCAAGCGCGATGAGCCCGAGCCCATGATCGAGAACCCGCACGACTATGACGTGCTGGGCGCACTGCCGGTATCGAAGCAGACCTCGCAGGTGTGGTTCACCAATACCGCCGCCTACTCCCCCGTCCCGTATCTGCCTGCGGCGGTGGGCATTCGGCTGGCCGAGGTGCTGGATCTCGATGTCGGCGGGATGGTGCTGGCGACCCGCTGGGCCGGACTGCTCGCCTATCTGCTGATCGTCGGATTCGCGATTCGCGCGCTGCGCGGGCATCGGGTGCAGTGGCTGGCGCTGACCGTGGCGGTACTGCCGATCGCGGTATTCCAGGCCGGCACCGTCACCGCCGATACGGTGACAAACGCACTGGCACTGGCGGTTTCGGCGCTCATCGTGAAGAGCCTGTTCCTGGGGCAGCGCCTGTCGCGGCCGGAAACCGTTGTGGCACTTGCCGCGACGATTCTGCTGCCGATCTGCAAGCCCACCTATGTTTTGCTGGCCATGCTCACCGTGCTGATCCCGGCGCAGCGCTTGGGCTTCGGCAATGCCGAGCGCCCCGCCGTGTGGCAGCGCGTACTGCCTTGGGCAGCAGCGGCCATCGGCGGCATTTCGTTCGCGGCGTGGATGAAGATCGCCGCGCCCACCGGCGACGGTATGAGCCTCATGCGCGGTAAGGACCAGTGGGGCAGCGTCCGTCCCGGCGATCAGCTGAAGGAAATCCTCAGCGACCCCGGGCATTTCCTGAGCGTCTTCGGCGATAGCATCGCGCGCCGCGACGAGCGCTGGTTCACCCAGTTCTTCGGTGAACTCGGCTTCTCGTACATCGATGTCCCGGCCCTGACCATCTGCGCCAGCCTGCTGGCCTTCGCGGTGAGCATCGGCATCGCCGATCGAATGGTCGGTGACCGCCTGCGCACCTGGCTGGTCCTGCTCACCATGCTGGCCAGCGTCGCCATGATCTACGTAACCCTGTACATGTCCTTCACCCCCGTCGGCTACTTCATGATCGACGGCGTCCAGGGCCGCTACTTCGTCCCGCTGGCCCTACTGACCCTCGCCGTCTTCCTCCGCTGGATGCCCTTGCGCCTCACCGGAACCGACGGCCGCATCCCCACCCGCATCCCCGCGATCGTCGTCACCCTCTCCACCACCGTCGCCCTCACCGCCGCCGTAATCAAGTACTCCACCCTCGTCTGGGGCTGACCCCCGCGCCGAACTCGCTAGGGTTCGAACATGACGGCAGCCTGCCCGAATCGCCGGGGCGGACCGATTCGGGGCGGAGCGCATTCGGGGTGGCACTGTATGTGGATTTCGCTGCTACGCCGCAGGATTGGTCGGGATACAGCCGTGATTGGTGTGGGCTCACCGCGGGGTGAGCCCGGCGCGGTCAGAGGACTTTTTCTCCGGCGGTCGCGTAGGCGGTCTCGGTGGCGGCCTTCTGGGGGCGCCACCAGTCCTCGTTGTCGCGGTACCACTGGACGGTTGCGGCCAATCCGGTTCGGAAGTCCGCATATTGGGGATTCCAGCCGAGTTCGCTACGCAGCAGCGAAGAATCGATGGCGTAGCGCAGATCGTGGCCGGGGCGATCGGTGACGTGATCGAAGTCGTCGGCGTCGCGGCCGAAGGCCCGCAGAATCAACTGGACAACTGATTTGTTGTCGCGTTCACCGTCGGCGCCGATGAGATAGGTCTGCCCGATTCGGCCGCGTTCCAGAATTTCCCAGACGGCGCTGTTGTGGTCGTCCACATGGATCCAGTCGCGCACTTGATGTCCGGTGCCGTAGAGGCGTGGCCGCACACCGTCGATGAGATTGGTGATCTGGCGCGGGATGAATTTCTCCACATGCTGGTACGGGCCATAGTTGTTGCTGCAGTTGGAGAGGGTGGCCCGCACTCCGAAGGACCGCACCCAGGCGCGCACCAGCATGTCGCTCGACGCCTTGCTGGCGGAGTACGGACTGGACGGGTTGTAGGGCGTGGCCTCGGTGAACGCGCTCGGATCGTCGAGCTCCAGATCGCCGTAGACCTCATCGGTGGAGATGTGGTGGTACCGCACCTGATGCTTGCGCACGGCCTGCAGCAGCGAATAGGTGCCGACAATATTGGTCTGCACGAACGGCCATGGATCGGCCAGGGAATTGTCGTTGTGTGATTCGGCGGCGAAATGCACCACCGCGTCCACACCACCGACCAGACGATCCACCAGCGCGGCATCGGCGATGTCGCCGTGCACGAACTCGATGTGATCGGCGATGGGCGCCAACGAGACCCGGTTTCCCGCATAGGTGAGTTTGTCGAGCACGGTCACCTGAACGCCGGGACGGGTGGCCAAGGTCTGATGAACGAAGTTCGCGCCGATGAAGCCGGCGCCTCCGGTTACGAGCAATCGCACATCGAAAACCCTACGTCGCGTTCGATGTCCACCGCCGGGCGGTCCGGAGTGTTGCGATTCCTACACCGATTGCCCACTTCCCGTGCGCGGTATCGGACACGAGAAGGAAACAATATATCCACGCGAAAACGCGTTCGTCATACCGAAAGTCGCAATTCCTCGGCGGCTCCGAGACTTTCACTCGTGATTCATTCCGAATTTCCGAGCGACGCGTGTGACCTTCGACACAAACAGACCTCTCGGTAACGAACCGGGTGTTTATAGACAAACCCGAAAACTGTACTTATGCAGCGCATTTCCGGAACCTGACGAACCGCATGATCAGACCGGTGAACGGAACTTGAACGAACGGTCACAGTCGGTTCACCGCGCGTTAGCTGTCCTGGATTTCGATTCTCGTTGTCCCCCCGAGCTCTTCCGATGAGGTTCTGAGAAAAAATGCTGATGAGGAAATTCGCCGCCACGTCGGCGCTGCTGATCGCCGCGATGGGCATCACCGCCGGTACCGTCAACGCGGCCCCCGCGACCGCTGACGAGAACGCGCCGATCAACTACACCGCGACCAACACCGATACCCAGACCATCATCCGGACCGACTCCGGTTCCATGGTCGTCGAGGACGGTGTCTTCAAGGTCAAGGCCGCCAACGGCACCACCGTCGCCGGTTCCGAACTGAAGTTCCGTGTCGACGATTTCGAGTTCCCCATCGCCGCGAACATCTCGGATCACACCGCGACGCTGACCCCCGAGTTCAACTCCGACAAGGCTGTCTACAAGCCGGTCGCCCTGCCTTACGAGAACCAGGCTCCCTGGAAGAACGACTACGACCGTGAGCAGGCCGCCTGGAACCGCCTGAAGGACACCATCTCCATGGGCGCCACCATCGGCACCCTGGTCGGTGGCATCGGCGGCGCGGCCGTGGGCTGCCTCATCGGTGGCGCCACCGCCGGTGCCGTGACCGGCACCCTGACCCTGATGTTCGGCGCTCTCGGCGGCGCGGCCGTCGGTTGCATCGTCGGCATGAGCGTCGTCGGCTTCCTGGGCACCCTGGCCGGTCAGATCTTCATCACCGCCCCGGTCGCGATCCTGGCCGCCGTGCAGTACTTCACCACCATCAACGCTGCCCCGATCGTTCCCGCCCCCGCGAAGTAATCGCGTCGGCGCGAGTAATCGCCCGTAGCACCAGCGAATCCCCCGTCCGGACCACCCGGGCGGGGGATTCGTCGTCTCCGGATCAGCTCACGCCGTGCGCGCGATCTGCGCGGATTCGATTCGGGCACGGACGAATTGGGCGACGTGCGCGAGCGCGGCCCGGCTCTCGGGCATATTCGGGAAGATGGCCATGAAGGCGTGCACCTGACCGCGCCAGATCTCCAGGGTGGCCGGTACGCCCGCCTGCGCGAGCCGCTGCGCCATGATCTCGCTGTCCCGGCGCAGCACTTCGTCCTCGGCGGCGATGAGCAGGGCGGGCGGCAGGCCGGCGAGCGGATTGTTGACCGGTGAGAGCTGCGGATCCAGGTGGCCGTTCACCTCCGCACCGAGTTTCACCACGGCCTCCAGCGCCGACAGCGGGATGAGCGGATCGCGACGGTAGTTGGGGTGCGCGCGCTTCTCGGTGCAGTCCAGATCCAGCGCGGGGCACAGGCCGACGAGTCCGGCGGGCACCGGGAGTCCGGTATCGCGGGCGCGCAGAGCGGTCGCGAAGGTCATATAGCCGCCGGCGGAGTCACCGGCGAAGACGATGCGCGAGGCGGGCACGCCGTGCGAGAGCAGCCATTGGTACGCGGTCAGGCAGTCGGCGACCGAACCGGCGATATCGGTCTGCGGCAGTTGCCGGTACTCCACGCTCACCACGGGCATTCCGGTGCGCCGGGCGATGGCGGCCACCACGGGCCGGTGCGTATCGAGTCCGCAGAGGAAGAAGCCGCCGCCGTGCATGTACATGACGACGCCGTCGCTCAGCGAGCTGCGGGCTCCGGCGGGGCGCACGATCTCCATGCGGAAGCCGTTGAGCCGTACCTGTTCCCGTTCCACTCCCCGGGGCGCGAGCCGCAGTTTGGCGAGGGTGTTGATGACACCGCTGACGATCGGCATGGCGCCTTCGGTGAGGGTCATGAGCTCGCCGGCGGGCCGAATCGTGCTGCGGCAGGCCACTTCGAGGGTGCGCGCGTAGACGCTCACATTGCCGGGATTGATCACCGGAGCATCGGCATGGTGTTTGCGGGTACTCGCCATTGCGCACCTACTTCGTTGTTGGCGCGCCGAGCCGTTCGTCCGGTGACCGAAGGAGGGCTCGGTTACCCGGCGCGGGAGAGTCGGCGCTGACATCTCACATAGCGTTATTTCAGAACACCACGAGAACGTGACCTATGCAACAGATATCGCCGTATCGGTATGGCCGCAAACGGTTGTGACCGTTTCGCCGTGCAGTCGGAACCTCACCGCTCCCGCTCGGGATGGAACTGGCAGACTCTCGTGACATGCGTGGAATCATCCTGGCCGGCGGCACCGGGTCACGTCTGCACCCGATCACGCGCGGGGTGAGCAAACAGCTTGTCCCGGTCTACGACAAACCGATGGTGTACTACCCGCTGTCCACCCTCATGCTGGCGGGCATTCGGGACATCCTGGTCATTACGACCCCCGAGGACGCGGCGGCGTTCCACCGGCTACTCGGTGACGGCAGCCGGTTCGGGCTCAACCTCAGCTATGTCGTGCAACCCCAGCCGGATGGATTGGCCCGCGCCTTCGTGCTCGGCGCGGAGCACATCGGCAACGAGCCCGCCGCACTCGTGCTGGGCGACAATATCTTCCACGGCCCCGGCCTCGGCACCAATCTGCGGCAGTACGCGCAGGTGGACGGCGGCGCGGTCTTCGCCTACCGGGTCTCGGATCCGACCGCGTACGGCGTGGTCGAATTCGCCGACGGCAAGGCCATTTCCATCGAGGAGAAGCCGAAAGCGCCGCGCTCCAACTACGCGATTCCGGGGCTGTACTTCTACGACAACGACGTCCTCGAGATCGCGCGCGAACTGAAGCCGTCCGATCGCGGCGAATACGAGATCACCGATATCAATCGCGCCTATCTCGAACAGGGCCGATTGAATGTGGAGGTGCTGCGCCGCGGCACCGCCTGGCTGGACACCGGCACCTTCGATTCGCTGCTGGACGCGGCCAACTACGTCCGTACCATCGAGGAGCGCCAGGGCCTGAAGATCGGGGTACCCGAGGAGGTGGCCTGGCGTATGGGTTTCATCGACGACGAGCAATTGGACGCGGCCGCCCGGCCGCTGGTGCGCTCCGGTTACGGGGCCTACCTGCTGCGCCTGCTGGAACAGGGACGAGACGAGTGAGTATGCGGATTCGCGAACTGGCCATTCCGGGGTCCTGGGAATTCACCCCGGACCTGCACGGCGACGAGCGCGGGGTCTTCGCCGAGACCTTCAAGTCCTCGGAGTTCGAGAAGATCGTGGGGCGGGGATTCGAACTGCTGCAGGTCAATACCTCGACCTCGGCGGCGGGGGTGCTGCGCGGGATTCATTACACGCAGGATCCGCCGGGGCAGGCCAAGTATGTGACCTGCGTGCGCGGGGCGTTCCTGGATGTGGTGGTGGATCTGCGGCCCGGGTCGCCGACCTTCGGGCAGTGGGACAGCGTGGTGATCGACGATGTGGAGCGCAAGTCGGTGTTCCTCGCGGAGGGGCTCGGGCACGCGCTGCTCTCGCTCGAGGATGATTCCACCGTCATCTATCTCTGCTCGCTGGAGTACTCGCCCGAATTCGACCGGGATCTGGACGCTTTCGATCCGGATCTGGGGATCGAATGGCCGAAGGTGGATCGCTACGGCAAACCGCTGAGCTTCACCCGCTCGCCGAAGGATGCGGCGGCACCGCGATTGGCGGATCTGAAACTTCCGCACTGAGCGTGGACATGCAACTGGGGCGCACCGTAATACGGTGCGCCCCAGCGTCTTTCGGTCGACCGAGCGTCGCCCGTGTGAGCGGCGGGCGCGGCCCGGCGTGGATTGTCAGCCGACCAGCGCGACCTCCGGCTCCGCGGCCTCGGCGGCCTTACGGGACTTGCGCTTGGGCAGGTAGACCGTAAGGGCAACCAGCGCACCGACAATGGCGACCCCGGCGGCGAATTGCAGTCCGGGACGGTAGTTGTCGAGCACCGCGGCGGGGCTGGTGTCGGTATGCGATCCGGAGGAGATGATCGCGGTGGTCACCGCGAGCACGATGGCCGCACCGACCTGCATGGCGGTCTGCAGCACACCGGCCGCCAGGCCCTGTTCGTCGTCATCGATTCCGCTGGTGGCCTGAATATTGATGGCGGGGAAGCCGACCCAGCCGATACCGACCAGCAGTACGGCGGGCAGCAGCACCGTCAGGTAGGCCGGGGCGGTGTCGATGCGCAGGTACATCAGGTAGCCGATGGCCATGATCACCATGGTGACCGCGATGATCGGGCCGGTGCCGAAGCGATCGACCAGCTTGTCCGAGACGAACGCGGAGGCGACCACCAGCAGACCGACGGGCAGCAGCGCGAGCGACAGCTTCAGCGGCGACCAGCCGAGAGTGTCCTGCAGGTACAGCGTGGTGATGAACTGCCAGCTGAAGAACGAACCGGCGACCGCGATAATGGCCAGGCTGGCCCGCCACAGCGTCGGCTTCTTCAGAATGCCGAGGCGCACAAGGGGGTAGCGCACCCGCTTCTCGACCGCGACGAATCCGGCGAAGAGCGCGGCGACGGCGACGAACGAGATGATGGTGCGAGCCGAGGCCCAGCCGGCCTCCGGAGCCGAGACCACGGTGTAGACCAGCAGCAGCATGCCCGAGGTGGACAGCAGCGCACCGAGCAGATCGTGACCGCCCTCCTCGGCGGGCCCGTCCTTGGGCACCAGGTAGAAGGCCGCGATCAGGGCCGCGATGGCGACCGGGAAGGGCAGCAGGAAGGTCCAGCGCCAGCCGAGACCGGTCATGAGTCCGCCGAAGAGCAGGCCCATGGAGTAGCCGCCCGCACCGAACACGGTGTAGATGGAGAGCGCCTTGTTACGAGCCGGGCCCTCGGCGAAATTCGTGGTGATGATGGAGAGTCCGGTCGGCGCGGTGAACGCGGCGGCCAGGCCCTTGATGAATCGGGTGAGGATCAGCAGCGGGCCGGAGCTCACCAAAGCGCCTGCGAGAGAAGCGATGGCGAAGACGGCCAGTGCGATCAGGAAGACCTTGCGGCGGCCGAGCAGATCGGCGGTGCGCCCGCCGAGCAGCAGCAGGCCGCCGTAGCCGAGAACGTATCCGCTGACCAGCCACTGCAGCGTCGAGGTCTGCAGGTCGAGTTCGGTGCCGATGGACGGGAGGGCGACGCCGATCATCGACACGTCCAGGCCGTCGAGGAACAGCACGATGCACAGGGTGATGAGCATGCCCCAGAGCCGGAGCGTCCACTGCGTGGAGTCTGCCGCGGTGCTCACTGCGGGGCGTAGGTCTGTGGAAGTCACGAGAGAGGACAGTACATGCGTGCGCATAAGTTGTCTACACATTAAATGCGGTTGCATGGGTTGCGCGGGCGCACTAAGATGGCGGCCATGCCGAAGCCGACAACGACTGTCGATCAGGTCGTCCCGAGCGCTCTCGTAGCGCAGTGGCGCGATCTGCTGGCCCGGCACGCGACGACCTCCTGCGCCCTCGAGAAGGAACTGCAAGGCCGCCACCACCTCGGGCTCAGCGAATTCGAAACCCTCGACCGGCTCATGGACGCCGGCGTCGAGAGCTACAAGATGAGCGATCTCGCTCATGACATCCACCTCAGCCAGAGCGCGCTCTCCCGCGCGGTGGCCAGGCTGGAACGCGATGGATTGGTCAGCCGCAGCCTGTGCGAACAGGACCGGCGCGCGATCTTCGTCTGCCTGACCGACAAGGGGCGCGAACTGCACGCGAAGGCGGCCCCGACCCACCGCGAAGTGCTGGAGCAGTCACTCCAGCACTAGCGGCGCGAATCAGACGGTGGCGCGAATGGTTTCGATCATCGGAAGCGCGTCCACCGCGATGGTCGCCGCGGCCGCGAAGGCTTCGCGGTAACGCTCCACATCGTGTTCTTTGTCCAAATAGGAAGCGCCCGTGAGGGATTCCACGTAGACGACCGGCGGTTCGGTCTGTTCGGTTGCGGTGGAGGGGAATTCGAGCAGGACGAAACGTCCGGCATCCATACCGTGGTGGTAGCCGCAGTCCGCGGGCAGCAGGCGCAGCCGCACATTCGACAGCTCGCCGAATTTGCGCAGCTTGTCCAGCTGACCGATGGTCACCTCATCCCCGCCGATGCGATGCCACAGCACCGCCTCGGAGATGATCACATCGACCTGCACCGGCGATTCGGCCCGCGTGAGCAGTGATTGCCGAGCGGTGCGGACCCGCACGCGGCGGTCCATCTGCTCGGCCGAGATGCCCGGATTCGCCCCCGCCAATACCGCGCGCATATACGCCTCGGTTTGCAGAAGCCCCGGCACCAACTCGTTTTCGTAGGTGGTGAGCCGCGCCGCGGCCTCCTCGAGCCCGATGTAGACCTCGTACCCCTCGTCGATCACATCGCCGTACTCGGTCCACCAGCCGCGCGCCTTGGTTTCCCTAGCCAGGGCGGTGAGCGGTTCGATGGCGTCCTCGGGCGCACCGTAGATGCGGCACATGGCCTCGACATCGAGGCTGCGCAGCGAGGTCTGCCCTGTTTCTATGCGCCAGATCTTTGCTTCGGACCATTCCAGCCGCTGCGCTGCCACCCGGGTCGTCATCCGGGCGCGATTGCGCAGGTCACGCAGGTGACGGCCGAGTTGCCGCCGCGGCATGGTGGATCCGGTGATCCCCTGCGGTAGTGCCATCCCTCCCCCTTACGAGTCTTGCGCTCGCATTGTTGCACAATTACTTGCGCTGCGACCGCTTCCCGAACCGCCAGAACTGCACGGCGCGAACGTCTTCCGACAATTGATTGACCGGTTCGGCCACATCCGAGAGCGCCTGGAACAGATCGTCGCCCATCTCGGCGATGTGCTCCACCCGGCTTGCCAAACGGGAGACGTCGAGGACGAACTCGAGCAGCAGGCGGACCACCGCGGCAATGATGAGGCCCAGCGGAATCGCGAAGACCACCGCGAAGACGATGCCCAGCCAGGCCGAAACACGCCACAGCCCTATGGTTCCCACGATCGGAATGACGAAAGCCGCTGCCAGGCCCAGTAGATAGGCCATCGGCAGCAAGGTGTGGGTGGCCGCGCGATGGAACTGCACATCCAGTAGCGCCTTGGCGGCGTCCACACTCCAGGAGCCGAAAGCACCTGGGCTGGCGAAGGGTTCGACCGGCTCCTCCTCGGCGACGGCCTCCTGTTCGAGCCTGCGGGTCATGCGCCGCGTCGCGGAGTCCCGGAAGGCGGCCCACCGCCCGATCTCGAACTCCTCGACCTCCAGCTCGCCGAGTTCGGCTGTCTTACCGTTCGATTGGTCGGTCATGCCGCCGATCTCCTCTCCCCGCAGATCTTTTCGACCCTGCGAAGTCTCATCGCAATCCCCACGCCGGGACAGGTGGCGGCAATGTGTTCTAGAACACTTTCGCGCCCCGGACGCAACGAACGGGGGGCCGCGCGGCCGATAGCTCCCTTGACGCTGTCTTCGCAGGCAGCGGACCCCTCCGATCGATATGTCGCTTATGCGACGAAGGCGCTGTCATGCCAGCTACAACGACGAGCCGTCTCTTTTGGAGGGAAAAACCATGACGCGGCAAAAAGAACATGTAACGGAGCGAACGCCCCGATCCGATACCTCGCACAGAGCAGGACATAGATCTACCGGGGAATGGAGAAACCAGTGCGTACGACGTTTTCGTCTTCCGTCATGGCGGCAGCACTGGCCGCCTCTGCGCAGGAGTACACCGAGCGTGGATGGACGGTCGCCGAAACGGCCAATGGCATCAGCCTGGTCACCGATGAAAATCTGTCGGGCATCGAGGTCACGGGCGAGACCGCGGCCTTCGTGCGCCGCTACCTGCGGGCCAACGACCTGACCGGTCCGGTCATCGAGATCCCGGGCGCCGAGCGCCGCGAGATCCACCTGGTGACCGGCCTGCGCAAGGCCGCCATGGCCATCGAGGCGCTGCGCGCGGCGGGTGTCATCGTGCACACCGACGGCGCGGGCATCCCGCTGCCGCCGACCCAGCTGTTCGACGGCTCGGCCTGCTGGGGCGTGGCCCCGCACGAGGCGCGCTGGGTGCCGCCGGTGGTAGCCATCGCCGCGGCGGTGCGCGCCGCCGCCAAAGGCGTCAAGCCGCAGGCGGCCCGAATCGCCTCCTGAAGGGAAAAGTGCTGCACCACAGGTGAATAAGCACTCCCTCCAGTAGCTCGTAGCTATAACCCCAGCAACCGCGGATGCACCCCGGCATCCGCGGTTTTGCTGTGTTCAATTTGCCTCCGCTTCGCTCCGGCGGTTCGCGGCCCCCGAAGCCCCGTTTCTTCCCTCCCTCCGCTCAGTCCAGAAACGGGGCGGGCCGCGAACTTTGGGGTTGGTGCGAGTTGAGATGCGGGAGTATCGCTCTGGGGCGGCGGAGATGGCCAGATTGCAGGGGCAGCGCGTGATCGAGGACCTTGGCTCGGGCGGCGCGGCGATTGTGGACGCCCAGGCGGCGCAGGATGGCCGAGACGTGGTGGTCGACGGTACGGACCGAGAGCACCAGGTATTCGGCGATCTCCGCATTCGTCAGGCCCGCGCAAAGTAGGTCCAGGACGTCCTGCTGGCGGCTGGTGAGGCCGGGGACGACGCGGGGAGCCGCAGGGGCGGGCGGCTGGTCGGGCAGGCGGATGAACAGACCGGATTCACCGCCGAGACTGAGCACCACCACCGATCCGGTGCCCGCGGCAATCTCGTCCCAGGCGGCGCGCAGGGCGTCGAGTGCTTGTGTTCGCTCCAGAAACCGCATGTGGCAAGCCTGGTCGCCGGGGTGGGCGGTGTCTGTCCGCGCGCGCACACCCGGTGTGTCGAGTACCCGACACACTCCGTTGCCGCCGAGTTGATCCGATGCTGTTTCCCTTGTGCGGCCCCGGGGCGATGATGAGGTATGACCCCCGCCACGAATGCCCCGCGGACGCTGCCGCGCACCTGCCCGCTCTGTGAGGCGGTGTGCGGACTGGAGATCACCATCGACGGCGGCGACCATGTCACGGCTGTACGCGGGGACAAGGCCGATCCGTTCAGTCGCGGATTCATCTGCCCCAAGGGTGCGACGCTCGGGCAGCTGGACGAGGATCCGGATCGGCTGACCCACCCCATGATCCGGGATCGCGCCACCGATACCTGCCGGGCCGCGAGCTGGGCGGAGGCGTTCGGGCTCATTCGGGAGCGGATACCGCAGCTCACCGCCGAGTACGGGAATCAGTCGGTGGGGTTGTACCTCGGGAATCCGAATGCGCACACGCTGGCGGGGGCACTGCATGTGCCGGTGCTGATTCGGGCGCTCGCCACGCGAAACCTGTTCTCCGCCAGTACCGCCGATCAGATGCCCAAGCAGGTGTCCTCCGGGCTCATGTTCGGGGATCCGTTCACGGTGGCGGTGCCGGATCTGGATCGCACCGACTATCTGCTCATGCTGGGTGCGAATCCGCTGGAATCCAATGGATCACTGTGCACCGCACCGGATTTCCCGGGACGATTGAAGGCGCTGCAGCAGCGCGGCGGGAAGTTCGTGGTGGTGGATCCGCGGCGCACCCGCACCGCCAAGCTCGCGGACGAGCATCTGTTCGTGCGGCCGGGCAGTGACGCGTACCTGCTGTTCGGGATTGTGCACACCTTGTTCGCGCGGGAGCTCACCTCGGTGCGAGTGGATGTGCGGGGGCTGGAGGAAGTGCGCACTGCCGCCGCACCTTTCACGCCCGAGGTGGTCGAAGAGCGCACCGGGACAGCGGCCGAGACCGTGGTGCGGCTCGCACGGGAACTGGCGGGTGCGCCCACCGCCGCCGTGTACGCGCGAATCGGTACCTGCACAGCGGAATTCGGCACCCTGACGCAGTGGCTGGTCGATGTGATCAATGTGCTGACCGGGAATCTGGACTCGCCCGGCGGGGCCATGTTCGCGAACGGGGCCGCGCTGGGGATCGTACGTACCCGGGCATTCCGGTTGGGGCGCTGGAACAGTCGGGTGCGCGGACTGCCCGAGGCCATGGGTGAACTGCCGGTCGCGACCCTGGCCGATGAGATCCGCACGCCCGGTGCGGGGCAGATTCGCGCCATGGTGACCGTGGCGGGTAATCCGGTGCTCTCCGCGCCGAGCGGACCGCGGCTGGCCGACGCCTTCGCGGGCCTGGACTTCATGGTGAGCGTGGACCGCTACCTCAACGAGACCACCCGATACGCCGATGTGATTCTGCCGCCGCCGCGCATTCTGCAATCGCCGCACTACGACTTCGCACTGCTCAATTTCGCCGTGCACAACTATGCGCGGTACTCGCGGCCACTGCTGCCGCTGGGTGCGGACCAGCTCTCCGAATCGGAGATCATGGCGCGGCTCGCGCTGGCCATTACCGGCCAGGAGGCGCAGCCGGGGGTGAATCCGCTTGCGGCTGTCGATGAATTCGTCATCGCGGCGACACTGCACAAGGCCGGGCGGGCCGATCGGCGCGGAGAGTTGCTGGGCGAGAACAGCATCGAGCAGCGCATCGATCTGATGCTCAAGCTCGGACCGTACGGTGAATGGAATGGCGGCACGCTGAATCTGCAAGTGCTGCTGGACAATCCGCATGGACTGGATCTCGGTCCGCTACAGCCGCGGCTGCCCGAGTTGTTGCTGACCGCGTCCAAGCAGGTGGAGTTGGCTCCGGAGGCATTGCTGGCGGACGTCGCGCGGTTGCATGAGCGGTTGGCGGATGCGGCACCCGCGATGGTGTTGGTGGGCCGGCGGCAGCTGCGGTCGAACAACAGCTGGTCGCACAATGTGGGGCCGCTGGTGGGTGGGTCGAATCGGTGCACGCTGCATATTCATCCGGACGATTTGAATCGGCTGGGGTTGGATGGGCAGGCGGTGGTGAAGTCCGCGGCGGGTGCGATCACGGTGGAGCTGGAGCCGACCGAGGACATCATGCCGGGTGTGGTGAGCCTGCCGCACGGATGGGGCCACGGGGATTCCGATCAGGCGGTGGCGCGGGCACACGCCGGGGTGAATGCCAATGCGCTGACCGATGATTCGCTGGTGGATGTGCCCTCCGGGAATGCCGTGTTCAACGGCGTACCGGTCACGCTGACGCCCGCTTGACATCCGGCGAGCTCGAAGCGGGGTGGGGAGAACAGTGAAATCTGTTGAGGCGCGGGGTATTCCGGTGGTTCGGGTCACGTTGTGGGCGGTGCATGTGGCACTGCCAGCGGCCGGATTGTGGCTGCTGGTCACGCATCCGCGACTGGATCACCTGTATATGCACAGCGGTATGCACTTCTGGCTGATTCTCGGTGCGGCGGTGTTGTCGCTGGCGCTGGGGATTCTGCTGTTGCGGGCCGCCCGCGCGCACCGGGATATGCGGTTGATCCTGGTTTCGCTGGTGTTCCAATTGAATTCGGGTTTTCTGGGCCTGCACGCGCTGGCTACGCCCGGTGTCATTCTCTCCACACCGAATGTGGGGTTCACCGGAGCGGTTCCGGTGGGTATGGTGCTGGGCGGGCTGGCGGCGCTGGCCTCGATCGTGGAGTACGGGCCCACCGCGCGGGCGCACCGCTTCACCGATCTCCTCGCCGCCCTGCCTTCGACTCTCATGGCGGTGTGGGCACTGGCCTCGCTCACCCGGATACCGCCGTTCGACACCATTCCCGATCCGGACGAGGTGCAGGGGCCGCTGGTGGCGGCGGCCTTCCTCGGCGGCGGCTGCTATCTGACAGCGGCGGCCGCCTATGCCTGGCTGTATCTGCGCAATCGCGCGACGGTGCTGTTGAGTGTGCTCACCGCGTTCGTACTGCTGGCCGAGGCCATGTTCGCGGTCGGCTTCGGGCGCAGCTGGCGGATCACCTGGTGGGAGTGGCATGTGCTGCTGGGGGCGGCCTTCGCGCTGATCGCCGTGAGCGCGCATCGCAGTTTCCGGCGGGAAGGGTCGGCGCGCGGGCTGTTCGACAGTGTCACCCAGCGCAGTACGGTCGCGGCCATTCAGCGCGATTACGCACGCGCACTGGAGGAGATGGTGCTGGCGCTGGATCAGCGCGCCAGCGGCGGGGTGCCGTCGACCGAACCACTCGGTGCTGTGGCGCAACAGCTTTCGCGGCGCTTCGGACTCACCGAGCGGCAGGTGGCGGTGCTACAGCAGAGCGCGCGGGCGCTCGGTGACGAACGCGAACAGGTGCGGCGGCTCGGCGCGCTGGTGGCGGTCGGCGAGCGCGCCAATGTGATTCGCGGTGAGGCGGAGTTGCTCGATGAGATCCAGCTGCTCGCCAATCACGCCTTCGACCGCGATCTGGTGCGAATAGGAATACTGCGGCACGGGCGACTGCACTTCAGCGACGGGCTACCACCCAATCCGGCGGCCTTCGTATATCCGTTGACGGTCAAGGGAATTCGCACCGGTGCACTGGAGTTGCTGCGACCGGGCGCACCCGCACAGCTCGGGCCGGCCGAGCACGCCATCGCGCGATCGTTCGCCAGCCAGACCTCGGTGACACTCGAAAACGCCCGGCTCTACCAGCAATTGGACGGCCTGTTCCGGTCCTATATGTCGCCGCAGGTGGCGACGGCGCTGCTCGCCGATCCGTCCCAGGCCGGGCTGGGCGGTGCGGTGCACGAGGTGAGTGTGCTGATGGCGGATCTGCGCGGTTACACCCCGTTCGCCGAACAGGCCGGGCCGGTGCAGGTCATGCGCATGCTCAATACCTATTACGGGGCCATCGTGCCGGAGATCCTGGCCGAGGGCGGGACCGTGGTGCAGTTCGTCGGCGATGCCGTGATGGCGATCTTCAATGCGCCTGTGCGGCAACCCGATCACGCATTGCGGGCGGCGCGGGCCGGCCTGGCCATACAGCGCGCGACCGCTGCCGTACGGGAGCGCGTCGGCGGTGCGAGCATCCCGGCCGGACCGATTCCGCCGGCCGACCTCCGCGGCCGGGTGGGCACCGGCGACACCATCGGTATTCCGCGGGTGAGCGGTTCGAACACGCTGGAGTGGCCCATGTTCCGGGTCGGGGTGAATACCGGACCCGCGATCGTCGGCAATGTGGGTGCGCGGGAGATGCGGAACTTCACCGCCATCGGCGACACCACGAATCTGGCCGCACGCCTGGAGGGTTTGGCCGAACCGGGCACGGTCGCGGTCGGGCCGCTGACCCGGGAGCGGCTCGGCGACCGCGCCGAGGTGCGCAATCTCGGTGACTTCGATATCAAGGGTAAGAGCCTGCCGGTGACGGTCTATCGGCTGATCGGTCTGCGGTGAGGTAGTGATGGCGGAATTCGAACTGCTGGAGGGGCTTTCGCCCGCCGAGCGCCGTGAGTTCATCGCGGCGTGCACCCCGCGCCGGTTCCGCCGCCGCGATATCGTCTGTCATGAGGGCGATCCCGGCGACTGCGTACACCTGATCCTGTCCGGGCGCTACATCGTGCGGATCACCACACCGCTGGGCAATACCGCCACCCTCACCATTCTCGGTCCCGGTGAAATGTTCGGCGAGCAAGCGCTTTTGAGCCCGGACGCCCGGCGCACCGCGACCATTGTCGCGGTCACCGACGGAGAGACCCTCACCCTGAACCGGACCCAGCTGGAGCGGTTGCGCCGGGAGCATCCGCAGGTGGAGCGGTTCCTCACCACTTCCCTTGCGGCACAGGTGCGCAGGCTCTCGGCGGCGGTGCTGGAGGCGCTGTACCTGCCGGTGGAGACGCGGGTGCTGCGGCGGTTGGCGCATCTGGCCGATGTGTACGGCGACGGTGACGGTAAGCCCGCGGATATCCGGCTGACCCAGGAGGATCTGGCCTCCATGGCCGGGACCACCCGCGCGACCGCCAATAAGGTGTTGCGCGAGTTGGAGGATCAGGGCGTGGTGCGGCTCGGACGCGGCTCGATCCTGGTGCTGGATCGGGCGCGATTGCAGCGGCGGCGGTAAGCCGGGCTTGACAGCATCCCGTCGGCAATTTACCCCGAACTCCAGCGATTGCTTCCGAATGGGAGGATCCTCGCACGAGAAGGTTTGTCCGACACGCAGTCGATCCACGCTCACCAGCGCGGATATGTCGGTTCACGCATTCGCCACACCAAACTAGTTAAACCGTATAGGATTTCGAATGGCCGAGCTTCGTGGCCATGCCTCTTCCACACGGTCTTCAGCTACCACAAGGGGTGCACGATGCCCGGTATCAGAAACGGCAGCGACGGCGAACGGGAACTACAGGAGCGCTACGGCACGCAAGACCGAGCAGAGCGCTTCTACTCCGATCAAGTCCGAGATCAACTGAACCATCAGATGATCGAGTTCATCGGCCGTATGGATATGGCGTTCATCGCCACCGCCGACAAACACGGCGAGTGCGACAACAGCTTCCGCGCGGGCAAACCCGGATTCCTGCACGTCATCGACGATCGCACGCTCGCCTACCCCGAGTATCGCGGTAACGGTGTCCTGGCCAGCCTGGGGAACATGCTGGAGAACCCGCACATCGGGATCCTGCTCATCGACTTCGTCCAGGACCTGATCGGCCTGCATATCAACGGCACCGCGCGCATAGTGGACGACGCCCTCATGCGCCGCTGCGTCGCCGATCTGCCGCCCGATGCGCGCGGCCGCCAGCCCGAACGCTGGGTGGTGGTGGATGTGGAAGAGGCTTATATCCACTGCCGCAAGCACATTCCACATCTGGTACCCGCACAGCGCGAGGCCGTGCAGTGGGGCACCGACAATGTGCGCGCCAAGGGCGGCGACTACTTCCGCACCAAGACCGAGGCCGAATCCGGCGCGCTGGTGGACTACTGAGCTGTTCGAGCTCGAAGACCGCCGCGCTACTTGATCTTGAAGATCACAGTGCGCTGCACGATGAAGTTGATCACGGTGGCGGTGCCCTGGGCGACACAGAAGGCCAGCGGCATGCGCCACCATTCGTCGGCCAGCGCGTAGTAGCAGATCTGGTTGATGCCCACCTGAATGGCGAAGGTCACCGCGTACAGGATGATCACCGCGATGAAACGGGCCCGGCTCGGCTCCGCCTTGAAGGTCCAGCGGCGATTGATCAGGTACGCGGTGGTGGTGCCCGCGATGAAGCTCAGCGACTTCGACACCGGCAGCGGCAGACCGAAGACCTGGAAGAACAGGGTGTAGAGGCCGTAGTCGACAATCGCCGACAGACCGCCGGTGAGACCGAAGCGGATGATCTGCGTCTTCAGATCGACATCCGTGCCACCGGGCTCGTCGATGAGGGGCAGCTCGGGCGGCAGGGGCAGATGGGGTTCCGCGGTCACAAGGCATGAGGGTATCGGTCGGGACCCAGGACACAAGCCTCGAGACGGTTATGCCTGTAGCCTCTATCCCGATGTCCACGAAAGCTCAGACCACCACCACGGCCGCTGCCGAGACGAAATCGGCGAGCGAGGGTGCGGACGCAGCATCGAACGGTTCCTTCGAACTGCCGACGCAGACCCGTCGCCTGACCGGTTGGGGTCGCACCGCAGCCACCACGTCTGAAGTTCTGTCGACCGCCGACCCGGAGTTGATCGTCAAGGCGGTCACCATGGTCGCGCAAGACAATGACTCCAAGCCGGCGCACCTACGCCGCGGCGTCATCGCGCGCGGCCTGGGTCGCTCGTACGGCGATCACGCACAGAACTCCGGCGGCCTCGTCATCAATATGCCGGCGCTGAACCGCATCCACCGGATCGACCGCGATTCCCGCATGGTCGATGTGGACGGCGGTGTCAGCCTGGATCAGCTCATGAAGGCGGCATTGCCGTTCGGGCTGTGGGTTCCGGTGCTGCCGGGTACCCGGCAGGTGACCATCGGCGGTGCCATCGCCTCCGATATCCACGGCAAGAACCATCACTCCGAGGGTTCCTTCGGCAATCACGTGCGGTCCCTGGACCTGCTCACCGCCGACGGCAAGGTCTCCACCATCGGGCCGAAGAAGAACGCGAAGCTGTTCTGGGCCACCGTCGGCGGCAACGGCCTGACCGGCATCATCCTGCGCGCCACCATCGAAATGGTGCCGACGGAGACGGCCTACTTCATCAATGACGGGGTGAAGACCAGCAGCCTCGACGAGACCATTGCCGCGCACAGCGACGGCAGTGAGGCGAACTACACCTACTCCAGCGCCTGGTTCGATGTGATGAACCCGCTGCCGAAGTTGGGGCGCGCCAACATTACTCGCGGCCGACTGGCCAAACTGGATGAGCTGCCCGCGAAGAAGCAGCGCAATCCGCTGAAATTCGATGCGCCGCAGCTGCTCACGGTGCCGAATATCTTCCCCAGCTTCACCGCAAACAAGCTGACCCTCGGTTCGGTCGGCGAGGCGTACTACGCCCTGGGCGGTAACTACACCGGCAAGATCCAGAACCTGACGCAGTTCTACCACCCGCTCGACATGATCGCGGAGTGGAATCGGGCGTACGGTCCGGCCGGATTCCTGCAGTACCAGTTCGTGGTGCCGACCGAGGCCGTCGATGAGTTCAAGAAGATCATCATCGATATCCAGGCGTCCGGGCACTATTCGGCGCTCAATGTCTTCAAGCTGTTCGGCCCGGGTAACCCCGCGCCGTTGAGCTTCCCCATGCCGGGCTGGAACATCTGCGTGGACTTCCCGATCCGGGCCGGGCTCAATGAGCTCGTCACCGATCTGGACCGCCGGGTCACCGAGTTCGGCGGGCGGCTCTACACCGCGAAGGACTCGCGCACCACGGCGGAGACCTTCCACAAGATGTACCCCCGGATCGACGAGTGGATCAAGATCCGCCGAAGTGTCGATCCCACAGGCGTTTTCATGTCCGATATGGCCCGAAGGCTGGAGCTTCAGTGATCAATGCGGTAGGGAATCCGCAGTCCATTCTGCTGCTGGGCGGCACCTCCGAGATCGGTCTCGCGATCTGCTCGGAGTACCTGAAGAAGGGTCCCGCGCGGATCATTCTGGCGGCGCTACCCGGTGATCCACTGCGCGAAGAGGCTGTCGCGCAGCTGAAGTCGGCCGGTGCGTCCGAGGTCGAGATCATCGACTTCGACGCCCTGCAGATGGACTCCCACCCCAAGGTCATCGAGGCCGCCTGGACGAACGGTGACATCGACGTCGCCATTGTCGCCTTCGGCATGCTCGGCGATGCCGAGGAACTGTGGCAGGACCAGCGCAAGGCCGTCATCGCCTGCGAATTGAACTACACCGCCGCCGTCTCCGTCGGCGTCCTGGTCGGCGAGAAGATGAAGGCGCAGGGCTACGGCCGCATCATCGCCATGAGCTCGGTGGCCGGCGAACGCGTCCGCCGCTCCAACTTCGTCTACGGCTCCACCAAGGCGGGCCTGGACGGCTTCTACCTGGGCCTCGGCGAGGCCCTGCGCCCGCACGGCCCCCGCGTCACCGTGATCCGCCCGGGTCAGGTCCGCACCCGCATGTCGGCGCACGTCAAGGAAGCCCCCTTGACCGTCGACAAGGAAGAGGTGGCCGCCCTGGCGGTAGCAGCCTCCGAAAAGGGCAAGGAAATCGTCTGGGCCCCCGGCACTTTCCGCTACATCATGATGATCCTGCGCCACATCCCGCGCCCGATCTTCCGCAAACTGCCCGTCTAGGCAGCGCGACCAGACACACGAGCGGTGGCCCCACGGCCACCGCTCGTTGTCGTTCATGATCAACGGGGCCTCCGGGCGGACACCTCTCGGCGGATGCCCGCCATGTCCCGTTGATCATGAAGTGCGGTTGGCGGGGCGCAACCTGTGGCGGCGGGTGATGCTGGCTAGGGTGGCTGGGTCCATGGATGCGAACCCGGAGGCGGAGTGGGAATGAGCGAGGAAGCGGGCGTCCGGGGGACGGTGCTGGTGCGACGGGCCGGGGGTGCGCTCGGGGAGGGTGTGCTGGCGGCGGGGGTGGCGGCCGTTGTCGCGGGGGTCGGACTGGTGGCCTTCGGGACCGTGCAGTGGCCCGCGTTCAACTCTTCCAATGTGACTCGGGCTTTGACGACCGTGGGGCAGGTTGTCGCGCTGGCGGTGCTGGTGGCGGCGATCGTGCTGGTGCGGATGGACAAGTGGCCCTGGGTGGCGAAAGCGCTGTCCTGGGTGGGGATTTCGGGGTTTGTGACCGTCACCCTCGGCATGCCGCTGGCGGCCACCAAGTTGTACTTGTTCGGGATCTCCGTTGATCAGGAGTTTCGGACGCAGTATTTGACGCGGTTGACCGATAGTGCGGCGCTGCACGATATGAACTATGTGGATCTGCCGCCGTTCTATCCGGGTGGATGGTTCTGGGTTGGTGGGCGGTTCGCGAATCTGACCGGGATGGCCGGGTGGGAGGCGTTCAAGCCGTTCGCGATTATCGGGTTGGCGGTGACCGCCGCCATCGCGGTTGTGCTGTGGTCCAAGCTGATTCGGGGCGATTGGGCCGTTGCGGTGGCGGCCGCTACCACCGCTGTGACGCTGGCTTATGGGTCGCCCGAGGCTTACAGTGCGCCGCTGGTATTGCTGTTCGCGCCCGCGCTGGTGCTGGCCTGGGGTGCGCTGTACCGGCCCGCCGAACCGGCCGCGGCTACCGCCGGCGGGTGGGGTGCGGTGCTGGGGACCGGGTTGTTCCTGGGCTTGGGGGCCATGCTCTACACGCTGTACTTCGGTGTCGCGGTATTCGCGGTCTGCCTCATGGCGCTGGTCGCGGCGGGGCTGGCGCTGCGGGAGCGCGGTAAAGCGGTTCGGGCGCAACGGCATCGGGAGAAAAGCATGGCGGTGCCGGGCCGCTGGCGGGTGGTGTGGCCGATTCTGCTGCGGCTGATCGTCGCGGGGATGATCGCGGGACTGCTGGCCCTGACCGTTTGGTTCCCGTTCCTGTTGAAGCTGCTGGGCGGGACGATCCCCAAGTCCGGCACGGCATTCCACTATCTGCCCGAGGGTGGGTCGCAATTGCCGCTGCCCATGTTCGACTTCTCGCTGCCGGGTGTGTTCTGCCTGCTCGGCACGGTGTGGCTGGTGCTGCGCGCCGGAAGTTCGCGGCGCGCACAGGCATTGGGCATCGGCGTGGTGGCCATCTACCTGTGGTGCCTGCTGTCGATGACGGCGACCGCGGCCGGGACCACGCTGTTGTCATTCCGGCTCGAGCCGATGCTGTACGCGCTGCTCGCGGCGGCGGGGGCATTCGGGTTCGTGGAGGGTGCGCGGGCGATCTACCAGGTGTTGAACGAGCCGGCGCGGATGCCGCTCGCCGCAGGGGTGGTCGCGCTGATCGGGGCGATCGCGTTCAGTCAGCAGATTCCGCATGTGCTGGCGAATGAGATCACCACCGCGTACACCGATACCGATGGCAATGGGGAGCGGGCGGATAAGCGGCCAGCTTCGGCGGTGACGCATTACCGGGCGGTCGACGCGGCGCTGCTGGAGCAGACGGGGCGGCCGCGCGATCAGAGTGTGGTGCTGACCGCGGACACCAGTTTCCTGGCGATCTACCCGTACTACGGATTCCAGGCTCTCACTTCGCATTACGCGAATCCCCTCGCCGATTTCGCGGCGCGGTCGGCGGAGATCAAGCGGTGGAGCACCCTGAAGTCGCCGCAGCAGCTCATCGAGGCGCTGCGGCAGTCCCCTTGGCGCGCACCGGATGCGTTCCTGTTCCGTAGTTCGGGTGACGACTACACGCTGCGGCTGTCCGAGGACGTGTATCCGAATGATCCGAATGTGAAGCGGTATACCGTGACGTTCCCGAAGTCGCTGTTCGCGGACGGGCACTTCCGGGTTACCGATATCGGGCCGTTTGCCCTGGTTGTGATGCGGCCCTGAGCGTTATAGCCGTGGGCCGTGAATTGCGATGTGGCCCACGGCAAGGTCTCGATTCGGACTCGAGACAAGGATCACTTATGCACAGAAACACGCTGAAACCTGTGGATGAACACCCTTTTCTGTGGATAACTCACCTACTTGCCGGCGCAATCTCAACGGTAGCCGGTAGCGTGGGCCGCTGATTGTGAAGGCAAGAGGAGTTATCGCGTGGCACAGGGGTGGGATACGGACCGGACTACCGAAGAGCAATCGGCAGTAGCGGTTCTGGACCCAACAGTACCGAAAACTGTTGCCCCGGAGCGCACTCGCGGACAGCGTGTCGCGGACCGGTTGCGCTCGGCCCGCGCCGATCTGATCGCCGCCACCGGCTACCTCGCACTCGCCGTACTGGTGCTGTCCGGGCAGTGGCTGCACACCGATCGCGGCTACCTGATCAAGAGCGGTCAGGACCAGACCATGTGGGAGTGGTTCTTCGCCGTCACCGCGCACAAGATCGCGCACCTGGAGAATCCGCTCGGTACCGGACTGCAGAACTATCCCGACGGCGTGAACATGATGGCCAATACCGCCATGTTCGGTGTCGGCGTACCGCTGACACCCATCACCCTGCTGTTCGGGCCCACCGTCACCTTCGTACTGGTGCTCACGCTCGGCCTGTTCGGCACCGCCTTCGCCTGGTACTGGCTGTTCTCCCGGGAACTCGTCTCGTCCAAACTCGCTGCCGCCGTGGGCGGTTTGTGCTGCGGGTTCGCGCCCGCCATGATCTCGCACGCCAACGCGCATCCGAATTTCGTTGTGCTGGCGCTGCTTCCGCTCATCGCACTGCAGCTCATCCGGGTCGCCCGGCAGGCGCACAGTCCGAAGGAGACGCGCAAGGCGCGACAGCTGCGCGATGCCTTCATCCTCGGCCTGCTGGTCGCCTTGCAGATCGCGCTGGGCGAGGAACCGCTGCTGATATTCGCGCTGGCCTTCGGCCTGTTCGCGTTCGCGTACTACCTGCACGCACCGCGCACCGGACTTCGAGCACTGCGCACCATCACTCCAACCGTGCTGCTGGCGGCCGGAATCACCCTGGCGCTCACCGAGATTCCGCTGTGGTGGCAGTTCTTCGGGCCGCAGTCCTACCGTTCCATCGACCACGGGCCGATGCAGAACGATCTGAAAGCGCTGTTCCAATTCCCGTCCGAATCGCTCGGCGGGATGATCCAGCACGGGCAGAACGTGGCCATCAACCCGACCGAGGAGAACTCCTACTTCGGCTGGCCGCTACTACTGCTGGTGCTCATGACCAGCGTATTCATGTGGCGCGAGCGGGTGGTGCGGGCCGCGGTCACCGTCATCGTGGCGGGTGCGGTGCTGTCGCTGGGGTCGACGCTGCTGATCGGCAAGCACGACACCGGAATCAAACTGCCGTGGCGGTGGTTCGAGGAAGTTCCACTGCTCAATTCGGTGCTGGAGTCGCGATTCACCATGGCCGCCATTCCGGCCATCGCGATCGTGCTCGCCATGGGAACCCAGCGCGCTCTGGAGTATTGGCGGGTGTCCGCCACCGATTGGCGACCCCTCGCGTGGTTCGCGGCCATGACCCTGGCATTGCTGCCGCTGACCCCGACCATTCTGCCGGTGGTGCAGCGGCCGCCCGCACCCGCCTTCTTCTCGGACGGCACTGTGCGGCAATACGTTTCGCACGGTTCGGTGGTGATCGTGCCGCCGCCGACCGCGCCGGACGCGCGCGCCCTGCAGTGGCAGACCCTTGCCGGCTTCCGATTCCCGCTGGCCGGAGGGTATTTCGTCGGACCCACCGGAACCGATAAGAAGGGGCGGTACGGGCCGGACGATCGGCCCACCGCCGGCCTGCTCATCAGGGCGCAGCAGTCGAACAAGGTGCCGGTCATCGATGACGCGGCGCGGGCGCGGGCCCTGGCGGATCTGCGGTATTGGCAGGCCGATGTGATGGTGCTGCCGCCCACCGATAATGCCGATGTACTGCGGATCACCGTGGATCAGCTGCTCGGCTTACCGGCCGAACGCGTTGACGGCGTATGGCTTTGGGATGTGCGTGGAATGCTCAACTGACCCGGGTGTAGGTGACGTGGCCGCTGATGTCGAGGTCTCGGACTATTTGGCCGCCCACCAGGCGTAGTACCTGGGTGGATTGGGGATGACAGTTCGAACCACCGCTGGTGGTGACGCCATTGCCGACGGTGATCTCCCCGGCCGAGACGTCGATCAGGCGATAGTCGAAGGCGCACACCAGGGTTCCGCCCCGGAAGACCTGGGAGGTTTCGACCACCTGGTTCACCTCCCCCTGCCGGATGGTGAGGCGGTAATCGTCCGAGTTCTGATCGCTCGAACCGGTCCACTCGCCGAGGTAGGACGCCGGAATCCGCCCGGCGGGCGTGGCCGCGGTGGTGGCGAGCCCCTGGGGCGCACTGGATACACCGGGCGGACCGGTCGCGGCCGTCTGCACTATGGCCGAAAGCGGTGCGCCGGCACTGTTTCCGTGACTCTCCAGTTTGTACGCCAGCAGAAAGCCACCACCGGCCAGCAGTATCGCGATCGCGCCGCCCAGCACCCCGGCGAGCACCCTCGAATTGCCGCGCGCTGGAACGCGCACGGGCACCGGTGTGGGCGCGGGAGTCGATTCCGGCGCGTACCCGGACGGGAATCCCGAGGCGCGCATGGTGGTCTTCATCCGCGAGGGATCGACCGGTGGAATCGGCCGCGGCGCACTCACATACGGCAACTGGTCGGCGGTGACCGGCCCGGACATGGCATTCCAGGCGGCATCCACGAAATCGGCGCAGCCGCCGAATCGGTACTCCGGATTCTTGGCCAGCGCGCGGTCGAAGACGAAATCCAGTGCGCGCGGCAGGTCCGGACGGACCTGGGTAATGCGCAGCGGCGGAATCTGGGTGTGCGCGAGCACCCAGCCCGCGAGATCCTTGGCCATATACGGCCGATGCCCGGTGAGCAGTACGAAAAGCGTGCAGGCCAGCGAGTATTGATCGGTGCGCGGATCCAGCGGCGCACCGGAGACCTGCTCCGGCGAGGCGAAGGCGAAGGTGGCCGCCACATCCCCGGTACGGGTGAGATGGGTGGATTCATCACGCAGCCGGGCGATCCCGAAGTCGGTCAACAAGGCTCGCTCGGCCCGCCCGTCCTCGGCCGGGGAGAGCAGGATATTCGACGGCTTCACATCGCGATGCAGTACGCCCTTGCCGTGCGCGTAGTCCAGGGCCGATGCCACCCCGCTCGCTATCCGCAGCGCCCGATCGGGCCGGGTGCCGCGCAGTGCGTCGGCATCGTTGCCGTCCACGTACTGCATGGAAATCCACAGTCGCCCAGCGTCTTCGCCGGTGTCGTAGACGGCCACGATATTGGGATGGTCGAAGCGCGCGGTGATATCGGCCTCGCGTTCGAATCTGCGCCACGCCTCGGCATCGGCGTTCACCCCGGCATTGCCGAAGACCTTGACCGCGGCGAGGCGGGGCAGGCGCGGATGCCGGGCCACATAGACGGTGCCGGAACCGCCCGCCCCGACACTGCGCTCGATGACGTATCCGGCGATCACCTCACCGGGTCGCAGTTCAGCCATGACGCACCTACTTCAGCGGCGCTCGGGAAAGCCAGTCGCTCAAAACATTATCGACGGTGTGACCCGGCCAGCGGAGCACTAAAACGAAACGCGATCGCGGATCGCCGTCCGGGAAGGTGACCGCGGCGAGTACATGCCGGGTCTCGGTATCGGTGGCCGTGGCCGAATCCACGGCATTGTCGGTGGTCACGGTCAATTCCCCGGCCACATCCTGATGACTGACCGGGGTACCGCGCGTGCTGCCGTTGAAGAACAGCGCACCCGCCGATTGCCCGGGGCGGGTGCCGAAATCGTAGAAGTCGAAGCGCACCTGCCCGGTCGGGTCCTGCGCATTACACACGGCCCGGTGCGCACCCTGCGCGGCGGCGGCATCCCCGGGACCGGGATCGCGCTTCATACAGTTCGCGCCCTGCCAGCCCACCGCACTGCCATTGGCGGCCAATTGCCCGACCAGGGTCGGGAAGGCCCGGGCGATGGCGGTGTACGAGCCGCCCCAGGAGTTCGCCACCTGATCGGCGCTGGTGTACGTGATCAGGCCGCTCACATCGGTTTTGCGGCTCACCCGGCCGTCCGAGAGCAGGGTGAGGGTGGTGGGGCCATTGGCGCGGCAGGCATTGGCGGGTTGGCCGTCGACGATTTCGGAGGTGCCGATGAGCAGGCGATCGCCCTCGACGGGGACCTGGCCGAGCGGGGCGGCGAATTCGCAGTGGAAGGGCGCGCCATTGGGCAGGACGCCGTCGACCCGGTTCTGCAGGATGGAATCGCCGATCCGGCCCTGCTGCACAACGAGGCGATAGTTGGTCTGTCCCTCGGTGGCGAGCCAGGTGCCGACGAATTTGTCCGGTACCGAGCCGATTCCGGTATTCGCCGGTTCGGATACATTGCGGGACAGTGCGAATCCCACACCAGACGCGACCACCGCGACGGCGAGCATTGGGATGATGATGCGCCTGTGGAACAGCCGCTGTGACAGCAGTTTTCGTGGCTTCGCGCGGAGAGCGGGAGCACCGCGCGCGGCGACGCGGGCGGGCGCGGTGACGGCCAGCGCGGGATCGGAGTAGTAGGCGGAGGTGGCGGCCTCGGCGAATTCGGTGCAGCTGGAGAAGCGGTCGTCCGCGTCCTTGGCCAGGGCGCGCGCGAAGACGGCGTCCAGCGCGGCGGGCAGTTCGGGGCGAATAACACTGACGCGCAGCGGTTTTCCCTGGGTGTGGGCGTGTACCCAGCCGAGCAGATTGTCGGCGGTGAAGGGGCGCTGGTCGGTGAGCAGGACGAAGAGGGTGCACGCGAGGGAGTACTGATCGGAGGCCGGGCCGACCGGTTTGCCCGAAACCTGTTCCGGGGACGCGAAAGCGAAGGTCGCCGAGATCCTGCCGGGATGCGTCAAATTGGTGGTCTCATCCCGCAGCCGGGCGATCCCGAAATCGGTGAGCAGCGCCCGCTCCGGGCGGCCACTCTCCGGGGTCGCGATCAGAATATTCGACGGCTTCACATCGCGATGCAGTACGCCCTTGCCGTGCGCGTAGTCCAGCGCACCGCCGATCTCCTCCGCGATCCGCAGCGCCCGATCGGGTGAAATCCCATGCAGCTCACCGGCATCGGTACCGTCGATGTACTGCATGGAGATCCAGCACCGCTCGTCCTCGATCCCGCGGTCGTACACCTGCACGATATTGGGATGATCGAAGTGGGCGGCGATATCGGCCTCCCGCTCGAAGCGCTTCCAGCCTTCGCCGGCCCGGTCGTCCGCACCACGTTTCAAGATCTTCAGCGCCGTCAACCTGGGCAGCCGGGGATGCCGCGCCGCGTACACGACGCCCGACCCACCAGCACCTATTCGCCGCGCGATGACGTACCCGGCGATCACTTCGCCCGGTCGCAGCTCGGTCATGCTCCCTCGATATTCTCCCGGCCCGGCCCCTCGCCCAGTTCGGATACCCACCATCTTAAAGGGCCGCAGAGTATTTCAGCCGGGGCCCGGGTGCGGTCACCGGTGAAACCCGGCGGGGTGGCTAGCATCGGGAACCGTGCGCGAAGACACCCGAGCGTTTCATCGAGTCCGACTGCTCGCCGTGGTATCCGGAATTCTCGGATTCCTGCTGGCGGTGCTGACACCGATCCTGCCCGTGCGGCAGGACCGGCCCACCGTGCACTGGCCACAGGGTGATTCGGTGAATATCGAGGCGCCACTGGTGTCCTATGTGCCGCTGAGCCTGGATGTGAACCTGCCGTGCCAGGCACTGCGGGAGCTGCCCGGTGGGACGCTGTACTCGACGGTGCCGGTCGCCTCCGGGAAGGCGGTGGACAAGGGCCTGGTCGTCAAGATCGAGGAGAGTGCCCCGGCCGCCGGAGCGGAAGGCGCGGCGAGCACCGAGGGCGGGCGCACGCTGTCGGTACTGCTGCGGAACATTCCGCTGCTGTCCGCTCCGGTCGCGGAGATCCAGGACTGTACGGCGCTGACCCTGCACTCCGATGCCACCGAGACGCGAGTCGAACTCACCGGTGTCACCCGCAAGGACGGCACGCCGTTCGTCGGCCGGGTCGGTGGCGATACCCGGCCGCAGGTGGTCGGCATGTTCACCGATCTGAACCGGGCACAGCTGGGAAGCGCTGCCGCACACGCGGATATCGATGCCCGCTTCACCTCCAGCCCGAGCTGGATGAAGCGCGCGGCCATTATCGGCGCGACACTCTTCACGCTCCTCTCGCTCTACGCCCTGCATCTGCTCGACACCCGGGACGGGCGGCGGCCGCGGCGCTTCCTGCCCGCGCAGTGGTGGCGTTTCCGCCTCGCCGACGGCGCGGTGCTGGGCACGCTGGTGGTGTGGCATTTCATCGGGGCCAATACCTCCGATGACGGCTACATCATGAATATGGCTCGGGCCTCGAAGGTTTCGGGCTATATGGCCAATTACTACCGGTGGTTCGGCGTCGCCGAAGCCCCGTTCGGCTGGCCGTACGAGGTGCTGGTCTGGATGACCCGGATCAGCGACTCCAGCCCCTGGCTGCGGCTGCCGGCACTGCTCGCGGGCATGGTGTGCTGGCTGGTGATCAGCCGGGAAGTGCTGCCGCGCTTGGGTTCCCGGGTGCGACGCGACAATGTCGCGGTATGGACGGCGGGGCTGGTATTCCTGGCCGCGTGGATGCCGTACGACAACGGCCTGCGCCCCGAGCCACTCATCGCGGCGGGCGCGCTGCTGACCTGGTGCTCCATCGAACGCGCGATCGCGACCAGGCGGCTGTTGCCCGCGGCGATCGGCGTGCTGATCGCGGGCTTCTCACTCGCCGCCGGGCCGACCGGGCTCATCTGTATCGCCGCGCTCATCGCCGGATCGCGGCCGGTACTGCAGGTGATCCTCGAGCAGGCCAAGGGCACCGGATCGGCCGTACTGCGCTATGCCGCGCTGCTCGCACCCGGTATTGCCGCCGGAACCCTGGTGCTGGTGGTTGTTTTCGCCGATCAGACCCTCGCCTCGGTCATGGAGGCGACCCAGGTGCGCAAACTCATCGGCCCGAATGTCGCCTGGTTCGACGAGCGCACCCGCTGGGATTCCCTGCTCATGCTCTCCCCCGACGGGTCGCTGGCGCGCCGCTTCGGAATTCTCGCCATGCTGCTGTGCCTGGGTGTCTGCGTCATGGTGATGCTGCGCAAGAACGGGCGCATTCCGGGCACCTCACGCGGGCCGTCGGCGCGGATTCTCGGCATTATCTTCATGGCGCTGTTCCTGATGATGTTCACACCCACCAAGTGGACACACCACTTCGGCGTGTACGCCGGGCTCGCCGGATCGGTGGCGGCACTGGCGGCAGTAGCGGTGGGCGTCAACGGAATTCGATCCCCGCGCAATCGCACACTCTTCGCGGCGGCGGTGCTGTTCCTGCTGGCCATCACCTTCACCGGACCCAATGGCTGGTGGTACGTCTCCAGCTACGGGGTGCCGTGGTTCGACAAGGCACCCTTGATCGGGGGCAAGGGCTTCTCCACACTCTTCCTCGGACTGGCGATTCTCTGCCTGCTCATCGCCGCCTTCCAGCATTACCGCGAACCGTACCGGCAGCCGAAACCGGTGCGCACCTTCGACAAATTCGCGAGCATGCCACTCACCATCGCGGCGGCGATACTGGTGTTGTTCGAGGTTGCCTCGCTCGCCAAGGCCGCGATCACCCAGTACCCGGCGTACAGCATCGCCAAGTCGAATATCGATGCACTGCACGGTGATTCGTGCTCGCTCGCCAATGACGTACTGGTGGAGACGAATACCGCCGACTCCCTGCTGCAACCGTGGACCGGCTCGGCCGCCGACGGATTGTCTTCGGAGAACACCGGATTCGGCCCGAACGGCGTCGCCACCGACCTCACCGCCGATGCCGAGGAGACCGTCAGCGGCGGCGCCAACTCGGTGAGCAAGGACTCCGACAACAAGACCAAAAACACCACCGGCGCGGGCACCGGCGGCGGCAAGACCGCACAGGCCGGCATCAACGGATCGACGGTCGCACTGCCGTACGGACTCGACCCCGCCCGCACGCCCGTCATGGGCAGCTACACCGACGGCGGTCAGGCCCCGGCCAAGCTCACCACCGAGTGGTACAAGGTCGATCTGTCCGACAGCGTGCGCGACGACCCGGCCTACAAGGTCCTCATTGTGACTGCGGCGGGCCGCATTCGATCCATCAACAAGGACGGTGTGGAGACCTACGGCGGCGACCTGTTCGTCGAATACGGCACCCGCGCCGCCGACGGCACCGTGAGCAATACCGGCAAGCTCCGCCCGATCGATATCGGTCCCGCCCCGTCCTGGCGCAACCTGCGCGTGCCGATCGCCGATATCCCGGTGGGAGCCAACAGCATTCGCCTGGTAGCCGACGACCGCGACATCACCCCCAAGCAGTGGCTGGCCGTCACCTCACCCCGCCTGCCCGAACTGCAAACCCTCGATACCCTTGTCGGCCACACCGCCCCGGTGCTGGAGGACTGGCACGTCGGCCTGGCCTTCCCCTGCCAGCGCCCCTTCGACCACCACGACGGCATCGCCCAGATCCCCGAATGGCGCATCCTGCCCGACCGTGTCGGCGCGGACGCCTCCAACGCCTGGCAGGACGATATCGGCGGCGGGCCGCTCGGCTGGACCGGTCTACTCCTGAAATCCCAATCCCGCCCGTCCTACCTCGACCACGACTGGGGCCGGGACTGGGGTTCGCTCGAGCAGTACACCCCCTATGTCCCCGACGCCGTAGCCGCCGACCCGGACGTAACCGTCGAAACCCGTTCGGGGCTCGCAAAGGATGCACCTATTCGGGCGAAGTGACCCCTCGTCATCCCGGCATGCTTTTGGCCGGGATCCACAGTGATCAGTGGATCCCGGCCAAAAACGCGCCGGGATGACTGGTTGAAGTTCGCCGGAATGACGGAGGAATCCGCTGCGATGTGGCATACGTGTCGCACCGCCGGAGTGAACAGCGCCACTCGGGTTCGCGGACAGTACGATCAGCAACCGTGCCCGACGCCTCCGCTGTATTGAGCAAACCGCCATCGCCGCCGACTCCCACCGCGACGCCGCGCGACTATCGCATCGCGAAGATGATCGCGATCGTCGCCGGTGTGCTGGGAGCCCTGTTCGCGCTGGCGACGCCGTTCCTTCCGGTCGAGCAGACCACGGCGGTGGTGGACTGGCCGCAGAACGGCACGCTCGGGAATGTCGACGCACCGCTCATGTCGCAGGTGCCGATCGATCTGACCGCGAGCATTCCCTGTTCGGCGATACAGCAATTGGATCCGCGCGGGGGCATTCTGCTGGCAACCGCGCCACCGCAGGGCAGGGGCGCGGACCTGGAGGGGCTGTTCGTCCGCGTCTCCGGCGATAACGTCGATGTGCTCGATCGCAATGCGGTGGTGGTGTCGGCGCAGCGATCCGAGATGAGCGAATGCTCGTCCATTGTCATCACCTCCGATGACAAGCGGACCTACGCGAAATTCGAGGGGCTGACCCGCACCGTCGAGAAGCCGACCGCCGACGGCGGCCGTGAGCTCGTCACCGTGCCGGTCGAGAACGCGCTCGAGGGTGATCTGCGGCCGCAGGTGGTCGGCGTCTTCACCGACCTGAAAGGCGATGTCCCGCAGGGCCTGTCCTTCCACATGAATGTGGATTCGCGGTTCTCCACCTCGCCGACGATCCTGAAACTGGCCGCCATCATCGCGGCCGTACTGCTGACACTGCTGGCCATGGGCGCGCTCGCGGTACTCGACACCAGTGACGGGCGCGGGCATCGGCGCATCTTCCCCCGGCACTGGCTGCAGCCGAGCTGGGCGGACGGCGGCATTATCGGCACGCTGGTGCTGTGGCATTTCGTGGGCGCCAACACCTCCGACGACGGCTACATCCTCACCATGGTTCGGGTCGCACCGCACGCGGGCTATATGGCCAACTACTTCCGCTGGTTCGGTGTCCCGGAGGCCCCGTTCGGCTGGTACTACTACGTGATCCAGGCGTTCTCGGAGATCTCCACCGCCAGCCCGTGGGTGCGAATTCCGGCGCTGCTCTGCGGCATTCTCTGCTGGCTGGTCATCAGCCGCGAGGTGGTGCCGCGGCTCGGGCGCGGGGTCGCCACCTCCAAGGTGGCGCTGTGGACCGGCGGTCTGGTGTTCCTGGCCTTCTGGCTGCCCTATGACAACGGCCTGCGGTCCGAGCCGATCGTGGCGCTGGGCGCGCTGCTGACCTGGGTGTCCATCGAACGTGCCATTGCCACTTCACGATTGCTGCCCGCGGCGGTGGCGGTATTGGTCGCGGCGTTCACCCTCGCCGCCGCACCGACCGGATTGATGTGCGTGGCAGCGCTACTCGCGGGCATCCGGCCACTGGTACGGATCGCGGTGCGCCGGCGCAAGCAGTTCGGTGATCTCGCCTTGCTCGCGCCCATCGCGGCGGCCGGAGTGCTGGTGCTGGTGGTCGTCTTCGGCGATCAGACCTTCGCCGGAATCATGGAGGCGAACCGCGTCCGGCAGGCCACCGGGCCGAATCTCGCCTGGTACGAGGATTATCTGCGGTACTACTACCTGTTCGTCGAGACCGTCGACGGTTCACTGTCGCGGCGCTTCGCGTTCCTGGTCATGATCCTGTGCCTGGTCACCACCATGCTGGTGCTGCTGCGCCGGCGTCAGGTGCCGGGCATCGCCTCCGGACCGACCTGGCGACTGCTGGGCGTGGTGTTCGGAACCATCTTCTTCATGATGTTCAACCCGACCAAGTGGACACACCACTTCGGTTCGTACGCGGGCATCGCGGGATCGCTGGCGGCGGTCACCGCGGTCGCGGTATCGGCCACGGCCCTGCGGTCACGCAAGAACCGGTCCGTATTCCTGGCGGGTCTGCTGTTCACGCTCGCGCTGGCGTTCTCCGGTATCAACGGCTACTGGTATGTGTCCAGCTTCGGTGTGCCGTGGTTCGACAAGCGCGTCTCACTGCACGGTTACCAGTCGAATACCTTGATGCTGTTGTTCTTCGCGCTCGCGCTCGCGGTGGTGGCGTGGCAGTCGCTGCGCGAGGGTTACGCCAAACCGCTGGACAACGGGAAGACCAAGCGCGGCAAGCGGGTTCGCAAGTTCGCGGCCATTCCATTGACCGTCGTCGCGGCGCTCATGGTGGCATTCGAGGTGGTCTCGCTGGTGAAGGGCGCTGTCACGCAGTACCCGGCCTACTCGCTGGCACGCTCCAACTTCGACGCCCTGAAGGGTGAGAGCTGCGGGCTCGCCAATGACGTGCTGGTGGAACCGAATCCGAACGGCGGCGATCTGACGCCGATCATCGATCCGGCGCATCCGCCGCTGAACGGTGACCCGCTCGCCGGGGCCGAACCGGTCGGCTTCTCCCCCAATGGAGTTCCCGAGAAGCTCGACGCCGACAGTGTCGAGGTGAAGCCGGGCACCGGCAATACCTCCAACCAGACCGTCGGCCCCGCCTTCGAGAAGGGGCAGAACGCCGGCACCGGCGGCGGCAAGGGCGCGGAGGGCGTCAACGGTTCCACCGTGGCACTGCCGTTCGGGCTCGACCCCGCCACCACACCGGTCATGGGCAGCTGGCAGGACGGCGTGCAGCAGCCCGCACGCCTCACCTCCAGCTGGTACAAGCTGCCCGCACGCTCCGCGGACTCGCCGCTCATCGTGATCTCGGCGGCCGGGCGCATCATGTCCTTCGACGAGACCGGCAATATGACCTACGGGCAGGGCCTGCTGGTCGAGTACGGACACCAGAATCCGGACGGGACCGTCACTCAGCTGCCGGGCAACTACCGGCCCAAGGACATCGGTCCCGCGCCTTCGTGGCGCAATCTGCGGGTGCCGGTCGACGCACTGCCCGGCGATGCCGATGTCATCCGCATCGATGCCAATGACCCGATCCTCATCGGCGATCAGTGGCTGGCGTTCACCCCGCCGCGGGTGCCGAAGTTGCAGACGCTCAACAGCTTCCTCGGTAAGGATCAGCCGATCCTGGAGGACTGGGCCGTCGGCCTGCAATTCCCGTGCCAGCGGCCGTTCAACCACCGCTACGGGGTGGCCGAGGTGCCGAACTACCGCATCCTGCCGGACCGGCCGCTCGCCATCAGCTCCACCAATACCTGGCAGGCCGAGGAGTTCGGCGGACCGCTCGGCTGGGCGGAGATGCTCGGCTCCTCACAGACCGTGCCCACCTATCTGAAGGATAACTGGGCACGGGACTGGGGTTCGCTGGAGAAGTACACGCCGTACTACCCGGCCACCGCGGCCGAGATCCAGACCGGGACCGAGAACCGCTCCGGACTCTGGTCACCGGGCAAACTCCGGGCCTGATATCCGACTGAACGGCTGCAGCGGCCGCCTGCGAAACGCGGGCGGCCGCTTCCGTTTTCCCGCTTACCGCACCCGTTGCTCACCACCAGCGGGCACCCGTTGTGAAACCGGCGGGACCCACCCCGGACAATGAACCCCATGGTGAACATTCAACTCGGCGATGTGGCGGCCTGGTACGACGTGCACGGCGACGGTGAATCCGTGGTCCTTATGCATGGCGCCTTCGTCGATTCGCGAATGTTCGCCCCCGCCATGCCTTCTCTGGTCGGCCGCTTCCGGGTCTACAAGACCGACCGCCGCGGCCACGGCCACACCCCCGATGTCGAGGGCCCGCTCTCGTACGACGTCATGGCCGAGGACATGATCGCGTTCCTGGAGAAGGTCGTCGGCGAACCCGCCCACCTGGTCGGCCACAGCGACGGCGCGAATGTGGCGCTGATGGTGGCCCTGCGCCGCCCCGACCTGGTCCGCAAACTGGTCTTGATCAGCGGAAATTTCCATTACGACGGCATCATCCCCGGCGTCCTGGACGATTTCGAAGACGAATCGGTGCAGCAGTATCTGGCCGGAAGCTACGGCGAGGTCTCCCCCGACGGCGAAGAACACTTCCCGATCGTGGCCCGCAAACTCGCCGAAATGTGGGAAACCCAGCCCGATCTCACCCCCGAGCAGCTGCGGGCACTCCCCACCCGCACCCTGGTGGTGGCCAGTGACGACGACTCCGTCTCCCTGGAGCACACCATCGCCCTCTACCGCGCCATCCCCAACTCGGAACTGGCCGTCATCCCGGGCACTTCACACCTGCTGGTCATGGAGAAGCCGAACGAGGTCTACCCCCTGATCGCCAACTTCCTGACCAACGACCCGGTCCCGACGCGGCAGCCCATTCGCCGCCGCGCCGCCCAGTCCTAGTTCTCGATGCCGCTCGACTGCTGTCAGTGCGCTATGTGTGCGACCCACTCGTAAACGGGCAAATTACCCTCCGCGGTGTCCTGCCACCGCGGCGTCACCTTGAACCGCTCATACCCATCCCCATGCGCAACCCTCAACTCGATCCCCGGCGGAGTAATCGGCACAATCCGCTGTTCCAGCCCGTCAGGTCCGCCTTCGAGCACTGCCTTAGGTGAGCTACTCATAGCTGAAGGCTCTCACATCCACCCCACCCGACCGACCGATTCAGCACAATCGGCGAGCCGCGAGCCGTCGTGCGGGCTAAAGCGGCAGCAGGTGGTGTTTGCGGGGGCTGCGGGGCAAGGATTTGTCGCGCAGCAACTGCAGGGCACGACGAATTTCCAGCCGGGTGGCGGCGGGGTCGATGACCGCGTCGATGTAGCCGCGCTCGGCCGCCACCCAGGGCGTGGCCATGGTGGCGTTGTAGAAGTCGATCATCTGCTGCCGCATGGCGCGGCGCTGATCTTCGGGGGCCGCTTTCAAAGATTTTGCGCCGATGAGGGTTACGGCGGATTCCGCGCCCATGACGGCGATTCGGGCGGTGGGCCAGGCCAGGTTCACGTCCGCGCCGAGTTGTTTGGAGCCCATGACGGCATAGCCGCCGCCGTAGGACTTGCGGATGACCACGGTGACCTTGGGAACCGTGGCCTCCACGAAGGAGAAGATGAAGCGGCCGCCTCGTTTGATGACGCCGATCTTCTCCTGTTCCACACCGGGTAGGAAGCCCGGGGTGTCGACCACGAAGACCAGCGGGAGTTCGAAGGCGTCGCATAGTCGGACGAAATGGGCGGCCTTGTCCGAGGCGCGGGCGTCCAGGGCTCCGGCGTAGACCATGGGCTGGTTGGCGACCACGCCGACCGGGCGGCCGTCGACTCTGGCGAAACCGCAGATTACGTTGCGGCCCGCGGATTCTCCGAATTCGTGGAAGTCGCCGTCGTCGAAGATGCGGAGCAGGATTTCATGCATGTCATAGCCCGCATTGTCGGCATCGGGGACGATACCGCGCAGTTCCAGATCCGAATCGGTGATCTCCGGTTCCAGGCCCGGGTTCACGATCGGGGCGATTTCCTGGCAGCTCGACGGCAGGAAGCCCAGGTAGTGGCGGACCCAATCGAACGCTGCCGCTTCATCTTTCGCGACATGATGGATATTGCCGTACTCGGCTTGATTGCGTGCGCCGCCGAGCTCCTCGAGGCTGACATCCTCGCCGGTGACCTCACGAATCACCTTGGGACCGGTGACGAACATGTACGCCTCTTCGGTGGCGACCACGACGTCGGTATTGATCGGCGCGTAGACCGCGCCACCCGCGCAACTGCCCAGAATCATCGAAATCTGTGGCACCAGACCGGAAAGCGGCTCCTGGCGGCGGCCCAACTCCGCGTACCAGGCCAGTGAGGTGACCGCCTCCTGAACCCGCGCGCCACCCGAATCATTGATACCCACCACCGGGCAGCCGACCTTCGCCGCGAACTCCATGATCCCAGCGACCTTGCGGCCGAACATCTCTCCCACCGAACCGCCGTACACGGTTTGATCATGGGAGAAGACCGCCACCGGGCGGCCCTCCACCAAACCGTGCCCGGTGACCACACCATCGCTGTACAAAGCGGACTTATCGCCCGGATTCTTCACCAGCGCACCGATTTCCACGAAGGTGCCCGGATCCAGCAGCATATTGATCCGGTCGCGGGCGGAAGGGATACCCTTCCGAGCCCGCTTCGCTATCCCCGCTTCGCCCGCCGGTTCGCTCGCGATTGCCAGCTTGTGTCGCAAGTCGGCGAGTTTCTCTGCGGTCGTGGTCACGGGGCTCCCTTCGGCAGAAGCCTACTTTCGCAGAACCTTTTTCGCGGCGGGGCTATTTCGCATGCGTGTCGATTGCCCCAAGTTTCTCGGCCAGGTCGGCACCGATCACACCGATACGCGGTTCGTCGACGATATCGATGTGGTCACCCGGGATGTGGATGATCTCCAGATCCGGAATGTGCTGTTCCCAACCACCGTTCGGCAGCCGCTCACCGAAACGCGGTTCCAGTTCGATGATTCCGTCGTGGTAGCGATCGGCCAGGTAGAGCACCACGTGACCCTCATAACGCTGCGGCGAGATCCGCTGCAACTCACCACCGTCGATGTACGAACTCCGCTGATGCTCGAGCACACCACCCGGGATATCGACCCCGGCGAACTTGACCAGTTCCAGGACGATATCGATCTGCTCCGCATCGGATGCGCCGGCCAACTCCTCGAGCTGCTCGTCGTCGAGTTCACCCTCGAAGCCGTAGGTCTTCTTGGCGAAGTTCTGGAAGCGCCGAACCCGATTCACCCGCTCTTCGGGAGTGTCGAGATGCGGCTGCGACGGCAGAGCCACATCGATCAGACCGACCTCGCGCACATCCGCGCCCTCGGCACGCATGAGCTCGGCGACCTTCAACGCGAACACACCACCGAGCGACCAGCCGTACAGGAAGTACGGGCCCTCGGGCTGCCGCTTGCGAATCTCCGGAATGTACTGGCGCGCACGCTCTTCGATCGAACCCTCGACGCGCTCGAAACCATACATCGGGGTACCCGCCGGGAGACGCTTCAGCAGCGGCTCGTAGACGAGGGTGTTACCGCCCGAGGCGTGGAAGACGAAGACCGGCACCGCATCCGAACCGGGTGCCTGCGCGCGCAGGGTACGCACGAAGCCCTCGACATCGTCGCCGTGCTCCTGATAGGTGGCCACCAACTCGGCCAGCTGCTCGATGGTCCGGGCCGACCGCACCTGATCGGCGTCGACCTGGGTCTTCACCCGCTCCGACAGCCGCCCGATGAGCTTGTCCATGGTGGCTTCGTCGAGTTCGGGCAGCTGGTTGAAGATGCCGCCCGCGGACTTGCCGGTGGCCAGCGCCCAGGTGCCGAAGGCCAGGCGCTCCGGCGCGTTACGCGGCGGCACATTGTCCTTATCGGTCTCGGCGAACTCCGGTGCGGCTTCGATACCGGCCGGAGCCGTCTCGACATCCGCCGCGGTCAGTGAATTCGATTCCACCGCAGGGGCTTCCGCGGTGATCGTCTCGGCTTCGGCGATCACATCGGTGGACTCGTTGTCCAGGCGATCGGCGGCGGCCGGCAGTACGGCTGCCGGGTCGGTGCCCGCCGCCATGGCCGCGCGGGCGGCGGCGACCAGGTCGCCGTCGACGGTGATCTCCTCACCGGCGGCCTGACGGGCGGCGATATCGGCCAGCTCCTCGCGGTGCTCGATGGCGTAGCGCAAAACCTTGCCGACCTCGAGCAGGCTGGCGTCCCGGACCGCCTGCAGCTGCAGCTGCGGGATATCGAATTCGTACTCGACGCGGTTCTTGATGCGCATGGCCATCAGCGAGTCCAGACCCAGCTCCATGAGCGGGATCTCCATGGGCAGATCCTCGACGGCGTAACCCATGGATTCGGCGACAATGATCGCCAGGCGCTGTTCGATGGTCTGCGAACCGTTCGGGTTCCAGCGCTCACCGGCCTCCTCGACGACCGCGACCGGAGCGGCTTCCACCGCCTTGACCGGCTGTGCCACAACCGATTCCGGCAATGGCGCACCGGAGGTGACGACGGCGTCGAACAGTGCGCGGAAGACAGAGCCATCCTTGGCGTGCACCGATACCGACGCGCCACCCGGATGCGGGGTGAGCGTGGTGGTGAGGGTGCCGGCGGCCGGAACCACCCCGTGCGCGACGGACGCGCCCACGGTGACATCCGAAAGCACCTGTGCGGCAGCGGCATTCACCAGCGCGGCGAGATCCTCGACGGCACTCGCCTGTACCTCCCACACGTGGCGGCCGTCCGGCAGCGCCACATGCGAGCCCGGCATCCGGCTGCTGCCGGCGTCGCCGGTGAGAGAAACCTTGGGCCAGTACTGCTTTCGCAGGAACGCGGTGCGCGGCACGTCGGCGTAATCACCGGCGGGCAGCAGCGAGGACAGATCCACCGTGTGGCCCTGCACGTACAGCTGCGCCAAAGCCGAGACGACAGCGGCGGATTCGTCTTCCTTGCGCTTGAGCGTGGGAATCAGCGCCGCATTGTGGACGCCCGCCGCGAAGGTGGTGCCCAAAACCTGCATGAGCGCAACGGAATTCGGCGCGAGCTCCAGGTACGTGGTGATACCGGTGTTCACGGCCTGCCGGATGGCATTGGTGAAGTACACCGAGCCGCGCATATTCGTGACCCAGTAGTCCACATCGTGCACGGGCGCGTGCCCGGCACGGTAGACGCCGTCCTTGTGCACGGTCGAGTACAGATCGTGCTGCAGCGCGGTCGGCTCCAAACCGGCCAGCTCCGCGGCCAATTCACCGAGCAGCATGTCCATCTGCGAGGTGTGGCCGGCGCCGCGGGTCTGCAGTACGCGCGCGAATTTGCCCTCGGCCTCGGCGCGCGCCACGATCGCGTGCACCTGATCCGGCGGACCACCGATAACGGTATTGGTGGGCGCGGCGTACACCGCGACCTCGAGATCCGGGTAGTCGACGAGGACTTCCTCGATGGCCTCGGCCGAGTACTCGACCAGCGCCATATTGCGCACCTGGTCATCGGTGAGCATGGCCTCGCCCTCGGCCATCAGCCGCGAGCGCGCGCAGATGACGCGAACCGCGTCCTCCATGGGCAGTCCGCCCGAAATGTACGCTCCCGCAACCTCACCCTGCGAGTGGCCGACCACGCCCTCCGGCTGTGCGCCGTGCGCGCGCAGAATCGCGGCCAGGCCGAGCTGGATGGTGAAGGTACCGACCTGGCCGGTACCGATATCCCAGTCCCGCTCGTCATCGAGGATCATCTCGACGACCGAGTAACCGGCCTCGTCCTGCACGTACTCGTCGACCTCGTCGACGGTCCTACGGAAGATGGTGTTCTCGGTGTAGAGCTGCTTGCCCATCTTGCGATGCTGCGCACCGAAACCGGCCATCACCCACAGCGCGCCCTTGGCGGCGGGGGAATCGGCGGTGAAGACACCGGTGCCCGGCTTGCCCTCGACGATGGCGCGCAGGCCCGCGACGGCCTCTTCATGATTCTTGGCGATGACCACACCGCGCGAGCGGCCGTGATTGCGCTTGGCCAGCGATCGCGCCACATCGGCGAGCGGAGTCGCCTGTCCCGCTTCGGATTCCAGCCAATCGGCAAGATCCGTCGCGGCGCGCTTACGGCGGGAGGGCAGGTACGCCGAGACCGGCAGGATCAGCGGCAGCGGCTCCTCGCGGGTCCACTCCTGTTCCGGCGCACCGGCATCGAGCAGCTTCTCGGCCTCGGCGACCACATCGGTGGTCTCGTCATCGAGGTCCGCGGCATCGGAGCGCGCGGGCACGGTCGCGGGCGGCACGTACTCCTGGATGACCACGTGCGCATTGGTGCCACCGAAACCGAAACCGGAGACACCGATCGTGGCGGTACCGCTGTAACGCGGGATCTCGGTCGGCTGATCGACGACCTTCAGGTGCACCTGATCCCACGGGATGAAGGGATTCGGGCTCGTGTAGTTGATGGTCGGCGGAATGACGTTGTGCTGCAACGCCAGAATCACCTTGGCCAGACCGGCCGCACTCGCACCGGACTCCAGGTGACCGAAGTTCGTCTTGGCCGAACCCAGCAGGGCAGGCTTGTCGGCATCGCGGCCACGACCGACCACCCGGCCCAGCGCATCGGCCTCGATCGGGTCACCGATCAGCGTGCCGGTGCCGTGCGCCTCGATGTAATCGACGCTGGACGGCGCGATTCCGGCATCCCGGTAGGCGCGACGCAGCACCTCGGCCTGCGCGTCCGGATTCGGCGCGAGCATGCCATTGGAGCGGCCGTCGTTGTTGACCGCCGAACCCTTGACGACGGCGTAGATCTTGTCCCCATCGCGCTCGGCATCGGCCAGGCGCTTGAGCACCACCAGGGCGCCGCCCTCACCACGTACGAAACCGTCTGCGTCGGACGAGAACGCCTTGAGGCGGCCGTCCTTCGCGATACCGCCATTAGCGTCGAAGCCCAGCGTGGGCATCGGCGCCACCAGCGCGTTCACGCCGCCGGCCAGCGCCAGATCGGCCTCACCGCTGCGCAGCGCACGCACTGCGTCGTGGACCGCCACCAGCGAGGACGAGCACGCGGTATCGATAGCCACGGACGGACCACGGAAGTCGAAGAAGTACGAGGTGCGGTTGGCGATGATCGACGAGACGCTGCCCATGATGGCGTATGCCTCGGCCGACAGCGGCGTCTTCGCCTCCTGCTGGGTGCTGCCGACTGCCATCGCCGCGATCAGCATGAACTCATTGCCCGACGAGCCGACGTACACGCCGACCGACCGCCCCTTGAGGGTGTTCGCCGGAATCCTGGCGTGCTCCAACGCTTCCCAGGTGAGCTCCATGGTCAACCGCTGCTGCGGGTCCATGCGCTCCACCTCGACCGGCGAGGTAGCGAAGAATTCGGCGTCGAAGCCCTTGATCACTTCCTGATCGAGGTAGCCACCCTTCGTGTTCGCGTTCGCGATGGCCTCGGCCGCTCGCGGGTCGCTCATGAACTCGGACCAGCGGCCCTCGGGTAGATCGCGGATGCCGTCACCGCGATTGATCAGGAATTCCCACGTGGATTCGGGTGTCTCGCCCGCACCCGGCAAACGCGTGGACAAACCGACGATCGCGATATCGTGCGCCTCGTCCGGCGAATACCCCGCCGTGTAGAACGAGTCGTCAGCCGATTCGGCCGGAAGATCGGGTTCCCCGTTGATGATTCGCTCCGCGAGCGAAGCGATCGTCGGGTGCTGATAGACGATGGTCGCATTGAGCACGACCCCGGTGAGGTCCTCGATATCCCCGCCTAGCGCGAGCGCATCCCGCGAGGCCAGGCCGAATTCCTCCATCGGCCGTTCCACGGTGATCTGCTCGTACGGCTGCCCGGTGGCGTCGGCGACCCAGCGGCGCAGCCACTCACGCAGCTCCGTCACGGTCATATTCGCGCCGGTGGGTTCCGGTTTCGCGGCGTCGGACGCCGTCGGAGCATTGTCGGTCGTCTGGGTGGGGGACGTGCCCTCGTTCTCAGCCATCAGTTCCTCAAGCTACCTGTCTGCGTTCGATGCGCGGCAGTGATTCGGACGTTCGAAGCGGCCCAGCTTCATGCATGAGTGGCGCGGACCCGTCAAGGCCCGCGCCACTCCACGTTAGATGCTCCGCCTCACTCCTCGTCAGGAGCATCGGGGAAAGCCTGCTGCGTGTAACCACCACGCAGCGTGCCTTCGATGTACGCCGCCCGGCAGGCGGCGCGCGCGATCTTGCCACTGGAGGTACGCGGAATCGAGCCCGCGGGTACCAGCAGAATGTCGCGGGCGGTGACGCCGTGGCGGGTGGAGAGCGCACCACGCACCACATCCGCGATCGGACCCGGATCGGCCTTGCCCGCACCGGGACCACGCTCGGCCACGATGACCAGCTGTTCGGAACCGTCGTCCGGGTCGAAGCTCAGGCCCGAATGACTGTCCTGCGCAAAGACTTCCGCGGGCAGCTGGTTGGCCGGAACCGAGAACGCGGCGACGAAGCCGGGGCGCAGCGCCTTGGAGGCCTCCTGTGCGGAGAACTCCAGATCCTGCGGATAGTGATTGCGGCCGTCCACGATGACCAGGTCCTTGACGCGGCCGGTGATGTACAGCTCGCCGTCCACGTACACGCCGTAGTCGCCGGTGCGCAGCCAATTGCCGTCGGCCGGAACACCTTCGGCGTGCGAGCCGTCGGCGACCCGGTTGACGATCCGGTTCCGGAAGGTCTTCTGGGTCTCCTCGGCGCGACCCCAGTAGCCGATGCCGACATTGTTGCCGTGCAACCAGATCTCGCCGACCCTGCCCTCGGGCAGTTCGGTCGCGCCCTCGGGGGCATCGACCGATTCGGGGTCCACGATGGCACCCCACTGCGAGAGCGACACATAGCCGCAGGAGACCTGGGCGATGGAGTTCGGCGTGCCCTGCTCGACCTTCACGATGTGACCGGCATTGAGTTCGGTGCGGTCGACGTAGATGACCTTGGCCTCGTCCTCGTGCCGGGTGGCGGAGACGAACAGGGTCGCCTCGGCCATGCCGTAACAGGGCTTGATGGCGGTCTTGGGCAGGCCGTACGGCGCGAACGCCTCGTTGAACTTCTTCATCGACCCGGTGGTCACCGGCTCGGAGCCGTTGATCAGGCCGATCACATTCGAAAGATCCAGCGACTCACCGGCCTTCGGCACGGCACGCGCGGCGGCGTGCTCGAACGCGAAGTTCGGTGCGGCGGCGAAGGTTCCGGCGCCGTCCGAGACCGCGGCCAGTTCCTGGATCCAGCGTGAGGGCCGGCGCACGAACGCGGACGGCGACATGATGGTGATGTACTTACCGCCCACGGCGGGCAGGATCACCGTCAGCAGACCCATGTCGTGGTACAGCGGCAGCCAGGTGACGCCGCGCGAATTCCAGTTCAGGTCCAGCGCGTTCACCATCTGCAGCACATTGGTGCCGACACCGCGGTGGGTGATCTCGACACCCGCCGGAGTGCGTGTCGAACCCGAGGTGTATTGCAGGTACGCGATATCGTCGACCGCGATATCGGGGCGGATCCACGACTCGCCGACACTGTCGGGGATCGCGTCCACCGCGATGATCCGGGGCCGCTGCGCCGCAGGGAGTCCGCGGAAGAACTGGCGGACACCGGCGGCCGAGGAGCTGGCCGTCAGGATCGCCGCGGGCGTGCAGTCACCGAGCACCGCGTGCAGGCGATCGGTGTGGCCCGGCTCGTCCGGATCGAACAGGGGTACCGAGATGGTGCCCGCATAGATGGCAGCGAAGAAGGAGATGACGTAGTCCAGGCCCTGGGGGGCCAGGATCGCGACACGATCACCACGCTTGGTCACCTGCTGAAGACGTGCAGCCACCGCGCGCAGCCGAACGCCGAACTGACTCCAGGTCAGATCCTGATAAACACCGTCGCGCTCACGTGAGTAGTCGATGTACCGGTAGGCCAGATCATCGGCGTCGTTCCCGTGCGTGTGCTTCTCGACGTAGTCGACGAGGGTGCGCCCCTCGGGAATCGTGATGTTCCCCGTTTCGTCGAGGTAATCGTCGAAAGTCTCGTCCATTCCTTCTTCTCCTCCGAGGCACACGCAGCAATGACGGCGACTATGCCGCTGTTGCCTGTGAGGCCCCGACTTTTCGCCCGCGGGGAGCTCTCGTTGAGAGCCGACCTGCAGAATTCTGTTGCGGTCTGCGCGGTGACCGTCTACTGGCTAGATGTACTCAAACCAGGGTCATGTTACAGAGGAGCCACCCTGCCATGCTCTGGACGGCTGAACATATCCCAGCTCACTCGACTCGCTAGCACGGGATCACCGGCGCGAATGTGGCTGTATGGGTGCGCAACCCGCCCGCTACGGGACGAGGATGTGAGTTGTCGCACCCGGGTTACCCGGGCGAGGGACGGCGCGGGTGTGCCGAACCCCACTGCTGTCATCAACACCTGCTCCTGGCTGTCCGGATCGAGACTCGGCACCCTACTGGCCGGTACCACGACCCGCAGCACTTTACAGCGTGACCCTGAAACTGGGGGGTCGGTCGGAACTCTCAGGAGTGCGCGGGGTGCGGGGCGTTCTCGATCAGGCCATCGGCCCAGTTGACGGTCCATTGGGTGGCCGTGGTTCCGTTGTCCTCCACCGCGTATCCGTTGTAGAGGCTGTGCACCGGATTGCCCGCGGCCTTCACCAGGGTGCCGACGCTGCCGAGCAGATTCATCGGATTCAGTGCCTGCTTGGGTGAGTCACAGATCAGGTCGCCCGGAGCGCAGATGGTGAAGGCGCGATTGGCCAACTCGCCGAAGCCTTCTCGCGGACCGGTCATGGTGATACCCGGCACGTTCAAACCGCGCAGCGACACCTCCGCGCCCACTCCGGCCGGCGGCTGCCCGATCTCGGTCGCTTGTCCAGGCCCCTGATCACGCCGTCCGTCCGCGATGACCATCACGCCCAGCACCTTCTTCGCCGGGACCGGTCCCTTGCCCGCACCGATCTGCGCGGACACGTCACCGGCGACCACCGCGCCCTGCGAGAAGCCGACGATCACGTAATTGGTGAGCGGGCAGGCCTTGTAGGTGGCGGCCAGCTTGTCGGTCGCGCGCTTGGTGCCCTCGGAACGCGAGTTGTTATAGGACTGCTGACCGTCCGGCGGCAGCGCGATCGGATTGGAGAACTGCGCCACGTACGGGACGGTGTAGACCTCCAGCCGGTCGTTCGGGAACTTCTCCCGGACCGGGTTGGAGATATTGAGCATGAGCGACGCCGGATTCGCGGACGGGTTGTGCGGATCGTCAGTGCTGTTCGACTCCCAGGTGCCGGGCACCGACAGGAACAACACGTCCGGGCAGTCGGCCGACTGCGAGGTCGGCTCCTTCGGCCCGGGCGGCTTGGGACCCGGCAACCGCAGCCGGCCCGCCAGCAGGTACCACAGCAGCAGCACCACGATGATGACGATCACGATCACGGCGATGAGCAGTAGGCAACCCGCCGGTTTCGACCGGCGTCCGGAGCGGCGTCGCGAGATGGTCACTTGTTGCAGTAACTCTTCGAGGCGACTTCGTAGTAGATCTTGCCCGCCTGATCGACGGTCATCTTCGACTCGTCGAAGGACGGATCGGAGCCCGCGATGGCGGTCACGTAGGTCATGATCTGCTCCTGGGTGGCGCCCTCGGCGGTGCCCTGGCAGACCAGGCTGCCGGCGGTGAGCGCGATATCCGGCGCGGCCGGATTGATTCCGCGCTTCTTGAGCTCCTCGAGGAAGCTCTTGTCCCGATCGGTCAGCGGCGGCGTGCCGCTGGGTGTGGTGAGGAACTGGCCCGGCACCGGCTGCGGGCGCTCGACCTGCGACACCGTGGAGGGCGCGGCCTCGGAGGTCTGCGACTGATCGGACGGGGCATTGCCGCCGGGGGCGGGGGTGACGGGGGCCGCGGTGGTCTTGGCCGTGGTCGGAGCCAGTGTGGGCGTGCTCGTCGCGGTCGAATCATTGTTGCCACAGGCGGCAAGCAGGCCGGTCGCGGCGAAGACCATCACCACGCCGAGCACCTTTCCACGGGTCCGATGCATGTGTACGTTTCCTTGATCTGTCTGCGGGCGAGCTCGAGGTCGCACCCAGGTTAGTGGCAAGTGAGCTCACCGCGCCTGCCTCGACCGTGAACCTCATACACTTCTCAGCGTCGGATTCTCCCCCGGCAGTTACCCGGTGGCAGCCCCCGGAAACCCCTACCCGTCAGTTGGGACGCACTTCGGGGCCGAGGGCCGGAATGGGCGGCGGCACAATCTCCGCAGGCAGTGCGGGCTCCGCGGGCGGTGCGACCGGCTGGGCGGGTGCGGCCGCGGGCTGCGGTGCCGGTTGCGGTGCGGGCTTGGGTTCGGCCGGGGGCGGGCCGCCGACGGGTGCGCCGATCGGCCTGCCATCGAGTCCGAACGCTTGGGCGCGTCCGTCCGCCAATACCACCGAACCGCCCTGGAAGGCTTGCTGTACAGCACCGTTCGCGGTCGTGCCCTCATCGCCGATCGGGAAGCCGAGGCCGCCGTTCTCGAAACCCTGTGCGCCCCAGGCATCCATGATCGGACCCTTGCGCACACCCCATGCCCCGGACAGCGGACTCCAATAGATATTGCCGCCCTCGAAGCCCACGAAGCGGCCGAGATCCTTCAGTGACTGCTCCTCCGCGATCGGGAAGCCGAAGGGGCTGTTCTCGAAACCGATTTGGGCGTACCGGCCCAGGATCAGGCCCTGCACCAGATGCGCCCCGGACTTGGGACTGAAATAGATGGGCCCGTTCTCGAAGCCCTGCACCACGCCGTCGCGATTCGGGGTGGCGGCCTCCGGACCGCTCGGGTAGCCCGCCGGACCGTGTTCGAAACCCTGTTTGCCCCACTGATCCAGGATCGCGCCGCGCACCATCTGCGCACCGGTCTGCGGAGACCAGTAGATGGAGCCGCTCTGGAAGGACTGGAAACGCCCGCGGCCGTCCGGCAGCGGCTGTTCACCACCGGTCGGGAAGCCCAGTCCGCTGCCCGAACCATTGAGGCCGGAGTAGCTGCCCGCGATGGCACCGGCGATCGGCTGGGCGCCGGTGGCGGGTGAGTAGAACACCATGCCATTGCGGAAATCCTGTGCCACACCACTATTGGCGACGGGGTATTCGCCGGTGAGGCAGTCGCCGAGCCAATTGTTCACCTGCAACGCACCGCCGATGGCGCCGCCGAGCTTGCAGTCACTGGGTGTGCCGTCCACGCCCAGTGACGCGGCGATCTGCGGCCAGGACTGGCGCATCTCGAAATCCCAGTACGGCCAGGTGTGCGTGCCCGACGGGCGGTAGCTCACCTGCACCGGAATGTTCAGCTTGTTCAGCTTGGTGACGAAGTTCTGAGAGCTCAAGCGGGACAGCACTTCCAGGCCCATACCCGCGTAATTGGTGGTGAGCCCGGGTAGTTCGGCGGGCGGATCGGTCGCGCCTGCGGCGCCGCTGCCGCTGGAGACGTAGAGGCCGATGCCCTTGAGCTTGTCGGCCAGTTCGTACGGATCGTGCGACTTCCACTCCGGGCTGGACGGCGGCCCGAACATGGCATTGGAGTCGAATCCGCCCGCGTCCTTCATGGCGAAATCGACCATCTGCGGCATGCCGAGCGTGGTGAGGGTGAGGAAGCCGGAGTAGGAGGCGGCGTGCCGCACCCAGCCGGGATTGCGCGCCGCGAGCATCATGGCGGCCGAACCGCCCATCGAAAGTCCGGATACCGCACGCACATTGGTGGCGCGGTACTGGCTCTCCAGCAGCGGCGGGAGTTCCTTGGTGAGGAAGGTTTCCCACTTGTAGTTGCGGCCCTGGTCGGGCTGGATCCAGTCGGTGTAGAAGCTGGATTGGCCGCCGACCGGCAGCACCACCATGACGTTCTTGTCGGCGAAGAAGCCCGCCGCACCGGCGTCTTTGGTCCAGCCGTTCTCGTCGTCGGTGGCGCGCAGGCCGTCGAGCATGAACATGACCGGGAATTTGGCGTCGGGTTTGGCGCGCCAGTCGCGCGGCAGCAGCAGCTGTATCTCGACGGGTGCGCCGGTGGCGGGCGAGTTCACCCACAGTGCCACCCGGCGATCTCCCAGCCACACCAATTTCTGCACGGTGGCGGGCGTTCCGGCGGGTACCTCGGGTTCGGCAAAGGCCAGGCCCGGCCCCGTTATTGCGCCCGCACCGCCGAAAATGCCGACAGCCAGCGGAAATACAGCAATAGCGGCGCATGCCGCCCGGCGTCGGCGCGCCCGCTTCGTCCCACGAACAACTCCAACCACATTAGTGTTGTACCCCCGATCGGGTGCGCGATCCGGTAGGACGCGCGGGAATCGGGGACACATCAGCAAACGACCGGTTTCTTTTTGGCCTCGCCCGGCACGAGTCCGCGACTACACGCCCAATGAGGCCAGAATGTCCGGCCGCGCGGCGGTCAACTGGTCTTGCCAGTAGCCCCACGAATGCGTACCCCGGGTCGGCAGGCTGTAGTGCGCGCCGATACCGAGCTCATTCATCCGCGCCATGAACGAGACGGTATTGAGCATCGAGAGTGCCTCCAGGGCCACCGCGTTCATGGTGTTGAAGGTGCCCATCGGCGAACTCGGATCATCGTGCGCGCCGAGCACGCCCCAGGACGCCGAGATGTACATGGGCAGACCACGTAATTGCGGTGCGAAGACGAACGGATCCATTCGCAGCCACTGCGGACTCCACGGCCACGCCATCGAATCCACATTGAAGCGACCGGCATCGAGCATGGCGACGCGAATGGCCTCGCGCATTCCGGGTGCTGAGATATTCAGGTACCCCGAGAACGAGGAGGCGTGCATGAACATGTCGCGGTGATAGGCGGCCAGTGCCAGCGCCGCCGATCCACCCATGGAGAGTCCGGCGATGGCATTCCTGGTGCGGGACACCCCCATCGGCTCCAGGAAGGCGGGCAGCTCCTCGGTCAGGAAGGTCTCCCACCGGTAGGTGAGCTTCTGGCCGTTGGTGCTCGAGGGCGCGCGCCAGTCGGTGTAGAAGCTGGACTGGCCGCCGACCGGCATTACCAGGGTGACATTGTCGTCGGCGAAGAGTTGCAGGGCATTTGTCTCGAATGTCCAGGCGTTGAAGTCATCTCGCGCGCGCAGACCGTCGAGCAGATACAGCGCGGCATCGCCGCCGTTCTTGGCCCACTGCACCTGCACCTTGATCGGGCCCATGCCCGACGGAACCATGAACTCCGCGAACCGCGAGCGCGGTGGGGGTGCCGGGGCGGGCTCGGCCACGGGTGCGCCCGGCGGGGCGGGCTCGGCAATGGGGGCGGGGCCGGCACCTGTCTCACCGACGGGTTCGACTGTGCCATCGGGTGATTCGCGCAGTGGCAGGGCCTGTGCGCTACCCGATATTCCCGGCAGACCTGACATTCCGGGCAACACGGCAATACCCGGCAGTGCCGCCGCCGCAATGGCGGCCGCCAATACCCGGCGCCGCCACCAGCGCCCGCGCCGGGCGATCGAACCACGCTGTGCCGAAATGGATTTGCGAACCGAACTTGGGCATGACTCACCCTGTACTGCCATCTGAATGTGCTCCTGAACCGCAAAGGGGGAACGACACCAAACGATGACCGGCGTCACGGACTCGGAGCACATTACCGGTGTGCACCGGTTAACCGGCGGGTATCTCAGTCAGCTGGCGTGTATTTCGGCTTTTCCATCGCGAAACACAATGGTGCCGTGCTGGAAATTCTGTTGCGCGCCGCCGGAAATAGGACTTTCGTCGCTAATCGGAAATCCTAGTGCCCCGGTCGGTCCCGCCGCGCCTTCATAAGCGCCGCCGATCATTCCGCCCACCGGATGCGCCCCGCCCGCCTGCGACCAGAACACCCGCCCGCCCTTGAAATCCTGCGTCACACCGCCCGCCACCGCGAACTCCGGGGTGAGACACTCCCCCAGCCACCATTTCGCCAGTGCCACAGGCGCAATCGCACCCGCCGCGGCACACTCCGGCTTGTCCGCCGCCACCCCGAGCGCGGACGCCGCCGCCGGCCAGGACTGCCGCATCTCGAAATCCCAGTACGGCCACGAATGTGTCCCGGACGGACGGTAATTCACCTGCACCGGAATGCTCAGCTTGTTCAGCTTGGCCACGAACTGCAGCGACGACGCCCGGGACAGCACCTCCAGGGCCATACCCGTCCAATTGGTGCTCACCCCCGGGATACCGGACGAAGTGTCATGCGGCCCGGCCAATCCACTGCCGCTGGAGACATACAGACTCACGCCCTTGAGACGCTCGGCCAGCGCGTACGGGTCGTGGGTGCCCCACTCCGCATCGGTGTACGACCCCCACATGGCATCGGTGTCGAAGCCCCCCGCATCACGGGTCGCGTACTGAATCGCCTGTGGCATACCGAGAGTGGTGAGGGTGAGCAGGCCGGAGAAGGATGCCGCGTAGCGCGCGAAGCCGGGATTGCGGCCCGCGAGGGTCATGGCCGCGGTACCGCCCATGGACAATCCCGAGATGCCGCGCACATTGCTGGTGCGCCAATCCTTGTCCAGCAGTGGCGGTAATTCCTTGGTGAGGAACGTTTCCCACCGATAGTTCTTGCCGTTGTCGGGTCTGCGCCAGTCGGTGTACCAACCGGCCCGTCCACCCACCGGCAGTACCACGGTGACGTTCTTGTCCGCGTAAAAGCCTTCGGCCCCAGCGTCTTTCGTCCAGCCGCTGGCATCGTCGGCGGCACTAATACCGTCCAGCATGAGCAGCATCGGGAATCGATCGGCGGGCTTGGCGTTCCAGTCTCGCGCCAGCAGCAGCTGCACCTGAATCCGGGTGCCCATCGCGGGTGAATCGATCCACAGCGCGACGCGTCTGTCGGTCAGCCACACCACATTTCGTATCGCCGGTGTAGTCGGTGGGGCCGCCGCCGGATCGGCGGCCGCCGTTCCCCCTCCGATCCAGACCGTAGTGACCGCCACGAGCGCTATGAAACCTCTGCGCCCCTGCCTCCCCCGTCTGTCACCTGCCACACGCGCCACAATAGTTTTCTACCGTCTCACCGCGAATTATGGGGAGCCAGAGGAAAACCCGCCGGATCACGACCTCATTTATCGCAGTAGCTCGCGATGGCGACCTCGTAGTAGATCTTGCCGACCTGATCGACCGGCATGCCCAACTGTTCGAAGTTCGGATCGGATCCGGCGATGGCATCGACGAAGGTCAGGATCTGATCCTGCGACGCGCCACCGGATTTGCCCTGGCACACCATGGTTCCGGCCGAGACCGCGGTCTGCGGCATGGCCGGGGTGATACCGCGCTTGGCGAGTGCGGCGAGGTACGCCTTGTCCTTGTCGGTCAGGGCCGGGGTATCGGTGGGCAGGAATTGCGTCGGCACCGGAGCCGGTCGCTCCGAGGAGACCGAGGCGCCCGGATCCGGCTCGGTGGTGGACGGCTGCGCCGATTCCGTGGTCGGCGCGGCCGAGGTGGTGAGTACGGCCGAGGGTGCGGAGGTGGCGCCGGCCGCGCTGGTGACGGTCGCTCGGGAGGTGCTCGTGGCGGTCGAGTCGTCGCTGCCGCAGGCGGTCAGCAGTGCGGCCGCGGCGCAGGCGGCCAGCACCCCGATAATCCTGTTACGGGTCCGGTACATGGATTGGCTACCTCGCAGTCGCTCTCGGCATACGGTCAGCCACCACGCTAGCCGGTTTCAGCGAGCGAGTTGATCCACGATCCATCGCGTGGTTTCGGTGCTGGACCGAAGGCTGGAGTGCCCGACGGCGGCCGCACTCGGAAAGAGGTCCTCGTAGAAGGTGGTGCGCACGCCCGGTTCGTCGATGACCGAGCAGGTGGTGGCCGGTGTCGCGAATTCGTCGTTGCGGGTGGACAGCACCGAGTACCGCACGCCGGGCTGGGTGATCGGACCGTCGAAGACGGCGTGGTAGACCTCGGACTGCGGGGTCAACTGCACGGCGACCGCCATCTCGGGCGATACCGCGGAGAGTCCGGCCGCCAGGAAGGGGAGTTCCGCGAGCACCTGCGCGGGGGTGATCGGCGAGTTCTCGATGCCGAATTGGGTCAGGAAACCCGAACCGTCGCAGCCCCGGGCCTCGGGCGCGAGGAATATCGCGTGTGCGACCTGGGGCGCGCCACCCAGCACCTTGAGGAAGTAGTTGGAGACGACCGTGCCGACCGAGTGCGCGACGATATCGACCTGATCGGCCCCGGTGCGCCCGCGGACCGCCGCGATGAAGTCCGCGGTTTGCCGCGCGCTCGCGGGAAGGTCACCGGCCCAGCGCTTCCCATTGAGGATGCCGCCCTGGAAGACCAGGGTGCAGTAGCCCGCGCCACGCAGCGCGCGCAGCACCGGACCCCACTGCTCCGAGGTCTCCGCGGTGGTGCCGTCCCCGCCGGGGAGCACCACCACCGGGTGTGGATGCGCTGGTGAGGGCAGGCAGTCGATGGCCGGCTCGATGGTCGTGCCGGCGACCGTTCCGGCAATGGGCGCCGGTCCGGCGGGCTCCGCACCAGCGGGTACCGTGGCGATCAGTCCGATCATTGCCGCGGTCACTCCCGCGGTGAACAACATTCTCATGCGCTGCACTACCTTTCGAGAACTCCGCCGAATGGGTGTCGCGAAACGTTTGCCAGAGCATGTCTACTCGGACCGGGCGCGGCACTGTGCGCGGCGCGCGGTAACGAGAATTCCCGCGACGGTGTGTCCTACGGCACGAACCTCTTCAGCTGCCGGTGCAAACACGACAGACTCGGATGGTGCGAGGCATCATCCTCGCGGGGGGTACGGGATCGCGTCTGCATCCGATCACCCGCGGCGCGAGCAAACAATTGATTCCCGTCTACGACAAGCCGATGATCTACTACCCGCTGTCGACCCTGATGCTGGCGGGGATTCGCGACATTCTGATCATCACCACCGCCGACGACGCGGCCACGTTCACCAGACTGCTCGGCGACGGGTCCCAGTTCGGCATCGCGCTCAGCTATGTGGTGCAGCCCGAACCCAATGGGCTGGCACAGGCTTTCCTGCTCGGCGCGGACCACATCGGCACCGACAGCGTGGCATTGATATTGGGCGACAACATCTTTCACGGTCCCGGCCTGGGCACCGGGCTGCGTCGCTTCGCCGATATCGAGGGCGGCGCGGTATTCGCCTACCCGGTGGCGAACCCGCAGGACTACGGGGTGGTCGAATTCGCTTCGGGCCGAGTGCTTTCCATCGAGGAGAAGCCGGCCGTGCCGCGGTCGAACCACGTGGTTCCGGGTCTGTACTTCTACGACAACGACGTGGTGGAGATCGCCCGCGGACTACGGCCGTCGGCGCGCGGCGAATACGAGATCACCGATGTCAATCAGGTCTATCTCGACCGGGGTGAGCTGCGGGTGGAGGTGCTGACGCGCGGTGCCATGTGGCTCGACACCGGCACCTTCGATTCACTACTGGACGCCGCCAACTATGTGCACACCATCGAGAAGCGCCAGGGCTCGAAAGTCGGTGCGCCCGAAGAGGTCGCGTGGCAGCAGGGCTTCATCGACGATGAGCAGCTGCGCACCCTGGCCAAACCGCTGCTGAAGTCCGGGTACGGCGCCTACCTGCTCGGGTTGCTGAAGGAACGGGCGCTATGACGCATCAGGTTCGCGAATTGTCGATTCCGGGGGCGTGGGAGTTCACGCCCACCCGGTTCCACGATGAACGGGGGGTGTTCGCCGAGACCTATCGGTCCTCGGCCTTCGAAAAGGTGGCCGGCCGCCCGTTCGAGTTGTGCCAGATCAACTCCTCGATGTCTGCGGCCGGCGTGCTGCGGGGCATCCATTACACCGAAAATCCGCCGGGGCAGGCGAAATACGTCACCTGTGTGCGGGGGGCGCTGCTCGATGTGGTGGTGGATCTGCGTCCCGGCTCGCCCACGTACGGGCAGTGGGACAGTGTGCTGCTCGATGATGTGCATCGCCGCTCGGTGTATTTGGCCGAGGGAATGGGGCACGCCATTCTCTCGCTGGAGGACGATTCCACGGTGCTGTATCTGTGTTCACGCGAATACGATCCGGCGCTGGAGCGGGAAATCGACGCCCTGGACCCGGATCTCGCGATCGCCTGGCCGACCCGGGGTCGTGACGGCAGGCCGCTGGAATTGCGCCGCTCGGCCAAGGATGCCGCCGCACCCGGCTGGCGCGACCGATAGGTGCATGGAATCACAGGCGCCGCAACATCTTTCGATCCGACGGTGATTCGAATACCGGTATAGGCTCGGCCGGGTGAGAGTTGCAGTGCTTACGTATGGGTCACGTGGCGATTTCCAACCCCACCTGGCGGTCGCGGACGAGTTGCGCACGCGCGGTCACGATGTCGTGGTAGCAGCCAATAAGAACAATCTCGAGGCGGTGCGCCGGGCCGGAATCACCGCGGTGCCGATTCCGGTCGATATTCGCGCGTTTCTCTCCTCGCCGGCGGCACAGCGGTTTCTCTTCGCGAATGGAATTCTGGATCTCCCGGGGAAATTGGAGTTCGCCCGGCGGATCGCGCGACTGGAGGCCATTCGCGGTGGCGAGGTGGACGATGCGCTGATCCAGGCGTGCGAGGGCGCCGACCTGGTGGTCACCGGGCCGATGATCTTCGCCCGCGCCCAGACCATTACCGAGCGCTCGGGTCAGCCGTTGGTCGGCTGTCTGCCCTTTCCGATCGAACGGTCCCGCGAGTTCTCCTCCCCGCACATCTACGACCGTCCGCTGCCGACGCCACTGCTGCGCCGGGCCTCGCACACGGTTTTCGAACAGGCCTTCCTGCAGGCGAATCGCGCCGGCCTGCGCCGCCTGCGCCGCAAACTGAAAATGCCGGAGCAGGTGCCGAATCCGTTCGCACGGCTGCGGGAGCTGGGCACGCCGATGGAATTGCTGGTCAGTCCGGTGCTGTTCCCGAAGCCGCGGGATTGGCCGGACCGGTGCACCATCGGTGGTACGCCGATTCTGTCCGAGCGGCAGCGGGCGGCGTGGGGCGAGGTGGCGCTCGATCCCGGTCTGGAGGCTTGGCTCGCGGCGGATGAAGCGCCGATCTTCTTCAGCCTGGGCAGTATTCCGGTCGAGGATCCGGTCGCGCATCTGGCGATGATCACCGAGGTGACCACGCGGCTGGGTGCCCGGGCGCTGGTCGCCGCGGGCTATACGAACTTTCCGCTGGGTCCGTCGGCCGACGGCCGGGTCATGGTGTGCGGGCCGCTGGACTACGACAAGGTGCTGCCGCGCTGCCGGGCAGCGGTACACGCGGGCGGCCCCGGGACCACGCACGATGTGGCGCGGGCGGGCATCCCGTCGGTCGTCACACCGGTCTTCGGCGACCAGATCCTGTGGGGCTGGCGGGTTTCCGCGGCCGGGATCGGCGTGGACATCACCTACCGCAAGCTGACCGAGCAGCGCCTGCTGGACGCGCTGGCGCGGGTCACCGAGTCCGATGTGCGCGCGCGGGCGACCGCGGCCGGGGCGGCGATCGCCGGTGAGCGGGGCGCCCAGCATATGTGCGACACCATCGAGCGTCATGCCGCCGGATGAACGGGCGAGGGCGGTGACTTCGGTCGAGGTGGCGGAGATCCGGCGGCCGCTGAGTGCGTACGAGCACGGCTTCGCGACTATTCACGATATCTCGCCGCTGAATGTCGTTGCGTGGGTTCGGGTTCGGGGCGAGGTGCGCGCCGAGTGGCTGGCGCGTGCCGCGGCGTGGGTGGTCGCCGCGCATCCGCTGTTGCGGGTGCGCGTCGGTCCGGGGCAGCGGGGCCGCCGCGAGTTCGAACCGGTGGCGGGTGCGCGGCTGCCGATCCGCACGGTATCGGCCGCGCCGCAGGATGATGCGGCGGCATTCCGGGAGATCGACGAGGTGGAGTTGTGCACGCCGATCGATCAGCGGCACGCGCCATTGGTGCGGATGGTGGATATCGTGCACGCGGCGGGCACGACGCAGGAGGCGCACGATCTGATCCTCACCGGTGCGCATGTCATCGTGGACGCGACCGCACTGCTCGCGCTGTTGCGGCAGATCATCACGGCCGCAGCGGAATTCGATGAGCTTCCGGTCGATGCCGGGCATCCGGCGCCGTACGATCTGATCCCGGCGCGCGCTCGTGGTCTGGGGCGAACGGCCGCGGTCATGCTGGGCGATCAGCTGATCGGGGCGGTGCGGCGACCGCGCCGAGTCACGGTGGACGACTGGGTTCCGATCCCGCAGCGGCGCACACGGCTGTTGTCCCGGACCATTGCCGGCGAACGAGTCGAGGCGCTGCTGCACGCGTGCCGGCGGGAGCAGACCACGGTGCACGGCGCGCTGGCGGCGGCACTGGCCGGCGCGGTGGGCGCTGATCTGGTTCCGGGCGGGACGGGGCGGGTCACCATCGGCTCGGCGGTCGACCTGCGCGCCGATCTGATTCCGGTGGTCGGCCCGGACGAGCTGGGTTCCTATGTCACGGACCTGCCCGGTCATATCGCCTTCGGCCCGGCGGTGAACTTCTGGGACACCGCGCGTATGGCATCACGGAATATTGTGCGGCGCAAGGATTTCGGGCAGCATCTGACGACCCTCACCGCGGCCCGGCTGCTGTTCCCGCAGCGCTGGGCGAACACGAATCGGCGGGTGATCACCTTCCTGGACCGGCAGGGCCCGTTCGGCGTCGGCCTGTCGAATCTGGGCCGGATCGACTTCCCGGATCGGGTCGGCGCCTGGGAGTTGTCGGACGCGCAATTCACCGCGAGCACTCCCACCGGTCGCATCAGTTGTTCGGTGACGACCGGCGCGAGCGCGCTGCACTGGAACTTCAGCTATGTGGCGGGCCTGGTCGCCACGCCGCGCGCCGAACGCATCGCGGGGGACGCGGTCGCGGCGGTGCTCGCCGCCATCGATACCTGAGCGGCCAGTTCGGGCATCGCCTCGGCGAGCGCGAAACGCCAGTGCCGCAAGGGTTCCAGCCCCGCCGCCCGCCACCGCTCGTGCCCGAGGGCGCTGAAGGGCGGGCGGGCGGCCGGATCGTTGCGCGCGGAGGTGGGGATGGGCAGCACCCGATCTGGATCCGCGCCGGCGTACCGGAAGACCTCGCGCGCCAGCTCCCACCAGGTGGTCCGGCCGGCATTGGTGCCGTGATAGATACCCGCCGGCGCGGTGCCGTAGTCGATCTCGGCAATGCGGCCGGCCAGGTCCCGCGACCAGGTGGGTTGTCCCACTTGGTCGTTCACGACCTCGATGGTGGCGTGTTCGCGTTCCAGTTTCAGCATGGTGTTCACGAAGTTGCGGCCGTGGCCGCCGTAGACCCAGGCGGTGCGGATGACGAAGCCGCGGAACGGCAGCAGTTCCAGTACGGCGCGCTCGCCGAGCAGTTTCGTTCTGCCGTAGGCGTTCACGGGCCGCGGGGTGTCATATTCCGCGTACGGCGTGCGGGCGGTCCCGTCGAAGACGTAGTCGGTGGAGATGTGCACGAGCGTGGCATCGGTTGCGGCACAGGTGACGGCGAGATTGCGTACCGCGTGGGCATTGACGGCCAGGGCCTCCGGCTCGGCGGTCTCGGCGGCATTGGCATTGGTCCAGGCCGCGCAGTTGACGACGATGCCGCAGCGCAGGCCGCGCAGCACCTCGTCCACCGCCGCGCCGTCGCGGATGTCGAGTGCGGCGCGATCGAGCGCGATGATCTCCCCCAGCTGCCGAGATCGCAACTGCTCGACCAGTTCTCGTCCGAGGAGCCCGCCCGCCCCGGTGACCAGCCAGCGCCGTCCGGCCGGTGAGCTGTCGATTTTCGTCATGGTTCCCTCCCCCACCCGTGCCCGGTCCGGGCACGGACTCCGCTCTCGCTACTGCTTTTCGCGTCTGGTCAGCGTCATGGGCAGGCCCTGTGAGGGGCCGCCGGGGAATCGGAAGCGCCAGGACATGTCGTAGCCGTCCGGCAGCGTCCATTCGTATTCGCGCAGCATGGCGTCGAGCACGGTGAAGACCTTCATGGTGCCGAAATCCATGCCGATGCATTTGTGATGCCCGGCGCCGAACGGCACCCACGACGCCCGGTGCGCGCGATCCTCGCGGCGCGGCTCGGCGAACCGCTCGGGATCGAAAGTCTGTGGCCGCGACCAGTATTCGGGCAGCAGGCCATTGAGACCGGTGCATACGCTCACCAGCTGCCCGGCGGGCACGAAGTGGCCGTGCAGTTCGGTGTCGTGCACCGTGCGGCGCAGTTGGGTGGGTGTGGCGGGCAGCAGTCGCATGCTCTCCTTGATGACCAGGTCGAGCACGCCGAGCCCGCGCATACCGGCGGCGTCGAGTGGTCCGTCGCCGCGGGCGAGGGACTCCTCGCGGGCGCGCTGCTGCCATTGCGGGTACAGGCCCAGGAAGTAGATGGTGGCCGCCGCGGTGTAGACCGTGGTGTCACCGGAGGCGAGCAGGGTGAGGATCATGTGATCGGCGATCTCGGCATCGGTGAGGCCCTCGCCGTTCTGATCGGTGGCACGGCACACGATCGAGAAGAAGTCCGCGCCCTCGCGCGCGCGGGCGGCGGGGACGGCGGCGGCGAGGCAGTCCTGCAACCACTTTCGCGCCTTCATGCCGCGGTACCAGGGGGAGCCCGGTATCGGAGCGCGCACCGAGGTCATGATGGCCATCTCGCAGGCTTCGATGGCGCGCATGATTCGCTCGCCGTCGCGCTGGTACGGCTCGGACAGGAAGATCTCGGTGGACGCGGCCATGGAGAGTCGCCGGACGGCCGGCAGCATCCGCATGGTCCGGCCGGTGGGCCACGCCGCCACGGCGCGCTCGATGGCGGTCGCCGAGGGCCTTTGATAGCTGTTCAGCGATTGTTCGGTGTATGCGTTCTGAATCATCCGGCGGTGCCTGCGGTGCACATCGCCGTCCCGCATGACCAGGCCGCCCTCGAACCACGGTCCGATATATCCCCAGCCGCTGGCGTACGCCTTGTCCTTGTTGGTGAGCACCGCTTGGACCGCGTCCGAGCCCGCCACCGAGAGGAACTTCAGCCCGATGCCGTAGAACCAGGCGACGTCACCGTGCCGGCGATGCAGTTCGTACTGGAACGCCGGACCGTACTGCATGTAGTCGAGCATCATGCCCACGAACGGCAGGCCCCGGTCGCCGGTCACCGGTTTCAGCGCACTGCCGGCGGGTGCGGCGGCCAGCTCCGCGGGGCGCAGTGGCCTGCGCGCCAGCAGCTTGTCGGCCCACCGCCCGGTCGGCGCCCCGATGATCCTGACTTCGCTTGTGCCCGAGTTCTTTTCGTTAACCGTATGTGCCATGGCCGAACCAACCTCCGTGTGCGGCGATCCGTCAGCGCGGTTCGCCGAGGAATCGCAGAATGTGCCCGAATACGTCGAGGGCGGCGCCGCGCCCGATGAATGCGTCGAAGTGCCCGTACCCCGGCACCTCGACATAGCGCACGTCGAGCTGGGGCTGACGCGCCGAAAGCACCTCGTGGCACAGCTTGTTCGAGTCGCGCCAGAATTCATTGCGGCTGCCGGACAGCAGCAGCACCGGGCAGTCGATGCGATCGGCGCTGTCCAGCGCGTTCGCGGGCAGCATGGCGAAGCGGTCGTCACCGTCGTGCCACGGGACGATGGTCTGGGCGAGCTCCACCCGGCGCAGATGCGGCAGGATCCACAGTGGGATGGCGCCGACCAGATCGGCCAGCCGGTCGTGGGTGCGCCGATCCAGGTTCTCGTGATTGAACAGCGACCCGCCCATCCCCCAATTGCTCTGCAGCATGCGGCAGGTCGGGTCGGGGCAGTCCGAACGCCGGGACATGAACCCGAACAGCGGGGTGTACTTGGACCAGAGCCCGACCTTGCGGAAATCGGTGGGCACGTGATCGAAGGTGGAGCGCAGCACTTCGCCGCCGAGCGCCACCCGCAGCCGGGACAGACCGCTCATCTTGGGTGTCAGGAAGACGCCCTGCGCCACCACTCCGGCCAGGCCGGGGACGAGTCCGGCCGCCATGCTCATGGCGAGGGTGAGCGCGCCGATACAGTGCGCCACCACCGAGAGCGGCTGCCCGCCGATCCGTTCCCGGATGAACGCGACCGCGCCGGGAATGTCGTAGACCGCGACCTCGTCGTAGCTGAATCGGGCCCCGGTCTCGTTGTAGGGCAGTCGGCAGCTGCCGCGCCAATCCAGCAGCCATGGTTCATAACCCGCGTCGAGCAGCACCTCGACCAGGTTGCGGATCTCGGGCACCAGGAACATGTCCGAGGAGGCGGTGTGCCCGTGCAGCAGCAGCACCGCGGGCCGCGGTGCGTTGTCGACGGTGACGCGGCGTAACTCCAGCAGGGTGCCGTCGGCGACGCGCAGCGGGATCTGCTCCACCATGGCCTCGAAGACCGGCTTGTGCAGCGGAACCAGATTCATCAGGGCAGCTCCTTCAGGGTCGCGCCGCGGCGCAGGTCGAGCAGTTCCGCGGCGGCGCGCAGCATCGGCTGCAGCGCGCCGCGGCCCACCTCCGCGCCGAACCAGGCCAGCCAGATCGACTTGGCCAGGCGCTGTTGCCGTTCGGACAGATCGGGATTCACCCGCAGCCCGTCGATCTGGTCGGGCAGGTAGGTGCCGGACGGCACGACGATCTCGCCGGAGAATGCGGCCGGTTCGCCCTCACGGCCGATCTCGATGCTGAGCGCGCGGACCTGCCGCCACACATCGCGGCGGGCCCGGGCGGATTTCTCGCCCTCCAGCCACCAGCGGGATCCGTCGGCGTCGCGCAGGGTCAGGCGATAGCGCATGAGCGGATGGGTCAGGCCGCCCCGGCGCCAGGGCACGCCCTGCTGCGGGCGGATGAACAGGTCACCGCGCTCCACCGTCAACGGCTCGGAATGCACACCGGGACAGGTGATCTCACCGGCGACATCGACGCGCCGCGCACTGACCAGCTGGTACATGCTGGTGATCGACAGGGTCAGCGCCGCCTCGCACGGAATGTCCGCGGGCGCACCGGACGCACCGACGCTGCCCGCCATGGTCTCGGCGAACCACAGGTACGGGGTGTCCTCGCGCTGTGGCAGCCGTGCCACACCGGCCGCTGCCATCAGTTCGAAGGTCTTCTGCTGGGCCGGCGAATCGTACGGAAGTGGTTCGGGCAGTTTATGTCTGCGCACGAAGGCCAGGGTGCGGTCGCAGCGGCCGGGCGGTGCGGTCAGCGAGCCCCGGATCAGATCGGTCGCGCCCGGTGATTGCAGCATCCAGGCCAGGAAGTCGAGTTCCGGGACTGGTTCGGTGCGAATGCGGTCCAGTGCCTCGGTGCGCCACTGCTCCCAATGTTGTACGCGCACGGGCATTCCCGCCAGCGCCATCTCCCGCACGGTGCTGTCCATGGTCTGGGGGATGCCGGTGAGGTTGTAGTTGTAGCCCCAGGCGCTGGGCTCGCACACGATGGCGGCGGCGACCCGGCTGACCCAGTCGACGGAGGCCACATTGAAGCACCGGAATTCGGGCACGGTGCGGAATCGGGAGATGGCCGCGAGCATGGCGCTGCTGAGGTCGTGCGGGTTGTGCGCACCGGTCTCACGGTGGCCACCGATGCCGCCGGGGCGCAGGAAGGTCACCGTGAGGCCGTGCTCGCGGGCGCGCCGCAGTGCGGCCTCGGCTGCCCATTTCGTCTTGTCGTAGCCCGCGCCCAGCTTGTCGATGCGCGCGACGGGCACATCCTCGCCGATCGCGGCGACGCCGACCTCGTTGAAGACCGCGATGGACGAAATATGGTGCAGCGGTTTGACCGTGCCGGTGACGGCCAGCTCCGCCAGGGTGAGGGCGCCGAGCACATTGCTCTGCCGCAGCGAGGAGTAGCCACGCAGGAAGTCCACCGCCGCGGCCACGCCGACGATCGAATCCACCTCCAGCGCAAGGCTGTTCCAGCGCTCGGGGGTCAGACCCAGGCGCGGGCTGCGCACATCGCCGGGCAGTACCGTGATCCGCCGTTGCACCTCGACGGACCAGGGCAGATCGAAGCCGGTCAGCGCGTCACCGAGCCGCACCAGACCCGCCTGCTCGTCCGCGGCGCGCACCAGGCAGATCACGTGAGCGTCGCTGTGCCGCAGAAGATCCAGCAGCATATGGCTGCCCAGGAAGCCGGTGGCACCGGTGAGCAGAATGCGGCGCGGGGCGGTCTGTGGCGGCGGTCCGACGAAGGGCAGCCGATCCACCAGGGCGATATCCGCCAGGATCTGGGCGAGGGTGTCGTCCGCGGTGGCGTCGACGCCGAGGGTGGTCGCGAACACGGCGGGCGCGCCCGGGGCGGCAACGACGGCCGGTACCGTACCGTCCCCGGGCATTCCGGTATCGACGGCGATTCCGTTGGCGCGCAACCAGCGTTTGGCCAGCTGTCGCGGCCGGGCATCGGCGAACACATCGTCGAGCGGCAGTTCGACACCGTGTTCGCGGGCAAGTTCGGCCACGAGTTCCACGGCGGCGACCGAGGTCGCTCCGCCTTCGAAGAAATCGGTATCGGCATCGAGGGCCGCACCGGGGACCAGCCGGGCCGCGATGGCGGTGATGGCCGCGGTCAATCGCTCGAGGTCCCAGTTCCCGTCGATCGAGGCGGGCGGCACGGCGGACGCCGGTGGCGCGCCCGCGCCACCGGCCGCCGCCAGCAATGCGGCGATATCCAGTGCGCCGCCGCCATTTTCGACGAGTTCGGCCTGGTCGAGGCGATCGACGTCCGGGGTTCGGACGGGGACACCATTGTGCTGGTCTCCCATCACAATCTCTCCTTCATTGTTGACGGTCACTGTTCCCACGACCGAAACGACCGCAGGTAGGGCAGCTCGGTATTGGCGTCGAGCACCGGATCGTCGACCGCGCCGCCACCCAGCGCCGAAATCAGTCGCCGCGCGGGCACATTGCGGGCCGTCGCCTCCGCCACGACGCGCACCGAGGTGTGTCCGAGTGCCTCGGCGCGGTCGGCCAGGAACCCCAGCAGGCGCTCCTCCACGCCGCGGCCGAGCGCGCGGCAGCTCAGATGCCAGCCGGAGACGCGGAGCGCGCCCGATTCGGAACGCAGTGCGAGCAAACCGATTTGGCCGTAGTCGCCGAAGCGGTCCCGGGCCGCGACCGTCCATACCTCACCTTCGCTGCGCCAGCGCTCGAGTTCGCCGTCGGCGACCTTGCGCAACGCGAACTGATTGGTGCGGCGAATGAGCTGGGCGGCACGCTCCTGTGTGTCCTCGGAGACCTCGGCGATATCCACGACCAACTGGAGCTGGGCGAGGAATTCGGCGAATTCGGTACGCGCCCGGACGGAGTCGCGCTCGCGCTCCTGCCGGTAGAACTCGGCGCGACCGGCGTCCTCCGCAGTCCGGGTGATCGGGACCAGTGGCCAGAGCCGGGTGAGTAGTGCGGGCAGTTCCTCCACCGGAGGGCAGGTGATGCTCAGGACTTCCGGCAATTCGGCGCGCATGGCGGCGATTTCGACGGGGTTGTCATCGAGGAAGGCGAAGCTGTCCACACCGAGAGCAAGTTGTGCGGCGATCTCGGTCAGGCGCGCGGCTTTGCGATCCCATCCGGTCGAGATGGCGCTGAAGTGCTCGGCCCGCAGCAGGGCGTCCGGGCGGTCCAGCACCGCGCGCACGGTCTGCTCGTCATTGTTGCTCACCAGCGCGAGTAGCACGCCGGACTGCCTGAGCCGCAACAGTTTCCGGGCCAAATCGGCGCGCGGACCGGTGAGATCGACATGCTCGGACCCGATTTCGCCCGCTACTCCGCTCCACAGCGTGTGGTCGCCGTCCACGGCTATCACCTTGGGCAGCTCCGCGCGCATCGCGCGCAGCACATCCGCGAGCGTAAGTGCCACGGCCGCTTGGAATTCCGCGCTGAACGGCAGGTGCGCGAGCGCTTCGGTGCGCTCGTCGAACCGCTCGGTCACCGCATGCTGGCGGGTCCAGTCATCCGGCCGAAGCACCACGACGCCCGGCACGTCGGCCAGCCGGTCGGCGAGCGTCTCCTCCCAGCCGGTCAGCTCTTCCCGCACCGCCGCTGTGCGGGTGGGAAGCAGGCCGACCACCAAGGGCTTTCGGGTGTGTTCCACCAGCGCGGTGCCGGCGGCCGGAAATTCGCCGGCCAGTTCCGCGAGCAATTCATCGGAGAGCGGCCCGAACCTGCCGAGGTCGGCGGCGCGCAGCAGCACGATGCCGACCCGGGTCGCGGGATCGCGCAGCACGCCGGACGGATCACGCAGGGCGGCCAGCACCTGGTGATACGGGGCCTCGAGCAACTCCGGCGCGGCGCCGGGCGGCGTACCGGGCAGGACGTCGGTGCACGCGTATCGCAGCAGCCCGGGCAAGTTACCCAGGGCGAAACTGGCAGCGACGGCCAATGCCGGTGTGCCGGTGGTCGATTCAGCGGATGGTGCACCGGCTTCCGGAGTCGTGGCGGTCCCCGCGCCCGATGGCGTGGCGGCCACCGGGTCCGCAGGCGTGGCAGTCCCCGCGCCCGAAGGTACGGCGGCCACCGGGTCCGCCTGCTCGACGGCGACCGGCCGGTCGGGGTCGTGCACCGCCTGGGTCAGCACCGCGACGTACTCCGCGCCCAGCTCGGCTCCCCCGGCGTCATCGATGATGTCGTGGTTGTAGGTCAGCAGCACCCGGTTCAGGTCCGCCATCACCGTGACCATGAGGTCGAGATCGGAGTAGCCGACGCCGGCGGGCACCAGTTCCGCGCGCCGGAAGCCGGTATTCGAACGCAGGTAGTTGAAGTAGACCTCCACCATCGGCGCGTTGTCCCGGTAGAGACCCTCCGCGGCGAGTGTGGCCAGGGTGTCGGAGAATCCCGCTCCCTCGCCGAGCAGCCGGTGCAGGCGAGTCCCGGTGCGGCGCAATACATCCGCGATTCGGTCCGCCGCCTCCACGGTCGCCGGATACGGCACCGGAACACCGAAATAGCCCACGCCGTCGAAGGATTCGACATGGATACGGGTATCGACCGGGACCGCGAGCACGAAGCGGTCCACCCGCCGGCGCCGGGACAGCTGCACGGTCAGCGCACCGAGGAAGAACGCGGCCGGGGTGATGCCCAATTCCCGGGCCCGCCCGGTGACCTGGTCGAGCAGGCCGTCCGGAAGCTCCGCCACGGCGGTTCCGGCCCGATAGGAGCGTTGCGCCGGCCGGGGGCGCGAGACCGTCAGGTCCAGTCGCCGGCTACCCGCGAATTCCGCACGCCAGGCGGCATTGTCGCTGCCGCCGGTGTGTGCGCGCTGTGCCCGGAGCAGATCGTCGAAGTCCCGGTTCGTGGCCGTCCCCGGCAGCGCCGCGCCCGCGAGCTCGGCGTCGATCTCACCGGCCACCAGCAGCATGGATTGGGCGTCGCACACGCTGTGGTGCGCGCCGAAGACGAGCACCTGCGCACCGGACGGAGCTTCGAGCAGCGCGAAGCGCCACAGCACCCCGGTGGCCGGGTCGAACGGTGGTTCCATCAAAAGGCGCAACCGCTCCGCGACCGTCTCCGCGCCGCAGTCGGTGACCGGTGTCCGGCGCAGCAGCGCACCGACGGGTGCGCGGTGCGCGACCAGTTCACGACCGTGCTCCGCGCTGGGCTCGATGGTGAGACGCAGTGCGGCATGCCTGGCCGCGAGCCGGGCGAGCAAAGCGGTGAGTTCGGATTCGGTGGTCACGGCGGTGCCGAGCCGAATGGCCAGGCCGAGGGTGACCGCCGCGGTCGGCACACCGTGCCCGCTGCGCAGCAGGCGCATGACATCGCGGGTCGCGGGCGCGCGCACCACCTCGGGGAGTCCGGCCTCGACCGTGACGCCCAGTGCCGCAAGCACTCCGGTAGCTCGCAGCCGCTCCAGCGGAGTCGCGGCCAGCAGCTCCCGCAGGCCGCCTTCGTCCAGCACGGCCGACCGAGCGTTCGAGGTCGGCTCCGACCCGCCGGTGTCCCCGGTGGGCGGGGCGGTGTCCGAGATCGCCTGTGCCGTAGCGCTGTTCGCGGCCTCGGTGCGCAGATAGCGGGCCAGTGCGCGCGGACTGGGGTTGTCGAAGATGGCGGGGATGGGGATCGGCAGTCCGGTGGCCGCGCGCAAGCCATTGCGTAGTTCGACCGCCATGAGGGAGTCGAATCCGAGCTGCTGGAAGGAGCGATCCGGGTCGATATCGCCGGGACTGTGCTGTCCGACCGCGCGCGCCGTCAACTCTCGAATGAGTTGCAGCGCCGCCTCGATCGCCGCCGCCTCGTCGAGGCCGGCCAGCTCGGCCGCGAGACCCGCATCGGCCGCGGCGTCCACGGCAACCGCCGCGGTACGACGGACCCGGGCCGGCACCAGGCTCCGGAGCAGAGCGGGCAGCATCGGGGCCCGCCGCAGGGCGGCGAGATCCAGGCGCATGGGCACCAGGGCGGGTGCGTCGACGGTGAGCGCGGCATCGAACAGTGCCAGGCCCCGCTCCGGCGAAATCGCCTGCACCCCGGTGCGTTCGAGCCGCTGCCGGTCGGCGACGGCCAGCTCGTCCGCCATGCCGGTATCCCACAGGCCCCAGGCCAGTGCCTGCCCGGGCAGGCCGTGCGCCCGGCGGTGGGTGGCGAGGGCATCGAGGAAGGCATTGGCCGCCGCGTAGTTCGCCTGCCCCGGCGCACCCAATGTACCTGCGGCAGAGGAGAACAGCACGAACAGTTCCAGGTCGAGATGCGCCGTGGCGTTATGCAGATGCAGGGCCGCATCGACCTTCGGGCGCAGCACGGCGGTGAGTTGTGCGGCGGTGAGTGAGCCGACGGTGGCGTCGTCATTGACTCCGGCGACGTGCACCACACCCGCCAGGGGCAGATCGGCCACCAGGGCGCGCACCTGTTCGGCATCGGTCACATCGCAGCGGGCGATGGTGACCTCGGCGCCGAGTTCGACCAGCTCCGTGTGCAATTCGGCCGCGCCCGGCGCGTCCGGGCCGCGGCGGCTGGCCAGTACCAGGTGTTTCACGCCCCGCTCGATCACCAGATGCCGGCTGATCAGCGCGCCCAGCGCACCCGACGCACCGGTGATCAGCACCGGACCGCCGATACCCGCAGCCGGCTCGGTCACGGCGGCCGGGGTGCGGACCAGTCGCGCCGCGTACGCCCGGCCGGCGCGCAGCAGCAGCTGCGGTTCACCGGCGGCCGGCACCGTCGCGATATCGATCTCGGTGAGCGCGGTATCGCTGTCCAGCAGCGTGATTCGGCCCGGGTTCTCCGATTGGGCGGAGCGCACCAGCCCCCAGACGGCCGCGCCCGCCAGGTCCGGCACATCCTCGCCGGGCAGCGCGACCGCACCCCGGGTGTGCACCAGCATCCGGCTCGCGGCGAACCGCTCCTCGGTGACGAAGGCGCGCAACTCCTCGAGCATGCGTTGAGTGGCGGCGTGCACGTCGGCGGCGGTGGCACCGGGCACCGGGGTGTGCACTATGAGTTCCGGAACCGGTTGTGACGCAACCTGATCCGCAGGGAGCGAGATGGTCTGCCAGTCCAGGCGATACAGATCGGGCTCGAATCCGGCCGCGGGGGTGAGGGCCAAATGTTCGGCGGTGACCGCGCGCACCAGAATCGAATCCACTCGCAGCACCGGCTGTCCCGCCCCGTCCACGGCGGTCAGGGTGAACAGGTCGGGACCGGTGCGGGCCAGCCGGACGCGCAGTGCCGTCGCACCACCGGCCGCCAGTGTCACGCCGGACCAGGACAGTGGCAGCACCACCCGCTCGTCGGCGGCGTCGAACAGGGCCAGAGTGTGCAGGGCCGCGTCCAGCAGGGCGGGGTGCAGACCGTAATCGGCGGCCTCGCGATGCGCCTGCTCGGGCAGTGCGATCTCGGCGAATATCTCGTCCGTACCGCGCCAGGCGGCCCGCAGCCCCTGGAAGAGCGGGCCGTAGGCGTAGCCGCGCTCGGCCAGTCGGGGGTACACCCCGGTGACATCCACCGGTTCGGCGCCGGTGGGCGGCCAGGTATCGAATCCCGTTGTGGTCCCGGCCATTTCGGCGGTCAGAACACCGTGCGCATGCTCGATCCACGGCTGCTCGGTATCACCCTCGGGCCGCGCGTAGACGGTGAAGTCGCGGTCCGCTCCGGACAGGGAGTCCGCGACCACCACCCGAAGTTGCGCACCCGCCCCGGGCCCGAGCACCAGCGGCGCGCGCACCACCAGTTCACGGACCACCGGACGGTCGATCTCATCGCCCGCCCGCACCGCGAGTTCGACGAAGGCGCTGCCGGGCAGCAGCACCGTGCCCGACACCGCGTGATCGGCCAGCCAGCGCTGAGTATGGACGGAGAGTCGTCCGGTGAGTGCCACACCGTCCGAATCCGGTGCGCCGAGCACCGCGCCGAGCATGGGATGCGCGGCGGCGGTCAGTCCGAAATCGCTTGCGGCACCGGCTGTCCCGGTCGGCTCGAGCCAGTAGCGGGAACGCTGGAAGGCGTAGGTCGGCAGTTCCACGCAGCGCGCGCCCGCGTCGAGATAGGTGTCCCAGCGCACCGCGCCGCCCGCGACGAACAGTTGCGCCGCCGCGCGCAGGAAACGCGGCAGCCCACCGTCGTCGCGACGCAGCGTACCCGTCACGAAAACCCGTTCACCGGCGGCGATTTCGTCGAGCGTCTCGGCGATGACGGAGGTCAGCACCGCGTGCGGACCCACCTCCAGGAAGGTGCGATGGCCGCGCTCATAGGCACTGCGAACCGCCTCTTGCAGCCGAACCGGTTCGCGCACATTGCGATACCAGTAGCCGGCATTCAATTCGGTGGTGTCCAGCGCCGTTCCGGTCACGGTGGAGAAGAACTCGAGGTCCGCTGCCGCACCGCCGGCGTCGGCGAAGACCCCGGCCAGCTCGGCTCGGACGGTATCGATGTGCGCGGAGTGCGAGGCGTAGCGGATGGCTACCGGGCGAGCGCGAATATCTTGGGCCGCACACCATTCCACCAGCTCGTCGATGGCGCTCCCGGTACCCGAGACCACCGTCGAACCCGGACTGTTGATCGCCCCGATCTCCAGGGCGCCCTCCCAGCGGGTGATCCATTCGCGCACCTCGGCGACCGGAGCCGCCACCGACGCCATGCCCCCGGTGCCCGAGAGAGCCAGCAGCGCGAGGCCGCGGCGGGCCATCAATCGCATGGCATCGCGCAGGGACAGCGCACCCGCCACATGGGCGGCGACGATCTCACCCTGGGAATGCCCGATGACGGCGGCGGGCCGCACCCCGACCGATTCCCACAGCCGCACCAGCGCCACCATCACCGCGAGCAGGGCGGGCTGCACCACATCCAGTCGATCCAGCTCCGGCGCGCCGTCGGCGCCGCGCAGCACATCCAGCAGCGACCAGTCGACGAATTCGGCCAGCACCTCGGCACATTCGTGCAGTCGCTGCGCGAAGACCGGCGCGGAATCCAGCAGCTCGACCGCCATTCCGGCCCACTGGGCGCCGTGCCCGGAGAATACGAACACCGGCGGGCCGCACTCCTGCGCCCGGCCGCGCACGACCGTGCCGCCCGCCTCCCCCGCACCGAGCGAACGCAGCCCGGCGAGCAATTCGGCTCGGCCGGAACCGATCACGACGGCGCGGTCGTCGAAGAGCGAGCGGGTGGTCACCAGCGAATGCGCGATATCGAACGGATCGAGCTCGGGATGCTCCGTCAGGTGGGCGGCCAGCCGATCGGCCTGCGCCGTCACCGCCGCGCCGGTGCGCCCGGACAGCACCAGCGCGAGTGTCCGCGGGCGAACCGCGAGATCGATGTCCGCCGGCGCGCTCGCCGGGGCCTCCTCGACAATCACGTGCGCATTGGTGCCGCTGATGCCGAACGACGAAATACCCGCTCGCCGTGGCCGATCCGCCGGCGGCCAGTCCCGGCACTCGGTCAGCAACTCGACTCGGCCGGCTGTCCAGTCCACGTGCCGGCTCGGCGCGTCCACATGCAGCGTGCCGGGCATGATGTCCCGGCGCAGCGCCTGCACCATCTTGATCACGCCCGCCACACCCGCGGCGCCCTGGGTGTGACCGATATTCGACTTCACCGACCCGAGCCACAGCGGCCGATCCGCCGGGCGATCGCGGCCGTAGATGGCCAGCAGCGCCTGCGCCTCGATCGGATCACCGAGGGTGGTGCCGGTACCGTGCGCCTCCACCACATCCACATCAGCGGTGGTGATCCCCGCCGACGCCAGCGCGGCCCGAATCACCCGCTGCTGAGACGGACCGTTCGGGGCGGACATGCCATTGCTGGCACCGTCCTGATTCACCGCCGAACCGGCCAGCACCGCCAGCACCGGATGACCGTTGCGGACGGCATCCGAAAGCCGTTCCAGCACAATCACACCCGCGCCCTCGGCCCAGCCGACACCGTCGGCGGCATCGGCGAACGCCTTGCACCGCCCATCCGGTGACAGGCCGCGCTGGCGCGCGAATTCGATGAAGGTGCTCGGTGAGGACATGACGGTCACACCGCCCGCCAGCGCGAGCGCGCACTCCCCCGCGCGCAGCGCCTTCGCGGCCAGGTGGATGGCGACCAGCGAGGACGAGCAGGCCGTGTCCACGGTCAGCGCGGGACCCTCCAGTCCCAGCGAGTAGGCGACCCGGCCCGAGACCACGCTACCGGCGTTACCGGTGGCCAGATACCCCTCCGCCTCGGCCGGCACCCGGCCGTTCAGGCGGAGCAGATAATCCTGATACATGACCCCCGCGTAGACGCCGGTCGCACTGCCTCGCAACGTTTTCGGGTCGATGCCGGCGTGTTCGAGGGCCTCCCAGGACACCTCCAGCAGCAATCGCTGCTGGGCGTCCATGGCCAGGGCCTCGCGCGGGCTGATGTCGAAGAACTCGGCATCGAAATCGGCCACCCCGCGCAGGAATCCGCCACCGCGCGCATAGGTCTTGCCGATCGCGGCCGGATCCGCGTCGTAGAGCCGATCAGTGTCCCAGCCCCGGTCGTCCGGGAACCCGGACACCATGTCCCGGCCCTGCGCGACGACGGACCAGAGTTCGCCGGGTGATTCGATACCGCCCGGATACCGGCAGCCGAGACCGACGATCGCGATCGGTTCCCGATCTTTGGCGGCCAGCCGCCGGTTCGCCACCCGCAGCTTCTCGTTATCGCTCAGGGACGCTCGTAGCGCCTTGACGAGCCGATCTTCGGCAGCAGTCATCTCACAACTCCCTACAGGTCGAATTCGTCTGGGAAAGAGGCGGATTCGCCGCCGAGCGCCATTTCCACGAGCGCGTCGACATCGAGGTCCTCGAACTCGGCGCCCACCTCGCCGGGGGCATCGTCCAGGGCGAGCTCACCGCCGTCCTCGGTGAAGGCCAGCAGGGCGTCGAGCAGGCCGGACCGGCGCAACCGGTCGAGTGGAATCGTCCGCAGCACTTCGCGAATCCGCTCGTCCTCGGCGACCGGGGCAGCCGGTTCGGGCCGCAGCTCGCCCACCAGATGGCGGGCCAGTTCGAGCGGATTCGGATAGTCGAATACCGCGGTGATCGGTAGCGGCAGACCGGTGGCGGCCCGCAGCGCATTGCGGAACTCCACCGCCATCAGCGAGTCGAAGCCGTAACTCTGGAACGACCGCTCCGGCTTGATCGCCGACGCGGTGGCGTGGCCCAGCGCGGCGGCGGCGTGTCCGCGCACCAGCTCCAGGGTGACCTGGACCGCCTCGAGCTCCGGCAGCCCGGCCAGGCCCGCGGTGAATCCCGAAGCCGCGGCGGCATCCTCGGCCCGCACCGCGGCGCGGCGCGGCTGGGGCCGCACCAGACCGTCGAACAGCGGCGGCAGCTCCGGCAGCGACCGCAGCGCGTCCAGATCCAGGCGCACCGGAATCGGCACCGGCGAGTCGAGTCCGATCGCGGTGTCGAACAACGCCATTCCCGCCTCCGCCGGAATCGGCCGCAGCCCGGAGCGCCGCAGCCGGGCCCGGTCGGCCGCACCCACCGCATCGGCGAGCCCGGTATCCCACATGCCCCAGGCCAGCGAGTGCGCGGGCAGATGCCGGGCGCGGCGATGTGCGGCCAGCGCATCGAGCAGCCCATTGGCGGCCGCGTAATTGGCCTGGCCGGGCGCGCCGAGGATGCCGGCGACCGAGGAGTACAGCACGAAGAACGACAGCTCCATATCGGCGGTCAGTTCGTGCAGGTGCAGTGCCGCATCGGCTTTCGGGCGCAGCACGGCGGCCAGCCGGTCGGGTGTCAGCGAGCCGATGGTGCCGTCGTCGACCACACCGGCCGTGTGCACCACGCCGGAGAGCCGTACCCCGGACAGCAGTGCGCGCAGTTGCTCCCGGTCCGCGACATCGCAGGCCGCGACCGTCACGTCCGCGCCGTATCCGGTCAGCTCGGCCCGCAGTGCCGCCATGCCCGGGGCGTCCGGCCCGCGCCGGCTCACCAGCAACAGCCGTCGCACCCCGTGCGCGGTCACCAGATGACGCGCGACCAGGGTGCCGAGCGCACCCGATGCGCCGGTGACCAAAACCGGGCCGTCGGAGTCGGCGAGCGGGCCGGGCGTACCGGTGCCGCCCGCCGCGGGAGCGGTCTCGCGTGGCATCCGCCGCAACCGTGCCGCGTACGCCACCCCGCCGCGCACCACCAATTGCGGTTCGCCGGCGGCCAGGACGGCGGCGAGATCGACGGTGTCGTCGGTGTCCACCAGCACGATGCGATCCGGGTGTTCGGACTGTGCCGAGCGGGCCAGACCCCACATGGCCGCCCCGGCCATATCCCGCACATCCTCGCCGTCGCGGGCCATCGCACCATTGGTGACGATGAGCAAACGCGAACGGGCGAAACGCGATTCGGTGACGAATCGCCGCAGCACCTCCAGCAATTCCCCGGTCGCGGTATGCACGGCCGCCACCGAATTGCCCGGAAGTCCGTCGTAGACAACGAGTTCGGGCACCGTATCGGCGAGTAGGCGCCACTCCGACGAGGCCGGGCGGGGCGCGGATTCCGGCAGCGCCATCGGTATCCAGCTCAGCTGGAACAGGTCTCGGTACGCATCGGCGGACGCCAGCTGCTCCGGCGTCACCTCGCGGGTCAGTACCGATTCCACCGCGAGCACCGGCCACCCGCCCGGATCGGTGGCGAACAGGCGCACGGTGTCGGGGCCGGTACGGGTGATCCGCACGCGCAGCGCACGAGCTCCGGCACCGGTCAATGTGACACCGGTCCACGCCATCGGCAGGAGGAGCCGATCGGCCTGCTGTTCGAAAGCCATGACATGCAGGGCGGCATCGAGCAGCGCGGGATGCAGGCCGAAGAGTTCGGCTTCGCGATGCGCGGAGCTCGGCAGCGCGACCTCGGCGAAGAACTCCTCGCCCCGCCGCCAAGCCGACCGCAGACCGCGGAACTCCGCACCGTACTCGTAGCCGCGGGCGGCCAGTCGCTCGTAGACATCACCGGTCTCGAGCCGCTCCGCGCCCGCGGGCGGCCAGACCCCGGAATCGGGCGTGAGTACCGGCGCCGAGGCCGAAAGCAGGCCCTGCGCATGCTGAATCCAGGGCGCCGCGGCGTCGTCGTCCGCCCGCGAATAGATCGCGACCGTTCGATCGCCGTCGGCCTCGGCCGCGCCGACCACCGCCTGTACCTGCCGGCCCGCCCGCTCCGCGAGCACCAGCGGCTCCCGCAGCAGCAATTCGCGCAGCACCGGTGCACCGGCCTCGTCACCCGCGCGCAGGGCGAGCTCCACGAAGCCGGTCCCGGGCAGCAGCACCGAACCGGCGACGGCGTGCCCGGCCAGCCACGGCTGCGCCCGCAGCGACAATCGGCCGGTCAGTGTGACACCGTCCGAATCCGGTTGTGGCACAACGGCACCGAGCAGCGGGTGGCGCGCTTCGCGCTGACCCAGCCGGGCCACATCACCCGTCGCGGCGGCAGGGTCCAGCCAGTACCGCTCGCGCTGGAAGGCATAGGTGGGCAGGTCGACCCGGCGCGCACCGCTACCGTCGAAGAGTGCGGCCCAGCGCACCTCGGTCCCGGCGACGTATGCCTCGGCAGCCGATTCCAGGAAGCGCGCCCGGCCACCCGCGCCGCGGCGGAGCGTGCCGCCCGCGAAAACGTCCGGCCCCGCGCCGATTTCGTCGAGGGTCGCCGCGGTCACCGGCACCAGGGCCGGGTGCGGGCTGATCTCCAGGAATATCCGATGGCCGAGTTCGTGCGCACGGCGCACCGCATCTGCGTAGCGCACCGGTTCGCGGACATTGCGGTACCAGTAGCCGCCGTCCAGGTCCGCGGTGTCGAGTACGTCCCCGTACACCGTGGACAGGAATGGAATCGTCCCGGTGCGCGGTGCGATACCGGCCCAGGCAGTACGCAGTTCCGCGCGCACCGCGTCGATATGCGGTGAGTGCGAGGCGAATTCGATCGGAACGCGGCGCGCCCGCACACCCTCGGCGGCGTAGCGCGCGGACAACTCCTCGATGGCCGCGAGGTCGCCGGAGACGACCGTCGACACCGCACTGTTCACGCCCGCGACCACCAGTCGGCCCGAGTACTCCGAAAGCTGTTCGCGCACAGCGTCTTCGGACAGCGGAACGGACAGCATGGCTCCGGTGCCGGCGAGCGGGGCCAGCACCCGCCCGCGCGCCGCGACCACCCGGGCGGCATCGCGCAGCGACAGCGCGCCGGCCGTGTACGCGGCCGCGATCTCGCCGAACGAATGACCGATTACCGCGGCCGGTGTCACACCGACCGAACGCCACAGTTCGGTCAGCGCCACCAGTACGGCGAACATGACCGGCTGCACCACATCCACGCGATCCAGCGGCGGCGCACCGTCCGCGCCGCGCAGCACATCCAGGACGGACCACTCCAGAAACTCGGCCAGCGCGTCCGCGCAGACCGTCAACTCCGTGGCGAATACCGGTGCGGTATCCAGCAATTCGACCGCCATACCGGCCCATTGCGCACCGTGACCGGGGAATACGAAGACCGGTCCGCCGGTGCCGAGAGCGTGGCCGCGGATAACACCGGCCGCCTGCTCACCCGCCGCCAGTGCGCGCAGTCCGGCGAGCGATTCCGGCAGACCGGAACCGAGGATCACCGCGCGCTCGTCGAACCGCGTCCGGCCGGAGAGCAGGGACCAGCCGACATCGGCGATATCGAACTCGGGCACCGGCCGATCCAGCAACCGTCGCGCCTGATCGGTCAGTGCGGCGGCCGAACGCGCCGACAACACCCACGGCACCAGCGGCATCGCCTGTCGCACAACCGGTTCCGCGATGGCGGCCGGGGCCTCCTGCAGGATCACATGCGCATTGGTGCCGCTGATCCCGAAACCGGAGATGCCCGCCCGGCGCGGACCGCCGGTACGCGGCCACTCGCGCGGCTCGGTCAGCAGTTCCACCGCCCCAGCCGACCAATCCACCTGCCGGCTCGGCGCGTCCACATGCAGGGTGGCGGGCATGACGCCGCGCCGCATGGCCTCCACCAATTTCACGACGCCGGCCACACCCGCGGCCGCCTGCGTGTGCCCGATATTCGATTTGATCGAGCCCAGCCGCAGCGGTCGATCCGCCGGGCGATCGCGGCCGTAGGTGGCCAGCAGCGCCTGCGCCTCGATCGGATCACCGAGGGTGGTGCCGGTACCGTGCGCCTCCACCAGATCGACCTCGGCGGCCGAGATTCCGGCAGACGCGAGCGCGGCCCGAATCACCCGCTGCTGTGCCGGGCCATTGGGCGCGGTCAGTCCATTGCTCGCACCGTCCTGATTCACCGCCGAACCGGCCAGCACCGCCAGCACCGGATGACCATTGCGGACGGCATCCGAAAGCCGCTCCAGCACAACGACACCCACTCCTTCGGCGAAGCCCGTCCCGTCGGCGGCATCGGCGAACGCCTTACACCTGCCGTCCGGCGACAGCCCGCGCTTGCGGGCGAAACCGGTGAATACCGCGGGCGATGACATCACCGTCACCCCGCCGGCCAGAGCCAGCGTGCACTCTCCGGACCGCAGCGCCTGCGCCGCCAGGTGCATGGCCACCAGTGAAGAGGAGCAGGCGGTATCCACCGTGACCGCCGGACCCTCCAGTCCGAGCGCATAGGCCACCCGTCCGGAGGCGATGCTGAAGGTGCTGCTCTCGCCGAGGTAGGCCTCTACCTCGTCCGGCACGCGGCCGGTCAGGCGGGCGGCGTAGTCGGCGTAGGTGACTCCGGCGTATACGCCGGTCGCGGTGCCGCGCAAGGACTTCGGATCGATTCCGGCCCGTTCGACGGCCTCCCAGGACACCTCGAGCAGCAGACGCTGCTGCGGGTCCATCGCGAGGGCCTCGCGGGGCGGTATCCGGAAGAATTCGGCATCGAAATCGGCCACGCCGTCCAGGAATCCACCCGCGCGGGCATAGGTGGTGCCGGGGGTGGCCGGGTCCGGATCGTAGAGCGCCTCCAGATCCCAGCCGCGGTCCGCCGGGAAGCCGGTCAGCACATCACGCCGCTGCTCGACAATCTCCCAGAGCTCGTCGGGTGTGGTCGCTCCACCCGGATAGCGCAGTCCGACACCGACGATCACCACCGGATCGGCCGTATCCGCGGCGGCCACCGGCGGTTCGGTGACCGTGCCGGAATCCGGTTCCGCCACACCGACTTCCGAACGCAGGAACTCCGCCAGCTCGGCCGGGGTCGGGTAGTCGAACACGGCGGTCGCGGGCAGCCGGACGCCGATCGCCGCCTGCAGGCGATTACGGAATTCGACCGCGCCGAGCGAGTCGAAACCCAACTCCTTGAAAGTACGATCGGCGGCGATCGACTCGGTGCCCGAATGCCCCAGCGCCGCAGCCGCATGCGTGCGAATGCGTGCCAGCAGCAGCTGCCGCTGTTCGCTCACGGTACGTCCGGCGAGCTCCGCCGCGATACCGGCCGCGCCGGCCCGCGGCTGCGCCTCGATCACCCTGCGGGTGGACCGCACCAGACCACGCAGCAGCGGCGGCACCTCGCCGCCGCGAGCCAGTGCGGCCGGGTCCAGGCGGACCGGCAATACCAGCGCGTGGCCCGAATCCAGTGCGGCGTCGAACAATTCGAGTCCGGCGCGGGTGGACAGGGCCGCCACGCCGCCGCGGCTCATCCGGCCGCGGTCGCGATCGTCCAGATGTCCGCTCATCCCGCCGGACTCCGCCCAGAAGCCGTAGGCCAGGGCCACTGCCGGCAGACCGTGCCGGCGGCGGTGCTGTGCGAGCGCGTCCAGGAAGGTATTGGCCGCCGCGTAATTCGACTGTCCCGGCCCGCCCAGCACCCCCGCCGCCGACGAAAGCAGCACGAACGCGGCCAGATCGGCGTCGGCGGTCAGTTCGTGCAGATGCCAGGCGGCATCGACCTTGGGCCGCAGCACCGCCTCGATCCGCTCGGGGTGCTGCGCCTCGAAGAGCGCGTCGTCGAGTACGCCGGCGGCATGGATAACCGCGGTCAGCCGATGCCGCTCGGGCAGTTCCGCGATCAGCGCGCGCACCGCGTCCCGATCGGCGATATCGCAGGCCACCACGCGCACCCGCGCGCCGAGCTCACCGAGTTCGGCGATCAGCTCGGCCGCACCCGGTGCGTCGAGGCCGCGGCGACCGGTGAGCAGCAGGTGCCGGGCACCGTATGCGGTGACCAGGTGCCGGGCCAGGCGGGAACCGATCATGCCGGTACCGCCGGTGATCAGGACCGTGCCGTCGGGGTCGAGGGCGGTGGGCACGGTGAGGACGTTCTTACCGATGTGCCGGGCCTGACTCAGGCCGCGCAGCGCCTCGGGTGCGCGGCGCACATCCCAGGCCGTGACGGGCAGCGGGGTGAGAACACCGGCCGCGAACAACTCCAGCAGCGCGGAGAGGATCTCCCGCAGCCGATCGGGACCCGCGTCCATCAGGACGAACGGGTGATAACCGACGCCGGGGAAGCGGGCGGCGACCTCCGCACGGTCGCGCACATCGGTCAGGCCCATCTCCACGAATCGGCCGCCGGGACCCAGCAGGTCGAACGAGGCGTCCACGAATTCGCCGGCCAGCGAATTCAACACCACGTCCACGCCCCGGCCACCGGTCACCGAGCGGAAGTGCGGCCCGAACTCCACGGTGCGCGAGGTGCCGATGCGGTCGCCGTCGAAACCCATGGCGCGCAGCACACTCCACTTGGGCGGCGCGGCGGTGACGAAGACCTCCGCACCCAGATGGCGGGCCAGCTGCACCGCCGCCATACCGACACCACCGGTCGCGGCGTGCACGAGCAGCGACTCACCGGCGGACAACCCCGCGAGATCGACCAGCGCGTAATAGGCGGTGGCGAAGACGATCGGGGCCGACGCGGCCTGCATGAACGACCAGCCCGCCGGAATCGGCGCCACCATGCGCCGATCGGCGATCACCGTGCCGGCGATACCGGCGAACAACCCCAGCACCCGGTCACCCGGCGCGAGATCGGTGACATCCGGTGCGACCTCGACGATTACGCCCGCACCCTCACCACCCAGCGGGGCCGCCGCGTCCGGATACATATCGAGCGCGATGAGCACATCACGGAAATTCAGGCCCGCGGCCCGCACCGCGATGCGCACCTGCCCGGCGGCGAGTGCGGTCTCCGCCTCGGGGTCCTCGGTCAGCACGATATTGTCCCCGTGCAACGTGCCCGCGCCGAGCTTCACCAGCCGCCACGGCACCGCGCGGGCGGGCGTGCGCTGCCCCAACAGCGCTGCGCCGCCGGCGATTCCGCCGCCGATCCGGCCGATGCGGGCGGCGTAGGCCACGCCCCGGCGCACCACCAGCTGAGGTTCCGCCGCGGCCACGGCCAGCGCCACCGCCTCTTCGGCGCCGGCGGGGTCGTCCACATCGACCAGCACGAGACGGCCCGGATGCTCGGTCTGCGCCGAACGCAGCAGACCCCAGACCGGGGCGTGCAGCAGATCGGATCCGGCATCGAACGCATCGACGGTGACCGCGCCGCAGGTGAGCACCACCAGGGTGCGGTCCGGCGCGGCGGCGGCCAGCCAGTCCTGTACCCGGGCCAGGACGGCGACCGTCTCCGCCCGCACCATGGCGGCGAAATCCGTTGTCCCGGTGGGTGTGACGGCGTGCTCCGGGCGCGCGCTCACCGGCGCGATTCGGCGGGTGAGCAGCAGCACCGCCTGCGCGTCCGGGTCCGGTGCCGCGTCCGCGATATCCGTCCAGGGAAGCTCGGCGAGCGCCCCCGGCTGCCGTGGCACGGTAATCCATTCCAGGCCGTACAGGTCCTCGGGACCCGTGTCTCCGCCGGCGCCCAGCGCCCCGGCGGCGACCGCCCGCAGTGTCAGTGCCTCGATATCGGCGACCGGTCGTCCAGCCGAATCGGCAAGCGCCACACGCAGAGTCGTGCCATCGGTGCGGGTCAGGCGCACCCGCAATGCGGTGGCTCCGGCGGCGTGCAGCGTGAATCCGGACCACGAGAACGGCAGCAGTACTGCGCCGGGCGGGGTGGGGAGATCGGCCAGCAGCGCGGCGTGCAGCGCGGCATCGAGCAGCGCGGGATGCAGGCCGAAGCCCGTCACGTCCAGCCCCTCCGGCAGCGCCACCTCGGCGAAGACCTCATCCGCGCGCCGCCACGCGGCCCGCAGGCCGCGGAAGGCCGGGCCGTACTCGTATCCGCGCGCGGCGAGATCGGCGTAGCACTCGGCCGGCTCGACGGCGGCCGCGCCGGCGGGTGGCCAGGCGGTGAGTTCGGTTCCGCCGGAGACGCTTTCGGTGGCCAGCACGCCTTGGGCATGGTGCACCCACGGGGTGTCCGCACCGGTCGCCCGGGAGAAGACGGCCACCGTGCGATCGCCCAGCGCATCCGGACCACCGACACTCACCTGGACGCGCAGGGTGGCGTTCGACGGCAATACCGCGGGCGCGTGCAGCACCAGTTCCCGCAGTGTGGTCGCGCCGACCTCGTCACCGGCGCGCACCGCCAATTCCGCCAGGGCCGCGCCGGGCAGCAGCACCGTTCCCGATACCGCGTGATCCGGCACCCAGGGCTGGGCATGCGCCGATACCGACCCGGTCAGCAGCACCCCGCCCGTATCCTGCGGTGCCACAACGGCACCCAGTATCGGATGCGCGACGACGGACAGGCCGAACCGCTCCGGATCTGCCCGCTCGGGCTCCAGCCAGAAGGACCGCGTATCCCACGCGTACGTCGGCAGCTCCACCCGGCCGGTGCCCGGAGCCAGCCGCTGCCAGTCCAATTCCCTGCCGGCGACATACAATTCGGCCAGCGCGCGGTCCAGGCAGTGCGGTCCGTCCGCATCCCGGCGCAGCGATCCGACCGCTACCACCTCGCGCGCGGCATCCTCGGCAACGGCCTCGACGGCCGCCAGCATCGACGGATGCGCACTCGGTTCGACGAAATACCGGTACCCGTCGTCCAGCATCCGCCCGACGGTGTCGGCGAATCGAACCGGTTCGCGCACATTGTCGTACCAGTACTCGGCGGGCAGCGACCGCTCCACCCGCTCACCGAGCACGGTCGAGTACCACTCCACCGTGGCCGGCCGCGTCTCCAGTCCGGCCAGCGCCGCCAGCAGTGGCTCCCGCACCGGTGTCATGAACTCGGAGTGGCTGGCACGATCGACCTCGAGCCGCCGCACGAACACCTGCTCCGCTTCCAATGCCGTGACCAGCGCCTCGACCGCGGCCACGGCACCACTCACCACCGTGGCGCGCGCGGAGTTGATCGCGGCGACGGAGACCGATCCGGCAAGTCCGGCAAGGCGATCCGCCAGTTGCCCGGCGGGCAGGCCGATCATCGCCATCGCACCGGGCTCGGCGACCTCGGCCATGATCCGGCTCCGCTGCGCCACCACGGCCGCCGCATCGCGCAGACTCAACGCCCCGGCCACATAGGCGGCGGCGATCTCGCCCTGACTGTGGCCCACCACGGCATCGGGCTCGACGCCCGCCGCCCGCCACGTCGCGGCCAGCGACACCATCACCGAGAACAGCAGTGGCTGAATGTATTCCGGCCGTGTCAGCGGGACATCCAGGTCACCGCGGAGCAGGGCCAGCACCGACCAGCCCGTCTGCGCCCGCAGTACCGCGTCACAGCGTTCGAATTCGGTACGGAACGGTTCGGAGCTCGCGAACAGATCCCGCGCCATACCGGCCCATTGCGCACCCTGCCCCGGGAAGACGAAGGCGATCTTGCCGGAGGTGAGCACATCCGCCGCTCCGGCCACCACCCCGTCGACCGTCCGCCGCGCCGCCAAGGCGGTCAGCCCGTCGAGCAGTTCGGTCCGATCCCGGGCGATGACCGCGGCGCGACGCTCGAAGTGCGTGCGGTGCAAGGCGATCGAGTGCGCCAGCCGTCGCGGAGTCAGCTCCGGATCGGACTCGGCCAGCACCCGCAGCCGCTCCGCCTGCCCCGCCAGCGCCGCCGCACTGCGCGCGGACACCGGGACCAGTACGGCCACGCCCGTATCATCGACGGGCACACGGGGTACCGCCGCGACGGCCGGTGCTTCCTCGAGAATCACATGAACATTGGTGCCGCTGATACCGAAGGCGCTCACCCCGGCTCGCCGCGGCCGCGCACCGCGGGTCCACGCCGCCGGGCGGTGCTGCACACGCAGCCCGCTGCGCTCCCAATCCAGTTGTGCGGTAGGTGTTTCCGCGTGCAGAGTCGCGGGCAGCGTCTCATGCGCCAGCGCCAGCACCAGCTTGATCACACCGCTGACACCGGCGGCGGCCTGGGTATGCCCGATATTGGACTTGAGCGAACCGACGCCGACCGGCCGCTCACTCGCCCGGTCCGCGCCGAAAACCCTTGCCAGCGCGCGTGCTTCGATCGGATCGCCGAGCCGGGTACCCGTGCCGTGGGCCTCGACATAGTCGATATCGGCGGGCGTCAGCCCCGCCGCCGCGACCGCCGCCCGCACCACCCGTTCCTGGGCGATACCGTTCGGCGCACTGAGCCCCTGACTGCGGCCGTCCTGATTCATGGCCGACCCGCGCACCACCGCCAGCACCCGGTCACCGTCGCGCACCGCATCGCCGAGCCGCTTGACCATGATCAGCCCGGCGCCCTCGGACCACACCGCCCCATCCGCGTCCGCCCCGAACGCCGCGGTGCGGCCGGTCGGGGAAAGCACACTCAGCCTGCTGAATTCGACGTGCGCACCGGGCGACACCAGCAGGGTCGCCCCACCCACCAGCGCGGCATCGCACTCCCCGGCGCGCAGCGAGCGCACCGCCAGATGCAGGGCCGTCAGCGACGACGAGCAGGCGGTGTCGACGGTGAGCGCGGGACCGTGCAAACCCAGCGTGTAGGCGATGCGACCGGAGGCCACGCTCAGCGCCGTGCCCGTGCCGACGTGACCGTTCATCTGGTCCAGGCCCGCACCCGCGAGATAGCCGCTGCCATAGAGACCCAGGAAGACACCGGTCGCACTGCCCTCGAGCGATCGCGGATCACGTCCGGACCGCTCGATCACCTCCCAGCTCAATTGCAGCAGCAGCCGCTGCTGCGGATCCATGGCGGCGGCCTCGCGCGGGCCGATTCCGAAGAAGGCGGCGTCGAAACGATCTATGCCATCGAGGAATCCGCCGCGCAGCGTGTACGCCTTGCCGACCGCCTCCGGATCGGGATCGAGCAGACCCGCGGTGGGCCAGCGCCCCGCCGGGACCTCGTCGACCACATCACGGCCGGCGGTGAGCAACTCCCAGAGCGCCTCCGGATCGTCCGCGCCGGGCAGTCGGCAGGCCAGCGCGACAATCGCGATCGGCTCGTCGGAGGTATCCCGCGCCCGCGCCACCGTGGGCGTGCTCCCGGAGCCCAGAGCCGCCGAGATGGCCGCGATGGTCGGATGTTCGAACATCAGACCGGGGTCGACCGCACGGCCCAGGAAATCCGACAGCTCGGTCACCATTTCGACCAGACCCCGTGAGCCCAAGCCGAATTCCGAGAGCGGGCGCCGAGTATCGATACGCGCGGCATCCACACCCGTTCTGGTCACCACCGCATCGATCAGCCACGCACCGATCTCGGCGACCCCGCGGCCGGAACCATCCGGCACGGACTTCGTTGTGCTCCCGTGTGATTCGTCCGGGCCGGGATCGGCCGGCGACTTCGCCGGTACCCGTTCGACCACGGCAAGCTCATCGGCGAGGAAAGCGGTGCGGCACGCCTGCCGTTGAATCTTGCCGCTACTGGTCTTGAAGATCGTGCGCGGTCCGATGAAGACGATCGCGTGCAGCGGCAGCCCGTGCTCGGTGCCGACGGCCGCGCGGATCGCCATTTCGGCCGCCTCCAGCTCGGGCGCGGCGGTCGACTTCACCTCGGCGACGACCACCGGTTGTTCCCCGGTACCCGCGTCGACGGAGAAGGCCGCGACGCAGCCCGCCCGCACCGTGGCATGCGCCGACTCGACGGTCGCCTCCAGATCCTGCGGATAGTGATTGCGGCCGTCGATGATCAGTACGTCCTTGGCCCGCCCGGTGACGAAAAGTTCACCGCCCCGGAGGAATCCGAGATCCCCCGTCCGCAGAAAGGGGCCCGTGCCGTCGGCGAGCCTGGCCTCGAACACCTCACGGGTGCGCTCGGGGTGACCGAGGTATCCGCGCGCCACACTCGCGCCCGCGGTCCAGATCTCGCCGACCTCCCCGTCCGCGCACCGGACCCGAGTCTCCGGATCGGCGATCACCAGCGTGATCCCCTCGGGCGCGCGCCCGGAACCGACCCACTCCGCCGCCGCGTCCGGACCCGCCCCGCGGTCGATCGTCGGGGCGCGGTCGACACCGCCGGCGCCGGAGGCGATCAAGGTGCCCTCGGCCAGTCCGTACACCGGTAGCAACGCCTCGTTCCGGAACCCCGCCGCCGCGAAGCCTGCCGCGAAACGGCGGAGCGTACCGGCGCGCACCGGCTCGGCGCCATTGAAGGCGACCCGCCATCGACTCAGGTCCAAACGCTCGAGCAGGTCCGGGGTGACCCGGCGCAGGGCCAGTTCGTAGCCGAAATTCGGTGCGCCACTGGTGTGTGCGCCGAAGGCCGAGATGGCGGTCAGCCAGCGTTCGGGCCGCTGCAGAAAATGCTGCGGCGACATGAGTGTCGTGGTCGTGCCCTGATACAGATTCTGCAGCACCGGGCCGATCAGCCCCATGTCATGGAAGACCGGCAACCAGCTGACGAACAGGTCGCCGGGCCAGTCCGCGACGAGATCCGGTGTGTGCGCGAAGGCTTCGGCAATCGCCTGCTCGTTGTGCAGCAGGTTGCCGTGACTGACCACAACGCCCCGCGGCGCCGAGGTGGATCCCGAGGTGTACTGCAGAAACGCGATGGAATCCGGCCCGAGCACGGGGGGCTTGTACCCGGCGGCCAGCTCGTCGCCGATCTCCTCGGTGGCCACCCAGGTCAGCGTGGCCAGCTCCGGCAGCTCCGCGACCACCGCGGCGAGCGCGTCGACCACCGGCCGGGTGGTGAGCACGAGCTGGATCTCGGCGTCGGCCATGATCTGCCGCAACCGGCGCAGCGAGCGACTCAGCTCATGCAGCTGCGGCAGCGGCGCGGGCACCGCGACCACGGACCCGATCGCACAGCCGAGGAATCCGGACAGGAACTCCAGGCTCGGCGGATACAGCAGCAGCGCACGCTGATTCGTGAAACCGCCCGCACTCAGCCAGGCCGCGATGGCCTGCGCCCGGCGCTCGAGCCCCGCGTAGGTGATGGTGCTGATCTCGCCGTCGACGTCGCCGGTTTCCAGATAGCGGTAGGCGATGCGATCCGGCTGCAGCGAACTCCGCAGAGCCAGCACGTCAGCGAACGAACGGTACATGAGCACTCACCCTCGTCGTGCGCCGTCCTGCGACATTGCAAGCGACACAAGGTCTTACAGCGATAATTCACGCCACTACGCGAACGCGGACAACGCCGCCGAGGGTGCGCTCGACCTGACCGAGCGCAAGCGGAATGCGGCGATCGGCTATCGATCGCCCGGGATCCCCACCCCCAGTTGATAATTCGCGAAAGCATGGCCGAGAGGCCGGCCCCGCGAACAGCACTGCCCTGTCCTGAATGGACAAAACCCAGTCAAGCAGTCGTCCAGTTCACCGTCAAACGGAATAGCCGATCCCGTCCACCCGCACATGATGACCGAAAGTTTGCGTACCCCAAAGCTTTTCGATGCCCGCGACATACCCGGCAGGTGGGAGGCTTCGACAGCGGTAGCCCCGGATGCACGCCCGGCCCCCCAGCCGCCACCACACCGGTCGGCACGTAGCCCGCATCACAATGCGCCGCGACGCCTAACGGCTCGCGGCGCTGTTCGCGAGCAAAGCCGCGACGGTCCGCCCGGCGATGCGCTCGACCCGCTCGGCCGAGAGCAGCCCGCCGACATACATGAAGTTCAAACACATCGCGCCACCGTGCGTTGTCACCGACACCGCCAGCCGGCCCGTACACGACAACCCGCCGGAGAACTCCGCCTCGGACAACGTCCAGGTCCCCACCCGCTCGGGCAGATCGACTCGGCCGATATTGGTGACAAAGGTATTGATCGGTCCGTTCCGGTCGACGAGTTCGATCATGCGCGCGGCCCGGCCGCGCCCGCGCGGAGTCAGCATGCGGGTGGCCGCGAACATGGTCAGATGGGTCCGGCGGTCCAGCCGGGCGCGCAACCGGACGGCCGCATCCCCCGCGATCGTCCAGAAGTCCACGCCCGGACCGCACTTCACCGCGATCGGCAAGGTCGCCGCATAGAACCCGAGCGCGTCCGGATCCACCCGGGGCACCAGCTGTTCACGAATATCGACGGCGGAACCGATGGTCAGGCAGGCGCCCGCGGCGGCGTCGAGATCCGCACCCAGGGCGACGGCCAGGGCCGCGAGCAACACGCCCTGTACGGTCACACTCCGCTCGCGGCACGCCGCGGTGAGCAGATCGACCTGATCGCGGCTCAATTGCCTTCGTACGAACCGAGTTCGGCGTTCACGAAGTGGCACCTGGGCATCGATCCGAAGACGCAGCGGCCGTTGGATCGCGGTCGTGACCATATCGGTCACGGTCACCGCCGCCGCCCGAACCGGATTCCGGGACCCGCGCGGAAGCAGATCATCGGTGGCGGGCAGCGGAACCCGCGATGCCACAACCGGTTCCGTGCCCTCCGACTCGAACCGCCAGGCCGCCTCGATGATGTACCGCAGCACCGACATCAGGCCCCTGCCGTCGGAGATGACATGCGCCGCGGTCAACAACAGCACATGCGATTCGTCCGCCGTGCCCGCGCCGCGCACCACGTCGACCAGTCGCGCCAGCGGCGCCCGGCCCGGATCGAGCGGCCACACCTGCTCCTGCTCGGTTACCCGGTGTGCGGCAGCGGTATCCGACGAATCCACGGGCACCGTGCGGATCGGCAGCTCCGGATCGAACCACGGATCACCGCCATCCGGCCGCGCCTCGATCCGCACCCGGAGCAATGGGTAGGCCGCCACCGCGGCCCGCGCCGCCGCCGCCAAGCTTGCCGGGCTCAGCGCTCCCTCGATACGCACCGCTGCGGTGACGTGCAGCGGCGACAACTCGTGCATGAAGGTCCAGATCCGCTCGATGGGACTCAGCGGCCGATGCGATTCGACCGAGTTCATGCCGCCGCCTGCCGTTCGATCGTGTCGCAGACCTGACTCGCACCGCGCTCGCGCGACATCGCCTCGCCCACCGCCCGTGCCCGCTGCGCCGCCGCGCTCGACAGCACCGGCGCCAGCGCCTCGATCAGCAAGTCGGCGTTCACCTTTCGGTACGGCACGGCCGAACCTATCCCCAATGCCGCGAGCCGCCAGCCCCAGAGAATATGGTCCGGGAACACGTGCGTGATCACCGCGGGAATCCCCGCCCGGGCGACATCGTGCGTGGTGCCCGCACCGCCGTGGTGGATCGCGGCCCGGCAGCGCGGGAGCACTCGGTCGTAGTCGAAGGCGCCGGTGACGAGCATGCTGCGGTCGGCATTCACCCCCGGACGGAAATCCGACCAGCCCGCCCCGACCAGGGCGCGCACCCCGGAACGCCTGGCGACCGTACCGATCATCTCCAGGCAGGCGGCGCGGTCGAGCACCGGCAGACTGCCGAAACTGAAATACACCGGCGGCTCACCCTCGTCGAGCCAGGCGTCCAGCTCCGGATCGATCGCCCCCTCCCCCCAGGCGAGCCGCTGCTCGGGAGAGAGGAACGGCGCACCCGCGACGGCGTAATTGTCCTGCCAGTCACCGGGTTTCGGCAGCAACACCGGACTTACCATGAGCTCCACCGGAATTCGCTGATCCCGGATGCGAGCGAACGGGCTCGAGACCCGGCCCCGCAGGCCGAGCGTGCGCCGAATACGCCGAGTCGCACCGCGATTCATATACTGCCACACCAAATCCACCGCCGCATAGGTGGCCAGGCACAGCATCGGTGAGGTCAGCTGACGCTCGACCACAAACGGCGAGGGGAACTCCCGGGTCCGTTCGACCGGATAGGGAAAGCAGCCCACCAGGGCCTGATCCCCGGCCTCGGCGATCGACAGGGCGCTCATCGCCGTGAGCGGACCCGTCACCAGCACATCCGCATCACGGGCGGCTTCGATCATCGCCGCGTCCATGGCCGGACCGTGCACCGCCTCGAACCGCGCTATCTCCCGGCCGAACTGCGACGACCGGCCGGACAGCAGCAGTCGCTGCATTTTCGGAGACTCCAGCAGTTCCCTGGTATCCACTGGAATCTCATACGACTCGAGACCTGCTCGATGAACCACCCCGAGGTTGTTGCTGTTCGCCGCGACCACCACCGCATGCCCCCGTACGCGCAACTCGTGCGCGACATTCAGATGCGGTTGGAGGTCGCCCCGCGTCCCGTGCGTAAGCAGAGTAACCTTCACCGGCCCGAGCGTAACCACGGTCGCGGGTGCCCACCACCGCTGAAAAACGAAGTAGGCCCGTCCATTTCGGACGGGCCTACTTCTCGTCAGAGCAGAATCAGGAGTTCAGCGCCTGCAGGATCGCCGGGCGAGCCTTCCAGAGCTCCGCTTCCCAGTTCTTCCAGTTGTGCACACCGATCGCCGGGTAGTCGTAGGTCACGTTCTGACCCAGACCGAGCGAATTCATCCGGCCCTGGAACAAGCGCGTGGTGACCATCGCGATGGCCTCGATACCCATGGCGGTGGCGGTATTGAAGGCGCCGCCCGCCGCCGCGTCGGCCCCACTGGGCAGACCGCTGGACGCCGAAATGTACATCGGCAGACCCTTGAGCTGCGGCGCGAACACCGACGGGTCCATCCGCAGCCACGCCGGGCTCCACGGCGCGGCCATGGAATCCACATTGAAGCGTCCGGCGTCGAGCATCATGACGCGAATGGCCTCACGCATACCCGGCGCGTTCCAATTCAACGGACCCGAGAAAGAGGAGGCGTGCTTGAACATATCGCGGTGGTAGGCGGCCATGCGCAGCGCGGCCGGACCACTCATCGACAACCCGACAATGGCGTTCTGCGTACGCGAAACACCGTATCCGGCAAGGAAATCGGGGAGCTCCTTGGTGATGAAGGTCTCCCACTTGTACGTGTACTTCTGGCCATTGGTGTTGCTCGCCTGGGTCCAGTCCGCGTACCAACTGGACTGACCGCCGACCGGCATCACCAGGGTGACATCGTCATTCTCGAACTGCTGCATGGCGTTCGTCTCGAACGTCCAGGCGTTCTTGTCATCACGAGCGCGCAGACCGTCGAGCAGGTACAGCGCTTTACCGCCGCCGTTCTTGGCCCACTGCACCTGCACCTTGACCGGGCCCATGCTGGAAGGAACCATCAGTTCCTCATAGCCACCCGCGGGCGAGCGATGCACCGGGCCCGTGATCGGAGCGGCCATTGCGATGGTCGGTGCCGCAACTGCTGCGGCGGTCGGGATTGCCAGCGCCGCGGCGCTCGCAGCCAGAAGTCGTGTGCCCCACCCACGATGAGCACCACGTCTGGACTGGACTCCACCCGGAATGGCAGACCTGCCGAAACGCATGGATACTGCTCCTTCTCTACTGCTGTAGTTCAGTTGTAGTCGCGAAAGCGCGCACGGCAATGCCGTTGCAGGCGTAGGCGATTGGCGCTCACCACGAATCCCGACCTTCGAAGTGAACGAAGCGCTACCACGGTCTGCTCACAGGCGCTCGCTGGAGGGTATTCGACCCTCCATGCGGTTGGCAAGGTGATGCTAAATCTCGACCGTAATCGTGCGGTGACCTTATCGCGAATCATCTGAGATGTCGCGCCAACAGAAAAATCCCTAACTGTCAGCCGAGGTTCGCACTGAGATCGGGCAGCATCTTGAAGACCTGGTCCTGCCAGTACTTCCAGCTGTGCACACCCTCCGAGGTGTAGTCGAAGACGACATTGCTTGGACCGAGCGAGTCCAATCGGGCTTGGAAGGCACGAGTATTCGCCAAAGCGACAGTCTCCAGTCCCGCCGCATTTGTCAGGTTGTAGGCATCGAGTGCCGAGTTCACCGCATCACGCGGGCCGCGCTGGCCGTTACCGCTGGAGATCCAAAGTCGAGTGCCATTGCCGCGCAGCAGTGGCGCGAAGACGAAAGGATCGTTGCGCAGCCACAATTCGCTCCACGGCGGTCCCCACATGGAGTCGATGTTGAAGCCGCCGGCATCGAGCAACGCCAACCGCAACGCCTCGCGCATACCGGGCGCGGAGATATTGAGATAACCGGAATATGATGCGGCATAACGGAACTGATCCGGGTGATAGGCGGCCATCACCAACGCTGCACTGCCGCCCATGGACAATCCGAAGACGCCGTTCCCGCGCGGATTGAAGCCCAGTCGACCGGCCAGCGCATTGCGCAGATCGCGAGTCAGAAAGGTCTCCCAGGCGTAGGTGGTGGCCTGGCCATTGGTATTGCTCGGCGCCATCCAGTCGGAGTAGAAGCTGGACTGCCCGCCGATCGGCATCACCACATTGATGTTCCAGGCGGGCAGCACACGCGAGATGTCGGTATCGATCTCCCAGCCGGACAGGTCATTTCGGGCGCGCAGTCCGTCCAGCGCATAGACCACCCGCTGGGTATTGCCATCCTGGGCGCGGAAGATGCGGGATTTGATCGGCCCCATACTCGAATCGACCCAGAAGTCCTCCCCGGCCGGATCGAACGAGGCCGCCGCCGGGGCCGCGCCGCCGCCGATCGCGACTCCCCAGGGCAGCACCAGCGCGAGGGCCAGACCCGCCACCGAACGACGCAACAGCGCGCGCCCACGACCAGCCGGGACAGTGCCGGATTTCCGAACAGACCGCATCAACTCGCCTTTCGCACGCGATCGCCATTGATCACCGAAATGCCGAAGCTGTTGTCGTTCTCGCTTCCCTATTGACGCATATTCGGCGCCGATCGACCGGCAAACACCCCCGGAGACCGAATCGTGACTGAATCGGCCGCCGGTGGGCGCGATAGAAAGGTCAGCCGATATTGGCCGAAAGGTCCGGAATCATTCGGTATGCCTCGTCCTGCCAGTTGGTCCAGGCGTGCAGACCGGCATTCGGGAAGGAATAGACGACATTTCGGGCACCCAGAGTATTCATGCGCACCTGGAACGCACGAGTATTGGCCAACGCCAACGCTTCCAGCGGCGAACCACGCACCAGCCGGTCCGCGGCGGCGCCGATCGGAATATCCAAATCCTGCTGCATGGGCAGACCGCTGCCGGCCGCGATCCACAATCGAGTGTTGTTCCCGATCAAGGTCGGAGCCAAGACGAACGGATCCATCCGCAACCACTGATCACCCCACGGCGGGGCCATCGAGTCGACGTTGTAACCACCCGCGTCGACCATGGCCATCCGGATCGCCTCCCGCATACCGGGCGCGGAGATGTTCAGATAGCCCGAGAACGAACCGGCGTAGCTGAACTGGTCCGGGTGATAGGCGGCCAGCGTCAGCGCCGCACTGCCGCCCATGGACAGCCCGAAGACACCATTGCGATAAGGGTTGAATCCCAGTCGATCACGCAGCGCCCAGCGCAACTGATTGGTGAGGAAACTCTCCCAGTCATACCGGTAGCTCTTACCCGGACCCCCGCCCATGGCCTCGGTCGCACCCGAACCGGTATTCGCCGCGGAGGAACCCGCACCCGCAGGGGCACCGAGGAACGAACTCGGCGAATTCCAGTCGGCATAGAAACTGGACTCACCACCGACCGGCATCACCACATTGATATTCCAACCGGCCAGCACCTCGGCCACATTGGTGTCGTTCTCCCAGCCGTTCAGAATCTCGGTGGCACGCTGACCATCCAGGGCGTAGACGACCCGATTGGTATTGCCGTCGGCCGCACGCAGAATCCGCGTCTTGATCGGCCCCATGACCGGAGAATCGACCCAGAAATCGAAGGCTGCCGGAGTGAATGCCGCGGTAGCGGGCGGCGCGGCGATCACTGTAATGCCCAATGGCAGCAGCAGCGCCGTAGCGACGCCCAATACCGCCCGTTTCAATCCCGAACCACGCATCGACCTAGCCCTCTCGTTGGAGCAGAACCGAGCTTCCCGAACTGATCTTCTTCGATACCGACGGCTTCTCGGATGACCAACTCGGCGTGTTATCCAAAAGCAGGCCCCCACCCTGTCGGGCGGAGGCCTGCTTCGGTTCGGGGGCGCGGCCTCCGAGGCGGTGTACTAACCGATATTCGCCGAAAGGTCGGGGATCATCCGATAGACCTCGCCCTCCCAGTTCTTCCAGTTGTGGATACCGGTCGCCGGGAAGTCATAGGTGACATTGCCCGCGCCGATACTGGCCATCCGCACCTGGAAGGCACGCGAATTGACCAGCGCCAGACCCTCCAGCGCCATACCGTTCAGCGTCGAGAAGGCCACGGCCTCACCGGCCGGCACGGCCGAGGCGGCGGAGACCCACAGGCGGGTGTTGTTGTTCTTCAGCAGCGGAGCGAACACGAACGGATCCATGCGCAGCCAGGCCGGACTCCACGGCAACGCCATCGAGTCGATGTTGTAGCCGCCCGCGTCGATCATGGCCACCCGCAACGCTTCCCGCATACCGGGCGCGGAGACGTTCAGATAGCCCGAGAACGAACCGGCGTAGCTGAACTGGTCCGGGTGATAGGCGGCCAGCGTCAGCGCGGCGGAACCACCCATGGAGAGGCCGAAGACACCATTGCGGTGCGAGCTGAAACCGAGGCGACTGCTGAGCGCATTGCGCAGATCCTGGGTCAGGAAGTTCTCCCAGGTGTAGCGGTAGCTCTTACCCGGTCCGCCCGACATGATCTGTAGCGCACCCGAACCCGACGACGAGCCCGAGGACGAACCGGAGCTGGAGCCGGTACCGCCCGGAATGCCGAGCAGCTGGCTGGGCGCGGCCCAGTCGGCGTAGAAGCTGGACTGGCCACCGACCGGCATCACCACATTGATGTTCCACTTGGTCAGCTCACGGGCGACCTCGGTCTCGATCTCCCAGCCATTGAGGTCGTCCCGGGCGCGCATACCGTCGAGGGCGTACACGACACGATTGGTATTGCCGTCGGCCGCGCGGAAGATGCGGGACTTGATCGGGCCCATTCCGGTGGAGGAATCCACCCAGAAATCGAAGCCATCCGGGTTGAACGCCGCGGTCGCGGTTCCGGCCACACCCGCGACCGACGCCCCGAACGGCAGCAGCAGCGCCAGAGCCACCCCGAGTGCCGACTTCTTGAACCATCCGCCGCTCGATCTCCGACGTCTTACCTGCTCGCCTCGCATACTCAGTTGGGCCTTTCGTATCGTTCGTTTCCGCCGTGTGCGTGTGACTACAGCGGGCGTCCCTCGGACCCTATCGCTTGTTGGATAACAAAGCGTTATCAGATCGAGATAATTGTGACCCGAGCCACTTTCGATCGATCTTGTGGCCTCCGAACTGCGCAGACCCTTGCGGGGACAGCCCGACCGGACCCTCCGGAAACCCGTCCCGGCACCATCCCCGGCATCCCCGAGGCCGAACCGCACACGTTCAGCAATCCGGTGCCCTGCCGTGAATTCCGCACACCCGGACATACGCCAGGGCCCCACGGCTGCGATGTGGCAGCAGCCATGGGGCCCTGTGCGGTGATCGAATCAGCCAATATTGGCCGAGAGGTCGGGAAGCATCTTGTACACCTGTGCCTCCCAGTTCTTCCAGTTGTGCACACCCAGGAGCGGGAAGTCGTACGTCGCGTTGTTGTAGCCGAGCGTCGCCATCCGCACCTGGAAGGAGCGGGTGTTGATCATGGCGATCGTCTCGATCGGCATGCCCTGAATAATGGACATGGCCGAGGTGATGTCACCGGCGCCCGGCAGCCCACTGGCCGCGGAGATCCAGAGCCGAGTGTTGTTGGCCTTCAGGCGCGGCGCGGAGACGAACGGATCCATGCGCAACCACTGCGGGCCCCACGGCGGAGCCATCGCGTCGACGTTGTAGCCGCCCGCGTCGAGCATGGCCACCCGGACCGCCTCCCGCATACCGGGCGCGGAGAGATTCAGCAGACCCGAGAACGCCCCCGCGTAGCTGAACATATCCGGGTGGTAGGCGGCTATCGTCAGCGCCCCCGAACCTCCCATGGACAACCCGAAAATGCCCATTCGGGATGTCTGGAACCCGAGACGGCTGCTCAGCGCATTGCGCAGGTCCGTGGTGAGGAAGGTTTCCCACTTGTAGGTGTAGCTCTTACCCGGTCCACCGGTCAGCACATCGAGTGCACCGGAACCCGTTGAGGAGCCGGAGCTTCCGGCCGGAATGCCCAGCACCGTGCTCGGCGCGTTCCAGTCCGCGTACCAACTGGACTGACCGCCGATCGGCATGACCACATTGATATTGGCCGCGGTGAATGCCCGCGCCACATCGGTCTCGATCTCCCAGCCGTTGAGGTCCTCACGAGCGCGTTCGCCATCGAGCGCGTACACCACCCGGCTCGTATTGCCGTCCGCCGCACGGAAAATCCGCGATTTGATCGGACCCATAGCGGAGTCGGTCCAGAAGTCGAAACCGGACGGATCGAAGGCCGCGTGTGCGGCCCCCACACCTGCCACCGACACCCCGAACGGTAGCAGCAGCGCCACAGCAACTCCGACGACCGACCGCTTCAACCAGCCCTGCGCTCGCCGGCGTCTCTGCCCCATCCCACCAATTGCCGCGTTACGCATATCCACTCCGGCCTTTCGTCCGTGTAATAAGCCACCGCGGCGTTACGCGGCGGGGCGTACTCGTGGAGCATATCGCGCCGGGCACATCCGAGTGTTACCGAAATGAGACAAGCGCATCCGGAACCCTTGCGCCACAATGCCTTTCGACCGAGTCGGCCGATATTTCCGACTACGGGAACGAAAAACCCCGCGTCCGGAATCGGACACGGGGCTGTGGGACGCCGGCTCAGTTGGGCGGCGGGTACGGATCAACCAATCCGCAGCGCTCGATCTCGTACTTGGGCACCCGATCGATGCGGTACTTCGAAAAGTCCAGCGCCTGCATCACATTGTGCCGCCACCGCTCGAAGGTCAGCGGCGACCGCGAGGACGCCAGCAGATCCTGGGTAGCCGGGCAGGACAGCGCGACTCGCGCCTGCGCCACCCACTTGTCATCCATGAACCAGGGCAGCCACGGCTTCTGATCCACCATGCCCGCGTCCACCACGACCCAGTCCGGGTAGAGGTTCTTGTCATGCCCGATGCGGCCGTCGGAGAGCCGTTCGGTATGCGCCGCAAGCGGATACGCCAGACCCATCTGATCGATCACGCGGGTCTCGAGGGGCACGTTCATGCTGGTCATACCGAGATTCAGGAAGAAGACGGTATGTCCGGAGCGATCGCCCGGGATGGGTTGCGGCGGCGGTGCGATGTACCAGAACATGAAGGACGGCGAATTCAGCAGCAGGCCGCCGTCGGGGGTATTGCGAATATCGCGGACCATGGCGCGCATGCGCGGATAGTCCAGATAGTCCTCGGCGCGGATCGGATGATCGTGACCGGTATTGAGCACGTAGTAGATTCGCTCGTCCACGATGCCGGTGGAGCTGATCTTTGTTCCGGTGGTGATGGCGGTGGTATTCGCCGCGAACAGCGCCCAGCCGGCCGTGCCGAGGAAACCGGCGAGCACCACCGCGAATGCCCAATCCGAGGCGCGCATACCGCGTTTGCGTACGCCGTCAGCACCGCCGAACAGCGTCTGCGGCACCCGGATCGGCAGCACCGCCACCGGCAGGATGAGGCAGAACAGTTGCGGCAGCAGCATGCGGCCGTGCATGAAGTCGCCGCCGACGCGGATCTCGTATACCGTCAGCAGCAGGCCGCTGCTGACCATGAGCGCGACCACCGCCGCGGGGGTGTGCAGCCACCGGCTGAAGTCGTGAATCCGGCTGCGCCAGTTCTTGTCCGGCGTCTCGGCGGATTCGTCACCCTCGTCAGCGTGGCGACCGGTCTTGTTGTCATTGCGCCCCGACCACACCGCGAACGCGCCCGCCACCGCGAGCAGGACCAGCGGCACCAGCAGCCAGTACGGGCCCACGAAATTCCACAGGTAGACGAAGCCCTGACTCCACTTCGCACCGCCCGCGTCCTTGGATACCGCCGTATTCGGGTAGGGCAGACCGTAATAGCCCATCCGCCAGACCTGGTACGCGACCGGCACCAGGCCCGCGACAAAGACGATGATCGCGCGCAGGACGATCGGCCGCAGCCGGGTCTCGGGCAGTGGTGCGCAGAAGATCATGAGCAGCGCCAGAGCGCCCACGAGAGTCATCTCGGGGCGGATCAGCGGTGCCAGGCCGGCGAAGAACACCAGGCCGAAAAAGCTTGTCAGCCGGACCCGTTCGGCCTGGCTCCAGCGAATCAGCAACCACCACAGCACCGCCAGCCAGGCGATCACCAGGCTGGATTCCAGGCCGGAGGTGGCGTAGTCGCGGGCCGGGGGCACGGCGATATAGACCAGCGCGCCCGCCGGAACCAGGAAGGCGGCCTTGGTGCCGCCCCACAGCCGGGCCGAGCCGAGCATGGCGAAGACGATGGCCACCACCGACAGCGTGAGCGCGATGCCGAGCACCACATACTCCAGCCGCAATTGGGTCAGCCAGCTGAAGAACCAGACCAGATAGGTCCAGGCGGTACTGGTATTGGTTTCGACGCGTTCGCCCGCATTGAAGACGGGGCCGTTGCCCGCCATCAGGTTTCGCACCGTGCGCAGCACGATCAGGCCGTCGTCGGCGATCCAGCGCCGCTGCCAGCCGCCGGCTGCGAATAGGGTCGCGGTCGCGATGATCCCACCGATGAAGACAGTGCGGGATAGTCGCGAGAAACGGCGTCCGGACGAATCCGCACGCCGATGGTTACGCCCGAGCGGCAATTGTGCCGTCGGCGCGCCCCCCTCTCGCTCTTCTCCCTCTACCACGTCAGGTGAGATAGACAGCGACACCTACCGCTCCGATCCAGGCGATTGCGAGGAACTGGAGGACCCGGTCCCCCAGGGCGATCTCTTCAGGTTCACCGGCTTCACCGCCGTCGACATCCACCGCGTAGCGCAGGATCGCGATGGTGAACGGGATCATGGAGATCGCGAACCAATCGGTTTCCTTGATACGGCCCTGTTCGAACGCCCACAGCCCGTAGAACACGACCACCGCGGTGGCCGAGACGGTCCAGACGAAACGCAGGTAGGTAGCGGTGTAGTACTGCAGCGACTTGCGGATCTTCGCACCGGTGTCGAGCGCGATCTTCAACTCTGCGTAGCGCTTTCCGGCCGCCATGAACAGCGAACCGAACGCCATGATGAGCAGGAACCACTGGGAGAGCTTGATATCCGCAGCCGCCCCACCGGCCACCGCACGCAGCAGGAAGCCGGAGGAGACGATGCAGATATCGAGTACGGCCTGATGCTTGAGGCCGAAGCAGTAGGCGAGCTGGATACCGATGTACACGGCCATCACGACCGCCAGATGCCAGGACGCGACGAAGGACAGCGCGATCGAGGCGACCAGCAGCACGATCGAGAGCGCGTAGGCCAGATTCACCGGCACCACGCCAGCCGCGATCGGGCGGTAGCGCTTGGTCGGGTGGGCCCGGTCGGCCTCCACGTCCAGCGCGTCGTTGACCAGGTAGATGCCCGAGGCCGCCATGCAGAAGACCACGAACGCGATGGCGACATGGCCGAGCACCGACATATCGGTGAGCACCAGGTCACCGGCGGCGGTCTTACCCGCGGCCAGTGGCGCGGCGAGCACCAGTACGTTCTTGACCCACTGCCGCGGGCGCATGGCCTTGATCAGGCCACCGGCCAGGGTCTTGGGCGGGCCCTTGACAACTGCCTCGTCCAGCTCGGTGCTGGTCGGCTCTTCGCTCATGTCAACAAGGGCTCTTTCTTCCTGAGCGGTCACTTCGCGAGTCTCTTTTCGGCGGCAAGCACAACAGCGGCTGATGCGGCGCCCAGCGCGGAACCGGCGAGCACGTCGGATGGGTAATGCACCCCGAGGACGACCCGGGACAGCAGCATCGGCGGGACGAGCACCGCGGGCAAGGGTAACCCGGTGAGCCTGCCGAGCAACACAGCCGCTGCCGTGGTGGATGTCGCGTGCGAGGACGGGAAGCTCAGCTTGCTCGGCGTCGACACGTTGACCTGCACCGATGGATCATTCGGGCGGGGACGGCGGACAATCCGCTTGATCACCACGGACGCGGCGTGCGCGCCGAACGCGCCGACCGCGACCCCGGCCCACTGGCGGCGGCGCGGCTTGTCGGCGAGGGCGCCGACCGCCGCGATGCCGATCCAGCCGAGCGAATGCTCGCCGAAATGCGACATTCCACGCGCGGCCTTGATGACGGCCGGATGCTGACCTATGGTGCCCTGCACCAGGTTCAGGATCTTGACCTCGGGCGGCGCGGCCGGAGCCGGAGCCTCCGGAACCACATGCAATCCGCGGTCGGCCTCGGCGGCCTGGCTCGCTGTCATTCGGTCTCGTTCCCTGAGTCGGTGCTCGCCGAGTTCACGCCGAAGATGTTCTCCCACGCGGACTTACTGGTGAGATGTGAATGCGCCGCACGATACTGCTCGCGCACCTCGGGGAATCGCTCGGCCAGCTCCTTGCGCAGCCGCATGGCCTCCTTGAACAGCTCGGCGGCCTGACGCGGATCGCGCTTGCGGTAGACGACACCGCGTCCGTCGGCGGTGGTGACGGTGACGCCGTCCACCTGTGACAGCAGGAACCAGCGTGCGTCGAGGGTCGGGACATTCAGCTGCGGCGTCTCGTGATGCGCGGTGTTCGCCTTGCGGAAGTTGTGCACGATGCCCTTGCCGAGGCGGACCACTTTGGCGAGCGGATTGCCGGGTTCGCCGACCGCGCCCACCTCGGCCCGGCTGGCCATCGGCAGCTCGGTCGAGGATGGTACGACCACCGCGTCCGGGAATTCCTTGCGCATGGCGTGTATCTTGCCGAGCGCGGTGGGCAGCAACTCGAACAGCTTGTCCGGGCCCGCGAGGTAATCGCGGATGGCCTCGTTCTGAATGGCGACCGTCGAATATTCAAGGCACAGCAGGTGTTTCAGCGTCGCCTTGATGGTGTTGACCACCATCGGACGGCCGTCGTTCGGCAGGTGCAGCGAGGCGACCACCAGGCGGTTGCGCAGGTGGAAGTACGCCTGCCAATCGATGGCGTCGTCCTTGTCACTCCACGCCATATGCCAGACCGCGGCACCCGGCAGGGTGACGGTCGGATAGCCGTGATCCCTTGCGCGCAAACCGTATTCGACGTCGTCCCACTTGAGGAACAGCGGCAGCGGCTGCCCGATCTCCTCGGCCACCTGCCGCGGGATGACACAGGTCCACCAGCCGTTGAAGTCCACATCGATACGTCGGTGCAACAACTTCGAGTTGTCACGGTCGCTGAGCGGGTTCTTCGAGAAGTCGTGGTCGTAGTCGACATTCGCGGGCGCGGTCCACATGAAGATCGAGCGGTCCACGATCTCGCCCATCACATGCAGGTGCGAACGCTCCTGCAGGTTGAGCATCTGGCCGCCGGTCAGGATGGGCGACTTGGCGAATCGCGAGAAGGCCAGCGCGCGCAGGATGCTGTCCGGCTCGATCTCGATGTCATCGTCCATATAGACGATGAATTCGGCATCGGTGGTCTTCAGCGCCTCGTACATGACACGGCTGTAGCCACCGGACCCGCCCAGATTGGGCTGGTTGTGAATCGCGAGCCGATCACCAAGGGGCAGTGCGGCTTCGGCGAATCCCGGCTCGTCGACAACCTTGCGATTGCCCTGATCCGGGATGATGACGGCCTTGATCTTCTCCAGCACCAGCGGGTCATTGCCAAGGGCGGCAATGGTTTTCACCGCATCGGTGGGCCGGTTGAAGGTGGGCATGCCGACGGCGATGCTGCCCTCACCCGGCGCCTCGACGGGCGCGTACCAGCCGCCATTGCGGACCTCGACCGCGCTGTCGGTGGTGATGTCGAACCAGATCCAGCCGCCGTCCTCGAACGGTCCCAGATCCACCTCGAACTCGACGAGGGTGTCGTGCGCACCGCCGGGGGTGGTGAACTCGCTGCCCTGCACGTGGATTCGCGAACCGTCCGCCTTGGAGCGGTACACGTCCACGCGGCCGTGGCCGGAGAGTTCCAGCCGCAGCACCACCGATTGCAGGATGCTCCAGCGCCGCCAGTAACTGGCCGGGACGGCATTGAAGTAGGTGCAGAACGACACCTCGGACTCCGCGCCGATGGACAGCGAGGTGCGCGTGGGGGCGTGCGCCCGCCGCGCGTTGGTGTCGGATTCCTCGAGGTACAGCTTGCGCACGTCGAGGGGTTCACCCGGCCGCGGCAGGATGATGCGCTGCAGCAGCGACTTGGCGCGGGTCTCGGTGGTCATGTCTTCCAAGGTGGCTTGTGCGGTCATTCGGCGGTGTCCACCAGCGGCGCACCGGTCTCCAGGTGCGGGCGCAGCACATTGTCGAACATGCTGAGCGCGGCGCCGATGGCCATATGCATGTCCAGGTACTGGTAGGTGCCCAGGCGGCCACCGAAAAGCACCTTGGCGGAGGCGGTTTCGGCCTTGGCGCGCTCGCGGTAGGCGAGCACCTTGGCGCGGTCCTCCGGGGTGTTGATGGGGTAGTACGGTTCGTCGCCGGTCTGGGCGAAGCGCGAGAACTCGCGCATGATGACCGTCTTGTCGGTGGGGTAGTCGCGCTCGGGGTGGAAGTGGCGCGGCTCGATGATGCGGGTGTAGGACACGTCGCCATCGTTGTAGTTCATGACCGAGGTGCCCTGGAAGTCACCGGTTTCCAAGACCTCGGTCTCGAAATCGATGGTGCGCCATCCGAGTTCACCTTCGGCGTAGTCGAAGTAGGCGTCCAGCGGTCCGGTGTAGATGACCGGGGCGTCCGGGTTCTGCGCGCGGATCTCGTCGCGGACGTCGAACCAGTCGGTATCGACGCGCACCTCGATGAGGTCGCTCTCGGCCATCTTGGTCAGCCAGGCGGTGTAGCCGTTCTTGGGCAGACCCTCGTAGGCGTCGTTGAAGTACCGGTTGTCGAAGGTGTAGCGGACGGGCAGGCGGGTGATATTGCCCGCGGGCAGGTTCTTGGGATCGGTCTGCCACTGCTTGGCGGTGTAGTCGCGAATGAACGCCTCGTAGAGGGGGCGGCCGATCAGGGAGATCGCCTTCTCCTCGAGATTCGCGGCGTCCTTGGTGTCGATTTCGGCGGCCTGCTCGGCGATCAGCGCGCGGGCTTCCTGCGGACTGAAGTAGCGGCCGTAGAACTGGGAGATGAGGCCCAGCCCCATGGGGAATTGGTAGGCCTGGCCCTTGTGCAGCGCGAAGACGCGGTGCTGGTAGTTGGTGAACTCGGTGAACTGATTCACGTAGTCCCACACCCGTTTGTTCGAGGTGTGGAACAGGTGGGCACCGTACTTGTGGATTTCGATGCCGGTCTCAGGCTCCGCCTCCGAGTACGCGTTGCCGCCCAGGTGGTAGCGGCGCTCGATCACCAGCACCCGCTTGCCCAGCAGGTTGGCGGTGCGTTCGGCGATGGTCAGCCCGAAGAAACCAGAGCCGACAATGATGAGATCGAAGGGGGATGCGACGGTCACGGGAGCCCAGCGTAGTGGAAGAAGGTATTGGCGCGCGTGGGCTCCGGTACGAGGGGTGCGGCGGCGGTGAGGATACGACGGAAATGGCAGGTCGTCATCCCAGTCAGCGGGATGGTTGCCAGTTTATTTGCTCAATATTCACCAAACCACTTACAGGCGCTTCATTCAGGCTGTATTACATACGCACCAGACTGAGCATCCGTCCAGTTTGTAGCCGTGCAGCCAGCACGCGGCCGTGCCCCCCGCTCGACCCGGAAGACCTCGATGACCATGCGGTTCCCCCGCCTCGCCCCATTTGTGGGTGCGCTCACCCTCTCCGCGCTACTGAGCACAGCTGCCCTCATTCCAGGCGCTGCCCCCGCGCATGCCGATGAGGAGACCCTCGCCTCGATGCCGGTCGCCGAATCGGCCGGCCTCTGTGGCAACGGTGCGGCAAGCTTCGACGACATTGTCACCAATGCCGCCACCGCGATCCGCACCCTGGTTCCGGCGGGCCAGCTGGTCGCCTTCGATCAGCAGGTGAACGACTTCCGGCAGAGCATCGCGACCGTGCACGTGCACCGGCGCGGGCTGCCCGACAGCCCGGTCGGGACGGGTGACCGGCTCGAATTCCTCGATGATCCGATCGTGTCGTACCTGGTGAACAACCTGGACGCGATCCGCACCGGGCGCATCGACAACACCGTGTCGCTGTCCCGGATCACCGTCGCCGATGTGGTCGAGGTGTTCATTCTCGGCACCCGCATCGTGAAGATTCCGGCGCAGCTGGCCGCGAGCCTGGTCCCGACCGCGGGCTTCATTCTCAAGCCGATCGTCGGCGCGATCTTCAATGGCGTGAAGTCCCTGGCCCGCTCGGTACAGGCGCAGCTGGCCCGGAACTGCAACGCCGCCAACGCGTATGAGAAGTTGACGCTCGAGCCGCTGCCGGACGAGCATGTCGCGGTACCGCAGCCGCTGCTGGATCTGGCCAATCAGCTGGTCAAGGCCGACGGCACCTGCACCCCGCTGGCCGAACTCAAGACCTCCGATCTGGTCGAGCGCTCGCGCACCTTCCTCACCCAAACCGCCGGTCTCCCGGTCGATCCCGCCGCCGTGCAGGCCAATGCCGATGCGCTGCAGGGCTTCCTGCGGGACAACCGGGTCGCCGACGCGGTCACCATGCGCCGCATCGAACAGCTCGGCCCGCTGGTGAACGCCATGGACTACGGCCCGATGACGTTCCTGGCCAACCTCGGCTTCGACATCTACGAGGGCAAGGCCCTGAACACGGTCCCGCTGGCGGATGTGAAGGTGGAGAACGCCTTCGACCTCATCACCCTCACCCTGGACACCACCAGCCTGCTCATCACCGTGGGCAGCACCGTCGCCGGTTTCACCGGTGTGGCCTCGGCCGTCACCACGCCGCTGGGTATCGCGCAGACCCTCGCGTTCGCGCCGACCACCTACGGCATGCCGATCCTGCGCGGTGTCATGCAGTCCATGTGCGCCGCCTGATTCATCAGCGTCAGATGTGAACGGCCCGGGCACTGCGCCCGGGCCGTTTCGCGTTTCAGCGGCAGCCGATCAGGCTGTGCGGTGCGGGTTTTCGCTCAGGCGTAGGGGTAGGGCATATAGCCCTGCTGGGCCGGCGGCGGGTTCTTGCCGGCGGCGATCCAGCGGCCGGTGGGCGGTACGGCGGCGAGCACGAGAATCAGCAGTCCGACCCCGAGGCCGATGACGTCCGGGCCGGTCGGGTTCTTGACCATGCCGACGACACTGCCGATCAGACCGATCGAGGTGAGCACGATCAGCATGACGCGTCCGGCCGTTTTCCGGGCGAGTAGTAGTAGCGCGCCGACGAACCACAGAATGCCCATCACCAGGACGAAAACTCCCAGGCCGATAATGACCGTGGTCGCGTCGTCGAGCGATGAGCTGTAGTCGTCCGACGAGTAACTCGACCTGAAGCTCGCGGCGAAGATGATCATGGCGAGACCGCCGAATCCGGCCAGGACGGCGAAGATGATCGACAGCACCGCGGCGGTGATGGCGGTGGCACCACTGGGCGGTTGGGTGGGGTAGCCGCCGGGATAATTCGGCTGGGGATACCCGGAACCCGGTTGGGGATAACCCGGTTGGGGATAACCGGGCTGTGCATAACCCGGTTGCTGATAGGCGGGCTGTGGATATCCCGGTTGCTCATATCCCGGCACGGGCTGCCCCTGGCCCGGATATTCCGGCTGACCGTACGGATAACTCATGGGTCCCTCCCCCGGTGTCGCTTGGCGCGAACTCTACCGCGCCGCACCGACACCGGCGATCTCATTTCACCCCGTGTGACCTGCACGGCAACAACCTCTTCCGATGCTATGACCGAAAGGGGTTGCGGCTTTATCCAATTAGAGCCGCGCCACGGCGAATGGTCACCCAGTCGTAGTGCCGCTGCACTGCAAGTTGACGTAGCGCCAAGGTCAAGGCCCCGTTCCGTTCTCGACTAGCGGTCGTAGATGTCGCGGCGGTGCCCAACCTGTACAACCAGGATCACCAACCGGCCGTCCTCGATCCGATAGATCAGCCGATAATCGCCGATTCGAAGCCGATAGCCTTCTCTACCAACAAGTTTCCGTACATCTGCGGTCGTGTTGTAGGGATCATCTCCCAGTTTCGAGAGCTCGGTGAGAATGCGCAATGCCTGGGTTTGCGGTATAGCCCGCAAGGCACGAGCAGCTGAAGGCAGGAACTCGAATCTGTATTTCACCCCGCCGCCTGCTCCCCGAACATGTCGGCGATCAACTCGGCCATCGACACCCGCGGCTGATCCTTTTCCGCTTCCCACGCATCATCGGCTTTTCGGGCGAGCAGCTCGTCTTCCGCATCCTCGATGGTCTTGAAGACGTCGATCGGTATCAATGCCGCGGTTGGCTGACCGTCACGAGTGATCACGGTGTATTCGCCCGCTTCGGCGGCGTCCAAGCGCGCCGAGAGGTTCTCGCGTAGCTGGCGCACATTGATCGTGTCAGTCATAGTGTCGAGCGTACTCGGTAGTGTGTACACCACGCTTCGCCGAACTTGTGGAACAACTTGCTTCGGTGATACAGCGCATGACACGATCGCCCCGCGCGGTGGCGGAGACCGGTATTCATCGCGCCGCTCGAAATCTTTTCCGGGGGATGAGGAATCAATGTTCGTAACGGGCCGCGCCCGCATGCTGTCCTGGGCGGCCATCGCCGTCACCGCATTGAGCACCTCCGTGCTGTTCTCCGGGACGGCCGACGCCGCGCCGCCGGTGACGCTCGGCGGGGGCTCCGGTATCTATGTCGAGCAGCTCGATGATCCGAGCAGCACGGCCGATTGCACCCTCACCTCCATCGGTTACGACCGCGACGGCAAGTTGGTCGGCCTGACCGCCGGGCACTGCGGTGAGGTCGGCGCGCGGATCGCCGCCGAGTACACCCGCAGCGGTGGTATCGGTGTGATCGCCAATAAGAGCGCCGGAAATGACTGGGCGGTAATCGTTTTCGATCCGTCCCGGGTCAATCCGACCAAGCAGGTCGCGCAATCGGTGATCAACAGTGTCGGCGCGCCGCCGGTTATCGGTGATATCGCCTGCAAGAACGGCCGCACCACCGGCTACACCTGTGGCCCGGTGTGGGAGGCCACGCCGAATTGGTTCCGCAGCCAGGTCTGCGCCAATCACGGCGACTCCGGCGCACCGGTGATCCTGGGTGATCGTCTGGTCGGAATGGTCGTCGCCGGAACCGATTTCGATGCCGGTCCGATCTCGATCGAGCTCCCCGCCTGCAAGGGTGCGGGCGATCTGATCCATGAGCCCGAGCTCTCCACCACCATTTCTATGGTGCTGGCCGATATCGACCGCCACGGCGGCGCGGGTGCGGGCTTCCGCCCCTTCTGATCTCAGCTGTGAAAACGGCGTGGGCCCCGAGTGTTTCGGGACCCATGCCGTTTTTTATTGCGCCACTTCAGTATCCGGCGGTGAATCGGACGCGGTGGTGTTTGGGGTGTTCGGCCTCATCGAGTAGGGCCATCGCGAGGTCTTCCATCGAAATCGCTGAATTGCCTTCGTCATCGGCGATGAGTTCGTGTGCGCCGAGGCGGTAGGAGCCGGTGCGTTCGCCGGGTTCGAGCAGGGCGGACGGACTGAGGTAGGCCCAGTCGACCTTGGTGCCGGATTCTTCGAATACAGCCAGCTGGTCATTGCAGGCGGTGGCGATCGGCAGTAGTTCGGCGGGGAAGCCGGGCTGATCGCTGAGGATCGCATCGGTGCCGGGCACGATGAGGCTGCCCGCGCCGCCGACCACCAGCAGGCGAATCTCGCTGTCCGCCAAGGCTTCCAGCAGCGCCGCGGCCACCTTGGACAGTTCGTGCTCATCACCGATGCCGGGGCGGGTCGCGCTGATCACCAGGTCGCTGCCCGCCACGGCGTATCTGATCTGTTCGGCGTCGGTGGCGTCGGCCTCGACGACCCGGACCTCCTCGGGCAGTCCGCGCACTTTACCGGCGTCGCGGGAGACGGCCCGGACCCGATGTCCCCGGCTCAGCGCCTCGGTGATGACACGGCTGCCGACCCCGCCGGTGGCTCCGAAAACGGTGATACGCATGACTTTCGAACTCCTTCGATAAATTGGCTGCGGGTGTGTTTCGAGTCAGGCCGCGATGCGGGCGGCCGACTTCGCCACCGGTTCGGTCGCGGGCTTGGGAGCGGTCGCGGTCTGGCCGAGCAGGGTGCCGCCGAGCACGACCACCATGCCGAGCACCTGCAGCGGCGCGAGCGACTGGCCGAGGGCGATCCAGCCGATAATGGTGGCCGAGAGCGGGCTCAGCAGTCCGAGGAAAGCGACCGAGGTGGCATTGGTGCGGGCCAGGCCGCGGAACCAAATGGCATATGCGAGAGCGGTTCCGATGAGTCCGAGGTATAGGTAGCCGGCGATATTGCGGCCATCCAACGCGGGCGGCATGCCCTCGGTGAGGAGTGCGAGAGGTACCAGCATCAGACCACCGGCGGTGAGTTGCCAGCCGGTCATGGTCAGCGGCGTGACGCCTTCGGGGCGTCCCCAGCGCTTGGTCATGACGGTGCCCGCGGCCATGGAGGCGGCGCCGCCGAGTCCGGCGATCACGCCGATGGTGTCGAGTGCGGCCGAGGCGCGTAGTACCACCAGGCCGACTCCGGCGATTCCGATAAGCGCCGCAAGGATTTTCCGGGTGGTGAGTCGGTCATTGAGGGCCAGCGCGGCCAATCCCAGCGCGATCAGCGGTGCGGCGGCGCCGAGCACCCCGGCAACGCCGCCCGGCAGCCGGTAGGCCGCGAGGAACAGCAGCGGCATGAACGCCCCGATATTCAGCACGCCGAGAATGCCTGCCTTCCATACCCATTCGCCGTGCGGCAGTTTGCGGGTGATGGCGAGCAGCAGCAGTCCGGCGGGCAGGGCGCGCATGAGTGCGGTGAACATGGGCCGGTCCGGCGGCAGGAATTCGGTGGTGATCGCGTAGGTGGAGCCCCACACCAGCGGTGCGAGTCCGGTGAGCGCGAGGGTTCCGGCGTAGCCCGAAACGCTGCCGCGGGTGATGGTGGTCATCGTCAGCTCCTCATTGATAATCTCAACGTTGAGATAAAACCATCGAGATACCTCAGCGTCAAGTATCTTCACGTTGAGATTATTTCCGTTGAGAGGATTCCAGGTGTCCGACGCAGTCGACGAGATCTATGCCGCCTGGCAAAAAGTGCGCCCTGACGTGGACGTTTCCCCCATGCACATCGTCGCCCGCATCAACCGCCTGTCCCAACTCCTGGAACGCGACCTGGCCGAGTTCTTCCGCAGCTACGGCCTCGAGTTCTGGGAGTTCGACGTCCTGGCCACCCTCCGCCGCTCCGGCGGCGACACCGGCCTCACCGCCGGCGCCCTCAACAAAGCCGCCATGCGCACCTCGGGAGCCATCACCAACCGCATAGACCGCCTAACCGCCAAAGGTCTGGTAGCCCGAGTCCCCGACCCAGTCGACCGCCGAGCCATCCGAGTCCAACTAACCCCCGAAGGCCGCACCCTGGTCGACAAACTCCTCCCCCTCCACATGGCCAACGAACAACGCCTCCTAGCGGCCCTAACCCCCACCCACCGAGCCGACCTGACCACCCTCCTCCGCCACTTCTCCGAATCCCTCGGCGACACCACCCTCACCTGAAATACGAAAAAGGGCGGTACTCCAGAAGGAGTACCGCCCTTGGTCATGTCATCGGGTCATCGCATTCGCACCCGAGCCTGGAATTCCCGGGTGGGCACGGAAGTAATTCCGCCACTTCGTGTTTCATTACCGAGGCGATGAGAATGAGCTCGTCGAGTCGAAAAGATTCCGGTGCTTCGAGGCGATCGCCGAGTAGCCATTCGGGGAGTCCGCTCCACTGCGCGAGTTCCCCGAGATTCACCCCCGCCTCGGTCATCGCGCGCTCAATCCTCTTGCCGACACATTTGCCCATCCAGTCCACTCGGACCGCCTCCCACTCGAGCCACAACGGGTGGCACGAGCCCTCATCTATGAAGACACGCCCACCACATCAGTTGCTGTTCGAACATATGTTCTATTATCCAAGATCAGACGATGGACGGTCAACGATCACCGTCCACACAATCCGTGCGAGGACCCCATATCGAATAGGCTCCATCCCTCCGAAGACAGGTGAGACCCGTTGTCCGGCAACCCATTCGGCGCCTACATTCGCCTACAGCGAAAGGCCGCGGGCCTGACCCGAGAGCAACTGGCCGACCGCATCAACCTGTCGGTCTCCCTGATCGAAAAAATCGAGTTGGGCACCCGCACGACCACCCTCCCCACCCTGAAAACCCTCTTCGACGGGCTGAACGTTCCACCCCTGCACCGCCGCTACATCCTGAACCTGAGCCTCCCGGGCGGCCTGGGCCACAACTCCGACGCAGTCCCCGAACCAACGCTCGCCGACCTCGCAGACCTCGCCAGCCTCCCCCACCCCGCCGGCTTCTTCCTGGTCCCGACCTTCACCATGGTCGCGGTCAACGACGCTTACCGAACCGCCTTCCCCGGAATAGTGAACGGCACCAACCTCATCGAGTGGCTCCTATTGAACCCGTGCGCCCGCGACACCGTCCTGGACTGGCACCGGGAGGCCCACCGCCTCGTCCACGGCCTCCGCGTCCTCACCCCCGACCCCGCCACCAACCCCCACATCACCGAAATCATCAACAGATGCCAGGCCATCCCCGAATGGGACCACCTATGGAACACCGACCTCCCGGCCCCCGCCCTCTTCCGCGATCACATAACCATCCGAGACCCCTCGAACCACCAAGTGCGCCACCTGAACGCCCGCCTCTACAGCCCCGAGTTCCCCGACCGCCCCTGGTGGCTACACCGCCTGATCCCCATCCAGGACGGAGTTACTGAGACCTAGTTCCAGTTCTATCCGTTCCTCTTCTGCAATCGAATATCCCGAAGATGCGACAACCGCGCACACTCGATCGCATGCGGATCATGGCCGAGAGCAGAATCGTCCACCTGATACGGCGGTGACCACCATCCAGGAACGTAGCCGTCGGGGAATGTCTCGTACACCTGGCAACTGGAACACCACTCCCACAGTCTCCCCTGCCCCGAGAACTCCACACCCCTCAGAACCATCGCGGTATCCTCATCCAACGCGTACCACCTGCGCAGGGTCTTGGATTCGCAGACGGGGCAAGCACTTTCGACCTCAGCGCCCGACCAGTCGCGATTGAACACCTCACGCCACTCTGCGTACAACTCGCTGGGCACGGGCCGCCATTCGGATATCTCCACGACCTCATCGATCATCAGGCCGCCCACCACCTCATCGGTGATCGCCGAGAACCACTCGGTCACCGAGCCCCAGCGCCGCTCGAGCTTGTAATCACCATGCAACAGCCATACCGGCGGAGTCGGTTCCGCCACTTGCGATCCATCGATAATCGAGAACACCTCGTTCTCGTGCATCACCATGACCAACATGTGCGGCGGATCAGCCAATTGTTCTGCCTGCCCAGGCAATTCCCCCACAAGCTCCAATGCCAGACGCTTGTCCCGCGGCCGAACACCCCCTGGTCCGATCGCCCCCGCCACCGCGTACGGCCCAGCCTCGATCCCGATCAGCGAGAACAACGCGCGCACAGCCGCAGGAACCGCCGGAACTCCCTGCTCAGCAGCCATCGCATCGATGTCCTCGTCGTAAGCCCCGGCTATCCGGTCCAGATCGACACCGGCACGCACGACAGCCTGAAAAATCTCCCGAACCTTCGCGTCCATTCCACCTTCTCGCCAGCGCACCCCACCACCATCGCTCAGCAAGGTACCGAGCGACAACATCTTCGGCCGCAATTTTCGGCGACTACGACTGGGGCACCCGAGCCCCCTCGATGGCGGACGCCTTCAATCAGAAGAGCACCTCTGACTGCCCTTTGGAATCGACCACTCCTCAATGGGCTTTACGCAGCATTCGAGCCATCCATAGCTTTCGCCTCAGACGCCAATATTGTCGCCACCAATACCTCCGGTGCAACCAGCACTGCAACCGACTCGGAGCAGGAAGGGGACTTGGCATCTGCCGACCTTCTCGCCAAAAGGCATGTCCATACATGATGTCCATCGCCCAGTACTCTTCAGATTGATGGTAGATCATATCTTCGCCGAATATATCCAATCCGGCGAATCTTTCATTTATCCTCGCAATAGCCTCATAATTGCTTATTCCGAAGAGTTCAGACATTTTCGAAGCGATATCAAGGAGAAACTTCTCAGCAGGAATATCGCACCGAACCGCAAACCTACCCACAGTTGGCCTCTCCACACCACAGTGCATCCACACAGAAGCCAGGAAGGACCTCCGCTGGCTCAGTCTTTGAAATTTGGGCGTACATGAGCTTCCTCGATACTGGTTGCCTTCAGCCAGAAGGCCGCTGCGATCGCATCGTTGGCACCGGTGAGGGCCGCAGCCAGACGGGTACCGGTCATCAGTTCGGCGGCGCCGACACGCAGGACTCTGGCTCCGCTGGTTACGGCGCCGACGCCGGGGATGAACATTGAGGCGTTGAGGCCGAATTCTGCTGCGGCCCAGGCGACTGCGCCCGCGGAGTGGTTGCCCTTGCCGTGGGCGGCTTCCCACAGCACTACCGCCGGTTCGACGAACATGCCGTAGAGGTCGTCGCCCAGGCTGGTCATCTTCGGGCGGGGTGGGGGCGGGGGTGCGTTACGCGCGGAAGATCCTGGTGAGGACAGGTATTGGGTCTTGGCGAGTTGATCCTTGGCGTACTTCTCGATCTCGGGATCTCCATAGGGGTTGATCCCGATTTCTCGGAGGCGGGTCAGGGCCTGGGCTTGCTGGGACTTCTCGTCCGCATCCTCGGGGTTATGGAACGCCCACTGCAGGTCGTAGTTCTGTTCCTCGATGGTGTAATTCGCCTGGGACAGCCGTTCGAGCGCCTGCTGGTATGGGGTCGGCCCGATGGACACGGTCTGGACCGGACCGAGCCGGACCAGGGCCAGGTCGGCGGCCAACTGTTCAGCGGGGTAGTTGAATCCGTAGCCGTCCAGACCGACCCGGAACTTGTTCGTTGGTCCGGTGATCGACTTGGGCAAGCCGGGAACGGGTACGACTGTTGTGCAGGTCACGGTGACCGGTGGGGCCACCGGGGGTGGTTCCTTGTAACCGGGGACTGCCAACTCCGTCAGCGTCTTCGGAGTCGAGGCAGCCGCCGGATCCGGCGCCGGAGCAATCATCTGCTGGGCCAGCTGATCAACCACGGACGGCTTGGCCGGTTCCTTGTACCCCGGTACCGCCAACTCCGCCAATGTCTTCGGGGACTCCGGCTGCGGAGCGGGATTGACGTACATCTGATCGAGCACATTCGGCAGACCGCTGGCAGGGGCCGGTGCTGCGGGGTTGACCGGTGCGGGCTGTTGTCCCGGTGCGGGTTTCGACGATGCGGAGGCGTCCGCGGCACCCGGGTTCGGCAGGCCGGGGACCGTCTGACCGGTCTCCCAGTCCTTGTGGGTGGGGAACGGCGAAACCGGTTCCGGCCCGATTGGTTCCGGCTTCACGGAAATCTGCTGGGCGACTGGGACACCCGGTGCATCAAGGGCCAGATCGGATCCAGCCTGAATTCGTGCGATCTGCCGGACGGCGGACACACCGTCCCTGACCGAGCGACTGCCGACGGTGCCGCCACCCGGCGTGACGCCGGTCGCGGGAATGGCGCTCGCGAGCCAGTTGCCGTGCTGGGTGATCCCGGAAGGCGGACCTGCGGTCTTGGTCGCGATGTTCGACATGGAAACTGGTCCGCCTTTCGGATTCGGGCATGAAAAATCCCCATCCCAGAGGGGAATGGGGAGCGGTTGCGGCGCTGGGGTTTACGTCTGTTTCGTTTTGAAACTCTTGACCATCCGTCGGCTCGCACTCAGTCGTTCGAGTCGCCGGAAGGTGTCCTGCTGCGGCAGATTGTTGAGGTTGTAGGTGTTCGAGCCATCGCGGGTGGTTTTGGAAGCTGTTGCGGCGCTGAAGCTTCCAGGCGTCCAGGCCGGGACCGGATTCGACATGGAACCTCCTACTTCTCGAGCTTCTCCAGGCGGGTGAGAACTTCGGCGAGGGCGTCGACGACAGTGCGGTTGCCGAGCTGGGACCAGCCCGCGAAATCTCCGGTGTCGCGCTGGCCCTGGCCGCACAGCTGTTCGCGAATGTCTTTGACATCGCTGCTGATCGGGCCGCAGAAGGCGGTGATGAAGTCTTGGATGCGGGTTACTTCGGCGGCGCTCATGGGGGCGTCCTCTCCATCAATGAATGCCTGGACATCGCGGCGGAAGGCGTCCATGTCGATGCCGGCGGGGTCGATTTTTCCTTCGGAGCTGTACTCGCGGTGGGCTACGCAATCGTCGGCATTGCGGCCGATGCGGCGCAGGATGGCAGCGCAGCCGCGTTTGTAGGCGTCCGATTGCACTGGGGTCCAGTCGGTTCCATCGCCACGGGAGACCGCCTCGATACCGATGACGTAGTAGTTGGCGTTATTGGTGGGCCAGCCGGGCCAGGAACCTCGGCCGGCGTGCCAGCACACTCCCGCCGCGATGACTCGGAAGGTACCGTCGCGTTCCAGAACCAGTTGGGCCAGTGGGCCTTCCAGGTCGGGGCGGCCGTATTGGACGATGCGCCAGTCGTCGGTGGTGCCGCCTGCGGTGTGGTGGCAGAGCACGCCGCGGAGGTCGGCGAAATCGCCGTGGCCGCGGTCGCGCCAGCCTTCTTGTTCGATGACTTTCAGGCCCGCGTCACGCAGGACGTCAGCGAGCCAGATCGGATCTCCTGTCCAGGACATGGGTTTTCGCCTTTCTGATGATGTCGGCTAGGTGATCCGTAGTGAGCTGCCCGCGACCTGGATGGTGCTCGCCCATGCGGCAAGGCCCGCATTGCACACGGCTTGAACCGTCACGATGTCGCCGTCGACGAGTGAGGTCGTGGCGGTGGCGATGAGGGTTCCGGAAGCGCCGGTCGCGGATCCGGGCGCGCCGACGGCAACGTTGTTCACCATGATCTTGGCCTGCTGGATCAGGGAGCCGCTGTTGCCACCGGAGAAGACCAAAGTCGCGGTGATGGTGGCAGCGAGCTTGGCGCCCTGGTTCCGCAACCCATTGCCGGACAGCGTGGATCCGGGGTAGCCGGCGGTATCGGCAGTCCACCCGGTGACATCGGCGTAGCTCAGCGGAATCGGCAGGGTTCCGCTCTTGTTCATGCTCGACGGCAGAAAGCTGTCACCGCCGGTGACCACGATCACCGGCATCAGGAAGTCACCGCCTTCAGGCTGACCTGCAATCCCTTGCCCGGCGCAGTGTCGAGGGTGGTGATGAATACGGTAAGACGGTCACCGGCGCTGAGCGGATACGGCCCACCAGCCGTCACCAAGGTATCCAGGATCTGGTTGGCGGGAGTGATCGTCGCCGACGTGTTCGCGATCGTGGTGCCGTTCTTGCGCAGTTCCACCACCAGGTTGGCGGTGCCGGCGGTTTCGCAGCGGAAGGTGATCGCACTGATCGAGATATTGCGCTCGATCCGTAGCCCTTCCGGCATCACATTGCCCGCGCCGGCGACGCGAGTCCCAGTGTGCGACTTGAACGCGATGTCGTACACCTGCCCGGCGGCAGTAGGCGTACGTGCATCGGACAGTCGGCTGTCGCTGGTAGCGACGGCGGATAGGTTGGTGCGCAACGTATTCGCGTCGGCGACGGCCAGTACCGTGCGCCCAAACCCCGAGGCGTCCGTGATCTGACTCATGGTATGGGTGTGCGCGACCGGCGTGCGCGCGTCGGACAGCCGCGGATCGTCACCTGCGGCCGCTGTGCCGGAGGCGGTTCCGGTGATGGGTGCGAAGGTGGCCGGCTTATTGGTGATCCCGGCCCAGTCGGTCGTTCCCGCAGGTCCGCGCACCACGATGCCCTGTCCGTTGGGTGTCCAGCCGCCGACCGTGTGATACACGTACAGCAGTCCGTCGGCCTTCACCAGGTACTGTGCGCCGTCCTTCGGCGCGGCGGGCAGCGTCGCGTAAGTGGCGACCTGGCCGTCGAACTGGATTCCGCTGCCGCGCTCGCCACGTACCACGGCGTTGCCGGAGCTGGCGGGCACCGGTGAGACCAGGGTGAGGTCGACCAGTCCGGTGGAGCCGACATCGGGATTGGCCGAGTCCGTGCCCGGAATATATTCGGCCACAGTGAAACTGAAGGGATCGAGCGCGATGGGTTCGCCTTCGTAGTTCAGCTCGAACGATACCCGCCAGGTCCAATTGCCAGGATTGGTGTCGGCACTGGGAGCGACGAGGCGAATGCCGCGCTTACCGCGCCAGGTGAGGTAGCCGAACTCGTCCAGCTCGCATACATAGTGGTTGGGCAACTGGACGTAGGTGGCGGGTGCGGGCTGACCACCCGCGACCAGCACCTTCGGTGCGTCGGCGGTGAAGGTGAGCGTGCCTGCCAAAGGCGGGAATTCGGGCAGGTCGCCGATGTCGGGGCCGTCGGCGACATTGGCGAGGAACCGCCCGACGACCTTTCCGTACTTCAGCGGGGGCAGATCGGCCATGAATGGATGCCTTTCGAACAGCGGGCAGCCGGAAGCGGCATACCTGAGAGGGGTGTGGCTCCGAAAGAGCCTGGGAGACAGACGTGCCCGGGATTACACGGGATCGGCGTAGACGATTACCTGCGCATCATTCGGCTTGACGAAATACCGTTCGGAGCCGAAGGCGCGGCGCGCGACGACGTACAGCGTGATGGTCTGATTGGCGGGCACGACACCGAAGGTGGAGTTCGGTGTCGCGACATACTGGTACCACGGGGTGATCCAGACGCTCGTGAAGTTCGGGCAGCTGGTGCCGGCCCCGAAGCCGATGAGATCCCCGTCGGGGCCGCCGATCCGGATTTCGACATTGCAGCGGGATCGGTAGCGCGGTCCCTCGGTGCCGATATTGATCCAGCCTTCGACGAGGGGCCGCCAATTCATGGATTGGCTGGGAATCGTGATGGTGGCCAGCACTTTCGAGTCCTCGTTGAGCCCGGTGCCGCCGGTGAACTGACCCTGGCCGATGGCCCACGGACCGCCGAGGCGCGGGCTGGGGATGGGCACGAATTTCTGGAGTGCCGCGTTCCAAGAAAGCACGACATCCTGTCCGAGCTGATGGGTGTTGTCCACCAGGACATCGTCCGAATCCTGAATGCGCCCGGCGGCCCCCGCGTCACCGGTGTCACCGGTATCGCCTCGCGGAAAGGTGATTTCGAGACTCTGGTTCGGCGCGGTGCCGATGATCCGAGCGCTCGCGGCGGAGCCGGTCGGACCAGCCACAGCGGATCCGCTGAGCCGGTTGGCTTTTCCGCGCGCACCCGCCTTGCCGAAGGCATTGGCGAAAGCGACGAGTTCGAGCCCGGTCCAGTAGTAGACCGCGTTCTCGGCGACCACTCGCCACGCCTTGCGCGCGTCGGAGGTGGTGAGGTTGAGCGCTTGCAGCGCAGCCGCATCGGCGACATCGCCCTGCCAGTCCCACGGCCAGGCCGGGTCTCCCACGGGTCCGGCGTCACCGGCCGGTCCCTGGCGTAGTTCGATCAATGCTTCCCGGTCGACGTGTTCGACCGGGTTCACGGTGTGCGGCAACCCGATCGAGTCGGCGATACCGCGCATGGTGATCATGACATCGTCGTCGAAGACGGTAGTGGGTTCGTTGGTCACAGCTGTTGCTCCAAACTCAGGCGAGTGTCGGCGCGAAGCCGACAGGCTGTGCCCAGCAAAGGATTTGAGCGACGCCCTGGTAGTAGGAATAGTTGGAACCGCCGGTCATGCGGCGCAGCACGACGTACAGCACGACCGGCTGACCGGCCGGAACCACGCCGACGGTGCTGTCGGGGGTGAGTCGTGTACCGAAGAACGGCTGGAAGTGGCACGGGGCATCGATGCCCGAGGGGGTTCCGGAGCCCAATGCCACGATCTGACCGCTGTCGGAGCCCAAGCGGACCTCTGCGTCGATACGGGTGTCGAAGGTCTGCTCGCCCTCCATGGTCTGGAAATAGACCGAGCCCGCGATGACCGGTCGCCAATCCACGTCCTGCGCTGGAATATTCAATCGCGCAACGGTATTCGGCGAAGCGCCGGTGTTCGACTGGGTGGCGGCCCATCCGGGACCGCCATCCCACGCGTTGTTGTCGTACAGGGACCACGGGCCGCGCAGCCCCGGGTACGGCCGCGGCCGCCATTTGCCCGCGCCCGAATCCCACTGGGGCACAGCCTTATCGACGTGTGTGCCGTTCATATAGTCGGGTGCGTTGCGGATCGGCCCGGGACTGCCGGGATCGCCCTTGCCGCCCTGTACTCCGCGCGGAACCGTCAGGTTCAGCACGAGGTTCGGCGAGGTACCGGTAATCGTGGCCTGTAGATCCGAGTGGACCGGCCCCGTGTCGACGGTGCCGATACTGACGGTGCACGACGCGCCGTCCGGGCCGGAGGCGCCGAACGCGTCGACGAAGTTGTCGAACCCGCTGCCGTTCCAGTACACGAACGTGTCGGTCGACAGCACGCGCCATGCCTTACCCGCGTGTGCCACACCAAGTTTCGTGGACAACGCCGACAGTGCGGCTTGATCGGCGATATCGCCCTCCCACCGGAAAGCCCGGCACGCCTCACCGGCGGGACCGGTGGGCCCCGGCGATCCGGTCATCAGTTCCAGTGATCCGTCACGCGGGGTGGCGTGCATGGACTGCACCAGGCCCGGCGTACCGATGCCCTCGTCGAGTCCGCGGATGAGGGTGTGTTCGAAGTATTCACCAATAGTGGACATGTCACCTCACTCAGATGGGTCGGGCGTAGACGACGAGCGATGCCCTGCTGGTCCGGTAGCCGATCGCGCCGTTGCCGGTATCGCGTTCGACGGCTACGACCAGGCTGGCGGCCTGTCCGGCAGGAACAACCGCGAAATCGGATGTCGGCGAAAGGGTTCGGGTGGACTGCTCATCGCGGTAGGTGGGGGTGATCGGCGAGTACAGGTACACACCCGATCCACCGGCCGTCGCACCGACCACCTGGCCCTGCGAGTGGTACAGCCGCACAGCCCCGCGCGCGGACTGCTGCCCGTTGTTCACCGAATAGGTCGACATATGCCCGTACACGACGGGCCGCCACGCGAACGGCTGCGCCGGAATCGTGAACGTGCCGGCGATGAACTGCGCGACCGCGCCCTCCTGGTCGCCGCTGAAATCGGACTCGTACCAGGACCAGGGCCCGACCGCCAGCGGAGTGGGCATACCGCGGAACTTCCCACTGGAGCGCTGGTAGGCGAAGACGCCGCCGTGGGTGAGCCCGGAGGTCTGGTCGAAGTCCGTCGACTTGGTGATCTGCCCGGAGGCTCCGGCCGGTCCCTTCGCGCCCTTCGCACCGGCGGGCGCGGTCGAGTTCAACTGCTGTTGTGCTCCCGCGCCGATGAATTCGAGTGCGGGAGTGGTGAGGTCCGGCAGGTGCTTGGTCGGCGCCGTGGTTATCTGGTTGGCGTCCGCGACCGGCCCGCGCGCGCCGACCGCACCGGGTGAATGCTTCCACGCCGTGCCGGTCCACACGTCCATGCCGTTGTCGTCGAGCCGATGCCACCACTTGCCGCGGTCTTCGGCGTTCAGACCGGTCGGCCGGGCAGCCTGATTGGGGATCTCCCCCATCTTGCGAAAAGTGCTGCGCGGGCGGCCACGCTGCCCCTGTGCACCGGCCGGACCGGCAGGCAGGGGCAGGGCAGCGACATCATCGGAGACCGAGACTGACGCGGTGAGGATCGGCACGCCGTCGATATCGAGCTGCCGATCCACGCTCAGGTGGGCGGGAAAACTGGTGTCCGCCATAGGTTTCACTCCTTCACGGGCGAATCAGAAGATGAGCAGGTCGAGGTCTGCGCCGACATCGGTGGACAGGTCCTTGATGGCGTGCGCGAAGCGGCCCAGGCGCTGCCAGGCCTTGACAATCGAGTCCTCTTCGTCCGAGCCGTCACCGACGGTGATCTGCCATTTGCAGGCGGTTTCGCGATCGTCGTGGAAGGTCAATTCGGTGACGTAGTCGGTGAATACGTGCTCACCGACGGCGAAACCGATTTGATCGCCGAGCCCGAAATCGCGGCCGAGCAGGTAGGGCGCGTTGTCCTCGATGGTGACCTTGTGGCTGGTGTAGCCACGGGTCAGGTGCAGGCCCTGGCGGGCGGCGACCAGGCCGTCGAGATTGAAGGCCTTGTCGCTGCCGGTGATGTAGAGCTCGCGGAATGCGTAGGGGCCCGCGCGATCCACGCGTGCCATATCCCGGTAGACCATCCAGGCCAGGAATACGTCGTTGAGTTGTCCGCGATACAGCCAGTCCAGGCCGATCAGGGACAGCAGGCCCTTGATCACCACTTCGATACCGGCGTTCACCCAGCCGGGTGAACGGCCACCGATGATGACATCGGTGGCGAGCGGTTTGTGCAGGGCGATTTCCGATGCGCCGATGCCGGAGTACTCGCCTTCGAAATACCAGACCCAGGGGAAGTTCCTGGTGGTACCGAACTTCCCGGGCTGGCTGTAGACAGCCTCGTATTCGGTGGTGGAGTCGAACCTCGGATAGCGGATCGGCGTGGTGCCGTCGTCGGCGAATTCCTCTATCCACGAAAGGATTCCGTCGAGCAGCGTGCCCGTCGGCCCGGTGACGCCGGACTTGTCCACCGTCTCGAGCACCACGGTGGGCTGCTCCAGGAAGAACCAGTCCGGCGCGGGCTGCTCGTCCTCGCCGGGCAGGAAGAAGCGGGCGGTGAGCATGACGCCGGAGTCCTCGAGCATGGGCTCGAAGAGTTTGTCCGCCATATCGAATCGCGCCGAGGCCGCACTCCAGCGGCTGGTGTCGGTCGCGGGATCGACCGGTACGACGGCGATCGGGAACAGGGGGTTGCCCGCACCACTCCACAGCGGATCGTCGGCGGTTCCCGGCGGCGCCCAGCCGGGCGCCTGCAACCGCATCAGATTCATAGTCAGATAGGTGGTGATAATCGTGCGCACCGGGCCGAAAAGGATGTGGTGGCGCGGGAATTGGGCCAGCACCGGCGCGAAGGGCGAGGCCCAGCAGCAGATAGTGGCCACATGGTTCCAGGCGTGAATGGCTTCGATGTCCACAGTCTCGACGCCGTTGTCATCACGCACCAGCGACGCCTTGGTGATGTAGCCGTCCCACCGGAAACCCCTGGTGTTCACGGTAATCGGGATGGTGGCGTCCTCACCGTCCTCGTTGTTGAAGAAGTGATCGAAATGCACCATGTCGCGTGGGCAGATCATCTTCAAACCGCCGGCGGCATTGCGCGGATAGGTGAATTCGAGGGAGAGGTAGTTGTGCTCTTCTCCGACTTCGCGCATGAACTTGTCCCAATAGCGCACCAGCACTTCGGGATCGCGCGCCTGCTGCTGATCGACGCGGAACGCCTCGTCCATACGCCGGGCCTCGGCCTGCGGATCCCAGTTCGGGCTGTCAGGCATCGTTACCGCCTTCCGTGGGGGTCTCGGGTGGATCAGCCGGTGGGGTTTCAATCGCGACCACGGCGCCCATGGGCGGTCTCCGAATAGTGAGCGGCCGGGGCGAAACAGGTTGATCCGCAATTGGTTCGACGAATTCGACGGGCACCGGGACGGTGCCGGACACGACGGGTTCGCCGCTCTCGGGATTGGCCATCAGAACGGCCGCGAGGAACGAGGCGTGGTGGCGGCGACAATGCTCGAACCGAGCGAGCCGCCCTCCACCTTCACGGTGATATCGGTGGCGCTCCACGGATCCATCGGTGTCAGCCAGCGCCGACCGGCCAACTGCGCCCACACATTTCGGCCGGTCGGATGCTCGCCGGAGTAGACGCGTGCGGTGCGATGCCGGGGATGGGTGTCGATCTGCAGCGTCTCCCCTGCCACCAGCGTGGGTGTATGCACCATGCGCAGCAGATCGCCATCACTCGGGTCCAGGATGGACCAGCGGCCGGGGCCGTTCATGGTGTAGCGCGGCCAGGCGGGCTGATCGGCGGCGTTACGCACGCGCACGATGCCCTGGCCCACGCCGGAAGTGTTGGCCCACACCGAGTTCTCTTGCAGGTGGTGTTCCAACGGGTCCAGCGCCATGGCCGACATCTTGTACGCGGCAACGGCATTCACCGCCGGATCGATACTGGAGACCGGCTCCGGCGCGGCGTCGAGCTGCGCCTGCTGGAACCGCCAGCCCTGATGCCGGGTGAAGTATCCGACGGTCACCGGCTTATCGGTGGACCAGCCGCGGAACCAGGCGTCATGCACGGCGTGGAAGTCCCGAACCTGGTCCACGCCAGGGTCTTTCGACGCACCCGAGATGACGATCAGGAAATCCCATTCCTTCTTCGATCGCACGGAGCGCTCGAAGGTCGCGCCGTCCTGGCGCGCACCCTCCGTGATCAGCAGCTGCACGGGCGCGAACATGAACCCGTTCTGCTGGGACAGTCGCACGCCCTCACGCCCGGAGTTGGTGCCGGACAGATGCCACACCCGCCCGTTCACATCCCACACCACAATCTTCGTGCCGTGGGTTTCCAAAAGTTGGTGGGTCATCGCCCCATACCTCCTCCGCGTTGCTGCGCCACAGCCCGGCGCCGGCGAACCCGCTCCGTCGCGATGGACGCGCTCTTCGGGTCTGTTCCGTTGAAGTTGTAGATATCGCCGCGGACGGTGTGCCCGCCCGGGCCGTCGGCCAGATCGGTGAGGCCGAAACCTGTTCCGACCAGTTCTTTGATCGCGTTGCCTGCCCATTCGATAGGGCGGGTGAATTCGGAGGCGATGACGCCGCCGGCCATCGAACCCAGGAAAGAGCCGATGGCGGGACCGAGCGCGGCGGCAGGTCCCAGGAAGGGCGCGATGGCGGTGCCGATGGCGCCGCCGATCAGGCTGCCGCCGGTGGAGGCCGCGCCGGAGATCGCTCCGGTGAGACCGCCGAGCAAGCCGTGCTGTTGCAGGCCCTCGACACCGGACTCGAACGCGGCGACGCCCACCTGCTGTTCATGGGACAGCTGGCCGGCGTTCGAGGAGCTGCTCTGGCCATTGGGCGTCCACTTGATACCGAACAGGTTGCCGACCCAGGTGCCGAGCGTGTTGGAGTAATCGTGATTCGGATCTGCGGCGTTGTAGGCGTCACCGATCGGTTTCATCAGCTGCTCGGCGAAGGTCTTCACCATGTCCGGAGCGTTCTCACCCAGGACCGGTTTAAGCAGTTCGCCGAGGTCGCCACCGGCTTGGTTCGCGGCGACCTGGAGCAGGTCGCCGAAATTGCCCGAGTTCGGGTTGTACCTGTGGCCGGTGCCGACGAGGTCCTGTGCGCCCGCGGGATCCGATTTGCCGGTCAGTGTGTCGATCCAGCTCGTACCCGGCACATCCCGGACGATGGGGCCGGTGCCGTCGTCCTTGATGTACTGCCCAACGGCCATCCCGTCGGGGACCTCGGAGGGGAGCACTCCTACTTGATCCGACTTGGGTACCAGGTAGGCCCAGCCCGAAATCGGGTTGCCGTTGCCGTCCTGGCCGTTCAGATACTCCCAGCGGGCAGCGGTGTCCGTGGATCCTCCACCGGAGCCGCCGGCCGGACCCGAGGTGTCGACGACGCTGGTTCCGCCGCCACCACCATCCGATGTCGGTTCGGGGCCGCCGGTGTCGCCACCGCCGGATGACCCGTCGCCGCTCGAAGTTCCACCGCCGGTGGATGTTCCGGCGCCCACCGATGTGCCGCCGCCCAGACCACTACCTGAGCTGAGTTGACCGCCTTCGGTCTTGACGCTCATCGAAGCGGTCAGTGCTCCGCCGAACTGCGATCCGATCAATCGGCCCAGTTGCTCGCCGATCTGTGGTGCGAGTTCGCCGCCCGGCCCCAGCGCGGGTTTGATCGCATTGCCCAGCGCCGCACCGAGATTGCTGCCCGCCGCGGTGGCCGCGCTCGCAATGCCGGAACCGAGAGCCTGTGCGAGCGAGGTCAATTCGGTGCCGTCACGCGCGGTGCCGGTGGCCTTCGCGCCACCGAACATGCCGAGAATTCCGGAGGGGGTCGCCTGCATCGACGCGGTCACCCCGGACGGCGATTCCGCCGAATCCCGGGGCAATGCGGTGGACGCGCCGGACCCTGGCCTGGGCACCAGCAGGCCACCGGGCTGGAACATCGGGGCCAGGGCCGAACCGAGTGCGGCTCCCGCCCAGGCTCCGGTATTCGCTGCGGCATTGCCGATACTGCCGATGGTGTCGGCGATGACGCCCTGGCCGAGCAGATCGCGCCAGTTCTGCGCGCCAGTGGGGGAAGTTGCCGCCGGAGTGGCGAATCCCGACAGCATTCCGGTCAGGAACTGCGCTGTCGGGACCCAACCGGCATTGATCATTTCCAGCAGGGGCAGGGTGTTGTCGACCGCGGATGCCTTGACGACGTACTCGCCGTCCGAGGCTCGCAGGGGCACACCGTCACCGAGCGGGCCGCCGGGGCCGCGCACCATGCCGGAGGCTCGGTTCCGGTATTCGGACTCGTCGATGTAGCCGCCGTTCGCACGACGGATCGGGTCTACCGCAAAGGTTTCCGCATCATCCCGGTCGTTCGAGGATCCGGATCGGCTTCTACTCCTGGCGGGGTTGAGCAGCGTGGCCTTGGAACTGAATTTGACGATGCGGGTTTCGATTTCGCGGTCATGCGCTTCCGGGAGGCCGCGAACCAGCTCGAGAGCCTGCGCGGCAACACGATTGGCGAAGAAGCTCGGCACGTGACCGAGTACTTCCTCGAAAACGCGGGCCATCGCACCGAATGGTCCGGAGCGACCGACGATCGAGTTCGATATCCCGGAACCGTTGTCCGCGACCAGGATCGGGTCGCCGTCGGGCAGCGTGATCAGCGAGGTGCCCGCGGTGGGGCCGCCTTCCCATAGTGCGCCGCTGGGCAGGGTGACCTTCTTACCCGGTCCGGGCTGCCCGGTGCTCGTCATCGCCAGAATGTCCGGCAGTGTCATCGCCGATGGGCGTTGCTTGTCCACAATTCATCCACTTTCTGAGCTGATTGCGCCCTAGCTCGGCCATCGGCGATTCGACTACCGGCTCCAGCCGAGGAACTCGTTGATCTGGTTGATATCCGCTGCCGTGCCGACCTTTTCGCGTCCCGACTCGAGTCCGGGGCGCGGAATCGGTTCCGGCCGGTTGCGGCCGTGCCGGGCGTCATCGCTCTTGGACCACGCGAGCCAGCGCAGGCAGTCGGCCATATCGGCGAGTAGGTATTGATCCAGCTGCCACCGGCTGGTTTCGGCGTACATGTCGCGGGTCAACGCCGAATCGGGCGGCAGGAATCTGACGATGGCCTTGAGGTCGCGCCAGCTCAGCTCTTCCGAACTGAGCTGACGCAACCGCAGGCCGAGGGCAATCAGGTCGTATTCGATTGCCTCGGAATGCTCTTCGAGAAGAGCATCGAGGCCTAGGATTCCCCCAGGCTGATCCCCGAGTGCGCGCGCCAGGCCTCCAGCAGTTCGTGGTAGGCGTCCGGATCCATATCGTCCAGGGCCGCAAGCGCTTCGGGTGTCAGGGTCAGCTCCAACAGGGTGTACATCGCGTCCACATCACCCAGGCGGCGGATGCGTCGCACCAGGCCCGGCTTCAGATAGGACAGCGACGGCAGTTCGATATCGATGCCGTTCACCCGGTAGGAGAAGTCGTCCTTCACCTTGGTCGGGGTCGAGACGGTGATGGGGGCTTTCGGGGAAGTCATTGGTACACAGACCCTTTCGTAGTTTCGATAGGTGTTTTGGGCAGAAAAGGGCCCAGCGGCGACGGGCGGGCCTGCGCATAGGTGAGTAACCCGTCGCCGCTGGGGGTCTAATTAGGCGGTGGTGATGCCGTCGTCGAGGTAGCGGTACGCCTTGATACCGGTGTCGTCCTTGAACGCCTCGACGGTGATGGTGAAGCCGGCCAGTTCATTCGAGACGAACTTCTTCTCGGTGACGGCGGAGATCTGTGCGTTCGGAAGCACGATCCGCAGCTTCTTCTTGTCGTTCAGCATGTCGAAGACCCAGGCGCGGCGCGGCAGCACCGAACCGGTCTCATTGATCTTCAGCAGGGTGCCGGTGGTGGCGGTGGGGGCGGTGACGGTCAGGTTGCCCGGACCGAATACCTCGCCCAGCACGTCCTTGTCCCACGCGGCGTAGAGGGTCAGGCCGAAGCGCACCGAATGTTCGGTCTGCAGCTTGGCGATGATATCGGCGTTCCAGTCCTTGACCGTCTCGACCTTGCGCTCACCCTGGGATTCGATGCCGTCTTCGGAGACGTAGCCCAGCGGCTTGAACGAGGCGTTGATGACGTCGGCCGCAGTGGCCGGAAGCGCGGTGCCGGTCGGGGCGACGAGAACGCCACCGGTGACCGCGAGATTGGGGGTGCCGGAGCCGATGTACTTGCTGGAAGGCAGAGCCATTGTTGTTATCTCCCTTGGGATTTTGCGCAGGCCCTCGGGAATCTTGCGTATTCAGTTGTTCAACTCGCACCGCGGTGGGAGTCAGGCGAGAACAGTGCCTCGCACAATCAGGTCGGTGACAATCGTGTAGCGCGGGGCGGCAGTCACCGGATCGGTGTCATTCTCCTCCCCCACGTCTTCCACGTAGTCACACCACACAGTGCCGATGTACCCGGGCGCAGCGGAGTTCACAATGCCGCGCACCAGCGCAGCCAGCCCCGCCGCATTCCCGGCATCATCACTGCATTCGAAGACGACCCGAGGCCGATCCAGCACCAGCTGAGCGCCACGACGCCCCACCTGATCCTCGACATCCCCCCGAGCCTTGCGATCGTTGCGGCTAACCCGCACCATCCGCACCGGCTTGGGATCCGGAACCCTCGTAACCGCCTTCGCAGTCTCGGACAACGCAGCGAACTGCGCCGTAAGAAAATCAGTCAAAATCTTCTCGATATCAGGAAACACGATCCGTTCAGGCATCAAGAAATCTCCTTTCGGTAGATAGAAACAAAAACCCGACCCTCAAGTGGGATCGGGTTGAGTCAGGATGTCTTAGTTATATGGATTCTCGGCCATGACAGTACGGCCTGTCACTTCGTTGAGCAGTTGTAAGTACGAATTGGCATCGAGAATTTCGGCCGCTCTCGGTATCATCGCACCGCCCAGTGCGGGCGCGGGAACAAATCCGTAAACAGTGTCGGCATCGATAGGCCCCAGGTCCTTCAACAACCGCGGAAATAACGGCTTTTCGTCGTCGCCTATCACTTCAGCGTATTCACTGCTCATAGTCCATAGCGCGGCTTGCACTTGAATATCACGGTCCTCACCGGTTCCCATCTCGGCAGAGCAATCATCAAAAACGATCCAGCCACGATAAGGAACGATATGCAAGCTCATTCCCGTACGACGACCCCAAAGGGTCATGTGACCGAATGCCGTCCGTGTGACAGCAAGCCATTCATCAGGTCCGGTCGCGAGAGATAAATTCGCAGTCCAGGCATCGACGATCGGCTGCCATGCGTCCGGGTCACAGAGCCATACCGCTCCGTCCTGGAATCCGGAGAATCCAAAATTTCGCCAAACCTCCAAGAGAAGGTCGGGGACAATTCCTCGGTACTTCTCATATCGTTCGGCAGGAATCGGGATCGATTTGTAGGGTGCGCCCCAGAAATCCGAGATCTCATCGATGAAGGAAGACATGCCTACCTCAGTATCCATTGGACGTTCATCAAGTAGTCACCGTGACCATCAGCGACCAGTTGCTTAGCATACGCCTTCAGTTGTCTGCTCCTTTTCCCCCGCCATTGGCTGCCGATAGAGCTGTTCACTCCGGCGTCTCCCAACTTGGGCAGGCCATCGGCGCCGATCGGAATGATATCCGCTCCTCCACCCGCAAGATCGGGCTCGTGCAGAGCAGCCATGCCAGCCATACGTTTGTCGACTACATCCTCCGCGTACGCTATCGGAGTCAATCCTTGACGATTCGCGAGGGACATTTTCGCAGCGATTCGGAGCTCACGCTGTACAGCTATCTGACGATAGAGTGCACGCGCGTGGTTCTGCACAGTCTTACTTCGTTTGGCGGTTGCGAAATTATGCAGCACCTGGTTCGCTGTCATTCTGTTGATTCCCGCTATCTGATCAGGAACCTGAGTGCGGAAAATCAGCTCCTTACCTTGCACTCCAGGATTGACCCCGTAATGGAATCTGATCACGTGAGTTCGTGGAGCTCTGATTTGGACTGGACCGACCGGTGGTGTCACCGGAGGCTTATTGACGCCGCCCGTGACGGGGCCGCGTCTGACATCGAATCGGGGTGCCACCCAGCGCTCATTGGCGCGTGTGAGGTCACGCCCACCAGAAATAACTGCGGCTCGTGGATAGCCTGACATCCAGACCACGACGTCCTGCATCAAATCCTGTGCACCGGACTTCATGTTCGTAAGGCCTCGGCGGCTCGCAGACGCAGTGGCATCGATCGCGGCAGTCACGCTAGAACGCGTACTTGCCATACCTATACCTGACGCGTAGCTCACATTTTCAAAAATCGGAATGACATGGGTATCCAACGCCAACCTCGTGGCACCGAGAAAAACGTCGCCAGATCTGGAAATAGAGGTTCCAGCTCGCGCGATAAGGCTGCGGGACTCCAAGGCTGTCATTTTCGCCAGAGCCACATCGGCACTACGGAGTGTTGTTGCACCGACACGGGCTGACGAAGACTGCGGGAAAATGAAGGCGGAGGCTGCGAGGAGTGTCTCCAATTCGCTCGGAGCCTTGTCCATCTGGTCTATTCCCTGCTGAGCACGGACGCGACCAGCAGGAGTTATCGGGTCGCCTGTCATGCCGATCATGGCTCCACCGATTTTGTAGTAGGCGTATTCGCCAATCGTTTTCGCCGGATCGATGATCATCAGACGGAACGGGGCTTGGATGGCGTCGTTGGCTCGCTCGTAATGCTCGGCAGCTGCGGCTTGATAGGCCGGGTTCGTGGGGTTCGCGGCAGCCATGAGGCCGGGGCCGAAATCGAAATTCGATGCAAGAGCCGAGGCCCAGTTTCCGAGGCTGCTACCTAGCTCCTTGGTGAAGCCCCAACCGGTTTGCACTGCTTTTTGGATGAAGTCACGTCTATCTGGAACGTCACGTATCGTGCTTTGATACTTTCCGTCCTTCCCCAGCAGGATCTTTGGGCCATTCGGAGACCAGAGGACACTCGTTCCGTCCTCGTTGAACATTTGGGTATACGAACGGATTCCGCGTTTGAAGAGATCCGGATCGTTTCGGGCGATGAATGAGTCGTAGAGGACGCCATCGGAGATGAGGAGCGAATGGGTTCCTTCATCTGATTGGACATTGCGACCCATGGTGGTGTGACCACGGAGGTCAGGGCCTATTTCCCAGATCTGACCGTCGGTGCCGAACCGCCAACTGTTGCTGTCGAGTTGTTTGACGAAATTGCTTTCGATACCGCCCTTGCCATCCGGCCTGGCTGTAGTCATGGTCAGATTGCCGAAATTGTCGACGTGGTTGTTGTCGTAGAAGCCGAATTTGTTCACGATTCCGACATCTGTGCCGACCCGCATGCCTCTCGCGTCATACGACGGCGTGAAGACATGGCTGAAGGTCGCGGTGGCTTCGAGGTCGTGGCTCGGAGCGGCCGACGTTGACGCTCCCGGATCGAAGCTCTGGACGTACCAGTTCGAGTTCGGGTCGGTGCGGCTCGCGTACGAGGAATTGCCATCGGCGTCGTCGTGCCAATGCTGGAGGCCGCCGTGACCGTCGCTGGCGATGCGCCAGTGATCGATAGTGCCATTGGGATTGGTGATCTCGAGGTCGACCGTGTTCGAACCATTCCCCTGGGGAATGAAGTACTTGACTGGGCGGCCGTCGAGCATCTTGCCGTCCCAGGTACTGCCTTCCGGGCGGCCGCCCGTATCGGGCATATCCAGCAGACTCGTATCCGGCCCGCTCGGTTTTTGCTGCTGTCCGCCGGGCACCGGAATCGGTGCTTGTTCGAGCGGGTTTCCGGCCGGGGTGGAAGGTTGAGGTGCGACAGGTGCGGGAGCCGACTTCGGCTCCGGCGGTTTGTACATGTCCTCCAGCGACTTTGGTGGAGGGTTGGCGCTAGGGCCGGGATCCGGACTCGTCATTGCGTCGATCAGTGGCTGAAGGCCGCTGTTCGAAGGGGGCGCTACCGGCTGATCTATCTGTGTGGCAATAGGATTCCGCGTAGGGACTACCGCCTGGTTCGCGGTTTGCCCGAGCGCGTCGGCGGCCTGTATGCGGCTCAGCTTTTGCACAGCGCCGGCAGCCGTCATCCCGGAGAAGTTGAACGTTCGCCCGCCACTGCTAGATCCGAACGCATCTCCGGCAAGGTTCAGCTCGCCAGTGGCACCACTGAGCAATTGGTTCCAAGCCGCGGCTCGGGCTGCCACCCAACTCGGCACTTCGAGGGTTGGAGCAATCGACATTGATCACTCCTCACGTGAGTTGCGCGCCTCGTTGATTCGGTGGCGGAGCTGGTTGACCAACGCCGCGTAGGCGTCGGTTTTGGTGGGGGCTTCGGCGGAGAGGCCGCGGGGGTGGGTGGCGGACCAGAAGCCTTCGTCGGTTTGTTTCACCTCGATGAGGTCGAGGTCGTAGAAGGTTTCGGGGTCGGGGGCGGGCCAGTTGCCTTCGGCGTCCTTGGTGATGTGCATGCCGGTGTCGAAGGCGCCGGGGAGACCGCCCGGGGTGGGGGCCCAGCGGATTTCCTCGAGGTCGGAATGCATTCGGACGCCGCGCTTTACGAGGTACTCGGCAACACGCGTGGCCTGTTTGATGCTGGTCACCGTGGGGTCGGCGAGTTTGCGGCCTACCTGGCTGTGCCATTCGGGGAGATGGATTACCGCGAGTTCCTCTGCGAGAGCGCGGACTTGGGGGTCCAGCTCCTCATCCGGCTTGGACTCGGCGAGTTTGCCCGAAAGCGTCTGCTGGATCAGGGAGAGGAACTCCGGGGTTACCAGCTGGCCGGCGTCGGTCTTCACGTACTCAGACGACGGGGGCGCGTGGTTTCCGAAGCGGACCGATTCGATGATTTCCTTGCCGGACATGGGATTCACGGACCTTTCGGGTCTGGGCATGACTGATCCCAAGCCCTTCCCCGGGCTTGGGATCAACGCAGGCAATGGGAGGTCCCGCCCCCGGGATGGGGGACTACCGGGGGCGGGACCTATTGCGCCCCTGCGCGGCGACGGACGTCTGCGACCGCGGACCACCTGCGGGAGACCGGCGCGCGAGGGGCGGGCATGCGGCAAGCTCTGATCCCGCTGTGTACCTGTCGAGAGGTTTCGGGGGCGGGCCGCACGGGCATGAGGACGGCGAAAAGTATTGTGCCGTCAGATTTCTTCTTCGAGAGTCGCCGGAATCCGGTACTTCGCGAGCGGCGGTTCCTGGCCGGGGACGTGCAGGCGCAGGAAGGTCAGCAGCTCGTCGATATGACTCTGCAGAGCGCGGATGAGGCGGATGGCGTCACGGAATCGGCGCTGGTCGCTCGCGGCCTGATCCTCCAGTGCCGCAACACGTTCCCGCAGTTTGGCGACCTCACGGGCCTGCCATGCGGTGACGGCTCCTATGACCGTCGCCATTGCCGCGCCGGTGGTCTGAACGAGATCGGGGCTGAGCCATTGCTGCATTCAGCCCTCACCGTCCAGACGCTGTACAGGGGTCACCGCCGGTCGGATGATCGCACCGGCGATAACCGGAGTGAGCAGGCCGTACAGCGTGAGTACAGCGTCGATCCAATCCGTACTCACCTGATGACCGAGAAAGTAGGCGGCGAGTCCGGTGATCGCGACGAGCACGGATCGCACCAGAGCGGGCTCGGGAACCCTGTTGATACGCATGATGTTTTCCTTCCGGCAGAACCACGGACCCCGTTGCCGCTCTGGAAGCAGGGGCCGCGGACGGACTAGGCGATGAGCTGGACGATGGTCGCCAGCAACTTGACGACGAGCCCGCCGACGGTGAGCCACTGATCCACGGTGAGACCGAAAAGCATTGCAGTTCCTCCTGATTCGAAGGCAAGAGATGCGCCTCAACGACAGAACCCCCGATCCTTGAACGGATCGAGGGTTCCGGTGAATCGAAAGCAGATGCCTGACGAGGCTGAAACCTCTTGCCAGAGTGTGTTTTTCCCGTGAGTTCGGGATGAAGGCGCAACTGTGGCGCTGCACATAGCTTCACTTAAGCGGCGCCCAATGTCAACACCCATCCTGAAGATTCATGAAAATTGCAGGTAGAACGGTCTTCTCAGTTTCAATGCTGGACACGGTGCCGCCCGCGGTAGCGTCTCGCGTCCGCCCGCTGACCGGCCGCATACCCCGCGCCGAACATCGCCGCGGACACGATGAGGACGTATAAGGCGTCGAACATCAGTACCTCCGCCCGGAGTCAGGAACGATGCGACCCGCCTCGATCAGCACGTCGAAGGCCGCCATCTTTCGCGGACAGTGATAAGCCGAGCACTCGCGGTGCAGGCGCATCGTCTCGTGCGCCTGGTCCACGGTGAGCGGGTCCGTCGGTGCGGCGTGGCCGGCCATCTCGATCAACTCGAGCAATGTGTAATCCATGATGAACCTCCGACGTCGCCGACTGCCCGCTCAGCGAAGTCAGTCACACATCAGCGACAGGGAATGGTGTTGAAAGAACAGGACATTGGGTGATCGCGAGACCTCGCTATCAGAGTCCTCGTGAACCACAATCGAATCCACGGTTGATAGGAGGCAGCTATGATGCATTTGTGCGACGTGAGATGCTCGTCAGTGCACGGAGGGCCGCCGGGAAGACTCAGGAGCAGGTCGCTCGGCTAGTCGGTGTCGACCGCACGACCCTCGGAAAGTGGGAGCGAGACGAGACCACTCCGCACCCGTACCAGCGACTTCGATACGCCGAGGCACTCGGAATAACGCTCGATGAGCTGGACGCCATGCTCAGCAGCATCCCTCGCGAAACGAACGAGATGCCGGAGTGGCTCACCACGTACCTGGGTATGGAGCAGTCCGCGACTCGTCTTCGCGCATATGAGCCCCGAGCGGTGTACGGGCTCCTGCAGACTCCTGCCTACGTAGAGCATCTTGCGCGAGGATTGTGTCTCTCCGGGGTATCGGACTCATATATCCGGGAGATGGTCGCGCAGCGCCTGTACAGGCAGAAGCGGATTCGAGACGGCAGCCTCATGCTCGATGTGGTCCAGCCGGAATCGGTTCTGCACCTGCGCGTTGGGAGTCCGGCCGTGATGACAGAGCAGCTTCGAGCCATTCTGGAACTTGCAGCTCTGCCGAACGTGGCGTTGCACATCACAACCTTCGCGGCGGGACCGTACGCGGCTCGGCGATTCGGCGGCTTCGTAGCGATGGACCACCCGTGGGGTACTCCTCGCGTACACATAGAGGGGTACGGGGGTGGGCGTTTCATCAGCGATGCGGATGAGGTTGCCTACTTCAGCGAGACATTCGATGATGCATGCCGTATCGCACTGTCGCCCAGACAGTCTCGTGACTACATAGAGAAGCTTGCCAATACCTGGAGTACCGATGACCCACCTAACCTGGCGCAAGTCGAGCTACACCAATCCAGAGACCTGCGTTGAGGTTGCACGGACTCCGGGCGGGGTGCTCGTCCGGAATAGCAACGCTCCGGACGACGGCACCCTCGCCTTCACGCGGGCCGAGTTTCGCGCTTGGCTCTTGGGCTGCAAAGCAGGCGAGTTCGATGATCTCGCGGAGCAGTAGTTCCGCCGCGACTGGTCAGCCGGCAGCCTGTTCTTGAACTCGAAGCAGCGGCTGGTGTGGCTCGCACCTGGTTGCGGCTTTCCGTTTGCGGATGGGGTGCGCGAGGTGTGCTTCGAGGACTTCGCCGAGGATGTACTGCTCCGGCCAGTCGGCCGCCCATGGGCCGGGGACGGGGGTGATGCGTCCGGCGTCGCGGAGGGTTTGGATGCGGCGGACGGTGACCGTTTTGAAGGGTTCGCCGAGTTCTTTTGCGAGGGTGGCGATTCCGGTGACGTTCAAGCAGGCTCGGCGGGCGGCTTCGAGTTGTTCGGTGGTGACGGTGAGTTGAGTTGTTGCGGGGCAGATGATTTGGAGGGCCGACTGGATGGCCGCGCGGATTTCTGAGGGGGCGGTTTCGACTCCTTCGGTCATGGCCAGGGCGATCAGGTTGTGGTCGAGCCAGCGGGCTAGGTCCGCGGTCGAGGTGGCACCGGTGTAGTCGACGGCGCGTTGTTCGCAGACCAGGCGGACCCAGGAGACCAGGACAGCGTGCAGGTGGTCGCGAGCTCGAGCGGCGGCGGGGCTGAAGGGTAGGGGCTGGTCGCCGGAGCGGGAGGCGAGGCGGGAGTTCGGGGCCCCGAAGCGGGATCGGCGGGTCACCGAGTCTTCGAGATCCGCTGCTATATCCGGGATTTCGCGAAGCAGGGACGATAGGTCGCGGATGGCTTCACGGTCGAGGAATAGGTGATTCGGCTCGGATTCGTGCATCAGGCGACCTCCCGGTTGATGGTTTCGGCGAGACAGGCGGCGTGGCCGAAGCGCACATAGTCGTCGGTGTGACGGCCGTCGGTCAGGTAGCCGCGGGCGTAGGCGAGCGCGCCGCTCCAGGCGCTCCAATTTCGCGGCACCCACCAGCGTTGAATTCGCCGGTAGAGCACGGCGTCGACCAGGCTTCGGCCCCAGCGCAGCGCCGCTTCGGGACTCGACATGCAGAAGTACTGAGAGAGATCGGCGACCAGGCGAAGCGCGTTGCCCGCCGGTAGTGCGGTGATCGGATCGCCGGGGGCAGCGGCCCAGAACGTGGGGATCTCGGTGACCGTCCGCTGCCCCGCGATGCCGTACCCGCCCGGATCCGGACCCACGGACCGTCCGGCCGGGCGCAAAGGATCCGCGATGAGCGCGCAGGCGAGGACCTCGAGATTCGGCCACAACCCGCTGCCGATTTCGGCGGCAAGATCGCCCGCGATAGCCGCGCCCTGTGAATATCCCGCGATGACAACACGATTCGATGATTTGCCGATGGCCTGAAGCAGCGCGGACTTCCCCGCCGCGCTGCTCTCGGCATAGGGCACCTTGCCGCCGTAGTCCGCGGGATACGGCACCATGCGCGGCGCGAACCGGCTCAGATCGAGGGTCCGGGAGAAGGTGTCGGTGACGCTCTCCCCGTACGGAGCCCAGGTACCGCCCACGATCAGGACATCGATCATGCCGCGACCCCCGCGACCGCGCGATCCCCCGGCCCGAACGCCGGGAGCAACTCGAGCGGATCGCCGCCGAGCGCACCGGCGATGAGCACCAGTTCGTCGAGCTGAAACGAGGCGGCCGAGCGCAATCTGCGTGCGAGATCGTCCTCGTCGAACCCGGTGCGGTCGGCCAAAGTATGCAGGTCGACGCCCGATACGACCATGGCGTAGCCGACTCGGGCGGCCACGCTTCTGCCAATCAAGTCCATACGGAGTACATTAAGGTCCGTACGGACCTGTCACAAGTCCGTACGGACCTGTTATCTCATCGTTACAAATATTTGGGTTTAAGCCTTGAGTTCTCCGATCTTGTTTGCAACTGAGCCGTTTGGACCGCAGAATGGTCCGTATGGAACAGCGGGATCTCCACGAACTCAACCGCGCCGTGGGTGGGGAGCTCAGGGCCGCCCGCGGACGGCGCGGATGGACACGCCCAGAGCTCGCCGATGCCTCGGGGTTGGCGGTGAGCACGATTCAACGCTTCGAGAACGGCGAACGGTCACCGGACCTCACTCAGCTGTACACGCTATGCACTGCACTCGGCGTTACGCCGCAGGAGATCGTCGCCAAGTCCATCGAGCTGATCAAGGGTTCTGGGGAGTAGATCGATCAGGCCCCGCCCCAATACCTCCGACGCCAGGAAAAGATCCTCGACGGTGGGTCTGCCACAGCTGATTCGATGTGCCAATTCGGCACCCAACCGGGTAGCTACCACCATCATGGCTTCGGCATCGAAAACCTTGCTGAACCACGTCACCAATGACGCTGTATCCACGATTGAAACAATCCCTCGACTAGAGGTCCGTCAGCTACGGACAACCGACTTCCAGACCCCGAATAGGTCATGGAACAGGCCGCCGACCAGTCGATAACGGCCGAGCTCCAGCCGAATTCCCCTGTATCGGACAGCAGCAACCATCTGCCACCCGTACCCCCGGTTATTCAGGGCGGCACCTCCACACCTAACCCATCTCACCCCACCCGTGCGTAATGCCCTGTGACGCAGTGCAATCGAGCAACCTTGACGAGCCGCAGTATACACATCTGTACGCGGAATTCGTCAGTTCAGCACTAGCGCAATGGATCTCGAGCCAGTCGACATTCATACCCAACTCGACGGTAACAAGCACACGCGCACAAGCGATTCCGAGCATCCGAGGGATAGGATTCAACCGAGCAGTTCACCGGATGGTCATCAGAGCTTGCATTCCGAATATTGCAGGGAATAGCCAGCTTTGGAGCGGGCCGTCTCCTCCCAATCCCTAGGCGACTCCTCGCCACCTGAAACTTCTGCCCTCCAGATAGCAGTGAAGGCCGAGGACATGTCGATCGGCGAGAAGTCCACCTCGGGATAGGATTCGAGCGGGGAATCGAACTCTGTAATCCATTGAGCCCTGGGGAATCTGATGTTGTCGCCATCCCAGGCACGTTGATATTCCCGCATAGGCCCTTCTTCGCTGATTCTATCCAGAGCCCAGCGGGATCGGGCTCGGTCTCAGGCCGGGCCGGAGAACAGTGGGACGGAGGTGGTGGGGGGTGTCGGGGTTGACGCGGTGCTGGGGGAGGCCATGTTGCCGGGGAGGCCAGGGTTCAGCGGTGGCCCCGGGGTGACTGGGTTCGCGAAATATGGTGCGTTGGAGAGCATTTCTAAGGCCTTGATCAGGGGCGGGGTGACCGCTTCGGTGAGATCCCGGGGCGTGGGTGCGGTGGCAACGCCGGGGGTGGCGGGGTCGGTCAAGGTTGGATCCGCGTAGGACGGGTCGGTGGTCGACGGATCCGTGTAGGTCGGATCGGTCGTCGACGGATCGGTGTAGGTCGGTACCGTCGGGTCGACAAGGGTTGGGGCGGATTGGAATTCGCTCAGTGCGGGGCCGACTTCGAGGTTGTCGATGCTGGGGGTTCCCGCGTCGGGGGCGGCGGAGTATTCCGCGCGCAGAATGTGGTTGTCGTACACCAGGACCTGGCCCGCGGTGGACTGGACGGCGGTGGTGGTGCGGGCGTCCTCGCGGTCGGTGCCGGGGTAGGCCTGGCAGTCGGTGGTGTCGCAGGTTTGGGCGTAGGAGTAGCGCTGGTCGGCCAGGGCATAGGAGCGGGCCGCGATCGCTTGTGCACGTAGGGCTTCCGCGCCGCCTTCATCGGCCCAGTTGGGGACCATTTCGGCGGGGACGACTCCGCGGAGATAGTCCTCTATATCAACCTCGTTGATTACACGAGATTCGTTGCCGTCCAATGTGACACCCAGTACACCGCGATAATTCGAGCCCTCGCAGAGTTCGAGTTGTTCGGCGATGGGCCGATTCGCGCCGTTCTCCAGCGGATAGGCGTACGGGTCGTCGGTCGTGCCCTCCCACAGGACCGCGCCATCGCAACCACGGGTGATGGTGACGTCCGCGCCGGTGGCGGTCGGGGTGAGGTGCGCGGCCTGGCCCGGAACCACCCGGCGGCCCGCGACATAGAGACCGGTCTCGGATTCGACATCGAGAGTCTTGCCGTCCAAGCCCATCAGCCGGACCCGGATCGGAGTCGACGCGACGGTATCGAGCGCCGCGCCCGGGTAGTAGTGGGCCAGAATCGTTTCGGCGGTATTGCCCCCGACGGCACGGTCGAACGCGCCATTCTGGCTGAGGCCGCGGCCGTGGCCCGGACTGGCGGCGAAGGTGTACTCGCGATCGGGCAAGGCCCAGAGCAGACCCGCTGTCGCACCGCCGAGGGTGCCCGCGGCGAGCGATAAGGCTAGTAGGCGTTGCCGTCTCCGGCGTTGACGTAAGTACCCGTTCGGCATGTCATACCCATTCTGTCGATAGCCGAAGCTACATTCGAGTAACCGAAAGCTAATCCTCAACCACACGTTCATGGATTGTGACAGTTGGGACTAGTGTGATCGTTGGTTCGTCGAGACGCAACCTCGGCATTCCGGCGATCCGCAACGGTTAGACGTCGAATGGGAGCTGCTCGTGCCGTACCGCAGAACGAAACACTCGTATGTTCTCCCGGTTGTCACTGCCCTGGCGATCACCGCGCCGCTCGGCATCCTGGCGCTGAGCGACTCCCCCGACATCCGGACCACCGACGAAAGCAAACTTGCAGCAATACCAGCGGAGATGGCCGAGGTGGCACTCGCCTCCGCGCCCGATCTGGTGCTGCCGCTGCGCGAACTCACCGGCATGAATCTGCCCGATCTCCACCTGTCCGATCTGCGTATGCTGCCGCTGCCCGCATCGATCAAGATCCCGCCGGGACTGGTGCCTGGGCTCGGGCTACCCAGCGAGATTCCACTACCGCGACTAGGTAAGCCCGGCAGCGCGCCGGGCTTCATCGCCGCCCCAGGACCCGAAGTGCCGGCACCGGGCGCTGGAAATCCCACTGCCGCACCGCAAGCCGAGAATCTTCCGAAAATTATCGGCGATCCCACCACCCCCGCACTGACTCCCAATGCCGTGCCGGACGAGCTGGTCAGCAAGGTTGGGGCGCAGGTCAAAGAACTCAGCCGGGACACCCCGTTCAGCATGGTCGCGTTGACCGCGCCGGAGCTGATCGGCACCACCGCACTCATTCGCGCCAAACGCACCGACGGCGGTTGGGGCCCTTGGTATCCCACCGAAGCCGTCGACACGCCCAGTAAGAAGGCCGGGCGCAGCGGCACCGAACCGATCTATGTCGGCAATACCAAATCCGTGCAGATCCTGGTGACGCGCAAGAACACCGCGAAACCGGTGAACGCGCCCGCGAATGTCCCCGCCGCACCGCCGGTGGACGCCCAAGCCGTGCCGCCGGCGGATGTTCAGGCAGTGCCGCCCGCGAACCCCGATGCCCCGGTACTCGACGCTCCCGCCAATCCGGACGCGCCAGTCGCGCCCAACCCCGGTGCGCCGGCACCGGTCGCACCCGCGAATCCCGGTGCCCCCGTACCGAACGCGCCCAATCCCGACGCGCAAGCCCTGCCGGGACGCCCCGAAGCCGCCCCGTTCACCGATCACTCCGGCGACCCCGCGCAGATCAACCTGGAGAAACTCGCCGCGATTCTCATCGATCCGGGTCGCGGCGCGGCCGATGAGAACCTCAATCGGGTCGCCGCACCGCTGCCCGGCGGCGGACCCAAGGTGATCAGCCGCGCGCAATGGGGTGCGGACGAATCCCTGCGCTGCGAGGAACCCACCTACGACGACGGCGTCAACGGCATTACCGTGCACCACACCGCCGGCCGCAATGACTACACCGCCGCCGAATCCGCGGGCATCGTGCGCTCCATCTACACCTATCACGCAAAGACTTTGGGCTGGTGCGACATCGGCTACAACGCACTCGTCGACAAGTACGGGCAGATCTTCGAAGGACGATTCGGCGGACTGGATCGTCCCGTCGAAGGCGCGCACGCGGGCGGATTCAATATCAATACCGCCGGTGTCGCGTTCATGGGCAATCACGAGGAAGAAGCGCCGACCGAGGAAGCCATCCAGGCGATGGGCAACTTCATCGGATGGCGGTCCAAGGTGGCCGGCATCGATCCGGAGGGCAAGACCACCATGTATTCCGAGGGCAGCGATTACACGCGCTACGCCCTCGGACAGGCCGTGAAACTGCCGAATATCTTCGCGCACAGGGATGTCGGCAACACCTCATGCCCCGGCGATCTGGCCTACGAGCTGATGGACCGGATCCGGTCGATCGCGGAATCCGTTGCGGGGAAACCGAGTTCGGCGAATCCGGTGCAGCCGCAGAAGCCGTCGCAGACTCGTCCGCAGCGCAATGCCAATAATCAACAGCCGCAGAGTAATCCGAACAGCGAAACCGATCTGGCGACACTCGCCGACCTGACCGCCAAGCTGCTCGGCATGCTCGACACCAGTCCCGTCGCCAAGTACTACCGGGCGTCCGGCGGGCCGAATGGTCCTATGGGACAGGCGACTTCGGAACCGCAGCCGACCGGGAACGGCGGACAGTACGCGCAATTCGTGAACGGATACCTGTACTCCGGACCGGACGGGCAGGTGTTCCCGGTGGTCGGGAAGATCCTCCAGCGCTTCCTGCAATTGGGGGCGGGCACCGGAATGCTCGGCCTGCCCACCAGCGGTGAATACCCGGTGCAGGACGGGGTGCGAACCGACTTCCAGAACGGGTCACTGATTTTCAGCCAGTTGACGGGGATTGTGACGACCGTGCTGAAGAACCTGACCGCCGGACAAGGTCAAGCGCCCGCGCCGATTCCCGCCGTGCTCGGGGATGCCCAGCAGGCGGATCCGATTCCGGCTGCGGGACCGTAACTTTCAGTGATTTTGGCCGGGAATCCAATTGGCAGGTGTGGATCCCGGCCAAAAGCATGCCGGGATGACGTGGGCAGCGCGCCGTGCTCGACGAGGCGCCGGCAGACCGCCGCCGTTAGACGGAGGCGGTCAGACCCACCAGCGTTCGAGAACCTGGGCTACGCCGTCCTCGTGATTCGGGGCGGCAACCTCGTCGGCGGCGGCAATCGCCTCGGGGTGGGCATTGCCCATGGCAACGCCGTGGCCCGCCATCTTGAGCATGGGGACGTCATTCGGCATGTCGCCGAAGGCAATCAAAGCCGTGTGCTGGACGCCCAAGCGTTGCGCGACACTCGCGAGACCGGTCGCTTTGGTGACGCCGGGAGCGGACAGTTCGATCAGGCCGTTGTCCGTCGAATAGGTGAGGTCGGCGCGACCCGTCAGATACGGCTCCAGAATCGCGCGCATGGCATCGCTGGTGGCACTCGGCAATCGGATCAGCATTTTGATGGCCGGCGCGGCGATCACCTCGGCCCGCGACACCTCGGTGTCATCCGGATTCAGCCAGGCGTGCTCGTACTCCGGGGAGCTCACGAATTGCGGAGTCGCCGCATCATGCGCGGTCGCCCCGACCCGCTCGGCCGCGAGTCCACAACCGGGGAGCAGGGTTTCGGCCAGATCCGCGGCCCAGGCCAGGGTCTCCACATCGAGCGTGCGGGTGGAAAGGATCCGGTCCGCGGCGCTGTCGTAGATGACCGCGCCATTCGCGCACACGCACAACGGCGCGTAACCGAGGCCTTCGACGACCGGATCGATCCAGCGCGGCGGCCGGCCGGTGGCGAGCACGAACTGCACGCCATCCGCGATCAGGGCGTCGATCGCGGCTTTGGTGCGCGAGCTCACCTGCTCGCCGTTGTCGATGAGGGTTCCATCGACATCGGTGGCCACCATTTTGGGTTTGGGCAGGTGGAAGAGAGTCACCTAGTCCATCCTGCCTGAAACCCGCGCCCGAAATGAGAACGCTGCGCGAATTGCCCGGCATTGTCTGCATGCTCGTTACCCGCCACTGCTGTCCCGTAACACACGGTTATCCACAGGTATCCCTATGATCTGGGCTAGAACTCGACCCGAGAGGGACTGATGGCCGGTTTTCTACTGCGACGCGCGCTGAACTATGTCGTGCTGCTCGTGCTGGCGTCGTTCCTGGTATTCACCGTGGCATCGCTCACGTTCACGCCACTGGACTACCTGGAACAGCGCAATCCGCGACCGCCGCAGTCGGTCATCGATGCCAAGCGCGCCGAGTTGCACCTGAATGAGCCCATCCCGCAGCGCTATCTGGCGTGGGCGGGCGGAGTCGTGCAGGGCGACTTCGGCAAGACGCTCGCCGGACAGCCGATCACGCAGGAGCTGCCCCGCCGAATCGGGGTGAGCCTGCGCCTGCTCATTATCGGTGCGCTGGTCGGCACCGTGCTCGGTGTGCTCATCGGTGCGTCGAATGCCATCCGGCAGTACAAGTTCAGCGATTACCTAAGTACCGTCGTCTCACTGCTACTGCTGTCCACACCGGTGTTCCTGCTCGCCACACTGCTGAAATACGGTGCGCTGGAGATCAATCTGTCCACCGGGAAGCAGATCTTCCTCTATACCGGCGAGACCTCGGCGACGCAGGTGCACGGGCTGTGGAATCAACTGGTCGACCGGGTCCAGCATTTGGTGGTCCCCAGCCTCGGCCTCGCGCTGGGCACCATGGCCGCCTACAGCCGATACCAGCGCAATGCCATGCTCGACGTGCTGAGCAGCGATTTCATCCGCACCGCCCGCGCCAAGGGGCTGCCGCGCAGCCGCGCCCTCTACAAGCACGGGCTGCGCACCGCACTGATCCCCATGGCGACGCTGTTCGCCTACAGCCTGGGCGGTCTCATTACCGGCGCCACCTTCACCGAGAAGATCTTCGGCTGGCACGGAGTCGGTGAATGGCTGGTGGACGGCATCAATGCCCAGGACATCAATATCGTGCTGACCGTGACCGTATTCGCAGGCCTGGTGGTGCTGCTGTCCGGTCTGCTGTCGGATATCGCGTACGCGATCCTCGATCCCAGGGTGCGTGTCGGATGACAGATGTCGAAATCATCGTCCAGGGTGCGCCACAGGCCGCCACCGGGCGACGCAAGCTGGTGTGGCGGCGCTTCCTCCGCAACAAGGTCGCGGTGACCGCGACCATCGTGCTGCTGCTGGTCTTCGTGGTGGCGTTCACGCTGCCGCACTTCCTGTCGTACACCTATACCGATATCGATCCGACCGCGAAGTTGCAGCCGCCCAGCGGGAAACACTGGTTCGGCACCACCACCATCGGCGAGGACGTACTCGCGCAGACACTGCGTGGATTGCAGAAGTCCCTCATCATCGGGTTCGGGGCGGCCATTATCGGCGCGTTCATCGCCACCATCGCCGGATCGGTGGCAGGTCTGCTCGGCGGCTGGACCGACAAGGCCATTATGTGGCTGGTCGATCTGCTGCTGGTGGTCCCGAGCTTCATCATGATCGCGTTGTTCGCACCCAAGACCAAGGGCAATGGCTCGATCGTGCTGCTGACCCTGCTCATCGCCGGATTCGGCTGGATGATCAGCGCGCGCATCATCCGCGGACTCTCCATGAGCCTGCGCGAACGCGAATTCGTCCGCGCCGCACGGTATATGGGTGCCTCCACCTGGACGGTCATCACCACGCATGTGGTGCCGAACATCGCGTCCATCCTGATTATCGACACCACATTGGCGGTGGGTGGCGCGGTCATGGCCGAAACCGGTTTGAGCTTCCTCGGATTCGGCGTACAACCGCCCGATGTGTCGCTCGGCTCGCTGATCGGCACGTACAGCAAGTCGGCGCTGACCTACCCGTGGACGTTCATGTTCGCCGGTGGATTCCTGATCACGATCGTGTTGTGCGCCAACCTCATGGGCGATGGATTGCGCGATGCCTTCGACCCGAGTGCGAAGAAGGCACGGGCCAAGCAGGCGCGGAAGAAGGCCGGCAAATGAGCGAAGAGACCTCGGCCGAGCGGCGGCGCACGACCACCGCGCCGCTATTGGAAGTCGGGGACCTGCGCGTGTCCTTCCCCGGTGAGGAAGGCCGCGTCGACGCGGTGCGGGGCGTGAATTTCGCCGTGAACGACGGCGAAGTGCTGGCCATCGTCGGCGAGTCGGGTTCCGGTAAATCGGTGTCCTCCATGGCGATCATGGGGCTGCTGCCCGAACAGGCCCGCATCCAGGGCTCCATCCGGCTGCGCGGCCGAGAACTGCTCGGACTCGACGACAAGCAGATGTCCACCCTGCGCGGCAGCAGCGTGTCCATGGTGTTCCAGGACCCGCTGTCCGCGCTCACCCCGGTCTATCGCATCGGCGATCAGATCGCGGAAGCGCTACTGGCGCACCGCAAGATGAGCAAGCATGAGGCGGCCGCCAAGGCGATCGAACTGCTCGAGTTGGTGGGCATTCCCGATCCGGCGGTGCGCGCCAAGGCATTTCCGCACGAGTTCTCCGGCGGTATGCGGCAGCGCGTGGTCATCGCCATGGCGATTGCCAATGATCCCGAGCTGATCATCTGCGACGAGCCGACCACCGCACTGGATGTGACGGTGCAGGCGCAGATCTTGAATCTGCTGCGCAAGGCCCGCGATATCACCGGAGCCGGTGTCATCTTCATTACGCACGATATGGGTATCGCCGCCACCCTCGCCGATCGAGTGGCCGTCATGTACGCCGGGCGGATCGTCGAAACCGCTCCTGCCGCAGAGCTTTTCCACGAGCCGCGAATGCCGTACACGGTCGGCCTGCTCGGCTCGATTCCGCGTATGGACGGTCCGGCCCGGGCGGCGCTCATTCCCATCGCGGGCGCACCGCCCGCCATGCACGCGCTCCCGGCGGGCTGCACCTTCGCACCGCGCTGCCCGATCGCCGTCGACGACTGCTTGGTCGCCGAACCGCCCCTGGAGGACACCGGTCCCGGGCATCGCGCCGCCTGCATTCGTACCGCCGAGATCGGCACCGAACAGCTGTTCACCGCCTACCGCAAGGAGATCGACGCCCCGGCCGAGGTCGCGAAGGTAGACGAATCGCAGGTGGTGCTGAAGGTGACCGACCTGCGCAAAACCTTCCCGATCACCAAAGGTGTGGTGTTCCAGCGCCGTACCGGTGAGGTCAAGGCTGTCGACGGCATCAGCTTCGAGGTGCGGTCGGGCAAAACCCTTGCGCTGGTGGGTGAATCGGGATCGGGTAAGTCGACCACGCTCACCCAGATCATGGATCTGCTGCGGCCCGAGAGCGGCAGTATCGAGATCCTCGGCCACGATGTCAGCACGCTGACCAAACCGCAGCGGCGCGAGATCCGGCGCAAGATGCAGATCGTCTTCCAGGATCCGTCGTCCTCGCTCGATCCGCGCCTGCCCATCTCCGATGCCATTGCCGAACCGCTGCGCATCAACGGCCGCTCCCGCGAGGAGATCAACAAGCGGGTGCCGGAGCTGCTGGAACAGGTCGGGCTGCGGCCCGAACATGCCGACCGGTACCCGGCGGACTTCTCCGGCGGCCAGAAGCAGCGCATCAATGTGGCCCGCGCCCTGGCACTGGATCCCGAACTACTGGTGCTCGACGAACCGGTTTCCTCCCTGGACGTCTCGATCCAGGCGGGCGTGCTGAATCTGCTGCGCGACCTGCAGACCGAGCGCGGACTGTCCTATCTGTTCGTCTCCCACGACCTTTCGGTGGTGCGTAATCTGGCGCACGACATCGCGGTCATGTATCGCGGGCAGATCGTCGAATACGGTCCGGCGGAACGCATTTTCGCCGCTCCGGAGCACGAATACACCCGTGCGCTGATCGACGCGGTACCCGTTCCGGTAGCGACTCGATAGGAGATGTCGGATGCGTAGTGGACGAGGTTGCGCCGCACTGGTACTCGCGGCCGGACTGGCATTGGCGGCGTGCAGCGGCGGCGATACCGCGCCCACCGGCACGGGCAGCCTCGGCAGCACCGCGGATATCAATGAGCATTCGCGCGACGACATTCGCGACGGCGGCGATCTACGGCTCGCCATGACCTCGTTCCCGGCGAACTGGAACACGCTCCAGATCGACGGCAATGACGGCGAAGTCGCCGACATGATCAAACCGCTCATGCCGCGGTCATTCGAGACCGATGCCGCCGGCAATCTCAGCATCGACCACGACTTCTTCACCGACGTGCAGATGACCAGCACCAGCCCGCAGGTGGTCAGCTACACCATCAATCCGAAGGCGGTGTGGTCGGACGGGTCGCCGATCACCTGGGAAGATATCGCCGCGCAGGCGAATGCCTTGAGCGGCAAGGACAAACGCTTCCTCATCGCCATCTCCAACGGGTTCGACCGCGTGGCCAAGGTGGAGCGCGGCGCGGACGACCGGCAGGCGATCATCACCTTCGACAAGCCCTATGCGGATTGGAAGGGGCAGTTCGCCGGGAACTCCATGCTGTACCCGAAACAGGTGACGACCGACCCGGATGCGTTCAATACCTCGGAGGTGAACGCGATCGGGCTCACCTCGGGACCGTTCGTGGTGCGCTCCGCCGACCGCACCGGCGGCCTGATCACCCTGGCCCGCAATCCGAAATGGTGGGGCGATCAGCCCAAACTCGACACCATGGTCTACCGGGTGCTGGACAGCAATGCGTGGACCCAGGCGCTGCAGAACAAAGAGGTCGACGCGGTCCTGCTCCGAACCATCGACGATCTGCAGAACGTGCGCGCGGTGCCCGACCTGACCATCCGGCACGCGCCACTGAATCGGTGGCGGCACTTCACCTTCAATGGCGCACCGGGCTCCATCCTCGCGGATTCGCAACTGCGCGTGGCCATTTCGAAGGCCATCGACCGGCAGCGGATCGCCGACCTCATGCAGAACGGGCTCACCGCCAAGCCGGAACCGCTGAACAATCACATCTTCCTGCGCGGCCAGCGCGGTTATCAGAACAACAGCCTCGGCTTCGATCCGGACGCCGCCGCCAAGGAACTCGACGCGCTCGGCTGGACCCGCGACGGCACTGGACGCGTGAAAGACGGTAAGCGCCTGGTGATTCGGGACGTCATGTACAACGACGACACCTGGGTGCAGATCGCCAAACTCATCCAACAGGACCTGGGCAAGGTCGGCGTCGAACTGACCATCGACACCCGGCCCGGAAACCGCTACTTCGCCGATGTCATCCAGCCCGGCGACTTCGACGTCTGCCAGTTCGTCTTCCAGGGTGATGCGTTCCCGTACAACGGGATTCCGCAGATCTACGGCTACTACCCCGATAATTTGCAGGCCAACTTCGGCCGCATCGGCTCCCCCGAGCTCAACGACCTCATCGACAAGACGCTGTCCGAACTGGATCCGGAGAAGGCCGTCCAACTGGCCAATCAGGTGGATCGCAAGGTCTTCGAGGAAGGCCACTCGCTGCCGCTGATCCAGAACGAGGGCAACTACGGCACGCGATCCGACCTGGCCAATTACGGTGCGCCGGGCCTGGCCTCGTACGACTACACCAAGATCGGGTACCTGAAATAAGGCCCGAAGTAACCACCAGCCGTTCCGGCGAAAGGAGCGTTCCATGCGGACACGTTCGACATTGACCCGGCTAGCGATCCCGCTGGCCGCGATCGGCCTGATCGTGTCCGGGTGCAGCTCTGGCAGCAGCGGGGAGGGCGGCACCAGCGCACTGGGATCCACCAATGCCATCAACCCGCATCCCGTATCGGATCTGAAGGACGGCGGCAACCTGCGGCTGGCGCTGACGGCATTCCCGGAATCATTCAATGGCCTGAGCGTCGACGGCAATACGACCGACACCAATGACGTCATCAGCCCGACGCTTCCCGTGCCATTCGTCAGCGACGCCGCCGGCGAGCTCAACATCGATCATGACTACTTCACCGATGTGCAGATGACCGGCAATAGCCCGCAGGTGATCACGTACACGATCAACCCCAAGGCGGTGTGGACCGATGGGAGTCCCATCATCTGGGAGGACATGCGGTCGCAGTGGCAGTCGCAAAACGGCGTCAACCCTGAATACCTGGTGGCCGGCACCCAGGGCTACGACCAGATCGAAAAGGTGGAGCGCGGGGCCGATGACCGGCAGGCGGTGGTCACCTTCCGACAGCCCTACGCCGAGTGGAAGGGCCTGTTCGGCCCGCTGTACCCGAAGGCGAACACCGTCTCGCCGCAGGCGTTCAACGATTGGGCACGAAACTCGCTGCCGGTCAGCGCCGGACCTTTCACGATCACCAACTTGGATCGGACCCAGAGCCGAATCACGTTGAGCCGCAACCCCAAATGGTGGGGAGATACGCCCAAGCTCGACAACATCACTTTCAGCGTGCTGGATATCGCGGCGTGGTTGCCGGCCATCCAGAACAATGAACTCGACGAGGCGTACATGTCCGGGCTGGAGAACGTCACTGCCTCCAGGCAGGCCCCCGGAGTGGAAATCCGTCGCGCGTCCGAACCCACGTTCAGCCTTGTCGCGTTCAATGGCGCACCCGGATCGGTGCTTGAGGATGTGAAGGTGCGGCAGGCCGTTGCCAAGGCCATCAACCGGCAGACCATCGCCGAAACCAATCAGCATGGCCTCGTGGACAATCCGAAGGCGCTGAACAGCCATGTGTTCATGGATGGCCAGAAGGGCTACCAGGACAATTCGGCGGTCGTCGGGTATGACCCCGATGCCGCCGCCAAGGAACTCGACGCCCTCGGCTGGGTCCTCAACGGCGATGTGCGGGAGAAGGGCGGCCGCAAGTTGATCCTGCGTGACGTCATGTACCAACAGGACCGCTGGGTTGATATCGCCAAGCTCATGCAGGCCGACTTGCAAAAAATCGGCGTCAAGTTGGAAATCCAGACAGTGCCGGGCTCCGGGCTGTTCACCAATGTGATCGACCCGGGCAACTTCGACCTCGCCCAGTACAGCCTGCAGGGCGGCGTCCTGCCGCTCGGCGTGCTTCGGCAGGTCTACTACTACGACCCGAAGAACTGGCAGGGCAACAAATCCCGTATCGGCTCACCCGAGCTCAATACCGTCATCGACCAGACGCTCACCGAACTCAGCCCGGACAAGGCGCTCGAACTGGCCAATAAGGCCGACACCATGATCTGGACCGAAGTTCATTCGCTGCCCCTCGTCCAGGCACCTGGCACCCACGCCGCCCGGACCGACCTGGCCAACTGGGGTGCGTTCGGTATGGCCTCCCCCGACTACACCAAGGTCGGCTTCCTCAAGTGATCTCCCGGACGGGTCATCCGCTGACCTATCCGGCCGTTGTGACGATCGGCGCTCTCGCGATTTGCCTCGCTTGGGCGCCGTTCGGCGGTTCGGAGGAGGTTGCCATGTTGGGGACGGTGGCGCTGATTATTTTGGGGTACAGCGGATTTCAAGTCACGAGTGCGTTCGGGTATCTGCCAGCCGGGCTGCCGCGAGGTGTCGCGTGCCGGGATGTGGGGGTGCGGCGGGTGCGGCAGCAGCATCGGCTGGTCAGCCGGTCTTGGTTGGAGTTCACCACGGGTGGGCGGACCCGTTGGCTGCCGGTGTATTTCGATCCGACCTTGGTGACGCTGACCCAGACCGATGCCGAATTGGCCGGGCGCACAGTCACTGTGGATGGGATGCGGGTGTATCCCGCTGGGCGGCTGCGTAATACCGAACCGGTGGGACGGCTCATCGATAATCCGGCTCGGCCGGATGACGGGGCGGCGGTGACAGCGTTGCGGGTCGCGCGGTATGGGCGGCGGCTGCTGCTCGACGCGCAGTCTGCGGTGGTGGGGCCGTTCGCAGGGCTGCTGTGGGTGTATGTAGCGGGCGGCGGGCCAACGGCTTTCGCCGCCGCCACCATGATGGGGGCGGGTGCGGCGGTGTGGTTTTCGGCGATTCGCGGGTCCGATCCCAGTTGATCGGTCGAATAACCCCGGCTCACAGTCCCTTCCGGACCCCATGATCCGGAAGGGCTGCGTTTTCCGCTACTGCTCGGCGCGGCGCGCGGCCTTCTCCGCCGCCTCGGCCCGGTCGAGTTCGTTCGCCTCTTCCAGAGTCGGTGCGCTGCCGCCCAATCGCGCGGGCACCCAGTACGCGCCGGGCTCGTGCACGTAATCCTTCTGCACGTTCAGGAGCATGGCTTCCATGGTCTTGTGCAGCTGGTCGGTCAGCGCGGACGCCGGTTCGACCGGCTGGATCGGCGCGCCCACCTCGATGGAGATGGGGGTATTGGTGCGGCCCAGGCGCTTGCGATGCCCCTTGGTCCAGACCCGCTGCGCGCCCCAGATCACAATCGGGATGATCGGCACATTCGCCTCGATGGCCATACGAGCCGCGCCGGACTTGAATTCCTTCAACTCGAAACTGCGGCTGATGGTCGCCTCCGGATACACACCCACCAGTTCGCCCGAGCGCAGCCGATTCACAGCCTCACGATACGAATCCGCGCCCGCGGCGCGATCCACCGGAATATGCTTGAGCGCCCGCATGATCGGACCCATGACCGAGTTGTCGAAAACCTCCTTTTTCGCCATAAAACGCACATAGCGCTTCGACGTACGCGCAGGCAGGCCCGCATACGTGAAGTCCATGTAACCCGTGTGATTGATGGCGATGACAGCGCCACCCTTCGCCGGGATGTTTTCGTCGCCAGTGACAGTGAACTTCAGGCCTTGCGCCGCGAAGACGGTACGAGCCAGCCCGACAATCGGGAAGTAGACGGGTTCCACAATTCCGTGAGCGTAGTCGCTACCCGCGTGGCGACCAGTGATCCAGGCAACAACCGTCCGGCGACGGCCGGTTCGAGGGCGAAATAACCGGCATTCACCCTGAAGTACGGGAGCCGGGGTTACTGCATCGGCGACGTTTCCGGGTAGCCAGTAGTCTGGGTGGCTGGTAACGGTCGAGGAGGAAGAAGCTCGTGCAGATCACCAGCGTCGGACACGCCGGGTTCCACATCTCAACCGCAGCGGGGACGATCCTGTGCGATCCGTGGGTCAACCCGGCATATTTCGCATCATGGGTTCCCTTCCCCGACAACACCCAACTGGATTGGGACGCGCTCGGCAACTGCGATTTCCTCTACGTCTCGCATCTGCACCGCGATCACTTCGACGCGAAACACCTCGCCGACAAGATCAATAAGGACGCGACGGTCCTGCTCCCCGACTATCCGGTGCCGGATCTGCGCCGCGAGCTGGAGCAGCTGGGCTTCACCAAGTTCTTCGAAACCGAGAACTCGGTCAAGCACACCATCACCGGTGCCGGCGGCAACGAGCTCGACATCATGATCATCGCGCTGCGCGCACCCGCCGACGGACCCATCGGCGACTCCGGCATCGTCGTCTCCGACGGTGAAACCGTGTGCTTCAACATGAATGACGCGCGACCGGTCGATATGGATGTGCTGCACGACGCCTTCGGGCACGTGGACATCCACCTGCTGCAGTACTCCGGGGCCATCTGGTACCCGATGGTCTACGACATTCCAGCCAAGACCAAGGCCAACTTCGGCAAGCAGAAGCGTCAGCGCGGAATGGACCGGGCGCGCTCGTATATCGAACAGGTCGGGGCCACCTGGGTCGTGCCATCCGCCGGGCCGCCGGTGTTCCTGGACGACGAACTGCGCTATCTGAACGACGATCGCGGGGATGAAGGCAATATCTTCCCCGATCAGGTCGTCTTCCTGGATCAGATGGAGCTGCACGGGAACAACAGTGGAATCCTGATGATCCCGGGCTCGACCGTGGAACTGCACGGCAAGGACCTCGCCGAGCTCTCGCATCCCGTCGCACCGGACTCCATCTACGGTGACAAGGCCGCGTACATCGAGGCCATGGCACAGCGGTTCGCACCGGTCCTCGCCGCCGAAAAGGCTTCCTGGGCAAACGAAGACGACGGGCCGCTACTGCCCCGGTTGAAGGAACTCTTCGAACCGATCATGGCGCAGAGCGACCTGATCTGCGACGGCATCGGCTACTCAGTCGCCCTCGTCATGGGCGATGAGACCGTGGTGCTGGACTTCCCCAAGCGGCTCGTGCGCGAACCCGTCGAGGGAGAAGGCAAGCAGCGCTACGGATTCCGTATCGACCCGATCCTGGTGCGCACCGTCCTGCGCGATAACGAACCCGACTGGGTGAACACCATCTTCCTGTCCACGCGCTTCACCACCTGGCGCATCGGCGGATACAACGAATTCCTCTACACCTTCTTCAAATGCCTCACCGACGAACGCATCGCCTACGCCGACGGCTGGTTCTCCGAGGCACACGACGATTCGGCGTCGACCGAACTCGAGGGCTGGGAAGTACAGCGGCGGTGCCCGCATTTGAAGGCGGATCTGTCGAAATTCGGTGTGGTGGAGGGCAATACCCTCACCTGCAATCTGCACGGCTGGCAGTGGGATCTGGAATCGGGACGCTGCAAGACCTCCAAGGGGCATGAACTGCGCTCGCGCAAGCTCGACTTACCCGCCAATTAGCCGACGAATCCGGCCGGTGCCGTGACGGCACCAGCCGGATTCTCCGGAATCGGCGAATCAGCCCTGCACCTCGGAGTCCTGGAGTTCCCGGGTGAGCCGCGATGACCACGGGCACCAGAAACAGCCCGGCAGGAACGCGCCGCACGCCTCGTCGAGATAGTCCTCGGTGTACTGAATGCTGGAGTCGCACACCTCGATGGCCATGGTGAAGAACGTGATGGTGTCCGGGTCGAAGGCGAAGGACCAGCCCGGATTGTAGGGCTCGGGCCGCTTGCGAATCTTGCCCATCACATGGGTCGACATCGTTTCCTCGCCGGACAGGATGCGGCGAGCCTCGGCAATGCGCTGATCATTGATCAGCTTGAAGACGAATTCCTTGCCGGAGTAATCGGTGAATGCGAAGTAGGCCATGACATTCCCTCTCGACTGATCTATCGGATGGAAACAAACCTGCTCTTCGATGGTAGGTGGGGCGCGGCCAGGAATTTATCAAATTCGATTGTGCGGCAACGGAATTAAGATACCGTGCCGTATGTCGCGGGTGGAACCGGAGCCAGGTTTCGCATTACCGCGCCTGGAAAACCTGCTGTCCGTTACTTTGGGAAACCAGTTGCGTACCAGTCCGTTTCGTTTGCATCAGTAAGTCTCGAACGGCCATGGCGCCGCGAGCCACCGGAGCGGCGATCCGGCCGTCCGCGGCAATCAGCACCCCGGATGGGGTACCACGCACCCGATACCGCAGCGACGCCTCATTCCCCTGCTGCACCAACATGGGAATCGCACCCAGACCCTGCGTGCGTGCCCACTCGGCATGCGGCTCATCCGCACCATTGCCCACCACCGCTATCGTCACCGCATCCGCGCGCCGCAGCTGCCAGCGGGGCAGCTCCCGTGCCAGCGCGGCGCACATCTCGCACGACGGATGCACGAAAACCAGCAGCACCGAACGACCCGGCGCGAGTAGCGATTCCAGGCTGGTACTGCCCGCGCCCGAGGCATTCAGCAGGTCGAACTCCGGGGCCACCGCACCGGTCGGCAAACCCTCCCCGCCCAGCGTCGACAGCGCCTGCTCATCCAATCTCCGGCGCAGCGAACGCAGCTCACCCCACAGCCAGACCAGCACCATGGCGAAGACCGCCGCCACCGCCATCCCCACCGCATGCTCGGCCGGCAGCGCCGCGGGCACCCGCGGATACGCCACCGAACCGACCGCGACCACCAGCGACAACAGCATGAGCACGCCATTGCGCACCAGGGTTCCCGTCCCGATCGGCGCGGAACTCGCCGCACCGAAACACGAACAGGCCGGATGCTTGCCCTGCCGCAGCAGCCGCGCCACCGCGCCGGTGAACGCCGCGAGCAGCCCCACCGAGATGAGCGCCGCCGCGGCCGCCGTCCAGCGCGGTAGGAGCGCCAGGGCGATCACCGCCTCCAGCAGCGGTAGCGCCCGCCCGACGGTGGGAATCAGGCGCAGTGGAATACCGAACTCCCCCACCGCCTTCCTGGTCCCCGGCGGATCCGCGAACTTGCCCCACGCGGAGAGTCCGAAGACCGCCGCCAGTACCAGTCGAGCCACCCACACCCCGTAGTCGATAGCCATAATCGCACCATCGCACATTCCCGATTCCCGCGAATCACGAATGAACGGAGCGGTTTTCAGGCCCGGTCGCGTGCCGCCAAGGCCACCGCCGCGAAGGTGAGCAGGCAGCCCGCCACCGCCGGCACCGAAAGCGCCCGACCGGTCGGTGCTGACAAATCCAGTAGCAACGACATCAACAACTGGCCCGCCACCGACGTCAGCCCCAGCAGCAGCACCCCGATCCAGCGCACCACAACCACCGCCAGGCCGATGAAGAACACCCCGATCACCCCACCCAGATACAGCCACGGCTCAGCGGGAAACGTTGCCGGCCAACCATTCCCGACCACCACCAGCGACTCGACCAACAGCAACCCCACCGTCCCCGTCACGAAATTCGCCAGCGTCGCCGTACGCGGTCCACCCACCGCACCCACCCGCCCATTCACCGCCTGCTGCCAAGCCACCCCCACCCCCGCCAAAACCGGCAATACGATCAAAACCCCCACCGGCACCGCCCCGAACCACCCCGGCCCAGCCGAACCCGACCCACCCCGCCGCCCGAACGTGGCCAGCACGACCGCCCCCAGCGCCACCACCGCACCCCCGACCCGCCATCCGGTCACCGCGGTACGCCCACCCGGCCCCACCCCCTGCCGATCCACCACCAGACTGCTCACCAACTGCCCCGCCACCGCCGACACCGTGAACGCCGTCACCCCGATCGCCGCCACCGTAAGCCCTTGGCAGGCAACGAAGAACGCCCCACACAACCCACCCAGCAACTGCCACCACCGCAGACTCCCGCCCCGCACCGCCCGACACACCCGCACCACTCCGGCCCGTCCGCTCCCGCTCCCCACGCAGACCACCGCCACCACCAGCAACCCCGACCCGAAACTCACCACCGCCGCAGCCACCCCATCCTGCAACCGCTCCCCCAGCGCACCATTGATCCGCGCCTGCACCGCCACCCCCGCGCCGATACAACCCCCAAACATCAACCCCGCCCGCTGTCGCCCAGTCACCGCTCAATACTCCCCGCCAATCCCCGGAATGTACAATAATGAGGGCGTACATAGTCATTTCTTGTACAGGAGGGTGCTATGTCACTAACCCACATCGAAATCGATGACGATGCCCTCGAAATGGCGAAGAAGCTGGGCGGGCACCGCACGAAGACCGCCGCGGTCGCCGCGGCCCTGCACGAATACAACGAACGGCTCTCCCGAGCCGTCGCGTATGACCGCTACTTCGAGCTCGCCCAAACTTGGGACCTGGAAGGCGCCGAAGCCGCGCACCGGATGGAGAAGGAGCCACCTCCGAATTGATCGGATACCTGCTCGATTCCTCGGCGCTGTGGCGCGTACTGCGTGATCCGAAACTCCATACCCGGTGGCGGGAAGCGACCATTGCCGGTGAGGTGCACTCCTGCTATCCACAGCGGATCGAGTTCCTCCGATCGGCCCGCAACCTGAAGGAGTACGCCCAGTACTGCGCGATTTTCGACACGCTCTACAGCGATGTCACCGTTCCGAAGTCGGCCAGCCTGTGGATCGCCGGATTACAGTGGCGGGCAGCGGAAAACGGCAATCATCAATGCCTATCCGCCGTGGACTTACAGGTCTGTGCCACCGCCGCTTATCACGGCCTCACCGTCCTGCACGATGACTCCGACTTCGTGACCGCCGCCCGGCTCGCCACCGAACTCCAGCAGCACAACGTGCACGACGCGCCCGCCAGCCCACCCCCGGAGTAGTGAGATGCCTTGTGCTGGAACAGAACCTGGGAATGGTCGGGGCGGCGGCGGTCGGTTACGGTCGGGGCGTGACCGAATCGACCATCGGCGATACGTATGACGCCGAAACCTATCGGGTACTGGATGATGCTTGGAATTCTTGGGGGCGGTTGGATACCGATGTTATTGCGCACCTGATCAATCCGGCGTTCATGGGTGGGCCGCAGTGGCCGGCTTTACGGCAGGCGCACGCCATTGTGCGGCGCGATGACGCGCTGCTGGTGGCCAGTAGCGGGCTGGCCGATCCGACCGAGTGGGATGACAACGAACCCACGAACGGATACGAGTTGGAGGTGTTCGGGATATCGCCGGATATCGATGCCGGGAGTGACACCATTTCGGTGGCCACCTCCTGGCTCGGGCAGACCGTCATGACGGTGTCGAATCTGGTGGCGCAGTACGGGTTCCGGGTCTCGGAGATGTTGGAACTGTACGGGGTCATCACCATTCAACTCGATGATGCGCGGTTGCCGGATGCGGCCGCCGGGACGTATCTCGACGAGGACGGCGCGCTGGTGGTCATGCTCGGGCTCGTCGACGCGGAGCTACCCGAGACCGTGCCGGGGCCGCTGTCACCGATTCGGCTGGTCAATGTGAAGCTGCTGACCGTTCCGGAAGGGCGGTTCTGCGTGAACAATTCGATGGGGGACGCCGACGCGCGGCATGAACTCGCGCGGCGGTTCGCGGAGCAGGGCGGGGTGCTGCGGTCCAGTATCAGTCGGCCGTCGGTGGTCTGAGCGGGGACCGCTCCACCTCCCTCGGCAGCCAGGTCGGCACCAGCGCGGCGATCAACAGCAGCGGGGTGCCCAGCACGGCCACCAGCGCCGGAATGGGCAGCTGGCCGGCTGCCACACCTACGAAGACGAAGACGATCAGTGCGATCACCTCGGTGACCAAGCCGGACACCGAGGTGACCGTGGCACGAGCCGGACCCTCGATGACGTCCTGGAGGCGGGCCGAGGCGAGCACATCCGCGTTGTAGTCGATGCCGTAACCGATGGCGATGGCCGTAAAACCCACTGCCGTCAGGGGATACATCAATCCGGGGTGCGCGGTGGCCGTCCCGCACAACAGCGCACCACCGATGAAGAGCACGCCGCCGATGCCCAGTGCGATGGAAAATGCTCTGGCCGAGGCATTTTCGGTCCGACCGGCCAATGTGGCACCGGCCAGCGCACCGGCCACGGTCACCCCGACCAATACCGCCGAGATCGACGGGGAGACACCGGCATGATCCGCGAGCAGGGCGAAATACTCGTCGAACGCGGTAATGCCGTTCAGCAGCGCGACCAGGACCACTCCTCGGCGAATCACCCTAACCTGCAATGACTCTCGTAGCCCGGAGCGGAGCATGTGGAGATAGCGGGACATACCCGCCGGTGCGGAGGTCACCGATACCGGCGGCGGCTCGAAACCCGGCTCCTCCTCCAGATCCTCTATGTCCGAGGCAGATACGACCTTCGGCGCACTGGGCAGGACAGTCGCCGACAGCACATGTACACCCGCCAGCACCACACTCGACCAGCCCACCAGGGCAAAACCACCCCACGCGTACAGCGGCGCGGCCGCGAGAATGCCTATGAGAGCGGCTGATTCGGCCGCGGCACGCGTGTAACCCATCAGACGCGGGTACGCGGAAGTCGATGCCCGGGCGACCAGATCGTCGTAGATCAGCGCCTCGAAGGTGCCCGAGCGCAGCGCACCGGCCGTACCCCACAGGATGAATCCGGCCGCGAAACCGGCATAGGACGGCAGCAGCGTCCAGACCAGGAAACCCGCCGTCAGCAGGACTCCGGACAGGATCAGCAGAGCACGACGCGAAACCGTATCCGCCCAGGCACCCGAGGGCACCTCCAGCAGGAATGAGGTCGCCGACCAGATGACCAGCAGTGACGAGATCTGCGCCGTGCTCAACCCGTGGTCCGCGAAGAGCAGGGCATAGAGGGCGTAATACGGAATCAGATCCGCGGTGAACGCGAAGAACACCGCGCGCAGCGTGAGACCGCGGACCGGATCGGCGCGGCGGTTACCTACGAATGCGAGCCGGGATCAACAGGCGTAGACGAGCATGCGCATGCGATCAACTCTGCGCGCCGGGCGTCCCGCCGTCAAACGGATTCTCGACCGGAATCCAGCCGTCCGTATTGACCTCATGCTCCTTGAGCCCCGCGCCGACCAGACCGTGCCGGTCATTGAGATCATTGATCAGCTCGGACACCGGATGTGAATCGCTGTAGTGGTAGCCCTGCGCCAGCGCGAAACCGAGCTCGGTGAGGACCGCCGCCTGATATTCGGTCTCCACACCCTCCGCGATCACCTGCAGATCGAGGGACTTGCCCAGCGCCGCAATGACTCCCAGCAGCGGCGGCGCCGGGGAATCCGAGCGGATGGCGGCCACGAACGACTGATCCACCTTCAAGATGTCGCTGGGCAGCGTGGCCAGGCGGCTCAAAGACGAATAGCCGGTACCGAAATCGTCGATGGCGATCCGCACACCGGTCTCCCGGAGTTTGTGCAGGTTCGCGATGGCGGTCTCGGATTCGGCGGCGATCTCACTCTCGGTGACCTCGAGCACCAGCTGATCGGCGGGCCAGCCGGTATCGGCGAGAATCCCGGAAACCCGGTCCGCATAGGCGGATTCGGCCAATTCCAGGCCGCTCACATTCACATTCAGCGTCAGATCCAGCTGCGCGAAGGTCTCCTGCAGGCGGGTCGCGTCCGCGCAGGCGCGACGCAAAACCAGTTCGTCCAGATCGGAGATGAGGTCGTACTCCTCGGCGACCCGGATCAAGCCCTCCGTGGTCACATCCGGCTGCGCGTTCGAGGACCAGCGCAGCAGCGCCTCCACCCCGACCGCCCGCGTCGCACCGTCGGACAGGCTCACAATCGGCTGATACTGCACATCCAGGGTGCCGCGATCGATCGCCTCGCGCAGCTCCACGGCCAGCGGCAACTGCCGCGACGACTCCAGCACCGTACGATTACGACCGGCCTGCTTGGCCCGATACAGACCCACGTCCGCGCGACTCACCAACAGCGAACCGGACTCACCCGGCTGCCACGAGGTGACACCGGCTGAACAGCCCGTGGTCACCGCGGCCCGCAATTGCTCGGTCAGCAGAATCGCCGCCTGCTCCGTCGAATTCGGCAGCAACAGCGCGAAAGCGTCACCGCCGTAACGCGCCAGCCGCTGCTCCGGAGTCAGCAACTTCGACCAGGTATCACCCACCCGCTGCAGCACCGCGTCACCCGCACGATGCCCGAGATGGTCATTTATCTTCTGGAAACGGTCCAGGTCCACCAGCACCAGCGACAGCGCCTGCCCGGTGCGCGTGGCGGTCGCGATCGCATTCGCCAGCGCCCGATCGAAACCACGCCGATTCAACAGACCGGTCAACATATCGATATCCGCGTCCGACGCCATCCGCGTGAGAATGCCGACCACAATGCCGATTCCGAAGGTGATACCCGCCGGAATCAGACCCGACCACCACGGCAGACCACGCGAGGGCACCACCCACAGGCAGCACAGGATCGCGAACGCCAGATGCGCGCCCAGCCATTTCCAGGCGAAGAAAATCGCCGCATCACACGCGACGAACACATAGAACGCGGCCAGACTGATGGCGCCGACGGTATTCGGAAACCAGTGCACCGCAACGGTCACCAGTACCGTCGCCATCGCCACATACGCGTGATGCACCGAATGCGGCATCCGCGGACCCCAGATGAGCAGGCTCAGACCGAGCAACAGCGCGACAAAAGCCGCAATGCCCACCAGTGGCCTATTGCCCTCATCACCCGGGGCGACCGCCGTGATCACCAGACCAAGCACACCACCCATGACGTAGAACGCCCCGGTGGTGCGAGCCATGACCATTGCCGTCGCCAGCGCCGATGCCGCACGCACCCGCGTTCGGGTATCGCCGCGATGCCCGATTCCTCGCACAGCGCCTAGCCTAAACGCTCTGTTGATTTTTGCCTCCGCTTCGCTCCGGCTGGTTCGCGGCCCTGGGAGTCTCGGTTCTTCCCTCCCTCCGCTCCTCCGCTTCGCTCCCCCGCTCCACTCGGTCCAGAACCGAGACGGGCCACGAACCTCGAGGGCCGGTGAATTTCAGCGAATCGGCTTCAGGACTTCGGTTCCGACGAACGGCACCAGCGCGGCCGGAACCCGCACCGAACCATCCGCCTGCTGGTGATTCTCCAGAATCGCGACAATCCAGCGGGTGGTGGCCAGGGTGCCGTTCAGCGTCGCGGCGGTCTGCGGCTTGTTGTTCTCATCCCGGTAGCGCACATTCAGACGACGCGCCTGGAACGTCGTGCAATTCGAGGTCGAGGTCAGCTCGCGGTAGGTCTGCTGCGTCGGAACCCAAGCCTCACAGTCGAATTTGCGCACCGCCGAGCTACCCAGATCACCAGCGGCCACATCGATCACCCGATACGGCACCTCGACAGCGGCCAGCATCTCCTGCTCCCACGCCAGCAGCCGCCGATGCTCGGCATCGGCCTCCTCCGGGCGGGTGTAGACGAACATCTCCACCTTGTCGAACTGATGCACGCGAATAATGCCGCGCGTGTCCTTGCCGTAGCTGCCCGCCTCACGACGGAAACACGACGACCAACCCGCATAGCGCTTCGCGCCGTCGTTCAGATCCAGGATCTCGCCCGAGTGATAACCGGCGAGGGGGACCTCCGAGGTGCCGACCAGGTACAGGTCGTCCTCCTCCAGGTGATAGACCTCCGCCGAGTGCTGACCCAGGAAACCCGTGCCCGCCATGATCTCCGGGCGCACCAGCACCGGCGGAATCATCATGGTGAAACCATTCGCGGTGGCCTTCTGCGCGGCCAACTGCAACAGGCCCAACTGCAGCAGCGCGCCGTAACCGGTGAGGAAATAGAAGCGCGCACCCGAAACCTTCGCGCCACGTTCCATATCGATAATGCCCAGCGATTCACCCAATTCCAGGTGATCCTTGGGCTCGAAATCGAATTCGCGCGGCGTGCCGATGTGATCGAGCACGATGTAATCGTCCTCGCCACCCGCCGGCGCACCCTCCTGCACCACATTCGAGAGCGCGCGCTGCGCGGCATCGAGGACGGCGTCGGCTGCGTTCTCGGCCACCTCGGCCGCCTTCACCAGCGCCGAGAGCTCCTGCCCCCGCGTGAGCAGCGCCGGACGCTCCTCCGGAGAAGCCTTGCCGACCTTCTTACCGAGGGCCTTGTGCTCGGCACGCAGTCCATCGGCATTGGCCACCGCCGCCCGCCGGGCCGTATCCGCCGCGAGCAGGGCATCCACCAGGGCCGGATCCTCGCCGCGAGCGCGCTGCGACGCGCGTACCACGTCCGGATTCTCCCGCAGGAATCGAAGGTCGATCATGGCCTCCAGACTAGTGGGCGGGGGCCAGTGAATTTCCCGTAGGTCCGGGCTCGGCCGAATGTCGGCACGCACTCACACTTTTCGCCGCGACCACGCAGTTTCCGCCGGATTCCCCCGTTTGGGTCGCCGCCGCTCGGCGAATCGACCAGAGTTGAGCCATGGGTACGGCCGGAAGCGCAGCTATGCCCGCGTCCTTACCCCTGGCCAGACCTCCCGAGGAGTCTCCATGCCCCAATACACGCCGAGCACAGTCGATTTCATCGTCGTCGGCGCCGGATCCGCCGGGGCGGCAGTGGCCGCGCGGCTGAGCGACCGGCCCGGCGTCAGCGTCGCCGTCGTAGAAGCGGGCAGCGCCGACCGCGGCAAATTCGTGCACACTCCGGCCGCCTTCCCCAAGCTCTTCCAGGGCGAGAACGACTGGAACTATCGCACCGAACCACAGACCGAACTGCACGACCGCCAGGTGTACTGGCCGCGCGGCAAAATGCTCGGCGGCTCCTCCTCCATGAACGCCATGATGTGGGTGCGCGGGTTCGCCGCCGACTACGACGAATGGGCGCAGCACGCCGGACCCGGCTGGTCGTTCGAGCAGGTGCTGCCCTATTTCCAGCGCATGGAGACGGTCGAGGGACCGGAGGGCAATACCGGTGCCGGGCCGCTGCACATCGCGCCGCAACGTAGTCCGCGACCGCTCACCGCCGAATACCTACAGGCCGCGAGCCAGGCCGGGTTCACCCTCGAAACAGCGAATAACGATGTGCCGCAAGGGTTCACGCAGACCATGGTGAGCCAGAAGCGGGGCGCGCGCTGGAGCACCGCCGACGCGTACCTGCGGCCCGCGTTGCAGCGGCACCGCGACCTCACGATCATTACCGACGCGCATGTCACGCAGGTGCTGTTCGAGGGCAATCGCGCGGTCGGAGTCGAATACCGGATCGGCGGCGAGACCAAACAGCTGCACGCCAAACGCGAGGTCATCCTGTCCGGCGGCGCGATCAATACCCCTCAGCTGCTCATGCTCTCGGGTATCGGGCCCGTCGACCAGCTGCAAGCACTGGGAATCCCGGTGCGACACCACAATCCGGAGATCGGGCGCAATCTGCGCGACCATCTCGCCGCGCCCATCGTCTACCGGACCAAGGCGGGCAGCCTCTTCGGCGCGGACAAGAACCTGCTCGAACTCGCCAACTATCTGGTGCGCAGGCGCGGGCAGCTCACCTCCAATGTCGGTGAGGCATACGGCTTCGTGCGCAGCCGCCCGGACCTGGAACTCCCCGACCTCGAATTGATCTTCGCCCCAGCGCCTTACATCGGCGAGGGCCTCACCGAACCCGACGGGCACGCCCTCACCTTCGCCGCCGTGCTACTCAAACCCGAATCGATCGGCCGGATCACCCTGACCTCCGCCGACCCGTTCGCCGCACCGCGCATCGAACCGCACTATGTCGCCGAGATCAACGACCGCATCGCCCTCATGGCCGGACTGCGCACCTGCGTCGAAATCGCCGCACAGCCCGCGCTGAAGGAACATATCGGCGAACTCATGCAACCCGCCATGCCCGCCGACACGCCCATGGACGAGGTACTCAAACGCTGCATCGACGACCACTCGCACACCCTCTACCACCCCGTCGGCACCTGCCGGATGAGCTCGGACTCCACCGGCGTCGTCGACCCGGAACTGCGCGTGCGCGGCGTCGAGGGCCTGCGCATCGCCGACACCTCGGTCATGCCGATCATCACCCGCGGACACACCCACGCCCCCGCCGTACTCATCGGCGAGAAGGCCGCGGACATCATCGCGGGGTAGGAAGCCACCCGTCGGAACCCTCTCGTCATCCCGGCATGCTTTTGGCCGGGATGACGAGGGGATGCTCTCGGGTTGACGAGACGGGCGACACGGGCCGGGGGTGCGAAGTTCGGTAGGACATGGCGGGGGCGATGCCGCGCTGACATGATGGAGCGCGATGTCCGACGAACAGTTCCCTCCGCCAGAACAGCCCACGTGGCCACCCGCCGGTCCCCGCAAGGGGGGCTCCCGGCGGATGCCCGGTCGGTCGGGTCCGCTGTCCGCGGTGCGTTCGAAGCTGGATACGGACTCACCGCTCTCCGCGCCGACCCTGCGCTGGGGGCTGCTCGCCGTCGCGGTGGGCGCGGTCGTCGCCGCCCTCATCACCGTGCTGCTTTCCGGCTTCGACTCCGGGCGGGTCGAGGCACACACCCCGGGCGGCGCACAGCCCACCGGAGCGGTCGCGGGCGCGGCCTTCGGCACCGCGAAGCAGGGCGATTGCCTGAGCTGGTCCAAGGGCAATGCCAGCGATCTGGTGAAGGTCGAGTGCGGTAGCAAGCACCTGTTCGAGGTCACCGCCGATATCGACCTGAGCAAATACCCGGGCCGCGAATTCGGGCCCGGCTCACGCTTTCCCGATTCGCTGCGCTTCTCCGAGCTGCGCGACGAGCACTGCGTGAGCGCCGCCCAGACCTACCTCGGCGGCAAATTCGATCCGCGCGGCAAATTCGTGGTCGGCCTGATCAATCCGGGTGAGGCGGGCTGGAAGGCGGGTGAGCGCACGCTGCGCTGCGGCCTGCAGGTCACCGGAAGCGCGGGCACCGCAACGCATCCCATCGCAGGCAGTGTGCGCAGCACCAATCAGTCCAAGGTGTTCGATGTGGGTACCTGCGTCGGCATCGCGCGGAACCTGCCGACCGATCCGGTCGAATGCACCCAGCCGCACGCCTTCGAGATCGTCTCCACCGTGGACCTCGGCGCCCGCTTCCCGGGTGGACCGCCCACCAAGGAGGACCAGGACAAGGTCATGGAGGACCAGTGCGCCAAGGACTCCACCGACTACCTCGGCTCTCCGGACGCACTGCGCAACAAGACACTCACCCTGTTCTGGGATTTCCTGGACACCCGCAGCTGGCTGGCCGGTAGTCAGAGCCTGAACTGCCTGATCGGCAAGGGCGCGGACCAGGAGGGCTTCGCCACCATCACCGGTTCGGCACGCGGTGATCTGCAAATCGACGGTCAGGCCCCGGTGCCGCCGCCGAACAACGGCCGCTACACCCCGCCGCCACTACCCGGCGCGGCCCCGCCGGTCATCCCGCAGCCGCGGTGATCAGCCCCCACCTCGAGGAGATCCGTTAACGATGCCGGTCTCCATGTCCGACGACCGCTTCGAGGAGTTGGTCGGCGACGCACTGGATCTGATTCCGGGCGAACTGGCAAAGGCCATCGACAATGTGGTGGTTCTCATCGAACCCCGCAGCGACGAGGACCCGCACCTGCTGGGGCTGTACCACGGGATCGCGCTCACCGAACGGGACTTCAGCCACTACGGGGGCGCGTTACCCGACACCATCACCATCTATCGCGAGGCCATCCTGGGCATGTGCCACAGCGAAGAAGAGGTGGTGCAAGAGGTAGCAATCACAGTGATTCACGAGATCGCGCACTACTTCGGGATTGACGACGACCGCCTCCATCAGCTGGGATGGGGCTGAACCGGGGCTGCGGGGAACCATTCAGCTAACCGGTGCGTCCAAGGATTCATAGCCGGTACCGCTGTCGGTTCCACACCCCGGAAGGGAGTCGCTTCATGGTTGGTCTCGTCTCCGTGCAGCCCGAGGTCATTCTCACCGCTGCTCTCGAGCTCGACCTACTCGCCGAACGACTCTCCGCGGCTTCCGCGTTCACCGCGCCCGCCACCCACGTACTTCCCTCCGGCACCGAGGAAGTCTCCTTCCTAGCCGCGGCACACTTCAATCAGGCGGCCTTCAGCCACGATCGGGCAACCGCTCAGGCCGTGCTCGAACTGCATCACGCCGCCGCCACCCTGCGCAGTCAGCTCGCCCAGTATCTGGTGCAGGACGCGGTGCGCGCCGCCGGTATCGCCGCCATCCAGGTGTAGAGGGGAACACTCGAAATGACATTGGGCATCACCGGAGTCTTCTGGCTCCCCCGCATGGCCGAACTCAATTCCGTCACCCTGAACGCGGGTGCGCACGCCATTCCGATCGCCGCGGCCGGCACCGCGTGGGGCGGGCTCACCGCCGCCTGGGTGGATGCCACCACCACGGTCGCGCGGGTCATGGCCGAGGTCGGGGTCGGGCTGCAGGGCATCAACGGCCTGAATGTGCTGGGCCGCCTCACCGGATTCACGCTCTGGTCCGAACAGCAGAGCGTGCTGGCCGCCGCCATGGCCGCCAAGGCCGCCGCCAATGTGACCGCGTACACGGTCGCGTCGATCGTCATGCCGAGCCTGCCCGAGATCGCGGCGGTCGAGGCCGCACGCGTCGCGGCGCACTCCACCGGCGGCGCGCTCAACGGCACCGCCGAGGCGGCCGAGGCCGCCAAACTGGCCCTCGATATTCGCGCGGCGCTGGTCATGGAGACCTACGAGGCCGCCACCACCCTGCTGGTCAGCACGCCCGGCGAATTCTTCCTGCCACCCGCCATCGCCATGGGAGCCGGATCCGCCAATGGCGCAAGCAGTTTCGGCGATTCCTCCGGCGATCCGGTACAGACCGCGCTGGCCGCGGCGGCCGGACTGGCCGATAATCCGGCGGTGCTGAGCGCCATGAGCCAGGCCGCGCAGGTGGCCGGGACCGTGGTCACCTCCGGCGCGAGTACCGCGGGCAATGTCGCGAGCACGGCGATCTCGGCCATGGCCAACGCACTGACACCTGCGGGGGCCGGCACGGTCATGCCGGGTATCGGCGAAACGGGCGTTGCCGCCGCCGGTACGGGCGGAGCCGCTTTGAGTACCAGTGCGGTGTCGTTCGGCGGCGGCTCCGGTGTGAGCATCGGAAACGGCAGCGGCACACTGAAACTCCCCGAGGGCTGGGGTGCCGGGAGCGGAATGCCCAGTGGTGCACCGACTGCCGCGGCGGTCGCCGAACCGGTGAACGTCACGCCCGCCACGCAGGCCGCCGCGCCGGTGCGGCCCGCGAATTCCAGTCCGCTACTGGGCAATCAGGGTCGGAACGACGAGGACGAGACGCACGGCGGTCACGACTACGCGCGCTCGGTGGAGCATTTCGCCGACGGCCGGGCCATCGCGCCCGCGGTGATCGGCGGCGATCCGGCGGAGCATCGGTGACCGTCCTCGGCGCGGGACGCGGGCCGTCGCTACTGCGATCGGTCACGCTGTCCCTCGACGAAATGCAGTATCTGCAAGAGACTTTGGAGTTCGACGAACTGCCCGTGGTGCTGAATGCCATGGGCCGCTACGACAATGCCGCCGGCCATGACGCGGCCATGACGGTCGCGGCGGCCACGCTCGCCGAACGTGAATTGCTCGACGGTGACGAGGTCCATCCGGAACTGACCGCACGGCTGCGCGTGCTCTACCGACCGCACTGGGTGCTCGCCCTGCGGTGGTATGTGAACGGGCAGGTCAACCGGTTCTGCCTGGCCAAGGGCGACGATTTCGAGGTGGTCGCGCTGCGCGGGCCGCAGTCCTATGTGATCGACGAGGCCGGGCATGACCTGGCCGGGACGGTGCTGGCCGCGCTCGGCCAGGTCGAACCCCTCGAACTCGACGGAATGAACGCTCCCACAGCGGAATTGGGGCCCATCTTCGACGACGCCGGCGATGTGACCACCACCGCGAACCGCCTCAGCAAGGTAGGTAGACCGCCGCGCGATGCGAAAACCCTTGCCTCGGCACTGGTTCAGGTCGACTCACACGCCGAAATCGTCGGCGTGATCTACGGCGACGGGACTCGTGATACCGCCGACAATCACATCGCGGTCTTCAACACCCGGCACGGCCGGTTCCTGGCCACCGCCGGCACCGCCGACGACGGCACCAAGTGGACCTCCCTCACCACCGGCACCCCCGCGCGACTGCGCACCGCGCTACAGGAGCTGATCGGCTCTCTCCCACTGCGGCAAGAGTTTCCGGTCTAGCCCATCGGGTCGTCGCCTGTCGGTGACGAGGCCTCGGCGAAGGGTGGGAGGTAGCGGCCCCAGCGGGTGCACTCCCAGCCGCCGTCGGACACGGGTTGCAGTTCGATCGTCTCGGTATTGTCGAGGTGGTTGTTGGCGGCGAAAAGTCTTGGGATACCGGCCAATTCGCGGGAGACCAGGCGCATGGCGGCGCCGTGGCTGACCAGGATCACATCGCCGGATTCCGAATCGGTCAGATACTCGCGGCGCAGGCGGTCCAGTGTCGGGACGTAGCGGTCCAGCACCTCCATGCCGGTCTCGCCGCCGGGTACGCGGGTGCTCAGATCACCGAAATGCCAGGAGTGGTAGACGTCCTGGAATGCCTCGTGCGCCTCTTGGGAGTTCAAGCCTTCCAGGTCGCCGAGCTGGACTTCCTGCAAACCCTCCAGGGCCTCCAGCTTCACGCCGGTGGCATCGGCGATATATCCGCCGGTCTGCCGGGCGCGCAGGGCCTCCGAGGAGAAGAGCCGCCGCGGCGGTTCGGTCAGCTTCGCACCGAACGTCATCGCCTGTGCCACACCGCGTTCGGTGAGCGGCAGGCCGGGGAGCCGGGTGTCCAGGAGCTTGGCGACATTACCTTCGGTCTCGCCATGCCGCACCAGGATCAATTTGCCGGTCACAGGTCCGCCACCCCTTTCTTCAAATCGGCCAGCCAGGCCGACGCGGGTTCATCGGCGGGCGGCGGGGTTCCGGTCGCGGAGGTCGCGGGCCAGGATCCGAGGAAGCGGATCCGGGCGGCGGTGCGGTGCAACGCTTTCAGCGCCTCGGCCACCGCGGTGTCGTCGATATGCCCGACACAGTCCAGGTAGAAGCGGTAGGTGCCCATACCGGTGCGGGTCGGACGGGATTCGATCCGGGTGAGATCGATACCGCGGGTGGCGAATTCGGCGAAAGCCCGCATGAGCGAACCGGGTTCGTTGGCCAGCTCCAGCACGATCGAGGTGCGATCCGCGCCGGTACGCGGGGGTGCGGGCTGCGGCGGCACGACCAATACGAATCTGGTGACCGCCGCATCCACATCGGCGACAGCGGCGGCGAGCACCGGCAAACCGAGTCGCTCACCCGCGAGCATGGTCGAAACCGCCGCATCGGCATGCCCGGCCACGACATCCTCGGCCGCGGCGGCATTGGAGGCCGAGGTGTACAGCTGCGCCTCGGGCAGATTGCGCGCCAGCCAGATCCGCACCTGCGCCGCCGCGATCGGATACGCCGCGATCTGCCGGACCTCGGCCAGTTCGATACCCGGCCGGCCCAGGATCGTGAAGGCCACATTCAATTCGGTCTCGGCGATGATCTGCAGCCGCGGACCGAGCGCCAAAGCGTCCAGGGTCGGCGCGATCGAACCGTCCACCGAACTCTCGATCGGCACCACCGCGCCCTCGACCTGCCCGGCTCGCACCAGTTCGATGGTCGCGCCCTGACTCGGGGCGGGGACACGCTCGACCGGCCCGCCGAAGGCTCCGGAGGACTCGAGTTTTGCGAGGGCCATCTCGGTGAAAGTTCCCGACGGCCCGAAATAGGCGATGCGCGGCACGGCTACGACACTACGGTGTTCAATTTGCCCTCCGCTGCGCTACGGGCGGGTGCTGTGTTTAATTTGCCCTTCGCTTCGCTGCGGGCGGGTTCGCGGCCCTGGGAGTCCGGAACCTTCCCTCCCTCCGCTCCTCCGCTTCGCTCCCCCGCTCCACTCAGTCCAGAACCCGGACGGGCCGCGAACCATTGGGGCCGGCCGTCAGGGCGCGAGGGCCTCGAGGGCGGTGGCTACCTCGTCTTGATCGGTCTCGATTGCGAGCAATACGGTTCGCAGGGCCTCCACCGCGGGTGGTTTCAGGCCCCTGAGGAAATTCAGGTCCGGGGTGGCGAGCGCGGTGGGGATGTCCTCGCCCATGAGGGCGGCGACGGTGGCGGCGATAATGGCTACCGCGCGTTCGCCGGAGTCGGTGCGGGCCAGGAAACCGGTGTCGCTGTGCGCGATTCGCACCAGGAATTCGGCGATGGCCTCGTCGTCGAGGCTCAGGTCCAGCACCTCGGCCTTGCCCGGATCGGCGCTGATGCGGTGCACCAGGCCGTCGGTAATGCCCTGCACGCCCGGCTTGCTCGGGACGCTCAGTTGCAGGATGACCGGTTCGGGGGCGTGGGAATCATGCGGCACGGGTCAACCGTAGCGAGTCGATGGGTTGCGCGAGATCACCCTCTGATTTAGCTTAGGTTTACCTAATTAATCCTGGAGGTAGGCAATGACCCACACGGCCCCGGTCGTCGCGCCGCACACCGCCGAGCGCGTGCACAGCGCCTGCGCCAACGCCGAGAGCGCGATGCTGGCCGTGCCCGGCCTCGACCCGGTACCCACCTCGGTACATCTACTGCGCCAGTGCGGCGACATCGTCATCGCGGTACCCGCCAATTCGGTTGCCGCCATACTGGTTACGAGCTGCGGCAACACCGGAACACCCGCCGTACTCGAACTCACCGACCAGGCCCCGCTGCCACTGCGCGAACCCGTACGCGCACTGGTCTGGCTGCGCGGCTGGGTGCACGCCGTCCCCGGGAATACCCAGCGCGCGCTCGCCGTCGCCGTCGCCGAGGACCACCCGAATCCGGCCCTGCTCGATGTCTGCCACACCGCCACCCTGCTGCGACTCGTCGTGGACTCCGCCGTCGTCGCCGATACCTCCGGCGCGGATTCGGTCTCGCGCGAACAACTTCGACAGGCCCAGCCGGATCCGTTCTGCGCCATGGAGGGCGCGTGGCTGCAACATCTGCACGCCGACCACGCCGATGTCATCGACCGGCTCGCCCGGCATCTGCCGCCCGCCCTGCGGCGTGGCGCGCTGGTGCATCCGCTCGCCATCGACCGGTACGGGGTCACGCTGCGCGTCGAGGCCACCGAGGCCGATCACGACATCCGCCTCCCGTTCACCACCCCGGCGCACGATGTCGAATCGCTATCACGGGCCGTACAGGCGTTGGCCGCCAACCCTTTCGAGCATGGGCTGCACCGGATCTGAGGTTGTGGATCCCGGCCAAAAACATGCCGGGATGACGATAGGGCACCGCATGCCGGATGACGGGGTGGCAACGCATGCCTGGGTGGGGGCGGGCGGCGCATAGATTGGCGGGCATGGATTCGGCAGCCGAGACCTCGGCTATCTGGCCCGCGCCCGCGTCGAATGAGCGGGAGCGGCGGGGGATTCGGCTCGAGATCGCGGTGGTGCTGGTTGTCACATTCGGGTTGAGCGGGGCCAATGCGGCGCTGTCGCTGTTGGAGAGTGCGCTGTCGCCGGGTGGGGTGGGCGGGCAGACCATCGCCTTGAATCCGTCGCGGGCGGCGCAATCGGTGATCGATCTGCTGTTCCAGCTGTTGAGTGTGGCGCGGCTGCTGGGGTGGGCGGCGCTGGGGATTTATCTGTTGTGGCGCAGCGGGATCGGCCCGCGCATGATCGGGCTGGCCCGACCGCGGTGGCGGTCGGATGTGCTGCCGGGGCTCGCGCTGGCCGCCGTGATCGGGATTCCCGGGCTCGGGTTGTATCTGGTCGCACACGCTTTGGGCGTGAGCGTCACCATTGTGCCCGGTTCGCTGGATCACTGGTGGCGGCTGCCCATGCTGGTGCTGTCCGCGTGGGCGAATTCGGCGGCCGAGGAGGTACTGGTGGTCGCCTGGTTGATCACGCGACTGCGGCAATTGGGCTGGACCGAGAATCGTTCACTGCTGGCGTCGGCGCTGCTGCGTGGCAGTTATCACCTTTATCAAGGAGTCGGCGGCGGGCTCGGAAACCTGGTGATGGGCCTGGTCTTCGGACGATACTGGCAGCGCACGAACCGATTGTGGCCATTGCTGCTGGCGCACGCGCTCATCGACACCATCGCCTATCTCGGCTACTCGATACTGCGCGGACACGTCTCCTGGCTGCCGTAATGCGATCGGAATGAACCCCCGAGCGGGTCCGATCAGTAGAGTTTCGATAATGAACGGCGACGACCCGCAGCAATTCGCACGGATGCGCCGGGAGCCGCCGCCGAACCGTGCGGGCGAGCCCCCGGCGCCCCGACCGCGCCCGAATCCGAGCCCGCGCCAAGGCGATCCGGGCGATTCACAGGTGCCCACCCACAAGATCCGCCGTGACGCGCCCGCGCCCGCCCTGGCCTGGTCGGAAGTGCCGCCCGCCATGCGAAATCCGCGGAATCAGCCGCCACCGCAACACAATCGGCCACCACAGCGGAATCCGGTACCGCCCCGGAATCCGGTACCGCCGCAACGCAATCAACCATCGCCGCGCGATCAAGGCGCACCACAGCGGGACCGGTATCGCGAGAACGCGCCCACGATGCACGCGCCCACACAGACTCCGCAACCCTTCCGCGAGAATCCGCCGCCACCGCCGCCCGCGCTGCCGGTCAAACGCGGCCGTGGCGAGGATCGTCCGCCGAAGGGCCCCAAGCGCAAACGCAAACGACACTGGTTCCGCTGGATTCTGTCGCTGCTGCTGATCATCCTGCTGCTGCCGATCGCCGCGGGCGTCTATGTGGAGCGCAATCTGATCCGCATCGACGCGCTGCCCGGCTATTCCGGCCGGATCGGCGACACACCCGGGACGAATTGGCTTCTGGTCGGCTCCGACAGCCGCACCGGGCTCACCGCCGAACAGGAGCAAGACCTCGCCACCGGAGGTGAGGTCGGCTCCGAACGGACCGACACCATCATCCTGGTGCACCTGCCCAAGTCCGGGCAGCCGACCCTGGTCAGTCTGCCGCGCGACTCCTACGTGAGCATTCCCGGCCATGGAAAAGACAAGCTCAACGCCTCTTTCGCATTCGGTGGCGCGGCACTGCTGACGCAGACCGTGGAGATCGCGACCGGCCTGCGCATCGACCATTACGCGCAGATCGGCTTCGGCGGTTTCGCCGATATCGTGGATTCGGTCGGCGGAATCGATATCTGCCTGGACAAGCCGATCGACGATCCGCTCGCCGGAATCAATCTGCAGGCGGGCTGCCAGCATCTCGAGGGTGCCGAGGCGCTCGGTTTCGTGCGGTCCCGCGCGACCGGTCTCGCCGATCTGGATCGCATGCTCAACCAGCGCAAATTCCTCAGCGCGCTATTGAAGAAGGCGACCAGTGTGAGCACGCTGATCAACCCGTTCCGGTCCTGGCCATTGATACAGGGGTTGACGAAAGCGCTGAAGGTCGACGAGGGCACACACGTGTGGAATCTGGCCCTGCTCGGCAAGGCGATGGCCGGCGATCCGATAGCTACGACCGTGCCGGTCGGCGGATTCGAGGATGTGGAAGGCAGTGGCAATGTGCTGCTGTGGGACAAGACCCGGGCCGGTCAGTTCTTCGATGCGTTGGCCACCGATAAACCCGTTCCGCCGGACCTGATCACCACCATCGGAAATTAAGGAAATTAGGCAATACTTGCCTCAATAAGGCTGTACTCAATAAGGCTGTACTTGGGTGACACGTGGTTTGACCAGGGTTAATGTCTTGTCACATGTCCAGCCGAACCCAAACCAAGAGCAGCAAGTTCCATGCCCTGCTGCAGGATCAGATCCGCAACGAATTCAATGCCGAGCGTCAGTACATCGCCGTCGCATTGTGGTTCGATCACGCCGATCTGCCGGTCCTGGCCAAGTACTTCTACAGGCAGGCCGTCGAGGAGCGCAATCACGCGCTGATGATCGGGCAGTACCTGCTCGATCAGGATTTCGTGGTCGAGGTAACCAATAGCGACGCCGCGAAATCGCAATTCGAGAATGCCAAGGAGCCCATCGCATTGGCCCTGGCGCAGGAGCAGGCGGTCACCGAACAGATCGTGAACCTCGCCAAGACCGCCCGCGAAGAGGGCGATTACCAAGGCGAGCAGTTCATGCAGTGGTTCCTGAAGGAGCAGGTCGAGGAGGTCGCGACCATGAAGACCCTCCTCACCGTCGCCGAACGCGCCAGCGCCAATATGTTCGACCTGGAGAATTTCGTCTCGCGTGAGATGAGTTCTCCGAGGGACACTTCCGGCTCCCCGCACACCGCGGGTGGTGCGCTCTAATTCAGCGCTCTCGGGTTTCGGTACGAAAGGCCCGGTCCCACACGGGGACCGGGCCTTTCGCTGTATCAGCCACCTCGGCGTGAATCAGCTCAGCGCAGCGTGACCTGACGCGAACGCAGGCCGTCGCGTGAACGGCGCACCTCGCTGCTGACCGCTTCGTCATTCTTCAGCGCGGCCGCCAGGCGGGCGCCGAATTCCTTTGCGGCGGGCTCCCATTCGGTGGCATGGCGCTCCGGATCCAGATCGAATACCGGCACCAGCAAACCATGGGTGCGGAACGAGCCCGCGAAACGCGAACCCTCACCCAGATGCAGTTCACCGGCCGCGTGCAGGCGGGCCAGCGCCAGCATGAGCGCGTCCTCGTCCTCCGGGCGGACCCACCGCAGATGCGCCTTCTCACCGGCATCCACCCACCAGGCCGCGCCGATGGCGTCCGCACCCAGATTCAGACGGGCCGACGGCATGATCGCCTGATTCGCCTGCTCGATGGTGGCGGCCACCTGCGGATCCGGGGTGACACCCGCGGGCACCCACCAGTTGAAGTCCTGGTGCACGGTCACATCCAGTCCGGCATTGTCGAGCACGTCCGAAAGGCTCGGCGCGCCTTCGACACTCGCGGCGGCGAGCGAATCGCCCGGCTCGGCGGACTGGGTCCACAGGATGGCGGTGGCCAGATCGGCGGCCGGATTATCCGACTGGAACTGCACCTGGGTGCCGACGAAACCGACCGGCTCCTCCCCCGCCCGCACCAGCGCGGCCACCGCACCCGGCAGCACCGTCGCCAGGGTCACCGCGCGCTCGGCGGCCACACTCGGCGACAGCTTCAGCGTCGCGGTGGCGGATGGCACGAACTCGCGGAGCGCGACCAGATCGCATTCGGCGGCCAAACCCTCGAAGGGCCGCGTAATCGTCTGCGCGGCCTGCTCCTGCTCGGCACGGCGCGCGGCCAGCTTCTCCGCGCGGTTACTGTCCGGCTTCGGACTGTTGCGCTTGCTCTTACCCATAGGTCGCAAAACTACAGGGTCAGCCGAGGCCCATCGCCGACGGCGCGGGGGTGTGCCGCCATCGGGCTACCCGCCCGCATCCGGACCGGCGAGGCAGGCTGCGGCGCAGCGACTTACGCGACAGGCAGCAGGCCCTTGGTGCGGCCCGGGTGATTGGTGGCGATCCAGCTGACGCCGAGGTCGGAGCAGAGGCGGACGTCCTCGGCATCGTCGACGGTCCAGACGTAGGTGGCGCGGCCCGCGGCGGCGGCCTTGTCGACCAGGTCGGGGTGTTCGCGCAGGGTGCGGACCGAGGGGCCGATGGCGGTCGCGCCGACGGTGGTGGCCGCGCCGCCGGAGAGGTACAGCGAGGACTCGCCGAGCAACACGGTCGGTAGCAGCGGCGCGGCGCGGCGGATCCGCCAGACCGCGGTGGCGGCGAAGGAGATCACCACCGCACGCGAGTGATCGGCCGAGGCCGGGGCCGCGATTCCATAGCGCTGCAATTCATTCAGCAGGGTGGTCTCGACCAGTGCGCCGAAACGCACCGGATGCTTGGTCTCGATGAAGAGCTTGGTGGGTCGGCTCTTCCAATCCAGGACCAGCTCGATGAGTTCGGCCAGGGTGAGCACCGGAGACGGTTCCCCGGCGGTACCGAAGTTCAAGGCCCGCAACTCGTCCAGGGTCATTTCCGACACCGCGCCGATACCGTTCGAGGTCCGGTCCACGGTGCGGTCGTGCACGCAGACCAGGTGCCCGTCCTTGGTCAGCCGGATATCGCATTCGACACCGTCCGCGCCCTCCTGCAGCGCGAGTTCGTATGCGGCGAGGGTGTGTTCGGGTCGCGCCGCCGACGCCCCCCGGTGCGCCACCACGAATGGTGCGCGACTGTCCCGGCTCACTTCGCGAATACCTCCTCGTGCTCGGGTTCCGGCGCGCCGTCCGCGGGCGCGGTCACCGGATTCGGTGCGGTCGCCTCATCATTCCCGACGGCGTCCGCGGGCGCGCGCCCGGCGGAACCCGATTCCCGATCGGCGACCGGCCGCACGGGAGCGATAACCGGCACGGCGGGCGCGGTCGCGGGCAGCCAGCGACGCACGGTGAGCGGTTCACCGCGCAGGTCGAGCCCCGCGAAGGCGCGCACCAGCCACAGCGTCAATACCGCGACGCCGGCGGCGATCAGATCGGTCCACATGGTCACCAGCACACCGTCCGCACGAACCTGCAGCGAACCGGCGAACCGGTACAGCACCACCGCGACCACCAGCAGACCGTTGAGAACCCAAGCCGCCCACCAGATCCGGACGGCCCGCAGCAGACGCGGATCGAGCTCGCCCGCCCGCACCGTCTCGGTGAGGAACACCCCGGGCCACACCAGATTCACACCCGGGATCAGACAGCCCAGGAACAGTTCGAAGCGTGGTCGCGGATCCACCTTGCGCACACCGGAATACGCGGTGCGGCGCGCCTGCACCAGCCAGCCGACCAGCGCGACCGCGGTGAGCAGGGCCAACAGCGCGGCCACGATCGCCGAAACCGTCACCGCCCCATCGGAGATCCACAGCAGCCAGGGCTGGATCAAAAATCTGCGGTTGCGCAGCAGAATCCCGTACCGGCCCAGCTCGGCGAGAGCGGCGAGACCGAACACGGCGGCCGTGCCGACCAGCAGGCTGGGCAGTCGCGCGGTCAGGGCCTCCAGGCGGCCGACCGGAGCGGCGACCTCATCGGGGACCCGATCCCGCAGGCCCCAGCGCGGAATCTGGTTGTAGCGCGGCGTCTCCGGGGACACCTGCGGCCGGACCGCTTGCCCGGGATGCGCTTTGCGACCGGGCGGGCGCGCCACCCAGCGATAATTGCGGCGCGCGGGCGGTGCGTCCACCGGGGCGGGTGAGAGCAGTACGCCGTGGCAGCGCGGGCACCAGTGCAGCGGTTTGCCCTGCACGGCCCAGCGGGCGCCGCAGCGGGCACACGGCTGTACGACCGCGGATCGCTGATCTGCCACGTTCCCCCCGTTCATCAATAGACCTTCGCCTCGTCCGGGTTGTCACCCGTGAGCGGACGCCCCGCGCGCTGCCACGCCACCATGCCGCCGTCGACCATGACGGCCTCGAAACCGACGGATTCCAGGTATTGCACCGCGGTCACCGAACGGCCACCCTGCCTGCAGATTACGTAGATCTCGGCGTCGTAGTTCAATTCGTCGAGGCGCGCGGGCACATCGACCAGGGGGATATGCAGGGCGCCGGGCGCGTGCCCGAGCCGCCACTCATCCTCCTCGCGCACATCGAGCAGTAGGGCGGGCGCGGGTTCGGTGGCCGCCCGGGGCGCGGCGGCGTCGAACTCCGCAGGCACCTCCTCGATCGGGATCGAGGGGACATGGGGACTGGTCACGCAATCGATCCTGCCACGGGCGTGCGGGGGCCGTGGAGTTCTGTCCCGGCGAAGCGTCCGGACCGGTGTAACCGAGTTGGAGTTATCCACATAATCCACAACCTGATCCACAGGTTGAGAACTGTCCGGAATGTCTGGTCGAACTGTCCGGAACGCCCGGTCGACCGCTCCGAAACGTCCCCTCCAAGTCACGGAGCGACCGACCCGACAACTGGTTGGACGGCGGCGACTCCGGAATGGTTCCGTTCGCACCCGAAAAAAACCACAACACTACAGAAAATCGGAAATAGTCAGCGTGCGCAGGCAAGATCGGTAGCCTGGCGCTATGACCATGAGCAGGGGGCTACTCGACGGACTGGACATCAGCGGACTCAACACCGCGCTGTCCGAGGCGACATGCCTGGGAATAGACGTCGACACGACGGCCGGAACCCTACGGCTGGAACTCGACGTCCTCACACTGCCCGACAGCGGGCCACCGCCGGAGGACTGTGACATCTACCTGACCCTCACCGGGGTCAGCCGCGTCGCCGCCTCCCTGCGCCGACAGCGCTGGGACGACCTCGAGGCGGTCGTACTGCCCCTCGAACTCGACGGCCTGCACGACGCGGTCAGCAGCTTCGGCGGCGGCGGACTGCACGGCTGGGAATTCTTCGACCTCAGCGACAAAGCCTGGACCCAGTGGCGCAAGCTGCTCAGCTTCGACACCATCCTCAGCGACCGCCCGGCCGCGCACATGCTCGAAATCGCGCAGGAGGAGGGCGTCGACCCACGCGAACTCGATGTGCGGGTGTGGTTCGACGGCGTCACCGTCGCGGACAAGCAGGGCAACGACATTCCGCTCACCGAATTCATCGCCGGCGGTGTGCGCTGGTGGCAGGCGCACGACGCGGGCGATCCGCGCACCATGAAGCCCAATATCGTGCCGCCGCTGTAACTTTCCCGAAGAGTCCACAGGTTGGAACATTCGCCGAGTACCGGAATCAGGGGGCACACACCCCGGTTGCATCGAAGCGGGTGTACGAATGATGGTTGGGTGCTCCTGGGCACAATTGCGCAGGGCACACAGCCCCGACACTGAGGAAGGGACATCGTGGCTGAGTACACGCTGCCAGATCTGGACTATGACTACAGCGCTCTGGAGCCGTTCATCTCCGGGCAGATCAACGAGATCCACCACACCAAGCACCACGCCGCATACGTCGCGGGCGCCAATGCCGCGCTCGAGAAGCTGGAAGCCGCCCGCGAGGCCGGTGACCACTCCGCCATCTTCCTGAACGAGAAGAACCTGGCCTTCCACCTGGGCGGCCACGTCAACCACTCCATCTGGTGGAAGAGCCTGTCCCAGGACGGCGGCGACAAGCCGGTCGGCGACCTGGCCGCGGCCATTGCCGACCAGTTCGGGTCGTTCGACAAGTTCGTCGCGCAGTTCTCCGCGGCCGCCAATGGCCTGCAGGGCTCGGGCTGGGCGTGGCTGGGCTACGACAGCCTGGGCGGCAAGCTGCTCACCTTCCAGCTCACCGATCAGCAGGGCAATGTGCCGCTGGGCATCATCCCGCTGCTCGGCCTGGACATGTGGGAGCACGCCTTCTACCTGCAGTACAAGAACGTCAAGGCGGACTACGTCAAGGCGTTCTGGAACGTGGTCAACTGGGCCGAGGTGCAGGACCGCTTCACCCGCGCCACCGCGCAGGGCAAGGGCCTGATCTTCGGCTGATTGCCGGGGACACCTATGGGGGCTGACGCCCCCACACCCCCCAGAAAAGGGGAAATCGGGGGCTCAGGCCCCCAAGCTCCAGCGACAAAACCCAGGTCATGGGGACGCAGCCCCCAAGACCCTGGGAATGGGATCACGGGATAACGGGCGCAAGCCCGCAATCCCCGGTCACATGCTGGAATCGACGTTTGGACGGGAGAGCCGGGACGCAGCCCCACATCTCCCCGACACTTCAGACCCGCGAACCGGTTGGTTCGCGGGTCTTTTGCGTCTCCGGAAGCCGGTGTCGGACGGGGTATCCGAGTGCTGGCACTCTTTGGTACTTGTGTGCCAGACATGACCAGGTACAAACTCGGGTACTACTAGGACGGGCACAGCCGCCCCGGATTCGTCACTTCGGGAGGCACGCGATGAGCGAGCAGATCGGTGTATTGCCGTTTCTCTCATCCGCAGAACATGCGCGCGGTTCGCTGCGCGGGTTCGTGATCTCCGGGCGCTGGCCCGACTCCACCAAGGAATGGGCACAAGTCCTGGTACTCGCCGTACGAGTGGCCAGCCTGCCCGGAATCCTGCCCACCACCACCGTATTCGGGGCGCGCGAAGAACTACCCGATGATCCACAACCCGGCATGGTTGGGCTCGTCATCGCGGAGGGCACCATCCTCGGCGAGTCCGCGCTGCTGCCGGGAAGGTTTGCCGAACATGTGCCACCGGCCTTGATCATGCTGCATCCGCCGCGCGAGACGCAGCCGTCGCTGCCCGAATGCGCGGGCGCGGCCTCGGGAACACTGCTGCTTCCCGGACTGCCACATCTGGGCTTGGAGCATCGCGCCGCCTGGGTGGAAGCCGATGTCGACGGGGCCGTGACCTCGATGGTGTCCCGGGTCGGCGTCGATCCGATCAGTGATCCCGACACCGCGGTTCTGGCTATGCTGCTGGCCGCGTAAGGGTTCCCGAAACCTCTCAGCAGTGCGCCCAAACTTATTGTGCGCATTGCGATTTCGGCGATGCGCGTTTGCGGATGCCAGGTTTGCCGGAGTAGTATCCTCGGGAGCGAAGGGGAGTAGCCCGCAATCGCGTAGTCGACATACTGATCCGATCTCGGATCCGGCTGCGTGAACCGGAATCATCCGGTGGGCGAGACCTTCGGCCATGACAACCAAACCGATCACGGTGCGGAAGTCGGCTGAAGCGGCCCCCGCGAATCAGCCGACAGGCCGGAGAACCTGGGAGCTGGAAACATGATCACCACGATATTGCTGAGCTTCGGCGCGCTCTTCCTCGCCGAACTGGGCGATAAATCGCAGCTGATGGCCTTGACCTTCGCATTGCGGTACCGCTGGTGGATCGTGCTCTCCGCCATCACCGTCGCCAGCGTGCTGGTGAACCTCATTGCCGTCGGTGTCGGCCACTTCATCGGTGCGGCGCTGCCCACCGACCTCATCTCACTCTTCGCGGCCGCCACGCTGATCGCTGTCGGCCTGTGGACACTGCGCGAAGTACTGCCCGGCCCGGCGGTCGAGGACGACGCGGAAACCGCTGCGCCGCAGACCAAATCGCGCTCGGCGTTCCTGGTCGTACTGTCGGCGTTCCTGCTCGCCGAACTCGGCGACCGCACCATGTTCGCCACCATGGCCCTGGCCACCAAGAACGGCTGGATCGCGGTGTGGATCGGCTCGGTCGCGGGCATGGTCGCCGCGGGCGGGCTCGCCATTCTCATCGGAGTGACTGTCGGCAAGCACATTCCGGAGCGCACCATCGCGACCGCGTCCGGGCTGTTGTTCCTGTACTTCGGCGCGGTGACCCTGCTCGGCACCCTCGCCCCCGGCGTCGGGACGCTCGACGCGGCCGGAATCGGCGCCATCCTGCCCGTGGGCGCGGGCGCCGCGCTGATCATGTTGCGGCGCAAGGCCATCGCGCGGGCGGACACCACCGGCGAACCGGACGTTCCGGTCCGCACCGCCTGAGCGGCTCAGTCCGTCAGCTCGGTAATCCCGAAGAGACTGCCGCTGCGGCGAACCAGGTCGGTGAGGGGTTCGCGGAGGGCGCGCAGGCCGTCGATATCGCCGACGGCAATGCGATTGGTGACCATGGCGCTCAGGGCGGCGACCAAGGTTTGGCAGGCGAAGCGCTGATCCTCGGTATCGGCGCGCAGGATATCGGCGACTATGGCGACGAAGGTTTCCTGCAGGTGGGTGCGGCGGATAATGGCCTCGGGGCCCACCGCGTACACCTCGACGAGAAACACTCTGGCATAGGCGGGTTCGGCGGCCAGGGCATCCAGGTACGCGCCCAGTACGCGTTCGATACGTTCGGACTGGGTCTCACCGTCGAACTCCGCGCCCGTCACCGCGAGAATGCCCGCCAGCATCAATTCGACGGCGCGCTCGTAGGCCGCCTCGAAACAGTCTTCCTTGGAACGGAATTGCTCATAGAAGGTTTCGCGTGAAACACCGGCGCGTTTGATGACCGCGGCGACCGGGGTTCCGACATAACCGCTTTCGGCCATCGCCTCGGCCATGGCCAGCAGAATGCGGTCGCGTTGTGCGGCGATCACCGTCTCCCGCGGCAGACCGTGGCGGCCGCGGGGCAGCTGGCGGGCGGTGACTGCCGAATCGGCCATCAGGCGAGCTTCCTCATTCTGCTCGGGCGGGCGGGCTGTTCGGTGGTGAAAGCCACCGGCTCGGTGCGCGCCACGGCCAAACCCGGGGCGACACCGTGCCGCAGAGCGTAGTCCACAACCCGCTGCCCCACCCCCCGGAAACTCAGCACCACACCCACCCAGTACGGGGAATACACCCGGCGCGAACGGCGGGCCAGGGCGCGCTCCATGGCATCGATGGCCGGGCCCAGCGGTGCGATACCGGAGACGGTGCTGCGACCCAGAATGCTGCGCGCGGCATCGGTGCCGAAACCGCGACTGGTCATTTCGGTGTCGAGTTCGGCGAAGTACGCCATGCCGACCTTCGCACCGGTGTGGCGCAGCTCTATCCGCAGGGTGTCGCCGAGCGCCTCCAGGGCCGCCTTCGAGGCGCTGTACGCGCCGGCCAGGGGTAGGTGGATGGCGGCCGCCAGCGAGGACACCAGCAGTACATATCCGCCCGGATGCGAGATATGCGGACCCGCCGCCCTGATCGTGTAGTACGCGCCGAGCACATTGACGGTGAGCGTCTCCTCCAACACGGTCGGATCACCGTCCAGCAGTGAAAGCTGCCGGGCGATACCGGCATTCACCACCACCGCGTCCAAACCGCCCAACTCCATGGTGAGCGAATTGACCACCCGCTGCACCTGCGCCGGATCCCCCACATCGCAGTAGCGCCACGGCGCCTCCCCGCAGTCGGCGGCCACCTCGGCCAGCAATCCCTCTTCGATACCGAGCAGCGCCACCCGGGCGCCCTGGGCATGCAACTGCCGGGCCAGAGCCGCCCCGATACCGCGTGCGGCACCGGTTACCAGAATGCGTTGCCCGCGCACTTGCCGCGCGGAGTGGAGAAGACCACGGCGCGAACGTCGGGCCCCGTGGGCGTTCATACACCCGACAGTAGCACTCAACGAACACACCTGTTCGCAAACCGTGGGGTCGTGTTCCCGACCGGGGCTGATGGTGCAGGTTCGGCCCGGTTTCGGATTCAGTGGTACGGGGCCGCCAACCCGCCCGGAGCAGAGCGGAGGGCAGAAATTACAGTGCTTGTTGACGGAGAGCCAGTGAGAGGGCGCTCCCACGTTCGAAGGGACTTACCGTGGAGATTTCCGGTTCCGCCGCCATTGTCACCGGAGGCGCCTCCGGCCTCGGTGCCGCCACCGCCAAGCGCTTCGCCGATGCCGGCGCCACTGTGTTCGGCCTGGACCTGGCCCAGTCGATCGAGCGCGCCGGCGACAGTGTCCCGGCCGGCGTCACCCTGATCCCGACCGACGTCACCAGCGGTGACGAGGTGGCCGCCGCAATCGCCAAGGTCGTGGAATCCGGTGTGCCGCTGCGCATTGTCGTCAACTGCGCCGGTGTGGGCTGGGCGGGACGCATCCTGTCCAAGAACGGCCCGCACGACCTGGAGCTGTTCCGCACCGTCATCACCGTGAACCTGCTCGGCTCGTTCAATGTGATGCGCCTGGCCGCCGACGCCATGGCCAAGACCGAACCGGTCGACGAGTACGGCCAGCGCGGCGTGGTCATCAACACCGCGTCCGTCGCGGCGTTCGAGGGTCAGATCGGGCAGATCGCCTACTCCGCCTCCAAGGGCGGCGTCGCCGGTATGACCATTCCGGCCGCGCGTGACCTGGCGCAGTTCGGTATTCGCGTCAACACCATCGCCCCCGGCATCATCGACACCCCGATGCTCGCCGGTGTCACCGAGGAGTACCGCAAGGGCCTCGAGGCCGGTGTGCCGTTCCCGTCCCGCCTGGGTCGCCCGGATGAGTACGCGCAGCTCGCGCAGTACATCGCCGAGCACGATTACCTCAACGGCGAGACCATCCGCATGGACGGCGCTCTCCGCATGGCGCCGCGCTAACCACGAGAACGACACAAGGCCCGCACCGGATGTCGGTGCGGGCCTTGCTATTTGCTGTAAGTCGCGACAACTGATTTCGCGAGGGTCGGGGTAACTCCCGGGGTACCCCCAAAATCGGTTGCGCGCCTGACCGCTTCTACGCGTACGGAATTGGCTACGGCACCCAGCCGTGCGCCAAAGTTCCGGGGAGGCGGCTACTGCGGGCGGACGGCCGCAGCTTGCGGACCCTTCTTGCCCTCGGTGATTTCGAAGCTCACGGCCTGGCCCTCTTCGAGCTGGCGGTAGCCGTTGCCTTCGATTTCAGAGTAGTGAACGAACACATCGGGGCCGTCCTCGCGGGCGATGAAGCCGTAGCCTTTCTCCGCGTTGAACCACTTGACGGTGCCCTGAACCATAACTTTCTCCTGCTGGATGTTGCATCGGCCGCCGCGGTCACGGCGACCGGGTCGAATCAGAAGGCGGCTTGCAACTTGGCTGGCAAGAGAAGCGCCCGCACGATGTTCAGCGCGAGCATGTAAGACACGAACACGAAAAACTTACGACCAAGACGTACAACGTACGCGCCGCGCGGGAGTTCCCGAAACCCTCGCGGCATTGCGAGCGTCACATTCAGGCCAAATCGGGCATGGCTAAAATCCGCCGCTCAAGATGCGGGGGGAGAAGAAAGTAAGGCGGCCTGCGGACAGGAGTCCGCAGGCCAGGGCGCTACTTTCGGCTACCTAGAGCGATTTGGTGAGGCGATCCGCGAGGACTCGGGCGAAGCGCGCCGGATCCTTCAGTTCGCCGCCCTCGGCGAGAACGGCTGTGCCGTAAAGCAGTTCAGCGGTCTCGGCAAGCTCGGCGGGCTTGTCGGCGTCATCCTTGACCTTGGCGAACGCATCGCGCATGCCCGTCACCAACGGGTGCGCCGGGTTCAGTTCGAGGATGCGCTTGGAGTCCGGCAGCAGCTGACCCGAAGCCCGGTACATGCGCTCCAGCAGCGGGGTGAAATCGAACACATCACCCACGATGCAGGCCGGCGAGGTGGTGAGGCGGGAGGTCAGGCGGACCTCCTTCACATTCTCGTCCAGGGTGGCGGCCAGCCAGCCGAGCAGATCGGCGAAGTCCTTGTCCTGCTGTTCACGCAGGGCCTCGGACTCCTTCTTCTCGTCCTCGGACTCCAGATCCACCTCGCCCTTGGCGATGGATTGCAGTGGCTGCCCGGCGAATTCGGGTACCGAACCGACCCACATCTCGTCGACCGGATCGGTCAGCACCAGCACCTCGAGGCCCTTGGCCTTGAACGCCTCGATATGCGGTGAGTTCTCGATCTGCTCGCGGGACTCGCCGGTCATGTAGTAGATCGCCTGCTGGGTCTCCGGCATGCGCTCCACGTACTGGGCCAGCGTGGTGAGCTCTTCAGTCGAGTGCGTCGACGGGAAAGACGAGACACCCAGGATGGTTTCGCGATTGTCCGCGTCGGAGAGCATGCCCTCCTTGAGAACTCGGCCGAACTCACGCCAGAACGTCTGGTACTTGGCTTGATCCTCGGCCTTCTGCAAATCCTTGACCGTGGACAGCACCTTCTTGACCAGGCGCTTCTGAATCATCCGCAGCTGCCGGTCCTGCTGCAGAATCTCGCGGGAGACATTGAGCGACAGGTCCTGTGCGTCCACCACGCCCTTGACGAAGCGCAGGTACTCCGGCATCAGCTCTTCGCAGTTGTCCATGATGAACACCCGCCGCACATACAGCTGCACGCCGCGCTTGTGCTCACGCGTGAACAGGTCGAAGGGTGCGGTCGAGGGCAGGAACAGCAGCGCCTGATACTCGAAAGTGCCCTCCGCCTTCATCGGAATGACCTCCAGCGGGTCGTCCCAGGCGTGCGAGACGTGCTTGTAGAACTCCTTGTACTCCTCGTCGGAGACCTCGCTCCTGGGGCGGGTCCACAGCGCCTTCTGCGAGTTCAGGGTCTGGGTTTCGGTGATCGTCCGCTCGGTCTTGTCCTCGCCCTCACCCTCGGTGACGGTGCGATCCACATCCATGCGGACCGGCCAGGCGATGAAATCCGAGTACTTCTTCACGATTTCGCGGAGCTTCCACTCCATCGTGTAATCGAAGAGGTGGTCCTCGTCATCGGAGGGCTTGAGCTGCAGGGAGACAGCGGTGCCCTGCGGGGCGTCGTCCAGCTCCTCGATGGTGTACGTGGAGCTGCCCGCGGCGGATTCCCAACGGGTGCCGGTGGTTTCGCCTGCCTTACGGGTGGTCAGGGTGACCTTGTCCGCGACCATGAAGGTCGAGTAGAAGCCGATACCGAACTGGCCGATCAGCTCCTCGGCGGCGGCATCGGACGTGGTTTCCAGCAACTGCTTGCGCAGGGTGGCGGTACCGGACTTGGCGAGCGTGCCGATCAGGTCCACGACCTCGGCGCGGGACATGCCGATGCCATTGTCGGTGACGGTGAGCACGCGCTGATCGTGGTCCACCGTCAGCTCGATGTGCAGGTCCGAGATGTCGGCCTGCAATTCCTTGTCGCGGAACGACTCCAGGCGCAGCTTGTCCAGCGCGTCCGAGGCATTCGAGATCAGTTCCCGCAGGAACGTGTCCTTATTCGAATAGACCGAATGGATCATCAGCTCGAGCAGCTGATGGGTTTCGGCCTGAAACTCCAGATGTTCGACGTGATCGGTCACGATGCGATATTACGTCCCGAGAAATCGGCGATGGCGGGAACCTCCAGATCGGCCCGCTGGGTCATCCAGTCGCGCAACACCTTCGTCGCCTGCACATCGTCCTCGTTGTACTCGAGAATGCGGGTGCGCTGCGACATATCGGGTTCGCCGCCCTCATAGGCGACGGCCAGGCGATACCAGCTCATGGACGCCTCACCACCGGCCTCGGGATCACGCCAGGAGAAACCGGCGACCGGGGCGATCTTCTTGAGACCCTTACCGTTCGGGCAGATGAACTGCTCCGACACCGCCTGGAACATGTCCACCCACTGCGGGCTGTCCACGAACTTCTGGATATCGCGCTCGGTGGGGATACCCGGCATGCCGGCGAAACGACGCGCCGACTCGTACAGCCACTTGTCCTCGGCGGTTCGCGAATAGCAGTAGGCGGCAAAGGTTTTGCCCTCCGCCGCCGCGTCCGCGCGGACCCGCATCAGCCACGCCCAGAATTCGGCGAAGGAACGACCCTCGTCCTCGGTGGGCAGCGGATCCCAGGTGACGAACGGGCGGTAGACGCCATCCAGCAGGGTGCCCCACAGGTACGCGCCGTGCTCCTGATAGCTCTCCAGGTCCACATCCACCTCGACATCGGCGCGCGTCACCCGCACCTGATCGACCCGGCGGACCAGGGGGGCGCCGGTGGCCCAGGCCCGCGCTGTCACAACGGTTTCGGTGAACAGTTCGAAATGCCAATCGTCCGGTTCGTCACCGGTCCAGGCGGCCAGCTCGTCGATGGTGTCGACGCCGTGCCGGCGCAGCACATCGGCGCGCGCGCCCGGGGCCACCAGGCTCACATCGCGATGCGCGACCAGCCACTTCTCACAGCTGAGACCGCCCTCCTCGGGGGCGCGGGACCACCACGGGCACTGCCGGCACTCCGGGACCTTCGACGGGACCGTGGGAAGTTCACCGCGCACCACCGCGATACGGTCCGCGTAGCGACGGTCGTAATCGTCCAGGATCGGGCCCAGATCGTGAATCAGGATGCGGTCGAAGGCATAACCGATCGCACCACCCACCAGGGCGGGACTCGCATAACCGTGCCGCTGCAACATGCGATACAGGTGAGCGAGGCGCTGCTGATCACGCGGCTGCGGACGCGTACGGACGTAGCGGTCCGGCTTCGGCGTCCACGCGTACAGGCCACTGGTCATCGGATGGAAATCCGCCGGATCCGGTTGACGCGGATCGGTCACCTTGTGATTGACCACCACGATCGGGATGTAACCGCCGCGATCGGCGTCCCGCCACAGGATTTCGCAGCCACCGCGACGACCCGTATCCGCCTCCTGCGGCAGCAACCCACCCCAGATACGATCCGCGCCCGCCGCCATCGCGGCCATGGTCGCCTCCGCGCGCCGGCCCGCCGACTGACCCGGTTCGATCACCGTCCAGCGCGCCGGATCGCCTCCGATCAGCGTGTCCCGCACATTGATCCGATGCGCGGCCGCCGCCTCCCGCCGCTGCTGAACCCCGGCATCCTCGGCGACTCCCGACAGCACTTGCGGATGCGTGGAGTCCAAAAGCAGCCGGTGGCGGCAGCCGATCAAGGCCCGCGCGTCAAGGAACGCGGCCCGCTCGCCATGGTCACCGATGCCCGAATACACGCCTAGCAGTATGGCCTTATCCCCCGACACTCCAAGCCTCGCGCCCCTCGGCGCGCAGAGAAGTGAATGCGGGGGCAGGCCCCCGCACCCCCCGGGTGGTGGGAAAACGCCGTCGGCGCTGCGCCCCGAATTGGTGAAGGGGGAAGCTGACGCTAGGTCTTGGGGGCTTCGCCCCCAAACCCCCGAAGGACGGTGGAGACTGCGCTACGTCGGCGCATGGGCTTCGCCCCCGAACCTCTGAAAGACCGTGGAGGCCGCGCCACGCCGGTGCTTGGGCTTCGCCCCCGAACCCCTGAAAGACCGTGGAGGCCGCGCTACGCCGGTGCTTGGGCTTCGCCCCGAACCGGAGCGACCGCGACACCGGAACGCGAAGCTGTCACCCCGCGACTGGGGCGAAGCAGCCGCGACCTCGGAAGGTGGCGGGGTGGCACGCGGGCTCGGTAGCGCTGCTCCGGAGGGGGAGAGGCTGTGTGCGGGAAGCCCTGCCGGTGGCGCGAATTGGGGTTCAAGTGGCACGGCGGGTGCGGGGTTGGATCGGTAAACGATATGGTGGGCGCAAACTGTGTTTCATGGGCGGACAGGCAATTCCCCCGGCCCTGTGCTGCCATGGCGAACCAGCATGACGGAGGCCATCTATGGGGTTGTTCACCAAGCGCAAGAAGAAGGTCAGCCGGCGGGCCGAGGCCAAGGCGTTGAAGCACAAGGCCGCTATGGAGGCCAAGCTCGGGGCTCGTAATGAGCGGAAGAAGCATCGGGGTGAGGCGCGGACGCAGAAGAAGGTTGCGAAGGCGGAGATCTCCAAGCTGCAGGCCGAGGAGAAGGTCGCGCTGAAGCTGGCCGCCAAGGCCGAGCGGGATGCGTTCAGTGTCGCGTCGGTGCGCAAGTACCTCGGTGTGGCGCGGATTCTGGTGCCGGTGCTGGCGCCGCTCGCCTATCGGGGCGCGACCATGGTGCGTGGACAGTTGGATACGCGACGCGCGCAGCAGCTCGGAATCGGCGTGAATCAGCTCGGCGAATTCGCCGGGCCCGGTGCGAAATTGCAGGCGCGACAGGCGAATGTGGAGACCACCCTCGCCGAACTGGAGCGCAAGAATCCCAAGGACGGGGATACCGCGAAGTTCGCGGCCGCCACTCGCGACCGGCTGGAATCGCTGTCCGCCGCCATTCGGACCGCCGCGCAGATGCCGGTGCAGCGCCGGCGTGCCGTGCACGCCTCCATCTCCAACGAGCTCTCCGGTATCGAAGCCGATGTGCTCGCCCGCCTCGGCGTGAACTGAGCAGCATCCATGCGAGGCCGCACACCAGCCGAGAACCGGGGCTTACGCTCCGGCAGCGGCTTGATGTGTGGCCACCCGCTCCGCGGCACTCTCGCGGCCATCGCCATGACGGTGCTCGCTGTCGCGGCACATGGGGTCGCGGGTGGTGGGTATCCGGATTCGGCGGGGCTGACCCTGCTGTTGGTCGCCGCGGCGGCGATCGGAGCGGTAGCCGCGGTGGTGCGCTCCCCCATCGCGCTGCCCGCGCTCATGGCGCTGGGCCAGCCGGTGTGCCATATGGCGTTGAGCGGGCTAGCGCACCCCGGGCATGCCTCGGGGGCAATGGATTTCGTGAACGATGGGGTGATGGCGGCGGCGCATGCCACAGCGGCCGTATTGTTCGCGGTACTGATTCTGGTGGCCGAGCGGCTGTATGCGCTTGTGTCACAGGCGGTTCGGACAGCGCTCACCCGACCTGCGGCTTTGCTGGTTCCACGTGGAACCGGACGTTGGGCCGCGGGCAGCGTCATGCGGGGGCGACTGGCGCCGGGGGCCAATGGATCTCGCGCACCACCGGTTGCGGTGTGAGTCGCGTCCATTCGTAACCCTTTGCCAGAAAAGGCTGTTCACTCATGCATATCTCTCCTTCGCGCGCGTTCGGCGCGGCCGTGGCGGCCGCCACCCTGACGCTGTTGGGCGCGGGCGTCGCGTCCGCGCATGTCTCCGTCGACGCGCCGGGTGCGTCGCAGGGCGGGTACGCGGTCGCCACCTTCAAGGTGCCGACCGAATCCGATACCGCTTCCACCACCAAAGTCAGTGTGGCGCTGCCGAATTTGAAGAGCGCCCGTACCGAGCCCATGCCGGGCTGGGCGTCGAAGGTCGACAAGAACGACAAGGGTGAGGCCGTCGCCGTCACCTGGACCGCCGATCCGGGCAACCCGGGTGTGGCGCCGGGGCAGTTCCAGCGTTTCGCGCTCTCGGTCGCCCTGCCCAAGCAGGAGAAGGTCTCCTTCCCCGCCACCCAGACCTACAGCGACGGCAAGGTCGTGGTCTGGGATCAGAAGGACAATCCGGACGGCAGCGAGCCGGAGCATCCCGCCCCGACCCTGACCCTGGCGGCCGGCGGCGGCGATGACGACCACGCCGCGACCACCACCGACGCCAAGGAAGCCGCGGATTCGAAGGACACCGACAACACCGCCCGCTGGCTGGGCGGTATCGGCCTGGTGCTCGGCGCACTCGGCGCGGCCCTGGGCATCGGCAGCGTCATCAAGGGCCGCAAGTCATGAGCCGCAAGCTTTTCGCCGGTGCCCTGACCGGCCTGCTGATCACCGGATTCGCCCTGCTGGGCGGCGGTGTGGCGAATGCGCATTCGGCGGCCATCGGCTCCAGCCCGGAGAACGGCGCGCAGATCGACCTCTCCCCCGCGCGGGCAAGCGTCACCTTCAATGAGGAGCTGCAGGCGAGTTATCCGTCCATGACGGTCACCGGCCCGGACGGCAATCTGTGGTCCAAGGGGCAGCCGAAGGTGGAGGGCGCGACCGTCAGCGTCGAGGTCGGCGAGCTCGGTCCGACCGGCGAGTACAAGATCGCGTACCGGGTCACCTCCGCCGACGGGCATCCGGTCAGCGGTACCCGCACCTTCACACTCACCAAGGCGGGCAATGGAACTCCCGGCCCGAAGGCCGACTCCTCGGCCAAGTCGGGTGGCTCCGGTGGCGGCGGTGTCCCACTGTGGGTGTTCATCGCGGGCGCGGTGGTGCTGTTCGGCGGCGGTCTGGCCTTCGCACTGCTGGGCGGGCGGGGCAAGCAGCGTAGGTGAACCGGTCCGACCGCACCGATCGTCGCAGTGAGCGCGGGACGACCGGCGGCAGCAGCTCACTGAAATGGCTACTGCTACTGGTCGTTCCGCTCGGACTCTGCGGTGCGGCACTGGCCTGGGCGCTCGCCGCCAGCGATCCCGTGCAGTCCGAGACGGCCGTGCGGGTGCTCGCGGATCTGGCGGGCGCGACCGTGCTCGGATCGGCCGCGCTGCCAAGGCTTTCCGAACGACTCGCGCCCCCGTGGCGGGTGCTCACCATCGTCGCCGGAGTCTGGGCGGTGATGGAATTCGGCATGCTGGCGCTGGAAGCCTCCGAAGTGCAGGGCATTCCGCTCGCCGAGCTGTCGGCGGGACAATTCGGCGACTACCTCACCGCGGTCAGCGGCGGTCAGATCGGGATCGCACTGCTCATCGGCAGTGGCGCGGTCGCGATCTACAGCGCCTTCGGTTTTCGCAATCCGGACCGGGTGACCGCGGATCTGGTGCTGGTGTTCACCGCGGTGACCCTGGCGCTGCGCCCGATCACCGGGCATATGTCGCAGCAGATGTTCGGTTCGGTACTGGGTGCGGTGCACGCCCTCGCCGCCTCGGCCTGGTTCGGGGTGCTGCTGGCGCTGGCACTCACCGTGCGCACCCGGGGCGAATGGGCGGTACTGCTCCCCCGCTACTCCCGCTGGGCACTGCCCTTGGTGGCGACGGTGACGGTCACCGGAATCGTGAACGGCCTGATCCGGGTCGGCGGGCTCACCGAATTCGGCACCACCGGATACGGCCGGATTCTGCTGGCCAAGACCGTGATTCTGCTTGCCCTGCTCGCGCTGGGCTGGTGGTGGCGGCGCACCTGGGTACCGCTCGCGACCGATCATCGAATGGATGCGGAATCCTCTTTGCGCCGTGCGATTTTCGAAGTCCTGCTGATGTCGGTGGTGTTCGGCGTGGCCGGAACGCTCGCGGTCACCGCGTAGAAATCGGGCCGCGGCGGCCGATTGTGGCGCTCACCTCATGATCTGCGCATGGAAATGGAACCCGTTACTGTCGTGCGCATGACCGAAGTCAAGATCGTCGCGGACTGCGCCGCCTCGGCGGAATCCGCCTTCGCCTATGTCAACGACTACCAGCACCTGCCGAAATTCATCAATGAGATCACCGATTTCGTACCCCTCACCGAGCAGACCGAGGGCGTCGACGCCACCTTCGACGGCACCATCGGACTCGGCCCGGTGAAACTGCACTCCACCATCAAGATCGTGCGGCACGAACCCGGCTACGCCATCGCGGTGAAGTCCATCAAGGGCTTCGAAATCGAATCCACGTTCCTGTTCCACGACAAGGGCGCGGAATCCTGCACCATCGACGCCATCGTCGACTACCGGGTGCCCGGCGGCCTGGCCGGAAAACTGCTCGGCAAGACCATCGAACCGTTCGTGAAACTCGCCGTGAAGAGCTCCACGCACAACCTGGTGACCCAGGTCGCCGCATTCCACACCGAACGCACCAGCGCCTGAGCCCGCCGGGGTCGTCAGAGCCGCCGGCCCCCCGACATTTGTCCCGATCCGCTCCTGCGAGGATCCTGGGCTCATGTCCGAACGCACCACACCGACCCTCGCGCAGCGCATCGGCTATATCTGCGGCCGCACCCTGCCGCCCTCGATGTCGGAGTGGGTGCGCACCGACCTCACCGGTCCCGGCGCCACCCGCCGCTATCTGCTCCGCATTCTCATACCGATGATTCCGGTGCTCTGTCTGTTCCTGCTCATACCCGGTCCGCTCTGGATGAGATTCGCCATGATGGCGCTGCTGTATCTGCCGCTCATCTACTTCACGGTCGCGCTCACCTATGTGTTCCGGCGCAACAAACTCATCAAGCACGGATTCGATCCGGACCTCGCCGACACCGAGCGACGCGAGCGTGAAGCCGCCGAACGCAACTCCTACGAACAGCGGCACGGCCGAGCCTGAGCATTCGCTGTGGTTCCGGTCTCGATTACGGGCCGACCCGCCGACGCGGGCATACGCTCGTCGAGAAGAGCAATACCGCTTCGGGTTCGATGGAGAACCACATGCAACCGCACTGGAATCCCGCACATCTGCGAGCGAGCGATGCCGACCGGGAACGCGTGATCGAGGGCCTCAATCAGTGTTTCCGCGACGGCCGCATCAATGCCGACGAACTCTCCGAGCGAATAGGGCTGACCTTCAACGCCCGCACCTTCGCCGACCTCGATGTCGTATTGCAGGGGCTGCCCGTGGTGCGGCCCATGCCACCCATGCCCGGTATGACGCCGATCCCCGCGAACACCCCGATGTTCTACGCGCAGAACCGGCAGCGACAGTGGAATGGCATGGGGCTCACCGCATTCGTGCTCGGGGTATTCGGATTCATCTGCGGTATCACCGCGATTCCGGCGGTGGCATTGGGCGCGGCGGCCATCGCCATCGATCCCAAACGCGAGGACAAGGCGTTCGCCATCGCCGGAGTCGCGGCGGGCGGGGTGTGGCTGCTGCTGTTCGCGTGGTTGTGGCTCACCTGAAATCGGAGCGGAAGGAGATCGCGCGTTCGAACGCGCGCAGATCCGCCTCCAACTGCCGGAAAAGCCAATAGTCGCCGAGGAATCCGAGCACACCGGCCAGGCACAACCATTTGATCGGGCCGATCACCAGGGACACCTCGTGCGGGGTCAGGAACAACAGACTGGTGACCACCCCGATCAATGGAATCGCCACGGCCACAGCGAGATAGCGGGTACAGCGGCGGCCCAGCGCGCGCAGGGCCTGCTCGTCACCGGCGGTCTCACCGTGGGTGAGCAGCCGCGGATAGAAGCCGCGCACCACGAAGAAGGTCACCAGGAAGAACGGGTACGCGACCGCCACCGCACCCGAAACCAGCAGGGTCGCAATCAGATTCACCATCCGGCCCGGCGACAGATCGGTATAGACGAGCAGGGAGATGGCGGCCACGATCGCCGACACCACCCACCACAGGAATGCCAATAGCGCGACCCGATCACCCGCGACGAGGGTGTCGCGGCGCGCCCGCCCCAGCGTCTCCGGATCGTAACTGCGGCCCCGGCGCAGCCCACGCCACACGATGAAGGCCCGGCGGCACAGATAATTGGTGACAATGATCGCCGCGGGCGTGGTGAACAGCGCCAGACCCGCACCCACCGCCTGCAGATGGTGCCGCTCGGCCTCGGTGAACCAGATATCCCATAGCGGGCTGTTGTGCAGATTCGCGTACAGCATGCCGAGGAAGTCGCCGAGGAAACTCGCGGCCGTCACCAGCAAAACCAGCGACCACGGTCCGACCCTGGCGCGCAGGCTGTTTCGCGGCGGATCCACCAGATCGCGGGCCCGATGATCCAGGCACAGATCCAACTGCTGCGCCAGCGCCGCACCATCGGCCCAGCGGTCGTCGCGATGCGGGGCAAGACATTTGAGCAGTACGCGGCGCAGGGTCGGCGGGCAATCGGGCGGGAGCTGTTCCAGATGGCGCGGATCGATCTCGCGCTGCCGGATGCGCAGCATGCGTTCCAGGGAGGATTCCGAATCCCCCGCCCGGGTCTCGTCGTCGAACGGCCGCTGCCCGGTGAGCAGCTCCCACAACACGACTCCGAGCGCGAAGATATCGCTGCGCCCGTCCAATTCCTCTGCGGTATCCGGTAATTGCGGATGGCAGGCGGCCAACTGCTCCGGCGACATATACGCGAGCGAACCGCCGAAGTACGCGAGCGGACTGGTGCCCGCCACATGCAGGCTGAAACTGATATTGAAATCGGCGAGCTTCGGAATACCGTCCGCGGTGAGCAGCACATTGGCGGGCTTGATATCCCGGTGCAGCACACCGTTCTCCGCCGAATAGTCGAGCGCGCGAGCCAGCCGGCTACCGAGCCAGGCCACCGTCTCCGGCCAGGTCTGCGCGGCAATGGCGGTGCGGGTGGCGGATGCGCTGGGCACCAGGCCGCCCTTGTCCCGCATGGCGGAATCGACCGCCGCCAGCAGCAGCCCGCCGTCTCGTTCGGCGACCGGGCGCTGCCGCACCAGGCTCAGCACCTTCGACAGCGTGCCGCCGGGCAGGTACTGCATGTACATGAGTTTGAGTTCGCGCTCATCCATCAAGCGCTGATCGAAGACGCGCACGATGTTCTCGTGATCCAACTGGGCCAGGGTCTCGGATTCGGTGCCGTGATTCTGCGACACCTTCACCGCGACCAGCCGCTGCATGGACCGCTGCCGGGCCAGGAAGACCCGGGCGAAAGCGCCCGCGCCCAATTCGACGAGCAGGTCGAAATCGTCCACCCGGTCCCCGACTTCGATACCGTCCAGGGCTTCGCGGGCGCGCGGGCGGGCGATCAGGGTGCTGCGATAGTCGCGTTCACCCCAGGCGGCCTCGGTGGGCGCGGCCTCGGTCGGAAAGCCGCTCTCGTCGATACCGCGGCCGGAGCGGCGCAGGGCGTGGAACTCCTCGTAGGCGAGGTCGGGCGGAAGCGGGCCGGAGCGCAATTCGTCGTATTCCAGGCGATATTCGGCCAGGCGCTTGGGGAAGTCGTAGCGGATCCAGCGGTACTCGAGATCGACTTTGATCAATTCGATCAGGCACAACCGCCGCGTCTGCGGGTCCGGTGGCAGGAATTCGGCCAGTGGCGGCGGGTGACCGGCCGCCTCCCATGCGGCGCCAAAGCGCGCCGCGACTGCTGTCAGCAGCGAGCGGGTCTCGCCGACAGCGTCCGACTCGATCGCAGACTCCAACCTCATGCCCTCCGCACGAACCATGACAACCGGTCCTCCCCGGTGGATGTCACTTGGATTCAAGTATGCGCTCGCAGGTCGGCACGGGCGTACCGAATTCCGCCTGACAAGATAGGCCGGTGACCGAATCAGCAAACTTTGTCGCCACTGCTGACCTGGCCGATGAGATCGGCCCCGAGATCCGCAGCTGCGATACCCAGTTCATCCAATTCGGCGGCCGGGAAGCCTTCGCGGGCCGCATCGTGACCATCCGCTGCTTCCAGGACAACCTCCTGGTGAAGCAGACCCTCGGTGAGCCCGGCGAGGGTCGCGTACTGGTCGTGGACGGCGGGGCGAGCATTCACACCGCGCTGGTCGGCGACATCATCGCGGGCCGCGGAGTGGACAACGGCTGGTCCGGCGTAATCGTCAATGGCGCGGTACGGGATTCGGCGATCCTGCGCACCCTGGACATCGGCGTCAAGGCGCTCGGCACCAACCCGCGCAAGAGCACCCAGACCGGATCCGGGGACAAGGACGTGCCGGTCGAGTTCGGCGGCGTGAAGTTCGTCCCGGGCGAGATGGTCTACAGCGACCACGACGGGGTTGTCGTCCGCGCCGAGGACTGAGCCTTCTCGAGAAACTCCGGGGAGACTCTCAGCGACCCCGTTCGCCACCCGGCGTACAGGGTGGGGCCGGGGTGAGCGGGGTTGCGCGGCGAAGATGCTCAGCCGTTGGCGACGCGGACCTTGTGACCGGCGAGGGTGATGATGTCTCCGGCGCAGAGTTGACGCCCGCGGCGTAGCTCCACCTCGTCGTTCACCCGCACCAGGCCCTCGGCGATGACTTGTTTGGCTTCCGAACCGGAATCGATGAGGTTCGCCAGCTTCAGGAATTGGCCGAGCCGAATGACATCGTCTTCGATCGGCACATCGACTGGATCCGACATGTTTACATCCTCACCCGCCGGTTCCAGGAGACCAAATATCGCCCCCGCAACCAACCGGTAAGGGGCCCGCAACGAGACACGAACCGGGTTCCGAGTGCACATGGGCGAGCGCAACATACACACTGGTGCGGTGACTTCGACGCAGGACCGGCAGCACCGGGAACTCGAACACAGACCCGACGCGCCGTCGCCCGAGGTGCCGCACCGCGGCCACGGGCGGCTCCGGGAAGTCCCGCACGTCGCGGGGCTGGTCCTGGGCGTCTTCGCGGTCCTGTGCGCCATGTGGAGTATTTCGCCCGGGCTGCGCTACCTGACCTCGGGCCTGCGGCACTACGTCGACACCTATTACTTCGACTCGCCCGACACCTCGCTGGTGTGGGCGCTGGTGGTCGGCCTGCTCGCCGGCGCGACCGCCAGCCGTAAGCGCATCGCCTGGTGGTTACTGTTCGGCTATATGGCGGCGTACGCGCTGGCCAATGCCCTGGACTTCGCCGCCGAAGGCGATCTCAACGCGCTGGTCGCGCTGATCATCCACCTCGGTGTGATGGCCGTGCTGGGCGCCGCCTGGTCCGAGTTCTACACCCGGGTGCGCAGCGGCACCATCCTGCGCGCGTTCGGTGTACTGATCGGCGGCCTGACGCTCGGCTGCCTGATCGGCTGGGGTCTGGTGGAACTGTTCCCCGGCAGCCTGCCGCCGGACGAGCAGCGGCCGCTGTGGGCCGTCTCCCGGGTCACCGGCGCGATCCTGGTCAGCAATGAGGACTTCGACGGGCATCCGCCACACCTGGTGAACCTGCTGCTCGGCCTGTTCGGCGCGATCGCGCTGCTGGCCGCGGTGATGGTGCTGTTCCGGTCGCAGCGCGCCTCCAACGCACTCACCGGACTCGACGAATCCGCATTGCGCGGGCTCATCGAACGCTCCGATGTGGAGGATTCGCTCGGCTACTTCGCCACCCGCCGCGACAAGGCCGTGGTGTTCGCGCCCAGCGGTAAGGCCGCCGTCACCTATCGCGTGGAGCTCGGCGTCTGCCTGGCATCCGGTGATCCGATCGGTAAGAAGGAAGCCTGGCCGCACGCCATCGACGCCTGGCTGCGCCTGGCCGACGAATACGGTTGGGCCCCGGCCGTAATGGGCGCGAGCGAGCTCGGCGCGACCGCCTACCGCCGCGCCGGACTCTCCGCCCTGCGCCTGGGCGACGAGGCCATTCTGGAGACCCGCACCTTCACCCTCGCCGGCCCGGAGATGAAACAGGTCCGGCAGGCCGTGAACCGACTTGCCAAGCAGGGCATCACCGTTCGCGTGCGACGGCACAAGGAGATCTCCCCCGAGGAGATGGCCGATGTCATGCGGCGCGCCGACCTGTGGCGCGATACCGAGACCGAACGCGGCTTCTCCATGGCGCTGGACCGGCTCGGCGACCCGCACGATGGGGACTGCCTGCTGGTGGAGGCCATCGATGCGGACGAACACGTCCTCGGCATGCTGTCCCTGGTGCCGTGGGGCCGCACCGGCGTCTCGCTCGATCTCATGCGCCGTGATCGCCACAGCCCCAATGGCGTCATGGAATTGATGATCTCCAAACTGGCGCTCACCTCCGACCAGTACGGCATCACCCGAATCTCGTTGAACTTCGCGGTCTTCCGCGCCGTCTTCGAGGAGGGCAGCCGGATCGGCGCGGGACCCGTACTGCGACTGTGGCGTTCGGTGCTCATGTTCTTCTCGCGCTGGTACCAGTTGGAGGCGCTGTACCGCTCCAATGTGAAGTACCAACCAGATTGGGTGCCGCGCTTCTCACTCTTCGAGGAGCGCCGGCAACTGCCGCGCGTGGCCATCGCCAGTGCGCTCGCCGAGGGCTTCCTACCGCGAATCGGCAAGGAGCAGAACGCGACCGCGCATACCGGTCTGCGCTCCTCGGTGCCGGCGACCATGAGCGGACTGCACGCCGACGGCAGCCTGCCGGACCTGCCGCCGGAGGATCCCGACGAGTCCGGACCGCGCCGCCCCGAACAGGTGCGGGTGCGCATGGACAAACTGCGCAAACTCACCGACTCCGGGGTGGACGCGTATCCGGTCGCCTACCCGCCCACCCATACGGTCGCCGCCGCACGACGATCGCCGCAGGGCACCACCGTGCGAGTCTGCGGGCGGCTCTTGCGGATTCGCGATTACGGCGGCGTCACCTTCGCGCTGCTGCGCGACTGGTCCGGGGAGATCCAGCTGGTCATCGACCGCGGCCGGGTCGGCGACGAACGCAGCGGCGACTTCGACGAATTCTTCGACCTCGGCGACCTGATCGAGGTCAGCGGCAAGATCGGGCACAGTCGCAGCGGAGAGCTGTCCCTGCTCGCCGCCGACTGGCGCATGATCGGAAAATGCCTGCACCCCTTGCCCGACAAGTGGAAGGGCCTGGCCGATCCCGAGGCGCGCGTGCGCCAGCGCTACGTCGACATGGCCATCAATACCGATATCCGCGAGGTGATGGCCAAGCGCAGCGCCGTGGTGCGCTCACTGCGAGACACATTGCACGGCTGGGGATTCCTGGAAGTCGAGACACCGGTGCTGCAGCAGGTGCACGGCGGCGCGAACGCCACCCCGTTCACCACACACATCAATGCCTACGATCTCGACCTGTACCTGCGTATCGCACCCGAGCTGTACCTCAAGCGACTGTGCGTCGGCGGTATGGAGAAGGTGTTCGAACTCGGGCGCGTCTTCCGCAACGAGGGCGTGGACTACAGCCACAATCCCGAGTTCACCATCCTGGAAGCCTATGAGGCGCACAGTGATTACGAGCGCATGATGCACGCCTGCCGCCAGCTCATCCAGGAGGCGGCGCTGGCCGCCAACGGGAAGATGGTGGCCATGCGGCCCGGCCCGGACGGCACACTCACCGAGGTGGACATCTCCGGCGAATGGCCGGTGCAGACCGTGCACGGCGCGGTCTCGGACAAGCTCGGCGAGACCATCACCCCGGAGACCGATACCGAACGCCTGCGCATACTCTGCGACAAGGCCGGGGTGCCGTGGCAATTGGGTTGGGACGCCGGACAACTCGTGCTCGAGATGTACGAGCACCTGGTGGAGTCGAGCACCGAGGAGCCCACCTTCTATATCGACTTCCCGACCTCGGTCTCCCCGCTCACCCGCGCGCACCGGCATATCGCCGGGGTGACCGAACGCTGGGATCTGGTCGCCTGGGGGGTCGAATTGGGTACCGCCTACAGCGAATTGACCGATCCGGTGGAGCAGCGCAAACGCCTCACCGAGCAGTCCATGCTGGCCGCGGGCGGCGATCCGGAGGCCATGGAGTTGGATGAGGACTTCCTGCAGGCCCTCGAACACGCCATGCCGCCGACCGGTGGTCTCGGCGTCGGGGTGGACCGCGTGGTCATGCTCATCATCGGGCGCAGCATTCGCGAAACCCTGCCGTTCCCGCTCGTGAAACCCCGTACCGGATAACCGATTCGAGAATTTCGTCGATCTTGTGAACGTTTCCGCGTTCACAGCCGATTCACAGTGGACTCCCAGATCCGGTTCCGCCAGTTAATCTTTGGTGCGGCCCCGGGGAGGGGGCGCACCGATTGATGAGGATGGGGTTTCGATGCATTACCTAGACCTGATGACCCAGGCCAACCTGCTGGACCACCACGTGTGGACCAACCCGGACACCTGGAACTCCGCCCTGGAGTACACCGCCAAGAAGAAGTCGTCCAAGAAGGGCGGCAGCGTCTGGATCTTCGCCGCCGTCTGCTGCATCGGCGTCATCGCGCTGATCCTCGGCATCGTGTACCTGATGACCAATAAGAAGAAGAACCAGGGACAGTAGGGCTTCCCCCCGGCGAGACGCTCCGGCCGTGTGCGGCAGAGTGGGGATATGCAGTTGATCCTCGTACGCCACGCCCAGCCGCGACGCGTCCAGGGAGCCAGCGGTCCGGCTGACCCCGATCTCACCGAGATCGGGGTCGAGCAGGCGGGCCGGGTGCCCGCCGCCCTCGCCCAGCATCACATCGCGCGCGTGGTGAGCAGCCCGCAATTGCGCGCCCGCGAAACCGCCAGGCCCACAGCCGAAAAGCTCGGCCTGGAGGCGGAGATCTGCGACGGTCTCGCCGAATACGATCGCGATCTGCCCGCGTACATCCCGATCGAGGACGCGCAGCAGGACTTCCGCGCCGTCTACGACCGCATCAAAGCCGGATACCTGCCCGAGCAGATCGACGGCGACGCCTTCATACGCCGAGTCCTGGACAGCGCGGGCGATATCGCCGCCACCACCGCACACACCGATACCGTGGTCGCCTTCGCACACGGCGGCGTGATCAATGTCCTACTCCAGGACGTGCTCGGCCTCGAGCGCCCGCTCACCTTCCCGATCGACTACTGCTCGATCACCCGAATCCTGTACTCGCGCACCGGCCGCCGCACCGTAGCCACCGTGAACGAGAACGCGCATGTCTGGGACCTGTTGCCACGCAATAGCGGACACCGAGGCTGAGGCCCCGCCGGGAGCCGAATCGGGTCTCGCAGTCGATTCCCAGAGTCGTCGCATCGGGCTCCCAGCGCCGGAACCTTCGATGGGGAACACGAGCCGCACACCGCGACTCCCCGAGGAAGGACTCACCTTGACCGCCAACTCGACTCCCCGCAAATCCCGCCGCATGGGCCTGCGCCTGGCCGCCGCCGGCGCACTCGCCGCCATCACGCTCGCCCTGGTCGCCCTCCCCGCCAACGCGGCCACCCCGGACACCCCCGCCGCCATCCAGATCGATCAGCCCGGCTGGGACCAGAACCAGGACCGCGATCACCACGACCGCGACCATCGCAACGACCGCGGCGACCACGACCACGACCGGCAGCCCGACAACAATCAGCCGCCCGCCTGGACCCCGCCGAGCACCGGCTCCTTCGGATAACGAAAGAAGGCCGCCCCCAATATGAATGGGAGCGACCTTCGACTGTATGCGGGCCGCGCACTTCTCTCCCGCCGAGGATCGCCTCCCCGTCAGGGACTCCCCTGCGGGCCGCGCACCTCATCCGTCTCACCGAGGATCGCCCCCGTCAGAGACTCTCCGCGGGCCGCGCCTCATCCCTCCCGCCGAGGATCGCTCCCGTCAGGGAGCGATCCTCGGGATCAAGAGTTAGGCGGCGTTAGCGAGCCAGTTGTGCATCCAGGTCAGCGCGGTCTGCCCGCCGCCGACCGAGTAGTTGCCGTAGCTGGTGTGCCGTCCGGTGCGGAAGAACTGCTCGAACTGCTTGGCGCGCTGTTCATTCGCGCCATCGCTGAGCTGCGACTGCAGGGTGGGGATACCGCCCTCTGCCATCAGATCGTTGATGATCGCGCCGACCTCGAGCTGGTAGCGCCACAGGTTGGCCGGGTTCGGATCGGACGTCTGCGCCAGGAATCCGGCGAAGCGGCTGATGAAATCGGTCTCCTCGGTGGAGCAGTACAGGTCGCCGACGGCGCAGACGGTCCGTACCTTGTCGGCGATCCAGCCGAAGCCGCCCACGCGCGCCCCGCCCGCACCCGCACCGGGCGCAATCGGACCGACCTGGACGTCCGTCATCGAGCGGCGCGGATCGGAGATGAGCGCTACGGCCACAATGCGATCCGCCGGTACGACGCCGAGTCCGGACCCGATCTCGGAGGCGATATCGCCGGCGGCGTCGGCGCCCTGGCTGTAGCCGGTGATGGCGATCTTGGTTCCCGGGCAGCGCGCCCCCATGGCCTGGATGAGGCCGCGCGCATTGTCGGTGGCTTCCTTCTTGGAGGCACCGTAGACGTCACCCTCCCAGGGGAAGGCGGTGGCCGCGTAGGTCACGTAGTCCACCTCGCCGGGTAGCCCGTTGGTAACCTGCGACAGCATTCCGGGGCCGGGTGACTTGTCGTGACCGGTTTCCCAGGTACCGGGGATGGCCACGGTGTACATGACCGGGCATCCGGGATCCGCCGTAACGTTGCCGCTGCCCAGTGCGACTCCGGTGATGAGCACGCTCGCCGCTGCCCCCGCAGCCGCGACAATTCTTTTCAACCGCACTACTGCTCCCAGTTCACGCTTGCCCGGGACTACTTGGCCGTCCCGATTCCTGATCATGGTGTCGTCGCCGGATGACAATCAGGTGCACCAGGGGTTAACCGAAGTAGCCGCCCCGTATGAGATGCGCAAACCAGACCGTATGACAGAGATCAGCGATACAACGCCGATAACAATAAAGGTGCAATAGGCCCCGCGCCACGCGACCATCACAAGTTGTCCGATTCCAACTTTCCGCTCGCACGGCCGGTCGGCCTTTGCTAACGTCTGCTGGTCAAATGACCAGAACGTATTTCACATTGCGCCGCCGCGCCCTCACAGTCCTTGCCGCCCTTACCCTTCCGCTCGCCGGAAGCCCCGCCGCGGCACACTCCTCCCCCGCCCTCGAAACCCCGGCCCACCAGGTCGAACACCCCCTGCACGCGACCATGGGACACGATGCCCGGATAGTCGACGACACCGGCCGCACCGTACTGCTGCGCGGGGTCAATGTGAACGGACTCGGGCAGTACTACCAGGAATGGCCCGACCTCCCGGCCACCACGACACTGACCGAAGACGACTTCGAACGCATCGCCGCACTGGGCTCGAGTGTGGTGCGTCTCATCATTTCCTGGTCCGCGCTCGAACCCGTGCGTGGCGTCATCGACCACGGTTACCTCGACCGCATCGCGCAGGCCGTCGAATGGGCTCGCGCACATGACATCTACGTCCAGCTCGATATGCACCAGGACGCCTGGGGCACCGCGGTGAACACCCCCGACGGCGCCTACTGCCCGCCGTTCAGCCAGCCCGGCGTCGGCTGGGACGGCGCACCGGCCTGGGCCACCGCACTGGTCGGCAGCTCCGCGACCTGCCGGGTGAGCGAACGCGAACTCTCGGTCGCCGTCCAATCCTCGTTCCAGAACTTCTATCTCGATGTCAACGGCGTCCAAACCGAACTGGTGAACACCTGGGCGGCGGTGGCGGCACGCTTCGCACATGATCCGGCCGTCGTCGGCTACGACCTGCTCAATGAACCCAATCCGGGACTGCTGGTCGGCTTCGACGACTATGTCCTGCTCGGCAACTTCTATCGGCGCGCCATGGCCGCCATCCGCTCGGCCGAACAGGCGGCGGGTGGATTCCGGCACATCATGTTCTTCGAACCCTCGGTGATCACAGGCGGATTGGCGTTCCCGGGGCCGCTGCCGATATTCACCAGCGCATCGGGATCGGCCTCCGGTTCAGGTACCGGATCGGGTCTGGGGTCCGCCACCGGATCAGCCTCCGGATCGGCTTCGGGGTCATCGGGCGACGAGAACCTGGTCTACGCCCCGCACCAGTACAACGAATCCATCAGCCCGCTACCCGGTTCGCTCGCATCGGGTTTCGCGGATACGGCGAGCGCGGCGGCGGGCTACGGAACCACGTTCTTCAACGGTGAATGGGGATTCTGGGACAGCGATCCGGCCGTCATCGCCGACAAGACCCGCCGCTACGCCGCGCTCGAGGACAAGTACCTCGTCGGCGGCACCTATTGGCAGTGGCGGCAGGCGTGCGGCGATCCGCACAATATCCAGACCCGCGGCCACCGCCCGACCTGCACCGCGCCGGACACCGGCCTGGATCATGATCCGGCCACCGCCGCGGTGATCGCCCGCTCCTATCCGCGCGCGGCACCGGGCCTCACCGCCATGACCTCCGATATCCCTTCCGGCGCAATGACTCTCACCGGAACGGCGGACAAGAGCGGCAGCACCGCGGATCTATGGGTCTCGCAACGCTGCGCGAATCCGACGGTCACCGGAAGCAATATCGCCCAGACCGGACGACTGCAGGTGCCGGGCGGCTGGCGAATCACCGCCGCCACCACCGCATCCGGCGACTACCGCATCGCGATTACCTGCGGCTGAACACATTCCGGTGGTGGATTCCGGCCGAAGACACACCGGAATGACGGGGTCGCCGAACGACGAAAGCGCCCGTGGACTCCAAGAGTCCACGGGCGCTTCATTATTCAGCTCAGAGCTGGTTCATCACCGCTGTGCGACATCGGTCGGGCGGATCGGGGACGGCAGCGCCGTCTCGCCCTCGAGGAACTTGTCGACGGCCGACGCGCAGGCGCGACCCTCGGCAATGGCCCACACGATGAGCGACTGACCGCGGCCCATGTCACCGGCGACGAAGACGCCCGGAACCGTAGTGGCCCAGTCGTTATCGCGCTTGACGTTGCCGCGCTGGTCGTAGCCCACGCCCAGACCCTCGAGCAGACCGTTCTTCTGCGGTCCGACGAAGCCCATGGACAGCAGCACCAGATCGGCCTCGAGGGTGAAGTCGGTGCCCTCGACCTTCTCGAAGCGGCCGTTCACCATGGAGACCTCGTGCGCCTGCAGGCCGGTGACCTTGCCGTCGGTACCGATGAAACGCTCGGTATTGACGGAGAACAGGCGCTCGCCGCCCTCCTCGTGCGCCGAGGCGACCCGGTACATGAGCGGGTAGGTCGGCCACGGGGTGGAACCCGCGCGCTCCTGCGGCGGACGCGGCATGATCTCGAACTGGTGGACCGACTCCGCGCCCTGACGGTGCGAGGTGCCCAGGCAGTCCGCGCCGGTGTCGCCGCCGCCGATGATGATGACCTTCTTGCCGTGCGCGTTGATGCGCGGCAGGCCGTTCTCATCGGTGATCGGGTCGCCCAGCTGCACGCGGTTGGCCAGCGGCAGGAACTCCATCGCCTGATGGATGCCGTCCAGATCGCGGCCCGGGATGGGCAGGTCACGCGCGATGGTCGCGCCACCGGAGAGCACCACGGCGTCGAAACGCTCGCGCAGCTGATCGGCGGTGATGTCCACGCCCACATTCACGCCGGTCTTGAAGATGGTGCCTTCGGCCTCCATCTGCGCGATCCGGCGGTCGATGAAGCGCTTCTCCATCTTGAATTCCGGGATGCCGTAGCGCATCAGGCCGCCGATGCGGTCGTCGCGCTCGTACACGGTCACGGTGTGGCCGGCGCGGGTCAGCTGCTGGGCGGCGGCCAGTCCGGCCGGGCCGGAGCCGACGACGGCGATCTTGCGACCGGTCAGACGGGTCGGGTACACCGGGGTGACCCAGCCCTCGTCGAAACCGTTCTCGATGATCTCGACCTCGACCTGCTTGATCGTCACCGGATCCTGGTTGATACCCAGGACACAGGACGCCTCACAGGGCGCGGGGCAGAGCCGGCCGGTGAACTCCGGGAAGTTGTTCGTGGCGTGCAGCCGGTCGAACGATTCCTTCCAGGAACCCTTGTACACCAGGTCGTTCCATTCGGGAATCAGGTTCCCGAGCGGACAACCGTTGTGGCAGAAGGGGATACCGCAGTCCATACAGCGGCTGGCCTGCTTCTGGAGGGTCTCGTGGGAGAACTTCTCCTCGTAGACCTCTTTCCAGTCCATCAGGCGCAGCTCGACCGGACGGCGCTTCGGCAGTTCCCGACTCGTGTGCTTCAGGAAGCCCTGTGCGTCACCCATTTACGACTCCGTACTTCGCGCCGTGTTCGGCGCATCCATCAAATCCGGTGCGGGTCATGTCAGCCACGTGCGGCCTTGAATAATCACGGTGCCGCGTCGACATGAAACGGTTGCGATCAGCCACGTGCGGCCTTGAATAATCACGGTGCCGCGTCGACATGAAACGGTTGTGATCAGCCACGTGCGGCCTCCATGATCGCCGCGTCGACATCACGGCCGGCCTTCTCGGCCTCCGAGATGGCCAGCAGGACCTTCTTGTAGTCCCGCGGCATGACCTTCACGAAATGGTTCACCTGCTGCGACCAGTCGCTCAGGATACGTTCCGCCACAGCCGAACCGGTCTCGTCGCGATGCTGGGCGACGGTGTCGCGCAGCCACGAGGTCTCCTCGGCGGAGAGCTGCTCGAGATCGACCAGTTCGGTGTTGAGGTTCTTCTCGAAGGTGCCGTTCGGGTTGTAGATGTAGGCGATACCGCCCGACATACCCGCGCCGAAGTTACGGCCGGTCTCGCCGAGAATGACCACCTTGCCACCGGTCATGTACTCGCAGGCATGGTCACCCACGCCCTCGACCACGGCGGTGGCACCCGAGTTGCGGACGCCGAAGCGCTCGCCGGCCACACCGCGAATGAAGGCCTGACCGCTGGTGGCGCCGAACAGGATCACGTTGCCCGCGATGATGTTCCGCTCCGCGACGAAGTCGGCGGGCACGTTCAGGGACGGCCGCACGATGAGGCGGCCACCCGAAAGACCCTTGCCGACATAGTCGTTGGTGTCGCCGTTCACCCGCAGGGTGATACCGGCCGGGACGAACGCACCGAACGAGTTACCGGCGGAACCGGTGAACGTGATGTCGATGGTGTTGTCCGGCAGGCCGACTCCGCCGTACAGCTTGGTCACTTCGTGGCCGAGCATGGTGCCGACGGTGCGGTTCACATTGGTGATCTTGGTGTCGAACTTGACCGGCTTACCGCGCTCCAGCGCATCCGCGGCCTGCGCGATGAGCTGGTTGTCCAGAGCCTTCTCCAGACCGTGGTCCTGGCTCTTGGTGTTGCGGCGGTCCTGCATCATGAACGCCGTCTCGACATCGTCGAGGATCGGGGACAGATCCAGCTTGGCGGCCTTCCAATGCTCCTTGGCCGCGGCGGTGTCGAGCAGGTCGACCCGGCCGATGGCCTCGTCCAGGGTGCGCAGACCCAGCGATGCGAGCAGCTCGCGCACTTCCTCGGCGATGTAGAGCATGAAGTTCTCGACGAACTCCGGCTTACCGGTGAAACGCTCACGCAGCACAGGGTTCTGGGTGGCGACGCCGACGGGGCAGGTGTCGAGGTGGCAGACGCGCATCATGATGCAGCCCGAGACCACCAGCGGAGCGGTCGCGAAACCGTACTCCTCGGCGCCCAGCAGGGCGGCGATCATGACATCGCGGCCGGTCTTCATCTGACCGTCGACCTGCACCACGATGCGGTCGCGCAACCCGTTGAGCAGCAGCGTCTGCTGGGTCTCGGCGAGGCCGAGCTCCCAGGGACCGCCCGCGTGCTTGAGCGAGGTCAGCGGCGAGGCACCGGTGCCACCGTCATGACCGGAGATGAGCACCACATCCGCGTGCGCCTTGGACACACCCGCGGCGACGGTGCCGACGCCCGGCTCCGCGACAAGTTTCACGTGAATCCGCGCCTGCGGGTTCGCGTTCTTCAGGTCGTGGATCAGCTGGGCGAGATCCTCGATCGAGTAGATGTCGTGGTGCGGCGGCGGCGAGATCAGGCCCACGCCGGGCGTGGAGTGCCGGACCTCGGCGACCCACGGGTACACCTTGTGCGCGGGCAGCTGACCGCCCTCGCCGGGCTTGGCACCCTGCGCCATCTTGATCTGGATATCGGTGCAGTTGGTCAGGTAGTGCGCGGTCACACCGAAGCGACCCGAGGCCACCTGCTTGATCGCACTGCGACGCCAGTCGCCGTTCTCCTCCGGCTCGAAGCGGGCCGGATGTTCGCCGCCCTCACCGGAGTTGGAGCGACCGCCGAGGCGGTTCATGGCCACGGCGAGGGTCTCGTGCGCCTCGGCGGAGATGGAGCCGTAGCTCATCGCACCGGTCGAGAAGCGCTTCACGATCGCGGCGGCGGACTCGACCTCGTCGATGGAGATCGGGTTGCGACCGGACTTGAACTTGAACAGGCCACGCAGCGACGCCAAACGCTCCGACTGATCGTCGACGAGCTTGGTGTACTCCTTGAAGACCTTGTACTGGCCCGAGCGGGTCGCGTGCTGCAGCTTGAACACCGAGTCCGGGTTGAACAGGTGGTATTCGCCCTCGCGACGCCACTGGTATTCGCCGCCGACCTCGAGCTCGCGGTGCGCGCGCTCATTGCGGTTCTCCAGGAACGCGACCCGGTGCCGGGTGGCGACCTCGCCCGCGATGTCATCGAGGGTGATGCCGTCCAGCGGCGAACGCAGTCCGGTGAAGTACTCGTCCACCAGTTCCTGCGCCAGGCCGACGACCTGGAACAGCTGCGCGCCCCGGTAGGAGGCGATGGTGGAGATGCCCATCTTGGACATCACCTTCAGCACGCCCTTGCCGGCGGCCTTGTTGTAGTTGTAGACGGCCTTCTTGAAGTCCTCGGCATGATCGCCGGTGCTTCCCGGCATGACCAGCTGACCGCGCTCCAGCATGTCCTCGATCGACTCGAAGGCCATGTAGGGGTTGATGGCGGCCGCGCCGAAACCGACGAGCAGCGCCATGTGATGCACCTCGCGGGCGTCACCGGCCTCCACGACCAGGCCGACCTGGGTGCGGGTGCGCTCCTTCACCAGGTGATGATGGACGGCGGCGGTGAGCAGCAGCGACGGGATCGGCGCCAGCTTCTCGTTGGACTCGCGGTCGGACAGGATGATGATGCGCGCGCCACCGTCGATGGCGGTCGAAACCTGTTGCTGCACAGCCTCGATGGCCTTGCGCAGCCCCTTGCCGCCCTTCTTGACCGGGTACAGGCCGTGCACGACGACCGAACGCAGGTCGGGGCGCGAGCCGTCGTCATTGATGTGCACGAGCTTGGACAGCTCGTCATTGTCCAGAATCGGCTGGGTCAGGGTGATCTGACGACAGGAGTCCTGGTTCGGGTTCAGCAGGTCGGCCTCGGGGCCGATCATGCTGCGCAGCGAGGTGACCACCTCTTCGCGGATGGCATCCAGCGGAGGGTTGGTGACCTGCGCGAACAGCTGCGAGAAGTAGTCGAACAGCAGTCGCGGACGCGAGGACAGCACCGCGATCGGGGTGTCGGTGCCCATCGAGCCGAGCGCCTCGCCACCGGTCTGCGCCATCGGCGAGATCAGCAGGTTCAGCTCCTCGATGGAGTATCCGAAGATCTGCTGGCGGATCAGCACGCGGTCGTGCGACATGTGCTCGTGCGGGCGGTCCTGCAGGTCCGACAGCTTGGTCGGGCCGTTGTCCAGCCACTCCTGGTACGGGTGCTCGTTGGCCAGCTCCGACTTGACCTCGTCATCGCTGATGATGCGGCCCTTGGAGGTGTCGACCAGGAACATCCGACCGGGCTTGAGGCGGGTCTTCTGCACCACCTTGGCCGGATCGATATCCAGCACACCGACTTCGGAGGCCATGACGACCAGGCCGTCCTCGGTCACCCAGATACGGCCGGGGCGCAGACCGTTGCGGTCCAGTACCGCGCCGACCACGGTGCCGTCGGTGAAGGCCACCGACGCCGGGCCGTCCCACGGCTCCATCAGGAACGAGTGGTAGCGGTAGAAGGCGCGCTGGGCCGGGTCCATGGACTCGTGCCGTTCCCACGCCTCGGGGATCATCATGAGCACCGCGTGCTGCAGCGGGCGCCCACCCAGGTGCAGCAGCTCGAGCACCTCGTCGAAGCGAGCGGTGTCGGACGCGCCGGGGGTGCAGACCGGGAAGATCTTCTCCAGGCGGTTGTTGCCCTCGTGATCGATACCGAAGGCGTTCGACTTCAGCAGCGCCTCACGCGCCCGCATCCAGTTCTCGTTACCGGAGACGGTGTTGATCTCACCGTTGTGGGCGACGCGCCGGAAGGGGTGCGCCAGCGGCCACGACGGGAAGGTGTTGGTGGAGAAGCGCGAGTGCACGATGCCGAGCGCGGATTCGACGCGATCGTCCTGCAGGTCGATGTAGAACGCGCGCAGCTGCGGCGTGGTGAACATGCCCTTGTAGACGAAGGTCTGACCGGAAAGGCTCGGGAAGTAGACCGATTCCTTGCCCACGCTGCCCTCGCCGGCGCCCGCCTTGCCGAGCTCGTGCTCGATGCGCTTGCGGACGACGTAGGCGCGGCGCTCCAGGTCCATCCCGGTGAGCGGCTCGGCCGCATCCTTCGGGGAGGCGATGAAGATCTGCCGGAAGGTCGGCATGGCGTCACGCGAGAGCGCGCCCAGCGACGATTCGTCGATGGGAACCTCACGCCAGCCCAGGACCTCGAGGCCCTCCTCGCGGACGATCTTCTCCACGCCGTAACCGGCGCGGGCGGCCTCGCGGCGAGCCTGCGGCAGGAAGGCGATACCCGTGGCGTACGAGCCCTCGGCGGGAAGGTCGAAGTCGACGATCGCGCGGAAGAACTTGTCCGGGAGCTGGATCAGAATGCCCGCGCCGTCACCCGAGTTGGGTTCGGCGCCGGCCGCTCCACGGTGCTCCAGGTTCAGCAGGGCGGTAATAGCCTTGTCGACAATGTCGCGGCTACGACGGCCGTGCATATCGACGACGAATGCGACGCCGCAGGCGTCATGTTCATTCGCCGGGTCATAGAGCCCGCGGGGTCCATGTCCATAGCCGGCACCGCCGGTAGGGGACCTGTGGCCAGGAGTTTGCGTCATGCCTCTGCCTTCACAAAAAACAGGCCTTCGAAGAATTGCGGCCTTCGTCGAACGCCTCCGTCGGACTGCGCCCGGACGTGTCAGAGACCAGCGGCGCTGATGGTCATCCCGTGCAGTCAACTCTCCAGTTGTTCACCCGCTTCGAGTACTCGGTCGGGTGCTCGGCGGTAACCGAACGCTTACGTGTTCGCTACCAACCGCGCCGTTCTCGCCCATACGCTGAGCACCGATCGGGTCTCTGGCGATATGAGGCGATATGCCGAACTTGTCGCGTTCGGCGTAAGAGCAAACGATAAGTCAGGACTCCAGCCCAACCAACTTAGGTAGCACTAATAACAGTGCCTAGCTGGGCATTTTCATTGATCCTCCACTGCCTGCGCGTTGTCCAGTGTAAAGCAGGTGCGCAGGGCCGTTTCAGTTGACTTGCCCACTTGATTCCGCGCGCGCGAGAGCGCGGGTGATCCACGTCGGCGCAGCCTCCGGACAGCCTCTCACCTGCAATGAAACTGATTTCCCCACAGAGGCTTCCGGCAAACCGGGCGATGGGCGGCTAACTTTCCGGCGCCGTCCGGTGCGCGACTCGGCGGTCCGGGCGACAAGCCAATGCAACGTTCCGACCGTACGGAATCTTTACGAATTGTGGGGTTCAGCACACGTCCGGCAAACAGTGAGCGATCGATGGGTCACTATTTCGGACGGCAAACGGCCCGGTACCAGCGTGATCAACACCACGTCACGCGCCGGAAACATGCCGATGTGAACCTGGCCACATCCCAGCCGCCACGCTCGGTGTAACCCGTCCGCGCCTGTCAGGCTGAGACCACATTGTGTCCGCTATAACGATCAAGCGACGGTTTCGAGAAGCCGAATCAGCCTGGGACTTAGAGGATGTGAGCTCCCATGACCGTTCTGCTCACCTGGCTCGGCGGCGCACACGCGGGAGTCACCGACAGGCACGAACGCACCGGATACTCGGTGACCGGAGCCGTGGTGGCGCTGTTCGCGCTGACAGCGGGGGTGATCACCGCACTCGCCACGGGGGCCGCGAACTGGCCCATCGCGGGCACGGTCGCGGTGGCATCGACGGCGACACTGCTGGTAGGTGCGATATCCCGCACCCTCGCCACCGCCGCCGCCCCAGGTAAAGACGAAAACACCCGAGCACGAGCCGAATTCGGGGCGCGCATCGGCGTCGCCGCGGTCGTCGGCATCGTCATCGCCGAAATGGCCTGCACCGTACTGTTCGGCGGCAGCGTCAACCGGCTACTCGACGAAACCGCCAGGCGCGGAGTCGAATCCGCGCCCGCCGTGGTCACCGCCCGCACCGAACTCGACCAGGCCCGCACCGATCGCAAAGACCTGGACCAGCAGATCACCAAGGCGCAGAACGATGTCGACACCGCACTGGTGACCGCGCGCTGCGAAACCAACCCCGACCCGCAGTGCCCCTCGACCCGCATCACCCGGGTACCCGGGTACGGGCCGGAGGCGCGCACCGCCAATCAGATGCTCGACGACGCGCGCGCACAGCTCACCGCCGCACGCGCCAAGATCGACGGCCTCGACAGCAAGATCACCGACAAGGACCGGGCCCTCGGCACCGCACGCACCGCCGCCTACACCGACGGCGATCGCGGACTCGGCGCGCGCTGGGTCGCCATGAACGACTACACCACCGGCCACGCCGGACCACTGGCCTTACGCCTGGCGGTAGCTCTACTGCTGATCGTGCTCGCACTGCTGCCGGTGCTGCTCCGATTCTGGCGCGGCGAAACAGCTTTCGATCGCGAACTCGCCACCCGCACCGCCACCGACCGCGCCGCACAGGCCGCCGCCACCGCCATCGCGGAGAAGCAGGCCGAAACGCGCGTCGAAGCCGAGAAGCTGCGCGCCGAACAGCAGCTCACCGCCGCCGAACTGGCCCTGCACGCCGATACCGCCATCGACCGGGAGAAGCAGCGCACCCGCATCATCGCGGCCATCGGCAATTTCCAGATCGGCATCACCGAACCGGCGCAACAGCGCGCCATCGACGAATTCGACCGTGCCGCACAGCCTGAACTGCCGGCCGGGAATAGAACAGCCAGCTCCGTGTCCCAGGAGGGGATAGTGACACCGACGCCGAACCTGCCCGCCCAGCTCACCCAGGGGGCGGTCACGCCGGTGGGCCACGGCGGCGCGCTCGCACCGGCCGTACCCGCACCGCAGCCCGCACCCGCGAACAAGGGTGGCGGACTGGAACTTCCGATCATCGGCACGGTGCCGTTCACCGATACCGCCGCCCGCTGGATCCGGCCACTGGTGCCGAGCTTCGTCGCCAATGCCATCGACACCGCCACGCATCCGCTGCGCACCGTGCGACAGGCGTTCGAAGAGGCGGAGGAGATCACCTTCACGCTCAAGCGGACTCGCAAGGTGACGATGGATTCCACGGATTCCGCCCAGGCACAGCAGATGTATCAGCCGCAGTACGGATATCAACTGCCCCCGGGCGCGCAGCAGCATGCGCAGCGCGTGGCCTCGACCGTGGTGGATCAGCCCTACCAGCAGTACCCGAATTACGGTGCGCTGCCGCCAGGTCAGGTCGTCGAGCCGGGCTACCCGCTCCCCGCCGGACAGCAGCAGGGCGAGATCCCGGGCCGGCACAATCCGGAACTGGAATATCGCGGCCCGCGCGAACTCCCGCCGGGCAAGCGGTAGCGGTATCGAAGTACTCGCAATAGGGCTGTGGCCCGGAATGTTTCACGTAGAACACGGAAACAGCCGGGCCACAGCCTTTTTCATTGAACAGACACCGGCGTTTGTTACTTCGCCCTGCGCTTCGCGGTCGCGGCGCGGTAGGTGATGACCGCCGTGACCAGCAGGATCAGCGTGGTGCCGGTCGCGGCGATATGGACACCGTCCACGAACGCGTTGTGCGCGGCGCTCAGCATGGACGAGGCCGCCGGTTCATCCAGGGTGCGTGCGGCTTCCACCGCACCACCGAGGGATTCCCGCGCCGCCTCGGTGTGCGCGGCCGGAACCGCGGACAGATCCAGGCCGTGCCGGAACGCGGCCATCACACCACTGCCCAGTACCGCGACACCCAGCGCCACACCGGCTTCCAGGGCGGTCTCGGAGATCGCCGCGGCATTACCCGCGCGCTCGGCCGGAGCGGTGGTGATGATCATGTCGGCCGAAACCGTCAGTGCCACACCCACACCCAGGCCGATCAGCAGGAATCCGATCATGAACGGCAGCACCGAGGCGGACGGATCGGCCTCGAGCAGCCAGAACAGGGCGGCACCCGCGGCGGCGGTGATCAGCGCGCCACACAGCACGCTCACCGGACGCCAGCGCCCGACCAGCCAGGCCGCGAAGAGCGAACCCGCCATACTGCCGAAGGTGCCTGGAATCAGCAGTAATCCGGCCTGCAATGGCGCCTTGTCCAGCACCAACTGCAGGTACTGCGAACCGAAGAACAGCACACCGGCCAGTGCGAACACCGACAGCAGGTTGGTGAGCACGGCGGCCCGGAACGGCGGCAGCTTGAATAGGTCCAGGTCGATCAGCGGCGAGTCCAGTTCACGCTGACGGCGAATGAACACCACACTCGAGACCACACCGATCACACCCGCGATGAGCTGATTCAGGGCCGGGCCGTGCGCGGCGAATTCCTTGACCGCGTACACGATCGGGATCAGCGCCAGCATCGAGAGCCCCGCGCTGAGCAGGTCGAAGCGGCCCGGATTCGGATCGCGCGACTCCGGCACCAGCATCGGACCGAGCACGATCAGCAGTGCCATCACCGGCAGGTTCACCAAGAACACCGAACCCCACCAGAAGTGCTCCAGCAGCCAGCCGCCCAGCAGCGGGCCCATGGCGGCACCGGAGCCCGCCATCGCACCCCATACCGAGATGGCGAGGGTGCGCTGGCGCGCGTCGGTGAACATGGACCGGATCAGGCCCAGGGTGGCGGGCATGAGGGTCGCACCGGCGACACCCTGCAGAACGCGTGCGGCGATGAGCATTTCGGGGCTCACCGAGAAGGCCGCGACGGCCGAGGCGAGACCGAATCCGGCCGCGCCGATCAGCAGCAGGCGGCGGCGGCCGATGCGGTCGCCGAGCGTGCCCATGGTGATGAGCAGGCCCGCCAGCACGAACGAGTAGACGTCGATGATCCACAGCAGCTGCGGCGTGGTGGGGGTGAGATCGCCGGAGATGGCGGGTACCGCGAGGTCGAGCACGGTGGCGTCGACCGAGACCAGCAGCAGGGCGAGGGCGAGTACGCCCAGGCCCGCCCAGTCGCGAAGGGTCGCACGATTCGGTTTCGGGGTTACCGCCTCGGATCCGGTGCCGGACCGGGCGGTGGTGTGGGTGGTCATGAGTCTTTCTTTTCCAGAGTTGAACCGTCTGGACGGTACAGTAACAGACTTACCGTCCGGACGGTACAGTTATGCACTGTGACCATGACCGCGAGCCGTACAGTGAATGCTCGTGACAACCCCTCGTGATCCGGCGGGCACCCGCAATCGGATCCTCGACGCACTCGAAACCTTGCTGCTCGACAAGGGCATGTCCCAGGTGACCCTGGAGAGCGTCGCCGCCGCGGCCGGCGTCTCCAAGGGCGGACTGCTCTACCACTTCAAGAGCAAGGACGCCCTGCTCGCCGGCCTGGTGCGCCGCGTCGGCGAACGCGCCGACCAGCAATTGAACAAGGCCCTCGCCAAGGGCGAATCCGTCGCCGAGTGGTATCTGCAGACCCCGCACCCGGACAATGACTCCGATGCCATCGAGCTGGCCATGTACCGCTCCATGCTGGCCGCCATGCGCACCGTCGACGGCCCACAGGACGCCCCGGTCGACGAGTCCGACCGCGCCCTCGACGAAATGATGAGCGGCTGGAAAGCCGCCCTGGACAACGAGATCCACGATCCGGTCAAAGCCGAGATCGTGCGACTGGTCGGCGACGGCGTCTACCTGCGCGCCCTGCTCGGCCAACCGCCCGTCGAGCCCGAGCTGTACCGCCGAATCGTCACCAGGGTGCTCGGCGACGCCCCACCACCTCGGGACCGCGACAACTGATTTCGCAAGATCGGGGTACCTCCCGGGGCACCCCCGAAATGGGTAACGGCACCCACCCGCACCACGCGTCCCCAATGGCGAACGGCTCCCAGGCCGCGCGCTAAAGGCGCGGGGAGGCGGTAGTGTTCGGCGCGTGTTGCCAGCCGCCGCCGACCCTGTCGGTCCGCCGGCCGGCTCGGTGGGGGAACCGCACACCGATCCGGCGCCGGTCCCTGTCCGCCCCATGCAGTTCCGTGAACTGCTGGATCTGCCGTTCGCGCTGATCCAGGCGCGGATCAGTACCTTCGCCGCCGTCTTCGGGGTCGCGGTCGCGGTGGCCGCCGGCATCTCGGTCGGCGTCACCGTCTTCGTCTCCCTCGCCACCGGCGATTCGGACAGCGGAACCTTCTGGGGCGCACTGCTCACCACGCTCATCGCCGCCTGGGTACTGCGCCTGTTCGTGCGCGGCGTCACCGTACCCATCGGACTCGCCGTCGTGCACCGGCAGCCGATGACCTGGCAGCAGGCGGTGATCCAGCTGTCCGCCGCGGCGGGACCGCTGCTCAGCTACCAGGCCATGTACACCCTCATCGGAGTCGGCGTACTCGCTATCGGGACGCCACTCATGTTCACCGCGCCGTTCGCGGTGGTGTGGCTGCTGTGGCTGCGGGGCCGCCGATTCGCCACGGTCCCGGCCATTTTCGACGAATCCACCGGCTATCGGATCGGCACGCAGCGCTCGAAACTGCTGACCGCCGGCACCCAGTGGCAGCTCGTCGGAGTACTGCTCTATCTGCGCGGCCTACTGCTGGTGCTGATCGTCCCGCTGCTGGCACTGCCGCAATTCGCGGCGGGTATCACCGGGACCCGGCGCTGGGCGGTCACCGTCCTGCTCATTACCGCCGCACTGCTCTTCGTCGCCCTCGCCGAACTGGTGGAGTCCGCGACCCAGGTCATCGCATACGTGGACCGCCGGTGCCGCCGCGAAGGCTGGGATATCAAGATTCCCGCGGAGGACCGCCCATGAGCACTCCCCCACCACCGCATTCGGACAGTCTGCCGCGCAATGACTTCGGCGCGCCGCCGGTACCGCCCGAACCCGCACTCGGTCCCGCCGCCGCACATCTGGCCGCCGCCGAGGACGCCGCCCGGCGCGCCGACTTCGGCACCGCCCTGCGCGAGCGCTACCGAGCCGTCACCCGCGGCCTGGAACAGCGCGGCATTCTCCAGGAGCAGCGGGCCCGCACCGCGCGCGAAACCGCGCAGGCCGCCACCGCGGTACTACCTGAGGCCACCGAATTGCCCTCGGCGGCACACAGTTTCGACGAGATCGTGTACGGCGGCCGCCCCGGCGCGGAGGCCGAATACCGCAGGCTGGAGCAGGCCGACCAATTCTCGGTCGCGCCGCCGCCCAAGCACGCCCCGGTGGAGATCACCGAGGAACGCCGCACCAAGAAGAAGCGGGCCCCGCGCGCGAAGAAAGAACGCGAACCCCTGAAACTGCCCGCGCTGCTGCGGAATTGGCGGTTCTGGGCCGGCATGGGCGCGCTGCTCGCCATCGTGCTGCTGGTCTATCTGGTGACCAATATCGGCGCACCGCCGCCCGCGCCGCATCATGACAACACGCACTACACGTCGACGACCACCACGACCCGGCCGCCGCCGACCACCCGGCACGCACCGAACTTCGGCGAGGGCGACGACTCCATCTTCGAAACCATGCCCGCCTGGGCGGCTTTCGGCGGCGCACAGCTGCTCATCGCCTGGGGCACCGTGCTCTGGTGGCGCGGCCGTCGGCGCGGATCCGTGGTGCGCGAACCTCTTCCGGTGGAAGCCCCCGCCAATGAGGTGCTCGCCGGACAGGCCGGGCTGTACCGCAAATCCCGCGATCACGACCATGTGGCGGCCAAACTGCGGGCGGCCACCCTGCGGCGGCTGCGACCCGCGCTCGGCGTCACCGCCGAGACCGCACCCGAACTGGTGATCGCGGGCCTGGCCACCCGCCTGCGCGCCGACCCGGCCACCCTGCGGGCCGCACTGTACGACCCGGTCCCGGATCGGGGCGCCCTCGAACTCGTGGCCGCACAACTCGAATGGATCGAAGCGGAGGTCTTGTGACCCGATCAGAGCCCACAGTCGTCGTGGATACCAACCACACGCCGACACCCGAACAGGCCCAGCAGGCGCTGCTCGCCCTGCGCGCCGAGATCGGGAAGGCGGTGGTCGGCAACGACCAGGCGGTCATGTACCTGGTACTCGCCCTGCTGTGCCGGGGTCACGTACTGCTGGAAGGCGTTCCGGGCGTGGCCAAGACGCTGCTGGTACGCGCCCTGGCCACCGCCCTCGACCTGCGGCACAGTCGCGTCCAGTTCACCCCGGACCTGATGCCCGGCGATGTCACCGGCTCGCAGATCTACGATCCGCACTCGGCCGAGTTCACCTTCCGGCGCGGACCCGTCTTCACCAATCTGCTGCTCGCCGACGAAATCAACCGCACCCCACCGAAAACCCAGTCCGCGCTACTGGAATCCATGGAGGAGCGCCAGGTCACGGTGGACGGCGTCCCACAGTCGCTCCCTGACCCGTTCGTGGTCATCGCCACCCAGAACCCCATCGAACAGGAGGGCACCTATCCGCTGCCGGAGGCGCAGCTGGACCGGTTCCTGTTCAAGCTCGAGGTCCAATTGCCCGGGCGCGAGGACGAATTCCGGATTCTGCAACGGCACGCCGCCGGATTCGATCCCCGCGACCTGAACGCCGCCGGGTTACGGCCGGTGGCCGGACCCGAGCACATCGCCGCCGCCCGCAAGGCCGTCACCCAGGTGACGCTGAGCCCGGAGGTATTGGCGTACACCGTGGACCTGTGCCGCGCCACGCGCACCTCCCCCGCCGTCGCACACGGCGCGTCCACTCGCGGCGCGACCGCGCTCATGGCGGCGGCCCGCGCCTTCGCCTGGCTCAACGGCCGCGGTTTCGTCACCCCCGACGATGTGAAAGCCGTTGCCACGACGGTGCTCCGGCACCGCCTGCAACTGCGGCCCGAACACGAGGTGGAGGGCGTCACCGCCGAAGGGGTGATGGCATCACTGCTGATGTCCGTCCCCGTACCGGTGTAGGCCGTGGTCGTCACCGGCCGGTTGGCCATCGCGGCGGGCGTCGCCGCACTCTTCGTCACCTTCGTACTGCCGTCGTGGGTGGGACTGCTCGCCGCGACGGCGGTGCTCGCCGCGCTCGTGATCGCCGATGTGCTGCTGCTGGGTTCGCCCGGGGCACTGGAGTTTTCGCGTGATCCGATCACCACCGTGCGCTCCGGCCGCAGCATCGAGGTCGAACTCGGCGCGTTGAACACCGGCGACCGCATCCTGCGCGGACGGCTGTGGGACGACTGGCCCGCCAGCACGCACGCCCAGCGACGCGCGCACACGCTGAAACTGCCGCCCAACACCAGGATTCGGCTGCACACCGAACTCACCCCCGAATACCGGGGCGACCGGATCGCCGGACCGGTCACCGTGCGGCTGGTCGGACCACTCGGCATGGCCGGACGGCAGGTGCGCCGCGAGGTCCCGGCCCGGCTGCGCGCGCTGCCACCGTTCCGCAGTGAGAAGCTGCTCGCCTCCAAAGTCAAACAGCTGCAACAACTCGAGGGCCGCAATACCGTCAACCGTCGCGGCCAGGGCACCGAATTCGACTCCTTCCGCGAATACGTCGCGGGCGACGATGTGCGCACCATCGACTGGCGGGCCACCGCGCGCGCCAATGACGTCCTGGTGCGCACCTGGCGGCCCGAACGCAATCGGCACGTGGTCATGCTCCTGGACACCGGGCGGGTCAGCGCGGGCCGGGTCGGCGACGGCACCCGACTCGACGCCACCATCGAGGCCGCGCTACTGCTCGGCGGGCTCGCCGCGGCCGGCGGCGACTCGGTGGACCTGCTCGCCTACGACAATTCGCTGCGCGCCGAGGTACGTGGCATCGGCGGAAAACGCCTGCAGTACAAGCTCATGCACGCCCTCGCGAGCGTCACACCGCAACTGGTCGACACCGACTATCAGGGCCTGCTGCGCACCACCCTGCAACGCGCCCGCCGCCGCAGCCTCGTCGTCTGGTTCACCCACCTCGATGCCGCCACCGTGCAGGAGGGTCTGCTCCCGGTCCTGCCGGTCCTGGCAGAACGCCACCGCGTCCTGATCGTCGCCGTCACCGACCCGGATGTCGCGGCCGCCGCCACCCATCGCGTCGACCTCTACGCCGCGGCCGCCGCCGAGAATGTCCTCGCCGAACACGCGGTCGCCCGGGAAACCCTGCGCCGCATGGGAGTACGCGTCATCACCGAATCCCCGGACCGGCTGCCGGGCGCACTCGCGGACGAGTACCTCGAGCTCAAGCAAACCGGCGCAATGTAATCCCGACCATGCCGCGCGAATAGCCCCCGGGATTCCGCCGGATGACGAGGGGATGTTGCGTCAGGCGGCGGTGCGCTGGTAGATGGCGTTATCGGGCTTCGGCGGAGGCGGGAAGGCGCGACGCTGGCGTTCGGCGAGCACCGCGCCCAGGATCTGGACGGGCGGGTAGCCGTTCAGAGGCGGGGTGCGCAGGCGGGCGCAGACCGTGATCACCAGGGTGCGGCCCAGGCGGTCCTGCACCTCGGGGGTGAGGGTGTGGAAGCGAGTCAGGTACTGGCGCATGGCGATCGCGAGTTCGTCCGGCAGACCGGTGAGATCGAGTTGGCGCACCCAGCCCTGCAACCACGGCACCGGCACCACCAGGGCCGCCCACGGCAGGCGGCTGCGATCGTGCACCACCACCGTGCCCGCGAGCGCGTCACCGATACGCCGGGCATTCGGGGAGCACAGCGACACCACCACCGCGATCAATCCCGTACCCAGGATCCAGAAGTCCACAATGCCCGCCAGGCCACGCGTGATCGCGTGCCGGAAGTCGACCGGGCCACCGTCCGCGCAGACCACCCGCAAGCCCAGCGCCATCTTGCCGAGTGATCTTCCGCGCGTGAGGGTTTCGCTCAGCACCGGATAACCGATCAGCGTCATCGTGAGGACCACCACCACCAGGGTGGCGATCCACGCGGTGTCCGCGTCCCAGCGGAACAGCAGGTACCTGCCGAGGGCGAACACCGTCACCCCGATCACCAGCTGGATCATCAGGTCGAGCAGGAACGCCGCGGCCCGCGTGGGGATGCGCGCGATGGGCAGTTCTACGGCGACTGCCTCGCCGGTGGTGAAAAGTGCCATGTCACTCCTGCTGGGGGGCGACTAGCATTCTTCCGAGCGAAGGCACAGGAAGGCAACCGAATGGACCTGGACGCGTATACGTTCCTGCACAGACCTTCCTGGGATCGGCTGGATCATCTCGCCACCCGCCGCAAGAAACTCACCGGCCCGGAGGCCGACGAACTGGTCCGGCTCTACCGCCTGACCTCCCAACAGCTGGCCCGTCTGCAATCCCGTTCCGCCGACGCCGAATTGGTGGCCGGGCTCTCCGCGGTACTGACCCGGGCCCGCGGCCGGGTGCTGGGCGCGCGCACCGACACGTTGCGCGAGATCGGCCGCTTCTTCACCCACCGTTTCCCGGCGGCGCTGTACCGGTCCTGGCCGTGGTGGGTGTCGGTGGCGACGGTGTTCGTGCTCGCCTCGGCCGTACTGGGCACCTGGGTGGCACGCTCGGAGTCCGCGCGGCGGCATCTGGGACTGGATACCGATACCGACCGGTTGACCCGGGCGGGCGGCGACTTCGAGACCTACTACTACGAGCACCCGCACGACGCCTTCGCCGCCCAGGTGTGGACCAACAATGCGGCGGTCGCCGCGGTCGCCCTGTTCATGGGGGTACTCATCCTGCCGGCGGTGTACGCGCTGGCCATGAACGCGCTCAATGTGGGTGTGAGCGCCGGGCTGATGGCCGATGCGGGCCGCCTGGACGCCTTCTTCGCGTACATCCTGCCGCACGGAATGCTGGAGCTGACCGCCATTTTCGTGGCCGGCGGCGCGGGTTTGAAACTGGGCTGGACACTCGTGGATCCGGGTCGGGAGAGTCGCCCGCAGGCCCTGGCCAGGCAGGGCCGTGCCACCGCCGTTATCGCATCGGGACTGGTCGGAGTCCTGTTGGTCTCCGGATTCCTGGAAGGCTTCGTGACCCCGAGCGGGCTGCCGACGGCCGTTCGGATCGGTATCGGCGCGCTCGCCGAACTCGGTTTCCTGGCTTACGTGTTCGGGTTGGGCCGGCGTGCGGTGCTGGAGGAGGAGACGGCCGCGGCGCGGGAGCACATGTCGGGCAACATACCGGGCGGGAACCCGGAACCGGTTGCGGGAGTGCTCGGTTCGACACTGGCGGCAACGGCCCTGAAGTGATTTCCACTGGCCGCAGCGAGTCCGGCTCAGCTGCGGCCAGCGTTGCCGTTGACTCTACACAATCGTTATGGCTACGCAACCTCCTACCTGCCGAGTGGGCGTAGGCGGCGACCAGGCGAAATGCCTTTTGCGCGAAGTCAACCCGCTGCGTTGGCTAATTGCTGGCTTACCCTTTGCGGGCGGTCTGCGGAGGCTTATGAAACCACCCGCGCGGTACCGTTCAGCGACCGAGTTTCAACCCCTCGCACGGACTTCGTGATGACCCCTGTCGCCCGGTTTGCCGATAACTCCCCCATTACCCAACATCGGTGGTTCAACCCGCGTTAAGCTGGTGTTTCGCGCCAGCTCGGCACCATTGCCAAGCAGTCGCCAGCGAGTAAACAAACCCCAAGTCTGTTTAACTCAGTTTTGGCTAAACAAGCATCAGGCAATGGCCGGAGAAAATCGGGCGCATACTCGAACCGACACCTTCCGGCAATCGATTTTCACCCCTCCGCGGACCGCCGGAGGCCACCCGGCAACGCCTCGGCCGAGGAGTCATCAGCATGCCTGCGATCTTCATCACACCCGGTTTGCCGCGGGGCGCGGACGGCCTACGTGCGTGCGGGGAAACAACACGGACGAAAAGCGAAGAGCCCCATCCGATTCCGGATGGGGCTCTCTGCGTGGTGGGCGAAGGGGGACTTGAACCCCCACGTCCTTACGGACACTGGCACCTGAAGCCAGCGCGTCTGCCATTCCGCCACTCGCCCGAGCGACTGAAAGAACGTATCACGGGATACGCGCCAAAAAGAAATCGCCTGGTTATCGGCGCTGGGGGCGGCCGATGGCGACGCGGGAACCCGGACCCGCTTCCAAGAGTTACAGGGGTGGACGATCGTGGATATCATGCAAAGACCGTGTCCCCACGGCGACACGCCATGTCCGCGTGTCGCTTGACACCGGCAGGAGACCGACTACACACGCAGCACGCTTCACTCGAGGGAGCGTCCTGACCCGAGAGGAGGGCCGATGGGGATCGTTTCGCGATTCGAACGTCGCCTCCAGGGTGCTGTCGGCGATGTCTTCGCCCGTGTCTTCGGCGGTAGCGTGGTTCCGCAGGAGGTCGAGGCCGCGTTGCAGCGCGAGGCCACCGACCGGTTGCAGGACCTCGGCGGCGGGCATCTGCTGGCGCCGAACAGCTACGTCATCACCATCAACGAGTCGGACCTGGGGCAGCTCGTCCAGGGCGAGGGACAGGCCGACCACGACCTCGCGGTACGGGCTTTCGCCAAACACTTACAGGACTACATCCGTGAGCAAGGCTGGCAGACCTACGGCGAAGTGCACGTGGAATTCGAGGCATCCCCTACGCTGCACACCGGACAGTTCAGGACACGCGGTCGAGTGGACCCGGACGCCGTCGGCGGTAGTGTCGACCGCCGGGCGGGTCCGGCGGTGGGACCTGAACGCACACCACGACCCAACCCGCAACCAGGAGCTGGCCCCATGACGCAGAACTCAGGCTACGACCCAAGCCGTGAGCCCGCGGAGTCCGATCCACGTAACCGCGGGTACGCGCCCCCGCCCGCGAGCCGACCCGCTCCGCAGGGCTACGGCGAATACGGCCGTGGTGGTGCTGCCCCGCAGTACCCGGATCAGCAGGGCTACGGCGCCGCGCCCGATCAGCAGGGCTACGGCGAGTACCAGAACGGCTACGACTACAACCAGCCCGGTGCCCAGGGTGGTCAGCAGGGCTACGGCCAGCAGCCGGGCTACGGCGAGCAGGGCTACGGCCAGCAGCAGGGCTATGCCGATCAGGCGTACGGCCAGCAGCAGCCGGGCTACGCCGACCCGGGCTACGGCGGCCAGCAGGGCGGCGGTTACGCCGATCCCGGCTACGGCCAGCAGCAGGGCGGCGGCTACGCCGATCAGGGCGGCCAGCAGGGCTACGGCCAGCAGGCGTACGACCAGCAGGGCTACGGCCAGCAGCAGGGCTATGCCGATCAGGCGTACGGCCAGCAGCAGCCGGGCTACGCCGACCCGGGCTACGCGGATCAGCAGGGCTACGGCCAGCAGGCCGGGTACGGCCAGGCCGGGTACGCCGATCCGGGCTATGCCGAGCCCGCCGCCGGGTACGGCGACGACCAGTACGGTCAGCCGGCCGGGTACGGCCAGCAGCCCGCCGCGGGCGGTTATGCCGCACCCGCGCGCACCGGCTCCGGCTACTCCGCCACGCTGCAGCTGGACGACGGCTCCGGTCGCACCTACCAGTTGCGTGAGGGTTCCAACATCATCGGCCGCGGCCAGGACGCGCACTTCCGGTTGCCCGACACCGGGGTTTCGCGGCGGCACATCGAGGTTCGCTGGGACGGCCAGACGGCCATGCTCTCGGACCTCGGTTCCACCAATGGCACGCTGGTCAACGGCTCGCCCGTACAGGACTGGCAGCTCGCCGACGGGGATGTCATCCGCGCCGGGCATTCCGAGATCCTGATCCGGATCGTCTGATCCCGTAAGCTCGCGGTGCAGATCACGATATGGCGGGATTTTCCTCGTCCGTATCGTGATCGCAACCGGTCGACGGCCCTATGATGCTGCCATTACTCGCGGCTCGACGGGCCGCGCCGGCCAGGCGCACCGGTTGGGGGTCGCGGAGCTTTTTCTCCGTACTGACAGCCCGTACCTACGACACGGTCGAACAGGAGGTGGAGCACCGTGCAGGGATTGATCCTGCAACTGACCCGTGCGGGGTTCCTGCTGTTGTTGTGGCTGTTCGTGTGGGCGGTGCTCCGGACCCTGCGCAGCGATATCTACGCGGCCTCCGGCATCCGGGTGCCGCCGCGGGCCCAAGGCGGTTCCGCGGTGCTCCCATCCTTGCGCCGAGGCCAGAAGGGCGCCAAATATCTCGTGGTGACTCAGGGTTCACTCGCCGGCACTCGGATCTCACTCGGCTCACAGCCGGTGCTGATCGGGCGCGCGGACGACTCCACGCTGGTCCTCACCGACGACTACGCCTCCACCCGGCATGCGCGCCTGTCGCCGCGCGGGGAAGATTGGTACGTCGAGGATCTCGGTTCCACCAATGGGACCTACCTCGACCGGTCGAAGGTCACCACCCCGGTGCGAGTTCCACTCGGCACCCCCGTCCGTGTCGGTAAGACAGTGATCGAGCTGCGATCGTGACTCTTGTTCTGCGCTACGCCGCCCGTAGCGACCGCGGTCTCGTAAGAGCCAACAACGAGGACTCCGTCTACGCGGGCGCGCGCCTACTCGCGCTCGCGGACGGCATGGGCGGCCACGCCGCCGGTGAAGTCGCCTCCCAACTGATGATCGCGGCACTCGCGCATCTCGACGACGACGAACCGGGCGATGATCTGCTCGGCAAACTCGATCGCGCGGTACACGAGGGCAATGCCTCCATCGCCGATCAGGTCGAGGAGGAACCCGAACTCGACGGTATGGGCACCACGCTCACCGCCATCCTGTTCGCGGGCCGCAAAATGGGTCTCGCCCATATCGGCGACTCCCGTGCCTACATGCTCCGCAATGGTGAGCTCACCCAGATCACCCGCGACGACACCTTCGTGCAGTCGCTGGTCGACGAGGGGCGGATCACACCGGAGCAGGCGCACACCCATCCGCAGCGTTCGCTCATCATGCGGGCGCTCACCGGCAATGAGATCGACCCCACCCTGGTGGTGCGCGAGGCTCGGGCCGGGGATCGGTATCTGCTGTGCTCGGACGGCCTCTCCGATGTGGTGAGCGATGAGACCATCGCCAACACCATGCGCGAGGGCTCGACCGACGAATCGGCGGACCGGCTCATCGAATTGGCTCTGCGCAGTGGCGGTCCCGACAATGTGACCGTCGTGGTCGCCGATGTCATCGACCTCGACTACGGGCAGAGCCATCCGATCGTGGCCGGTGCGGCCTCCGGCGAGGACGATGACACGCCCCCGCCGAATACCGCCGCCGGCCGGGCCGCCGCCATGCGCCCGCCGCGGGCCGCACCGCGTCGCGCGGTGCAACAGCCCGAGCCGGAGCCGCCGCGCAAGAGTCACAAGCTGCGCTGGATCGCGCTGTCGCTGGCCCTGCTGGTCGCCATCGGCGCGGGACTCACCGTGGGCTACAACATGATTCGCAGCAACTACTACGTGGGCACCGAGAGTGACCGGGTCGTGGTGCTGCGTGGCCTGCCGGGTTCGGTGCTGGGCTACTCGATTCACGATGTGGATCAGATCGGCTGTGTCACCCGCAATGGTGACTTGCAGACGGCCGCACCGGGTTCGGACTTTCCGTCCGGTTGCCGTGAACTGCGCCTGGTGGATCTGAAGCCGACCGGCCGGGATTCGGTCAGCAAGGGCCTGCCGCCCGGTTCCCGCGAGGACGCGGTGAAGCAGCTGCAGAGCCTGACCCGCAACGACCTGCTGCCGCCGTGCGAGAAGCAGCCCGTCGCGACCCCGCCCGTCACCCCGCCGACGAGCATCCCGCCCGCCGATCCGAACGCCCCGGGCGGCACCACCCCGCCCGCGGCACCCGTCACCACCGCACCGAGCACAGCGCCCGTGCCCACCACCACGATCGCTCCGCAGACACCGGGGCAGAACTGCAGGGTGGCGGACTGATGTCCGCACCGGCACCACCGTCCGCTGGGGCCTTTCCCAGTCCACCGGGCGGATTCGCTCCCGCGCCCCCGCCGTCCACCCGGCGGAATGTGGAACTGCTGCTGCTCGGGCTCGCGGCAGTGGTCACCACGGTGTCGCTGGTGCTGGTGGAGGCCAGTCAGGAACAGGCGATCACCTGGGAGATCGCCAAACTCGGCGCGGCCTATCTGGCGTTGTTCGGCGTCGCCCATCTCGCGGTGCGCCGGTTCGCGGCCTTCGCGGACCCACTCCTACTACCGATCGTGGCCCTGCTGAACGGGCTCGGGCTGGTACTGATCCATCGCCTCGACCTGGCCGAGAAGCAGGATGCGATCTTCGCCTCGCAGCCCATCCCCTCCCCCGATGCGAACCAGCAGGTGCTGTGGACGGGGTTGGGGATGGTGGTTTTCACGGGGCTTTTGATCCTGCTCCGCGACTACCGCACGCTCGCCCGCTACGCGTACACGCTCGGGCTGATCGGCCTGGTGCTGCTTGCCATTCCGGCGATCCTGCCGGACCGGTTCTCGCAGGTGAACGGCGCGAAGATCTGGATTCGACTGCCCGGCTTCAGTGTTCAGCCCGGTGAGTTCGCCAAGATCCTGCTGATCATCTTCTTCGCCGGTGTACTGGTCGCCAAGCGTGACCTGTTCACCGCCGCCGGCAAGCATGTCTTCGGGATGGAACTGCCGCGCGCCCGCGATATGGGCCCGATGCTGGCGGTCTGGATCGTCTGCGTCGGCGTACTGGTGCTGGAGAAGGACCTCGGCACCTCGCTGCTCATCTTCTGCACCGTGCTGTGCATGCTCTACATCGCCACCGAGCGGGTCGGCTGGGTGGCGGTCGGCACGATACTGCTGGCCATCGGATTCGTGTTCGCCTACAACGCTTTCGGGCATGTGCGGGTGCGGGTGGAGACCTGGCTGCATCCGTTCGCCGACTACAACAACACCGGCTATCAGATCTCGCAGTCGCTGTTCGGACTCGCCACCGGCGGGCTCGCGGGCACCGGACTGGGTAGCGGGCGGCCCTCGCAGGTGCCGTTCGCCAAGACCGACTTCATCATCTCCGCCATCGGCGAGGAACTGGGCCTGATCGGACTGGCCGCGGTGCTGATGCTGTTCTGCGTCTTCGTGATTCGCGGCCTGCGCACCGCCATCGCGGTACGCGACAGCTTCGGCAAACTGCTCGCGGCGGGCCTGGCGTTCACCATCGCCATCCAATTGTTCGTGGTCGTCGGCGGTGTCACCAAGCTGATTCCGCTGACCGGCCTGACCACACCGTTCGTCTCCTACGGCGGTTCCTCACTACTGGCCAACTACGCACTCCTGGCCCTGCTGATCAAGGTGTCCGATGCCGCGCGCGCGCCGGCCCCGGTCCGGAAACGGGCTCCGGAGCCGCTCGCGGACGCGCCCACCGAAATGGTCCGGCGACCGAAGGGTGGTACCGCGTGAACACACCCCTGCGCCGGGTCGCGATGGCGGTCATGCTGATGATCGTCGCGCTGCTGATCAACGCCACCTACATTCAGGTGCAGTTCGGTCCCATCGGCAAGGCGGACAGCCTGCGCAATGATCCGCGCAACGGCCGGGTACTGCTCGACGAGTACGCCCGCCAGCGCGGCCAGATCTCCGCGCAGGGAACGGTTCTCGCGAGTTCGGTCTCCACCGACGACCGCTACAAGTACCTGCGCACCTACCCGACCGATCCCCTGGCATACGCGCCCGCGACCGGTTTCTACTCCATGCAGTACGGCAGCACCGGGCTAGAGCACGCCGAGGACTCGGTGCTGAACGGGTCGGACAATCAGCTGTTCGGGCGGCGCTTCATCGATATGGTGTCGGGCCGGGATCCGCGCGGCGGCAATGTGATCACCACGATCAACCCGGTCATGCAGAAGGTCGCGTACGAGCAGTTGACCGCCAAGGGTTACACCGGTTCGGTGGTGGCCATCGAGCCGAGCACCGGGCGCATTCTCACCATGGTGTCGACGCCGTCCTACGATCCGAACCTGCTGTCCGGGCACGACGGTGCGGCCGCATCGCAGGCGTGGCAGACGCTGCAGGCCGATCCGCGCCAGCCGATGCTGAATCGCGCTGTCTCACAGACCTATCCGCCGGGCTCCACCTTCAAGGTGATCGTGACCGCCGCGGCGCTGTCCAACGGCATCGCCAAGCCGGAGGATCAGCTGACCGCGCAGCCGCGAATCACCCTGCCGGACACCACGACCACGCTGGAGAACTACAACGGCAGCCACTGCGGTCCCGGTGACGCGCCGACCGCATCGCTGACCGACGCGTTCAGGTTTTCGTGTAACACCGCCTTCGTGGACCTCGGTATCAAGGTGGGGGCCGCGAAGCTCAAGGACGAGGCGGCCGCGTTCGGTATCGGCACCCATCCCAATATTCCGATTCCGTGGGCGGACAGCACCGTCGGCACCATCCCCGACGCTCCCGCCCTCGGCCAGAGCAGCATCGGACAGCGCGATGTGGCGCTGACTCCGCTCGACAACGCGGTCATCGCCGCCACCGTCGCCAATGGCGGCGTCCGCATGCAACCGCATCTGGTGGATCAATTGCAGGCACCGGACCTGAGCACGCTCGAGACCGTCAAACCCATGTCGGTCGGGCAGGCGATCAGCGCACCGGTGGCCAGTCAGCTGACCAATCTGATGATCGAGTCGGAGAAGAACACCCAGGGGGGCACCCAGCAGCGCGGCTACCAGATCGCGTCGAAGACGGGCACCGCCGAACACGGCAACGATCCGCGCAATACGCCTCCGCACGCCTGGTACATCGCGTTCGCGCCCGCGCAGAACCCGAAGATCGCCATCGCGGTGATCGTCGAGAACGGTGGCGATCGCGCCCTGGCCGCCACCGGCGGTTCGGTGGCAGCGCCGGTCGCGCGCGCGGTACTCGATGCCGGGCTGGGGGGCTGAACTACATGACAGGGCAAGGTAGACAGGGTCGCAAATGCTGAACAACGGTGCGATGATCGCGGACCGCTACCGGCTGCATCGGCTGATCGCCACCGGTGGCATGGGCCAGGTCTGGGAAGCTCTCGACACCCGGCTGGATCGCCGGGTCGCGGTGAAGGTGCTCAAGGCGGAATTCTCCGCCGACCCCACCTTCCGGCACCGCTTCCGCACCGAGGCCCGCACCACCGCGCAGCTCAATCATCCGGGCATCGCCGGAATCTACGACTACGGCGAGACCATGGACCCCTCCGGCGGCGAAACCGCCTATCTGGTCATGGAACTCGTGCAGGGTGAACCGCTGAACGCGGTGCTCAACCGGCTCGGGCGGCTCTCGGTCCAGCAGGGTCTGGACATGCTCGAGCAGACCGGTCGCGCGCTGCAGGTCGCGCACGCGGCGGGTGTGGTACATCGAGATGTGAAGCCCGGCAACATCCTCGTGACGCCGACCGGCCAGGTGAAGATCACCGACTTCGGTATCGCCAAGGCGGTGGACGCCTCCCCGGTCACCAAGACCGGCATGGTCATGGGCACCGCCCAGTACATCGCGCCCGAACAGGCCACCGGTGAGGACGCCACCTCCGCCTCGGATGTGTACGCGCTCGGCGTGGTCGGTTACGAGGCGCTCGCGGGTGAGCGGCCGTTCACCGGCGACGGCGCGCTGACCGTCGCCATGAAGCATGTGCGCGAGGCCCCGCCGCCGCTGCCGGCGGATCTGCCGCCGAATGTGCGTGAACTCATCGAGATCACCATGGCCAAGGATCCGACCCAAAGATTCGCCACCGGTGGCGAATTCGCCGATGCGGTGGCCGCGGTGCGCTCCGGGCGCAGAGCGCACACGCCCGGTGGCGGCAATCCCGCCATCCCCACCGGTGCGACCAGAGTGCTGCCGCCCGGCCCGACCATGATGATTCCGGGCGGCCGGGCCGATCAGGCCACCACCCGCTATCCGACTCCGCCGCAATCCATGCGGCAGCCCCAGCAACCGCAGATGACCGGTGCGACGGTCATGATGTCGGGTCCGCACACCCCCGCCGGACCGCCCACCCCGCCCGGCCCGGCCATGGTCGGCGACCACGGCGGAAATGAGGACGGCGGGCGTTTCAGCAATAGTCAGAAGGCCATGGCCGGACTCGGTGTGGGCGCGCTGATCCTCGGCGCCGCCGCCGCGGTCGTACTGCTGAGCGGTTCGCCGACCGAATCGACCCCGGCCACCCGCACCAGTGCCGTGGTCGCACCGCCACCACCCATCACCACCACGACCGTGCCGCCGACCACCACCACCAGGGAGAAGCCGGTTCCGCCGCCGCCCACCTACGATCCGACCACCGAACCTCCGGTCACCACCACACCGCCCGTCACCACCACACCACCGACCACCACAGCGCCCGCGACGACCACGCCGCCGGTCACCACCACGGTCCCCAAGACCACGACCGCGCCGACCACCACCAGCCGCGGCCCGCGACCGCCGTGGGACCTACCATCATGGCCGGCGGTTCCCGGTGGCGCCCGGGGCAATTTCGGACAGACTGACAGCAGTGCTCCAGCCCTCCCCCAAGGACAGTCATGACGACCCCGAAGAATCTCTCCTCCCGCTATGAGCTGGGTGAGATCATCGGCTTCGGCGGTATGTCGGAGGTCCACAAGGCGCGCGATCTGCGGCTCGGCCGCGATGTGGCGATCAAGGTGCTGCGCGCCGACCTGGCCCGCGACCCCACGTTCTATCTGCGATTCAAGCGTGAAGCGCAGAACGCGGCGGCGCTGAACCATCCCGCCATCGTCGCGGTCTACGACACCGGCGAGGCCGAGATCGACGGCGGCCCACTGCCGTACATCGTGATGGAGTACGTCGACGGCGACACCCTGCGCGATATCGTGCGTGGCAAGGGCCCGATGGCGCCCCGGCGCGCGATGGAGGTCATCGCGGATGTGTGTGCGGCACTGGACTTCTCGCACCGCAACGGCATCGTGCACCGGGATATGAAGCCCGCCAACATCATGATCAACCGCGCGGGCGCGGTGAAGGTGATGGACTTCGGTATCGCACGCGCGCTGGCCGACAGCTCCAACCCCATGACCCAGACCGCGGCGGTCATCGGCACCGCCCAGTACCTCTCCCCCGAACAGGCCCGCGGCGAACAGGTCGACGCACGCTCGGACGTGTACTCGGTGGGCTGCGTACTCTACGAAATCCTCACCGGCGAACCACCTTTCACCGGTGATTCGCCCGTCGCCGTCGCCTACCAGCATGTGCGCGAGGACCCGCGGCTGCCCTCGCATGTGCATCCGGGCGTGCCACGCGAACTCGACTCCGTCGTACTCAAGGCCATGAGCAAGAACCCCGCCAACCGGTATCAGACCGCCGCCGAAATGCGCGCCGACCTGATCCGGGTGCTGGGCGGGCAGAAGCCCACCGCGCCCATGGTCATGAACGACGAGGACCGCAACAGCTTCCTCGACGACGAACTGCCGCCGCCGCGCTCCTACCGCACGGTGGAGCGGCGCGACGACACCACCGAACAGGAACTCGTCCAACCTGCCGACAGCGGTGGCCGCCGCGCCGGACTCATCGCGGCGGTCGTGGCCGCGGTCGTCGCGGTCGGCGGGGTGCTGTTCTGGATGCTGCTCGGTCCCGGCAGTCACGCCGATCAGATCGCCGTCCCGGAGTTGTCGAATCACAATTCCCAACTCGCACAGCGGGATCTGGAGAAGCTCGGATTCAGCGTCGCCGTCCAGGAGAAGCCGGACAGCAAGATCGCCCAGGGCAATGTGATCGCCACCCAGCCGCTCGGCGGATCACGCATCGACAAGGGCAGCACCGTCACCCTGCAGGTCTCCACCGGACCGTCGCAGGTCCCGGTGCCGCGCCTGGCGGGCCTGACCCAATCGCAGGCCGAACAGCAATTGAACTCGGTCGGCCTGCGCCTCAATACCGATGTGAAACGCGAAGCGTCCAGCGTCGACGAGAAAGACAAGGTCACCAGCCAGAGCCCCGGCGAGGCGCAGAAGATCGACGCCGGCGGACAGGTCACCATCACCCTGGGCTCCGGACCCGAGAAGGTCCGCGTACCCGATGTGATCGGCCAGAACATCGATGTGGCGCAACCCAATCTGGCCGACAGCGCCGGCTTCAAGGTAAGCGTCCAGGAAGTCCCCAACAACCTGCCCAAGGGCACCGTGATCGGCACCAACCCGGCCGCGGGCACCATGGCCGACAAGGGCTCCACCGTCACCGTGCAGGTCTCCACCGGCGACAATATCCAGATGCCGAACCTGATCGGGCTCACTCCCGCACAGGCTGTGGATATCCTCCGCCAGCGCGGCTGGAACGGGCAGATCACCCAGAGCACGCAGAGCACTCTGGATGCCGGCAGTGTCGGCCGGGTCATCGCCCAGCAGCCGTCCGCCGGATCATCGATCGCCAAGAATCAGACCGTGACCATCACGACCGGAGTCCTTTCGCTCGGACCGCCGTGAGTCTGTGAAATCGGGGTGTGGGCACTGCCCCACACCCCGTTTTTCGGTCTAGAGGCGCAGATGCCGGTTCATCGATATCGCCTCTTCGGCGAGATCGGCGAGCTCCACCACCTCGACGCCGTGCTCGCGGAGTTTCTCCACACCCTGGCAGTTGTCCACAAACGTTCCGGGTTCGCGCCAGGCGATGACCACGCGCCGAATGCCCGCCGCCAGAATGCGATCCGTGCACGGGGCGCGATCTTTGCTCGCACGCTGTGAGCACGGTTCGAGGGTGCTGTAGAGAGTGGCCGAGGACAGGCGATCGTCATCGGGTTCGAGTTTGTTCAGCGCGGACTCCTCCGCGTGCACCTTCTCGTCGGTCTCGCGGGACCAGCCGTGGATGATCTCCACCCCGTCCGCGCCGATGAGTACCGCGCCCACCGAGAAGGCGGTATCGCTGGGCGGGCACAGTCGCGCCAGGCCGATGGCGTGCCGCATCCAGCCGCGATCCGACCGTGCTTCATCCGACACTCGAATCCTCCTTCGGCAGATAGCGCAGTAGGGCGATATCACCGATGCGGGCGACCTCGGCCAGCCGCATGCGATGGTTCGGGCCGCCCGGGAACTCCGCGGGCCCGAGGAAACGCGGTGCGGCCGGATCACCGACCACGATGGGCGCGACCGCCATGCTGATCTCGTCGACCAGATCGGCGGCCAGGAACGCGGTGTGGATGGAACCACCGCCCTCCACCATGAGCCGTTCGACACCGTGCCGGCCGAGATCATCCAGCAGGGCCGCGAAATCGACTGTCGCACCGAGGGATACGACCTTGGCGAGACCGTCCAGGCGCTGCCCGATCCGCTCGGCCCCGGAATCGGTTGTGTAGACGATTCTTTCGCCACCGCACTGCCACAGCCGCTGCTCGGGATCGAGATCCCCTGCGGCCGTGACGATCACGCGCAGCGGATACTCCGGTTTCCCGTCGGCCACCCGTTGCACGCGCCGATCGGCACTGTTGACCAGCAGCCGCGGATTGTCACTGCGCAGCGTCCGCGCGCCGATCAGAATCGCATCCGATTCCGCGCGCAGCGCGTCCACCCGATCGAAATCGGCGGCATTGGACAGCAGCAGCCGGTCCGGTCCCGCATCGTCGATATAACCGTCGAGGCTCACCGCCACCGACAGCAGCACCCGCGGCCGCCCCTGACCGCTCATACCAGGGCCGCGACCTCCGCCTCGAGGGTTTCGATCAGACCCTCCGGCGGGCGCTGCCCGACCACGCCCAGCCAATTGGCGAGCATCCGATGCCCGCCCTGGGTGAGCACGGATTCGGGATGGAATTGCACGCCCTGGATGGGCAGGGTGCGATGCCGCAGCGCCATGACGATCCCGGATTCGGTGCGGCCCAGCACTTCCAGCTCGGGCGGCATGGTCTCCTCGAGCACGGTCAGCGAGTGGTAGCGGGTGGCGGTGAACGGGTCCGGCAGTCCGGCCAGTACGCCCGCGCCGATATGGAAGACATCGCTGGTCTTACCGTGCAGCAGTTCGGGGGCGCGGGTCACGGTGGCGCCGAACGCGACTCCGATGGCCTGATGGCCCAGGCACACGCCCAGCAGCGGCGTCTCGTGCCGGGCGGCGGCCTTAACCAGCTCGATGCTGGCGCCCGCGCGCTCCGGCGTGCCCGGGCCGGGGCTGATCAGAATTCCGTCGAAGTCCTGCACAACCGCGTCCACATCCGCCAGTTGCGCGTCGTCGTTACGCCAGACGACCGCGTCCACACCGAGCTGTCCGAGATACTGGACCAGGTTGAACACGAAGCTGTCGTAGTTGTCGACCACCAGAACACGCATGGATTGAGCCTAGTTGGCTCGCGCGCTCGAGTCGCATGCAATACCGCCGTTTATTCCCCGCGGGTGGCTGGCGGCCGTTGCGCTCGGGTTACCTGGGATAATGTCTATTGAGACTGCACGCCGAAACTGAGGACGTCATGCCCAAGTCGAAGGTCCGGAAGAAGACCGACTACACGATCAACCCGGCCAGCCGCACGCCTGTGAAGGTGAAGTCGGCAGGTCCGTCGCCGGTCTGGTACGTCTCCATCATGCTGGGCTTCATGCTCGCCGGCCTGGTATGGCTGCTCGTCTACTACCTGGCAGCCGATCACATCGCCTGGATGAGCGATATGGGCGCGTGGAACTTCCTGATCGGGTTCGGCCTCATGGTCGTCGGCCTGATCATGACCATGCGCTGGCGATGACCGCCTTACACGATTGTTATTCATACACACCTGTGGATGACCTTGTGGACAACTCGAGGACAGAGTGGGGAAAGTGACCACCGACCCCCAGCTCTCCTGGTCCACACCCCCGGCCGCGGTGGCCGTCTGCGGCATCGGTGGCGTCATCATGACCGTCGCCGCCTTCGTCACCGACGACGGTGCGGGCCGGTTGCTCATCGGCCTGGCCGCGCTCGGCCTGCTGTTCCTGGCCTTCATGGGAGTACGACAGCGACCGCGCCTGGCCGTGGAACCCGGACCGGAGCCGAAGATCGTGGTGCGCGGCCTCACCGGGCCGCAGTACTACACACCACAGCAGGTGCTGCGCGCCCGCATTGTGAATTACCGCCGCCTCGGCCGCCGGATGCCCATGCTGGAAATGGATGTGCGGCACGACGGCGAGGAGAAGCTCATCATCTTCGGCCGCTGGGATCTGGGCACGCGCCCGGAGAACGTCCTGGACACGCTGCGCGCCTACCTCGTCGAAGAGTAGACGCGAGCACTCAGAACAGCGTCGGTGCGCCCAGCAGCGTCGCCAGCACGGCGATCGCACCGACCGCCGCCACCGCGATCCAGCCGATCCGCATGGCCACCGCGGGCGTACGCGCCCGTAGCCAGCGCGGCAGATACAGGATTCCGGCGGCCGCCGCGGTACCGGTGAGCAGGCCGCCCAGATGCGCCCAGATCGAGATACCGGGCACCGCGAAGGTGATGATCAGGTTGATCACCAACAGCACCAGAATCTGCGTCAGGTTCTGCCGTGTCCGCAGCATCACCACCGCGACCGCGCCGAAGATGCCGAAGATCGCGCCCGACGCACCCGCCGAGGCCGACACCGGATCGGACATGACGGTCACCGCGGCCGAACCGCCCAGCAGCGACACCAGATACACGCTCAGGAACCGCGCCCGCCCCAGTGCCGTCTCACAGTAGGGACCGAGCACATACAGCGCGAACATATTGGCCAGCAGGTGAATCGGGCCGATATGCAGGAAGCCGGAGCCGAGCACCCGCCACCAGTCACCGTGCCCGACCAGCGCCGGCACCAGCACCCAGTCCAGGAACAGCCGGGAGAATTTGTTGTCCATCAGGCTGTGCGCCTGGATCGCCGTAATCGCGAAGACGATCACATTCGCGGCGATGAGCGACCAGGTGACATACGGTTCCGGGCGTTTACCCGCCACCGCGCCCGCCTGATTGCGCACCGGCCGCACATCGGCGCGACCCTGCTGCACACACTCCGCGCAGTGCTGTCCGACCGCCGCCGGGGTCAGGCATTCCGGGCAGGCCGGACGCCCGCAGCGGCTACACCCCAAACCGGTGGGCCGATCGGGATGGCGGTAACAACTCTGGGCGGGCTGCTGCGGATTCATGACGAATTCTCTTCGGAGTCGGCCTGATTCAGGCGATGGTGATCTTCTCGATCACGACGTCGTCCTTGGGACGATCATCGCGGTCGGTCGCGACATCGGCGATCAGATCCACGACCTTGCGCGAATCCGGGTCCACCACCTCACCGAAGATGGTGTGCTTGCGGTTCAGATGCGGCTGCGGGCCGACGGTGATGAAGAACTGCGAACCATTGGTCGCCGGACCGGCATTCGCCATGGCCAGCAGGTAGCCGCGATCGAAACGCAGCTCCGGATGGAACTCGTCCTTGAACTCGTAGCCCGGCCCGCCGCGACCGGTACCGGTCGGATCGCCGCTCTGGATCATGAATCCGTCGATGATCCGGTAGAAGACGGAACCGTCGTAGAACGGGCCCTCAGCGGTACCGGAGGCGTTCTTCGTCTTGTACGGCGCGGAGCCGTCGGCCAGACCGAGGAAGTTCCGCACCGTCGCGGGAGCGTGGTTACCGAAGAGCGCGACCTTGATGTCGCCATGATTGGTGTGCAGCGTCGCAACAGCAGTCTGATTCGGTGAGGTCACGCCAACAGCGTAGGTGGTGCCCCCGACCGCGCCGTTGACGGCACACCAGCGCCCGCAACCTCCGGTCAGCTGTGATTCTGTGCCTGAATTCGGGCACAGATGTTGGCGAAAGCGCCGCGATAGGGCAGGCTCGGTCCGGTGACCGACGGGGTTCCGGACGACCTGGTACGCCATGTGGCGGCCTCCACCGGGCTGCCCAGCGCCGTAGCGGCCCGGGTGGTCGCCGATGTCGTCGGATATTTCGACGAGACCGCCGAGGAGTTCGTGCGTCGCAGACACGCCGAACTGCAACGCAGGCAGGTACGCAATGCCGAAATCTGGCAGCGCGTCACCACCGAACTCGCCGAACGGCGGGTCGCCGCCCCCGAATTCACCGAACGCCAACTACGCCGGATCGTGTACGGCTGAGTCGCAACGCCTTACCAAGAGGAGACCTTCGCGCAATGTGTGGAATCGTCGGATACATCGGGCACCGCGAATCGGTACCGGTCCTGCTGGAGGGGCTGCACCGGCTCGAATACCGGGGCTACGACTCCGCCGGACTCGCCATACCGCATCGCGGCCGACTGCGCATCACCAAAACCCAGGGGCGCGTACAGGATCTGCGCAATCGCGTGGACGCCGAGGGCACCCGCCTGCGCGGCACCGTCGGCATCGCACACACCCGCTGGGCCACACACGGCGAACCCAGTGACGCCAACGCGCACCCGCACACCGACGGATCCGGGCGAATCGCCGTGGTGCACAACGGGATCGTCGAGAACGCCGAACAACTACGCGCCGCCCTCACCGCCGACGGCGTCGAATTCCTCTCCGACACCGACACCGAGGCCATCGCACACCTCATCGCCGCCGCCCTCGACGACAGCGAAACCCTGGAAGACGCCGTCCGCACCGCACTGCACCGCGTCGAAGGCACTTTCGGTCTGCTGGTACTGGATTCACGCCGCCCCGACGAACTGGTGGTCGCCCGCAATGGCAGCCCCATCGTGCTCGGCGTCGGCGACGGTGAGATGTTCGTCGCCTCCGATGTGGCCGCGCTCGTGCATCACACCCAGCGCGTGGTCTTCCTCGACGACGGCGAACTGGCCACCGTGCGCGCGGGCGAATTCCGCACCAGCACACTCGGATTGGATGCCAGCCGCACCGACAAGACACCCACCACCATCGATATGGCGGCCGAGGACTACGCGCTCGGCGGATTCCCGGACTTCATGCGCAAGGAAATGGCCGAACAGCCGGACGCCGTCCGCCGCGCACTGCGCGGGCGACTCGACGAACGCTTCGCCACCGCCATTCTCGGCGGCCTGAATATGGACGCGCGGGAACTGCGCGGTATTCGCAAGGTGGTGTTCCTGGGTTGCGGCTCCGCCTATTACGCGGGCCAGCTCGGTGCGCAACTGGTCGAAGAACTCGCCCGCATCCCCGCCACCGCCGAACCCGCCTCGGAATTCCGCTACCGCAATCCGGTGGTCGATCCGGACGCGCTGTACATCGCCATCAGCCAATCCGGGGAGACCCTGGATACCCTTGCGGCCGTTCAGGAATTGCAGCGCAAGGGCGGCCGGGTCATCGGCGCGGTGAACGCGGTCGGCAGCGCCATCGCCCGCGAATGCGGTGCGGGCATCTTCCTGCACGCCGGACCCGAGGTGTCGGTGGCCTCCACCAAGGCGCTCACCAATATGACCGTCTCCTTCGCCATGCTGGCGCTACTGCTCGGCCGGGTGCGCGACCTCTCCGCCGCGGGCGGCGAGCGCATCGTCACCGGCTTGCGCGCCCTGCCCGATGCCATCGAGGCGGTCCTGGAACAGGACAAGGAGATCGCCGAGATCGCCGAACGCTTCGCCAAGGCGCGCAGCATGTTCTTCGTGGGCCGGGTGCGCGGCTGGCCGGTGGCGCGCGAGGGTGCGCAGAAGCTCAAGGAGATCTCCTACATTCACGCCGAGGCGTACCAGGGCTCCGAACTCAAGCACGGCCCGCTGGCCCTCATCGATCCGGAGATGCCGAGCGTGGTGCTCATTCCGGGCGATGAACTGCTGTCCAAGAACATCAGCACCATCGAGCAGATCAAGGCCCGTGGCGGACCGGTCATCGCCATCACCAATACCGATCTGCCCGCCGGGCTGGCCGACGCGGTGATCCGCGTTCCCGCCGTCGCGACCGAACTCGACCCGATCATCCTCACGATTCCATTGCAGCTGCTGGCCTATCACATGGCCATCGCCCTGAACCGGGATGTGGACAAGCCCAGGAACCTGGCCAAGAGCGTTACCGTCGAGTAACTACGGATAACCCGTGGGTGCGCGAAATCCGTTGCTGTGCCAAAGTGGTCGGATGGGCATGGGGCGTTTTCGGACTCGATTCATCGTTGCGGCAGCGCTCGCGATCGCGGGCGGTGCCGTCGCATTCTTCGTGAGCCGACGACCGCAGCCGCCGGCCCCCGCGGCGGAGCCGCCGCGTTTGGGCTACTCCCGCAACGGCTCCACCCCCACCCCGCTCGCGGAATCCGCTCGCTGAGTCGGTAATTCGTGCTCTTCGGGCCTAGCGGCTCACCGAGCGCTTGTACTGCTTCAACGCCAGCGGCACGAAAATAACGAGAATGACCACGACCCACATCAACGTGGCCACCTCGGGATGCCGCATCGGCCACACATCCGCGCTCGGCCCCAGCGGGCTGGTATTGCCGAACAGATTGCGGCTGGCCTGCGTCACCGCCGACACCGGATTCCACTCCGCGATCACCCGCAACACCGTCGGCAGCGTGGCGGTCGGCACGAAGGTATTGGCGATGAAGGTGAGCGGGAAGATCACCATGAAGCTGGCATTGTTGTAGACCTCCGGCGCTCGCACCAGCAGGCCGACCACCGCCATGATCCACGAGATGGCGTGGGCGAACAGCAATAGCAGCACATAGGCGAAGACCGCGTCCAGGAACGATCCGCGAATCCGCCAGCCCACCGCCAAACCGGTCAGCGACATGACGATCAGGCTCACCACATTGAGGCACACATCGGCCAGGGTGCGCCCGATCAGCACCGCCGACGGCGCCATGGGCAGGGACCGGAACCGGTCGATAATGCCCTTCTGCATATCCTCGGCCAGGCTCAAACCGGTGAAGGTCGCACCGAACACCACGGTCTGCGCAAAGATGCCCGCGATCAGGAATTCGCGATACGAGGTGCCCTGCAACTCGATTGCCGAACCGAAGACATAGGCGAACAACAGCACGAACATGATCGGCGACAGTGTCGAGAAGATCAGCACATCGGGTACGCGCCGAATCTTGATCACATTGCGTTTGGTGACGGTGACACTGTCGGTGAACACCATCGCCAGACGCGCTGTGAGCGCGGGCTTTTCGGCGGTGAGACCGGTGGCGGTCATCGCTTGCCACCCTCGGACGACGCGACGGACTTCGCGCCATTGATCAATTCATCGGCCTCGTGACCGGTCAGAGACAGGAACACATCATCGAGCGAGGGCCGCCGCAGGCCGACATCATGAATCCCCACTTCATGTTTCGCGAGCTGACCGATGGCATCCACCAGCGCCTGCGAGCCGTCGTTCACCGGCACGATAATGCGCCGCAGACTCGGTTCGAGCCGAATCTCGCCCTGCGCCAAGCCTTCCAGGGCCCGCTGTGCCACCGCGAGATTGTCCACCCGGTCCACCACCAATTCGATACGGTCGCCGCCCACCAGGGCCTTGAGCTCGTCCGCGGTGCCCTCGGCGATCACCCTGCCGTGATCGATGACGGCGATGGAATCGGCCAGCCGGTCCGCCTCCTCCATGTGCTGGGTGGTCAGCAGCAGCGTGGTACCGCCCGCCACCAACTCCTCGATGACATCCCAGAGATCCTGGCGCGCACGGGGATCCAGGCCGGTGGTCGGTTCGTCCAGGAACAGCACCGGCGGATTCGCGACCAGCGCGCCCGCCAGATCGAGCCGGCGGCGCATACCGCCGGAGTAGCCCTTGACCGGCCGATCCGCGGCATCGGCGAGGCGGAAGCGGTCCAGCAGCTCCCGGGCGCGATCCTTACTGCGCTGCGTGCCCATGTGATAGAGACGCCCCACCATTTCGAGATTCTCGAAACCCGTGAGGTATTCGTCGACCGCGGCGTACTGACCGGACGCGCCGATGCGAGCGCGCAGCAGCTGCGGATCCCGCAACACATCCACCCCGGCGACGGTCGCACGACCCGAATCCGGGATGAGCAGGGTGGTGAAGACACGGACGGTGGTGGTCTTGCCCGCGCCGTTCGGGCCGAGCAGGGCGGTGACGGTGCCCTCGGGCACCGAGAGATCGAGTCCGTCAAGAGCGACCAGTTTGCCGTACTTCTTGACCAGACCCGCGGCGACTATTGCGTCGGGCATGATTCTCCTGATGTCTCGCGATGCGGCAGCCGCAGGGGGCTGTGAACTGCACAGATGCTGCTGAACAATCCGGACATACGGGTCTGAGTATGCCCCTGGGAGGGGCTGGAGGCCACGCGTTTTCCGTGGCGAACGCACACACCCGAACACGGCGAAGGCCGCATCCCGTTTGGGGTCCGGCGGTGCTCGGGGTCACCGGTACGGGATGCGGCCACCTCGATGGTCCGCCCGCACGCGGGGCCGAACGCGAGTAGTTCGCTACTCGAATTCGATTCGCCGACACGGTGATCCCGGGCACGAACGTATGTTCGCACGCGGGTACGACATCTTTTCCGGGAAAAAATCTTCGAACGCAGTGCCCCGATTTACACGCAAACCCCCGGTGTCGCGTAGGATCGTTCCCGTCGGCCCCTCCCCCCCGGGCCGACCTACGCGGGCCTCGGCTAACTCCCCCCCTTCGCCGAGGCCCGCCCCTATGCCTGCACCCCCTCTCGGCGACTTTCAGCCCGGCTCAGGTGCCACCCCGGTTACGTCGGCCACCGGCGGTTCCGCGGTCGCCAAGTCAGCCCGTCCCCCCGGAGTTACCCCGACCGGAACCAGATCAGTTGTCGCGTTATACCAACGGGCGAATTTCGTTGCGGCGCAGGACATGTCCGTGCAGACGGTTGATGCCGCGGACACGAACGGTGCGCAGATCGCGCAGATCGAAATGGGGATTGCCTTGTACGGCTTGGGCGGCGCCCTCGTCGATGAGGACGGTGCCGGGGCGGGCCACGCCGGTGAGGCGGGCGGCGACGTTCACGACGGAGCCGTAGAGGTCGCCGAAGCGCTGTAGGACGTCGCCGTAGGCCAGACCCACCCGCAGTTCCTGGGTGACGCCGTACGAGGCCGTGGCGGCCTCCTGGATGGCCAGCGCGATGCACGCGCCTTGGTCGGCGGTATTGGCGGCGAACATGACCTCGTCGCCTACGTTCTTGATCACCCAGCCGCCATTGGCCGTAATCGCATTGCTGGTGGCGGTTTCGAAGGCTTCCAGCAGGGCCGAGAGCTCCTCCGGATCCAGGTGGCGGGTCAGGCGGGTGTAGCCGACCATATCGGCGAAGCCGACCGACAGCACCCGCACGGTGTCACCCGCGACCGCGCCCTCGTCCAGCGAACGCGCCAGCGCCGCGTCCAGATGACGCCGAAAGGCGTAGCGCTGCAAGGCTTCGAACTCCTCCAGCACCTCCGCGGTGGCGGTCCGGGCCAGTTCCTCGCGGTCGGCGCCGGGATCTGCCTCGGTCCGCGCGGCGATCCGGGCCAGAATCTCCTCGGTCACCAGATCCACCTGCCACTCGGCGAGGCGAGCCATGGACCGCCCCAGCGTGCGCGCGGCGGTGGTCTGACGGTGAATGTCCGCGGACGCCAGCACATTCAGCCGACTGAACGCCTGCGCGGCCTCGACATCGGCATCGGTGTACTCGACCGCGTCATCATCGGGATCGGCGGGAAATCCGAGCGAAACCCACAGCCTGCGAGCCAAAGACGAAGGCACACCGGTGCGCTGAGCGACCTGACGGCGATTGTATTTACGCGGCCCGTTCAGCAGGTACGGCTCCACCACCGACTGGACCAGTTTGAGGATCTCCGGGGAAGCCATGCCGCCACCTTACGGGGCGAACGCACCCGGAAATATGGCGATGTCGTGTGTGAACACAGCGTGTGTCACAACGCACGGGAAAAATTTGTGGAGCCTAGGGGAATCGAACCCCTAACCCCTGCCTTGCAAAGGCAGTGCTCTGCCAATTGAGCTAAGGCCCCGAGCCGGATCAGCGAGTGGTGACCTCATGCCAGAGGTCCGCGTCATTGCGCTGACGCAGCTTGCTGATTCCGAAGACCACCGCGGCGATGACGCCGACCATGAGGAGAAATTTCATGAATCCCACCCTACTGTGATGTTCGAGAGTGGGCCTAGGAGGACTTGAACCTCCGACCTCTTCGTTATCAGCGAAGCGCTCTAACCGCCTGAGCTATAGGCCCTCATCCGGTTCCGAGTGTGTCACTCGAACCGAGACCGAAGATTACCCGAAGGTTGTACAGATAAGCAAAACGGCCGGTCACAGCCCTGTTCGAGGGTGTGTGACCGGCCGTTCGGCAGAGCTGTTTCTAGTCCGGATCGGCGAGCGTCAACTGGATGCCGCCTACCAGATCGGTGCACTGGTTGTAGACGAAGACGCCGACGGTCGAGAGTGCTGTAAGCAACACCACATTGATCATTCCGATGACACCGGCGTAGCCGAACACCGTGCCCGCGTCGATCAGTCCGGCGGACGAGGAGTCCGAGACCATATCGGTGAAGGTGGAATTCAACCGCTCCCACACACCCATACCCTCGAGCACCAGGTACAGCAGACCGACCGCCAGCATCCACACGAAGAACAGTGCGACGCTGATGACCAGCGACACCTTCAGGGTCGACCACGGATCGATGTGGCGGACCTGCACGGTGGCGCGCAGCGGCTCACCGGTGGCGGCAGCGGCGGCCACCGCCGCGGGGGCGGACGGCGAGACCGGACCGGCCGGCGGAATCGGCTCCGGCGGCGGCAGCGGATGCCGGATCTCCGACAGATCCGGCAGATCCTTCACCAGTTCCGGGCGGGCGATGCTGCGGGTGGGCCCGTCGATACCGACGGACTTCACCATGGCCGCCTCCTTACGCGCCGCCTTGGCCGCCAGATCGGCCGTGGTGCGCGCATTGGAGACTCCCGCGTTCAGACCCACGCCACCGGGACGACCGGTGGTGGGGGCCTGACCCGGGCGGTACAGGTTGGACTGCGGTTCCCGCTGCGGCAGCTGCGACCACCCGCCGTCCTGGTAGGGGGAACCGGCGGACTGACCCTCCACGGCTTCGGGGGCGGTCACCTCCGTCGGATCGCTCATTCGCCCGGTGACGTCCGAACCGAAATCGCCGGAATTGTCCGGCATTTCGTTATTGGACGGCACCTGCGGCGCACCACCCTCATTTCCCGAACCCGGGCGCGGAATCGGCCGCGGCGGAATCGGAGACGGAGCGATTCTCTCGGTCACGCCATTGGCATGACCGCGCTGGTCATTCGGCTGATTGGTCAATGGTGAATCCTTCGATCCGTTGTGCCGCCGCTGCTGGGGTGAAACTACTGCTTCGCCGAACCGCTGGTGTCATCTTCGGCAACCTGGTCGGGCTCGTCCGCGTTACGCGCGATCGCGAGCAACGTATCGCCTTCGCCGAGGTTCATCAATCGCACACCCTTGGTCTGGCGTCCGGCCTTGCGAACCTGATTGGCCGCTGTCCGGATAACACCGCCGCCGGATGTGATGGCGTACAGCTCATCATCGTCATTGACGATGAGCGCTCCGACCAGACTGCCACGTTTCACGTCGTATTGGATTGTCAATACGCCCTTTCCGCCACGACCCTGCGCGGTGTACTCCTCGATCGCCGTGCGCTTGGAGTATCCGCCGGCCGTCGCGACGAGCAGGTAGGTCTGGTCGCCCTCGCGAACCACATTGAGCGACAACAGTTCATCGGTGGTGTTGAACCGCATGCCCTGCACGCCGGAGGTGGCGCGGCCCATCGGGCGCAGCACCTCGTCATTGGCGGAGAAACGGATCGACTGACCGTGCGCCGAGACCAGCAGCAGATCGTCATCCGCGGAACACAGTGCGGCGCCGACCAATTCGTCGGTATCGCGCAGGTTGACCGCGACGATGCCGCCGGTGCGGTTGGAGTCGAAATCGGTCAGGCGGGACTTCTTCACCAGACCGTTGCGGGTGGCCAGGACCAGGTACGGGGCATCCTCGTAGGTCTTGAGCTGAATGACCTGCGCGATCTTCTCGTCCGGCTGGAACGCCAGCAGGTTGGCCACGTGCTGGCCGCGCGCGGTACGCATGGCCTCGGGCAACTCGTACGCCTTGGCCCGGTACACCCGGCCTTTGTTGGTGAAGAACAGCAGCCAGTCGTGCGTGGAGCTGATGAAGAAGTGCCGGACGATGTCGTCCTGCTTGAGACCCGCGCCCTGCACGCCCTTGCCGCCGCGCTTCTGCGAGCGGTACAGGTCGGTCTTGGTGCGCTTGGCGTAACCGGTCTCGGTGATGGTGACGACGACGTCCTCGCGGGCGATCAGGTCCTCGTCCTGCACATCGCCGTCGGCCGCGATGATCTTGGTGCGGCGATCGTCGCCATACTTGTCGACGATCTCGGTGAGCTCGTCGCGCACGATCGCGCGCTGCCGCTCCGGCTTCTCCAGAATGTCCTTCAGATCGGCGATCTCGAGCTCGATCTTCGCCAATTCGTCGATCAGCTTCTGACGCTCGAGAGCCGACAGACGACGCAACTGCATATCGAGGATCGCGGTCGCCTGGACCTCGTCGATCTCCAGCAGCTGCATCAGGCCGGTGCGCGCGGTATCGGTATCGGCCGAACGGCGGATCAACGCGATCACCGCGTCCAGCTGATCCAGCGCCTTCACCAAACCGCGCAGGATGTGGGCCCGCTCCTCGGCCTTGCGCAGCAGGTACCTGGTGCGCCGGACGATCACGTCCAACTGGTGATTCACGTACAGCCGGATCATCTGATCCAGGCGCAGCGTGCGCGGCACCCCGTCCACGATCGAGAGCATGTTCGCGCCGAACGAGGTCTGCAGCTGGGTGTGCTTGTAGAGGTTGTTCAGCACCACCTTGGCGATCGCGTCACGCTTGACCGTGACCACGATGCGCATACCGACACGGTCCGAGGACTCGTCGTGGATGTCGGCGACACCCGCGATCTTGCCGTCCTTCACCTGCTCGGCAATGGCATTCACGAAATTGTCGGTATTGACCTGGAACGGCAGTTCGGTGATGACGATCGTGGTGCGCCCGCGGGCGTCCTCCTCGATCTCCACCACGCCGCGCATGCGGATGGAACCGCGACCGGTGCGGTACGCGTCATTGATGCCCTGGGTGCCGACGATCAGGCCCGAGGTCGGGAAGTCCGGGCCCTTCACCCGCTCCATGCAGGCTTCCAGGGTGGCTTCCTCATCCGCGAGGTGATTGTCCAGGGCCCAGAAGATGGCCTGGGCCAGCTCGGTCAGATTGTGCGGCGGGATATTGGTCGCCATACCGACGGCAATACCGTTGGAGCCGTTCATCAACAGCGCCGGCACACGCGCCGGGAGCACGGTCGGCTCCTGCGTCTTACCGTCGTAGTTCGGCGTGAAATCGACCGTCTCGTGGTCGATCTCGCGCAGCATCTCCATCGCCAGGGGGGTCAGGCGGCACTCGGTGTAACGCATGGCGGCCGCGCCGTCATTACCGCGTGAACCGAAGTTGCCCTGACCGTCGACCAGCGGATACCGCAGCGACCACGGCTGCGCCATACGCACGAGGGTGTCGTAGATGGCCGTGTCACCGTGCGGGTGGTAGTTACCCATGGTGTCGGCGACCGGGCGCGCGGACTTCACATAGCTGCGGTCCGGGCGGTAACCGTTGTCGTACATCGCGTACAGGATCCGGCGGTGCACCGGCTTCATACCGTCGCGTACCTCGGGCAGCGCGCGCCCGACGATGACGCTCATGGCGTAGTCGATGTAGGAGTTCTGCATCTCCTGCTGGATATCGACCGGCTCGATGCGGTCGCCGCCCGACGGCGGAAGCTCAGTTTCAGTCATGAATTGGTCTCCGTAGGAAGTCTTTTGGGAGGGTGCTCGACGCAGGAGGGGGTTGGGGGATTCGAACCCCCGACCCCCGGCTCACTACACGTCGAGGAACCGAACGTCCTTGGCATTGCGAGTGATGAAGCTGCGGCGAGCCTCGACGTCCTCACCCATGAGGATGGAGAACAGCTCGTCCGCGGCCGCGGCGTCATCGAGGGTGACCAGGCGCAGCACGCGCACGCTCGGATCCATGGTGGTTTCCCACAGCTCCTTCGGGTTCATCTCACCGAGACCCTTGTAGCGCTGGATGCCGTCGTCCTTGTTGATCTTCTTGCCCGAGGCCATACCGCGCTCCAGCAGACCGTCGCGCTCGCGGTCGGAGTAGGCGAACTCCGGCTCGGTGCGCTGCCACTTGAGCTTGTACAGCGGCGGCTGCGCGAGGTACACGTGCCCCTGCTCGACCAGCGGCCGCATGAAGCGGAACAGCAGGGTGAGCAGCAGGGTCGAGATGTGCTGGCCGTCCACGTCGGCGTCGGCCATCAGCACGATCTTGTGATAACGCAGCTTGGCGATATCGAACTCGTCGTGGATACCGGTGCCGAAGGCGGTGATGATCGCCTGGACCTCGTTGTTCTTGAGCACCTTGTCGATTCGCGACTTCTCGACATTGATGATCTTGCCGCGCAACGGCAGGATCGCCTGGTACATCGAGTCGCGGCCGGACTTGGCCGAACCACCGGCGGAGTCGCCCTCCACGATGTAGATCTCGGACTTCACCGGATCCTTGGAGCGGCAGTCGGCCAGCTTGCCCGGCAGACCACCGAGGTCGGTGGCGGACTTGCGGCGCACCAACTCTCGCGCCTTACGCGCGGCCACCCGGGCCTGCGCCGACGAAACCGCCTTCGTGACAATGGTCTTCGCATCGGCCGGGTTCGCCTCGAACCAGTGCGCGAGGTGCTCGTTGCAGGTGCGCTGCACGAACGACTTGACCTCGGTATTGCCGAGCTTGGTCTTGGTCTGACCCTCGAACTGCGGATCCGCGATCTTCACCGAGACGATCGCGGCCAGGCCCTCACGGATGTCGTCACCGGTGAGGTTGCCTTCCTTCTCCTTGAGAAGCTTCTTGTCCTTCGCGTACTTGTTCACCACCGTGGTGAGCGCCGCACGGAAGCCCTCTTCGTGCGTACCACCCTCATGGGTGTTGATGGTGTTGGCGAAGGTGTGCACGGACTCGGAGTAACCCGAGTTCCACTGCATGGCGACCTCGAGCTCATGCCCGGGGCCCTTGCCGGTGAACCCCACCACCGAATTGTGGATCGGCGACTTGGTGCGGTTGATGTGCTTGACGAAGTCCTCGAGCCCACCCGGGTAGTGGTAGGTGCGGGTCTTCACCTTCGGCGCGGCGGCCGGGGCGTTCTCGTCGAGATGCTTGGGCGCCTCGGCGGTATCGCTGACCACCTCGTCGGTGATGTCGGTGTCCGCCACCCGCTGATCGGTCAGGGTGATGGTGAGTCCCTTGTTCAGGAACGCCATCTCCTGCAGGCGGCGCGCGACCGTCTCGAAGTTGTAGACGGTGGTCTCGAAGATATTCGGATCCGACCAGAACCGGATGGTGGTACCGGTGCGCTTGGTCGCCTCACCCTGCACCAGCTTGCCCGGCTTGGAATCCTTGTACTCCTGGGTCCAGTGGTAGCCGTCGACATCGATATCCGCTTCCAAGCGGGTGGACAGCGCGTTCACCACCGAGATACCGACGCCGTGCAGACCGCCGGAAACGGCGTACGCGTCGGAGTCGAACTTGCCGCCCGCGTGCAGCTGGGTCATGACCACCTCGATGGTGGGCACCCCCTGCGCGTGCATGGCGACCGGGATGCCACGGCCGTCGTCGACGACCTCCACACCGCCGTCGGCCAGCAGGGTCACATCGACGCGGCTGGCATAACCGGCCATCGCCTCGTCGACCGAGTTGTCCACAACTTCCCAGATCAGGTGATGCAGACCGCGCTCGCCGGTGGAGCCGATGTACATACCGGGACGTTTGCGGACCGCTTCCAGGCCCTCGAGGACAGTGATGGAGTCGGCACCGTAGCTGGGGTTGCCCGACTTGGGCTGGGTCGAGCCGTCTGCGTTGGAGTCCATGGCAGCCACTGGTCGGTAGCTCTCCTTACTTGCTGATCCTCCGGGCGCCGGACGGGGAGCACACGCTGGGCCCCAGGGCATGTCTGCTCGAGGGTTACGGGTCCACGCGCGAGCTGTCGCCGAACGCGCCGGGAGGTATCGCCGCTAGTTACTCCACCATCCTACTGGTACGACCGACACAGAATGCACCTATGACACCCCTGAGTGGCTCATACGTGCGTGAAATCGACCAGCAATATGTCCGGTCATGGGTGACGGGGGTTCGGAGACCTTCAGCGGGCGATGGCAGTGCGGCGTCGGGAGAGTTTGCGACAGGGTTCGCCTCGATCGAGATCCGCGGACCGCCGGCCCGGTACGCGGGACCCGCGATTTTCCGCCACGTTCCACGTGAAACGATCACCTGACCAGCGGAGCAGTCTCGCGCACAAGCGTTTTCGGGTGTCTATCCGTAGGTGTCGCGCGGGCCGCGACCCTTGATATGCCGCTCCCCCTTGCGCCAACTCGGAGCCGTCGGGCCATTGATTCGCAACTGTTTGACCACCCCGTGACCCACCGCGGCCGCGATTTTCGCCAGCATCTGCGACTGGAACATGCGCAGCTGCGTCGCCCACGCGGTCGACTCCGCCTGCACGCTCAGCACACCGTTCTCCAGCGAGACCGGCTGCGCGTGCGAGGCGATGTCCTCCCCCACCACCTTCGCCCACTGACCGAACACCATGCCCTCGGCCACCTTGCCGGACCAGCCACGCCCCTTGGCCAGCTTGCCGGTCAACGCGCCCAGCAATTGCGGATCGCGCTCATCGGGACCCGAACCGGACCAGCCACGACGGCGACCACGCAGCGCCCGCACCCCACCCGTACGCGGCGACGCCCGGCCCTGACCCACGGACTTACCGGCCGCACGCGCGGCGGCCCGCGCCTCCTCGAGGGCACGACGTGCGAGATCCACACCGCGCAACTCGGATTCCGGACCTGCCGAACCGGATTCCCCCGCCGCGGCGGGACGCGCGGGATCGTGTGCTTGCGGCTGTTCGGCCATTCACAAGTCCCTTCGTCCGCGTGTGAGCATTCCCGAGGATTCTGCCGCATGCCGCCGACGGCCACGCCATGGCCAGCGGTGATGTCGCACTCGCGCCATCGACCGGGGTGAAGCGTGCTTGGGGAGAAACCTGGGGAATTGGGGATAACTCCTGGATGGACCCGGTCTACTCCGCGATGCGGGAGGTGCGGCTGTCGGCTGCGCCGCTGGTCTCGACTCGCATGGGCGCGGCCTCGAGTTCGGCGGGGACGTCCTCGGGCACCGCTGCGGTGATGAGGACCTGTTCGGCTTCGGCCGCTACCGCCGCCAGTGCGGTGCGGCGGCGGCGATCCAATTCGGCGAACACGTCATCGAGGATGAGTACCGGATCGGTGCCCGCCGTGCGCAGCAGTTCGAACGCGCCCAGGCGCAAAGCCAGTGCGAAGGACCAGGATTCGCCGTGACTGGCGAAACCCTTCGCGGGCGCGGAACCCAGCATCAGATCCAGATCGTCGCGGTGCGGGCCGACCAGGCAGACCCCGCGCTCGAGCTCCTTCTGCCGCGCATTCGCCAACTCGCGCAACAGGATCGCCTCCAGATCGGCGTCGTCGTCGAGCTGTGGAGTACGCGCCGGATCGAGCAATTCCGGTGGCAGATAACCACTTCGGTACACGATGGAGGCCGGCCGCGACTCCGGCGCAATCGATCCATAGGCCTGTGCGAGATGTGGATAAAGTTCGTGCACCAGTCGCAGTCGTTGCGCCAGCAGCACCGCGCCGTGCGCGGCGAGATGCCCGTCCCACACATCGAGGGTGCTCAACTCCGCCCCGCGCCCACCCGAACGGGCCAGTCGCCCAGCGGTTTTCAACAGCGCCGAGCGCTGCCGCAGCACCTTGTCGTAATCCGCGCGCACACCCGCCAGGCGCGGCAGTCGCGCGGTACCGAGCTCATCGAGGAAGCGCCTGCGCTCGGACGGATCCCCGCGCACCAGCGACAGATCCTCCGGCGCGAACAACACCGTCTGCAGAATCCCCAGGATCTCGCGCGGCCGCCGCACCGGCGAGCGATTGATCTGCGCGCGATTGGCGACGCCCTGATTGAGCTCCATATCCACGCGCAACTCACGGCCGGTATTCACCACCGTCGCACCGATACGAGCCTTCTGCGCGCCGATCCGGATCAGCGGGGCATCGGCGGAGACCCGATGCGAGCCGAGGGTGGACAGATACCCCACGGCCTCGATCAGATTCGTCTTGCCATTGCCGTTGGACCCGAGGAAAACCGTTCGGCCGGGCGGTAATTCGAGCTCGGCGGCTTCCCAGGACCGGAAATCGCGCAGCGACAGGGTGCGCACATACATCCGGCTAGCCCACCCTGCCCTTCGACCTGGGGAAAACATTCGTAGAACTGGGGATGCCCCAGCCCGTGCAGCGAAAAAACCCGGCGGCGGGGGATGAAACCCCAACGCGCACCGAGTTTTTCACAGCTTTGTCAACACTGTGCACAGTGTTTCGCCGACCTGTGCTTGATCAGCCCGGCAGGCGCACCGGCATCAGCAGGTAGATGTAGCTGCTGGCCAGCGCCGCGAACGCACCCGAATCCAGCTGTGCCGGATCCTCTTCCGGTGCGGGCACGAATACGGCCGGACGGCTGGGGGTGGTGAAACCGAAGGTCACCTTGTCGGTGCGCAGCGCGCCCAGACCGTCCACCAGGTAGCCCGGGTTGAAGGCGATGGTCAGCGGCTCACCCCGGAAGTCGGCCTCCAGCCACTCCTCGGCGCGACCGGCATCGTCACCACCGGCCGAGAGCAGCAGGCCCTCTTCGGAGAACTCCATCCGCACCTGGGCGCCGCGCTCGGCCACCAGGGCAACACGTTTGATGGCCTCGACCAGTGCGCTCACCGAGAGCGTGGCGATGGAGGTGTGCTCCTTGGGGAGCAACTGACGGAACTTGGGGAATTCGGCATCGAGCAGGCGCGTGGTGGTGCGGCGGCCGCCGTTCACAATGCCCAGCAGGCCGTCGGAACCGGTACCGAATGCCAGCTGCACTGGCTTGTCGGAGGAGCCGAGCGTCTTACCGGCCTCGGACAGCGTGCGAGCCGGGACCAGCACCGCGGTCTCCACATCGGCGCGACCCGGATTCCACTCCAGCTCACGCACGGCGAGACGGAAGCGGTCGGTGGCGGCCAGCACGACCTTGGGGCCCTCGATCTCCACTCGGATACCGGTGAGCATGGGGAGGGTGTCATCGCGGCCCGCGGCGACGGCGACCTGGCCGACCGCCTCGGAGAACAGATCCACCGCGAGCTCACCGGTTTGGGGAGGAAGTTCGGGAAGCTGGGGATAATCCTCGACCGGCATGGTCGGCAGCGAGAACTTCGCACTGCCGCAGGCGATCAGGACGCGCGTGCCGTCGAGGGACACATCGATCGGCTTGTTGGAGAGTGCTTTGGTGATATCGGCCAGCAGGCGGCCGGAGACCAGCACCTGCCCGGGCCCGGCGACCTCGGCGGCCACGCGCATCTGCGCGGAGACCTCGTAGTCGAAGCCGGACACGGTAAGACCATCTTCGTCGGCCACGAGGAGCACACCGCCGAGCACAGGCACCGGAGGCCGCGACGGCAGGCTGCGGGCCACCCAGGCTACGGATTCGGCGAAGTCCTCGCGAGCGACCCGAAACTTCATGCTTGCAAGCTCCATCGCCCGGTCTGTTCCTCTCCCAAGTCTCGATCAAGTAGTGATCTGCGAATTCGTCAGGGGCTTCCCCCTGGAACCCATGCAGTCTCGCACAGGCGGCCGACATCAAACCGTACCCGCGATCTGCGCGCGCCGGGCCGGAGGGGTCCTAGGAGTCCGGGGTGCCCGTTCTTCTCCAGGCGTCCCTGTGCACGAGCCGGGAACCGATCCGAGCGAACCGTTCACTCCCAGGCCGACTTTCCACACACCTGTTTTAGAAGAGAAATCTAATTAGAGAGAAATGAAGTAGTAGTAGGCGGTGTGGAATCTGTGGACTTCCCCCCTTTCCGCAGGTCCGAGGGTGCGGCGGCGTGTGGATGTCTCGAGGGTGTCTCGAGGATGAACGGCCGATGGCTGTGGAGTCACACCCAGTTTCCACATCCATCCTCGAGTCATCCTCGAGTTGCTCCCCGGTTTCCGGGCTACCTGCGCACATGGGGGCGAATCGGTGGACAACTCGGAGTTTCCTCGAGGACTCCCATGGGACTCCTCGAGGAATCCACAGGGCATAACTTCCATCACCCCAGGTCAGACCTCGAGGATGAATCCACCTGTGGGAACTGTGGACTACCGGTTGTGCACGCCTGTTAGTAGCGGCCTGTGGGTAAACCGGTGCACAACTCGAGGATTCCACAGAGTTTCCTCGAGGACTCCTCGAGGAATCCACAACCCCGAAAACACAAGACCCCCACGTCAACCGACGTGGGGGCCTGTTAGCTGTGGATCAGCGGGAACGCTGTTTAATTCGGGCTGTGAGTTCTTGAACCTGGTCGTACACCCGCCTGCGCTCGGTCATCTCCTTGCGCACTTTCTTGTCGGCGTACATGACCGTCGTGTGGTCGCGGCCGAAGGCCTGACCGATCTTGGGCAGGGATAGGTCGGTCAGTTCGCGGCACAGGTACATGGCGATCTGCCGGGCCTGCGCCAGCGGCCGGGCCTTACCCGGACCGGTCAGTTCTTCCAGGGTGGTGTTGAAGTACTCCGCGGTCACGGCCATGATCGTGGACGCCGTGATCTCCATGGTGGCGGCATCGGGCATGAGATCCCGCAGCACCACCTCGGCCAATGACAGGTCCAGGGGCTGCCCGTTGAGCGAGGCGAACGCCGTCACCCGGATCAGCGCACCCTCCAGCTCGCGGATATTGCGCTCCACCCGGCTGGCGATGAGTTCCAGCACGTCGTGCGGCACATCCAGGCGATCCATCCGGGCCTTCTTGCGCAGGATCGCGATTCGCGTCTCCAGCTCCGGCGGCTGCACATCGGTGATGAGGCCCCATTCGAAGCGGGTGCGCAGCCGCTCCTCCAGGGTGGCCAGCTGCTTGGGCGGCCGGTCCGAGGAGACCACGATCTGCTTGTTCGCGTTGTGCAGGGTGTTGAAGGTGTGGAAGAACTCTTCCTGGATACCTTCCTTGCCCTCGATGAACTGGATGTCGTCCACCAGCAGGATGTCGGTCTCGCGGTAGCGGCGCTTGAACGCGACCTTGCGGTCGTCACGCAGCGAGTTGATGAAGTCGTTGGTGAATTCCTCGGTGGAGACGTACTTCACCCGCATGCCCGGGAACAGCCGCTGGGCGTAGTGCCCGGCCGCGTGCAGCAGGTGCGTCTTGCCCAAACCCGAAGCGCCCCAAACGAATAGCGGATTGTAGGCGCGCGCCGGGGCCTCCGCGATGGCGACCGCGGCCGCGTGCGCGAACCGGTTGGACGCGCCGATGACGAAGGTCTCGAAGGTGTACTTGGCGTTCAGGCTGTTCGCCGAGGACGGCTGTGGAGTCTCCCGCTCGGGCGACTTGTTGAAGTAGGTCGGCCACGAATTGCGCGCGTTCACGACCGGCTCGTCCTGGTGATGGTCCTCGTCCACGGGACGGCGGGCCTGCTGGACGGGCATGGGAGCGGGTTCGGGCTCGGAGAATTGCGTGGGCGGTTCGGGCGAGAACAGTGACTCCTGGCCGGGCGGCATGGCCGGCGGCCGGTGGTTCTCCCGGCGGCGCGGCTGTTGCTGCGGCTCCGGCGCGGGGACCGGCAACTCTTCGGCCATCTGTGGCTGACCGAATTCCACCGGTGGATAAGATTCGCGCTCGCCGTACTCGGCGGGGTAGTCCTGTGCAGGGGCGTAGCGGGGCTGTGGATACTCCGGCTGTGCCTGGTAGTGGGGTTGCTGACGCTCCACCGGGGCCGGTGGCGGGGGTGCGGGCTGGTAGCTCATCGGCGCGTGATCGGGCTCACGCGGGCGTTCCGGGCGGGAGGTCATCCGGGCGTGCCGGGGCGCGTTGGGTGAGCGATCCACAGGCGAATTCTGCTGTGCCCTTATCCGCACGCCGAGGCCCTCGACCTGAAGTCCACGCCTGGCCAGCGAGCGCAGGATCGGCTCGCGCAGATCGCGCTCCACCACCTCCTGGGCCATGGTTCCGGGCACCGAGAGCAGGGCGAATCCCTGCGCGAAGGTGATCGGTTCGATGATGCCGAGCCAGGCTTTGTGCGCCTTGCTGACCGGCTGGATCTCCCCGTCCGCGGATCCGCTCGCGAGTTCGGCGATCACCTCGGGCCAGACAGCTGTCAGCACATTCTGCTCGTCGTCCACGAACGTAGTCCTCCCCGGAGCAAGGTCGATTGGAGCAGACGGGCGGCGACTGCTCGATTCCCCCAGGTAACCGGGCGTCGACGAGCTCCGTCAGCCCCACGAATATGCCACTCCAAGGGTGTTTCCACACAATTATCCACAGATGTGGACAACCTGGGGATGCGCGTCGCATCCCGTCGAATCCCCCGAATCGGGCGTAGACCTGCGGTTCTTCAGCTATCAGCTGGCAACTGCACGCTAGGCCGCTCCAATGCCTCGATGGACCGTACATGAACCGGGGCCACCCAGTCGAACCGCCTGGAAGCGGCCCAAAGCCCGGTCTTTACCCCGAGTTTGACCCTCGTCCAGCAGATCAGTACCCTTCTACAGTCACCCTATGGTGCGGTGGCGGCTGTGTGCTGCCCGTGCCGACAAGGGTATTTGCGCCGATGGATCTCAGATTCGCCGGATGGCAGACCGTTTCACCGACAAAGCTTCGGGCGTCAACCGACGCCCACCACCTAGAGGAGTGTTGACCGTGGCCAAGGGCAAGCGGACGTTCCAGCCGAACAACCGTCGTCGGGCGCGCGTCCACGGCTTCCGTCTCCGGATGCGTACCCGTGCGGGTCGCGCCATCGTTTCGGCGCGCCGTGGCAAGGGCCGCAAGTCTCTGACGGCCTGATTCGAGATCGTCGGTGCTGCCTGAGCCGTATCGGCTGCATCGACGTACCGACTTTTCCCGGACGGTGCGCCAAGGCCGGCGGATCGGGAGACGGGATCTCGTTGTGCACGTACTGCTACACGACGATCAGTCGAGCGGACCGGAACCATCCATCAGGGTGGGCGGTCCGCGTTTCGGCTTGATCGTCAGCAAGGCGGTGGGTAACGCGGTGGTACGCCACCGGGTGGCCCGCCGCCTGCGTCATATCTGTGCGAGCGTCGCGGCGGATCTGCCCGACAGCACGGATGTGGTTCTGCGCGCTCTGCCGGGCGCGGCGACAGCCTGCTCCGTCGATCTCGAAAAACAGATCCGGGGCGGTTTGCGCAAACTCGGCACCCTCAGCGAATCCGGCCCGGCCGGTGGCGAATCGGGAACAGCTGGCAGCGACTCATGAACGTCCTGCGCGCCGCTGCCCGTTTACCGGCCAAAGCTCTGATATTCCTCATCGAGCTGTATCGGACCTACGTCTCCCCCACGCGCATGCCCGTCTGCCGCTTCACTCCCAGCTGTAGTGAGTACGCGGTGACGGCGCTGCGCACGCGCGGTCTGTTCGTCGGACTCGCACTGGCAGCCGTGCGCATAGCGAAATGCGCGCCCTGGCACCCTGGTGGGTGGGACCCCGTACCGGAACGTTCGCGTCACCGGCACGCGGCAGCAGCCAATGAAGGGTCACCGTCCGCGGTGACCGGCGATACGAACGACGGGAGTACATAACGCCGTGCTCGATTTCATCTATTACCCGGTGTCGGCCATCCTCTGGTTCTGGCATCGCGTCTTCGGGTGGGCGCTGGGCGACGACAGTGGTTTCGCCTGGGCGCTGGCCGTGGTGTTCCTGGTGTTCACGTTGCGGTTGGTGCTGTACAAGCCGTTCGTGAAGCAGGTCCGCACGACGAAACAGATGCAGGAACTGCAGCCGCAGATCAAGGAACTGCAGAAGAAGTACAAGAACGATCGTCAGCAGATGACGGTCGAGATGCAGAAACTGCAGAAGGAACACGGCTTCAATCCGCTCATGGGCTGTCTGCCCGTGCTGCTGCAGGTGCCGGTGTTCCTGGGTCTGTTCCATGTGCTGCGCTCGTTCAACCGGACCGGTACCGGTATCGGTCAGCTCGGTATGACCCCGTACGACAACGCGCACACCGCGAACTACATCTTCAGCGCGGGTGACGTCCAGTCCTTCCTCACCGCACGCCTTTTCGGTGCCCCGCTGTCGGGCTACATCACCGAGACGAACACCGTGCTGCAGTCCTTCGCCGAGTACGGCGGCGTGCCGAGCAAGGTCGCCATCATCGCCGTCTCGGTACCGCTGATGATCATCGCGGGCCTGGCGACGCACTTCAACGCGCGCGCCTCGGTGGAGCGGCAGAGCGAGGCGGCCGCCGCCAACCCGCAGGCCGCCATGATGAACAAGCTGGCGCTGTACGTGTTCCCGCTGGGCGTGCTCGTCGGTGGTCCGTTCCTGCCGATCGCCATCCTCATCTACTGGGTCTCCAACAACATCTGGACCTACGCGCAGCAGCACCTCGTCTTCGGTCGTATGGAGAAGGAAGACCAGGAGAAGAAGGACGCCGCCCTGGAGCGTCGCGTGCAGAACGCACCGAAGCCGGGCGCGAAGCCTGTCGATACGCGTAAGAAGCCCGTTGTCGATGCCCCGTCGCCGGCCGACACCAATGGTGTGGATATGGCCAAGAACGATGCGCCGCAGGCCAATCAGAACGGCTCCGCCAAGTCGGGTCAGGCCAAGCAGGGCCAGGCCAAGAAGCGGTCCGGCAATCGTGGGCGCGCCAACCAGAAGCGGCGCCGCTGATCTTCTCGAGGCGCTCGCTGCGACAACCGGCAGCGGCGCCGACAACTCCAGATGAAGGAAACAACCATGACTGTTGAAACCGACGGAGGGGACCCCACAGTGACGGCTGCGACGGCGGCACCGGAGACCGAGCCCGCGACTGCGGCCGAGCCCGTGGTCGATGCCGAGGAAGCCCTCATCGAAGAAGGCGAAATCGCCGGGGATTACCTGGAGCAGCTACTGGACGTCCTGGACTTCGACGGCGATATCGACCTCGATGTCGAGGGCGACCGGGCCATCGTGAGCATCGACGGTGGCAAGGATCTGGCCAAGCTGGTCGGGCGTCGCGGTGAGGTGCTGGACGCACTGCAGGAGCTCACCCGGCTGGCCGTGCAGCAGTCGACCGGAGTGCGCAGCCGGCTCATGCTTGATGTCGCGGGCTGGCGCGCCAACCGTCGTAGTGAGTTGAGCGCGCTGGGCACCGAGACCGCCAAGCGCGTGCTGGAGTCGGGCGAGCGGGAGGCGCTCACCCCGATGACTCCGTTCGAGCGCAAGATCGTGCACGACGCGGTCGCCGCCGTCGACGGTGTCGTCAGCGAAAGTGAAGGCGTGGAGCCGAGCCGACGGGTCGTCGTCCTCCCCGCGTGACACGCGCACCGCACTGAACACAGGGCCCCCGCGTCGAAGAGACCGGGGGCCCTACGCTTGTCCGGAGTCGTCTGAGTTGTACCCGACGTGTTTCCGGGAGTTCGGGGGCGGCGCCCCTGAGAGTCCCGCGAGTCGGGTTTAGTCGGAAGGATGTTTCACGTGGAACCTGGCACCGAGATGACAGATCTGGGTATCGAGCCACCCGCCGCTGCCGCCGTGATTTTCGGCGATCGGCTGGAGATCGCCAAGCGGTACTACGCGGTCCTCGCGAGTGCGGGTGTGGAACGCGGACTCATCGGACCGCGCGAGGTGCCCCGGCTCTGGGATCGGCACATCCTCAATTGCGCGGTCATCGGTGAGCTCATCCCCCAGGGCGCGACCGTCGTCGATATCGGTTCCGGCGCGGGCCTGCCGGGTATCCCACTCGCCATCGCGCGGCCGGATCTTCGAATCACCTTGGTGGAGCCGCTGCTTCGCCGGACCGTCTTCCTGGCCGAGTTCATCGAAGCCGCCGGGCTCGAGGTGACCGTGGTGCGCGGGCGCGCGGAGCAGCCCGGCGTGAAGAAGGAGGCGGGCGGCGCGGATGTCGTCACCTCCCGCGCGGTCGCTCCCCTGGCGAAGCTGGCGGGTTGGTCCATGCCGCTGGTCCGCGATCACGGACGGATGTTGGCGCTCAAGGGAATCAGCGCGATCGAGGAATTGGAGCGCGATCGCGACGAGCTCACCAAAGCGGGCGCGGGCCGCACCGAGGTCCTGGAATGCGGTGTGGGCGTACTGGAGACGCCCACGATGGTGATCAGTGCGGAGAAGCTACCGCGGGCCGATCGCCGCAAGGCTCGCCCCAAGAAGTAGCTGAAATCAGCCGAGGCCGCCATCGTCACTGTGACGACTCGGCCGACTGCTCCGGGTGGGGGCATCGGCTCCTTCGGAAGCAACCCGCTCGCCGGATTACCGGGCACGCTCTCCGTTCGGTAGGCCGCATGGCTCGGTAAGCCACGCGGCCCAGTAGTCCACTCCCCCACCGTGACCCGGAACGGGCGCGACGGCAAGCCTCGCCGTCGCGCCCGTTCCATCTTCATATGATCGGGCAGAGCGGTTGTCCGGCTTGGTTTCCCGTGAAACATCGGTCGAATTCGCTTCGGGGTGAGCGATTATGCGTGTCGCGGGTGCGGGATTGTCGTTCAACTTCCGTATTGTGTCCCGTACTGGCAAGCTATGAACGTCGAGCGTGAGTGCCCCACAGTGGCGGTGCCCGGCGGCTCTCCCTACGCGCATCCACTCGGCCACGTGTCTTTGAGTTTCTCGGGGTTAGGAGCCTGTATGTCCAACGGTCCGGCGAATGTTTCACGGGAAACAACGTCCCGGGTACCCGGCATGCTCGATACCGGAGCCTTCGATGCAGAGGAGTTCAGCCGCACCCCGTTCGGCAATATCTCCCCCACCGACACCCCGATCGCGGCGGAAGCGCAGCGCGCCAGTCAGGTTCTGCACCCCGGCAACTCCGCGATCGCGCGCCCGCGTGAACAGCGCGTCATCACCATCGCGAATCAGAAGGGCGGGGTGGGTAAGACGACCACCGCCGTGAATCTCGCGGCCGCGCTGGCACTGCAGGGGATGCGGGTGCTGGTGGTCGATCTCGATCCGCAGGGCAATGCCAGCACCGCGCTCGGCATCCCGCATCACTCCGGAATCCCGTCCAGCTATGAGCTACTCATCGGCGAGTGCACGGTCCGTGACGCGATCCAGCAGAGCCCGCACAATGAGCGACTGCTGTGCATTCCCGCCACCATCGACCTCGCCGGTGCGGAGATCGAACTCGTCTCCATGGTCGCCCGCGAGGGCCGGTTGAAGGCCGCCATCCAGGAGGCGAACCTCGCCGGATACGACATCGACTACGTCATGATCGACTGCCCACCGTCACTCGGCCTGCTCACGGTGAACGCGCTCGTGGCCGCCAAGGAGGTGCTGATCCCCATTCAGTGCGAGTACTACGCGCTGGAGGGTGTGGGTCAGCTGCTCCGCAATATCGGTCTGGTGCAGTCGCATCTGAATCCCGAATTGCATGTCTCCACCGTCGTTCTCACCATGTACGACGGTCGCACCAAGCTGGCCGATCAGGTGGCCGAGGAGGTGCGCGCGCACTTCGGTGACGCGGTGCTGCGCTCGGTCATCCCCCGCAGTGTGAAGGTCTCCGAGGCGCCGGGCTACGGCATGACGGTGCTCGATTACGATCCGGGTTCACGCGGCGCCATGAGCTATTTGGACGCGGGTCGCGAGATGGCAGCCAAGGCGGCGCGCCCGGAGTCGGTGCCGACCACCGACGCCGGATCCGGTGTGTAATGACAATCTCGGCTGCGGTGCATGGTGTACAACGAAAGGGGTCCTAGACCGATGAGCCAGGCGAAGAAGGGTGGACTGGGACGCGGTCTCGCCGCGCTGATCCCCACCGGGCCCGCAGCCACACCCGGAGGTCTGGGCAGCGCTGCCGCCAATGTTGTCATCGGTCTCGATCCGATCGGCCCGCAGCCGGCTTCGGCCTTCCTGCACCGGGTTCCGGATCCCGCCGAAGTGGTGGTGGAGGAGATCGACGCGGGTGCGACCTATCGGGAGATTCCGCCCGAGCAGATCGTGCCGAATCCCAAGCAGCCGCGTCAGGTCTTCGATGATGAGGCGCTGGCCGAACTGGTGCACTCCATCAAGGAGTTCGGCCTCATGCAGCCGATCGTGGTGCGTCAGGTGGAGAGCCTGCCGGAACCGCGGTATCAGCTCATCATGGGTGAGCGGCGCTGGCGAGCCAGCCAGGCCGCCGGGCTCGATGCCATTCCGGCGATCGTGCGTGAGACCGCCGATGACGCGCTGCTGCGGGATGCGTTGCTGGAGAACATCCATCGCGTGCAGTTGAATCCCCTCGAAGAGGCGGCGGCCTACGAACAGCTGCTCGAGGAGTTCGGTGTCACCCATGAGGAACTGGCTTCGCGAATCGGCCGTTCCCGACCCGTCGTGACGAATATGATTCGCCTGCTGAGACTTCCGATTCCGGTGCAGCGCCGGGTAGCGGCCGGTGTGCTCTCCGCCGGGCATGCCCGCGCGGTGCTCGCACTGGAGGCGGGAGCCGAGGCGCAGGAGGAGCTCGCGAAGCGGATTGTGGCCGAGGGTATGTCGGTGCGCTCGACCGAGGAAGCCGTCAAGTTGGCCAATCGGAATCCGGATGCGGCGGCCACTCCCCTGGCGCCGAAGCGCAAGCCGATTCAAATGCCGGGTCTGCAGGATGTCGCCGAGCGACTGTCGGAATCCTTCGACACGCGAGTGACGGTGGCGCTGGGTAAGCGCAAGGGCAAGATCACGGTCGAGTTCGGTTCGATCGATGATCTCGAGCGAATTGTCAGCCTGATGGAGCAATCGAAGCTCTGAAATCGGCCCTACTCTGGGGTCGAGGCGGAAACGTCACTGTGACGCACATGTTTTTATCCCCCGAGAGGCGTGTTGCTTTGATCGCTTATTCTTGCTGGCGAGTAGATATCGATGCGGCGTGAGTGTGGATGAATCGGACAGCTGGAGGCTGAGCAGAGCGGTGTCGACCAGCGTTACCGCATTGACCCTCGGCGGACTCGACAAACTTCCGGCGCACGCACGGCGTTGCGTGTTCTGGGAGATGGATCCGGCGGTGGCAGCGGACTCCCGCGAATTCAGTGACCCGGTCTTCGAGAAGGAGGCCTGGCTCTCGACCGTACTCCTGGAGTGGGGGTCGTGTGGGCAGGTCGCTCTGGTCGATGGTCAGTCGGCCGGCGTCGCGCTCTACTCTCCGCCGAATGTGGTGCCGCGCGCCGGACTCTTCCCCACCTCCCCGGTGAGCCCGGATGCCGTCCTGCTGACCACGCTGCGGGCCGAATTCCCGTATGACAGCACGGATGTCGCCCAGCAGCTCATTCACGCTGTGGTGGGCGATCTGGTGCGGCGTGGTGTGCGGGCCATCGAGGCGTTCGGTATTCGCTGGGATCCGCCCACCACGGCCATGGCGGATCTGGGTTCGATGATGTTCATGGAGCGCATCGCCCCCACTCCCCCGCGCGCCTCCAAGACCCCGCCGCCGTCGGCCGGGTGTTCGCCGGAGACGTGCATGATCGATGCCGATTTCCTGGAGGAGGTCGGCTTCAAAGTGGTTGCCGCGCATCACCGTTTCCCGCGGCTGCGACTGGAGCTGGATAGTGACCATCTCTGGAAGGAAGACGTGGAGCGTGCGCTCGATCAACTGCTCGCGACCGCGGCGCTGGCCATGCCGAACCGCCTGATCACGCTCTGACTCGATGACAGAACTCTCGTAGGCTCTCAGAGGCTTCGCCCCTGAACCCCCCAAGGAAAACAAGCCCTTTGCCCGTCCAACGGGCAAAGGGCTTGTTTGTACTTCAAATCCGTATCTCAGATGCGGTCTGCGGCAGCCAGTTCCTCGGCGAGGAGCTCGGCGAAGGTGTAGGTACCGGTCGGCTGATCGTCCTGCCCGAGCAGGTACAGCCGCTTGACCGAGATCAGAATCGCCTCGGCGATCACATCCCGCATGCGCGGGTTGGTGAGCACCGACGAGTCGTAATCGCTTGTCAGATAGCCGATATCGACCTGCACGGTCGGCATCTTGGTGAGCCGCAGCAGATCCCAGGTGCGGGCGTGCGTGCGGCAGTCCTGCAGCGAGGTGCGTGCCACGATCTCGCGCTGGATGAAGCCGGCCAGTACCTGGCCGATCATCGAGGTGGAGCCGTGTGAATTGCCGAAGTGGAAGCTCGCCACCCCGCTGGCGGAGGTGCTGGGATTCCCGGCACAGCGCAGCGAGATCATCAGATCGGCGTCGAAGGTATTGGAGGTTTCGGCACGTTCGGCATCGGAGGGATTGGCTCCCCACGGCCGGGACAGGAAAGTCTCCATACCCGTTGCGGCCATGCGTCCTTCGAGGCGGCTGGCCAGATCCCAGAGGATCTCCGATTCGTAGACGTCACCGAATTCGCTGGGTACGGACGAGCCCTTGTCCGGCCCGCCCAGGCCCGGATCGATGACGATGCGCTTACCGGTCAGCTGTGGACCGGCGCGGTGCACCACTTCTTCCTCGGCGATGCGATGCGGATTGCCGCCGGTGACGCGCGCGCCCAGCAGTTCGAGTGAGCGCAGCGTGTCCGGCCCGCAGATGCCGTCGCCGGCGAGGCCGATCTCGCGCTGGAAGGAGGTGAGCCCCTCGTGTGTGTGCGGTCCGAAGTAGCCGTCCACCCGGCCCACGTAGAACCCCAGATCCTGCAACCGGCGCTGCAGGGTGGCGACATCGTCGCCGTACAGCGGTGCGGAGAGCTGATAGATCAGGGTGCGTGCGCCGAGGCGGTACGAGGCTTCCTTGAGGGCCCGGTAGGTGGCCGGGCCCACCACGCCGTCGACGAGCAGGCCGCGGTACTGCTGGAAGGCGCGCACCGCGGAGTCGAGGTCGTGGTCGAAGGTGGCTGCTACGTCTTTCCAGTACTCGCCATTGCCGATGGCGCCGTGGCCATTGGTTTCGGCAGTGGGGTGTGAGTTCAGGAATCCGAGACTTGCGAGGGTGCTCCGAACCTCAGCTACGGCTGGTCCAGTATCGCCGTGACGAAGTCGGTGCATGCGTAAGAGCCCTTTCCTTCCGCCAACCCGGGTACCCACTCGCGCATAGGTGTACACCTATGCGCGACCGGAGCGTCGGTCGATTGTCTCAGACCCGGACCGGATTTCGGCAACTGTCGAGTGCAGGCATCGTACGGCGCGTCGTTAGATAACACCCTCGAGTTCGCGCAGAAGAGCCGCTTTGCCCTTTGCGCCGACGATCCGCTTGATCTCCTTGCCCCCTTGGAACAGCACCATGGTAGGCAACGACAGAATGCCGTAGTCCTTCGAGGTCTCCGGATTGGCGTCCGCGTCGACCTTCGCGATGGTCAGCGCGTCCGGATGGGTGGCGGCGATCTCCTCGAGCACGGGGGCGACCATCTTGCACGGACCGCACCAGGCCGCCCAGAAGTCGACCAGGACCGGCTTCTCGCTGGCCAGCACATCCTGTGCGAATGTCTTGTCGCTGACCGTGATGGTGGCGGTGGTCTTGGCGTCGGACATGGTCGATCTCCTTAGTTGTTGACTTCCACCGGGCGACCGGCGTGATCGAGGGTATTGCTGGTGATGTCACCCTGCTCGGCGAGCCAGCGTTCGGCGTCGATGGCCGAGCGGCAGCCGGTCCCGGCGGCGGTGATGGCCTGCCGGTAGGTGTGGTCGACCAGATCGCCGGCGGCGAAGACGCCGGGCACCGAGGTGTAGGTGGACTGGCCCTGCACCTTCACATAGCCCTCGTCGTCCAGTTCGACCTGGCCGGTGACGAGTTCGCTGCGCGGATCGTGGCCGATGGCGACGAACAGGCCGGTGGCGGGCAGTTCGCTGGTCTCACCGGTGCGGGTGTCGCGAACGGTGAGGCTGGTGACGGCCGAATCACCGTGCACCGCAGTGACTTCGGAGTTCAGCAGGAAGCGGATCTTGTCATTGGACTTGGCGCGCTCGAGCATGATGCGGGAGGCGCGGAACTCCTCGCGGCGGTGGATGACGGTGACGCTGGAGGCGAACTTGGTGAGGAAGGTGGCCTCTTCCATGGCGGAGTCGCCGCCGCCGACCACCACGATGTCCTGGCCCTTGAAGAAGAAGCCGTCGCAGGTGGCGCAGGCGCTGACGCCGCGGCCCAGTAGGTCCTGCTCACCGGGGATGTTCAGGTAGCGGGCGGCCGAGCCCATGGCCAGGATGACGGAGTAGGCCTCGAAGGTCTCACCGCCGACGGTGACCTTCTTGATGGTGCCGGAGAGGTCGAGGGCGTCGACGTCCTCACTGCGGATGTCCGCGCCGAACCGCTTGGCCTGCTCGCGCATCTCCTCCATGAGGTCGGGGCCCATGATGCCGTCGCGGAAGCCGGGGAAGTTCTCCACCTCGGTGGTGGTCATGAGCGCGCCACCGAATTGGGTGCCCTCGAAGAGCAACGGCTGCAACTCCGCTCGCGCGGCGTACACGGCAGCCGTGTATCCGGCCGGTCCGGAACCGACGATGATCAGGTCGCGAACAGCGGTAGTCAAGAGGGCCTCCGAAGGCAGATGTGAATCAGGCAGGTCGGTCAACAACAGGGTAAACGGTGTTGTTCCCGGGGCTCGGGGGGCAGGGCGCGGGGGTGAGCCCGCACACTCCCCCGAAAAAGGTTGCGGGAACCGCGCCCCGAACCCCTTCCGACCAGTGGCGTTGTGCCTCAGCCGATATCGGCGCTGGCGAGCACCTGCGGGTTGTTCGCGGTGCAGCCGTTGCCGAGTACGGCGGCGGTGATCTGCGGGGCGTGTGGCCCGGCCAGGAGCACCAGGACGGCGGGCTGACCGGTGTAGGTGACGGTGCGGGAGCCGAGCACCGGACGGTCCAGCCGGGCCGCGGCGAGGCAGGCCGATAGTGAGTTGCCCTTGGCGAGTGGGCCGCTGATCTCATGCCGGCCCATGGCGGTCAGCACATCGGCGGGAGCGAGTCCCGGGGCGAGGGTGCTGTCGGCGGGCTGTGCCGTTGCGGGTGTGGCGGTGCGGTTCTGCACGGCGTCGAATGCGACCACGCCACCGGCGAGCACGGCGGCGGCCGCGGCGGCGGTGGTGAGCCAGCGCAGGCGGCGGGAGGGCGGTTCGGCCGGGCGAACGGGCTCCGCGGCCGTCTCGTACTCCCCCGGCTCCTGTTCCAGCTCCTCCGGTGCCGGCTCGCCGAGTTCGCGCGGGTCGAGTTGACCGGTGTCGAACATGGCGGAGCCGTTCAAGACCGGCATGGGTGTGGTGGAAGGTGTTGCGGGATAGGTGGATTGGCGATGGACGGGCAGTCGGTGCACGGTGGCGAGCAGGCCCGGATCGGTGAGCTCGGTGGCGGCGAGATCGCCGATCATCCGCTCCAGCCGGTCGGTGACCTCGGTGGGCATGGGGTGGGCGATGTGCTCGTCGCGGCCCAGCTCGCGCAGGTGCAGGTTCACCTGGTCGAGGGAGCGCAGATAGCGCATGGCGTCGGGATCGCGGCGTACCTGTGTCCACAGTTGTGCGGACAGGTCCGCCGGGACGTTCCCGGCGTGCAGATCGGCGAGCAGTTCGGTGGTCCAGGGCGGTCGCGGGATGGTTCCGGCGGCCACCGGTCCCTGCGCCACTGTTCCTCCGGTTACTGCGTCGTCCTCGTTCATCGCCCCTCCAGATCGGACCCGTGTGGGAATTCGCAGACCTGTCTTAAGTTTTTGACGCACCGGAGTCGCCTCCGGTTCCCGAATATCCTGCGCCGCGCGCGCCGACTTCAGGTGTTCATCGACTTCAGGTGTTCTTCGAGTCGCCGCCGCCCGCGGGCGCACCGGCTTTTTATGGTTCCGGCCGGAACACCGAGCAGCACAGCGGCTTCCGCGATCGAATACCCTTCCAGCTCCACGGCGACCAAGGCGGTGCGCTGTTCGGCGGGCAGCGTGAACAGCGCGGCATCGACCACCAGGGTGGCGTCCAGACGCGCGAAATCGTCGCGGGGATAAAGGGGTTCGAGTACGGACTCGTCGGACAAAGGTACCGTGCGGCGCAGTTTGTTGCGACGGATCCGATCCAGGCAGGCGTTCACCACGATGCGATGCAGCCAGCTGCGCACCTCGGAGTCGCCGCGGAAGCCGCCCGCGCCGCGGTGTGCGGAGAGCAGGGCGTCCTGGAGTGAGTCGGCGGCGTCCTCGGGCGTGTAGGAGGCGCGTAGCGCGGTCTGCCAGAGGTGGTCGCGGTGGCGGCGCAATAGCTCGGCGAAGGCGTGCGGTTCGCCCTGGGCGTGCGCGGCGAGCAGGGCGCGATCGGTGGCCTCGCAGACCCGGTGGCGGGTGCGGACAGCCGTGGATGCGGGCCGAGTTCGTGGCTCGGTCGCTACTCCGGAATCCTTCGCATACGACAATGCAACTCCTGAGACCAGCAGAGAGTACGCAGGATCATATCGAAGATAACGATTCGGTAGCAATGGATTGCGTGATAAAAGCGCAGCTAGCGGGCATTTTCGGGCGAACCGGACAGCGGCTCGGATAACCGGAACGACCCGAAAATCACGAAATCATGGCGCGGCTTCGAACCGGACCTCGGCGATGGAGGTCTGGTACTGACCGCCGTTCTGCGCCAGCGCGGTAATCCACACCAGCACGTATCGGGCGGGCTGATCGGCCTGCACCGCGATCTCGGTGGTCCCGTTGCCGAGCGTCGCCGCCCCGATCAGCTGGGTCTGATCCAGTGTCGGCGAGGCGGTCGGCGAGGTCCGGATCTCGACCTGCGCGCCCGCCGTCGGCGAATCGATGATCACCTTGGTGAGCTTGCTGGGGCTGCCCAGCGTGGCCAGGATCCCGACCCCCTTCTTGAGGGCGGGGAACTGCTGGAAGTACGCGTCGGTACGCCACACGGTGGTCGGATTGTTGTCCAGTACCGCCCCGATGCTGCCGACACCGTCCGGGGTGCCCTCGGGCGAGAACACCATGGCCCCGGTCACCGGTACCGGCACGCCCACGGCAGCGGCCGGGGTGGTCTCCGGCGCACCCGGCGCCGGAGGCGCGACGCTGGAGGTGGTGAGTCCGATATTGCGCTGTTCGTTGAGCGGCGCGTCGGAGCTACCGGGCGCGAAGACGCTCAGCAGCCACCAGATGATGACACCGACCACCAGCGCGGCGAGCACGCCGAGCCCGACCAGAATCCACATCATCCGCTGCGAGCGTTCCTTCACGGCGGCGAGGAGTTCCGGATCGGCGAGGGTCTCGTCCGGCGCGGACGGCGGGCGCTGGCCCAGCCGCAGTACCGGAATCAGATCGGTCTTCTGATCGACCACCGACGCCTGCTCCAGCACGTGCTGGACGGTGGCGGCGGTGCGCACACCCTTGTTGGACTCCAGCGAGCGCACCGCGACCGCGGAGATCTCGAAGGGCACCTCGGGTCGAATTGTCCTGGGCTCCACCGGAGTTCCGTCCGGACCGAAGTCGGCCAGGGGTAGTCCGCCGACGGTCGCGGCCGAACCGGTGACCCCGCCCGTGCGGATCGGCCAGTGCGCGGTGATGAGCGCGTAGAGCATGGCCCCGAGCCCGCGTACGTCCGACTGTGCGTCGGAGTCGCCGAGGGTGCCGGGGAAGGCGAGCACGGCGTCACCGGAGGCGCTGATGCGCACCCGATCCGGATGGTCGATGGATAGCGAGCCGCCGCCGCGATGCGCGAGTTCGGCCGCGGCCGCGAGCGCCCGGATGGCGCGGGCCGCGCCGATCGGGGACGGCACGGTATCGGCCATCTCCTTGAGCGAGCGGCCCGGCGTCCATTCGGCGACCACGATGCCGCCGGAGGAGCCGCGCACCACGTCGAGCACGCGGGCCAGGCCGGGCGAGTTGATCCGCCCGAGGCGCAGGGTGCGGGACAGGATCGCCTGCGGCCCATCGTGTCCGGAGTTGTCGGCGGCCTGCTGGTCGGCGTCGACGAAGGTGAGTGCGACCTCGCGGTCCAGCTTCACATCCAGGGCCTGCCAGAATTTGAGGCCGCGCGCGCCGCCGTGACCGGCCAGCAGTCGGTAGCGTCCGCCCGCGACGGATGCGCCCGGCAGCAGCTTGGGCCCGCGCTGGATGCGCTTGGTGGCCTCCACCCGCATGGGCGGCATCTGTGGCGAAATCGCCTCGTAGACACCGGTTTCGGGGCCCGCGTGGGCCTCCTGCTCCGGTAGCTCCCCGGAGTCGTGCCGATCGCGACCGGTGTCCCGGTGCGCGGATTGGCCCGTACCGCCCTGTTTTCCGTCCGTGCGATCCGGAGTCGGGGGCGCATCCGTGGAGAGCCCACCGCCCGCGGCCGCTGCGGATTCGGCGGCCGGGACGCCGCTCGCCGCGTCGTCGCTCACCCTCGTTCCTCCTTCGCCCTGGTATGTCGGAGACCGATGTTGCTGGGCCGGACCCGGTGTCCCGCGGACACCCTCGTCCGAGGCCGCGCGAGAGCCTTCGGCGCCTGCGCTCGCCTGCCGATCAGGGTACGGGAACTCACCCTTGCCGGTGTTGTCAACCGCATCGGGTCGGATGACGGGCAGCACCATGGTCTGCGCGTCGAGGTACGGGTCGAACCGGTAGTAGTAGGGCGCGGCGCGCAGATCCGGTTTGGGCAGCAGCGTGGTGTCGCCCATATCGCCGAGTGTGCCGCCGTCGAGTTCGAGATCAGGTGCGGGCGCGGTGAAACCGAGCCGCCGCGAGATGGCCACGGTGATGGCGACGATCTCCGGAATGCCCGCGAGTCGCATGAGACCGAAGGCGACGCCGAACATGATGATGGCGGTCAGGCCGACGCGCACCAGTGAACCGAGTCCGCCGAAGGAGTCCGAGAGCCGGTGCAGGCCGATCACCTTGTCCGCGATCAGCATGACCGCGCCGCCGGCCATCGAGGCCAGGACCACCCGGGTGATGGTGCGCCCGACATTGGTCATGCGCAGATCGCCGAGGCTGCGGTGCAGCAGCCAGCCGCCGATGACGGCACCGGTGACGAAGCCGAGGCCGTTGGCGACGCCGAGCGCGATGACGATGTGGTTCTCGGCGACGAGCGTCGGGGCCAGCGCCGAGAGCAGGATCTTCACGCCGGTGATGCCGAGGATGATCCAGGTCGGCGTCCAAGCCTGTTCGCGCGCGTAGAACACTCGGAGGTGGATCAGTACCAGCGAGTACGGGATCAGCGTGAACGCGGACCAGGAGACGGCTTCGCCGAGTCGGCCGGCCTGTTCGGGTCCGAAGTGGCCGTAGCCGAAGAGGGCTTCACCGATCTGCGGTCCGGCGAAGGTCATGAAGGTGACCACGGGGACGAGCGCGATCATGGTGAGCCGGGTGGCGGTGCCGAGATCGTCGACCACGGCCGGTGTGTCGTCGGCGGCGGCATTGCGGCTCAGGCGCGGCATGATCGCGGTCAGCAGGGTCACGCCGAGCACGCCGTACGGCAATTGCAGGAGCAGCCAGGCGTTTTGGTAGATGGCGGGTCCGGCTTTGTCCCAGTGTGAGGAGATCCGGGTGGCGAAGGTCCAGCCGATCTGGCTGATGCCGACGTACAGGATGATGGCCGCGCCCATGCCCGCGAATTGCTTGAGCCGGGCGTCGACTCCCCACAGCGGCCGCAGGTTGATGCCTTCGCGGCGGATGGCGGGCAGCAGGCTCACCATCTGCACGACCACGCCGAGGGTCACGCCGATGCCCAGGATGAGCAGTTTCGGTTCGCCCATGCGGACGGGGTCGAGGCTGATCTCACCCGGTGTCATCCGGTAGGCGATGAGCACGGTGAGGACGACGAGATTGTTCAGCACCGGCGCCCACGCACCGGGTTTGAACACCCCGTGGGTATTGAGGATGGCCATGAGCAGCGCCGAGGTGCCGTAGAACAGCACGGCCGGTAACAGCAGGAAGGCGAGCGCGGTGGTGAGCGCGGTGCTGACTTTGCCGTCGTCGGACAGGAAGACGTGTGTGGTCAGGACCGGCGCGAGGACGAGGACTATGACGGTTCCGGTGGCGAGCACGGTGAGCGCGGCGGTGAAGAGTCGCCGGACGAAGGCGCTGCCGCCGTCCGGGTCCTCTTTCTCCGCGCGTACCAGGGTCGGTACCACGATGGCGGTCAGCACGGCGCCGAGCAGTAGCTCGGAGATCATGGTCGGGATGGTGCTGGCGACGGTGAAGGCGGAGGCGATGGCCGGGCCGAGCACGGTCAGCAGCAGGAGCTGTTTTCCGAAGCCGGTGATGCGGCTGGCCAGGGTCGCGATGGCGATCGAGCCGGAGTCCCGGACCAGTTTGGCGTTCGAGCTCTCCGGTTTGGGGGCCGTGGCGGCGTGCTGTTCGCGGGTGTTCGGTCCGCTGCGCGGTAGCGGTGGTGCCGGGCGCGGCAGCGGATTCGACTGTGGTGTCGGGTAGCGCTGTCCGCCGGGGGGCGTATTGCGCATGACCGGTCCGAGTGGCTGGTTCGGGTCGCCGGGGCGGTGTCCCCAGTGGTAGCGGTCTTCCGGTGCGATGTGCGCACCGCCCGGCGGTGGTCCGGCGGGTCGCGGTGGCTGTGGGTTGGGTTGCGGCTGCTGCGGGTTCGGCTGTGGCCGGCGCGGCGGCTGGCCGGGTGGGCGCGCCATGATGGGCCCGGATTCGCCGGGGCGTGGTCCGCGCACCGGAGCGGGACCGGACGGTTGACCCGATTGTGGCCGACCGGGCAGCACGGTCGGAATGCCCTGTGACGGAGGATTTCCCGCCCGTGGTCCGGGGCTCGGGGGTCCCGGTCGGGGGCCGCGTTGCTGCGGTACTCCCCGTTCCCATGGTGCGGAGGGCGCGCGCCGCGGTGCCGGAGCGTCGGGTCCGTCGCCGCGCCCGGGTGTGCGTGGGGGCGGCCCGTCCTGGCCTTCGGGTCGGCCGGTCGAGCGTGGTCCGCCGTACTCGCTCACCGTGCCTCCTCGTGTCGCAGTTCGCGCTTGCGCGCCCGCCGGAACCTGTTCACCCTGCGCCGGGTTTCGGAATCGAATCCCTCGTCCGCCGGATCGGACTGGCCGCGGAAGCGGTGCCAGAGTCGGCGGGCGACGAGCAGGAGCAACAGTGCACCGACACTTGCGGTAATTATTGCCAACACTCGACCGTAGGCGTTGGACCGCACCGAAACCGATACGGCATTGCCGAGTGGCACCCCGTCGGGTGTGGTAAGGGCGATGGGTATCGCCAGGTTTCGACTGTCGGAGACCTCGGTCGGAATCTGGAAGGACCGGGTGCCCTTGGCCGGCAGCACCTGCTCGCCGATATCGGTGATATTGGTTTCGGCGGGCGCGTCGATGCGGAATTTGATGCGAACGGCGACGGGCAGGTCATTGCGGGCGACCAGCAGCAGCGGGCTCTGTTCCGAAGCGAGGGTGTAGACGCCGCCGGGTGGCAGCACGGTCACCGAGTGGAACAGCTCGTCGACGGTGCGGGTGGTCTGGTCGACGCGGCGTTGCGCGGTGGTGTCGGCCAGGGCGGGCGCGCCGCGCCGGTCGGACATGGTGAGCACGCGGATGAGGTCGTCGCGCAGCGGGGTGAGGAAGCCGCGCGGGGTGAGCTCCTGCTGCGGCTGCTCGACCAGGGCGCTCATCAATTCGGTGAGGTTGTGGGCCTGCTGCCGGACGGGTTCGGCGAAGTGGTCGGGGACGGCTTCGGCGGCCGCGGCGGGCAGATAGTCGAGGTCGTAGGGTTGCGGATCCACCTGTTGCGCAAGCAGTTCGGTGAGCGAACGCGGTGCGGCGAGGTTGGCGCGGTACATCAGGTCGAGCTGGCCGAGCAGGGCGGTGGCCTCATCTCGATTGGGGCCCCACTGCTGCGGCGGCATGAGCAGCGCCGAGCGCGGCCGGCCGGGTTGTGGATTGAGCGCGGACCAGGTGATCGCCCCGAGCGCGTCCTGCAGCCGGGCGGCCCGGGAGTCGTTGGTGACGTCGTAGCGCACCTTGTCCGGGGTGAACGGTGGGGTCGGCGGGTGCGAGCCGACGGCGGCCAGTGCAGTGGCGGACCAGATGTCGAAGGTGGCGGCGTGCAATTCGGGCGCGCCGGGTGCGGCCTCCCCGCCGCCGGGCGCGGGCAGCGTGAGTCCGCCCAGTCGCACCAGGTCCGGGCTGGCCGAATCGGCCGGGGTCCCTGGGTTTTTGGCGCTGGAGATATTGGCGCGGCCGTCGGCGGGTGTCACGGCATTGTCGGCCAGGATCGCGGTGCTGTACCCGTGGTGTGCGAGCAGTTCGGCGCCCTCGTTGTCGATGCTGGCCGTGTCGGGCAGGGCCACACCGCGTACGGATTTCACCGACAGCAATTGATCGATGAGGTCGGCGGGTGCGTTGAGAGCCCGATCCGACAGGGTGATGTCGCCGGTGGTGGCGAGCGCCTCCGGGTCGACCTGTGCGAACGGCAGCGCGACCACGCACATGGTGGGTGCGAGCGTGCGCAGCCGTTCCAGCCAGGCCTTGGCGGCGTGTTCGCCGGTGCCCGCGCGGGTGCTGCCGTCCGGATCCGAGGGGCTGGCCAGCACCTTGTAGCCGTCCTTCATATCGGAGACGGTGAGCAGCAGGTCCGGGTCGACGGCCAGGCACAGTGAGGTGTTCAGGTTCTTGTCGCCGCCGCCGTCGGGTTCGAGCGCGGTCTCGAGTGCGGAGAGCAGTTGGTCGAGTCGCCCGCCCTGGGTGAGTGAGGCGGCCAGGTCGTCATCGGTGAGCAGGGCTTCGCCCTCGACGGTGCCGGGTTTACCGGCGACCAGGCGCGGGCGATCGGCGAGCGGCCACAGCATGGTGGTGGCGACCGGTGGTGCGTCCGGGGTGGCCGGAACCGGCGGCGGCGCGGGATGTTTCGGATCGGCGGCGGTGGCGGGGATGCCGAGCACCGGCAGCAGGAACCGGGCGTCGTCGAGCCGGGCCTGACCGCCGTACGCGGGTTCGCCGTTCACATTCAGCAGCAGCGGGTAGATGCCGGGCGCGGTGATATCGAGAGCCGATATGCCGCTGGGCAGTTCGGTCGCCGAGTGCAGGGCGATGGTGAGGCTGAACTGTTTTCGCTGTCCGGGCGTCAATCGGTCTGCGACATCCTGGAATTCGCCGGTGACGTCGTAGTTGATCTGGTCCAGGCGCAGTGCCGAGCGCAATCCGCTGGGATTGCCGACGGCGGCGGCGCGCTGGATGCGCACGCTGACATCGTCCACCTGCCGGTCACCGATATTGGTGACGGTGCCGGACACCACAAAGTACGGATCGCTGGTGCTGGCGATGGCGGTGGGTGTCACCGAATCCAGTGACAGTTTCAGGAATTTCGGCCCCGTGGATTCGCCGTTGCCGCTACCGGTCGGCTCGGCGCCCGCCAGTGGCGGGCACGCGGTGAGCACGGCCAGTATCACTGCGACGAACGACAGGATCCAGCGGTGCGGCGTCCCCGCGGTGTCTTGCCCGGGACGCCCAGACCCCGCACGCGTCATTGTCTGCCGTTCTCCATCCGGTCGATCAGCCGGTTCGCGACCTCGGCCAGCCTCCGTTCGTCAGCGTAGGCGAGCCGGGAATCGAGTTCGCTCAACGGAACCCAGGCCACCTTGGTGACTTCGACGTCGGCGTCGGAGAGTTCGCCGTCGAGGAAGCGCATCAGATAGTGGTGCACGGTTTTGTGCACGCGTCTGCCCTCGGTGACGAACCAGTAGTCGATGCTGCCGAGTTCGGCGACCACGCTGCCATTGATGCCGGTCTCCTCGGCGACTTCGCGAATGGCGGTTTGCTCGGCGGTTTCGCCTTCTTCGATATGTCCCTTGGGCAGTGACCACAGCAGTCTGCCGCGCCGATCGGTGCGACCGATCAGTGCGGCACAGCGCTTCTCGCGGGGGCCGTCGAGGCCGTCCACAACGAGTCCGCCCGCGGAGGTCTCCCGCACGGTACGCATGCGAGGTTTCGCCGCACTACCGGCCGAACCACGGCGCCGGGGCTGGCGGCGTCGACTGTTCGCGCGATCGGCCGGAGACACGGCCACAGTCTATAGGTGAGCGTGGCTCAGACCGGTGCACCGCAGGGGTGCCGCCGGAATCACGCGGAATCCGCGGTGCGGGCCGGTCGCGGGTAATGCGGTGGCCGGGGTTTTACGCACTCCATTAAGCTGCGTATTCGTGGTTTCGCAGCAGTCCGAGGAAGCAAACGTGGATCGCCGTACCCGATTGCTGGCCTCGGCGGCGATCACCGTGGGACGGCTCTCCGATGTCCTGACCCCGCTGGGTGAATTGTTCGCTCAACATGGGCATGAGCTGTATCTGGTGGGTGGCACGGTGCGCGATGCGGTGCTCGGCCGGCTGGGTACCGATCTGGATTTCACCACCGATGCCCGGCCCGAGGTCGTGCAGGAGATGATGCGCGGCTGGGCCGACAATCTGTGGGATACCGGTGGGCTGGCGTTCGGCACGGTGAGCGCGTCCAAGGCCGGACAGCAGTTGGAGATCACCACTTTCCGCGCCGACTCCTATGACCGGGTGTCGCGCAATCCCGAGGTCACCTTCGGCGACACCTTGGAAGCCGATCTGGTGCGCCGCGATTTCCGGGTGAACGCCATGGCGGTGCGCATCGGCGAACTGGGCGAGCTCAAGTTCGTGGACCCGTTGGACGGTTTGGCGGATCTGCTCGAAGGTGTGCTGGATACACCTGCGCTGCCGCAGGATTCGTTCAATGACGATCCGCTGCGCATGCTGCGCGGTGCGCGTTTCGTCTCGCAGCTGGGTTTCCGGCTGGCGCCGCGCGTGCATGCCGCCATTGTCGAGATGGCTCCGGAGATCGACCGCATCACGGCCGAGCGGGTGCATGCCGAACTCGACAAGCTGATCGGCGGTGAGCATCCCACCGAGGGCATCGACATCATGGTGGAGACCGGGCTGGCCGAGCGCATACTGCCCGAGGTGCCCGCCATGAAGCTGGAGATCGACGAGCATCACCAGCACAAAGATGTCTACGAGCATTCGCTGACCGTGCTGCGCCAGGCCATCGATCAGGAAGAGGGCGATCCGGATCTGGTGCTGCGCTGGGCCGCGCTGCTGCACGATATCGGCAAGCCGCCGACCAAGAAGAACGAGCCGGGCGGCGGCGTCAGCTTCCACCATCACGAGGTCGTGGGCGCGAAGTTGGTGCGAAAGCGTATGCGCGCCTTGAAGTATCCCAAGCAGTTCACCGAGGAGGTGGCGCGCCTGGTCTACCTGCACCTGCGCTTCCACGGCTACGGCAAGGGCCAGTGGACCGACTCCGCCGTGCGTCGCTACGTCACCGACGGCGCGGAACTCCTGCCGCGCCTGCACAAACTGGTCCGCGCCGACTGCACCACCCGCAACAAGCGCCGCGCCGCCCTACTCCGCTCCACCTACGACGATCTGGAAGTCCGGATCGAAAAGCTCGCCGAGCAAGAGGATCTGGCCCGCGTCCGCCCGGACCTCGACGGCAACGCCATCATGGAACTCCTGGACATCAAGCCCGGCCCGGACGTAGGCAAAGCCTGGAAGTTCCTCAAAGAACTCCGCCTCGACCGCGGCCCCCTCCCTCGCGAAGAAGCCGAGACAGCCCTCCTCGAATGGTGGAAGAGCACCAAGTAGCCGCAAGGCTTGCCCCGCCTCGAATGCCGGCGGGCGCATGACGGGCGCCCGCCTCGAATGGTGGCGGGGATAGGGCAGCGGCTCGCCTCTCCCCGGGGGTTCAGGGGCGCAGCCCCCAAGACCTAGTGTCAGCGCCCCCTTCTCCTTCCGGGGTCATGGGGGCGCAGCCCCCATGAAAACTCTTCTCTCAGAAGATGATCAGCGTCGTCCCGGCGACGATCGCCGAACGGATCTGCGCCAGATCGAAGGATCCGGTCAGTCCAGGCAGGTCGGCGGCGAAGCAGACGTACTCGCCCACGCGATGGGTGCTGATGATCCGCGCATCATTCGGCAAGTCCGACAGGGGAATCGGCTGCAGCGCCGTCATCCGTTTCGGTGCGCGCATTTTGCGCCAGTGCGCACTGTGCACGGTGATGGTGAGGACATTGTTGGTGATGTCCCCGTCAACCAGCGCCTTGATTCGTCTTCGCTTGTGCCGTGCGCGAATGAGCCCGTCCTCGGCGGGTTCGAGTTCCCAGTCCGGTTGCCAGGTATTGACCCATTCCAGCAGTGCCGCACGGGATATCACCCCAGTGATATCGAGTTGTGCGGCGCGCAGTTTGGTCGGCATGCCGGGCACCAGCCGTACCCCGTGTGCGATCACGGTCAGTTCTTCGACCCGATGCTCATCCCAATGCAGCTCGGTGACAACGGTTTTGGTCTGAAAGTGCGCCCCTCGGCGGCGCACTTTGAGTGTGTGCAGCGTAGCCGTCACATCGTGTCCGAGGAAGGTGGCATTGGCCTCCTGCCCGCCGAATCGGCTGAGTATCCCCTCGGAGAGCAGTGTCATGAGCACATCGGGCATGAGCGCGGTGACGGTTCCGACCCCGAAATCGGCGACGGGATCCAGCCATGCGGTGGTGAAGCCGGTCCACTGGTCGACCCAGCTCTGGTCGAACAGGCGTTTCCCCAGATCCACACCCAGGTCCACCGCCCGCAGCGGTAACCAGGCCTTCGGATCGAAATTCGTGGCCATGATTGGTTCGAGCGTACTTGCGGCCGGTGACAAGGCCAGCGTGTCGGAGGTGACACGGACCACTACGTGAGATTCGAATCCGCATGTGCGGATGCTTCCCATTGCTGTAACCGTATCTGCGGATCTATTCTCCTCCTCATGCCCGATATTCGGATTCGTGATGCCGCTCAGTTGCTGGGCGTCAGCGATGACACCGTGCGCCGGTGGATCGACACCGGAACGCTGTCCGCGCGCAAGGACGAGTCCGGTCGCCTGGTGGTGGACGGTGCGGAGCTTGCGGCCTTGGCGGTCGAGCAGGCCCGGACCCCGCAGACCCGGATGGGTAGTGCCAGTTCGGCACGAAATCGATTTCCCGGCCTGGTCACCAAGGTGGTGGCCGATACGGTGATGGCACAGGTGGAGATGCAATGCGGACCGTTCACGGTGGTTTCCCTGATGAGCAGCGAGGCGGTGCGCGAGCTGGGCTTGCAGCCGGGCAGCGTGGCGGTGGCGAGCGTCAAGGCCACCACGGTGGTGGTGGAGACCGTTCGCGAATCCGGCGTCTAGCCGCGGCGTCGGCCGCCCTGGCCGTGCTCGGCTCGGGTGCGCTGTCCGGTTGTGGCTCTTCGGATTCCGGCACGGGCACCACTACGGTGACCGTTTTCGCGGCGGCCTCGCTCAAACAGGTCTTCACCCAGTTGGGCACCCGGTACGAGTCGGCGCATCCGGGTACGAAGGTGGTGTTCTCCTTCGCCGGTTCGTCGGATCTGGCGGCGCAGTTGAATCAGGGCGCGCCCGCCGATGTCTTCGCCTCGGCGGATACCGCGAATATGGACAAGGTGGTGAAGGGCGGCCGGATCGGTACGGCGCAGCCGTTCGCGACCAACACCCTGACCATCGTCACTCCGCCCGGTAATCCGGCGCATATCGCGACGCTGGCGGATCTGGCGAAGCCGGGTGTGAAGCTGGTGGTGTGTGCGCCGCAGGTGCCGTGTGGTGCGGCCGCGAAGAGGGTGACCACCGCGGCGAATGTGGCTGTCGCGCCGGTGAGCGAGGAGTCCTCGGTGACCGATGTGCTCGGCAAGGTGACCTCGGGTCAGGCGGATGCGGGTCTGGTCTATGTCACCGATGCCGCGTCGGCGGGTAATAAGGTGACGGCGGTGGCGTTCCCGGAGTCGTCGTCGGCGGTGAATACCTATCCGATCGCGGTGCTGTCGGATTCGAAGTCCGCCGACGCGGCGCGTGGTTTCGTCGATCTGGTCAAGGGTGACGAGGGCCGGAAAGTGCTGACCCAGGCCGGTTTCGGTACTCCGTGACATCCCGCACCGGCATTCCGCCCTGGCTGTTGCTGCCCGCCGCGATCGGATTCGCGTTGGTGGCAGGGCCTTTGGTGGCTTTGACCGGTGCGGTGGATTGGTCGCATTTCTTCGAACTCATCACCTCGCCGGCCTCCCGGGACGCGCTGGAGTTGAGCCTGCGCACGTCCCTGGCGGCGGCCGCCCTGTGTCTGCTGTTCGGTGTGCCGATGGCGGCGGTGCTGGCGCGCACGCGGTGGCGCATTCTGCCGCTGTTGCGCGCAATGGTGTTGTTGCCCTTGGTGCTTCCGCCGGTGGTCGGTGGTCTGGCACTGCTCTCCCTGTTCGGTCGCCGCGGCCTGCTGGGTCGTGAGCTGGAGACCATGGGTATCCAGATCGCTTTCAGCACAACGGCGGTGGTGCTGGCTCAGACTTTCGTGGCCTTGCCCTTCCTTGTCATCACCCTCGAATCCGCCATGCGCACTGCGGGAGATCGCTATGAGCGCATTGCCGCCACTCTCGGCGCGCGTCCCGGCCACATCTGGTGGCGGGTGACCGTCCCGCTGCTGCGCCCGGCCGTAATCTCCGGCACCGTACTGGCTTTCGCTCGCGCGCTCGGCGAATTCGGTGCGACCCTGACCTTCGCGGGCAGCTTGCAGGGCCGCACCCGAACACTTCCCCTGGAGATCTATCTACAGCGCGAATCCGATCCGGATGCCGCCGTGGCGTTGTCCCTGCTATTGGTGCTGGTGGCGGCCGTCGTGGTCCTGATCGCATATCGCCGTGGCCCGGTGCGAACTCGGCGGTCGCGCGATGTGGAGCAAGGGATATGAACGAGGCTGCGGGACTGCGGATGTCGGCACGGCTGGCAGTGCGTGACTTCGAGCTGGAGCTGAATGTCGCGCCCGGTGAGGTGCTGGCGGTGCTGGGCCCCAATGGTGCGGGTAAGTCGACGCTGCTCGATGTGGTGGCGGGTCTGCTGACCCCCGATATCGGATCAGTGCGCTTGCACGAGCGGGTGCTGACGGATACCGCGAAAGGTATTGCGGTGCCGCCGCATAAACGCGAGGTGGCGCTGCTCGCTCAGGATCCGCTGCTGTTCCCGCACCTGTCGGTGGCGGCCAATGTGGCCTTCGGCCCGCGCAGCCGTGGCACCCGGGCGCGCGCGGCCGCGGCGGTGGCCCTGGAGTGGTTGCGCGCGGTGGACGCGGAGGAATTGTCCGGTCGCACACCGGATTCCCTCTCGGGCGGGCAGGCGCAGCGGGTTGCCCTGGCCCGGGCGCTCGCGGTGCGTCCCCGCGTGCTGTTGCTCGACGAACCGATGGCGGCCCTCGATGTCACGGCCGCGCCGGCCATGCGCGCATTGCTGCGCCGGGTGCTTCGTGACAATCCCGATGCGGCGCGGTCGAATACGCGCCCGGACTGCACGATTCTGGTGACGCACGACATTATCGACGCGGTGACCCTGGCCGATCGGGTGGCGGTGATCGAGGCGGGCCGGGTGGTCGAATCCGGTCCGGTGACAGAGGTTTTGGCGCGCCCGCGCAGTCGTTTCGCGGCCCGGATCGCGGGGGTGAACCTGATCCTGGGGCGGGCGGCCGGTGGTGGCAGTGCGGGGCTGAGCGCGGTCACCGACGGTGGTATCGAGGTGTACGGCCGGACCGGGGAGACCGGGCTACCCGCCGATTCGGTGGTGTCCGGCCGGGCGGCGGCCGTGTTCTCCCCGGTCGCGGTGGCGGTGCATCGGGAGCATCCGGAGGGCAGTCCGCGCAATGTGTTCCGGGTGCGGATAGCCGAGATGGAGGATCGGGGCGGCATCATCCGGGTGCGTGGCGCGGACGGTCCGGGTGCGGCGGCCGGTCTGGCGGCGGATCTGACCCCGGCGGCGGTGGCCCAGCTGAGCCTGACCCCCGGGCTGGATGTGTATTTCGCGGTGAAGGCCACCGAGGTAGAGGTCTACGCCTACTGACCGGGTCCGGGCCGGCGGTGGCAGCGCCCGGTGATGGCTCGCGCCACGAACAATCCGGTCCGGTTGTTGTAGGCGGCGGCTCGCGCGACCACAATCGGGGCATGACCGTGGACCTGAACAGCGACCTGGGCGAGGGCTTCGGCGCGTACCGCATGGGCGATGACGCCGCCATGCTGGACGTGGTCACCAGCGCGAATATCGCCTGCGGTTTCCACGCCGGGGACCCGTCGATCATGCGCCGCACCTGCGCCCTCGCGGTCGAGAAGGGTGTCCGTATCGGCGCGCATGTCGGCTATCGCGACCTGCCGGGCTTCGGTCGCCGCGCCATGGCGGTGACCCCCGCCGACCTGCGCGACGAAACCCTCTACCAACTCGGCAGCCTGGACGCCTTCGCCCGAGCCGCCGGTGATCGGGTCCGCTATGTCAAACCCCATGGCGCGCTCTACCACGCCGCAGCGGCCGATCCGGCCTTGGCGAATGCCATAGTCACCGCCATGCGCGAATTCGATTCGGCCCTGGCGCTTCTCGGTCCGGCAGGAACCGAAATGGAGTCCGCCGCCCGCGCCGCCGGAACCCCTTTCCTGGGTGAGGGTTTCGCCGACCGCGCCTACACCCCCGAGGGCCTGCTGGCTCCCCGTGGCCTCCCGGGCGCGGTGCTCGCTCCGGATGAGGCGGTGGCCCAAGCCCTTTCGATAGCCCGCTCCGGCAAGGCCACGACGGTCGACGGCGGCACCGTAGCGGTCTCCGCCGCCAGCATCTGCGTCCACGGCGATTCCCCCGCCGCCGTGGAAATGGCCCGCCGCATCCGCGCCGCCTTGGACGAGGCCGCAATCCCGGTCCGCCCCTTCACCTGATGGCCACATCATGAGCGCCGAAACGTATTCCGTCCGAGCTCGCGCGGCCGTGGGCCGGGCCGCGTCTACCGCGGGCGGTTGTGGCTCCGCTGACGTCGCTATGCGATGGGAAGCCCGCACTACTGCGTCGGTGCACGAGTGGAATTCGCCGTGACGGCTGATATCCGCGCGGCGGGAGATCGTGCGCTGCTGGTGATTCCGTCATCGCGGGCGATGGTGATGGATCTGGTGGCGGCGCTGCGGGTACGGCCCGAGGGTGTGGTGGATGTGCTGCCCGCGGCGGAGACGGTAATGGTCACATTGTCCGCGCCGACGGCTGCCGAATCGGTGCGCAAGCAGCTGAATACGCTGCTAGCACAACTGGAGTCGGATGCCTCGGTCGCGGCCGGCGGCCGTACCGTGCCCGGTTGGCGTCCCGCGCGTGCTGACCGTGCGGAGCAGCCGGTGCGCGGCAATGGTTTCCGTGATGAACCGATCCGCATTCCGGTCCGCTATGACGGTGCGGATCTGATCGATGTGGCGCGACTGCTCGGTCTGACCCCGGCCGAGGTAGTTCTCCAGCACACCGCGACCGAATGGCGTTGTGCCTTCGTGGGTTTCGCCCCCGGCTTCGGCTATCTGGAATCCCCGGACGGCCGCCTCACCGTCCCTCGCCGCCCGCAGTCCCGCACCGCGATTCCTCCTGGCGCGGTGGCCTTGGCGGGTGGCTATTCCGCCGTCTACCCCCGTCGCAGCCCGGGTGGCTGGCAGTTGATCGGCACCACCGACGCGCCGCTATGGGATGTCGACCGCGACCCGCCGGCCCTGATTCGCGCCGCCACCCGGGTCCAATTCGTCGACGTGGAAGCAGGTTTCGCAGGATGCGCACCGGAGTCCGCGTTGTGATCGGCACGGCAAGCCCGGGTCGCCGATGATTCGCGTGGAGCGGGTCGGCCCGCTGGCTACGATCCAGGATCTGGGTCGTCCCGGTTGGTTCGATTCCGGTGTCGGTATCGCGGGTGCGGCCGATCGTGCTTCGCTGCGTCTGGCCAATCGCCTGGTCGGGAATCCGGAGGGTGCGGCCGCGATCGAGGTGCTGCTGGGTGGTCTGGAGGTGCTCGCGGAAAGTCGTCTCACCCTTGCTGTCACCGGTGCCGCCGCTCCCGCCTCGGTGGACGGTCGTCCGGTGGGTGCGGCGAGTGTGCTGGAAGTCGAAGAGGGGCAACGGCTTCGGCTGGGCTTCGCGACGACGGGTTTGCGTAGTTATGTGGCGGTGCGCGGCGGTATCGCGGTGTCGCCGGTGCTCGGATCCCGGAGCCGCGACACGCTTTCGGGCATCGGCCCGGATCCGTTGCGCCCCGGTGATCTGCTGCCGGTCGGTGCGCCGCCGCGCGAATACCCGATTGTGGATGTGGCCCCGGTGCCGCCGCCGGAGTCCGGTCTGCTCACCGTGCATGTCATACCGGGTCCCCGGGATGACTGGTTCACCAGTGCCGCAGCACTATTCGAGGGTGAATGGCAGGTGTCCTCGGAGACCGACCGTATCGGCGCACGCCTGGATCGGCGGTACGGGCCGGCTCTGGAGCGTTGCGCCGATGCCGAATTACCCACGGAGGGAATGGCTCTGGGCTCCATCCAGGTCCCGCCGAGCGGTCAGCCGGTGGTCTTCCTGGCGGATCACCCGATCACCGGCGGCTATCCGGTGATCGGGGTGGTGGTCGATGCCGAGGTGGATCTGGTGGCGCAGGCGCGGCCGGGTCAGGCCATCCGCTTCCGCCGTCGCTGAGCCGAAACCTGTTCTCAGTTCTGCTGATCGAGCTTCGCGTGCATGAGATACACGTTGTAGCTGTTCCATGTCGACACCGTGAAGTACAGGTCCTTCGCGGTCGACCAGGGATGGATGAACCCGCCGTACGCGGTCGGGTAGTCGTCGGTGTCGACCAGCGCGACGGGTTCGGTCCAGCTGCCCTGCGGTTCGGCGGCGGTGCGCAGCACGATGGCATGCCGTTGCAGGTCCAGGTACACCATCTGCCACCGTTGACTGTCCCGGTCGTAGTGGATGGAGAGTTCGCTGGCGGTGCCGGAAACCAGTGGGGTGGCGAGTAATTGGTCGGCCCCGTCGGCGGCGGCCCAGCCGCCGTTGATCCAGTACTGGTAGGCGGTTTTGTTGAGGACCTGGTCCTTGGGCACGCGGGCGAGCCCGATGACGCCCATGCGCCCGTTGGGGGTGCCGTACATGTAGACGTAGTCGCCCTGCGGCACCATGGTCGCGACCTGGAAGCGGCCCAGTCCGAACAGGTTGTCCCAGCGTGCCCATTGGGATTTGGTCCAGGTGCGGCCGTTGTCGTCGGACCAGGCGATGCCGCCGTGGTTGGTCCACCACATGCCCGGGATCTTGCTCCACCGGTTGATGGACATATAGCTGAGGTACTGCCGATCGCCGACGGCGAAGCCGGAGGTCGGGATGGTGGTGATCTCGTAGTTGCGGATCTTGCGGCTGTTCAGGATCTCGGTGGCGTGGCAGCGGGTGTCCTGGACGAAGCTGTCCAGCAGCAGCCCCTGGGACAGGTCGCGATTGCTGCTGTAGGCGATGGTGTTGCTGCGCCAGTCCTGTTGGTCGGTGCCCGCGCCGACGGGTTCCCAGCCCTTGCCGAAGGTGTCGCCGAAGACGACGGCGATCTGACCGGGCTGGTTCTCCCACATCAGGCCGAGGTCGGTGCCGTCGACGGACCAGCGGGTGTCGGTGCGATTGGGTGAGCCGTGCCCGGTGACCTGGTTGACCAGTTCGACGGAGTCGACCGCGGGCACCGCGATCGGCGGCACGCTGGGTGCGGCGGCGGGCGGCTGCACAGCGGCGGCGGGTAGCGGCTGCGGTTCGGGTGGTTCGCCGCCGGGGACCGGGATCGGAATGGGTTCGGTCTCGGGCTGCAGTTCGATCTTGGGCAGCGGCAGTGGGCCGTTGCCGGAGGTGTTGCCGCCGGGTGCGGTGGTGGTGGGCGCACCGGTCGGATTGCCTTCCGGCGGTGCGGCTTCCAGCGTCGGCTCGGTATTGTCCCGGACATCCGGGCAGGGCGCGGCGCACGGATCGGCGGGCATCGCCGCGGCGTCGATCCGGGTGTTGTCGGGCTTGGGCCCGGGCACCTGCACGGTGGTGAGCTGCGGTACCGGCACCTGGATGCGAATCGTCGGATCGGGTTGGGGCGCGGCGGCATCCGGGTTGGGCTGCCGCTTCAGTGGGTCGAATCCCGTTTCGCCGCAGCTGTTCACCGGCGGTGCCTGCCAGGCCGGGACGGCTACCGCGGGCGCTGCGGGTAGCAGTATCGCGCCGATGGTGAGCACGCCGGACAGGATCAGGCCGTCGGTGGTTCGGAATCCCATTTGTCTCCCGGTTTTGATCGAGGCGATATTAGCGCGATGGCGGCAATGCCCACGCAGTACACACCGGCGGCCGCGATCACCACTGCCGGTGACCGCCCGTCGGCCGGAATCCACAGTGCGGTGCCTGCGAGTGCGCCCACGTAGGTGATGTTGAAGATGGTGTCCTGCAGGGCGAATACCTGTCCGCGATGCAGGTCGTCGATATCGATCTGCATGGCCGCGTCACCGGTGAGTTTGATGGTCTGCCCGGCCAGTCCGAGCAGGAACGCCGCCGCCAGCAGGCATAGTTCGGCGCGGCGCTCCCCGGTGCCGTCGGCGATGGTGATGGGCGTGACGAGCGTCAACTGCACCACGATGGCGGTGAGCAGTCCGGCGACCACGGTGCGTGAACGGCCCAGGCGCGGAATGAGAATGGGCGCGACCACCGCGGCGGTGAGCATGCCCGCCCCGGTCGCGGAGATGGCGGCGCTGAATTTGGCGATGTGATGCCCGCCCCCGCCGGTCCCGCTGGTTTCGGAGCCGCGCCGCAGTACCAGCACCATGAGTAGCGTGTCGGCACCGAATACGGCTCGGTGCGCGGCGATTCCGATCATGGCGGTGGTGACTTCGCGTGAATGCCAGGCGGCCGTGGCCCCGGACCGCAATCCGGCCGCGATGGCGCGCAGTGAGCTTTCGGGCTGTGCCGCTGCCCCGGGCTCGCCTGGATCGGGTCCGAGTGCGTGCCTGCGGAATCCCGCCGCCGCGATGGCTCCGACGACGGATCCGAGGGCGCTGACCGCGACCGCTGCCGCCGAGGCGGCATCACCCGCGCCGATGGTGGCGATGAGCCCGAAGGCGATGCCCGCGCCGAGGATCGCGCAGCCCGCGGCCACGGTCGCCAGCATCGAGTTGGTGGCCACCAGGCGTTGCTGGGCGAGCACGCGCGGCAGCGAAGCCGACACGCCCGCACCGACAAACCGCGACACGCCCACGACGGAGAGTGCGAGTAAGAGCAGCGGCGTCTCGCGCACCCCACCCAGCAGGCTGACCGCGGTCACCGCGATCAGCAATCCGCGCAGGATATTCGCGATGAGCAGCACCGTGCGGCGGTCCCACCGGTCCAGCAGCGCGCCCGCGTACGGCCCGATGATCGAGTACGGCAGCAGCAGCGCCGCGAAGCCGCCGGCAATGGCGAGCGGATCGGTTTCGCGCTCCGGATTGAACAGGATCGCCCCGGACAGCGCGGCCTGGAACATGCCGTCGCCGAATTGCCCCGCCAGTCGCACGCTCGCGAGCCGCAGCGCGCCGGGACTCTCGTGCAGCGCGGTGCGCAATGTGCTCAGCCCGTGCCGCATTCGATCCAGGTGGTGCCGTGCGTGGTCCGGTGTGTGGTGCGGCGGCGCGGAGTTCGGTTCGGTCCCGGGTTCGCTCACCTGGCGGGATGGGTGGTGACGAGTGCGAATACGGCGGCGCGCATATCGTCCGCCATGGGTAGGTTGTCCACGCCGTCGGCGTCGATCCATTGGAATTGATCGTGTTCGCCGGGTGCGAGCAGTACCTCGCCCGCTTCGGCTTCGACTACGAAGCTGTATTTGCGCACCCGGGATTTGGTGCGGGTGGCGTAGTCGAATCCGCCGAGTACGTCGGTGATTCGCAGTACGCGCAGTCCGGTCTCTTCGAAGAGTTCGCGTTCGACGCATTGCGCGAAGCTCTCCCCGGATTCCACTCCGCCGCCCGGGAGTTCGTACATGCCCCCGTGATAATCATCGGCAACACGCCGTACGACCAGGAGTTTTCCCCCACGGAAAACGGCCACGCCCACGACGAAGTGGGTGATCCCCTCGCTGTTGGCCTGCTGCCGGAGTTCGCGTTCGATGCCCGCGAGTACGTCGGGTCGCATCCCCTTGCTCTCCCTCCGGTTTCACTTGCGGCACATCATGATACGGTCGCCGACCGCACCCCGCCGGCAGGGTGTGAACAATAGCGCCCCGGTGTCCTGCCTGGTAGGCGGCGTACGGGCGGCGCTGCTCGCACGTTAGAATTTAACCCGGAATTCAGCTGGGTCGCCGAATGTGCCCCTTATCCTGGATTCTGATCGGTGCACGCCGGTGAGAGGAGTAGGGCGGTGTCCACGCTCACGACACCACACATCGATGTCCATCGTGGCGGCGACCGCATGAAAACCCGTGTGGCGTGGCTGGATTCGAAGCATTCGTTCTCGTTCGGTGAACATTACGATCCCGAGAACACCCATCATGGGCTTTTGCTGGTGAACAACGAGGACATCGTGTTGCCGGGTGAGGGGTTCGAAACTCATCCCCATCGCGATATGGAGATCATCACCTGGGTGCTCAGTGGCAGCCTGGTGCATCAGGATTCACTCGGCCACAACGGCGTGATCTATCCGGGGCTGGCGCAGCGGATGAGCGCGGGCTCGGGGATCCTGCATTCGGAGAAGAACGATTCGTGGCGGCTGAGTACCGCGCCCGAACACGATGAACCGGTGCATTTCGTCCAGATGTGGGTGGTTCCGGACGAGCCGGGTAGCGATCCGGGTTATCAGCAGCTGGAGGTCGACGACGAGTTGGCGCGCGGCGGGCTGGTGACGGTCGCCTCGGGCCTGCCCAGATACCGCGATCGCACGGCCATCGTCATCGGCAGTAGTCATTCGGCGCTGCACGTGGCGCGGATGCCCGGCATTTCGGAGGCACGGGAGGTTCGACTACCCGAGTCCCCCTACCTGCATGTGTTCGTCGCGCGCGGTGAGGTGGAGTTGGAGGGGGTCGGCACGCTCTACGAGGGTGATGCGGTGCGGATGGCGCGCAGTGGTGGGCAGCGGGTGATCGCGAACCTGCCGTCGGAGATTCTGGTGTGGGAGATGCATGCTCGCCTGGGTGGGCAATAGCATGCGTTAACGCCTGATCACAGCGCCGGCGATACCGGGAGCAGCACCCGACGGAAGGACGACGCCCATGTCGCAGTACCCGCCTCCTGGTAATTTCGGTGAGTACCCCCCGCCGCCCCCGCCCGGCGGCTATCCGCCGCCCGGTGGTCAACCGCCGCAACAGTATTGGCAGGAGTCGCCGAAGGGTAAGGGCCTCGCGGTCACGGCCCTGGTGCTCGGCATCATCGCGGTGGTGACCTTCTGGACCGTCATCCTCACCGTGGTGGGTGTCTTCTTCGGTTTGCTCGCGGCCATTTTCGGGCTCATCGCCATGATGAAGGCGCGCCGCGGCACCTCCGGTGGTTTCGGTATGGCGGTGGCCGGTCTGATCCTGGGCCTGTTGGGCCTGATCGGCGGCATTGTGGTCGGGATTCTGGTCTGGGTGGTGTTCAAGGACAATGGCGGCACCGATCTGGTGGATTGCCTGAACAAGGCCGGTAATGACAAGGCCGCGCAGCAGCAGTGCCAGAACGATTTTCAGCAGCGCATCGAGGACAAGTTCAGCGTCACACCGACTCCGGTCCCCACCCGCTGATTTGCGGCAAGGGCTGTACCGGACGGCATTCGCGGGTGGCGCCGACGACTTCGGCGAGCTCGGGCCGAAAGTCGTTGTCCGGTGGGCAGATCCAGGATCGGTAGCCGCTGTACTCATCGGCCGGGGAGGGCAGCACAATGTGGCTACCGGGCAGCGCCACCGCCGCGCAGTCCCGGAACAGGTCGGAGAACAGGGAGTTGTCGAGGTAGGAGTCGTCGGTGGGGCCGGTCAGGAAGGTCCAGCGGCCGGAGCGCGGATGGCTGATTACGGGTCCGCAGCGCTTTCGCGCCAGCAGGTGGTCGCGGACGCGGCGACCCAGGTCGGCGGGCATGGTGACGGCGCCGACGGAGCCGACCTCCAACATGATTCGGCCCAGCGCGGAGTCGACTATCCCGTAGAGGCCATGCTCCTTGCGGTAGCGCCGGCAGCGGGCCAGTGCCTCCTGGGTGGCGGTGTACGAGGACGGGTCCAGCGCGCTCATGGCGAACCTCCTGCTACCGACAGTATTCGCCCGCAATCGGTATGACAATAGTCACACGCCGGTGAGTTCGGGCGTAGCATCGGCAGTCATGGCGCCCGTTTCACCCACCGTGGCCCGGTGGGAGCTGGTACTCCGATTGCGGGAGCTGCGCGAGCAGCGTGGCTTCGATTCGGCGACCTTCGCCAAGCGGGTCGGCTTCACCCCGGCCAACTGGTCCCACGTGGAGAAGGGTCGCCGGGTTCTCACCGCCACCACCATCGGCCCGGTGCTGGAGCTGCTGGAGGTGGATGGCGAGGAGCGGGACGAACTCCTCGAATTGCTCACCGCCAGTAAGGATCGCGGGTGGTGGGCCAAGTCCTCGGCCCTGATCGGGCCGGAGTTACAGCGCTACTACGGCATGGAATTCGGTGCCGAGAGCATTCGCAGTTATGACTCGCTGGTGGTCCCCGGCCTGCTGCAGACCGAGGAGTACACCCGGGCGCTCATCAGCGCCGACGTCATGATCCGCCCGGTGCAGGTGGAGCAGCTGGTGGCGATCCGGATGCGCAGACAGGAACGATTACGCGATGCCGATCGGCTGGAGTTGACCGCCGTCGTCGGCGAGGCCACGCTCATGCAGCAGATCGGCGGCCCGAAAGTCCTTCGGGGACAACTGGAACACTTGGCAACACTCTTGGATGACCTGGATTCGGTGACGGTGCGGGTGATTCCGTTCGCCGCCACCCGCGGTGCGATTCTCGGCGCCTCCAGTTTCCATCTGCTGGACTTCACTTCGACCGCGCTGCATACCTTCGGCTGGGTGGAGAGCGCGGTTTTCGGTGGGGCCGTGGATGATCCGGAGATGATTCGCGATCTGGATTTCGCATTTGTGCGTGCAAAAGACCAATCACTCAGTCGTGCAGAGTCTTTGGACATGATCAAGAGTTATTCGCAAGGGTGGGAGACACATGCGAGACGGTAATATGCTGCCCATGCTAGAAACCGCGAAGTATCATCCGGAATCTACCGGTTGGTTCACGTCGACCCGCACGAATAATGGAAATCAGTGTGTTGAGGTCCGATTCGACGGTGCGGCGGTGTTCATCCGTGACAGCAAGTACCGGCGGAATCCGGCCAACAGCGCACTCGATGAGCCCATCATCACTGTCAGCGCAGTCGAATGGATGTCCTTCCTGACAATCCTGCGGGACCGTCCCGGCGCTGCCGCAGCGCTCACCTCGACCACCGCCTCGGACGGATACACCACCCTCCGGTCCGGGGAGATCGGTCTCGTCTACACCCCTGGCGAATGGGATGCCTTCCTGGCCGGCGTTCGCGATGGTGAGTTCGACCGGCTGCCACTCGCCGCCTGATCTTGTTTTCGCTCTCCGCGTGATCCCGCCGCAGCCGCGCCGCGATCGGCATACTGGAGGGCGTGACTTCGCAGCTGACGCCTCCCTCCGGTATCGATCTGTCCTTCCGCAATGAGGGTGTGCGGGTGCAGGACGACCTGTTCGCGCACGTCAACGGCGAATGGCTGGATAAATACGACATACCGTCGGACCGGGCGGTGGATGGTGCCTTCCGCACGCTCTACGACCAGGCCGAGCGGGATGTGCAGCAGATCATCCAGGAGGCGGCCGCCTCCGATGCCGTGTCCGGTAGCGAAGAGCGCAAGATCGGCGACCTGTACAACAGCTTCATGGACACCGCGGCCATTACGGCCGCGGGCCTGTCCCCCATTGCCGGTGAACTGTCCGCCATTGCCGCGGTGCGCGATCCGACCGAGTTCGCCGCGCTGATCGGCCGGCATCAGCGGACCGGTGTGGGCGGCGCGATGGCGTTCTATGTCGATACCGATGACAAGAACTCCGAGCGCTACCTGGTGCACACCTCGCAGTCCGGTATCGGCCTGCCCGACGAGTCGTATTACCACAAGGACGAGCACGCCGAGATCCGCGACAAGTACGTCGCGCATATCGGCCGTATGTTCGCGCTGGCCGGTTTGGATTACGACGCGCAGCGGGTATTCGAGCTGGAAAAGAAACTGGCGCAGGGGCATTGGGATGTGGTGCGCCGCCGCGATGCCGAAAAGAGTTACAACCTCACCACTTTCGATGCACTGGCAGCCGAGAATCCCGAATTCGACTGGGATGCCTGGACTTCCGCGCTCGCCGAGGGTTTGGATCGCTCCGGCCCGGAGCTTTTCGCGGAACTCGTGGTGCGCCAGCCTGATTACGTGCGCACCTTCGCCCAACTGTGGGCGTCGGAGTCGCAGGACGATTGGAAGGCTTGGGCGGCTTGGCGAGTGGTCAAGGCCCGCGCCTCCTACCTCACCGATGATCTGGTCGAGGAGAGCTTCGACTTCTACGGTCGCACCCTGACCGGTGCGCCGGAGAACCGCGAACGCTGGAAGCGCGGCGTCTCGCTGGTGCAGGATCTGCTGGGCGAGGCCGTCGGCAAACTGTATGTGGCCCGGCACTTCCCGCCCGCCGCCAAGGCCCGCATGGTCGAGTTGGTGGAGAACCTGCAGGAGGCGTACCGCCGCAATATCGCCGACCTGGAGTGGATGGGCCCGGACACCCGGCAGGCGGCGCTGGCCAAGCTGGAGAAGTTCACCCCGAAGATCGGCTACCCGGACGAGTGGCGCGACTATGCCGCGGTCACCGTCGATCCGGCCGATGTGGTCGGCAACTACCGCAGTGGCTATGCGGCAGAACACGATCGGGACCTGGACAAGCTGGGTGGCGCGGTGGATCGCGGCGAATGGTTCATGACCCCGCAGACCGTGAACGCCTACTACAACCCGGGCATGAACGAGATCGTCTTCCCCGCGGCGATTCTGCAGCCCCCGTTCTTCGATATGAACGCCGACGACGCCGCCAATTACGGTGGTATCGGCGCGGTCATCGGCCACGAGATCGGCCACGGCTTCGACGATCAGGGTTCGAAGTACGACGGCGACGGCAATATGATCGACTGGTGGACCGAGTCCGATCGCACCGAATTCGGTAAGCGCACCAAGGCTTTGATCGACCAGTACAACGCCTTCTCCCCCAAGGACCTCACCGACGACCACAAGGTCAACGGCGAATTCACCATCGGCGAGAACATCGGCGACCTGGGCGGCCTCACCATCGCCCTGGCAGCCTACGAAATCGCCATGGAAGACAAGGCAATTCCCGTCCTGGACGGCCTGACCGGCCTCCAGCGCGTCTTCTTCGGCTGGGCCCAGGTCTGGCGCACCAAGGCCCGCCAAGAGGAAGCCATCCGCCGCCTCGCCGTAGACCCGCACTCCCCACCCGAATTCCGCTGCAACGGCGTAGTCCGCAACCTCGACAGCTTCCACGACGCGTTCAACGTGAAACCGGGCGACGAGCTCTACCTGGATCCGGTGGAGCGCGTGAAGATCTGGTGATGGTCCCGGGGCCTTCGTAGCGGCCCCCCGCGATCACCTCCGAACCTCGCTGGAACGTAATGTCCCGCAGGGTATTCGGCTACGAAGGCCCCGGGTACAGCCCGGCGTGCCCCGCTACGAAATCCGCAGTTCGGTCTCCGCGTCGAAGAAGAAGAGTTCGTCCTGCTTCGGGGTGAGGTAGAGCTTGTCGCCCAGGGCTACTCGGAAGCGGCGGTCTACGCGGGCTACTACTCGGCCGGAGCGGCTGGACCATTCGTCGGTGACGCCGTGAGAGTAGAGGAAGGATTCGGAGCCGAGTTCTTCGAGGAGTTCGACCTCTACCGCCAGGGAGTTCTCCGGGTCGGTGGTTACTTCCCAGGATTCGGGGCGGATGCCGACCACTACCTTGTCGCCGGAGAACTTGTGTAGCAGTGGGATTCGGAGGTCGTTGAGGATTGCGGCGCCGTCGCGGACGGGTGCGGTCAGCAGGTTCATGCCGGGTGAGCCGATGAAACCGGCGACGAACGTGTTCACCGGGTTGTCGTAGAGCTCGCGGGGCGCGGCGATCTGCTGGAGTTGGCCGTCTTTCATGACCGCTACCCGGTGGCCCATGGTCATGGCCTCGACCTGGTCGTGGGTGACGTAGACGGTCGTTGTGCCGAGACGTTTCTGCAGGGCCGCGATCTGCGAACGGGTCGAAACCCGCAGTTTCGCATCGAGATTCGACAGCGGCTCGTCCATGCAGAAGACCTGGGGGCGGCGAACGATGGCTCGGCCCATGGCTACGCGCTGGCGCTGGCCGCCGGAGAGTTTGGCGGGTTTGCGGTCCAGCAGGTCTTCCAACTCGAGCATGGCGGCGGCTTCCTTGACCTGAATCAGGGTGTCGGCCTTGCTCATTCCCGCATTGCGCAACGCGAAGCCCATGTTCTCGGCGACGGTCATATTCGGGTAGAGGGCGTAGCTCTGGAAGACCATGGCCACGTCGCGGGAGCGCGGCGGCAGGCCCGTGACATCGAGGCCGCCGATGCGAATTCGCCCGGCGGACACCGCTTCCAGGCCCGCCAGCATGCGCAGACTGGTGGATTTGCCGCAGCCGGACGGTCCGACCAGGACCAGGAATTCGCCGTCGGCGATATCCAGGCTCAGGTCTTCGACCGCGGGGCGGGGCGCACCCGGGTAACTGAGGGAAACACCCTCGAACTGCACAGTCGCCATGCCGGCGGGTCTCCCTGTCTGATTTTCGCGCCGGCGGGGGCCTACGTGGTTACGCGGGCTGCCGCCTCCGGCCCCTGACGCCGGCGCGAGGGCTTGTGATTACTTGGGCAGCTTGGGGGTGATCTGCCGGTCGATGATCGTCTGCAGCTGGCTGCTGATATCGGCGAAAGCGCCTGTCACATCGCGGTTTTGCAGGCCGATCTGCTCCATACCGGTGCCGATGATCTGGTCGCCGCCGGGCACGAAGACGCGTGCGAAGTCCTGCGACTTGGTGACCGCGAGCTGATCGATGGCGGTCTTGGAGTTCGGGTTCTTGGCCAGGAAGTCCTGCTCGCTCGGATCGCTCAGCGCCGACTTGCGGACCGGCATGTATCCGGTGCCCTGCGAGAAGTACGCGGTATTGGCCGCATTGGTGATGAACTCGATGAATTTGAGCGCGTTCGCCTTACGCCCGTCCGAGATGCGTGACGGAATCGCCAGGCCCGCACCACCGGTGGTGGCGCCCGCGCCGGACGGATGCGGCAGGAAGGCGGTGCCGACGGTCAGCTTGCCCTCGGCGTTCTTCATGATGCCCTTGAGGTCGCCGGTGGAGGCGATGGTGGAGCCCAGAATGCCGGTGCCGAATTCGGTGGCGATCTGCGGGCGGATGGCCGCGTACTTCTTCACATTGATCATGTCGCTGAAGAACTGGCCCGCCGCAATGGATTTCGGGTCGCTGAACTTCAGCTTCCAGTCGTCGGAGTAGCCGCCGCCGAAGGTCCACATCGGCCCCTGGAAGGTCCAGCCCAGGTAGTTCTTGGCGTCGCCCCAGCCGTGCGCCCACTTGTCGCCGCCCATGACGCCCTGGATCTTGGGGCCCCACTCGTCGAATTCCTGCCAGGTGCTGGGGCCGCGGTCCGGGAGTCCGGCCTTGGACCAGACATCCTTGTTGTAGTAGAAGACCTGCGTCGAGCGCGCGTACGGCAGCGCGTAATGCTTGTTGTTGAACTTGTAGTCGTTGGCCAGCGAGTCCACGTAGTCGTCGAGTTTCACTCCGGCGGAGCCGAAGTGCGAGTCGAGGGGTTCGATGGTGCCGTTCAGCGCGTAGTTGAACCACCAGACATCGGACAGCACAACGACATCGGGCAGTTCGCCGCCGGAGAGCGCCGCGTTGAACTTCTGCGACACCTCCTCGTAGTTCTTGCCCGCGTCGACCAGGTTGACCTTCAGATCCGGGTACTTGGCCTGGAACCGGTTGATGAGCTCGTTCTCCAGGTCCTTGGAGGTGCCGGGGTGGTTGGACCAGAAGGTGATGGTGTTCGAGTCACCACCCTGCTTGCTGCCGCCACCGGATCCGGCGCAGGCGGTCAGCGCCAGCCCGGCCGCGGTGGCTCCGGCCAGCCCGATGAACCCGCGTCGAGACAGTGCGGGGAAACGTGCTTCGGACACAGGAATCTCCTTCTGGGACTTAACCCTTGACCGCACCGGAGGTGAGGCCCTTGATCATGTGACGCTGTAATGCGAGGAAGACGATGAGAATGGGCAGCATGGTGAGCAGGGTTCCGGCCATGACCGGACCCCAGTTGGTGACGCTCGGGTTCTCGGTGTTCTGCAGCAGGGTCAGACCGACCGGCAGCGTGGCGACGCGCGCGTCATCGGCCATCAAGAACGGCCACAGGTATTCGTTCCATTCGTTGACGAGCGTGACCACCGCGAACGCCACCATGGTCGGCCCCGACATGGGCAGCACCACCCGGGTGAGCAGCCGCCACCAGCCCGCACCGTCCATCCGCGCCGCCTCGATGACCTCGGCGGGCAGCGACAGGAAGTGATTGCGCATCAGGAACGTGCCGAAGGCGACCCCGCACAGCGGAACGATGATGCCCTGGAACGTATTTCGCCAACCCAACTGCGCGACCAGCGCGTAATTGGAGATGACGGTGATCTGATTCGGCACCATGAGCGCGGCGATGATCACCAGGAACAGCACCGTCTTACCCGGAAACCGCAGGAAGACAAGGCCGTACGCGCTGAGCACGCCGAGCACGAACTTCACCGCCGAGATGATCCCGGTGATGATGATCGAGTTCCGCAGGAAGCTCCAGAACGGCAGCGCGGTGGTGGCCTCGCTGTAGTTCTCCGGATGCCAGGAGTGCGGCCAGTACACGGCGGGCTGGGTGTAGATGTCACCGCGTTCCTTGAACGAGGTGATGACGATCCAGAACAGCGGCACACCGACGATGATCAGGACGCACACCATGGCCAGGTAGCCGAAAATCGTTGCCCAGCGGGCATTGTCGAGACGCTTCAACAGGCTCACTGTTCATTCCGATCCATGATGCGCACCTGCACGAGGGTCACGGTCAGCAGCACCAGGAACATGATGGTGGCGACCGTCGCGCCGTAGCCCGCCCGGAAGTTCCGGAAGGACTCCTCGTAGACCTGGAACACCATGGTGGTGGTGCCGGTGCCGAGCGGTCCGCCGCGCGTCATCACATTGATGATGTCGAAGACCTGCAGCGAATTCAGCAGCACGGTGATGGACAGGAAGAACGTGGTGGGCCGCAGCTGCGGCAGCAATACCCGGGTGAAGGTGGTCCAGCTGCTCGCGCCGTCGATCTCGGCGGCCTCCATCAGATCGGCCCGAGTGCCCTGCAGCGCAGCGAGATAGATGACGAAGGTGTAGCCGAGGTTCTTCCAGATGTAGGTCACCGTGATCATGAACAGCGCCCAGTGCGGGTTCTGATAGAAGTCGGGTGCCTTGTCGACGCCGAGTTTGTGCAGCACATCCTGCACCAGGCCGAAGCCCGGATCGAAGATGAACTGGAAGGCCACGCCGATGGCCGCGCCGGAGATGACGAATGGCGCGAAGATCGCGGAGCGGACCACATTGCGCCCGAACAGTTTCCGATCCAGCAGCAGGGCGAGGGCCAAACCCAGCACCATACTGCCCACAACCGCCGCGATGGTGAATACGACTGTGTTGCTTACGATTTGCCACGAGTCGTGGCGGCCCCACCACTCCCGGTAGTTCTCGACGCCGATGAAGGTGGCGGAGGTGTCCGAGATATTGAAGTCGAAGAACGACAGCCGAATATTGTCGATCAGCGGCCGGTACACAAAGACCGAGAGCAGCACCAGGTTTGGTGCGACGAGCACCACGAACAGCGCATAGTCCTGCCAAGGTCTACCACGCCAACCACGTCCCGGAGGTTGCGGAAGTACTCGTTCGGGACTCGATCTCACCCGCGCAGCGTGACGGTTGCTTGCGACTAGCCGGTAACGACTGGATGCCGCCTGGTTGAATAGTCGGCGTGCTGGCGCAACCGAACGTTCACCGGACGCACCCGCTGGTGGCGCGGACATGCCGCGAATAGTACGGGCGGCCAGTCTCTTTCAAGACCGAATACCGAATCTCCAATTTCCAACAAAGTGAACGAGCCCGCGCGCTCATCCCTCCCCGGAACGCACGTACGCCCCGCCCGTATCGGGCGGGGCGTACGAAAATTCTTGTCTGCCTGAGGCGGAACCGCTAGTTCCAGTCGCCCCAGCCGTCGCTGGTGCTGAGGGTGCCGCCGGCGGTGTTCTTCACAACCACCGGGTCACCCTTCTTCACATTGTCCATGTACCACTTGGCGTCTTCGGTCGAGACGTTCAAGCAACCGTGCGAGCTGTTCGACTTGCCCTGCTGCGCGACGCTCCACGGCGCGGCGTGCACGAAGATGCCGCTGTTGGACATGCGGGTGGCGTACTCGACCTCGAGCTTGTACCCCTCGGGCGCGGTGGTGGGCACGCCGTAGGTGGAGGAGTCCATGATCATCTTGCGATTGCGCTCGCTGACGATGTACGTGCCGTTCGGGGTCTCGTGCCCGGTCTTGCCCATGGAGGTGGGCATGGTCCGCACCACCTCACCATTGCGGGTGACCACGATCTCGTGGGTGGTGTCGTCGGCGGTGGCGACGAACTCGTCGCCGATCTCGTAGGCGGACTTGGTGCCGCCCGCCTCGACGGTGACCTTGGAGCCGGACGGCCAGAACTCCTCGGGCCGCCAGCGCACCTGGCTGTCACCGCGCCAGTAGAAGTGGCCGTCCACCTTGTTGGTGGAGGTGATGCGAATGGACTTCTCGGCGGCGGCGTGATCGCCCACCGGCTCCTTGAAGTTGATGATGATCGGCTGCGCCACACCCACCACGTCGCCGTCACCGGGGGTGACGTTCGGGGCGGTGAAGCTGGCAGGCGGCAGCGGCGAGTTCGCGCCCGCCGCGGTCGGCAGGTCGCCGGGCTTGGGCTGCGGCATGACGGCGGAGGGCACACTCGGCACTTCCGGGCCGCCCGGCCATAGCGGGGCTGCTGAGGCGGGCGCGGCCACCACGGCTCCGGTCGCCGCGATGACGGCGAGGGAAATCAGTCCATACCGGGTGATGCGCACAGCTAGGTGTCCTTCCGATCCTTGTTCATACGCAGATCGCGGGCAGACTTCACCCGCGTTAGGCCCCAACCCCAGGTTCATTCCTACCCTGCGATCGCGGGCCTGCCAATCGGCTTGTGGGAGTTATGCATACGACCCAGTAAGTGTGGTTCAGGTCACATATGCGTGAGATGCCGAATTGTCGGGTGTTATCGCCGTTCGCGTCGGCGATTCCCGAATCGGACCAGATGCTCCGTCTTAACCACTGTACGGGTGCTGTCAAACCTGGTTGTGAGGGAAGTCACTCGAGTCGCGTCAGGCTTCGAGGATATCGAAGGTGATGGCGGCATGCGGACCGGTCGCAATATTGTGTGGCACCGTCCATGGCGTGCGCCCGCGCGCGAACCGCGGTGACAACCGTAAACGCACCGCGCCCAGCAGGGTGGCAAGCACGATTCGCAACTCGTAGTCGGCAAGCGCCGCACCTATACAGCGCCGGTGCCCACCACCGAACGGCGCGAATTCGAATGGGCTGTACCGGCGTTCGAGAAACCGCTCGGGCCGGAAGCGGTGTGGCTCGGTCCACACTTCGGGGTCCGAGTGCAACAGGTGAACCGAGAGCCCCATGGTGTCCCCCGCCACCATGGGTGTACCGCGGAGCTCGAAATCACCGGTGAGCCTGCGCAATACGATCGGCACCGGCGGATGCAGCCGCAGCGTCTCCTGGCAGACCGCGTCCAGGTAGGGCAGTTCGGCGAGTTCGATGGGATCGAGATCCGTTCCGGCGGAGGCGAGTTCGTGTCGCAACCGGGCGAGCGCCGAAGGCTCGCGGTGCAGCCGGTACAGCGCCCACACCAGGACCGTCGCGGTGGTCTCGTGTCCCGCGACCAGCAGGGTGCGCAATTGTTCGCGCAGGTCGACATCGTTCATGGCGCTGCCGTCCGCGTATCTGGTCTCCAACAGCATGGCGAGCATGTCCGCGCCGTCATGACCGCCGCCGGTGCGCCGCCGGTCGATCTCGGTATCGATGAGCGCGTCCAGTCGATCTCGCGCCGCCGTGAATCGCTCCCAGCCCGACAAGCCGAACATATTGCGCCGCAAGGCCGGAACCAGGAACAGCGGACCGCCGAAGGAGGTGAGGAATTCCGTTGTGGCGGAGGTGTATTCGGCCAGCAGCCGGGGTTCCTCGATTCCGAACACCGCCGCCAGGATCACCCGTAATGTCATGGCGCGCGCCGCTTCTCGTGCGTCGACCCGGGTTCCGGGTCGCCAGGCCCGCCCGGTGCGGCCGCCATCGAGCTCGTCCCGCGCCGCATCGCGAATGATCTTGCCGTAGGCGCTGATTCGACTCCGGTGCAAGGCCGGAGCCATGACCGCGCGCTCCTTCCTGTGTCGCTCCCCGCGCGCGAGGATCAGCGAGGCCGGACCGACCATCGGCTCGATGGGATTCGGCAGCGGTGGTTCCAGTAATTCCACCGGCGCCCGGAATATCTCGCGTGCGCCCGCCGGTGTCCCGGTGAAGACCGCCGAGCCGAAGGCCGGGAAGCGCATGAGGAAGGGATCGCCGTCCCGTTCGCGCCGCCAGCCGAAGTAGCGCTCCAGGTCGGCTCCGGCGGCGAGCGCGTGCAGCGGTACCAGCCGGGGTTCGCGCAGTGGCGTCCCGGGGCCGTCCGATCGCGCCGCGGTACTCATGCCTTCCTATACGTGTTCACTACCGCCTCCGGTTCGAGCTCGGGTTGGTGAGTGGCCCCATGAGTCGACTGTTGTCGTATATGTCGTGTATGCATGGGCATTGAACTCAAAGCTTGATGTTTCTCAAATTTAGGATAGTTGCGTGTTGCGTCAGCAGATCTCCGCCCGGATTGCCGCCCCGGCCGTCTCCGCCGCCGCCCTGCTGCTCGCGGGCTGTGGCTCCACCATCTCCGGTAACCCGGTGGCCGCCCCGCCCGGCCTGGACTCCGCGGTCTCCACCACGAGTGCCAAGCCCTCGGGTAAGCCGAGCCCCGGTCGCCCGACAACGACCACCACTCCCGCCGACAAGGGTGGCGATACCGACTTCCAGGCCAGCATCGGCGATTGCGTGAAGCTCGGCGGCACCACCGACAACGCCAGCATCCACAAGGCCACCTGCGGGAGCAAGGACTCCAATTACAAGGTAGTCGCCAAGGCGCGCACCAACTCCCAGTGCCCCACCGATGTGGATCAGGCCTACTACGAGACCATGGCGGGCATCGAGACCGGCGCCATCTGCCTCGATATCGACTGGGTCGTCAACGATTGCCTGGATCTGGGGACCAAGGGCAGCGGCAGCGATCCCAAGCGCATCGACTGCTCCACCCGCGGCGCGGCCAATGGCGTGAAGGTGCTCGCGATCATGAAGAACAGCACCAGCGTCGACGAGTGCGCCGACGGCGACTCGGGCTATGTCTACGACGAGCGCAAGATCGTCATCTGCGTCAATACGCTGTAGCGCAGGGCGATTCGGCGCGGGGTAATACAGAGCGGGGCGGTGATCCATCGGATCACCGCCCCGCTCGATACTTTTGGTGCTCAGATCGGGTAGTACCCCGCACCGGTTCCGCCGCGCGCGTTCAGGTCCGCCATGATCGAGGACATATTCGTCCCGACCTCGGGCCCGAAGCAGGCGATGGCCAGGTACGCGTTGACCATGCCGACCAGCGTGGTGCCGACGACGACGGGAGCGCCGGAATCGCCCTCCACCACGCACATCTGGCTCCAGGTCTCGATATTGCTGGAGAACACGTCACCCCAGGAGAGTCCGCAGGTATTGCCGGTGGTGCGGCCTTCCTTGCAGACGATCATCGGGAAGTTCGGCGGTCCGCCGAGCCCGGTGATGGTGACATTGCCGATCCGGTTGACCGGTATGACACGGTCGCCGTAGAACTCGATGACCGCGTAGTCCAGATCGTGGTTCGAGTAGACGAACTTGCCGATCTGTCCTGCGCCCCTGTCCTTCTCGGCCCAGACCTTCGCACCGGGGTCGCCGCAGTGTCCCGCGGTGAGGCCGACCAGTCGCCCGGCACTGTCGTGTCCGATGGTGGTGACGGTGCACTCGAACATGTCGTCGATGATGATGCCGGAGCCACCACCGATGACTGCCGGTGCGGGGTCGGCATTCGCGGCCCCGGCGCCGAGCAGCGCGGTGCTCAGGGCTACAGCGAAGGCGCCGGCCACACCGGCGAGTTTCCTGAACATGTCCCTCCAGATGTCGGAAGCCGCTCGAATCAAGCTGCGGAACTCATCCTGTCAGTATTCGCGCCCGGAGGCTGCTTGTACTGCCACATGTTGCCGAGCCGTGTCCTGCTCGTCTTCGGGCGCGATACCGAGTTGGATGCGAGTTATGGGCTTAATGCATAACTCACTTCGATTTCCGATAAATTCTCTCCGATTAATTCTTACCTGTTAGGGCGTCACTTCTAATGAAATGACTTCAACTTAAGTTGGAAAGTAGAACAAGTTCTAGATGTCTGCCTGGTTCTTCAGCTCGAAAACCTGCCTTGATCTGCCTGTTCACCCCCGTTCATAGAACGTGATCCGCCTCTATGACCGGAACCACAACGACTGGTGTGTTTTTTCTAACTCCGTAGTAAGGTGCGTCAAGCAAACAGTCGCCGGGAGCGGGTAAACCCGGCGTCGAGAGGGGTAGTCAGTGCAGTTGACCAAAAGTCTGGGTGGGCAGGGGGGCCCGACGGAGTCACGGATGAACGCAGCCGTGGACTGGGCCAAGGGGTACTGGCGAGATCATCCCAAGCGGTCGCTCGAGACCGGCGGCCGGATGATGGCCATGGGCGTGTCGGCGGTCGCCGAACTGTTCATCGCGATCTTCCGCAAGCGCTTCCCCTTCGCGGAGTTCGTCCGGCAGTGCGCGTTCATGGCGAATGTCGCCGCGGCGCCCACCCTGCTGGTGGCCATCCCCATCGGTGTCATCGTCTCCATTCAGGTCGGCTCGGTCGCCGGACAGGTCGGCGCGACCTCGTTCATCGGCGCCGCCAACGGCCTCGGCATCATTCAGCAGGGCGCGCCACTGGTCACCTCGCTGATGATCGCGGGCGCGGTCGGCTCCGCCATCACCGCCGATCTCGGCTCGCGCACCATCCGCGAGGAGATCGACGCCATGCGGGTGATGGGCGTTGACCCCATGCGCCGCCTGGTCGCCCCCCGGCTCGGCGCGGCCATGCTGGTCTCCGTATTACTGTGCGGCTTCGTGGTTTTCGTCGGCTTCCTGACCGGCTACGTCTTCAATATCTTCGCGCAGGGCGGTACCCCCGGCTCCTACGTAGGAACTTTCGCTTCGTTCGCCATCACCACCGATCTGTTCGTGGCGCTGCTGAAGTCACTCATCTTCGGTCTGCTCGCGGCGATCATCGCCTGCGATTCCGGGCTGAATGCCCGCGGCGGCCCGGGCGGTGTCGCCAACTCGGTGAATACCGCGGTGGTCATGTCCGCGGTGATGCTCTTCGGTGTGAACCTGATTCTCACTCAGGTCTACAACTCCCTGTTCCCACCACAGATGGTCTGAAGTCGTGTCAGCAACGTATGTTCCGCCGCTGCTGCGGCCGCTCCAGCGAATCAAGGGTGTGGCTTCCTCGCCGCGTGACTTCGTCGCGCGCATCGGCCACCAGGTCTTCTTCTTCCTGCGCTCGCTCGGTTCCATGCCGATGGCGTTCAAGCACTACCCCAAAGAGGTGTGGCGGCTGCTGTCCGACGTCACCTGGGGCAACGGCAATCTCATTGTCGGTGGCGGGACCATCGGCGTGGTACTCATCCTGTCCGCGTTCGGCGGTATGACCGTTGCCATTCAGGGCTACACCTCGCTGAACCTGTTGGGGCTCAGCCCATTGACGGGTGCGATCTCCGCCTTCGCGACCACTCGCGAGCTCGGGCCGATGCTGGCAACACTGGCTTTCGCGGCGCAGGCGGGTTGCCGCTTCACCGCGCAGCTCGGCGCCATGCGCATCTCCGAGGAGATCGACGCACTGGAATCGGTTGCCATCCGGCCACTTCCGTACCTGGTGAGTACCCGCATGATCGCGGCCATGGTCGCCATCGTGCCGCTGTACTGCCTGGCCCTGCCGTTCGCGTACATCTCCTGCGCGCTCACCGTGCAGTTGATCGGCGGCACCGCGTCGGGGACATTCCAGCACTACTTCTATCAGTTCCTGATACCGCACGATGTGCTGTACTCACTGCTGAAGGCGATCATCTTCGTCGCGATCACCACGTTCATCCAGTGCTACTACGGGTTTTTCGCCTCCGGCGGCCCGGAGGGCGTGGGTGTGGCGGCCGGTCGGGCGATCAAGTACTGCATTATCGCCGTGGTTTTCGCGGACCTGTTCATCACCTTGGCCATCTGGGGTGTCAACCCCGGCATCCGGATCTCGGGATAGGGGGCGCACAGCATGATCATCGATCCGAGCGGGCGCGGCCCGACCATGCGCCAACTGCTCATCGCGGGTGTCGCCGGGCTCTGTGTCTTCGCGCTCATCCTGGGTTTCCTGATGGCGCGGTACAAGGGCTATTTCATCGAAAAGGTCAATGTCACCGCGAATCTCACCACCACCGGTGACGGGCTGCCCGATAACGCCGATGTGAAGTTCCGCGGCGTGCTGGTCGGCGCGGTCAAGGATGTGTCGGTCGCCGCCAAAGGTGAACTGCAGCAGGTACATATCGAGATGAAGCCGGAGTACACCGACGGCATCCCCGCGAATGTCACTGCCCGCGTGGTGCCCTCGAACCTGTTCGCCGTCACCTCGGTGGAGCTGGTCTACAACGGCACCGATGTCGCGCACCTGCAAGAGGGTTCGCAGATTTCCGAGGATCGCTCCAAAGGCACCATCGCACTGCAGGACACGCTCACCACGGTCCGCAATATCCTCGGCAAGATCGACCCGATCCAGTTCGGCCGAGTACTGGGGACGCTGTCGTACGCGCTCGACGGTTCCGGTCGGATGCCCGGTTCGAGCATCGAGCGAGTGGATCGCTGGTTGCAGTCGGTGGACGATTCGATCCCGGATCTCGGGGTCATGCTGGGCGACTTCTCCAACTCCTTCCGTGCGCTGAATCAGTCCGCGCCGGAGTTGATGGGCGTGCTCAGCGAATCGGTGAAGACCGCGCAGACCATTGCCGATCGCCGCACCGAACTCACCTCGCTGATCTCCGGCACCGCGGTCACCGTGGACAAGGTCAATGCCCTGTTCGCCCGCAATCCCAATGTGGGCAAGGACGTTACGACCGGCACCAGCGCCATGTTCGGCGCGATTTCGGATGATCCGAATGCCATTCCGCTGGCCATCGCCAACCTGAACGCCTCGGTGCGCAAGCTGGCCGGCACCTTCCACTGGGGCCCGCAGCACCAGATGATCTGGAATATGGGCCTGACCTTCACGCCCTACAAGCCGTACACCCGGGACGACTGCCCGCGCTACGGCGAACTGGCCGCGCCGAGTTGCGCCACCGCGCCGCTCATCTCCGATCCCGGCACGCTGCCGGAGTCGATGCGGCCCAAGGCACTCGACGCCGCCGCCGGACTGCCGAAACTGCCGCCGCCCGCGGGCTTCCCGCTGATTCCGGGCCTGACCGTCGTGGAGCCGACGCCTTCGGACAGCACCACCCCGGCCAATCCCTTCGCTGGCACCCCGCTGCAGGGACTCTTCCCGAATCCGGCACCGGTGACCCCGGGCAATCCGCCCGCCGCCCCGGCCGCACAGCAGACGCTGCCCTCGGGTGGGACGATCTCCTACCCCGGTGACTCCGCCATTACCGCGCTGCTGGGCCGCCGCCCGACGGCCGCCGAATACCTGCTGCTGAGCCCGATTCTGAGGGATGGAACCTTGCAAGTGACCGAAAGCGGGGCCGGTCGATGAGCATTCGCAAACCGCTGATCGGCTTCGGCATCTTCGCGATCGTGTCCATCCTGGTGACCGCGGTCATCTGGAACACGCTGGCGCGCACCGTGGATGGATCCACCAACCGCTACACCGCGACCTTCACCGATGTACTCGGCCTGCGCAAGGGCGATGACGTCCGGATGGCGGGCGTGCGGGTCGGCAAGGTCGAGACCATCGAACTGGACAAGGGCAACAAGGCCCTGGTGACCTTCATCGTGCAGCGCGATCAAACGCTGTACGGCGACACCAAGGCGCTGGTCCGCTACCAGAACCTGATCGGCCAGCGCTATATCGCTCTGGCGGAACCGGTTCCGGGCAAGCCGGTCTCCGGCACCCACACGGTGCTGAAGAACAACGGGGGTATTCCGGTCGAGCGCACCGAGCCGTCCTTCGACGTCTCGGGTCTGCTCAATGGTTTCCAGCCGCTGTTCCAAGTGCTGCAGCCGGAGCAGGTCAACAACCTCTCCAATACCTTCATCCAGGCGCTGCAGGGTGACGGAGTCTCGTTGAGCGCCTTCATCACTCAGGCCGCGACCCTGGCCACGGATTTCCAGCGCCGCGACGCCATCCTCTCGGATGTGATCACCAATCTCTCCGGTGTCATGTCCGGGCTGGCCAAGCGCGGCGACGAGCTGGAGACGCTGGTGACCCAGACCCGCGCGCTCATCGGCGGGCTCTACGCCCAGGGCCAGTCGCTGCAGTCCTCGACCGTGCAGATCGCCGACGCCACCTCGGCGCTGGTGAATATGATCGGCCAGATTCAGCCGAAACTCGTACTGGCACAGAACTCCACGCATGACGCGCTGGCGCTGCTGCTGGCCAATGGCGACAAGCTCGATCAGGCCGCGGTGGATCTGCCTGGCATCCTCTCCGATGTCGGCAAGTTCACCCAGAACGGCGCGTACGCCAACGCCTACGTGTGCAGCCTGGACGTCTCGCTGTACGGCATCCTCTTCCCGCGCGGTCTGTTCTCGCAGATCGGCGGCAACTCCCACTCGGCGGTGTGCCGGCCATGATGGCGAAACTCAAGTCCCGCTTCGGTTCCAATCGCAATCTGTGGCTCGGCGTGCTCGGCGTGCTGCTCATCGTCGGCCTGCTGGCCGGGTCCACGCTGTACCGGCAGATCGGTATCGGCGAGAAGACCATCAAGGCCGAATTCGTGCAGACCGCGGGCATCAGGACCGGTGACAAGGTCTCGGTGTCGGGTGTCGCGGTCGGCCGGGTCTCCGGCGCCGAACTCGAGGGCGACCATGTGATGGTCTCGCTCTCGGTGAGCAATGACGTCAAGCTCGGTCCGGACGCCAAGGCGTCGATCAAGATGGCGACGCTGCTCGGCGCCCGCTATGTCGATCTGATTCCCGGCGACGGCTCCGGTCTGAAGAGCAATCGAATTCCCAAGTCCAACACCGCCGTTCCCTACAACCTGGCCGATGTGGTGCAGGAGGGTACGCCGAAGTTCGAGGAGCTCGACACCAAGAAGCTCGCGGATTCGCTCAATCTGATCAATCAGCAGATGGGTGACACCCCGCAGCTCACCGTGCAGGCGCTGGATTCGGTCGGCGCGCTGGCCAAGACCATGAACGACCGCAAGGACGAGGTCGACCAGCTGCTCAAGGATATGGACCGGGTCACCCGGATCCTCGGCGACAATCGCAACAGCGTGCTGCTGGTCATCACCCAGGGCGAGGCCATCGCCAATCGGGTGATGGAGCGGCAGACCCTGCTGCGTTCGCTGCTGGACAATATCGCCACCCTGAGCAGTCAGTTGCAGCAGATCGGCGCGCAGAACGACAACCAGTTCGGCCCCACCCTGATCCAGCTCAACACCATGGCCGAGGGCCTGCAGAAGAACAAGGACAACCTGGACCGGCTGCTGTCGATCATGCCGGTGTCCGTGCGAACGTTCAACAACGCCTTCGGTAATGGCAATTACGGCGAGGTCGCCCTGCCGTGGCTGTTCCCGGACAACTGGTTGTGCTTCGCCCAAGTCATCGAGGGGTGCCACGGATGAAATCGGCCGAGTACACGCGAATCGCCAAGGCGGCCATGATCGGAGCCGTCGCGCTGGCCGTCGGCAGCTGCTCCATGGTGCCGCTCGGGGTGAAGGACGCGGTCGGGCAGACCCAGCACTTCACCGCCGACTTCCTCAATATCGCGGGCATGTTCGAGGGCAATCCGATCACCGTGCTCGGACTCGATGTCGGCAAGGTCGACAAGATCGTGCCCAAGGGGCAGTACGTCGAGGTGCACATGACGGTCGACGCCGGCGTGGACATTCCGAAAAACGTGCAGGCTGCGCTGATTTCGCCGTCCATCGTGACCGACCGGCATATCGAGCTGACCCCGCGCTACACCGGCGGGGACAAGCTGAAGGACGGCTCACACCTGACCACCCAGCAGACCAAGACCCCGGTCGAACTGGACACCATGATCAAGACCATCGACACCTTCGCGGCGGCGCTCAAGCCGACGGACGGGTCGGAGGGTCTGGGTCCGCTGTCCGGGCGCGTGCTGTATCCGATGATGAACGGCAATGGCGAGAAGATGCGCGATGTGCTCAACTCGCTCTCGGGTGCGCTGAAAGTCGGTGTGGACAATAAGGACGCCGTCTCCACCATCATCATCAAGCTGAACGAGTTGACCACCATGCTGGCCGACAACGACCAGTCGGTCCGGGATTTCAGCAATCGGATGACCCAGATGTCCGGGCTGCTCGCCGACCAGGCCCCCGGCCTGCAGGCCACCCTCGAACAGCTCAATGCCTTCCTGGCCAACACCTCCGGCGCGTTCTCGCAGTACTCCGATCAGCTCAACGGCACGCTCACCGGGCTCACCAATGTGACCAACCAGCTGCGCGCCAATGCCGCGGGCGTGGTCGAAGTCGTGGACACCGCACCGCTGCTCATGCAGAACCTGGATCGCTCGGTCAACCGGCAGGGCAATTTCATCCGCCTGCACGCCGTGCTCGGCTCCGCACTCTCCGGCGAGATCATCAGCCTGTTCTGCGAACGCATCCAGATGAAGGCCGACGGCTGCCGCACCGGCAAGGTGGAGGACCTCGGCCCCGATCTCGGACTGATGGCGGCGATGTTGGGAATGACGAAATGACCAAGCGAACCCGGCGCAGCGCCGTCGCGCTGGCGGTGGCGGCCTCGACCCTCGCGGTCTCCGGCTGCGGCCTGACCGTGGAAAGCCTGCCGCTGCCCAAACCCGGTGCGGGCGAAAAGACCTATACGATCCACGCGGTCTTCGACAATGCGCTGAACCTACCCGACCAGGCCAAGGTCAAGATCGGCGGCTCCGACGTCGGCGTCGTCACCAAGATCAGCACCAAGGATTTCAAGGCCGATGTCGACCTGGCCATCCGCACCGATATCGAATTGCCCAAGGACAGTACGGCCGAACTGCGCCAGGCCACCCCGCTCGGTGACGTCTTCGTCGCGGTCTCCAAGCCCAAGACCGATCAGGGCGCGCAGCTGCTGAAAAACGGTGACACGCTGAAGAACACCTCGGCGGGCGCGACCGTCGAAGAGTTGCTGCTCTCGATCTCCATGCTGTTCAACGGCGGCGGCATCGCGGCGCTGTCCAAGCTCACCGCCGAGATGGACTCCATTGTCGGAGGCAAGGGCCAGACTCTCGCGCACCTGATCACCGAAATGACCGGTGTCGTAGGCAGTCTCAACAACAACAGCCAGCGGGTGGACAGCGTGCTCGCCGGATTCAGCGCGCTGGCCGACACCATCCAGGCCAATCACGATCAGCTCGGCCAGGTCGCGGACAGCCTGCCCGGCATGATCGGGGCCATCGCCGAGAACAATCAGGCGCTCGGCGATCTGCTCACCAAGATCTCCACAACCAGTGCGGCCCTGGGTGATTACGCCAACACCACCTCGGCGGACCTGGCCAGCCTGCTCGACAATGTGCAGCAGCTGATGAACGCGCTCGCCCGCACCGAACCTGACTTCGGGCCCATGCTCGACGCCCTGCACGACATCCGGCCGAAGGTGGACGCCTCCTTCAAGGGCAATACCCTCGCGGTCGCCGCCACCCTGAGCATGCTCGATATCGGGCTGCTCACCGATCCGGCGAACAGCAAATTCCCGGATCTGCGCGACCTCAACGACTTCGGCGGCAGCCTCATTCAGGTGCTGCAGATCATCTACGGCCGGGTCACGGGGGGCCAGCGATGAACTGGGTGAAGAACCACAAGAACCTGGTGTCGAATTCGGCGCTGGTGCTGATCCTGCTCGTCGGCGCGGCCTATTTGGCCATCAGCGTCATGCGGGTCAATCCGCTGCGCGAAACCTACAAGGTGACGGTCGATCTCGATCGCTCCGGCGGTTTGCAGGCCGGTAATGACGTCACCCTGCGCGGGTATCGCATCGGCAAGGTCACCGAGATCGAGCTCGCCAGTGGTGGCACCGCCATCGCGGCGACGGTCGAAATCGACAAGAAGTACCAGATCCCGAGCGACACAATCGTTTCGGTGGGCGCGCTCTCCGGTGCCGGCGAGCAGTTCCTGGATTTCCGGCCCAATACCGACCGGGCGCCGTACCTCGGCAATGGCTCGATCGTGCAGTTCGACAAGGACAAGGTGAAGACGCCGACCCCCGTATGGTCGGTGCTGGACAACTCCAGTGAATTGATCTCGCAGATCGATCCGGACAAATTCTCCAGCATTCTCACCGAACTCGACACCGCGCTGTCCGGCGGACCGGATCAGCTACGATCGCTCATCAACGGCATCAGTGAGGCCACCACCGGCCTGGACAATCTGCTGCCGCAGACCACGAATCTGATCAAGAACCTGCAGACGATCAATGCCACCACCTCGTTGGCGCAGCCGGATCTGGCTACCCTGACACGTAATTCGAGTGTGTTGTTCCAGCAGTTCAACGATGCCAATGCCGAACTCCAGAAGATCCTGGAACAGGCGCCCGCACAATTGCAGGCACTCGGCGCGGTGCTCGACAAGACCGCCGACCCGATGACCAGCCTGGCCACCAACTTCGCGGCCATCACCAAGGCCGCACAGCTGCGCGCACCCGCTCTGCGCGCACTGTTCCCGGCGCTGGTGGTCGGCACCTCGGCCATGGGTGTGCCCGCGCACGACGGCGAGTTCTACACCATCGTCGATATCTGGCCGCGGCCCTTCTGCGACTACGTGACGAAGAAGATCCGCCCCGAAGCCGCCACCGAGGCCACCCTCTCGAAGTGGGGCAGCTACTGCACCAACGGACAGGCGGATCAGCAGATTCGCGGTTCGGCCAATGCTCCCCGGCCGGACGTGCCGAACAACGGCGCGTACCCGCCCGCGGACGCCGATCCGAACGAGCGGACCCTGCCACCGGTGAAGTGAAGCAGGCATACTCGCGGACGAAGACCCCAGTACGGTGCGCCCGCGGCGCACCGGGAAAGTGATCGATACATGTCGGATGACGCTGCCCAGGACAAGAAAACCGAAGACGACTCGATCGCCGAGGCCGATGTACAGGGCAGCGCCGACATAACGCCTCCCGCCGCGGCGGAGCCGGCCGAACCGGAGGCCGATGCCACGGTCGCCATCGAGAAGCCGGATCTGGCAAAGGAAACCGACGCGCCGGCCCCGGCTGCCGCCGACGCCGTGCCCGTGCCCCCCGAGCCGAAGCCCGCTCCGGCCGCGCCACAGCCTCACGCCGCTGAGCCGAAGCCCGTTGTCGCCGGCGGCAACTCGTCGCTGAAGTCCGCCTCGCTGCCGCTGATCGCCGCCTTCGCGGCGGGCGTACTGCTGGTCGCCGCCATCGGCGCGGTCGTCTTCTTCTGGTTGCAGTCCGACAACCGCGAGAACGAGCTCGCCGACCGCGACGACGCCACCAAGGCCGCCTGCGATTTCGTCAAGACCGTCTCGGTCTACGACGAGAAGAGCCTCGGCGATTACGTCGAGCGCGTGCAGGCATCGACCACCGGTGAGTTCCGCCAGATGTTCGACACCATGTCCGGCGACCTCAAGAGCGTGCTCACCAGCGTGCACGCCCAGTCCAAACTGAATACGGTTCGCTGCGCCTGGGAATCCGGCGACGACTCCAAGGCCACCGTCCTGGTCAGCCTCACCCAGACCTCCAGCAACACCATGCGCGCCCAGCCCCTGGTCCTGACCCTGCCCACCTTCGCCGAACTCGACAAGAAGGACGGCAAGTGGCTGGTCTCCAAATTCGAGCCCATCGCCGACAACGGCAATAACGGCCTCTTCCCCAGCGGCGGCACCCCCAACAGCACCCAGCCCGCCCCCACCACCCCAGCCCCCACCCCCGGCAACTGAGAACCGAACCGAGACAACAACAACAGAGGCCCGGCCCGCTGAACACTCATCGGCCCGGCCTTTCCGCATCCCACCGCCGAGCGGCAGAGGCTGAAGTCGGCGGCGAGCGGCAGCAGCGACTACGGTCGGCCGAGCGGCCCGCCGCGCGTGGGTCAGGGGTCGACGGACCGGGTCCGGCCTGTGCCAGGGGGTTTGGGGGCGAAGCCCCCAAGACCCAGCGTCAGCGTCCCCTTCTTCTACGAGGGTTTGGGGGCGGAGCCCCCATATCAATCTTCTGTTCTCAGAACAGCGTCAGCGCGTCCGGCGCTGGAGTCTTCGTTGCTGCCACGCGACGGCGCGGGGTGGCAGCAGCGGTGTGGGCTTGCGCCACTACCTTTTCGGTGGTTGCCGCGACGCTTTCCGCGGGGGTGATCACCGGAATCGGTTCGGTGGTGGGTTCGAGCGGGATGGGCTCGGTGGCAGGCTCACTCGGCGTGAGGTCGGGTGCGGGGTCGAGGGCACCGGAGGCGATGGCGCGTGCCGCCTGCCCGCACAGGGTGTCGGCCTGCTCGTTGAAGTAGTTGCCGACGTGGCCGCGCACCCAGCGGAAGCGCACGGGGCCGGGGCGGGTGTTGATGGCCTGGTCGATCTGCTGGATGAGTTCGAGGTTCTTCACCGGGCCCCCGGTGGAGGTCTTCCATCCGTTCCGCCGCCAACCGTTGATCCATTCGGAGGCGCATTTGATGGCGTAGAGCGAATCGGATTCGATGAACAGCGGTTCCGAGCTCGGATGTGCGCGTATGGCCTCCAATAGCGCGCGTAGCTCCGCGATCTGATTGGTGCCCGAAGGCGCACCACCGCTGGCCGATCCGCCGGCGTGATTGACCCACGCCCAGCCGATGGCTCCGCCCGGGTTACGCAGGCACGATCCGTCGGTGCTCACGATGATCATGCTCGCAACCCTACGCAATCCGGCCGACAAGATCCGTTCCGTGGAATTCCTCTATCTCCCTTCGCAATTGCGATTCGGTGCGTCGCACGGCCGATTGTACGGCGGCTGCCAGCATTCGGGAGAGCAGGCGGCCGGTGAGCCCTTCGGGGGCCCAGTACTCGGTTTCCGAGGTCAGCACCGCTCGACCGTAGCCCAGCGGATCGAAGCGCAGCGTGAGGACGGCCAGTGGCGCGGTGCACGGCGAGTTGCCGCCGTGACCCTGCGCAGGCGATGACTTCCCCGTCCTCCGCCTGCGCAGGGTGTATTCGATGACCGCGTTGCGGCGGTAGTCGGTGATCTCGCACTCGATGGTCGGGTGCCAGAAACCGACCCGCAGGGTCGCTCCGAAGATGGCTCCGGAGCCGTGGTCGCTGTCTCCGAGTGGTTCGAAGGCGGCGACCGCGAAGGCCCAGTCGGGTACGAACTGATGGTTGTCCGTGTACGTGAACGCGACCTCCACCGGTGCCCCGACGTCGCTCGCGTATTTCATGTGGCCCATAGGCTGCTCCCTGTCCCACGGCTGCCACAAAAGTACTACAGGAATCCTATTTATTGAATGGGAACCGGGATTTGCTGTCCGGAAGCTGAACCGGTCACTCGTCCAATTGTGCCGCGATATGTGCCGCGATCGGCAGCGCGGAGGTGGCCGCCGGGGATGGCGCGTTCAAGACATGCACCGACCTCGGGGTCCGCTCGATGAGGAAATCGTGCACCAGCGTCCCGTCGGCGCGCACCGCCTGCGCGCGAATGCCCGCCTCCCGTGGCAACAGATCAGCGACCGTCAACTCCGGGCAGTATCGGCGGCACTCGGCCAGATATCCGCGCCGGAATATCGAATTGCGCATCTCACGCAGCCCGGTCCGCACATTGGCCGCCGCCACCCGGTGAAAACCCCGGAATCCCAGGATCTCCCGGGCGTCGCGCAGATTCACGCTGCCCTTGCGATAGCCCTCGCGCGCCAGCCCGAGCACCGCATTGGGGCCGACGGTCAGGTCACCGTCGATGGTCGGGCTCAAATGCACGCCCAGGAACGGCAATTCGGGATCCGGAATCGGGTAGATGAGGGTGCGCACCAGCTCCCGGCGGTGCGGCGGCAATTGGTAGTACTCGCCGCGGAACGGCACTATGCGCAGGTCGGACCGTACTCCGGCGAGCCGGGCCAGCCGATCGGCCTGCAAACCACCGCACACCACCAGCCGGGCCGCCCGCCAGCTCCCGGCGGGCCCGGAAACCGTTACCGCGTCCGAGGTTTCGGCAATGGCGGTGATCTCCGCGCCGAGCACGATCTCGGCACCGGCCGCGCGCACCGTATCGGCGAGCGCGGTGGTGACCCGGGTGTAGTCGATGATCCCGGTGCTCGGTACGAAGAGCGCGCCCACTCCCGTGACCCGTGGTTCGCGGCGTACCAGTTCGGCGGCGTCGAGCAACTCCACTTCGACGCCATTGGTCACCGACCGCTCGTACAGCGCCAGCATGCGCGCGTGTTCGGCGGAATCGGTGGCCACCAGCAGTTTTCCGCACACCCGGAACGGAATGCCGTGTGCGGCAGCGAATTCCTTGGTCTGTTCGGCCCCGGCCCGGCACAGCCGCGCCTTGAGGCTGCCGGGTTCGTAGTAGATGCCGGAGTGGATGACTCCGCTGTTGTGCCCGGTCTGGTGCACGGCCAGCGCGTCCGCCTTCTCGACCAGCAGCAGGCTCGCGCCCGGATGCCGATCGAGAATGCGGTGCGCGGTGGCCACTCCGACGATGCCGCCGCCGATCACGCAATAGTCGTACACACCGGAAAGTCTCACACAGTGATGAGTCCGGAGCCGCCCGCGCGACCGAGTTCGGTCGCATGGCCGATCGAGATGTCCTGGGTGGCCGGTGTGTTGTGCCGGACCAGCTGTACGCCGTAGCGGCCGAGCGTCGGATCGGAGAGTGTGAAGGTGACCTCGCCACTGCGGGTGTCGACATCGGTGCGCAGCTGGGTATTGGTCGCGGGATCGGCGGCGAGGCCGAGGTTCTCCCCGAGTGGTGTGTGCTGCACCAGATCCGCCACGGTGGCGAACACATTGGTGTCGACCGTGACCGAGACCGAATTGCGCTGGGCCGGAACGATTACCGCGCCGACATAGGTACTGCCGAGTCGCAACTGTCCGGCTATCGCACTGGGCCGGGCCGCGCCGGTGACCTCGCCGCTGTATCCCGCCGCGGGGATCGGAACCGATTGTGGCCCCGCGGTTTCGATGGTGTGCGGCGTGAAAAACGCTGCCAGCCCGATATTGTCGGAGATCGCCGTGCTGTCCGCGGGTAGCGGATCGGTAATCCCCGATGCCGCGGCCGGGTCGTGCGACCGGGCGGGTGCGGCGATGATGGTCCCGGACTTCTGCGTTCCGGCCATCTCATTCGCGATGTAGGAGCCGGCGGCGACGGTGAGACCGATGCTCGCCATTGCGGCGGTGACGATGGCGCTGTAGCGGAGCACCTGTGCCGCACGCCGCGATGATCCTGCGGCCTGCGTCGCGAGTTGATGCGACATGACTGGTGCGGTCCTTTCCCTCTCCCCTGGTCCCCCTGCGTCTTTCGACGCCCACGACCCGCACCATTGAAAGTCGTACGCTCGTCCAGGTTACGGCGGCGCACGGCGGCACCCGCGTCTCACGAGACCAGGATCACAGCGAACTGTACCTGCAAATGAGATTGCACGGCCCGGAATGCGCAGTTCGACGGGGATTACCCATCCGCATGTTTCCGATGTCGGAAGGGTGGGTAAATACCTGAGAGCGGCGAGCGCCAACTCGACTGCCATCGAGGACTTCCGGCCAATGTCGTCCGGTCGGCACCAGGCACGGCGCACCCATCGGTGGCGCTCGTTCGCTCTACTCCCTGGGAATTGGGGGTATCCGGCCGGACCGGCGGATCAGTCGAACTGACCCGCCGTCCGGCCTGTTCCGGGCGGACCGGCGAAAGCCTGTGCCAGGCCCAGCCATTCGAGCGCCTCGGCACCCTCGACCCGCAGCGCGAGATCGCCGAGGTGCCGGCGCTGGGTGACGGCGAGGCAGAAATCCAAGGCGGGTCCGGTGATTCGCTGCGGTGCGTCGGCGGGGCCCCAGGTCCAGAGTTCACCGTCGGGCGCGGTCAATTCGATGCGGAACTCCGCGCTGGGCGCGGTGCGCCCGTGTGTCACGTATGCGAAGTTGCGCGTGCGCACGCCGAGGTGCGCGACATTCTTCAACCGGGCGGTCGGTTCGCGGGTCACGCCCAGCGCGTCCGCCACATCCTGCCCGTGCGCCCAGGTCTCCATGAGTCGCGCGGTCACCATGGACGCCGCGCTCATGGGCGGGCCGAACCACGGCAGCTTGGTGCCGGCGGGCACCTTGCGCAGCGCCTCGACCAGGGCGCCGCGATCACTCCGCCAGGCGGCGAGCAGCTCCGGCGCGGGGGTCCGGGATTCTTCCTCGGCGGCCTCGTCCACGAAGGTGAGCATCTTCGGCAGCGCGGCCTGTACCTGCTCGTTGAAGGCATCGGCATCGGTCGCGGCCAGGACGGCGACGCGATCGGTCCAGGTCAGATGGCCGATCTGATGGGCGATGGTCCAGCCGGGCGCGGGGGTTTCGCGCCGCCACTCGGCCGGGTCGAGGTCGGCGATGAGCCGGTCCAGGTCTTCGCACTCGGCGGTGAGGTCGGCGAGTAGCGCCTCGAGATCTGCCATCGAAAGTCCTTGTCGCTCAACCCTGCTGCGCCGAGATGGACACAGGGTCGGCACGCACGTCATTGTGCGTGCCTTCCGTCGGCCAGCATCGCAGCGCGTGCGCGGGAATGCAAGCACGCGTGCTTGTATTTTTCTGAACGGGCCGGCTACCAGCCGAAAAGGATCAGGTGCACGGCACCGACGGCCAGACCGAGGGCCGCGCCGTGCAGATACAGCAGCCAGGCGTCCTGTTCGACCGAGGCGTAGAACATCTCCATGAACTCGCCGGGGGTGAGCTGTTGTAATTTCCGCGCGGCGAATTCGTCGATCTTCTTGGCCTGCGCGGCCGCGAACTCCTCGTCCTCCACCAGACTCGGCGTGAGTCCGGCCGCCGCGACGGCCGCACCCACCTTCAGATTGTCGAATTGCCGTGCGCCGAAGACGGTGCGCACGAAAGTGTGTGTGGGACCGAGTTGCCGGTGGATCTCCACGGCGATGAGGCGTTCCAGGATTTGCCGAGTCTTGTCGCCATTGGTGCCGTCCAGGAGTTCCTTGGCCAGGTTGGGCAGGGTGAGCACCTGGTAGGCCAGGATGTGCGCGAGGTCGGAGGCGGCCTCGGGCTGGCGTTTGGCCAGCAGCGCCTGCTTCCACAGGTACTTGTAGCGGGGTTGCGGATCGCCCGGTTCGAACACCATTTTCACGGCGATCACATTGACGAGCACACCGATGGCGGCGGTCGCGGTCAGGATGACCGCCCAGTTCGGTATCCAGCCGATAATCGGAATGTCCTGGTGCACATGCATATACAGCGCCAGCAGCAGACCGAACGGCGCGCCGAGCAGGCCGATGCGCACCATGAATTTGAGTTCGGGCGCGGCGATGGTGGTGGTGAGGTCCTTCAGGATGTGCGGATTCTCCCGCAGGTACCGGATGACGAAGCTCTTCACATCGATGAGTTGATCGACATTGTCGCCGAGTTGTTCGAAGGCGGTCCGGGCCAGGGTCGGCAGTTCGCGCTCCACCCGCTGGTAGAGCACATTGCGGGCGGCTCGCGGCACCGCGCCCCACAGGTCCGGGTTCTCCCGTTTCATAATCTCGTTCACCATGGACGGCACCTGTTTGCGGCCCACATCGGCGATGTAGTCGGCAATACCGTCCAGGTCGAGTTCGTGGATGAAATCGCGGGGGCTGCCGATGCGCATAATGGCGACGTCCACGCAGATGCTCGCCATTTTCTCGGCGCGGGCGGGAATGAAGCCCTGGAAGCCGAGTTGTCTTCCATCGCCGGAGAAGGTGGGCAGCACCTGGACGCGGCGCGGCAGATACGGGTAGAGGATGTCCAGGCCCGGAATGCGGAAACCGCGAAAATAGAGCGGCCAGAACAACATCAGTACGCCGGTCCAGTTGGTCAGCCAGCCGGCGATGGCGCTGAAGATCGGGAAACTGATCAGGTCGACGACGAGTTTGGGCTGGCCGGTCAGCTGCTCCCAGTCGATGAAAGCGCCCGAGGCCAGTGTCGTCATGCTTGCGTCCCCCTGTTGGCCGAGCCGTTGCCGAGAAAACGGACAACCAACACTCTCATCGGTGAAGGGTGCTGTCAAAAGGTCGATGGCCTCGGAGAACGTGTCATATTGTGCGTGGATTCCCGGGACCGGGAATACTGGTCGGTCGACCAGAACAATAGGGTGGGACGACAACGAAAAAGGAGCGATCGATGAATGTGGACCGCCGTGGCTTTCTGACCGGTGCGGCCACCGCCGCCGGACTCGCCACCGCCGCGGGCCTGGTGACCGCCGGAACCGCCGGAGCCCAGCCCGCACCCGCGCCCACCGTCACGAAACTCCCTTTCCCCGAGAGTGATTCGCTGCGCATCCTGGTCACCGGTGACGCCGGAACCGGTGCGCGGCCGCAGTGGGCGGTGGCCGACGCCGCCCGCGCCCTGCACGCCCGGCAGCCCTTCTCCTTCGCGCTCGGCCTCGGCGACAATGTGTACGAACAGGGTCCGTGGGCCGATGACGACGCCCAGTTCACCGCCAAATTCGAGGACCCCAATCGCGGGCTCGACTTCCCCTGGATCATGGTGCAGGGCAATCACGACAACAGTTCGGTCATGCCCGGCGACGGCGGCTGGCTGCTGCGCGGTGACCACGAGGTCGCGTATCACGCGCGATCCGAACGCTGGTGGATGCCGGCGCGCTACTACTCCGTGCCGATCGGGTCGCTGGTCGAATTCTTCGTACTGGACCTGAATCCCATCGCGGCCTATCTGCCGCCGCTGTTCGCACCGTACTGGGCGGCGGACGGGCAATTCATGACCGAGCAGGCCGCCTGGCTGGACCGCGCGCTGGACGCCTCCACCGCCAAATGGAAGATCGTGTGCACGCATCACCCGTATCTGAGCAATGGCGGTCACGGAAATGCCGGTGAATACGAGGGGTTGAATATCGCGCCCATCAACGGCATTCATGTGAAGGAGTTCTTCGAGGCGCACGTGCTGGGGCGCGCCCAGTTCCTGCTCTCGGGTCATGACCACTGCCTGCAGGTGCTGGAGACGAATACCGCCTGCAAGGGCACCCGGCAGATCGTCTCCGGCGCGGCCGCCAAGACCAGCTCGGGCGCGCACGCCAAGGATGGCCGCACCGTCAATCCGGTGCTGTTCGAGAACTACACCGACCTCGGCTTCATGGTGCTGGAGCTGACCCCGTCCACCGCGGACCTGACCGTTCACACCGTCGATCCCTCGAACGGTCAGTCCACCAACGCTTTCCAGCGCCGCCTGGGTTAGGGCTTCAGCACGATCCGAATCGGGTTGCCTTCCTTGGCATCCAGGGCGTGCACGGCCTTGGCGGCATCGGCGAGCGGCACCACCGCGCTGACGGACCGGGAGAAGTCGACCCGATTCAACCCCTGCAACTTCACCAGCTGGGTCACATGCTCGGGCTCGGAGCCGTAGTGCCCGCGCAACTGCTGCTGGAAGAAGCTGAAAGCCGTTCCGCCGGTAATGGTTATGGGCTTGTTGGTCAGCCCGACCAGCACCAGCCGGCCCTTCGGAGCCAGGCAGACGACGGCCTGTTCCCGCACCGCCGCCACACCCGCGAAGTCGAAGGCCGCCGCCAGACCGGTGCCGGTGGCCTGGAAGATCTTCTGCCGCAGGTCCGGATCGGCCGGATCGAAGGCGAGATCCGCGCCGAATTCCAGGGCGCGCTCACGCGCGGCGGGCAGTGGATCCACCGCGATAATCGGGGCGGCACCGACCAGGCGCAGCAATTGCACCGCGTGGGCGCCGAGCCCGCCGACACCCCAGACCCCCACCGCCTCACCGGCTTTCACCTCGCCGGTGGCGGTAACCGCGGCCCAAGGCGTGGAGACGGCGTCGGGAATGAAACACGCCTGCTCGAACGGCAGTTCATCGGGAATCGGTACGAGCGTGTCGATCCTGGCGAGGGTGTACTCGGCCCAGCCGCCGTCGTAGTCCACGCCGCGCGTGAAGGTCGCCGCGCCGCGCAGTTCCCCGGCCTGCAACAGCACCCGATCCCCGACCTTGGCGGCGGTGACGCCGGGGCCGAGTTCATGCACGGTTCCAGCGACCTCGTGCCCGAGGGTCACCACATCGCCCTTCAGGAACAGCGGCGTCAGCGTCCCGTCGATGAGGTGCACATCCGACAGGCAGACCCCGGCGGCTTCGACCTTCACCAGCACATGGTCCGGTCCGGGTTCGGGCACCGGCACCTCTTCGAGCTCCAGCCTGCGATTCGGTCCCAGGTGTAGTCGTGCAGCCAGCATGTTCATCGACTCCTATGGCGTTAGGTCCGGCATCGGCTCCGCCAGCCATGCTAGGTCGAGCCCGCCGAAACCATGCCCGATTCGCCCGCTACCGCGATGCCCAGATGCGCTGAGGGTGACCCCTCTGTCCGCGTGGGCGGCGAACCCTCTGTCCGCGTGGGCAGCGAACCCTTGTCTGCGTGGACGCCGGCTCCTTTGTCTGGGTGGAGAGCGGCCCCGTTGTCTGTGTGGCGGGCGAACCCCCTCGTCATCCCGGCGTGCTTTTGGCCGGGATCTCGCGGCTGAAGTCACCGGCCACCGCGCCGGTTGTTGCCAGGAAATCGGTGATTATGGCGGTCACTTCGGGCGCGCGCTCCAACATCGGGACGTGACCGCAGCGGTTGAGCCATTCGGCGCGGTCCGGCCGCAACTGCGCGTTGAGTGTGCGCCCCGCGGCGGCGGACAGGACGCGGTTCTCGGTGCCCCAGATGGTGCAGATCGGGGGCAGGTGCTCGCGATCCGGCCAATCATCAAGGGCGGCAAAGGAAGACAGATCGCGAACCAGGCCGACCAGCGCGCGCGCCGGGAAGCCCGCCGAAAGCGGCTGCACGTAGGGGCATTCGCGATAGGCGCGACCGCTGGAGAACCAGGAGCGAATAGTGCCGCGCGCGAACCACTTCGGGGTGTGCCAGTCGAATACGGCACGGGCGGCGGAATCCGGTAGGCCACGGGTAATGCGGGCGGGAACGCGCAGATCACCGTGCATGGCGGTGGATTCGGTGAGTGGATTGATCGCCACCACCGCGCGGATCAGCTCCGGATACCTGCGGGCCAGGGTCAGGCTGATGGCCGAGCCGAGGCAATTGCCGACCATCGCGACCTCGGTCAATTCCCGGTCGAGCAGGAATCGCCGCACCAGTGCGGCGTATCGGTCGAGGGTGTAACCACTTTCGGGTTGATCGGCGGAGCCGTAACCGGGCAGATCCAGCGCGTACACCCGGTATTGCCGTGCGAGCGCGGTGATCTGGGGTGTCCAGATCACGTGTGAGGAGCCCGCATTGTGCAGCATCACCACCGGTGGACCGCTGTCTCCTCGCTGCATATAGGTCAAGCGGGTGCCGTCGTACGCGAAGGTTTGCATGGCGCTCCAGGTGGCTTCATTGCCGGTGGTTCTCCCATGGTCCTCCCGCAGGGCCGGGGGCTGAACCCGTTTCCTGGATTCGGCGTGTCAGGTGTGTGCGATCTCGGTGAGGCCGCGATCCAGGAAGCTGATCATCCAGTCGAAGCTGTCCTCGGCATCGTCGCTCCACTGGAATCCGTCCGATGCCTGCAGCGTCGCGTAGCCGTGGAAGGTGCAGCGCAGGGTGCGGATGGCATGCACCATCTGGGTTTCGGGGATGCCGTAGCCCTGCAGCACCGCCCGCATGGAGTCCATCACCCGTGAACTCGATTGCAGCAGTGGATCTTCGGGTCCGGCGAAGGTCGCCCCGACGGTGGCGGTGTAGCGGCCGGGATGCTCGACCACATATTTCCGGAAGGCATTCGCGAAGGCCGCGAGCGCGGCACTGCCGGAGCGGCCGTGCATGGCGTCGCGCAGGGTTCGGTCCAGTTCGGCCATGGCGAGGGCGGCGATACCGTGCTGCAGATCGGCCAGGCTGGCGATGTGTTTGTACAGCGAAGGCGTTCGCACGCCGAGCCTTTGGGCGAGCGGGCTCATCGCCAGGTTCGGGTAACCGAGCTCGTCGGCGAGTTGTGCGCCCGCCGCGACCACCTCGGTCTTGCTGAGTCCGGCCCTAGGCATGTGCGTGCTCCTTCAGGAACGGCAGGATGAGGTCGGCGGTCTGCTCCGGCGACTGCGCGTGCGGGTAGTGGCCGGCGCCCTCGACCAGGCCCAGGCTGCCCAGTCCGGCGGGGAGCGCGGCAATGACGGCCTTGCCCTCGGCCTCGGGGTTCGGGAAGTCCGGATCGGCGGTGCCCATGATGATGAGCGCGGGCTGGGTGACGTTCGGCAGCTGGGCCTGCGCGTCGGCGGGAGTCGACTTGCCGGTCTTCATGAATTCGGCGAGGCGACCGGGTTCGCTCAGCTTGGCGGTATTGGCGGCGATGTACTCGTCGTAGTCGGCGGGCTTGGTCGGGTAGGCGATGTTCAGGTATTTCTGCCACTGGCCCAGGCTCTTGAACATCATGGTGCCCATGAGCGCGAACATGCCGCGCCGGTAGCGGGACACGGTGAAAACTGCACCGACGGAAGGGGTTTGGGTGAGCGTGAAGGGGTTGATCTCCACAATGCCGCGCACCAGTTCGGGCGACTTGGCGGCGGCGATGGTGGCCGCGCCACCGGAGATGGAGTGCCCCACGATGATCGCGGGTCCGGCGTTCAGCTCGGCGATGACGGCGAGTAGGTCATTGGCAACATCGGTGCGGCTGATGGCCTCCTTACCGGTCGCGGATACCCAGTTCATGCTGGAGTCGCCGTGTCCGCGCAGGTCGGCGTTGACGACCCGGTAGCCGGCGGCGGCGATCATCGGAGCCAGGAAGCGGTAGGCCTGGCGACGGTCGCCGATGCCGTGCGAGAGCACTACCAGGGGGCCTTCGCCGATCGAGTCGTAGGCGATCCGGCCACCGTCGATGTCCAGGTAATCGGTCATGTCGTTCACTCCCTCAGGAAAGCTAACTGCGATAGCCATAAAGCTAATCTCTTTAGCCAAGCCCGTCAACCCCTGAATTCCCGCCAAACAGTTTCCATGTAATCTATGCAGGTGGCGGATGCCGAGAGTGATGTGAACGCGAACGTCGGCTACCTGGTCTGGCGGCTCTCCACCCGCTGGCGGGCCGTGCTGGATCGCGCCCTCTCCGCGCACGGGCTCACGCAGGCCCAGTACTCGGTGCTCGCCCCGCTCTACGGTCTGACCCGCGACGGCGCGCGCCCGAGTCAGCGCCGACTGGCCGACCTCACCGGTCTCGACGCCGTCTACATCTCCAAGCTGGTGCGCGCACTCGAGAAGCAGGGCTTGGTGATTCGCGCCGCGAGTACCTCCGACCCGCGCGCGGTGGAGCTCTCGCTCACTCCGCGGGGGGTTGAAACTGCCCGGCGCACAATCCAACTCGTGCACGAGATGCGCGATCAGCTCACCGCTCCCCTGGGCGGAAACGACAGCGAGCGCACCGCGGAGTTGGCGGCCATGCTGCGCGAACTCCTCGATGCGCCCGATATTGCCGAATAGTGCTGTCGCTAAGGCGTTTTCACAAGGTCTGTCCGGAGCTTCCCCGCACGCTCGATGACCGAGGCCAGCACCCGATGCGCGATGGCCAACTCCTCCGGAGTGGACCCGTCGAAGATGGGCCGGGTCAGCGGTGTGGTGGTCTCCATCAGCAGCTTCAACTCGGCGGACCCCGCGGCGGTCATTGCCAGTGGTCCCGGCCCATCGACCTCGGACCCGGTGATGAACCCCTTGTCCGCCATCCCGCCGAGTAGTGCGGCAGCGCCCGCCGCATCGACCCCGAGCTGACGCTGTCCGGCCAGATACCGATGGAAATCGGTGGGCACGGCGATCGGTCCGCGCGCGGTCAGTGCCCGCAGGACCGCGTATTCATTGCCGGTGGTGGTGAATCCCTGTGCGATGAGGGTGGCCTCGAGCAGGGCGGTGGCCGCCCCTTCCGCCTCGGCGATATCGCGGCCGGTGAGTGTCGGTTCGGTGGTCATGGCGAACTCCTGATCTGCGACGACTGTGCGTCCTAATACGTACAGTACATGGAAACTATGTCCATGGAAACTATATTCCCGAACGCATCAGCGGGCATGTCAGCTCCGCGTCAGGTCGGTATCAGCGGGGTTGGTGAAAGTACTCCACATGAACAACGCATTCCAGACCCCCGCCCCGATCGCCATCACCGTCGACGTGCTCAGCGCCGAGATCAAGGTCATCGCCTCCGACCGCACCGACACCGTCGTCACGGTCAGCCCGGCCGATGCCACTAAGAAGGGCGACGTCCGCGCCGCCGACCGGACCCAGATCGATTTCACCGCAGGCGTTTTGACGGTGCAGACGCCGAAGCAGTGGCGGACCTACACCCCCTTCGGCGGCAACCCGTCGATCGAGGTGACCATCGAGGTCCCCACCGGTTCCCGGTTGAAGGCCACCTCCGGGGTGGGCCGACTGCTCGGCTTCGGTGAACTCGGACGATGCGATCTGGAGATCTCCTGCGGCGATATCACCGTCGAGCACGTGAACGATTCGGTGACCGCGAAAACCGCCAAGGGCGATATCCGCATCGGCGCGGCCGTCCGCGGCGTACTGGACCTGGAGACCTGCATGGGCGAGCTCGAGGTCGGTATCCACCCGGGCAGCGCGGCCCGAGTGGAGTCCAATACCCAGAAGGGTGTCGTGCGGAACCAGCTGCCTCCGGTCGCCGGGCCGCACGGCATGGTGGAAACCGTGCAGGTTTACGCGCGAAACACCTGCGGCAACATCATCGTTCGCAGTGCCGGGGTGGTCAGCGCGTCAGCGTAGTGGTCACCAGTTCATGCCAGTTCGCTTCCGCCCCTTGCCTTGTCGCCTCGGTGAAGTTCGCTTCGCCGAGGCGATCCCGTACCGCCAGTTCGATTCTGATCGCGTCCGGTTGGGAGAGATCGGGCAGTCCGCGCACCGCGGCGCTCGCCGCGAGCAGTCGCGCGGCCTGTTCGTGCTGGTCCCCGCGCAATGCCAGGTCCGCGACCCCGACCAGGATCTGGGCGATGAGCGGCGCGTATCCGGTGGCGGATGCCGCCTGGAAGGCCGCGGCGTGCTGTTCGCGGGCTGCGTCGAGGTCGTCCGCGAGATAGCCGAGCAGATCGTGCACCATCGCGCCGATCTGTGGCTGTTCCGCGTCGCTACCCAAAGCCGTTGTAGCGAGCTCGATTTGGCGGTGGGCCTGTTCGGTATCGCCGTTCCAGCGGGCCAGCGCCGCCTTCGCCAGGGCCAGTTCGGCCAGTGCGCTCGGCCACCCGGCCAGGTCGGCGTACCGCTGTGCCTCGGCCATGGCGGCCGCGCTTGCCCGCGCATCGTCGAGCAGCCGATACAGCTGCGCCTGCCGCGATCGCATCCGGACCAGATCCTCGATCGCGCCGACCTCGGTGACCACCGCGATCGCCTGATCGAGATGTGCACAGGCACTGGCGAATTCGCCGCGCATGGCGATTCGATCCGCCAGTTCGGTCAGCGCGAACGATATGCCCCACCGCTCCCCGATCGCCCGGAATTCGGCGAGCGCGGTCTCGAGATATTCGTCCGCCTCCCGCGCCGGCCGGCCGAGCATGATCCGCATCTTGCCCAGTTGTAGCCGGGCCAGCGCCCGCACCCAGGGATCGTCATCGGCGAGTAGCGGTTCGAACGCGGTCAGCAGGGCGTCCGGCCCCTCCAGCAGGCGTTCGAGCGCGCCGATGAATCCCAGCAGCGGGTAGTGGGCCCCACTGCTGCGACTGAATCGCGCCGCCTTGCGGATCCAATCCTCCATCTGGCGTTCGTCATTGCGCCCGGAGGACAGGAAGTGCACGACCATCGCGTACACCCTGGCCCGGATCTCGTCGTCCACCTCGCCGGGCAGATCGGCGGCCGCGATGACCAGCTCCGTGCCCTCGGCCTTGTGCCCGCCGAGCCACCAGTACCAGCCCGCGGCGGCGGCGAGTTCCATTGCCCCCGTTGCGTCTTGGGAGGTGAGCGCGCCACGCATCGCGACGGCGATATTGTCGTGCTCGGCCTCGAGGATGGCCAGCCACTTCAATTGGTCGGCTCGGCGCAGGTGCGGTTCGGCGGTGTCGGCGAGTTCGGTGAAGTACCCGAGATGCGCGCGGCGCGCGGTATCCGATTCCCCCGATTCCGCGAGCCGGTCCCCCGCGTACTGCTTGATGGTGGTCAGCATCCGGTAGCGCGGTCCGCTGTCCCCGGTGGTGAGCAGCAGCGACTTCTCGGTCAGCGCGGTCAGCAGTTCGAGCACCTCCCACTGTTCGACCGCCTCGCCGACGCAAACCTGTTCGGCCGCTTCCAGACTCGCGCCGCCGGAGAACACCGCGAGCCTGCGCAATACCGTTCGTTCGGCGTCGGTGAGCAGCTCCCAACTCCAGTCGACCACCGCGCGCAGGGTCCGATGCTGCGGTATCGCGGTCCGGCTGCCGCCGGTGAGCAGGCGGAACCGATCGTCGAGGCGATCGGCGAGCTGATCGAGGGACATGGTGCGCAATCGGGCCGCGGCCAATTCGATGGCCAGCGGTATGCCGTCGAGCGCCCGGCAGACGCGCGCCATGGTCGGCAGCAGGCCGGCGTCGGTCGCGAGATCCTTGCGCACCGCACCGGCCCGGTCCCGCAGCAGTCGCACGGCCGGGGAGGATTCGATCCGGTCGGGGGTCGCGTCCGCGGCGGGCAGGGTCAGCGGCACCACCTGCCAGAGCGCCTCACCCGTAATGCCGAGCGGTTCCCGGCTGGTGGCCAGGATGCGCAGTTTCCGGCATTCGCCGAGCAGTCGGTGGGCGAAGGTCGCCGCGGCCTCGATGACGTGTTCGCAGTTGTCCAGGATCAACAGGGTTTCGCGTTCGCGGAGCGCCGCGATCAACCGGTCCATCGGTTCCGCGTCCGACGCGCCGCCGAGCAGCGCGTCGCGTAGTCCGAGTGCGGCGAGCGCCGATCGGGCGATATCACCGTCCGCGCCGACGGACGCCAACTCCACCAGCCAGGCCCCTTCGGGCAGATCGTCGAGGAGGGTCCGCGCGGTCTCCAGGGCGAGGCGGGTTTTGCCGGAGCCGCCGGGACCGGTGAGGGTGGTGAGCCGATGCTCGGCGATGAGTTCGCGCACGACCGCGATATCACCGTATTTGCCCACGTAGCTGGTCAATTCGGCGCGCAGGTTGGTCTTGCGGTCCTGCGTCTGTACCCCGAATTCGCCGCGCAGCAGTGCCACGTGCACCGCGGACAGCTCCGGCGAGGGATCCGCGCCCAGTTCGTCGGCGAGCGCCTCGCGGGCCTGCTGGTACACGGTCAGCGCCTCGTTGCTGCGGCCGGCGCCGCCGAGTGCGCGCATCAGCGCCGCGACCAGCCGCTCCCGCAAGGGATTACGGGATACCAGTTCGGTCAGCTCGGTGATCAGTTCTGTGCCCCGGCCGAGCCGGACCTCGGCTTCGTAGCGATCCTCCAGGGCAGCCAGGCGTAGTCCGTCCAGGCGGGTGACGACCGCTTCGAAGGTCTCGCTGTCCTGAATTCCGATGTCCTGCATGGGGTTACCACGCCACAGCTCGAGCGCTTCGCGCAGCAGCGGGGCCTGGTGGGCGTCGTCACCGCCGCGGGCCTGGTCGAGGAGCTGTTCGAAGCGCACGGCGTCGACGGCGCGCGGTTCCACCGTCAGCCGGTAGCCACCCGCCTGCGCGTCCAGTGACCCGTCCGGCAGCAGCCTGCGCAACCGGGAGACCAGCGCCTGCAGGGAGTTCGCCGCATCGGCGGGCAGCTGCTCACCCCAAATCCAGTCGACCAGTGCCGTTTTCGGGACCACGCGTCCGGGTTCGAGGGCGAGGGCGACCAGCAGCGCTCGCAGCCGCGCGCCGGGTATCTCGATGGATCCGCCGTTCGCTCCACGGATTTCGAGTGGTCCAAGCATCCCGATCTGCACCCGGCCCATTGTGCCGTGCACGAATTGACGTGTCAGGTCGGTGTCAGGTCGATATCAGCCGGGGCGGCGACAGTGCTTCTCATGAACACTGAAACGGCTTCCATCCCGCAGGGTCTGCCCATGGAGCGCAATGCGGGCCCCTTCGATCCGCCGCGCGAGATCACCGAGTTGCGTTCGGTTCGCCCGGTCAGTCCGATGGCCTTCCCCGATGGTCACGAGGGCTGGCTCGTCACCGGCTATGACGCGGCCCGAAAGCTGCTGGCCGACAACAGGTTCAGCTCGCGCCTGGATCTCGATGTCATCCACGTGCCGTACGAGATCCCCGGCATGCCCGCCGCCACCGAACCGTCCCCGCAGATTCCGGGCATGTTCATCGCCATGGACCCGCCGGACCACACCCGGCTGCGCCGCAAGCTCACCGGCGCGTTCACGGTTCGGCGCATGAAGGAGTTGCAGGACCACATCACCGATGTGGTCGAGCGGCAGCTGGATGCGATGGCGGCGCTGACCCCACCGGTCGATCTGGTCAAGGAGTTCGCGCTGCCGGTGCCCTCGCTGGTGATCTGCGAGCTGCTCGGCGTCCCCTACTCGGATCGCGCGAGCTTCCAAGCCAATTCGGCCCAGTTCATGGTCAAGGAGCAGCCCCTCGAGCAGAAGATCGGCGCGTACGTCGCACTCACCACCTACCTGGGTGATCTGGTCACCGACAAGCGCGCGGCACCCGATGAGGACATCCTGTCCGACCTGGCCCGCGATGACGACCTGAGCATCGAAGAGCTGACCGGTATCGCCTTCCTGCTGCTGCTCGCGGGGCACGAGACCACCGCGAACATGCTGTCACTGGGCACTTTCGCGCTGCTGGAGCATCCGGACCAGGCGGCCGCACTGCGCGCCGACCCGGACCTGTTCCACGATGCCGTCGATGAGCTGCTGCGCTATCTGTCGGTGGCCGATATCTTCTACCGCTACGCCACCGAGGACATCGAGCTCGGCGGGGAGATCATTCCCAAGGGCGCGACCGTCGTGGTCTCGCTGCTGGCCGCCAATCGCGATCCGCAGCGCTTCGAGAATCCGGACACCCTGGATGTCTTCCGTCAGGCGCGCGGTCACCTGGCCTTCGGCCACGGCGTCCACCTCTGCCTGGGGCAGCAATTGGGTCGCCTGGAGATGCGGGCCGGGTTCGCCGGACTGCTGCGCCGGTTCCCGACGCTCGAGCTCGCCGTCCCGGCTTCCGAGGTTCCGCTGCGGACCGACATGAACATCTACGGCGTCCACGAATTGCTCGTGACCTGGACTGATACGGCCGAATAAGCCCGTTCGCCGGGGGCGAACAACATATACGGAATTAGTCGGCGGGGTGGGCAGTTGACTGGGTAACGCTCAACCTGAGTTGAGTAGCAGACGCTCAATCTTGGAAGAGGTAGACGTGACCAACCCACAGAACCTGCCGGTCCTATTCCTGACCGATCCGATCGTGCTGCCCGGCATGATCGTGCCGATCGAGCTGGACGAGTCCGCACAGGCCGCAATCGATGCCGCACAGGCGGGCAAGGTCAACCAGGTGTTGGTCGCGCCTCGCCTCGACGAGGGCTACGCCACCTACGGCGTGGTCGCTACCATCGAGCAGGTCGGACGCATGCGCGGCGGCGCCCCCGCGGCGGTGCTCAAGGCCGAGGGCCGAGCGAAGATCGGACACGGCGTGACCGGTCCGGGCGCGGCGCTCTGGGTCGAGGCCGAACCGGTCGAGGTCCCCGAGTCCGACGGCCGCACCAAAGACCTTGCCGCCGAATACAAGAAGCTCGTCGTGGCAGTACTGCAGCGTCGTGAGGCGTGGCAGGTCATCGACGCCGTCAATCAGCTGAACGATCCGTCCGCCATCGCGGATGCCGCCGGTTGGGCTCCCTACCTGAGCCATGACCAGAAGCGGGAACTGCTCGAAACCCTGGACGCCGCAACCCGGTTGACCAAGTTGATCGAGTGGACCAAGCAGCACATCGCCGAGACCGAGGTCAACGAGAAGATCAGCGAGGAGGTTCGCGAGGGCGTCGAGAAGTCGCAGCGCGAATTCCTGCTGCGCCAGCAGCTCAACGCGATTCGCAAGGAGCTGGGCGAGGGCGAACCCGACGGTGCGGACGATTACCGCACCCGCGTCGAGACCGCCGATCTGCCGGACAATATTCGCGAGGCCGCGCTGCGCGAGGTGGATCGCCTGGAGCGTTCCAGCGATCAGAGCCCGGAGTCGGGGTGGATCCGCACCTGGCTGGATACCGTCCTGGAGTTGCCGTTCAGTGTGAAAACCGCTGACAGCAGCGATGTTTCGGCCGCTCGCGCGGTGCTGGACGCCGATCACCACGGCCTGGACGAGGTGAAGGACCGCATGGTCGAGTACCTCGCGGTGCGTGCCCGCCGGGCCGCGCGTGGCCTGGAGGTCGTCGGTGGTCGTGGCTCCGGCGCGGTGCTGGTGCTGGTCGGTCCGCCCGGTGTGGGTAAGACCTCGCTCGGTGAGTCCGTGGCACGGGCACTGGGCCGCAAGTTCGTTCGCGTCGCCCTGGGTGGTGTGCGCGACGAGGCCGAGATCCGTGGTCACCGCCGCACCTACGTGGGCGCACTGCCCGGTCGGATCGTGCGCGCCATGAAGGAGGCGGGTTCGATGAATCCCGTTGTCCTGTTGGACGAGATCGACAAGGTCGGCTCCGATTTCCGTGGTGATCCGGCGGCGGCGCTGCTCGAGGTCCTGGACCCCGCGCAGAACCACACCTTCCGCGACCACTACCTGGACCTGGACCTCGACCTGTCCGATGTGCTGTTCATCGCGACCGCGAATGTCATGGACACCATCCCCGGCCCGCTGCTGGACCGCATGGAGATCATCACCGTCGACGGTTACACCGAGGACGACAAGGTCGCCATCGCCCGTGACTTCCTGATCCCGCGGCAGCTCGAGCGCAACGCGCTCACCGCCGACGAGGTACAGATCACCGACGAGGCGCTGCGCGAGGTCGCCGCCAACTACACCCGGGAGGCCGGTGTCCGCCAGATGGAGCGCCTGATCGCCAAGGCGCTGCGCAAGGCGGCCACCAAACTGTCGGAGTCGGCGGTGGTGAACGCGGCCGAAAGCATCATCACCTCGGGCGAGTTCGTGCCGGACACCCCGGCAGAGCCGGGCTACGAAAAGGCGCTGGGCTACGAGAAGGTGTCGGCCCCGGACCGTCTGGTGATCGGCTTGGGCGACCTGAAGGATTACCTGGGCCGTCCGCGCTTCACCCCCGACGGGGTGGAACGCACCGCGGTCCCCGGTGTGGCAACGGGTTTGGCCGTGACCGGTGCCGGTGGCGATGTCCTCTACATCGAGGCCAACGCGGCCGAGGGCGACCGCTCCCTGACCCTCACCGGTCAACTGGGTGACGTGATGAAGGAGTCGGCACAGATCGCCCTCACCTACGTCCGCTCCCACCTGGAGGAAATCGGTATCGAACCGAAGGTCCTGGACCGCAATATCCACATCCACTTCCCGGCAGGCGCGGTCCCCAAGGACGGCCCGTCGGCAGGCGTCACCATGGTCACCGCCCTGGTGTCCTTGGCCCTGGGCCGCCAGGTCCGAGCGGATGTCGGTATGACCGGCGAGGTCACTTTGAACGGCCGAGTCCTCCCGATCGGTGGCGTCAAGCAAAAACTCCTCGCCGCCCAGCGAGCGGGCCTGAAGACCGTCTTCATTCCCGCCCGCAACGAACCCGACCTCGACGAAGTCCCCGCCGAAGTCCTGGCAGCCCTGGATGTCCGCCCCGTCGCCGACGTGGCCGAAATCCTCGCCTACGCCATCGAACCGGTCATCGAACCGGCTCTCGACGGCCGCCCCCTGAGCGCCACCGCCTAACCCGCGACCGCTCACCATGAGGAGCCCGTGCGTGTGTCCCCCACGCCCGGGCTCCTCCCCATTTTCCGGCCACGGACCGTGCGTGTTTCACATGAAACGCTCTCCGTTCGCATCTCGTAACCTGGCAATTTGTGATCACTGTTGCCACTTGGAATGTCCTGCATCGTGTACACGCCGATAACTGGGACAGGGGATTCGGTGCGCGCTGGCCCGATGAGGCGGTGCGGATCGCCGGTGTCACGGCGGTGGTGGGCGGGAGGTCCGAGCAGGTCATCGCCTTGCAGGAGGTCAGTGGCGATCAGCTGGCGAGCCTTCGGGCCGCGCTGCCGGAGCGGAACTTTCATGTCTTGCGGTATCCGCGGGTGCCGCGGCCGCGACGGGTCGAGTCGGTCCTGAAGGATCGCGCCGAATATCTGGTGTTGATCGTCGACGGAGCCGGGCGGGACTTCGCGGGCGGGGACTTCACGAGTGATCCGGGAAAGGGCTATCTCGCCGTGGAGGTGGAGGGGGTGCTCGTGGTCGCCACGCATGTGACCGGTGACGATCGGCGGGGTGGGCAGTTCGCACGGTTGCGTGAGCTGGCGTATGGACCTGCGGTGCTGCTCGGCGACTTCAATGCCGGTCGGGACGAGGTCGGCGTCGCATTGGGCGCGGATTACCTCGTCGCCGAATTGCCGGCGGATTCCATCGCTACCCGGCCGCGTAGTTCGGGTGCGGCGAAGTCGCAGTTCATCGACCATGTGGTGGTGCGCGGAATACCGGTGCGGGACACCGCTGTCCAGGATGTGGCCGGGGTGTCCGACCACAACCTGGTGCGGGCGACGGTCGGCTAGAACTCCCCTGCCACCGCCAGGACGGTGCGGCCGGAGTGGGTGCCCTCCAGGATGGAGTGCAGGACCGCTTCGGCTTCGGTGATGGGGGCGTAGTTCTCCAGCAATGAGAGATGCCGGGGTTTCAGGTCTTTGGCGAGGCGGGCCCAGAGTTCGCGGCGGGCCGCGATCGGGAAGTGGGCGGAGTCCACGCCGAGCAGGGAGACGCCGCGGAGGATGAAGGGCATGACGGTGGTGGGGAGTTCGGGGCCGCCGGTGAGGCCCGAGGCCGCTACCGCGCCACCGTATTTGATGGCCGACAGGATGTGGGCGAGGGACGTTCCGCCGACGCTGTCGACGGCCGCGGCCCATTGTGCCTTGCCCAGGGGGCGGAGTTTCTCGCCTTCGGCGGGGAGGCGGCCGATTACCGTCGACGCGCCCAGAGCCGTGAGAAGTTCGGTCGCACCGATCTTTCCGGTGGAGGCGATCACCTCGAACCCGAGGCCGGACAGGATGTCCACCGCGACCGTGCCGACCCCACCGGTCGCACCGGTGACCAGCACCGGACCGGACTCGGGGGTGATGCGGTGGTCGAGTAACGCCTGCACGCTCATGGCCGCGGTGAAACCGGCGGTGCCCAGGGTCGCCGCCTCGCGCGGGGTGAGGCCGTCGAGCTTCACCACCCAGTCGGCGGGGACGCGGGCGTATTCGGCGAAACCGCCATTGTGTGCGACGCCGATGTCGTAGCCGTGCGCGATGACCAGGTCGCCGGGGGCGAATTCCGGAGTGTCCGAGGCGAATACCTCGCCGGTGATATCGATGCCGGGGATGATCGGATACTCGCGGACCACACCGCCGCCGGGTGTGATGGCGAGTCCGTCCTTGTAGTTGGCGCTCGTGAAGTGCACCTTGATCGTCACGTCGCCGGGGCCGAGGAGGTCGTCGCCGACCGTCTCGCGGACGAGTGAGATCCCGCTGTCCGTCTCATGTGCCACCATCGCCTGGAACTCCATGCACCGAGCATAAGACTCCGCTGCTGGTCAGGGCAGTCTTCCGGACGGAATCGGTGACTTTACCTCGTACGTAATCGCTCTCGTTCCCGCGGCACGGCATAGTTGTCTTCAGCACAGCGAAAGCCAAAGGAGCGCAGCCGATATGCCTTACTTCCAGACCACCGACGACACCACCCTCGCCTACGAGGATTACGGAATCGGGGCTCCGATCGTGTTCGTGGCGGGCTGGTCCCTGCACTCGGATATGTGGGAGTACCAGCTGCATTACTTCCTGGAGCACGGCTACCGCTGCATTCTGGTGGATCGCCGCGGGCACGGTCGCTCGGATCGTCCGGCCACCGGCTATGACGTGAACACCCGCGCCGACGATCTGGCCGCCCTGATCGATCACCTGGACCTGAACGATGCCACCCTGGTCGCACATTCGGCGGGTGGCGGAGAGGTGGTGCGCTATCTGGCCCGGCATGGTCAGGACCGGGTGAGCCGGATCGCCCTGTTGGCCCCGGCGATCCCGTTCATGTGCCAGACCGAGGACAATCCCTTCGGCGCACCGAAGGCGGTGTTCGAAGCCTCGGCGGCGCAGCTGAAGTCGGATCGCCCGCAGTGGTTCGCCGAGCGCGCGCAGGGCTACTTCGCGACGCATCTGCGCCGCGGCACCTCGCAGGCTGTGATCGATATGGAGATCGGCCGCTGCCTGTCGGCCTCCGCCTACGCGACGATCGCCGTGCAGCGGGAGCTGTTCAACTCCGATCACCGCCCGGATGTGGCCGCGGTGACGGTCCCGTTCCTGCTGCTGCACGGCCTGGCCGATCAGTCGATTCCGATCGATATCACCAGTCGCCAGGCCGTGAAACTCGCGCCGCACGCGGTGCTGAAGGAGTTCTGGGATGCCGGGCACGGCCTGTACATCACCCATGCCGCCGAGGTGAACGCGGAAATCCTGGAGTTCCTGAAGAACTGACCCGGTTCCCGCGTTCCCGGCGAATCACCGTGTGGCTCAGGCGAACTTGGGTGCGCGCTTGCCGACGAACGCGGCAATCCCCTCGGCCCCGTCGGCGGATTCCGCGCAGTGCGTGATGAACGCGGCCTCGGTGGCCAGCTGCTCCTCGAGGGTGTGCTGCGAAGAAACCAGCAGCAGCTTCTTCACATTCGCATTGGAGCCCTTGGGTCCCCGCGCGAACTGCTGGGCCAGCTGTTCGATGGTGTCGGCGAGTTCGGCGTCCGGCACCACCCGGTGCAGCAGTCCCCAGTCGAGGGCTTCGGCGGCGGTGAGCACCCGGTTGGTGAGCATCAGATCCTGGGTGCGGCGCACCCCGATCAGGCGCGGCAGGTAGTAGGACGCGCCGCCGTCCGGGCTGAGCCCGACCTTGGTGTACGCCATGGTGAGGGCGGCGGATTCGCCCGCGACCACCAGGTCACCGGCGACCGCGAGGCTCATACCCGCACCGGCGGCGGTCCCGTTGACCGCGGTGATGAGCAGTGCGTCCATCCGCGCCAGCGTCGAAACCGCCTGGTGCAGGGTGTCGGCCAGTTTGGCGATGAATTCGCGGGTATCGGGGCTGTCGGCCATGGCGCGCAGATCCCCACCGGCGGAGAAGAACTTCCCGGCACCGGTGAGCACCACGACCTTGATGGCGGGATCTTCGGAGCAGTAGGTGGCGGCGGCTACCAGTTCCTCGGAGAGCGCCTGATCGAGACCGTTGGCGGCGGTGGGCCGGTTCAGCGTGATGCGGGCGATCGGTCCGTCCGTCACGAAGCTGATGTTCTGGTAGTTGGTCATTGTCCGGTGCTGCCTTCCGTCGGTATGCCTGGTCCCAGCATGACAAACGCGATGTGCGTGGTCGGCGTGCGGTCACGCTCCGAATTCGACGCGCACCCCGAGCAGCCGGATCGGGCGGTCGAGTTCGAAGTTGTGCAGTACCCGTAGCGCGGTCCGGACCACCTCGTCCACATCGGTGGTCGGTTGTGGCAGTTTCCGCTGTTTGGTGCGGGTGAAGAAGGTTTTGGTGCGCACGGTGACTCCGACCCGGCCCACACTGCGCCCGCCGGCGAAGGTCTCCTCGGCGACCTGGGTGGCCAGTTCGGTAATGGCGGCATCGAATTCCGCGAGTTCGGTGAGGTCGGTGGGGAAGGTCTCGGAGCGGGAGTGTCCGACCGGTTCGCGCGGTTCCGCGATATCGGTATCGCCCACGCCGTGCCCGAGCACCCAGAAATACGGTCCGGTGTTCGGGCCGAATTCCTTGGCGAGCAGTTCCTGATCGGCGGCGGCGAGATCGGCGATGGTCTCGATTCCCATGGCGCTCATGCGTTTCGCGATACGCGCCCCGATGCCCCAGAGCGCGGTGGCGGGGCGATGCGCCATGAGTTCGGTCCAATTATCGGCGGTGAGCCGGAATATCCCGGTGCCGCCGTCCCGAATGGTGTCCGAATCCCCGGTCTTGCCCACGGCTTTGGCGAATCCGGTGGCGAGTTTGGCGCGGAGTTTATTGTCTCCGATGCCGACCGCGCAGGTCAGCCCCAATTCTGCGATGGCGGCGCGTATTTCACGGGCGAGCTGTTCCGGGTCGTCGGTGTCGACGGCGAGAAAGGCTTCATCGAATCCGAGTACCTCCACCCGCCCCGGAAAGGTCCGCAGCAGCGCCATGATCTCCTCGGACGCCTCCGCGTAGGTGGCGAGATCCTGCGCCAGGAATACCCCGTCCGGGCAGAGCCGCAGCGCCGATTTCAGCGGCATTCCGGCGCGCACCCCATGCGCTCGCGCCGGATAGGACGCGCAGGAGACCACCTTGCGCGGCTCGGCCGGATCCCCGCTCCCGCCCACGATGACCGGCTGCCCGCGTAGCTCGGGATGCCGCCGGAATTCGACCGCGGCCTGGAATTGGTCGAGGTCGACGTGCAGCAGCCAGCGCGTCACCCTCTGTTCCTACCGCATCCGGAAATCGGTGACCTCAGCGGTCTCCGCGCAGCCACCCCTTCGGGGAACGGAACGCATAGCGCGCCTTGAGCGCCCCGGATTCCACCCGGCCCTCGATGCGAATCAGCGGCGCGCCGGGAAAACGCGGCAGGGTCACCCGATTCGATATGTGCCCGCCGGTGCCGAATTCCACCGCATCCAGATCGACCCGCCAGCCGCGCGGCACGATCACCACGATCGTGCCGGAGCCGGCATTGATTCGGATATCGATGGCGCGCCGGGAGCAGTAGGCCTGGGTGAAGTCGATAACGACTTTGCCCGAGGTGCATTCGGCCACCAGCTTTTCCGGCACCGTCCACTGATCGCCGGTGCGGCGGGATTCACTGGTTACGCGTAACTCCAGCGGCGGCGGCGCTGCCGGGCTGGGCGTTCGCTGCTGCGCGCCACTATTACGGGCGGCAGCGGCGAAACGCTGCAAATCATCGAAACCGAAGGCGGGCACCTGCCGCTGCTCCGTGGTACGGCTCACCGAGACTCCTCCCCCGGCATGTGAAACAAGCATCCGACAGCTGTGCCAGGGAACCCGAATTATGCCGTATAGCAGGCTATTTGGGACCGGCCGTACTCTAACGGAACGGTCACAGGAGGATGTCGCGCCGATACCGCCGACAATGCATTCTCACTTGATCTTGCAAACGTCGTAGCACCGATTCGCTATGGGTCAGCGGCGGCCGAGGTGAATTGTGGTGGCGCCCAACAGGAAAATATCGTCGCGCGCGCCGATATAGGTGTCGGCGGCGGGATCGAGCAGCAGGTCGAGGGCCTTACGGTCATCCGCTGTGATGTTGTCGCTCATACGGTTTCGCAGACCGTCCAGCCAGTTGGTGACGCTCTCGCGCACCTCGGGGGTGGCGGTGGGCTGATCGGTGAGGACGCTGAACGAGCTGACCTCGGTAAGGCCCGCGCGGGTGAGGGCGGTGCCCCAGCCGTACGGCATGGGCACGGTGCCGGTGATCTCGGCGCGCATTCGGCCGAAGAATTCGTCGCGGACCGCGAGCAGCCGATCCTGCAGCCCGGCGGTGCCGACACCGAGATCCCATGGCAGGCAACGCAGGGGCAGTCCGCCCTCGGCGAGCGCCAGCCAGCCGCCGGTGCGCACCAGCTTGGCGAGCCGATCGGTACCGGCCTGCTGATCGGGCAGGTGGTGCACCATGCGCGAGGCCCACACCAGGTCCGCCTGCGAGACGGCATCCAGGACACTGTCCGCCGCGGCATCGACCAGTACGGTTTCGATGCTCACCCGGTTGTCGCCGCCGAGCGCGGCCGCGGTGGTCGCGCGGGCGGCGTCCAGTAGTTCCGATACCGCGTCGGCGATGATCAGCCGCCCGCCGCCGCGCGCCGCGAGCTCGCGTGCGAAGGCCGCGCTCTGCCCGCCCGCCCCGGCCCCGATATCCATGACCACCGGTTGTGCACCGGTCCCGGTGAGCAGTCCGATCAGCCGCTGGGCGATCTGCGCCTGGGCGTCGGCCGCCATGGCGTCTTCCCGGCGCAGATGCCCGATCTGCGTGGCCCAGTCGATGCTGTCATGGGTGTGATCGTGGCCGTGCCCATGGGAGTGGCCGTGTGCGTGCCCATTTCCCGGCGCGGCGTGCTCGCCCTGGTGTGTCGTGGTTCCGTGTGAATGCGAGTGCCCGTGCGTGTGTGCTCCCATTCCTACGACGTTATCGAGATTTCCCGAGCTGCCAACTTTATTTGCCGGTTCGGCAAATAGCGCTCAGGCGGCGGCGGGCTCGCTGGAGTCGGCGAATTGGGTGCTGTACAGCTCGGTGTAGCGGCCGTTCGCGGCCAGCAGCTCGGTGTGGTTGCCGCGCTCGACAATGCGGCCGTGTTCGAGCACCAGGATCTGATCGGCATTGCGAATGGTGGACAGCCGGTGCGCGATGACCAGCGCGGTGCGCCCGTCGAGCGCCTCGGCCAGCGCCTCCTGCACCGCCGCCTCGGAGGTGGAGTCCAGCGAGGCGGTGGCCTCGTCGAGGATCACCACGCGCGGTTGCTTGAGCAGCAGCCGGGCAATGGTGAGCCGCTGGCGTTCGCCACCGGAGAGCCGGTAGCCGCGTTCACCGACCACGGTGTCCAGGCCGTCGGGTAGTGAGGCGATGAGCTCACCCAATCGGGCCCGCTCCAGGGCATTCCAGAGTTCGTCCTCGCCGGCCTCGGGCCGGGCGAGCAGCAGATTGCCGCGAATGGTGTCGTGGAACAGATGCCCGTCCTGGGTGACCAGGCCGACGGTGTCCTGAATGGATCGGCTGGTCAGTTCGCGCACATCGTCGCCGCCCAGCCGTACCGCTCCGGAGTCCACGTCGTACAGTCGCGAAACCAATTGCGCGATAGTGGATTTGCCTGCTCCGGAGGAGCCCACCAGGGCCACCATCTGCCCGGGTTCGGCGCGCAGGCTCACCTCGTGCAGTACCTCCTCGCCGCCGCGGGTATCGAGGGTCGCCACATCCTCGAGCGAGGCGAGAGACACCTTGTCGGCGGACGGGTAGCCGAAGCTCACCCTGTCCAGCTCCACCGCGATGGGTCCGTCCGGCACGACGCGGGCATCGGGCGCGTCCTCGATGAGCGGTTTCAGATCCAGGATTTCGAAGACCCGCTCGAAGCTCACCAGCGCGGACATAATGTCCACGCGGGCGCTGGCCAGCGCGGTGAGCGGTGAGTACAACCGGGTGAGCAGCAGCGAAAGTGCCACCACCGCACCGGGTTCCAGCTTTCCTTCGAGCGCGAAGTACCCGCCGAGCCCGTACACCAGCGCCAGCGCGAGCGCCGAGACCAGCGTGAGCGCGGTGACGAAGACGGTCTGCAGCATGGCGGTGCGCACCCCGATATCGCGCACCCGCCCGGCCCGCACCCCGAACTCCGAGGACTCCTGATGCGGCCGCCCGAACAGCTTCACCAGCGTCGCGCCGGGCGCGGAGAACCGCTCGGTCATCTGCGTGCTCATGGAGGCGTTCAATCCGGCGGCTTCGCGCTGGATCTTGGCGAGCTTCTCCCCCATGCGCCGCGCGGGCAGCACGAATACCGGTAGCAGTACCAGCGCGAGCAGGGTGATCTGCCAGGACAGCCGCAGCATGACGGCGAGGGTGAGGGCGAGTGTCACCACATTGGTGACGACTCCGGAGAGTGTGGAGCTGAAGGCTCGTTGCGCCCCGATAACGTCATTGTTCAACCGGCTCACCAATGCGCCGGTCCGGGTACGCGTGAAGAACGCGATCGGCATCTTCTGCACATGATCGAAGACCGCGGTCCGCAGATCGAAGATCAATCCCTCCCCGATCCGCGCGGACAGCAGCCGAATCACCAGCCCGAGCCCCGCGTCCAGCACCGCCACCACCGCGATGATCGCCGCCAGCACCAGCACCCTGCGCGGCGCGGACCCGCTTACGATCGCATCCACGACCCGCCCCGCCAGCACCGGCGTGGCCACCGCCAATAGTGCCGACACAATGCTGAACACCAGGAACGCCACCAGTTGCCGATGATGCGCGTGCGCGAACGCCAGAATCCGCTTCGCCGTCGCCAGCCGCAGCGGACGCTGCTCCGTAGGCGCGTTCATCTGCCGATACAGCTGATTCCACGCCACCGATTCCATACTCATCCCGGACTCCTCACCGCTCTGAAGTCCATCAAACCTCAGACCACCGACACTAAAACCTCAACAAAGGTTCAGGACAAGTCCATTCCGCCCCGAATTCGCTGTCGGCGAACACGGCTCTCCCGACGTGCATGTAATGACGCAGGGGCCTTCTCGGCGTTTACCAGCGCCATTACGTGCGCGTTCGCATTATGTCGGGCGGTGGGCTCTTAGGCTGGCGGGGTGAGCGAGATGGTGGTGCGGGGGTTGCGCGGGCGGATCGAGGGGGAGGTCGACGCGTCCGAGCGGCGGGTGGCGGAGTACTCCTCCGATGCCTCGAACTATCGGGTGCTGCCGTCGGCCGTGGTGTTTCCGCGCACCGACGGGGATGTGCGCGAGGTGCTCGCATTCGCGCGGGCGGAGGGTATCGGGGTTACCGCCCGAGGTGCGGGGACTTCGGTGGCGGGCAATGCCATTGGCGCGGGCATCGTGCTGGATTTCAGCCGTCATATGAACGCGATTCTCGAGGTGGACGCGCGGCAGCGGTGGGCGCGAGTGCAACCCGGAGTGGTGCTGGGGGCGTTGCAGGGTGCGGTCGCGGCGCACGGTCTGCGATTCGGTCCCGATCCGTCGACGCAGAATCGGTGCACCCTCGGCGGGATGATCGGGAACAATGCCTGCGGACCGCATGCCGTGGCTTGGGGACGGACCTCGGATACCGTGCGTGAACTGCGGGTACTCGATGGGCGCGGGGAGGAACGGCGGCTCGGCAGCGAGTTGTCGGTGGTACCGGGGCTGAGCGAGTTCACCCGCGCGAATCTCGCTGTGCTGCGTACCGAATTGGGGCGATTCAAGCGCCAGGCATCGGGATACGCGCTGGAACGTCTACTGCCGGAGCGTGGTTCGTCGGTGGCGAAGGCGTTCGTAGGTTCGGAGGGCACCTGCGGATTGCTACTCGAAGCCACGGTCGAGCTGGTGCCGATACCGGCGGCGACCGTGCTGGTGGTGCTCGGCTATCCCGATATGCCAACGGCCGCAGACGATGTCGCTGCCGTGCTGGCGGTGCGCCCGGTCGCTGTCGAGGGGATGGATGCCCGCCTGGTCGATGTGGTGCGCAGGCATCGCGGTGGTGCGGTGCCGACCCTGCCGCGCGGCGGTGGCTGGCTCTTCGTGGAGATCGAGGGCGCGACTGCCGAGCAGGCGCGGGAGACCGCCGAACTGCTCTGCCGGTCCGCGCACGCGGTCGATTCCAGGCTGGTGCTGGACGCATGGGAAGCCAAGGCGCTGTGGACGATTCGCGCCGATGGCGCGGGGCTCTCCGGTCGCACACCCGAGGGGAATCCGGCGTGGCCGGGCTGGGAGGACGCGGCCGTCCCACCCGATCGTCTCGGCGACTACCTGCGTGCGTTCGAGGAACTCATGCGCGAGCATCGCGTGGACGGCCTGCTCTACGGCCATATCGGTGACGGTTGTATTCACGTCCGCCTGGATCTGCCGATAGCCGATGCGCCGCAACGTTTTCGGGCCTTCCTCGAGGATGCCGCCCGCCAGGTGGTCGCCTTCGGCGGCTCCCTCTCCGGTGAGCACGGCGACGGCCGCGCGCGCTCGGAACTGCTGCGCCACATGTACTCCCCCACCGCCCTGGCCGCTTTCGCCGAGTTCAAGTCCCTGTTCGACCCGGACGACATCCTCAACCCCGGTGTCATGGTGCGCCCCAATGCCATTGACTCGGACCTGCGCCTGGTCGGTGTACGCCCGATGCCCGCAGCGGGTGGTTTCGCCTTCCCCGATGACGGCGATCTCGCCACCGCCGTACACCGCTGTGTCGGGGTGGGTAAATGCCGCGCCGACACCGGCTCCTCGGGTGGCTTCATGTGCCCGTCCTATCTGGCCACCTCCGATGAGAAGGACAGCACCCGAGCCCGAGCCCGCGTCCTGCAGGAGGTGGTTCGCGGCGCCCTCGACTGGCGCTCCGACGCCGTGGCCGAATCCCTGGATCTCTGCCTGTCCTGCAAGGCATGTCACTCCGACTGCCCCGCCGGGGTGGATATGGCCACCTACAAATCCGAGACCCTGCACCGCCGCTACCAGGGCCGCCTCCGCCCGGTGGACCATTACGCTCTCGGCCGGCTTCCCGAGTGGCTTGCCGCCGCCACGCGCCTTCCGCGCGTCGCGAATGCCCTCGCGACAGCCGGTCCATTGCGTCGAATAGTGCTGCGCGCAGCGGGAATCGACGCGCGCCGTCCCATTCCGCCGCTGGCTGTCGAGAGCTTCCGCCGGGGGTGGCGACGCCGGTTCGAGACCCAGCGGCGCGGATCTGTCACCGCGCCCGGTGAGCCGGCAGGGTGGCGACGCCGCTGGTTCGAGATTTCGGGGCGCGGATCTGTCACCGCGCTGGGCGGCGCGCCCGGTGAGGCGGCAAGGAGTCGGCGCGAGGCGATATCTGCCGCGGACGCGAGCAGGCCCGCCGTCGTGCTGTGGATCGACACGTTCACCGACGCGTTCGATCCGGAGATCGCTTGGGCGGCTGTCGAATTGATCTCCTCACTCGGGTATCGCGTCGATATTCCCGAGCGCCGGGTGTGCTGCGGGCTGACCTGGATCAGCACCGGCCAACTCGACGGGGCACGAATTCGCCTGCGCGCCACGGTGGATGCGCTCGACGCACACGTGCGGGCGGGTGGATTGGTCGTCGGCCTGGAGCCCTCCTGCTCCGCCACCCTACGCGAGGATCTCCCGCGTCTGCTGCCCGATGATCCGCGCGCGCACACCGTCGCGGCGGCCGTGCGTACCCTGGCGGAGTTCCTGCAATCGTGTGCCGACTGGACCCCACCGGATCGCACCGGCCGACATGTCGTGGTCCAGCCGCACTGCCATGAGCACGCGGTCTCAGGCTTCGCGGCGGACCGCCGGATTCTGGAGCGCACCGGCGCGACCATCCACGAGATCGCCGGATGCTGCGGGCTGGCCGGAAACTTCGGAATGCAGCGCGGGCACTACGACGTCTCGGTCGCGGTGGCCGAGAACGGCTTGCTGCCCGCGCTGCGCGATGCTCCGCAGGATGCTGTCTTCCTCGCCGACGGGTTCTCGTGCCGCACGCAGGCCGACCAGCTGGCGGGAAAGCCGGCTGAGCATCTCGCGCAGTTCTTGCTGGACCCTCGCAGCCCAGCATCGACCGGCGGTGCACCTGCGCCGGGTCGCGATCGTTAGCGACGCCCGACCCCGTCATTCCGGCGCGTCCTTGGCCGGAATCCACACGATCGGCGGATGTGTGGCCATGCCGGATCCCGGCCGAAAGCATGCCGGGATGGCGGGGTGGAGGAGCCGGGCCGACGAATGGTGGGGTGTTGCCGGTCACCAGTGGACGGGGGTTCGCTGCGGTGCTTCCCGGGTGTCGCGCAGAATGTCCCGATGACCTCCGTGCCGACCACCAGCGCTCTCGCGCGCACGGTGCGGTCGGAGCGGCCGATTGATCTCGCCGCGACCGTCTCGCCGCTGCGGCATGGCTTCGGTGATCCCTGTCATCGGGAGACGCCGGATGGCGCGCACTGGCATGCCTCGCGGATGGAGTCCGGGGTGGTGACGTATCGGCTGCGGCAGGCCGATCGGAATGCGGTCGAGGCGCGGGCGTGGGGTCCGGGGGCCGAGGAGTTCCTGGAGCAACTTCCGGCGATGCTGTGCCTGGATGAGGATCTGAGCGGCTTCGCGCCGGAGCATCCGAAGGTGGTCGAGGCGCATCGGCGTAATCCGGGCTTGCGGATGTTGCGGACCGGCTTGGTGTTCGAGGCGCTGGTGCCGGTGGTGCTGGAGCAGAAGGTGCACATCAAGACAGCGCATGATTCGTGGCGAAAGCTGGTGTGGCGGTACGGAACTCCCGCGCCCGGTCCCGCGCCGGAGGGTCTGCGGGTGATGCCGGACGCGGAGACGTGGCGGCATATTCCGTCGTGGGTGTATCACCGGGCGAATGTGGGCCCGCAGCGGTCGAAAACCATTGTGCTGGCGTCCCGTATCGCGTCGAAGCTGGAGGAGGCGGCGACGCTGGGTCATACCGAGGCCGCGGAGCGACTGCGTACCGTCCCGGGGATCGGGGTGTGGACGGCCGCCGAGATCGCGCAGCGCGCCTTCGGTGATCCGGATGCCTTGTCGGTGGGTGATTTTCACCTCGCCGCCACGGTCGGCTGGACGCTACTGGGTCGTCCCATCGACGATGACGAGATGGTCGAGTATCTGGAACCGCTTCGGCCACACCGTTATCGGGCCGTGCGCCTGCTGGGTCTGGCGGGTTTCGCGCACAAGCCGAAGTTCGGTCCGCGCACGCCGTACACCGATCACAGCCGTATCTGACCTACCGCTGGTCGAGGGCATTGTTCGCGGCGTCCTGTGCGCGTATCAAGCCGGTGTCCACGGGCAGTCGGCCGAGGAATATTTCGGCGAGGATCGGGTCCATGGCCTCGAGTGCGGATGGGAATCCGGGCCCGCCGCCGGCGGAGATCTGTCCATCACGCAGCACATCGAAGAACGGCGTCACATCCACGCCGTGCCGAGCCCAATAGTCCCGGTACACCTGCTGTTCGGAGATGACGGCGGGAATGGTGGCCCCGTCCAGGCCGAGGTGTCGATTGCCCGCCGCGCTGCCCAGCCAGGCGAGTACCCGCTTGGTCGCCTCCGGATGTGGTGAGGCCGTATTGCCCGCCACCGCGATCGAATTGTTCGCGCTGATCCTGCCTTTCGGTCCGCGCGGGATGAGCGCGAGCCCCCACCGGAATCCGGCGTTCTGCGAGATGGTGGCGAGATTGAAGCTCCCGGATTGGAACAGCGCCATCTTCCCTTGCAGGAAGGCGCTTTTGGCGAAGTCACCACTGTTGTTGGTGTCCGCCGCCGAGGGCGACAACCCGTCCGCGATCAACCGCACCAGGTAGCTGAAGGCCATGTCCCCCTGCGGATTCGCGAAGGCGAAGCGCCCGTCCCGCTGCAGCACCGCGCCGGCTGATCCCATGTAGGGCAGTTGCAGGGATTGAAAGTCCTTGGCCGCGTTGTAAGGCCACGGCGCGACCTCCCGCAACCGCCGCAGCATGGGCCGGAGGGTATCGGTGCCCTCGTCGGGACTCCAGCTCATTCCCGCCAGTTCGGCGGGATCGACTCCGGCCCGTTCCAGCAGTTCCCGGTTGTAGAACACCGCACTGCCGCCATCCACGAATTGCGGTACGGCCCACAGTGTTCCATTGCGGGTGAACTGTGCGACCGCGAACGGATCCCAGGCCGCGGCGGCATCGGAGCCCAGCGTCTGCCCGATATCGACGAGGTGCCCGCTATCGGCGTAATCCTCGTACAGACTGGTCCAGAACAGATCGTCGGCAATCCCGCCCGCCACATCCAGCCGGAGTTTGCGCGCGTAGGAAGCCCACGGCACCAGCGTGATTCGCACTTCGATATCCGGATTGGCCCGCTCGAACTCATCCAATGAGGCCCGGTACGCGGAGACGAAACTCTGATCCCAGATACGCAATCGCACCACGGTGCGCCCGGATCCATCGCCCTCCCGGCCCAACCACAGTGCCGCGCCGATCAATACCACGATGGCGAGCGCGATCCCGAGCACCGCCCGCGTCGAATCCTGCACCCTCATTTGAGCCCCGTCCAAGCGATGGACCGCAACACCTGCCGCTGGAACACCACGAACAACACCACCAGCGGCGCGATGGCGAGGGTGGTGGCGGCCATGATGAGCGGCCACTGCGAGTTGTACTGGGTCTGCATATTCGCGGTGGCCACGGTCAGCACCTGCCACTTCGCACCGCTGGCCGCGACCAACGGCCACATGAAGCTGTTCCACTGCGACACCACGGTAATGACGGTGAGCGTGGCCAGAATCGGCTTGCTCATCGGCACCACCACATCGACGAGTATGTCGAGGGTATTGGCCCCATCCATGCGCGCCGCGTCGAGAAGCTCCCCCGGTATGGCCCGAAAGTATTGGCGCAGCAGGAATATGGCGTACGGCGAGCCGAACAGGAAGGGCAATACCAACGCCCAGAAGGTATTCAGCCACCCGAGCTTCGCGAACATGAGGTACAGCGGGATGAGGGTGACGGCACTCGGCACCATCATGGTCCCGAGATACACCCAGAACAGTGCCTCCCGACCGGGAAAGCTGGTGCACGCGAACGCATACGCGGCGAGTATCGAGACGAGCAATTGTCCACCGGTGATGCACACCGTCATCAGCGTGGTAACGGCGACCGCCCGCCCGAGCCCCTGATCCAACACGGCCCGGAAGTTGTCCAGTGTCATCGGATGCGGTGCCGCCAAGGCGGATTCGTTCGCGAACTGCCCCGACGTCTTGACAGCAGTCCAGGCACTCAGCACCAGCGGTGCGACCGTGAACAATGCTCCTGCGATCAGCACCAGGTACGCCACCCCGGAACGCACTGCGCTCCCGCGCAGTTCAGTACTCATAACTGGTCCGATCCCGGAAGTACCGATGCTGCGCGAAGGTGATCACGAACATCACCGCGAACATCACCACCGCCATAACCGCGGCCCGCCCCGGTCGCGCCGCATCGAACGCCTCCGAATACAGCCGCATGGCAACCACATCCGTGCGATGGTCCGGTCCCCCACGCGTGAGCGCGTACACCGCGTCAAAGGTCTGAAACGCCGTCAACACCCCCGTGGCGAGCACGAAGAACATGGTCGGCCGCAGCAAAGGCAGAATGACCCATCGGATGCGCCGCCACCCGGTAGCCCCGTCCAGCGCACCCGCATCGAGAATCTCCGCGGGTATCGCGCGTATCCCGGCCACGAAGAACAGCGCCACATACCCCACATTCATCCAAATGAGCACCGCCGCAACGCAGGGCAACGCCAGCCCAGGCGAACTCAACCACTCGACCCGCCGCCCCAGCACCGCATTCAACGCCCCACCGGTAGGCGCGAAAACCCACTGCCACACCACCCCCACCGCCACCGGCGCACACATCCAAGGCAGCGCATAAACCACCCGCAGCACACTCCCCCCGCGCCCCCGCCCCGCCAACAGCGCAGCCACCCCGAACCCCAGCGCCGTCTGCACCGGCACCACCATCACCGTCAACACCACCGTGACACCCAAAGAATGCCCGAACTGCCGGTCCCCCAACACAGCCCGCCAATTCGCCGGCCCCGCGAACTCCACCGGCCCCAACAGATTCCAACTATGCAAACTCAACCAAAGCACCACCCCAATCGGAACCAGCAGAAAACAGCCGACCCCGACAAGGCTCGGCAACAACAGCACATAACTGGTGGCAACCCGCCGAACCCTCCGGTCCATGACCGCCGACGCTACCGCCCAACCCACACACCCTGTGCGACCCCCGCCCGAATCGTCCGACCAGCCCTGCGTTTTCGGCCGACGCCGCCCCGACCCCACGGTCCTGACGCATGATGGTTTTGCGACCGGCGAGGCAAGCCACGGCAGGCAGGGGACGGCGTCGATGAGAATTCAGCCACGACAGCAGATTCTGGGTGTGTGGCGGTCACTCTTGGCCGCCTGCTATCACCAGGGCGAGTGGACATGGGGCGGCCGCAACGGCTCCAACTCCATCAGCGATGCCGAACAGCTGTTGTGCCTGCTGTATCCGGCCACCGAGCTCCGTGGGTTCGAACTGCACCTGCCGAATCAGATCGCCCCGGACATCAGGGCGGTACTCGCACCAATGGGTAAGGATGTGCGGATCGGTACCGCCGTCGTCGGATTGCTCGAGGACTACATCACGCGGTACACCGAGGTGAGCAAGGATGCGGACGGCGTAGTCGCGGACCTTCCGGTCTTCTCCGCCGGCAGCTATTTCGTCACCCAGGACGGCGGGCCGCCCACTCCAGAGCAACTCCGGCTTGATGTCGTGGACTCCTATTCGATGTCACTCACGTTGTGTCTTGCCGCCCGAAAGTTCTTGATCGGATTCCGCACCGCGCTCGCATCCGAGGTACGCCGGGATATCCGGGAAGTCTCCCGCCGGGTGGAGATGCTCGACAGCCGCGTCGATACCCGGCTCACCGCGGCGATGGTCGGTCTGGTGCGCAGCTTCGTGGTCAATACCGTGACGCCGGAATCGGCCGAAGGACAGGCGATGCTGTACATGCTCAACCAAACCGACGCGTCGCAAGAATCTGTCGTGGAAGCCGTATCCGAACGGCTCGAACGAGTACGTATCCGATTGCGCAATGACGTCACACTCATCCAGACGCCCGGCGTCGATCTGTACGACGAGGATCTGCTGTTCGAATGCGGGTGGAGTTGGAGCCTGGTCGGTGGCGCCGCACCGATCGACTTCGTAGACATGCCGATTGCGGAGGAGACCGGGTATGCGATCGCCCGGCCGTATCTGCATTTCACCGTGGCCGCGTTGGACAGCATCAACAACCTGATCTCTGCGGGTACCCGTGAATTGGACCTGCTGGACGGTCAGCAGCGCCGCTTGGCGGAAGCGTTGCAGCTGCGCTGGGATTTGGCACAGCGGTACTGGTCGACCATCGCCCGCTTCGGTTCCGGTCGCTGGCCGCTGGAGGATATTCCCTGGCGTACTTCCGTTGGTGAGGAGTCGGAATACTTCAGTCTCTCGGTGTGCGCTGTACTGATGCAGGATCTTCTCAATCGAGACGCCAGTAATGACGACTTGGACAGGGCCGCACCGATTTTTCATGAACTGGCGCGCCGTGGCCGAATCGTGAGCCGGGTCATGGAAGAAGATCCAGCACGTGCGATGCACAGTCCTGGAGTTCGACTGCGCCTGATCGGTAGCGTTGGTGTCGACAACGGTCCGCCGCTGTCATGGACCGTATCTGACTATGCCCCTACACTTTTGAAGCGAACGCTGCAGGCTGCGAGGCTATCCGCCACCATGGAGACGCGGGACGCGCTACTGGAGTTGGCGGCGTTGAGCATGGATCATCTCAATCAACGGGCGTTCCGTGACGGTGCCACCGGTTTGTGGGATGACCCGAGTCGAATCTTCGGCGGCGACCAAATCACCGAGCCCTCATGGTATTTCACCGAGCGCATGGTCGAATGTCTCGTCGCCGCGGCCCGCATGTACGGAGATCCGCCATTGCGCTCACCCGGTCTGGTGGTGCGCGCGCTGGAATTGCTCACCGAAGCCGAGCATCTGCTCAATCAGCAGCTGCTCGATCTCAGCGAGGTCGACAGTTCCGCCAATCGCACCGCTCTCACGCTCGTTCGCAGCCGACTCGATCGCGCTCGGCGGCTGATCGACAAAACGCCGGGCACCGCAGCGAGTCTCGCTCAGCAGGCGATGCTGGAACTGGACGAACTCGCCTATGCCCGCATCGATGCGACCAGGAGCCTGTGACGTGCTTGTGTTCTCCGCGTCCGACAAGGGCGGTACCGGCCGATCGGTGACCAGCTGCAATATGGCGTACCAGCTGAGCATGGAGGGGCTGAAGGTCGCTTACCTCGACTTCGATTTCGGATCACCCACGGCCGGAGCCATTTTCGAGATCAGCCGAGTCGACTGCGGCATCGGCGGCGACGTCGGGATGCATTCGTATTTGCTGGGTGAGGCCGGCTCGGCGGCGCGTCTCAGTGTGCGCTCGGAGACCGATCGTCCCGAATTGCAGCATTCGAGGCATCCGTCCGGGCGACTGGTGCTGTTCCCCGGTGATGCCGGCGGCGCTGAATTCTCCGGAACCGATGAGACCGTCACGCGGCGCTGTACCGAACTGCTGGCGGGCTGTGAGGACGAATTCGATGTCACCATGGTGGATTTGAGTGCGGGCAGGTCCGCCGCACTCACCCTGGCCCTGCAGGCGACCGCCAGGCCGCAATTGGCGTCGGCCGCGGTCCGCTGGCTGGTGTTCCACCGCTGGAGTCGCCAGCACATTGTTGCAGCCCACGGTCTCGTGCACGGTCCGCACGGTCTGCTCGATGCCGGACAGGAATGCGGCCATCACCGTGGGGAACTGCAGGACGCTGTGCGTTATGTCCGCACCGCGGTGCCGGCGTTGAATCAAACCGAAGGTCTGCGGCCCGCGCAGGCCGCATGGTTGCAGATACAGGACAACACGCTGACCAAGGCTGCGGCCAACCGATACCAGCTAGGCGATACCGTAATGCTTGGCGCAACGCCGGTCGAGCCTGTCCTCCAGTGGCGCGAGCAGGTGATACTCGACGATGATGTTGCAGCGCAGATCGCCAATCCAGAGACGGTGTCCGCCTTCCGTGAGCTCGCCGCTCTGCTCCGGAGTGAGGCTGTTTGGGAAAGCCTGAGGGAGTGGTGAACTCGGTATCCGATTACAGCGAGGCCAGTGCGGACATTCGGCTGGAGGGGCAGGAACTGTCACACCTGTCCATTGAAGCCGGGCACTTCTTTATGGAGGATTTCGGCAGCAACGACGACCGGATCAAGGTCCAGCTGCGGCAGGTCGTACCGCAGATCGCGGCGTATACCGCTGCTGCACAAGCCGAGTTCGGGCCTGCCGCGCGGGTCAGCACCTGCTTTCTGATCGACGACTATTTCCGGCACGACACCGATCCAACTGTCATCCTCGACGAATTGCTCACCGCGGCAGCCGAATGCGGTGTGCGTATCGACTATCTGGCTCGCGAGGCGGGCTGCGCCCAGGTCCCCGTGTTCGTCAACGGTGAGCCCACTGCGCGGCCGATCGAGTTGGCGAGCATGATGGCCGCCCGGGTTGTCCCGGAACCCGAACAGAATGCGACCGGACGTCGCCCGTCGACTATGGAGTCGGGCTGGTTGAGCAACGGCACACGATCCTCGGAATTCGCTGTGGCACAGGCAATGCGGGTCGCGCAGTACTGCCCACCGGAGGAGTTCGGCGCGCGAAACCACTCGATCTTCCTGGACGTGCAGTTGTGGCGGCGGTGGACCGAGAGAGGGGACGGCGGGCAGGTGGAAAGGACCCAGTGGTCGTGTCCTTTCCTTACGTCGATCTGGCAATTGCTGCGGCTGGGGATGATTCGTGACAGAGGTGCGGTGGTGGCGCAGCCGGCGGAGTGGACCGGCACCTGGCCGAACGATTGGAAGAAGATGCCCGCGGTGGTGAAGCTCAATTCCGAGGCCGAGCCGTTCGCCGCCTATCGGGCGGTTTCGATCCTCCCCCACACCTATCTGAGTATCGAACACGCTGTTCGGCTGATTCTCGATCATCTGCAAATCGATGAAGCCGTCTACCAGCAGGTGCTCGATCGTGGTCGGGTGGAAGAATTTCCGATCTCAGTGCCGCGGGCGGCTACGCATCGCCTGAGCCATGTCTTCGTCAGTGCGGTCGGAACGACGTGATGTGACCGAGCCATTGGTACTGCTGGGTGAGGTTCGTACCGGCCTGCTCCCCACCCTCTCCGCGCTGTCCACGGAACAGATGACGGAGTTGCTCAAACTTGTACCGGGGCAGCCGGTCCGGATGTGGCAAAGGCCGTCGGCTCGGGCGATTTCCTCGGATACAGCGGTCGGAGTCGACTGTCAGTTGGCGACTCCGTCGCACAAGAACGCCAGGGCTATCGGAACGGCAGCTTCTCACGGGGTGATATTGGGCGGCCGGATCGTGCAGAGTTCGTCCAGCGTGCAGGTGGTTCGGGCGTCGAAGCCCCGCAGGATGGTCTGGCAGCACTATCTCAGTCAGGTCGGCACGATGGAACTGATCAACCGCGTCGGTGAGGACGGAACGGCCGCAACGGAACTCATCGATGGGTTCCTGCACAACTCCAGAGATGACACGCTCGATCTGGGCTCGATCAGTGATCTGCTGTTCACCAGGCTGCGCACCGATGCAGGGCTGGGCAATCGCTCGCCGTTTCGGACCAAGCCCACCCGGCTGCGCTGGGCGGCTCGCGTCGAATCAGCCGATGCCAGGGCCGTATCGCGAGAAGGCTCGCTGGCCTTCCGGTTGCAAGATGAGTCCACTCGGATGGTCTTGATCACCATCCCGCACGCTGCGAATTTGCTGGCTGTGCAACGTTTCTGCGAGGACCTGGCCGCGCACGACTGGCTGCTCACCACTCTCGAGGACGTGCTTGCCGGGGTGGAGCAGGAAGAACACCCCCGTGATGTAATCACGCGGCTGGCGCCTCCGCTGGAACACCTTGCACACCTATGGATGCCAGGAGCTCATACGCCACCGTCCCTGCGCGAATTTTGGCGGTGGCTGGACGACGAGCCGGGGTTCTCCCGTCAATGGGCAGTGAAGCTCGGGCAGCTTCGTGACCGGCTCTCCGGCGCTGCTCTGACCCTTGCGTGCGCCGAATCGCCCACGGGTGTTGGACAACTCACGCCCGGTCCGCACGATCGACTGGTGCGCGAACGCTCGGGGATTGCTGGGGTCATGCGAAACATATTCTGGCGCAACCGATGACAAGATGCGGACATAACGGTCACACTGGGGAGGGCGGGTTCGGCGAGGAGCCGTAACGGGTCGGCTCGGGGAGGGGCGGCAATGAGAATTCGACCGCGGCAACAACTTCTGGATCTATGGCGGGCGCATCTGGATACCTCGTATCGGGACGGCAAATGGGTCTGGGGTGGCCGCGACGGTAGCAATTCGGTGTGTGATGCCGAGCAACTGATGTGCCTGCTCTATCCGGCGACCGAGTTGTCGAGCTTCGCCCTGGATCCGGAGCGAATCGCTACCGCTGAGGATGTTGCGTGGGTTATGTCGGTTCTCGGTGAGGATCTTCAGATCGGCCGACTGCTGGTGCAGGCGATCGAGGAGTTCTTTGATCGCTACACCGATTCCGAGGGTGAGCCGATCTTCGCCGGCGGCAGCTACTTTCGTGATGTCGGGCAAGGTGAGCCCACCTCCGAGCAGCGCGTACTCGATGTGGTCGATTCCTATTCGATGTCGTTGAGCTTGTGTATCTCGGTGCTGCGCTTCGTGCGCGGACTACAGCGCTACCTCAGTGGCGAGGTGCGGCTCGAGGCCGAGCGGCTGGACAAGCGGATCAATGCCGTGACGCCGCGGGTGCAGGCTCGTCTGACCTCGGCCATGACAGGTCTGATCCGGAGCTTCGTCATTCACACCCCGCACTCCAGTTCTCCTGCCGGACAGGAGATTCTGGCGCTGGTCAATCAGACGAATGCCGCTCCCAAGGATGTCGTCGCCAACTTCTCCGCCACGCTCGAACGGATCCGAGTGCAGGCGCGCAACGATATTCGGACCGGCCAGACTCCCGACACTGACCTGCGGGATGACAACCTGCTCTTCGAATGTGGATGGAGCTGGGGTATCGACGGCAGGGCCGCCGAGGTCGACGGGTCCCCGATCCGCATCGCCCGGCAGCCCGGGTATGCGGTCACCGAGCCGTATCTCTACTTCACCCTTGTCGCTCTCGATGGCGTGAAAGATCTTTATTCGCAACGAACTCAAGAGCCGGACCTGCTCGAGGGTGAGCAACTGGCGCTCGCGGAGTCGTTGAAGAGGCGAGCCGAACTGACCCAGCGCTACTGGTCCACGATCTCGCGGTTCGGCACCGGCCGCTGGCCGCTGGAGGACCTGCCATGGCGAACCTCCGACGGCAAACAGTCCGACTACTACAGCTTGGCGGTGACCTCCTTCCTGATTCTGGATCTGCTGGAACGGGAGTCCACCACCGATCTGGCACGCACCGTCGAGGTTCTCAAACAGCTGGCCCAGCGAGCGCGGATCCTCAACCGGGAAGTCCCCGACGATCCGGCCGCCATCCTGCACTACCCCGGAATCACCTTGACGCTCAAGGGATCTCAAGCCGTGAACGCGGGGCCGCTGCTGGGCTACCACGTCGCCGACTTCACCACGCTGCTGCTCAAGCGCAGCCTGGAGGCGGCCCGCCTGGCTCGCGATGTCGATACCCGCGAGCAGCTGTTCGACCTCGCGGCCACGGCCATGGAGCATATGCAGGATCGGGCCATCAGCCACGGCCGCTCCTCCGGTCTGTGGGACAACCTTGCTCCCACCGACTCCGAGAGTGATCCCGCGCCGTCATGGTTCCTGACCGAACGCATGATGGAGTGCCTGGTGGTCGCGCACAGCACCTTCTCGCGGCCCCCGCTGGCCACCTCGACGATGGAGAACGCCGCGATGGGCAAGATCAGCGAGGCCGATCATCTGCTGAATCAGGAGTTTCTGCAGATCAGTGACGCTGCCTATTCGCCCCGGCGCAAGGAGCTGGAGGCGATCGAACAGGCCCTGGACCGGGCGCGAGACATTTCGTCCAAACGTCCGCACACCGCGGAGAGCCTGGCCGCCGACGCATTGCTGCGGCTCAACTCCCTGGCCTATGCCCGGGAGGACGCCACCCGATGAGAACCCGCGAACCCACATTGGTCTTCGCGACCTCCGACAAGGGCGGTACGGGTCGATCGGTCACGAGCTGCAATATCGCCTACCGGCTGAGCCTGCGCGGTGACGACGTGGCGTACGTCGACTTCGATTTCGGTTCTCCCACGGCCGGTGCGCTGTTCGAGATCGGTCGGGCCGAACGTGGTGTCACCCCGGGTACCGGCATGCACTCGTATCTGCTCGAAGACGTCGGTGAGGCGGCGCGGCTGAATATCGCCCACACCAGCGACAGGAAGCAGCTGCGCCGTGTTCAGTCCGGCGCGGGGAAGTTGGTGCTCTATCCGGGGGACCTGGGTGGCTCGGAGTTCACCGTATGCGATGACTCGATGGTGAAGCAGGGCACCGCCTTGTTCTCGAAGCTGCTGAACGAATTCAGTGTGGTGATAGTCGATCTCAGCGCCGGCCGTTCGGTTGCCTTGAATCTCGCGCTGCGGATTACCGCCGCGGCCGAGTTGCGGAGCCGGGTGCATCGGTGGCTGGTCTATCACCGTTGGACTCGCCAGCATGTGCTAGCGGCCGGCGGCCTGGTGTACGGCGACAACGGGCTGCTCGATCATGGGGAAGAGTGGGGACACAATCGCGAGGCGCTGCTCGCCTCGACCCGCTGTGTGCGCACCGCGGTGGCAGCCACGGACCGGACCCGCAACACTCCCGATCGGACCCGCGACGCGGATCGCCCGGAACAGAACACCTGGCTGGACGAGCAGGCCATCGCATTGCAGGAACTCGCGATGGCGAATGGTCTCGGTGCGGCCATGGTGTTGGGTCAGACGCCGATCGAGCCGATGCTGCAGTGGCGTGAACAGGTGATCCTGGACGTCGATGTGAATGCTCGAATCGCCAATGAGGCGACGGCGGATGCGTACATGCGCTTGGCGCGGCGGCTGACCGACAAGTCGACGTGGGATATCGAGTAATGCCGCAGCCAACCTATCGTGAGTCATCAGAGGAATCTGCCATCGCGCCGCTACCCATGGCCCATCTGTCGATCGAGATCGGTCACTTCTCGCTCGACGAGATTCGCTATGAGACCGATCGGATTCGGGCCGAGTTCCGGCGCGCCGTTCCGCTGGTGCGGGCATTCACCGAATCGGCTCGCGTCGAGTTCGGTCCGGACGCCAGGGTCAGCACCTGCTATCTGATGGACGACTATTTCCAGACCGCCATCGAACCGGCCAAGGTACTCGACCGCCTGCTCGATGTCGCCGCGGATGCCGGATTGCCCATCGATTATCTGGCCAGGGAGTCGGGCTGCCACGAGGCCCCGGTATTCGCCGCCGGAGTCGCTGTGGGAGCGCCGATTCCGGTCGCCCAAATGGTGGCCGCCCGCCTGGTCGCCCAACCCGAGGACGAGGAGACGGCCACCGGGCGACGCCCGCCGACTACCGAATCGGGCTGGCTGTGCAATGGGCGACGAGAACGGACCGGCATCTCCCGATCGTCCATGCATCGCGAAACCTACCGTCCCGCACAGGAATACGGCCGCCGCGAACATTCGATCTTTCTGGATGTGGAGCTGTGGCACGACCGGGACGAGTTCCGGCGCTGGTCGTGTCCGTTCCTCGCGGCGGTATGGCAACTGCTGCGGTTGGGCATGCTCCGCTATCACGGTGCGGCGGTGGTGGAACCGCAGCAGTGGTCGGCGACTCGGGAATGGCCGGGTGGTTGGAAGGATCTGCCGCCGGTGGTGCGGCTCAATCAGGACGCCGCCCCGTTCACGGCGTATCGGACACTGTCCATGCTGCCCAAGCGGTATCTGCCGATCGAGCACGCGGTGCGCCTCATCCTCGACCATCTCGCCATCGATGACGACGTGGCCAGTTATGTTGCCGCGCAGGGGCGCGCGGAGCAGGTTACGGTGCCTTCCAAGGTTGTCGAACGCGTCGGGCATCTGCTACTCGACGGGACCTGACCATGACGAGAACCGCACCGGCCACGTCCAACTCATCGTCTCGTCGCACCACACCGGTGCCGATCGTGGTGCTCGGCGAGATCCGTACCTGCCTGCTCCCACACTCCACGACACTGGACGGCCAGGCTACCGAGGAGTTGCTGGCGCTGGTACCGGGGGCGACGGTACGCCGCCGCGAACGCCCTGCCCCCCTTGCCTTTTCGCCGCCGAGAGCGGTCGGGGTCGACTGTTATCTGTCCTGGGGATCGACCGCCGAGACCCGAGTGGTGGGGACCGTGTCATCGACGGCCATCTTGGTCGGTGGCCGGTTGTCGCAGATGTCCTCGCACACCACCGTGATGAGCACGCCACGGCGGAAACGACAGCCCTGGTCGCACTATGTCGATCGGTTCGGCACGACAGAGGCGATCGATACGCTCCCCGACCGGTCGATCGCCGACGAGGAGTTGATCGCCGGCTACCTCACCGCCTCCGGCCCCAAGACGCTCGACCTCTCCTCGATCTGTGCCCGACAATTGGACGAGCTGCTCAAATCGCCACTGTTGGACCAGGATCCACCGCTGCTGGCACCCACTACTCGGCTGCGCTGGACCGTCAAAATCGGCGGCACCGCGGGACCCGCGGTGTCGTTCCGCCTCGATGACGAGGCGACCCGGACCGCGAATATCACGGTGCGGGTGGCCGAGGAGATCCCGGATGCGGTGCGGTTCTGTCAGGACCTCGCGGTGCACGACTGGCTGCTCACCGTCATCGACGCGAAAGTGCTTGCGGCGGCGGGAGTTCGGAGCGGTGATGAGAGACAGCTGGATGTGCTGGCGGCAATGCTCGAGCATCTGGGCCATCTGTGGATGCCGGGAGCGCATACCCCGGACGCCATGCGATCACCCTGGCGCGAGTTGCAGTCGAAAGCGAGTTTCTCCAAACAGTGGGATACCCGCCTCCGGCAGTTGCGCGACCGCATCGTCGTGGCGACCTACCGTGGCGGGCTTGTCCGGTAATCGTCGAATCGCTACAGCCGGAACCACCGGCGCACGAGCAATGCGAAGAACACCGACATCGACACCACACCGAGCCACGCCTCCACTGCGAACAGCACCTGCGCCGGGGGCTCCATATCGTTGGTGTTCGATGGATCAAGCGGGTTGAGGAAACCGACAACGCTCAGATATACGACGTCGGTCCACGGCTTCGTGCCCTTCCAGAGCAGGCCCAGCCCGATAATCGCCATGATTTGAATGGCTACCCAGCCGAGTAGCCAGAAGGGACGATATCCGTAGCCGCACAACAGATCCGACGCCATGCCGGGGGCTCGACGCCAGCCCGGTGCGGTGGCGCGACGCCGGGCTCTGGCCAATGCCAGCCCACACCGATCCTCCTCGTCGACCTCCTCGGTCAGCCGGTGCAGTGCGACGGCGCGGCGCCAGGCCAGCACCGCATGGGCGGGCAGCCTCGCGCGCGTCAGTTCGCGGGCCAGGGTCTCGTATTCGGCGGCAAGTTGGGTGTTCTGGGTCTGACTCAGCCGCAATGGTCCACGGAATTCGATCTCGGCGGCCAGCAGCCCAGCCAGCAGCGGCGCCCGCCAAGCTTCGCGGCCAGGTGCGGTATCCAGTGCTCGCTGGTACACCGTGCCGAACATCAGTCGATTGCTGTTCCCGCGCAATCGGATCAGGTCGGACCGGTCGATCAGAATTTCGGCATGCCAGTGCAGATCATCTAGGACAGCGGAGCCGGACAGGGCGGTCGGGACGAGTTTCTCGGTATGTCGCACTGCGCGGTCATCGATACTCTCGATCACCGAAACCAACAGTTCCGACCGCGCGTCATCCCCCGGCATTCGGCTACTCCCCTACTGCGAACCGCCAATCAGGTTCCAGGGTAACCGTTTTCGGAAACAACAGCCGGTAACGGATCGGGTACGCGGTGCAGCTTGTAGAGCAGCACATCACGAGGCTCGTCATCGCCGAAGTACCGCTCATCCCGATCGTGGACCACGAACCCGAATTCCTCGAAAAGCGTCTTGGCCGGCGTGTTTTTCGGGTCGACCGTCAGCAGGAGTTCGTCGACGCCCGCTTCCAGGCACACCTGCACGGTGTGTTGTAGCAGACCACGCCCGTAGCCGCGGCCGCGCCGATCACGGGAGACCGCAAGGCTGATCAACCAAGCTCGCGCCCCTTCTCCGATAGTCAGCGCGTAGCCCACTACCGTGCCATCCCCGTCCCCATCGTTTCCGGGCTCGACGGCGACGACACAGCGGGAACTGTGCGCTTCCAGAAGTTGGCGCAGGACGAAGTATGGGTAGCGGTCACGGAAGGCAGCCGCGTCGATATTCTGGATATCGGGCAGATCGTCCCGCTCCGGCACCCGATACACCGGCGACGACAGGGCTGCCTCCACTATGGTGGTCATCTGCTCCCCTTGCGTTCGTACACAAGCCCTCTGAAGTTCAAGCCTAGATGCGCACCTGGACGGTGTCTCCGCAACAAATAGGACGCAGTGTACTCACTAAAGCCTGCATACCAGGATATCTCGGGGCTCATTCGGCCCGAGGTACTTGGTCTCGTGCTTGGTCCAGATGAATCCGACCTTTTTGTACAGGTGTTGGGCCGCGAGATTTCCTGACCGGACAGTCACACGGACTTCATCCGCGCCCTCCGCTCGGCAGTGCTCGAGCGTGGTCTCCAGCAGTGTTCGCCCGTATCCGAGTCCCCGGCAGTCTTCGGCGACCGCGAGTCCCAGAAGCCATGCGGTGCCGTCGCAACTCAGCGCGGTGAGCAGATATCCGCCTAGCTGTCCGTCGTGTTCGGTGACCAGCCATTGCGGCCCGTGTAGGTCGAACAGTTGGCGCAGTACGAAATAGGGGTAGGCGAGGTGTGCGAATACGGATTTCTCGAGATCTTGCACGGCATCCAGATCGTCCAGGCGTGCGGCTCGAGGCAGAGGTGGTCGAGAGTGTTCCAAGGCCGACAAGGTGTCCCCTAACCACCGGCGCGGCATGCTTGATTCGGTGAGAAGTGCCGCGGCGCTATGGATTCCAGGGTAGGCCCAGTCGGGAAAGATGGGATGCGGTTCGGCCCGCCTGCCGTCTGTGGAGCGGGCGGGCCGAACCGCGCTGACGCAACGCGGCGGGGGTTTGCCGACGCACCTGGAGGGGGGTGCGGCGGCTATCGAAAGGCGGTGCGGCAGCTGTCTTTACGGCCGGGGACTTGGCCTGGGGACTGGGCGCCGGAAGGGCTGGGGGCGCTCCGGTTGTGACGCCGGTTGAGGGCGCGGCGGAGATCGAGCATCCACCACAGTGCGCGAAAGACCGTGCGCTCGTACCGGTTGGCGTCGGTTGTCATGGCAGGGCGCGCTCGTCGAGCACGCATCGGCCCTCTTCCACCAGCGTCGCGCGGGCGCGGCGCCGGACCTTACAGGTCTGCACGGTGCAATCGAGGTGTAATTGCATTGCGGCATGGGACTGTTCGACGCTCATGATGCCGGGATCCCTGCGACACACCAGCAATCCGGCGACGGGCATATTGAGGGCGGTCAGTTGCATGGTCCGACCTCCGGGGGAGATCGGTGGCAGGGGGTGACGACTTCGGCCATGACTCCTCGTTCCGCATGGAATTCCTGAAGTGCCCGGAGCATTCAGGAAACGAAAGGGGACTGGCAACACCGCCCCGGGCACACATCCAGCACACCACGAGCGGACCCTCGGCGGGCGTTTTTCGACGATGAGAACGCAAAGTTGCGCGAATTCCCAGCAGTGAATCCACTTGGGGGAGGAGGATTCTCCATAGTGGACGAAGCCCCAGCCGATGAGATGTGCGTCCGGGCGGGAGCCGGTGTACCGCAAGACTTTTCCACGGCATCACCCGGTCCGGGATCGTCGCCGGGGCCCGGCATTGTCATGCCACCGCCCGCTCGTGCCCGCGACGAGAACGGAGCGCGCCGTGTCAGAGAGCCCTGCGTCATCGACCCTGCCCCGCCGCCAGCTCGGCCGCTATTTGCGGGACTGGCGGATACAGGCGGGATTGACCATCGCCGAGGCCGCCAAACTCATGGAGTGGGGGGCGAGCACGCTACAGCGGTTGGAGAAGGGCAATGCCGACCGCATCCGCACCATCGATATCCACGAGCTGTGCCGTATCTACGGCATTCCGGCCGAAATCGCGGACGGGCTGAAGGGTTTGGCGCAGCAGGCCGCGGTGAAGAGCTGGTGGCACTCCTACGGCGATCTCATTCCGGAGAACTTCGACATCTATGTCGGTCTGGAGGCATCCGCACAGCAGTTGTCCTGCTACCAATCGGAATTGGTGCCCGGGCTGTTGCAGATCGCCGACTACGCAAGGGCCCTGAACACCCTGGGATACCCGGAAGACACTGCGGCGGAAGTGAATCGGCGCGTCCAGCTGCGCCTGCAGCGGCAGGCGCTGATCACCCGCCGCATGCATCCGGCCACGGTCGCCATGGTGTTGCACGAATCGGTATTGCACCGGTCGGTGGGAGGTGCAAGGGTGATGGCGGCGCAGGTGCGGCACTTGGCGGAGTTGAGTACCAGGCCCAATGTCGTGTTGCGCATCCTGCCCTTTGAAGCCGGTGTCCCCCTGGGACTTTCGACCGGGCCGTTCGTGATTCTCGAGTTCGGGACCGATGGCAAAGGGCAGCCGGTGGAGCCCCCGGTGGTCTATGTGGAGGGGTTCACCGGCGATCTGTATCTCGAAAGACAGGGCGACGTCCAGCGCTATCGCCGGGCGCAGGAGTGCCTGGAACGCTGCGCGCTGGAGGTCCAGGACAGCAGAAACCTGCTGCGGCAGGTGGCGAAGGAGTATGCCGCCTGAGCGGTCAGGCCCGGAGGCGGCAGCGGAGCGTAACCACGCAGGGCTCCGCTCAGGCGAAGAAAGGACGGAGTATGAGTGTGCAGGAACTGGCCGAACTGGCCGGGGCTCGCTGGTTCAAGAGCACCCGCAGTGGCGCGGGTAAGGAATGCGTCGAGGTGGCGTTCCTGAACAATGGGCGGGTGGGTGTGCGGGACAGTAAGAATCCGGCGGGGCCCGCTCTGGTGTTCGGTGTACGGGAATGGGATTCGTTCACCGAATTGATCGTGCGCGATTGATTACCCGCCGCGGTCGGTGAACCTACTGTTCATCGACCGCTCATGCGGAAGATCACGAAACGGCGGCCGTTGTGTATCGAAAACATGTTTGCCAGGGGCGAGCGTGGGTATCCGATATTTCGTGGACCGAGGGCTGAAGAATTCGCGACCCCGGTACCGCAAATTGGGTCCCGACGACTGGATGGAACGGTTGATCGTAGGGATGCTCTTCGCGGTATCGGCGATGGGCATATACGTACTCACCGGAGCATTGGTGTCGGCGGTGGCCGTGGGACTGCTGGTCGGCGCGGTCGCGCTGGCGGTCGTCGCCATGCTGTAACCCTCCGTCGTCCCGGCATGCTTTTGGCCGGGATCCACACTGCAACTGTGGATCCCGGCCAAAGGACATGCCGTGGCGGCGAGGTTCAGCGGCGGAAGAGCTTGTTACCCAACCAGACCAGCGGATCGTACTTCTGATCGGCCACCCGCTCCTTGAGCGGGATCAGCGCATTGTCGGTGATCTTGATGTGCTCCGGGCATACCTCGGTGCAGCATTTGGTGATATTGCAGAGTCCGAGCCCCGCCTCGTCCTGTGCGAGTTCGCGCCTATCCGCCACATCGAGCGGATGCATTTCGAGCTCCGCGATCCGCATGAGATACCGCGGCCCCGCGAAGGACTCCTTGTTCTCCTCATGATCACGAACAACGTGACAGGTGTTCTGGCACAGAAAGCATTCGATGCACTTGCGGAATTCCTGCGACCGCTCCACATCCCGCTGCTGCATGCGGTAGTCGCCCGGTTTCAGATCCACCGGCGGTGTGAAGGACGGAATCTCCCGCGCCTTCTGATAATTGAACGACACATCGGTGACCAGATCCCGGATCACCGGGAAGGTGCGCAACGGCGTCACGGTAATGACGTCCTCCGGCGTGAACGTGGACATGCGGGTCATGCACAGCAGTCGTGGCCGCCCGTTCACCTCCGCCGAACACGATCCGCACTTGCCCGCCTTACAGTTCCAGCGCACGGCCAGATCCGGGGTCTGGGTGGCCTGCAGGCGGTGGATGACATCGAGTACCACCTCGCCCTCGTTCACCTCGACGGTGAAGTCCTGTAGTTCACCGCCTTCGGTGTCACCGCGCCAGACCTTGAATTTCGCGTCGTAACCCATGACTATTCCGCCTCTCCGGCGCCGTCCCGCACGGGCGCGAGTTCGGGAGTGCTGTAATACTTTTCGAGTTCGTGTACGTCGAACAGCCGCATCAGGTCGGTTCGCATGGGCGGCTGTTCCTCGGGCGTGACGGTCACCGACGGCACCGAGAAGCCGATATCGTCCGGATCGATCCGGCAGACCAGCAGCTTGTGCCGCCACACCGGATCCATGCCGGGGTGATCATCGCGGGTGTGGCCGCCGCGACTCTCGGTGCGCTGCAATGCCGCCTGCGCGACACATTCGCTGATGAGCAGCATGTTCCGCAGATCCAGGGCCAGATGCCAGCCGGGATTGAATTGTCGATGCCCCTCGACGAGGACGCCGTCGTAGCGGTCCCGAAGTTCCGACAGCTTCTCGATGGCCTGCTTCAGCTCACCTTCCTTGCGGATGATGCCGACCAGATCGTTCATGGTCTGCTGCAGATCCATATGCATGCTGTACGGGTTCTCGCCGGTGCCGTCGGTCGGCGGATCGAACGGCGCCACAGCGGTTTTCGCGGCCGCGGCGATATCGAGATCGGAGATCTTGGGCCGACCGGGCAGCTGCTCCACATAGTTGGCCGCGCCCAGTCCCGCGCGCCGGCCGAACACCAGCAGGTCCGAGAGCGAGTTGCCGCCCAGTCGATTCGAGCCGTGCAATCCCGCGGAACACTCACCCGCGGCGAACAATCCGGGCACGGTCGCCGCACCGGTGTCCGGGTCGACCTCGATGCCGCCCATGACGTAGTGGCAGGTCGGACCGACCTCCATGGGCTCCTTGGTGATGTCCACATCCGCCAGTTCCTTGAACTGGTGATGCATGGACGGCAGCCGTTTCACGATCTGGTCGGCGGGCAACCGAGACGAAATATCCAGGTACACACCGCCGTGCGGGGTACCGCGGCCCGCCTTGACCTCTTCGTTGATGGCGCGGGCCACCTCGTCGCGGGGGAGTAGGTCAGGGGTGCGACGGGCCGCGTCGTTGTCCTTGAGCCACAGGTCGGCCTCCTCCTCGGATTCGGCATACTGGCCCTTGAACACCGGCGGGATGTAGTCGAACATGAAGCGTTTGCCGTCGGTATTGGTGAGGATGCCGCCGTCACCACGCACGCCCTCGGTGACCAGGATGCCCTTCACGCTGGGCGGCCAGACCATTCCGGTCGGATGGAATTGCAGGAACTCCATATTCGTCAGCGTCGCGCCCGCGCGCAGGGCCAGCGCGTGCCCGTCGCCGGTGTACTCCCAGGAGTTCGAGGTCACCTTGTAGGACTTGCCGATTCCGCCGGTCGCCAGCACCACGGCGGGCGTCTCGAAGAGGATGAACCGCCCCGATTCGCGCCAGTAGCCGAAGGCCCCGGAGATCTTGTCGCCATCCTTGAGCAGCTCGGTGATGGTGCATTCGGCGAATACCTTGATGCGCGCCTCGTAGTCACCGGTGGCCGCGAAGTCCTCCTGCTGCAGCGAGACGATCTTCTGCTGCATGGTGCGGATGAGTTCGAGCCCGGTGCGGTCACCGACGTGCGCGAGCCGCGGATAGGTGTGACCGCCGAAGTTGCGCTGGCTGATCCGGCCGTCCTTGGTCCGATCGAACAGCGCCCCATAGGTTTCCAGCTCCCACACCCGGTCGGGAGCCTCCTGCGCGTGCAGTTCCGCCATCCGCCAGTTGTTGAGGAACTTGCCACCGCGCATGGTGTCCTTGAAGTGGGTCTGCCAATTGTCCTTCTCATTGGCATTGCCCATGGCGGCCGCGCAGCCGCCCTCGGCCATGACGGTGTGCGCCTTGCCGAACAGCGATTTACACACCACCGCCACCGACAGGCCGTGTTCGCGGGCTTCGATGACCGCGCGCAGTCCGGCGCCGCCCGCACCGATCACCACGACGTCGTACTTGTGCCGTTCGACTTCAGGCATGGAACCGAATACTCCTGACAGACTTGGGGATTGGGGTCGGCTGGATCAGCCGATGAGGCGCAGGTCGCTGATGGTGCCGTGCGAGACCAACATGATGTAGAAGTCGGTGAGCATCAGCGTGCCGAGCGTGGTCCAGGCCAGCAGCATGTGCCGGGTGTTCAACGCGGACACCTTGGTCCAGAACCAGTAGCGCACCGGATGCGCGGAGAAGTGCTTGAGCCGTCCGCCCGCGATATGCCGGCAGGAGTGGCAGGACAGCGTGTACGCCCACAGCAGCAGCGCGTTCGCCGTGATGATGATGGTGCCCAGGCCGATGCCGAAGCCACCGTCCTTGGCGTGGAACGAGATTGCCGCGTCATAGGTGTTGATCACCGCGATGACGGCCGCCACGAAGAAGAAGTAGCGGTGCGCGTTCTGGATGATCAGCGGCAGCTGGGTCTCGCCGGTGTACTTGGCGTGCGGTTCGGCAACCGCACAGGCCGGCGGGGAGAACCACACCGCGCGGTAGTAGGCCTTGCGGTAGTAGTAGCAGGTGAGCCGGAACAGCAACAGGAACGGCAACACCAGGAAGCCCAGCGGAATCCACATGGGCAGCTCGCCGATCGGTGTGCCGAGATGCGAAGACCCCTCGACACACGACGCGCTCAGGCACGGCGAGTAGAACGGCGTCAGATAATGGTAGTCGTTCACCCAATACGCCCCGCGCGCAAAGGATCTCACGGTGGCATAGATGACGAAGGTGCCCAGGCCCAGCACGGTGACCAGCGGTGGAACCCACCAGCTGTCGGTCCGTAGGGTGCGCGCGGAGATGGCCGCGCGACCCTTGCTGAATACCCCGGTCGTGTTCGATTCAGGACCCTTGACTGGTGCGGCGCTCACTGCTGGATGCCTCGCTGCTCTACCCCGTGGAACGTCATCGTTACCTCCGGCATCGAATGTGATGGTGAGCACCCTACGACAGGGCAGCTATCACTCGAGCTCGGTACCGCGAATTCGTGATCGCGTGATTTGCGCCACAATCACGTTATTTCACGGCCGGTCGTTTGATTGGTGAACAAACGGCTAACTCGCGAAGCGGCCTCGATCGCACCAGGATTCGGACACCCCCGCGAACAAGTGGCGCGCGGCCCTCCATTTTCCGTTCGCGGACCGTCACACAGCAGCAACACGACTGTGGGACCTTGCCCTGAGCTAGACACCCCACCAGGGGGGCCGGTGCAGAGCTCGAAGGGAGCCGGTTGATGAGGAGAGCCGCGATCGTGATGCCGATGCGCACACCCGTCGGTCTGCCGGGCGGGGCGCTGGCGGCGGTAACGCCGCAGCGACTGGTCTCGACAGTGCTGAGCGCGGTGGTGGGCCGGTCGGGGATAGACCCGTATCGCATCGAACAACTCGTCACCGCGGTCTCCGACCACCGCGCGGTGCGCGCCGCCATCCCGCTCTCGGGCCTACCCCCGTCCATCGGTGAATTCCCCATCGGCGGCGGTCCCGGCGGTGGCCTGCGCGCCCTGATCACCGCCGCCATGATGGTGCAGACCGGTGCGGCCGATGTGGTGCTGGCGGTGGGAGCCGAATTCCCCGGTGCCCCTGCGCAATCCGGAGAATCGGGTCCGCACGGACCCGGGCAGCGCGGGCGGGGACCGCTCGGCGCGGGACCATTGCCCGACGGCCCGCGCGGCGGTGCGCCGGTCGGCGGGGGACCCGCGTTCGGCGGCATAACCCTTGCCGGACTACGCAATTCCGGCCCGTTCGCGAATGGTCAACAGCTCGGCGCGGATACCGGCGAGCAACTGGCGGTCTGGGCGGCGGCCGAATCCATGCGTGGCGCAGGCGAATCCAAGTACGCCGAGCTGCTCGCCCAGCACTACGGCATTTCCCGGCGGGACGCCGATGAATTCGCCGCGGCCAGTCATCGCCGGGCGGCGCGGGCACGGCGACAGGGCATCTTCGGCGCGGAGACCGCGCCGGTGGTGGTGAACGCGGTACCCGAGGACGCCAATTCCGGTGTGGTGCAACTGGTCGACCGCGATGAGGGCCTGCGCGACGATGTCTCGCCGCGCGCCTTCGCGGTACTGGAACCGTTCCTGCCCGGCGGTGTGACCACCGTCGGCAACAGCAGCACCCGCACCCTCGCGGCGTCGGGCTGCCTGGTGGTGGCCGAGGACCGGCTGGTGGATCTGGGCCTGGAACCCATGGGTTATCTCGTCGGCTGGGCCTCGGCCACCGGCGAATTGGAGAGTGCCGTGCCCGCCGCCGGTCAGGCCATCGCGAAATCCTTGGCGCGCAGCGGTTTCGAATTGGACGAGGTGGATCTGCTGGAGATCGACGAGTCCAGCGCCGTGGAGGTGCTCGCGCTGACCCGGCTCTGGGAGCGTGAGGGCTGGGAGTTCGATCCCGCCGAACGCCTGAATGTGCACGGCGCGGCCATTGCCCTCGGTGATCCGGGCGGCGCCGCCGGCCTGCGCATGGTCACCACGCTGCTGCACGAATTGGCCCGCCGCGAAGGCGGTTACGGCTTGGCGGCCATTCCCACCGGCCCGTCGGAGGCCCTCGCCGCCGTCTTCGAATCGGCCTACACCGAGCAGATGGCTCCGACTCCGCGCGGCGCGCGATTCCACGGTGCCCGCCCGCCACGACGTTTCGGCAGGCATCGCTCCGGGTCGTGAGCGCAACGCGCCGATCGTTGCCACCGGTGCGGATCGTGCGCCAGGGCCGATCGCGCACACACTCCTGCCCTGGGACGTCGGTGTCCCGGGCGGGAGCTCAATTGCCCCGTACCCCGATGCGGGGCGGTGCTACTTGGTGCGGGGGCGGGAGTGGAAGCCGAGGCCCTCGTCCTGTGCACCCATCCAGGCCGCCTCGTCATGCTTGGCGTCCGGGACGTAGATGGGCTCCTGCTTCCCGCGCGGTGTCTCCGGCGGCGGGGCCTGCTCGAACTCGTCGGCATCTATGACGAGCCGGTCCAAATCGTTCTCCAACCGGCGCACCGAACCGGTCTCCCCGTAGTGGGAACGCAATGCGCTGACGCACTGCCGGAGCTGGCCGACCGTGTAGCGGAGTTCCGCAATCTCGCTGCGTGTCATCGAAAGCCTCCTCGAGCCGTGTGACAGACCACACAATATGATCTACAACACAGTACGTGAAGATACTCTGTTCGTCTCGTCGCAGAGCAATACTCGCTGGTGGGGGGCGTGGCCCCGGGTCTCGGTTCAGCCCGCGATGGCCAACTCCGGGCCGCACTCCGGTTCGTGTCCGCGGGGTCGCTCGCCCGGGTTCGCCAGCGCCGCCAGGGCTCGATCCACCAGGGTCGCGATGGCCGCCGCGACCTCCTGCGCGCGCTCCATGATCACGCTGTGCCCGGCCCCGTCCAGGCGCACCAGCTCCACATCGTCGAGCTGCGACGCCAGCACCACCGAGTGCGCGAACGGGATCACGACGTCCGCCGAACCGGCGAGCACCAGCGCCGGAATCGCGCCCAGGCGATGCAGGGTGGCGGTCTCGTCGAAGCGCATGAGCGATTCCAGGAAGCTCGCCATGGTCAGCAGTGAGGTCTCGTTGAGCATGGCCGTCGCCACCGCCAGCACCCGCGGGCTCACCTTGCGGGTGCCCAGGGACGCCTCTCGCATGATCGGCTCGAAGATGTGCCGGGTGAAGTGTTTCGAGGCCGCCATGGCCCGTGGGGCCCGGCGTACCGCCACCCGCAGCGAGGTGACCGCCGGGCCGTTCAGCAAGCGCCCCAGGCCGACTCGCGTGACGCTGTTGGCCGCGCCAGCGAGCAGGCCCACCCCGGCGATGCGGGTGCCGATGGTCTCCGGGAAGAGCCGGGCGTAGGCCAGGATGGTCATGGCCCCCATCGAATGTCCCACCAGCACAATCGGACCCGTGGGCGCGACCGCCCGCAGTACCGCGTCCAGGTCCAGCGCCAGCTGATCGATGGTGTACGTCGCCGGATCGGCCATACCCGAATTGCCATGTCCGCGATGGTCGTAGAAGACCATGTGCGCGTCCTCGCCCCAGCGCGGTTGCAGATATCCGCGCAGCAACTCCCAGGATTCGGTGCGCAGGCAGTGCCCGTGCACGAATACGACGGTCAGGGGTGCGTCGGCGGGGCCGAATTCGCGGACGGCAATGGGCACGCCATCATCCGCGGTGACGGTGAGGTGGTGTCCGTCGTGGTCTGCTGCGCGGGTGCGAGTGGACATGACGTGCTCCTGGAGAGTTCGCCTTTTGCCCGGTTGTCGATGGATATTGCCGCTCTGTTAGCAGTTCACACCCGATGTTATGGACAAGTTGTCCAACTGACGCCGTCGATCTATCCCGCCGCCGATCGGCGTATCTACAGAAATCTAGTGTCAGTACTAGAAAGCTGTAGATAGCCCTCGCGAGGGGTTCTTGCAGAAATCTGCCTCTATCTAGCTGGTGAGCTAGATAGAGGCAGATTCGTATCGACTCGACTACATGCCCGCCGTCGCCTTCGTCGACGGCAGGAACGGCCGCAGCAGGTTCTGCTCCGTCGATGCCCCGAGCTCCCACTCGGAGATCCACGGCCCGGTACCTTCGCTCGGATCGAGCGCACCGCTCTCGAGGAACCTGTAGCGGCCGTCGAGAATGCCCCGGGTCAGCTCGGTATCGGCGTCATCGGTGTTGTCCCACAGGGATTCGAACAATTTCTGCACCCGAATCCGCGACTGCCGGCAGAACACCTCGGCGAGCTCCTCGGCCGCCACCCCGTCGGGATCGCCTGCCACCCGCAGGGATTGGGCCTTCACACAGGCGGCCGAGATGGCGAACAGCTCCGCGCCGATATCCACGATACGACCCAGGAAGCCCTGCTTGTACTCCAATTTCGCCTGCCAGCGCGCCATTCCGTACGTGAGCGCCCGGGCCTGCTTGCGCGACATGCGCTCCACGAACCGCATATGCCTTGCCAGCGGACCGAATTCGCCGAAGGTGGCGGGCACCGTGCCGGAGCCGACCGTCAGTTGCGGGAACCACTTGGCGTAGAAACCGCTCGCACCGACCGCCGCCTTCGCCTTGTCCTTGAGCTCGGCATTGCGATCCACCAGCGCGCCCGCCGCCGACATATGCGCATCGGCCATCTCGCGGGCGATGAGCAGCCGCATGATCTCGCTGGAGCCCTCGAAAATGCGGTTGATGCGCAGATCTCGCATCAATTGCTCAGCGCCCACGGCACGTTCGCCGCGCGCGGCCAGAGATGCCGCGGTCTCGTACCCACGTCCGCCGCGTATCTGCACCAGTTCGTCCGCGATGGTGCAGGCCATCTCCGAGGCCCACAGTTTGGCCAGCGCGGCCTCGATGCGAATGTCATTGCGGTTCTCGTCGCACATGGTCGCCGACAGATCCAGGACGGCTTCGAGGGCGAAAGTCGTTGCGGCGATGAAGGACAGCTTCGCCCCGACCGCCGCGTGCTCACCGACCGGGCGGCCCCACTGCACGCGGGTGCCGCTCCACTCGCGGGCGATCTTGAGCGACCATTTGGCCGCCGCGGTGCACATGGCCGGAATCGCGAGGCGGCCCGCGTTCAGCGTGGTGAGCGCGATCTTGAGCCCGTCACCCTCGCGGCCGACCAGATTGCGCTTGGGTACCCGCACATTGTGCATACGGGTGACGCCGTTCTCGATGCCGCGCAGGCCCATGAACGAGTTACGGCGCTCCACAGTGATTCCCGGGCTGTCCGCCTCCACGATGAACGCGGAGATACCGCCGCGATGCCCCTCGCTCCGGGGCACCCGGGCCATGACGACCAGGAGTTCAGCGACCACGCCATTGGTGGTCCACAGCTTCACGCCATTGATCTCGTAGGCCTCACCGTCGGCGGTGGGGGTGGCGGTGGAGGCCATGCGCGCGGGATCGGAGCCCACATCGGGTTCGGTGAGCAGGAATGCGCTCACCGCGCCTTTGGCGCAGCGCGGCAGGAACTCTCTCTTCTGCTCCTCGGTACCCGCCAGTTTGAGCGGCTCCGGAACGCCGATGGATTGATGTGCCGAGAGCAGCACGCCCAGACTGGCATGCGCGGAGCCGACCAGCATGAGCGCGCGGTTGTAGCCGACCTGGGTGAGGCCGACACCGCCGTACGACTCCGGAATCTTGAGGCCGAAGCAGCCGAGTTCGGCGAGCCCGCGCACATATTCGTCCGGAATGCGGCCTTCGGTCTCGATGCGCTGGCCGTCGATGGTCTCGCAGAAGGCTTGCAGCCCGGTGAGGTAGAGATCCATCTTGGTCTGATCCGCCGGACCTGGCTTGGGGAACGGATGGATCAGGTCGAGGCGGAAGCGGCCGAGGAACATCTCCTTCGCGAAAGAGGGTTTGGCCCAGTCGGTTTCGCGAGATTCCTCGACAAGTGCCCTGGCCTGCTCTTCGGTGGCGTCGACTTTCGCTGTGGTCGCCATTGCGTCCTCCTCGGAGGTGATCGGAATCACATTCGAGTGTAGAAGTCTTTGTTACCCACCGGTAGGGGTTACTGGACTCCGCGCAGATATCGGCCGAAATGCGGCACCGTGAAACCGATCGTTCCGCGCTCCGCGGAGTAGATGAGCCCCTTCTTGATGAGGCCGTCCCGGGCAGGGGACAGGGACGCCGGCTTGCGAGCGAGTTCGCGGGCGACGGCCGCTGTGGAGACCGGACCGTCGTCACCGGCGAGATCGGCCATGGCCCGCATATACTCGCGCTCGGCCGGGGTCGCCCGCTCGTATCGGGAACCGAAGAAGCCCACCGCCAGCTCCTCCTCCGCATGCGGTGCGGCCACCGCCACATCCTCTTCGCTGATCGGGCTCTGCGCCGCCGCGTCCCAGGTCGCCTTGCCGTACGCCTGCACGAAATACGGGTAGCCGTCGGCCTTTTCGTAGAGCGCGTCCAGGGCCGCCGCGCTGTACTTCACATCCTCCCGATCGGCGGGAGCCATCAGCGCGTGGTCCGCGGCCGCCCGATCCAGGCGGTCGATGCGGTGATACGAGAACAGGCGTTCGGAGTACGACTTGGAGGCCGACAGGACGGCGGGCAGATGCGGCAAGCCCGCGCCGACAACGATCAAAGGTGCTGCGTCCTGGCTCAATTCGTGGCAGGCCCCGCAGATGGCGGAGATGTCCTGCGGACCCAGATCCTGCATCTCGTCGATGAACAGCGCAATGCCGACGCCTATGTCGCGGGCAAGTTGCGCGGCCTCCAAAAGCAGCTCTACAAGATCGATTTCGATATCCCCGGAATCGGCGCGACCGGTCACCGCGGGTACATCTATGCCCGGATTCCAGCGCTCCCGCATACCCTTGTCGGCGGTCGATCGCAGGGCGAAAGCCTTGAGAATTCCCAGGAAATCGTCCACCTGCTCCGGATTGCGGTGTGCCACAGCGATGGAACGGACCGCCATGTGCAGCGCCGAGGAGAGTGGCCGCCGCAAGTCCTGATCCGGGCGTGCCTCGAGTTTGCCGGTACCCCAGCCGCGGGTGCGCGCGGCCGAGCGAAGTTGGTTGAGTAGCACCGTCTTTCCGACCCCGCGTAAACCGGTGAGCATGACGCTGCGCTCCGGGCGAGCGCGGGCGATGCGCTCCAGCACGATGTCGAAGGCGTCCAGCTGCCGATCGCGGCCCGCGAGTTCGGGTGGGCGCTGTCCGGCGCCCGGGGCGTACGGATTTCTGACCGGGTCCACGCGACGACCGTAGCGCCAAAATCCAGGAATATCCGGGCATCTACCGAAGCCCCTAGACGGACCAATGAACCGGCATTCATACGCCTGTCCGTCACCGACACGACCGGTTGTCCGTTTTGTCGGAAGTGGGTGTTCGCTTCGGACCCGTTGTCGCGCTTGCGCCCTCGCTACCCTTATGGCTGGTTCGCAGCTGTTCAGGTAGGGAGGGTTCATGTCGGAGGAAGCCCCGTCCACCGTCGCCGAGGTGGTCGAGTCCTGGACCGTACCCGCCGAGGCGGTGGTGGCCGCCCGTATTCGCAACAACATCCTGGTGGCCATCGAACGCGGTTACGACGACCCGCAATTGGTCGCCGATCTCGCGGTCGGCCCTCTCGTCATGGCCCTGGGTCAACTCGAGGTCGAACTCGCCGACGCGCGCCGCCGCATTGCCGACCTGGAGCGTGTGGTGCAAGCCGGCAGTTGAAAGTCCCTGCCCACCTGCGCTCCCGAGCACGTGGCAGCGCCACCCGTACCCTGCACGAGTTGTTTGCCGAATGCGAGTTTGCCAAAAAGTAACCGGGATTTCGATCGCGTATATCTTCCCGTGATCCGGCGTGGCGAAGCCGAATTCGTGTATCTGCCGGGAGATTTGCGGTTTATCACGTGACGCGCCGCGTGTGGGGTGGACAACACGGGCTGGCAGTCGTAATCTCTTCGTGACTTAGCGGAGTCTGTCGCTTCATCGGAGAGGCGGCCCGCGATGTTACCGGCTAGTCGGCGACGAACCTCAGAAACGTTCGTCAGCGAATCGGGATGTAAGCAAGATCGGAGAGTGCGGCTCGGTGGGTAAGCACAGCATGCAGCGGGAATCTCGGGTACCGAATTCCGTGAAGGGCGCCATCGTCATGGGCGCTATGGCAGCAACGACAACCGGCGCGTTCCCGGCGATTACCGCCCAGGCCGCCAGCGTCGACATCCCCGGTATCGGGAATTTCGACGTACCGGACGATTTCGCGCCACAGGTGCAGCAGTTCAACCAGGCGGTCAAGGACTTCCAGACCAACGGCATCCCGCAGGTCGGTGTGAATCCGTCCCCCGGCGCCAATGGCTTCCAGCTTCCGGAGCTGTTCCCGCAGAAGCAGAACGGCCCCGCGCAGATCGCTCTCGAGGCCGCGCAGACCAAGGTCGGCGCGCAGTACTCCTGGGGCGCCACCGGCCCGTTCAGCTTCGACTGCTCCGGTCTGGTGCAGTGGGCCTACAAGCAGGCCGGAGTCGAACTGCCGCGCACCAGCTTCGAGCAGTCGCACGTCGGCGCGCCCGTCGCCTTCCAGGACCTGCAGCCCGGCGATATCGTCATCACCAATGGCGGCGGACACGTCGGCATGTACGCCGGTGACGGCAAACTGCTGAACGCGGTCCAGACCGGCACCCCCGTCTCCTACACCCCGCTGCGCCCCGACATGGTTGTCACCGCGCGTCGCATCAACGCATAAGCCACACGTATCGTGTAGCTCGTGACGTCAGCTCTTCCGAGCGAACCGGCCCAGGCCCGAGTTGATTCTTGGATCTGGGCCGTTCGTCTTTTCAAGACCAGGTCCGCGGCCGCAACCGCCTGCCGCGCCGGACATGTGCGCGTGAACGGCGTCGCAGTGAAGGCGGCGCATCCGCTCAAACATGGTGACGAGATCCGCGTCCGGGTGGCCGGTGCCGAGCGCATAGTCGTGGTGCAGCGACTGCTCACCAAGCGGGTGGGTGCGGCCGTGGCCGTGCTGTGCATGATCGACAAGAGCCCGCCGCCGCCGGATCCGATCGTGGTCGCCACCCTGCCCCAGCGGGATCGCGGCACCGGGCGTCCCACCAAACGTGAACGCCGCGAAACGGATCGGCTGCTCGGCCGCGAGAACTGAACCGCGCCGCCGGAATTACGCGGGCCCCGGCTGTTCGCTCACCGCGCCGCTACCGCGGAACGGACCGCGGCGCGATTCGCGGCCAGCGCCGTCGCCAGGACCGTCACAAGTGCGCCCAGCATGATGGCGGCGGGTTCACCCGGCTTCAGTACGTGCAATTCGGTGCCGACGGTGACCGCCGCGACCGGCACCCCGATCTGCGCGGCGGCCATGGCTCCGAACACAATCGGCTGACCGGTGATCCGCATGGACGTATGCGCCAGTAGTGCGGTCGCCCCCAGCGCCAGGCCGAGCAGGATGAGCCACGGGTGATCGCCGAACTCGCGCAGATTCAGGCGCGCGCCCAGCCATACGAAGAACAGCGGCGTCAGGAAACCGTCGCCGATCGCGAAGAGCTGCTTGGCCACCCGCCGCGGCTCACCGATGGCGGACACCACGAGGCCGAGCGCGAAGCCCGCCAGCATGATCGACACATGCGTCCGGGTCGCCAGCGCGCACAGCGCGAACAACAGCACCAGACTCACCCGCAGTTCGAGCGCGAACCCGCGCTGCTCGGACACCTTGTGGAACCGATGTCGCAGCCCGGAATCGCCCAGATACTTCAGCCCGAAGTACAGCACCACCGCGACCGCCGACACCGCGAGCGCACCCAGCGCCGCCCGCCCGGCGTTGGCCGGATCGATTACCAGCGGCAGCGCCACCACGCACGCCGCATCGGCGATCGCGACCTGAGCGGTCAACTCCAGCACCGATTTTCCGGTCAAGCCCTGCGAATCGAGAATGGGTAGCACCAGCGCCGCCGACGAGGACGCGATGAGCACCGCGTACAGCGCCCCGTGCCCGGTATCGAACATCGCGGCCACACCCTGCCCGGCGGCAACGGCGAGCACACCCACCAATCCGGCGCGCATCGCACCGCGCCCCAGCGCCGACCGAATGGTCGAATCCCGCATGGGCACATGGGTACCCGCCACGAACATGACCACCGCGAACCCGATATCGGCGAGGAAGGTGAACGTCCGGTCCGATGGGTGCAGCACCCCGAAACCCGTGCTGCCGAACAGAATTCCCGCCAGCAGCTCACCCAGGATGACCGGCACATGCCATTGCGGCCGCCACGCCAGGATCGGCCCGGTCATCCCGAGCAGCACAATGAGCGAGAGCAGTTCGAACGTCACGGCGGCGCCTCGGTCATTGCGTCATCATTCCCACGTGACCGGCGCGCCACCTTCCGACACGCGGGACAGCGGCTGCCATCCCACCCCCGAGAATCCGATGGTGAAATCCGTGGGATCGGCCGCGGTCAGCTCCACGAGATTGGTGGCCGCCACCCGATGCAGTTCCCTTCCGGCAAACACCACGCCGCGAATCGGCGACCCGCACTCACGGATATCCTGCAGTGCCGCAGCCAGATCCGCGCGATCGGCGGCATCGCTGCGGACGACCACGATCCACTCCTCCATGCCTTCGAGCGGCTCGGGCAGCGCGCGAGGGGTCCGGGTCAGCACCACGACATCCCGCGCGCCGGCCTCGAGCAGCCAGCGCACCACCAGCGCCCCCGAGTCCCCGAGTCCGCCCGCCACCACATAGGTGCCCTCCGCCCGAATCCGTACCTCGGGCATGGCCACGCCGACGCCCTGCATCGAAACCCTTCGGCCCCAACGCCTTTCCGGCGGTGCGACCGTCAGTGCGCCGAGTGCGGACCAGTCGATCCGCCGTCCCTCCAGGTGCAGCAGACCCAGCGCGCGCAGCAGACTCGTCGCCTCGTCGACCCGGGACCCGACCGCATACGTGGACTCCCGAAAGGTCACCTGCTCCCGGACGGCGGCCGTCAGCACCCCGTGCGGACCCACCTCGATCACGGTCGAAATACCCGCTGCCACAGCGCGTTCCAGCGCCGCTCCGAGCTCCACCGGACCGGCGGCATTCGCGCCCCAGTAGGCCGCGTCCATGCGTGGTTCCGCACCGGCGCTCATGACCCCGTTCGCGTAGGGCCGATCCGATGAATGGACGGCGATATTCGAATGCTCCGCGCGCTCCATGCCAGGGGCGGCGGAGGACGGGCGGGCAAGGTTCGCTCGGTCGTCGTTGTGTGGCTCGCCGATCACCGCGCCGCGTCGCGTGGTCGAGAATATCGGCAGCTCCGCGCGCCGCGCCGGGATGTTGCCGAGCTCCGAAACCAACTGTGGCGCAAGGGCTTGGGCGCGCGGGGCATGCGGCACTGTAATGGCTCCGGCGGCGGCACTGTCCGCGGTGATCCGCTGCGCGAAGATCGCCCGCCGATGTGCGCGCCGTACCAGTGCGTCGATATAGCGCGGGTCGCCCGAGACCGTGATCGAGGTCGGTCCGTCGACCGCCGCCACGCCGACCGCCGCCCGCATGGGATCGATCAGGCGCTGTACCTCGGTGGGCGTGGCCTCCAGCACGGCGGCGGCACCGTCCTCGCCGATCTTCGACAGCAGCCGGCCGCGCGCCACCACCACTCGCGCCGCGACGGCCAGCGATATCGCGCCACCCACCACCGCCGCCGCGAGCTCACCGACCCCATGTCCCGCAACGGCATTCGCCCGCACGCCCCACCACGCGAGCAGTTCCGCGAGCGCCACCTGAAACGCGAACAGGGCGGGCTGTGCGAACTCCTGTCCGGGCTCCCCGGGCCCGAATCCATTGCGCGGGGTCCACACTCGCGGCCCACCGGCCTCCACCACGGCATCGGTCGCCTCGGCCAGGGCCGTCGCGAAGACCGGATATCGCGCCGCCAGCCCGCGTCCCATGCGCGCGTGCCCGCCGCCGCCCGAGAACAGGAACAGCAGCCCGCCCGTGCGCGTCTCGGCGGTGACCCCGACGACTTCGCCGGTCTCGTCCGGGCCGCTGCCCTCGGACCGTGCGGAGCCCATGACGTGCCGCACCATCTCCCCTGCCACGCCGCACGAATTGGTCGCCGCCGCAGAGTCATTCGGCCTACTCGCCGCGCCGGGCCGCGCTGCCGTGGCGGCATTCGAGCCACGGTGCGGTGTGGCGAGTGCGGTACCCGCCATGGCGGTGAGCTGGGTGGCCAGTAGGCGGAGTTGAGTCGCGGCATCGGTGACGTCGTGGGCCAGGATGGCGGCTCGGATGCGGTCGGGGGTGCGTCGGGCCACGGCCGCGGCGAAATCGCGCAGGGTGGGGTAGGAGGCCACCTCGGCCGCGTAGCGGCGCGCCAACTCGTGCAGGGCGTCGAGGTCTCGGGCGGACAGCGGGATGAGAAGCGGTGGTTCGGTGGCACGCGCGGGCTGGGCTCGTTGTACGGCAGTGCTTTTCGGGGCCTCAGCGGGACTGTGCACGGTTATGTGGGCGGCGGTGTCATCCGGGTGCGGGAAACCCATTCCGGCGCCGCTGAATTCGGCGTAGCGGCGGGTGCCGGTGCGCAGGGCGTCCTGCGTACGCTGCAGGATCAGGACGGCGGCGTGACCGGTCTCGGCTATGGCAATCGTCGAAAAGCCCTGGGGGAGCGTGCCTTCCGTGAGCAGCGTGAGGTCTGCACCACCCGCTATGACGAACGGCACGGATTCGTCGGCGAGCAGGCGGACCGCGGTATCGACCGCCACCAGCGGTGCGGTGCGGTCACTCGCCACCAGCAGGCTCGGGCCGTGCAGGTCCAGGGTTCGGGAGAGTTGGTGGGCGATATTGAGTGCGGTGGAGCCGAATGTTGTTGCGGTGCCGAAGACCACGCCCGCGCGTGAGCCGGGGGAGAGGTAGCCCAGGCCGGAATCGTCGAGGGCCTCGACCGCGAGTTCCAGGGTGACGCGCTGGCGCGGATCGAGTGCGGCCACCTCGTGTTCGGCGAGCGCGAACCAGTCGTTGTCGAAGGCGGTACCCGTCGACCGGTAGCCGACACCGACGATCGACACCTGGGAACCGGGTGCCTGATCGTTCGATGCTGTCGTACGCTGCCGCACAGGAAAATCCTCCCCGTGGTCCGGCGACGTGTGCGCCGGGGTACCTTCGGCGATTCTGCCGAACTTTCGCCTCGCCCAGAATAGCTTTCGCGCAGGTGGGTCGTGACCAACCGCAGCCCGCCACCCATGACCATGGGTGGCGGGCCGGGTGGCTCCGGAGCAGCCGGTGCCGGGGAATTCCCTCGGCTACGACGCCTTCGCCGCGTGGAGGTGAATGGGGTGTTCCAGATCGGCCGGTGTGGCGTGCAGGCTGAAGAACCGTAACGCTAGGTTCACGGCGTCTTGTTCGGTGTCGACGCCTGAAATGGCCATGGTCCGCCGTACCGCGTCATCGTCGAGATAGATACGAGTGATTGCCATTTCGGCACCTCCGCCACGTCGGACTGTCGTTAAAGCATGACGTATCGGCGGGCTCCGGACACCCGAAATGGCCAGAGCCCTTGGCAAGTTCTGCCAAGGGCTCTTAGCGAAAATTCTCAAACCGTCTATTGCGGTGGTGAGAAGATTCGGGGTGATCGTCAGGCCAGCATGCTGCCCAGTCGGCCCTTGATCAGGTCCTCGGCCTCGGAGACCATGCGGGACACCAGTTCCGCGCAGGTCGGGATGTCGTCGATCAAGCCCTGGACCTGTCCGGCGGACCAGATGCCGGCATCCAGATCGCCCTCTTCGAAGACACGACGGCCGCGCGCACCGGCGACCAGATCGCGCACATCCTCGAATTTGCCGCCGGCCTTCTCGATTTCGACGACCTTGCGGCTGATCTCGTTATCGGCCACGCGCGCGGTGTTGTGCATGGTGCGGAAGATGAGCTGGGTCGCCCGCTCGGTATTGGCGACGATCTGCTCCTTGACGCTCTGGTGGATGGCCGACTCCCGGGTGCACATGAAGCGGGTGCCCATATTCACGCCGTCCGCGCCCAGCGCCAGCGCCGCGACCAGGCCGCGCGCATCGGCGATACCACCGGAGGCGATGACCGGAATGTCCAAAGCCTTTGCGGCGGCGGGGATCAGGATCAAACCGGGGACATCGTCCTCACCCGGGTGTCCCGCGCACTCGAAACCGTCGATGGAGACGCCGTCGACGCCGATCTTCTGCGCCTTCAACGCATGCCGGACGCTGGTGCACTTGTGCAGCACCTTGATTCCGGCCGCCTTGTAGTACGGCAGAAAGGGTTCGGGATTGGAGCCCGCGGTCTCCACGATCTTCACGCCCGAGTCGATGATCGCCTGCATGTACTCCTGGTACGGCGGCGGGTTGATCGACGGCAGGATCGTCACATTCACACCGAACGGCTTATCGGTCAGGGACCGGGCCTTCTCGATCTCCTTCAGGAGATCCTCCGGGGTGGGCTGGGTGAGCGCGGTGATGATGCCGAGGCCGCCCGCCTCGGACACGGCGGCGGCGAGTTCGGCGCGGCCGACCCACATCATGCCGCCCTGCACGATCGGGTGCTCTACCCCGAAGGTCTCGGTGAACCTGGTACGAAGCATCGGCGCAGTCCTCTCATAGCCTCTCACAACTGGCTTTGATACTCGCATAGTTGCATATGGGGCTTCAACCTCGATGTGAGTCGGAGTTTGCACTTTCGGTGGTGTTCTGGCCGCTTACCTGGGGATAACTCCACGCGGGCCGCCACGCTATCGAGGCCAATTTGTGCCGTCTGAGCTGCGGATTGAATCGATGACAAACATTCATCAGAACCTTCTCTGTAACCCTTGTCACGCCAAGAAGTTAGTTGGTATTCTCGCGGACGACCAGACGGAAGGACACAGCATGACCACAGGTTTCCGGCCGCTCGACGAGCCGATCCGGTCCAGGCGCAATCACTGGGTCAACCAGGTCGCCGGGCACGCGGCCATGCGGCCGGACCATGTTGCCTTCCGGTTCAAGGGCGTGGACACCACGTGGAAGCGGTTGCACGAGCGTGCGGAGAAATTCGCCGACGCGCTCGCCCGTCGCGGGATCGGGTTAGGCGACCGCGTGCTCATCCTCGCCCTGAACTACACCGAGTACATCGAGGCCGTCATGGGCATCAATGCCCTCGGGGCCATCGCCGTGCCGGTGAATTTCCGGCTCACTCCGCCGGAGGTCGCCTATATCGTGGGCGACTCCGGCGCGAAGGCCATTGTCACCGATGTGCCGCTGCAGCCCTTGGCCGTCGGTGTCGCCGGACAGGCGGACGGCCTGGACACCATCGTGGTCATCAACGGGCAGACCGGTGACGGCGTCCTCGGTTTCGAGGATGCACTCGCCGAGGCGGGCGAACCCCATGCGCCACTGGACATTCCGGAGGACACCCCGGCGCTGATCATGTACACCTCGGGCACCACCGGCCGCCCCAAGGGTGCGGTACTGTCCTACGCCAACCTGAACGCGCAGGCCCTCACCTGTCTGCGCGCCATGGAGATCACCCCCGATTCCATCGGCTTCTGCAGCTCCCCGCTCTTCCACATCGCCGGATTGGGCAGCCTCACACCGTATTTCATGCTCGGCGGCAAGACCGTGCTGCATCCGCTGGGCGCGTTCGACGCCACCGATTTCCTGGACGCCATCGAAGCCGAGCAGGCCACCGCCGCCTTCTGCGTACCCGTACAGTGGCAGCTCATTTGTGAGGAACCCACCGTCAAACAGCGCAAACTGGCGCTGCGGGCGCTGTGCTGGGGCGCGGCCCCCGCCTCCGACACGGTGCTGCGAGCCATGGCCGACTGCTTCCCCGACGCCATCAATGTCGCGGTCTTCGGCCAAACCGAAATGTCGCCCATCACTTGCGTTCTCGAAGGCGCGGACGCCCTCACCAAACTCGGCTCGGTAGGCAAACCCATCCCCACCATCCAGGCCCGCATAGTCGACGACGAAATGAACGACGTCGCCCCCGGAACCATCGGCGAAATCGTCTACCGCGGCCCCACCATGATGCAGGGCTACTGGAACAAGCCCGAAGCCACCGTCGAAGCCTTCCACGGCGGCTGGTTCCACTCCGGCGACCTCGTCCGCGCCGACCCCGAAGGCTTCATCTACGTTGTCGACCGCAAAAAAGACATGATCATCTCCGGCGGCGAGAACATCTACTGCGCCGAGGTCGAAAACGTCCTCTACGCCCACCCCAAAATCCACGAAGCAGCGGTAATCGGCCGCCCCCACGAAAAGTGGGGCGAAGTCCCGGTAGCAGTGGTCGCCCTGATCGAGGGCGTCAACGACCTGACCCTGGAGGAAATAACCCCCTTCCTGAACGAATCCCTGGCCCGCTACAAACACCCCAAGGACCTGGTCATCGTCTCCGAACTCCCCCGCAACGCCAGCGGCAAGGTCCTCAAGGTAGAACTCCGCAAGTAGAACGGGTGTGAAAACCGGTCGATCAGTCTCACATCAACAACACATGCTGGGACGGGAAATGAAGACATGGTTCGTAGAGTTCTCGGCTACGTTGCCTGACGACGTGGAAGGCTTCGGGACGCGGTCTCGGCCGTACCGATGAATTTCGGGTGGATTCGTCGTCGATAACTCTGGATGTTCCGACGGACAGGAGTTCAGGGATGACGAGACCGTTTCGATTCGGGGTTGTTGCTCCGCTCAGGGGTGATGTGCCTACGTGGCGCGATCGGGCGCGGCGGGTTGCCGATAGTGGGTATTCGACGTTCTTGGTGCCGGACTTTCCGCTGATGCAACCGGCGCCCGGGCCCATGTTGGCCGCTGTCGCGGCGTTGACCGATTTGCGGGTGGGGTCGTGGGTTTATGCCTCTCCTTTGCGGCCGGCTTGGTTGACGGCTTGGGAAGCGCATTCGTTGTCGCTGCTGACCGAGGGGCGGTTCGAGATGGGGATCGGGACCGGGAGGCCGGGGATCGAGGACGAGCTTCGGGATAAGGGGATGCCCGCTGTGCCGCCGCCGCATGAGCGGTTGGCTCAGGTGCGGGAGACCGTTGGGCGCCTGCGGGAACTCGATGGCCCGGATCGGCATACGCCGGTGGCGATGGCCGTGTACGGGCCGAAGGCGCGGGCGTTGGCGGCTGAGGTCGCCGACACGGTGACCTTTGTGCTGGGGGATCAGCCTCGGGGTGAAGTCGCGCGAATGGCACACGACTTTCGTGCGCTTCCGAATATCGAACTCGCGCTTGCGGTTCCAGTTATCGGGGATGCGGTCGCGCCGCATATGGCACCGCCGAATACCGATACCGCCGCACTGCGCGCCGCGGACGCGATGACCGTACTGCCGGATGATCCGGCGGCCGCCATCGAGGAAATTCAGCGGCGGCGTGAGGAGATGGGTTTCTCCTACTTCGTTTTCGGTGCCGACTTCGCCGAGAGGTTCGCTCCGGTCGTGGCCAAGCTGGCCGGACAGTAGGCGGGTGTGCTCAGATCATGTCGTTCTTGGTGAGCCAGCGCATGATGGGCCAGCCGCAGAAGACCGGCAGCCAGCAGGTGAGGACTCGGTAGAGGAGGACGGCGGGGACCGCGATGGTCGCCGCTACTCCGAAGGCTGCGAGACCACCGATCAAAGCGGCCTCGACTGCGCCTACACCGCCGGGTGTCGGAGCGGCTGATGCCAGGGTGCCGCCGATCATCGTGACAATGGTGACCGTCACGAAAGTTGTACTGCCGCCGAAGGCTTCGATACTCGCCCAGAGGGCCAGGGCCATACCCAAAGTGGTGGTGGCGCAGCCGCCTATGATCATGGCCAGGCGGGCCGGGCGGCGGGCCAGGTCTTTCAATTGCGCCAGGACGTCTGCCAATTGCGGGCGCACCTCGTGCACCAGCCAGCGGCGGATCTTGGGGACGAACATGGTTACGCCGACCAGGCCGAGTAGGGCGCCTGCCACGAGATAGAGGACCGTCGCGCTCGGGACGAAATGCGAGAGGTTCGTCGAAACACCCGCTGCCACACTGAAGAACAGCAGCAGCACCAGGTGGGTGACGACCTGGATGGTCTGTTGCAGCGCGACCGCCGCGGTGGCCCGCACCGCGCCCAGGCCGCTCTTCTGCAGGAAGCGCACGCTCAGCGCCAGGCCGCCCACGCCCGCCGGGGTGGTGGTCGCGGCGAAGGTGTTGGCGACCTGCATGAGCAGCAGGTTGCGGAAGTTGACTTCTTCGGATGCGCAGGCCCACAACGCCATTGCCGCACCGAGATAGGTCAGGGCAGAGACGGTGAGGCCCAGTGCCGCCCACCACCAGTTCGCCTGTTGTAGTTCGGAGAAGAAGCCGGGTGCGGCGCTGATATACGGGTACGCCACGTACACCAGGCCGATGAGCAGTACCAGTTGAATGAACTGGTTGCGGGAGAACCGGGTGATGCGCGCGGCCTCGATCTTGTCCTGATCGGTCTGGACCGCCACCTCGTCGCGGGTGGCCTTCATGAGGTCGCCGGCATCGGGCACCGAATGCCGAACCTGTTCGGGGATAGCCGTTTTGGTGAGCCGCCGGGAGGCGCTGAGTACCCGATGCGGCCCCATCAATTCCAGGGCGGTGCGCACGGCGGTCTCCGGACCGAACAGTGCCGCCGAGGTGAGCAGCAGTTGCGCGATATCGGATTGGAACCGCACCTCGTAGGTGCCGAACTCGGACATCATGAAACCGCCGAATCGCACCTCGCCGTCCACGATTCGAATATCCTCGGCGCGTAGATCACCGTGCGAGATCTGTGCCTCGTGCAGGGTTTGCAGCGCCTGCCACACCTTGACGAGCATCTTCTCGCCGTCCGCGGCGGAGAACAGTTTACCGCGAGGCACGGTGTGCGCGTACATCATCCAGCCGCGATCCAGTGCGGCGACGGTCAGCGGCCGGTTGCTGCCCAGCCCGAGATCACCGATGGCGATACCCATGAGCGCGCGATGCTCGACCGCGCGCCGCATGGAGGCGAAGAGGGTCGGATACTCGCCGGGCCGAATCGTCAACCAGCGCCGCAATTGTCGCAGCGCGCTGCGGCTGCGCTGGTTCTGCCCGTACATCTCCACGGTCAGCGAGTCGGCCTCGGTTTTGGCCGAGAGCACCAGCGGCCCGCGCCCGGCCGGACGCACCACATGGAATGCCGTCACCTGAAAACCGCGGCGCGCCAACACCCGTACGGCCGCGTCGAGCGGAACCTCCAGTGCGGGCGTGCCGACCACCAGCACGATGATCGCGCCCACCAGCCAGCCCACCGCGAGTCCGAGCAGGGCGCGCGCGGGCACCACCAGCGACACCACCAGGTGGATCGGCACGAAGGCCAGCAGCAGCGTCCACCACCAGCGCCGCCAGCGTGCGGGCAGCCACGGGCTCGCCACGGTGAGCGTGGCCGCCAGCATGGCGATCCAGCGTGGATCGTCCAGGAATTGCGACAGGAAGGTATTGACCTGCTCGGGCTCGGACAGATGCCAGCGCGGCGCGCTGAATCCGGTGTCGGTCATGGAGAACAGCAGCAGCGCGATCAATCCGGCGGACAGGAAGCCGCCCAGCAGTTTCCACTGCCGACTCCAGATGAGCCGCACCAGAATCGCGAACGGCAGCGCCAGAATCGCTATGCCGTACAGGATGTAGACCAGATTGGACTGCTCCGGCGTCAGGAATCCGACAATGTCGGAGACCGAGCGCTCCAGCGCCTCCCACTGCGGGCGGGTGATGAGTGAGCCGGTGATGATGACGGCGGTCAGCACCGCGGACAGCACGACACGCAGAATGTCGCTGGTCCGCCGGATCCGCGGCTGCAGCAGGCTGCCGGAGACAGGAATTTCCCGTCCGTCGACTCGCATGTCCTATGGGCGCTTTCGGATCGTGGGAACGACTGCGGTCCCATGGTCGGCTCGGGGTGGGGTGTCCGGTCGGCGGCAAGCCGACTTTCCAACCCGCCGGTTACCGTAACCCGTCGCGGACTCCGATCGGGACGACCCCGCCCGCCGCGCCGACATGTCGTGCCCGTTCGTGCCGCGCTGTGCGAGTATCGGCCGGTGGTACCTGATCTTCGTGTGTGTTTCCTGGGTGAGTCGTTCGTGGCGGGGATAGGTGATCGAAAATGCCTGGGCTGGGCGGGCCGTCTCGCGGTCCGCGCCGCCGCGGCCGGACAGCCGCTCAGCTACTACAACCTGGGGATTCGCCGGGAAACCAGTACCGAGTTACGCGCCCGCTGGGAGGCCGAGTGCACACCCCGGCTGCCCGCCGGAGCGGACTGTCGAGTGGTGATCTCCACCGGCGTCAATGATTCGCAATTCGAGCACGGCCGCCTCCGCGTCGATCCCGCGGACTCGGTGGAGAACCTCGCCGCCATCCTGCGCGGCGTGCGGGAAAAAGGCTGGCAGACAATGGTCGTCGCGCCCCCGCCGAATGTGGACGAGGATCACAATCAGCGGCTGCTGGCTCTGGATGCCCGTTTCGCGGAACTCTGTGACAGCGCCGATGTGCCGTATCTGCGTGCGCACCAACAATTGCGGGACAATCGGATCTGGATGCGCGAGGTCGCCGCCACCGACGGCTACCACCCCGACGCACCCGGCTACGAAGAATTCGCCGCACTGCTCGCACCGCACTGGCTGCGGTGGCTCGGCACGCCCGGTTCAGGACTTCCGGCGGTCGGCTGAATGCCGCCCGGTGTCCGGGCCGAGGAACTGCTCCACCATGGGTGTGATCTGCGGCGGCCGTTTGGTCGCCAGACCCGAGCCGACCAGTACGCCCAATGCGATGGCCAGCACCGTCAGCGTGGTGGTCACCAGTACGTGCAGCCCGTTCGCATCGGATTCGGCCACCAGCTGCGACACCCCGGCGAATCCGATACCGCCGGGCACCAGCATCCAGAAGGCGGGCAGGAACGCCACCTGGGTCGGCGGGGCATTTCGATTGCGCTGCACCAGATATGCCGCGGGCACCGCCACCATGCCACCCAGGAACGACCCCAGCAGTCCGCCGCCGATCTGCACACCGAGCCGCTGCGCCGCGAACGCCGCGTACAGCACCACCAGCAGCCAGGGCAGTGACTTCGGCGGTGCGCTGGCCCGCCAGGAGTGTCCGAGCCCGATCAGCAATACGCCGAGAACCGGTGCCCACCAACCCAATTGATGCATATGATCGGGTGGATTGGAGCGATTCGGGCCGAGCAGCTGTAAGCCGATGAGTACGCCGAAGGCCAGCAGGAACAGTTTGTTCAAGCCATAGATGGTGCGGCTCGCACCCGCCACCATCGAGCCGGTCGCCAATTCGATGGAGCCATTGGTGAGCGTCGCGCCCGGCAGCAGCGTGGAGACGCCCGGCACCAGCAGCTGCTGTGGATTGCCACCGCCCAGCGCGTGCGGAAAACCGAAGGCCAGCAAGGTGACCGCGCCACCGGCGAGCACCGGCAGGCCCAGCGAGATCAGTGGCATCCGGTCGGCGATCATGATCAGCAACTGCACCACCAGGCCGATCACGATATAGCCGGGCAGGGCATTGGCGGTCGGGTTGAGCATGAGCCCCAGGCCCGTGGTCAGCACCACATTGCCGAGCAGCATGAGCCACACCGCGGTCGGCGGCGGCGAATCGAGGATCCGCGCGAGCGCGAGCGTGGCCTGCCGGGGCGGGGGCACCTTGTGTTTGATCTCGTCGATGAGCTTGTACAGCGCGGCGATCTGATCCAGCCGCAGCGTATCCACACTGGTCTCGAGCAGGTCCACGGCCGTACCGCGGGAATCGTGCACGCGCACGAAAATGCCGGTGGGCAGGACGAAGAAGTGCACCTCATCGGCGTCGTAGCGGCGGGCCAGATCATCCAGAATGCGCTGCACCTGATTGGTGGTCTCACCGGAGGCGATGAGCGCCACACCCATATGCCGCAGCAAATCGAGTAGATCGGCGGAGACGGGCGGCTCCTCCGGTTCGGGCGCGTCCTCGGGCGGCTCCGGTGGAGCGGCGCTGACCCGGCGCAGCCAGCGGTCCATGGATCCGGCGGCGCGGCGGGTCGCGCGGTAGAGCCGGCCGCTCACGGGGCGCGGAGCCCTGCGGTGCTGAGGCTGATGTTGTTCGGGTTCAGTGGGATTCACGCGCCTCCTTCCGCCCCCTTCGCGAGTCGGCTACTTTTCGGCTAACTCACCCTAGCTCGCGCGCTTCGACTAATTCGGTTCGCCTCACGCCGGTCATCTGCGAGCATGGGCGATGTGCCGGAACCCCGAATCGCATCCCCGGTCGTCCCGGCCGGTGACGCCGGGATGTGCCTACCGGTTGCGCCGTCCATAACCTGATTGCATGGATATCGACACGCGACTGCTGCGTTACTTCCTGGCGGTCGCGGAGACCGAGTCCCTGCCGCTGGCAGCGCAGCGGCTGCACGTCGCCCAACCGGCCCTCGCCACCCAGATCAAACAGCTGGAACAACAACTCGGCGTGGAGCTCTTCATCCGATCCCGCGCGGGCTGGACACTCACCGCCGCGGGAAAGGTACTCACCGAACGGGTTCCCGGACTCCTCGGCGCCTGGGACCACATCCTGCGCGACACCAAGAGTGATGCCAGCCGGGCCGCCCGCGTCCTGCGCCTGGGCTGCGTGCACAGCGCCGCCGACGGGCACATTCCGGAGATCATCCGCGTCTTCCACCGGCTGCACCCGGACTGGCAGGTCGATATCCATCAGGGCGGCTGGACCGACCCCACCGCCGGACTCGACGAGGGCGATGTGGATGTCGCGCTGCTACGACTACCGTTCCCCGGCCAGGACGGCTACTACGTGCGCGAACTCTTCACCGAACCGCGCTGGATCGCACTACCGGACAATCACCCGCTCGCCGAACGCGAGGACATCGCCTTCCGCGAACTCTGGGATGAACCCTATGTCGCCTCACCTGCCGAAACCGGCTGGTGGCGCGATTATTGGATGGGATTGGACGCCCGGCCCGCCGACACCGCCATTATCGGAGCCATTGCCCGCAATACCGACGAGTGGCTGCGCGCCATCGCCAATGGGTACGGCGTCAGCTTCACCCCGGCCTCCACCGCCGCCACCAATGCCCATCCGGGCGTGGTGTTCCGGCCCGTACACGGCATCGGTCAGACCCGGGTCGCGCTGGTCTGGCCGGACGCCTCCGAGGCGGATCCCATTGTGCGGTACTTCATTCGGTGCTGCACCGACATCATGGGACAGCAGGCCGGCGACGGCCGCCGCACCTCATAGCGGCGCTGCCTGCCCCAGCCGCAGCTGTGCGGCCACCCGCGCGACCCGCTCACCCAAGTGCGCGCAGGTGCGAATATCGGCCCGGGACACGGCATCCGGCGGCAGATCGGTATCGGTCTGCGCACCCGCGCCCAGCCAGAAACCGAGCCGGTTCATATCCTCCGGACTTGCCGTGCCGGAATTCCAGCCCGCCACCAAACCCAGGTTCACCCAATGCATATGGTGCTGCGCGGCCAGAATCGTCATGGACATGAGCGCATGCAGTTTGTCACCGCTCATGGCCCCGGAATTGGTGAAACCCGCCGCGACCTTGTCCTGCCAGCTGCCCTCGACACAACGGCGAGAAGTGGCCTCCGCGAAGGTTTTGAAGGCCGCCGACACATCACCCAGATAGGTGGGGCTGCCGAAGACAATGCCGTCCGAGCTGTCCAGAGCATCCCAATCGTCCTGGGTGATCCGGTCGACAGCCACCACGGTTGTGCGCGCGTTCGCCAGTCGCGCACCCTCCGCCACCGCCTCCGCGAGCACCTCGGTATGCCCCCAGCCGGAGTGGTAGGCGATGACAATGCTTGGGCGGGAACCGTTTTCGATACCGTTCATGAAGACAAGCCTGGCCCGACCCGGATTTCACGTCCAATACCCGCATTCATAACCTGAGGGAATGGACATCGACACGCGACTGCTGCGCTACTTCGTCGCCGTCGCGGAGGAGGGGCACGTCACCCGGGCCGCTCAACGGCTCTACGTGTCCCAGCCCGCGCTGACCAAACAGATCAAACAACTCGAAAACCAGCTCGGCGTGGAGCTTTTCACGCGCTCCCGCACCGGAATGACACTCACCGAACCCGGACGCGTCTTCGCCGAGCACGCTCCCGTGCTACTGGCCGGCTGGGACCGCATGCTGCGGGACACCAAGAGCGGCGCCAGCCGGGCCGGGAAGGTACTGCGCATCGGGTTCATCGCAAGCGCCGCAAACGAATTCACGCCCGAGATCGTGTCCGCCTTCCGGCGCGCGCATCCCGGCTGGCGGGTCGATATGCGGCAGACCGGGTGGACCGATCCGAGCGCCGGACTCGCCGACGGGGATGTGGACGCGGCACTGGTCCGACTCCCATTCCCCGGGCACGACGGCTACCGCACCCGGGAGCTGTTCACCGAACCGCGCTGGCTCGCCCTGCCCGCCGACCATCCGCTCGCCGCCACCGCGGAGATCGAATTCCGGGATATCTGGGATGAGCCATTCGTCGCCTCACCACCGGAAAATGGCTGGTGGCGCGACTTCTGGATAGGCGCGGACGCCCGGCCCGCGGCCACCGCCGTTATCGGGGCCATCGCCCGCAATACCGACGAATGGCTGACCGCCATCGCCAATGGCTTCGGACTCAGCTTCACCCCCGCCTCCTCGGCCCGCTACTACCCGCGCCCGGGCATCGTCTACCGGCCGGTGAACGGCATCGGCCCCAGCCGCGTCGCCGTGGCTTGGCCCGCCTCGGCCGCCACCTCGCCGCTGGTGAATGATTTCATCGGCTGCTGTGTGGATGTCTGCGCGCAGAGTCCGCACGTGGGGCAGCAGCCGGCCGCCGTGATCGAAACGCCCTGACACCCTTCGCTATCCAGACAGGCGATCTACTCCAGTATCGCCATCGCGGCATTGTGGCCACCAACCCCGCTCACGCCTCCACCACGAATCGCGCCCGCACCGCACAGCAGGATGTTCGGGTGCGTGGTGGCCACGCCCCAGCGGGCTGCGGGGGAGCCGTCGGAATCGGCGGGGAGATAGGGGAATTCGAGATCCCGGTGGAAGATATGACCGCCGGGCAGGCCGATATCGCGCTCCAGATCCGCCGGGGATTTCGCCTCCAGGCAGGGATTTCCGTCGCCGTCGAGGGCCAGGCAGTCGCGAATGGGTTCGGCCAGCACCGAATCCAATTGGGCGAGAGTGGCATCGACGAGTCGTGCCTTCGTGCCCTCCGGGTCTGCCGCGAAAAGCCCGGCGGGAGTGTGTAATCCGAAGAGGGTGAGGGTGTGTGCGCCCTGGGTGCGCAACTCCGGTGACAGGATCGAGGGATCGGTCAGGGTGTGGCAGTAGATCTCCGCGGGTGGGGCAGAGGGGAGTTGCCCGCCAGCGGCTTCCCGATATGCCTGCGCCAGTTGGGAACTGGACTCGGCGATATGGAACGTGCCCGCGAAGGCATCGACCGGATCTACCGAGGTATCGCGGAGTTTCGGTAGGCGGCGCAGCAGCATATTGATCTTGAGTTGGGAGCCCTCGGGTCGCTCGGCGGTTTCGCCGAGCAGCCGGGCCAGCTCATAGGGTGCGGCATTCGCCAGCACATATCCGGCGGACACGGTGCCCGCGCGATCTCCTGTCGTGAAGTCGACTTCGGCTGTGCTGCCGTCGGTTTCGATACCTGTCACGGCGCAACCGGTAATGATCTCCGCCCCGGCCGCCCGCGCCGCCGTCGCCAGGGCATCGGTCAGTGCGCCCATACCGCCGACCGGGACATCCCAGTCGCCGGTGCCGCCGCCGATCACGTGATAGAGGAAGCAGCGATTCTGTAGCAGTGACGGATCGTGCGCATGGGTGAAGGTGCCGATCAGCGCATCGGTGAGGACCACCCCGCGCACGGTGTCATCGGCGAATTCCCGCTCCACCCAGTCACCCAGGGGGCGTTCGAAAATCGACTCCCATATCGCGGAATCGGCTACGGTGCCGCGTATTTCGTCGCGGGTGGGCAACGGCCGAGTGAGTGTGGGGAACACCCGCTGTGCGAGTTCGGCCGTGCGCGCGTAGAAGTCCTGCCAGGCTCGGAAGTCCTTGTCCGAGCCGGTGACTCGCTCGAAACTCGCCCGGGTCCGCGCCTCGGAACCGTTGTCCACCAGCAGTCCGCCCGCACCGACCGGCGTATAGGAGGAGATGCGGCGTTTGCGAGTCTCGAAGCGCAGCCCCAGTTCTCGCACGATCTGCTGCGGCAGCAGGCTCACCAGATACGAGTACCGGGACAGTCGCGCGTCCACACCCGGGAACACCCGGGACGAGACGGCCGCGCCGCCGGTGTGGTCCTGCCGCTCCAGCACCAGTACCGACCGCCCGGCCCGCGCCAGATACGCGGCGGCTACCAGGCCATTGTGGCCGCCACCGACCACCACCACGTCGTATCGCGCCCGTGCGGGCACGCCCGGAGCTGTCTCGTCGCTCATGAAAGCGACTCTAGGCCCCCAAGTCCAGAGCCCCTCGAAGTTGTCAGCGGCTCGCCTGGTACAGCGCCGCCAGGTGGCTGAACAGCACGGACGCGCCGATCGGGTTACCGCCGCCGGGATAGGTCGTGCCACTCGGCGCGGCCATGGTGTTGCCCGCCGCGTACAGCCCGGGGATGGGCGTCCCGGCCTCGGTCAGCACCCGGCCGACGGTATCTGTGCGCAGTCCGCCCTTGGTGCCGAGGTCCGAGATTCCGAAGGCGGCAGCGTGGAACGGCCCCTTCACAATCGGGGCCAGCGGCGATGCACCATTGGAGAAGGCGCGATCGTAGGCTTCATCGCCGCGCCCGAAGTCCGCGTCCACCCCGGCGGCGGCCTGTTCGTTGAACCGCGCCACCGTGGCGGCGAGCGCGTCCCCCGGCACGCCGATCTCGGCGGCCAGCTCCTCCAGCGTGTCGGCGGTGTGCCAGAGCCCGGCCTCGACGTACTTCTCGGTCTCCACCATGGGCACATTGCTCGCCTTGATCGGCGGCACAACGCCTTCGGAGTCGTCGTAGATCATCCAGAACGGCAGGCTCACCGAGCCGCCGTCCGTATGCTCGATAATCTCCCGGCCCAGCCGGTCGTACGGCGCGGACTCGTTCACGAATCGCGCACCGGCCTGATTCACGAAGATGCCGCCGGTGAACCACAGCGCGAACGCGGCGCGGCCATCCGGGTGGATCAGGCCCGGCGACCACCAGGCCTGATCCATCAGATCGGTGTCCGCGCCGATCGCCATTCCTGCTTCATGCGCCTTGCCGAGATTTCCCCACGGCCCCATGGTGTCTCGTGTGACGCCGGGTACGCCGAAGCGCTGCCGCAGTTCGTCATTGCCTTCGAATCCGCCCGCCGCCAACAGGACTCCCTTACGAGCCCGGATCGCACTGCGTTCGCCCGCGTGCTCGACGATCGCGCCGACCACCGCGCCATCCTCGACGACCAACTCCACCAGCGCGGTATTCAATCGCAGAAGCATTGGGGTACTTGGCCATTGCCAGCAGGAAGCGTCCGACCAGGGCGCGCCCGCCGATCAGATAGTCCGGCTGTGGCGCACCATGCCGGTCGGTGGCGAGCGGCCCGCGCACGGACTCACTCAGCTCGCCCAGTTTCGCGGCGGCGAGGGGCTTGGGAATGATGTGCCGCTTGCCGTCCAGTCGCGCCTTGGGGGCCTTGCCGTAGTAGTCCGGCCACGGGAACATCTGGAACGAGATGCTCGGATCGCTCTCCAGATACTCGATCGCCTGCGCGCCGCCGCGCACATACGCCTCCTGGAGTTCGGCGGGCGTGCGATCGCCGACCACGGCGCGGTAGTAGGTGAGCGCGTCCTCGAACGTGTCGTCCACACCCTCGCGCCGCAATACCGGATTGCACGGGAACCACATTCCGCCGCCACCCGAGTACGAGGTGGTGCCACCGAATTTCTCGGTCGCCTCCACCAGCAGCACCGTCAGCCCTTAGCGCGCCGCCGTATACGCTCCGGCCAGGCCGCCGCCCGATCCGGCGACCAGCACATCGACCTCATTGTCCCAGTACGTCACCACAACTCCCTGCTCTCGTCTCTGCTCGACGGTAGGACGCGAGGGCGGGCCACGCATACGAATGTCGCGATAGCCAGGAATCGGCGGCGGCCTACGGGACCAGCACGATCTTGCCGCGCACCCGCCCGGATTCACTGAGCCGATGTGCCCGAGCCACGTCCGCGAATGGCATGACACTTGCCACCTCGACCCGCAGCAGGCCGCGATCGACCAGCGTCGCGATCTCACGCAGATCCGCACCGGACGGGGCCACATAGGTGCGGTGGAAGCGCGGATCATCGAGCGCGTCATCGCGCTGTGCGTCGATGAGACGGCCGTCCGGAGTCAGGATCGAGAGCGAGCGTTCGCCGTACTCGCCGCCGACGAGATCGAACACCACATCCACCGGCGGGGTCACCGTCGTGAAATCTGTTGTCCGGTAATCGATCACCTCATCCACGCCGAGGGAACGCAGGAACTCGTGATTATCCGAGCGCGCCGTGCCGATCACATACGCGCCGTGCAGTTTGGCGATCTGCACCGCGAGATGTCCGACGCCACCCGCCGCGGCATGGACCAGAACCCGTTGCCCCGGAGCGATTTTCGTCAGGGCATGCCAGGCGGTGAGCACCGCGGTCGGCAGGGCGGCGGCCTGCGAATGGTCGATGCTCGCGGGCTTGGGTGCGAGGTAATCCGCTGGGACGACCACATATTCGGCGTACGCGCCCGAACGACTCAACACCATGCCATATACCTCATCGCCGATGCCGAAATCGGTTACCCCCGAACCTGTCTCGGCCACGGTCCCGGAGACGTCGAAGCCCAGGGTGAAGGGCGGCGGGCCCAGCTTGTCGACCTCCCCGGTGCGGAGTTTCCAGTCGGCCGCGTTCACCGAGGTGGCGGCGACGCGCACCAGCACCTCACCCGCGCCGGGGTGTGGCCGCTCCACCTCCACCAGCTCCAGTACTTCCGGTCCGCCGAGGGCTTGTTGAGTGATCGCTCGCATGCCTTCGATTCTTCGGCTCGTAGTATCTTCTCGGAAGAAGGCACTAAATAGATCCCGAGGTTCCTGATGGATACCGTCTTCGACATGGAGAAATCCACCGATCTGGTGGAGGACTATCTGAAGCGCTGCCCGGCACGCGATGTACTCGCGGTGCTCGCCGACAAATGGGTGCTACTGGTACTCGGAGTCCTTCGGGCCGGCGAGCATCCGATTCGATTCAACGAGTTACGCCGCCGACTCGACGGCATCACCCAGAAAGTGCTCACCCGCACCCTGCGCGACCTGGAGCGCGACGGCCTGGTCCGGCGCGCGGTCTATCCCACGGTGCCACCGCGAGTCGAGTATTCACTCACACCGCTCGGGGCCGATCTCGGGCGACTCACCCACGCCATGGGGCAGTGGGCACTCGCACACGTGGACGAAATCGGTACCGCCCGAGCGGCATTCGACGAGCGTGCGGCCCGCGAGCCGCAGCCGCTCAGCTCCTGACGGCCAGCAGGCAGCCCTGCGGGGTGCGCTCATCGGGCAGCGCGGTGCGGGACATGCGCGCTGTGACGATGAAGCCGAGTTCCTCGAGAGTGGCGGCCAGCGTGTCCGGGGCCCAGCGGTAGGAGGGCGCGACCTTGTGGTCATGCTCCTGGATGCCGCGCGATTCATCGGAGGCTTGGAAGGCGAACAGTGCGTGACCACCCGGGCGCAGCACGCGCGCGAATTCACCCAGCACGGCGGGGATTCGATGCGGGGGAGTGTGAATGATGGAGTACCAGGCCACGATTCCCGCCAGCGAGGCATCGGCCAGATCCAGTTTCTCCATCGAGCCGACCTCGAACCGCAGGTGCGGCGCGGTCGCCCGGGCACGACTGATCATCTCGGCGGACAGGTCGAGGCCGAAAACGTTCAGCCCCAAGGAATCCAGATAGCGCGCTGCCCGGCCCGGACCACAGCCCAGATCGGCGACCAGCCCGCTCTCGGTGCCGTGCACCCCGGCAGCGAACACATCGAGCATGGCCCGATCGAAGGGATTCTCCTCGATCGGTTGCCCGAACGTGGTGGTGTACAGCTCCGCTATCTCGTCATAGCTCTCTCGGGTCACCCGCACATCGTCGATCTCGGTCATGGCAGTGACTCTAGGTGCGAGCCGATCAGAAGCCGGTAGCCCCCGTCGACGGGGTGCGCAGATCGTGATCTTCATCCCCCGCGCGGACCCGAAGTGTCGTGTACGGACCCATCCGGGTGCGCAGCGGCCACAGCGCGAACTCCACGAACTGCCGGAAATCGCGATACAGCACCGGGCGATACAGGCCGTGCCGCCACACCGGGCGAGCCGCCTCCGGACGCTGCCAGCCATTGGCGCGCATGAGCCCGGTAATCCGCGGGTGCAGGCCGAGACCGGCCTCCGCATCCAGGCGCACCCGCAGGCCGTCGGTGTCACGCAGGAAATGCGCGGTGCCGCGATCGCCGGCATCGATTGTGGCCTCGGTGTTTTCGGGCAGGGCCGCCACCACCACCGCGAGATCGTCGAAGAACTGCCGCCATTCGCGTTCGGCCGCCCGGCGCGCGGTCCGCTGCTGCTCGATGATCAACTGCCGGGCGCGTTCGGCGGGATTCACCAGATACAGCTCGACCGTATTGTCGTCCGGCACAACACCTATGCACAGATTCGGCGACGACCAGACCGGGCCGTGCGCATGCCAGAGCGTGCCGTGAATCGGTGCGCCGAACTCGGTGCGCAGGCCGTCCACCGCGCGGGTCACCGCCGCCGTCAATTGTTCCCGGACCTCGGCGGGCGGACCCTCCTCGTACAGGTGGGATTCGATACTGTCGGACAAGGTGATACACACCGACTCCAGCCGGTCACCGTCGTAGCAGAATCTGGCGCGGGAATGATCCACGCGCAGTTCGGTTTTGACCGGGACCAGGCGATCCGCCGGGCCGGGCTCGCCCTCCAGTTGCCAGCCGATCCGCTCGGCGAAAGCGGTGATATCCGCGCGCGTCCAGGACCACTCGAATTCCCTTGCGGCGCGGGCGATATCGATACCGCTGGGCACATCCACGCGCAGCGGGCCGATATCGAATCCGTACGGGGCATTGCTGCGCAGGAATTCGGCGCGCTGGGTGCGGGCGGTCGCATGCGCGGGAATACCCAGCGCCTCGATCTCCAGATCCTCGCCGCCCTCGATCCAGGCATCGGCCACCAGCTCGGTGACGGCCTGTACCTCCAACATGCGCAGCGCCTCCACGGCGCGGGCGGCGAAATGACCGATGGCGGTGCGGCCCGCATCGCGTCGCAGTTTGCGCCACCAGTTCGCGTCCTCGGTGGGCGTCCAGCCCTGTGCCACCAGGAGATCGCCGACCTCGTCGCCGTAACGCCAAGTGGGGTCGATGAATTCGCTGCGACTCAGCTCACCGGTGAATTCGCCCGGCTCCACCGCGAATTGGACGTACCTGCCGCCGGGGGCGGTGATCACCAGGCGCGCGTCGGTGGGTAGTGACTCCAGATAGTCGGCGAGATCCTCGGTGAACCGGCCCCAGCCGCCGAGCCCGGCGCGCCGGCGTGCGCCCTCATGCCGCTTGTCCATCCAGAAGCGCTGGTCCAGGGGATTCACCAGCATGAGATCGACCGTATTGGGGCCGATCGCCAAGCCCGCCAATAGATTCGGGAAGATCCAAGCCGGTCCGTCATCGGGTCCCGCGCCGGATTCGGGCTCACCCCATACTTCGATGAAGGCCGCGCGCACCCGGGCCAGCGCATCGGCGAGCAGTTCGGGATTACCGGTCGCGGGGCAATCCGATACCGGAACCCGCACATACTGGAGCCTGCGCCCGCTGCCCCAGAACATGGCTGAATCCCACCAGATATTCAGCCCGGTACGCGAGAACACCGCACCGTGGCGCATGGTGCCCACCGGTTCCGGTGTAGCCCAGCCCACTCGGCGCGCGAAGCTGCGGACATCGGTCGCATCCCAGCTCCAGCCGAACCGCACCGCCGCCCGGACGATCTCGATCGCACCCGCACTGTCCACCCGAACCTCGAAACCCACCCCGCGACAGTAGCCGCGCGGGTCCGTGCCCAGCGACTGATCGGCAGGTAGCGTCGGGCCGATGCGCACGGGAACCAGACTGCTCGGAATGGTCGTCGCTTCCGGTCTTGCACTGACCGCCTGCTCCGGCGACAAAACCGCCGACCGAATGCAAGAGGCGGCCAATAACTTCGCCGACGCGCTGAACCGCGACGATATCGCCGCGGCGGCCGCGGCGACCACCGACGGAAAGCCGGCCACCGACACCCTGACCGGGCTCTACGACGGGCTCGGCAAGGATGTGAAATTCCAGGTCGACAAGGTCGAAAAGGCCGACGGCGGCGGGACCTTCACCCTCGCGGCCGACTGGAGACTCGGCAAGGACGGCCACAACCGGTGGACGTACAGCACCACCGGGCGACTCGACGACACCGCCGACGGCTGGAAGGTGCATTGGAATCCGGCCACCGTCGCCCCCGGACTCGATATCGGGCCGCTGTCCTACAGTGCCGTCGACCCGACACCCGCCGCGCGCATCCTGGACAGCACCGGCGGCGAATTCATGACCCAGCAGATCGTCACCCTGGTGAACCTCGCGCCCGGCGCGGACACCGCGGCCGTCGCCGCACTGCTGCACCAGGTCGCCGCCGATATCACCGCAGCCTCGCTGAACTCGGAATTGACTGCCGCACAAGGTAAATCGATCACCGCCGTCACCCTGCGGGCCGCTGACATCGCACCCATCCAGGACGCGCTCACGGCGCTGCCCAATGTCACCCTGGCGCCACAGACCCGGCTGCTCACCACCGACCGCGCCCTCACCTCACCCACCTGGTCCGGGCTCGCCGACCTCTGGCAACAGGACACCGACGCGGCGGCGGGGTGGGCCGTGCGGGCACAGGGCACCGACGGGACACAGCGCGTCGGCGGGCCGGATGCCAAGCCGGTCAACGACATTCGCACCACCCTCGACCCCGCGCTACAACGGGCCGCCGAGGCCGCGCTCGCGCCGATTCCACAGGCCGCGACCATCATCGCGCTACAACCATCCAGCGGCAATGTGCTCGCCATCGCGCAGAACGCCCCCGCCGACGCGCAGGGACCGATCGCACTCACCGGGCTGTACCCGCCCGGATCCACCTTCAAGACGGTGACCGTTTCGGCGGCACTGCAGTCGGGTGCCGTCACTCCGGACACCGTGCTGCCGTGCCCGGGCACCGAGAATATCGAGGGGCGACAGATTCCCAATGACAACAACTTCGACCTGGGCAGCGTGCCTTTGCACACCGCGTTCGCGAAATCCTGCAATACGACCATGGGACGGCTCGCGGTCAACCTGCCACCGGATGGGCTCACCAATGCGGCGAGCCAATTGGGCCTCGGGCTCGACTATGTGACACCCGCGCTGACCACCGTCACCGGCAAGGTGCCCGTCGCCGACACACCCGCGCTGCGCGTGGAGGAGGGCATCGGACAGGGCAAGGTCACCGCCACGCCCTTCGGGATGGCGTTGGTCGCCGCGGCACTCGCACACGGCGCGCCGCCGAATCCGATCCTGGTGCAAGGCCGACCCGGCACCCCCGACCATGCCGCCGCACCACTGCCCGCCGGGACAGCCGATCAGATCAAAGCCATGATGCGGGAGACCGTCACCTCGGGCACGGCCACCCAACTGGCCGATATCCCGGGCCTGCTCGGCAAGACCGGCACCGCCGAATTCATCGATGACAAGCACGCGCACGGCTGGTTCGTCGGCATCGAAGACGACCTGGCCTTCGCCGTTTTCATCAATGACGCCGGGTCCTCCACACCCGCCGTGGACGCCGCCGGACGCCTGCTCCGCGCCCACTAACCAGTAGCCGCAGTAACGATTCCCTTCCCGATTCCGACGTCCTGGAAGAATCACGGCCCGTCGGGGGGCCGGTCCATCCACCGGAACGGGAATGGGAACCGGGACATTGGCTCTTCGAACCTTTTTTGCGCGCATATGGTCCTACCTCGGGAAAAACCGTCGCACCGCGATACCCGTGGCCGCACTCGCCACGCTGGGACTCGTCGTAGCCGTCGCGGCCTCCTGGGGCATCACCTCCTCGCCGCGCACCACGGAAACGCAACTCACCTCATCGGTCACCGAATGCCACGACATGGTGACCATCTCCGTCGCCGGGCGCAATGACACGCCCGTCTCCGGAACCACCGCCATGCTGGTCGACGCCAACGGCAATGAACTGCCCGCCGCGCTGTCCGGCGACCACAAGAGCGAATGGCTCGACCCGGTCGTGAACGCGGGCAGCAATGCCGTCGGCTCCGACTCGAACGCCGCCATCTACATCGCGTACCCGGCCAACTTGAACTCCGAAGAGGCCGCCGTCACCGCCGGTGTCGACAACACCAAGCGGGTGATGCGCGAAATCGCGTCGGTCTGCCCGAACACCAAGTTCTCCATCGTCGGCTACAGCGAAGGCTCGGACGTGGTTCGCCGCGTCGCCATGCAGGTCGGCAACCAGAACGCCGGCGCCGACGGCAAATACGACATCGTCGACCCCGACAAGGTGCTCGGCGTGGTCATCCTCGCCGACCCGGGCCGCAAGGCGGGCGACGGCACCTTCATCGGCGCCCAGGACCCCAACCACCCCGACAACTTCGACACCAACTACGGCGGCAAGGGTGCGGGCGGCCAAGGCGCACTCCCCGACACCGGTGGCGACTTCGGTAAACTGAACGGCAAAATCGCCTCCTTCTGCTCCGATGGCGACCTCACCTGCTCTGCGCCGCAGAACATTTCGCTGCTGCAGCTGGCGATCAACGTCGGCCGTCAAATCAATGTCGACGCCCTCCAGAACGACGGGCTCACCCCCGCGACCGGTCAGGACGTAGCCGTCAAACTCGGCAGCATCGCGCTCAACGCCTTCCAGTACATCGGGTCCAACCCCAACTGGATGAAGAGCGACGAAACCTTCCTCTCGGTCCTGCTGAAGGTCTCCGCCCCCGGCTACAAGCCCGGCGCGACCACCGCGGCCCCTGTCGCCGCCGCCGACAATATCGCGACAAATGACATGTCGCCCCTGGCCTACCTGCCCCAGAAGGTCTTCAACGAGATCGTCGGCCTGATCGTCACCAACACCAACACCATCCCGGTCATCCTCAGCGACCCGTACCAGCAAACCCTGGGCCCCGACCACACCGGCCACCACTTCGACTACTGGAAAGACGCCGACCAGTCCAACGGAAAGCCCCTGACCTCAGCCGAATACGCCGCAGCCTGGCTGACCCACCTCGCCCAGCAAGCCCAAAAAGGCGAACCGGTAACCACCACCGCCAAGCCCGAACCGGCTGACCTCGCCGCCGCCTACAAGGCCGCCAAGCCCGAAACCGGCGTCACCACAGCCAACGTCACCACCACCCCCTCCTCGACCACAACAACGTCGAAGACCTCGGGCACCACAACAACCGCCCCCACCACCCCGGGCTCCACAACAACGGCCCCCACGACAACGGCCCCGACCACCACGGTCCCGACCACCGTCGCCCCGACCACCACGGACCCTGCGGCCGCCGCGGCCCCCACCACGACCGTCCCCACCACTGTGGCTCCGACAACGGTTGCCCCCACCACAACGGTCGCGCCGACCACGACCCCGCCGGTGACGACAACAATCAGCGGCCACTGACACACAAAATCGACCGAACCCAGTGCGGGGCATGTGAACTCATCACATGCCCCGCACTCGGGTTCGGACCGAGGTCACTTCATCCCAGCAGACCTCAGCTTTGCACCTCACGTGTCACTCGTTTGCACCTCACGTGTCACTCGAATGATGAAATCGATTGGCTTTCGTTGCCGCCTGTAGGTTCTCAATCAGCAATGCATTTCCCGGACCTCACCGCGACGACTCTCCAGGGCTACGCCCAAACTTCACAGCTGTGCTCGATCGATGTGTCCGTGGACGCGCGTAGTCGTCGTTGTCGGTCGGGCGGATCACAAACGAGCAACCCGACCATGCTCAGGACTGAAACGTCAAGCGTCTCTTGAGAACAAACCGACAAGCATGTCCTGAGACCTCACAGTCGACACCATGAGATGCCCAGTACCCGGCTTTCTACAGCGAGGTGGCCAGTGCGGCAACCTGTTTCGAGATAGTCGCGCGATGCTGGACAGGCATGCCCATTGGTGGTCGAACGGATCAATGACTATCTGGTGCGGTGGCTCGTGCAGAAAGGTAGGCGGTTCCGGGGCCGTTGGAAACGAGCACGTGAAGCGCTTCCGAAGGCCGCGGAGGCCTACCCGAAATTATTCTCCGACTGGGCAATCGGGAACCCCGCAACCGTGAACGCTCGATGATAGGAGCCGTGTGACGGGAGACTGTCACACACGGCTCTGAGAGGGCCGGGAGGTGAACCCTCCCGGCCGCCTGCTAGAGCACCTTTCGCTCTCTACCGGTACACAATGCCGGAAAACGGTGAATTCTCCGGGCTAGGCAGTACCACCGCCACCCGTTTCCGGAGACCCCTCGGGCACGTCCCCGCCCGGCCCTTGCTCGCCGGGCCCTTGCTCGCCGGGCCCTTGCTCGCCCGGTCCACCGGGACCACCGCCAGGGGGAATCGGAATGGGAATGGGAATGGGAATGGGGATCGGGATGGGGAGAACTCCGACTCCGCCACCACCGCCGGGGATGCCAGCCGGGATGCCGCCGGGGATGACGGGGACAACTCCGCCAGGGGGGATGGGGATGGTCGGCAACGTTGTCGGCGGGCCTGTCGTCGTTGTCGGCGGGCCTGTTGTCGTTGTCGGTGGGCCTGTTGTCGTTGTCGGTGGGCCTGTCGTCGTTGTCGGCGGCGCTGTCGTCGTTGTCGTTGTCGGCGGCGCTGTCGTCGTGGACGTCGGTGGAATAGCGCAGTTGGGTCGGGTGATCCTGTTGTTGTCCAGGCTGACCTGGCCGTTGCGTGCCAGTACCCGTCCCTCCACGATGGTTCCGGTCTGCACCGAGATCGAGGTCAACGCCATGATGGTTCCGACGAAGGTGGAGTTGGTGCCCAGTGTTGCGGAGCTACCCACCTGCCAGAAGACGTTGCACGCTGAGGCCCCGTTGATGAGGCTGACCGTGCTGCTCGATGCCGTGATCAACGTAGATCCCGCTTGGAAGATCCAGACCGCGTTGGGATCGCCCTGCGCATCGAGGGTGACTGTCCCGGTTAGGCCCATGGGGCCCGCCGTGTTGTACACCCCCGCGACCAGTGTGAGGCCGGCGAGATCAGGGGGAGCAGCGGTGGCAGGACCGCGACCCGCAGCATCGTTATATGCCGTAGTCAGATCTGATTGCGCTTGCAACGCCACCGCGTCGGCAGCGTGAATGGTTCCGACCACTGATCCCGGCGGAAAGCCGGTGACCGCGGAACCCGGGCTGACCCCCAGATCGCCGGTGATAATCGAAGGTCCCGTGTTGGTGACCGTCTGGCCCGCCAATACCGCGAACGATGTGGCCGTCCCTAACCCGACCGGGGGCTGGGCCGCTGACGCTACCCCATTGAATATCAGCAGGACCGTGGCGGTCACAACCGTCGCCCCGGCGACGATCAATCGTTTGATCGGACGCCGCCGGGGCGAGTTGGACGGAAACGTCACTGGTTTCCCTTCGCCGTTTAACGGCACACGTATGAATGTCACTGTCCGTCTTCGATCCAATCGGTAGGAGTGGATGGGTCGATCCAGACGCGAATTTCATACGCCCCTTGAGGTTCACCCCGAATGGTGGACAGGAAATCAAGCAGCTTTCGCTGCGACTGTCAGGGACTGCTCGAAGCGGATGGGACTGACCATCCCGATTGCCGAGTGCCGGCGGCCAGTGTTGTACCAGCCGATCCAATTGTTAACCGAGGCAACCAATTCAGCCTTTATCACATAGGCGTGCCGATAGTAGTGTTCGTGCTTGAAACTCGACCAGAACGATTCTGCGGGGCTGTTGTCCCAGCAGATCCCGGTATCGCCCATTGATCGCCGAAGCTGGTGTGTGGCACAGGCTTTCGTTGTCAACCCGGCTGTGAACTCCCCGCCGCGATCGGAATGCAACACGGTCCCGGCCACCTGCCCGTCCCGGATCGCACACAAGAACATGTCACCTTCACCGCAGGTCAGATAGGTGATATCGGTCAACCACACCGCGTTCAGGCGACCCTGATCGAACCTTCGGCGCACCAGATCCGGCGGGAACGACGCCGTCGGATCGACCACCGTGGTGCGGACCTTGAACGTGCGAGGACTCAAGCCCTCGATCCCGATCTCCGCCATAATCGCCGCGACGGTCTTGGCGGTGACCACTTCCCCGTGCTCGCGCAGCTCAGCCGTGATTCGTGGTGACCCGTAGGTGCGGTCGGAGTCGGCGTGTACCTCCACGATCTTCACGCTCAGATCGGCGCGCCGCTGCTGCCGTGTCGTCAACTCTGTTGCGGCCCTGCGTTTCTTCCATTCGTAGAACCCCGATGCCGATACCTTCAGCAATCGCGCCATCCGCACGACATCGAACCCGCCACAGGCACCGGTGGTGCCGGCGGGTACCGCGACGGCGGCGGCGGCCCCAGAGGCGGCGCACTTCGCCATCAGATCGAACCGGGCTGGTTGTTCTGCATCGAGGCAAAGTACGCCGAGGCATCAGGTGTCCACTTCCTCGGGGGAACCTCACCTTGGCCGCACTCCAAACCGGCTCGAGCCCAACGACAGTCCGAAGCCAGAAATTAACCCATCCAGGTTTGCGCGGCCTACGAAGTACCTTCCGATGCCGATCTAACTGGCGCGACATGCTCGCGCGCGTTGTTTACTGCTGCAGCAGTAAACAACTGGTGCGACATGCTCGCGCGCGTTGTTTGCCGCTGCAGCGGCGAACAACGTTGGCCGCTGCAGCGGCACGCGGTGTCACGGTCGAGTCTCGCCACGGAAGTAGCAGTGTTCGCAACTAGTGGGCGATCCCTCTTCTGGCGGGCGACCAAGCAAGCGCCCCCGAGGACGGTCCTCTCAAGGACGGTCCTCGGGGGCCCCACCACTCACCAAACAAGAAGAGGTTAAACAAACATGGGCGGTCTTCTCAGCGGTCTGCTGCCGGTCGTAGGCAACCTTCTCACCGGTGTCGTCAGCGTTCTGGTCCACTCGCTGTTCTGACACGAATGCTTGGTTTGTGGCCCGACCCCCGACATCTCAAAACAGTCCGTCGGGGGTCGGGCCGCAAACAATTCACTACGCCGAACCGATACAAAGACGATCAACCGAAAGGCTGTCCGAATGATCCTCCAGCCCGTAATCGACCTCGTCACAGGACTTCTCGCCGTCGCGGGAGGCACAATCCATTTTCTGACCGGCGGCCTGCTCTAGGGGGCTATGACAACCCCAGCGGGATCAACGTGAAGTGCGGCAAGTCCAAGTAAAGCTCGAGTCGCAGAGAGGTCGGATCGTTGTGTCGAGGAAGCTAGCTCAAGCAGTCGCCGTAACCGGCGCGTGTGCCGTCATCGCAGCCACAGGCGCCGTCGTAGCCCAACCCTCTGCCGCCGCTCCGGAATTCGATCCGACCGACTGCCCGGCCTTGTACACCCTCGGCGTTCAGGGCACAGGGCAGTCCTCCCTCAGCGCATCGCCCACCGTCGACACCGGCATGCTGTCGGGCGTTTTCGCGCCATTGCTGGCCAGCGTTTCGAAGCCCGGAGCGGTCGATCGCGCATACGTGCCCTATCCCGCGGCGTTCGGCGGGATCGTGCCCGGCGCTGCCACGCCGCCGTACACACAATCCGTCTTCGCCGGACTCGACGAGCTGCGGAGCATGACCCGCGCGATCACAAGTAAATGCGAGAACACCAGCCTGGCTTTGCTGGGGTATTCACAAGGGGCGCACGTTGTTTCGTTGTTCCTTCGCGAAGTAGGGCTCGGATACGGCGTGGTGGCACCGGACAAGATAGCCGGCGCCGCACTCTTCGGCGACCCGACCCGTGACCCGGGGGCACCAGTGTTCCCTGGCGCGCCGGGACAGCACACACCCGCCCCCGCACCCGGCACCGACCGAACAGCATTAGCGGGGCTGCCACCAGTTGCACAGACGATGCCAGCGGGCGGTGGCATCGGACCGCAACAAGACATTGCCGCAGACTTCGGCGCGCTCACCGGACGCGTGGCTTCGTTATGCCTTGCAGAAGACCTCGCTTGCGACGCACCCACCGGCGCACCGATACTGCACGCGTTGACGAACATCATCGGCCAGGCGCTGCTGTCCCCGCTCGACCCAAGTACCGTACTGTCCTCTATCATTCAAGCTGTTGTCGCGACAACGGTGAAGACCGCCGCCGCCGTCGTAAGCAATGATGTGGTCGGCAACACGGTCGGAACACTGACGCTGACGTCCGAAAGGACGCTCAGTCAGCGCCTTGCGGAAGCCTCGGACCCTCGGGTGCCGGTTCATGGTCCCGACGCGCAGGCGGCATTGCTCAAAGTGGCTACAGTCGCGCTCAATATTTTGCTCGCCGTAGTAGGCGTGACACTCGAACCGAGCGAAGTCGCCGACATTCTCAGCGTGGGTGAGAATCAACCTATGGACGGCATTGCCCTCCTTACGGAAAAGATTGCTGGCCCGCGATTCCCATCGGTGCCGATCGAACCCGCCGGGAACCTGGTGATACAAGCATTCGACGCGGTCGCCTTTGCCGTCGCAGACAACGCCGCGCTCCTCGAACCCGCAACGTGGGCGAGATATCAGGATGTTGTCGCACGCCATGGCGCCTATGTATGGGAATCCGTCACCGAAACCGGCCAGACGTCTACCCAATTCGTCGCGGGCTGGTTTGCGGCGCTGGCGCGCAGTCTCGCCACCCGGACAGGCACCGCCGCCAAGGCTTCCGCTGCACCGAGTGCTCCTAGTCGGCCAATGGATACAGATCAAGCTGTGGCGCGAGGCGATGCGTCTCCACCGGAGAGCCAGGGCGCCCAACCAGCTACGGCCAAATCTGCGCCCGAGGCTGCTCCCGCACGGCACGCACTACGGAAAGACAGCGGAAACGCCCTTGGCGACCCAGCCAACATCATTATGTGGGATTGCCTTTGGATGCTCCTGATGTTCGTGGTTTTGCGTCGACTGCTTCGACATCGGCTCACCGCTGGCGCTGACGCCGGTGCCGGATCCAGCTTTCTTGCCGGGTCCACAAACTCAGCCTCGAACAGCGCCGGCTGGTGGGGGTATAAGAGCGCGCCGCCGATAGCCGCAGCAGTCGGAGCCATGTCGGTTATCGTGGTGTCGGTGCGCGAGTTCCTGTAGGGGATACCGACAGATCACCATTTTGTAGGGGCTGCGGGGTTGCCGTCGCGTAAAGTGGGCCCACCACGACAAGATCAACACCGTCTCCCGCTCTCGCGACAACCTGGCGCGCAGTATTCGCGGTCAAACCGCCCTCATCGACCGAGGTTGATGCTGCGAGCCCGGGTCTCTTCAGGGCCATGGCGTGCCAGCGGGCTACGGGGTGATGCCCACGAGCACGGTGTAGGCCACTACGTTGGACAGATAGCTTCTTGTGGTGTGGTCGAATTCGCCACCACACGTCACCAGTTGCAGCGCGCTGTATCCGCGCGAGTCGTAGACCTCATGAGTTGGGAACTCTGACTTCAGATAGGTGGCTACTTCCTGAACGCGGAAGTGAGCAACCGATCGGTCCGCTCTTGTCACGTCGACCTGGTCCCCGGGGCGCAGTGACGATAGTCGGTAGAAGACCGCAGGTCCGGTGTAGGAGTCTACGTGTCCCAGGATGACCGCGGAGCCCATGTCTCCGGGTGGGGGGCCGTTTCGGTACCAGCCCGCCACCTGAAAGTCCGTCGGAAGTTCTACGGTGCGATCAGGATTCAGGCCGAGCTCGGAGAGCGGTCCATCCACCGCGATAGCTGGGATGCGTAGTTCCACAGGGAGCGATTCTGGAAGCGCGGCCGGGGCCACGCTACCGAACGCGGTCACGGCGGCATCGGTGGCCGGGACCAGGTTCCCACCCGGGCACAGTCGAGCGATCGGACTCAGTACCGCAAGAAATAGCAGAATGCTCGCCGCTAATCGTAGGTGCTTCGACGACACCGGCGAACTGCGTCCTGTACTGCGCGGAGTGCGCGCTCGTGCTTCAGTCATTCCGGTTCCGGCCGTGCTGCGGTCGGTCCCTGACGTCGGCGAGTGGTCCGCTCGAGCGGGAGGCTGAGTCCGGGTACCGCCAGCACACCCAAGGTCATCAACTGGGTGCGGACTATCGGGGGTGCCGCCCTCGCCGGTACCTGGCGGACCCTTTGGCGGAACTCCGGGGCCAGGCGTCACAGGCGGTGCTGTCTCGGGCGTATCGGCGCCGCCCTGACCACCACCGGGTCCACCTGAACCGCCGGGGTCTTGCGGTGGTGATTCCGGAATCGGTAGGCCGGGACCGCCGGGCACCCCTGGGATGACCGGTACAGCACAAAATGACGACCTCATAGGAACTCCTCGACACATAGAATTCGTCCACAAGGCTCACATGCAATCGTGAATGCGAGCGGATCGGTCTATTGCCTCGGTAGCCAACGAAGTGCTTATTGAACTCAACACGTGTTACTGCGATATTACGCTTCAAGACTATGTCTCCTAATTAAACTTTGAGTTTGGGTGTTGTACCGAAAATAAATGTAATGAATCTATTAGGCTGCCGTAGCAGCCATGGGTGGGGATCGGGAGAAAGTGGCGAGGCCCCGCTCTGCCAGACTCGCATTAGACCAGGTGACCGGTCGGTTTTAGAGGTCCGAGTAGGGCCGAGATCAGGGATTTCTGGTGGTGACGTCGGGTGCAGCCGATCCGCCCACCGAGAATTGGTGACGTCAAACATCCCGTGAAGTCAAAACGTCAAGCATCACCTGAAGCCCGACAATTTTTCGTTGGCTATTTCTTTGGGTTACCGGTTCCTTCTTCTTTTCTTCCTCCGGGCTCCCAACTTTTCACCCACAATTACGTGGCTCATCAAGCCCGCGGCACAACACTTTTCGCGGGATAGTTCAGTGCAAGGAAGTCGAGCGACGCGACCGGTCGGCCTCCTGGCATAGGGGGTCCAGGAACGGGGTCGCCGAATCCGGCACGGCGGGGACGGTTGACGCAAGGAAGTGGACGCTACACCGACATATCGACAGCTTCTGCTGTGCGGAACTGGTAGTCAGCGGCGCGTCGGACCGCTCAGCATCAACTCGACTTCCCTCACGCGCTTTTCCAATCGCGCCGAGTGGACGGCGTTCGCAGCTGTCCGCGCGTCATGGATTGTGGCCCGGGCAGCATCGATCGGTTCCGCGTTCCAGCGCCACACCTGTCGTAATTTGCTACAGTTCGGCGAAAGCCGCTGAGCTGCACAGATTTCGGTGCAGTATCGCCCTTGGGCTACTCGACCCCCAGAGAAGCCCGGCTTGAACTTCCGGGTCGTCCGGATTAACGCCCTCATCGATCAGGGCCTGGCGCTCGTCTTCATCAAAGTCCATGCTCGATTGGACGACCGAGACTCCAGCACCGATGCGTCGGCGATCTGAATGTCCGCTGCTTCACCGCCTTGAGGCTGAGCATACCGAGTCACCACTCCAACGTGAAGGCAACCTTGGGGTTGGACAGCTTCTTGCGGGGCTTGACATCGACAACAGTCGGTCGCGAATCCTTCAGCAGCAGGAAGTCGGGCACATGCCGATAGAGGCGTTTGTTGATGACCGTCCGCATCGAGAACGGCTGCGCGGCAATGTCACTCACTGCCCTGTCGTAGTCAGCGATCCGAAGCTGTGACAGTTCGAGCAGAGACTCGTAGACGATGCCGTCGCCGACCGTCGCCGACCAGTACTCGCCAGAGTAGTGCTTCTGTCCGTAGTACCAACGGAACGTCCGCCACGGTAGGGAACCCGAGAGCCGGTCGAAAGTCACTTCCGCCCAGGGGAAGGAGACAGGCTCGGCCTCACACGACCGCACCTGAACAGCAACCGTCGTTGAACTGCACCGCACCATAACCGCAGACCCCCTCCGCGACAACCTGGTGACTCTGATTGTCCACCCCACACACAGACTGTGCGGAGCATTGGTCTCAACTTCTCAAATACGCTGCATGAGTGAAGATCACATGCAGCCGAGAGTGAGGAGATGCAGTGCGGAACGAGAATCTACAGTTGCCGCGATCAGCCTCGGGCCATATCGACAAACCGGCTCAGGTGCAGCTGATGTGCCACTGTAATGGTCGCAGTCGGACCATTACGGTGTTTACCGACAATGAGGTCGGCTTCGCCTCCGCGGGGGTCATCTCTTTCGAATGCATCGGGTCGATGGAGCAGGATAACCATGTCGGCATCCTGCTCGAGGCTGCCCGATTCGCGAAGATCGGAGACCATTGGTCGCTTATCGGTTCGCTGTTCTGGACCACGGTTCAGCTGACTGATTGCGATAACCGGGACTTCCAATTCCTTGGCCATTAGTTTAAGGCTTCGGGAGAAATCCGAGACTTCCTGCTGGCGGGATTCCACCTTTTTACCGGAACTCATCAGCTGGAGGTAGTCGACCACGATGAGCCGCAGGTCATGGCGCTGTTTCAGCCGACGAGCCTTGGCGCGGATTTCCATCATGGTGAGGTTCGGGGAGTCGTCCACGAATAGTGGCGCTTCACTGATTTCGCTCATACGGCGAGCCAGTCGAGTCCAGTCGTCATCGCTCATGCGACCCGAACGCATATCACCGAGTTTGATCTTCGCTTCGGCGGATAGGAGGCGCATGACGATTTCGGTGCGGCTCATTTCCAGGGAGAAAATAACGCTCGCCATACCGTGCTTGATCGAGCAGCTCCGCATAAAATCCATACCGAGCGTGGAGTTGTGGGTCGGCACCATGGCGCGGCCTGCGAGATAGAGGTGGTCCGCGTTGGCGACCTCTACACAACGGACCGGCACGCTCGCGATCGGGCGTACATCCACAATGAAGCGAGAGTTCGAACGGGCGGTATTGATCGCACCGCGGCGCTTCTTGTGTAGCAGTTCTTTTCGGCTCAGGCCGAAGACTTCGTCCTCGGTCGCGAAAGTCAGGGTGTATGCCGTCGACGATTGTTCGGTGCGACCCCGAACCCTCTTGGTCGAGAGCTGGCAACGGTAACCGAGGCTGACGATCAACTCCTCGACGTCGCGGGCAAGGCGTTCACTGGTCACCGCGAACTGCACCGAACCACCCTTGGTCACGGTGCCGTCGGTGTCGAGCAGACCTGCCAACATGGCGCGCCGCTGGGTCTCGGAGGCGCGTAGGTAGTCCACCGGAATGTGTTTGTCGCCGAGCACGCCAATCGTGCGAAGTCGCGCCTGCACCGATCCCACCGTGTTGCGGCAGGTCTGACACATGCGAAGTCCGATGGACGGGCCACCGCAGACGGCGCAGGCAGGTGCGGGAACAGGTGCCGAAACGAATCGGGCCTTGCCGCCACAGGACTGTCCGCAGGTTCGGACTTCACTGGTGAAGGGGACGAACTTGGTGCCGCACACTGCGCAGTTACGAGGCGGAACCGCCGCTTCGGCAGGTAGCTGCAGATAATAGCGCAGTGCAGCCGACTTCGATTGCACCGTAACGATTCCCTCGTTTTCGATACGATGCAGGATCTCGGGATCGGCGGTGGTCAGTTGTGCGGCCGCGGAGGTCCCGTCACCGAGCCAAGCGCCCAATGTGTAAGGCGGCACCAGCAAATCGCGCTGCGTCAGCTGTAGCGCTGCGGCATTGACCACGCTGTGATTGAGACGCCGATCGGCGGTGTCACAGCGCAGGGTTGCCGAGATCTCCGCAGTAGTGCGAACTTCGGCGAACGTTCGTTGATTGCGATTTCGGTTGTACCCGGTCGCCGCGGCCTGCGCGGACCGTCGAGACGCCCGTGTCTCGGTCAGCCACTGGTGCTGCTCATCCGCGATAAGCACTGTGCCATCGGAGAATTCGACCTCGTAGCAGGGCCGGTTGGACATGATCTCGGTGGCTGCCACCACACGGGTTGGATTACCGTTCGCGTCCAGCAGTAGATCGCCGACCTGAACCTCACCCATGGTGGTCCAGCCCGTCGGCGTCGGCAGCGGGGTGTCGAGTGCGAGCGCCTTACCCACACCGGGTCGAGCCGCGACGATGATCATCTGTCCGGCGTGGAGGCCGTTGGTTAGTTCGTCGAGTTCGGTGAAACCTGTTGGGACGCCGAGGGAAATGCCGCCGCGGCTGGCGATGGAGTCGATTTCGTCCATCGTCGGCTGCAACAGCTCTTCGAGGGGGAGGAAGTCTTCGCTCGAGCGGCGTTCGGTTACGTCGTAGAGTTCGGCTTGGGCGCGGTCTACTACCTCGGCTACATCTTGGCCGTCGGCGCCGGCGTAGCCGTATTGGACGATGCGGGTGCCCGCTTCTACCAGGCGGCGCAGGACGGATTTTTCCGCGACGATTTCGGCGTAGTAGCCGGCGTTGGCCGCGGTGGGGACCGTTTGGGTCAGGGTGACCAGGTACGGGGGGCCGCCGATGCGCTTGAGTTCGCCTTTGCGATCCAGCGCGGCGGAGACGGTTACGGGGTCGGCGGGTTCGCCGCGGCCGTAGAGGTCCAGGATGGCGTCGTAGACGGCTTGGTGGGCGGGGCGGTAGAAGTCGCCGGGGCGGATTACCTCGATGACGTCGGCGATGGCGTCCTTGGACAGGAGCATGCCGCCCAAGACCGATTGTTCGGCGGCCATATCGTGGGGGGGCTGGCGGCCGAAATCCTCACCGGGGGCTTCACGGTACTCGGAGGATCCGTTATCGTCATGGCCGCGATCGTCGATGACTGCCATTTCGACCGTCCTCCCTCTTCCGGCCCGGAAGCGATTTCCTCACCGTTTCTACGCCTGCGTACCGACAGATTCGGGCCGCCACGCTGTGAACCTAGGTGACCGGACAGGCACCGACAAACCGAGCTGTGCATACACCTGTGGACAAAGTGGGTGTTGTTCACCAACCGTTGTGCACCCCCTGTGGATAGCTTGGGGACAACACTCGGCTGAGACGCGCAACGCCCAGGTAGTGGCCTATTTCTCAATGCTGGCAACTGTGGATCGAATTGCTCCGGCGTGTCGCCGTCCGTCCACCTTCGGGCGTGTTCGGTGAACAGTATTTCACCGGCGTGTGACCCGCTGCACAAAGAGAGCGGTTGGTTTGCTCAACCATCCACAACCCGGCAAACAGCACCGCGAATCACACAGCGGTGCATAGCGGAAATGAATCGGAGACCGCCCTCGCACCAGAAGTACGAAGGCGGCCTCCGCTCGCGCCGAACTTATTCGGCGGCGTTGACCTGCAGGTCGAACTTGGCAGCCACATCGGGGTGCAGGTGCACCACGACGCCGTGCTTGCCGGTGCTCTTGATGTGAGCCTTCGGCAGCTCGATGCTGCGCTTGTCGACAACCGGGCCGCCCGCAACCTTGATGGCGGCGGCGACGTCGGCGGTGGTGACCGAACCGAAGAGCTTGCCGGTGCCCGCGGTCTTCACAGACAGCGCGACGCCGGTCAGACCCTCGAGGGCCTGCTTCAGCTCGTTGGCGTGATCCAGGTCGCGCACCTTGCGCGCGTCCTGGGCACGACGGATGCCGGCAACCTGCTTCTCGGCGCCACGGCTGGCGACAATCGCCAGGCCGCGGGGCAGCAGGAAGTTACGGCCGTAACCGTCCTTGACCTCCACGGTGTCGCCGGGCGCACCGAGGTTGTCCACATCAGCAGTCAGAATCAACTTCATTGCTGTGTCTTCCCTTCTCAGCGAGCCGTGGACACGTAAGGCAGCAGTGCGACCTCACGGGAGTTCTTGACGGCAACGGCCACATCGCGCTGATGCTGCACGCAGTTACCGGTCACCCGGCGCGCGCGGATCTTGCCGCGATCGGACACGTACTTGCGCAGCAGCGCGGTGTCCTTGTAGTCGATGTTGACGGTGCCGGTCTTGGCTTCCTTGCAGAAAGCACAAGCCTTCTTCTTCAGCACCTTCTCGCGTGCCGGTGCTTTGGCCATGGGTTTTACTCCGTAATCCTGGGGGAGCTCTCAAGCTCCCTGCGAAAGCCGTTGCCTAGAACGGCGGTTCATCGTCCATCTGCTGCCCGCCCCCGAAGGAGCCGGCTGCGGGCGCACTGCCCCACGGGTCGTCGCCGGCACTCTGGCCGCCACGACCTCCGCCACTGCCACTGCCTCCGCCGGAGAAACCTCCGCCGCCGCCCTGACCGCCGCCCCCCTGGGGAGCGCCGCCGCCACCTGCGAATCCTCCGCCGCCACCGCCACGGGTGGTTTTGTTGATCTTCGCGGTCGCGTACTTCAGGGACGGACCGACCTCTTCGACCTCGAGTTCGACGACCGTGCGCTTCTCACCCTCGCGGGTTTCATAGGAGCGCTGCTTCAGTCGTCCACTCACGATCACCCGAGATCCACGGGTCAGGCTCTCGGCGACATTCTCCGCAGCTTCTCGCCAGATGTTGCAGCGCAAGAAAAGCGCTTCGCCGTCTTTCCATTCATTGGTATTACGGTCGAACACACGGGGAGTCGACGCGACCGTGAAGTTCGCGACGGCCGCTCCCGCGGGCGTGAATCGAAGCTCGGGGTCAGCCGTCAAGTTTCCGATGACGGTAATGACCGTGTCGCCTGCTGCCATTGTTCCTCCTGCTATCCGGTGCAGTCCGCAGTGCACTCGCCTGTTGCGCCCAGCCTAGAGACACAGACCGACGCATTGTGAGCGCACATGCGGGAGGACAGGACCTACTTCTTGCCGAGCCGCAGCACCTTGGTGCGCAGCACCGACTCGTTCAGTCCCAGCTGGCGATCGAGCTCGCTGACAGTCGCGGACTCAGCGGTCAGCTTGACGACCGCGTAGATGCCTTCGGCCTGCTTGGCGATCTCGTAAGCGAGACGACGCTTGCCCCAGATGTCGACGTTGTCGACCTTGCCGCCTTCCTGACCAACCACGCCGAGCATGGTGTTCAGGTTCGGGCCAACGGTGCGCTCGTCCAGACTCGGATCGAGGATAACCATCACTTCATAATGACGCACGGACCTCATCACCTCCTATGGGCTTAAACGGCCACGGACGATCCGTGGCAGGAGGGTTCGTTGCGTCAGCAACCCGCCAAGGCTACATGAACGGGGTGTGAGCAGCGAAATCGGCTCGGTCGACGGGTTTGACGGGCCGGGATCGGGGTGCTGGCCCTATGGTGGTGGCCATGCTGAACCGACCCGTCGCCAGTGAGCCGGTCGCCGACCGTCGCGCGGGCGGGGTGTGGTCGTCGTTCGCGTTCGTGTCCGTACTGGTGTGCGCGGTCACATTATTGGTGGCCTACTTCAACAAGGCGCGCTGCGCGGGCGCGCCGTTCGACGAATTCGGGCGCAGCACCATCTTCGATTCGGTGAAGGATTCGACGGTCTGCTATTCCGATATCCAGTTCCTGTGGCTGGGCCGCGATATCAATGAGCATGTCTTCCCGTACCTGAGTGGCGGTATCACCCCGGATGGCGCGCTCACCGGCGGCGCGGTCGAATATCCGGTGCTGAGTGGGCTTTTCATGTGGCTGGGCGCGGTCGGCGCGAATGATGACGCCGCGTTCCTGCTGCACTCGGCGCTGCTGCTGGCTCCGTTCGCGCTGTTGACCGCGTACATGTTGGGCCGCATGGGCGGTCGCGCGGCGCTGCTGTGGGCGGCCGGGCCGCCACTGATCCTGTACGCCTTCCACAATTGGGAGCTGCCGGTGGTGTGCGCGGCGGTCGGCGCGGCGTACACCGTGACGGTTATGACCCGATATTCGTTGCGGGCCAGGGCAATTGCCGCGGCGGTACTGCTGGGTATCGGCTTCTGTCTGAAGCTGTATCCCGGAATCTTCGTGCTGCCCTTGCTTTTACATGTGCTGGTCGGCGAGCCGGAGCCGGGTGTGGACGCGCGTTCACCGCGTCCTTTCGATGTGCGGGGCGCGTTCGCGGTGGCCGGAACCGCCCTGGTCACGGTGGCGGCGATCAATCTGCCGTTCGCGCTGGCGGGATATGAGGGCTGGCGGGCGTCGATCACCTTCCAGCAATTGCGGCAGGCTGATATCACCACGAATTCGATCTGGTACTGGGGTTTGCGCCCACTGTTCGGCAGCACACCCGCCGCGGAGGCGACCTTCCAGGACGTGGTGTCCGTGGCCTCTCCGCTGCTGATCATGGTCGCTTTCGCGGTGGCGACCTGGCTGGGCTGGCGGCGGTTCGCGGTCACCGGGCTGTACCCGTGGATCGGCGTGAGCGGTGCCATGCTGTGCGGATTCCTGTTGTTCCACAAGGTGCATTCGCCGCAGTACACGCTGTGGCTGATCCCGTTCCTGGTGCTCCTGGAGGTGCCGTGGACGCTGGTCGGGGCGTATCTGCTGGCCGACGCCGCGATCGGGATCGGGGTGTTCCGGTACTTCTACACACTCGGTTCGGGGCACTCCGCCGAGGTGACCGAGAATGTGGTGCAGTTCGGGGTGTGGGGCCGGGCGGTGCTGCTGGTGGTGTTCTTCTTCCTGTTCATCCGGGCCAAGCCGCGGGTGAGGGATAGCGAGGCAGGCGGATTCGAGCGGGATCCGGCACCGGTATTGGCGTACTCGGCGCTCTAATGCGCTGTCGCTGAATCGATTTCGGGCTTGCGGGCGCGAAATGCCGCGCTCTTCGCGCGATTTCCGCACACGGTCATATCGCACCAGCGCCGCGAACCCGCGCGTGAGGTGTCGACGTAGAGGCGAGTGCAGTCCTCGCGCCCGCATTCGCGGACCCGATTCCGGTCCGCGCCGCCTACCAATTCGATGGCCGATCGGGCGATGGCGGCGAGCACGGATTCGCCTGTGCCGCTGCGCGATATCCCTCCGTCGGCAGAGAGTTCGACGCCGGGCGTTGTGCCGCGGGCGATTTCGTTGACGAGCCGACGATCCGATTCGGCAATGGTCTCGTCGTGAATGACCGCCAGTGCCATGCGCCAGGTGGCTTCGCGTAGTCGTGTCGCGCGTGCCAGTTCGGCGGCGTCCGCGTCCGGCGCGCTATCCAGCAGGTTCGCGGCGACCGCCCATGTGCCCAGGTCGGCGGGTGTTTCGAGGGTGTCCTCGAAGCGTCCGCGCCGGGCCTTCACGGTGCCGATGAAGTCCAGGGCGAGATTGCCGCTGACGAAGGTGAACATGTCTTCACAATAACCCCCTTGACAGGTTACATCGACAAGCGCAGGGTAATAACCGTCTTAAGGGGTTACTCGAACGGAGATACCGATGCAGGACCGGCTCATGAACGGGGTCGCACAGCCCGCGTTCGTACTCATGTGGAGCAGTGCGTTCATCGTGGGAATCATCGGCGTCGGCGCGGCCCCGCCGATGGTGGTGCTACTCGGCCGCTACGCCGTCGCCGGTCCGCTACTGGTGCTGTACGGCCTTGCGGTGCACGCGGTTTGGCCCCGCGGCAGGCAACTACGCCATGTGATGGTCGCCGGCCTGCTCATGCAGATCGTGCAGTTCGGCGCCTTCTACACCGCTATGGGTGAGCACGTCTCCGCGGCCGTCATCTCCCTGGTGCAGGGCTTGAATCCCGTTGTCATAGCGCTGTTCTCGGGTGTACTCGGTGAACACATCAGCAGGCGGCAATGGCTCGGATTCGGAGTCGGCGGTCTCGGCGTCGCCCTGGCGGTCAGCGATCAATCCAATTTCACCTGGCTGGGCCTGCTGCTGTGCGTGATCGGCCTGCTCGGCCTGAGCCTGGGCACGGTCTACCAGAAGAAGTTCACCCCCACCGTGGACTCGCGTGCCGCCACCGCCGTGCATCAACTGTTCAGCGCCCCCTTCGCCGGACTCCTCGTCCTGCTGAGCGGCAATTTCCATATCAGCGATCCCGGTCGTTTCGCGGGCGCGCTCACCTGGATGGTGCTGATCAACTCCATGGGCGCGTTCCTGCTGTTGAACGCCATGCTGCGCCGCTGGGACGCCACCCGGGTCGGCAGGCTGTTCTTCGCGACGCCGGTCACCACCGCGGTGCTGGCTTGGCTGTTCATCGCACAACCGCTGCACCCCATGACAATTGCCGGGCTCGCGGTCGGCATCCTCGGGATGGTGCTCGCCTCCCGCCGGACACCGTCGGGCGCGACATCCGAGGCGCTGGTCCCGGCTGTCGGGCGGCCCGAACTCGCCCGCGCCTGACCGATTGCGTGTCGGGAAGGGACAGTGCGGGCGCGCGCACGGCAGACTGTGCGCATGCTGCACCTGCGGATTATGGCTCCCGCCACCATGACCGACGATGTGCTCGCCGCGCTGGAATGCGATCAGGCGGTCACGGGTCTCGCCGTTTTCCGCGGCGCGGCCGTGCGTCCGCCCGGGGATGTGATCACCGCCCAGGTGGCCCGCGAGGCCGCCAACGATGTGATCGACCGCCTGCGCGCACTGAAGGTGCACCGGGACGGCAGTATCGAGATCGAGCAGGTCGGAACCTGGTTGTCGCGCAGGGGTTTCGAGGCCGAGATCCGCACGCCCGGCAGTAGCTCGGATGCGGTGGTGTGGGCGGAGGTGACCCAGCGGTCCTATGAGGACACCGAACTGAACTGGTCCTACCTGAGTTTTCTGACGCTGGCGACCGTCATCGCCAGTATCGCCATCATTACCGATTCGCAGATTCTGACCGTCGGAGCCATGGTGCTGGGCCCCGAATTCGGTCCGATCGCGGCCTTGGGCGTGGCATTGGTTCGCCGGCGTTTCATCCTGCTGCGGTTGGCGATTCGCACGCTGGTCACGGGTTTCGTGACCGCCATCGCGGTCACCATCGTGCTGACGCTGATCGCCCGCGCGCTGGGCTGGGTCACCCTCGGGGATGTGGTCGGCCCGCGCCCCGGCACGGCATTCATCTACACGCCGGACAAGTGGTCGTTCATTGTCGCGGTAATCGCGGGCGCGGCCGGTGTCCTGTCCATCACCTCGGCGAAATCCGTTGGCCTGGCAGGGGTTTTCATCTCGGTCACCACGGTCCCCGCCGCGGGCAATATCGCATTGGGTATCGCCTTCGGCAATGGTTCGACCATCTGGGGCAGTGTGGCGCAGCTGTTCCTGAATATCGCCGGAATGGCTTTGGCCGGCTGGGCCACACTGGCCGTTCAGCAGTTGGTGTGGGCGCGGGTGTCGGTGCGGCGCGCTCGACACATGGTCATCCCGCGCCGCATGCTCTGACCGCCGGGTTCAGCCGACCGGTGTCGGTTCCTCACTGCTCACGCTTTTGGACTCGTCATCGTCGAGCCTCCGATTGCGAATGATGCTGGTGATGAACGCCGCTCCGATGAACGCGACACCGACCAGACCGGTGACGATCTCGTTGACGTGCACGCCGATCGAGACCAGCAGGATGATCGCCAGTGCGCCGATGGCCCAGTGCGCGCCGTGCTCCAGGTACACGTACTCCGACAGCGTGCCCTTGCGGACCAGGAACACGGTGATGGAGCGGACGAACATGGCGCCGATCAGGCCCAGGCCCAGGGCGATCAGAATCGGGTCCGAGGTGATGGCGAACGCGCCGATGACACCGTCGAAGGAGAACGAGGCGTCGAGTACTTCCAGGTACAGGAACAGGAAGAATGCCGCTTTGCCGGTGGCCTTGACCAGGCCGCCGGGGCCGGATTCGCCGCCCTCTTCGAGGTCCTCGGTGTGGAACATCGAGCCGAGGCCGTCGACCACGATGTAGGTGATCACACCCAGCACGCCCGACATCAGCACGGTGCCACGGTCATCCGCGTCGGCGATGATCTCCGCGGCGATGAGAATCGCGCCGAGGGTGAGTACCACCGAGAGCATGTCCAGCTTGCCGAGCTTGGCCAGCGGCCGTTCGATCCAGCCGAGCCAGGTGATCTCGTGGTCGTCGAGGATGAAGTTCAGGAACAGCAGCAGCAGGAACGCGCCACCGAAGGCGGCGATCTGCGGATGCGCGTCGGTCAGCAGTTTCTCGTAGGAGGCGCTGCCGTCGGGGAAGGTGAGCGCACCGTCCGCGGGCGGGTTCATCGCCAGGTCGAACGCGCGACCGGGGTTCAGGCCCGCGGTGATCCAGACGATGGCGAGCGGGAAGACCAGGCGCATACCGAAGACGGCGATGACGACGCCGACGGTGAGGAAGATCTTCTGCCAGAATTCGCTCATCCGTTGCAGGACACTGGCATTGATGACTGCGTTGTCGAACGACAGCGACACCTCGAGGATGCCCAGGATGGCGCACAGTGCCAGCGCTGTCGGACCGCCGTACACGAATGCCGCTATCAGAGACAGCACCGAGACGATGATGGATAGGCCGAAAATACGCACCGCTAGGGGGCCTTTCGTAGTGCCGGAATCGTTGTGAATCGGGGAATGCTCGCACGAGGAGGGGCCCGGGTTGCTGAGCCCCTCTGGCGCGTCGAGCTATTCGATCAGACGTTGACGCCGTAGTCGCGGGCAATGCCCGACAGGCCCGAGGCGTAGCCCTGGCCGATGGCCCGGAACTTCCATTCGGCGCCGTTGCGGTACAGCTCGCCGAAGACCATGGCGGTCTCGGTGGAGGCATCCTCGCTGAGGTCGTAGCGGGCCAGCTCGGCGCCATTGGCGCGGTCGAGCACGCGGATGTACGCATTGCGGACCTGGCCGAAGCTCTGGCCGCGCTGATCCGCCTCGTAGATCGAGACCGGGAAGAAGATGGACTCGATGGCGGGCGGGGTGGCCGCGAGATCGACATTGATGATCTCGTCGTCGCCTTCGCCTTCACCGGTGAGGTTGTCGCCGGTGTGCACGATGGAGCCTTCGGGCGAGGTCAGGTTGTTGAAGAACACGAAGTGCTTGTCCGACACCACCTTCTTGTCCGCGCCGGTGGCGATGGCGCTCGCGTCCAGGTCGAAGTCGGTCCCGGTGGTAGTCCGCACGTCCCAGCCGAGGCCGACCGACACGGCGGTGAGGTTCGGGGCCTGCTTCGTCAGCGAAACATTGCCGCCCTTGGACAAACTGACACCCATGCGGGAATCCCTTCCGTTGGAAAGCGTTCAAACGTTCTTGTAGCGCGGCATGTCCGAATTGCCGGGTCCGCAGGTACGACCCTAGTAGTTTTCCCCTGGCTTGTGCATGAACAAACCGAGGACATCCCCGGGCATCGGCCTGTCGCGCGACATGTCACCGGGTTGATCGTCACAGTCGCCCGCAGTGTGAACGTGCACCTAACATCGGGGCGTGGCAGGCCGTAGACGCGGATGGTTCCGGACCCCTCGGGACACAGCATGGGTGCAACAGGCCCGGACGGCGCTGACGGCCGCCTTCCTGGACATGGACACCCGGCAGAGCATTGCCGAGAATGCCGTCGCGGCCTCCGCGCAGGTATTTCCCGAGCGCGGGATGGCCGCGCAGTGGGATCGCGTGCGGGCCCGCTGCTATGACGCGGCGGGCTCCTATCTGGCCCTGAACGAACGTCTCGACCAGGCCGAACGTGACGGTGGCACGGTCCCGCGGGCCGAAATCGATGGTCAGGTACGCAAACTCGCCGATGCGGCGCGCGGAGTGGACGAGTTCTATCGCGGTAATCAGGCGCATCTCGAGCACGCGGTCGCGGTGTACGGGACGGTGCCGCAGTTGGTGGCGCAGGTGCGGTCGGCGGCGCGGCAGGCGCGGCAGGCCGCCGACGCCTCACCGTTCTCCGGCTATTCCTCGGTGATCTTGTGCAAGGCCGCGGTCGATGAGGGCCTCGTCACACTGGAGGCCGCCACGAGTGCCGGGGTAGGCGCCACGCGCGAGGCCGCGACGGAGTTGGAGAACCGCACCCGTGCGCTGTCAAGGGCACTGGAAGACGCACCGGGCAAACAGCATTCGGCAACTACCGCCCTCGCATCCGCGGGTACTCGGCTGGCGGCCGCCCAGCATCGCACCGAGCGACTCACGCCGGCGCTGTCTGCCCTGCTCCGAGAGTTCAACGCTGCAAGTTCGGCGGATTTGGCGAACAATGAGCGGCAAGCCCACCGAGCCATCGACGCCGCAGCCGCGGATCTGTCCCGGGCCCGGGCCGCATTGCAGCACAACGACCCGGAGCAAACGCTTGAATTGACCACATCCGCCCGCGGGCACCTCGCCTCCGCAGAGGAGCAGGCCGACGCTGTCACCGACCGGTTGACACTGTTACGCGAGGTCCGCGAGAAGCCACAGGAGAAGGCCAAAACCGTTCGGTTCAAACTGCGTGACGCGCAGATGCTGGCGGTGAACAACGGCCTCGTCCCGCAGTGGGGTTCGGTACTGGATGCCCAGTCCGAACGCCTGGATCGGGTGGTCGCCGGGCTCACCGGCCCACATCCGGACTATTGGGCGTATATCTCCGAACTGGATGCCATCTCGGCGTTCATAGCGGGTGTTGTAGATCGAATGCGAAGTACCGATAGATAAAACGACCGATCAGTAGGAGGCACGGGCGACGATGACCGCGATTATCAGCACCTATCCGGAAGTCGCCCCCGTATCCCTGCACAAACGCTTCCCCATGCGTCACTTCCCGCAGGTGCCGGGGCCGGAACTGCGACTGCTCTTCCACCGACTGCCCGAACCCTTCGGCGAGTCCGGCGACCGCGACCTGCTCGCGATGGCCTTGGGCGCGACGCTGTACGTCCCCGCCACCCGCGCCGACCTCACCGTCACCATCCAGCGGCGGGCCGCACGCGGGGTCTGCTCCATGGTCATCGACCTCGAGGATGCCGTCGCCGACCACGACCTGGAATTCGGAAAGAAGCAGGCCGCAACGACATTGGACGAACTCGGCAGCGGGATCGCCGCGTATCCGCTGCTGTTCGTGCGCGTGCGCGATGCCGAGACCATCGGTGAGATCGTCTCCGCCATCGGGCCCGGAGCGCGCGTGCTCACCGGCTTCGTCTTCCCCAAATTCGACAGCACCTCGGGGGCGAAATACCTCGACGCGCTGGACGAGGCGTCGAAAGTGCTGGGGCGCACCGTCTTCGGTATGCCCGTGCTGGAATCGCCCGCGCTGGTGCATCGGCAGACCCGCGATCTGGAGCTGCATCGCATCCAGGACCTGCTCACCGCCCGCCGCGACAGCGTGCTCGCGGTGCGCATCGGAGCCACGGATATGTGCTCCACCTTCGGAATTCGACGCGATCGCGATCTGACCATCTACGACGTGCGCGTGGTCGCCGATGTCATCGCCGATATCGTGAACTACCTCGGGCGAACGGACGGAACGGGATTCACCATCACCGGGCCGGTCTGGGAGTACTTCGCCGACCACGAGCGTATGTTCCGCCCGCAACTGCGCACCTCACCCTTCGCCGACTCGGACGCGGTGCCGTTCCGGGAATACCTGGTCAGCCGCGACCTGGACGGCCTGCTGCGCGAGATAACCCTGGACCGCGCCAACGGCATTCAGGGCAAGACCGTCATCCACCCCTCACACGTCGCGGTGGTGCACGCTCTCTCCGTGGTCACCCACGAGGAGTACTCCGACGCCCTCGACATCCTGCGCGAGGACTGCGGCGGCGTAGCGGCCTCGGAGTACCGCAACAAAATGAACGAGATGAAACCGCACCGCAGCTGGGCTCACCAAACCATCCTGCGCGCAAGAGTTTTCGGAGTCACCAATAAGGGCGTCTCCTTCGTGGATCTATTGAAAGTGCTGGTGGCATCGTGAGCTCGGGTTCTGAAGGCACCGTGACCGCCGAGGGCGTCCTGACCGCCGCGCCCTGGGCGACCCGCGAACTGGGCCTCGGACTCCGCCACGGGAACTCGTACGTGCTGCCCGGCGAGTGGCAGATCGCCGAGCTCATCGAGCCCGGGCTGCGCCGTAATCCGCGGCGCGGGCATCTGCTGGTATCCACCGTGCTCGGTAAGCATCTGCCGACCGATCCGCATCGCGTGATCGAGGCCGGAAATCGGCTCGGCGATCTGGTTCGCGAGCAGATCGACGGCCCCGTCATCGTGCTCGGATTCGCGGAAACCGCAACGGGACTCGGCCACTGTGTGGCCGCGCGCATTCAGGCGCGGTGTTACCTGCACTCGACGCGCCGCACCGTGCCCACCGCCGAGGTGCTCACCGGATTCGAGGAGGGCCATTCGCACGCCACCTCGCACATGCTGCAACCCGCGCCCGCCGGGATCTTCCGCAACCAGCTGCCGATGGTTCTCGTCGACGACGAAATCTCCACCGGTGCAACGGCTCTGGACGCCATCCGCGCGCTGCACGCCTTCAACCCGCGCCCCCACTACGTGCTGGCGTCCCTGGTCGACATGCGAACCGCGGCCGACCGCATCGCATTCGACGCCGCCGCACTCGACCTCGGCGTCCGTATCGACACGGTCTGCCTCGCCTCCGGTGAAACCCTGCTCCCCGCCGACCTGGTCGATTCCGTTGCCGCACTGCCGGATCCGCAACTCAACCCGGCCGCGGCAGTACGAGGCCGGGTGGCCCGGATAGCGCTGCCCTGGCCGGAGACCGTCCCCGAAGGCGGCCGGCACGGCATTCTGAACTCCGACATCGCCGACTTCGAATCAGCCGTCACCGACGCCGCGACAACGCTCCGTCATGAGCTGCACGCCCTGCCGTGGGAGACCGAAGCGCGGTCTGCGGACGGCTCGCTCGGCCGCCCGGTGGTGGTGCTCGCGCACGAGGAGTTCATGTATCTGCCGCTGCGGCTGGCCGCCGCCCTCGCCGAGGGCGGGGTGCCGACTCGGTATCAGACGACCACCCGGTCACCGGCGTATGTCCTGGACGAGCCCGGGTATCCGCTGCGGCGCGGATTCCGTTTCATCGCACCGGAATCCGGTGAGGAGTCATCGCGCTATCTGTACAACGCGCATTGGCCGGAGCCGGGTGCGGCCGAGCCGATCCTGCTGGTGATCGCCGATGAACCCGCCGACACCGATCGCCTCACCGCCGAAGGCGGGTTGCTCGACGTGCTGACCGCCTCGGGGGCCGATGTGGTGCTGGCGGTGTTGCGCGGTGCGGACCCGCGACGGCTCGCGGCCGTGCGCACGGCCGCCGGTATCGGCGGATCGAACACCGTGCCGGGAATCGGATCCGGTGACGCGGTGGCCGCTGTGCTTCCCGCGCTTCCGCCGCCACTGCGCGGTCCGGAGTTCGGCTCGTATGCCCCGGACGAGGTGGCATGGTTGCTGAAGGATCTGTCCGCCGTGGATCTGGAAGCCGATGTGGCCGAACGGGAACGGCGCATTCAATCCGGCGCCGCGCACTACGCCGAGTCGTTGCCGGTGGAGTATCAGCCCGATGCCGCGTATCGGGAGCTGTTCGACAAGGTGCTCGCCGAGAGTGCGGAGCGACTGGCGTCGGCGGTGGCGACCGTCTCGGAACTGGTGGTCGCCGAGCGCGGCGAGAACATCGTGCTGGTGTCGCTGGCCCGGGCCGGCACGCCGGTCGGAGTCCTGATGCGCCGGTGGTTGCGAACCCGGGGACTCGAGGTTCCGCACTACGCGGTGTCGATCGTCAGGGATCGGGGTATCGACTCGGTAGCGCTCGATTATCTTGCGCGGCATCATGATCCGTCGAGCATCGTGTTCGTCGACGGCTGGACCGGCAAGGGTGCGATCACCCGTGAACTCGGCGAAGCCCTCGACGCTTACCATGCGGCCGGTGGTGCGCGGTTCAACGACGAGTTGGTGGTGCTCGCCGACCCGGGCAGCTGTGTTCGCACCTACGGCACTCGCGACGACTTTCTCATCGCCTCCGCATGCCTGAATTCCACTGTCTCCGGACTGGTTTCGCGCACGGTGCTCAATGACACCCTGATCGGCCCGCGCGATTTCCACGGTGCGAAGTTCTATCGGGAGCTGGCGGGCGAGGATGTCTCCGCGCGCCTGGTGGATGCGGTCAGCGTGCAGTTCGACACCGTGCGACCCTGGATCGCCGAGCAGTTGGCCGCGATCCAGCGTTCGGACCGGACGCCCGACTGGGCGGGTTGGGCTTCGGTGGAGAAGGTGCGCGCGGAGTACGGGATATCCAGCGTCAATTTCGTGAAACCCGGTGTGGGAGAGACGACCCGGGTGCTGTTGCGCCGCCTGCCCTGGCGGGTGCTGGTACGCGACGCCGATGCGCCCGAGCACGCGCACATCCGTATGCTCGCCGCGGCGCGCGACGTGCCCGTCGAAGTGGTCCCCGACCTCGCTTACGCGTGCATGGGCCTGATCAAGGATGTGAGCGACCAGTGACCGGCTTCCGAACGCTGATCGCCACCGATCTCGATCGCACGATGATCTACTCCCGCAATGCCTTCGGGACGGTGCCGGACCTGTCTACCGTCTGTGTGGAACACCTGGACGGCGAACCGCTCTCCTATATGACGGCCGCGGCGGCGGACCGCCTGAAGGCGCTCGCGGAGATGGCGGTGGTTATCCCCACCACCACCCGAACCATCGAGCAGTTCAACAGGATTCAGCTGCCCGGCGCACCCTGGCGGTATGCCGTCACCACCAATGGCGGGAACATTCTCGACAACGGTCAACCCGATGCCGAATGGCGGGCGGCCCTGGACCGTGACGTCCGCGCCACCAGCGCCTCGCTCGCCGAGATCAGTGCCGAATTGCATTCGCGCACAGACGATTCCTTCGTGCTGAAGTATCGGGTCGCCGATGAACTCTTCTGCTACCTGGTGGTCGATCTCGCGGCGTTGCCCGCGGACTTCCTCGCCGAGTGGGATGCCTGGTGCCGCCCGCGCGGCTGGTCCGCCTCCCAACAGGGCCGCAAGATCTACACCATGCCGAACGCGGTCTGTAAGAGTCGTACGGTGGCGGAAGTCCGTCGCCGCCTGGAGAATTCGGGCGACCTGGATAGTTCTGCCCGGTTGCTCGCGGCGGGTGACGGTGCTCTCGATGCCGAGATGCTGCGCGCGGCCCACGCCGCCATCCGGCCCCGCCACGGCGAACTGGAAGAACTCGCCTGGACCCACCCCAATCTGACGGTCACCGCGGCCTCCGGTATTCGTGCCGGCGAGGAGATCCTCGACTGGTTCACCAACGCGTTCGAGTGACTATCGAGCTGTTATATCGGCAGCCGCTTCGGGCGGAATGATCCAGCGGGCGAATGTTTCCTGCGGATCGACGGTGATCGTGTCGGCCACCGCCAACAGCGGCTTCGGGACGACCCCGCCCAGATGCTCGAGGCTCGGCACGATCACCGCCTCGGCATCCACCGACCGCACCACATCGATCAGCCGCTGCACCGGCTCATCGGTATAAAGCCCGAACACAACGGTTTTCGCCAATGTGTAGCCCAGTCGTGCCGCCATACTGCGCATGCGGATCTCATCCCAGGATTGCCGCACCCCCGAGATATCGCTCCGCAAATACCCGATGGCAGTGGGAATCTCCAACATCCTCACCACCCCCGAACCGGCACGGCGCCGCGCTCCCGAGTGAGCCGAGCCTGAATCACCGAAACCGGTAGCCCCCGAACCCGGTGCGCCGCATGCGCCCCACCCCGGAACGGATGCCCGGTCACGAGCAGTACCGCGGCAATGAACAGCATGGTGATCACGGTTTCCATCAGGTGCCTCCCGGTCCTCGAATTCCCCAACATCGATCCACCTGTGACGCTACGCACGAATCAGGTCATGAAGATGCCCTGAAGTTGCCCTCTCAAGGGCAACATTTTGCCGGTAGCGTTGGCTGCATGCTGGAGCCCGAACACCCTGGTCGGCGAATCGCGAAGTACCGCAAGCTGCGTGGAATGACGCAAACCAAACTCGCCATGGCCGCGGGCGTGAGCAAGAACCGGCTGGCGAAGGTTGAGACAGGCGCCGCCGCGGCCTCTTCGGTCTGGATCGGGGCGGTGGCCAACGCGCTCGGCGTGGAAGCGGACCTGATCTACGGCATCGACAATGAACGGCCGCGCCTCGACGGCACGATTCCGGCGGTGCGCCGTGTGCTCGCGTCCACCGATCTGCTGCCGTCTCTCGAGCCGGACTCCCTCGAACAGTTGCGTCCCCTGGTCGAGCAGGTTGTGCGCTGGCGGCATGCCGCCGCGTACGCGAAGCTCACCAAGGTGCTACCCGATCTCGCCGAGCAGCTCCTGGTCGCCGGTGAGCGGGATGGTGCTCCCGCCTACGTGCTGTTGACCAGCGTGTACCGGGCGGCAAATACGCTGTCTCACAAACTCGGTCACAACGACCTATCCATGCTGGCAACCGATCGGATGGTGTGGGCCGCCGAGCGTTCCGCTGATCCCTTATTGCTGGCGACAACCCAATATGTGAAGTCCGCGGCGCTCGCCCGGATCGGAGCCACGGCACAGGCAATTCGGCTGACCGACCGCACCATCGCGGATATCGAACCCTATGCCGCCGACGACACAGCAGCAGCGGTGTTGTGTGCGCTGCACATGCGCCGTGCGGGGCTTGCCTGTCTCGCGGGTGACAGTGACACCACCGATACCCATTTCGGCGCGGCCGGTGGGCTGGCGGAGCGGGTCGGAGATCGTCAAGTGCTCGGCACGATCGTCGGGCCGACCAATCTGCGACTATGGGAACTGAATGCGGCAGTGGATCTCGGTCGCGTCGCAGAGGCCCAGAAAATCGCCAAAATAGTTCGACTGCCCGCCGAATTTCCGCGCGAACGCAGCGCCCACTATTGGCTCGACACCGCCCGCGCACACCTGGCGGCCGGCAAACCCGACGACGCGGTGGATGCCTTGCAGGAAGCGAGATCCATTGCCCCCGAATACTTCCGCAACGCGCGTGCGGTGAAGACGACACTGGAGGCAACCGCCGAACAACAGCGCCGCGCCTCCAACGGCCTGCGCGCCCTGTCCAACTACGCGGGTCTCAAGGACTGACTTCACACTCTGGCTTGCGCGCACTGTTCAAGAAGGTGAAACCGGCCTGCGCGGTCAGAGTTCGGGCTGGGAGGGCGGATTTGCGTATCTACGCAGAGATTTTGACCGCTCAGGCCGGACCGCCCCGCAGCGGGGGCTCAGTACCAGGGTGCGATGAGCTTGTTGGGCGCGTTCGGTGCGGGCATTCTATAGGCGATGGTCCGAAACCTACTCGGGCTCAACCTGATTCGGTGAAGTTGGCGAGTTTGCACTGATCCAGAATTCCGATGGTATCGGTCGGTGGGGGCCAGTTCGCCGGCCGCGGACCCGGCTGTTGTCGATGCACTCGACGCAGGTTGCCGCGCACCGCCGATGCCATTCGTTCCCGGCGCGGTGAGCTGAAACAGCTCGGGTGGATCGCTCCCGATCTCACCAGCACCACATCCGCGGGAATCCTCGCGGGTGAAGAGATTCTCTGCTGGTTCCCAACGGCCGTGTCCGCGCGGGTGTAATCAGACTGCGGAGTTCGGCACGCGCCGGTGGCCGCGTCCAATCCAGGGTACCCAAACACGTCCTGCTAACCTTCAGCAAACGTGTTTCGGTACTTGCCGATTCAGCCTTCAGATTCAACTTCCGGCACCGATCGCGTCCCACACGATCTCAAAATCCTGCACTCGGAAGGGAAATTCTGCGTGGCATTCTCCGGTGGACCTCGGACGACCCGGGACGGTTCCGTGGACGACGCCAATGCTCCTGCGCAATGGCATATTTCGGCCTTCAATGTGCCGCGGTACGGCGTCGGTCACGAGGGTCTGGTGGGTCGGGTGCGTGAACTGCGCGCCCGTATCCTCTACGACCACGGCCGACGCCCGGACTTCCGCGCCGACGACGGGTCGCTTCGCGACGACCAGGACTTGGATTACGGCGCTTGGCATTTCATCGCCAGGCGAGATCCCGACGGTGAACCGCTCGGGTATATCAGGCTCTCCACGCCCGTCACGGGCGCGCTGTTCCAGTCGCGTGTCTTCCTCGGCGACGCCGAATATCGCAGGGTGCTCGCCGCCGAGGGCGTCGAGCCGAACGTGGTCTTCGAACACAGCCGATTGGTGGTTGAGCAACGATCTCGCAAACTCGGTTTGGGTGTTCATCTGAATGCCGTCGCCATCGGCGCCGCACACCATTTGGGCGCCGAGATCATGATCGGAACCTCGGGTACGAAGGACGGCCAGGACCGATTCCACGGCCGCTTCGGCTTCCACCCGGTACCCGGCACCCGCCGATATGTGGAGCAATACACCGAGAACGTCGTCATCCTGGTGCACCGGACCGACAGGGGCGCAGCGGAATACGCCGATCTCGTCGCCCTCTGGTCCGCGAACTTCCCCGCACTGGTCGCCGCAGTTGGGGGCGCGTGGATCTCCCAACAGGCCGAGTCCCACCCCGAGCCGCGGTCGCTGCGCACAATCCGCACCGGTGCGGGCGACTGCTGGCGTCCGATGCTGTTCGAACCCAGGTATGCCGACGACCGCGTGGCCTTCGGCGCCCTGCTCGAATCCGACGATGTCACCGAGGTCCACGACACCATCGATACGCAGCTGATCGAACTGATCCGCAGCCGCGAACCGCACCGCCGATTCACCGATATCGAATTGGCGGACAAGGTAACCGAACAGCTCGCCGGCGCCGCGCCCTGGTCGTACGGTGCGTGGGCTTGGTACCCGTGGTCGGGCCGGCTGGTGCACGTGCTGCCGCGCGAGGAGTTCCGCCTGGTGCGCACCGACCGCAATCGGGAGAAGATCCAGCGCCCGCAACAGCGCCGACTGCTCGGCCGTCGCATCGGGGTGATCGGGCTGTCGGTGGGCAGTAGCGCCGCCGTCACCCTCGCCCTGGAAGGGGTGGGCGGTGCGTTCCGGCTCGCCGACTTCGACGAACTGAGCCTGTCGAATATGAACCGGCTGCGCGCGGGCGTGCACGATATCGGGGTCGGCAAGGCGGTGCTCTGTGCCCGTCAGCTCTACGAGATCGACCCCTACCTGGATGTCGAGATCCTGCCCGAGGGTCTCACCGATGACACCATGGACAAGTTCTTCCGCGGCGGCGAGTCCCCGATCGATCTGCTCGTGGAGGAATGCGACACCCCGTACATCAAGCTCGCCGCCCGCGAGTACGCACGGGCACTGGGCATTCCGGTGCTCATGGACTGCAATGACCGCGGCATGCTCGATATCGAGCGCTTCGATCTGGAACCGGATCGACCGTTGCTGCACGGCAGGCTCGGCGACACCCGCGCCGCCGAACTGGCGGGCCTGACCGCCGCGGCGCGCGCCGAACTCATTCTCGCCATGGTCGACGCCGAGCGCATCAGCCCGCAGCTGGCCGCGGCCTTCCCGGAAATCGGCCGCACACTGAGCAGTTGGCCGCAGCTCGCCTCCGATGTGGCGCTCGGCGGCGCGCTGGTCACCGAGGCGGCCCGGCGCATTCTTCTCGGCGAGGACTGCGAATCGGGCAGGTTCTATGTGGACCTGGCCGAGCTGATCGCACCCGACCGCAATACCGCGGCATTCGCGGCGACCCGGTGAACGGGCTGGAGGAGGCGGTCGGTAACTGTGCGGTCGATGTCCGCATGGCCATCCCGATTACGGTGGTGGGCAGTGGAATTCACCTGCCGGAGACCGTCGTCACCAACGGGCAGCTGACCGAGACACTCGATACCACCGACGAATGGATTGTCCGTCGGACGGGTATCCGCGAACGGCGGAGACTGGCCCCCGATCAAGCGGTCTCGGATATGTGTGTCGCCGCGGCTCGCCCGGCGCTGCTCGATGCCGGGCTCGCGGCGAGCGATCTCGATGCCGTCATCGTGGCGTCCTATACCGGCGATCAGCCCCTGCCGTCCACCGCGCTGATCGTCAAGGCACAACTCGGCGCGGAACGGGCACTGCCGCTGGACGTCACCCAGGCGGCGTGCGCCAATGGGCTGCAAGCGATTCTGCTCGCGGCACATCTGCTGAAGGTGTCGGCGCGCGCGGTGCTGGTGATCGCCGCGGACTGCGCGTCCCGGGTCACCGATCCACGCGAGCGGACGACCGGCGTGTTCTTCGGTGATGCCGCCGGAGCCGTCGTCCTCACCCGTGGGGCCGCATCCGGGGCGGGCCTGCTCTCCTGGGACTTCGGCTCGAAACTCTCCTATGACGTGGAGATTCCGGCGGGCGGATCTCGCCTGCCGACCAGTGCGGACACCGTCGCGGATCGCACGCACTACCTGAAGATGGACGGCCGCGCCGTCTGGGAGACCGCGACAAGCCGTCTCCCACACAGTATTCGAACCGCCGTCGACCGCGCCGGGTTGACGGTGGCCGAGATCGACCACTTCTTCCTGCACCAGGCCAACCTGAATATTCTCAACGCGGCCATGGCGGAACTCGGAGTGCCGATGGATCGAGCCCCCGTCACCCTCGACCGGCTCGGCAATACCGGCTCGGCCGGAGTCTTCACCGCGCTGCATCAAGCCCGCACCGAGCATCGGGTCGGCGCGGGCGATACCTATCTACTCTCCGCCATCGGTGCCGGATTCCAGTGGGGCACACTGTGTTTCCGGCACTCCTGACGGAATCGATTCAGCGCCAGGGGCCGAACAGGCCATCGGCGTATTCGGTGAGCGCGTTCTGCAGGAAGGGTCCGAAACTCACTCGGGCAACACCCAATTCGGCGAAGTAGGCGCGCCCACCCTGATCGGGAATCCCGATCGAGTTGATCGGCAACGGCAGTTCACCGGTGAGGCGGCGCAGCACCTCGGGCTCGTGCCGCCCCACCGGATACAGCACATCGGCCCCGGCCGCGGCGGCCAGCCGCAACCGCTCGAGCGCACTGTCGAGCCGTTCGGCCGGGGTTCCGGTATCGGGCCGCAGGAACACATCGGTGCGGGCGTTCACCACGAAGTGCACGCCCGCCGCATCCGCGGCCGACCGCAATTCTCCCACCAGATCCGCATGCTCCTGCGGCTCCCGCAGTCGCCCGCCCTCACTGTGCACGGTGTCCTCGATATTGAGCCCCACCGCCCCGGCCTCGAGGAGCCCCTCGATGAGGGTGGCCGGCTTCTGCGCATACCCGGATTCGATATCCACCGACACCGGAATGCTCACGGCGGCAGTGATTTCCCGAATCCGAGCGGTCACCTCGGGAAAGGTCATCCCTTCCCGATCCTGCTTCCCGAGCGAATTGGCCAGCGGATGGCTCCCGACAGTGATCCCCGCGAACCCGGCCTCCTGCACCAGCTTCGCCGACCAGGCATCCCAAACGGTCGGCAGAATCACCGGATTCCCCGGCTGATGCAGAGCGAGAAACGTGTCAGCTTGTTCCTTCAGCGTCATCCCTCGATCCTGCTCCTCCCATCCGATCCGCGAAACGCGGGGGGCTTTCGGCCCGGCTAGGTAGGCCCCGGGTAACTGCCGCCTCTGACCGATGAACGCACCACCTCGGTCGCGTCGGTCGCGTCGGGACCGAACGCGGTTACCTCCAACTGCTGGCCCGGAAGGATATTGAGGGTCAGCAGCCGGGTGAGGCTGTCCGCCGGTATCGGTCCCGCCCCGGTTGTGGCATTGCGGAGCTCGATGTGGGCGTCCAGATCGCGCAGGGCCGCAACGAGTTCGGCGGCGGGGCGGGCGTGTAGGCCGTGTGGGTTGGTGACTTCGAAGATCGAGACGGTGTGCCGGCCGGTTGTGTGTTGCGTTGTGAGGGGAGGTGGTTCGGCTGGGGGTGTGTGCTCGTCGCCCAGTTGGGCGCGTTTGGCGTCGAGGGCCTTTTCTGCTTCCCGGGCGACCTCTTCCAGGTCTGTGCCGGCGCCGGCTGTTGCCAGGGCGGCTATCAGGCCCTCGATGAACGGGGCGGCGCAGAGGCGCACGCGGACTGGGGATTCCAGGAGTTCCAGGGCGGTTTCGGCGGAGAGTATGGCGCTGCCGAGGTCCATGAGGACCAGGACGCCGTCGCCGCTGTCGGCGGCGGTGATGGCCTCCGCTACCGCGACCGCGTCGGTGCCGAGGGTGTTTTCGTATGAGCCCGCGGCCATTTCGATGTGGACCGGCTGGGTGGGGAGGAGTTCGGTGGCCAGGGCTATGGCGGCTCTGGCGAGGGGGCGGCTGTGGGAGACGACCACCAGGCCGATCATCGCAGGGCCTGCCGGGCGGCGCGGACCAGGAGGGCGGCGCTGGTCGCGCCGGGATCCTGGTGTCCCGCACTGCGTTCGCCCAAGTAGGAGGCTCGGCCCTTGCGTGCGATGAGGGGAGTGGTCGCGTCTCGGCCGGATTCTGCGGCCAGCGACGCCGCCTCGAATGCCTCGGTCTCGGAACTGCCTGCGGCTACCTGTTTGTCGAGTGCTTCGGCAGCGGGGATCAAGGCATCGACCATCGTCTTGTCGCCGGGCTCGGCTTTACCGCGTGCGATCACACCCTCCAGCCCGGCACGGAATGCGCGCGCGAAATCGACTGTGCCCGAACCGCTGTCGATTGCGGCGCCGAAGCGCAGGAAGAAGGTGCCGTACAGCGGACCGCTCGCACCACCGATGGTGCGGATCAGCACCATGGCGGTCTGCTTGTACACCTCGGCCGGACTGTCCGGGGCCGAATCATCCAGTGCCGCGACCGCTGCGGCCATTCCGCGTCGCATATTGGTGCCGTGGTCGGCATCGCCGATCGCCGCGTCGAGGGCGGTCAGTTCGTCGGCGTGCGTATCGATCAGCGCCGCGAAGTCTCGTATCCAGGCCGCCGCGTCGACCGTCATCACATGCCCCACCGCAGGGCGGGAGTCCGGACGGGTGCGTCCCACAGCGCGGTGAGCTCCTCGTCCAGGCGGGTCAGGGTCACCGAGCAACCCGCCATATCGAGTGAGGTGATGTACGAACCCACCAGGGAGCGTTCGATTTCCACGCCGTGCCCGCGCAACAGTCGCGCTACCTCGTCGAACATGAGGTACAGCTCGATCAGCGGTGTCCCGCCCATCCCGTTCAGGAAGCAGAGCACGCGATCGCCCCGGGTGAAGGGCAGGTCGGTGAGGATCGGTTCGACGAGCATGGCGGCGATCTCGCGGGCGGGGGCCAGGGGTACGCGGCGGCGGCCGGGTTCGCCGTGGATGCCTATGCCGATCTCCATCTCGTCGTCACCGAGTTCGAAGGTGGGGTGGCCGACGGCGGGGACGGTGCCGGAGGTCAAAGCCATTCCGATACTGCGTGATTCGACGCTCACGCGGGTGGCGATGCCCGCGACCGCGGCGAGTGGACGGCCGGATTCGGCGGCGGCCCCGGCCATCTTCTCCAGAATCACGGTGGCTCCCACGCCCCGCCGCCCGGCGGTGTACAGGCTGTCCCGCACGGCGATATCGTCGTTCACCACGACGGAGCGGATCTGCGTCCCGGTCTCCGCGGCGGCGAGTTCGGCCGCCATGTCGAAGTTCATGACATCGCCGGTGTAGTTCTTCACGATGTGCAGCACACCCGCCCCGGCGTCGACGGCACTGGTGGCGGCCAGGATCTGGTCCGGCACGGGGGAGGTGAAGATCTCTCCGGCACAGGCGGCGTCGAGCATGCCGTGGCCGACGAATCCGGCGTGCAGGGGTTCGTGCCCGGAGCCGCCACCGGAGACCAGACCCACTTTGCCGGGTACGGGCGCGTCGCCCCGAACGACCACCCGGTGCTTGGCATCCACCCGCAAATCGGGGTGCGCGGCGGCCATACCCGCCAATGCCGCGTCGACCACATCCGCCGGATCATTGATCAGCTTCTTCACCGAATCATCTCCTCGGAAGGCAGTTTCGGAGCTCTCGACCCGACGTTACGCGTCGTCTTCCAGCGTGCGCGCCAATTCGATATCGGTGACCAACTGCACCATGAGATCCCGTAATTCGGAGTCGGGCAGGTGGTGGGCGGCGAATTCGAAGGGCTCGGAGACATCCAGCCCGCCCTTGGTGGCCTCCAGGATCACCCACGGGATACCGACCTCGGCCACGCCGAGCCGGTCGCGCACGAGATCGGTGGTGTCGTCGATCAATCCGCTGCGGGCGGCGACGGCGGCGGTCATCTGTTCGTCGAGTTCGACCCGTCTCGCCTCCAGCGCACCCAGATCCGCGCCGATCTCCTGCGAGACGGTGGTCCGCACCGAGCCGTCGTCGAACACCTGGAATCCCTCATTGACAGCCGTTGTGCCGAGCGCGATCTCGGCCTCGGCGAGATCGGGCAGGGTACGGAGGCAGTCCAGCACCGCGTCCAGGGCCACGACCAGGCGATCACGAATATCGCGGCGGTGCACCAACTCCTGTTCGGCGTTCTCGCGTTCGGTGAGCACCTGTTCGACGGCACGCCCGATCTGGAACGCCATGGCGGTGGATTCCGGCGCCCAGCCGCCCTGCGGCACGAACTCACCCTCGCCCGGAGTAATGGTGTCCAGGAAGCCGTTCACGGCGTCGAGGAGGTCCTCGAGCTGCGACCGGGACACGGCGGGATGCCGGAAGGCACGCAAATACTGGTCGTGCGCTTCCGCGGGTTCTACCTCACCGTCGCTCACCCGACCGATCCTGCCACGGGTGCGCGGCGCCGCGTTGCAATGGCAGCAAACCTCTGGCGTGCCCTGTTCAGTGTGGGCACTCAGTGCGTCTGCTGCGCGCCCAGCTGTTGCATGACCACGGCCTGGATTTGTTGCAGCCCGCCCGGGGTCATTCCGCTCTGCAATTGTCCTTCGATGGCGCGCACCAGGTGTGCGTCGTCGAGGATCTTCTCACTGGACTGAATGAGCACCGTGCCCGTGCCGGTGAAGTCGAATTGCCGTTCCTCACCGGAGTTCACGCCGAATCGCGCCGCACCGGCCGCCAGGAAACTCGAAACCCAGCGCTGGTCGTAATGATGGCTGGGGGAGGGGCAGTCGGCCCAGCCGACCAGCGCCTCCGGGTCCACCCGCAGCGGCGGTTCGGCGAACATGACCGGACCGTTGGAGGACGCCAGGAATCGGCCCGTGCCGATGAGCGTGAGAAACCCGGGCACGATCGACTGATTCAGTGACAGTCCCGGCTCGAATGCCAGCAAATTCGCGGCACGGATGGTGAGATTGCCCTCGTCGAGGTCATAGGAGTTGATGTTGTATCCACGATCGCCGATGATCAATTTCCCGTGACCTTCGGCAATCACGTAGTCACCGGTGAATAATGGAGCTGAAAACTGTTGCGACACCATGTGCAGCAGCCCGCCCTGCAGACCGTGAGTCAGTGCCCGGAACTCCATTTGCCCGTAGTACGCGATCATCGCGCCCCGGCGCATGAACCACGGTTGGCGCAGATCAATGCTGTAGGCATAATCGTTGCCCGGAAGATTATCGCTTTCAACAAGATTCATCGGATTGAGAAGGGTGCTCATGGCAGTCTCACAGCTTCTGTTCGGAGGCTTGCACGTAGACGACGCCCTGGCCGGCGCAGTGCAGTTGCATGGCCTCACCGGATCCACGGCCGACCGCGTCCCGCCAGCTCAACGCGGTTTTCAATTCCGTCTGCACATTCCCGTAGGTCGCTACGAAAGCCTGCGGGTCGACCACGACGGGGTACTGCCCGCCGACCGGTAGCTCGAAAAAGCCGCCGTGCCCGAGTAGTACGGCACTGCCCTGCCCGGACAGCTGTGTGGTGAACATGCCCGCGCCGGTGAGCACTCCGGACGCGGCACCCCGCAGCGCGCCCATGATGCCGCCGCCGCGCCCACCCTGCCCGCCACCCGAACTCATCACCGACACAACCGAACTCTGCAATCCGGCGGTATTGGCAAGCAGCCGCGACGCCTCCACCCGCAGCACCGCGCCCGGCTGCAGCTGCACCACATGGGTCTCCAAACCCGCGAAACCGTAATGTACTTCGCCATTGCCCTGCGCCATCATGGTGCGCTCGTGCTCACCCGCCATCATGCGACCGGCCATACCGGCGAGCCCGGCCATACCGCCCATCGCACCCGCGCCCGGCACCTGATGCGGGGAGAACGACACATCACCGGTGTAGAACAGCATCGCGCCCGTGCGCGCCACCACCCCGCCCGCCTGGGCGAGATTCACCTTCACGACTTTTGCGTTGATCTGCTCGAACATTCGCCGTCCCCTACCGTTCGGCGGGCTGGATCAACACCACGCCCTGCCCGTCCCAGCGCAACGAGAACGCCTCCCCGCCACCCTGACCCATCACATCGCGCCACGACACATCGGTGACGAAAGACTGCTGCAGATTGCCGCGCGCCGCCACGAACGCATCCGGATCCACCACGAGCGGATACTGCGGCGACACCTCCAGATGAATCAGCGGCCCACCCGCGGACAGCAACGCCACCTGACCCTGACCGGACACCTTGGTGGTGAACAGACCCGCGCCGGTGGTCGCGCCACGCACGCCCGCGAAAGTCACATCGGTGCGCAGATTTCCGGCGAAGGCCAGCAGCTGCTGCGACTCCACCTGCAGGGTGTCATTGTTCAAATCCACCACGGTCACGTTCTGGCCGTTCACCGCGAAGAACACCCGGCCCTGACCCGAGCACTCCATGAGGGAGAGCGATTCACCGGTGGCGCGGCGCTTCAAACCCGCGAGAACACCGTCGCCGCCGCCGAAGCCGGCGCTCTTGAACTGCACATTGCCTTCATAGGCGACCATCGAACCCGCGATCGCGCGGATACCGGTCCCCGAAAGATGTGCCTCGATCACCTTTTTGGACTTCTCGAACAGCTGTGCCATCGATTCCCCATACTAGAAACGGTGGCGCAACCCTAACTGATCAGGTCGCCGCCCGCGCCGGTCTCTTTCTCGTAGAGTGGCAGCCAAAGCACCGACAAGCGAAGGGTCGACCTTGTCCGCAGCATTGGTGAAGGGCCAGAACGGCTCTTTGAATGTGAACGATGTGGTGATCAGCGTGCAGATCGCCGCCCCCGCGGATCTGTCCGCACTCCTGGTCACCGAGCACGGCAAGGTCCGAACGGACGCCGACTTCGTGTTCTTCAATCAACCCAGCGGACCGGGAGTGAATCTGCAGCCCGGTGCGTCCGGGCAGCCCGCGTCCCTGGTGATCTCGCTGGGCGCGGTGCCCGCCGGGATCCAGCAGATTCGCGCGGTCGTCACCCTGGACGAGGCGGGCAACAACTTCGGGCGGATATCCGCACCCGTCGCGGTCGTCACCGACCTCGGCGGAAATCCGCTGTACGAGTACCGGATCGAGGGCCTTGACACCGAATCCATCGTCATCGCGCTGGAAGTGTATCGGCGGCAGGGCGGTTGGAAGGTACGCGCGGTCGGGCAGGGGTATGCGGGCGGATTCGCCGCACTGGTCACCGACCACGGCGTACAGGTGAATCAGGCGCAGTCCCGGCCCGTCGAGCAGGCCGCGCCCGCCGGTGGCTATGCCCCGCCGGCCGCGGACTACCCGCCGCCCGCACCGGGCTATCCGCCTGCGGCACCGGACTATCCGCCGCAGGGCGCGGCGGTGGCGCCCGCACTCGTGCCCGATCCGAGCGCGGATCGCGACCTGCCCAAGAACCATTCGGTGAGCCTGGTCAAAGGCCAGCGCATCAACCTCCGCAAGGAGGGTGGCGGCGCGCTCAGCTACGTGAAGATGGGCCTGGGCTGGGATCCGGTCAAGCGCGGCGGCATGTTCGGAAACCGCGCCCCCGATATCGATCTGGACGCCTCGGTGGTGCTGTTCGCCGATATGAGCCCCGTCGATGTCGTCTACTACGGCAGCCTCGCCTCCAAGGACGGTTCGGTTCGCCATCTGGGTGACAACCTCACCGGTGAGGGCGAAGGCGACGACGAGGTGATCGTGGTCGACCTCACCCGCATCCCCACGCACGTCACCACGCTGCTGTTCATCGTCACCTCGTACAAGGGGCACACCTTCGAACAGGTGGCGAACGCGTTCTCCCGCTTGGTCGACGGCACCAACAATGCCGAACTCGCGCGCTACACCCTGGCGGGCGGTATGCCGTTCACCGGTATGGCGATGGCCAAGGTGTACCGCACCGGCAATACCCAGGACTGGAAACTGGAGGCGCTGGGCGAGGGCATCCAGGCCAAGCACCCGGGCGAGGCCGTTCCCCAACTGGGGCGCTTCCTGCACTAGGCACGTGTCACCCCGTCATCGGAGGTACCTCCCGTCATCCCGGCATGCTTTTGGCCGGGATCCACACCTGCGGCACCGCAACATGTTTCGGTGGATTCCGGCCAAAAGCGCGCCGGAATGACGGGGCGGGGCGAGCTACGACCTCGTCGGCCCGAGGCTCAGTGGTTCATGGCGGCGGTGGCGCGCGGCCGCAGCAGCGGCGGGAGCCACGGGTACTCCGGGTCGGGAGCGCGATCGAGCGGCCCGCCGCTCGGATCGTCCACACCGTCGCGGCGCACCGGGTCCTCGGCCGGGCGGTAGATCTGGCGAATCACCAAGGCGCACAGGATGATCACCGTGATATCCCGCAGCGCCACCGTGCCGGTGAACCACTGTTCGGGGACGCCCTTCTTGTCGGTGCCGAGGTAGTAGTACATTCGCGGCACCCAGACCAGGGCGTCGATTGTCATCCACGCCAACAGGATTCGGCGCTGCGGCAGCGCCAGCGCGGCCAGCGGCACCAGCCACAGCGAATACTGCGGGCTCCACACCTTATTGGTGAGCAGGAACGCCGCCACCACCAGGAAGGCCAGCTGCGCCAGGCGTGGCCGGCGCGCGGCCGTCAGCCCGATCCAGCCGATACCCGCGCAGGCGGCGCTGAACAGCAGCAGGGACATCAGGTTCAGGATCGTGGGCGTATCGGTGGACTGCAGGACACCGTCGAACCCCTTCCAACCGGTGAACGAGGTGAAGACGTTGTAGATCGAATCCGGGTCGGCGTGACGTTCGGTATTGAGCCGGAAGAACTCTCGCCAACCCTTGCCGTAGAGCACCGCGATCGGCGCGTTCACCGCCAGCCAGGTGATGGCGGCGCCGGCGGCCGTCGCACCGGCCGCACGTAGCGGACGCATTCCGCCCCAGCGGGATTCGTCCTCGTGCAGTCGCTCCGCGCGCAGGCACAGCACCAGGATCGGCCCGAGCAGCAATAGCGGATACAGCTTCGCCGCCCCACCCAAGCCGAGCAGGATGCCCGCCAGCACCGGCCGTCTACGCGCCCAGGCCAGCATCCCACCGGCCGCGAAAGCCGTTGCGAGCGTGTCGAAATTGGTGAAAGCGTGCACCAGCACCAGCGGCGAGAGGGCGATCAGCGCGGCATCCCACACCCGCCGTCCAGCCAATTGCGCTGAGGCCCATAGGGTTACCAGCCAAGCCAGCGCCAGCCCCACCGCCACCACATTGAAGTAGACGACCACTTCCAGCGCGCCGGGCAGATGAGATTGCTTCCACGCCTTGGCGATTACCATGGCACCGTACTGGTAGAGCCCGGACAACACCGGATACTCCATATACCGAGTCTGCGGTTTACCGTCCGAGCCGAAGTCGGTCCACTGCTTCTTGTACGGGAACGCGCCCTCGTTCAGATGCTCCGCGCCGTACAGCGGCACGGTATCGGAGTAGCACATGGCCACGTACTGGCGGCCATTGTTCCAATCCAGACCCAGCCCGCCCTCGCCGTCGGGGGCCTGCTGAATACAGCCCGCCTTGCCGAACCAGCTGAGCGCCAGGAAGAGCACCGCGAACGCCATGAGCACCCGCATGGGCGTCCAGAATCGGACCCGCCCGATGAGCGCGTGATCGCCGACCGGACCGCCGATCAGATCGCACAGTTGGGCGGTGAGCGTATCGGTGCGACTGGGCTTGTCGCGGTCGTCGACCGACCGGAGGTCGACTGCCAGCGGTGCGGGGGAGACATACCGCACAGGGGCGGACGGGCCGGGTTCCGGTGCGCCACCGGCCGACTCACCGAGGGTGGTCGACCGATGGGTCACTTCCTGCTCGATCACGTTTCGAGGCTACCGACTGCGTGGAGCCCCGTTCCCATTGCCGTTCCCGTTGCCGTTGCCCCCACCCGGATTGGGCGCGGTGGTCACTGTCGAACCATCCGCCGGAGCGACGGGCTGCCCGGACATCGGACCCGTACCGGGATCCTGTGAGGGCTGCGGTTGCGCCCGCTGCTGGTTCTGCGGATTCGGCGCCAGCCCCGGCACCGGAATCGTGATACCGGGCAGGATTTCGACCTGACTCTGGGTGATCACCGGCGGCAGCACGGGCGCGTCGGTGGTCGAGGGCGCGGTATACGGCGCCGACCAGGACGGCACACCCGCCTGACCGCCGATGGTGCCCGGCTTGGGGAACTTGCCGTTCGGTACGCCCTTGAGCGCACCGTCCATGGTGCCCTTCCAGATATCGGCGGGCAGGCCGGAGCCGTAGATCATGCCGCCGTTGGCATTTCGCAGTTTCACGCCCTGCTCGGTGCCCATCCAGACCGCGGTGGACAGCTCGGGGGTGAAGCCGACCATCCAGGAGTCGCGGTTCTCGCCGGTATCGCCGAGCTGGTTGGTACCGGTCTTGGTGGCCGAATCGCGACCGCCCGCCAGATTGTGATTACGCGACCACTGCGCGATGGGCTTCATAGCATCGGTGACATTGTCCGCCACGGCCGCCGAAATCCGCTGCTCGCCGGCGGTTTCGCCACGATCGAGCAGGATGGTGCCGTCCGAGGTGACCACCTTCTGCACGAAATGCGGTGCGCGGTACATGCCCGAGGCCGCCAAAGTGGCGTACGCGGAGGCCATATCGAGCGGCCGCACCTGGTACTGGCCCAGCACGACACCGTTATTGGGGCCGTTGCCATCGGCTTCGGTCAGCGATTTACCCACGCCCGGAATGTTCTCCGGGATGCCGAGCTTATGCGCCATATCGGCGATCTTCTGCGGGCCGTTGCCCGGCATATCCAGCATCATGCGGTAGAAGCTGGTGTTCAATGAGCGCTTGAGTGCCTCGGCGATGGTGCACATACCGCACTGCTCGCCCTCGACGTTGGTGATCTTGATGCCGTTCACCGTCACCGGCGAGGAGTCGTACAGCGTCGAGAGCGGCTTGCCCATCTCCAGGTTCTCGGCCAGACCGAACACCTTGAACGAAGAGCCCGGCGGCAGACCGGCATTGGCGAAGTCGTAGCCCTGACCGTCGGTGCCGCCGTAGTACGCGCGCACCGCACCGGTCTTGGGATCCACCGACACCACCGCGGTGCGCAGAATCTCCGGCTCACCATCCATGGTCTTGTTCACCGAATCGACGGCCGCCTGCTGCGCCTTCGCGTCGATGGTCGTGGTGATCTGCAGCCCTTCGGTATTCAGCTCGTGCTCGCTGATACCGGCGGCCTCGAGCTCCTTGAGCACCTGGGTCTTGATCAGGCCCTCGGGGCCGCCGTCCATGGTCTTGTCACCGGCCGCCTGCGCCGCCGGAATCACCGCCGGGTACTGCATGGCAGCCCGATCGGCCTGCGCCAGATGACCACCGGAGACCATGCCGTCCAGCACATAGTTCCAGCGCGTCTGCGCGCCCTTGGGATTCTTCTCCGGGTCCAGATTCGACGGCTGCTGAATGGTCGCCGCCAGCACCGCGCCCTCGGCCGGATCCAGCTCCGAGACCTTCTTACCGAAGTACGCCTTGGACGCCGCGTCGATGCCGTACGCGCCACGACCGAAGTAGATGGTGTTCAGGTACGCGGTGAGAATGTCGTCCTTGGACCACTGCCGCGCCATCTTGGCCGAGATCACCAGCTCGTGCAGCTTGCGGCTGAGCGAACGCTCGTCACCGACCATCGCGTTCTTCACATACTGCTGGGTGATCGTGGAACCACCACCGGCGCTGGCCTTGCCCATGACATTGTCACGCGCGGCGCGCACGAAGCCGGAGATGGAGAAGCCCGGATTGGTGTAGAAATCGCGATCCTCGGCCGCGATCACGGCGTTGCGCAGGTGCGGCGGGATCTGGTCGATGCTCACATCGGTCCGGTTGCCTTCCGGCGGAACGACTTTGGACAGCACCGAGGTGCCGTCGGCCATGAACATGGTGGCCACCTGATTGGTTTTCAGGTCACCGGCTTTGGGTACATCCACGGTGGAGTAGGCGACCAGGAACATGGTGCTGGGCGCGACGATGAGCAAAGCCATGATCACGTAGGCGACCCGGCGCACAATCTTCCACGGCGACTTCTTCTTCGGCCTGCGACTACCGCCACCGCCACCGGGCCCTTCCCCGCCGGGGCGCCGCGGCGGCGGACCGCCCGGACCACCACCCTGGGGACGGCGCGAGACCGCGGGATTCGCGCCCGTCGGCGGACGGGTGCGGTCATCGCCGCGCGTCCGCTCGGCGGTGCCGGCCCCCGCGCGGGCCTGCACCCGCGGATTGCGATCGGAAACCCGTTCGGCGCGATCGGAAGTCGCGGCCCGCTGCAGATGCGCGGGCACGGCCTGCCGGCCGCCGGTGTTCATCTTCTGGGTGGCATCGGGTGCGGGCAGCTTGCGTGTCGCATCCGGAGTGGCGCGGCCCTGCGGCGGCGGCACCGGACGGCGCGCCTGCTGTCCCGGCGGTGGCACGGGTGCGCGCATCGGCTGGCCCTGCGGTCCACGCGGCGGCATGCCGCCCTGTGCGGGACGACCCGGCTGCCCCGGACCGGGCTGCCGTGCTCCCGGCGGCGGACTCTGCGGTCGCGGCGGCGGGTAGCCGCCGGGGCCGGGTTGCGAACCGCCACGCTGGGGGCGGCCGCCGTGCGGTCCGTCGTCATAGGGCGATGTCACAGCCTGGCTCTCCAATAACTCTCGATGCTTACGGTCCTGGCCTGGGGAGGCGGGGCGAGCTCATGCGGCGATAAGCCGCGGCGGGCACGGGTGTGCCCGCGAATCAGCAGACGACGTGGCCCTTCACTCGGCCGCGCGGCGGCGGGTGCCGGTTCGGCGGCGCCCGGTCGGGGCCGGGGCCTGGCCTGCCACATACGACTGCACCAGGTGGTTCCAACTGCAGGTCCGGCACACCTCGACCACGTGTACCGAGAACTCCTCGCGCGTCTCGGCCAGCCGGATCAGTTCTTCCGGGGTGCGCGCGGACCCGGAGGCCGGTCCCAGCCCGTCACCGTAGACCCACGATACGAGAGTCAGCTGTTCCTTCCGGCAGATGGGGCATGTGACCTCGCTCCCCCGCCCATGGAATTTCGCCGCACGCAACAGGTACGGATTCGCATCGCACACCGACGAGACATCCACGCGGCCCGCGTAGACGTCGGCCAGCAGCGACCGGCGCCGAAGCGCATAGTCCACTACCTGCCGCTGTATTCGCACGCGACCCAGAGTACTTGCGGGGGCACTCCGCCCGCACGCCCCAGATGGACTCTCAGGGTTCCGTCAGGCGGTACATGCGCGCGAAATATATCGGCGCGATATAGTTTGGAACTGCATCCATCGGTTAGATCTGCAAATAACAGTCAGGAGGGGGTGAGGCCCGATGCTCGAACTGGCAATCCTCGGGCTGCTCCTCGAATCTCCGATGCACGGCTATGAACTGCGCAAGCGGTTGACCGGACTGCTCGGCCCGTTCCGGGCCTTCTCCTACGGGTCGCTCTATCCGACCCTGCGGCGCATGCAGTCCGATGGCCTTATCGCGGAAGAGATTCCACCGGGGTTGACCACACGCCGTGCGCGGCGCGTGTACCAGCTGACTGACACCGGCCGGGAGCGCTTCGCCGAGCTCCTGGCCGATACGGGACCGCAGAACTACACCGACGACGGCTTCGGCGTTCATCTGGCCTTCTTCAGTCGCACCCCCGCGGAGGCGCGGATGCGGATCTTGGAGGGGCGGCGGAGGCAGGTCGAGGAGCGCCGAGAAGGACTGCGGGAGGCGATCAAACGAGCCAGCGGGCAACTGGATCGCTACACCCGGCAGCTCCATCAACTGGGTCTCGAATCAAGCGAGCGCGAAGTGCGCTGGCTCAACGAGTTGATTGCTGCGGAGCAATCGACGAAGGCGGCACCACAGAAAGAGGGAAATAGCGGCCATGAGTGAGAGCAACACCGAAGTTCGGGTGGCCATCATAGGTGTGGGTAACTGTGCTTCTTCCCTGGTCCAGGGTGTGCAGTACTACAAGGACGCGGACGAAACCGCGACCGTTCCCGGCCTCATGCACGTCAAGTTCGGCCCCTACCATGTACGCGATGTGAAGTTCGTCGCCGCCTTCGACGTCGACGCCAAGAAGGTCGGCTTCGATCTCTCGGACGCGATCTTCGCCAGCGAGAACAACACCATCAAGATCTCCGATGTGCCGCCGGCCGATGTGCCCGTGCTGCGCGGACCGACCCTGGACGGCATCGGCAAGTACTACGCCGAGACCATCGAGCTGTCGGACGCCGAGCCGGTCGACGTGGTCAAGGCGCTGAAGGACGCCAAGGTCGACGTCCTCGTCTCCTACCTTCCGGTCGGTTCTGAAGAGGCCGACAAGTTCTACGCGCAGTGCGCCATCGACGCGGGTGCGGCCTTCGTCAACGCGCTGCCCGTCTTCATCGCCTCCGATCCGGTGTGGGCGCAGAAGTTCGTCGACGCGGGCATCCCGATCGTCGGCGACGACATCAAGTCCCAGGTCGGCGCGACCATTACACACCGCGTCATGGCCAAGCTGTTCGAAGACCGCGGTGTGCAGCTGGACCGCACCATGCAGCTGAACGTCGGCGGCAATATGGACTTCAAGAACATGCTCGAGCGCGAGCGTCTCGAGTCCAAGAAGATCTCCAAGACCCAGGCCGTCACCAGCAACCTGAAGAAGGATCTGGGCGAGGGCAATGTGCACATCGGCCCGTCCGATCACGTCGGCTGGCTGGACGACCGCAAGTGGGCGTACGTACGCCTCGAGGGTCGCGCCTTCGGCGATGTGCCGCTGAACCTGGAGTACAAGCTCGAGGTGTGGGACTCCCCGAACTCGGCCGGCATCATCATCGACGCCGTCCGCGCCGCCAAGATCGCCCTCGATCGCGGCATCGGCGGCCCGGTCATCCCGGCCTCCGCGTACCTGATGAAGTCGCCGCCGAAGCAGCTGGCCGACGACATCGCCCGCGACCAGCTGGAAGCGTTCATCATCGGCGCTGAGTAAGAACCTTCCGAGGCAACTCGGTACCGGGTGAGGGAAGCCCGGTCGAGCCGATGGCTCGACCGGGCTTTGCCGTTTCCGGAGCGGATCAGGGGTGGTCGCCTGTCTTCGGAGCATTGAGGTGGCGGTACAGCGTGGCGCGGGAAATCCCCAGCTCGGCGGCGATCTCATTGATACTGCGGCCGTCCGAATCGCGCAGGCGGCGTGCGGATTCCATCAACTCGGCCGTTACTGTGGCCGGTCGTCCACGAGAGACGCGGCGGGCCGGGGTGGTGCTGCCCGCGCTGTCCGCTGTCGAATTACGCTGGGGCCGAGGGAATTCCAGGCAGTGCGGCGGCCGGGGCGAATCCAGCAGCCGCTGCGCTCCCTCGATGATCGCGGCGCGCAACTCCGTAACCGGTTGATCGGCAAACACGACCACTGGATCGCTCAGTGCCGCATAGATTTGCGCGGCGCGCACTCGGTCGGCGAGGCCGGGTTCGGGTCCGGCGAGTAACTGCTGGGCCGACAGGGCGATATCGCGCAGGCGGGCGAAGGTCGCCGGGTTCGCCGACAGTGCCTGGTCCTGCATATGCATGCGCAGTAATTGCCGGTGGGTCAGCCAGATATCGATCAGGCTTTCGACCACGGCCCAGCGCGCGGAATCCGGATCCTCGATCTCACGCACGGTGGCGAGTGCGGCTTCGGTCTCGACGAGCAGCGGCTCCACCAGGGCGGCGACGATATCGCTCTTGTTCGAGAAGTGGTAGAGCACAGCGGTTTTGGTGAGACCTACCTGTTCGGCGATCTCCCGCACCGAGACGGCGTAGTACCCGCGGTCGGCGAAAAGCTCCAGCGCGGTGCGCAGGATGCGGGTCCGCGAGTCATCGGTCATGTCTCGAATTCTAGCCATTGACTGACCGATGGTCAGGAGCCTACCCTGGCTACTGACCATCGGTCAGTATTTCTGAGACTTGGGGAAGAGATCATGCGGAACGAACGGATTCTGATTTCAGGTGCGGGCATTGCCGGGCAGGTCCTGGCGTATTGGCTTGCGCGGCATGGGTTCCGGCCCACCGTGGTCGAGCGGGCGGCCGAATTACGCACCGGCGGACAGGGAGTCGATATTCGTGACCAGGCCATCGGCGTGGCCGAGCGAATGGGCATCATGCCGCGGGTACGCGAGCACGCGGCCGATGTAACCGGTATGCGATTCGTGGACCGGGATGGTCGCACCATCACGCGGATCGATACCGACGCGATCAAGGAGAAGCAGGTCAGCGCCGAGGTGGAGATCATGCGCGGGGATCTCGTCCATATTCTGCGCGATGCCGTGCCCGCCGAGGTCGAGTGCATCTTCGGTGACTCCATCCAGACCCTCGCCCAGGCCGCCGACGGGGTGGATGTCACCTTCGAGCATGCTCCGGCGCGCCGGTTCGACCTGGTCATCGGCGCGGAGGGGCTGCACTCGGCGGTGCGCCGCCTGGCCTTCGGCCCGGAGGAGTGGTTCGTACGCCATATGGATCACTACTTCGCCTTCGGCAATGCCGATGCGGCGCTCGGACCCGACCGCTCGATGACGGTCTTCAATACGCCGGGCAGGCTGGCCGGGTTGTATCGCTCCGGTACCTCACCGCAGGCCAAGGCGTACTTCATGTTTCGCAGCGATCGGCTCGACTGGGATCATCGTGATCCGGACGCCGCCCGGCGCATGTTGGCCACCGCCTTCGGTCGTGAATCCGATTGGCACGTACCGGAATTGCTCGCCGGCGCACTCGCGGACCCGGACCTGTACTTCGACGCTCTCGGCCAGGTCCGAATGGACTCTTGGTCGACCGGCCGGATCGCCCTGGTCGGCGATGCCGCCTACTGCGCGTCACCGGTGTCGGGGGCCGGGGCGGAGCTGTCGCTGACGGGCGCGTACCGGCTCGCGGGCGAGCTGGCGATGGCCGGGGGTGACCATGAAACAGCGTTCCGCCGCTACCAGACCGGACACCGGGAACTGGTCGACCGCAAACAGCAGATCGGCCCGAACCTACGCCTGATGGTGCCGAAGTCGCGGCTGGGCATGGTCGTGCGCAATACGATCACCCGTCTGCCGCTACTCGAGTCCCTGGCCGGAATGGAGCGCATCATGGCACCCGCCCCGACCCCGCCGCTCCCGGACTACGAAAACGTGTCCCCTGCCCGTCACGAGTGAGGTTCGGACACACGGCCTTCGGCCCGGCTGTGAGCGGCGCGGGCAACGCGACCCGGCTCGCGGAGCTCTGCCGCGTCGAGCACATACGGCGCATCGGCCCAGTGCGGGCGTCACCCTACTACACCGAAACGGGGCTGCCCCGCGATCCAATCGCGGGGCAGCCCTTCGTTTTTCCCTCGGTGCGAGTCAGTCGAGCGAGACGTAGACCTCGACGGAGGTCGGGCCGGTGTAGCGCTCGATCTCGGCGGTGTGGGATCGGGTGATGGTTCCGGCGTTTTCGGCCTTGGCGACCTTGGCCCAGGCGGTGCGGAGCAGGTCGTAGGGCTTGTCGGAGACCACGAATTTGGCGTAGCGACCGGTGGGGATGCGGGTGACCACATCGCCGGTGTCGAGTTGGCCGAGGTCGGGGAGTTCATAGCCGAGAACGGCTACGGCGTGGTCGTTCTGGCCGATGTAGGCGGCGACGCGTTCGACCTTCTTCTCGCGGGCGAGATAGCGGTCCCAGGTGAAATTGACCAGGTCGAGGTCGCGTGCGGTGACCTCGCGCCCCGCCAGCGGGATGGTCAGCCCGCCGACGAGGAACGCATCGAGAGTGATGATTTCGAAATCCACAGCCCCTACCCCTCCGCGCCGGGATACAGCGCGACGAAAACCTCCACGGTCCGGGAGTCCGGATACCGTTCGAAATCCCCGGTATACGCGCGGTTCAGCGTGCCCGAGGCTTCCAGATCCCACACCGTGCGCCAGATGGAGGCGATGGTGTCGCCCAGATTCTCGCCGGTGCGCGTGAACATCGCGAAGGTGCCGGCCGGGATCCTGGCCATGACATCACCGGGCAGCAGATCGTCCAGGGTTTCGCAGCGGTAGCCGACGATGTGGGTCAGATAGGAGCCGATCTCGGGTGCGTGATCGACATACGCGGTCGCGGGTGGTCCGGGCAGGCTGCGGGCGAGGTTCTGTTTCCAGGCTTCCTCGACCTTCGCGCGGCGCGGTCCTTCGACCGCGAGTGCCGGGCTGCGTAGCACCGTTCCGGCCACCAGCGTCTCCGGGCGTTCAACAACATTGAAATCCACCGGCGTCGCCCCTAAGTCTCGTGCTGTCTCCGACCCCACCCTGCTCCCAACCCGCATCCTGCCACCGACGTCCGGAGTCGATGGCACCGGTGGCCGTTTCTACAATATCCGCGGCCGGGGGCGGATGGGTTCGGTAGTCGCGATTCATGATCAACTATCCCGGAACCGGGAGGCTGAGGCCGGGGAAGATCTCCACCTGGCGTGGCGGCGGGGCGGGCGGGACGATGACCGCCGGTGCCTGCGGTGCGCTCGGACCCGGATTGAGTATGTCGTAATTACCGGCCCCCGGCTGGGCGGCGGGCAGTTCGCCCGGATTCGGGAACTGCTCCACCGGTGTGCCGTCCAGCGCGCCGTCCATGGTCTGCTTCCAGATATCGGACGGCAGCCCGGAACCGTAGATGGCGGCCCCGCGCGCGGTCAGAATCGGTTGCGACTGTTCGGTTCCCACCCACACCGCGGTGCAGAGCGACGGGGTGAAGCCGACCATCCAGGCATCTTTGTTCTGCCCGGTGTCACCCAGTTGAGTGGTGCCGGTCTTGGCCGCGGAGGGCCGCCCGGCGAGATTGTGATTGTTCGAGTACCCGGCGATCGGCAGCATGGCCTGCGAAACGGTATCGGCGACGGTGGTTTGGATGCGCTGTTCGCCGCGCTGCGGATCGGCCCCGCGATCCAGCAGTACCCGGCCGTCGCCGGTCACCACCTTCTGCACGAAATAGGGTGCGCGATACGCCCCCGAGGCCGCGAGTGTCGCGTACGCCGAAGCCATATCGATGGGCCGCACCGAATACGTGCCGAGCACGATGGACGGCAGCGGCGGCCCGTTCTCCTCGGTCAGTGTCTTGCCCGCGACGCCCGGGATCTGCTCGGGGATACCGGCCTGATGTGCCGCGTTCGCAATGGCTTTCGGGCCTTCGAACAGAGCCTGGGTGAGCCGGTAGAAGCTGGTGTTGAGTGAGCGTTTGAAGGCTTCGCTCAGCGAGCAGGTGCCGCAGGACTCACCGCCGACATTCTGGATCTTCTCGCCGTTCACGGTCAGCGGCTGGCTCTCCAGCTTGTAGGACAGCGGAATTCCCTGTTGCAGCGCGGCCAGCACCGCGAAGGTCTTGAACGCGGAGCCGGTTTGCAGTGGGGCCTGGGCGAAGTCGAAGCCGATACCGTCGGGTCCGCCGTAGTAGGCGCGCACCGCACCGGTGCGTGGATCGATGGAGACGACCGCGGTGCGCAGTTCGCCTGGTTGCCCGCCCATCGCATTGCCGACCGCGCCGAGCGCGGCCTGCTGGGCGCGCGCGTCGATGGTCGTGAAGATTTGCAGCGCACCGGTATTCAGCTCCTGCTCGCTGATGCCGGAGGCGCGCAGTTCGCGCAGTACCTGGGCGCGGATCAGTCCCTCGGGGCCGCGCGGAATGCTGTCGCCCACCTCGGTGGCGGGGACGATATCGGGAAATTGGATGGCGGCGCGGTCATTTCGGTTCAGCGCGCCCATCTCCACCATGCCGTCCAGTACATACGCCCAGCGGGCGCGCAGCTGCGGCAGATGGGTCTCCGGATCGAGGATGGACGGGGTGCGGATGACCGCGGCCAGTACCGCGCCCTCGGCAGGGGTCAGTTCCGGTGCCGGTTTGGCGAAATAGGCTTTGGCGGCGGCGGAGATGCCGTACGCGCCGCGGCCGTAATAGATGGTGTTCAGGTATGCCTCGAGAATGTCGTCCTTACTCCATTCCCGGGACATCTTGGCGGCGATGATGAGTTCGCGCATTTTGCGGCTCAGGGTGCGCTCGGAGCTCAGGAAGGCGTTCTTCACATACTGCTGGGTAATGGTGGAGCCGCCGCCCGCATCCTCTCTGCCGAGGAAATTGTCGCGGGCGGCGCGGATGAACGCCGTGGTCGAGTAGCCGGGATTGGTGTAGAAATTGCGGTCCTCGGCAGAGAGCACCGCCTGGCGCACCGGTTCGGGAACATCGCCGATGGGCACCGGAATTCGATTGCCCTTCGGCGGAACGACCTTCGCGATCACCGTATTGCCGTCCGAGGTGAGGATGGTGGCGATCTGATCGGCCTGTACCGCGGACGGAGCGGGAATCTCCGCGCTCCAGTAGGCGAGTCCGAGCAGCATGGCCGGAAACACCAGGAGGATGACGAAGAGCGCGCCGACCACTCGCAGGACGCGCTGCCTGCGCGAGCGCGGCGGGCGGGTCGCGGCGTCCGGCGGCGGTGCCGGTTTCGCGCGCCGGCGCGGTTTGCCGGGTGCGGGTTGCTTGCGCTGTGGAGTCGCCGCGAGCTCGTTCCACCCCGCCATGGTGGCGTACGGCGCCGGTTGGCTGCGGCGCCGTTTACGGGACGAGCTCACGATCATCTCCTTCCGGAGCGTCGAAAAAGCTTGTGTACGTCAGAGCGCCGCAGGAGCGGCGCGACCCATGCTAATCGACCCGACCGTCAGGATCAGGACTTCACGCCGCCCGCCGTCAGACCGGAAATGATGCGGCGCTGGAACAACAGCACCATGATCACCAGCGGAATCGTGACAATGGTGCCCGCCGCCATAATGGCGGCATAGGGCTGTACGAGCGGATTGTTTCCGGAGAAACGCGCCACCGCGACGGTGACCGGTTCGGTCTTGTCGCTCGAAAGCAGTCGCGCCAGCAGGTATTCGTTCACCGCGGCGATGAAAGCCAGGATGGCCGTGGTGAATACGGCGGGCGCGGCCAGCGGCAGCATGATCAACCGGAAGGCCTGGAATCGCGACGCACCGTCGATACGCGCGGCTTCTTCGAGCTCCCACGGCAATTCGGTGAAGAACGATGCCAGGATGTACACGGTCATGGGCAGCACGAACGAGATGTTCGGAATGATCATGGCCTGGTAGTGCCCGATCCAGCCCAGGTCGGTGAAGAGCTGGAACAGCGGGGTCACCAGCACTACGACCGGGAACATGGACGCGCTCAGAATGAGTCCGGAGACCACGTACTTGCCGCGGAAGGTCAAGCGCGCCAGGGCATACGCGGCCAGTACGCCGAGCACGAGTGCGACCACGGTGGTGGCCGCGCCGATGACGACGCTGTTCAGCAGCGCCCGTCCGAAGTCGTTACCGCGGCTGGTGTCGAAGGCGTCGCGGAAGTTGTCGAGGGTGACGTGTGTCGGCCACGGCGTGTTGTCGAAGGTGTAGGCCGGATCGCGCAGCGCGGTGACGACCATCCAGTAGAACGGGCCCAGGCCCCACACCAGCACGATCAGCGCGCCGAGGTAGACGCGGCCGGATGCCAGCCGCTTGGTCCACGGAACCGCTTGCGGCGCGCGCTCTTTCGCGGCGGCGACGGGTGTCTTGCTCGTATCGATGCTCATCAGTGCGCCTCCCGCTGCTCTTCCTGGGTGCGAACGGCGTTGGCCCCCAAGACCTTCACCAGCAGGAACGCCACCGTGAAGATGAGGAAGAAGGTGATCACCGACAGTGCCGACGCGCTGTTCGCGCCCTGCCGTACCTGATCGACCACCAGCATGGAGATGGTGCGGGTGTTCGGATTGGACTGGGTCAGGATGGCGGGCAGGTCGTACATACGCAACGCGTCCATGGTCCGGAACAGCACCGCCACCAGCAGTGCGGGTTTCAGTAGCGGCAGGGTGATCTGGGTGAATCGCTGCCACGCGGACGCGCCGTCGACCCGGGCCGCCTCGTACACGTCCTCCGGAATGACCTGCAGGCCGGCGAGAATCAGCAGCGCCATGAACGGAGTGGTCTTCCACACATCGGCGATGATGACCGCGAAGCGGGCGGGCCAGGCGTCCGCGGTCCACAGAATGTGGGTGCCGAAGACCCGGTTCACCACGCCGTCGTACTGGAACATGAACTCCCACAGGCGTGCGGTGACGGCGGTGGGGATGGCCCACGGGATGAGCACGGCGGCGCGCAGCAGGGCGCGGCCCTTGAACGTCTTGCCCATGATGACGGCCATGCCCAGGCCGATGGTGGCCTCCAGGGTCACGGTCACCACCGTGAACAGCAGGGTGACGCCGATGGCCATCCAGAACTGGGAACCGAGATTGCCGGTGGGGCAGTCGACGGTCGCGCCCAGTGAATCGGTGCACTGCTGCAGCAGCCAGTGCTTGTAATTGTCGATGCCGGCGCCGCCGCCCTCGACGAACATGCCGGTGGCCTTGTCGATTCCGGCGTCCTTCTGGAAGGACATCCACACCGCGCGGACCACCGGATAACCGACCACCACGGCCAGTGCGAGCAGCACCGGCGTGACGAACAACCAGGCACGCCTGGATTCGGCGAACCCCGCGCGCAACCGGCCCATACGGGAGACCGGTTGCGGCTGATCGGAATTGGGCGACTTGGTCAGGTCGGGCGTCGCGACATCGGTCGCTCCCGAAGGACGTGACACCGTTTCTCTTCTCCTACGGGACGGACTCGTCGGACTACGAACCGGCGGTCTCGATGCCCTTCTGCATTCCGACAATGGCGTCGTCGACGGACTTCGTACCGGTCAGCGCAGCATATGCGTTGTCCTGGATGGCCTTCGACACCGCCGGGTAGAACGGGGTGACCGGACGCGGCACGGCGGAGGCGATGGACTCCTTCAGCGCGGGCAGGTACGGCATCTTGGCGATCAGAGCCGGATCGTCGTAGACCGAGGCGCGCACCGACGGCAGCGCGCCCTGGGCGACGATGTGCTGGGCGTCCTCGCTGATCAGGAAGCGAAGGAAGTCCAGTGCGGTGGCCTTGTTCTTGGAGTACGAGCTGATGGCCGCGTTGTAACCACCGAGCGTGGAGGCGCCGACGCCGTCCTTGCCGGGCAGCGGGGCGACACCGAACTTGTCCTTCACCGCGGAGGCGTCCGAGCCCGCGTCGCCGAAGGACGACGGCCAGCCGCGCATGAACATGAGCTTGCCGGTGACGAACGCGTTCTGCGACTCCGGCTCCTTGAAGGAGATGGCTTCCTTCGGGATATCGCCGTTCTTGTACGCGTCGACCAGGGTCTGCAGACCCTGGCGGGCCTGGGCGCTGTTCACGGTGGGGGACTTGCCGTCCGCGCCGACGAAGCTGCCGCCGAAGGCATTGATGACCTCGGCCGCGTTCACGGTCAGACCCTCGTAGGGTGCGAATTGACCGGCGTAGCAGCCGATTCCGGCTTCCTTGGCCTTCGGGCACTGGGCCAGCAGTTCGGTCCAGGTCTTGGGCGGCTCGGGCGCGAGGTCCTTGCGGTAGAACAGCAGGCCGCCGTTGGTGTTTCGCGGCACGGCGTACAGGGTGCCGTTGTAGCGGGCCGATTCGACCGGCGGCGACAGCAGCGTCGCGGTGTCGATGGCGTACGAGTCCTTCAACGGCTGGATCCAGCCCTTGGCGGCGAACTCCGCGGTCCACGGCACATCGAGCGCGACCACGTCGTAGTCGGTGGACTTGGCCTGCAGATGCTGCTTCAGGTCGTCGTACTGCTGGGAGGCGTCGTTGGACTGCTCCTTGAACGTCACCTTCTCATCCGGGTGCGCGGAGTTCCAGCGCTCGACGAGCTGCTTGACCGCACCGGTTTCGGTGGTGTCCTTGCCCTCGACGTAGGTGATCGGCCCACGCCCGGTGAGGTTCTGCGAGGTGGCGTTGCTCCCCGAATCGCTGGAGCACCCCGCGGCGAATGTCGCGGTCAGCAACGCTGCCGAGGTGACAGCCACCGCGGCCCGCGGGACGAGCGACGATCGTAGGGACGACACCTTCTTCAAAACCATCGCGAGTACTCCAGGGTCGAGGCGTGAGCGGCGGCACACTCAGCCGGTTGCACACAGGAAGATACATGGTGGATGTTCCCCGTGCCCGTACTACCTCGGACTTCGCACCCCCGCACGGTAGGACCCGGTCCCGGGGCGCACGATCATCGGCCCAGCTAGGCTGGGTGCCGATGTCTTCTCAGGACAAATTACTCACGCGTATCGGCGGGCTGCTGCGCCAGGCCGAATCGACCGACAACGAGCATGAGGCCGAGGCTTTCCTCGCCGCCGCACAGAAACTCGCCACCCGGTCCTCGGTGGATCTGACTGTGGCACGGGCGCATATCGCGAGTCGGGAGCGGCGGCCCACGCCGATCCAGCGGGTGATTCCGATCGGTGAGCCGGGCAAGAAGGGGTTGCGCACCTACGTGCAGTTGTTCGTGGCGATCGCGGCTGCCAATGATGTGCGCTGCGATGTGGCGCGCTCCTCGACCACGGTCTACGCGTACGGTTTCGACTCCGATATCGACACCTGTGAGGCGCTGTACGGCAGTCTGCTGGTGCAGATGGTGCGGGCGTCGGATCAGTACATCAAGTCCGGGGCGTACAAGAGCGCTACCACCGAGAAGGTCGTCGCCGAAACCCGCTGGGGCCGTACGATCCAACGTCGTGTCCAGGCCCCTGTCGCGGCCGTGACCGCCCGCCTGAACTTTCAGATGGCCTTCGCCGCGCGCATCGGCCGTCGCCTCGCCGAGGTCAAGACCGAGGTCGAAGCCGAAGCGGTGCGCACCGAAACCATCTCCACCGGAACGGCTTTGGCTTTGCGCAACAAGGAGCTGGAGCTGACGGATTTCTACTCCAGCACCTCCGAGGCGCGCGGGACCTGGCGTGGGCCGCAGGCATCGGCGGGCTACTCCGCCGCTGCCCGCCGCGCCGGTGATCGCGCCGGGCGCTCCGCGCGACTGGGCACCGCACCCGAATTGGGTGGCCCGCGTGGACAATTACCCCGAGGCGAGGGGTGATGTTCGGCGCGAGCGGCCGCGGGCGACTGCCGGGCAGCGTGGGCTGATGTCCGGCCTGCGGGATTCGCAGCGGTCGCAGGTGTACGACGCGGAAACGCTGGTGCGCGGGGTATTCGAGCGTGCCGACGAATTCGGGGCACGCACGGTGGAGGTGCTCGGCTCGCATGTGACCCTGCCGGTGGAGCGGAAGTTCGCCTCGGTGGAGTCGACGCAGAGCTACGTCGATCGCGTACTCGCCTTGAATTGGGTTGCCGCCCAATGGAAGCGGGCCGATGTACCGGTCACGGTCCGGGCCCGGTCAGGAGCGAAGGCGGCGCACTACGAAGCCGATGACGCGGTGCTGGCCGTGCCGCTGCACGTACACGGAAAGGCTTGGGCGCTAAGGGAGTTGGTGATCCTGCACGAACTCGCGCATCACCTCGACCCCGATCACGCGGGCACCGCGCCACACGGACCCGAATTCTGCGGCCGCTATATCGAACTCGTCGACGGCATCATCGGCCCGGAAGCCGCACTGTTGCTGCGCACCACCATGTACTCGTGTGGCGTACGCATCTCCTGAAATGCAGTTGCGCAGATCGGATTTCGATGCCATTATCGAATTCATGATCTCCTTCAACGGAAAGGCGGCCACCGCCTCGAAGCGGTGACCCCGGTCGCCTCCCCGCGTCGGCAGCGAGCCAGCGGGAATTCTCTGCAAGAACAGCTCGAGCGCGTGGAATACGCGTGCCGATTACGCGATGACTGGTTGCGGGTGGGCCTGTCCCCCGAACCCGCGGATCGAGACGCCGCCGAGTACGCCGTCACCGAGCTATATCGCCTGGTCGGCGCGCTACCACCCGAATTCGTCTGGGCGCCTTCACCCACGGCTGCGGTGGCGATGCTACGGTCCGACCCGAACGGACCACCGGGTTTCGTATACCCGCCGACCAATATCCCATTCCGGAACTGGCCTTTCCCGCAACGTCTCTCCGGTGCGAAATACAGTATGCGGACACGATTAACCGCATTGACCGGGTACGAGCCCGAATCCTGGAACACCCGATCCCGAATAACCGAACAGGAATGGGCGACCAAGACACCGCGCGAATTACTCGCGGCCGGTGCAACGGTTCGGCGGATCATCGATTCGATGGTGCATCGTCCATTGCAGGAATCCTTGCGCGACAACCTGTATCACCCGATGCGCGCCGAATTTCTGGGGCCGGGCGACCGCCGTCCGGAGGCCCTCGGATACGAACAGTACGACACCTGGACCGTCGCCTTCCATCAGCTGTGCCGGACAGCCGGATTCGCCGAATACCGGCCGGACGACGCCCACCAATTGGATCAATGGGTGACGCTGGCCCGCAGTACTGGCTGGTGGTGGCCCGGATTGCGACGCTGCGTCATGGCCGAGCGGCCGACCGTCCTGCGCACCAGACCCAGGGCGCATGCCGTCCACGGGGAGGTGCGATTGCATTGCCCCGACGGACCGGTGATCGAATTCTCCGATGGCGCACAGGTATTCGCGCAGGCGACCGCCCACAAACCGCCCGCCCGCAAATCCGGCGCAGCGCGTTGATCATGGACTGACGTCCACGCTGTCGACGGTTCCGTCGGGGTGCCCTGCAGCTCGGCTATGGCAGTAGCGCCGCGACTTGCTCCAAGCGCTGCCGCCACCAGATGACCCGCTGCGGGTCGGGGTGGCGGTAGCGCTCCAGCAGTTCCGGGTCCGGGGTCGGTGGAGTGGCAGGGACCGCGAGGTATCCGTCCACCGGGCGCAGCGAGTCGGCGACCAGGTCGCCGGTGAACAGCGATAGCGTGTCGAGTCCGCAGGCGAAGTCCAGCTCGGGAAGTGCTGCCGCCAAGGCGATCTGGGCTGACAGTCCCACGCTGGTCTCGAGTGCCGACGACACGATGCACGGTAGGCCCGCCGCCTCGGCGACCTGTAATGCGCGCCGCACGCCACCCAATGGAGTGCACTTCAGTACGGCCACATCGGCGGCACCCGCGACCGCGACCCGCATCGGATCCTCTGCGCGCCTGATGGATTCATCCGCGGCGATCCGTACATCCACTCGCCGCCGCACCGCCGCCAGTTCCTCGATGGTCCGGCACGGCTGCTCGACGTACTCCAATCCCCCTGCGGCCCTGTCGATCAGCTTGATTCGCTCGACGGCCGTCTCCACATCCCACACCGCATTGGCATCGATCCGCACCGCCCCACCCGGCCCCAGCGCCTCGCGAGTAGCGGCCACCCGCTCCAGATCTTCCGCAAGCGAATCCGGATGGTCGGCCACCTTCACCTTGGCGGTCCGGCACCCGGACGCCACCACGATCTCCCGCGCCCGCTCGGGACCCACCGCCGGCACAATGCAATTCACCGGTATCCGATCCCGCACCGGTACGGGCCACCCCACCGTCGCCTGTTCGACAGCAGTGGCCAGCCAGCTCGCCGCTTCCCGATCGTCGTATTCGGCGAACGCGCAGAACTCGCCCCACCCACGCGGTCCGGGAATCAACATCCCCTCCCGCACGGTGATCCCACGAAAGCGTGTCCGCATGGGAATGGCGTAAACGATCGCGGCATCGAAGTCGGCTGCCGCGCTGAAGGCCCGAGAGGCATGATCGCTCATCCCCGCCGAGCCTACCCACGACCGCCTCTACTGCCCTGGCCGTGGGAACTTTCAGAACCAAAACAAGAACAAACAAGACAAAGACGCCAGGACGAGAAGAGACAAGAACCTTCGAAGACCTGGACGTGTGATCAACGGGAACTGAGCGGGGGCATTTCCGGCGTGTCGCCCCGGTCAGTTCCCGGTGATCGATTGTCCCGGTGACGGGTGGGGTGTTTTGTCTTTTCGTTGTGGTTCTGAAGGTGACCACGGCAACCCGGCCAGGCTGGGCGCGAGTATTCGCGCCTGAGGGGGGAGCGAAAGCCGGGTACGGCAGACGAGGTGACCACTCCGAAGAATCGTGGCCATCATCCGAACCCCGCTGGGACCCAAGGTAACCACCCGAGTCTGCTACGAAGGCCCTGAGTGGTGTCGGTATCTGCATTCAACGCAAACGCTGGTGCGGTGTGGTGCGGCCGGTTTCGGGTGGCGCGCCGCTAACGGACTGGCGTCCGGGTCGCGACACGGCGAGAATGCCGGAGTAGACGATCGACCGGGGGAGCCCAGTAAATATGTACCCACCCAATGAACCGCGTAGGCCCGGTTCGGACAGTGCACCACCACATTCCGGCCCCGCCCGCCCGCCCGGCGATCCGGCGCAGGCGTGGCAGCAGGGCGGGCAGGGGCCGGGTGGGCGTGTCCCGCCGCGCGGGCCCGGCGGTCCGGTGCCGCCACCCGGTCCGGGTGGTCCGGCGCCACAGCGGAATCCGGGCGGTCGGCCGGGTGGACCTGGTGGTTCGCCCGAGCCCGGTGGGCAGGGCGGCCCCGGTGGTCCGGGACCATGGCAGGGTCCGGGTGAGGTTGGGGCGCAACGGAATACCGGTGGTTCGGGGCGTCCACCGGGGCCTGCGCCTGTCCGGGGCCCTGGCGATCCCGCATCGCAGCGTAATCCCGGGCGTGTGCAGCCGCCCGGTGGTCCCGGGTCGCCGCAGGGGTCGGGGCAGTTCGTGCCGTGGGGGCCGGAAGGGCCTGCATCGCAACCGGTTCCGGGGCCGCCGCAGGGCTCGGGTGGTCCTGGATATCCACCGGGTGCGGGCGGTTCGGGGCATTCGCAGGGGCCGGTTGGTCTCGCATCGGGTGGTCCGGGACAGCCGTATCTGCCCGAGGTCGACGAGGAGACGGTGCGGCGGGCGAGGTCGAGTGCGGACTCGGCTGGGGATTCCGGGGCGAAGTCGGGTGCGGCGGAGGTGAAGTCGGGAGCCGGGCGGGCGCGCGTGGGTCGGAAGGATGTGTTGCTTGCGGCTGCGCTGTTCGCGGTGGATATCGCGATTATGGCGCTGTGGTCCTATGACCTGTTCGGGAAGGCTTTCGGGCTGATACACAACCGGTGTACTGCCAAGAAGGATTTCTCGGTGCAGTGCTCGGTGGTGCGGCCGGGCGCTTCGGCGTTGTGGGGCTTGCTGATTGGCGGCGGCGGTATGTCGCTCGCTTTGGTCGCGGGGCTGGTGCTGGCGGCGGTGGCGGCTATGACCGGTCGCCGGGCCTGGTGGTGGACGGCGGCGGCGCTGCCGATCATCGCGATCTGCGGTGCGCTCGGTCACGTGCTGGTCGGCAACCCCGTGAGCTGACCCGCGATCGCTTTGGAGGGTCTGTCGCAACCACCGGGTGTCGCTGGGGCGTCTGGGTATTCGCGAGCTCGCTGAGCTGCTCGGGAATCGGCGGGCTTCCGCCTGGGTGACGGCGCGCGGCGGTCCTGCGGGGCATGCTGGGGGGATGGCGGAGTGTCGGCCGCCGATACGTTCGGTGGATCTTGCTGTCGCAGGGGTGATTTACCTCGCGGCGGTGGTTTTCGCCTGGGTGCTGGCGGGATTCGTGCCGGATTACGAAGTGCTGGCACGGGATACCGGCCAGACGCGTGATCTGCCGTTCGCGTATTTCGTGGGGTGGTTCGGAATCGCTTTGACGCTCATGGTGATTCCGTTGTGGGTACTGCGGGCCGTGCAATCGCGGCAGCGCGCCTGGACCACCGCCCTGGTGGCGTTTCCGCTGCTGGTGGAGGCGTGGGTGCTCGGATTGCTCACCGCGAATGTCGTGGTGTCGTTCTGAGCACCCTCCTTCGATTATCAGAGGCGTTCGTAGATGGTGGCGTTGGCCAATCCGCCTGCCTCGCACATGGTTTGCAGGCCGTAGCGGGCACCTCGGTCGTGCATGGCATGGACCAGGGTGGTGGCCAGGCGGGAGCCGGAGGCGCCGAGGGGGTGGCCGATGGCGATGGCTCCGCCGTTGACGTTCACCTTGGACAGGTCGGCTCCGGTGTCGTGTGCCCAGGCCAGGACCACCGAGGAGAATGCCTCGTTGACCTCGAACAGGTCGATGTCCGAGAGCTGGAGTCCGCTGCGCGCCAGCACCTTTCGGGTCGCGGGGATGACGGCGGTCAGCATGAGCAGCGGGTCGTCGCCCGCGACGGCGAAGCTGTGCAGGCGGGCCAGCGGCGTGAGGCCGAGTTGGGCGGCGCGCTCGCTGGTCATGATGAGTACAGCGGAGCTGCCGTCATTGATCTGGCTGGCATTGGCGGCGGTGATACGCCAGCCGATCTGCGGGAAGCGGGCCGCCATCTCCTCGCTGTAATAGGCCGGGCGCAGGCCGCCGAGGGTTTCCAAGGTGCTGCCCACCCGGATGCCCTCGTCGGTGGTGAGGCCGGCCAGGGGTGCGAGCTGGGCCTCGAACGCACCGTCTTTGGTTGCGCGGGCGGCCTTTTCGTGGCTGGAGAGTGCGAACTCGTCCAGCTGGGTGCGGGTCAATCCCCATTTCGCGGCGATGAGTTCCGCGCTGATGCCCTGTGAGACAAGTCCTTCCGGGTACCGTTCGGCGAATCCGACTCCGGCGATGTCATCCGCGCCGATCATGTTCGCGCCCATGGGTACTCGGCTCATGGATTCCACGCCACCGGCCACGACAATGTCGTATGCCCCGGCGATGACGCCCTGTGCCGCGAAGTGGATGGCCTGCTGGCTGCTGCCGCACTGCCGGTCGACGGTGGTGGCGGGTACGGATTCTGGGTATCCGGCGGCGAGTGCGGCGCGCCGGGTGAGGTTGCTGCCCTGTTCGCCGACCGCGGTGACGACGCCGCCGATGACATCGTCGATGAGTTCGGGATCGATGCCGGTGCGCCGCACCACCTCGCGCAGGCTGTGTGCGAAGAGGTCGGCGGGGTGCTGTCCGTGCAGTGCGCCATTGGCCTTGCCCTTGCCGACGGGGGTGCGTACGGCTTCGACGATGACTGCGTCTCTCATGGCTTGTCCTTTTCGGAGTAGCTGGCTTCATTGCCCTAATGCCAGGTTACGAGCTGGCCATAGTTGAGGCAAGTCAGCATGTGTATGATGTACGCCATGCCCGTCGTATTGGAAGGAAAGCTCGCGGACCTGAGTGCGTGGAAGCCGGAGGGCTGCTCCATAGCCAAGGCCATCGATATCGTCGGCACCCGCTCGGCCATCCTCATCCTGCGCGAGTGCTACTACGGCACCACCCGGTTCGACGGCTTCGTCACCCGCGTCGGCATTACCGATGCCGCGGCGTCGAGCGCGCTGCGCAAACTCACCGAGGCCGGACTGCTGCAGAAGCGCCCGTATCAGGAGGAGGGCAAGCGCACCCGGCACGAATACGTCCTCACCCCAATGGGTTTGGGCTTGCTTCCCGCCGTACTCGCACTCTGGCAGTGGGGTGACGAGTACCTACAGGACGGCAGGCCCCCACTGGAGCGAGTCGAGGACGCCACAGGTGAGCCGGTGCGCGTGGAAGTCCGCTCGGCTTCGGGAAATGAAGTGCCCCTGGAGAATCTGCGCGTTCGCGTCAATAAGAAATGGCGTCGCCCCGCGTAATACGAGACGACGCCATCGGTCTACCGGAACATCAGTTCAGCCGACGTCCGTCTTCCGGCCCGAAGAAGTAGATGTGCTCCGCATCGGTGGCCAGGCTCAACCGCGCGCCCTTGGTCGGCGGGTTACGCCAATCCGCCCGCGCCACAATGGTTTCCCCATCGCCGAGGGTCCGGCCGTAGATGTACGCGTCGGAGCCGAGCTCCTCCACCACATCGACCTCCATACCGATGCCCTGACCCTCGCTCACCGGCTCGAGATGCTCGGGCCGCACACCGACCACGACACGCGGCCCCGCGGCCTCGGTCACCGTGCGCGGCAATACGATTCGATGCCCGCCGAGGAATACCGCTCCGCTCTCGACCGGCAGCGTGAACAGGTTCATGGCGGGCGATCCCATGAATCCGGCCACGAAGAGATTCGCCGGATTCCGGTACAGATCGCGCGGTGACGCGCACTGCTGCAGCAGTCCGTCCTTGAGCACGGCGACCCGGTCGCCCATGGTCATCGCCTCGACCTGGTCGTGCGTGACATACACGGTGGTGGTGCCGAGCCGGCGTTGCAGCTGCGCGATCTGGGTGCGGGTCTGTACACGCAGTTTGGCGTCCAGATTCGACAGCGGCTCATCCATCAGGAACACCTGCGGCTGGCGCACGATGGCGCGGCCCATGGCGACGCGCTGGCGCTGACCACCGGAGAGCGCCTTGGGTTTCCGGTCCAGGTACGGCTCCAGGTCCAGCAGTTTGGCGGCCTCCAGCACGCGCTGCTGCCGCTCTTCCTTGGCGACCTTGGCCATCTTGAGTGCGAAGCCCATATTCTCGGCGACGCTCATATGCGGGTAGAGCGCGTAGTTCTGGAACACCATCGCGATATCGCGTTCCTTGGGCTCGGCATGGGTGACGTCCCGGTCGCCGATGAGAATGCGGCCTTCGCTCACCTCCTCGAGGCCCGCGAGCATGCGCAGCGAGGTGGATTTGCCGCAGCCGGACGGGCCGACGAGCACCAGGAATTCGCCGTCGGCGATCTCCAGATTCAGTTCATCCACAGCGGGTTTGGCCGAGCCCTGGTACAGCCGGGTGGCCTTGTCGAAAGTCACCGTTGCCACGGTGCACATCCCTTCACCGGCAGGAACGTGCCGGACGATCCGAGTAGAGGGGTTGTTCCCGGGCATGGGCCCGGGTCCCGGGGACGATACCAAGCGGGGGAATGCGCCGCAGGATGCCCGGGTTGTCGAAGAGCGAGGCATGCGCCTCGAACGCGGACTTCGCCTGCGCTGCGCAGGCTACCGGATATTTCCCGAGACCAGGAGTGCCCATGAGCCGACCGGTTCGTATCGGTGTTCAACTGCAACCACAGCACGCGCCCGACTACGGGTTGATCCGGGATGCGGTGCGCCGCTCCGAGGATGCCGGGGTGGATATCGTCTTCAACTGGGATCACTTCTACCCGCTGTACGGCGATCCCGAGGGCGCGCACTTCGAATGCTGGACCATGCTGGCCGCGATCGCGGAGCAGACCGAGCGGGTGGAGCTGGGTGCGCTGGTCACCGGCGGCGGCTACCGCAATCCGGATCTGCTCGCCGATATGGCGCGCACGGTGGATCACATCAGTGGCGGGCGTTTCATTCTCGGTATCGGCGCGGGCTGGTTCGAGAAGGACTATGAGCGGTACGGCTACGAATTCGGCACCGCCGGAAGCCGTTTGGATCTGCTCAAGGATTATCTGGCGCGGATCACCGATCGCCTGGCCAAGCTGAATCCGCAGCCGGTGCGCGATATTCCGATTCTCATCGGCGGTGGTGGCGAGAAGAAGACGCTGCGGCTGGCCGCGCAGTATGCCGATATCTGGCACAGCTTCGCGGATCTGGAAGTGCTGCAGCGCAAGTCGGGGATTCTGGCCGACCATTGTGCGGCCGTGGGTACCGATCCGGTGGCCATCGAGAAGTCGGTGGATTGGCCGGGCGCGGACAAGGCCGCCGCTTTCGTGGCCGCGGGGGCGACATTGTTCACGGTGGGGGTCGGTGGGCCGGATTACAACCTCGAGGGTGTGCAGCAGGCGGTTGCCTGGCGGGACAAGTTCTCCGCATAGGTGTGGATCCCGGCCGAAAGCATGCCGGGATGACGGGGGAGCGATGCGGTTGCTGGACTCGAGCTGATGGCAACTCTGGTGTAGCGGGCCGGCCCCACTAGGGTGTTTTGTCATGGTTTGCTTGCGAATGGCCAGGTCCCGGCGGTACGGCCGCCGACCTCGCATGCTGTCGATGGCGGGGGTGTTGCTGGTCACGCTGGGTGCGGTCACCCTCGGGACCGGGCCGGGCTCGGCCGCACCGAACAGCGGTGATCTCTGCTCACCGCCGGGGCCGGCGGCAGCCAGTGCCGCGCCGACGAATCTGGCGGCGGGGCAGCAGTCCCCGTCCTCGGACAGGTACACCACGGCGACCACCGAACCGCTGGATCGCATCGATGTGACCAAGCTGGGTTTGCTCACCCCGGGCAAGCTCAGCGTGGGCACGCTCTCGGATGCCCCGCCGAGCATCTGCCTCAATTCCAAGGGCACCTTCACCGGTTTCGACAATGAGCTGCTGCGGGCCGCCGCCGCCAAGATCGGTGTGCAGGTGGAGTTCACCGGCACCGATTTCGCGGGTCTGCTGGCGCAGGTGGCCAATGGCCGTTTCGATGCCGCGTCGTCGAGCATCACCACCACCGATGCGCGCCGCAAACTGGTCGGCTTCACCAATGGCTACGATTTCGGCTACTTCTCCCTGGTCGCGCCGAATGGCAGTGCGATCAAAGGCTTCTCGGATCTGAATCGCGGTACCCGGATCGGCGTGGTGCAGGGCACCGTGCAGGACGAGTACGTGGTGAACGAGCTGCACCTGGATCCGGTGAAGTTCCCGGATTACAACACCGCGTACGCAAATCTGAAGACCGGGCAGATCGATGCCTGGGTGGCCCCGTCGCAGCAGGCCATCGGCATTATCAAGCCCGGTGACGCGGCCTCGATCGTGCAGAACACGTTCAGCCTCAACAACTTCACCGGCTGGGCGGTGCGCAAGGACAATCAGCCGCTCACCGATGCGCTCAATGCGGGTCTGGACGCGGTGATCGCCGACGGCACCTACGCGAAACTCTATGAGGACTGGGTGCCGCGCGAGCTGCCGCCGGGTTGGAAGCCGGGTTCCAAAGCCGTTGCGCCGCCGCAGCTTCCCGATTTCGACAAGATCGTGGCCGAGCATGCGAACGACAACGCCGGTCAACCTGCCGCGCAGCCGAAATCCACGCTCGCCCAGTTGCAGGACACGTTCTTCGACTGGTCGTTGTACCGCAAAGCTTTTCCCGATCTGATCAAGACTGGTCTGCCCAATACCCTTATCCTGGCGCTGGTTTCGGGTGCACTCGGCACCGTGCTGGGCATGCTGCTCGCGGTGGCGGGTATCTCCCGTACCCGCTGGCTGCGCTGGCCGGCCCGGGTCTACACCGATATCTTCCGTGGCCTGCCCGCCGTGGTGATCATTCTGATCATCGGTTTGGGTGTCGGCCCGGTGGTGAAGAACGTGACCGGCAACAACCCGTACTGGCTGGGCGTGGTGGCGCTGGCACTGCTGTCCTCGGCCTATATCGGTGAGATCTTCCGCTCCGGTATCCAATCGGTGGAGCCGGGCCAGTTGGAGGCGGCCCGCGCCATCGGTTTCGGTTACCGGCAGGCCATGACCCTGGTGGTGATTCCGCAGGGTGTGCGCCGGGTACTGCCCGCGCTGATGAATCAGTTCATCGCGCTCATCAAGGATTCCTCGCTCATCTACTTCCTGGGACTGCTTGCCACGCAACGGGAATTGTTCGCGGTGGGCCGAGACCTGAACGCGCAGACCGGAAGTCTCTCACCGCTGGTCGCGGCGGGTCTGATGTACCTGGTCTTGACGGTGCCGCTGACGCACCTGGTGAACTACATCGACGGCCGCCTGCGTACCGGCCGCGCCGAGCAGACGATCGAACCGGTCGAGCAGGCCGTGATCACGGAAGGGCGTGGAGCATGAGTGCCTCTCTCACCGGTACCGGACTGCATGTGACGCTGGGCGGCAATGAGGTGCTGCGCGGGGTCGACATTCATGTGGACGCGGGCAAGACCACCACGGTTATCGGGCCGTCGGGTTCGGGCAAGTCGACGCTGCTGCGCGTACTGAACCGGCTGCACGAACCGAGTAGGGGCGACATCCTCCTCGACGGTAAGTCGGTGCTGAAGGATGATCCGGACCAGTTGCGCCGCCGGATCGGCATGGTGTTCCAGCACTTCAACCTGTTCCCGCACAAGACCGTCGCGGAGAATGTGGCGCTCGGCCCGCAGAAGCTGCACGGGCTCTCCAAGGAACAGTCGCGCACCCTGGCTTTGGAGCAGTTGGAGGCGGTCGGCCTGGCGGGCAAGGCCGATGCCCGGCCCGCGAACCTGTCCGGCGGTCAACAGCAGCGGGTCGCCATCGCCCGTGCACTGGCGATGAAGCCGCAGCTAATGTTCTTCGACGAGGCCACCTCGGCGCTGGACCCGGAGTTGGTGAAGGGCGTGCTCGCGCTCATGGCCGAATTGGCGAAGGGCGGCATGTCCATGATCGTGGTGACGCACGAAATGGGTTTCGCCCGTTCGGTATCGGATCGAGTGGTGTTCATGGATCACGGCAAGGTTGTCGAAACCGGTACGCCGGAGGCACTTTTCGACAACCCCGAAACCCCGCGCCTGCAACAGTTCCTCTCGCAGGTTCTGTGACCTAGCTGCCGCCGCTGCTGCCGAAGCTGGGCATATTCGCGAATCGGCCGAAATCGCCTTGGGCACCGCTGTATACGTTCAGATCGGTGCCCCCGGCGATTCCCGGCACATTCCCGGAATCGGTGTATTGCCAGAACGTCCAGGTGGGCCAGCCGCCGGGCACCTCGGGTCCGTCGTTTCCACGGTAATCGGCGATCCACAGTGGGTACCTGGTGAATTCATTGGTATCGGCCATGGCCGTCTGCCAGAAGCGCGGATACGTGTAGATGATCGGTACGCGACCGGTCAACGCCTGCACCGTATTCAGATACCGGTGTGTCCAGTCGATGAGCGCCGGTGCGGGCAGGCCGCCCGAATCCTCCAGATCCAGGACCGGCGGCAGGTCGAGCGGCCCGTTCTGACCGAGCACGGTGGTGGCGTACAGCGCCGCCTGCGCCTCGGGCAGCAGATTCGGCCGCGCGTAGTGGTAGGTGCCGCGTGCCACGCCCGCCGCCCGCATGAGCAGGCTGTCCGGGATGAAATACGGGTTCACATAGTTGACGCCCTCGGTGGCCTTCACCATGGCGAAGTGATTGCCGGAGGCGCGCACCTCGAACCAGTTGATCATGCGACCGTCGAGGTGCTGCCAGGACGAGACATCGGGCCCGCCCGCATCGGCCGCCGCGGGGGCGGCCGACATTGCCGCGAGAATGCCGGCCACCGCGAAAGTGGCCAGGCCCAGCTTCTTTCGTCGAACCATACGAATGGACGCTAGGTGGGCTTACGCACCTTGGCCACGGGCGCGCCCGTACGTTGTCCAAATGTTAGCTGAATCGCCGGATCGGTGGCGGCTCAGCCCAGCCAGTCGAGTACCGAGGCCGCCGTCCAGGATTGCTGCATACTGCCCAGCGGCTCACCGGTGAACGGTTCGTAGTACTCGGCGAAGCTGCCGTCACTGGCTTGGCGCAGTCCCTCGGCGCGCAGCATGAACGAGCGTTCGGCCCAGCCGCGCCGCGCGAACACCCAGGAGAACAGCCAGCTCATCACCGGCCATACCGGTCCGCGCCAGTATTCGCGCGGCCGGAAGTCCTTGGATACCGGTGAGGTCGACGGCGGCAGCGCGTACCGCAGATCCGGATGCCCGCACCAGCGCGGGCCTTCGAACAGGCGCAGCAGGCGCCGCTCGGCATCGCGGGGCAGTCCGCCGCAGAGCAGCGGTGCGAAGGAGGCCAGGGTCTCGGTCTCGATCCACTTGTCCGCGCGTACATCGAAATCGCGGGCCACCCCGGTGCGCGCGTCGGTGGTGGCGACCACGCCCGCCCGGAAGTAGTCGGCCCACTCGTACAGTTCGCGCACATCGGCGTGCGGCTGTTTGTAGTCCTCGCCGATATTGGCCAGCACATCGCAGGCGAGCGCGAAAATGGCGGTGACGAACACATCCTCGACGGCGAAACTCATTGTCGAGGCCAGTTGATAGTCGTCGTAGCCGGCCCGCCGCATCTGCTCGACCAGCCACATGTACCGGTCGTATTCGCGATCGCTGGGCCGCTGCGTCGGATCACCCACCACCTGCAGGTCGGCTCGCTCGTACGGCGGCAGGTCCGGTCCGGGAATCACGTTGGCGTAGGCGCGATCCCAGCGCGGGGAGTTGTCCATCCCGGATTCCCAGCCGTGGTAGAGCGTGATTCGCCCGTGCTGCTTGGGATCTCGCGCGTACGCCAGCCAGCGATGCCAGCGCATGAGATCGGGCCAGCGCCGTTGCAGGAACTCCTCGGCGACCGCGCGGGTACTGCGCCCGTGCCGGCGCGAATGATCCAGAATCCGTTGCACCGCAATGGCATGCACGGGTGGCTGGGTGATGCCGGAGGTATCCGGTCCGTCCGGGGCGTCGGCGGCGAGGCGGCGGCATTCCCAGCGACTGGGCCCCGGGAAGTAACCGTCCACGCCGTTGGCGAAGACGATGTGCGGGATCATGCCGTTGCGCCACTGCGCCGATAGCAGTGTGTCCAGTTCGAGTGCCGCGCGTTCCACGCTCAGCGGTGCCAGTCCGACCGCGACGAAGGCCGCGTCCCAGCTCCACATGTGTGGATACAGTCTGGGCGCCGCACTGGTCATGGTGCCCAGATCGTTGCCGCGCAGTAGGTAGGCCGCGCGCGCCGCGAGCTGGGTGGGCGTGAAACCCGCATGTGTCATCGCCCTATTCTGCGACGGAACTGGCAGGTATGCGCGATGGGTATCCCCCGGTTCGCCGAGTTGCACTCTGTTCGCCTTTTCACATGTTCGAACGCCGGGTGTTCCGAACCCCTGTAATGCCTAGCCAACGCATCGCTCGTGCCGCGCCCCCGGTTACGGTGATCGCATGGCGAATTCCGCGAAGACCGGCAGTGACCGTCCTACCGCGTTGATCACCGGAGCGAGCCGTGGCCTCGGCGCCGCCATCGCCCGGGCGCTCGCGCCCACGCACCGCCTGCTGCTGGGTGCGCGCACGCCGGAGGCCCTGGAACCGATGCTGCGGGAATTGCCGGATGCCACCGGGTGGCCGGTGCAGCTGACCGACTATGCGGCCGTGGCCGCCGCGGCCGAGTCGATCGAGCGGCTGGACGTTCTGGTGCACAATGCCGGCATCGCCGACCTGGGAACAATAGCCGATTCGTCCGTTGCGCAGTGGCGGAATACGTTGGAAGCCAACCTGATAGCGGTATCGGAGCTGACCCGGGTGCTACTGCCCGCACTGCGCGCCGCGCACGGGCATGTGGTGCTGATCAACTCCGGCGCGGGGCTGCGCGTCAATCCCGGCTGGGGCGTGTACGCGGCGAGCAAGTTCGCGCTGCGCGCCTTCGGTGACGCACTGCGACTGGAGGAACCGGATCTGCGGGTGACTTCGGTGCATCCCGGGCGCATCGACACCGATATGCAGCGGGCGCTGGTCGCGGGGGAGCAGCGCGAATACGAGCCGAGCGAATTCCTCACCCCGGAGACGGTGGCGTGGACGGTACGCAATGCCATCGAGACGCCGCGGGACGCGCATCCCACCGAAATCGTGCTGCGGCCGATCCCACGCTGAGAGCAGCCTTAACGTTTCTCTTGAATTTCGATCGTTTCGCGCGGAATTGGTGTCGAGTTCATCGCGGGTGGATATAACCGGATGAGCCGTCCGGAACTGGCGCGGTACTGAAGTTCCGTATGCGGAACCGAATTTCGGAGCGATCGAACACGATGGACAGAAGACGGCTGCTCACGCTGCTCGCGGCGGGCACGGCGGCCGCCCTCACGGGCTGCACCCCGGCGTACGGTGATCCCCTGGATACGGGATCCGCCGGTGGTCAGCTGCCGGGAGGCACCCCGCGGCTGCTGCCCGCCCCGCCCGGTGGGCCCAAGACGCCGATCGGCGCGGGCACCATCACCGCGCTGCCCGGTGGCGGAAATTCCATGGCGCTCACCGTCGATGACGGCGCGAGCGCGGAAGTGGTCGGCGCGTATATCGAATTCGCCAAGCGCACCGGCGCGCGCTTCACCTTCTTCGTCACCGCCTATTACGACTCCTGGAACATTCACCGGGATGCCCTGCGGCCGCTGGTGGATTCCGGTCAGATCCAGTTGGGCAATCACACCTGGAATCATCCGGATCTGACCACGCTCTCCGCGGGTGCGGTGGCCGCCCAGTTGGATCAGGCGAAGACGTTCCTGCGCAATACCTTCGGCGTCGACGGCACCCCCTTCTATCGACCGCCGTTCGGCCGCCACAATGGCACCGTCGACCGGGTGGCCGCCGATCTCGGCTATGTCGTGCCCACCATGTGGTACGGCTCGCTCTCGGACTCCGGCGTGATCACCGAGGACTATCTGATGGACTGCGCGCGAAAGTATTTCAACCCGCAGACCATTGTCATCGGCCACGCCAATCACCCCGCCGTCACGCACTGCTACGACCGATTGGCCGACCTGGTCCGCGAGCGCAATCTCGCCATGGTCACTCTGAACGATGTTTTGGCGCCGCCCCGGTGAATGCGTAATCCCCAGGCGCAGTGGAATTTCCGGACGCCTGCCCGGCGACCGGGTGCTAGTGAAGAGGTTCGACGATGGACAGACGACGGCTGCTGACGCTGCTCGCGGCGGGCACCGCTGCCACCCTGCTCGGAACGGGTGAGGCGCACGCCGACTTCCCCTTCGACACCGGATCGTCCGGCGGCATCATTCCGCCGAATCTACTTCCCGGACTGACGCTTCCACCGGTATCCCCGCGCACCGCCATCGGCCCCGGCACCATCAGCGCGCTACCCGGCGACGGAAACAATATGGCGCTCACCATCGATGACGGCGCGAGCATCGAAACCGTCGGCGCTTTCATCGAATTCGCCCGCCGCACCGGTATTCGCATGACCTTCTTCGTGACCGCCTACTACGACTCCTGGACGGTGCACCGCGACGCCCTGCGCCCCCTCGTCGACTCCGGCCAGATCCAACTGGGCAACCACACCTGGAACCACCCGGACCTGACCCGGCTCTCGGCCGGCGCGATCGCCGATCAGATCGACGGCGCGAAAGCGTTCCTGTGGAACAACTTCGGCACCGACGGCACCCCGTTCTACCGTCCACCGTTCGGCCACCACAATGGTCTGGTCGACCAGGTGGCGGCCGACTCCGGCTATGTGGTGCCCACCATGTGGTACGGCAATCTCAACGACACCATGACGGTGATCAACGAGGACATGGTGCTCAACGCCGCCCGGCAGTGGTTCCGGGCGCAGTCCATCGTGATCGGCCACGCCAACCGGCCGACCGTCACCCACGTCTTCGATCAGCTGGCCGACATCATCCGCGAGCGCAACCTCACGACCGTCACGCTGAACGACGTCCTGGTGCTCACCTAACCCCGCACGCCGGAATGACGGGGGTGTCAGGCAACGATATTCACCAGGCGGCCGGGGACCACGATGATCTTGCGAGGGTCCTTGCCGCCCAGCAGTTCCGCGATCTTCTCGTCGGCCAGGGCGGCGGCCTGGACCGCGGCCTGATCGGCGTCGGCGGGGACGCTGACACGACTGCGAACCTTGCCGTTGACCTGGATTGGGTACTCGACCGAATCCTGCACCAGCAGTGCGGGATCGGCGGCCGGGAAGGGGCCGTGCGCCAGGGATGCGGTGTGGCCCAGGCGTTCCCACAACTCCTCGGCGATATGCGGGGACATGGGCGCCAGCATCAGGACCAGGGGCTCGACCAGGGCGCGGGGTGCGCCGTCGCCGAAGTTCTTGGTCAGATAATTGGTCAGCTCGATCAGCTTCGCGCCCGCGGTGTTGTCCCGCAGGTTGGCGTAGTCGTCGTCCACACCGGCAATCGTCTTGTGCACCAGGCGCAGTGCCTCGCCCGAGGGTTCGGCGTCGGTGACGCGGATACCGCCGGTCTCCTCATCCACCACCAGCCGCCACACGCGCTGCAGGAAGCGCTGCGCGCCCACCACATCCTTGGTGGACCAGGGGCGTGAGGCATCCAGCGGACCCATGGACATCTCGTAGAAGCGGAAGGTGTCCGCGCCGTACGCCTCGTACATCTCGTCCGGGGAGACGGCGTTCTTCAGCGATTTGCCGATCTTGCCGTACTCCTGGAAGACCTCGATCTCCACACCGGAAGCGTTGGTCCAGAAGAACTTTCCGTCCCGCTCCACGATCTCCGCGGCGGGCACGTAAGCGCCGCGCTCATCGGTGTAGGCGAAGCCCTGGATATAGCCCTGGTTGAACAGGCGACGGTACGGCTCGCTCGAGGACACATCGCCCAGATCGAACAGCACCTTCTGCCAGAAGCGCGAGTACAGCAGGTGCAGCACCGCGTGCTCCACACCACCGATGTACAGGTCGACGCCGCCCGGATCCTTCGGACCGTGTTCGGCGGTACGCGGGCCCAGCCAGTACTGCTCGTTCTCCTCGGCGCAGAACGCCTCCGAGTTGGTGGGATCGGCGTAGCGCAGCTGATACCAGGAGCTGCCCGCCCAGTTGGGCATGACGTTGGTATCGCGGCGGTACCGCTTGGGACCGTCACCCAGATCCAGCGTGACATGCACCCAGTCGGTGGCCTTGGCCAGCGGCGGGGACGGCTCGGAGTTCGCGTCATCCGGATCGAAGGTGACCGGGGCGAAGTCCTCCATCTCCGGCAGCTTCACCGGCAGCATGGATTCCGGCAGGGCGTGCGCCGCGCCGTCCTCGTCGTAGACGATCGGGAAGGGCTCGCCCCAGTAGCGCTGGCGCGCGAACAGCCAGTCGCGCAGCTTGTACTGGATGGTGCCGCGGCCGTGGCCATTGGCTTCCAGGGCCTCGATCACGGTGGCCTTGGCGGCGTCGATCTCCAGGCCGTCCAGGTATCCGGAGTTCACCAGCACACCCTCGCCCGAGTGCGCGGCCTCCGAGATATCGCCGCCCGCAACGACTTCCACGATCGGCAGGCCGAAGGCGGAGGCGAATTCCCAGTCGCGCGGATCGTGACCGGGGACGGCCATGATGGCGCCGGTGCCGTAACCGCTCAGCACATAGTCGGCGATGAAGATCGGCACGCGCGCGCCGTTCACCGGATTGGTGGCGTACGAGCCCAGGAAGACGCCGGTCTTCTCCTTGCTCTCCTGCCGCTCCAGATCCGATTTGGCGGCGATCGACTTACGGTATGCCGCAACGGCTTCCGCCGGGGTATCGGTGCCGCCGAAGGTCCAGCGGGCATCGGTGCCGGACGGCCAGGAAGCCTCGATCAGCCGGTCGACCAGTTCGTGCTCGGGGGCCAGCACCACATACGTGGCACCGAACAGCGTGTCCGGACGGGTGGTGAACACCTCGATAATGTCCGAGCCCGCCTCGAACTTGACCTGCGCGCCACGCGAGCGCCCGATCCAGTTGCGCTGCATGGACTTCACATTGTCCGGCCAATCCAGATTGTCCAGGTCGTCGACCAGGCGATCGGAGTAGGCGGTAATGCGCATCATCCACTGCCACAGGCGCTTACGGAACACCGGGAAATTGCCGCGCTCACTGCGGCCGTCGGCGGTGACCTCCTCATTGGACAGCACCGTGCCCAGACCAGGGCACCAGTTGACCATCGAATCGGTCTGGTACACCAGGCGATACGAGTCGATCAGGGCATTGCGCTCGGCCCGGCTCAGCTCGCTCCAGGCGCGATCATCGCCATTGCCGACCCGCTTACCGTCCTCGAATTCGGTGATCAGCTCGGCGATCGGGCGCGCCTTGCCCTGACCCGCGTCGTACCAGGCGTTGTAGATGCGCAGGAAGATCCACTGCGTCCACCTGTAGTACTCGGGATCGGTGGTCGCGAAGGAGCGGCGGCGATCGTGGCCCAGGCCCAGTCGATCCAGCTGACGCTGCATATTCGCGATATTGGATTCGGTGGTCACCCGCGGATGCGCACCGGTCTGCACGGCGTACTGCTCGGCGGGCAGGCCGAAGGCGTCATAACCCAGGGCGTGCAGCACATTCCGGCCACGCATGCGATGGAAGCGCGCGAACACATCGGTGGCGATATAGCCCAGCGGATGGCCCACATGCAGGCCCGCGCCCGACGGGTACGGGAACATGTCCTGCACGAACAGTTTGTCGGCGGGAGTCTCACCCCGCAGTGGCCCGGTCGGGTTGGGCGCGTAGAAGGTGCCACGCTCCTGCCAAGCCTGCTGCCACTTCTGCTCTACCCGGCCCGCCAGCTCGGCGTTGTAACGGTGTGCGGGCACATCGCTGGCCCCCGCCGCCGTCGCGGTGGGTGTGTCGGTTGCACGAGTGTCCTGCACGGTCCTGCCTTCTTATTTCCTAGCCGATCCCCGATAAGGTCGCTCACCAGGGTAAAGCGTGCACACCGCTCCACCCAAAAGGGGTAACAACCTCGCGCACCAACACGCGGAGAGAAACCTTCAAGGTTCGCGGCCCGTCCCGGTTCTGGACTGAGCGGAGGGAGGGAAGGTTCAGGACTCCCGGGGCCGCGAGCCCTACCGGAGCGGAGCGGAGGTAAATTGAGCACCGTGGTCGTAGTCGCGCTTATTCTGTTTGTTCTGTCGGCTGTTGCCGTGGTCACCGGAGTGCTCGGACTGACCGGCACGCTGCCCGGCAACCGCTACTTCGGGGTGCACTCCGAGGCCGCGGTGAAGTCCGAGGAGAACTTCAAGCTCGCCAATCGCGTGGCCGCGCCCACCACCCTGGTGGCCGGGCTGCTGCTCGCCGCCGGTGGCGGTGTCGCGCTGGTCGGCGGCGGTATCGCCGGGATCCTGATTCCGGTGCTGGCCGTGGTGATCGCGTTCTTCACCCTCGGCGCGGGCGCACTCGCCGCGGAGAAGGCCCTCGAGGCCGCGGCACCCGCCGAAGAGGTCGGCGGTTGTGGCAGCGCCTGCGGTTCGTGCTCGCTGCGCGATACCTGCGCGCCGGCCGCGAACTGACCGCGAAGTGATTCGGTTCTAGCCGAGCTTCTTGCGCATCCAGATGTGCGGGATGCCCGCGTCATCGCCGATCTCGCCGTAAGCCTCGTACCCGAGCTTTTCGTAGAAGCCCTGTGCGTGGGTCTGCGAGTGCAATTCCACCGCGACCAGTCCGCGCTCGCGCGCACGCTCCTCGATGGCCAGCACCAGCGCCACACCCAATCCCGTCCCGCGCGATTCCCGCAGCACCGCCAGGCGGCCGAGCACGCCCACATCCGCACGAACGAGCAACCGTCCCGCACCCATCGGCTGCCCGTCCAGGCGGGCCAGGAAATGATCGGCGACGGCATCGAGCTCGTCGAGTTCCATCTCCTCCGGCACACCCTGCTCCGCGACGAACACCTTCATGCGAATGGCGTAGGCGTCGGCTAGCTCCTGCTCCGTGCTGACAGTGACTACCTCGATCATGCAGTCAGCATGCCTCAGCCCGGCGGTGTGGGTCATCGGCGCAGCCGGTCCCGCCGACCGCTGCGCGGGGGTGGCAGGCCGAGTTCGGTCGCGAAGGCGGCGGCGTCCGCGGCGGTGCTGATCTTGGGCCGGGTGCGCGCCCAGGTCATGAACCGTGCGGTGAAATCCGGGCCGCAGGTGTGCGCCAGTAGTGGAAAGCGTTGTGCCACTTCGCCTGCGCGCTTGTGCAGCAGGGCGTGCGCGGTCGCGGAGATATCGGCGGTATCGAACCCGGCGGGGACCTGTGCGCCGGCGACGAGGGCACGCACCAGCGCCGCCTGTTGTTCGGCGAGTGATGCGGTCGTGCCGGGGCCGGGTTCGGTCATACGCGCGCTCGTGCCGGGAGCGCGGTGCGCAGGGAGATGGCGGGGCGGTCCGAGGCGGTGGCGATCGAGTTCAGTTCGGCGGCGAGTTCGGTTGCGGGAGGGTAGTTTCCGTCCCGCTCCAGCATGAGCGGCACCCGGCGGTCGACGCTGAATTCGGCGACCAGGGCCAGCACCTCGCCGGGCACCGGATGGGTATGGGTGTCGTGATAACGCCCGCCCACCTCATGACCGCCCGCGATATGGCAGTAGGCGAGACGCTCGGTGGGTAGCCGCAGTAGTTCGGTCAATGGATCACGAGATCTGTTGCGCGCGTTGGCATACAGATTCGCGATATCGATCAACAGGTGTACCCCGGTACGCTCCACCAGCTCCTGCAGGAATTCGGCCTCGGTGAACTCCGCGTCCGGCCACTCGAACAGTGCGGCGATATTCTCCACCGCCAGCGGCACGTCCAGCTCCGCCTGGGTCCGGGAAATATTGCGTGCCAGCGCATCCAGTGCTTCGCGGCTGCGCGGTACCGGCAGCAGATGCCCGGCCTCCACCCCGTCGGCCCGTACGAAGGCGATGTGCTCACTCACCAGTGGTGCACCCAGCGCCCGCGCGCACTCGGACAAATGCCGGACCCGCCGCTCATCCACTGCCTCCGCTCCGCCCAGCGACAGTGAAATCCCATGTGGCACAGCGGGTATACCCCGCCGGATCAGCTCGGCCAGCTCCTCCGGCACCGCGACCTCGGCGCGTCGCCGCGCCAACCCGGACCCGAGGCGGCCCAGTGCGCGCCACGAAGTAGGCTGCGGCAATAGTGATTCCGCGATGACCTCGCAGAATCCGATCCCCTCCAGGGCCGCGATCATTCCGCAGATTTCGCGCCGCCACCCGATCCCGATCGCCCCCGCCGGTAGCGGCGTCATCCGCCGCAGCCTCCGCCGCCGCAGCTGCTACCGCCGCAGCTGCTTCCACCCCCGCTGTCGCTGCTGCCGCTGTCGCTGCTGCCGCTGTCGCCGCTGGAGCTGGAGCAGCTGTTGCCGGTGCTGCCGATTCCGGTGCCCGCGAGAGTGCCGGTGGCCCCGGCCAATCCGGGGTCCAGGCTCCACAGCACCGTCGCGCCGAAGAGCGCGGCGGCCAGGGCCGCGCTGTCGGGGCCGTAGGCGGCGTAGGCGGGCGCGTGAGCGGGGCGCAGGTGACCATTGCGCTGCACCGCTTCGCGCCGGGCGACGCGCCCGCGCCGGGTGAGTCGCGCCGGGCGCAGCAGCACGAGGGTGCAGATGATGACGACGAGGACGCAGAGGATCAGATATCCGACGCTGTGACTGTTGGCGATGCCCGCGATAATGCGCACCAACCCGAGCACCAGTACGGCGATGAGCGGAAGTGCGGCCAGTAGCAGGGACTTCCGCTGTTCGGGGCCGATCAGGTAGCCGCGATCGGTGAGTGTGTGCCGCAGTGCGGTGAGTGGTTCGCGGGTCGCCACCACCAGCTGCGGCATACGCCGCTGGTAGGAGTCGCGCAGATACCGGTGCATGGTCCGCGACACCGGATCCAGCTGGCGCTCTTCGGTATCGGTGGGCGAGCGAGTGGCCGCCCCGGTGGAGTCGACCAGCTGGTACCCGCGCAATTGGGCGAGTCCGGCGAGTACGGGCCGCCGATCGTCGAAGAGCATGGCGGTTTCGGTGGGGGAGAGTGCGGCCTCGAGATGTGCGCGCGAGGTGTCGGCGCGAATGATCCTGGCGCGCTGAACGAATCCGAACAGTGCCGCCACCAAGCCCAGCAGCACGTACGCGATCAGGAAGGTGGGGCCGGGGATGCCCCACGTATCGGCGGTGGCCGGGCTGTGCGCCGCGGCCAGTGTGGTCCGAGGGACCATGGCGATTCCACTCTCAGGAGTCCGGACAATCGATCACCACCAGTATCGCCGTCCCGCGGGTGCGGTGTTAATACTGCGGATATTGGGTGATTAGCCTGGTTCGGTGCGATTTCTCAGCAAGTTCTACATCGACGGATTCATTCTGTCGATCCTCGCCGTGGTCGGCTTGGCCAGCGTCTTCCCGGCCCGGGGCGAGGCCGCCGACATAGTGAGCTGGCTGACGAAGATTGCCATCGCATTGCTCTTCCTGTTGTACGGCGCGCGCCTGTCCACGCATGAGGCGGTCACCGGTCTCAAGCACTGGCGGCTGCATGCCACCGTGCTCGCCTGCACGTTCGTGCTCTTCCCGATTCTCGGGGTGGCCGCGCGGGTGCTGGTGCCGCACATCCTGACCGAGGATCTGTACACCGGCCTGCTGTTCCTGTGCCTGGTCCCGTCCACGGTGCAGTCGTCGATCGCCTTCACCTCGATCGCCAAAGGCAATGTGGCGGGCGCGATCGTGAGCGCGACACTCTCGAATCTGCTGGGCGTCTTCCTGACTCCGGCCCTGGTGATCCTGTTGATGAACACCACCGGACAGGCCAAGGTCGATCTGTCCTCGGTCGCCGACATCGTGTTCCAGCTGCTGGTCCCGTTCTTCCTGGGCCAGCTGATCCGCCCGAAGGTGAAGGGTTTCCTGACCCGCTATGCCGAGCCGACCAAACTGGTGGACCGCGGCTCCATCCTGCTGGTGGTGTACAGCGCCTTCAGCGCGGGCATGGTGGAGGGCATCTGGCATGCCATGTCCCCGTGGCGGATTCTGCTGCTGGTCCTGGTCTGCTGTGTACTGCTGGCGATCGTGCTCGCCGCGACCTCGGCGCTGGGCCGGGCCCGGCATTTCGATCGCGGCGATCGGATCGTGGTGGTGTTCTGTGGTTCGAAGAAGTCCCTGGCGACGGGTCTACCGATGGCGACGGTGCTGTTCGCCGGTCATCCGATCGGCCTGATCGTATTGCCGCTCATGATCTTCCATCAGATACAGCTGATCACCTGCGCGGCGCTCGCACAACGCTGGGCTCGGACCGCACCGTGAGCGAGAGCACCCGGCTGTCGTCGCGGCGTAATGGTCGCGCGCCGGTGGTAGGCCGGGCGGCGAGGGCGCGCAACACCGCGTGCCCGGCGACCGGATCGCCGACGGCTATGCGGGCACTGCCGTCGGGATAGCGTTTGGCCACGATTCCGGCGCGCGCCAGCGCCGGGGCCACCTCGCGCCCGGGCAGGTACAGGAAGTTCGCGCTACTACGTGGCACCCGAATGCCATTGCGCCGCAGCGCGGTACGCAGCATTTCCCGCTCGGTGGTAATGCGCAGGATGCGTTCGCCGAGTTCAGCCTCGGCCGTGTAGGAGGCGCGCACCGCGGCGGCGGCGGTGGCCTGCACGCCGAACGGTAGTTGCAGCCGCCGCACCCGCCGCACCAGCTCGGGTGAGCCGAACGCGTAGCCGATACGCAGGCCGGCCAGCCCGTACGCCTTCGAGAAGGTGCGTATCACCAGCACATTCGGGTGCCGCCGCACCAACTCCACGGCGTCGAGAGTGTCCGCCGCACCGAGGAATTCGATATACGCCTCATCCAGGATGACCGGCACGCTCGCCGGAACGGTGCACAGGAACGCCTTCAATTCACTGGCCGGAACCACGGTCCCGGTCGGATTGTGCGGGCGGCATACCGCCACCAGTCCGGTGCGCTCGTCCACTGCCCGTGCCATGGCCCACAGGTCCTGGCGGCCATTGCCATCCAGGGGTATCGCCTGCGAGCGCAGCCCGACCATACCGCTCATGATCGGATAGCCGTCGAAAGTCGGTGTGGCGAAGACGAATCGGGCTCCGGGCGCGGGCAGCGTCTGCATGATCTGCATGGCCACCCCGGTCGCCCCCGCCCCGACCACCACCTGTTCGACATCCACGCCGAGGTGCTCGGCAATGAGCAGCGGTAGTTGCCGAGGCAGGAACTCCGGATACCGATTAGCCTGCGCCAGGGAGTCATCCAGTGCGTCCAGCACGGAAGGCAATGGCGCGAACGGGTTTTCGCTCAGGCTCAGATCGAATCGCACCGTTTCGAAGCGGTAGGTCTCCAGCGGCGCACTCATCACGCCGCGCCCCAGCGCACCGCGGCCGCGCCCGCGAAGTCGCCCGCGTGCGCGAAAGCTGACATGAGCACCACCGATCCATTGCGCAGCCGGCCCGCCCGATTCTCGGTATCGAGGGTGACGGGAATGCCGGCGGCGAACAGGTTTCCGCATTGATCGAAGGTGTCCGGATGCCGTTCGGCGGGCAGTTCCAGCGCATCATGCCAATTGCGCAGGAACAGCCGATTCGGCTGATTGGTGACCAGGGTGTCGATGTCCTGACTCTTCACCCCGATGCGCTTGCACACCTCGTGCGCCACCTCCGGAACGAGGCGGTTGCCGCGCGCGAACACCTTGGCCACCTTGGATTCGCTGAAGCTCACACACCCCTGGCCCTCGCCCGGTTCCCAGTATTTGCGGTCCGAGCCGGTGCTGAAGTCCATATCCCCGGCGAATTCGGGATAGGTACGGCATTCGATATCGAGAATCGGTGCGCTGCTGTTCTTTACGAGCAACCCTACACCGCAGCCGTCGCCCGGGACCGGGGCCTGGGCGAGCTTGCGGATCTCGGTCTGGGTGAAGACCGGCCCCGCGCAGTTCTGGGTGGCGACGATCAACGCGGTGCGCGCATCGGTGGTCTGCATGATGGTGCGCGCCAGCCACATCATGTGCACGAAGGCCGCACAGCCGCCATTGTGCACATCGAAGACATATCGGGGGTTCATATTCAGCCGCCGCGCCACCTCACCGCCCGCGCCCAGTACCGGATTGTTCGGCAGCTGGGTGTGGGTGAGCAGAATGTCGATCTGCGGAAGTAGTTGTGTCCCATGGCGTTCGACAAGTGGCGCGGTGGCCTGCTCCACCATATCGACCACGGTCTCGTCGCGGCCGACGTGATGACGCGCCTTGGGCGCGCGGAACATGACGTTCTTGGCCATCCGTTCCGAACGCGAGAACTGGGTGAAGTATTCGGTCCCGACCGGCTCGCCCGGCAGATAACTGGCCACATCGACCAGGCTGACCTGGGGCGGGGAGGTGAGACGAGGGTCCGTGAAATCCATGGCGCACCTACCTATTTCATCCAGTCGGGGGTGATGGGCAATCCGTTCGAGGCGCGGTACTCGGCAATCGCCCGGAGATTGTCCAGCTCCAGCTGATGCCCCGCGGAGAACATCTCCCAGAAGTCGCCCACCCACACCTTGCGGCCCTCGGGTGCGGTGTCCTGGTAGGGATTACGGTCGTAGAACGGGTGATGGCAATTGGTCCACAGCACCACAGAGCCGGGCTTGTCGAACACCAGTTGCGCGTCGACCACGCGCATCAGGTAGATCATCCACAGGTGGTCGCTCTGATCCCAGGCGCAGTGGTAATCCACCGTCATGGCATCGGGATTGGCGACCGTGCGGGTGTAGATACGGGTATTGGGGCCCAGCAGGTCATACGATTCCCACAGGCCCGGCTTCCCGGTCTCGGTGAAGCCGCGCAGACTGTACGTCCACTCCTCCAATGACCTTGTGTCCGAGAGATATTCGTACAGCTCCCGGGGCGGGCAGTCGATATACCCCTGTACCGGGCAGTAGTCGCCGAATATCTGGTCGTGCGGATATACCGAGCGGAGCATCTCCAGAATGACGGGTGTGGTGGCCTCGCGATCGGAGTTCTCGATACGCAGGAGTCCGGGCACCACCCCCTCGGGAATGTCGCTGAGTGCGGGCAGGGCGCTGATGGTCACGATGACCTCCTCGGTGCCGTCAAAAACGGCGTGAAGGGCGGGATTTCGTCGGGATCGCAGTCGACGGCGATGAACGACGGTCCCGGACTGCCGACGCAGTGCCGAAGTGATTCGGCGAGCTCGGCTCGGGTGATGGGTGCGTGCGTGCACAGATCCGGGAACATGGCCGCCAGACCGGCGCCCGGATACGCCGGCCGAAACCTGTTGAAGCTGTATCGATCCCCGTAGAACAGCTGTTCGCGAGTTATGCACATGGCATGTGCGTTGTTGTTGAAGACGATGAAGGTGATCGGCAGACAGTGTTCGATGGCGGTGTGAATCTCCATGCCGTGCATGTAGAAAGCGCCGTCACCGGCTATGACGAAGGTACGGCGGATGGTTCCGTCCGCGCGCCGGTGCCGGGCGAAGGCCGACCCGATTCCGGCGCCGAACGCATAACCCATACCGCCCATCCCCAGGGCGACCGTGAACCGGCCGTCGCGCGGCAGCCGCAGGTGATGCACCACCGCCGCACCGGTATTGCCCGCATCGGCGAAGACGTCCGACCCCTCGGGCAGCACCTCGTTGATGGTCTCGACCACCTCCCGATACCGCAGTCCGGGACCGTCGGATGACGGCACTCGCAGTGCGGTGAGCGAGGTTTCGGTGCGCACCGGTTCGCTGTGCACCGTCTCACCTCGTGCGTTGTGCAGGTGAAGCGGTGTGGCAGCGGTGAATTCGCCGATCAGCTCGGTCAGGGTCAGCGCGAGATCGGTGCTGTGCGCGTGTACGGCGGTGAGGAATGGGATGCCCGCCCCGATGCTGGCGAGCGGCACCTCGTCCAGGGGCCCCTCCAGTCCGGCCCGCGCGGTGACCGGCATGCGGGTGCCGACCAGCAGGCACAGCGTCGCCCCATGCAGGGCGTCGGTGAGTTCGGGATGGCCCATACTGCCCGCGATACCGCAGAATCCGGGGTCGGCGTAGTGGTAGACGTCCTTGGCGTCCGGTGCGACGCCGACGGCGGCATCCAGGATCGCGGCCAATTGCGCCAGCTCCGCGCGGGCGGCATCGCGCGCGACCTGGTCACCGGCGATGATCACCACTTTCCCGAGGGCGCGCGCGGCGCGCAGGGTGTGCAGTACCCGGCGCAGGCTCTCGGTATCGCGGCGGTACATGGGCGCGGGTGGGGTGAAGTTCGGCGCGATCAGCTCGGCCTGCTGAATATCCTTGGGCAGCAACAACACCGCCGGTCCGCCATATCGCATGGCGGCGACCGCGCGGGTGAGATGCGCGGGCAGGTCGGCGGGCGCGTCGACGCGCGCACAGTAGTGCGAGATCGGCTTGAACAACCGGACCGCGTCGAATGCTCCGGCCTGCCCGCTGGTGTCCTGGAACGCTCCCTTGCCCTCCAATACGGTCGGTGGCTGCCCGACCAGCGCGAGCACCGGAACCCGCGAGGCGAAGGATTCGGCCAGCCCGGCCACCAGGTTCACGGCCCCGCCGCCGGAGGTCGCGCACACCACCCCGAATCCGGAGGTGGATCGCGCGTACCCGTCCGCCATGGTGGCCGCGGCGAACTCGTGCTTGGCCACCACCGCGGTCACCGCGTGCCGGTGGTCGAAGGCCGCGTCGTAGAGATCCTCGATATTCGCGCCGTCCACCCCGAAGATATGCCGCACGCCCATGCCGGAGACCGCTCTGACCAGGTGATCCATGACCCGTGTTCCGTTGTGCATGGGGCGGCTCCCTTCGGTGCCCGACACCGACTCTGTCACCCGAGATACGTATGCGAGCTATGGCCGGTTCAATCCCCGGCGGGTCGTGCCTTCCATACCGGGGGTTCGGGGACGAGGCCCCGAAAGTCCGGAGAGTTTTCAGCCTACCTCTTGCCATGTATGTATACGTCTACGTATAGTTGGCCTCATGCCGAACAAGACGATCTACGTATCCGATGAGGACCTCAAGCTGTTTCAGCGAGCACAAGAGCTGGTGGGGGGAAATCTGTCGGGCGCGATCGTGACGGCGCTGCGGCGTTTCATCGAGCTCGAGGAAGGCCGCATCGAGGGCTACGAAGAGGTGGTCCTCAAAGTGGGGAAGGAGGGCACCCGGCAGATTCGTTTCTCCGGCGCCCTACTGAGCCACTGGCACCAGGTCGGCGACCATCGCGTCGAAGACATTCGGGTGTACCGCACCCGCAAAGGCGCGTTCGCGGTGCACAGCCACTTCTCCAACTGGAGTGAATTCCCGGCCGACACCAATCCCCTCAAGGATTGGAAGCAGTGGCGGCGCTTTCTCGGTCTGGGCGAACAGGATTGGGGTGATTACGACTTCGAGGTCTTCGACAATATCGAGGACATGAAGGACAAGATCCCGGATCGCCTGTACGCCCGGGTGCTCGATGCCGCCGACCACTCGAGTATCGAAGAGCTCGACATCTGATCATTCCTCAACCCAAAAGTACTGTCACACAACTGAATAACCGCTTTGTCCGCAAGCCTCGGCGGACACGGCTCAGCCGAACCATGCATTCATGCATACCCATTGATGAGAGGGACACCCATGAACACCCCCTACCCCCCGGCCGCGATACAGGTCGCGGGCCTGTGCAAATCCTTCGGTGAGCACATCGTGCTCGACCGCATCGACTTCAGCGTCCCGCAGGGCAGCATCTTCTCCCTGCTCGGCCCGAACGGCGCGGGCAAGACCACCACCGTGCAGATCCTGTCCACCCTGATCAAGTCCGACGGCGGCGAAATCGGTGTCGGCGGTTACGATCTCGCCACCCAGCCCGAGAACGTGCGCTCGATCATCGGGGTGACCGGACAGTTCTCGGCCGTGGACGAACTGCTCACCGGCCGCGAGAACCTCATACTCATGGGTGACCTGCATCGGCTGCCGCGCGGTGAAAGCCGCCGTATCGCAGCGGATCTGCTGGAGAAGTTCGACCTGGTGGACGCCGCCGACAAGGTCGCCTCCAGCTACTCCGGCGGTATGACCCGCCGCCTGGATCTGGCCATGACCCTGGTCGGCGATCCGCGCATCATCTTCCTGGACGAGCCCACCGTCGGCCTGGATCCGCGCAGCCGCCGCGCCATGTGGGACATCATTCGCGATCTGGTCGCGGGCGGGGTCACCATCTTCCTGACCACCCAGTACCTGGACGAGGCCGATCAGCTGGCCGACCGTATCGCGGTACTGCATCAGGGCCGACTGGTCGCCGAGGGGACGGCCGATCAGCTCAAGCGCATGGTCCCGGGCGGGTACATCAAGCTCGATTTCCACGATCGCGACGAACTCGCCGCCGCCGCACAGGCTTTCGGCAATGCGACGCAGGTCAACGGTGATCTCACCCTCGCCATCCCGAGTGACGGCGGTGTGCGTTCGGTGCGTGAGGTGCTCGACCGCCTCGACGTCGCCCGTATCGAAGCGGCGGGGCTGTCCGTGCACACCCCCGACCTGGATGACGTCTTCCTCGCCCTCACCGGCGGCCACCAGAACGACAAGGAGAACGCGCGATGAGCTCGCTCGCAATGACTTTCACCGATTCCAAGACCATGCTGCGCCGAAACCTGGTGCACGCCAAGCGGTATCCGGCAATGACCATCAGCATGCTGGTGATGCCGATCGTCATGCTGCTTATGTTCAACTACATTTTCGGTGGTGCGCTCAAGGGCGCGACCGGCGGCGAGAAGTACATCCAGTACCTCACGCCCGGCATGATGCTGATCATTCCGGCGTACATGGTCGCGGGCATCGCGGTGGGCATCTCCACCGATATGACCAAGGGGATCGTGAATCGCTTTCGCACCATGCACATCTCGCAGCCCTCGATCCTGACCGGATCGGTGCTGGGCAGCCTGATCCAGGGTCTGCTGGGCACCGTCGTCATGACCGGGGTGGCCGTACTGATCGGCTTCCGGTCGCATGCGAACGTGCTGGAGTGGCTGGCCGCCTTCGGACTCATCGGCCTGACCCTGTTCGCGCTGAACTGGCTCGGTGCGGGCTTCGGTGTGATCGCGCCGAACCCGGAGAGCGCCAGCAATATGCCGACCCCGATCCTGCTGCTGCCCTTCTTCGGCAGTGGTCTGGTACCCACCGACACCATGCCCGCCGGTGTGAAGCAGTTCGCCGAATACCAGCCCTTCACCCCCATCACCGAAACCCTGCGCGGACTGTTGATGGGCTCCGAGATCGGCCACAACGGCATTCTCGCCGTCGGCTGGTGCCTGGTGCTCGGTGGTGTCGGATACCTCTGGTCCACCTCGGCCTTCAAGCGTAAGACCAGCTGAAATCGACACTGCGCGAAGCGAAGACGGCGTACCCGGCACGGGTGCGCCGTCCTCGTGCGTTCAGAGTCCGGCGGCCAGCAGCACCTTGCCGGCGGCATTGCGGATCTGCACATTCTTCACCTGACCGGGTGCGGCCGAGGTGGTGCCGTCCGGGGTGAACTCCTGACCCGGTTTCGCCGTCCACTCCGCGAGTTTGGACTGCGTCCCGTCCTCGCGCACCACCCACAGCGACAACTGCCAGGCGTAGATCTCATTGGACCGCGGGTAGTTGCACCACATGTCCACGCGGGTCTGACCGTTCACCGACAGCAGTTTGAAGGTCGCCACGATCGGGGTGTCCACCTGCGCCTGCAACGGTCCCTGCGCCACCACCTGCGACGTGCCGCGGTGATCGTGATCGACCACCGAGGCCGTCACCGGTATCGCGATCAGGGCCGCCGCCGCGGCCGCCGCCACCGCACCGCCGACGGACAGAAATCGCCGCCGCCGTTGCCTTTTCGCGGCCCGCTCGGCCAGGATGGGCAGCATGCGCTCCGGCGGAGGCGGTACCTCGGTCGCCGGATCCTGCTGTGCCGCAATGGAAAGCGCGGTCTCGGTATCGACCAGCGCGAGCAGTCCGGGCAGTCCGGCCAGTTTCGCCGTCGCCGCGCGGCAGTGCTCGCAGCTCGCCAGATGATCCTCGTATTCACGGCGTTCGTCCCGGGCGAGAGCGCCGAGTACGTATGCCCCATCCCACGTGGTGTAGCCGTCGCAGAGGTCGTGGCCCTCAGTCATCTCGTCACCCCCATCTCCTGCAGTACCAATCGCAATGCCCGCATGCCGTAGTGCATACGGGATTTCACCGTTCCCTCCGGAATCTCCAGCTCCCCCGCTATCTGAGCGGTGGACAGACCCCGGTAGTAGGCGCGGACGATGACATCACGGTGATCGATGCTCAATCGCGCCAGGGCGTCGGCGACCAGCCAGCCGTCCAGGGCACGATCCGACTGATCCGGTGTCGGCACCTCCGGCGGATGGTCCGTCCGGAACTCGCGCCGACTGCGCGCACTGCGATGCTCGTCCACCGCCAGGTTACGGGCCACCGTGAAGAGCCAGGCCCGCGCCGAGGTGGTGGACTGATCCAGCACATTCGGGCGCTGCCAAGCCCGCAGCAGCGTTTCCTGAACGATGTCCTCGGCTCGCCCGGCATCACCTACCAGGCCGAACGTGTACCGCCACAGTGCGGCCGCGTGCTCCTCGTAGAGAACACGGAGTAGCGCCGCCTGATCGTCGGGCATCGGTCACCTCCGCACCCTTCACGACACAGACCGTGCCGCGGTTCAGATCAGTTTCGTTCCAATTCGATAGGGTGCGTCGCGAGCAGCGATAACGGCATCGGCTGGCGGCGCAGCACCTGCGCCCAGAGATCGACGCGGCCCGCGAGTGGGTCGGTCGGGAGCGCCGAAAGCACGATCCAGTCGCCACGATCCAATTCGCCTTCGAGTTGCCCGAAGGTCCAGCCGGCATAGCCGGCGAAGATACGCAGGCCCTCCACGAGTGGGGCGATGGTGTCCGGATCCGAATCCAGGTCGACCAGGGCCACCCGGCCGTCCACTCGGCGCAGGCCCGGAGTTCCGGCGAACGAGGTGCCCACCTTCACCGTCGCCAGGCACAGGGCCGCATCGCGTTTCACCGGGCCGCCGAGAAACAATGCGCGCGGGGACGCGGCCAGATCCGCCCAATTCGGTAGGACATCGTGCACCGCGGTATCGCTGGGGCGGTTCAGCACCACACCCAGACTGCCCGCGTCATTGTGTTCGATTATGTACACAATGGTGCGCCGGAAGGATGGTTCCACCAGGTCCGTCGCCGACACCAGCAGAGTGCCAGGGCGAACCACCTGGTCCTCATGCCGGAATTCGCGTCGAGAACGGTCACCGTGTTCCTCTGCGCGTGCCACCAAGCCATCATCGCACCGGCACAGCACAATTGCTGTGTTTAATTTGCCCTCCGCTGCGCTGCGGGCGGGTTCGCGGGCAGGCGCAGGGAGGTGGATGCCGTGAGAGTCCGGAACCTTCCCTCCCTCCCTCCGCTCCTCCGCTGCGCTCCCCCGCTCCACTCAGTCCAGAACCCGGACGGGCCGCGAACCATCGGCTGGTTGTATCTGATCGTTGATGGTTAGCTGGCGGCATGGGAGCTCCGGAGGTCGTCCTCGAGAACAGCGATGCGGTGTACGACTTCTATCGGGATCATCAGCAGAACCTGTTGAAGGCCAAGGCGGCGTACTGGTTGCTGGGGCGCAGGTATCGGCCGCGGATCTCGTACGCGCCGGGGGCTCGGGAACGGCTGCGCGAGTTGATCTCCCAGAAGCGGCCATTGCTGATCGCGGTCAATCACCTCTCCCAGTTGGATCCGTACACGGTCGCGGCGGCCGCGTGGCGCAGTGCGCTGCGGCCGGTGATCGGGCGGACCAGGGTGCTCGCCAAGGACGAACTGTTCCTGGACGCCGAGCTGCGATCGCGCATCGACATGATGGGTGGCATACCGGTATTCCGCGGTAAGGACCACGGACTGCGCGCGGTGAACGCCGCCGGACAGCGCATGATCGATATCTGCGCCGAGCGGATGGCGCGCGGGGACGGGATCGCGGTCTTCCCCGAAGGCACCTGCAATGACGTCGATCCCACCCGGGTGCAGACGGTGGGAAGCGGTATCGGGCACATCGCCTTCCGCGCCAAGAAGCTCGGGGCCGACCCGGTACTGGTGAGCCTCGGACTCAGCTACGGGCCACGCCCCGACCCCACGGTCGAGCCCACCAAAGAGGAGGCCAAATCGGCGAGCTTCTACTTCGGCATGCCGGTACCCGCGCTCCCGAGTAAGCCCGCCGAGATCACCCGCCTGGTCCACGACGACTTGCAGAGCGCATTGGACGGGGCGGTCACGGCCTACTGAGGCAGATTCAGCCGCTCCCTCGACCAGTGCGGCACCAGCGTGAGGTACTCCGGCCGGGATTCCACGAAATGGTGCACCATCGGGCACATGGGCAGAATGCCGTAGCCGGTATCGCGGGTCTGATCGAGCGCACCCTGCACGAGCTTGCGGCCGAATCCCAGGCCCTCATGCTGTGGATAGATCTCGGTGTGTATGAAGGCGCGCTCATTGGCGGTGTCCTGATACGCCGCCACACCCGCGAGCATGCCATCGACATACAGCTCGAAGCGATCAAGTGCGGCATTCTTGCGGACCTCGACGGACGCGTTCGACTCACTCGACATGGTGCGACGCTAACCCGTTTGCCCAGGCTATTTGTCCGTATCTGTAATCCGGTGCTCCGGCGTGTCGCGGCTGGACCTGCCACTACGGCGAATAGTGATCACACTGTGGGGGTGACACATGCCGGACCGCGCCGGGTGATCCTCGCCCCGGACAAATTCAAAGGCTCACTCACCGCTGCTCAGGTGGCGGCTGCCCTGGCGGCGGGCATCGAACGCGCCGCGCCCGGCACGCTGGTGCGACAGTTGCCGGTCGCCGACGGCGGGGACGGGACGGTCGACGCCTTTCTCGCGGCGGGGTGGGAGCGGGTGCCGCTGGAGGCCCCCGGTCCGACCGGCGAACCGGTATACACGGCCTACGCCAGGCGCGGCGACACCGCCGTAATCGAGTTGGCGGCCGTGGTCGGTCTGGTGAAACTGCCCGGTGGACAACCTGATCCGCTGGGCGCGAGCACGTACGGACTCGGCGTGGTCATTGCGCACGCGCTGGACAACGGCGTACGCGATATCGTGCTCGGCCTCGGCGGCAGCGCGTCCACCGACGGCGGCGCGGGCATGCTGCAGGCACTCGGACTGCGTATCAGGGATGCATTCGGCACCGAATTACCTTGCAATGGAACGTTTCTCGGCGACGACGATCGAGTGGATCGCAGCGGACTGCATCCGGGACTGGCCGATACCCGCATCACCCTCGCCAGCGATGTGGACAACCCGCTGCTCGGTCCGAACGGTGCCGCGGCGGTGTACGGCCCGCAGAAAGGCGCGAGCCCCGAACAGGTCGCGATTCTCGAAGCGGCCCTGGCGAATTGGGCGATACTCATCGGCCACGAATGGGCGGACAAGCCCGGTGCCGGTGCGGCGGGTGGCACCGGTTTCGGGGCCATGGCCGTGCTCGGCGCGGTCCCGCGCTCGGGTATCGACGTGGTACTCGACCTGGTGGACTTCCCGGCACAGCTCGCGGGAGCCGATCTGGTGGTCACCGGCGAAGGTTCACTCGACGCGCAAAGCCTGCACGGCAAGGCCCCGATGGGCGTCGCTCAGGCCGCGCACCGCGCCGGAATCCCGGTCGTGGCCGTGTCCGGGCGGCTCCAGCTCACGCCGGAGCAACTGCGCGACAACGGTTTTGCCGCCGCCTATGCCCTCACCGACCTGGAACCCGACCCCGCCCGCTGCATGAGCGATGCCGCCGCCCTCCTGGAGTGCATCGGCGAGCGCCTCACCCGGTAGCTCTCGCGCGAGTGTGCACTCACGGCGGTGACACGCCGCAGGCCCGCGCCCCGATTGCACACTCGCCGTTGGATTGTGGAGGCTCCAGCTCTCATGCCGTCGCGGTGAGCGGGCGGCCCAGGATCTCGCCGCGATGCTCATCGCCCCACTGCTCGAGCGGCCGCAGCGCCAGATTCAGCCGCTCGCCGAGCGGTGTGAGCGAGTACTCCACGCGCGGTGGGACTTCCGGGTAGATCTCGCGATGCACCACCCCGGATGCCTCGAGGTGGCGCAGGTTCTCGGCGAGCACCTTCTCGCTCACGCCGGTGAGCAGTCGCCGGATTTCGCCGAAGCGCACCGGGCCATCACCCAGCACCCACATCAGGTGCAACCTCCATTTCCCGCCGACCACATCAATGGCGATGGACATGCCACAGACCGCGTGATCCGCGTCACCGGACTCGTTCAATGCGCCCCTCCCGACCGTATTTCCAACCTTCAGGTAAGCAACCCCACCCGAACGTGCGGTCTTCCCGAGGCTACCGATCGTGGCCACCATCGAATCCGCCGCCGAAACCGATCCGGCGGGAATTCGAAGGGACACATCATGTCTGATCAGCGCGATTCCGTCTCCGTCATCGGCCTGGGGCCCATGGGCCAGGCGATGGTCCGTGCCTTCCTGCAGGCCGGTGTCGAGGTGACCGTCTGGAATCGCAGCCCCGCCAGGGTCGATGCCATGGTCGAGCTCGGCGCGAAGCCGGCCGCCACTGTCGCCGAGGCCCTGGACGCCAACGAGCTCACTGTGCTCAGCCTCACCCACTATGCCGCCATGTACGACGTACTCGGTTCGGCCACAGCCCATTTGGCGGGCAAGGTGATCGCCAACCTGTCCTCGGACTCCCCCGAGATCACCCGCAAGGGCGCGGCCTGGGTGCGCTCGCACGGCGCGCAATTCCTCTCCGGCGGCGTCATGTCGGCGGGCGACAATATCGAGCACCCGGCCTCGTACATCTTCTACAGCGGCCCGCGCACGGTCTTCGACACGCACGCCGAACTGCTACGCCCGCTCAGCCCCCAGGAGTACCTGGGCGCGGATGACGGTCTGGCACAGGTCTTCTACCAGGCGCTCCTGATCATCTTCCATCCGTGGATGCTGGCCTTCGACCAGGCACTGGCACTGATCGCCAACTCCGGCAACGACATCGACCACTTCCTGCCGTTCGCGCTGCGCTCCAATGAGGCGTTCCCCTACTTCATGGCCGATTTCTCCGCCGCCGCCAAGGCCGGTGGCTGGGGCGAACGCTCCCAGCTGGTCATGATGGACGCGGGCGCACAACACATTATCGACGCCAGCGAAGAGGCAGGCGTGGACGCGACGCTCTCGCGTTCCGCACAGTCGTTGTGGCGCAAAGCAATTGCCGCCACCGATGCGAAGGGCGAGGCCGTACCGGTGTACCGGGTGCTGCGCGGGCGCGACTGAGGTGCGGACCCCGGCGGAAAGCATGCCGCGCGAGTTCGGCACGGCACGGGTGGTTCAAGCTCGGGTTCGGCGTGATCGCGATTCTCGGGTCCGGGTTCGTCGCGATTCGTATGGTGCAGCGCGTGAACCAGAGCTGAGTGCGGTCAGCGGGTGGCGAGGAATTCGATCGCCGCGGCGTAACCCTGGATGCCCATGCCGGCGATGACGGCGGTGGCGATGGGGGAGACGTAGGAGTGGTGGCGGAACTCCTCGCGGGCGTGCACATTGCTGATGTGCACCTCCACGATCGGCACCTCGGGGATGACCAGGGCGTCGCGTAGGGCGACCGAGGTGTGGGTGAGGCCGCCGGGGTTGATGACGATTCCGGATTCCTCGCGCCGGGCGGCGTGGATCCGGTCGATCAGTGCGCCTTCGGAATTCGACTGGAACGTATTGACCTCGCGGCCGAACCGGGCGGCCGTCCTGTTGCACAACTCGACAATGTCTTCGAGCGTGTCCGATCCATACACCTCAGGCTGCCGAATGCCGAGCATGTTGAGGTTAGGACCGTTCAAAACCAGGATCGGACCCACGGTGTCAGCCATGGGTCCGATCCTATTGCCTTGCCACCGCATTGCGGCTCAGAGCCCGCGCGGGCCCTCCGAGCGCAGGTCGTCGACCTTGCGCATGGCGCCGCGGAGTTCTTCGAGCCACTCCTCGGCGTGCTTGCCGGCGAGCTTGACCGTCCAGGCCAGCGCGTCGGAGCGGGAGCGGGCCACGCCCGCGTCGATGAGGGTGTCCAGCACCTTGCGCTCGGGCTGGCGGAGCCGGGTCATGACCGGAACGGCCAGGTGGGTGAAGAGGATTCGTTCATCGCCGACCCGCACACCCCAGGCGACGCTGCGGCCGTAGCGGGCCTGCGCCTCCTGGGCGATCTGCATGCGGGCGGGGCGGGTGGATTCCCGGAAGCGGGAGACCAGGCCCTCGCGGGTGGCCCTGGGTACTTCGGCGGGAGCCTCGGCAGGGGCGTCGGCGTCGGCGGTTTCGGCGGTGGGAAGGGGGAGTTCGCCGACCACGACGATTTCGTCGCGATCGATTTCCAGGGTTGCGGGTCCGGTGAACCAGTCGGCTGGCAATCTTCCGGCGAACCAGTCCGCGGCGTCCGCGGCATCGGGGAGATCGGCCTGCTGCCAGCCGCCGGGGCGGCCGAATTCGCGGCCGCGGTGTCCGTACTTCATATCGGTCACTCTCACTTGCTGTCCGGTGTTTGTAATACTGATTACAACGTTACGTTCATTCCGTCGGATTGGATTCCGCTCTCGGAGAACAGGCTTCGGGACAATGCCCAGCGCGGTTGCGCAACCGCGTCACGGGGTAGTCATCGAAGGCGCGAATATGCCGGGCGTCGTAACCGACCGGTGATCATGTAACTGGTCCCTGCTGACCGAAATCGGCACTATGGTGGTGCTCAATGCGTATACGCCTCGTGGAAAGGTGGCACCGCGAGTGTTTTGAACGCGGTACCGTGGTCCTGTTGCTGATGTGGCAAGAGTGAAGAGTGGGCGATATGGATGTGTGGGGATCCCGCCGCTTCCGGATTCGTGGCGCGATCGTGCTCGCGGTGGTGCTGGCCGTCGCGATTGCGATGGGGTCGTGCGCTTTCCGGGAGCGATCGACGGGTGCGGAGGCGGTAGTCGAGCGATTCACCACCTTGCTCGACAAACAGGACTATGAGGGCGCGGCACGGCTGACGTCCTACCCGAACGGTGCCACGGCAACGCTGAAGCAAGTTTTCAGCGGACTCCAACCGGGCAAATCTGACTACCACGTGACCCAGTTCATCGCGCTCGACGCCAATACCGGCATGTTCAGCATGACCGCGGCCTGGAACTTCGGCGACAAACGCGACTGGAAGTACGACATACCGGGCACCATCCGCAAACTCAGCGTGGGCTGGCGCATTTCGTGGGACCCGACCCTGATCGTTCCGCAGCTCGACAGCAAACGCAGCGTCAAACTCGTGCGCACCTACGCCGCACCGGCCCCGCACGTGAACGATATTGTCGGCACGCCGCTCATGACCGAGCAGACCATCAATGTCGTCAAACTCGATCCCACCAAGACCGGTGATGTGGTCGGCTCCAGCAATGCCCTGGCTGCCGCCATCGAACCGGTTGCCCCACTGATCACCGGACCGGTACTGCTGCAACAACTGTCGGCCTCACAGGGCAAGCCCATCGTGGCGGTCAACCTGCGCGACGGTGACTTCGCGATCCTCGAACCCAGGATGGCCGCCATCCCGGGTGTGGTGCTGGAGAAGCAGCCCCGGCTCATCTCCGCCGACCGCCGCGTCTGGTCGCCGCTGCTGGACTCCATGCGCAAGGTGTGGCAGGACAACAATGATCAGCGCGCCGGCTGGGGCGTCCAACTCTTCGAACCCGACGGCACTCTCGTCACCCAGCTCGCCGGTGAACAGGGCCCACCCGGACCCGATATTCCGGGCACCATGGATCAGCGGCTGCAGCGCGCCGCCGAGGACGCCGTGGTGAGCGTCGGCACGCCGTCCTCCATCGTGGCGATTCAACCGTCCAGCGGTGCGGTCGTCGCGGTCGCGCAGAACAGTCAGGCCAGTGAGCACGGATCGGTCGCCTTCACCGGGCTGTACCCGGTCGGCGGCATGATCGAACTCTTCAAGAACATGGCCGCGCTCACCAAGAAGAAAGCGCCACAGGATGTTTCGGTCGGCGACGCGGCCGAGGCGGCGAGCCAGCTCGGCGTCGGCCTCGACTTCAAGGTGCCCGGCCTGGACGAGACCACCGGTCGCCTGCCCTCCGGAAAGAACGCCGCCGAACAGGTCGGGCGCGGTAATGCCGCCGACTCACTGCTGGCCAGTCCGTGGGGGATGGCCATCGCGGCCGCCGCCATCGCCAACGGCCAGGTGCCCAAGCCGATGATCACCATCGGCGTGCCCGCCACCACCGAGGCCGACCTGCCCGCACTGCCCGGCGATGTCACCGACCGGCTGCGCACCATGCTCCGCGAGGGCGCCGGGGCGCCGGAGTTGGTCAGCCTCAACCGGTATCAGGGTGTGCAGGCGTACGCGGCCACCGCGGGCAGTAACGGCTGGCTCATCGCCACCATGGGTGATCTGGCCTTCGCCATTCACATCGACGATGTGGACAGCGCGGACGCCACCTCGCGCATGGCGGCGCGGCTACTGCAGGCACTGGCGACTCCGGACTAGCGCAGCGCCTTCATGGCCACCCGCCAGCCCAGCAGGAACAGGGCCAGCGCGGTCGCGGCCACGATGATGAAGCTGAAGGCAATGCCCTGCCCGCTCACCACGCGCAGCAGCATGCCGACGATCAGCGTGCTGAGCCAGACGATCACACCGGTCGGCCACACCGCGCGACCGTCGAAAGGTTTTGCGGCACCGGCACCTTCGCGCCCGGCGACCGCGATGGCGATCACCCAGCCCAGCACCAGGCCGGTGCCGAACGGCCACACCGTACGCAGCATGCCGGCGAGCACCGCCTCGTCATGACTGCGCCGGCCGATCGCGCAGAACACGATCACCAGCACGGCATCGACTCCGAACGGCACCAGTTTCTTCACGGGCCACAGGTTAACGGGCCGCCCGGGCGCGCCCGCGCAGGGACACTCCCGGCGGTCAGGACTCGGCGGGCGGAGTATTCGGGCGGCGGCGATCGGTGATCAGCGGGGTGCCACCGCGCTGCTCGAATTCCTTCTCGTACTCGGCGTCATCGGCCTGCGGCTTACGGAACAGGAACAGGAAGACGATCCAGCCGATAATCGCCACCAGAATAAAGCTGACCAGCCGATACAGGAACGCGGCCGCCACCGCCTGCGCCGCGGGCAGTCCCGCCGCCGCGGTCAGCGAATAGATCAGGGTGGCATCCACGTACACGATGCCGCCGGGCGCGAAGGGGATGGTGCCCACCGCTTTTCCGGCCGCGAAGGCCAGCATGAGCCCCGCCAGCCGGGGATCCGCGCCCACCGCGTAACAGGCCGCGCCCAGGCAGGCCACATCGGCGAGCCGATGCACCAGCGCCCACCCGGCGACCAGCGCGCCATCCTTCTTGCCCAGATCCACCGACTCCAGCTGATCCAGGATCTCGCCGACCTTCTCCTTGCCGGCATCCACCGGCTTGTGCCGAATCCTGTTGATCAGATGCAGGATTCGATGCAGCACCGACTCGATGGTCCCCGGATGCCGGGACACATAATTGAACGCCCAGACCAGTCCCGCCACCGCGCCGAGCGACAGGATCACCTTCGTCGGACCGATCCGATCCCCGCCCAGCACCGCACCGAACACGCCCAGCAGCGTCAACCCGGCGGTCGCCACCACCCCGGACATGACCAGCTGCCAGGACGCCACAATCGGGCTCGCACCCCAGCGGCGCATCTGCCGGTAGGTGAACGCGGTGGAGAACACCTGTCCCGCGGGCAGCGTCAGCGCCATACCGGTGGCCCCGTACACCACGGTCACCGATTTACGCTGGCTCACCTCCACCCCGCCGGCGTGCAGCAGTTGCTTCTGGATACGGCCGAATCCGCTCATGGAAAACGCCTGCATAAACACGCAGGCCACCACCCAACCCCAATGGATTTCGGTGAGGTTCTTCCACGATTCGTGCAGCCGCGGATATAGATAAAAACCTTCGGAAATCAGCAGACTCAGCAGCGCGGCACCGAGAACCCATTTGGCCCACCAGAACCTGCCGCGGCGCGAGTTCTCCGCGGGCGGCGCAGGTTCGCCGGCCAGCTCACCATGGGCCGTCACAACCTCACCCTAACGAACCGGCGGTGGCCTCGTCTGCATCCGTGGGGTCGACAGTTTGTTTAGGCCAGGCCAGACGTGTTTTCCGGCGGCGGCCACGCAACTGAACTTCTTCTCCCGTTTCCCAATGGCGCTGTTCGTTCGCATCGGCGAAATACAGTGCGCTACTGGAGGTGAGCACGCGTTCCGGGCGGTCCTTGGCGAGTTCGGTGAGGCGGGAAGCCTCATTGACCGGGTCGCCGATCACGGTGTACTCGAAACGATTTGCGCCACCGATATTCCCGGCCACCGCCAGACCCGCCGAAACACCCATACCGATATCCAGTCCGGGCACCTCACGCAGGGCTTCGCGCAGCTCACGGGCGGCGGCCAGGGCCGCGGTGGGCGCATCCGGGCGGTCCAGCGGAGCGCCGAAGATGGCCAGTGCGGCATCACCCATGAATTTATTGATCAATCCGTGGTGCCGGTCGATCACATCCACCACGATGCGGAAGAACTCATTGAGCAGGCTGACCACTTCGGTCGGCGGACGTTCCGCGGCGGTCGCGGTGGAGCCCACCATATCGACGAACAACACCGCCACAAATCGTGTTTCACCACCGAGTTCGGTGCCGTACTCCAGTGCGCGCCGCGCCACGTCCTCACCGACATGGCGGCCGAACAGTTCCTGTAGTTCGCGACGTTTCGCCGCTTCACCCATCATTCGGTTGAAGCCAACCTGTAGCAGCCCGATTTCCGAACCGTCGAAAACCTCCACCTGCACATCGCGCGCGCCTTCCTGCACGCGATCAATGGCCTGGCTGAGCTGGCGAATCGGATCGGAAATACTCGCCGCGGTGAGCATGGAAAGCGCCAGCGCCTGCATGATCACCACACCGCACAACAGCAGAATCGACACCGCCAGCGACTGCGCGGAAAACTGAACGCGCGAGGAAATCTGCGTGACACACAACAGCACAATCGCGATTACCGGGGCGAAAGTACCCATACCCCACGTCATGGCCATCCGGGTGCCGACGCCCGCGGTGAGCGTGTGATCGAACGCCCCGACGGTCAGCGCCTCCGCCGCCACCGGCCGCAGAATGCGCTCACCCAACATGTACGTGAAGCCGAAAACAATGGTGGCGGCCATACATTCGGTGACGATTACCGCCGCCGCCAGCTGCGGTGTGCGCACAATGATCACCGACGCCAGCACCGCACCGCCCACCAGCCACAACACCAGATGCACGATCGACTGCCGCAGCGGAGCGTGCAACGCCGCCATCTGCTCCTGCCGACTCGGCGGCCCACCCCGCACCTGCCACCGCATCACCGGCCGCAGCATCAGCGCCGACGCGGTCAAACTCAGCAATCCACCGACAATGAATACGAGTGCCGGAAGCAGCAATCCCGTCTGCCGTGTCGCACTCGAGCCGTCTTCCGGAACGGGCAGCCCGTACTGGATGAACGCCCACACCAGCACGGCACCGAACGCATTGGCCGCGAGCATCGATGCGAGGTACAGCGGCCAGCGAGTTCGCATGGTCTGTTTGACCGCTTCCAGGGGCGCTGACACGATCACCAATCTAGCTCCCCCGCCTCCCGCATGATCTTGGCGCACGGCTGGAAATCCGCTGACCATTGCGGAAGCGTAGAAGCTGCTCGGACCGGACCGATTTCGAGCGAACCCGGGTTGAAGACCGAACGTGACAACCGATCTCGTGCGGTTGGGGTAACTCCCGGGGTACGTCCGGAATCGGTTGGGCTCCGACCGCCGCTCGTCGCCAACGGTGAACGGCTCCCAGGCCGTGCGCCGAAGGTGCGGAGAGGCGCAGGAGCAGTAGGCTCGCGGCGTGAGTGACGTGCAGGCGGAGTCCAGCCAATCCGGTAGACCGGGCAAGACTCGGCGGCCCGCTGCTGATGCGGTGCACCCGCTGGTTCGAGAGAGTGCCGAATGGTGTTGGCGGCTGCTGATTATTCTCGCGGCGATCTACGCGGTGGCGTGGATGGCGCACCGGCTCTCCACCGTGACGATTCCCTTGTCCATCGCACTGCTCGGGGCGGCATTGCTTTCGCCGCTGGTGGATTGGATGCAGCGGCTCGGGGTGCCACGCTCGCTCGGTGTGTTCGTCGCGCTGGTCGGATCGATCGGACTGCTCGCCGGGATCATGACCTTCGTCGTCGAACAGTTCGTCACCGGTGTGCCGCAGCTGTCCGACGAGTTCAAGACCTCGGTGCACCAGATCCAGGACTGGCTGATCAACGGTCCACTGCACATGTCCAACGAGCAGATTCGCAATGCGGGCGACACCATTGTCAAGACCATCGAATCCAATCAGGACACGCTCACCAATGGGGCGCTGACCACCGCGACCGTCATCGGCGAGTTCTTCACCGGGACCTTCCTGACGCTGTTCATCCTGATCTTCTTCGTCTACGGCGGCGATCAGATCTGGACCTTCGTCACCAAGATCATTCCCACCCGGCAGCGCGAACGCGTCCGCACCGCAGGGCGACTCGGCTTCGGCAGCCTCACCGGATTCGTGCGCGCCACCGTCCTGGTGGCGGCCGTCGACGCCATCGGCATCGGCTCCGGTCTGGCGATTCTCAGTGTGCCGCTGGCACTTCCGCTGGCCTCGCTGGTCTTCATCGGCGCGTTCATCCCGATTATCGGCTCCTTCATCGCGGGCTCGGTGGCGGTGTTCATCGCGCTCATGACCAAGGGTTTCGTCACCGCCTTCATCGTGCTCGGCATCACCATCGCGGTCATGCAGCTGGAAGGGCATGTGCTGCAACCACTTCTGATGGGGCGCGCGGTGCGCATCCACCCGCTCGCCGTCGTGCTCGCCATCGCGGCGGGTGTGGTGCTGGCCGGAATCGCGGGTGGTCTGCTCGCCGTACCGTTCGTGGCGGTCCTGAACACCGCGATCCGCTCACTGCTCGCGGACTCCCCGGACGAGCTCTATCAGGAACTGCACACCGGTGACCCACACAAACCCATGTACAGCGCCGAACCGGACTCGCCTGATGAGGGACGCTTCCAATTAACCGCTCCCACAGGCAAATCGGATGACAAGCCGGCAGCCGACGAGCCTCCCGCGAGTGCCACCGGTGACTCCGCGGACTGAACCCGGCGCATCCGACGCCGCGACCGCGCCACTGTGGCGGGCCGCGCAGGCTTTTCGGCTCGTCACCCTGCTGTACGCCATCGGGCAGCAGTTCGCCTCGGTACCGCACTACACCGATCAGCGACTGAGCTGGGTGCTCATCGCACTCATGGCGGTGTGGTCGGGTGTATCCGCGATTCTGCTGTCACAGTGGCGAATTCACAATGTCCGTGAAGTGCGCACGGCGGTGGTGATCGGCGATCACCTGGTCGTTATCGCACTCATCTTCGCGACCCGGCTGGTGGCCGAATACGACTGGTATCACGGGCATCAGACGCTGCCGACCACATTGTGGGCCGCCAATGCCGTGATGTCCGCGGCGATCATGTGGGGACCGTTCGGCGGCGTCTGCTCCGGATTGCTGATCGCCACCGCCATGGTCAGCGCGCGGGCGCAGTGGGAAATGGACCTGTGGCGCGATGCCACCGCACCCGTGCTGGTATCGGTCGGACTCGCAATCGGCTTGGCCTCCAACACCGCTCGCCGTGCACAGCAGCAATTACAGCGCGCGGTACGACTCACCGCGGCCGCGCAGGAACGCGAACGACTCGCACGGGAAGTGCACGACGGCGTCCTGCAGGTGCTCAGCTATATCAAGCGGCGTGGCGTGGAAATCGGCGGGCCCACAGCGGAATTGGCGCAGCGCGCGGGGGAGCAGGAGGTCGCCCTGCGGGTGCTGCTCTCCGAACAGGGCGGGCGCGCGGATACCGGTGGCGTGGAACAGGATCTGCGACCACTGCTCACCGCGCAGGCCACCCCATCCGTACTCATCTCCACCCCCGGCGAACCCGTACCCATCGGCCGATTCGAGGCCCGGGAGATCTCCGCCGCGGTGGCCGCCGCCCTCGCCAATGTCGTCCAGCACGCCGGATCCGGTGCGAAAGCCTATGTGCTGCTGGAGGATACCGGCGAGGAACTCATTGTCAGCGTGCGCGACGACGGCCCCGGCATCCTTCCCGGACGACTCTCGGAAGCCGAAGGGCAAGGCCGCATGGGTGTTTCACGCTCCATTATCGGCCGCATCGCCGCTCTCAACGGCACCGCGCAACTGCTCTTCGAGGGCGAGGAAGGCTCCGGAGCCGAATGGGAATTCCGGGTACCCCGGCAGGATCGATAATGGGAGCCCATCGCAGCAGCATGTCCGAATCGGGAGGCGAGAGTGTCTGAACAGGCCGCGGGCGAACGGATCTCCATCATGGTGGTCGACGATCACCCGATCTGGCGCGAGGGCGTGGCCCGTGATCTCGCCGAAGCCGGATTCGAGGTACTCGCCACCGCCGACGGCGTCGCCACCGCGGGCCGCCGCGCCGCCGCCGTCCAACCCGATGTCGTCCTCATGGATATGCAACTCCCCGACGGCAATGGCGCGGACGCCACCGCCGAAGTCCTGCGCGTCTCCCCGCGCACCCACGTCCTGGTGCTCTCCGCCTCCGCCGAACGCGATGACGTGCTCGACGCCATCAAAGCCGGGGCCATCGGCTACCTGGTGAAAAGCGCCTCCGCCACCGAACTGGTCGATGCCGTCCATGCCACCGCGGCGGGTCAGGCGGTCTTCACCCCCGGCCTGGCGGGCCTGGTGCTCGGCGAATACCGGCGCATCGCCAATACGCCGCCCGATCGCGACGAACCGCATCGCCCCGCCCTCACCGATCGTGAAACCGAAGTGCTGCGCATGGTCGCGAAGGGCTTGTCCGCCAAGCAGGTCGCCACCAGATTGAGCCTGAGCCATCGCACCGTCGAGAACCATGTGCAATCCACGCTGCGCAAACTGCAGCTCGGCAATCGCGTGGAGCTCACCCGCTACGCCATCGAACAGGGCCTGGACGGCGAATAGGGGCGCGGGATCAGGGATTGCCCTGATGCGCGGCCGCCCACCGGCTCGTAGCCTCGAATACATGGGAGGTCCAGAATCGATTTCCAGCGTCGAGGCCGCCGTGGTGGGCGAACGCGACCTGCGGGTATCGGATGTAGAACGCGAACACGTCGGACGACTACTGCAGCGCGCGGTCGGACTCGGCATGCTGTCACTGGGGGAATTCACCGAGCGCATGGATACCGCGCTCGCCGCCAAAACCCGCGGTGAACTCAATGTGGTACTGGTCGACCTGCCGGGTATCCGGCTCGCCGGGCAGCCCGCGCCCAAAGCGCCGCAATTCACCTATGCGCCCCGGCCGCAGTACGGGTACACCGCGCGTCCGCAGTACGCGCCGCGCATGGCGCATTCGATCGCACCCGGCAATGTGATCCGCAGCCGCCTGTCCGGCGTCAAACGGCACGGCAATTGGCATGTGCCGCAGACCATTCTGATCGACTCCTTCGCGGGCAGCGTGAAACTGGACTTCACCCAGGCCGTCATGTCCACCCAGGTGGTGGAGATCCGGGTCAACGACTATTTCAGCTCGCTCGAACTGATCGTTCCCCCCGACGCCACCGTCGACCTGAACGGCCTGGAGCTGATCGGCGGCAGCGCCGAGACCAAGGTCCGCACCGGCCCGCCCATCGGCCCACTGCACCTGGTCGTGCACGGCAAGGTGCGTTTCGGCTCGGTCAGTGCCAAGCATCCCTTCGGCACGCACTGGAAGAAGTTCCTCAACGGGGCGTGATCGGGGCCCGAATGGGCATCGTCACTGTCCGCGAATCGATTGCGGCGACCGGCGGTTCCGGCAGGTATCGTCACGCCCATGGCGGCAGGCAGCACAGTGGACCCGACTCCCAAACCACTACTGCGCACCGGCCGTGGCGCCCCGCTGCTGCTCCTGCACGGCGTCCTGCTCACCTGGCAGTGCTGGCTCCCCGTCATCGACGACCTGCGCGCCGACCACGACATCCTGGCCCCCACCCTCCCCGGCCATTACGGCGGCCCCGCCGCCGCCCACCCCACCACGGTCGCCGGACTGGCCGACTGGGCCGAGGCACTCCTCGACGAAACCGGTTGGCCCACAGCACATATCGTCGGCAACTCGCTCGGTGGCTGGATAGCCCTGGAACTCGCCGCCCGCGGCCGCGCCCGCACCGTCACCGCGATCTCCCCGGCGGGCCTGTGGGGCAACCCCGCGGCCGCCGACGCCCTGGTCCGCAAATTCCGTGGCATGAGCCCCCTCATCGGCTTCGGCTCCGACACCCCACCGGCTCTGCCCGCCATGATCCGCAGCCTCCTGCTCCCTCTGCTGGCGCACACCCCCACAAAAGTCCCACCACAGCTGGCCCGAGCCATGGCCGCCGCCCCCGCTCACTGCACCATCCTCGACGACCTGGCCGAAGATCCCGCCCTCCCAACAGGTTTCACCACCCTCGCATCCCTGGCAGTCCCCGCCACTCTCCTACTCCCCGAATTCGACCGAGTCCTCCCACCCCACCTCTACCCCACCCTGACCTCCACCCCAACCTTGGAAGTCCGCCCGCTCCCGGGCCTGGGCCACGTCCCCATGCTCGAATCTCCCACCCGCATCACCACCGAAATCCGCGCCACCATCGCCCGCGAATCCGCGACTCAATCCGCCTGACCAGCCGCGACCACCCACCGAACGGACTGCCCGGTGACCTTCGCGATCATGTCGAAGTCACCGTCGTAGTGCAGCACGGTGCGCCTGTGCCGCTCGGCGACCGCCGCGACGGTCAGGTCCGGCAGCGAAACGGCTCGATGATTCCCTGCCCGGATCAGCTGAATCTGTACCTCGTTCACTCGATCCCATACCTCGTCCGGCATGGGCAGCCAATCGAAGCCGCGCAGCAGCTGCCGGACACGCTCGAGTTCGGAAGTTCGGCGGACACTGAAAAGCACCTCGTACTTCACCACCCCGCAGATCGCCAGCAGGCCACGCGCCGACAATTCATCGAGAATCGGTGCGACAGTGGGCTTTCCCCAACGTGCGAGCGCGGACTTGTCGATCAGGTATGACTCAGTGCTCATCGGGCTCGGTGGCGTCGGTGAGCCCGCCGGCCTTCACCCACTCCGCGAATTCCTCGCGCTGCCGCCGGCGCACCACATCGGCCAGCGCGGCATTGACGGTAGCCACCTTCTTCGAGGTGCCCAGGATTTTCGCTGCCTGAGCCAGCAGCTCGTCATCGACATCGAGAACAGTCCGGGACATGGTCACCTCCAAACGATATCTTTTTCGAGGTTATCAGATATCAAAACGGACGATCGTCCTGAGAACAGGTAGGAACCGCCCACCACCCGAGTGTTTCTACTCATCCCGTCGGACCGGCTGGTCGCGAGCATTGTCGGCATGAATACAGCCATCGATCCTCGTTTGATCGCACGGTTGTCGACCGAGTTCACCTCCCTCAGCGAGCACATGGGAATCCTCGGCCGCGACCTCGAGGTCCTGCGTAGCCAATTGGTCATCGATCCGCGCATCGCGCGACCCGCCACACCGTTCACTCCGCCCGCTGCCGCACCGGCAGCGGGCGTTCCCATGCCCGCACCCGGGCGGGCGCAGCCTCCGGGGGCCGAGCTATCCCGCGAGTCCGAGTCGCAGGGTTCCTCCGTGCCGAGTGGTACGGGTGAAGCTGCGGGGCCAGGCCCGATTCCGCCCATTCCACCTGTAATGGTGGCTGTGGCGGAAGGTGGTGTGGCAGAGGGAGTTCCGACCATTCCGCCCGGCACCGGTGTATCGCCGGCCAGTTCTACGGGGTGGAGCCAGAGCGCCGGGTCGGTGCCGCCGGTGGCGATGCCCGTATATCCGCAGGGGATGCCGGGATATGCGCAGGGTGGGTATGGGAGTGGGCGGGCGGGGTGGATGGGGAGTTCGCCGGGTGGGTGTGGGGTGATGCCGCCGCTTCCGCAGCAGCAGCGGAGGGGAGTGCCGGTGCGGGAGCGGCGGGCGCCGTGGTGGCAGCGGGAAGGGGTGGTCAGCCGGGTGCTGGCGGTGGCCGGGGTGGGGGTGACGCTGATCGGGGTGGTGATGCTGCTGGTATTGGCGGCGCAGGCGGGGTTCTTCGGTCCGGTGCCGAGAGTTGTTGCGGGGGCCGTGTTTTCGGGGGTGCTGGTGGCCTTCGGGATGCGAGTGCACGGGAAGGCGGGGGGACAGGTGGGGGCGGTCGCGCTGGCAGCTACGGGTATCGCTGGGGGATACCTGGATGTCGTCGCGGTGACAACCATGTACGGGTGGCTGAATCCTGTTGTGGGATACGGGGTTGCGCTGGGAATCGCGGCGGGCGGGGTGGGGCTGGCCATGCAGTGGCGGTCGCAGGCGCTGGCGGTCATGGTGGTGCTGGGGGCGGCACTGCTGTCGCCTGTGGTGACCACCGAATTGGCGCTCTTGGCCTTCCTGATCGTGTTGCAGATTGCCGCTGTACCAGTGCAATTGGAGAGGGACTGGCCTTACCTGCATATTGTGCGCACGGTTCCGGCGGTGCTCGCCACGATTATCGCGGTGGCCGTGGCGGGATTTGGGGACGCCTCGCGTGGGCATCGGTATGAGGTGCTGGCGGCGGGTATCGCGGTCGCCGTGGTCGGGCTGGTGGGCACGGTGCTCGTGGTGCGGCGACGGTCCGGGGATGTCGCCGCGAGCCTGACCTTCGCGGCGGCGACCATGCCGCTGCTGGCCGCGCCCGCCATGTTCGAGCGGCGCACCGCCGTGCTGATCTCGGCCGGATTCGCCGCCGTACTGCTCCTTGTCGCGGTTGTGCGATGGATACCGAAACTGGCTGAGCGGGTACGGATTCCGGGTCATCTGGCATTAGTCGCCGCCGTGGCCGGGGCGTTCGCACTGCTGGAGACCTGCTTCGGGGTGACCGATACGCAGACGCTGCCGGTCGCGCTGTTCCTGATCGCACTCACCTTCCTGGGTGCGGGTGGACAGCAGCGGTCCCGGGTGGCCGCGGGTATCGGCGCCGCCTTCGGAGTGTTCGGCATGGTGGCCCTGGTGGATATCGCCGGTCCGGCGACCCTGTCCGACCAGTGGTATGCCCAAGAGCGCCTGGGTATTTCGACCGCGCTGTCCGCCGCGGCGGCGCTCGCGGCGCTCGCCGCCGCGTTCTGGTCCGCGCGTCGACTGGGTCTTGTTGCCCGCGAAAGCGATGCGACGGCCGTCGCGGTGGTGGGCGGAATCGCGAGCCTGTACGCGGTTACGGCGCTGACGGTTTCGCTCGGCGTAGCGACCGGCCGCCCGGATGGATTCCTCGCGGGCCACGGCATTGCCACCGTCGTATGGATGGCCGCCGCGACCGCGGCACTGTTCTTCGGCCTGCGTCGCCTTTCCCGCGCCCCACAGTCGGCGAAGGTCGCGCTCGCCGGTGGCCTGCTGGTCACCGCGGCCGCCCTGGCCAAGCTCTTCCTGTTCGACCTGGCCACCCTCGACGGCCTGCTCCGGGCGGCCGCCTTCCTGGTGGTCGGCGTACTCCTGCTGCTGGTCGGTACCCGCTACGCCCGCGCGTTCGCCGAGGCCGGGGATCCCGCGCAGCGCACCTGAGAGACGTGAACGCCCGGCCGAGTCATGAACTCGGCCGGGCGTTTTCGGTATATCGACTCAGTCGCGGTTCTGGCGGCGGATCAGTTCGTTCACACTCACGGTGCGGCCGTCGCCACCGCGGTGCTTACCTTCGTCGTCATCGTCCGTCTGGCCGGTGCGCCGGCGAGCCGAACGCAGATCCGACATCCACTGTTCGATGCTGCTGCGCCCACCGCCCTGCGGCTCATCCTCCGCCGAGTGATGCGTCGGATGCGGCTGTGCCGCATCGGATTCCAGCAGCTCCTGCGCCTCGTGCGGCTGATACAGCTGTGCGCGAGTGGCGGGATGCGGCGGCAGTTTCTGCGACCCGGACGGCGGCGGCAATACCCGCTCCGCGCCAACCGCATGCGGTGTCTCGCGCGGCGAATCCTGTTGCGCCGCAGCCTGAACCGGAGCAGCGGGAGCTGCAGGAGCGGGAGCAGCTGGAGTCGGAGCAGGTACAGGAGCCGACACCGACGGAATCACGCTCGGTGCGGCCGCCGGAGCCTCTGCGGCCGGAGCCGGTGTATCGAAGCCGCCATTGGTGGGCATCGTACCGGGCATAGCGCCCGAGTCGATCGTCCGAGGCGTCACGCCGGAACCGGCGGTCACCCCGAAATCCGTTGTCGGAGTGTCCTCCGCCGCCGAACGGAACCCCGCACCGGTCGAACCACTCGATACCGCGGGCACAGTGCCGCCGGGCGCGCCGAGGTTCGTGAGCGGAGCGTTGAAATCCGGTGCGGGCGGGTTGTCCGCGGGCGGTATGACGGGGGCGGATTGCGGTGGGCCGAAAGGCTTTCCGCTGCCCGAGGGCGCGGCCGAGTCCGGGGTGCCGAGAATAGGGCCGCTGGACTTGGCGATGCGCTGGGTGGGCGCCTCACTATTGATATCGATCTTGCGGGCCGGCCGTGGCTTGCGTAGCCGCAGCGCCCCCGTATCGGTCAGCGCGGGCATCTGCATGGTGACCGGATCGGTAATCGGTGTGGTCTTCACCAGGTCGACCACTTCACCGCCACCGGGCCGCTCATCGGCGAGCATGGGTTCGCCGAGCCCGATCTTCTGCTGAATCCGCTTCATCCAGGCCGGAGCCCACCAGCAGTCGTCGCCGAGCAGCTTCATGGTGGCGGGCACCAGCAGCATGCGCAGCACGGTCGCGTCGATGAACAGCGCCGCCACCATGCCGTAGGCGATGTACTGCATCATCACCAGATCGGAGAAGGCGAACGCACCGGTCACGACGAGCAGAATCAGAGCGGCGGCGGTGATGATGCGCCCGGTTTGCGCGGTGCCCTGACGGACCGCCTCGGTGGTGCTCGCGCCCTGGGCGCGGGCTTCGACCATGCGGGACAAGAGGAATACCTCGTAGTCCACCGAGAGGCCGTAGATGATCGCGATGATCAGCACCAGCACCGGCGCGGTAATCGGCTGCGGCGTGAAATTCAGCAGCGACGCACCATGACCGTCGATGAAGATCCAGGTCAGGATGCCCAGCGTGGATCCGAGGCCGAGCGCGCTCATCAGCGCGGCCTTCAATGGCAACACCAGTGAGCCGAAGGTGAGGAACATCAGGATCGTGGTGACCAGCAGGACGATGCCGATCATCCACGGCATGCGATCCAGCAGCGAGGAGAGACTGTCCATCATCATGACGGGCTGGCCGGTGACCGCGACCTCGACACCGTCGGGCAGATCCATCGACCGCAGATAGTCGACGGTCGACTCGGGATGTGCGCTGTCCTCGACGGTCGCCTCGGATACCCAGACGTTGGATCCGTTCGGCGGTTTGGCCGGAATGCCGAACTGCGCGTTCTTCACCAGTCCCGGAGCCTTGTTCGCCTGCTGGAGAATCGGCCCGATGTCCTTGGAATTGTCGGTCGTGATGACCAACTGCACCGGATCCGACTTGCGCAATGGGAAGGTCTCGTCGAAGTGCTGCTGCGCCAGTCGTACCGAATTGGTCGGCGGCAGATAGGTTTCCGAGATTCCACCGAATTGCAGGTTCTTCACCGGGATGATGAGCAGCAGCAATCCGATGGTCAGCGGAATCGCGACCTTGAGCGGATGCTTCATCACCCACGCGGTGAGCTTGCCCCAGAAGCCGTTCTCGATCTCTTCGGCGGTCTTGGTCTTGCGAATCCACTTGAGGCTCAAGCTGTCCACGCGCGGACCCAGAATGCTCAGCAGCGCGGGCAGCACGGTGAGCGAGGTGATCATGGCCAGCAGTACCGCGGCGATGGTGCCGTAGGCGACCGACTTCAGGAAGCCCTGCGGGAACAGCAGCATGCCCGCGCTGGCCGCGATGATCATGGTCGCCGAGGAGGTCACCGTGCGCCCGGCGGTCATCACCGAACGTCGCACGGCCGCACGCGTGTCGTAACCCTCGGCCAATTCCTCGCGGAACCGGCTCACGATGAACAGGCCGTAGTCGATGGCCAGGCCCAGACCGATCATCGACACCACGGCCGAGACGAACGAGTTCACCTCGGTGTATTTGGTCAGCGCCATGATCATGCCGTTGGCGGCGATGATCGTCAGACCACCGATGATCAATGGCAGTGCGGCGGCGACGATTCCGCCGAAAATGAAGAACAGCAGGACCGCGACCGCGGGGAGCGCGAGCATCTCCATGCGCTTCACATCGCTGGCGATCGTATTGTTCAAGGTGTAGGCGATCGGTTGCAGGCCACCGACCTCGACCCTGACATCCGGAATCGAGAAGGCGTTCTGAACCGCGCCGTAAGCCTGCAGCATCTCGTTGTCGTTATTGCCGTTGAGGGCAACGGAGGCGAACGCGCGCTTTCGATCGGGACTGACCGCCTGGGCGAGCTGTTGACCCGTATCGGTCTTCCACGGCGAGACATTGACCTTGGCGATCTGCGGATACTTCTTCGGCAGCGCGTTGAGGCTGTCGATGACCTTCTGGTTCCACGCCGGATCGTCGACGGTCTTCCCGTCGGGCGCGGTATACAGCAGCACCACGTCACTGTTGTGATCGCGGCTGTACACCGAATCCTTCAGTACCGCTGCCTGTGTCGATTGTGAATTGGGGTCGAACCAGCCGCTGGAGCTGAGGTGGTCCTCGACTCCGAGCCCGAAGGCGCCGAGCGAGAGCAGGGCAGCGACCACCGCACCTAGAACGGTATAGCGCAGCTTGTAGACCAGGTCGCCCCAGCGGGTGAACACTAAGCGACTCCTTGAGCGGGGCGGGAGGTGAGCAATGCCGTCAGCGGCCGGAACGGCTGCAGCCATGCTCCCTCGTCGGGCAGCGAGTCGAGGCTCACCCTGGGCAGCGGTTCACGGAACACGCCCGGGATGTCCTCTAGGTCGATGAACTCGAGAATATCCGACGTGACCGCCCAGCTCGCGTGCTCGCGGAATCCGAGCACCTGAACGGGCACTCCGCTGGCGGCGATCTCCTCGAGCGGTGCACGGAAGGCCTGGCCATCGGCGGAAGCGACCATGATTCCGGCCAGCCCCGCGCCGCGGCGGCGTAACTCGATATGGGCGAGCATATCGCTGTCGACGTCGGAATCTTCGTCGATTTTCGGTTTCGCGAAGACCGCGTAGCCGACATTGCGCAGCGCCTCCACCCAAGGCCGCACCACATCGGCGGTGCCGGGGGCGATATTGGTGAAGACGGTGGCTTCGGGCTCCACCCGCTGGCGGCTGCCGACCGACAGCTCCGCCGTGCGCGCGAGCAGCCAGCGGCCGAGCGCGTCGAAACGCGGCCGGTACGCGGCGGTGGGCCGGCCGCCGAGAATGGCACCGAGCCCCATATCGAGATTCGGTGCGTCCCAGACGAGTAGGACGCGACGGAAGTCGGTACTACTGCCGGAAAGGCCGGTGGTGCCCGCTAGTTCGGAAGAGGTAGTGCCGTGCATTATTTCGGCAACATCCGCGACCTCCGGGGCCATCTCACTGACGCTCATGACTCGATCTTCCCCCAGATGAACTCCGTGATGGCGCTACCCGCGCGGAGTCCTTTTCCTTCGAACTTGGTAATCGGACGTTCAAAACCGATCGGTGCGGTTTCAAGGTACCGCGAAGAGTCCCCTCCCGTGGCCTCATTCATGCCGATGAGCTGCGATTCTCCCTTACCGACCTCGGCAATGTGCTCGGCATAATCGGCGTGATCGGTCGCCACATGCAACACGCCGCCGGGCTTCAGGCGACTCGCGATAAGGGTCAGGGTCGCGGGCTGCAGCAGCCGGCGCTTATGGTGCCGCGCCTTCGGCCACGGGTCCGGAAAGAAGACCCGGACACCCGTCAGCGATTCCGGAGCAATCATGTTTTCGAGTACATCGACCGCGTCACCGCGCAGGAGTCGAATGTTCTCGATGTTCTCCCGCTCGACCCGCTGTACCAGCTGGGCCAGGCCCGGCTTGTAGACCTCGACGCCGATCAGATTGAACTCCGGCTCGGCCTGCGCCATGGCCGCGGTGGCCGTGCCGGTGCCGCAACCGATCTCGATGATCAGCGGCGCGGTCCGGCCGAACCAGGCGTCGGCGTCCAGCCGGCGATCGGAGACGTCCGCGCCGATGCGCGGCCACATCCGGGTCCAGGATTCCTGCTGCGGCGGCGTCAGCGCGCCCCGGCGCGAGCGGAAGCTGGTGACCCGGGGGTAGAGGCGGTTACCGCCCACGGCGCGTGGCACGCCCTCGACGGCGTGATCACCGTCACCGGCGTGGTCGGCGGACCGCGGTCCGGGGACTGACTCGGCAGTGTGGTTCGCGGCGTCGTTCACGGCGTCCATTGTCCAGTATCGGATGGTTAGCGCAGCAATCGACTACGTGTTCGGGCGTATGCCATCACTCAGGCTGCCAGGCCCGACTCCTCGGCAGCGACCTGCCCCGACTCGGATGTCAGGGACAGTCCGAGCGTGACTCGCATTGCGGTAGTTGCCATTTCCACCATGCCGCGCCAATGCGCGGGCGAGAGCGCCACCGACCAGACGGTCTTGGTTGTGGGTTCTGTGAGAGTTTTCCCGGCGATCCGATCGGCCAGCCAATCCAGGCTGAGTGGGGTCGCCAAGGGTAGTAGGGAGAAGTGTTCGCTCAGCCGATCGCGGACGTACCAGACCGACGCGCCCGCCTCCCGGTACCGCTCCACCTGACCGTCGATCCCCGCCACGTCGATGACCTGGTCATTCACCGGATGCACGACCAGTACCGGGCACGTGGGCGCGGTATTGCCGAGGCGGATGTCGTCGAACATGCCCTCCAGCTCCGGCAGCACCTCATGCAGCGGGCGGTGTAGCAGGTGTTCCATCCGACGGCCGATCAGCAGCGGCAGTGCCGCGATCGGGCCCAGACTCTGCACGCGATCGAGAATGCGGCGGCCCTCCTCGGTGAAATCCTTGCGGACCACATCCGCGAGCGCCGGATACACGCGCTGCAGCGCCGAGACGACGATCGCCGGGAAACCGGCGTACATGCCGCCGTTCAAATTCATGAACACCTCGCGGGGATCACCCACGGGCGCGCCGAGCGCGGCACCGACGATATTCAACTCCGGCGCGTACTCCGGAGCCATCTCGATGGTCCACGAACTGGCCATACCGCCACCGGAGTAACCCCACACCGCGACCTTGGTATCCGGCCGCAAACCCAGCGGGGCGAAGCCGAGCGCCGCGCGTACCCCGTCGAGCGAGCGATAGCCGGGCTCCCGTGCCGCACCGAAATTCCCTTGCTGCCCTACATGATCCGCGATCGTCACCGCCCAGCCGCGGCGCAGCGCGTTCGCCACCAGCAGCCACTCCAACTGGGTGATCGAGCCCGGCGACACCGCGCCGAGCCGCAATGCGTAGGACGGCGCGCAGCGATCGGTGACCGCGTCGATCGCCGAACCGAACGCCAGCAGCGGCCGCTCCGGATCCGGCGTCGCGCCCTTCGGCAGCAGCACCGTGGTGACCGCCACCTCCGGCTTCCCATCCAGATCGGTGCTGCGATACAGCAGCTGCCACGCCGCCACCTGCTGCGGGACGATCCCGAGCAGCGCCAATTCCACTGGGCGACTACGCAGTACGGTGCCGGGAGCCTGCTGGGCGAAACCGTGGGGTGCGCGGAAGAAGGGATCCTTGCCGGGCGGCAGCGGCCGGGCCGAGGCCGGGGCACGCCACTGCGCACCGCGATCATTGACCGCGAGCGATCCGGCATTACGAACAGCGAGCGCCGTGGTCGGGGCGACGGGCGCGGTGGTCGAGGCCGTGGTGGAAGCGTCGACGGTATCCGCGAGCACCTGCCGCACCATCGGATCGGGCTGTCCCGCAGGCGAATCGGCCGTGGTCAAGGCATCAGCGGTAACGGTCATCGCAACCTCCGTGTGTGAGTCCGGCTGTCGGACCCGAGGGAACCGTCGCTGCCGCTATCGGCTGAACAGCCGACCGGATCGAAACCCTAGGGGAGATCACGGTGTCTGGGAAGAGCGGTTCCGCCGAATTATCCTGTCGCACAGATAGACCCGCACTTCAGCCGCTTTTGTGATCTCGCCGGTCGGACCTATTCGCGGCCCGAACCGGCCCCGAGCGCACGGTGCGCCGATTACGCTGCCCACGTGCCGGCAGGGCGATCACCGCGCATCCAGATCACCGGCCGTGCCCGCGCCGGTAAGTCCACCGTGCGAAACGCGTTGTCCCTCATGACCGCTGAGGAGACCTCGCCGATCGACGCACCCGAGCAAGCCGATCCGATCCTGGACGCGGACCTGTTCCTATATATCCTCCCCGGCACCCTCACCCCGGCCGACCGCCGCGCGCTCGCCCCGCTCGCTCCGGATCGGACCCTGGTGATCCTGAACAAGGCCGACGCCATCGGTCACCGCTGGTCCGATGCCGCGCAGGCCGCCGACCGCCACACCGAAACGCTCGGCCTGCTCACCCTCCCCGCCGTGGCGTCCCTCGCCGCCCGCACCCGCGCGGGCACCTTCACCGAAGCCGACCTGAAAACCCTGCGTCGCCACCACGGCAGCACCGACCCGGCCTTCACCCTCACCCCGGACATCTTCGCCGACCCCGTTATCGCCGAAGATGACTCGGCTCGCCGATCCCTCCTGGATCGCTGGGACCTGTACGGCGTCTCCTGCGCCCTCGCGGCCCTGCGCCGTGCCCCGGACCTCGCGCCCCAGCCGCTCCTGCAAATCCTGCACTCCGCCAGCGGAATGGACCCGATCTACCGGGCCCTGCACGAACGCTACGAACAAGCCGTCGCGGCGATCGCCCGCGAGTCGGATGCGGGCGCGCTGTAGCCCCGCGGACCGCCGATCCGCTATTCATCCCAACCCGATCCGCCCGGGGCAACGAATATTCGGTGTTGGACCGCGAACCTGAACCCCTACCCGGATCGGCACCGTCTCCCTTCGCATTGGATTTGCCGCCAGTCGAAAGAACGCTGCCACCACCTGAACCCGTTCCGCCGGTTCAGGTCCCCGAGGTGCGGCCGACTGGACTATCCGCTGCGGCGGAAGCGATTGTGACGCGGTGGAATCCGCATGGCATGGCGCTGCTGCTGGCAATGCGCGGTAGTACGGAGCCGAAGACCGGAGCGGTCGCGCTGGTCGGTGACGATGATGTGCAGGTCGCGCTGCTACGGGCCGAATTGGCCAGGTGCGCACCGCGAGTGGAGTTTCTGACCGGCGATGAGGTGGGTGCGGGGCCGCGGCGACCGGCGGCGGTGGCCTGCGTAGTGCTCGAATCGGGCACGCCGATCGGGCGGGAGATACTGGCGGTGGTGCGGGCATTGCGGGCCGAGGGGACTCGGATCGTGTTCGCGCTGGCCGGTTTTCACGCGCATCGGGAATGGCGGGAGATACGGGATCGGAATGCCGAGCTGCTGTCGGGGCACGTGCCGGACGGATATATAGCGGGGGAGCGGGTCGAGATCCTGCCGGTATCGGCGCGGATGGCGGTGGTGGCGCGGGCGAACGGGAATGCGGCGCTGGGGGATCGGTCGGGGATCGGGTTGTTGCACGCGCGGCTGGTAGCGGCCGTCGGGGCGGGAGCGGTGCGCGATCAGACGGCGATGGTCCGGGAGCGGGTGCTCGGTGAGACACGGGCGCGGATCCAACAGGAGTTGGACAGGCTGCGCACCGGCGGGGATGTGGCGGTGTTGCGGGCGGAGCGGGCGACGCTGCTGGCGGTGAATGACGGCGGGCGCGGGACGGCCATGTCGATGCTGCGGAATCGGACACATTTGGCGCGGGTGGATTTACTGCACGACGCCGGAGTGCGGATTCGGGCGTTGAATGCGGCCGCGCGCACCGAGATCGAGCGGTTGCCGCGCACCGCACACGCCGGTTATCCACAGGGCTTACAGGTTTCGGTGGAAAAGATCACACATGAAACGGATCGCTCCATTCAAGCCCGGCTCCTGGAATTGGAGGAGTTGATCGAGAAGACCGTTCGCCCTGCGGAACCGGCGGTCGAGCCGTCGGGCGCGCTGCCCGCGCCGATCCGGGGTGATCGGCGGCCGCGGGTCGGCCCGGATCCGGAACCACGCTGCCGGGGTGTCGAAGATCATCTGACAATCGCGCTCGGGGCATCGGCGGGCTTCGGGCTGGGCCGGCTGCTGGTGATTCCGCTGGCGTGGTGGGCGGCGGCCGAATACGCCATTGTTCCGGTCGGTCTGTTGCTCGGCGTGGCCGTCGCGGGCTGGGTGGTGCGGGCCCGCAAACAACTGGCTGAGCGCGCTCATTTACGGCAGTGGGTGGCAGACGCGCTGGTCAACGTGAAGGCGCAGCTGGAGCAGCGGGTGGCGACGGCGGTGGTCGAGGCGGAGGAGCGACTCACCGAACAGGTGCTGCGGGCAAGCACCGCCCGCATGGTCGAAACAGACCGTCGGGTCGGTGAATTGGAGGCGCAATTGCGGCACGCGGCGCAACGGAGACCCGCTTTGTTGACGGCATGTGAACGTGACCTGAACGCACTCGATTTCGCATAATCGCTGGTCGGAGGTTTCGACCCGGTACCGACTGGACAACCCGATTCCATACCCCGGGATATATGGCGTTAACCTCTATGGCAGGAACCTGGGCGTCCGCTTGGTCCTTGTACGCCGTCCAGCCGGGGCGAGCTACCTGCAAGGCGACGGTGGGTGCCTTGCCGCAATGGTGGCACTCGGTGTCGCGAGCACCCCGGGCCACCCAATTCAGGAGAGTTGTTTCATGACCTCAGCGACCATTCCTGGTCTTCACGATGGCACCGCGCCCACCGAGCACAAGGAACTGCTTGCCTGGGTACAGGAGGTCGCAGAACTCACCCAGCCAGACCGCGTGGTCTGGGTGGACGGCTCCGAGGAAGAGGCGATGCGGCTCTCCGAGCAGCTCGTCGCGGCCGGCACGTTCAAGAAGCTGAACGAGGCCAAGAAGCCGAACTCGTACCTCGCCCTCTCCGATCCCTCCGACGTCGCGCGCGTCGAATCTCGCACCTACATCTGTTCGCGCAATGAAATCGACGCCGGACCCACCAACAACTGGGTCGATCCGTCCGAGATGCGCGCCACCATGTCCGAGCTGTACCGCGGCTCGATGAAGGGCCGCACCATGTACGTGGTGCCGTTCTGCATGGGCCCGCTCGGCGCGGAAGACCCCAAGCTGGGCGTCGAACTCACCGACTCCGAGTACGTCGTGGTGTCCATGCGCGTGATGACCCGCGCCGGCACCGCCGCGCTGGAGAAGCTCGGCACCGATCGCCCGTTCGTGAAGGCGCTGCACTCCGTGGGCGCGCCGCTCGGCGAGGGCCAGGCCGATGTGCCGTGGCCGTGCAACGACACCAAGTACATCACCCACTTCCCCGAGGACCGCGAAATCTGGTCCTACGGTTCGGGTTACGGCGGCAACGCGCTGCTGGGCAAGAAGTGCTACTCGCTGCGTATCGCCTCCGCGATGGCGCACGACGAGGGCTGGCTGGCCGAGCACATGCTGATCCTCAAGCTCATCTCGCCGGAGAACAAGGCCTACTACGTGGCCGCCGCCTTCCCGTCGGCCTGCGGCAAGACCAACCTCGCCATGATCCAGCCGACCATCCCGGGCTGGCGCGCCGAAACCCTCGGCGACGACATTGCCTGGATGCGGTTCGGCAAGGACGGGCAGCTCTACGCCGTCAACCCGGAGTTCGGTTTCTTCGGCGTCGCGCCGGGCACCAACCACTCCTCCAACCCCAACGCCATGGCCACCATCGACGCGGGCAACACGGTCTACACCAACGTGGCGCTCACCGATGACGGCGATGTGTGGTGGGAGGGCCTGGAGGGCCGGCCCGATCACCTGATCGACTGGAAGGGCAACGACTGGCACGAGCGCGAGTCGGAAACCCTCGCCGCGCACCCGAACTCGCGGTACTGCACCCCGATGTCGCAGTGCCCCACCCTGGCCCCCGAATGGGACGACCCGCAGGGCGTGCCGATCTCGGCCATCCTGTTCGGCGGTCGCCGCAAGACCACCGTCCCGCTGGTGACCGAGTCCTTCGACTGGCAGCACGGCGTCTTCATGGGCGCGACGCTCTCCTCGGAGCAGACCGCCGCCGCCGAGGGCAAGGTCGGCACCGTCCGCCGCGACCCGATGGCCATGCTCCCGTTCATGGGCTACCACGTCGGCGACTACCTGGGCCACTGGGTGAACCTCGGCAAGAACGCCGACGCCGACAAGCTGCCGAAGATCTTCTACGTCAACTGGTTCCGTCGCGGCGAGGACGGCCGCTTCCTGTGGCCCGGATTCGGTGAGAACTCCCGCGTGCTGGAGTGGATCATCGGCCGCATCGAAGGCACCGCCGAAGCCACCGCCACCCCGATCGGCAATGTGCCGGTCGCCACCAACCTCGACCTCGCGGGCCTGGACGTGGTCCCCGCCGACGTCGACGAGGCCCTGGCGGTCAACCCCGAAGAGTGGAAGCGCGAAATCCCGCTCATCGAGGAGTGGTTCCAGTTCATCGGCGACAAGCTGCCCTCGGGCGTGCGCGACGAATTCGAGGCCCTGAAAGAGCGCCTCGGATAGGTTGGGTTCTGCCGACGCGACAACTGATCTCGTGAGGTTCGGGTAACTCGTCGGGTACGGGCGAACTCAGCCGGTACCCGATCGCCGGTCCGCAACGTAACCCGCGGGGCGGGTTGGTGATCGGCAAAAGGCGCGGAGAGGCGGACTGAGCGCGCAGATTCCGAAACGGCCCGCCTGCACTTAACCGGTGTGGGCGGGCCGTTTTCGTGATGCGTTACGAGCCGAAAGGCATGAGCAGCGACTTGAGTTCGCAGTACGCTTCCAGGCCCTCGGGGCCGTTCTCGCGGCCGATGCCGGAGGTCTTGTAGCCGCCGAACGGGGCGCACGGGTCGAAGGCGTACCAGTTGATGGCGTAGGTGCCCGTGCGGATCTGAGCGGCGATGGCCGCACCGTGTTCGATATCGGTGGTGAAGACCGAGCCGGCCAGGCCGTAGTCGGAGTCGTTCGCGATGGCGATGGCCTCCTCCTCGGTGTCGTAGGGCAGGACCGACAGGACCGGGCCGAAGATCTCTTCGCGGGCGATGGTCATGGTGTTTGCGACATCTGCGAAGACGGTGGGCTGGACGTACCAGCCGGGGAGGTCGGCGGGGCGGTCGCCGCCGAGCAGCAGGCGGGCACCCTCGTCCTTGCCCTTGGCGATGTAGCCCTCGACGCGTTCGCGCTGCGTCTTCGAGATCAGCGGGCCCAGTTGGGCATTCGGGTCATCGGGCAGGCCGAGCGGGAAGGCGCCCACGGATTCGGTGAGTGCGCCCAGGATTTCGTCATAGCGGCTACGCGGGGCCAGGATGCGGCTCTGGGCCACACACGCCTGGCCGCTGTTCATCAAACCTGCGAAGACGAGCTTGGGCATATCGGCAATATCCATGTCCGGCAACAGGATCGCTGCGGATTTGCCACCCAATTCCAGGGAGCAGCGCTTGAGCTGACTCCCCGCGATGGACGCGATCTTGCGGCCCACCGCGGAGCTGCCGGTGAAGGTCACCTTGTCCACATCGGGATGCGAGATCAGGTATTCGGAGACCTCGGCATCGGCGGGCAGCACCGACAGCACACCCTCGGGCAACCCGGCCTCGGTGAACAGATCGGCGAGCAGGTTCGCCGAGAGCGGGGTCAGCGGGGCGGGCTTGAGCACCACCGAGCAGCCCGCCAGCAGGGCGGGGGCGAGCTTGTTGACAGCCAGGAAGATGGGCACATTCCAGGCGATGACCGCGGCGACCACACCGACCGGTTCGCGCGAGACGCGGGTGGTGCCGAACAGGCCGGTGCGAGTCTCGGTCCAGGGGAAGGATTTTCCGAGGCCGGCGTAGAAGTCGAGGGTGGCCCGGGCGGGGATGTAGTTGAGGGTGTTGGCGGCCATGGTCGGCGCGCCCATCTCGGCGGAGAGGGCCGCGGCGAAGTCGCCCGCCTTCTGGTCGAGCAGGTTGACCGCGCGGGCCAGGAGTTCGGCCCGCTTCTCGGGCGGAGTGTTGCGCCAGGGTCCGTGATCGAAGCTGCGCCGGGCGGCGGCGACCGCGGCGTCGACATCGGCGCGGGTGGGATTGGGCACGCTGCCGACGGTTTCGAGGGTGGCGGGGGAGACGACCTGGATGGTTTCGGAACCGGCGGGAGCGGTCCAGCGACCGCCGATGAACAGACTCTGGTAATCCATGAGAACACGTTACAGTTTTGGCCCGAGAGCTGTCTGTAGTGTCGCCCGGACTGCTGTCCCGCTCAGTGGGATAAAACTGAAAGTCAACTTCTCGGTTTCTCTTTCGGCGGGCGAATTCGTTCCCGCGATCGCGGTTCGCAATTCGCTTTGCCTATTGGTGTCCTATGCTCTGTTCGGCTCCACTCCACGATCTATCTGGTCGATTGCTATAAATTAGCTATTGGTATTTCGGTTGCCGCGCCTCCTTTCGAAATCTCCAGCCCTCGGCCGGCTACTCGATCCGCACGCGAAAGGTAGGCGAACGGCATGACCAAGGTGGACATCGACGCTTTCGTGCTTACGGAGTTGACCGGGATCGCGGCGCCGGCCGGTACGCCGATGCAGCGGGCCGCGAGCCAGTTGCAGAAGGCGCTGCCGCCGGGCTGGCGGGTGGAGGTCGTCGAAAGTTCGCGTGGCGCCGCACGATTGGGGCAGCCGGTACTGCGATTGGTGATGGGCGACTTCTGAGCTATCGCGCGGCACTCCGCGGTTTCGAATTCCAACCTGTCGGTTCGCTTTTCGCGAAACGCACTATTGCATTCCATCGTCGCGGCGAGCATGCTAATAGCTATCTTGGCTAGCTCGCTCTATACGTGAAGCGTTATCGCACAGGGGAGTCCGGGTCATGGCGGTGCAAGTGGTCGATCGGTCGCTGATGACAAGCGATCTCACGCCCCATCAGGCGAAAAGCGTTGGCGTCGGCGGCTGGGTGGTGTCATTCCTGCCGGGGCGGACCCTCACCACCGAACAGGCAACTGCCGCATTACAAGCCGCCGAAGCGGTTGCCGCGGTGAATGCCCTCGCCATTCAGGTCGGGCTCACCGCCATGGAGACCGTCGGGCTCGCAACCCAGGAGTCACCCTGGGGCGAACCCGAATGCGGCGGCCTACGAAGACTCTGGCGTCGCGGCCGACTCGAACGCTGAATCGGCAGCCGTTCCAGTCGTGGCCGAATCATGTTCGCCCACAGCGGTTCTCGTGGCGCCGGTCCGATCGCTCGCCCCGGCTCGCTTGGTGGCGACCACGACCAGATTGCTCGTGAGCAGTTCGCGCACCAGCGGAACATGAACCACCCACCAGGCCCAGCGCGGGTGATACCGCGGGAACACCGCCAGCACCTCGACATCATCGGGTGTCGCGTGCGCCCAGCGCATGCCCTCGGCCGCACTCACCGCGAACAGTGACCGCCCGAAGCGATTCTTGGGCTCCCGCCCCAACTTTCGGCGATACCGGCGCGCCGCGTACTCCCCGCCCAGGTAATGCCACGGCCCCGTCTCGTGCCCGCCGAACGGCCCGAACCACACGGTGTACGAAAACACCATCAGCCCACCGGGTTTGACGACCCGCAGCATCTCTTCGGCCATTACCCACGGCTTCGGCACATGCTCGGCGACATTCGAGGAGATACACACCTCGACCGCATCGTCCCGGAACGGCAGCGCCATCCCCGATCCGCGCACCGCGCCCGCCACCCGCAATCCCGCCGCGTGCATTTCCGAGGGATCGGGCTCGACCGGCAGATATCGCGCCCCCACCCGCCCGAACTCGTCCGCGAAATAGCCCGGCCCACCCCCGACGTCGAGCACCACGGCTCCTCGCAGCGACTGCCCGGTCAGATCGCGATAGAAATCCCCCACCATATCCGCGGTATCCGCGGCCACCCCGCCATAGAACAATCCCGGATCGGTCTGCTCGAACCGGAAACTCCCCAGCAGTCGCAACGACCGCCGTAAGGTGGCCCGCCGCGCGAATCGCGGACGTCTCCCGACACTCTTCTGCTGGGCTCGAAGCACGGCGGCCAGTCTCGCACAGCCGTTCCCCCGCTGAGCGTGCACCCGGGGCGGAAATCGCGACAAATCACCGCCGTGAGTGCACGGTCGGGGTGGGGGCCGCAGGTCGGCTGACCACTGTTGCCGCGAAGACGCGGGCCGGGCGATAGGGTGGACCCCATTGTTCGCCGTCCGCCTTAGTGACCCTGGAGATCGTCCGTGCGTGAAGTGCTGCTGTTGTGCTGGCGCGACACCGGGCATCCGCAGGGCGGAGGCAGTGAGCGGTACTTGGAACAGGTGGGCGCCCAACTGGCGGCGCGCGGTGTGAAGGTCACGCTGCGCACCGCACGGTATGCGGGCGCGGCACGCCGCGAACACTCGAACGGGATCCAGATCAGTCGCGGCGGCGGACGGTACACGGTGTATCCGCGGGCACTCGCCGCCATCGCGCTCGGCCGGTTCGGAGTCGGACCGCTGCGGGGCGTGCGGCCGGATGCCGTGATCGACACCCAGAACGGAATCCCCTTCTTCGCGCGCACGGCCGCCGCCGCGCCCACCGTGGTGCTGGTGCATCACGGGCATCGGGAGCAGTGGCCGGTGGCCGGGCGGCTGATCGGGCGGATCGGCTGGTGGATCGAATCCCGGCTCTCACCGCGTGTGCACCGGGAGAACCAGTATTTGACGGTGTCGCTGCCCTCGGCGGAGGAATTGACCGCGCTCGGGGTCGAGGCGGCGCGAATCGCGGTGGTGCGCAATGGGGCTGAACCGGTGCCCGCGCGGGTGCCGACCGGTGATCAGCAGACGCGGACCGCGCATCCCAGCATCGTGGTGCTGTCGCGGCTGGTCCCGCACAAGCAGATCGAGGACGCCATGGCCGCGGTTGCCGGTCTGCGCGGGCACATTCCCGGATTGCACCTCGACGTGATCGGCGGCGGCTGGTGGGACGCCAACCTGCGCACCCACGCCGCCGAACTCGGGATCGCGGACGCGGTCACCTTCCACGGGCATGTGGACGAGGACCGCAAACACGAACTGCTGGCCCGTGCCTGGGTGCATGTACTGCCGTCCCGTAAGGAAGGCTGGGGGCTGGCGGTTATCGAGGCGGCGCAGCACGGGGTGCCGACCGTCGGCTACCGCAGCTCCCGCGGGCTCACCGACTCCGTCGTGGACGGGGTGACCGGGGTACTGGTCGACGATGTCGCGCAGTTGACCGAGGCGGTCGGTGAACTGCTCGGCGATGCCGAATCCCGGACCGTGCTCGGTGAGAAGGCGCGGGCTCGGGCACGCGAATTCTCCTGGGAGCAAACCGGAAACGGAGTATTCGACGTACTGTCCGCGGTATCGCGCGGTGAACGCGTCTCGGGACTCGTTGCGGGCGCTACGGTTTCGTGAGCTGAACCGATCGCCGCCGGTTCCGCGCGGGGATTCCGGCCAGGCTGATCACGGAAACTATTCCACCGCAGAGCAATACGGCCCACAGCAGATGAGCCGCACCCGCCACCCGCCGAGCCCCCGCCGAAGCATCATGCGCGGTAATGCTCCCGGGCACCCGATACAGCTGCAGATCCCGATCGGCATACACCGAATTCAACTGCCCCAGAGCAGTTTTCGACTCACCCATCGGCCCCGGCGTACCGGCCTCGACCAGCACCCACCCCACCCCCAGCCGAGCCAGCCCCTGCGCCGACCCACCCCGCGACAACAACCGCTCCACCTCCAGCGCCCGCGCCCCCTCCCCGGAGACCGTCGCCCCCTGCACCGGAAGCTCCCCCGTCTGCAGCACATCTCGCGGCAACATCCGCGGTGCCGGATCCAAAACCGGTGCGCCCCCGGCCCACCGAAACTTCCGAAACATCCCCCCGGGTAAAACCGCCACATCCCCCGGCCCCTGCACCAGCGCGGCCACCCGCTCCCATCCGCCCGGATACTTCACCGGCCGCAGAGCCCCACCCACACCCCAGGCCATATCCGGCAGCGAAATCAACACCAGCACAACGAAAACCGCCGCCACCACCCCGACCGGCCCACGGCGCGAGCTCTGTCCGGCGGATGGTTCGCGCCCAGTCGCCACACCACTGCCACCGATCGCCGCCAAGCCGCCGAACTCGCCCTGATCCGCGAAGGTACTTCCCGCAACCCCCGCATCCGCCGCGTCGCGTCGCGTCGCGATCCATCCGGCCACCACCCGGCACCCGGCGGCCGCGCACAGCGTGAACGCGGGCATCGCCAACGCCACGAACTTCTGCGTATCCCGCAGCAACCCCGCACCTGGCACCTTCGTCACCAGGAATTCCCCAGCGGAATGCCCCCACCCGGTAGCGCCGAGCGCGGGCAGCGCAATCGCCGCCACGGCCAGCCCTGCGAGTACCCGCCGAGTATGCGCTGCCTCCGCCAGCCCCGCGAATAGCCGCCGCGTATGCGCTGCCGCAGCGCTATCCGATTCTGTTGGGCTGGAGTTTGTCTCGGTGTGGGAGAGTGCGCCGCCATTTTCCACATCGGCCGCTTCGGACGCTCGGTGCGAAGGTCTCGCACTTGCAGGTATTGCACCCGAATCATCCGAGGTGAATTCGCCTGTGCGGGAGCCGATCTCCGCGCCGCCGACGTCGGCTTCCGCTCGGGAAGCGGTGATATCGGCTGCACCAGTGGCCATCCGGGGTTTGGCGCGGCCGAGGACCGAGCGCACGCCCGTGCCGGCCACGGCGAGCAGTAGAACCGTCCCGACCAGCGCGAAAAACGTTGTGCGCGAATCGGGGACGGCCGTGCTGTTCCAGATGCCGCCCAATCCCGCCAGGCTGCCGAGGGTTCCGAGCCAGGGTTCGGCGCGGGCCGCGAAGGCAGCGACACCGGCCGGGTCCGAGGGTTCGGCGCCTGAGCCCGCGAGTACGGTCGCGGCCAGCCACGGTGCGGAGGCGGCGATCCAGAGGCCCAGTGCGCCAAGCAGATTCCGCTTGCCCACCAGCAGGAATGCCACGCATCCCGCGAGCAGCGAGCCGGTCGGCGTCAGCCCCGCCGCGGCCAACCAGCCGCCGAGCGCCCCCCAGATCGGCCAGGTACGGGAGGGTATCGCGTGGCTGACCCCCGTCCAAACGGCGGATCGACTGGATTCGGCAGGAGACCCGACGCTATCCACGGCGGATTGCGGGGTGGCCACCGTCTGCTCGGCAATGGGTGTCGCATGGGGACTTGCTTTTGCCGGGTCGCGTTCCGCACCAGGGATGTTCGAGGCCATCGCCGAATCGAGAGCGAGTGTGTGCGCGGTGCGTAGGCGGGTGGCGAGCAGTGCGATCCACGGGAGTGCGGCGTAGCCGGTGAGGAGGCTCCAGTGGCCTTGGAGGAGGCGTTCGGCGACGTAGGGGTTCCAGATGGCGACGGTGGCGGCGACGAGTTGGGGGCCGGTGGTGACGTGGAGGAGGTGGCGGGCGAGGGTGGCCGCGCCGCAGCCCGCGAGCCAGAGCGCGGCCAGCAGAATCGCTTTCACCAGGAGGCCGCCGTCGATCAGCGGTGACAGGGTGGCGATGAGTGCGTCCTGGGGGACGGCGCGGGGGGCGGCATCGCCGAGGCCGAGGGCGGAGTCGGTGAGGTAGGAGCGGGGGGTGCTCACCGCGTCACGCAGCAGTAGGTATCCGGGGCCGACGAGCGGGCCCAGTACGACCAATGCCAGGACGAGGCTGTATGCGGCGGGTATCAGCCGGGTCCATTGCCTGCGTCCGTCCGCGTTCACACCGGCACCCTATGCGCCGTTCGGCCCGAAACCGGGGACGCTGGAATCGCTTTCGCCGGTCGTGCGCGCGGTGCGCAATGCCAGCACCGTAATGACGAGCGTCGTGAGCGCGGAGGTCGCCGTGGCAATGGCGATCAGGCTCGACACCGAATGCGCGCAGCCGAGCATCAACCCGACTCCGATGGCCAGCCCCAGCCAGGTGATGGCGGCGGGGGCGGTCCGATCGGCGGCGATCGCGGACAGCAACGCGCCCTGCAAGACGGCGAGCAGTGCGCCGTTCAGCGCGAACAACCACAGGAGTCCCTGCACCGGTGCGTAATCCTGCCCGGCCAGCAATGGCGCGAGGGGTGCCGCGACGGCCGCTCCCGCCACCGCCACCGCCCCGACCCCGGTCAATACGGCCAGCGCGGACCGCACCGCTCGCGCGGAGTGCTGCGGCTGCGCCATTCGCGGATACAGCACCACCCCCACCGCCTGCGGCAGCCAGAACGCGATCTTCGCCGCGATGGCCCCCAGCGCGTACCGCCCGGCATCGTTCTCGTCCAGCACAATCCGCGACACGATCAAGTCCGCCGACGACAATGCCATCAACGCCGCCTGCACCTGCGCCGCCCGGAACACCGGCAGCACCCCGGCCCCGGCCGCGTATTCGCGTGCCCGCCCGGTGATCTCCGATGAAGTCCGCGACCAGGATTCACCCCGGCCCGCCCGGACCGCCGCATCCGATGCGTCGGCTCCGGCCACGCCGTCCACCATTCGCCGGGCACCAAGTGTCGCGACCGCGATACCGACCGCCGCCGCCCAGAGCGCCGCGGCCGTCCCACCGCCGGCGGCGAGCACCACTACCGCGGGCGTCACCCGCAGAATCCCGGCCCCGCCGAGCACGATCGCCAGTTCCCGGAACCGGCTGCGCCCCTGCAGAATCCCCTGCTCCCCGGAGAGCAGCACCAGCACCGGCGCGGCGCACAGGGCCGCCGCCGAGGCCACGAAACTCACCGAAAGCACCGCGCTCACCACTGGAACCAGCGGTACTACCACCACCGCGACGAGTCCGGCACACCGCAGCGCGAGCCCCTGAGCAGCGCCAACCCCCGCCCCCCGCACGACTTCCCGAGCCACCACGTTCTGCAATGCCAGCGCGGGCACCGCACAAAGCAGCTGCACTGCCAGCAAACTCGCGAACGGGCTGTACCCGGCAACCCCCAGCCACCGACTGGCCAGCAACTGCAGCAGATACCCCGCCACATTGGCGGTCATGGCCCCCGCCGTAACCAACGTCAGATCCGCCACCACGGGTAGACGACGTACAACGGACACGCCCGCAATGCTCCCACCCACCCCGCCCCCGCTCCCCGCCGCACCCCACCACTCCGCCGATCGCGCACTCCCGTCGGTGGATATGTCGTTCCACCCGCCGCAGTCGCACGTTCATCGTCCTCCGCAGTCTCGACTGGCGAGTGTGCACCCATGGCGGTGATTCGCCGGAATTCCGACCACAGGTACACGCTCGCGGAGCCCGACCCATCACCGGTATGCGCACTTCGCCCGAATCTCCCCGCTCGGCTACACCCAATCGCGCCCGCAAGTGTGCAGCTGTGGCGGCGATATGCGGTATTTCCCGCCGTGCGTGCACACTCGCGGAGCGAAGCCATCGCGGGCGGGGCTCACCAGGCACGAAAACGGGAGCGGCCCCGCACCTTCGGAAGGTGCGGGGCCGCGGGGACGAAGCCGGGTCAGGGCTTTTTGTCCATGTCGATCTGTTGGGTCTTGCTGATGTCGATCTGCTGGGTGGGTGCGTCGGCGAAGGGGTCCGGGCGGGGGCCGCCGGCCGGAGCCGGGGCCGGGGCGGCGCGGCGGACGGGGGTGCCGCCATTGCCGTTACCGCCGCCGAGGACGCCGAAGACAATGCCCGCGATGAGGGCGATGACGCCGATGATGCCGAAGGCGATCGGCAGGGTGCGGCCGTACAGCGACAGCTTGTCGATGTTCTCCTTGGCGACCGAGATCTGCGATTCGATGGTCGGCTCGTCGAACATCAGGGTCGCGTTGAGGACGGTCACCTCGGGCTTGTCGGCGCTGCGGGCGTAGAACTGGTGGATCTTCTCGCCGCCCTTGATGACGGTGCCGGTCTTGGGCTCCACCCACAGGTCACGGGTGTTGGTGTAGAAGCGGGTCATGGTGACCGGGGTTTCGCCGCCTTCGACGCCCCACTTGTCGGCCGGCAGCGCCAGCTTGTTGGTGGGCGAGTTGACGACGGTGGAGAGATCGGTGACGGGGACGGTCTGCTGGAAGTGGTAGACCTTCATGTCGTTGATCTCGGTCTCGTCGACGAAGTTGATGTCGAAGGTCTTGCGCGCGTTGAGATCGAAGTACGGGTACGTCTTCTTGTCGGTGCCGATGGGGAAGCGGTACTGGAGGCCGGTGTGCTGCACCGGATCCAGGACGGCCTCACCCTTCTTGTCGACGGTCGCGGCGATGGCGCCATTGGGGCCGCCCTCGACCGAATCGACGGGCATGCCGTCGGTGCGGGAGATGGTGACGCGGTCGACGGTGGCGGTGAGCAGGCCGGTATCGCCCTGCTTATCGGTGCGCCGCAGGGTCTGACCGGCTTGAATGGTCATTTCCGAGGCGTCCGCCGGATCTTCGACGGTGAGGTAGCGCTGTGAGAACAGCGGGACATTGGTGTCCACCTTGGCCGCACCGGTGGGCGCGGTCAGCGACTTCGAGTCGAGGACTTCACTGGGGGCCCCTTGGACATTGGTCGCGACGGTCGTGATCTCCAGGTCCAGCGGGGTCTTCGCGAGACGGCTCACCGTATAGGTGGGGATCATGATCGCGGCGACGAGCAGCAATGCACCCAGCCCCACGAGCAGGCAGGCCACGGTCCTTCGGGTACCGGCACTCAGTGCCATGCAGGTTCTCCTCGTCGTCGAACAGGTCGTTCCGATGAGTACTGCGGTCGCCGCACAGCACTCGTGAGCCCCGACACTAACAGCCGACGGGCCCGAAGCATCCTGCCGAGGCAGGAAAACATCACGAAACGCCCGTAAGTCAAACACAGGGTGCTCACACTCGGGAGTAACAAGGCAAACTGATCCCCGATGACCGCCACCCTGCGCCCGCCCTCCGAACCGACCGAACCGGTCCGTTCGGACTCGCCCGACGCAGCGGTCGATCAACGATCCATTCGCCGGCCCGGCGTCTTCATCCCAGCTCTCGAGGGTATGCGGGCCATGGCCGCGCTCGGCGTCATCGTCACGCACGTGGCCTTCCAGACCGGCGCCACCGGGCAGCCGATCATCGGCCGGGTGCTGGAACGCTTCGATATGGCGGTCGCCATCTTCTTCGCGCTCTCGGGGTTCCTGCTGTGGCGACCGCATGCCGCGGCCGCGCGCGGACTCGGGACCGCGCCGGCGGCCGGGCGTTATCTACTGCATCGCGCCGCCCGCATCCTGCCCGCGTACTGGGTGGTGGTCTGCACGGTGCTGATCCTGCTGCCGAGCGCCGCGCACACCGCGGGATCGCGGGTGTGGGTGGCGAATCTCGGATTGGCGCAGGTCTACGTCCCGCTGACGCTCACCGACGGACTCACGCAAATGTGGAGTCTGTCGGTGGAAGTGGCCTTCTATCTTGTACTTCCATTGCTGGCGTTCGCGCTCGTCCGATTGCGCGGCCCGCGCGCGAAGTGGCGGGTGCCCACCGTACTGGGGTTCGCGCTGCTGTGTCTGGGCTGGAATTTCCTGCCCGTCCCGACCCCGGACGCCATTCACTCCGACAACTGGCTGCCCGGTTATCTCCCGTGGTTCGCCATGGGGATGCTGCTGGCCGAACTCTCCGATCAGGACGCACCGCGCTGGCGGCGGCTGGCGGGGGATCGCCGCCTGATGTGGCCGGTCGCGCTCGGCGCACTACTGCTGGCGACGACGCGATTGGCCGGGCCGGAGGGCCTCACGCACGGTCAGCCCTGGCAGTACGCGAGCAAGATGGCGCTGGGCGGAATCATCGGCTTCAGCCTGCTCGCACCGCTGGTACTGCGTCCCGAGATCCGCTACCGCTGGTTGGAGAGCCGCACCGCCGCGACCCTGGGCCGCTGGTCGTTCGGCATCTTCATCTGGCATCTGGCCGTACTGTCGATCGTCTTCCCGGTGTTCGGCATCATTCCGTTCCGCGGGCATTTCGTGCTGGTCTACCTGTTGACCGTGGCATTCACGCTGCCGTTGGCCGCCGCCAGTTTCGCGCTCATCGAGGAGCCGGTGCGGGTGTGGACCCGCCGCCGCTTCGGCTGAGTCAGCGGCGACGGTTCGGCAGCGCCGAAAGACCAAGGGCCACAATCCCGACCAGTGCGGGGAACTGCACCCAGAGTGACGCGCCCATGTATCCCTCGGGTGAGCGCCACGGGCCGGTGGACAGCGCCGCCGCCGAGATCGCCGTCCCCGCACCGGCAATCGCGACCAGCAGCATCGGCCAATTGGGTGGCCGCAAACGGGCGGCGATGAGACCCAGTGCGGTGAGTACGATTCCGGCAGGCCCGGCGATCAAGCCCGCGGCAACCGCCAGCCCGATCGCACCGGCGGTTCGACCGCGCCAGGTGCGCGGCGCGGGACCGTCATCTCGCAGTGGCGATCGCATGCTCCGGAAGGCAAGTACCGCAAGCGGAATCAACAGCAGCAGGCCACCGAAGATCGCGTATCGATACCAGCGATCGGCCGCGAACTCGACCGTGATCGGGCCCTTCGTGCCAGGTGGGAGCAGCCACGCCTGCTGCCAGCCGTCGATCACGACCGGCTTCAGTTCATGCCCGTCGGCGGTGACAGCTCTCCAGCCCACATTGGTGCTCAATGGCAGCACCAGCAACCGGGTACCCGCGGGTGCGCGCGCACCCGCGAGATTCGCGCCGGGCGCATCACCCGATACCGAGTTCGCCTGTCCGCCAGCCGAATCCGATGGTGCGAGGTCGGTGGATGATTCAGCCGAAGGTACGGCTGCGGTGCGGTTCAGGCGCAGTTCGTCGACGCTGAACAGGCCGGTCGGTGCGACGGTCACGTCGGTGCTGCCGGTGGGGAGATCGAAGGCCACCGCGTCGTCGGCGGGGGCGCTGCTATCGGTCGCGCTATCGGCGGTGCTGCCCGGTTCGGGGCTGTCTTTACGTGCCTGCGCGTATTCGTCGGCCGTGCAGACTCGCGCCGGAATCGGTGCGCCGGAACGCAATTCGGCGGCGGTGCCGGTGACCGTGGTGTGCAGGGTACGGCCCGCCGCGGCGAGGGTGGGGCCGTTCGCGCAGTCGATGGTGATGAGGCGGTCCGGCGCGGCGGGTGCCGGATAGTCGGGTCCCAGGACCGAGACCTCCGCGATCCCGGGGGGCTGTTCCTGGGCGAAACCCAATGCGGTGCGGTCGAGTACGGCATCCCAGGTCTGGATGCTGAGTTCGATGCGGTCGGTGACATACGGGTGCAGGTCGATTCGGGTGGGGACACCGGAGGCCGGGTCCACCTCGCGAACCTGCGGGCCGTCACCGAGATTCACCGAGACCGAGGTGGGGTGCGCGGGCAGATCGCCCCGCGAGGGCGTGATCTCCAGCCCGGTGACCAGGGTCGGTTCCGGCAGTTCGAGGGTGAGGGTGGGTTTCCCGCCGGTCTGCAAGCGGACCGTGGTCTCCGGGGCCGTCCAGGCGGTGCGCGGGTCACCGTCGGTGGCGGCGAGCGCCGAGCCGCGCGGGTCGGCGACATCGGCCTGGCCGCGCGCGGCGGGCCGGTCGTGATCGGTGAGCAGGGCTTCCAGGGCGGGTCCGGGCCGGGTGCGGACCATGAGATCCGGTGTCACCGTGAGTGGTTCGGGCACCTGCAGGGTGCGTTCGAAGATCCCGGGCTCCTCGGCGGACAGGGCCAGGGCCTTACTGCAGCGCATCCGGTCCGGGGAGTCGAAACACGTACTGCGGCCAGGGAATTCCTGTCCCAGCTGCCAGCCTCGCACCTGTGTGCCTGCCGGGGTGGGTGGCAGTACCGTCCGATGCCGGATATCCACGGCCACCGGATGGTCACGATCGGCGTAATCCTCGATGCCTAGTTCGCTGATCCCGAATTGCCCACCCGCGCTACCATTTTCGGTGCTGGCGGCGGTGATCTGGATCCAGTCGGTCTTGCCGGGCAGCAGTGCGATCGATACCGGCACACCGGGTTCGGTGATGCGCGCCGAGACCGTACCCTTGGAGGTTTTCACCTCCACCCACTTCACTGGGCTGCCGATGGCGGCGGCGCTGGTGGTCAGGCGCAGTACGGCCGAGGTCACCGGCTTGTCCAGATCCAGTCGAAGCCATTGCCCCAGTGCGTGTTCGGTGCCATTGCTGATCCACGCCGTCGCGGGATCACCGTCGACGACCGCAGCGGTGGAGCTGCCGGGCGCGGCCCCGCCGAGCTGGGTGGCGTCGGCCGCCGAGCTGGAGACGGTGACGGTGGCCCCCGACCACGCGCCCTCCACCAGTTGTGCACCGGGCACCGGATAGTCCGGCACCAGATTGTGTGTCCGGCGTGCGTCCCCTGGGCCGCGCAGGGCCGAATTGTGGTTGTCGACGCGACCGAAATCGGACTCCCGGTCCATGGGCGTGTCGGTGATGGTGACGGCATCCACCGGCAATCCGGCTTGTGCCGCGTCGGCGGCCAGCAGCGCCGGACCACTGGGTGTTGCAGGATTGCGCCGCACGCGTTCCAGCACCTCGGGGCCGCCTTGGACGACGGGCACGCTGTCCAGCGGCAGGGTGTACGAGCCGGGGAACGATCCCGGCGCACCTGTCCCACTACGCAATTCGACCGGTGTTCCGGTCGCATCGGATTTCGGGCTGCCGGTCGAGGTGGGCGTGCCCGGTTGCCCGTCCCGCACCCGGTAGATCTCGATGGCCGGGTACTCGGGTCGCAGATCCTCGTCCGCGACAAGCCCTTCCATGTGTCCGGTCTCGATCGGGTCGCCGAATTGCGCGACCTTGGTCAGCCCCGGTGAGCCTTCGATCGCCCGGTGCGCGAGCATGGGCCGGGTGGAGCGGGAGGTCTCCGGGTCGAGGTCATTGCGCAGCACCAGGATTCCGATGCCCTGGTCGATGAGGGTGGCCGCGAGTCCGGCGGAGGGCCGCCCGTCGGCAATGAGCCGCTGCACCGAATCCATGGCGCGAATGGCTCCGGGCGGGTTCAGCGGCACCGAATCCCGTACCGCCCAAGGCGTACTCGCCAATGCCTGGAGCGGTTCATCGCGGGTGAGGCCCCAGGTCTGGCTGCCGAACGGTGCGCCCGGCACCACCAGGGCCCGGGTGTCGGATGCGTTGCGCGCCAGCCAATCCGCGGTCTGCTGCCAGTATCCGGGCACCCTGTCGTAGTCGCCGCGCGGTGCGAGCTTGCCCGTCCACGCCAGTGAGGTGGACAGTGCCAGCGCGGTCAGGATCAGCGCACCCACCGCGACCATCTTGTTCCGCTCGGGATGCGCGAAAGCCCTGCGCCACACCGGCATCGGTACGGAGGCGGGCAGCGGTACCCGGCTCAGCAGATGCGCGAGCCCGAGGACGAGCGGCAACCGGATGAGCGGCTCCAGTTTGTGCACATTGCGCAGCGGCGCGCCCCCGGAGTCCAGAAAGGTCCGCACCTGTTCGGCGAAGGGTCCGCCGAGTTCACCCGCGTAACCGGCGCAGATACCGACCAATCCGACGCACAGGATCAGTACGAGGCGTCCCCGGCCCGGCATGGATCGCATGGCGAGTCCGGCGATACCCGCGGCGGCCAGCAGTCCGGTCGCCAGCACGGCGGCCGGCTGGGTGACCAGCACCGCGCCCGCGATCCGCTCGGGCGAGACGAACGGCGTCCAACTGTCGGTACCGCGCAACACCTCACCCAGCGAGGCCCACTGTGTGGTCACACCGGACGACTCGATGAAGTCCAGGAACGGCGGACTCACCTTGCCCAGCAACAGCAGTGGCACCACCCACCAGAACGTGGCCAGCACCAGCATGGGAATCCAGGTCCGCGTGAACCGCCACCAAGCCTGGTTCGGCCGATACGACATCCACCACAGCGCCGCGGGCAGGAAGGCCGCGGCCGTGGCGACCGCGTTCACGGATCCCATGAGCGCCAACGCCATTGCGCTACCCGCGGGTGTGGCTGCCCCGCGCAGGTTCCGACCAGGCGAGATCCTGGCCGAAAGCGCGCCGGGATGACGAGGGGTGCTTTCGTCCACACGTTTGGGATCGGGGTCTTCGTCGGTGGATTGCTTGCGGCGCAGCGCCACTCCGAGCGCGGCCGGAGCCAGGAGTACCCAGGGCGCGAGCATCATCGGCAGCGTCTCGGACGAGATCGAGCCGAGTGTGGTGAGTACGCGGGGGGAGAGGGCGAAGGCGACAGCCGCGATGATCCGTGAGCCGCGACTACCTATACCGAGGGTTTCGCAGAGCCGGATGATTCCCCAGAATCCGGCGAGCAGCAATAGCGCCCACCAGATGCGCTGGGTGACCCAGGCGGGCAGGCCGAGAATATGTCCGAGCGAGAAGAACGCGCCGTGCGGAAAGAAGTATCCGTAGGCCTGGTTCTGCACCTGCCCCATCGGGGCCCGGCTGTTCCACAGGTGTCCGGCGCGCTCGAGGAAGCCGAGCGGATTCTGTGCCAGATCGTATTTGGTGTCCGCGACGGTGCGTCCGGGTGCCTGCGAGAAGGTCAGCAGGAATGCGGTGAGGATACTGCCGAGCAGCCAGCGGCGGCCCAGCGGTGCGGTATTCGGCGACCGGTCTCCGATCGAGCCGGTCGCGGCATTGGTATCGGAGGTCAGCCGGTCAGCGCGCGCCGTACTCAACGTTGTTGAGTAGCGACGATCCGGCGTCGCCACTGCGGTCGATCTCGGGGCGCTTGTCCTGCGAGGCCGCCATCGTGATGACCAGGACCGCCGCCAGCCCGATCAGGGCCCCGCCGGCAGCGCTCGCTACACCAGGAACGGCAAACTTCATCGCGGACTCCCATACATCGACGCATGCGTACAACTCGAGCAAACCTAGCAGGTTGGGTAGGGCTGGGCAGCCAGGTCCGTACCGCCCGGCCCGCTTGCCGCCCGCTTTCCGGGCAGTGCGCACCCTGGATCAGCCGTCAATCGGGGACGGCGCACTGCAGTCCGCCGAGGAAAGTGCGCAGTTTGGCGGTGGTTTCGACGAGTTCGGTGTGTGGATCCGACGCCGCGACGATTCCGCCGCCACCGAAGGCGCGTAGTGAGCGGCCGTCGGCGGAGAGTTCGGCGCAGCGGATGGCGACCACCCATTCGCCGTCACCGTTGGCGTCGCACCAGCCGACCGCGCCGCTGTAGAAGCCGCGGTCGCCTTCCAGATCGCAGATGGTGTCCAGGGCAAGTGCGGTGGGCGTGCCGCAGATGGCGGGGGTCGGGTGCAGCAGGACGGCCAGGTCCAGGGCGGTGATCGACGAGTCGCGGAGTTCGGCGGTGATGGGCGTGGCCAGGTGCCAAACCTCGGGTGTGGACAGCAGTTCGGGGCCGTCGGGGATGGTGAGTGTGCCGCAGACGGGTGCGAGTTGGTCGCGAATCCACTCCACGACGTACGCGTGTTCTTCGAGATTCTTGCTGCTGGACAACAGTTCTCGCGCCTGTGCCGCATCGGCTCCGGGATCGGCGAGCCGCGGCAGCGTTCCCGCCAGGGGGCGCAGAGTGACGGTGCGCCCGTGCCGCGTCACCAGCACCTCGGGTGTCGCGCCGAGCAGTGTCTCCCCGGGCCGCCCGGCGGGCGTGAGGTCGACGGCGTACACATTGGCGCGCGGATGCCGGGTGACCAGGTGTGCGGCCACCACCTCCGGTTCCAGGGGTGCCGCGGCTTCGGCGAGCAGCGAGCGCGCCGCCACCACTTTGCGCAGCGGTTGCTCCGGATCGGAGAGTTGTTCGACCAGTTTCGCGACGCGCGCCATATGCTCTGCGGCACTTGGCATTTCGGATACCACCCGCACTTCGGGCAGCTCCGGCAGCGCCGCGGGCCGCCATGGTCCGGCGGTGTGCAGCGCCTGTTCGGGTGCGCAGAGTGCGGCCGGTCGGCGCGGATCGAACGGCAGCGCCCCGACGATCAACTCGGTGTCCCCGGCTCGCAACGCCGATGCCGCGGCGGCGGCCGCATCGAAGGCGATGCGGGTGCCGGTGGTGCGCACCACGCCATTGGGTGACGCGAGGAGAAATCCGTCCATGGTCTCCCGACCATAGTCCGCGACTCCGGCTTCGAAATCGGTGGAGCGACCGATATCTCTGTCGCACCGATCACATCCGCGACGTCAGTGTTTCGGCTCGGGCTCGCGTCCGGGCGGCACCATCAGCACCGGTCGATGGCAGTGTTTGAGGACCGCGTCGGCGACGCTGGAGTGCATCAGCGCCCGAATTCCGGTGGCGCCGCGGGTGCCCGCGACAATGATGTCCACGTTCAGATCGTCGGCGATTTCGACTATCGCGTTCCAGATGGTGGTGGTGCATTCGACGGTCCGCGCCTCGGCATTGAGCCCGGCGAGTTTGGCCAGTCGCACCCCCTCGGAGTTGATGGTTCTGGCGTCGACGTACGCGATGTCCTCGATCTCGTCGTCCGGCATCCACTCCGGTTGCATGACACCGGACAGCCCGGAGAGCCGGGCGGCCTGGCGCGCCATGGGTTCCCAGGCGGTGAGGACCACGGCTCTGTTCGCGGACAGGAACCGTCCCGCGTATTCGACGGCGCGGCGCGCATTCTCGGACCCGTCGTACGCGATGAGCATCAAATCGCACGGCATGACGAACCTCCTGGTGGGAACGCATGTCTTCGCGTCGAGATTACCCCGCGCGGGCGGGTGTCAGCCGTCTTGACGATGTCTGTCCATCGCGGGTTGTCCACAGTTTGCGAACGATTCACCCAAATCAGTGGTGGGATACGCGGCTCCGGTTTTCACTGACAGGTGTCGGTTTTCCACCGACGTGTCGGCATCGAGTCCTACGCCGACTCTTCGACATCGCCGTCGTTGGAGCAGAGCCCGGACGAGGGGTGGATTGTGCGGTTGGACGAGCTGACTACCCCACAGGAATGGGCGAGCGTGTACCGCTCCCTGTTCGGTTTGCCGCACGTGCACGTGACCACCCCCGGCTTCGTGGTGCTACCCCTGGTGGACACCATCACGGCCCTGAACACCCCGGAACCGTTGGGCGCGTTGATACTCGGTGAACTGACCGTGCGCGGTGTGCCCGGCCCGGTGCTGGTGCGCGAGCGCCCGCCGCGGCGTACATTCCTGGCGGTGTTCGACGGGTATCCCTCCGACGAATACCTCGAACGCTTGGAGCGCAACAGCGTGGACATCGGCCCGCACAGAAGTAATGTCATCCTGCCCACCGGATTCGGGCGGCACACCCTCGAGGGCAGGTGGTGGGCGCGCGCACCCCAGCGCGACGAATCGCTACCCCTGCTGTCCGAAGTTCTCGACGCCACCAACGCGGTGCTGTGAATCGTGTCCTCGATCGAAGCGGCCGTCTTCGGCCATCACGAGGCCGATCCACGCGCCCTGCTCTACTACGAATGGTGTCAACGCGGTGAATCCGGCTATGCGGTAGCGGATTTCGCCGAAGATGTGAACGAATTGTCGCTGGCGGACCGGCCGATGGACGCCGACTGCTGGCGACTGTTGGATCGCATCGAATCGGCCACCCGATTACCGGGGTGGCCGCACTTCGAATGGATCGATACCGGTGGCGATCCGAATATCATTGGCGTGGAACGTGATTCGCCTGCCGCCCGCACGCCCTCCGATTACTCCCGGGCCGAATTGTACGACCGCGTTCACGGCGGCTGGCTCGGCCGATGTGCGGGCTGCGTGGTCGCCAGACCGCGTGACAGCGGCGTAATCGGTTGCCCGCGTGACGAAAACCTGGACTACATCCTGCTCGGCCTGCACCTACTGGAACAGAGCGGCACGGATTTCATCGCCGACGATGTCTCCGCGCTCTGGCTGGAACGCCTGCCCTTCCTGCGCACCTCCACCGCCGAGCGGGTCGCCTATCGCAATCTCATCGACGGTTTCCTGCCGCCGGATACCGCCACCTACCGAAATCCCTACCGCGAGTGGCGGGGTGCGCTGGTCCGCGCCGATATCTACGGCTACACCAATCCGGGCGATCCGGCCCGCGCCGCCGAACTGGCCGCTCGCGACGCGTCGATCTCGCACACCGGCAATGGATTATGGGCGGCGCGCTGGGCGGCGGCCCTCGTGGCGGCGGCCTTCACCGCCGCGAATCCGCAGGAGGCCCTGGCCCGCGCCGAGACCGTGATTCCGGCGAATTCCCGCCTGGCAGTGGCACTCTCGGAACTAGTCGACGACCACACCCATGGTCTCGCGTGGCAGTACGCCGTAACCGGCATCCACACCCGCTACGCGCACTACAACCGCCTGCACGTCATCGGCAATGCCTGCCTGATCGCCGCCGGATTACTGTGGGGCGAAGGCGATTTCACCGAAACAGTGCAACTGACCGCCCGCGCCGGCTGGGACGTGAACTCCAACGCGGCCACCGCCGGATCCATTGCGGGCATCTTCACCGGAGCCGCGAATATCCCCGCCCGCTGGACGGACCCCCTCGAAAACACCCTGCACAGCGCGGTAACCGGCTACCCCATCACCCGAATCTCCGACCTGGCTACGAGAACCCACCGCCTACTCACCTGACAACCGCTGCGGATTCTCTCGATGCGCGAAGAAGGGGCCCGGTTCGTCAGAACCGGGCCCCTTACTTGTCTCTCCCACGCCGCGATAGCGGCGCGAAAGGCGTTCTAGCGCTCCACGATGGCGACGACGCCCTGGCCGCCCGCGGCACAGATGGAGACGAGGGCGCGACCGCCGCCGTTCTCCGCCAGCATCTTCGCGGTGGAGGCGATGATGCGACCGCCGGTGGCGGCGAACGGGTGGCCCGCGGCCAGCGAGGAGCCGTTGACGTTCAGCTTGCTGCGGTCGATGGACCCCAGCGCGCCGTCCAGGCCGAGGCGCTCCTTGCAGTACTGGTCCGACTCCCAGCACTGCAGGGTGGCGAGCACGACGGAGGCGAAGGCCTCGTGGATCTCGTAGTAGTCGAAGTCCTGCAGTGTCAGGCCATTTCGGGCCAGCATGCGCGGCACGGCGTAGGTCGGGGCCATCAGCAGACCGTCCGGCCCGTGGATGTAATCGACGGCGGCGACCTCGGAGTCGACCAGGTAGGCCAGCGGCGAGAGGTTGCGCGAAGCGGCCCACTCATCGCTGGACAGCAGCACGGTCGAGGCACCATCGGTGAGCGGAGTCGAGTTGCCCGCGGTCATGGTGGCATCGCCCAGCTTCACACCGAAGACCGGCTTCAGCGTCGACAGCTTCTCGATGGTCGAGCCGGGACGCAGGTTGTCGTCGCGGGTCAGCCCGAGGAACGGGGTGATCAGGTCATCGAAGAAGCCACGGTCGTAAGCGGCGGCCATGTTCTTGTGCGACAGGTAGGCCAGCTCGTCCTGCGCCGCACGCGCGACACCGAATTCCTTGGCGGTGACGGCGGCGTGCTCGCCCATCGAAAGTCCGGTGCGCGGTTCGGCATTGCGCGGGATCTCGATGCCGACCATGGACGGGCGCAGGCGGCCGACCAGCTTGGCGTAGTCCTTGTTGTTCCTGGCGCGGTTGGCGTCGAGCATCCACTCGCGCATCGACTCGCTGACCCCGATGGGCGCGTCCGAGGTGGTGTCCGTACCGCCGCCGATGCCGGCTTCGAAGCGGCCCAACGCGATTCCGTCGGCCACGGTCTGAATGGCCTGCAAACCGGTGCCGCAGGCGAGCTGCAGATCGTGCGCCGGGGTGTACGGAGACAGGGTGGAGCCGAGCACGCTCTCGCGGATCATGCCGTGCTCGCCGACGCGCTTGAGGACGGCGCCGCCGACGACCATTCCGAGGCGTTCGCCCTGCAGCCCGAAGCGGCTGACCAGCCCGTTCAGTGCGGCGGTGAACATGTCCTGGTTGGAGGCGTGCGCGTACTTGCCGTCGGACCGGGCGAACGGAATCCGGTTGCCGCCGAGGATTGCGACAGGCTTGGCCTGCTTGGCGGTCTTGGCCGCGGGCTTCGCCGAACGGGCTTTGGTGGTCACTCGAGTCTCCAGTGTCTCGTCGGGTGGATTTCCGTACTCGCACGGTCCCGCGGGACCTGCGCTGGTCGGTTTACATTAAACTTACTCTGGAGTAAGTTCATTTGTCGACACCGTACCCCGCGAAGGCGTGCAATACCGCCCTCGGGGCCTGGACAAGAGAAGGTAGGAACTGTGGCAGCCAGCAAGAGCAAGGGCGCTCCCAACCTGTACGGATCTTTCATTCACTCCGCGCCGGGCGCGTTCCTGGCGAGCAAGCTCGGCCTGCCGCAGCCGGAGAACCTGCGCCGCTACGTCGCCGGTCAGCCGCCGCTCGCGGGCCCGGTACTGCTGGGCGGCAAGGGCCGCGTCGCCGACGCCGCCCGGAACCTGCTGTCGGACTATACCTTCGCCGATGCGGTCACCCCGGGCACCAAGCTCGGCGCGCTCGTCTTCGATGCCACCGGCATTCGAACCATCGAGGAACTGCAGCAGCTGTTCGACTTCTTCCAGCCCGCCATGCGCAGCCTCGCCGCGTCCGGCCGCGTGCTGGTCATCGGCACCACCCCGGAGCTGACCGCGAGCGTCGACGAGCAGATCGCCCAGCGCGCCCTCGAAGGCTTCAGTCGTTCGGTCGCCAAGGAGCTGCTGCGCGGCGCCACCGGCAACCTGGTGTACCTGCACCCCGAGGCCGCCGCCACCGCCACCGGCCTGGAATCGACTCTGCGCTTCATCCTTTCGGGCAAGTCGGCCTTCGTCGACGGCCAGGTGTTCCGCGTCGGCAAGGACGACTCCACCGCCCCGGCCAGCTGGGACAAGCCCCTCGCGGGCAAGGTCGCCGTGGTCACCGGTGCGGCCCGCGGCATCGGCGCGACCATCGCCGAGGTGTTCGCCCGGGACGGCGCCACCGTGATCGTCGCCGATATCCCGGCCGCCGGTGAAGCGCTGTCGCAGACCGCCAACAAGGTCGGCGCGACCGCACTCGCCCTGGATGTCACCGCGGCCGATGCCGCGGTGAAGCTGGCCGAGTTCGCCACCAAGCGTTTCGGCGGCATCGACATCATCGTGCACAACGCCGGTATCACCCGCGACAAGCTGCTCGCGAATATGGACGAGGGCCGCTGGAACTCGGTCATCAATGTGAATCTCGCTGCGCCGCACCGTATTACCGAGGGTCTCGTCGCTGCGGGTGCGCTCAAGACCGGTGGCCGCGTCGTCGACGTGTCCTCAATCGCCGGTATCGCGGGCAACCGTGGCCAGACCAACTACGGCGCGTCCAAGGCCGGTGTCATCGGCATGGTGAACGCCGAGGCCCCGAAGCTGGCCGAAAAGGGCATCACCATCAACGCGGTCGCGCCGGGCTTCATCGAAACCGCCATGACCGCCGCGATTCCGCTCACCACCCGCGAGGCCGGTCGCCTGATGAGCTCGCTGCTGCAGGGCGGTCAGACCGTCGACGTCGCCGAGACCATCGCCTACTTCGCCTCGCCGGCGTCGAACGCGGTGAGCGGCAATATCGTTCGCGTCTGCGGCCAGAGCCTGATCGGAGCATGATGAGCCGGACCATCACGCTCGGCGAGGTGCCGAAGAACACCAGCCTGTTCGTCAAGGCCGCGCTCGGCGCGGTGCCGATTCTGGGACTCTCCAATCGACCGTCGAAGCTGCCGGACCGCACCGTGCGGCTCGAAGGCTTCAAGGTCGACCCGGACCACCTGGCCGCGTACTGCCACGCCACCGGAGTGCGGTTCGGTGACGCACTGCCGCTGACCTACCCGTTCGTGCTCAGCTTCCCGCTCGCCATGCAACTCGTTGTGGCACGCGACTTTCCGTTCGTGGCGGTCGGTGCGGTGCACGCGGAGAACGTCATCGAGCGCACCCGCGAGATCTCGGTATCCGAACCGCTCGATTTCGAGACCCACATCGAGAACCTGCGCGAGCATCCCAAGGGCCTGCTCGTGGACGCGATCACCGAGGTGAGTGTCGGCCGGGAACTGGTGTGGCGTCAGATCACCACCTTCCTGCACCAGCAGCGCACCTCGCTGTCCGGTGGACCCAAGCCCGAGCCCAAGCCGGACGAGGTGCCACCGCCGCCGTTCCGCACGCTGCGGGTCGATCAGAAGATGATCAACCGGTATGCCGCGGCATCCGGTGACCACAATCCGATCCACACTTCGGCGTTGGGCGCCAAGGCTTTCGGGTTCCCGAGGCCGATCGCGCACGGAATGTGGTCCGCCGCAAATATTCTCGGCAATATCGAGGGTCGCATCCCCGAAAAGACCACCTACGCGGTGAAATTCGGTAAGCCGATCTTCCTGCCTTCGACGGTCAACGTCTACACCGACAAGGTCGCGGGCGGCTGGGATCTGGCCCTGAAGAACCCCAAGCAGGGCTACCCGCACCTCACCGCCACCCTCCGCTGATTCGACGGCCACCGGTACACCCGTGCCGGTGGCGCATCGAAGCCATACCGCCGCAATCGGTGTGGCAAGTTGGAGACAGTTCAACCGAAGACCCGGGGTCGCCTCGCTCCGGTGGTTTCCGAACCACCACAGCGCCCACCTGCCACAGGTAAGGTCGGGCCGCCGACAGCGATCGGCCCCATGGGGCGGGGCGAGAGCCGCGCACCGATTCGACACCGTATGTCGCCACGCAGGGGTTTCGACATCCGGACACGAATCGGTGTGCGGCTCTTATGGTTCCGAGCTCAGCAGCTGCAATCGCAGCAGCCGCAGTCACAATCGCCACAGTCGCAGCTACAGCAATTCGTGCAGTCGCAGCAGTCGCCACAGTCGCAGCAATCCCGTTTGAGCCAGGACTCCTTGCGCTCGCCACTGCACGGGCGGGTGTGATCGGAGCAGCAGGCGTACCCGGTGCAGTACTGGGTCACGCCGATCCCGATGCCCTCCCAGAAGCCGGGGCGCCGGGTGGGAGTTTGCGGCGGCTCGACTCCGAATACCGCCTGCGGGCCGATCGCTGTGTGCGGGCCGCCACCCGTCATCCCGGCGCGCTTCTGGCCGGGATCTACAGCGGCAGTGTGGATCCCGGCCAAAAACATGCCGGGATGACGAGGGGATTGCCAGGCATGCCATGCTGCCGGTTCAGCGGATTCGGCGCTGGGTCGAGTGCCGCACGCGTGTGTGGTGCAGGTGTGGATTGTTCCGGCGGCCTTGCCCAGCTTGCGGACCACGGCGTTGAGCGGATCGAGCAGCATCCAGCGAATGGACGCGTTGCGTTCGAGCCCGACTCGGGTCAGCGCCGCCTTCAAGAGCGAATTCGATTCGCGCAGTAGGGCATGCGCGTCGGCGGTGCCGGTGCCGGTGGCGGTCAGGGGGTTGAAGCGGCCTGCTTCGCGGTCTTCGTCGATGTCCTCGAGGGCGTCTGCCAGGTGGGCGATGCGCCCGAAGTGCCAGCCCGCTTCCCGTAGCGCGTCGGTGTTTTCCGGTCGTCCGGCGAGAACCGCGGTGTGCGCGAACAATTCCGAGGCGCACAGCTGTGTCGGCCAGGTCAGTTCGTCCAGCGATTCGAGCGAACCGGAGACGGCCGCGCGCTCCCGCCGCGGCTGGGATTCGATTGCGGCGATGAGTGGTTCGATATCCAGGCCGATCGGCGCGGCCGCCGCGCGGGCTCCGGTATGCCAGCGGTTGGCGACCCTCGTCATCGGGAGCCGGCCGGCACGGCGGGTGTCGCCGTCGTCGATGTGATCGCGAATCCTGGCCGCGCCCAACAGGAGTGAGGCGGTGGCGGCCAACCGAACGCCGGGTGAGTCGGCGGCCGCGACGCTCGCCTTGCGCATGCCGCGCAGCGGGCAGGGACCGGCCTCGGTGCGGACGGCGGTGTGCGGCTGCTGCGCCTCGGTGAGGATGCCGAGCACGAGAGCATCGGTATTGGTTGCGGCGCGGGCGAGTTGGCCGTGGCCGTCGCGCAGGCCGAGGCATAGCCCGCACAGCTGGGTTTGCCAGCTGGTCGCCGCCATGCCGTATTTCGCGGCGCTGTGCGCGCACGGTTTCAGCATTCCGAACAAGGCGTCCCCATTCCCCGGCCGCGCAACCGGCCGTCCCACAACACAATTCGACCGAACTGTGGCAGGTCGCGGGGCGACTGGCAAGCCGGGCAGTGCGCTCGGCATGCGGGGTACACGATCCGGCGGTCAGGCCGGTTCGGTCTCCTTCTTCTTGCCGGACAGACCGCGCCAGGCGAGATCGTCCAGCAGGTTCACCGCTTCGGCCATATCGACGGTACCGCTGGCGACCCGATCGGCGATGGCCTCGCCCGCGCCGATCACCGCCACCGACACCACCTCGAAGTTGGTGCCGGGTTCGGCGTACTTGGCGCTGGATTCGAGCAGCTTCGCGGTGAGCTCGATGACCCGGTCCCGGCTGTTGGAGATCTCCGAGGCGAAGGGTTGCTGGCCGAGTGCCTGCCGGTACAGCACCTGCCAGGACAGCCGGTTCTGATCGACATAGGAGAGGAATGCCTCCAGGCCCGCCCGCAACTGCTCGTGCGGGGTGAGCTTGGGGTTGCCTGCCACCGCGACGGCTTCGATGAAGCGCATGCTCTCGCGGTGGATGCAGGCGCGGAACAATTCGTCCTTGGAGCCGTAGTACAGGTAGAGCATGGGTTTGGAGATCTTCGCCTCGGCGGCGATGGCGTCCATGGAGGTGTCGTGATAACCCTTGCGTGAGAACACTTCCACCGCCGCGTCGAGCATCTGTTGCTCGCGTACCGCGCGGGGAAGTCGTTTCGTTCCGCCTGCCATCCATACTCCTAGGACATATCGAAGCCCCTATCTTACTCCAAGGTAAGTTCCGCTAGTGCGAATTGCCGGTGATTCGCCATCGGGCGTCAGCAGTGTGGAGCGGTGCCCTTGTACTTTGCCATCCTAAGTACCGATGCATCCACTTGGCTGCCCGGTAGGCGGTCGGCCCGCACCGCCTGCTCCAGTCGATCCAGCACCTGCGGCACCGCGTCGGTGGTGATCCACAGGGCATTGTCGGCCCCCGCGACCAGGGCGGCTTCCACCGCGTCCTCGATACTCATGCGCGCGGTAATGGCCGCCATACCGCCCAGATCATCGGTGAAGATCACGCCGTCGAACGGAGCCGCGTCATAGCCCGTGCCATTGCGCAGCAGGGCCATCGCCTCTTTGCTGATGCTGGCGGGCTTACCCGGTTCGGTCAATCCCGGCACATCCAGATGCCCGACCATGACCGCTGAACCCGAGTCGATGAGCCTGCGATACGGCACCAGATCCGAGGTCTGCAATTGTTCCAGCGGCGGAGTCCTCACCGCACCGGTGTGCGAATCGCCCGAACCGGAGCCGTGGCCCGGGAAATGCTTCATGACGGTGCCGATACCGGCATTGTGCGCCGCGCGAATGTAGGCATCGGCGTACTGCACCACCACATTCGGATCATCGGAGAAGGAACGGTCGCCGATCACCGAATCATCGGGCTGGCTGCTCACATCCACGTCCGGTGCGAAATCCACTGTGACGCCGTAGGACTTCAGCTGCTGCGCTCGGTCCAGGCTGAAGGTGTAGAACTCGTCCGCGCTCATCTGGCTCACGGTCGCGCGCGCCGACGGTGCGGGACCGATGAGGTCCTTGGCTCGCGAAACCCGGCCGCCCTCTTCGTCGATGGTGACCATGAGCGGAGTGCGCGAGGCCGACTGCACCTTGTCGATCTGATGCTGGGCCAGCATCGCCTTATCGGTCCAGCTGCCGACGAAGATGCCGCCGATCTGCTCGGTCTTCACCACATTCTCGGCATCGGCTTCACCCGTCACACCGACGGTGAGCAATTGCGCCAGCTTCTGCCGCTGGGTGAACTGCGACAGGTACCCGGCCGCGCAATCCTGTTGCACCGGAGTCGTTGTCGGCGGAACGGTGCTGCTCGGTACCGGTTCGCTGCTGCTCGGTGCCGATTCATTCGTGCCGCTGCTGCCCGAACACGCGGTCAGCACAACGGCGGACATTGCCAGGACGATCCCGGGGACTAGGCGCATGTATCCGACGGTAGCTGTCCGCACCCGCCGAGCCCACTCACACACCCCGCCGCCGCGCCGCTACTTCGGTAGCTCATGGTGGCCGCCGAAGGCCTGGCGCATGGCCGAGAGCGCCTTGTCGGCGTAGCGGGATTCGCCGCGCGAGGCGAAACGCTGGAACAGGGCGGCCGCCAGGACGGGTGTCGGGACGCCCTCGTCGATGGCGGCGTCGACGGTCCAGCGGCCCTCGCCGGAGTCGGAGACATTGCCGCCGAAGGAATCCAGATTCGGGTCGGCGTAGAGCGCCGCGGCGGTGAGGTCGAGCAGCCAGGACGCCACCACCGAACCGCGCCGCCACACCTCGGTGACCTCGGGGATGTCGATGTCGTATCGGTAGAACTCCGGATTCTCCAGCGGTGTGATCTCGGCCGAATGCTCGGTGTCCTGCTTCTTGCCGACATTCGCCTTGTGCAGGATGTTCATCCCCTCGGAATACGCTGCCATGGCGCCGTACTCGATGCCGTTGTGCACCATCTTCACGAAATGTCCCGCCCCCGCCGGGCCGCAGTGCAGGTAGCCCTGTTCGGCGGTGGAGGGTGTCCCGGTGCGGCCGGGCGTGCGGGGTGCGGCTTCGACGCCGGGTGCGATGGACTCGAGCAGGGGTTCGATATGCGAGACCTGCGCGGCCTCACCACCGATCATCAGGCAGAAGCCGCGCTCCAGACCGAATACGCCGCCGGAGGTTCCGATATCCAGGTAGTGGATACCCTTGGGCTGCAGGGCTTTCGACCGCTTGATGTCCTCGTGGTAGCGGCTGTTACCGCCGTCGATGACGATATCGCCGGGTTCGAGCAGTTCGGCCAGCTGGTCGATGACCGCGCCGGTCGCGCCCGCCGGAATCATCACCCACACCACGCGCGGGGTCTCCAGCATGGTGATGAACTTGGGCAGATCGGTGGTGCCGGAGAAGCTGTCGCCGAGCTCGGCGCCGAGTTCGTCGATATGCGGGCTGTGTCGTTCGAAGCCGACGGCGGTATGCCCGTTCCTGACGATGCGGCGCACGATATTGGCGCCCATCCGGCCTAGACCGATCATTCCGAGCTGCATGGCATCTCCTCGAGTCGTCCCGAACCACGGGCGGCCCCGGGTTCTGTGTGACTGTTCCCGCGCGATCGTCCCAATTGTCCCAGTTGTGCCCCCCGGAAGATTTTTCCGGGCTCGCGGGCGTGGCGTGTAACGCCGTCGAGCGGGTATCGATAGACGGGGTGGCTCCGTGCTGTTGCCAGACCCCCGACCCGGCAACCGCACGGAGCCGTCTTTATGTCCGAACCGCACATTGCGCAAGAGTTGCTGTGCGCCTGGAAGACCCCGTGTATCGGCGCTGCCCACTATGGTGGGCGATGGACTCGCAGGTGCGGGTCGGCAGTCAACCATTTGGGAGGATGGTTCGTGACCAGCGGAAGTCCCGGGCGGCATGCGCGTGCGCGGCAGGACCCGGTGGAACCACCGGCCCCAGGAAGACAGTTCCTGAACTCGGCCGCAGCCCGCCGGGCCGGGATCGCGGCGGGTGTGCTGCTGGCCGCGAGCGGTCTGGCTTTCGTGGTGGATTGGTCGCTGTCGGCCGGACAGGTACCGCGCGGGGTGCAGGTAGCGGGCATCGATATCAGCGGATTGCAGCGTTCCCAGGCCCAGACCCGGCTCGAGCTCGAATTGAATCAGCGTGCCGCACAACCCCTCACGGTCGAGATCGGTGATGTGCGAGCCGATCTGGTGCCGCGCGACGCGGGCCTGTCGGTGGATTGGGACGGCACCTGGGATCGCATCGGCGGTCAGCCGGTGAACCCGTTCACCCGGGTGTGGTCGGTCTTCGGCACCCGGGAGGTAGAACCCGCCGTCTTCGTCGACGACGCCGCCATGACCAGACAACTCGATGCCCTGCGCACGCACGACCGGCAGCCCGTCGAGGGCGGGGTGGTCTTCGACCAGGGCAGACCCGTGCCGGTGCGGCCGGTGCCGGGCCGCGTACTCGATGTACCCGCCGCGCGGGCCGCGCTCTCCGAACACTGGGCCGACGGTTCGGTGTTGGATCTGCCCGCCGCCGAGACGCAGGCCACGGTGAGCGCCGCCGCGGTGGACAAGGCGCTGCGTGAGATCGCGCAGCCCGCGGTGCGTGCTCCCGTCACCTTCACCGGTAAGGGCGGCAATGCCACGCTCGATCCGGTACCGCTCGCCGGTGCGCTCTCGTTCCATCCGAACGAACAAGGCGCACTGGAACTCTCGTACAACCGGGAGGCGCTGATCGCGGCGCTGGAACCGCAGTTGAAGCCCACGGTCGTGGAGCCCAAGGATGCCGGCTTCAACCTGTCGGGCGGCCGCGCGACGGTGGTGCCCGCGGTGGTGGGCGACACCATCAACTGGGACAAGACGTTCGAAGGTCTTCCCGCCCTGCTGGTTTCACCCGGGGACAGATCCAAAGCCGTTGTGTACGAACAGGTGCAACCCAAGCTGACCACCGCCGACGCCGAGAAGTTCGGTGTGGTGCAGTCGATCGGCTCGTTCACCACCAGTGGTTTCAGTGGTCCTTCGGGCGTGAATATCCGCACGGTCGCGCGCAAGGTGGACGGTGCGGTGATCCGTCCGGGAGATACCTTCTCGCTCAACGACTTCACCGGTACCCGCGGGGTCGAACAGGGCTATGTCGAGTCCGGCATCATCGATCACGGTCGTCCCAGCACCGCGGTCGGCGGCGGTATCAGCCAGTTCGCGACCACGCTCTACAACGCCGCCTACTTCGCCGGTATGGAGGATGTGGACCATACCGAGCACAGCTACTACATCTCGCGCTACCCCGCCGCCCGCGAGGCCACGGTCTTCGACGGCGCGATCGACCTGAAGTTCCGCAACAACACCCCGTACGGCGTCTATATCGAAACCGCCGCAGGCGATTCCGAGGTGACGGTGCGCCTGTGGAGTACCAAAACCGTCGAGGTCGAATCCATCGCGGGTGAGCGCACCAAACCGACGGAGCCGAATACCGTCACCCTCCCCAAGGGCAAGAACTGCATCGCCTCCGACGGCGCACCGGGTTTCACCACCTCGGATACCCGCATCATCCGAGATGCCAAGTCCGGCAAGGAAACCTACCGCCACACCCGCACGGTCAAATACGACCCCATCCCGATCGTGAAGTGCGAGTGAACTGAGTTCGAACAGCGGGCGGCCGATCGGTGATCGGCCGCCCGTTCGCCTATCCACACCGAGATCCGTTCGCGGACAGGGTTATCCACAATCGGTGGATAACCCTTGGGATGGCTGTGGATAACTCTCTCTTGTCACCTTGGCGGTCACCGCTCGTTATCCCGGCGGTCAGCCCCTCGCCATCCCGCGCACAGAGGGCCGCCACCCTATCCCCTACACAGCAGTGTGCCCCCGGGATATTTCCCGGGGGCACACTATGTTTCACTATCGAGCGGCGCGCTCAGCTCAGAACGCGGCCTCGTCCAGCTCCATGATGTCGTTGTCCAGGTTCGACAGGATGGCGCGGGTGGCGGTCAGCTCCGGCAGCACGTTGCGCGCGAAGAACTGCGCGGTCGCGATCTTGCCGGTGTAGAACGCCTCGGTGGAGCCGTTGTCCAGGGCCTTGATGGCGATCTCGGCGTGGTGCAGCAGTTGCCAGCCGATGAACAGGTCGCCGACGGCCATCAGGAAGCGGACCGAACCCAGGCCGACCTTGTACAGCTCCTTCGGGTCCTGCTGGGCGGCCATCAGGTGCCCGGTCAGGGTGGCGGCCATACCCTGCACATCCTCGAGGGCGGTGGCGAGCAGCTTGCGCTCGGCCTTGAGGCGGCCGTTGCCACCCTCGCGCTCGATGAACTGCTGCACCTGCCCGGCCACATGGGCCAGGGCGACACCGCGGTCGCGGGCGATCTTGCGGAAGAAGAAGTCCTGCGCCTGGATGGCGGTGGTGCCCTCGTACAGCGAGTCGATCTTGGCGTCGCGGATGTACTGCTCGATCGGGTAGTCCTGCAGGAAGCCGGAGCCGCCGAAGGTCTGCAGCGAATCGGTCAGGTACTGGTAGGCGCGCTCGGAGCCGACACCCTTGACGATCGGCAGCAGCAGATCGTTGACGCGGAAGGCGACATCCTTGTCCGCACCCGAAACCAGCTGTGCCACATCCTCGTTCTGGTGCGCGGCGGTGTACAGGTAGATGGCGCGCAGGCCCTCGGCGTACGCCTTCTGCATGGCCAGCGAGCGGCGCACGTCCGGGTGGTGGGTGATGGTGACGCGGGGCGCGGCCTTGTCGGTCATCTGGGTCAGGTCGGCACCCTGCACGCGGATCTTGGCGTACTCCAGTGCGTTCAGGTAACCGGTCGACAGGGTGGCGATGGCCTTGGTGCCCACCATCATTCGAGCGTTCTCGATGACGTCGAACATCTGCGCGATACCGTTGTGGACCTCGCCGACGAGCCAGCCCTTGGCGGGAACGCCGTGGCCGCCGAAGGTGACCTCACAGGTGGCCGAAACCTTGATGCCCATCTTGTGCTCGACGTTGGTCACGAAGACGCCGTTGCGGTCGCCCAGGGTCTCGGTCTCGAAGTCGAAGTGGAACTTCGGTACGTAGAACAGGGACAGGCCCTTGGTGCCCGGTCCGGCGCCCTCGGGGCGAGCCAGCACCAGGTGCATGATGTTCTCGAACAGGTCGTCGGAGTCGCCCGAGGTGATGAAGCGCTTGACGCCCTCGATGTGCCAGGTGCCGTCTTCCTGCTTGACGGCCTTGGTGCGGCCCGCGCCGACATCCGAACCGGCGTCCGGCTCGGTGAGGACCATGGTGGCGCCCCAGTTGCGGTCGGCGATGATCTGAGCCCACTTCTTCTGCTCATCGGTGCCGTTGTTGTAGAAGACCTGCGCGAAACCCGCACCGGCGGCGTACATCTGGGCCGGCGGGTTGGCGCCGAGGACCATTTCGCTGAGCGCCCAGTTCAGGACGGAGGGGGCGCCGAGGCCACCCAGCTCCTCGCGCACGCCGACCTTGGCCCAGCCGCCGTCCTCGAGGGCACGGTAGGACTTCTTGAAGGATTCGGGGAGAGTGACCGTGTGGGTCTCGGGATCGAAGGTCGGCGGGTTGCGGTCACCGTCGACGAAGGAGTCTGCCAGCGGGCCCTCGGCGAGGCGGCGGACCTCGTTCAGCATTTCCTTGGCGGTCTCGGTGTCGAGGTCGCCGTAGGCGCCGCCGTCCAGCAGCGAACCGAGGCCGAGCACCTCGAAGAGGTTGAACTCGAGGTCGCGAACGTTGCTCTTGTAGTGACCCATGGTCGTACTCACTCTCCATTGAGATGGGTGCGGTTCGGTTGATTGCCGTTCCCGCCCGTTGGTCCACCGGGTAGACACCGTAAAACTGCGCTACTGACGGGTAACTTAATCGCCATGTTACCCACCGGTAAGGGGCTCGCCAAGGTAGGCGAGCCCAATGTGATGAGAAGCACCCGCGCCGCTCGGCGTCCGCTTACCCGCCGGGTCGGAGGCGACCCCGTAACCGCAGCTACCTCACGGTTTCGCTGTCCCGGACGGTGAGTCCGACAGCGCGCGGAACGGTGCGATGGACGGGTAACTCCGAACGATCGCGACCTGTGGTCTGAGACGGTTACGGCCGCGATCCGGGCCGGTGTGCCGCGCGGGTCCGGGGCGGCCGGGTGGTTAGCGTGTGGTGTGCGCATCGAAACGAGTGCCGGGCCGGCCGAGGTCGAGATCGCGCGGCCGAAACGGAGGCCGCCCGCCTTCCTGCTGGTGCTGACGCACGGATCCGGTGGGGGCGTCGACGCGAAAGATCTGCTCGCCGTACGCGATTCGGCATTGGAACTGGGTGGTGCCGTCGTGCTGGTGACCCAGCCCTATCGGGTGGCGGGCCGCCGGGCGCCGGGCAAGGCCGAGATTCAAGATGCCGCCTGGCTGGAAATCATTGCGGCACTGCGCAAGAAGTTCCGCGGCGTCCCCCTGATCCAGGGCGGCCGCAGCAATGGAGCCCGCGTCGCCTGCCGCACCGCGCCGCAAGCGAAGGCCAGAGGTGTTGTCGCACTGTCATTCCCGCTGCACCCACCCGGCAAGCCGGAGAAGTCCCGCCGCGACGAACTGCTCGCGGTCGGCGATATCCCCGTGGTGGTCGTCAACGGTGCCCGCGATCCCTTCGGCATCCCCGACCCCGCCGACGCGACCGAAGTAAAAGTGATTGCGGGGCAGGCGCATTCCTACCGTACGGGCTTCGAGGAAATCGCCGCCACCATCACCCCATGGTTACTTCGCTGGGCACCGAACTGACCTGGCCGGACAGTGCCCCGAACTGAACTGGCCCGGCAATATCCCGAACTGAGCTTGCCCCCTCGTCATCCCGGCGTGCTTTTGGCCGGGATCCACAACCCGAGCGGCGTCTAACCGTCCAGCGATTCGGCCGCTTCGAGAGCGGGCCCCTCCTCCAACGGAATCGGCTTGGTAGCGACCACCAGCGCATCGATGGCGTCGCGTTCCTCGGTCGGCCGCTGGATCCGGTCCGCGACCCGAATGGTCAGTTCCTCGCCCGCCGGGCCGAGGTCCGCGACGATATCGTTCGCGGTGAACAGCAGCTCCGGATCCTGTTCCCCGCCATAGCCTTCGGTGAGATTGAGGCTGTCGTGGCCGAGCACCAGCAGGGTGCCGCCGGGGGAGAGCATCTCGGCGGCCCGCAGCAGCAACGCGCGGCGCGCGGCGGCGGGCAGGTGGACGTAGGCCATGAGAACCAATTCGTATGGTCCGGTGAGCCCGGCGGCGTCGAGGGCGGTCACATCGGCCGTATGCCAGTGGATCCGCCCGCGCACCGAGCGTGACAGTCGTGAGGCCACCGTGCGCCCCTTGTCGATCCCCACCTGTGAGTAGTCCACGGCATCCACCTGCCACCCGTGCGTGGCCAGCCACAGCGCGTTGCGCCCCTCACCGCAGCCGAGGTCGAGCACCCGCGGCAACTCCGGTCGCGGCTCGCCGACCCCGGCCCCGGTCAGCGGCAGCCGCCGCTCCAGCCCGAACACCTGCTCGACCACGGTGTCGTTCGGCGGTGCGCCCCACACCAATTCCGTGTGGGCGTAATGCTCGTCCCAAGCCTCCGCGTCCATGCGTCCGAGTCTAGAAGCTGCCCGGATACCCGAATCGCCCGCGAACCACCGTTGTGCACAGGCCGAGTGTGGCTACCTCCCACACACAATGCCCGCGAAACATCACTGTGCGCGGGCCGAGTGCGGCTACCTCCCCATACACAACGGCCGCGAACACGCTTGCGTGTTCGCGGCCGAGTTTTCGAGCTGGACCCTCCCTACAGGGTGGTGTGCATGAGGATCACGTTGTACTGGCTGTGCACGGTGGTGAGGAAGTAGAGGTCACGACCGGTTTGGTACGGGAAGATCGCCGGCGCGTAGGCGGTGGGGAGTTCGCGCGTATCGATCAGCACCTCGGGTCCGCTCCACGGGCCTTCGGGGCTGGGCGAGCGATACATGACGACCGAGTTCCACGGGTCCGTGGTGAGCATGATGTATTGCCCGAGGTAGTCGTTCCACTGCACCGACATTTCGGAGACGCCGCCGCCGATGACCGGGGTGGCCCCGTCGACGTCGCCGCGCTTCCACTTGTCGCCGCACCAGTATTCGTAGGCTCCGAGGTCGCCGATCGCGCCCTCGGGTACGCGCGCCACATACGCCGGATTGTTGCGACCCGACGCGGTGCCGTACTCGTAGACGAAGCCGCCGTTCTTGACGAAGGCGTTCATCTGGAAGTTCCCATTGCCGCCGTCGTCGGCGCGACGGGTGGCGGGCAGTTCGACCCAGTTCTCGCCATTGTCACCGGAGACGGCGAGCCCGGAGTAGTTGGTGGTCCACTGCCCGACATCGTCCCAGCTCTTGACCGACATGAGGCTCATGAACTGGGTGCCGCCGACCGAGATGGCGGCGGTGGGGATGCGGCTGATCTCCAGGAACGGGATCTTGGGGCTGGGGATGAGGTCGCGCGCCTGGCCGAAGATATCGCGCACGACACTGTCGAAGTAGATGCCGTTGGCGGGGTTCTGGGTATGTGAGCGGACCAGGATATTGGAGCGCCAGGCCCAGGTGCTGCCGACCAGGAGGTTGGGGAATCCGAGTCCGGCGGTGTCACCGAAGGTGGTGAGCATTTCGCCGTTGCCGTTGTCCCACATGATGCCGAGGTCGGTGCCGAGCACGTTGTAGGACTGTGTGTTGTTGGGGCTCTGCATACCGGTGACCTGAAAGACCGCTTGGGTGCGGCCGGGAAGCTGGGGCAGCCCATTGGTGCCGTTGAGCACCGGAATCGGATTGATCGCGTTGGGGTTGGCTGCTGCCGGGCCGGTCACGGTAAGGAGCAAGGCCGTGGCACCTGCTACGACGGACAGCAGCAGGGGAGCGGACTTGTTCAATGCGTGGTCCTCCGGTTCTCGCCGATCATGCGCGACCACACGGTATGTGACGGGCCGCACAATGCGTTCGACTCGCTGGCAAAGTGTGAAAATGCTAACAGCGGAACTGGGGCTTGCGGGACAGCTGGTCGTCATTGTTTGCCGTGAATTGGCTTACATCATCTGTATTTCTATCATCGATCAGTCGCTGATCAGCGCAAATGCCTTTGCCGGGCGAGTCGCTGAATAGCTACCGTAGCGGCTCCGGCAACTTCCGCCGCGCCGCGCCCCACTACTCGGATTTCGCCCCCTTGCCGAGGGCCTGTCGAATGATCAGCGGGAGCTGGGTGGCGCGCTCCACGGCGAGGGTGCGGCGCATCGAGGCCTGCCAGGTGCGGTCGAAGAGTTGTTTGGCGCTCGCCACCGCATGGGGTGAGCGGGTGGCGATGCGGTCGGCGAGTTTCTCGGCGGCGGCCAGCGGGTCGGCGCTCACCTCGGTGACCAGGCCGATGCGTGCGGCGTAGGCCGCGTCCACCGGATCGGCGGTCATGGTGAGCAGCAGCGCCTTGTCGATGCCGATCAGCCGGGACAGGGTGGCCGCGCCGGTCATATCCGGGATGAGACCGTGTTTGGCCTCCATCACCGAGAATTCGGAATCCGGTGTGACGAACCGGAAGTCGGCGGCCAATGCGATCTGCAGGCCACCGCCGTAGCAGCGCCCGTGCACCACGGCGATGACCGGCTGCGGCAGTCGGCGCCAGGCCCAGCACGCTTCCTGGAACACATTGGTGCCGCTCCACGGCAGTGGAATGAAGGCGCGTGCGACATCCAGGGGATTGCTCATGGCCTGGGCGACATCCAGGCCGGAGCTGAAGCTGGGCCCGTTGCCGGAGAGGATGACCGCACGAATGTCCTTGCGCCGCGCTATCTTCCGGGCGGTGTGTGCCAGTTCGCGAAGCATGTCGATGGTGAGGCCGTTGTGCTTGTCCGGCCGGTCCAGCGCGACGTAGGCGCGATCGCCCGCGAAACTCAGGGAGACGTTGTTGCTCAAGGCTTCTCCTAACAGCGGATGGTTGTCATCCCAGCTGGTCCAGCAGGAGCCGGGAGCAGCCGGCCGGGTCGTCGTAGAACGGTGTGTGCCCGCTGCCGTGCAGCGTGACGTGCCGTGCGCCCGGCAGTACCTCGCGGGCGCGCCGGGCCTGGGTCGCGTACGTGAGCAGAATGTCACGACTGCCCCAGGCGATGGTGATCGGGATGTGCTCCAGCCGGGTGCGGTCGGGGAGCCGGAAACCGGTGAACGAGGCGAGCGCGGCATCGAAGCCGTCCGCGCCGAGCACGCCCTCGACGATGTCGACGGCGATGCGCGGATCCACGTCCCAGGGCTTGCCGAGTACCAGGCTCAGGAAGGTGGTGCGACCCGCCGCATTGCCCAGCAAGGCGGGGATGGCCGGATGCAGCACCCTGCTGAGTTGTTCGGCGCGGCCGAGCGCCTGCTGGCACCAGACGCGGCCGGGGGTGTCCCAGAATCCGATGGGGGAGTAGGCGGTGACCGAGCGGGCCAGGCCGCGCGCGGCGAGGTCGAGAATGATGCCGCCGCCCATGGAATTGCCTCCCAGATGCGGGTTTTCGATACCTTCGGCGGCGAGGAAGTCGACCAGGGCATCGGCGAGCGTGGTGACGGTGGTGTTCGGGAGCGGTTCGCTGTCGCCGAAGCCGGGCAGGTCCACCGCGATCACGTCGAACGATTCGGCGAGGGTGTCGATAATGGGTTCCCACACCTGCCAGTGGCTGCCGACGCCGTGTACGAGGACGAGCGGTTCGCCGCTGCCCGCGCGGTGGTGGTTCAACTTGGTCCTCTCGACTCCCGGCAGACTGCTTGGTGTGTTTCGACCCTAACAGTTGTTGGCCGTCGGCCAATTGAGGTTTTCGGCCCTCGAGCAGCCATCCCGCCCGGGTTGTCGGCGGTACGATAAACGGTATGGCAACCCGTAAGGTGACTCTCTCGCTCGATGAGGCGTCCTGGGCCTATGCCGAGCAGGCCGCGGCCCGCGCGGGTATGTCGCCCTCGGCCTGGATATCGCGGGCGGCGCGGCGTGAGGCGGTGCGCACCGGATGCGGTCCCGGCTTCGAGCCGATGCAGCGGGCCGTGGATGACGAGGCGGAGTTGGCCGCCGCCGAGAAGGAGCTGCGTGCGCAGGGGTGAACTCTGGGTTTATCACCCGCACGGCTCCGCTCGCGTTCGCAATATCCTGCTGATCAGCAGTGACGGCATCAATGAGTCGCCGCGCCCCTGGTTGATCGCCGCCGAGGTGATGGATGAGGATCCGCGTGACATTCTCGCGGTGCCGATTCCGGGGCACGGGTGGGTGCATGCGGGCAATCTCGGTCGTATCTACCGGGATTGGCTGGCCGAGCGCGTCGATGTCGTCGATACCGAGACGGCGGAGCGAATCGACACAGCGCTGCGCGCCGCCATGGATCTGTGAGATCGTTCCACCGGCCCAACCCATTCATTCATGAGAAGTGAGGAACCCGTGCGGATTTCCCTGATCGCCGCCGCGCTCGTCGCCGTGCCGCTACTGGCCGGCTGTGGTGGTGGCGGTGACGACAAGCCCGCGGTCACGCAGGCCGAGATCGCCAAGTCGCTGCAGGACGGTGGCCTCAAGGACGAGAAGCTGGCGAACTGCGCCGCGAAGCTCTTTGTGGACGAAGGGATTTCGCAGGACGGCCTGCGCCTCATGATCAAGAACGACGCGAAGGCGGCCACCGCCGTCGATCCGGAGTCGATGGGTTTGACCGGACCGGATATCGAGAAGGCGCGCTCGGCCACCAATAAGATCGTGAGTCAGTGCCTGAAGTAGTTCCGCGCCTGCGTTTTTGGTATTTCCCTAGCCGATCGTAAGGACCGGCGCGCACTCTCGGGTGACGGCGAACCCCCCGCCGCCCGAGAGATCTAGGAATGCCATGAGGAAATCCGCAATCGCGGTGGCGCTGCTGGCGTTGCCCCTGCTCGCCGCGTGCAGCACCGAGGACAAGACCGGCGCCCCCGCCAACCTCGTCTCGGTGACCTCCACCCCGGCCGCCGTCACCAGCACCACCGCCCCCGCACTCACCACCACCACGGCCCCCACCTCAGCCGCCATCTCCACCACCAGCGCCGTCTCCACCACCGGCACCCTGACCGCCCCCCTAATCTCGAAGTCCTTGCAGGACAAGGGCGGACTCGACACCAAGACCGCGGACTGCATCGCAGGAATCTACGTCGACGAGGGCCTCTCCCAAAGCGGCATCCAAAAGCTCATCGACCACGGCTACAACAACCCGGCAGGCATCGGCCTCACCACCGACGACCTCCGCAAGGCCGGCAAAGCCACCAAACGCATAGTCTCCGAATGCATTCGGTGACGATCGGCTCTCTCCGCCGGACATGAAAAAACCCGCTCCGAGGAGCGGGTTTCCATTCTGAGCCGATGACGGGAATCGAACCCGCGCTACCTGCTTGGGAAGCAGGAGTTCTGCCATTGAACTACATCGGCGTGCGTCTTGATGCGTTCGCGACTCTATCAGACCGGGCCCGGCGGGATGCAACTCTTTCGTCGTTCGCCCAGCTCCGTGCGTGTTCGAGGCGGTTTTCCGGTTGGGTTGGGGGTGAATTCTGGGAGTGGTTTGTCGTGTTTGGGGCGGCGCGCCGTAGATCGGGGAGGCATTTGCGGGAACCGGGGGGTTTTGCCCGGGGGCGGTCGTAGACTGTCTCGCAGGGTTGAAAGACCTTCCACCACAGGAACTTTGGGATGCGCTGAACGGCTGCGGGTGCGCGGGCGGGCGGTGTCTTCCTGCTCGGGGGTGACGTATGACCGCGGTACCGGCGCGGGATGTCCCGCAACTCGAGGCCGTGCGGCCTTCCGTCCAGCGGAGGGAACCCAAGGGGTCCTTTCTGTGGAAGGCGATCACGACCACCGATCCCAAGGTGCTCGGGATCATGTACATGTTCACGGCCATGTCGTTCTTCCTGGTCGGCGGCGTGATGGCGCTGCTGATGCGGGCGGAGCTGGCGCGTCCGGGGCTGCAGTTCCTGTCATCGGAGCAGTACAACCAGCTGTTCACCATGCACGGCACCATCATGCTGCTGTTCTATGCGACGCCGATCGTGTTCGGCTTCGCCAATGTGGTGCTGCCGTTGCAGATCGGTGCGCCGGATGTGGCGTTCCCCCGCCTCAACGCGCTGAGCTACTGGCTGTACCTGTTCGGCGCGATCATCGCGACCGCGGGCTTCGTCACCCCGGGCGGAGCCGCCGAATTCGGCTGGACCGCCTATGTGCCGTTGAGTACCGGCCGCTTCTCCCCGGGCGAGGGCGCGGATCTGTGGATCATGGGTCTGGCGATCGCCGGCGTCGGCACCATCCTCGGCGCGGTCAATATGATCACCACGGTGGTGTGCCTGCGCTGCCCGGGCATGACCATGTTCCGTATGCCCATCTTCACCTGGAACATCCTGGTGACGAGTGTGCTTGTGCTGCTTGCGTTTCCGATCCTCACCGCGGCGCTGCTGGCGCTGGCGATAGACAGGCATCTGGGTGCGCACATATACGATTCCGCCAACGGCGGCGCCATCATGTTCCAGCATCTGTTCTGGTTCTTCGGGCATCCCGAGGTGTACATCATCGCGCTACCGTTCTTCGGGATCGTGACGGAGATCTTCCCGGTATTCAGCCGCAAACCACTGTTCGGGTACACGACGCTGGTGTACGCGACACTCTCCATCGGAGCGCTGTCGGTAGCGGTGTGGGCGCATCACATGTATGCGACGGGATCGGTTCTGCTGCCGTTCTTTTCGCTCATGACGTTCTTGATCGCGGTGCCGACGGGCGTGAAGTTCTTCAACTGGATCGGCACCATGTGGCGCGGGCAGTTGACCTTCGAGACGCCCATGCTGTGGTCGATCGGCTTCCTGGTGACATTCCTGTTCGGTGGTCTGTCCGGTGTCGTATTGGCAAGTCCGCCACTGGATTTCCACGTCTCGGACTCGTATTTCGTTGTGGCGCACTTCCATTACGTGCTCTTCGGCACCATCGTCTTCGCCACCTTCGCGGGCATCTACTTCTGGTTCCCGAAGATGACCGGACGACTGCTGGACGAGCGGCTGGGCAAGCTGCACTTCTGGTCGACCTTCATCGGCTTCCACACCACCTTCCTGGTGCAGCACTGGCTGGGCAATGACGGTATGCCGCGCCGGTACGCGGATTACCTGCCGAGTGATGGCTTCACCACGCTGAACACCGTCTCGACCATCGGCTCCTTCGTACTCGGGCTGTCGATGATCACGTTCGTCTGGAATGTCTTCAAGAGCTACCGCTTCGGCGAGGTGGTCACCGTCGACGACCCATGGGGTTACGGCAATTCCCTGGAGTGGGCCACCACCTGCCCGCCGCCGCGGCACAACTTCTACGAACTACCGCGCGTGCGCTCCGAGCGTCCCGCGTTCGAGCTGCACTATCCACATATGGTCGAGCGCATGCGGGCCGAGGCGCATGCGGGCTGGTCCGCACCCGAACACGAAGTGGTCGAGTCCCCCGCGACCCCGACAGACGAGGTCCGGGACAGCGGCAACTAGTCTCTTGCCGTGCTGCTTTCCGATCGCGACATCCGTAAGGAGATCGCCGAAGGGCGTCTCGGGCTGGACCCGTTCGACGACAAGCTGGTGCAGCCGTCGAGTATCGATGTGCGGCTGGACAGCATGTTCCGGGTGTTCAACAACACCCGCTACACCCATATCGATCCCGCGCAACGGCAGGACGAGCTGACCACGCTGGTGGAACCCACCGCGAATGAGCCGTTCGTGCTGCATCCGGGCGAGTTCGTGCTGGGCTCCACCCTCGAGGTGTGCAGCCTGCCGGACGATCTCGCCGGCCGGCTGGAGGGTAAGTCGAGCCTGGGCCGCCTGGGCCTGCTCACGCACTCCACCGCGGGTTTCATCGATCCGGGTTTCAGCGGGCACATCACCCTGGAACTCTCGAATGTGGCGAACCTGCCGATCACCCTGTGGCCGGGCATGAAGATCGGGCAGCTGTGCCTGTTCCGGTTGAGCAGTCCGGCCGAGAACCCGTACGGCAGTGCCGCGGCGGGTTCGAAGTATCAGGGTCAGCGCGGCCCGACCCCGTCCCGCGCGTACCTCAACTTCCAAACGCCGGAAGACAACTGAGCTCTGCGGGTGTACGGATGGCTCGCCGCGTCGTAAGGTGGCGGCGACAGGTACGGTGACCTCATCGTAATGCGGTCAGTGTGGCAATGAATGGGCAGCGAATGAGTTCGGTACTGGGAGTTTCCGTGGGGGCGGGCGCGGTTCGCGTGGCACGCCCGTATGCCGGAAATTCCGCCGAGCGTGGCACGGTGCAGCCGCATGCGGCCGGGGCCTTCGATGTGCAGGCCGTTCCGGTCGGTGAGCGCCGGGTCGAGGAGTTGGCCGCCGATGCCATCGGCGCTGTGCTGTCGGCGGATCCGCAGATCACCGCGACCGCCATCGCCTACCGCGATGAGCAGCACGCGCGGGCGATTCGCGCCGAGCTGGCGCGCCGCCAGTTCACCAATTACGAACTCGTCCCGGATGTGATCGCGGCGCTGGAGTTCCTCGAATTCTCCGGTGAGCTGCAGGGTTTCGGCACCGTCGCGCTGTATGACCTGGGCGCTTCGGGGCTTTCGGTGACGGTGGTCGACACCGCTTCGCGGCAGATCAGTTTCACCGAGCGCACCAGCGATATCAGTGGCGACTACCTGGATTCGCTGATTCGGGAACAGCAGATCGCCTCCGGCCGGATCGCGCATCCACCGGACGCGGCCGGACTGGCCGCGCTGGATGCGCTGTGCCGCACCGCGAAGGAGGAGCTCTCGGAGAGCAGCGCGGTGGCGCTGCCCTCCACCGAGGGCCTGGTGCTGTTGTCCCAGGAGAACTTCGAAGCGCTGATCATGCTGGCCGTGGAGTCGTCGGCGCGAATGGCGCGCGATGTGATCCTGCGCTCGGAGCAGCCGGTGCAGGCGGTCGCGCTGATCGGCGGCTGCGCCCAGATTCCGCTGGTGGCACGGGTTTTGCGGCGCTGGCTGGGTGTTCCGGTGCTGGTGCCCGCGAATCCGGGCACCATCGCCACCCGCGGCGCGGCGATTCTGGCGCGTCCGGTGCGGCAGCGGCCCGCGCCCGCGTCGTTCACCACGGCCTTCGAGAATTCGATTCCGGCGCAACATGACTCGAATCCGCCGCTGCTGTCGAGCGCCGGTGCGGTGGAGAAGTTCAGCCGTCGCCGGGAGATCAGCATGGCCGGGGTGGCGGTGGGCGCGCTCGTTGTGGTCGCGGCCATCGGCGTCTCGCTGGGCTGGGGTCCGCAAGTGCTGGAACACGATTCGCAGAGTTCGGATGCGGTGACCACCTCCGCGCCGGTCACCACCACGCGCCCGTCGATCGAGACCACCACGGTCGCGCCGAGCACCACCGACGCGACCAACGAGTCCCTGGCGGGTCCGGCGCCGCAGCGCCACGAGACGACCACCACCACCGAGGCTCCGCCCGAGCCGGGCCCGAACACCATCACCATTATTCCGGGTCTGCCGCCGGTCGTGGTTCCCACGCTGCCGCCGCTGTTCCCGGCGCCCGCGGCACCCGCGGGCTGATCCGGTCGCCGTCGAACCCGCCTGCGCACCGCGATAATTCGTACACTCCGGGCGTTGATTCGGCTGCGAGCGGCCGCAATCCGGCCTGAAATGTCGGAAATATATGGCGTAGCACGGCCATTGCGCTGCCACTCGGACCGAGGAGTTCACCCGCCGAGTCCGCCCCGTCGACTGCCAGGAAATGGGGCGGACTCGGTGGGTCCGGCGCCGTATGCGCCGGTGCGAGGGCCGGCTGCGTTCAGTCCTCGCCTCCGGTTCCCACCGCCAGAGCTGTCGTAATGAGCATCGACAGGGGTGGGAGTTGACGATCTTCGGCGGGAGGCACCACCCAGTGACAACCTTCGCGGGTCCAGCGGCCCAGCCCGGTGGGCAGCATGACGGCGCTGCCGATCGCGGGTATGCCGATGTCCAGGCGATTGAGCACCTCCATGACCTGCGCGCCCGGGTGCGAGTCGGGTTCGGTGAGAAGGCTCCAGCGAATCTGCCGGGCCAGCATGGGACCGGTGCGGCGCTGCTGATGCAGTGCGCTGCGGACCTTTTCGGCCCGCGCGACGGGTAGGTGCAGCACCCCGACCGCGCCGGTGACGGGAAGCATGACGAAGCCGCCGCGTTCGGCTACCGGAAGCCCGAATTCGTGCCGGTAGAAGGACACCCAGTCCTGCACCGTTCTCAGCTTGTCCGCGTTCACCACCCGACTCCTTGCCTCCCGATTCCAGGATGGGCCGGGTCGCGCGGTGCGGGAATGCCCGCGCGCCCTCCTTGCGCTGCCCAATCACTGCCACTGCTACCGGCGCGTAAGCGACTGATACCAGCTACATCTCGGCTGTGGCAGCTGTCACGATGCACTCGTACCCTGGACATCGGAGTTCGTTCGGAAGGATGACGTCGTGGTCCGGCAATGGTCAGGTAAAGAGGCCCGTGCCCTCCGCGATGCCAAACGGATGAGTATCCGGGAGTTCGCGGCGCATTTGGGCGTACACGAACGGCTGGTGTCGAAGTGGGAGGCCGGTGGCAACCGGGTTCATCCCCGGCCTGTCAATCAGGCCGCTCTCGATACCTCCCTTGCCAGGTCCGACGATGTTGTGCGGGCACGGTTCGCGGCTTTGATCGACCAGCCCTTGATCGACCGCCCTGTACCCGGTTTCGATGCGCGCCAGGATGTTCCGGCGCAGGCCAGTTACTCCAGCGACGCGGAACTGCTGGCACTCGTCGATTCGGGTGCGATGAGGGGCGATGCGTTAGCGGCTATTTCGGAGAGGGACCTGATCATGGCGGCTGCCCATGAAGCGAGCGAGCATGCGGGCAGGGCGGAGAGTTCCAATGTGGGTACCACCACATTGGAACAGCTCGATGCCGATGTCACGCGGATCGCCAATGACTATGTGCACGTGCCACCCGTGCCCATGATGGTGGAGATGCTGCGGGTGCGCCGCCGCGTCTACCGCCTGCTGGAGGGGCATCAGCGTCCGGCCGATACCGGGCATCTGTATCTGCTCGCGGGCACTCTGTCCGGTCTGCTGGCCAATGCCAGTACCGATCTCGGCTATGTCGATGCGGCGGGTGAACAGGCAAGGGCCGCTTGGGCTTACGCGGAGTTGTGCGAGCACAACGGTTTACGCGCCTGGACCCGCGGTATGCAGGCGCTCATCGAGTACTGGTCGGAGCGGCCGCGGCGCGCGGTACTGCTGGCGCAGAGCGGTCAGCAGTACGCGGACTCCGCGACCGCGCAGGTGCGCCTGCACAATATCGAGGCGCGCATCTGGTCGCGGCTGGGTTCGCCCGCCGATACCGAGCGCTGTATTCGCGCCGCGGACGATGCGCGGGACGGCGATATCAGCGACACGCTGCACGACGAGGTCGGCGGCGTGTTCGGTTTCAACCAGCCCAAGGCGCAGTACTACGCGGGCGCGACCTATATCCATCTCGGTCAGGCCGAGCCCGCACTGGCGGCGACCCGCCGCGCCATCGAGCTGTACTCCAACGGTCCGGTCGAACAGCGCTCATACGGTGCGGAGGCCCTGGCCCGGGTGGACAGCGCCGCCGCGCACCTGATCAACGGGAGTCTGGACGGGGCCGCCGAGGCGCTGGAGCCGGTGCTGCGACTGGACGAGGACAAGCGCATCGCGCAATTGGAGGAGCGGCTCACCGGCCTGCGGCAACGCCTGACCCGCCCGGAATTCCGGGAGGCCGTCGAGGCCCGTCAGCTGGACGAGAGAATCGAGGAGTTCTGCGGAACCACCGCCGCCAAGGGCATGTTGCCGCCCGATACGCCGCGTTGAAAAAAGCTGGTTGCGGACGGATGGCACCATTGGACGGGTGAGTCCTTCCAGTCACCTACCGCATCGGTCCCCGCGCGTCCTGGAGCAGTCGACCAAACTCCAGAACGTGGTCTACGAAATCCGGGGGCCGGTACACGCGCACGCGGCACGACTGGAGTCCGAGGGTCACCGCATCCTCAAGCTGAATATCGGCAATCCCGCGCCCTTCGGTTTCGACGCGCCGGACGTGATCATGCGCGACATCATCGCCGCGCTGCCGTACGCGCAGGGCTACTCCGAGTCCAAGGGCATTCTCTCCGCGCGCCGGGCCATCGTGACCCGCTACGAAGTGGTGCCGGGCTTCCCGAAGTTCGATGTGGACGACGTCTACCTGGGCAATGGTGTCTCCGAGCTGATCACCATCACCATGCAGGCGCTGCTCGACAATGGCGACGAGGTGCTGCTGCCCGCGCCGGACTATCCGCTGTGGACGGCCATGACCAGCCTCGCGGGTGGCACGCCGGTGCATTACCTCTGCGATGAATCCAATGGCTGGCAGCCGGATATCGCCGATATAGAAGCCAAGATCACCGCCAAGACCAAGGCGATTGTCGTGATCAACCCGAACAATCCGACGGGTGCGGTGTACTCGGCGGAGGTGTTGCAACAGATCGTGGATCTGGCGCGCAAGCATCAACTGCTGCTGCTCGCCGATGAGATCTACGACAAGATCCTGTACGACGACGCCAAGCATATTTCGCTGGCCTCGCTCGCGCCGGACCTGTTGTGCCTGACCTTCAACGGGTTGTCGAAGGCGTATCGGGTGGCGGGTTACCGCTCCGGCTGGCTGGTGATCACCGGGCCGACCGAGCATGCCGAGGGGTTCCTGGAGGGCATCTCGCTGCTGGCCTCGTCGCGGTTGTGCCCGAATGTGCCCGCGCAGCATGCCATTCAGGTGGCCTTGGGCGGGCATCAGAGCATCGAGGATCTGATTCTGCCGGGCGGGCGACTACTCGAGCAGCGCGATGTGGCGTGGGAGAAGCTCAATACGATTCCGGGTGTGTCGTGTGTGAAGCCGGAGGGCGCGCTGTACGCGTTCCCACGGCTGGATCCGGAAGTCCATGAGATCCACGATGATTCGAAGCTGGTGCTGGACCTGTTGCTGCAGGAGAAGATCCTGATGGTTCAGGGGACCGGGTTCAACTGGCCGCATCATGATCATCTGCGCATCGTGACGCTGCCGTGGGCGCGGGATCTGGCGGTCGCGATCGAGCGTTTCGGCAATTTCCTGGTGGGTTACCGTCAGTAGCAAAACAAACCGCTGGTACGAAAAAGTTGGGTTTTTAGAGACTTAGCTAGCGCAAAGAACTGACTTTTGTGTACAGTAGGACTCGGCACTCAGGTGCCCGGCCAGACCTCCTACCCCCCCTGGGACGTCTGGCCCTGGATTGGCTGGCCTACCCCCCTGGGCCGCCGTCCCGGGCGGCGGAGACATCCCCCTGCTCTCCGCCGCCCCCTCCAGGAAACTGGACAACTGATCTCGCGAGGCGAGGGTAACTCCTGGGGTACCCCCAAAACCCGGCCAAATCGCCAACGTCAGCCCGATCTCAAAGTCTCCCCGCACCAAACGCCCGGCAAAAGTCGCGGAGAGGCGGGACTGAACGGTTTTCGTTTAGGGTCGTGCGAGTGAGCGACCACCATCATCACCATGACCACTCCGGGCCCATTGCCATTGGTGCTACCGCCAAGTGGGTCGTCATCGGGCTGCTCACCTTTATCGGGGTGCTGGTTCTGGGTGGGACGGTGTGGCTTTGGCCCAGTAGTCAGCATGTGGATATTCCGCTGCCCATGCAGAACGGGGGTGGTGGGGCGCTGGTGACCGAGGCGGGGAGGGTGGTCAGTCAGGACATCGGGCCGTGTGGGAGTCCATCGCTGGGGCGGCCGTTCGATGATGCGCCGCAGGCGCCGCGGAGTAATGCGTACAGCTGCCAGCGCAGCATTGTCACCATCGACTCGGGGGCGGACAAGGGGAAGAAGACGCTCTTCGAAATCGCGCCCGGCCCAGGACAACCCGATCTGCGGGTCGGTGACAGCCTGCGCATCGTGCGGCAGAGCGATACCAGCGGGGCCAGCGTGTACTCCTTCGACGACTATGCGCGCGGATTGCCGCTCGCCATCATTGTCGGAGTCTTCGCACTGGTCATTATCGTGGTGGCGCGCTGGCGCGGACTGCGCGCGCTGATCGGGCTCGGCTTCGCCTTCGGTGTGCTGGTGATCTTCATGCTGCCCGCCCTGCTGGACGGGAAACCGGCCATTCCGGTGGCGCTGATCGCGGGCGCGCTCATCCTCTACTCGGTGCTGTACCTGGCGCACGGGGTGAACCTGCGCACCAGTTCGGCGCTGCTCGGCACTTTGACCTCGATGGTGCTGGCGGCCGTATTGTCTTGGCTCGCACTGAAGATGACGCATCTGACGGGGTTGTCCGAGGAGCAGAACACCAATGTGGCGACGTATCTGCAGCATGTGAGTATCACCGGATTGTTGTTGGCGGGCTTCATCATCGGCTCGCTCGGTGTGCTCAACGACGTGACCATCACGCAGGCGTCGGCCGCGTTCGAGCTCGCGGCCTTGGACGAGAAGTCCTCCCGCCGAGGCATTTTCGCCGCCGCCATGCGGGTCGGTCGCGACCATATCGCGAGTACCGTCTACACCCTGGTGCTCGCCTACGCCGGTGGCGCGCTGCCGTTGCTGCTGCTGTTCAGCGTGGCGGGCCGCTCGATTCGCGATGTGCTCACCGGTGATGCCGTCGGTATCGAGATCGCGCGCTCCGCCGTCGGCGGTATCGCCCTTGCCCTTTCGGTTCCGCTGACCACCGCCATCGCGGTAATCCTGGCCCGGCCCTTCGGCGCGAAACCGGCCGCGCGTGCGGCGGGTCCGAACCGTCCCCGTCCTGCCGAGCGCGCCGCGCGGCCCGCCGGTCCCCGCCCCACCGCGAAAACCGGTGTCGCGCAATCGGCCCCGGCTCCGCGTGTCCCGCGTCAGGCTCCGGTGGTCAGTGCGCCGGAGCGGCGGGACGCGCCGCAGCAGGGTCGGCAGGAGTCGCCGCCACCGCCGTGGTCATTGAGAGCCGCTGCGGAACAGCAGAATCCGGCCTTCGACGATACGGATCCATCGCTGCCACGCCCGCCCGCCAAACCGCAGAATCCACCGCGCGGCGGGCGACACTCGAAGCCCTGACCTCCCCGGACCGGTTGGGTCAGACCGAGAGTCGCGCCGCCTCGCAGAGTGCAGCGACACCATCGGCGTCTGTGACGAAGTGATCGAATCCGCGCGGGACCCCGATCTCGGCGAAATCCACATCGGTGGTGTCCGGTAGCGGCAGCGCCGGCACCGGAATGCGTACTGCCGCATGCAGATCCCGCACGCCCGTCAATTCGATCACCCGGCGGGCATTGTCGGCGCGCAGGCCGCCGCAGGCCATTACCTGGATGCGCCCGTTCGCCAGGGTGACCAGGCGGGTGATCAACGAGGCTCCGTCCAGGACCGAAACCTGCCGCCCCGAGGTGAGCAGCCGGGTGAACCCCAACTCCAGCAACTGATCGAATCCGCCGTATGGGTCCGCGCACACATCGAAGGCCCGATGGCAGGTGACCTCCATACCTTCGGCCGCCGCGATCAGCTCTAGATTGGCGCCGGCGGCGATATTCCCGTGCTCGTCCAGCACGCCGATCACCACGCCGTGTGCGCCCGACTGCCGTGCCTGTTCGATATCGGCGCGCATGAGCGTGACCTCATCGGCGGAGTATCGGAAATCCCCGGGGCGCGGCCGAATCAGCACGTGTATCTGCACATCGGTGGCGGCCGCGACGGCGGCCTGTACCAATGCGGTGTTCGGTGTCAGTCCACCCACCGAGAGTCCGGTGCACAATTCGACTCGAGTGGCCCCCGCCGCGTCCGCGATGCGCACCCCCGCGAGCGACTCCACCCCGATCTCGACCCGAACCGCTCCCGCATCCGTCATACCTTGAAGTATGGGCGAAGACCATCGATCGCGTTTGCCCGGCATTAGCAGAATCGATCATGCAAACCGGATTTCAGCACTCCGACCGGGACGAGACAGCGAGGGCGCGCTACCCGGGTGGGTAGCGCGCCCTCGTCGGTCGTGTTCCGGCGTCAGTTCTTCTTGCCGGGGGCCTTCATACCGGACTTGAAGCCGAGACCGCCGGGCTTGGCGGCCGGGGGCTTGGCAGCGCCATTGCCCTCGGCGGCGGTGCCGTTGGACTCGGTGACGACCGGTTCGGCGGCCGGGGCCGGAGCCTCGGGAGTCGAATCAGCCGGAGCCGCAGGCGCTTCGGCGGCCGGAGCCGGAGCGGCGGCGGGGGCGGCCGCGCCGGGGGCCTTCGGGCCGGGGCGCTTGAGGCCGGACTTCATGGCCAGACCCTTGGGCGCGATGGACGGCTTGGCCTCGGCGGGAGCCGCCGAAGTGGCCGGAGCCGCAGTGGTTTCCGCCGGAGCCTCGGTGACGGGAGCCGCAGTGGTCTCCGCGGCGGCCGGGGCGGCCTTCGCGCCGGGAGCCTTGGCGGCACCCTTCATGGCCAGGCCCTTACCGGGAGCCTTCGCCGGACCCTTCATGGCCAGTCCCTTGACGGGCTTGGCCGGGGCCGACGACGCCTCGGTGGTTTCCGCGGGAGCGGAAGCCTCGGCGGGAGCGGCGGTTTCGGCCGGAGCGGCCTTCGCGCCGGGTGCCTTGAGGCCGCCCTTCATGGCGAGACCCTTGCCGCCCGGGGCCTTGGCCGGACCCTTCATGGCGAGACCCTTGGCGGGTGCGGCCGGAGCCGACGCCGCCTCGGTGGCTTCGGCCTCGGCCGGAGCAGTCGCCGCGGCGGCGGCGGGCTTGGCTCCGGGTGCCTTGAGGCCACCCTTCATGCCCAGCCCCTTGCCACCGGGGGCCTTGGCGGGTCCCTTCATTCCGAGCCCCTTGCCCGCCGGAGCGGCCTTGGGCTCGGCCGGAGCGGCCTCGGCCACAGCGGCTTCGGCCTTGACCGGCTCGGGCTCCGAAACAGGTTCGGGCTCTTCGACCTTCGGCTGCTGAACGACCTTCAGGTTCTCGGTCAGCACACTCGACTCGACACGAGCAATCGACTGCAACATCAACTGTGCGACATCGACGACCTCGACACCCTGGCCGACCTCGCCACCGTCCTTACGCGCGGTCACACCATCGGTCAGCATCACCCGGCAGAACGGGCAACCCGTCGCGATCATCGAGGGCTCGTTACCGCCCTTGAGCGTATCGAGGGCCTCGTCGACGCGGTCGACGTTGATGCGCTTGCCGAGCTGCTCTTCCATCCACA
>NZ_WJIC01000010.1 GCF_009649815.1 Nocardia sp. SYP-A9097
TCAAACGCCAGCAAAAAGTATTTGCTGACTAAATGTCCAACCTTCACACACGGGGGTGTGGAAGGCCGGAACCAATAAATTATTGGCACTGACATTCATCGACACACTATTGAGTTCTCAAAGAACAGGCGCACAAATCATCCGGCCGTTTTATCGGCTCTCAGAAGGGGCAACTTTTCCAGCCTAACGGCCGAGTCCCACAGAGTCAAGCCCCGGGTTCGGATCGTTTCGCAGGCCGCCAGGCGCTCCTCGTACTACCTCGTTTCCGGATCCTCGTTTCCAGCTTCTGAGCTGGGCGTTTGGCATCCGGTCGGTGTCCGTGTCGCTCTGACCTGGAATAAGTTACGTGGCGGGAAACGGAACGTCAAATCGCCTGGTCACGGTCGTGTCGTCGCAGGTCGGAAGGGCGCGCGACCGGCCGTTTCCCGACCTGGGCCACTGATTTGTGACCCAGGTCATGGAAAACAAGATCAATCGGCTTTGCGGACGCCCGCGAAGTTCTTCTTGCCGCGACGCAGGACCAGCCAGCGTCCATGCAGGTAGTCGGAGTCCGAGGGGGTCCACTCCAGGTCGGAGACGCGTTCGTTGTTCACCGATGCGCCACCCTCATTGACAGCGCGACGGGCCGCGGCGCGACTTTCGGAAAGGCCGCTGGACACCAGCAGGTCGACAATCGTCGATTCGGCGCCGGCCTCGGCGACCTTGCCGTCCACCGCGGCCTCGGTCAGTGCGGCGGCGAGGGTCGACTCGTTCAGATCGCGGAGTTCACCGCGACCGAACAGGGCCGTACTGGCCAGCTGCGCCGAGCGGGTGTGCTCCTCGCCGTGCACGAGCGTGGTCATCTCCGCGGCCAGCCGGCGCTGCGCCTCCCGGGCGTGCGGGCGCTCGGCGGTGGCGGCCTCCAGCTCGTCCAGTTCCTCACGGGACAGGAAGGTGAACCAGCGCAGGTAGCGGACCACATCCGCGTCGGCGGTATTCACGAAGTACTGGTACCAGGCGTAGGGGCTGGTCATCTCCGGATCGAGCCAGAGGCTGCCGCCACCGGTGGACTTGCCGAACTTCTTGCCATCGGCCGAGGTCACCAGGGGGACGGTGAGGGCGTGTACGTGCTCGCCGTCGACACGGCGGTTCAGCTCCACGCCAGCGATGATGTTGCCCCACTGATCGGAGCCGCCGACCTGCAGCGTGCAGCCGTGGTTGCGGCGCAACTGCAGGAAGTCGTTGGCCTGCAACAGCATGTAGGAGAACTCGGTGTAGGACATGCCGTCGCCCTCCAGGCGGCGCTTGACCGTATCCCGGGCCAGCATGACGTTCACCGAGAAGTGCTTGCCGATATCGCGCAGGAAGGTGACCGCGCTGAGCGGGCCGGTCCAATCCATATTGTTCGCGATGATGGCGCCAGTGGGCGAATCGTCGATATCGACGAACCGCTCGAGCTGGGAGCGGATGCGCCCGGCCCATTCGGCCACGGTGTCGGTGGAGTTCATGGTGCGCTCGCCCACGTCACGCGGATCGCCGATCAGGCCGGTGGCTCCACCCGCGAGCACCACGGGGCGATTGCCGGCGCGCTGAAAACGCTTGAGCGCCAACAGGGGAACCAGGTGCCCGGCATGCAGGCTCGCCGCGGTGGGATCGAATCCGGCATAGAGGGTGATCGGCCCCTTGGCCAGTTCCGCACGCAAAGCGTCCAGATCGGTGGACTGCGCGATCAATCCGCGCCAAGTCAGTTCATCAATGATGTCGCCGTTCACGCTCACCTATCTTTCCGCACCTGGGATGCCCGCTGACCAGCAGGTCGGCCCCGGCCCTCTCGACAGCGTGTCGAGAGGACCGGGGCCGGCCGGATCACTTCGTTCTCAGCTCGCGAGCAAGCCCCGCCTGCGAACGCGAGAAACGGATGAGGGCGTCGCCGCTCTCATCCGCACGCGACCGATCCGCCTCCGAGCGTCCTCGGAGGCGGATCTTGCGTCGAAGCAATATTCAAGAGGTCAGTGCTCGAGCAGGTTGGTGAAGGTGGCGAAGGAGGCACGGCGCTCGTAGGCGATCCAGGCGAACATGACCGCCAGGATCAGCGGGAAGGGGGCCAGGGCCGGGGCATCCAGGAGGAAGATCTGGGTGAGGGCGGCCAGCACGGTGGTGATGGACAGGCCGGCGGCGGCCGGGCCGGTCAGGCGGGGAACCAGCAGGCCGATGCCGCCGGAGACCTCGACCACGCCGGTGAAGTAGCGGAACCAGTCACCCCAGCCGATGGTCCGGAACGCCTCGACGGCGTCGTGCTGGCCGACCAGCTTCGGCAGGCCCGAGGCGATGATGAAGAAGAGGCCGAACACGATCTGCAGGGTCCACAGAACGCGATTGCGGGTCTTGCCGGGGGTGGTGGCGGAGAGGGTCAGGGCGGAGGCGGTGGTGGCGGTCATGTCGAGTTTCCTTCTGGGGCTTGCGAGTTCGGGGTTGAACTCGGTCATTGGTACAGACGGGGCCCGTTGCGGAAACTCATCGGCGACGGCGGAGAAATTTTCAACGACCGCGTTTTGCCTGCTCAGTGGCTGATTCTTCAGGTGAGCGCGGTCTTCAGGGAGGTGAGGTGGATGCGGCTGGCGGTGGTCGCGGCCTCCGGCTTGCGCGCGCGGATCGCTACATAGAGGTCTTCGTGCGCGTCATGGTCGGCGGCCGGGTTCGCGATGGGTTTGATGCGGAGCATGTCGATCATGGCGCGGCGCAGGCGCGGAACGAAGGCGTTGAACATCTCCAGCAGGATGTCATTGTGCGCGGCGACGATGATCGTGCGATGGAAGGCGGTATCGGCATCGACCAGGGCCCCCGCCGAATCGGCTGCCTCGGCGCGAGCGGTGAGGGCGCGCAATATGTTTCGCAGGTCCGCGGGGGTGCGGCGTTCGGCGGCGAGGGCGGCGGCTTCGGCCTCGATGGCTATGCGGGCCTCTATGACGGCGGTGATGTCGGCGCGCCGTAGCACCGCGTCCCAGTCTTCGGTCACATCCAGGGCGGTGACGAAAACGCCGGCACCCTGGCGGCTTTCGAGGACGCCTTTGCCCGCGAGTTCGCGGATGGCCTCACGCAGGGTGGAGCGGCCGACGCCGAGTTGCGCGGCCAGGGTGGTCTCGCCGGGTAGCCGGTGGCCGAGCTCCCACTCCCCCGCGCGCAGCCGATCGAGTAGGACCTCTGCGGCTTGGGCGGCGAGTGGGTAACGCTGGACCTGGGGCATATCCGGTTTGCCTCTCTACTTGTCTGAGGAGTGATTGCCATCTAGTCTAGGCGACATGACTCAGGGTGTGCTGCTTCTCCTTCTTCGCCGCGGCGGGGTTTGAACGACCGGCACCCTGCCCGCGGGTTGAGATGCTGCGCCGGTCTGCCTTCCGACGCGAAAGACAGCAAACCGTGTTTTCTTCCCAGAACTGGAATCGTCAGCAGCCCTCCGCCATGCCGTCACATCGGTATCGCGATGTGTACCAACGTGTTTCGGTACCACTGACCGAACGACAGTGGCCGGACAATCGCATCACCGAAGCGCCGCTGTGGGTGCCGGTGGATCTGCGGGACGGTAATCAGGCCCTGACCGAGCCGATGGACCCGGATCGCAAGCGGCGGTTCTTCGAAATGCTGGTGGCCATGGGCTACAAGGAGATCGAGGTCGGGTATCCGAGCGCCTCGCAGGCCGACTTCGACTTCGTGCGGTTGATCGGCAGCGAGGGGCTGGCCCCCGAGGATGTGTCGATCGTCGTATTCACCCCGGCGCGAAGGGATTTGATCGAGCGGACCGTGGAATCGGTGCGCGGAATCACCAATGATGTTGTCCTGCACATGTATTGCGCCACCGCGCCGACCTGGCGGGATGTGGTGCTGGGTGCGTCCCGCGCGGACGTGGCCGAGCTGATCATGGCGGGTGCGCGCGACATTCTGGAGCTGGCAGGGGATCTGCCGAATGTGCGGTTCCAGTTCTCGCCGGAGGTGTTCATGCTGACCGAACCGGATTTCGTGCTGGACATCTGCGATCGGATCACCACGTTGTGGGATGCGCGTCCGGAGCGCCCCGTGGTGCTGAATCTGCCGGCGACCGTCGAGGTGGCGACGCCGAATGTGTACGCCGATCAGATCGAGTACATGCACCGGAATCTGGCGCGCCGGGACAGCGTCATCCTGTCGGTGCATCCGCACAATGATCGCGGCACCGGTATCGCCTGTGCGGAGCTGGCGGTGCTGGCCGGGGCGCAGCGGGTGGAGGGCTGCGTATTCGGTAATGGTGAGCGCACCGGCAATGTGGATCTGGCCGTGCTGGCGCTGAATCTGCATGCGCAGGGCGTGGATCCGATGATCGACTTCTCCGATATCGACCGGGTGCGCGAGACCGTGGAGTACTGCACGCGGCTGCCGATTCACGACCGGCATCCCTATGCCGGTGATCTGGTGTACACCGCGTTCTCGGGGACGCATCAGGACGCCATCAAGAAGGGGTTCGCCGAGCATCGGGCGCGAGCGCAGCGGTTGGGTTTGCCCGAGCGTGAAATCCCTTGGCAGATACCGTATCTGCCGATAGATCCGGCCGATGTGGGGCGATCCTATGATGCGGTGATCCGGGTGAATTCGCAGTCCGGCAAGGGTGGTATCGCGTACCTGCTGCAGCAGGAGTACGGGATCGAGATGTCGCGGCGCACGCAGATCGAATTCGCCCGGCATGTGCAGCGATACCTGGATCGCACGGGTACCGAGGTATCGGCGCAGAGGCTGCGGGAGCTGTATGCCGAGGTGTACGAGGCCGATTCGATGGCGTGATCAGCCTTCGTCGCGACCTCCGGCGAGCCGCTGCTCCAATTCGGTGACGCGGCGTTCGAGCGCGGCAATGCGCTGTTCGATGAGACTGGGGCCTCGCACAGGTCTGGCCGCCGCGGAATCCACTGCGGGGGTGTGCAATTCGAGTACCCTGGCGCGCACCGCCGCGGTGTGTACATCCATTGCGTTGAGGACCTGGGCGGCGACGCCCTGGCCCTCGACGATCAAGGCGAGTAGCAGGTGTTCGGTCCCGATCTCGCGGTGTCCCAACTGGATTGATTGCTCCAGGGACAGTTGGAGCACCTGTTTCGCGCGCGGTGTGAAGGGAACATGGCCGGATGGTTCGTGCGCGCCGCGCCCGATGATCGTCTCGACGCGATCGCGCACTTCCTTCAGGTCGACCGCAAGATCGGCGAGCACCCGTGCGGCCACTCCCTCGCCTTCGCGAAGTATTCCCAGCAGGAGGTGTTCGGTGCCGATGTAGTCGTGATTGAGCAGCTTGCCCTCGTCCTGAGCGAGCACGACAGCTCGGCGGGCGTGATCGGTGAAACGCTCGAACATGGACGACCCCCTAGTACGGCACTGTCCCCTTCCACGGTAGACCGGGTTGGGGGCGGGTTTGCCGGATCCGCTGTTGTGCGGCGGTTATCAGGCGGGGCGGTCCAGGCGTGGGGCGCGCGGGCTGCGCCGGTAGGCGGAGACGGCGGGTGAGTCGGTAAGCCAGAGTCGCCAGGGGCGGTCGGCGGCCAGGCTCACGCCGACGCGGGGTCCGGCGGAAATCATTGCGGGGTCGGTAATTTCGGGTGCGAGCTGGAGATGTATCGGCGATTTCGGGTCGAAGAGGTCGATTCCGTAGTCGCGTAATGTGATTCCGAGGGCGCTGCCGACATTGCCGGGGCCTCTGGCGAGTGCGGTATCGGTGCGCGCTGCCGGGCGCCGGGCGCGCGCTTCGTCGTGTCCGGCAGTGATCTCGCCCGCACGAATGAGAACGGCACTCGCGGTCCCATCGGGCCCGGTGACGACATTCACGCAGGTGTGCGTGCCGTAACTGAAGTAGACGTACAGCACGCCGGGCGGGCCGAACATGACCGCATTGCGTGGGGTGCGGCCGCGGCCGGAGTGCGCGGCGGGGTCGTGCCAGGGGCCGGCGGGATCGCCGCCGTAGGCCTCGACCTCGACAATGCGCAGGCCGACGGGTCCGGACCACAGGGTCGCGCCGAGTAGTCGCCGGGCGGCGCGCAAGGGTTCGACGGCCAGTTGTTCGGCATCCACGACAGGCCATTGTTCCGGAGCGCCGTCCCGGGCGTGGACTCGGGACGGCGGACCGGTCAGCCGGTTACAGCCACTGCGAGACGCCGCCGTGGTGCGAGCAGGTGCCGCGATGGTGCTGACTGAAACTGTAGGTACCGTCGCCGCAGCGGGCGGTGGCTCCGTTGGGCGCGGTGTCGGACTGGATCGGGCGTTGTACGCAATTGCCGTCGACGTTCTCATAGTCGGCGGCGGGGCAGGATGCCTCCATGAGGACCGGCGCGGCGGTGGCCGGGGCCGAGGTGAAGGCGGCCGCGCCCATCATCGCGGCGAACAGGGCGGGCAGTGCGGAACGCTTTGCCAGCGCGACGGACCGGCCGATCAGGGCAGGTCGGGTTCCCCCAAAACGCATTCGGAATCCTTCTAGCAGTACGGTTTTCGACCGAGGAAACAAACATCCCCCCGGATTGAGCCGCGCCAGCGTAGCGCGCGCCTGCTACCGGTGACGCGCCATCGCAGCGAGATTGGCACGCGATGGCAGCGGGTGCGCACGGACTGGCGTATGCCGTCGGCCATAGACCTGCCCGGTTACCGTCTCGCTAATCCGTTGTGGGCTGCGGGATTTCGACACCGGCCGGCTGCAGACCGGCGAGCTTGTCCGGATTTACCTGGAAGCGCAGATTCTCGATGCGGCCATCGACCTGGTCGAAGGTGAGCACGCCCATGACATAGTCGCCGATCTTGCCGACCATGCCGAGTTCGCCATTGATGACCGCGGTTTCGAAGTAGATGCCCGCGCAGATCGGCTTGGCCAGCACGCCGAGCATCCAGCGCGCCACGTGGTCCGGGCCGTGCAGCGGGCGGCGCGCGGCGGTGACCTTGCCGCCGCCGTCATTCCAGAGCGTCACCTCCGGTGCGAGCAGCTCCATGAGGGCATTGAGATCACCACCGTGGCAGGCGGCCATGAACTTGCGGGTGATGTCCTGGCGCGCGGTGTCATCGGCGTCGAATCTCGGTCGGCGGGAGTGCACATGGTTGCGCGCACGATGCGAGATCTGCCGGACCGTGGTTTCGGGCCGGTCCAGGAAGCCACCGATCTCGGCGTGCGAGTAGCCGAAGACCTCGCGCAGCACGAAGACGGCGCGCTCGACCGGGGTGAGGGTTTCCAGGACCACCAGCATGGCGGTCGACACGGTGTCGGCCATTTCGGACTCCTGCGCGGCATCGGTGGTGGTGAGGAGCGGTTCGGGCAGCCACGGGCCCACATAGGTTTCGCGGGTGGCGCGGGCGGAGGTGAGCCGGTTCAGGCACAGATTGGTTATGGCGCGGACCAGGTACGACTTGGGGTGCTCGATCGAATCATGGTCTGTGGCATGCCATTTGATCCAGGCGTCCTGCAGGATGTCCTCGGCGTCGGTCACGGTACCGAGCATCTGGTACGCGGTGCCGAAGAGCAGTCGGCGGTGCTCGACGAAGGGGTCCGTGTCGGTATCGCGATCCTGCATGGCATTCATATCTACCGGGCCTCGCGTTCGGAAGTCATGTTTGCGGAGTGCGGCTATGAGACAGAACAGGGTGCGCGAACGTGACAGCCGCCCGCGGTGAACTGGGTCACGGCGGAATCTTCGGCGGGTGATACCGGTTGGTACCTTCCGGTGGCCGGGTCTCCGGCCTGCGAGTTTCCGCTGTCGAGTGAGGTGTGATGGCCGTACAGGTCGAGATCTGGACCGATATCAACTGCCCGTTCTGCTATCTGGGCAAGCGGCGGTTCGAGGAGGCCCTCGAAGCGTTCGCGCACCGCGACGATGTGCGCGTGGTGCATAAATCCTTCGAACTGGATCCGACGCTGCCGCGTGCGCACAGTGCCGCGGTGGTGCCGCATATCGCCGAGAAGTACGGGATCAGCGAGGCGCAGGCCGCGGCCAATGAGCGCGGTATTGGCGCGCAGGCCGAGGCGGCCGGGCTGACGTACCAGACCTCCGGGCGCGACTTCGGCAATAGCTTCGATATGCATCGGCTGCTGCACTTCGCGCTGGCGCAGGGGCGGCAGGAGGCGCTGTTGGATGCGCTGTACGCCGCGAACTTCGCCGAAGACGCGCCACTGTTCGGGGATGCCGAGCGGTTGGTTCAGGTCGCGGTGGGGGCCGGATTCGAGGAGACGGCGGTGCGGGGCGTGCTCGACGACCCCGATGCCTACGCCGAGGCGGTGCGGGCCGATGAGGCCGAGGCGGCTGCGCTCGGGGCGCGGGGTGTGCCGTTCTTCGTAATCGACCGCAAGTACGGGGTTTCCGGTGCGCAACCGCCCGAGGTGTTCGCGCAGGCCCTCGAACAGGCGTGGAGTGATCATGCGCCGAAATTGGTGACGCTGGCCGGATCCGCGGAGGCCGAGGCGTGCGGGCCGGACGGTTGCGCTGTGCCGGAACGGAATTGACGATCAGCTGATTTCGGCCGGGGTGGTGCGGGTGCGGCGAATCGTGATGGCGATGACCAGCGCCCACACCATCGCGATCGAAATGAGCAGTCCCAGTACGTAATCGCGGTCCAGGATGGTCGGGTTGGTGCGCAGTGCACCGGCGCGACCGATTACCGGGACCGCGATGAGCAGCAGCGTGACGGTGCAGACCGCGCCGCAGGCGACCGGAGCCCACCAGGATGCCGGGAGCATGCGGCGGGCGGCCACGCCGAGAGTTGCCGCGATCGGCGCGAATACGCCGTCGTGCAACAGGATTCCGCCCGCGAACCAGAGGGCGACCGAGCGCAGATCCACCGGATTCATATCCAGCAGCAGGCTGATGCCGTACCAGCCGAGCCACAGCCCGAGCGCGATGAGCAGCACGCGAATGACGGTCACGAGAGCACCTCGATGGTCGAAAGCCATTTGGTTTGCAGGACTCCCGGGCGATTCGGGGCAATGAGGCGGCACGGGTAACCGTGGTCCACGGTGAGGTCCTCACCATTGAGGCGCAAGGCGACGAGGGTGGACGCGTCCACGGCGTGCCGGCTGGGCAGGGCCGAGGTGCGGTAGAGGCCGCCGGGTTCCAGCGATTCGAAACGCACATCACCGCTGTGGAATTCGCCGACGGCGGTGAGGAGATCGCGGAGGCGCACACCGGACCAGCGGGCGGAGGCACTCCAGCCTTCGACGCAGGCGATGGGAAGCACCGCCTCGGTCTGCGGGAGTGCCGCGAGATCCGCGCGGGTGAATTCGCGTTTCCTACCGCCCGCGGTGACCATGAGCCGGTAGCCGGGGTCGCGCGCGCGGTCGCCCACTCCGGCGTCGGCGGCGGTGCGGTTGATCGGAACGCCTTGGGGGCCTTCACCACTGCGCGGCGAGAGCACCGACACCCAGCGCAGGAAGGGGATGGTCTGGCCCGCCACCGCGAGACCCGCGACGACGGCGGCGAGCCCGGCCGTGCCCAGTACCGCCCGGCGCGAGAGACCGCCGGAACTCTCTGCGCCCTTCCCCGCCGCGGTCGTCTTCACAGTCTCCGCGTACGCCTCATCCGGTTGTGATGCGACAGGTTCCGGCCGCTCGGCGAGTGGTCGGCTCGAGGCCGTGCGAACAATCGGCAGCTTCACCGCGAGGTGGATCGCCAGTGCGCCCGCCGCGACATAGGCCATGGCGTAATGCGTTGTGGTGAAGAAGAACTTCCACGGATAGAACTGAGCCGTATTGAACAGCCCGGTAACCAGCTGGAAGATGACCGAACCCACCAGCAGCGCAATGGATCCGCGCTCGAGCATGCGCACCGGATTGCCGATCAGTGGGCGGCCGAACAGCTTCGGGTACACCGACCACAATTTGACCAGCAGCAGTGGAATGGCGATCACACCGGAAATCACATGTGCGCCTTGGGTTACCCGATACAGCCACACCGGATTGGCGGGCCAGTAGAACCAGGTCGGCGGATGTTGAATCCAATGACTGATCAGCCCGGTCAGGAAGCAGACGGTAATGCTTATCCCGAGCGCGATCCCCACCCGCGCCGCCACCGCCGGGCCACGCGTCCGCGATATCTGAGTGGCGATGGACTCCGCAGCAGCAGGGTCGCCGACAACGCGGGCAGGTGCGTCCGCCCACCGAGATATTTTCGATCACCCGGTCGCGCGGACCCGGGTGGATTCGAGAAGGACCGCGCGGCTTCGGATCCCACCGCTTCGCCGTCCGATACTGCCGGGATGGCGGATCGGTCGGAGTCGGGTGTCACCGGGCCCGCCGCAATCTCGGCAGCGGATACAGGAGGGGTACTCGCCCTCTCCTGCGCTGCCGAGGGTTCGCCACTGTCGCGAGGTTGCACGCTCTTCTCCATTGGGACGGAGTCGTTTTCGGCTGGAGGCGGGTCGGTGGGCATGGGATTACAGCAGGGCGGGAGTGGCGGCCGCGGTGAGGAGGCCGAAGGTGGCGGCGAAGCTGCCGTGCGAGTGGGCGGCGACGGTGACGGCGTCGTCGTAGGTGTCCACGTCGGTGAGGATGGGGAGGCGGTGGACTCGGTATCCGCAGCGGCGCACGACTGCTCGGGTGAGGTCGCCGGTTCGGGAGGTGGACATGGGTACCTCGGTCAGGAGGCGGGCGGGGCGGGGGTCGGTCAAACCCAGTGCCCACCAACCACCGTCGGCGGCCGGGCCGAGCACGGCGTCGCCGCTGGAGACGAGGTGGCCGGCCGAGCGGGCCAGGAGTTCGGGTCCGGCCTGCGGCGTGTCCATACCGATCTGCAGGACGGGGAGGCCGAAGTGCGCGGCGTCGGCATGGGCATTGGCGAGGCGTTCGCCGAAGGTGTTGCCGCGCTGGGGAACCACGGTGAAGTCACGCAGGGTATCGGCCAAGGTATCGGCCTCCTGGGCTTCGGCGAGGTTGCCGGTCCAGGCGACCATGCGATGTTGGATACCACTGGCGCGCACGTCGATCAGGGTGTCCAGCAGTGCGGCGGCGGCGAGCCTGGCCGCATCGCGCGGCGAAAACGGCGGTGTCAGGCGGGTTTTGGCGAAGCCCGCGATGGGGGCCTTCGCGATGACGAGCAGGGTGGCGGGAATACAGCCTGGCCTCATCGGACGCTCCAGAAGTCTTTGGCGGCGCGCACGGTGCCGCGCCACGAACCGGAAACCTTGGATCGGCCGTGGGTACGCGGCCGGTAGGTGATGTCACGTTCGACCAGTCGCCAGCCGGAATGCGCTGCGGCGACCAGCAATTCGAGTGGATAGCCGGAGCGCCTGTGCAGCGGACCCAGATCGAGCAGACGGGCACGGTGCACCACGCGCATGGCGGCCACATCGTGAACGGCCAGGCCGTAGCGGTGCCGCAACCGGGCGGCGACGAGTTGATTGCCCAGGCGGGCGTGCCAGGGCCACGCGCCCGCGCGGTGCGCACGACGGCGGCCGACGACCATATCGACGTCGGGGCCGAGTTCGGCTACCAGGCCGGGCAATTCACGCGGATCCATGGAGCCGTCACCGTCGAGTACCGCCACCACCTCGGTGCGGGCGGCGTGCACGCCCGCTTGGACGGCGCTGCCGTAGCCGGGTTCGGGTTCGGCGACGACCGTCGCTCCGGCGAGTCTGGCGACGGCGGCGGTGGCATCGGTGGAGCCGTTGTCCACCACAATCACCCGGTAGTCGCGAGGGATTGCCGAGAGTACGCCGGGCAGTGCGCCCGCTTCATCCTTGCACGGGATCACGACGGTGACTCCCCGTTCCACCTTGGATTCGGTCACCCCATGACCGTAGAGCCGAACAGCGCGTTTTCACCGGAAGTGACCGGTGACAAAAGTATGACGAGACCTGGACCGACGCTCATTTCGCCGGGGATCGGGGGGTGTTGCGGCCTAGGGTGGATCCCGTGCGGAAAGCCCCTGTCCCGACTCCCCCATGCCGCCTGGCGAGTCGAGCCGATGTGTACTGCGCGGCGGCCGGAGCGGTGCTCGTCGCGACCGCTTTCCTGGTTCCGCGAATGCTCAGCGATCAGGCGCGCGGGCGGTTGTTCGCCGGCGCCGCGCCGATCTTCGGGAACTGGCTACCGCATATCGGCTGGGGCACCGCACCCGCCGTGGGTATCGCGGCATCGGTCATCGTGTACGGCCCGGAGCTCGCGCACCGACTCCCCTGGCGGCGCGCCCTGCTACTCACCTGGGTGACGGCCGTGGCCTGGGCCTTCGCCCTGGCCATGGTCGACGGCTGGCAGCGTGGGTTCGCCGGTCGGCTCACCACTCGCGACGAATATCTGCACGAGGTCGGCGGCGTGCACGATATCGCCGCCATGTTGCGCGGATTCTCCGGCCGCATACTCGATTTCCAGCCGGACTCGTGGACCACCCACGTCTCCGGTCACCCACCGGGGGCGCTGCTGACCTTTGTCCTGATGGACCGTATCGGCCTGGGCGGTGGCGCATGGGCGGCCCTGCTGTGCGTACTCGTCGGAGGCAGTGCGGCGGTGGCGGTTCCTGTGGCTATCCGCGCGCTCGGAGCCCCCACCGCCAATGGCGAAACGCCCGGTCGCCCAGGACGAATCGGCGGCGGCTCCGGCCGCACGATGGCCGTAGCCGTAAGCTCAAGTGCCCCAAGGGAATACGCCAGTGCCGCAGAAGGACGGGCGCGGGCGGCGCTGCCGTTTCTCGCGCTGGCTCCGGCGGCGATCTGGATCGCGGTCGCGGCGGATGCGCTGTTCGCGGGCGTAACCGCTTGGGCGGTGGCCCTGTTGGCCATTGCCACCCGGCAGCAGCGGAACCAAGTGGTCGCCGCTTCGGGTGCGGGCCTGCTGTTCGGTTTCGGCATATTCCTGAGCTACGGGCTGGTACTCATGGCGGTTCCGGCCGCGGCCGTACTCATGGCGCGAACACTGCGACCGGCCGTGCCCGCACTCGCGGGCGTGCTGCTGGTAGTGGCCGCGTTCAAAGCGACCGGGTTCTGGTGGTTGGACGGCTATCACCTTGTGGTGCAACGGTATTACCAGGGCATCGCGAGCGACCGGCCGTACTCCTACTGGGTGTGGGCCAATCTCGCCGCGACCGTGTGCGCGGTGGGGCTCGCGCCGGTAGCGGCCGTGCACCGCGTCGCGCGCGGGCTCCGGTTCGAAGCGCTGTGGGGCAGGCGAGATCGGCTGGCCACGACCGAATCATCCACGCCCGCATCGCCGATGCCCGATCCACTCGTGCTGGTTCCCGCGACCGCTACGACGGCGGGCACCGAATCGGCGCCGGCACCATCGAGTGCGGGCTCGGCAGTGCCCGCACCGATTTCGGCTACTACCAGACCAACTGCGGTCCGGGCCGCGCGGTCGGAGCAGAGCGCCGCCCACGCCGAGGTGTTCGCATTCTCGCGGGTCGCTGCCGCCGGTATGGATCGACTGCGGCGCTGGCGCACCGACGTAGATCCGGTCGCGCTGGTCGCGGCGGCCGGGGTGGCGGCGCTGCTGCTGGCCGATCTCAGTGGGTTGAGTAAGGCTGAGACGGAACGGATTTGGTTGCCGTTCGATGTGTGGGTGCTGGCGGGGGCCGCGCTACTACCCGCACGACATGTGCGGGTTTGGTTGACGGTGCAGGCGGTGGGCGGCCTGGTGCTGGTTCATTCCATTCTGACGAATTGGTGATACATATGCGCATATTGGTGGCCGATGACGATCCCGTTGTCCGCGAAGTGGTTCGGCGGTATCTGGAACGGGACGGGCTCGAGGTGATCGAGACCGCCGACGGGCCCGCGACCGCGGAAGTGCTGGCGCGCAATGATATCGATCTGGCCGTACTGGATGTGATGATGCCGCCGCCGGATGGGATCGATCTGACCCGCGCGGTGCGATCCGGGCCGCGGCCGAGGACGCCGATCATTCTGCTCACCGCGCTCGGCGACGAGGATGACCGGGTGATCGGATTGCAGGCGGGGGCAGACGATTACGTCACCAAGCCGTTCAGTCCACGCGAGCTGGCATTGCGGGTCGCCTCGGTGCTGCGGCGGGCGAATCCGGCCGCCGTCGCCGGAGATCAGGTGCTGCGCAGCGGAAGTGTGGAGGTGCGGCGGTCCGCGCGGGTGGTGACCGTGGCGGGTGTGCCGGTGGATCTGACGGCGCGGGAGTTCGATCTGCTGGTGTTCCTGCTGTCGAATCAGCGGCGGGTGTTCAGCCGGGACGAGCTGCTCGCACAGGTGTGGGGGTGGACGTTCGGTGATCAATCCACCGTGACCGTGCATATCAAGCGGCTGCGCGCCAAACTCGGTGCGGCGCATCGCATCGACACCGTATGGGGTCGCGGATATGCCTGGGGCCGTATCGATTCCGAGGAGGATGGCCGTGCCGACTGATATGCCCGGGCTGATCGGGTACGCACTGGCGGCCTCGCTGCCGGTGGTGGTGCTGGGCGCGCTGCTCATGCGCTATCTGCGCAATCGCGCCATGACCACGAGTATGGCTGTGCTGGTACTGATTCCGACACTCGCGACACTGTGCGGGGTGGTGGCGGTGAGTGGGCTCATGTTCACCGACGAGTTCGAGAAGTTCGCCGTCGTGCTGGGTGTGGTCACGGCGGTGACGGTGCCCGCGGCCATTCTGCTCGGGCGAGCGCAGGCGCGAACCACGGTGTGGGAGCGCGAGATGCTGGAACAGGAGCGGGCGGCCGAACGCTCGCGGCGGGAGCTGGTGGCGTGGGTGAGTCATGACCTGCGCACGCCACTCGCCGGTATTCGCGCCATGGGCGAGGCCCTGGCAGATGGGGTGGTGGCGCAGACGGCGGATGTGGAGCGGTACGCGAATCAGATTGTGCGGGAAACCAATCGGCTCTCGACCATGGTGGATGACCTGTTCGAGATGTCGAAGATCAACTCGGGAGCGCTGCGCTTGACCCTCGAACCGGTGGATCTGCGCGAGCTCATCGACGAGGTGCTCGCGGCCAATCAGCCGACCGCGCAGCGCGCCATGGTGACCCTCGCGGCCCGGCAGCCCGGGGATCGAATCGTGGTGGCGGGCAGCGATCACGCATTGAGCCGGGTGCTCACCAACCTGGTCGCCAATGCCATCGCGCACACCCCGCCCGGTGGGCGCATCGATATTTCCACCGGGACCGAGGAAGGGCACGCCTGGGCCGCTGTCGAGGACACCGGACCCGGAATCGCCCCGGCCGATCTGCCACGAATCTTCGAGGTCGCCTATCGTGGCACCTCGGCCCGCTCCCCCTCTGCCGATGACCTCGGCAGTAGCAGCGGCATGGGTCTGGCCATCGCGGCGGGGCTGGTCGAAGCCCACCATGGGGACATCAGCGCGGAGAACCGCGAGCACGGCGCACGATTCCAGGTCCGGCTACCACTGCTCACCGACGCCAACTGAGCATCGGTCACCGCCAGGTGGGGGCACCCGCACCTGCTGCGGCGCGGAGCGGGGCGTGAGCGAAATCGGTGAGGCCCTCCTGCGGGGTGATGGCGGCGGTGAAACCCAGTGTGCGGTGGGCTTTCTCGGGGCTGGCGACTATGTGTCGGACGTCGCCGGAGCGGTATTCGCCGGTCACCACCGGGGGTTTGCCGTTGGCGGCGGTGGCGAGGATGGCGGCTACCTCGCCGATGGTGATGGGATGGCCGGAGGCGATGTTCAAGGGGGTGAAGGGGGCCAGGGGGTGGGTGAGGGCGGCGACGTTGGCGGCGGCTATATCGCGGACGTGGACGAAATCCCGTGCCTGGCGGCCGTCTTCGAAGACGCGGGGAGATTCACCCGCCTCCAGGGAGGAGCGGAAGATGGCTGCCACACCGGAATACGGTGTGTCCCTGGGCATATCGTCGCCGTAGACATTGTGGTAACGCAGGGCCGTCACGGTGGAGGCGGTCGCGGTGGCCCAGGCGAGAGCGTAATGCTCCTGTGCCACTTTGCTCGCCGCGTAGAGGCTGCGCGGGTGCAGGGCGGCGGATTCGTCGATGGGGGTCCAGTCCAGGGGTTCACCGGAGGGTGCGCGATGGTCGAACACGCCGCCGTCCAGGTCGGTCCGCGACCGCGGGCCGGGGATGAAATCGGCTGGGGTGTCGCGGTATCGGCCCTCGCCGTAGACGACCATGGAGGAGGCGAGCACCAGGTGACGGCAGCGTGCGCGGTCCATGGCGGCCAGTAGCACGGCGGTGCCGAGGTCATTGTGGGCGGCGTAGGCGGGCGCGTCCTGTGCGCTGACGCCCGCGCCGACCACGGCGGCCTGATGGCAGACGGCGTCGATACCTCGCAACCGGGTATCGAGAGCCTCGGGGTCACGGACGTCGAGCCGATGTACACCGGGCGGCGGGGTGGCGTCGAAGCCGTGTGCGGCGGGCAGCATGAGATCGACGGCGATCACCTCGTGCCCGGCATCGGCGAGCGCGCGATGGATGTGCGAGCCGATGAATCCGGCCGCGCCCGTGAGCAATACCCGCATATCAGGCCCTCCCGATCGACCGGCCGCTGAGGTTCCACGTCATGCCGTCGATTGTGGCCGCACTTCTCCGAACAGCCCCGCCCGTACCCGGCGTGGCGCGGATTCGTCAGCGTTTGGTCACCGGGACGGCGCGACTATCCGCGCGGGCGGCGAGCCCCGAACCCGGAGCGACTGACGTATTTGCCCGCTTCGCCATCGCGAATGCTGAGGATATCGTCGACGATGACGCACCCGTAGCCGACCACGATCAGGACGGCGAGCTGACCCCACGCCACCCAGAGCACGCCGATCGGTGCCGTCGCCAGCACCGCGAGCCCGGCGACGAGCCGGAACCAGGGCCGCGGCAGACCCAGCACCCAGCGGAAAATGCACTGGCCGAGGAAGTACAGCGCGACACCACCGGAAAGAGCCAGTGCCGCAGCGGTACTCGCGGGTTCATTGCCGTGCGCGATGGTCATGCTGATGCCCGCGGCGGCGAGAATGATGCCGACCAGTAGCGCGTAGAAGGCGTAGTCGTACGCGTAAACCGCGGCGCGGGTTCGTTCGACGGTGGGCAGCGACTCCAGCACGTGCTCGCCGCGTTCGTCATCGATGCCGAAGAACGCCCACCACAGCACATAGACCAGGGTGAGGCCGAGCGCGACGGTGGCGACGAGCGGGACCGTGATGTCCTGCCCCGTGAGCCCGGTGCCCAGCGCCACCACGGATTCGCCGAGCGCGACAATGATCACCAGGCCGTGCCGTTCGACGAAGTGGCTGACCCGCACCACGAATCCGCCGCCGTGGACCAGGTACGGCGAGATGATCTGCACTCCGAAGGCCAAGGCCCACAGCAGATATCGCGGCCAGCCGTGAATAATGCCGCCGGCCAGTACCAGGCCCGCCGAGAGTGCGTTGAACGGGCCGATGCGCAGAATCGCGGCCGAGCCTTCGGCCCCGGAGGTGGCGAACATGGCGGCGTGCACCGCGACGATCAGAATATATGCGAGGCCGAAGGCCAGGCCCGAGCCGGTGAAGGCCCCCGGTATCGCCAGCGCGAGCACGAAGAAGCCGAACATGCCGACCAGCAGCCAGGTGCGGCGGTTGGAGCTGTTCGGTGCGACCTCATTGGTGAGCCAGACATATCCGGCATACATCCACCAGATGACGCCGAACATGAGCGCCACCTGTGCGAGTGCCTGCCATCCGGGGTGATGGGTGAAGACATGTGTCAACTGCGTGATGGTGAAGACGAAGACGAGGTCGAAGAAGAGTTCCAGAGTGGAGGCGCGCACCTGGCCGCCCTCGGCCGCATACTCGGCCGCGCTGGGGTAATCGCTGGTCACGCCGGAGAGCGTAAAGGGTCACCGGCCCATTCACCATTCCGACCAGCCGGTATCCCGGATTCCGCTGACGCCCGGCGAGTGTGCAGTCACGGCGGCGAAATGTCGGGATTACCCGCCCGGAGTACACACTCGCGAGTCGGGGATGGGTGGGGGTGGAGTCGGGTGGGAGATGGGGGTGGTACCTGATGTGGGAGGTGGGCCGGGATCTCTAACTTCGGTGTATGGCGGTTGGCAGGTCGCGAATGCGGCGAATTCTCTTGATTCTCAGCGGGATTGTGCTCGCGGTGACGCTGGTGGTGGGCGGCGGTGCGGGGTGGATCTACTCGCGCGCCGACGTGTCGACGGTGGGGAGAGTCGAATTCACGCGGGAGATGAGCGTTCCACCATTGGCCTCGTCGGTGGTCGAGGCGGATGGCACGCGCGTGTTCCAGCTCGATATGCGTTCGGGGACACGGGAATTCCGGGCCGGTCAGGCCACCGAGACCTGGGGATTCAATGGGGATTACCTCGGGCCCACGCTGCGGGCGCGGCGCGGGGAACAGGTGCGCGTGCAAGTGCGCAATGGGCTGAAGGAAGCCTCGACGGCGCATTGGCATGGGATGCATCTGCCCGCCGCGATGGATGGTGGGCCACATCAGATGGTTCAACCCGGGGCTACGTGGACGCCCGAATGGAGGGTCGATCAGGCGGCGGCGACGCTCTGGTATCACCCACATCCGCACGGTGCCACCGAATCTCATGTACGGCGTGGACTCGCCGGGATGTTCATCATCAATGACGATGCGAGCGATGCGCAGGCGCTACCGCATAACTATGGCGTCGATGATGTGCCGGTCATGGTGCAGGACGTGAAGTTCAAGGGCGGGCAATTCGATACCGGGCGTGGAACATTCACCGATATCGGCGTGCTCGGGGATCGGACCATGGTGAACGGTGTGCTCGCGCCGTACAAGACGGTCGGCGATGAATTGGTGCGGTTGCGGCTGCTGAACGCTTCCACCGCAAGGATTTACAACTTCGGGTTCTCCGATGATCGGCGATTCACGCTCATCGGGACCGATGGTGGCCTGCTGGCGCAGCCGGAAAGTCTTGGCAACGTTCAGCTTTCGCCCGGCGAGCGCGCGGAGATCGTGGTGCGGTTCCAGCCGGGTGAGCGGGTGACGCTGCGCAGTGATCACGTCGATCTGGGGCTGGACTTCCTCGGGCAGCGGTTCGGTGGCGGCGATGACCGCTTCGATCTGCTGGAATTTCGTGCGGCACAGACACTTCGGCCCTCCCCCGCACTGCCGGCGACGCTGGTTGCCGACCAACTGCCCAATGTGGCGGATTCGGTGCGGGAGCGGGACTTCTCGCTGACTTTCGGCAAGATCAACGACCGCGCGATGGCGATGGATCGCATCGATGCCACCGTCACGCGGGGTAGCACCGAGACCTGGGTGGTGCGCAATGCCGACGGGACGCCGCACAACTTCCACGTGCACGATGTGCGGTTCGCGGTGGTCGAGGTGGATGGGCACGCACCGCCGCCCGCGCTGCGCGGGCCGAAGGACACCGTCTTCGTACCGCCGGGCGGGGTGGTGAAGCTGGCGCTGCGGTTCGACGGGCCCGCCGATCCGAATGCGCCGTACATGTTCCACTGCCATCTGCTGTGGCATGAGGACATGGGCATGATGGGCCAATTCGTGGTGGTCGAGCCCGGTCAGCAGGCGGGGCAGCCGCCCGCGCATGAGCACGCCGGGCACTGACGCCATACCCGCACAGCCTGTAGCGTGTCGCCGCTAGCTGCGGTGACACGCTTTTTCAATTCGACACGCGCCGAGGTCTTGCGCGGATACCTCGGCCGGGCGCACAATTCATCACGTAGTGAATTCAACACTCGATGAATTGAGGGTGACCCCAGTGACGGCACCGAGCCCAGCGCCCGCCATAGCGATCGAGCACCTGCGGGTGGATCGCGGCGGACGTCGAGTCCTGCAGGATATTTCGCTGACCGTGCCGAAAGGCAGCATTACCGGACTGCTCGGGCCGTCCGGCTGCGGGAAGACCACGCTCATGCGTGCCATGGTGGGTACGCAGATCATTGCCGCGGGCAGCGTGCGGGTGCTCGGCGATGAGGCCGGGTCGCCCGCACTACGCCGCCGGGTCGGGTACGTCACCCAGGCGCCGAGCATCTACGACGATCTGACCGTCACCGACAATGTCTCGTACTTCGGTGCGCTGTACGGATGTTCGGCCGGGGATGTCGAATCCGCCATTGCCGCGGTCGGTTTGGGCGAGCATGCCGGGAATCGCGGCAATCAACTCTCCGGCGGGCAGCGCACGCGGGTGTCGCTGGCCTGCGCGCTGGTCGCCGATCCGGAACTGCTGGTGCTGGACGAGCCGACCGTCGGCCTCGATCCGGTACTGCGCGCGGATCTTTGGGAACAGTTCCAAGCACTCGCGAAGCAGGGCCGCACCCTGATCGTCTCCAGCCATGTCATGGATGAGGCCGAGCACTGCGATCAATTGCTGCTCATGCGCGACGGGCATCTGCTCGCTCAGCTCAGTCCCGCCGAATTACGCGCCGACACCGGCGAATCCAGTCTCGAGAATGCCTTCCTGGCGCTCATCCGAATGGGAGAACAGCTGTGACCGCCACCCTTTCGCGCCCGGCCGGGCCGAAGCCGCTGCGCTGCTATGCCGCCACCACCGTGCGCATTCTGCGCCAACTGCGCGCGGACCGCCGCACCGTGGCCATGATTCTGCTGGTGCCGGCGCTGCTCATGACGCTGCTGTACTTCGTGTACAAGAACTATCCGGTGATGCCCGGACAGCCCCGGCTGTTCGACCGGGTCGGGATCACCATGCTCGGGGTGCTGCCGTTCGTGGTCATGTTCCTCATTACCGCGATCGCCATGCAGCGCGAACGAGTTTCGGGGACGCTCGAGCGGCTCATGACCACACCGCTGTCGAAGCTGGACCTGCTCGGCGGGTATGGCACGGCGTTCTCCATCGCCGCGGCGGGTCAGGCCGTCATCGCGTGTGTCGTGGCGTTCTGGCTGCTCGGCCTGAACGCGGCGGGCAGTCCGCTGCTCGTGGTGCTGATCGCCGTGGTCGATGCGGTACTCGGGGTGGCCCTGGGGCTGCTGGCGAGCGCCTTCGCGCGCACCGAATTCCAGGCCGTACAGTTCATGCCCGTGATCGTCCTACCCCAGTTCTTCCTCTGCGGACTGCTGGTTCCGCGTGGCCAGCTGCCCGGCTGGCTGGAGGCCATCAGCAATGTGCTGCCGCTCAGCTATGCGGTGGAGGCGCTGCAGCAGGTGTCCACGCATACCGGGGTCACCGGCATCATGTGGCGGGATCTGGCGGTGGTGGCCGGATTTGCCTGTGTCGCATTGGGTTTGGGTGCGGCGACGCTACGGCGGCGTACCGCGTGAGTGTCGGCGGAAATGCCCGGAGTGGTCGGCGTCCCGGCCGCTCCGGCACCCGGGAGGCGATTCTCGACGCCGCTCGGGTGCGCTTCGCCGAAGTGGGTTTCGACCGGGCCTCGATCCGCTCGATCGCCACGGCCGCGAGTGTGGATCCCGCACTGGTGCACCACTATTTCGGCACCAAACAGGAATTGTTCACCGCCGCACTGGAACTCCCCATCGACCCGAATGTGGTGCTGGCGCAGGTCGCCGCCGCACCCCTGGATGAGTTGGGCGAGACCCTGATTCGCGCGGTCGTGACGGTATGGGACTCCCCCGTCGGCGTACCCGCGGTCGCGGCTTTCCGCACCCTGCTCGCCAGTGCCGACCCCGCCCTGGCCCGCAGCTTCCTGCTCGAAATCGTCTTGAAAGACGTTCGCGCCCGGGTGGATTCACCCCCGGGCACCGGCCTCAAACGCTCGGTCCTGGCCGCCTCGCAACTGGCCGGACTCCTGGTCACCCGCAAACTCCTGCACCTCGACCCGATCGCCTCCATGCCCGTGGAAGAGCTCGCGAAGGCGGTCGGCCCCACCCTGCAGCGCTACTTCACCGGCGATCTCGGTTAGCGGGGATACGGCAGGACGGGCTGCGGCGGTTATCCCCCGGCAAGGGTGCGAAGCCGCCGTACTTTCAGGCCTGGGCGAGGAAGGCGGTGTGCTCTTCGTCGGTGACCGGGCGGGATTCGTCGGCCAGCAGGACCGGAATGCCGTTGTCGATCGGGTAGGCGATGCGCAGGCGGGGGTTGTAGAGGACCGGGTCGCCGTTCTCCGTGCGGACCAGTTGCAGCGGACCCTTGTCCTGCGGGCAGGCGAGCAGGGTCAGCAGGGTGGGGTCCAGGATTTCCTCCGACATGTTCGACAACCTACCGGTCCGTCCCGGCGGGGTGGGAATCGGTTCGGCGGAAGGAGATGTGGCGGTGGCCGAAGAAGCTGGCTACCGCGACCAAGCCCATCACGATTACGGCGGCGGGCTTGTCGGGGGCGTGCAGGACCGACACCGCGAATTGCAGGAGGGCCATATTGAGGACCATGCCCACCGAGTTCACGCCGACGAAGGCCACGAAGTCGCGCAATAGGTGGCCGCAGACTCGGAAGACCAGGGTGCGGTGCAGGGCGAAGGCGATGAAGACGCTCACCGTATAGGCCAGGGCCACCGAGAGTGCGGCGGCCACGTCCTTGGCGACCATGCCGTTCAGAATGGTCAGCCACATGATGGTGAGCGCCATGCCGAGCACCGTGTTGAAGCCGCCCACCAGTGCGAACGCGATCTCCTGGCGACGCACCAAGCGCAGCAGCGGTCCGGGCGTTTCGGAGTGAGACGCGACCGGGTCCACCCCGGCCGGCACCGTATCCGCGGGAGCGGTGCCGGGCGTGGTCACGGCGCGTTCCGCGGTCACGAAACCGATTCCACCAGTTCGCGTTCCGGACCGGGGGTCACGGGGGTGACATCGTCGCCGCCCTCGCCACCGTCATCACCGCGACGACGTGAGCGCAGGTACATCCACTGCAGTACGCCGGCACCGATGAGACCGGCCGCGGCGGAACCGATGCCGATCTTCCAGCCCGGCGGACGCCAGGTGAGTTCGAGTTCGGCGTTCGTGGTGCCTGCGGGGATATCCACGGCGACAAAGGATTTCGCGACCGTCGTGAACGGGATGGTCTTACCGTTCAGCGTCACGCGGTATCCCGGCCAGCCGAGGCGGGCGAAGGTGATACGGCCGCCGGTCTCGGACGATACCCGCACCACACTGCTCATTCCGGACTCGGAAACAGAGGTGGCGTCCACATTATGGGCATCGCCGATGCGGCCGTTGACCGTCGAGATCAGCCCGTTGTCGCGCTCGAGCACCCAGATGTACTTCTCATGTCCGGGTACGTCGACGAAGTGCCAGCCGGGCGGCGCGGGTTCGGCGAAGACATCGGGGAACATGGCCTTCTGCAACACGATTCGGTCGATCAGCATGAGATCGACCAGGGTGCGCCCGGTGGTCGGCTCGGGGGTGAACATCCGCCGGTACGAATCCGGGCAGGTGCTGCTGTCCCAGCGCATGCAGAGCATTTCGCCGAAGTAGAAGTGCCCGTTGGGCGTATACCCGTTCACGTAGTCGAGTTCGAGGTCCTTGGCGTAGTTACCCCACACCAGCGAACCGTACGCACCATCGAGGCTCTTGTCGGCGGGCTGCAGCAATCCGCGATCGCCGAGTTGAAGTGTGGTGCCGCTCTTGAACTTCGGGAACGCCGCCTTGGCCTCTTCGCGATCGGCGGGCAGATTCCACGACATGGGCGTGGGCTGCACACTGCGCACCTGGAAGTACGCGATCGGGAACATGGCGATGATGGTCAGTGCGGCTGCCGCCGCGGTACCGCGCGTGCGACCCAGCCACACCACACCCGCGACGAGCCCCGCCACCACGACCGCGGAGAGCACATGCCAGAGCACCCGGTGCGGATCGGCGGAGAACGTGCGCACCCACAGCAGCAGAATCAGCACGCCCGAGGCGATTCCGCGATTGCGCCAATCCCGCACGGTGCCGAACCGGCCGAGCAGCACGCACACCAGCACCAGCAGTCCCAGCGCCAGCATGGGCAGTACGCGCGCGGGCCAGCGCAGCGGTCCGATGGTGCCCGGCCCGGCGGTCCACATGAGCATCACCATCGCGAAAATGGCGAGCGAGGTGAGCTCCTTCCAATACGCCTTGGCCGCACGCCAGTCGATGAACGCCAGCGCGGGAATCAGGAACCAGGCGATATAGACCATGGGCAGCGGCTGGATGTAACCCCACCAGGAATTGAACGCGGGCAGCGAACTCGGCAGGCTGGCGTTCAGCGATTCCGACCATGGCACCGTGAGGAACTGGTCGTTATTGATCTGCGAGGTGCCGCGCCAGCTCACCTTGGCGGAGAGCATGCTCGGCAGGAAGGTGATCAGGCCGGCCGCGCCCGCGCAGGCGGCAGCAGCGGTCAGCCGGGTCAGCGGAGCCCAGGCGGCGCGCCCGCGCCACACCAGTTCGCCGACCGCGACCGCGACCAACATGATGGCGGCCTCGACGGCCGGGAACACGTACTGCACCGAGATGGCCAGGTACAGATAGACGAAGACCGAGATCGGCCCGCCCTTACCGCGTGCGTACCGCACCGAGGACGCCCAGGCGTGGATCATCCACGCGGTGCCGCTCATGGCGGTGAACCAGCTGGCCTCATCGAAGAACAGGAAGAACCCCGTGAACGGGAACGCCACACCGGCGACCGCCGCCCACTGCGCACGACTGCCGTAGGCCAGACACACCCGGTACACGCCGAGTCCGGCGATGATGGCGAAGATCAGTTTGACGATGGTCGCGTACACCGCGAGGTTCGGCACCGAGGGCGCGATCAGATCGATCAGCAGCTGCGGCGGGTTGAACAGTCCCGCTTCCTCATTGGTGTAATTGCCCGACATCCACTGCTGCGGAATCAGGAACGGGAACTGGCCGTCGCGGAAGGCGCGGCCGAAGAACACCCATAGTCCGGTGTATTGGGATTCGCTGTCGTCGGTATAGAAGTGGCGGGCATTGGCCAGCAGCACCGCGATATACCCGAGGGTCACGCCTAAGGCGGTGACGGCTCCCCAGCGGTACACCTCGCGCTTGTCCGAGCGATCCGATGGCTCGGTTCCGGCGGTCTCCGCCACCGTCGAAAATGCACTTTCCACCACGAGTTCCAGACCCTACAGGGCGTCGCGTTCGCTGGCATCAAGCTGTGCGGCAATGATGATGGGGTGATGATCTCTCACCCCGGAAGCCGCCACCTGCACCGTGTTAGAGTTCACCGCGGTTCGGGCTCTCTCATTTGGCGTGGAGTTCCGGCACGCACCGTCATCGAAAGTCGATCCAGCTGATGCCGATTCCGTCTCGCCCGCTCCGGTCGCAGACCGCTCCGAGCGTCACCTCCGGTCCGCACGGACCGACGCGGGTGCACGCTGTCTCCGTCGTCGTACCCGTGTATCGCGGGCAGGACACCATTGCCGCGCTCGTCGCCGAGCTGGACAAGCTCAGCGGTCCGGCGCGCACGCCCGCCGGCGCGCAGTTCACGGTGAACGAGATCGTGCTGGTGCATGATCACGGGCCGGACCGTTCGGATGTGGTGCTGCAGGAGTTGGAGCAGACCTATCCGCAGGTGCGGGTGGTGTGGATGAGCCGCAATTACGGACAGGACGCCGCCACCATCGCGGGGATGGCCGCCGCCAATGGCGACTGGACCGTCACCATGGACGAGGACGGGCAGCACGATCCGGCGTTCATCGCCGACTTCCTGGACACGGCCATGACCCAGCGCGCGGATCTGGTGTACTCCAAGCCGGTCAATACCCGGCCGCACGGGTTCCTGCGCAATATCACCTCGCGGGGCGCGAAGATCGTGCTGGCAACCATTTTCGCGTTCCCGGATTCGACCCGGTTCGAGAGCTATCGGCTGATTCGCGGCGATATCGCGCGGCAGCTGGCGCAGGTCGCCTCCAATGGCGTGTATCTGGATGTGGCGCTCACCTGGGTGGTGAGCGATGTGGCGCAGGTGCCGGTGGAGTTGCGCGCGGAGGGGCGCGAGGAGTCCGGGTACAACTACCGGCGGCTCTTCTCGCTGTTCTGGAAGATGGTGCTGTGCAGCGGAACTCGCGGTTTACGACTCGTGAGCATGCTGGGTGTGACCCTCGCGCTGGCGGGTACAGGCATGGCGGCGTGGGTGGTGTATCACGCGCTCACCAATAGCGGCACCGATCCCGAGGGCTGGGCGTCGCTGATGACGGTGCTGCTGCTGTGCTCGGGCGCGCTGCTGTTCTCGCTCGGGCTGATCGCCGAGTATCTGGGTGTGGCATTGCATGTGCTCGTGGGCAAACCGCTGTATTTAACGGTAGATTCGCCGACACCGCGACCGGTGCAACAGCATTCGGCTGACGCGGGCCAGGAATTCCAGTACAGCAACGCAGGAGCGAGGGGGATCGACCCGGGTGAGCACTGATCGCATCATCTTCAGCCGTCCGTTCCGCGCCACGGGTGAGCTGGCGAATGTGGAGGCCGTGCTGTCCTCCGATCACAGCCATGGCGACGGGCCGTTCACCGCGGCGGCCACCGCGAAGCTGCGCGGTATCACCGCCGCGCCGTACGCGCTGCTGACCACCTCGTGCACGCACGCGCTCGAAATGGCCGGGCTGCTATTGGAACTCGGGCCCGATGACGAGGTGATCGTGCCCAGCTTCGCCTTCACCTCCACCGCGACCGCCATGGCATTGCGCGGCGCGACAGTGGTTTTCGCCGATATCGATCTCGCGAGCGGCAATATCGATCCGGAGTCGGTGGCGGCGGCGGTGACCCCGCGCACCAAGGCCGTGGTTATCATTCACTACGGCGGCGTCGGCGCGGATATGGAACGGCTGCAACAGATCGCGGACGCACACGGCCTCGCGCTGATCGAGGACACCGCGCACGGACTCGGCGGTACCTGGCGCGGACGACCGCTCGGCACCATCGGCACCGTGGGCGCGCTGAGCTTCCACGACACCAAGAACGTGCACTGCGGTGAGGGTGGGGCACTGCTGCTCACCGACGAAATCCTCATGGCGCGAGCGGAGATCGTGCGCGAGAAGGGCACCGACCGGGCGCGCTTCCTGCGCGGGGCGGTGGACAAGTACTCGTGGCAGGACATCGGCTCCAGCTATCTGCCGAGTGAGTTGAACGCGGCGGTGCTGGATGCCCAGCTCGCGGAGTTCGACACCATCCAGGCCAATCGGCATCGGGTATGGGATCACTACGCGGCGGCACTGCCGGAGTGGGCCGCTCGCAACGATGTTCAGCTCATGACGGTTCCGGACGACCGCGAGCACACCGCACACCTGTACTTCCTGCGCGTCCCCACCGAGGACCGCCGCGACGACCTCATCAGGCATCTTGCGGCGCAGGGAATTTCGGCCCCGTTCCACTACATCCCGCTGGATTCCAGCCCTGCGGGGCTGAAGCTGGGCCGTACCCCGACGCCGTGCACACGCAGCGCGGAATTCTCGGGAACCATTGTACGCCTTCCCCTTTGGCCCGGTCTCACCGAGCAGCAGCTCGACCGGGTCGTCGAGGGTATCACCGGCTTCACCGTCTGACGCGTAAGCTCCACCCCCAGATTCAGGGGGCTGGACCCGCGCGCTCGCCGCTGCCTAGGCTGCCCGGATATCCATTCGAGGAGTGAAGGGCAGCAACATGATTCGAAAAGCAGTACTCACGGCGGCGGCGGCGGGAATCCTGATCCTGTCCCCCGCCGTCGCCTCGGCCGAGACGACGGCGACCGAGGTCGCCGCCGCCCCCACGACGGCACAGCACATCGATATCAGTACCGGTTCCGGCGTGGCGAACACCATCATCAATGGCCTGATCACCATTATCTTCGGCCCGAACGACCCCACCACCTGCAAGTTCCCGTACTGCTTCTGAGCTTGTTCTTCAACCAGCTCGGTCGCGTTGGTAGAGAGCGGTGAGTCGTTTGACGGTCTTGCCGACGTCGTAACGAGTTGCGGGGCAGTGGTTTCGGTGGCCGGGTGGTCGTCCCGGGCCTGGCCGGGTGGGTTTGGGTGCGCCGGCCGGGCATCCGAGGGCTGCACGTAGGTTCCGGAACCCGCGACGGACTCTGGCCGGGGTGAGCCGGTGCGGGTCGGCGGGGTTTCTCCCACCGGTGCCGCAGGTCAGCGGCCAATGGGCGGGCGAGCCGGACTTGGGTGTGGGCGGCGATGACAGCCAGGTCCAGCGGTCGGCGGCCTCCGGGGTGCGGAGTTTGGGGCGGGTCCAGTCCAGGGAGGTGATCGTGGTAACCGTGGGCCACGGCCACGATCGTGGGTCGGCGAAGCGGAACTCCGGCGATCAGCCGCTCGACCACGCCGCGCAGCTGGGTGGCGGTCACCAGGGCGGCGTCGTCCGCGGGTCCGAGTCGCCCCGCGTCCAGGATCTGAGTCCACGACGTGGCCCCTGATCCAAGCACCGCCACGAACGAATTCGGCCAGCCGGGGATGAACTGCGACGCCGATTTCACCCGGCCGTAGACGTGGCAGAACAACCGATCCGGTGAACATGCCGCGTCCGAACGCAACCATGCCGACACATCCACCGCCAACAGATTTCGCAAGCGACAAATGTCGATCCAGCCCTCGTTGAGACCGTCGTAGAGCGCACCGTGGCCGAGGCGATGTTCCGGGCTCAGCGTCAACTCCGGTATCGACCGCACCGCCCCCTGCGCACACAACACCGCCTCGGTCAGCTCGAACAACTCATCACCCCGCGCGGTCAGACACGCATACAACTCGCCCCACATGCGCGACAGTTCCGCGAACGCGTCCCCCGTCCCGCACGTAACCGGCAGACTCATACCCGCGGCCTTCGTCTCGGCTCACGTGCATTCCTTGGTCGGAGCACATGATCCGGCGAAGGCCGCCTGCTTGTCCGGCGAACAACCAAGCAAGCCAAGCGGTTTGAAAGCCGAGAATATCGAACCAGCTCAGACGCCTACGCGTCGATGTGCTCGAGGATCTGCTTGGCGCTGGGACGGACCTGGTGGCCGACCTGGTACTGCCACTGCTGCGATCCGGCGTTGCTGAGTTCACTCACCCCGCAACAATAGCGTTCAACGACAACCGCTTTCGACGAGGCCGCAAGTGCACCGAACCCGCGATCGCGAGGGACTGAGGTTGAAGAACAAGCTGAGCACGGTCCGCCGGTCATCGCGAGGGTGACTGGACGATAAAGGGGCCGCTCCGTCGGGTGCGGCCCCTTTATCGGTCAGCCTCTGGCGTCGTTCCAGGGCGGGCTGTTGCGGAAATAGGTGTCGTAGATTTCCTGGACGTCCAGCAGCGATTCGGGCGGGACCTTGCCGTAGGCGATGCGCTCGAGGTGGCGGAAGTACTCGAACCGTTCGACACCGGGGGTGATGATGATCAGAATGTCGGCGTCGCAGCCGGGGGCGGCGGCGAAAGCGTGGGCCAGGCCGGGCGGTACGACGACCACATCGCCTTTTTCGGCGATCACCACCTGCTCACCGGAGAGCACCTGGGCGGTGCCTTCGAGCATGTAGAACAGCTCCGCCGAGCGCGAATGATGGTGTGGTCCAGCGCCATTCGCGCCGTCTTTCAGGGTGACGCGGTGCGTGGAGAGCACACACTACCGGTCGAACTGCTGTCGGCCAGCAGCCGGATGGTGGTCGGGGCCTGGCCGATGACTTCGGCGTCGCCGGAGCGGACAATGACCGAATCGTCGAATTCCGGTCCTATCAGCAACATTTCGAGGTGCTCCTTCGAATCAGACGAGGAAAAGCAGGACGGCGCTGATCAATACGGCTATGGCGGTGGCGAAGTGGATGCCGAAGGCCACCGCCTTCGTACCGCCGTGTCGCAGGACGATGGCGGTGTCACCGAACGGGGTGAGCGCGACGGCGAGCATGAACCAGCCCTCGGCGGACGCGCCCGCGAAGGCGAGCAATGCCAAACCGATGACACCCGAGGTGAGATCGCGCAGGCCCTTGATGCTCAGGTAGGCGGCGGCATCACCATCGGCTTTCGCGGGTACGCCGTAGGCCGCCGCCGCGGTCTCCGGAGCCAGCAGGAACCGCACTCCGACGAGGATGATCATGAGGTTGAGCACAATGGCCAACCCACAGGCGAGAACTGTCACGGTGATTCCCCTAGCTCGACAGGATGGCTTGTCCGGCAACGGATTGCGCGGTGGTACGACGGAAACGCAAGAGCGCCACCGAGAAACAACCCAGCGCGGCCACACTCGCCAGGGTGCGGGCGATATTCCAGGCCACCCACGGCCCCTCGAAGTCCGCGCGGACCGCGGCCAGATCGGCGATCTGCGCCGGATCGCCCGCGGCGGCCAGCTTGTCGTTGAGCGGGACGTTCGCGCCGCTGGTGATCAGGAACATCACCACGTAGCAGGCGAATCCGGCAATGGCCCAGTACCGGACCGCCGGATCACCGGAGCGCCAGTTCGTCACCACCGCGGCCAGCCCCACCGCCAGCCCACCCATGAACAGGGTCATGAACAGCGGATTCACAATGGCCACATTGATGTTCTGCATGACCTCGACGAACGCCGCGTCACCACCGCGCCGCAGGCCGGGCATGACGGCATAGGCGAATCCGGCGAACAATCCCGCCATCAGACCGGCCGTTATCGCCGCCGCGACCAAGGAGGCCACGCGTGCCGCCCTCATCGTGCGAGGTCTTTCATGTGTTCGGACATGGCTTTTCGTTCCTCATCTCACTCGTTCAACTGCCTCTCAAAGGATTCATAAGGCGAGCGCGGGGAACAATGCCGCGTTGACCAACCGGCGTTTAGCCATGGTGAACAGTCCATCCGGAACAAATCGATGCTCTTGCCGGTATTACGTGGGGTCCTCGGGTCGGTGGGCATAAGTTCGAGTGAGACGGAGCGGCAATGGAGCGGATCGAGATCGAGGCGTTCCTGACGCTGGCAGACGAACTGCACTTCGGGAAGTCGGCGGACCGGATGCGGGTGTCGACCGGACGGGTCAGTCAGTTGATTCACGGAATCGAGCGGCGGTTCGGAGCTCCACTGTTCGAGCGCACAAGTCGCCGGGTGGTGCTGACGCCCGTCGGCAAACAATTGCTGGACGATCTGCGGCCCGGACACGATCTGATCCAGGAGGCGATCCGACGTGCGACTGCCGCGGGGCGCTGTGTGCCCGGGACGCTCGAGGTCGGTTTCGTCGGTACGGGCGCGGGCACTTTCGTACTGGAGGCCGCCGACAGATTCACCGCCGCACATCCGGGCGCGGATGTCCGTATTCGGGAACTGCCGCTGTTCGAGGGTTCGGCGGCGCTGCACGCGGATCTGGTCGAGATGGTGCTGACGTTTCATCCCGTCAATGGGCCGGGCCTGCGCAGCGGGCCGGTGCTGCGCACCCTGCCCCGGCTGCTCGCCCTCCCGAAAGCACATGCGCTGGCCGCGCGGGACTCCTTATCGCTGAACGATTTGGCCGATATCACGCTGATCGGAGCGCCCGAATCGACTCCGAAAGCGGTTGCCGAGGATCGCGTGCCGAACCGCACACCCGACGGCAGGGTGATCCGGCATGGCAAGTCCGCGAGCACTTTTCAGGAGGCCATCAGTCTCGTCGGCGGCGGCGAGGGCGCGTTCGTGGTCGGCGATGAGGGTTCCTGCTATCGCTCCCATCCGCGCATCACCTATCTGCCGATCGAGGACGCGCCGCCGTTGCAGGGCCGGCTGATCTGGCGGGAGTCGCGCGAGAACGCGCGTATCAGGGCCTTCAACGAGGCGGCGATAGCGGCGAGCGGCAGCGACTGCCGTGGCCCGCGCTCAGGCGATTCGGTCGGCGCCCGCTGACCTCTTCTCCATCGAAATGCGCACGGCCGGAATGATTCCCGGTCAGTTCTTGGGCCGGGCAATGAGAATGTGGCCGGGGATCGGCTTGTGCTGCACCACCCGATCCTCCACCACCAGCCCGGCGGCCTCCAGCGCGGCGACGACCTCGGCGACCGGCCGCAACCGGAATCCGAACTGCGTGAACGGCATCTTCGCCATCCCATCCGGATCACCGATACCGATCGCGACTCGCCCCCGCGGGCTCAGCACCCGCGCGAATTCCGCACAGACCCGGTCCAATTCGGGCACGAAGTAAATGGTGTTCACCGTAATCGCCGCATCGACACTCGCCTTCGCGAACGGCAATTCGGTGAGCGACCCATCCAAAACCTGCAACCGCCCCGCCCCGATCGCGGTCGCGAAATTGGTCTTGGCCCGCTTCAACATATCCACCGAAATCTCCACCCCCTGCACGGTCCCGGTAGGCCCGACCCGATCGAGCAGCAGCGACAACCCGACCCCACCCCCGAACCCCACATCGGCAACCGTCTCCCCCGTCACCGGCGCGGCCCCCGCCACCGCCTCATCGATGAGAAACCGATTGGCCCGATTGAGCATGAGCGCGGTGCCCTTACCCAGCAGGCCATGCGGATTACCGAGCTGACCGGCAACAGTGGACATCACACGTGCGGCAAGGGGATTCACCTCTTCGATGCTACCGCCGCACCGGAGACCGGATCAGTTCACGACCCCCCGAATTTCGGGGATGGTCCGACCCCCGCAACATCCCTAGACTCCCCTACAGCGGCGATCGGCCGGACCCCCGACCCGTCCGATCGCCGCTGATACTCCAGGGATGTGCCCCCGGCGAATCAGGCGAAGAGGCGGGATGCCAGGTCTTCGGTGAGGATTTCGTAGGACTCGGATTCGCGGTTGTACCACCAGGTGAGGTCGCCGGGTTGGGGGCGGCCTGCGGCTTGGACGGCTCGGGTGGAGGGGCGGAAGGTGGAGCTGCGGGGGATGTCGGGGACTACGTGGATGAGGTCGGGGCGTTGGGCGGGGGCCAGGGCTCGCAGGGCCTCGGTGACGTCTTTCGGGGTGAGGCGCAGACCTTCTCGGATGCTGATGGCCGCTACCGCGAGGGTGCGGTCGCCTGCCGGGAGGCCGTAGGCCACTTCCATGTCGATGGCGGTGATGTCGTTGAGGACGTCGATGATCGGCTGGGTGAAGACGGGGCCTCGGGGGGTGCGGATAACCGTGTCGCGTCGGTCGATCAGCCAGTAGTCGCCGTCGCTGTCGCGGCGGAAGAGGTTTTCGGTCGGCATCCAGGCGTCGCCGGGGGTGAAGACGCCGCGCAGGCCGCCCGCGGAGAGGTCGACGGTATCGGAGGCGGTGCCGACGAGGATGCCCACCTCGTTGTCGGCGCAGCGGCGCGCGAAACCCGACTCCTCGACCTGGATTTCACCGGTGGCGGGGTCGTAGGCGATGAGTTCGACCTTGGCGGTGCCGGGGACCGGGCGGCCCTTGGAGCCGATCTTCGCGCCGGAGACATTGGCCAGCACCACATCTCCCTCGATGGAGGCATAGAACTCGAGGACGCGGGCGGGCGCGAAACGTTCCTGGGTGCGCCGCCACAGGCCCGCGGGCATACCGGAGCCGATGAACAGGCGAATCGGATGCGGGTGGCCGTTGGGGAAGGGGTCGGCGTCGAGGATGTCGCGCAGCATGGTCCAGGTGTAGGTGACCACGGTGACGCCGTAGCGGTGCACCTCCGCCGCGAACTGCGCCGGCTCGAGCGAACGGGCCAGCGCGATCCGGCTGCCACCGGCCACCGCCCCGCCGAGACTGACCAGCAGACCGGACGAATGATGCAGGGGCGCAAGGCAGTAGATGGTATCGCGGCGACCGAGGTCGGCGGCGGAGGCGGTGCCGAAGGCCGAGAGCGCCCAGCGGTGATTGGTCACGTATTTGATATCGAAGTGGTCGCCGGTGCCGGTCACCAGAATGAACGCCAACTCGCGGGCCAGGCCCGGATTGGGCTGATACCAGGCGGGCAGGGTGACCTGTGCGGGATCGATCCGCTCCAGATCGGTGACATCGCTTCCGGCCGGAATGTCCAGGCCGCGTGTCTGACCGCCGCCGAGCACCAGCACGCGGGTGCCGGTGGCGGCCGCGTCCCGCAGGTTCTCCGGATCCGCGATGAGCAGTTTCGTCCCGGTCAGCTCGACGATCTTGGTCAATTCGCTTCCGGGAGCGAGCAATACCGCGACCGCGCCGAGCCGCGACAGCGCGGCAATGGCGACCATGGCACTGGGCCGGGTCTCCATGACCACACCGACCCGGGTGGCCGGGCGCACGCCGACCGAGATGAGTCCGCGCACCACATTGTCGATGCGCTGATTCACCGCGAAGTGCGTGTGCACGCGATCCTCGAAAAGGAAAGCCTCCCGGTCGGGTCCGCTCCCGGCCTGTTCGGAGAGCAAGCGGCCCAGCGAGATTCGGGTGTGCGGCTGGATCATGCCGAGCCGGGTGAGTCGTGGCAGCGCGCGTGCCGCCTCACCGGTCAATTCGACTGTGCCGCGCAGGGTTTGGCCGGCGACGCCCTCGATGGTCTTACCGAGCCCCGCCCCCGCCTCGGCCAGGCTGCCGACGGCGTGCACGGCGCGGGTGAGCCCGGTGCTCGGCCCCTTGCGCGCCACCTCCTGACTCATGGGCACGACCTGCGGCGGCAGTTCGCCGCGCTCGCTGAGCCAGTTCACCCAGTCGCGGACCACGGGCCAGGTATTCCTGGTGGCGCTGGAGCCCGAGACGAGGCCGAAATGCCCTGCCACCACGCTGGTTTCGTACACTTCGGCATTGGGTGCGGCGCGCACGATCCCGCGTACGGCGGCGGGCTGGCCGATATCGTCGACCTCGCCGACGAAGGCCAGAATCGGGCATTTCAAATCGGCGAGCGAGATGGGCTGGTCACGAATGACGAAGCCGCCCAGCATCATTCGATTGTGTTTGATGAACTGCCGGAGCAGATCGGTGAGCGCGGGCCCCGGATAGCCGAGCCAGCCGTCCGCCTCGAGGAAGCGTCGCTGCCGCTCCTTGGGCAACAGGGCCTCACGGTCGTGCAGCTGGCGCAGGAAGTCGATGCGCGCCTTGGCGGTCTTGACCGGATCCAGGGCCTGAAAGCCGAGGCGCACCATGGAATCGGTAATGGGCAGCCGGTTCAGCACATGGTCGGCGAGGAAGTCCACCGCGCCGGAGGCGACACCGTAGGGAATACCGAACGGAATGCCCGCGACCGCATCCACCGGACTGCCGAACGTGACAATGGATTCCACACCATTACCGTGCCGGTAGGCGGCGGTCTGGTAGGCGAACATGCCACCCTGCGAGTACCCCATGAGATGCACACCGCGCCCGGTCAATTCGTTGACCGTATCGATGGCGCTGCTGACGGCGAGGACGTGATCGGCGAGATCGCGATCCCAGCCGCCCTCCTCGGTGGTGGGTGAGCCGAAATCGACCACCCAGCAATCGATTCCGGCGGCATTCAGAATGCCGACGGCGCCGTCGGCGGCATTCACATCCCAGATCTCCGCGGTGACCATGATCGGCGGCACCAACATCACAACCGGCCGGTCGGTTCCCGTGGCATCCGGGAAGTAATGCCGCAGCCGATACATACGCTTACGCTCGGCGATCTCATACGGCGAGGATTCGATCTCGTGAACCAGTCCCCCGAACCGGATCACCTCGAGTCCATTCCGGGCGGTCGCCATCAGGCGTCGCATCGGCCCCACAACGGACTTCGTATTGAATTCCACGGCTTCGCTCCCAGACATAATCCGCTCGTGACCTGCGTCATCCGCCCCAACGCGTCCTGATGAGCTTGCCATAGAGCCACCCTATCGCGTGGGCGCTGTGATCAGCACCATGCGAGCACACCTCCGGGCGCGGCGAATATTACGAACAGCCCGGTCGGTTCAGCTATTTTTGTGAAGCTGCGAATACCGAGATCATCCGGGGCGCCCGGCCGGTCAGCACGCTGGTCGAATACTTCATCGAAACGCCTGCGAACGCACGATTGCGAGGGCGCGAAGCCGCGACACTCCGGCGATAGCAATGCAACAGACATCATGTTTATGCATTTCGCTGCGCATCCGTGACCTGGCGCCCTACGATCGATATCGCTGGAACGCACTGTCGCGCTTGTCTTTTCACTCACATGTCTAGTTTCCGCAGGCCCTTACCCGGCCTGCTCTATCGCCGTGGATTCCACCGCCTGCACCGCGCGGTGGCCCTTCGAGGTGAGGACCGCAGCATGACCATTGAAATGCCCCTCCAGACCGACAACCACCAGCGCAAAACCCTCAGCACCTCCGCCGCCAGTCAGCTGGCGCACACCACCAAATCCGAACCCCAGATGCAGGGCATCAGCTCCCGCTGGCTGACCCGCAACCTGCCGTGGACCCCGGTCAAGGGTGGTGTCTACCGCGTCAATCGCCGCCTCACCCACACCGTCGGAAATGGTGAAGTCGAGTTCATCATCAATGGCCCGCACGCCCGGGTCATTCCACTCGAACTGCAGGAGCTGCCGCAGCTGCGCGGCTTCGACGACGAAGAGGTGTTGTCCACCGTCTCGCAGCGCTTCGAACAGCGAGATCTGCCGCCCGGCACCGTAGTTGCCGAATTCGGCAATCCGATGGATCAGGTGCTGCTGATCGTGCACGGCAAGCTGAGCAAGATGGGCACCGGCGAATACGGTGAGACCACCAAGCTCGGCATGCTCGCCGGCGGCGACCACTACGGCGATGAGACCCTCGTCGATCCGGCCGCCATCTGGCCGGTCACCATCAAGACCGTCACACCCACCACCATGCTGGTGCTCACCCGCCAGTCCCTCGATCAGCTCAATGATCAAATCCCCGCCCTGCGAGAGCATTTGGCCGCGGTGGCCAGCCTGCCCGCGGCACCACAGAACAAGTACGGCGAGGCCGAGATCGTGGTCGCCTCCGGTCACTCCGGTGAGCCCCTGCTCGACGGCACCTTCGTCGACTACGACGATCAGCCCCGCGAATACGAACTCAGCCTGGGCCAGAGCGTATTGCGGGTGCACACCCGCGTCGCCGATCTGTTCAACGATCCGATGGATCAGATCGAACAGCAGTTGCGCCTGACCATCGAGGCCATGTACGAGCGCCGCGAATACGACCTGGTGAACAATCCCGACTTCGGGCTGCTCAATAATTGCGATCTCAAGCAGCGCATCTACACCGAGTCCGGCCCGCCGACCCCGGACGATATGGACGAACTGCTCAGCATGCGGCGCAGCACGAAACTCTTTCTGGCACACCCGAAAGCGATCGCCGCGTTCGGCCGCGAATGCAGTAAGCGCGGCATCTACCCGGATCCGGTGGAGGTGGACGGCCATCGCGTGCCCGCATGGCGCGGCGTGCCGATCTTCCCGTGCGGGAAGATCCCGGTGAGCGATACCCAGACCACGTCCATCATGGCCATGCGCACCGGTGAGAAGGATCAGGGCGTCATCGGCCTGCACCAGACCGGAATTCCGGACGAGTACGAACCCAGCCTGAATGTGCGGTTCAAGGGCATCGACGACCAGTCGATCATCTCGTACCTGGTCAGCTGCTACTACTCGGCCGCCGTCCTGGTCCCCGACGCGCTCGGCATTCTCGACAATGTGCTGGTCGCCCGTCAGTCCGACTGATCGGGGCGGACCATGTCGGTGCTGTCCCGCGCCGCCGCGCCGCCCGCCACCCACGAGGTGGCGGCGGCCGTCGCCGCCCTGCTGAAATCCTTCGATCCGAACGCGCCGTCCCGGCTGGCATTTCCGGAGACACCGGAAAGCCAAGGCGCACTGGATGATCCACGCTTGGGTGAATCGGATGCGGCCGAGACGCATCTGCCGCCCAAGCGGCTACTCGGTCCCATGGGGTTGGGGTCCGCGAGCCTACTGGTGAATCTGCCCGCCGCCGAGGCGATCGCGGGCGTCGCCGAGCAGGCGACCCATCCGGTCACACCCGCCGGTGGCGCGGTGCCCGCCCTGCGGCCCGCACCACCGACCCCCGGTGTGGGACAGCCACTTCGCCCCGTGCCCCGCGCGAACAGCGCCGGGCGGGTGCCCACGCCGCCCACCACACCACGGGCGGCACCGAAATCCGCCGGACCGGCCCAACCGGCCGGCGGCGGGCGAATACCGCAGGGCCCCAGCGGACTCGGAGCTCTGTCGGCCGCCCGGCGAACAGCGTCATCCGGTTCAGCGGTCGCGGCTGCCCCCGCGACCGCTCCCCCGGAGACATCCACCCCGGTTGCCCCGCCGGCGGCCTCCGACACCGCGGGCGTTGCCACACGAGCGATTACCCACGGCCCCAGCGGAATCGGCACCACCACGGTGCGGCGGGAGCGCAAGGCCGGCCAGGCGATTCCACCGCTGTACTGCCCACCGCCGGTGCGTGACAATCCGGAGCTGGGTGCGGCGGTGAATGTCGGAATCCTGGCCTGGGCCAAGGAGATCGGACTGTACGAGGGCCGCCTGGACGAACTCCGCAAGGCGGATTTCGGGCGGTTGATCATGCTCGCGCATCCGGATTGCGATGATGCGGACCGGCTGCTGGCCGTGGCCAAGTGCGCCGTCTCGGAGTGGTCGGTGGACGACTACTACTGCGAGGAGGACGCCAGCGATATCGCACCGGACGGTTCGCACTCCAGCGCCGCGGCGGAATTGGGGCCCCGGCTCGAATTGGCCGCCGCGGCAATGGATCCGGCGCATCTGCCGGTGCGGTACCAGGTTTCGGTGGAGGCGGCCATGCAGAGTGACCCGATTCTGCGGGCCTTCCGTACCTCCTTCGAACACCTGTCGCGCTTCGCCTCCCCCGCCCAGGTCGCCCGGCTGCGCACCGAGATCGCGGGCTGGTTCATCGCACTCGGCGCGGAGGCGGGCTGGCGCGGGGCCGGGCGGATGCCACCGGTCTGGGAGTACCTGCTCAATCGCCAGCCACACAGCTTCCTGCCGTGCATGGCACCCATCGACGCGGTCGGCGGCTATGAACTGCCCGCGGCCGAGTACACCGATCCACGGGTGCGGCGGGTGGTCACCACCGCGGCGCTGGCCAGTCAGATGGTGAACGATCTCTACTCGATGGCGCGTGAAGACCTCTCCGGTGGAAGGGAATTCAACCTCCCCACGGTGCTCGCGGCCGAGGAGAAGTGCTCGCGCTCGGAGGCGGTACAGCGCACCGCCGACGTGCACGACGAACTGGTACACCGCTTCGAGGCCGAGGCGGGGGCACTCGCCGCCACCGGCTCCCCCGAACTGCGCCGCTTCCTCGGCGGACTGTGGGCCTGGATGGGCGGAAACCGCGCCTGGCACGCCGGCAGCCGCCGCTACAACGAAAGTAACTGAGCTACACGGTTTTCGCCCCTGCATCGGCATCGATCAAGCGAGAGGACGATTATCATGACCGCGTTGCACCCCCAGACCGAGGTCTTACGCACCGACTACCAGAAGTCGGTCGCCGCCTATTGGAACAACAATCCGAACGATGATCGCGTGAATACCGTGCTCGGCGAGGTGGACGGGCTCTACCACCATCACTACGGCATCGGCGCGCCCGACCTCTCCGTGCTCGAAGGCCCCGAGGACACCCGCCAGAAACGCCTGGTGCAGGAGCTGCACCGCCTCGAAACCGCGCAGGCCGATCTGCTGCTCGATCATCTCGGCGATGTGCGCCCGGGAGACAGCCTCATGGACGGCGGCTCCGGACGCGGCGGCACCAGCTTCATGGCCAATCAGCGCTTCGGTTGCCGGATGGACGGTGTCACCATCTCCGAGTACCAGGCCGGATTCGCCAATGAGCAGGCGCACGAGCGCGGCGTCACCGACAAGGTGCGGTTCCATTTCAAGAATATGCTCGACACCGGTTTCGACACCGGCTCCAAACGTGGCATCTGGACCAATGAAACCACCATGTACGTGGACCTTTTCGAACTCTTCGCCGAGTTCTCCCGACTGCTGGAGCCGGGCGGGCGGTACGTCTGCATCACCGGCTGCTCCAATGATGTGTTCGGTGCGCGCTCGGCCTCGGTGAGTTGGATCGACGCGCACTACGGCTGCAATATCCATCCGCGCAGCGAGTACTTCAAGGCCATGGCCGCGAACAATCTGGTGCCGGTCTCGGTCACCGATCTGACGCCCGACACCATCCCGTACTGGGAGCTGCGCACCCACTCCGAGCTGGCCACCGGCGTGGAAAAACCCTTCCTGAACTCGTACAAGGAGGGCAGCTTCCAATACCTGTTGATCGCCGCCGATAAGGTAGAACGGTGACCGACACTCTCGACACCCCCGACGCCGCGGCGGCGGTCGATCGCGAAACCCTGCTCGTCGAGCTGGTGGACGTGCAGGGTCGCGCGACCGGATCGCTGGCGGTGGCGGCGGCCCACACCGCGCCCGGACAGCTGCACCGGGCGTTCTCGGTACTGCTCTTCGACGACAGCGGACAGGTGCTGCTGCAGCAGCGCGCGGGCATCAAAACACGGTTCCCGCTGCTGTGGACCAACACCTGCTGCGGGCATCCCGCACCCGGGCAATCGGTGATCGAGGCCGCGGCCAAGCGCCTGCGCGAGGAAATGGGCCTCACCGCCGACCTGACCGAGGCCGGCACCTTCAGCTATCAGGCCGCCGATCCGGCCACCGGCCGCGTCGAGCACGAATTCGACCATGTCGTGCTCGGCCGCATCGGAACCGCCGCGCCCGAACCGAATCCGGCCGAGGTCGCCGAGACCATGTGGGTGAGCATCGAAGAACTGCGCACCGCCATGACCGCCGTCCCCACCGGTTACACCCCGTGGCTCGCCCAGGTCCTCGATATCGCCGACCGCAACCGCCCCTGACTACGCGGGTGCCAGCAGCCAATCATTGGGTGCGAAGAGTTCGAAATGCACTCTGCCGCTCGGGATTCCGGCGGCCATGAGCTGACCGCGAACGCTCTGCAGGAAGTTGTTTCCACCGCACAGGTAGAAGTCGGCGTCCTGCGGCAGCTCCACCTGGGCGAGCTCCATCCGGCCGTGGCCCGAGGTCTGATACCAGGCGCGGAAGTCCGAATCGCCCAGGGCCGCAACCAGATCGGCGACCCGTTCACGGAGTGGGTGGGCGAGCTCCGAATGATCCGCGTGCAGGACCAGGGTTCGGCGCTCGCTCGCCGTCGCGACGAGATACTCGAGAATTCCCACCATCGGGGTGGCGCCGATCCCGGCGGAGATCAGCACCAGCGGCGTGCCGGCATCCGGGTCGATGGTGAGATCACCGAAGGGCAGCGTGATCGTCAAAAGGTCTCCCACACCGACGGTTTCGTGCAGCCAGGACGAGACCTCACCCTTCGGCTTGCCGTCGGCCGCGACCAACCGGCGCACGGTGAAGGCCAATCGGTGCGCGCCCGGGCTGTTGATCAGGCTGTACTGGCGCAGCTGGCGAGCGCCGTCGGGCAGGTCCGCGCCGACCGAAATATATTGTCCGGGCAGGAAATCCGGTAGCGGCTGGGCCGGGTCGGCCGACTCCACGACGAAAGTGGCCGCGCCGGAGGGATCGTCGATGCGCTGGACCACGCGGGTATCCCGGAATACCTCGCCGGGCGCGACCCCGGCGCCGGCATAGAGCTTGGCCTCCAGATCGATGAGCGTGGTCGCCATCAGCCAGTAGACCCGATCCCACGCCGCCGCGACCTCGGCGGTCACCGTCTCCGCACCCAGTACCTCGACAATCGCCGCGAACAGATGCTCGTGCACAATGTGGTACTCGTCCGCGGTGACGCCGAGCGAGGCGTGCTTATGTCCGATGCGGGACAACAACTCTCGCGGATGCGGTAGCGCCGGATCGACCAGATGGGTGGCGAAAGTGGCAATCGATGCCGCCAGGGCCCGCTGCTGCGCACCCCGGGTCTGATTACCGCGGTTGAAGCGGTTCCGCAGCAACTCCGGATGCGCGCTGAACAGCTTGCGATAGAACAGCGCGGTGATCTCATCGATATGCGCCCCGACCAGCGGGAGCGTCGCCCGGATCAGCTCGGCGTACTCGGCTTCCAGCTCCGGAATCTCGTACGCCGCATCCTGCGTGATGGTCATGGTGTCTCCTAGTCGATCAGTACCGCCGCCGGAAAGACCGGCAGATGCAGCAGTTCCACGGTCCGCCGGTCCACCAGGTCGGCGAGGGTGTAGCGATCGAGCTCGGTATAGAACGCCCGCTGGGCCTCGGCGAGAATGCCGCGCAAACGGCAGGCACTCGCCAGCGGGCAAGGATTCACACCCAGGCATTCGATGACTTCGCCATCGCCTTCGAGTTCGCGAACAATGCGCCCGATGGTGGTGGACCGCCCGGCAGAGGTGAGGAAAATCCCGCCGGTGCGGCCACGCAGCGACTCCACATATCCGAGTTCGGCAAGCCGGGCGACCGCCTTGGCCACATAGTGCTCGGAGGCATTCACCTGCCGCGCAACGAGTTTGACGGTCACTCGTTCCGCGGCGTCATCACTGACCGCCAGCCGCATGAGGGCGCGCAGTCCGAGATCGGTGAACCGGGAAAGCTGCATACCGATCACGCTACTAATTCCGCTTCGAAAAAGCATATTTAGAGCGTGTGGGCTTTAATACGCCAATTCGCGCGGATTATGTAACCGCCACCACAGTTTCGGCACGTTTGGCGAGCGCGTAGTAAATCACCAGCGCGAGCCCGCATCCGATGAACCAGCTGTATTGGGCGGCGGCGTACATGCCGGTGAGATCCTTGGCGAGTACCGGGAAGACCGCGGCGGCCGCGCCGACCACGGTGGCGATGACCGCGACCGGGTTGAAACCCTTTCTGTACCAGTAGCTTCCGGTGGGCGACAGGGTGAACAGATCATCGACGACGATGGTGCGATTGCGGATCAGGTAGTAGTCCGCGATCAGGACGCCGAACAGCGGGCCGATGAAGGCACCGAGCACCTCGAGGGTGTAATGGATGACCTCCGGATTGTTGTACAGGTTCCACGGCGTAATGATGATCGAGCCGACCGCGGCGATCATGCCGCCCATCCGCCAGCTGATCTTCTGCGGGCTCACATGCGAGAAGTCGAAGGCCGGGGAGATGAAGTTGGCGACGATATTAATGCCGACCGTCGCAATGGTGAATGTCAACGCGCCCAACACGATCGCGAACGTCGAATCGATGCGCGAGACCGTCTCCACCGGATCGGTGATGAGTTCGCCGTAGACCGGAATCGTCAGCGACGCGGTGATCACCACCAGCAGCGAGAAGGCCAGGAAGTTCACCGGCAGCCCGAGCAGATTGCCGCGCTTGACCGCCTGCATCGACTTGGCGTAGCGGGAGAAGTCACCGAAATTCAGCATGGGACCGCAGAAGTACGACACCACAAGGGCAATCGCGCCCAGGATCACCGGCAGGGCATCCCAGCCGTGGTACTTCACCGAGCCGAGCTGCAGGTCGATCGAACCCCAGCCCGCTTTGTAGAGCAGGTAGCCGCAGAGCGCGAACATCACGACATACACCGCGGGACCGCAGAAGTCGATGAACCGGCGAATGGACTCCATGCCCTGCCAGAACACCGCCGCCTGCACCACCCACAGCACCAGGTACGCGCCCCAGCCAAGCAGGGACAGGCCCAGGAATCCGTAGTCGTCGGCGACCGCGTACGGGGCCAGGCTCGGAAAGAGTTTCACCGCAACGACTATCAGCGCCGCCGAGGCCAGATAGGTCTGAATGCCGTACCAGGCCACCGCGATCAAACCGCGAATAATGGCCGGAATATTCGCGCCGCGCACGCCGAAAGCGCTGCGGCACATGACCGGATACGGCACACCGGCGCTCTGGCTGGGCGCGGCGACGAGATTACACAGGAAATATACGATCGTGATGCCGATGAGCAGGGCCGCGAGCACCTGCCAACCGGCGAGGCCGAGCGCGAACAGACTGCCAGCGGTGACATAACCGCCGACACTGTGCACGTCCGACATCCAGAAGGCGAAGATATGGTAAGAGCCCCAACGTTGTTCGCGCAGTGGGGCCAGGTCCTCATTGGTGAGGGCGGGGTCGTAGACTGGTGCGGTCGCAGGCGGTGAGTCCGCCGCGGCAGGGGTGACGATATCGGTCATGGTGCATCCGATCCGGAAGAGCAATGGTCGGACCAAAGTAGGAAGCGGCTATTGCCCCTCCGTTGCACCACTATTGCCCGTTCATTGCGGGATTGATATATCTTCCTGGGGAATCAGCAGGCCGGTGTCGGTCGGCAGGGTGGAGATCACCTGCTCCAGGCGATGGTGATGCCGCCGGGCGATCGCGAGCAGCCGGTCCACATCCCGGTCCAGGAATGCGTCCAGCATGAGGTTGTGATCACCGTGCAGGCGTTCGCGATCCGCCTGTGAGGCATGGACCATGGGCTGCACGGGTTCGGTGACATTCCAGGCCGCCTCCAGCATATGTACCAGCCGGAACATGCGCGAGGGCCTGGTGAGCGCGAGATGGAAGGTGCGCGAATGCCGGTGGTAGGCCACCGCATCGTCCTCGTGAATCGCCTTCTCCAACAGGTCATTCGCCGCGACCAGGGCGGCGCGATCAGCGGCGCAGGCGTTCACCGCGGCCAAGGCCAGCGCCGCCTCCTCCAAAGTCTGTCGCACCACATACATTTCGCGCAGTTCGGCGGCGGTCAGCTGGGCCACCGTGTATCCGGCGTGCTGTTCATGGGTGACCAGGCCCTCCCCGATCAGGGTTTTGAGTGCCTCGCGCACCGGAATGTGGCTGACGCCGAAGAGTTCCGCGATCTCGCGCAGCGGGATCACGGTGCCGGGCGGGGCCGCGCCATCCAGGATGACCCGGCGCAATTCACCGAGAATGATCTGCGGGCGACCCGGTTGGTCGACCACCAGGGTGGCCAGCAGGGCGGAGCGTCGGCGTGGGGGCATAGCGCCACGCTATGTTTCCCGTGTTCACTTTCTCGGTCGGTCGTGTCACAGTCAGGAAAAGTCGCAGCCTTCACATCGGACCGGCGGAGAGCCGAGCGCGTGACGTGGCGGCAATCGCGACAGTTCGGCTATCGCCTGGCAGCATGGCCGCCATGGACCTGATCGCACGGATCGACGCGGCGACCACCCTGCTGGCACCGGTGATTCGCCGGACCCCGGTGGTGGCCTCGCGGGTACTGGCCGAACACACCGGGCATGAGGTGTGGCTCAAATGCGAGAACTTGCAGCGCACCGGATCGTTCAAGCCCCGCGGTGCGTACAACCGGATCGCGAATCTGCCCGAGGCCGAACGACGGCGCGGGGTGGTGGCGGCCAGCGCGGGTAATCACGCGCAGGGCGTGGCCTGGTCGGCGACCTCGCTCGGTATCGAATCGACGGTGTTCATGCCGGTCGGCGCGGCCCTGCCGAAACTGGTGGCCACCAAGGCATATGGGGCGACCGTGCATCAGGTCGGCGAAACCATCGAGGAATCACTCGCCGCCGCAAGGGAATTCGCCGAGCAGACCGGGGCGACGCTGGTACACCCGTTCGACCATCCCGATATCGTGGCCGGACAGGGCACGGTCGCGCTCGAGATTCTAGAACAGCTGCCCGAGGTGGGCACCGTGATCGTGCCGACCGGTGGCGGCGGACTGCTCGCCGGAATCGCCGGTGCGCTGAGGCAATTGGCACCGCAGGTGCGAGTGATCGGCGTGCAGGCGCAGGGTGCGGCCGCCTGGCCGGTATCGATCGAGGCCGGGAAACCCATACGCCTGGAACAGATGACGACCATGGCCGACGGTATCGCCGTGGGGCTGCCGGGTGAGGTGCCATTCGGGCATATCATCGAATGCGCACCGGCCATTGTCACCGTCGATGAGGACGCGCTCTCCAAAGCGCTGTTGCTGTGTATGGAACGCGCCAAGTTGATCGTGGAACCGGCGGGAGCCGCCGCCGTCGCCGCGCTCATGGCCTGCGATCTCGACGAGCTGGATCTGCGAGGTCCGGTGTGCGCCATACTCTCCGGCGGAAATATCGACCCACTGCTGCTGACTCGCGTCATCGGTCACGGCCTGAGCGCGGCGGGCCGCTACCTGGCGGCCCGGGTCACCATCTCCGACCGCCCGGGTAGCCTGGGCCGTCTCCTGGCCGAGCTCGGCCGCACCGGCGTGAACGTGCTGGATGTGGTCCATTCCCGTACCGGCGCTTGGCTCGCCATCGATGAGGTCGAGGTCATGCTCACCCTGGAAACCCGCGGTCCCACCCACCGCGACGAGGTCCTCGATGCCCTCTCCGAAGCGGGATACGTACTGCGCGTGGAGGATTGACCCCGCAGCCGAATCTCAGTGCGCCCCACCGAGTTCCAGCGCCAGCACCCCGGCGATCACCAACCCGATCCCACCCACCTGGACGAGGGTCAACTTCTCGTCCAGGAACAACGCCCCGATCACCGATACCGCGACCACACCCACCGCCGACCAGATCCCGTACGCGACCCCGATCGCCATCCCCCGCTTCAACACCTGCGACAGGAAATAGAACGCCGCCCCATACCCGATCACCACAATGACCGACGGCACCAGCTTGCTGAACCCGTCGGAGATCTTCAGCGACACGGTCGCGGTCACTTCACAGGCAATGGCCAATCCGAGTAGCAGCAAAGTCATTGCCGGAGCGTAACCGGCGCTCTCAGCCAGCTTCCCGCAGTGGGTCGAATCTAACGCTGAGCCGCAGTTCGAGGGCTTCCGCGAATCGTTCGAGCATGGGAATCGTGGGCATCGTGCCACCCGCTTCGAAGCGCGCCACCGCAGGCTGCTTCAACCCGGTCCGAGTTGCCAACTCCGCCTGTGTGAGCCCGAGTTCCTCACGCCGAAACCGCACGGCCGCACCCAGTTCGAATCGAATTCGCGCGGATTCGTACGCCACCCCGGCCCCGGGACGACTCATTACCTCGGCACGCTTGTCGGCCCAGCTCTTACGTTCACCCATGGATCTGATCCTCCTCCACGGTATGAGCCTCGGCGATGCAACGGTTCATCGCTCGCACCGCTCGCTCGACCTCGGCCTTCTCACGCATCCGTTGTTTCCGGAACGTCGTCAACAGGATGATGCGCCTGCCAGGTGCGATCCAGTAACTGATTCGCACCGCGTCACGTGAGAGATGGAATCGGAGTTCGCGCAGTTTGCCCTGTAGCTGACGGGTATAGGGCTCACCTAGGAGTACGCCCAGCTGCGCAAGCAGGTCGACATAGAAGGCCGCAGTCTCCTGGTCGAGCAAGTCGAACCACTCGTCTATCTCCTGCTCCAGTTCCACCTCTCCCCAATTCATAACACGGACGTTATATCTACTGCAAGCGCCGTGTCCGGAGAATGAGAAGTCAGCTCACAGGTTTCGGCTGGTCAGGCCAGCCAGGTGCGCTGTTCGGCCGCGGTGGAGCGGACCTCTTCGAGTTGCTTGGCGACCTGGACGCCGGCGGTGCCGCCGCGGGCGTTGCGGGAGGCGATGGAGCCTGCGACGGTGAGGACTTCGCGGACCTGGGGGGTCAGGGCGGGATCGACGGCGGCGAATTCCTCGTTGGTGAGTTCGTCCAGGCCGACGCCGCGGGCTTCGGCGGCGCGGACGCAGCCGCCGGCTGCTTCGTGCGCGACGCGGAATGGAACACCCTGGCGGACAAGCCATTCGGCGATATCGGTGGCGAGGGTGAAACCGGCGGGGGCCAGCTCGGCCATGCGATCGGTGTGGAAGGTGAGGGTGGAGACCAGGCCCGCGATGGCGGGGAGCAGCAGCTCGAGCTGTGCGACCGAATCGAAGACCGGTTCCTTGTCTTCCTGCAGGTCACGGTTGTAGGCGAGGGGCTGGGCCTTCAACGTGGCGAGCAGGCCGGTGAGATTGCCGATCAGACGTCCGGCCTTGCCGCGGGTCAGCTCCGAGACATCCGGGTTCTTCTTCTGCGGCATGATCGAGGAGCCGGTGGACCAGGCATCGGCCAGGATGATGTAGCCGAATTCCGGTGTGCTCCAGATGATTACCTCCTCCGCCATGCGGGAGAGGTCGACCGCGGTCATGGCCAGTACGAACGCGGCCTCGGCGGCGAAATCGCGTGAGGAGGTGGCGTCGATCGAATTGGCCGCTGCCGCATCGAAATCCAGATCGGCGGCGATAGCCTCGGGATCCAGGCCCAGGGAGGAACCGGCGAGTGCGCCCGAACCGTACGGGGAGATGGCGGCGCGCTTGTCCCAATCGCGCAGGCGGTCGATATCGCGCAGCAGCGGATGCGCGTGCGCGAGCAGATGATGCGCGAGCAGCACCGGCTGCGCGGCCTGCAGATGCGTCTTGCCCGGCATGACGGCATCCGGATGCGCGGCGGCCTGTGCGACGAGGGCGTCGACCACCTCGAGGACACCGGCGGCGACGCGGCGCACGCCATCGCGCAGCCACATGCGGAACAGGGTGGCCACCTGATCATTACGCGAACGACCGGCGCGCAGGCGACCACCGAGCTCGGTGCCGACGCGTTCGATCAGACCGCGTTCGAGCGCACCGTGCACATCCTCATCGGATTCGGCGGGACCGTAGGCGCCCGAGGCCACATCGGCGGCCAGCTGATCGAGGCCGACGAGCATGGCTTCCAGGTCGCTCGCCGAGAGCAACCCCGCCTTGTGCAGCACGCGCGCATGGGCTTTCGACGCGCGGATGTCGTATGGCGCGAGCACCCAGTCGAAGTGGGTCGACTTGCTCAGCGCGGCCATTGCCGCGGCCGGACCGGACGCGAATCGTCCGCCCCACAGCGCGCCCTCGTTCGTGCTGCTGCCCTCGGTCATAGCGTGTCGTCTCCTCGCGGTCGTATCGCGGTCATCAGAATGTGTGTGCGCATATCGGGTAGTGCCGCCTCGGGGACGGTACGGCCGCGCTCTTCCAGCAGGGCGACCGGATCACCCTCCCGCACCAGCCAGCTGCGCATGGCGAACCAGGTGCGCGGGTCGGTGCGACCCTCCCACGGATACCAGAGCTGTTCCAGGTCGACACGAATTCCGTTCTGCGCCAGCGCTTCCGCGCGACGCTTACGGAATTCGTCGGAGAGCGCGCGCTCGCCGGTACCGATATTCAGTGCCATCCGGCTGCCGGGGGCGCTGAGTTCGGCGACATGCTCCAGCAGTCGATCCTGGGCATCGCCCGGGAGGTAGCGGAGCAGTCCCTCGGCCAGCCAGGCCGTGGGCCGGGTCCGGTCGAATCCCTTGTCGAGCAAGGCTTTCGGCCAGTCCTGACGCAGATCGATGGGTACTTCGCGGCGATCCGCCGCCGGCGTCTCATCGACCAGCGCATTGGCCTTGAACTCCAGCACCTTCGGCAGATCCAGTTCGAAAACCGTACTGCCGGAAGGGAATTCCACCCGGTAGGCGCGAGCGTCCAGCCCGGAGGCCAGGATGACGAACTGCCGGATGCCAACCTCGATGGCGTCGGCGAAGTACCTGTCGAAGTACAGGGTGCGGGCCACCAGGAAGTTGCCCATCACACCGTTGATGTACGAGCCGCCCGCTTCGCGGAGGTTCTCCCGGTTCCCGCGCAGCATGGCGGACCAGTTCTCCGAGCCGACCGCTTCGACCAGTTTCTCCGCGTACGGATCCTGGAAGACGGCGTCGTCGCGACGGGTTTCGTAGGCCCGCATGGCGGCGACGCCGAGGGCGGTGGCGCCCACACTCTCCGTGATGTCCCAGCTGTCGTCATCGGTTCGCATGGACGCCTCCTCAGGCCGGTCGAGTCCCGGTCGCAGGCTACTACTTCTTGCTGAGATCCCGACGCGCCGCGACCTTGGAGGACAGGCCGTGGATCTGCACGAAGCCCTTGGCCAGGGACTGGTCGAAGGTGTCGCCCGCGTCGTAGGTGGCCAGGTTGAAGTCGTACAGCGACTCGTCCGAGCGGCGGCCGTTCACGACCACGCTGCCGCCGTGCAGCACCATCCGGACATCGCCGGAGACATGCTGCTGGGTGTCCTGCACGAAGGCGTCCAGGGCGCGCTTGAGCGGGGAGAACCACAGGCCGTCGTAGACCAGCTCGCCCCAGCGCTGCTCGACCTGCCGCTTGTAGCGGCCCAGCTCGCGCTCGACGGTGACCGCTTCCATCTCCTGGTGCGCGGTAATGAGGGCGATGGCGCCCGGGGCCTCGTAGATCTCGCGGCTCTTGATGCCGACGAGACGGTCCTCGACCATGTCCAGTCGGCCGACGCCCTGACGGCCCGCGCGCTGGTTCAGCTCGGTGATGGCCTCGAGCATGCTGACCGGGCGGCCGTCGATGGCGACCGGGACACCCTTGTCGAAGGTGACAATGAGCTCGTCGGGGGCCTCGAAGTTGACGGTCGGGTCGACGGTGTAGTCGTAGACGTCCTTGGTCGGGGCATTCCAGAGATCCTCGAGGAAGCCGGTTTCCACCGCGCGGCCCCACAGGTTCTGGTCGATGGAGAACGGCGACTTCTTGGAGACATTGATCGGCAGCTTGTTCTCGGCCGCGAACTCGATGGCCTTCTCACGGGTCCAGGCGTAGTCGCGGACCGGGGCGATGACCTTCAGGTCGGGGGCGAGGGCGCCGATGCCGACCTCGAAGCGGACCTGGTCGTTGCCCTTACCGGTGCAACCGTGCGAAACCGTGTCCGCGCCATGGTATTCGGCGGCCTCGACCAGGTGCTTGACAATCAGCGGCCGGGAGATCGCGGACACCAGCGGGTAGCGGCCCATGTACAGCGCGTTCGACTGGATGGTGGGCAGGCAGTACTCATTGGCGAACTCGTCGCGCGCGTCCACCACGATGGACTCGACCGCACCGCAGTCGAGCGCGCGCTGGCGCACATCGTTCATGTCCTCGCCGCCCTGACCCAGGTCGATCGCGACCGCGACCACCTCGGCCCCGGTCTCCTTGGCGATCCAGCTGATCGCGACTGAGGTGTCCAGCCCGCCGGAGTAGGCGAGTACGACGCGCTTGGTCATAGTCCGTGTGCTCCTCGATTAGTACGTGTAGGTCGGTTCCCCCGGCGTCCTGCAAATGATTATGCACGATGATGCAATCCCATTCATAACCGGGGGTGCGCGAAGAGGTATGGCCTGCTCAGGGTTAGTGCGGTCGCCAGCAGTGCAGTGCCGAAATACACCGGAAGGAGGTGGATGAAGGCCATGTAATGGATGAAGAAGTGAATAGCCAGGGCACTCGCCGAGCCCGCGGTGGCGGCACCGAACAGGGTCCACCAGACCCAGGTCTCACCACGCCGCCGGCCCCAGAGGCCGAGCATCATGACGGCGACTCTCGAACACCCGCTTGACCGCCGCACCCCCACCCGGCAGCGAAATCACCCCTGCCAGGAACCGCAGCGCCCCCACCCGAGCCCGCCGCTCCCCCAACACCGAATTCGCCGCCGCCCGCAGCGGCCGATAAGTCCATTCAGGCACAACCCCAATCCTCACGCACCCCCACCCACCCACGACCGTGCACTCACGGCGGCAAACCCGACATATCTCCGCCATAAGTGCACAACCGACTCACCACTCGACAGATCGAGCGCAACACCCAACTCGGAATCCCAAGGCCCGGCTCCCATGACACTCATTCCCACCACCCACCACCTCGACATCGACTGGAATGCGCTGTCCCGCAAAGACTCCTACGACACCTCGATCACCTGCCGATCAGTTGTCGCAGATTCGCGAGGCCCACCCTTGCCATGTCCGAAAACTTCTCGTTTTCGATGGACGACGCTATGGCCAGGACAGGCAGCTCGCCGCCGGAGTCGAGGTTCTGCAGCATGTAGGCGATGTAGTCGACATCCGGATCATCTTCACGCCGTCCCAGCACCTCGAGCACCGCCAGCAATCCGGATTGTCCGCCAACTCGTATAAGCACTTCCGCCGCATCCACCTCGACGGTGACGATGTCATCGTCCATCAACTCCTGGAGCCGCATTCGAGCCTCCGGATATTCGATATACGCACCCAGCTTCGGAATCTCCGCAAGCCTGATCATCGCATCAGGGCTCCGCGAGGAATCCAGCGCGACCTGGAGACCGGCGTCCTTCGAATTGTCTCTCACTATGGAATCTCCTCTGGGAGAGCAGGTCTGACACTGTTGTGGAGGGTGACCGAAAATTTCACCAGTGGCCGGATTAACATTCCGCTGCACATCGACGACATGCGGCGGGGGGATATATTGACCTGTCGCCTTGTCGAGATGCGCCTTGCCGGTCAGATCCACACGCTTTGTCGCCACTCCATCGGCATCGTAATACGAGTAGTGCGTGATATTTCCCTGCGGATCTCGCTTGGCAAGATATCCATTGGGTGGACCACCCTGGGTAGGAAGGTTGCCACGGGGCCAGGTAGCCGCCGCATCCAGCTCCTCTCGCAGACTTAGTTGCGCTACAAGGGGTTTGGGCTGCGCTGACGGCTTGACGCCCTCGAGTTGAAGCCGGTTCGCTTCGTCGACCGATCTGCGGGATCTGCTGAGGTCGCGGAGAGCGAAGCGGGCTCGGGCGGTGGCGATTGCGTCGCGCCAGCCTCGGACTGCTTCGGTGATGCGGAGGGCGTAGCGGGTGACGGTGGCGGCGGTTGCGCCGGTCATGACTACGGCGGTGATGCCGAAGGTGAACCAGGCGGAGGCTATGGCGATGGTCAGTTCGCCCGCTACGGCCCAGGAGAGTTCGACGAGGATGCCGTGCAGGAGTTCGCCGCGGAGGTGGTCTAGGTCGGATTTTTGGGAGGTGCAGAGTTGGGCTAGTTCGCCGCAGGCGTTGAGGATGTCGTCGATGGCGGCTTGCAGGTCGAGGAGTCTGCGGGTGAACTCGTGGGCGTCTTCGACGTCATTGCGGTTCATCACGGCCGCAGCGTTTTTCAGGACCGAGGCCAGTTCGGCGGTGTGGGCGGTTTGCAGGCGGGTCCAGGCGTCGGCGGCGGTCTGCAGTTTGTCGGTGTTGCCGTCGGGGATGTCGATTCCGACTTTGTCGGCCAAGCGAATCAGCGAGTCCGCCGCTTCGCGAAGCCCGTTGCTGGGGCCGCCCGCAGCGGGTGTGCTGCCGTAGTAGAGACAGGCGGGAGTTGGGCTTGCGGGCATTGCCGCGGGTGGGACGGTGGAGTCGAGAATGCTGTCGTAGTCGGCGAGGTAGTGGTTGTAGCCCGCCCGCACGATCACATTGCCGAGTTTCTGCAGGCCATTGCCGAGGTCGGAGACCATGGTGAGAACCTCGGCGGCGCGGAGATCATATTTCCGGCCCCAGGCGGCACCGGTTTCATCGACTCCGGCCATCGCGCCGCAATCGGCCATGGCCCTTGTTTCGGCGAGAAACGCGGTTTGCAGTGCCTCATTAAGTCCGAAACAGACTCTGCCGACTGCATAATAGGCCCCGAAGTCGACGTTCACCATGGCAACCACCGCGCGCTCGAAAGGCTCATCTCACAGACCGAGCATGCGCAGGTTGGCGGTGACCGCGGCCTGATAGTTGCCGTGGGCGGTCCGGGCCGCGGACTCCAGTACTTCCAGGCCGTCGCGGACTTCCTTTGCGCCCGTTAACCATTCGCGGTGTGCGAGGTCGTAGGCCGCCGCCGCTTCGCTCGACCATGAGGCCGACAGTTCTTCGGCCTGGTCGTCGAGTGTGGCCAGGTGGTCGGTGACGAAGCCTTTGAATGCGCGGATGCGGGCTGTCACCTCATCGAGGCGGGACAGGTCGACCGAATAACCTTCGCCGGGGACGCTCACGGCAGCTCCAGCGAGTTGACTGCCGCACCGAAGTCGGTGTCCGTTTCGCAGTAGGTATCCGCTGTCACGCCCAGCTTGGCGGCCAGATCGAAGAGTGCATTCCACACCTCGACGGCGCCCCGCTGCATCTCATCCCACCCGTTCCGATAGGAACCGGCAGCCGCCCCCCTCCAGGTGTCCATCAACTCCCCCACCTCACCATCGAGAGTTGTTGACCCCGACCGCAACTCCTCAGCCATCCGAAACGCAAGCCGTCCGAACGCCCGCACACCATCCGGAAGCACTTCCAACTGCCCCGATGCCCCACCCGATCCGATAGCCACGCCACCCTCCTTCAGCGCAGCATCCTATGGCATCCCACCAGCAACGATCCCCGGCAATCAGACTTCGCACCCCAACACGCCGCATATCCCCGCGAGTGTGCACTTACGGCGGTGAGCCACGGCGTGTCACCGCCATGGGCGCACGTTCGTCAGTGGCTCACGGTCAGTGCGGCCGGATCGGGCAGCACGGTCGGGCGGTCGTCGCTCACCCACGCGTACTCGATTGCGGACAGGTAGCCCCCGTCCACCCAGACCAGAATCTCGCCGATGTACTCCCCCGACTGATCGCGAACTTCCGCCCCGACCGGCAACAGGCCATCCATCCCCCGCACCGCCTCAGCCCCCGCGAGCACTTCCAAATCCACGCTCGGCGACCCGACACCCCATGTTGCAACCACCTTCGCAAATGGGATTTGCCCCAGGAATCGAGCGGCCCCCTCGACATCACCCGAAAGAACCTTCAGCAGAATGGCTTCCTCTCGCCCGGACAGCGAGCGCGGTGGCACCGGGGTCGTGCCCATAACCACCCCTCGAGGCGCCGAATCGCCGGAGCTAGGCGAGGTGTTCTATTTTGGCGGCCAGTTCGGCGCCGGTGACGGGTTCGCGGGCTATGACGGCGATGGTGTCGTCGCCGGCGATGGTGCCTACGATTTCGGGGAGGGCGGCGCGGTCCAGGGCGCTGGCGAGAAAGTGGGCGGCGCCGGGTGGGGTGCGCAGGACCGCTATGTTGCCGCTGGCGTCGGTGGAAACCAGTAAGTCGCCCAACAGTTTCGAGAGGCGTTCGGTGCCGCCGGTTACGCCCCTCACGGGGCTGCCGTCTTCGGGGACTACGTAGACCCCGGCTCCGCCGTCGGCGGCACGGAGTTTGACCGCGCCCAGTTCATCCAGGTCTCTGGAGAGAGTGGCTTGGGTGGTGTCGATTCCTTCGCCGGAGAGGAGGGCGGCCAACTCGGATTGGCTGCGAACCTCGTGCTGGGAGAGGATGGCCACGATTCTGGCTTGGCGGCCGGCTCGGGTGCGGGCGATGGCCGCCCCCGATTTGCCGGAAACCGTTGCGGCAGAGCGGCGGTCGCCGCTGGTCACGCCTCACCTCTGGCGTGTTGACGCAGGAGCCAGACCAGCAGGGCCTTCTGGGCGTGCAGGCGGTTCTCGGCCTCGTCCCAGACCGCGCTGTGCGGGCCGTCGATCACCTCGTCGGTGATCTCCTCGCCGCGGTGCGCCGGAAGGCAGTGCAGGACAGTCACATCCGAGGCCGCGCGGGCGAGCAGGGCGGCGTTCACCTGGAAGGGACGGAAGGGGGCCACACGGTCGCGGCCGTCGCCCTCCTGGCCCATGGACATCCAGGTATCGGTGACCAGGGCGTCCGCACCTTCGGCCGCGGACTGCGGGTCATTGGTGAGGGTGATTGTCGCGCCGGTTTCGGCGGCCCGCTTCTGCGCGAGGTCGACGATCCACGGGAGCGGCTCGAAACCCACTGGGGCGGCGATGGTTACGTTCAGGCCCGCCGTGACACCACCGAGCAGCAGCGAGTGCGACATATTGTTCGCACCGTCACCCAGGTAGGTGAGGTTGCGACCGGCGAGGTCACCCTTGCGCTCACGCAGGGTCTGCAGGTCGGCCAGAACCTGGCAGGGATGGAATTCATTGGAGAGCGCGTTCACCACGGGAACGGTTGCGGCACCGGCCATTTCGTCCAGGCGCTCCTGACCGAAGGTGCGCCAGACGATCGCGTCCACATAGCGGGACAGCACCCGCCCGGTGTCGGCGAGGGTCTCCTCGCGGCCGAGTTGGGTGTCGCGGCCGTCGACGACCACCGCGTGCCCGCCGAGCTGGGCGATACCCATTTCGAAGGAGAAGCGGGTGCGGGTGGAGTTCTTCTCGAACATGACGGCCACACCGCGCGGACCATCCAGGGGACGCAGCGACAGCGGAGCCTTCTTGAGATCCGCTGCGATGGAGAGGATTTCGGCCTGTTCGGCGGGGCTCACATCGTCATCGCGCAGGAAGTGTCGAATGGTCACTTGGTGTGCTCCTTCTCCGCCTTGGCCTGCGCGGCATCGAGAATGCCGGGGAGGTCGGACAGGAAATTGTCGGCCTGGGTTTCGGTGAGCACCAGCGGCGGGGCCAGCCGGATCACATTGGGCTTGGCGGGATTCACCAGGTAACCGCTCTCGCGGGCGGCCTCGTCGACCTGTGCGGAGACATCGGCGGTGAGCTGGATACCGATGAGCAGGCCCGCACCGCGCACATGGTCCACCAGGGGGTGGTCGAGCGCGTCGATACCGTCGGCGATCATCTTGCCGACCTTCTCGACATGTGCGAGCAAGCCCTCCTCGTCGATGGTGCGCAGCACCGCCAAAGCCGCTGCGGCACAGACTGGATTGCCACCGAAGGTGGTCCCGTGCATCCCCGGCTGCAGTAGATCCGCGGCCGCGCCCTGCGCCAAAACCGCGCCGATGGGCAGGCCACCGCCGAGACCCTTTGCGAGGGTGATCACATCGGGCACGATGCCCGCCGTCTGATGCGCGTAGAACGCCCCGGTGCGCCCGATACCCGTCTGCACCTCGTCCAGGATCAGCAGTGCGCCTTGCTGTTTGGTGATGGCGCGCGCCTTGGCCAGGTAGTCGGCGGGCGGCACCACGACACCGCTCTCCCCCATCATGGGTTCGAGAAACACCGCGGCCGTGTCGGTATCGACGGCGGCGGCCAAAGCCAGCGAATCACCGTAGGGCACATGGACAACGCCCGCGGGCATCGGTTCGAAGGGTGCGCGCTTGGCGGCCTGACCCGTCAAAGCCAGTGCGCCCATGGTCCTTCCGTGGAACGCCTCTTCACACGCGACGATCTTGGTCTTGCCGGTCAACCGCGCCATCTTGAACGCGGCCTCATTGGCCTCGGTCCCGGAATTGCAGAAGAACGCCTTGCCGTTCCCGTCTCCGAAGTGCGCGAGCAGCCGCTCGGCGAGTTCGATAACCGGTTCGCTGGCATACAGATTCGATACATGCCCGAGCGTGCCCAACTGCTGGGTGACCGCGGCGAGAATCGCCGGATGCGCGTGCCCGAGGCTGTTGACCGCGATCCCGCCGAGGAAGTCGAGGTAGCGCTTGCCGTCGGCGTCGTAGACGACCGCGCCCGCGCCGCGCACCAGCGCCACCTTGGGGGTGCCGTAATTGTTCATCAGCGCGGAACTCCACCGCTGCTGCAGGTCGGCTGTGCTCATGACTCCACTCCGTTCGAACTCTCGCTGCCCGGGGCGGGGGTCACCATGGTGCCGATACCCTCCCCGGTGAACAGCTCCAGCAGCACCGAATGCGGTACCCGGCCATCGATGACGTGCGCGGTCGGGACACCGCCTTCGACGGCGCGCAAGCAGGCTTCCATTTTGGGGACCATGCCCGCATCCAGGCTGGGCAGCAACTTGGCCAGTTCATCGCTGTCGATGCGACTGGTCAGCGAGGACCGGTCCGGCCAATTCGTGTACAGGCCCTCGACATCGGTGAGGATGACGAGCTTCTCCGCGCCGATGCCCTGTGCGAGCGCGGCGGCGGCGGTATCGGCATTGATGTTGTGCACCACACCGTCGGCATCGGGCGCGATGGTGGAGACCACCGGAATCCGCCCTGCCGCAATGAGATCCAGTACCGCGTCGGGATTCACCTCGGTGACATCGCCGACCAGGCCGATATCGGTGGCGGTGCCATCGACGGTCACGGTGCGCCGGGTGGCGGTGAACAGCCGCGCGTCCTCACCGGAGATGCCGACCGCGTACGGGCCGTGCGCGTTGATCAAACCGACGAGCTCGCGGCCGACCTGACCGAAGAGCACCATGCGCACGACATCCATCACCTCGGGGGTGGTGACACGGAAGCCGCCACGGAATTCCCCTTGCAGACCAAGCTTTTTCAGCATGGCGCTGATCTGCGGCCCGCCGCCGTGCACGACGACAGGATGCACGCCCACGGTCCGCAGGAATGCCATATCGGCGGCGAACGCCTGCTTGAGTTCGTCGTCGATCATGGCGTTGCCGCCGTATTTGACGACCACGATCTTGTCCCGGAATTTCTGCAGCCACGGCAGTGCGTCGGCGAGCACATGCGCCTTGTCCAGGGCCGAAAGCTGTTCCCGCACCGAGCTCATGAGCTGTAGGCCGAATTCTCTTCGACGTATCCGTGCGAAAGGTCGGTGGTGCGAATAGTGGCTTCACCTTCGCCCAGGCCGAGATCGACGAGCACCTGAATATCCGCGCCGGACAGATCGACATCGCGCGCCCCGGGCGCGCCCATACCGTTCACACACACCGGATGCCCATTGAAGGACACCGAAATCTTGTCCTGCTCCAACTCGATCGGCGCGATGCCGATGCTCGCGAGCACGCGACCCCAGTTCGGATCCGACCCGAAGAACGCGGTCTTGACCAGGCTGTCCCGCGCCAAAGCCCGTGCGCCGATCAAGGCTTCGTCCTCGCTGACCGCGCCGCGCACGGTGATATGCACCCGCTTGGTGACGCCTTCGGCATCGGCCATGAGCTGTTCGGCCAGATCGTCGCAGACCGCGAAGACGGCGGCATCGAGCTCATCCTGGCTGGGTGCGACACCACTCGCGCCATTGGCGAGCAGCAGCACGGTGTCATTGGTGGAGCAGGAGCCGTCCACATCGAGGCGGTCGAAGGTGAGCCCGGTCGCCTTGCGCAGCGCCTCATCCAACTGCGCCGGGGTCGCCACGGCATCGGTGGTGAGCACGATCAGCATGGTGGCCAGGGACGGTGCGAGCATGCCCGCACCCTTGCCCATACCGCCCACGTTCCACTTGTTCTTGTGGTGGTACGCAACCTCTTTCGGCACCGTGTCGGTGGTCATAATGGCCCGCGCGGCCTCGGCTCCACCCGACAGCCCGCCACCCATCTCATGCACGATCTCGGTGACGGCGGGCAGCAGCTTGTCCATGGGCAGCCGGTCGCCGATCAAACCCGTTGAGCAGACCGCGATCTCGCCCGCCCCGGTCTCGGTGCCCCAGTTGCTCAGCGCCTTCGCGAGCTCTTCCGCGGTGGTGTGCGTGTCCTGGAATCCGCCCGGACCCGTACAGGCATTGGCCCCACCGGAATTCAGGATGACCGCGCGCAGTCGCCCGGTCTTCAATACCTGCTGTGACCACAGCACCGGTGCGGCCTTCACCTTGTTGCGAGTGAATACCCCGGCCGCCGAATACTCCGGCCCCTCACTGAAAACCAGTGCCAGATCCGGCTTTCCGCTGACCTTGATGCCCGCGGTGATACCGGCCGCGCGGAAGCCCAGTGGCGCGGTGATGCCCTGGGTCCGGACCAGCTTGCCGTCGATGGATGAAGTCACGGTGCCACTCCTACGGTGGAAAGTCCTGCGGTCTCGTCGAATCCGAGAGCCAGATTCATGGATTGCACCGCCGCGCCGGCGGTGCCCTTGGCAAGGTTGTCGATCGCGCCGATCACAATCAGCAGTCCGGCGTCGGTATCCACGGCCACCTGCAGGGTGACGGCATTGGAGCCCAGCACCGAACCGGTCTGCGGCAGTACGCCTTCGGGCAGCAGGTGCACGAAAGGCTCATCGGCATAGGCTTTTTCGTAGACGGCGCGGGCCGTGGCGGCATCCACGCGCGTCGGGGCGGTGCAGGTGGCGAGAATGCCACGCGGCAGGGGTGCCAGCACGGGCGTAAAGGACACCGCGACATCGACTCCGCCTGCGGCCTTCAGGTTTTGGGCGATCTCGGGCGTGTGCCGGTGTGCGCCCGCGATGCTGTACGCCCGCAGTGAACCCATCACCTCGGAGCCGAGCAGACCCACGTCGAGCTTGCGTCCCGCGCCCGAGGCGCCGCTCACGGCAACCACATTCACATTCGGTTCGATGATTCCCGCCGCGATGGCCGGGGCCAGCGCGAGACTCGACACCGTCGGATAGCAGCCGGGCACCGCGATCCGGGTCGCCCCGCGCAGTTTCTCCCGCTGCCCTGGCAGCTCGGGCAGACCGTACGGCCAGCTGCCCGCATGGGGCGTGCCGTAGTACTTCTCCCAGGCCGCGCCGTCGGTGAGCCGGAAATCGGCCCCGCAGTCGATGATGACGGTCGATTCGGGCAGCGCCTGGGCAATGGCCGCGGACTGACCATGCGGCAGGCCCAGGAACACCACATCATGTCCGGCCAGCTCGTCCAGGGTGGTCGGCCCGAGCACCCGGTCCGCTAGGGGCAGCAGATGCGGCTGGAGTTCGCCGAGCAGGCTTCCGGCATTGGATCCGGCGGTCAGCGCCCCGATCTCGAGGCGCCCGCTTCGATAGGCCGGATGCCCCAGCAGCAGACGCAGGACTTCGCCGCCCGCGTACCCGCTCGCACCAGCTACCGCGACCCGCACCATGGGCCCACCAGAGGTCTCCGCCATGTGATGATTATGCACGACTGTGCAAGCTCATTCAGAGCGGGGTCCGGCGGGCCCTGCGCGCGAAGGGGTCGGAACACTACGCGACCAGGTCGAACAGCACAGCGGCGACCCACGAAACTCACCACCGACGGAATCGTCGCCAACACGGTCCAGGCGTGCAGCGTCCGCTCGACCGTCATATCGGCCGGCCTGCCGCACGCCGAAATGCTCGTCGAGATCGACGCATTCGCCATTGCCGAAAACTGAGACGCCGCTGAGGCCGGAGCCGCACGTTGTGACAAGACGTGAGGGCTCCGGCACACTCGACAGAGCCATGTACGACGACGACACCGAGCAGCTGCCCGTCTTCCGCTCCGGCGGAACGCACGGAGTAGCGCAGACGCCTTCGCCCGAGCCGCGCCGTACCCGGCGAGCGGGGCCGACTTCGCACCGCCGCTCCGCCGATTCCAATCGCCTGCGGTACGCCGGCCGCGGGCTGATGTCCATGGCCGCCGTCAGCGTGATCGGCGTCACCGGTGCCTTCTGGTACGGAGAGACGAGTCTGGACAACGGATTCCAGAAGACCGGTGTCATCTCCGAGGAGGACCGGTCACTCGGCGGCGATATCAATATCCTGCTCATCGGCCTGGATACCCGAAAAGACCTCAATGGCAACGATCTTTCCAAGGATATTCTCGATCAGCTGCACGCCGGCGACGGGTCCGAAGGCGGCTACAACGCCAATTCGCTGATCCTGGTGCACATTCCGAAGGATCTGAAGAAGATCGTCGCCTTCTCGATTCCGCGCGACGACTATGTGCCCGCCAGCGGGATTCCCGGCTACGACCACATCAAGATCAAAGAGGCGTACGGGCTCAAGAAGTTCTACGCCGAGGAGAAGCTCAAGGCGCAGGGCATGACCGATAAGAACGAGCTGGAGCGCCAGGGTCGCGAGGCCGGGCGCGCCTCCATCGTGCAGGCGGTCAAATCGCTCACCGGGGTGCCGATCAACCGGTTCGCCGAGGTATCACTCGTCGGGTTCTATCATCTGGCCGACGCGCTCGGCGGCGTCGATGTCTGCCTCAATCACGCGGTCGACGACAGTTACTTCTCCGGAGCCGTATTCCCCGCTGGGCCACAGCATCTCGACGCAGCCAACGCGCTGTCGTTCGTGCGGCAGCGGCATGGACTGGAGAACGGCGACCTCGATCGCACGCATCGGCAGCAGGCCTTCCTGACCTCGGTTTCCAAGCAGCTCAAGGACTCCGGCACCATTACCAATCTCGGCAAGATGAAGGCGCTGATGGATGTGGCGCACCGCGATGTGGTGCTCTCGGACGGCTGGAGCCTCACCGACTTCATCACCACGCTCGGACGCGCCAACTCGCCATCGGTGGAGTTCCGGACGCTGCCGGTACTGCGCTACGACATGGTCGACGGCCAGGACGTGAACATTATCGATCCGGCCGCCATCAAGAAGGAGGTGCGCAGCGCGTTCGGGGTGGAACAGCCGACCGTCGCCGCCGCACCGCGCACCACACCCACCTCCACCGTGGATGTGGTGAATGCGACCGGCACGCCCGGAATGGCCGCGAAGGTGTCGAAGACGCTGAGCGACAAGGGATTCACGCAGGGCAATGTCGGTAATGCCACCTACTCCGACGGCACCTCGACCGTGCTCTACTACGGTGCGGGAGCCGACGTCGACGCGCAGTCCCTCGCCGACCTGCTGGGCGGCAGTGTCACACCCGCCGCATCGACCACGCTCGGTGCCGGGCAGATAAAGCTGGTGCTGGGCACCGATTTCGAGATTCCGGAAACCCTCGACCCCACCGCCGCGAGCAGCACCACAACCACGACGACCACCTCCAAGGCGGCCGCGTCCACCTCCGACACCCCCGACAATGGCAAGCCGGTGACCACCACCATCGGCGGCAGCATCCCCTGCGTGAACTGACCCCCGGCCACTCGCTGGACAGCATGTAAAGTGAGCCGCGACACAACGCGCTGAGCATGGGAAAACAGATGGCAGGCAAGAGCTCCGATACCGGCAACCTCACCCTGAGCGGCCGCTTCAACCACTACTCCAGCATCTATCTGGGCTTCGCCGCGCGCGCCTTCGCCCGCCGCAACAGCCGCGTCTACACCGCCTCGGGCGGCACCCGCGGCAATATGCTGCAGGGCAAACCGGTCTTCCAGCTCATCGTCACCGGCCGCAAATCCGGCGAGCCCCGCCCCGTCATGCTCATGCTCATCCGCGACGGCGACGACCTGCTGGTCTGCGGCTCCAACGGCGGCCATCCGGGCACCCCCAACTGGTGGCACAACCTCGCCGCCCGACCCACCGCCGAAGTCCGGGTAGGACCCGACACCTGGCCGGTCGACGTCCGCATCGTCGCCGACGACGAAGAATACGAAAAGCACTGGCGCACACTGGCAGCCGCCTACCCCGACTTCGACACCTACCGCGCGCTGAGCCCCCGCAAATTTCCCATGGCCGTACTGAGCCGGGCCACCGCGAAATGATCTACCCGATGCGGACCAGCTATTGCTGAACGGCCAAGTCTTCCTGTGCCTTTCGCCCTGCCGGTGACGACGCGGTGCCGACCGTTGTGGTCGAGGTGAAGAACGCCGCGGTGACCGCACAGACCGCCAGCAGGATCACCGTGAGGTACAGCGAGTCGGTCAGGGCCGAGGCGTAGGGCGTCTTGAAGGGTTCGGGGAGGTGGCCTTCGCCGGCCGAGACGGGCAGCGAATGCGCCGCCATGCGGGCGGTCAGGAGCGCGCCGATGCCCGCGCTACCGAGCACCGAGCCGACCTGGCGGGTGGTGTTGTAGATACCCGAGGCCGCCCCCATCTGCCGCAACGGCAGGCCCCGCAGCGCCGTCGCCGGGAGCGGTGCCCAAATGCAGGAGCTGCCGATTCCGCAGAGCACCGACATCACACACATCAGCGCGATCGACCCGTGCGGGGTGGCCAGACCGATGAACCACAACACCGCCAGAGTGAACAGGGCGAACCCGAAGGTCAGCAGATAGCGCGGCGGCACCCTGTCCGAGAGCTTGCCGACCACGGGCGACAAAATGGCGGAGACCACCGCCATCGGGGCGAACACCAACGCCGCCTTGGTCGGTGACAGGTCGCGCACCGCCTGCAGGTAGAAGTACGACGGCACCATCTGCGCCGTCATCGCCGCGCCCAGCGCACCGGTGGCCAGATTGCCGAGCGAGAAATTGCGATTCCGGAACAGGCCCAGCGGTACCAGCGGTTCGATCTTCGTGCGGCCCTGGTACACCAGGAACAACGCCAGGATGGCGAGACCGCCTGAAATCAAGCCCCACACCCAGCCCGCCCAGTGGTAGGTGTTGCCCTCCTGGAGGCCGAACACCAATGCAGACATTCCGATCGCGACGACAATCATCCCGGGGATGTCGAAGCGATGGCCGTTCGTCGGCAGCACCGGAATCAGCCACGCGCCCAACACAATCGCGATCAAGCCGATCGGCACGTTGACATAGAAAATCCATTGCCATCCGCCGTTGTCGATGAGCAGACCGCCGAAGATCGGCCCCACCAGCGTGGCGATGCCCGCGACTCCGCCCCACACCCCCATTGCCGCACCCCGCTTGTCCCACGGGAAGATTCGGCCGATCACCGCCATCGTCTGCGGCGCAATCAATGCCGCGCCGAGACCCTGCACGGCTCGTGCGGCGATCAGCGAGCCGATGCTGCCGGCCAGGCCGCACCACAACGACGCCAGCGTGAACACCGAAAGTCCCACCAGATACAGGTATTTCGGCCCGAACCGGTCGCCGAGGCGGCCGGTGATCAGCAGCGGCACCGCGAAGGTGAGCAGATAAGCGCTCGTTACCCAGATCACCTGGGGCACACCGGTATTCAGGCCGCTCATGATCGCGGGATTCGCCACCGCGACGATGGTCATGTCCAACAGGATCATGAAGTAGCCCACGCACAGCGCGCCCAGCGCCCTCCAAGGGTTCCGTTCGATTGCCATGTACCCATCCCCCTATTTTTATGTTGATCGACACAGAAATAGGTAGCAGTGCCCCGAACGCCGCGTCAAGAGATATCTTTAACGGACAACACAGAATTGGCGGAACACAGAAGGCAGGTAGAGATGGGAGAGCGTGGCCGCCCCCGCGGCTTCGACCGCGACGCCGTGCTACGACAGGCGATGGTTGCGTTCTGGAGCAACGGGTATGAGGGGACGTCGATGACAGACCTCACGACCGCGATGGGGATCGCATCGCCCAGCATCTACGCCTGCTTCGGCTCCAAGGAACAACTCTTCCGTGCGGCTGTGGCACTTTACGATTCGATCGCGGGCAATCCGGCGCGCCTCGCGCTCGACCAGGCACCCGTCGCCCGCGAGGCAGTGCACGGAATGCTGTCGATGAGCGCCGACTTCTACGCCGATCCCGCGTATCCGCCCGGATGCATGGTCGTGACGGCCGCTCGGACCGGGATTGGTCCAGACGTCCAAGCATTCCTCGCCGACCTTCGTCAAGGTATGCAAGCCGCGATCGCGGCCCGGCTGCGACGCGCGGTCGACGAGGGTGACCTTCCGGGTACGGCGACTGTCGACACCATGGCCGCGTTCTACACCACGGTCCAGCAGGGCATGTCGATACAGGCCCGCGACGGTGCCACCCGCACCGACTTGGAGGCCATCGTCACCGCCGCCATGTCCGCATGGGAACCACTGGCAGCCATACCCTGACACTTCCCGCATCGAGAACGACGCCACCCACCGTACGTCGGCGAAATTCGTTGCACGGCAGCGGTTTCGGATGCGAAAGCAGAGGTGGTGACCCCGGCGGGAATCGAACCCGCGTAGTCCTGGCTGAGAACCAGGGTGCCCGAACCAACGGAGCACGAGGCCGTGACGCAGGTCGGAATCGAACCGACGGAGGTCCTGAGTGAAGGTCAGGCTGCCCATGACCAGCAGAGCGACTGCGCCGTGATTTCGCGAAATGCGTGCGGCTGTTCGGGTGAATCGGACGGCGTGAATACGGGTGAGCCGAAGCGCTTTTCAGCGTTCTAAAGACTCCGAGGAATAGCGTTCGGGGGTGGTGTTGCCGGTCATCGCCATTCCTTTCGCCGTTGCTGAGATCAACGCTAACAGGCTGTGCCGCAGGGCGATAGCGGATTAAATCTCGTCCGGAACCGGGGTGAGGGTGTACATGTACCACGGGCGGTGCGGCATTTCGCAGCGGAAGACCTGCATCTGCATGGTGATCCAGTCGCCGGTCTCGGGGGAAAGGAACTGGGTGGGGCGGCGGTGGATGTCGTTCGGCGGAATCTCGGTATCCCAGAAGCGTTGCCAGTCGGGGGATTTCGAGCAGAGTCGGGTGATCTCCTCGATGCGCTCGGGCGCGGTGACACCGGGGGAGGCGTGCCGGAACATGTACACCATCATGTGCGCCTCGCGTTCCCAGTCGCGCATCACATAACGCGCGATGGGATCCAGCAGCATCCAGGCGATGATATTGGTTCCGGGGTCCAGGCCCGGAAAAGCCTTGCGGTAGGCGTCATTCGCGGCGAGCAGGTCCATGGCGGGCATGGTTTGATAGCCCGCCGGATAGGGCAGGCTGTTCAGGAAGTCGAGTTCGAGCCGCTCCGGATAGCCGCCCTCGGTCACCAGTCCGGCGAGTTCGGGCAGTAGCACGCTGGTGACATGGCCGATGTACTGCACCGGCACCTCGAGGGTCTGGAACAGTGCCCCCAGCGCGGTCGGGGTGGCCTGCCGAGTCCCCTGCTCCACCTTCTGGATGAGCGCCTCGGAGACCCCAGCTCGCCTGGCCAATTCGGCTCGGGTCAGCCCCGCCGACTCCCGCCGACTCCCGCCGGGTTCGCAGGTAGCCCGCAATCGCCGACTGTGCCTCGTCCACGCCCGCACTCCTTCATTCAGCCCGCACCGAACTTATGCAAATCCACCAAGTGGGACAAATTGGGACAGGGCTTCGCCTTGACCGGTCACCCGGCCACCCGCGATGCTCGCAGGGCCGTCCAACGCAGTGCGGCACACGCGGGATGCCGGGAGGGGACGGCACGGACGCCAGGACCCATCGATGCCGACGATGGACCGGCGAACCGTGCCGCGGGGCATTCGGCACGGCGGGCCGGATCGGCACCGACCGCCGTGCAATATCCTCAGGCGTCCTTCGGCCACACGGCCAATTCGCCGCCCGGCATACACGCCACCAGGTAGCGGCCCGGATCGGTCACATGCCAAGCCTCGAAGTACTGGTCGGGCTCGACGACTATGCGATGTCCGGAGTCCAGGTCGATACGCAGCTCGCCGTTGGATTCGACTGTGGCGGAGACGATTACGCCGTCCACCGCGGAGGACAGATCCTCCGGCCCAGACTCCCCCGCGAGCCGGTGCGAGGTCGAGCCGATCGCGCGATGCACCACCAGCTCACCCTCGATATGAATCTCGTACACACCGGCGCCCAGCAGGATCACATAGGGCCCTGGTGACAACACCGTGAGGCGCTCACCGGTGATCGGTAGTCTCATTGCGCCTCCGGTATTGTTGGTGCCCAGGCGAACCCGGGCGCCGATCGGCTACTTGGTGGCCTCCGCCAGCACGGCGATGACCTCGTCGGAGAGGAAGAACGGCTCCAGTCGCTCGCGAATCAGCTTGGCCAGCACACCATTACGCTTGGCGGCCTCGACCACGGCCGGGCCGTAGCGCAGCAGCTCATTGCCGATATCCTCGCCCGAGAGACCGAGCTCGGGCAGCAGCGCCGCCAGGGTGTGATCGCCGTACTTCTCGAAGAACACCTCGACACCCTGATCGACCAGGACGCCGAAGTACTCCTTCTCGCGCGTGGTGAGCGCGATGCGGTAGACAATCAGCGCGAGATCGTAGAGATCCTGCTGCGAAAGGTATTCGCGCAATCCGCTGACCGGCTCACCCGCGTGCAGATCCCAGAACTCCATGGCGGCGTCGTGCACCGGGGCGTCGCGCAGCATTTCGCGAATGGCGTTATTGGTCCGCTTGAGCGCGAATTGCGCTCCCTTACCGGCCATTTCGCCGAGGAAGGTGCCGTCGCCGGTGGCCTTCTCGGCGGCCTTGCGGGCCTGCTTGGCGGCGGAGGTGCCGAAGGAGACCAGCGAGCCCACGCCCGGGATCTTGTTCGCCATCTGGCGATTGCTCTCCATGAAGTCGTCGATCAGCTTGTCGACGAACTTCGCGGCGACGGTGGCGATGAGCGGACTCTCGGTGAGCCGCTCCAGGATTCGCTCCTGCGCCTGGTGCATGCCGAAGATCTTCTCCAGCAACTGCTCCACCGGCTCGCGCTCCACCACGTCACCGAGGGTGTAGTCGTTATTGGTGGCGATATCGGTGTAGAGCGAATTGGCCAGCGTGCCGACCATTTCGCCCAGTACCGGGCTACCGCCGATCAGGTTGATCACATTGGCGACGGTTTCCTTGGCCTGATCGATCTCGACCACATCGCGGAAGATAATGGTGTCGGCGACGCCGATCACCGCCTCCACATCGCGGCCGATGACCTCGGCGAATCGATCGCCGGTCACCTCGGCGAGTACGAAGTCGACTTGCAGGTCGAGTAGCCGTTCGGCGATTTCGCGCGGCTCGGTCATAGGGTTCCACCCATCATCAAGAGGGGATCGCCGAGTTCAGTCGGAATCGTTGCCGTGCACCGATTTTCGAATCTGTTCCAGGCGTTCCCGCGCGGCTTTCTCCCGCGCGTCCCACTGTTCCTCGACGCTACGACCCACTGGTGTCTGCCGATCGAGCTCGCCCATCCCCTGTGCGGTGCCGTAGCGCTGCTCGACCTTATCGCGAACTGACTCGAAAGTAGGGACACCGGAGCCGGTATACCCGCCTATGCCCGGCGCGACCGGGATACCCGTCGGAGGTACCGGTACACCAGTGACGACCGGACCGCCCGCGACCTGCCCGTATGTGTCCGGGACAGATACCGGCGGCGAGAACGCCTCCTCTTCCGTGTCCGGAGTCACATCGATCACGTTCGACGTATGACCGATGGTGGCCGCCACCGACGCGGCCACCGCGTGCAATGCGGCCAGCCCCGCGCGTCCCTGCGTGGCCGTCGCCACCACGGCCGCCAACTCGGCGTCCGACAGCCCCGCCAATTCCGATCCGAAATCCTTGGCATCGCTCATGGTGACCAGGCTACGCACGGGCCCGGGCGACCGGTATCGGCTACGAGCGCACCCGGCGCTGTTCGGCCCGGCGCACGAGATCGTGCACCCGGGGGTCCGCGGCCAGCGTGCGATCCAGCACCACATTCACCAGGCCGCGGAACAGCGCATACGGCTCCCAGCCCAGCGGTGCGACGGTGCGGGCCGAACGGCGCTCGATACCGTTTGCGATCACCTCGGCGGCCCGGGCGGCCGTAATACGGACATTGAGCGGCCAGGGCAGTAGATCATCGAGGTCACGGCCGAGATCATCGCGATCCAGGGTCGCGCGGGTCATATCCGTATCCACTATGCCGAAGTAGGCGATGCCCGCGGTCGCGCCGAACGGTGCCAGCTCCACGCGCAGGGCGCGGCCGAGCTGCTCCACACCCGCCTTGCTGATCATGTACGGCGCGCCCGCCATGCCCGGCGCGAACGCGGCGCACGAGGAGATCACCACGACATGCCCACGGGCGGTGACGATATGGTCCAATGCCGGGCGCACGGTATTGAACACACCGGTCAGATTGATATCGATGACGCGATCGAAATCGGCCTCTTCCATCATGCGCAGGGTCGCCGGGCGCGGCACCACACCCGCGTTCGCCACCACCACATCCAGGCCACCGAAGTGCGCGACGGTGCGAATCACGGCCTGCCGCATGGCTTCTCGATCCGCGACATCCGCGGTGACGGCCAGTGCGCGATCGCCGAGACGATGCGCGATGGCGGCGACGGCATGACCGTCGATATCGACCAGCGCCACCCGCGCACCGCGTTCGTGCAGCAGTACCGCGAGCTCGTGGCCGATACCCTGCCCGGCCCCGGTGATCAGTACGGTCTGCCCGGCGACCCGATGGCCGCCCTCTTCCGAGGACAGCAGGGCCAGCAGTCGCATCATCGCGTCACCTCATAGTTCTCGACATCGAATTTCGCTGTGCGACGGCGATATTCGAAACTCCAGTTCGGATAGAGCCCGGCATTGCGTCCGTCGGCGGTGGTGTAGTAGCTCCGGCAACCCCCGGTGAGCCAGACGGTGTTCGTACTGCGGTAGCCCATCTCGGCGAGGAAGGCCTGCTGGGCGCGCGGGCGCACCTGTACTCGGCGAGCTCGGTTGCGGCGCAATATGGTCAACGCATCGACGATATAGGCGATCTGCGATTCGATCATGAAGATAGCCGACTGGTTCCCGGCCGCCCCGAACGGGCCGAGGGTGCAGAAGAAATTGGGGAAGCCGGCGACCGCGACACCCAGATAGCTCTGCGGCTCCTTGTCGTACAGCCGGGCCAGGCTGCGGCCGTCCGAGCCGATGTAGCGGTCGTAAGCCGTTGGTATGGAGGTGAATCCGGTACCGAAGACAATGGTGTCCACGGCATGCTCGGTACCGTCACGCAGCACAATGGAGTGCGGGCGCACCTCCGCGATGGCTTCGGTGATCACCTCCGCATTGGGTTGATCGAGGGCCGGCAGGTAGGCGTCGGAGAAGATAGCGCGCTTACAGCCGATGACATAGTCGGGCAGGAGTTTGGCCCGCAGCGCGGGATCGCGGACCTGCCGCCGCAGCTGCCAGCGCGCGAGCGCCTCATACGGGTGCCGGAAGCGCTTGTCGACCAGCGAGATGAGCCCGAACGCCTCGATCGCGGAGTAGAAGCCGCCGCGAATGAGGCTCTGCGCCAACGGTATACGGTCCAGCAGATACCGTTCCAGGTCCCAGGTGTTCCGGTCCATGCGCGGGACGATCCAGGGGGCCGAACGCTGGAACAACAGCAGTTTGCCCACCATAGGCTGGATCTCCGGCACGAACTGCACCGCGGAGGCTCCGGTGCCGATGACCGCGACCCGCTCACCGGTCAGATCGTGATCATGGTCCCAGTGCAGGGAGTGGAAGGTCTTGCCCTCGAACGTATTCAGGCCCCGCAGGTCCGGATACTTCGCCTCGGCGAAGACGCCGGTCGCGGAGATCAGGAAATCCGCGGTGAGCGGTCCCGCGCTCGTCTCGATCCGCCAGCGCGATTCACCCTCGTCCCAGCGCGCATCCAGGAGCTCCACGCCGAAACGCATGAACCGCAGCACATCATGCTCGACGGCCACACCGCGCAGGTACTCCAGGATCTCCCACTGCCGTCCATAGGTCCTGGACCAGTTCGGATTCGGCGCGAACGAGAAGCTGTACAGGTGCGAGGGCACATCGCACGCGGCACCCGGATAGGTATTGGCCTGCCAGGTACCGCCCAGATCGTCCGCGCGCTCGAGAATCACGAGGTCCTCGAATCCGGCCTCCCGCAGTTTGATCGCCAATCCGATACCGCCGAAACCCGCGCCGACAATGGCGATGGGCGTGTGTTCGACCAGTGTGGTCATTACCGCTGAATTCCCTTCGAGATCACAGGTCGAGCACGAGCTGATCGCCCGCCGCGCGCGAGACACAGAGCAATATGCGTTGCGCCCGTGCGGATTCGGTGAGCAGCCGATCACGATGATCGACGGCGCCGGCCAGCACACCCACCTCGCAGAAGCCACAGAACCCCTGCTGACAGGAGTAGGCGACATTCGGCAGCGCACGACGCACGGCCGCGAGTGCCGTCTCCTCGGCACCGACCCGCAGGGTGGTTCCGGTACGCGCGAGCGTGATACCGAACTCCCGCCCATCCACGACCGGCCGCGCCGAAAACCGTTCCGTATGCAGCGATCCGGTCGGATTCGACTCGAACATGCACCGCTGCGCGGCCGCCAGCATCGGCGGCGGACCACAGACATACACGGCCGCACCGGGTTCGGCGGTATCGAGTAGCGCCGCCATATCCGGCGTACCGCATTCGTCATCGGGAAGGATTCTCGCGCTGGGGATTTCATCGAGGAACGGCATGGTCGAACGCGAACGGCCCGCATAGACGAGCCGCCCCCGCGCACCCGCCGCCCGCGCCATGGGCAGAATCGGCGTAATCCCGATCCCACCCGCCACGAACAGGTACGACGGCGCGTCCACGAGCGTGAAGGCATTGCGCGGCCCGCGAATTCGCAGCCGATCCCCTACCCGCAGCGCATCGTGCAGCTCGGCCGAGGCACTGCCCCCGGGAATCCGCCGCACCGCGATCCGATACCGATCCCGATCCGCCGGATCACCGCACAGCGAGTATTGCCGCCGCAGTCCGGAAGGCAGGAACACATCCACATGTGCCCCCGGCCGCCACTCGGGCAAGGAACCGCCGCCCGCCCGGCGCAGCGTCAAGCTGACCACATCATCGGCCTCGCGAGTGCGCGTCCCGATGCCGACATCGATGTCGAACCCACTGCGCCGCACCGGATTCGGCCGCGACAACAGCGGGGCCGCCGGACCGCTGACGAAGACCTTCAGGTATGCGTCCATTACGCCGCCGAGCAGTCGCAGCCCCGCGGCTGGACCGGTCGTATCAGTCATTGTCGTCATCCGTTCGCCGCCCGTGCGGCGGGTGAGTGCGCGAGATAGCGCAGGGCCGTATCCATCGGACCCAGCTGGGAGGGATGGAATCCGGGACGCAGATATCGCGGCAGTTCACTGAAGAAGACTGTCCAACTCGGGATTACGCCACGCCGGGTGGCGTTGATGAATTGCAGGCCCCAGAAGCGGCCTTTATCCGGGCTGGGGTCTTTGCGATAGAGGTAGCCCGTCGAGATGATGAACAGCGGGAGCAGGGTCGCGGCGGCGAGGATGGCGGTGCGGGCCTTGCGGGCGTAGCCGCCGTCGACATGCATGTAGGCGTCGTAGACGACGCTGCGGTGCTCCACCTCCTCCGCGCCATGCCAGCGCACCAGGTCCAGCATGGTCGGGTGCATGCCTTTGGTCTCGAGAATGTCCGCCTCCAGGAGCCATTCGCCGAGCACGGCCGTGTAGTGCTCCATACCCGCGAACAGACCGAGCCGCTCCTTGAGCCACTCCTCGCGGGCCCGCCCGGTGAGGCCGTGATCGCCGAGAACGCGGTCCACCAGCCGGGCGATGGCAGTTACATAGTGGTCCACTTCGAGGCCGATGGCGCGCAGATGATCGCGCGCGCCCTCGTGGCTGCTCGCGTGCATGGACTCCTGACCGACGAAGCCGGTGACCTCCTCGCGGAGTCGTTCGTCGTCGATATACGGCAGCGCCTCGGCGAGTGCCCGGGCCATGGCGCGTTCCCCCTCGGGCAGCACCAGGTGCATCACATTCACAATGTGGGTGGCCAGCACCTCACCCGGAATATAGTGCAGCGGAACGGATTCGAAGTCGAAACGCACATCGCGGGCGGCGATGGCATGGGCTTGTTCACGGTACTGGCGCGTCTTTGCGCCGTCCTGCTCAACCATGACCCGACGGTACAGTGCAACAAATTCTATGGCAATGTTGCACGCAACAAAATATGTGCGAATGTTGCACAAGTGGTCGGGTTTGCTAGCGTTGAGCCGTGCCAACCGCGTCGAAAGCCCCGTCCAGCCGTGCCACGGCCGATGACAATACCCGGATTCTCGACGCGGCCCTGCTCCAGTTTCAGCGGGTCGGGGTCAAGAAGACGACCATCGAGGACGTGGCCCGGGAAGCGGGCGTCGACCGGGTGACCGTCTACCGCCGAGTCGGCTCACGCGACAATCTGGTGACCGCGGTCTTCAGCCGCGAGGTGGCCCTCGTGCTCGCCGAGCTGGCGCTCATTCCGGAGCGGCACGGGAATATCGGCGACCTCATCACCGAAATGTTCATGACGGTTTTGAACCGCTGGCGCGCGCACCCGGTTGCCGAACGCATGCTGATGGTCGAGCCCGAGCGGGTGGTCATGAAGCTCACCGTGGACGGGGCGGATATCTTCACCATGGCGGTGGCCGCCACCACGCACGCCATGGAACGCGCTGTCGAACGCGAATTGCTCGCTCCCGCAAGCGATCTCACCGCACGCGCCGAAATCGCCTGCCGCATAGTGCATTCGCTGATTCTGCTACCGCACGCGACCCTCGAACTCGAGACCGATTCGCAGCTCAGGGAATTCGCGCGCACCTACCTACTGCCGATCGTGACCGGTCTGCCCGCCTGAGCATTCGCCCCGGTGGCGGACCCCGTTCGACTCCTGCCCTTGCGCGGATTTCCAACGGGGCGTACGGTGGTGGCGTCGCAATCTCGAGGATGCAGGTCGACGGCAGTCCCTCCCTCCAGATTTCTTCTCTCCCGAGTTCGAATCCAGCCTGACGGCTGTCGATCCAGCTCCAACGCTGTCGTATAGGCGAACTCGGTTCACCACATCTTCCTCAGGAGAACCATCATGACCACCATCAATCCCGACCTCGGCCTCGAGGTCATCGAAACACTCTCTCCCGCAACGGGAATACTCGATATCAACGGGCATACGGCGGTACTCCGGCACCACGGATATCTGCCCGGTCCGGGAGACATCCATGTCCCGAACAGCCTGATTCGCGAGCACGGACTGCGCCGCGGCGATGCCATCGCCGGGCTGGCACAACCGAATGCCAAGGGCGGCAAGCTCGCTCCGCTCATTCGAGTCGATTCGGTGAACGGACGACCCGCCGGCGAGGCCAAGGCCCGCCCGCGATTCGCCGACCTCACCCCCATCCATCCCGATGAGCGACTGCGCCTCGAGACCGCGGCGAACAAGCTCACCACCCGGGTCACCGACCTGATCATGCCGATCGGCAAGGGGCAGCGCGCCCTCATCGTCGCACCACCGAAAGCGGGCAAAACCTCTGTGCTGCAAGCGATCGCACACGGGATCGCCGCCAATCACCCGGAGGCGCACCTCATGCTGGTGCTGATCGGCGAACGCCCGGAAGAGGTCACCGAATTCACCCGCGGTGTCCCCGGCGAGGTCATTGCCGCCACCTTCGACCACTCCCCCGCCGAGCAGACCGCGCTCGCGGAGCTCGCCATCGAACGCGCACAACGGCTCGTCGAAGAGGGCCGCGATGTGGTGGTGCTGCTCGATTCGCTCACCCGACTGGCCCGCGCCTACAACACCTCCGGGCCCGCCTCCGGCCGAATCCTTTCCGGCGGTGTGGATTCCACCGCGCTGCTGCCGCCCAAGAAGTTCCTCGGCTCGGCCCGCAATATCGAGCACGGCGGTTCGCTCACCATTATCGCGACCGCCCTGGTCGAGACCGGTTCACTCGCGGACACGGTGATCTTCGAGGAGTACAAGGGCACCGGCAATGCCGAACTCAAACTCGATCGCAATCTGGCGAGCCGCCACGTTCACCCCGCGGTCGATATCGCCCGCTCCAGCACGCGTCGCGACGATCTGCTGCACACTCCGGCCGAGCACACCGCCGTCAGCAAACTCCGCCACACGCTGGCCGAACTCGATGATCAGCGCTCGCTCGATCTCTTCCTGGACGGCCTGCGCAAGACCGGCAGCAATGCCGAATTCCTGCTCAATATCGCTCGCACATAAGCACTATCGCGTGCTCGGGATTACCTTCGCGACCCAGTCCGCCACGGTATTCGCCCAGCCCGGAATCAGCACAATGTCGTTATGCGCACCGCCCGGATAGATCACCAATTCCTTGGGCTCCGGAGCCGCCGCGAACAATTCGCGCCCCATTCGCACCGGCAGCAACTCATCGGTATCCCCGTGCATGATCAGCACCGGACACCGCAGCCCCCGAATCCGCTTCGAACTCGGATAAGCGTTGGGCACGAACACCTTCGGCAGCAACGGATATACCACCTTCGCCGCATCCCGCAGCCCGGTAAAGGTCGACATCAGGATCAGCGCGGCGGGCGGGAACGCATTCGCCAACTCCAGCATCACCCCGCCGCCAAGCGATTTCCCAAGGTACACAACCTGTTTCGGATCGATATCGGACTGCGCGAGCAAGGCTTCCCGGGCCGCTCGCGCATCCAGGTAAGTCCCTCGCTCGCTGGGGCGTCCGCTACTGCTTCCGTACCCCCGGTAATCGAAGATCAGCACATCGAACCCGGACGCCGCGAGCAAGGCCAGCACCGGCGACCGATCCCCGATATTCCCGCCATTCCCGTGCGCGAACAGTATGTGCCCCAATGGTTTCCCCACCGCCCGCACGAACCACGCATTGACGGTCTCCCCATCCGCGGTCCGCAAGGACAGATCCTCGAACCCCACCCCGAAGTGCTCCGGCGTCGCATAGATCCGCCGATCCCCCGGAACATAGGTCAGCGCATTGAGAATCGTCTCCGCCGGATGCCGCATACACCCTTCTTACCCGACCGCAAGGTATTGAAAAACCCACCCCGCCAAAGCAACCCGCAGCAATCCTGCCAGCCAGTATGGTGATGGAAATGGGGAAACATTCCCTGAAAAAGCAGGAGACCCCGAACAACTGGGCATGGATTGCATTGGCCACTGCCGCAGTCGCCGGGGTCCTGTGCCTGATCCGACTGATTAGTTGGGTTAGGTAGTCCATCCGGGTGGGGCGCCGTAGCCCGGCGCTCCATCCTCTCAGCCATCACCAAGGTGATTCACTCATGCTACGTCAGTCTTTCCCAGCATGCTGGGAAAGTAGATAGCTAACGCGCCAGCTATCTCGTTGGACATCAGCCGCGCAGTACCGCTCCCACAGCATCTGCCGCCGCCGCCACCGCCGAGTCGCGGGCCGCGCTGGCCTCGTCTTCGGTGAGGGTGCGGTCGGTCGCGCGGAAACGCAATGCGTAGGTGAGGGACTTGCGGCCCTCGCCGGCCTGTGCGCCTTCGTACACGTCGAAGAGGGAGATCTTTTCGAGGAGTTCGCCTGCGCCGGTGCGCAATGCGGATTCCACCGAAGCCGACGGGACGGCCTTGTCGACGCTGACCGACACGTCCTGGAGCACCGCCGGGAAGGCGGAAACCACTGGGGCGTGGCGGTTTTCGCGCAGTGGCAGGGCGTCCAGGTTGACTACCAGCGCGCAGGCGCGCGGGGGCAGGCTGGAGCGCTCGAGCACGGCCGGGTGCAGCTCACCCGCGTGGCCGACCACCTCGCCGTCGACGAGCAGTTCGGCGCAGCGACCCGGATGCCACGGCAGGTAGGCCACGGCGCGGCGTTCGATGACCACACCGGCGGCCTCGGCGATCACGTCGACCAATGCGAAGGCGTCGGCGGCTTCGACCGCGCGACCCTGTCCCCACGGTCCGCGCGGTTCGCGCTTACCGGTCAGCACGGCCGAGATGTGCACCGGCTGGTCGGGCAGCGAGCGGAGCAGGACATCGATCTCGTCCTGGGTGGGGCGACGGTCCACCGGCAGCGGGCCGACCGGAGCGGTCTGCTCGGTGCGGCGCACCACCTGGGCGATGCCGTAGATGGCGAGGTCGCGTTCGCCGCGAGAGATATTGCGGGCGGCCACTTCCAGCAGTCCGGGCAGCAGCGTGGAGGCCAGCTCGGGACGGTCGGCATCGAGGGGGTTGAGCACGCGCATGGTGTTGCGGCGCGGATCGTCGGCGTCCAGACCCCAGATGTCGAAGACCTCACGGGACATGAACACCGGCGGCGGCACCTCGACGCAACCCTCGAACGCGAGGGCCTTGCTGACCGCGCGGCGGCGCTTCTGCTCGGCGGTCAGACCGCGACCGGCCGGAGCGGTGGGCAGCACGGACGGGATCTTGTCCAGACCCTCCAGGCGCAGCACCTCTTCCACCAGGTCGGCGGGCTGGGTGAGGTCGGGCCGCCAGCTCGGCGGCGTGACGATCAGCTGTCCGTGGCCGGCATCGCTGACTCCGACCTCGACCAGGCAGCCGACCTGCTGCAGGCGGCGAGTCGATGTGCCGGGCGCGTAATGCACACCCGCGATGCGATCGGCCAGATCGATATTCATCACGATGGGCGCGGCGGCCGGAACCGGCACGCGCACATCGGTGAGCACGGATTCGACTGTGCCACCGGCGATTTGGGCGAGCAGCGTGGCGGCGCGATCCAGTGCGGCCAGGTTCACCTCGGGATCGACAATGCGCTCGAAGCGACGGCTGGCCTCGGAGCCCAGCTTGTGCCGGCGCGCGGTGCGGGCCACGGCGATCGGGTTCCAGGTGGCGGCCTCGAGAATGATATCGGTGGATTCGCCACCGACCTCGGTGCTCGCGCCGCCCATGATGCCCGCGAGGGAGATGACGCCGGAATCATCGGCGATCACAACATCTTCCGCGTCGAGGGTGCGCTCCACCTCATCGAGGGTGCGCAGCGTCTCGCCCTTGTTCGCGCGGCGAACCACGATCCCACCCGACACCTTGGCGGCATCGAACGCGTGCAGTGGCTGACCCAGCTCGAGCATCACGTAATTGGTGACATCGACCGCCGGGGAGATCGGGCGCACGCCCGAGAGCAGCAGTCGCCGCTGCAACCACCACGGGCTCATGGCCTTCGGGTCGACCCCGGTGACCCGGCGCACCGCGAAACGCGTGCACAGGGATTCGGGTTCGAGCCGCACCGGCCACGCCTCGGCGTCGGCATCGGGCAGCAGCCGCATGGCCGGATCCTGGTACTCCAGGTCGAAGCCGCATGCCAGCTCACGCGCCAGACCGCGCGCAGAGAACGCGTACCCGCGGTCCGGGGTGATGGCCAGCTCGATGACCGTATCGTCAAGTCCGAGCAGCTCATTGGCGTCCGTGCCGGGTTCGGCGGTGCCGGGCTCCAGCACCAGAATCCCGTTGTGATCCTTGCCGATCGCGAGTTCGGCGACCGAGCAGATCATGCCATTGGAGGTGTGCCCGTACGTCTTTCGCGAGGCGATCTGGAAGCCGCCGGGCAGCTCACCACCCGGCAGCACCACGACCACGAGATCGCCGACGGCGAAATTCCGTGCGCCGCAGACGATCTCCTGCAGTTCGGGCTGCCCGATCTCGACCTTGCAGAACCGGATCGGCTTCTTGAATTCGGTCAGCTCGGTGATCTCGGCGACGCGGCCGACAACGAGGGGGTGCTCGATGTCACCGCCCACCCGCTGGAGCTGATCGACCTCTTCGACCTCCAGGCCGACCCGGACGAACCCCGCGTCGAGCTCCTCCGGCGTCACCGACCACCCGGGAGTGGTGCGCTGCAGGATTTCCGTCAGCCAGGACTGCGCTACTCGCACTTGACGTTTCGCTTCCTCGATTAGTGGATTGGGCTCAGCGGGGGTCGGGTCAGGCTTGGATGCCGAAGGGCAGCGTGAAACGCACGTCGCCCTCGACGATGTCGCGCATATCGGGCAGGCCGTTGCGGAACTGCAGAGTCCGCTCCAGACCCATACCGAAGGCGAAACCGCTGTACACCTCGGGGTCGATTCCGCTGGCAATGAGCACCTTCGGATTGACCATGCCGCAGCCGCCCCACTCGACCCAGCCCGGCCCGCCCTTCTTGTCCTCGAACCACACATCGACCTCGGCCGACGGTTCGGTGAAGGGGAAGAAGCTGGGCCGCATCCGCGTGGTGGTGTTCGGACCGAACAGCGCGCGCGCGAAGTGATCCAGGGTGCCCTTGAGGTGCGCCATGGTCAGGCCCTTATCGATGGCCAGACCCTCCACCTGCGAGAACACCGGGGTGTGGGTGGCATCGAGCTCATCGGTGCGGAACGTGCGCCCAGGGCACACCACATAGATGGGCAGCTCACGAGAGAGCATGGAGCGCACCTGAACCGGTGAGGTGTGCGTACGCAGCACCTGCCGCGAACCCTCCGGCGCGATATGGAAGGTGTCCTGCATAGTGCGTGCCGGATGATCCGGCAGGAAGTTCAGGGCGTCGAAATTGAAGTGCTCGGTCTCGACCTCAGGACCCTCGGCGATCTCCCAGCCCATGGCGACGAAGACATCGCCGACCCGGTCGGAGAGCGCGCTGATGGGATGGCGAGCGCCGACCCCGGTGCGGCGCGCGGGCTGAGTCACATCGATGGCCTCGGCCACCAGGACCGCCGCGTCACGCTCGGCGAGCAGTACGGCATTGCGCGCCTCGAAGGCCGCGGTCACACGCTGGCGAGCGACATTCACGCGCTTACCGGCCTCGGACTTCTCCTCCTTGGGCAGTGCGCCCAGGGAACGCTGCGCGAGAGCGATCGGCGACTTACCGCCCATGTACTCGGTTTTCGCGCTCGCCAGGGCGTCCAGATCGGCGGCAGCGGCGAACGCCTTCTCAGCGGCTTCGGCGGCGGCTGCGAGGGATTCCTCGGTCAGTGCCGCGGACTGCTCGGCACGGTCGATATCGTCGGCCACGATGCTTCGTCTCTCCCCTGGCTGGTGCGGGTCGGGCGGATTGCCTCCCCCATTCTTGCTGGTCGAATCGTAAGCCTTGTACTCAGCCCGGTTCACATGGTTTTTCCGCAGGCAGCGCGCACCGCGCCGGCGTGGTGCGCGCCACCTTCGCGGCTCACGCGGCGGGGTAGGTCTCGCGGAAAACCGTGTGCTCTACGCTCCGGCGACCCGGGTGCAGGCGCGCCTCGGCCGCATAGCCGATGGACATGAGCAGCGCGATCGACAGGTCGGGGCGATCCTCGATGCCGATCACCTTCTTCACCTTGTCCTCATCCCAGCCGTTCATGGGCGAGGTGGCCAAACCGAGTTCGGTGGCGGCCAGCATGACGAAGCTCGCGGCGATCATGGCGTCCTTGACCGCGTACTCGCGCAGCAGGCCGCGATCGGCCAGGCTCTGCTGGAATTCCTGGGACGCCGCGGCGAAACCGGTGATGAACTCCTCGCTCCACGCGCCATTGCGACGGGCCTGCTCGTACACATCGGCCCGATCCTCTTGCCACGCTTGGGTTTCCGCGATGAACACCAGCATGACGGGGGCCTCCTGCGGTTGCGGCTGCCCGCCGGTGGCCCACGCCAGGCCCTCGCGGCCCGCGTGATCGGTGATCACGACGATGCTGCGGTCCTGCAGATTCCAGCTGGTCGGGGCCTCCATGGCGAGTTCGAGGAGGGCATCGAGATCGGCGGGGGCGACCAGGTCGGGGAGGTAGTGCCGGACGGTGCGGCGGGTGCGAATGGCTTGGGCAACTGAGATCGTGTTCATGTCACTAACTATTGGAGAGTGGCTCTCCCGTGTGAAGTAGGCACTAATTAGTGCGCTACTCTCCCTCAGGTGACAATGCTCGTCGAATCCTCCGGTCTGCCCGCCGACGTCTACTCCGCCAAATGCCCCACCCGCCAGGTGCTGGACCACATCGCGGGCAAGTGGACGATCCTGATCGTGGACGCCCTGCGCCAGGAGGGCACGATGCGCTATACCGAGCTGTCCCGCCGCATCGGCGGCGTCTCCCAGAAGATGCTCACGCAGACCCTGCGCAGCCTGGAGACCGACGGATTCCTCACCCGCACAGTGCATCCCACCATCCCACCGCGGGTCGATTACGAACTCACCGAACTCGGCCACAGTCTCGCCGAACCCATTGCGGCACTGCGAGACTGGACCGAGCGGCATATCAATGAAGTCGAGCGCGCACGGGCGCTTCGCACCGAATGAGGGAACGGGCACGGCGGACGGCGACGGTGCCGAAGGCCGCGAAGAGGGCTACGCCGATGTAGACCAATTGTTCGGGGACGCGGAACCAGAGCGGGGTGGGAGGTTCGCCGTTGAACTCGATATTGTTCAGGGCCGCATAGATATTCGCGGGCAGCATAACCACGAACAGCACGGCCAGGCTGATACCGGCCCAGGTTCGAGTGGCGGTGATGATCAGGCCGAGCGCGCCCAGCCACTCCAGCGCACCGGTCAGGTAGATCATGAAGTCCGGGAAGGGCATCCAGGACGGGAGCATATGCAGCGAGTCCGAATGGGTGGGCATGAGGGTGACGCTGTCCGGCGCGAAATGTGAACTGCCGGTGAGGAAGAGCATGAAGGCCAGGCCGTGCGCGGCGGCCACCCGCCAGGTGGCGAAGCGAGTGACGCCGAGCGCGCCGAGCAGTCGGAACAGCAGGGTCGGGACGAGGAGCAGGAGCAGGGTCTCGAACATGATGTGACTCCGAGTGTTCGATCGAAGGAGCGATCAGTGCGCGAATTCGACCGCGCGACTGGATGTTTCGTCCGCGATGGCCTTGCGGCCTGGGATCAGGGTGGCAATCAGCGCGCCGACCGCGACAATCGCCGCACCGACCGCCACCGCGGGAGCCAGCCCGTCGACATAGGTCTGCGGGGTGCCGTAGCCGCCGTGGGAGGCGAAGACCGAGGCGAGTACCGCGACGCCCATGGCGACGCCGACCTCACGCACGGTGCTGCTGGTGCCGGACGCCATGCCCTGGTCTTCGGCGGAGGCACTGGCCATGACCACCGTCGATGCCGGAGCGAAGGTCAAGCCCATTCCGACGCCACCGAGGATGAAGGGCAGCACGAACGAACCGTACGAGGTGCTGACATCGGCGATCAGCGCCATCCAGCCCAGCGCCGACGCCAGCAAGATCTGACCGATCACCACCAGTACGCGGGGCCCGACCCTGTCGACAATGAGCCCGGCGAGCGGGGCCACCACCATCGGCGCCATGGTCCACGGCATGGTGCGAATGCCCGACTCCAGCGGCGTATAGCCCTGCACCACCTGGAAGTACTGCGACAGCAGGAAGATCGAACCGAAGACGCCGAGCGAGAAGGCGAAGTTGACGGTATTGATGGCGCTGAATCCGCGCGAGCGGAACAGTCGCAACGGCAGCATGGGATCGGTGACCCGCAGCTCCCAGCCGATGAACGCGGCGAGAAGTGTCGCGCCGCCGAGCAATCCGCTCAGCACCGGGGTCGAGGTCCAACCGTCGCCGGAGCCGTGCACCACGCCCCAGACCACCGCGAGCACACCACCCGCCGAGAGCAGCAGCCCCACGACATCCAAACGCCGTGCGCCGCCGAAGGATTCGCTGAGCACCCGGGCCACGAATGGCACCGCGAGAATACCGACGGGGACATTGAGCCAGAAGATCCACTGCCAGCTCAGCCCGTCCACGACCGCGCCGCCGACCACCGGGCCGAGCGCCACGCCGAGACCCGTTATGCCGCCCCAGATTCCGATGGCGGCACTGCGCATCTTCTCCGGAACATGCGCCGAGAGCAGGGTGAGCGAGAGCGGCATGACCGCGGCCCCGCCGAAACCCTGAATCGCACGGAACAGAATGAGCATCCACGGCTCGCTCGCCATGGCGCAGGCCGCCGAGGCGGCGGTGAAGACGGCGATACCGATGAGGAACAGTCGCCGCCGCCCCAGCCGATCGCCCAGCGCCGAGGCGGTGAGCAGCATGGAGGCGAAGGACAGCGTGTAGGCGTTGATGAACCACTGCAGATCGCTGAGCGAGGCATTCAACTCGGTGCGAATCACCGGCAGTGCGTTGGTGACGACCAGATTGTCGAGGGTCACCATGAACATGGGGATGCCGACGGCGGCCAGTACGGCCCACAGCGGGGGCGTACGCGGGCCGGAAACCGGCTGCGAGGTGGGGTTGTCAAGTAGTTCAGTCATGTCCGGTCCCTAGTTGTTATCGACTGATAACTAAAGAGTATGCATTGACTGATAACATGTCAATGACGCACTGGATCACGAGGAGGCAGACAGCCATGACGAGGACACGCATGACCGCGAGCGAGCGCGGCGAGCAGGTACTCGCGGCCGCCATTACCGCCTTCGCCGAATCCGGTTACGCCGCAACGAAAACCGATGAGATCGCGCGCCGCGCTGGCGTCTCGCAGCCGTACGTGATCCGACTCTTCGGCACCAAACAACAGCTGTTCCTGGCCGCCCTGAAACAGGTCTGCGATCGCATCGAGGAGCTCTTCCGGACCGCCGCCGAACAGATTCCAGCCGGTGCGGACATCGAGCAGGCACTCGAGGATCTCGGCGACGCGTACAAGGTGCTGCTCACCGAACGCGATCTACCGCGCGTACTCCTGCACGGCTTCGCCGCCAGCGGCGATCCGGCGATCGGCCCGATCATGCGCGCCCGCTTCGGCGAGATCTACCAGCTGGTGCGTGATCTCACCGGTGCGTCGGCGGCCGAGGCCGGGACCTTCGTCGCCACCGGCATGCTGCTCACCGATATGGCCGCAATGCAGGTCGTCGGCCCGGACGCCGTCGAAACACCCTGGGCCACAGAGATTCTCACCTGTATCGACCCCGAGTTCAGCTGAGCCGCGCCCCTCAGCCGCGAGTTGCCGCGCCCGCCTCGTGCTCGGGCGCATCCGCCTCGATGATCCGCTCGGTCGGCTCGGGCAGCTGCCGCGCCAGCACCTCACCGCGGAAGAACGGCGGCATCAGGCGTGCCGGCACCAGGTAGATCGGAATACCGATCAGCAGGGAACCGACACCCAGGACGAAGATGGCGCTGAACCAGGAGGTCACCGCGGTCCACGCCGCCGCGAACAGCAGGGCGAAGCCGCCCAGTGCGGGCAGGATGCCCTTCATGACCAGAGTCTTTGGGCTGGAAGCGAATTGATCGCGGTGCAGCCAGGCACAACTGAGGCCCGTGAGCCCGTAGTACACGCCGATCGAGCTGCCGATCGCCCCTGCCGTACCGATCAGCAGCGATGCTGGACCAAAGGCCCGAGGTCCGGCGCCACCTCCGGATCATCCTCGTCATGCTCCGCGCCTCGGTCGTCGAAACGTGTCCGGCCGCGTCGAATGGTCTCCAACACCCGCACGTCCTCCCATGACTTGAGATGCTCCGGCTCGGCCAATTCGAGCGGATTCACATTCAGCACAACGAGATCGGCCTGCTTACCTGTCTCGATACTGCCCTTGATGTCTTCCTCGAAGTACTGGTACGCGGCATTGATGGTCAGCGATTTGAGCGCGTCCAACACGGTCACCCGCTGCAGTGGGCCGAGCGGCTCCTCACCGAACCGGGGCTTACGGGTGACCTGACTGGACAGAATCGCGATCGAATTGGCCAGCGCCACCGGGGCATCGTGATGCGCGGTGTAGCGCAATCCCTGTTCCAGCGCCCAGCCGGTGGGCGAAATGTTCTCCGCGCGTTCGCCACCCAGCACGGTGCTCCGATACCAGTCGCCCCAGTAGAACGTATGCATCGTAAAGAACGACGGAATGATGCCCAGCCGCGCGAAGGCTTCGATCTGCGATCGGGTGGCGGTCTGTGCGTGAATCGCGACCGGCCGCCGATGTACGGCATTCGACTCTCCCAGCCGCGCACACGCCGCCTCGACCGCTTTGATGAACTGTTCGATGGCGGCGTCCCCATTGACGTGCGCGATGACCTGGATATCGCGCCGGAATGCCTGGTACACCTGATCATTCGCGGCTTCGTCGCTCAGAATGCGGTAGCCCCGATAACCTTCCTCGTCCTCATGGCCGGGCACAGGCTGCTCGAAATAGGGTTCACCGAGCCACGCGGTCCGCCCCTGTGGTGAACCGTCCAGCACCAGCTTCACCCCCGCCAGCCGCATACCCCGGTAGTACTCGTTCGAGACATCGAGCCGATCCCAGTCCTCATCGGACCGCAATTCAGAGGCTTTGAGGTACACCGCGAGATCGATCTTCCAACCGGTGGTGTTCTGCAGGACCCGAAGTGTGTCCAGCAGATCGCGTTTCGCGCCACCGTCCTGTGCGGTGGTGAATCCGAACCGGCTGTACTCCTTGCGTCCCACCACATAGAGACCGGCCTGATCACTCTGCGCTATCCCCTTGATCGCCATATCGAAGGCCGGATCGAACTCCGTCTCCTCCAAGGGATTCCGCTTCGCCGCCGCATATCCGAGCAGCTCCATCCCCTTGTCATTGACCGCACCCAAATGTGCGGACTGGTGCACGGCCAGCACCGGCCGTTCGATGGAGACGGCGTTCAATTGCTCCTGGGTCGGGTGACCGCCGATAAGCGAATCGTCATAGCCCATACCGACAATCCACTGCGACCGCCGACCGACCTCCGTCTCCCCCCACTCGGACAGCGTGCGAACCACATCATCGACCGATCCCACCTTTCCGTCCGGTTCCGCAAGCAGATTGGCCAGCAGCCCCTGCAGCCCCACACCACCCATATGACCGTGCGCGTCAATGAATCCCGGCAGCAACGCGGCACCCCGCAAATCCTGCATGCGAGTAAGCAGACCCTTCCATTTCGTCTCCGCCTCGACGAGATCGCCTACGAACACGATCTTTTCGCCGCGTATAGCCACCGCCCCGGGCGGCGCAGCCTCCCCATCGGCCATGGTCACAATGGGACCATTGAAGAAAATGCGATCAGCCTTGAACAGAGCCGAGGTATCGGAATCGGTCATGGTGAACCTCTTTCAACGATCGCCGAAGAGGCCGCCCACAGCCGACCCCAGCAGCGATACCGACGAATGAGAACTCCCCCATTGTCCTTCGCCCCCCACCAAAGCGAGGCCCGAACGACCAACAAAGATCACCCCGAAGCGGACAACCCTGCCAGAGACAGCACACCTAGAGGAACGGGACAGCACATCTAGGGATCGAACAGCCCGTATAAGGGTTGTCCCATCCCGAAACAGGCTGTCCCGTCATCACAGAGTGGGCGGTTCAGGGTGTGTGCCGACACCAGAAGCTAGCTACGCGGGGCGTGTTGGACGCGTGCGCTCGCGTAGAGGCAGATCGATGCTGCGGCAGCGAGATTCAGGCTTTCGGCGCGGCCGTGGATGGGGATGCGGATGCGATGGGTGGCGCGGTCGGCTACGGCGCGGTCCAGGCCGTGGGCCTCGTTGCCGAAGAGCCAGGCGACCGGGCCGCGGAGGATGTCGTCGGCCTCGTCGAGGTCGACTTCGCCCTTGGCGGTGGTGGCCAGGAGGGTGATGCCCGCCGATTCGAGTGCGGACAGCACCGTATCGGTATCGCGTTCGCGGGCGATCGGCAGGTGGAAAACGCTTCCGGCACTGGACCGTACGCATTTGCCATTGTGCGGGTCGACCGAATCACCTGCCAGGACTACACCATTCGCGCCTACCGCGTCGGCGACACGGATCAGGGTGCCCGCGTTGCCGGGGTCGGACATGCCGACCGGGATTGCGAGGAGAGTCGGTGTGGCAGCGAGGATTTCGGTCAGTGGCACATCGACCTGGCGGCATACCGCGACCAGTCCGGGCGGAGTTACGGTCTCCCCCAGCGCTTCCGCGGCACGTTCGCTCACCAGTGTGGTGCGCACGCCCATGGCGGCGGCACCGGCGACCAGTTCATGCTCACGCGAGGCGGCTTTGAGGGAGAAGAACAGCTCCTCGACACGGCCGGTATCAAGCGCCGCCGCAACCGAATTCGCGCCCTCGGCCAGGAACAGCCGACTCTTGCGCCGCACCGGGGCCCGGTGCAGCTTGACAGCGGAAACGACCCGCGGATTGCGCTCGGAGAGCGCTTCCACGGGTCGTTCCGAATTCTGCTGTGTTGTCACGCAGCCGGGGCTTAAGCGGCCGGGGCGTTGACGTCGGCCGGGAGAGCGGCCTTGGCGATGGCCACGAGGCCGGCGAAGGCATCGGCGTCGGAGACGGCGAGCTCGGCCAGGATCTTGCGGTCCACCTCGACGCCCGCGAGCTTGAGGCCCTGGACGAAGCGGTTGTAGGTGATGTCGTTCAGACGCGCGGCGGCGTTGATACGAGCGATCCACAGCTTGCGGAAGTCACCCTTGCGCGCCTTACGGTCCCGGTAGGCGTAGGCGAGCGAGTGGAGCTGCTGCTCCTTGGCCTTGCGGTACAGCCGCGAGCGCTGGCCGCGGTAGCCCTTGGAGGCCTCGAGTACGGAACGGCGCTTCTTCTGAGCGTTGACAGCCCTTTTGACGCGTGCCACTTGTCAGTCCTTGATCGATTCGGCGGGCGCGCGGTCGCGCCCGGAGTGGGTCGGGGTTGGCGTTCGAGAACGCGAGTTGCCGCGAAGGTCTTAGAGACCGAGCAGCTTCTTGATGCGGGGAACGTCCACCTTGGCGACGGCCTCCGTGCCTTCCAGACGGCGAGTCCGGCGCGACGACTTGTGCTCGAGCAGGTGGCGACGGTTGGCCTGCTCACGCATCAGCTTGCCGCTGCCGGTCACCTTGAATCGCTTCGAGGCACCGCTGTGCTTCTTCATCTTCGGCATGGATTCCTCTAATCTGTCTCGTCCCGGGGGCGCGCCGAAGCGCGCCCCCGGAGCCTGATCGTTATTACTGCTGCGGGGTGGCCGCCGGTGCTTCAGCCGGAGCTGCCGCAACCTCGGTGGCCGGCGCCTCGGCCGGAGCCGCTGCCGCGGGCGCACTGCTGCGCTGCGGAGTCGAGCTCGCTTCGTTCTGCGCCTTCACCCGCGTCTTCGCGCCCTTGTGGGGTGCGAGGACCATGGTCATGTTCCGGCCGTCCTGCTTGGCCGAAGTTTCGACGAACCCGAGATCGGCGACGTCGGAGGCCAGTCGCTGCAAGAGCCGGAACCCGAGTTCCGGACGCGACTGCTCACGACCGCGGAACATGATCGTGACTTTGACCTTCGAGCCGGCTTCGAGGAAGCGAACAACGTTGCGCTTCTTGGTCTCGTAGTCGTGGTCGTCGATCTTCGGGCGGAGCTTCTGCTCCTTGATCACGGTCTGGACCTGGTTCTTCCGAGATTCACGCGCCTTCTGCGCGGTCTCGTACTTGAACTTGCCGTAGTCCATGATCTTGCATACCGGCGGACGCGCGTCCGGTGCGACCTCGACCAGGTCGAGGTCGGCCTCCATGGCGACGCGTAATGCATCTTCAACACGCACGATCCCGACCTGCTCACCACCCGGTCCAATGAGGCGGACCTCGGGTACGCGGATGCGATCGTTGATGCGAGTCTCAGTGCTGATGGGGCCTCCTAGGTCAAGCGGTTCGTCAACGACCGCAAGCAATAACTGCAACCCCAATTTCAACACGAAAGCCCCGGGTTGGTATTTCTCCAACACGGGGCCCGAGTCGACCGATCTACGACGCGAGCAACTCGCATCGCACCTGTACAGGACTGACCCATACAGATACCCATCCGGTAAAGGATGGGCGACCGGAACCGTTCGCCAGGTTCTGAGACCGGCTGACGGTGGGAGTCGGGCTCCACTTGATGCCTTGGGCTGAACACAGGGATCAGCCTGGGGCGGTCGTCGCAGAAGAGTCTAACAGCCCCGCGCCGCAGGACCGAATCGGCCGCCCCCTCGACCAGCGCCAACCCGGTCGATGCCAAGATCTAGGGCATGAGCGACGCGTCAGTAAACGAACAGGAGTCGGCTCTCATCGACGGTGAGGTCGTGCGCGAGCTGGCCGAAATCCCGGCGGTCGAGGTTATCAGCCGCGCGGCCGTCATGCTGATGAGTTCGGCCGCCGAGAAGCTCGGCCTGGGCGAGGACGATCCATCCGCCAGCCCGCATCTGGATCTGGACGAGGCGCGCCGGGTGATCACCGCGCTCGCGGGTCTGGTCACCGCATCGGTGGAGTACCTCGGCCCGCATGCCGGACCGATCCGCGATGGACTGCAGTCGCTGCAGCGCGCGTTCCGCGAGGCGTCCGCGCATCCGGATGCCCCGGGCGCGGGGCCGGGCGAGAAGTACACCGGACCGGTGTACTGACCCGCTACTCCCCTATACCTTTTCGGCCCGGCTCGACCATTCATGGTCGGGCCGGGCCGAATTCGTTTGCCTCGAGCGTTGTGCCGCGCGGATCAGCCCTGTGTCGCGCGGATCGATCGCACGATGATGTCGGCGACGCCGCGCATACCTTCCAGGGTCGGGTGGTACGGGAGCAGGGTTTGGGTCGCCAGCAGCGGTTCGAACCAGCGGGTGCCCACCGGGGCGCACATATCGTGGCCGATCGACTCCGGCCGGGTGTCTATATAGACGGCCCCGGCCGCGACGGCTTCGCGCGCGACAACGGCACTGAGTCTGTCGAAGGCGATCTGGATGTGGATGGCATCGGCGGGGCGCAGGCCGGCCAGATCGGCGCAGCCGCCCTCGCTCACATAGGTGGGCCAGCCGTCGACATAGACCTTCGCGTTCGGTGCGAGGACCGAGATCTGGTGCAGCGCAGTGGAGTACGCGGCCGCGATGCCGTCGATCGCGCTGCCCCAGGCAGGATCGGCACACGGCTTCGCACCGGCCAGGTGACAGGTCAGAATGTACTTGGTCATATCGGCGTCATTCGCGCCGATATGAACGGTCACCAGTTTGGTGTTCGGCCCGAGCCCGTCCAACTGCGGCGCGATACCAGCGCCCTGAGAGGTGGTCAGGTGCGGGATCTTGGCCGAGCTGCAGGTCCGATCGTCAAGGCGCACACCCAGACTCGCGGCCACCAGCTTCGGTGTGTTCGCGGTGGAGCGCAGGCATTGCATCGGGTGCGCCGAGATCGATCGCCTGCGCACCGGTGGTTGCCGCCCCGGAGTCGCCGAGTGCCACGTACTCCGCCCCGCCATCAGAGGGAGCGGCTACTACGGGCGAGGCCGGAGCTATGACCGCCAATGCGACCGGTATCGCAGCGAATATTCCTGTGCGCCAGCTGTTTCGGAGGGTTTTCGTCATCGTTGTCGCCCCTGCTGAATGAAAGTGGTACGTGCCGGTCTCAGTTTATGACTGTGGCGCAGATTACGCACCGACCGGCGAGTACGGCAAGACCCCAGCCGATTTCGCGATGCGGTGCTGGAAATTTACTGAATCATTCGCTCGACAGTTGCGCGCCGCCGAGAGGGTCGCGTTGCGCATTGAAGCGACTCGGATCGCGATGGATTCCGCGGAATGAGATCACCTACCGACCGATAGCCGTTCGATTGCCCACAAATTGTTCCGCAGTGAAATGTTATCGCCTGGAAGGTCTTTCGCGATTACCGACGGGGAAACCCTTGGCGTCACGGACGTGGTGCTGGTTGGATGCCGGAGTAGCGCCCGACCAAGCGCTGCGTAAGTGAAGGCTGCATACTACGACGCGGACAGCGGCAGCTGTCCGTCACGGATCTCGAACTCTTCGGGGGTTGTACATGATTGACTCGATTCCGCAAGAACTCTCCGTGCACCGGCGACGCCGGGCACTCGTCCCGGCCATGGTCGCGGCGGCTGCCCTGTTCGGCGCACTCGTAACCGGTTGCTCCTCTTCCGATTCCGGCTCCTCCAGCACCTCCGCGGCCGCCCCGGCCACCGGTCCACTGCCCGACGGCGGCCAGCTGATCGCGGAGAGCTCGCGCACCACCCAGACCCTGCAGTCGGTGCACCTGGACCTCAAGGTCACCGGTATCGAGAACCTGCCGGTCGATTACGTCAAGGCCGACATCACCAACCAGCCGCAGGGCAGCGGTCAGGCCGTCGGCGAGGCCAAGGTCCGCGTCAAGGAGGGCGATCCCACCTGGACCGAGACCAAGTTCCTGGTCGTCGACAAGACCCTGTACGCCGGTGACGGCACCAAGTACGCGCCCGTCGGACCGGCCGAGAAGGTCTACGATCCGGGCGTAATCCTGGACAAGGACAAGGGTTTGGCGCATGTGATCGCCGAGGTCAAGAACCCGAAGGTGGAGTCCCGCGAGACCATCAACGGCGTCAATACCGTCAAGGTCACCGGCACCATCGACACCGCGGTCATCGACCCGGTCGTACCGCGCATCGGCCAGGCCGGCGGCGTACTGCCCATCACCCTGTGGATCGCCGATGTCGCCCCGCCGACCACCTCGGCCGCGCCGCTGCCGTCCAGTGCCGCCTCGCCGGGTACCGGCCCGAACCTGGTGCGCGCCATCGTCACCAAGGATTCCGGCAATGTGAACCTGACCCTCTCGGGTTGGGGCAAGTCCGTGAACGTCGTCAAGCCCGCGGGTTAAGTCCGGCACAGCTCGGCAACCGAGTTCCACCCCGGTCCGGGAAAGCGAACGGCGGCAACGACTGCCGTCCGCGATCCCGGACCGGTTGCGTTCGGGCGAGGCTCGAGTAACGTCTCGACTCGCTCGTGGCGGATGTATCGCTTAAGAAGTTTTTCAGTGAAATGCAAGCCCCACCACAGACGATATCTACACAACGCTCAAAGGCGGTGTGTGCGTATGGCTTTCCGGGGCAGCGATGAACCTGATCGGCCGAGCAGCAGCCGATCAGACATGGAGGAATGAGATGACGACCGACGACCGCCCAGAAATCGAGGAGCGGGAACTCCGTCAACCTCCGCCGGACGGCCCACCTCCGATCTCGAACGTGTGGGTTTACAACGGCAAAGCCTACGACCTCAGCGACTGGATTTCCAAGCATCCGGGCGGCGAGTTCTTCATCGGGCGAACAAAAAATCGTGACATCACCTCGATTATCGGTTCGTACCACAAGAATCCGGAGGGAATCGGCAAGCTGATCGAGCGCTACGCGCTCAATCGCGATGCCCTGCCGGAGGATATCCATCCCAAGGCCAACGCGCCGGACTTCCTTTTCACCGAGGGTTTCGACAGCTGGCGCGACACCCCCAAGTACCGCTTCGACAATAAGGACGACCTGCTGCATCGGGTCAAGAAGCGGCTCAAGGAGCCCGAACTGGCCGCCCGCATCAAGCGGATGGACCGGGCCTTCAATATCGTCGTTGCGCTGCTTGCGATTTCGTACTTCGCGGTACAGGGTTTGCGCCTGTTCGAGCGCAGCTGGATGCCGCTGCCGGTGTTCGTGATCGCCATGGTGCTGCTGCGCAGTTCGCTGGCGGGTTTCGGGCACTACGCCATCCACCGCGCCCAGAAGGGCATGAACAAGATCTACACGAATGCCTTCGACTTCAATTATGTCGCACTGGCTTTCGTCACCGCGGACGGGCACGCGCTGCTGCACCACCCGCACACCCAGAGTGAAGTCGACATCAAGAAGAACGTCTTCACCATGATGACGCGGATCCCCCGGCTCTACCGGGTGCCGATCCACACCATTCACAAGTTCGGGCACACCGTCACCGGTATGACCATTCGACTGCTCGATGTCTGCCGCCTGACCCGCAAGGTCGGGATCAAGGATATGTACGGCACCTGGGGCGGTGCGCTGCCGCACTTCATCGGGTCGTTCGGCGTGCGGTTCCTGCTGCTCGGCGAGTTGATCGCGTTCATTGTCGCAGGCGACTTCTGGGCCTGGGCACTGCAATTCGTGATCTCACTGTGGATCAGCACCTTCCTGGTGGTGGCCAGCCACGACTTCGAGGAAGAGGTCGAGGAGATCGAGACCAATACCGAGGACTGGGGTATCAACCAGATCGAACAAGCCTATGACCTGAAGGTGGTCGGCAACCGCTACGTGGACTGCTTCCTGTCGGCCGGGCTCAGCTCGCACCGCGTGCACCACGTATTGCCTTACCAGCGCAGCGGTTTCGCCAATATCGCCACCGAAGACGTCTTGCGGGAGGAGGCAGCCGAATTCGGGATCGAATGGCTGCCGGCCAAGAGTTTCTTCACCGATCGTTTCCCGAAGCAGATCCGGACCTATCTGCTCGCTGCCTCGGACGACGCGAAGGAACAGAACTGGGGGTTCTTCCGCGAGCATTTCGCGCCGTCGGCCCTGAAGACCTGCGTGGTCTACACCGCCCAGGGCTTCACCGGAATCGGAACTGTCTGAACCGATTTCATGCACCGCCGGGCAATATTTTCACTGAAAGAAGGGGAGTAATTTCGTGACTATCACATTCAACGAGGGGGGCGCCGCGCCTGTAAAGACCACTCCGTACGCGGGTGGCCGGCACGGGTACGGTCTGGTCGAGACGGCACTGCCGCCGGCCCCGCCGACCACCATCGGCGTTATCGAGAGCATTGCGACGGGATCCCCGCTGCAGGTCGTCGATCAGGCCGAGGCGGCGCTGCGGGTCGCCGGGCGATTCGCCGATCCGGCCCAGCAGGCGCGTATTCCGCGGATCTACCAGAAGACCCGGATCGACACCCGCCACCTGGCCGTCGACCCGCTGGACGAGGCATTCCTGCCATTCAGTTCCAAGCCGGCCACCATTCGCGAACGCATGAATCTGTTCTACGAGCACGCCGCACCGCTGGCGGTCGATGTGGCCCGGCGCGCGATCGCCGGACTCGACGATCCAGCCGCGCAGATCGGGCAGCTGATCTTCGTGACCAGCACCGGATTCATCGCGCCCGGTGTGGATGTGGCCGTGGTCAAGCAGCTCGGCCTGTCCCCCGCCGTGAGCCGGGTGGTCGTCAACTTCATGGGTTGCGCCGCCGCCATGAACGGCATGCGGACCGCGGTGGACTACGTCCGGGCGCACCCGGACAAGAAGGCCATGCTCATCTGCATCGAAATCAGTTCGGTGAACGCGGTTTTCGACGACGATATCAATGATGTCATTACGCACAGCCTGTTCGGCGACGGCTGCGGCGCCGTCGTGATCGGCGCGGGCCAGCCGCATCAGCAGCTCGAGGCCGGCAAGATCGTCATCCGGGACAGCTTCAGCTACCTGTTCGACGATGCCGAGGACGGCATCGTGCTGGGCGTCAACGACAACGGCATCACCTGCGAACTCTCCGAGAACCTGCCGCAGTACATTCTGCGCGGCGTCGACCCGGTCGTCTCGGAAGTGTTGCACCGCAACGGACTCGACAAGTCCGATATCGACCTGTGGGCCATCCACCCGGGTGGACCCAAGATCATCGAGCAGTCCGCGGCCTCGCTGGGCATCGCACCGGACGCACCGGCGCTGAGCTGGGACGTACTGGCACGCTACGGCAATATGCTGAGCGTCTCGCTGATCTTCGTGCTGGAAGAGATGGCGCGACAGGCGGATTCGCCCGAGCCCCTCTCCACCGGCGTCGCGTTCTCCTTCGCGCCGGGTGTGACGCTCGAAGGCATCGTCTTCGACATCGTCCGCTAAAAGTATTCGCGCACAGCATCTTTCAGAGAGCAAGCCATGCAACTCATCAGATTCCTCATCTCCATCTCGTGGATGCGGATCGTGGCCGTCATCGCCGCCGGTCTGATCTGCGGCGCCGCCAACACCTACCTGGTGACACTGATCCGCGGTGTCGTATCGCCCGAACCGCATCCACAGGTCACCGTCGTGAGCTTCGCACTCACCGGCCTGGTGATCCTGGTGAGTGGCGTGCTCTCCCAGGTACTGCTGGTGCGACTGGCGCAGGACGCCATCTACCGGCTCCGCGCGGAGCTCAGCTCGGGCATCGTCTCGGCTCCGCTGGAGCATCTGGAACGCCTCGGCATGCACCGGCTCATGGCCACGCTCACCGAGGACGTTCGATCGCTGTCACAGGCGGTCACCGCGATTCCGAGTATCGCCGTCGATGTGGCGACCATCATCGGCTGCTTCATCTTCCTGGTGATGTTGTCCGGGCCGATCTTCGCGATCACGCTGCTGGGCACCATTATCGGAATCTCTTCCGTCGAACTGTTCCTCAAGCGGGTGCGAGTGCTGTACCGCGAGGCGCGGGAGAACGATGACGCGCTGCTGCGCGCCTTCCAAGCGGTGACGCTGGGCATCAAGGAGCTCAAGCTGCATCGCGGGCGGCGACGCGACTTCATGGAACGGCATCTACTCGGATCGGCGCAGGCGCTGCGGGATCAGAATGTGGAGGCCGGATCGCGGTTCTCCATCGGCCAGGGGCTCGGACAGGGACTACAGCTCGCCACCATGGCGCTGATCCTGTTCGTCGTCGCCAAATCCCTTGGCGTGCACCAGGATGTGATGGTCGGCTACGTGCTGGTCACCACCTTCCTGGCCATGCCCATGCAGAACTTCATGCATCGCATTCCGGATCTGCTCCGAGGTGATGTGGCGCTCGACAAGATTCGCGGCATGAACCTCTCCATGGAGACCATGCACAATGAGGATCAGCTGCCCTACAGCGATCGGCCCGCGGCCACCGAGGCGCGGCTGGAGTTGACCGACGTCAGCTACCACTACCGGTTCGAGGCGCCGTCACCGCTCGACGAAGGCCCCGGCGGGCAGCCGCCCGGGACCGGACCGCATCCGGGCGGACAGCCCAAGGGCGCGAAACCCGAAGGCGCACCGGCACATCCGGGCGCTCGCGGCGGACATCCCGCTCCCCCCGGTGGTCCTCCCGGTGGCGCGGGCGCGCATCGTCCCGGCGGTCCGCCGCCGCACCGCGGTGGACATCCCACCGGACCGGATGTGAACGGGCACCGCTGGGTCGATCATGGCCGCGACACCCGGCCGGTGCCGATGAGCGCCATGCCGGGCGAAGCGGGTGAAGGCGACGGATTCCGTTTGGGACCGATCGATCTCACCTTCGAGCCCGGTCAGATCACCTTCATCGTCGGCGGTAACGGCAGCGGCAAGTCCACCCTCGCCAAGCTGATCACCGGCCTGTACGTGCCACGCTCGGGCACCGTGAAGCTCAATGACGAACTGATCAACCACGAGAATATCGAGTGGTACCGGCAGAACACCTCGGCCATCTTCACCGATTTCCATCTCTTCGAGGACTACCTCGGCTTCGATCGCCCCGGCATCGACACCGAAGTCCAGCACTACCTCGAAGAGCTGCAGATCGCGCACAAGGTGACCGTCAAGGACGGCAAACTCTCGACCATCGACCTCTCACAGGGTCAGCGAAAGCGCCTGGCGCTCTTGACCGCCCTGCTGGAAGACCGCTCGATCTACCTCTTCGACGAGTGGGCCGCCGACCAGGAACCCAAATTCCGCGACGTCTTCTACACCGAGATCCTCGCCGAACTGAAGGGCCGCGGCAAAACGGTCATCGTCATCACCCACGACGACCGCTACTTCCACCTCGCCGACCAACTCGTCAAACTCGACTTCGGCAAGCTCACCGAGGCCGAAGCGATCGCCGGATTCGCACCCGGCACGGAGTAATACCCGACCCGTCGTTGTGGCCTCGAAGCATGGTCAGCGAAGCACCGGCAACGAAGCAGCAACGGCGGGAACAACTCCGAGACTTCCTAAGGACCCGCCGGGCGCGATTGACGCCCGGCGACGTCGGACTACCACCGGCGGGCAAGCGACGTACTCCCGGTCTACGCCGCGAGGAGGTCGCACTGCTCGCCGGTGTCGGCGTCTCCTGGTACACCTGGCTCGAACAGGGCCGCGCTATCAACGTCTCCGCCGAGGTACTCGACGCGATAGGCCGCGCGCTCCAGCTGAGCCAGCCCGAGCGCGCCCACCTGTTCGTCCTCGCCGGACTGAATCCGCCTCCGGCGCAACGTGTTCAGGCCGCGGACGTCACGCCCGAGCTGCACCGCCTGCTCGACGCCTGGTCACCATGCCCGGCACTGCTGCGCGATCGATACTGGAACATCCTCGCCGTCAATGACGCGACCCGGGCGGTCTTCGGATACGACGAAGCCGACCGCAATTGCCTGATCTCCTTCTTCACCAATGCCCGCTACCGGGGGATACACGTGCAATGGGCGCGGGTCGCACCGGCGGTCGTGGCCGCCTTCCGCGCCGAAGGTGCCCAGCTGGCGGGCGATCCGGAATTCGATCGGCTGGTAACCGAACTCAGCTCCGCGAGTACGGAATTCGCGGAGCTCTGGGCCAGACATGAGGTCGCCTCCCCCACCCAGGCGGTGAAGGCCGTGAGCCATCCCGACGCCGGTGAGCTGTTCTTCGACACCACCACGCTGGCCGTCATCGACCAGCCGGGCTGGTATCTCGACCTGTACAACCCCCAGCCCGGCACGTCGACGCGCGCACGGCTCGAAGGATTATTGTGCCCCGCTGCGCGAATCGCCGGATAGCGGAGCCGGCCTGGTGGTGACAGACCCGGGTTGACTGCGCACTGGTTGCCCGCACGCACACTCGCGATGCTGAAACCCATGACGCAGAACACCTTCCGATTCCAGAACAAGATCGCCCTCATCACCGGCGGCACCAGCGGCATGGGCCTGGCCACCGCACACCGGCTGCTGGCCGAGGGCGCGACCGTCATCATCACCGGCCGCGACAAGAACCGGCTCGACACCGCCGCGGCCGAACTCGGCCATGCCGCTTCAGCGGGCACTGCCGCCGAACGCATCCTGGCGGTGCCCGGCGATATCGCGGTCCGCGCCGACCTCGACACCCGCCGCATCCGCGTCAACTCGGTGAGCCCCGGCTATATCGAAACGCCCATGCTGCACGAGAACATCCCCGCCACGGCCTATCCCGGGATCATCGCGTCCGTCCCCGCCGACCGCCTCGGCACCGCGGACGACATCACGGCCGCGGTCGCCTTCCTCGGCTCCTCCGAGGCGTCGTATATCAACGGCCAAGATCTGGTGATCGACGGTGGCCTGGTCGCCACCATCTGAACGGGCCTTCTCACCGTGGCGATACCCGGCATACCGGATGTGAAATCGCAGTTCGACCTGCACGACTGATCCTCGCCGAAGTCATTGGCCCCACCGGTCGTTCGGTCGGACAGCTCAGGCGAGTCGCCGGTCGAAGACCTGGGAGCCCACACCGGTCGCCGGATCCACCGTCACCACACGCAGATTCACGGTGTCGGGGGTGAGGTCCAAGGCCATGAAACCCAATTCGTTCAAGGTCTCGAACAGCGCTGCGGTGTTCTCGCCGCCGCGCTGCGCTTTCTTGTCCGCGCTGGAGGTCTTACAGGCCGCGCCGGAGACAATCTGGCGGGTGCCCTTGGTCGCGGCGGTCGGTTCGAGCACCTGCAGGGTGTGGTCATGGCCGGAGAGCAGGAACGGGACTCGGCCCAGCACATGGTCTTCGAAGAATTGTTTGACGTGGGTACCGCCGACCGGATCGGGTAGGCCGTCGTAGCGGCCCGCATTACCGTGCGGACCATTGCTCAGGTACGGATGATGGGTGCAGACGAACTTCCACTGTGCGGTCGACTCGGTGAGTGCTCGATCGAGCCAGGCCGCCTGCTCGTTCATGAATTGACCGTCGGGCGCGAAGTACGAATCGGACGGGGAGTGGGCTGCCAGCGGGCAGAGATCGAGCACGAAGAATTCGACCAGAGGGTTCTGCTCGGGAACCCGCTGCGAGTAGTAGCGGCTCGGCATCCACCAGTGCGCCGAATTCGCGTGATAGCCGACCTCGAAGTTGCCGCGCTCGAGCCAGCCGCCGTCACCCGGCTTGGACAGGGTGTTGTCGTGATTGCCCAGCACCATGACCCAGCGGAAATCCATTCCGGCATTGGGCAATTCGAACTTGGACGCGAACTGCACATCATGATCGTCGTTCGGACCGGACTCGTAGATATTGTCGCCCAGCCCCAAGGCCAGCGAAAAGGGTTCGCGGGCATGGAATTCCCGCGCGGCATTGGCGACCGCCCATTGCGTCGAGGTCCCCGAGCCGGCGTCACCGGTCACCAGAATCCGCAGATTACCGCCGGTCGGCACGTCGAACTTGGTGACTCCGGCCGCGACCGGCACGGCCTGTGCCGGACTCAGCCCGAGTAGCGTGACGCCCGCCAGCACACCGGCCGCACCCGCCATCAGTTCACGCCGACCGAGTTGCGGTCCGCGAGCCATGGAATTTTCCTGGTTCATTGTGGTGTGTAACTCCGATGTGTTCGCGTCAACCGCCAATAACTGGTCGAAGGACCAGCGCGAGGAGTGTAGTGGACTCGGGTGCACCGCGACTCGGCATGCCACCACAGAATTCAGCACCCCATTTGTGCTCATGCCATAACGACGGCCCGGTCTGCCCGACGAGACGGGAAAGTCGAAGACCCCCACCGGGATTGGCGGGGGCCTTCGACTGCTGCGGTAGGTGTCAGCGCAGGGCGGCGGCCTTGCGACGGGCTGCCGCCGCCTTCTTCGCCGCGGCGTCGGCGGGCTTCTTCTCGGCTGCCGTGGTCTTCTTGGCGGAAGCACCATTGCTCGCGGTCGACTTCGCGGCGGCCTTCTTGGCCGGGGCCTTCTTGGCGGCAACGGCCTTGGCGGGGGTTGGGGGTTGTGCCTCGAGGACGCCCTGGAGGAACTGGCCCGTGTAGCTGTCCGCCACGGCCGCAATATCTTCCGGGGTGCCCTCGGCGATGACCATGCCTCCGCCGGAGCCACCTTCGGGGCCCATATCGATGACCCAGTCGGAGGTTTTGATGACGTCCAGGTTGTGTTCGATGACGATGACCGAGTTGCCCTTGTCGACGAGGCCGTTGATGACCTTGAGCAGTTTGCGGATGTCTTCGAAGTGCAGGCCCGTGGTGGGCTCGTCGAGGATGTAGATGGTGCGGCCGGTGGAACGCTTCTGGAGTTCCGCAGCGAGTTTCACGCGTTGTGCCTCACCACCGGAGAGTGTCGGTGCGGGCTGGCCGAGGCGGACGTAGCCGAGGCCGACATCCACCAGGGTCGCGAGGTAGCGGTGGATCGAGGTGACCGGTTCGAAGAATTCGGCGGCCTCCTCGATCGGCATATCCAGCACTTCGGCAATCGTCTTGCCCTTGTAGTGGACTTCCAGGGTTTCGCGGTTGTAGCGCGCGCCGTGGCAGACCTCGCAGGGGACGTAGACGTCCGGCAGGAAGTTCATTTCGATCTTCAAAGTGCCGTCGCCGGAACAGGCTTCGCAGCGGCCGCCCTTCACATTGAAGGAGAAGCGGCCGGGCTGGTAGCCGCGGACCTTGGCCTCGGTGGTGGCGGCGAACAGGGTGCGGATCTTGTCGAAGACGCCGGTGTAGGTGGCGGCATTCGAGCGCGGGGTGCGGCCGATGGGCGACTGGTCGACCTGGACCAGCTTGTCCAGGTGATCGAGACCGTTGACGCGGGTGTGGCGGCCCGGAACCTGGCGTGCGCCATTGAGTTTATTGGCGAGCACGGTGGCCAGAATGTCATTGACCAGCGTCGACTTACCCGAGCCCGAGACACCGGTGATCGAGGTGAGAATGCCCAGTGGGAAGCTCACATCGATGTTCTGAAGATTGTGCTCGACCGCGCCGACCACGGTGAGCTGCTTCTTCTTGTCCGCGGGCCGGCGCACCAGCGGGATCTCGATGCTTTCGCGGCCGGAAAGGTATGCGCCGGTGAGGGATCGCTTATCGGTCAGCAGCCCCGGGTACGGCCCGGAGTACACCACTTCACCACCGTGCTCACCGGCGAGCGGACCGATATCGACCACCCAGTCCGAGGCGTGAATGGTGTCCTCATCGTGCTCGACCACGATCAGCGTATTGCCGAGTTTCTTGAGCCGCGTGAGGGTTTCGATCAACCGCCGGTTATCGCGCTGATGCAGGCCGATGGACGGCTCGTCCAGCACGTACAACACGCCGACCAGGCCGGAACCGATCTGCGTCGCCAGCCGAATACGCTGCGCCTCACCGCCGGAGAGCGTGGCCGCCGCGCGCGAGAGCGTCAGGTACTGCAGGCCGACATCGAGCAGGAAGCCCAGCCGCGCCTGAATCTCCTTGACCACCTGCGCGGCGATCGCGGCCTGTCGTTCATCGAGGGTGAGCGAGTTCAGGAAGTCCGCCGCGTCGCCGATGGACAGGTCCGAAATATCGGCAATCGACCTGTCCTGCTTGCCCGCTCGCAGCGTGACCGCCAGGATCTCCGGCCGCAGGCGCGCACCATTGCAGACCGGGCACGGGATATCCCGCATATACCCGTCGTAGTACTCCTTGGCCGATTCGGATTCGGTGTTGTCCATGCGCCGCTGCAGGAACGGCATGACGCCTTCGAAATCGGCGTAGTACGAACGCTTCCGGCCATACCGGTTGGTATAGGAAACGTGTACCTGCTCGGAACTGCCCTCCAGCACGGCCTTTCGCGCCTTGGGCGGCAGATCCTGCCAGGCGGTGTCCATGGAGAACCCCATGGCCTCGGCCAGACCGGAGAGCAGGCGGGTGAAGTATTCGGCGGTCTGCCCGCGCGACCACGGCGCGATCGCACCCTCCCCCAGGCTCAATTCGGTATCCGGCACAACGAGATCCGGATCGACCTCCTTGCGAATACCGAGCCCGGTGCAGTCCGGGCAGGCGCCATAGGGCGAGTTGAACGAGAACGAACGCGGCTCGAGATCCTCGATATCGAGGGGGTGCCCGTTCGGGCAGGCCAGCCGCTCGGAGAAACGCCGCTCCCGATCGTGCGCGTGCTCATCACGATCGACGAAGTCGAGCACCACAATGCCGTCGGCCAGGCGCAGCGCCGTCTCGATCGAATCCGTCAGGCGCTGTTTGGAAGTCGGCTTCACGGCGAGACGGTCGACGACCACCTCGACATCGTGCTTCTCCTGCTTCTTCAGCTTCGGCGGCTCGGTCAGCGGATACACCACGCCGTCGACCCGCACCCGCGAGTAGCCCTGCCCGTTCAAAGACTCGAAGAGGTCGACGAATTCGCCCTTGCGGGTACGCACCACGGGTGCGAGCACCTGGAACTTGATGCCCTCCTGCATGGCGAGCACCTGATCCACGATCTGCTGCGGCGACTGCTTCTCGATGAGATGACCACAGGTCGGGCAGTGCGGTGTGCCCGCGCGCGCGAACAGCAGGCGCAGATAGTCGTAGACCTCGGTAATGGTGCCGACGGTCGACCGCGGATTGCGGTTGGTCGACTTCTGATCGATCGATACCGCGGGCGAGAGCCCCTCGATGAAGTCCACATCGGGCTTGTCCATCTGCCCGAGGAATTGTCGCGCGTAGGCCGACAGCGACTCCACATACCGGCGCTGTCCCTCGGCGAAGATGGTGTCGAACGCCAGCGACGACTTACCGGACCCGGACAACCCGGTGAACACGATGAGACTGTCGCGGGGTAGGTCGAGATCGACCCCCTTGAGATTGTGTTCCCGCGCTCCTCGCACCGTCAGGCGATCCGCCACCGGCCATCCTTCCAACGTTTCGGCATCAAAGACAAACCCCCGACGCCATGCTAGGCGTGCCCACCGACAAGTTCGGTCACGCATGCTGAAACGCTGGTCACACGATGTAAATTGCGCGCTACGTCACTCCGGGACGAGACGGTCCGTGAAGCACAACGACGGCTGTGGGCTCGATTGTTCCGGGATGGTCCGGCGCACACAAGGCACCGAGATGGCTCGCGGAGCCAAACCGCGATCGCGGGACCGATCCTCCGAGCCCGCGGCGGTCACCAAGGCCAGGTCACCGTCGAATCGGCGGTAGACCAGCCGGCCCCGGCGGGTGTCCGGATCGGTGAAGAACAGATACGACACCCCGCCCAGGCATAGTCGCGCGGCGGCTTCGTCCTCCAGCAGAGCCGGAACACTGTCCCGATGTTGACGCAGCGGCCGCGCGCCGAGTGGCCCGCTCCAGCACACCACCGCATCGGCCCCGGTCTCGGCGTCGATATATAGGTGCGCGTCGTAATCCATCGCATCGAGAGTCAGCGCGGCCGCCCCGGCCGTGGCCACCTGTAATCGACAGTCCTTGCGCCGCACGATCGGACGCGGACCGGTGACCACGGCCAGGGGCGGCCGTGCCGGGTCGGGCCAGGGCCGGGACGCTTCCTCCGGTGGACAGCCAAGCCGCAGGTCGAGGCGTTCCAATGCGAAGGTGGTCGCGAAGCGTCCCGGCCCGGCGACCTGTACCCGGAACGCCTTCCCCAGCGTCCGGATCGATATTTGCGCGATGGTGTTCTCATCGTCGGAGTCGGGCCAGTGCAGACGTGCCCGCACCGGCCCTTCCACCCCGTGGCGGCGCATGATTCTGCCCAATCCACGCACCACGCGGGTCACCTCGGCGGCCGGCACCGGTCCGCGTGTGGTCACCACGAAATCCTCATCGGTTCCACTCGACCACACATCGAACCCGCCCATAGCCGACCCACTTTCCCGATTCCGACCCGGCAACCCGCTCCTATGACAACACGCCACGCCGCGCGGCGAACAGGGGATAAGGTCCCAATCCGGGCTATTTTTTGGAAATTCTTCCGTTAAAAAGTTGGCGGATGGTTGCATGGGATGAATTCGGCTGCGCTGCAAGTGCATCCGCAACAACAACGTTTCGGCAACTACCCCGCGAGTATCGTTTCGGGTGCCGTGTGCGCATCCGCCGGACAGCCAGGACCACCATGTACGACGCCCATCGCGCCGGTCCCTACTCCGTACGTGACACGCTGTCGCAACTGCGATTGCGAGAACTACTGACCGAGGTCAAGGACCGGGTCGAGCAGATCATCGACGCCCGCGATCGCATCGACGGGTTGGTCGAGGCCATGCTCGCGGTCACCTCCGGGCTCGATCTGGATCAAACCCTGCGCACCATCGTGCGCGCGGCCACCAGTCTGGTCGATGCCCGCTACGGGGCACTCGCGGTGCGCGGACACGATCAGCAGCTGACCCAGTTCATCTCGCACGGCATCGACGAGCCGACCCGGGTCCGCATCGGCGCGCCACCCGAGGGCAATGGCGTGCTGGGGCTGGTGGTCGGGCAGGCCGAACCCGTTCGGCTGGACGACCTTACGCACCATCCCGACTCCGCCGGGTTTCCCGCCCACCATCCACGCATGAACACCTTCCTCGGTGTACCCGTGCGCATTCGCGGGGAAATGTTCGGAAACCTGTATCTGGCCGAGAAATCCGGCGGGCATCCCTTCACCGAGGACGACGAGGTGCTCATGCAGGCGCTCGCCGCCGCGGCCGGTATCGCCGTAGACAACGCCCGCCTGTACGAATCCGCGCGCACCCGGCAGGCCTGGATCGAGGCCACCCGCGATATCGCCACCGAATTCCTGGCCGATACCGATCCCGCCGAAGTGCTTGCGCACGTGGTGGAACACGCGCGCGAACTCACCGCCTCCCACCAGGCGCTGCTCGCGGTGGTGGCCGATCCGGACACGCTGCCGGAGGAGGTCACCGAATTGGTGATCTCGCAATGGTCCGGGCCCGGCGACAATCCGGTGGGCACGACCGTGGACACCGTCGGCACCGCCATCGGCGAGGTGCTCGCCACCCGCACGCCATTGCGCTTCGAGAATTCCCGGCGGGTGCATCTGAGCGGGCGCATCGCCGTCATCGGCCCGGCGCTGGTGCTGCCGCTGCACACCCCGGATTCCACTCTGGGCGTGCTGATTACGCTGCGCTCGGCCGAATCCGCGCCGTACACCGACGAATTGGTGGAGCTCATCGCGGCCTTCACCGATCAGGCCGCGCTCGCAATGCAATTGGCCGTGGCGCAGCGGCGCATGCGCGAACTCGACATTCTCACCGACCGTGACCGCATCGCCCGGGACCTGCACGATCATGTGATTCAGCGGCTCTTCGCCATCGGGCTGGCACTGCAGGGCACGGTGCCGCGCGCACGGGTTCCCGAAGTGGCGCAACGACTTACCGACACCATCAACGATCTGCAGGATGTGGTCGAGGAGATCCGCACCTCCATCTTCGACCTGCACGGCGGCAACGGGCACAGCACCCGACTGCGCCAGCGCCTGGAACGCGCGATCAAACAGCAGACCACCGCCACCGAGATCCGCGCGCTCATGCATGTCACCGGACCGCTGTCGGTGGTCGAGCCCGCTCTCGCCGATCACGCGGAAGCCGTTGTGCGCGAGGCGGTCAGCAATGCGGTCCGGCATTCCGGGGCGGATACCGTCACCATCGATATCGGGGTGGCGGACGATCTCACCATCGTGGTCGCCGACAATGGCTGCGGCATACCCGACGGCATCACGCCCAGCGGGCTCACCAATCTCGCGCACCGCGCCGAACAATCCGGTGGGCGATTGGCCGTCTACCCACAGCGCGACAGCGCGGGCGACCAGACCGGCACCAAACTGCACTGGTCGGTCCCACTGCATTGAGCGCTCAGAAGACCGGTCCGAGCACCAGTGCGGAGTTGTTGCCGCCCATACCGAGTGCGGTCTTGACGGTGATCCCGTCACCGCCGGGAATCACACCATCCACCAGGCGGGCACGCGCAGGCGCGACGATCGGCGCGGACACCACCAGCCCGCGCTCGTAGCCCATTGCCACCGCGGCGACTTCGACGCCCGCCGAGGCCGCCTGACAGTGCCCGGTCAGCGGCTTGGTCGCGCAGACCAGCAGCCGATTCTCGAAAAGATCCGCCAGCAGCGCGGTTTCGGCGTCATCGCATTGCGCGGTGCCCGAACCGTGCGAATTCAGGTACGCCACCTCCTCGGGCCGCACATCCGCGCCGGCGAGCGCGCGCCGCACACATTCGAAGATCTGCTCGTGCGAGGGGTCCACCGAGATCACGTGATAGGCGTCATTGGTCATGGCCCCGCCCAGCACCGCCGCATAGGGCCGATCGGCCCGGCGGGTCACCACGAACGCGGTAGACGCCTCACCCCAACCGAATCCGCGACTGCCCTGCTGAAAAGGGCGGCACCCGACCAGCGGTTCGACATCGGTGACCGCCGCCCCCATCGCCTCGAATTGGTCCACCATGTCGGGCGTGCCGGACAGATCGGTGGCGACCACCACCACATCATCGGCGAAACCCTGTGCCAGCCACAGTTGCGCGGTGATCAACCCGGCATTGGCCGAGGAGCACGCCGCCGTCACATTCATGGCCGGGCCGTGGAAACCGAACTCCCCCATCAGATTCGAGATCGGTGTCGAGGGCAGTAGTCGTAGATAGTCCCGGGCGCGCCGATGCCCGTGATCCTCGACATAGAAGTCCCGCCACTCGTACACATTGCCCAGCACGATGGCGTGCAGCAGACCCACCGTGCGACCGGGCCGCCAGCCGCGCGCGGTGGCGTCGGCGACGGCCTCGCGCACCGATTCCTGTACCGCGCGGATATAGCGGCTCGGCCCGATACCGGGGTCGCCGCCGTCCGGCACGCGGGCAACCCATCCGTGCCTATCGCGTTCGGGGCCGTACCCTGGATGTAGCCGGGCTGCGGGCTTACCGCTCAGCAAACCCTCCCAGAGGGCTTCTCGACCCCAGCCGTACCCGGTGACAGCACCGATTCCGGCAATGGTCATATGATCTTGGTGCGGTGCCGCAGTGTTCGGGATGGGGTTGGTGCCAGGCATTGCATCGTTCCTTCCCAGAGCTTTTGGCTGTAATGATCACCACCAGCAGGCCGATGCTGTGCGGGACTGTGAGTGCTCCAATAGGTTCGGTGTGGTTTCCAGCAAACCGTGCCGCTCACACTTTAATGCCGTGCTCCAGCGACGTGTTTCAACGACGATCAGGGGGTGCTCGAGATGGACGGTAAAGATCGGGCAAATACCCCGGCCGATGCCGAACAGCTGGCACAGCGGTACCGCACGCTGGTGGAGCACAGCCCCGACGGAGTTGTGGTCCACGAACGCGGGACGATCGTGTACGCCAATCCGGCCATGCTGCGACTGCTCGGCGCGCGGCAGATCGACGAAGTCGTCGGAGCGCCGGTCACCGATTTCGTCGTGGCGCGCGATGTGCCCGCCATGCTGGAGCGCATTCGCAGACTCACCATCGCCGGAACCGCTTCCGAGCCCGCCGAATTGGTGCTTGTGCGCCGCGACGGCAGCACCGTCGAAGCCGAGACGGTATCGGTGCTCACCGCCTGGCACGACCGGATCGCCTACCAGGTGGTGGTGCACGACCTCACCCAACAGCGCCGGGCCGAAGCCGCACAGGCGCGCGCCGAACAGTTCTTCACCACTGTGGTGTCGCAACTGGAGGAGGGCGTGGTGGTGATCGATCGGGAGGGGCGCATCGAATCGGCGAATCCGGCGGCCCGGCGCATATTCGGGTACGACGCGGAAGATCTCGTCGGCACGCGTATCTACGACATTCCGCTGAGCCTGCTGGACGCCAACGCCCAGCCCATGCCGCCGTCCTGGTATCCGGTGATCCGCACCCTCACCACCGGAGAAACGGTGACGCGCTTCGTGTTCGGTGTGGACCGGCCGGACGGGCAGCGGCGCTGGCTGTCGGCGAACAGTCGCCTGCTCAATCCCGAGGACCCGAATTCGCCCGCGGTGTCGTCGTTCAACGACATCACCGAATTCCGGGCCAGCCGAAGGCAATTGGAGTATCAGGCCACCCATGATCCGCTGACCGGGCTGGCCAATCGCTCACTCGTGCTGTCCCGGCTGGCGGCGGCCCTGGGTACCAGCGAGGAACTGCCGGTATCGACCGTACTGTTCATCGATCTCGATGGATTCAAGAGCATCAACGACACGCTCGGGCATGCCATCGGCGATACCGTGCTGCAGATCGTGGCGCAGCGGTTGCAGCGCGGACTGCGCTCGGACGACATTGTCGGGCGCATCGGCGGCGACGAATTCCTGGTGCTGCTGTCCGGCCGCACCCTCGGCGAGGATCTGGACACGCTCATCACCCGGCTGCGCCAGACCATGGCCGAACCGATCGTCGCGCGCGGACATCGCATCCAGGTCGACGCCTCCGTCGGCGTCACACCACTGCACCCCGGCGACGGGCGCACCCCCGAGGGCGTCCTGCACGATGCCGATCTGGCCATGTACCGGGCCAAACCGCCCGGGCACCGGGACACCCCGCTGAGCCGCAGAAGCGACTCCACGCACGCCTCCTGAACCGGTCCGATCCCGCGCGCACCGCCCCGCACGACACGTTCGACCAGCCGATACGGCACAGCGCGCAAAGGCGAACTAGACTCGATAACTCTGTTCTCGATGGTTCGCGCGCAGTGCGCGTACGGCACCGCGTGGTGACAAGGAGTTCCGTTTTGCCCGACCTCACCGAGGAGCGTTCTGTGTCCGCGTCCACTTCCGAAGCCAAGACCGCGGCGGATCTGGAACGCGAACAGCAGCACCTGACCCTGCTCTACGAGCGGCTCGACGGAATGCGCGAATACGCGCAGCGACGGCTGCGCACCGTCCTGCTCGAAACCGGCGGCACCCCGCAGGCCCGCAGTGAACGCGAATCGTTCACCCAGCTCTACTCCGAAGACCTATCCAAATACGATGCCGCCGAACACGGATTGTGCTTCGGGCGTATCGATCTCGCGCCCGAAGCCGAGGACGGCGGCAGCGCGTTGAACGGCGTGTCCGGCAACGGCAGCTCCGCGAATGGGAACGGCAGCTCCGCCCATGGCAACGGCTCCGGCGGCGAGGCCGAGAAGCGGTACATCGGGCGTATCGGCATTCTCGACGAGACCGCCGATTACGAGACGCTGCTGCTGGATTGGCGTGCCCCCATGGCCCGCCCGTTCTACCTCGCCACCACCGCCGCACCCGACGGGGTGACCAGGCGGCGGCATATTCGCACCCGCAATCGCAAGGTCACCTCGGTCAATGACGAGTACCTCGACCTGGAGACCGCCCGGCGCGACGGTGTCATCAACGACGACGGCGGCGTCGGCAGTGAGAGTGCGCTGCTGGCGGCACTGAACGCCGCCCGCACCGGGCATATGAACGACATTGTCGAGACCATTCAGAGCGAACAGGACGCCATCATTCGCTCCGAGCACAAGAGCGTGCTCGTGGTGCAGGGCGGACCCGGTACCGGCAAGACCGCCGTCGCACTGCATCGTGCGGCGTACCTGCTCTACACGTACCGGCAGCAGTTGGACAAGGCCGGTGTACTGATCATCGGGCCGAACTCGACGTTCTTGGATTACATCGGACAGGTGCTGCCCTCGCTCGGCGAGACCGGCGTACTGCTGTCCACCATCGGCAACCTGTATCCGGGAGTGCAAGCCACACTGGAGGATTCGCTGCGCGCCGGGGAGCTCAAAGGCTCCCTGGATATGCTCGAGGTGCTCAAGAAGGCCGTGCGGGAATGGCAGGAGATTCCCAAGGATCCGATCCTGCTCCACTTCGACGGCCGCGAACTCACCCTGGACCGGCGCATTGTCACCAAGGCGCGCGGGCGGGCCCGCTCCTCTCGGCGGCCACACAACCTGGCCCGGCCCATCTTCGCCGCGGGCGTGGTGGACGCACTCACCGATCAGCTGGCGGAGCTCATCGGCACCGATCCGCTCGGCGGGCGAAACCTGTTGAGCCAGACCGACCTCACCGAGATCCGCGATGAAATGCGCGCCGACGCCGATATCCAGCGCGCCATCGCCGGACTGTGGCCGCTGCTCACCCCGCAGGACGTACTCGGCGGGCTGTGGGCCGACCCCAAGCGATTGGCCGGTGCCGCAGGACATCTCAGCGCGGCCGACCGAGCCCAATTGCAGCGCACCGACAGTGGTGAATTCAGCGATGCCGACGCACCGCTGCTGGACGAGCTCGCCGAACTGCTCGGCATCGACGACAGTGAGGAGCGCGAGCGCTCGCGCCGCCGCTGGCGCGCCCAGCTCGCCGAGGCACAGGACGCCCTCGATATCCTGACCGGCTCCGCGCCACAGGATCTCGAAGACGAACTCGATCCCGAGCTGCTCATGGCGTACGACCTCATCGACGCCGGCCAGCTCGCCGAACGCCAGCAGGTGCGCACCAGCCAGACCACCGCCGAACGCGCCGCCGGCGACCGCACCTGGACCTACGGGCATGTCATTGTCGATGAGGCGCAGGAACTTTCGGAGATGGCGTGGCGAATGGTCATGCGGCGCATCCCGAATCGGTGGATCACCGCCGTCGGCGATGTGGCGCAGACCGGCGATCCGGCCGGGGCGTCCTCATGGCAGCAGGTGCTGGAACCGTATGTGGCCAAACGGTGGAAGCTCACCGAGCTGACGGTCAACTACCGCACGCCCGCCGAGATCATGTCGGTCGCCGCCGATGTACTCGCCGAAATCGACCCCGGGGCAGCCATTCCGCGCTCGGTGCGCGACTCCGGATTCCAGCCCGCCGCCCACCGCGTCACCGCCGGGCAGCTGGCCGATGAGGTGGGGCGTCTGGTCGCCGCCGAGGCGGAGCATCCGGGCACCACGGCCGTTATCGTGCCGCACGATCTGGCCGCGAAACTCGCTCACCTGAACGTGGATTCGGCGCGGGTGCTCACCGTGCACGAGGTGAAGGGGCTGGAATTCGACGCCGTCATCCTGGTCGAACCCCAGCGGATCCTGAACGAATCCCCGCGCGGTATGAACGACCTGTATGTGGCGCTGACCCGTTCCACCCAGCGGCTCACGGTGGCGCACTCGGAGGACCTACCCGCGGTCCTGCACCGGTTGGGGTGAGGTAAGACGTGGGGGCTGCGCCCCCACGTCTTACCTCACAGGCAATGCGCCACACCTCGCAAAACTGGGCAGTCATGCCCGCAAAACCAAAGTGGCCGTGCCCAACTGGGCACGGCCACTTCTTGGCACGGGGTATCGGGGCCTGCCCCAAATCTCCCTACCTTCAGCGCACGGTATGCACGATCAAGACATCGCTGCGGGACTTGCGGGCTACGTCCGAGGGGACGGAGCCGAGCAGGCGACCCGCGAGGGTGTTGAGGCCGCGGTTGCCGACCACGAGCAGATCGGCGTCGACCTCCTTGAGCAGGGCGAGCAGGGATTCGACGGGCTCACCGACAACGGCCTTCTCGACCACATTGACGGCTCCGGCGGCGGCGGCCTTGTCACGGGCGACGCGCAGGATCTCACTGGTCGGCGCGGAGCCGCGCACCTGGTAGGCCTCGTCCTTGAGCACATCCGCGGCGGCGGCGACATCGCGGTCGTCGGTCGGGTAGTACGCGCAGGCGATGTACAGGGTCGCGCCCTCATCGCCGGCCAGAGCGGCGGCCCGCTCCACGGCCACATACGACGAGTCCGAGCCATCGGTACCGACGACAATCGTCCGGTAGGCGGTCATTCTCTCCTCCAAGTACAAGGGTCGGGGTCGGGGCGTCCACTTTCATGGTTACCGCCGCGACAACTTCGCCTGACAATAGCGGCATAAGCGGCGGAAATTTTCGATATCGCAACACATCACATCCACGCGCCACGCCGGATACGACGCACATAATGTGACGTGGTGCGATAGAACCCCGGCTACCAGCGAATTCCCGGACGGTTGTGATGCTTCCCGGAAATCGCCAACCACACTGTGCACCTGGGACTTTCGTCACAGAAGCACCAAGCACCTGGGACTTTCGTCACAGAACCGGATATCGCCGGGATAGCGCGCCCGGCTCTGCTCAGAGGCTGAAAAGCGGTCCGGTCAGGGTCAATCCGAGATCTGAGCCGACGTATGCGAAGAAGGCGAAGAGCATGAGCGCCGCACCCGCCAGCGATAGATCCTTATTGAAGGAAACCATCTCGGTCTGCTTGGTCTGCGGATCGGTTTCCTTCCAGAACGCGTGCATGAGGAACGCGGTCGGGACCAGGAAGACGAACAGCAGCAGCGCCCCCAGATCCGCCCAGACGCCGAGCAGCACGCTCAGCCCGCCGAGCACCAGCAGCACCCCGGAACCCAGCACCGACAGTCTCGCCGCCGGAACACCTTTGAATTGCGCGTACTGCGCCATTGCCTCGGTCTGGGTGAGGTGCCCGACGCTCGAGGCCAGAAACAGCAGTGCAAAGAGAATCCGCCCGATCAACACCAGTACATCCATGGCCCGCTCCTTAGTCGATTGCTGAAATCGCCATGTTGGTGACATGGCAACCAACTACCCATGGGCAGGGCTTATTCCCGATCTTCGTGCTGTTCAGGACTTCAGTGAGGTTCGTGCGTACTCCAGTGGCGGCATGCCGATCTCGCGGGCGAACTCGCGGGAGAAGTGCGCCTGATCGAAGTAGCCGAGGTCCAGCGCGAGCGCGGCCAGATCGGAGGTGCGGCCCTGCGCCAGCAGGTGCGCGCCGTCCTGTAGCCGGAAGCGGCGCAGCACCCATTTCGGGCTGACGCCGACATAGCGGCGGAACAGCCGCTGCAGGGTCCGGATAGGAATATCGAAATGGCCGGTGACCTGGTCGACCCGGGTCAGCTCGCGATCGGATTCCATGGCGTCGATAATGCCCAGCACCAGCCGGTAGGAGGTGTCGTCGGCGACCTCGCGGCGGGTGATGGCGTCGATCAGGAAGTCCTCCACCAGGATTCGGCGCTGCTCCAGATCCGGGGTGGAGAGCACCTTGTCGGCCAGCCCCTCCGCTTCGGGCAGCACCTCGGTGAGCGGTAGCGCGGTATCGCGTAGCGCGCCCACGTCCATACCGGTGAACGCGCCGAAGCCGCCGGAGCGGAACTTCACGCCGAATGTCTCACCGACCCCGGCCAATTCGCGCACGTACTTGGTGGTCCAGACGCCGGTGACGAAGCCGCCGCGCCGTCCCGGCTCGTTCTCGAAGGTCATATTGACCACCGGGAAACCCAGTACCTCCGCTGAATACGGTGGCAGCCCACGGCGATCCCAGTGCACCGACCAGTAGAACTCGACATAGCGGGCGACCTGCTCCCCCGCCGGCAGCCGACTGTGATTGCTGGCCGCCTGTTGTTCGCGCGGGCGCAGGATGCCCTTCGCGGTCTCCGGCGGTGGCACCGGGCGACGGCCGAACTGTGGGAGGTTATCGCTGGTCATGAAGCTGTCGCTTTCTTACAAGATCCATGGCGGCCGGGCGAGCAGAGTTGTGGTCATGAGCAACGCAGTGAATCCCATTCCGGAGAACTACCACTCCATCACGTGCTTCCTGGTCGTCCCGGACGGCAATAAGGCCATCGACTTCTACTCCACGGTCTTCGGCGCGAAGGTACTGAGCCGCAATGACCTTCCCGATGGCCAACCCGCGCACGCCGAACTCCTGATCGGCGACTCCACCATCCAAATCGGCATGCCGATACCCGACAACGGCCTGGTCGCCCCCAACGGCGAGACGCTCAACACCAGCATCGTGCACTACAACCCCGATGTGGACGGTGTCATCGCCCGCGCCCGTGAACTCGGTGCGCGGATCGCCGACGACCCGGCCACCTTCGTCACCGGTGACCGGTACGCCGTGCTCTACGACCCCTTCGGCTACCGCTGGGTCTGCATGACCCGGGTCGAGGACGTCTCCCGCGAGGAGGCCGAGCGCCGCGTCAACGAGTGGATGGCGCAGCAGGGCTGACCGGTCCGCCCCCGCGGCGGGGGAATCGACTCCCCCGCCGCGCCGCACACCACGAAAATGCCGCGCGCTCACTGCAATCCGGCGGCGTCCATACCGCGTAGTTCCTTCTTGAGGTCGGCGATCTCATCGCGCAGGCGACCGGCGAGCTCGAACTGGAGTTCACGGGCCGCGTTCATCATCTGGGCTGTCATATCTTTGACCAGGTCCGCCAGTTCGGCGCGGGGCATGGACTTGATATCGCGGCCCTCGTAGACGCCCGCGCTGACGGCACGACCGGGTTCGCCCTGGGCGCGGCGGCCGCGGCTGGCATTACGACCCGAGCCGCCCACCTCGACCTCGGTCTCCTCGGCCTCGCGATACACCGTGTCGAGAATGTCATTGATCTTCTTGCGCAACGGTTTCGGATCGATACCGCGCTCTTCGTTGTACGCGACCTGTTTGGCGCGGCGGCGCTCGGTCTCGCTGATGGCGTGCGCCATGGAGTCGGTGATCTTGTCCGCGTACATGTGCACCTCACCGGACACATTGCGGGCCGCGCGGCCGATGGTCTGGATCAAACTGGTACCGCTGCGCAGGAAGCCTTCCTTATCGGCATCGAGAATCGCGACCAGGGAGACCTCGGGCAGGTCCAGGCCCTCGCGCAGCAGGTTGATGCCGACCAGGACGTCGTACTCGCCCAGGCGCAGCTGGCGCAGCAACTCCACGCGGCGCAAGGTGTCGATCTCCGAGTGCAGGTAGCGCACCCGAATACCAAGGCCCAGAAGATAATCGGTGAGATCCTCGGACATCTTCTTGGTGAGCGTGGTGACCAGTACGCGCTCATCACGCTCGGCGCGCTTGCGGATCTCGCCGACCAGATCGTCGATCTGCCCCTTGGTCGGCTTCACCACTATGTGCGGATCCACCAGGCCGGTCGGGCGGATGACCTGTTCGACGAATTCGCCACCGGTCCGGCCCAATTCATACTTACCGGGGGTGGCGGACAGGTACACCGTCTGGCCGATGCGGTCGGCGAACTCCTCCCAGGTGAGCGGGCGATTGTCCACGGCGGACGGCAGCCGGAAGCCGAACTCCACCAGATTCCGCTTGCGCGACATATCGCCCTCGTACATGCTGCCGATCTGCGGCACGGTCACATGCGATTCGTCGATGACGAGCAGGAAATCATCCGGGAAGTAATCGATGAGGGTGGCGGGCGCGGTGCCCGCGCCACGGCCGTCGATATGACGCGAATAGTTCTCGATACCCGAGCAGAAGCCGACCTGCCGAATCATTTCCAGATCGTATTGGGTGCGCATGCGTAAACGCTGTGCCTCGAGCAGTTTGCCCTGCTTCTCCAATTCGGCCAGGCGCGTTTCGAGTTCGGCCTCGATATCCTTGACGGCTCTTTCCATTCGCTCCGGCCCCGCCACATAGTGGGTGGCCGGAAAAATTCGAACCATATCTACCTGCCGCACCACATCACCGGTGAGCGGATGCAGATAATAGAGCGCCTCGATCTCGTCCCCGAAGAATTCGATGCGGATCGCCAATTCCTCATAGGAGGGAATGATTTCGACGGTGTCGCCGCGCACCCGGAAACTGCCGCGGGTGAACGACATGTCATTGCGCGTGTACTGCACATCGACCAGCAGCCGCAGCAATTTGTCCCGCTCCACCTCGTGGCCGACCTCGAGCATGACCGAGCGATCCAGATAGGACTGCGGGGTACCCAGACCGTAGATGCACGACACCGACGCCACCACCACGACATCGCGCCGCGAGAGCAGGCTGGAGGTGGCCGAATGCCGCAGCCGCTCCACATCGTCGTTGACCGAGCTGTCCTTCTCGATATAGGTATCGGTCTGCGCGATATACGCCTCGGGCTGGTAGTAGTCGTAGTACGAGACGAAGTACTCGACGGCATTGTGCGGCAGCATCTCGCGCAGCTCATTGGCCAACTGCGCGGCGAGGGTCTTGTTCGGTGCCATGACCAGGGTGGGCCGCTGCAGCTTCTCGATGAGCCAGGCGGTGGTGGCCGATTTACCGGTACCGGTCGCGCCCAGCAGCACCACATCGCGCTCACCGGCATTGATGCGCTTCTCCAGCTCCGCGATGGCGGCGGGCTGGTCACCTGCGGGAACGTGCTCGCTGACGACCTCGAACTCTCCCTCGACCCGCTCGATATCGCCGATGGGCCGGAAGTCCGAATGTGCCAGCGGCCGATCGTCCGGGATCTCGGTTGCGAATGCCATGTTCACAGCCTAGGACCACCCACCGACAGGTTCATCCCATCGACTCACCACCCACGTTCATGGACACCATGTATGTATTCGGTCGCGATGTCCGGGTGAACTATGCTTCGCCCGGACCACCCGCAGAGGAGAGAAGGACACCGTGCCGCCCGAGGATCGCCGCCGACGACGCAGTCGCAGACTGCTGAGCGAGGCATTCGTGGCACTGGTGCTCGAACGCGGATTCGCCGCGGTGAAGGTGGAGGACATCGCCGAGCGCGCCGATGTCGGCCGGGCCACGTTCTACACCCACTACACCGATAAGGACGCGCTCTTCGACGAGATCGTCACCGATCTGGTCGGCCGCATGCAGGAACGCCTGGAACCGACCCTGGTGGCTTCGGCCGAGGGTTTCACCGGTAAACCGGTGCTCGAACTCTTCCGGCACGCCGCTGAGGAGCGCGACGCCTACCGGATACTGCTGCGCGGCGAGGGCGACGGCCGGGCGCTGCGGCGCTTCGTCGAGGATCGCACCGGCGCGGCCGCCGAAATCTTCGAGGCCCGCGCGGCCGCGAACGGCACCACACTGCGCATCGACGGCCGGGTGCTGGCGCGCGCCTGGGTCGGCGAAATGCTCGCGGTCATGGAGTGGTGGCTGGAGTCCGAGGATCGAATGAGCCCCGAGGACGTCACCGCCATGCTGCTCAATCTCTCACTGCGCGGCCGCTATTGGGCCTCCGGATTCGACGGCGAGCCACAGCTCCACCCCTGACGTGAATTCCGTTCTCTACCAGGATATGCCGATCCGGCATGCCTGTGATCTGCCGTGCCACAAGCGGATTCGTCCTGCGTGATGCACGCACTCGTCAACCCGCACTGTCGCGCGGACCACTCCCCTCGCCGAGCGTTCGGCCATATTCACATTCCTGGACACGACGTCTAGTTTCGGGCATTCTGTCTACCAACGCCGGTCAACCCGAACCGGTCATCGGCGCAGGACGGGAATCGGTATGACCGGAAAATGCTGTGCACCCCCGCGGGATGGTGGACACGCCGAGACCGAGACACTGCTCGCGGCACCCGCTGCGACGGCGAGTGTGGGCCAGGTCGGCATTTTGACGCCGTTGCCCGGGGGTGAGTTCCGGATGGGCGGCGCGGATCCCGATGCGGTGGCCGGCGACGGGGAGGGCCCGGTACGGACCGTTCGAGTGGGTGGGTTCGCGATTTCGCCGTATGCGGTGACCAATGCCGAGTTCGCCGAATTCGTCACGGCCACCGGCTATCGCACCGATGCCGAGCGGTTCGGATGGTCGTTCGTCTTCGCGGGCCGGCTGGCCGCGGGGCTGCGCCGCGAAACGCGGCGCGCACCGCATACGCCGTGGTGGTGCGCGGTTCCGGGGGCAATCTGGGCCGCGCCCGAGGGGCCGGGCAGTGGGATCGATGCGCGCGCGGACCATCCGGTGGTGCATGTCTCGTGGCGCGATGCCGTGGCGTACTGCGCGTGGGCGGGCGCACGGCTGCCGACCGAGGCGGAGTGGGAGTACGCGGCTCGCGGCGGGCTCGATCAGGCCCGATATCCCTGGGGTGATGAGCTCACTCCGGGTGGGGAGTTTCGCTGCAATATCTGGCAGGGGCGGTTTCCCGCGCAAAATACCGCCGCCGACGGCTATGACGGCACCGCGCCGGTGGATGCGTTCGCGCCCAATGGTTTCGGGCTGCACAACCTGGCCGGGAACGTCTGGGAGTGGTGCGCCGACTGGTGGCAGACCGAGCACACCATTGAGCCGCGCGTCGACCCGGCGGGCCCGGCGGCGGGCACGACCAAGGTGATGCGCGGCGGGTCGTATCTGTGCCACGACAGTCACTGCAACCGCTATCGGGTGGCGGCCCGCACCCACAACACTCCCGATTCCACCAGCGGCAATACCGGATTCCGTATCGCCCGCCGACCGAGCCGAAGACTATGAAAGGGACCACCATGCCTGATCGTCCGATGAACGTGCTGGTGATCATGTCCGATCAGCACAATCCGAAAATCCTTGGCGCGGCGGGTAATTCGATCGTGCGGACCCCGAATATGGATGCGCTCGCCGCGCGGGGCACCCGCTTCGACGCCGCCTACTGTGCCAGCCCCATCTGCGTCCCGTCCCGGGCGGCATTCGCCACCGGGCTGTATCCGCATCAGACCGGTCATTGGGACAATGCCATGGGCTATGACGGCGGCGTCGAAGGCTGGGGTCACGAATTGCAGCGGGCCGGCAGGCGTGTCGAGTCGATCGGGAAGCTGCATTACCGAAATGCCGAGGACCCCACCGGTTTCGATGTGCAGCACCTGCCCATGCATTTGGCGGGCGGGATCGGCCAGGTGTGGGGGTCGGTGCGAGATCCGTTGCCGCGCCGGGACAATGCCCCGCTCATGGTGAGTATCTCCGGTGGCGCGGACAGCGATTACACCCGCTATGACGCCGCGGTCACCGACCGCACCTGCGAATGGCTGGGCGATGAGCGGAATCATGAAGAACCGTGGGTGCTCTATACCGGCCTGCTCGCGCCGCATTTCCCGTATCTCGCGCCGCCGCGGTTCTTCGAGATGTACGACCCCGCCGAAATGCCCACGCCGACAATGCGTCCCGAGCACGGTCATACCCGGCATCCGTGGGTGGAGCGGTTCGCGGGGGTACTGCCCGGCCTCGACGACTCCAATACCGACGAAGAGCGCCGCCGCGCGGCCGCCGCGTACTACGCGCTGGTCAGCTATCTCGACCACAATCTGGGCCGGATGCTCGGCGCGCTGGCGGCGAGCGGTCAGGCCGGGAACACGCTGGTGGTCTACACCAGCGATCACGGCGATATGACCGGCAGTCGCGGGCTGTGGGGCAAATCGCTGATGTACACCGAATCCGCCGGTGTGCCACTGATTGTGGCGGGTCCGGGCGTCGCGGCCGGGCGGGTGTGCCACACCCCGGCGAGCCTGGTCGATCTGTATCCGACGATTCTCGAGGCCGCCGATGTCACGCCCACCGGGGCAGCACGCCCGGGCCGTTCGCTGCTGGGCCTGGCCGCGGCGAGCGTCGACCGTGATCGGGTGGTGTTCAGCGAGTACCACGCCATGGGCGCGACGAGCGCGGCCTATCTGATTCGCAAGGGCGACTTCGTTCTTCACCACTATGTCGGTTTCCCGCCGGAGCTCTACGACCTGGCCGGCGACCCGGAGCAGACCCTCGATCTGGCGGAGAGTCCCGGACATGCCGGGGTGCTCGCCGATCTCACCGGCGAACTGCGGCGCGTGCTCGATCCGGAGCTGGTGGACAAGTGCGCCAAGGCCGATCAGGCCGCCCTGGTCGACAGGTTCGGTGGTCCGGCCGTCGCGGCGGCGATCGGCACTCCCGGTGAGACGCCGCCGCCCGCGCTCACCGATCAGCCCTGACCATCCGATGACATCGGCACAATCACGGAAGGCGTTGTACCCGTGAACAATCCCGACTCCCGCCCGGACACCCCCGACCCGGATTCCGGGCCCGGCGCGGAGCTGTTCGCCAAGATCCGCGATATGGGTGGCGCGCGGCATCTGGTGGATGGCGCGGCTCCCATCCTCGGCTACGTCATCGGCTTCGCTCTGCACGGCATTCTCACCGGTATCGCGGTGGCGGTGGCCGTCGCCCTGCTGGTGGGCATTGTCCGGCTGCGGCATGGCGACCGGGCTCGCGTGGTGGCCGTCTCGACCGCGCTGGTCCTGGTCTTCTCGGCCATGGCGGCCGTCACGGGTGAAGGCCGGAATTTCTTTCTGCCGCCGCTGATCCTGTACGCGGCGTTGTCGGTGGCGTTCGGTCTGAGCCTGCTGACGGCCACGCCGCTGACGCTGCCGATCTGCCGGCGGATTCGCTTCGAGCCCGCCGCGGCGGCTGATCCGGCCGCGCGGGTGCGACTGCACCGGCGTGTCACGGCGGCGTGGCTGGTGTTCTGTGTGGCGCATGTACTGGTGATGGGTCCGGTCTGGCTCGCCGGAAATGTGGTGTTGCTCGGCACGCTGGCGCTGATTCTCAATAAACCGATGCTGCTGGCGGCTTTGGCGGGGACCTGGGTGTGGGTGCGTCGCGACAAAACCACAACTGCTGTTCGAAATGTCCGAATTATTGTTTCTCCCAAGAAAGTTCAAAGGAATTCCATGTGACGAACATCGAATTTCCGCGCCGCGCACGGACGTCCGATTCCCAGGCTCCAGGTGTAACCTGAGCTGGCGGTTCGGACGAGTCGGAAAGAGGCAAGGCCATGACCGGTCTGCATATGCCACAGCGGAATTCCACCAATGGCGCTGATCCTCGCGGGATCAGACGTACCGCTCCCCCGGCATCCGCGCATCGCCCCAGACTCGAGTTCTTCAATCTGGCGGACCTGTGCTGGACCGATCATCACGGGTATGTGCACTCGGTGGAGCGGCTACATGCCGAACCCTGGGGTTTGTATGTGGAACGAGTCGTGGACAATCCGCGCTTCCACTACATCGAATCCTGGTTGCTCCCAAAGCTTTCCCTGCGGGTGACGGTCTATCACATGCGACCCGGCCACGACCGCGGGCAGACCTACTACCTGGATATCGGTGAATACGGTCCGGTCGAGTCGAAGAAGTGGCGCGCCGAGGGGCACTACCTGCATGTGGTGGCCCGTCCCGGGCAGGTGCCCGAGCTACTCGGCATCGACGAGCTGCTGACCGCGCATGCCGAGGGGCACTTCGACACCGCGCGCACGCAGCGGGCGATCGAGCGCGCCGCCGCGGTGGTGGACGGTATCGCCGGGTGCGGTCACGATGTCGACAGGTGGCTCGGCACACAGGGTCTCGCGCTCAGCTGGCTGTAAAAACCCAGGGGTCTCCGCATGAGAAAGCCACCCGATCCGGCTCACGCTCGGTTCGGGTGGCTTTCGTCTACTGTCCGCCCTCCGACTTAGCCGGACAGGCTCGGGAACAGCCCGTTGAGGCCGCAGCCCGCACTGCCGAAGGCGCTGGATGCGGCGACCTGGACAGTGGTCGACTTGCTGATGAAGTCCTGCGTCGCCGTAATGGTGTGGGCACCGACGGTGGTCGGGGTCCATTGGATGGTGACCGAATTGCTGAGCAGCGACGGTGTGACCGGGCTGCCGGTGATCGCGGCACCGTTATCGGTGAAGCTCACCGACAACAGCCGGTCGATCGCGACTGTGGCCGTCACCTTGTAGGCGCAGCCCACCTGCTGATTCGAGCCGGCGACCGAGATGTCGCTGACCCATGCACTCGCCTGGGGCGCTACCAGAACCATCGTCGCGGCAGCGGCACCGAAGGCGGTGAGCCCCATTCCGGCGCGGCGAGCGCGGGCGCTCATTGCGTTCATACTGTGTACTTCCCTCTTGGTATGTACCGCCCACGTCAGATGTGGGTAGCCGCACCGTAACGAACACTGGTGTTTCACATTTGGGTTTCGGGGAAACTCGACCGAATCGGCCACACTCCTCTGGACGCCGCCGCCGCGACACGCAATGCTTACGACATGACTCAGGCTTCCGCGGTTGACCTCCACCGACCCAAGGTTGAGTACTTCAATGTCGAGGAACTCACCAATATCGACCCCAAGGGCTTCGTACGACAGGTCGAGCGCTACCACGTCGAACCGTGGGGACTCTACATGGCGCGCACCTCGGACCACCCCGAGTTCCACTACATCGAATCCTGGCTGCTGCCAAGCCTTTCCATTCGCGCGACGGTCTTCCACTTCACCCCGGCACACCTGCGCGATCAGGACTACTACATCGATATCGGCGAATACGCACAGGTCGAGCCGAAGAAATGGAAGTCGGTCGACCACTACCTGGATCTGGTGGTGCGCAGCGGTCGCGAGGTCGAACTACTCGATGTGGACGAGCTACTCGCCGCACACGCCGCGGGCTATCTCGAACTCCCCGAGGCACAGCTTGCCATCGAGACCGCGACCACCGTCATCGACGGAATCGCCGCGCACGGGCACAGTTTCGAGAACTGGCTGCGGGCCCGGGACATCACCCTGACCTGGATGTGACACCCGGTCGCCGCGACCGGCTACTCCGCCACGGCGACCGCTCCGGCACCGCCGACGTCAGTTGTCCACCGCGACAACCACATTCACCAGACGGCCCGGGTCGGCACCGGCGTGCAGCCACTCCCCCTCGGCGGCAGTCCGATCGGTGACGCGCGGGAAACCGGCGTCGGACAGGCGATCTCGCAGCCCCTCGGCCACGGCGGCCTCGGCGACGGTAATCCGGATATCGAGGACATCCTCGGCCGGCTTGCCCGCGACGGCGGTGGGTCCGACGTGTTCGATACGGCGCGCGTCGGCGGCACAGGCCAGTGCGAGCCGGGCGATGAGCCGCTTGGCCTGGACCGGCCACTCCGGATTCGCCTCGACCACAGGCAGTTCCGTGGGCCGGGCCGCCGGAGTGCGGGTGCGCAGATTGCGTTCGAAGGGAATCAGCCGTTCGGTCCAGAGCGCGTGCACGGCGGGCTCGATCACACCGTCGACGCCATTGTTGTCCAGGAGCACATCGGCAACGGCGCGCCGCTGAATATCGGTGGCCTGGGCGGCGATTCGCGAACGCGCGTCGGCCTCGTCGACACCACGGAACTCCACCAGGCGGCGCAGCCGGAGCTCCTCCGCGGCGTCGACCACCACCACCAGGTTCATGAACGGTGCGAGCCCGTTCTCCACCAGCAGCGGAATGTCCTGCACCACAATGCCGTCGGCGGGCGCGGAGGCGACCAGTGCGTTGGTGCGCTTGCCGACCAGAGGGTGGGTGATGCCGTTCAGTGTGGCCCGGGCCTCATCGCTGGCGAAGGCTTTGGCGGCCAGGGCCGGTCGGTCCAGACTGCCGTCGGCGGCGAGAATATCGTCCCCGAAGGCGGCCACGAGTGCGGCCAATCCCTCGGTGCCGGGTGCGACGACTTCGCGCGCGATAACGTCGCTGTCCACCAGCAACGCGCCGTGTTCGACAAGAATTCGGGCCACGGTGGATTTGCCCGCTCCCATGCCTCCGGTGAGACCGATTCGCAACATTCGACCAGTCTGACAGCTCCGGCGGTGATCGCGCGCACCACCCCTCACCTGGCGAAAGTACGGATTACCCAGTTGCCCTGTGGAATTCACCATCGGGCTCGGAGTTTGCTCATTCCGTGACATTGGCGAGACCAATTCGCAACTTTTTCGCCCAATCCGAACCGTTTGTCGGCAACATTCCGACACGCCGGGGCGAACGTCGTGCAAAATACGGTGTCGCACACTTTCGTTCCGCTAAAGTTCGCCGCAGGCGATCCAGGGCCGGTAAACACGCAGAGGAGAAGGAACACCATTGGGCACCAGAAACATCCAGACGGGTCGGCACCGTCTGGGACTGCCGGGCATGATGCACTGCATCGAGATCCCCGCGGTCGCGGCAGCGCTCGCCGAGCATCGCCGCGGTTGGCTTTCCGCTTTGCTCAGCCCCGCCCGGCATAGTTTCGCGTCCATGCGAAAACGCGCCGAGCGCCCCTCCGCCCCCGTCCAATGGGTACCCGCCACCGCCGTCTGACGTGCGAATACGACTGTGGCCCAGCCCCTTTCGGGACTGGGCCACAGTCGCGTGCGCGCGGTCGGTGCGGGATCAGACCAGGCCGCTGGGCCTGCGACGGCTCCCCGGCTCCTGGGTGGGCATGGCGTTCGGCGGCACCGGGTACGGCGTACCGGCGGTCGCGGTACCCAGGGCGACATTCGGACCACACTGTGCCAGTGCGGCATCCACCTTCCGGTCCGCGGGGCCGAAGGCGGGCTTCACCGCGTCCGGGGACGACCGGAAGTCGAAGGTCGAGGTCATATCGCCGGTGACGCCGCGCCGCCACGCGGTCAGGTTCGGCACGTCCACACCGAAGCGGCGCTCCAGCAGGCGCAGCTGTGAGGTGTGGTCGAAGGTCTCCGACGCGACGAGTCCGCCCCGGCTGTACGGCGAGATCACAAAGCACGGAACGCGATAGCCGAGACCGATCGGTCCGGCGATGCCTTCGGATTTGTGCGCCTGGTCCAGGGGAACGGTCAGGTATTCACCGGCGGTTCCGGGCGGCGGGGTCGGTGGTGTCACGTGATCGAAGAAGCCACCGTTCTCGTCATAGCTGACGATCAGCGCGGTCTTCTCCCACACCTTCGGATTCGAGGTGAGGATATCGAGGACCTGCATGATGCCGACCGCGCCCAAAGCCGGTGGCAGCGCGGGATGTTCGCAGTTGATCAGCGACGGGATCACCCAGGAGACACTCGGCAGCTGATCGGCGGCCACATCGGCGGCGAAATCGCTCGGGTACACCGGGGCCTTACCGCGCCGGGCCAGCTCCGAGGCGGGATCGGCGGCCTGTTTGAAGCAGCCCATCATGCCGTCCAGCAGCACCGAGGAGAGCGGACCCACATCGCGATTGTTGTAGATCTTCCAGCTGACCCCGGCATCGGAGAGGTTCTCCGGCATGGTCCGCCAGCTGTACGCGTTCTGCGGAATCAGCGTCGGGGTCTCGAGCAGCGGCCCGCCGGCGACGCCGTCGGGATCGAGGGTGGCCGAAACCCAGTACAGCCGATTGGGATCGGTCGGTCCGAGCACCGAGCAGTGGTAGTGGTCGGCGATGGTGAAGGCGTCGGCGAGATCGTGGTGCACCGGAATATCGGCGCGGGTGTAGTACCCCATGGCCGCGGGGCCGTTCGCCGCGCCGACCGAGGCGATGGACATCGGCATCCAGCCGTCGTTCTTACCGTTGTTCCACGCCTTGTGCATGCCCTCCCAGGTGTGGTCGGGATCGTTGATGCACTCACCGTCGAGGGAGGGGCCGCGTTCGGTGTCCAGGCGGAACGGGTTGATGAAACCGTCCGGGGTGGGGCCGACACCGGGCGCGTACCCGTACTGGTTCCACGCCGCGGACGGATCGTCGAATCCGCGTACGCCGGAAAGGGTTCCAAAGTAGTGGTCGAAGGAGCGGTTCTCCTGCATGAGCAGGACGAAGTGCTCGATATCGCCGAGCCCGCCCATGCCCGCGGGGTCCGCGGCGTACGCGCGATCGATAATCGGATTGGCCCAGGAGGCCAGCATTCCCGCCCCGCCCGCGACCATGGCCTTGGCCATGAAGTCGCGCCTGTTGATGCCGTCGAACACACCCATACCTCGGTTGCGCCTTCCATGAGAACGGAATTCGGGTCGAAAACGTCAGCGCGCCGAATCATGTCAGCTCTCATTCCGGCGACGCCCGGACACCGTATACGCAATTGCCCTCGGGTTCACGCAGGGGCTCGACCGCGCGCACCTCGGGATGCGGCTCATGGCCTCCGAGAATAGCGAAAGTCCCCGAGCCCATAGGGACTCGGGGACTTACGACTATCGCGTTACCGCGTCAGTAGCGAATCAGGCGTTGCCCGACAGCTTCTCACGCAGCGCGGCCAGCTGCGCATCGCTCGCGAGCGAGCCACCAGCGGACTCGGTCGACGAGGAGGACGAGGACGACGAAGCGGCAGCCTGCGAACCGGTCTCCGAGGAGTAGTTCTGCGGTCCGCCATTGGCGGCCTCAGCGGCAGCGTCAGCGGCCATCTTCTCCATCTGAGTGGTGTGCATCTTGTGGCGACGCTCGGCCTCGGCGTACCGGCCTTCCCACTCTTCCCGGACCTTGTCCGAACCCTCGAGCCATTCGTTGGTCTCGGGATCGAAGCCCTCGGGGAAGATGTAGTTGCCCTGGTCGTCGTAGCTGTCCGCCATGCCGTACTTGGACGGATCGAACTCGGCGTTGTAGTCCTCGTTCGCCTGCTTCAGCGACAGCGAGATACGACGACGCTCGAGGTCGATGTCGATGACCTTGACCATCGCGTCGTCGCCGACGGCGACAACCTGGTCCGGGACCTCGACGTGGCGCTCGGCCAGCTCGGAGATGTGCACCAGGCCCTCGATGCCCTCTTCGACGCGCACGAAGGCACCGAAGGGAACCAGCTTGGTGACCTTGCCCGGGACGATCTGTCCGATCGCGTGGGTCCGGGCGAACTGACGCCACGGGTCTTCCTGAGTCGCCTTGAGCGACAGCGAAACCCGCTCGCGGTCCAGGTCGACGTCGAGAACCTCGACGGTGACCTCGTTGCCGACCTCGACAACCTCGGACGGGTGATCGATGTGCTTCCAGGACAGCTCGGAGACGTGCACCAGGCCGTCGACGCCACCCAGGTCCACGAAGGCACCGAAGTTGACGATGGAGGACACGACGCCCTTGCGGACCTGGCCCTTCTGCAGCTGGTGCAGGAACTCGGAGCGGACCTCGGACTGGGTCTGCTCCAGCCAAGCGCGACGCGACAGCACCACGTTGTTGCGGTTCTTGTCGAGCTCGATGATCTTGGCCTCGATCTCCTTGCCGACGTACGGCTGGAGGTCGCGGACACGACGCATCTCGACGAGCGAGGCGGGAAGGAAGCCACGGAGACCGATGTCGAGGATCAGGCCGCCCTTGACGACCTCGATGACGGTGCCCTTGACGGCCTCGTCCTTCTCCTTGAGCTCCTCGATCGTGCCCCAAGCCCGCTCGTACTGCGCGCGCTTCTTCGACAGGATCAGGCGGCCTTCCTTGTCCTCCTTGGTGAGAACGAGGGCCTCGACCTCATCGCCCACGGAAACGACCTCATTCGGGTCGACATCGTGCTTGATGGAGAGTTCGCGGGAGGGGATGACGCCTTCGGTCTTGTAACCGATGTCGAGAAGGACCTCGTCACGGTCGACCTTGACGATGGTGCCTTCGACGATATCGCCGTCGTTGAAGTACTTGATCGTCTTGTCGATAGCGGCGAGGAAGTCCTCGGCAGAGCCAATGTCGTTAATGGCTACCTGCGGCGAGGTCACAGTAGTGGGCATATGTGAGGTTGCTCCGGACGGATTGTGGTCGGTAGTGGACATGTGGGCTTTCGGTATCGCTGCGAACACACAGCTGATGGAACTAACGTTGGTCATGCGACAGCACATCGCTGTGGCGGAGCACAACGCTGCCCTGAAAAGCATGCGGACTCACAGCACGATTGTCTGCTCTGCTCGCCCCCGTGAGTTTCCCCAGAGAATCGAGTACAGAAGACACTCGCGGGAAACAGCGTACGCGAGGTCTGTTGTACCAAGCAAACACGGGTCCCCCGGCGCGAGTCGATAGGGTTACGTAATGGCTGAAGATCTCCCCGCGCCCCCAGATGATACCCGGCATGCCGAGGCGAATTCGCTGCTCGGAACGGTGGGAGTGGCGCGCACCAAGATTGACTCCACCGCGAGCGAAAGAGCCAGCCGCCGTTGGTGGGACGCGGACGCCGCCGCCTACCACGAGACGCATGCCGATTTCCTCGGCGTGGATTCGGCTGCGGGCGAGTTCATCTGGTGTCCCGAGGGACTGCACGAGGGTGACTGGCGGCTGCTCGGCGACATTGTGGACAAGCACATTCTGGAGATCGGCTGCGGTTCCGCGCCGTGCTCACGCTGGCTCGCCGCGCACGGTGCCCATCCGGTCGGGCTCGACATCTCGCGGCAGATGCTGGAGCGCGGGCTGACCGCCATGGCCGCGGGCGGGCCGCGGGTGCCGCTGATCCAGGCGGGCGCGGAGGCATTGCCGTTCGCGGACGCGAGTTTCGATATCGCGTGTTCGGCCTTCGGCGGGGTGCCGTTCGTGGCCGACTCCGGCCAGGTGATGAGTGAGGTCGCGCGGGTGCTGAAGCCCGGCGGGCGCTGGGTGTTCTCCGTCAACCACCCCATGCGCTGGATCTTCCCGGACGATCCGGGACCCGAGGGCTTGCGCGCGGCCATCCCGTATTTCGACCGCACCCCGTATGTGGAGCTGGACGCCGATGGCGAGCCCACCTATGTGGAACACCACCGCACCATCGGCGACCGGGTCCGCGAAATCGTCGCGGCCGGGCTGACTTTGGTCGACATCATCGAACCCGAATGGCCGGAATGGCTGGAACGCGAATGGGGCCAGTGGAGTCCGCTGCGCGGTGAAATCTTCCCCGGCACAGCCATTTTCGTCACCGAGAAGCCGCGCTGAGGCCGCCTCGAGGCCGGTCCGGGACTGCCGCGCCGGGCTCGGGTGTGGTAGGCGTAACCAGGTGGAGGAAAGTCCGTTCGGCCGCTATCGACTCCTCGGGCTGCTCGGCGAAGGGGGCATGGGGCGGGTCTATCGCGCCTTCGACACCGAGACCGAGCGGGTCGTGGCGCTCAAGGTGCTGCCGCCACAATTCGCGCATGATCCGGTGTACCGGGAGCGATTCCGGCGCGAGGCGCAGGCGGCGGCGCGGCTGACCGAACCGCACATCATTCCCATTCACGGGTACGGGGAGATCGACGGGCGACTGTTCCTGGATATGCGTCTCGTCGAGGGAATCGACCTGGCCACCGTGCTGAGCGATACCGGGCGGCTCGCGCCCATGCGGGCCGTCGAGACGCTGGCGCAGATCGCCGCGGCGCTCGACGCCGCGCATCGCGCCGGGCTGGTGCACCGGGATGTGAAGCCGTCCAACATACTCACCACCTCGGACGGGTTCGCGTATCTGATCGATTTCGGAATTGCCCGGGGCGACAAGGACTCCGATCTGACCACCGTCGGCGCGGCCATCGGCACCTTCGCGTACATGGCACCCGAACGGCTCGCCAATGACGACTACGACGGGCGCGCGGATGTCTACTCGCTGGCCTGCGTGCTCTACGAATGCCTCGCGGGGTCGAAACCGTTCCCGGGCAACAGCGTTGAGCGGCAGATCGCGGCACATCTGTCCGTGCCGCCGCCGCGCCCATCGGTGAGCACGGCGGGAATCGCCTCCGCTTTCGACGAGGTCGTCGCGCGCGGAATGGCCAAGGCTCCCGACGATCGCTATCCGACGGCAGGAGCACTGATCGAAGCGGCTCGAATTGCCGCCCACAGCAGACCGCGACCGCCGGCCCGCGGGTCCGACGCAGGGTCGGCGGATCCGAATACCGCTGCCACGCAGATCAATCCACTCTCGCCGGCACAGAACCGTCCGGACACCGCGCCCGCCGCGACGGCCGATACCCAGTTCATCCGGCCGGGTACGCCGGATCCCCAATTGATCCGGCGCACCGCGCCGGATCCCGCCAAGCGTTCCTTGAGCGCGCTGGTCTGGGCGGCCGCGTCCGCCATGGCGTTGCTCATCGCGATCGGTGTGGTGGTGGTTCCGATCCTGCGCCAGAGCGATACATCGTCGAATTCGGGCACCGCGCCGGGTTCCCACGCCACCGGTCCCGCGCCCACCGGCACCCTGGCCGTTACGAGCCCGACGACCATCACGGGTCCGAGTGCGACCGCCGGTCCGACCACCACCGTAAGTCCCACGACCACTTCGGCTCCCGTCGACGAGGCGACCCGCTCTGCCGACTTCGTGCGGGAGCACTATGGGCTGCTGCCGAGGAATCCGGCGGCCGCGTGGGCAAGACTGACCTCGCGCTACCAGAGCTATATCGGCGGCTACGACGCCTACCGATCCTTCTGGGGCACAGTCGATTCCGTCACCGTGTGGGATGTGGAGGCGGACCCGGGCTCGTTGACCGTCACCTACCGCCTCTCGTTCCATTACAACGACGGCAAACCGATCGCCACCGAACAGCGCCGCGCACAACTGGTCCGCAATGGCGCCGGCTACCTGATCGACAGTGCCGAACTCATCTCGTGACGCTGGGCGCGGAGCGTGGCTCGACGGTTCGATTCGGCTCTCCCCCGGCGCGAATGTTGAAGGACGCGGGCGGTTTTCCGACGCATTGCAACCAGCGCTCGGCCTGGGACGCCGGTTGCCGCTTCGACTACGAGCACCCGGAATACCCTGGCCGCCGATCGTTACGACGCCGCGCCCGCACCGCGAAGGCGGTGCGGGCGCAGCGGGTCGAGGTTATTTCGGTTCTCGCCCAGCCTGTTTGAGGGCCAGGCGTAGTGCGTACTCGATCTGGGCGTTGATGCTGCGCAGGTCGTCGGCGGCCCATTTGGCGATGGCGTCGTGGACGGTGGGGTCCAGCCGCAGCAGTACTCGCTTCGGCTCGCGTTTGGCCGCCGACATCAGCTGTACAGGGTGCCGGTATTGACGACGGGCTGGGCGGCGCGGTCACCACACAGGACCACCAGCAGATTCGAGACCATTGCCGCTTTACGCTCCTCGTCGAGTTCGACCATGCCCTGTTCGGCGAGGCGTTCCAGGGCCAGGCCGACCATGCCGACCGCGCCCTCGACGATACGGGTGCGGGCCGCGACGATCTGCGAGGCCTGCTGGCGAACGAGCATGGACTGGGCGATCTCCGGGGCGTAGGCGAGGTGGGTGATGCGCGCCTCGATCACCTCGATACCGGCCAGCGCGGTGCGTTCGCGCAGTTCGGTGGTGAGCTCCTCGGCGACCGTCGCGCCGTCGCGCAGGCTGATCCGGGTGCTGTCGTCGTGCGCGTCGTAAGGGTGCGTGGTGGCCAGGTGCCGGACAGCGGCCTCGGACTGGGTCTCCACGTACTGCTCGTAATCGTCGACCGCGAACGCGGCCTTGAAGCTGTCGATCACGCGGTACACGACCACGCACGCGATCTCGACCGGATTCCCGTCCGCCTCATTGACTTTCAGCTTCTGGGTCTCGAAGTTCCTGACCCGCAACGAGATTCCGCGGCGGCTACTGAACGGGGTCACCCAGTGGAACCCGGCCTCGCTCACCGAGCCGATATAGCGGCCGAAGAACTGAACCACCTTGGCCTGGTTGGGATTCACCACCACGAAACCGGTGAGGATCACCACCGCCGCGATCACGCCCAGGATCAGCAGCGCGGCACCGGCCGGAGATCCACCCCCGTCACCGTTCTGCGCATTGCCGATAATCCCGATCGCGACCGCGACCAGAACCCCGAGCAGTACGAACACCCCCAGCATCAGAAACCCGTTCACGCGGAACGCCCGACGCATTTCCATGACATTCTCCTAGTATCGAAGTGATATCACTACGATAGCGCGTAACCAGGTCCGCGCCAAGCACGATCGGGCAATGGTTTGCGAAAATATGTAGATCGGTCTAGTTTTGGCGGCATGGGACAGAAGGGCGCCGAGACGCGGGACCGACTACTGGACGCGACACAGGAGTTGATGGAGACCGCCGGATACCTCGGCGCCGGGCTCAATCAGGTGGTTGCGGTCAGCGGCGCACCCCGCGGCTCGCTCTACTTCCACTTCCCCGGCGGCAAGGACGAATTGGTCGGCGCGTCGATCCGGCGGGCCGGCCAGGCCATCGGCGACAGCTTGGGCGGCCTGGCCGAATCCCAGCCATCGGCAACGGAATTCGTCGACGGCGTGCTGCGGTTCCTCGGCGATCGACTGGAGGAGTCGGGGTGGCGCAAAGGGTGTCCGGTGGCGACCGTCGCATTGGAGACCGCCGCCACCAATGACCCACTGCAACAAGCATGTTCGGAGGTCTACACCGCCTGGGAGGCGGCCCTGCGCACACAACTGGCAGACCGCCCGAATGCCGAAGATCTCGCCGTCACCATCCTCGCCCTGGTGGAGGGTGCGCTGCTGCTCGCCCGCGCACACCGGAGCAGGGAGCCGCTGACTCGCATCGCCCGCCAGGTCGGCGTCCTGTTGAGCTGATATCGGCCCGCCACGATCGGCGGGCCTGCTTTTCGACCACAGAATATGTAGACCGATCTATTAAGGACTCCTCATGGACGCAATCGTGTTCGGCGCCACCGGTTTTCTGGGCCGCTCCCTCGTCGCCGAACTGCTCGGTCGCGGGCAGCGGGTGACGGCCGCCGTCCGCACCGACACCCTCACCCCGTGGCTGATCACCCAGGGCGTCGATACCGGCGGTCTGGAAATCGTCACCGCCGACATCACCCGACCGCTCTCGGGACTGCCGCGGGCGCGCGATGTCTACAACACCGCCGGGCGGTACGCCTTCGGCCTGAGTAACGAGGAGGCGCGCGCGACCAATGTGACCGGGGCACTGAACGTACTCGACTGGGCCGCAACACTTCCCGAGCTACGGCGACTCGTGCACATCAGCGGATACCGGGTAAGCGCGCCCGAGGGGGTGCCCGACTATGCCGGACTCGGCGCGTACGAGGCGTCGAAGTTCGAGGGCGATCTCGCATTGCGCAAGCGGGCCGATGACTTACGGGTGCCGCTGACCATCGCCAATCCCAGCGCCGTGATCGGGCCGGGGCAGCACATCGGCCTGTCCGAGCTGGTACGGGACCTGTGGAATGGGCGGCTCCCCGCGCTGCCCGGCGGACCGGACACCTTCGTACCGATCACGACGATCGACTACATGGTGCGATTTCTCGCCGAGATCCCCACATCGCCTGCGGGCGAACATCATTGGATCCTCGACGACAGCACGCCACTGCTGCCCGAGCTGATCGGAACGATCGCCGAGCACCTGGGTGTGCGGGCGCCACGACGGCACATCCCCGTCGGGCTGCTACGGCGGCTACCGCGCAAGTTGACCGGAGCGGATCCCGAGACGCTGTCGTTCCTGTCCACCGACCGCTACCCGACCGCCTCCGCCCGCGCCCTCGCCGCGAACGCCGGGCTGGAGATGCCGCCCGCCGCCGATGCCCTGCGCGCCTGGGCCGATAACCTGGTGGCCGAACGTTTCGGCGCGGCATCGCCCTGGTCGAGCCCGTACGGTTTCCACGAGGTGGCGGGCAGCCGCACCTGGGTGACCGGCGAGCGGGAGCGCCCCGAACACGTTCTGCTGCACGGATTGCCGATGAATGCCGACCTGTGGGCGCCACTCGCCGAGCACCTGCCGGGCCCGATCCTGGCCCCCGATCTCCCGGGCCTGGGTCGTTCGGCGGCGACCACCGAATCGCTCGATGTTTGGCTGGCCGATCTCATGCGCCCGGTGCGGACCCGCCCGGTACTGGTCGCGCACTCGGCGGCCTGCGGGCCCGCGCTGCGCTTCGCCGTCGATCATCCGGACCGCGTCGGCAAGCTGGTCCTGATTTCCCCGGCCTTCCTGCAGCCGCCCACCGCACGGCTCAGCCGATCGAACCTGGCCGCGCCGATGCTGCGCCGCATGTCCGCCGACCGACTGGCTCGGGCGCTCGGCATCCCCGAGGATGCGGCGGTGCGGAGCGCGGCGGCGGATCTGCACCGTCCCGGAGTAGCCCGCCGGGTGGTCGCGGCCTTGCGCAACGATGTCGGCGAGCGGGCGCGCTCCCGGGCGTTGCTGGACCGGCTGCGCATCCCGGTGCAGATCATCGTGGGCGCGGCCGACCCGCTCAGCACCGCTGTAGATCACCCGGTAGCCGAGATCGCCGGGGCCGGGCACTACCCCCAGCTGACGCATCCCGCCGAGGTCGCGAACCACCTCCTCGCAGCGTCCACCCCGATCGGCCGAAAGCTCAGGGGCTGAGCCGAATTCGGACGGCAGCGGGGGCTGACGGACTCACCCACCGCGCTGTTCGACTTACCGAGAATGAAGTCGTGATGTCGTCGACCAACCCCGTCATTCCCGCGTGCTTTTGGCGGGAATCCACCGAAATCAGCTGAGCCACTTCAGGTGTGGATCCCGGCCAACACGCCGGGATGACGGGACATGGCATCACACCTTGAACCTTTGGTAGACCGCGCCCGTAATCGAAAGCGATTGCGGGCGTGGAGTTTCGGCGCATTGCTGGCCGTATCAGCGGGGAAGGATATTGCGGTTGAAGCGGAAGAGGTTCTGCGCGTCGTACTTCGACTTCAGCGCGGCCAGGCGGTCATAGGTGGCACCGGTGTAGAAACCTCGGGTCTGAGCTTCGTCGGCCTGATCGCCGCCGCCGTACAGGAAGTTCAGGTTCTGGCCGATGGTCCACGGCGCCACTGTCTTTCGGATCCGCTCGAGACCGTCGGTGACGGTGGCGGCGTCCGGGCCGGGCAGGGCGATGGCACGAGCGACATACTCGGCGCCGCGGTGATCCACGGCGATACCGGCCGGGCCCGGACGCCCAAGCGCGCCGCCCATGTGCCGCACACCCGCGACGACCGGGAGCGCGGACTCCGGACCGGTCGCCTCCAGGAAGGCATCGGTGACATCGGCCGGCAGTTCGTCGAGCAACGCGTTGGTGGAGGTGTAGGGGTGCGGGTGCGGCGGATCGTTGTAGATGACGTGAGAGTCGGTGTAGGGCATGAGCTTCAAGGTGTCGGCGAACAGTTCGCCCACCGCGCGCAGCGGTGCGACCAGGCGCTCACCCTCGGCCTGCGAACCGGTGTAGGTGATATTCACCGTTGCCAGGAAGCGCCCGCGCAGGCGCTCCGGGAACTGCGGAATATTCGGCATGGTCATCCAGCCGATATTGGAGGTGAGCTGCTCCGGCAGATGGGTGGTCCACAGCCGCCAGGCCTCCAGTGCCTGCGGCACCAGCGGGCCGTCGAATTGCAGCTGGCCGCCGTAAACCGTTGTCACCGGGACCAATTCGAGCTCCAGTGCGGTGACGATGCCGAAGTTGCCGCCGGTGCCGAGTACCGCGCCGAAGAGTTCGTCACCTGGCTCCAGGCGGCGGGCGCGACCGTCCGCGGTCACCATCTCGATGGCCCGCACATGGTCTGCGGCATAACCGAATTCGCGGGCCATCAGGCCCGTGCCGCCGCCGAGGGTATAGCCGACCACGCCGACCGAATTCGAGGAACCGTTCAGCGGCGCCAGCCCGTGCGCGGCGGCCGCCTCAATCAGCTGCCCGGCCTGCACACCGGCGCCGACGCGGGCGGTACGAGTGGCGGCGTCGATCCGGATATCGGTCATGCGCCGGGTATTGATGAGCACTCCCCCGTCGGCGGCCACCGACAGGCCGTGCCCGGTGGCCTGCACCGCGACCGGAAGTCCTTGCCGGGCAGCGTATTCCACGGCGGCGCGGACATCTTCGGCGTGTGCGGCGGTAATGACGAGCGCGGGGCGATGGGTGTAACCCGTTTGGAAGCCCGAGATCTCGGCCTCGTAACCGCTGTCACCCGGCTGGTGGACCGCGCCGGTGACGGTGGGCAGTTCGGTGTTCGCGTTCTTCGTCATGTTTCCGACTCTGCCCTGCCTGAATTGATAACTCCAACAGATAGTTTTTCTAGTAGCTAGAATCAGTAGTTATGGAACTACGGCAGTTGCGCTACTTCGTCGCCGTCGCCGAGGAGGCCAACTTCACCCGCGCGGCCACCCGCCTGCACCTGACGCAACCCGGGTTGAGCGCGCAGATCAAACAACTGGAACATGAACTGGGACAACAGCTTCTGGATCGATCGACGCGCTCGGTCACGCTCACCCCGGTCGGCGCGGCGGTCTTGACCCATGCCAAGGCGGCACTGGAAGCCGCCGAACGGATCACGCATACCGTGGACGAGTTCACCGGATTGCTGCGCGGGCATGTGCGGGTCGGCATGATCTCCGGCGCGGCCAATGACGAGGTCGATATCGCGCGGGTCCTGGCCGAATACCACCGCGATCATCCGCAGATCGCCATCTCGCTCACCGAGGACACCTCCGAAGCCATGTACGCGGCGCTGCGGCATGGCGAACTCGATATCGCACTGCTCGGCCTCACGGGCGCGGAGCTGGATCCGGCGGTGGAGGCCGAGACCGTCTTCGATTCGGTCATCGTGGCCGCCGTCGCGACCGATGCCACCGGGTTCGGCGATCGCATCACCCTGACCGAACTGTGCGAGCATTCGCTGATCTGCCTGCCGCGCGGTACCGGAATCCGAGGGGTACTCGAGAGATCGTGTGCGACAGCCGGTTTGGTGCCGGATGTGGCGTTCGAAGCCGCCGCGCCGCCGCTGCTCATCCGGCTCGCCGCGCACGGACTCGGAGTGGCGGTGGTGCCGCCGCTCCGCGAGGCCGACGCCGCCGCGCTCGGGGTGCGCATGCTCGATATCGACCCCTCGATGTCGGGCCGCCTGGCGCTCGCCTGGAATCGGGAGCGACCGCTCAGCCCCGCCGCGAAGATCCTGCTCGGCCAGATCCGCATCGCATTCCGCGGCTGGAAGAACCAGGACACGATCTTCGTCGAACGACAGGTACGCATTCTTCCCTAAACGTCCCTATTGCAAGTCACAATAGGGACGTTTACAGTAGTTCGCGTGAACGATCGCCTGTACTCCGTGGAGGAAGTCGCCGAACGCCTCGGCCTGCATGTACGCACCGTCCGAGGCTATGTGCGCGATGGGAAGCTCCCGGCCGTACGCATCGGCAAGCAATACCGCATCGCGCATGCGGATCTGGAGGCCTTCACCGGCCGCCCGGTCCCGGATGCGTTGCGCGAGAACATCTCCCGGCAGCGGTATGCCGAGGTGTCGAGCATTGTCGAGGTCGACGCGGTGGATCGGCGCACCGCCGACCGCGTCTCCACCCTGCTGACCGGTGCGGCGGGCAATCAGCAGGCCGGTGACGAACCGCTGCGTTTCCAGACCTTCTACGACGCCGAACGCGCCCGGCTGAAGATCATCATCGTGGGCGACCTGGGCGCGACCGCCCGGCTGCTCGAATATATGGAAGGGGTGCTCAGCTCATGAGTACGACACACGACTCCCCCGGCGGCACCGCACAATCGACGGTCGCGCCCATCTACAAGTCCGCCGCCGGGGCCGCGGCCATTGCCGAGCAGTATCGAGAGGTACTGCGCGCGTGGCCGATTCCCTCGGAACAGCTGCTGGTGCCGACCCGCGAGGGCGACACCTTCGTCATCGCCGCCGGACCCCGAGACGCGCCGCCACTGGTGCTGCTGCACGGCTCCGGCGCGAACTCGGGCACGTGGCGGGGCGATATCCCGTCCTGGGCAAAGGAATTCCGCGTCTATGCCGTTGATATGGTCGGCGAGCCCGGCGGCAGCGCACCGTCGCGCCCGGTACTGGACTCCGAGGCGGTCGCGCTCTGGCTCGACGATGTCCTTGCGGGACTCGGTATTTCGAGCACGGCTGTCGCGGCGATCTCGCTCGGCGGCTGGACCGCACTGGATTACGCCATTCGCCGCCCCGAGCGGGTCACCCAGTTGGCGCTGTTGTGCCCCGGCGGTGTCGGCAAGCAACGCTACGGCTGGATCCTGAAGGCCATCGTCCCGCGCCTGCTCGGCCGCCACGACCTGCACAGCTCCGCTCGCACGGTGACCGGATTGCAGGGTCCGCATCTGGATGCGGTGGTGGACGAGATCGCCCTGACCTTCACCCACTTCAATCCGCGCCGGGAACGCCTGCCGCGCTTCACCGATACGCAATTGCGGGGTCTCACCATGCCGGTGCTGACCATCGTCGGCGAACGCGATGTCATGTTCGACTCCGCCGAAACCGCCCGCCGCATAACCCGTTTCGTTCCCGATGCCAAAGTTCAGGTGTTGCCCGGGATCGGCCACGCCATCCTCGACCAGACGAATATGATCCTGGACTTCCTCCGCGCCGGCGCCTGAGCTCGAATCCACCTGGCTGGGCCTGGCTCGCACGCACCAGCCCCCGCTCCGAATCGCGGAGCGGGGGCTGAAAGGTGTTGTCCTGCTACAGAATGCGGGACAGGAACGCCTTGGTGCGGTCGTGCTGGGGGTTGGCGAGTACCTCGCGCGGATTACCCGCCTCGACGACCACGCCACCGTCCATGAAGACCAGCTGATCGGCGACCTCACGGGCGAAGCCCATTTCGTGCGTCACCACGATCATGGTCATACCGTCGGCCGCCAGTTCGCGCATGACACCGAGGACCTCACCGACGAGCTCCGGATCGAGCGCCGAGGTGGGCTCATCGAAGAGCATCAGCTTGGGGTCCATGGCCAGTGCCCGTGCGATTGCGACGCGCTGCTGCTGGCCGCCCGAGAGCTGCGCCGGATACGAATCGGCCTTGTCCGCCAAGCCGACTCGATCCAGGAGCGTGCGGGCGCGTTTCATCGCGTCGGCCTTCTTGACCTTCTTCACCTGGGTCGGAGCCTCGATGACATTCTCGAGCACGGTCCGGTGAGGGAAGAGGTTGAAGTGCTGGAACACCATGCCGATATCGCGGCGCTGCCGGGCGGCATCGCGCGGATGGAGTTCATACAGCTTGCCGGCCTTCTCGCGATAGCCGACGAGTTCGCCGTCCACATACAGCCTTCCGGCGTTCACATCCTCCAGATGGTTGATGCAGCGCAGGAAGGTGGACTTACCGGAGCCGGACGGCCCGATGAGGCACATCACCTCACCGCGATTGACCTCCAGTGAAATGCCCTTCAGCACATTGAGTGCGCCGAAGTTCTTGCACACCCGATCGGCGCGCACCATCGGCGTCGCGGAATCGTTGGTACTCAATGCGCTTCCACCCCCGCACGCTGCTGTACAGCGGCCAACGCCTTCAACTGCTTTCCGGTCAGCTTGCGCGAGGAGCCGCGCGAGTAGTACCGCTCCAGATAGAACTGCCCGACCATGAGCACACTGGTGACCGCGAGGTACCAGGTGGCCGCGACCAGCAGCAGCGGAATCGGCTGGAAGTTGACGCCGTAGATATCGCGCGCCCGGCCGTACAGGTCGGTGGTGAGCGGGATGGCGGTGACCAGCGAGGTGGTCTTGAGCATGGAGATCAGCTCATTACCGGTCGGCGGGATGATCACCCGCATGGCCTGTGGCAGCACCGTGCGGGTCATGGTCTGCGACCACGACATGCCCAGCGCCGTCGACGCCTCACGCTGCCCGTCGTCCACGGAATTGATTCCGGCACGGACGATTTCGGCCATATACGCGGCCTCGTTCAAACCCAGGCCGACCATGGCGAAGAAGAACGGCGCCGACCAGTGCTGCACATCGAAGTGCGCGAACGACGGACCGAACGGCACACCAACGGTGATCGTCTTGTACAGCGACGGGAACAGGCCCCAGAACACCAACTGCACGTAGACGGGGGTCCCGCGGAAGATCCACAGGTATACCCACGCCACCGAGCGCAGCACCGGATTCGGCGACAGCCGCATGACGGCCAGCAACACACCGAGCACCACGCCGATGGCCATGGCCAGCACCGTGAGCTCCAGGGTGACCATCGCACCGGAGGCGATCTTGCTGTCCCGCAAGTACTTGAAGTAGGTGTCCCAGTGATACGCCGGATTGGTCTTGGCGCCGTAGAGGAACAGTGCGACCAGTGTCAGTAGCACGGCCGCGGCGATCCACCGGCCCGGCCGACGCAGCGGAATCGCTTTGATCGGTTCGGGCTCGGTGGATTTCGCGATCGTCACAGCCGAGGCTGCGGAATTACTCTCGTCCTGCGACATGGTGGGTTATCAGCCCTGTGCTCCGTTGATGACGGACTTGGTGATCACGCCGTCCTGAACGCCCCAGTTCTCGGCGATCTTCTTGTACTGCCCGTTGTCGATCAGGTACTGCACGGCCTCCTGCAGCACGGGACCGATCGACGAACCCTTCTTCACCGGCCAGCCGTACGGCGCGGAGTCGAAGATGGAACCCGAGGGCTCGATGGTGCCCTGGTTCTGCTTGATGGCGTACGCGGTCACCGGCGAATCGGCGGACATGGCGTCGACCTGACCGTTGACCAGCGCGGTGGCCGCGGCACTCTGCTCGTCGTAGGCGACCTTGGTGATCTCCGGCTTACCGGCGGCGACACACGCCGCGCTCTTGGCCGGAATCTCGTCGGTGTCCTGAACAGTGGTGCGCTGCACGGCGACTCGCTTACCGCAGGCATTGTTCGGGTCGATCGTCTTCCCCTTCTGCTGGGCCCACTGGCTGCCCGCGGTGAAGTAGGTGACGAAGTCGGCGGTCTTCTCGCGCTCCTTGTTATCGGTGAACGAGGACATGCCGAGGTTGTAGGTACCGGCCTCGATACCCGGGATGATCTTCTCGAAGTCGGCTTCCTTGTAATCGGCCGACAGGCCGAGCACCTTGGCCACCGCGTCCATCAGATCGACGTCGTAGCCGACGATCTTGCCCGAACCCGGATCCTTGTACTCGTTGGGCGAGTACGGGGTGTTCACGCCGACGAGCAGCTTGCCCGAGCTCTTGATGTCCGCGGGCACCTTGGCGGCGATGGTGTCGACCTTGGACACATCCACCTTCGCCACATCGGGCGCGTTGGAATCCGAGTTGCTGGTACACGCGGTCAGCACCAGGGCGCCACCCGCGACTACGCAGGCGGCCCGCAGGGCACGCCCGCGGAGAGAGTTACGAACAGACACAGCAGTCCTCCACAGTTCGGTCACGCGACATCCGGACGTCGCCCGCCGTTTTGAAATGTAGGCGGTTCGTACATTCCATGCCGGTCGGTAACCGAACATTAATCGGCGACACGCCGAAGCGTGGCCGATACACGCCCGGTTCCGGAAGTGCGCTCACCAGCGGTGCAGCCGGGCGCGCACCTGCTCGGTGAATTCGGTGGTAGATGCTAACCCACCCAAATCGGAAGTAGCGACTCCGGCCCGCAACGTCTCCGCAACCCCGTGTTCGATTCGCTCGGCCACCCGTCGCAGCGCACTATGCGAACAGCGGGTCGCCAACCAGCGCAGCAGTAACGCGGCAGAGAGCATGAGCGCCACCGGATTCGCGCGATTGTGGCCGGTGAGCGTGGGCGCGGCACCGTGCACGGCCTGCGCCATGGCCTGGTCATCCGAACAGTTCAGCGAGGCCGCCAAACCCAGAGAACCAGTCAATTCCCCGGCCAGATCCGACAGGATGTCGCCGAAGAGATTCTCGGTGACGATCACGTCGTAATCCCCCGGCGCGCGGACCAGATGCGCGGCCGCGGCATCGACGTGCTCATCGGTCACCTCGATATCCGGGTACCGGGTGGCGATCTCGTAGCACACGTCCCGGAACAGGCCCATGGTCACCGGCAGCACATTCGCCTTGTGCACGATGGTGACCTTCTTGCGGCGATCGCTCGCGCCGTCGAAGGCCAGCCGCGCGACACGCTCGATGGCCTGACGCGTGAACACGCCGATGGCCATTGCCATATCGGCGGTCGGACGGAATTCGCCGGAGCCGGTGAACATATTGCGATCGGCGTACAGGCCCTCGCTGTTCTCCCGCACGATCACCAGATCCATCTCGGGCGCGACCGAACGCACACCCGCGATGGTCCGCGAGGGACGCACATTGCCGTACAGGCCGAAACGCTTTCGCACCGCGCCCGCCGGCGGCAGACCGGTGCGATGCTCCGGCGCGTACGAGGCACTGTCGTGCGGGCCCATGATCCAGCCCTCGAGACCTTCGAGGACCCGCAGCGTCGACTCGGGCATGGGGTCACCGAATTGTTCGATCGCGGTGTGACCGATCGGCAAATGCACCCACTCCACCGCGGTCAGGCCTACCACCTCGAAGGCATCGTCCACCACATCGCGGGTCGCCCGCACAATCTCCGGGCCGATGCCGTCACCCTCGATCAGGCCCAGCCGGAGCCGAGTCTCGCTGTCGCTCATGCCGGTCATCCTCGCGCAAACGCCACAGCGGCCACCCGGCGGCACGCGGTTGGCCGCTACCGTAGTGGGTAAAGGGAAGAGAACCGCCCGACCCGGTGTTGGACCGGAAAATCGACATGAGAGGACGTCATGGCCACCCAGACACTGACCGAGCAGAACTTCGATGACATCGTCACCAAGAGCGACGTGGTTCTCGTCGACTTCTGGGCTGCGTGGTGCGGTCCGTGCCGTTCGTTCGCCCCCACCTTCGAGTCGTCCTCGGAGAAGCACCCGGATGTGGTGCACGGCAAGGTCGACACCGAGGCCGAACAGGGCCTGGCCGCCGCCGCGAATATCCGGTCGATTCCGACCATTATGGCTTTCCGCGAGGGCGTGCTGGTTTTCGCGCAGCCCGGCGCACTTCCGCCCGCCGCGCTCGAGGATCTCATCGGGCAGGTGAAGGAGCTCGATATGGACGAGGTCCGCAAGCAGCTCGCCGAGCAGCAGGCCCAGGCTTAGCCTGGCGCGAAATGCGTTGGCACCGCCGGTAATTCACGCACCGAATGCGCCGCAATCCCCGAAAGGGTTGCGGCGCATTCGTTTACGCGAAGGTGTTGATACCGGCGATCATGGCGCGGACCGTGGACTCGGCACTGTCATCGGCGATGGCGGCACCCCAGCCGCGGCGGCCGTTGAACTCGCACTGCACGAAGGTGGCGGTGCCGGTTTCGGTGTGGCGCTGATGGAATCGCAGGATCTCCACCGGATAGCCCTCGTCGTACAGGGCCGAGGTGAGCGCCGCGACCGGGCTCCCGGACGCCGTGACGGTGCGCAGGTGACCGGCGAACTCCAGGGTCGCGGTGAAATCCGCGGCTCGGAGGTGAGTCCATTCGCCGAGCTTGACCGCGCCCGCATAGCGGCAGTAGCGATCATGGAACTCGGTTGGACTCATACCGGCGCTTTCGGCCCGCAGGCTCGCGGGGGCAGCGGCGATGAACGTGTGTATATCGATTGTGAGTGTCATTGAACTAGGTCTTCCCGACTTCTTCTCAGAAATTGGCAGAGGGGACCAGCGCAAAAAAAAGTTCAAACGGCCGCAGCGAGGGGCCGGTCCGAATCAGACCCCGCTACGGCGGAGAACTACGAGTACGCGCTCGACAGCCACCGTCGCGGTGAGCGGAACAATCGCTGCGCGGTCGCGGTCGGCGACATCGAGCGCAGCGTTGCGGCTGTTGAGGGGATTCGGCACGGCACCGAGCATAGGGGCAGGCCCTCGCATTGGCAACCATATTCGCATTCGACCCACGGGTAACTTCGTCGCAGGTCATCAGGTGTGTGGCGCAGGCCATACCGCCTAGCGACGGCAAGCACAGCAACCAGCCTCGTATGGCACGACTTCCATGGTTCCGGGCGCGGGCAACAACGGATGTCACAATGGGCAAACCTTGCCGGACGCTCGTTCCAACCCTCCGTGAACAACCGGGAGCAATACGATGACCGATCCGAAGATCATGAGCACCATCAACCATTTGTTCGGCTGTCACCGCACCTGCGTCCGCCAAACCGGCGAATCCCTGGACCTGAGTGGGGAACACGCCGCCCGCGCGCATATCGCCCAACTGATGGACTGTGCGGCCATCTGCCGCCTCACCGCCGACATCCTGGACCGCCGCTCCCCCTGGGCCCTGGCGCTGTGCGAGCTCACCGCCCAGGTGTGCACCGCCACCGCGGAGAGCTGCGAACAACTCGACGAGAAGATCTGCGCCCGCACCTGCCGCGAAACCGCTGACGTACTAACGATTCTCGCGGCTCAGCTCGCGGAGAGCTGACCCGAAGAGCCCGCCCCGGCGGACTTCCCCATCACATACCGCAGGCCGTGCTCGACAGAGCACGGGCTGCGAGGTCTGGTGCGGTTCCGCTAGTGGGCGGCGGAGTCCCAGCTGCGGCCTACGCCGACGGAGACCTCGAGCGGGACCGAGAGTTCGATGGCGTTCGACATGTGTTCGCGGGCAAGGGATTCGAGTTGTTCGCGTTCGCCGGGGGCAACTTCGAAGATGAGTTCGTCATGCACCTGCAGGAGCATGCGGGATTTGAGGCCCGCGGCGGCGACGGCGCGCTGGGTGTCGATCATGGCGACCTTGATGATGTCGGCGGCCGTGCCCTGGATGGGGGCGTTCAGGGCCATGCGTTCGGCGGCCTCGCGGCGCTGACGGTTCGACGAGTCGAGGTCGGGGAGGTAGCGCCGGCGGCCGAAGAGGGTTTCGGTGTAGCCGGTCTTGCGGGCCAATTCGACTGCCTCGCGCAGGTATTCGCGGATCGCGCCGAAGCGTTCGAAGTAGACGTCCATCTGCGCCTTGGCCTCTTCGGCGCTGATCTTCAACTGCTGGGACAGGCCGTAGGCGGAGAGTCCATAGGCCAGACCGTAGGACATGGCCTTGATGCGGCGGCGCAGCTCCGGATCGACCTCGGTGATCGGAATGTCGAATGCCTTGGAGGCGACGAAATTGTGCAGATCCTCGCCGGAGTTGAATGCCTCGATGAGGCCCTCGTCCTTGGAAAGGTGCGCCATGATGCGCATTTCGATCTGGCTGTAATCCGCGGTCATGAGCGATTCGAACCCCGGACCCACCACGAACGTATCGCGAATACGACGACCCATATCGGTGCGGATCGGAATGTTCTGCAGATTCGGCTCGGTCGAGGACAGGCGACCCGTCGCGGCGACCGTCTGATTGAAGGTGGTGTGAATCCGCCCGTCGTCGGCGACCGACTTGAGCAGGCCGTCGACCGTCACCTTCAGCCGGGTGGCGTCACGGTGTTCGAGCATATGCTGCAGGAACGGGTGCTGGGTCTTCTCGTAAAGCCCTTCCAGCGCATCGGCATCGGTGGTGTAACCGGTTTTGGTGCGCTTGGTCTTGGGCATGTCGAGTTCGTCGAACAGCACCACCTGGAGCTGTTTGGGCGAGCCCAGGTTGATCTGCTTGCCGATCACCCCGTAGGCGGCCTGTGCGGCCTCGGCGACACGGTTGGCGAATTCGCCTTGCAGTTCATCCAATTGGGCGGAGTCGACCGCGATACCGGCGGCCTCCAGATCGGCGAGCACGCTGAGCAGCGGCAGTTCCATATCGCCGAGCAGCGCGGTGGATTCGATGCGCTCGAGTTCGGCGTCGAAGGCGTCGGCGAGGTCGGAAACCGCTCGGGCGCGCAGCATTTCGCCCTTGGCGACCTCTTCGTCGACCTGGTCCTCGTCATCGAGCAGGGACAGCTGGGTTTCGCCGGTGTCCTCCACGCGCAGTTCGCGACTCAGGTAGCGCAGTGAGAGGTCGTCGAGGTTGAAGGTGCGCTGGCCGGGCCGCACCAGGTAGGCGGCGATGGCGGTATCGCTGCTGAGCCCGCCGAGTGTCCAGCCGCGACCGCGTAGCGCGTGCATGGCGGATTTGGCCTCGTGCAGGGCTTTCGGGGTCTCCGGATCGGCGAGCCAGGCGCCGAGCGCGGCTTCGTCCTCCGGGGTGAGGGTGTGTACGTCGAGGTAGCCGCCTTCACCGTCGGCGGCGGCCAGGGCGATGGCCTTCACGTCACCGTGCACCGGGTTGCCGACGCCGACAACCGAAACACCGTGCCGGACACCGGCTTTGGCGTGCTCCGCCAGCCACCCGGCCAATGCGCCGGGGGCGATGGCCGCACCGCTGATGTCGAACCCGACCTCGGCTTCGGCCTCGACCGGGGCGAGGGTGTCGAACAGCCGATCGCGCAGCACCCGGAATTCGAGTTCGTCGAAGAGCCGATGGATCTTGTCCCGATCCCACGGCTGCATACCCAGCTGATCCGGGGTGTACGGCAGCGGCACCTCCTTCACCATCTCGGTGAGCTGGCGGTTGAGGATCACGCTGGAAAGGTTGGCGCGCAAGGCATCTCCGACCTTGCCCTTGACCGTGTCGACCTTGTCCACGAGTGCGTTGAGGTCACCGTATTCGCGGATCCACTTGGTGGCGGTCTTCTCCCCCACGCCCGGAATACCCGGCAGATTGTCACTCGGGTCGCCGCGCAGCGCCGCGAAATCCGGGTACTGCGCCGGGGTGAGCCCGTACTTCTCCTCGACGGCCGCCGGGGTGAACCGGGTCAGCTCCGAGACACCCTTCTTCGGGTACAGCACGGTCACATTGTCATTGACCAGTTGCAGCGAATCCCGGTCGCCGGTGACGATCAGCACCCGGAATCCCTGCGGCACCGCCTGCGTCACCAGCGTGGCGATCACATCATCGGCCTCGTACCCGTCGATGGCCATCACCGGAATCCCCAGCGCCCCCAGCACTTCCTGGGTGGTCTCCACCTGCCCCCGGAACTCATCCGGCGTGCTGGCCCGATTCGCCTTGTACTCCGGATAAGCCTCGGTCCGAAACGTCTTCCGGCTCACATCGAACGCCGCCGCCACATGGGTGGGCTTCTCATCCCGCAACAAATTGATCAACATCGCGGTGAACCCGTACACCGCATTGGTGGTCTGCCCACCTGCCGTCTTGAAGTTCTCCGCCGGCAACGCATAGAACGCGCGATATGCCAGCGAATGCCCATCCAACAGCAGCAATGTCGGCTGCTCGGCGGAGGCATCGGGAACGGAGACGGCACTCGGCCGTTGATCGGTAGAGGCAGGGGTCACGCAGGAGAGTCTAGGGACGTGCACCGACACATGGGGGAAGCGGGCACTTTCGCCGCGCCCACCGGCCGACACAGGTCGCACGGCCGCCGCCGGCCGGTCCCCCACCAGCGCCTGGAAATCCGATTTCGCGTCGGCGGCGGGTCCTGATAATCTTGCCGCGCACAACATGCCAAGGGGCGTAGCTCAACTGGCAGAGCAGCGGTCTCCAAAACCGCAGGTTGCAGGTTCAAGTCCTGTCGCCCCTGCAATATTCGGGCCGGTTACCCATCAGGGTGACCGGCCCGAATGCCGGTGCCGAGCAGGCGAATCAGCCGACGCCGAGGTAGGCGGATTTGACTGCCGGGTCGTGCAGGAGGTCTCGGCCCGCGCCGGTTTTGGTGACTTCGCCGGTTTCGAGAATGTAGGCGCGGTCGCTTCGGGTCAGGGCCTGCTGGGCGTTCTGCTCGACCAGCAGGACCGTGGTGCCCTGGGCGTTGATGTCGGCGATGATTTTGAAGATCTGCTGGATGACCATGGGGGCCAAGCCCATTGACGGTTCGTCGAGCAGGAGCAGCTTCGGGCGGGCCATCAGGGAGCGGGCGATGGCCACCATTTGCTGTTCACCGCCGGAGAGGGTGCCGCCGACCTGCTTCTGGCGTTCCTGTACGCGCGGGAAGAGCGAGAAGATCCATTCCAGGGTGTGGTTGTACTCGACCCTGTTCTTGAATGGGCGTGAGTAGCAACCCATGTCGAGGTTTTCCTGGACCGTCATACCGGGGAAGACGCCGCGGCCCTCGGGGGCTTGGATGAGGCCCAGGCCCACGCGTTCGTGCGCTTTCACCCGGGTGATATCGCGGCCCTCGAAGAGGATTCGGCCGCGACCCAGTGGGAGCAGACCGGAGAGGGCGCGCATGGTGGTGGTCTTGCCCGCGCCGTTCGCACCCAGCAGGGTGACCAGTTCACCCGGTGCGACGGAGAGCGAAATGCCATGCAGGGCTTGGATTCTGCCGTAGCTGACGACCATATCGTCGACCTGCAACAGCGCATCGGGATCCGCGCCCGGCATATCTCCCTTGGCGGCAGGCGAATTCGTCGGCAATGTCATTGATCCGCACCCACTTCCTCATCGGGGACGCCCAGGTAGGCGGCGATCACCTTGGGGTTGTCCCGGATCTCCGCGGGCAGTCCGTCGGCGATCTTGCGGCCGAATTCGAGCACCACAATACGGTCGGTCACGCCCATGACCAGGCGCATATCGTGCTCGATGAGCAGCACCGTGAAACCGTCGTCACGAATTTTGCGGATCAGATCCATGAGCGCGGACTTCTCGCTCGGATTGAATCCGGCCGCGGGTTCGTCCAGGCACAGCAATTTCGGCTCGGTGGCCAGCGCACGGGCGATCTCCAGGCGGCGCTGATCGCCATAGGAGAGGTTGCGCGCCTTCTCGACCGCGCGCGGGGCGATGCCGACGAATTCCAGCAGCGCCATACCGCGTTCGATGGCGTCCCTCTCCTCGCGGCGGTGCCGCGCGGTGCGGAAGACCGCGCCCGGCACCGAAGTGTGGTGCCGCGCATCGGTTCCCACGACAACATTCTCCAGCGCCGTCATCTCCTGGAACAGCCGCACATTCTGGAAGGTGCGGGCGATACCCAGGCGGGTGATCTCATTGCGCTTGGATTTGGTGAGCGGTTTGCCGTCGAACGACACAGTGCCCGAGGACGGGCGGTACACACCGGTAATGGCGTTGAAGCAGGTGGTCTTGCCCGCGCCATTGGGTCCGATCATGCCGAGGATTTCGCCACGGCGGATCTCGAAGCTCACATTGTCCAGTGCGGTGAGGCCGCCGAATTTCACCGTCAGCCCGTCGGTGCGCAGTAGCGACGCACCCACGGCGGTTTCGATTTCACGATGCGGCGCAACAACTTCCGCGACGACTTCGGCGTCCTTGTAGATCGGCAGGACCTCGGTGACATCGAGCGTCCCCGCGGCCTGCCTGACCTCCTCGGTGGTGTAACCGGCCGCCATATCCTCATTGTCGAACAGCGCGCCACCCGCGCCCGGCCCGGTCATCGCTGCCCTCCAGTGGTTTCGACGGGCGTGCGGTGAACCGCGCGGTAGACCGTGCGTCCGTAGGCGAGCAGTTTCTGCCGCACCGGGAACAAACCCTGCGGCCGGAAGATCATGACCACCACCAGCGTGACGCCGTAGAACAGATACTTGTAGTCGCCGAGCGACTGCCCGCCGATATTCACCGACATGAACCGGTTCGGCAGATACACGATCAGGAACGCGCCGACGATGACACCCAGTTTATTGCCCTGACCGCCGATCACCACCGCGCACAGGAACAGCATCGAATTGATGATGTTGAATCCGGTCGGATTGATGAACTGCACCTGACCGGCGTACAGCGCACCCGACATACCGCCGATGCCCGCGCCGATCATGAACGCCCACAGCTTGAATTTGAAGGTCGGGACGCCCATCATCTCGGCGACGTCCTCGTCCTCGCGAATCGCCACCCAGGCGCGGCCGACCCGGCTGCGCTCCAGATTGCCGACGAACAGCAGCACGATGACCACCAGGGTCATGCCGAGCCAGAACCACCAGGCGCCGGAGTTGGCCCGGTCCAACAGGTTCGAGCTGTTCTTGTCGCCGAGATTGCCGGAGGAGAAGTACCCGTCCGGATGCGTCTCGGAGACTCCGACGCGCGGATACGCGATACGGGACAGGCCGAGGCTGCCATTGGTGATATCACCCAGATTGTCGGCGAGCAGACGCACGATCTCACCGAAACCGAGGGTGACGATGGCCAGGTAATCACCGCGCAGCCGCAGCGTCGGCGTACCCAGGATCAGGCCGGAGATCGCGGTGACCAGGATCGCCAGCGGCACACAGACGATCCAGGCCCAACTCGGGCTCAGCCAGCCGTCGGTTTGATTCCACGGACTGTTCGGACTGGTGAGCAGACCGACCGTGTACGCGCCCACCGCATAGAAGCCGACATAGCCGAGATCGAGCAGACCGGCTTGGCCGACAACGACATTCAGCCCGACGGCGATCAGCGCCGTCATGGCGAACTGCGCCATCACACCGGAGAAACTGGTGCCCGGCGTATCGAGCAGCGGCGGCGGGAACAGCGGTAGCAGCGCGAGCAGGATGATCACCGGCACGCCGACGCCCCACTGCGCGGGACGGGACAGCCCACCCCACCAATCACGCAGGGAGTCGCCGATACCGCGACCCTTCGGCTCGGACTTCGGTTGTGGTGCAGCGGATTTCGATATCGTCATACCCGCGCCCTCCCCAGGCTCTCACCGAGAATGCCGGTGGGACGGAACATGAGCACGGCCACCAGCACCACGAACGCGACAACATCACGCCACTGGGTGCCGAACAGAATCTGACCGTAATTCTCCGCGAGTCCGAGCAACAGACCACCCAGCAGCGCACCACGCAGATTGCCGATACCACCGAGCACCGCGGCACTGAATGCCTTGATACCCAGGATGAATCCGCCCGAGTAGATGATGCCGTTCGGGATCTTCAACGTGTACAGCATGGCCGCCGCGCCGGCGAGCAGACCGCCGAGCAGGAAGGTGAGCATGATGATCCGCTCCCGCGACACACCCATCAGGGTGGCGGTATCCGGATCCTGCGCCACCGCGCGAATACCGCGGCCGAATTTGGTTCTGTTGATGAGGATTTCGGTGGTGGCCGCCAAAATGATCGCGGCCACGATGATCACGATGGTCACGTTCGAGACCGAAGCGCCGAAGAGGGTGAACTGCTCGGTGGGTTGCACCAGCATGATCGGCTGCTGCGCGTTGGTGCCGCCGAGCTTGGTCGAGAACTTCGGCAGCACATAGTGCACGAACTCCTGCAGCACGAACGACATGCCGATCGCGGTGATCAGGAAGATGAGTGGTTTGGCCCCGCGCTTACGCAGCGGGCGATAGGCGATGCGTTCCAGGCCGACCGCGGTCGCACCCGAGACCAGCATGCCGAAGATCATGGCTACCAACAGGTAGACGACGGTGAGGACGATGCCTTCGGAGTACACATTGCCGCTGGGCGAGAATCCGACCACCATCAGACCGATGTACTGACCGAACATGCCCACCATGAAGATTTCCGAATGGGCGAAATTGATCAGTCGCAGCACACCGTAGACCAATGTGTAGCCGACCGCTACCAGAGCGTAGATCGAGCCGTAAGCCAAGCCGTCCACGGTGAGTCGCCAGAATTGGTCGACCACGCCCGAGACGTTGAATTCGATGGACCCGTTGGCAAGCAGAGCCGCATCGGCCAATAGGGATGAAGACATTCAAAACTCTCGCCGTAGAGGAAGCGGCGCGCCGGACGGGTTTGTGACCCGCCGTAACCGGCCGCGCCGCTTCGAGTCGGGGGGACTACTTGACTTCGTACATCCAGATCAGCGCATTGGCCAATTCACCCTGGGCATCCCACTTGTATTCGCGGGCCAGGCCCTGGCCCTGGTAGGTCTTCACGTATTCGACCAGGTCCGGACGCGAAACCTTGCCTGCGGCAATACCTTTGAGCACGATCGTGGTGAGATCGTAACCCTCGGTCGAGTAGGTGCCGGACTCGTAGCCGCTGAACGCCTTGTAATCGGTGGCGAACTTGTCCGGAGCCGGACCACACGGGCAGGACAGCAGCGCACCCTTGGACGAGTCACCCGCCTGCTTGGTGAACTCGACATCCTTGGTGCCGTCATCGGAGATGAAGGTCGCGGTCACGCCGCCCGAACGCAGCTGCTGCACGAACGGGGACGCCTCGGCGTAGTAACCGGCGTAGAAGATGGCGTCCGGCTTGGCCGAAGCCAGCTTGGAGACCGCCGCGGAGAAGTCCTTGTCACCGGCCTTGAGCTGCACCGAGCAGCTCGGATCGGCGATCGGGCCCAGGCCCTCGGTCAGCGTCTTGGCCAGACCGGTGCCGTAATCCGAATTGTCCTGCGCGACACAGATCTTCTTGTACTTGCCGGTGCCCGCCAGGTACTTGGCGACCGCCGGGCCCTGCACGCCGTCATTACCGAGGCCGCGGAAGAAGGTCTTCCAGCCATTGGTGGTGAGGGTGACATTGGTGGCGGACGGGGTCAGGGACAGCAGACCCGCATCGCTGATGACCTGACCGGTCGCCTTGGTCTCGCCCGAGAAGGTCGGGCCGATCATGGCCACGATGGACGAGTCGTTGATGATGGTCGGAACGACCTGGGTGGCCTTCTGCGGGTCGCCCTCGGTGTCGAATTCCTTGACGGCCACCTGGCAGTTCGGGTTGGCCTTGTTGTGCTGGTCCAGCGCGAGCTTCACGCCGCGCACGATATTGAGACCGAGGTTGGCGTTCGGGCCGGTGAGCGGGCCCGACATCGCGATCGTCTGCGGCGCGCACTTGTCCTTGCCGTCGCTGGCGGGATTCGCCGCGGCCGAATTGTCGGCGCTGGCGACTTCCTTGCCGTCCTTGTCGATCTGGACAAGGGGCGCGATGGTCAGACTGCTACCACCGCCACCGGTGCCACCGCTGTTGTTGTCGGTGGACTTGCTGCTGCATCCGGCAATGCCAAGCGCAAGTACTGCCGCAGCCCCGATGACTACCGCGCGAGCCACTGGGCCTCGCGTGTTTGTCACTGAACCAAGCACGATTCACCTCTATGTTCTGTGCTCCCTCGGCTCGCCGAGGTGGGCCGCCCCATCGATCGGCCCGGACAGAACATATCCCCGCCAGGTTAGCTCCGCATCACATTCGGATCATTCATGTGACATCGCCACAAACGAAAGCACCCCTCGTGTTACCGGCGAGTTAATTGCATTAGCACATTCGCGGCAACCGAGGGGCAACTTTCAGGCAAGTCGGACTACTTCGGGGCGAGATTCTCCAGTACTACCTCCGCGACCGCCTTCATCGTGGTGCGGCGGTCCATTGCGGTGCGCTGAATCCACTTGAATGCCTGCGGTTCCGAAAGCCCCTGGGTCTGCATGAGCACACCTTTGGCACGCTCCACCAGCTTGCGCGTTTCCAGGCGATCGGTCAGATTCGCGACTTCGCTTTCCAGCGCGGCGATCTCATGGAATCGGCTGGCGGCCAATTCGATGGCCGGTACCAGATCGGATTTGGTGAACGGCTTCACCAGATATGCCATGGCGCCCGCGTCGCGGGCCCGCTCGACCAGGTCGCGCTGGCTGAACGCGGTCAGAATGACCACCGGCGCAAGGCGTTTCGACGCGATCTCGGCGGCGGCGTCTATGCCGTCGCGCCGCGGCATCTTCACGTCCATGATCACCAGATCCGGACGTAGCTCCTCGGCGAGATCGACAGCCACCTGGCCGTCCCCCGCCTCACCCACCACGTGATAGCCCTCCTCGGAGAGCATCTCCACCAGGTCCATCCGGATGAGCGCCTCGTCCTCGGCAACCACCACCCGCTTGGGGGCCGATGCCGAAGCATCCTTCTTCGAACCGCCCCCTGCTGTCGTTCCCATAGATGAACCCCTGTCGCTCCGATACCAACACCCGACGTACATCGGTCCGAAGCCACCCTCGACGGATCGGCACGTACCCGAGTACCCAAAGAGTACCGTCCGCCCCCGCTCACAACCCACGTACCCAGCGCAAACCGACCAGTATCACAACCATGTCGTTCTCACCTCCGCTCCCACAAGCCCCGGTTAGGACATCCGCCCACCAACCCGCTATGCTCTCCAACGCGGTGCGCCGAGTTGGCGGAATAGGCAGACGCGACGGTCTCAAAAACCGTTGTCCGAAAGGACGTGTGGGTTCGATTCCCACACTCGGCACCACAGGGGCCTCCGGAACCTCCCGGAGGCCCCTTTCGTATCTCGCAGACCGCCTGCCCCGAGCCCCACTTACGGCTCGCACGAATCCCATTGCGGCACAACATCCTTCAATCCGCTGTTGAAAGATCGCCGTCCAGAATCTTTCCGACGACTGGGTTCCGTGGCTTCGGACGCCGACAGTGATTCGGCACTCAGCGGCGAACCCAGCCCTGGGCGACATCCGATAGGTTCCACCACGAAACATATTGGGAGTCTTGAGATTCCAGCCGCCATCCTGAATTGAGCGCATCGAAGAAGGCGTCGTCGCAGGTCTTGCCGCCCTTCGGTTCGACAACGAATACCAGCCGCTCGCCATCGGAGCGCTCGAACTCTGCTAGTGCCTGCGATGCCATCGTGCTGCCCCACCCTGGGGGCCAGCACAGGAACAGCACATGATCTGGGCGATCACTGATGCGTGCCGAGCACGCCGCAAGGTCACCCACCGGATGCCAGACATCGAGCTGGCCGGCAGCTCCCGGGAACGAGAGGTTCTCGGCTCGGTCCGGGGGCTCGGAATCGTAGGCGTCGACGACAAGCCCCTGCTTCGCCAGCTGCGCGGCCCAATATCCGCGGCCGGCACCGAGTTCCACGATTGGCCGACCGGCACAGAAATCGGCCATCCAGGCGAGGGTTTCCGGTGCCGGGATGGCGTACGCGTAGACGGCTTGGAGAATCGTCTGCGCGTACCCAAGCCGCGCACTCCCATTCGGCCGACCACCATCGGCCCGGCGGATGCCATCGCGGTCAGACACCGATGGACCGACAATGTCCCAATAGGGATTGCTACTCGCGGCCGGACCGCCCGTCATGAAATGCACGAACCGAAGATCAAACGCGGAGTCCGCCTGGACATTCCCGCTGCCCGACAACATCGGCGCCGTATCGAGGTAGTCCGCCACCTTCGGAAACCTGGACCGAAGGCCTTGCGCGTCCTCCAGTAACGCAGCCAGTTCGTCACGACGTTCCGCAGTCAGCGCGAGATCGGTCATGCACTCGATTTTCGCTTGCACCAACATGTCTCGCGACATCTTGCGGAACTACCCGGGCACCACGCATGCCACAGCAGACCTCCAGCCGCGAAATGCTCGCGACGGTCGCCGCGGTTCGCGGAGATCGACAGGGCCTCAGTGGATTTCTCAGGAGTTTCTCTCCAATCGCCATGGCGGATTTCGGCGGTTGGGGCCGGCGTGGAACAGGCAGAGTTTGTGGCCGTCGGGATCACGGAGTCTGGCTTCGCGCCAGAGCCAGGGCATGTCGGCGGGTGGTTGGTCGAAGATGACACCGGCTTGCTGCAGTCTTTTGCAGTCGGCGTCGAGTTGGTCGGTTTCGAAGTAGATTGTGACCTGCTCGTTTGCCGGGACAGCGTCGACATGTTCGATGGAGAACGTGCTGTCGCCTGTGGGACATTCGAACCGCAGGTAGTGCTTGTCGCGGACGATCAATCGCAGGCCGAGCAGGCTGTAGAAGCGTTCGGCGCTGTCGAGGTCTATCGTGCCGACGGTCACCTGATCCAATCGCATCAGGACACTTCATCATGCGGGTCGAGCCCGGGCAATACTGCCTGACGTGGGCTTTCATGGGCTGCTATCGGAAGTCCGAGTGGCGGTGAAACGGGACCATCTGCGGGCCGACAAGGTGGTCGCTATGGTGAACGACAAGGTCACCGTTCAGTCGTAACCAGGCCGACGTGGCCCAACTCGCGGATCGGAAAGAGCGGCGTCGAATCATGGCAGAGGACCTGACCGTGACTCGGGTGCTGGTAATACCGGCGTCCGAGTTGCGCGAGCGGTTCTCACGGTCGTCCGGTCCGGGCGGGCAGCACGTCAACACAACCGACAGCCGGGTAGAGCTGTCGTTCGACCTCGCCAATTCGCCCTCCGTGCCGGAGTGGCTGCGCACCCGGATGCTCGACCGCCTGGCCACCCGCCTGGTCAACGGGGTGCTCACGATCGCCGCATCGGAACAACGCGCACAGCTGCAGAACCGCGCGGCCGCCCGCGAACGCCTGGCCTCGTTACTGCGTGACGCCGCTTCAGCCCCACCACCCGATCGCCGCGCCACGAAGCCCTCGCGCGGCGCAAAGGAACGTCGCATCGCCGCGAAAAAGCGGCGCGGCATCACCAAACGCAACCGCCGCGCCTCCCCCGACGACTAGACGACGGGCAGCTCGCCGCTGGCAGCCGCCTTCGCAGGCACACCTACACACAGCTGATCAATCCGATGCCGTTGGCGGCGTCCCGCTGTTCGGGCTCGAGCCCGGCGGTTACCTCCGTCGCGAATATGGCTTGGCCGTCGACGGTCCGGTGATGCGATGATTCGCCGAACGTAGCAACCGAGGAATGGCGATGAACAGGCCTGAGACACTGGCACTTTGGCGGCCGACCGGGCCGGAGGAGTTGGCGCTGGTCGAGGCGTCGGGGTGGACCTCGTGGCCGCCGCGGCTGGCCGATCAGCCGATCTTCTATCCGGTGTTGAACGAGGACTATGCGATTCGGATCGCGCGGGACTGGAATGTTCCGGCATCCGGGGTCGGGTACGTGACTCGGTTCGAGATCGATGCCGACTTCGCGGCCAGGTATCCGATACAGCAGGCGGGCGGCCGAACGATCCTCGAACTGTGGGTACCGGCTGAGGAACTCGAGGAGTTCAACCGGCACATCGTGGGCCGCATCGAAGTGGTGCGGGAGTTCCGATAGGCCAATCCCTTCGGCGTTCCGACTCCAAGTTGCCCGATCAGAGGAGCTCCCGATGGCGACGCCAACTGTGCCCGCGATGTACCGCTCGGATGTCGAAACCCTTTGGGACTACAACCAAATGCATCACGAGCCGCATCCGGTTGATGTCGCTGTCGGCCTCGGGGGTCACGACATCGGAGTCGCCACGTATGCCGCCGACCTTTACCGCGCGGGCGTCTTCCCGCTGATTGTGTTCACCGGCGCGAACGCGCCAACCACCGTGGACCGGTTCCCGCGTGGCGAAGCAGTGCATTTTCGTGAGCGGGCAATCGAACTCGGCGTGCCTGAGCACGCGATCCTGGTCGAGCCCTATGCGACCAACACCGGCGACAATATCGACTTCAGCCGCACTCTGCTCGCGGATCGCGAGTACCTGGGCTCGACCAAGTCGGTGATGCTGATTTCTCGCCCGTACCAACAGCGCCGCAGCTATGCGATCTGCCGGAAGCGTTGGCCTGAGGTCGAAGTGATCTGCGGATCGCTTCCGCTCGGCCTCGACGATTACGTGGCCGGCATCGGCGATGTAGATCGTGTGATGAACATGCTTGTCGGCGATACCCAGCGGATCTGGGTCTACGCGGCGAAAGGCTGGGCAATTGAGCAGGACGTACCCGACGAGGTTCGGATGGCATACTCCCGCCTGGTGAATGCCGGGTTTACTCGCCGCCTTCTCCCCGTGTAGGACGCCGGCGACGGGCAAAACGGGATCGCGTACCTGGAGTAGCCGCGCGACCGCAATCACGCCTTTGACTCATTTTTCCGAATATGCGGGGCCGCAGGCCATTCGTGGCGATCTATGTGTCGATCGGATCGCTCAGCAGGGCGCGGGTCATTCGATCCAATCCAGGATGCGGGTTGAAATTCGTTGTGGGGTAGGTCAGTTCGTGTAGGGCTGCGCCGTCTATGTAGTCGACGAGGAGTTTGGTTGTTGATGGGGGTGCGGCGGGGGCGACGGCGTGGAGCAGGGTGCGGATCCATTCGGTGAGGCGGTCGTGGCCTCGGCGGAGGGTGAGTTGGAGGGCGGGGGTGGTTTGGGATTCGAGGAAGAGGGCGTAGCGGGCGAGGGTTCTGGCGCGGTCGGCGGTGACCGTGTGGGTGAGGAGGGCGGACAGGCCGTCGATCAGTTGGGGCAGGGTCGACAGGGTTGATATGCGGCTGACGGCTTCCCAGTCGGCGTAGTCACGTTCCTCCAAGCGGTCGGCTATGCCGGAGAGGAGGGCCTCGCGGGTGCGGAAGTAGTTGGAGGTTGAGCCGGAGGGCATGGCTGCTATGTCGTCGACGGCTCGGTGGGTCAGGGCGCGCAGGCCGCGGGAACCGAGGAGTTCGATTGCGCCGTCGAGGATCTGCTCGCGTTTGGTGGGCATGGACGGATACTACATCGGTAGTGACTTTCACTACATCGGCAGTTTTTCAACTACACCTGTAGTAATTTTCGAGGAGTGCGGCAATCGGCTCGGGGAGCCGGTTCAGGAGCGGAAGCGGAGAAATCAGATGTCCAAGGCACTCATCGTCGGCGGCGGTATCGGCGGGCTGGCTACGGCTATTGCCTTCAGCAGGCGGGGCTGGGAGGTCGAGGTGCTGGAGAAGGCCGCGCGGATTACCGCGGTGGGCGCGGGATTGTCGGTGTGGCCCAATGCGATTCGGGCGCTCGATGCGCTCGGGCTCGGCGATGAGGTGCGCGCTCGGGCCGTCGAGGATGGATCGGCGGGGATTCGGGACCGTAAGGGGAACTGGCTGTCTCGTACGGATGCGGCGGCGGTGCGGGCTCGGTACGGCAGCCCGATCATGATGCATCGCGCCGATCTGCTGGACATCCTGCGCGCGGCGGTCCCGGAATCCGCACTGCGCACCGGGATTTCGGTGAGCGAGGTTCGCGCCGACGGCACCGTCACGCACTCGCAGGGCACCTCCACCGGCGATGTGATCGTCGGAGCCGACGGCATCCACAGCGTCGTGCGCCGCGCGGTCTGCGGACCGGTCGAACCCCGCTACAGTGGATACACCGCCTGGCGGGTGGTGGTCACCCCCACCGAGCCGCTGCGCGATGCCGCCGAAAGCTGGGGCCGCGGTGAACGTTTCGGCTACGCCGCGCTGAAAGACGGCCGCGTCTACTGCTTCGCCACCGCCAATACCCCGGCCGGCACACCCAGCACCGGTCTCCCGGAACTGCGGCAGCGCTTCGGCACCTGGCATCAGCCGATCCCGGCCCTGCTGGCCGCGGCCGACGAAACCGCGGTCCTGCACAACGACATCTATGAGCTGCCCGCACTGAAAACGTATGTCGCGGGCCGCATCGCGCTGATCGGCGACGCCGCCCACGCCATGACTCCCAACCTCGGTCAGGGGGCCTGCCAAGCCCTGGAAGACGCGGTGGTCCTGGCGCAGGTCGCCGCCGAGGACCCCGATCTCACCCGCTACGACGCCGAGCGCCGGCCACGAACCCAGATGATCGCCGCCCGCTCGGCCCGAATCGGCAGCGTAGGCCAGCTGGCCTCAGCCCCCGCCGTCGCGCTCCGCGATACCGTCATGCGGCTGCTGCCGTCGTCATCTCAGTTCAAAGCCCTTGCACCGGTGTTGGATTGGGAATGCTGACCGCCCGGCACCGCTGAAGGACGAGCTGCCGCTGGAGCTGTACGAAGCGTGAGCTCGGGCCCACGCTAGCCGGCAGGCGGGGACTACTCGGCGGCCGAGAGGAAGTCCGCCGCGACGGGCGGGGTGTCGTCCACGCCAAGGCTGCGCAGATCCTCGGCGGTGAACGTCAGTGCCGCGTTCCCGCCGACCAGGATGCGTAGTAGGTCCTCCAGAATGTCCAGGTGCGCTTCACGGGATTGGTCCATGAACTTGTCTATGCGAGTGGAGGTTTCCAGGACGCGGCGGCCGGGATCACCCGCCGCCTCCAGGGAGCGCAGTAGTAGTCCCGCTTCGAGATAGCCCGAGCCGGGCGTGCGCAATGCCAGGCAGGAGCTGACCGTGCGTTTGAAATGCATGAACAGGACTGTGCCGCGAGGGATTTCGACCATCTGACCCATTTCGAGGGTGAGGCCGTAGAGTCCTTCGAGCGCCTCCAGGAGACGCTCACGGTACTTGCGCAGGGCGGCGTTGTAGGAGGTATTCTCCTGGACGTAGCCACCGATCGGGTCGGACCAGTTCGCCTGGGCCAGCACATAGGTCTCGGCCAGGTCGCGCAGGGAGTAGGAACGCGGGGCGGCGGTTTCGGAGCTCACCCACGGACAGTAGCCAAGGTGAAGGCACTCGCGCACAGCAATAGAGCGACTCCCAGGTCGTCGCGCGCGGTCTCGCTTCGGCGAATAGGGCATATGTCCGATAGCGCCGAGTAGCATTCACGCGGGTGGTCGCGGAGCATTGAACCCGCATGAATAGGGAGAACGGACCGGACGAGCGGATGGCGGGTGCCCGCGCACGGGCGCATGCTGGAGGCAGTGGCGGTAACCAAGAGGATCCGAACCGGTGGAGCGGGTATTTCGTACCACCGCACAGACAGACCTGACGACGGCCTCGGGTCGAAGTGGAGGGTCTCCGCATGCGGGTGAACAGGGTGACGGCGGATCTGTCGGGGTATCCGGATCTGGTGGTGATACTGCTCGGCATGCGGGTGCACAAGCCACGCGGGATCCTGCGACTGCTGGGGGTCGGGCCCAAGCTGTACCGGTCGCATCATGATCGCCCCGATGGGCTGCTCTCGCACGAGGACGTGATCTGGTCGCTCTTCCCACCGCATTGGGGTGCTCGGCAGTATTGGCGAGACCTCGAGAGTCTGGAGAAATGGACTCGCTCCGACCCGCATCGGATCTGGTGGCAGGAATTCCTGAAGGACTCCGGCGGCACCGGTTTCTGGCATGAGGCGTACTTCGCGCGCGGCGGCATCGATTCGGTGTACGACGATATGTCCGCGGTCTCCGGGCTCACCCGGTTCGCGCCGCTGGTGCCGGCACGCGGGCGGATGTTCTCGACTCGGCAGCGGGTGCGCGGGGCGGCCCCGCTGGTCGCCTCGGTGGTCGAGGAGACCGCGTATTACAACGGAACCGAGGGGCCCGCGCGGCCGCCGCAGTCCTAGCCGAAGAGCAACGCGCCCAATCGAATCCGACCGACCTGCCAAGTAAATCGCCGGCACTATTGATTTGCTGGCGGAAAACCAGCATGCTCACATGCCAGGGGTATTGACGATAGCCGACCGGTGTGCGATCGGTACCACCAGCGAACGTGAAGCGACCGACACGGGACCGAAAGATGAACTTACCGGTCAAAATATGTGATTCGGTCTTCCAGCCGTTTTCGTGTCGCGGACATGGGCATACGTTGTGCCCATGCATGTGCTCTTCGTGTGCAGCGGAAACGTTTGCCGGTCCGTCATAGCCGAGCGCCTCACGCTGGCGGTGGCCGCCGAACACGGTCTCCAGGAGCTGTCCGCCGAAAGCGCGGGCGTGCGGGCACTGGTCGGATTCCCGGTGGAACCCCTTGCGGCCCAGACGATTATCGGACTCGGCGGCGACCCGAGCGGTTTCAAGGCGCGCCGCATCAAACCGGAGATGATGCACCGCGCCGATCTGGTGCTCACCATGACCGACAAGATTCGTGACCAGGTACGCGATTTGGTGCCCGAGGCCCTCCCCCGCACCTTCACGCTGCTCGAGGCGTACCGCATCGCCAAGGTGACCGGTGCGCGCACCGTGGTCGGATTGCATGCCGCGCGTGACGATCTGGCGTATGTGGCGAGCGAGAACATCTCGGACCCGGTGGGTCTCAAGGCCCAGCAGTTCTGTGAGGTCGGCGATCGGATCGCCGAGGCGCTGGTGCCGCTGCTGCTGGCATTGCACGCACATCAGCACCCGCAGGCCACCGTTCATCGCTCCTCGGTCACCGATACCGGGACGCATCGCCCGGCGTTGCTGGTGCTGCCCGGCGGTCGCACCGACACCGGGACACTGCCCGAATTCCCCAAGCGGTCAATCGAACCCACGCATCATTCGGTGGAATCGGCCGGATAGGAGCGGATTCCGGCCATCGCCCGCGTGCGGATTCCGGCCGGCCATTTCCGATTCCGACCACGAATCGACTGCTCCTACTTCCGTTGTGGCGTAACCAGGATTACGCTGGCTCCTGCGTGTCAATACACCTGTCTGCCCGCTAAGTCCGGTAAGGGATTACACTTCCGCGCGGAACACCACCGCCGGTGGTCCGACACAGGAACAGGACTCAGGACATGCCGAAGCGAATTTCGGATGTTTCGCTCCATGTTTTCGTCACACCGCAGACCCTCCACCGTGTCACCGAAACCGTGTGCCGCGTCGTGGACGAATACGTGGACGATCGCGACATCTTCGCCTGGCGCTTCACCCTTCCGGTGGAGTGCGACGATCCCACCCATACGGTCCTCGAAACCCAGTGGCGCCTGGACCATCCCGATGCCGACCCGGGTGAGCGCCACACCTACGAGATAGCGCTCAGCCTGGTCGGCGAGGCGCGCCAGCTCACCAAGGCCGGAATCGCGCGCCTGGAGCAACGGCTGGTGCTCGAACTGTCGACCCATGAGCCCATCCCCTACATCGTGCACGCGTTGCAGCGGGAGAACTTCGAACTCGAAGAGAACCGCGAACTCATCTGAGGGAGCCGGCACCCTGGAATCTGTTGCCACAGGGTGGATCCCGGCCAAAAGCATGCCGGGATGACGAGACGGGCCGCACCCCGGTGAGGGTACGGCCCGAAGTCTCGTGGCTCGGCTCAGCGGCGAGCCGGGAAGTGGCGGATGACGCCCTCTTGCACCGTGGTGGCGATCAGATCGCCACCGCGGGAGTAGAAGTGGCCGCGGGCCAGGCCGCGCGAACCCGAGGCTACCGGCGACTCGGTGGCGTAGAGCGCCCAGTCGTCGAAGCGGAAGGGGCGGTGGAACCAGATGGAGTGGTTGACCGTGGCCGCGAGAATGCGGTCATGCCCCCAGGACAAACCGTGCGTGGTGATGATCGAATCCAGCACCGTGGTGTCGGATGAATACGCCAGCGCCGCAACATGAATCAGCGGATCGTCCGGGAGCGCGCCGTCGGTGCGCATCCAGACGCGATTGTGATTGAGCTTCTCGCCGGTGCCCTTGAGAATCCAGGCCGGGTCGTTCGTGTACCGCATATCGATGGGATGCGGTGCCTTGACGAACATTTCGAGCTTGTCTTCCAGTCCGGCGAAGGACTCCTCCACGCGCGGAAGGTTTTCCGGGTCGGCGACCTCGGGCAGCGGTGCGCTGTGCTCGAGGCCCTTACCCCAGTCCTGGAAGGCCGCGAGCATGACGAACAGTTCCTGGTCGTCCTGCAGCGCGGTCACCGTGCGATTGGCGAAGGAGCGCCCGTCGCGATGCCGATCGACGTGATATTCGATCGGCATCTTGGGGTCTCCGCCACGCACGAAGTGCGCGTTCACCGCGTGCACCGGCCGGCCGGGGCCGACCGTGCGCCCCGCGGCAATGATCGCCTGGGAAACCAGCTGCCCGCCGAAGGTGCGACTCCACACCTTCTCGGGATGCTGTCCGATGAAGATGTCGGGGCCCTGCTCCTCGAGATCGAGCAGCCCGAGGAGCACCCTCAGGTCATCGGCCGGGGCGGATTCCTCGGCCCCGGTTGCGGTCTCGCCAAGCGACGCGCTCAACTTAGTGGTCCTCCTCGCCGATACGGTGCACGTGAATCAGATTGGTGGACCCGACAGTACCGGGCGGGGAGCCCGCCACGATCACCACGAGATCGCCCTTCTTGTACCGGCCGATCGACAGCAGTGCGGTATCCACCTGATGAATCATCTCGTCGGTGGTATCGACGGTGGGGACGATGAATGTTTCAGTACCCCACGTCAAGGCCAGCTGACTGCGAATCGCCGGATTTGGGGTGAATGCCAGCAGCGGCAGCGGGGTGTGCAGTCGCGCCAGGCGGCGCACGGTGTCACCGGACTGCGTAAAGGCAACAAGCGCTTTGGCATTCAGACGCTCGCCGATATCGCGGGCAGCGTAGGAGATGACACCGCGCTTGGTGCGCGGCACGTGGGTCAGCGGCGGCACCCGGGTGGAGGACTCGGATTCCACCGCGTGCACGATGCGGGCCATGGTGCGCACGGTCTCGATCGGGTAGTCGCCGACCGAGGTCTCGCCCGAAAGCATCACCGCGTCAGCACCATCGAGCACCGCGTTCGCCACATCGGACGCCTCGGCGCGCGTCGGCCGCGAGTTGGTGATCATCGATTCCAGCATCTGGGTGGCCACGATGACCGGCTTGGCGTTCTCGCGCGCCATCTGAATCGCGCGCTTCTGCACCAGCGGCACCTGCTCCAGCGGCAGCTCCACACCGAGGTCACCGCGCGCCACCATGATGGCGTCGAAGGCCAGCACGATGGCCTCCAAATTGTCGATGGCTTCGGGCTTTTCGAGCTTGCCGATGACCGGCACCCGGCGACCCACGCGATCCATGATCTCGTGCACCAGCTCGACATCGGACGGCGAGCGCACGAAGGACAGTGCGATGAAGTCGACGCCGAGGTTCAGTGCGAACTCGAGATCGTCGATGTCCTTCTCGGACAAGGCCGGAACGGAAACATCCATACCCGGCAGGGACACGCCCTTGTTGTTGGAGACGGGCCCGCCCTCGGTGACCCGGCAGATCACGTCATTGCCTTCGACGCGTTCGACGGTCATCCCGATCTTGCCGTCGTCGACGAGCAGTCGATCTCCGGCCTTGGCGTCCTGGGCGAGCTGCTTGTAGGTGGTCGAAACTCGGTCGTGAGTGCCTTCGATGTCGTCCACGGTGATGCGGATTTCTTCACCCGTCGCCCAGACGGTCTTACCCTCGATGAACCGGCCCAATCGGATCTTCGGTCCCTGGAGATCGGCGAGAATTCCCACCGCGCGGCCCAGCAGATCGCTGGCCTGACGCACCTTTTTATAGTTGTCGGCATGGTCGGAGTGTTCGCCATGGCTGAAATTCAGCCGCGCCACGTCCATTCCACTCTCAACGAGTTCACGAATACGGTCCTCGGACGACACAGCCGGTCCGAGTGTGCACACAATCTTCGTTCGTCGCATCACGGGGACAACCCTAGACCTGCCGCAAGTGTCCCGCTGAACGGGCACACGCTCGAAACAAAGATATACACATGCCGTTCAGCTAACAGCCGGTCAGCGTGCTCTGTTCAATCTGCCTCCGCTGCGCTCCGGCTGTTCGCGGCCCTCGTGACCTCGGGTCTTCCCTCCTCCGCTCCTCCGCTTCGCTCCCCTGCTCCGTCAGTCCAGACCCGAGGCGGGCCACGAACCTGAGTGCTGGTTAACGAGCGACGTGGCGCGCGAGGCGAGTCTCGAGGCGTGTCTGACCGAAGCCGAGAATCAGGCAGATAACCCAGTAGTAGAGTGCCGCCACGCCATACAGGGCGAAGAAGTCGAAGGTCGGCGCGGCCGCGAGTTGAGCCGTCCGCAACAACTCGGTGACGAGGATGGTCGAGGCCAGCGAGGTGTCCTTCACCAACGAGATGAGCGTGTTCGACAGCGGCGGTACGGCGATGCGGGAAGCTTGCGGAAGGATGATCAAACGCAGCGCCTGCGCATAGGTCATACCGACCGCATAGGACGCCTCCCACTGCCCGTGCGCGACCGAAAGAATGGCGGCGCGAATGACTTCGGCCGCATACCCGCCCACATTGAGACTGAACGCGATCACCGCCGCCGGGAACGGGTCGATGACTATGTGGAACTGCGGTAGCGCGTAGAAGACGATGAACAGCTGCACCAGCAGCGGCGTCCCGCGAATGATCGAAATATAGAACCGGGCCGCCGCGGACACCGGCCACAGCTTCGACATGCGGGCCAGCGCCACGAACAGCGCCAGCACCAACCCGATCGCGAAGCTGATGGCCGTCAGCGGGATGGTCGTTTCGACCGTGGCCTTGAGCATCGGCCACAGGTTCGCCCGGATCAGTTCCCAGGTGGCGTCGTCCATCGTCTAATCGCTCAGCAGTCCAATCGCCCTGTGCCGCTTACTTGCTGACGTCGGTGCCGAAGTACTTCTCGGAGATCTTGGCCAGGGTGCCGTCGGCGCGTAGCTGATCGAGCGCGGTATTCACCTGGTCGATGAGCGCCTGCGAATCCTTGCGCGCGGCGAACGCCTGCTTGCTGGTCTCACCGGTCTTGCCTGCGATGTGCACGCTGGCGTCATTGGTCTTCTTGCTGTACTCGGCGACCGCGAGGGTGTCATTGACGGTCGCGTCGACGCGGCCGTTCTTGAGCAGCTGAATGGCCTGCACGAAACCCTCGACGCCCTCGACCTTGCAGCCCGCGCCCTCGGCGACCTTGTTCCAGTTGCTGGTGACCGACTGCGCGCAGGTCTTACCGCTCAGATCGGTGAGCGCGTGGATGCCGGTGTTATCGGTCTTGGTGACGATGACACCCTCGGAGGTGGTGTAGGGCTGCGACAGCGAATACTTCTCGGCGCGTGTGGGATTCACGGTCACCTGGTTCGCGACGAGATCGAAACGCTTGGATTCCAGGCCCGCGAAGATGGCATCCCAGGGGGTCTGCACGAATTCGACTTTGCGGCCGAGCTTCTCACCGACGGCCTTGGCGACCTCGACGTCGTAGCCGGTGATGCTGCCGCCGTCCTGGTAGCTGAACGGAGAGTAGGTGCCCTCGGTGCCGACCTTCAACACATTGGGGTCGTCGCTACTGCTGCTGCAGGCGGTGAGCGCCGCGGTGGCGGCGACTACGGCGAGCACGGCGGCGAACAGCTTACGGCGCACGGGGACTACCTCTCCTCGAGCGTGGTCGACCCACGCGACAAACAACCGACAAAGGGTACGCCGGAAACCAACCGGGCGGCACGTGAATGATCACGCCGCGCGCAAACCTTGTGCGTTTACAACGGTGATGATAGCGGCGGGCGGGCACCTCTCTGCCCAGTGGTGCCCGCCGAAGTCGGTGTGTCGATGACCCCCGCGATCAGTCCTTCAGCGGGCGGCCCTGTGGATCCGGCACCTTGCCGGTGAGAATCAGAATGCCGTCGATCAGCGACCAGATTCCGAAGCCGCCACACGTGATCAGTTGCAACACACCGATAGTGGTGTAGCCGAGGTAGAAACGGCCGATACCCAATCCACCGATCAGAATCTGCAGCAGGCCGGCGGTCAGCTTGGACTTGTCCGAGTACGGCACGCCGTACGGATCGCGACCGAACGGAGCCTCGGCATCGGCGCCGTACGGCATCGGCTGACCGTAGGGACCGGGCTGACCGTACGCGGGCTGCGGCGCACCATAGGGCGGCTGGCCGTAACCCGGCTGGGGCTGACCGTAACCCGGCTGCGGCTCGCCATAGCCCGGCTGCGGCTGACCATAACCGGGCTGCTGCCCGTAACCCGGCTGCGGCTGCCCGTACTGCGGCCCGGTGCCGGGCGCGCCGTACTGCGGGCCACCCTGCTCGGGCTGCTTAGCGAATGGATCGGTCACTCGAGTCCTCCTGAATCGCGGGCCGCACGGCCCCCTGTGTGCTGAACCCGCCGTGCGAATCTCGATACGCGGCGGTCAGGAGCCATTCTTGCCCGAGTCGACCGTTTTCGTCTCCTCGAGCGGGACCGCCGGTTCGGAATCGCCGGATTCGGAAGAGTTATCGCGGACCTCAGCGGATTCGTTGCCTTCCGAAGGGGATTCGGAGTCGGTGTCGTCCCCGGATGCCTCGTCCTTTTCATCGGATTCGGTATCGGACGATTCGGACTTGTCGAGATCGACTGCCTCGTCCTCGGATTCGACCGCCACGACCTCGGTCCCCGCGCTCTCGGCCCCGTATGCCCGCAGCGCCGAGAACTGCCACGGCCACGGCCGCTCCACGCCCGCGCGCACCTGCTCCGGCGTCTCCCGGCCCTTGGTCGCGAATACGAAATACGCGATGGCGCAGAGGAATACGATCGCCGCGGTGAACGAGTTGATCCGAATTCCGGCGATATGCGTAGCGTGATCATCACGCAGCAGCTCCACGAAGAACCGCCCGAAGCAGTAGATCGCCACGTACAGCGCGAACAATCGCCCGTGCCCGATCCGGAACTTGCGGTCGACATAGAGCAGGATCGCCACACCCAGCAGATTCCAGATCAGCTCGTACAGGAAGGTCGGCTGCACGATCTTGATCGGCGGACCGGATGCGATGCCGTTCATCAGATCCGGGTCACCGTGCGTATTGAACCGGTCGTAGATCTCCAGACCCCACGGCATGGTGGTGTCGCGACCGAACAGCTCCTGATTGAAGTAGTTGCCGAGCCGTCCGATGCCCTGCGCCAGCAGCACACCGGGCGCGATGGCATCACCGAAGGCGGGCAGCGGCACCTTGTAGATACGGCAGCCGATCCACGCGCCGACCGCGCCGAGCAGCACCGCGCCCCAGATGCCGAGGCCGCCCTGCCAGATCTTCCACCAATCGCCCGCCTTACCGCCGGGACCGAAGTAGGTCGACCAGTCGGTGGCCACGTGATAGAGCCGCCCGCCGATCAATCCCAGCGGCACCGCGAACATGGCCACATCCAGGACCATGCCCTGCTGGCCGCCACGCTGCTGCCACCGCTTCTCCCCCAGCCAGATGGCCGCGACAATGCCTAGAATGATGCAGATGGCATAGGCGCGCAACGGAAATGGGCCGATCTCCCATACTCCGCGAGGCGGACTGGGAATGTAGGCCAGCACGTCGGAGGCCGAAACTTGGTCGGCCAGGGCTCGAATGGTCACGGGCCCCACCGTAGCGGAATCAACTCCACGGGCATGGTCCCCGGGTAACGCGCCGCCGACACTCGCGCGAACAACACCGCCCCGAACACGCGAAAGGCGCGCATCGGGATCGATGCGCGCCTTCGCTGTGAATCTGCTGTCAGGAGGCCACGGCCGCCGAGCGCACGCCGAGCGCGAGTTCCTCGGTGAGGGTGCGCACCGCGCCCAGACCCTGCGCCGCGGCGCTCACCAAGGCCGAGCCCACAATGACACCGTCTGCGTAGGAAGCAATTTCGGCCGCCTGCGCACCATTGCGCACACCCAGGCCGACGCCGATCGGAATATCCGAATGCGCGCGCACCCGGGCGCACAGTGCCGGAGCCATATCCGAGACCGCGTCACGCGCGCCGGTGACACCCATGGTCGAAGCGGCGTAGACGAATCCGCGCGAGGCTTCCAGGGTCTTCACCAGACGCTCCTCCGTGGAGGACGGGGCCACCAGGAAGATGCGATCCAGGTTGTAGGTGGACGAGGCCACGAACCAGTCGTCGGCCTCCTCCGGAATCAGGTTCGGGGTGATCAGGCCGAGGCCGCCCGCCGCCGCCAGATCGCGGGAGAAGGTGTCGACGCCGTACTGCAGCACCGGATTCCAGTAGGTCATGACCACGGCCTTACCACCGGCCTGGGTAATGGCCTCCACGACCTTGAAGACATCGCGGACGCGGATGCCACCGCGCAACGCCTGTTCGGCGGCGGCCTGGATGGTCGGGCCGTCCATCACCGGATCGGAGTAGGCGACGCCGACTTCGATGATGTCGCAACCGGATTCGACCATGGTGCGGCAGACGTCGATGCTGCCCTGCAAGTCCGGGTATCCGGCGGGCAGATAGCCGATCAGCGCGGCGCGGTTCTCCTCGCGGCAGGCGGCGAAGGTATTGGCGAGACGGGACTGCTGGCTCACTGCTGCTCCTGCGGCTTGTCGAAGAGACCGAACCACTTGGCGGCGGTGTCCATATCCTTGTCACCGCGACCGGACAGGTTCACCAGAATGATTGCGCCCTCGCCCAATTCCTGGCCCAGCTTCAGCGCACCGGCGACCGCGTGCGCCGATTCGATGGCCGGGATGATGCCCTCGGTGCGGCTCAGCAGCAACAGCGCGTCCATGGCCTCGGTATCGGTGATCGGCCGGTATTCGGCGCGACCGATGTCCTTGAGGTAGGCGTGCTCCGGGCCGACACCCGGGTAGTCCAAACCGGCTGAGATGGAGTGCGATTCGATGGTCTGGCCGTCTTCGTCCTGCAGCAGGTACGAGTACGCGCCCTGGAACGCACCGGGCCGTCCACCGGCGAAAGTGGCTGCGTGACGGCCGGTTTCGACACCGTCGCCCGCCGCCTCATAACCGACCAGGCGCACGCCCGCATCATCGAGGAAGGGGTGGAAGATGCCGATGGCATTGGAACCGCCACCGACACAGGCGGTTACGGCATCGGGCAGCCGACCCGTCAAAGTCTGGATCTGCTGGCGCGCCTCCAGACCCACGATGCGCTGGAAGTCGCGCACCATGAGCGGGAACGGATGCGGGCCCGCGGCGGTACCGAAGCAGTAGTAGGTGGCGTCCGCATTGGTGACCCAGTCCCGCAGCGCCTCATTGATGGCGTCCTTGAGGGTCTGCGAACCCGTTGTCACGCTGACGACTTCGGCGCCGAGCAGCCGCATGCGGGCAACATTCAATGCCTGCCGCGCGGTGTCGACGGCACCCATGTAGATGACGCATTCCAGGCCGAGCAGCGCGCAGGCGGTGGCGGTGGCGACGCCGTGCTGGCCCGCTCCGGTCTCGGCGATGACGCGCGTCTTGCCCATGCGCTTGGCGAGCAGCGCCTGCCCCAGCACATTGTTGATTTTGTGAGAACCGGTGTGGTTCAGGTCTTCTCGCTTGAGCACGATGCGAGCGCCGCCCGCGTACTTGGCGAGGTTCCTGCACTCGAACACCGGCGACGGACGCCCGGTGTAATCGCGCTGCAACCGGTCCAGTTCGTTGAGGAAGTTGGGGTCGACGCGCACCTTGTCGTATTCGGCGGTGACCTCTTCGATCACGGCCATGAGCGCCTCGGGCACATGCCGGCCGCCGTAGACACCGAAGTGTCCACCGAGGTCCGGCTCGTGCTCGCTCCGGTGCGCGACGCCGGCGCTGGCCTGTGGCAGGCCGAGCGTGTTCTTACCCAAATCGTTGATCTGTGTCATCGGCTCTTTCACCGGCCCCGGCGAACCGGCTTCGGGCAGGAAGGATGGGTTCCGGCGGTCACCAGCTCGGCCACCGCGGCACGCGGGTCGCCGCTGGTCACCAGGCCTTCGCCGACGAGCACGGCATCCGCGCCCGCTCCGGCGTAGGCCAGCAGGTCCGCGGTGCCGCGGATACCGGATTCGGCGATGCGAATGACATCGCTGGGCAGGCCGGGGGCGATGCGCGCGAACACATCCCGATCGACCTCGAGGGTCTTGAGATTGCGGGCGTTCACCCCGATCACGGTGGCACCGGCTTCGAGCGCGCGGTCCGCCTCTTCCTCGGTGTGCACCTCGACGAGCGCGGTCATACCGAGCGATTCGGTGCGATCGATGAGCGAGGACAGCACGTCCTGCGGGAGCGCCGCGACGATCAGCAGTATGACGTCCGCGCCGTGGGCGCGGGCCTCATGGATCTGGTACGGGCCGACAATGAAGTCCTTGCGCAGGATGGGGATATCCACCGCCATGCGCACCGCGTCGAGATCCGCGAGCGATCCGCCGAAGCGACGCTGCTCGGTCAGCACGCTGATAATCCGCGCGCCACCGTCCTCGTACGCACGGGCCAAAACGGCCGGGTCCGGAATGTCGGCCAGGGCGCCCTTGGAAGGAGAAGACCGCTTCACCTCGGCGATAACGCCGATACCCTCTTCGTGCAGCGCAGCCTTGGCGTCACGTGGAGACTTCGCCGCGGCGGCGGCCTTCTTGACAGCCTGGAAATCCAGGAGGGCTTCCCGAGCGGCCACATCCGCGCGGACCCCGTCGAGAATCGAGTCGAGTACCGTCATCTGGCTCGAATCCTTTCTGGGGAGACGGACTTGCTGCCTGAGAGTCCCCCCAGGCGCTGTCTCACCGATGCTGATAAAGAGTAAATGGCTATGTTCCCGTCAATGTCGGCGGGGCCGGAACCTGGAGCGACACTGCTCCTGATTGCTGATCAGGCGGGCTTGTGGCCCGCACCGCCGCTACCTGGATCATCGTGTGCGGCAGGGGTATTGGTTTCATCGTCGGTCGGGTCCGCACCCGCGTCGAGGGCATCCCAGAGGACGCGACCCGAGAGCGGCTCGGCAGCGGTTTGCTGTGACCCGGATTCCGCAGCGCGCTTGACCGCGTGATGTTCGGCAACCTGTTCGGCCGCCTCGGACTTGCGGAAAACCGGATTGTCGTACTTTCCGGACATGGGCGCGGCGCTCTCCGATGGCATGCGCGTCAGCAGCACACCGGCTCCGAATGCCGCCAGCGCACCGATGATGGTCAGTACCGCGGGCAGCGTGGAGGTCTGCGTCCCTCCCACATGTTCCCAGTCGCGCAATTCGGCCAGCCGACCGGCCCGCTCCGCGGTTTTACCGGCGCCCTTGAGCAGTGCGTACGCGGGGACGGCCGCGACGGCCGCCAGTACGGCCACCACCACGCCGAGTCCACGCCGCCACCAGCCGCGCGCGGCGAATACCGCGGCGATGGTCGCGACGAGCACCAGCGCCAGCGGCGTCAGAGCCCCGAACCAGCTGCCGCCGTTGAGGTGCATGGTCCGTCCGGGTCCGAGCTCGCTGACCACATCGAGGGTCACCCATGTCATGCGCGAGGAGACCCACAGCAGGGCCGCCGCGAGTGCCAGTAGCGCGACCGCGCCGATGGGCCTGCGTTTCTTCGCGGCACCATCGGCTTCGGCACTGCGCGCGTCCGCCCGAGCCTCCGCGATATCGGCTTCGGCGGCACGAAGATCCGCTTCCACGCCGTGCTTTTCGGCGCGGGCCGCGCGCGCATCCTCTTGCGCGGCAGCGATATCGGCGGCCACCTCGTCACTCGGCGGGGTGGGTCCGGTCGGGTTGGGCTGTGCCGCCTCGGTTTTCGGGTCGGGGTCCGAATCAGTCATCGCTATTGCCGATCGGGCGGTAGGCGCGCAGGGTTTCGGCGGCGGCCACGGCCTTGAGGACGGCCATTGCCTTATTGCGGGATTCGACGTCCTCGTAGTTCGGATCGGAGTCGGCGACCACGCCCGCGCCGGCCTGGACATAGGCGGTGCCGTTCTTGAGCAGTGCGGTGCGAATGCAGATGGCGGTATCGGCGTCACCGGCGAAATCGAGGTAGCCGACCACGCCGCCGTAGACACCGCGGCGGGTGGGTTCGAGTTCCTCGATGAGCTCCATGGCGCGCACCTTGGGAGCGCCCGACAGGGTGCCCGCGGGGAAGCACGCCCGCACCGCGTCGAAGGCGATCTTGCCGGCGGCGAGGCGACCGGAAACCGTCGAAACCAAGTGCATGACATGGCTATAACGCTCGATATGCCGGTATTCGGTGACGCGCACGGTGCCGGGTTCACAGACGCGGCCGAGGTCGTTGCGGCCGAGGTCGACGAGCATGAGGTGCTCGGCGTTCTCCTTCTCGTCCGCGAGGAGACCCTTCTCGAGCAGCAGGTCGTCCTCCTCGGTGGCTCCGCGCCAGCGGGTGCCCGCGATGGGGTGCGTGGTGGCCACGCCGTCCTTCACGGTGACGAGCGCTTCGGGGCTGGAGCCGACGATGGAGAACGCGGTGCCGCCCGAGCCGTCCGGAATGTGCATGAGGTACATGTACGGGCTCGGATTCGACGCGCGAAGCATGCGATACAGATCGATCGGCGTGCCGCCGTACTCCATCTCGAAGCGCTGCGACAGCACCACCTGGAACGCCTCACCCGCCTCGATCTCCTTGACCAGGCGGCGTACACCCGCACCGAATTCTTCGGAGGTGCGCTGGCGGCGGAAGTCCGGTTCCGGGCGATCGAAGACCGACACGGTGGAATCGGCGGGCGCGGCCAGGGCCTCGGTCATGCGATCGAGCCGGGCCACGGCATCGTCGTACGCCTCATCGACGCGCTCATCGGTGCCATTCCAGTTGACGGCATTGGCAATCAGCGTGATCGCGCCTTCGTGGTGGTCGAAGGCGGCCAGATCGGTGGCGAGCAGCAGCACCATCTCCGGCAGTTCCAGATCGTCCTCGGCGAGCGCGGGCAGTCGTTCCATCCGCCGCACGGCGTCATAGCCGAGGTAGCCGACCATGCCACCGGTCAAAGGCGGCAGACCGGGCAGCCGTTCGGTGCGCAGCAATTCCAGGGTTTCGCGCAGCGCGACCAGCGGATCACCACCGGACGGCGCATCCGCCGGACTCTGTCCGAGCCAGACCGCCTGCCCGTCCACCACGCTCAACGCGGTCGGACTGCCCGCCCCGATGAACGACCATCGCGACCAGGAGCGGCCGTTCTCGGCCGACTCGAGCAGGAACGTCCCCGCCCGATCGCCCGCCAGCTTGCGGTAGGCCGACAGAGGAGTCTCCGAGTCCGCCAACACCTTTCGAGTCACCGGCACAACCCGATGATCGGCCGCGAGCATCCGGAACTGTGCACGGGAGGTGGTGGAGTGGTTAGACGCGCTGGGCATCACCCCATCATTCCAGGCCGCACAACCGGGATTGAATTCGCTATCCCCGCCCAGCCGAGAGCCCGGCGGCGGCGAATACTCGATGCGCTCAATCGCTACCCACGCGGCAATCTGCTCCTCCAGCAGATGGAGAGGTCGCACGCGGTATCCCACTCGAGAGGAGTTCAACACAGATGTACCCCTCGCAACCGGTCGCACCGGAGGGTCCACGGCACGCAGCTCCGCAGGTCGGCCAGGGCATGCCCGGTCAGTCGCCGCGGAAGATGAATATGAATCACCAGCGGGGTGGCGGCAAGTACAGCGCGCTCGCCTCGTTCGTCACCTATGTGAAGGCGATGGAGGCGATACCTATGTGAAGGCGATGGAGGCGATCGATCCGCGGCGTTTCCCGGACGAGTACGCCGAGCACACCGATCGCATTCGGGAGCTCGAGCCATTCCTGCGGGCGCACGGCATTCTCGATGTCATGGATATCAGGAACCCCGAGGTCGCCGCACTCATCGGTGCGTGAAATCGGTGGACTAACCGACGTTTTCATAGAGCCCGTGGCCGGACCGGACAGACCGGTCCGTCCACGGGCTGATTCGTGCGCGAAGGTGATCACGTAATCTGCTGCCTATGAAGCCAGGTCAGCTCGCCCCGCGGTTCGAGCTTCCGGATCAGTCCGGTGTCATGCGGTCCCTCGATTCGCTGCTCGCGGACGGGCCCGTGGTGCTCTTCTTCTATCCCGCCGCCAATACGCCGGTGTGCACCGCCGAGGCGTGCCACTTCCGGGATCTGGCAGGCGAATTCAAGGCTCTGGGCGCCTCCTGCGTCGGCATCAGCGGCGACGATGTGCAGGTGCAGTCCGGCTTCGCCGAGAAGCAGGGCCTGAGCTATCCGCTGCTGTCGGACAAGGGCGCGAAGGTGGCGGCCGAATTCGGTGTCAAGCGTGGGCTGCTCGGTCCACTCATTCCGGTGAAGCGGACAACCTTCGTCATCAACCCGGATCGCACGATCGCCAAGGTGATCAACAGCGAGCTGCGCGCCAATGTGCACGCGGATGAGGCCCTGGAGTTCCTGCGCGCACGCGGCTGAGTTCGCCTCTGGCACATGCGCGACCGCCATGCCGTGTTTGTCCGTCGCGTCCGTTCGGTCCGGAGTGGCGCTCCATGACGCGCCGTGCGGGGCGGCATACGCTGGGCCTATGACTACGCCCAGCACGATGCCCAGCGAGGACCTGCCGGAGCGCAAGCGATCGTCGTTCGTCATGTGGCGCAATCGGATCATCGCGTTGGTTATCGCGGCGGTGGTGCTGTGGTTGTCGTATCTCATTCTGGCGGCGTTCATTCCGCGATGGTGGGCGCAGCGAATTGCCGAAAACGTACACGGCAGTTTCTCCAAAGGCATCTGGTCCGGATTGGTGATGGGTGCGGTTTGTACCGCATTGCCGCTTTTTCTCCTGTTGCTCGCGGGAATGACCTGGCGGAAACGGGGCGGTCCGTTTATCGCGGGTGCGGCAGTGGTACTCGCGCTCATAACCGCCATCCCGAATTTGATGACACTGACCGTTGTACTGGGCAGCTCCAATGCCGCACACGCCGGTGAACGCATTCTCGATGTGGACGCACCGGCATTTCGCGGGGCCGCACTGGCGGGCGCGATCGTGGCCGCGGCACTGTTCCTGCCAGCTGCATTTCTCTTGGTGCGCAGGCGAATCCGCAAAAACCGCGCCACGAAGCAGCTCGCGGATCAGGAAAAGTCGCGCGTGTCGGTCGATACTCCGCCAAATCCTGTCGAACCCGGCACGTACTGATTTCCGCATGCGACACGCGTGATCGATGTCACGTCATTGATGAACACCGTGACTGACGAGCGAAATCGTGGCAAACTTTCCTTTGCGGGTGACTCGCTGTTGCTGCTCCACCGACTGCCGGACTGACCAGCGCAACATGTCACTTGGCTGCTACGAGAGGGCTGGCACGGTGACCAAGTGGTTGAATCCCATGGAACAGCGAGCTTGGCGTACCGTCATTGCGCTCACGACCAGGCTCCCCGCCGCCCTGGATACCCAGCTGCAACGCGAGTCCGGGATTACCCATTTCGAATACTTCGTGATGACTCTGCTCTCCGAAGAACCCGGCCACCGGTTGCAACTGAGTGAGCTTGCGCAAAAGGCAAACGCATCGCTATCACGGCTCTCGCATGTCATTTCCAAGCTCGAACGACTGGGCTGGGCCGAGCGCGTCAGCATCTCCGGACGGCGTGGCGCACAGGCGGTACTCACCGACGCGGGCTTCGACAAGGTGACCGAGGCCGCCCCCGGATATCTGGAGTGCGTCCGCGGACTGGTCTTCGACGGACTCGACAAAGACCAGACCGAACAGCTCCTCGAACTCGGCGAGGCGATGCTCCAGCAACTCGACAAGGGCATGGCCCGCGGCGTCGGCCGCTCCGGCCGCCCCGACACCCACGCGGACTTCGACCGCCACGAAAACCGCTAGCGCACAGCGGCTTTCATTCTCGGGCCGCAGCCCGGGGCAGCTCTTCAGTCTTCACCGGAAAGCAGCTTGTCGCCACGAGCCAGCAGCACGTCGGTATCGAAGCAGGTATGCGTGCCGGTATGGCAGGCCGCCCCCTCCTGATCCACGATCAGCAGCACGGTATCCCCATCACAATCAAGCCGAACCTCATGCACATACTGCGTGTGCCCCGAGGTCTCCCCCTTCACCCAATACTGCTGCCGCGACCGCGAATAGTACGTCCCCTTACGGGTTTCCAGCGTGCGCGCCAGCGCCTCATCATCCATCCAGGCCATCATGAGCACGTCCCCGGTAGCGCGCTCCTGCGCGACAGCCGCGAACAACCCATCCTCATTGCGCTTGAGACGGGCGGCGATTGCGGGATCGAGACTCATGGTTCGGTTATAACAGGTTGCGGGGCATGCACTACCGGCGGGTAGCTACCGCTGCGGGGCGAAGCCGATGATATCCATGCCGGTCTTCCCGTAGCAGAGTACGAGTGTCGCCCCAGGGCTGGTCATCGGATGCAGCGTTTCGCACTCCTCGCCACCCGCACGGCTGATCGGGGTCACATTGACGATGCTGCCATCCGTGCGACTCCAAGCATGCGCCTGTCTGCTGTACTGACCATTCCCATCGCCGTAGTAAGTGACTTCCACCAGTTCATCGGTGAGGAAGAGATCGACTGCCTTCGTCAGTGGCGTGCCGCGGCCCGGGATCTCGATGCGGTACACGACAGAGCCATCGGCACCGCGCCGGACCTCTACCGCGTCCGGCTTGCCGTGCTCGAAAGGTGCCTGCACCAACAGATCGGCACCGGTCGCGTCCGCCGACCGGGTCGGGCCGGGTGACCGGGTCGGGCCGGGTGACCGGGTCGGTCGAGAGCGTGTCCGAATCCGGTTGTGGCGCAGTCGAAGAACGCGGGGATACCGGATCCTGCTGGGCCTTGTCGGGGTCGGGCTGGTCCGGCGACGGCTCGATGGCTGTCATGCCTCCCCCTCAGGCTGGTGTCAGCGGACCACGATACCTTCGGTGCGCATGGCGTCCTTGACCTGGCCGATGGTGAGGTCGCCGAAGTGGAAGACGCTGGCGGCGAGGACGGCGTCCGCGCCTGCTTGGACGGCGGGGGCGAAGTCTTCGACCTTTCCCGCTCCGCCCGAGGCGATTACGGGGACCGAGACGGCGGCTCGGACGGCGCGGATCATGGTCAGGTCGAAGCCGGCTTTGGTGCCGTCGGCGTCCATGGAGTTGAGGAGGATTTCGCCTACGCCCAGTTCCGCGCCGCGGATGGCCCATTCGACGGCGTCGATGCCGGTGCCGCGTTTGCCGCCGTGGGTGGTGACCTCCCAGCCGGAGGGGGTGGCGGGTTGGCCCGCGGGGACGGTGCGGGCGTCTACCGACAGGACGATGCACTGGGAGCCGAAGCGTTCCGACATTTCGCGCAGCACTTCGGGATTGGCGATGGCGGCGGTGTTGACCGAGACCTTGTCCGCGCCGGCGCGCAGGAGGCGGTCTACGTCGGCGACTGTGCGGACGCCGCCGCCTACGGTGAGGGGGATGAAGATCTGTTCGGCGGTGCGGGTGACCACGTCGATCATGGTGCCGCGGTCGCCGGTGGAGGCGGTGACATCCAGGAAGGTGAGTTCGTCCGCGCCCTGGGCGTCGTAGGTGGCGGCGAGTTCGACGGGATCGCCCGCGTCACGCAGGTTTTCGAAGTTGACGCCCTTGACCACGCGGCCGGCGTCCACATCCAGGCACGGGATTACGCGCACTGCCAATGTCATTGCTCTACCTCTCCTCGGACCCGGCGTCCGACCCACGGCCCGCCGTGTCGGCGGCCCTGACGGTTTCGCCGATCATGTCCAGTAGTTCTTCGTGCACGCCGGGCGCGGCGGCCAGCACCGATTTCGATTCGATGGTCCAGTCGCGGCCGAGCAGATCGGTGACGACGCCGCCCGCGGCGCGCACCAGGGCGACTCCGGCGGCATTGTCCCAAGGGTGATGGCCGAAGACCACGGCTCCACCCAATACCCCGGAAGCGGTGTACGCCAGGTCGATTCCGGTCGAGCCGTGCATGCGGACCCGGCCGGACAGGCGGCTCAGCGCACCCAGCAGGTTGAAGCGGAAGATGCCCGGAATACGGCCCGCACCATCGATATTGAAGGCACCGAAGCCGATCATGGCGTCGGAAAGCTTGCCGCGCTCCAGTTTCGGCAGCGGCTGACCGTTCAGGTGGACCGGGCCGTCGACCGTCGCGGCGTACCGCTGGTTGAGACCGGGCAGCCAGGTCAGGCCGATAACCGGTTCGCCGTCACGCACCAGCGCCAGCAGCATGCCCGAAAGCGGGTGTCCCGCAGAGTAATTGAAGGTGCCATCGATGGGGTCGAGCACCCATGCGGTCCCGGAGGTGAGCTGGGGGCCGCCGAATTCCTCACCGTGCACCTCGAATCCGGTGCGCTCGGTCAACTGCCGGGAGAGGGTGCGCTCCAGCTCCAGGTCGAGTTCGGTCGCGAAGTCACCGCGACCCTTGTCGACCGCGCTGGGCGCGCCGACGCCTTCCACGAAACGCGGTGCGGCAGCGTCGAGTACGTCACGGGCGATGGTGAGCAGCTCGGCGAGTTCGGCGGCCATCAGGTATCAGCGCACCGCTGCGAGAGCTTCGGGCAGGGTGAAACGGCCCGCGTACAGGGCCTTGCCGATGATCGAACCCTCCACGCCGTCTCCGGTGAGCGTCGCGATGGCGCGCAGATCGTCGAGGGTGGAGATTCCGCCCGAGGCGACCACCGGCGAGTCGGTCGCATTGGCGACATCGCGCAGCAGGATCAGGTTCGGCCCGGTCAGCGTGCCGTCCTTGCTGACGTCGGTGACCACATACCGCGAGCAGCCGTCGCGCTCCAGGCGCTCGAGCACCTCCCACAGGTCGCCACCGTCGGTGACCCAGCCGCGCCCGCGCAGCCGGTACTCCCCGTCGATCATCTTGACGTCCATACCAACAGCGATCTTGTCGCCGTACTCACCGATGGCGCGCCGGCACCACTCCGGATTCTCCAGCGCCGCGGTCCCGAGATTCACGCGCGCACACCCGGTGGCCAGGGCCGCCTTCAGCGATTCGTCATCACGAATGCCGCCGGACAGCTCCACCTTCACATCGAGTTCGCCGATGACATCCGCCAGCAACTCCCGATTGGATCCCTTACCGAACGCGGCATCGAGATCCACCAAATGCACCCATTCGGCCCCGTCGTTCTGCCAAGCCAGGGCGGCATCGCGAGGCGACCCATAACTGGTCTCACTCCCCGCCTCCCCCTGAACCAGGCGCACGGCCTCCCCATTGGCGACATCGACGGCAGGTAGCAGCACAAGACTCACGGGAGCATCCTAGTGGTTACTGACCGGTCGCCTGCCCGCGCCCCGGCGGCAACGGACGGAACAGCTTGTCTCGGTATCGAACACCCTCGATACCCGCAGTGCGATCCCCAGACGCGCTGTTCGTTCGGTCATGGGGCGTGGAGTTCCAGGATTCGGGTGAGGGTGAGGACGAAGTTGGCTCGTTCGGCGGGGGTGAAGCCGGGGAGGAGTTCGGATTGGGCGGCTTCGAGGCGGGTGTCGAGGTCGAGGAGGTGGGCGCGGCCGGCGGGGGTGAGGGTGAGGATATTGCGGCGGCGGTCGGTGGGGTCCGGCGTGCGGGTGAGGAGGCCGCGGTCTGCCAGGTCGTTGACGGCGGCTACCACGTCGCTGCGGTCTATGCCGGTGCGGCGGCCGACTTCGGCCTGGCTGAGGGGGCCGTGTTCGTCGAGGGTGGCCAGCAGCGCGTAGTGATAGCGGCGGGAACCGGTGGATTCCAGGGCGCGTTCGGTGGCGCGGTTGGCGATGATGGCGACCTGGCCGACCAGGCGGGTCGGCAGGGCGCGCAGCCTGCCGGAGGCGCCGGTGTGCGCTTTGTCCATATGGGCAATCTACAACCCTTGTTGGTGCGGCCAACATTCTGTTATGTTGGTTCTACCAACGTTGGAGCAACCAATCACTTCTGCGAAAGCCGCTCCCCATGAACACGATCCTGAACGATCGCGCCGAAATCACCACTCTCGTAGACAGACTCGGCCGGATCCTCGATGAGGGCCGCTTCGGCGAACTGGGCGAGATCTACACGCACGATGCCACCGTCGAAACTCCCGGCGGTTTGGCACGCGGCCTGCCCGCCATGGTCGCCCAGGCCACCCGCACCCACTCCCCCGACCGGCGCATTCAACACCTGATCAGCAGCGTCATCATCGACGTGCAGGACGACACCGCGACCGTCCGCGCCAATTTCGTCGCCATCTTCGCGGCGGCCCCCACCGCGAAAACACCACTCTCCCAACCGTTCTACACCCTGGGCGAGGTCTACAACTTCGACGCCGTCCGCACCCCCACCGGCTGGCTCTTCGACCGAGTGCGGACGGTCCCGGTATGGGAAACCGGCACCCGCCCCACCTTGGCGGCCTGAACTCCGAGGCAGGAGAAATGCGAAACCCCCGCGCTCGGCGGGGGTTTCGGGTTCAGGGCGGGGGCTCAGATCGAGTCGACCCAGTTGCGCAGGAGTTGGGCTCCGGCGTCGCCGGATTTCTCCGGGTGGAACTGGGTGGCACTCAGCGGGCCGTTCTCCACCGCCGCGAGGAATGGAACGCCGTGTTCGGCCCAGGTGAGTTTGGCGGGGGCCAGCGGGCCGGTCTCGTCCAGTGCCCAGGTTTGGGCGGCGTAGGAGTGCACGAAGTAGAAGCGGGTCTCCTCGTCCATACCGGCGAACAGAATGCTGTCCTGCGGTGCTTTGACCGTGTTCCAGCCCATATGCGGCAGCACGGGGGCGTTCAAACGCTCTACGACGCCGGGCCATTCGGCACAGCCTTCGGTCTCGACACCGAATTCGACGCCGCGTTCGAAGAGGATCTGCATGCCGACGCAGATGCCCAGTACCGGACGTCCACCGGCGAGGCGCTTGCCGATAATGCGGTCACCGCGCACGGACAGCAATCCGGACATGCAGGCGGCGTACGCGCCGACGCCCGGAACCACGAGACCGTCTGCGTTCAAGGCGATTTCGGGGTCGGCGGTGACAACGACCTCCGCGCCGGTGCGCGCCAGGGCGCGAGCGGCGGAGTGCAGATTGCCGGAGCCGTAATCGAGCAGGGCGAGTTTCTTGCTCATAGGGTTCCCTTGGTGGAGGGGATACCGGTGACACGCGGGTCGAGTTCGACCGCGGCACGCAAAGCCCGTGCGACAGCCTTGAATTCGGCCTCGGTGATGTGGTGCTGGTCGCGGCCGTAGAGCACCCGTACATGCAGGGCGATGCGGGCGTTCAGCGCAATCGATTCGAACACATGGCGATTCAGCACCGTCGAGTAGGACGCGCCCGGCCCGGCGGAGGGAATCACCGTGTGCAGCAGGTGTTCCGGCTCCCCGGTGTGCACGCAGTACGGGCGGCCCGAGACGTCGACAATGGCCTGGGCGAGGGTCTCGTCCATAGGAATGAAGGAGTCGCCGAAGCGGCGAATGCCCTTCTTGTCGCCGAGGGCCTGGGCGAGCGCCTGGCCGAGCACGATGGCGGTGTCCTCGACGGTGTGGTGCGCCTCGATCTCGATATCGCCCTTGGCCTGCACGGTCAGGTCGAAGCTGCCGTGCTGGCCGAATGCGGTGAGCATGTGATCGTAGAACGGGACGCCGGTGGAGATATCGGTCTTACCGGAGCCGTCGAGGTTCAGTTCCACCACGATGCTGGATTCACGAGTGGTGCGTTCCACCCGGGCGATTCGGTCCATGCTCGCTTCCCTATCCACGGGGCGGCCCGCCGCCGTACTCATCGGGCAACCACTTCGGTCGCAACAAGTTTCGCGCTCACGCGCAGGAATTCGTCGTTCTCGGCGGCCAGGCCGATGGTGGTGCGCAGGTAGCCGGGGATACCGACATCGCGAATGAGCACGCCCTCGTCGAGGTAGTGCTGCCAGGCGCGCGGGGCGTCGGCGAAGCGGCCGAAGAGGACGAAGTTGGCGTCGGAAGGGATTACGTCGTAACCCATTTCGGTCAGCGCGGCCATGACGCGATCACGCTGTGAGGCCAATTCCGCGACGCTGCCGAGGGTTTCGTCGGCGTGCCGCAGTGCCGCCCGCGCCGCGGCCTGGGTGACCACGGACAGGTGATAGGGCAGTCGCACCAGCAGCATGGCGTCGATGACCGCGGGCGCGGCCGCCAGGTATCCGAGCCGCCCGCCCGCGAAGGCGAATGCCTTCGACATGGTCCGGCTCACAACGAGTTTCGCCGGGAACCGGTCGATCAGTGAGATGGCGCTGGGTGCGCTGGAGAACTCCCCGTACGCCTCGTCGACCACCACGATGCCGGGTGCGGCATCGAGAATCCGCTCCAGGTCCGAGATCGGAACGCTGTGTCCGGTCGGATTATTGGGGCTGGTCACGAACACCACATCGGGACGCTTCTCGGCGATCACCATGACGGCGTAGTCGATATCGAGGGAGAAGTCGCCAGTGCGTTTGGCCTCGACCCATTCGGTATCGATGCCCTCGGAGATGATCGGGTGCATCGAGTACGACGGTACGAAACCCAGTGCGCTGCGGCCGGGTCCACCGAACGCCTGCAACAGCTGCTGCAGGATTTCATTGGAACCGTTGGCGGCCCACACATTCGACACATCCACCGCGACGCCGGTCTGCCGGGTCAGGTAGGCGGCCAGGTCGGTGCGCAGGCCCACGGCATCGCGATCGGGGTAACGGTGCAGGTCAGCGGCGGCGGCCCGAACGGATTCGGCCACATCGTCGACGAGCGCCCCACTCGGCGGGTGCGGGTTCTCATTGGTGTTCAGCTGGACGGGCACCGTCAATTGCGGTGCGCCGTAAGGGCTTTTGCCGCGCAGGTTCTCGCGCAGCGGCAGATCTTCCAGCGAGACGGCGGATCCCGGGACAGTCACAGCATTCACCGCAGTTCTCCGAATCGCACCTGGACGGCCTGACCGTGCGCGGGCAGGTCCTCGGCATTGGCGAGCGCGACCACATGTCCGGCAACGTCTTTCAGCGCCGCCTCGGAGTAGTCCACGACGTGGATTCCGCGCAGGAACGTCTGCACGCTCAAACCTGAAGAGTGCCGGGCACATCCGGCGGTGGGCAGTACGTGATTGGAGCCCGCGCAGTAGTCGCCGAGACTGACCGGGGACCACGCGCCGACGAAAACCGCTCCGGCACTGCGCACCTGGGCGGCGACGGCGGAGGCATCGACGGTCTGGATCTCCAGGTGTTCGGCCGCGTAGGCGTTCACCACGCGCAGGCCCTGCGCGATGTCATCGACGAGCACGGTGCCGGACTGTTTGCCGGACAACGCTTCCGTGACCCGGTCGTGGTGTTTGACCACGGCCATCTGCGCGGTCAGCGCCTGGTCCACGGCATCGGCGAGTTCCACGCTGTCGGTGACGAGCACGCTCGCCGCGAGCACATCGTGTTCGGCCTGCGAGATCAGATCCGCGGCCACATGAGCCGGATCGGCGGTGGCATCGGCCAGAATCGCGATCTCGGTGGGCCCGGCCTCGGCATCGATGCCGACCAGTCCGCGGCAGAGCCGCTTGGCCGCGGTCACATAGATATTGCCCGGCCCGGTGATCATGTCGACCGGTTCGAGTTGCGCGCCATCGGTATCGATACCGCCGTAGGTCAGCAGTGCGACCGCCTGTGCGCCGCCGACCGCCCACACCTCCTCGACCCCGAGCAGCTTGGCCGCCGCGAGAATCGTCGGGTGCGGCAGTCCGCCGAATTGCGCCTGCGGCGGCGAGGCCACCACCAGCGATTCGACCCCCGCGGTCTGCGCGGGAACCACATTCATGACCACGCTGGACGGGTAGACCGCATTGCCGCCCGGCACATAGAGCCCAACCCGCTCGACCGGAATCCATCGCTCGGTCACGGTGCCGCCGGGCACCACCTGCGTGGTCTTATCGGTGCGCCGCTGATCGGCGTGCACCTTGCGGGTGCGCTCGATCGCGACCTCGAGGGCGGTGCGCACCGCCGGATCGAGCTCTTCGAGAGCCTTGTCGATCTCAGCGGCGGGCACCCGCACCGAGACCGGCCGCACCCCGTCGAACTTCTCACTGAACTCCAGCGCGGCCTCGACACCCCGATCGCGAATCGCCTCCACGACCGGCCGCACATGATGCAGCACCGAGTCCACGTCGACGCCTCCACGCGGCAGTGCCGCGCGCAGTTCGGCGGCAGTGGGAGTACGTCCGCGCAGATCCACGCGGGCGAGCTCGATGCGGCTTGTCATAGCGCTGTCAAGTCCTTGTCTGTGCTGATCATCGAAGGGGTCGCGCGAACCGCCGAAACGGCCCGCGACCAGCTACCAGACTATCGGGTCGGTGCCACCGGTTATCCGCCAGACCGACTCGCGGCCCCACACCGGCCGCGGCATCCCCGCGAATGCGACCCAGCTCACACCGTCGACCGACCGCCGGGCAGCTTCGGGCCGGGGTGCCGCGACCACGCGAGATCCCGCCCGAGGGGCAGTGCGGCCGGACGTCCGGTGGCGATTACGGCACCGGCGTTTCGGCGCCGAAGCGCCGATAGACCAGGTGCTGCTGTACGAAGGTCCAGGCGTTCTGAGTGACGAAGTAGAGCAGGATCGCAATCGGCCAAAGAGCACCGGTGACGAGTGTGCCGAGCGGGAAGGCCCACATGGACAGCAGGTTCATGACCCGGGTTTGCGGCGTTTCGGGAGCCATCTCGCGCTGGCGGGCCACCGAGTAGCGGGCGGTGTAATGGGTCGCTACCGCGGCGATCACGACCAGCGGAATCACCACGGCGGCAAGCGAACCGGGCGCGGCTCCACCCGCATGAGCCAGGCTCGCCGACAGTGGGGCACCGAAGAGATGCGCGTTCAGGAAGGACTGCACCTGTTCGGTGGAGAACACGTAGTTGGTGGTCCCGGCATGGAATGAATTCAGCACGTGGAACAGGCCGATGAACACCAGAATCTGCCCGATCATGGGGAGAAATCCGAGTAGCGGATTGAAGCTGTGCTCCTGCTGCAGCCTGCGCACCTCGATGACCTGCTGCTCCTTGTCATCGGCGTATTTGCGCTGGATCTCCTTCATCTCCGGCGCGATACGAGCCAGCGTGCGCTGAAAACGCAACTGCGCCATGAACGGCCGAATGAGCAGAGCGCGCAGGGTGAGCACGAGGAAGATGATGGCCAGCACCCACGCCAGGCCACTGGACGCGCCGAGCACCGACGCGAAGGCCGTATGCCACAACCAGAGCACCGCGGACACCGGGTAATAGATGAAATCGAGCATGGGGACCTTCACTGCGAGGCACCCGCGTTTTCGGCGCGGGTGAATGGAATCAGGGCAGCCGCGGACCCGATCGCGCGCACGCGATCAGGCCGGGCACACCCCCGGCGCTCGCGGGCGAGGCCGCCCCTCGGCATCCGGATTGCTCTGTCGCAGAAACGCTCCCCGGCGCCGCCGACCGGCGGACTCCGGCGGACCCGCACTGACCACGACCCGCAGCACCGGTCCCCGCGCCGCGATCAGCGCGGCGGTGAGGGCGACCAGCGCCGCGGCACCCAACACGATCAGCGAGTTCGGCTGTGCCGCAGCCAGGAAGAGAACGGCCCACGCGGCGACGACGAGGGTGCATACCAGCACCACTGTCGTCCGAATCCGCGCAACCATGCGCTCGACACTACCCATGAATCGGGAACCCGTCCCAGGTTGTGAGCTGATCGAAGATCAAGAGATCACTCGGCGACGAGTCGCCGGATGATCATGGGCTCGGCGAGGACGCCCTCGAGGACGCCCGAGATATGACGGAAATGCGGGGTGGCGAAGTGCTCCTCGAGGGCGTGCGCGCTGGACCACTCCTCGACCACGACCATGTGCGCGGGCTCGTTGGGGTTGGCGAAGGGCTGGTAATTCAGGCAATTCGGCTCGGCCAGGGATGGTTCGATCATGGCTTCCAGAGCGGTGCGGAGGCGATCCTCCCTGCCGGGGAGGGCGCGAAGTTCGGCGACGACATGCAGGGACATCAGGGGTACTCCTTCAAGGCGAGTGCCTCGGCATTCCGGGAGTTCGGCCGGGATCCGCGGAAACCTGTTGGAGGGTCTCGGTGTGGATCCCGGCCAAAAGCATGCCGGGATGACGGGGGATGGGATGGGACGGACTGGGATTACGTGAGGGACGGTCTGGGATGACAAGGGGTCTGGGGTTGAGTGGACCGTCAGGCGTGGGTGGGGCCGGTACCCGCGCCGGTGGCGGTGATGGCCGTGGCGATTTCCGCCAGGTCGGCGGGTGTGAGCTCCAGGGTGAGACCGCCTGTCCAGCCGTCGATTTGGCCGGCATTGCGGGCACCGACGATCGCGCCGGTGATACCGGGCCAGGAGTTGACCCAGGTCAGGGCTACTTCGGCGACGGTGACGCCGTGGCGGGCGGCGATCGGCCGCAGCGCGTCGACCAGCGCCAGGTTGGCGGGCAGCCCGGTGGTGAAATCCGGGCTGGCGGAACGCCAGTCGTCGGCGGTGAGTTCGCGGTCGGCGGTGAAGGCGCCGGTGAGCAGCCCCGACTGCAGCGGCGAGTAGGCGATCACGCCGGTGGAATGTGCCTTCGCCCAGGCGATTTCGGGTGCCGAGGTGCGGTTGACGGCCGAGAACGGCGGCTGGATGGCGTCCACGTGCGCTACGGCTTCGGCCCGATCCAGTTCTGCCACACTGTGATTGGAGAGGCCGATGGCGCGGACCTTACCTTCCTTCTTGAAGTCGGCCATGAGCTGCCAGTACTCCTCCAGCGGCGTGGGCTCGGCCAGGTTCTCGCCTTCCCCGCCGTAGACGAAGACCGCGCCGGTGTCGGGCCAGTGCACCTGGTAGAGGTCGATGTGGTCGACGCGCAGCCGGCGCAGCGACGATTCCAGTTCGGCGCGAATGGTTTCCGGTCGCATGATGCGGCGCGGCGGGCCGGAGCGGTCGTCGCCCTCCTCCCAGATGAGGCCGGTCTTGGTGAACAGGTACGGCCGGTCGGCCTCGGGCAGATCGGCGAGGGCGCGGCCGACCAGCGTCTCGGCGTGACCGAGTCCGTACGCGGGGGCGGTGTCGATCCAGTTGAGGCCGCTGTTCACCGCGTGCCGAATGGCGGCAATGGATTCGGCGTCATCGGTGGCGCCCCACGAGTACTCCCAACCGGGTCCGGCGATCACCCAGGTGCCGAGACCGAGCCGGGTGATGTTCATACCGGTGTCACCGAAGGGGCGGGTGGACTCGACCGCGCCGCCCGTCGAGGAGTCGCCGCGTGCTGTTGTGGTCATTCGAATCTCCTGAGTGGAAACCTCCCGCGGCGAGCCGCGGAGCCGGATCCGTTCCGGCTGTGACCACTACTTTCGTTCGATACGAGCGCGGTAAACAGTGCCGCTCGTGCCTGGGCACGGCATGACCAGGAATAGCCGGGGGCCCGCCCGCGATACTGATCTCATGACCTTGGACCGTCGTGCCGAACTCGGTGAATTCCTGCGCTCGCGCCGGGCTCGATTGAGCCCGCAGGAGGTCGGATTGATCGATCACGGTGCGCGACGGCGGGTTCCGGGGCTGCGGCGTGAGGAACTCGCGTTGCTGGCCGGGGTGAGTGTCGACCATTATGTGCGGCTGGAACAGGGCCGCACACTGCACTTTTCGGAGTCGGTGCTCGATGCGGTGGGGCGGGCGCTGCGCTTGAATCCGGTGGAGCGGGAGCATTTCCATCGGCTGGCGCGCCCCTGGTCGGGCGAGGAGCCGCCCGCCGAGCAGCAGGTCCGGCCCGGACTGCGGCGATTGCTGGAGTCGTCGGATGTGCCCGCCTATATCGTCGGCCGGGGCACCAACGTGCTGGCGTGGAATCGGCTGGCGGCGGCGCTGATCACCGATTTCTCGGCCTTGCCGCCGCGCGAACGGAATCTGGCGCGCCTGGTCTTCCTGGATGAGGGCATGCGGGAGCTGTACGAGGATTGGCCGGCCAAGGCCGCCGATGTGGTGGCGTATCTGCGCCTGGATGCCGCCCGCAATCCCGGCGATTCCGGCATAGCGGAGCTGATCGCCGAATTGCTCGAGGCGAGTGCGGACTTCCGCGAGCTATGGAACCGGCACGCGCTCAAGGACAAAACGCACGGCCGGTACATCTACCTGCATCCGGTGGTCGGCCGCATCGACCTCGGCTTCGAAACACTGCGCCTGCCGGACGATCCCGATCAGGGCCTGATCGCGCATACCGTCGAGGCGGACTCGCCCAGCGCCAACGCATTACACCTGCTGGCGAGTCTCACCGCGCAGACCCAGACCGTCTAGCCGCAGCGCACCCGCAGTTCGGGCACGCCGTCGCCGTCGAGATCATCGAGGGCGACGGTCCGCCCGACCATGGCCAGTGCCAGCGCCTCCCCCGGCCCGCGCACCAGCGGCCCGGAGCCACGCGACCAGTCGGCATCGGTTGCCTCCCAGCGCAATCCCTTCAGATACCGCCCGGGTGAGGCGAACGGATCCGGATGACCGAGCACCGCGATCAGGCGCTCGGCCGGAATCTTGCGCGCATGTCCGAGCGGGCGGCGAATATCCTGCTGGTGCACGAACATATCCGCGAGCGCGATCTTGGGCATATACCGCGAGAACCAGCCATTGGCCTTGGCCAGCCGATCCACCAGTTCGGTGGTCGGCAGCATTGAAAACTGGTCCACCAGTGCGGCATTGGTGCCGTTCACCGATCCGGCGCGCAACCCCATCAACATATAACTGGGTAGCCCCACCGCATCGGTTTGCAAGTGCGCGACCACATCTCGCACCCGCCACCCCGCGCATAGCGACGGCGTCTCCCACTCCGACTCGGTCAGCGAGCGCAAGAGCTCGACCAGTTCCCCGCGCTCGTCCCTGAGCAGCTGGCGCACGTTCATGACCGACAGGCTACCGAGTTCAGCGGCGTGAATCACCCGGCTGATGGACACCGGAAAGCGATCTGCCCGGAAACGCAGTGCGCCGCACCGGATTACCGGTGCGGCGCACTGTTGAACAGGTATGCGATTTACATCTTGGTGTCGCTGTCGATCTTGAGGCTGCCGCCGCCCGCGTCGATCACCCGCAGGGTGAAGGACTTGGTCTGGCCACCGGCCGAGACGCTACCGACCGAAATATCGGCCGAGCCATCGGAATTGACGCTGTCCGAGGCCCCGCGCGCACCGGTGATGGTGGAGTAGCGCTGGACGCGATTGTCGGTCCAGTAGGACTGGAAACCCGACTGGCTGCCGTAGAGCTGCTGCGCCGCCGGGGTGAGCCGGTTCCACGCATCGCCGAAGCTCAGGTAGACGAGGCCGTCGTAGAACGCCTGCACGGCATCGGCACCGTTCTGCACGGTCACCTGTCCGGCGCTCTTGGTCTGGCCCAGCGCACCCGCGGTGCCCTTACCGGTGGTGGTCTGCACCGATGCCTTGGTAGCGCTGGTGCTACCACCCGGTCCGGTGGGACTGTCCGAACTCGAGGAGCTCAGTACGCCGGCGATAACCGCGGCCGCGATGACGACGACCGCTATTACGCCCGCCCACACCAGTTTCCGGCTGGACCCACCACTCTGTTCGAGCTCCGGACGCGGAGTCGAGCGAGTGGGCGGACCGCCCGAGACGGACGGCCGCGGTGGCGGGGTTTCGAGCAGTTGCGCTTGGCTCATGGCACCGGTCGGAATGTCCGCGTTGGCGGATCCGCGCCGGTCCATCTGCCGGGTGTTCCCGCGTTGCGGTGCGGGCCGGGCACCTGCCGGTTTGCCAGGCGGCGGGGTCAGGGCTCCGCCGGTCCGACGCGCGGCCATGACCCGGGTGGCCTCGGCATCGGGGCCGATCTCCGCGAACTCCGCCATGATGTCGCGGACCTCGGTCATGCTCGGCCGGTCCTCCGGCTCGAAGCTGAGCAGTGCCAGCAGCAGATCACTCAGCGGTCCGGCATTGCGCGGCGTGCTGATCTGCCCATTGGCCGCCGCGTACAGCAGTGCGAGCGGATTCGGGTTGGTGCCGTATGGCGGTTCGCCTTCCAAGGAATGGAAGAGCGTCGCGCCCAAGGCGAATACGTCGGCGGCCGGGCTCGGTTCGGCGCCGCGCGCGACCTCGGGTGCGAGGTAGGCGGCGGTGCCGGAGATGAGTCCGGTGGCGGTGAGGGTGACATCGCCCTTGGCCTTGGAGATGCCGAAGTCGGTGATCTTCACCGCCCCGTTGTCGCCGAGCAGGATATTGCCGGGCTTCACATCGCGATGCACGATGCCCACCCGGTGCGCGGCGATCAACGCCGATGCGACCTGCTCACCGATGCGCGCGACCTGAGGCAGCGGGAGGGTGCCCTGCGAGGAGAGCACCACCGCCAGGCTCTGCGACGGTAAGTACTCCATGACGAGGCACGGGTCGCCCTCGTGCTCGGTAATGTCGAACACCACAATGGCGTTGGGATGCTGGAAGCGAGCAGCATTGCGAGCCTCACGGGCAGCGCGCTGACGCACGATGTCCTTATCGGCTGCGGACAGACTCGGCTGGGTGATGATCTGTTTGATCGCCACCGAACGCTCCAGCCGCTCGTCGACGGCTCGCCAGACGACGCCTGTGCCGCCGCTACCAATCCGTTCGACCAGGCGGTAATGCCCTGCGATCACTTGGCCGGTTTCGATGGCACTACTCCGAAATTCTGCGCGATGGTGACTGTGACGACGCGGTTGCCCGCGTGTTTCCCCGCATGAGTGTAGCGGGCGATAGACCTGGCGCCGACGTCAGCGTGAGATATGAGCGAGATCTCGGTGAGATCTATGCCGCACCCAGGTGACGTTTATGTGACGGCTCACGTGAATCCGCTGCTCAGAGCAGTTCGATGACATGACAGCGAATTCTGCCGTATAAAGCCGCATCCCACCGCGTGGGACGGTTTTTCAGTCTTTGCGTGTCGCGGCGGGCTACTCCCCCCGGGTGAGCTGCGCCGCATCGGCGGCGTCGAGTTCGATATCGAACACTTCGGCGAGCACCTTGGGTAGCTCGGTGGTGTCCAATTCGCGTACTTCGCCCGTTCCATCCGGATAGCTGATGGTCCAGGTGGTGGCATCGATCTGATGATGCACCTCGGGCTGGAACCGCTGAATGAACGGGCGCGCGGTGAACGGCGAACGCGGCGCGGTGGAGACGAAATGATTACCGACCGCGTAGTCGATGGCGTACTGCGGATTCGGGCTGAAGGTATAGCGATCCAGCCAGCCGTCGCGACCGAACTGGAAGAGCGTCCAGAGCTCGCCGCCGAGTGCGTCCGCACCGAGCTCGAGGCGGTAACGCCAAGCGCCGAGCGAGAATTCGCCGCGATTCGGAGTGAGTTCGACGGGTGCGAGCGGACCCGCGCCGAAGCCGACATCGCAGAGCCAGGCGCGCTCGTCATCGGCCGGGCGCACCCGCAGCAGTGCGTGCGTGGCGGGACGCAATCCGCTGGCGCCCATGGAGACTCGGCCCGAGATGCCGGTGAACTCGAAGCCGAGACGCTCCAGCGCGGCGGCGAAGAGGAGCACGTTCTCGTAGCAGTAACCGCCGCGTCGCTGCCGGATCAGCTTGTCCTGCAACGATTCCAGATCCAGCGGCACACCGCGGCCGAGAATGCTCTCCAGATTCTCGAAGGGAATGGTGGTGGTGTGGGCGTGCACCAGCCCGCGCAGGGTGGCGAGGGTGGGAGTGCGCTCGCCGGTGTATCCGATCCGGTTCAGGTACGCGTCGAGATCCAACTCCGCACCACTCCACAGATAGGACGGGTCCACCGGGCCGGTCATCGAAAACCTCCGCTTCGCTTCACGATCGTTCACTCCACCAACTCTTCACAGCCCGCCGATGTTCCGGGCTCGGGCATTCTCATTCGAGAATGCCCGACGACCGATCCGCGAGTGTGCAGCCTTGGCGGCGTTATGCCCGATTCACCGCCAAGGCCGCACACTCACGAGATCAGTTGGCGCATTTGGAGTTGGGTGGGGGTGGGGGCGCGGTGTTGATGTTGTTGGCGGTGTCGACCAGGTAGTCGGTGGTGGGGGGTTCGGTGTCGGAGAGCAATCGTTCTACGACACAACCGGATTCGTAGAAGACCGGGCCGAGGCCGTGGCCGGCCGGCGATACCGTGCCGTCCAGGTCGCGGCCGCTGATGACGGTGTACACCGAGACCGGTTTTCCGGCGGCGAGCAGGGCGGCGCGCATTTCGAGTGTGGAGGAGAAGGGGACCAGGGCGTCGGCGGTGCCGTGCAGAAGTACGGTGCGGCGCACATTGATTCGGCCGGCCTGTAGTGCCGGTGAGCGGGCGGCGTAGGCGGCGGGGCAGGCCAGTGGACCGCAGTCGCCGGCATCTCGTTCGATCTGCGGGCGCAGGTCCGGGCCCGCGAGTGGGGCCTCGGTCCACGAGGTGAAGTCGTCCGCTTGACCGAAGGTGTCGACCCAGTAGTCGTAGGTGCCGGGCGGGGCGTGGACGGCGGCCAGGCCGCTGGTCAATCCGCCCTGGCTCCAACCCCACAGCACCGTGCGGCCGCCGGGATGCTCACCGCGATACCACTGGGTCGCGGCTACTATGTCCTGCCAGCCCGCCCACACATTCCAGTCTCCGGTGCGCCAGCGGCCGTTGTTCGAGCGCTGATCCATGGTCAGCAGCGCCGCACCGGTGTGCTGCGCGATGGAGGCCATGTACTCGGGAAAATCGGCGGCGCTGCCCGCGTGCCCGTGCACGGCCACGATCAGATCCCGCGCCCCGCCTTCGGGTTCGTACACCCGCCCGGTGGCCTGTTCACCGTCCACGGTCAGGGTGACCTCGCGCATCCGCACCGGCAGCTCGGCCGAAACCTCCGGTGCGGCAATGACCATGGTGGCGAGAACGCCGAGAATCGTGCCGCAAATCGCCCATCGCCGACCTGACATCGCCGAATCATGACATGTACTCGACGCCGGTTCGGGTACCCGGCGACGGGTGTCCCCGGGATCGTTCCAAGATGTAATGCACACTGCCGGCGGGCCGGGGATCCGATCGGCGGCGCGCGACCGCCCCTGCTCCAACCTGCCTCACGCTCCGGACACGGGAATTCGTTGTGCGCCCGATGTCGGTGGGGCGGGCTAATATTCGCCCATGCGTTCGATGGGTGTGGCGGAGCGGCGGGCTCGGGTGGGGGTGCGGCATCGGCTGGCCATGCCGGAGCGCAGCGATGATGTGAATGCGATCGTGCGGTCGCTGGTGGTGTTGCATGCCACCGATCCGGCGACGGTATTCCTATCGGTGGCGGCGCGCAGCCGGGGTGTCGAGCCGGGGCATGTGGAGAAGGCGCTGTACGAGGATCGGACCCTGCTGCGCATGCTGGCCATGCGGCGCACCATGTTCGTCGCACCGGTGGAATTGGTTCCGGCGCTACAGGCTTCGTGCGCGGACGCGCTGGCGCACAAGCAGCGCCGGACCTATGGGCGGTTCATCGAACTGGCCGAGGTGGTCGAGGGCGATGTGTCCGCCTGGCTCGGCGAGGTGGAGGCGGAGACGCATGCCGCGCTGCTGGCGCGCGGCTCGGCCACCGGTGCGCAATTGAGCAAGCTGGTGCCGCGGCTACGCACCCAGGTCGATACCGCCCCGGGCAAGTCGTATTCCAAGCCGAACAGCATCACCACCTGGGTGCTGGTGATTCTCGGTGCGGAGGGGCGCATTGTGCGCGGGCGGCCCAATGGCAGTTGGGGCAGTAGCCAATACACCTGGGCTCCGATCGAATCCTGGCTGCCGGAAGGCATTCCGGTGGTCGCCGCCGAGCAGGCCCGCGCGGAACTGGTGCGAAAGTGGTTGTACGCCTTCGGCCCCGCACCGGTGAGCGATATCAAATGGTGGACGGGCTGGACGCTGGGCGAGGTCCGTAAAACCCTCGCGCAACTGGACACGGTCGAAGTGGACCTGGGCGGCGAAACCGGCCTGGTACTCGCCGACGATCTGGATCCGGTCCCCACCCCCGACCCCTGGATATCCCTCCTACCCGCTCTCGACCCCACCCCGATGGGCTGGCAATCCCGCGACTGGTACCTCGGCCCGCACGCCCCCGCCCTCTTCGACCGCAATGGCAATGTCGGCCCCACCATCTGGTGCGACGGCCGCATAGTCGGCGGCTGGGCGCAGCGCCCCGACGGCGAAATCGTCTGGCGGCTACTGGAAGACATCGGCTCCGAAGCCGAATCCCGCATCGAATCCGAAGCCGCCCGCCTCACCACCTGGTACGGCGAAGTCCGCCCCATCCCCCGCTTCCGCACCCCGCTGGAACGCGAACTCACCACCTGACCAAAGCTCACCGGCCGGGACGCGCCCCTCGGCATCCCCGGCGCGCGCCCCTCGTCATGCCAGCGTGAGCCCCTCGCAATCCCGGCGCGCGCCCCTCGCAATCCCGGCGCGCGCCCCTCGCCATCCCAGCGCGCCCCCTCGCCTTCCCGGCGCGCGCCCCTCGTCATCCCGGCGCGCTTTTGGCCGGGATCCACCCCCTCGACCGAATCCCGAACGGGCGGAGTCGTTCTCGTACAGTCACGATCAGGGAATGCTGTGGGTTCGCACAAGGATTTCCCAGTCTTCACCGGGTGTCCGACTGTTAGGGTCTGTTCGTACATCTGCACAGTCCGGACACCGACGCAGGGGTCTGTGAGTCCGGGAGATCATTTCGGAGTGTGTCATGGCTTTCCTGAACCGCCTCGTCCCCAATCCGATCTCCCTGGACCGGTTGCCGGAGCAGGCGCTGCGGTGGCGGGAGCAGTTGCTCGCGCAGCGAAACGAGTTGCGCGGCGGGCCATTCCGGGATGCCACCATCGGGCTCTGTGCCCTGGTGGCCGCGGCGGACGGCGGTATCGATCCGGAGCATCGGGCGCGGGTGGCGCAGCGTATCGGGGCAGACCCTTTGCTGCAGCACTTTCCAGCCGATGAGCTGCGAAATCTCTTCGAGGACAACTGCTCTCGCATGAGTATGGATCCGGCCTTCGGGCGCGCCTATGTGATGGCGCAGATCGCCAAATGCACGGACAGTCCGACGCAGGCGCGGGCGGTGGTACGCCTGGGCATCATGATCGGCGCGGTGAATGGCGGACTGGATGCCCACGAGGTTGCCGCTGTCATGGAGGCTTGTCAGATATTACACCTGGATTCACACGAATTCGGCGTGTAAAGACCGCTGGATCCGCCTTTACATCGCCGGACCCATAACGCACCCTTGGTGAGTTTGGATTCCGAGCGAGGAGTGCACTCTGGATGGCGATCCAAGGTTTTCTGAATCTTTTCTTCGATACGATCGCCCCGAACAGGGGATGGCGTTATTGCGGAATGTGCGAGGGACGGGGCGATTACGGGCTGGTCAACGGCTCGGTGCACTGGTGCTCGGCATGCGGTGGCACCGGCTGGATAGCCGAGGCCCCGCAATACCGCCGCTGAACCCGCAGCGAAATTCCGGGATAAATCAGGAATTTCGGACTTTTCGGGAATTACGGATTCACATATCCAAACCCAGGTCCAATACTCGGACCGAATGGGTGAGTGCGCCGACCGCGAGATAATCGACTCCGGTGCCCGCGTATTCCGCCGCCACGTCCAGGGAGAGACTGCCCGAGGACTCCAGTTTGGTCTGCGGTGAGCGATTATTGCGGCGCTGCACCGCGGCCTGGGTTGCCCAGAGCGGGAAGTTGTCCAGCAGCACCAGCTGGACATCCTCGTCGAGGACGGCATCGAGTTGTTCGAGGCTGTCCACCTCGACCTCGCACTCGATGTCCGGGTTCAGTTCGCGCACCGCGCGCAGGGCCGCGACCACCGAACCGGCGGCCACCACATGGTTGTCCTTGATGAGCGCGGCATCGCCCAGTCCCATGCGGTGATTGACGCCGCCGCCGGTGCGCACCGCGTACTTCTGCAAAGCTCGCAAACCGGGCAAGGTCTTGCGGCTGTCGCGAATCCGGCAATTCGTACCCGCGACGGCATCCACCCAGGCGGAGGTCGCCGTCGCGATTCCGGACATATGGCACACCAGGTTCAGCATGGTGCGCTCGGCGGTGAGCAGGCCGCGGGTCGGCGCGACCAGACTCAGCACGGTATCCCCCGGCTGTACCCGGGTGCCGTCGGTGACCCGGCCGGTGACCTCGTAATTGCCCGCACCGATCACCTCGTCGAGCACCAGCAGGCCGACATCGAGTCCGGCGACGGTACCGGGCTGACGGGACGCCATATCGGCCTTGGCCACCGCCTCGGCGGGAACCGTTGCGACCGTGGTGATATCGGGTCCGTAGCGCAGGTCCTCGTCCAGGGCCCGGCGAATGAGCGCGATCACCTCGTCGCGATCGAGTCCGGCGTCGAGAGTCATTGCGATACTCCTTCTTCGATGCGATGCACTAGTGGGCGGCGGGTACGGCGTCGCGAGGCCACGACGGCGTCAGTCCGGATCCGTCCGTGATCAATTGCGCGCGTCCGTCCGCGCCGAGCCGCACCGCGGTGCTGCGATGCAGCTCCTCGCGCGGGTTCGGATGGTCCGAACGGGTATGGCAGCCACGGCTCTCGGTGCGCGCGGCGGCGGTCAGCAGCAGGGCGCGGGCGGTGAGCGTGAGCGCGGCGTCCTCGAGGTCGCGGATTACCGCGGCGGGGTCGTCGGCTCGCACATCGCCATCGTCGGCTTCGCCGCCGGAGATCAGGCCGACCAGGCGCAGTACCGCGCCGCGCAGTCCGTCGCCGTCGCGGACGACCGCCGCGTGTTCGGTCATCAACTCCTGTAACAGTTTCCGATCCGCCCGAGGGAGTGCGTCGACCCCGGCGAACTGCTTTCCCGCGGGAATGCGCTCGGCCCGTCCGAGCCGTTCGACGGCCGCCGCACCGGCACGTCCGCCGACCACGAGACCCTCCAGGAGGCTGTTGGAGGCGAGACGATTCGCGCCGTGCAGTCCGGTGCGCGCGACCTCACCGGCCGCGTACAAACCGGGAACCGTTGTGCGCCCGCTGGTATCGGTGACCACGCCACCGCACTGGTAGTGCGCGGCGGGTGCGACCGGGATGAGATTCACCCGCGGATCGATCCCGGCGGCCCGGCAGGACGCGGTGATGGTCGGGAACCGCTCCTCGAAGCCCTCGATGGCACGCGCGTCGAGATAGACGTGATCGGTGCCGAGCTCGCGCATGCGGGCCGCGATGGCACGGGACACCACATCGCGGGGTGCGAGATCACCCAGCGGATGCACTCCGGCCGTGACCGAATCACCTTGGGAGTCAACGAGTATCGCGCCTTCGCCACGCACGGCCTCGCTGATGAGCGGACGCCGCCCGACTCCGCCCGGCGTGAACAGCACGGTCGGATGGAACTGCAAGAACTCCAGATCCGCGATCACGGCTCCGGCACGCAGGGCGAGCGCTATGCCGTCGGCGGTGGCGCCCGGTGGGTTGGTGCTGCACGCATACAGTTGTCCGAGACCACCGGTCGCCAGCAGGACGGCCGGTGCGTGCACCTTGCCGAATCCCTTGTCCGACACCGCGATAACGCCTCGCACGCCGTCGGGTCCGGTGACGATCTCGACTACGGCGGCCCCGAAGAGCACCGGTAGTCCGGCCGCGTTCAAGGCCCGCTGCACCTCGGCTCCGGTGGCATCACCACCGGCGTGAATGATGCGCCGGGTGCTGTGCCCGCCTTCGCGGGTTCGCGAAACCTCGCCGTCGCGTCCGTGATCGAAGACCGCGCCGAGATCGGTGAGTGCCGCGACGGCATCCACACCGCCCTCGACGATCGAGCGGACCGCGTCCGGATCGCACAATCCGGCTCCGGCGATCACGGTGTCCTGCACATGCGATTCCACCGAATCACCGTGCGGCGCAACCACTGCGATCCCACCCTGCGCGTACTGCGTGGAGGTATCGGTGGCCCCGCCCTTACTGAGCGTGAGGACGCGCAGGCCACGCAGCGAGGCGGTACGCGCCGCGGTCAAACCCGCGACACCGCCGCCCACCACCACGAGATCCGCTTCGGCCTCCCACGTGAGGGAAATACTCACGGCTGTCACCCTTTCCGGCGAACGACCGAATTTCGACTATTCGCCACCGCCGGGGTTGCCGATCTCGATCATGCGCTGCACCGAATTGCGAGCCAGGGCAGCGGTTTCCGGGTCCACATGCACCTCGTCGCGGTTCTCCACCAGGCAGCGGAGCAGGGCGGCGGGGGTGATCATCTTCATGTACTGGCAGGAGGCGCGGTCGTTGACCGGCTGGAAGTCGATGCCCGGGGCCGCTTTTCGCAGCTGGTGCAGCATGCCGACCTCGGTGGCCACCAGAACCTGGCTGGACTTCGCCGCTTTCGCGGCGTCGATCATGCCGCCGGTGGAGAGAATGTGCACCCGGTCGGCCGGGAATTCGCCCGCGCCCGCCAGGTAGAGAGCCGAAGTGGCGCAACCACATTCGGGGTGCACGAAGAGTTCGGCGTCCGGGTGGCTCTTGGCCTGTGCGTTGAGTTCATCGCCGTTGATGCCGGCGTGCACGTGGCACTCGCCCATCCAGATGTGCATGTTCTCGCGGCCGGTGATGCGCTTGACGTGCGCGCCCAGGAACTGGTCCGGCAGGAACAACACCTCACGGTCGGGGTCGATGGAGGCGACCACGTCGACGGCGTTCGAAGAGGTGCAGCAGATATCGGTGAGCGCCTTCACCGCGGCGGTGGTGTTCACGTACGAAACCACTACGGCGTCAGGGTGTTCGGCTTTCCACTCGCGCAGGTCGTCGGCGGTGATGGAGTCCGCGAGCGAGCAGCCGGCGCGCTGATCCGGGATCAGCACGGTCTTCTCCGGGCTGAGGATCTTGGCCGTCTCGGCCATGAAGTGCACGCCGCAGAAGACAATGGTGTCCTCGGGCGCCTCGGCGGCGATTCGGGAGAGCGCGAGGGAGTCGCCGACATGGTCGGCAATGTCCTGGATCTCGGGGAGCTGGTAGTTGTGCGCCAAGATCGTCGCATTGCGCTCACGCGCCAGTCGCTTGATCTCCTGCGCCCACTCGGGGGTGGCATCGACGCCGGTGAACCCCGCGGGCCCGTCCACAATGCGCTCGGTGAGCGGCATCGTCGCACCTGGTGCAGCCATGGGATGGCTCCTTCTCTCATGCGCCGGCCACTTCGCCGATTCGCATCCAACCGGTTTTCGACTTAGAATCGAAAACGTGCCCCATCGTAGCACCATCCACGAAACGCTCACCGCGGTGTTCCAGGTTCGTCGCTTCCCGGACACCATCACCCCAGGTGAGACCAGTTCCACCCCCGCCGGTGACCGCTGCCCGCCCGGAAAACACACCGAACTCGCAGTGCTGCTGTGGGAACGAGCGCTGGATCCCGCGATCGGCACCTGGTCAACCCCCGGCGGACGGCTACGCGATGGCGAGGACCTGAACACTTCGGCCGCCCGCCAACTCGCCGAGAAGGTGGATGTCCGCGAACTGACCCACCTGGAACAACTTTCGGTCTTCAGCGACCCGAATCGCGTCCCCGGCGACCGCCGAATCGCCTCGGCCTACCTCGGCCTGGTCCCCCTGACCGCCGACCCCCAACTCCCACCCGACACCCGCTGGCATCCGGTCTCGGCCCTGCCCGACATGTCCTTCGACCACGGCATAGTCGTCGAGCATGCCCGCACCCGCCTGGCAGCGAAACTGTCCTACACGAACATCGCCTTCGCCCTGGCCCCGGAACGCTTCACCATGTCCACGCTGCGCGAAATCTACTGCGCTGCACTCGGATACGACGTGGACACCACAAACCTCCAGCGCGTGCTGACCCGCCGAGGCGTAATCACCCCCACCGGGGCCACCGCCTCCCCCGGCCGAGCCGGCGGCCGTCCCGCAGCCCTCTACCGCTTCACCGACTCCGAAATCCGCGTCACCGACGAATTCGCCGCCCTCCGCCCCCCGACCTAACCCAAGTAGGGCGAATCCCGTTGCTCCACATGGTGTTGCAGCCGCAGCCGCACCGACTCATGCACCGGCAGCCCGGCCAACTCGTCCAACCCCAGAAACCGAACCGCCGTCGACTCCGAACTGACCCTGATACTCCCCCCGATTACGCGACCGTAGTACGTAACCGCCAATTCCTGACGAATCTCACCATCCCCGTATTCGATAACATGCTCAGGATCGGTATAAATCCCCAGCAGCCCTGTGATCTCGATATCCAGCCCGGTCTCTTCCTTGGTCTCCCGAATAGCGCACTGCTCCAACGTCTCCCCGATCTCCATCGCCCCACCCGGCAACGACCAATTCCCGGAATCCCCTCGACGTTGCATGAGCACCGCACCGTGCTCGTCGACAATCAGAGCAGAGCCGCCGGGAACCAGGCTATTCGCCTTGGGCGCGTTCGGATCCCGGTAATAATCACGCCGTGAGCCCATTATCAATCCCTTGCGCGTAGGGGGGTGACAGTACCCCATATCTGTTCCACCTGGTCAGCGAATGATGCGAAGATGCCGTGCTTGGACAGCCGCCGCAGATGCAGTGCGGGGTGCTGATATCCGCGAGCCCGAATGAGATACGGAGTCACTACCATCTCATCGTCGAATCGAAATACCGAGTTGTACAGGTGAGTACTGTGCAATCCGATCATGCACCCGGGAGCCTCGGTCAACGGACCAAGCATGCTCAGTGCGTTCCGAATACGCCCCGGCAAGGTGCCACCCATCTGTTCCAATGTGTCACGCTCCAAAACATGAGCGCAGTCCGGGTCTGCGAAACCAAGCCTTACCCGAACACCATTCCGGCATTTGGCGGCGACAATATCGGCAGCGTCGGGCATCAGCTCGAATACGAATGGGTACGCGTACCCGACAATATCGATCGTCTCATTTGCTTTGAGCAGAAGTGAAGTCCACACATCGGTAGGGATTTCGGCCCGATGCGCATACGCCGCAAGGACTTCGGCTGTGGCGGGGGCCCCGGCGACGAGATCCGGCCGCGTTTGCGGCCACAGCACATCCTCTGATTCGCTCAGTACCCGAGCCACCTCCACCCGTGTTCGCCGATGGGGTACCCGTCCGGTCAGCCACCGATTCACGGTCTTCACATCCACGCCGACCGCAGCAGCGAGCGCCACCGAATCCAGTTGCGCCCGAAGCATCGCCGACTCCAGCCGGTGAGTCATACCGGAACCATACGGACGTTTCCAGGGACATACATACGTTTTCGAGTGTCCGGCAAAACGTCCTGCACGCAGTTCAAGTGTCCACGCCCGTTTCGTATCGTCGGAGAACATCGCCGACCAGCGACGAGAGAGGTGGAAATGACGAAGGACGGGAAGGCAGGGTGGGTTCAGGACGACTGCGAGAAGAGTTGGATATCTCCGCTGGATAGCCAGCGCGCCAAGGGAATTCTCGCGATCCACGCGGAATGCGACCCACCATGCCCACGGAAACAGCGGGCCACCGAGTATCTGAACGAGTCACTGTGGGCGCGGCAAGGAGGGCAGCGGTGAAGGCGATTGGGTGGATAGACAAGAGTTTGACGCCGACTCCCGGGGAGCTGGAGTTGGCGGCGTTCCAGATCAAGCAGCATGCCGCACGGTTGGGTGTGCGGTTCGTCAAGATCCTGTGGGAGTCAAGACAAGTGGACGACCCGTTGGACAAGCTACACGAGGAAGTTCACCGGGCTGACGCGTTGATGGTGATCACACCGTCGCTCGACCATGTAGGTGGCGAAGCGGAAAAGGTTACGCTCTTCGCGGTTCTGGTGACTGTTGTCCCTCCGGAAATCCGGCAATGGCAGTCACCGATGACGCGCTCCGCGGCGGCGCTGAAGGAAGGCGCGCCGACCGCGAAACCCTAACGCCTTCTTCGATTTTCGCGGTCCGCTGCCCTTGCCGTGAGACCAGGGCAGCAGAGTTCGGGGTGGGTTACATCGGGTAGATCGGGTGTTTGCGGGGGTTGAATTCCGGCTTGGTCGGTTGCTTGTCGCGGAGCAGGCGTAGGGCATGGCGGATTTCGAGGCGGGTGGTGGCCGGTTCGATTACCGCGTCGATGTAGCCGCGTTCGGCGGCGATCCAAGGGGTTGCGATGGTTTCGTTGTATTGGTTGACCATGAATTCGCGGGCTGCCGCGCGATGTTCTTCCGGGATCGCCGCGAGCTGGCGTTTGCCGAGTAGGTCGACGGCGCTTTCGGCGCCGATCACCGCGATGCGGGCGGTCGGCCAGGCGAAGCTGAAGTCGGCGCCTACCTGGCGGGCGGCCATCATTCCGTATGCGCCGCCGTAGGACTTGCGCACAACCAGGTTGATGATCGGGACTGTCGCTTCGATGATCGCGCGGGGGACGCGGCCGCCGCGGATGATGACGCCGTTGGCCTCCTCAGAGAGGCCGGGCAGCACGCCGGGGGTGTCGGCGATGAACACCAGTGGGATGTTGAAGGCGTCGCAGAGTCGAATGAAATAGGTCGACTTGTCCGAGCAGGCGGCGTCGATCGAACCGCCGAGTACCAGTGGCTGATTGGCGATCACGCCGACCGGATAGCCGTCGACTCGGGCGAAGCCGGTGATCAGGTTCGGGGCGAATTGAGCGCGTATTTCGTGGAATTCGCCGTCGTCGAAGAGCCGGAGCAGGATTTCGTGCATGTCGTATCCGGTGCGATCGGAGTCCGGGATGATCGTGTCGAGCTCGCGGTCGCTGGCCGTGATCTCCGGTTCCAGGCCGGGATTCACGATCGGCGGCTGCTCGACGCAGCTTGTCGGCATGTAGCTCAAGTAGTTTCGAGCCCAGTCGTAGGCTTCCTGCTCGGTGTCGGCCACGTGATGCAGGGTGCCGCGTTTGGCCTGCACCTCCGCGCCGCCGAGCTCTTCGGCCGTGACGTCCTCACCGTTCACGGCTTTGATCACGTCCGGCCCCGTGACGAACATGTACGAGTCTTTGGTGCCGATGAGCACGTCGGTATTGATCGGCCCGTACACCGAACCCGCGGCGCATTTACCGAGAATGATCGACACCTGCGGCACATACCCCGACAGCTTCTCCAGCACTCTGGAAATGTCACCGAACGAGGCAATCGAACCCACCGCGTCCTGGATGCGCGCACCACCCGAATCGTTGATCGTCACCACCGGGCACGCGTTGTCGAACGCGAATTTCAGTGCGCGCATGAACTTCTGCGCCGACGTGACACCAACGGACCCGCCGTACACGGTCTGATCGTGCGAGATCACCACCACCGGCCGCCCCCCGATCAACCCGTGACCGGTGACCAGCCCATCACCCCAAAGAGCATCCGGCTGCCCGGGCTGCCGAGCCAGCGCCCCGGTCTCGATGAACGTCCCCCGGTCGAGCAACATGTCCACCCGCTGGCGAACACTCGGTATGCCCTTCTTCGCCCGCTTGGCGACACCTGCCTCACCCGCCGGCTCCGCAGCCATCTCCAGGATCTTGGCCAGTTCATCGAGCTTCGCCCGCGTACCGATCACGCTTACTGCCACCTTCCCAACCAAACTGTCTGTGCCCGTGCGACGTTAAGCGGTGTCGCGTCAGAACGGGTAGCCGAAGCGGATTCAAGAGATGAATCACAGTTGGGGGCGGCGCATCGTCAACACCTGCCACGCGGCGCTTCCAAGCGCAATAGGCCACGCGGGGTAGCCCCTCCGGACACCGTCAATTCCGTTACCGGAGAGGCTTTTCCGCGCACGATCAGGGCGAGACCGAGCCCCAATCCGCGAAACCGGTGGGGTCGTGGCGGCCGAGGCTGGCGTGTTCGAACAGGCCCCAGCCCTCGGCGTCTCCACAACGAGCCTTGCCTACGTGATCGATAACTCCGAAGGCGACCCGGGCAGCGATGGCGGGATCGGTGAGGTCGTAGCAACTGCTTTCGGACCAGTTGCGGCCCTTCCATTGGCCGTGCAACCACTCCGGGTCTCCGCCGTAGCCACAGCCGACATTGAGGGCGACGAAGGCGCCGGCTTCGGCCTCGAGTTCGAGGGGTTTGCCGTCCGGAGTGGTGAGTTCCAAGCGCACGGTGGTCGGGATGCGGGTGCCGGGCTGGTAGGTCAGGTGCACGCGCGGCCAGCCGAGCTGTTCGACGCGGCCGTCCTTCCAGGTGCGGGTGGCGTCATTGATGGTGCGAAAACCGTTGGGCTCCTCCTGGATTACCACGAGGACGGAGAATTCGTCGAAGCCCAGCGGCAGGTACAGCCACCAAAAGCCTTCGGACGGTTCATCTGCACCGCGGCCCACCGGATCGGGGTCGCCGACCGGGCGGATGCCCCAGGAGCGGTCGCGGGTGCCGGTCCACACCGCCGGATCCACGGCGTAATCGGTGCCGTCCACGGCGAGCGTGCCCGACCAGGTGCCGACCTGTGTGAAGCGCTGCGCGTCCATCATGGTTTTGTTCAGACCGGTCAGGATGGTGTGCGGCTGTTCCTGCGCGATCGGGAAAGTGCTCTCCCACATGAGGTCGAAGGACAGGTCGTCGTGCTCGCAGACCACGCGAATCTTGTGCAGCGGCTCCACCACCTCGAGGCGAAACCCGCCGACTCGGGTATCGAGGCTGCGCTGGGCGAGCGCGTCGGAGAAGCGCACCGCGCGTTGCTGGTCACCGCGGCGCACGGTCGCGAAGGCGTCCGTCACGCCGAGGTTCGGGTACACGCCGAGCCCGGCGACCAGGAAAGTGCCGCCGTCGCGGTCGCAGGCGTTGAAGTAGCTGCGGTCATAGAAGTTTCGATCACTGGTGCCGACGCGAGCCATCGGCTGCGGGGTCTGGTGAATGGGGTACTCGTCCAAGGGGCCGATCATCATGGCGGTTCTCATTCCCAGTCGTAGGCGTCGTCGAGCAGGGCTTCCAACATGGGCCGGTGCAGGACATAGTCGTCGGGGTCGGTGGGTCGGATGTCCTCACCGAAGTGGATGGCGCGCCGTTTGATTCGGGCCATGACAATCCCATTGCGCAGGGCCGCGTAGGTCAGGTGCCAGTCCATCTGCTGAGGTGTGTACCCACTGAATTCTTCGTACAGCCGTTCCACATCGCCGCGCCGCAGGTAGTCGGGCAGGCCGGGCTGGTCGAAGCGGACCGCGATGTCCTGGAAGAATCGGTGGAAGTGGATGAGCCAGGCGATATCGAGTTCACGCGGGCCGATCGCGGCCATCTCCCAATCGAGCACGGCGACCGGGTCGAAGCCGTCGAAAATAATATTGCCGGGGCGGGCGTCACCCCAGGTGAGCACATCCGGCCCGGTCTCGGTCGGCCAGTTCGCCTCGAGATGGTCGAAGGTGCGCTCCAGCAGCGGGATTCGAATGCCATCCCCCGCCAGTGCCCATTCGTACCATGCCTTCTGCGCCTCGAAATGCCGACGCAGCGCCGAGCCTTCACCGGCGAGCATCGGGAACTTCTCGTCCGGATTCTCGATGGCGTGGACCGCGCTGATGACATCGACGATATTGCGGGTCATCGCGGCCCGCTCCGCGAGCGTCGCATCGAAGATCCAGCCGAGGAACACGTACGGCGGATTATCCTCGGGCACTCGCCCATTTGCCCGGCGCATGACGAAGAACGGTGAGCCGAGCACCGTTTCGTCGTTCTCCAGCCAGCACAGCTGTGGCAGCGGCACCTCGGTGGCCGCGGCGACACCGGCGATCACCGCGTATTGCGTGGCGAGATCGTACTTCTCGAAGACCGGGAAGGAGCTGTCCTCCGGGGCGATTCGTGCCACGAACGAATCGCTCATGGGCTCGCCGCTCACGGTCCATTCGGCATCGAACAGCAGCGTGGTGCTGGACATGCCGCCCGCGGGCCGGGTCAGCGAAACGATATCGGGTGGCGTGTCAGCGTCCACTTTCGAGGCCAGCCATCGGGTGAGATCGGCGGTGAGGGCATCGAGGTCACGCTCACTGGTGGTCATTTCCCACCGCTGATTGGGGTCGGCCGACGTCATCGGGCCTCCTGGTGCTGCGTAAAGAGTTGCATGGCAACGGATTACAGCCCTGGCACGCTGTCGATCCCGTCCCGCGGCGGACGCCACGGTGCGAGCAATCTAACGCGTTCCCATTTGTCAGGGGACGGGATTCAGCACCTGATTTCACCTGTACCGCTCAGTGGGATCCCCCATTGGCGAAACACCCTCGGAGCTTTGGTGGCACCGGATTGCCAGCAGATCACCACGATCAGGATGCGGAGTTGGAGCGGTTGCTCAATGCGGGGGCGCGGCAGGTTGATGTCGGGCAGACCGGGGCCGAGTCGTGGCATGTGCTGGCCGATCCGGAGGGGACTGAGTTCTGCCTGCTGCGCCGTCGGGTCGAGGCGGCGCAGAGCTGACGCCGCTCACCGGTCCGGTAGGTGGATCGAGGAGAGTTTGGCCGGGTCGACCACTATGTGGATCGCGGTGATTCGATCATCGGTGACCGCGAAAGCGATAACGGACAGAGGCGTTCCATCCGACCGCCAGGACATATGACCGGGCAAGCCGTTCAGGAGCACGGGACGGTGGCGGGCGACCTCGCCGGAGAACATGCGGGCACCGCGCGCGACCTCGGTGGCGCCGAGGGTGACGACGACGCCGTTGGGGGTGTCGACGGTCAGCTTCACGTTCAGATCCAGCACCCGGAGCAGCGCTTCGAAATCACCACCGAGGGCGGCGGCGCGGAAGGCTCGGACGACCTCGCGATGCTCCCGGCCGGGCCTCGCCGACCGGTCCGTGGATTGCACCTTGCGGCGAGCGCGGCTGGCGATCATCTTGCTCGCATCGGCGGATTTGCCGAGGATATGGCCGATTTCGTGGAACGGGACCGCGAACATATCGTGCAGGACGAAGGCCAGACGTTCACTCGGGGACAGCGAATCAAGCACGACCAGCAGGGCGAATCCGACCGAATCAGCCAGCGCCACCTGCTCATCCGGCGTCGGATCATCGTCGGGCGTCACCACGAAATCCGAAAACTGCTCCCCATAGGAGATTTCGGGGCGGGCTTGCCGAGAACGCAAGACGTCCAGACTGATTCGACCGACCACCGTGGTCAACCAGCCCGCCAGATTGCCGATGGTCGCGGCATCCTGCCGGACCAGGCGCATCCACGCTTCCTGCACCACATCCTCGGCATCGGCGTGCGAGCCCAGCACGCGGTACGCGACGCTACGCAACCGGTCGCGCTGGGCTTCGAACGCCTCGGTGACGAGGCCGGACGGGTGGTCGGTCACGGCTTCCGCTGCTGCCGGAGCGAGATCCGGTTACCGTCCGGATCCACCGCCTCGATCCGCATACCGAACGGGTACTCCTCGGGCTCGGACTGCTCGAAGGTGACGCCACGATCGCGAAGGATCTCGAAATCCTTTCGCAGATCATCGGATTCGAGGATCAGCGGCCCGGGCGCGGCCTGCTCACCCGCGTCGGCGGGCTGCCCCGCGGACGCCGCATGCGGCCACAGAATGATCTCCACCGGACTGTCGGGAACCCCGACCGTGAGGAACCGCCCGTCCGGCCCGGTGACATCGATCCGGGTCTGCAGGCCCAGCCTCTCGGTATAGAACGCCAATGCCCGGTCCTGATCGGTGACATAGATCGTCGCGTACATGATCTTGCTCAGCATGTTCTTCTCCACTGTTCGTCGATGCGACGACCATTCACATTCGGTCGTCACACCTATGACGAATGCTGTGGGAAGAAGGTAACAACCGCGCTCGGACGAGCCGATTCACCAGTCGCGATTGCGATGCTTGGTGGCGCGCTTGTAGGTGCGAGCACTCGGGATGGGCTGCGCGGCATTGGATTGCCGAATGGCATGGCGTTGCCGCCATGCGATGAGATCCGGTCGTTCCGCGGGGGCTTGCGTAGCCGCCGGGGCACGATCGGCGTGTGGTGCGGCTTTCATGGCCGATCCCCCTGCGGTGTCGTGAGTTCCACTCCACGGTAGGGGGATTCGGGCGGGGGTTCCAGCGAATTTCAGCGGGTGGTTTCGGAGCCGGGTGCTTCGAAGGGGACGACCGGGTCGCGTGGACCGTAGTTCGCGCCGGCATTTCCGGCGGGCCCGCCGTACGGTCCGTAGCTGATGGCGGACCCGTACTGGCCGGGGGCGAGGGCAACCGGCTCCTTCGGACGCCCGCCGAAGGGCAGGAATTGCCCGCTGTCGAGGTCGTCGGAGGTGCTCACGGCCGCCATGATCAGCACGACCAGAACCGCGACCAACGGCTGCACTAGCAGCGCCGGCCAGCCTTCGACCGTCGGCGCGAATTCGATAATCGCATGCACAGCAGGATGGGCGGGACGCGAATGTCGTTGCTCGGCAATGGCTTCACCGACCCAGCGCATCACGGACGAACCGAGCGCCGATCCGGCCAGCAGGCCCAGCAGCAGTACCGGGCCGCGCACACTGCGCCAACGCCAGGCCGCGACGGTACTCAGCACCGCGACCACCAGGCCGATGAGTACGAAGATGGCGACCGCGTCGAAGCGGTGCGTGCTCTCCCCCGTCAGCGCCGCGCCCCGGTCGGCGTCGACCACCAGCAACCGTTCGGCGGGTGCGAGAAAAGCCCAGAGCACGCCGCCGAGCGCGCTCACCGCGGCGATCGCGGCGAACACCACCGCTGCCGCGCGCGCCTCGCGCATCACACCGTCGATACGCATGGCGGGCTGCTCGGCAGCGGTGAATGTGGTTGCCACTAGCGGCGTTCCAGCTGATGTGACTCGAGCACACCGTGCCGGGAGCATTTGGCCCACCAGCCGTCGGGGCTCACCTGCACGATCATGCGGCGGCCGCAGTGTTCACAGAACCGCGGCGGCTCCAACCCCATGGCGGCGGCGGGCGGGACCGGATCGTCGAGACCCGGCACCACTCGCTTGCCCGTGAAGGGGTTGTAGCGCTCCTCTATATCCACGTCCACGCCCACCTGTATGTCGAGATCCTCGATGCCTCAGCGCAGGGCACCGCAAACCGAGCCATTTGTACGGTACCGGTTTTCGATAACCCGCCGATCTCAGAGGGTTTCGTTGAGCGCCTTGATCGGCATCTTGAGCTCGCCGAGCAGATCGATATCGGCTTCGGCGGGTCGGCCCAGGGTGGTGAGGTAATTGCCGACGATGACGGCATTGATGCCACCGAGGATGCCCTGCTTGGCACCGAGGTCGCCGAGGGTGATCTCGCGACCGCCCGCGAAGCGCAGGATGGTGCGCGGCAGCGCCAGACGGAAGGCGGCGACGGCGCGCAGCGCGTCTGCCGCGGGCAGAACTTCCAGGTCACCGAAGGGCGTGCCGGGGCGCGGGTTGAGGAAGTTCAACGGCACCTCGTCCGGCTCCAATTCGGCCAGCTGCGCGGCGAATTCGGCACGCTGCTCGATGGATTCGCCCATACCGAGGATGCCGCCGGAGCACACCTCCATACCGGCCTCGCGCACCATGCGCAGGGTGTCCCAGCGCTCTTCGTAGGAGTGCGTGGTGACCACATTCGGGAAGTGCGACTTGGCGGTCTCGAGATTGTGGTTGTAGCGGTGTACGCCCATGGCGGCGAGCTGATCGACCTGCTCCTGGTTGAGCATGCCCAGCGAGCAGGCGACCTGGATGTCGACCTCATTGCGAATGGCCTCGACGCCCGCGGCGACCTGCGCCATGAGCCGCTCGTCCGGTCCGCGCACGGCGGCGACGATGCAGAATTCGGTCGCGCCGGTCTTGGCGGTCTGCTTGGCGGCCTCGACCAGGCTCGGGATATCGAGCCAGGCGGCGCGCACCGGCGACTGGAAAAGGCCGGACTGCGAGCAGAAGTGGCAATCCTCGGGGCAGCCGCCGGTCTTGAGCGAGATGATGCCCTCGACCTCGACTTCGGGACCGCACCACTTCATGCGCACGTCATGGGCGAGCGCGAGCAGTTCCTCGAGCCGGTCGTCGCCGAGGCGCAGCACCTCGACGGTCTGCTCCTGGGTGAGGCCGACGCCGCGCTCGAGCACCTGCTCGCGGGCGATCGTCAGAATGTCTTCGCCTGCCGCGCTGTCGGCTTCGGTCCTGACGGCTGCCTGGGTCATTGACTCGAATCCCTTCGTCCGGCCGGTGTGGCCGAGCAACTTGAACGGTGTTCAGGGTAGGCTAGCAGTCCGGAGAGTGAGCCGAAACACGAAGGGGTCGGATTCTCAGTGCAACTGCACCGCACGGACGTGGTCGACGGGGCCATCGCCATTCTCGACCAGTACGGACTCGCCGATCTGACCATGCGGCGGCTCGCGGGATCACTGCATGTGCAGCCCGGTGCGCTGTACTGGCACTTCCCCAACAAGCAGGCCCTGCTCGGCGCGGTCGCGGACCGCATTCTCGCGCCCATGGACGAACCGGTCGAGACCACCGAATGGTCCGGTCAGATCACCGACTTGGCGCACCGCTTGCGCTCCTGCCTGCTCGCCTACCGTGACGGCGCCGAATTGGTCTCCGCCACATACGCTTCCAGACTCACCACCAGCAAGGGCCGGGAACGCTTGGCCGGGGCGGCGATTCGCGCGGGCATGACCCGCGAGGAAGCCGACCTCGCCGCCTACACCCTGCTCTACTACGTGCTCGGTCAAACGGTCGACGAGCAGTCCCGCATCCAAATGGACTCCGTCGGAGCGCTTTCCGAGGAGAGCTCACCCCTGTACGACAGCCCGGACGCGACCTCCCGCTTCGACTTCGGCCTGCAGTTGTTCATCTCCGGAGTCCGCCACCTGCTGGGCACCCGCGTCCGCTGAGCTGCGGTGTCAGCTACACCGTCCGGGTAGGTCGCGAGGCCGGGGTGCAGAAAACTACAGGGCAGCTCGGGAGTCAGCCGCAATGGCAAAGGGCGCGCGGTTCGAGAAGCTCTGAGCTATGGCATATCTGGCGTGCGCCACCGGTTGGCGAAAATACCTTTGGCTGGCGGCCGGAATCGGGACCGGGTTGGTCGCCGCGAACGGCGAGTGGTCGATCCCGATTGCCGGTTGGCTGTTCTCGATCGGCTTGATGCGGTTCACCCGCGGTACCGGTGCGCTCACCGGATTCGCCTGCGTCGCTTCGGCTTCGACCGCGACATCGGTGATTCTGGTCGCCGCCGCGGGACAACTCACGGTCCTGCCGATGGTGCTCGGGTGCGCAATACTGAGCGTGCTGCTGAGCCTTCCGCTACTGATCGACCGGCTGCTTTTCCAGCGATTGAATCCATTCACCGCCACCCTGGTCTTCCCGGCAGCCCGCGTGGCAGTCGAATTCCTGATCGCGGTGATCAGTCCATTCGGCACGGTCTTCGGTCCCCTGGCCGACACCCAGTCGACGAATCTTCCTCTACTGCAATTGGTGTCGGTCACCGGCATCTACGGCATCAGCTTCTTGATGGCCTGGGTCGCGCCGATCGTCAACTGCGCGTTGGAGTATCGCTGGAGCCGGCCGACCCGCGCCGCGACATCGGCCTTCGCCGTGGTGGCCGTACTGGTCTTCGCCGGTGGCGGCTTGCGACTGGCTCTCGCGCCCACGGCACCGAATCTGGTGCGTATCGCCGGAATCAGTGTCTCGCTCGCGGCCGAGGATCGAATGCGCGAGATCGACAACTTCCACACGCCGCGGCTCCTGCCCGAGCAGAAACCGGTGCTGCGCCGAGCGTTCGCAGTACTCGACGATGATCTGTTCGCGCACAGTCGAATCGAGGCCGACGCCGGAGCCGAGATCGTGGCCTGGTCCGAGACCGCCGCGGTCGTACTCGACGAGGATTACCCCGAATTCCTGCGGCAGGCGCGAGATCTGGCCGTAGACAAGCGGATCTATCTCGATATGGGGATCGCGGTGATCCTGGACGGTCAACCGCGCTCACGCGATATCGCGGTGCTCATAGCACCCGACGGTCAGGTGCTCTCGACCTACGACAAGGCGCATCCGGTGCCGGGTATGGAGAGTCTGCGCCCGGGTGACGGCATCGTCCCGGTATCGCACACGCCGTACGGCAGGCTGGCGAATGTCATCTGTTTCGATGCCGATTTCCCCGGCACCCTGCGCACCCGCGCCGACATCATGCTCGTGCCCGCCAACGACTGGAAGGGCATCGCGCGCACGCATTCGGCGAATGCGGTGTTCCGGGCCGTGGAGAACGGATACAGCCTGGTCCGGCAGACCAGCAATGGCATCGCGATCACCGTCGACGCCTATGGCGTGCCGCTGGCCAGGACGAACTACTTCGGCACCGCACAGCAGAGCATGGTCGTATCGGTTCCGACACGCGGCACCTGGACGATCTACGGCGTGGTCGGTGACCTGTTCGCGTGGCTCTGCGGCGCGGGCGTCACCGGCGTGGCGGCACTGGCCGCTGTCCGGGGAATCGGACGGCGGGGTTGATCATGGACAAGCACGCAATGCTCAGGCGAGGACCGAAAGGCAGGACATCGATGAGAGCATGGCTCGCGACACCGCTGCTGGCACTGGCCATGCTCGCGCTCTCCGTCGCCGGTATCGGTGCGGCGATGCTGGTCCTCGTCGCCGCGGCACTGATGGCGGTCGGTGTCGGCAAGCATGTTCTCCCGCAGGCGGTTTCGCTGCTCCGCACGGTCGCGGACACGGCTCGCCGGATCGCGGGCCGGCTCGGCGTGGACATCGAGCGGCCCTACGGCACCGAGACCGGAGCGGTCGAGTTACTGTGGGCGCGCACCACCTGGAGAGATGTGGCCTGGGCGATCCTGGACCCCGTCATCGGCACCTGGGCATCCGCGCTCGCGCTGGGCATGCCGCTGTACGGCCTGTACGGCGTCGCGGTGCAGCCCTGGGTGTGGCGGGCCAATGCGCGGGCGGGCGGGACCAATTCCTATGGCGTCCTGCACGTGAACTCGACATCGACTGCGCTGGCGGCGATCCCGGTCGGCCTCTCCTTGATCGCGCTCGGCCTGTATATCGGGCCGAAGGTGCTGCGCGTGCGCGCACGCTGGGCCCGCGAACTGCTCGGACCCTCGCGGACAACACAATTGGAGCACCGCGTCGAGACGCTCGCGGAGACCCGCGCGGACAGTGTGGACGCGCAAGCCACCGAACTGCGCCGCATCGAACGCGATCTGCACGACGGTGCGCAGGCGCGACTGGTCGCACTGGGTATGGGACTCGGTAACGCCGAGCGGTTGTTCGATCGGGATCCGGAGGCGGCCCGCCAGCTGGTGGCCGCCGCCCGGGAGGCGTCCTCCAAGGCCCTCGACGAGCTGCGCCACCTGGTGCGCGGTGTGCATCCGCCGGTTCTGGCCGACCGAGGTCTCACCGATGCGATCCGCGCGCTGGCGCTGGATTCCCTGCTCGATGCCGAAGTGTCGTCCGAGCTGACCGGACGGCTCGCACCGCCGGTGGAGTCCGCCGTCTACTTCGCGGTCGCCGAACTGCTGGCCAATATCGGCAAGCACGCCAACGCGGCAACGGTCCATATCGCCCTGCACCACCGCGCCGGTGTGCTGAGCTGCGAGGTCACCGATGACGGCGACGGCGGCGCCGATCCCGCCGAAGGCACCGGGCTGCAAGGGATTCGAAGCCGACTGGCAGCCCTCGACGGAACGATCACCATCGACAGCCCGATCGGCGGCCCGACCCGTATCCACCTGGAGGTGCCGTGCGCGACGAAATCCGCGTAGTCCTCGCGGAAGACCTGTTCCTGCTCCGAGATGCGCTGGTGCGCATGCTCACCGAGCACGGCTTCGCCGTCGTGGCCGCCGTCGACAACGGCCCATCGCTGCGTAAGGCGCTGGCCGAGGAACAACCCGATGTGGCGGTCGTCGATGTGCGACTACCGCCGTCGTTCACCGATGAGGGGCTGCAGGCCGCGATCGAAGCGCGACGGCAGCGGCCGGGTTTCCCGGTGCTGGTGCTGTCGCAATATGTCGAACAGCTTTATGCCCGTGAACTTCTCGCCGACGGCATCGGTGCGGTCGGCTACCTGCTCAAGGATCGGGTCTCCAATACCGAGCAGTTCATCGACGCGGTCCGATCGGTGGCCCGCGGCGGCACCGCGATGGATCCCGAAGTCGTCGCCAAACTGCTGAGCCGAGGCGATGCGCGGGGCCGCACAACGGAATTGAGCCCGCGCGAACGTGAGGTACTGAGCCTGATCGCCGCGGGCCGCTCCAACGCCGCCATAGCCCGCCAACTCACCGTGTCCGCCAGCGCCGTCAACAAACACATCGCGAGCATCTTCGGCAAACTCCACCTCCCGGAGTCCGACGACGACAACCGCCGAGTCCTGGCGGTACTCGCCTATCTCGAGTCGCTCTGACCACAGGTCGTGGATTCCCCGAGGTTCGAGGCGCGGTCACCGCGTTCGGCATGAACCCAGGTCCGTCCACCACCGCATCGAACAGCGCGGCTCGCTATCGGACAGCCCGCCCCAGGGCTCTTCCATAACTACATGGGTAGTTCCGCCCGGCGCAGGCGGTGGTGGGCGGAGAGTTGGACAGACTGGGCGGTAGAGTTTTGCGCTGTCATCGTTGGTGGGTGCGGGAATCCGGTGGGAATCCGGGACGGTCGCGCCACTGTGAGTGCTCGGTCTCGGCCGGGTGCGAGTCAGACCTCCTCCACCGCGTAGAACTCTGGAGAGGCCGCGAATTGCCTGTGGAGCTTTGTCGATGAGCCGTGCTCGGACATCGGTCGTATTGCCCGTGCTCGGGGGGCTGCTGGTTATTGCCATGGTGGTGGCTACCGGATTCGGGGCGGAGATCGTGCCGGTGCCGGCGGTGATCGAGGTATTGCACCGGCGGATAGTCGGACTCGCGCCCAACGATCTCGGACCGGACACCATTGTGTGGCAGTTGCGGGTGCCTCGGACCGTGCTGGCGGCGATTGTCGGAGCGGGGCTGGCCGTGGCCGGGGCCGCCATGCAGACGCTGGTACGGAATCCGCTTGCCGACCCCTATCTGCTCGGAGTTTCGTCGGGAGCTGGAGTGGGGGCGGCGGCCGTCATCACCTCCGGGCTCTTCGCGGGAGCGGGATTGTGGGCGCTGTCCGCCGGAGCGCTCGCGGGCGCGCTGACCGCCGCTGCCGCGGTATTTCTGATCGCCATTGCCCAAGGTGGGCTCACCCCTTTGCGTTTGGTGCTCACGGGCACCGTGCTCGGGTCGGCGTTCGCTGCCCTGAGCAGCTATATGATCTTCCGCAGCAGCGATCCGGCGGCGGCGCAGTCGGTGCTGTTCTGGCTGCTCGGCAGTCTCTCCGGGGCGGATTGGACGCGAATTCCGTTGCCCGCCTGCGTAGTCGGGGCGAGCCTGTTGGCGCTGCTGATCGCCGCCAATTGGCTCGATGCGCTCAATCTCGGCGCGGATGCCGCCGCGTCGGTTGGAGTTCCGGTGCGGGAGCTGCGAATCGCGCTCTTCGTGCTGTTGGCGGTGCTGGTCGGCGTGCTGGTCGCGGTGTCGGGCGGGATCGGGTTCGTCGGCCTGGTGGTGCCACACGCGGCACGGCTGCTCGTCGGGCCTCGTCATCGCGCACTGCTGCCGGCGAGTGCGCTGTGCGGAGCGGTCTTCCTGGTTATCGCCGATGCCGCGACCCGAGTCCTGGTGCGGCCCACCGAAATCCCGGTCGGGGTGCTTACCGGGCTGATCGGCGCACCGGCCTTCCTGATCCTGATGGGCCGCCGCCGCTACCGGTTCGGTGCGGCATGACCGCCCTGGAAGCGATCGGTCTGGCTTGCGCCGCGGGACGCCGAACCGTGGTCGCGGGTGTGGATTTCGCTATCCGGTCCGGTGAGACGGTGGGGATTGTCGGTCCGAATGGGAGCGGGAAGACGACGCTGTTGCGGACGCTTGCCGGGCTGGCGCGGCCGGTGCGGGGGCAGGTTCTGGTCGATGGGGTTGAGTTGCACGGGGTTTCCGGGCGGGGCCGGGCTCGGCGGGTGGCGTTCGTGGCGCAGGATCAGGGTGCGCCGGAGGATCTTCTCGTCGGCGAGTTGGTGGCGTTGGGCCGGACGCCGTTTCTGCCGCCCTGGGGTGGCGGTTCGGCCGATGAGCGCGAGATTATCGAAAACGCGCTGCGCAGTGTGGATTTGGCGGGATACGGCGGGCGGTTGGTGAGCCGGCTGTCCGGTGGGGAGCGACAGCGGGTGTTGCTGGCGCGGGCGCTGGTGCAGGAGACGCCGTTACTACTGCTGGATGAGCCGACCAATCATCTCGATGTCACGCATCAATTGGAGTTGCTGGAGCTGGCTCGGACGCTGGATCGGACCGTGGTGACCAGCCTGCACGAGCTGGCGCTGGCCGATCGGTATTGCGATCGGGTGCTGGTACTGCACGACGGGGCGGCGTTACCGCTCGAAACTCCGGAAATCGCTTTGGATTCCGAGATTCTCGACCGGGTGTTCGGGGTGCACGCGCTGCGTGTGGCGCATCCGGATACCGGGGATTCGCATTTGCTGATCACCGCGCGAAAGGCACAGTCTTGAGACACCTCACCCGGATCTTCGCGGCCACGGCACTGGTGGGTGCGCTGGCGGCCTGCAGCTCACCGCAGGCTGCCACCGGCAATCTGAGCATTCGCAATTGCGGTGTGAGCGCGCGGTTTCCGGCGCCCGCGCAGCGGATGTTCGTCAATGACGGGAACCTGATCTCCATGGTGCTCGCGCTGGGTGCGCAGCAGCAGGTGGTGGCGGTATCCAGCCTGAAGCGCGACGCCGAGACGCTGCGCAAGCATTACGGGGATGCGGTGGATGGGTTGAATTCCGTTGCGCCGGACTATCCCTCACGGGAGACCGTGCTGGCGCAGCGGCCCGATGTGATGGTGGCGGGCTGGAATTACGGGTACTCCGAGGCCACGAATCTGACACCGGATTCGCTAAGAGCCGCCGGTGTCGCACCGTACGTGCTGACCGAGAGCTGCCGCCGGCCCGATGGGGAGCGCGGTATCACCGATGCGTGGACGGCGCTGCGCACCGATCTCACCGATCTGGGCGCGATTACGGGTAGGACCGAGAAGGCCACCGAGCTCAATGCCGATATCGATCGACGGGTGAACGCGCTGCGCGCCGCACCGCAGCCGGAGCGCAAACCCATCCTCTTCCTGTTCGACAGCGCCTCGGACACCATCTTCTCCAGCGGCAAATACGGTGCGCCGCAGGCGATTCTGGAGACGGCGGGCGCGCGCAATGCCATCGAGGATGTGGCCGACACCTGGACCGCCGTCTCCTGGGAGCGGCTCGCCGCCGCCGACCCGGAGGCGATCGTCTTCGTCGATTACCCGCCGCAATCCTTCCAGCAGAAGGTGGAGCTGCTGCGCTCCAAGCCGGGTATCCAGAATCTGCGGGCGGTACGCGAATCGCGGTTCCTGAACCTGCCGTATGCGCTGTGGACCAGCGGGCCGTTGAATATCGATGCCGCGGAACAGGTTCGGGCGCAACTGGAGAGGTGGGGTCTGGTGCCCGCCTCCGGGATTCGGCCGGGCTCGGATGATTCGGTGCGGTAGCCGAAATGGGTGGATCCCGGCCAAAAGCATGCCGGGATGACGGGGTGGGGTCAGCGACCGGGGGATGCGGCTGCGATGGGGGAATCTCGCTGGGACAGGCGGATGAACGGGACTATCTGCTGTTCGATGACCGTGTTGTACTCCTCCGGGCGCTGAATCGGGTTGGCGTGGGCAGTGGTTCGGGTGGTGACGACCAGGAGATTGCCGTTGAGGCCGCCGGATTGTTCGACAAGTACCCGGTGCGAGTAGTCGACGTCGACGATCGGGTCCCGGTAAGCGTCGTGCGGGCGGATGAAGACAATCGCGGGGCGGGGTTTGCCGTTCACGGGTTTTGCCAGGGCTTGGAGGTCGTCGATCGCGCCGCCGGCGACTATCGCCTTGAATTGGGCTTCGATGAGACCGTTGCTGGCGGTGTCGGTGCTCAGGATCTTGTCGTGCCATACGTTGTTCGCGGCCTCGCGCAGGCGGTCGGCGCGGAACCCGTAGCGGCCGCCGCCCATGAAACTCTCATGGCGCGCGTACATTTCGACGGTGAAGCGCAGCAGGCGGCTTTCGCGCGCACCGGGAATCCAACCGGTCCAGCGCATCATCTCCTCGCCTTGGTCGCGGGCTTCGCGGCGGACGGCATGCAGGTCCACCGGCGTGCAATCCAGAATGACGGCCAGGACGCGGCGATCACTGCCGGTGTGCAGGTGTTTGGCGATCTCGAGGGCGATGACCCCGCCCATACTGTGCCCGGTGAGGATCACATTCGGCGCCTTGGCCGCCTCGGTGACTTTCACGATGAGGTCCGCGATGACCTTGGTGTCGATACCGGCATTGTCGTAGCGCACCGCCCACACCGAACCGAGGCGGCTCAGCGCGGGCAGGGCGCGCGCGGTATCACCGGCATCGAGGACGCCCAGTCCGACCAGATCGAAGACGGCGGTATCGGCGGCCTGCGGGCCGGCTGGTCCGGCGATCGAGGTGACCGCCGGTTCGGTGCGCGCCAGCCGGGTGCGCTCCGGCATGACATCCCACGCCAGGTATTGCGCGAAGACACCGATCAGAAGCAGCGGAATCAGGCTGCCGCGCAACAGGATCAGCCGGGTACGCCGCCAATCGGCCCGGTCGTGGCCGAGGCGGGTTTCGCGCAGGCGGGACTCCCGCCGCCGATCGTCGTATTCGGTGGCAGTGGACGGACGTGGATAGCCCGGCAGCGCCATACCAATCCACCATAGGCACCGACCCGGCAATCTCGCATCCGCGCAGTACTTCCTTCCGCCGATCAGCCGGGCGGGGCAGCGGATTCGGCCTTTTCGGCCAGATCGGCGAGCCTGGCGAGGGACATGCGGAAGCCGAGTTCATTGTCTTCCGGGGACAGCCCGGGCGGCAGATTGTCGTGCTGGGCGATCACGCGAGTACCGCCGTGCTCGCTGCTCAGCGAATACGTAATGGTCATTTCGCCACGTAGCTCCGGGTTCTCGGTCTCGAATTCGACGCTCTGCACCACCTCCGTATCCGGGACGATGCGCACGAAATGGCCGTGGAAGGTGTCGGTGTGCGCGGAGGTCTTGCCCGCCGCGGTGGGAATGTCATAGCTGAGGGAGATTCGGAAGCGTCCCCCGATGCGCGGGTCGAATTCGTGGATACGGCTGGTCATCCCGTCGGGGACCATCCACGTTCGGACCGACCGCGCATCGAGGAGTGCCCGGAAGACATTCGGGCGGGGAGCACTCACGAACCACTCGACGCGGGTGGAGTTCATGGCCGCGACCATACGCCTGCCGGGTGACACCGCGCGGCCGGTTCGAGTGGACAGCGCGCAGGTCAGAGCGGCGGCGGGGCGGGCAGGGTGAACAGCTCCGGATCCGCCCGCAGCACAGTCGGTTCGGCCCGTGCAAGGCCGGATCCCGTGCGGCAGTGGTTGTTTCCGGTGTCATGAACCGACACTCGCAGGGGAAGCGTCAGGAAATCGTGAGCTTCGCTCTGTGTGGATCCCGGCGGAAAGCATGCCGGGATGACGGGGGCCTAGTGGGCGGGGTGGAGGTGGTGGGTGGTCCAGGTGGGGTCGAACCAGGTGGGGGCGGTGGCGGTGAAGCGAGCGGGATCCCAGGACCCCGCGCCTGCGGGGAGGGCGCCGATGAGGTCTACGCCGGTTACGGCGGGGAGGTCGGTGCGGTTGCATTCGGCGGCCAGGTCGGGAGATTCCGGCCAGGAGCCGATTACCAGGCCGGCGCAGTGAATGCCGGCGGATTGCAGTGCGCGCGTTGTCAGTTCGCTGTGATTGAGGGTGCCCAAGCCCGCGGCGGCCACCAGCAGGACCGGGGCGTCGAGTTTTTGGGCCAGGTCCAGCAGGGTGAATTCGCCCATGCGGACCAGGAGGCCGCCTGCGCCCTCCACCAGGGTGAGGTCGGCGTCGGCGCAGGATTCTATGCCCGCCACGGTTTCGGCGAGGGTGAGCAGGGGCCGGCCGCAGCGGCGGGCGGCCGTGTCCGGGGCGAGGGGCTCCGGGTAGCGGGCCAGCTCCACCGTGCGGGTGACGCCGGACAGGCGGGTGATCTCGGCGAGGTCGCCGGGTTCGCCTGGGGCTACACCTGTTTGGGCCGGTTTACAGACCGCGACGGTGGCACCCGCCGCGCGGGCGGTGGCGGCGAGCGCCGCGGTGACGATCGTTTTGCCGACATCGGTGGAGGTGCCGGTGATGAAAAGCAGGCTCATGACACCACCGCCGCGCGGTGACGGCCCCCTGCCGTTCCCGTGCGGGCCTCGGCCAGCACTTCGGCGAGAATCGTTGCGATGGTGGCGATGTCGTGCTCGGTGAGGTTGGCGCGGGCGGTCAGGCGCAGGCGGGAGGTGCCTTCTGGCACCGAGGGTGGGCGGAAGCAGCCGACACTGAGGCCGCGGGCCAGACAGGCTTGGGCGGCGTCGTAGGCGACTTGGGCCTCGCCGAGGACGACGGAGACGACGGCCGAATCCGGTTCGGGGACACCGGCAATGCGTGCCAGGTCGGCTGCTCGAGCCAGCACACGGGCGGCCATGCCGGTATCGCGGCGCAGGACGCGCAGGGCCGCGCGGGCCGCCCCGACGGCCGCGGGGGCCAGGCCGGTATCGAAGATGAAGGTGCGGGCGGAGTCGATGAGGTGGGCGCGCACGCGGGCGCCGGCCAGCACCACACCGCCCTGTGCCGCAAGGGCTTTGGAGAGCGTCGCGGTGATCACCAGATCGGGTTCACCGGCGAGGCCGACCTCGTGGACCAGACCGCGGCCGCCTGCGCCGCGCACGCCCAGGCCGTGTGCCTCGTCGACGATCAGTACCGCGCCATTGGCCCGAGTCACCCGGTGCAGTTCGGCCAGGGGTGCGAGGTCACCGTCGGCGCTGAAGACCGAGTCGGTGAGCACCAGCGCCCGTTCCTCGGTGCGTTCAGCCAGCAATCGGTCCACCGCGGCCGGATCCCGGTGTGCGGCAACCTCTACGCGAGCCCGCGACAACCGGCAGGCATCCACCAGGGAGGCGTGTGAACCCGCGTCCGAGACCACCAGCGTCCCGCGCGCGGCCAGTGCGGTGACCACACCGAGGTTTGCCGCATAGCCGGAGGCGAAGACCAAACCGGCCTCCGCGCCGACGAATTCGGCGAGTTCGGCCTCGAGCATCTCGTGTTCGGCGGTGGTGCCGGTGACCAGGCGCGACCCGGTGGAGCCCGCGCCCCACTTGCACACCGAGTCGACCGCGCCGTCGATCACCTCCGGATGCCGGACCAGCCCGAGGTAGTCATTGGAGGCCAGATCGATGGTCCCGCTCTCCGGCGCGCGGGGGCGCAGTTCTCGGCGCAGCCCGGCGTCCACGCGCTCGGCGGCGCGCTCGTCCAACCAACTCAGGGGATCGGCACTCACAGCTCCGCAGCATACTTGAACACCGTTCAGGAGGCATCCGGCGGGCTATGCTGGAAGCCTTAAGGAGGCTGCGCGATGCCACGATGGGCAATAGTGGTCGAGCAGACGACCGGCTTCGGAGACAGCAAAACCTGGTCCCCGAAGGTCCTCACCGAGGTGGTCGGCACCCGCGAACAAGCCCTTGCGAAGGTGCCCGATCTCGTCCAGAAATTCATTCCCGATCATCCGAAGATGGTCAGCCGCCGCACCATCCTGCGCGACGGCGACACCTTCATGCTGATCGCACGCGGCTGGTCCGACGACTACCACTGCGTCTTCCGCGTCTGGGAAGTGCTGTCGGACAGCGAGAATCCCGATCGAGCCCGGGAGAAACGCGCGAGCCGCTGAGCGCTCACACCGCCGCGGCCGCGACTACCGCGGCGGTAATGCGCTGGACGTCCTGTGCCGAACTGATGAAGGGCGGCATGGTGTAAACGAGGTTGCGGAAGGGCCGCAACCACACGCCGGACTCGACTGCGGCATGGGTGGCCTTGCGCACATCCACCTCATGATCGAGTTCGACCACGCCGATAGCACCATGAATCCGGACATCGGCGACACCGGGAAGATCACGGGCAGGAGCCAGACCGGTATTCAGCCCGGCCTCGATACCCTGCACCTCGCCCTGCCAATCCCGCGAGAGCAGCAGCTCGATCGAGGCCACCGCCACCGCGCACGCAAGCGGATTACCCATGAATGTCGGCCCGTGCATGAGCCCGCCGTGCGACCGGCTGATGCTCTCGGCGATCTCCGAAGTACACAGTGCCGCAGCGAGTGTCATATACCCGCCGGTGAGCGCCTTGCCCACGCACATCACATCCGGGCGCACCCCGGCGGCCTCGGCGGCGAAAAGCGTTCCGGTGCGGCCGAATCCGGTGGCGATCTCATCGAAGACCAGCAGCACGTCATGCTCATCGCAGAGCCTGCGCAGATCGGCGAGATAGCGCGGATCGTGGAAGCGCATACCGCCCGCACCCTGCACCACGGGCTCCACGATGACCGCAGCCAATTCGCCCGCGTGCGTTGCGATCAGCCGCTTCAGCTCCGAAACATATTCCGGCACATAATCACTCGGTGGTGCGGGCGCGAAGATCTGCTGCGCCAGCACATCGGTCCAGAGCGCGTGCATACCGCCGTCCGGATCGCAGACGCTCATGGGCGTGAAGGTATCGCCGTGGTATCCGCCGCGCCAGGTGAGCAGGCGGCGCTTGCGCGGGCGGCCGAGCGCGCGCTGATACTGCAGGCACATCTTGACCGCGACCTCGACCGAGACCGAACCGGAGTCGCAGAGGAAGACCTTGTCCAGCCCGTCCGGGGTGAGTTCGACGAGCAGCTGGGTAAGCCGCGCCGCGGGCTCGTGCGTGAGCCCGCCGAACATCACGTGGCTCATGCGCCGGGACTGCGCGAGCAGTGCGGCGTCGAGCACCGGATGCCCATACCCGTGCACCGCCGCCCACCACGAGCTCATGCCGTCCACGAGTTCGCGGCCGTCGGCGAGGGTGAGCCGGGTGCCCGAAGCGGAGGCGATGATGAGCGGTTCGGTGGTCGCCGGGAAGCCGCCGTACGGATGCCACACATGTGCGGTATCGATGGCGGTGATCTCGTCAGGTGTCAGTGCCAACGGGAGATTCCTTCACAGGCGGCGTCTTGAACACCGTTCAAGTTACCAGAACCCCGCGGACAAGGGCCTGGTCGCCCGCCGCCGCTCGGACACCGACGGGCGACGTCAGGTGGTCGAACTGACCGATCGGAGCCGCGCGGCCTTCGCCGAACTCGATGAACTCACCCACCGGCAGATCGGCGAACTCCTCGAATCGCCTCCCCCGACACCCGCACCCGGCTGGTCGCGGCCATGCACGCCATCGAGCGGATTCTGGACACCGACGCCGAACCCGATCCGGCGGGCGTGCTGGTGCGCGAACCACTGCCCGGCGACCACGGCTGGGTGATCGCGCGCAATGCCGCGCTCTACGCCCGCGAGTACGGCTGGAACGGCGAATACGAGTCACTGGTCGCCCGTATCGTCGCCGACTTCCTGAATTCCCATGACCCACAACGGGAACGGGCCTGGATCGCCGAGTACGAGGGCGCACCGGTCGGCTGCGTCTACTGCATGCGCGAGACCGACAGCACCGCCCGGCTGCGCCTGCTGCTGGTGGAACCCTCCGCGCGCGGCCTCGGCATGGGCGGCGCACTGGTCGAGCAATGCCTGCGCTTCGCCACCACCGCCGGCTACCGCGAGATCGTGCTCTGGACCAATGATGTGCTGACCGCCGCGCGGCACATCTACCAGCGCGTCGGATTCGAACTGGTGGAATCGAATCCGCATCACAGCTTCGGCGCGGATCTGATCGGCCAGACCTGGCGGAGGGCACTTGATTCGGGGGCCGATCCGGACCGATAGGGTCTGGGCATGGCTCCCGCGACTACCGACATGGCACCGCTCGGTGTCTGGCCGGGAACCGCATATCCACTCGGCGCCACCTACGACGGAGTCGGCACCAACTTCTCGGTGTTCTCCGAGGTCGCCAAGCGGGTCGAGCTATGCCTGCTGGGCCAGGACAATCGCGAGACGCGCATACCCCTGGACGAGGTGGACGGGTATGTCTGGCATGCCTATCTACCCGGCGTCGGACCCGGGCAACGCTACGGCTTCCGCGTGCACGGCCCGTTCGATCCCACGCGCGGGCTGCGCTGCGATCCGAGCAAACTGCTGCTGGACCCGTACGGCAAGGCATTCGAGGGGGATTTCGGGGCGGATGCCGCGCCCTACAACTACGGACAGAACACCCTCGGGCACACCATGACCGGTGTCGTCATCAACCCCTTCTTCGACTGGGCCGACGACCGCTCACCAAAACGCCCGTACCACGAGACGGTGATCTACGAGACCCACGTCAAGGGTATGACCATGACGCATCCGGCGGTGCCGGCGGAGCTGCGCGGCACCTACGCGGGGATAGCGCATCCGGCGATCGTGGAACACCTGCGCGGCCTGGGTATCACCGCCGTCGAACTCATGCCGGTGCACCAGTTCCTGCACGACCGCATCCTGCTCGATCGCGGACTGCGAAACTACTGGGGCTACAACAGTTTCGGCTACTTCGCCCCGCATCTGGAGTACGCCGCGAGCAAGACACCCGGCGCGGCCGTCACCGAATTCAAGGCCATGGTGAAGGCTTTGCACGCGGCGGGCATCGAGGTGATTCTGGATGTGGTCTACAACCACACCGCCGAGGGCAATGAATTCGGGCCGACACTGTCCTTCCGGGGCATCGACAATGCCGCGTATTACCGTCTGGTGGACGATGATTCGCAGCACTACATGGATTACACCGGCACCGGCAACAGCCTGAATGTGCGCCATCCGCACACCCTGCAGTTGATCATGGATTCGCTGCGCTACTGGGTGCTCGAAATGCACGTGGACGGCTTCCGTTTCGACCTGGCCGCCACCCTGGCACGCGAATTACATGATGTGGACCGGCTTTCCACGTTCTTCGACCTGGTGCACCAGGATCCGGTGGTGAGTCAGGTGAAGCTCATCGCCGAACCGTGGGATGTCGGCGAGGGTGGCTATCAGGTCGGCAATTTCCCGGTCGCCTGGACCGAATGGAACGGGAAATACCGTGACACCGTACGGGATTACTGGCGCGGGCAACCGGCTACGCTGGGCGAGTTCGCCTCTCGGCTCACCGGCTCCTCGGATCTGTACGAGGCCACCGGCCGCCGCCCCAGCGCCAGTATCAATTTCGTCACCGCGCATGACGGCTTCACCCTCGCGGATCTGGTGTCCTACAACGACAAACACAATGACGCCAATGGTGAGGGCAATCGCGACGGCGAGAACTACAACCGCTCCTGGAACTGCGGTATCGAAGGCCCCACCGACGATCCGGAAATCCTGGCCGTGCGCGCCCGGCAGAGCCGCAATCTGCTTGCCACACTACTGCTTTCGCAGGGCACCCCGATGCTGGCGCACGGTGACGAACTCGGCCGCACCCAGGGCGGCAACAATAATGCCTACTGTCAGGATTCCGCACTGTCGTGGATGGACTGGTCCCTCATGCACACCAATTCCGAACTGCTCGAATTCACCCGGCGCGCGGTCGCGGTCCGCACCGCGCATCCGGTATTCCGGCGGCGGCGCTTCTTCGACGGACGGCCCGCGACCACCCATGACCATCCCGACGACATCGCCTGGTTCACCCCGGGTGGCACCGAAATGACCGATGCCGATTGGGAAACCGGCTTCGGCCGCTCGCTCACCGTCTTCCTCAACGGCGACGGCATTCGCGAACCCGGACCGCGCGGCGAACGCATCGGCGACGATTCGTTCCTGCTCTGCTTCAATGCCCATGACGGCGCCCTCGACTTCACCCTCCCGCCCGCCGAACACGGTGCGGCCTGGTCGGTGGAGCTGGACTGCTCCACACCCACCGGTGCGGCCGCCGATGACCAGCGACACTCCGCCTCGTCCACCATGGCAGTGCCCGCGCGCTGTCTACTCGTCCTGCGCCGTACGGCATGATCAAGAAGGCCATGACCAGCACGCCCGAACATCTCACCGGACCCATCGCGCGGCAGACGCCCGTGCGCAGCACCTATCGACTGCAGCTGCGCCCCGACGCACTGACCTTCGCCGATGCCAGAACCATCGCCGAATACCTGCAGCAACTGGGTATTTCGCACCTGTACCTGTCCCCCGTCATGACCGCCACCCGCGGCTCCACGCACGGCTATGACATCACCGATCCGACCACCGTCTCCTCGGCGCTGGGCGGACCTACCGGATTCAAGGCGCTGTCGGACGAGGTGCGCGGCCGCGGCATGGGTTTGATCGTCGACCTGGTGCCCAACCATGTCGGCGTCGCCGATCCACGGCAGAACCCGTGGTGGTGGGATGTGCTCACGCACGGCAAGGAATCGAAGTACGCGCACTACTTCGATATCGACTGGAGCGCCGGCAATGGCGCGGGCGGGCGGCTGGCGCTGCCGGTGCTGGCCAATGAGAACGATCCGGCCGCACTGTCGGTGGATCGCGCCGGGCTCGAACCCATGCTGGCACTGCACGATTTGCGCTTCCCGATCGCACCCGGCACCGATGGCGAGAACGCGCTGCGGATCCACGACAAGCAGCACTATCGGCTGGTCAACTGGAAGTCCGGGCTCTGCGGCTACCGGCGGTACTTCACCGTCGGCGGGCTCGCGGCACTGCGACAGGAAGATCCGGTCATCTTCGAGGCCACCCACCGCGAACTCGCGGCCTGGTGCGAACACGATCTGATCGACGGCGTGCGCGTCGACCATCCGGACGGGCTGGCGAATCCGACCGAATACCTCACTCGGCTGCGCAAACTCATCGGACCGCAGCGCTTGCTACTGGTCGAGAAGGTGCTCGCGCACGGCGAACCCCTGGACTCCGGACTGCCGATCGACGGCACCACCGGATATGACGCGCTCACCGATATCGGCGGTGTGCTGATCGATCCCGATGGCGAGAAGATCCTCACCGATCTGTCCCGCCAGTTCACCGGACACGGCAGCGACCGCGCCTGGTTCGGCGAGCACGAGCATCGGATCAAACGGGCCGTGGCCGAAACCATGCTGGTGCCGGAGGTCCGCAGACTCGTCGCCGCCGTCAAACGCGATGCCCGCGCGGACGCCTTCGACACCATGGCGCTCACCAACGCGACCATCGAAGTGCTCTCGCATATACCCTTCGCGCGCACCGATTACGCGCCCCTGGCCGGCACCGTCGGCACCGTCGTGGCCGAAGTGGCCGAGCGCAACAGCGAACTCACCGCGCCGCTACACGTCCTGGTCACCGCGCTCGCCATTCGCGGGGAGGCGGCCACCCGATTCCAGCAGGTCGGCGGGGCGGTCACCGCGAAAGCCGTGGAAGACACCATGTTCTACCGCGCCGCGCGACTGGTCTCGCTGCAGGAGATGGGTTCGGATCCGGCGCGCTTCGGCAGTTCGATGATCGAATTCCATCTGGCCAACGCCGAACGGGCCGCACGCTGGCCCGCCACCATGACCACGCTCTCCACCCACGACACCAAGCGCGGCGAGGACACCCGGGCGCGCATCGGAATGCTCTCGCAGGTATCCGATATCTGGTCGCGGTCGGTGGCCGCGTGGAATGAGATCGCCCCCGGCCCCGACGGCGCGACCACACTGTTCCTCTTGCAGAACATGTACGGCGCGTGGCCCGCGGACGGCCGGCCCGCCGGAACCGTACCCGGCTTCCGGGAGCGCCTACATCAGTTCGCGGAGAAGGCCGTTCGCGAAGCGGGCACCCAATCCTCCTGGGAGGAACCGGATCTCGAATTCGAGAGCTCGGTGCACCGATGGATAGACGACATTCTCGACGGCCCGGTCGGCGTCGAATTGGGGGAATTCGTCACCGATCTCGCGACACATGCCTGGACCGACGCACTGGCACAGAAGCTGCTGCAACTGTGCGGACCCGGGATTCCGGATATCTATCAGGGCTGCGAACTCTGGGAAGATTCCCTGGTCGACCCCGACAATCGCCGGCCCGTCGACTTCACGCATCGGTCGCTGCTATTGCAATCGCTCACCGGGACACCGGATCTCGACCACACCGGCGCGGTGAAAATGTGGATAGTCGCCTATGCGCTATGGCTACGCCGAGAAAGACCCGAATGCTTTGTCGGCGGGACATATACGCCGCTGTTCGCCTCCGGCGATCATGCCAAGCATCTGGTGTCCTATGCGCGTGGACGAAGTGGTGAGACACCGGAGGTCATTGTCGCGGTGACCCGGCACAGTATTCGACTCGATGAGGCCGGTGGCTGGGGCGATACCGTATTGGATCTGCCCCAGGGACACTGGACCGACCGTCTTACCGGACATACATTCTCCGGGCGATCACGATTGGAGAAGCTGTTCGCCCGGCTGCCTGTAGCGCTATTGGTTAGATGAATGGGTCATAGGGTCGGGCACCAGGCACCGGCGCCCGGCGGCGGAGCGGGAAGGATCTTTTCGGGGGCCGGGACCGGCCTTTCCGGGGCCACGCCCGCGGGCAGGGATTTTCCGGGTCCGGGCACCGGCGCGGCGGGGCCGGTATCACCCGAAGCCCATGCCGCGGACGGATTCAGGGTGAATACGGTGGCGCAAACAAACGCACCGACAAGCAGGCCGATGGGCTTCTTTTTCGTCATACATCGCGACGCTACCGGCGGCACAAGGCGATTCGGTGCACCTCGACGTCGTTCGGCGAGTTACGGGATTGTTTGAACGGGTAAGAATCTGGGTACAGGGGCTCGGACCGCCGCAAGACCGCGCCTCACAATAGGTCCGGGAAGCCGAACAGCGCGACCAGTCCCGGGTCGTGGTGGAAGGCGATGACCTGGGAAACACCGGTCGTGGTCACTGTCAGCACCACGACTCCGTCCGCCCGCAGCACCCCGTCCGCGCCCCGGCGGTAGCTGACGGCGGCGGGCTGACCATTGGCCGTCGTGGCGAGCATTCGCCAATTCCCCGGCGTGTCGAGGACATACGCGTCGAGCATGTGGATGCAGTGCGCGCGACCCGCCTGCCACTCCCGGAACGGCGTGGCCTCCAGGGTGGCGTCCGTGCGCAGCACCTGTTCCAGCAGTGCGGCGTCGGAGCGCTCGAAGGCCGCGATATAGCCGTCGAGCAGTGCGCGCGCCCGCGCATCGGTCGGCTCCAGAAGTTCCCCGGATTGCGGGCCGAGTTCGTCCAGGCGGGCACGGGCACGCTGTAGGCCGCTCTTGACCGCCGCCCGGGTGGTGCCGAGGATCTCGGCGGTCTCGGCCGCGGAGAATGCCAGCACCTCACGCAGGATGAGGATCGCGCGCTGCCGGGCGGGCAGATGCTGCAGGCTCGCGATCAGCGCCAGCCGCAACGACTCCCGCGCGATGACCGCCATCGCCGGATCCGCGGCGGCCGGGGCGATCCAGCTGTCCGGCAGCGGTTCCAGCCACGAAACCTCGCCCGGCGCAAGATAACTCGGCGGACGATCGGGCCTGCCGTCGGGACCGGCCAGGCCCGAGGGCAGCACCCGCTTATGCCGCGGCTCCAATGCCGTCAAGCAGACATTGGTGGCGATCTTGTAGAGCCAGGAGCGCACCGAAGCACGACCCTCGAAACCCGCGTAGGAACGCCAGGCCCGCAGATACGTCTCCTGCACCAGATCCTCGGCATCATGTGCCGAGCCGACCATGCGGTAGCAGTGCGCCAACAACTCCCGCCGGAAGCATGCGGTCTCGGCGGCGAACCGGTCCTGATCCGGCGCCACCACCGCCGCGGCTTGCTTGCCTGCCATACACGCTCCTCGTCCGGGCCGATCCCGCGCGCGGGACTCTCACCCATTACGACCCGGGCGCCGCCGCGAAGGAATCGAACCTCAGGTCAGCGCGGGTCCCGACGAGGTCAGGGCAGCAGGGCCAGTTTGCCGATGGTAGTTCGGTTCTCCAGCTCCGCGAGCACCTTCGGGCCATCGGCCAGGTCATGGGTGGCGGGACGAGCGGGCCGGACGATGCCCGTGGCAATGAGCCCGAACAGCTCACCCATCACCTCGCCGAAGAGCTGCGGCGCGGACTCGATCAGCACCCCGATATTGAGGCCGATCAACTGAATCTGGTTCTTGTACACCAACTCCCAGTTCGTGATCGCGGCCTCCCCACCCGGCAGACCGTAGACGACAACCCGGCCGGTGACCCGTTTGGCCGCGCTCAGGCTGGTCTGAAACGTCGCGCCACCGACGCATTCGAGCACCAGATCGGCACCACCGCCGGTCAACTCCGATACCTCGGCGGCAAGCTGCTCGGAACCGGAGTCCAAGATGTGGTCGGCCCCGAGTGCCCGCACGATCTCATGCTTACCCGGCCCGGCCGTGGCGATGACCGTCGCACCGTAATGCTTGGCCAAGGTCACCGCGGCCTGGCCGGTCGCACCCGCCGCCGCATGGATCAGGACCGTCTCCCCCGCGACAACCCGGCCCAGGAATTTCAGCGCGGCGAGCGCGGTCGGCCAGTTCACGACCAAACCCAGCGCCTGCTCGGCCGTCCACCCCGGCGGCACCGGCATGGCGGCGACCGCGGGCAACACCATGTACTCCGCGAAAGCCCCATCCCCGACGCCGACGACCCGGGTTCCCACCGCCGGACCGGTCACCGCATCCCCCGCCGCGACCACCTCCCCCGCGGCCTCGAAGCCCGCCACATACGGTGGCTGCGGCCCGTCCCGAAAAGTGCCGTGCGCCTTCGAGATATCGGCGAAATTGACCCCGGCGGCAGCGACCCTGATCAGCACCTCACCCCGGCCCGGGGCCGGCACCGGCACCTCGGCGATCGAACGCATATCCTGCGGCCCCCGCAGCGAATTCTGTTGCAGGGCACGCATAGTGGTGGGAATACTCACGGCGATCAGCTCTCTTCTCGGCCTGTCTCGTCGCGGTCGGCCTCCTGTGCGAGCCGCACCGTCGAATAGGTAGACCGTGGCCGTCGCCGAAAGGAATCGCGGGCAACCCTCAGCCGACGGTGACCGGCTCCCCGATCGGAGCGTCCAACGGGCCGAGTTCGGTGGGTTCGATCAGGGCGGAAGGGATTGGGCCGTCCAGAGTTTCGTGCCAGCGGGTGAGGTTGCAGGGGTGGTAGTCGCGGGCGTGGCGGGCGGAGGAGGCCAGGAAGCTGGACTGGTCGGCGGGGGTAAGGATGCGACGCCAGGAATCCCAGTAGAAGCGGGGGCTGCGCGGGTTGCGGAGCAGGCGCAGGAAATTGAGTAGGCGGAATGCCGGGCCGAGCGAATTGTGCAGCAGCAGATGCTTTTTCGGCGGATGCGGGCAGTGCTGCCGCAGGGCGGTCAGGCGGGTGTGGTCGAAGCGCAGGCCCTCGGCCTCGGCCTCGCGGATCATCCAGCGCAGGGTGATATCGGCCAGGGCGCATTCGGGGTAGCCGCCGCCGACATCGCTGTGCACGCCCTCGAACCAGACCTGTTTGACCCGATCGGTGCGGCGATACTTGTGACCGATTTCGACCGGAACCTCCCACAGGCAGGGTTCGAAGGCGCGGCGGCGCTCATTCAGCGCCAGGGCCTGCCGGGCGCAGTGCACGGCGGGAGACAGCCGCACATCGTGGAAGCGGTGCCGCCGGGCCGTGACACCCGGAATACCCATCGCACCGACGGTATCGAAGACGCCGAGGAAATTGATGACCACCGGATCGGGATAGCAATTGGCCCTGCGGAATTCGGCCCACTCCGGCGGATCCGGATCATCCGGATTGGCCTTGCGGGTGTGGTAGATCTTCAGCGCGTCCGGATACTTACCGTCGATCATGGCCTTGTAGGTGAGGATGCCGAGCCGGTTGATCATCCCGGCCAGACTGCGCGCGGTGTACGCGCCGCGACTGAAACCGAAGATGAAGATCTCGTCGCCGGGCTCCCAGTTCAGCGCCAACTGCCAGTAGGCAGCCGAGAGATTGGCCTCCAGGCCGAGTCCGAACGCGCCGCCGAGCAGTCGATCGGTGGTGAATCCGCGCGCTCCGGGACCGGAGATGTAGTAGACGCGCTGGCCGATGGTGTTACCGGCCCGATCCGCGCCGCTATGGCAGACGGTTTGCGCGATTTTGACTATGTTCGACACCGTCGTCGAAGATTCGGCCTTCCAGGTGCCATCGCAGCACACCACAAGTCTCTTCATGAACAGATCCTCCCGCCACGAGCATCGGGTTCTCTTGCGTAGTGGACTACTCGGATTCATCGTATGAACCGCGTGATCGCGTTAACCGAGACTTCGGCGAATCCGTGCGCGACCGGCGCGGGTGTTAACGCCCGGCGGATATCCGGCGATCGCTCATAATTCGTTCACAATCGGCATGGCAATGTTGCGCCATGCCCGACGATCGGATGACGCCCCGCAGCATATGGATTCTGGTGTGCGAGGACGACGACGATCTGGGCGATCGGGTCGCGGCCGGGCTGCGAGAGGCCGGATTCATCGTCGACCTGACCCGAAATCTCGCCGAGGCCGGGCGCAGCTGCGGCACGCGCCGCTATGACTGCCTGATCGTGGATCGCGGGCTGCCCGACGGCGACGGCCTGGATCTGATTCGGCGGCAACGGGATTCGGGTCATCGCACCCCGGCACTGGTCATTACCGCGCGGGACAGCCCGACGGATCGCTCGGAGGGCTATGCCAGCGGCGCGGACGACTATCTGGCCAAACCCTTCTCGCTGAGCGAACTGGCCACCCGGGTGCGGGCCCTGTGCGGTCGCCGCCCGCGTTCACCGGCACCGGTGCTGACGGTCGGCGATCTGGTGGTGGATCGGCTGCGCCGCCGGGTGCAGCGCAATGGCGTACTACTCACCATGACCTCGCGCGAATTCTGTGCGCTGGAATTGCTGGCAACCCGGGCGGGCACCATGGTCAGCCGCACCGAGATCGCCGAATACTGCAGTGCGACACCGTCATTGACGAGCGTGGAGGATGTCATCCACCGGCTGGACCGCAAACTCGGTGAGCCGCAGCTCATTCATCCGACCGGCCCCGGTTATCTGATGCACATCTGACCTGCGAGACCCGCGATCCCAGTGGGGTGGATCGCGAACGACCGTCCCGGGCAGGGTTCTTCCCCGCCCTGCCCGGGATCGAGTCGATCAGGTCAGATAGCGGTAGGCGGGTGAGCCCGGATCGAGGCGGGTGCCGCGAATCGGTGACTCGTCCATCCGCTTCTGCAGCGGTTCCAAACCATTCGGCGATCCGAGTTCGATACCGACCAGCGCCGCACCGGTCTCCCGGTTGTTGCGCTTGACGTATTCGAACAGCGTGATGTCGTCGTCCGGTCCGAGCACCTCGTCCAGGAAGCGCCGCAGCGCGCCCGGCTCCTGCGGAAAGTCCACCAGGAAATAGTGTTTCAGCCCCTGATGCACCAGCGACCGCTCGATGACCTCGCCGTAGCGGGACACATCGTTATTACCACCCGAGAGCAGGCACACCACGATCGAGCCCGGCTTGATTTCGATCTCGCGCAGTGCTGCCGTGGCCAGTGCGCCCGCGGGCTCGGCGATAATGCCCTCGTTCTGGTAGAGCTCGAGCATGGTGGTGCAGATGGCGCCCTCATCGACGGTCATCATGCGGAAAGCGCCTGCGCCGGCACCGGATTCGGTCGCGGACAGTAAAGGCAGCGAGGCATGCGAGCGCACGCCGCCACCGAGCCGGGACACCGCGGTGTAGGGCAGGCCGCCGATGCGACGCACCGCCGCGCCGTCCACGAACGGGTCGATCTCCGGGAGCGTGACCGGTCCCCCGGCCAGCAGGGCGGCCGTCATGGAGGCCGCGCCCGCGGGCTCCACACCCAGAATCATGGTGTGCGGCGACCGTTCCCGGAGATAGGTGCTGATTCCGGCCAGGCAGCCACCGCCGCCCACCGGCACCACCACCAGATCGGGAGCTCGATCCAGCTGCTCCAGGAACTCCGCGGCAATCGTGCCCTGACCCGCCGCGGTGCGCGGATCGTCGAAGGGCGGGACCATGGTCGCCCCGGTGCGCGCCACATCATCGGCGGCGGCCGCGGCGGCCGCGTCATAGGTATCGCCGACGGCGATCAATTCCACGAATTCGCCGCCGTGCACGCGGATTCGGTCACGCTTCTGCTTGGGAGTGGTGGTCGGGACGTAGATGCGGCCGCGGATCCCCATCGCCTTGCACGCGAAAGCCACACCCTGGGCATGGTTTCCGGCACTCGCCGTGACCACGCCCGCGGCGCGTTCGGCGGCATTGAGCTGGATGATGAGGTTGTACGCCCCGCGCAGCTTGTACGAGCGCACGGCGGTGAGGTCCTCACGCTTGAGGTAGACCTCGGCACCCGTCGCCGCCGACAACCGCGCAATCCTCTGCAGCGGTGTCGGCTCGATAATGTCGGAAATTCTCTTGGCGGCAGCATCGATTTCGTCCGCGCTCAACTCGGGCACGTGACTGGACACTTTCTCTGCGACTACTACCGGATCCGACACCCGGCCCATGCTACTGAGGCGGACCGGACAGCATTACGCCGACCGGGCGAACCCGATCGGCGTAATGGACAAAAGCGATGAACGTCAGTCGCGCTCGGACAGGACGAAGACCGGAATCTCGCGATCGGTGTTCTTGGTGTAGCTGTCGTAATCCGGCCACGCCTGCACGGCGCGCTCCCACCAAATGGCCTTCTCATCGCCGGTGACCTCACGGGCGGTGTAATCCTTCACGACCGCGCCGTCACGCAGGTCGACATGCGGATCGGCCTTGATATTCCAGTACCAGACGGGATGCTTCGGAGCGCCGCCGAGCGAGGCGACGACCGCGTACTCACCATTGTGTTCGACCCGCATGAGTGGCGTCTTACGGAGCTTGCCGGACTTCGCGCCGCGGGTGGTGAGCAGAATGATGGGCTTACCTTGCATAACGCTGCCCTCCGCGCCGTTCGAGCCTTCGTACAGCTCTGCCTGCTCACGGGCCCAATCGGTAGGGCTGGGTTCATACTCTCCGGTTAGTGGCATGACCCAGCTAACACCGGCGGGGGCTCGAAATGTTCCAGCCGCGGTGGCGTGTCCGACCCGCTGTGGCGTGTCCGACAGAAAGTTCGTTTGCCCGAACTTTCGGACTGCGGGTAGCCTGATCAGATGGCAGTGGTTCACCCAACGCAGATGCGCCGCCCTCGCGCGCGCCTCGCGACCGTGAATATCGCGGGTACGGCCTGGCCGGTTTTCAAGCTCGAGGCCCTCGCCGCCGGGCTGGTCATCGCCCTGATTCTGCTGCTGGTCACCGCTTCCGCGCAGACCGCCGTGCTGGCGGGTGCGACCGTCATGGCGGTGCGCTGGGTACTCGCGCTCGTACGGCACGCGGCACGCAGCCCGAACTGAGACTTTCGGCCTTATCTCAATCGCGACCAGTCGGTACGTGCCATTCGGCCGAATCATGCGGTTTGCCTATTAAATAGTGATCCGCGACTTCCATATCTCGGTCAATCAGTGCGCCGGCCCGGTATCGATCCGCCAATACACCTACCTCTACGCCAAATCCGCCGAAGTGGACGACAGCGGCGCGGTCTTCGGCGACCCCACCTGGCTCTGAACGCGGCACGTCCCACGCGCCGACGGCTCAGCTCGCCAGGCAGCCCGGCCCGAGTAGCGCCTTGAGATCGCCCATGAGGGCCGAGGAGGGCGAAACCCGTAGGTTGTCGGCCACTTTCAGGGTGGTGGTGCGTTCGCGGGAGCCGACGTGCTTGATGATGACGTCCGCGGTGCCGGGATGACTGTTCAGGACCCGCTTGAGCGCGCCGATCTTGTCGGGGGTGCAGAGCCGGGTCGGAATGATCACCGAGAGCGGCTTCTCCACGCCGATATGTGAAAGGTCCGGCACCACAAGGTCATTGGCGATCAGCGAGATGCGATCGTCGCGGGCGGAGACCCGGGCCTTGACCAGGACGATGGCGTCCTCGGTGACATCCATGCCGTAGACCGAGTAGGACTGCGGGAAGAACAGCACCTCGATACCACCGGTGAGGTCCTCCAACTGGGCCGATGCCCAGGCCAGGCCGTTCTTGTTGACGCGGCGGGTGACACTGGCGAAGATACCGCCGATGGTCACCTGCTGGCCATCCTTGACATCACCCTCGAGAATGGTCGGGATGGCCGTATCCGACTGTGCCGCAAGCACATGCTCGACACCATTGAGCGGATGCCCGGAGACGTACAGGCCCAGCATTTCGCGTTCGAGGGCGAGCTTGTGCTTGGACTCCCACTCCTCGTCGGGCACCTTCACATTGAAGACACTCGCCATGGAATCGTCGTCGTCCAGGCCGCCGAAGAGGTCGAATTGGCCGATGGCCTCGGCCTTCTTGGTCGACATGACCGCGTCGATGGCGTCGGAGTGCACCAGCAGCAGGCCCTTGCGCGGATGTCCGAGCGAGTCGAAAGCGCCTGCCTTGATGAGGGATTCGGTGACCTTCTTCGAACAGGCCTGCGCGTCGACCTTGTTCAGGTAGTCGGAGAAGTCGGTGAACTTCGACTTCTCCTTGCGCGCGGCGATAATCGAGGAGACCACATTCGCGCCGACATTGCGGACCGCGCCCATACCGAAGCGGATATCGCCACCGACGGAGGCGAATTCGATTTCGGACTCGTTCACATCCGGGGGCAGCACCTGGATGCCGAGGCGGCGGCAGTCGGCCAGGTAGATGGCGGCCTTGTCCTTGTCGTCACCGACGGAGGTGAGCAGACCGGCCATGTACTCGGCCGGGTAATTGGCCTTGAGGTAGGCGGTCCAGAAGGAGACCAGGCCGTAGCCCGCGGCATGCGATTTATTGAACGCGTAGCCGGCGAACGGAAGAATGGTGTCCCACAGCGCCTTGATGGCGGGCTTGGAGAAGCCGTTGTCCATCATGCCCTTTTCGAAGCCCTCGAATTCGGCCTCCAGGACTTCGGCCTTCTTCTTACCCATGGCGCGGCGCAGAATATCGGCTCGGCCGAGCGAGTACCCGGCGACCTTCTGCGCGATCTGCATGATCTGTTCCTGATACACGATCAGGCCGTAGGTATCACCCAGGATGACCTTCAGAGGCTCTTCGAGCTCCGGATGGATAGGTTTGACCTCTTGCCGCGCGTTCTTACGGTCGGCGTAGTCGTTGTGCGCGTTCATGCCCATGGGGCCGGGGCGGTACAGCGCGAGCACGGCGACGATATCGTCGAAGCCGGTGGGGATCATGCGGCGCAGCAGGTCGCGCATGGCGCCACCGTCGAGCTGGAAGACGCCGAGAGTGTCTCCGCGCGCGAGCAATTCGTAGGTGGCGGGGTCCTCGAGCGGCAGCGTGTCCAGGTCGAGGTCGATACCGCGGTTGTTCTTGATATTGAGCAGCGCGTCACCGATGACGGTCAGGTTGCGCAGGCCCAGGAAGTCCATCTTCAGCAGGCCGATGGCCTCACAGGACGGGTAATCCCAGCCGGTGATGATCGCGCCGTCCTGCGCGCGCTTCCACACCGGAATCGCGTCGGTGAGCGGTTCGGACGACATGATGACCGCGCAGGCGTGCACGCCGGCATTGCGGATCAGGCCCTCGAGGCCGCGGGCGGTCTCGTAGATCTTATTGACGTCCGGATTGGTATTGATGAGTTCGCGGACCTCGGCGGCCTCTTTGTACCGCTCGTGTTCGGGATCCATGATGCCCGAGAGCGGAATGTCCTTGGCCATGATCGGCGGCGGCAGCGCCTTGGAGATCTGATCGGCGATGGCGAAGCCGGGCTGGCCGAACTGGACGCGCGCCGAATCCTTCAGTGCCGCTTTGGTTTTAATGGTGCCGAAGGTGATCACCTGGGCGACGCGGTCGCTGCCCCACTTCTCGGTGGCGTAGCGGACCATTTCACCGCGGCGGCGATCGTCGAAGTCGATATCGATATCGGGCATGGAGACGCGCTCGGGATTGAGGAAGCGCTCGAAGAGCAGACCGTGCGGAATCGGGTCGATATTGGTAATGCCCATGGAGTAGGCGACCAGCGAACCGGCGGCCGAACCACGGCCCGGGCCGACATTGATGCCGACCGAACGGGCGTAGTTGATGAGGTCGGCGACGATGAGGAAGTAGGCGGGGAAGCCCATCTCGATAATGACGTCGAGTTCGAAGTCGGCGCGGGGCAGGTAGTCGCCCGGAATCCCATTGGGAAAGCGGCGATTCAGGCCCTCCATCACCTCGTGCCGCAGCCAGCTGCCCTGGGTCTCGCCCTCGGGGACCGGGAAGACGGGCATACGGTCGCGGTGTTCCCAGACATCGTCGTAGGGCTGCACGCGCTCGCCGATGAGGACCGTATTGTCGCAGGCCCCAGGGACTTCCGTATCCCAGATGGCGCGCATCTCCTCGGCGGACTTGAGGTAGTAGCCGGAGCCGTCGAACTTGAAGCGGGTGGGATCGGAGAGCGTCTTGCCGGTCTGGATGCAGAGCAGCGCCTCGTGATTACCCGAGTCGGTCTCGTGCACGTAGTGGCAGTCGTTGGTGGCCAGCGGCGGGATGCCCAGTTCCCTGCTGACCATGAGCAGGCCCTCGCGGACGCGGCGCTCGATGGACAGACCGTGGTCCATGATCTCGAGGAAGAAGTTCTCCGGGCCGAAGATCTCCTGCCATTTGGCGGCGGCCTCGAGGGCTTCGCGTTCCTGGCCCAGGCGCAGGCGGGTCTGCACCTCGCCGGAGGGGCAGCCGGTGGTGGCGATAATGCCGGCCGCGTGCTCGGCGATGATGTCGGCGTCCATACGCGCCCACTTGCCGAGCTGGCCTTCGATGGACGCGAGGCTCGACAGCTTGAACAGGTTCCGCAGACCGGTCGCGTTCTCCGCGACCATGGTCATATGCGTGTACGCACCCGAACCGGAGACGTCATCGCTCTTCTGTGAGGGATCGCCCCACTGCACGCGCTTGGTGTTGAACCGGGACTCCGGCGCGATGTACGCCTCGATGCCGATGATCGGCTTGACGCCCAGCTTCTTGGCGGAGTTGTAGAACTCCGAAGCGCCGTACATGTTTCCGTGGTCGGACATGCCGACCGCGGTCATGCCCAGCCGTTTGGCCTCTTTGAACAGAGGCGTGATCTTCGCCGCGCCATCGAGCATCGAGTACTCGGTGTGGTTGTGGAGATGGACGAATGATCCCGACGAGGCTGACACGCAGACATACTAAGCGCCCCCACCGACGAGTTCCGAAGGCACGCGGAGGCGACTTGGGAGTACGGCGTTTCGCGGTCCGCGTGTCGTGGTGAAGGTCACTCGCGGAGCTGCGAAACCGGTGCGGAATCACCGGCTTCGAGAGGCTCGCCCGCCTGCGCCCGCGAGAGCGCAACGGTGGCAACACACATGACGACAACCGCCACCAGGACGAAGGCGGTCCCCACCGGACCACTCCGGAGCCGTTCATCCAACACGGCGATTCCGATGAACGCGGCAACCAGTGGTTCGGCGATCGTGAACGCCGGCAGGCACGCGGCCAGCGACCCCGCTTGATACCCGCGCTGCTGCAGGTAGACGCCGCCGATGCCGGTGGCGACCAACGCGTACAACTGCCAGCCGGTGAGAGCACCGCTGACGCTCTGCCCGAACAGTCGAGTCACATTCGCGGTCAACGCGGCCGACACACCCACCAGCGTGCCACCCGCCCCACCGAGCAGAAGTGCCCGCAGCGCAGGCGTTTTCACGACCCGAGCACCGACGACCCCCGCCACGACCACCCCGAACACCAACCCCAGCGGCAAGAGCCACCGATGCCAGGGCGCATTGTCGAGCCCCTCGGTGGGATCCCCGACAATCAGGAAAACCGCCAGCGCGACCGACAATGCCAATGCGTTCGCCCACATCCCCGCGGTGGTCTTCCGCCCGCTGTACCGCGCCGCCATCGGCAGCGCGAACACCAGCGCACTCACCAGAATCGGCTGCACAATAAGCACCGACCCCAACGCCAGCGCGGCCACCTGAAACGCGAATCCCCCACCGTCCCCGATCATTCCGGCCCACCACCGCGGATTCCGCACCAGGGCCCGCATGAGCCCCTCCCCCTCGGGCACCTCCGAGGCCGCCTGCTGCTGCGCCACCGCCGACACCGCGAACAGCAGAGCCGCCACAAACGCACAAATCACCGCACCCACAGGAAGCTGCACTCCCCCAGTCTGCCGCCCCGCCCTCCGACGGCACCTACCGACCGGCAGGGCACCCCGCGAGTGTGCAGTCAGGGCGGCGAAATCCGGGAATCACCGCCGTGAGTGCACACTCGGCGGCAACTCAGGCGGCGCGGGGGATGGCGGGTTGGGTGGAGCGGCGGGTGGTGCGGGCGCAGCGCAGGGTCAGGGGCAGGACCCAGGCTGTGGCCAACTGGTCTGTGGTGAGGGTGGAGAGGGAGAGGCGGTTGTGGACGAAGCCGACCGAGAGGCCGCGGCGGGGGTCGGCCCAGCCGAAGGAGCCGCCCAGACCTACGTGGCCGAAACCCGCTCGGGCGCCGGGCATGGGGAGGGAGTGGTAGCCCATGTGCCAGAGCATGGGGATGTAGAAGAGGGCGTGATCGAGGGAGTAGGACTCGATGCGGCGCATGGTTTTCATGGTCGACGGGGAGAGGAAGCGGCGGCCTTGGGACATGCCGTCATTCGCCAGGGCGCTGTAGAGGGTGGCCAGGCCGGTGGCGGTGCAGACGCCGTTTCCGGCGGGGAGTTCGGTGTCGAGGATGGGTGGGGCCTCGCCCTCCAGGAAGTCTTCGAGGCCGGGGAGCAGGAGGGCGCGGGCTGCCGCGCCGAGTGCGCCGGGGAGGGTGTGGGTGCGGCCGAGGATGAGGGAGATGTAGGTGGTGCCGATGAAGGCGAGGCGGCCGCCGTGCATGGTCGCCGCGGTGGTGGCGGAAGTGGCTGGGGGACGGCCCAAGTGGATGCCGTCGGTGCCGAGGGGGGCGGCGATTTCGGTTCGGAACAGCTCGGCCATACCGCGGCCGGTGACGGCGCGGGCCAGTCCGGCCAGGAGCCAGCCGTAGGTGAGGGCGTGGTAGGTGGGGGTGCCCAGCAGGTGGTCGGGTTTCGCGGCGGCGAGGCGCTGTTCCATCAGGCGGTGGTCGAGGATGTCGTCCAGGCCCGCGGCGATTTCGGGTAGGCCGGACAGGCCCGCGCGGTGGGAGAGCAAGTGGCGCACGGTGATTCGCTCTTTGCCATTGGCGGCGAATTCGGGCCAGTAGGCGGCGACGGGGGTGTCGTAGTCGATGAGGCCGCGGTCGGCGAGGCGATGGATGACCGTCGCGGCAATGCCTTTGGTGGCGGAGAAGACTATCGCGCCGGTATCGGCGGTCCAGGGGGTGGCGGGGGCGGATTCACCGGTCCAGATCTCGACCAGCGGGGTGCCGCGCAGGTGCACGGTGAGCGCACCGCCTGCTCCGGGCTGCCCGCCCATCAGACGTGCGAAAGTCTTTACCAGGGGGCCGAATTCGGAGGTCGCGTAACCGCCCACGCCGGTGGGTAGATCCGCGAGACCGGGTGCGATGGCGACACTGCTCATCGGCTCACGGTACGAGCCGCGCATGGTGCCGGGCAATGGGATGAACCGGAGAGTTACCGGCCAAGGCCCAGAGGTTATTTCGAGTGTCTGATCGGTAATCCGGGTGTTACCGCCGCGTACGCTGGGCGGCATGCGTGCCTTGCGATCTCTCTCGTTGAGTGTGCTGGTCGTGGTGGCCCTGGCGGCCTCGGGTTGTTCGTCGAAATCTGATACACCGGCCGGGATCACCGGGGATTGGCACGGGAGTATCGAGATCCCGGACCAGCCGCTGGCGGTGGGGGTCAGCTTCACCGATGGCGGTAGGGCCACCATCGATATTCCGGCGCAAGGGGTGTCGGGCAAGGAGCTCGGTGGGGTGAGGAACGATCCGGGGCAGGTGGAGTGGACCATTCCCGGGATCCCGGGCGATCCATCGTTCAAGGGGAGCTTCGACAAGGGCGCGGACACCATCAAGGGCCAGTTCAGCCAGTCCGGCACGCAATTCCCATTGAATCTGACTCGCGGCAAGGTCGAGGCTCCGGCCCGCCCGCAGGAGCCGAAACCGCCGTGGCCGTACCGGTCCGAGGATGTCAGCTATCGCAGCGGCGATATCACCATCGCGGGCACGCTGACCGAACCGCGGAGCGCCGGACCGCATCCCGCGGTCGTGCTGATCACCGGCAGCGGGGCGCAGGATCGCAATGAGGAAATCGCGGGGCATAAGCCATTCCTGCTGATCGCGGACACTTTGACGCGTGCCGGTTATGCCGTGCTGCGCACCGACGATCGCGGTGTCGGTGGCACCGGGGGCAAGCGCGACGAAGCCTCTTATCAGGATCTGGCCGGGGATGTGGCGGCCGGAGTGGCGTTCCTGCACGGGCGTTCGGAGATCGACGGCAAACGCATCGGTTTGCTGGGCCACAGCGAGGGCGGATACCTCGCGCCGCTGGTGGCGGCCGAGCCGGACAGCGGCGTCGCCTTCGCGATTCTGATGGCCGGACCGGCGGTGCGCGGCTCCGAGGTGCTCATCGAACAGAACCGGCTGATCATGACCACGAGCGGAGCCACCCCGGAGCAGGTCGCCGCTCAGGTCGGCTACATCACCAAGCTCACCGAGGTGATGGGCGGTGGCGATCTGGCGGCGGCACGCAAATTCGCGCACGAGCACAATGATTCGCTCCCCGCCGACCAGCGCGCCAGTGCGGAGGTCATCGACCGCTCGGTGACCACGAGCATGCTGGCACTGGCGAATTACGATCCGGCCCCGGCGCTTTCGGCCCTGCGGATTCCGGTGCTCGCGGTGTACGGCGGTAAGGATGTACAGGTGCTCGCCATACAGAATGAAGGTCCCGCGCGCACCCTGCTGGCCGCCGATCCCGATGCCACCGTGCATGTTTTCGACGGACTCGATCACCTGATGCAACCGGCGAACAGCGGACTGCCGGGCGAGTACTCCACCATCGAGACGACCATCGACCCGCAGGTGCTGGACTACTACACCGCCTGGCTCACCCAGCGTTTCCCGGCGAACCGTTAGTGCCTGGCACACAACAGATTTAGTGAGGGAGAGCTGACATGGGCATCTACGAGAACCAGGTCCTGCCCCGGATCGTCGATCTGTCGTGCGGGGCGAGCATGCTCGATCCGGTACGCGAACTGACCTGCGAGGGCCTGCACGGGCGGGTGGTCGAGATCGGTTTCGGTTCGGGCCGCAATGTGCCGTTCTATCCGGGCGCGGTGGATTCGGTGACCGCGGTGGAGCCGGTCGATACCGGCTGGCGAATGGCGAGCAAGCGCCTGGCTGCGGCCAAGGTCCCGGTCGAGCGGGCGGGTCTGGACGGGCAGTCACTGCCGTTCGCGGACAACAGTTTCGATTCGGCGCTGTCCACCTGGACACTGTGCACCATTCCCGACGCGCAGGCCGCGCTGGCGGAATTGCGACGAGTGCTGGTGCCCGGCGGCACCTTTCACTTCGTCGAACACGGGCTCGCCCCGGATGCCGGGGTACAGAAATGGCAGCACCGTTTGAATCCGGTGCAGCGGAAACTCTTCGGCGGCTGCAATTTGAATCGCGATATTCGCGCGATGATCGAGGAGGCGGGCTTCGAGATTCGCGAAGTGGATTGCTTCTACGAGCACAAGTTGCCGAAGTTCATCGGTGCGCTGTCGCGGGGCGTGGCGATTTCGGCGTGAAATCGCCGACGCCCCGCTCCGGGTACTACTTCTCCGGCCAGCCACCGTACGGAACGGTGATCAGCTCCATATAGTGGCCATTGGGATCGGTGAAGTAGATACCGCGGCCACCGTCATTGTGGTTGATCTCGTTCTCGGCCTGCATGCGCGGGTCCGCCCAGTAGGTGAGACCACGCTCCTGAATCTTCTTGTAGGCCGAATCGAATTCGTCCTCCGAGACCAGGAAGGCGTAATGAGTGGGGTGAATGCCGCCCGGAATATCCGGCGGGCTCTTCGCGAAGTCGAAAGTGACGCCGTTGTGCACCGGCAGTGCGATGAACGGGCCCCACTCCGCCCCCACCTCCAATCCGAGGATATCCGCCCAGAATTCGGCGGTCTCGCGATTGTCATTGCTTGCGACAATGGTGTGGTTGAACTGAATAGTTATGGGAATTCTCCTGTGTCCGTGGCGATCCCGACCCTGGACCGGTGCGAGTCGGCCGACAGGAGCACCGCCACGTCATCGAAGTTAGCCAACGAATGGTCGATTCGCCAACCATCCTGTGGCAGGCATCACAGGATGATCGGCGTAACCAGCTAACTTCGAGCCGCGCTACTTCTGCGCCGACGCCGAGGCCGAGAACGTGCTGAGCAGGCAGATCACACTCTGCGGGAACTGCTGAACGCAGACGGTGCCCGCCACATCGGCGTTCTGCACCGGAGCCTGGTCGAGCGGTACGGCCGAAGCGGTGGCTACGGCGGCGAACGGTGCGAGCAGCAGGGCGCTCGCGAGGACTCCGGCACGGAAACGATTGCGCATGAGGGTATTTCCTTCCGTAGTGGCTATCGATCTCAGCGTACGGGCCCCGCGAAGTACTCCTGCTCCGGACGACCGGTGCTGCCGTAACGCAATTGCATGCGCACACCGCCGGTGCCGACCAGCGCGGCCGGATAGCGCTGCGCGGTGGCACGGGAGATACCGATGGCGGCCGCGACCTGCGCGGCCGACATGGGGCCGGTGGCGCCCCGCACCGCTTGCAGCACAAGGTCTTTCGTGGGCGAGGCGGCCACGGCGGACTGCGCCGCGGCGCTGTTCGTGGACGCACCGGGACGTAGGGCGAGCAGGCCGGCATCGACCTCGGCCGCCGCGACCTCGGGGGCGGACAGAATGCGCCGATATCGGGCGTATCCGGCCAGCCGGGATGCCAGCGCGGCATGATCGAACGGCTTCACCAGATAACCCAGCGCACCGGCCGACAGCGCGGCCCGCACCGTCTCGGATTCGGTTGCGGCCGTGAGCATCATGGCGTCGAAGCGGATCTCGCGCACCAGGTCCACGCCGGAGCCGTCGGGCAGGTAGACATCGACCAGGGCCTGGTCGAACCCGCCCTGCTCGATCTCGGCGCGCGCGGCGGCCATGGTATTGGCCACCGCGCCCACGGTGAATCCCGGTAGCGCCGAGACGATTCCGGCGTGCATATTCGCCACCCGGAAGTCATCGTCGACGACCAGGACGTTCACTTCTGCTCGGCCCACGCCGGTTCTCCCTCGGTCAGCGCACCCGGTAGCCGGGCAATGAACTCCGCACCCCGCAAAGGCTTTTCGGCCGCACGCCCCGTGGCCGCAACAGGCCCGGATCCGTCCGGCTCGACGGACGAGACCGCTCCCCCGCCCGGATGCGCCAGCCACACTTCGCCGCCGCGCGCCCGCGCGACCTGTCGGGAAAGCGCCAGTCCCACCCCGCGCCCGCCCGGGACACCGCTGCCCGAGCGCGTCGAAACCCCTTCGCTGAACACCGAATCCACCAGATCCACCGCTACTCCGGCACCGCTGTCCGCGACGGTGAGGTGAAGTGTCTCACCCTCCTGCACCAGTTCGACCTCCACCACCGGCGGCTCATCGGTACCGCATTCCGGCGCGGGTGCCACGTCGGTGCCGCCCGCGGCGGCCTGCTCTCTCGCGGCCTCGATGGCATTGTCGAGCAGATTGCCCAGAACGGTCGTGACATCCACCGGCGCACCGAGATTCGCCGCCACCCAGGTGTTCGGTCCGAGGCGGAGCTGGACGCCCCTTCGCGGAGTGGATTATCGGTCTGGCCGAGGGACGCCTGCTGAAATGGCGTCCGTCGCAGGCGGCCGCGGGCCACGGCGGGATGTGAGCATGAGATACCGCAAGAGCTTGGCGCTGATTCTGCTCGCCGTCTGTTCCCTGCTGCTGGCGACCGGCTGCCGTGATTCGCGCACCATTCCGGTGGCGAACGGCCGACCGCAGCTCACCATTATGGTCGGCGGCCTGGAGAAGGTGATCTACCTGCCCGCCATGCTGACTCGGCAGCTCGGCAATTTCGAACGCAATGACATCGATGTGAAACTCCTCGGCGAACAGTCCGGCGCGACCGCCGAAACCGCGCTGCTCACCGGCGATGTGCAGGGCGTGGTCGGATTCTACGATCACACCATCGACCTGCAGGCCAAGGATCAATGCCTGCGCACCGTGGTCCAATTCGCCGCTGTGCCAGGCGAAGTGGAGCTGGTATCGACACAGGATGCGGAAACCATCCACTCCCCCAAGGATTTCCGTGGCAAGAACCTCGGCGTCACCTCACTGGGTTCGTCCACCGACTTCCTCACCCAGGCCCTGGCCGGGCAGGAAGGCTTGCAGACCTCGGACTACACGCGGGTGAAAGTCGGTGCGGGACAAACCTTCATCGCGGGTATGAACCACAATGGCATCGACGCGGGCATGACCACCGATCCGACCGTCGCCAAGATGGTCACCTCCGGTGATGCCGAGGTACTCATCGATATGCGCAATGAGCAGGGCACCCGCGCGGCCCTGGGCGGACTGTATCCGGCTGCGTCGCTGTACATGCGCTGCGAGACCGTGGACAGCCACCCCGAGATCGTGCAGAAATTGGTCACCTCGTTCGTGCAGACCCTGCAGTGGATCAAGACACATACGCCCGCGGAGATCGCGGCCGAGATGCCGTCCCAGTACGCCGGCGGCGACCCCGAGCTGTACGTGAAATCGGTCGGTGACTCGATCAGCATGTTCAATGGCGACGGACTCATGAAACGCGAAGGGGCGGAGAATGTTCTGCGTATCCTCGGCCGGTACTCGCGGAATGTGAAGCCCGTGCGGGACCGCATCGATCTCGATGCGACCTACACGAATCACTTCGCGGAGCAGGCGCTCAAGCAGGGCGCGCAGTAGTACCGCGCCGGTCGTCACGGCGCTCGCGTTTCCCACGGGCGATCTCGGTGGCCAGCGCGTCGAGCGATTGCGCGAAGGGCTGTTCGCCGAGGGCCGCGAGCCAGGACCGGGCCGCTCGCGTCGCCTCGGGATCGATGGCATAGATCCGGCGGGTGCCCTCGGCACGCACGCCGAGCAGTCCGGCGTCGCGCAGCACCTTGAGATGCTGCGAGACGCCGGGCTGCGAGATCGACGTGAACGCCTGCACCGCGGCGACAATCGACCCGGCGGGGAGTTCACCCGCACCCACCAGTTCGAGAATGAAGCGGCGCACCGGATCGCCGAGCGCGTCGAAGATCTTCGCCGGGGAATGCTCCATCAGGACTCCGCGCTGCCCTCCGCTTCGACGGTGTAGAACTCGATCGTATTGTCCCGTGCGGTACGGGCCGTCACGGGATCGTCGCCATCGGCGATGGCGGCCTCGGCCCAGCCATTGCCCGCGGCCCGGACGAACTCGATACCGGGCGGCGAGGTCGGAAAGGGCAGGGCCACAGCCGGATCCACCGATGCGCCGGATTCGACGTGCAGGCCCAGCGCCATGAGTGAGAGATCCCAGCCGACGCCGACCGCACCCGGACCGTACCGCGTCCAGAATCCCGGATCGACCTGCGCCTCATGCACCAGTTCCAGCACGGTGTCCGCACCGTCCGGCGCGAGGCTGATGGTCAGCCAGGACATGGTCGGACCCATTTCCCAGGTCACCGCGAATTGCCGGGGCGCATCACAACTCTCGACGACACCGCCCGCATTGCCCTGGGTCTGATACCGGCCGCCCGGCTTCAGCTCGCCGGTGACCGGCAGGAACCAGCGCGGCAGTCGGTCGGGATTGGTCAGCGCGTCCCAGAGGTCGGCCTGATCTGTCGGGTAGCTGCGGCGGGCCACGGCAATGCGGGTCGGCACGCCGTCGCGCGCACCGCTGCGCACCTCCCGGGCGACCAGTCCAGCGGTGGCTATCGGGTCGTCGAGCAGGGTCATCACGCCTCCTATGCATAAGTTGCGACTTATATTACCAGCGGCGAGTTGGTTCGCGGATAACCTGCCAGCCATCTCGCGATGCCATCTTGATCTCGTGCAGAAAGTCATGCCGGATACCTGGTTTCACCGGCTGTGTGCGGGCATCTCCGAACGCCTGCCGTTCGGATTGGAACGCCTCGCGCCGCCGACCTTCATCGGTTATCTACTGGTCAGCGCGGTGTGCTTCACGGCCGATATGGTCATTCTCACCCTGCTGCACGGCACGCTGGGGCTGCCGTTGCCGATCGCGGTCACCGCGGGCTATATCACCGCGTTCGGATTGAGTTATCTGCTCAACCGGACGCTGAACTTCTCCTCGCACGCCGCCGTCGGCCCGCAGCTCGCGGTGTATGTGGTGGTGGTCGTGGTGAACTATCTGGTCTTCATTCTCGGCGTCACCAGCGGATTCACCGCGCTCGGCATCGAATATCAGCTCGCGCGGGTACTCGGCGGAGCCGGCGAGGGGCTCTACATGTACGCGGCCATGCGCTGGCTCGTCTTCCGCGGTGCCATGATACCGACCGGGGTCAGATGACGACGGCAGCGGCGCGAATCGCCGCGTAGACCGACCGGCTGGGCCATTCCCGAATCACCAAGCGCTCCGGGCGGATTCCCGGTGCGGGCCGCAATCCGAGCAGGTTGACCACCACTTCGGAGGGCACGACGAAATCACCGAGCACGGTGTTGTCCTCGGCGAAGCGCACGAAGGAGATGCAGTCGGTACGCGGCAGCAGCACATCGGCCTCCTGCTCCACCCAGGTCGTCAGGGTGAGCGGACCGCGGCCGCGATCGACCAGCAATACCTCCGGCGCGAATGCCGGCTCGATACCGTATGCCTCGAATCCCGTTCCGTACTCCAGGTATTCGTCCAAGGCTCCGCGTAGCAATGCGGTCTGGGGCGCGTAGGCGCTGACGGCGAGGGTACAGCGGGCGCGGATCGCGGCGGGCAGTGACGGGTGCGGGCCCGCGTGGTCGAAGGGTACGACCCGGCCGTGTTCATCGGTCGTATATCCCTGCGGCGACAGCGGATTGGCCGCTCGGTCGTAGTGCTCCGCGGCGGTCGCGAACGCCTCGTCGAGCAGGCCGGGCTCATCGGCGACGATCAGCAGGGTGTCCGGGTCGGGCACGAACGCGACCGCGCGCCGGCCCCGATAGCTCATGCCGGACAGCCACTCGGCCAGCAGCGGTAGCGAGGAGGCGTATCCGCTGTTGTCGACAATCCGCAGTGAGGGCGCGGGCTCGGCACCCACCGACGCCGACGACGCGGCCAGGTTCGCGCGCGCCACCGCGAATACTCCGCCGGGCGGAACCCCCCACCGGCGCACCAGATTCGAGTCGACGAAGGCGCGCGCATCCGGCAGATCGATCACGACCAATTCATCGACGAACGGGAAGACCTGCCGTCGCAACAACCCCGCACCGGAGGCACCGGCGCGATAGCCGGTCGGCCGCAGGACCGGACGCAACAGCGACTGGACCTCGGCCCAGGACGCCACCTCCCGACGATTCACAGCGAGGTTGTCGGCGTTGCCGCCCCGTCCATTTCGAGCACCCACCGCAACACCCTAAAGCGATCGGCGCGAGTCCGCTCTGCCCGAATCGGTCGCCAATCGGCCACTGTCCGGCATGTGCGTCAATCCGTCGCCGCCCGGGTGCGCCGGGCGTAGGCGCGGGCGGCGCGGACGCGGTCGCCGCAGCGGGTGGAGCACCAGTGCCGGCGTCCGTGGCGCAGCAGGTAGCGATTGCAGGGGGCGGAGTCGCAAGGGGTGAGGTCCGCGGCATCGGTGCTGGTGAGGAGGTCGGCCGCATCCGCCGCGAGGGTGGCGAGCGCGCGTTCGAGGATCTCGTTGGGCGGGCACGCCGCCGCGCGATGCGGGCCGTTCCGCTCGTCCCACAGCAGTAGGGCGGCGGTGGGGACGCTGGTCAGGGCGTCGTTGACCGCGGAGAGCGCGGCGGGAAGGGGGGTTACTCCGGCGATACGGGCGGCGAACAACGATCTGACATGTTCACGTAGCGCGCGCAGCTGGGTCGTGCACATCTCTTGGACGCCGGCGTTTTCCGGTGCGAGATCGCGATTGGTGAGCCATCGATTGGTTGTCTCGGGGGTGCCGAGCAGATCGATGTATTGCCCGCCGGGCAGCGCGATGGCGCTGTTGACGAAGTCCAGCGCGAGGTATCGCTCCGCGCCCGGCGCGGGTGGCAGCACTGACTCGGTAGTCAGGTTCTCCCTCATGAATCTCATGTTACCTCTTGCGTTTATCCGTGAGACACGCCTACTGTCCTCACGGATAGACAAGCAATCTTCCGTGAGGAGTTTTATCGTGACCACCGTCGGCACCACCCAGCAGCACTTCCCCGTCCGAGTCTTCGGCGGCCCGACCGCGCTGTTCGAATACGGCGGGCTGCGGTTCCTCACCGACCCGACCTTCGACGCACCGCAGCAATATCAGGGCGGGATGCTGACCAAGACCGGACCCGCGGTGGTGGCCGACCTCGGCCGGATCGACGTCGTGCTGCTCTCGCACGACGAGCACCCCGACAATCTCGACGACTCCGGCCGGGCCCTGCTCGCCGATGTCCCGCTCACCCTCACCACCCCCGGCGGCGCCGAGCGATTGGGGAATTCGGCTCGGGGACTTGCCGATTGGGAGTCGATCGAACTGGACCGGCCCGACGGCGGCACCATCACCGTGACGGGCGTGCCCGCCATCCACGGGCCCGGAACCCGCGAGCAGGTCGAACCGATCCTCGGTCAGGTCGTCGGATTCGTGCTGACCGGAACGGATCTGCCCAGCGTCTATGTCAGTGGCGACAATGCCTCGCTGGACCTGGTTCGGGAGATCGCCGAGCGTAGCGGCCCCGTCGATACCGCCATTCTCTACGCCGGTGCGCCGCGCTTCCCGATCCTTTTCGACGGTGCGGCAATCGTTTTCGACAGCGCGCAGGCCGCCGAGGCCGCCGCGATCCTCGGCGCGCGACGGGTGGTTCCGGTTCACTACGAGGGTTGGGCCCACTTCACCGAGGGCCGGGACGATTTGGTGGCAGCCTTCGCCGCCGCCGGACTGGGCGACCGCCTGGACCTGGGCGAGCTGGGCTGACCGGGCAGTAAAGGAACTCTCTCATGGCAATTTCCGTCGCCGAGCGGGCCGAGGATATCCCCGGGGCGCAGCGCCACATCCTGACCGTCCTGGTCGCCGCGCAGGTCCTGAGCGGCGCGGGGCTGGCGGCCGGGGTAACCGTCGGCGCGCTGCTCGCGCAGGACATGCTCGGATCCACCGGTCTCGCCGGACTGCCCAGCGCGCTGGGCACCGCCGGTTCCGCGCTGGCGGCGGTTGCCGTGGGCCGTGTTTCGCACGCTCGCGGCCGTCGTCCTGGGCTGGCGGCCGGATATCTGACGGGTGCCATCGGCAGTGCGGGAGTGATCGCGGCGGCCGTCGCGGGGAATGTCGCCCTGCTGTTCCTCGCGCTGTTCGTCTACGGTGCGGGCACGGCCACGAACCTCCAAGCCCGTTATGCCGGAGCCGATTTGGCGGCCCCGGCACATCGCGCCCGTGCGGTGTCCACGGTTCTGGTCGCCACCACGCTGGGCGGGGTGGTCGGCCCCAATCTCACCGCGCTCACCGGCGACCTCGCACGCGGGCTCGGCATCCCGTATCTGGCCGGCCCCTTCCTGCTCGCCGGGGTCGCCTACGCGCTGGCGGCGGTGGTGCTGGCGGTGTGGCTGCGGCCCGACCCATTGCTGTTGGCGCGCACCATGTCCGGCGAAGGGACCGCGACGGACTCGCGGCCGGGCGAGGCGGACCCGCACTCCGCGCGGCGCTCCGGTGTGCTGGTCGGCGCGCTGATCATGGTGCTGACCCAGTTGGTCATGGTGGCGATCATGACGATGACACCGGTCCATATGCACGATCACGGCCACGGTGCTGCCGCCACCGGTCTCGTCATCGGCATTCATATCGGCGCGATGTACCTGCCCTCACCATTGACCGGGTGGCTCGTCGACCGCTTCGGCCGGCTCCCGATCGCGGCCGCCTCCGGAGTGACACTGCTGGCCGCGGGAATCGTTGCCGCCCTTGCCCCCGACGATTCCCTGGCCCCGTTCGCGGTGGCCCTGGCGCTGCTGGGTCTGGGCTGGAACTTCGGCCTGATCACCGGCACCGCGATCATCACCGATGCCGTACCGCTGGCCACCCGCGCCAAAACCCAAGGTCTGGTGGATGTTTCGATTGCCATCGCCGGCGCGGCGGGCGGTATGGCCTCGGGGTTCATCGTCGCGGCCGCGGGCTTCCCGCAGCTGGCGCTGGGTGGTGGGCTGCTGGCGCTGGCTATCCTGCCCGCTGTCGCCGTCGCAGTGCGTCGACGGTGAAGATGGCCAGGGCAAGCCAGATGAGCGCGAACCCGGCCCAGCGGGAGGCGGGCATGGGTTCATGACCGATCAGCACGCCCCAGGTGAGCTGTAGTGCCGGGGTCAGGTATTGCAGGATTCCCATGGTGGACAAGGGAACTCGCGGTGCGGCCAGTGCGAAGAACAGCAGCGGAATGAGCGTGATCGGGCCGGTGACCATGAGCAGCGCCGAATGCGAGACGCTGGAGCCGAAGGTGGCATTACCGGTGACACCGAGCACGATCACCGTGATCAGCGCGAAGGGCGCGGCCGAAATACCCTCCGCCGCAAGGCCGGGTAGGGCGTCCAGGCGAATGACCTTCTTGATCAGACCGTAGGTGGCGAAGGAACAGGCCAGGATGAGCGCGATCCACGGCGGGCGGCCGTAGTCGACGGTCAGGACGATGACGGCGCTCGCGCCCAAAGCCAGTGCCACCCACTGCACTCGGCGCAGGCGCTCCCGAAAGATGATGACACCGAACGCGACCGTCACCAGCGGATTGATGAAGTAGCCGAGCGCGCACTCGACAACCTGCTCATTGATGACGCCGTAGACATAGACGCCCCAATTGATGGACAGCGCAAGCGAAGCCGCCGCCGCGAGCCGCCAGGTGCGGGCGTCGATACCGCGCAGCTCCCGCAGGCGGCCGGTGACGAGCAGCGCCAGCAGGGCCATACCGAGGGTCCAGAGAATGCGTTCGGCGAGCACCTCCACCGGGTCCGCGAATTTCAGCAGTCCGAACACGGCCGGGAACAGGCCCCACAGGAAATACGCGCCGAAGCCGAACGCGACACCCAGCTGAGTGCCGGTGTAGTCCGCGCGCCCGGCGCGGGACGATTCGGCTGAACCTGCCTCGGCGGCAGTGGGACTCTCCGGCACCCGTCAACGTTAGCCTGCGCAACGACCAGGCGACCATCGGATATTCGCCCGATATGTCCTGATTGCCGACGCGCGCACGGCTCACCTGGGGAAATCCGGTTAACCACAGGCAAACCTTTAGGCTGTCGATCATGTCGATCACCGCACAGGCAGCGACACCCGCGACGGGACTCACCTCCGCAGAGGTCGAGCAACGCCGTCGCGATGGGCTCACCAATGATGTTCCCGAGCGGGCCTCCCGCTCGGTACGAGACATCGTCAAGGCCAATATCTTCACGCGCATCAACGCGATCCTCGGTGTGCTGTTCATTCTGGTGCTGGCGACCGGATCGATTATCGACGGCATGTTCGGACTGCTCATCGTCGCGAACAGCGCGGTCGGCATCATTCAGGAGGTCCGGGCCAAGAAGACCCTGGATCAGCTGGCGATTGTCGGACAGGCGCAGCCGGTGGTGCGGCGCGAGGGCAAGGCCACCAAGGTCGCGCCGCAGGAGATCGTGCTCGGCGACATTATCGAGCTCGGGCCCGGCGATCAGATCGTGGTCGACGGTCAGGTCACCGAATCCGAGTTGCTCGAGGTCGATGAATCACTGCTCACCGGTGAGGCCGACCCGATCGACAAAACCGTTGCGGCGCCGGTCATGTCGGGCAGCTTCGTGGTGTCCGGCAGTGGCGCGTACCGGGCCACCAAGGTCGGCAAGGACGCCTACGCCGCCAAACTCGCCGATGAGGCCAGCAAGTTCACGCTGGTCAATTCCGAACTGCGCAACGGCATCGACACCATTCTGAAAGTCATTACCTACCTGCTGATTCCGGCGGGATTGCTGTCCATCTACAACCAGCTGGTCTCCAGTAAGGAATCCTGGCGGCCCGCCGTCAACGGCATGGTGGCGGCGCTGGTGCCCATGGTCCCCGAGGGCCTGGTGCTGATGACCTCCATCGCCTTCGCCGTCGGCGTGGTCCGGCTGGGGCGGCGCCAGTGCCTGGTACAGGAGCTCCCCGCCATCGAGGGCCTGGCGCGCGTGGACGTGGTGTGCGCCGACAAGACCGGCACGCTCACCGAAAATGGCATGCGGCTCAGCGAGATTCGACCGGTGGACGCGAACGGGGTCGGTACCGCGCTCGCCTTGCCGTCCGCCGTATCCGGCGCGGTGGATGGCGAATCCTCCTCGGGCGGAGGTGAACTGGCCCAGGTGCTGGCGGCGATGGCCTCCGATGATCCACGACCGAATGCGAGTGTGGCGGCCATTGCCGAGGCGCTGCCGGATTCACCGGGCTGGAAGCCCAGCGGCGTCGCGCCGTTCTCCTCCGCCAAGAAGTGGAGTGGATTCTCCTACGGCGAGCACGGCAACTGGCTGCTCGGCGCGCCCGATGTGCTCCTCGATCCGAACTCCGAAACCGCGGCTGTCGCACAGGAAGTCGGGGCGAAGGGGCTGCGGGTGCTGCTGCTCGCCGGCAGTGACCGGCCGGTGGACGCGGCCGACGCGCCGGGGCAGGTGACGCCCGCGGCGCTCGTGGTGCTGGAGCAACGGGTGCGGCCCGATGCCAAGGAGACCCTGGACTACTTCGCGTCGCAGCATGTGTCGACCAAGGTCATCTCCGGTGACAATGCGGTCTCCGTCGGCGCGGTGGCGACCTCGCTCGGTATGGCGGGCGGCGCCGATCCGGTCGACGCGCGCACGCTGCCGACCGATCAGAACGAGCTCGCGGACGTGCTTGATCAAAAGACCGTATTCGGCCGGGTGCGCCCGGATCAGAAGCGCGCCATGGTCTCCGCGCTGCAGTCGCGCGGGCATACCGTCGCCATGACCGGTGACGGCGTGAACGATGTACTCGCGCTCAAGGACGCCGATATCGGCGTCGCCATGGGTTCGGGCAGTCCCGCCACCCGCTCGGTGGCGCAGATTGTGTTGCTGGACAACAAGTTCGCGACGCTGCCGTATGTGGTCGGTGAGGGCCGCCGGGTGATCGGCAATATCGAACGCGTCTCGAATCTGTTCCTCACCAAGACCGTGTACTCGGTGGTGCTGGCGTTCCTGGTCGGTATCGCGGGTATCGGCTCGCAGATCTTCCATTACAAGGCGATCGGATATCCGTTCCTGCCACGGCATGTCACGATCGCGGCGTGGTTCACCATCGGCATTCCGGCTTTCATTCTGTCGCTGGCGCCGAATAACGAGCGGGCGCGCACCGGATTCGTCGGGCGCGTCATGCGATTGGCGATTCCGTCCGGTCTGGTGATCGGTGTCATGACGTTCATCGCGTACCTGATCGCCTACAAGGGACCGGATGTGGGCGAGACCGCGAAGATCCAGGCGGGCACCACCGCGCTCATCACCCTGCTGATTATCGCGGTGTGGGTGCTGGCCATCGTGGCGCGGCCGTGGAACTGGTGGAAGATGCTCTTGGTCGCGGGTTCCGTTGTGGGCTACCTGATTCTGTTCGCGGTCCCGTTCACCCGGCACTTCTTCAAACTCGATCCGAGCAATATCGCGCTCACCACCGCGGCGATCATCTGCGGTGCGATCGGCGTGGTACTGGTCGAGGTGGCGTGGTGGGTGAGCGCCAAACTGCACGGCGAGACACCGCATCTGCTGCCGAGCCCGCCCGGCGAAAACGACTGAAATCAAGGACATTCCGTGCCAATGACGGCGGCGCACCGACTCGGTGCGCCGCCGTTGACATAACATCCAAACTGGTCGCATGATTTGGCTCGCCGGTGAACTGCCTTGTCCCGGACGTTCTTTGACTCGCCATGTACCTTGGGCCGCATGGAGGTCCTGCTGCACCAGATCGACGCGTTCGCGGACGCACCGTTCTCGGGCAATCCCGCCGCTGTCATGCCGCTGCTGTCCTGGCTGCCGGATGCCCTGCTGCAACAGCTCGCCGAGGAGAACAATCTCGCCGAGACCGCCTTCTACACCTCCGCGCTACCCCCGGACGCCGGTGCGGCGCCGGACAACTCGCCCGCCTTCCACCTACGCTGGTTCACCCCGACCACCGAGGTCGACCTCTGCGGGCATGGCACACTCGCCGCCGCGGCGCAGATCCTGGACGATATGCATCCCGGCGCGGACCGCGTGCACTTCTACACGCGCAGTGGCTGGTTGCGAGTGGATCGCGATCGCGACGATCTGGTGCTGGATCTGCCGAGCGCCGCCTCGGTGGAGATCGATGTGCACGAAGACATTCCGCAGGCCCTGGCCAAAGCGCTGGGGGTACGGCCGTTGCGCGCCTACGCCGGTGTCGACGTGGTGCTGATGGTGACCTCCGAACATGAAGTGCGCGAAGCGAATCCGAACTTCTCCGAATTTCCGGAAATACATCGCGGGGCCATTCTCACCGCCGCCGGTGAAGAGGCCGACTTCGTCTCCCGGTTCTTCGCGCCCGGCCAGGGCATTCCCGAGGATCCCGTAACCGGTTCCGCCCATGCGCAACTCATGCCGCTGTGGAGCCGCGAACTCGGGCGCAATACCCTGTCCGCGCGCCAGCTCTCCGCCCGCGGCGGAGCGCTGCGCTGCACGCTCAGTGGTGATCGCGTCCGCCTGGCCGGTCGCTGCCGCCGCTACCTCGACGGCGTAATTCGCCTGGCGGACTGAGGATTTCAGCGACGCCACCGCCCATCGACGCTGCGCGGGCCGTCAGCGATTCACAATGCTGTCGGTGAGCGCGAGCAGATCCGCTTCCTGGTAGCCCGGATAACCGTGCAGCTTGGCCCGCCACTCCGCCGGAATCGCCGACGCACCCCAGCGCGCGCCGAGCAGCCCACCGGCAATGGCGGCGGTGGTATCGGTATCACCGCCGGCCCGCACCGCGAGTTCCAGTGCGGCGGGCAGGGTGTCGGCGTGCGTAATGGCCCACCACGCGGTCTGCAGGGCGTGCACCACCCAGCCGTTCTTGGGGAAATCCGCCGGGGTACCGCACTCGGCCTTGTCCAGCAGCGGGCCCCAGAATCCGGAGTCGACGATCGAAAGTGCCTGCCGCACACCGCCATAGGTGCCGTACAGCACCGCGTGCCGGATGGCGAGCGTCCACAGTTTGCACGCCTGCATGGCCTGCATGTCGTAGTGCGTGAGCGAGCTGACCACGGCCGCGGCCTTGGCGCAGTGCGGCTCGTCGTCGAGATAGGCCAGGGCCACCGGCGCGGTGCGCATGAGCGAGCCGTTGCCCGCCTTCAAACCGCCGAGATCGTGTGCGCGCACCTGCATTTCGCGCCCGGACGTACTGCGCCACTGCAGCACCTGGCTGGTCTGGAAACCGACATCGGCGGGTTTGGAATCCCACCAGGCGATGAACTCCGCGGCCACCGCGTCGAGGCCGGCCTCCTCGTGCAGGTTCCCGGCCCGCGCGGCCGCGCGCGCCACCGCGATCGCCATGGAGGTGTCGTCGGTCCACTCCCCCGGCGCCCAGTCGAAACTGCCGCCGCCCTTCATCTCGATGACCACTTCCGGTCCGGGATGGGTGAACTCGAAGCCCGCGCCCAACGCATCGCCCGCCGCCGTACCCAGCAGCACGCCGGCCGCGCGGTCCGCCTGCTCCGTGGTCAGTTCCATCCGCTCCCAGCCCCTCTCGATGAGCCCATTGCCCGCCACTCTGCCACGGCCGACTCTCCTGCCACGGTAACCCTCGCGCCGCCCCGGCGAGGTGTGCGGCGGGAGACGGTAGCACTTCCTTGACGGTGCGCCGGCCGCCCATCGAATTGGGGGCATGTGTCCGATGGTGCGCGGGCGCGGCGGCCCCTAGTGTCTTGCCGGGGGTGCCACCCGGCTCGATCGGGCGTGCCGCCATGTCGGAATCAGCGAAAGATTTTGCCGCACAGCACCGGTCGGGCGGAGCAGCGGTGATCTCCCGGAGAAAGAGGACTTCCCCATGCATCAGACCAGCCGTCGGCCGGGCACACGACGGGCAGCGACGATCATGGCGGCGGTCGCGGCGCTCGCGCTCATCGCGGGCTGCTCCGACACTTCGAGTTCGTCCGGCCCGACCACGGTCAAGGGATCACCGGCCGTCACCACCGGCGCGGTCGCGCAGACCACCACATCCGCCGCGAATCCCGGCGCGGCACAACCGGGCGGAGCACAGCCCGGCGGAGCGCAACCGGGCGGCGGTGGTGGTGCGCCCCAAGCCCAACCGCAGGCGCCGGGAGCCGCGCCGATCGACGAACCGGGGCCCGCACCCGAGCCGACCACCCCATTGGGCACCGACCACTACGTGAAGTGCACCGACAAGATCAACTACGCCGGTGACCCCCGCTCCAACGCCGAGATCAACCTCGAGGGCGAACGCCACGGCGGCGACTGCCCCGCCCCGATCGTCCCGACCACGACGGTGGCCACCACCCCCTCCACGACAACCGTTGCGCCCCCGGCAGATCCGACCACCACGAGCCCGGCAACCAACCCGGCCACCACCGCACCCGTGACAACGGTCCCGGAAGCCACCTCCCCCGCAACCACCAGCGCGGCAAAGTAAGTGCGGCGGCTGCCCGCGCCGCCGCCCGTGGGGATTCGGTTAGACCTCCAGCTCCTCCTCGATGCCCTTGAGGCGGTGCCGTGCCATGGCGAGATTGGCGCGGCCCCGGTCGAGGGCGAGGTAGAGGAACAGGCCCTTGGACTTTCGGCCCGTCATCGGCCGGATGATGTGGTACTGGTTGCCGAGGGTGATGAGAATGTCCTCGATCTCCTCATTGATCCCCAGCTGATCGATGGTGCGCATCTTGGCGCGCACCACCTCGGTATTGCCGGCGGCGGCGACCTGCAGATCCAGCGCCTTGGAACTGCCGAGCAGGCCGAGCGCCATACCGCTGTTGTAGTCGACGACGGCGGCGCCGATCGCGCCGTCGATCACCATCATGTCCTTCAGTGCGATATCCATGTTGGACATGGCCTTTCCTTTCAATCGGTGTTCTTCTTCGGGGTGCGCTTGACGTTGTTCGCCAGAGCGGTGAGTTCTTCGGCTATGGCCCGTGCCACCGGACGCGATTCCAGGTGCAGGCGGCCCACATTCACCTCCGGGCCCGCCAGCACGGTCAGCGAGGCCGTCCAACCGGCCGCGTAGATCACCACGTAACCGCCGGAGCCGTGCACCACGACCTCGTGGAAGCCGCCCCCATGCGCGGTGGTGGCCAGCCGGTGCGAGAGCGACAGCTGGGAGGCGGTGAGCGCGGCCATGCCGGTGGGTTCGATATGCGGCGGCAGATCGTGTGCGATGAGCAGCCCGTCGGTGGAGGCCACCAGGGCGCCGGTCAGTCGGGGGATGCTGTCCCGCAACGACTTCAGCTGTGCCAGCAGCACGGTGTTCGGTTCGGGTCGCGAGATCGCCACCTTCGTCATCCTTCTTCCCATCATTTCGCCGAGCCGCCTCCTGCGCGCGGTCACACCAGCTCCTCCAAGGCCGCCTCCCACTCCGTCCGCCGGGTACCCTGCGTTCGCTCGAACGCGGCTTCCGCACGGTCATGCCAGCTCCTCCAGTGCCGCCCGCACCCGGACCAGCACCTCACGGTCGATGGGTTTCCACCGTTCCGACACGGGAGTCGTTGTGCCGGAACGTGTTCGGCGGCGGGGAAGTTGAGACGGCTGCGACACCGACAGCGGCGCACGATCCGGCGCGGCCGACCCGGGATCGGGTTCGCGGGCCGCCGCCGGCTGCGGTGAACTCCGCGCCGGCACGATCAATGCCAGATTCCGGGGCGCGGCGGCGTGCGGTTCGGCCGCGTGCCGCGGGACCGATATCGGCCTGGGCGGTTCGATCAAACCCGCCTCGGTGAGTTCACGAACGGCGGTGAGACAGCCGAAGGTGGTGCGGCCCAAGTCATTCGCGATGGTGGTGATGCTGCGGCGGGCGTCGGCGGCGGCGAGCATTTCGGCCTGGCCGCCGGTGAGGACCACCCGGCGGCGTGGAATACGACGGGCCGGGACCACGGGGACGCGGTCGACCAGCGTCACCGGCCAGGGCCCGGACTCGGGATCGCCACGGCGCGCGCACTCTTCGACGAGCGTGGGCGGGGCGATCCGGCAGATGGGCGCCAGCCAATGCGGCGGCGCGGGATGGAATTCGGGGATGGTCGGCGCGGCCAGCAGGAAGTACGCGGCATCGAAAACCGAGAGCAGCGCCAGGGTTTCGAGCTGCGGCCGGTGCAGCAGCGGACCCAGATCTCCGGCCTCGGCCCGCTGCCACTCCTCGGGGGTCGCCACACCCGCCTCGACCACCAGTCGATCGAGTCCAGTAGTCCGGCGGCAATCGGCGCGGGCGATCGTACCCTCGGTGAGATGGATTGCGCCATCGCCCGCGTGCAGTACGCCGGTGGAGCCCTCCGCCGCCAATCTCCGCAATTCACTTGCGAGTTCAGCGTTCATGACCGCCCTCGGTGAATTCGGCCAGAATTCCGCGTAGCCGGAATCGGGCCATACCGAGATTTCCGGTTTCGTCATCGAAGAGCACATGAACGAAGAGGCGACCGTCGAAGTCCCCCTTGACGAGATTCATCAGGTGATACCCGCGGGTGCCGCAGACGATGATCTCGGAGATGTCGTCATCGTCGCGGCCACCGGCCAGCGCCGGGCAGCCGAGCACCGCGCGCACCACATCGGTGCTTGCCGCGGCGTCCTCGTGCTGATCGAGGGGGTCCTGCCGCCCCGCCCCCGCTACCGCGAGCCCACTTGCGCCATCCACCAGCGTCACACTGCGCGCACCCGGAATATCCATGATGCGCTGCAGGCAGCCGTCTATACCGATCACTGCGCCACCGCTTTGTCAGATAACCCTATTCGAGTTCCAGACGCTACACATGCGCGGAGACGCCCGCACCCCGAATGCGCGATAATCAAGGCCCCCCAAAGCATTCCCCCAGTAAACCCTCTAAGAATACCTTCCGGTACTCAATACCCGCTGGTATCAACAACATTCGAAATGCAATATTCACTCGAATTGTTTGCTGAAAACACCCTCCCAGCAAACCCGATGCTGACCGTTAGCCAACCCACCTACCGACCGGCAGAGCATCCCGCGAGTGTGCACTCATGGCGGCGAAATCGGACAGAATTCCGCCGCCATGAGTGCACACTCGCCGGGGGGCTGGTCAGTTGTCGGGGACGGGGCCGTCGTTGAGGCCGGCGTCGGCCAGGTCTCGGTGCTCGGGGAGCAATGGGGCGACGGCGAAGACGGCGGCCGAGGCATCGGCGGGAAGGGCCTCCACGGCGCGAACTCCCGGGTGGGCGGCTATATTTCGGAGCTCCGCCAGGGTGCCGTACACCACCAGGCCCACCAGACAGGGGCAGTTGGCGCGCAGGCGGGCGGCGACCACCGCATTCGTGCGGACACCGCGATCGTCGTACGCGTGCGCCGCACCGACCGCGGCGGCGGCCGACCGCTGCGAAGCCACCGCGACGGCTTCGCCCGCGGGAAGCGGGATATCGACCACCGGCGTCGCCACCCGGTCGATCGCCACGTGGTAAACCGCATCCGAGATACGCAGGCCGCCACTGTATTCCGGAAGGTGATCGGCCGAAATGCCTGCGGTGAACGAGATCAGCGCCCAATGCCCGGCACTGTCGTTGCCTCGCAAGCTGTCCTGCGCCCGCGCCAGATACTCGGCCACCGGCTCACTGTTCTCCGGTCCCAGCCGATCGGTGGAGATCATCGAAGCTCGCGGCGGAATCGCCCACCCCAGCACCAGAATCAGAATCACCAGCAGCGCCGCGACCGACCAGCCGAGAATCCGCTTGGCCCGAGGATCACGTGTGAAGGCGGCTACCGCCCGACCGACCCGCACGCGATCCTCCTTGCATCGGGACTCGACCTCACCCCATCATCCCGGCACGCCGACAGGTTCGGGCACGCGACCGTGCATGACCGTGTACCGAATTCAGTGTGCGCGAAGCACATCCAGGGCGTGCTCGAGATCGGCGGGGTATTCACTGGTGATCTCGATCCAGCGGCCGTCAGCGGGATGGTTGAAGCCGAGTTGGCGGGCGTGCAGCCATTGGCGTTCCAGGCCGAGGCGTTCGGCCAGGCGGGGGTCCGCGCCATAGGTGAGGTCACCGCAGCAGGGGTGGCGGACCGCCGAGAAGTGCACGCGAATCTGGTGTGTGCGACCGGTTTCCAGGTGGATATCCAGCAGGCTCGCGGCCTGGAACGCCTCGACCGTGTCGTAGTGGGTGACGCTGGGGCGGCCGTCGGCGGTGACGGCGAACTTCCAGTCGTTACCGCGCGCCCGGCCGATGGGGGCATCGATGGTGCCGCTGCTCGGATCCGGGTGCCCTTGCACCAGAGCGTGATAGCGCTTGTCCACGGTGCGCTGTTTGAAGGCGCGCTTCAAAACCGTGTACGCGTGCTCGGACTGCGCCACCACCATGACGCCGGAGGTGCCCACATCCAGGCGATGCACAATGCCCTGGCGTTCGTGCGCGCCGGAAGTGGAGATGCGGTAACCCATGGCGGCCAGGCCACCGACCACGGTCGGTCCGGTCCAGCCGACACCGGTGTGCGCGGCCACGCCCACCGGCTTGTCCACGGCGACGATGTCATCGTCGGCGTAGAGGATCTTCATACCGTCGACCGGGGTCGCCTCGACGGTGAGTTCCCGCTTGGGCTCGGGGAATTCGACCTCGAGCCAGGAGCCCGCGTTCAACTTGTCGGACTTGCCGGCCGCCACACCGTCCAATTGGACCGAGCCGTCCTCGGCCATGGCGGCGACCGCCGTGCGCGACAGGCCCAGCAGCCGGGACAGTCCGGCATCGACACGCATACCGTCCAGTCCGTCCGGCACGGGCATACTGCGGGTTTCCCTCATACGGTCTTCTCCTCCGAGCTCTCGTCCTCCTCGTGCCGGTTCGCACGCGTGCCATCGGGTTCGAAACCGAACACCGTCAAGGCCACCAGTAACGCCGCACCGCAAACAATCGCCGAATCCGCGACATTGAAGACCGGCCACCAGCCGACCGCCACGAAATCCACCACATGCCCCTGCAGCGGGCCGGGCGCCCGGAACAACCTGTCGATCAGATTGCCCAGCGCGCCACCGAGCACCATGCCCAACCCGATCGCCCACGGCAGTGAGCGCATGGTGCGCCCGATCCGGATCACACCGATCACCACCGCCGCCGCGACCAGCGTCAGCAGCCAGGTCATCCCCGTCGCCATCGAGAACGCGGCACCCGGATTACGCACCAGCGTCAGTCGCAGCCAATCGCCGATGAGGTAGATCGGATGGCCCGGTGTCATCTTGGCAACGACGATCGTCTTGGCCAGCAGATCCAGACCCAGCAGCACCGCGGCGACAATCAGCAGCGTCCGCAGGCGAAGCGGCTGTGCGGCAGCGGGCTCGATCGCCGCGGACTCTCCAGCCGGATCGGACTCGGCGGCAGCGGGCTCGACGGTTGCCGCCGACTCGGAAGCCGCGGCCTCGGCCACCTCTTCCGGGGTGCCGAGGGGTGCGCTATCTGCTGGCGACTCATCTGTTTCGTCTGCGGCGGATTCGCGCGGCCGGTCGGTACTCACCCCTGACATCATTCCCTATGGCCATCGAGTGACCGTCGACCGGACGCCGCGCCCGCATCCCAAGCTGATTATCAGGAAGTGGCCGTAACCTGTTCGACGTGACGGTGTTGTCTTCATCCCCCAGCTCGGCGAACGCCACCGCACGCTGTACCGGTTCCCCCGGCCGAGCCCGGCAAGGACAGCGCGCCACACGATCCGGCGTCCTACTGCTGGTCCTGGCGGTCACCCTGTCGGCCTTCGGTGTCGGCTGCGGCGACCACTCCGAGGCCACCGCGGAGACCGACAGTACGGAGCCGGTCGGCCTCGGCAAAGAGGTCACCATGCCCATCGAGGCGGTGACCACCACCGTGCTCGATCCCGGCACCGAACCGCGTGCCACGCTGCGCCCGGTGCTGGAACCCGACTCCGCCCAGCAGGTCACGCTGCGCACCGACCATCACATCGAACAGCAGATCGGCACGCAGGCGATCCGCGATATCTCACCGCCCGCCGTGACGATTCCGCTCACCGCGCGGGCCGGCACCGACGGGGTGGAGCTCACCCTCGGCACCGTCACCTCCCCCGATCCCGCATTGGCCAAGGCACTCCTGCCCGCCGACGGATCGCACGCCGGATTCGATATCAGTGAGCTCGGCGCTATCACCGCGCTACGGCTCACGCCCAAGCCCGCCACGCCCGATGTCGCCCGCGCGGCATTGGAGCAGGCGTTCTATCAAGCCGTCTACCAATCCATCGCGTTCCCGGACGATCCCGTCGGCGAGGGCGCGGTATGGACGGTGCGGCAACAGGTCTCCGGCGGTGTGCCACTGGAACAGGTGACCACCGCGACGCTCACGCATCGCGACGGCAATCTGCTCACCATCGCACTCGATGTGACCCAGACCCCGAAATCCACCGTATGGCATCTGCCCAATGAGGCCGGACAGTTGGAGATCATGGACTACCTCATGCACGGCACCGGGGTGATCACCGTGGATCTCGGTCTGCCACTGCCCGTTTCGGGCTCGGTCGAGGTCGGCGGGATTCAGAGCTACCGCGATCCGAACAGCGCGGTCACGCTGCGCCAGACCCTGCGCACCCAGGTGCAGTGGGGGGCCTGACACGCGCGCCGCGGACCCGGACCGCGCGCCGAACCGGACCGGGCATGCATGATGTCGCCGTGACCGCATCCTGCACCACCGCATACCGGCCACGCGGGCGGACCGCGACCGCCGCGCTGCTCGGCATCACCGCATTGGCGCTATCCGCCTGCGGCTCGCACGATTCCGCGCCCGCACTGCCGACCCTGGGTGCCCCGGTGCAGCCCAAGACACAGGACGGCGCACCGGTGCCGGATGTGACGGCGCTGCGAAACAACCTGCTCGACGCCTCGCAATTGCCGAGCGGATACACCTCCCTCGGTGATCCGCCGACGGGCAGCACCACCGGGGCGGGGGCCAACACCACGCCGCCACAGTGCGCGAAAGTACTCGCCCCCATTGCCGAACAAGCCACCAATGCCGCCACCCGGGCTGCCGCGCAATACGGCGGACCGGATTTCGACAGCATCGATATCGACGCCGCGGCGTACGCGAACGGCGGAGCGGCGCAGGCATTCTCGACGGTGCAGGCGCTGCTGCGCGACTGTGCGAATTACTCCAGCACCGATCCCGATGGAACCAAGGTCGAGTATCAGGTCGGCGGACTGGAGCAGCCCAGCTCCGGGGACGCCTCATTCGCGTTCCGGGTACACACCACCAGCCAGGGCCTGACCCTGTACTCGGCGGTGACCGTGACCCAGGTCGGCTCCACAGTGGTGCAGTTCTCCATGTCGGGCGCGAGAGAACCCGACTCGCAACAACTCACCGCACTGACCGCGGCACAGGTGCGGAAGCTGCGGGGCACCACAGGGCCTTAGCCGGCATCGAATACCGGAAACAGATTCCGCCCCCGCTGTTGCAGCGGGGGCGGAATTTTCTACTTCCAGCCGGTCACATTGATCGGTCCCGGACTCCACAGTCCCGAATGGGTTTCGGGGGTGATCACCGGGCGCGCCGGGATGGCGGTGTCATCGATGCGCGAGAACTGTTGCAGCTCACCCCAATCGCGTCGCCAATCCTTGTTCAGGTAGGTGGCGAGGGTGTGCGGGCGCAGCAGCATGGTGCTCCAGCCGAGCGGGCCGCCGCTGTCGTGGTTCTCCCACAGATTCGTGTCATGCGCGCCACCGCGGTCGGGCAGGATCCGGTAGCCGGGCACCCCCGCGACAATGCCATAGCGGTGGTCGAAGGGCCGCTGGCACGGGAATTGCAGGCCCACCGCCCAATCCAGCAGTACCGGCTGTTCCGAGCCGACGACATCCTGCAGCGCCCTGGTCTGCGGGACGCGCGGCGGGGTCAGTGCGACCCACTGCCTACCGTCCTGATCACGATCGGTGGCGACCAGGCGAATCACGGTGGCATCGGCCGGGATATCGGTGAACGGCACCCGCAGATTGCGCCAGGTCGGCGTCGGGCCGATATCGATGGGCGTGACCCGGCCCCGCGGATCCACCTGACCGGCGGAATCGGCTGTGCCGTACTCGATTTCGACGGACTGGCCGGGAGCGACCACACCGTACTGATCGACCGATCGAATACGTCCGGCCGCCGCGACGGCGATAAGGCCGTCCCTATCCTTCGCCGCGGGCAGCCGATACCAGCCCGTGGTGAGGGAGGCGATGGACTCGCTCGTCCCGTTGCTGCCGAGCACCGGCACCTTTGCCTGATCCAGGCCGAATGGCAGTGCGGTGGTGGTGGTTCCGGATTCGCTACTACCGGACTTGCTGTTCAGCGTGGTGGTGATGGCACTGGTGTCCACCTCGTCATCGGCCCGCATATCGGTGGCCACACCGCCGACGGTGAAACCCTTCACCTCGGCGTTGAAGGTGCTGAACGCATCACCGGTCAATGGCGTCAGCAGGCCCTGGTTGGGATCGGTCTCCACCAGCACATCACGCGCCAAACCACACGGCTCACCCATGACCGCGTCCATATTGGAGCGCGCCAGCGAGAACGCCGGATACTGGGCGACGGTCGACTTGGCGAACGAGGCCACCTCGAACACGACCATGAACGCGGCCGCGACCGTCAGCGGCGAGAGCGCCGCCACCCGCCAGGCACGCGGTGAAACACGGTGCGGGGCAATGGGTTCGGGTGCACGCACATGCCAGAAACCGGCCAGCGCCAGCAATAGCAGCGCGACCAGCAGCAGCAGTTTGTTCACGCCGATGCCCGCGACCACCGGCATCTTGTCATTCCACGAGATGCCCCAATTCGAGACGTACCACCAGCCGTTCATGCTGGAGAAGGTCAGCGCCAGCATGAATGCCACCACGGCGGCGAAGAGCGCGCGATTGCGCGGCGACCGCATTACCTTGGGGCCCAAGGCAACTGCCGCGATCACCGCGATCACGCCCGCCAGCCCGGCGTAGATGCCGTTGTGGTGCGTCCACTTGGTCGGCGTGGTCATCATCAGCAGCATGACGCCGACCGTGGTGCCGAGCACGCGGCGGGCCGGACCCGACGCGATGGTCGGAATCCGACCACCCTTGCGCAGCAACACGAACGCGCACGCCGCCATGCCCAGCCACAACATGAACATGCCGAAGCGGCGGGCCACCGAACCGTCGATCGAGACCATGAAAAGGTACTGGTAGCGCAGATATTCGTCCGGCCACTTCACATTCGGGCCGACAATGCCGTGCACGCGGCTCATCTCGAACATGGCCGCGAGGGTCTCCACGCCGAACATGGCAACCAGCACCACGGTGCCGGCGGCGACCAGCGGGGTGGCCAGGGTGAGATAGGCGACGAAGCGGGTGCGCAGGACGGTCCGGAACTTCGCGCCCTCGGGCACCGGCTTGCTCAGCGCGGCCGCCCGCGAATCCAGCACTCGCCACATCGGGCGGATACCGGCCAGCAGTGGGGCGAAGCAGATGAGACCCGACGGGCCGACGGTACAGCTGAACGCGCCGATCATGATCGCGATGCCGTAAGGCAGCAGTCGACGCGTGGCGATCGCTCGCTCCACCGAGACCCAGGTCAGCAGGACACCCAGGGCGACCATGGCCTCCGGGCGCAAGCCGTTGTTGTACGGCAACCAGACCACTAGGAAGCCGAGCGCGCCGGTCCACACCGCGACCCGATTGCGGCGAATCCGCGCACCCAGGCGTGGAATCACTTCACGGCTGATCACCAGCCAGCAGATGAAACCGGCCAGCAGTGCGGGCAATCGCACGAACGGGCTCGCCACGCTGATCTCCGCGAGACGGCCGATCAGGTCGTAATACGGTGTGCCGACCGGGTTTTCGGGGACACCGAAGTACGCGAAGTAGTTGGCCATATAGCCCGCGTGAATCGAGGTGCGGCCCATACCGAACTGGTAGCCGTCATCGGAGGTGGTGGAGCCGATGAAATGCCATAGCAGCAGCGTGCCCAGCACCATCGCGTCCACCACTGAGAACGTCCACCAGCGCTGCGGCAGGAAACGACGGGCGCGGCGGCCGTCCAGGCGATCGAGGCGGTAGAGGGCGAACAGCGCGATCAGGGTGGCCAGCACCGCGGTCCACAGCGCGATGCGCTTGACCTGGGACGGATGCGCGGAGAAGCGGCTGTCGACCTTCGCGGTGGCGGTGACGCCGTCCGGGCTCGGCAGCTCGGTGAAGAATCCGACCAACTGCGGACGGTAGTCACCCTCGAGCGTGACCGGCGTCACCGACGAGCCCGCGAGAGTGGCTGTGGCCTTGGTCATTTCGGTGTGCACGGTGAGCACACAGCCCGCCGGGAGCTGGTCCAGCGGGACGCTCACCAGGGCCTGATCCTGCAGTACCGCTTCGAATTTGCCCGGCGTGACCGACCCGTCCGCACCGGTTGTGGTGGCTGTCACGCGCGCGGCGAAACCGTATCGATCCCGATTCGGTGCGCCATTCGGGCCGGTCGCGATCAGCGTCCCACCGTGCGAATCGAATTGCGCCGCCGCCGCGCACGGGACGGTCGCGTCGAAGGCCAATGGCGCGTACGAGATCAGCGGCGCCTCCACGCTCTTCGCCGAATCACCCTGCGGCCATGAGAGTGTCGCGGCATCGATACGCACCGGCAGCAATGGCACCGCGATCGCCGCCAGTACCGCGATCAACCCCGCGATCAACGCGACGGGCCGCTCCCATCCCCCGTATCTTCCTCGATCGGTGTCGGGCCCAGCTCGTCCGGCGGAATCCTGCCCCGCCTTCTCCATCACGTCGGTCACGATCGCCGATATTAAGGGGCAATCCTGATATCCCGCTCCCGAGTCACCGCCCACCACCCCCGAACACCCGCTCCCGCCGCCCCGGATCAGCGAGCACATCCCGCACGAATACCCCGATATCCCCCTCCCCTCCGCCACCCCGATACCACGTCTCGAACAAGACCTCCGCCCCGATAACCAGCGCAAACCGGGCAAACCCAGCACTCAACTCCCACTCGGCGACAACCCCCGCCCCCACCCCGATCACGGTCTCCCCCACCCGCAATACCAACCCGGCCGAATCCCGATAAAACACGGCCCCCACCCCACCCAACTCCCCGAACACGCCCCCGAACGCAACACCCACCTCCGGCGGCACCGCCCCCACACCCAAAACCCCCGACACCAAATCCAACTCCCCAACCTCCCCGAACCCACTCAACGACCGCACCAACACCCGCCCCCGCCCAGCACCGAACCCACGACCCACCCCAACCCGCGGAAACCCCGCCC
>NZ_WJIC01000087.1 GCF_009649815.1 Nocardia sp. SYP-A9097
ACCTCCGGGACCACGGGTAAGCCCAAGGGCATCCTGCACACCTCCGGTGGCTACCTGACGCAGACCTCGTACACCCACAATTACGTGTTCGATCACAAGCCGGGTGCCGATGTGTACTGGTGCACCGCCGATATCGGCTGGGTGACCGGGCATTCCTACATCGTGTACGGCCCGCTCTCGAACCGCGCCACGCAGGTCGTCTATGAGGGCACCCCGAATTTCCCTGATGAGCACCGGCATTGGCAGATCATCGAAAAGTACGGTGTGAGTATCTATTACACCGCCCCCACCCTGGTGCGGACGTTCATGAAGTGGGGCAAGGAGATTCCCGAAGCCCACGACCTGTCGAGCCTGCGACTGCTGGGATCGGTGGGTGAGCCGATCAACCCCGAAGCGTGGCGCTGGTATCGAGAAGTCATCGGCGCCAACAAGACTCCGATCGTGGACACCTGGTGGCAGACCGAGACCGGGTCGATCATGATCTCCCCGCTGCCGGGTGTGGCCGCGGCCAAGCCGGGTGCGGCGATGACCGCGCTGCCCGGTATCTCCTCGAAGGTCGTGGACGAGGAGGGCAAGCCGGTCGTGCTGGGCGAGACCGAGGCCAACGGCTACCTGGTGCTGGACGAGCCTTGGCCGTCGATGCTGCGTGGCATCTGGGGTGATAACGAGCGGTACAGGGAGACCTATTGGGCGCGGTACGCCGAGCAGGGCTGGTACTTCGCCGGTGACGGCGCGAAACTCGACACCGACGGTGACCTGTGGGTGCTGGGCCGGGTCGATGACGTCATGAATGTCTCGGGCCACCGCATCTCCACCGCCGAGGTCGAGTCCGCGCTCGTCGGTCACTCCGGTGTCGCCGAGGCGGCCGTGGTCGGCGCCTCGGATGAGACCACCGGCCAGGGCATTGTCGCCTTCGTAATCCT
>NZ_WJIC01000088.1 GCF_009649815.1 Nocardia sp. SYP-A9097
CATCACACTCAACACCCGAGACCACGCCGCCTGCAACACCGTACTCATCGTCGAATCCAACTGCCGCACCAAAGAATCCAGCGCAAGCGTCATCGACTCCGACACCGAGAAACTCCGCGACAACCGCTCGGACGAACTCCGCTCGGCAACAGCGTCAACCCCGAGCGGATCGATGATCGTCGGTGTCTCGAACCCCTTGAACTTGTTCCGCCACAACGTATTCGAAGCGGCGGCGTCCTGATCGGCAAGCCACGCCAGATAATTCCGATACGGCACCGGCGCGACCATGCTTTCCCCGCGATACGCAAGGAATATCTCCGCCAGGAGAATCGGCAAAGACCAACCATCGACAACAATGTGATGCATCGTGACGACGAAGCGATATCTGCCGGGCGCCACTCTCAGCAGGGAAGCTCGGAATGGAGACTCCCGATCCAGATCGCCGCATGCGGCCCGATCCTCCCCAGCCAATTCCCGCAGACGCAGCTCCCGCTCCGACTCGGAAACACCGGCCAGGTCCACAAACCGCCACGGCACCTCCGGGGCTTTCAACACAACCTGCACCGGCCGCGTGAACTGCTTGTAGACGAACCGCGCGCTGAGTTGCGGACGGCGATACAGCACAGATTGCACCGCGGCGCGAAAGCGCTCCACATCCACCGCACCCGCCAGGGTCAGATCCAGTTGGGTGGCATACAGATCGGAGCTCTCGTCCTCGTATGCCGCATGGAAGAGCAGCCCTTCCTGCAGCGGAGCCAACGGCAGGATATCGGCGACCTCGAATACCGACTCGAGCTCATCGATCTGCGCCTGACCGAACTCCCGCACCAGCAGATCAGCGGGCACCAGCCCAC
>NZ_WJIC01000089.1 GCF_009649815.1 Nocardia sp. SYP-A9097
CCGGCGATATACAACTCACCCGCCACACCAACCGGCACAGGCTCCAACCGCTGATCCAACACCCATTCCGAAACACCACGAATCGGACCACCGATCGTCACCAAATCACCCACCGCCAACGCAGGGCTATGGTTCGTCATGACCGTGGCCTCGGTCGGACCGTAAGCATTCAAGAACTCACGACCGTCGCCCACCCAGCGCCGCCCCAACTCCGGCGGGCAAACGTCACCGGCGGAAACGACGACTCTCAGGTCGTCGAGCCCGTCCGGATCCACCCAAGCCAACGCCGCCGGCGTGATCACGGCGTGGGTCACCCGCTCGCGGCGCAGCAGCTCAGCCAACTCCGGGCCACCATAGATGCCGGGCGCGGCGATCACCATCGTGGCACCGGCACCCACCGCGAGCAACAACTCCCAGACCGAGGCATCGAAGCTCGGCGACGCGAAATGCAGGGTCCGCGAAACCGAGGTCAACGCATAGCGTTCCCGCTGCTCGGAGCCGAGCGCGGCCAACCCGGCATGGGTCACGGTCACACCCTTGGGCACACCTGTGGAACCCGAGGTATAGATCAGATAGGCCGCATGCTGCGGCCGTAGCACGGTCGTGCGCTCGGAATCGGAGATCGGCCGGGCACTCGAGGCCTCGTCGAGTGTGGGTTCGGGATCGGAGATCGGCTGGGCACTGAATTCCTCGTCGAGGTTGTCGGGTGTCAACTCGTCGAGGTCGTCGAGTGTCAACCAGTCGATGCCATCGGGTAGTCGTGCGCGCACCGATGGCACGGTCAAACCGATGACCGCTTTCGAATCGGTCATCATGTAAGTGATGCGCTCGGTGGGATAGGTCGGATCGA
>NZ_WJIC01000011.1 GCF_009649815.1 Nocardia sp. SYP-A9097
CCGATGGGCAGCCTCGACCTTGTACTCGGCCGTGAACGACCGACGCTTACCAGGAGGCATGTGAACATCCTTCCATCAGGACCGTTAGTCCTGCGAATCAGGTGTCCACTATCCGGGGGGAGCCTCAGGCCGGTCTTCTTGGCTGACTATCTGGACGACATCTTCGACATCGTGCCGGGGGTCGCATCCAGGCACTACGTGGTGTTGAGTGGCACGTTCAAGATGCTCACCCTCGCTGGACTCTTCGACGTAAGCCCTATGGCTCCGGTGCCGCGACCCGAACGCTGTGGCGGTGGTCAGCGTGCGCTGTTTCCACACGAGCGCGACCAGTTGTATGAACTGATTTGTGAAAGGGTCACCCGCACACGCTACTTCCGGCTCCTGTTCCTCACTATCCTCGGAACAGGTATACGTCCAGGTGAAGCATTTCCGCTGTGGTGGTCCGACGTCTGCGGTCTGGACGATATTACGGTCGAGAAGGCCGTCCTTCGAGTGGGAGCTACTGCGGTTAAGCCTATGTCCGGTGGACCGGTGTTCAGACAGAACAAGCGGAAGCACGGTAAAGAGGGAGCCGCCTACTACATCACTCTGCCGAGGTGGCTCACCGCGGAACTCCGGGAATACAAGCGTTTGTGCGCGCCCGAATCGGAGGACACACCGGTATTCCTCTCCCGGCTGAAGAGGATGGTCGAGCCGATGGGAGCCGATCAGAATCTCATGCGAGCCAGGGTCGGTTCGGCAGTCGACTGGGTGACTTGGGGCAACCTGCGAGACACCGTGGCAACGCATGTCGTAGGGAGGACTGGAGACCGGCAACGGGCAAGTGCGCAATTGGGACATTCGGAGGGGGCCAGTGTGGCCGCCTCGCACTACATCGATCAGGCCGGTTACGTGCATGTTGTGGTGGACAACTCCGAGGTGCTGGAGGAGCTCGCGCCGTCCAAAGTTGGAGCAAAACTGGAGTTTGGAGGTTCTGTGAACCCATCAGAATGAAACATCGGTAGGTCAACGGTATCGTGACCTGCGGCAGTCCGAGGGTTATCGGGTTGCGTATCAATCATATTGGGAGATCCATGAAGTACAGGAAGTTCGCTGTTACCGCGCTTATCGCCGTCGCCGCGACCGGTATTGCCGCCGGTACCGGTTACGCCGCTCCGGCTGCTCCGGCCGACCAGGCGCCGGCTGTCGTGCAGTTGGTTCCGGCGAGCCAGTCGCAGGGGCAGGACCACGGGATTGACTACTCGGTGCAGTTGACCGATGCCAAGAACACTGTTGTCACCCAGGTGACCGGGGGCGCTTTCAGCCTCGATGCCGATGGTAAGGCTGTCACGCTGAAGGATAAGAACGGGCAGGTTGTTGCCCAGATGCCGTTGACCGGCAAGGTGGGGCAGCAGGAGATCGCTATGACCGCGGCGATCGACAATGACGGGCGTCAGCTTTCGCTGACCTCGCCGAAGGCCGACGACGTGTCGGTGAAGTTCATCGGTTCGCAGGAATGGTTCTTCTCCGAGTTGCAGCATGCGGCGCTCGGCGGCGTGATCGGCGCGATTGTCGGTGCGTTCTTCTTCGGTATCGGTCTGCCGTTCGGTGCGGTTATCGGGCTGCTGCTCGCGGGTGGTCAGCCGCTGATCGATTCGGGTATTGCCTACTTCAGCGGGCAGCCCTGAGGATTCTGATCCTCGGCGGGACCCGGGAAGCCCGGGAACTCGCCGACATCGCTTCCGGCGAGCGCGGATACGAGATCGTGTCCTCGCTCGCCGGTCGCGTGCGTGCACCCGTGCTGCCGGTGGGGGCCGTGCGGGTAGGGGGATTCGGGGGAGTGGCCGGGCTGCGGAAGTGGCTGGCCGACAATGGGATCGACGCCGTCGTTGATGCCACGCATCCGTTCGCCGGGGGTATTACCGCCAATGCCGCGCAGGCCGCCGCGGACACCGGACTGCCGGTGCTGCATGTGCGCCGCCCGGGCTGGCGGGAAGAACCGGGGGACCGGTGGATTCGTGTACCGGACCTCGCGGGGGCGGCCGAAGCCGTTACCGGACTGGGGGATCGGGTGTTCCTGACCATCGGACGGCAAGGGGTGGCGGCGTTCGCGGACCTACCGCAGTGGTTTCTGATCCGCGCCATCGACCCGCCCGAGGGCGCTATGCCCGCGCGACATGAATTGCTGTTGGCGCGTGGGCCTTTCGCCCTGGACGACGAGATCGCATTGCTGCGCGCGCACCGGATCGATGCCATGGTGACCAAGGACAGCGGGGGAGCGTTGACCGAGGCCAAGCTCGCCGCCGCGCGCGTCCTTGCTATTCCGGTGGTGGTGATCGAACGCCCGGCGCTGCCCGCGGGCGCACGCCGGGTGGAAACCGTTGCCGCGGCCTGGGATTGGCTGCGGCGGCTCGGGTCAGGAGAGTCGGCTGGTGGGCTCGAGTAGTTCGGGCAGTCGGTCGAACCAGGCCAGTACCGCGCGTTCGTAGCGAATGCCGAAGTCGAGGGTGGCGCGCTCGAAGGGTGACATCTGCTGTTCGTCATGGCTGCCGAGGTATCCGGACAGCCGCTGTTCGTGAACAGCGCGATTGGCCGTGATGATCCGGTCCAGGTGGGTGCGATCCACGAATTCGCCGAACGAGAGCGTGAGTAGCAGTGGCACCCGGATGGTTTCGGCCCCGGGATCGCGAGCGATCCACTCCGCGAAGGCTTCTCGCCCGTCCTCGGTAATGCGGTACGGGGTGCGATCGCGCGCACCCGCCTCGCCCTTCTCGACCAGGCCGTTCTGATGCATGGTCGCCAGTTCGCGGTAGACCTGGCTCTGGGTGATGGTCCAGAAATCGCCGATGCGGTCCTGCGCCTGGGCGACCAGATCCCAGCCGGACATATCGCCCTGGTGCAGGAAGCCCAATAGGGAAGCGGCCGTCGAATTGAGCGGGCGCCGGGTCTTTTCCTCTGCCACTGCACTCCTTCCAGCCTGTATTCCACTATGGAAAATTAGTCGCCGTATCGGCGGGAGGTGAACACCCTCGGTCCTGCGGCCGTGTCGAACACCGTGGTGGTGGAGGCGCCGATAATGAGCAGCGTGCGCATATCCACCTCGTCCGGGTCGAGTTCACCGAGGGTGACCACGCGCACGGTCTCGGTCGGCCCGCCCACATCGCGCCCGATCACCACCGGCGTCGCCGGCTTGCGATGCTCGAGAACGAGCTCGCGCATCGCCTCGACCTGCCATTTGCGCTGCGAGGAGGCCGGGTTGTAGACGGCGAAGGCCATATCGGCGGCGGCCACCGCGGCGATCCGCCCGGCCACCACCTCCCACGGCTTGAGCCGATCCGATAGCGAGATCATGGCGAAGTCATGTCCCAGCGGCGCACCGATCCGGCTCGCCACCGCGCTGGCCGCGGTCACCCCGGGCAGTACCCGCACGGGCACATCGCGCCACTGCGGATCGGCCGACTCCTCGACCACCGCGGCCGCCATGGCGAATACGCCGGGATCGCCGCCGGAGACGACGACGACCTTGTGCCCGTTCTTGGCGAGGTCCAAAGCCATTGCGGCGCGCTCGGATTCGACCTTGTTGTCACTGGAATGCCGTCGCTGCCCCGCCCGCTCCGGCACCCGGTTCACGTAGGTGGCGTACCCGACGATGTCGGTCGCCTCCGCCAGGGCCTGGGACACCTCCGGCGTGGTCCACTCGGCCGCACCGGGCCCGAGCCCGACCACAACGACTTCTCCGCCCGATATCCGCTGGCCGACAGCGGATTCGGCGTTCGGGGGGAGATCCGCGGTGCGCCCGGCGGACTCGGAGGGGATGGGTGAAAGATGCTGCGCCACAGTGGAGTCGGCGTTCGCGGAGGTGCCGACTGCGGTGGCTTCGCCCTCCTGGCCGACGGAGTCCGGTGTGGTCAACGCGATGCGTGTCTCCGGTTTCGGGCCGGGGACGATGGTGATGGCGAAGTACGGGACGCTGGCCTCGTCGACGTCGGCAGCGCGCAGCACCCGCTGGCGGGTGGAGCTGGCACGTTCCACGTAGTACGCGTCGTCCAGGCGCCCGGAGTCCGAAAGTGCCTGGCGCACATTGGGGTACGTGCGGCCGAGCTTCATGATGGCGGCGGCATCGGCCGAGCGCAGGCGCTCGGTGAGCTCCTCGACGGGCATGGTGCCGGGCAGCACGGACAGCACCTGTTCGCCTTCGACCAGGGGTGTGCCCAGGGCGGCGGAGGCGGCGCTGACCGAGGTGACGCCGGGAATGATCTCGGAGTCGAAGCGGTCGGCCAGGCGGCGGTGCATGTGCTGGAAAGAGCTGTAGAAGAACGGATCTCCGGCGGCCAGCAGCGCGACCGAGCGTCCGGCGGTCAGATGTTCGGCCAGGCGCGCGGCGGCGCTCTCGTAGAACTCGTCGATCGCGCCCTGATAGCCACCCGGGTGATCGGTGGTCTCGGTGGTCACCGGGTAGACCAGATGTTCTTCGAGCTGTCCCGCCCGCATATACGGTGCGGCGATGGCGCGCGAGATGCTGCGCCCGTGCTTGGCGCTGTGGAAGGCGATCACATCGGCCGCGCCGATGATCCGCGCGGCCTTGACCGTCACCAATTCCGGATCGCCCGGACCGAGGCCGACACCCCAGAGCTTGCCGCTCATTCTTGTTCGCTCGCAATCGCATTGAGGGCGGCGGCGGTCATGGCGCTACCGCCGCGCCGGCCACGCACGGTCAGGAATTCGATATCCCCATATTCGGCCAGGGCCTGCTTGGATTCGGCGGCTCCGATGAAGCCGACCGGAATACCGATCACCGCAGCGGGTTTCGGTGCACCCGCGTCGATCATGTCGAGCAGGTGGAACAGCGCGGTCGGTGCGTTCCCGATCGCCACCACCGCTCCGCCCATGCGATCACGCAGGAGCTCCAGTGCCGCAACGGATCTGGTATTGCCCATCTCGGCCGCCAGCCCCGGTACTCGCGGATCACCGAGCAGGCACAGCACCTCGTTATCGGCGGGCAGCCGCTTGCGGGTCACCCCGGAGGCCACCATGTTCGCATCGCACAGGATCGGTGCCCCGGCCTGCATGGCCGCGCGCGCCGAGTTCACCACACCATTGCTGAAGTCGACCTCCGCCGCCAGATCCACCTGCCCGCAGGCGTGGATCATCCGCACCACCACCTGCGACACATCCGCCGGGAAGCGGGCCAGATCCGCTTCGGCGCGAATCGTGGCGAACGAGCGCCGATAGATCTCGGCCCCGTCGGTGAGGTAGCTGGTACGCACGTCGGACATGGGCTCCACCCTAGATTTCGCCCCCGCGCCGACGTGGAGCGGGTGGCCCGGGCCACTGCGGTGTGGCCGGATCAAGTGCGCGGCCGTTCGAGTAGCCGGGACATGACAATGCTGCTGCGGGTGCGGCCGACCCGCATGTTCTCGCGAATCCGTTCCACGGTGACCTCGATCTCGGCCATATCGGTGGCCATGACGTGCACGAGCGCGTCCGCCTCGCCGGCGATGGTCCATACGCCGACGACCTGCGGGATCGGTTCCAGGCTCTTGCGGAGTTCGGCGGGGGAGATGTTGTCCCGGTAGTAGACCTCGACATACGCCTCGGTGCGCCAGCCCAGCGCGGCCGGATTGACCATGGCGGTGAATCCGGTGATCTGCCCGCCGACGACCATCTTGTCGACCCGGCGCTTCACCGCGGGTGCGGACAGTCCCACGACCGCGCCGATTTCCTGGAATGACGCGCGTGCCTGTTTGAGCAGGTGGGCCAGAATTCGCCGATCGATCTCATCCACGGGTCCACCTTTCGCCGTGACGCAATGATTCGCCGCCAAAGCTCGAATCTGCGCAACGATTCGCTATTTCAGGCGCAACGGTACGCCACTTAACTTCGTGAACAAGCCGTATACGCACAATTCCAGAAGGAGTCTCGTTGACCTCCGTCGCCACGATCCGCGTTCCGGAACCGGCAGGCGCTCGGCGCCCCACTCCGCGCCGGTTTCTCATGTGCCGCCCCGATCATTTCGACGTGTACTACGCGATCAATCCGTGGATGGATACCTCGGCCCCGGTTGATCGGGCCCTCGCACTGGCGCAATGGGAGAATCTGCGCGCCACCTTCGAACGGCACGGCCACACCGTGGATGTGGTCGATGGCGAGCCCGCGCTGCCGGATATGGTCTTCGCCGCCAATGGTGGCCTGGTGATCGGGGATCGGGCGCTCTCGGCCCGGTTCGCCAATCCCGAACGCGCCGCCGAGGGCCCCGCGTATCACAATTGGCTTGCGGCGCAATGCTTCACCCAGGTGGCCGCCGCTCGTGAAACCAATGAGGGGGAGGGCGATTTCGCCATCGCGCACGATCGCATTCTGGCGGGCACCGGCTTCCGCAGCTCTCGTGCGGCGCACGAGGAGGTGCAGGAGTTCTTCGAATTGCCAGTCATCTCACTGGAATTGATCGATCCCCGCTTCTATCACCTCGATACCGCGCTCATGGTGCTGGACGACACCATCGCCTACTATCCGGCGGCGTTCAGTGGCGAGAGCGCGCGACTGCTGGCGACCATGTATCCGGACGCCGTCATCGCCACCGAGGAGGACGCGAATGTCCTTGGACTCAACGGTGTTTGCGACGGCTACCACGTATTCCTCAGCGACAAGGCCGTCGCCATCGCCGAACAGCTCCGCGCGCGCGGCTACGAACCGGTGGGCATCGACCTGTCCGAACTGCTGAAGGCGGGTGGCAGCGTGAAATGCTGCACCCTGGAACAGCATTCGGTCAAAATGGCATCGGTGCCCGCCATGGACTGATCGCGGGATCGTAGAGCGGGTGCGCCAAGATCAGGAAGCGCAGCAGCATGAGCGCCCCGCTGATCTGCAATATCGCCAAGGGAATCTCGCCGATGAGTGCCGTGCCCACCGACACCCACACGTCACCGGGTTCGGCGGTGACGATATCGAACCAGGCGTCGACCAATAGCAGCATGCCGGTGGCGAAGGCGGGCAGGAGCAGGAACACCCGTTTTCGCCAGCCCAGGTAGGCGGTGGCGCCCATCATGAGCACCAGCAGAACATCGAATCCGATCCAGGTGAGTGACCAGTTGCGCGCGTGATAGTCGGCGGGCAGCGTCATACCGAGGTACACGATCCACGGGATGAGTACGAGCGAACCGCCGACCATGAGCGTCAACCTGATTCGCCGATGGATCTTCACCACCTGGGGTGGTGGCAGTACCCGCTCGGCGGGCTGTAATCGTGCGATGAGTTCGCGGCGGTCCTGATCGGACATCGCCGCGATCTCGTCATCGCTGAGTTTCGAAATGGTCATACCGGCCTCCGTATGCCAACCCTTTGCGCCGATCAACAATCCAGGCTCCCCGAACAATCCATTGTTCGCCGGATCCGGCTCGGCGGTGGGTCAGTCGGCGGGGTTCAGCCGGTAGCCGTCCGTGGTGGCGATGACGTCGGTGACCGCGCCGCGCGGGCGCCCGCACCGGCGGTCGCACCCGGACCAATGCTGTCGGCCCGAGGCCACGATCTCGGCGGCCTCGAGGCCCTCGCGCGCGAATTGCGGTGCGCCCGAAGGCACTACGCGACCGGATTCGACGGCCTCGGCGACATCGCCACGCACATCGGTCAGGGATTTCCCGCAGCCGGGCATCCCGGCGCAGGCGCTCACCAGCAGCCACGGCGAGTTCGCGTCGAAGATCAAACCCATCGGGGCGAGCACCCGCACCACCTGTTCGGCGGCCCACTCGTCCAGGTCGGCAATGACCAGACTGCGCCACGGCGTCACCAGGATCGGCCGCTCGACCGCCGCGATGAACTCCGCGGTGCGCGCGGTCAGCGAACCCAGTCGCACACCCGCGCCGAGGGCGACGCGATCGTCGGCCTGGTTCAGCCAGCCGATCGGAATGTCGTGGCGCACAGCCACTTCCACGGCCTCCCCGGTGGTTTCCAGGCCGGGGCGAGCGGTCACCAGCCGATCGGTGAGCCGGGTGGTCGCCTCCGGAATCTCATGCAGCCGCCACTGCCCGTCACGCAGGTCCAGGAATCCGTGTGCGGCGGCGAGCATCAGATCGACCGCCTCGGTGGCGGGCACCCGTACTCCACTGTCCGCGCCCGCGAGCAGCAGCGCGTAGCTGTCGGCGTCGACGGCGTGCACCCCGATATCCCCGCCGAGTCCGCTCACATCGCCGCGTCCGTCATCGAGGGTGAACAGCACGCGCCCAGGCAATTCCGCGAGCCGCGCATCGCCCCGCAATCCGGTATCGAGCGCGGGCACCAGCGGATGCACATTTGCCCGGCCGCCGACCCGCCCCGCCAGCGGCGAGGCGATGATATTGCGAATCCGCTCATGCGAGGCGCTGGGCAGCAGCCCGGCCGCAGTCAGTTGTTCCTCGAGCGCGGCGGCGTCGCGTACTTGCCGCAACTGCACATTGCCGCGCGAGGTGAGTTCGATATGGCCGTCGGCCAATTCGCGTGCGGCCGTGGCGAGCGCCTGCAACTGCTCCGGGGTGAGCTGTCCGCCGGGTACGCGAATGCGGGCGAGGGGCCCGTCGGCGGCGTCGTGCAGACGCAGCACGCCCGGGCAGGAGTCGGGATCTGTTCGGGTCATGACCACACCAGAGTACGGCGGGCGGCGGTGTCCGGCGCCGGCGCCCGCCGGAGCGGCCGTGGTCAGCCGGCCTGGTGCGGTTCGATCGAGCTGGGTGCGCCGCGGCGGCGGGCGAAGGCGGGCGAGAGTTCCCAGGTGTCCTGCAGAAGATTCGGGGTGTTGTGATGGTCCTGATGATCGCGGCGCACCGTCGTCGCGATGACGGTGAGCCCGAAGAGAATGGTCCCGGCGCAGATGATGCCCGAGAGCATCGCGTACTGGGTGTGACCACTGCCGGCGGCGGTCAAAGCCATAGCCAGCGTCGCGAAGGCAACCAATACGCAAAAGTAACCTGACCAGGCCGTGAATCGATTCCGCCTGACCCATCCCGGAGTATTCGGCATACCGGCAGCGTACGCGCGCGAGCCATAGCGGAACAGCATCGCCGACCAGCCTTTGCCGCACCGTGATGCGGGCGCGATAGCATCGGCGGGCTCGTCGGACGGAGCAGCCGGTGCAATTCCGGTGCGGTCGCGCCACTGTGACAGTCAGACCTCCCCGTCGAGCGCCACACCGTGCTGGGCGCGTCACCCGAGGAAGGCTGAAACCCTGTGATTCTGCTGCTGTCCACCTCCGATACCGATCTGCTGAGCGCGCGCGCCAGTGGCGCCGAGTATCGGCTCGCCAATCCGGCGCGCATCCTGCCCGAGGATCTGCCGGGCCTGCTGGAAGGCGCGGATCTGGTGATCGTGCGCATTCTCGGCGGTAAGCGGGCCTGGGAGGAGGGCCTGGAGACGGTGCGCGCCAGCGGGATTCCCATGGTCGCGCTCGGCGGTGAGATTGCACCCGATGCCGAGCTCATGGAGTGCTCCACCGTGCCGGGCGGTGTCGCCGCGGACGCGCACAACTATCTCGCGGCGGGTGGGTCCGCGAATCTGCTGCAGCTGCACAACTTCCTGTCCGACACCGTGCTGCTCACCGGGCACGGGTTCGAACCGCCGGTGGAGTTGCCCGGCTGGGGTGCGCTGGAACGGGATTCGCGGCCGGTTGCCGAGGGTGCGCCGACGGTCGCCGTCGTCTACTACCGGGCACAGCATCTGGCCGGGAACACCGGCTATATCGATGCGCTGTGCACCGCCATCGAGGACAAGGGCGCGCGGGCGCTGCCGGTGTACTGCGCCTCGCTGCGTACTGCCGAGCCGGAGCTGCTCGCCGAATTGCGCAAGGCCGACGCGCTGATCGTGACCGTGCTCGCGGCGGGCGGCACCAAGCCCGCGACCGCCTCGGCCGGCGGCGATGACGAAGCCTGGGATGTGGGCGCGCTCGCCGACCTGGATGTGCCCATCCTGCAGGGGCTTTGCCTCACCAGCGGACGCGCGCAGTGGGAGGCCAATGACGACGGGCTCTCACCACTGGATGTCGCGACACAGGTGGCGGTGCCGGAGTTCGACGGCCGCATCATCACCGTGCCGTTCTCGTTCAAGGAGTTCGACGCTGACGGGCTCTCCACCTATGTGCCCGATCCCGAGCGCGCCGCACGCGTGGCCGGGATCGCGGTGCGGTACGCGCGACTGCGTCATATTCCCAACTCCGACAAGCATATTGCGATCGTGCTGTCGGCGTACCCGACCAAGCACGCGCGTATCGGTAATGCCGTCGGCCTGGACACCCCGGCCAGCGCTGTTCGACTGCTGAGCGAATTGCGTTCGGCCGGTTACCATCTCGGCGAGCCGGGGGAGATCCCGGGTCTGGAGGAGGGTGACGGCGATGCGCTGATCCACGCGCTCATCGCCGCCGGTGGTCAGGATCCGGACTGGCTGACCGCGGAACAGTTGGAGGGCAACCCGATTCGCATCGGGGCCGACACCTACGGCACCTGGTTCGCGCAGCTGCCGCGGGATCTGCGCGAGGGTGTCGAACAGGCGTGGGGGACCGCGCCGGGCGAACTCTATGTGGATCGCTCCGCCGACCCCAAGGGCGAAATCGTCATTGCCGCACTGCGATTCGGCAATGTGGTGCTGATCGTGCAGCCGCCGCGCGGATTCGGGGAGAACCCGGTCGCCATCTACCACGACCCGGATCTGCCGCCGAGCCATCACTATCTGGCCGCCTACCGTTGGCTGGCCGCCCCGGACGGGTTCGCCGCCGATGCCATGGTGCACCTGGGTAAGCACGGCAATCTGGAGTGGCTGCCGGGTAAGACGCTCGGCATGTCCGCCTCCTGTGGCACCGATGCCGCGCTCGGCGATCTGCCGCTCATCTACCCGTTCCTGGTGAACGATCCGGGCGAGGGCACCCAGGCCAAGCGGCGGGCCCACGCCACCCTGGTCGACCACCTGATTCCGCCCATGGCGCGGGCCGAAACCTACGGCGATATCTCACGTTTGGAGCAGTTGCTCGACGAGCACGCCAATATCTCCACCCTCGATCCGGCCAAACTGCCCGCGATTCGCCAGCAGATCTGGACGCTCATGCGCGCGGCCAAGATGGACCACGACCTCGGGCTGGCCGAACGGCCGGACGAGGATGTCTTCGACGATATGCTGCTGCATGTCGACGGCTGGCTGTGCGAGATCAAGGATGTGCAGATCCGTGACGGTCTGCATATTCTCGGGCAGGCACCGGCAGGGGAGGCCGAGGTCGATCTGGTGCTCGCCATGCTGCGCGCCCGCCAGCTCTGGGGTGGCGAGGTGAATGTCCCCGGTCTGCGGGAAGCCTTGGGGCTCAGCGAAAGTGGGGACGAATCCCGCGAGCGGGTGGACACCTTCGAGACGCGGGCCCGCGAATTGGTCTCGGCCATGCAAGAAGTCGACTGGGATGTGCAGGCCATCGACGCGATTACCGAGGACCTGGTCGGCGCCGACGGTGCGGCCATCGTCGTGGGTCCGGGCGCGGAGCCGGAGTCGAGCCTGTCGGCGGTGCGCCGGGTACTGGGATTCGCTGCGACAGAGGTGGTTCCGCGACTGCGGCAGACCGGAGTCGAGATCGCGCGGATTCTGCACGCGCTGAACGGCGGCTTCATTCCGGCGGGACCGAGTGGGTCGCCGCTGCGCGGACTCATCAACGTACTGCCCACCGGACGCAACTTCTACTCGGTCGATCCCAAGGCCGTACCGTCCCGGTTGGCCTGGGAGACCGGACAGGCCATGGCGGATTCGCTGCTGGCGCGGTACCTCGCCGATCACGGCGAATACCCACGCTCGGTGGGACTTTCGGTGTGGGGCACCTCGGCCATGCGGACCTCCGGTGATGACATCGCCGAGGTGTTCGCGCTGCTCGGCGTGCGGCCGGTATGGGATGAGGCCAGCCGTCGCGTCACCAAACTGGAGGCCATCGACCTCGAGGAACTGGGTCGCCCGCGCATCGATGTGACCGTGCGCATCAGCGGTTTCTTCCGGGACGCGTTCCCGCATGTGCTCGCTCTCCTGGACGACGCGGTGTGCCTGGTGGCCGGACTCGATGAGCCCGCCGAGTCGAATTACGTTCGCGCACATGCCCAGTCGGATCTGGCCGAGCACGGCGACGAGCGCCGCGCCACCACCCGCATCTTCGGCTCCAAGCCGGGCACCTACGGTGCGGGCCTGCTGCAGCTCATCGACTCCAAGAGCTGGCGTACCGATGACGATCTGGCCCAGGTGTACACGGCTTGGGGCGGTTTCGCGTACGGCCGGCAACTCGACGGCGTCCCCGCCGCTGATGACATGCGCACCGCGTATCGCCGAATCGCGGTGGCGGCCAAGAACACTGACACCCGCGAACACGATATCGCCGACTCCGATGACTATTTCCAGTATCACGGCGGAATGGTCGCCGCGGTGCGCGCGCTGACCGGAAAGAATCCCGAAGCCTATATCGGTGACAGCACCCGTCCCGATGCCGTGCGCACCCGCACGCTGTCGGAGGAGACCGCGCGGGTATTCCGTGCGCGCGTGGTGAATCCGCGATGGCTCGAGGCCATGCGCCGGCACGGCTACAAGGGTGCCTTCGAAATGGCCGCGACAGTGGACTATCTGTTCGGTTATGACGCCACCACCAATGTGGTCGCGGACTGGATGTACGAAAAGCTCGCGGAATCCTATGTATTCGACGAAGTGAATCGCAAGTTCATGGAGCAGTCGAATCCGTGGGCGCTGCACGGCATTGCGGAGCGTTTGCTGGAAGCTGCCGAGCGAAAGCTCTGGGAGCGGCCGGAAGACGATACCCTGGACCGACTCCGCCAGGTGTACCTCGAAACCGAAGGCGAACTGGAATAAGGGAATTCCGCATTCAGCGGTATGCCGGGGTGGGACGCACAGGACAACGGCGGACAACCCCGGCACCTGCTCTACCCTCGTGGCAAGTCTGAGGGGACGATAAGAATCGTTCCGGTGTCAGACTCGGGGAGGCGTCCGGAACTCCAATCGCACTGATGCGATTGATAATTGGATGTGAATTCCCCCGATTCGCTGAATGTGCCATCTCGACCATGCGGCGAATCGGCTCTTCGAATACGGGTAATCATCATGAGAATAGCCAAATTCGCCGCAACAACACTCTTCTCCATTGCCGCGCTCTGCGTCGCCACCGTCACCGCACATGGTGAACCGGCGGTGGCGCAACCGGGCATCAGTGGTGTCGATCGAGGGGTCGAGTACACCACCAGCCTGGCGCCGGATCACTCCGCGGTCACCACCACGCTCGCCGGTGGCCGGTTCGAAATGGCCGGTGGCACCGTCAATGTGCTCGGACCGAGCGGTGAGACCATTGCCGCGCTACCGCTGGCCTATGAGGTGGCCGACCGGTCCGTCGAGGTCGTCCCCGAAATCGACGCCGTCGGAACGACATTGACCATGCGGCCGGCGAATGCCGCCGAAATCGCCACGCCCGCCGCCGATCCGGTGGCATTACAGAATGTCGCCAATGCGGGATCGATCGTCGCCGGAGCCCTGATCGGATGTGTGGTCGGCGCCGTCATCGGTATCTGGTTATTCCTGGTCGGCGCGATTATCGGCTGCGGAGTCGGCGGCCTGCTCGGGGCGGTTATCGCCGGGCAACAACCATGAGGTGAGCACGGCTGTGCGCGGGGCAGCACTCGGCCGTGCGTATGGCGACCGCCGGACCGGTTATCCGGCCCGGCGGTCCGACCGTGGTGTGTACGCCCGTGGTCGTAGCCGCGTTTGCGCGCCTGGGTGGATGTGCGCGCCACCCGGCTCGGCCTACCGTTCAATCATGACGTGGAACGATGTGGCTCAGGCCAAATACGCCCTGCTCACCACCTATAAGAAGGACGGCACCCCGGCGAGTACGCCGGTCTGGATCGCCCCCGATGGTGACCGCCTGCTGGTGTGGACGAATCCGAAGACCTGGAAGGTCAAGCGCATTCGCCGCAATCCGGAGGTCACCGTGCAGATCTGCGACAACCGCGGCCGCCCGCGCGCCGAGGAGGTACTGGCGGGTAGCGCGCGGGTTCTCGATGCCGCGGGAACCGAGCACGTCCGCGCCGTGGTCGCCGCCAAATACGGTCTCATCGGCAAGTTCGCCATTCGCGGGCACAAACTGATTCGCGGCGCGGACGCCTCGGTAGGTCTTGCGATCACACCGCGGGTTTAGCCGGCGGCGGTGATCTCGATGCCGACGGTCCCGGTCTTCCCACGCCGCAGCGTGCTGCCGGTGACGATGAGGTGACCCTGTAGCCCGTAGCGCCGCTTGACCAGGCCGCGCACCCGATCGCCGCCCGCATCATCGAGGATGACGGCGGTGCCCTTGACGATCTCGCCGTGCGCCTTCCCGCGCACATCGCACGCCTGCACGGTGACCTCCGGATTGCGGCGAATCCGCTTGACCTTCCAACTGTCCGTCACGGTCCAGATATAGAGGCGGCCATTGTCGAGGGCGGCCCAGAGCGGCGTCCCGACCGGGGTGCCATCCTTCTTGAAAGTGGTCAACAGAACGTACTTGGCGGTCCCCACAGGGCCGAACGGGTTATCCACGCCCGCAGCCTATCCGGTGGTCGCGATGGCGGCAGGGAAGACGCCCGCGCCGAACTAGTCGATTCGCGCGCCGACCATGCGCAGTGCCAGGGCGGCGTAGTCCCGGCCCAGTTGCGGTGGCGTGCGGCGGTAGTCGGGGCGATACCAGCGGGCGGTGTCCACGCACAGGGAGAGCAGGGCGAGGGTGGTGACGCCGGGGTCCGGAACATCGAACTCGCCCGCGGTGACGCCCTCGCCGACCAGGTCGCGGATGAGGCGGTGGATGGCGAGTTGGACGTCGAGGACCTCGGTGTGATGTTCGGGGGTCAGGTCGGTGAGGTGATAGAGGACCACTCGGACCGATGCGCTGTGTTCGGCGTGCCAGGCGGTGAGGTCGCGCACGGTCGCGGCCAAACGGGCCGTGGGGGTGCCTCGGGTGCCGGCGGCCGTTTCGGCGACCTGTTTGGTCAGTTGCATTGCCGAGAGTGAAATGCGGTGCAGCACTTCTTCTTTGGATCCGAAGTGGACGTAGAGTCCGGCGGGGCTGAGACCTGCTCGGGCGGCGATATCGCGGGTGGTGGTGGCGCGGAAGCCGCGCTCGGCGAAGGCGTCGATGGCGGCCAGGAATATCCGGCGCTGTCCTTCGGGGAATCGGTGGCGACTGCGTTCGAAACCGGCGAGCGCGCCGGCCAGCACCGCATTGCCCGAGTCCGCGGTGGCAGGTGGTGCGGTGCGGGCCGACCGGCCTCGGCCCTCGGCCCGGGTGACCGGAGTGGGGCCGGGGGGAGTGTCGTCGTCGGTGCTCATCGAAACAGTATCGCGCAGAGGCGATTTCGTGTGTGCGACCGGGCGGGGGTCAGCACCGGACCTGTTGTCCACGATGCTGATTCGCGCTCGGTCGTCGATCGGCTGGAGACTTGGGCAGAGCGGTTCGATTGGTCTATACCTATCGTCCAATAAATATGTGGTTCCGATCACATTCGGCGCGGGCGCGAGGTTGCTCGTGGGGCGGTTGTGTCGTGAGGGGTCGGCGTTCGGAGTCGGGAGATCATCGGCGAGTGGATCTGTACTACGCGACGTTCTCGGGGTATCGGCACACTCGGCGCGAGCCGACTGGAGATGTCCAATATCGCTGGCCTGCAACGGGGTTGGCGACGCGATCGGCCGGTATCGAATCGACTGGGCGGACCTGTCCCGGCGGCATTTTGCCTGCTGATTCGACTTATGTTGGTGCACAACATGTTTCGGCATCACGCCAGCTCACGGAAGCCTCCATCCCACTCGCCATGGCCGACCTACTCGAACAACATCCCCGACTGCACGGCGGCCCCGCCCTCCTGGTCGGATTCGGCGCGGGCCTCGCCTTCGGCGCCCAGGTCGTCCGACTACCCGATCAGCCGGGGATCGTGCCCTGTGGTGGTTGAGGCAACCTTCTACCAACCTTCCGTGAAGGTTAAGCTCGCGTTGTGGCTGCACCGCTTATGACCATTGGAACCGTCGCGCGCCGGAGCGGGGTGCCGATGTGGCGCCTACGGGCCTGGGACGCGAGTGGCGTGCTTCGGGCTCAGCGCAGCCAGGCGGGCTACCGGCTCTATACGGCTGAACAGATCACGCAGGCAGAGGCTCTCGGACGGGAGGTGGAGTCGGGTGGGCGGCTCGGTGTGGCACTGCCGGTGGGAATGGAGATCGGGTACGACGGCCGGCATGCCGCGACGGCCGAACGACGCGCCTCGCAGGTCGACCGGCGGCTGCATTTGGTTCGGCAGTTGCAGTTCGTCAGTGACCACACCGGTCAACTCGAGGTGCTGGCCGCTGCCGCGGTTCGCCACGCGCTGGAGCTGACGGGAGCCACGGCCGGGTCTATCTGCCTGGCTGATCTGACCCGGCAGGAGTATTCGTTGCTCGCCGGCGAGGGTATCGACCAGTCCTTCCTCGCCGATGGGCCCGCCTGGCGACTGCATGACGGGCTGGCCGGTCAGGTGTTCGGGCTGCGGGAGCCGGTCAATGTCGACGACCTCTTCGAACGGGCGACGTTCCGGCGCGAATCGCTTGTGCGCCACGGTCTTCGGGCATATGTCTGCGTGCCGTTGATCCGCGACAATCGCCGGTTCGGGATTTTCGAGATCTTCTCGCATCAACCCGGCGTGTTCGGTTCGGAGGATATCGCGACTCTGGAGTTGATCGCCGGGGTTATCACGCCGTCGATCGAGATAGCCGAGTTGAAGCGCGGCAGTCGCCTGCTGGAACAAGAGCGCACCAAGTACTTCCGGGCCGTCACCAAGCAGCTCGCCGAATCGACGCGCTTGCTCCGCGCCGATGTGGTGGCGCGGCTTCGTGAGACGGTCGCCTCCCATACGGACGATGCCGGGCCGGATCAACCGACTGGGCTGGCGGGCGCGATCGCGGCGATCGCGAATGATCTCGAGCGGCACGCTCGCGGGGGAATCGACCTGGCTGCCCTGCTCCGGCAAGGCGTCATCGATCAGGTCTCGCGAGCGGGTGGACTCACCGCGAGCCTGGATGCGGCGGGATGGCCTGAGGCGCTCGATGCCGAATTCGGTTCCAGCCTTTACGTGGTCGTTCTCGCGCTGGCCGAGGAGTTCGCGCGTCGTGCTCGCAGGTCGCTGTCGATGAGACTGCGATTGAGTGAGGATTCGGATTACATCGTCGAGATCGATGGCGACTGCGCCGACGAGGACGGCGATCCTCGCCACTGGTCGGTCGAGGCGAACAATCAGCTCCACCGGCTCGGTGGCGTCATGGATCATGCTCGGCGCGGGGATCGAACTCGGCTGACACTGCGCATACCTCGAAGCGAACGCGAGGAACTGCTGGGCCTGCTCACCGGTCGGGAACGGGCAACGCTCGACGTGCTCGGGAACGGCATGCCCAATCGAGACCTCGCCGCGCTCCTGGGGATCACACCCAAGACGCTCCAGAACCATCTGACCTCGATCTACCGCAAATTGAGAGTCTCGAGCCGCGGCGAAGCGGTCGCCCTACTGCACAGCGGTAACCAGGCGGAAATCCAGTAGGAGGGGTCCTAGACGCGCATCGGGAAAAGCGCCCATTTCCGCAGCGCTGGAGCGTTGTTATCGTCGATCCAAACCTGGCCACGCTGAGTCTTACCGACACCGGGAACCGTATCGACGCGGCGTTCTCATTGCGCCACACCACAAAAGGAGCTGTGATGCCGGGTATCGACGTGATCGTGATCGGCGCCGGTTTCGCCGGTCTCGCTGCGGCGCGACGACTCATGGACGACGGTTTCGATGTCCTGGTTCTGGAGGCGCAGGATCGTATCGGCGGGCGGGTATTCACGCTGCGGCGGGACAACGATCCCGCCATAGAACTGGGTGCGGAGTTGCTGCACACGGATGAGAATCCGTTGATCGAGTGGTGCCGGGCAAATGATATCGACACCCATGCGGTCGGCGGCTCCCGCCGGATCGAGGAAGGCTTCGAAAAGGAGCTCGCGGCGACCCTCGACTCGCTCACCGCCCCCACCAGCGCGGAGTCGGTCTCCGACTACCTGCGGAACATCTCGGACGAAGGTGCCCGCCGAGTATTGCTGGAGGCTTTCCAGACCCAGACAGGGCGTGAATCGTTGCGACGCACGAGTGCCCTGGACGCGTGCAATGAACTCCGTCTCGAGCTCGAGCACGGAGAGTTCATGGGCGTCAACAACACTCGCGTGGTCGACGGCAACGATCGGATCGCCGAGGCGCTCGGCGCCGGTCTCGAAATCGTGCGCCGCGCGCCCGTGGAACGAATCTCGTGGACGGCGGAGGGCGTCGAAGTGTCGGTCTCGATCGACGACTCACACGTTACGTATTCCGCTGAGCGTGTGGTGATTACAGTCCCTCTCGGGGTACTGAAGAATAACGATATCCAGTTCGATCCGGCATTGCCCGTCGAGAAGCAGCGGGCGATCCTCGACATCATCTCGCTGGATATCGTGAAGATCTTATATGTGTTCGACGGCAAGGTGTGGAATGCCGATCAGAATGCTGTTCTCCTCGAAAACGCTGCGCTGCAAGCGATCTGGGAATCGACCTACCCTGGACGGTCGGACGATCGGACCGTGATCGCGGGGTGGGCGCTGGGCCACCGAGCGCGACGTCTACTCGCCGTGTCGGCTGACGACGCCATTGCCGGCGGTCTCGCCGCGATCCGGAATGCGTTGCAGGAGCAGAGCATCGAGCCCCGCAGCACCTCCTTCCATTCCTGGACCGCAGACCCGTTCACGCGTGGCGCGTATAGCCATCTGCCCCCGGGCGCACATCCGGAGTCTCGGCGCCGTCTCGCCGAGCCAACCGGCAATGTCCTGTTCTGGGCTGGTGAGGCCACCGCGGCATATCGGCCGCGAACAATGAGTGGGGCATATACGAGTGGCCTTCGGGCCGCAGCCGAGGTGACCGCGTCATTGGCCGCCCCCCGTTCGATACTCCCCGAGAAAGTGACCAACCGATGATCCATGGCACGTTTGTCAACGGACGCCTCATCGCCGGCAGCGGCGAATCGGCCAAGATGACCGATCCCGCCACCGCAGAGATCTACGACGAGATCTCCCAATCCGGGCTCGACCAGGTCGAAGCCGCGGCGGCCGCCGCCGATGCGGCCGGCCGAGGGTGGGCGGCGGCGACGCCGCGCGAGCGCGCGCAGGTGCTGCTGAAATTCGCGGACGCACTCGAAGCGGACACGGCGGAGCTGTCTCGCCTCGAGGTTCAGGAGACCGGTCGCCCGCATCACTTCATGCAGCACATCGAGGTTCCGATGGCGACCGACAATGTGCGGTATTTCGCCGGTATGGCGCGGTCGGATCACGGCACTGCCGCAGGGGAATTCAGCGCGGGCTTCACCTCCATGCTGCGGCGGCGTCCCATCGGCACGGTCGCCGGTATCGCGCCGTGGAATTTTCCGCTGATTATCGGCCTGTGGAAGGTCGTGCCCGCGTTGGCCGCCGGAAACGCGGTGATCCTGAAGCCGGCAATGGAGTCGCCGGGTTCCTCGCTCCGCGCCGCGCAGCTGGCCATCGACGCCGGCCTGCCCGCCGGCCTGTTCAATGTCGTGACCGGCGGTGCGGAAATCGGTGCGGCACTGGTGCGTAACCCCTCGGTCGAGATGGTGAGCGTGACCGGTTCCACCGAGACCGGAAAGTCCGTCATGCGGACGGCAGCGGAGGCGCCCAAGAAGGTGCACCTCGAACTCGGCGGAAAAGGCGCTGCCATCGTTTTCGACGATGCCGATATTTCGGCGATGGCGGCATCGATCGCCTTTGCGGCCTGTTACAACACCGGCCAGGACTGCACCGCCGCCACCCGCGTGTACATTCACCGCTCGATCTTCGAAGACGCAGTCGAGGCGATCCGGGCGAATATGCGTTCGTTCCCCGTGGGTGACCCCTATGACCCTGCCAGCTTGATCGGCCCGCTCATCTCCGAGCGGCATCGTGAACGAGTCGAAGGGTTCGTCTTCCGCGCGCAGACAGCGGGGGCACAGCTCGTCACCGGCGGCAAGCGAATCGCGGGCCCGGGCTTCTACTTCGAACCCACGCTCATTACCGGGGCAGACCAGCAGTCCGAGATCGTGCAGCGGGAGGTCTTCGGCCCCGTCCTGGTCGCGCTGCCCTTCGACGACGAGGATCAGGCGGTCGCGCTGGCGAACGGGACCGACTACGGGTTGGCCTCCTCGGTGTGGACCCTCGATGGTTCCCGCGGGCACCGAATCGCCCAGCACTTGGATGTGGGCGTCACCTGGATCAACGATCATCTCCCGCTCACCAGCGAAATGCCGCACGGCGGCGTGAAACGCTCCGGATTCGGCAAGGACATGGGATCGGAGGCCCTGCTGGAGTACAGCACCGCGCACCATGTAATGACGAGGAACATGCCGTCGACCACCTTCACCGAATCCTCCTGACAATCCCTCGGCCCGCTCGAATCAGTAAGGATGCCAATGCAACCCACCAGTGAGCCGACCGCTGACCAGGTGATGATCTTCACAGGCGCTACTCATTTCGACGGTATTTCCCTGAGCGACAACGGGTCTGGAGTTGTCGTCCGCGGGGACGCCATCGAAGCGATCTGCGGCGGTTCGGAGCTGGCGGCGTACGTGGATGCGGGAGGCGAGGTCGTCGACCTGGCCGGCAAGACCCTGATGCCGGGGTTCGTCGACGCACACGCGCATCCCCTCCTGGGTGGACTCGAACGCCTCCGATGCGATCTGACCGGCGGCCGGACCATCGCCGACTACGGTCGGCTGATCGCGGAATACTCCGCCCGCGAGCCCACTGTGCCGTGGATCCTGGGCGGGGGATGGGGGATGGACGCCTTCCCGGGCGGCCGCCCCACCAGCGCGCACCTCGATGCGGTCGAGTCCGGCAGGCCCGTGTATCTCCCCAACCGTGATCATCACTCGGCGTGGGTCAATACCAAGGCCCTGCAGCTCGCGGGAATCGATGCGCGGACCCCTGATCCGGCCGGCGGCAGGATCGAGCGCGACACCTCAGGGGAACCGACAGGTCTGCTGCATGAGAGCGCGATGCATCTCGTCGAACACCTCACGCCGGTGGCCGATCAGGATGATTACGATGCCGCGTTGCGCGAGGCTCAGCGGTTCATGCACTCGCTCGGTATCACCGGATGGCAGGACGCGATGGTCGAGGTCGTCGCGGGCAAGCCGTCCCCACACCATTCCTACCTGCGGGCACAGCAGGGCGGATGGCTCACCGCGCGGGTCTCTGCCGCCCTCTGGTGGGACAGGAGTATGACCGTGGCGGCGGTCGAGGCCGAAGTCGCGCGAATGGTGGAGCTGCGCGCACAGGCGCGGTCGAGCGGCGATCTCTATCAGGCGGAGATGGTGAAGATCATGCAGGACGGTGTGATGGAGACGTACACCGCCGCGTTGCTCGAGCCGTACCTCGACGCCTGCGGATGCGCCACGCCGAACTCGGGCATGTCCTTCTTCGACGAGGACGTGCTGCGCTCATCGGTGCTGAAGCTGGACGCGGCCGGCTTCGGACTGCACTTTCATGCCTTGGGGGACAGGGCTATTCGAGGGGTGCTCGATGCGATCGAGCTGGCGCAGGCGACCAATGGGCCCAATGATCGAGCGCATCAGCTCGCGCACCTGCAGCTCGTCGACCCGGCCGACATCCCGCGTTTCGAGAAGTTGGGGGCGGTAGCCAACCTCCAGCCCTACTGGGCCAAACGGGCGGCTCAGGTGGATGAGCTCACCACTCCCTTCCTGGGAACCGGGCGTGGAGCACGGCAGTATCCCTTCGGCGACCTGTACCGCAGTGGTGCGCCCCTCGCCATGGGCAGCGACTGGCCGGTCTCGTCCGCGGATCCGCTGGACGGGGTCCACGTGGCCGTGACCAGGCGGGCCGTGGGCTCCGCGGCCGGGCAAGCACCGCTCGGTGTCGATCAGGAACTCGATCTCTCGATTGCCTTGGGCGCGTACACCTTCGGCTCGTCCGCCGCGGCGGGGTTTCCTGCGAGCGGTCGACTTCGTGTCGGTGCCAAGGCGGACCTCGCCGTACTCGATCGAAGGCTCACCGACTTGCCCGTCGATGAAATCAGGAGCGCGCGCGTGGTGAACACCTATGTCGGCGGTGCGCTCGTCTACGCCGAGTCCTAGCTCGAAGATCTCGCGAATGCCATGCGGGCGTTCGCCGCACCGGAGAGTCGTCGCTGTCAGCCGTAAGGTGCGGGTGCCCGGACACCCCAGCGGGCAGATCCGGGCCTGGTCACGATCCGAATTTCGTGCTCGAAGTGCACAAGCTCGCCTACGGCTGGGGCGTCCCCGGCCTCGAATTCTGTTGCATGTGAGTGTGTTTGCGGTTGTATTGGAACGTGTGCATGTAGGCGATGAGGCCGTCCGCCGCGATGTGCATGGCCGAGGCGGAGGGCAGGCCCGCGGAGTCGATGGTGGCCAGGGTGGCGAGTTGCTCGGTGCGAAGCAGATCGGTGATCGCTTGCTGGATTTGCGGCAGGGTCGGTTCCGGCGTGGGCATGTGGTGATTCCTTCGTCGTGCCGGGCTCAGCCTCGGGCGGGGAAGCTCAGGCCGAGATCCGCCAGGACGGCCAGGGCGGCGGCGCGCGCGCCGCCGGTGACGCCCTGACCGGGATGGGTGGAGGGGCCGACGAGGTAGAAGCCCTCGGCCGGTAGGCGATAGCCCATATTCGGGAGCGGGCGGAAACCCATGAATTGGAAGAGCTGGCAGCCGAAGTGGCCGGCATCGCCGTCCACCCAGGCCTCGTTGTACCGAGCCATATCGAGGGGACTGTGCACGACGCGGGAAAGCACCTGGGCGGGGCCGATATTCGTGGTCAGCTCGGCGAACGTCGCGAAGACGCGGTCGAAGATCTCCTCCTTGCGAGTATCCCAATCCCCGTCGGCGAGCTCCATGGGCGCGTAGCCCAGCAGGTAGAGGGTGTGGTGCCCGTCGGGTGCGCGACTGGAGTCCCAGCGGGTGGCGGTGGAGACCGTGGGGATGGTGTGCACCGGCTCACCGTATTTCAGCTGGTCGAAGGTGCGGAGCAGGTCGGGCAGCGGGAGCGTGATCTCCTGGAATCCGGCCTCGGTGACCTCCGGCCCGGCACGGAACTCGGGCAGTTCGCTCAGCACGATATGGCCCGCCACCAGTCGGAAGCTCGCCGCCTTGATCCGGTTGACCTGGCGTTCCCATTCGGGGCCGAAGCGGTGCTCGACCATGACGGGCAGCTGTTTGATATTGAGATCGGCCAATACCGCACGGCGGGCGGCGAATTCGGTGCCGTCGGCGCAGCGCACGCCGGTGACCCGGTCGCCGTCGAAGCGGAATCGCTCGACCTTCATTCCGGTGCGAATGTTGCCGCCGCGTGCGGCCAGCGCCGCGGCGAGCGCATCGGACAGCGATTGCGATCCGCCCACGGCCAGACCCATACCGTAACGGTGAATGAACGGCACCATCAGCAGCAGGAACGCGCCGGTACCGCCCTCGTCCGGTGCGATCAACAGCTCCGATACCCAACGCACCAGGGCGGCTTTGACTTTCGGGTGCTCGAACCATTCGTTGCAGACATCGAGGTAGCTCATCATGAGCACCCGCATTGTCTCCCTGCCGATTTCGGACTGCTCCAGCTGCGCGAAGAGCGCGCCCAGCGGCGCCGGCGGGACGAACAGCGAGGGGAGTAGCTGATCCAGCAGCGGACTGGCGAATTCGTAGAAGCGCAAGTAGTTCTCGGCATCCGCCGGGGAGATCCGCGCAATGGTCTCGGCGGTCTTGTGCACATCGGAGTAGAAGGCGATGAAGTCGCCATCGGGGAAGACCACCGACATGCTCGGGTCGGGGAACACATAGCTGAGCCCGTGCTCGGAGAGCAGGCCGAGTTCGTCATCGCGAATCATGGGATTGCCCTGAATGAAGATATGCGCCGCCGCGTGCAGGTCGTGCTGGTGACCGGGCAGGGTCACCTGCTCGCTGACCACGCCGCCGCCGATCTCCGACTTCGCTTCCAGCACAAGCACATCCAGGCCCGCCGCGGCTAGATAGGCCGCCGCCGTGAGCCCATTGTGGCCCGCACCCACCACGATCACATCGTGCTCATCCATGCTGTCCTCCGAGTCCGTAACCGCCGTCGATATCCCAGACCGAACCGGTGACGAACCCGCCACTGCCCGAGTCCAACAGGGTGAGCACCGGCCCGGCCACCTCCTCGGCGGTCGCGATGCGTTTGATGAGATTGGTGGCCAGCACCCCCTCTTCGAGCCCGGGGATCGCCGCGGCGCCCGCCCGGAACCCGGGCGTCTCGGTAATGCCGGCGCACACCCCGTTGACCCGAATGCCCATGGGCCCCAGCTCACTTGCCCAGGTCGGCACCAGATAGTGCAGTGCGGCCTTGGTCGCGCCGTAGATACCGGTGCCCGGTCCGGGCTTACGGCCGATCGACGAGGAGATCACCACGATCGCCGAGGACGGCTGTTTCGCCAGCGCCGGCACGGCCGCGGCGACGGTGGCGATCGTCCCGCGCAGATTGACACCGATAATGCGATCCACCTCGGCCATGGGCTGGGCGAAAACCACTCCGGGGATGAGGATTCCGGCATTGCACACCACCAGATCCAGGCTGTCGCCGGTCTGCAGCGCGTGATCGACCGCGCGGCGCGCCGTCTCCGGGTCGCTGATGTCACCGCTGACCCAGGACGCGGCGGAGCCGAGCCGCGCGACGGCGGACTCCAGCGCCGCTTCCCGCCGCGCGGTCAGCACCACCCGGGCCCCCGCGGCGACCAAGGCGGCCGCGATGGCATAACCGATTCCCTCGCTCGATCCGGTGATCAAAGCGGTCTTACCGTCGAATCGCATGACGCTCCCGTGCGGCGCTGATGTTCATTGGTCCTTCTTCGGATCGAGAGTCGGAGTACGGCGCCCCGGACGCGGGGCCGGTCCTGCGCCACCGCACGACGCGGCCGTTATCGGGGGAAGTACGGATGGTCAGCAGATCATCGGCCAGCTCCGCCACCCGAACCTGTTCCACCCCAACCCAATCGGGGCGGGAACAGACGAGAATCAGGTGGCGCAGGATGCCGCCGTCGATACGCCAGCGGCCGCTGTACCCCATATAGTCGGCCGAGCCCGCACCGGGCACGGCGGCCATCATGCCGACCGCGAGGTGGCCGCAGTCGGTGTAGAGCAGGAATCCGTCCGGTTCCGCGCCGAGCGGGCCGGTCATCGGCCGGCCGTCGGCATCGGTGTCGTGGAAGGATTCCAGCCGCCACGCACCTACCAGGTCATCGGGGCGCGGCATATCTCACCGCCAGCCACGCGGGTTGCGGAACACGGTGTGCGCCCGTGTACCCGAAACCCGCGGCGGCGCCGCGGCGGCATCGGGCGCACTGTCGAACAACACCAATGCCAGTGCCGCGATGAGTTCGTCGCTCAGTTCGGTATGCAGATCGAAAAACGCTGTGGGATCGGACATTTCGACTCCTGATTACTGGGGTGGGTTGCCGTGTTTGCGCGCGGGCAGGTCGGCATGTTTGGCACGCAGCATGGTCAGCGCTCGGATCAGCACCATGCGGGTGTCGGCCGGATCGATCACGTCGTCGATCAATTCGCGTTCGACGCCGTAGTACGGATGCATCAGCTCGCGCGCATACCGCCCGACCAGCTCGGCCCGCATGGCGGCGGGGTCCGCGGCCGCGGCGATCTGCTTGCGGTACACCACATTCGCCGCACCCTCCGCACCCATGACCGCGATCTCATTGGTCGGCCAGGCCAGTGCCAGATCCGCGCCGACGCTGCGGGAATCCATCACGATGTACGCCCCGCCGTAGGCCTTGCGCAGCACGATCGAGATACGGGGCACGGTGGCATTGCAGTAGGCGTACAACAGTTTCGCGCCGTGCCGGATGATCCCGCCGTGCTCCTGGCCGACGCCGGGCAGGAATCCCGGCACATCCAGCAGTGTGATCAGCGGAATATTCATCGCGTCGCACATCTGCACGAAGCGCGCCGCCTTCTCGCTGGCGCTGATGTCGAGCGTGCCCGCCAGCGTATTGGGCTGATTGGCGACGAAACCCACTGTGTGCCCGTCCATTCGGGCCAGGGCGATGACGACATTGCCGGCCCATCGCTCCTGCACCTCCAAATAGGCTCCGTCATCGGCGATTTCGGCAATGACCTCGCGCATGTCGTAGGGCACGGTGCCGACCTGGGGCACCAGATCGGTGAGCACGGGGCAGCGCCGATCGGCCGGATCACCGGTGGGAACGACCGGCGGCAACTCGCGATTGTGCTGCGGCAGAAAGGACAACAAATACCGCACATCGGCCAGGCAGGACGCCTCGTCCTCGTACACGAAGTGCGCGACCCCGGACCGCTCGGCGTGAATATCGGCCCCGCCCAGCTCCTCCAAGGTCACCGACTCACCGGTGACGGCGGCGACCACCTCCGGCCCGGTGATGAACATCTGCGAGATGCCGCGCACCATGAGCACGAAATCGGTCAGCGCGGGCGCATAGGCCGCACCGCCCGCACACGGCCCCAGCATGACGCTGATCTGTGGAATCACCCCGGACGCAGCGGTATTGCGCCGGAAGATGCCGCCGTAACCGGCCAGCGCCGTCACACCCTCCTGGATGCGGGCGCCCGCACCGTCGTTCAGCGAGACCAGCGGCGCACCGGCCGAGATCGCCAAATCCATGAGTTTGTGGATCTTCTCGGCGTGCGCCTCACCCAGCGCGCCACCGAAGATGCGGAAGTCGTGTGCGTAGACGAACACGGTCCGCCCGTCCACCGTCCCCCATCCGGTGACCACGCCGTCGGTGTAGGGGCGCTGCTCGAGTCCGAATTCGACGGCCCGATGCCGCCGCAGCGCCTCTATCTCGGTGAATGAATCCGGGTCGAGCAGCAGCGAAATACGTTCGCGCGCGGTGAGTTTGCCTTTGGCATGCTGGCGCGCGGTGGCCGCGGGATCGGGCCCGGCCTCGGCGAGCTCCTTGCGCAGGCGTAGCTCGTCGATGGGATCGAAGGCCGTCTCCGGCGAGCGCGGCAGCGTCGATTCTTCGGTCATGGCGGTGTCCTCTCCCGGGATCAGGCGGCAGCGCGGTCGAGCAGACAGGTTTCGAAGAACGAGAGCGCACTGACGTGGTACGCGCGCGCCGCCCAGCCGAGGCTGATGTTGTGGCCCGCATGGGGTACCCGGGCCACGCCGATGCTCGGCGCGGATTCGAACAGCGCGGGCAGCTCGTCGAGAGTGGCGGGGTCGATGCGCCACCACCGTTCCTGCTCGGCGAAGCTCAGTCGCACCGGTATGCGGATCCGCGCGGCCACCTCGGCGAAGGTCTCCGGCCAGTGCACGGTCTCGCTCAGCTCCAAGGGCGGCGGCGAGTCCACGGCGGCGCCGGTCCGGGTGAAGGTCCGCGGCGGATACAGCTGCAGGTCGCCCCAATTCCTTTGCCACAGTTTGGCGTCCGCCGCCATGGGTGCGAACCGGTGTCCGCACCCTGACACCTCCACCCCGCAGAACTGTGCGTCGCCCGCGAGGACGAGCGCGAGTTTGCCGCCGAAGGAGTGCCCGAGCAGGAACAGGCCCGCGCCGATGTCATTACCCGCGGTGAAGTCGGCCAGGGCGGCGCGCACCGTCTCGGCCTGGTCGGCGAGCGATTGCCCGTCCGGCAGCGCGTCGGCGGACGCACCGTATCCGGGTCGGTCCAAAGCCAGTACGGCGTAACCCATTCGGGTGGCGGCGGTCAGCAGTGAGACATCGGGGTGGGCCTGCCCGTGGAAATAGGCCGAGGACATGCCGGCCCCGTGCAGCGCGACAATGGTGGCGCGCGGCAGGTCCAGGGTGGGCGTGCTGAACAGGGCGGACATGGCAATACCGTTGGCGTCCAGCACTATTCGGTGAGCTCCCGGCGCGACGATGCGCAACGCGTCGGCCGGGCTCATGATCTCGCCTCCGCGAACTGTTTGGCATGGCGCAGGGTGGCCAGGCTGTTGGTGCTCAACGCCCGGCGCACATACGCCTTGGCGGTGTCGATATCGGCGTCAGGCCCGAGCACCGCGGCGATATTGTCGGTATTGATCACGACACTGTGCTGTGAGGACACCGACACCCCGTGCGTGCTCGGCCGCACCGTCCAGTACCCGGTGTGCAGTGTCATCAACGCGGGCATGGTGAGCTGCTTGTAAGCGATCTTGTGGTGCGGGAACATGATTCGGTACGACATGGTCCGGTGTTGCGACCCGTCGACGGCGACGGTATCCATGGCCAGCGACTGCATACCCGGCCCCGGCTCGGTCAACTCGACCCCCGCGACGTGTGGCAACCGCTCCGGCCACAGCTGTGCCTCGCTGATGAATCCGAAGACATCCTCGGCCGTACCCGCCACCTCGACAGTGTCCTCGAACTCGAAAGCCGCATCCGCGCCCGCGGCACCGAGTTCGATACTGCGTTTCAGCGCCGCGAGTTCGGTCTGTGAATTGCGGTCGACCACATCGTCGATCCAGCTCAGATCCGCTGCGGTGACCGCCCGGTAGTCGTGCAGCAGGCGGACATGGGAGCGGTCGCCGGCCAGCGGGTCGACAATCCAGGTGCCGCCCATGGCCGCGATCGGCGCGCTGCTGACCTCCTGGCGGAATTCGATGCGCCGTTGTCCGGGATCGAGCACCCGCCGTGATACCCAGTGCTTGACCCCGGCACCGGCAGTCGCCCAGATTCTGATGCGCTGTTCGAGCTCGTTATTGTCCAGGTAGTCGGCGAAGATGGTGGGCGGGAACAATTGCGGCCAGTTCTCCACCTCGGCGAGCAGGCGGTAGACGGTGTCCGCGGGCGCGGCCACCTCGATGGTGTGCTCGGTCTGCCCGGTGACGGATTCGGTTGTCCGCGCGGTGGTTTCGGCCATGATGCAATCCCTTCAGAAGTTCCCGAGTCCGCCGCAGACGTTCAATGCCTGCGCGGTGATGGATGCGGCGGTGTCCGAGGCCAGATAGCCGACCAGCCCGGCCACCTCCTGCGGTGTGCAGTAGCGCCCGAGCGGGATCTTGGCGGTGAACTTCGCCATGACCGCTTCCTCGGTGGTCTGCTGCAGGGTGGCGTAGTTCCGCCGGACCTGTTGTGCCATCGGCGTTTCCACGTACCCGGGGCATACCGCGTTGACGGTGATGCCGGTCGGGGCGAGTTCATTGCCGAGCGATTTGGTGAAGCCCACGACGCCGTGTTTGGACGCGGAGTACGGCGCGCCGAGCACCACACCCTGCTTGCCCGCCGTCGAGGCGATATTGATGATGCGCCCGCGCCCGCGATGGCGCATACCGCCGGTGTTGAGTACTTCCCGGGTCATTCGGAAGACGCTGTTGAGATTGGTATCGATGACGTTGTCCCAGACCTCGTCACCGAGATCGGCGGTGACGCCGCCACCGCTGATGCCCGCATTGTTGACCAGCACATCGACCGGCCCGAAACACGCGGCCGCGGCGGTGACGAACTCGCGCACCGAATCACCGGACCGCACATCGACCGCGCAACCGTCCACCTCGAGGCCCGCCTCGCGGAGTTGCTTCACGGTGGTGGCGACATTCTCGGCGGTCCGGGCCCCGACATAGACGCGGTGACCGGAGGCCCCGAGCAACTGGGCCACGGCCAGGCCGATACCGCTGGTCGCGCCGGTGACCAGGGCGTGGGATTGCGACATGGTGACTCCTGCTATCGGGTGGGGAGCGGAATGAGGGTGTTCACCGCGGCCAGGAAGGTGCGCGGGGTGTCGGCGTCGATGACGGTCGAATCCTCCAGCGTCACACCGAATTCCCGTTCGACCCGGCTGGCAGTCTCGAGCATGGCCAGGGAGTCGTAGCCGAGATCCTCGAAGGTGAGGTCGAGAATGTCGGACGCCAGGTCCACATCCTCGGGAGCGCCGGAACCCTCCCGCAGGATGCGGGTGAGATCGTCGATGGTGAATGTCATGGCTTGTCCTTTCCTTCGGGGGCGGTGAGAACGACGGCGGAGTTGAACCCGCCCTGGCCACGGGCCAGTACGAGCGCGGTGCGCACCGTTGCGCGCCGCGCCCCGCCGACCACCAGATCCAGTGGTGAGTCGGAGTTCGGGATGACATTGACGGTCGGCGGGATCTCACCGTCCGCCATGGCGAGCAGCGCGGTGGCCACATCGAGCGGGCCCGCACCCGAATACAGCCGTCCGGTCATGGTTTTCGGTGCGGTCACCGGGACCGCGCGGTGGCCGAAGACCTCGGCGATGGCCTCGGTCTCGATGCGGTCGAGCTCCGGGAGACCGGCGGCATCGGCGAAGACCACATCGATATCGGCGGCCGCCAGACGCGCGTCGGCCAACGCCATCTCGATGGCCGCGGCCAGCGCGGGCTCCCGGCCGGTGTGCGGCGCGGGATCGAAAGTCGATGCGTAACCGGCGATCTCGCCGTAACTGTGCGCGCCTCGAGCACGGGCCGTCGCCGCGGACTCCATAATCAGGATCGCGCCGCCCTCGCCCGGCACATGTCCGGTGGCGCGCGGGTCGAACGGCAGGTACGCGCATTCGGGATCGCTACCCGCGTGCACTCGGCCGCTGGTCCACAGTGCCGCCCAGCCCCACGGGCACAGCGAGGCATCCATGCCACCGGACACCATCAGCGGGATGCCCTTGCGAATCTGCCTGCGGGCGTGCGCGATCGCGTCGAGGCCGCCGGCCTGATCGCTGACCACGACACCGCTGGGGCCCTTCATGCCGTGGCGGATGGAGATCTGCCCGCTGTTGACCGCGTAGAACCAAGCGAAGGACTGATACGCGGTGACGTACTGACTGCCCCGGCTCCACAGACTGCACAGCTCGCGCTGGGCGAATTCGAAACCACCCGAACTGGCGGCGGTCAGCACACCCATATCGAATTCGGCGATCGCCGCGGTATCGATACCGGCATCGGCCAGTGCCCACTCCGCCGCGACCAGTGCGAGCCGGGTGACCTGATCGGTCTGGGGCAGAATACGATTGGGGAGATGCTCCGATGCCTCGAAGCCGGGAACCTCACCCGCCAGGGTGGCCGGATACCCGGACGGGTCGAATCGGGTGATACGGCCGATACCACTGTGCCCGGCGCGGACCGCATCCCAATAGGCCTGCTTACCAAGACCATTCGGTGCGGTGATGCCGATTCCGGTGACCACCGCCCGGGTCGTGTCGAGTTCGGCGTCCGTCGTGGCGCGAGCCGCCGCGTGGTGCCGCACGCCGTTGATTCCATTGATCACCGCGCCGGTCATGCCGCCGCCCCCGTCCCCGTGGTCAGCACCATGGCGCTCTGGAAGCCGCCGAATCCGCTACCGACGGTCAGCACCGTGTCGGTGCGGTGCTCACGGGCGGTGAGCGGCACATAGTCCAGATCGCACTCCGGGTCCGGGGTATGCAGATTCGCGGTCGGCGGAACCACATTGGCGCCCAGGGCCAGCACCGAGGCCGCGATCTCGATGGATCCGATGGCGCCCAGCGAATGCCCGACCATGGATTTGATCGAACTCACCGGTACCTGATGCGCGTGCGCACCCAGGCTCCGCTTGAACGCCGCGGTCTCGTGCCGGTCGTTCTGCTTGGTGCCCGAGCCGTGCGCGTTGATGTAGTCCACGGCCTCGCCGGGCAGCCCGGCCTCACCCAGCGCGACCCGGATGGCCTCGGCCATTTCCGCACCGTCCGAACGCAATCCGGTCATATGGTAGGCGTTGGCGCGGGTGGCATAACCGGCGATTTCGGCGTAGATGTGCGCGCCGCGCCGCCGGGCCGCGGCCATCTCCTCCAGCACGAACATGGCCGTTCCCTCACCCAGTACGAAGCCGTTGCGAGTGGCATCGAAAGGCCGCGAAGCCGATTCGGGTGCGTCGTGGCGCGGCGTCGTCGCCTTGATGGCGTCGAAGCAGGCCATCGTAATGGGGGAGATGGGTGCGTCCGCGGCGCCGGTGACCATGACATCGGCCGAGCCGTCGGCAATGAGTTGCATGGCATAGCCGACCGAGTCCAGCCCTGAGGTGCAGCCCGAGGACACCACCGTGACCGGTCCCTGCGCGCCGACCGTCAACGCCACCTCGGCGGCGAACGAACTGGGCATCAGATGCCGGTAGAGATGGCGGTCCGCGTAGTCCTGATCGACCAGGTCCAAACGCCCGCCATTGCTGATGACCCGGTAGTCCTGTTCGAGTCGCATGGTCGCCCCGACCGCACTACCCAGCGCCACCCCGATCCGATACGGGTCCAGGGCAGCGAATTCCAGGCCGCTGTCGGCGACCGCGCCGCGCGCGCCGACCATGGCGAATTGCCCTGTGCGATCGAGTCTTTGGATCTCCTGCGGGGTGAGCCCGTGCCGCTCCGGATCGAAGTCGACCTCGGCGGCCACCCGGGAACGGAACTGATCCGGGTCGAAGAAGCTGATCCGCCGGGTGGCGGTGCGGCCGGAGGTGAGCAGGTCCCAGAACTGTTTGGCCCCGACTCCGCCGGGGGCGATCACCTCCATTCCGGTGATGACAACGCGCCGGCTGTTCATGCTTTCTCCCAGTGGTAGAACCGGTGTGCCACGGCATCGGCGGGCTTGCGCCAGGTGGCCGCGTCGTACTTCTCGATCAATGGGTCGAGGTCGTCGCAGATCTGGATGAAGCGCGGATCGGCTTGCTTCCACGCCTGCGCGATCACCGCGCCACCGTCGGGGGTCTCGAAGTCCTGCAGATGGAAATAGACGCCTTCGTAGGCGAACAATTGCCGCCGCCGGGTACCCATGCGGTGCGGTACATCGGTGGTATCGAACTCCGCGAACAGGTCTGCGACCTGCGGGCGGCGGGCGGGGGAGAGCCGGTTCACCACCAGCGTGCTGTACATGCTCGGCTGCACCGGGCCGGGCAGCCAGTGGTAATAGCGCTGGGCCACCGGGCGGAACGGCGCGGCGGCATCGCCGTATCCGCTCACATAGGCGGCCAGGTCCGGGCCGGTGTGCTCGTCATGCGCGGGGGCGTCACTGTCGACGACCTGGATCAGCAGCTCGTCGTGATAGTGGAAGAGTTGGCGCCGAACGGTTTTCGACTCCGCGGGAGTGTCCGCGGCATCGAAATCCGCGAATTCGGCGGCGACCTGCTCCCGCGCCTCGGCGGTCATCGTGGCGACCGTGACAGTCGTGTGCATACCTTCTGGTCCCTCGGTTCTGGATTCGGAGGTTCAGTTCTGAATTCGGCAGAGCACGGCGCCGGTGCCGATACTCCGGCCGATCTCGGTGATCAGCCCGACCACGGTGCCCGCCTTGTGAGCGGTGATCGGCTGTTCCATCTTCATCGCCTCGATCACGGCGATGAGCTGGCCGGATGCGACCGAATCGCCCTCTGTGGCAGCGACTTTCACGAGCGTGCCGGACATCGGCGCGGTCAAGGTGTCACCGGTGTGCTTGGCGGACGAGCCGGTGCGAACTCCACGCGGTGCGGGTCGCGGACCGGGTTTGCCGCCGCGTGCGGGCAGCGTCACCTCGACCCGCTTACCCCGCACCTCGACCACCACCGTCTCGCGTGGAGCCGGGGAATCCTGTGTCACAACGTCTTCCACGTGCGGGGCGATCGTGTTGCGGAACTCGGTCTCGATCCAGCGGGTGTGCACCCGGAAGGGATCGTCGGTGAAGTCCGGATCGACGACGACGGCGCGGTGCAGCGGCAGCGTCGTCGGCAGGCCCTCGATCTCGAATTCGCTCAGCGCGCGCGCCGCCCGCTGTAGCGCCTGCGCCCGATCCGCGCCGGTGACAATGAGTTTCGCCAGTAGCGAGTCCCACTGCGCGCCCACCACGCTGCCGGCCTCGACACCCGAGTCCAGGCGCACGCCGGGCCCACTCGGCGGCCGATACCGCACGACGACGCCGGGGCCGGGCAGAAAGTTTCGGCCCGCGTCCTCGCAATTGACGCGGAACTCGATGGAGTGCCCGCGCGGGGCCGGATCGGGATAGTCGAGCAGACCGCCGTCGGCCAGGCGCAGCTGCTCGCGCACCAGGTCGATGCCGGTGATCTCCTCGGTGACAGGGTGTTCCACCTGCAGCCGGGTATTGACCTCGAGGAACGACAGCGTGCCATCCGCCCCGACCAGGAACTCGCAGGTGCCCGCGCCCCGGTAGCCCGCCGCGCGCAGGATGGCCTTGGAGGCATTGATCAGCGCGGTGTGCTGGGCGGTGCTGAGGAAAGGCGCGGGAGCCTCCTCGACCAGCTTCTGATGCCGGCGCTGCAGCGAGCAGTCCCTGGTCGATACCACCACCACATTCCCGGCCGCATCGGCCAGGCACTGGGTCTCCACGTGCCGGGGCTGATCCAGATACCGCTCCACGAAGCACTCGCCGCGCCCGAACGCGGCGTGCGCCTCCCGCACCGCGGATTCGAAGCATTCGGGGATCTCGGCAAGGGTGCGTGCGACTTTCAGGCCGCGACCGCCACCGCCGAAGGCCGCTTTGACGGCCACCGGCAGCCCGTGCTTCCTGGCGAATATGATGACTTCGTCCGGATCGGTGACCGGCCCGGGGCTGCCGGCGACAATCGGTGCGCCGGCCGCCGCGGCGATGCGGCGGGCGGTCACCTTGTCACCGAGGTCGCGAATGACCTGCGGCGGCGGGCCGATCCAGATCAGTCCCGCCGCCAGCACCGCCGCGGCGAAATCGGCGTTCTCGGAGAGGAATCCGTATCCCGGATGCACCGCATCGGCCCGCGCTGCCCGGGCGGCGGCGAGCACGGCGTCGATATTCAGGTAGCTTGTCGCGGCCGTATCGCCCCCGAGGGCATAGGCCTCGTCGGCGGCGCGCACGTGGACTGCGTCACGGTCCGGGGTCGCGTACACCGCGACCGAGGTGATGCCGGCGTCGCGGCACGCCCGCGCTATTCGCACCGCGATCTCACCGCGGTTGGCGATCAACACTTTTCGCACGGTGTCTCCTGAAAGTCGTTGGGATGCAATGACAATCGTGGGCAAGCAAGATCGACAGCCGGTGAACGGCAGTTCCGAGAACCTTCAGAAGCTGTACCTCCGATCGCCTCGAGGTTCTGGAATCGGCCGGATTCCTCCGGTGAACTTCAAGTTCTCTCGCGCCCGGTTGCCGGTCCCCTGGACGGCCCCTACCATGCCGTTCCGGCCTGTCACCGGCACGGATCCCCGCAGCGCTCGCACTTATATGGCTTGCCATGTATCGTCGATTTCAGTCCTCACCACGACCGATGAAAGGTAGGCATGGAGCCGCTCGCGACGCCGCCGATAGACCGGCGCACCTCACTCGGATACCTGATCAACCATCTCGCCCGGCTCATGGAGCACGCGCTGCGCGATCGGATCGCCGAATACGGGGTGGTGTCAGGGCAATTCGCGCAACTGCTCGCCCTGTACGAGCAGGACGGCGTCCCGCAGCACGAGCTCTGCGAAAAAGTCCGGATCGATCAATCGACGATGGCCCACACGCTCAAGCGGATGGAGCGTGACGGGCTGATCCAGCGCACCGCCGATCCCGCCGACGGGCGACGGGCGCTGATCCACCTCACCGAGCGTGCGCAGCGACTGCGGGCCGCCCTGGTCTCGGTCGCGCACGAGGTGAACGACATTGCCGCCGCGGGGTTTTCGGGACCGCGGGAAGAAGACTTCCTCCGTATGGCTCGACAGGCGATCGGAAATCTCGAAGCAGATCGGGCCCACCTGAACGGCAAAGAGAGGTAAACCATGCTCTCCCGCATCCATCCCATCGCGGGCGCAGTCGGACTGACCACCATTCTCACCTTCTGGATCTCGACCGTCGTGACGGAGATCTTCGGATCGAAGCACGCGATCATCACGCTGAAGCAGACCATTCCGTGGGGTCTGCCGATTCTGGTGCTGGCCCTGGCCCTCACCGGGGCGAGCGGCTTTCGACTCGCCGGCGGCTCGACCCTGCCGGTAATTCTCGTCAAGAAACGCCGGATGCCGTTCATCGCGGCCAATGGACTACTCGTACTGATTCCCTGCGCGATCACCCTGGATGTGCTCGCCGGCCACGATCACTTCGGGGTCGCGTTCTATTGCGTCCAAGCGGTGGAGCTCGTCGCGGGGGCGATCAATATCGCGCTGATGTCATTGAATGTTCGCGATGGTCTCCGGCTCACCGGCCGGTTCGGCATGACCACTTCGGATCCAACCGTTGCCGTCGGCAGCGGAGAATCTCAGGGATGACGCATTATGAACATGATTTTCGAGAACGAACTACGGCACGAACTCGCTATGCTGCGCGCGGAAGTACGCGAATTGCGGGATCACCGCGATATCGCAGCCCTTTTCGATACATTCTTCTTCTTCGAGGACCGCAAGTCCATGAATGACGAATGGGCGGCATCGGTCTTCACCGACGATGTGCTGCTCGAATTGCCACCCGAGGACTATCGGGGTATCGCGGGGCTCGCCGCGCATATGACGGAAGTCGTGGCATTGTTCGGTCCGACCCATCACACGACCACCGATTGTCATGCCGATGTGCACGGTGATCACGCCGTGGTGCGGGTCAATCTCACCGCGACGCACCAGCATGTATCGGACGGCGCCGTGCCGCTCATCGTCTGGGGGTACCTCGAGGCGGACGCTCGGCGTACCGCGGCGGGCTGGCGTTTGAGCCGAATGAATTTCGCCAAGGTAATGCGCACCGGCGAGGCGCCGGCCGGCTACGCCTTCGATGAGAATCTGAACGTCATCACGGTCGGCGACTGATGCGAACGGCCGCCGACTCGATGAGTCGGCAGCCTTCGTCATGCCGAGATCTCCGCGATCGGCATGAGCTTGAATCCGATACCGCGGACCGCCACGATCCAGTCGCTCGAACCCAATTTCGCGCGCAGGCTGCTCACATGGGTGTCCACGGTGTGGTGCGACCACGATCCGTCCCACACCTCACGCAGAATCTGATGCCGCGGCACCACCACCCCGGGCCGCCGCGCCAGCAGGCACAACAGGTCGAATTCCTTCTTGGTCAGCACAATTGGCCTGCCATGCACGTCGATCTCGCGGGCCGCTTCGTCGATACGCAGCGATCCGCACCGGGTGACGGACGCCGACTCGACCGGGAGTTCCGGGCACGCCCGCCGCATGACCGAATCGATTCTCGCGACGAGTTCGCTGATGCCGAACGGCCGAGCGAGATAGTCGTCGGCGCCCGAACTCAGACCGAGTACGCAGTCGAGTTCGGAGGTCCGGTCGGTGACCAGAATGATCGGCACGGCATGTCGGGCGCGAATCGATCGGCACACCGCGAAACCGTCGAAATCCGGCAGATCCGGATCGAGCAGCAAGAGATCGGCACGATCGGAGAGTTTCATGGCCATCGTTCCGGTATCGACCGTTGCCACCTGATGACCGTATCTCGGCAACTCCTGGACCAGGCCACCACAGCCTTCGGTCCTCGCCACGATCAGTATTCGCCAGGACCTTTCGAAAACCGAGAAATGAATATCGGGGAAACTCGCCTCGAGTTCGACCTGCCGCAGCTCATTGCTTTCCATGTTCGGAATGCCCCCACGTCCTGGACACAGAGTGTCACGCTGACGACCACGCTACTGCGGGCGGCCGGGTGTTCGATTCTCTTCGAGGTTAGGCGATGCGGTGCATGTGCTCAAACCGGGGCGGGGAATTCGGAGAAGTAGTGAAATATCTAACAAATTGAACCCCCGATACGCGAGGAATTCCGAAAAGAAAAGAGGCCGTTCGGTTTATTTACGAATTCGGCCTGACCAATTTCCGGACCATACTATGCGACTTGCTAATGAAAGGCATTCTCATGGCATCCAGCGGCAACCCCGCGCGGGGCGATATCGCCACCCGTCAATTGCGCGGCCTGAGCGATCTGCTCCTCGACCGATTCTTCGCCACGGGCCACATCTCCGAAACCGAGCGGATTGCGGCCCGGGTCAACCGGATACGAATCGCCGGCCCGGCGGTACACAATCTGAACTGGATTCCCGGCCAGCACGTGCGGATCGCGACCGGCGATATCGATGCCGGCGGAGTCCTGGCGCGAGTCGGTGAGCTGCGCACCTATTCGGTGTGGCACTTCGACCCCGAGCGCGGCGAGTTGGATGTGTGCGTGCTCGATCACGGCGACGGGCCGGGAGCTCAGTGGGGGCGCAAAGCCGCTGTCGGCCGGCGGGTTCGGTTCCGCGGCCCCGAGGGCTCCTTCGCCCTGCGTGCCGACGCGCCCTACCACCTGTTCGCCGGGGAGGAGACCGCGTCGGTCGCCTTCGGTGCCATGCTCGGCGCGGTCCCCGCGGATATCGCCGTGCACGGTGCGATCGAAACGGCCACGGCCGAGGATCGGCTGCCCGTGCCGCGATCCGCCGAACTGGCCCGGCCGCTGCGCGGCGCCGCTTCCGCCGCTCGCTCGGAAGTTCTGCTCGATGCGGTCCGCGCCCTCGATCTGCCCTCCGCACCGGGCATTGCCTACCTGGCCGGCGAGGCCCGCACAATCCAACAGGTCATGAAACACCTTGTCCAAGAACGTGAGTGGCCTCGCCGATCAATTCAGGTCAAGCCCTTCTGGGCCCCGGGCCGACGCGGTATGGAGTAGGCACCGGATCACTTCCCCGGGAGCGGGGAATTGATGGTGGTGAAGTACTGCGCGGCGGCGGCGAGAGCGACCGGGCCGGTGACCAGGAGAGCGCCCGCCAGGGTGCCGATGGCGGCCATGGCGGCGGCGCCCGCGATGCAGCCGACGGCGGCGGCGGGCAGGAAGGAGAAGATGCCGCCGATAATGCCGGTGGCCAGGGTCGCGCCGCCACCTGCGGCGACGCCGCCGAGGATGCAGCCGATGGCGCCGCCGCCGATGCCGCCGATCGTGGTGCCGATGGCCGCGCCCGCGGTGATGGTGCTGGTCAGGCGGCCCCAGGCGGCCACCTCGCGCTCGTAGGGGGTGCGCCAAGGGGCGGAGTCCTCGAAGGGCAGGGCGACCGGCTTGTACTCCGCGTGTGCGGTGTCGAATAGTGGGGTGAGGGTGGCGGTGCGGCCGGCGATGTCGGCGGTCACGGGAAAGACGAAATCGTCTACGCGGAAGGACAATTCGGTGCCCGCGAGGACGGTGCCGTCGGCGGCCTCGATCTTCAGCGCGCCGTTCTCGACGACCAGTGAGCCCGAATCGGTGGAGATGACCGCGGCATTGTCGAGGGTCTTGGCGGTGTAGTTCACCGGGGCGACAGGGGCAGGGGCTGCGGTGGCCGTTCCGCAGCCGATGACGGCGGTGCCGATCAGCAGTGCGGAGGTGGCGGCGATCTTCCTCATCTTGTCCTTCAGGTGCCGAACCGGGCGACATCTCCGAACCGTGGAGAGTGTCGCCAGTCACTTGAAATCACTAAGCGGTCGCTTAGTGATCGGAACGTTAGCTGCATCACACGTGATCGGTCAAGTTGGCTCTGAAATGCGGTTATGGTCGCAGGTAAAGCGCCTGATTGAGACACTGAGGCCGCCATGTCTCCGACATGACGGCCTCGTTTTCTCGCTGCGGCAAGCCGGTGAGGTTGGTCTCAGCCGACCCGGGTGAGCACCTGCGGACCCGCCTCGGTAATCGCCACGGTGTGCTCGGAGTGGGCGGTGCGCGAGCCGTCGGCCGAGCGAATCGTCCAGCCGTCCGGATCGGTGACGATGCGATCGGTGGTGCGCGCGAACCACGGTTCGATGGCGATGGCCAGGCCCGGGCGCAGCACGTAGCCGCGACCGGCGCGGCCGTGATTGGGGATATGCGGGTCCTCGTGCATGGTGCGGCCCAGGCCGTGCCCGCCGAATTCGGTGTTCACCGGATAGCCGTAGGCGTGCGCGACCCCGGCGATGGCGGCGGAGATATCACCGATCCGATTCCCCGGCAGCGCAACGGATATCGCGGCCTGCAGGGCCTCTTCGGTGGCGCGCACCAGGCGGGTGTCCGCCTCGTCGGCCGTGCCGACGATGACGGTGGTGGCCGAGTCGGCGACCCAGCCGTCGATGCCGACCGCGAGGTCCATGGTCAGGACATCGCCGTCACGCAAGGCGTAGTCGAATGGAAGACCGTGCAGCACAGCGTCATTCACCGAAAGGCAGACGGTATTGCGGAACGGCCCGCGGCCGAACGAGGGGGAGTAGTCCCAGTAGCACGAGTCCGCACCGCGTTGGCGAATACGTTCGCGCACATGGGCTTCCAGCTCCAGCAGGTTCACTCCGAGCTGTGCCCGATCGCGTAGTTCGGTGAGTACCTGCGCGACGAATTCTCCGGTCACCCGCATGCGGGCGATCTCCGCCGCGGACTTGAGTTCCACCATGTCCAACCTCCGTATCGGTATTTTAATACCGACCATAGCGGCTTGCGGTATTTTTATACCAACCGTAGGGTGGCGGTCATGGTTCGACTTCCATTGACTCCGGCCCAGGTCGAGGCCGGTCGGCGACTCGGGTCCGCGCTGCGCGCCGCCCGCGCCGGACGCGATCTCATCGAGGTGGCCGTGGACGCCGGCATCTCACCCGAGACGCTCCGCAAGATCGAATCCGGGCGTATGCCCACCCCGGCGTTCGGGACCGTGGTCGCGCTCAGCCGCGCACTCGGCATCACCCTCGAAGAGCTGGCCGAGCACTGGCAGCCCGCCGTCACCGAATCCGCGCGCCGCACCGCCTCCTGACTGAAACGTCTGAAACCCGTTCAGTCGGTGGTCAATTCGACCGGGACGGCGATCACATCGACCATCGCGCCATTGCGCAGCACCGTCACCGGGAGTGAGCGGCCGATGGCCTCGTCGAAGAGGTGACGCTGAATGCCCTGGGCGTCACGGACTTCCCGGCGCGCAACGGTCAGCACGAGGTCACCGCGGCGCAGTCCGGCGTGCTCGGCCGGACCGCCGCGCACCACATCCACAATCCGCAATCCGGCATCCTGCCCGGTGCGGGCGGCCACGGCCGCGGGCAATGGCGCGGGCACACCCACTATGCCGAGGTAGGCGCGGCGCACCCGGCCCTCGTGCAGCAGGGTGGTGATAATGCGCCGGGTGGTGATGTTGATCGGAATCGCCAAGCCCAGCCCGATTCCCGCCACGGCGGTATTGATCCCGACCACCCGCCCCGTCGAATCCGCCAGCGCCCCACCGGAATTCCCCGGATTCAACGCCGCATCGGTTTGGATCACGTCCTCGATGACCCGCGCCGTGCGGCTATTGCCGACCGGCACCGATCGGCCCAGTGCGCTGACCACGCCCGCCGTCACCGATCCGGCCAGCCCCAGCGGGCTGCCGATCGCGACCACCAATTGTCCGACGACCAGGTGATCGGCATCGCCCATCGTCACCGCGGCGGGCGCACCGCCGCGCGCCCGCAGCACCGCCAGATCCGAGAGCGGATCCACCCCGATCACATCGAATCTCGACTCCACGCCGTCCGCGAAGACGACCACGCCGTTCTGGGCCGCACCGACCACATGCGCATTGGTGAGCAGGAAGCCGTCATCGGTGAAGGCGACCGCGGACCCGCCGCCGCGCCGGGTCTGCACGCTCGCCACATGCGGTGTCACCGCCCGCGCCACCCCGATCACGGCGCGCGAATACGCGTCCAGTGCGGATTCCGGTGCGGAGGAGTCGTTTTCGGCCGCCGCCGTACCGGACTCGAGACTCTCGCCGGATTGTTGCCGAGCGTCCCCGTCCGGGCTCTCGATCGGCGAGAGGGCTGATTCGTCGGCCATGGAGACCACCACCCGATTACATGATTACGTTGCCTGCTCCCAGCATGCCTGGGCAACGGCGCGGTGGCACTCTTTTCGCTCGGGGCGCAATGCGATCGGGTCGGGCGCGCACGCCGGAACCGGGGTCAGTACTCGCCCTTGATGACGAAGTAGGAGCCGCGGATGGTCCCGGCCAACTTCGACTTCTGCCGGGCGAACTTGAACGAGGAAAGCTCCTCCGGGACTTCCATCCCGTCGGAGAGTTTGAACCCGACCGCCCGCTTCTTGCCGTCGTCGACGGTATACATCACATTGATCGACAGACCATCCTCGTAGAACACGTACGCCATGCGAATGTCCTCGACCTGGAAGCCCGTAGCCTCGAGCGGGCGAGCGGCAATCACAATCCCACGCTCGTCCTCGAGAATCCGGCTGACCCAGTCGACGGTCTCCTTCGCCTTGTCGGCGGGCTCCACCGTGAAAACATGGTCGTACTTGTTCTTGAAGTACCGGGCCTCGTTCGCCCGCAGTCCCGCCAGGGCATCCGAGACCGGCGACGATTCCAAGCCGACGGTGGAGACAGTCTTGAAGTCCACGACATAGGTCACAGCGAACTCCTCAGCAAGTCAGTCGTTAGCGTTCCATACCAACCGAACACTACAACGCGACACTTCACTTTCCGCGACACCGAGCAGCCGATGTCGACCCGGATCCATCCGGCGGACCGTCATGAAACTTCTCCTTACGATTCGGTACAGCCCATTCTGGCCGGATCGATCGGTTCAGGCGCCCCTGACACCCGGCCCGCCGCCGGATCAGCTCCCGCGTCACTACAGGCGCATCGGACGAGAGGATCAGGGAGTGCGAAATGCCTTGGCGTGGTGGGTTTATGTCAGCGGGCGAGGAAGTTTTTCAGGGTGGAGGTGAAGAGGCGGGGCTTTACCTGGCGGGTTTGGCCGGGGAGTTCGGCGTAGTAGGCGGTTGGGATCGCGTGGGCGAGTGCGGTGTTGCCGTTGCGCATCCATTGGGGGCTTTTGGAGCCGGCGAAGACGGTGGTGGGGGCGGTGATGTAGGTGTAGCGGTCCGAGGGGATGGGGTTGCCGTCCAGGGCATCGGCGAGGAAGTGGTTGTCGTAGGGGAGGGTGTGGGCGGTTTTCTTCAGTTTGGTCCAGCCGGGCATGAGGGGGAACAGGGCCGCTACGGGGGCTGGTACGCCTACGCCGGTGTGCATGAAGTATTTGATTGCGGCGCCGCGCTTTTCGGCGGTGATCAGGTCGCGCAGGTGTTGGTGGTAGTCGGCGGGGACCGGTTTGCGTGCGTCGTCGGTGATGAGGGGGAATTCGTAGAGGCCCAGCTTGTCGACGTCCAGGCCGCGCCGCACGGCCTCCAGGACGAGTGGTACGCCGGTGGAGAAGGCGCAGATGCTCACGGGGGCACCGGCTTCGGCGGCGACCGAGGCGAGGTCCTCGATTTCGCATTGCGGATCGTAGGGCTGGGTGTCGCCGCTCTCCCCACGCCCGCGGCGATCGTAGGTGTAGACGGTGTAACTGTCCGAGAGTTCCTTTGCCACCGGGGTGCTGGGCCCCACGGCTCGGTGGCAGAACGCGCCGTCGACCAGCAGGACGGCGGGGCCGTCGCCGATCTTGTCGTAGGCGATGACGGTGCCGTCCTTGGAGATCACGGTCGAGGTGGTCATGGTGGGTCGGTCCTTCGGGTGCAGGCGGTCGGTAGCCGAAGGAATCATCGCGTGGCGGAGCGGATTCGGCGGTGTTCTGGCGTGTTGCGGGTGGTGTGCCCGCGCGTCGTTCGCGTGTCGCGCGGGCCGGAGGAGGGACTAGGTGGCCTGGCTCACCGAGGACATGTGGAAGTCCGGGATTCGCAAGGCGGGCATGGAGGTTCGGGTGAACCAGTCCTTCCACTCGCGCGGCAGGGTGATCTCGCTGCGGCCCGCCTCGCTCACCCGGCGCAGGAGATCCAGGGGGGATTCGTTGAAGCGGAAGTTGTTGACGGCGGCGGTGACTCGACCGTTCTCCACCAGGTACACCCCATCGCGGGTGAGTCCCGTCAGCAGCAGGGTTGCCGGATCCACCTCACGGATATACCAGAGGCAGGTCAGCAGCAGTCCGCGTTCGGTGCGCGCGATCATCTCCTCCAGGGACGCGTCCGAACCGCCTGTCATGAGCAGGTTTTCGCCGGGAACCGCGACGGTGGCATCGAATTCGTCAGCCGTCGCGCGGGGGTACACCAGCGATTCGATCACGCCGTCGCGCACCCAATCGGCGCGCTGCGCGGTGAGACCGTTGTCGAACACCGACAGCGACTCCGAGGACGCGGGGGTGGCCACGAACGGCCGATACTCCAGCCCGGCCGCACTCGGATCCGAGTACAGGGTGAGCGGAATATCGGTGAGCCGCTCCCCGATTCGCGTTCCGCCCGCCCGCGAGAAGGCGGTGTGCCCCTCGTGCGCGCCGCGGCCCTCCATCGACCACGCCATATAAATCATGAGATCCGCGACCGCCGATGGCGGCAGCAGCGTCTCATAGCGCCCGGCGGGCAGGTCCACCCGCCGCTTGCTCCAATCCAGTCGCCGGGACAGTTCGGCGAGCAGCCCGGGTACATCGACATCCTGGAAGTCGGTGGTACCCGCGCCGACCCACGCGCTCGCCAGCTCCGCGCCGGTGCCGCGTTTACCGTTGATCTCCACCGATCCGGTCGGCTGCACCCAGCGCCGCCGGATTCCGGTGGAGGTGCCCAGCCAGGTCGAGTGCATCTGATGATGCGCGAACCCGTACAGCTGATCGGCGCCGTCGAAGCCGGGCGCGAGATCGCGTGCCAGCTCGGCGAATACGGCGATATCGGTGGTTCCGGGCTCGCCGTCCCAATCCAGCATGGCGTCCAGGGTGGTCTTGTCCACGGTCTGGGGATCCAGCAGCGGCATGGCATCGCGCGCCGGTTCGGCGGTGCGCGCGGCCTCCTCGCTGGCGCGCACCACATATTCGATCTCGGCCGGATCCACACTCGTGGAGCTCACGCTGCCGACGCGCGCGGCACCGGACGCATCCCGGAACACCGACACCACCGCCCAGTCCCGCGCGACCGAGGAACCATTGGTGGTCATGGAGTTTCCGGCCCAGCGCAGGGACGCCTCATGCGCGTCGGTGACGATCACCATGGCCTCATCGGCGCGCGAGGACCGCAGCGCGCGTTCGACGACCTCGGGGGCGGGGAGCACACTCACCGTGTCGGTCCTTTCCTACTGTCCGGCTTCGGCGCGGGTATTGAGAATATTGATGCCGCGCACCAGAACCGACGGGCAACCGTGCGAGACCGCCGCCACCTGACCGGGCTGCGCCTTACCGCAATTGAACGCACCACCCAGCACCCAGGTGGATGGTCCGCCGACCGCCTCCATCGAACCCCAGAAGTCGGTGGTGGTGGCCTGGTAGGCGACATCGCGCAACTGCCCGGCGAGTTCGCCATTGCGAATCCGGAAGAACCGCTGCCCGGTGAATTGGAAGTTGTAGCGCTGCATATCGATCGACCAGGACTTGTCGCCGACGATATAGATACCGTTCTCGACCCGGGAGATGAGTTCGGCGGTGCTGGTGTCACGTGTCGGATCGGGTTGCAGGGACACATTCGCCATGCGCTGGATCGGAACATGGTGTGCCGAATCGGCATACGAGCAACCGTTCGAGCGCTCGAGGCCCAGCCGCGGCGCGAAGACACGATCGAGTTGATAGCCGACCAGGGTGCCGTCGCGCACCAGGTCCCACTGCTGCCCGGCCACGCCCTCATCGTCCCAGCCGACGCTGGCCAGCCCGTGCTCCTGGGTGCGGTCACCGGTGACATGCATGATCGGCGTGCCGTAGCGCAGCGTGCCCAGTTTGTCCGGGGTGGCGAAGGAGGTTCCGGCATAGGCGGATTCGTAGCCGATCGCCCGGTCGTATTCGGTGGCGTGGCCGATGGATTCGTGAATGGTCAACCACAGATTGGTGGGATCGATGACCAGATCGGTGGGTCCGGCGGTGACGGTCGGGGCCTTGACCTTCTCGGCGAGCCACTCCGGGATCCGCGCGAGTTCGCCGTTCCAGTCCCAGGTTCCGTCCGCGCCGGTGACGTACTCCCAGCCGCGACCGGCCGGGGCGGCGAGGGTGCGCATGGTCTCGAACACGCCCGCCGACGGATCGACGGTAATGGCCTCGAACTGCGGATACAGCCGCACCCGCTGCTGGGTGATGCGCGAGCCGAACGAATCGGCGTAGAAGGTCTGCTCCTTGACCTGCAGCACATCGGCCGTCACGTGATCCACGCCGTCGGAGGCTTTGAGCCGCTCCGAATAGTCCAGCAGCAGTGCGACTTTCTCCGGTGTCGGCACGGCGAAGGGGTCGATGTCATAGGCCGACACGTACTCGACGCCGGCATAGCGCGGCTCCGCGGCGAGCTCGACACGCTCGCGATTCAACCCGCGCAGAGTGCTGGCGACTCGCACCGCACGCCGTGCCACTTCCACCGCCGACTCCGGCGTCAAATCGGCATGCGATGCGAAACCCCAGGTGCCATCGACGATCACGCGCACCGCGAAGCCCAGATCGGTACTGTCGCGCACGGATTCGACGCGCCCGTCCCGCAATCGAATGGACTGCTGCGCGAGGCGATGCACCCGCAGATCCGCGTACTCGGCCCCCGCCGCGCGCGCCGCCGACAGCGCGGCATCCGACAGCGCACTCAGGGGCAGTGCGCGGAACTCCTCGTCCACGACCTTGGTTGCGATGCTCACCCGCACCACGCTAGAGGGTCGCGCACCGCAGGTTCAACATTGGGTTTCGCAAGGAATCCTGGCTCTTCAGGGCTCGGGATGAATTGCGGACCGGACGCTAGTCCGGTCGTTTCTGATTCTCGATGTACTCCTTGACCACCGCGAGCGGTGGCCCACCGCACGAACCTGCGAAGTATGAGGGGGACCAGAAGTGGTTTCCCCACATGTACTTTCGGATGTGGTCGGGGAACTCCTGCCGTAACCGGCGCGCGGAGACCCCTTTGAGGCTGCCCGCGAGGGTAGACAACTTGACCTGCGGGGGATAGTGCACGAGCAGGTGTACGTGATCGGTTTCGCCGTTGAACTCGCGTAGGTCCGCCTTGAAGTCCGTACACACACTCCGCATCACCTCCTCGCAGCGGGCGAGAATCTCGTCGGTGAACGGCCCGCGCCGATATTTCGGGACAAAGACCAAATGCGCATGAAGGTCGTAAACAACGCTTCTTCCTCTGCGTAAGTTCGGTTCTGAAACCCATCGAGGTGACATAGACAGATGCTATCGTGGAGGGGTGAAGCTGGTTGTGCCAGTCAAGTTGCTCCCCACCCTGGGGCAGACTGAGGCACTCGCAGAGACTCTCCGCGCGGCGAACACAGCGGCGACCTGGCTCGCACGGTAAGCGCAGGACGCTACGAAACGCGGTCGTGCTGACCTGCAACGCGAGCATTACCAACGGATAAAAGCCATGGACATGTCGGCACAACCTGCGCTGCATGTGATCCGCAAGGTCGCCGACGCCTACAAGACCAGGGCAGCGAACCTGAAAGCCGGAAACTACGGGCCGAAAGACTCCCGCAGGCGAGAGCGGGTCGAAGCCACCCCGATCAGCTTCCGACCGACCGCGGCGCAGCCCTACGACGACCGTTGCCTGTCATGGCAATACGGCCAGCGGACCGTCTCCATCTGGACCACCAGCGGGCGGTTGAGGAACGTCCGTTACACCGGTTCCGTGGATCATTTGAAGACTGTCGAGCTGTACCGGCAAGGCGAATCTGATCTCGTGTTCCGGGACGGGATGTGGTTCCTGTACGCGACGTGCGAGATCCCTGCACCTGATATCACCGATCCGGGAGGCTGGATCGGAGTGGACCTCGGCCTCACGAACCTTGCCACCACCAACACCGGGTATCGGGCAGCGGCGCGCGGTCTGCGACGCCACCGCGAACAGCAGCGTGCGCTGCGCGCGAAGCTCCAGGCGAAGGGGACGAAAGCCGCGAAGCGTGTCCTGAAACGGCGGCGGCGCAAGGAAGCCCGCCGAGCAACCGATGTGAACCACTGTATTTCGAAACGCATTGTGGTCGAGGCGCAACGCACCGGGCACGGTATCGGGTTGGAATCACTGACTGGTATTCGTGAGCGGGTACGGCTACGCAAGCCCCAACGGGCCGCGCTGCACAGCTGGGGGTTCGCTCAGCTCGGCGGGTTTATCAAGTACAAGGCCCGGCGCATGGGTGTGGTGGTGGTGTTCGTGGACGCCGCTTACACCTCGCAGACCTGCCGAAGATGCGGGTACGTGGACCGGAAGAACCGGCCCACCCAAGACCGATTCTGTTGTCGTTCGTGCGGTTTCGTTGAACACGCGGACGTGAACGCTTCCCATAACATCGCCGCCCGTGCGGCGAAGGAGTGGGAACGCGGGGCCGAGTCAACGGCCTCTACGCTCTCGTAGCGTTGGACGTAGCCCGCCACCCGACCGCCAGTCGGGTTGTGGAGTTGCCAGCCCGGCTCTTTGCGGCCAGGTAGTTGACGAACGCGCTGCGGCACAATGAAATTCACACCCCGCAAACTGGCACACGCTGCAATAATGCGCGAAGTGCCAAGAAGCACACCGCGAAACGCGCGCGACAAGCCCAGTACATACCGGGTTTTCCTCGCGTAATGCCGTAGGGTCTGCCCGCGTGCCGCCATCAGCGCTCCGCGACCGCAAACGAGAACGCACCCGCCGTGCCCTCTACGAGGCCGCCGTCGAATTGTTCGAGAGCCGAGGTTATGAGGCGACCACCGTCGCCGATATCGCCGCCGCCGCCGAGGTCGGCACTCGAACATTCTTCAACTACTTCGCCAGCAAAGAGGAACTCCTCTTCCCCGAACCCGATGATCGGGTGACCTCGGCCGCGCGGGCCATCGCCAACCGCCGCCCGGACGAGCGCCCCGTCGAGGTCCTACTACGTGCTTTACGCGCGGCCGGGGACAATCCCGGCGATCACCTCGGTGACACCCTGCCCGCGCGCATCGCGGTGATCCGCGCCCAGGTTTCGCGCACCGTGCCCGCGGTGAGCGGACGCGCCGCGTACGCCCAGCTCGCCGCGCAACAGGACATCGCCAAACATCTGTGCACCGCGTTCCCGGAGGAACTCGACGAGGTCGGTGCCGCCGCCCTCGTCGGCGCGGTGATCGGCGCGGTCTCGGGTGCGCTCACCGTGCTGTTCCAAACCGGTGCCATCGGCGATCCCGAACTGCTGCAACGCAGAATCCAGGAAACCACGTCAAAGGTGCTGGCCCCCTGGCTGACCGCGCCGGCACCGGCCTCGGTGGCGAGCGCGGACCCCGATGCGAGCCATTCGCACGCCATGGCGGCTGCCCCGCGCGCCGAGGAGTCGCGCGGCTCGGAACCGGCCCGCCGCACCGATATTCCGGTCCGGCACCTGGGCGCTGCGGTACTGCGGCGCAGCCCCGAGCCGAGCCATCAGATTCCGACCGGTGCGTGTGTGAACGCGGAATCCCAGGCGACCGCGGGCGCGGAGAACGGCGAATCGGGCTGGCGAAGCAGCACTTCGGAGGCCGACCCGGAGTCGAGCTCCGACCTACGTGTGCGTGAGGACGCGCTGGCCTAGCCGCCGCCTCGGCTGACCGCACACCGGTTGGCGATCAGGCGAACTGCTGCCAGCCGAGGCGAATCACCATGGCCACCACCACAACCAGCAACACGATCCGTACAAAACCCGCGCCCTTGGCCAGGGCCATGCGCGAACCCACAATGGATCCGGCCACATTCGCGACCGCCATGGACAAACCGAGTGCCCACAGCACATGTCCGGTGGATGCCAGGAAGATCAGTGATCCGAGATTCGACCCGCAGTTGATCACCTTCGCCATGGCCGCCGCGCGCACGAATTCGGTGCCGAGCATCGTGGCGAAGGTGATGATCAGAAATGTCCCGGTGCCCGGGCCGAGCACGCCGTCATAGAGCCCGATCAACCCGGCGGCCAGGCCCACCACCAGCAATGTCTTGCGCCGAGTCGGCGGATGCGTGGCCATGGTGACACCCACCGACGGCCGCAGCGTCACGAAGATCGCCACCCCGATCAACACCACCATGACGATCGGAATGAAGTACTTCCGATCGATCAACGCCACCAGCGCCGACCCGCACGCCGCCGCGATCGCGGCGATCACCGCCCCCGGAATCAGCAACTTCCACCGCATCGGCACCCTGCGCGCGAAGGTGATCACCGCCGCCGTCGTCCCCGAGAACGCCGCAATCTTGTTGGTCCCCAACGCCGTCTGCGGTGCCAGCCCCGGTAACACCACGAATAGTGTCGGCAATACGATCAACCCACCGCCACCGACTACGGCATCCACCCACCCCGCGGCGGTAGCCGCAGTCAGCAAGACCGACCAGTCTCCAACATCCATCCCGCGACCCAAGCAGACCGGTCACCCGCGAGCAAACCTCGTCCAGGGGAGTCGACCCGGCGGTCTTCGGAGTCAATAGCGGTCCGGGAACTTGATGAGCGCCTCGCCGTTCGGGTTCGAGAGTTCTTCGAGGATGGCTTTCGCGGCCAGGAGCCGGACGCACGGAGGCGTGTGGTCGCGGTGCAGGATCGTCGATTCGAAGGCGGCGCCCGGGGTCATGGGGGTCGCGCTGATCGAGCAGTCCTGGAGTTCGGATTTGTCGCCGGTCCATGCTTTGTAGGCGGTTTCCAGTTCGGGTGTCAGGAAGCTGAGTTCCCCCATTTCCTCGGGGTACCCGCGGGAGTTGGTGGTATCCATGGAAAGTCGCCCCTTCACATGTATCGGACGGCGGGCCGTATGCACCCGGCCTCGATGAGGGTGAGCTTTGCTTGCGCCTTTCTCGCGCAGTTCTGCACCAGGCACTCCAGGTGTAACTGTATTTCGCGATGTGCCTGCCGAATATCCATTTCGGGTATGGCGGTGTGCTCGGCGACAGCGAATATGTGTGTCATCGAACAACTCCCGGGTTTCGTCGCGGCCCTCGGTTCGCACGGCCCCGGTGCCGCCCCGCTGGACATCCGCTCGCGCGCGGGACCTCGCAGTACCCGCCGCTGAGCAGCGCGAGCCGGTACATGTCCGGAGCTCTATTGTGGCGGTGGATATCCCAGCCGGTCCACGCAATCGCGAAAATGGACAAAAGGAACATTGTCAGTAGCGTCCAACTCTCCCAATTCATTTCGGTGTCCCTCGCTCGAGTGGTCGGGTTGTGTACCGAGCGACCGGTTTCGAATCTCCTTGCGCCGCTTGGTGCTATCTGTAAGTAGACACCGAAATGCGTTGAAATAAACAGTTCACAGCAGACAATCGATGAAATACAATGGCTGTCCAGCATGAACATGTTCACGGTCAACTGGACAGGATAGCGAGGCTAAGAAATGAGTGGCTCGACAAGCTCTCGCAGAACATTCGGAAGGCTCATGCGAGATCATCGGGAGGGAGCGGGAAAGACCAAACTCGCTGCTGGGCTACATCTGGACGTTTCGCATCAAAAGATCATGCGTCTGGAGTCCGGACAGACGGTCAGGATCAGCACGCCCCAGATTCAGGCGCTGCTCGACTTCTACGCCGTGCCGCCGGGAGAGCAGGAGCGCGCACTCAAGAGCTGGGCAAGCGCCAAAGCTGAGACCAAGGACGGCAAGGGTTTCTGGCAGGCGTATGCGGATCAGTACGAGCCGCACATGCCGCACTACCTGAGCCTCGAGGCGAACGCCGGTCGGGTTACAACACACCAACTTGTGCTGGTTCCCGGACTGTTGCAGACCTCCGACTACAAGCGAGCAATCGTGCGGATCGACGATCCGGAGCTGTCGATCGTGGACACCGAACGTCGGGTAGAACTGACCACCCGCCGGCAAGCGCGTCTGGATGACGACTCGTTCCGGATCGACGCATACATTTCGGAGGCGGTGCTCCGGAACCAACCGGGTAGCCCGGATGTCATGTCCCAGCAACTGTATTGGCTCGCCGAGGTAGGGGCGCGGCCCGGCATAAATATTCGGGTGATTCCGTTCGGGGTGGGTCCGCATCGGGGGCTGACGATCCTGTCGTTCACGCTGCTGGAGTTCCCGCGGCTGGACAGCGGTCTGATCGAACCGCCCGTGGTGTACCTCGAAGGTGCCTTCGGCGCGCTGTACCACGAACAGTCCGATGTGCTCGACCTCTATCGTCAAGCGATCGACGCCCTGGGCGCTGTAGCGTTGACCGAAGACGACACCAGAGACGTGTTGTTGAGAGTTGCGAAGGAGTACTCGGCGTGAACAGTCATCCGCCCGAACGAGTTTGGTTCAAATCCAGCCGCAGTGAAGGCTCGAAGCAGTGCGTGGAAGTCTTCCTCGGTGATGGGCTTGTCGGGGTTCGCGACTCCAAAGACGACGGCACGGGGCCGGAGCTGTGGTTCCCGGACGACGTCTGGACGAGCTTCCTCGAGAGCGGCATCTGGAAGGCATAACCCTCCGGGGCACGACCGCATCGGAATTGCGGTGCGGGCGTGACTCTAGGGTGGGGGGATGCGTCGGTTCAGTCTGTGGCTGCGGGGGAAGCCGTTCATCGCCGATTCGATTCTGGCGCTGGGGCTGCTGACGATCGACGTGCTCGCGGTGGGCGAGAGCCGGCACAAGGTCACGTATCTGGTGCTGGGCGTGGTGCTGGTGTTGCCGATCATCTTCCGGCGGACCTATCCGCGCGGTGCGGCGATTGTGCTGTTGCTGCTCTCGATGGGGACGAGCGTGGTGCACGGCCTGGTCGGTGATTCGGCCGTGCACCCGGCGCTGCTCGGGCTCGGGGTCATGCTGTACACGCTGGTCGCGTATGTGGGCCGCCGCGAAGGACTTTGGTTCGTGGGCGCAATGGTGCTCGACACCGTCCTGTCGTACAGCATGATCGGGAAACCGTCGGTGACCGATATCCCGTTCAATGCGCTGTTCTACGCACTGTGCTGGACCTTTGCCGAATTCGTCGGCGCCCGCCACGCCTACGACAATGAGGTCGCCGCCCGGCTGGCCGTCGCCGACTACGACCGCGAGCGCCGCGCCCACGATGCCGTGGCCGCCGAACGCACCCGTATCGCTCGCGAACTGCACGATGTGGTCGCGCACGCGGTGAGCGTCATGATCGTGCAGGCCGACGGTGCCCGCTACGCGCTACCCCGGGACCCGGACATCGCCGCGAAAGCTCTCGGGATCATCGCGGGCACCGGCCGGGACGCACTGCGCGAACTGCGCCGCACGGTGGAGTTGCTGCGACTCGAGCATGCGCCGGAACAACTTCCGCAGCACGGCACCGCCGGTATCGCGAAAGTGGTGCAGATGATGCGTGATACGGGATTGCACGTCACCCTCGAACTCAGTGGCGAGCTCGATACCCTCAGTCCCGAGGCCAGTCTCGGTATTCACCGCATCGTGCAGGAATCGCTGACCAACACCCTCCGGCACGCCGGACCGGACCCGCGCGCCCAGGTTCGCATCTGCCGCGGCGAGACCGATGTGCGCCTCGACATCGTCGATTCGGGTGGCGCGCCGGCACCGGGCAATCGGATCGAGGGCAGCGGTCTGGGGCTGGTGGGTATGCGCGAACGCGTCGCGGTACTCGGCGGCACCCTCACCACCGGCCGCACCGGCACCGGCGGCTGGGCGGTACACGCGAGCATTCCGCTGGACCGCACCGCCGGTGAGTGAGTTTGCCGGGCAGCTAGATTGGTGCCCGTGCCGATCACCGTTCTCGTAGTCGACGACCAGGAACTCATGCGCGCGGGGCTGAAGATGGTGCTCGGCGCCCACCCGGACATCGAGGTGGTGGGGGAGGCCGACAATGGCGCGACGGCGATCATCCGCGCCGCCGAACTGCGCCCGGATGTGGTGCTCATGGATGTGCGCATGCCGGTCACCGACGGCGTCACCGCGACCGCCCGCATTATCGAATCCGGTTGCGGCAGCAGTGTTCTGGTCATGACCACTTTCGACCTCGACGAGCACGCCCTGGGTGCGCTGCGCGCCGGAGCCAGTGGCTTCCTGCTCAAGGACACCCCGCCCGAAGACCTCATCTCCGCCATCCGCAGCGTCGCCGCCGGAGACGCCGTCGTCTCCCCGAAGGTCACCAAACGCCTCCTGGATCGTCTCATCGCCGACGATCCGGCCGCCGGACGCGATCCGGCCATCCTCGATGTCCTGACCGCTCGTGAACGCGAAGTCCTCGAAAACATTGCCGGGGGCCGCTCCAACGCCGAGATCGCCGCCGTCCTCTTCCTCTCCGAGGCCACGGTGAAAACCCATGTCGGCCGCGTCCTGACCAAACTCGGCCTCCGCGACCGGGTCCAAGCGGTGGTCCTCGCCTACGAAACCGGTCTGGTCCGCCCCGGCAGCGCCTGATTCGGGACGGTATTCGATCGCTGAAAGAATTGTCCGATGCCGGCACTGATATTTGCCGAATAATTCATTTCCGAGATCGCCCGCCGGTACTTTCCGGTCATCTCATCGTCGTATAGCCGAAAACGCCGGCGGGCACTCAACGCAATGCGCTGAGGGCCCTGGGCGGACTCGCCGGTGTGCGCGGATGGCGCCCCGCGGTGATTTCGACTTTCACCTCACCGGAAAGTCGCGATCAGATGGTGAACGGAATTCCCGGCCCGGCACCGGGGTTGTTCGCGGAGGCATTCATGTACAGGGTGCCGGCGTCCGCGCTGTCGTTGAATTCGACAGTGATGTCATGATTACCGGCCGCCAAGCCGCCGACGGCGAAATGGGCGGTCCCGCTGCCCTTTCCATCGGTGGCGAACGCCGCACCGGCGGCCACGGGGGGCTTCCCGTCGAGCTTGTAGTAGATATTGAACGGCTTGCTGGGCAGGTTGGTCGCCTCGAGGTGCACGACCACATGGACCGTGGGGCCGTTGACCCAGACGAACACGGGGCTATTGATGACATCGTTCGATTGGTTGTGCGGGTAGGCGACCCAGGGCTGCATGAGCTGCGAGGTGACGGGAGGTACCATAGCCATTTATTTCTCTTTTCACTCATTGGCAAGCAATTACGAGGATAGCCGCATATATATGTAATTACTTCGGGTATCGACCCATCGGATACAAGAGCAACATTTATACACACGCACTCTTCACATCGGAGGAAGAATTCCGAATGCCGACCGGTCGCATTTGCGTCCCGCGCACCCCTGGGGTGTGACCCACGCCGCATCGGGGAGAAGAATCGGGAACTCGGGCGTTGTACCGGTAGATCGCCGAAAGGATCGTCCGATGCCCGCACTGCTGTTCGCCACGTACTTCATCGCCGAGATCGCCACACTGGTGCTGTTCGGGCACCTCATCGGCGTATTTCCCACGATCCTGCTGCTCATAGCCGGGTCGGCCGCCGGCCTGATACTGGTCCGCTCGCAGGGCCGCCGCGTCTTCGAGGGCTTCCGGCGCGCGTCGCGGGGTGAGCTCGAGCCCAGTACCGCGGTCGCGGATGGCGCGCTGGTCGGCGTCGGCGCGGTGCTCATGTTCGTGCCGGGTCTGCTCACCTCGATGCTCGGTCTGCTGGCGCTGGTGCCGTTCACGCGATTCCTGCTCCGCCCGATCGTGGCCGCTTTCGCCGCGCGCAGGCTGGCCCGGGTGGCCACCGCGGTCGGCTCGTACGGGTACCGCAATGTGGTGATCGATCCCGATGGTGAGGTCATCGACGCCAGCGTGGTCACCGAGTACTACGACGACGGTCAGGGCGATGCCCGCCGCATGATCGACCCACGCTGACCCTCGCATAGGCTGATCGCGCCGGCACGGCATTCCCGCTCCGAACAGTCGAAGGGCCGATACCTCATGTCCAGCCAGACCACGGTGCGCAATGGCGCGGTCACTCTGCCGGTCACCCGCTCCGGGGCCGGCCCCGCACTCGTCTTCATCAATGGCGCGGGCGCGACACAGGCCGCGTGGAAGCAGGTCGTCGCCGAACTGCACGGATTCGAGACCATCACCTTCGATCCGCGCGGGCACGGAAAGGCTTCCACCGCAACGTCTTACAAGGTCGCGGACTTCGAATCCGATATGCGGGCGGTACTGACCTCGCTCGCGGTGCGGCGGCCGATCCTGATCGGCTGGTCTCTCGGCGCGGATCTCGCGCTCGAGTACGCGGCCACGCATCCGGGCGAGGTCGCGGGACTGGTCCTGCTCGACGGCGCGGCACCGATTCAGCAGTCACTGATCGAGGATCCGAAGAAGATCCGGGAATCGTTCAACAGCCTCGGCACCAAATTCGCCATGCTCCTGGTACGCATGACCGCACACGGTTACGCCATGCCGGGCAAGGCATTCGCCGATCTCACCATCGAGGTCGATCAGCGCAGGCAGAAACTACTGGACACCTACCGGGGGCTCGACTGCCCGGTCACCATGCTGCTGGCCACGAATACCGCACACGGCAACGATGCCCAGTCCGCCAAGGTGAATCGCACCTGGCGTGAAGGCGGCGAAGTTCTCCAGGCCGCGGTCCCGAGCATCGAGGTGCACTGGCTCGAAGGCGATCACAAACTGCCCTTCACCCATCCCGGGGAAATCGCGCGCGCCATCGAAGCCCTCGCCGCGAAGGTCCAGCCCGCCGAATAACCCGCCTCACCCGCGCCCGAATGTGATGCACGTCCGATGGATGGAGTGCGGTTGCGGCCGCGGCGCGGGCGTGCGGCAGACTGGAAAACCGTGAGTACCCAGTTGCTTGTCGGCGGTCGTATCTACAGCTCCAGCAATCCCGATGCCACGGCCATGGCCGTCACCGACGGGATTGTGGTGTGGGTGGGCGCGGACCGCACCGGACGAGCACTGCACCCGGACGCGGAGATCATCGACCTCGGCGGGGCCTTCGTGGCCCCGGCGTTCGTGGACCCACACGTGCACGTCACCGCGCTGGGATTGAAACTCACGGGACTCGATCTGTCCCAGGCACGTTCGCTCACCGAATGCCTGGAGCTGCTGCGCGCGTACGCCGCCGCCCACCCCGCCGGGCCGGTGCTCGGCGACGGCTGGGACGAGACCACCTGGCCCGAAGGCCGCCCGCCCACCCTCGCGGAGATCGACGCCGCCGCACCCGGGCGCAGTGTGTATCTGGTTCGCGTGGACGCGCATTCGGCCGTGGCCTCCACACCGCTGCTCGATACCGTCCCCGCGCTCACCGCGGCCACCGGCTTCACCCACGGTGAACCGCTGCGCGCCGCCGCCCACCACCTGGTCCGCCGCGCCGCACTCGGCGCCCTCGAACCCGCGCAGCGCGATCTGGCCCGCCGCGCCGCCCTCGATCACGCCGCCGCCAATGGCATTGCCGCCGTACACGAATGCGCCGGACCCGATATCTCCGGTGAGACCGATGTGCGCGAACTCCTCGCCCTCGACCACGGCGTCGAGGTCCGCGCCTACTGGGGTCAGGCCGTACGCACCGCCGACGAGGCCCGCACCCTGATCAAGGAGCTCGGCGTGCACGCCCTCGGCGGCGATCTGTTCGTGGACGGCTCCCTCGGCTCGCACACCGCCTGGCTGCGCGACCCGTACGCCGACCGCGACACCATCGGCACCTCCTACCTCGACGCGGAAACCATTGCCGCCCATGTGCTCGCATGCACCGAGGCGGGCATCCAGTCCGGCTTCCACGTCATCGGCGACGCCGCCATGGACGCGGTCGTCGCCGGCTTCGAACAGGTCGTCGCCCAGGTCGGCGGACCGGCCTTCGCCTCGCGCGGCCACCGCATCGAACACGCCGAAATGGCCGATGCCGACCAGATCGCCAAACTTGCCTCCTGGGGTGTGATCGCCAGCGTCCAACCGGCTTTCGACGCCGCCTGGGGCGGCCCGGACGGCATGTACGCCGCCCGCCTCGGCGCCGACCGCGCCGCCACCCTGAACCCGTTCTCCGCCATGGCCTCCGCGGGTATCTCCCTGGCCATCGGCTCCGATGCCCCTGTCACAGCACTGAATCCGTGGGAAGCCCTGCGCGCCGCGGCCCACCACCGCACCCCCGGCCACCAGATCTCCCCGCGCGCGGCCTTCGCCGCCGCCACCCGAGGCGCATGGCGCGCGGGCGGCGTCCGCGACGGCGTCGCCGGCACCCTGGTCCCCGGCGCCCCCGCCTCCTACGCGGTATGGGAGGCAGCCGATCTCGTGGTCGCCGCCGCCACCGACACCGTCCAGCGCTGGTCCACCGACCCTCGCTCCCGCGTCCCCGGCCTGCCGCCCCTGACCCCCGGCGCACCCCTGCCGCGCTGCCTCGCCACCGTGCACCGCGGGACCACCCTCCATGCCGTGTGATCCGGACCCGCGAACACCTTCGCGCACAGTGCTTCCCGAGTCGGCCCGCGTGGCCTCGGAGGCGAACGGCGTCGATGGTGTCATCGCTGCCGATCGTGCGGGAAATGTTCTGCCACCGGCCGCCCGCGTGCTGCCACCCATGACTTCGCGGAGACCGTCAGCGGTATCGCTGTCCTGGACGCGAGTTCGGGACCGGCCGAACGTGGTTCGCACGCCGCGCCGAAGCCGCCTCGCGCGGGACAATCAGCCGCACGCCATACGGCGTCGAAAGGTGTTGGGGTTGTGAGTGAGTCGACGGTGGACAGTGGCGATCAGACCGGTTTCGGTGGCGGCGCGGCCGAGGGGCCGGTGGCGCGCGCGGTTGGTTTGCTGCGGGCACATCCGGTCCTGACACGAATCGTCGCGGCTGTTGTCGCCGGGTTGTTGCTGTTCGCGAGTTTCCCGCCTCGGACGCTGTGGTTCCTGGCACCCGTCGGGATTGCGCTGCTGATCTTGACGGTGCGCGGAAACGGGCGTCTGCGTGGGGGTTTCGGGTACGGATTCCTGGCGGGGTTGGCGTTTTTCCTGCCGTTGCTGCCGTGGACCGGAATCTATGTGGGGCCGATGCCGTGGATCGCGCTGTCGACCGCGTTGTCGGTGTATGTCGGGCTGTTCGGGATGCTGGTGCGCCTCGTCGGGCGGATGCCGGGCTGGCCGCTGTGGGTGGCGACCGCGTGGTCGCTGACCGAGTGGGCGCGGTCCAGTTTTCCGTTCGGCGGGTTCCCGTGGGGGAGACTGGCTTTCGGTCAGGCCGATGGCTGGTATCTGCCGTACGCCATGCTCGGTGGCGCACCGCTGGTGAGTTTCGCGGTGGCACTGACGGGTGCCGGATTGGCCGCGGCGGCGGTGTGGGGAGTGGCATGCGCGCGTAGCACGGCGGGCGCGAACGCGCGTCCGAATCGTCCCAGATGGGCGGACCGGCGTCTCACATCCTGGAACCGAATTGTTGCTGTCGCAATGCTTGTGGCTATAGTTCCTCTCACCGGAGTGATCCTCCGGACCGCGCTGCCCCGCCCGGAGGACGGCAACCGGCCGATCACGGTCGCCGCCATCCAGGGCAGCGTGCCGCGGCTGGGACTGGACTTCAATGCCCAGCGCCGCGCGGTTCTCGACAATCACGTCAAGCGCACCGAGGAACTCGCCAGGGCCGTCGCGGCCGGGCGGGCCCCGCAGCCGGATGTGGTTGTCTGGCCGGAGAATTCCTCCGATATCGATCCACTGCGCAACTCCGACGCCTACGCGGAGATCACCCGGGCGTCACGAGATATCAAGGCCCCCATCCTGGTTGGCGCGGTGCTGGTGAATGACGATCGCACCACCAGCAATTCGGTGATCGTATGGACCGCCGACGGCGGCCCGGGGGAGCGGCACGACAAGAAGATCATCCAGCCCTTCGGCGAGTACCTGCCCTATCGCGGCTTCTTCCGGCACTTCTCCGAATACGCGGACCGCGCAGGCTATTTCGTCCCGGGCAACGGTGACGGCGTGGTGCATGTCGAGCCGGCGAGCGGCGGCGCACCCGTCGCCATCGGTGTGGCCACGTGCTACGAGGTTGCCTTCGATCGCGCCTTCGAGGACGCGGTGCGCGCGGGCGCGCAGATCCTGACGGTCCCCTCCAACAACGCCACCTTCGGCAAGAGCGAGATGACCTACCAGCAACTGGCCATGTCCCGCATTCGCGCGGTGGAGCACGGCCGTGCCGTCATCGTCTCGGTGACCACCGGTGTGAGCGCGATGATTACCGCCGACGGCACCATCCAGCAGCAAACCGAACAGTTTGTTCCAGCTGATTTGGTGGCCAGGTTGCCGCTGCGTACGGATCTGACACCCGCTTCCCGGATCGGACCCGCGCCGGAACGAATCTTGTGTATTGTTGCCGCGGCCGTTGTTTTGGCGGCGATGATTCGACGGCGCGCCACCAATGCGAATCCGGTCGAATCCGATGAAGTGGCCGGCACCCCTCCGGCGGAATAATTCACTGCGGGTACGTGCGATGAGGGCCGTTCCCGCTCCGGCGGTTCTGATTCGCCAACAATTAGCTTATGTCTCCTGACCAGCCGATTTGCCCGAGTTCATAGCAGTTCCTTGTGAGAGTTACGCGGCAATCGTGAGGTTTGCTGTCAGGTAGCTGTCTTAATATGCGCTCCGCCGACGCTGTTCGTTGCCGGGCAACTCGAGATCACCACCGATCCAGTCGGCGCGGTGCTCCGAATCATAGGGCGTGGATCACGTCCTACGGCTCGCGCGTGCGCGAAAGCCGATCGGGGACCAGCCACTTGGGGTTCGGGGAGTTGCGTCTTACAGCGGCAGAAGGAGTGATTGATGAGTTCATTGGCCACCGATCGTGTCGACCAATGTTCTTCGGGTGAATTCGCGGCTCAACCTTTCGCGCTGTCTCCCGCGCAATCGGCCCTCTGGTACGCGCAGCGCATCCGGCCCGACATCCCACTTACGATCGCGCAATACGTGGAGATCCACGGCGATCTGGATGCCGGCCGGCTGCTGTACGCCATCGAGCGGTTCGGCGCGGAGACCGAGGTGGGCCATGTGCGGCTGCTGGAGATCGAGGGGGTGCCGCATCAGGTTGTCGATCCCACCTGGCGGCCGGGCTGGGCGCGGATAGACCTGCGCGAGGAGCCGGATCCGCGCGCCGCGGCGCTGGCCTGGATGAACGACCACGCGAGTTCGCCCATCGATATCGAGCACGATCCGCTCACCATCAATGTGGTGCTGCGGACCGGGGATTCGGCTTACATCTGGTACACGCGCGGTCATCACATCGTCATCGACGGGTACGGCGCCATGAACGCGACCACCCGCACCGCCGAGATCTACACGGCACTGGAGGCGCACGACGAGCCGGTGGTCTCGCGCGCCACTCCACTCGCCGCCATCTACGCGGATGAGGGTCGCTATCGCGAGACCACCCGCTGCCTCAGCGACGGCGAGTACTGGCGCGAACAGCTCGAAGGTGTGAACGAGCCGCTGACCCTGTCCAATGTCAGTCTGGCCGAGGCCGGCCCGGACGCCGGACGCCGTTGCGCCACCGCGGTTCTGAGCGCGGAGGTCGAGGCGGCCGTCCAGGAGGCGGCAACGGCCTTCGGATCCAATCCCTCCGTGCTCTTCGTGGCCGCGCTGGCCTGCTATGTGCGGGCGGTCATCGGCACTCAGGACGTGGTGCTGAGCCTGCCGGTCTCCGCGCGCACCACGGTCGCGCTGCGCCGCTCCGCGGGTGTGGTCTCCAATGTGGTACCCATCCGGGTGCGCTTCGAGGGCGCGGCCACGGTCGCCGATTCGGTGCGCGCGGTCGAATTGCAGATCACCGGCGCGCTGCGGCATCAGCGCTACCGCAGCGACGATATCCGCCGCGATTGCGGTTACTCCCGGGACGCCCGCGGTTTCTTCGGGCCCATGGTCAATGTCATGCTGTTCCACAGTGAATTGAGGTTCGGCAGCCTGGTCGGCTCGCTCAATGTGGTCTCCACCGGTCCCGTCGAGGACCTGTCCATCAATCTGTACAACGGCGACGGCAATCGCATCCACATCGATTTCGAGGCCAACCCGCGGCTCTACAGCGATGCCGAACTGTCCATGCATCACGGTCGATTCCTGGACTTCCTGGAGCGCTTCCTGCGTGCCGACCCGCAGACCGTCGTCGGCGATATGCCCGTGCTCACCGATCTGGAGCGCGAACACGTTCTGCACGAATGGAATTCGACCCAGGTCGCCCGCCAGGAGGGCACCCTGGCCGGGCTCTTCGCCGATCGGGCCGCCATGTGCCCGAGCCGGACAGCCCTCGATTTCGAGGGGGAGACGCTCACCTACGCCGCCTTCGATGAGCGTGCCAATCGCCTCGCCCGCGAACTCATCGCGCGCGGTGCGGGGCCGGATACGGTGGTGGGCCTTGCGATTCGCCGCAGCCTGGAGCTGCTCATCGGCATGTACGCGATCGTCAAGGCGGGTGCGGCCTATCTGCCGCTGGATCCCGATCATCCGGTCGAACGTCTCGAACAGATTCTGGAACAGGCGAATCCGCTGTGCGTGCTGACCGCCTCGCGTGATGCGCTCGAATTGCCCTCCTCCGCACGCGGATTCGATATCGACACCGCCGATCTCTCCGCCCACGGCGGGCGGCCCGTCACCGATGCCGATCGCCGCGCCGCCCTGTGCGCCGATCACCTGGCATATGTACTGTTCACCTCCGGCTCCACCGGTAAACCCAAGGGTGTCGGTGTCTCGCACGCCGCCATCGTGAACCGGCTGCGCTGGATGCAGCACGCCTATCCGCTGGACGGTTCGGATGTGGTGCTGCAGAAAACGCCCGCCACCTTCGACGTCTCGGTGTGGGAGTTCTTCTGGCCCTTGCAGATCGGGGCGCGATTGCTCATCGCCGCACCCGACGGCCATCGGGATCCGGCCTACCTGGCGCGGACCATCGCCGAGAAGGACGTCACCGCCGCGCATTTCGTACCGTCCATGCTGTCGGTGTTCCTCACCGATACCGATGTGGCCGGCTGCACCGGTCTGACCCGGGTGTTCTGCAGTGGTGAGGCGCTGCCCGCCGCCACCGTCGCCGAATTCCACACCGCCCTCGGCACCGGCCCGCGAGCCCCGCAGCTGCACAATCTCTACGGCCCCACCGAGGCCGCCGTCGACGTCACCGCCTGGCACTGCACGCCCGGCGTGACGGAAGTGCCCATCGGCGCACCCATTTGGAACACTCGCACCTATGTGCTGGACGCGCGCCTGCAGCCCGTGGCACCCGGTGTGGTCGGCGAGCTGTACCTGGCCGGTGTGCAATTGGCGCGCGGTTACCTCGGCCGCCCCGGGCTGAGCGCCGATCGTTTCGTGGCCAATCCCTTCACCCCCGGCACCCGCATGTATCGCACCGGTGACCTGGTGCGCTGGCGCGGCGGACGCACCGGCGTGCTGGAGTACCTGGGCCGCAGCGACTTCCAGGTCAAGATTCGCGGCCTGCGTATCGAACTCGGTGAGATCGAGGCGGCCCTGCTCTCGGACCAGCGGGTCGCGCGCGCGGTCTGCGTGGCCCGGCGCGGTCACGGCGGCGATGAACTCGCCGCTTACGTGGTCGCCACCCCCGGCACCGATCCGCTCGACCCGGCCGAACTCACCGCCGGACTGCACCGGGTGCTGCCCGGATATATGGTGCCGCCGGTGCTGATGGTGCTCGACGAACTACCGCTCAGCGCCAATGGCAAGGTCGATCGCAAAGCCCTACCCGATCCGGGCACGGACCCACGTCGCACACCCCGCTCCAGCGCCGAGCCGAGTACGCCGGCGGAGCATCAGCTCACCGCCATCTTCGCCGAGGTGCTGGGCACCGATGAGATCGGTGTGGGCGACAACTTCTTCGACCTCGGCGGTAATTCGCTCAGCGCCGCCCGGGCCATCACCCGCGCGAACACCGCACTGAGCGCGGCACTCACCATTCGCGATCTGTTCGAGTTCTCCACCGTCACCGCCCTGGCCGCACGCGTGGAGAGCCTGCAGGCCGAGACCACCTCACCGAAACTCGCTGTGGCACAGCGGCCCGCGCATATTCCGCTGTCCCTGGCCCAGCAGCGACTGTGGATTCTGAACCGCTTCGCCGAGCACGCCGCCGCCTACAACATGCCCCTCGCGGTGGAATTGACCGGGTCACTGGATGTTCCGGCACTGCGTGCGGGCCTGCTCGATGTGCTCGAACGCCACGAGAGCCTGCGCACCACCTTCCCGGACACCCCGGAAGGCCCGGGCCAGGTGATACATCGGGCCGCCGAGATCCCGCTCACGCTCGAGCCGATCGACGTCGGCTCGGCCGATATCCGCACTCTCATAGGCGAATTCGCGAGCTACGGTTTCGATCTGCGCAGTCAGGCCCCGGTGCGGGTCGCGCTCTACGAGATCGCGCCGGATCGGCACGTCTTCCTCATGGTGCTGCATCACATCAGCGGCGACGGCTGGTCCATCGCCCCGCTGACCCGTGACATCATGGGTGCCGTGGCCGCGCGCACAGCCGGCACGGCCCCCGACTGGACGCCACTTCCGGTGCAGTACGCGGACTTCGCGCTCTGGCAGCGCGAATTGCTCGGCGACGAAGGCGATCCGGCGAGCGCGCTCGCGCTGCAGCTCGCCTACTGGCGGGCCGCGCTCGCGGACCTGCCCGATCAACTCGACCTGCCCTTGGATCGGCCGCGCCCCCGGCAGCGGTCCACCGACGGCGGGCGGGTGGAGTTCGCCATTCCCGTCGAGACCCGCCACCAGCTCGCCGTCGTCGCGGCCGAGCGGGGCGTCAGCACCTTCATGGTGTTGCATGCCGCGCTCGCGGCGGTGCTTGCGCGCCTGTGCAATACGACCGATATCGCCATCGGCACCCCCATCGCGGGCCGTAGCGATCCGGCCCTGGACGAGCTCGTCGGTATGTTCGTCAATACGCTGGTGCTGCGGACCCGGGTCGATCCGGCCGCCGGTTTCGATCGTATGCTCGCCGAGGTCCGCGATACCGACCTCAATGCCTTCGCCAATGCGGACGTCCCGTTCGAACGCCTCGTCGAGGTGGTCAATCCGGAGCGTTCCGCGGCCCGGCATCCTCTGTTCCAGGTCATGCTCTCCTACGACAGCACCCCGGAATTGAACTTCGGCCTGCCCGGTGTCACCGCCGAGGTACTGCCCATCGCCGTGGATATCGCCAAATTCGATCTGCAGCTCACCGTGCACGAACCGCTCGGCGCGACGGCCGACGGTGTGTCCAGTCAAGAGATGCCGCTCACCGCCGAATTCGGTTATGCCGCAGATGTTTTCGATCACAGCACGGTCGAGGCCATTGCCCGCCGCTTCGGCGCGGTACTGGCCGCGGCCGTGGCGGATCCGGCGATACCGGTCGGCGATCTGCCCATTCTGGACGCCCGCGAGACGGCCAAACTGGTGCCTATCATGGGTGCGCCCGGCGAACCCGGCAGCACCCTGGCCCGACTGCTCACCGATACCGCCGAACGCATACCCGATGCCGTTGCGGTGCGCTACCTCGCGCAGAACACCACCTACCGCGAACTCGACGAACGCTCGAATCGCCTGGCGCGCGTACTCATCGAGCACGGCGCGGGCCCCGAGGTGGTGGTGGCGGTCGCACTGCCACGCAGCCTGGACTGCGTGCTCGCGGTGTGGTCGGTCGCGAAAACCGGTGCCGCGTATGTGCCGATCGATCCGGACTACCCGGCCGACCGCATCGCCCATATGCTCGCGGACTCCGGTGCCATGCTCGGCCTAACCAGCCCGGATCGCCGGGCCGAGATGCCGAATTGGCCGGGAAACCGTGGGCGGCACCGCAAGAGCTATGTCGACTGGCTGCTGCTCGGCTCGCCCGAGCTCGCCGACGAATGCGCGCGGTTCGCCGACACCCCGCTCACCGATGTCGACCGGCATCACCCGCTGCGCACCGCCGGACCGGCCTACCTCATCTACACCTCCGGCACCACCGGCAAACCAAAGGCCGTGGTCGTCACCAATGCGGGTATCGCCTCGCTGGCGAATGAGCAGACACAGCTGTTCCGCGTCACCGATTCCGCACGCACACTGCACTTCTCCTCACCCAGCTTCGACGCCTCGGTGCTGGAACTGCTGCTCGGCTTCGCGGCCGGAGCGACCCTGGTGGTCGCGCCCGCCGGCATCTACGGCGGCGCGGAACTCGCGGAGCTGTTGCGCGCGGAGCGCGTCACGCACGCCTTCGTCACCCCCGCCGCCCTGGGCACCGTGCCCTCGGACAACCTGCCCGACCTCGAGGCCGTCATCGTCGGTGGTGAAGCCTGCCCCGAGGATCTGGTGCGCGTCTGGACCGATCCGCGATCGCGGGAACCGTTGCCGCCGCGCCGAATGCACAATATGTACGGCCCGTCCGAAGCGACGGTCGCCGCGACCGCCACCGGTCCCATGATCGCGGGCCGGCCCGTGCCCATCGGATTGCCGGTGCGCGGTATGCGGTTGTTCGTGCTCGACGGCCGCCTGCACCCGGTACCGCCGGGCGTGGCGGGGGAGCTGTATCTCTCCGGTCCCGGCCTGGCACGGGGTTACCTCGGGCGGCACGGGCTCACCGCCCAGGCGTTCCCGGCCAATCCGCACGGGCGTCGCGGTGAGCGGATGTACCGCACCGGCGATCTGGTGGTCTCCGACGGGATCGGGCAGCTGCGCTTCCTGGGCCGCGCCGACGACCAGATCAAGATCCGCGGCTTCCGTATCGAACTGCGCGAGATCGACCACGTCCTGCTCGCGCACGAGGGAATCACCTTCGCGCTCACCGTCGTCCACAATGACGAACGCGGCATCCCGCGCCTGGTCTCCTACCTGACCGCCGACACCGAGATCGATACGGCGACCGTCCTGGACACCGCGCGCGGTCACCTGCCCGGCTATATGGTGCCCTCTGCGCTGACCCTGCTGGAGAATCTGCCGGTCACCCCGTCCGGCAAACTCGACCGAAAGGCCCTGCCCGCACCCGATTTCACCGCGGCCGCACCCTCGCGCGCCCCGGAAACCGAGCTCGAACAGCGGGTCGCGCAGGTCTTCGGCATGGTGCTCGGCGCCAGAATCCAAGGCGCGGACGACAATTTCTTCGAGATCGGCGGCAATTCACTGCTCGCCACCCGGCTCACCGCGGCCCTGCACGCCGAATTCGGGGTGGAGCTGCCGGTGCGCGACATCTTCGAAGCACCCACCGTGGCGGGTGTGGCGGCACGATTGCAGGAAGCGCCCCGGACGCAACGGGCGGCGCTGGCTGTGCGTACCCCGCGTCCGGAGCGCATACCACTGTCCTTGCCGCAGCAGCGACTGTGGTTCCTCAATAGATATTCCCCCGAATCCGGTGCCTACAACATCGCATTCGTGCTGCGAATCGACGGCGATCCGGATATGCCCGCCCTGGGCGCCGCCCTCGCCGACCTGATGCAGCGGCACGAGGTATTGCGCACCGTATTCCCCGAGGACGCGCACGGCGCACACCAGAAACTCCTGGACACCGCCCGCTGCCTGCCGGTACTCGACGCCATCGAGACCGACGAGGTGGGCGCGCGCACCGCACTGCGCTCGCTCGCCCGGCGCGGATTCGACCTGACCCGCGATATCCCGCTGCGAATGACGTTGTTGCGCACCGGGAATCGCCGTCACCTGCTCGGTATCGCCATGCATCACATCGCCGCCGACGGCTGGTCGCTCGGCCCGCTCACCCGGGACCTGGCCATCGCCTACGCCGCGCGGCACGGCGGCGTCGCACCCACCTGGACGCCACTGCCGGTGCAGTACAGCGATTTCAGCCTGTGGCAGCGCGAATGCCTGGGCCAGGAATCCGATCCCGAGAGCGCCGCCGCCAGCCAGCTCGCCTACTGGCGTGCCGCGCTGGCGGACCTGCCCGAGGAGATGCCGCTCCCGTACGACCGGCCGCGGCCCGCCGAACCCACCCAGCGCTCGGGTGTGGTGCGTTTCGAGGTCCCGGAAGCTTTGCAGCGCAGGCTCGCCGAGACCGCGCGCGGTAATGCCGTCAGCATGTTCATGGTGCTGCGCTCCAGCCTCGCGGTGCTGCTGCGCGTGGTCACCGGCGGTCGCGACATCGTGATCGGCACCCCCGTGGCCGGTCGCACCGACACCCGTCTGGACGAGCTCGTCGGCATGTTCGTCAATACCCTGGTCCTGCGTTCGGACGTGGACCCGGACCGCAGCTTCGCCGAGCTGCTGCAGGCCGACCGCGATACCGAACTCGGCGCCATCGCCAATGCCGAGGTGCCCTTCGAACGCGTCATCGAGGAACTCGGCAGCGCCGCCGGCGGAATGCGGCCGGTACTGCAGGTCGCGCTCACCGTGCAGGACACCCCGCTGCCGGCGCTGCAACTGCCGGGCCTGGCCCTGCAGGCCGAAGAACTCGATATCGCGCTCGCCAAATTCGATCTCGAACTGCGGGTCCTGCCCGGCAACCAGTCCGAGGGCGATACCGCAGCCGAGGACCGGGTCTACGAATTCGTCTACGCCGCCGAGCTTTTCGACCAGCAGACGGTGCAGATCCTGGCCGACCGCCTTATCCACGTCTTCGAGGCCGTCACCGCCGACCCGCGCATCCGGGTGAGCGCCATCGACGCCCGCACCGAGGCCGAACGCGAACTCTTCACCCCCGCCTGGGGTCCGGCACCGGAACCGCAGTGCAGTCTGGCGGCCTACTTCGCCGCCACCGCACACCTGAACGCGGACCGCGAATTCCTGCGCTTCGGTGACAACGCGCTCACCTACCTCGAATCCGATGTCTACTCGAATCGCTTGGCGCGGGCCTTGATCCAGCAGGGTATCGGCCCCGGCGATCGGGTGGCCCTGGGCCTGACCCGCTCGGCCGAATCGGTGCTCTCGGCGCTGGCCGTCGCCAAAACCGGGGCCGCGTTCGTCCCGGTCGATCCCAATTATCCGGCGGACCGGCTGCGGCATATGCTCACCGACTCCGGCTGCCGGGTCGGCATCGCCATGACCGACAACGCCGACCGGCTGAACGCCGCCGCCGGCGACGACGCCATGGAGTGGATGCTGCTGGACGATGCCGAACTCCTGGACGAACTGGAGGTGCTCGACGACGGACCCATCACCGACGCCGACCGCACCGGCACGCTCTGGACCGCCGAGCTGGCATACATCGTCTACACCTCCGGATCCACCGGAAAACCCAAGGGCGTAGCGGTAACCCACGGCGGACTCTCCAACTTCGCCGACGAGCTCCGCGACCGCATGCGCGTGGACCGGGACTCGCGCACCATGCACTTCTCCTCACCCAGCTTCGACGCCGCCATCTTGGACCTGCTGATGGCGATCGGGTCCGGCGCGACCATGGTCATCGTGCCCGCCGATATCTACGGCGGTGACGAACTGGCCGCGCTCATGGAGGCCGAGGAGATCAGCCACACCTTCATCACACCGGCCGCGCTGGCCACCATCGACCGGGACCGCTGGGCGCTGCCGCACCTGCACTCGGTCATGGTCGGCGGCGAGGCCTGCGGTCCGGAACTGGTGGCGCGCTGGGCACATGGACGCGCGATGTTCAACGTATACGGGCCCACCGAGACCACCGTCGTCGTCACGATCTCCAAGCCCATGGTGCTCGGGGAACCGATCACCATCGGCTCCCTGGTGCGGGGTGCGCGCGCCCTGGTCCTCGATGAGCGCCTCTGCCCGGTGCCCGTCGGTGTGCCCGGTGAGTTGTACATCGGCGGACAGGGTGCCGCGCGCGGCTATGTCGATCGCTACGATCTCACCGCCGCGCGCTTCATCGCCGACCCGTACGGGCCGGAGGGTGCACGCATGTATCGCACCGGAGATGTGGTGCGCTGGACGCCCGACGGCGAAATCGCCTACCTGGGCCGCAGTGATCATCAGGTCAAGGTGCGCGGGTTCCGGATCGAACTCGGCGAGATCGACGCCGTGCTCACCGCGCACGCGGGAATCCACTTCGCGCACACCGAGGTTCGCGATATCGCGGGCACAAAACGCATCGTCTCCTTCGTGCTGCCCGTCGACCCGCACGCCGTCGACTTCGACGCCTTGCGCGCACACTGCGCCGAACACCTGCCCGCCCATATGGTTCCGAGCAGCCTCACCCCGCTCGACCGTATTCCGCTGACCCCGGTCGGCAAACTCGATCGCGACGCACTGCCGCAACCCCAGGTCGGCGTCGTGGTGGTCTCCCGTGATCCGCAGACCCAGACCGAACGCCTGGTCGCCGAGGTCATGGCCGAGCTGGTCGGTGCCGGACACCTCGGCGCGGACGACAGCTTCTTCGAGGTCGGCGGAAACTCGCTGCTCGCCACCCAATTGGTGGCACGCCTGGCCGCCGCCACCGGCGTCCGGCTCGAAGTACGGTCCGTGTTCGCCGCGCCCACCGTGGCCGGGCTTGCCGCGCAACTGGATTCCGGTCCGGCGGCATCGGACGCGCGCCTGGAGCCGCGTCGCCGCACCCGTCCCGAGCAGATCCCGCTCTCGGCCGCGCAACGGCGGCTGTGGTTCCTGGAGCAGTTCAATGCCTCCGGGGATCAGGGAGAAGCGCTGGGCGCGTACAACATTCCGGTCGTGCTGCGCCTGCACGGTGAACTGAACGTGCAGGCACTGCGGGCGGCATTGCACGCGGTGCAACGCCGGCATGAGACGCTGCGGACCATCTTCCCCGAGATTGGCGGCGAACCGTGCCAGCACGTGCTCGAACCGGCCGGCGCGGCGGTCCCGCTGCCGTTGCGCGCGGTGAAACCGCAAGAGGTACCCGATGAGATCCGCCGGGTCACCGCGGCCGGATTCGACCTCGGCACCCAGGTTCCCTTGCGTGCCACCCTGTTGCGCCTGACCGGCGCGGCCGGTGGCGATCGGGCCGAACCGTCCGAACATGTCCTGGTCCTGGTGGTGCACCACATCGCCATGGACGGCTGGTCACTGCAGCCCCTCGCGGCCGATGTGGCCACCGCCTACCGCGCCTACTCCGGCGGTGGCGAACCCGACTGGACCGAATTGCCCATCCAGTACGCCGATTACACGCTGTGGCAGCAGGACGTCCTCGGCGTCGAAGACGATCCCGAATCGGTGATCAGCCGCCAGCTCGATTATTGGCGGCAGGCCCTGGACGGCAGGCCCGAACTCCTCGCCGTCCCCGCCGACCGGCCGCGCCCGCCGGTGCCCAGCTACCGCGGCGGCACCGTCGAATGCACCCTGGACGCCTTCACCCACCGCGAATTGCAGGCTCTCGCAGCCGAACACGGCGTCACCATGTTCATGGTGTTGCACGCCGCACTGGTCGCACTGCTGCATCGGCTCACCGCCGGAGACGACATCACCGTCGGCACACCCATCGCCGGGCGCGGGCATCCGGCACTGGATCGTATGGTCGGCATGTTCGTCGGCACCCTGGTACTGCGCACCCACCTCGACGGGAACGCCGCCTTCGGCGATCTGCTGCGCGCGGTGCGGGACACCGACCTGGAGGCCTTCGCACACGCCGATGTTCCGTTCGAGCGCCTGGTCGAGGTGCTCAATCCGGCACGCACACAAGCGCATCACCCGCTGTTCCAGGTCATGCTGTCGGTGCAGAACCAGCCCGTACGGGTGCTGGAGCTGCCCGGCCTGCGCATCGAGAACGACGACGCCGATCCGGGCATCGCCAAATTCGATCTGCAGTTCACCCTCACCGAATCCTGGACTCCGGGCCGCGAACCCGACGGCATCACCGTCTCGGTCAACTACGCGGCGGACCTGTTCGACGACATCACCGCACAGCGGCTCGCGGATCGATTCGTCCGCATGCTCGGCGCGGCCGCCGCGAATCCGGCCACCGCCGTGGGCGATCTGGAGCTGCTGGACTCCGGCGAATGGGCGGCGCTGGCACCGGTATGCGGGGCCGAACCCGCCCGGCCCATCACCTTCCCCGAGGTATTCGAGGCCGCGGCCAATCTCAACCGGCAGGCCATCGCCGTGCGCGCGGCGGGCACCCAGATCTCCTACGATGCCCTCGACCGCTGGACCAACCGGCTCGCCCGGGTGCTCATCGGCTACGGCGTCGGCCCGGAAACCCTGGTCGCCATGGGTATTCCGCGTTCGGCCGAATCGGTGGCCGTCACCCTGGCCATCGCCAAGGCCGGCGCCGCGTTCGTCCCGGTCGACCCCAACTATCCGGAACAGCGCATCAGCCATATGCTGCTGGATTCCGGTGCGGGCGTGGGTATTACGCTCGCCGCGCATCGGGAGCGCATGCCCGACGGGGTCAATTGGACCGTGCTGGACGCGCCGTCGTTCCGGCGGCGCGTGCTGGCCGGCTCGGACGCGCCCATCACCGATGCCGAACGCACCACGCCACTGCGCATGGACAATCCGGCGTACGTGATTTACACCTCCGGCTCCACCGGTGTCCCCAAGGGCGTCGTCGTCACGCACGGCGGCCTGTCCAACTTCGCCGCCGAAACCGCACAGCGCTTCGCCGTCGGACCCGGCGCACGCGTACTGCATTTCGCCACACCGAGTTTCGATGCCGCCATGCTCGACCTGCTCTTCGCGCTCGGCGGTGCCGCGACCCTGGTGATCAGCCCGCCCGGTGTGGTCGGCGGATCGGACCTGGGCCGGGTCTTCATCGACGAGGGCATCACCCACGCCTTCATCACCACCTCGGCGCTGGGCACCGTCGATCCCACCGGCGTCACCGCGCTGCGGCATGTCCTGGTCGGCGGTGAGGCACTGCCACCGGATCTGGTCACCCGCTGGGCGCCGAGGCGCAAGCTCTACAACGTGTACGGACCCACCGAAACCACCATCGTGACGGTGATTTCGCAGCCCATGAACCCGGGCGGGCACATCACCATCGGCGGACCCATCCGCGGTGTCGGCGCGACCGTGCTGGACTCGCGCCTGCATCCCGTACCCGTCGGTGTCACCGGTGAACTGCAATTGGCCGGTGCCGCCGTGGCACGCGGCTACCTGCGGCGGCCCGGGCTCACCGCACAGCGGTTCGTGGCCAACCCGTTCGGCAAGCCCGGTGCCCGCATGTACCGCACCGGTGACCTGGTGCGCTGGGTCGAGAAGGACGGGCGCGCACGGGATCTGGAGTATGTCGGCCGCACCGACCATCAGGTCAAGATCCGCGGCTTCCGGATCGAACTCGGCGAGATCGACGCGGCCCTGGCCCGGCATACCGAGGTGGAGTTCGCCACCACCATCGGACACCGGACTCCGGCGGGGTCCACCGCGCTGGTCTCCTATGTGAAGTCACGCACCGGCACCGCGCCGAGCATCGACGAACTCACCTCGCACGTCGCGGAGTTGGTACCCAATTACATGGTCCCGCAATCGATCATGCTGCTCGACCGGGTGCCACTCTCACCGGTCGGCAAGCTGGACCGCACCGCACTGCCCGAACCGGTCTTCGCCGCCCGCGAGGGCTACCGCGCGCCGAGCACCCCGACCGAGGTGGCGCTGTGTGCCGCCTTCGCCGATGTGCTCGGCGTCGAACAGGTCGGCGTGGACGACGGCTTCTTCGAACTCGGCGGCAACTCACTGCTGGCCACCAAAGTGGTTGCGCAGCTGCGCGGCAACGGTGTGGATCTGCCGGTGCAGGCCATGTTCGGTGAATCCACTCCGGCCGCCATCGCGCGTCGCCTCGCCGACGCCGATGGCGATGCGGGCGCGGCCCTCGCCGCCGCCCTGCAACCGGTGCTGCCGTTGCGTCCGATCACCGAGAACAGTGCGGCCCCGCTGTTCTGCGTACACCCGGCCATCGGTTTGTCCTGGTGCTTCGCCGGACTGCTCGCCCAACTGCCCGCCGATCGCCCGGTCTACGGCCTGCAGGCACCGCACGTCACCGGCGGCACCGACCACGGCACCATTGCCGAAGCTGCGAAATACTATGTGGCACATATGAAATCGGTGCAGGCGCACGGCCCGTACCATCTGCTCGGCTGGTCGCTGGGCGGGCTGCTCGCGCACGAGATCGCGGTGCAACTGCAGGAACAGGGCGACGACGTGGGGCTGCTCGCGCTCATGGACAGCTACCAGCTGTCGGATCAGTTGCTCGAGGAAGCGGTGCCCACCGTCGCCGACATCATCGGCGAATTCGGCAGCGACATGCTCGGCGGCGACACCGATGTCGACCCGCGCATGAGCTTGCAGGAGGCCGCGGAGTTCCTGCGCAGCCGACCGGGACCGTTCGCGGCGCTCACCGTCGACCACCTCGAACGCCTCTACAACGGCTATGCCAATGGCGCGGTCCTGGCACACAGCTTCGAACCCCGCGTCTTCGTCGGCGATCTGCTCTTCTTCACCGCCGCCGACGACGAGATCAATCGCGCCGACCCGGACCGCAATGCCGCAGCCTGGGAGGCACACGTCACCGGAGCTGTACACGACCAACTGGTGCGCTGCCGTCATTCGGGCATGACCACGCCCGAATCCCTGGCGGTCATCGGACCGGTACTGCGGGAATACCTGGCCGCCAACGCCAACCGCACCGAACGGGAGGGGAGCCGATGAGTCTCGCGGTGGAGGTGGAGGGCCTGATCAAGTACTACGGCAAGCTCCGGGTCCTGGACGGCATCGACCTGGAGATACCGTCCGGCACCGTGATGGGCCTGCTCGGGCCCAATGGCGCGGGCAAGACCACCACGGTCCGGATCGTCACCACGCTGCTGGCCCCCAGCTCCGGCAATGTGCGGGTCGCCGGAGTGGACGTGCTCAAGGATCCGGCGCGCGCCCGCACCCGGCTGGGCCTGTCCGGCCAGTACGCGGCGGTCGACGCCAACCTGACCGGCTTCGAGAACCTGCGCATGGTGGCCCGGCTCTACGGCATGAGCCATAAACGTGCCGCCGATCGCGCCACCGAACTGCTCGCCGCGCTCGGCCTCGAACAGGCGGCCGGGCGGCGCGCCGGAACCTACTCCGGCGGTATGGCCCGCCGACTCGACCTCGCCGGAGCGCTGGTGTGCCGCCCGCCCGTGGTGGTCCTGGACGAGCCGACCACCGGCCTGGATCCCCGTGGGCGACTGGATATGTGGCGGGTCATCGGCGAACTCGTGGACGACGGCACCACGGTGCTGCTCACCACGCAGTACCTGGAGGAAGCCGATCTGCTCGCCGACCGGATCACCGTCATCGACCGCGGGCGGGTCATCGCGCGCGGTTCGGCGGATGAACTGAAGACCTCCATCGGCGGTGACAAACTCACCGTCACCCTCGCCACCGGACAGGACCCGAAACCGGCCGAACAGATTCTCGCGCAGGTGGGAATCGGCGAAGTCACCCGGGACACCGCCGCCGATCAGCTCACCATCGTGGTCGGCGACGGCACCCGCACCCTGGTCGAGGCCCTGCGCCGGCTCGACGATGCCGGCGTGCACGTCCTCGACGCCGAGGTGCACCGGCCCACGCTCGACGACGTATTCCTTTCCCTCACCGGCAAATCCCCGGATCGCAGAGCATCCGAACGCAGCAATGACACTGTGCAAGAGGAGATCCTGTCGTGACCACCGCCACCGCCGAGGCCCCGGCACCGCATAAGCCACCCGAGGACGGCAACCCGATCCTGTTGCTGCCCAGGGCGATTCGCGACAGCGCCATTGTCGCCTACCGCAACCTGCTGACCATTCTGCGCGTGCCCACCCTGCTGGTCACCGCCACCATCCAGCCGCTGATGTTCGTATTCCTGTTCGCGTACATCTTCGGGGCGTCCATGGGTGGCAGTCAGTACCGGGAGTTCCTGCTCGCCGGAATCTTCACCCAGACAGTGGCATTCAATGCCGCGTTCACCACCGTCGGCCTCGCCAACGACCTGCACAAGGGCATTATCGACCGGATGCGTACCCTGCCCATGTCACGCCTGGCGGTGCTCATGGGCCGTACTCTCTCGGATCTGGTGGTCAATATTCTCGCCCTGGCCGTCATGGTCGCCTGCGGTTACACGGTCGGCTGGCGTATCAATGGCGGAATCGCCGATGCCGTACTGGCTTTCGCGGTGATCCTGCTCTTCGCGTTCGCCATGTCCTGGGTGGGCGCGCTCACCGGGCTCATGTCACCGAGCGTGGAAGTGGCGCAGAGCGCGGGCCTGATCTGGCTGTTCCCACTGACATTCATCTCCTCGGCGTTCATTTCGGGGGAGACGCTGCCCGGTCCGCTGCGCAGTGTCGCGGCCTGGAATCCCATTACCGCCGTCTCCGCGGCGGGCCGCAAACTCTTCGACAATGGCTCCCCGCCCAGCTTCACCCCCGCCGCCGGCTGGCCCGCCGATCACTGCATCGAATACTCCATCGTGTGCTCGGTCGGCATTCTCGCCGTCGCGGTTCCCCTGGCCCTGCTGCAATACCGCAAGGTCGCCAGTCACTGAGACCGGCGTGACGCGCGTCGCAGCCTGACCGAACCCCTCCCCATCGCGGGGAGAGGGGGGTACTGTGAAAGAGACGAGGCCCCCTCCCGAATGGGAGGGGGCCTCGGTCAATTCTTACCTCTTATGCGCGGCGACGGCTCTTGATCAGATCCATCCGCTCCTGCAGAAGCTCTTCGAGCTCCTCCTTGCTGCGGCGCTCGAGGAGCATGTCCCAGTGCGTGCGCGGCGGCTTCACCTTCTTGGGCTCCTGTGTGGTGCCCTCCATGAGCACACCCTCCTGGCCATTGCGGCACAGCCAGGTCGGGGGGATTTCGGCGTCATCGGCGAAGGGAACATCGAATTCCTCGCCATTGTCCGTCCGGTACCGCGCCATCCGACGGGGCGCCAGGTCGTGGTCGCGGTCGGTCTCGTAGCTCACCGCTCCAAGTCGACTGCCCCGGAGTACGCGATCTGCCATGGGTGCGGTCCCTTCTCGCCTCTCGGCAACGTTCAAAACTTCATGTCAACGCCAATGCTTACCTAACGCATCAACGCAGGCTTCGGTTCCCGTGGAGAGAGAACCCCAACATTCTACTCGCCGGAGCCCACCGCTTTACCCCGGCGTGCCCCGCGCCCGCTCAGCGCTCGCAACCATTAATGTTTGCGACCATGTCTCGCCGCCTGATGCCTTGCCAATGGTGTGGAAGGGAGATCGCCGATAGTGAGGTGGGGCGCCGTCGGCGCTACTGTCGGCAGTCCTGTCGCCAGCGGGCTTACGAAGCTCGAAACAGTCTCAAGGGCAGTGGTATTCCCGAGGACTCGGTGGTGCTCAGCGCACCGGAGGTCGCGGATCTGTCCGATCGGTGGTTCGCGGCACGTTGTGCGGCAGAGGATGTCGCGACGGCGGTCGCGGAGGGCGCGGACTCCATCGAACTCACCGATCTCACCGCGATATTGGTGAAACTGACTCGCGACGCGGAACGGCTGCGGTGACGGGTGCGGTGAGAACCGTTGCGGTGCTTCGCCCTCGGATCGCGTAGACCAGTGCGGTGCCCACGACCAGCACGGCGGCGACCGCACCGAAGGCGGTGAGGGTGGTCGCATCGGGATGGATGAGGGCCTGGCCGCGGAATGCCTGCCAGGCGACCACACCGAAGACTCCGGCGTAGGTGAGGGCGAGCACCCAGATCATGTCGGCGCGAGCGCGTTCGGTGCGCAGCCATGGCACGCGGCGGGCCAGGCGGGGCAGCAGCAGTGCGGCCACGATCAGGATTTGAATTCCGTGCAGGCCCAGGAAGTGTGCGATTCGCAGATCACCGCCGGTGGTGCTCCAGTGCGTGATCGGCATACCGCCGACGCCATCGCGCACGGTCGGCTGCCCGGCTTCGAAGGTGTGCCCGGCGACCAGTTCCACCGGATGCCCGTAGGCGTCGGTGGTCTCCTGCTTCCCGCTGAAGCCCATGGCGTAGGCGACGGCCATTCCGGCGACCGCGATGGCCAGTCCGGCGTGAATCGCGCGGGTCATCGGGCGATCGGTGACCTTCTGCCATGAAAGTGCCACGGCGATCACCAGATTCGCCAGGAACAGGCCCGGCACGCCGGTCATGAATACCTGCTGCCCGATCACATTGAAGGCGTCGTCCTGGGAATTGAAATGACTGAAGGTGCCGCGCGCCGCCTGCATCACGATGAAGCCGACATCCAGGACGCCGGTGATCGCGAATATCGTCCCCATCCACCAGGTCAGCCGCTGCCCGCGATGCGGGAACGAGAGCAGCCACGCCAGGGTGAACGAGTAGAGCACGAAGGCGAGCGCGAACTTCATCGGTTTGAGCCAGACCGATTCGTTCAGCAGCATCCGATCGTCGAATGCCATGGCGCACAAGCAGAATAGGGCCAATCCGGCCATCACGAAGGTCAACGCGAGTAGCGGGCGATGCAGCCGCCGACGGGCGGGAGTGCGTGCGGCGGTGGGCTTTTCGGCGACACTGGTGGTCATGTCGGCGACGTTATGGCCGCATTCCCGAACCCGGCGTCCCCCGGTGGTGGGATCCGCGCGTAGTACCCGGGTATTAGTGGTGCCATCGGGTGACGATCTCTGCCGCATAAGTAACCGACTCCGCCGCACCCCTCGATCCGCGCCGCCCGCCGCCGTTCAATTCGAGCAGCACGCAACGCGTTCCGGAGGACCCGGAACCGAGGGAAAGGCAAGGCAGTGACCGAATTTGTGAACCTGAGCGGCGGCCGGATCGCCTGCGATGTAATCGGTACGGGGCCGCTGATCGTGCTCTCGCACGGGATGGGCGAGCACCGGCAGGTGTATCGGCGACTGGCCCCGCTATTGGTGGCGGCGGGTTATCGCGTGGTCAATATGGATATTCGCGGGCACGGTGAATCGAGTCTGGACTGGGTGTCGGAGACGGGCAAGGCCGCGATCAGCCGCACCGATATCGCGGGTGATCTGATCGAGGTCATCGCGCACTTCGGTGGCCCGGCGGTCATTGTGGGGCATTCGATCTCCGGTGGCGCGGCCACCATTGCCGCGGCGACCGCCCCGGAGTTGGTGGCGGGCATTGTCGAGCTCGGCCCGTTCACGCTGACCCAGCACACCGATGTGCCCGCCATGCTGCGCGATCGCCGGTACCGACGGGGCATGGTCCGCCTGGGTCTGCTCTTCACCCTGCGCAATCCGCGACTCTGGTTCCGCTACCTCGATATCGCCTACCCGACCAAACCGGACGACTACCGCGAGTACATGGCGGGGGTGGCCGCGGTACTGAACGAACCCGGCCGCATGGCGGAGTTCATGAAGACCGGTGCCACCACTCCGGCCGACGCGCACGCCCAACTGCCGAATATCGCCTGTCCCGCACTGGTGATCATGGGAACCCTCGATCCGGACTTCCCGGATCCCCGGGTCGAGGCCGAGGCGATTGTCCGGGCCATACCACCGGGACTGGGCCGGGTGGCGATGCTGGACGGCGCGGGCCACTATCCGCATGGCCAAATGCCCAGCGCCACAGCCGAACTCATCCTCGAGTTCCTGTCTGCGCGGCTCCCGGGCTGGGCCGAACGCGGTCATCGGGCCGAAGACGGTCGACAGGTCGGGCATGGCCATCGGGTCGGCTGAGGGCGTGCACGGCCGGGTGTCTCTCGAATCCGCCCGGCCGTGGGTCCTGCGCGCTCCACTCTCGCTTTTGCCGCGAGCGGTGGAGCAGGCGCATGACGATAATGGCGGGGTGGCTCCTCGTACCGTGGTTCTGGTCGTCTTCGACGGCTTCCAATTGCTGGATCTGGCAGGGCCTCTCGATGTATTGGCCATGGCCAATCGCGTGGTGGACGGTCCCGCCTACCGGTTGATCACCGCATCACCGGGTGGCACACCGGTGGCGGTGCCCGGCGGGTCGAGCATTTCGGTGGACCGATCACTGGAGGAGCTCGCGGCGGGGAGCGAGGAGATCCACACCCTCATGGTCATCGGTGGCGATGGCGCGTTCTCGCCCGAGGTGTCCGTTCGAGTGGCTCCCCAGCTGCCCGCGCTGGCCCGGCGATCGCGGCGGATCACCTCGGTGTGTGCGGGTGCGGCGCTGCTGGCGGCCGCCGGACTCCTCGATGGGTATCGCGCGACCACGCATTGGGCCGCGGCCGAGCGGCTGGCCCAGTGGTATCCGCGGGTTCGGGTCGAGCCGGATCAGATCTTCGTGCACGATCGCAATCGCTGGACCTCGGCCGGGGTCACCGCCGGTATCGATATGGCGCTGGCTTTGGTGGAGCAGGATCTGGGCACCGATGTCGCGCAGACCATCGCCCGCGTGTTCGTCATGTATGTGCGGCGTGGGGGCGGGCAGGCGCAGTACAGCACGCAGATGCGCACCCAGCCCGCGCGCACGCCCGCGATTCGCGCGGTACAGCAGTGGGTGCCCGATCACCTGCAGGAGAATCTGACCGTCGCCTTGCTCGCCGAGCGGGCGGGCATGAGCGAGCGCACCTTCGCACGCTCGTTCCACGCCGAAACCGGAAGTACGCCGGCGCTTTTCATCGAGGACCTGCGGGTGGAGGCGGCGCGCACGCTACTCGAGACCAGCGATCTCACCGTCGATGCCATTGCCCGCGCGGTCGGCTACAAGCACGGCAAGACACTGCATCGCGTGATCGCCCGGCGGCTCTCGACCACTCCGGACCGCTACCGCCAGCATTTCGCCACCGGCCGTGAGGCCGCCGAGGCGGTATAGAAGAACCCCGCACCGAGATTCTCGGGCGGGGTTCGCGGTACTGAAAAGCAGTGCGCCGGAACGGGAATCCCTCATCGATCCCCGAACCGGCCGATACTCAGTCGGTCGCGGTGCCGACATCCATGCCACGGCCGGCGAGCCACGGCAGGGGATCGATGGGCGCACCGGGGGAAATGTGCACCTCGTAGTGCAGGTGCGGTCCGGTGGAGTAGCCGCGGCTGCCGACGGTGGCGACGTCATCGCCCGCGCGCACCTGCTGGCCGGGCTGCACCAGAATGTCCTGCATATGGCCGTAGACGCCGATGGTGCCGTCATCCTGCTGGATTCGCACCCACAGGCCGAAACCGGAGGCGGGGCCCGCCTCGATGACGGTGCCGTCGGTGACGGCGCGAATGGGAGTGCCGAAGCCGTCACCGAAGTCGATACCGGCGTGCATGGCACCCCAGCGGACACCGAAGCCGGAGGTCAGCGGCCCGGCCACGGGGCGCACGGTCTTGGGGCGGGCCTGCTCGATACCGAGGTTGCGCAGGAAGTCGGTGACCTCCGGCGGGACGAACTGCGGCATCTGGGCTTCGTACGGGGTGAAGGCGGTGAACTGCGCGTCGTGCGGGGCGGCGGCGACGGTAGCGACGGGATCGCTGGGCTGGGCTTCGGCGCTCGGAACGGCGGCGGCCAGCACACTGAGCGCGGCGCCGACGACGGCGGAGACGGCCACTGCGCGAGTTGCGGCCGTCCGGTACCGGCCGTCCCACTTGGGGCTGCGAGATAACGGAACGGTTACGGGCATGCATCGAACGTACGGGAGGTCGTTACCGCCCTGAAAGCACTGTGATCACCGTCACATAGATACAAAACGCCAGGTGATTGGTCACGACCCGGTAACGACACGCGGGTAATTTCGGTATGACCTTGGGAATGGGCGATACGAGGCGTATTGACCTGATCAACTCCGCCGGGCACTCTATTTAAGTGTTCGCTAACGGAGTGAAGGTCCTCAGCGCGCTTGCCGACCCCACTCGGCGCGCGGTCTTCGAGGCATTGCCGCAAGGCCCACGGTCGGTGGGCGAACTGGCCGAACTCGTCGGCGTGAGTAGCTCGGCGGTATCTCAGCACCTGAAGATCCTGCGCGAGGCCCGCCTGGTGATGGCTCAGCCCGAGGGCACCCGGCGGCTGTACGGCCTGGACCCGCGCGGCCTGGCCGATGCCCGCGACTATCTCGAACAGTTCTGGCCCAGTGCCATCGCCTCGTATTCGGCGGCCCTGTCCAGCGCCCACGCCGATATCGCGGAGACCTAGGCCGATATCGCGGAGACCTAGGCCGATATCGCGGAGACCTGGTCAGCCCACGCGCCGATACGCCTGTTGTGCACGGCGATCCAGACCCGTCCCTGGCCACGGCCGCTTGCGGAGCTGCTTGTCGATCGCATTGACGACCTCGGGCACGCCGATCTTCAACAGCCCGGGATCGGTGGTCGGTGCGTCCGGATCACCGGTCTGCCCGGCCCACAGCACCGCATGCCGGCCGAGCAGATGCGGCGGCGGACCGCTGCGACTGGGCGGGGTCGGCCCGAACAGCAGCACCGTGCGTGTACCGAAAGCCGTTGCGAGATGGGCGACTCCGGTATCACCGCAGACCACCAGGGCGGCCTCGGCGACGGTCGCGGCGAGTTCGATGAGGTTCTGCTGTCCGGCCAGCACGCGCGCGGTGGGCAGTCCGGCTCGTGCCGCCACCCCGAGGGCGATATCGCGTTCGGTCTCGTCGCCGGTGATCACCACATCGCGGTCCTGCACCAGCAGATGCCGTACCACCGCGGCGAATCGATCCGGCGGCCAGCGTCGCGCGGCCGCGCCCGCACCGATATGTACGACCACACAATCGCGGTGACTGGTGGCGGCGACCGGCGGCACCAATCCGAGATTGCGGCGATCGGCGGTGATCCCCGCGGATTCGAGCAGGTGACACCAGCGGTCCACATCGTGCATATCGGTCTGCCAGTCCGGTCCGGCCAACTCCGGGAAGACCGGATTGCGGTAGGTCAGAATGCGTTCGGGGTGGATACGGGTGAATTCGACCATGCTGTCGGCGGTGGCACTGTGCAGATTCACCAGCAGTGCGGGCGGTGCGCCCTCCCAGCGGATTCCGGTCGGCTCCGCGGACGGGATCATCTCGTCGATGGAGGCGATCAAATCGACAATGGGTTTGAGCCGATGCGGGGCGGCCAGTGCGATGTGGTCCTGGGGCCGGGCCCGGCGCAGTGCGCGCAGGGCGGGGACCGCGGTGAGCAGATCACCCAGCCCGCGTGCGCGTAGCACGAGTACAACCGCCACTGAGTTCTCCTAGACGTCACTGCTCCCACACACGGAAGACCCTCCAGGACACGCGCGGAGAGCCACTGGAGGTGGACTACCCGCGGTATGAGCCCCCGAAACCCGTGCGCCACTCGATCGGAGATCGAACTCGCGCAGCGCCACTTCCACCCGATCGGGACGCCACGGCGCCGGCCGCTACGCCCCGACGAACTCGGTGAACAGAGCATGGCGGACTTCGTGGTCTCCGGTCTCGTCCGCGCCGGAGGCATCCCCTTTCCGTCCCGCGCCGAATCGCCGGGACCTTTTTGTACTACCGGCTGTCGTTGACGGGGGTTGATCAACTACCGTGGGTAGCTATGGACTTCGTCTACGACCTGGTGGTTGTGTCGCATTTGCTTGGTATGGCGGCGGTGGTCGGCGGGTATGTTGCCGCTCAGCCGCGGGTGTCCGAACTGATGGTGTGGGGTGCGCGGGCGCAGCTGCTCACCGGCATCATTCTGGTCGGGATGGCCGAGTCGATCGACTCGCTCGGCAAGGACCCGAATATGTCCAAGGTCATCGCCAAACTCGTTGTGGCCGTGCTGGTCGCGGGATTCGCCGAAATGGGGCGGGCCGATGCCAAGCGCGGCAAGGCCGTGCCGTGGATGACCCATGCCGCGGGTGGGCTGGCCATCCTCAATGTGTTCATCGCCGCGCTCTGGAACTGAGCTACTGCCCGCCGTGGCCGGAGTCGGCATGGCGGGCAAAGGATTTCGCGAGCTCGGCGGCGACCACCGCCTGACCTGCCATGGTCAGGTGAATGTGGTCGGCGCTGAGCCAGTCCTCACGCAGGCGCGCGGGGTGGGCCCAGAATTCGGTGAGGATGGCGTCGTGGCGGGCCGCGACTCGGCGCACGCTGTCGGCGAATCCGGCGAAGCGGGGACGCAATGGTCGCAGTGGACCGGTGAAGGCGTCGGCCAGGGTGAACATGGACAGGCGTGCGCCGGTGGCGGCGACGCTGTCGCAGAGGGCGTCGAGGTCTTTCTCGACGGCGATGAGATCGCCGTCGCGGCGTATGAGGTCATTGCCGCCGCAGGTGATATGCACCAGGTCGGGGTGGAAATCGTGGAGGGCGGCAAGCTGTCCGGCGCGCACCTCGGGGATGGTCGCACCCATGCGGCCGGTATTGAGGTAGTCGGTGCCGGGGTGCGCGGCCAGGAACCAGCGGGCCAGGCGATCGGCCCAGGAGATGGTTTCGTAGCCGGGTGAAGGGTCCCCGGTCGCCGCGGCGGTGGAGTCGCCGATGACCGCGAAGCGCCGCCACGGGGTTACGGCCAGTAGTTCGCGGGCCGTGGCATCGGAGAGCAGATAGGGGTCATCGAGGCCGATATGGGTGCGCGGGGAGTCCGGGGCGAGGGTATCGCCGGTGTGAATGTCGTTGGCGCTCATAGGTTTGTCTCCTCGGTGCGGGCCGGCAGGGCGGCGAGTGTGGCGGCGGCCAGGGCGATGACCGCGCAGATCGCGAAGAGGATGTGGAAGGCGGCGAGGCCGTCGTGCGGGTGCGCGGCGAAGACGGCGGCCAGCACCGCCACCCCGAGTGCGCCGCCGGATTGGCGGGCGGTGAGGTTCATGCCGACTCCGGCCGCGAAGCGTTGCGGTGGAAGCGATCTCGCGGCGGCGGTGCCCAGCACGGTGATCACAATGCCCACTCCGCCGCCGCCGAGGAGTGAGGCGGGCACCCAGGCGGTCCAGAGGTTCGGGGTGTGGCCGAAGGCGTCGGTGCTCATGTAGAAGGTGGAGGCGGCGAACATGAGGGCGCCGAGCACTCCCACCCAGTGCTGCGCATTCTCCGATGCGCGCCCCGCGAGGACCGCGGTCACCATGGAGGCGATGGCCCCGATCGTCATGAATCCGGCGGACTTCAAGATCGAGTACTGCCAGATATCGGCGAGCCACAGCGGCCCGGCCAGCAGCCACGCGAACATGGCCGCACCGAAGACGAAGGCGACGGCATTGACCAGCGCGTACCGGTGACTGCGCCACAGTGTCACGGCGATCGCCGGGCGCGGATGCCGGCGCGAGCGCCACAGTGCGATACCCAGTAGGACGAGTCCGCCGAGACCACAGGCCAGGGTGCGCCAGTTGTCCCAGCCCCACGGCTGGCCCTGGGTCACCGCCGCGACCACCGCGCCGATACCCAATCCGGTTGCGGCGGTACCGAACAGGTCGGGCAAGCCGTCCGCGTGCCGCACCTCGTTCCTGGTCAGGGCGAGCCCGAACCCGATGAGCACGGCCGCGATGGGCACATTGATGACGAAGACCGAACGCCAGCCGAACCAGTCGACGAGTGCGCCGCCGACCGCCGGGCCGACGGTGGCGGCGAATCCGCCTGCGGCGGTCCACGCGGCCATGGCGACACCGATGCGTTCGGTCGGGGTGGCGCTCAATACCAGTCCCAGCCCGGCGGGGATGAGGAATGCGGCGGTCGCACCCTGTAGGAAGCGTCCGGTGATCAGCCAGTCCGCGCCGGGTGCGAGTGCGCAGAGCAGTGAGGTGAGCGCGAATCCGGCCAGTGCGGCCAGGAATACGCGGCCGCGCCCGAGTGTGTCGGCGAGTCGTCCGGCGGGGGTGAGGAGTGCGGCGAAGGCGACCGCGTACCCGCTGACGACCCAGGTGAGTGTGGCGGGTGAGGTGTCCGGGTAGTCGCGGGCGATGGCGGGGAAGGCGATATTGACGACCGAAAGGTCGAGGAAGGCAACGAATGCCGCGCCGCAGGCGACGAGCAGTGCCCGCCGTGTCGATCGGTCGGCGGGCGGTGTGGGAGTGGCGGCCGGGTCTTCGGCGGCAATGGGTGTGGTGGGTGGCGCGGCGGCGGGCCGTGCGGGTGTCTCTGTCATGGCGGACTTCCGGTGCAGAAGAGGCGGGAGCAAAACTGTACGCACGATCGTTCGTATTGTTGAAAAGTACGACCGATCGTGCGTTTTGGCAACAGATAATGCGAGACTGGAAGGATGGCCGACCCGATGCACCCTGCTGAGCAGCAGATTTCCGATCAACGTCTGCTGAAGGGCGCGCGAGCCCGCGCCACCATCGCCCGCCATGCCGCCGATGTCGCCTCCGTGGAGGGGCTGACGGGTTTGAGCCTGGGCCGCCTCGCGAGCGATCTCGGGGTGAGTAAGAGTGGCGTCGCGACGCTCTTCGGCACCAAGGAGAATCTGCAACTGGCTGCCGTCGAATCGGCGCGCGAGGTCTTCATCGATCATGTGGTGCGGCCCGCGCTGCCCGAACCCAAGGGCATGGCGCGGTTGCGCGCACTCATGGACAACTGGTTCGCCTATATCGGCGCACCGGTCCTGCCGGGGGGTTGCTTCCGGGTTGCGGGACTACCGGAATTCGACAGCCGGCCCGGCCCGGTACGCGATGCTCTGGTGGCCGATCGCCAGGATTGGTTCGGCTTGCTGGAGAAGGAGATCGGTCGCGCCCAGGAGCAGGGGTACGCGACCGGACATGACCCGCACGCGTTGGCATTCCAGCTCGACGCGCTCGTGTCCGCGGCCAATACCGCGGCGCGCCTCGGCGACGAATCCGCGATTCCCACCGCGCGCTCCCTGATCGATCTGCTGCTCGGATTGCCAACGCGCTGAACGGATCCGCGTGCCGTGATCGATGAAAACGCCCGGACCTGCGCGAACTCGAATTTTCTTCGCGGAGTGCACTTTTGCGCGTAATGCGTGAATGCGCCCAGGTCAAAGCATGTTTCACGTGGAGCGAGGCGCGTACATGATGACCGCGACACCGATCAGACAGATCAACGCGCCGAGCACATCCCAGCGGTCCGGCCGGAAGCCGTCCAGGGCCATGCCCCACAGCAGTGAGCCCGCCACGAACACCCCGCCATAGGCCGCCAGGATTCGCCCGAAATTAGCGTCTGGTTGCAGTGTGGCCACGAAGCCATAGCATCCGAGCGCGATTACCCCCGCGCCCATCCAGGCCCAGCCGCGATGCTCGCGCACCCCCTGCCAAATGAGCCAGGCCCCACCGATTTCGGCGACGGCGGCCAGCGCGAACAGGGCGATCGAACGCAGGACGGTCATGCGGGACACCCTAGGACCCGGCCGGACCGCCCCTCGTGCACGGTCCGGCCGGGCCGGGTTGAGCAATGGTCACTGCGCGGCCGATTCGACGCGGCCGCACGGCGATTGATTCAGCGCTGCCGTATGGCCGCGTCGAACAGTTGCTGTCCCAGATATCCGCCCGGCGCCGGGACGCCGGGCGGAATCACGAAGACAGCGGAACCGACCGGTGTTGTCCATTGATTCAATGCGTCGAACTCGGCGAGTCGCGCCTGCACCGGCAGATACTGGGCATCGACATCGCGCTGGCAGGCCACGAACAGCAATCCCGAATTCGAGACGTGCCCGGGTGCGGGCGCGTCGTCGTAGTTGTAGCCGCGGCGCAGGAATCGCTCATTGTCGTGCGCGCGGTGTGCGCGGGCGATATGCGAGGACGGCGGAATCACCGGGATGCCGTACCGGTCGACCTCGGTGAAATCCGGTTCGTCGAATTCCTGTGTGCCGGACAGGGGTGCGCCGTTCGAATCGTGCCGTCCGAGGGTGATGGCGCGTCCGTCGGCATCGAGCTCGTCCCAGGAGTCGAGCTTCATGGCAATGCGGCGCAGCACCAGGGAGGTGCCACCCGCCAGCCACGGCTGGGTGGTGCCGTCGTCCCAGATAAGTCGATCGAAATCGGTTGTGCCCGGTGCGATATTGACGGTGCCGTCGACCTGCCCCATGAGATTGCGCATGGTTTGCCCTTTGGGGGCATTGCGGAATCCGTGCTGCACCCACCGCACCTGCACCAGCGATTTCACATGCTTGGACAGCACGCGTACCGCATGCGAGACGGTGGTGGCCTCCGTGGCGCAGATCTGCAGCAGCAGATCCGCTCCGGTGTAGGCCGGGTCCAACTGGTCGATGGTGAAGGGCGGCAACTGTTTCAGCCAGGATGGTCGCGCGTCGCCGAGTCCGGCCACGGTGAACAGCTCCGGTCCGAAGCCGACGGTTACGGTGAGCCGGGCCGGGCGCAGGGCCAATTCCGGTTCGGTATCGGCGAGCGCGGGTTTGCCCTGGGTGAGCCGGGCCGCGTCATCGGTCCAGATTTTGAGCAGACCGATAATGTCCTCGCGGTCCAGACCCGGTTTCAGATCGAACCCGACGAACGCCGCCGCCTGCGGTGGATCGGTATCGATCCCGGCCTGATGCGGACCGTGGAACGGCACCGTATCGAGTCCGGGATCGCGCTCATGGTCACGATGGCTGAGAGTGGCCGCGCCCCAGCCGATTCCGGCCGCACCGGCGACGCCCGCCGCGGCGGCCCCGCCACCGAGCAGTCGCCGCCGTGATACCCCGGTCGAGCGCGGCTGTGCCCGCTCAGCCACCGTGCGCGGCATTGGCGCCGGTGGTAGGGGCGTAATTCTCCTTACCGCCGGCGAAGTCACGCACCTGCGCGGTGATGGTGGTGCTGGACCCGTCGGAGAACACCAGGTTCAGTGTCGTCTCGGACCCGGTGCGCAGCGGCTGCGTCAAATCCATGAACATCAAATGCTCGGCACCCGGCTTGAGTGTCCACGACCCGTGTGCGGGAATGGTCAGTCCACCCTCCTTGGGCCGCATGGTCTTATCTCCACCCGCGGCATCGGCGACCACCTCGTGGATCTCCACCCGCGCCGACGCCGGACTGGACGCGGCCACCAACTGCACGGGCTGATCGCTCGCATTATTGAGCGTCCCGAACGCCGCGGACATGCCACTGTCCGCGGCCTTGATCCACTGATCGCTCATGGTCACCTTGTCCGCGGCCTTACCCGAGGTCGAACCCGACCCGGAATCGGACGAACAGGCAACAGGAAAGACAGCCATCGCCGAGAGAGCGGCAATAGCGGTGAGGCGGCGGGCAATACGAGGCGCGCGGCCTGCGAAAGAAACGGACACCAAAAACTCCGATCGATAAGGGAAGACGAGAGGACCTCGACCCGAAGCGCCGGCAAGCGCGCGAATGGAACGCGCTCGGCGAGACAGCTGTCACGACTACCTGAGACGGTGCACAGCCGATTCTGGCGTGCACGCGCGGCGGTTCCACCATGAAACGCCGGGCATACCGCACCTGGAATCACGAGACGCCGTGCAACAGCGCGAGGCTGCGCGATGACGCCGTCGGCAACAGCGACACGTTGTGCGACTGGGCCTTGGAACCTCGACGCGCTATGCGGCAAAGCGGGAAGCGATGAAACGCCGTGCGACTACGCCGGGACGAGATGAGCGGGAATTCGCGTCCGCTCGGGTGGCCCGCGCCGCGCGATGGCCGGACTCACGAGCAGCAGCCGAACCGCCGCTCGTTCATCGACCGATGTGGTGCGTGCGGGCCGCTGCGCCGGAACCGCTGTGATCCCGAGCGCGAGAATGAATCTCCGCACACTGGTGATCGCCCGCCGCATTCCGGCTTCGGCGGCGCGAATAGCCAACGCCCCGAACGGAATCGCCACCAGATGCGCGACCAGCATGCTCGGTGACATCGCGTGATGATGATGGCCCATCGACATGGACAGGGCGATATGCCCGATCCCTTGCCCGGCGGCCAACATCCCCATCACCGAGGCCACCCCATAGCGTGGCCGCACCGACGCGACCACCACCCCGATCACCGCACACACCGCGAACAGCAGCGCCAGCGCTGACCCATCCGGTGCCATGCCACCCCCGCCGAGCCCATGCGCGAAGATCGCGACCGCCCCCGAGGCTGCTCCGACGGCAGCGCCACGCAGGCGCGCGGTGTGATCCGTCGGTGATTGCACCCGGTCATACTACGGCCGGTCGTATCCACCCCGCCGCCCAGCCCGGCCCGGCACCTCCGCCCGTGATGTCCGAGTACACGGCGGTGCAGAGCGTCGGCACCGCCTCCGGTTTCGTGAATGCGGGTCGAGGTAGTGCCATCGTTTCGGCCGGGTGCGGGGCGGAAGTGGCTGGGGTCTCCACAGGATCTTCACAAGCGGCGCGAACCATCTCCACGCGGACTGCCTAATGTCACCAGCATGGAATTGAGCCAGCAGGGGAGTGCGCGGCGGATTCTCGTGGTCGAGGATGAACCGACCATCGCCGAATCCATTGCCGTGCGGCTGCGCGCGGAGGGCTTCACCGTGGATCTGGCGCATGACGGTCCGGCGGCGGTGATTGCGGCCGAGGCGTTGCTGCCGGATCTGGTGGTCCTCGACGTGATGCTGCCCGGTTTCGACGGGCTGGAGGTGTGCCGGCGGATTCAGGCGCGCCGGCCGGTGCCGGTACTTATGCTCACCGCCCGCACCGATGAGACCGATGTGCTGATCGGACTGGGGGTGGGCGCGGACGACTATCTGACGAAGCCGTTCTCGCTACGTGTGCTGACCGCCCGCATTCACGCGCTGCTGCGCCGGGTCGAACGCACCGCCACCCCCGGCGTGACGATCATCGTCGGTGATCTGCGCATCGATATCGATCAGCGCCGGGTCTGGCGGGCCGAAGCCGAAACCCAGCTCACCCCACTGGAATTCGAGCTCCTGGTGCACCTGGCTCGCCGCCCCCGCGCCGTCCTGGCCCGCGATCGGCTGCTGTCGGAGATCTGGGGGTGGCCCGACGCGTCGGGTACCCGCGCCGTGGACAGCCACGTCAAGGCGCTGCGCCGCAAACTCGGCGCGGACCTCATCCGCACCGTGCACGGCGTCGGCTACGCCCTGGAGGCGCGATGAGCACCCACACCGCTCGCGAGTGTGCAGCCAGGGCGGAAAATCGCCGCAGATACCGCCCTGACTGCACACTCGCCGGTCCTTCCGGGGGTACGGCCTTCGGGAAGTGGGATGCGCGCGCCGCAACGGGGGAAGCGATGGTCGCACAGAGGGATTCGGTCGTCTCAATGCGTGATGTGGTCGATTCATTCGAAAGTGCGGCGGTCTCGTTCGGGGGCGCGGGCATCATCGCGGGGGATGAGGGCGTGGCACGCCGCGGCGACAGGACGACGACGCGGGCCGGGCGGATTCGATGAGTGGGATCGAGCGGGAGGGTTCGATGACCGGGGTGGAGTCGGTGCGGGTGCTGGCGAATCGGGTGGCGGCGCGGTTACCGCGGCCGCTGGATCGAATGCGTTCGATCAAATTGAAGCTCGCGATTCTGATGGTGGCCTCGGGGACGGTGGCATTCGCGTTCTTCGCATTACGGATCGGCTGGCTGCCGCCGCGCACCACGATCGCGGCCATGCTGCTGGCGCTGGTGCTGTCCCAGGTGCTGGCGCACGGTATGACGCTGCCGCTGCGGGAGATGACCGCGGCCGCCAAACGTATGGCGCAGGGCGACTATTCGCGCCGGGTGCGCGCCACCTCCCGGGACGAGGTGGGTCAGTTGGCGGAGGCGTTCAATCAGATGGCCGCCGACCTGGCCGCCGCCGATCAGCAGCGCCGCGATTTCATCGCCAATGTGTCGCACGAATTGCGCACTCCCATAACGGCTTTGGGCGTGGTGCTGGAGAACCTGGTCGATGGTGTGGCCGAACCCGACCCGGCGACCCTGCGCACCGCGCTCGCCCAGACCGAACGCTTGAGCCTGCTGGTCACCGAATTGCTCGCTCTGTCGAGTGTGGAGGCGGGCGCGGTCGCCCTGGACCGGGAGACCCTGCCGCTGGAGCCGCTGTTGAAAGAGGTTGTCGCCGAAGCCGAGGTGATGGCCGCCGCGGTGGATCGCCCCGTCCGCTTCACCATCACCACCACCCCCGGACTCACCGTCCACGCCGACCGCGCCCGCCTGCACCAGGTCCTGCTCAATCTGTGCGATAACGCCACCCGGCACGGCCCCGCCCGGGGTGAAGTCCGCGTCACCGCCCACCCGCTGCGCGAACACACCGTCATCGAGGTCGAAGACGACGGCCCGGGCATCCCACTCGCCGAACGCGCGCACGCCTTCGAACGCTTCACCCGGGGCGGCCGCACCAATAGCGGCGGCACCGGCCTGGGCCTGGCCATCGCCCGCTGGATAGTCGACCTGCACGGCGGCACCATCGCCGTCGCCGCCCCCGGCTCCCGAATCCGCCTCACCCTCCCCAACCCCTGACCCTTCCTCACACACGGGTTCGTCTCCGCACCACTCCATTTCGCACGTAGCCCATTTCGCACTCCGGCCCGGCCGCTCGACGCGCCCCGGGACGGTCCCGCACGCACCTCGGAGGTTTCGTATGCCCGACACACCCACATCCGCCGATCCCACCCCGGATCCGCTGCCGATCGAACAACCCGGCCCGGATCCGGCTGCCACATCCGCAACGACAGTGAATGCTGCTGCCACCCAACAGGTTCCGTCAGATGATCCGACTGCGGCGCAGGTGGCTGCCCGCCCGTCACCTTCATCAGCGATCGCGGGCGATCCGGAACAGCCGGCCGCCAGGAGCTCGGAGGCCGAGCCGATGGGTTCGGTGGCGATCGCCGACGGTCCGGAGTGGGTGACGGCCGGCAGCTCAGACGGGGTGCTGTCCGGCGGCGCACCGGCTTCGGGCGCGTGGCCGGGCGCTCAGCCGTATCCGAGGAGTGCTCATCCCGTGCGTATCCCGCCGAGGTCCGCGCTGATACCCATGCCGCGTGGGACGTTCACCGCGATCGGGGTAGCGGGGTTGGCGGCGGCGGTATTCGTTCCGGTGGATCGACCGGGGATCGGATGGTTGTTCGCGGCCCTTGCCTCCGGAGGTGCGGTCTATGCCGTGGATCGCACCGCACGCCGCCGTGGGGAGGTGGTCGACGACGGGGTCGTACGCTCTAGCGAAGTCGCGAATTCGGCTGTGCTCGAACGCTTCTCGTCGCTCATCGCCCGGTTTTCGAGGCAGTGGTGGGTCGCGTTGGCTATGGCGTTGGTCGCGGTAGGGGCATTTCGGGCCGCGCCGTGGCTGTTCATCGTATGTCTGCTGGGGGCGGGGATGGCCGGATCACTCGCGGTGGTGGGGCAGCGGTCCGCGTACGGGTTGTTCTTCGATGTGCTGTCGGTGCCGTTCGGGGCAGTGACCTCGGTGCCCTGGTTGTACCGGTGGGCGGGGCAGGCGGAGTCGGCTCGGGGCAGGGCGAGTCGGCGAGTGTGGTGGTCGGTACTGGCCACCATGGGCTTGCTGCTGGTGTTCGTGCCATTGCTGGTGGGGGCCGATGCGGTGTTCGCGCGACTGGTATCGGAGGTGGTGCCCTCGCTACACGGGCGGGATCTGTGGTTGTGGGGATTCGTGTTCGTGGTCGCGGGGTCGGGAGTGGCGGGGGCGCTGTATGTGCTGGCCGGGCCACCGCCACCGGCCGGAGCGGAATCGATGGTGGGCGGCTTGCTCGATCAGGCCATCACAGGGACGGAATCCGGTGGCGTGCACAGTGTTCGGCGACTGTCGCGAGCCGAGTGGGGACTGCCGATGGGGGCGCTGACGGTATTGTTCGCGATCTTCCTGGGAACCCAGTTGGCCGTATTGTTCGGTGGGGACGGATATGTGCAGCGCACCGCCGATCTCACCTATGCGGAGTACGCGCGCAGTGGCTTCTGGCAATTGTCGATGGTGAGCATGCTCGCGCTGCTGGTGATCGCGCTGGTGCAACGCTGGGCGGCGCAACACGAGCCGAAGGATCGCCTGTGGCTGCGCATCGCTGTCACCGCGGTCAGCGTGCTGACACTGGTGATCGTGGCCTCGGCGCTACAGCGCATGTGGACCTATCAGCAGGCGTACGGATTCACGGTGCTGCGCGTGCTGGTGGAGGTATTCGAACTCTGGATCGCTCTGGTGTACCTGCTGGTGCTGGCCGGGCTGGTGCGGCTGCGCCGGGAGTGGGTGCCCCGCGCGGCCATCGGCGCCGCGGCGATGACCCTGCTGGTGCTGGCGGTGGTGAACCCGGAACGTCTTGTCGCCGACCGCAATATCGACCGCTGGCAGGCGGGTAAATCCCTGGACAGCGGATATCTCAGCGGCCTGTCCACCGATATCCTGCCCGCCCTGGACCGGCTGCCGCTGATACGGCGCGAGCAGATCCGCAGTGCGATGAACCTGGAGCACGATGACACCTGGCAGGGCTGGAATCTCTCCCGCGCCCGAGCCCACTAACTCAGTGACCGCCGCGCTGTGCTGCCAGCAGTGCGGCGGTCCGCCCGATCAGCTCATAGGGAATCGGCTTGTCCAGCAGGAACTTCAACGTCCCCTTGCCCGCCTGATACGGCGCGATCGCCTGTATGTAGTCAGCATCGCCCGCGGGCACGGGGTACACGCTGATGTGCTTGTTCCACCCGGCGAAGTACACGACGGCCTTTGCGCCGACCCGCACCGTGGGCACCTCATAGCTGATCGTCTCGGTGCCGTCGGGGAGAACCCCGTGAATGGTTTCGCGAACCTGTTCGAGCACCTGCCGGACATCGGCGGGGAATCCCGCGATGTACTCGTCGACGGTCGAAGCCACCATGCCTGCCACCTCCGGTGATCGGATCCAGCGCAGCTGCCGACCTCGACCGTACCGGGCACACCCGGACCCTGAGCGATCCGGCGGCGATTCCCGGCGCGCCCGGCCGTCAGCCGCGCAACCGCCGCATCCTCAACTATGACGCGATCCTCATGGATTGCGCACCGATCACCATCGGCAATGACGTATCCATCGGCCCCCGCGCGCAACTGCTCACCGCCCTGCACCCCATGGAAGATCACGAACTGCGCAGGCAACGCTGGGAAACCGCCACACCCATCACCATCGGTGACAATGCCTGGCTCGGCGGTGGTGTCATCGTCTGCCCCGGAGTGACCATCGGCGCCGACACCGTGGTGGGTGCGGGCAGCGTCGTCACCCGCGACCTACCCGAGAAGGTCTTCGCCGCAGGCAATCCCGCCCGCATCATCCGCCAGCTGTAGCCCCGCTCGAGCTGCGACGGACAGCGCGCATTACCTGACGGGTAATGGTTACGGGGGAGCGGGATTCGTACGATCTGGGTATGCGTACACAGACGGCCGGAGACCTGCTGCGGCACTGGCGAGTCACTCGACGGCTCAGCCAACTGGAGCTGGCCGGACGGGCCGAAACCTCCACCAGACACCTCAGCTTCATCGAAACCGGGCGCGCCACACCCAGCCGGCAGATGATCCTGCACCTGTCCGACGAACTGGAAATCCCACTGCGCGAACGCAATCGGATGCTCCTCGCGGCCGGGTACGCACCCGTCTACACCGAACCGGAGCTGGACACACCCGCCATGGAACCCGTACGCAACGCCATCCGGCAAATCCTCGCCGGACACGAACCACACCCGGCACTCGCCGTCGACGCGGGCTGGAACATGGTCGACGCCAACGCCGGAATCGCACTCTTCCTCGAAGGAGTCGACCCGCGACTGCTCGCACCACCGGTGAACGTACTCCGCCTCAGCCTGCACCCCGACGGGCTCGCAAGCCGCATCATCAACCTCGCCGAATGGCGCGGACACCTCTTCGAACGACTCCAACGCCAAATCGACGTCAGCGGCGCCCCCGAACTGATCGCCCTGCTGGCCGAACTGCGCGCCTACCCCGGCGGCGAAGAAGCACCCGGCCTACCCGAACCCGACCAAGCCGTTGTGCCCATGCGCTTCCGCTACGACGGTCACGACCTCGCCTTCATCAGCGTCACCACGGTCTTCGGCACCCCCATGAACGTGACCGTCGCCGAACTCGCCATCGAAGCCTTCTTCCCCGCCGACGCCGCCACCGCCACCCTCCTACGCGCCCGGATCGCCATCCCCGCTGACTGACCCTCCCCATCCGCGCGCATCGGCCAGAATCAAACCCCATGGACGTGACCGCGCACCTGACCCGCCTGACAGGTGCCCCGATCACGCACCTCGAACGCCTCGGCCACAGCCACGCCTGGACGCTGTACCGAGCCGAACTCGCCGACGGGCGCGAGGTTTTCGTCAAAGCGCTACCCGATGCCGCCGAACCGACAACGCGAAGCCTCGAGCCGCAGCCGGAGGACTCCGAGCCCACCACCGCAAACCCTGATTCGCAATACGAATCACCCACGGCATCGGGAGCACTCCGAGCAGAAGCGGCAGGTCTGCGCTGGCTGAGCGAGGCCGACGTCGACCTTGTACCCCCGGTACTCGCCGCCGACCCGACAATGCTCGTACTGCCCTGGCTGACAACCGAATCCGCGACCGCGCCCGTCGCCGAAAAATTCGGCCACGACCTCGCCGAAATGCACGCCCGTACACCGGCGACATACGGCGCACCCTGGCCCGGATACGTCGCCACCCTCCCACTGGACAACACACCTGGCACGGGGGATTGGGGGAGCTGGTACGCCGAACGGCGACTCGCCCCCTACCTGCCCGCAGCGGCACCAACTCTGGGCCGAGCGGGAGTACGCCTGATCGAAGAGGTCATACGCCGCATCGACGACCTCGCCGGACCAGCGGAGCCACCGAGCCGCATCCACGGCGACCTCTGGTCCGGAAACCTGCTCTGGACCGCCGACCGAGCCGTACTCATCGATCCCGCCGCGCACGGCGGACACCGCGAAACCGATCTGGCCATGCTCGCCCTCTTCGGCGCACCACACCTCGACCGCATTGTCGCCGCGTACCACGAACAGATGCCCCTGAGCTCGGGCTGGCGGCAACGGATTTCGCTGCATCAGCTGCACCCGCTGTTCGTGCACGTGGTGCTGTTCGGCGGCTCGTATCGCGGGATGCTGCTCGCCGCCGCGGCCGCCGCCCTCAGGGGCTAGCGCGTACTCACGGGACCGATACGGGGCGCAGGCAGCTGTCGAACGGAAGGACGATCGAGCACACGGCAGGCTCACGGGTGGGCCGGTAGTCGGCGGGCACCCCGTTCACCGCGGTGATGCTCCGGAATGCCGCGACCGCATCGGTCGGGCGGCGGGTCAGCGTCGGGTCCGTCTTCACATCGACCGTGTAGAGGCCGAAACGCGGTGCGTAGCTGCCCCACTCGTAATTGTCGGTCAGACTCCAGTAGTTGTAGCCGATCACATCGATGCCATCGGCCTTCGCACGCTGAATCCAGTAGACCGTGTCCCGCAAATGATCCGCCCGGTCGTAACCGTCAGCGCGCGGCAGCCCGCTGTCGGTCGGCATACCGTTCTCCACCACATACAGCGGAAGCCCCGGGAACTTCTCGGCGTAGGTGCGCAGGTCGTAATAGATGCCCTCGGGTTCGATCGCGTTCTTCCACAATTCGTCACCCAGCAGCGCCGTGGTCGGCGGATTCGACAGTGACGCACCGTAATAGAAGTCGAGGCCGACGTAGTCCAGCTTGCCGTGCACTCGATCCGCGAACAGCATGTCGGTCAGGTCCTGAATTATCGGATACTGCGCGATATTGCTGGTCACCTGCGCGCCCGGCTGCCGCTGATGGATGTAGTCGTAGATCGCGCTGTGCGCCTGCACCAGCCGGTCGAACATCGGCAGCGCGTCGAGCACCCCGATATCGCCGATCTCGATCGACTGCGCGACATAGCCCATCGGCTCATTGATGGTCACCCACAGCGGGTTGTACGAGGCGTAGCGGTCCACCACTCGCCGCATATTCGCCAGCCAATCCGAGACCATGTTCTTGCTCTTCCAACCGCCGCGGTCGAGTTCCCAGCCGGGAATCGCCCAGTGGTCGAGGGTCAGCATCGGCCGCATTCCGGCCGCGCGGATCTTCTCGACGACATTGTCGTAGAAGCGGAAGTTGTTCTCGTCCCACACATCCGGCTGCGGTTGCACCCGAGCCCACTCGATGCTGAGCCGATACACCTTCACCCCGAGACCGGCCGCCAGATCGATATCGTCTGCGTAGCGGGTATAGAAGTCCACCGAATCGCCATATGTGTCGCGCGCCTTCCCCGACTTCGCGTAGCGACTCCAATTACTGTCCGGCGCATGGCCTTCGGACTGGAATCCGGCCATGGCCACGCCCCACATGAAGCCCGAACCCAAGGCCGGCACTGTGGCGGGGGCATTGCCCGCACTACCGGACCCGGACCCACTCGCGCTCCCCGACCCCGATCCACTCGAACTCCCGGATCCACCACTGCCGGTCGGTACCGCACCAACCATGCTGGACCCGGCAACGGTGATGGCGATCGCAGACAAGAGCGTGCAGACCAGTCGAGAGCGTCTCATTCCAGTGCATCCTCCAGGACGATCCAGCACGTCCCCGACGGCCGCGCATGGTGCACCAAACCATACTGGTCATGCGTCCAATATGTGCACCTTTTCGCGCAATGACCGGCTGGGAAGTGATTGGACCTGGGGCGGGGTGAGTCGACGGGGGGTGTGCGGAAGTCGGCGGTAGGGGTTTGTCGAGCCGCCCGCCATCGTGAGCAGGTCGGGATCCGGCAGTGTATTTCATGTGAACATGGAAATATGCGCATCTTCGAATGTGAAAGCACAGTGTGTCGCAGTCCGGCAAGAGGAAGCCAAACGAATAAAAACCTGCCTTGAGGAGAGGGAGAGTGGCTGCGGGGTGTTGTCGGTGGGGTGGGCTAGCGTCGGGCGTGTGGAGTTGCAGCGGATACATCACGTCGCGGTGATCGCCTCGGACTATGCGAAGTCGAAGGCGTTCTATACCGAGGTGCTCGGGTTGAAGGTGCTCGCCGAGAACTATCGGGCCGAAAGGCGTTCGTACAAGCTGGATCTGGCACTACCGGATGGCGGGCAGATCGAGTTGTTCTCGTTCCCGGGCGCACCGCCGCGGCCGTCGCGGCCGGAGGCGATCGGTCTGCGGCACCTGGCTTTCGTGGTGGCGGATGTGGGGGAGGCGCTGGCCGAGCTTGCGGATAGGGGAGTGGTGGTGGAGAAGGTGCGGATCGATGAGTACACGGGGAAGCGGTTCGGCTTCTTCTTCGATCCGGATGATTTGCCGCTGGAGCTGTACGAAGCGTGAGCTCGACACCTCCTCCGGAATGGGTAGAAGTGTTAGATAATGGAAATATGCGCATCTACGCATGGCCTGCTATTTCAAAAGAAACATGAACTCGCGGACAACGGAACCTCACCTGCACTCCAATCCCGTTGAACCGCAGCGAAGGATGCCGGGCGGTCGCCCGATTCGGCGCTCCCATACGATGGTCGCCATGACCAAAGTGCTCCTGAAGACCTCCGCCGGGGATATCACCCTGGAACTCGACGAGGCCAAGGCGCCGAAGACAGTCGCGAACTTCGTCGACTACGTCAAGGCGGGCCACTACACCGATACGATCTTCCACCGGGTGATCCCGGGTTTCATGGTGCAGGGTGGCGGCTTCACCGCCGACATGCAGCAGAAGCCCGCTCCCAACAAGGTGGAGAACGAGGCGAACAACGGTCTCAAGAACGACAAGTACACGATCGCCATGGCGCGCACGATGGATCCGCATTCGGCGAGCGCGCAGTTCTTCCTCAACTCCAAGAACAATGATTTCCTGAACTACCCGGGCCAGGACGGCTGGGGCTACACCGTTTTCGGCAAGATCGTGGACGGCACCGCCGTCGTCGACGCGATCGAGGGCGTGCGTACCGGCTCCAAGGCCGGGCACCAGGATGTGCCGGTCGAGGCCGTCACCATCCTCTCGGCCGAGCTGGTCTGACACCTTCCCGCTGAACAAGAACGCCCCGGATTCGAGAGTCGAATCCGGGGCGTCGTGCTGTGTGGGGTCAGCGGTCAGGCGTCGAGGACGCGCACTTCTCGTTTGACGACAGGCGGTTGCACCGACCACGGGAAGTTGATCCACCGGTCGGTGTGCTTCCACACGTATTCGCAGTCGACCTCTGATCGCGGCTTCTGGTAGATGACCGCGCAACGTACTTCGGCGACATGGTCTTCGCAGAAGTCGCGGACGAGTTTGAGGGTCGCGCCGGTGTCGGCGACGTCGTCGGCGACAAGGACTTTCGCGCCGGTGAGGTCGACGACGCTGGGTACGGGCGGCAGCATGACGGGCAGGTCGAGGCGTTGGTCGACGCCGGTGTAGAACTCGACGTTCATGACGTGCAGGTTCTTGACGTCGAGGGCGTAGCCGAGGGATCCGGCGACGAAGAGGCCGCCGCGGGCGATGGAGAGGATGAGGTCGGGTTCGTAGCCGTCGTCGGCGATGGTTTGGGCCAGTTCGCGTCCGGCGGTGCCGAATAGTTCCCAGCTGAGTTCTTCCCGATCGCTCATTCTCGGCTCCTTTGTCTGCCTGTCTGCCGTTCAGGCGATCATACGAGGGCTCAGGGCTGGTGGGTGATGGTGTAGAAGAGCAGTGCGAGGGTGCCGAGCGCGAAGAGGGGGACGAGGACGAGGGTCTCCATCTTGTTGCCGGTGTGGTCGATGATGGGTACGCGGGTGCGGATTTTGAGGGGCCAGAGCAGTCGGCAGCCGCGGTCGGTGAGGCAGTCGCCGATCAGGTGTGCGAAGGCGCCGAGTCCGACGGAGAAGGGCAGCCAGGCGGGTTTGTCGCTGATCCAGTGGTCGATGGCGAATGCGCCGCAGGCGGCGAGGATTACCACGGTGCCCCAGGCTTTGACGTTGTCGCCGGTGGGTGCGAGGTTGAGGGCGCGTACGGCGAGAGCGAGTAGGAAGAACACGAGCGCGAGGGTGAAGTTGCGCCCGATCCAGTGTTCGCCGGCCCAGGTGCCGTAGGTGATGAGGGCGACGAAGGCGAAGGAGTGGGTGCCGTGGCGGTGTCCGCCGGAGATGGCGGAGATGCCTTTGCAGGCGTAGTGCGAAACCGGGCCCAGCACATGGGAAATGGTGCCCGAGGGGTGGTCCGCGTCGGGCAGCAGGGCGGCGCCGGCGGTGAGGAAGGTACCCATCACCAGGTCGACTGCCCTGATATTTCCGGATTGCATTGCGGGATAGGTCAATACGGTGAGCGGTAGCGCTGCGGCGGCCGCTGACCAGGCGAGCGCGCCACTGGTGGCGTGTGAATGTCCTAGCACCGCGAGAAGGTTAGCGCATCTGGCCGGTCGCTCGGTCAGGTCGAGGTGTGAGCTGAGGTACGTTGGGCGGCAGGGGTTTCCGGCTCGGTTTGGGTACGGGTTCGGTGCCGGTCATGGTGGTGGGGTCGGCGGGGCCGTTCCATCCGCAGGGTAGTCCGCAGGTGGCGACGATTTGTTCTTCGGTGCTGCCGTCGTCGAATCGCGCGGTGTAGGTGGAGGCGCGGGCGGGGTAGCCGCAGAGTGGGCATTTGCCGAAGTAGTTGAGGATTTCGCGCACGTCGGAGGCGGTGACGGTTCTGCGTGGGGCGGTCATGCTGGCAACACCTTTCGTTGCCTGCCCAGGGTAGCGATTATCGAATTCTTGTGCAGCCACGAATATTTCGGCGGTTGGTGGTGGGGGGAGCGGGGCTGCTGCGAGGCGGTGAAATAGTCTCGGGGGATTGCGCTTTCCGCTCAGAGAGGAACGGACATGTCGGTGGCGTCCGCGGTGAAGGATCAGATTCAGCAGATCGGCGGGGGGTTCATGTTCTCCCGGGAGGCGAAGGCGTTCGCGGCTGGTCTCGGCGCGCAGGGGTTCATGCAGGGGTATACGCGGGGCCGGGGTGGGGTGCTGGGTGATGTGGATGCCGATGTGGTGACCGCGGCGTTCGGTTTCTTCCCGGCGGATTCGGTGCGGGTGGCGTGGGAGGCGACGGCGGAGGTGCCGGCGGCGAAGGCGGCCCAGGGCTATTTGCAGGCGTGTCAGGATTTCGGTCGTCGCAGGCTGGCGTCGTTCGCGGATTCGGAGCGGTTGGCGGAGCTATTGGATACGGTTGTGTCGGCGGCGGATCCGGCGGGGGTGGTGTTGTTCGCGGGGTGGCGGGCGCTACCGCAGGCGGAGGATGCGCCGGCGCGGATTATGCATTTGATTCATGCTTTGCGGGAGTTACGCGGTGGTTTGCATTTGATGGCGGTACGGGCGGCTGGTTTGGCGCCGCGGGATGCGGTGTTGATCGCGGGTTCGCCGTTGAGTTCAGGTCCGGATCAGGCGCGGTTTTATGGTTGGCCGGAGCCGTTCGGGGAGATCACGCCGGAGTTGAAGGGGCGGTGGATGCAGGCGGAGGCGTTGACCGATGAGTTGATCGCTCTGGTGTGGGCGGTGTTGGATGAGGCGACGGCGCAGGAGTTCGTGGCGTTGTTGACCGCGTGTCATGCGACCGTGTTCGGGCCGCGCTGATATGTCGCGGGTGGCGCATCTGCGGGCGTTGATCGAGCATCCGGGGACGGGTGCGGATGAGCGGGCGGCGGCTCAGCGCATGCTGGATCGCATTATGTCCAAGCCGGATGTGCGGGCCGCGGGTGATGAGCGCAGTTATGGCCCGCGGTATACGCGGGTGGGTAAGCATGCGGATTTGGAGTCGATCGCGGAGTTGATTCGTGACGATATCGCTTTTGTGCGTGTGGTTTTCGCGGATGCGCCGCAGACGAGTGAGCTGCGCGTGGCGGATGCTATTCGGGATGCTCCGGCGGAGATCACCTATTCGGTGGTGGGTTTGCCGCAGGAGAACAGTATCGAGATCACCATCGAGGGTGTGCCGGCGGAGTGGGGTGGTGCGGAGGGGGTGAGTCCGCAGTTGCGGCAGTTGGCCGATGAGCTGGTGGATTTGCTGAACAGCTACAACCATGAGGGTGCCGCGATCGGTCGGCGGTTCTTCGCGCGGGTGCGTACGCCGCACGAGACGCTGGTGTGGTGACCGTGGTGCGGGTCGGTGGGCCCGCACCACAGGTTTGTTTCAGCGGCGCAGGAATTCGAGGCTGACGCGTTCGAAGGCTTGTTTGGCTTCGATCATGACCCAGTGCCCGCATTTGGGGAAGATGTGGAGTTCGGAGTCGGGGATGAGGCGCAGCGGCATCATGGCCATGTCGGGTGGGCATTGCCGGTCGTCTTTGCCCCAGGCGAGCAGGGTCGGGCATTTGACCTTGTGCAGCATGGCCCAGTAGGGCGGGGTGGGGGAGTTGGCCATGAATTGTTGTTGTAGCGCGAATGATTCGGATCCGTACATGGCTTTGAGGGCCTGCTGGGATTCGGGGTTGTTGGCCAGGTCCCAGCGTTCGTCGATGATGTCTTGGGTGACTGTTTTGGGGTCGTAGACCATGCAGTTGAGCCAGCGGATCAACGCTTCGCGGCTGGGGGAGTCGGCGAATTCCTGGAGCAGGCGGGTGCCTTCGCTGGGGTTGGCGCTGAATATGCCGGTGCCGACACCACCGATGGAGATGATCTTGCTGATGCGGTCGGGGTGTTTCACCGCGACATTGACCGCGACGACGCCGCCCATGGAGTTGCCGACGAGTGGGGCATTGTCGATGCCCAGGGCATCCATGAAGCGGATGACGGAGTCGACGGCGGCCAGTACCGGGTGTGCGCCGGGGACGGGGTCGCTGATGCCGAAGCCGGGGAATTCGATGACGTAGCAGTGGAAGTGCTCGGCGAAGACGGCGAGGTTTCCGCGATAATTGCGCCAGCCGCTGACGCCGATTCCGGAGCCGTGGAGCAGGAGCAGGGGTGGGCCGTCACCGGCTTCGTGGTAGCGGATGACCCCCTGGTCTGTTCGGACTTCGCGCTGGGTGTTCTCGTAGGTGATGTCCACCCTGCCAGGGTAGAACACGTTACAGTTTCAGGGTTCGATGGATTCCATTGGGCGAGTGAGGAAATGCGGGGAAAGCATGTCCGACGGTAAGATGTTGCGAGTCGCGCAGCTCAATATGGGCTCCCTGCTGGAACCGCACTGGGATCGGCGGCGGCTGGAAATCCTGGCCTGGCTCGAACGCCTCGACCCGGATGTGGTGTGCCTGCAGGAGGTCTGGGAGACCGGGCCCGGCACCAATACCGCGGGCTGGCTCGCCGACCATGCCGCACCCGGGCGCTGGCACTGGTGCTTCGGCGGGTATCCACTGCCAGAGGAGGCATGGGCGGACCGGAGCCTGCTGTTCGGTTCCGCGATTCTGAGTCGCTGGCCCATCGAGCGGCACAGGGTGTTCGCGCTACCGGTGGATCTCGCACCCGCGGACCCGCATCCGTCCTATCGCATGCAGGCCGAGCTGCTGCACGCGCACACCGCCGGAATCGACGCCTACAGTACGCATCTGGCGCCACCGCCCGCGCAGGCGTATCACCGGGTGCGGCAGGTGCTGGCCATCGACGAGGCGATCCGCGCCACCTGGGACCCCGCCACCGCGATGCCCGCCATTCTCTGCGGTGACTTCAACGCCAAACCGCAATCGGATGAAATGCGGTATCTCAACGCCAATGCCGTGATCGAGGGCCGCAGTACCTATTACGTCGACGGCTGGGCGACGCTGCGTCCCACCGAGGCTGGGTACACCCTGGACCCGCTCACCAATCCGCAAGCGCGGTTCCTGAACGTGCCCGCGCAGCGCATCGACTACCTCCTGGTCGGTGATCCTTTTCTGCGGCCCGGGGGAGCGGGTCGAATCCTGAACACCGACTTGGCCTTTCACGAATCGCTCACCGGGCCCCTGGCCAGTGATCACTACGGTCTGGTCGCCGATATCGCCTGGCCGCAGCGTCCCGACTAGACCCGATTTGCCAGGTATGGCACAGTTCGACTCGCCGTAGGATGGCGGTGCAGGGGCCGCCGAAGCAGAGGGGTGCCCGGCTGTGTCCCAGTATTCGGTGACCGGGGAATCCGGTGAGGTCTACGAGATCGCGCTGGGGGACATCGGGATCGGCGGTGGACTGCGCCGATGCCGCGACCGCGATGGACGCGAGCGCATATACAAGGAGTACCAGACACCGGTCGATGAACCGGATCTGCTCGGATTCGCCGAACAGGCACTGCTTCTGGGGCGCGAGATCGTGCTCGCCGCCGAAGCCGAGCCCGAATCACGGGAATGGGCCGCGGCCTCCATCAACTGGCCCATCGACCTGATCATGCGGGACCGTGCCCTGACCGGGGTGATACTGCCGCTGATTCCCGCCGAATTCCTGGACACCGACGGGACGGCGCTGACCCTGGAACAACTCGTGGGGGAGCACCCCGCCGAAGCGTATTTCCGTGTCGGAGTACTGATTCGGGTCTGCGATGTCTTCCTCGTGCTCGAGGAACGCTATTTGGCGCTCCCCGGCATCGACGAGCGGAACCTGGCCTGGAGTCGCGCGCAACCGCGAGCGCACCTGATCGACTGCGATGGGCTGCGACCCGCGCTCGGCGCCGACGAATACAGCGGCAGACTCGCACTGGCCAACCTCATCCGCTGCGGATTGTTCCTGGCCCCTGGGATTCCCGAAGACCTCGACATCGGGCTGCGCCTGCTCTTCGAACGCGCCGACACCGCCGCCCCCGAACACAAACCCAGCGCCCAGCACTGGCTGAGCGGTTTGAAAGCCGCGTTCCTGACCGCCGACGCCGCCGCCTACCGCACCGACATGCTCAAGATCATCGATCGGCCCGCCCCGCCGCCCTTGCGTACCGGCGCATTCCCGCAGCCGCCCAAGCACTCCGGTGGCCGCGTAGCCGGAATCCTGCTGGCCGTGGCAGGTCTGATCGCCGTCATAGCGCTCATTGCCCTGCGCGCGGGCGACCCCGGCACCACCGAAGCCGTGACCCCCACCCCGACCACACCGGCTTTCGACCCCGCGATTCTGGACGTGGCAGGCACCGACACCACCCCCTTCACCGCCGACGCCCTGCTCCCGCCCAGCTTCCGGGATGCCCGGAATGTCGAATACACCCGCCGCGCAGGGGGAGTGAAGGACTGCATCACCCAGGGCATGTCCCAGAACGTCAAACAAATCCTCACCAGCTACCACTGCACCCACCAGGTAGCGGGCTCCTACCTGGACCAGTCCAACCAAATCCTGGTCTCCCTCAACGTCATAGCCCTGCCCACCACCGCCGAAGCCACCACCCTCTACAACACCATGAAGGGCCGAACCCAAGACTGGACCATCTGGTGCCCCACCTCAGGCCCCGGCACCACCCTCTGCGACAACGACGCCGGCTCCGCCACCCGCACCGCCTGGGGCTCCACCTCCCACCGCTACATCTACAAATCCACCGCCCTCTACCTCAACCTCACCACCGACCCCACCGCCAAACAATGGCTGGCCCCCGCCGCCGAAGCCGCCGTCAAAGCCGCAGGCCCCACCAACTATTGGCATCAGTAGGCCGGTGGGGGTGCGGAGGCCAACTCCGGCGGGCGCACCTCCCAGACCGTAACTTTACATAATGTCGATTATCGGTAGTTTTACGGCGCTGGGCGGAAGGGGTTGATGATCTTGTGCGACAGGCGATTTTGTTCGGTCCAGGAAAAGTTGAGAGTAATCCACCAAGGAGGAGAGTGCTTCGGCATCGGGCGTGAATCCGGGAAAGCTTGGGTGCTGGGCCGGGTTTTATTCATGGGTGCGCATATTAATTCAAGGGTCAGTTGCGTCACTGTGACGTATGTTGCTGGTGTTTCTGGTGTTTCTGGTGTTGCTGTTCTCGCTGGGCCAGCTGCAATTCTCCTGTGTTCTGGTCGAAGCCACGCAGCGGTTCACCATGTGGCGGAAGCGCATGTCTCCCCGGCCCCGGAAGGCTGACCGGTCCCCCGTCGGCCGTACCGACGCCCCAGTCGGTCCGACGACTGCGTTGCACCTCGAAATCGCTGTGCTCGAACTCCTGCGAGAGCCACACCTGACTCCGGTCGATGAGGGCTGGCCCGCGTTCGCCCGTGCAGTCGCCGCCGCGGCCGCCGCTGGCGAAATCCGGTGGCCGCTACTGGAATCGGTGGCATCCGAGGAACGGTCCCGGACTGCACGCGACAATTTGGTGACACTGACCTCACGGCTCCGATCCCTGGAGTAACCGCCTCGGTCGGCTCAGCGGCGTGAGGGGCGGACGAGTCGCAATCGGGCGCTACGACAGAGCCGCAGGCGCCGGCCGAATGGCGCACAGGAAGTATCGCGGGGCGAATTGCGGGCAGTTGGTTTGTTTCCACGAGGACTCAGAGCCCAGAGGTCTGTTCGGGGGTGTGCGGAGACAGTCTCGCCGGTGTTCAGGGCGCCAGCAGTACCGCTCGTGTGGCAGCGGCGAGAAGAACGATCGGCGGAATCCAGTCACGAATGCCCGGACGAGCCACCCATCCGTCGTCCGGCCCGAATGCGAGAAGGTCGTAGTGGATGTTGGCGGCGTATCCCTGGAGATACGCAACCGCAGACGGTGCTCTGTTGGCACCGACTGCGAGGTGAATGATCAGGTTGCCTGCCCCGGGAACAACTAGTTGCGGACCACTCAATCTATTCATTTCCAGATAACGAGCTACAGCTGTGGCGACCTTGCCGCGAAACTCTACGCCAGCGACATCGACCATCGCCGATGCCGGCCGATTCTTGCGGGATGCAGGATCGTTGTACGACTCGAAACAATTCGTCTTAGCGCCTTCGATGAGCATGGACCGTGGATCGCCACCGCGAGTTGCAGTGTTAGCGCTTCGGTAAAATAGGGGTCCGATGGCACGAAAGCGACCAATCGGGCGAGATGGACTTTAAAATCGAACAAAAGGTGCAAATTTTCATCCAAAGTCGACTCAAAATATGGCCATATGACGCTTTTCTCTCAAAATGGACTTAAGATTTTTTAGGAGAATCGCTGCGGCAAAACACGCGTAGGCGCAACCTCTCCGCTATATCCTCGCCCTATGAGTCACCTGGAGATTAGTCCTCGAGTCGGGTGTGATCGGTTCGCTAGGGAATTGCGACCCAGTGAGAGGTTGCAGCTATCGAGAGCGTCTTTCGAAGTCGCCGTCGGCATGGCTGAACGCCTCAGCGGCGGACCTGGGACAGGGGATCGGTCCGACAGCGGCCTTCTGGACTCGGTCGCTGTCAGAGAGTTTCAATTGAGCCTCCTGCACGTCTGTAGTGTGTTGTCGGGAGAAATTCAAGGGTGGATCGCAGCCGCAGTCGAATGCGCACTGGACCACTCGGCGGACCTCGGTGATATCGCATCGGTGACGGGAGTCAGCCGAACCGAGGCCTACGAGCGGTGGCGTCGCGACGAAACCACCAGGGCATCGCTTATCGTCCTTTCACAACCGTGGACAGATGCCTTGTGCCTCGATAACGATCGATATGAGAATGACCGCGGATGGTGGCGTGTGGGGTCGAATGTCCGACACGACGCACGGTATGCGATCGTCGTGGTCGACCGGAGGGTCAGCCGTGTCTACCTGATAGACCCGACAGGATGGGAACCTGATGGTTCGGGTGGTAGGTGGCGGTTTCAAGCATTCGGCGCGACCCCTCTCACCGACAAACAGGTCGCGTCTGCGGTCACGCGCGGTCATTTGCCGGCGCGGATCGGTGATTACTTTCCCGCTCCTGCTGATAGGGGTTGCACGCCCTGGAGGTTTGCGAATTCTTCGACTATATGGAACGGCCCACTATGACGGCGCCATCGATGGAGATGTGCTCAGACCTGCGTCCGGCGTGTACCGCGAGGGAAGCTGCGGAGCAGTTCCTGTGCTCGATCGACTCGTTCAACACCTTCCGCGCCTACCGTATTGCAATACTCCGGACGGTCGAGTGGGTCGAAAACCACGGTCCGGCCGACACCTATGGAACGAATCGTCTCCTGGCGTCGGTTACCCCCGAGGAAATCGGTCAGGCCATGGTTTCGTTATGGTCGGCGGCGAGGAGTAGTACCTGGAACGCGCGTCGCGCGGCAGTACTCTGCTGGTTGAGTTGGTGCCGCGAGCGGGGCTGGACAGTACCTACGGTGCCGGCAGACCTGTCCAGAGTGAAACCTTCGCCCGAGCCGGTGACTGTGACTGTGACTGTGCTTTCGCGAGTGGCGATCGAAAGTCTCACCGCCCGTGAGGCAATCCACCTGCGCGAGAAGACTCTGTGGTGGATGATCTACGAGACGTGCGCTCGCCCCCGCGAACTACTTCAGGCCGATATCGAACACCTCGACCTGGTGGAGCGTAGCTGCCGAGTGCAGTCGCGACGGTCGGGTAACGGCAGTGGCCGCCTCGTGGAGGCGACAGTGCATTGGGGGCCGATGACCGACCAGTTCCTTCCTCGGTTACTGCGGGACCGGACGCAGGGCCCGGTATTCGTCACGCACCGTCGGCCCCGCGCGGGCAAGTTCGTGGGCTGCGGTGATCTGTGTCCTCACACTGGTCTGGCGAGGCTGTCGTATGACCAGGCCAGATATCTGCTCGACAGCGTAACTGCGGTGGACGGACTCGGTACCGGATGGAGACTGCATCACCTTCGTGACTCGGGTTTGGCCCATCTTGCTGCCTCGGGCATCGACGTGGATGAACTCATGAGCAAGGCCCGCCACAGCAGACCGGGCCAGCTCCGCCGTTACGTGATGCCGTCCGAATCGAAGCTCATGGAACTGTAGTCGTGCGCATTCGTACTCAGGAGAAGACATTCGGACTCAGCAGAAGGGTCGGTCAACCGCGGTCGACTCCACCGAATCGGTCATGCCGTCATCGAGCAAGACCGGCTCTGTTCGGGAAACTGGCCTGGCGGGCCGCGAAGCCGAGCGGGATCAAGGCACGGCGGATCGGCGCAGGCAGTTCTGGAGTATCCGGACGGCGTGTCGGTTTGAGTCTGTTACGCAATTCATCACAATTCGAAAGAGAGGTCATTCATGGCAGCACGGCATGTGGGTTGTTCGACCAGGCGATTCGGGTGTGCTCGATCGTTCTTCGTCCTCGCGGCGGTTCCGTTGTCGATGACGCTGTTCGAGATCTCCCCGGCCTTGGCGGAAGCGAGCAATCCGCCAACGGCGACCAGCCGCAACGATATGAGTGGCAAGCGGCCTGTGCCTGATGGCAGCCTCGCGCCGGTCGACCCGTCCAGTCTGCACCTGCCAACTGCCCTCGCCCTGCCCGTCGCGCCGATCCAGGCGCAAGACGGGACCATTCGTATCGGCTCGGTTTCGATCGGACGGCCGGACTGGGTCGATCCTGGGCTGACCGCAGGAATCAACGACTCATACGGGCAGACGGAGGCCATTTTGGCCCAGGGATTCGACTCGCTCGGATTCGCGCCGACGCGGTCGGACCGCATGGCCGCCGACGCTCTTGTCGGTGCACTCGTAGGCAATTTGGTGGCGGGGGCCGTGATCAGCCCGTTGACCTCCACCGGTGCAATGGTCGGTGCCGCCGCCGGTTTCATTGCCGGCATCCCCTTCCTCCCAGCGGGTTTGGTAGTCGTACCGGTAATCGGCGCTGCCATTGGTGCCGCAGTGTTCGCGATCCCTGCGGCCGTGGTCGGCTCGGCGATCGGGGCGGGTGTGGGTGCCCTTGTTGGTGCGTTGGAACCCGCGGTGCCGAACCTGCCCGCCGATCAGACGCCGCTGGACCTATAGCCACTATTGGTGCGCAGCATGCCGGGGCGACCTCGTTCTCGGTGTACAACACGCTCAGTGCGCAACAGTTGAGGTATGTGTTCGAGAATGCTCGGAATCGTATTGTGCTGTGTGAAGCCCAAATACGTGGACCGGATTCGTGCTTCGGGAGTGCCGATCGAGACCATCGTGTGCGTGGACCACCCGGTGCCCGGGACTTTGACGGTGGCGCAACTGACCTCGCTGGTGCGGCACGACTTCGATTTCGACGCCACCTGGCAGGCCGTCACACCCCAGGACATCGTGACCCTGTGCTACACCTCCGGCACCACGGGCAATCCCAAAGGCGTGGAGATCACGCACGCGAATCTGGCCTTCGAATGTCGGGCGTACGCCTCGGTGATGCCGGTTGAATTCGGGGATCGGATCACCTCGTATCTGCCGAGCGCGCATATGGCGGACCGGGTTACGAGCCTGTATCTGCACGAGTTCTTCGGCAGTCAGATCACCACCGTGCCGGATCGGGCGCAATTGGGGGCCGCGCTCGTCGACGCGCGGCCCACCATTTGGGGTGCGGTGCCGCGGGTGTGGGAGAAACTCGAAGCGGGCGTGGAGTTTTCGGTCGCCAATGAGACCGATCCCGCTCGCAAGGCCGCGCTGACCTGGGCCCTCGAGGTCGCCGGACGCAAAGCCGCAGCGGAGTTGGCGGGAGTGCCGCTCGATGATGTGCAGGCCGCCGAATGGGCCAGAGCCGATGAACTCGTACTCTCCGCGATACGCGCCGAACTCGGACTCGACCAACTCCGGTGGGCGCTCTCGGGCGCCGCGCCCATTCCCGCGGAAACACTCGGGTTCTTCTTCGGGCTCGGTATCGCCATCTCCGAAGTGTGGGGCATGTCCGAACTCACCTGTATCGCCAGCGTCAGCCCGCCCGGCGAAGCGGTGCTGGGGACCGTCGGAAAACTGTTGCCCGGACTCGAATCCAGAATCGACGAGGATGGCGAATTTCTGGTGCGCGGGCCCTTGGTGATGCGTGAATATCGGTGCGAGCCCGGAAAAACCGCTGACGCGCTCGACGCGGACGGCTGGCTGGCCACCGGCGACATCATCACTCAGGACGACCGGGGTTACCTGCGGGTGGTGGACCGCAAGAAGGAACTCATCATCAACTCCGGTGGCAAGAACATGTCCCCGGCCAGTATCGAGAACACCATCAAAGCCACCACCCCGCTCATCGGAGCCCTGGCCACCATCGGCGACCGGCGATCCTACAACACCGCACTCATCGTGCTCGATGCCGAATCCACCGAACCCTATGCCGCACAACATAATCTGGCCGACGCCTCCGCGGCCGCGCTCGCCGCGCACCCCGACCTCATCGCCGAGATCGCCCACGGTGTCGCCGCCGGGAACGCGCACCTGTCCCGCGTGGAACAGGTGAAAAGGTTCATCATCCTGCCCACCTTCTGGGAACCCGGTGGCGATGAGGTCACCCTGACCATGAAACTGCGCCGCAACCCCATCGCCGACAAATACGCCGCCGACATCGAACGCATGTATGCGGTCGCACTCGCCGACGGAGTACACGAACCTCTCTCAGAGCAGGCCCCCGCGACGGCGTGAAGCTCACGGCCGCAACCGAACTAGCGATCCGAGAACCATCCTGATCCAGGATGGGCCGGCGATCAGGCGTGGGCTTCGACCATCCAGCAGGCGGCGGTGTAGCGGACCTGATCGCCGTGCACGAACGGGTCGAATGCCGCGCGCACGACCTCGATCACCCGGGCGCGGGTCTGCTCGTCGGTGTCCGGGAGGGCCAGCCCGACGGGGCCGAAATTGGTGAAGTAGTGGATCAGCGCGTCCTCGGGCATCACGCACTCCACATCGGCGCGATGAACGCGGATATCACCCCAGCCGCTCTCGGTGAGAATCGTGCGCACGCGCTGGTCATCGGCGAAGGCGAACTGGCCGGGCTGATTCGGTTCGCGTGCGAGCAGATTCGGCAGCAGTGGCGCGGCGGCGCGTTCGGCGGTGGTCATGAACGGGTTCTCCCGCACGCCCCGCCACACCAGCATGCGCAATGCCGCACCCGGGCGGGCCGCGGCCCGCAGGTTCGTGAACGCGGCCACCGGGTCCGGGAAGAACATCACTCCGAACCGGGACATGATCAAATCGAAGGACGCCGGTTCGAACACATAGGTTTGCGCGTCACCGAGCAGGAAACTCACCGGCAGATCCGAATCCTGGGCGTGTGCTCGTGCCGCGTCGATCATCGGTGCGGAAATGTCCACGCCCACACAGCTACCCGGGGTACCGACCCGGTGTGCCGCGGCGAGAGTGGTGGCACCGCCGCCGCACCCCACATCCAGAATCCGCGCGCCCGACCCCGCGAGCACCGGTTGCACCAGCAACTCTTCCAGGGGTTTCATCACCTGGTCCAGCAGTCCTTGCGACTGTGCCCATACCTGCCCGGAGCGGCCGTTCCAGCGGGTGTTCTGCTCATCGGTCTCGGTAGCCATGGGGTTCTCCTTTACGTGCCGGGAACTTCGGTGCCACACTCCACCATGTCAGTTCAAGCCGACTTGAGGTCAAGGGGATGAACGTGGATATCGGTGAAGTCGTCGCCCGCTCGGGCGTGCCCGCGTCTACGCTGCGCTACTACGAGGAACGCCACCTCATCCGCTCCACCGGCCGTCGCGGGCAACGCCGTCAATTCGCGCCCGAGGTCCTGCCGCAACTGGCTCTCATCGCCGTGGGGCGTACCGCCGGGTTCTCCCTCGACGAGATCGCCCGCATGTTCACCGCCGACGGCCACCCGGCGATCGACCGAACCCAGCTCACCGCCAAGGCCGACGACCTCGACCACACCATCGCCCGGCTCACCACCATCAGCGACGCCCTGCGGCACGCCGCTGCCTGCCCGGCCCCCAGCCACATGCAATGCCCCACCTTCCGCACCCTGCTCGCACAAGCCTCGGGCATCGCGCTCACTTGGTGACGGCCCGGAAAACCAAGGTGCGCAACGGCATATCGAACTCTCCTGCCGCGGTCTCGGGACAGGTCCGCAGATAGGAGGTGATCCGGTCGAGCACTTCGGCGCGCTCGGCCGCGGACACCACCAAAGTGTGGGAATGGGTGCCGATCGTCGCGGTCAAACTCTCGGCAGTGCGCCGCTGCACATGCGGAAAATGCGTGCGCTCGAACGGATGGAACAGCGGATGCGCCGGAACCCGCTCCGCCAACGACCCCGCGGAGGACACCGAGGACCGGGACACCCGATCCAACCCGGCGACCCACTCCACCGACGTGTCATGGGCGTTCCAGAACGCGGCTACCACTCCCCCGGGGCGCAGCACCCGCGCGATCTCCGGTAGCGCCCGCCCGGGGTCGAACCAGTGGAAAGCCTGCCCGGCCACCACCGCATCCACCGAATCATCATCCAGCGGAATCGCTTCCGCCGTCCCCGCCAGTACCCGCACCTCCCGATAGCGGGCCGTGAGCGCCGCACACATCTGCGGGTCCGGGTCCACCGCGGTCACCCGGGCACCCGCCGCAAGCAGCACCCCGGTCAGCTTGCCCGTTCCCGCCCCCAGATCGAGCACCTCGAGGCCGGCGCGGTCGTGCGATTCGACCGCGCCGGACACCGGTGCCAGCGCCCACCGCACACCCGCTATCGGATAATCCGGCCGATGCGCGTCATACCCGGCCGCCGCCGCCCCGAACGAGCGCGCCCGGCGCGCGAACAACACCGAATCGTGTTCCCTGCCATCACCCATCACACCACCCCGATCTGTCAGGCACTCGCGTGTACTGCGACTGATCGGACCACACCGGGCCGGGGCAGGACAGCGAATATCCGCCGAGCCGCAGGAAATCGGTCGGCGGAAGAACGCTCAGCGAGAGTGGGCGTGCAGGTGCGGTATCAGGTGGGCGGCCGTGGCAGTGGGATCTTCGGCGTGCAGGAAATGACCCGTGCCGGGGATTTGGGCGGCGAGGGTGCCGGCGCGTTCGGCCAGAATGCGTTGCAGGGCCGGGGACATACAGCCGTCATGCTGACCGGACAGGGCCAGCGTGGGCAGCGCGGCGGGCGATGCCAGCAGCAGGCGGTGGAACCGGCGGGTGGGCGCGCGGTGCACGGTGAACAGGGAACGGTAGTAGCGGGTGGCCGCCCACGCGGTGCCATGGTGGGTGAAAACCCGTGCGGTGGGCGCGAAATCGGTGTCGGTGAAATCCCAATCCGGGGACCAGCGATGCCACAGCCGGCGCACGAACGCCGCGTTGTCGCGGGTCAGCAGGTGCGGGGACGCCGCGGATTGCATGAGCGGGATATAGGAGGACATCAGCGTTTGCCGGGGCAGATGGCGGGCCGCTGCGGGAGCGAAACCGCCCCCGAACGGCGGGATCGCCAGCAGAGTCAGCGAAAGCCATTGGCGGGGTTGGCGTTTGGCCTGGATCATGGCGGCGAACGCACCCCAATCATGGCCCACCAGGTGCGTGGGCGGGCCGCCCAGGGCGCGATGCCAGGCGGCGATATCGTCGGCGACCGCGATCAGGTCGTAGCGGGCGGTGCGCGCGGCCGAATCGAGGGTGTAGCCGCGCAGCCACGGGGTCAGGACCTGGAAACCGGCATCGACCAGCAGCGGGATCACCCCGTCCCAGGAGTGCGGGGTGTCGGGGAAACCGTGCAGCAGCATCACCAGGGGGGCGTCGGCCGCACCGAAATGCCTTGCCGAGAGCAATAATCCGTCCCGCCGCAACTCCAGCGTGGACTCGGCGTGATCAGCCGATGTCATGAAAACCTCTCCTCGAGCGCGGCCCCACCCGCCGCAAGCGGAGGAAGCCGTGGGGGCACACCGCCATTCGGTGCGCCCCGGACGTACTCGCCGAATCGTCGAGTACGGTTGTGCGACAACATATTCCACGCGACCGCGCACCGGGCCGGAATCCACGCACCGGCCGGTCTCGATCCGGCCAGTGGGATTCGCGGCTCGCGCACCGCCGCGCGGGGCTATCGTCGCTCAGCGGCCACGCCAGACGGGGACGCGTTTCTCCACGAACGCGCGCATACCCTCCCCGGCATCCTCCGAGGACAGTGCGGCCGCGGCGACCTGACCCTGGCGGGCGAACGCCTCCGCACCGGACCAATCCGGGGCCTGGTCGATGATCTGCTTACCGGCGTCGATACTGAGCGGGGCATTCCCCGCGATCCGCTCGGCCAACTCCAGGGCCGCTTCCAGGGCCTTGCCGGGCTCGGCGATCTGGTTGATCAACCCCAGCTCGGCGGCGCGCACGGCGGTAATGGGGTCACCGGTGAGGGTCAGCTCCATCGCGATGGCACGTGGCAGCCGCTGCGACAGGCGCAGCACCCCGCCACCGACCGCGACCAGACCGCGCTTGACCTCGGGGATACCGAAGGTCGAATTCCGTGCCGCCACAATCAGATCCGCCGTCAGAGCGAGCTCACAACCACCGGCCAGGGCCGGCCCCTCCACCGCGGCGATGAGCGGTTTACGCGGCGGGGTCGACACGATACCCAGAATGCCGCGCTTCTCGGTCACCGGCACCTCACCGCGCGCGGCTGCCTTGAGATCCATTCCGGCACTGAAATATCCGCCCGCACCGGTCAGAATGGCGATACGCGCGTTCGGGTCGGCCTCATAGGCGTCGATGGCGCGTTCCAAACCCAGCGCGGTGGCCAGATCGATGGCATTGCGCACCTGCGGGCGATTGATCGTGATGATCATGACGTGCCCGCGCCGCGAAATCAGCACCGGAGCCGGCGGCGGGGCGGGCAACTCGACCGGGTCGGTGCCCGTCACCCGCACGGTGTCACCGGAGACGGTCACCGGCAGGCCCAGCCAATCGCCGTCGGTCAACGCGGTCAGCGTGCCGGAATCGGTGGTGCGCACCAGGATTCGTTCACCCTTGTCGTTCAGGACGCTCAGGATCGCCGCCTCGGGCGCACCGTCGCGGTCGAAGGGCAGGGTGTACGCCTCCACCACCGCGGGGCCCTCGTATCCGGTGCGGGCCGGGCGGGTGGGGGGATGCTCGATCACCGGAGTCAGATGCCGGTACGCGCTCTTGGGCGGGGTCGCCGAATACACCCCGATCGCATGCTTGGTCAGATACCAGCCCAAAGACGTTGCCAGACCGAAGGATTCGGGTTCCGCACGCAACCGCCCCACCAGGGTCGCCACCGCATGCCCGCCGTAGTTGTTGCCCGGACCGCCACCGAAGGTCAAACCACCGGTCACCGACAGCGGCCGTTTCGGATCATCGACGGCCACACCCAACTCGCGCGCGGCGATCTGCACCGCCACCGGGAAACACGCGTACAGATCCACATGCGCGATCTCCTGCATCCCCACCCCGGCATGCTCGAGCACCGCCGCACCGAGCGCGCGAATCGCCGGGGACGCCGCCAATTCCGCGCGCTCGCTCACGAACCACTCATCGCTACCGGAGGCCCCCGCGTGCAGGAACACCCACTTGTCCTGCGCGATCCCGGCGGCTTCGGCGGCCGCGGCACTGCACATGATCACCCCACTGGCCATATCGACCGTCAGGTTCGCGCACTCGAGTTTGGTGTACGGGGCCGAGATCATCCGATTCGCCTCCGAGACCGCCGCGATCTCCTCGGCCGAAAGCTGCTGCGGCTGCCAGGCATTCGGATTGCCCGCCGCCACCGCCGAAAACCGCGACCACAATTCGGCCACCGCGCGCGCATGCTCGGCGGGCGTGCGCCCCAGCCGATGCCGGTTCGCCGACTCCAACAGCGCGTACATATTGGTCGGGGCCAGCAGTCCCGTCGCGGTCTCGGCGGCATTATTGGCCGGCTTGTCGATACCGACCGTGCGCGTGGGCCGCACCCCCGCACCCTGCACCGGCCAGTCGAGTTCGATCCCGGCGCGCTGGGCCGCGGTCTGCGTGGCACCGGCCTCCGCGCCTGTCACCAGCACGAGGTCATAGTCACCGGCGGCGATCGCGGCCGCGGCCTCATTGATCACCAACTGCCCGCCGTCCCCGCCGAAGGGACTGGACTGCACCGTATCCACCGCACCCGCACCCACCGCGGCCGCCACCAACGCCCCCAGATCCCCGTACTGCCAGGACGTCGGCGCCACCGAGAACACCGCGTCCGCACGCTCGAGCAGCCCCGCACCGGCCCCGGTATCGGCGGCCGCGGCCCGCAACGCGCGCACCGCCAACTCCGACGGATCCGGATATCCGGAATCAGGGGTCCGCAACACCACCTGGCTCACCCCCACCAGCACCGGGGTCGTGGGAGCCAGCACCGCACCGGAGGCCTTGTGCCGCACCGCCTTGCGCGCCGGGCGGGCCGGCTCGGTCGCGGCGGCGGAGATGATCGCGGGTAACGCCGCCAGCGAATCACGCAGTGCGTCACCGAGACTGCGTGCCACCGTCGCACCGAGCGGACCCTCGATCGGCTGCCCGGCCAACCCCGCATCCAGGTGCACGATCGCTCCGGAACCGTCGCCGGTCACCGTGATCCACAGCCCCAACAGCAACCCCTGCGGCCCGGTGCCACGCATATGCAGACCCGACTCCGAAACCTCGAGGACCGTCCACCGCAGATCCGCCGGAATCCCCATGAACTCGGCCACCTGCGCGAACTCCCGGCCCGCCACGGCCTGCCCCGGCGCCTCACCCCGCCAACCGGCATGGAAGGTGATCCACTCCGGAATATGCTGCAGCCCGGTCAAATACGCGACCACCCGCGCCGCCCCGGCCTCCACCCGCTGCGACGCGTACGCCGACCGAGTGAACTCGCCCAACCCCGCGGGCGGCACACGCTCCCCCGCCATCTCGACGGGCTCGATCGACTCCCCGCGCCCGGTGAACCCTGCCACCAACTCCCGCACAATCCGCGGATCCCGGCGCACCGCCCCCAGCAGATCACCACCGGCCCGCAATTGTCTGCGCACAGCACGGAACTTGTCGAACCCGGGTACCGCGGTCACCGTCGAACCTCCCCATTGAGGATGAGAACCAAAGCCTCACCGTATCGCCCAAACCCGGCAAACGGGAGGCCCGATCCACTCGGGAGCCCACCCCTCGTCGCGAACGTGCATCCCCGGCGGCGACCTTCGGCGTGTTCCCGCCATGAATGCACCGTCGCGGTCCGCCCCTGGGTAACAGCACAATTCGAGTACCGGACGGATGTCGGCCGCAGCGGACCGGTGTGGCGCGAGCGAAGGCGATCGCCCGGTGCGTCACCGGGGTAGGTGCGGTGACCAACGACCGGCATCGTCACGGCCGCACTCTCGCCCGCCCCCCGGCACCGCACGATTCGGGTGCCGATCGGTATTCGCCAGGGCATGTCGGCTCACCCGAGAGCGAATCGCCCGGCCGAGTGTGCGGCTGTGGCGGCGATATGGGCGGATTTCCCGCCACCATTGCATACTCGGCGGAGGGCGCAGTGGCTGCCGACTGCCGCTTCCGTCGCAAGGCGCTTCGGCGGCGAGTGCGCGATGTGTATCGCGCCGCTACACCCGCACACTCGACGGAGCGAGATGCGGGTGCTGGTGGCAGGGCGGGTTAGAGCTGGATGCCCAGCAGGGCGTCCACCGCGTCGCGGATCAGGGCCGGGGCGGAGGGGTCGGGGCCGCCGTAGGTCAGGGCCTGGGTGGCCCAGGCGTCCACCGCGGCAAGGGCTTTGGGGGTGTCCAGATCGTCGGCCAGGTGCTGGCGCAGGCGGGCGAGGGTGTCCTCGGCGGCCGGGCCCGAGGCCACGGCGGTGGCCGAACGCCAGCGGTCCAGTCGCGAAAGGGCTTCGGCGAGAACGGCATCGGACCATTCGCGGTCCTGACGGTAATGCCCGGCGAACAGGCCCAGGCGGATGGCGGCCGGGTCGGTGCCCGAACGGCGCAGCTTGGACACGAAGACCAGGTTGCCGCGGGACTTGGACATCTTCTCCCCGTCCAGGCCGATCAGACCGGCGTGCACGTAGTGGCGGGCGAAGCGGCGGCCCTTGACCAGGGCCTCGGCATGCGCGGAGGAGTACTCGTGATGCGGGTAGATCAGATCACTGCCGCCGCCCTGAATATCGAATTCGGTGCCGATGCGGTTCAACGCGATCGCCGCGCACTCGATATGCCAGCCGGGACGCCCCGCCCCGAACGGTGCGGGCCAGGACGGTTCACCCTCGCGCGCCGCCCGCCACAGCAGCGCGTCGATCGGGTCGCGCTTGCCGGGACGGTCCGGGTCACCGCCACGTTCGGCGAACAGCCGATCCATGGTGGCGCGGTCATATCCGGACTCGTAGCCGAACTGTTCGGTCGCGTCGTGCCGGAAGTAGATGTCCGGATACTGCGGATCCTCGACCACATACGCCGCGCCCGAGGCCAGGAGCTTGTCGACCAGGTCGACCACTTCCTGCACCGATTCGATCGCGCCGATGTAGTGCGCGGGCGGCACCACGCGCAGCGCCTCCATATCCTCACGGAACAGGTTGATCTCGCGGGTGCCCAGATCGCGCCAGTCGATACCGTCGCGGGTGGCGCGCTCGAACAGGGGATCATCGACATCGGTGACGTTCTGCACGTAGTGCACCTGGTGTCCGGCATCGCGGAACAACCGGTTGACCAGGTCGAAGGTCAGGTAGGTGGCGGCGTGCCCGAGGTGGGTGGCGTCATAGGGGGTGATGCCGCAGACGTACATGGTGGCGGTCGCGCCGGGGGTGACCGGGCGCACCTGCCGGTCTGCGGTGTCGTACAAACGCAACGCCGGTCCGGATCCGGGGACGGTCGGGACAGCGATATCGGACCAGGACTGCATGAATCGAGGTTAACTGTGCGACGGGCGCCCAAGGCGCCCGGCCCCGTTCACCGGTCTCCGGGCAGCTCGGGGCAGGTGCCCGCCGACCTGGACCGCAACGGTGTTCTCGCGCACGTCAATGGTTGAAATCATGATGCAGGCAACGTTTTCACCCCGCGTCGCAGCGGTCAGAACGCGGGCCAGGGGATCGGGCGCTGACTCGACGGCACCGGCATCACCGGCCGCTGCAGCAACTCCTGCCCGCGTGCCTCGAGGGCCCGCACTTCGGCGTCGGTGATCAACTCCGACAGCCGGGTACCCAGCTCCCCGGGCAGCGCCTTCACCAAAACCGTGATGTCGGTGAGCAATTCGTCGGGCAGGGCTTCCCCCGCCCACCCCCACAGCACCGTGCGCAGCTTGGGTTCGGTGTTCAGGGCGATACCGTGATCGACCCCGTACACCCGCCCGTCGACCCCGCACAGCACATGCCCGCCCTTGCGGTCGGCATTGTTGATCAGCACATCGAGCACCGCCATGCGCAGCAACCGCGGATCGGTCGCGTGCACCAGGGACACCCGATGCCCCGACGGATCCAAGGCCCGCAACACCTCTCGGAAGCCGTCCGGGACCTGTCCGACCGGTACCAGATCCACCAGCTCCGGGCCGTCTTCGAGGGTGTCCACCCACCGCTGCACCATGCCCGGCCCATACGGTCCCTCGCGCAGTACGGTTTCGGGAATCACCCCCCACCCCAGAGCCTGCGACACCAGATACGAGGCGACTTCGCGTTCGGCGAGCGTGCCGTCCGGGAAATCCCACAGCGGGCGCTCCCCGCGCACCGGTTTGTACACCACCCGCAACGGTTCGCGCCCGTGCTGTTCGGCCTCGCACACCAGCGTCACATTGCTGGCGGTGGTGACCTGCCCGATCACCGTCAGTTCGGCGGTGCGCAGCGGGTCGTTCGACACATCAATCCTCTGGCTCGGTGGTGGCGCCGAAGATCTCGCCACGCTTGTACCCGTTGGTGCGCACACACATATGACCGTTCGGCGACAACGGCTCATTGCACAGCGGACACGGCGGCCGCCCCGCCGCGATCACCCGCGTGGACCGCAACGCGAATTCGCGGGCCTGCACCGGGGTCAGGAACACCCGCACCGCGTCCGGGCCCTCCTCGGTGTCATCGAGGACCACCGATTCGTCCACCTCGGTTTCGGTGATGGCCAACAACTCCACCACCACGGCGTTGGCGTCGGCATCCCAGCCCAAACCCATGGTGCCGACCCGGAATTCGGCTTCGATGGGGGTGGCCAGCGGCGCGATATCGGACACATCGGCGGGCTGCGGCGGCACCGGGGTGCCGAAGCGGCGCGCCACCTCGTCCAGCAGCAGACCCATCCGATCTGCCAGTACCTTGACCTGCTGCTTCTCCAGCAGCACGCTCACCACGCGCGGATCCTGCACGGCCTGCAGATAGAAAGCGCGATCGCCGGGTTCACCGACGGTACCGGCGATGAAACGATCGGGGGTGCGGAAAATATGGATTGCTCGGCCCATGGCACCTCCTCCAAAGCTCACTCACCACTAAGACTCGGGGCGCTCCGTAACCCCATTATCGTCACTGCTGGTATTGCCCGTTTCGCCACCGGGCACCGGTCCCGATCTCGATTCGCCGCCGGTTTGCGGCGAAATCGCCGCCAGGGCGGACAGATCCGAGCCGGTGTCATTCAAACGCCACACATACGGGGCGGTCGGACTGTAGCGGACCACGCTGATCGACGCGGGCTCCACCACGATCCGCTGGAAACCGTCCAGATGAATTCCGAACGCGTCCGCCAAAAGCGACTTGATCACATCCCCATGGGTGCACGCCACCCACAACACATCGCCGCCGTGTTTTTCTGCCAATATCCGGTCATGTTCGCGCACAGCGGAAACCGCGCGGAACTGGACCTGCGCCAAACCCTCCCCGGAGGGGAACACCGCACCCGAGGCGTGCCGCTGCACCACCTTCCAGAGTGGTTCGCTCACCAATTCACCCAGTGCGCGCCCGGTCCAGTCGCCGTAGTCCACCTCGAGCAGGCGCTCATCGGGTTCGGCCTCGATCCCGAGCTTGTCCGCCAGCGGCGCGACAGTGCGCTGACAGCGCAACAACGGTGAGGTCACGATGGCCTCGATCGGCAGCGACCCCAGCCGCTGCGCGACCGTCTGCGCCTGCTCGCGCCCACGGTCGGTGAGATCGACGCCGGCGCTACGCCCGGCCAGAGTGCGGGCAGTGTTCGACGTGGACACGCCGTGCCGCAACAGGATCACCGTCACCGGAACAGCCTACGTGTTACGTCGCGGCGACGACGCCGGTCGCCAGCAGCACCATCATCGTCAGACCGAGCACGATCCGGTAGCCGACGAACCAATCCAGGGAGTGTTTGGTGACGAAACGCAACAACCATGCGACGGAGGCATAACCGACCACGAACGAGATGACCGTGGCCACCAGAATCTGCGGACCCGAGGCGTTGAGGCCCTCACCGGCGGGTTCGAAGGCATCGGGCAGGGAGAACAGACCCGAGGCCAGCACCGCCGGAATCGCGAGCAGGAACGAGAACCGCACCGCCGCCTCACGGGTCAGGCCGATGAACAGGCCCGCCGAAGAGGTTGCGCCCGAACGCGACACGCCCGGGATGAGCGCCAGGCACTGGGACAGGCCCATGATGATGCCGTCACGGGTGGTGAGCTGTTCGATGGGACGGCGCTTGCTGCCGTAGTACTCCGCGGCGGCGATCACCAGCGCGAACAGGATCAGCATGGTGGAGATGAGCCACAGATTCCTTGCGCCGGTACGGATTTGGTCCTTCAACAGGAATCCGATGACGCCGATCGGGATGGTGGCGATGATCACATACCAGCCGATGCGATAGTCCAGATCGCGCTGGGAATCGCGATCCAGCACATAGCCGCCGGGAACATCGTCGCGGTATACCGGCAATTGCGTGGTCGGCTGATCGTGCAGCGGCACCCGCACCGGGGCGCGACCACTGATCTTCTCGAACACGGTCCCGAACCACGCCTGCAGGATGCGCCAGATGTCCTGGGCGAAATACACCAGTACCGCGGCCTCGGTGCCCAATTGGGTGACCGCGGTGAACGACGCGCCCGCATCGTCACCGAAGAACACCCCCGACACGATGCGCATGTGCGCCGAGGACGAAATCGGCAGAAACTCCGTCAAGCCCTGCACCAGACCCAATATCAGCGCCTGCATCCACGTCATCGACTCGCCCACGCACACCCTCCAGTCCCGAATCGTCGGCTGCCGGTGGACAATTCGCCCACGCACGGCGTGATCGCCGCGTACGCCGCAGGCGACCCTACAGGGCGGCACGCCGGAGGTGGGAGCCGAAGCGTGCGAGCGCCGGCGCAGCGGGGTTCGCGGTGGTGAGAGCGCCGATCGCGGCGGTGCGCGACGGGCGCGCGCAGGCCCGGCGCGGCGAGGCATAGCGGGGCGGACGGGACTTGTGCGCTTAGGCTGACGCGTGTGACGAAAGTGCATGTGCGGTGATGGAACAGCGGACGGTGGGGCGCAGCGGGCTCCGAGTCTCCCGGCTCGGACTGGCCACCCACACCTGGGGCCGGGAGACCGACGCCGACGACGCGGCAGCGCAATTGGCCGCCTTCGCCGAGGCGGGCGGCACCCTCGTGGACACCTCCCCCGCCTATGGCGACGGTGCGGCGCAACACATTCTCGGACCGCTGGTGCGCGAACTCGGGCGCGAGGAGTTCGTGCTGAGTGTGTGCTCGGGACAGCGTGCGGCACATACCGATCCGGCCGCCGGACCCGCGCCCACGAGTGTGCGCTGGCGGGTCGATGCCTCGCGGCGCACCATGATGCGCCAACTCGATCAGACCCTGGGATTGCTGGGCACCGATCACCTGGATCTGTGGACCGTGGCCGCCTGGGATCCGCACACCCCGCTCGAAGAGGTCGCGGCCACACTGGAATACGCGGTCCGCACCGGACGCACCCGCTATGCCGGAGTGCGCGGCTACGACGGCTGGCAGCTGGCGACCCTGGCGTGCGCGGCACCGTTGACCGCCGCGCAAACCCCGTACTCGCTGCTGGCGCGCGGCGTGGAACACGAATTCGTCCCCGCCGCACAGCATCACGGGCTCGGCATCATCGCCACCGCGCCGCTGGCGGGCGGCATCCTCACCGGCAAATACCGGGACGGGGTGCCCGCGGATTCGCGCGGCGCGGACGAGGCGACCGCCGCGGAGATCAATGCCGGCCTGGACGATCGGGCGGTGCGCGTGGTCGATGCCGTGGTCACCGCCGCCGACGGACTCGGCACCTCACCGCTGGCGGTGGCGCTGGCCTGGATTCGGGACCAGCCCGGGGTGGCGAGCATGATCGTCGGCGCCCGCGATATCGGCCAGCTCACCGGCGTACTCGCCGCGGAAACCCTGGAGTTGCCGCGCGCCATTACGGCCGCTCTGGGCGACGTCAGTGCACGCACCGAATGAGCGATGGCTAGCCTTACCTGCATGAGGTGTCTCGTGCATGCCCGATCAGCCGTTCTGCTGCGCACCGTCGCGGTGCTGCTCGGCGGCAGTCTGCTCCTCGGCGCCACCGCCTGCACCGGCACCACCGGCCCCACGGTCGCGGGGCAACAGGGACCCGCCACCGCCACCGTGGGCGATGCCGACCCGGTGCCGATCGGACCCGAACCCACCCCGGCCCTGCCGGTCACCGTGCACAACTACGACGGCGGCGAGGTGACGGTCACCGACGCCGGCCGCATCATCGCCGTCGACCGCTCGGGCACATTCGCCCAGACCGTGTACGCGCTCGGCCTGGGCTCGAAACTGGTGGGGCGCTCCACCTCCGCCGCGTTCCCCGCGGTCGAGGATGTACCCAACGTTGCCGGTGGTTCGGGCAGCATGAGCGTGGAAGCCATTGCCGCACTGCGGCCTTCGGTGCTGCTCACCGACAGCACCAGCGCCACACCGGTGATGCGGGACCAGTTGAAGGCCCTGGGAATCCCTACGGTCTACCTCGATCCCGCGCGCACCATCGACGGTGTGGGACCGCAAATCGAAGCGGTCGCCAACGCCCTCGGTGTGCCCGAGGCGGGAAAGAAGCTCGCCCAGCGCACCAAGGACGAGATCGCCGCGGCCACCGCGACGGTGCCCGCGCAGGATCCCAAACTGCGGATCGCGTTCCTGTACCTGCGCAGCACCGCCATCACCATGATCGCCGGACCGGGCTCGGGCGCGGACTCGCTCATCGCGGCCCTGGGCGCGACCGACGCCGGCACCGCGTCGGGGGTGAAGGAGCCGTTCATTCCGATCACCAGCGAAGCGCTCATCGCGGCCGCGCCCGACGTGCTGCTGGTCATGTCCGACGGCCTGTCCTCGGTCGGCGGCGTCGACGGCCTGGCCAAGATTCCCGGCATCGCCCAGACTCCCGGCGGTAAGAACAAGCGCGTGGTCGATATGTCCGACGCTGTCGTATTGAGCTTCGGCCCCAATACCGGTCGTGTCGTGGCCGCCCTGGCAAAGGCCATCTACGGCAATCCGACGGCATGACCGACACACCCCCTCCGCACCGCCTGGACCCGCAGGATTCGACCGTGCCCCCAGCGAATTCCCCCGCCCCACCGGATGCCCCGGCGGCGCACCGGGGTTCGCCCGATCCGGCCGTCGGTACGAAGAACGCGGCCGCAGCGGGATCGGACGGCGACCGGCGTTCGCCGGGTACGGAATCGGTCGCGGCGGTGCGGAACGGCGACAGCCCTTCGACGAGTAGGGATTCGACCACACCCGATGCGGCTGTGCAGTCTGTGCCGCAATCGGCGGATTTGACCGCCGCGGTGGATTCGATTGCGGTGCACGGCAAGCCGGTGACCGGGCGCAGCGGTTCACGCTCGCGCACCACGCTCATCTTCGCCGGGGCCCTGCTGGCGCTCATCGCGCTCGCGCTGATCTCGGCGGCCGTGGGGCAGGTGCCGACCACCCCACTCGAGGTGGCGGGCAGCGTCTTTCACCGGATCGGACTCGACTGGGGGCCGATGCCCGCACACCCCGCCGGCGATGTGACGTTGTGGGAGGTGCGATTCCCGCGCGTGGTCATGGCCATGCTCGTGGGTGCCGCACTGGCGACAGCGGGTGCGTTGTTGCAGGGCGTGTTCGCCAATCCTCTTGCCGAGCCCGGAGTGATCGGTGTCTCGGCCGGAGCGGCGGTCGGCGCGGGCACGGTCATCGTGGTCGGCGGGACCTTCGTGGCGTCCTGGTCGGTCGCTGCCGGAGCGTTCGTGGCCGGACTGCTGACCACCCTGCTGGTGTACGTGCTCTCGCGCTCCAACGGCCGCACCGAAGTGGTGACGCTCGTGCTGACCGGTGTGGCCATCAACGCCTTTGCGGGCGGACTGATTTCATTCCTGCTGTTCAGTGCCTCCCCGGCCGCACGCGATCAGATCGTGTTCTGGCAGATGGGCAGCCTCAACGGAGCGACCTGGCAGTCCGTCGGGGTGGTCGCGCCACTGACCGCGCTCGGTGTGGTTGCCGCGATACTCATGGCCCCGCGTTTGGACCTGCTCGCGCTCGGTGAATCCGCGGCCCGGCACCTGGGTGTGGATGTGGAACGCCTGCGCCGCAATGTGATCGTCGTGGTCGCCGTCCTGGCCACCGCCGGTGTCGCGTTCACCGGCATCATCTTGTTCGTGGGTTTGATCGTGCCGCACCTGGTCCGCATGATGGTCGGCCCCGGCCACCGCATCCTGATCCCGCTCTCGGCGATCGTCGGCTCGGTCGTGCTGGTCGCCGCCGATATCGGTGCCCGCGCCCTGGTCCACAATGCCGACCTGCCACTGGGCATGCTCACCTCCCTGGTGGGCGGACCCTTCTTCTTCTGGCTGCTGCGGCGCACCCGCGCCCGTTCGGGAGGCTGGGCGTGAGCACTGTAATGCGAAGTATCACCGGCGTTTTCGCGCGCCCACACGAACTCCCCGAAACCCCAGCCCCCGGCGCGGTCACCCTGCGCGCTCGCGGGGTCACCCTGGTACGCAACGGCAACCGCGTCCTGGACGGCGTCGACTTCGAGGTCATCGCCGGCCAGATCGTCGCCCTCGTCGGCCCCAACGGCGCCGGCAAATCCACCCTCCTATCCGCCCTGGCCGGTGAACTCGAACCCTCGCACGGCACCGTCGAACTCGACGGCAAACCCCTCGGAGACTGGGCACCCCTGGACATGGCCCGCCGCCGCGCGGTCCTGCCCCAGAACCACACCGTCGGCTTCCCCTTCACCGCCCGCGAAGTAGTCGCCATGGGCCGCGCCCCCTGGGCCCGCACCGACCGCCAAGACCTCGACGAGCGATACATCGCCGACGCCCTCGCCGCCACCGACGTGGAACACCTTGCCGCCCGCCCCTTCCCGGCCCTGTCCGGCGGCGAACGCGCCCGCGTAGCCCTGGCCCGCGTCCTGGCCCAGGACACCCCCACCCTGCTCCTGGACGAACCCACCGCCGCCCTCGACCTGGGCCACCAGGAACAAGTCCTGCACCTGGCCCGCCAACGCGCCACCGCCGGAGCCGCAGTCGTGGTGGTCCTGCACGACCTCGGTGTAGCCGCCGCCTACGCCGACCGAGTAGCCGTGCTGGACTCCGGCCGCATAGCCGCCGACGGCCCACCCCGCCAGGTCCTGACCACCGAACTCCTCACCCACGTCTACAAACACCCCGTAGACGTCTTCGACCACCCCGCCACCGGCGCCCAACTGGTCCTGCCGGTCCGCGGCCGCGCCTGATCGGCGTACGCTCGGCCGACCAGGCATTTCCCATCGCCGAGAGATGAATTCATGGCCACTGACAGTGTGTTCACGGGCGAGGTGGCGAAGTTCTACGAAACCTATATGGTGCCGCTGATCTTCGAGCCGTATGCGCCGGTCATGGTTCGGCAGGTGAGGTCGCCGGAGATATCCGAGGTGCTGGAAATCGCGGCGGGAACGGGCGTGCTGACCCGCGCCCTGGCGGACCGATTGCACGAGCGGGCCTCCATTGTGGCGACCGATCTCAATCAGGCGATGCTCGACCAGGCTGCCGCGATCGGCACGGCCAGACCGGTCCGATGGCGGCAGGCGGATGCGATGCGGCTACCGTTCGCGGACGCGAGTTTCGATGTGGTCCTGTGTCAATTCGGTGCGATGTTCTTCCCCGACAAGGTGATTGCGTTCGCCGAAGCCCGGCGTGTACTGCGGCCCGGCGGGCAGTTCGTCTTCAGCACCTGGGATTCGATCGCGGAGAACGAATTCGCCGATACGGTGACCACCGCCCTGGGGGAGATGTTCCCGGCGGATCCGCCACGCTTTCTGGCACGCACCCCGCACGGCTACCACGAACCCGCGGCGATCACCGCCGATCTGGTTGCGGCGGGCTTCGGCACCCCACCGCGGATCAGCACCGTGACCGCCCGCAGCCGGGCGCACTCACCACACATACCGGCCATCGCCTATTGCCACGGCACCCCGCTACGCGATGAAATCGAAGCCCGAGGCGATCTCGACGCGGCGACCGCGGTCGCGGAACAGGCTCTGGCGCAACAGTTCGGCAGTGGCGCGGTGGACGGGAAGATCCAGGCGCATATCGTCACGGTCGTGAATCGCTAGTCGGTGGTGGCGGGCTCGGGACCGAAGGTCGCCTCGGCCGTGTACACCTGGCCCCACAAGATGCGCAGTCCGGCATTGCCCAGCCACAACAGGAACAGCCCCAGACCGGCGATCGGATGCCAGGCCGAGCCGAGCAGGATGCTCGCGCCACCGAACCAGATGATCTCGAGGACCGCACGCCTCCAGCCGCGCAACGGGATTCGCGCGTCGTGGGCGGCACCGAAGACCGCCCACACCGCGACGAAGACCGCGAGCGCGAGGACCGCGGCCAGGATGCGCAGGATCAGCGGGGCATCCAGGGACAGGCCCCAGGAGATGGCCGCGCCCAGCACGCACAGCTCGAGCAGGAACATCAGGAGCAGGTTCGCGCCCTTGAGCACAGTCACTTCCACACCAATTTCAACACGGCCGGGGTGAGCAGCATGCGGATCACCGTGGCGTCCAACAACAGTGCCGCGATCATGCCGTAGGCGATGTACTTCATCAGCACCAGGTCGGAGAATCCGAAGGCGCCTGTCACCACGATGAGAATAGCGGCGGCGGAGGTGATTACGCCGCCCGTGTGCGCGATTCCGTACCGGATGGCCTCCTGTGCGGACGCGCCCGCGGCGCGAGCCTCGGACATCCGCGATTGCAGGAACACCTCGTAGTCGGTGGACAGGCCGAACAGGACCGTCACGATCAACACCAGCACCGCGAACATGAGTGGGCCGGGGGTGAAGTCGAACATGTTCGCGCCGTGGCCCTGGACGAAGATCCAGGTCAGGATGCCCAGGGTCGCGCCGAGTGAGAGTGCGCTCATGGCAACGGCTTTGACCGCCAGGACCAGGGAGCCGAACGCGGCGTACATCAGGGCCAGCGCGGCGGTGATCAGGATCGCGGCCAGCAGCGGCAGGCCCTTGATCAAGCCCAGGATGCTGTCGCGTTCGAGCGCGGGCACCCCCGCCACCATGACCCGCACCCCGGGCGGTTGCTCGATCCCGCGCAACGCGGACATGACGGTGTCGGCGTCGCGTTTGTCGACCAGGCCACTGCCCAGTACCGTCACCGCGTCCTTGGTGGGTGCGACCGGATCGAACGGCCCGGTCATATGGGTCGCGCTCACCTGATTGGCTGCATAGCGAATATCGCTGAGCTGCTGCGGATTCGCGCCCACCACCACCAGTTTGAGTGGTTCGGTGCGGAATTGCGGGAACAGGCGGTCGAAGTCCTGCTGGGCCACGCGCGCCGGATTGCCCGAGGCCAGATAGCGCTCGGACAGCCCGCCGAATTCGATACTGCGGAACGGCAGGATCAACGCCAGCAGCATCAGCACGATCGGGGTGATCACCAGCCACGGTTTGCGCATGGCGAAAAGCGCCAGCCGGGAGAAGAATCCGGCATCGATCTGCTCGGCGGTGCGGATACTGGCCAGGCGATGCCAACCCCACAGGTCGATACGACGGCCGACAATGCTCAACGTGGCGGGCAGCGCGGTCACCGACAGCACCGCCGCCAACAGCACCGAACTGATACCGCCCAGGGGCACCGACCGCAGGACGCCATTGGGGTAGATGAACAGCGCGCCCAGGCTCACCGCGATGATCGCCGCCGAGAACAGTACGGTCCGCCCGGCGGTGGCCACGGTGCGCGCGGTGGCCTCCTCCACGGTGCGCCCGGCCGCGAGCTCTTCGCGGAACCGGGTCACCGCGAACAAGCCGTAGTCGATGGCCAGGCCCAAACTCACCAAAGTCACTACGGCGGAGGCGAATACGTTCACCTGGAGATGATCGGTGAGTATGCGCATGATGCCCTGCGTGCCCAGGATCGTCATCCCGCCGATCAGCACCGGCAGCAGCGCGCCGACAATGCCGCCGAATACGAAGTACAGCAGAATCGCCACGATCGGCAGTGCGATCAACTCCGCGCGGTGGATGTCGTTCTGCATACCGGTGTTGATGCCCTCGACCACCGGCTGCATGCCCGCCAATTGCACGGTGGTCCCGCCCGGCCCGGAACCCGGTGCGCCGGCATGGAATTCGTTCTTGACGGCCATGTAATTGTTCACCGTGTCGGTGCCGCCGCCGCCACGTAATCCGATACTGGCGAAGGCGTGCGTGCGCGAGGAGTCGGCGAACTGGCCCATGAGCGCGCCGTCCCAATACGAGTCGATCTTGAGGATCTGCGCGGAGTGACTGTCGCGCAACCGATTCAACTCCGCCACGACCGCGGTACGCACCGGTTCGTCATCGAGGGTGTGCCCCGCGGGGGCGGTGTAGAGCACGATCAGATCGCTGTCGGTATCGCGCCCGAAGGTGGAGTCGGCGAGTTCGGATGCGGCCACCGATTCGCTGGACTCGTCGAACCAGCCCTCCTGGGTCAGATGATCGCCCAGATCGCGCCCGTAGAATCCAGAGGCCAGAACCACCAGGGCGAAGAGCCCGAAAACCAGGTACCGGTGGCGGTGGATGAAACGTCCCCACCGCATCGAACGTGCACTGTGCGAGCGGGTTTCGAGCATCAGCCGCAGGCCGGGGTGCGGTAGTCGGCCGACCGCAGAATCCCGCACAGATCGGTGCGGGAGATCTTCCAGCGCCCGTCCTTGTTCACGAAATGCACCACCGTAGTGCGCACATTGCTGCCGGTGCCGTCCTTGTCCAGGCTCAGCGTCGCGGTCAGCGTGCCGTCGTGATTGTCGAAAACGGGATCCTTGACCCCGTAGACGGCGCGCGGATTGTCCTGCAGCGCCTTGTACATGTCCGGAATGGCGTCCTTGAACGCCTCCCCGTCCTCGATGAGCGCGGTGCGATCGGCATCGGGCAGATTCGGATCCAGCGCCGACTTGATCTGCGCGTCCAACTCCGCCGCGGTCGGCAACGGCGGCCGATTCGCCACCGACGCGGCGGCGGCCTGCGAGGAGGAGCTCAGCGCGGCATACGCCGAGGAGCGTGCCGCGGCCACCGACGCCTCGTCATCGGAGCCACCGCAACCACTCACGGCGACGCCCAGGACGGCGAGAATCAGTGCTGCGGCGGCCGGTCGTCGAAAAGCCATCAACTTCCTCATGCTCGAACTGCGGGTGCTTGCCCACAGTCAATCATGCGCACGCCGCGAACCTGACTGGTGAGTCACATACGCGAGTGCGGGTGTCGGCCGTCATGCGCCGCGCACCGGCGCCGGTGCCGGCCCGCGGTCGGACTCGCACCGCGCACATCCACCGTGCCGTGGTCACATGCCTTCGATGACCGCGCTCAGGCGGCCCAATAGTGCTCGTACCGTCGTGGCCTCGCGGGGCTGAGCCGCGGGCACCGGCACCGCTTCGGGGATGAGATCGCGGACCAGGGCGATAATGCTGCGCTCGTCGTCGAGATCGATATCGGTGACCCGGGCCTCGGCCACAGCCACCACATCCTCGGTGGCGGGGACCTCGGTCTCGAGGTCGGGACGGTAGATCTCCAGGGTCAGCGTGGCCCGCACCGTCCGGAAGGCGAAGGAGCGCCCGTCCCCGGTGACACCGAAACCGTGAGCGTAACGGCCCACGGTGACATCCTCGACGGTGAAACCGGGCATCGCGAAGCCCGATGTGTGGTCGGTTACCAACGAATCTCCCTGTCAGCGCCCACTATTTACATTCCACGGTAACCGTTGCCCCCGACAACCCCGCCGAAACCCCATGTCACGTCATGAAACTCACCGCGGGTTCCCGGCGCGCCGCGAAACCCGTCCCGGCGCACTAGCGCATCACGGCGCGCCGGAAGCAAGACCCCGCCCACCGGGCGTGGTCGGGCAGCATGGTCAGATTAGGGAGCACGCATAGATTTGTCGGTCAGGTAAGGAGTTCGCTGCATGCGCCGTCGCGGCTGGATCCGGTCGGCCCTCGCGGGTGCGGCCGTGCTGACGTTGCTGGCCGGATGCTCCTCCGGCGAGGGCGGTGGGGACAAACCGACCATCGCAGCCGCCACGCCCGCCGCCGCACCCGCGGTCACCGGCACCCCGACCGGGGAGGTGCGGGCGTTCGCCGCGATCGGCGCGCTGCTGGCCGAACCGTCCACCGGTGTACTGGCCGTGCTCACCGATTCTGGTAAGACCCTGCAGCTGATCGACAAGAACGGCACCCGCAAGGTGGAGTTGCCCGGTGTCGCCGCCTCGCTCGCCGCGGGTAAGCCCGGCGAGATCCTGATCGCGGTGCCCGGCAAGGTCATTCGTCTCGACGCCGCCACCGGCAAGGTGAGCGAGGTCGCCGTCGACGGTGATGTGCGCTCGGCCGCCCTGCGCGCCGACGGTGACCTCGTCGCCGGCCTGGCCACCGGCAAGGTGCTCATCCTGGCCCCCGATGGTGCTGTGCGCGAAAGCATTTCGGGCCTGGTCTCGGCCGATGCCATCGACACCAGCACCGATACCGTGGTCGTCCTGGACCGCCGCCAGACCGCGCTCACCGAGCTGAACCTGCCCGATGAGCGCCTGGGCCTGACCCTGCGCACCGGTGACGGCGCGGCGAATATGATCGGCGATCACTTCGGCCGGCGCATCGTCACCGACACCGCCGGTAACGAACTCCTCGTCTACACGGCCGATCCTTTGGTCCTGCGCCAGCGTTTCCCGGTAGGCTCTTCGCCCTACGCACTCGCCTACGATCAACGGTCCGAGACCGTGTGGGTGACGCTGACAGGCAGTAACGAAGTCGTCGGCTACGACCTGTCGACGGGTATACCGGTAGAGGTGGGGCGCTACCCGACGGTGCGCCAGCCCGATTCGGTCACCGTCGACGCTCGCTCCGGTGATCTGTTCGTGGGATCCGCGACCGGTGACGGTCTGCAGCGGATCACCGCGGACCAGCGGAAGAGAGGGCAGTGATGGCTCGGGCCTCACAATCGGCGCGGCATTCGCGCGCACTACCGGCCGGCTGGGAGGAGACCAGTGACGAGTACGAATACGTGCCGTTGCGACTACCTCCCGAGATGAATCGCGTGACCGCCTCCATGCGCCTGGCCATTCAGGCCGAATTCGGTGGCTGGGAGCTGTCGCGGGTGCGTGCCTACACCGACGGCAGTCGTCGCGTGCTGTTGCGCCGCCGCAAGAGTTCCCTGCTATCCCCGACACCCGAGGCGGTGATGTAACCCGCATGTCCCACTCGACCCCAGCCGAGCGCCTGTATGGGCTGCTGTTGAAGGTGATGTTCCTGCTCCCGCCGGAACGCATCCACCACCTCGCCTTCGGCGCGATGAAACTGGCCACCCGGTTCGCACCGGGCCGCTGGCTCACCTCGAAACTGCTTGTCGCACATGATCCGGTGCTGGCCTCCCGCGTGTTCGGGGTCGACTTCCCGACCCCGCTGGGGCTGGCCGCCGGATTCGACAAGAACGCCGAGGGCGCCGAGGCATGGGGTCCGCTGGGCTTCGGGTACGCCGAGATCGGCACCGTCACCGCGCAGGCGCAGCCCGGTAACCCCGCACCGCGACTGTTCCGGTTGCCCGCGGACCGGGCGCTGATCAATCGGATGGGCTTCAACAATCACGGTGCGGCGCAGGCGGCCTCGCATCTGTCACGCCGGCGCGCCGGGGGGATTCCCATCGGCGCCAATATCGGCAAGACCAAGGTGGTCGAGGCCGCGGACGCCGCCTCGGACTACGCGACCAGCGCCAAACTGCTCGGCCCGCTCGCGGATTTCGTTGTGGTGAACGTGAGTTCGCCCAATACGCCCGGACTGCGGGATCTGCAGGCCGTCGCCTCGCTGCGCCCGCTGCTGCAGGCGGTCCTGGATACGGTGTCGGTGCCGGTGCTGGTCAAGATCGCCCCCGACCTGTCGGACGAGGACATCGACGCGGTCGCCGATCTGGCGGTGGAATTGGGGCTGGCCGGAATCGTGGCCACCAACACCACGATTCGGCGCGACGGGCTCAACACCCCGGCCGAGGAAGTGGCCGCGCTCGGTGCGGGCGGGCTGTCCGGGCCGCCGGTGGCCGATCGTTCCCTCGAGGTGCTGCGCCGGTTGTACGCGCGCGTCGGTGATCAGCTGGTGCTGATCTCGGTCGGCGGTATCGAGACCGCCGAGCAGGCGTGGGAGCGGATTCTCGCCGGAGCCGCACTGCTGCAGGGGTTCACCGGATTCATCTACGGTGGGCCGTTCTGGGCCCGGCGTATTCACCGCGGCCTGGCGGTCGAACTGCGGGCGCACGGCTACTCGAGTCTGAGTGAGGCCGTGGGCGCGGGGCACACCACCCGCGCCTGATATCGGCGATGCGCGGGCGCGATATCGGTTCGGCGGTAAGGCGTTCGCGCTGTCGAGCCGGTAGCCGGGCACGGGGCCGGCGAGTTCTCGCATCGGATTTGAATATGTGTTCGGTGCAACGGATTTCGGGACCCTCACGCCCAAAGATGTTGTGAGCGGGCCCCGGAGGCCGACGGTGCCAGAGCCCCCGGGATGAGGGTGCCGCCATACCAGCCGCGCAGGAGCGGCTCCGGGAGTTCGATATCGGTGCGATGGTGCGGCAGAGCGTCGTGATGCATCCGTTCGGCCATCCGCTGGGCGAGCATGACCACCGCGTGCTCGACCAGAATCCCGAGCCGCGCCGCCCGCTCCGCGGCCTCGGAGTGCGCGGCATCGTCGAACACGACCTCCGGATCGGACAGGATCTCATCCAATTCCATTCCGGCGTGCGCCTGTTCGCGCGTCAAACGTTGTTCGGGCAGCCAGCTCAGCGACCACATCTGCTCCCCGTGCGCGCGGCGCGCGTATTCGGGGGTGATGTCGCTGGTCATCTCCCGATGGGTGATATCGATTGTCACTGCGGGGTCCTCCCTGGGTCGTCCGCGCGGGCGGCGGGTCCTCGCCCCACCCGCGCTCCGATATCCCGGCCACCGGCGATCGCCCGTGCCCGGGTGTGTCTGCATTGTGATGGCGCACTCCACCGCGCCGCCTCGCCACTGAGGTGCACCGGCCACCGGCCGGCCGGAGTCTTCGATCGTCACGGCCTCCCCCGCTCCATCATCCGCTGATGCAGCACCGCCATGACGTGTTTCACGCTGGTTCCCAACTCCCGCGCCAGAACCTCCGCCCGCTCCCCCGGCTCTTCGGGCAAACAACACAATTCGGCCAGTTCCATGGCATTCCGAGCCTGTGCGACGGTCAGCGCCACCTCCGGCCACCAACTGATCTCCCACGCGGGCTCGGCCCGATCATTGCGCCGCCGCGCCCACTCGGGACAGCTGCTACAGGTGATCGATCGACTGCTCTCATAAATCACGACGGTTCTCCTCGTGGTGAAGTGCCGTCGCGTGGCTACCGGTCTGTGGGAACCCCGGAACCGGCCGATCGAATTGTGTTGATCAGCCGGTGGTGTCGCTACCTGCACGATGTGTGTGCGGACGACGGCATGGCTGGTCGTCTGGAATGTCCAGGCGGCTGGATATCTGCCTACGGGGCAACGGTATTCGGTTCAAGGTCGGACTCGGAGTCACGTCGGCCTACCTTGCTGCCCCGCCACATTCGTCGTTTGAAAACAACCGCTCCCGACACCAGAACCTCCGAACTGTCTGGTGGAGGCGTAATTTCGCCTAACCTAGGATGGCATTTACCGTTCAGTTCCGGCAATTGCCGATGCCACAAGGGAATTGACGGTTTGCCTGTCCGGTAAACCTGACCAACGGTATTGTTGGGAGCGAATGATGGGAAATGACACTCCGCGTCGCACCGGCCGTGCAACGGCACCGCAGGACCCAGGCATGGTCGCAGTGCGAGGTATTCTGACCCGCCTGCGGAAGCGGTCCGGACTGAGCTCGGATCGCTTGGACAGCACCGAGATTGACATCACGACCTTGCTGCAGCTCAGTGTCGTGCGTCGCTATGTGCATCTGAGTGGGACGGCACCCAGGCCCGCCTTACTGCGGGTGATAGCGCACGTTGCCCGGCAGCTGCCCCCCACGCAACAGTTGATAGTCGACGCCGAGCTGTGCTTGGGGTTGCTTGAAGGACAGCCGGCCAGCCTGGTCGATCCCAGCCGGCTGTACGCGCCGGATCTCGGCGATCGCCGCGTCTATCTCACCGAGCAGTGGCAAGGGCTACACCGTGCACTGGGAGTGCCTGCCCCTCCTCCCACGCCGAGTGTGCGGACCCTGCGTGACACACCCGAACAGCAGGCATTCACCGCGCTCGCGGAGCTGCTCACCACCGGGTCCGAGCTCGATATCGTGCGGATGGCGGAATTGGATGCGGGACAAGCGAATACCGCACCCCGTCGAGGCACAGTGACTGTGATCGGCGACGCCGTGACCGATTTGATCAATGTCGTGGAGACCTTCCCGGAACCGGGTTCCGCGCTGTGGGGCGATTTCGACCGCCACCCGGGTGGAAAGGGGCTCAACCGCGCCGTTGCGCTGGCACGGCTGGGGTTCGATTCCCGGCTGATCGCATCGATAGGGGCGGACGCTGCCGGCCGTGAGATCGTGGACTACCTGCGGGAAGAGGGCGTAGACACGAGTTTGGTGAAGGTCACCAATGGAGGTACGACCCCTGTCACCACTGTGATCCAGACACTCGAGGGCCAATCCTCCTATATCGCATTCAGGCAGGACCGGCTTCGGCTCACCGAGTCCGATTTCGAGAGCCCGGCCGTGCGTGGAGCGATCCGACGCTCCGATGCGGTGCTCGTGACGTGCGAGCAGCCGATCGACATCGTCGCCCGGGTACTCGCAATGGTGCATTCGATGGACCCCCGGCCCTGGCTCATCATCAACACCTCGCCACCGACGGTGTTTCCCCGGCATATGCATGAGCATTTGGAGGTGGTCGACTACCTGATCGGCACTCGAAAGGAGGTGGCGGCGACCTGGCCGAACAGCTCGGCGGATCAGTCGACAAATCGGTTGTTGCAGTTGGGTGTTCGTGCGGTCTGCATACTCGAGGATGTCGGCTGCAGAGTTCGATCGCTCGGCGTCGATGTGGTGATTCCGCACATCGACAACGGAACACCCTTCGTGGCGACCGGAGCATCGTCGGCTTTCACCACGGCGCTGGTCTATCGCTTGACGACAGCGAGACGTCCTGCCGAACGTTCGGACTTCGAGTGGGCCGTGCGGGCAGTGTTCGCGCGGCTGCCTGTGCTCAATATTCCCGATGCGATGCCGTCCGCGGACCGGATCGACCGGATGGTGGCCACCGAACCGGAAAACAGACCCGGGAGCCCGTGAGCAAGTAGTCCGCTCGGTCACGCGCCGTGTGTCGCGGCGCGCGATCCCTGCAAGGTGGGTGCATTATCGTCGCGTGCGTTTCGGTTGGGGCTTCGCGCCCTCCTCTGCCCTTGCCCTCGACACAGACATGGCTACCGCACCTGTATCGGATACCCGGCATACCTTCACGCGGGCCGGCCGTACCATCCCGGTCGAGGTGCTGGAGATCCAATCCCGCGGGGACGGCGGGCACGCTCTGATATTCGGGAAGATCGGCGATGATTGCCTGGTCCGTATCCACTCACGATGTCTCTACGGCGACGCGTTGTCATCCCAGGATTGTGACTGCGGTTACGAGCTGTCGGCGGCTATGGACATGATCCAGGCTGCGGGCAGTGGGGTACTCGTCTATCTCGAACAAGAGGGCAGAGGGGCCGGACTGGTCGCCAAAGCACGCGGATATCAAGTCAGTCAGCGCAGCGGCATCGATACCTTCGCCAGCTATGCCAGGCTCGGCTACAACCCCGATACGCGCACCTACTGCGCGGCCGCAGCGACACTGCAAAATCTCGGGCTGAGACGTATCCGGCTGCTGACCAACAATCCGGAGAAGGTGGCAGCTGTCCGTACAGTGGGCATCACGGTAGAACAACTGCCACTGCGCATGGTGCCGCAGAATCGGGCGGCCGAGGCATACCTCGAGGCCAAGCGGCGCTACCGCGGACATCTCCTGCCACAGCACTGGTGGATCTATCGCATGGTCAACGTACTCGTGCTGATGGTAGTCATCGTCACCCTCACCAGCTGCTACCTCGCGGTGGCCGAGGTAGCCGCGTTCGAACAGTTCATGTTTATTACGACAGTGCTGGCCGCGAGCGTGTGGGGATGGCCACGCACGCGGTTCGTTCGTGCGCGAATTCGCTTGCTCGGCAGTCGTTTTACCAGGTTTCAACCGAACTCGACAACGGTGGACGACAACACTCGGCCATAATTGCCAGAGGCACACATGAGCTGGGGCGGCCGTGAAAGAGCTTCAGGCGACTGCACATTCGCTGACGCGCAAGGGGCATGAGCTGTCCGTGCGGGTCAGTGACTTGCGGACGGATTCCGGGGTTGGGGAGCTGCTCGGTCACATACTCGTTTTCGGAGATCCGGGAGAAGGGTGTCTGGTGCGGATTCATTCCCGTTGTCTCTACGGTGATGCGCTGGGATCCCAGGACTGTGATTGCGGTGCGGAGCTCGATATGGCCATGGATCTGATCCAGGACGAAGGCCACGGTGTATTGATTTATCTGGAGCAGGAGGGCAGGGGGTCGGGGCTCGTCGTCAAAGCGATGAGTCTGAGGTTGGGGGCGCAGATCGGGGTGGACATTTTCACGAGTTATCGGATGCTGGGGCATCCCATCGATTCGAGGTCGTATGGGCATGCGGCGCAGGCGTTGTCGGGATTGGGGATCCGATCGGTGCGGCTGATGACGAACAATCCGGACAAGGTGGCGGCGCTCGAGAGGGCGGGGTTCATTGTGACGACCGTGCCGCTGCTGACCGAACCGCGCAGCGAGCGAGCGAGGCTGTATATGGAGTCCAAGCGAGTGGTAACTGGGCATTGCCCGCCGACGGGTGGGCAGGGTTGGCCGGTGCGGGTGGTGCGGGGCGCGTGGGAGATTGTCCAGAATGTTCGCATCGCTGGTTGGGTGATGTAGTGCGAGACACAGCGGCGATCTTCTGACTAAGCTGAGTGAGCCGCGCCACAGTTGGCCTGGGGTCGATCGGGTTCGCGCAGGTCGGATGGGTGCGCGTGTGGTGGGTGTAGCGAGAGGCAATCGGAAAAGGGTTATGACGACAGATATCGGCTATCCGCACAAATCGGGCAAAACGGTCTATACGATTCCGGCGGCGTTTCAGGAGACGTTGACCTTGCGGCCGGAGCAGATCGCGATCAGGACGGTGGGGGGTACCCGGGAGATCAGCTGGCGCGAGTATGGGGAGCATGTTCGCAGCATTGCGGCCGGGCTCGCGGGGTTGGGGGTGCGGCGTGGGGACACCGTCGGGATCATGCTCACCAATCGGCCCGAGTTCCATCTCGTCGATACCGCGGCACTGCATTTGGGTGCGACGCCGTTCTCGATCTACAACACCAGTTCCGCCGAGCAGATCGCGCATCTGTTCACCAATGCCGAGAACAAGATCGTGATCACCGAACCGGCGTTCCTGGACGCGGTGCGCGGCGCCGGTGTGGAGCTCGAACATATTGTGCTGGTGGAGGGTTCGGCCGCGGGCACCCTCACCCTCGCCGAGGTGGAGGCCGCGCCGGCCGCCGATTTCGACTTCGATGCCGCCTGGCGGAGTGTCACCGCCGATGATCTGGCCACGCTGATCTACACCTCCGGCACCACGGGCCCGTCCAAGGGCGTGGAGCTGACCCATCGCAATGTGGTCGCCCAGATCGTGGGGCTGGTGGCGGGACCGCTCACCGTCGGCCTGGACGATCGTTCGGTGTCGTATCTGCCCGCGGCCCATGTGGCGGACCGGATTTCGGGGCACTGCGCGAACCTGTTCACCGGCGTGCAGATGACCTGTGTACCCGATCCGCGCGAGATCGCCGCCGCGCTGCCCGATGCCCGTCCCACCGCGTTCTTCGGGGTGCCGCGGGTGTGGCAGAAGATCAAGGCCGGAATCGACGCCAAACTGGCCACCGAGCCCAGCGCGGTGAAGAAGGCCCTGGCCAACTGGGCGATCGGCGTCGGAGTGAGCGCCGCGCGCGCGGACCTGTCCGGCAACGGCCGCGGACTGCTGCTCGAGGTGCAGCACAAGCTGGCCGATGCCCTGGTGTTGTCGAAACTGCGGCACGCCTTGGGATTCGACGAACTCAAGGTCGCGGCCTCCGGCGCGGCGGCCATCCCGCCCGAGACCCTCGAATACCTGCTGGGGCTGGGGTTCGTGGTCACCGAGGTGTGGGGGATGTCGGAGTGCTCCGGCGTCGGCAGCTACACCCCCCTGGACAAGCCGAAGCCGGGCACCGTGGGAATTCCCATGCAGGACACCGAGGTTCGACTCGCCGAGGACGGTGAACTGCTCATGCGCGGGCCGATCGTCACGCACGGCTACCGCAAGATGGCGGACAAGACCGCCGAGGCGATCGACGGTGACGGCTGGCTGCACACCGGCGACGTGGCCACCATCGACGGCGACGGATACATCACCATTGTCGACCGCAAGAAGGAACTGATCATCACCGAGGCGGGAAAGAACCTGTCTCCCACCAATATCGAGAACACCGTGAAGGCGGCCTCGTCGCTGGTCGGGCAGGTGGTGGCGATCGGTGACGGCAAGGCGTACATCGCCGCGCTGGTCGTACTCGATCCCGATACCGCGGTGGTGCGCGCCAAGGCGCTGGGCACCCCCGACGCCGATGTGAAGGCACTCTCGACGCGCCCGGAGATCATCGACGAGATCAAGGCCGCGGTGAGCACCGCCAATGCCAAACTCGCACGCGTGGAACAGATCAAGCGATTCATCGTGCTCGACGCGGGCTGGGAGCCCGGCGGTGACGAACTCACCCCCACCCTCAAGCTCAAGCGCACCCCGATCAGCGGCAAGTACGCCGCCGAAATCGCCGCGCTGTACGCCACACCCGCGCCCGACAATGTCGTGAACCTGGGCTGAGATCGAAAAGCACTGTGGCCCCGGATGATTCGTCCGGGGCCACAGTCGTACCCGGGTGAGAGTGTGACCACTCCGGCCAGTGCGACCGCTCTCGGCCGGCCGGGCGCGGTTGTGTCGACCCGCCGAGTACGGCTGCCGGGCAATGAATTCCGCGTGGATCAGGAGCGGGCGACGACGGCGCTCAACCTGCCCAGCTGCGCGGTCATGGCGAGGGCCACGCGCTCCATCTGCGAGTGGCTGTGCTCGGCGGTGTCGTACTCGACCTGAACGGTCAGTCGGCCGCCGACGGTGAAGATGGTCATCTTCGGCGGCATGCCCGGAGCCATGGCGAACACCTCGTCCCGGACGAATTCCAGCGCCTCGGGCAGTGAGTGTGCCGGCACCCGGCCGATATTGGACAGCGCCAGGGTCGGTGGCGCACTGAAGAGCGCGGCCGTGACCTCGTCGAGCGGCCGCTGCGAGGCCCGCATGAACATGGCGGGGAACCGCGACTCGGCCGCGGCGTGCATCCCGGCGGCCACGGCCACCGCCACTTCGATCGGGTGCGAATCGGAATCGACGAGGACCGGCGTCCCGGACCCGGCGGCACAATTGAGCACCGTCGATTCCGGCAGTGCCGGAACGAGTTCCGGGCGCAGATCCACAGCGTGCCCGCACATCAACGGCACCGGTCCGGCCCCGGGCACGAACTCGGTGCGGACCGCCGCCATGGCCGCACCCGCGAGCAGGCTGTTCACCGAAAAGCCCTGTGCGCGTGCGGTGGCCACCAGCGCCGCGGTCGCATCCGCGCTCAATTCGATGCGTCGCATCGCGAGTCGGCCCTCCGGATCGCCGCCGCTGTGACCGTCACGCGGCAACCGCACCGGTGCGGACGCCGGATCCATGGCCATCGCACCCGCGCGAACCATATCGACGAAGGCGTCGACCTCGGCATCGCCGATCAATCGCGCGAGTTGGGTATCGACCCCGTCGGGCAGGTCATAGCTCCACTCCGGTTGCGGCAGTGGCGATCCCGATACGCGCGCGGTGTAGCGCCGCCACATCTGGTCCAGCAGCGGGAAGACCGAGCGCCCGTCGGAGATGCCGTGATGCAGGATCAGCACCACCTGGGTGCGGTCGCCCTCGCGCAGTAGTTGGGCGCGGAAAAGCCCTGCGCGCCAATCCTGTCGGGTATTCACCAATGTGCGGTAGGCCGCCGCGCCGCCGGGATGCACCTGCACGCTCGGCCGGTAGGAGTCGTCGAGTTCGAACCGCTGCACCCCGTCCCGCCCGGTGGCGACCCGGGCGCGCAGCAGCGGATGTGCGGCGGCGAGGTCGGCGAGGACCTCGCGCAGCACCGCGGCATCGATGTCGCCGCGCACAGTGCTGCCGATGAACAGCGGCATACCGCCGACGGGCACGCTGCCCACCCGGGTGTCGTCGCCGAAGTAGCTGATCTCGAAGGGAGAAAGGGGGCGTTGTGTGGTCATGATTTCCGGCTTTCCTGCGGTGGACCTGGCGAAATCGAACATACACACGTTTCAAACAGTTGTCACAAACAGATGTTTGAAACGAACGTCACAAACGTACGTTTGAATCCGCTGCTATGCTGCACGCCGTGGGAACCCGAGAAGATCTGCTCGCCGGCGCGAAACAGTGCCTGGCCGAACGCGGCCTGGCCCGCACCACCGTGCGCGATATCGTGGCCGCCTCCGGTACCAACCTGGCCGCCATCAACTACCACTTCGGCACCCGCGACCAGCTGCTCAATCAAGCCATGCTGGAGTCGACCGCCGAATCGGTGAACCGGATCCTGACCTCACTGCCCGAAGGCGAGGACCTCGACTCCGATGAGCGCCTGACCTTGTTCTGGCGCAAGCTCATCGAATCCTTCGCCACCGACCGCGCGCTGTGGTCGGCCAATGTAGAGGCCATGGCGCAGGCCCTGCACTCCCCCGAACTGCGCACCGAGATCGGCGCGGCACAGGTCCGCGCCCGCACGGGTCTCTCGGAAGCCTTGGGCGACAACGACCCCCGTATCGGTGCGATCGTGCAGACCGTGATCGGCGGCCTCCTCGTGCAGGCTCTCGTCGAGCCCGGAAACGCCCCGACCGCCGAGGACCTCACCGCCGGAGTCCGTGCGCTGGCGGCGCTCTCGGACCCGCGCCACGACTGAGGCGCCGGCTTGGGTTGCTCCCCATCACGAGCCCGCACGTCCCGGGGCCGCCCTCCCGTGCGCGCCTACCTCGACGTGATGGTCAGTGGGATATGTCCGGCGTGCTCGAGCAACACCGCCATGTCGGCAAGTGCCCCGCCCCGCCCGGCATGTTTTCGGCCGGGATCCACACCCCGGCAAAGGACAGCGCGAGGACTCGGCAGATGCGCGCCGGAACAACAGTGGCCCCGAGCGATTCGCCCGGGGCCACTATCGACAACGCGCTCTACTTCTGCTCGTGCGTGCCGATCAGCGTCGCGCGCCCGATGGCGTTCATGAACAGGTTGAAGCCCAGGTACGCGGGTGAGGCGTTCTCGTCGACCTCGAGCTTGTCCACGCCGACCGCGTGCACGACCACGAAGTAGCGGTGCGGGCCGTGGTTGGCGGGCGGGAACGCGCCGGTGTACTCGTGCAGGCCCGCGTCATTGCGCAGCACCACGGCGCCTTCGGGCAGTGTGCCGCCCTTGCTGCCCTGGCCGGACTCCAGGCTTGTGGTGCTCGCGGGGATATTCGCCACCACCCAATGCCAGAAGCCCGAGGCGGTCGGTGCGTCGGGGTCGAATACGGTGACGGCGAAACTCTTTGTCTCAGCGGGGAATCCGCTCCAGCTCAGTTGCGGGGAGATGTCCTTGCCGCCCGCGCCGCCCAGCGCGCTGACCTGATCCATATGCAGCGGCTTGCCCTCGCTGATCTCGCTGGAGGTGAGGGTGAACTCGGGCAGTTGCGGCAGTGGGGCGTAGGGGTTGTATGAATAGTCGGGCACGGGCCGTCCTTTCGATCGCAGACTGTCAGCAGTTCAGCAGGAAGTGTTCCAGTACGCTCGCACCGAATTCCAGTGACGCCACCGGGACGCGTTCGTCCACGCCGTGGAACAATGCGCTGAAATCCAGGTCCGGGGGCAGTCGCAGTGGTGCGAAGCCGAAGCAGCGAATTCCCAAGCGCGCGAAGGCTTTCGCGTCGGTGCCGCCCGAGAGCATGTACGGTACGGTGCGGCCGTGCGGATCGTGGGCGAGGATGGCGGCGTTCATGGCGTCGACCAGGTGCCCGTCGAAAGTCGTTTCGTACGAGTCGAGTTTGGTGATCCACTCGCGTTCGACATCGGGGCCGATGAGCGCGTCCACCTCCTTCTCGAACTCGGCTTGGCGGCCGGGCACGACACGGCAGTCCACCACGGCCTCGGCGGTCTGCGGAATCACATTGGCCTTGTACCCGGCCTGCAGCATGGTCGGATTGGCCGTATCGCGCAGGGTCGCACCGATAATGCGGGAGATGGTGCCGAGCTTGGCCAGTTGGCCTTCGATATCGGGGCTCGACGGATCGAACCTCAGACCGGATTCCTCGGCGACCGCGGCCAGGAACTCCGCCACCGAATCCGAGACGACCAGGGGAAAGGTGTGTGTGCCCAGGCGTGCGACCGCCTGCGCCAGAATGGTGACCGCATTGTCCTCGTGCAGGAACGAGCCGTGCCCGGCGCGGGCCTTGGCGCGCAATCGCATCCAGCCCAAACCCTTTTCGGCGGTTTCGACCAGATACAACCGGCGCTCACTGCCATCGGGTCGCGGCACCGTGAGCGAGAATCCGCCGACCTCGCCGACCGCCTCGGTGATCCCGGCGAACAGATCGGGCCGATTGTCCGCCAGCCACTGCGAGCCCCAGCGGCCGCCGTTCTCCTCATCGGCGAGGAACGCGAAGACGATATCGCGCGGCGGCACCGTGCCCTCGATCTTGAACTGCCGGGCCACGGCCAGCATCATGCCGACCATATCCTTCATATCGATGGCCCCGCGGCCCCACACATAGCCGTCGCGAATGGCCCCGGAAAACGGGTGCACACTCCAGTCCTGCGCCTGGGCGGGCACCACATCCAGATGCCCATGCATCATCAGCGCCCCGCGGCTGGAATCCGCGCCCTGCAAGCGTGCGAACACATTGCCGCGTCCGGGCGCGCCGGACTCCACATATTCGGTGGTGTATCCGGCCTGCTGGAGTTGATCGGCCACCCACTGCGCGCATTCGCGCTCGCCCTTGGTGGTCTCGAGTTCGCCGGTATTGGAGGTGTCGAACCGGATCAGCGTGCTGACCAGGTCCACCACCTCCGAGACGGCACGGGAGGTACGCGCTTCGCCAGTTTGGGACACGTCCCCTTTCCTACCACCTCGCCACGCCGCCGCCCCCGGCCCCCGCCGTGTCGCGCCGGCGGCGATGCAGGTGGTGGCCACCGCCCGCGATTGAAATCACCCCTGGCCCAACCCTTTCCCGGAATCCCGAGGTATGCGATCAGCCCGGGTGCGGCACATTCGGCGACTGTGCACCGGTGGCGGTGATACGCACCGAATTCCGCCATGAGTGCACGCTCGCCGACGGGGGTGATCAGCGCAGCACGCGCAAGGTCATGGTGAGGGTGGCCAGGAGCGAGTCCAGGCGTTGGTCGGCGATGCGGCGTTCGAGGACTTCGGGGTTCAGACGGGTGGAGGACGCCCACAATTCGCCGATATGGGCTTGGGCGGCGACGTCGGTGGCGGACAGCACCCACAGCAGCGGAGCCCACAGGCGGGCGGCCTGGGCGATGGCGGGGAGCATGACCAGGGTCGAGGAGTCGAGTTCGGCGAGTTGGGTTCCGGCGCGGCGGCGTACCTCGGCGGGGGTGCGGGCCAGGGGTTCCAGGACGCCGCGCCACAGGGCGAGTTCGCTGCTGCCGTCGACCGCGGTGACCAGGGTTTCCGCGGCCTCGGCGATCACGGGATTGAAGGCGAGTTTGGTCAGGGCCGAGCGGCTGAGCTGGCCCGCGAAACGCAGCAGGTCGTCGGTGGCGTCGGCGGCCAGGAAGGTGGTGAGCAGGTCGGCGACGGCCGAGGGTGGAGCGACCTCGAAGAGAATATCGCCGACGGCGACGATCACATCGGGGGCGCAGCGCGCGAAGACCGACAGCGCGGCCAGGCGCAGCTCCTTGGAGCCGTTGATGACCGTGCCGAGCAGGCCGGGAATCCGCTGTCCCGGTCCCGAAAGCAGTTGCCGCACAATAGCACTGATGCTCTCACCGGAGTAGGCGTAGGCGGCCGAACGGATCAGCCCCTCGTCATCGGGGACGTCCTGCTCCACCGCGCGCACCAATTCCGGTGTGGCATAGGCCAGGAACGGTCCCGCGGTGATGTAGTCGCGCCGCCGCAGCAGTTCATTGACGATCGCGATGACCGGTGCGGTGGGCGCGTCGTCGGCGAGCTGTCCGACGGTGCGCGGGTCCAGATAGGGCGCGCAGTCGGCGGCATACTCGATATTGAGCCGCAGCAGCGCGTCCACGGCTTTGCGCGGATGCTGGACGCCGACAGCGCCGGCCGCGCGACCGGTCATGGCCGGGGGCACCATGCGCTGCACGATGGGCAGCGAAATGCCGAGCGGAATGATCGGCACCAGTGCGCTGATCCGCTCGAAAACCGGTGTGTGCTGGTCGAACAGCGCGCCGGACATGCGCTGTTGCAGGTCGTTGAGCCGGTGCGCGCCCAGGCGCTCGAGGTGTTCGATGCGTTCGACCGGGACGTGCAGGGTCCGTGCCAGCAGTACCAGTTGGGCGCGAGTGACCAGATCGGTCATAGGCCGGTCCGAGTCGCGAAGGCTCCGCCAGAGGCGAAATCGACTGTGGCAGACATGTTTTCCCCGTCCTAGGGTGCCCGTATCCGGTGCGCCCGTGTTCGACCGCCCATCATAGGCGGGCACATGCGACGAAAACCGCAAAAAGTGCAGACTCACAGGACCCCGTTAGGATGCGGCCATGAGTCATCCCCCGGGTTGGTATCCCGAGAGTCAAGGTTCCACCGTGCTGCGCTGGTGGGACGGCGCGCAATGGACGAATCACACTCAGCCGCAGCAGCAATCGGCACAGGCACAGCCTCAGGCGGCCCAGCAAACGCACGGGCAACAGCAGGGGCAGTACGGACAGCAAGGCCAGCAGTACGCACCGGCCGGGCAGCAACAGCATCAGCAACAACAGGGCTATGCGAAACAGGGCCAGCAGCAGGGCCAGGCGTACGGTCAGCAGCAGTACGCGCCGCAGGGTCAGCAATACGGTCAGCAGCAGTACGGTCAGCAGCCCAGTGACGCGCACGCGCTCGAACTCGAGATCGGCGGCGCGCACGATCCCTCCGCGATTCAGCGGCAGGTGCAGCAGCAGGCCGGGGTCGGCGCGACCCAGGCCGGTGGCGGCACCGTGTTCACCGAGCCGATCCTGGTGGTGAACCAGAAGGTCAAGCTCATCGAAATGGCCAATGAGTACAGCGTTTTCGATCAGCACGGCCGCCAGATCGGCGCGGTGGTGGAGGTCGGGCAGAGCGCGCTCAAGAAGGCCGTGCGCTTCATGTCCAGCTACGACCAGTTCATGACGCACAAGCTGGAGATCCGCGACGGCCAGGGTCAGACCATGCTGCGCGTGACCCGCCCGGCCAAGGTCTTCAAGTCCCGCTTCCTGATCGAGCACGGCAATGGTCAGCCGATCGGGGAGATCATCCAGGAGAACATGATCGGCAAGATCAACTTCTCCTTTGTGGTGAATGGCCAGCAAATCGGCGGGATTCGCGCCGAGAACTGGCGCGCCTGGAATTTCATGATCCACGACCACACCGGTCAGGAGGTCGCCCGCATCACCAAGACGTGGGAGGGCCTGCTCAAGAACATGTTCACCACCGCCGACAACTACGTCGTGCAGATCCACCGCCAACTCCCCCAGCCCCTGCTGTCCATGGTTGTGGCCTCGGGCCTGGCCATCGACACCGCCCTCAAGCAGGACTCCCGCGGCTGGGGCTGATCCCGCCACCATGACCGCACTTCGGGTCGCACACCACGCGGTGTGCGACCCGAGTCGTTTTCGAGGGCGTGCGGGGCGGTGCCACGCCGGACGTAAGCGGTATGCAAGACAGCGCAAGTGCGGGGCAATCGGGCATCGGCAGAGTGATTCTCATGAACGAGACACGCGATGTGGTGGTGGTCGGAGCGGGACCGGTCGGGCTGATGCTGGCTTGCGAACTGCGGCTGGCCGGGGTGGATGTGCTGGTGCTGGAGCGACTGGCCGAGATGGATCTGACGGTCAAGGCCGGGGCCGTGAATGTGCCGACGGCACAGGCACTCTCGCGTCACGGCCTACTGCCGGAACTGCAGGAACAACATGACGCCTCGATGGCCAGGATGGCGACCTTCCTGCGCGGCATGGGTGCGGAGCCGCGCCCGGCGGGCGAACGCCTGGTGCCCGGGCATTTCGCCGGAATCCAACTCGACGGTGCCGCAATCGATCTCGATGATCCGGCCTTCCAGGACGCGGGCCCGGCCGCGGCGGCCTGGTTCGTCTCACAGCAGGGCATCGAGATCGTCTTGGCCCGCCGCGCCCTCGAACTCGGGGTGGAGATCCGCCGGGGCGTCGAGGTGACCGGGTTCGACGACGACGGCGTCGGCGTCACCCTCGACTGCGCTGACCGCACGGTGCGGGCGGGCTGGCTGGTCGGCTGCGACGGCGGGCGCAGTATCGTCCGCAAGATCGCGGGCTTCGACTTCCCCGGCCTGGATCCGGAGATCACCGGCAGGCAGGCGCTGGTCGAGATGACCGGCGCGGAGGCCGTCGCCCCCGGCTGGCACGCCACCCCCACCGGCATCTACGTGTACGGTCCCATGCCCGGACGCTTCCTCACCGTCGAACTCGACGGGCCGCCCGCAGACCGCACCGCACCCATTACCGCGCAGGAACTCGAACAGAGCTTCCGCACAGTGACCGGCGTGGAAGTGCGCATCAGCAATGTGCTTTCGGCGACCCGCTTCACCGACAACACCCGCCAGGTCCCGGACTACCGCAAGGGCCGCGTCCTACTCGCCGGTGACGCGGCGCACGTGCACTCTCCCTTCGGCGGTCAGGGCCTGAACCTCGGCATCGGCGACGCGGTCAACCTCGGCTGGAAACTCGCCGCCGTCGTACGGGGTTGGGCCCCAACGGATCTGCTCGACACCTACACCGCCGAACGCCACCCCGTCGGCGCCTGGGTCCTGGACTGGACCCGCGCGCAAGTAGCCCTCATGCGCACCGACCCCCGCAGCCGAGCCCTGCGCGCGATCACCACCGAACTCCTGTCCACCCGCGACGCCGCCACCGCCATCTTCAAGAAGATCTCCGGCGTCCTGCACCGCTACGACCTCGGCGGCACCCACCCCTTGACCGGTGCGATCACCCCGGACCTGGAACTCGCCAACGGTACCCGAATCGGCGACCACTTCCGCACCGGCCAAGCGGTCCTCTTCGATTTCACCGACTCTCCCGCCGTGCGTGCCCCGGCCGCCGCCCACCCCGACCGAGTCCAGGTGATCACCACCAAACCCGCTCAACCCCACACTGTTTCAGCCATCCTGGTCCGCCCCGACGGCATCGTCGCCTGGGCCACCGATACGTCCGACACCACAGGATTACCGGAGGCACTGACCCGCTGGTTCGGCCCCGGCAACTAGCCGCGCGCACCCGCCCCGACTGCCGACTGTGTAGCTAGGGCGGTGGTATGCCCGAATCTCCGCCCTGGGTGCACACTCGGCCGGGGATCGGACGCGGGCGACTACGCCGACCATGACCGGCCCGCCGCATTTCGTGGCCAGGCCGGTCGGCTCGAAACTCAGTGCGCGATCTGCAAGGTGGCGGCGAGTGCCGAAAGCTGTTCGCTCAGATCGAGTTCGGTAATGCGTTCTGCCAATTCCCGCCGGTCGGGATCCGCCAGCATGGACCACGCCTGCCCGATGCGCGATTGCGCATCGGGTTCGGCGACGGCGAGAACGCGCAGCACTGACGGCCATAGATCAGCGGCGGTCAGTATCGCGGGCAGCTGCGCCAGCGCGTCGGCCTCGAGGTGCGACACGGTTGCGCCGATGCGGCGCGCGAGAGCGGGTGCGGTGCGCTCGGCCAATTCCAGGAGTCCGCGCCAGGTCGCGGCATCGGTGCCGCCGTCGATCGTGGCGGTCAGCGTGTGGATCGACTCCTGTTCGGTCAGCACTGGATTGGCGGCCAGCAGATCCAGTGCCGACGGGCTCAGTTGCCCGACGAACCGCAGCGTCTCCGGTATCGCGCCGGCCGCGATGAAGGTGCGTACCAGGGCCGCGATGTCCTCGGCCGACCCCTCGTCGAACAGGATGTCGCCGATACCGACGATCACATCGGTATCGCAGCGCGCGAACACCGACACCGCCGCCAGCTTCAACTCATCGGATCCCTTCAAGATGGTCTGGATCAGCCGCGGAATCCGCTGCTCGATCCCGTCCAGCAGATGCCGCACCACCATGCTGATGCTCTCGCCCGAATAGGCGTACGCGGCCGAGCGGATCAGGCCCTCGTCATCGTGGGTGCCCCGCTCCACCGCCTTGATCAATGCCGGTGTGGCATAGGCGAGGAACGGTCCGGCGGTCACATAGTCGCCGCGGCGCAGAATCTCGTTGACGATCGCGACCACGGGCTCGGGCGGGGCGATATCGGCGAGCTGACCCACCGCATGCGGATCCATATACGGTGCGCCGTCGGCGGCGTAGGACGGTTTCAGCATGCAGACCGCCTCGGCCGCCTTACGTGGATGCTCCACGCCGATGGCCCCGGCCGCGCGCCCGGCGATCACCGCCGGCACCACGCGCTGCACCAGCGGCAGCGAAATACTCAGCGGAATGATCGGCACCAGCATGCTCAGCCGCGCGAACGTCTGATTGTGCTGGGCGAAAATGACTTTCGCCATGGCCTCCTGCAATTCGTGCAGGTGTCGTGCGCCGAGTTTCTCCAGGTGCGCCAGGCGTTCGGCGGGTACGTGCAGGGTGCGGGAGAGCAGGGTGATCTGCGCCCGGGTGACCAGATCGCTCATCCCAGCCTGTTTCCGAACATGATCTTCTTGGCCGCGGTGCTCAGCGGCCACGGCAGCGCGGAGACGGTTTTGTCGACCGCGGCCACCATTTCCTCGGTTTCGGTGCGCTGTGCCTGCCGGAAAACCTCCAGCAGGTCGGCGGTTTCGGCCTCGGACAGCAGTTCGAGCGCGGCCAGCGGCCCACCCAATTCCCGCTCCAGCTGAGCTTTGGCGTCCACCATGATTCCCCTTGTCCCCGAATGACCCGGATCACTATCCGGTTCCGTCACCAAGGTCTACCAAGATCGATGGCCCCGCGCCAGACCCTGAAGCGGCTCAGGCGACCACGGTTCGTCGACTGGAGTTCATACGGCGTTGGTCGCGGGGGTGCCGCCGGTAACCCGGTGCCCTGCACGATCAGCCAAGTGCGCATCGTGCAGCTGGCGAACTTCTATGGGCCGAGGTCGGGTGGGCTGCGCACGGCACTGCACCATTTGGGTGCGGGATATGTGGCGGCCGGGCACGAGGTGATGCTGATCGTGCCGGGGCCGCGGCGGGCCGAAGAGCTGCTGCCGTCGGGGGTGTGGCGAATTACGGTGCCCGCGCCCGCGATTCCGTGGACCGGCGGATATCGGGCCGCGCATCCGCGCCGGGTGGCCGATGTGCTGTCCGGGCTGCGGCCCGACGTACTCGAGGTGTCGGATCGGTTGACCCTGCGCGGATTCGGGCGCTGGGCGCGGCGGCGGGACGTGGCCGGGGTGATGATCTCGCACGAGCGCCTCGACCGGCTGCTCGGGCAGGTGCTGCCCGGGCCCGCGGCGCGGCGGGCGGCGGACGCGGCCAATCGGCGCACCGCCGAGAACTACGACATCGTGGTCTGCACAACACAATTCGCGCGCGAGGAGTTCGAGCGCATCGATGTGCCGAATGTGGAATTGGTGCCACTCGGCGTCGACCTGGACATGTTCAGCCCGACCCGCTGCGATCTGCGGCTGCGCACCGATCTCGGCGCGGCGGACTACCCACTGCTGGTGCACTGCGGTCGCCTGTCCGTGGAGAAGCGGGTGGACCGCAGTATCGAAGCCGTCGGCCGACTGCGGCGCGAGGGCATCGACGCGCGGCTCATCGTCGCCGGTGACGGCCCGCGCCGTGAGGCCCTCGAGCGCCGCGCCCGCACCCTCCCGCCATTGCGCGACGGTCTTCCGGCAGTGCATTTCACCGGATTCATCAATGACAGAACGGAATTGGCGACCCTGCTCGCCACCGCCGACGTCTCGCTGGCTCCCGGCCCGCACGAAACCTTCGGTCTCGCCGCCCTGGAAGCCCTCGCCGCGGGCACGCCGGTGGTGGCCAGCCGCTCCTCGGCGCTGGCCGATATCGTCACCGCCGACTGCGGTGCGGTGGCCGCCGACCACCCCATCGCCTTCGCGCGCGCCGTCACCGATGTGCTGTCCCGGCCGCTGTTGCAACGCCGCCAGGCCGCCCGCACCCGCGCCGAGCAATTCACCTGGCCCGCAGCGGTTTCCGGCATGCTCGGACTCCTCGGCTCCGCCTGAGAAGTGCCCTAGGGGGCACACCGCCCGGCAAGCGCGTCTCGCGACACCACCCACGTTCCACCATCCGCGTGCGCGGTGGTTCGGGATGCCACCCGCGTCAGAACATGTTTGCGCGCGATGGTTCGGGATTTCGCCCTGCGCCGGAACCCGTGTGCGCGAGCAAGTTCGGGACGTCATTTGCGCAAGAACCTGTGTGCGCGAGGGAGGTGTCGATCAGTCCCGCGTCGGGTCGGGCTGCCACGGAATGTACGGGCGCGCTTCGGATTCGGCGGCGACGCGGGCGGAATTGAGCTGGAACGGGGTGATCCCGCCCGGCTGCCAGGGGCCGACCGAACCCGCCGAGACCGCGGCCTCCGCCTTGGGAGTCAGGCCGATCTCATTGCGCACCACGGTGATCGGGCGATCCGCGAGCGCGAAGAAATCCAGGTCCAGGAAATCGTGACTGCCCCGGGTGAGCGCGCCCCGGCGCAGGGCATCACCCAGCCGCCCCGCCATACCCGAGGACCGCAGGTGTCCCGCGTTCGCTTCGAAGAGTCCCGCGCCCGCGCGCAGATACCCGGTTTCGAAGAGCGAGATCACCATTGCCAGCAGGCTGAACGCGCGCGGATCGTCATTGGCGCGCGCCATGAACGCGAACACCTCGATCTCGTTCTCCAGCGTGGTGCCGTAGCCCGCGAGCACATGCACCCAATCATGCTGTGCCAGTAGCGGTGGCGCGGATCCGGGCAGCCCGGGGGTGACGAAGCCGCGGTCACGGTAGAAGTCGGCCACGCCGCGACCGAGTGTCCCCATCGGCAGCTCGCGCAGTTCGCCCCAGCGGGCGGCCAGTACCGGATCATCGACCACCGCGCTCCAGGAACTGTCCAGCTCCGAGGTGTGCAGGGCATGCAGGCGCCCGGTGCCGAGTCCGCTCAGATACCCGTTGCGGGAGAAGTCGACCGCGGCCAGATCCTCCGCGCCGTCGGCGTATTTCTGTGCGACGGAGATCATTTCGTCATCCACGTCCAAGGCGTCCGCGAACGCCCGCAACTGTTCGCCCACACAAGCCGGCAGCGGCCGCACCACCAGCGCCGCGAGCAGCATGGTCTGCACGACGCGTTCGCGGAAGATCCGATTGCGCCGGGTCAGGCCCTGCGCGTATTCCACCGGGGTGATCGGCGCGAGCGCGTCCAACTCCACCGCATGCCCTGTCAGGGACAGGAACAGCGCCGGAATCAGCAACTGCTGCAGGGGTGTGAGCCCCTGCTCGCCCTGCGCCGCGCTCACCACTCCGCGCGCCACCCACTGGACTTCGACCGCATCGGGTGGGGTCAGCAGCACATCACTCATCAGGGCATCCTCTGCACTCGGTCGGCACCCTCGCCATTGTGGTTGTGAAACCGTCCGGCTGCGTGTTCATTTCACTTCTGGCGTACGAGTGGCCGCACCCCGCCGCGTTGCCTACAATTCGTGGTTCGAACCGAGGTAAGGGGGCAGCCCCGTGACTTCCGTACCCTCCCATCCCGCGGTGGCGGCGGCCACCGCCCGGCTGGCCGCGCTCGACCAGCAATTCCAGCCGGTGGCCCTCATCGAGCACGGCGACGGCGCGGCCGCGGTGCTGTTGGAGAGCCGCGACTTCCGCGTCATCGTCATAGTCGAACACCGCGACGACGAGTGGATAACCCCGTCCATGGTCTCGGGCACCCCGCGCCCGGTCTCGCGATCCCGCCCCGCCCGCACCCTCGACCACCGCCCGCTACTGCGCATGAGCCGCACCCGCGTCGCCCACCCGGACCCCGATGGCCAACCCGCCCAAACCAGTTGGTCCGCGGTCCTGGGCACCGCCGCCGCCGACGCCACCACCCTCACGGTCATCTCCACCATCGACAGCTACACCGCCCCCATCGCCCCCAACGGCCTGGCCTTCGCCCTGGTCCGCACCCGCACCGGCGAACACCCCCTCATCAACGTCCACACCGCCGACGGCCGCATAGTCCCCGTCGTCCCCTGACCCCGACCAAGATCAACGGGACTTGACCGTGGCATTCGCCGCGTAGCGAACACGGTCAGATCCCGTTGATCTTGTCGCGGCCGGATACGGTGGGGGCCATGACAAATGGGGGCGGGGGCGTGCCTGACGCCGTGAACGACGTGGCCGCGGGTGCGGTGCTGGTGGTGCTGCGCGGGAATTCCGCGTCCGGGAAGTCCACCACCGCAACGACACTGCAGCATTCGATGGAGCGCAGTACCTGTGTGGTCGTGCCGCAGGATGTGGTGCGCCGCAAGATGACCTGGGAACCCGATGAGGCCGGGCGGATCAATGTCGAATTGATCGAGCACATCGCGACTTTCGCGCTCGCGCGCGGGCTCGTCACCATTGTCGAAGGCATCCTCGATACCCGCCGATACGGTGCCATGCTGGAGCGATTGGCGAATGCCGCGCCCCGCAGCCTGTTCTACGCCTTCGATCTCTCCTTCGAGGAGACCCTGCTCCGGCATGCGAGCCGCCCACTCGCGGCGGAGGTGCCGGAGAGTTTCCTCGCGCAGTGGTATCACGGCTGGCAGCCACTGGAATTCACCACCGAAACCCGGATCGACGCGAGCTGGGATCTGACCACCATCACCGAGCGAATTCGCGGCGATATCGCGGCCGCCCGCACCGACGGGCCGGGTCGGTGAAATCGGCTTAGCATCGGGGAGGTGACCGCCGCACGCGTTGCCGCCACCGCAGCCTCCGCCGCACTCATCATGCTGACCGCCGGGTGCGGACATCCGTTCGCGCGGGCGACGGACGATGTCACCGTGTCGTTCGAATACGGTGGGCTGCAACGGCAATACCTGATCCACCGGCCCGCCGGGGTGGGTGCGCGACCACCGGTGGTACTGGTATTTCACGGGGGCGGCGGGACCGCGGAATCGATGACGAACTCCGCCGGATTCGACCGGCTCGCCGACTCCGAGGGATTTGTGGCCGTCTACCCCGTCGGCTATGAGAAGTCCTGGAGCGACGGCCGCGGCGCGGACACCAAGGCCGGGGCCGCGGGCATCGACGATGTCGGGTTCGTCTCGGCGCTCATCGATCGCATCGTCGCCCAGGACGGGGTCGACGCCGATCGCGTGTACGCCACCGGAATCTCCAACGGCGGCATGTTCACCCAGGACCTGGGCTGCCGATTGTCCGATAAGCTCGCCGCCATCGCACCCGTCGCGGGACCCCTGCCCGCAGCCGACGAATCCGCCTGCGCCACAACCCATCCCCTGCCGGTGCTGGAGATCCACGGCACCGCCGATCCGATCGTCCCCTACGACGGCGGCCCGGTACGCGTCACCTCCGGCAATCACGGCGGCAGCGGATCCAGTCCAGTGCTCTCGGTGGCAGCCACCCAGCAGCTGTGGCGCACCAAGGACGGCTGCGGCCCGGTAACCAGCACTCCCCTCGCGCCGACCACCGATGACGGCACGACGGTGACCATCGAATCCGCCGACTGCGCCAATGGTGGCAAGGTCCAGCTCTATTCGATCACCGGCGGCGGCCACACCTGGCCGGACGGGCCGCAATACCTCCCGGCCGGATTGGTCGGCAAGGTCAGCCACCAATTCGATGCCACCCAGGTGATCTGGCGGTTCCTGTCGGCGTTCCACCGCTGACCAGGCGCAACGCCGCCGGAACTGTCTTGTCCCGCCGGATTACCGAATACCCTGCCGCCGATGCCGTAAGCCCCTGCGTGCGGCCCGGTCGGCGCGCGCATGATGAAACCATCGGCCCGGAATCGTCGCCGATGCGGCGCGCTGTGCGCGGCATCGCCCTGCGACGGACGTGCCGGAGGAGAAATCCATGAACGCCTTGATTGCCGTTCTGGTTGTGATCGCGGCGCTGGCGCTGCTCACGGCGGCATTGTCGATTCGAGTGGTGTACCAGTACCAGCGCGGGGTGTTGTTCCGTCTCGGCCGGGTGGTCGGGGTCAGGCAGCCCGGCCTGAACTTCATCATCCCGATCGTCGATCGCCTGTCACGGGTGTCCATGCGTATCGTGACCATGCCCATCCAGTCGCAGGGCATCATCACCCGGGACAATGTCAGCGTCGATATCTCCGCGGTGGCCTACTTCCGCGTGGTCGACGCCGAGAAGTCGGTGGTCGCGATCGAGAACGTCTACACCGCAATCGATCAGATCGCGCAGACCACCCTGCGCAAAGTGGTGGGCCAGCATACGCTCGATCAGGCGCTCGCCGAGACCGACACGATCAATGTCGATATCCGTCAGATGCTGGACACCACCACCCTGGAATGGGGTGTCGAGGTCACCCTCGTCGAGCTCAAGGACATCCAGCTGCCCGACAGCATGAAACGCGCGATGGCCAAGCAAGCCGAAGCCGAACGCGAGAAGCGGGCGAAAATCATTGCCGCAGAGGGTGAATCGATGGCTGCGGCAGCGCTCGGCGACGCGTCGGACATAATGATGGCGCACCCGCTCGCCCTGCAATTGCGCAATCTGCAGACGCTCATCGAACTCGGTGTCGACAAGAACACCACCGTCGTCTTCCCCGCCCCGATGATGAGCTCGATCGGTGATATCGGCTCCTTCTTCGCCCGTGAAACCGCCGCTGCGGCCGGCACGATCCTTCCGACGGTGACCGCAGCGGCCGTCGCGGTTCCCAATGGATCCGGCGATGGTGCGTACTGATCGGCGGTGACTAGGACGGCAACGGCGCGGTTACCAGGTGTTTCCCCGGGTGCGGTCTAGATTCGGGCTCGAATTGTACTGCTCTAGCAGGAAAGCGGGTGTGATCGTATGACTATGGGCGAACCGTGGCCGTCCGGCGGCCAGGATTGGCAACCGACCGGCATACCTGGTGAAGCGCTGGTGGAATTGGATGTGTTTCCGCCGGAACAGCATCAACGCTGGACGGTGCTGCTGCGACTGCTGCTGGCCATTCCGCAATTGATCGTCATGTGGTTCCTGGGATTCGCCGCGTTCGTGGTGGTGGTCTGCGGCTGGTTCGGCGCACTGTTCACCGGGCGACTACCGCAGTGGTGTGGTGAATTCCTGCGCGGCTACTTCTCCTACAGCGCCCGCGTGTACGGGTACCTCATGCTGGTGGTCGACGAATACCCGCCGTTCGCCTGGAATCCGCCGAATTACCCGGTCCGCGTGCTCTTTCCGCCGCCGACGGAGTTGAATCGGCTCGCGGTGCTGTTCCGGTTGATCCTGGCCTTCCCGATTCTGGTGTTCACCAGCTGGCTCGTGTCGGGCTGGGCGATGCTGGCATTCGTGTTCTGGCTGATCGTACTGATCACCGGGCGTATGCCGCGCTCGGTCTTCGAGGCGACCACCGCGATCATGCGCACCGAATTGCGTACGCAGGCTTACACATATCTGCTGACCCCGGCCTATCTGAAGGGCGTGTTCGGCGATCAGACCGGGGTGCCCGTCGATCCGGCCACCGCGCAATGGGGGCAGCCGGTCCGGCAGTGGGGCCAGCCCGCGCCGCAATCGCCGACCCGGCCGCTGCTGCTCTCGCGCGGCGGGCAGGTACTGCTCATCGTCATGCTCATTCTGGGCATTCTGGCGAGCATGCTGCAGACCGTGACCGGCGATGACGGCGACATCGACGACTTCTCGCTGGCGCGGACCACCTCGCAGATCCTCACACCGTAGAACGCCGGTCGGTGGTGGACGGAAAACGGTGCGCCGCTTCGAGTTCGAACGCGGACTCCAGCAGCGTCCGTTCATCGCCGTCGGCTGCCGAGAGTTGCACACCGATGGGCATGCCCGCCTCGGATATGCCCATCGGGAGCGAAATCGCCGGGGTATCGGCCACATTATTGATCGGGGTGAACCCGACGTAATTCGTCAACCGGGTCATCAGCTCATCGAATTCGACTGTGGGGCTGAGGTATCCGAGCTTCGGTGTGGTGTGGCAGAGCACCGGCGAGAGAATCAGCTCATGCTTGGCGAACATGCCCGCCACCGCAGCAGCGGTACCGCGCAACCGCCACAGCGCGGCGGGCGTGCGATGCAGATTCGCCCGATGATGCGCCCGCAATCCGCTTGTGAGGCCGTCGAATTCGGCTGGATCGAAGGATCGGCCGAAGGTGAGCTTGCCCGCCGTACCGATCAGATCCGCCAAAAGCGCCCAGAGCTGGATGAAATCATCGGCCCACCCGCGAGTGACCGGCAGCCGCACCGGTTCGACCGTATGACCCGAGTGCTCGAGCAGCGCCGCGGTGTACCGCACCGCCGCAGTGGTTTCCGCATCCACCGGCTCGCCCGTCCGCGCTACGAGGAAGGTCCTCGAATACCGATCTCGCAGACCGGTTTCGGCGCTAGTCGAGATCCGATTCGAACCCGGCGCGGCGGGCGGCGGTCGCGAGCGCGGGCTCATCCCACTCGTACACCGTGAACAACGTGACCTGCGGATATGTCCGATTAGCATGGCGCAGGATCCCGGCCAGGTGTCCGGCGAGCTGCTCATCGCCGAGCCCGCGACGGAAGATGACCCGCCCGGTGGAGGCGTAATCCCGCCCGCTCAGCACCGTGCACTGCAGATCCAGCCGGCCGTCCGGATTGCGCACACCCAGATCCAACTGCACATGCGGGACATCGAGGTGCGAATTGTCCAGCCAACCCGCGACCTCCTCGAGCGACCAGTCCCGGGCGGCGAATTCGGCATCGGAACTGGCGCTGTACAGCTCGGCCAGCTCCACCGCGGCGGGATCGATCGCCAGGGCGTCCGCATCGGCCAGGATCAGATCGCGGGGCGGCCGCCAATCACCCAGGCGGGCATGCCAGATCGTGACGGACATCGGGATCTCGATTCGCTCGACTGCATCAGGGCTGATCGGGAAGCTCGAAGATCACCGTGATGATACCGGGGCCGCGATCACAGCGTGCCTTCCCGGGCCGCGCGCCACAGGTCGACCTCACCGTCGTCATCGAGGAGTTTGTCGATGGCGGACAACTCCTCGGCGGTGAATTCGAGATTGGCCAGGGCTCCGACATTCTGATCCAACTGCGCCACCGAGGACGCGCCGACCACCAGCGAGGTGACCCGCGGATCGCGCAGCGCCCAAGCCAACGCCAGCTGAGCCAGGCTCTGATCACGCTCGGCGGCAATATCGTTCAGCGCGCGCAGCCTGACCCGCATCGCCTCGGTGAGCAATTCGGTCTGGAACGATGTGCCCTGTGTGGCACGTGATCCCGCCGGAACACCGTCGAGATACTTCGAGGTGAGCAGTCCCTGCGCCAGCGCGGTGAAGCCGATCACGCCGAAACCCTGCGCCTGCGCCGCATCGAGCAACCCCTCGGTTTCGATCCACCGATTGAGCATCGAATACGACGGCTGATGAATGAGCAGCGGCGTGCCCAGCTCGCGCAGCAATCCGGCCATGGTCGCCGCATCGCGCGCGGTATACGAGGAAATGCCCACATACAGGGCTTTCCCTTGCCGCACAGCGGTATCCAGCGCCGTCGCGGTCTCCTCCAACGGCGTCGTCGGATCGAATCGATGCGAATAATAGATATCGACATAGTCCAGCCCGAGCCTGCGCAAGGACTGATCGAGCGAGGCCAGCAGATACTTCCGCGACCCACCACCCTGACCGTACGGCCCCGGCCACATATCCCAGCCCGCCTTGGTGGAGACGATCAACTCGTCCCGATAGCCGGCCAGATCCTCGCGCAGTATCCGTCCGGCATTGATCTCGACGGCGCCGTACGGCGGACCATAGTTATTGGCGAGATCGAAATGCGTGATCCCGGAGTCGAACGCGCGCAACGCGATAGCACGCTGCCCCTCGAAGGGTCGATCATCACCGAAGTTGTGCCAGAACCCGAGCGACAACAGCGGCAGATCCAATCCGGAACGTCCACTCCGGCGATAGCGCATCGCCCCGTCATAGCGGGCGGGATCAGGAAGATACGGCACTGGTCATCTCCTCTGGTTCGCGGATCTCCGGCTCCGCGCCAGTTTGCCTGTGCCGCGCCGGTGTTGGTGTCCGCACCGGCTACGACGCGCGGTCAGGGTTTGCGGGCTACGCCGCAGTAGCAGGAGACCTTGGCGTCATAGGACCGGGGGAAGTCGGTGGTTTGCTCGAGTCCCCACCGGTGTGGTGGTACGACACCGGGTTCGACCAGTTCGAGTCCGTCGAACCAGGAGGTGACCTCGTCGTGGGTGCGGACCTGCGCGGGGAGCTTGCGAACGCGATAGACGTTCTGCGCTGCCTCCACCTGATCGGGCGCGAAATCGGATGTGATGGTGCAGATTACGAGGTAGGAGCCGGGTGCGAGCGCGTCGAGGAAGGTCGACACGATCTTGTTGATATCGGCCTCGACGAAATGCAGCAGCGCGATCATGCTCAACCCGACCGGTTTGCTCAGGTCGAGCAGCTCGGTCAGTTCCGGGGCCGCCAGGATCGCCCTCGGATCAGTGACATCACCGTGGATATAGGTCGTCGCCCCCAACCTACTGTCCGTCGTCATCAGCGCACGCGCATGCGCCAGCACCAGCGGATCATTGTCGACGTACACCACCCGCGAATCCGGTGCGGTCTGCTGCGCGATCTGATGCAGGTTGGGCTCGGTGGGAACCCCGGTACCGATATCGAGGAACTGCCGCACACCCGCCGCCGCCAGGAACCGGGTACTGCGATGCATGAACTGGCGATTGACCCGTGCGGCCGCACGAATATGCGGCCACGCTCGCAGGATCTCCTGCGCGGCCGTCCTATCGATCTCGTAGTTGTCCTTGCCACCGAGAAAGTAGTCGTATATCCGGGACGTATGTGGCTGGTCCAGTGGATTGTCTCCGTCCATCCCTGCACAGGGTAGTCCGTCTGTTTCGCGCTGCCCCCGGAAACGCGAAACGGGTGGCTTCTGTGAAGAAGCCGCCCGTTTCGTCGGTGTCGAGAGGGGGCACGACCACACCGAAGTGATGTCGGTGCCGGATGATTCGATACTGCGGACACGCGGCCATGGGCCGGACGCACTTCGGGGGTTCGATGAACGAGTCAGCGGCACTACGGAACTGGGATGAGATCGCGGAGCATCCGCTGGATGCCCCGGACGAGTACAGCCGGGTACTCACCGGTTCGCACACCAACGGCTATGAAACGCGGGCTGTTGCATGGGATCCGGTTGGCCTCGGCGCAGTTGCGAATGCCGGTGGTGTCAGCGCACTTCGGTGGAGATTCGGGTCCGGCACATGCCGCCACCTGGGGCGAGTACGTGCACGGCATCGGGCCCGCGGTGGTGCGAGCCGCGTCGGCGCTTGCCCTGTCCGATCCGGATAGAAAACTGATGCTGGCCTTTCTCGATGTATGGGCCGAGACCGTATTCGCGGAGCGGACCGCGCGACTGTGGGTCGTCACCGGCGAGCACAAGGAAGGCGTGCGGGCCGATGCCGCGCGCACCAGAGTCCCTATCGGACATGTCCGACGGGCGTGGCGGTTCGTCGAATGTCGCCGCGCGATGGGCGGTCCGGCCGAAGTTCACGCTACCGCCGTCGAATTCGTCTGGGGCGATACGGCGCAGCTACGGGAGTTCACACGTCTGGTGCGCGAACGCGGACCGCTGCAATGGAATTCGGAGGCGCCCAGGGTGCTGGCGGCGAACTCCACCCTGAGCCAGGCCGCGGCGGCGATCCTGCTGTCCGGGTGTATCGACCGGCTGCGCTATGTGGAGGTGCTGACCACTCAGCAGCGCAAGGCCCTGGATATCGGGGTCGCGGAGCTCGAGGACGCCGCAGATGAACTGCGCGACCATCTGGGCGACGAATTCGGTGCGACAGCAGCACTGTTCACCAGGGGGCTGCCCGCGGACCCGGCGCGGCTGTGGGAGCCCGACGGCATGTGCGTGCTGGCCGATGCGCTGCCGGAGGATCCGGCCGACCTGTGGCAGCCGGGTGGTCTGCGGCGGATGGCCCATCGCGTCGCCGACGCGTGGATCGAACGCCTGGGTTGTCGCCCGATCGTGCCGGAGACGACTCGAGCCGCCATGGCCGCGGTCCAGTCGGATTTCGGGTCCGGCTATTGCGGGACCTCGGCCGCCGATCTGTGCGCGATCCTCGCCGCACCGCAAACGGCCCAGGTTCTGCTCGACGACGGCCACGGCTTCGTCGACTGCTGGACGACGATCGTCGATGCCTGCCGCTGGGCGTATTCGCATCTCCCGGAGGGGGACCCGGTACGCGCGGGAGTGGCGCCGACCCTCGGACGGCTCCGCGCCCGCCTGCGCGACCCGGGCCTGGTGCTGAAGATGAGACTGGTCCGCGAGCCGGACATCCAGGCCCTGTCGCAGCTCACCGGTGTCACGGTCACCGAATCTTCCCAGGGCCGTCGCCGCTACGACGACGGCCTGGTGATCGCTTCTTACTGGGGTGACGACAAAGGCTACTGGGATCTGGAATTCCGCCCCGCGAGCTACGACTTCACCGCGCACAGCGATCTGCTGCGTTCGGTGGCCGGCGGCTACCGTGACGAACTCCCGTACCTGGATTGGCTTTTCGATCCGGACTGCGACCGCATCCTGGCTCGTCTGGCCGCCGCGGACCTCCCGCCGGGTGGATTCGAGACCGACCCCACGCTCACCGCCGCCGACCTGGTCGCCGAGGTGGCCGACAAGCTCGGCCTGAACACCGATGCCGCCGCCCTGTACCTGCAACTACTCACCCTGAAAGACCCCACCGATCGCAATATCCGCCGTTGGAACGGCTGGAAGACGCTGCGGCACACCGCCGCCCAGAACCTCCTGCTCACCCGCAAGCTCGCAATCCAGGATCCGCGCAAGAGCGCCGGCCGCACCGCCTTCATCCCTTCGCGCTGGGTCGGCAAACCCGGCGTGGAACTCTGGAAACTCCCCCTGCACAACCTGACGCTGGGATGGCGCGACAGAATCGACGATCTCCGTGTCGCTGTACCCCGCCGTGCCATCCCCGATCTCTACCGCACCGCCTGGGATCGCGTCGTCACCGGCGATGCGCCGAGCTGAAAAGAGCCTCTGCGCGGGCGTCCGAACCCCGCAGAGATGAGTACGAACGACGAAAAAGCCCTCCCGAAGGAGGGCTCTTTCTCGGTGTCGAGAGGGGGACTTGAACCCCCACGTCCCTAAGGACACTAGCACCTCAAGCTAGCGCGTCTGCCATTCCGCCACCCCGACCAGGTGTGCTCAGTCAGGTTATCGGATGTGACCGTTTCGGTCCAAATTGGTCACCGTGAACTTGCGGAGTGGTTGCCTCCGGGCCTGGGTTCGACCCGGTAGGCGACCCCCCGAAACTCAGGCGCTCAACGCCTCCAGCAGAGCCGCGCGCTGGCGAGAGCCCAGGCCACCGATACGGCGATCGGCCGGGATTTCCGCTTCATCCATCAACTTGGCGGCCTTGACGGGGCCGATTCCCGGGAGCGCCTTGATCACGGCCGCAACCTTCGTCTTCTTGACCAGGTCTTCGTTGTCTGCGCGCTTGAGCACCTCCGCCAGACTGACCGATCCCTGCTTGACCTGCGCGATCAACTCCGAGCGGGCCTTGCGCACCGCGGCGGCTTTGGCCAGCGCCTCGGAGCGTTGTTCGGGGGTCATGGTGGGCAGAGCCATATGTCCTTACCTTTCACTCGTTCGCTGGTACGTCGGCGTCGAGTAAACATGACGCCAGGCCCGCAACCGGTACGACACACCGCGTGTTTCGGTGCAACACGTCGAGCGACCTGCCGAAAAGGGCTCGTCACGCCGGTCGCGCGTCCAGAAATTTGCCGGTGAAGAGACCTGGCAAATATACCGCTCATCGGCGGCAATCGGTATTACGGTGGGCCCGAACATCGCACGCGCACCGGTGAAAGGCGGGGCAGATGACAAGCTCGCATCAATACGCCGTGTCGACCTCGGCCGAACCTCCGCTGGCGCACCGATACGACAGTGTCGAGCCCCTGACCTGGAATGGCGCCAAGGTCTACCCGCTGCATGCGGAGGCCATCGGCCTCTTCCCCACCACCGTGACCCTCACCCTGCGCTCGACCGCACCGCGCCGAGGCGTGCGCGGACTAGGGATGGGACTGGCCGTGGAGGGCGGTCACGTGGTGTTGAACGATCGCCGGTTGAGTGGGGTTGACGTGTGGTCCGATGCCATGGCCGGCGGCATCGAACTACGCATTTGCCCCACGGAATCGGATGCGGCCATCTCGCTGACGCCCGTCTGGGTGGACGAATTCGGCGATGTGGTGTCCTGGTCGGGCAATTACGGCATGCTCATCACCCGCGAGAGATCCGGGCTGGTGCTGCACTGCAGCACCGGCGTCGGACCGCCGGACTTCACCGAACTGGTGGTGGAATTCGCCACCGCACCCACCCCGCCCGATCCCATTCCGCCCGCCGATGCCGGGCGCTACACCGGCGCGCTGTACGAGCTCGGCGTGGCCATGCACCACCGCGGCGACGACCAGCAAGCCTGCCAATTGTGGCGGCAGGCAGCCGATTCCGGCCATGTGGCCGCCTGCTACGACCTGGCGGTGGTACTGCTGCGATTGGGTCAGCTCGCCGAGGCCGAGCAGTGGTGGCGCATTGCCGCCGGGCACGGCGACGCCCGCGCCATGGCCGGATTGGCCGAGGTCCTGGACCGCCGCGGCAATCCCGCCGAGGCCCGCATCTGGCGCGCGGCACTCGATGCGCAATCACCCACCTACTGACCGAAAAGCGGAGCGGGCCGGGCGTTTTCAGTGCTCACGGCAGTCGATGCGGGTTGGCAGTCGATGCCCGACTCTCATCTCCCCCGTATAGCCGAGCCATCTTTGTACAGTCGCAGGTACTCGCCGGTCAGGGAGTCCGGGTGGCGGAGCAATTCGGCTGGGGTGCCGGTGAATACGATCTCGCCGCCGTTCTTACCGCCGTCCGGTCCGAGGTCGATCACCCAGTCGGCGTGCGCGACCACATCGAGGTTGTGTTCGATCACGATCACGGTATTGCCGCGCTCGACCAGGCCGTCCATCAACCGCAGCAGGGTGTCGACATCGGACATGTGCAGGCCGGTGGTGGGTTCGTCGAGCACGTAGACGGTCCCGCTGTGCTGCAATTGCGTGGCGAGTTTGATGCGCTGCCGCTCGCCGCCCGAGAGCGTGCTCATCGCCTGCCCGAGGCTCAGATAGTCGAGCCCGACCTCGATCATGGTGCGCAACTTGGCATTCAATGCCTTCTCGGGGAAGAACTCGACCGCCTCCTCCGCCGACAGCTCCAGCACATCGGCGATCGACTTGTCACGCAATCGGAGTGCGAGCACCTCGTCGGAGAACCGCCGCCCGTCGCAGGATTCGCAGTGCGTGGTCACCGGATCCATGTACGCGATCTCGGTGATGATCACCCCGCGCCCACCGCATTCGGTGCACGCGCCATCGGAGTTGAAGCTGAACAGGCTCGCGGGTTTCGCGGTCGCCTTGGCGAAGAGCTTGCGAATGGGATCCATCAGCCCCAGGTAGGTGGCGGGCGTCGAGCGCGAGGAGGCGGCAATGGCCGACTGGTCGACGAAGACCGAATCCGGGTAGCGCGCCATGAATTCATCGCGGATCAGACTGCTCTTACCCGATCCGGCGACACCGGTGACGGCGGTGAGAATGCCCGTCGGCACACCGACCGAGACATCCTTCAGATTGTGTGCGCTCGCATTCTCCACGCGCAGTTCACCATCGGCGGCACGGAACGCGTCCTTGACCGCGAATGCCCGGCGCAGCCCCTGCCCGGTGAGCGTGTCGGCCACCCGCAGCTCGGCGAAACTGCCGGTGAACATGATCTCGCCGCCATGCACTCCGGCGCGCGGCCCGACATCGACAATGTGGTCGGCGATCTGAATGACATCGGGATCATGCTCGACCACCAGCACGGTATTGCCCTTGTCGCGCAAAGCCTCCAGCATGTGATTGAGGCGGCCGACATCGCGCGGATGCAGTCCGACGCTGGGCTCGTCGAAGATGTAGGTCATCCCCACCAGCGTGCTGCCCAGATGTTTGATCATCTTCAACCGCTGGCCCTCACCACCGGAGAGTGTCGAGGTCGGCCGGTCCAGGCTCAGATACCCGAGCCCGATATCGGCGACCCGCCCGAGCGCGATCCGGCTCGCCTCGGCCAGCCCGAGCGCCGCCGGATCGGTGACCTGCTCGAGCACCTCGATCAGATCGGTGATCTGCAGGGCCGTCCACTCGGCGATATTGCGCCCATTGATCTTGGTGGCCAAGGCTTTCTCGTTCAGCCGCGCACCGTGACAGGCCGGGCAGATGCCCTCGGTGAGGAACTTCTGCATCTGCTCCCGCGTCTTCTCCGAGAGTCCGGAGGTATCGCGCTTGAGCCGCGACCGCGTGAATTTATCCGCCAGCCCTTCGTAATTCGCCTTCCAGGTGCCCTTGTTGAAGGTCAGCTCCACTTTGCCGCCGCTGCCGTGCAGCAGATCATGCCATTCGGTATCGCTGTAGTCGGCGAGTTTCTTGTCCAGGTCGAAGCGCCCGGAATTGCCGTAGAGCTGCCAATCTCCGCTGCCCACACCGTATCCGGGCAGCAGAATCGCGCCGTCGTTCAACGATTTGGTTCGGTCCACGAGCTTGTCGGGATCCGCGGTGACGGTCATGCCGAGCCCGTCGCACTCCGGGCACATGCCCTGCGGCGTATTGAACGAGTAGTCGTACACCAGACCCGTCGAGGGCGATCCGAACCGTGCGAACAGCGCGCGAATGAGCGCGTAGATATCGGTCATGGTCCCGACCGTCGAGCGCGGTCCGCCACCGACCGCCTTCTGATCGATGATCACCGGCGCGGTCAGATTCTCGATGGCCTCCGCGTGCGGACGCTCGTACCGGGGCAGGAAGTTGACGATGAACGCGGGAAACGTGGCATACAGCTGACGCTGGGATTCGATCGCGATGGTGTCGAACACGATGGACGACTTGCCCGACCCGGAGACGCCGGTGAACACGGTGATCTTGTTCTTGGGGATATCGAGGGAGATATTGCGCAGATTGTGCTCGCGGGCGCCGAGGACCCGGATCGTTTCGGCGGAGGCAGCGGACATGCATCCACCATGCCATCGGAAACCCCCGAAATGTCCTGTGTATTGTGACGCAAATCACACTTCATTATCGGGATCTCAGGGTCCAGCCAGGATTTCCCCGTGAGGGCGGCGCTCTACAGTGACGCGCATGAAAACCATGCGTTGGAGCGTCGGCCTGGCCGCCGCCGCGTGCGCCGTCACCCTGCTATCCGGCTGCAGCGAGATCAAAACCGCCGTGAACCAGGGCGGCGACACCAAGTGCAGCGACTACCTGACCCAGGATGCCGACACCCAGCGCATCACCATCACCAAATTCATCAAGCAGCAAACCGGCAATCAGAACGAACCGTCCGGCACCAATGTCGATATCGGCATGGCCTCGGTCCAGACCCTCTGCCAGATCCAAGCCAACGGCGACACCCCCATCAAGAACGCCGACATCGCCGGCATCTTCATCAAGAAATAGCTCGGAAACCCGCCCGTACCAGCCGATTTACGTTTTCCCCGACTTCTCGGCTACTGTTGTCGAGCACACCGAGTCGGGGTGGCGGAATGGCAGACGCGCTAGCTTGAGGTGCTAGTGCCCTTAGGGGCGTGGGGGTTCAAGTCCCCCTCTCGACACAAGACGAAGGCCCTCGGTTCACACCGGGGGCCTTCGTCCGTTCCGCTCGAAAAGTCATCGCGGATCAGCGCGCGGAGCCAGAAGTGTTGCGGCGCATTGTTCTTACGCTCTTCCTCGGCCGAGTTGCTGTAGTTGCCGTTCATGCGCGCCGGACATCCAGTCGAAGGTGGCCGATGGGCCGACCCGCGGATCGTCGCAAGTATCGGTGTCGCGCAAGGCGCGTAGGTATGCGCGATCCCGGTCGATTCGTGTGCGTACCTGATCGGCTCCGCCGATGGATCCGTGGCCCGGGATGAGGACATCGACGTTGTCTGCCACGTCCTCGATTAACCGCAGTGCGGTGAGGTAGCCCTCGATTGGGTCGGTCGCGTTCGGGTTGAGCATCGGAATCATGGCGTCGGAAAGCAGGTCACCGGCGACGAGAACGCCGCGTTCCTCGATCAACAGTGCCGCATGACCTGGGGTGTGGGCCTGATGCTCGATTATCCGGACGTGCGGGCCGTCCCAGGGAATCTGCGCGGTTTCGGCAGGTAGGCCGGTAATGAGGCCGAACAGGTCCCACGACATCTGCTCGGCGATGTCGGCTGGAATCATCCCGGCGATGCTGTCCTTCCGGTCCGGACCCGACAGCCGATCTCGGATAACCGCCGCGCAGCGGGCGGTGCCGTAACGGGGCGCTGCGCCGAGCCTGGCGTGCCACAGCACGTGATCCCAATGCGGATGCGTCGAGAAACCCGCCACAACGGTTTGGCCTGATTCGGCCAAGTCGTCTGCGAGACAGGTCATTTCGTCGCCGTATATCCCGGCATCGATAAGCAGCGCGCCGCTCCGGCCTTGCACGACAACGGCATTGCTCTGGCAGAACTCGCTCTGATGGATCAGCACACCCTCCGCGACCTGCTTCAGCATGGTGACCCCTTCTGATTGCGATTTGCAACCACTTGTCGAGACGGTAGTGCCGAGTGGTAGCAGTTTGCAAGCAGTATGCGCGAAGCGGATCAGGTTTCCGCTGGTGGAAGCGGCGGTCGCGTTGTCAAGTCCCCCTCTCGACACAAGACGAAGGCCCTCGGTTCCGAACCGAAGACCTTCGTCAGTATGGGGTCTCAGATCAGGGCGCGGAGCATGCCCTGGGGTTCGACGCCCATCGAGGTGAGTGCGTCGGAGTGGTAGATGGAACCCGGAATGTGGATCGCGTGCTGCAGGCCCACGTGCGCGTCACGCCAGAAGCGTTGCAGCGCATTGTTCTTGCGCACCGCATTGCCGCCGGAGCGAGCGAAGATCTCATCCACCGCCGAGACCGCGCGCCAGGCGCAGCGGACCTGATTGCGGCGCACCACGGAACGATCCTCGAAGGCGATGGTTTTGCCGGCGTCGGCGAGATCGTAGAGGCGGCTGATGCCGTCCAGGAGTTGCGAGCGCGATGCCGCGATCTCGGAGGCGGCCTCGGAGATCGCGTACAGGACGTACGGATCGTCCTTGATAGCGGTGCCCATCGCGGTGATGCGATTGCGCTGGTAGTCCAGGTGTGCGGCGAGCGCGCCCTCGGCGATGCCGATGACCGCGGCGGTGATGCCGAGCGGGAACATGGCCCAGAACGGCAGCCGGTACACGGTTTCGGTGCGCCCGGCGCGGTCGGCGGCCAGGGTACCCGAGGCCACTTCCTCCGAATCGATGGTGCGGTATTGCGGAATGAACGCGCCGTCGACGATGACGTCCTTGCTGCCCGTCCCGCACAGGCCGATGACATCCCAGGAGTCGTCGACGATCGTGTAGTCCGCGCGCGGCAGCACCACGTGCAGGGTGCGCGGCGGCATCATCGGTGTGCCGTCCGGGTTTCCGATCATGGCGCCCAGGAAGATCCAGTCGCAGTGATCGGTTCCGGAGGAGAAGCTCCAGCGCCCGCGCAGCACGTATCCGCCGTCGGTCGGGGTGGCCACGCCCTGCGGCGCGTACGGTGAGGCGATCCAGGTGTCGGGGTCTTCGCCCCAAACCTCTTCCTGTAGACGGCGATCCATCAACGCCATCTCCCACGGATGCACCCCGCCGACCCCGCACACCCAGCCGGTGGAGCCGCAGGCGCCGGCGACCGCCATCACGGCCTCCGCGAAATCCCTGGGGTGCGCGGCGTATCCGCCGAAGTCGGTGGGCTGCAGCATTCGCATGACCCCGGCCTCGCGCACCAGCGCGACACTCTTGTCGGAGAGTTTGCCCGCCTGCTCGGTCTCCTCGGCGTGCGCCGCGAGCTGGGCAGCGAGCTCCGCTACCCGTTGAACAACCTTGTGCGACATGCCCGCACCTTTCGAACCACTCACGAAATCCGCCCCGCCGAACGGTGGGGCTGTTCCGAAGGTAACCGTGACCCGGGTCACGGCGGGCGGAGTTCCCGGTGACCGGACGCTAGCTCGACTCCTCCGCCGAATCCTGCTGTACCGCCCAGAGTTCGTGTTCGCGGGCCGCCCAGGTCTTGGAGACATCACCGGTGAGCATGCCGCGCATGGCTTCTCGATCGCGCAGCGCGTACATGAGATGGCCGACCACGAGAATGCCGAAGGCGAGTGCGAACCAGTCGTGCATGAGGGTCGCGCCGGTGCGCCAGGCCAGGCGGGTCCAGTCGGGGAAGAACATGATGGTGCCGGTGCCGAGCAGGACGAAGATCGATCCGGCGCTCAGCGCGGCATTGAGTTTCTGTCCGGCATTGAACTTCCCGACCGCGGTCCCCGCCAAGCGGCGGGTTTTGGAGCGAAGCCACAGCCAGTCGGCGCGCGTGAACCGATTCAGCCGGGACAGATCGGCCCGATACGCGCGCGAGGCGAGGCCGAGCAGAATCGGCACCGGCAGCGCGAAACCCGAATACACGTGCACGATTTCGACAATGCGCCGATTGCCGACCAGCACCGCGAGCGAACCGTTGTAGAGGACCGCCGCGGTGATGATGCAACTCGATACGAGGACGGCGGCCAGCCAGTGCACCCAGCGTTCGGCCCGCGCGAAGCGGTGGAGATCAGCTGGTCGGGTCATCGTCACGACCATTCGACGCACCGACCCAGCCGTCGATGGAGTAGCCCCGATACTCCCAGTACCCGGGCTCCACCTCGCGGGTCAGTTCGATCCCGGAGAGCCATTTGCAACTCTTGTATCCGTACATGGGCGCGACGTAGAGCCGCACGGGCCCGCCGTGATCGTGGGTGACCGGGCCGTCGATCATCTCCAATGCGACGAGCACATCATCGCGGCGCGCCTGGGCGAGAGTGAGGCTCTCGGTATAGGTGCCGTCGAACGAGATGAATCGCACCGCCGTCGCCGTGCTGTCGACTTTCGCGTGGTCCAGTAGGTCGGCCAATCGCACTCCGCTCCAACGTACTTCGGGTACCCGCCAGCCGGTGACGCATTGGAAGTCGCGGACCAGGGTGGTCTGCGGCATGGCTTGCAGTTCGGGGAGGGTAAGACTGTATGGGGTCCCGACCAATCCGGTGATATCGAGCCGATAGTTGCTCGCATCCCGCCGTGGCGCACCTCGGGTGACCGAATAGAAGCGGAAGGTATTGCCCACCGGCAACAGTCCGACCAGACCGGTCGGATCATGATTGCCGATCGGACCGAGCACCGCCGACAATCCGCGCTGAATCGACGCACCGCCCAGCACCCCAGCCGCCGCGGCGGCGAGCAATCCCAGCACCACCCGTCGTCCGACAGGCACGCCCGGATCCTCGAAGTCGGAAGCCTTGTCTGCGGGCACGACTCCACTATCCACGGTGTTCGGGTGCTCGCCCACCCTGGACGGTTACCGTTGAGTCGGAACCGCCCACAGGCGGTATGACTGAAAGGCCCCGCTATGCGCAGTCCCAGGCGAGTCGCGCTCGGCGTCATCTTCGCCCTACTCGGTCTGCTCTGGTCGCTCCAGGGCTTCGGAGTGCTCTCGGGCAGCTCGATGAGCAATACCGTCACCTGGTCGATCATCGGTCCGATCGTCTTCCTCGCCGGAGTCATCGGAGTGGTGCGCGGCTGGCGTGGCGGTACCCCTCGGCACTGAAACCATGTCGATACCACGGCGAGCCGCCGGTTAACCGTCGGCGACTATTCTCGCGATCATGATCGACCGCGAAATCGTCGACCGCATCGATCGCCTGGTGGGTGAGCAGCTCGCGGCATATGAGAATCGGTCCGGGTATGACGCGAATGTGAATCAGGAGCGGTGCCCGCGCTGCGGGCGCGAATGGCATGGATTGGCCATTACCGAGCGCATGGAACAGATGCGCCTGGTGCGTACCTTCGACGACAACTACCGGCACGCCCGCGACACCAGCCGGGTGCTGTGCCCGGGGTCGATGTTCGTCGGACCGACACCGCTGGAATCGGCGGCGCACACCGGATTCGATGTGCTCGCGGCCTGGCGGGACATGGTGTGGGCGGCCCGGGAGGCCGACCCGCGACGACCACATCTACCGGCCGAGCAGGCCGGCGGTACCGCACCCGCCGTCGGGGTAACCGGCGGATGCGATCGCGCGTCATGGCATTGCGCCCGCTGCGGGGCATGGGCGACCATCGTCGAGACCGTCGGTGCGGCAAACGCTTTCGCCAACGCACTACAGGGGTATGCCGCCCATATCGCGCGCACCCACGAGATCGAATTGGCGACACCCTTCGACGTCGAAGAATTCGCCGCCCGATTCGGACTGCCCGTGTACGGAGTCCTGTGGGATGCCGACCACACTGTGATCGGCAGCTACGGGCCGGGCGGCTCCACCTTCGAAGCCGACCACACCCCACGGGAATTGAAGGGCTTCGGCGCTATACCGCCCCCCGGCGCCTAGCGCACGAGCCCACTCGGAGGCGTGGTACGCGCCCAGGTTCGGGAAAGCGGAGATGCCGATGCCGGAGACCTGCTGACCGGGATTACTCGATCGGATTGGGGCTGTGGGCATTCGGTATCCGGCCCGGCGCGGGGACTGGGTACCGTGGCGGGCATGAACTCGCTGCTGCACCGGATCCTGGACATAGCCCCGGTGTGGGTCTACCTCATTGTCACCGCGCTGGTCTTCGTCGAGGACGCCATCTTCGTCGGCTTCGTGGTTCCGGGTGAGACGGCGGCGGTGCTCGGTGGCGTCGCGGCAAGCCAAGGGCACGTACAGCTTTGGGCCATGATCGTGCTGGTGGTGGTGGCCGCCATTGTGGGTGACAGCGTCGGTTACGAGGTCGGTAAGAAGGTCGGCCCGCGCCTGCTGGCCGTGCGCATGCTGGACAAGCATCGCGGCCGGGTCGAACAGGCCCAGGATTTCCTGGCCAAGCGGGGTGGCTGGGCGGTCTTCCTCGGTCGTTTCACCGCCTTCTTCCGTGCCATGATGCCCGCCCTCGCGGGCACCTCGAAGATGCCGTACCGCCGCTTCCTGGCCTTCAATGCCTTCGGTGGAATCGTGTGGGGCGCAACATTCGTGGTGCTCGGTTATATCGCCGGTAATTCCTACGAGCGGGTCGCCAAGACCGTGGGCCGCGATATCGCCATCGGTGTCGCGATCCTGATCATTGTCGGCCTGATCCTCTGGAAGCTGCGTGAGCGTCGCCGTGAGCGCAGCTTCGAAGCGGATTACGAGGCCGTCCACGAACTCGACTGAGCAGGGTCCGAGGGACACCACCTGCGGTGACGCCGGACCACTCTGGTTGGATAGGGCCAGTGACTAGCGTGCACTTCAAACTCGTCGGACCACATCACCTCGACCAGGTGATGCCCGCGTGGGCACCCCAGTTCCCCCAATTCGATCGTGTCGTCGGCTACACCGATCTCGGCCACGCCTTCCTCATGAGCACCCGCACCGGCGAATACGGCGTCCTGGACCCGTACTTCCCCGGCACCAAGGACTACGGCGTCTTCACCGATATCTCCGCCTTCGTCGACCGCGTCCTCTTCGACCCGGATTTCATCACCTATATCCTGCAGCCCAAACATGTTGTGGCCATTCGCCGCCGCCTCGGACCCCTGAACGACGAAGAGGTCTACATCGCCACCCCCTATCCGTTCCTGGGCGGTTCGGAGCATCCGGACTCGTATCATAAGGGCGGTGTCTGGGTCTTCTACGACCTGGTGGCCCAGGCGCACGGCTTCGAGAGCGAGTAGGCGCGAACGCGATCAGGCGAGGGTCGCGGTAACCACCACGGTCGCGTACCGCACGGTGCAGCTCCCGCCGAGCGCGTCGATCGCCGCTCCGACTTCATTCAAGACGACCCCGAGCGGTTCCGGCGCGAGCCGCGTGAGCCCGCCCTGCGTGGGTAGGACATCGAGCCATTCGGCCCGGGTGTAGGACTGCTCCCAGTCGAATCGCCACAGCTCCGGGTCGGCGAACAGCCCGGACGTGCGGATGCCGTCGGCGGCCCGATCGGTCAGCGCCGGATATCCCTTGCGGCCCAACCGCATTGCCTCGACCTTGAACGGTGACTCGGGTAGCACGCGCTGAAAGGCCGTGATGAAGGCGTCGGTGATCGCCGCCGGCGGCTCGGAGGCATTCCAGAAGGCGGCGAACCTGCCGCGGGGACGCAGTACCGCCGCAGCCTTTCCGGCCCCCACGACTGGATCGACCCAATGCCAGGCTTGCCCGGCAATGACCGCATCGAATTCCCGCCCGGCCGGATCCCAGGTCTCGAAGGTGCCGAGTTCGACTGGCACCCTCGTGGCCCGGGCGAATTCGGCCATGCGCGTATCGGGTTCCACACCCAGGACCCTGCACCCCGCCGCTAGAAATTGGCGGGCCTCTATGCCTGTTCCGCAACCGATATCGAGCAACTCCGGCCCGGGGCTCTCGGCCACGATGCGCGCCACCATGGCCTCGGGATAGTGCGGGCGGGTGCGGTCGTACCGTGCGGCGTCCACGCCGAATGATTCGGCGACCTGGCGGTGCAAATGTGGCTCCGGCCTGGGCTGACCCGCCGGTTCATACGGTATTGTGGGCATGTGCCCACTCTAGTGGGCACATGCCCACTCGTCAACGATGTCCGAACGAGTGCCTATGCGAGAGAAGGTTTTACGGTGCCGACCGGTGTAGCCCTGCGTGATGTCCGCGAACAACTGTTCGGCGCCGCCGAACGCGTGCTGCTGCGGGACGGGCCGGGTGGCCTCACCAGCCGGGCCGTCACCGACGAGGCGGGCTGCGCGAAAGGTGTACTGCACCGCCACTTCTCCGATTTCGACGATTTCCTCACCGAACTCGTCCGCGACCGCATCACCCGCCTCGGCCACGATGCCACCGAACTGCGCGAATCCGCGGGCTCCGGCACGGTCGACGCGAACCTCACCGATGCGGTGAGCAAGGTCTTCGGCCCGGTCGGGGTGGCCATTGTCAGCCTGATCATCTTCCGCGACGAACTACGCACCCGACTACGCCGCACCCGCCCGATCGGCGTGCCGCTGCTCTCCGAAGCGACCGTCATGATCGCCGACTACCTTGTCGCCGAACGCGATCTGGGCCGCCTCACCCCCGAGGCCGATATCGACACCCTCGCTCCGACCCTCATCGGCGCGGGCCATCTCCTGTTCGCCGACCGAACCAGCGCGCCACCGGAGTCGGCCACAGTTCGCAAGATGGTCACCACGGTGCTGTCCACCGTCACCACTTGATCTGCCGCACACGGAATTTCGCGCCCATGCCGCAGGTTGGTGCGTGGGTAACCACGAGAGGACGGGTGAAATGAACGCATTCAACGAGAGCGTGATCGAAGAGTTCCGCGCCAATAACGGCAAGGTCGGCGGCCCCTTCGAAGGCCGCGACAATATGGTCCTCATTACGACGACGGGCGCGAAATCCGGTCGCGCGATCACCAATCCGCTGGTGTATGTCGCCGATGGGGAGCGCATCGCGATCATCGCATCGAACGGCGGCGGGGACAAGCATCCGGCCTGGTATCACAACCTGCGCGCCAACCCCCAGCTCACGGTCGAGCTGGGGACCGAAACCTTCACCGGCGAAGCCGAATTCGTCACCGGTCCGGAACGCGCCGAACTGTATGAGCGCATGGTCGAACTCATGCCCCAATTCGACGAGTACCGGCGCAATACGACCCGGGAGATCCCCGTCGCCGTGGTTCGCCGGCAGTCGGCGTAGTTCTCAGAGGGCGATGTACTTGGTTTCGAGGTACTCCTCGATACCCTCGGTCCCGGCTTCGCGGCCGAGCCCGGACTCCTTGATACCGCCGAACGGCGCGGCCACATCGGAGATGATGCCCCGGTTGATGCCCACCATGCCCGATTCCACGGCATCGGCCACGCGGAACGCGCGGTCCAGCGACGTGGTGTAAATGTATGCGGCCAAACCGTATTCGGTGTTGTTGGCGGCGGTCACACCCTCGGCTTCGGTATCGAAGCCGGTGATCGCCGCGACCGGGCCGAAGACCTCTTCGCGCAGAATGCGGGCATCGGCGGGCACATCGGCGAGCACGGTGGGTTCATAGAACCAGCCCTCACCGGGCAGGCTCGCGCCACCGGTGGTGACCTTCGCGCCCTTGGCCACGGCGTCGTCGACGAGTTCGGCGACGGTGTCGAGCTGATTCTTATTGATGAGCGGACCGACCTGCACACCCTCGAGATACCCGGGGCCGATCTTCAACGCGCGCATACGTTCGGTGAGCCGCGAGGTGAACTCGGCGCGCACGGTGTTGTCCACGTGGAATCGATTGGCGGCCGTGCACGCCTCACCGTTATTGCGCATCTTGGCGAGCATGGCCCCGTCGACGGCCGCATCGAGATCGGCATCGGCGAAGACCACGAACGGCGCATTGCCGCCGAGCTCCATCGAGGTGCGCAGCAGTCGCGAAGCCGATTGCGCGACAAGGCGTTTGCCGATTCCGGTGGAACCGGTGAAGGTGACCTTACGCAGCCGATCGTCCTCGAACATGGGATCGGTGAGCTGCGCGGCCCGCGAGGTCGGCAGAATGGAGAGCACTCCGGCCGGGAGCCCGGCCTCTGCGAATACCTGCCCCAGCAGCAGCATGGTCAACGGCGTCTCGGCGGCCGGCTTGACCACCATTGTGCAGCCGGCGGCAAAAGCCGGGGCGATCTTACGAGTTCCCATGGCGAGCGGGAAGTTCCACGGCGTGATCGCCAGGGTCGGCCCGACGGGCTGCTTGGTGACCAGAATTCGCCCATTGCCCGACGGCGACGGCGTGTATCGGCCGTTGATGCGCACCGCCTCTTCGGCGAACCAGCGCAGGAATTCACCACCGTAGGTGACCTCACCCTGGGCTTCGGCGAGTGGCTTACCCATTTCCAGGGTCATCAGCATCGCGAAGTCATCGCGCCGCGCCATCACGAGTTCCCATGCGCGGCGCAGGATTTCGGCACGTTCGCGGGCCGGTGTGGCGGCCCAGGCCGGCTGAGCGGCGGTGGCCGCGTCGAGGGCGGCGGCCCCATCGGCGGCACTGGCATCGGCCACCTCGATCAGTACTCCCCCGGTGGCGGGATTGTGTACCGGGAAGGTACGTCCACCCTCGGCGGGTGTCTGCACCCCGCCGATCCACAGTTGGGTCGGCACCCCGGCCGGTAGCGCTGCCACGTCGGGCATTCTCGAATCTCCTAGCTCGAAGTCGTTGGTTCTCAGGCGATTTCCGCGCGCAAGGCGTCGGCGAGCACGGTCAGCCCGTCGATGAACAGCTCATCGCCGATCACCAGGGGCGGCAGCAGCCGGATCACATTGCCGTAGGTGCCGCAGGTCAGTACCACCACGCCCTGCGTGAGGGCGGCCGCCGCCACGGCCTTGGTCAGTACCGGATCCGGCAATCCCGTGCCGGGCTTGACGATTTCGATGGCGAGCATGGCACCGCGCCCGCGCACATCACCGATGACACCGGTCTCCTCGGCCAGCGCCCGCAGTCGCGGTAGCGCGATCGCCTCGATTTCCCGTGCCCGCGAGCACAGGTCGAGCTCCCGCATCTGTTCGATGGTGGCCAGCGCGGCCGCGCACGCGATGGGATTGCCGCCGTAGGTGCCGCCGAGTCCGCCCGCGTGCACGGCGTCGAGCAGTTCGGCCCGCCCGGTGACCGCCGCGAGCGGCATACCACCGGCAATACCCTTGGCCATGGTGATCAGGTCCGGCACCACGCCCTCGTGCTCGCAGGCGAACCAGGCTCCGGTGCGGGCGAATCCGGTCTGTACCTCGTCGGCGATGAAGACCACGCCATTGGCGGTCGCCCACTTCGACAGCGTGGGCAGGAATCCCGGTGCGGGCACGATGAATCCGCCCTCACCCTGAATGGGTTCGATGATCAGCGCCGCCACCGTCTGCGCCCCGAGTTGGGTTTCGATGCGCGAAATCACCTGCTGCGCGGCCTGTTCACCCGTCAGTGTCGATTCGTCACGGTACGGATAGGACATGGGCATCCGGTAGATCTCCGGCGCGAACGGTCCGAAGTTCGTCTTGTACGGAATCGATTTCGCGGTGAGCGCCATGGTGAGGTTCGTCCGACCGTGATACGCGTGGTCGAACGCCACCACCGCACTGCGCCCGGTGGCGAGCCGCGCGATCTTGATGGCGTTCTCCACCGCCTCGGCTCCGGAGTTGAACAGCACCGTCCGCTTATCGTGATCGCCGGGCGTGAGCGCGGCCAGCTCCTCGGCCACCCGCACATAACCCTCGTACGGGGTGATCATGAAGCAGGTGTGCGCGAAATGCGTGGCCTGTTCGGAAATGGCCGCGGCCACCGCCGGATTGGATGCTCCCACGCTGGTGACGGCAATACCGGAGCCCAGATCGATGAGCGAATTGCCGTCCACGTCCACGATCACCCCGCCGTCCGCGTCCGCGGCGTACACCGGCACGGAGGAGCCGACCCCGGCGGCCACGGCGGCCTTACGGCGTTCGGCCCACGCGGCCGAAAGCGGCCCGGGCAGCGCGGTGCTGAGGGTGCGCTGCTGCGGCAGACGGTAGGCGATCTCGGTCACGGTAGTGAACTCCTGGTCGAAAGGTGAAGGGCTGGTGGGGAAATGGCGTACTAGTGGGCGCTCATGACGTGCTTGATCCGGGTGTACTCCTCGACGCTGTACACCGAGAGGTCCTTGCCGTATCCGGACTGCTTGAATCCGCCGTGCGGCATCTCGGCCACCAGCGGGATATGGCAGTTCACCCACACCGCACCGAAATCCAGTGCGCGGGTGAGCAGTTCGACGGTGCTGTGATCGCGGGTCCAGACACTGGAGGCCAAGCCGTAGCGCACACCATTGGCCAGCTCGATGGCCTCGTCGGTGTCGCGGAAGGACTGCACCGTCAGCACCGGCCCGAAGGTCTCGTCCTGCACGATCGAATCATCCTGGCGCACATCGGTAATCACCGTCGGCGCGACGAAGAAGCCCTGCTCCCCCACCCGCTGCCCGCCGGTGCGCACCTTGGCGTGACCCGGCAGCGCCGCCAATTTACCCATGACGGTGTTGAAGTGGTTGATGTTGTTGAGTGGACCGTAGAAGGTCTCCGGATCATCGGGCAGGCCCGTTTTGAGGGTCTCGGCGCTGCGTACCAGCGCGTCCACCAGCTGATCGTGAACGGATTCGTGCACCAGTACGCGGGTGGCGGCGGTGCAGTCCTGTCCGGCATTGAAGAACGCGGCCATGGCGATATTGCTTGCGGTGGCGTCGATATCGACATCCGCGAACACCACCGCGGGTGCCTTACCGCCGAGCTCGAGGTGCGTGCGCTTGAGTTGGGTGGCCGCCGCACCGGCGACCGCGATGCCCGCGCGCACCGATCCGGTGATCGACACCAGGCCGGGCGTCGGATGGTTCACGATCGCCTCGCCGGTGCCGGCGTCACCGAGCACGACGTTCAGAACACCGTCCGGCAGAATGCCTTTCGAGATCTTCGCCAGCACCAGTGTGCTCTCCGGCGTGGTGTCGCTCGGCTTGAGGACCACGGTGTTTCCGGCCGCCAGCGCCGGCCCGATCTTCCAGATGGCCATCATGAACGGGTAGTTCCACGGCGTCACCTGCCCGACCACGCCGATCGGCTCGCGGCGCACATGCGAGGTGAAACCCTCCATATACTCCCCGGCCGCGCGACCCTCCAAAAGCCTTGCGGCCCCGGCGAAGAAGCGAATGTGATCGGCGCTCACCGCGACTTCTTCGGCGGCGATAATGGCCTTGGGCTGCCCGGTATTGCGGGACTGCGCCTCGACCAGTTCATCGCTGTGCGCCTCGATGGCATCGGCCAGCTTCAGCAGTGCGGCCTGGCGCGCGCCGGGCGTGGTCTTGCCCCAGGTCTCGAACGCGCGCGCGGCGGCGGTCATGGCGGCGTCCACATCGGCGGCGTTGGAGATCGGGGCCTGCCCGGTCACGCTTTCGTCGACCGGGCTCACGAGGTCGAGGGCGGCGGTGCCCGACGACGCGACGAACTCGCCGTCGATGTAGTTCTGGAGCACGGGACTCGATGCTGAGGTCACTGTTCATCTCCCGGAGGCGCGGTGTGCTGTTGTCGTGCGTGTTCCCGACAGTGTGCGCCGTGACTCGCCGGTAGGTGAGTGCCGAAACGGTTATCGCGGGGGCGTGTCTTCGACACTCTGTACACTCGCAAATCTGCGAAAGGAGTTACGTGTCCGTACCGGTGAGTTGGGTCCTGTCCCAGCCTGATCTGGCGATTCCGCTGCGCGGAGGGGCCGCGGGCATCGGCCGGACCATCGATCTGGTCATTACGACCGAACTGGAGAACCCTTTCCGCTGGCTCTCGGGCGGCGAACTGGTACTCACCACCGGCATGCGCCTACCCGCGGCGGCCGCCGACCGTGCCACCTACCTGCGCAGACTCAATGAACGAGGCGTCGCCGGAGTCGGTTTCGGCATCGGTCTCACCCATCCCGAGATCCCTGACGACCTGATCAAGGTCGCCGACGATATCGGCATGCCGCTCTTCGAGGTTCCGCTGCCGACCCCGTTCGCGGCCATCGTCAAACGCGTAACCGAGCGTTCGGCGCAGCTGCAATACGACGCCCTGCTGCGTGCCTCGCGCGCCCAGCCCCGCATGACCCGCGCCCTGGTCCGCTCGGGCGCGCGGGCCATTGTGCGTGAACTCGCCACCTCGCTGCGCGCGACCGTGCTGGTGCTCGATGCCGAAACCCGGATCACCGATGTGCATCCCGATGCCCCCGATGACGAACTGCTGCACACGGTGCGCACCACACTGGGCTCGGATCCGGCCGCGGCCAGCGGTGTGCACACCGTGCACGGCCAGTCGATCACCCATCAGCGCATCGGGGTGGGTGGCCGCGTGCACGGCGATCTGGTGGTGGTCAGCCCCGTACCGCTCAGCGCGGTCGATCAGATTCTGCTCGGTCACGCGAATTCGCTGCTGGCCTTGGATTTCGAGAAGCCGGCGCGACTGTGGGAGGCCCAGCACCGCTTGAACAGCACCGTGCTCGGTCTGCTGTTGAGTCATGAGGCGAATCTGGCTCCGGCGTGGACGCATCTGGCTCAGGCCGCCGATGCGGCCGGGCGGATCCGGGTGCTCGCCGCCGACTGCGACACCTTGGACGCGGTCGACGATATTCGTTCGGTCGCCGAGAGCATGGCGGTGCGCTCGGGGCATCCGCTGTTCCTGCATCTGCTCGACCGCTGTATCCGGTTGGTGCTGCCCGGGGTCGCGGCCGTGGCCTTCGCTCGTGAACTGGCCGCCGACCTGTCCCCCGGTACCAGCCGGTCGGTGCGCTTCGGCTTGAGCGGCGAGCATCCTCTGCCCGAGCTGGTCACTGCCGCCGACGCCGCGGCCCTGGCGGCTACAGCCGCCGAACGCGGGAGCGCGCCGTCTGAATTCGGTGCTCTCACGGGTAGATCACTGCTGTCCTTCGACTCCACCCGCCAGGTACTGGACACCCTGGCCAAGACGGTGCTGACCCCGCTCACCGATCACGACTCCGCGCACGGCACCGATCTGCTCAACTCGCTGCGCGCCTATCTGGAGGCGAACGGTCAGTGGGAGGCCGCGGCCGCCGCGACCGGCGTGCACCGGCACACGCTGCGCAAGCGCATCGCCACCGCTCAGGACCTGCTCGGCTGCGATCTGGACAGCGCTCGGGTGCGCGCGGAGCTGCTGCTGGCAATCCTGGCGGCCGGCAACTGAACTCGATCAGGCCGCCGGATCGGGCCGAATCGTGGTCTTGGCACGAGATTTACGAGGTCGTAACACCTGGAGTCGGGCAGCGGCGGCATCGAGAAACAGTTCGAGGGCGTAATCGTAGGAGTTGCAACGCATTTCGTCCCGCAGCAGCGGCGCTACGGCAGCCAGATGCGGATAGGTTTGCGGAGAGAGTGCTGGATAGGTTTCATCCCAGACCCGATACTCCGCCTCCCGGGCCGCATCGGGCAGTGCGGTCCAGCATGCCTGCTGCGCCGCGCTGGCCATGCCCTGGTCGACCAGGGCGTGATACAGCCGCACCGCCTCGTCGTCCGGGAAGCCCGCGTCGCGCAGGACACCGACGATGGTGTTGATGGATTCGACCTCTTTGCGCCGTCCGGTGGTGCGATACATGGTGAGTGTGGCAACCTGCGGGCAGTCCATATATCCATCTCGAATGCGGTGACCAATAGCGCGAATATCCTGTCGCCAATCCCCAGTGGGCACATACCCCGCTATCGCTCGCCCGATGAGCTCGTCGGCGACCGCGAGCAGCAGGTCGTCGGTGCCCGCGAAGTACCGATACAGTGCTGAGGGATCCGCGCCCAAGGCCGCGCCGAGGCGGCGCACCGAAAGGCCGCCCGCGCCGTGCTCGCGCATCATGCGCAGCGCGGTCTCGACGATCAGCTCCTCCGAGAGCATCGCTCCCTGTTTGCTGGGTCGGTGCCGCTGGCGTGGTTTTCCGGGGGTCCGAACGTCGCTCATGAGAGGGAAGCTTATGTCAACACTATTGACATAAATAGACGTTGACATTTCTTATATTGCTCACCCCTCATGTGCGCGTCCCCACTTTCGGAAGTTGAACTGCATGACCAACACCCCAATGCGTAGGTCACTCGGCGTTCTCGACAATGTCGTCATCGCCGCGTCGAGTACCGCGGCCACCACCAGCATCGGCATCGGCCTGGGCCTCACCGCGGGCATTGTCGGCCTGCATCTGCCGATCATCATGCTGCTGGCCATCGTGCCGGTGGCCTGCATCGCCGGCGCGTATGCCCGGCTGAACCGGGTCGAACCCAATGCGGGAAATACCTACGTGTGGGTCGGCCGCTCGCTGAATCCGTGGCTCGGATTCCTGTGCGGCTGGGTCATGACCGTGAGCATGGTGCTGTTCCTGGCATACACCACCACCGTCACCGGATCATCGATTCTGGCGCTGGCCGGTCAAGCCGGGTTGCACAATATCGGCGGGCTCGAACTCACCCCCGACTCCACCCTGCAATCCACCCTGGTGGGTCTGGTCGTGTTGGTCGCCGCCGTGGTGACCGCTATTGTCGGCGTGGACCTGGCCGCCAAGGTGCAGAGTGTGCTGCTGGTCTTCGAATACGTCGTGCTGCTCGGTTTCTGCGGCTACGGCCTGTTCGTCGGCACCCAGCCGTTCAGTCTCGACTGGATCAATCCGTTCGACATCCCGTCCAGCTCGGCGTTCGTGCAGGGCATTGTCATCGCGGTCTTCTGCTACTGGGGTTTCGATTCCGCGTTCAGCATGACCGAGGAGTGTCACGACAGCCGTACCTCCGGCCGCGCGGGCGCGTACACGCTGATCCTCATGCTGAGCCTGTTCGTATTGGCCTCCTTCGCATTTCAGCGTGTGCTGCCGCTGGACGACATGGCCGACCACGGTGCCGAGGGGCTGGTCTACTTCGGTAACGCACTGGCCACTTCGCCGCTGACGTTGTTGCCCATGATCGCGCTGACCTTCTCCGCGGTCGCCTCCCTGCAATCGGGTGTGCTGCCCACGGTGCGTGGTATGTACGCCATGAGCCGGGATCGCACGCTGGGTCCGGTGTGGGCGCGGGTGCACCCGCGCTATGGCACCCCGGCCGCTGGAACTCTGCTGCTCGGTGCGCTCGCGGTGGTGGTGTGTGTGGTGGCACTGGCGATTCCGAAGGTGCCCGACCTGATCTATGCGACGGTCAACGCCATCGGCATCGTCGTCGCGCTCTACTACGCCGCGACCGCGCTGGCGGCGGCCTCGCGATTCCGCGGATTGCTGCGGGGCGGTCTCCGTGATGCGCTGGGGGCGGTCATCCTGCCGATCATCGGCGCGATCATCTTGCTCACTCTGGCGGTTTTGATGTGCCTGGACTACGCGACCGGCACCGATCATTACGAGGTCGCCGCCGATAACGGCTGGTTCATCCTGTCCGTACCGCTGGTCATGATCCTCTCCGGTATCGCGGTCGCCGCCTGGGCCAAATGGGTGCGGCGATCCCCCTACTTCCTGCGCCCCGAGCGCGGGACGCTGGTCATCGAAGAGCCAGCCCTGCCCGAATCGACTCTCTCGTTGTCAGGAGCAACTGAATGACCCACGCCGAACTGGTTTTCACCGGCGGCACCGTCCTCACCATGGACTCGGCGCGCAGCCGCGCGACCGCGGTCGCCGTCACCGGTGACCGCATCACCGCCGTCGGGCACGCCGAGGTGCGTGAATTGATCGGTCCGCGAACCGAAGTGGTGGATCTGGCCGGGCGCGCGTTGCTGCCCGGATTCCAGGACGCGCATATTCACGCGGTCTCGGCGGGTGTGGAACTGGGTGCGTGCGATCTCACCGGCACGGTCGAGTTGGCTGAATACCTGCGGCGGATCGCCGCGTACGCCGCCGAACATCCACGGCGGGAATGGATTACCGGTAGCGGCTGGTCCATGGAGAGCTTCCCGGGTGGACTGCCGACCCGCCAGCAGCTCGATGCCATCGTCCCCGACCGCCCGGTCCTGCTCTCCAATCGGGACCACCATGGTGCCTGGGCCAATACCCGGGCGCTCGAACTGGCAGGCGTCACCGCCGATACCCCGGATCCGGCCGACGGCCGCATCGAACGCGAGGCCGACGGCACCCCGTCCGGGATGCTGCAGGAGGGCGCGATTCACCTGGTCGACCGGGTGGTGCCGCCGATCACCGACAAGGATCGGATGGCCGGGCTGCTGCGGGCGCAGGCCCATCTGCACGCGCTGGGCATCACCGCTTGGCAGGACGCGTACGTCAGCGCCGACGGCGGCCCGACCGATCACGCCGCAGCCTACTTCGAGGCCTCGGAGAACGGGACGCTGACCGCCCGGGTCACCGGCGCACAGTGGTGGGAACGGGAGCAGGGTGCCGAGCAGATTCCGGCAATGATCTTGCGCCGCAAGCAATTCCGGTCCGAGCGATTCCGCCTCGACACCGTCAAGATCATGCAGGACGGTATCGCGGAGAATTACACCGCCGCCATGACAGTCCCGTACAAGGACCGGCACGGCTGCTGCACCAGCAATGCCGGACTCAGCTTCGTGGACCCGATCGCCTTGCGCGACTACGTAACCGAACTGGACGCACTCGATTTCCAGGTGCACTTCCATGCCCTGGGTGACCGCGCGGTCCGCGAGGCCCTCGACGCGGTCGAAGCCGCACTCGTGGCCAATGGCGCGCGCGGCAATCGCCATCACCTGGCACACCTGCAGGTTGTGCACGCCGACGACGTTGCGCGCTTCCATCGACTGGGCGCGGTGGCGAACCTGCAACCGCTGTGGGCCGCACACGAGGCGCAGATGGATGAGCTCACCCTCCCGTTCATGGGTGGTGACCTGGCCGAACGGCAGTACATGTTCGGCGATCTGCAGCGAGCCGGGGCCACCTTGGCGGCCGGCAGTGACTGGCCGGTCAGCGATGCGAGTCCGCTGGCGGGTATCCACGTCGCGGTCAACCGCAGGCATCCGGGTTCGGATAAGCCGCCGCTGCTGCCGGAGCAGCGACTGGATCTGATGACCGCCCTCGCCGCGTATACCGCCGGTTCGGCATATGTGAACCGGCGCGACGACACCGGCACGCTCCGCGTCGGCGCCCTCGCGGATCTCGTTGTGCTGGACAGGGATCCGTTCGAACACCCGCTGTCGGACATCGCCGACACCGAGGTCGCCCAGACTTACGTCGGTGGCGCGCGCGTCTTCGGCTAGCCCGAATTCGCGGGGAGGTGCCGCAGCGCGGCGGGCACGGTGCTAAAGTCTGAGGCATCAGTCGCCCGTCGTGCGCGGCAATCCCCCCTTTCTTCGGTAAGAATCAAAGTATCTGTAACCGACGGTTACAGATACTTTGGTCTGAGGAAGTTCTTCAGACGAGTCTCAGCGGTGGCGCGGCTTCGCCGGTCTGCTTGGGTTTCAGCCACAACAGCACCGAGGTGAGGTAGGACTTCGCTTCGCAGGTGCGTTCACACTCGACGTGCAGCGCCATCAGTGCCTGCGCCTCGTCGTAGTCCGTCACCGGATCGGTCGGCATCACATGGCTGACAACGGGATTCGGATTCATGAGACCCACCGATCTACGGTCGCCTTCGGATTCTGTGGGGCCGGGGAGCAGACACCGGCTTGCAATACAAGCTGTCCGCCACTGACCAGTTTGCTTCTCGCCTGTGCCCGCGCGCGACATGTGGTGACCTGACATTCCATGTGCTCCTGCATCATTCGATGAGCGCGCGCGGTTGTCAGGGTCTCTTCGGGTACTGCGCCGTGGTCTAACGGTGGAAGGCCGAACATCCTCGGTCACCTCCCCAATGGGTTCGATGTCGGATATGTCTGGGTGGTCCGCGATGTCCGGTAATCAGTTGGGGCACTTGGCGTTTCCCGTCCGCCGGGGATAGACATCAGTACACTCGCACTGATCGCGGTTTGGAAGATTTCACGGCGAGATTTGGCCGAGTTTCTTCCAAAATTCCAGGGCGGGGCGGAAACTGATTCCAAACTGGGAACATCCGATAGCGAGGCTGAGAAGTGGCAGCTACGGGTACCACACTCCCCAGAAGGATGCTCGGTCGTGCGCTGAAGAGACTCAGAGAGGCCGCCGGGAAGCGGCATTACAGCGCACTCGCTCTGACTGAAGTCAGGCCGACGAGCTGGCGTTCGCGGTCCACCAGGTCCGGCGGCTGCCCGACAGATTCGGCGTTGCCGTCTCGCGAAGCCGATCAGGGATCGGCGAAGGCCTTGACCAGTTCGGACAGTCCGCCGGCCACGCCGAGATCGTCGCAAACTGCTTCCAGCAGAACGATTTTCGACTTGAACTGGTGGTAGACCGTGGCACGGGCCACGCCCGCGCGCTTGGCTATCGCGTCCAGCGTGAATCCGGTGAGCTATCGGCCTCACCCAGCACTGCCCGGGCGGCATCGAGAACCTGCCAGCGACTCTGCTCGATCTGCGCGGTGCGCTTCCCCAGGTTGTTTTGACGCGGACTCATGGCCTTGACAGTATCCGGTGAACCTGATTTATTCATACACACGGTCTAACTAAATTAAACGGCCGCGAAAGGACAGTCGCGTGACTACTCCGGACCTTGCAGTAATGGCCAACCACCCGGATCTGGCGGGCAAGACCGGCGGCTCCCGCGGAATCGGCGCGGCCACCGCCGCCGCGCTGGCCCGCAACGGTGTCGCCGTGGCCGTGGTGGGCCACGACCAGGCCGCGCTCGACGGCGTGGCGACCGCGATCACCGATAAGGGCGGGCAAGCCCTGGCGGCCCCTCCCAACTCGACTTGGACCGGGTACGCGCCCTGATCCTGGATCGATTCGGCGGGGTCGACATCGTGATCGCCTTCGCCGGCGGCTACAGCCAGCCGGTGCCGACGATCCAGGAGACCGCCGAACATTGGTGGTACGTGGTGGATTCCGATCTCACGGCGACCTTCCTGCATCTCGACATTCCTGCCGGAACTGACCGAGCGCTACGGCACTGTCGTCACCATGCCCTCGGCGGGCCGGCAAGCCAGCCGCGGCGCGGCCGCGTACACCGCGGCAAAGGCGGGAGTCGTGGGGATGAGTCGGCATCTGGCCAATGAGCTCGCGCCCCAGGGTGTTCGGGTCAATTGCGTGGCGCCCGCCACGATCGAGAACGAGCGGTTGCGCCTACGAACAGCGGCAGCAGCTGGCGGGCAGCTACCCGCTGGGACGGCTCGGCACATCCGATGACGTTGCCTCCGCAGCGCTGTTCCTGGCATCTGCCGCGTCGTCGTGGATCACCCGCATCACGCTCGATATCGCGGGCGGCTCGGTCATGCCGTGAGCGCTTATCCCTGATCCGAACTCCCAGTTTTGCCCAAAATAGTCGCACAAGAACGGTTTCAGATGACCATGAACGACCACAGACCAACCACCACAATCGATCTCTTCGGAATGTATCCGGCCCACGACGCGCGCATGCGCTACCTGATCCGCCTCACCGCCACCGTCGCCGAGGATCGCCTCGGTGAGCCCTCGGTGCGAGTCGGATGGGAGACGTTCCTGCGCCAGCTCGACCGACATCACAGCACCGAGGACGCCGCCCTGTGGCCGCTGGTGCGCACCGCGGTCGAGGATCCGGCAGACCTGGCGATCCTCGACGAGATGGAGGCCGAACACGAGGGCATCGAGGAATTGCTGTCCAAGATGGAAGCCGGAATCGCCAATTCCGCTGGCGGCCTGCAGTTGCGGTCCGATGTGGATGCGCCGGCCGCGGCGCTGGATACGCACTTCACCCACGAGGAACAGGTAGCCCTGCCCGCTCGTCGACCGCACCGTCGGCGGACCGGGGTGGGCGGCATTCGGCGCGGAAATGCGCAAACGCAACGGGCTTCGCGCCGTGATTGGGAGACAGCGCGATGACACAGGCTCCGCCGGCACCGACCGGCTTCGACCCAGCCCTGCGCAAACTGGTGATCGTAGTCGTGCTCGGCGCGATCATGACGATCCTGGACGCCACGATCACCAGCGTGGCCGTCAATACTCTCGGTACTCAGTTCAATACCTCGCTCACGGCAGTCCAGTGGGTGCTGACCGGATACACCTTGGCGCTGTCGGCGAGCATCCCCTTGTCGGGATGGGCGATAGCGCGGTTCGGCCCGAAGACGATGTGGATCGTCTCGCTGCTGCTGTTCATCATCGGATCGATTCTGTGCGGAATGGCTTGGAATATCACCACGCTCATCGTGTTTCGTTTGCTGCAGGGCTTCGGCGCGGGCATGGTCATGCCGATAGGGCAGACGATGCTGGCCCGCGCTGCGGGACCCGCCCGGATGGGGCGCGTGATGAGCGCGGTCGCGGTTCCCGCGATGCTCGCCCCGGTGCTCGGCCCGACGGTCGGTGGTCTGATCCTGGGGCACCTGTCATGGCGGTGGATGTTCTACATTAACGTTCCGCTGTGTGCGATCGCGGTCATCGCGGCGATTCGGCTGCTGCCGGGCGACCCGGTCCGCGACCGCGGCGCCAAGCTGGACATTCTCGGATTGGCGCTGCTGTCACCAGGTTTGGGCGTGCTGGTGTATGGCGCCTCGCTGGCGGGCAGTGGGACGAGTCTGGCCGATATCCGAGTCCTCGCCGGCGTGCTGACCGGAATCGTTCTGGTCGGCTGCTATATCTTGCACGCGCGCCGCATGGGCGAGGCCGCGCTCGTCGATGTCCGGTTGCTGCGGGATCGGAACTTCGCCGCGGTCAACGCGATGATGTTCATTTACATCGGTACCCTGTCGGGTCTGATGGCGTTGCTGCCGTTGTATTTTCAGTCCGTCGACGGCGATACCCCGCTGCGCTCCGGCGCTATGGTCGCGCCCCTCGGGCTCGGCGCCATCGCCACCACGCTGATCACCGGCAAGCTCAGCGACAAATACTCCCCCCGATTATTGATCTGTATCGGACTGCCCGTGGTTCTGCTCGGCATGCTCGGTCTCACCCGGGTCGGGCCGGGCACCGGCGAAATCCTGTTCTTGGCAATACTATTCGTGATCGGCCTCGGACACGGCATGATCATGCCCGCGGCGATGGGCGCCAGCTACCAGACCCTGCGCCACTCCGAAATCCCTTCGGCCACAACCGCTACCAACGTCGGCGTGCGCGCGGGCAGCTCATTCGGTGTCGCGGCGCTGCTGGTGCTGATCCAGCGCAATATCGAGCATCGGGCCCCCGGTGCCTTCACCGGAACCCCCCGAACCGATCAGGCCACCCAGGCCTTGGCCCACGCGTTCACCCAAACGTACTGGTGGGCACTCGCGATCGGAGTTGTCGCGGTCATACCCGCGCTGATGCTGCCGCGGCGCCGTGGCCTCGCGAAACCATGACTCCGCCTCATCCTCCACACCTTGCGCCCGCAGCAGGCAGTGCGAACAGTCGTCATCGTCTGAAAACCCCTCTGTTGGAATGGAAAGCGCTACCAACCATTCCAAGATCATTGTCCCGTAGACAGCTACATTCTCCGGTGCCGCAGATCGGAGGGGCACAACGCGATGCGTTCGGACGGGCCCGGCCTACGATGAGCGGCCGATAATCTGAGCGGTGACAGAATCGTGGGATGACGGCTGCAGGATCAGGCCGCCACCAAAGACTCTCGACATTCCTGGCGTCCCGCGGCGACGCCGCGTTACGACTGGTCAACTGGCTGGCAACCGATCTCCGAGGGGATCCGATACCGAAGTAGTCCAGAGTTTCCCTCCCCAACCGGTCCGGAAATCGGCTTGTCAGAGCCTTGCCATCAGGCCGATCCGGGAGCGAACCGTAGGTCATGCCTCGGGTGGTCAACCGTCCTCGGCCGACCACAGGTACCGCCGCGAGAAGCGCGTCGCCGAAACACCTCAAACCCTTCGATGGTAGCCATCGAGCGAAGCTGTTGACCGACAAACGAACTCGATCCTGCAATGACATGCCCGATCGGCGCGCCATTGTTCGAGCTGCACCGATCGAGGCTCGGCTGCTCCTACGGCGGCGATCGCAGCCGTCCGGATGTTGTTGATCGGCTTTGTCCGGCAGGAACTGATCACTCTCGCCCGCAGGATGCCGTATTGCAGCTCCGTGAAATGCAGAAACAGAATCAGGGCCTCGAGATCGATATGGATGCGGTGATCGTGGCGGCCCGCTACGTTAGTGAGCCACCGCCGGAATACCAATGAACGCGGAGGATGAGGGGCCCAGGCAGGTCGAGATGATCTCGGGCAGTTGATCTTCCGACGCCGAGTGGGTGGAATGCGGTGATGAGCTTCTTCGTGCGAGTGCGTTTCGACGTCCGGGATGGCCGACAGGCCGAGTTCGAGGAGGCCGCGCTCGCGTTGCGGGCGCAGGCGCTCGAGGAGGCCGAGACGCTCAGGTATCGGTGGTTTTCCACGGTGCCGGGTAGTTATGTGGCGATCGAAGAATATGTCGATTCGGATGCGGCCATGGAGCATAACGAGCGTGGCGCGAAGTGGCTGGAGCAAATCGGGGAATGTACGGAGCTGGTTTCCGCCGAGATCTACGGGCCGATCGGGGCCTGGGTGCGGGAGTGGGCTGCTACTCGCCCGCAGGTGACGCTCTTTCCGGACTTCCCCGGCGATGGGGATTCGACCCGCGCGGGGGCCGGTGGAGGACCGGCGTAAGAAGGTCCCACTCACCGCACCTCGGGTCTCTCGGAATCGGGTGGGTGTGCGACATTTCGCCGTGGCTGGTGGAATGCGCTTGTGCCTGTTGTCGACCTGGCAGACGGTGCCGCATATGGCGGTGCCTTTCTTCTCGGCCTCGCCGAATCGTCAAGCACGAGAACGGAACCGTGTTGCCATGAAGGTGGTGACGACACCGAGCGCCGTGAGGACTGTGATGCCGATCGTCATCAAGCGGGCCGAATCGACGGGTGAGGCATCGCCCAGGCGGAGGAGCGTGCCCGCGATGGCCGAGGTGACGGTGTAGGAGATCAGTTGGGTGGTGTTGAGGGCGGCGGCCGCCTTCGCGCCCTCGGCCGGATCGGCGGTGCTGCTCATCGCCGCCACGCTCAGGTGTGGGAAGGCAAGGCCGATTCCGGCGCCGGCAAGGAAAAGGGCGACGCCCCAAGCGATCATGCGTGGAGTCGATGCGGTGTCGGCCTGGAGCAGGCCGTAGGCGATCAGCCCACCGGTGAGCATCAGCGGCGCGAGCAGGATCACTCGGCGGGCTGATCGCGCGGCGAGACCGACGCTGAAGGTCTGGGCGAGCACCCAGCCGACCGAAAGCGCCGCGCCCAGCAGGCCCGCGACGAGCGGCGAGAGGCCACCGAGTTGCTGACCGAACAGGGGGACGAAGTTCTCGGTCATCACGCCCGCGCAGAGAGCCGCGACGGTCAGGTAGATCCACTTGAGTGAATTGCCTTGTGCGTAAGTAAGTTTCGGCAGCACACTCACTCGGCCCCGTTTCTCGGCCACGAGGAACCCGGCGATCAGCGCCACACCCACACCGAGTGTGATCGCGGTGGGCGCTCCCGGTGACACCGCGGAGCTGAGACTGAACGCGGCGGCTGCCGAGGTGAGCAGCGCGAGTGGAAGCATCGGAATCGCCGTCCGATCGGAGGCGGAACCGCCACCGCGCGGCAGCGCCCAGAGGGTGAGACCGGCCAGGACAACCGCGACGACCATCAGCAGCACAAAGGCCCAGCGCCACGCGCCGAACTCGGCGAACAGCCCACCCGTGGCCGGTCCGACGAGTGTACCCACGCCCCACATGGCCGACATCAGGCCGGCGGCACGCGCCCAAAGATGTTCCGGCAGAGCGGTTCTGATGACCGCATAACCGAGGCCCGCCAGCAGGCCGCCGCCGAAGCCCTGAATGACCCGTCCCACCAGGAGTATCTCCATGGCCGGGCTCGCCGCGTTGATCGCGGCACCGGCCGCGAACACCAGGAACCCGGTCAGGTAGGCCTTCGCACCACCCCAATTCCCGAGGATCCGGCTGACCAACATGGAGGCTATAACGGCCGCCATGAGGAACCCCGTTGCGACCCAGGCGTAATACCGATCGCCGCCGATATCGCCGACGATCGAGGGCAGCAGCGCGGCCGTGAAATACAGGTTCATCGCGTAGAGAGCAATGCCACCGGCCAGGATCGACACCACCATGGCGTGACGGCCCGAGAACAGTTCCGACCAGCTTCCGACGCCGTCGGCGCGAGGGCGATCCTCCGGCGGGTTTGCTGCCTTCACACTGGTGTTCAAGGGATTTCGCGTCACGAGAAGCTACGCTAGAACTTAAAGTCATGTTGAAGTCAAGCGAAAGTGCACTTCATGAAACGAACTCCGAGCGATCTGCTGACCATCGGCGATCTCGCCGAACGAGCGGGCGTGGCGACCTCGGCGGTGCGCTTCTACGAGGAGCAGGGGCTGATCACCTCGATCCGCACCTCGGGCAATCAGCGCCGCTATCCCCGTCACGTGCTGCGGCGACTCTCGCTGGTGCTGTTCGCCAAACGGCTGGGCATCCCGCTCGCCGAGGTCGCCGAGGCATTCGCGACCCTGCCCGAGGACCACATGCCGAGCAAACGCGACTGGAATCGCATTTCGCGCCGCTGGAGCGACCACCTCGAAGCGCGCCGCCGCGAACTCGAACGACTTCAGCGCGAACTCACCGACTGCATCGGCTGCGGCTGCCTCTCGCTGCGCCGCTGTTACGTCCTGAACCCCTCGGACAGCCTCGCCGAACAGGGCGCCGGACCACAGCGACTGCTGCACCCCGATCCCGAAACGTTCTGACCGAACCGCAGCTACCGCGTCCGGACCATGTAGGTCTCATGGGTGCCCCGCTGCCCCGGCTCCACCCGGACCTGCTCCAGGGCAACACGACTCGCGTCCACGCCTTCGAACAGTCCGCCGCATGCGCATCGACAACACCTGGTTCGACGGCGACCCGACCGCGATTTTAGGCGGTTGACAGCCGGATACGACTGGTCCCGGACCGAGCCGAGAACGTGGACCGCGAAACGCACGTCGTGCGGTACCTCTCGAGTGGTACCTCGATTGGGATCGACTCCTACTGGTTGCATCGATCCTGTCGATAGTCGCCGAGTTGGGGCTGTCCCCGCAGTCCAGCAGGTCAATTCGACGCTGATCATTCCTTATCGAGCATCGCCGGAATGTCGAGAATGGTGAGGAAGGCGGTCGCCGCGGGCGTGCTGCCGACACGGCTCCAGACGATGTACTCGACGCGTGCCGGCGCATCGGTGACCTCGATGGTTGTCACGCCGGTGAGATGGGGCACGTAGGCCGAGGGGAGCATGGCGATGCCCAGGCCCGGACCGACCAGTCGGGCGATGAAATCCGCACTGGTGACCTCGAAAGCGACGTCACGGCGGAGGCCGGCGGCCGCGAAGGCTTGGTCGGATTGGACGCGTCCGGCTGTCCCGGCGGGGAGATCGACGAATACCTCGGACGAGAGCGTGCGCAGATCCACCGCGGGCTCGTCGGCGAGCGGATGGTTCGGCGCGACCACCGCGACGAGCCGATCACGGGCGAGTTCATGGACAGCGACACCTTCGGGCCGCGATGTGGTCGGCAGGCCGAGAAAGGCCACATCGATGGCTCCCTGCTCGACCAGGCCGACGAGGTCCTCACTCGCACCCACCCGCAGGCTGATGCGCACGTACGGGTGCCGCTCGCGGAAATCGCGCAGCGCGCCCGGGATGTCGACCGCGGCGACGGTGGGGATCAATCCCACGGCCAGCCGTCCGCGTACCTCGCCGATGGCCTCGGTGACCTCGGCGGTGGCTCGCTCGGCGGCCTCCAGGCACTGGCGCGCGGCCGGCAGGAACGCCGCGCCGGCCGGGGTCAGCCGCACTCGGCGGCTGGTGCGCTCGAAGAGTTTCGCGCCCAATTCCCGTTCCAGGCGCGCGATTTGGTGACTGAGAGCGGATTGGACGACGAGGCATCGTTCGGCTGCGCGGGTGAAGCTGTTCGTCTCGGCGACGGCGATGACATAGCGCATCTGCTGGAGCTCCACTGATCAATCATGAATCACGATCGATGAGGTGACAATCATGTATTGGACTCATTGATTGCGTATGGGTGAGATTGAGTATGTGAAACGTCCAGCAGTACATCGTGCTTCTGATAGCTCCGAGGGAGCGATGCGATGAAGCGGTTCGCTGTCGCGCTCGCGCTCGCCTGCCTCGGCGGCGCGGCACTGGCCCCGGCGGCAACGGCGGACGGCCCCATGTTCCCCACCACGATCAACCTGCCCGCCGGGTTCCGGCCCGAGGGCATCGAGATCGGGCCGCTCCCGGTGGCCTATTTCGGCTCGCGCGCCGACGGTTCCATCTTCCGGGTGGATCTGATGACCGGGCGGGGCGCTCTCCTGAGCCCCGGCGCGGGAACCGAATCGCTCGGACTCGAACTCGACGATCACGGTCGGCTGTTCGTCGCCAGCGGCGCAGGGGGCGACGCCCGCGTCCTGGACGCCTGTTCCGGCGCGGTCCTGGCGACCTACCGACTCGGCACACCGCCGGACACATTCGTCAACGACGTGACAGTCACGCCCACAGGCGCGTGGTTCACCGACTCGCGCTCGCCCGTGCTCTACCGCCTGCCCCTCGATCCCGGCGGTGCTCTGCCTGCGACGGTGGAGCGAGTCCCACTGTCCGGAGATATCGACTACGTACCGGAAGCGTTCAACGCCAACGGAATTGCGCGCACACCCGACGGCACCGGGTTGATCATCGTGCAGTCGGTGACCGGCCGGCTATTCCGCGTCGACCCCGCGACGGGCGCCACACAGCGAATCGATCTCGGCACCGAGACGGTGCCCGACGGAGACGGCCTGCTCCTGCGCGATCACACACTCTTCGTCGTGCAGAACCGGTCCAACACCATCGCCGTGATCGCCCTCGACGACGCGGGCACGAAAGGGACAGTCGCACAACGCATCACAGACCAGCGCTTCGACACTCCAACGACCGTAGCCGAGTTCGGAGATCGCCTGTACGTCCCGAACGCCCGCTACACGACGACACCGGTGCCGACCACCTCATACAACGTGGTCGCGATCGAACAGCCGAGGTGACGGCGCCGCGCTCGAACATCACGAAGCCGAACTCGAGATTCGCCGCGTCTCAGCGGAAATCGCGTGTTTCGGTGCGCAGGGGGATACGGCGCAGGGTCGTGTCTATCGGCCCTCCATCGAATTGGCCGATGAGGTGCAGCCCGGTGTCGGACAGCTGTGTATATCGCAGTGTCCATCCGCCCACGCGCAGCACCGATTCCGTTGTCGCGACGGTCAAATCCCGGGTGGTGAGCTCGCCGTCGTCACGGACGAGGACCAGGCGCTGGGAGGCGGGACGGTCGTCGATCGCGAACCGTACCCAGCGGGGACCGTCGCCATGGAATTCGTCCACCGCCCATACGCCATCGAGCGGGGAGAGTCGTTCGGTGTAGTCGTAATAGGTCCGGATGCCGTTGGCTCCCATGAACAGTACGACCAGGACAGCGGCCACCGAGTGGGCGGCGGTGCCCACCAAGCGAATTCGCCGGCGATCGGCACGGGGCGGCGGTAGCGCCGCCGAATCCCGGTTCCGGAACAACACATCGATCAGCCCTGACCACCACGGCACCGATACCGCCAAGGCCATGGCCAGCATGAGCAGCGGCGGGGCGATCACCGGAACGTCGTAGGCGATATTGAGGATGCTCACCTGGATCAACGCGACCATACAGACCAGCGCGCCGAGCAATACGGTGCGCCGGAAGATCAGCAACAGCCCGCCGATCACCTCTACCGCGCCGGTGATGACCGTATAGGGCGTGGAGGTCGCCATGAATTTCCACAGCATCCCCGAGGAGGAGGATTCGCCCAGCGGCACCAACATCTCCCCCGGCAGCGTGAAGACAATGAACTGCGTCGGAATCACTTTCACCATGCCGAAGCCAATCATGGTCAGCGACAGCACAACTCGGATCACCGAGTGCACCACTCCCGCGGCCGACACGAGCCCTGTTCGATTCACGACCGCCAATGTAGCGACCGAATATGGAGATCCGGTGCAGGCAGCTTATGGCGAAGGATGACAGGAATCATGCTTGGATCACTGCTAGGATTCGCAATATGAAGGCTAATACTTCGCTGAGCCTGGACGGCACGGTATTGGAGCAGTCCAAGGAAGTCGCCGCGCAGCTGGGCATCAAACTGTCCGCCTTCGTGGAATCGGCATTGCGGGACAAGCTGCTGGCCAACTCCGCCCGGATCGCCGCCGACTATGAGCGAGCGCAGGGGCGGGACACCGCCGAGCACTTCGCCGAGGTCGAAGCCGAACGCGCCGCCATGGCCGAGGCGATTCGCGCTGACGGCGCGGCGTGGTAACCGCCGCCACGCCCGCGCACGGGGAACTCTGGCATTACCTGCCCACCATCGCCGGGCGGGAGAAGCCGTCATCACTCGGGGGCGATCGGGTGCTGATCGTCTCCCGCACCGCAGCCAATGCGATTCTGCCGACCGTGCTCGCGGTTCCGGTGGAGCTCACGCCGAAAATGCCCGGACTGGCCGTACCCTTCTCCGATGCCGACCCGCTGCCCGGATTGTCCGCCGTCGTTTACCGGATCACCCCTGTGTACCGGCCATGGCTGCAAGACCGCATCGGTGTCGTCAGCGAATCAACCCTGCGCCAGGTGGTCGGCGCGCTCGTGGGATTGGTCGCGCCCGACACCGTCATCTCCCCCGAACGCTGATTTGTTGCCGATCGATGTGCTGCGCCGATGAACAAGCACACCACTACCGGCAAAGACCGATTCAGTCGGCACCCGCGGCAGGTAGTCGCCGAAGGTAAGCCCGATTCGCCTGTGCCACCGGCCAGTACGCAACGTCACCAACGGCTACAGGCTGATTTCCAACTCGCCCCCGGATCTGCGGCCGCCGGTTCCCGGATCGGCCCGAGCGTCAGTCAATCGGAGAACGAATGGCTGGTCGCGAACAGATCGGATGTGTCGTCCATCGAGTGGATCTCGTCGGCGGCGGACTGGACAGCCAAATCATGGGTGATCAAGACGGTGGTGCGATTACCGGTAGCGAAAAGTATGTCGCGGATCAAATGGTCGGCAGTAACGGAGTCCAGGCCCTCGGTGGGCTCGTCCAACAGCAATATCGGCGGATCGGCCAATAATGCGCGGGCCAATAGCAGGCGCTGGCGTTGACCCCCGGACATCGCGGCACCGCCCGCGCCGACTTCAGTGTCCCAGCCACTGGGCAAAGACTCGATCCAGTCGAGCAGGCCAGCCTGACGTGCGGCCTCCCAGAGATCGTTGCGACTGGCGTCCGGCTTCGCGAAGCGCAGGTTCGCGCGAATACTCTCCTGGAACACATGTGCATCCTGGGTCATGCCGGTCATGAGGCGACGCACCTGATCGCCTGGCAGCGAACGCAGTTCCACACCGCCGATGGTGATGCTGCCCTCGTACTCGAGAAACCTCATCAATACCGCCAGCAATCCGTCGCACGATTTCGACCTGATGATGCGCGCGCCCGAAGGCCCGCAGTGTGGGCAATCCGGTGACGACGTCGAGGAAATGGCCGCCGAGCCGACCCAGCAGCGCCCACTGAAGTTCGGTGCGTCGCCGAGTATGCAGGCCGACCATCGCACCGAACACCGGGATGAGCGGCAGCGTGACAGCGATGATCACCGCGGAGGACCAATCGGCGAATACCAGCCTGCCCAGGATGAGCGGTGGCACGACGACGGCAGCGGTGAACTTCGGCAGATAACCGGTGAAGTAGGGGTCGAGCGCGTCCAATCCGCGAGTGACCAGCGCGATCAACTCACCGTGACGTTCACGACCCAGCCGGAACGGACCCAGTCGCCCGATATGGCCCAGCAGGCGATCGCGCAGGTCGGCCTTGACCTCGGCCGCGGCGCGCCGAGCAAGCACCGTTTGTCCCCACACCAGCCCGGCGCGGGCGACGACCACGGCGGCAAGCGCAACCAGGGTCGTCGCCGACGCGCCCGTGAGCACTCGCGCCAGCAGATCGGCCTGCAGAATGATGGCTACCCCTGTCGCGGTGGCCGTTCCCGTCGTCACCACCAGGTGACGTCGCATCGCGGGTACCTCACGCAGTAGACGTCGCTCTGTCGGTTTCATCAGGCGCCGTCCTAGAAGTAGCTCGGTGTGCGATACCCGACGCGGTCGCGGAACAACCACCAACTCCACATCTGGTACGCCAAAACGACGGGGACGATCACGGCGCCGAATGGCAGCAAGGTCACAAGCGTGTCATGGCTGGCGGCGGCCCTGGCCACGGTCAATCCCGAACTCTCACTCACGGTGGACACCAAGGCGTAGGGGTACTGACTCGCACCGACCAACGGAACCGGTAGCAACACCGCGACGGAGGTGGCTGTGAACGCGAGCCCCCACCGCTGACCGTTCGCGGCAATCCGCCCGGCCTGTAGGGCAAGGATCAATGCGCCGGCCAGCGTCAGCGCTATCGCCGGTTCGGTCACCGCAGCACGACCGGAGATGAACACGGTGATCAGCACCGTTAGTGTTGCCGCGCTCAGCAGCGGGCGCGTCAGATGACGGGCCCTCCGAGCCACATCGCCGCTACTCCGCATCGACAGGAAGGTCGCCCCGTGCGCGGCCAAAAGCAGCACACTGCTCAGCCCGGCCAGCACAACGAACGGGTCGAAGACGTCCGACATGCCCAGCGCGACGGCGCCGTCGGTCTGTAACGGAAGACCATGCAGAAGCAGTCCGACGACCAGTCCCCAGCCTGCCGCCGGAAGCAATCCGCCGAGAACGATCAACACATCCCACAAACGCCGGACCTGATGGCCCTCGATCCGGCCACGCAGCTGGACCGCGGCCTTCCCGACAACCAATCCCAACAGGATGATGACAATCAACAGGTACAAACCCGAGATCAACTCGCCCTCCAGGAAGGGAAACGCGCCGAACAGCACACCGGCGAAGGCGACCAGCCAGACTTCGTTGCCGAAGAAGAAAGGGCCGAGGGTGGCGCGCGTCAGCCACTTCGTCGGCTCATCCCGACCCACCAAGGGATACAGCATCTGCGTGCCGTAGTCGTAGCCGGCGAGCACGAAATAACCGCCGAGCATCAGGCCGAGTACGACCAGCCACCCAATTTGCAGACTCATATGAGGCTCCTGAGAAATTCTGCTGCCACGGACTCAAAGGGCCGGGATCGGATCATCTGCCAGGCGCAGATGAATCGGTTCGACCGCGCCGAGTTGAGTCGCATCAGGGCCGCGTCGAGCAAACCGTGCGATGAGCAGCCAGTTCGTGATTGCGAGTGCGACGAAGACGCCGATGAATGCGGTACAAGAGGCCCACATGCTCGCCACGGACACATGTGAGACGGCCTGGTCGACCGTGAGTTCGCCGTACACCAGCCATGGCTGCCGCCCGGTCTCACGGAATACCCAGCCTCCGATGGATGCGATGAACGGCAGCGGGATGATCGCGACCAGCGACCAAGCCGCCCACGGCTGGTCGGCGATTCGTTTCCCGAGCGCAAGGAGCGCGACGACGAATGCGAGGGACGCTAGGTAGATAATCCCCTCGTTCGGTCCCGGTGTGCCGTACAGCAGCGACCCGACGTATTTAGCCAGCACCATCGGATAGGCAAGCACCACCAGCACCGCGATTACACGGAACCGCAGCAGCCACTTGCGAAAGACCACCAGCGCGGCGATGAGCATGATGAGCGAGACGATCTCGGCGACATACAACATGACGTACTGACCGATATTCATCCAACTCGGCGGAATGTAGTTCCGCTCGCCGTGCTGGGCCACCAGCTCGCTCTGCAACTCCGCCGCCCGCGATCCGCCTTCGAGCACGGCGAACTTCATCGGCTGGGTTCGGCGCAGCAGGGGATACTGCGCCACACCGATAAGAAACACCGGAAAGCTCATGATCGCCGCGACGCCGACCCCCAGCCGCAGCCACACGGTGAAAAACCTCTTATCGGCGGTGCGTTCGGCGACGTGGTAGGCACTCACCCCGGCTATGAATATCCCGCCGGTGAACAATGCTGCCACCGTCACGTGTGCCAGTGCCAGAACTGCGTTCGGATTGGTCAGCACCGCGCCCAGATCGGTCAGATAGGCCACTCCGTCCCGGACTTCGTATCCCACCGGATGTTGCATGAAGCCGTTGGACACGAGAATGAAATAGGCGGAAGCATAGGCGGTGACCGTGACCACCCAGATCAGGGCGGCGTGCAGCCCAGGGCGCAGGCGACCCCAGCCGAAGATCCACATACCGAGAAATGTCGACTCCGCGAAGAACGCGACCAAGGTCTCCAGCGCGAGAGGTGCTCCGATGACGTTGCCGGCGAACTTACTCAGCCCGCTCCAGCCGAGCCCGAACTGGAATTCCATAACGAGCCCGGTAACAATGCCCAGCGCGTAGTTGATGACGTAGAGCTGTCCCCAGAATCGTGTACTCCGCTCCAGGGCCGCCCGGCGCAGTGGGTCCCGGGCGCAGACGGCGGCAGTGTGCGTCACCGCTACTACGGGGACCAGTCCAAGCGTGAGAATGACGAAAATCCAGTGGACGCCGGTCGTCCCGGCGAACTGTAGTCGAGCCAGATCCAGTACATCCATGAATGGGACGCTAGGAGCCACAGCTCATAACATCCACAACCAAGTTAGCCATAAGTTCATACCTCAATCGACATGATTGAGGCGGAATCGCGCAGTCGCTGCGCTGCCGCCGACAGGTAGGCGTCGTCTCGCCACACGACGCTCAGGACCCGCTCGCACCCCGGGTCGTCCACTCGTAGCCAGGCCATCGGGGTGTGTTGCGCGATCCGCCGCGAGGCGGCCGGTACCAGCCCGATGCCGAGTCCAGCGCTGATCAGCTCGCCGGTCGCGCCCGGCTCATCGGCCTCGCACACAATGACCGGCCTCAGCCCCTCGGCACTGAAAAGACGGTCCAGCAGTTCCCTCGGCCAATAACCCGGCCGACAGGTCACCCAGGATTCACCGGCCAATTCGGCGATCGCCACCCGGTCTCGCACGGCCAGCGGATGCGCCAGCGGAACTCCGAGCAGAACATCTTCACGCAACAATCGGACAGACCGCAGCGCGGGGCCCGCGAGGGGCTGTGAGGCGAAACAGAGGTCGACCTCCCGATCAGCGAGTCTGCGCGCCATCTCGTCGGCATTGGACTGAAACAGTCGGATGTCGACGCCTGGATGCTGTACCCGAAACCTTGCCAGCAGCCCGGCGATCGTTATCAGGGTTTCCGCAGCGACCGCCACGCGCCCCCGATCGAGGCCCGCGAGATCGGCGAGTTCTCGGCGCGCATCATCCAGTTCGCTCAATGCGCGGTCTACCCGCCGCAGGAAAGCCGAGCCAAACACATTGAGTCGCACCTGCCGCCCTACCCGATCGAAGAGCGGGACGCCCAGCTCCTTCTCCAATCGCGCGACCGTCCGGCTCACCGACGGTTGCGCGACGAGCAACTCGTCAGCGGCCTGGCTGACGTGCTCGCGACGGGCAACTGCCTGGAAATATCTCAATTGCAGCAGATCCATGAACCCCTCTGTCCTGTTTTCATGCGCTTTCGAATATGAAGTTATGGCATATCAAGTCTTGGAAGGCATGAGTCGTGCGGGGTTAGCGTCCGCCTATGAACTCGACCGAACCCATCGTCATCGTCGGAGCCGGGGTGGCCGGCGCCACCGCGGCGCAGACCATCCGCACAGAGGGCCATACCGGCCCTGTCGTTCTCATCGGCGACGAACCCGAACTGCCCTACTGGCGACCGCCGCTATCCAAGGGCCTGCTGGCCGGACACGCGGAACCCGAGCACATCGCGGTCGCCACCGAAACAGGCTGGACCGAGTTGAACGTTGATGTGCGGACCGGAGTGAGCGCGGTCGAGTTGGACCCGGCGAACAGAACACTCGGATTGGACGACGGCTCGCGCTTGCGCTATAGCAAACTTCTCCTCGCGACCGGCGGACGGGCACGGCAGGTGGCCAGCATGCCCGGCGCGTGCACACTGCGTACCCAGTCCGACGCGCTCGCCGTGCGCGGGGAATTGGCAGGCGCCCCATCGGTCCTGGTAATCGGCGCCGGTCTGATCGGCCTCGAAGTGGCCGCAACCGCGCGGTCCCTCGGCTGCGATGTCACCGTCATCGAACTGGCCGGTATGCCGCTGAACCGTGTCGCGCCACCGTTGATCGGCGGTATCTTCGCCACTCTGCACCGACGCAATGGCGTCGACCTCCAGCTCGGCGTTCGGCTGCGCTCGGTGGTCAAAACACCCGATGGAATCGTGGCCACCGCCGAGGATGGCCGTACCTGGTCAGCCGAGGTGGCTGTCGCTGCGCTCGGCATGATCCCTGAGACGGGGCTCGCGATACGCGCGGGGCTCGCGGTCCAGGGCGGCATCGTCGTCGACGAACACTGCCGCACCTCGGCTCCCGCGATTTTCGCGGCGGGCGACGCAACCGCGCAATCCCACCCACTGCTCGGCACGCGGTACCGGATCGAACATCTCAGCAACGCGATGGAACAGGCAGCCGTTGCCGCACTCAACCTGCTCGGCATCGAGACGCCGTACGCACCCGTACCGTCGGCTAGCTCCGAGCAATACGGCACTCGCCTCGAGATCTGCGGGTGGCCCGACGCCGCCGATATCTTCGACGAGCGGGGCTACACCGTCCGTGGCGAGCCGACCAGCTTGGACTTCTCCGCATTGTTCTGGACCGAAGATCGTCTGGTCGGGGCAGCCTGCGTCGGCCGTCCCGAGGAATTCGAGCAGCTCCGCGAGATAGTCGCGAAGCGCCCCAACATCGACGAGGTTCTGGCCACTCTTTGATGGTCGCGGCCGAGGTGCGCGCGGCGCACCTCGGCCGTCCACACCGCGACACGGCGCACAGCGGAGAACAAGGCCGCACTATATGGACGCCGGGCTCGCACCTGTGGGCCTGTTATTCCCTAACCGCGACGATTTGGAACTGAAATTTCACGCGGCAGCTCGAGAATCTCCCACCGCAGGATCGGGCGAGTTTATTCGCGCCTCGAGTCGCGGGTTTGATGAATTCGCGACCGACCGACGAAAAGTTGCTGACCATATTATACGGATTTGCCGCATGTACGAATCGAAGTATCGGCGACGACGTCCGCGAACGACTGGGCGGCATTCGTCGTGCAAGCGGCCATTGAACGATTCGATGTAGCCGTTTCGCCCGGGCTGACCGGGTGGGATGAACGCCAAACTGACAATGATCAGGGTTGTGCCCACCACTCCCGTATTCCCGGCTTCACTCCGAGGTAGTGCCATGCGGGACTGTCGTCAACCTTGTGAACCTCTATCCCGGTGCGGCTCAGCATGGCACGTTCCGCCGGGCCGGCCACGGTGCTCCTCGAATCGCTGATGGTGGTCGAGACGCCGCCGGTGGGGATGTACATTTCGGGGCTGCCGATGGTTGTTCGCAGATTGTCGATATGGTCGTCGGCCGCGCTTGGAAAACTCTCATCAGGCAACAGGACGACGGGGCCGCCGTTCTTTCGAGCAGCACCTGCCAGTTGTTCGTTCGCTGCTTGTAATTTCAGTAGCGTTTCGTCGTCAACGGCGACCGTCCAGGTCTTCCACCAGCCGGTCTTGACTGTCAGTAGCCGCTGACGCGCGGGCGCGCCGACCGGGGCCTGCGCGGCCCGGGCGTTCACCGGTTCGGTCAATGACCGGCTGCGAACGAACGTGTTGTTCCGGGGTGGCCATCTCCGAACCCACGGCGCGCCATCCAGTTCCAATCCGTCGCGGGTGGGGCCTCCGAATCGGACATCGTCAGGTCTGACGATGTTGTATCCGCGATCCACGCCGTCGTTGAAGTACTTCCCGCTCGCCCAACGCATCATGTGCGTGATATCGCCGACGGGATAATCAATGACCAGTACAGGTCGGTTGGGTCTCTGCTCAGCGCGCCACTGTCGACTGATCACCTGGGAGGCCCGGAATGTCAGCTCGCGGTCAGGGATAAAGTCGCTGACCGCAACGGCCTCGGTACGCTGATAGCGGTTCGCGCCGATCATGTCGGTAGCAGTAAATTTCCCGGCACCTCCGCAAAGTGTTCCCGCGATCCCGACGAATCTCGCTGTGCTCGCGCTGGAATCCCTGCCGAAAAGGTCGAACAGTACATCGGGGACCGAGAGTCTCCAGTGGGCGAGCACAGCGTCACCTCGAAGTCAGGATGCCCGCCGCGGTGATCGGCACGCATTCGGTTGGATCGTTCACCAGTCGACCAGGCAGGCTCGATCGGAACCGAGTTCGCGAACCATGCCCATTGGTTGTCCGGAGCGGCACCAGCGGGGGCGGCGCCTACCTGGACGGTGAGAAACGTTGCGGGAGGAGAGCAGCGGGGAGGATGGTGTATCGCATGGGTGTGTACCTCAGTCCAGTTGTTCGAGTTCGGCGAGTACGGTGCGGGTCACGATGACCTGTCCGGCGGGCGTGAGATGGAGACCGTCGGATTCGAACAGGCGTCGATCAGGGGTAGGGCGGGTGGGGGTGAGAATGTCGATGACCGGTTCGGGTCGCGCGCGCAGCGCTGCGGCGGTCTCGACGTGATCCTTTGCCTGCCAGCCGATCCCGGCGGCTTGGAACGGTCTGAATTCGGCGGCGAGGGTTTCGTCGGTGTCGGTGGGGGTGAGCCAGACCCAGCGCGCATCGGATGCCTGGAACCGCAACAACTCGAAGTTACGTGTGGTTTCCTCGGCGCTGACCACGCGAGCCCCGTTGGTCCCTAGTCGTTGGGCGTCGTTTGCGCCGAGCTGGCACAGCACCCAATCCGGGCGCTGAAACCGCAGTGCGCCAGAGCTTTTCAGGGTTTGGGTGGTGGTCGCTCCGGTGATGGCGAGATTGGTGAACACAATGTCGTCCTCGGGCCGGTGCAATTGCACCAGGTGCCGAAGTATCTCGAACCACGACAGCCGGTCCGCTGTGCTGCTCTCCCCCAGAGCGAGCACCCGCGACCGCGGCGCGAACGGCAACCGGTGCACCTGCTCCGCGATGCCGGGTTCGGTGAGCAGATCCGCGGCAGCGGCGCGGGCCTGATTGTCGAGTTCATCCAGTAGTGCACGGTATTCGTCGGCCTCGATCCCGAACAACGCCGCGACGTGCGCCGAGTCGATGCCGTTGAGATAGGGCAGCGACAGCTCGGGTTTCTGATAGCGGACCAACTTGGCGGTGAGTTCAGAGGTCATGACAGCTCCTGTGTAGGTGGACGGGATAGCGGTTACGAACGGCCGAGGCGAAATCCGACGATGATCAGCCACACCATGCCGGTGAAGCGGGCGATCGGCAGCGCCACCGCGGCGGCAGTGAAGGTCAATGCGGCGGTGGTAAGCATCGCGATGAAGGCGATCGCGAGACCGGCACGGATAAGCCAGATCGGGAGAACCTTCTGCGGTATCGCGCTCAGGGTGATACCGGCGATGAGCAGCCCTGTGGTCATCACGTCCGCCGGCCCGCCGGTCAGGAAGGCGAAAGTGTGCAGTGCGCGCACCGTGGCCGGATCCGCGGTCACCTCGGGCACCGTCAGCACCCAGCTGATCGTGCCCGAGCTCAGCAGGAATACCGTCGCGAGCCCGCCACCCAGTGCGGTGAGAGCGAGACCGAAGCCGTCGGCGTGGTGCCGTAAGCGGGAGACGGTCACTGCCACGTAGAGCGCGAGCGGAATGGCACTGGCGTACTGCAGTACAGCGCCGGTGCGCACAGCTGTGGGGTGGTCGCGGAAATAAGACAGCGCATCGGCGGCGGTTCCAGCGGACGGGCTCTGGTAGGGGATACGGGTGAAACAACCATATCAATCCATTCTCACGAGTGAATGATTCTCCCAATCGAACGATTCACTTATGTGTACGATAGCCTGGTGCCCGATGCCAAGCAAGAGGATGGGCAGACAGTGCCGCCGGCTCGCCCGATGCGGGCAGCAGGGTTCCTGCTTGCCCAGCTGGGCGGGTTTGCGGGACAGCACTTCGCGGAACGGATCGCTGAGATCGGCCTGACACCGCCGGAGGTCGGGGTTCTGCGGATGATCGCGGCCGAGCCTGGGCGCAGCCAACGATCACTTGCCGAGCACCTGGGCGTGGTGCCCAGTCGAGTGGTGGTCTTGATCGACCCCCTTGATCAAAAGGGCTGGATCGAGCGCCGCCGCAGCTCGACCGACCGCCGCAACCACGAATTGCACCTCACCCCGGAAGGGGTGAAGCGGCTCGCACGCATGGCAGCGCAGGCGGTCGCCCACGAGAACGAGTTCTTTTCAGGACTCACCGACGACGAGTACGCCCAATTGGCCGATCTGTTGGCAAAGCTGGCTGCCACGCATGGCCTAACCCCTGGCGTCCACCCCGGATTTCGCACGCTCAGCTTCGCTGTGTGCCAGACCGCGCCCGGCACCGTAGCCTGTGATGTTCCCAGTGCCGCAGGCGAAGACGAGTAGAAGTCCACAGTCCAGGAGCACCTGCGAATTCTCCCGCAGGTCGCGTGGCGTCCTTGGATGCATCGTCTGCCCGTGAGGGCTGGGCAGTCCGTTCGGCAACGGTCATCGGGTCGAGGCTCGCTCCGAGGGGCGTATGGGAAGAGTGCCTTCGTCGGCAGGCCGCTGGAATGCGGTGCAGGCAGCGATCAAGTACGAATCCAGGCCGGGTGCCACCAAGGCCACGCGCCCGGGTAGTGGTAGTTCAATATGGCCGCACAACCGCCAACGTTGGCAATAGTCAGTCCCTTGCTGGAAGCGTGTCAGCAGGTTTAAGTTCGCAATATGTACCACGCTATCGTGCGACTTATAGTCCGGAAGACATGGCGACGCGTTGGTGCCGGCGATTTTGGCGCGGCCGTTGAGATGGCCGCGCCGGATGTCCGGTTCCGCTTCCTCGGGGACACTCCGCTCGGCGCGGATGTGCGCGGACAGCAGGCATTCCGGGACTGGTTCGACCTCCTCCAGCAGCACCTGCCCGGAGTCCGGCTACAGCTCGAGGATGTCGTGGCCGGCGGCTGGCCCTGGAACACCAGGGTCGCGGTGCGCCTGCGGGTCAGCAGTACGCTCAATGACGGAACCCCGTACCGCAACACGGCAATTCAATGGCTGACCCTGCGCTGGGGTCGCATGACCGATGACTTGGTGCTGGAAGACACCCTCACCCTCGACGCCGCTCTACGGCAACAGAATTCGCTCTCCCAGTAGATCGAGAGTCCGGCGCATCGCCAGCATATCGTGTCGGTCGATCATCGGCATCGACGCAAACTCACGAACGTCGGCAGCGCTTGCGCAGGTGACCAGTCGGCCGGCAACTGTGGACTATGACACTTTGCTGAAATGCAGCAAGGGGCACTGGCCGATCGATTGTCGAATGAGTTCGTCACTGAAGCCGGTACCGCGGATCTGCTTGCACCGGTTGCCGTTCGCGCCGCAGTCGCGGGTAGTCGCTCTTGGCGAGAGCAGCACATCGGACCGGGCTGTCCGGTCCGAGATATCGCGGCACCTGGTGCAACTGCAACGCCCCGAAAACGGCATCGTGTTCACCAATCTCGCCATCACCGGAGCGACCACCACCCAAACCCCGAAAAGCTCTGGCGCACTGCGGTTTCAGCGCCCAGACTGGATGCTGTGCCAGCTCGGCGCCAACGATGGACAACGCCTCGGCACCGACGGAACCGCCGCCGGAATCGGCTGGCAGACAAAGGATCACGCCGAGACCGCCGCAGCGCCGCGCGCGCGAGCCGAACCGGTCATCGACGTCCTCACCCCACCCCTTACTGACGAACAGGTCGCCGGAGTCGTCCTTTCGAACTGACCGCAGGCCGCGACGTCGACCAAACTTCCCAGCGGACGACTCTGAGAACGCGCCGCCGTTGCGCTTGTTCAGCAGCGGCTAAGTGTCGTTGCCGGTCGAAGGTTCGTCGACTGGCCCCGAAAGCCGATGCCCGCCCAGAGGCGGGCGTGGACCCCGCAGCAGGATCCACGCCCAGCGCTCCCATGAGACCCACCTGTCCTAGCTGGCCATCTCGACCCGCTGACGATAGGTGGCCGGTTCTGCGAGGTTACGCACGATCCAGTCCGCGACATCGGCCCGGATCGCCGTCCCAGCCTTGTCGAGATGTCCGCCGATCGATACTTGATAGGTCGAGGTCGGCTCACCGTCTTTGAGCATCGGCACACGCACGATCGTCCAATCGAGCCCTGAATCGACAACTATCTCCTCCATCCGGGCCAGGTCGGCGTGGATTTGGCCGTAGACGCGGGTCGCCACCAGGTGTGTCATATGGCGCTGTATGAACGGCAGGTGATCGGTGGACAGACCTGCCGACGACATCACCATGAGGCGACGTGTTCCAGCGGCCTGCGCCGCGGCGACGATATTGCCGAGCCCTTCGGAAAACACCGTGGTCGCGCCACGTCCCTGCACGCCCAGCGCCACCGTGACCGCGTGCTGTCCGGCCATAGCCATCGCCAGATCTGCCGCATCGCGTACGTCCCCACGCGTTGCGATCAAACCGGGCCGCGCCGCGATCCGGCTCGGGTTCCGAGCCAGCGCGGTAACGGTATGGCCATCCTGTAACGCCCGGTTGACCAGCAAACCACCCGTGCGACCTGCGGCGCCTACCACCAGAACATTCATCAACTCACCTTTCGGTTGTCCGGCACCGTCCGACCGATGCGTCATATTATTTCGTCGGATAGTGTGTATGAATAATTCTAGCCGCTGCGGCACCAGGGCACCGGGACACCCGGAGCCCTCAAACACGAGGAGACCCGATGACCGCTCAGTACTCAGATCTGAAAGATCGCGTCGTCGTGGTGACCGGCGGATCTCGTGGTATCGGGGCCGCCGCGAGCCGAGAGTTCGCGCGACAAGGAGCAAAGGTCGCGATCATCGGCCGAGATAAGACGGCTCTCGGAATTGTGGTTGCGAGTATCGAAGAGAGCGGTGGCTCAGCGCTAGCGGTTCCGACCGACTGCACCGACGAAACAGCGCTAGCGGAGGCGGCGACAACCATCGCCGACAACTGGGAACGACCCGTATCCGTTCTGCTCGCGTTCGCGGGCGGCGACGGCCGGCCGACCCCCATCATCGACACAGAACTGAAACGTTGGCGTGCCACCGTCGATGACAACCTCACCGCGACCTTCCTGACCGTACGAGCGTTCCTGCAGCCCATGGTGGACCAGGGATATGGATCGATCGTCACGATGGCCTCCACCGCGGGGCGGTTACCAGGCGGGGCGAGCGCGGCCTACGGAGCGGCGAAGGCGGGCGTACTGATGTTCACCCGGCAGCTGGCACTGGAGACCGCCGGCCACCAGGTCCGAGCCAACTGCCTTGCCCCCGGCGCGATTCGCACCGAACGCACTGCCACCCAAATGTCGGCCGACATCCAACGCCAGGTCGCCGCCGCGCACCCACTCGGCAGGCTCGGCGAGCCCATGGATGTTGCGCAAGCGGCGCTGTTCCTCGCCTCAGATGCCTCCTCATGGATTACCGGCCAGACGATCGACGTCAGCGGCGGGCGAGTGATGATTTGACGAACGCGCATCGCAAGCTGCCAGAATTGCCGTTGCCGGGTAGTCCGGCGCTGACCAGCAAGAAATACAGACGCAACTGCGCCCGAGACACGACGAGCGGCCGCGCAGGTGAAAGGCAAAAATGAGTCCCAGGCCCTACGACATGGGCCGCCGCCGCGAACTGGTGGACGACACCCGTGCCCGCATCCTGCAAGCCACCCGCGATCTGCTCGTCGCGGAAGGGACGGTGGCCATGAACTCGATCGCGCGTCGCGCCGATGTCTCACGAGCCACTGTGTACTACCAGTTCGGCACGAAACTCGGCCTGCTGGAAGCACTGTGCGATGACCTTGCCGAACGTGGACGCATGCAGCGCCTCGCCGAGGCGTTCTCTCAGCCCGACGCTCGCGTGGGCCTCCGCATATTCGTCGAGGTCATCGCGGGCTTCTGGGCGGTGGATCGAGACTGCACGCGTCGCCTGCGAGGGCTCGCTGCTGTCGATCCCGACGTGGGCCAGGTCATCGCGGCCCGCGATGAACGACGCCGCGCCGGCGCCGCTGTTCTTGCAGCACGACTCGGCGTCCGCCCGGAATTCAGCTCGATCCTCTACACCTTGTCCAGTTTCGAAGTCTTCGATTCCCTGGCTGCCGACCAACCCATAACCACCGCTACCGCAACGATCCAAGCGCTACTCGACGCCTCGTCGACACCGCCACCGACTGAGTCTCCCGACTGACTTCTCGCTCCAACCGTGCACGCGTACAGCGCGGCTCATCGAACACGGGTCGATCATGCAGGTGTAGCCGGAGTGGCTCTATTGGCCTTCAAGGTATCCGGCCAACCCGCGACCGAGCATGTCGACCGCCTGTCGGCCCTGAGTAAGTACGTCGTCGACCAGGCATGGGCCGCGGTAGCCGTCGAGTACCGCCCGATGGAGGTATTTCTGCATGGCGCGGAGCACGCCCACCATGGCGTTGGCCACGACCCCCGCAGCGATATCGGTATCGGCCTCGCCCGCCAGCACGCCAGCGAGGCGGTCAGCGCTGGCCTCGAAGAGTTGCCTTTGACGAGCTTGTAAGACTGCGCTGGCGTCGATAACGCGGGCAATGGCTGCGAGGTGTTCCATCGCCTGTGGGTCTTCGGAGTCCAGCATGCCGCGAGGTTGGACGACGAAGTTGCCAAATGCCTCGTACGGCGACATACCGCGTGGGCGTTCCTGGATCGCCAGCAGCAGAGCGGCGCCGAAATCGTCCATGCCACCGAAGATCAGGTCGTCCTTGGTGCCGAAGTAGTTGAAGACAGTCTTCTCGGAAACATTTGCGATGCGGGCGATTTCAGCCACCGTGACGACATCGAAGCCCCGTTCGGCGAACAGTCCCGTTGCGACCTCGAGGATGTGTTGCCTGGTCTGGAGCTTCTTGCGTGCCCGTAATCCAGCTTCGGTCATAAGGGTGACGGTAGCAAGCACTTGACGTACAGTCACTATATTTTTATAGTGACTGTACTTATTTCATTCCGTCTGAGAGCAGAGCGATGACAACCACAGAGGACATTCTGGAGCTGGGCGCGCGTTGGGCCGCTGCGGAAGAACGCGCCGACACCGTCGAACTCGATGCCATCACGACCGACGATTTCACGTTGGTCGGTCCACTCGGCTTCGTTCTGGACAAACAGCAATGGCTTGCGCGCTACCTCACCGGCAGTCTGGTCACCAAGTCACTGACCTGGCATGACGTAGCCGTACGTAACTATGGCACCGCTGCCGCAACGATCGGCACCCTCACCCAGGAGGCCCAATTCCAGGGCAACGACGCCAACGGATCGTTCCGCGGCACTCATCTCTTCGTCCATGACGGTGCACGCTGGGCACTGGCCGGGTTGCACCTGTCCCCGATCAATACCATGCCGTTCCAGCCTCAGCCGCCGCGCTGAGTACAACGCCCAAGATCGCACCGGACCGTCTCCGCCGAACATAGCTTCACCCGTGTCAACAACTCGCCAAGACTGGTTCTGGCCCACTTTTCGTGATCGGCCCGTTGGATCATTCAGTTGCTCAACAGGATTCGCTTTCTCAGTAGGTCCGGCTTGGCGCGACCGAATATCTGGCGTTTGATCATCTTGATCCGGTTGACGTGGCCCTCGACCGCTCCGCTGTTCCAGGGCAATGTCAGGCCAGCGGTGACGGCGTCGAGGTCTTGACGCAGGCCGCGGACGAAGGACGCCAGCGCGGGCTGCTTGTCGGCGTCGATGGCGTTCATCCAGCCTTCGAGCTCGCGTCCGCGAAGTTCACACAGGATGGTGGCGAACGCGCGAACATGGTCGGCTAGGGCGGCAAGGGCAGGGCTGGCAGCCAAGATCGCGTCCAGGCGCTGGCTGTATGCGGGGGCGAGATTGGCAGGGTTGGTCATGAGCCAGCCGACGACTCGCCTGACCACGGGCGGTGTGACTGGTGGACGGGCAACAGGTTCTTCACCAACTCCACCAGAGATATTGTCAAGACCTGTGGATCGGCGAGTTTCAGGCGACCTCGGTTCCGGTGGTTTCGGCTGGGCCGGTTGATGATTCGGGTGTGATGTCGCGGGGGCGTTCGAGGAGTTGGCCCTTGTGGAACAGGGCGCCGTTGCGGACGAGGGCGACCAGCTCGGGTGCGTTGACCTTGCGCCAGCGGGCCTGGGCAGCTTCGATGAGCTTGTAGGCCATGGCGATTCCGGCCGCGCGGGAGCCCGGTCCCTTGGTGACCTTCGTCCTCAATCTGACTGTGGCGAAGGTGGATTCGATCGGGTTGGTGGTGCGCAGGTGGATCCAGTGCTCGGCCGGGTATTTGAAGAACTCGAGCAGCACGTCGAGATCGTCGACGATCTTCGCGACCGCTTTCGGATACTTCTTGCCGTAATCGATGTCGAACGCTTTCACCGCGAGCTGCGCCTTGTCGATGTCCTCGGCATTGTAGATGTCCTTCATCGCGGAGACCGCACCCGGATGCGCCGATTTCGGTAGCGCGGCAAGAACATTCGCCGATTTGTGAAACCAGCAGCGTTGCTCTCGCGTCTGAGGGGAACACATCACGCAGCGCTTTCCAGAACCCGAGCGCACCGTCACCGACCGCGAGCACCGGGGCGGTCATGCCACGGCGGCGGGCATCACGCAGCAGATCGGCCCACGACTCGGTCGATTCCCGATACCCGTCGGTGAGCGCGACCAGCTCCTTACGGCCGTCCGCACGCACCCCGATCATCACCAACAGACACAGTTTTTCCTGCTCCAGGCGCACTTTCACGTGGATCCCGTCGACTCACAAATACACGTAATCGGTGCCCGAGAGGTCCCGGGCGGCGAAGGCCTCGGACTCGTCTTGCCACTGGCCGGTCAGCCGGGTGATCGAGGCCGCCGACAGTCCGGCACCGGAGCCGAGGAACTGCTCGAGAGCCGGGCCGAAGTCCCCGGTGGACAGCCCGTGCAGATACAGCAGCGGCAACACCTCGCTCACCTGCGGCGGCTTCCGTGCCCAGGCGGGCAGGATCGCCGAGGAAAACCGTTGCCGCTCACCGGATTCCGGGTCGACACGGCGGTCGTTGACCCGCGGCACGGTCACTGTCACCGCGCCGGCGGCGGTCAACACCTGGCGTTCGTTGTGGTAGCCGTTGCGCACCACCAGCTTTCGGCCGTCCTCGTCGACCTCGCTTGCGAACCGCTCGACATAGGCGGCGACCTCGGCCCGCAACGCCGCTTCGAGCATCTGGCGAGCGCCTTCGCGCACGATCTCGTCGATCGGGGAACGCGACTCCCCGGTCGCCGCACCGCCTGGATTGGACTCGGCGCCGCCGTCGATTATTTTGAGCATGGGACGTACCTTCCCGCCCGGCGTTGGCGCGCCAGGACTGATCAAACCCGTTGATTCTCAGATCATCCGGGAAGGCACTCCTTCCCGGTCATCCACAGGTTTTGATCATTGCTCCAGACGTCGAGATAGTCCTGCCAAAACCCGAACGCAGTCAGGGGATCCTTACCGTAGTCCTCCTCATCCGCGCCCAGCGCCTTCGCCATCCCAGCTGCACTGTCCAAGCATTCGGAGACCCACTGCGGAAGCGCCTGCCACGCTTGCTCGATCGTGAGCACGGGCTGTGTCGATCCGGTCAACTGCTGTTCCCTCCCTGCCGAACATCACTCGTTCCGCCATCCGCCAGGTGGGCGACGCTTCACCGTAGCCACTTGCGCTCAATTCGGCATGTGCGTGCGTCCGCCTTGCCCCGAATCGCCACGGTCAGTTGATCTTCTGGTGTGCCGCGCTGGCCGGTTCGGTCAGCGCGACTCGCGGCATGAGCGGATGCTCCTGACAAAGTGTCCGAAAACCCTTGCGGGTATTCGGACACCGCCCTTCTCGGGCGTCGCCGATTCACACCACGAAGGTGTGAACGTCGGTTCCCACGCCTTTCTGGCCGGTTTTCACCGTTGGTTACGCACTCGCACTGTGACGTCCCCGCGCAACGGCGAGCAGCATTGTCAGGACAGGGAACACTACCCAGACCACCCACGCTGTCAGCACGATCTCGGGCGGATTCGGCGGCGTCTCACGTTCAATGGGCAAGCTCCCTGGCGGGACGAGGACATTCGAATACCAGACGGACAGCAGGACGAAATCCAGGATGAACAGCAAGCAGCCGCCGATGATCGCCATGGTCCGCCCGGTAATCGCGCCGGTCACCAGCGTGGAGGCCGCGGCTGCGACGACGATCGCTTTGATCACGAGGAGGACGTTCTGTACGGCGGGCTCAGGGTCCTCATCGGGTATGCCACCGATCACGCCGAACAGCAGCGCCAAGCCGTACAAGGGGATCAGTCCGGCGGCGACCAAACCACCAAGTCCCGCAAAAATCCTCGCCGGTATGTCTGCCGATTCCATCAGGTGAGTTAACCAGAGCGATATGGGGATTCGCGGTGAAGAGTTCGGTCTCGAGTCATGATTGGCTCGTCGCCCATTGGGAGCGTGCCGCGTTCGGATCACTCGGTGAACCCTCACCGTTAGGTACTTCAGACGACGTCGGATCGTTCTCAGCCATTTGATGACCCTTCATCTCGTGCAGCTGAGAGAAGCCTCAGTTGACGAAAGAGCTTTTCTGGCAACGGATTGCACGCGAGTGCGCTCGAGGTCGGCATGAGCGCGCACTGCTGGCGGCCGTGAAGCGCTCTGCCCGTTGATCTTCCCGAGGTGCGACGCCAGCCGGTTCAGTCGGCACGGAAAGCGGCATGACAGGATGCTTCGCGCTGCAATGCTTCTCGCGAGGAGCCGCTAGCCTGCAATCCTGTTTCCGGGATCAGTGGAGGCGCTCACGTTTACGGCCCTGGGGGTGGTCAGGTATTCGATCGGTTCTGGCAGGCAGCAGCTGCGTCCAGGATCAGCTCGGAGAACTCCGTTGGCCGCGCGAGTGGGAAGTAGTGCCCGGCGCGGGGAATGACAAGCGGCCAACCGCGGCAGCGACCGCACGCCGGTCCGGTCCGTCGCCACCGGGTCGTCGTCGGTGACGGCCGTGGGCTGCCGCCCCGGCCGTCGCGCCGCACGCGCGCATCAATCACAGTGACATCCGGCCAGGACATCGGCCCACGTTTGACGCTCAACGAACCGGCAACCGGGAACGGCGTTCCGCCGATAGCCGGGACCTGGCCGCAACGGCACGCTCCGAACGCGTCCCGGAGCGTGCCGTCCTGCCTCAGCTGGTGCCGTCCTGCACCGGATAGTGGATGACGACCACACCGCCGGTGGCGTAGTTGACGACATCGGCGGCCGCCCGCTGGCCGTGCGACGACGCGCGCGACGCGGCCATGGCGGCGGCGTCAGCGAAGTCGGCTTCGAAGACCGCGAAATACGGCGCTTCTCCATTGGTCGCCGCCACGTCGAAGCTGTAGCGCCACGCAAGCAGGCCGGGCCAATTCATGACCAGCGGAAGGTGGTTGTTCACGTAGTAGTCGCGGAAGTGGTCAGGGTCGGCGGGCTTGGGATATAGGACCACCAATTTATGCATGACTGCCTCCTGCATATACCGCGGTCGGTTGAATCGTCATATGCGCAGGTTAGGGGTTGATGTGTGGTCGAGGGAAAGACCGGGACGGGATAGACTCAGAACGGATCGTTATCAATCGAGGGGGAGGGCATGTGGCGCCGGATACGGTGAGCCTGCGGTACTTTCTGGTGCTGGCGCAGGAGTTGAACTTCACCCGCGCGGCCGCACGGATCGGTATCGCGCAGCCCGCACTCAGTGCCCGGATGCGCCGATTGGAGGCGGAACTCGGTACGAGCCTGCTGGTTCGTAATACGCGTAGCGTCGTATTGACCACGGCCGGTGCGGCTTTGGCGGAGTCCGCGCCGCCCGCGCTGGCGGCGCTGGACCGGGCATGGGACACCGCCCGGAATGCGGGGGCCGGTGAACTGGGCACGCTGCGCATCGGATACAGCCTCAGCGCGGGGGCCGGGACGGCACCGGCCCTGGTGGACAGGCTCATTCGCAGCAGCCCGGGACTCGAGGTCGGCGCGGTCCCGATGGCGACACCGGAGATCTCCCCCGCGGTCGCCGACGGCCGCATCGATGCCGGGATCACCCGCGGT
>NZ_WJIC01000090.1 GCF_009649815.1 Nocardia sp. SYP-A9097
GATTGTCTGTTTCATGGTTTTTCCAAAGGTGTGTCGAGGCCGGTCATACGGGCCAACATGTCCACATGCGCGGCGAACAGCGAATCACGCGCGGGCTCGTCGAGGTAATCCAAATGACCATAGGTTTCCAAACTGATGAACCCATACAACGACGTCCAGCACTGCATCAACGCCTGCGTCGTCTCCGGCGCCAACCCCGGCCGACCCGCATACACCGGATCATGCTCATCGGAGAACGCCCGCGCCAACCGATAATCCACCACATCCACCACGGGACGACCCAACACCCCCGCCGCGGCCGCATCGTAGAACACCGCCTTCAACGCACCCGTCGCCCGCAAACACGCCTCCGTGGCCTGATTCGAATCACTCACATACCCCGGCACCGGCGCACCGAAAATCAACGCGAACCGCTGCGGCTCACCCCGCGCCCACGACCGGAACGCCGACGCCACCGCCTGCAACCGCGCCACCGGACGCCCCGGCGCCACCTCATCCCGCGCCACCGCGAACGCCCCCGCCAAATCGTCATACGCATCGGAAATCAACGCCGTCACCAACGCATCCCGATCCCCGTAATACCGATACAACGCCGGCGCCGTCATCCCCATCTCCCGCGCGATATCGGAAAACCGCACATCAGCGGATCCCAACTCCCGCATCAACCGCAACGCCGTCGCCTTGATCTCACCCAAGGTCGCCGCACGCGTCCGCTCCCGCCTGGATAGCACTGGCTGCGTAGACACTCCGGCACACCTCCTGTACGCCACACGAACACAACAATCCGTTAACAAGCATTACAGAAATGACGAGCCTTGACAAG
>NZ_WJIC01000091.1 GCF_009649815.1 Nocardia sp. SYP-A9097
CTCACACATGAACACCTGCGCGGCCACCGCGGACTCCGGCACGAGTTTATGGTGAATGACCTTGCGGGAGAAGATATCCAACATCACCATCAGGTCGTAGTAGAGGCCCTTGTGTGGGCCTTTCAGCTTGGTGATGTCCCAGCTGAACACCTGATTGGGTCCGGTCGCCACCAACTCCGGGCGCGCCCGGGGAGGGTGGCTGGCTTGACGGCGGCGTTCACGAATCTCGTTGTTGGCGCGCAGGATTCGATACATCGTGGAGATCGAACACAGATACCTTCCCTCGTCCAGCAACACCGCCCACACGTGAGCAGGGGATTTATCGACGAACCGGTCCTGACGCAGCACCGACAGAACGTGGTGGCGTTCAGTGTCCGTCAACGCCGCCGGATGCGGCGCCGGTGCCCGCACCGGGCCCGGCACCGGTGGTTTCGGGTGGTGTCGGCGGTGGTGGGTGGCACGGGATTTACCGGTCAGCCGGCAGGCCGCCACGACACCGACCAAGGGTTTGAGGTCGGTGACGGCGGTATCGATCAGGGGGTCTGCTTGCTGTCGTTGCCCGAGTTGTTGGATAGCAGCTCCAAGAACTCGGCAAGTTTTCCCAGGACCTCGTTCGCCTGGCGGGCCTTGGCCAACTCCGCGACGAGGCGGGCGTTCTCGACCTCCAGCTTCTCTGCCCGCCGATCAGCGTCGGACTTGGCGGGTTTCGGGCCAGATGGCTTGGTGGCCAACGCGTTCAACGATCCCGCGTCACGTAACCGGGTCCAGTCGAGCACGTGCGAGTGATACAGGCCCTCG
>NZ_WJIC01000012.1 GCF_009649815.1 Nocardia sp. SYP-A9097
CATACTCCAACTCGCCCTGGGCATTCCAGCGCACCAGATCACCCGTGCGGTACATGCGCGATCCCGCCGAGCCGAACGGACACGCCACAAACCGCGACGCCGTCAAACCCGGACGACGCAGATACCCACGACTCACTCCTCGACCCGCGATATACAACTCACCCACGACCCCGACCGGGACCTCGGACAAACCCTCGTCCAAAACGAAGAATGCGAGATTACTCAGCGGAACACCGATCGGGCTGACACTGCCATTCGCATCGGACTCATCGAGATCCCGGAACGAGGCATGCACCGTCGTCTCGGTCGTGCCATACATATTGATCAAACGCGGAGCATCCGAATACCGGCCCCACCACGACGACAGACGATAAGGTTCGAGCGCCTCACCGGCAAAAACAACCGCGTCGAGCTTCAACAGTTGCCGCTCCGGTTGCATATCCTCAACCGCCTGCAGAGCATGGAATGCCGACGGCGTCTGGCTCAACACCGTCACTTGCTCATCGACCAACAGCCGATGCAAATCCACCGGCGACCGCACCACCGACTCCGGAACCACCACCAACCGGCCGCCATGCAGCAGCGCGCCCCACATCTCCCACACCGAAACGTCGAACGCATAGGAATGGAACTGTGACCACACCTGCGGCGCCGCTGGGACAAACCCCGAACCGCGCACCGCGACGAACAACTGGGTCACGTTCTCATGCGTGACAGCGACGCCTTTGGGAGTGCCGGTCGTACCGGAGGTGTAGATGATGTACGCCAACGCCGACGCGGGCGGAACCACCAGAGGTGTACCGGATTGGCTGGCCGGGGTATCGGATCGGTCGGCCGATACGTGGTCGGCGACGTTGATCACGGCGAGGCCGTGTCCGGTCAGCCGGGACACGTACTCATCGGTCGTGATCACCGCGACCGGGGACGCATCGGCGAGCATGAAACCGACCCGTTCATCGGGATGACGCACATCAATCGGCAGATACGCGGCCCCGGTCTGCAGTACCGCCACGATCGACATGATCGCCTCAGCCGATCGCGGTAGCAGCAGCGCAACAATGTCGCCCGCACCGATTCCCCGCTCGATCAGCACACGCGCGAAGCGTGACGACGCATCATCGAGTTCGCGATAGGTCCACGACTGTCCCTCGAACACCATTGCCACCGCATCGGGCGTGCGCGCCACCTGCGCGGCGAACAATGCCGGAATCGATACTGCCGCAGTGTCTTCGGCCAGCGCCGCCCGGTTGGAGTAGCTCGCCAGCTGAACCAGTTCCCGCTCATCGAACACCTCGATCGAGGACACCAGCCGCTGCGGGTCAGCGATCACCGCGTCCAGCACCCGCCGCAACCGAGCCACAAAATCAGCGAAGGTGCGGTTGTGGCAATACGCGAACGCGCTGGTCTGTCGAAGCGTGATATCGCCGGTGCCATCGATAATCGCGAGACTGAAAGTATCGAGGTCTCCAATATTCAGATAGTCGAATGTCCACTGCCCACGTGCGCCAGCCAATGGGGGGAAGCTCGGCATGACGTTGACAATCATGTCCAGCTCCGCGGACCCCAGCGTACGAACAGGGAATCGCTGATGACGGGCGCATTCCCGAACCCTGTCGCTTACACTCTTGACGAATTCAATGAAACCGATATCGCCGTCGACCGTAATCCGCAAAGGTGCGACACCCGAACACATTCCCGGAATAGCCTTCAATTCCGGCAGCGTTCTCCTGCCGACCGGAATACCCAGAATCACGTCCCGCCTACCCAAATCGCGGGAAGAACACAAGGCTGCCGACGCAACCAGAATCGTGGTCCATCGCACACCACACATATCGGCAATACGTTTGACATCCCGCACCAGCGACTCCGCCAACTTTATCGGCCGGGAATCGACATCATCGGCAGATGCTCGAATCAGCCGGGGAGTGGCGTCGCGATCGGATTCCAGCAGTGCAAGTTCATTCAGCCAAAAGTCGCGATCCAGGGCATACTCGTCCGACTCCTCGTATTCCTTTTCCAGTCGAATCAAATCGGCGAGACCCGAGAAAGAACTCGGCGTGGGCTCCAGACCCGCAGCAAATCGTTCATACAGTTCGAATACTCGATATGTAAATATCGTGGCGCCGAACCCGTCCAGAACAAGATGGTGCGAAGAAAAGAGAACGTATACCTGATCGTCTCCGGTTCTGAAGTAGGCGAACCGATACAAAGGCCCCACCAGCGGCATGGGCTTGTTCAACTCCGCATGAGCCAGCTCGAGCGCCTCGGCCTGCGGGTTGTCGCTGGACCGAAGATCGACCAGCGGCCAACCCAGAGCCTCGTCCACATCGCCCACCTGCTGACAGACAACGCCATCCGATTCAAAGATGGACACACGAACCGGATCCGACTCGAGCACCGCCTGTCGCAGTGCACGATCCATCACCTGCGGGCTGAATTCGCCATCAACAATTACGAGCTGCCCGATAATCCATCCAGCCCCCTCACCGCCGACTATCTGTTGCCCCAGCCATACATCGAGCTGAGGTCCGGTCAAGGGAAAAATTTGAGACTGAATTGACATGTTTAGACCCATAATCTATGCGGGACAGCCCATAGGCGGCGGGGCAGCAACGCCCAGCAAGTCCGAAGTTCTCGATGGTTGGCTACTCGACGAATAGCCGACAGTCATTTTCAACCGTCGCCAAATACAGCTCGGCTCGTGCACGCAGTAGTCGAATAAATTCGACCATGACATCGATGCCTAATACGGCCCGCGACTCACAGCGGACCGATAATTACACTGCCGATGACGGCATGGATTTATAGGCCAACCCAATGTTGATCCACATACGCAGTTCCATCAGCCCGGGAAACCCCTTCGACCTGGACGGACCAACCTTCCGGAACCGCCGAGAAATCGGGCCACAATGAATACTCACCGAGATCATTACGAAGAACTCTGAAGATGCCGTCTTCGTTATCGAACGGATTGGACACAGTTCACCTTTCGAAGGATTCAGAAAACTTGGGTGCACGTCCCGACAACTCCCCGTCGACGGGACAACCCAACCGCCATAGATCATGGCTCTGAGCCAAGGGCTTCACTGCCCGAGACAACATCGGTGCCACCACAGATCGACCACGCTCGGGATCGTGTTCGTGGCGGCCCCGCTTCACCGGTACCACGGAATCCATGGCGGATGTCGGTGCGTCGCTACCATCGGATGGCCGGCAACGATCTCACATTGCGATGGCGTCGGAAATCCGAACGCCACATCGGGGCGAACGGGCTTGCAGTGGAACTCGATGATCGAGGCATCCACGCGAAGAGCTACGCCGCAGCGGCCGAATCACCTACGGCACATCGAAAAACCGCATGCGCCAATTGTTTTGAAGTTACGGAACCCTCAAGCCCCGCCCCAGCGACAGAATCGTCGCAATCCATGTGGTCTCCCTTCCACCTGAAGAGGACTGTAACACGTTCTCGTTTCGCATGCCGAACGAAGTCCACTGCGGCACAATGCCTTCAGTTGAAAGCGGGCAACACGCTGCGCAAATCCCCCGCGATCCGAAACGCCCTGTGGCCCAACCTCTTCGCGCCACGAAGAGGTTGGGCCACAGTACTTTTCAGATCTACCGCCGACTCAGCCGAAGTCGTACGTGACCCCGGTGAGACGCTCGGACTCGACCCACAGTTTGCCCGCGAGGTCCGGATCGTTGGCCTCCGCGCTGGCCTCGACCAGCACCGGATAGCCGTGGATTTTGCCTGTGGGACCGTAGAATTCGCCACCGCGCGCGCTCGGGTCGGCGGCTGCCCGCAGCGTCGGCAGCGCACCCATCTCGGTGCTCTGCAACATCCAGCTCGTCGCCCAGTTGATGGTGGGATGCTTGAGCATTCGGATCGCCGGACTCAGGTTCTCCACGAAGTCCGAGTGTGCTGCGCCCGGATGTGCCGCCAGCGCAACGAGTTCCGCCGCAGTGCCATTGAGCTGGCGCTGCAATTCGAAGGTGAACAGCAGATTCGCCAGCTTGGACTGCCCGTACACCCGCATGCCCTTGTAGGCGCGCTTCTCGTACCCCAGATCATCCAGATCCAGCACGGTCGACCCATGCCCGGAACTGGCACTGCTCACGGTCACCACCCGCGCACTCCCGGCCGCCAGCAACCGATCCAGTAGCAGCCCCGTGAACGCGAACGGCCCGAGATGATTTGTCGCGAAAGTGGTTTCGAACCCGTCCACGGTCTCGCTACGCTCCCGATTGAGCGTCCCCGCATTATTGATCAGCAGGTCGATTCGCTCATACTCGGCGCGCACCTGATCGGCCGCCTCGCGCACCGACGCCAGCGACGAAAGATCCACCCGCACAATGGGCAACTCGGCCTCGGGCACGCTCGCCCGAATGACATCCGCCGCCGCGGCGGCCTTCTCGACATTTCGACAGGCCAAGACGACCTTGGCCCCGCGCTCGGCGAGCCGCAACGCGGTCTCCAACCCGAGCCCGGCACTTGCACCCGTGACAATGGCGGTGCGGCCCCGCAGATCCGGTATATCAGCCGCGGTCCACGGCGTCTTCTTATTACCCACAGCGCGATCCTGACTGTTCCGATCGAGAACTTTCTCGATCAGCAGCCTAGATCGACTTCTACATGCCGACCAGTCTTCTACCGCTCGGTCGACGGACCCGAGCGGTAGCGGACAAGCCACGAATGTTGTTGTGCCGCAGGTCAGACCGGCGTGACCGCGGTGGCCAGCCAGTGCGAACCATCCTTGGTCAGCTCGACGCGCAGGCGCGAGCTGGTGATGGTGCCCTGGGGCAGGCTGTCGCTGGTGGTCACCTGATTCATGAAGATGAGCACGGCGGCGTGATCGCGGTCGGTGGAAATGACGCCCGAAGCCTGCACGGTGGCCTGGACGTTGATCTTCTTTTCCTTGGCGGTCGGGATGACCGTCTTGTCGATCAACTTCAGGTAGGTATCGCGCAGATCGCCGGTCATATTGTCGGCGGCCTTGGGCATTTCCTTGTCGACGCTCTCGTACTGGTACGAGGACATCGTCTCCACGGTGTGCGTCGCGGCGGCGACCGCGTCGGTGCGCGCCCTTTCCGACTGCACATCGGACCAGTACCGGAAACCGGTGAACGAGGCGGCGGCGACGGCGGCGATGAACAGGATCGCGGCGGAGGCTACGAGGATGGTGCGCTTGTCGAATTTCATGCCACGAACTCCAGTTTCGAGGCGGTCACGTTGCCGTTGCCGTCCTTGGTCACGGTCACCCGGAAGCGGTAATCCTTCAGCTGCGGCTGATTACTGGCCGCATTGGTGACCGTCTGCTGGCCGAGCACCAGCACGTGCGCCGAATCGGGGCCCTCGTCCTCGATGGCCGCGGCCAATACCGATCCGTTGGACTGCACCTTGATCTGCTGGAAGATCTGCTTGTACAGGTCCCGGTTCTGCGAGTATTCGGCCTTGAGATCACCGGACACCACCGACAGGATGCGGTCGATGTCCTGATCGGCCGTCCCGTCCTTCATGGTGGACAGGTTGATCACGGTCTGCTTGGCGACCTGGATGTACTCCGCCCGGCGTTCGTGCAGGGCATTGGCCTGATGCTGGTGGTAGAAGAAGACCCCACCCGAACCGGCCAGTACCAGCGCGGAGATCACAGCAACCACGGCCGCCGCCATACCCACGCGACCGAGTGCGCGGAACCTGCTGCGGGACTTCGATTCCGACTTCGCCTCGGCGGTGTCATCGGCATCATCGGCCCCCACGGCAGCGGCTACCGATACCGTCTCGGCGGTATCGACCGACGTCGTGTCGGCTGGGTCAGCCGCCTTCGACAGGTCGATCGCATCCACCTTCACGGTCGCGGCATCGATGGAATCGGCGGCATCCGCCGATCCACCGTCCACGGCAACAGCGATCTCCGCGACAGTCGATTCGACCTCGACCACCGGGGTCTCGGCCTTCTCGGTCGCCTTCGCCGCGGCGGCCTGCACCGGGGTCGAAGCTGAGAATTCCGCCTTGGTCGGCTGGGCGTCCTCGACAGGCGGACCCGCCTGTCGTTCAGCCCGCCGCCTGGGGCGGCCGCTGTTTGCCGTGGTATTGCTCATCGCTGTTGCTCCTCGAGCATTTGCTGCCAACTGGAAGGCACTGTACTGGAGCCGTCAGCGCCGATGTCCCCCCGCCGGTAGGTCCGGCCGTCTGGTCCGAGGAAGGTGTTGCTCCCCGGATCATCGTGCGTAATGAATGCTGCCGGCTGGTTGCCCAGCAGGTTGTTCAGCGGCTGCCCGTTGTTGTCGACCGGGTTCGGCGCACCGAAGGGCGGGTTGTCGCCCAGCGGCTGATAGCCGTTCGGATCGCGGCAGAGCTCCGGGCTGGGAGCCCGCTTGCCGGGCACCTCCGCACAGGGGGTGTTGCGGATACCGCGCACTGCTTCGCGGGCGTTCTGCGCCACCTTGCAGTACATATTGTCCGGCGTCTGAACCTCCGACACATCACCCGGTGCCCTGCGCTGATCTGCGGGCAGGAAGCCGGTGGTGCATCCCGGAGGATCATTGAGGCCGAGCATGAAGTCGACCATAGCGCCATATTCGGTCGGGCCGCGGATCGCGGTGAGCAGCGCCGAGAGCAGCGGCGGGTAGATCACCAGAATCTGTTCGAGCCCGGCGTGATAGGTGACGCCGACCTGTCCGACGGTCACCATATTGGCCAGCAGGATCGGCAGGGTCGGCTTCAGATCCTGGAATGTGTCGGTGGCCTTCTGCGCCGCAGATGGGGTGTGCTGCAGGACCGCTCGCAGCGCCGGATCATGCTGGCGCAGTTGGTCGGTCAGGGTGGCCAGGTCCTTGGTCCAGCCGCGGATCGACTCATCCGACTGGTTCTGGGTGTCGAGCAGCGGACCGAGCTTCTCCAGTAGGTCCTTGGTTTGCCCGGTGTTGTCCTTGGCCTCCTGCACCAGCAGGGAGGCGGAATCGATGAACCGCTGCAGATCCGGTCCCGCACCGTTGAAAGCGGTGAAGGCGTCGTTGATGACCTCTTGCAGCTTGGTATCGGCGACCGAGGACAGCAGTCGATCCGCCTGATCGAGCATGCTGCCCACATCCTGTGGCAGCTTGGTCTGCTCGACCGGGATCACCGAACCATCGTGCAGATTCCCGCCTTTCGGCGCATCCGCCGGAACCAGGTCCACGTACTGCTCGCCGATCGCGGAAACGCTCTTCACGTATGCGGTGACATCGGCGGGGATCTTGTAATCGCTGTTGATCGACAGCTTGGCATCGACCCCGGCCGGGGTCAGATTGACCGCCTCCACCTTGCCGACATTGGTGCCGCGATAGGACACGTTGCCGGTCGGGTAGAGACCGCCCGTAGCCGTCAATTTGACTGTGACGCCATATCTTCCGATGCCGAACATGGCGGGCAGGTGCACATAGCTACCCGCCATCACCGTCAGGCCGATCACCGTCAGCACCGAGAAAATGGAGAGCTGAATCTTGACGAACTTGGTGAGCTTCACCGACCCCCGCCTTCCTGCGTGCTGGGCACGGTCAGCCCTGGGATTGCGGGCAGGCCCGGAATCGGTGGCAGCCCGGCAATACTCGGCACCGGCGCGGCCGGTTGCGGATTGAGCGGATCGGACATCGGATCACCCTTACCCATTGCGGTAGGCGGTACCCCGACTCCGAGGGTGGCCTGGGCCCCGCCGAAGGCACCACCGAGCGGCGTCCCGGTCAGGAAGTTGGAGTCCAGTCGCGCCTTGGTGATATCCGCGGTGATCACCAGGTTCATGTAGTCGCCCTTGATGACTCGATCGATATTGCGCATCGGGAAGGGGAACGTCAACAACCACTCCAGCGAATGGGCGAGCTTATCGCCGGTATCGGCCAGCGTCTGCAGCGTCGGTGCGAGGTTCGCCAGATCGGCCTTGAGGCTGTCCCCTCCGCCGTCGATGATCCGCTGCACGATATCGCTCAAACTTCCCAGCGCCGTAAGAGTTTTGGTGATGTTCTCACGACGATCCGCGAGGACGGTCAGGGCCGGATGGATTTCGGTGACGGCTTGGGTGAGCTCATCCTTCTGGTTCGACAGCACACCCGCGAAGCGGTCCAGCCCGCCCATCGCGCCGATGATGTCACCGGTCTGCTTGTCGAGCGTGCTGGTCAGCTGATCCAGCTGCGGGAGCAGATCGCGAATGGCGTCGGTGCGCCCGGTGAAGGTGGCATTGAGCTCCTTGGTGATGGTCTCCACCTGTGAGATACCACCGCCATTGAGCACCACCGACAGCGCGGAGAGCGTCTGCTCGGTGGTTGGGTAGGCACCCGCGCGGTCCAGCGGAATCAGGTCGCCGTCCTTCAGAGTCCCTTGTGCCTGTTCGTCTTTGGGCGCCGACAGCTCGACGTGATTACTGCCGAGCAGACTGGTCTGCCCGATCCGTGCGACGGCGTTGGCGGGCAGCTGCACACCCTTGTCGAGGCCGACGGTGACCAGCGCATGCCAGCCCTCGACCTTGACCCCGGTGACCGTACCGACGGCCACGTCATTCACCTTGACCGGTGAATTGCGGGTCAGCATGGTCACATTCGGCATCTGGATGCGAACTGTCCAGGAGCCTTCGCCGGTACCGATCGAACCGGGCATCGAGACGGAGTTCAGTCCATCCCATTCGCATCCGCTCACGCCGAGCAGCGCGACCAGGCCGACCGCGACGCCGGCGATACGAATCCGTCGGCGGTTCATCATCGTCCTCCTCCGGGCAGCATCACGTCGGTGAGGCTCTTGGGCGCGACGTCCGCCGGAGTACCGACACCCTGGCCCGCCAAATCCGGTGTGCTGTAGGTGAGCTGGTTGGGGAAGGCGTTCTGCTGGGTCGCCGGGTTGAGCAGCAACGGGGGGTAGTTCATGATCAACGAATTCAGCACCGGCCCCAGATACTGCTTGCACAGCGCCTCACTCTTGTCCGAATCCTTCTCGCCGACGGATCCGGCGATACCACACAGGAATTGGACCGGGTTGGCGAAGTTGGGCGCCGAGACCGCACCGGTGATCGTGCCCTGCGCCGGCTTGTAGAGCTGGTAGAAGTTCACCAGCGCGGTCGGACCGGAGTGCATGATCTTCTCCAGGTCGCCCTTCTTGTCGGCGAGCACCTGGGTGGCATCGCCCAGCCGCTGGATGCCTTCGGTGAGCGCACCACCGCGTTCATCCAGGAAGCGCTTGACATCGGTGACCGCAATATCGAGATTGTCCAGTCCCGCACCGAGATCGGTGGAGACGCCGGACAGCACCGACGACACCGAGGCGAGCCGGCCTTCGAACTGGACGATCTGATCATTCGACTTGGACAGCACATCCACGAGCTGCTGCAGATTGCGAATGGTGCCGAACAGATCGGTCCGGCCGTCCGACAGCGTATTCAGCGTGCTGGACAGCTCTTTGAGCGTGTCCCGGAACGCCTGTGCGTTGCCATTGCCGAGGTTCGCGGCGGCGGTGTCGATGACCCGGCCGAACGAACCCTGCTTATCCTCACCCACCGGTCCGAGTGCAACGGACAGCTTGGTCAGTTCGGTCTTGATATCGTCCCACTCCACCGGAACGGCGGTGTGCTCGATCGGAATCGACGCTCCGTCAGCCATTTTCGCGCCGCCGGTGTAGGCGGGCGCGAGCTGGATGAACCGTGCCGAGACCAGCGACGGCGAGACGATCACCGCGGCCGCGTCGGCGGGAATATCGATGCCGCGGTCGACCGTGATCTTGGCGGTCACCCGGTCCTTGCCCGGCTCGATCGAGTCGATCTTGCCGACCTTCACACCGAGCACCCGGACCTCGTCGCCCACGTAGAGCCCATTGGTCGAGGGGAAGTAAGCGGTGATGTGCTTCTTGCCGATATCGGCGACCAGCCCGTAGACCAGCCACCCGACCACGGCGACCACCAGACCGGCAGCGACGAACCGCGTCCACCGCGGCAGTTTGCGAATCGCGTTCACTTCGGCGGCTCCTTGGGTGTGGGCACGATGGAGATGCCCCCGTCGAGGTAGCTCTGCAAGGACTCCGGCAGGTGCTCGGGCCAGACCATGGCGTCGATCAGCGCCCGAATGGGCTTGCTCTCACCATTGGCGACCATCGATTGGAAGTACGGGCCGGAGCCCACCTGCTCGCCGAGCGCGGCCTCGAACGGACCGATATTGTCCAGCGCCTTGCCGATCTGATCCTTGTTCTTCTGCAGCAGCGCGAGCACCGAATTCAGTCGGTCCAGCGTCGGCTTCAGCTGCGCCTCATTGTCATTGACGAAGCCGGAGAGCTGCTGCGCCAGACCGTTGATGTAGACGATCAATTGGCTTATCGCGGCGCGCCGGTCGTTGAGTTCGCCCAGCAGGCTGTTGCCGTCGAGCAGCAGCGTATTGAGCTGTCCCGCACGGTCTCCGAGCACCTTGGTGACGCCCTGAGCGTGCGACAGCAGTTCGGTCAATGCCTTGTCGCGCGCGTTCAGGCTGCGCGACAGTGCCGTCACCCCGTCGAGCGCGGAGCGCAGCGGGGCCGGGGTATCGGCGAAAGCGTCCGACAGCGTATCGAGGGTCTTGTTGACCTGATCGGTGTCGAGCCCCTTCACCGTCGTCGCCAGATCACTGAGCGCGTCATTGAGCGAGTACGGAGAGGTGGTGCGCTCCAACGGAATCGGATCGGCAGCACGAATGGCACCATCACCCGCCGGGGTCACCTCGAGCGATTTGCGGCCCAACATCGTATTGGTCTTGATGGCGGCGGAGGTCTTGCCGCCCAACACGATCGACTCGTCGAGCGTGAAATGCACCTTGACCTTCGCGCCGTCCAGCTCGACCTTGTCGACCCGGCCCGACCGCACACCCGCGACCTGTACCGGATCTCCCGGAAGCAGCCCGCCCGCATCGGAGAAGAAGGCGTTGTAGTCCGCGCCGGATCGAATGAACGGCAGGCGGTCGAATTGTATGGCGGTGAGGCAGACCGCCACCGCGAGCACGATGCCGACCGCGCCGATATTCAGTAGTGGAGAACGTTGTTGATCCATCAGCCGGCACACCTTCCGGTGGTCTGCATACCGGGCATCTTGATGAGCTGCGTGCCACCGTCCGGCGCATCGGTGAGGAAGTTCGCACCGCAGATGTACATATTCAGGAACGAACCGTAGGAACCGATCCGAATCAGCTTCTTATAGGTGTCCGGCAGCAGGTTCATGACGTACTGCAGCTGATCCTGCTGATCGTCGAGGTTCGCCGACAGGCGCCCCAACTCGGTCACATTCGATTTCAGATCCGGACGCACCACCTGCAGCAGGTTGGTGAGATCGCCTGTCGCACCGGCCAATCGGGGCAGCGCGTCACCGATCGGATCCTTGTCCGCGGCCAAACCGCTGACCAGACGCTGCAATTCGTTCAGCGTGGTGCCGAAGTCCTGATCCTTGGCGTCGATGGTGGCCAGCACCGTCTCGAGATTCTCGATCACACTGCCGATCAGGGCATCCCGGTCCGCGAGCGTCTTGGTGAACGAACCACCGCTGTTGAGCAGCGACACCAGCGTTCCACCCTGGCCTTGGAACACCTGCAACAGCGCACCTGTCAGATCGTTCACCTGCTGCGGATTCAGACCGCGCAGCAGCGGTTTGAATCCGCCGAGCAGCATGTCCAGATCCAGTGCGGGCTTGGTGTGCTCGACACCGATGGTCGAGCCCTTGCGCAGCGGCTGCGCCGTGCCCGGTCCTTCCATCAGTTCCAGATAGCGGTCACCGACGAGGTTTTCGTAGCGAATGGCCGCTTGGGTACCCGAATACACGTGGTACTCGTTGTCGATATCGAAGTCGACATGCGCCAGATGATCTTTGCCGACGGTCACCCGCGACACCGAGCCCACCGGCACACCGGCGATTCGTACCTTCGCACCCGGCAGCACCCCCGACGAACTGGTGAAGATCGCGTGGTAACCGGTCGAGCGCGAGAAACGCATCTGGCTGAAGATCACCCCCAGCCCTGCCAGGATCAGCACCATGACCAGGGTGAAGATCCCCAGTTTCACGGTGGTCGCTTGCGGTTTGATGCTCATGGGTTGGGCACCCCCGGAAGTCCTGCGAACAGAAGCTGGAACACCTTGGGGCCGTTGAGATGCGTGGATGTCGGCGGCGCCCACACCTCGCCCTCGGTGGTATCGGTGACCAGGTAGTTGGAGTGGCTGTTCGGCACGCGATCGAGAATGTTCTCGCAGTGCGGGCCACCGGTGGCGTTCACCTTCGGCAGATCCTTCGGGTACTCGTACGGGGTGCCGCCGGGCATGAAGCTCGCATTCAGCGACACGTACGGGCCGTCACCACCGAAAATGCGGTTACCGACGTCGAGATTGTCGGACGCGCCGACCACCAGGCAGTACAGCGCCGAGCGATACTCGTGTAGCAGATCGGTGGTGGGGCGCAACAGGTTCAGCGAATCGATCAGCGGCTGCTCGTTCTGGCCCAGCACATCGCCGGTGGTGTTCGCCAGACCCATGAGGTTCAGCAGCACCGCGTCGAAGTTGCCTTTCTCGTCGACCAGGCTCTTACCCGTCACCGCCACATTGCCGGTGGTGCGCAACAGATCCGGCGCGGCATCGGCGTACAGATTGGTGACACCGATCGAGGTCGCCATATCGCGCTGCAGATCGGGCAGGCTCGGGTTGAGCTCCTTCAAGACACCGTCGCTGTCGACCAGCAACTGCCCCAGCTTGTCGCCACGTCCTTGCAGGGCGGTGCCCAGCGCGGTCAGCGTCGCGTTCAGCTTCTCGGGTGCGACCTTGCCCAGCACATCATTGAGGTGCTGGAAGAGTGTATTGAATTCCACGGTGACAGCTCCGGCGTGCACGGTGGCACCCGGGCGCAGCGATTCGCTCGAAGGCTGTTGCGGCTCTTCGAAATTGATGTACTTGGCGCCGAACACCGTGGTGGATCGAATGTCCACCAGCGCGTTCGCGGGCACCATCTTCAATTTGTCCGGATCAATGGCGAGTTCGATATTCGCGCCGTCCGCGGTATCGGTAATACCGGTGACATGACCGATCTCCACGCCGCGGATCTTCACCTTGGCATCTTTGTCGAGCACCAGGCCGCTGCGCGGAGCCGCAATATTCACCTTCGCGGTGTCGGTGAAACCGCCAGCGAAGCTGATCAGGCAGATCACGACCACGGCCACAAGGCTCAGCACGAGTCCGGCCCCGCACAGGCGGATGACCCAGCCCTGTTCGAGATACCGCTCGGCTTTTGGTTTCTGGGCGGCGGGCGAGCCGATCGGGCCCGTCACCACCTCACGTGTTTGCGCCATGTCCGCCCTACCCGGAGAGATGGAAGTTGCCGGTGGTGCCGTAAATGGCAAGGGAGATCAGCAGTGTCACCATAACCACCGCAATCAGTGATGCCCGCACCGCGTTACCGACCGCGACACCGACACCGACCGGACCACCTGCGGCGTGATAGCCGTAGTAGGTGTGGATCAGCATGACGGCCATGGCCATGAAGATCGCCTGCGCGAACGACCAGAGAATGTCGCTGGGGATCAGGAAGGTCGAGAAGTAGTGGTCGTACACACCGGCCGACTGCCCGTAGATCACCACCGTCGCAAAACGGCTCGCGATGAACGAGGCGACGACCGCGAGCGAGTACAGCGGAATGATCGCGACGATCCCCGCGAGAATCCGGGTACCCACCAGGAAGGGCACCGGCCGGATGGCCATCACCTCCAGGGCGTCGATCTCCTCCGAAACTCGCATGGCTCCCAATTGTGCGGTGGTACCCGCGCCCAGCGTCGCCGCCAAGCCGATACCCGAGATCACCGGTGCCGCAATACGCACATTGATGAAGGCGGAGAAGAAGCCGGTCAGGGCCTCGACGCCAATATTGCCGAGGGAGTTGAAGCCCTGCACGGCAATGGTGAAGCCGGCGGACAGGGTGAGGAATCCGACGATCACGACGGTACCGCCGATCACAGCCAAAGCTCCCGTACCCATCGAGATCTCGGCGATGAGGCGGATGGTTTCGGTGCGGTAGTGAATGAGCGCCTTCGGGACCGACCCGATGGACCGCCCGTAGAACACCGCGTGCTTACCGATGGAATCGAGACCCTCGGTAAAGCGCCGAAAGCGTTTGGCCACCTTCGGAAAACGAGATTGGATCACGAACGCCATCAGATCACCGCGCCGTGAACTTGATACCGGCGGCGGTTACGACCACGTTGATAACGAACAACGCCATGAAGGCGAAGACGACGGTCTGGTTCACGGCATCGCCGACACTCTTGGGTCCACCCTTGACGTTCAAGCCCAGATAGCAGGCGACCAGTCCGGCGACAAGGCCGAACAGGGCGGCCTTGATTTCGGAGAGGACGAGCTCCGGGAGGTGGGTCAGCAGGGTCAGGCCGTTCACAAACGCGCCCGGGTTCGCACCCTGCAGGTAGACCGAGAAGAGGAAGCCACCCAGGATGCCGATGGTGGAGACCAGGCCGTTGAGCAGGAAGGCCACGAACATCGACGCGAGCACACGCGGGACGACCAGACGCTGGATCGGGTCGATACCGAGCACCTTCATCGCGTCGATCTCTTCGCGTATGGTGCGCGCGCCGAGGTCCGCACAGATGGCGGTGGCACCGGCACCGGCCACGATGAGCACGGTGCACATGGGGCCGACCTGGGTGATGGTGCCGAACGCCGCGCCGGCGCCGGAGAGATCCGCGGCGCCGATCTCGCGGAGCAGAATATTGAGGGTAAAGCTGACCAACACGGTGAACGGAATTGCCACCAATAGGGTCGGGATGATGGAAACCCTGGCGATGAACCAGGACTGATCGATGAATTCCCGTCGTTGAAACGGTGGCCGCACCATGGCTCGGGCGACAGCGCCGGCGAGTTCGAAGAACCCTCCGACCGCCCGTAACGGTACGGCGAGGACATCATTCATTCCCGCGATTCCTCCTGCCCCTGCCTAGCTATAGCTTCCGAGATCTGAATGTGATCTCGGTCCCGTCCGAAGATTAGAACACGTTCCAGTAGGGCTTCGGAAGGTTTCGACGGTTTTGAACTGGGCTTCTTTCTGAACTGTTGTCCAGTTTCAGGAACATGTTCACCCCAGGTCTACCATCATGAACGTGGAACCTTTGTGAGGCGCCACACAGAGTTGATTCCCATTCCTACCAACGATTGATCGCATGATCAACCTGGAAACGGGGGTGAAAACCCCCGCTACCGGCATATAAGGGTCGGCTAACCGAGATCCATCAGCGCGGACGCCGAGAACGTGGCACCCGCCGGACGCTCGGCGAAATATTCGCCGAGCGTGTCGGCCAGACCCTCACGGGTCCATTCACCTTCGGCATCGAAGCGCTGCTCGACAATCGGGGCCGCCATGAGCGCGACCATCGGGCCGTAGACGACGAAGAGCTGGCCACTGATGGCAGCCGCGGCCGGGGAGGCCAGGTAGGCGACCAGGCGCGCCACATGATCGGGCGAAAGCGGATCCGGACCCTCTTCGGGAGCGGCGGAGAAAACAGCCTCGGTCATAGAGGTACGCGCACGCGGCGCGATCGCATTGGCGCGCACACCGAAATTGGCCAGCGCGCGCGAGGCCGACAGTGTCAGCGCGGTGATACCCGCTTTGGCCGCACCGTAATTCGCCTGTCCGGCGGGGCCGAGCAGACCGGCCTCGGAGGAGGTGTTGATGATGCTGCCGTAGACCGGCGCACCCGCCGCCTTGGACTTGGCCCGCCAGTACGCACCGGCATTACGGGTCAATAGGAAATGCCCGCGCAGATGCACGGCGACGACCGCGTCGAAATCCGCGTCGGACATGTTGAACAACATCTTGTCCCGGGTGATACCGGCATTGTTGACCACGATGTCCAGGCCGCCGAAGGTCTCCTCGGCGGTACGGATAAGAGCGTCGGCGGTGGCCGATTCGGCAATACTGCCCGCCACGAATTCCGCCTTGGCACCGAGAGCGCGAATGTCGGCGAGGGTTGCGCTGACCGCGTCGTTCTCGGCAAGGTCGTTCACAATGACCGAAGCGCCGGCCCGGGCCAGCTCCAAGGCTTCGGCCCGGCCCAGCCCGGCACCCGCGCCGGTGACGATCGCCACTCGGCCGGTAAGACTCACATCAGTACTCACCGGGCCGACTCTAGAACGTGTTACACCCAGCGAGCAAGGCTGGGGTCAGACCAGCTTCAAAGCCGCCTTGGGGCACTGCGCCACCGCGGTCCGCACATCTTCCTCATCACCGGGAGCAACCTCTGCGCCGATGATGTGCAGAACATCGTCATCATCGAGTTCAAAGACGTCGGGGGCGATTCCGACACAGATTCCGTTCGCCTCGCACTGGTCGAGATCAACCGTGACCTTCATAGCCAACTCCTTTGCCACAACAGTGCGCCGAGCCTAACAAGACCCGCCCCGCGCGGGGTAGGAAGTGCGGCCTTACACGCGACGATACTGGAACATGTTTCACCTGCTGTGCAATGATCGGCTGAACCCTGATAACGAAGGCTAGAGGTATCGCTATGCGGATCGCATACACGCCGCAACAGGAACAGCTTCGTGCTGAGCTGCGTGAATATTTCGCCAAACTCATCACCCCGGAGCGCCGGGCAGCGCTGGCCGCCCAGACCGGCGAGTACGGCGAGGGCAATGTCTATCGCGAGTGTGTCGCCGAGATGGGACGCGACGGCTGGCTCGCCCTCGGCTGGCCCACGGAGTACGGCGGCCAGAACCGTCCAACCATGGATCAGCTGATCTTCACCGACGAGGCCGCCATCGCCGGTGCGCCGGTGCCGTTCCTGACGCTCAACTCGGTAGCGCCGACGATCATGCACTACGGCACCGAAGAGCAGAAGAAGTTCTTCCTGCCCAAAATCGCTTCGGGCGAGATCCATTTCGCGATCGGCTACTCCGAACCCGGCGCCGGCACCGACCTCGCCTCGCTGCGCACCTCCGCGGTGCGGGACGGCGACGAGTGGATCATCAACGGCCAGAAGATGTGGACCTCCCTCATCGCCTACGCCGACTACGTCTGGCTCGCCACCCGCACCGACCCGACCGCCAAGAAGCACAAGGGCATCTCGATGTTCATCATGCCGACCAAGGCAGAGGGCTTCTCCTGGACGCCGGTGCACACCATGGCCGGCCCGGACACCGGCGCCACCTACTACCAGGACGTGCGCGTCAAGCACTCCGACATGGTCGGCCCGGAGAACGGCGGCTGGTCGCTGATCACCAATCAGCTCAACCACGAACGCGTCGCGCTGACCTCCGCCGCATCGCTCACCCTCGCGGTCGAGCAGGTCACCGACTGGGCCCGGAACACCAAGAACTCCAACGGTTCCCGCGTCATCGACCAGGAGTGGGTGCAGATTCTGCTGGCCCGTGTGCACGCCAAGGTCGAGTACCTGAAGCTGATGAACTGGGAGCTCGCCTCCGGTGCCGACGCCGGCGCCGGCGCCTCACCGCGCCCGTGGAACGCCTCCACCTGCAAGGTGTACGGCACCGAACTGGCCACCGAGGCGTACCGCGCCCTCATGGAGGTGCTCGGCCCGCAGGGTTACCTGCGCCAGGACTCCGCCGGTGCGCAGCTGCGCGGCCGGATGGAGCGCATGCACCGCTCCTGCCTGATCCTCACCTTCGGCGGCGGCACCAATGAGGTGCAGCGCGACATCATCGCCATGACCGCCCTCAAGCAGCCCGCTTCCGTGCGCTAACCGAAATCAAGGTAACCATCATGGATTTCACTCTCACCGAGGCGCAGCAGGATCTGGCCCGCCTCACCGCCGAGGTCACCGGCAAGCTCGTCACCGCCGACCGGCTGCGTGAGCTCGACAAGAACAAGGACGCGTCCGGCAACCCGACCGTGCGCTTCGACGACGCGCTCTGGAGCTCGCTCGCCGAGACCGGTGTACTGGCGGCGGCGCTGCCGGAGACCGTGGGCGGCAGCGACTTCGGCGTGCTGGAGCAGACCTCGATCCTGCGCGAGATCGGCAAGTCCGTCGCACCCGTGCCGTACCTGTGGTCCATCGTGCTCGGCGCGGGCGCGCTGGCACGATTCGGCTCCGCGGCCCAGCGTGAGTCGGCCGCACAGGCCGCGAGCGGCGAGATCATCCTCACCGCGGCGCTGAGCGAGGAGCGCAACTGGGAGCCCGCCAAGCCGGTCACCACGGCGACCGACAATGGCGGCTGGCAGCTGACCGGTCTCAAGACCACCGTGCCGTTCGCCCGCCAGGCGGCGCGAATCCTGGTGTCCGCCAGTGTCGACGGCTCCCCCGCCGTCTTCCTGGTCGACCCGGCGCACACCTCGGTGCGCGTCGCGGACCAGATCGTCACCGACCGCTCCCCCGAGGCCGAAGTCGAATTCACCGGCACCCCGGCCGAATTGGTCGGCACCGTCGAACAGGGCGCCGAAATCCTGAACTGGCTGCTGGAGCGGGCCTGGCTCGGCCTGGCCGCCACCCAGCTCGGCACCCTCGAGAAGGGCCTCGAACTGGTCGCCGACTACGCCCGCGAGCGCGAGCAGTTCAACCGCAAGATCGGCAGCTTCCAGGCCGTGGCGCAACGCCTCGCCGACGCCTACATCGACATCCAGGGCGTTCGCCTGGCCGTCCAGCAGGCCGCCTGGCTGCTCTCGGAGGACCTGCCCGCCACCGCCGAGGTGCACACCGCCAAGTTCTGGGCGGCGGAAGCGGGTCACCGCGTCGCACACACCGTCGTACACGTACACGGCGGCGTCGGCATCGACCGCGACCACATCGCCAACCAGTACTTCACCGCCGCCAAGCACAACGAATTCGCCATGGGCGGCGCAACCGATCACCTCCGCGCCCTAGGCGCATCCTTCGCCCAGGCATAGCCCCCCACGGATAGTCCTGCGGCACAAAGCAATACGAGGCAGCGGCACACCAGTGCCGCCGCCTCGCCGCATTTCACGTACCTTCCCCCGGCAGACGGTCGGGTAACCAGAGGGCGCGGCGAGCGGTCAGGGCACCAGGGGGCCGGCGAGGATCCGCGCTCCGGTGGCTCGGTCGCCGGTCCAGGTGAGGGCGGGATCGTCGGCTGGTTCGCGCTGCCACAGTGCCAGTAGCAGATCCGATGCGGTGCCGGAGATTTCGGCGACCGCTTCGCCCGGACCGTAGGTCCAGGTCCGGCCGGTATCGGTGGCGCGCAGGCCGAGCGCCTGTTCGGGCGCGGTGGCCAGGCCGCGGTGAATCATGCGGGGCGCGAAGAGTTCCCAGACCTCTTCGATGCCGTCGACGGCCAGATCCGCGTCGATGGGTTTCGGGACGCCGAAGGCATTCTGTCCGTCCCACACGTGCATGAGGGTTTCCAGTGCGCGGCGCCGCTGCCAGAATCCGACATTGCGCGGCATGGAGCGGGTGAAGGTCCACGCCTCCTGCCCTGGATCGGCCGAGAGTGCCGCGGCCAGCGCATCGGCGGTCTCGTCGTACCATTCCCGCAGCGCCACAGCGTCTTTCGGCGCGGGCTCGCCTTGATAGTCGCCGCGCAGTTCGGCGACCGCGGTTACCACCCACATATTGCCCTGGCCGAGATGATCGGCCAGATCGTAGAAGGTCCAGTCGCCGCAGGACGGCACCGGCGTGGCAAGGTCGGTTTCCGGCGTGATGAGGGCACCGAATTCGGTGAGCTTCGCGCAGAGCAGGGCCAGGTAGTCCATGCCGATCACGGTAAACCGGATCGGCCCGGGGCACGCGGCGGAGCGCGGTACCGACCCGGATCGACTCGGGTCAGGATTCCAGTTCGCGGACCGGGACCACGCGGTCGAAGACCGGGTCGGGATGGTCGGGGGAGGGCTCCAATTCTCGCATGAGCAGATCGCTCATGGCGTCGCCGCGCAGGACCCGACCGAGTTCGGCGGCGGCGCGATAGTGGGTGGGCGTGCGCAGCACCTTGCGGACCGCGGCGGCGATCTGCTGCGGAGTCGCGGTGCGGGACAGCGTGATTCCGGCCTGATGAGCGCGCACCCGCGCGGCATTGTCGGCATGATCGCGCCCGTGCGGGAGCAGCACCACGGGCAGGTCGGCGGCGAAGGCTTTGACCAGGGTGCCGTGGCCGCCATGGGTGATCACCAGGCTGGCGTGCCGCATGAGTTCGTGATGCGGGGCGGCGGATAGCACGGTCACATTGGACGGCGGGGAGATCGCGGTCGTGTCCAGGGCGGGACCGGCGGTGACGAGCCCGCGGACCGGCAGCCGCCCGAGCGCGTCGACAATGCGCTGCAGGCATTCGGCCTGATGCTCTTCGTTGCTCGAGAGTGAGACCAGTACCAGCGGTTCACTCCCCTCGGGCAGCGTCCATTCGGCGTCGCGCGCCCAGCTCGGATCATCGAGAATCGGGCCGACATACCGCACGCCGTCGGGCCGCTGCGCCGCGAAATCGAATGCCTCACTGGACAATACGAGCTGCCGATGCGCCAGCTGCACCTGATCCTGATAGTGCGCGAGCCGCTCCAGCCCGAAATCCGCGCGCAGCTCGTTCAATTGCGGCAGCAGTTCCTGGTCCCAGCGCCGCTGCACCATGGACCCGACCACGCGGTCCCGCCAGCGACCGACCGGTCCCCCGGCCTGGCCGAAGCCGGTGCCCGGCGGCGGTCCGCCCTCCACCGGCAGCGGGTAGATGCCCGGTATGAGCACCATGAACGGCAGGTCCCGCGCCTGCGCGGCCACCATGGCACCGAAGGCGAAGTAGGAGGCGAGCACCAAGTCCGGCCGTTCGGAGTCGATTTCGGCGGCGGTATCGCGGGCGAAACCCGCCCCCGCGCGCGAGCGCAGCCGCGCACCGGTGGCCGTGACCTCGGCCGCGAGCGATTCCTCGGCCAGCACGGTGACCCGGTGCCCGCGGTCGACCAGCCTGCGCACCACCCCCAGCTCCGGTGGCACGGTCCCCCCGCTGCCGGTGAGCGCGACCAGGTAGCTGTGCTTCATCAGGCACCTCCTGTCAGTCACTCTGTCACGGTCGGCGGCTCCCCGACTTCCCGATGGGTAAATGATGTGTCACAGGCCACAGCGACCGCGCACCGATGAGTTTCCCGCGGACACCCCGTCCTCTCCTATGACACCTACGGACGCGCAAAGAGTTTGCGGATGAGAGGACGAAAAACCATGGCCAGCAAGATGATCTTCATCAACCTCCCCGTGACCGACCTGGAGCGTTCGAAGAGCTTCTACGAGACGCTCGGGTGGAAGGTGAATCAGGACTTCACCGACGAGAACGCGGCCTGCATCGTCATCGACGACAATATCTGCGCCATGCTCCTGACCAAGAGCTTCTTCACCACCTTCAGCACCCGTCCGATCGGCGACACCACCGCCACCGTGAACGGCCTCTACACCCTGGCGCTGGGCAGTGCGCAGGAGGTCGACACCCTCGTTGACGCCGCCCTCTCCGCGGGCGGCACCGAGGAGGTCAATGCCGATAAGCGCGCCCAGGAGGCGCAGGTAGGTATGCACGGCCGCACCTTCCTCGACCCGGACGGCCACCAGTGGGAGCCCTTCTTCATGGCGTACCCGGGCGCCAACTGAAGCTCTCATATCGAAATGCGAACGGCCCGCCGGGAATTCTCCCAGCGGGCCGTTCACGCATGTCGTCGCGCTGCGCCGGACCACCCCGGCGCATCCACACCTACGCGGCGACGGAGTCCAGTTCTACCGCAGTTCCGGCGCAAGTCCGAAAAGCGGGAACAGGCGGTCGGTATCGAGGAAGAAATTGAGGCCCGCAATGCGGTCGCCGTCCAGCTCCAGCACGATGATCGACCAGGGCACCCACACGCCCGGCTCGTCGTCGCTCGGCTTGTATTGACCGTATGCCGGAAGGCCGTTCGCACCCGCGAGCGGCACCATGCGCGAATCGCGGCAGGCCGAACCGGTGCCGAGCATGAACGTGGCCACATTCTCCGGCCCGCTGATCCACAGCGAGAACGGCGGCATGGACAGTGCCACATCGGCTTTCAGTAGTTCGGTGAGCGCGGTCATGTCATAGGACTCGAACGCGGCGACGAAGTCGTCGACGAGTTTGCGCTGCTGCGCATTGCTTTCGTCGAAGACATCGGAGACGGTGGCCACGGCCTGCGCCTTGGACATGGTGGCGCGGGCCCGCTGTAGTGCGCTGTTCACCGATGCCGGAGACACATTCAACATGTCGGCGGTCTCATTGGCGGAGAAGCGCAGCACCTCGCGCATGATCAGAATGGCGCGCTGGGTGGCGGGTAGATGCTGTACCGCCGCGACAAAGGCAAGGCGCAGTGTGTCTTTCGTGCTGACGGCCTCGGCGGGATCGGAACCGAATGCGAGACCGTTCGGAATCGGTTCCACCCAAACGTAATCCGGCTCCGGCGGGGGCAGCGGGCTCTCGGGTGTACCGGCGGAGTTGAGATCCATCGGCCGGGCCCGGCGCTGCGGACCGTCGAGCATGTCCAGACAGACATTGGTCGCGATCTTGTAGAGCCAGGATCGGACGCTGGCGCGCCCTTCGAACGAGTCATACGACTTCCACGCCCGCGTGAACGTCTCCTGCACCGCGTCCTCGGCCTCGAACGAGGATCCGAGCATTCGATAGGCGTAGGCGCACAATTCGCGCCGATGCCCTTCGAAGGACCGCAACACGTCATCCGTGATGGTGGTGGACCCGCCGCCTGTCTCGCTCATGCAGAACACTCTGACACAGGGCACCGACAAGAAATAGACACCGAAAACACCTGTGCCCGCCCGTTTCGCAACGGGCGGGCACAGGGGCCTCGGTAGTGCTCAGGCACTCACTTGCTGACGGGCGCCGGAGCATCCTCGTCGGCGGGGCGCAGCTCGGTCTCGGCCTTGGCCCACTGGTAGTCGGGCTTGCCGGCCGGATTGCGCTTGATCTGATCCACGAACCACAGGCTGCGGGGCAGCTTGTAGGAGGAGATCTCCTGGGTCAGCACCGGACGCAGATCATCGAGGGTGGGCCGATTCTCGCTGCGGCACTGCACCACCGCGACCACCCGCTGGCCCCAGCGCTCGTCCGGCACGCCGACCACCAGCGCGTCGAAGATCTCCGGATGGCACTTGAGCGCGCCCTCGACCTCTTCGGGGTAGATCTTCTCGCCACCGGAGTTGATGCTGACCGAACCGCGGCCGAGCATGGTGACGGTGCCGTCCCCCTCCACCCGGGCGTAGTCGCCGGGGATGGAGTAGCGAATCCCGTTGAGCTCCTTGAACGTCGCCTTGGTCTTGACTTCGTCCTTGTAGTAGCCGAGCGGGATGTGCCCGCTGCGCGCGATGAAGCCGGTCTTGCCGGAGCCGGCCTCGACCGGGTGGCCGTCGTCGTCGAGCACCTGGGTGGAGCCGTCGATCTTCACCCGCGGTCCGCCGGTGTGGGTCTGGCCCTTGGTGACCATGGAGAGGCCGCCGAAACCGGTCTCCGAGGAGCCGATGGAGTCGGTGATCATCCGGTTGGGCAGCGCGTCGAGCAGCTTGTCCTTCAGTGTCGGCGAGAACAGCGCGGCACTGGAGGCGATCATGAACAGGCTCGAAAGGTCGTACGGCGCACCGGTTTCCGGGTTGCCGCCGTCGATGGCGTCGCACATCGGGCGGGCCATGGCGTCGCCGGTGATGAAGATCAGGTTGACCTTGTGCTTGTCGATGGCCTGCCACAGTCCGTGGCCGCTGAACTCGGGCAGCATGAGGGTCTTGCCGCCGCTGAACAGCGCCATGAAGGTGGCCCACTGCGAGCCGCCGTGGATCATCGGCGCGACCGGGTAGCGCACCATCTGCGGGTTGGCCGCGCCGACCTTGGCGTGCTCCCACTCATCGGTGACGTACTCGCCGCTGAGGAAGTTGATGCCGCCGCCGAGCACGCGCCAGACGTCCTCCTGCCGCCACATGACGCCCTTGGGCATGCCGGTGGTGCCGCCGGTGTAGAGCATGTACAGGTCGTCGGGGGAACGCTCGCCGAAGTCGCGCTCACCGGACTGCGTGGCCAGGGTGGCCTCGTATTCGGTGGCACCCTCGGGCAGCGGGAGGTCGGTGCCGTCCTCGACGACCACGACGGACTTCAGCAGTGGCAGGTTCGGCCAGATATTGGCGACCTTGTCGACGTAGCGACGCTCGACGACCAGCGCGACCATGTCCGAATTGTCGAAGATGTACTGCAGTTCGTTCTCGACGTACCGGTAGTTCACGTTGATCATGACCGCGCGGGCCTTGAACACCGCGACCATGGCCTCGACGGCCTCGATGGTGTTGCGCGAGTAGATGCCCACCTTGTCACCGGGCTGGACGCCCTGCGCCTGCAGATAGTGGGCGAGCTGATTGGCACGCTGCTCGAGCTCGGCATAGGTGACCGAGCGAGTGTCGTCGACCAGAGCGACGTTTTCGGGCATGAGGTCGATGGCGTGTTCGACAAGGTCCGCTATGTTGTGGCTCACAAGAATGAAAATAGAACGTGTTCTCGTGTGAGGCAAGCCACGAATTTTGATAAGGCCCCAAATCGCTGTGGCCCCTGACACACCCTACTGCGCGGGATGCCTAATAGGAATAGCGCGGCCGAAGCCCGCCCGGGGGTGCCGGATCATCCGGAAACACACACCGAGCGGGGAACTATTTCTGAAACGAGTTCTACGACTGGATGAGCGGCTTCAACCGCTCGAATTGCGCAACATCCCGCACCCCGACGAGCAACATGGTGACGCCCGCCTGCTCCCACACCTTCAACTGCTCACGCACGTGCGCCTCGTCGCCGATGATCGTGGTGTCCAGAATCAGCTCGTCCGGAACCGCCGCGGCCGCCTCGTCCTTGCGGCCGGTGCGGAACAGCCGGGTGATCTCGTCGACCTGCTCGCCGTAGCCCATCCGCCGATACACCTCGGCGTGGAAGTTCATGTCCTCCGCGCCCATACCGCCGATGTACAGGGCCATGAACGGCCGCAGCCGATCCAGCTCGGCCTTGGTGTCGTCGGTGAGGATGACCTGCGCGGTCGCGGCGATTTCGAAGTCCTCCCGCGAACGCCGGGCACCGGCCCGCGCGAAGCCCTCGTCGAGCCATTGGTTGTACATATCGGCCAGGCGCGGGGTGTAGTAGATGGCCAGCCAGCCGTCGGCGATCTCGGCGGTCAGCGCCACATTCTTGGGACCCTCCGCGCCGAGCCAGATCGGCAGGTCCGAGCGCAGCGGATGGGTGATCGACTTGAGCGGCTTCCCGAATCCGGTGGCGTTCGCGCCGTTGTAGGGCAGCGGGAAATGCGGCCCGTCGTTCTGCACCTTGCCTTCCCGCGCCAGCACCTGCCGGATGATCGAGATGTATTCGCGGGTGCGCTGCAAAGGCTTGGCGAACGACTGCCCGTACCAGCCCTCGACCACCTGCGGTCCGGAGACGCCGAGCCCGAGAATGTGCCGTCCACCGCTGAGGTGGTCGAGGGTCAGCGCGGCCATGGCGGTGGCCGTGGGCGTGCGCGCCGACATCTGGACGACCGAGGTGCCCAGGCGGATCCGGCTGGTGCTCGACCCGAGCCAGGCGAGTGGTGTGTAGGCGTCCGAACCCCAGGATTCGGCTGTGAAAACGGCGTCGAATCCGGTCTCCTCGGCGGCCGCCACCAACTCCGCGGTGTTGGTGGGCGGCTGTGCGCCCCAGTATCCGAGTTGCAACCCAAAGCGCATGTCCGGTTCCCTTCCCATGTGGGCTCTTGCCACCTTCATTAGAACCTGTTCTACTCGATCGCGTGACTCTGGGGAACACCGAAGTACTCGCAGCACCGCTGGTGATGAAGTTCGACTACACCCGCTCCACCGGACCGACCATCGGACGCTTCCTGACCGGGTTGCGTGCCGGGCGGATCGTCGGGGTGCGCGGTTCCGATGGGCGCGTCATCGTGCCGCCCGCGGAATTCGATCCGATCACCGCGGATGCCCTGACCGATTTCGTCGACGTGGCCGATGTCGGCACCGTGCAGTCGTGGAGCTGGGTGGCCGAACCGCTGCCGAACCAGCCCTTCGACCGCCCGTTCGCCTACGCGCTCATCGAACTGGACGGCGCGGATACCGCGCTGCTGCACGCCGTGGATGTGGCCTCACCGGCCGATATCTCCACCGGTATGCGGGTGCGCGCCCGCTGGGCCGCCGAACGCACCGGCGACATCCATGACATCGCCTGCTTCGAACCCGGCGAAACCTCCACCGCCCCTGCCGATTCCGTGACGATCGCGGATCCGGTGACCGGCATCGTGACGCCGATCGAACTCTCCTTCAAGCACACCGCCTCGCCGCAGGAGACCGAATTCCTGAAGGCCATTCTCGAGGGCAAACTGCTCGGCGCGCGCGCCGCCTCGGACGGCAAGGTGTACTTCCCGCCGCGTGGCGCGGACCCGCGCGACGGCTCGCCGACCGAGGATTACGTCGAGGTCGTCGACACCGGCATCATCACCACCTACTGCATCGTGAACGTGCCGTTCCTCGGCCAGCGCATCAAGCCGCCGTATGTGGCCGCGTACATCCTGTTGGACGGCACCGATATTCCGTTCCTGCACCTGGTGCTGGGCGTCGAGGCCGACGAGGTCCGGATGGGCATGCGGGTCAAGGCCGCTTGGAAGCCGCGTGAGGAGTGGGGTCTGGGCCTGGCCAATATCGACCACTTCGAGCCGACCGGCGAGCCCGATGCCGCGTACGAGTCCTTCTCGCACCACCTGTAAAGGCGAAAACGTTGAGCGACAACGCAACTGATATCGCGGTGGTGGGCTTCGCCCACGCACCGCACGTGCCGGAGACCTTCGGCACCACCAATGGCGTGGAGATGCTCGCGCCCTGCTTCCACCAGCTGTACGACAAGCTGGGTATCCGGCAGACCGATATCGACTTCTGGTGCTCGGGCTCCTCGGATTACCTTGCCGGACGCGCCTTCTCGTTCATCTCGGCCATCGACGCCATCGGCGCGGTGCCACCGATCAACGAGTCGCACGTGGAGATGGACGCGGCGTGGGCGCTGTACGAGGCGTGGGTGAAACTGCGCTCCGGACAGGCGGAGACCGCGCTGGTCTACGGCTTCGGCAAGGCGTCGGCGGGCACGCTGCGCCAGATCCTGACCCTGCAGACCGACCCGTACCTGGTCGCGCCGCTGGGCCCGGACTCGATCTCGCTGGCCGGCCTGCAGGCCCGCGCCGGTATCGACGCCGGTCGCTGGAGCGAGCGCGATATGGCCGAGGTGGCCGCGCGGGCTGCCACCAATGCCGCCGCCAAGGGTGGCAGTGCCACCGCGCGTACCGAATCGGATATCGAAAAGCTTTTGGCCGCGGAGTATGTGGCAAATCCGTTCCGCGCCCATGACATCGCGCCCATTACCGATGGCGCGGCGGCGATCGTGCTGGCCGTGGGCGACCGGGCGCGCGAGCTGACCGAGCGTCCGGCGTGGATCAGCGGTATCGCGCACTACATCGACACCCCGATTCTGGGTGCGCGCGATCTCACGGTCTCGCAGTCCGCTTCGCGTGCCGCCAAGGCCGCGATCAACGGTGGCGCAACCGATTTCGACCTTGCCGAACTGCACGCGCAGTACAGCCACGAGGAGCTCATCCTCGCGCAGGCGCTGGGCCTGAACGGCTCCACCCGGATCAATACCTCGGGCGGCCCGCTGTCCGGTAATCCCATGTTCACGGCCGGGCTGGAGCGCATCGGCTTCGCCGCCACCGAAATCATCAATGGCACCGCGAATCGCGCCCTGGCGCACGCCAGTAGCGGTCCCGCGCTGCAGCAGAACCTGGTTGCCACTCTGGAGGCACGCTCATGACCAACCTTGCCGCCGTGCTCGGCACCGGCCAGACCCATCACGTGACCAAGCGGTCCGATGTGTCCATGGCGGGCATGCTCCGCGAGGCCATCGATCGCGCGCTCGTCGACTCCGGTCTCACCATGGCCGATATCGACGCCGTGGTCATCGGTAAGGCCCCCGACTTCTTCGAGGGCTCCATGATGCCGGAGCTGTTCCTCTCGGATGCGTTGGGCGCCACCGGAAAACCGCTGCTGCGCGTGCACACCGCGGGCTCGGTCGGCGGCTCCACCGCCGTCGTCGCCGCCAGCCATGTACAGGCGGGCGTGCACGGCAAGGTGCTCGCCCTCTCCTGGGAGAAGCAGTCCGAGTCGAACGCCATGTGGGCGCTGTCCAACCCGGTCCCGTTCACCATGCCGGTCGGCGCGGGCGCGGGCGGCTACTTCGCCCCGCACGTGCGCGCCTACATTCGCCGTTCCAACGCACCGCTGCATATCGGCGCCATGGTCGCGGTGAAGGATCGCCGCAATGGCGCCCGGAATCCGTTCGCGCACCTGCAGCAGCCGAATATCACCATGGAATCGGTGATGGCATCCCAAATGCTGTGGGACCCAATCCGTTTGGACGAGACCTGCCCGTCCTCGGACGGCGCGTGCGCCATGGTGATCGGCGACGAGGCCTCGGCCAAGGCCGTGGAGGCCACCGGTAAGAAGGTCGCCTGGATTCACGGCACCGCCATGCGCACCGAACCGCTCGCCTACGCCGGGCGCGACCAGGTGAACCCGAAGGCCGGTCAGGCCGCTGCCGCCGCACTGTGGAAGCAGGCCGGGATCACCAACCCCCTGGAAGAGATCGACGCGGCCGAGATCTACGTCCCTTTCTCCTGGTTCGAGCCCATGTGGCTGGAGAATCTCGGCTTCATGCCGGAGGGCGAGGGCTGGAAGCTCACCGATGCGGGCGATACCGCCATCGGCGGAAAGCTGCCCGTGAATCCGTCCGGCGGCGTGCTCTCCTCCAACCCGATCGGCGCATCGGGCATGATCCGCTTCGCCGAGTCCGCCAAGCAGGTCATGGGCCGCGCGGGCGACTACCAGGTGGAGAACGCGCGCAAGGCGTTCGGTCACGCGTATGGCGGTGGCTCACAGTACTTCTCGATGTGGGTGGTCGGGAGTGAGCAGCCGTGAGTGAGCATCCCGCGCGGGTAGCGGGCACCGCATCGCAATCCGCGGTGCGCGCCAAAGATAAAGAAGCGTGGGTCGCGCTGTTCGCGGCCGACGGCATTGTGGAGGATCCCGTCGGGCCGTCCTTCTTCGATCCCGAAGGTGTGGGTCACCGTGGCCCGGAAGCCATTGCGGCGTTCTGGGACAAGGCGATCGCGCAGACCGACAAGATCGAATTCCTCTTCGAGGACTCGTTCGCCTGCGGTAGCGAGGTGGCGTACACCGGTCGCATTCGCACCCATATGGGCGGTCAAATCATCGATGCCGAAGGCGTTTTCACGTACCAGGTGAATCCGGACGGCAAGATCGCCGCCCTGCGCGCCTTCTGGGAGACCGAGCGCGCTATGAAAACAATGAAACCAGCCTAGCGACAACACTTTCGGTGTGGGCGAAGGAAAAGGAGCGGGAGACTGGATTCCAGTCTCCCGCTCCTTTTCTTATTGCCCTGAGTTGTGAGAGGCAGGGCAGGTCAGTACTTTTCGCGCACGGTCCGGCTTTCGCGCATGCTCAGTGCGCGACGGGACAGCCGCCACTCGGCTTGGTGCCGTAGTCGACCTGGAACTCCTTGACGCCGTTCAGCCAGCCCGAGCGCAGCCGCTTGGGATCACCGAGCTTGGTGATGTCCGGCATGTAGTCCGCGATCGCGTTGAAGATGATCTCGACCTCGAGCCGCGCCAGATTCGCGCCGACGCAGTAGTGCGCGCCGGTGCCGCCGAACGACAGATGCGGGTTCGGATCGCGAAGGATGTTGAAGGTGCCGGGATCCTCGAACACCTCCTCGTCGAAGTTGGCCGAGCGGTAGGACATCACCACCCGCTGCCCCTTCTTGATCTGCACGCCGCCGATCTCGACATCCTCGAGCGCGGTGCGCTGGAAGCTGCTGACCGGGGTCGCCCAGCGAATGATCTCGTCCGCGGCGGTCCTGGGTCGCTGTGCCTTGAAAAGTTCCCACTGGTCCGGGTTTTCGAGGAAGGCGATCATGCCGTGCGTGGTGGCATTGCGGGTGGTCTCATTGCCGGCCACGGCCAGCACCATGACGAAGAAGCCGAACTCCTCCGGCAGCAGGCCCTCACCGTTGACGTCGGCATTGATCAGTTCGGTGACGATGTCATCGGCCGGGCAGGCACGACGGGCCTCGGCCATCTGATACGCGTAGCCGAGGATTTCGGTGGAGGCGACCACCGGATCGGCGTCGCTGTCGGGATCGTCGTAGCTGGTCATCTCGTTGGACCACTGGAAGAGCTTCTTGCGGTCTTCCTGTGGCACGCCGATCAATTCGGCAATGGCCTGCAAGGGCAGCTCGGCCGCCACCTGCTCGACGAAATCGCCGGATCCGGCCTGCGCCGCGGCCTGCACGATGGCCTCGGCGCGAGCGGTCAGCTCGGCGCGCAGGCCGTTGATGACGCGCGGGGTGAAGCCCTTGGAGATGATCTTGCGGAGCTTGGTGTGCTCGGGAGCGTCCTTGTTCAACAGCACGAAGCGCTGCAGTTCGATCTGCTCACGGGTGATGTCGTCCTGGAACCGCGGGATGGCGGTGTTCTCGAACGTCGAGAACACATCGTCGCGCCGCGATACGGTCTTGATGTCGGCATGCTTGCTGATCACCCAGAAGCCGTCATCCTGGAAGCCACCGGCCTCGGGAGACTTGGGATTCCACCAGATCGGCGCGGCCTCACGGAGTTCGGCGAACTCCTCCGCCGGTACTCGGTGCTGCCACATCTCCGGGTCCGTGACGTCGAAGCCTTCCGGCACGTTCGGCCGGGCCTGGGTGTCAACCACCAGCTGTCTCCTTTGACTAACTGAAACACGTTCTACCGTTATTCAAGCACAGGCGGTAAGACTAGGGAAGGAACCGAAAAGGACTTACATTACCTATAGAGAACTTGTTCCAGTTCTGATCCGGAAGGAAACACCATCGTGGGTACACCCGTCATCGTCGAGGCCGCACGCACACCCATCGGCAAGCGCAACGGCTGGCTGGCCGGCCTGCACGCCGCCGAACTGCTGGGAGCGGCACAGAAGGGCCTGCTGGACCGCGCCGGGCTGGATCCGGCGCTCGTGGAGCAGGTCATCGGCGGCTGTGTGATGCAGGTGGGCGAGCAGTCCAACAACGTCACCCGCACCGCCTGGCTGCACGCCGGACTGCCGTGGCAGACCGGTGCGGTCACCATCGACAATCAGTGCGGTTCGGCACAGCAGGCCACCGGTCTGGTCGCGGGGCTCATCGCCACCGGCGCCATCGAGGCCGGCGTCTCCTGCGGCCTGGAGTCCATGAGCCATGTTCCGTTGGGCGCCAACGTCGGAACGCACGCGGGCCCGCGCCGCCCGGCCTCGTGGAGCATCGATATGCCGGACCAGTTCACCGCCGCGGAGCGAATTGCCAAGCGGCGCGGCATTACTCGCGACGACACCGACGAGTGGGGCGAGCGTTCGCAGCGACTGGCCGCACAGGCGTGGGCCGAGGGCCGCTTCGACCGCGAGGTGCTGACCATCGTCGGTGCGCCGCAGGTCGACAAGGAGGGCAATCTCACCGGCGAGACCGCCGATATCAGCCGCGATCAGGGTCTGCGCGCGACCACCCGCGAGGGCCTGGCGAAGCTGAAGCCGGTGCTGGAGGGCGGGATTCACACCGCGGGCTCCTCCTCGCAGATCTCCGACGGCGCCTCCGCCGTGCTGCTGATGGACGAAAAGGCCGCTGAGCGTGCGGGTTTGCGCCCGCGCGCGCGGATCATCTCGCAGTGCCTGGTGGGCGGTGAACCCGAATTCCATTTGGACGGACCGGTTCAGGCGTGTGAGCGCCTGCTGGAGCGCAGCGGCATGAGCATCGGCGATATCGATCTGTTCGAGATCAACGAGGCGTTCGCCTCCGTGGTGCTGTCCTGGGCGTCGGTGCACAAGCCGGATCTGGATCGGGTGAACGTCAATGGTGGCGCCATCGCGATCGGGCATCCGGTGGGCAGCACCGGAACTCGGCTCATCACAACGGCTTTGCATGAACTCGAGCGGTCCGACAAGCAGACCGCGATGATCCTCATGTGCTGCGGCGGCGCACTCGCGACCGGCACCATCATTGAGCGAATCTAGGCCAGATCAATCAAATTCGGCCGAGGTTGAACGTTCATCCCACTTGTCGCGAAACGTGGCGTACGCCACACAAACTTGGGTACAGACAAGAAGATGAGACGTCAGCTATCTTAGGGTTACCGACAGCCCGTCGTGGAAGACCTCCGCGACGGGCCAGAACCGGGACTCTTAAGCCCTCCGCAAGAACGGTGGCGCTGGCCCGCAAACACCCAAGCCAAGGCCGGTTCACCGGATCACCGCCTAGAAGCTTCAAGGAAATCGCGGATCAGGCGTAGGTTTTCAGTTACTGAGCCGCTAATATCAATGATACGTATCCGAGATAACGACTGTTAGTACAGCGAAGGGAATTGGGCGGCTCACAATGGCTGATTTCGCGGCGCGGCTGAACAAGCTGTTCGAAACCGTGCATTCCCCGGGGCGTAAGCCGCACACCAACGCAGAGGTGGCGGCGGCGCTCACGGCCTCCGGCCATCCGATCTCGAAACCGTATCTCTCGCAGCTGCGGTCGGGACAGCGGACCAACCCCTCTGACGAGACGGTGGCCGCGCTGGCGAAGTTCTTCAAGGTGAAACCGGACTACTTCTTCAACGACATCTACGCAGCCAAGATCGATCACGATCTCGAACTGCTGTCCCAGCTGCAGGGCTATGGACTACGTCGCCTGTCGAGTAGGGCGTTCGACCTCTCTGAAGAATCACAGAACCTCCTCACCTCTATGGCGGAGAAGTTGCGGGCCAGCGAAGGGCTGCCCGAAATTCCTCCGGACGGCACGGAATAGGTCCCGTACCGGGGAATCTCGGTGCGGCCGTCTCGGAGGTCGCACCGGGCTGACCCGGTACACGGACTTGCTCTCTGCTCGATCGGGTACTGCAGGTGCCCGATCAGGTTTCGGTGACGGCGCTGCTTGCAGGGCAGCGCCTCTCATCGTGGAGCCATTCGGTCGACTGAAGAGTGTTACACCGGCCTCAGCGTGCTGAGGCCATATGGCGTGGCTCGCTGCGCCCGTGCTTTATGCACAATCCTGGCATTTCGCTGCCCACATCACGAGGGCCGAGATAGAGCCGGATGATCTGTGCACTATGTCGTTTTGTGTGATGTGAGCGTTTCGCCCCCAATGCACCATCTGCGACAAGTGCCCTATTGTGCTGTGTGCACAAATATTTATGTGCTGCGAGCACAAACTCTTTGTGCATTGAGCACAGAACGCGACAATTCGGTCGCATTCAATCGCGGTAACGGCAAAAGTGAGCCGCCGACTCCAATAAGACATTGGCGCAATCAAGACATCAGTTGCGGCAACAGTGCGACAAGAGATGGCCCCATGCCAAGGCATGGGGCCGTTCTCTATTCGTAGCAAAGTCTTGCTCTTGGGGAAGCCTCGACTAACGCACTATGAACAACACGCGGTGGCCGAACTCAGCGCTTTGCGGTGCTGCGGCTGGGAGCCGTGGCACCCGCGTCGAAGGCGCGGGCAATGACCTGCACCCAGCCGCGCGGGCCGACGCCCGGCGGCGGCGCGATCCAGCGACCGTCGATCAGTACCTCGCCGAACGGATTTCGCGCCCACTCCGCCACTCGTGCCGCGCGCTCGGCGACGGCCTCGGGGGGTCTGCCGACCGCTGTCAGCTCCATACCACCGCCCGACTGCAGATACAGGGCGTCCATAATCTGCGTGACCTGGTCCGAGGCCTTCAACTGGGTGGCCGAACCGGTCTGGTCCTTGGCCACCACCTCCGGGAAGCGCGCGATCAACACCCGGTGCAGCGTGCGAATCTGCTTCAGCAGCAGGCGCGCTCGCGCCCACAGCTCGATCACGATCCAGACCGCGCCGACCGCGATGAGCAGGCTGGCGAGCTGCCAGAACGGCCAGAACCAGTCGCCCGCATCCGGTTTCGCCATCGACTCATGTATCAATTCGCGCCGCACCGACAGCGCGGCCAGCACGCCGACCACCAGCGTGCCCACACAGTAGAGCGCGATACCGCGGCCCAATGCGGTCCAATCCAGGTTGCGCACACCGGTGATCACGATGAACAGGCACTCCAGCACGATGATCACCCAGCCGAAGGTGATCGACCACAGCAGGGTGAGCGCCATGGCGACCGCACCGCCCGCATAGATGAACCAGGCGATCTGACGCAGATTCCGGCGCGACACCACGGGCCATGCGGCGGCCGCCACCACCGAGGTCGCGGTGCCGAACAACATCCAGGACGCGGTGGCGAGCCGATCGGAGAACCAGCTGCCGTGCACGCCATTGGGCAGCAGATGATCAACTGCCACACCGATTTCCGGGATACAGATGGTCGCGGCGAGCGCAACCGAGGCCACCGCGACGATAATCGCCACCCGGGCCGTTGTCGCCGGTTTCACCAGCACCCGGCCCACTCGCGCACCGGCGGCCATCCAGACCAGCAAGGCCGTCAACCAGAAGGTCATGCTGCGCCCTCTCCCGAATGTCCGAGGGGCGCTACGTGGTTACGCAAGCTGCCTCCTCCGCGCCCTGACTCGGTCAAGCTGTGCCCTCTCGGGGATGTCCGAGGGCCCTCCGTGGTTACGCAAGCTGCCGCCTCCGGGCCTGACTCGGTCATGCTGTGCCCTCTTTCGGATGACCGAGGGCCCTCCGTGGTTACGCAGGCTGCCGCCTCCGGGCCTGACTCGGTCATGCTGTGCCCTCTTTCGGATGACCGAGGGCCCTCCGTGGTTACGCAGGCTGCCGCCTCCGGGCCTGACTCGGTCATCCGAGTGCCTCATCGAATCGAAGGACCGAGACGCCTGCGCCCCGGCTGTTGAATACGCGCAGGCGGGTCATGAGCATGCTGGCGAAGGTCTCGGCCTCCCATTCGCACTGCTCGTCCTCGCCGAGCTCCACGATCTTCTGGTGCGAGCGCTGACTGAGCATGTAGGCGATGAGATCGTCACTGGCCTCGAGGACCACCTCGGCGGCCGCCTCGCCCGGATGGTCGAAGACGATATGCCCCAACTCGTGTGCCAGGGTGTGCTCGCGGCTGGGCAGTGCCTCGGCCAGCACGATCACATCCTTGTCCGGATAACTGCGGCGCTGACCGCAGACACCCGGACCCAGTTGCGCACTGGCGATCTCGATCATGCGGCGGCGCTCGGCCGAGATGGCGAGCACCACCTCGTCGAGATTGGTGGCGTCGAAATCGGCGGCCACCGCGCACACCGCGTCCACCGCCGCCGCCACCCGGCGGTACGACCCGATGCTACGAGCCCGGCTCTCCGTCATGCCCTCACACCCCCGGTCCGAAGAACGCGGCCCGCGCGGCATCGACCCGCGCCTGTGCCGCCGAAGCGCTTTGGAAGCTCACCGCACCCGAACCGGCGCCCGCCAGGGTGAGCGCGATCAAACCGCCGATCACCGAGAGCGGTTTCACCGGCGGCAACGGCGCGTTCGCCGAAGTCGGCTTCACATCCGGATTCGGTTGTGCCAGCACAGGTGCCGGGGCCGGTGGGGGTGGCGGTGGGGCCGGCGCGGGCGCGGGGGCGGCCTCGGGAGCGGGCGGCGCGGGCGCGAGCACCGGCGCGACGACCGCGGGGGCCGGGACCCTCGGCGCGGACGGAATCTCCAGCGGCACCGCCGGAGCCGCCGGGACGGGTGGATTCGGCAGCGGAATCAGAAGCAGCAGCAGTGGCGAGGCGCAGATACCCGCGGAGCCGACCGCCGCGGAGCCCACCGCGGCGGAACCTACTGCGGCAGAACCGACACCGGAACCACCGCCGAGCGCGGAACCCGCTGCGGCGGAACCGATTCCAGCGGAACCGACAGCCGCGGAGCCGGTACAGAACGCGGCGAGACCGGCCGAGCCGACCGCGGCGGAACCCACCGCCGCCGAACCGACTCCGGCCGAACCGGTACCGAGCAAGGCGGCCAGCAGACCCGCGCCCGCGGAACCTACTGCGGCAGAACCGGTTCCGAGTGCGGCCGAACCGGTCGCGCCCAAACCCAGGGCCGCCGAACCGGTGCCCGCACCCGCTGAACCGACCGCCGCCGAGCCGGTCGCGCCGAGGCCGAGCGCCGCGGAACCGGTGCCCGCGCCCGCCGAGCCGACAGCCGCGGAGCCCGTCCCGCCCACAGCCGATCCGGTGCCGCCGAGCAGCACTCCCAATCCCGCGGATCCGGTGCCCGCCGAGCCGACTCCGGCGGAGCCGACACCCGCGGAGCCCACCGCGGCGGAGCCGGTGCCGAGACCGAGAATGATGGCCAGCAGATCTCCGGGCCCGGCAACGGGATTCAGCGGAACGGCCACGGCGTGCGGATCGGGGACACCCACGGTCGGGTTCCCACCCGCTCCCGGTGCCGGTTCCAGGTCTATACCCGGTTGCGCTTCGGCGGGCACCGGCCCGAGCAGCGCTGACCCGGCGACAGCCGCGATCACTGCCACCAAGCGCAATGCACGACCAATGACCATGCGAGAGCCATCCCCTCATCAATACTGTGCAGTCGGCTTGCTCCAGTACTGCGGAGCGGCACACAAACATCCGGCTGCCCCGATTGCCGGACCTTTGCGGAACGCGGTCATCGTACCGGTCACTACGTCACCCCGCGCAACTCTCGATCCCGATAGGGAGCCTTCCAAACCGTACGCCTGCCTTCGGTCACCTGTACCGAATATCAACAAGCGCCCCAGCACAATTGACCGATCACACCGTTCTCGGTCACCCCCGACCGCCCCACCGAACCCCCATCGCCCATGGCAGACAAGGACATTCCAGACCAACCAGACAGCTACCGTTCCGGTACCTCAACCAGGCACAACAGGCCCATCAGTACATGCCCCCGCATAGTGAGAGCGACATCACAATCGATGCTTCGCATCGGAAACACAAATCGCCGGTACTCCATTCGGAGTACCGGCGATGAAAGCTGGTGGAGCTGACGGCGATTACGCGCCGTAGACGGGCTCGGGAGTGGTGGCCTTGGAGAGCAGGTCGCGAACGGCGGGGCCGAGCTCGGCGGGCTCCCAGCGGGCGCCGCGATCGACCGAGACGCCGTGCCGCCAGCCGTCGGCGACGGTGACCTTGCCGGCCTCGACCTCGAACATGCGACCGGTGACACCGGCGGAATCGGCGCTACCCAGCCAAACCACCAGCGGGGAAACGTTTTCCGGGGCCATGGCGTCGAAGCCGCCGTCCTCGGGGGCCGCCATGGTCTCGGCGAAGACGGTCTCGGTCATGCGGGTGCGCGCGGCCGGGGCGATGGCGTTCACCGTGATGCCGTAGCGCGCGAATTCGGCGGCGGCGGTAATGGTCAGGCCCGCGATACCGGCCTTGGCCGCCGAGTAGTTGCCCTGACCGACCGAGCCGAGCAGACCCGCGCCCGAACTGGTGTTGATGATCCGGGCCTCGGGCTGACGGCCGGCCTTGGACTCGTTGCGCCAGTACTCGGCGGCGTGCCGCATCGGGGCGAAGTGGCCCTTGAGGTGCACCTTGATGACGGCGTCCCACTCGTCCTCGCCGAGGTTGACCAGCATGCGGTCGCGCACGATACCGGCATTGTTGACCAGCACATCCAGGCCACCGAAGGTCTCGACGGCGGTGGCGACCAGACGGCGCGCGCCCTCCCAGTCGGAGACGTCGTCGCCGTTCACGACGGCTTCGCCACCGGCGGCGCGGATCTCCTCGACCACCTTCGCGGCACCGGAGTCCGGCTTGGGGGTTCCGTCGAGCTCGGCACCCAGGTCGTTCACCACGACCTTGGCACCGGCGGCGGCGAACGCCAGCGCGTGCGCACGGCCGATGCCCTGGCCCGCACCGGTCACGATGACGACGCGGCCGTCGCAGATCTTGTTGTCGGTCATATCGAATACCTCGCTGATGAGTGAGTGGGGATCAGTGGCCGGTGACGGCGGGAACGTCGGCCGTGGATGCGTTCAGGAAGGCGGGCTTCTCGCCGCCGCCGTGCACCAGCAGCGCGCTACCGGTGACGTACGCGGCCATGGGAGAGGCCAGGAAGGCGGCGGTGCGGCCGATGTCCTCGGGGCTTGCCATGCGCTGCATGGGAACCGTGCTGCTGACCGCGGCGATACCGTCCTCGTCGCCGTAGTGCAGATGCGAGGATTCGGTATTGACCAGACCGCAGATGACCGAGTTCATCCGGACCTTGGGGGCCCACTCGACCGCGAGCGAGGAGACCAGGCTGTCCACGCCGGCTTTGGCCGCGCCGTAGGCGGCGGTGCCGGGGGAAGGCCGGTGGCCGGAGACGCTGGAGATCATCACGATCGAGCCGCCGGTGTCCTGCTTCTGCATGACGTCATTGGCGACCTGCGAGACCAGCAGCGGCGCAAGCAGATTCAACTGAATGATCTTGGAGTGGAAGTTCGGGCTGGCATCGGCCGCGAGCGCGAAGGGTGCACCACCCGCGTTATTGATGACGGTGTCGAGCCGACCGTACTTCGCGACGATGGCGTCGATCATCTCGCGCACCGAATCCGGGTCCCGCACATCGCACGGGAGGAAGTCGATACCGCGCCCATTGCTCTCGACCGGGGTGTCGGCTGGGCGGCGCGCACATGCCACGACGGTCGCGCCGGCGTCCAGGAATACCCGGCTGATACCGGCCCCGACTCCACGCACGCCGCCGGTGACCAAGACGACCGAGCCGGAGAGGTTCACTTCGATTGCCACCGTGCTAACCTACCAAGCACTTGCTTGTTTTGCCAACGATGGGCAGCTACAACTCAAAGGAGGCGCGATGGGAATCATCCGTCACACCGAAACAGAAGGCGTCGAAGTCGTCACTGTCGACTACGCGCCGGTCAATGCTCTGCCTTCCGATGGATGGTTCGCGCTCGCCGACGCTGTCACCGCGGCCGGGCGCAACCCGGAGACGCGCGTCGTGGTGCTGCGCGCCGAGGGCCGCGGCTTCAACGCCGGTGTGGATATCAAGGAGATGAACGCGGACGTCGGGCACACCGCCCTGATCCGCGCCAACCACGGTTGCTTCGCCGCGTTCGCCGCCATCTACGACTGTGAAGTACCGGTCGTCACCGCGGTCAACGGCTTCTGCCTGGGCGGCGGCATCGGCCTGGTCGGCAACTCCGATGTCATCATCGCCTCCGACGACGCGACCTTCGGCCTCCCCGAGGTCGACCGCGGCGCGCTCGGTGCGGCCACCCACCTCTCGCGCCTGGTCCCCCAGCATCTGATGCGGACCATGTTCTACACCGCGGGCACGCTTACCGCACAGCAGCTGCACCACTACGGGTCGGTCTTCAAGGTCGTGCCGCGCGCCGAACTCGACGCCGCCGCAATGGAAGTCGCCAAGAACATCGCCAATAAGGACGGCCGCGTCATTCGCGCCGCCAAGAAGGCGCTCAACGGCATCGACGTGCAGGACGTGCACAAGTCGTACCGGTTCGAGCAGGGCTTCACCATGGAGCTCAACCTCGCCGGTGTCGCCGACGAGATCCGCGCTCGGTTCGACGACGACCTGGCCGCCCAGAAGAAGGGGAAGTAAAAAGCCATGCGCGACAAGCGAATGAGCCTCGACGAGGTCGTCGGTGAGCTCCGCAGCGGAATGACCATCGGCATCGGCGGCTGGGGTTCCCGGCGCAAGCCGTTGGCCTTCGTCCGTGCGATTCTGCGTTCGGACATCAAGGATTTGACCGTCGTCACCTACGGCGGACCGGACCTGGGCCTGCTCTGCTCGGCGGGCAAGGTGCGAAAGGCGTACTACGGCTTCGTATCCCTGGATTCCGCGCCGTTCTACGATCCGTGGTTCGCCAAGGCGCGCACCGGTGGCGAGATCACCGTGCGTGAAATGGACGAGGGCATGGTCAAGTGCGGGCTGCAGGCCGCCGCCGCGCGCCTGCCGTTCCTGCCGATTCGCGCCGGATTGGGTTCTGCCGTAATCGATTTCTGGGAAGGCGAGCTGAAGACGGTTCAGTCGCCGTACACCGATGCCGACGGCCGCAGCGAAACCCTCGTCGCCATGCCGGCTTTGAACCTCGATGCCTCGTTCGTGCATCTGGATCTGGGCGATAAGCACGGCAATGCCGCGTACACCGGCGTCGACCCGTACTTCGACGACCTGTACTCCCTGGCCGCCGAGCGCCGCTACCTGTCGGTGGATCGCCTCGTCGAAACCGACGAACTGGTGAAAGCCGTTCCGCAGCAGTCGATCATCCTCAACCGCATGATGGTCGACGGCGTGGTCGAGGCCCCCGGTGGCGCGCACTTCACCTTCTCCGGCAGCTACGGCCGCGATGAGAAGTTCCAGCGCCACTATGTCGAGGCCGCCAAGACGCCCGAGTCGTGGGCCGAGTTCAAGGCTCGCTTCCTGGACGTGTCCGAGGACGAATACCAGGCCGCCGTCCGTGCTTTCGCCGAGGAGCAGAAGTAATGACCGACACCACCACGATCACTCGCGCGGAGATCTGCGTCGTCGCGTCCGCCGAGATCTTCCGCGGCGCGGGCGAGATCATGGCCAGCCCGATGTCCACCGTCACCACCATCGGCGCGCGGCTGGCGCGGCTCACCTTCGAGCCGGATCTGCTGCTGTCCGACGGTGAGGCGCTGTTCTTCGCCGAGGTTCCGCCCATCGGCGGCAAGGCTCCCATCGAGGGCTGGATTCCGTTCTCGAAGGTCTTCGATGTCGTTGCCTCGGGTCGTCGCCATGTGGTCATGGGCGCCAACCAGATCGACCGCTTCGGCAACCAGAACCTCTCCGCCTTCGGTCCGCTGCAGCAGCCGACCCGGCAGATGTTCGGTGTGCGCGGCGCGCCCGGCAACACCATCAACCACGCCACCAGCTACTTCGTGCCCAAGCACAATAAGCGCGTGTTCGTGGAGACCGTCGATATCGTCTCCGGAATCGGTTACGACAAGATCGATCCCGAGAACCCGGCGTACCGGTTCCACCACCTGCACCGCGTGGTCTCGAACCTGGGCGTCTTCGACTTCAACGGCCCGGACCACACCCTGCGCGCACTGTCGCTGCACCCGGGCGTGAGTGCCGACGAGGTCGCCGAGAACACCTCGTTCGAGATCGCCGGTCTCGCCGAGGCGGGCGAGACCCGGCTGCCCACCGAGGAAGAGCTGCGGATCATCCGAACCGTGCTGGACCCCAAGGGCTTCCGTGAGAAGGAAGTGACGGCATGACCGCTCGGCTGAAGACGCCGCTGACCGAACTGGTCGGCATCGAGCATCCGATCGTGCAGACCGGAATGGGCTGGGTCGCCGGACCCGGTCTGGTCGCGGCCACCGCCAATGCGGGCGGCCTCGGCATCCTGGCCTCGGCCACCATGACCTTCGAAGAACTCGAAGTGGCCATCGCCAAGACCAAGTCGCAGACGGACAAGCCGTTCGGTGTCAATATCCGCGCCGATGGCTTCGATGCCGCCGAGCGCTGCGAGTTGATGATCCGTGAGGGCGTGAAGGTCGCCTCCTTCGCGCTCGCGCCCAAGAAGGAACTCATCGCGCGCCTCAAAGACAATGGCGTGGTGGTGGTTCCGTCCATCGGCGCGGCCAGGCACGCGGTGAAGGTCGCCTCGTGGGGTGCGGACGCGGTGATCGTGCAGGGCGGTGAGGGCGGTGGACACACCGGCCCCGTCGCGACCACACTGCTGCTGCCGTCGGTACTCGACGCCGTGGACATCCCGGTGATCGCCGGTGGCGGTTTCTTCGACGGTCGCGGCCTGGCCGCCGCACTCTCCTACGGCGCTGCCGGTGTCGCCATGGGCACCCGCTTCCTGCTCACCCAGGAGAGCAGTGTGCCGGATTCGGTGAAGCAGGAGTACCTGACTCGCGGCCTGCAGGACACCATCGTCTCCACCAAGGTCGATGGCATGCCGCACCGCGTGCTGAACACCGAACTCGTGCAGAAGCTGGAAAACTCCGGCCGCGCACGCGGTTTCGCCGCCGCGGCGTCCAATGCGCTGAAGTTCAAGGGCATGACCGGCATGAAGTGGACGACCCTCGTCAAAGACGGTCTGGCCATGCACAAGCACAAGGACCTCACCTGGTCCCAGGTCATCATGGCCGCCAACACCCCCATGCTGCTCAAAGCCGGTCTGGTGGAAGGCAATACGCATGCGGGCGTGCTCGCCTCCGGTCAGGTCGCGGGCATCATCGACGACCTGCCGACCGTGCAAGAACTGATCGACCGCATCATCGCCGAGGCGATCACCCGCATCGACGCCCTCGGTGCCTACCGCGTCACCGACGCCGAAGCCACCGCATAACCCACTCCCCCTGAACTGCGCGGCCGACACAAACGGCCGCGCACCTCACGGACCCGATCGACCTCGGGTCCGTAGCGCGGTGCCCCGCACCGCGCGCACAGGCCGCCCCCGGAACCTCTCGCCCAGGGGCGGTCTGTCTGCGTTTCCGCGACTTTCGGCCAGACTCACGCACCTGGACAGTTACGTTGGCGACCGGCGGTCACGCAGTTGCCGAGTTAGCCCGTCCCCGGTGAGTTACCCCGGGCGGCACGAAATCAGTTGGCGACTCCGGCTACGGCGTGCCGGGGGAATTCGCTGGGCCGGACGCGCGTACTGGTGCCACCATGTGGCGATGGGAAATGTCCTGATTGTCGGTGATGTGCATGGGAACACCGAGCATGCGCTGACAGTGCTGCGGGTCGCGGTGCGCGAGGGGTGCTCGAAGGTGTTCGCGGTGGGGGATTTCGGGGCCTGGGAGCATATGGCTTCGGGGCGGCGGTACTTCGACGTGGTGAACAGGGCGGCCAAACGGGCCGGGGTGACGGTGTATTTCCTGGATGGGAATCACGACAAGTCTTCGCTGCTGGTCGAGAAGTACGGGGATCAGCGCGACGAGGAGGGGTTCCTGGTGTGCCGGAAGTTTGTGCGGTACGCGCCTCGGGGGCATCGATGGACTTGGGAGGGAACGACTTTCGCCGCATTCGGCGGGGCCCGGTCCACCGATAAGGGGTGGCGGCTGGCGCGGGAGGCGCGCAAGGAGGAGCAGGCGGTCGAGCGGCGTGGTTACGGGTCGAATCGGCGGCCGCTCACGGCCGGGACACTGTGGTTCCCGGAGGAGGAGATGACCGACGACGAAGTGGAAAGCCTTCTGGCCGAACATGATTCGCCGGTGGATGTGCTGCTCACGCATGACAAGCCGCGCGCCTCGCAGCCGAAGTTCAATCGTAAGAACAAGCCCGAGTGCTTCCCAAATCAGGACCGCGTGCAGCGGGTGGTGGAGCGGTTGCGGCCCGCCGTGCATTTCCACGGCCATCTGCACTACCGGTACACCGAGACCATTCCCGCCGGGCCGGACCATTGGACCCGCGTCGAGGGTCTGGCCGCCGATCCGGACGCCTCACATCACCCGGCGTACACACCCGAACACTCCTGGTCGGTGCTGCAACTCCCGCTCGCGGCCACCGAATCATCGGCCGAACCCGTCGCCGGTTGAGACATTCCGCGAGGTCGGGGCGGTAGACGCGTCTTCAACCTTGCATACATAGCGATGCGTGCATATGATCGCCAGCGGTCATGAATGAAGGGAGATCGACATGGGCGCAGGGCACGGACACGGCCATGAGGATGGGCATTCGCATGGTCACGGGCATTCGCACGGAGCTACCGCGGACAGCGACAAGCGCTGGCTGGCGGGCGCACTCGCGCTGATCGTCGCCTATATGGCGGGCGAGGTCGTGGTCGGCGTGGTCTCCGGATCGCTGGCGCTGCTCTCGGACGCGGCGCATATGCTCACCGACGCGGCATCGATCGCGCTCGCGCTGTGGGCTATTCGACTCGCCGCGCGACCCGCCGCCGGACGCATGACCTTCGGGTGGAAGCGCGTCGAAATCCTCTCCGCCATGGCCAATGGCGCGACCCTGCTGGTGCTGGCCGCCTGGCTGACCTTCGAGGCGATCCGCCGACTATTCGATCCGCCGGAGGTCACCGGCGGACTGGTACTCGCCACCGCGCTCGTCGGCGTCGTCGTGAATCTCATTGCGACACTGATGATCAGCCGCGCGAATCGGACCAGCCTGAATGTGGAGGGCGCCTTCCAGCACATCCTCACCGACCTGTACGGCTTCATCGCCACCGCCATCGCGGGCGCGATCATCATGACCACCGGCTTCGTACAAGCCGATGTCATCGCCACCCTGATCGTGGTCGCCCTCATGGTGAAGGCCGGAATCAGCCTGGTCCGCGCATCGAGTCGCATCTTCCTCGAAGCCGCCCCGGAAAACCTCGATCCCACCGCGATCGGTGCGGCCATGGCCGGCCGCGACCACGTCGTCGAGGTGCACGACCTGCACATCTGGGAAATCACCTCCGGCTCCCCCGCCCTCTCCGCCCATGTCCTGGTCGAACCCGGCTACGACTGCCACGCCGTCCGCGAAGACCTCGCCCACTTCCTCTCCCACGACCACCACATCGACCACGCCACCCTCCAGGTCGATCACGCCCAACCCGGCGTCCTGGCCCTGGGCCGCGACAAGGAATCGCACTGCGAACAATCCCATGGCCCCGCCCACACCGCCCTGCACTGATGGTCTGTCGTAACTGATGGTCTGTCGTAGCGGAGGCGACAACTGATCTCGCGCCGCCAGGGGTAACTCGTCGGGGACGGGCGAACTCATCCGCACCCGACCGCCGGCCGCCGACGGAACTCGTGCCCGCCTGAATCTGGCCCGAAGGCGCGGAGAGGCGGAAGAGCATACTGGCGGGCGTGAACTGGATCAGTACCCCGTTGACCGTTGGCTCGTTGCTGACTTCGTGGCGCTGGGATACCTCGACCGTCGTGATCACGGCGCTCATCGGGGCCGGGTATGCGTGGGCGTGGTTGGCGGCGAAGCGGAATGGTGTGGACCTTCCGGCGCGTGGGCGGGCCATCTGTTTCGGGGTGGTGGGGCTGGCGCTGTGGCTCTATACCGGGGTCGGGGCACTCGGGGTTTACTCGGACACGCTGTTCTGGGTTCGGGCGCTGCAGACGTTGCTGCTGCTTTATCTGGTGGCGTTCGGGTTGGCGGCGGGGACGCCGTTGACCGTGCTGCGGGGAGCGCTCGGCGAGGCGGGGCAGGCTCGCATGGATCGGGTCCTGAAGAGCCGGGCGGTGACCGGGCTGACGTTTCCACTGGTGCCGTCGGCGGCCATGCTGTTGACGCCGTGGCTGCTGTACTTCTCGCCCTGGTACGAGTCGGTGCTGCGCAATGGCGTGATCGATGCGGTGACCCGAATTGTCCTGGTGTGCATCGGATTTCTGTACTTCTATTCGCGGTTGCAGGCGGATCCGGTGCCGCGCAAGTACTCCCAGGCGGTGTCACTGCTCATTACCGTGATCGAATCCCTCGCGGATGGCATTCTCGGCATTGTGGTGTGGCTCGGCCCGATCCTGGCCGCCGACTACTACCGGGAGGTGGGCCGCACCTGGGGTCCGAGCCTGCGCATGGATCAGACGGCCGGAGCGGGCATTCTCTGGCTGCTCGGCGATGTGCTCGGAATTCCGTTCGCGCTCATGCTCATGCGCGCCTGGTCCGATGATGAGAAGCGCAGGGCCGCGCAGGTTGATGCCGAACTCGATGCGGCCGACGCGCGCGCCGAACCGGTTGTGCCCGAGGATGATTCGGCGCAATCGGGCACCGAGGCGCCGGAGCCGGCCCGGCCGGGCACCGGTCTGTGGTGGGAGAACGACCCGCAGTTGAGTCAGCGCTTCCGCCGCCGCTGAAGATCGCGCCCGCTAATCGCTACTCGCTGCGCGCGACTCTCCACCCGCGTTACTGTTGGGCGTGAACAGGTTTCGGCACAGTTCGCACGTGGTCGGCTCGCCCAGTCGCGCGTTCCGAGGCGCCGAACTGGTGCTCTGCGCCGGTGCGGTCGCCATTACCGCGCTCGCCGCATTGATCCTGTCGGCCTCCGCCGGAACCGGTGCGACCACGCTGAGCACCCTCGGTGTTTTCGCGGTACTCACCCTGGCGGCACATCTGGCGGTGCGGCGGTGGGCGCCGAGCGCGGATCCGGTACTGCTGCCGTGCGTGGTGCTGTTGAACGGGCTGGGGCTGGTGCTCATCGACCGGCTCGATCATGAGAATCCGCTGGCGGGTGGTACCGCGCAGGCCAGTGACGCCGCGCACCAATTGATCTGGACCGCAATAGGAATCGGACTTTTCGCCCTGGTGCTGGCGCTGGTGCGCGATCACACCGTGCCCGCCGAATACGGTTACACCTGCGGGCTCGCGGGACTGGGCGCACTCCTGCTGCCGGCGCTACTGCCCGCGCAATACAGCGAGGTCAATGGCGGTAAGAGCTGGATTCTGCTGCACGGCTTCTCGATTCAGCCCGGCGAGTTCGCGAAGGTGCTGCTGCTCATTTTCGTGGCCGCGTTCCTGGTGGCGAATCGGGAATTGTTCACCAGCGCCGGACATCGCCTGCTGGGCATGACTTTTCCGCGCCTGCGAGACCTGGCACCGCTGCTGCTGGTGACGGCCATGTCGCTGCTGGTGCTCATGTACGAGAAGAATCTGGGCTTCTCACTGCTGGTGTTCGGCACCGTACTGGCCATGATCTATATCGCCACCGATCGGGTGTCGTGGCTGATCATCGGTTTCGCCATGTTCGCGATGGGGGCCACGCTCGCCTATTCGCTGTTCCCGCATGTGCGGGTGCGGGTGCAGGTGTGGCAGGACCCGTTCGCCACGTATTACACTTCCGGATACCAGATTTCGCAGGCGCTGTTCGGAATGGCGACCGGTGGACTACTCGGGACCGGCATCGGGGCGGGGCGGCCGCAGGAGGTGCCGTTCGCCAAGACCGACTTCATTATCTCGACCATCGGTGAAGAGCTCGGTCTGATCGGATTGACCGCGGTGCTCGCGCTCTTCCTGGTGCTCACCGTGCGCGGGTTCGTGGCCGCGCTCGCCACCCGGGACGCGTTCGGGAAACTGCTGGGCGGCGGGTTGGCGTTCTCGATCGGCTGGCAGTTGTTCGTGGTGGTGGGCGGGGTGACCAAGCTGATTCCGCTGACCGGTCTCACCACACCGTTCATGTCGTACGGCGGGTCGTCACTGCTGGCGAACTATGTGATCGTGGCGCTGCTGATCCGCATCTCGCACGACGCGCGGACGGCACCACCACCGCCCGCGCGACCGTCCACTCCGCTGGCCGAGGCTCAGACACAACATGTTTCGCGGCGGTGGCTGGGCCGGGCGCGGTGAGTTACTTGTCGATGGGGTCGTCGTAGGACGAGGTGCCCTCGTCGAGTAGTGGCTCCTCGACCTTGTAATGCGCGGGCGCGAGGAAACGCAGTACGTGATAGCCGGTAATCACGACCAGGGTGCCGAGGGCGATACCGCTGAGCGTGAAGGTATCGGTGAATTTCATGCTCACATTGCCGATGCCGATAATCAGACCGGCCGCGGCGGGCACCAGATTGAGTGGATTGCGTAGGTCCACCCGAGCATTGGTCCAGATCTGCGCGCCCAGCAGGCCGATCATGCCGTACAGGATGACCGTGATGCCGCCGAGTACACCGCCCGGAATGGCCGCGACCACCGCACCGAACTTCGGGCACAGACCGAACAGCAGCGCGAAACCGGCTGCGGCCCAATAGGCGGCGGTCGAGTAGACGCGAGTGGCGGCCATGACGCCGATATTCTCCGAATAGGTGGTGTTGGGCGGACCACCCACCGCGGTCGACAGCATGGAGGCCACGCCGTCGGCGGCGATGGCGGTGCCCAGTTTGCTGTCCAGATTGTCGCCGGTCATCTCGCCGACGGCCTTCACATGCCCGGCATTCTCGGCGACCAGGGCGATCACCACGGGCAGCGCGACCAGCACGGCAGACCATTCGAAGGACGGCGCGTGCAGTTGCGGCAGGCCGATCCAATCGGCGTGTGCGACACCGGAGAGATCCAGCCGCCAGTGATCGGTGACCGCACCGCTGCCATCGGCCGAATGGATCTTGCCGAACACTCGATCCAGCACCCAGGAGAAGGCGTAGCCGAAGATCAGCCCGAGGAAAATCGCTATGCGCGACCAGAATCCGCGCAGCGCGACCACCGCGAGCCCGGTGAACAGCATGACCAGCAGCGCCGTCCACTGATCCTGCGGCCAGTAGGTGGAGGCGGTCACCGGCGCGAGATTGAACCCGATGAGCATGACCACCGCACCGGTCACCACCGGTGGCATGGCCGCGTGAATGATGCGCGCCCCGAACTTCTGCACCGCCAACCCGATGAGGAACAGAGCCGCGCCGACCGCGAGGCAGGCCCCGGTAACCGTCGCGCTACTGCCGCCCTGCGCCCGAATAACCGCCGCCACACCGACGAACGACAGTGAACACCCGAGATAACTCGGCACCCGCCCCTTGGTCGCCAGCAGGAAGATGGTGGTGGCGACACCGGACATCATGATGGCCAGATTCGGGTCCAGCCCCATCAGCACCGGCGCTACAAAACTGGCCCCGAACATGGCCACCACGTGCTGCGCACCCAATCCCAGTGTGCGCGGCCACGACAACCGTTCATCAGGCCGAACCACCGCACCCGGCGCGGGCGTACGCCCGTCCCCGTGCACCCGCCAGCGGACACCCAAATCCATGAACAGCCCGCTTTCTACCGAGGCCGGAAACCAATTCGGGCAAATAGTAATCCGAGCAAATCTCCAGCTCCCCACCACACACGCTCACCACACCCCGCCTGGCTCACCCCCAGCCCGACCGCACTCCACTCACCCCCAGCCCGACCGCACCCCGCCCTCTCAGCCCGACGGCACTCCGTTCAGACCAGCCGGACCGCACGCCGCTCCCTTCAGCTGGACCGCACCCTGCTCAGCCCCACCGCGCTACCCCAGCCCGTACCGCCGACGCACATTCACCGGCAGCGCGTAGGGGTTGGATTCGTGAGCGTCGGTAGGCGGTTCGCAGACCGAATTCTCGGCCGCGATGGGCGCGGACTCGAGCAGGGTGCGCAGCGCACGGGCGATCGCGGGATCGGATACCACCTCCCGTCGTAGCTCGGCAGCCGAAGCACAGGCGCGGGCGAGCGCCTGTTCGTGCCTGCGCGAAATAGCTTGGGCAAGACCGGGCTCCGTCAGTCGAAGGTCGATGATCCGCCCATCGGCCGCGACCTCGATTCGCACTCCCTCCCCCGCCGCGACTCCCCGCACCCGTTCCACGGACTCCTGTACGCGCCGGGCCTTACGCGCGATCTCCTCGAACCGGCCCTCCCCTGACCTGGACATATACCAACCGTAGGTCGAGAATGGCCGCCGCGCACCAGGTCTGCGAGCTTCGCACCCCAACACCCCCCGGCGTTTCGGGTGGAACCACCGAAGGCCGTCAGGGCATGACGCGGATCTGCTGCATCATGTCGTGGTCGGCGTGGTCGAGGTTATGGCAGTGCCAGACGTAGCCGCGGATCTCGGGGTGACCCGAAACAGCCTGTGCGTCATGCATTCCCGAAGGGGCGATGGCCTCCGCGCCCGGCGGGATCGTCAAGGCGGTGTCGGGGTCGAAGTCGAGATCCTCGACCGAGGGCCAGTGCACCATGACTCGGGTGATGGTGTCGGTGGGCATTCGATGGTGTCCTTCCAGCCGACTTCCCAAGGGGGCGGGCCCTGTTGGGGGCCGATCGCGAAGGGGTCGGCGGAGGGGGTCCAGCGGGTGCCGAATGCGGGGGGTGTGTTCGCCAGCCAGTAGGCCGAGGTGAGGATGGGCTGGCGGCCGATTACCCGGAGGCGGGCCAGGTGCAGGTGGATGGGGTGGTCGAAGGGGGTGGAGTTGACTATGTCCCACTGTTCGCCGGGGCTGACTCGAATCGACGGGGTGGGTACCGCCGTGTCCAGCAGGCCCAGGTCGGTTCCGATTGCCCAGCAGGGCATTCCATTGGAGAACTCGAAAATGTATGGGCGCGAATTGGATCCGTTGAGTATCCGGAACCGGTACAGCGTCCGCCGCACCCGCAGCAGCAGCCATACCTTACCGTTCACGCAGGCCACATCGCCGACCTGTCCGGATTGGTTGTAGCCCTCCGGAATATAGGTGGCGACCATGGGTTGCAGGCTGCCGTCCGGGTTGAATGTGCGGTCCTGCACGATGAGCGGTATCTCGAACTCCCCGCTGGGCAGGCCGAGCGGGTTGTCGTCCCGTCCGGTGTCGAATTCGTCTCGCACGTAATATATTCCGGCCAGCCCGGCCTGAATGTTCAACCGCGTGATACCCATTGTGTGGTCGTGATACCAGAGTGCCGCGGCCTCTTGCCGATTCGTGTACGTGAAGCGCGGCCCGCCGCCATTGCGCCACCCGACGAGCGGATGCCCGTCGGCATCGGGCGCATTGGCCCCGCCGTGCAGGTGCACGGTGAATCGCGGATCGGTGCGATCCCGTTCGGTCACCCCGTGCATGGTCAGATCCACGTGCGGCGCGAGCACATGGGTGCCGAGTTCATTGTGAAACGCTATGCGCGCCACCCGATCACGCCACGCCTCGAGGTTAGGCCCGAGCACGTCCCGCCCGAAACCCCAACTGCGCGTCTCCGGTAGATCCCGGTGATACCGGTGCGCCCCGGACATGGCCGCCAATTCCCCTGTCGCGGCACGGGTCTCGGGTATCGGCAGCTCGTCCACACAGGGCTTCAATGCGGGCGAGTGATAGTTCAGCGGAGTGTAGGTGGGTGCGGGCAGTGGCGGAATCGGGATGGGCGGCGGTGGCAGCGGCGCCGGATCGGCTCGCGCGACCCCCGCCATGCCAAGCCCCACCCCGAGAGTCCCCAATAGAAAGCCCCGCCTCGGCAGGTTCTCGCTCATATCGCGTCGATTCGCCCACCCGGCCGGGTCGCCGGGTTTGTCCCATTCCTCGACTATCCCACTTCTCCGGAAACGCCGAAGGCCACACACCGAAATTCGGTGTGTGGCCTCCGAACGAGCGGAAAGACTACCGGCGCAGCCGAACTCAGCCCAGGCGCTCGATAATCGTCACATTGGCGGTGCCGCCACCCTCGCAGATGGTGAGCATGCCGTAGCGCCCGTTCACCCGCTCCAGCTCATTGAGCAGCGAGGCGAACAGCTTGGCACCGGTCGCGCCGAGCGGGTGCCCCAGCGCGATGGCCCCACCATTGACATTGACCTTGTCCGGATTCGCGCCGGTCTCCTTGATCCAGGCCAGCACGACCGAGGCGAACGCCTCGTTGATCTCGATGACATCCATATCGTCGATGGTCAGCCCGGTCTTTTCGAGAGCCCACTTGGTGGCCGGAATCGGCGCGGTGAGCATGTAGATCGGGTCCGCGCCACGCGCGCTCACATGGTGGATGCGGGCACGGGGGGTGAGCCCGTACTCCTGCACCGCCCAATCCGAGGCCAGCAGCGTGGCGGCCGCGCCGTCGGAGATCTGGCTGGCGAGCGCGGCGGTGACCCGGCTGCCCTCGGCGAGCGGCTTGAGCCCGGCCATCTTCTCCATGGTGGTCTCGCGCGGGCACTCGTCGATCCAGAAGTCGCCGACCGCGACGATCTCCCGGTCGAAGCGGCCGTCGACAATGGCCTTGCGGGCGCGCTCATTGCTGCGCAGCGCCCACTCCTCCATCTGCACCCGGGAGATGTCCCACTTCTCGGCGATCATATTCGCCGAATTGAATTGCGACACTTCACCTGTGCCGTACCGGTGATCCCAGCCCTGCGCACCGACGAACGGGGCCTCGAAGCCGTACTGCTGTCCGGCGAGCATGGCCGCGGAGATCGGGATGGCGCTCATGTTCTGCACACCGCCGGCCACGATGATCTCGGAGGTGCCGGACATGATGGCCTGCGCGCCGAAGCTGATGGCCTGCTGCGAGGAGCCGCACTGGCGGTCCACGGTCACGCCGGGCACCGACTCCGGGTAGCCCGCGACCAGCCAGGAGGTGCGCGCGATATTTCCGGCCTGCGGGCCGATGGTGTCGCAGCAGCCGAACACCACATCGTCGACGTGCACCGGGTCCAGGTCGGTGCGGCCCATCAGCCCGCGCAACGCCGCCGCGCCGAGGTCGGCCGGGTGCACATCGGCGAGCGAACCGCCGCGCTTGCCGACGGGGGTGCGCACGGAGTCGATCACATACGCCTCGCGCATGGGCGAGTACTGACGGCGGGAGGATGCTGACATGGTGAACTCCTACTGACTGCGGGCTGTTCTTTGTGGACTATCTCGCGTCGGGGCTGGTGAGCCCGTCGAGCACGATGGTCAGGTATTGCTTGGCGAGGCTGTCGACGGTGATCCGGCCACCGGGCTGGTACCAGCGCACCGACACCCATACGGTGTCGCGCAGGAACCGGTAGGCCAGTTCGATATCCATCTCGGGGCGGAAGCTGCCGTCTTCGACACCATTGGTGAGAACCTGGTGCCAGAGTTCGCGGAACTCCCGGTTGTATTCGTCGATATAGCCGAATCGTGGTGTGCCACTGAGGCGTTTGGCCTCGGCCTGGTAGATGGCGACGGCGGCATGCCACTGATCGAACGATTCATAGGAGGCGATCACCAGTGCCTCGAGGGTGTCGCGGGCGCTCAGGCCGGAGCCGACGATCTCGCGGTAGCGAGTGAAGAGGTCGTCGAGGAAGCCCCGCAGAATTTCGTCCACCATTGCTTCTTTGGAATCGAAGTGGTGGTAGAGACTCCCGGATAGAATGCCCGCGGCGTCGGCGATATCGCGAACCGTGGTGGCGCGCAAGCCTCGTTCGGCGAAGAGGTTGGCGGCCAGGCCGAGCAGCTCGCTACGACGCGCTGACTTGGAAGGCTCCGAGGGTGGGGTCACGAACCCCAATATACAACCAAGCATTTGCTTGGTCGAGTCAGGGATGTCCAACTCTCGAAACTTTCAGGGGCTCCGCCCCTGAAAGCCCGACAAGTCTCCGGCTCGGCGGCTGACCCGCGGAATAGGGGGCGCTGACGCCAGGTTTCAGGGGCTCCGCCCCCGAACCCCCGACAACGCTCGGGCCCTATCGGACGGAGTATCTGAGCGGCGATGAGACGGAAAGGTCGGCCAATAATCGGTCGCAGATGACTATCGGGGAGATTCCGGCTCTGGCCATTCGCGCCACGAGCGCCAATCTTCGCTCCGGACTGTCCCATTCGACGGTCAGGGGTTCGCGGCCCGGGCCGGCGTCCACGGTCGCCATGACGCGTGGCGGCTCACCGTTGTGCGCGGGTTCTTCGACGATCTTCAGGACCATGCCACGCTGCCAGGCGCGGTAGGTCTCCATATCGGCCCCCTCCACCAATTTGTCGGTGGCGGCGCATAATCCCTGCGCGATGCCGTCGGCGAAGGTGGTGCGGTCGTAGTGCACGCGCCCGCAGGTGCGGACCACTTCCAGGAGATCGGAGCGCACCTCGCGGAGTAACGCGGTCTGTTTTCGCCGGCGCTGTTCGGCCTCGGACAGTGGCTGCCAGGATTCGCTGACCAGGCCGATGCGCCGGGCGCGATCCCGATCGCGGATCAGGTCCCGCCGCAGTGCCGCTCGCGGATCGCGGAGTATCTCGACCTCGTCGACGGCGTGTTGTTCGAGTATCTGTGCCGCGCGCATGGCGGTGGCGCGTTCGGAATCATGCTCGAGTAATTCCGCACCCAGGGTGAGCGCGGCCAAAACGACATTGTCGAGTCTGCGGCGCGCGAGAACGACCTCACGGACCAACTCGAGTTCCAACTCGGAACGGGGTTCTTCCATTGCTGCTTGTTGTCGGCGATCCGGACCCATGGGTCGCGCCCTTCGACTATGCGGAACCGGCCTAAACCAGGATTGCACAATGACCACACCGGCGCGCCAGGCATTTTTGCGCCCGCGGATAAATCAGGCAGCGTTCAGGGCATGAAAAACGCACTGCCGCGCCCGAGTGCGAGCGCGGCAGTGCGAAATACTGCGACCGGGTGACACGGCTTTCCACATCACCCGTATATCCGAATTCGGTTGCGTTGAACCGAAATCGGTGAAAACGCTTCGAATCAGGCGCGCTGACTCGAAATGGAGACGACCTCACCCGTGAGGTAGGTGGTGTAATCGCTCGCCAGCATGGCGATGGTGGCCGCCACCTCCCACGGCTCGGCGGCGCGACCGAAGGCTTCACCGGCGGCCAGGCGATCCAGCAGCTCACCGGAGGTGACCTTGTCCAGGAACGCGTGCCGGGCGATGGACGGCGCGACGGCATTGATACGCACGCCGAATTCGGCGGCCTCGACGGCCGAGCAGCGAGTCAGCGCCATCACACCGGCCTTGGCGGCGGCGTAGTGCGCCTGTCCGTGCTGGGCACGCCAGCCGAGCACGCTCGCGTTATTGACGATCACGCCGCCGTGGCCCGCATCGCGGAAGTACGCGAGCGCGGCGCGAGTGGCGCGGAAGGTGCCGTTGAGGGTGATGTCGATGACCTTGTCCCACTGCTCGTCGGTCATATCGACGACGGGGGTCTCACCGCCCAGCCCGGCATTGTTGACCATGATGTCGATGCGCCCGAGCGCGGCGACGGCACCCGTGATGAGCTGGTTCACCTGCTCGGTGGAGCTGACATCGCAGGGCACGGAGGCGATTCGGCGGTCCGGGAATTCGGCCTGCAGCGCCTGCTCGGTCTCCTTCAGGCGACGCTCGTGCCAGTCGGAGATCACGACATCCGCACCCTCGGACAGCAGGCGGCGCGCGGTCGCCGAACCGATACCGGTTCCGGCGGCCGCGGTCACGACCGCGACCTTGCCGGCCAGCAGATTGTGGCCGGGGGTGATTTCGGGGGCGGTGGACAAGTCAGTCACGGACGAGCCTCTCGGGGAAGTCCGAGCACCCGCTCGGAGATGATATTGCGCTGTACCTCGTTCGAACCGCCGTAGATGGTGTCCGCGCGAGTGAAGAGGAAGAGCCGCTGCCAGGCATTGAGGTCATCGCCCTCGGCATCGGCGATGAGGCCGGGCGCGCCGAGCACGTCCATGGCCAGCTCGCCGAGATCGCGATGCCAGTTGGCCCACAGCAGTTTGGTGACCGACGCCGAACCGGCGGCGGTGCGGGCGTCGACGGTGGCATCGTCGTGCCCGGACTCCAGGGTCCGCAACACGTGGGCGCGCAGCACGCGCAGCCCGACCCAGGCCTTGTCGAAACGGTCTGCGATGACGGCGTTTTCGAGGGTGCCGTTCGTACGCGCGACCGCCTCGAGGTCGGCGAGTTCACGCGCGTACCGAATCTGCTGCCCGACGGTCGAGATGCCACGCTCGAAGGTGAGCGTGCCCATGGCGACCTTCCAGCCGTCGCCGGGCGCGCCGACCACCAGATCGGCGGCGGTGCGGGCATTGTCGAAGTAGACCTCGTTGAACTCCGCGGTCCCGGTGAGCTGGATGATCGGCCGCACCTCGACGCCCGGCTGCTTCATGGGCACCAGGAGGTAGGACAGGCCATGATGGCGAGTCGAGCCCTTCTCGGTGCGCGCGACAACGAAGCACCAGTCGGACAGATGCGCGAGCGAGGTCCAGACCTTCTGCCCGGTAATGGACCATTCGTCGCCGTCCAGGTACGCCGAGGTGCTGACGGCCGCCAGATCCGAGCCCGCGCCGGGCTCGGAGTAGCCCTGGCACCAGAGTTCGGTGACATTGCGGATACCGGGCAGGAAGCGGCGCTTCTGCTCCTCGGTGCCGAAGGCCAGCACGGTCGGGCCGAGCAGTTCCTCACCGAGGTGCGAAACACGGCTGGGCGCATCGGCTTTGGCGTACTCCTCGTGGAAGATGACCTGCTGCGCGAGGGTGGCGTCGCGGCCGCCCCACTCCTTGGGCCAGCCCAGGCAGGTGAGACCCGCCGCGGCGAGAGCGCGATCCCATTCGAGGCGTTCCTCGAAGGCTTCGTGCTCGCGCCCGGGACCGCCGAGACCGCGCAGTTCACGGAACTGTCCGTTCAGGGCTTGGGCCAGCCAATCCCGCACTTCAGCACGAAATTCTTCGTCTTCCATGCTCACAACGTCCACTGCACGGCTCGCCGTGGTCCCGCTGGCCGGTTCGGGGGTCTGGATCATGCTCACCTCCGTAGAGTAACCTACCAAGCACTTGCTTTGTTAGACCCATTCCCGGACGCTCGGAGACCCTGTGACATCCCCACCGCAGACCACTCCGCTCGCACTGCACCACGCCGCGAGCGTCTTCGGTTCCGCACCCGCCGTCTCCGACGGTGCCGTGCGATTGAGCTGGGCAGAACTGCTCGATTCGGTCCGCGAGACCGCGCGTGTGCTTATCGCACGCGGTGTGCGACGCGGCGACAAGATCGGCATCTGGGCTCCGAACACCCATCACTGGGTGACCGCGGTGCTTGCCACCCACTATGTGGGTGCGGTTATCGTGCCGCTGAACACGCGGTACGTGGCCGATGAGGCCGCGGATGTGCTGGGCCGGGTGGAGGCCAAGGCGCTGTTCATCGTCGGCAGTTTCCTGGGCCGCGATCGCCTCGCCGAACTGCGCGCGGACGCACCGGAATTGGCGATCGAGACGGTCATTGTCATTCCCGCCGAGCGGGAAGAAGCCGTCGACAATGCCATCGCGTGGTCGGAGTTGCCGAAGCTGGCCGAGGCCGTCAGCCTCGAGGACGCCATCGCCCGCGCGGAATCGGTTCGGGCCGAGGATCTTTCGGACATTCTGTTCACCTCCGGCACCACCGGGCGCAGCAAAGGTGTGCTCATCTCGCACAGCAAGGCGCTCACCAGCGCCCGTGCCTGGGCCGACTGCGCCACCCTGAACAGCGATGACCGCTACCTGGTGGTGCCGCCGTTCTTCCACAGCTTCGGTTACAAGGCGGGCATTCTCGCGTGCCTGGTCACCGGCGCGAACATCCTGCCGCAGGCCACTTTCGATGTGCCCGAGACCATGCGGTTGATCCACGACGAGCGCATCAGCGTGCTGACCGGACCGCCGACCATCTTCCAGACCATTCTCGAGCACCCTGCCCGCGCGACGGCCGATCTGTCGTCGCTGCGGGTCGCGGTCACCGGCGCGGCCACCGTGCCGGTCGTGCTCATCGAGCGCATGCGCGACGAACTGCGCTTCGATGTGGTGCTCACCGCGTACGGGCAGACCGAATCCGGCGGCTTCGGCCTCATGTGCCGTCCCGAGGATTCGGCCGAGACGATCGCGAACACCTGTGGCCGGGCCATCGACGGTTTCGAGGTCAATCTCGCCGACAATGGTGAACTGCTGCTGCGTAGTTCGCAGATCATGGTCGGCTACCTCGACGACACCCAGGCCACCACCGACACCATCGACAAGGATGGCTGGCTGCACACCGGCGATGTCGCGGTGATCGACGAGCGCGGGTACGTGAAGATCACCGACCGGCTCAAGGACATGTACATCTCCGGCGGCTTCAATGTGTATCCGGCCGAGGTGGAGCAGGCCATGGCGCGATTGGACGGGGTCGCCGAGACCGCGGTCATCGGCGTGCCGGACGAGCGCATGGGCGAGGTCGGCAAGGTCTACGTGGTGCGCCGGCCCGGGGCCGAGCTGACCACCGAAGACGTTCTCGCGCATGCCAAGAAGATGCTCGCCAATTTCAAGGTTCCGCGGTTCGTCGAGTTCCGCGATCAGTTGCCCTACAGCGCCGCGGGCAAGGTTCTCAAGCGGCAACTACGTGAGGAGACGGAATGACCGGTCAGGCGCGGAGGCGGCAGCGGAGCGTAACCACGGAGCGCTCCGGTTATTCCAGAAGGGATGCAGCGTGAGCCAGGAACTGGGGCCGATCCCCGATGAGGGCGATGTCGTTCTCTACGAGAAGCGGGGACCGATCGCGGTCGTCACGCTGAACCGGCCGGACTACCGCAACGCACAGAACTCGGTCATGACCTACGCGCTCGACGCCGCCTTCGTGCGGGCCGTCGAGGACGCCGAGGTCAAGGTGATCGTATTGGCCGGGGCCGGCAAGCATTTCAGCGCCGGACACGATATCGGTACGCCGGGGCGCGACCATCACATCAAGTACGAGAACCAGGCCGCGCTGTGGTGGGACCACACCGACCGGCCGGGCGGTGACCAGCGGTTCGCGCGCGAGACCGAGGTCTACCTGAACATGTGCCGGCGCTGGCGGGAGATCCCCAAGCCGACCATCGCCATGGTGCAGGGCGCGTGCATCGCGGGCGCGCTGATGCTCGCGTGGTCGTGCGACATGATCGTCGCCTCCGAGGACGCGTTCTTCTCCGATCCCGTTGTGCGCATGGGTATTCCGGGTGTCGAGTACTTCGCGCACCCGTGGGTGCTGGGTCCGCGCCGCGCCAAGGAGATCCTGTTCACCGGTGACCGCTTCACCGCCGCACAGGCTTACGAGTGGGGCATGGTGAATCGCGTTGTGGAGCGCGAGAACCTGGAGACCGAGACCTTCGCGCTGGCCGAGAAGATCTCGGCCATGCCGCAATTCGGGTTGGCGCTGACCAAGAAGGCCGTCAACCAGTGCGAGGACCTCATGGGTATGCGCGCGGGTATGGATTCGGTGTTCGGGCTGCATCATTTCGCGCACGCACACAATGCCGAGATCGGCGCGGACTCGCTCGGCGGGATGAACGCCAAGTCCATGAAAGCCACCGCAACCACCACAGATGCCGCAGAGAAGAACGGGGCGAAGTAAGTGGATCTCGAATTCGACGCCAAGACAGAGGAATTCCGCCGCGAGGTGCGCGAGTTCCTGGCCGCCAATGTCCCCGCGACTCCGCTGCCGTCCATGGATACCGAGGAAGGCTTCGAGGCGCACCGGGCCTGGGAGGCCAAGCTGGCCGAGGCCCGCCTGTCCTGTGTCGCCTGGCCCGCCGAGTACGGCGGCCGCGATGCCTCGATGATCGAATGGGTCATCTTCGAGGAGGAGTACTACGCCGCCGGAGCCCCCGGCCGCGTCTCGCAGAACGGCATCTTCCTGCTCGCGCCGACGCTCTTCGAGCACGGTTCGCCCGAGCAGCTGGCCCGCATCATGCCGAGAATGGCTCGCGCCGATGACATTTGGGCACAGGCGTGGTCGGAGCCGGAGGCCGGTAGCGATCTCGCCGGTATCCGCTCCACCGCCAAGCGCACCGAGGGCGGCTGGCTGCTCAACGGCCAGAAGACCTGGAGTTCGCGGGCCTCGTACGCGGATTGGGGCTTCGGCCTGTTCCGCAGCGATCCGGAAGCCCAGCGGCACAAGGGACTCACCTACCTGATGTTCCCGCTCACCGCGGAAGGCATTACGGTGCGGCCGATTCCGCAGCTGGACGGCGAGCCCGGGTTCGCGGAGATCTTCCTCGACAATGTGTTCGTGCCGGACGCCGATGTGATCGGTGAGGCGCACAACGGCTGGAAGGTCGCCATGGCGACCTCCAGCAATGAGCGTGGCCTGTCGCTGCGTTCGCCGGGCCGGTTCAATGCCACCGCCGACAAGCTCATCGAGCTGTGGCAAGACGCTGCCGCCGAGACCGATACCGCGCTGCGGGAACGCGTGGTCGACGCCTGGGTCGGTGCCGAGGCGTACCGCCTGAACACCTGGGCCACCGTCACCCGGCTCGCCGACGGCGGTCAACTGGGCGCGGAATCGTCTGTGAACAAGGTGTTCTGGTCCGACCTGGATATCGCCATGCACGAGACCGCCCTGGATCTGCACGGTGCCGCCGCCGAACAGGAATCCGCCTGGACCGACGGTTACCTGTTCTCGCTGGCGGGCCCGATCTACGCCGGTACCAATGAGATCCAGCGCAATATCATCGCCGAACGCCTGCTCGGGCTGCCGCGCTAGTCACCCGGAGGACGAACATGCGATTCGCATTGACCGCAGAACAAATCGATTTCGCCGCCAGCCTGCGCAAGATGGGCGAGGCCGCCAAGACGCCCGGCGTCGTACGGGCCTGGGGCGCGGGCGATTCCACCGCAGGTAAGGCACTGCTCGGCCAACTGGCCGAGGCCGGTGCACTGGGCCTGACCATTACCGAGGAGAACGGCGGCTTCGGCGCGGGCCCGGTCGAGATGATCGTGGCCTTCACCGAGATCGGCCGCGCCGCCGCGCCCGGACCGCTGGTGGAGACCGCCGCCGCGATTCCCGCACTGCTGCAGGCACTTCCGGACTCCGCCGCGGCCGCCGAATGGCTGCCGCAGCTGGCCGAGGGAGCCAAACTGGGCACGCTCGCCGTGGCCGGTCCGGGTCGCGCCAGTGCGCTTTCCGCATCCGGCGCGCCGGTCGCCCTGGACGCCGATATCGCCGATCTGATCCTGCTCGCCGAGGGTGATCGGGTCTCCATCGCCACCGCGGGCGAGCAGGCCAAGTCCATCGACGCCGCCCGCCGCCTCTTCCCGCTGACCGCCGCTGCCGTCCTCGCCGAGGGCGAAGGCGTCAGCGCCGCAATCGATCTCGCCTTCGACACCGCGGCGCTCGCGGCGGCCGCCCAGCTGCTCGGCGCGGGCCGCGCCCTGCTGGACACCAGCGTCGAGTACGTGAAGCAGCGCCAGCAGTTCGGCAAGCCGATCGGCCAGTACCAGGCGATCAAGCATCACCTGGCCAATGTCCTCATCGATCTCGAGATGGCGCAGCCGCTGCTCTACCGCGCCGCACTCACATTGCAGGACGACAGCGATGCGACCATCCGTGCCCGCGATATCTCCGCGGCCAAGCTGGCCTGCGGTGAAGCGGCGTACCGGGCGGCCCGCATCGCCCTACAGGTGCACGGTGCGATCGGCTACACCGCCGAATGCGACCTGTCCCTCTGGCTGACCAAGGTCACCGCCCTGCGTTCCGCCTGGGGCACCCCGGATCTGCACCGCGCCCGCATCGCCGCCGCGCTGCGCACCGCGGGGACCGCCGCGTGAAAACGGTTGCACCCCTTCACCACCAGCTCGACCCGATGGGAGCCGACGCATGAGCATCACGGCCGATCAGCAGGAACTCGTCACCACCGTGCGCGCGGTGCTGGCCAAGCACGGCGACAGCGCGGCCATGCGGCGCGGGCTGGCAGCCGAGCGCGGCTATGACGAGCAGCTGTGGAGACTATTGTGCGAGCAGGTAGGCGTTGCGGCGCTTGCCATTCCGGAGGAGTTCGGCGGCGTCGGCGTCGGCCTGGTCGAATCCCTGCTCGTGGTGGAGGAACTCGGCCGCACCCTGGCCGCTCCGCCCATGCTCGGCTCGGCCGTGCTGGGTGTGCAGGCGCTGCTGCTCGCGGGCGATGCCGAGGCCAATGAGCGGCTACTGCCCGAGGTCGCCGAGGGTGTGCGCACGCTCGCGGTCTGCTGGGCCGGTCCACAGGGCTGGGACAGCTTCGGTGTGCGCGCCGAGGGCGAAACCGTCTCCGGCACCGCGCATTACGTCCTGGACGGCTCGCACGCGGACACCCTGCTGGTGCTCACCGCCGACGGTCTCTACGAGGTCGACGGTGCGGCCGCGGGCGTCACCCGCACCGTGGTGCCGACCATGGATCCGACTCGGCGACTGACGACGATCGAGTTCGCCTCGGCACCGGCCCGCGCACTGGGTGCGGTCGATATCGCGGCGCTGCGTGAAATCGCTTGGGCCGCAGTCACTGCCGAGCAGCTCGGGGCGGCCGAGCAGTGCCTGGACATGACGGTCGAATACAGCAAGTCCCGCGTACAGTTCGGCCGGCCCATCGGCAGCTTCCAGGCCCTCAAGCACCGGATGGCCGATATGTACGTGCTGGTCGAGTCGACCCGTTCGGTCGCCTACCTCGCCATCGCGGGACTGGCAGACGGCTCCGTCGAAGCCATCGATGTGGCCGCGGCGCGTATTCAGGCCACCACCACCCTCAATTCGGTGGTCTCGGAGACGGTCCAGATGCACGGCGGTATCGCCATCACCTGGGAGCACGACGCGCATCTGTTCTTCAAGCGCGCCCACGGTGACGCCCAGCTGTTCGGCACTCCGGCGCGGCCGCTGGCCCGCCCGGCATAGTCGGCATTCACTCGGCACAGGCCGGGATCGGCGCATAAGCGCTGGTCCCGGCCTGTGTTGTATTTCACCGCGGAAATATTGTTAGCAAAGGTAATTATATAGTTAGCTTATGCAACAATCGATGGGCATGCGCAATCAACCGCACTCCCAGATGAGGAACTGACCTTGAGCACAATGTCGGTTACGCGGCCCGCCATCGACGGACCTGCCAGCACCAAACAACCAAAATCCGTATGGGCCGTTGCCTTCGCCTCGGTCATCGCCTTCATGGGAATCGGCCTGGTCGACCCCATTCTGAAGCCGATCGGCGAGCAGCTGCATGCCTCACCCTCACAGGTGACGCTGCTGTTCACCAGCTATATGCTGGTCACCGGCATTGCCATGCTCATCACCGGCGTCGTCTCCAGCCGGTTCGGCGCGAAGAAGACACTGCTCGCCGGGCTCGCCATTATCGTCGTATTCGCCGCTCTCGCAGGCGCTTCCGGCACCGTCGGCCAGATTGACGGCTTCCGCGCGGGCTGGGGTCTGGGCAATGCCCTCTTCATCGCGACGGCGCTGGCCACCATTGTCGGCGCGGCCAGCGGCGGCACCGCCCGAGCCATCATCCTCTACGAGGCGGCCCTCGGTATCGGCATTGCCACCGGCCCGCTGGTCGGCGGCTTCCTCGGCCACTTCAGTTGGCGCGCACCATTCTTCGGCGTCTCGGTGCTGATGGCCATCGCGATCATCGCCCTGGTGTTCCTACTCCCCGAGGCCCCGAAACCCGCCAAGCCGACCTCCATCACCGCCCCCTTCAAGGCGCTGGCCTACCCCGGCCTGCTCCTGGTGAGCATCACCGCCCTGCTCTACAACTACGGCTTCTTCACCCTGCTCGCCTACACCCCATTCCCCCTGAACATGGGCACCTATTCCATCGGCTTCATCTTCTTCGGCTGGGGCCTGCTCCTGGCCTTCTCCTCGGTCTTCCTCGCACCAAAATTGCAGCGCGCCTTCGGAACCGTCCGAATGATGGCCCTGGCCCTGGCCTTGTTCGCCGTCGACCTGGCGGTTATGGCCCTGTTCGCCGACCACAAGCCCGTCCTGGTAATCGGCACGGTCATCTCGGGCCTATTCCTGGGCGTGAACAACACCCTCATCACCGAGGCCGTCATGGAATCCGCCCCGGTAGAACGAGCCACCGCCTCCGCCGCCTACAGCTTCGTCCGCTTCGCCGGCGGCGCCGCCGCCCCCTACCTGGCAGGCAAACTGGGCGAACACCACATGTCCCTCCCCTTCTGGGTAGGCGCAGCCTGCACCGCCGCCGCCGTAGCCGTCCTACTCTCCGGCCGAAAGCTGTTGGCCCACATGGACGATCACGCCCCAGCCACCCACTCCCCCGCCGAAGCCCAAGCCATCACCCTAGGCGACGACTGAACGATCTACTTCCATTGCGAGAGTGGAGGATTCCGCGGCGGTCTTCAGCATCGCCAGCATGGCGTCGTGGCCGGCGCGGAGTTTTTCGGAAGTGAAGAACAGGGGCAGCAGCGGGCCGGCGAGGGATTCCTCCATGGTTACACGGGTGCGGTTTGCGGATTCGGGGACGAGCAGGAGGCGGTCGATGGCTTTCATGATGCCCATGGAGACGCCGGTCCAGGCGAGTTCGCGTTCCGGGGTGACGGTGGCGAAGACGGCCTTGATTTTCGAACTGTGCAGCTTCCAGACGAAGGGGGCGTCGACTCGGATTTCGCCGAGTTCGAGGACCTCGGCGTCGGTGCGCCAGTTCGGCCAGTTGCGCATATCGGTGAGTAGGTGCCAGATGGTGGCGGCTGGGGCGTCGATGACAACCGTTGAGGCGGAGCGGACCTGGGCGTTCTCGTCCAGTCGGCCCTTTTTGGAGTAGTTCTCGTGCAGGTCGGCGGTGGAGGGTCCGGTGTACAGCAGGTTCATGATGCGCTCCGCGTGATTGGCGTTCCGTAACGAGATCAATGCTCTCTTTTTGGGCCGCCATTTGTCAAGAGCGGTGCTCTCGTTTCGAATTGGGTGCCCACCGACTTGGGCGTCGTACTATCCGGGCATGAATCAGCCCATGCCGCCGCAGCAGTTCCCGCCTCCGCAGCAAGGTCAGCCGCCTTATCAGCAGGGGATGCAGCAACAGCAACCGCCGCAGCAGTTTCCGATTCTGGTTTCGACCATGAACGATGTGCCGGGGAGCAAGGTGGTGCGGGTATTCGGCGAGGTCGCCGGATTGACCGTACGCAGCCGGGGGATTGGAGCGAATTTCAGTGCCGGCCTCAGGTCGCTGGGGGGCGGCGAGATTCACGAGTACACACAGTTGCTGTACCACTCGCGGCATGAGGCAGTCATGCGAATGTGCCAGCACGCCATGTACTTCGGCGCGAACGCGGTGATCGCCATGCGGTTCGACTGCAATGAAATCGCGAACACCATGAGTGAGGTCGCGGCCTATGGGACCGCGGTGCTGTTGGAGCCCGTCGAGTAGACGGGCTCCAATCCCTCAGTGCCGCAGCACTTCCACCTCGTACACGGGCGGCTTCTTGCCGAAGCGTTTGCGGAGGGGGTAGAGGGCTGCCACGAAAAGCAGGCTGATGGTGGAGGCCAGGAGCTGGTTGCGCTGGTCGGCTTTGGTGGCCATGGCCGCGAAGACCGCGAAGATGGCGATGATTACCGCCCACGAGATGTAGGGGTAGCCCCACATGCGGTAGGTGAGGGCGGCGGGGTCTTCTCGGCGGAGGCGGGCACGGAGTCGCAACTGGGAGAACATGATCGCGACATAGACGAAGGCCAGGACGACGCCGATGGAGTTCACCAGGAAGGTGAAGACCTGGTCCGGGGAGATGTAGGAGGCGATTACCGCACCCCAGGCCGCCACCGTGCCGAGCAGGACGGCGCGCGCCGGAACACCGCGCTTGTTCACCTTCACCAGGGCGGCGGGAGCGTCACCGTCGCGGGTGAGGACGTACAGCATGCGGGAAGAGACGTAGATGGCCGAATTCAGCACGGAGAGAACGGCTGTCAGGATGACGACCTGCATGATGGTGCCCGCGGCGGGGATGCCCATCCGGTCCAGGGCACTGACGAACGGGCTCTGCAGCACGTGCGCGTCATTCCACGGCAGGATGGTCACCACCAGGAAGATCGAGGCCACATAGAAGAGGCCGACCCGCCACAGCACATTATTGGTGGCGCGGGCGACGGCCTGGCCGGGCTCCTTCGACTCGGCGGCGGCGACGGTCACGATCTCGGTGCCGCCGAAGGCGAACATGACCACCACGATGGCGGAGAAGATGCCGGTAATGCCGTTCGGCGCGAATCCGCCGAATGCCGTCAGATTGCCGAACCCGCTCTCGGCGTCCGGCCGCAGCCCGAACACCCAGGCCGCGCCGATCACCAGGAACAGCACGATGGCAACGACTTTGATCGAGGCGAACCAGAATTCGAATTCGCCGAAGGATTTCACCGACACCAGATTGACTGCGGTCATGAGGGTCAGCAGCACCGCGGCGAGCACCCACTGCGGCAGATCGATCCAACTGGACAGAATCGCCGCGCCCGCGACGGCCTCCGCCCCGACCAGGATGACGTAGAGGTACCAGTACAGCCAGCCGATGGTGAATCCGGCGAACGGACCCATCGCCATCCGCGCGTATTCGGCGAGCGATCCGGCGACCGGGCGGGCCACCACCATTTCGCCGAGCGCGCGCATGACGCACAGCACCAGCAATCCGGCGGCGGCATAGGAGAGGATGGCGGCCGGTCCGGCGGTGCCGATCACCGAGCCGCTGCCGACGAAGAGTCCCGCGCCGATGGCGCCACCGATGGCCAGCATGGTCATGTGACGGCGGCGTAGCCCGGTCCGCAGCCCTTGCTGCTCGGTACTGATCGGATGGGACATCTAGCCGCCTTCAGATTGTTGCTCGGATGTTGCTCGAACACCATATCGGGGCAGGTCAGACCGGCGAAATCGGAGTACCTTCGGGAGGTATGTCCGAAACGAAGACGGATCCGGTGCGCGTTCTACCGTGCGCGAAACGAGTGCGTGTCTACCTGGGCGGCCAGCTGGTCGTCGACACCGTCAAAGCCAGCATGGTGTGGGAACACGCCTATTTCCCGACCTACTACTTCCCGGTCGATGAGCTGCGAGTGAAGCTGGAACCGACCGGCGACACCCGGCCCGCGAATCATCTGGGCACCCCCGTCGGCTTCGATGTCATCGCCGACGGGACCGTGGCCCCGGGCGCGGCCGTGCGCTACCTCGACTCCCCCACCCCGGAACTCCAGAACCTGGTGCGGCTCGACGCCAAAGCCATGGACGAATGGTTCGAGGAGGACGAACCCATCTACGGCCATCCGCGCGACCCCTTCCACCGCGTGGACATCCTCTCCAGCTCCCGGCATATTCGCGTCGAGGTGGCCGGGCAGACCGTGGCCGAATCCCACAACCCGCGCATCCTTTTCGAAACCGGCCTGCCCGCGCGCTATTACCTGCCGCTCACCGATATCCGCCTGGATCTTTTGCAGCACTCCGGCACTCGGACCATGTGCCCGTACAAGGGCAATGCCGAGTACTGGAGCCTGAAGCTCGGCGAGGACCTCTATCCGGACCTGGTGTGGATCTACCGCACCCCCGTCCCGGAGAGTCAGAAGATCGCGGGCTTCGCCAGCTTCTACAACGAGAAGGTCGACATCTACGTGGACGGGGTGCTCGAGTCCCGCCCGCAGAGCCCGTTCAGCTGATGAGCACCGAGAGGCCGAAGCTGGCCGCCGAATTGGATATGCTGCCGCATCCCGAGGGCGGCTGGTATCGCGAAACCTGGCGCAGTGCGGTGGAATTCGAGCCGGAGGGCTACTCGGGGCCGCGGGCGAGCGCGACGGCCATCTATTTCCTGCTGCTGCCCGGTGAGAAATCCGCACCACACACCGTGCGGTCGGAGGAGATCTGGTTCTGGCATCGGGGCGGTCCGCTGCTGCTGAACATCGGCGGCGAGGAGATCGTCCTCGGACCCGATGTCGAGCAGGGGCAGCGGCCCCAGGCGGTGGTCCCCGGTGGGGTGAGCCAGGCCGCCCGCCCGGCGGGTGAGGACTACGTGCTGGTGAGTTGTGTCGTCGCACCGGGTTTCGACTTCGCCGACTTCCGGCTGGACTGAACAGCGCCCCCGCCGTGGGAAGACGGCGGGGGCGCTGGACGGAAGCGGCTAGTCGTCGATTTCGAGCAGGCCCTCGGCCACGGCATGGTCGATGGTCTTCTCGAGGTTGGGGCAGGAGTCCGGTTTGCCGAAGATCGGCCCCGCCTCGGCCATTTTGCGGAACACCGGGCAGTGATCGGCCGGATTGACCGTCCACTGCACGGTTTTCTGGTTACTGCTGTGCTTGCGCACCAGTACTTCGGTTCCGCAGGACTGGCACGCGATCGGTGTCAGCCCGGACTCCATGTAGTGCTCTTTGTCCAGAGCCGTCTGGGCGCGCACCTGCGCCCGCCGCTCCGGACGGTCCGCGAAGTCGGGTGCTTTCGCCCAGACGGTCATCAGACGCTCGCCTCCGAAGCGGCGGCGTCTTCCTCGCGCTTCTTGCGCAGGTTCTCCTCGACCTCGATACTCCAGACCTCATTGGCCTTGGTGGTGTCGACCTCGAATTCGAAGCGCTGCGTCGACTTGGGGTCGATGTCCGCGACGTCCACGTAGAACTGGTCGTACCAGCGGCGCAGCTGGTAGACCGGGCCGTCTTCCTCGGTGAGGAGCGGGTTGTCGATCTTGGACTTGTGCTTCCAGATCTCGACGTCCTGCAGGAAGCCCTCTTCGATGCCCTCGGCCATCTTGTCGGCCAGGCCCTGTGCGGCGTCGTCCGGCAGACCCTTGGGCTTCTCCAGCGAGACGCCGTAGTTCAGCACGAACGAGTTCTGCGAGATCGGGTAGTGGCTGTTGATGAGGACGCTCTTGACCTCGAAGCCGCTGTAGATGTTCAGCAGCGGGTTCACCATGTACGACGGCCCGAAGTACGAAGCCTCGGACTTGAGCAGGGTGTCGCCCTTGATCTGGGCGGCCATGCCGATGTCCTTGCGCCCCACCGTGTTCAGGTACTGGGTGGCGACGTGGCCCTCGAACACGTTCTTGAAGAACGTCGGGAACGCGTAGTGGATGTAGAAGAAGTGCGCCATATCCACGACGTTGTCGATGATCTCGCGGCAGTTGGCGCCCTCGATCACGATCGAGTTCCAGGTCCACGGGGTCCAGCCGTCGGACATCTGCTCGAGCGGCTTGCCCTCGGCGTCGGTGTACGGGCCGTCGATGTACGGGATGGTGACCGCGTCGGTGGGCTTGCTGCCCTCGTGGTCCTGCCAGATGAAGAGCTGGCCGTTGCGCTCGAGGGTGGGCCAGGAGCGGGTGCGAGCCAGTGGCGGCACACGCTTGGCATAGGGGATGGCGGTGCATTTACCGTCGCCGCCCCAGCGCCAATCGTGGAACGGGCAGGCGATGGAATCGCCCTTGACCTCGCCCATCGACAGATCGCCGCCGAGATGCCGGCAGTAACCGTCGAGTATCTTCAGTTCACCCTTGCTGTCGGTGAAGACGACCAGCTTGGTACCGAAGATGTTGACCGCGTGTGGCTTGCCGTCACGGAAGGTGCTCGCGAGTCCGAGGCAATGCCAGCCACGGGCGTACCGGGTGGGCATGGCACCCACGTCGATCTCGCGAACCTTCCCACGGGGCCCCGGTGGGGTTGTTGACATCGTGATCCTCCTCTGGAAGTACTAGAACACGTTACAAAAAGGCGGCGCTTCACGCCAGTTGTATGACCAAACAATGGACAAAAGTCCTCGTGAGGCGAAGGACGGCCGCCAAACCTGTACGGCAGCCCTCTGTTCTCGACAGAAATAGGAACGTGTTCTAGTCTCAGAGACAAACGAGAACCGCCCGATTCACCAGGCAGGAGCAACTGGCGCGATGACGCAAGAAGTAGTTGAGCGGGTCGAGGCCCTGCTGCCCACTCTCCGCGAGCGGGCCCAGCAGGCAGAGGATCTCCGGCAGATCCCCGAAGAGTCCATCAAGGATCTGCAGACCGCCGGATTCTTCAAGCTGCTGCAGCCCAAGCAGTGGGGCGGATACGCCGCCGATCCGGTCGTCTTCTACGACACCGTGCGCAAGATCGCCAGCGCCTGCGGCTCCACCGGCTGGGTCGCCGGCATCATCGGCGTGCACAACTGGCACCTGGCGCTGTTCGATCAGCGTGCGCAGGAAGAGGTTTGGGGCGAGAACCCCGACGTCCGCATCTCCTCGTCCTACGCCCCCATGGGCGCGGGCCTGGTGACCGAGGACGGCACCGGCTACACCGTGAACGGTTCCTGGGCTTGGTCTTCCGGCTCCGGCCACGCGGACTGGGTGGTCGTCGGCGGCCCCGTGATCAAGAACGGCAAGCCGGTCGATTTCGGTAGCTTCCTGATCCCCCGCACCGAGTACGAGATCAAGGACGTCTGGAACGTCGTCGGTCTGCGCGGCACCGGCTCCAACACCATCGTGGTGGAGAACGTGTTCGTACCCAAGCACCGCTTCCTCAGCTTCCGCGCCATGGGCGAGCTGAAATCGCCTGGCCTGGAACAGAATACCGATCCGGTGTACAAGATGCCGTGGGGCACCATCCATCCCACCACCATCTCCACCCCCATCGTCGGAATGGCCTACGGCGCTTACGACGCGCATGTGGAGCACCAGGGCAAGCGCGTACGCGCCGCCTACGCCGGTGAGAACGCCAAGGACGATCCGTTCGGCAAGGTGCGTATCGCCGAGGCCGCCAGTGACATCGACGCCGCCTGGCGTCAGCTGTCCGGCAATGTCGCCGACGAGTACGCCTACGTGGTGAAGGGCGAGGAGGTGCCGTTCGACGTGCGCGCCCGCGCCCGCCGCGACCAGGTGCGCGCCACCGGCCGCGCCGTCGCCTCCATCGACAAGCTGTTCGAGGCCTCGGGTGCCACCGCCCTCGCCAATGGCACTCCGCTGCAGCGCTTCTGGCGTGACGCACACGCCGGTCGGGTGCACGCGGCCAATGACGCCGAGCGCGCCTACGTCATGTACGGCACGCACGCGTTCGGGCTGCCGATCACCGACACGATGGTGTAATCCATGACCACTGCATCCGATTCACGGCCCGCCGTGGTGGAAGACATCACCTTCGAGTCGACCTCGAAGTACGCCCAGGTCCGCCCCGATCTGAAGCTGCACTATCACGAGGCGGGCGTCGGCAACGGCCCCACCATCGTGCTGCTGCACGGCGGTGGTCCCGGCGCTTCGTCGTGGTCGAACTTCTCGAAGAACATTCCGGTGCTGGCACGTGAATTCCACGTGCTGGCGGTGGACCAGCCCGGCTTCGGGCTGTCCGACAAGCCCACCGAGCACCCGCAGTACTTCGTGCACTCGGCCTCGGCGCTCAAGGATCTCCTCGACACCCTGGGCATCATCGATCGCGTTCACCTGCTGGGCAATTCGCTCGGCGGTGGCGCGGCCACCCGATTCGCGCTCGACTACCCGGACCGCGCGGGCAAGCTGGTGCTGATGGGCCCGGGCGGGCTCTCCACCAACCTGTTCGCACCGGACCCCACCGAGGGCGTCAAACTGCTGTCGAAGTTCAATTACGAACCGACACAGGCGAATCTGGAAGCCTTCCTGCGGATCATGGTCTTCGACCAGAAGCTGATCACGCCGGAACTCGTCGCCGAACGCTTCGAATCGGCAAGTAAGCCGGAGTCTTTGGAAGCCACGCGTGCGATGGGTCGCTCCTTCGCCGGCGCGGACTTCGAGAAGGGCATGATCTGGCGCGACGCGTACAAGCTGCGTCAGCCCGTGCTGATGATCTGGGGCCGCGAGGACCGGGTGAACCCGATCGACGGCGCACTCGTGGCGCTGAAGATGGTCCCGCGCGTGCAACTGCACGTCTTCGGCGGCTGCGGCCACTGGGCCCAGCTGGAGAAGTTCGACGAATTCAACCGCCTGGCAACCGACTTCCTGCTCGGCGTCAAGGAGAAGTGAGCATGAGTATTCGAGCGCTCGGATACATGCGCATCGGGGCCACCGATATGGCGGCCTGGCGCGAGTACGGGCTCAAGGTGCTCGGCATGATGGAGGGCACCGGGCCCGACCCGGACGCCCTCTACCTGCGCATGGATGATTTCCCGGCGCGCCTGGTGATCGTGCCGAGCGATGTGGACCGGCTGCAGGTCTCCGGCTGGGAGGTGACCGATGCTCCTGCGCTGCAGGCACTTCGGGAGAAGCTTTCCAAGGCCGGCGTCGCGTTCCGCGAGGGCACCAAGCAGGAGTTCGCCGACCGTCGCGTCGAGGCGATGATCTCGTTCCAGGACCCGTCCGGCAATGTGCTGGAAGCCTTCCACGGCTCGCAGTACCTGGCACGGCGTTTCGTCAGCCCGTACGGGCACAAGTTCGTCACCGCCGAGCAGGGTCTGGGCCATGTCGTGCTGACCTGCGACGACGATGCCGCCGCGCAGGCGTTCTACCAGGACATCCTGGGCTTCCGGCTGCGCGACTCGATGAAGCTGCCGCCGCAGATGGTCGGCCGTCCCGCCGATGGTGATCCGGCCTGGCTGCGGTTCTACGGCTGCAACCCGCGTCATCACGCGCTGGCGTTCCTGCCCATGCCGAACCCGACCGGCATTGTGCATCTGATGGTCGAGGTGGAGAATTCCGACGATGTCGGCCTCTGCCTGGATCGCGCGATGCGCAAGAAGGTGAAGATGTCGGCCACCCTCGGACGGCATATCAATGACAAGATGCTGTCGTTCTACATGAAGACACCGGGCGGATTCGATATCGAATTCGGTTGTGAGGGTTTGGAAGTCGAGGACGAGTCCTGGATCGCACGGGAATCCACCGCGGTGAGCCTGTGGGGACACGACTTCACGGTCGGATTCAAGTAGCACGGGTTCCAGTAGCGAAAAGGGCGACAACGCAATGACAACGACGGACGACCAGCCCGAAATCGACGCACGTCAATTCCGGAATGTGCTGGGGCAGTTCTGCACCGGCATCACCGTCATCACCACCTTCGACGGGGACGGTGCGCCGATCGGCTTCGCCTGCCAGTCGTTCGCCGCGCTCTCCCTGGAACCGCCGCTGGTCCTGTTCTGCCCCACCAAGGCCTCCAAGTCCTGGGCGGCGATCGAGGCCAACGGCAAGTTCTGCGTGAATATCCTCGCCGAGGAACAGCAGTCGGTCTGCGCCCGCTTCGGCTCACGCGAACCCGACAAGTTCGCCGGAGTCCCCTGGAGCACTTCCGCTTTGGAGGTTCCGGTACTGGGCGACGCCCTGGCCACGATCCAGTGCACCGTGGATCAGGTCGTCGACGGCGGCGATCACTACATTGTGATCGGCCGTGTGCAGGCCCTGTCGGAATCCACCGATTCCGGCAGGCCTCTGCTCTTCTACCGCGGGCAGTACACCGCCATCGAACCGGAGAAGACCGTGCCCGCGCCCTGGCGTGCGGACCTGGAGCACTTCCTCACCACCACCACGCTCGATACCTGGCTGTGAGGCGGGACGCTCCGCACTGAATCAATACCGCACAGCGCCCCTGTGGAATTCATCCACAGGGGCGCTGTGCATTGTGGATGGCTGTGGACAACTACTACGCGGCGGTGCGCGCCTGACGCCGGTATTGCCCCGGTGCCAAACCGTATTCACGCTTGAATGCCTTGCCGAAGGCGAATTCCGAGCTGTACCCCGCGCGGGCGGCGACCGTATCCATGGACAGGTCGTCCTCGCGCAACAGACGCGCGGCGGTGGTGAGCCGCCAGCGGGTCAGGTACGCCAGCGGAGGCTCACCGACCATCGCATTGAACTTGCGGGCGAAGGCGGCGCGTGACAGTCCCACCCGGTCCGCCAGCGACTGCACGGTCCAGGCCGCGGACGGATCCTCATGCATGGCCGCCAAGGCCGGCGCGACGGCCGGATCACGCAGTGCCGCAGCCCATCCCGCGTCCGCCGACTGCGGCTGCTCCTCCACCCAGGCGCGCAGAATATAGAGCAGTAGCGAATCGATGAGCGCGGGCACGATGCCGTGCGAACCCATTCGCGGGTTGTCCAGTTCCGCGCCGAGCAAGGCGATGGCGGCGGCCAGTTCCGGGTGGCGACCGTGCCTCGCGGGCAGATAGATCACCTCCGGCAACTGCCGCAGCAGCGGATGCGGCCGCTGTCCGTCCAGGTGATAGTTGCCGCAGAGCAGGCTGGTGACCGGACCGTCCCCACCGAGCTGGACCGCGCCGACGGGCGGGCGCTGAATGTACTGATCCGGGCGCGGCACCGCCGGTGGAGTATCGGGATGGTCGGCGAGGATATGACCCGAGCCGTCGCGCACGAACACCACATCGCCGGGGCCGAGCGCGATCGGATCGGCGGTCTGTGCGGACGGGTATATCCAGCAGGTGCCGTGCAGCACGACATGGAATCCGGCGCCCGCCGTCCGCGGCAATCGCAGCGCCCACGGCGCACGCCCTTCGGTACGAACCGAATTCGGCGCGCCGGTCCGCATGGAGGCCAGCGCCTCGCTGAGCACATCCACGCTGCTCTCCTCACACTCCGGCACCCGAGTGCTCGGGTGCCGTCCCACTGTCCGATGCCCTCACTCGACGGTCAGTACGACCTTGCCGACAGTCTGCCCGGCCGCGACGATTTCGTGCGCCTTGCCCGCGTCCGCCAGCGGCAGCGTCTCGGCAATGGTCGGCCGGATCAGGCCGGCGTCGACCAGCTCCGCGATCGCCTCCAGCGCAGCGTAATCCGGCTCCACGGAGACTCCGGCGAAGCGCCGCCCGGACGCCTGGACCGTGGCCGCCAGCTCCCGGTTCACATGCTCGAGAATGCTCACCAGTACTCCGCCCGGCTTCAGCACCGACAGCGACCGCAGACCATCGGCCACCGAATCGAAGACCACATCCATATCCCGCACCGCCTCGGTGAAATCGGTTGTGCGGTAGTCGATTACCTCGTCGGCTCCGAGCCCGCGCACATAGTCGTGTTTGGCGGCACCGGCCAGCGCGATCACATACGCTCCGCGGGCCTTCGCGATCTGTACCGCCAGATGCCCGACGCCGCCGGCGGCCCGGTGGATCAGCACCCGGTCGCCTTCCTTGACAGCCGCCTTGTCCACCAGTCCCTGCCACGCGGTCAGCGCGGCCAGCGGCAATGCCGCGGCCTCGATGTGGTTCAGCGACTTGGGCTTTCGCGCCAACTGCCGGGACGGTGCCGCGACGTACTCCGCGTATCCGGTGGCCGCACGCGGGAAGAACGGCATACCGTAGACCTCTTCGCCGATCTCGTAGCGCGCGCCCGGCCCCGCCTCCTCGACCACGCCGGAGATATCCCAGCCGACCCCATACGGCGGCTGCCCCAGCAGCGGGAAGGCTCCGGACCGGACCGCCACATCCACCGGATTCACACCACTCGCATGCACCCGCACCAGCACCTCACCCGACAGCGGTTCCGGCCGCTCGATCTCGACCAGCTCCAGTACCTCGGGCCCGCCGAAGGTCTGCTGAATCACCGCGCGCATTGTCTTCTCCCTAACCACCGCTGTTCTCCGGCCACTCCGGCGAACCGAACAACGACAACGTTAGAGAGAAGACGAAAGACTCTGAATAGCTTAAAATCTCCAGTCTTTATCCGCACGTATCACCCGTGAGACGTGCGGCAGCAGCTACCCGAACAGTCCGAGCTGCGCGGCGCGCACACCCACCTGGAAGCGCGTGGTCACCTCGAGTCTCGACATGAGGTCCGCGACATTGCGCCGATACGTCCGCAGCGAGATATCCAGATTCCGCGCCGCCACCTCATCGGTGACCCCACTGTTCAAGGCATCCAGCACGGCCAGCGCCCGCTCGTCGAAACCCGCCTGCCCGAACCCCGGCCGCGACGCCAGCCGAGCAGCGGATTCCCATGTCATAGTGGCGAATTGGTGAATGACCCCGATCAACGCGGGATCCCGGACCATCACCATGTAGGGCCGCTGCGCCCCCGCCCCACTCCACAGCACCGCCGCATGCCGATCGATAATGAAGGTGTTCTGGAAGTCGTGACTGGACACCCGAATCTTCGGGCTGAGCGTCGAATCCTCCAGCAGCGGCTTTCGATCCCGCGAATCCAGGAAGTCCGGCGAATACAGCAGTCGAATCTGCTTCCCCGTCGACATCAACTCCCGCACCGCCAAATGCCCCAGCGCGTAATGGTCCTCCAGCCGCATCGGACTGGACACCGCCACCACCGCCTCGGTCCGCACCCGCTGCAGTAACTGCTGCACATCACTACCGAGATCCCCGCTCGGGCGAAGCCGGACTATGCCGGGCGCGATTACCGTGTGCTGCCGCATTTCCCCATCATGTGCCGACACCCAGCACTTTCGCCAGAGTTGGCAGCTTCATGTCACAGTCGGCGAAAGCCGTTCGCCGGCTGCCTACTTTCACGCCATGCAGATCAGTTTCACCGCGGAACAAGAGCGGTTGCGCAAGCAGCTCCGCGAGTACTTCACCGAGCTCATGACACCGGAGCTACGCGCCGGGCTCACCGGACCGGGCGGCGAATTCGGAGACGGCACCGCCTACAAGGAAATGGTCCGGACACTGGGACGGGACGGGTGGCTGGCACTCGGCTGGCCGCAGGAGTACGGCGGACAGCACCGGCCCATGGTGGAGCAGATGATCTTCACCGATGAAGCCGCGAAAGCAGGTGTGCCCATCCCCTACCTGACCATCAACACCGTCGGACCGACCATCATGCGTTACGGCACCGAGGCACAGAAGGCCGAGTACCTGCCGCGAATCGCCAAGGGCGAGTTGCACTTCGCCATCGGCTACTCCGAACCGGACGCCGGAACCGACCTGGCTTCGCTGCGCACCAGGGCCGTAAGGGACGGCGACGACTATGTGGTCAACGGCGAGAAGATGTGGACCAGCCTCATCGAATATGCCGACTACGTCTGGCTCGCGGCTCGCACCGACCCGAATGTCGGTAAACACCAGGGCATCTCGGTGTTCATCGTGCCGACGGACGCCGAGGGATTCTCCTGGACCAAGGTGCACACCATGGCCGGGGTCGGCACCAGCGCCACCTACTACTCGGGCGTGCGGGTACCCGCCACGAACCTGGTGGGCGGCTTGAACCAGGGGTGGTCGCTGATCACCAACCAGCTCAATCACGAGCGGGTTTCGCTCAGTTCCGCTGCCCCACTTCAGGAATCGCTCCGCCAGGTACGCGCCTGGGCACAGCGGACCCACCGCCCCGACGGCACCCGGGTCATCGACTCCGAATGGGTGCGCATCCACCTCGCCCGCGTCCACGCCCACGCCGAATACCTGAAACTCCGCAATTGGCGCACCGCCTGGGCCGCTCAATCAGGCGACCTGCGCCCCGAGGAGGCGTCGGCGACAAAAGTTTTCGGCACCGAATTCGCCACCGAGGCATACCGACTGCTTATGGAAGTACTGGGCACCGACGCCATAATCCGAGCCGACTCCCCCGGAGCCCTGCTGCGCGGCCGCATAGAGCGCTTCCACCGCTCCTCGCTGATCCTGACCTTCGGCGGCGGCATCAACGAGGTGCAGCGCGACATCATCGCCAAAACCGCACTGCGCCTGCCCGTAACCCGCTGACCGCAGCGAATACCACCCGCCAACTCTGCGAGGAACTCATGGATTTCGCCCATTCCGAGGCCCAGCAAGACCTTTCCGACCTCACCCGCGACCTGCTCTCCGACTGGTCATCCCGCAACCCCCACCCGACTACCACCGGATTCGAGCGGGCGCTCTGGTCCGCGGCGGCAGCGGCCGGACTACTCGAGGCAGCCCTGCCGACCACGGTGGGCGGCGGTGGATTCGGTGTGCTGGAACAGTGCAGCATCCTCATCGAAATCGGCCGCACCGTAGCCCCGTTGCCCTACCTCCCCACCATCTCCATCTGCGCCGCCACTCTCGCCCAATTCGGCACCGAACAGCAGATCGAGCGCTGGGTGGCTCCGGCCCTGCGCGGAGAAATCACGCTCGCGCCCGCGCTGGGCGACGCGACCACCCTCGGAGTCGGAGTGCGCGCCGTCCCGACCGAAAATGGTTGGCGCATAAGCGGATCACGAGGCGTAGTGCCCGCGGGCTCGTTCGCCGACGCCTTCCTGGTGGAGGCATCCACCGACTCCGGATCACTGCTGGCCATGGTCGACCGCACCACGGACGGCCTCGAGATCCAGGAGCAGCGCGTCGTAGACGCGAGCGACACAGCACTTCTCGAATTCGACAACCTCTTGATCAACGACGACGCGATCATCGGTGTGACACCCGGCGATGTCAGCCCACACTCGGGCGACTACACAGCCACAGTTCAGAATCCCGTTCGCTGGGCGCATCGGCGGTCAACCATCGCGTCCTGCGCCCACCAGCTCGGTGTCCTCGAACGGGCAGTGGAGATGACCGCCGCCTACGCCCGCGACCGCCACCAGTTCGGCAAGCCGATCGGCTCCTTCCAAGCGGTCCGCCAACGCCTCGCCGACGCCCACATCGACGTGGACGCCGTCCGCCTCGCCCTTTGGCAAGCGGCCTGGCTCGAATCCGAGGACCACCCCTGCGATTTCGAACTGGAGGTAGCCGCCTTCTGGTCAGCCGAAGCAGGCCACCGAGTAGCCCACACCGCCGTCCACATCCACGCCAGCACCGGCATCTACCTGCACTTCCCCCTCCACCGCTACTTCACCGCCGCCAAACGCACCGAATTCGCGACCGGCGGCGCCACGCCCCACCTCCGAATGCTCGGAGACCTTCTAGCCGCTGAACCTGCCTGACCTGCTCGTACATACCTGACGATTGCGGTGCTCTGTGTATGTTTGTGGCATGTCCCGATTGGACCGCATCACATCCGACCCCGAGATCTGTCACGGCAAGCCCGCAATACGTGGACTTCGCTACCCGGTGGAGATGCTGCTGGAATTGCTGGCGGCGGGGATGAGCACCGAAGACATCCTCGACGACTATCCCGATCTGGAAACCGAAGATATCCTCGCAGCGCTCGAGTACGCTGCCATCGTGACCGCTCAGCGCACCACGATTCCGTTCAACGCGGCGTGAAGTTCCTCGTAGATGCGCAGTGTTGTCGAACTCGGGCGAGACCGGCTGGTTGCCCATGCGAGCCGGGAATCCGACGGTGAAACAGGTTCGTGATTCCCTTGCCGAGGAACTGCCCTGGCTGATGTGGCTTCCCACGGATGCACGTACACAGTGTGCCGAGGAGTTGCACAGTCAGATGCTCGCCGGCACGGAAGCCATTCCGTCACTTACCGTTTCACAATTATTGAGGGAGTGGCAAGCTACCGCTGAAATCTACTCCGACCCCGAGCTTGCCCAGCGGCTACGCGGGCCGTTCGACACGACCGATGCGGTCGAGGTCGAACGCCCGAGTACCGTCGTCGGCTGACAGGGCGGACCCAGGCTCACCTAGGTGACAGGTGGGTTGTCCTCGATGTCCAGTCGCGATTCTCGCGCTACCGGCCGGATCGTCTTACCGAGTTCGTATGCCAGTCGTGTTGCCTCGCTGGCTTCTTCGGCTCCAGGCTCACATATCCGACGATCGCGGATCTCCGCCCATTCGGAATGCTCAGCCATGGCTCTATCTTCCTCGGCGGGCTGGAGAGTGTCAGGCGTTTACGGCGGCGGCGAGGTCTGCGTTGGTGGGTTCGATGAGGATTGTGCCGTTGGGGAAGACGACTACGGGGATGTTCTTGCGGCCGTCGGCCAGTTCGATGGCTTTGGTGCGGGCGGCGGCGTCGTGTTCTACGTCAACCTCGGTGAATGGGACGTGGTTCTCGCGCAGCCAGGTCTTCGCGCGGCGGCAGTCGCCGCACCAGTCGGCTCCGTACAGCACGATCTCGTCCATGGGTCGAGGGTAGAGGAGTCCGGTGGTGGGGTTTGGGGCGGATAACCACAGGGTGCGATCACCGCATCCACAGAGAACGGTTACTGTCCGCCCCTAGAATTCGGGGCATGTCCAATCTGGAGCGCATCACCTCCGATCCGGCCGTCTGCTCCGGCAAACCGGTCATTCGGGGGATGCGCTATCCCGTAGAGATGGTGCTCGAATTATTGGCGGCCGGGATGCCGGTCGAGGAGATTCTCGGCGACCATCCCGATCTCGAGGCCGACGATGTGTACGCCGCCCTCGGATACGCCGCGCTGGTGGTCGCCGCCCCTTGAACAGGGCGGATATGAGCGGCGTGGCATGAAAAGACGAGCTGGGCCGCAACCGGAGAGTGGTTGCGGCCCAGCTCGTTATGCACCAGCGGATCAGGCGGTGACCGCCGCCTTCTCGCGCTGGAGTTCCAGGGCGATATCGATGAGCTGGTCTTCCTGGCCACCGACGAGCTTGCGCTTACCCGCGCGGACCAGCATCTCCGCGGCGGAGACACCGTAGCGCTCGGCCTGACGCTCGGCGTGCCGCAGGAACGAGGAGTAGACACCCGCGTAACCCATCATCAGGGCCTGACGGTCCAGGAGGCATTCGCTCGGCATGGCCGGGCGGACAACATCTTCGGCGGCGTCGGTGATGGCGAAGAAGTCGACACCGGTCTTGACGCCGAGCTTGTCGCAGACGCCGATGAACGCCTCGACGGGCAGGTTGCCCGCGCCCGCGCCGAAGCGGCGAGCCGAACCGTCGATCTGGGTGGCACCGGCGCGCACGGCGTACACCGAGTTCGCGACGGCCAGGCCCAGGTTCTCATGGCCGTGGAAGCCGACCTGCGCGTCATTGCCGAGCTCGGCGACGAGCGCGGAGACGCGGTCCGAAACCTGTTCCAGCACAAGGGCACCGGCGGAGTCGACGACGTACACGCACTGGCAGCCCGCGTCGGCCATGATGCGGGCCTGCTTGGCCAGGTTCTCCGGGGTGGTGGAGTGCGCCATCATCAGGAAGCCGACGGTCTCCAGGCCCAGGTCACGGGCGTACCCGAAGTGCTGGATGGAGACATCGGCCTCGGTGCAGTGGGTCGCGATGCGGCAGATGGACGCACCGTTGTCCTGCGAGATATTGATGTCTTCCTTGATGCCCACACCGGGCAGCATGAGGAAGGCGATCTTGGCCTGCTTGGCGGTCTCCGCGGCGGCCTTGATCAGTTCCTGCTCGGGGGTTTTGGAGAACCCGTAGTTGAACGAGGAACCCGCCAGGCCGTCACCGTGGGTGACCTCGATGACCGGCACGCCGGAGTTGTCAAGGGCCGCAACGATATCGCGCACCTCGGTGACGGTGAACTGGTGACGCTTGTGATGCGAACCGTCACGCAGCGAGGTGTCGGTGACCCGCACATCGATTTCGCCCGAGTAGGGCTTCAGCACATTGTTCATGGTCGAATCTCCTTACACCCGAGCCGAAATGATTTGATCGGCCATCACATTGCCGACCTGGGTCGCGGCGGCGGTCATGATGTCCAGGTTGCCCGCGTACGGCGGCAGGAAGTCGCCCGCGCCCTCGACCTCGACGAAGATCGAAACCTTCGCCATACCACCGGAAACCAGTGACGGGTCGTCGAACTGCGGCTCGTTCAGCAGCCGGTAGCCGGGCACGTACTGCTGGATCGCCTTCTCCATCTCGTGGACGGAGGCGGTGATGGCATCGCGGTCGGCATCCTCGGGGATGGCGCAGAAGATGGTGTCGCGCATGATCATCGGCGGCTCGGCCGGGTTCAGAATGATGATCGCCTTGCCGCGCTGCGCTCCACCAATGGTCTCAACACCTTTGGAGGTGGTCTTGGTGAATTCGTCGATGTTGGCACGGGTTCCGGGACCGGCCGACACCGAGGAAACCGACGCCACGATCTCGGCGTAAGCCACGGGAACGACACGCGAAACGGCGGCCACCATCGGGATCGTCGCCTGACCACCACAGGTGATCATGTTGACGTTCGGTGCGTCCCGCAGCGAATCCAGGTTCACCGGCGGAATGACGGCCGGGCCGACGGCGGCGGGGGTGAGGTCGACGGCGCGGATACCCGCGGCCTCGTACTTGGGCGCGTACGCGCGGTGCACATACGCGGAGGTGGCCTCGAACAGCAGATCGGGCTTCTCGTCAAGGGCGAGTAGCCAATCCGCGCCTTCGGCGGAGGTCTCGAGACCCAGTCCGCGGGCGCGCTTGAGCCCCTCGGAGTCCGGGTCGATACCGATCATCCAGCGCGGTTCGATCTTGTCCGAACGCAGCAGCTTGTACAGCAGATCGGTGCTGATATTGCCGGAGCCGACGATGGCTGCGGTGACTTTGCCAGTCACAACTTTCTCCTACTCGGTTGTGTCAGCTGAAACGCAGACGAACTGATCCGAGTCCGGCGAACTCGGCGGTGAAGTCGTCGCCCGGGCGGGCGTCGATGGCGCGGGTGCAGGATCCGGGCAGCACGATGTCGCCCTTCTTCAGCCGGACACCGAACGAGGCGACCTTGCGGGCCAGCCACGCGACGCCGATGGTCGGATCACCGAGCACGGCGTCGGAGCGGCCCTCGGCCACGACCTCGCCATTGCGGGTGAGTACCGCGTCGATCTTCTTGATATCCAGCTCATTCGGAGCGACGCGCTCCTTACCGAGCACCCAGCCGGCGGAAGAGGCATTGTCGGCGATGGTGTCACACAGCCCGATCTTCCAGTCCTTGATGCGGGTGTCGATGAGTTCGATGGAGGGTGCGTACGCGACTGTGGCGTTCAGCACATCCTCTTCGGTGCAATCCTCGCCGGGCAGGTCCGCGCCGAGCACGAAACCGACCTCGACCTCGACCCGCGGGTAGAGGAACTGGGAGGTGTCCACCGGGACGTCTTCGAAGACCTCCATCTCGGCGAGCAGATGCCCGTAGTCGGGCTCGTCGACACCCATCATCTGCTGCATGGCGGCCGAGGACAGGCCCACCTTGTGCCCGATGATGCGGGCTCCGGCCGAGGTCCGGCGCCGGATATTCAGCAGCTGGATCTCGTAGGCGTCGACCACGTCGATGTCGGGATAGCGCGCGACCAGCGGGTCGAGCGGAATACGATCCCGCTCAGCCAGGGCGAGCTCTTCTGCCAGTTCACTCCGTAGCGCGTCGGTCAGCACGCTGATTCCTTCCATCAAAGGGGCCGGCCGGTGGCCATGCAGTTACGAGACTAGAAACTGAAACGAGTTTTTGTGAAGTAAATCGCCTCAGCAGTCCCATCTGCCAGACCAACATAGACCAAACCAGGATTGATTCTATAACGTGTTCTACATGACTGATCGGGATTACGACGTGGTGGTGGTCGGCAGCGGTGCCGCCGGTATGACCGCCGCCCTCACCGCCGCACACCGCGGTCTGCGCGTGGTGCTCATCGAGAAGGCCGCCCACTACGGCGGATCGACCGCTCGCTCCGGCGGTGGCGTCTGGATCCCGGGCAACAAGGCACTCAAGGCCTCGGGACGCCCCGACGACCGCGAGGAAGCCCGCACCTACCTGCGCAGCATCATCGGCGATGTGGTGCCCGCCGACAAGATCGATACCTATATCGACCGCGGCGCAGAGGCTTTCGACTTCGTGCTGGACCACTCCGCCCTGAAGATGAAGTGGGTACCGGGCTACTCCGACTACTACCCGGAGGCACCGGGCGGCAAGGCGGACGGCCGCTCCTGCGAACCCAAGCCGCTCAACCTCAAGATCCTCGGCAACGAACGCTTCAACCTGGAACCGGCCTACTCCAAGGCTCCGCTGAATGTCGTTATCCTGCAGGCCGATTACAAGAAGCTGAACCTGCTGCGCCGCCACCCCATCGGCTTCGCCACGGTACTGCGCGTCGGAACCCGTTGGGCCTGGGGCAAAGTCACCGGCAAGGCACTGGTCGGCATGGGCCAGGCGATCATCGGCGGCCTGCGCAAGGGCCTGATGGACGCGAATGTGCCTGTGCTGCTGAACACTCCGCTCACCGGACTGGTCATCGAGAACGGAGCCATCACCGGCGTCGAGGCCGAGCAGAACGGCGAGACCGTACGCTTCAACGCCAAGTACGGCGTCATCCTGGGCGCGGGCGGCTTCGAGCACAACGCCGATATGCGGCACAAGTACCAGCGTGAACCCATCACCACCGAATGGACCACCGGCGCCACCGCCAATACCGGCGACGCGATTCGCGCGGGCTTGGAAGCCGGTGCGGCAGTGGACTTCATGGAGGACGCCTGGTGGGGTCCGACCACCATGAAGGGTCAGGGCAAGCCGTGGTTCGCCCTCGCCGAGCGCAATCTGCCCGGCTGTATCATCGTCAACGCCGAAGGCAAGCGATTCGGTAATGAGTCCGCTCCTTACGTCGAAGCTGTGCACACCATGTACGGCGGCGAATACGGGCAGGGTGAGGGCCCCGGCGAGAACGTGCCCTCATGGCTGGTGTTCGACCAGCGCTACCGGAGTCGCTACATCTTCGCTGGTCTGCAGCCCGGTCAGCGTTTTCCGTCCCGCTGGATGGAAAACGACAACATCGTGGTCGCGCCGACCTTGGCCGAGCTCGCCGAGAAGATGGGCGTGCCCGCCGACACCTTGGGCTCGACCGTCGAACGCTTCAACGGATTCGTCGAGGGCGGTGTCGACGAGGACTTCAACCGCGGTAAGAGCGCATACGACCGCTACTACGGCGACCCGACCATCAAGCCGAACCCGTGCCTGAACAAGCTCGAGGTCGGCCCGTTCTACGGCGTGCGGATGTACCCGGGCGATCTGGGCACCAAGGGTGGTCTGGTCACCGATAACGACGGCCGGGTGCTGCGCGAGGACGGGACCGTCATCGACGGCCTCTACGCCGCGGGCAATACCTCGTCACCGGTGATGGGTCACACCTACGCCGGTCCCGGCGCGACCATCGGCCCCGCGATCGCCTTCGGCTACCTGGCCGCTCTCGATATCGCCGCCAAGGCGAAGAACGGGCAGCCGGTCTCGGCCGAGCAGAACTCCTGAACCGTCCCAACCCGGTTCAGGACGGGTTGGGCGCGAATCCGGGTCACGTCGGATGCGCGCCCAACCCACCCCGCCGGACCGCCGCCACCGGAACCCCCTGCCCGGCGTCGGCGGCCCGGCCAACTTCAGACCCCGCCCCGTCATCCCGGCGCGTTTCTGGCCGGGATCCACCCCGGCGACCGATCAACCAACGTGGATCCCGGCCAAAAGCATGCCGGGATGACGAAGGCCGGTAAGTATCCCGGCGAGCGGGCGCGATGCTTGCTTACCGCCGGAATGCGTCGCAGGATCGGACCCGAGTGGGTCCCTGGGTGACCGCCCACCGATCTCACGAGGAGACAATTCATGCCCATCGATCCGAATATCGCGCTCGGCGCGCAGCTTCCGTCCGTCGACTTCAGTTGGACGCCGTCGGATGTGCAGCTGTACAACCTGGCGCTGGGTGCGGGCGCGCGCTGGACCGAGCCCGCCGAACTGCGTTATGTGGATGACCGGAATCCGCAAGTTCTGCCCTCTTTCGCTACGGTCGCACCGTTCTTCCACGAGACCGAGCCGCCGAAGGTGCAGTTCCCGGGTGTCGATATCGACCTCGCGAAGGTGGTGCACGGCAGCCAGGAAATCGTGGTGCACCGGCCGATTCCGGCCTCGGGCAAGGCGATTTTCGAGCGCCGGATCAGCGAGATCTGGGACAAGGGCTCGGCCGCGGTCATCTGGCAGGAGCACACCGCCACCAGCTCGGACGGTGAATTGCTGTGGACCGCACGCTCTTCCATCTTCGCCAAGGGTGAGGGCGGCTTCGGTGGCGATCGCGGGCCGTCGGCCAAGACCGAACTGCCCGACCACGCACCGGATTTCGATGTGCTGACCCCGACGCTGCCGCAGCAGGCGCTGCTGTACCGCATGTGCGGTGACCGCAATCCGCTGCACTCGGACCCGGAATTCGCCCGTAATGCCGGATTCCCCAACCCGATTCTGCACGGCCTGTGCACCTACGGCCTGGTCCTGAAGACCGCCACCGATGCCGTGCTCGGCTCGGATGCCGCCCGCGTCACCGGATTCCGCGCCCGCTTCGCCGGGGTCCTCTACCCGGGTGAGACCCTGCGCACCCGCATCTGGCAGGCCGACGGCGAACTCCTCATCGCCGCAACGGTTGTCGAACGCGACGACGCGCCCGTGCTGGCCGACGTGGTGCTCACCCACACCGCGTAAAGCACCCGAAACAACTGGGCCGCGACCGATTTCCGGTCGCGGCCCATGCTGTTTTCGGTCACCGTAACGTCTCCGGGCGATCGGAATTTTTCAATCGCCAGATTGCTTTCGGGGTCCGATCGCCCGATCGCGTTCAGCTCACCCGAGCCGACACCCGGCCGCGGTTCTCTCGCGCGAACACCCCCGGCGACTGCCCCTTCCAAGCACGGAACGCCGAGGTGAAGGCCGAGACGCTGGCGTAGCCGAGCCGAATCGCGGCCTGCTCCACCGTCAACCCGGTAATGAGCAGCTCCTCCGCGAGCATGCCGATGGTCTCGGTGGTGAGTTCACGAAAAGTGGTGCCCTCGTCCGCGAGTCGGCGACGCAGCGTGCGCACGCTGAGGTCCAATTCGGCGGCTATGCGCGATTGGTCCGCTATGCCGCCCCGGCTGATGAGCAACTGCCGCACCCGGCCGCTGATGCCCACCCTGCTGCGACGGCGCTGCATGAGGTCGGCGCACTGCTGTTCATAGAAGCGCGCGGTGGCCGAATTCGACTGTGGCAGTTGCAGACTCTGGATATCGGCCGGTCCCGTGACCACCGAGCGGGCGGCATTGAACACCACCTCCTCCACCCCGAGCATGGCCCCGAACATCTCGTAGACCGCATGCGGCGGAAAGGCCACCACCACCCGGGTGATGGGCGGCCGCATGGGCAGGACGTCCTGCTGAATTGTCCAGATCGCCGCCACATCGCGCTCCACCGCGAAGCGGCGCACCTCGCGCGGAACTTCACTGTCGTCCCGAACAATTGAGACATCCGGGCCATCCACCACCAGGTGATGCCGGGCCACGGTGAACGACAGATCCGCGTACCGCAGCGCCAAACGCACCGCGTCGCGCACCGTCGGACAGCTCATCAATGCGAAGCCGAGCACCCCCAAGCTGGGCGGATGGCACAGCAGCCCGGCCATCAACCCCATGCCGGGTTCATCGCCGACGCCGGCCACCACATTGCGCATGAGGGCCAATTCCTGCCCCAGCGTGATCTCGGCGGTGGCGTCGAGCAGATCACCCTCGCGAATCCCGGTGCCGCGCAGGAGCGCAGGCGTCGGTGTCCCCCGGCCCGACGCGAACTCGACCAGCAGTGCCGCACTGGTTATGGAACGCAACTGCGCCTGGCCGTCGGTCACAGGAAAATCTTCGCAAACTCTCGGCGTACTTCGGACCGGAACCGATCGGTAAGTTGCTGTTATAGGCCGAAATTCGGCTGTTTCTGACCTATGAAGTACTGGAACAAGTAACGCCTTCGGCCTTATGGTGAATATCTGGCGAACTACCTCTGATACTCCACGCTACAACCGAAACATGGAGAAGGTGAACCAATGGCCGGCTGGCAGGTGTTCACAGCTACCCTGGCAATGCTCACGATTATGGCCGTCACGGTCGTGAGTCTGCATCAACCGCATCGCGATCCGGACAGACTCTCGGTGGATCGGATACGCGAGCGAATCAGCAACGAGCACACCGCATCCGCCGATCCCGTGCTGTCCACCTCGGCCTGGTCGCACGGCGCGCCGGACCATCAACTCGATGTGCAGGAGGCACACCGCACCATGCAGCAGCACCGTCGCTGCGTGGTCGGTGAATGCGACCGCAAGGGAGCGGCTTTCCGCGCCCTCGTCGACGCCGGGCGCATCAAACCGACACGAATGCCACCGGCTCTGCAATAACGGTCAGCGGGCGGGCCTTTCGTCCACCAGTCCTCGAATGATCAAGGCGTACAGCAGGATCACCGTTATCGGCGCCACGATCGGAATCCAGGACAGGCCCGCGGGCAACAGTGTCGCGGCTCCGGCGGCCACGGTGAAGACCAGGGCGCCCGCCACCGAGGGGATGGTGGTGGGGACCACCCCCACCGGCGCCGACACCGTCGCGGTATTGAGCAGGTAGGTGGTGGCGACCAATCCGATCGCCCCGGCAACCAGCGCACCGGTATCGGTGAACGTCAGCACGGCCAGTGCCGCCAGCACCGCGCCGACCGCGCTCACCCGCCACCGCCAACCCGCCACCGCGAGTACGAGAGTGGGCGCAGCCGCCCAGGGCAACACCAGGGCGACCCCGAGGGTGAGCAGTAGACCGGATAGCACCGCGAGGAATCTGGTCATCGGCGCACCCGCACGGTGCGACGCGGCTGCGGCAGCAACCGCATGATCTGATCCAGTCTGGCGTCCTGCGGCCACGGCACGATATCCACGCCGACCGTGCTCATATCTCGGTACATGGAGGTGCGCTCCAGCTGCCACATACGCGCCAGGGTGGAGTCCAGCCCGTCCCGGAACGGCGGGCCGCGCAGCACGTCCACCACCACCACGACATGCCCGCGCTTGCGCAGATCGATGAGCGCCAAGGCGAATTGGGTATCCAGCAGCGTGGAGAAGGCCACCACCACCGCGCCGATCGGCACGGCCGTGTGCGGTGCCAGCGAGCCCTGGGTGGCGATATGTTCATCGCCCACATCCAGCACGGTGTCGACAATGCGGTAGAACTGGCGGCGGCCGATATCCGGGCGCAGCCAGCGCGGTGAACTACCCAGGCAGACAACGGCGGTGCGGTCACCGGACTGCAGCGCCGACTGCGCCACCTGCGCCGCACCGCGCACCGACAGCTCCAGCGAATCCGAGGCCGGACCCGGGGCCTGCAGCGAGGTATCCACCAGCACAACGACATCCGCCGCCCGGTTGGTGAATCGCTCGGTCACGAACAAGCGCCCGCGCCGGGCGCTGACCGCCCAGTTCACCGTGCGCAGCTGATCACCCGGCGCGTACGCCCGCACATCCGCGAACTCCACACCCGGCCCGTGCCGGCGGGTCAGATGCGCGCCGATCCGCTCCGGAAGTTCGGTGCGCGGCAACCGCATTCGCTGCGGATCGGTGATCGGATACACGTACACCTGCCCTGCGGGCAACTGCACCGAAGCCACCGCCAGCCCCGCCGGACTCAAAGCGGTCACCCGCACCGGCACCGGATACCGCCCCCACCGCGACGCGGACAATGCGATCCGCATCCCCGCGGGCGCGGCCCCGGAGTCGAAAGCCTCCTCCACCCGCATCTCCATGCCGTGCACCGGCTGAGAATGCAAACGCAGCAACGCATGCCCGCTCTCGACGAACGCGGCCGCGGTCAACACCACTTCCTCGGTCTCGAAGCATCGCAGCACCCCGACCCCGTCCACCTGAATCCTGGTGCGCGACAGCTGAAGTGGCGCGGTAGCCAATACCCCGAGCATCGGCGCCGCGAACACCACCAACTGCCAATGCCCGAAAACCACGGCCGCCACCAGCGCCGGCACTGAGACAGCCGCCAGCATGAACACCAACGGCGCAGGCCGCCAACGCAATTCGGTCTCGGTGGCGGTACTGAGGTCGCGGTGCTTCATGTGCGCCTCATGCGGGGGTGGCGCGGGGGACGGGGAGCCTGCGCAGGAGTTCGGCTATGACGTCCTCGCCGCGGATGCGGCGGACCCACATTTCCGGGCGCAGGGTGATGCGGTGCGCCATGGCCGGGATGGCCAGGGCCTTGACATCCTCGGGGACCACATAGTCACGACCGTTGAGAAGGGCGCGGGCGCGGGCCATTTGGACCAGGTCGAGTTCGGCTCGGGGGCTCGCGCCCACCTCGACCTGGGGGTGGCCGCGGGTGGCGGAGGCGAGCGAGACGACATAGCCGACGACATCCGGATGCACCGTCACGAATTCGACGGATTGCCGCATCTCCAGCAGGCCCTCGGCATCGACGACCTGGCCGATCTGGGCGGGCTGCGAGCCGCGTTCCAGGCGGCGGCGGATCATCTGCATCTCATCGCTCTCGGAGAGATAGCCGAGCCGCAATTGCATGGCGAAACGGTCCAACTGGGCCTCGGGCAGCGGATAGGTGCCCTCGTACTCGATCGGATTGTCCGTGGCCATGACGATGAAAGGCTGTGGTAGCGGGAAGGTTTCACCGTCGATCGAGACCTGGCCCTCGCCCATGGCCTCCAGCAGCGCCGCCTGCGTCTTGGGCGGGGTGCGGTTGATCTCGTCGGCCAGCAGCATATTGGTGAAGACCGGTCCGCGCCGGAAACTGAAACGGCCCGAATGCATGTCGTAGATGGTGGAGCCGATCAGATCGGCGGGCAGCAGGTCCGGGGTGAACTGCACCCGGGTGAAGTTCAGGCCCAGCGCCGTCGCGAACGAGCGCGCGATCAGGGTCTTGCCGAGCCCGGGCAGATCCTCGATGAGGATATGCCCGCCCGCCAGCACCGCGATCATGATGAGCTGCAGTTCATCCCGCTTGCCCACCACCACCCGGCCCATTTCCCGCAGCACCGCGTCGGTGCGCTTGACGGTCAAGTCCATCGGTGAGGTCATATCAGTACTCGCATATCGAAAACCCGTTCACATGTTCTGGAGGCGACGCAGGATCTCGTCCAGCGCCGGTCGGCCCGGCGCCGGATTCGACTGATCGCGCGGCGCCGCGTTAGCGGGGTCCACCCACCGCCACAGTTCGGGTCCGAACTGCAGTAGCCCGGCCGCCTCGGTGGCACGCCGGTTCTTGTTCATGCGGTGGCCGCTGGTGAGCTCGAATTCCTTGGCCAGCAATGGCCGCAGATGCCGGTCCCAGTCCGCGCGGGTGCCCTCGGAGCGGTCGGCGAGCATCTGCGCGCGGGCCTGCCAGCGATTCAGCATTTCGGCCGGGCCATTGTCGATTTCATGGTCCTCGGGGCCGGTGGGCCCGTATCGGCGGGCGCGGTCCAGCAGTGACCAGACCAGCAGCCCCAGCACTCCGGCGACCGGGATGCCCGCAATGGGCAGCAGGGTATTGCGCTCATTGTTCAAGGCGATCAGTTCGAAGAGTCCGGCCAGGATCAGCCCGACCACCACGATCGCTGCCCGGTTCATGACGTCGCCGCCTCTCCCTGCAAATCCGCCAGGACTATTCGCAGTAGCTGTTCGGCCCGCATGCGCTGCCACTCCAGCATGGAGTGCGGGCTGAAGCGGGCTTCCTCGAAAAGTGCCACCAACTCTCGCGCCGAGGCATCGCGCAGGAAGCCGCGGTCGAAGGCGCGCGCCAGCACCTCCGAAGGGGTGTCCGAGGCCAGTGGCGCGACCTCCCGCGCCTGTGCCAGACCGCTTTCCATGGCGACATAGCAGGCGATGATGGCGGTGCGCGGATCCTGACCGGGCGCGGTCATGGCGGCCAGACCCATCTCCGCGACCTTGGCCAGCGAGACCGCCTCGGTCGGGGCACCGGCCACCGTCCCGGCGATTCTCGGCTCTGGGCGGCGGGTGGAGCCGACCGCGACCACCACCAGACCGGTCATGGCGACCAGGACCAGCACGATCGCGCCGATGCCCACCAGCAGCAGGACGGTTCCGCTGAGCGGAGGTTCGGGCAGGCTGTCCGGTGGCGGCGCAAGGGTCTGCACCGGTGTGGCCCCGCTGGTACCGGGCGGTTGGGTCGAAACCGTCTGTTCCGCCTGATCATCGCGGCCGGGGCCGACCAGGTAGATGGAGAGCACCGCGGTGAGCACCAGTGCGATGGCCGCGAATCCGATCAGGATCAGCAGGCCCAGTCGCGGTAGTCCGGAGCGGTCCCGTGCCCGCTCCGGTTCCGGCATGGACAGCGGCAGACGGTGCTGACTGTTGATCACCCCGGCCGCCAGAATCACCACCGAGACCAGCAGCAGCACCGGCATGAGCGCCAGTGTCACCGCCGAGGGTGTACCCGGGGTGGATGGTCCCCCGGTGCCGGGGATGTAGCCGCGCAGAGCGACGACAGCCAGCATCAGCAGGGCGATCAATCCGATCGCCCGCGATGCCAGCGTCCCCACTCCAGTCACGCGTACCCCTAACCAGAGTCCTGCAAATCAGGCACATAGTTACATGCCGGTAGGTCCGGTTGGGGCGAATTCGCAAACACCGATTACATGTGGTTCCCGCATATATCGGCACTCGAGGTGTGGCTACCACACCGCATGTGCCCCGGTAGTAAGACGGGCAATCCGACCCCGGCCCGAAATGGAGCTACGCCGAGCGACGGACCCGCGCACGCAGCCTGGTCAGCGCCGAATCCGCCAGTGCGGCAGGCGCTTCCGGAGCCCGCCGGGCGTTCCGGAGCAAACCCGGACGCAATGCCTCCGGCGGTGCGGGCGCCCGGGATGCGGGACGCTCCACCGGATTGCGGGATTCCACCAGCCGCCCGAGCGCCCGGAAGTCCCAGCCGGCAGCCAGCCACGGTTCCGGGTCGAGCGCATTTCGGGCATCGATGAGCGTGCGCCCGCGCGCCACCGTGCGCAGGAACGCCGGATCAAGGTCCCTGAACTCACTCCACTCGGTCAGGTGCAGCACCACATCCGCCTCATGCAGCGCCGCCGCGGCGGTGGCGGCGTAGACCAGCTGCGGGGCGATCGCCCGCGCCGGCGCCGTCGCCGCCGGATCGAAGGCGGTCACCTGCACGCCGGCGGCCTGCAGCCGAATCGCCACATCCAGTGCGGGCGAATCACGCACATCGTCCGAGAGCGGTTTGAAGGCGATACCGAGAATCCCTACCCGATGAGAACCGGTGGCGTGCAATAGATCCAGTGTCTCGCGCACCACCCGCTCGCGGCGGCGCAGATTGATGGTGTCGATATCGCGCAGGAAATCCACCGTCTCGGCGGCCCCGAGTTCACCCGCGCGGGCGATCAGCGCGCGCACATCCTTGGGCAGACAGCCGCCGCCGTAACCCAGGCCCGCGCCGAGGAATTTGCGGCCGATGCGATCGTCATGACCGAGCGCGTCCGCCAGCAGCGTCACATCCGCGCCGGTGAGCTCGCACAGTTCGGCCATGGCATTGATGAACGAAATCTTGGTCGCCAGAAAGGCATTCGCGGAGACCTTGATCAACTCTGCGGTGGGCAGATTGGTGATCACCACCGGCGCGCCCGCCGCGATCGGGGTCGCGTAGACCTGCCGCAGCGCCCACTCCGCATCCGGTGTGGTCACGCCGAAGACCAGGCGATTCGGGCTCAGCGTGTCGCGCACCGCGTGCCCCTCGCGCAGGAACTCCGGATTCCAGGCCAGATCCACCGAGATACCGGCCGGGGCCAGCTCGGCAATGCGCGCGGTGAGCGCCTCGGCGGTACCGACCGGCACCGTCGACTTGCCGACGATCAGGCAATTGCGGGTCAGATGCGGCACCAGACCCTCGAGCGCGGAGTGCAGCTGGGACAGATCCGCCGCGCCATTCGGCCCGGGAGGTGTTCCCACACAAAGGAAATGGACATCGGCGAAGCGGGCGGCGGCCACCAGCGAGGTGCCGAACCGCAGTCGCCCGGACCGCACATGACCGGCCAGCAACTCCGGCAGCCCGGGTTCGTGGAAGGGAACCCGGCCCGCCGAGAGCGCGGCCGCCTTGGCCGGATTGTTGTCCACGCCGAGCACGTCGAAGCCGAGTTCGGCCATGCCCGCGGCATGCGTGGCGCCGAGGTAGCCGGTGCCGATGACGGAGATGCGCAGCATCAGGAGGCCTCCTTGGAGAGCGGGCTGCGGAGGTCGCCATCGCCTGGCAGTCGGCGGCGTTCCGCGATCACTTCGCGGTAGTGGCGAATCAGCAGATCGTTCACGGCCGCCCAGGAGCGGTCGCGCACGCTGCGCTGAGCGGTCTGCGCGGTCTGCGCGCGCAGCTCGGTGTCCTCGACGAGGCGGCGGACCAGGGCCACCATGGCCTCGGCATCGCCCGGGGGATAAAGGAATCCGGCTCCGGGAATGACCACATCGATGGGTCCGCCGGAGCGCGGCGCGACCACCGGCACACCGGAGGCCATGGCCTCCTGCGCTGCCTGGCAATAGGTTTCGTGCCGGCCGGTGTGCACGAAGACATCCAGGGAGGCGTACGCCGCACCCAATTCGGCACCGTGCATAACGCCCAAGAACTCCGCGCCGGGCAATAGCTTGCGCAGCCGCTTCTCCTCGGGGCCGCCGCCGACGATCACCAGTCGCACATCGGGCAACGGGAGCAAGTGCGCGAGTAGCTCGAGCTCCTTCTCCGGAGCCAGGCGGCCGATATACCCGATGAGGGTTTCACCGTTGGGGGCCAAGCGATTTCGCAGCTCGTCCGAGCGCCGGAAGGGGCCGAACTGCTCCAGGTCGACGCCGCGTGGCCAGCGTGCCAAGCCGGGTACGCCCATCAGCTCCAACTGCCGCAGGCTCGCGGTGGAGGGGGCTAGGGTGCGATCCACCTGCAGGTGGATGCGGCGGGTGAGGGCGGCCATGGTGCGCACGCCGCCGGGCAGGTCGTAGCGTTCGGCGAAACCGACCAGATCGGTTTGGTAAATGGCAACGGTCGGCACCCCGAGCTCGGCCGCGACCCGCGCCGCCTGATAACCCAGCGTTGCCGGGGAGGCGATATGCACGACGTCGGGTTCGAACTCGCGCATCACCTTGCGCAGGCGACGGCGCGTCTCCAGGCCGATCCGGAAGTCGCGATAGAACGGCAGCCGGGCCCCGCGCACCACACGCACCCGGAATCCGGCGTACTTGGCGGGACCCGTCGGAGCCATCAGCACCGCTTCGTGCCCTTTGGCGGCAAGGTGATCCAGCACCCGCCGCACCGAATTGGTGACGCCGTTGACCTGGGGAAGGAAGGATTCGGCGACCACCAGCACACGCAGTCGGCCGCCGGGGATGCTCGGGTGGCGGGTCGTGGAACCCCTGGCCTGCTCGCGGATTCGCATCGGTCCCCTCCGGTTCGGTGCTGCCTCCTGAATGCACGGTAGGAAGCCGCCCGCAACGCCAGCCCCCCTCCGCGTAGACGGCACGTGAACCGTTTCCGTCGATCAAGTCGACGTGTTCACCCGAGCGTCGCCACCCCGTCGCGCACCGGTCCCGCGCACCGGAAACGGGCCGGTCGCTACCGCGCCGGCACCGGTGTGGCCAACTCGCTCAACCGGCTCAGCGTGCGGTACAGATCCGGCACCCGGGCGACCTGAGCACCCAGTTCCGCCAATGGAACCCGCGCATACAGCGAGAGTTCCAGGTCAGCGTCGTAGAGCACATCGACCAGATTCACGAAGCGCATCACCCAGTCGGGTGGGATGGAATCCATCGGCGGAACCTCACACAGGGTCCATTTCCTGAACTGCCGCGCGAGTTCCAGGAAATCGGCCGCCGACACCGGGATACCGCAGAGCTCCGCGAAATCGACTGTCAGTTCCCCGTTTTCGGCCGAGCGCGCGTGCAGTAGCCGGTGCGCGACCGGCACCTCCACCAGTCCGGTGGTCGCGCACGCACCGACGGTGTAGTGGCCGGCCGCGAATCCGGTGTGCCGTCCGCCGAGTCGCCGGTAGTCCTGCGGTCCGTTCACCGAAAGGACATCGAGGTGCTCGACGATCCGGTCGATGGTCGGCACGAACATGGGATGCCACAGCGGATTCGGCATCAACTCCCGCGGCGGGTAGTTCGAGGTCACCACCAGCGTGATGTGCCGGGCGAACAGCAGATCGAGCAGCCGCGCCACCAGCCGGGCATCGCCCGCGTCGTGCACATGGAATTCGTCGAAGCAGATCAGCTCGGCATCCCCGAGCAGCGCCGCCGCCGAGGCGTCGATATTGCCGTACTCGTGAATGCCGGCATTGAGCCGGGCGAAGAAGCTGTGGAAGTGGAAGCGCCGCTTGTGCTCCGCAGGCACCGATTCGAAGAACCGATTCATCAGCATGGTCTTGCCGCGCCCCGGCCCGCCGTACAGGTACAGCCCGCGCGGCCGCCGCCACCGCCTACCGACCCGCGCGGCAATGGCATCGAGCCGATCCGCGGCCACCTGCTGATCGTGATCCAGAACGATATCGCTGGTCTGCACGGCAATCTCCTGCGCTCGAATCAAGTTCCTCTATATTTATAGAGTCTGCTCGATTCGCGCGGGGACGAAGGTGACCGCTTACACAGGCGATCTCAGAGTCGGTGCGAGATATGCAGATCCGGCCACGGCGGCCGCTTGAACACCGCGGCGGTGGCGAATGCGGCCGCCACGAATCCGGTCAGCACCCCGATGAGCGCGATCCGCCCGGCATCCACGGTGGACTCCCACCTCACCTCGCCCCCGTGCAGCACGAACACCCCCAGCGGCCTCGGCCGCGACCACGGGAACGCCCCGCTCCCCGTCACCGCAATCACGGTGGTTCCGTCCGCCGTCTCGTACGGTTCCCCGAACACCACCGAATCACCTTCGCCGGGAAGCCTTTTCATTCGATCCTGCAGCACGGCCGCACCCCTTCCGCAATCGGTTTCCCCCAAAACTACGCTCGGACCGCAAGCTGCAGCACCAGAGTCGCGATGGCCGGAACCATGTACAGCACCGGGAACACGGTCGTCTTGTACGAGCGCGCCCGAATCGTGGTGATCACCGCCCCCGCGAAGTAGAGGATCACCCCGATCGCGGCGGCGATCCCGATAACGGGAATGAAGAACCCGACAACCAGTCCGAGCGCCCCGGCCCCCTTCGCCAGTGCCAGCGAGTTCCACCACGACCGCGGCACCCCGTACTGGATCAGCGGATCAACCACGAATTCCTGCTTCGTGAACAGCGAATACGCCGAGAACCCGATCCACAGCGCCGCCGCGACCCCCACGATGTGATATGCGATATTCATCGAAATCCCTTGCCTTCCAACACCGTTCATTCACGCTTCGCATTTCGAGGCGCGTCTGCAATGAGGACGACATAGCCTGCCCAGGTGTGACATCCCGAGCGGACGTTCCGATCACCCGCATCCCCAACCCCGCCGTAACCTGGCCTTATGACCGACCCGGAGCGCCCCGAAGACGGCTGGGGCTACGACTTCAACCTCTACCGCCTCTTCCACCGAAAGTGACACCCATGAGCCAAGATGCGGAACACCTTGCCGCACTGCGGATTCAGCAACATTCCGAGCCGCTGCGACTTCGTCGCTTCGACAGCGGTGACCCCACCCTTGCCGAGCACGTCGACCAATACCTCGCGAACGATTTCGGCAGAGGTCATCAGCGGCACTCCTAGACCTGTCCACACCCTGGTCGGCGTCGAATCACCTCCAGCAGTATTGCCGCTTATATAGCTGGAGACATATCGTGGGACATATGAAAACGATGATCGACCTGAACGACGAGGCCCTGGCACTGGCTGCCAAGGAACTGGGGACCACGACGAAGAAGGACACGGTCAACGCCGCGTTGGAGTTCGTGGCTCAGCGTCGGCGCCGGATCGAGCAGGTGCTCAATGATCCGTACGGATTCGGCGTCGGTCCGGATATCGATGATCCGGAGGTTATGGGCAAGGCGCGCCGTTGATCGAGGCCACCCCACTTCGACTGCATCTCATAGACACCTCTGCAGCCGCCCGGCTGCGGCACGAGCCGGTTCGGAATGTGCTCGCCGGGCTCATCGCCGACCGCGCCGCCGCGACCTGCGTCACCGTCGATCTGGAAGCTGGATACTCCGGCCGCAATCTCGCCGACGTCCAGAACATCGCACAGCGCCGCCGCGCCCTCTATCTGAATCTCCCGATCAATGAGACCATTGCCGACCGCGCCCGCGAGGTGCAACAGCTGATGGCCCGTCAGGGATTGCATCGTGCCGCGGGCATTGTCGATCTGTTGACTGCCGCGGTCGCGGAGTACCACGGAGCGGTCCTGGTCCACTACGACGCCGATTTCGAGCACATCGCCACCGTGACCCGGCAACCGCACGTCTGGGTCGTGCCACCCGGAAGTGTCGACTGACCTGAAACACGAAATGCCTGAGCGAGACGGGATCTCGCTCAGGCATTCGGGGTGGCTGGTCAGTTGGAGCTGAGGACCAGGCCGGAGGTCGGGACGCCGGTGCCGGCGGTGACGACGATATTGCGAAGGTCCGCGACCTGATTCACCGAGGTGCCGCGGATTTGGCGGACGCCTTCGGCTATGCCGTTCATGCCGTGGATGTAGGCCTCGCCGAGTTGGCCGCCGTGGGTGTTCAGCGGGAGGCGGCCGCCTACTTCGAGGGCACCGTCCTTGATGAAGTCCTTTGCCTCGCCCCGGCCGCAGAAGCCGAGTTCCTCGAGCTGCATGAGGACGAAGGGGGTGAAGTGGTCGTAGAGGATGGCTGCTTGCATATCCTCTGGGCGGAGACCACTTTGGGCCCACAGCTGATCGCCTACCAGGCCCATTTCCGGGAGGCCGGTCATGGCGTCACGGTAGTAGCTGGTCATGACGTACTGGTCCGCGCCGGAACCCTGTGCGGCACCGAGGATTACAGCCGGCTTGTTCGGAAGGTCCTTGGCGCGTTCGGCACTCGTGACAACGATGGCCACACCGCCGTCGGTCTCCTGGCAGCAGTCCAGCAGGTGCAGGGGTTCTGCGATCCAGCGGGACGCCTGGTGCTCTTCCAGAGTGATCGGCTTGCCGTAGAAGTGCGCGTTCGGGTTTACGGCGGCGTGCTTGCGGTCGGTGACCGCGATGGTGCCGAAATCCGCGCTGGTGGCGCCGTATACGTGCATGTAGCGGCGCGCGACCATGGCCACCTGGGCGGCGGGGGTGCCGAGGCCGTGGGTGTAGGAGAACGCGTTGTCCACGCCCGAGGACGTGGCATTGCCCGCCAGCTGGGTGGAGAACTGGCCGAAGCGGTGACCGGAGCGCTCGTTGAAAGCCCGGTATGCCACAACGACATCCGCGACACCGGTGGCCACGGCCATGGCGGCCTGCTGCACGGTGGCAGCGGCCGCGCCGCCGCCGAACGGGATATTGCTGAAGAACTTCAGGCTCGGGATACCGGCGGCCCGGGCCACGGCGGCCTGGGTATTGGTGTCCATGGTGAAGGTCGTCAGGCCGTCCACATCGGCGGGGGTGAGTCCGGCGTCGGCGAGGGCGGCGGTGACCGCCTCGGCGGCCAGGCGCAGTTCACTGCGGCCGGAATCCTTGGAGAAGTCGGTGGCGCCGATGCCTACTATGGCAGCGCGCCCGCTCAGACCCGTCACGCGCGTGCCTCCTGAAGCGAGATAACGGCTTTCGCCGTGATGTGGTCGCCGAGGCTGTCCTTGCCGACCACGTCGATGGTGATATCGGTGCCCTCGACGGCCGAGACCGCGCCGGACAGGGTGAGGGTGTCACCCGCGTACAGCGGCACACCCAGGCGCAGCGAAATGGACTTCACCCGGGCGGCCGGACCGGCCCAGTCGGTGACGAAACGCTGCACCAGACCGGTATCGGTGAGGATGTTCACGAAGATGGTCTTGGACCCGCGCTGCACCGCCTTCTCCGGATCGTGGTGCACATCCTGGAAGTCGCGGGTCGCCAGCGCCGAGGAGACCACGAAGGTGGGGTCGGCGTGAATCACCAACTCCGGCAGGACGGTTCCGACCTGCACGGCATCGAGTTGCACGGTGGAGGTCATCGAACAGCCTTCCAATAGGGCACGGTGTTGTCGTCGTCGATGGCCTCGAACCCGACCTCGACGGCCTGCCCGATCGCCACCTCGGCGGGATCGATGCCGCGCAGCTCACCGAGCATGCGCACGCCCTCTTCGAGCTCGACCAGCGCGACCACGAACGGCAGCGCCCGGCCGGGCACCTTCGGGGCATGGTGCACAACGAAACTGAAGACGGTGCCGCGACCGGAGGCCACGACGTAGTCGGTCTCCTTGGCCTTGTCCTGCCAGATGGCGGGCACCGGCGGATGCTGCAGCGTGCCGTCCGGCCGCCGCTGAATCCGCAGTTCGCCGAGTTTTGTTCCGGCCCAGAAGAATTCGGTGTCGTGCGAGACGACCGGCTTCACGCGCTTGGCGAGATCCGCCGCCGGATCGGCCTTGGGAGCCGCACCCGTGCCCGGCTTGAACTTCAGCAGCCGGAACAGCATTTCGGTGACGAGCTCATCGCCGACATACCAATTGGTGCGGTAGGTGAGGAACCAGCCGTCGCCCAGACCCGTACGCTTCGGCCCCACAATGGAATCCAGCGAGGACCGCACCGCGACCTGCTCGCCGACTTCGAGGTACCGGTGGTAGGTCTGATCACAGTTGGTGGCGACCACCGAGGTGTATCCGGCGGCATCGAGCAGCTCATTGGTGACCGTCATCGGGTCGTCCTCGGGCCGAGACCCGGTGAGCCCCAACATGGTCCACACCTGCGCCATGGCGGGCGGAGCGACGATGCCGGCATGCCCGGCCGCGATAGCGGCGGCCTCGTCGACATAGATCGGGTTGGTGTCCCCGATCCCCTCCACCCAGTTGTTGATCATGGGCTGGTTGACCGGATCGCGGCCCAGGCGCGGGGAGGACTCCCCGGCCTGCTTGATCTTCTCTGCGGCCGCCAGGATCTCCTCGGCCGTGAAGCTTTGCGTCACTGTCGAATTCCTCTATCTCGGTACGCGCGGCAGGCGCAGGCCCATTTGGGCGATGAGTTCGCGCATGATCTCGTTGACGCCGCCGCCGAAGGTCACCACCAGGTTCTGCTTGGTGCGCCGGTCCAGCCAGACCAGCAGTTCGGCGGTGGCCGCATCGGCGGGATCGCCGTAGCGCCCGACAATCTCCTCGGCCAGGCGTCCGGCCTCCTGCAGCGCCTCGGTGGAGTACACCTTGGTCGCGGAGGCATCGGCGATCACATCGGCCGGATCGGCATCGGGGCGTTCCATATTGGAGGCCACCTGCCAGTTCAGCAGTTCATTGAGCCGCACCATGGCGTGCAGGCGGCCCAGTGCGCGCCGCACCCCGCTCTCGCCGAGCACGCCCTGCTTCTGCGCCCATTCGTGCACCCGGGTGTAGAGCTGTTCGATCTTGCCGGACGGTCCCAGGCTGACCCGCTCGTGATTGAGCTGGGTGGTGATGAGCTTCCAGCCCTTGTCGACCTCGCCGACGATCATGTTCGCGGGGACGCGCACATTGTCGAAGTAGGTGGCATTGGTGTGATGCGCACCGTCGGCGGTGATGATCGGCGTCCAGGAGTAGCCCGGATCCTTGGTGTCCACGATCAGGATCGTGATACCGCGATGCCGTGAGTCCACCGTGCCGGTGCGCACGGCCAGCCAGACGTAGTCGGCCTCGTGTGCTCCGGTGGTGAAGATCTTCTGCCCGTTGACGATCCAGTCACCGTTCGCGTCCTGCACCGCGCTGGTGCGCAGTGCGGCCAGGTCGGTGCCGGCATCCGGTTCGGAATAGCCGATGGCGAAATGGATGTCGCCGGTGAGGATTCCGGGCAGGAACTTCTGCTTCTGCTCCGGCGTGCCGTAGGACTGCAACGCCGGTCCGACGGTCAGCAGCGTGACGAGCGGGACGGGCACATCGGCCCGGACCGCCTCGTTGTAGAAGATCTGCTGTTCCAGCGGGCCGAAACCCTGGCCGCCGTACTCCTTCGGCCAGCCCACACCCAGTTTGCCGTCCGCACCCATGCGCTTGACTACCGCGCGATAGGCGTCGCCGTGCCGGTTGCCCAGCATCTCGTTCTCCTCTTCGGGAGTGACGAGACCGGAGAAGTACGAACGCAATTCGTCACGTAGGCGACGCTGCTCGGCGGTCAGTTCGATGAACATCTGGCTCCCAAACGGTCCAGCCGGAACGATTCGCCGCCCAGCCAGCGTGCGATGTCCTTGGCCTGTGAGTAGTAGCGGTGCAGTGGATGCGTCATATCGACGCCGAGACCACCGTGCAGGTGATGACACTTCTGCATGGCGGCGGGCAGCTCCGAGGCCACCGTGTACGCCAAAACGTCCAGATCATCTTCGGTGCGCTCACGGTGTTCGGCGTTGTCCGAATCTTGTGCGAGCGCCCAATTGGCGGAGGCGGCGGCTGCGTGCAGCGTCCGCGAGACCACGTAGACATCGGCGATCTGCTGTGCGACGGCCTGGAATTCGGCCAGCGGACGACCGAACTGCTGCCGGGTGCGCACATGCTCGGCGGTCAGCGCGATCACACCCTTGAGCAGACCGTCGGCGACCGCGCCGATACCGGCCAGTGCGAACCGATGCAATTCGGCGATACCGTCCGGCAGCAACTGCCCGGCCGGAATCCGCACATCCTCGAAGCGCAGCGAAAACTCCGGCACGCCATCGGATGTCGGGCTGGCGGTCTTGGTGATGCCCGGTGCGTCACCGTCGATCACCGCGATACCGGCATCGGTCGGCACCAGAATCCAGCGCGCGGTATCGGCGTACGGCACCGCCACCTTGTTGCCGGTGATGCGCACGGCGTCGCCATCGGCAACCGCGACGGTCTCCGGCTTCACGGTGAACGGCGAGCCCGCCTCGTGCAGCGCGGCGGTGAGCACCGCGCCATCGGCGACGGCGGGAAACACCTGCTCCGCCACCGCATCCGGTACGCCGATCGCCAGCAGCGGCAGCACGCCGAAGGCGAGCGTGCTCAGCGCCGGAATCTGTACCGCGTCGGTGGCGAGTTCGGTCAGCATGGCGGAAACCTCCAGCAGACCCATCTCGTCACCGCCGAAGCGTTCGGGCAGGGGCACGGCCAGTAGCCCGCTGCCGGAGAAGATCGGCCAGAGCGCGATATCGCGTGCGCTTTCACGCTCCAGCAAACTTACAACTACCTCGGCGACAGCATCTTGGCTCTCGTCCCGCGTGAAGTCCAATTCATTACTCCCGGTTGAGGTGTGGGCTAACCGTGCGATTCGCGCGGTAGCCCGAGAATTCGTTCACCGGCGACGGTCAACAGAATCTGCTCGGTGCCGCCAGCAATGGACAAACAGCGCGTGAGCAGGAATTCCTTCACCACATCGGTTTCCAAGGCACCCGCCGGGCCCGCCACTTCGACGGCGAATTCGGCGACTGCCTGCCGGTGTCTGACACCGACCAGTTTGCGCACGCTGCTCTGCGGACCCGGATCTCCACCGGATAGCAGTTTCTGCGCCGCACGAGCATCCAGCAAAGTTCCAGCGATCGATTCGGCGACGAGTCCGCCGAGTTTGTCCGCCACCAGTTCCGCACCCGGACCGGATTTCGGCGCGGCGGCGATCAGGGCCTCGAGTTCGTCCCCGATTCCCTTGCCGCCCATGGCGACCCGCTCGGCCGACAGCGTCGACCGCGCGATCTTCCAGCCGTTCTCCAGCTGCCCGACCAGGCAATCATCCGGCACGAAGACATCATCGAGGAAGACCTCGTTGAATCGCGCCTCACCGGTGATCTCGACCAACGGGCGAATATCGATACCCGCGCTCTTCATATCGACCAGGAAGTAGCTGATGCCCTTGTGCTTGGGCGCGGCCGGATCGGTGCGCGCCAGGCAGATACCCCAGGTCGCCTTGTCCGCCAGCGAAGTCCAGACCTTCTGACCGCGCAGCTTCCAGCCACCCTCGACCCGCTCGGCCACCGTGCGCAGCGCGGCCAGATCGGACCCGGCCTCCGGCTCGGAGAAGAGCTGGCACCAGATGACCTCACCGGTCAGCGTGGGCAGCGCGTAGCGCTCGATCTGCTCGGGCGAACCCCATTGCAACAGCGTCGGAATCGCCCAGTTGGCAATCGCGAGCTCCGGCAACGTGATTCCGGCCTTGCGAATCTGATCATCGATCCAGGTGCGCTGGATCGGACCCGCGCCCCGGCCGTACGGCGCGGGCCAGTGCGAGGCCAGCAACCCGGACGCGGCCAGCGCGTCCCGCTGTTCGGCCTCGGACAGCGCGGCGATCTTGGTGAGCTCGGCGGCCAGCACCGCGGCTTCGGCGGCATCCAAACCGACGGCGTCCCAATTGGGTTCGCCCTCGGCGCCACCGGAGGCGGCCCCCAAATCCAGGCCCACCGTGCGGCGCACACCCTGCACGGTCAATTCGGTGACTCGTGCCCGCCAACGCGCGGAACCGCCCAGCAACTGCCGCATGGCGGTCGCCCGGCGCAAATACAGATGCGCGTCGTGTTCCCAGGTGAAACCAATTCCACCCAGAACCTGAATGCAATCCTTGGCGGTCTCGACCGCGGCGTCCAGGGCAATGGACAACGCGACGGCCGCGGAGAGCGGAAGTTCCGCGGACTCGGCATCAACGGCGGCGGCCGCATCGGCGGCAACCGCGCGAATCTGTTCGGCGCGGCACAGCATCCACGCGCAAATATGTTTCACCGCTTGGAATTCGCCGATCTTGCGCCCGAATTGTTCACGCACCTTGGCGTATTCGGTCGCGGTCTCCAAACACCAGCCGGCAATACCGGCGGCCTCGGCGGCAATCAGCGTGGCGGCGATATCGAGCACCGACAGGGCCGGTTCGAACAGGCGGTCAGCCGCGACAGCAACTTCCGCGCATACGACCCGGGCGAGCGGAACGGTGGGATCCATGCCGGGCAGCGGCTCCACCCGCAGACCGGCGGAATCGGCGTCGACCAGCGCCCACAGGTGGCGGTCGCCATCGCGCACCGGCAGCAACAGCGCGGTGCCGGGGGCAGCCCCGAGTACCGCGTCCCACTCACCGGACAGGCGGATACCGGATGCGTCGGGCGATATTGCGATTTCGCCCTCGAGCGCAATACCGCACGGCGTATTCTCGTCGAGCATCTCCCCGGCAACGAGGCCGGCGAGGGCCGTCGAGAGCACTGGACCGCCCACAAGATCATGCGCCGCCTGCTCCACCAGGACAGCGAGATCTCCGACGGAACAACCCGCTCCACCGGCCTCTTCCGGTACCGCGACCCGGAAAATTCCGAGATCGGCGAGGCGCGACCAGTATTCGCGCCAGAAATCCGACCCACCGGAACGCATTGTTGCAATTGGGCGGACCGCTGCCGCCCATCCACGCATGGACTCCTGGACGGCTTTATGCTCGTCAGTGGTGGCTATGGTCACACTCCATACCGCCTTTCCGGGGTGACTTCCACTCCTAGAACATGTTCTAATGTTCGAGCCGGGCGTAAGTCAAGCGCCGCCGTATCGCGGTACGAACTCGTAGCCGGCCGACGCCGGTGAGATGAATCGAACGATTCGTGCAGGAAAGGACTTTCAACCGATGGCCAGTCCCTCCCGATCGCAGTCCGCCGATGGCGCCGGGCCTGCGAGTACCGGGCGCACCGCGCCCGTGACCACACTCAGCGAGGAGGACCTGAGCTCGGCAGCGCAACGTGACCGGCGCAAGCGCATTCTCGATGCGACCCTCGCACTGGCCTCCAAGGGCGGCTACGACGCGGTGCAGATGCGCGCGGTCGCCGAACGCGCCGATGTCGCCGTCGGCACCCTGTACCGGTACTTCCCGTCCAAGGTGCACCTGCTCGTCTCGGCCCTGGCCCGCGAATTCGAACAGCTCGAAGGCCGCCGCAAGCCGCTCCCCGGTGGCGACCCCCGCGAGCGCATGCACCTGATGCTCACCCAGATCACCCGCGCCATGCAGCGCGATCCGCTGCTCACCGAGGCCATGACGCGAGCGTTCATGTTCGCCGACGCCTCCGCCGCGGCCGAGGTCGATCGGGTCGGCAAGGTGATGGACCGCTTCTTCGCCCGCGCGCTCTCCGACGAGGTACCCGATGAGCGCCAGCTCGCCATCGCCCGCGTCATAAGCGATGTGTGGCTGTCGAATCTCGTTGCGTGGCTGACCCGCCGGGCCTCGGCCACCGATGTGACCGAGCGTCTCGAGCTCACCGTCGATCTGCTCATCGGGAACAAGTAAGCGCAAACGCAAGCCGGGCTTTCGCACGAATGACAGCGGGGCCGACCATCCACCAGGACCGGTCGGCCCCGTTGCGCTTTTCCGGAACTTCCCTCGTCAAGGCATGAAAGTTGTTCTGCACGAGCGGTAATCGGACATCGTGTGAACCGCGGGAAAGTGTCTTGTAAACGTCTTGTGTCACCGTCAGAAACGAGCGGGCAATCATCACCCAGTAGAGTCACGCTCGCCCTGAAAAATCTCCTCCGATCACTAGGTTGGATGCGTGAGCGCACAGGATTTGCCACTGGAACTTCGCCGTGCGTTGGCGGCTGTCGCCCGAGTGCCACGGCTGCTGGTCGCTTCGGACTATGACGGGACCATCGCGCCCATCGTGTCCGACCCCGCGAAGGCCTATCCCCATAGGGAGTCCGTGAGTGCGTTGCGCGCGCTCGCCGGACTCACCGGTACCACCGCCGCCGTCATCTCCGGACGGGCGCTGCGTGATCTCGCGGCCCTGTCCCGGCTGCCCGTAGAGGTGCAGTTGATCGGAAGTCACGGTTCCGAATTCGATGTCGGATTCGTGCACGCCATCGACAATGACGCCAAACAGCTACTGCGCGAAGTGCAGTCGACGCTGACCCAGATCGCACAGGACAATCCCGGTGCGTCGGTCGAGACCAAACCGGCCAGCATCGCACTGCACGTGCGCAATGCCAGTCCCGAAATCGGCCGTCGCGCAGTGGTTCAGGTCCGTCAGGGTCCGGGCAGCTGGGTCGGCGTACAGACCACCGAGGGCAAGGAAGTCATCGAACTCGCGGTCGTCGAGACCGACAAGGGCGCGGCCCTGGATATCGTCCGGCATCAGCAGGGCGCCTCCGCCGCGGTCTTCTTCGGCGATGACGTCACCGACGAGAAGGCGTTCAAGCGCCTCTCCGGACCGGACGTCGGCATCAAGGTCGGCGACGGTGAGAGCCTCGCCAAATATCACGTATCCAGCACCGAGGATGTCTCCACGGCCCTCGCCTTCCTGCTCGAGGAGCGGCGCACCTGGCTGGCAGGAGCCTCCGCCCCTCGAATCGAACGGCTGACCATGCTGGCCAGCCCGCGCTCCAAAGCCCTTGTCACACCGGACGGCACCATCACCTGGCTGTGCCATCCCGAACCCGATTCGGCCGCGGTCTTCGCGCACCTGCTCGGCGGAGCGGGCGCGGGCCACTTCAGCATTCAGCCCGAACGCACCGGCCTGCCGCTCTCGCAGCGGTACAAGGACGGCACCATGACCGTCGAAACCCGTTGGGCCAGTCTGCAAGTGGTGGATTACCTACCGCACGATGTGGTGCCGGAGCGGACCGACCTCACCCGTGTCATCACCGGTGACGCCAAGGCGGTCATCACCTTCGCACCGCGACCCGAATTCGGTCAGGTGCCGGTGCGCATCGTGCGCGACAGCGCCGGACTGCGCGTGCAGGGCACCAATGATCCACTCGTACTGCGCTCCCCGGGCGTGGACTGGGTCATTATCGACGAGGGCAATCACCACACCGCCCGCGCCGTCGTGGACCCGCGACAGGGCCCGATCGTGCTCGAAATGCGCTGCGGCACCTCCGATCTCGCGCCCTGCATGACACCCGAGGCGGACCGGCGACGCGAAGCCGAACGGTACTGGGCGGATTGGGCCGGGGAACTGGAACTTCCGCCGCTCAAACCGGATCTGATGAAACGCTCCGCGCTCACCCTGCGCGGACTCGTGCACGCACCGTCCGGATCGATTCTGGCGGCGGCCACCACCTCGCTGCCCGAGGACATCGGCGGCGTGCGCAACTGGGACTACCGCTACTGCTGGCTGCGCGACGCCTCGCTCACCGCGTCCGCGCTGGTATCGCTCGGCTCGGTCGGCGAGGCCGAGGAACTGCTCGCCTGGGTGCACCGGGTCCTGGAAACCCTGCCCGGACCCGAGCGATTGCACCCGCTGTATACGCTCTACGGCGAAACCCTGCCGCCCGAGGCCGTCATCGACCAGCTGCCCGGCTACGCCGGTTCCCGGCCGGTCCGCGTCGGCAACGCGGCGAATATGCAGGTGCAGCTCGACGTGTTCGGACCCATCGTCGACCTCATCTCACAACTCGCGCACACCCGCGAACGCAAGGGCATCACCGACCCGAAAAAGGCGCTGCCGGACCCGGATTGGGAGCTCGTGCACGCCATGGTCTCCGCCGTACAGCGGCGCTGGCGCGAACCCGACCACGGCATCTGGGAGATCCGCGGCAACCCGCGGCACCACGTGTACTCCAAGGTCATGGGCTGGCTCACCGCCGATCGGGCGATTACCCTCGCCCGGCAATTCGACCGGCCCATCGAACCCGACTGGGAGAAACTGCGCGACACCATCGCCGGTGAGGTCAGGGTCGAGGGCTGGAGCGAAGAGGTCCAGTCCTACACCGCCGCCTACGACGGCACCGACCTGGACGCCGCCACCCTGCACATCGGGCTGAGCGGTCTGATCGATCCGTCCGACCCGCGCTTCGCCGCCACCGTCGTGGCGACCGAAGCCGAATTGCGCAGTGGCTCAACGGTGTACCGCTACCACCACGACGACGGACTGCCCGGCGGCGAGGGTGGCTTCCACCTCTGCGCCGCCTGGCTGGTCGAGGCGTACCTGCTCATCGGCAAGCGCGAGGACGCCGAGGCGCTCTTCGCCCAACTCGTCGACGTGGCAGGACCTACCGGACTCCTGTCCGAGGAGTACGACCCGGTCGCCGAACGATCGCTCGGCAACCACCCGCAGGCCTACAGCCACCTAGGCCTGCTCCGCTGCGCCCAGCTGCTCAGCCAGCCGGTCGCGGCAATGACGTAGCGCGCAACCGAAACGACGTAAGCCGAAAGAACCCCGTGAACACTGTTCGCGGGGTTCTTTGCTGTTCGGGGACGTCTGAAACGTGTCCACCACCACACCGACCGGTCTGGGTTGGGTCGAAGCGGGCACTTGCGCTACCTTTTAATGGCAATCGTTTTCGTTTCTGTTAAGAGTGTTTCAGGAGTACCGTCGCGTGACCAGAAGCTTTGCCAAGGGATTCGCCGTGCTCGCCGCCGGACTAGCCACCGTCGCCACCCTGAGCGCCTGCGGATCCTCGAAGACCGATTCCGGACTGACCATCGTCGCCTCCACCAACGTCTGGGGAGATATCGCCAAGACCGTCGCGGGCCCCGACGCCAAGGTCGAATCCCTGATCGACGACCCGGCCCTCGACCCGCACTCGCACGAGGTCAGCCCGGTACAGGCCGCGCAGATCAGCGACGCCGACCTCATCGTCTACAACGGCGGCGGCTACGACGAATTCATCGACAAGGCCATCTCCGGCAAGAACAAGCGCACCGTCAACGCCGTGGACATCGCCGGCGAGGACTCGCACGGCGGCGAAGCCGGCACTGCGAAGACCGAGACCGGTCACGATCACTCCGGCGGTAACGAGCACGTCTGGTACGACGCGCATATCGTCGGCCACGTCGCCGAGCACATTGCCGAAACCCTCGGCGCCATCGACCCGGACCACAAGCAGGGCTACGCCGATCGCGCCGTCGCCTTCGCCGCCCAGCTGAGCGGTATCGAGGCCATTACCGCCGAGATCGCCGCCGAGCACCCGAACCAGCCGGTCCTGCAGACCGAGCCGCTCGCCTACTACATGCTGCTCGACGCCAAGGCCGCCGATCGCACCCCGCACGCCTTCCAGGAGGCCATCGAGCAGGGCACCGACCCCTCCCCCTCCGATGTGGCGGCGGTCCGGGACCTGCTGTCCGGCAAGCAGGTTCGTGCGCTGGTCTACAACATCCAGACCGAGGACAAGATCACCGAAGACGTGCGGGCAATCGCCCAGTCCGCTGGTATCCCGGTCGTCGAGATCACCGAAACCCTCCCTCGGGGCCTGGATTACATCCAATGGATGACCCGCAATGCCCAGGCCCTCGCCACGGCCCTCGCCTAGTCCTCGCAGCCGGGAGCAGCACCATGAAAGCCGACCCAGTCGTCGAAACATTCATCACCCCAACGGAATCCGTCGACAGCCCACGCCCGGTGCCGACCAGCGCACCGAAATCCACTCCTGCGGTGCGGCTTTCGAACGCACGACTGGCGTACGGGCAGCGGACACTGTGGTCCGGACTGGATCTCGAGGTGACACCGGGCGAATTCATCGCGGTGCTCGGACCCAACGGGTCGGGTAAGACGTCGCTGCTGAAGATGCTGCTGGGCCAGGTCGCACTCTCCGAGGGCACCGCCGAGATCGCGGGTTCGCCCGCGCGACTGGGCAATTCGGATATCGGTTACGTGCCGCAGCAGAAGACCATGGACTCCGGAGTGCAATTGCGCGGCGTCGATCTGGTCGGGCTCGGCGTGGACGGGCACCGCTGGGGACTCGGCTTCCGCGGGCGCAAGGAACGCAAACGCCGAGTGGCACAGGCGATCGCGGATGTCGGCGCGGAGAAGTACGCGTACGCGCCCATCGACGCGCTCTCCGGCGGCGAACAGCAGCGACTACGCGTGGCGCAAGCGCTCGCGGGCGATCCGCGCGTACTGCTCTGCGATGAGCCCCTGCTCTCGCTCGACCTCGCCAATCAACGCCTCGTCTCCGAGCTCATCGACAAGCGGCGGCGCACCCACGACACCGCGGTGCTCTTCGTGACGCACGAGATCAATCCCATTCTGCCGCTGGTGGATCGGGTCCTGTACCTGGTCGACGGCAAATTCCGGATCGGCACCCCCGACGAGGTGATGACCTCCGAGGTGCTGTCCGAGCTCTACCGCACCGAGGTCGATGTGCTGCGCGTACGCGGCCGGCTCGTGGTCGTCGGCACCGGCGATGTCATGGACGCCCTCGGCGAAGCCGGCGGCCACTGCCACGGCGGCGATGACCACAGCCGCGCCGAAACCGATGGGGCGCACGCATGATCGACAAACTCTCCGGCGTCCTCTCGAAGATGTTCGACTTCTCCACCACCGCACACCTGATGGGCTACGACTTCGTCCAGCAGGCGGTGCTGGCGGCGGCACTGCTCGGCCTGCTCGCCGGTGCCATCGGGCCGCTGATCATCAGCCGTCAGATGTCCTTCGCGGTACACGGCACCAGCGAGCTCTCACTCACCGGCGCGGCGGCGGCACTGCTCGCCGGGGTCGGCGTGGGCGTCGGCGCGATCGCGGGCTCGGTGGTCGCCGCGGTCCTGTTCGGCGTGCTGGGTTCCCGTGCCCGCGAACGGGATTCGGTCATCGCCGTGGTGCTGTCCTTCGGCCTCGGCCTGTCGGTGCTGTTCCTGTGGCTCGGCCCCGAACGCGCGGGCTCGAAATTCTCGCTGCTCACCGGTCAGGTGGTGAGCGTCGGTTACAGCGGCCTCACCCTGCTGACCACCTGCACCGTCGGCGTCCTGATCGTGCTGGCCGCCGTCTACCGCCCGCTGCTGTTCGCCAGCTCCGACCCGGAAGTCGCGGTGGCACGCGGGGTTCCGGTGCGCGCTCTTTCCATCGTGTTCGCCGTCCTGCTCGGCATCACCGCCGCCTTCGGCGTCCAGATCGTCGGCGCACTCCTGGTACTGGCGCTGCTCATCACCCCCGCCGCGGCCGCCGCCCAACTCACGGCGAGCCCGGTCCGCGCAACGATTCTCGCGATCGTCTTCGCGGAAACCGCCGCGGTGGGCGGCATCCTGCTCTCCCTGGCCCCCGGCGTCCCGGTATCGACCTTCGTCACCACCATCTCGTTCACCATCTACCTGGTCTGCCGAGTCATCGGTTCCCGCACCAGAACCCGCCGCCGCGCACTGGTCACCGCCTGACCCATCCACTCGCGATCTGCCGCGTGAGGGGCCGCAGATCGCGAACGGGACCTGATGGCGGTGTGGCTACTCGCAAGCCGCCGTCAGGTCCCGTTGATCTTGGTTTACGCGCCGCCCTCACCCGCGAGGGCGAAGAGGCCGTCGGGGGTCTGCTCGATCAGGCCGTCCGTGAGGAGGGAGTCCAGGGCGCGGTCGCGTTGGCCGGTGTCGCGAGTCCAGGCCAGATCCAAGCGGATTCGCTCGACGGGGCCGGAGGCGTCGCGGAGTACATCCAGGAGGCGGCCGCGCGCCTGACGGTCGGTGCCCTCGTACTTCTGGGTGCGGCGCACCACATCCGAGGCGGGGCGGCCCGCGGTGATCCAGGCGCAGGACGGGAGTGGGCAGCGTTCGCAGTCGGGGGTGCGGGCGGTGCAGATGGTCGCGCCGAGCTCCATGAGGGCCGCGGAGAAGACGGCGGCGCGGTCCACCCGAACGGGGAGCAGGGCCGCGGTTTCGCCCAGATCGCGGGCGGCGGGATTGCCCGCTTCGGCGCGGCCGTGCACCGCGCGCGCCACCACACGGCGAACATTGGTGTCCACCACCGGGACTCGCTGACCATAGGCGAAACAGGCCACCGCACGAGCGGTGTAGTCGCCGATACCGGGCAGGCTCAGCAGTACATCCACATCGGCAGGCACCTCGTCGCCGTGCTGTTCGGCGAGTACGCGCGCGCACTCGTGCAGGCGCAGCGCGCGCCGGGGGTAGCCGAGTTTGCCCCAGGCCCGCAATACTTCACCCTGTGGCGCGGCGGCCATGGCCGAGGGCACCGGCCAGCGCGCCACCCATTCACGCCAAATGGGTTCCACCCGCACGACGGGGGTCTGCTGCAGCATGATCTCGCTCATCAAGATCTGCCAGGCGGTCACGCCCGAACGTCGCCACGGCAGGTCACGAGCGGTTTCCCGATACCAGTCGATGAGAGTATCGCTGTCCATGGTCATTCGATCCTTGTCACCAGCTCACCGGTTCGGCAGTCGCACGGCCAGAACGTAGTTGCCGGACCTTAACGTCCCGGACTCGCCGGTAACCGCTCCGATATGGAAAATGAGACACATGCCGCATAACAACCCGATCAGCGCCTGGAAAGCTCTCCGCGAAGGCAATGAACGCTTCGTCAACGGGACGTTGCAGCATCCTAGCCAAAGCGCCTTCGATCGAGCCAAGCTCCTCGGCGGTCAGCAACCCGGCGCGATTCTGTTCGGCTGCGGCGACTCCCGCGTGGCCGCCGAGATCATCTTCGATCAGGGACTCGGCGATATGTTCGTGGTGCGCACCGCGGGTCACGTGGTGGACTCCTCGGTCCTCGGCTCCATCGAATACGGCGTGCAGGTACTGCACGTTCCGCTCATCGTGGTGCTCGGGCACGACAGCTGCGGCGCGGTCCGCGCCACCATCGACGCCCTGGACCACGGCAATGTGCCCGGCGGATTCATTCGCAGTGTGGTGGAGCGCGTCACCCCGTCCATTCTGATCGGCCGCCGCGAGGGGCTGAGCTCGGTCGACGAGCTGGAGGCCCGGCACGTCGAGGAGACCGCCCGCCTGCTCATGCAGCGCTCGATGATCATCTCCCAGCGCGTGGCGACCGGCGAATGCGCCATCGCCTGCGTCACTTACAACCTCGCGGAGGGGCAGACCAGGCTGCACCGCGTGATCGGCAATATCGGCGAGGTCGTCTAGCCTTCGAGCGCCGAGATCGCCTGTGCCCGCTGCGAATACGACGGACACGGTTTTCGAGAGTGAGCTGGTCGCCCGCATAAAACGCCGAAATGTACCTGGCACGTGGGCTCTTTCACCTCCGACACGCCGAGACCCTGCGGCGGACACACCCGACGGTGCCCTTACCGTTGTCAGCGTGCTGGAACCGAATGGACCACTGCCGCCGGAAATCTACTGGCGCCGTCGCCTGGTCGCGATCGGCGCGATCGCGGTCGCCCTGCTACTGGTGATCTGGGTGGCCTTCGCGCTATTGCGCAGCGGCGGCGGTGAGGAGAAGAAAGCCGACGCCAAAGTGCCCACCTCCGCTCCCGGCGCGACCAACAAACCCGCCGGGAGCTCCTCGGGTGCACCCGATTCGGGCTCGGCCAAACCGTCGGCGAGCACCGTCAGCGGTAGCGCGGCCCCGATCGCGGGCGCGGGTGCGGGCCAGTGCTCGGATCAGTCGCTGGCCGTGAAGGTGAATGTCGGGCAGCCCACCTACAAGACCGGTGAGCAGCCGGTCTTCGGCATTGTCATCACCAATATCTCCAGCTCGGCGTGTGAGCGGGATATGGGTTCGGGCCTGCAGCTGGTTTCGGTGCAATCCCTCGACGGCCAGCGCCGCCTCTGGGCCTCCACCGACTGCTACCCGGACGGCACCCCCGATATGCGCACCCTCATGCCCGGCCAGCAGGCGGCCTTCACCGTCACCTGGTCCGGCTCCACCTCCCAGCCCGGCTGCGCCGGCGAACGTGTCCCGGTACCCGCGGGCCCCTACACCGTTGTCGCCCAACTGGGTTCGGTGCGCAGCGCACCGGAACCCTTCAATATCGCCTGATACGAGCAGCTTTCAGCACGAAGGCCGGATCCCGAATGGGATCCGGCCTTCGCCGTTGGAACAGAACCGTTTCCGGCGCGGAGTCCGGATTCGGCGGTTCGTCAGTCCTCCTCGGCCCCGGCCTTCGCCCGGGCGCGGCGCGGGTGCCGCAGCCCGCTGGCGGCAAGGGCCGCACTGAGATCCGCGACCTCGTGCACCTTGATGGTGCGACCCGCTCGATCCACACCGGTCGGCACCAGCGCCTCGGTGAACCCCAGCCGCTCCGCCTCGGCCAGGCGGCGGGTCAATCCGGTCACCTGCCGCACCTCGCCCGCCAGCCCCACCTCACCGAGCACCACCATGCCCGGGCGCAGCGCGTGATCCTGGCTCGCACTCGCAATGGCAAGGGCGACAGCCAGATCCGCTGCGGGCTCTGTGAGCCGCATTCCGCCTACGGTGGCCGCGTAGACGTCCTGCTTACCCACATAGACCCCGCAGCGGCTCTGCAGGACAGCCAGGACCATGGAAACGCGGTTGTAGTCCAGCCCGCTCACCGCGCGACGCGGGGCGGGCACCTGGGTGTCGACGGTGAGGCCCTGCACCTCGCCGAGCATGGGCCGCTTCCCGTCCATGGCCACCGTGACCGCGGTACCCGGCACCGCCGTACCCCGGTGATGCAGGAACAGCCCGGAAGGATCATCCACACAGGCGATTCCGGACTCACGCATTTCGAAGCAGCCCACCTCGTCGGTGCTGCCGAAACGATTCTTGATCCCACGCACCATGCGCAGCGTCGAATGCTTGTCCCCCTCGAACTGCAGCACCACATCCACCAGATGCTCGAGCGTGCGCGGCCCCGCCACCGAACCGTCCTTGGTGACATGCCCGACCAGCAGCACCGCGATACCCGTGGCCTTGGCCAGCGAGGTGAGCGCCGCCGTCACCGAGCGCACCTGGGTGACACCGCCGATCACACCGTCCACATCGGCGGCCAGCATGGTCTGCACCGAATCGACCACCAGCAGCGAGGGCCGCACCTGTTCGACATGCCCGAGAATCGTCGCCAGATCGGATTCGGCCGCGAGATAGACCTTCTCGTGCACCGCCCCCGTGCGGTCCGCCCGCAACCGCACCTGCCCCGCCGACTCCTCCGCGGTCACGTACAGCGCGATCTCATCGCGCGCCCGCGCCCACCGATGCGACACCTCGAGCAGCAGCGTCGACTTCCCGACCCCCGGCTCCCCCGACAACAGCACCACCGACCCGGGCACGATGCCCCCGCCCAGCACCCGATCCAACTCCGACACACCGGTGGTGCGCGCGAAAGTCGTCTTCGAATCGATACTCGAAATAGGCGTGGCCGCCGTACTCGGCAGCATGGCCCGCCGCCCCACCGCCACCGTGGCCGACGACGCCACCACCTCCTCGACCGTGCCCCACGCCTCGCACGCCGGACACCGCCCCACCCATTTGGCGACCTCATTCGCGCAATCAGCGCACCGATACAGCGATTTCACCTTGGCCACGCGCGCAGCCTAATTACCGCCCCCGACAGAAACTCGCGCCGCACTCGGCGATTCCACCGCCACGCACTCCGACACGCCCGGCAAACACCGTGCCGAATATTTTCTGTCGAAAACGACCGCACCCGCCTCGGTAATCCGAAGCGGGTGCGGTAGAAGCGAATTCGAGCCGAGCGCATTGCCCGGAACGATTTCAGGCTCAGTGGCCGGACTTGGTTTCTTCCTTGGCCGGTTCCGGGCGCGGGTTGTTCGATCCGGCGTCGACCGGAACGTTCACCACGACGGTGCCCGCTTCCTTGAAGATGAAGGTGACCGGGTAGGTCAGTCCGGGGGTGACGTCCTTGGTCAGCCCGGTGACCTCGACCAGCAGCGGCTTCTCGTTCGGGTCGCTGACCTTGTCGGAAGCGGGCTCGGTCGCGTGCTGGTCGTGCGTGGGAGCCGCGCCGTGCTCTTCCTTATCGGCCGTCGACAGATCCGACACCAGGACGGTCTGCGGCTTGATCTCGGCCTTGCCGTTGATCTTCACCTGGCCCAGCTCGGTGGTGATGCCGACGAGTTCGTCGTTCTTCGCCTCGCCGAGGTTGGCGGCGCTGAACGCCAGCACGGCCTTACCGCCCTTGGCGTTGTCGTACTCCTCGGTCTGCGGCAGCAGGAAGCGCACGTCCCGCAGCGCGACCTTGCCGACGTTCGCGGAATTGCCGTTCACGGCCGCGACCTGGTGCGCGGTCTGCGAGATCTGACCGGCGCCGCAACCCGTCAACGCGAGCACCGCGCCCGCAGCGAGTGCAGCAACCGTCATGGCACGCCGGCGCGTCTTGGACGCGGTGGTGGCTTTCAGGGCAGTCACGGGTTGTTCCTCCATGTCGACCGGTCTCACTCCACTATGCAGAGTAGTAGTCAAGAAGAGTAATGCGTGTGTTCCCACGCCTCTCGCGGGGGCGGCTATACGGAATGTCGTGTATGCCTGGAGGGCTCGCGCATATGTCTTCGAACGCAACTGAGCGGTATCCCGTTATGCCACAACAAGATGCACACACTTCGGCGGTTGTCAACCCCCACCGCTGGCTCGTTGTGGCCCTGACCTGCACCGTTGATCGCGCCGTTACCGAGTCGCATGTTAAACTGTGAACATCGAAAGGGGCACGGGACACATGATTTTTAAGGTCGGAGACACCGTCGTTTACCCCCACCACGGAGCGGCGCTGATCGAAGCAATCGAAACCCGCACCATCAAGGGTGTACAAAAGGAGTATCTGGTCCTGAAGGTCGCTCAAGGCGACCTGACCGTTCGGGTTCCCGCAGAGAACGCAGAGTATGTCGGCGTCCGCGACGTCGTCGGCCAGGAGGGCCTGGACAAGGTCTTCCAGGTGCTCCGCGCACCGCACACCGAAGAGCCCACCAACTGGTCTCGCCGTTACAAGGCCAACCTCGAGAAGCTCGCCTCCGGCGATGTGAACAAGGTGGCCGAGGTCGTTCGCGACCTGTGGCGTCGGGAGCAGGACCGCGGCCTGTCCGCCGGTGAGAAGCGCATGCTGGCCAAGGCCCGGCAGATTCTCGTCGGTGAACTCGCACTCGCGGAGGGCACCGATGATGTTCGTGCCGAGACCCTGCTCGACGAGGTTCTCGCCGCGGCTTCCTGATCGTGAACGCATTACACGGTGAAAGCCGTGTCGTAGCGCTGGTCCCTGCCGCCGGTATGGGCGTGCGCCTGGGTGAGAACAAGCCCAAGGCGTTCGTTCCAGTCGGCGGCAGTCCCATGCTCGCACTGGCAGTGGCCGGCCTGATCGCCTCCGGGTCCGTCGATGAAGTTGTGGTTATGGTGCCCGCCGAACTCCTCGACCAGACCCGCGCACTGCTGCCCGTGAGCTCCACCCCCGTGCACGTGGTGCCCGGGGGCAGTGAGCGCACCGATTCCGTCCGGGCCGGGCTCGACGCCGCCCCCGACGCCACTTTCGTACTCGTGCACGATGCCGCCCGCGCCCTCACACCGCCCGCGCTGATCGCCCGCGTGGTGGCCGAGCTGCGCGCGGGCGCACAGGCCGTGATTCCGGCGCTGCCCGTCACCGACACCATCAAATCCGTGGATGCCACGGGTGCGGTGACCGGGACGCCGGATCGTGCCGGATTGCGTGCCATTCAAACTCCGCAGGGCTTCGAGGCGCGGCTGCTGCGCGCGGCCTATGCCACCGGTACCCAGGCGACCGATGACGCGGGCCTGGTCGAGTTGCTCGGCGCGACCGTGCGCACGGTGCCCGGCGATGTCCTGGCCTTCAAGATCACTACGCCGCTCGACCTGGTACTCGCCAATACACTGGTGGCACAGGGCAGTTCGAATGGCACGCGGGAGGCGGTGACAACGCGATGATCGACCCCACCTCCATGCGTGTGGGCATCGGCAGCGATGTGCACCCGATCCAGCCCGGCCGGGACTGCTGGATGGCCGGCCTGCTCTTCGACAGTGACAGCGGCTGCGAAGGCCACTCCGACGGGGATGTCGCCGCGCACGCACTCTGCGACGCGCTGCTCTCCGCCGCAGGTCTCGGCGATGTCGGCGCGATCTTCGGCACCGGCCGTCCCGAATGGGAGGGCGTATCCGGCGCGGCCATGTTGAAGGAAGTGCGGCGGCTGCTGGATGAGTCCGGCTTCACAATTGTCAATGCGGCTGTACAAGTAATTGGTAATCGTCCCAAGATCGGTCCGCGCCGCGCCGAAGCACAAAAGGTACTCGGCGAAATTCTGGGCGCACCGGTTTCGGTCTCCGGCACCACTACCGACGGGCTGGGACTCACCGGTCGCGGCGAAGGCGTGGCATCGGTGGCCACCGCACTGCTGTGTTGTCGGTCCTCCTGTGTTGTCGGCACTGAATAGCCGCAATCGGTTCGGCCTCGAACCCCCTGATTCGGAAATCCCCGGTCGCGGCGAACCTCGAGCCGTATCCGCCCGTATTCCGCCATATCTCACCAACTAGGATGCTCTGTCGTGACTCTGCGCCTTTTCGACACCGAGACGCGGACCCTGCGTGAATTCACGCCGCTGGTCCCCGGCCACGCTTCGGTGTACCTGTGTGGCGCGACCGTGCAGGGTGAACCCCACATCGGACATGTGCGCAGTGGCGTCGCCTTCGACGTGCTGCGACGGTGGTTGTCCGCCAATGGTTTCGATGTAGCCTTCATCCGCAATGTCACCGATATCGACGACAAGATTCTGAACAAGGCGGCCGAGCACGGGCGGCCGTGGTGGGAGTGGGCGGCCACGCACGAGCGGGCCTTCGACCGCGCCTACGAGACGCTCGGGGTGCTGCCGCCCTCGGCCGAGCCGCGCGCCACCGGGCACATCACGCAGATGGTGCAGATGATGGAGCGGCTCATCGAGCGTGGGCACGCGTACCCGTCCGAGGGCAATGTCTACTTCGATGTGCTGAGTTTTCCCGACTACGGCAAGCTCTCCGGGCACAAGCTCGACGACGTGCATCAGGGTGAGAGCCTGGGAACCGGCAAGAAGGACACGCGCGACTTCACGCTCTGGAAGGCCGCCAAACCCGGTGAGCCGAGCTGGCCTTCGCCGTGGGGTCCGGGACGACCCGGCTGGCATTTGGAATGCTCCGCGATGGCCGAGTTCTATCTCGGAGCGGAATTCGATATTCATTGCGGCGGAATGGATTTGATTTTCCCGCACCACGAGAACGAAATCGCGCAGTCGCAGGCCGCCGGGGACGGGTTCGCCCGCTACTGGCTGCACAACGGCTGGGTGACGCTCTCGGGCGAGAAGATGTCGAAATCGCTCGGCAATACGCTCTCCATTCCGGCGGTGCTGGAGCGGGTCGGTGTGCGCGCGGTCGAATTGCGGTTCTATCTGGGCAGTGCGGGCTACCGGTCCATGCTGGAGTACTCCGATCAGGCGCTGTCCGAGGCCGCGGCCTCCTATCAGCGCATCGAGGCGTTCGTGCAGCGGGTGGTCGAGCGAGCGGGGGCGGTTCCGGTCGGAGCCTGGACCCCGGGCTTCGCCGACGCGCTGAACGACGATCTCGGAGTTCCCAAGGCGCTGGCCGAGATTCACGGTGCCGTGAACGAGGGCAATAAGGCGCTGGACGCCAACGACCTCGATGCCGCGCGCGGGATCGCCGGTCAGGTGCGGGCAATGCTGGGCGTCCTCGGCGTGGATCCCCTCGATCCGCACTGGGCAGCGCCCGCCGATAATTCTTCCGCTATCGCCGCCCTCGATGTGCTCATCGGGGCGGAATTGGAACGGCGGCAGCAGGCCCGCGCCGATAAGGACTGGCCCGCCGCCGACGCGGTGCGTGATCGGCTCAAGAAAGCGGGGGTGGAGGTCACCGACACTCCCCGCGGGCCGGAATGGGCATTGACCAAGGAAGAACGCTGAATTCGGCCGGGTTTCCCGGCTGGAAAGGTCTCGGGCAACCTCGAGGCGAGACGCGACGCGGCGCACGGCCGCGTTGGAATATTGGGGCGCAGCCGTTCGCTGCGCCGACCGGATGCAGGTATCCCGCATGATCGACGTGGCGCGGGTTCTCCCGTGACCGGCCGACCGCGGGATTCCCGCGTAATACGGAAGGCGAAGTAATGGCAGGCAATTCAGCGCGCCGCGGTGCGATTCGGAAGACCGGCACCAAGAAGGGGCAGGTCGTCGGCTCCGGCGGTAAGCGCCGCCGGGGACTCGAGGGCAAGGGCGCGACCCCGCCCGCCGTGGAGCGCACCAAGCATCCCGCCGCCAAGCGTGCCAAGGCCGCGTCCAAGGCGCAGACGGCGGCCGCGAACGCGCGCACCCGCAATGCGGGCCGGCCGATCGCCGGGCGTAAGGACAACGAGGGTCCGGAGCTCGTGCTCGGCCGCAACCCGGTGGTGGAGTGCCTGCGCGCCGGCGTGCCCGCGACCGCGCTGTACGTCGCGGTCGGCACCGAGAACGACGACCGGCTCACCGAGGCCGTGAAGATCGCCGCCGATACCGGCATCTCGATCCTGGAACTGCCGCGCACCGACCTCGACAAGATGAGCCATAACGCGATGCACCAGGGCCTGGCCCTGCAGGTGCCGCCGTACCGGTACGCGCATCCGGACGATCTGGTGGAGCGGGTGCGCGCCTCGGGCGAACCGGCGATGCTGGTGGCCCTGGACAATATCTCCGATCCGCGCAACCTCGGCGCGGTCATCCGTTCGGTGGCGGCGTTCGGCGGTCACGGCGTGGTGATTCCGCAGCGCCGCAGTGCCAGTGTCACCGCCGTCGCCTGGCGCACCAGTGCGGGCGCGGCGGCCCGGCTGCCCGTCGCCCGGGCCACCAATCTCACTCGCACGCTGAAGGATTGGGCCAGCCAGGGCTACCAGATCGTCGGCCTGGACGCGGGCGGCGATACCGAACTGGACAGCTTCGACGGCACCGCGCCGACGGTCATCGTGGTCGGGTCCGAGGGCAAGGGCCTGTCCCGCCTGGTTCGCGAGACCTGCGACGCCATCATCAGCATTCCGATGGCCGGTCCGGTGGAGTCCCTCAATGCCTCCGTCGCGGCGGGTGTGGTGCTCGCGGATGTGGCACGACAGCGCCGGATCTAGCCGGTAACCACCGCGGCGACCCGAAACCCGCTGCGGGAAAATAGTATTCGCGAAACGCCCCGCTCCCGTCCGGAGCGGGGCGTTCGCGTCGTCCTGACCTGCGACGGGTGAAGTGGCGCGGGGCAAGACCGCGCGTCAGCATGCCGTGGAACGGGTGCGGAACGTAAAATCACGCTGTGGTGATCCCTCAGCAGCCCATCGGCGCGCCTACCGAGCACGAGAACGCGACGGCGGTGTTGCTATTGGGAGCGCTCAGCGTGTTCTGCTGTGGCGCACTGGGACCGCTCGCCTGGGCCATGGGGCGGCGGGCCCTCAATGACATCGAGGCGTCCGGCGGCGCGTACGGCGGACGCATCCAGGTGATGGTCGGCTACGTGCTGGGGATTGTCGGCACCATCCTGATGGTGGTCATCGGGATCATCTTCTTCATGATGGCCATCAGCGGAAAGGCTTGAGCCGCAAGCTCAGTCGAGACCCGGGCGGGGTTCGCCACCGGTCACCGCGTCCCAGGCGGGCCATTCAGCGCTGACGCTGCCGGTCCACTTGGGCGGACGCCGGTCCTTGAGCGCGGCTACACCCTCACCGCCGTCGGCACTCTGGGCCACATAGTCGTTGAGCTCGGTCTCCAAGCGCCCCACCGTCTCCGGGGTCATGGTGGGGGCCTCCCACAGCAGCCGCTTGGACAGCGCGACGGGCAGCGGGGCCGAGCCGTGCGCGATATCGTGCGCCACCGCCAGCGCGGTCGGCAGTACCTCGGTGGCCGGGAGACAGGAGTTGGCGACGCCGAGCGCACGCGCCTCGTCACCGTCGAAGGTGCGACCGGTGAGCAGCAGATCGGCGGCATTGGCGCTGCCGACCAACCGGGGCAGCGTCCAATGCGCGTACCCGTCCGCGAGCGCGCCGCGCCGAACCTGGTTGAGCCCGTACACCGCATCGCGTGCCACATAGCGCAGATCGCACTGCAGCGCGATCTCCAGGCCGATGCCGACCGCGTGCCCGTTCACCGCCGCGATGACGGGCTTGCGAATCCGGAACGGCGGCGGATCGATGAGCCCGTTCACCTCACCGACCTTCAACGACAGATCCGCGCCCGCGCAGAAGGCGGGCGGGGTGCCGGTGATCACGACCGCGCCGATGGCGTCCTCGGTATCGCAGCGCCGCAGCGCCACGCCCAGCGCCGACGCCATCGCGGGGGTGAGCGCGTTCTGCTGAGAGGGGCGATTGAGCGTGAGCACAGCGACCCCGTCGGACACGTCCACATGCAGTTCCGAACTCATGCAGTGCAGTCTAAAGGCGAGCCGATTCAACCACGCAGGATCTGACGGCCGATCGCGTACTTGTGCACCTCGGTGGGGCCGTCGTACAGGCGGAACGCGCGCATATCGCGGAAGATCATCTCCACCACCGTCTCATCGCTGATGCCGATGCCGCCGAGCACCTGCACGCAGCGGTCGGTGACCTTGAAGAGTTCCTCGGAGACATAGGACTTCGCGATGGAGCTCTCATGGCGCGCCTTCTCGCCCTGATCCATCAGCCAGCAGGCGTGCCAGATGGTGAGCCGGCACTGGTGCAGCGCGATCTCGTTGTCCGCCAACATGAATGACACACCCTCATGCTCACCGATGGTCTTGCCGAAGGCGGTGCGGGTCTTGGCGTAGTCGATCGCGATGGACTGTGCGCGCTCGGCCGCGCCCAGCCAGCGCATGCAGTGTGTGAGCCGTGCGGGCGCGAGCCGCAACTGGGCGTAGCGCAGCGCCTGACCGGTCTCGCCGAGCACGGATTCCCTGGGCAGCACCAGGTTCTCGAAGTTCACCACCGCGTGGCCGCCGACGTAATTGCGGTCCATGGTGTTCATGATGCGTTCGATGACAATGCCGGGTGAGTCGCCGTCGCAGAGGAACAGGGTCGGGCCCGCGGGCAGGTGCGGGTTATCGGCCAAGCGCGCCATGATGATCCAGGTCTTCGCGCCGTCGGCTCCGGTGATCAACCATTTGCGGCCGTTGACGGTGAAGTTCTCGCCGTCGAAGACGGCCTCGGTGGTCAGCTGGTTCGGATCCGAGCCCGCGCCGTTCGGTTCGGTCATGGCGAAGACCGAGCGCTGGTGCCCGTCGATGACCGGCCGCAGAAAGCGTTCTGTCTGTTCGGGATTCGCGACTTTGGCAAGCAGGAACATATTGCCCTCGTCGGGGGCCGCGCAGTTCATGGCGACCGGGCCGAGGGTAGACCAACCGGCCGCCTCGTAGATGACGGCCTGCTCGATATGGCTGAGCCCGCGCCCGCCGAGCGCGACGGGGGCCTGCACGGTGAGCAGCTTCTCCGCGCGCGCCAATTCGACCAATTCCTGGCGTAATTCGTCATTGGGGCCGTGCGCGGTCAGCCTCGGGTCACGCTCGTAGGGGACGATCTTGTCGATGACGAACTGCCGCACCCGATCGCGTTCGGCGGCGAGTTCGGCGGGAATCGTGAAATCGATCATCGTTGGTCACCATTCATTCCGGGTTGCGTCGGAGCCGAGCATACGACGCAGTCACCGGCAGACTGAAGGCACCCGCCATCAAACCAGGACGCGGCGCAGGAAATCCTCGACTTCGGCCCGGTAGGCGGCGGGTTGATCATCGTGCACGAGATGCCCCGCGTCGGCGATCACCACATGCCGGGCAGCGGGATGCACCGCCGCCATCTCACCCATCTGCCCGGGCGGGGTGATGGTGTACTCGCCCTCGATGAGCAGGGTCGGGACGGTGATCGATTTCCACTGACTCCAGAAATCGCGGGTCCCCCACTCCTCGGAGATATCGCGGAAGGTTTCGACCGCACCGTGCAGCCGGTACCCGTCCGGACCGGGCGTGAACGAGTCCAGGAAGTACTGTCCGGCAACCGGACCGAAGAACTCCAGCACCGCCCGCTCGGTCGGGAAAGGCACCGGCCAGGCGCCGACCATGGCCGCCCAATCCGCGGCGGTCCGGCCCTGGAAATCCGGGGCCATATCCTCCACCACCAGCGCGCGCACCCGCTCCGGATACGCCGCGGTGAACATCCAGCCGTGCAGGCCGCCCATCGAATGCCCGATCACCACCATCGGTTCGGCGATCCCCGCGGTGGCGGCGGCGAGATCCGCCACGAACGCCTCGGTGCTGAGCTCCGCCGGTACGGGCCGCCCGTGCCCCGCCGCGTCGAAGGTGTAGACATGCCCGAAGCCGCGCAGCCACGCCAACTGCCGGTTCCAGGTGCGCGCACTGCCCATCAGGCCGTGCAGCAACAGGATTGGGGCCCCGCTCCCGCCCGCGTCGCGCAGCGGGCCGTCTTCGTCAACCAACACGCCACCAATCTAGGACGCGCGCACCATTCGGTGGTGCGCTGCCCCATCGGGCGGCGGGCGTAGCCTCGGATCCATGGCAGTCGTCAAGATCAACGCTATCGAGGTCCCCGAGGGTTCCGGCCCCGAGTTGGAGAAGCGCTTCGCCCATCGCGCGCACGCCGTCGAGGGCTCCCCCGGTTTCCTGGGCTTCCAGCTGCTCCGCCCAGTCTCCGGGGACAACCGGTATTTCGTTGTCACGCACTGGGATTCGAACGACTCGTTCGAGGCGTGGCGGGACGGCCCGGCGCGCGAGGCGCACGCGGGCGGCGAGAACCGTAAGCCCGTCTCCACCGGCGCCTCGCTGCTGGAGTTCGAGGTCGTGCTGGACGTGCCCGCCAAGAACGCCTGAGGGCCACCTGAGAATGCCTGCTCAGCCCGTGTGTTGACGCAGGGCCGACGGGGATGTCACAGTTCGGGGTGAAGTAAAGCGACGGTGACGCGTAACCCGGTGGGAATCCGGGGCGGTCGCGCCACTGTATCCAAGCATCGACTCGGGGTCCTCGGATCGCGGACAGGTGCCGGGAGAGCCAGACACCGGCACCGTCGCACCCAACTCGCGGGGACGCGAAATCCCCTAGGAGGACTCGATGGCAATAATCCATACCCCGGCTCGATCCGGCGACGCGCTCACCGCGTTGCTCATCTCGGCCGGTGTCGTTCTACTGGCATTGCTCACGCTGTACCTGGTCGGCTTCGATCAGGGTGCGATCTCGCGCAGCGGCATGTACATGCACGAGCTCATGCACGATGGACGGCACCTGCTGGGTGTTCCGTGCCACTGAACGAATCCCAGGCTCTGACTGGTTCGCTCAAAACGCTGTTGCTCCGCGGTCTGCTGGCCGGCCTCATCGCAGGTCTGCTGGCAGCCTCCGTGGGTTTCTTCATCGGAGAACCCAAGGTGGACGCGGCAATCGCCATCGAGGAATCACACTCTCAGACTGTTGAAACGCATTCGCATGACGCCACTCCCGCCGAGCAGGTGAACGGGCACGCGCACGGCGACGAGGCGGAACCCCTCGTGAGCCGCACCGGTCAGAAGGCCGGACAATTCCTGGCGCTGGGCCTGTTCGGTCTGGCCGTGGGCGCACTGCTCGCGGTGGTCGCCAATGTGGCGCGCCGGTACACCACGATCGCCGGACCGCGCCTCGTACTGCTGCTCGCGGGTGGCGGCTGGCTCGCCATTGTCGCGGTGCCGTTCTTCAAATACCCGGCCAATCCCCCGGCCGTCGGCGAACCGGACACCATCGATCAGCGCACCTGGTTGTGGGTGGCCGTGGTGCTGCTCGGTTTCGCGGCCGTCGGCGGGGCCGTCTACGTATTCAAGGCGCTGCGAAACCAGTTGGGCACGGTGCGATTGATCGGTTCGGTGCTGACATTCATCGCGGTGACCGCGATCGGATACATCGTGCTGCCGGGTATCAACGAGGTGAAATCCGATTTCCCGGCGACGCTGCTGTGGCAGTTCCGCGCGGCCTCGCTGGCGGAGACCGGCACGCTGTGGCTGACGCTCGGACTCGGCTTCGCGGCGCTGACCGAATTCGCGAGCCGTAAGACAAGCGAGATCGGCGCGGCGGCACGGTAATTCCGGGCCGAAGAACGAACGAAACGGGCAGTGCCATTGCGGCACTGCCCGTTTTGTATTTCGAAGCTCAGGATTCGAAGGTCGCGTCCAGCTCGATCTCGTCCACGCCCGCGAGCGCCTTGGAGACGGGGCAGCCCGCCTTGGCGGCAGCGGCGGCGGCCAGGAAGCCGTCGGCGTCGATGCCGGAGGCGCGGCCGACCACGGTCAGCTTGATCTTGGAGATGCGGAAACCACCGGCCGGGTCCGGGCTCAGGGTGACATCGGCGGTCACATCCAGGCTCTCCGGAGTGCCACCGGCGGCGGCGATCTGACCCGACAGGGCCATGGAGTAGCAGGAGGAGTGCGCGGCGGCGATCAGCTCTTCCGGGCTGGTGGTGCCGTCGGCATTGTCGGCCGCGCGCTTGGGGAAGCTGACGTCGTACTTGCCGACGCCGGAACTGACCAGTTCGACCTGGCCGGAGCCTTCTTGCAGACTGCCGGTCCAGGCGGTGCGAGCGGAACGTGTAGGCATCGCTGTCCTTTCGAGAGGGGAGGGGAAACTCGGGGATCTCAGGGGCGGCGCCCCCGAACCCCCCGCAAAGTCTTTCGCGTCCGAACCTACCCCGCCGGTTTCAGCTGACCGCGAGGGTTCGCTGATCCCACCGATCCAGGACTTGCGGCCAGGACTTCTCGTGCCGGTCGCGGGCGGCGGCGCTGGGGAATCCGGCGTGCGTGAGCAGCAGCGCGCTACCCGCGCCGAGCGCCGAGAGTTCCAGGGTGAGAACGGTTTCCGCGCCCTCGGTGCCACCGGGACCGGTCACCCAGGTCAATTCGACCAGGCGGTCCGGGATCAGGCGCAGGAAACGCCCGTAGTGCGGGTGCCCGCCGCCCGCGGTGAAGAAGAACGGTTCGTTCACCGCGGGGCGCATGCGCACCGAACCCGGGTCGGCGAACCAGAGACCCAATTGCCGAGTGGCCATGCGATACAGCTCATCGGGCGAAGCGGACATAATGTGTTCCACGGCAAGGGAGAAGGGGCGCGCGGAGAGGTCGGGAGGCCGGATCGGCGCAGCGTCCATGGCCGAGCACGATACCGGCCGGCGCGCGGTTCACTCGGGATTGGTCACCCGTGCCAGCACTATGCCGCCGATGATCAACGAAAGCGCCAGCACCCGGCCCACACTCAGTGGATCGCGCTGCACGATCACACCCAGGCCGATGGCTCCGACCGCGCCGATTCCGGTGAAGATCGCATACGCGGTACCGACCGGCAGGGTCTGCATGGCATAGGAGAGCAGGTACACCGCGATCGCCATGAGCACGAAGCAGATCAGGGTGGCCAGCGGTTTCGTGAAATTCTGTGTCGGCTTGATGGATTGGGACCAGGCGATCTCCACCAGACCGGCGATGCCCAGCACGAGCCAGTTCATCTCAGTACTCCTTGCCGAGTCGGCGGGCGGCCGCCAGCGCCGCGGCGTAGGACGCGTCATGCGTTTCCCGCAGGTGCGCCAGCAGCGGGTCCTGCCGGGAATTGACCAGCTCCGCATTGACGAAAACGGTGTCCTGGACGGCGAAATGGCCCGCGAAGAAGTCCCGCAGGAACCGCTCCTGATAGTCGTACGCGGCCTTGGGCGCACCCGGTGAGTACATGCCGCCGCGCGCGGTGGTGACCACGAAACGGGTGGGGGCCAAGGACATTCGCGGGAAGGTGATCTGATCCAGCCAGGCTTTGAGACTCGCGGGAATCGAGTAGTTGTACATGGGGGTGCCGATCAGCACCACATCGGCGGCACGCACCTCGGCGAGCAGGGGTTCCACGATCGCCCAGGCGGCGGTGGTGGCGGGGGTGTCCGCGAGTTCGGCCAGGCGGTCCAGATCGGTACTCCCGGCGGCGAGGACGCGATCGCAGAGTTCGGTCCAGCCCGCGCCGATGAACGGGATCGGATCGGCCGCGAGATCGCGGTACACGTAGGCGCCGCCGGGGTGTTCGGCACGCCAGGCAGCGGCGAAGACGCCGCCGAGTTCGCGGCTGAGGGAGTCGCGGCGGGCGCTGGAATCCAGGTGCAGCAGGCTGGTCATGCTCTTCATCTCCTCAAGTGGACAGTGTGTCCGTTTGCTTTATTCGAACAGTAACCACCAAATGGACATGTTGTCCACTTAAACTTTCGGGATTACAGTGACCGCATGGACCCGATCGCGTTACCGCTGCTCAACGACGAATCACCACCACCCGAGCGGGCGGACGCGGCACGCAATCGGGTCAAAATCCTTGACGCCGCGGCGAACCTCTTCACCGAGCGGAATCCGCGCACGGTCACCATGGACGACATCGCCAAGGCCGCCGGAGTCGGGCGCGGGACGCTGTACCGCCGCTATCCGGATGTCGGTTCCATCGCCGTCGCGCTGCTCGATCAGCACGAGCGCGAACTCCAGGAGCGGCTGCTGCGCGGGGAACCGCCACTGGGCCCCGGAGCGCCGCCTGCCCAACGGCTCGGAGCGTTCTACACGGCCATGCTCGAACTACTCGAAACGCACGCCAATCTGGTGCTCGGTGCGGAGACCGGGGGCGCGCGCTTCCGGACCGGCGCGTACCAGTTCTGGCGGGTGCACGTGCGCGCGCTGCTCACCGAATCCGGTGTGGCGTACCCGGAACCACTGGTGGACGCGCTGCTGGCACCGCTCGCGGCCGAGGTCTATCAATATCAGCGCGAACGCGGGCTCACCCCGGCACAGATCAACGCCGCCCTCCAACATCTGGCGGGCGGCGTGATCGATTGTGCCGCAGATTCTTCCAGCTGATCAGATCATGTCCCGGCGGCGGATCAGCCAGATCGTGCCCGCCGCGAAGAGAGCGACGTAGGCGGACAGGACGATCAGCGATTCACCTCGGGTGAGGATATCCAGCACACCCGGGGTGGCGGGGCCGGTGGTGGTGCGCAGCGAACCCGCCAGCGAACCGGCGGCCGTACCCGGCAGGTGATCGGTGAGAGCCCTTATGGGAGAGAGGATTCCGGCAACCCCGCGCAGCAGGTTCTCCACCACCAGCACCCACACCAGGCCCAGGCCCACCGCCAGCGACGGACCCCGGGCGACAGCTCCGATCAGCGCTCCGGCGAGCGTCCACATGCCCAGAATCGCCGCGCCCGAGCCGATTCCGAGCAGTATCCGGCTCGCCGAGGGCAGCGCCAGGGATTGGCCCTGTGTCGAGGCGATGACCGCGGCCACACCGGTATCGATCACAAACGCGACCAGTACCAGCGCGACCACCGTCACCGCCAGACCGACCACCACGCCACCGATCGCCGCCGCCCGCGAAGGGCCTTGGGTGAGAACGGTTTTCCACGTCCCCCAGCCGTAACCGCTGCCCACCGCGAGGGCGCCCAGCACCAGCATGAGCGCGCCGCCGAACATGGCCATGCCCTGCGTGAAGACCTCCGGAACGGCCGCCGGGAGCATCTGCTCGAGCAGGACCTCACGCGGCTGGCCATTGGACATCCGGCTGGAGTCGCCGGTCGTATAGGCCAGGTAGTTGAACAGGTAGGCGAAGGTGAGATTCAACAGAATCCACGTCCCGAGCACGATCCAGAAGGCCGGCCACTTGCGCAGGCGCAGCAGTTCGGCCCGGGTGCTTGCCGTCAGGGCTCTCATTTCACAGTCTCCGTCATCTCGAAAAATACTTCTTCCAAAGACTTTTCGTCACTGCGCAATTCGAGGAGGTCCGCGCCCGCCTCGATCACCGCACGGGCCACCGCGGACGCCTTTGCCACACCGGCATCGACTCTGATGCCGTTCGCGGTGAGTAGTGCCGAGCGCTCCCCGACCACCCGGCGCACCGCCGGGAAGGCCAGCTCCAGGGGTTCGGCGCGCAGGAAAAGCGATGCCGCGCCGCGTAATTCGCGCACCGTCGATTCGGTGAGCAGCCGGCCGCCGGAGATGACGCCGACGCGATCACAGATCTCCTGCACTTCGGCGAGCAGGTGACTGGAGAGCACGACGGTGTGCCCGTCGGCGGCGAGTCCGGTGATGAGCTCCCGCATCTCGGCCATTCCGGCCGGATCCAAGCCATTGGTGGGCTCATCGAGAATCAGCAGGTCGGGGCGGCCGAGCAGGGCCGCGGCCACTCCCAGGCGCTGCTTCATACCGAGTGAGTAGGTACGGAACTTGTCATTGCCGCGAGCGGCGAGGGCGACCCGGTCGAGCACCTGCTCCACCTCGTCCCGATCCACGCCGCGATATCGGGCCAGTACGCGCAGGTTGTCCCGACCGGACAGGTACGGATAGAAACCCGGGCCCTCGATGAGAACACCTGTGCGACGCATGGTTTCGGGATCACCCGGATGCCGGCCGAGCACCGTCGCGGTGCCGCCGGTGGGCCGGATGAGCCCCACCAGCATGCGCAGCGTGGTGGTCTTGCCGGCCCCGTTCGGGCCCAGGAAACCGTAGATCTCACCGCTGTGGACGCTCATGCTCACGGCATCCACGGCGGTGTGGGAGCCGTAGCGTTTGGTCAACCGATCGGTGCTGACAATCGCTTCGTTCATGCCTCCAAGAATCCGCCGGGACCTGCGCGGGAACATCCGCCGCACAGCGCGATCCGGCGTACGTATCTCGACGTATTCCGCCCGTTGCCGGTGCCGAACCGGCGCGCACGGCACTACCGTGCAGCTATGGAGACGAGTGCGGCACGACGGTGGGATGTGCTGCTCGCAGTGGTGGTCGGGGCTGTCCAGCTCGGCGCGGGCACCCTGGCCAACGAGCATCAGACGGGTATGCGCGCGCTCGACCTGCTCGGATACGCGTTATTGGCGGCCGGGCCGCTGCTACTCGTGGTGCGCCGGCGGTATCCGGATCCGGTGTTCTACGCGGTGCTGGCGATCACCAGCGCCTACCTGTTGATCGGATACGGGTACGGGCCGGTGTTCCTGGCGCTCGTGGTGGCCTTCCTCACCGCCGGGGTGCGCGGGTCACGCTGGCGCACATACTCTTTCGTACCGCTCGGCTATCTGCTCATGGTGTGGCCGGTGCCGTCCTGGCGCGGTTACGACACCAATACCTGGCAGGAGTTCGGGCTGCTGGCCTGGCTGGTCGTGCTGGTGGCCATTGCCGAGGGGCTGCGCCAGCGCATGTCCGCGGTGGCGGCGCGGCACGGGCGAGCCGAGGAGGCGCGGCGCAATGAGCAGGCGCAGCGCGAACGCGAGGCCGCCGAACGCGCGCGCGAGGCGGCGGAACGGGAGCAGCGGGTCAGCGAGGAGCGGCTCACCATCGCCCGTGAGCTGCACGATGTGCTCGCGCACAGCCTCTCGCTCATAAATGTGCAGTCCTCGGTGGCCCTGGAACTCATCGACCGCCGGCCCGAACAGGCCGCGACCGCGCTGGCCGCCATCAAGACCGCCAGCAAGGACGCGCTCGGGGAGGTGCACGCGCTGCTGCGCTCGATTCGCGGCGGCACCGGTACCGTGCCCGCGCCCATCTCCCCCACGGTCGGGATCGGCGATCTGGAGAGTCTGCTGCAACCGGCCCGCGCCGCCGGACTCGAGGTGCGCGCGATTGTGACCGGGGTGCCCAAACGGCTGCCGTCGGTGGTCGATGTGGCCGCCGCGCGCATTGTGCAGGAGTCGCTGACCAATGCGATCCGGCACGCACCCGGCGCGAGTGTCCTTCTCACCGTGCGCTATTCGGCGGATCGACTGCACCTGGCCGTGGACAACACCCGCCCCACCCGCGGTCCCGCCACCGTCTCGACCGGCGGGCACGGCATCACCGGTATGACCGAACGCGCCAAGGCCCTGGGCGGGCGACTGCTCGCCGAACCCAAGCCGGACGGCGGCTTCCGCGTGGAGGCCCGCCTACCCGTCCACCTGGGACACCCCGAACCCGCCAGCTAGGGTCACCGTGTCCGATTGCGCAAGAGGAGGTTTCGTGAGCATCCGGGTTGTGATCGCCGACGATCAGGCGCTGGTCCGCGCCGGATTCGTGGCACTGTTGGACGCGCAGGACGATATCGAGGTGGTCGGCGAGGCCGACAATGGTGCGCAGGCGGTGCGGCTGGCCCGCGAACTCACCCCCGATGTGGTGCTCATGGATATCCGCATGCCGATCCTGGACGGCCTGGCCGCCACCCGCGAAATCGCCTCCGCACCAGAGCTTTCCGACGTGAAGGTGGTCGTACTGACCACCTTCGAACTGGACGAATACGTCTTCGAGGCCATGCGGGCAGGTGCGACCGGCTTCCTGGTCAAACACACCGAACCCGCCGACCTGGTCAAAGCCGTCCACGTGGTGGCGGGCGGCGATGCCCTGCTCTCCCCCAGCGTCACCAAACGCCTGGTCGCGGAATTCGCCACGCACGCCAAACCCGCACCGGCCCAGCAATTCTCCGAACTCACCGACCGCGAACGCGAGGTGATGGCCCTGGTCGCCGAGGGCCTCACCAATGCCGAGATCGCCGAACGGCTCTTCATGAGCCCCGCCACCGCCCGCACCCACGTCAGCCGAATCCTGTTGAAACTCAATGCCCGCGACCGGACTCAACTCGTGGTCATGGCGTACGAATCCGGAATGGTCCGGCCCGGCTGGCAGTAGGTGGTTAGCCGAATTCGGCTACCACGGGGATGATTTCACGGCCGATGACCTCCAGCGGAGCCACCTCGTCGACGCCCTCCACCCGGCCGATGACCATATCGATGCCATTGTCCGCCAGCATCTTCAACGCGCCCAGCAGCTGATCGACCTTCTCACCGCGCTGCCCGACATCGAAGACGAAGACGCAGGTCTTGCGGATCTCGGCCGGATCGCGGCCGATATCCGCGCAGAGCCGGTGCAGCAGTTCGATCTTGCGCGGCAGCTCGGGTCCGGGCCGCAGGCTGCACACGTCCGCATACCGGGCCACCAGCGGCAGGGTGCGCTTCTCACCGTCACCGCCGATGAGGATGGGCGGATGCGGTCGCCGCACGCTCTGCGGGGCATTGAGCGGCCGATTCACTCGGAAGTGCTTGCCCGCGAACGGGTCTTCCGTCTCCCCCCACATGCGCAGGCAGACCTCCAGGGCCTCCTCCAGCATCTCGAACCGCTCCCCCAGTGGCGGGAAAGGCAGTCCGTACCCTTCGACATCACCGGTGGAGGTGCCCGCGCCGATACCCAGCCAGGCTCGCCCACCGGAGAGCACATCCACGGTGGTGACCAGCTTGGCCAGCATGGCCGGATGCCGATAGTGCACACCCGAGACAATCGCCGTCAGTGCGACTTTCGACGTGTGCGCGGCAATGAACGACAGCGTGCTGTACGCCTCCAGCACATTCTGCTCGACCCGTCCCAGCCACGGGCTCTGCCACAGATGATCCCCGACCGCGATGGCCGCGAACCCACTGTCCTCGGCCGTGCGCACCACCTCGGCCAACCCGGGCCCGATCCGATCCGCGGGGGCGTTCATCGCGTAATTGGTGAGATGCAATCCAAGTTCCATGCGATAAGCCTCCGCCGCGAAATCGCGCCGATCATCCGTCTCCCGACGGCATCTCAGCTACGCACCGAGACGTACCCGATCTACTCGACCGCCACCGCCGAGTGCCCGAGGCCGAGCCGGATCGCCTGCTCCACAGGCGAATACACACCGTCCAGGCGGTCGAGCACGCAGGGTTCGCGGAGCTCCAGGGGCGGTTGGGCGAGGAACCGGGGAGTACGGCCCCGATGCGGCTGGGCGGCATGCACCAGGAACGGGTGGCAGAGGTAGACATCGCCCGCGCGGCCGATGGCCAAAGCCTGGGGTAGGTCGGCGGTCGCCGCGTAGGTTTCCAGCAGACCGGGCATGGCGACCCCGGATTCCCCGAACGGGGACAACGCTTTCGGGAGACGCAGATGGGAGCCGACCCGGATACGGGTGGGCGCGTCCTCGGCGGTGATATCGGAGAACAGGAAGAGCATCAGCAGCGCTCTCCCCTTGGAATGGATATTGATTCGCCAGTTGAAGTAGTCGGTGGGGTCGTCCCCAGGGAAGCTGGCATCGATATGCCAGCCGTCGTCACCGGGCGATTCGCTGCTGGGGAACCGAATGGGGAAGGTACCCAGCCCCTTTCGCGGCACCCAGCGGTCCTGGCCGACCAGCTGGTCGAACGCCTCGTGCAGTGCGGGGGCGCCGGCGGCCGCCCGGAAGGGCTCATCGCCGTAACCGTTCAGTCGAATCACCGGCTGTGTCCAGGTGGCGGGATCCTCCGGATCGCAACCGGTTTCGCGCCACAGGAAGGCTCGGCCCGCATCGGCCACCTCGCGTGGGAAGGCCTGCTCGACCTTGACGAAACCATCGGTGATGAACGCGTCGACCTGACTGTCGGTGAGCATGCCGTCCCTTCGATATGCGAAAGCCCCCTCCCACCATTGGTGAGAGGGGGCTTTCGGATCAAACGGTTTTTCTACTCGCCGACTGCGGCGGCTTCACCGGCGACAACCACCGGCTCCCCCGCGGGCGCATCCTTCTTGGTGAGCTTCGCCCTGGACACGAAGGTGAACTTCGCCTTGTCGCCCTGGCCTTCGCCGTCCCAGTCTTCGACATCCACGGCAACGATCTGACCGGCGCCCAGCTCGCCGAAGAGGATCTTCTCCGACAGCTGGTCCTCGATCTCACGCTGGATGGTGCGACGCAGCGGACGGGCACCGAGCACCGGATCGAAGCCGCGCTTGGCGAGCAGGCTCTTGGCCTGTTCGGAGAGCTCGATCTCCATATCCTTGTTCTTGAGCTGCTTGGCGACGCGGCCGATCATCAGGTCCACCATCTGGATGATCTGATCCTGGGTCAGCTGGTGGAAGACGATGACATCGTCGATACGGTTCAGGAACTCGGGGCGGAAGTGCTTCTTCAGCTCGTCGTTGACCTTGAGCTTCATCCGCTCGTAGTTCGAGCCCTCGACATTGCTCTGGGCGAAGCCGAGGCCGACCGCCTTCGAGATATCGGAGGTACCGAGGTTCGAGGTGAAGATCAGGACGGTGTTCTTGAAGTCCACCGTGCGACCCTGACCGTCGGTCAGGCGACCATCCTCGAGGACCTGCAACAGGGTGTTGTAGATCTCCTGGTGGGCCTTCTCGATCTCGTCGAACAGCACCACCGAGAACGGCTTGCGCCGCACCTTCTCGGTCAGCTGGCCGCCCTCTTCGTAGCCGACGTAGCCCGGAGGGGCACCGAAGAGCCGCGAAGCGGTGAAGCGGTCGTGGAACTCGCCCATATCGATCTGGATGAGCGCGTCGTCATCGCCGAACAGGAAGTTCGCCAGCGACTTGGCCAGCTCGGTCTTACCGACACCGGACGGACCGGCGAAGATGAACGAGCCCGACGGGCGCTTCGGGTCCTTCAGGCCGGCGCGAGTGCGGCGAATCGCCTTCGACACGGCCCGGACCGCATCTTCTTGTCCGATGATCCGCTTGTGCAGCTCGTCCTCCATACGGAGCAGACGGGTGGTCTCCTCCTCGGTGAGCTTGAAGACGGGGATACCGGTCCAGTTGGCCAGCACCTCCGCGATCTGCTCATCGTCGACCTCGGCCACGACATCCAAATCGCCCGAGCGCCACTGCTTTTCGCGCTCGGCCCGCTTGGCGACGAGCTGCTTCTCCTTGTCACGCAGGCGCGCTGCCTTCTCGAAGTCCTGCGCGTCGATGGCGCTTTCCTTCTCGCGGCGGGCGTCGGCGATCTTGTCGTCGAATTCGCGCAGGTCCGGCGGTGCGGTCATCCGGCGGATGCGCATGCGCGCGCCCGCCTCGTCGATGAGGTCGATCGCCTTGTCCGGCAGGAACCGATCGTTGATGTAGCGATCCGCGAGCGTCGCGGCTGCGACGAGAGCGCCATCGGTGATCGAAACCCGGTGGTGCGCCTCGTAGCGGTCCCGCAGACCCTTGAGGATATTGATGGTGTGCTCGACCGTCGGCTCGCCGACCTGCACCGGCTGGAAACGACGCTCCAGCGCGGCATCCTTCTCGATGTACTTGCGGTACTCGTCGAGGGTGGTCGCACCGATGGTCTGCAGCTCACCGCGGGCCAGCTTGGGCTTGAGGATCGAGGCCGCGTCGATAGCGCCCTCGGCCGCGCCCGCACCCACCAGGGTGTGCAGCTCGTCGATGAACAGAATGATGTCGCCGCGGGTATTGATCTCCTTGAGCACCTTCTTCAGGCGCTCCTCGAAATCACCGCGGTAGCGGCTGCCCGCGACCAGGGAACCCAGGTCGAGGGTGTACAGCTGCTTGTCCTTGAGTGTCTCCGGCACCTCGCCATTGACGATGGCCTGAGCCAGGCCCTCGACCACGGCGGTCTTACCGACACCGGGCTCGCCGATCAGCACCGGGTTGTTCTTGGTGCGGCGAGACAGCACCTGCATGACCCGCTCGATCTCCTTCGAGCGGCCGATGACCGGGTCGAGCTTGCCTTCGAGCGCGGCCTGGGTCAGGTTGCGGCCGAACTGATCGAGCACCAGCGAAGTGGACGGCGTACCCGACTCACTGCGCGCACCCGAACCCTCGACCGGCTCCTTGCCCTGGTAGCCCGAGAGCAGCTGAATGACCTGCTGGCGCACCCGATTCAGATCCGCGCCCAGCTTGACCAGCACCTGCGCCGCAACGCCCTCACCCTCGCGGATGAGGCCGAGCAGAATGTGCTCGGTGCCGATGTAGTTGTGGCCGAGCTGCAACGCTTCGCGCAGTGACAGCTCGAGAACCTTCTTGGCACGCGGGGTGAAGGGGATGTGACCGGACGGCGCCTGCTGGCCCTGCCCGATGATCTCCTCGACCTGCGAACGCACACCCTCCAGCGAAATGCCCAGCGACTCCAGCGACTTCGCTGCGACGCCCTCACCCTCGTGGATCAGGCCCAGCAGGATGTGCTCGGTGCCGATGTAGTTGTGGTTGAGCATCCGGGCCTCTTCTTGGGCCAGGACAACGACCCGCCGCGCGCGGTCGGTGAACCTCTCGAACATCGCTCCCTCACTTCCTGCTCCGCTTACTACGGCATCCGGCGCTTCAGACCCTGTGCTGCCCTTCTGGTCGCCAGCCTGCCATGAAGCCCTGGGGTTGCATCCCCCGCCTCCACTCTAGTTGGCAGGGGTCACGCACGTCGTCCGTCCACCCTATTGCGAACCGGCGACAGTACGACTCATTCCCTCATAACGGGGCTGTAGCCGGGAACGTTTCCGTCCCGGCTACGCCCACAGCGAACAGCTGTATTTTTTGCCCTCCGCTTCGCTGCGGGCAAGTTCGCGGCCCTGGGAGTCCCACTTCTTCCCTCCCTCCGCTCCCCCGCTTCGCTCCTCCGCTCCACTCAGTCCAGAAGTGAGACGGGCCGCGAACTTGCAGGTTGTGGTTACCCGGTGAAGGGCGGGATGAACTCGCATGAGACGGTGCGCGGATGTGCGGGGTCCAGGGCATTCAGGGCCCACATGGCCACGCGATGACTGCCCGCGATGGCCAGGTGATCGGAGAAATCGGTCGAGCAACCGTCCTGCACCAGAATGTTCGTCGCGTTCGGCGCGGGCACCAGGCCGATCGAGACCGGAACGATCAACTCGTCGTAAATCGTGTCGATATTGGTGTACGAGACGGTCGGGTCGTAGACGCCGTCGGAGTTCAGCGCGGCGATGAAGGCGCTGCCGCCCACCATTTCCGAACAGGCCGGGCAGATGCCCGTACCGACCGCCAGCGCATCGACATCACCGGCACCGAGCTCCTTCGCGAACCTGCGGATGATGTTCATCTGATCGCCGTAGGTGCCCAGCCAGGGTGCGGAGATGGCGACGAACTTGTTCACCTGGCCAGAGCCGCCCGCGCGCTTGATGTAGTAGTTGCCGACGATAGTGCCCTGCGAATGCGCGATCAGGTCGACCATGGCGGCCCCGGTGGCGGCCCGCACCCGGGTCACGAAGTTCGCCAGTTCGGCGCCCTCTGCCTCGATCGTCTTCATACCGCCCATGGCCGAGAGCGGCCACGGCACGTCGAGCTGACCGTAGGTGAGGGTGTAGACGCAGTAGCCCGCATTGGCGAGCATCGGGATGTACGCACCCCAATTGGTCTGTGCGCCACCGGCGGTGCCGTGGACGAGCACCACGGGGTCCGGATGCTCCCGGGTGGGCTTGCAGGACCAGTCGTTGGAACCGGGCATGTCGCCGCCCGGATTGGCGAGCTCGAACGGGATGCCCGCGAAGAAGTTGAAGTTCTCGGGGTATTCGGCGTGGGCGGTGCCGCTCACCCCCAGTGTCAGTACCGCCAGAACCGCCGTAACCAGCAGTGATCTCGGTGAACGGCGCAAGCGCGGAACACGCATGTTCCCTCCCAAACTAGAACGTGTTTCGACAACCTAATCGAGAAACAAGCACCGGAGATGGGAAATGGGCGAGAAAATTATGAAACCTGTTCCATTCTCTCACGCAGAAAAACCGGGACCCCTGCGGATCCCGGTTTTCCTGCGGATTCTGCGACCGGCGCTCACCACTGGCGAGGCGCGAAACCCGGCTGCGGGGCCGGAGCGAACCGCTGCGGCTGCTGGATCGCCACCGGAGCGACAAAGCCACCGCGCCCCTGCTGAACCGCCGGACCACTCGCCACCGCGGTATTCGCCGGAGCCGCAACCGCATTCGCCTTGCTGTGCTGCACACCGGCCATGAACAGCGCGCCCATCAGCGCCACGAAGGCCAGGGTGTGCAGGATGGCGCGAACGATATTCCAACGCACCCAGGAGGTTTCGAACTGCGCCCGCACCGCCGCCAGATCACCGATCTGTGCCGGATCACCCGCGGCGGCCAACTGGTTGTTGAGCGGGACGTTCAGCCCCGAGGTCACCGCGAAGGCAATCACATTGAGCACCACGGCGATTCCGATCCACAGCAGCGTGGTGCGCGCATCCTTGCCCAGGTGCAGCGCCGCCGCCAGCACCGTGAAACCGACGGTGCCCATGAAGAGCAGCATGAACAGCGGATTGACGATGATGACATTGATGCGCTGCATAACGTCGATCATGGTGCGATCGTCGGTCTGGCCCAGGGCGGGCATCACCGAGTTCACATAGCCGTAAAAGAGACCGGCGATCAGGCCGGTCGACAGGGTCGCCGCCGCCAGCGCGGTCATACGAAGAGCGAACATCGGAGTCTCCTGACTGGGTCGTTTCCCGGAATTCCCGGGCTTTCCAACGACTTCCAGTCAACCGGCTGACGACTCGCCGCAACATCGTTCAGAAGCTCGCGGACATCAGCGCGAGTCTCACAGATCGCGTTCGGAAACCACACCGCTCTGCATGGCCAGATTCGCGAGCTTTACCCGCTTCTGATTCTGCGGCAGATCCTCCACACCGAACTTGGCGAAGAGCGCGCGCAGATGCGTCTTGATGGCATCCACACTCAGGAACAGCTCGGCGGCGATCTGCTGATTCGACGACGGCGAGGCGAAACCGTCATTGCCGCGCAGCGGACGGCACAGCGCGATGAGTACGGCCCGCTGGGTTTCGGTGAGCGAGCGCAGCGTCGGCAGCCCACCGGTGGAGGTCTGCGTGACATCGCCTGCGGCACCGGAGAAATCGTGGAAGGTGACCCGCGAGGTGCCCATCCGGATCACATCGCCCGGCTGCAGCCGATGCCGCCCGACCAGGCGATCCCCATTCACGAAAGTGCCGTTACGGGAGAGCCCGTCATCCACGATGGTCCAGTGCGCGCCCAGATATTCGGCGGTCGCGTGCAGGCGGGACACCTCGACGTCCCAGAAGAGTGAGAGATCGGCCTGGGGTGAGCGGCCGATGGTGATACGCGGCTGATCCGGGGTCAGCATCAGCTCGTGCTGACGACCCTCTTGATCCTTGACCCGCAGGAATGAACCGTTGAATGCGGTCACTGCGCCGATACCTCGTCTCTACACCCAGCCAGTGACATCGTTCGCACAGTTCAATGGTGCCGTGCCGTCTCGGCGCGAGCAAGATCGTGCCATGGATATGGGTAGCGCGCACCCACAATAGTTATACGCAAAGCGTATGAATAAACCACTGCCGCCCGGGCTCGCACGAAACACCCGGACGGCAGTCGCAAAGACGACTAGTTCTTCGCAGCGGCCTTGTTGTAGGCCTCCGTGATGTCCGCGGAGATACGCCCACGGGCAGAAACCTTGTGCCCATTACGGCGCGCCCATTCACGAATCGCCGCACTTTGTTCGCGATCGATCGAAACCCGGCTCTTCGGACCGGCGGTGGCGGCGGCCGTGGCCTTGGTACGACGGCGACCACTCACTCGACGCGCGTTGGAAACCCAAACCTCCAGACCGTCCCGCAGCTTGGACGCATTAGCCGTCGACAAGTCGATCTCGTACGAGACGCCATCGATTGCGAACTCGATGGTCTCGTCCGCGATGGACTCACCGTCGACATCGTCGATCAGGCTAACGGTGACCTTCTTTGCCATGAGATGAACGTCCTCTCGAAATCGTGCGACCCGCATAGTTAGGCCGATTACCCTAAACCAGAATACCGCTTAATTCGATAGTCCCAGAACGGGCACCGACAATGCAATCCAGCGAACTCAACGAGATGCTGGACGCACAATTGGAAAGAGTATCGTTTCCCGGATTCCCAAGCCAGTCAGGGCCATCAGCAACCGATCGATTCCCATACCCGTTCCGGTCGTCGGAGGCATACCGTGCTCCATCGCGGCAAGGAAGTCCTCGTCCAGCCGCATGGCCTCATCGTCGCCCGCGGCGGCCAAACGCGCCTGATCCTCGAAACGTTCACGCTGGATGACCGGATCAACTAGTTCGGAATATCCGGTGGCGAGTTCGAAGCCGCGCACGTACAGGTCCCACTTCTCGGTAACCCCGGGCTTGCTCCGATGCTGACGCGTCAAGGGAGAGGTCTCCACCGGGAAGTCACGAACGAAAGTCGGCGCGTACAGCTTGTCGCCGTACACGTGCTCCCACAGTTCCTCGACCAGTTTGCCGTGACCGTAGCCCTTGTCCTGCGGAATTTCCAGACCTACTCGATCAGCGAGTGCCAGCAATTCCTGAACCGAAGTTTCCGGCGTGACCTCCACACCGATCGACTCCGACAGCGACGGGTACATCTCAACGGTCGTCCACTCGCCCGACAGATCGTATTCGGTACCGTCCGCGAGTGTGACCACCTGCGTGCCGTAGACCGACTGCGCCACTTCCTGGATCAATTCGCGCATCATCTTCGCGGAATCGTCGTAGGTGCCGTACGCCTCGTAGGTTTCCAACATTGCGAACTCGGGCGAATGCGTCGAGTCCGCACCCTCGTTGCGGAAGTTCCGGTTGATCTCGAAAACCTTCTCGATTCCACCCACCACACACCGCTTCAGGAACAACTCCGGAGCGATACGCAGGAACAACTCCATGTCCAGCGCATTGGAGTGGGTCTCGAACGGACGCGCCGTCGCACCACCGTGGATGGTCTGCAGCATGGGGGTCTCGACCTCCAGAAAACCCCTGTGCTCCAACGCATCTCGCAGCGCGCGCACCGCGGCGATGCGGGTGCGGGCCATCTCGCGGGCCTCCGGGCGGATGATCAGATCCACATACCGCTGGCGGACCCGGGACTCCTCGTTCATCTCCTTGTGCGCCACCGGCAGCGGGCGCAGCGACTTGGCCGCCATCTCCCACGCATCGGCCATCACACTCAATTCACCCGTGCGCGAAGAGATCACCTCACCGTGCACGAAGACGAAATCGCCCAGATCCACATCGGACTTCCACGCGGCCAGGGACTCCGGACCCACGCCATTGAGGCTGATCATGGCCTGCAGCTTGGTGCCGTCACCCTCCTGCAGGGTGGCAAAACACAGTTTGCCGGTATTACGCATGAAAATGACGCGGCCGGCGACACCGGCGATCAGACCGGTCTGCGTATCGGATTCGAGTTCCGGGTAGGCGGCGCGAATTTCGGCGAGACTGTGCGTTCGGCCGACAACCACCGGATAAGCCTCACGGCCCTCCGCCAGCAACCGCTCCCGCTTCTCGCGGCGAATCCGCATCTGCTCCGGGACATCGAGCTCCACGGCCGGGGCCGCGGCGCGCTTTTGACCTGCGGATGACGTGGTGCCTGCGGGAGAAGAGGGGGTGGGGGTGCTCACGGGGCTTTAGCTTATCCTGCGGTGGAAACCTATTTTTCCACCGCCCGGGCAAACCAATTCAGAGCCAGGCGAGCGTCGCCACCTCGCGCTCGAAGTGCGGAGCGGTGGCGGCCACCGTGAGAAGTCCGGCGGCTTTCAACGCCTGATATCCGCCCACCAGATCGGTGGCGCGGCGCAGGCCCAGCTGCTGCAGCGACGAGGCCGCCAAAGAGGACGTATAGCCCTCCGAGCAGACGATGATCCATTCGCGGTCATGGTCGTCCGCGAGCGCCAGGCGCGCCTCGCTGGTCGGATCCAAACGCCATTCCAGCACATTGCGCTCGATCACCAGCGCACCCGGCAGGGTGCCTTCGCGCAGCCGCTGCGCCTGCGGGCGAATATCAACCAGCAGCGCACCGCGGGCAATGGCCTGCGGAATTTCCACCGGGTACAGGCGCCGCAACCGCTCGCGCGCCTGGGCGAGCATGCCGTCGATCGTCAAGTGGGTCATTCGAGTTCGCCTTCGGGCTGGTCGGTGAGGACGGAACGAGTGCGCCGCAGTGTGCCGTGGCCGGTGACCTCGTAATAGGACATGGCGGTCAGCGGCGGGGAATAGGCGTGCACGCTCAAAGTCGGATCGAGCGGGCCGGAAATACCGGCCGCCGCGGCGGGAGCACGCACCACGTCATGCACCCAGCCCAGCGGGAAAGAGGCCTGATCACCGGCCGCGAGGGTACGGCGGCGCAATTCCCGCCCGTTCCAGCGGAATTCGGAGAGGGCGCCCGAGAGTACGGTCAGCGCGCCGAGCGAACCGGCGTGATCATGTAATTCGGTGGCGATATCGGCGACCCAGCTGATCAGCCAGAGGTCCACCTCGTCGTCGGCGAGAAGCCTTACCGCCCAACGCTTTTCGGTGGGCCACAGGCCGTCGGACGGCAGCAGATGATCGTAGCGGCCGGCCAATACGTCCTCCGCGCCTTCGTCGGTGAGACGCAAAAGATCGGCGGGACGCAGCCGGGTGGGGGAAGCGGAAAGAACAGAAGATCGCATGAGGCGAAACTCCAAGAAGTGTGTTTACGGTCGAGGGCGAAAAACGATGCCTCGACGAAGCCGAGGCTGATCAGCCTCGACAACACTCCTGGGTGCTCACGCGGGAATACACGTCGGCGAGCTTAGCAGCCGTTCCCGGAGAAGCAACAGGGCCTCCAGGGAACGACTGCGTCACAAACCGATGGGTTCGCATTACGGCTGACGCAGCCGTCGCTGCTGGTTGCGCTCGTACACCAGGCGCAGACCGTCCAGGGTCAGATGCGGTTCGTGATGCTCGATGGTCTCCGACTCCGGGACGATCAGCGGCGCGGTCGCACCCGTCGCCACGATCGCCACATCGTCGCCGGAGAAGGCATCGAATTCATCGCGAATTCGATCGATGAGGCCATCCACCATGCCGGCGAAACCGAAGACGGCACCGGACTGCATGCACTCCATGCTGTTCTTACCGACGACCGAACGCGGGCGGGTCAGCTCGGCCCGGCGCAGCGCACTGCGCTCCACCAGCGCCTCGGTGGAGATCTCCACACCGGGCGCGATGATGCCACCCAGGAATTCCCCCTTGGCGGACACCAGATCCACACAGATAGCGGTACCGAAATCGACCACAATGGCCGGGGATTGATAGCGGTGATAGGCGGCCAGACAGTTCACGATACGGTCCGCGCCCACCTCCTTGGGATTGTCCACCAGCAACGGAATACCCGTTCGCACACCGGGTTCCACCAAAATATTCGACACATGCCCCCAGTAACGGCCGAGCATTTCACGCAGCTCGCGCAACACCGGCGGCACCGTAGACAGCGCGGAGACACCCACCACCTGCTCGGCGTCCGAGCCGATCAAACCCCGCACCTGCAACGCGAATTCGTCCGCGGTGATCAGTGGATTGGTGTGGGTTCGCCACTGCCGCACCAGCTTCGCGTGCTCCCCACTACCGGAGAACAAGCCCAGTTCGATACTGGTATTGCGGACATCGATGGTCAGCAGCATGGGTGTCCCCGACGCTCCGTTCTCAGTTGGCGAAGGTGAGCGAGCGCGGCGAGACGAGATCCGAACCCGCCGGCGCGTGCGCCGGATCCGAACCCAGCTCCACCTGCCGATTGCGATCGTCCACGAAGACCACGCGCGGCGCGTACTCCTTCAGCTCGGCCTCGTCCATCATGGCGTAGGCGATCAGGATCACCAGATCGCCCGGATTCACCAGATGCGCTGCGGCGCCGTTGATTCCGATCACACCGGAGCCGCGCTCGCCCGCGATGATGTAGGTCTCCAAGCGGGCGCCATTGGTGATGTCGACAATGCAGACCTGCTCGCCTTCGAGCAGATCGGCGGCATCGAGGAGATCCTGGTCGACGGTCACCGAACCGACATAGTGCAGGTCGGCATGGGTCACCGTGGCGCGGTGGATCTTGGACTTCATCATGGTGCGCAACATCGGCGTTGCCTCCTAACGAGTTGCCGCGGCGGGCTGGTCGGGGGTGGTCGGATTGCCGTCGATCGGGGTGCCGAGGGTGACGGGCAGATTGTCGATGAGCCGGGTGCCGCCGACCTTCGCCGCGATCAGCAGGCGGGCATTACCGCTGAGCTGCACCGCGCCGAGGTCGGAGCCGCGCAGCTCCAGATACTGGATCTCGATCTCCGGCGTACTCGCCAGCACCGAATTCGCCGCTGTCAGTACGGCTTCCGGGCCCAGACCGGCGGCATGACGACCGGCCGCCAGGGCCGCGGAGAGGGTGGTGGCGAGCTGGCGGGCGGCCGGATCCAGGAAGCGATTACGTGAGGACAGGGCCAGGCCGTCCTGCTCGCGCACGGTCGGAATGGCGACGATCTTCAGATCGAAATTCAGGTCCCGCACCATCTGCCGGATCAAAGCCAGCTGCTGATAATCCTTCTCACCGAAGAACGCCTCGCTGGGACGGCAGATCTGGAACAGCTTGGCCACCACGGTCAGCATCCCCGCGAAATGACCTGGGCGGACAGCACCTTCGAGCTCATCGCCGATCGGACCGGGGTGCACGGTGGTACGCGGACCGTCCGGGTACATCTCGGCGGCACTGGGCGCGAACACCAGCTCCACGCCCTCTGCGCGCAGCAGCTCCACATCGGCGTCCAGGGTGCGCGGGTATTTGTCCAGATCCTCGCCCGCACCGAATTGCAGGGGATTCACGAAGATGGACACGATGACAACCTGATTGGTGCGCTTGGCCCGCCGCACCAACTCCAGATGCCCCTCGTGCAGGGCACCCATGGTCGGAACCAGTGCGACCGTACGACCCGTCGACCGCAATGCCTTGGCAACCGAGGTGACCACCGCCGGATCGTGCAGCACGGTCAGTTCGCCGCGCTTGTACGTGCCACGCAGTTTCGGGTCCATCAGTTTCCTTCCAGCAGATCGATCAGGTCGGGATTGCTCCTGGCGCGCTCGGCCGAACGCAGTGAGAGCGCGCGATATCCGGCCTCGAGGCGCGGATCGAGCGACTCCAGCGCGGTCAGGTGCGCGGCCACCGCGGGCACATCGCCGCGCGCCACCGGACCGGTGAGCGCGGCCGGGCCGCGCCGCAGCGCATTGTCCAGAGCGGCCGAGGCCAACGGTGCCAGCATGCGCTCGGCAAGTCCATTGGGCTCGGCCTCGACCAGCTGCTGACCGAGCAGCCCGGGGCCGGCGAGAGCGGCGCGCAGAGCCTCCACGGCATCCACGATCAGGGTCACCAGATGATTGCTGCCATGCGCGAGAGCCGCGTGATAGAGCGTGCGGTTCTCCTCCGAGACCCGCACCGGCTCACCGCCCATCTCGATCACCAGCGACTGCGCGATGGCGAAACCGATGTCATCGGCGGCGGTCACACCGAAGCAGGCATTGGCCAGCCGGGCGATGTCCTCGTCATGACCGGTGAAGGTCATGGCCGGATGAATCGCCAGCGGCAACGCGCCCAACTCGGTGAGCGGGGCCAGTATTCCGATGCCATTCGCACCGGAGGTGTGCACCACGATGGTGCCCGGACGCACCGCCTTCGCCGCCGCCAAACCCGCTACCAGCCCGGCCAATTCGCTGTCCGGCACGGCCAGCACCAGCAGTTCGCTACGGCTCGCCACCTCTTCGGCGGGCAGAATCCGGGAATCCGGCAGCCGCGTCTCGGCCCGCCGAATGGACGCGTCCGAAATCGCGGAAACACCGAAGACCACATGCCCGGCACGCTCGAGTGCCGCACCCAAGGCGGAGCCGACGCGTCCCGCCGAGACGATTCCCACCGTCAGTCGTGCAGGCGCAAGATCGGTTCCGCAGACATCCTTGTCCGAGGTCACCCTTGTCCTCTCGAAGTTCGTTCCAGTCCCGCTCTGCGGGTACCAGACGTTACGGCCCGAGAATATCGGCCTCGATGCGAGGCGGCCACCGACTGTGGGATGTCTTACAGGGTGCTAGCGACCACCCTCGGAACGCAGATTCGCCATGATCTCGGCCACCGACAGGCGCCGGCCCGAATCGTCGCCGGCATCCTCGTCGGAGCGGCGGCGACGCCGTGAGCTGGCGGTACCCATCGGCGCGGCAGGCGCGGCGGGTTCGGCCAGCAGGCGCGGATTGCTCTCCGGCGCGGGCTGGGGAACATTGCCCGTCGCGGGCTTGGGTGCGCTACCCGTGGCGGGGTTGTGCGCACCACCGGCCTCGGAGAGATCGGTCTCGAACCACGGAACCTGCTGCAGCTCTTCACGTTCCGGACTGGTGAGCTGGTCCGGCGACGCCGCGGCCGGGTCACCCAGGCGCGGGATCGGCTGCGCCGAGGCGGTCGAACCGGAGCGCAGGGCATCGGCGGCCGCGCGCGCGACATCCACATCGTCGCGGGAATCATCCCGCGGCGCACCGGGTTTCGTGGCGAACTCGTCCTCGAACGGGCGCAGGTGCTCGAAATCGTGCGGCGGCTCGTATTCCCGGGAACGGTCCGCCGGGTGATGCGGGACACGCAGCCGGTCGAAGCTCTCGGTGACGATGGAGGTCTCCGCGGTCACCGGATCGTCGAAGGGGCTGGCGAAGGCCGGCGGCTCGGGATGATCGGCATCGAAGACCGGCGTGATGCGGCTGCCCAGATCCTGTTCGATCGGTTCGACCGGCGCGGACCACGGATCCCAGGTATCGGTGTCCTCCCAGCTACCGTTCGCCGAACCATTCGCGGAATTACCGTTGCTGGCCGGCAATTCCTGCACTCGCACCGCATCGGCGCGCAGCGCGGGGCGCTCACCGGGCAGATCGCCGTCGAACAGACGCTGCAGGCTCTCCCGCAACACGGTGAGTTCGGCGCGCAGGGCGGCCATTTCCTCGGCGTCCGCGCCGACCTCTTTACGCACCCGCGTCTCGACGCCGAGTTCGTATTCGCGGCGGGCAGCAACCTCACGCTCGAGCTGCAGTTGGTAGACCTTCTGCAGGTCGCCCACTTTCGCCTTGTCCGTAGCCGACTCCCTGCGATAACGGGTCGCGGCGAGGGCACCGATGGCGGCCGCCCAGAGGGCCGCGACCAGGCCCACACGGATCATATGGACGTTATCGCTGAAGACCAGGAAAACGCTGGCAACCAGACCGAGGAGAAGCAGCAGACCGGTGAAGAATTTTCCCGCGTCTTCTCGTCGTCGACGGGAAGCACTGCTCCGGGAGGGTGAAACCATGTCCACCAACATAGCTTGAACCGGACACTCAGGCTTCAACCTTGCCGATCATTGTCTTCTTCATGTTTGCTATGAGGTAGCCGCTTCATCGGGTGGATCGATCGGCGCGCGACAGCAATATTCCAGCCACAATGCCGCCGCCACCAGCATCAGCCCGGCCACCAGACCCACCACCGCACCCGGGGTATCGGCGGCGGCCGCCCGCATATCCCCGCGCTGCGGCAGCAGCCAGATCAGGAACCCCAGCCAGATACCACCCACCAGCGAACCCACCTGCGTCGACGCCTTGGCCAGCGCCACCGCCCGCGCCGCGGTGATCGGATGCAATTGCCGCGGACCGTCGCCGATCCCCCGGTTCTCCACCCGCGCGCGAATCACGAACGCCAGCACCACCTCCAGCACCGCCACCGGCAACAGCGAGGCCCCGGAGAAGACCGTGATGGGCGGAAAACTCGAATAGGCGACATTGGTGGCAATCCAGGCGACCAGCGCCGCCAGGGCCACATTCGCGCACAGATCGAGCACACGAGTCGGCCTCACACCGGCCATCCCAGCGCCAGTTCGGTACGGCGCACACCCTGTACCTCGTCCACGTCCAAGGCCTCGATCAGCTCCCGAAGCGATTGCGGTACACCGGCATTCACCTCCAGCTCGGCCTCGGGCTCCACCTCCAGCCACGGCACCAGCACGAACGCCCGATCCTGCGCCCGCGGATGCGGCAGCGTCAGCGTCGGATCGGTACTGCGACACGGCATCTCGACGTCCCGGCGGCGCTGCCCGGCCCAGACGATATCCACATCGAGAGTCCTCGCGCCCCAGCGCACCTCGCGCACGCGACCGGCGGCCTGCTCCAGCTCCTGACCCACCCGCAGCCAATCCGACGGCTCCAGATTCGGATCCTGCGCCACCAGTACCGCATTGAGGTAATCCTGTTGCGGCACACCACCCCACGGCGGCGTGGAGTACACCGACGACACCGCGAGCAGGCGCGGGCGCAGCGCCTCGATCACGCCGCGCAGATGCGCCAGCCGATCACCCAGGTTCGAACCGATCGACAGCACTACCCGGCTCACCGCTACGCCTCCTCCGGTTCGCGACGACGGGACGTGACCACCCGAACATCGGAGAAGGTATGCGGAATCGGCGCGGAAGGCTTGTGCAGCACCACCTCGACCGCACGAATTCGCGTATCGGCCATTACGGCGTCGGCCAGTTCGGAGACCACCGTCTCGACCAGATCACGCGGTTCGCCCGCCACGATGCGCACCGCCAGATCGGCCAGCTCACCGTAGTGGATGGTGTCGGCGATATCGTCGGACTTCGCGGCGGCCGCGAAGTCGGTCCACACCGTCAGATCCACCACGAAATCCTGGCCGTCCCGCTTCTCGTAGTCGAAGACGCCGTGATGGCCGAAGACCCGCAGGCCGCGCAGTTCGATGCGGTCGGTGCTCAAAGCTGTTCTCCCTGCGTCCAAGTCCACCTGTCGACAACATCGCCACCGCGCGCCCGCCGGGCATTGCGCCAGGCATCGGTGACCGCGATGGCGTCCAGCGAAGCACGCACGTCGTGCACCCGCACACCCCAGCCGCCGTGCTCGGCGGTCAGGGCCGAAATGGTGGCGGTCGCGGTCTCGCGGCCGTCGGGCGGGCGCGGAATATCGGCATCGGCCAGCAGTGAACCGAGGAACCGCTTACGGGACGCGCCGATCAGAATCGGCAGCCCGGTCGCCACGAATTCCGGTAGCGCACCGAGCAATTCCCAATTGTGGCCGGCGTTCTTGGCGAACCCCAAGCCCGGATCGAGCACCAGTTTGGCGGGATCGACACCGGCCGCGACGGCCACATCGACCTGATCGCGCAGCTCCGAAAGCACCTCCGCGACCACATCGTCGTAATGATCGGCAGCCCCGGTGTGGTGATAGTTCGCACCGGCGCGCCAATGCATGAGAATCCACGGAACACCGGCCGCCGCAACGACTTTCGCCATATCGACATCGGCACGCCCACCGGACACGTCATTGACCACCGACACCCCGGCCTCGATGGCGGCCTCGGCCACCCGGGCCCGCATGGTGTCGACACTGGTCGGCACACCCAGCGAAACCAACTCCCGAATCACGGGAGCGACCCGGGCAGCCTCGGTTTCGGGATCGACCCGGCTGGCCCCCGGCCGAGTGGATTCACCGCCGACATCGATGATGTCCGCGCCCATCTCATACAGCCGCCACCCGTGCCCGACGGCCGCACCCACATCCAGATACCGACCGCCATCGGAGAACGAATCCGCGGTGACGTTCACTACGCCCATCACGACGCATGAGCGGCCGCCGCGAGGAACCATCAGTTGTGCCCCCCGCGAACCGCTTTCGGTCATGGTCGGCGTACTCACTTCCGGAGGATGAGGTCCAGGGCCTCGGAGCGCGAGGCCGCGTTGGTCTGCAATAGGCCGCGCACCGCCGAAGTCGTGGTGCTGGCGCCGGGCTTGCGGATACCGCGCATCGCCATGCAGAGATGCTCGGCCTCCACCACTACGATCGCGCCGCGCGGCTCCAGCTTGCGCATGATCGCGTCGGCGATCTGACTGGTGAGGCGCTCCTGCACCTGCGGGCGCTTGGCGTACAGATCCACCAGGCGGGCCAGTTTCGACAGGCCGGTCACCCGGCCGTGCTGGCCCGGAATGTAGCCGACATGCGCGACACCGTGGAACGCCACCAGATGATGCTCGCAGGTGGAGTACAGAGGAATGTCGCGAACCAGCACCAGTTCCTGATGCCCCTCGTCGAAGGTGGTGTTGAGCACGTCCTCCGGTTCGGTGTACAGCCCGGCGAACATCTCCTTGTAGGCCCGCGCGACGCGTGCCGGGGTATCGGCGAGACCGGGACGATCCGGATTCTCACCGACCGCGAGCAGCAATTCCCGCACGGCGGCCTCGGCGCGCTCCTGATCGAACGGCCGACCGGTGTCGAGCGCGATCGGGCCGGAGACGACACGGTTGTTGGCCGACAATCGACACCTCCTGTATTGAAATGCCGTGCCCGCGAGGGACGGCAGGTTCGCGACCGCCCCTGATGGGACGGCTCGCCTCCGGGTCGTCCACCCCTCTCATCGAGTGATGTCCGCCCTCCGGTCGAGCCGACCCGAGCAGATCGCGAACCGTGTGCTGGCGCGCCGTCTGTGACGACGCTCGTCCGCGGCCCGTCAGGACGGGACCGCGAACCTCATGAGCGTATCCGGGCCCCGGTCAGCGACGACCGTTCGGTCCGTCCCAACCACCGTTGTCCTCGTCCTCATTCCCGGCGGGCCGGCTGCCCGGGGTCTGCGGATCCGGCTGGGGGTATCCGGGCTGCGGGTATCCCGGCTGGCCCTGACCCGGCTGGTACCGCTGCCCACCCGCGGGAGCCCAGCCCCCGTAGGCCTGACGCGGCTGCTGCGGCGACGGCTGCTCGTCCTCCTGCGGCGGCCAGCCCGGTGCGGACCAACCGGCGGGAGCGCCGTAATCCGGACGCGAACCGTGCGTACCACCGTGCCGGGGATAACTGCCGGTATTCGGCAGCGGATAACCGGCCGGTGTGGGCGCGGGGTAACCGCCGTACTGCGGCTGCCCACCCGGGTAGGCCGGATCCGCCGCCGGATAGCCACCGCCATTGGCGGGCTGACCGACCGGAACCACCGGGCGCACCGGCTCCTCCGGCCACGGCTCGCCGCGCTCGGTGGCCAGCTCGCGCGGGGTCTTCACCGGCGGGCGATCAGACGGAGTGCGACCACCGAAATCATTGAAAGCGGTAATGCGCGGCCGCTTTTCGATGGTGGCGAGCACGATCTCGAGATCCTTGCGGTGCAGCGTCTCCCGCTCCAGCAGCGCGGTCGCCAGGGCGTCCAGCTCGTCGCGGTAGTCGTTGAGCACGGCCCACGCCTCGGTGTGCGCGGCCTCGATGAGATTGCGCACCTCCTCGTCGATTTCGCGGGCGACCTCGTGCGAGTAGTCCGGCGCGGTGCCCATCGACCGGCCCAGGAACGGGTCGCCCTGCTCCTGGCCGTAGCGGACCGCGCCCAGGCGGGCACTCATGCCGTACTCGGTGACCATGGCGCGCGCGATCTTGGTGGCCTGGTCGATATCGGAGGAGGCACCGGTGGTCGGCTCGTGGAACACCAGTTCCTCGGCCGCGCGACCACCCATGGCCATCACCAGGCGGGCGATCATCTCCGAGCGGGTCATCAGACCCTTGTCGTCCTCGGGCACCGTCATGGCGTGACCGCCGGTGCGACCGCGGGCCAGGATGGTGACCTTGTAGACGGGCTCGATATCGGGCATCGCCCACGCGGCCAGGGTGTGCCCGGCCTCGTGGTAGGCGGTGATCTTCTTCTCGTGCTCGCTGATGATGCGGGACTTGCGGCGCGGGCCGCCGATCACGCGATCGACCGACTCCTCGAGGGACGCACCGGTAATCACGGTCCCGTTCTCACGGGCGGTGAGCAGTGCGGCCTCGTTGATCACATTGGCCAGGTCCGCGCCGGACATGCCGACGGTGCGCTTGGCCAGACCCTCCAGATCGGCCTCGGTGGAGATCGGCTTGCCCTGCGAATGCACGCGCAGGATCTCGCGGCGACCCGCCAGGTCCGGATTGCTGACCGGGATCTGCCGGTCGAACCGGCCCGGGCGCAGCAGCGCCGGATCCAGGATGTCGGGGCGGTTGGTGGCGGCGATGATGATGACGCCGGTGCGCTCACCGAAACCGTCCATCTCGACCAGCAACTGATTCAGCGTCTGCTCACGCTCGTCGTGGCCACCGCCGAGGCCCGCACCGCGCTGGCGGCCGACCGCGTCGATCTCGTCGACGAAGATAATGCAGGGGCTGTTCTGCTTGGCCTGATCGAACAGGTCACGCACCCGCGAAGCACCGACACCGACGAACATTTCGACGAAGTCCGAACCCGAGATGGTGAAGAACGGGACGCCCGCCTCACCCGCGACCGCGCGGGCCAGCAGGGTCTTACCGGTACCGGGCGGGCCGTACAGCAGTACGCCCTTGGGGATTTTCGCGCCCAGGGCCTGGTATCGGGCCGGGTGCTGCAGGAAATCCTTGATCTCGTACAGCTCTTCGACGGCCTCGTCCGCGCCCGCCACATCGGCGAAGGTGGTCTTGGGCATATCCTTCGACAGCTGTTTGGCCTTGGATTTACCGAAGCCCATCATGCCGCCGCGGCCGCCGCCCTGCATGCGGGACATCACGAAGATGAACAGGCCCAGCAGAATCACCATGGGCAGCATGAAGAGCAGGATCTGACTCAGCCAGGAATCCTGTTTCACCGAGGTGTTGACCTTCGCGCCGGAATTCTGCGCGGCCTGGAACACCTGCTGGGAGATCTCACCGCCGCCCGGGTACTTGGCGATGATCTTCTTCTCGCCGCTGGTCGCATCATTGCCGTTCTTCAGCGTGATGCGCAGCTGCTGTTCTTTGTCGTCGATCTGAACGTTGTCGACATTGTCTTTGTTGTTCTGCAGCTGGGAGAGCGCCACCGACGTGTCGACCTTCTGCCAGCCGCGCGTGTCATCACTGAAGATGCTGACCAGATAGATCACGAGCAGGAAGCCCGCGACTATGGCCAGGTTGCGGAACACATTCTTGCGGGTCATAGAGCGTCGGCCGGCGGCCAGTCCTTTCCGGGGGGTGTATCCGGTTTGCCTGCGATGCTTGTGGCGCGTCCGTTCCAGCGAACGGATGCGGACATGCCACGTTACCCCGTAGGGTCGAGTCGTTACATCGCGCAGTTCGGCAGCTAATCCGATTTCAACGAGTAAACGGTTGAAGAACGCAGGTGGTTCCCCGACTGTCTGCGGCAACACGTCGGGTCGATCACCCCCTGGTGTCGGACCGGTTGGTCACAATGATGGCATGGTCGTCCTATCGTGAGTGGCGACACAACAGAGCGCAGGGGGTATGGACATAGTCGAGCTACGGACACCCACAGCGATTGTGCGGCACGGCAACGGGCGACTGACGGTGCTGCGGCCGGGAACGGACGGCGAGCGCGTGCTCGACGTACCGGTTGCCGAACTCCTCAAGGTGCGGTTGAACCGGCGCGCGGATGACGCCGTTGTGATCGAGATCTACCTGCGCTATCCCACCCCCGTGCTGACCGGCGTACCCGCCGATCGCACTCCCCTGCCGGTGCTCATCGCCGAACACGATGTGCCCGCGGCCACCGTCATCGTCGAGCGGATCAACAATCAGATCCTGGCCACCCAGCGCCTGGATGTGGCCGCACCCGACCTGACTCCGCCCGCGCCCTCCTGGGGCCGGTCCGGGCCCACCCGCGCCGATGTGGATCGCGCGGTGCGGCGGATGGCCCCCCAGCGCGATGCCAAACCGGCCATTGCCGCCCTGCATCGCTATGTCACCGCGGACGAGTACGTGCTCGAGTCGGCACTGGTCAACGCGCAGCCGCCCGCAGCGAAAGGCGCTGGGCTGCTTGCGGTCAGCACCACCCGGCTGATCTTCGTCTCGCTCGGCGCGACCAAGCGTTTCGCGCATGAGTTACCGATCGCCGCCCTGTTGTGGGCGCGCACCACGGACGATTCCGCGGCCGGTGGCGCCGCGCCGGGCGAGTACGGCGTGGAGGTGAACGACGGGAATCTGTCCTGGCATTTCACCGGGACCGATCGCGCCGATACCGAAAGGGTCACCGGCGCATTGAATTTCGCGATTCAACGCGAATCCGCCGACGGCGCGGCCGGTTCCGCGGATCCGGGCGTGCACAAGCTCTACTCGGAGTGGGAATTGCTGGTGGAGCGGCACTCCCTGGCAATGGTGGACGACGTCCAATTCCAGCGCTATGGGCGTGGAATTCTGCGGTCACTGCCCGACTGACGGGCAAAGCGGGAATTCGAGGAACTGACCCGCCGGATGGCGGGTCAGTGCTGATTCCTATTCGTCCGATTGTTCGGGTTGTTCCTCCGGCTGGAGTTCGATGCGCCGCCACGGACTGGTCGGGCGCATCCACAGGCGCAGCAGTTCCATCCGCCGGTCCACCCCGCCGGATTTGAGTTCGGCGAGATCCTCGCAGGCCTGCCAGTAGGTCCAGCCCGCCAGATAGGCATCGCCGAATTGCCGCCAATTGCGGTATTTGCGCTGAGCCAGCGGCAGCGCGCGCATCAGGTAGTCCCAGGCGACATCGGCCTCGAGATATCCGGCCGTATAGGCCATGCGGCTGACCGCGACCACGCGCGCCAGATCCCAGGCCTGGATATCGGTGGGCAACGGGCGCACCAGGTGTTCGGTGAGGCCGAGTTTGATCGCCTGCGACCAGATGTCGTAATCGCGAACGAGCGCTTCGGGATTGTCCATGCCGCGGAAGGAACCGACCTGCCGCAGGAAGGCGCGGTGCCGGTCGGCGCGCTCGCCGAAGCGGTCGCGTTCGGGCGAGTTGATGCCCGCCATGACCAGTGGATGCACGAGCGCGTACAGCGGTGAGTGCATGCCCTCCAGCAGTTGCTCCATGGATGCCATGGCCTCGGTGCCGTCGGTGATTCCCCAGGCTCCGGTGAGCGTGTCGATGGCGAGTTCGCGGCGGTCGCCGAGCGGATGCTCGCGTTCGGGGCCGAGCAGCAGGGCGTCGTGGAAGGCATCCCAGCGTGCGGAGTAGAAGCCACCGAGCGCGAGGGCGCGCAGTTCGTTCTCCGTGACCTGCGCTCCGGACCAGTGGTCGTCCTCACGTTGGTCGAGCTCCGGGTAGGGGAAGGTCGTCAGCGTGGGCACGTCGCGGGCTGGCATACCTCGATTCTGTCTCATGGCGGTTTTATTTGCCGCCGCTTCGCCCCGGCGGGTTCGACGTGCCCCGGAGCGAGCTCGCGATTCTTCACCTGTCATGCGAGTAATTCCGGCACTACTCTCACGGGCATGTGTAGAAATATCACCATCCTGCGCGGGCTGGAGCCACCCGCGACGGACCAGGAAATCTACGCGGCCGCGCAGCAATTCGTACGCAAGGTCAGCGGCGTCTCGGGCTTGACCACGGCCACCAAAGCGGCCGTGGACAAAGCGGTGGAGGCCATTGCGGCCGCCACCACCGAACTGCTGGCGGAGCTGCCCGATCGCCGGGTACCGCCGCAGAGTGAACCGCCCCTGCGTCGTATCGCCGCCCGCGAGGCCGCCGCGCCGGCCGAGGACGCGAGCTAAGCGCGCACGCCGTATACCGCGACGCAGTCCAGCGCTATTTCCAGGCGCGGGCCGCGTTGGTCGATGGAGTGCCCGAGTAGTTCCTCTATGCGCTGAATTCGATATCGCACGGTGTTCTTGTGCACGCCAAGTGTTTTCGCGGCGGCGTCCGGACTGCGGCGGGCGCGCAGATAGGCGTGCAGGGTTTCTCGCAGGCGCGCGGATTGTGCGTCGGGCGCTGCCAGTGTGCCCAATTCCCGGTCGATGAGTGCCCGCATGGCGGTTTCGTCGGCTCCGGTCAGATAGGCCACTTCGACGTCGGGGTAGTGCACCACGGCCGGCAGGCCGGGCCGCGCGCGTTCAGTGACCTGCCGGGCGGCGATGGCCTCGCGGTGACCGCCGCGGAATCCGGCGACCTGGGAGGCGGGGATTCCGGCCGCCACCCGGACGGTCGCCTCGACGGGCCAGACGGATTGTGCGGGGTCCGGGAGGTCGTCGTCCAGGCCGATCCAGGCCCAGAGCGCGGATGCGCCGGAGGGGATAGTAAGGACGCTGCCATTACCGAGTGCGCTCGCGCAGCGGGCGGCGACACGATCGAGTAGTCCGGTGCTGTCGTCCGCGCCGTCGGGGCGAACCGGGGTGGTGTCGGTGTCGGTCCAGAGCACGAGGGCGAGATGGCGCTGGGCGAGCTGGTAGCCGAGTCGGGCGGAGGCGTGTTCGATATCGAGGTCGCCGCCGTCGAGCAGGGCGCGCACGATTCCGGCGCGCTGATTGAGGGCGGCGCGCAGTCCGCTCTCACGCTCCTGCATATAGGTTTCGGTGAGGGTCTCGACCGAGGTGCTGATCCAGCGGGTGGAGCGGTCGAAAAGCCTCAGCAGTACGTCTCTTTCGATCTCCCGCGGCAGTTGCCCCTGACCGACGATCTCGGTCATGAAATCCAGCAGTGCCTCCTGGCCGACGTGGTAGACACGCAGCAGCAGCCGGATGTCGTGGCCGCGGCGGGCGATGGTGCGGGCGAAGGCGTGCGCCTGTTCGGGGACCGGATAGTCGAAGCGGTCCTGGGTCAGCCCGCTGAGTACCTCGAAGGCGTGCGCGCGGGTGCTGGCGGCGAGGTCACGGCGCACATCCCGATCGCGGAGTTCGGGAATGCGGGTGATGATCGCGGTGTCGAGGCGGCTGAGCACCTGTTCGAGGTTCTCGGTGCGCAGGTTCTCGGCGACGAAGTCGGCGATCCACTGCCGGGTGCCGGGGCTGGTCTCGATATTCGCCACGCACCGACCTCCGAATTTGGATCCAAAGTACAAAATCGGACTGATTTCTTGACCCGATGAGCCAAGAATGTCCGCGAAGAGTTGTGTCACGATCATAGTTCAGTGAGCTGTCACACACAGCTCACGGAGCCGAGCCGGTTCGCAATGCAGCGCACGTGGGAGAGCACATCGTGACCAATACCGAACCCCGCAAGACCGCACCTCGTAAGGCCGCCGCCAATGGCAGCGCCGAGCTCGAGGTGCGCAATCCCGCCACCGGTGCGCTAGCGGGCACGGTGCCGATCGATTCGGCCGAGACGGTGGCGGCCAAGGTGGCCGCATTGCGCCTGCATCAGCCCGAGTGGGAGGCCATCGGTCCCGACGGCCGCAAGGAGTGGCTGCTCAAACTCCAGGACTGGCTGGTCGACAATACCGACGAGCTCGCCGACATCCTGCAGTCAGAGACCGGTAAGGCGCGCATCGACGCGCTCATCGATCCGGCCTTCTCCATCGATCTGACCGGGTACTACGCGCGCCGGGCCGGGAAATTCCTTGCGGACGAACATCCTTCACCGCACAGCCCGCTGGCCCGGGTGAAGTCGCTGACCCGGGTGTTCCGGCCGTATCCGGTGGTCGGTGTCATCACGCCGTGGAACTTCCCGCTCGCCATGCCCGTCATCGATCTGATTCCGGCGCTGGCCGCGGGTGCCGCCGTCATCCTGAAACCCTCCGAGGTGACCCCACTTTCGGCGGTCGCGCTGGCGCGCGGCTGGCGTGAGATCGGCGCGCCGCCGGTCTTCGATATCGTCACCGGCGCGGGTGCGACAGGTGCGGCCGTGGTCGGCAATGTCGACTATGTGCAGTTCACCGGCTCCACGCCGACCGGCCGCAAGATCGCCGCCGCCTGCACCGAGCGCATGATTCCGTACAGCCTGGAGTTGGGCGGAAAGGATCCGGCCATCGTACTCGCCGACGCTGATCTGGATCGCGCCGCGCACGGTATCGCCTTCGGTGGCCTGTTCAATGCCGGGCAGATGTGTATTTCGGTGGAGCGCGTCTATGTGGAGGCCCCCGTATACGACGAATTCCTGAAGAAGCTGACCGCCGCCGTCAAGGAGGTCCGCCAGGGCGTCGACGGCCGGGAGCCCAAGTACGACATGGGCGCTCTGGCCAATGAGGCGCAGGCGGATATCGTGCAGCGGCATGTCGAGGAGGCTGTCAAGGCGGGTGCGCGAGTGCTCACCGGCGGTAAGCGCACCGGTGTCGGCACCCTGTTCGAGCCGACCGTGCTCGCCGATGTCGACCACACCATGACCTGTATGACCGAGGAGACCTTCGGTCCGACGATTCCGGTCATGAAGGTCGCCGATGAGGCGGAGGCCGTTCGGCTGGCCAATGATTCGATCTTCGGACTCTCCGCCTCGGTGTGGAGCGGTGACAAGGATCGAGCGGAACGCGTTGCGCGCCAATTGAATGCGGGCGCGGTGAACATCAATGACGTGTTCTCCAATATGTTCAGTTTCGCGCTGCCCATGGGCGGCTGGGGGCTGTCCGGGGTGGGTGCGCGCTGGGGTGGCGCGAACGGGGTGCGCAAGTACTGCCGACAGCAGGCCATCACCAAGCCGATCCTGCCAACGCAGACCAAAGAGCTGCTGTGGTTCCCGTATTCGCCTACCAAGCTGGCATTCTCGCTGTCGGCCATGCGGGCCGCGGGTGCGCGCGGACTGCGCCGGTTCAGCGTGCAGGCGGTCTTCGATACCGTGAAGGGGATCAAGTAATGACCGACTTCGGTTCCATCGCAGGCAAAGTCGTGGTGATCACCGGTGGCGCGCGTGGTATCGGGCTGGCCACCGCGACGGCGTTGCACGCACTCGGCGCGAAGATCGCCATCGGCGATATCGACGAGGCAAGTTGTAAAGAGTCCGGTGCGGCACGGGGTTTCGAGCTTTACGGGCGACTCGATGTCACCGATCAGCAGTCGTTCGAGGCGTTCCTCGATGATGTGGAGCGGCGGCTCGGGCCGATCGATGTCCTCATCAACAATGCCGGGATCATGCCCACCGGACGACTGGTGGACGAACCGGACGCCATTACCCGGCGCATTCTGGATATCAATGTGTACGGCGTGATCCTGGGCTCCAAACTGGCGGTGGCGCGCATGCTGCCGCGCGGTCGGGGGCATGTCATCAATATCGCGTCGCTGGCCGGGGAGACCCACATTCCGGGTCTGGCCACCTACAACGCGAGCAAGCACGCGGTGCTCGGGTTCACCGATACGCTGCGCGAGGAGTACCGGGGCACCGGGGTGCGGTTCTCCTCGGTGCTGCCGACGCTCACCAAAACCGAACTGGGATCCGGGGTTACGGCTCCGAAGCTGCTGCGCCCGGCCGAGCCGGAGGAGATCGCGGACGCCATTGCCAAGCTGATCGCGGAGCCCAAGTCGAAGGTGCGGGTCACCGCGATGGCGGGCATCATCGCGCAGCTGGTGGGATTGCTGCCGGAGGCGGCCGGCGATGCCCTCGGGCGGGCGCTGGGTGCGCAGAGCGCGTTCCTGGATGACGTCGACGCGGCGGCACGCAAGGCGTACGAGTCACGGGTGCGCGGGGACAATTGATGAAATGGGTTGTGGCCGAGCACAGTTCGGCCACAACCCGTTATTCCGGTCAGTGCACGGTTGCGAGCACGAAACGCTTTCCCGGATCGATCATCTTGGAAACCGTTGCGCCGTCACCGTATTCGCCGAGCGCTGTCATATTCCAGCCGTGCGCCGCGCGAGTCAGCATGCACATGAAAAGCCCGGTACGGCGTTCGCCCCGGGACAGCTCGAATCGCACCAGTTCCGCACCGGAGTAGTCGTCGACCAGACGGCAGAAGGCGCGCGCGATCTCGTCGAATTTCTGCCCGGAGTAGGAATTCACGGTGAAGAGCAGGGCATACACGTCGGCGGGTAGTGCGGGCAGGTCGACGGTGATCACCTCGTCGTCGCCCTCGCCCGCACCGGTGAGATTGTCCCCGGAGTGCTTGATCGCGCCCTTGAACGCCGAGAGTTTCACGAACCAGACCTTGCCCAATTCCTTGGCCTGCCGGTTGTAGGCGACCACGGAGGCGTCCAGGTCGATATCCTTGCCGCGCTTGGCCGGATCCCACCCGAGCGCCATTTTCACCCGAGTCAGGGACGGCGCACCGGTTTTGGTGAGCGAGACGGTTTCGTTCTTGGACAGGGAAACCCGGCCCTTGTCCAAACTGACCGTCGCCTCGCCGAATCGAGGTTGCGGGGGTGGCGTGTAAGCCTGCGGCGGCGGAGGCGGCGGCTGCTGATACGAATTCTGCTGCGGCGGTGGGTAGTACGCGGGCGGCGGCACCGGTGGCGGGTACGTGGCAGCCGGGGGAACGGGCGGCGGGTAGTTCACCGGTGGCGGTGTATACGCCTGCTGCGGCACGGGCGCATCATCCACGCTGATCCCGAAATCCGTCGCGATCCCCGCCAGGCCATCAGCGTATCCCTGACCAACTGCACGGACCTTCCACATCCCTTGTCGCCGATAGACTTCCACGCCGATCACCGCCGTCTCGGTGCTCAGGTCCGTGGGTGTGAAGCTGGCGAGCACCGTGCCCCGATTCGGGTCGGTGACCGTAATGGTGACTCGTCCGGCGCGGCCCCAATCGGGCGGTCCGGACCCGTCCAGGCTGGCGGTGACCACGATCTTGTCGATATCGGCGGGCACCTGCCGGGTGGCGATCCGAATCCGGTTGGGTGGCTGCGCCGTGACGCCGGGACCGACCGGCTGGTTGTAGAAGATGAAATCACTGTCGGAGCGGACTTTTCCGGTGCCGGTGAGCAGTAGCGCCGCCACATCCACCTGCGTCGCGGCGGTGACCTCGACGACCACCTCGTCCGTGCCGATCGGCGCGTTCGCGCCCTTGACCAATTCCATTGCCTGCCTTACCTCCCCGTCTCCACCACGGTAGCGCCGTATCGTCGGCTGATGGACGACAACGGAGCGGTGTTCATCGGACTGTCCACCCTCGACCTGGCGTACGCGGTGGACCGATACCCGGCCGAGGACAGCAAGACCCAGGCCGACGAATTGTTCCTGGGCGCGGGCGGCCCCGCCGCCAATGCCGCGGTCACCTACGCGCACCTGTCCGGCCGGGTGCCGACGCTGGTCACCGCGCTGGGCAAACATCCGCTGGCCGAGCTGATTCGAGGCGATCTGCAACAGCACGGCGTCGGCCTCACCGATCTCACCCCCGACGGCGAGCATCAGCCGCCGGTCTCCTCGATCATCGTGGCCACCGGCGCGGCCACTCGAACCATTGTGTCGCTGGACGGTTCCCGCGTATACGCGCCGTTCGACAGCACCGCCGCCGAACATCTGGATCGCGTGGGGATTGTGCTGGTGGACGGGCACTACCCGGAACCGGCCCTGCACATTGCCGCGGCAGCCAAGGCGCAGGGCATTCCGGTGGTGCTCGATGCGGGCCGCCGCCGTCCCGTGCACACCGAACTGCTGCCACTGACCGATATCGCGATTTGTTCAGCGGCCTTCACACCGCCGGGAGTACCGCCGAATTCCGCACCGGCGGTCTTCGAGTATCTGCACGCCCTCGGGATCGGCTCCGTGGCGATCACGCGCGGCGCGGACCCCGTTCTCTGGTCGTCCGCCGGTGCCTCCGGCGAAATACCCATTACCGCAACCGCTGCCGTGGACACTCTCGGCGCGGGCGATATCCTGCACGGCGCGTTCTGCCACTTCCACACCCTCGGTGAATCGTTCCCGCGGGCCCTGACCCATGCCGCCGAGATCGCGTCCCGATCCTGCGCCTCGGTCGGTACCCGCGCCTGGATGCGCTAGACGATCCGGTAGGCGCGGCCGAATTTGCGCAGTACCAGATCGGCGCGCGTCAGGGTGCCCTCGACCAGGCGGGCATTGAGCAGATCACTCTGGGCGACTTTGGTTTTGGCGTCCGCCGGGGTGCGGCCGCCGCGAATATGCCGGCGCACCAGGCGCTGTTCGATGACCGGGCGCGGCACGTCCAGGTACCAGGTTTCGTCGAGTAGCGGCCGCACTGCGGACCATGAGCCGTGACCCTCCAGCAGCAGATAGTTTCCCTCGGTGACGACTATGCGCTGATCGCCGATGACCACTCCGCCGGGCATGGGTTCGTGGATCTCGCGATCATAGGTCGGCCACGGAATGGATTGTCCCAGTGGCGCTTCGCGCAGTTTCCGGAGCAGATCGACATAGGCGGCGGCATCGAAGGTATCGGGTTCGCCCTTGCGGGCCAGCTCGCCCAGCGCCCGCAATTGCGCATTGGTGAAATGGAATCCGTCCATCGGCGCGACCTCGGCGATGGGGCTGCCCGCCGCCAGATTGAGTTCATCGCGCACCCCGCGCGCGAGCGTGGATTTGCCCGCCCCGGGCGGTCCGGCGATACCCAGGACGAACCGGCCGGCCTGCCCGTCCGCACGCCGCCGAATACGCGCCGCCAACTCCGCCAGGGAGGTTTCGACACTGCCGCGGTTCACGCGGCCCACCCTACGGAATCGACCCCGAAATCGTTGCCGCCTCGCCAGGTAAAGTACCCCCGCCGGCTACCTGCCGGAGGGAATCGCCCGCAGCAGCGCCCGCAGATCCGCCTCCAGCAGGCGGAAGAGCCAGTAGCTGAGCACGAATGCCAGCACCCCGCCCACGCTCAGCCAGCGCACCGGAACTATCACCAAGGCCAGGTCCTCGCGGGAGACGAAGGTAGCCGTCGCGACCCCCAACAGCGGCACCGACGCCGCCACCGCGAGATACACATTGCTGCGCCGGGCCAGCGCCCACAATCCGCGCCGATCGGCGGGCCCCACCGCACCGCGCACCAGTAACTGCGGGTACAGCACCCGCACCGAATACACCGCGACGAGAAAGAACGGATAGGCGAGAGCGATTGCGGCACACACCGTCTGAGCCGCGAAGAAGTGCGCGAACACATGCGGTGGCAGTCGCGCGCCGGAGCCGTACAGCGCCAACGGCCACGCCACACCCGCGATCATCCACATGATGAACGGAATCCACACCGCCCGCTCCGCCATCAGCAGGGTGTCCGCGCGGGCGCGAGCGAGTTCGGCGGGCGGGTACCGGTGCCCGTGCGCCAGCCGGTACGAGACGGTCAGTGGCCGCCGCGCCAGCCACAAAAGCAGCAGCGCCGCCAGCGGGAAGGCGATGGCATTGTTCACCAGCGCGACCGTGCCGAACCGCTGCTGATCGGCGGCGGCGAGCCGATCCACGATGAGACTCTGATTCAGCCGGATGTTGTAAAAGCTGGCAATGGCATTCGGCACACCCACGCAGAGCGCCACGATCGGCACCGGCCAGCGGCGCGCCCGGGCGCGCCAGCTCTTGGGTGGTGGGTCGACCAGATCGCGGGCGCGCGCGTTCAGGCAGAGGTCGAGCTGTCCCGCCAGTTCCGTGCCGTTCTGCCGGCGGCGCTCCGGATCGGGATGCAGGCATTCCAGCAGTACCCGGCGCAGCGCGGCGGGCGTATCGGCGGGCAGTGCGTTCAGCGCCGCGGGCGGCACGCCCAGGCGCCGCCGTGCCAGCATGGCCGTCACCACCTCGTGCCCCGGCACACCGGTAGCCGGTGGATCGTCGAATGGTGCTGTGCCGGTGAGCATTTCCCACAGCAGTACCCCGAGCGACCAGATATCGCTGCGGGTGTCCGGCATGGGCGCGGTGGGGTCGAGCCGGGCCGCGAGGGCTTCCGGGGACCGCCAGCGCAATTCCTCGGGGGCGTCCGCCGCGGCACCGCCCGCGCCCGGAATCCCGGCGTTCCAATACAGCGCTCCCAGTGCGAAATCCGCCAGTTTGGGTACGCCCTCGGCCGTGAACAGCACATTCGCGGGACGAATATCGTGGTGCTGCACCCCGTGCCGCTCCGCGTAGTCCAGGGCCACCGCCAGCCGGCGCCCGACCCAGGCCACCGTCTCGGGCCAGCTCAGCGCCGTAATCTCCTGCCGCACACTGGACTCCGCGGGCCGTATCTCGCCCCTGGCCTCCATGGCGGCATCGACGGCCCGTAACAGCAGCGCACCGCCGGGCGGCGGAGTCGTTGTGGTGCTGTGGCTTTCGCGCAGCAGCGTCAGCACGCCCTCGGCATTGCCGCCCGGCATGTACTGCATGTACAACAGCCGCAAGGGTTTACTGTCACCGCCGTTGCCGGCGATGAGTCGCTGATCGTAGACGCGGACGATGTAATGGTGGTCGAGCTGGGCGACGGTGGGTGTATCACTGTCCGCGCCCGCTTCGACGCGGACGGCGACCAGGCGCTGCATGGAGCGCTGCCGGGCCAGGAACATGCGACTGTGTGTGGCCCCGCCCAGATCGGTGAGCAGGTCGAAATCGTCCAGGCGGCGGCCTGTTTCGATCCCGGCGGGCAGGGCCGGGGTTTCGGCGCGGACGGCGCCGTCGGCGAAGCGCCGCCGGATCTCACCGGCTACCTCCGGGTATTCGGTGCTGAAGGTGTCCACGTCCAATGCCCGGTAGCGGCTGCGCACCAGGTACTCCTCGCAGACCAGGTCGGCGAATTCGGGGCTGTCGGTGACGGCCGGGAATTCGCTGCGGTACTCCGCGATTCGCTTCTCCAGGCCCGCGCGCCGCCAGCGCTGGCGCATATCGACGCGCACCAGGGCGGTGAGCACATCCAGCTGCAGTGCTGCGCCGTCGGGTACGTAGTGGTTCAGGTGCGGCGGTTCCCGGCGATCACCGCGCAGCGTGGATTCCCAGTCGGCGGCGAAGCGCGAGACCGCCTGGGCGGGATACTCGTTCATGTTCCGGTACCCACCGGCTCCCCGGTGTCACGCGCCTGGCGGCCGGGCGAAACCACCCGTTCCAGGGCCGCCAGATCCGCCTCCAGGGCCCGGAACATGATGTACACGGCCAGGAAGGCCACGATCCCGCCGACACTGAGCACCCGTACCGCCACGATCACCCGGGGAATGTCCTCGGGTGGCAGGAAGGTCACGCCCGCGACCGCCAGCAGCGGCACCGAGGCCGCCACCGCCAGATAGGTGGTGCAGCGGTGCCCGAGGCGATGCAGCCAGACCGCGTCCTCGGCGCTGATGTCGCCGTGCCGCAGGAACATCGGATAGATACACCGCACCAGATAGAAGGTGACCAGGAAGAACGGATAGGCGACCGCGATGGCCCCGCACACCACCATCGACACCACGAAATGCACCATGCTGCTGGTGGGAATCTCACCGGTGGCCAGGCGCAGCGCGATGGGGAAGGTGATGGCCGAGACCACCCACAGGGTGAAGACGACCAGCGAAATGCGTTCCCCCGCAAGCAATATGTCGGCTCTGGCGTGGCGCAGGGTGTCCTCGTCGTAGGTTCTGCCCTTGCGTAATCCGCGTGGTACCAGGATCACCCGTCTGCACTGGTAGACGATGAGCGCGGCCCCGAATGGGAAGAACAGCACGTTCACCGTCACGGTGGTGAGAGTGAAGCTGTGCATGGAGGCTTCGGACATGCGGCTGACGATCAGCGTGTTGTTGTGCACGATGTTGTAGATCGAGGACAGCACATTGGGTATCGCGACGGCCAGCACCACGATCGGTATCAGCCACGGCCGCAACCGCATCCGCCAGCTGTGCGGCGGTGGATCGACCAGATCGCGGGCGCGCTGGTCCAGGCACAGCTCCAACTGGGCGGCCAGGATCGATCCGCTGGACCAGCGGTCGTCGCGGTCGGGTGCCAGGCAGGTGAGCAGGACCCGGCGCAGTGCGGCCGGGCAGTCGTCCGGGACGCGGTCCAGGGCCACGGTGTCGACACCGCCGCGCCGCCGGTTCAGCATGGCCTCCAGGGTGGTGCGGTCGCCTTGGCCACCGGGTCCGGCGGTGGTGTCGTCGAATGGTTTGGCGCCGGTGAGCAATTCCCACAGCACCACGCCGAGGGAGAAGATATCGGCGCGGGTGTCCAGTTCGGCGGCCGTACGCGCCCGCCCGGGATGGCAGGCTTCGAGCTGTTCGGGCGACATGTACGACAGTGAGCCGCCGAAGTAGGCGACCGGACTGGCATCGTCCAGATTGCGGCTGAAGCTGATATTGAAGTCGGCCAGTTTCGGTACGGCTTCGGCGGTGAGCAGTACATTCGCGGGCTTCACATCCCGGTGCAGCACCCCGTGCCCGTCCGCGTAGTCGAGCGCCTCGGCGAGCCGGCGGCCCAGCCACGCAACGGTTTCCGGCCAGCTGAGCCCGGCGATCTCGGCGCGCACACTGGAGTCGGTGGGCCGGATCTCGCCCTTCTCCTCCATGGCCGCGTCCACGGCGTCCAGCAGCAATTGCCCGCTGCGTTCGGCGGCCGGGGTGGCGCGCACCCAGCGCAGCACCCCGAGCAGGGTGCCGCCGGGCAGGAACTGCATGTACAGCAGCCGCATGCGCCGCCCGCTCGAGGTGCGGATACCGGAGATGAGCCGCTGGTCGAAGACGCGCACGATGTAGTCGTGATCCAGTTGCGCCAGGGTCTGCGGTTCGGTGCCGTGATCGGCGGAGACCTTCACCGCGACCAGCCGCTGCAGGGACCGCTGCCGAGCCAGGAACACGCGCGCGAACGCACCGCTGCCGAGACTGGTGAGCAGATCGAAATCGTCTATGCGCTGGCCGATTTCGAGCCGGTCCAGGAGTTCGCCGGTCTCGGGCCCGCTGAGCCCGCCGGTGCTGCCCTCCGCCGCCCGCGCGAATCGCGCCGAGGGATCCCGCTGGGTGAGCTCGCCCGCGTTCGGGATGCGCGTGGAATCGGAGTCGAGCTGTCCTTCGGCGCGGGTGGAGTCGATATCGGGTGGGCCGCCGGGCTGCGTGTCCTCCCCGAATCCGCCTCCGGCACGGGTTGATTCGTCCTGCCCGCGCAGGTACGTGGTGTCGTCGAACGATCCCGCGCTCCGGGTGAACTCGTCCAGGATGTCCACGGCCCGGGTGAACTCGCCGGAGGGAACGCGGGTGGAGTCGAGGTCCGGCGCGGGCTCGGCCCGGGTGGGCTCGTCCGGCCCCATCCGGGTGGATTCGTCCAGGACCGCGCGCCGGGTGCTCTGATCCTCGTCATCGGCATTGAGCAGTTCCCGCAGTTCGTGCGCCTGATGCGGATACTCCCGCAGGCAGTCGCGCGGATCCACCCGTTCACCACTGTGCCGGCGAATGACGAATTCCTCGTACACCAGCCCGGCGGGCAGATCACGCGCGGTGAGTTCGGCGAATTCGGCGCAATATTCGGTGAGCCGTTTACGCTCGCGCGGCGCCGCTCCCGGACCGGGCCGGCGCAGCCAGCGATGCCGTATATCGACCCGAATCAGCTCCAGCAGCGCGTCCCGGCGCAGTGTGCTGGCGTCGGGCAGGAAATCCGCGATCAGCGGTGGTGTGGAGCCGGAACTCCACGCCGCGGTGAAGGCCGCGACCACGCTGAATTCAGGTCCGGCCGAGTAGCGGCCGGAGCGATGCTCGGAGCTTGAAGACATGTCCGCACGCTTTCGAAAAAATCCGCCACACCCGACACCATCATCCCTGAGCAATAGCCGGAATGATAACTTGCGGCTGAACACCGGATCACCCGATTTCGAACTCGAGGCGACGGGGGAACACCAGTATGTATGACGAGGGCGCCGCGTTAGCGGTCGACAGCGCGGTGAACGAGGTAGTGGTGAACACTGACAAATCAGCCGACGAGAACCTCCCACGGGAGCCACGCCCAGACGACGCGGACTCCCTCGAAGCAGACTCCCCCGAAATCCTCCCGCCGCTGGATCTGACCACGGCCGCGGGTATCGCCTCCGCCGTGCAGAACGGGTCGGTGACGGCCGAGCAGATGGTGGACGAGGCGCTCGCCCGGATTCGGGCCCGGGATCGAAAAGTGAACGCGTTCAGTGAAGTTCGTGTCGATGCCGCCCGTGCCGAGGCGCGTGCGCTGGCCGAGCGCCCGGATCTGGATGTGCTACCGCTGGCCGGGGTGCCGGTCGCGGTGAAGAACAATATCGATGTCACCGGTGAGGTCACCCGCGGTGGATCCCTGGCCGGCCTCGAGCGCGCCGCGGCCGCCGATCACGCGGTGGTGCGGCGACTACGCTCGGCCGGCGCGGTTATCGTCGGCCTGACCACTCTTCCCGAGTTCGGACTCTGGGGCGTCACCGATACCCCGGACCGTATTACCCGCAGTCCCTGGAATGCCCGCTACAGCGCCGGTGGTTCGTCCGGTGGTTCGGGTGCGGCGGTCGGCTCCGGCATGGTGACCATCGCGCACGGCAATGACGGACTCGGTTCGGTGCGCATTCCCGCCGCCTGCTCCGGTGTGGTCGGGATGAAGCCGGGCCGCGGTCTGGTGCCCGCCGAGGTGGGCGTGGATTCCTGGGGCGGCATGACAGAAAACGGTGTGCTGGCAACGACTGTCGCGGATGCGGCGCTCATGCTGTCGGTGCTCGCGGATCGACCGGCCCTGGCCGAGCTGGAGTCACCCAAGGCGCTGCGTATCGGCCTGGCCACCGCCGCGCCCAGCCCGCTGACCCGGGTGGATCGGGCCTGGATCGCCGCCGCCGACAGGGCCGCGGCCGCCGCCTCGGCCGCCGGACACACCATCGGTGTGGCCGAATTGCCTTATCAGGGTGCGACTTTCGCGCTGGCGCTGCGCTGGGTGGCCAATGCGGCCCGCGAGGCCGGCACGGTTCCGCATCCGGAGTTGCTGCAGCGTCGCACCCGTACGCATATCGCACTGGGCCGGATGGCGCTGAAGTCCGGCCTGCTGCGCGCCTCCCAGGTCGATCGCATCGAGGCCCGGCTGCTGGATTACTTCGAGCGCTACGACGTCGCCATCACCCCGACGCTGGCGACCCCGCCACCGCGCGCCCGGCGCTGGCATTCGCGGCCGTGGCTCGCGAATGTGGTTGCGAGCGCCCGCTTCTCACCGTTCACGCCGCTGTGGAATCTGGTCGGCTGGCCCGCTATCTCGGTGCCGATGGGCGTGCATCCCAAGACCGGCACCCCGGTCGCGGCGCAGCTGATCGGCCCGCCCGGCAGTGAGGCCACGCTGCTGAAACTCGCCGCCCAACTGGAAGCCGCTTGCCCTTGGGAGCGCACCGCGCCGGGCAAGGACTGACACGAAAAAGGCAGTCCCGTCGAGACGGGACTGCCTTTTCGATGATCGTGCCGTTGCGCTTTCGAGCTACTGCGCGGCGACCGGCTCGCGGTCGGCGAATCCGCCTTCGAGTACGCGGGCGGCGAACTCGAGGATGGTCGGCCGATCGTCATCGGCGCGCCAGGCTACGGCCAGCTCGCACGGAGCCAGTCCGGCGACCGGACGCGCGGTCAGACCGGGCCAGCGGTACATGGGCACATTGTTCTCGGCGAGCAGGCAGAGGCCGAGTCCGAGGGAGACCGCCTCCAGGCGCTCCTCCGCGGTGGCCGCCTCCGCGCCGACCTTGGCCTGCCGGCCGCCGCGGGCGTCCGCGCCGAGCCAGAAGTCGCGGGCCGCACCGGCTTCGGCGGGCATGGCGATGAAGGGCTCATCGGCCAGGGCCGCGAATTCGATGGTTTCCTGCCCGGCGAGCGGGTGGTTCTCCGGCAGCAGTACCCAGCGCGGCTCGGTACGCAGCACCTGCCATCGATACCGACCGGTATCGGGTACGGGCAGCCACATGAGCGCCAGGTCCGCCTGTCGCCCGGCCAGGCCGCTGGACGGGTCGGTCCAGGATGCGGAGTGCAGGGCGAGCCGGTGGCCGCTGGCGCTCTCCAGATCGGTGATCAGGCCGCGGCCGATGGAGGATTGGATGCCGACGCGCAGCACCTCACCCGCCTCCTGCAGCGCGACATTGGTGACTTCCCAGAGCTCGAGAATGCGGCGCGCACCCTCCAGCAGTTCCTTGCCCGCGACAGTCAGGGCGACGCTGCGCTGATTGCGGTCGAACAGGACCACGTCGAGCTGACGCTCCAGCTGCCGAATCTGCCGGGACAGCGTCGGCTGCGCGATGTGCAGCCGCTGGGCGGCGTTGGTGAAATGCAGTTCCTCAGCGACGGCGACGAAATACCGCAGGTCGCGCAAATGCGGGTCCATAGCCCCTTGCTATCAGAATCGGTCTTGAATATCTAGCTGTATCCGACCCGAAAGTTTGAACTCCGAGCGAAAAACAGCCGTCAGGTTTGTTACTGACAGCATAGGGCGAGCCCGAAACATTCCGGTAACCGGCACCGCGAATTCCTGGCCATTCACCCGGATGGGCGCCCCGAAATTCATGCGGTCATGTGACCAGCAGTAACCCGCACCACGCTACACACCCCCGCCGACCGGCGCGACTCGATGGCCGACAGCCAGCAAAGGGGCCCGGCAACCACGCTCACAAACCCGATTCCGCTAACGTGAGTTTCATCACAAAAGGCCGAAGACCGCCCACCGAATCCGGTGCGCGGTCCTCTTTTGAGGGTTCGGGGGCGAAGCCCCTGAGAGGTACGAGAGTTGTTCTATCCCCCATAAACCTTCGCGTCCAGGGTGCCGATGTACGGCAGATCCCGGTACCGCTCCGCGAAATCCAGGCCGTAACCGACCACGAACTCGTTCGGAATATCGAAACCGACCGCCATCACGTCGACCTGGGTGCGCAACGCATCGGGCTTGCGCAGCAGCGTCACCACCTCCAGCGAGGCCGGATTGCGGCTGGACAGATTGCGCAGCAGCCACGACAGTGTGAGCCCGGAATCGATGATGTCCTCGACGATCAGCACATTGCGCCCGGCAATGTCCTTGTCCAGATCCTTCATGATCCGCACCACGCCCGAGGACGAGGTGGAGGAACCGTAGGAGGAGACCGCCATGAACTCCATCTGGGTGGGCACGGTCAGCTTCTTGGCCAGATCCGTCATGAAGAAGATCGCGCCCTTGAGTACGCCCACCAGCAGCAGATCACCCTCGGGGGCACCGGCGGGATAACGCTTGGCGACCAGTTCGGCGAGCTCATCGATCTTGCTCGCGATCTCGTCTTCGCTGATCAGCACCGACGCGATGTCGTCCCCGTACACGTGGCCTGGTTTCCCTTCAGTGATGATGTCGACCCCGATCGGGTTCGCTGTGGGTCAGTATGAGCCTGCCATGTTCACGCGCGGCAACCAACCTGGTCCCGGTGACCGAGCCACCGACCGCGACGCCGCCCTGCCCGCGCCAGTCGGTGACCAGCGCCTCGACCGCTCGTAAATTGCTGTCCGTCAATGATTTTGCGCCGCCGCCGAGCAACCACGCGCGAATAACGCGCCGCCGCAGCGCGGGCGCGACAGTGGTGAGCGTCTCGAGAATCAGGGCTTCGCCATCAATCGCGGAGTTCAGCAAATTTTCGGCAAGCGCATCCAGGGTCGCGCCGTCCTCACGCAGCTGCGCGGCCGTGCGCGCGAGTGCGGCCGCCACTCCCCCGCCGAGCACCTCCTCCAGCAGCGGCAGCACCTCGGTACGCAGCCGCACCCGCGTGAATTCGGGTGCGGTGTTGTGCGGGTCCTCCCAGGGCGTCAGCCCGAGATCCGCGCACAGTTGCCGAGTCACGTTGCGCCGCACGCCGAGTAGCGGTCGGCCCCACGGTTCGGCGTACTCGGTCATGCCTTGGATCGACCGGCCGCCGGACCCGCGCGCGAGACCCAGCAGCACGGTCTCGGCCTGATCGTCGAGGGTGTGCCCGAGCAGCACCGGCATCCCCGGGCGCAGGCTGTTCGCCCCCGAATCCGCGCCGGGCAGCACCGAACGTGCCTGTTCCCTCCCCCGGTAAGGCTCGAATCGCGCCGCATCCAAGGCCGCATACCGAGCGCGCCGGGCCGCCGCCTCGAGGCCGCCCTCGGTCCCCACCTCGACCGTGAGCACCCGCGCGGACCGGCAGCCCAGGCGCAGCGCCACCTCCGCCGCCCGCGCCGCGACCTCGGCCGATCCGTCCTGCAAACCATGGTCGACGATGTACGCGTCCACCACCTCGGCCTCGACCGCCGCGGTCGCCGTCAACGCCAAAGAGTCCGCCCCGCCGGACAATCCGACCGCGACCACCCCGTCCGGCGCGAACCGGCCCAGCCAATCCCGCACGGCATGACGCATTTCCAGCGCCGCGCGCGTCTCGGGCAGCCGGGGGCGAGTGTTCACGCCCCGATCGTCGCACGGCGCTCAGCGGAGTCGCCGCATACCCGCTCAGCCCAGTACGCGGTCGACCCAGCGCTGCGGTTCGCCGATCTCGTCCGTGCGCGGCAGCGTCTCCGCATCGGTCCAGATGGTGTTGAAATGATCCATGCCGACGGTGCCGACCACCTCGTCGACGAAGGCTTTGCCCCGAACGTATTGCGCCACTTTGGCATCCATGCCCAGTAGCGCGCGGAGTAGTCGCTGCAGCGGATTGCCGGGCCGTTTACGGCGCTGATCGAAGGCCGAGCGAATGCGGGTCACCGACGGCACCACGGCCGGGCCGACCGCGTCCATGACGTGATCGGCGTGACCCTCCAGCAGCGTGCCCAGCATGAGCAGCCGGTCCAGGGCCGCACGCTGCGGTTCGGCCTGGGTGGCGCGCAGCAGCCCGACCATGCCGCCCGCCGGATCCTCGATACCGCGACGGCGGTCCCGGACGGCCTCGACGAGGCGGCCGAGCATATCGGCGATGGGCTCGTCCCCGGCCGCGCCGAGCACCTCCACATTGCGCTGCATGTACTCGGCCAGCCACGGTGCGGAGGAGAACTGCACGCGATGGGTGACCTCGTGCAGGCACACCCAGAGCCGGAAGTCGCTGGGCTGCACGCCGAGTGCACGCTCCACCGCCATGATGTTCGGCGCGACCAGCAGCAGGGTGCCGTCCGGTCCGCTGAACGGGTCGTATTGACCGAGGATCGCGGTGGACAGGAAGGCCAGCATGGCCCCGGCCTGCACGCCTGCCGGTTTACCGATGAACTTGCCCTTGTCCCCGGCGGCCACGCCGGTGCCGGTGAGCTGGGCCATGGACTCCGCGGCAGCCGTGATCCAGCCCCGCCGATCCACCACTCGCGCCTCGGGGACGGCGGAACCGTCCAAGAGCCGGCTCACCTCACGCACCGGACCCTCGGCCCGCCTGGACGCCGCGGACAGCTCCAGCACCGCCTGTTCGGCCGAGTACCGGGACGTGCGCGGGCCGGACGGCACCAGGGCCGCCCCGGTGCGCGCGGCCAGGCTCCAGTCCACCGAACCGGCGAGCGTGTTCTTCAACCGCGACGGTTGGAGGGTCTCCGTGGTCACCAGCGCCCCCGAATCATCGGCTGTCGGATGTGCGGCGAATTCGATACGCCCGGAACCGTTCTCATCGGCACGCCCTGTCTCTGCGCCCCGCCGGTCGGCGGGGTGTTCGGGTCCGGTCATAGTCATCCACCCGTCAGGAGCAGCCACAGTTGCGCAGTGCGGCTGCGATGGCGTCCAGCGCGGCGCGGCTCTGTTCGGGCAGCCGCTGGTTGGACATCAGCGCGAAGGTGAGTACGCGCCCATCGCGATCCAGCACATATCCGACCAACGCGCTCGCCACGTCCAGAGTTCCGGTCTTGGCCCGCACCCAGCCCGCGCCGACCCGGTCGCGGCTGGTGTAGCGGTCGGTGAGCGACCCGGTGGCCCCGGCAACGGGCAGATAGTCGAGGAGGGCGGCGAGCGGGTCGGCGACGGCGTTCGAGGTCGATGCGACGCTCGAAGTCTCCTGGCCCACAGCACTGTTGGGCAGTGCCGCGACGGTGACGATGCGGTCCAGCAGGCGCGGCGGAATCAGGTCGTCCACCGAGAGCCCGCTGGCATCGAGCAGGGTGAGCCCGGTGGCGTCGAATCCGGCGGCGCGCAATGTGGTCGCCATGGCGGTGACGGTGCCCGTGAACGACGCCTCCGAGCCCGCGGCGACGGCGATCTCGCGGCCGATGGTCTCGGCGAGCACATCATCGGAGTGAACCATCATGTCGCGCAGGCGATCCCGCAGTGGCGCGGACTGTACCGAGGCGACCTTGGTCGCCGCCGCGGGCGCAGTGCCGAGCCGCACCTTCGCCGGGTCCAGCCCCAGTTCGGTGGCGAGCCTGCGCCCCGCGTCGAGCGCCGGCGTCGCCGTGCGCGGCGAGTACTCGACCAGCGGATTCAACCGTCCGCCGTCGATCATCACCGAATCGATGGGTGCGATCGACCCGCCGCCGATATCGGCCGGATCCCAGCCCTGCGCCATGCTCGACCCGGTGTAGGCCGAGGTGTCCACCACGATCGTGTCCGGCTTCTGCCCGGAGGATTTGACCTGCGCCACCAGATCCGAGAGCTTCGGCCCGTTCGGGTAGTAGCCCTTACCGTCCGGTTGCGCGGTGAGCGTGGGATCGCCGCCACCGACGAGCACCAGCTCATTGGCGGCCGCACCCGTGACGACCTGTGTGCTCACCCGATGGTCCGGCGGCAGCGCCAGCAGCGCGGCGGCTGTGGTCAGCACCTTGGCGGTGGAGGCCGGGATCATCGGCTTGTCCGGATCGGTGGTCCACAGCACCTTGCCGCTGTCCGCGTCCGAGACCGAGGCCGCGAAAATCCCCAGGTCCGGATTGCCGATCACCGGTGCGAGCGCGGCGGCCAGCCCGGTGACACTCGGTGCGGGCGCGGTCGGCGGTGCGGGCGCGACCTGCGGCAATGGCCGCACCGGCGACGGCGGATCGGCGATCGTCAAGCCCCCGTGCCGGAATTCCTCCGTCCACGGTTTCAGCGTCGCCACCACACCGGCGGCTATGCCCAGCACCAGGACCAGCACGGATGCCACCACGATCCAGGTCTTTCGACGCCGTTTGGCCTCCAGCCCACCGATGTTCTGCTTGTTCCCAGCCACCTGCCGCCGTCTCCCTGATACACGTCCCTGCCGAACCCACGCATCCCGGCACCACACTATCCTCGTTGCGCAGTCGTTCCCCCGAACGAGCTGGCGAGTCGGCAGCCATACCCGCACCGAAGAAGGAGATGACGTGGAGTTCGACGTCACCATCGAGATCCCCCGGGGTCAGCGCAACAAGTACGAGGTAGACCATGAGACCGGCCGGGTGCGGCTCGACCGCTACCTGTACACGCCGATGATGTACCCGGCCGACTACGGCTACATCGAGAACACCCTCGGCGGCGACGGTGATCCCCTGGATTGCATGGTCCTGCTGCCCGAGCCCGTGTTCCCGGGTGTGCTGGTCGAGGCCCGTCCGGTCGGCGTGCTCATCATGAGCGATGAGGCCGGCACCGATGAGAAGCTGGTGGCGGTCCCCGCCGGCGACAAGCGCTGGGATCACATCCAGGATGTCGAGGACATTCCGGAGTTCCAGCGCAAGGAGATCTCGCACTTCTTCGAGCGCTACAAGGACCTGGAGCCCGGCAAGTGGGTCAAGGTCGAGGGCTGGGAGAACCGCGCCAAGGCCGAGACTCTGGTCGTCGAGGCGTACGCCCGGCTGAAGGAGCAGGGCGAGCACTGAGCTCGATGCTTTACTCCACCGCCGGTGTCACACCACCGGCGGTGGTACGCAGCGGTACTTCCTTCCAGAACACCACCAGGATCAAGGCGAGTAGCGCCACTCCCGACGTGGTGAGAAATACCGTGGACAGCGATTCCGCGAAGCCCACCTGAAAAGGCTTGGCCAGCACCGGATTCAGCCGCTGAATCACCGAACTGTCGCTGAGTACGCTCTGCGCGGCCGTGCTGTCGTGGTTCGAAAGTCCTTGTGCGAGCGCCATATCCGCCGGATTACCGTCGTGCGCCCCTTTGATCAGCGCCTGCTGGAATTCCGTATCCTGGCTCGCCGCAACGAGTTCGGTGCGAATATTCGGGGCCAGTCGAGTGAAGAGCACCGACAGGAATACCGCCGCGCCCAGCGTGCCGCCGATCTGCCGGAAGAAGGTGGCCGCCGCCGTCGAAACACCCATATCCTTGGGCGGCAACGCATTCTGCAGCGCGATGATGAGCGGCTGCATGAGATTGCCGAGCCCGAAACCCACGCACAGCATGAACAGCACCACCACCCAGTACGCGGTATCGGCCTTCAGATAGTGCAGCAGGAACAGCCCGAGGGTGATCATGCCCGCGCCGACCAGCGTGTACGCCTTGTAGCGGCCGGTGCGGGAGATCAACTGCCCGGACAGGATCGAGCCGATCATCATGCCCAGCACCATGGGCATCATCTGCAAACCGCCGATCATCGGACTGGCCCCGCGCACCGCCTGCAAATACTGCGGCAGCAGCAGAATCCCGCCGAACATGCCCGCGCCCACCACGAATGAGATCACCACGCCCAGTGCGAAAGTGCGGTCGGCGAAGATGCGCAGGGGGATCATCGCGGCATCCCCGAGCGCCGCCTCCACCGCCACGAAGCCCAGGATTCCGATCGTCCCGACGGCATAGCAGAGCACCGATCTGCCACTGCCCCAACCCCATTCGCGGCCCTGTTCGGCCACGATCAACAGCGGTGCGATGCCGATGGCCAGCACCAGCGCACCCCAGTAGTCGACGCGATCGCGGGAGCGTTCCCGCGCGGGCAGATGCAGCGCCCGGGTCACCACGAGCAGGGTGAACAGGCCGATCGGCACATTCACCAGGAATACCCAGCGCCAGCCCGAAATTCCGAGAATACTTTCCTGACCTGCGAACAATCCGCCCAGCACCGGCCCGAGCACACTCGAGGTACCGAACACCGCCAGGAAATAGCCCTGATACCTGGCCCGCTCCCGAGGGGGCACGATATCGCCGACGATGGTGAGCGCCAACGACATCAGCCCACCCGCGCCCAGACCCTGCACCGCACGGAAAGCGGCCAGCTCATACATGGAATGCGCGAACGCGCAGAGCAGTGAACCGGTCAGGAAGATGATGATGGCGGCCAGATAGAAGGGCTTGCGCCCGTACATATCCGAGAGTTTGCCGTACAACGATGTGGCGAGCGTGGAGGTGATCAGATACGCCGTGGTCGCCCACACCTGCAGCGAATACCCGTGCAGGTCATCGGCAATGGTGCGAATCGCGGTGGACACGATGGTCTGATCGAGCGCGGCGAGCAGGATGCCGAGCAACAGCCCGCTCAGAATCACCATAATCTGCCGATGGGTGAAGCCGCCTGCTTCGGTCGACTCGCCCACCTCGGATGTAGCCATGACCAACCTCCCCGGTCCCCGCTCACGATAAGCGGGCGGGAACCGGGAGGCCAGCGGTTTCCGGTGCCGAGCCCCGGAGTGTTTCGAGAGTTGTTACTTCCCTCGGAACTTCGGGGCGCGCTTCTCGAATACGGCCTGAATCGCCTCGGTCAGATCCTCCGACGGCAGGAACGCCGAATTCCAGGCCGACACATAGCGCAGCCCGTCCGCGACCTTGCCCGCCTTCGGATGATCCAGCACATCCTTGATGCCCTGCACCACCAGCGGCGGATTCTCGGCAATCTCACGCGCCAGCGCGTACGCCGCGTCCAGTACCGCTTCCTGATCGGCGAACACGTCGTTGATCAGTCCGATCTTCTCCGCGCGCGCCGCGTCGATATCCTTACCGGTGTAGGCGAGTTCGCGCAGATGCCCCTCACCGATGATCCCCGGAAGCCGGTGCAGCGAACCGATATCCGCGACGATGGCGACCTTCGCCTCCCGCAGACTGAACTTGGCGTCCGCACTGGCCAGCCGGATATCGGCGGCCGCGATCAGATCCAGCCCGCCGCCGATGCACCAGCCGGAGACCGCCGCGATGACCGGCTTGTGGCAGTCGGCGACCGCGGTCACCGAAGCCTGCATCTCGCGCACATGGCGCAGGAAGTCGGTGCGCGGTCCGGCGAGCGCGCGCTCGGCGAGCAGCGGGCCGAAGAGCGGGCTCATGGCGGGCAGGTCCAGCCCGTAGGAGAAGTGCTTGCCCGCGCCGGTCAGTACGACGGCCCGCACCTGCGGGTCGGCGTCGAGCTCACCGAAGATGAGCGGCAGTTCGCGCCAGAAGTCCGGGCCCATGGCATTGCCTTTGCCGGGACCGGTCAGCGTCACCGTCGCGATGTGGTCCTTGCTTTCGACCTCGAAAGCCTTCCAATCGGTCATCGGACCAGCGTATCGGGGGTGCACGGGGCCTGGGCGGGCGGTCCGAACCCGGTGTTGAATCCGCTGTCCCGCACGGGTTTCCGCGCTGGTCCGCACATTCACCGCAATCGCTCTACTCTGGTTGCCATGCGCAGGTCCCTGCCACCGGTCGCCTCCAAAGTCTCCGACACCCTCATCGCTCGCGGCCATCACGGGGTGATCCTCACCCAGCCGCAACCCACCCACACCGCCGCCGAGGCCGCTCAGGCGCTCGGCGTGGAGATCGGCGCGATCACCAAATCGCTGGTCTTCCTGCTCGACGACGATCCGGTACTGCTGCTGGTCTCCGGCGCGCACACGGTGCATCTGGACCGCACCGGGGAACGCCTGGAAGGCACGCTGACCCGGGCCCCGGCCGCCATGGTGCGGGAGGTGACGGGTCAGCCGATCGGCGGAGTCGCTCCCGTCGGGCATCCGATCAACCTGCCCACCTTCATCGACAACGCGCTCGGCCGGCATCCGGAATTGTGGGCCGCGGGCGGGCATCCGAATACCGTCTTCCGCACTACTTTTGGTGAGCTGGTCCGGATAACCGCAGGTCTGGCCATCGACGTGGATTGAGAATCGGCAGTTTCCTGCACCGGATGGAATATCCGGCGGGTAGTGGACGTAGGTTCGGAAGGTGACCGATTCTCCGACGCCTGGCGCCGAGCTTCATGTGCCCGACGACCTGAGCGGCATCACCGCCCAGCAGTACCGCGCCGCCATGCGGCACTATCCGGCGGGCGTCACCATTGTCACGCTGAATTCCGATGACGGACCGGTCGGTTTCACCGCAACCTCGTTCGCATCGCTCTCCGCGCAGCCGCCGCTCATCTCGTTCAATATCGCCGAGACCTCGTCGAGTATCGCCGCCATGTCGCAGGCGCAGTCGGTGGTCGTGCACTTCATCGGTCAGCATCAGAAGCATCTGGCGCAGCGGTTCAGCCGCAGCGCGGCGGAGCGTTTCACCGACCGGTCGCTCTGGACCACCCTCGAATCCGGCGAACCGGTCCTGCACGGCACCCCGATCTGGGTGCGCGCCACCGTGCACCAGCTGATTCCGATCGGCGATCACACCCTGGTGATCGGCCTGGTAACCCGAGTCCACGACAACACCGAGGACGCACCCGCCGTCGGCCCGCTGGTCTATTACAACGGCGTCTACCACCGCGCCGAGATCGCCGACTGACACTCCGGTCACGCCGCCGAGGCCACCGTCCCTATCCCGAGAGCCGCCAGGATTCCGGCACTCGCCCGCTCCAGCCGATCGCGCACCTTCGGTTTGCGCAGCAGCGCCACCGCCCGCGAGGCCGCCACCGCCAGCAGCACCATTTCGATTGCGGCAATGCTGGATTCGATCGCGCCGAGGGTGAGCGTATCGGCGAAACTCACGTGCGCGAGGAACTGCGGCAGCACCGCGAGATAGAACAGGCCGACCTTCGGATTGAAAACACAGGACAGCAATCCGGCGGCGAATGCCGAGCGAACCGAGGAGGCCCGGGCGCTGGACTGCTCCAACTCCGGCTCCGCCGACCCCTTGCGATGCGCCATCAACGCTCGAATCCCCAAGTACAGCAGGTAGATTCCGCCGATCACCTTCAGCGTGCGATACGCCGTGGCCGACTGCTCCAGCAGCGCCGCCACTCCGGCGGCGACAACCACCGCCCAGACGATTCCGCCGCAGGCCGATCCGGCCGCGGCGGCGATCCCGGGACGCGGTCCGGCCATCGAAAAGCGCAGTACCAGAAAGGTATCCGGGCCAGGGGTGAGGGCCAGCAGCACACACAACCCGATAAAGCTCAGCAGCAGGGGGAGACTCACCCGCTCATGGCAGCGCACCGGGCGGCCCGAACGCAAGCGGATATGCGAAAGCCGCCGGACCTGCTCGAAATCAGCAGGTCCGGCGGCTCACCGAGCTACGAAGATTCAGTTCCGCGCGCTGAATTCCGCACCCAGATCGTGGAACACATTCGTGTTCATCGTGAAGGCCAGGCGAGCCTCGTCGAGTACCTTCTCCACATCGGCGCCCTCGATCGGCAGCGCGTCCAGGGCATCGCGGTAGTCGCGCTTGAACGCGGCCGGGTTGGTGATCTTGTCGAAGACGTAGAACCGCACGCCGTCACCCTTTTTCGGCAGATCCCACAGCTTCTCCGCGGTACCGCGAATGACCTGGCCACCGGAGAGATCGCCCAGGTAGCGGGTGTAGTGATGCACCACGTATCCGGCGGTCCACTGGGTCGCGCACTCTTCGATGCGGGCGGCGTAGGCCGCGGTGGTATTCAGCGCGGTCAGCTCATCGCGCCAGCGCGGGCCGCCGAGGTAGGCGAGATCGGCCTCGATGGCGGCCAGGCGGTTCAGCTCCGACTTCACGAACGGGCCCGCGATCGGATCGGAAGCCAGTGTGGCGGAATGCTTTTCGAGCGCCGAGTAGACGAACCAGAGCTGCGAGGTGTAGCGGTAGAAGGCCTCGACGCCGAGCTGCCCGGTGAGCAGGTCCTTCATGAAGGTGGAGTGTTCGGCCTCGGCGTGCTGCTGCTCGGTGGCGCTGCGAATGAGCGTCGAGAACGGCGTGCTGGTGTCCAACATGGTCGAGCTCCTCGTGGTCTCCGGGGCTACCACCTTTGGCTACCCTAACTTTCTTCTCGACCATACGCTTCAGCAACGATCGCGCGATTCGACCTTTTCGCTCCTCCCACTCCAACTTTCGGATGATTTTCCGGAGGGGGTTGACAAGACCCTCGATCGTCTGCAAGCCTCTTCAACCAGGTCATGAGTACCAGCGCAAAGCCCTGGCTAGCTGGTCGGCAACCCTCCTCCGCGGTGGGGTGCTCCAGGTGACGACCCGGCCGACGCCCAAACCGGGCGCGGCAAGCGCGGACTCTCGATCACTCTTCTTCTGATCGCGTGTCCCTTGCCCGATGGGATTTCGTGATGACTGCATTTGCCGACCAGACCTGCACCGCCCTCACCACCGTCTCCGGCTGCGATCTCCAGGTACCCCTGGTTCAGGGCGGCACCACCAGGTACGCCAACTTCGACTATGCCGCCAGCGCACCGGCTTTGGCGCAGGTCACCGCCCGTGTCCAGGAGCTGCTGCCGTTCTACGCCAGCGTGCACCGCGGTGCGGGCTACGCCTCCCGCGTCTCCACCGACTGCTACGAATCCGCGCGCGGTTCGGTCGCCCGCTTCCTCAATGCGGCCGACGACCAGGTCGTGGTCTTCACCCGCAACACCACCGACTCGCTGAACCTGCTCGCGGCCTGCGTGCCCGGTGACACGGTGGTGCTGGATGTGGAACACCACGCCAACTTCCTGCCGTGGGTCAAGAACGGCCGCCGGGTGGTACCGATCGCGGACACCATCGAGGAGACCATTCAGCGCGTGGTCGCCGAGCTGTGCACCAAACCCGCTGCGCTACTTGCCATTACCGGCGCGTCCAATGTGACCGGGGAACTGCTCCCGCTGGAGCGACTGGCCTGGATCGCGCACCAGTGCGGCACCCGCGTCCTGGTGGACGCCGCTCAGCTGGCCCCGCACCGCCGCATCGATCTGCGGACCAGCGGCATCGATTACCTGGCCTTCTCCGGCCACAAGGCGTACGCGCCGTTCGGCGCGGGCGTACTCGTCGGCCGCCGGGACTGGCTCGATACCGCCGAGCCGTACCTGGCCGGTGGCGGTGCGGTCCGTTCGGTCACCGCCGACAGCGTCGAGTGGGCTCCGGCCCCGCAACGGCACGAGGCCGGTTCCCCCAATGTGCTGGGCGTGGCCGCGCTGGCCGCCGCCTGCGATGCCCTCGCCGAGCTCGACCAGACCACCGTGCTCGAGCATGAGCAGTACCTCACCCACCGCCTGCGCTACGGACTGAAAACCGTTCCGGGCGTGAACTTCCTGCGCATCTGGCGGGACAGCACCGACGCCGTCGGCATTGTCGCCTTCACCGTGGACGGTTTCGAACCCGGACAGGTCGCCGCGTATCTCTCCGCCGAACACGGCATCGGCGTCCGCGACGGCCGCTTCTGCGCGCATCCGCTGCTGTCCCGGCTCGGCGTGGATGCCGCCCTGCGCGCCAGCATCGGCCTGGGCAGCACCACCGCCGATGTGGACCGTCTCATCGACGCCATTGCCGCGCTGGTCGAGAACGGCCCCACCTGGGATTACGCCAAGACCGACGGCCACTGGAACCCCACCCCGGAGACCCGCCCTTTCGGCGGCTCCGACGCGGGCGCGGCCCCTTGTGGATTCTGAATCGACACAGCGGATTCTGAATCGCTGACTCAGAACACCAGGTAGCGCTGGGCGAGCTCCTCGACGAACGGATCGTCGTCGGCAACGGCATCAAGTATGTCGAGATCGTCCTGCACCGAAAGCTGGCGCGTATCTTCCTGATCCGGATCCGGCGGCCCGTCCTCTTCGAGCTGCCGGATCAGTTTCGCGCGCACCCGCTCCTTCAACGAATCACCCATAGCCAGAGCATGCCATCACACCGGCGCGAGCCAGGTCCCCCACGGCGTATTACGCAGCACCGTATATAGGAGAAGGAATGCCATGGTCACCCACATAGCCGGCTTCGGCAGCACCTGCGGCAGCCGCGGCGGAGTCGCCTTCCCCTGAAAACCCCGGACCAGCCAGGTCCCCCACCACGCCAGGAAGCCCAGCAGCAACGGGAACAGCAGGATATTGCTGTGAATCGCGTCGAGCACATGGCCTTCGGTGAGATTGTGCAGCCCGCGCAATCCACCGCAGCCCGGACACCACCACCCCGTCAACTCCTTGAACGGGCAGATACCGTACGAACCCTGCTCATGTGGATCCCGAAAATGCAGTAGCGCCAGCCCACCGGCCACCGCACCGCCCACGAGCAACGGCAATCCAGCACTCAGCCACCTGGGGCGAGTAGCAGATTCGGCGTCGAACGCCTGCGCGGTATCCACCAGACAACCGTAACCGCGCCCCCGCCGACCCGCCATATCACCGCCGACTTCGCACCCCCTGCGAACAGGATTAACTCTGCATACTCGTGGGTATGCTTCCCCGGCAACGGTTTTCGATTCGGGGAAGGTAGGCATATGAGCCAGCGCCAGGCCGACGGCGACAAGATCGCCCGCGCCGCGGCATCCGCCGGTGTGCTCGCCTTCATCATCGTCGCCAAAGCGGGCAGCCGAGTCCTCGGCTGGTCTTTCGGCCTGATCATGCTGTTCGGAGTTCTCACGCTCGCCCTGATCGGCGCGGGCGCCTACTTCTGGTCCAAGAAGCAGGTGCAACCGGCCCCGCCCGGCATCGAGGCGGATCCGCCCACACAGCCGCTGTTCTACCAGCGGTAATCCCGCGCCACCGGCGGTAATTCAGCGAATCGGCGCGCGGTCGCTCACGGGTGCGGTGAGTGCGCCCGCGAGCATATCGATGATCTCCGCCCACGCGCCCACCTCGCTCGCGGCGACCCGCCCCGACTCCACCGCCCGCTCATGATCGGCGAGCAGCGCGAACAACATGGTCGGCAGCGCGCGCAGCCGATGCACCCGCAGTCGCGGTGCGAGAGCGGTCATTTCATCGTCCAGCCGCTGCATGATCACCCGCACCGAGGTGCGCCGATCGCTCTCCAGATTCGAGGCGTCGGTGACGGCGGGGTGGGTGTGGATCTGCTCCAGGAACCGCGCGTAGTGGTTGATCCCGTGCTGCGCACTGAGTTCGAACATGGGCACCACCAGTGCCTCCAGCAGGCCGTGTACGCCCGCACCGGATCCCACCTGCTCCGCGAGCAGTTCCAGCCGCCGCACCTCGAGGGTCGCGAGCCGCAGCTCTACGACCGCTTCGATGAGCCCGTCCCGCGAGCCGAAGTGGTACTGGATCGCCGAATTGTTCCGCTGTCCGGCGGCCGCGGCGATATCGCGCAGCGGCACCGCCTGGCCGCGCTCGGCAATCAGGCACTCGGCCGCGAGAATGATCCGCTCCCTGCTCGTCACATTGAGCAGAGTAGCCGCTCACCAGCCAGTCAAGAACTAGTCCTTGACAGTTAAGCGCATTTTCTTAAAGCTCTGAGTGACTGCCATCACTTCGATAGGACTGCATCCGATGATCCTGGACACCTTCCGACTGGACGGCCGCGTCGCCGTCGTCACCGGCGCGGGCCGCGGTATCGGCGCCGCCACCGCCCTGGCCCTTGCCGAGGCCGGCGCCGATGTCGCTCTCGCCGCCCGCACCCCCGCCCAACTCGAGGAGGTCGCCGGCAAGATCCGCGCACTGGGCCGCCGCGCCGTCATCGTCCCCTGCGATCTGAACGATCTGAACACCGTCACCGCCTTCGCCGATACCGCCGCCGCCGAACTCGGCCGCCTCGATATCGTCGTCAACAATGTCGGCGGCACCATGCCGAACACCTTCACCACCACCTCCCCCGAATTCCTGGAGGACGCCTTCCACTTCAATGTGTCCACCGCGCACGCACTTACGCAGGCCGCGGTCCCGCACATGCTGAAGAACGACGGCGGCTCCGTGGTCAGCATCTCCTCCATGATGGGCCGCGCACCCGGCCGCGGCTTCCTCGCCTACGGCACCGCCAAGGCCGCCCTCGCGCACTGGACCCGCATGGCCGCCAGCGATCTGTCTCCGCGCATTCGCGTGAACGCCATCGCCGTCGGCTCGGTGCTCACCTCCGCGCTGGAAGTCGTTGCGCAGCAACCGGAAATCAAGGCGAAGATGGAGGGCGCGACCCCGATGCGCCGCCTCGGCGAACCGTGGGAGATCGCCGCCGCCATCGTCTTCCTGACCTCCCGCGCGGGCGGTTACATCACCGGCAAGATCCTCGAGGTCGACGGCGGTATCGAGGCCCCCAACCTCGAACTCGGCATTCCCGACCTGTGAACCCGGAGCCAGCCATGAAATACCGTGTCGTGCAATGGAGTACCGGCAATGTCGGCCGCCGCACCCTGCGCAATATCATCGCCCGCCCCGAACTGGATCTGGTCGGCGTCTGGGTCTCCAGCGACGCCAAAGCCGGTAAGGACGCGGGCGAACTCGCGGGCCTGGACCGTGAAATCGGTGTCACCGCAACAACAGACGCGCAAGCCCTGATCGCCCTGAAACCGGACTGCATCGTCCACACCGCCATGGCCGACGACCGCCTCATGGAGGCCGTCGAAGACCTGAAGATGTTCCTGCGCGCAGGCATCAACGTCGTCTCCAGCAGCCCTGTCTTCCTGCAATTCCCCTACGGCACCCTCCCCGACGAGGCCATCGCCCCCATTGTCGAGGCGGCGAACGAAGGTGGAGCCTCCCTCTGGGTGAACGGCATCGACCCCGGCTGGGCCAACGACTGGCTCCCCCTCCTGCTCTCCAGCGGCTCCGAGCGCATAGACGCCGTCATCTGCTCCGAGATCATGGACTACTCCACCTACGACAACCCCAAAGTCCTCTTCGACATCATGGGCTTCGGCAGCAAGCTCGAAGACCTCCCCATGCTCCTGCAACCCGGCATCCTCACCCTCGCCTGGGGCAGCGTCATCCGCCAGCTGGCATCGGCCCTCGACATCGAATTGGACTCGGTAACACAGCATTTCGAGCGTCTGCCCGCCACGGAAGAGCTCGTCGTAGGCAAGCGCACCATAGAGGTAGGCACCGCCGCAGCCCTCCGCTTCCAAGTCCACGGCGTCCGAGCAGGCCGAGAAATACTCACCCTCGAACACGTCACCCGGCTACACCCCGCCTTAGCCCCCGACTGGCCACAACCGGCCGGAAAGGGTTGCTACCGAGTAGAAATCAAAGGCGACCCCGACTACCTCCTGGATCTCCAGCTCTACAGCAACGGCGACCACGCCGAAGCCGGCGTAGTAGGCACCGCAGCCCGCCTGGTAAGCGCCATCCCCGCGCTAGTCCAAGCCCGCCCCGGCCTCCTAACCGCCATGGACCTCCCCTTGACCACAGGCCGCGGCCTGGTCTCCTAGAGCTGCATCGAGGCCGCGGCGATTCCATCTGCGATCGCCGCGGCCTTCGGTCCCATTGCGCTGTAACGCTTCTCGCGCGCGATGCCGCGTAGCACCTGCACCGCTGTATCCCCGCCGATCGCGGCGATCACGTTCAAGCCCGCCATCGCACGCGCCGACGCGGTGTCATCGATCCACCCGCCCACCAGCGGTGCCAGTCGAGTCACCGTGTCGTCATCGCCGAAAAGGCCCATGGCGTGTAGCACCCAACCACCGTTGGCGGGAAAATGCTCGAACCGCCACCCGTCGAACAGTGCCCACACGAAGTCCGCCAGCGACTTCCGATCGACCAGATCCGCGGTTACGGCCACTCCCGCGTAGTCGCCGCCGGGTCCGGACATGGCCAGCATTGTCACGAAGTGCGCGACGGAGGGCTCGGGAAGAGCCGACGCGCGGTCGCGCAGGCATAACTGCGGCAGCGCCGCGGGAATGACCCAGTACGGCAACCCCGGCACCTTCGCCGGTAGTCGCGCGAGCGGATCCTCCTGCAGGACAGCGAAAATCGAGCCTCGGGCCGGTTCGCCCAATCCGGATACGGCCGCATCGATCGCCGCCGAGTGTCCACGCTCCGCCAGCAGCTGGAGTGCGCTGCGGGCCGCCGCGCGATCCTTACCCTGATCGGTCAGCGCTACCTGGACGAGATCCACTGCCGCCGTGACCGAATGCCGGTCGAACCAGGCAATGGCGTTCTGCCGCACCTGCTTTCGCGACAACCATCGCATCATCTCCAGCGTCACCGCCGTACCGTCCACCGGAGCGAGAGTGCCCGCCAGCGCAACCGGATTCGCCACGGCGGCCGCAGCGGCGAAGTCGAGTGCGTCATCACCGTATACACCCATCAGCCGGCGCATCGGCGCATCCGGACCGCTCCCGGATATCGCCCGATGCCGGCCCGGCCGCTGCTGCTCCAGCGCCCGCACGATGTCTTCATCCGGTGACAGCGCCAGCAGAAAGGCCAGTGCTCCCGCCTCCCGTGCCTCATCGATCAGCAGATCCCACGCCTTCCCTCGGTCGAAGCGGTACGAGTAGGAAGAAACCCACGTATCGGCCCAGCCCTGCCGTTCGCCGAGCGCCCAGCGCAGGCGGAGCGGACGGGCGGGTTCCGGAGTGATCAACACTGGCGGCTTCTTCGTCCGCGGTTTTGTCCACGGCGGTGCGGTGAGCACAACCGGCAGGTCGGCGGGCGCCGCCGCCGGACGACGACCTGCCGGATCGATGAGTGCGAGCGCGCCGGCATCGACGCACCCTGGCTCGGCGACCAGTTCGGGATGTGCGAGCGCATGCAATTTGAACCGATACACGACAGCGGGTGCCCCGGCTGCGGCAGCACTCCGCGAGAGTAGCCGCATAGCTCGCCGCGGGAAGCGAATCATCGCCTGTGTCAATGCCTTTGCGACATCCTTGTTGCCGATATGGTCGAGCAATCCTTGAAACGCCTCATCACAGGGCAGCTCGGCCAGCAGCGCCGACATGGATCGAAAGTCCTCGCTCGACCCACGATGTGCGGCGGCGAGCCGGTCCACGATCACGCCCGTGCCGGCCGGTCCGATCTGCGTCAGCATGTTGAACAGGTGTTCCTCGTGGATGTACGTCCGCCTGACGGACGCCATGAACCGAGTGAACTGTGCGGTCGTCGTCAGTGAGCCGAGCAATCGCACTGCCGCGGCGGACTCCCCGAGGCCCGCCAGCGCCAGATCGGCATCGACCCAATCCTGTTGGTCCGGAAGCAAATAGGACGTCGTGAGCCGTGCCCAATCCGCCCCCGAATCGGCCCGCAGCAATGCGAGCCGTTCCACCACCGCGCGATAATCGGCTTCGGGCACGGACGCCAGGCGCGCGCGCAGCTGCTCGGCGACATCGCCCAGGCCGCCGACCCCACCGCTGTGCGTATCCAGCACCTCCAGAGCGGCGGCCCATTTCCCCGGGCCGAGGTTGATGCGACGGGTCAGCATCCCGGACCGGAGTACGGCAGCCGAGGCCGCGAACCCGAGACCGTGCTCGGAGATCCAGCTGTCGACGAACGGGCCGGTGACGTCCGTCTCCACATGACGCCAATGGTCGAAGGTCGATTGGCAGCAGCCGCGATATTCGTAGTGCACGATCACCCAGATCGCCGCAGCCCCGAGCGGCGAAACCGCACCGCCGGGGTCCGCCAAATACTCTTGCGCCGCATCGGCGAGATCCTCGAGACCCACGGCCCGCGTGTGCTCCAAGACCTCCATGATGACGGCGCGGCGGTCTTCGACCACCCTGATCAGCTCTTCCGTCGCCTCAGGATCGACCGACCGCGGCGGCGGTGCACAGAGTCCACGAAACGGATCAGCCTTCGCCCACCACTCCCCCGGCACGGTCCAAACATCTTCGATGTCCGTCGATCCCGTCGAACTCGTTGTCATATCTGTTCTTTCATCCCACCCAGCACGTCGAGCCGATCATGCACTCGACCGCCGACAACTTCGCGCCATCCCGACCGAACTTGTCAGGACATCGATGGGATCCGAACCCCGAAACGACAAAAGGTGGAGAGCGTGTACCGCTCTCCACCTGCTGCTTTGGAGCCGCCTGCGAGAATCGAACTCGCGACCTTTTCATTACGAGTGAAGCGCTCTACCGACTGAGCTAAGGCGGCGTGCCTTCCGGCGAGGCGAGTCTATCTGTTGAGGGGCGGATCGCGAAAATCGGTGGTCGTGGTCACGCGGAACGGGCCGCTATCAGGCCCGCGACCATGGCGGCTACGGCGAAGCGGGGCTTCACGTTGGTGTCCAGGGCCTCGCGGCAATCCAGGACGGCTTGGATGGAGAGGAGTAGGCCCTCGGGGCGGATGTCGGTGGCGAGTTCGCGGATCTGGTCGGCCATATCGGGATGGGTAAGGGTGACACCGGTTTTCGCGGTGGCGTCGGCCGCGCCGAAACGCACCGCGAGGGCATCTCGGTACATTCCGGCGACATCGATGAGGGCGCGATCCAGGGCGTCACGACCGGTGCGAGTGGCTCGGGACTTCTGGCGCTTCTCCAGATCCTTCAACGCACCGGCCGAACCGCGGGTGGCCGAGGCCGCGCCCTTGCCGGTGCCGCCCGCGCCTAGCGCGGTCGCCAAGGCGTCCCGCTCCTTTTCGTCGCGGGTGGCGCTGACCTGCTTCGCCTCATCGTCGGCGGACTTCACCAATTCGTCGGCGGCGGTATAGGCCACGCCGGGGCGCGCGGTCGCGGCGACCAGCGCCAGCGCGCGCTTGCGGCGGGCGCGTGCCTCATCGTCGGTGGCCAGTCGGCGGGCGCGACCGACATGACCACCACTGATCGAGGCCGCCCATTCCGCCTGTTCGGGGGTGAGGCCGTCGCGCTCGCGCAGCACCTTGGCGATCGAATCGACCGACGGCGTCGCCAAATGCACATGGCGGCAGCGGGAACGCAGGGTGATCGAAATATCCTCCGGGTCCACCGAAGGGGCGCAGAGCAGGAAGACGGTGCGGGCGGGGGGCTCCTCCACCACCTTGAGCAGGACGTTTCCGGCGGCCTCGGTCAAGCGGTCGGCATCCTCGACCACCACGACCTGCCAGCGCCCGGTGCTCGGCCGCCGCGAAGCGACCTGCACGATCTCGCGCATCTCCTTGGTACCGATACTCAAACCCTCCGGCACCACGCGCCGCACATCGCCGTGCGTCCCGGCCATGGTGGTGGTGCAGGCATGGCACTTTCCGCAACCGACGGCACCCGGATCGGTGCACTGCAGTGCCGCCGCGAAACACAGCGCCGCTACCGAACGCCCCGAACCGGGCGGACCGGTGAACAGCCACGAATGCGTCATGGCCGATGACGAAACGACCACCCCACCCCGGGCCGCCTCGGCCGCAGTCCTCAGCTCGGACTCGACCGCATCCTGTCCCACCAGTCGATCGAAGACTCCTGCCACGCCGTACACCCTACTGTCGGCCTATGACATCGCCGCTGCCGCCGGTGCCAGGGGTGGCAGCAACCCGACAACCCCCGCGCGCGGAATCTCAGAGCGCGCGCTGGTAAGTCGTATTCGCGCCGTCGAGCGCCTCACGAATGATGTCGGCGTGCCCGGAGTGCTGCGAGATCTCCCGCAGAATGTGCAGCAGGATGTACCGGACCGTCAGCCACTGCCGCTCGGGAGCCCAGGGGGCGGTCGGCGTCGGCACCGAATCCTCGAGATTGGGTAGTTCACGAATCACCTTGGCGGTGTGCTCGGCCACCGCGTCCCACTCCACGAGCAGACCCTCGACCGTCTCGTCCGGACCGAGCTTGTACTCGGAATCCATTCCGGAGACATCGAATTCGGAGTTCGGGTCACGTTCGACCAGGATCGTCGTCCAGTGCCGCTCGGTATTGATGATGTGATGTAGCAGACCACCGAGCGTCAGTTCACTGACCGTGCTCCGCTCCCGCGCCTGATCATTCTCGATACCCCGCAGGGTGATTCGGAACAGGTCGCGCTGACTCGCCAGTACCGTGATCAACTGTTCGCGCTCGTGGTCGACTGTCATCTCGAATGCCCTTCCGCCGGTACGTGTTCGAACCTCACGCTACGTCAGGGCACCGACAGGAATCAGCTGATCCGAACCCGGAATCAGCTGCTCCCGACTCCGAATCAGGACTTGGTCGCAGTCGCCTTCTTGGCAGCGGCCGCCTTCTTCGTGGTGACCCCGTCCGCGGTCTTGGCCGCGGCCTTCTTCGCCGCCGCCTTCTTGACCACCGTCGTCTTCGACGCGACAGCCTTCTTGGCAGCGGTCTTCTTCGCGGCCGCCTTCTTGGCCGGAGCTTTCTTCGCGGCGGCCTTCTTGGCAGTCTTCTTCACCGGCCCGCGCGCCCGCCGATCCGCCAGCAGCTCCGAGGCGCGCGCATCGGTGATGGACTCCACCTCATCGCCCTTGCGCAGGCTGGCATTGGTCTCACCATCGGTGACATACGGCCCGAAACGACCGTCCTTGATCACCATCGGCTTCTCCGACACCGGATCCACACCCAGCTCACGCAGCGGCGGCGCACTCGCGGACTGACCACCGCGCCGCTTGGGCTCGGCGTAGATCTTGAGCGCGTCTTCCAAAGTGACAGTGAAGATTTGGTCCTCACCGGTCAGCGACCGCGAATCGGTACCCTTCTTCAGGTACGGCCCGTAGCGACCGTTCTGCGCGGTGATCTCCGCACTCGACTCCGGATCCAGCCCGACCAAGCGCGGCAGCGACAGCAGCTTCAACGCGTCATCGAGCGTAATGCTCTCCAAATCCATGGATTTGAACAGCGACCCGGTGCGCGGCTTGGGCGCTTCGACCTTCTTCGCGCCCTTCTTGGGCTCGGCCTCTTCCGGCGGTGCGGGCAGCACCTCGGTCACGTACGGCCCGAAACGTCCTTCCTTGGCAACGATTTCGTTCCCGCTCTCGGGATCCACACCGAGTGAGCGCCCCTCCTGCGGCGTCGAGAACAACTTCTCGGCGACCTCGGCGGTCAACTCGTCCGGCGGCAGATCATCGGGCAGATTCGCCCGCTGCGAGATCGAATCCCCTTCCGGGTCATCGGGATTGACGATCATCCGCTCGAGATACGGACCGAACTTGCCGACTCGGACGACCACATCGCGGTCCTCTTCATCGCGGAACAGCTTGATCGAATTGACCTCGCGCGCATCGATACCGTCGAGCCGCTCTCCGACCATCTTCTTCAGGCCGCCCTCGCGGGCCACCGAACCCTCGGCACCGTGATCGCCACCGAAGTAGAAGGAGGACAACCAGTTTCCGCGCTGCTCGCGCCCACCGGCAATGGCGTCGAGGTCGTCTTCCATGGCCGCGGTGAAGTCGAAGTCCACCAGCCGGCCGAAGTGCGCTTCGAGCAACCCGACCACCGCGAACGCCACCCACGACGGCACCAGCGCACTACCGCGCTTGTACACATACCCGCGATCGAGAATCGTCTTGATAATCGACGCGTAGGTGGAAGGACGCCCGATACCGAGCTCTTCCAAGGTCTTGATCAGCGAAGCTTCGGTGAAACGCGCGGGCGGATTGGTGGTGTGCCCATCGGGCAGCAGCTCCACCGCCGTCACGCCCTGGCCCTCGGTCAGCGCCGGCAGGCGCGATTCGGCGTCATCGGACTGGCCGCCCGCCTCCTCGTCGACACTCTCCACATACGCCTTGAGGAAGCCGGCGAAGGTGATCGTCCGGCCGGACGACGAGAACACGCACTCCTCACCGGTATTCGCGACACCGGTGATGCGCACCGTCATGGTGGTGCCGCGCGCGTCCTGCATCTGCGAGGCCACCGTGCGCTGCCAGATCAGCTCGTAGAGCCGGAACTCGTCATTGTCGACGCGCGAATGAATCTGCCCCGGCGTGACGAACACATCACCGGAGGGGCGGATCGCCTCGTGTGCCTCCTGCGCGTTCTTCACCTTGCGGGTGTACTGCCGCGGCGTCGGGCTCACATACTCCGCACCGTACAACTGCGTGGCCTGCGCCCGCGCGGCCTGAATCGCGGTGTCCGACAACGTGGTCGAGTCGGTACGCATATAGGTGATGTAGCCGTTTTCGTACAGTCGCTGCGCGACCCGCATGGTGCGCTCGGAGGTGAAGCGCAGCTTGCGCGCCGCCTCCTGCTGCAACGTCGAAGTCATGAACGGCGCGTACGGCTTTCGGGTGTACGGCTTCGACTCCACCGAGGTGACGGTGAGATCCACCCCGTGCAGTGATTCCGCCAACCGCTGCGCGTACCCGGCATCGATCACCGTCACGCCGGAAGACTTCAGCTGCCCGTCGGAGCCGAAATCGCGACCGGTCGCCACGCGCGAACCATCCACGGTCACCAGACGCGAACCGAAGACCCGCGGATTCCCGTCGCCCTGATCCCCCGCGTCCAGCTTGGCCGCGATATCCCAGTACTCGGCGGAACGGAACGCCATGCGCTCGCGCTCACGCTGCACGATGACGCGCGTCGCCACCGACTGCACGCGGCCCGCCGACAATCGCGGCATGACCTTCTTCCACAGCACCGGCGAGACTTCATAGCCGTACAACCGGTCGAGAATGCGCCGGGTCTCCTGCGCGTCGACCAAATCCTTGTCGAGCTCGCGCGTGTCGGCGGCCGCCGCGAGGATGGCGGGCTCGGTGATCTCGTGGAACACCATGCGCCGGACCGGCACCTTCGGCTTCAGCGTCTCCAGCAGATGCCACGCGATGGCCTCGCCCTCGCGGTCGGGGTCGGTGGCGAGATAGAGCTCGTCGGCGTCGGCCAGCAGGCTCTTGAGCTCCGCGACCTTGGCCTTCTTATCCGGGCTGACCACATAGATGGCCTCGAAGTCATTGTCGACATCGACGCCGAGGCGGGCCCACTGCATACCCTTGTATTTGGCGGGAACATCCGCCGCGCCTCTGGGCAGGTCCCGAATATGGCCCACCGAAGCCTCGACGACATAGCCGCGGCCCAGGTAGGGGGCGATTTTCCGGGCCTTCGTCGGCGACTCGACAATCACGAGACGACGCAGGGGGCGGCCCTGGTCGGGCGCTGCCTTGGAGTTCGGCGATGCACCGCGGTCTCGTGTTGCCACCGGCGAACACACCTTTCCTGTCGATCCGCGCGGCGCTGGCTGTGCGCGCATTACGCGGCTGGGGCAAGCGGCTGCGACTACTGATATCGCTGCCAGCAACGTTTATACCGTGTTCAGAGGCTCAGCCTCGGTCGCAGCGACGATATGGCCCCGGGTTGTGATCGAGTGTAGTGGGTCCGGATATGGGTCGTCCCCCACCGCCGATGGCGGTGGGGGACGGGATTGTGGGGTTGGCCCGCTCAGCCGAGCGCGCGAACACCAGTGGCCTGCGGGCCCTTGGTGCCCTGGCCGACCTCGAACTCGACCTTCTGGTTCTCCTCGAGAGTACGGAAGCCCGAACCCTGGATCTCGGAGTAGTGGACGAAGACGTCAGCGGAGCCGTCCTCGGGCGCGATGAAGCCGAACCCCTTCTCCGCGTTGAACCACTTCACAGTTCCCTGTGCCATTCTGTTCCTTCTCTTTCCATACCGGAACGGTAGACAAGTAGGTTCGTCCACCGGGTCCGTTGAGACCGCTGTACTCTGTTCCCCCTGCAGGAAAGCCTCGGTACACCGTTCGCAACATCGATCCTGCTTGATGGTTTGGACTTTGGATCCGTTCCCTCGAACACAGAAGCTTGCGACCAGGACCCAGTGAACCATGTCTTCGCGCAATTCAACAGCTGAGTTACCCACAATTTGCAAAAAAGTTGATCTTGCGAATGCGCAGGTGAGGGGCGCAATGCCCAAATCCGTACTCGGAGTAGGTTTGCTTCCGGATAACAGAGCGAGCATCCGGCAAACCCCCTGTGACACAGGCCGCTACTCTGTAGTGAAATGGCAGGTAGAGGACCACACATACACACCTTTCGCACCCCTCTCGCCGAACAAGGCCCCGTGAGCACCAATCCGGCGGACCCGGCGGACCGAGATAACGGCTCCGGCGACCCCAGCTATGGCCGATCGTTGCTGAATCGTGTCCTTACCGGGGCGGGAACCGGTGACCCCCGTCTCACCCATGTCGCGGAGCTACCGTCACGTGCGGCTCAGGTCACGAAGTGGCCCGAATGGACGTCACCGGACGTGGTTGCCGCGGTGCGTGCCACCGGCGTCGAAGAGCCCTGGAGTCATCAGATTCACGCCGCCGACCTGGCCGCACAGGGAAAACACGTGGTGGTGTCCACCGGAACGGCCTCCGGTAAATCCCTCGCCTACCAATTACCGGTGCTCACCGCACTGCAACAGGACCCGCGCGCGACCGCCCTCTACCTCTCGCCGACCAAGGCGCTGGGGGCCGATCAGCTGCGCATGATCAATGAACTCACCGGTCAGGACCCACTTCGAGGGATTCATCCCGCGCCGTACGACGGTGATACACCGCCCGAGATCCGGCAGTGGGTACGTGCCAACGCCCGCTGGGTCTTCACCAATCCGGACATGCTGCACGTCGGAATGCTGCGGTCACATCAGCGCTGGGCCCGGCTGCTGCGGCAGTTGAAGTACGTCGTGGTCGACGAATGCCATACCTATCGTGGGGTTTTCGGGTCACATGTGGCGCTGGTGCTGCGGCGACTGCGGCGACTCGCCGAGCGGTACGGAGCGGATCCGGTATTCGTGCTCTGCTCCGCCACCAGCGCGGAACCGGCCGAGGCGGCCTCGAAATTGATCGGCGCACCCTGTGTGGCGGTCACCGAGGACGGGTCGCCACAGGGGGCGCGGACCGTGGCGCTATGGGAGCCGCCGCTGCTCGGAGTGGGCGTGACCGGGGAAAATGGTGCGGCGGTACGGCGTTCGGCCGGGGCCGAGGCGGCCAAGGTGATGGCGGATCTGGTGGCCGAGGGGGCACGCACACTCACCTTCGTGCGGTCGCGGGTCGGGGCCGAAGCCGTCGCCATGGATACCCGGCGACTGCTGGCGGACGTCGATCCGACGCTGCCGAGCCGCATCGCCGCATATCGAGCGGGGTATTTGGCGGAGGATCGGCGGGCCCTGGAGACCGCGCTGTCGGAGGGATCGCTGCTGGGTGCGGCCACCACCAACGCCCTCGAGCTGGGCGTGGACATCGCCGGGCTGGATGCCGTTGTGGTGGCGGGATATCCGGGCACGGTGGCCTCGTTCTGGCAGCAGGCCGGACGGGCCGGCCGGCGCACCCAGGGGTCATTGGTGCTGCTCATCGCCCGTGACGACCCCCTGGATACCTACCTCGTGCATCATCCGGAGGCGCTGCTCGGGCGGCCGGTCGAGGCCACCATCACCGATCCGCACAATCCTTATGTCCTGGGCCCGCATCTGCTCTGCGCGGCCATGGAACAGCCGCTCACCGATGCCGAAGTACTGGCGTACCAGGCCTGGGAACTCCTCTCCGACCTGGCGAAACAGGGTTTGATCCGGCGGCGGCCGGGCGTCGGACGGGATGGGTCGGCGCGCTGGTTCACCACCGCCGATTCGCATCCGCACGATGCCGTCGACGTGCGCGGCGGTATCGGCGCGGGCATCGCGGTGGTCGATGTCGAGACCGGGCGCATGCTGGGCACCACCGATGCCGGGCGGGCACCGGCCACGCTGCACGAAGGGGCCGTTCACCTGCATCAAGGTGACAGTTACGTGGTGGATGAGCTGGATTTGGAGGAGGGCGTGGCGCTGGTGCGCGCCGAGACTCCGGGCTGGTCCACCAGTGCGCGAGCGGTGACGTCCATCGAGATCGAAGAGGTGACGCGGGAGTACACGCACGGACCGGTGACCATTGCCCTCGGGCGGGTACTGGTGACCCGGCAGGTCATCGGCTACCTGCGCAGACTCCCCAGTGGCGAGGTACTGGACATGGTGCCGCTGGACCTGCCCGCGCAGCTGCTGCAGACCAGGGCCGTGTTCTACACCGTCACGCCGGAGCTGCTGGCCCGGGCCGGAATCGATGCGAAACGGGCGCCAGGGGCGCTGCACGCCGCCGAACACGCGGCCATCGGCATGCTGCCGCTGGTCGCGACCTGCGATCGGTGGGATATCGGTGGGGTGTCGACCGCCGAGCATCCCGATACCGGACTGCCCACCGTCTTCGTCTACGACGGGCATCCCGGCGGTGCGGGCTTCGCCGAACGTGGCTTCGCCCGGCTGCGGCAGTGGCTTGGGGCGACTCTGGATGCCATCGAATCCTGCGGCTGCGCGAGCGGCTGCCCGTCCTGCGTACAGTCTCCCAAGTGCGGAAATGGCAATAATCCGCTGGACAAGGCGGGGGCGGCGCGGCTGTTGGCGGCGGTACTGGCCGAGCTCGGCGATGGTGACGGGGACCACATCGTTTCGTGACCGGGCCGTCTCCGGGGCGAGGCCGGGCCGCCATCCGACCGGGCGGTCCGAGCTGGGCCGCTGGAAGGTATCGGGCGGCCCGATGAGTGGCTCGGAACGAGTCCTGCGACACGCAAGCGATAGTCGAATAAAAAGGGAAGTAATCCTGTTAACTGCATGGTTGCTCCGTTCGATAATGTCGATCACACATTTACCTGTGCATTCTTTGGAATCGCGCTCGGTAATGAATTGGAAAGTGATCGATACTCGAACTGGCCGCCTACCACTTTCATCCAATTTCGACATTGATCGACACGCGGTGTGGTCCGCGCCATCCATTCTCTAACCAACCGCTCGGTACGAGATACTCGCCATTAGTCGCTATCTCCCATCGGCCCCGCCCGCGCCATCGCGCGTACCGATCGAGTTCCGAGTGGACCGAGTGACATTCGCCCTTCGACAGTGACGGTCACATCCCACAAGATCACCGCACAGTCGATCACCCGCACCCCCATTCGCGTACCGATCTTGTTCGCCCGCGCGCATGCCGCTCCCGTGCCATCGACCAATCCGGCGGCGGCCGCGAGCGCCGCCAGATCCGCCGCCGACTGCGCCCGGTGCTTGCCGACGACCGCCACACCGACCTGCGCCATCAGCACCGTGAGCGTCAATAGAGCGAGCAACGCCACACTTGCGACGACCGTCACTCCCCCGGCCTCACCCCGCCGATTCGACCGGCGCGGGGCCGGAACCCGCCTCACGCCGCCGCCCCGGGCTCCCTGACCGCCACCGCCTCCGCGTGCAGGGTCAGCGGCAGCAGCGGGGCACGCACCCGAACCACGGCCACCACCAACTCACCCTCGGTACGCAGCGTGATCGAGGCGTTCGGCGGTGCCACCCGCTGTCCGGCCGGCACCGCCTTCGCCTCCTCGCCCCGCGCGGCCAGCCGCGCCGCCTCACGCGCCGCGTCCACACAGCGCACCTGGGCCGATACCGCGAGCAGCGCGCCGACACAGAGCACCAGGACGGCGACCAGCGCGGCCAAGGCGATCGCCGCCTCGACGGTCGCCATGCCGTCCTCGGCACCGGCGCGGGATTTTCGCACCCAGCTCACTTCACGGAGGTCTTCAGCGCCTTGTCGATGATCTTGGTCAAGGCATTCACAATGCTGTCGCCGGTCACCACCCCGTAGAGGACGGCCCCGAAGGCCGCCGCGGCGATGGTGCCGATGGCGTATTCGGCCGTGCTCATACCGTCCTCGCGGGTCGCGACCAGCAGCAGCCGGTTTCGCAGGTCCCACCCCAGTGCCTGAACGCAAGTGCGCACGATCTCTCCTCTCCTCGATCCGATGCGGCTGTTCCCCATCGGCACAGTCGATTCCGTTCACAGCAGCCCTCCGCCCAGTACCCGGCCCGCGAGCCCGATCACCACCGGCACAATCCCCAGACAGACGAAGGCGGGCAGGAAGCACAGTCCGAGGGGTCCGCCGATCAGCACCCCGGCCCGCTCGGCCCGCGCCGCCGCCGCATCCTCGACCGCACCGCGGCGCTGCTCGGCCAATTCCCCGACCGCCGTGGCCAATCCGGCACCCGAGCGCGCCGACCGCCGCGCCATCCGAGCCAGCGCCGCCACCCCCTCATCCGCGCACCCGTCCGTCGCCTGCTCCCACGCCGTCACCGGATCCGCGCCCAGCGCAAGCAGATCCGCCGCCCGCCGCATTACCGAACCCAGCGGCTCCCCCGCCCCCGCCGCGACCGCACCCGCCGCCGCGGCAGCGGGCAACCCGGCCCGCAGACAAGCCGCGAACAAATCGAGCGAGCCCGCGGCCTCCAGCGGATCCGCCATCCGCCGGACCGGCCGGACCCTCGAACCTCCTTTCATGGCACCGTCTCGCATTCGAACCAGCCGGCGGCGAGCCGCGATCCGCCCCGGCTCCACCAGCAGCGCCAGCGCCGCGAACACCCCGGCCCACGAAAACGCGTTCACCACAGCACCTTTGCCGTGATGGCGTCCGTCCATAGCAGACCCGCGCAGGTCAAGGCCGCGCCCAAGGGCAGCAGCCAGGTTCCCGCCGGGGAGATGAACAGGACATGCAGCGGTGCGGCCCCCATCAGCTGGCCCAAGGCAATGCCGAGCAGCGGAAGCAGCGCCAGCACCGCGGCGGTCGCCCGGGCACCCGCCAGGGCGGCACTCGTCCGATCACGGAAACGCTTGCGGCCCAGCAGGTCCAGTCGCGTCGCGGTCAGTAGTTCAGCCAGTGCGAGACCATGACGATCCGCGACCTGCCAGGCTTCCGCGATTCGGGACAGTTCCTCCGGAATGGCGGTTCCGGTGCGGCGGAACGCCTCCGCGCCCGAACCACCCAGGCGACTGCGTGCGGCACTCACAGCGAAGGCACGAGCCGTCGGACCGATGGTCTCGACAGCAGCGACTTCGGCAGCGGCGCTGGGGTGCGCACCGATCCGCAGTTCTCCGATCACCGTCTCCAGGCCCTCCAGCAACTGGACACTCTCGGCGGTCCGGATACGGTCGGAGCGAGCCCGCCGCCAGCGCACCGCCAGCGTTCCGGCGACCAAGATCGCGGCAACCAGCGGCCCCACGCCGACCAGCAGCGTCGCCGGCAACGCCGAAACCACAGCCAGCCGAACAGTGGCGCCCCTGCCGGGCCTGCGAAACCGCTTGGTACGCCCGAACAGTCGCGCGAACCGCCGACGCGATCCCGGCTCCGGAGCCACCACCAGTGCCAGCGCGACACAGCCCAAGATCGAATTCGAGTGGCCGACAAGCGAAGTCATCGCCCACCGCCGTCGGCTGGTGGTGCGGGAGCCGCACGATGATCACCACAGCCGCTACGCCAACCCGGGCGTAGGCCGGGCGGCTGACTGTGCCGCCACCGAAACAACTTGCCGCAACGCTGATCTCGCGCCGAGCATTGCGCATCGGCACAGCCTCGCGGCTGCCTTTCCTGCCGGGCAACCGAGCGCGGCTCCGGTCCGTTCGACGCAGCGTTCATCGATACTCTCCTTTCGTAGTGGAACTGAATCGACCTGTCGGCGAACGTGATCGAACAGACCGACCGGCATGCGTCCCGACAGTGACGACGGGCCGGGCAGGCTCCCTCTACCGCCGGGCTCCCCTTCCTGCGGCCGTCGTCGTCAGCCGGTTGAAGGGTTGAACAGCCCCATGGTCACGAGTTCGACGTCTAATACGCCGGGAGCGGACGGCGCCGGTGGCCTCGAGTACTGTCCGGTCGTCTCGGGCTCGGGCGCGGCCAACCGATTACGCGCGCCGTACTGCGAGCGATGCCGATGCGGACCTGCCGCTACCGGCTGCGGCGGTTATAGGGATGTTCGATCCTCCAGTAGGTGGTTCAGGTCGGCGGTGGCCGGGGTCGGACGGGGGTCCGCGGTCCAGGCGGGGGCTATTTCGACGCGGGTGGCGGTGGGGGTGACCAGGCCGATTTCGCGGAGGGTGCGGGTACCGTCGGGGCGGCGGTGAACATGCAGGACCACCTGGATGGCGGCGGCCAATTGGCTGTGCAGCGCGTCGCGGGACATACCGCCGAGGGCGGCAAGGGCTTCCAGGCGGGCGGGGACCTCACGGGGTGAGTTCGCATGGACGGTTCCGGCTCCGCCGTCATGGCCGGTGTTCAGCGCGGTGAGCAGGTCCACGACCTCCGCGCCGCGGACCTCACCTACGACAATCCGGTCCGGCCGCATGCGGAGGGCCTGGCGAACCAGGTCCCGGACCGTCACCTCACCTGCCCCTTCGACATTGGCGGGGCGGGCGACCAGGCGGACCACGTGGGGATGGGGTGGGGCGAGCTCGGCGGCGTCCTCCACGCAGATAATGCGTTCCGCCGGATCGACTTTGGCGAGGAGGCCGGATAAGAGCGTAGTTTTTCCAGCGCCGGTACCGCCGACCACGAGGAAGGCGAGGCGAGCGCGAATTATGCGCTCCAACAGGACTTTCGCCTCCGGAGCCACCGCGCCCGCCGCGGCGAGGGCGTCCAAACCCTGCGAGGCCGGGCGCAGGACGCGCAGGGACAGGCAGGTGCCGCCGTGCGCGATGGGTGAGAGCACCGCGTGCAGGCGCACGCCGAATGAATTCCCCAGGGCCGCTTCCGTTCCGGAGAGTCGGCCGTCCACCCACGGTTGCGCGTCGTCGAGCCGGCGCCCGGCGGACAGGGCCAAACGCTGCGCCAGGCGACGCACGGCGGCCTCATCCGGGAAGCGAACCGAGGATCGCCGCAGCCCGTGGCCACGGTCCACCCACACCGCATCCGGCGCGGTGACCAGCACATCGGCGACCTCCGGATCGTGCAGCAGCGGCTCCAGTACCCCGGCCCCGGTCATCTCGGTCTGCAAGAGACGCAGTGCGCGGAGCAGATCGGTGTCGCCGAGCATGCCGCCCGCCTCGGCGCGAATGGCCGCGGCGACTTGCGCGGGCTCCGGAGCGCCCGCGCCGTCCGCCAAACGCTCCCGCACCCGGTCCAGCAACTCGGCCGTCACCAGCGCACTCATGACCGGGCTCCGGCCAGAGGTGCCGCAACTCGGTTGGGCCGCACGGGATTACCGTCACTCAGCTCGGTGAGCACGAGATCGGCGGCTGTTCGCAGCGGGCCGCGCCGCCGAATGGTGAGGCCGCCGCGTTCCAGGCGCTCGGCCAGGCCCGGCTGCGGTGGCAGCGCCGCGAGTAGGGGCAGCGCCAGGACCTCCGAAATTTCCCGGCCGCGCAACCCGCCCGGCGACGGCCCACGAACCAGCAAGCGCACGTGCGGATTTCGTCGCGTCAGATAGCCCGCCACCGATTCGGCGGCGGCAATGGTGCGCAGCCGAGCGGGAACCACCAGCACCACCAGGTCGGCGGCGTCGAGGATTTCATCCGTATACGGGCCGCGCTCGGCGGAGAGATCGCAGACAACCAGGTCACCCGCGGCGCGACCGGCCTCGACCACCGCGCGAACCGCCACCGGAGCGAGTTCCATTGCGGCCATACCCCTTCCACACGAGAGCACCGCCGTACCCCCGATTCCGGGCAGCGCATCATGCAGGGCCGCGGCCGACACCCGCCCGTCCTCGATCACGAGGTCCGGCCACCGCAGGCCCGGAGCCTGTTCGAGACCGAGCAGCAGGTCGATGCCACCGCCATACGGGGCCGCGTCCACCAGCAGGGTGTTCGTGCGGCTACGGTCCCCGGCGAATCCTCCGCGCGCACCGGCTCGCGGCCCGCCGAAACCGGCTCGCACTCCAGGCGCACCCTTTTCGACTGCTCCGGACACTCCGCGGGCCGTACTCGCCGCCCGCTGCGCGGCGGTGACACCACCCGGTACCAATGCCGAGAAGTCCGACCGCCCGGTCGTCCCGCCACTTTCGCCGGACCCCGCCGTGCCGGTCCGAAACCATTCCGGCGCAGCACCATTCGTTGATCGTGCGCGATCCGGATCACCAACGGCGGTGTGCACGCCACACGGCCGGAGCGGTTCATGCCGGGTCCGTTCAGGACCGGCCGAGCGGGCATCCGACGGGCTGCGGCGGATGCGCCCTCCGGCCGCCAAAGCCACCGCCGCGGCGAGGGTGGAGGCGCCCGCGCCGCCGCCCGCGCCGGCTATGGCGACCACGGCTCCATCGCCCGTCCCGACCTGGTCGGAAGCGGTGAAGGCGGCTATCAGCGAGTCTGCGGCGGCGGGGAGGGACAGGACTTGTTCGGCGCCTATTTCGGTGGCGGTTTGCCAGTCGAGCAAACCTGGGTCGCCGTCGGTTACCAGGAGGATTCGGGGGCGGCGCGGGGAGCCGGCGGATACGCAGCAACGGGCGGCCGGAGTGTCCAGGACTATCACGGGAGCGGCTGCCCAGGGGTGGCGGGCGACGGGTGGGGTGCGCTCGTCGAGGGGGCGGTCGGCGGCGGCCGCTATGCGGCGGACCTCCTCACGCAGGCGTGGGTCGGAGAGCAGAGCCAGGACCCGAGGTGCCGCATCGGCCGATGAGTTCATGCAGGTCAGCGTCGCTCAGCAATGAGACCGAGGGAAGGGGGCAGTGCGCGAATGTGGATAACACGCGGCCTGTGGATAAAACCCGGGTGATGAAGTGGGACAGCACAGTCCATAGATAGAGGACGACCCCAGCCGGGGGGGGAGGAGGCTGGGGTCGTCGGGTTCAGCCCCGGGGGGTCGGGCTGAACGCGCCTGGAACAAGTCCAGGTATCTGCGATACTACACCCAAGCCCCGCCGGGTTTGCAAGTCCGCCGGGCGAGTCTTTTTCCCGCTGACACGGCTCCGCTTCCCGCTGGCTAACCCCGGCAAACCATGAAATATCCGACACCGAGCACACCGCGACAGGCGGTCGTCACAGCCGAACCATAAGCTGAACGCCGTGACAGCCGAGCGCGGACGAGTCGCCGCCTTCTTCGATCTCGACAAGACGGTGATCGCGAGGTCGAGCGCCTTCGTGTTCAGCAAGCCGTTTCTGGACCAGGGTCTGCTCTCCCGTCGTGCCGTCCTGGAGAGCAGCTACGCGCACTTCCTGTTCCTGCTGTCGGGCGCGGACCACGACCAGATGGAGCGCATGCGCGAACATCTGACCCGCATGTGCGCCGGCTGGGATGTGGACCAGGTGCGCTCGGTGGTCGCCGAGACCCTGCACGACATCGTGGACCCGCTCATCTACGCCGAGGCCGCGGATCTCATTGCGGACCACCGCATTCGGGGCCACGACGTGATCATCGTGTCGGCGTCGGGCGAGGAGATGGTGGCTCCGATCGCGCAGGCGCTGGGCGCGGATCACTACGCCGCCACCCGCATGGTGGTGCAGGACAACAAGTACACCGGCGATGTCGAGTTCTACTGTTACGGCGAGGGCAAGCTGGAGGCCATCGAAAAGCTCTCCGCCACACACGGATACGACCTGTCCAAGTGCTACGCCTACTCCGATTCGGTGACCGATGTGCCCATGCTGAGCGCGGTCGGGCATCCCACGGCGGTGAATCCGGACCGCGCACTGCGCAGGGAGGCGGTCGCGCGTGGTTGGCCGGTGCTCACCTTCTCCAATCCGGTATCGCTGTGGGCACGCATCCCGCAACCCTCCACGACAACGGTCGCGGCCAGTGCCGTGGTCGCTTTGAGCGCGGTGGTGGCGGGTGCGGTGAGCTATCGGCTGCTACGTCGCCGCAGATGACACTTGATGTGAAGGCCATCACAGAGTAACAATGGACGCACGGAAGGACGGAAGGCCAAGATCGGATCGGAAGAGAAGATCCGGTTTCCCATCCCACCCTTTCCAGCACGGACACCGGGCACCCACGCGGAGCACGCCGCGACAAGGGCACGAATAGTTGTGGGCCTGCGTTATCCGAGGTTTCGGCGGTAATGCCTCGCAAGTCATGCGGGGATGATCCGCACCGGACCCGGAGAGCTCGCCGAGGCCGAAACACAACCCGAAAAGCACGCTTGGTAACCAGGCGATCCGTGCTACGCGGGCGGTGAAGTCGCAGCAGCGGCTACGCCGCCCGCTTTGGTGTCCGGACTCCTATCCCGAAGCCGAGTCGGCGATCGAACGGGCTTCGCGCGCACCATCTTCCAGCGCGCCGCAGGTGAAGATCACCCAGCCGCCCACACCTTCGGCGGTGCCCATGCCGAATCCGGCGGCCGCGTCCAGGTACGCCTGACGGCGGCGCAACCAGAACACTTCCGGCACGCCGAGGCTGTGCGGGTCCAGCCCACTGGACACGGCTACCAGTCGGGAAGCGGCTCGCGCGACGATGCCATCGCCGGTGCCGAACGGCCGCAAAGCGAGTAGCTCGCCGTGCACGATGGCCGCGATCACGGGGGCCGGAGCCTTGGTGGTCAGTACGGTCTGCGCCAGGATATCCAGCCGTTCGGCGACCCCGGGCACATTGCGCGGCCGCCCCAGCAGCTCCTTGTCCTCGACCATGTCGGCCGCCGCCAACAGGTGCAGCCGGGCCAGTGCCTGCAACGGCGCGCGCTCCCACACCCCGACCAGAGTCCGCAGCGCATCGCCGTCGAGGGCCTGTCCGACGCGCAGCGCACCGGCGAGAATCGGGTCCTCGACATTGCCGTCCGCGGGCAGATCGATGGTCCCGCCCTCGATGGCGGCCGACGAGCGAGCGGCTCGAACCGCCGCCTCGGCGGCGGTGGTCGGCCACCCACGCCGATTCGCTTTGTGCCGATGCACTTCGGCCAGCGCGTCACGCGCCTTGTCGGCGGCTTCGCTCACACCGGGCAATTCGACGAGTGGCTGTAGCGGATCGGTCACGAGGTACGAGGCTACTGGCAGCGGTTTCGTCAGCCCGCGAGCAGGTCTCGGCCGGGGATGGCTTCGAGCAGGCGCCGGGTGTAGGGGGATTGCGGGTTGTCGAAGACTTCGGTGGTGGGGGCGGCTTCCACGACCTTTCCGGCTTGCATTACCACCACGTTGTCGGCGATTTGGCGGACGACGGCAAGGTCGTGGGTGATGAAGAGATAGGACAGGCCGAGTTCGGCCTGGAGTTGGTTGAGCAGTTGCAGGATTTGGGCCTGGACGAGGACGTCGAGGGCGGAGACGGCCTCGTCGCAGACGACCAGTTCCGGGGAGAGGGCCAGGGCGCGGGCGATGGCTACCCGCTGACGCTGGCCACCGGAGAGTTCATTGGGGTAGCGGCGCATGACCGAGGCGGGCAGTGAGACCTTGTCGAGCAGGTCGCGGACGGTGGCCTCACGCTCCTTCGGGGTGCCGATGCGGTGTGTGCGCAGTGGTTCCTCGATGGTGCGATAGATGGAGTACATGGGGTCCAGTGACCCGTACGGATCCTGGAAGACCGGTTGGACTCGACGCCGGAATGCCAAGGCGGCCTTGGCATTCAGATTCGCCACCGCGCGCCCGTCGAAGCTGACATGCCCGGAGGTGGGTGCGAGCAGGCCCAGCACCATCTGCGCGACAGTGGATTTGCCGGAGCCGGATTCGCCGACGATGGCGGTGGTGGTGCCGCGACTCAGCTTGAAGGAGACGTCGTCGACGGCGACCAGGTCGCTGGATTTCCACGGGGTACTGCCGCGGATCTTGTAGACCTTGGTGAGGTTCTCCACCACGAGCACTTCATCTGGGGCACTGGCGAATTCGGCATCGGTCTCGGCCAGTTGCTCCGCCACTTGAATGGCTTGCGCGCGTACTTCCGCGCGTTGCCGGACCGAGGAGAGCCGCTGCGAGGCCAGCGACGGCGCGGAGTTCACCAGCTTCTTGGTGTACAGGTGCTGGGGTTCGCGCAGGATCTGTTGTGCCGGACCGGATTCCACCACCTTGCCGCGGTACATCACCACCAGGTGTTCGGCGCGTTCGGCGGCCAGTCCGAGGTCGTGCGTAATGAGCAGCACGGCCGTACCGAGTTCGCTGGTGAGCGTATCGAGGTGGTCCAGGATCTGCCGCTGCACGGTGACATCCAGCGCGGAGGTGGGCTCATCGGCGATGAGTAGTGCGGGGCGGCAGGACAATCCGACGGCGATGAGCGCGCGCTGGCGCATGCCGCCGGAGAATTCGTGCGGATACTGATTGACCCGCCGCTCGGCATCTGGCATGCCGGCCTCGGCGAGCAGTTCGACCGCACGCTGTTTCGCGGCCGCACCCTTGGCAATTCCGTTGGCCTCCAACGTTTCCCGAATCTGGAAGCCGACCTTCCACACCGGGTTCAGGTTGGACATGGGGTCCTGTGGCACGAAGCCGATCCCCTTGCCGCGCACGCCTTCGATCTCCCGCTTCGATGCTTTGGCGAGATCCTTGCCGCCGAACATGATGGAGCCGTCGGTGATCTCCCCGCTGCCGGGCAGCAGGTCGATGATGGCGTGCGCGGTGGTCGACTTGCCGGACCCGGATTCACCGACAATGGCGACGGTTTGGCCCGGGTACACCGACAGATTCACCCCGCGCACGGCGGGAATCCGTTTCCCCTCCGAGGTGAAGCAGACATTCAGGTCGCGGACCTCGAGCAGTGGTTCGGTCACGGTCGTCACCTCTTCCGGGACTTGGGATCCAGGGCGTCACGCACCGCGTCGCCGAGCATGATGAAGCTCAGCACGGTGAGCGCCAGCGCGGTCGCCGGATAGAACAGGATGGCGGAGGTGCGAATCTCCTTCTGATTCGCGGCGATATCCGAACCCCAGGACACGATCTGCCGGGAGAGCCCGACGCCCAGGTACGACAGCGTGGCCTCGGTGACGATGAAGACGCCCAGTGAGATGCTGCTGACCACGATCAGCGGGCTCACCGAGTTCGGCAGCACATGCCGCACCAGCGTCCGGAATCTGGTCACCCCCAATGCCTGTGCCGCGGTGACGTATTCGCTGTTGCGTGCCTGGATCACCGCGCCGCGGGCGATACGCGCCGCCTGTGGCCAGCTGAACGAGGCCAGTGTCAGCATGACCGTCCAGATGGTGCGGGTGGCGAGCAGCTGCATGAGCACGATCGCGGCCAGGGTCAGCGGCAGCGCGAAGAATATCTCCGCGATGCGTGAGATCACCGAGTCCAGCAGGCCGCCGTAGTACCCGGCGATGGCGCCGAGGGTGCCGCCGAGCAGTACGAACAGCAGGGTGGCACCGAGTCCGGTCGCGACCGATGCCCGTGCCCCGTAGATGGTCCGGGCGTAGATGTCACAGCCCTGCTTGTCGTAGCCGAACGGATGGCCGCTACTCGGCGGATGCATGCTGAAATCGCCGCTGCAGTAACGCGGATCGACGCTGGTGAACAGCCGCGGCCAGATCGCGACCAGCACGATGAACACGATCAACAGCGCCGCGATAATGAAGATCGGGTTGCGCCGCAACTGTTTCCACGCCTCGTGCCACACGCTGGTCGGTGCCGCGGTTTCGTCCAGCCGGTCGGTGGCGAGCACCTCCACTTCGTCCGGCGGTGCGACGAAATGCTCTTGCCCGGGCCGGATTTCGGATATTCCGAGCTCTGTGTCAGACATAGCGGATCCTCGGATCGAGTGCGGCATAGAGCAGATCGACGATCAGATTGGTCAGCAGCAGAATGACGATCAGCACGGTCACGAAGGCGACCACCGTGGGCGGTTCACCGCGGGTGATCGCCTGGTACAGCGTGCCGCCCACGCCCGGAATATTGAAGATGCCCTCGGTGACGACCGCGCCGCCCATCAGGAAGCCGAGGTCGGTGCCGACGAAGGTGATCACCGGGATGAGCGAGTTGCGCAGGATGTGCACCACGATCACCCGTCGCCGGCTCAATCCCTTGGCGGTCGCGGTGCGCACGTAGTCGGCGGACATGTTCTCCGCCACCGAGTTTCGAGTCAGCCGCAGCACATACGCGAAGGAGAGTGAGCCCAGTACGAACGCGGGCACCAGCAGGTCGGTGAAGCTCGCCTTGCCGCCGACGGTGACCGGTGCGATACCCCATTTCACGCCGAGCAGGTATTGCGCCAGGAAGCCGACGACGAAGATCGGCACGGCGATGATGACGAGGCTGAGCACCAGCATGGTGGAGTCGAAGAGTTTGCCCTTGCGCAGTCCGGCGACGAGTCCGAAGGCCACCCCGAAGACGAATTCGATGCAGACGGCCATGACGGCGAGCCGGAAGGTGATGGGGAAGGCGCGGGCCAGTTCCTCGCGCACCGGTCGTCCGGAGAACGAGGTGCCGAAGTCAAGGGTGACAATGCCTTTCAGGTATTCCAGGTATTGAATGAAGAACGGCTGATCGAGGTGATAGCGCGCCCGCAGCGCGGTCTCGACGGCCGGGGTCATCTGTTTTTGCCCGGCGAGCGCCTGGATCGGGTCGCCCGGGATCAGGAACACCATCGCGTAGATGAGGAACGTCGCTCCGAGGAAGACCGGGATCATCTGGAGCAGCCGCCGCACGACATACCAAGCCATGTTTCACTCCAATGAGCGGACGGGGGTCGCGGCGTTCGCGCGACCCCCGGCGGCGGTTACTTCTCGATGTTCTCGAAGTCGAACAGGCCCGACCAGCTGACCTCCGCCTTCTTCACCTTGTCAGAGCGCCCGGCCGCGACGTTGTAGTCGAAGATCGGGATATCGGGCATGTCCTTGAACAGCACCGTCTGTGCCTGGGCCAGGATGTCGTAGGCGGCCTCCGGGGTGGCGGCGGCCTGCGCCTTGGTCAGCAGTTGATCGAATTCGGGGCTGGAGTACTGGGTGTTGTTGGAGCCGGATCCGGTGAGGTACAGCTGGGTCAGGAATTCGAACATCGACGGGTAGTCGCCCTGCCAGCCGTAGCGGAAGGCTTTGCCGATGGTCTTGTTGGTGATCTCGTCGCGGATGCCCTTGAACGTCGGGTAGGGCACGCCGACCGAGTCGATGCCGAGGGTGTTCTTGACGCTGTTGGCGACCGCTTCGATCCAGCCCTGATGTCCGCCATCGGCGTTGTAGCCGATCTGGAAGGAGCCCGACCACGGCGAGATGGCGTTGGCCTGCGCCCACAACTTCTTGGCCTCGTCGGGGTTGAACTTCAGTGCCTCGGAGCCGGGCAGGCCGCCGCGGAAGCCGGGCAGCGTGAACGCCGTGAAGTCCTGGCAGGCGACGCGGGTGCCGTGGAAGATGTTGTCCGCGATCTGATCCCGGTTGATGGCCATCGAAATGGCCTTGCGCCGTAGGACGCCTTCGGCGCCGCCGAAGTGCGCGACCGTCGGCTGGATGCCGATGTGCTGGCTGTAGGCGATCGGGTGCTGGATGGCGCGGTCGCCGAGGTCCTTCTTATAGGTGGCCAGTGCGCTGTCCGGAATGATGTCGAGCGCGTCGAGATTGCCGGCCTGCAGATCGGCGTAGGCGGTGTCGTAGGACTGGTACATCACGAACCGCAGGCCCTTGTTCTTGGCCGGGCGGCCGCCGTGATAGTCCGGGTTGGGCACGACATCGATCTGGACATTGTGCTGCCAGTCGGAGAACTTGTATGGGCCGTTGCCGATCGGGTGTTCGCCGAATCCCTTGGTGTCCTTGAAGAACGACTCCGGCATCGGATAGAACGGCGCGTAGCCGAGCTCCAACTCGAAGTCGATCGAGGGCTCTTTCAGATCGATGGTGAAGGTGTGGTCGTCGATCACCTTCAGCCCCGAAAGGGTCTGTGCCTTGGGCGGATCCGCCGAAACGTCGTCGTAACCGGCGATCTCGGAGAAGGCCGCGTTCTGCAGCTGACCGTTGGTGCCGAGCGCGCCGTAGTTCCAGGCGTCGACGAACGATTTGGCCGTCACGGCGGTGCCGTCGGTGAACTTCCAGTCCTTCAGCGTGATCTTGTAATGCTGCCGGTCGGTGGTGTCGATCGACTGTGCCACTTCGTTTGTCGCCTTGCCACCGGCGTCGTAGTACTTCAGACCGGCCCACAGCCGGTCCACCACCCGGCCGCCCATATTCTCGTTGACATCGGTGGGCACCAACGGTTTCTGCGGTTCACCGCCGTTGACGGTGACGAAGTCGGTACTGTCGCCGCCGCCGGACGAGCAGCCGGTCAGCGCGAAGCTCGTGGCCATCAGCGCTGTGGCCGCCACCGCGGTTATCGTCTTTATTCTCAACGCATTTCTCCCGGTTTCCGGAATGGCGAGGGGGACGGTGATGCGCGCCGAGGTCCTTCAGCGCTATCGACGATCCGCCTTGGGTGAATCGGACAGTAACCGTCCGACACGGAGATTTCAGCGGTTCGAAACCGGATTGTTCGCTGAGTTAGCAATCCGGCAACATGATCGGCTCGGACCCGGGGTCGCACCTGACACTTTGCACAATGAGACAGCCGCACCCACCCCTGGTCACACTCGGTTAGGGTCGAACGTGGCCGCGGTCACCCCGCGACCTGCACGCGCGAGAGAAGAAGAGAGAGATGACCGAAACCACCGCCGATCACCTGGATGCCTATCCACCGAGCGCTGAGTTCGCCGACGCCGCCAACGCCGACGCCTCTCTCTACGAGCGGGCTGCCGCCGACCGCGAGGGCTTCTGGGCCGAGCAGGCGCAGCGACTGCACTGGGCGCAACCGTGGAATCGGGTACTGGACTGGGACAACGCCCCCTTCGCCGAATGGTTCGTGGGCGGCAAGCTGAACGTCGCCTACAACTGCGTCGACCGGCATGTGCTGGACGGGCACGGCGACCAGGTCGCCATCCACTGGGAGGGCGAGCCCGGAGATTCCCGCGCCATCACCTACGCCGAACTGCTGGCCGAGGTGTCCCGCGCCGCCAATTACCTGACCTCCATCGGGCTCGTCGCCGGGGATCGCGTCGCCATCTACATGCCGATGGTGCCCGAGGCCATCGTGTCCATGCTGGCCTGCGCCCGGCTGGGACTGACGCATTCGGTCGTGTTCGCGGGCTTCTCCCCCAGCGCCCTGCGCCAGCGCGTGGACGACGCGTCGGCCCGGCTCGTCATCACCACCGACGGGCAGTGGCGGCGCGGTAAGCCCGCCCCGCTCAAGGAAGCGGTGGATGAGGCTCTCGCAGAAGGCGATTCGAGCGTCGAGCAGGTGCTGGTGGTCAACCGCACCGGGATCGACACGGCCATGGTCGAGGGCCGCGACGTGTGGTGGCACGAGACCGTCGCGAACGCTTCGCCCGAGCATGAGGCCGAAGCGTTCGATGCCGAGCATCCGCTGTTCATCCTGTATACCTCCGGGACCACGGGTAAGCCCAAGGGCATCCTGCACACCTCCGGTGGCTACCTGACGCAGACCTCGTACACCCACAATTACGTGTTCGATCACAAGCCGGGTGCCGATGTGTACTGGTGCACCG
>NZ_WJIC01000092.1 GCF_009649815.1 Nocardia sp. SYP-A9097
AGGGCGCCCTATTCGGACTCGCTTTCGCTACGGCTACCCCACACGGGTTAACCTCGCCACACACCGATGACTCGCAGGCTCATTCTTCAAAAGGCACGCCATCACCCCACACAACAAGTTGCGAAGGCTCTGACGGATTGTAAGCGCACGGTTTCAGGTACTATTTCACTCCCCTCCCGGGGTACTTTTCACCTTTCCCTCACGGTACTAGTCCGCTATCGGTCACCAGGTAGTATTCAGGCTTATCGGGTGGTCCCGACAGATTCACAGCAGATTTCACGGGCCCGCTGCTACTCGGGTGTCTCTAACACAAGCCGTTGAGTTTTCGTCTACGGGATTCTCACCCTCTACGACGGGCCGTCCCAGGCCACTTCGACTAACACAACGGTTTCTGACTTGTGCTTACTTCGGCAGAAGTAAGAATAGAGATCCCACAACCCCAAGAACGCAACGCCTGCCGGCTATCACACGCTCCTGGTTTAGCCTCTTCCGCTTTCGCTCGCCACTACTCACGGAATCACTGTTGTTTTCTCTTCCTGTGGGTACTGAGATGTTTCACTTCCCCACGTTCCCTCCACACCACCTATATATTCAGTGGCGGGTAACACGACATCACTCGTGCTGGGTTTCCCCATTCGGAAATCCTCGGATCTCAGCTCGTTTGACAGCTCCCCGAGGCTTATCGCAGCCTACTACGTCCTTCATCGGCTCCTGGTGCCAAGGCATCCACCGTACGCTCTTACACACTTACTAACAAAGATGCTCGCGTCCACTGTGCAGTTCTCAAACAACACAC
>NZ_WJIC01000093.1 GCF_009649815.1 Nocardia sp. SYP-A9097
CCGGCGATATACAACTCACCCGCCACACCAACCGGCACAGGCTCCAACCGCTGATCCAACACCCATTCCGAAACACCACGAATCGGACCACCGATCGTCACCAAATCACCCACCGCCAACGCAGGGCCATGGTTCGTCACGATCGTGGCCTCGGTCGGACCATAAACATCGCAGAACTCACGACCCTCTGCCACCCAGCGGCGCACCAGCTCAGGCGGGCAAGCATCACCGGCGGAAACGACGACTCGCAGGTTGTCGAGCCCGTCCGGATCCACCGAAGCCAACATTGCCGGCGTGATCACGACGTGGGTCACCCGCTCGCGGCGCAGCAGCTCAGCCAACTCCGCACCACCGTAGATGTCGGGCGCGGCGATCACCATCGTGGCACCGGCGCCCACCGCGAGCAGCAACTCCGACATCGAGGCATCGAAGCTCGGCGACGCGCGATGCAGGGTCCGCGAAACCTCGGTCAGCGCATAGCGTTCCCGCTGTTCGCAATCGAGCGCGGCCAACCCGGCATGGGTCACGGTCACACCCTTGGGCACACCCGTGGAACCCGAGGTATAGATCAGATAGGCCGCATGCTGCGGCCGTAGCACGGTTGTGCGTTCGGAATCGGAGATCGGCTGGGCGCTGAAGGCCTCGCTGACCACGGCGGCCTCGTCGAGTGTCAACCAGTCGATGCCATCGGGTAGTCGTGCGCGCACCGATGGCACGGTCAAACCGATGACCGCTTTCGAATCGGTCATCATGTAAGTGATGCGCTCGGTGGGATAGGTCGGATCGA
>NZ_WJIC01000094.1 GCF_009649815.1 Nocardia sp. SYP-A9097
CGTTGATGTTGCCGCGCTCGGCTGCGGCGATCGTGGCGACCCTGGCGGTATTGCGGACCGGCGCTGCGTATCTGCCGATCGATGTGCGTCATCCCGATGAGCGGGTCGGTTTCATGCTCGCGGACGCGTCGCCCGCCGCGGTGATCACCGACAGTGCGTTCGCGCCCCGGTTGACCGGGTATGACGTGCCGGTCATCGATGTCGTCGATCCGACGCTCGCGACGCGACCCATGACCTCGTTGCCGGTTCCGCCGGCGTCGGCGTTGGCGTATGTCATCTATACCTCCGGCACGACCGGCACCCCCAAGGGTGTCGCGGTCACCCATGCCGGAGTCTTCGATCTGATTTCCGATCAGATCGCAAGGTTCGGCATCGACGGAGACAGCCGGGTGCTGCAGTTCGCATCCTGGAGTTTCGATGCGACCGTCTTCGAAATATGGGTGACGTTGGTGACGGGGGCGACGTTGGTCATCCCGCCGGATGACGCGGTGACGCGTATTTCCGGTCTGACCAGTCTCATCAACGAATCCGGCATTACCCACATGACGCTCACCCCGTCGGCGTTGGCGACGCTGTCACCGGAGGGGTTGGAGTCGGTGCGCTCGTTGGTCGTCGCGGGTGAGGCGTGCTCGGTCGAGTTGGTGGATCGGTGGGCGCCGGGCCGGTCGATGGTGAACGCGTACGGGCCGACGGAGACGACTGTGTGCGCGACGGTGAGCGAACCGTTGGTGGCGGGGTCGGGGGTGTTGCCGATAGGTCGTCCGA
>NZ_WJIC01000013.1 GCF_009649815.1 Nocardia sp. SYP-A9097
TCGACCACCGCCCACAGCTCGTCGGGCACCAGGCGCAGCGACAACTCGTCGGTCACGGCCGAACATCATGCAGCACAACCCATCACGACACGCCAGAAACCAAATTCGACGACGTGAGACGCCGTCTAAGGGCGGCGGTGTGTGCGGTAGAGGAACGCGTCATTGAGTTGGGTGGTCCACCATGCCCGGATTTGCTCGTCGTTGAGACCAAGCATCGCGGTGGCATTCGTTGCGGTGTCGGCCAATTCGATATCGGTCAGCGGGATTGCACCGGATATGAGCATTCGGTGGTGCTCGGTAATGGCGATGACCTGGCCAGTTCTGGTGACAGCGCTGTAGGAGTAGCCGCCAGCGATATCCCAGGCGATCTGATCCGCCGACTCGACGAACGATTCAGCACGATGGCCGAGGTCAGTCAGTCCCACATACAGGGTCGTCTCGCCGTACGAAACCGCGCGGCGGAGTTGCCGAAGCCGACCAGTCGGTGCCATAAGGGTCCAGCGGTCGAGCAGGGCGTCGTTCATCTCGGCTGCGCGCAGGCCGTACGGGTGCCGACACTCGTAAGTGTGCTCGATGAACGGGTGGAGCGGAAAGCCCACGATATCGCCGTCGGCGTTGCGTCGGGTCAGCGTCGGATCGCATCGATCGAAGAACCGCATGACATCCATGAGGGTCTCGATCACCAGACGGCCCTCTACCGAGTCCTGGTAGCGGTCATGGGGTCCGCGGCTTTCATTCTGGCCGAGAACGCGTACATCTGCGGGGAGATCGGAGTAGGCCTTCCACTGCGGGAAAACACGCCATGCGCAGATACCCGTCCCGCTGATCAGGCGCTCGGTGTCCATATCGACCAGTACATGCCGATGGATCTCGGAGTTGCGGATGAGCGTTAGCCCGCGGACCACTCGGCCGTCGGCGTCAATGTTCCGCAACTCCTCGTAGCGACGGCGGTCGACCCGACTCGACAGTTCGCTGATGGACAAGTCGATCGTACGAATAAGCGTGACGGCGTCAGCGGTATCGATCGATACCTGTTCGGTGTCGATGTGGAAGCCGTCGCGGTCCATCGCCACGTCGCTGTTCACCGTCGCCGACCATACCCGATTGATCGCGTCTCCGAGCGCACGGTACTTACGTCGCAACTGCTCTCGACCAGGCCCCGGCGGAATCGGTAACAGTCCACGGTCATCGGCGGCAGGCTGACCCTGCATCAGAGGCATCGGATTCTCGTCTTCTGGGACCTCGGCCTGCTACAGGCAAGGGCTCCAGCCTATCTCGCACTGTCAAGGCAATTTCGACGACCGGGGCCGAGTGCACCGCGACTGCGTACGCTCGGGACGCGGACCCCGGATTCGTTCCCGCGCTGGCCGATTGACGGAAGGAACGTGATGCTCGGGGAAGACGAACTCACCCGCGATCACTGGTGGTGGCGGCCGGGCTGGTCGGTGAGCCGGTCCTTCTTCACCTGGCACATCACCTTCGGTCCGGACTCACCCATCCGCGCGCTGGTTCCCAGGTTCGCACCGATCATGTCCGAAATCCCCACCATGGCACCGGTGGCCGAGCAGGGCCTGCACATCACGGTCCATGGCATCGGTTTCACCGACGAAGTCGATCTGGGCGATATCGACCGGATCGTCGCGGCCGCCGGTCGCAGGCTCGCCGCGCGCGCATCGTTCACGCTGCAGGTCGGGCCGCCGATCGTGGACAGCGAAACCATCAACTACCCATCGCAGACCTCGCGCCATTGGCAGGGATCCGCGATGACCTTCAGGACGCGATCGGTGAGGAGTGGGGAAGCGAGAACGTGCCCGAGCGAGGCACCGTGTTCCACCCACACCTGACCGTGGCCTACTCGACCGGCGCGGCCTCGATCCGCGATATCCACAGCCGACTGGTGACCGGCGGGGACGCGCACGTCCAGGCCACGGTCCACATCACTGCGGTGTCGCTGATCCAGCTCAACCGCGACCGCGGCGCGTACGAGTGGACCGACGTGGCGCGCACCGAACTGGGCCGGGGGTAGATCCTCTCGCACGTGGTCGGCAACGAATGTACTTGTCACCCAGTCGCTTCCCGGCTTCGGGGAGTTCCCAGGTCTCGCACGTAGACATCGAATATCGGTGAGGTCCAGCCAGCATCCGGGGGCTGTCCTGCCGACCGACCAGCTCCCATCCGGTGGCCGCGTAGAACGCGGCCGTATCCTCCAGTGCCGGAATCATTCCCAGGCTGGCGCGCTGCTCGGGGCGTGCGGCCAGCAGGGTGTCCATGAGCCGGGTGCCGATGTGGTGTCGTCGCCATCGTGGGCTGATACCGATGTCGATGACCGCGAAGGTTCGGCCGTCCCATTCGGTGGTGAATCCTTCGGGGACAGGGGTGCGTAGTCCTTCCCACCAGCGGTCGGAGGTCAGTGTGCGCCCGTAGGCGAAGCCGATCAGCTCGCCGTTGCTGTCGGCGGCGAGCGCGCAGCCGAAAGTGGGGTTCGCGAGCAGGCTCAGCATCGTCGCGCGGTGCTCGGCGGGGGATTCGGCCACGTTCGGTGGTACTGCGAATGTCTGCTGGTAGAGGGTGCTGATCGCCTCCAACCGTGCCGCGACCTCACCGCCGGTCACTGCTCGCACCGAAACCTCACTCACACCGGCGAGGATAGCCATCCACCGCAGGGCCTGGACCCGAGTCTGATCGGCGGAGAGCCCGAGCTCCGGCCCCTGACACCTCGAGAGCGACTGTATGTGGAGATTCGGTATCGAGCGGACGTTCTTTATCGTCGACGGTCGATTTCGAAAGGGTGCATATGCTGTTCTGGTTCGTTATCGGTTATGTCGTCTTCGTGGGGGTGCTCGTGGCCTATTCGGCGCACGTGGCGATCTCCTGCCCCGATGCCGGGAAACGCGCCGACGCCTATAAGGTTCTGCGCTTGATCTGGGCCACCGGGACCGGCGCGGGCGGTATAACCGTGCTCATCTTCAACACGGTGATCAAGCTCCAGGAAACGGGAGCTCTCTGACAACGCAGGAGAGGCAGGAACCGAGTACCGATCGGTCCCTGCCTCTCCCTATTTACCGGTAGGACATCAGACTACTGGGATATCACTCAGGTCAGGTCCTATCCGCCGATCGATCGACGCGGTATGCGGCGAAATTATCGTTCAAGAGCCCATATCGGTCCACCACTGCGTTTAGCAGTAATGCGCCGAATGCGACGAGAAAGACAAGTGCGGTCACGACGGGTACACCGATTACTGAGAGCGAGTGCATTGATAACCTTTCATGGTGGTTGTAAAAATTCAGTTACTACCTCATATCCGTTCGGGGAAACTCGCGGCTTCTCCGAACGATTCCCCTTGTTTCCGGTTCCGTCCGAGCTGTTGGGTCAATCTTGATGTATCTCGCCTTCTATTCTTGACGTCCGAGTGTGTACGGCACTCCCGTCAGAGGCGCTAAATATCCTTTCAACCTGCATTCCTCGGCCGTGTGGCCATTCTTCAACCCTCAAATGGATTACCCTCCGGGCCGTTAGGGTCGGCCCCAGGGACTGGGCGCAGCCGGTTGTGTAGCGCCCGGTCCGCGCCCTGTCCATGGTTGGAGGGTTGGGTCACTCGGAGTTGTCGAGGTCGTCCGCGGCTGCCATGATCCTCGCGTACAGGGCGTCGAAATTCACTTTTGCCATCTGTTCGTCAATGTATCGGGCATCCGCAGCGAGGCGCTTTTCAACGTCCACGGTTTCCCTTCCCGCTTTTTGATAAATAGGGGCCCTGATGTCAATGCTCGTGCGGGGCGGCGCGAACAAGGTCGCGGAGCCGCGCACGGATTTTCGTCCGGGCACGATTGAGATAACGGCTGACCTGATCCGGGCGCAGATCCACATGGTGAGCGATCTCCGCCGGTTTCATGTCCTGGTAGTGGTGGAGGAATACGACCGCTTGCATTTTCTCCGGAAGTTCACCGATCGCGGCGTGCAATTCGGCATCGATCTCGGTCCGGGTTTCAGGAAGTTCGGCGAATTCCGGGAGGTCACATACGAGATTCTCCAGTGGTCGGCGCTGAGTCATCCTCAAATAGTCATACCACGACGTATTGAGCGCGGTGATGACATAGCGCATGGTCAGATCTCCCCGGCTTTTGTACACGCGCATGTACGCTTCCTGCACGAGGTCCTGGGCCAGGTCGTTGTTATCGCAGAGATAGAACGCGCGGCGATATAGCTTGTCCTGGGTCTGAGCGACGAACTGCGCGAACTTTTCCTTATAGGGCGGTCCTTCCGTACTTGGATCGCCCTGCTGGTTGCACATCGACGGTGGTTCTTCAACCAGCACGATGTCGTACCTCCAACTTCTCGTCACGGTGTCCGGAACAACCCGCACCGGCCACAGCAGGTGCGGCGCGTTACGGGCCGCGAGGCCGCAAGGGGGCGGCCTCACTACACAGAACGTGCGGCGGACCCGGAATCTCCACCCCGGCAGCGAATTTTCTCGTCGTCCGGCGCGGCACGAGGGACACGCCGAGAAAATCCAGCGGTGCCCTCCACCGCCGCACTCGATCTCCGTGGCCCATCAACCTCGGGACAGGCTCGATGACCGATCTTCGGGGAGCCGCTGAACCGTCGCCATGGAACCTGATCCGCGCTGGTGGGGCGCTTATGGACTGCCGTGTCAAGCCGTGGGATGCTGCCAGAGTGGGCGCAGGGCTCGGCGATGTCGGCGGGCCGGAGGGTATCCGCCTTCGGGGCGGACCCTGCCGGAACCTTCCGCATGCCTGGTCTACCGGCGCGGCGGACTCCGATCACCGATATCCCGCAGCTGGCGGCCGCCGCGCGGGCCCGCGGACAAACCGATCGGGTGATCCTGGTGGACGCGCCGGATCCGCCGATCATCCGGACCCCGGGCCGGACCGCGAACCAATGGCTTGCCGGTGGCGATTTCGTCCCGCTGCCGGTGCACGGCCGGTTCCGGAAACGCCGTGCGTGCCTTGGAAGTCGGGCAATTACGGCACTGTCACACCATCGCGGGGCCGATGATTCCGGCCTCGGTAGGGTCGGGCAGGAGGACTCGCAACAGACGGAGGAGCTGAGCTTGAGCATCGAAACCGGTCGGCAGGGACGTTCATTTCCCTTGCGGCAGCCGCCAATTCACGTACCGGACGAGGTGCTCGACGATCTACGTCAGCGATTGGCGCTGACCCGCTGGTCCGACGACACGGGCAACGCCGACGGGTCCTATGGTGTGCCGCGCGCCTACCTGCACGAGCTGGTCGACTACTGGCGTACCGAGTTCGATTGGCGACAAGCCGAAGCCGAGATCAACGAGTACGAGCACTATCGGGTCGAAATCGATGGCGTGCCAGTGCATTTCATGCGCATACCCGGTGTCGGACCCGACCCGACGCCCTTGATCCTCACGCACGGTTGGCCCTGGACCTTCTGGCACTGGTCCAAAGTCGTCGACCCGCTGGCGGATCCGGGCGCGCACGGCGGCGATCCAGCTGAAGCCTTCGACGTGATCGTCCCATCCTTCCCCGGATTCGGTTTCTCCACCCCCGTACCCGACCGTCCGGATCTGAATTTCTGGAAGGTCGCCGATATTTGGCACACACTCATGACCGAGGTCCTCGGCTATGAGAAGTACGCCGCCGCCGGATGCGATGTGGGCGCGCTGGTCACCGGCCAGCTGGGCCACAAGTACGCCGATGAGCTGTACGGCATCCACATCGGTTCGGGTCAGCGGCTCGATATGTTCAATGGTGAACGCGCCTGGGATATCACCGGCAGCCGCCCGATTCCCGAGGGCCTGCCCGCCGACGCACACGCTCGAATCCTGGAGTTGGAGAAGCGTTTTGCCGTCCACCTGGCCGCGCACATGCTCGCCCCGAGCACCCTCGCGCACAGCCTGTCGGATTCACCGGCGGGCATGCTCTCCTGGATTCTGGAGCGCTGGACCGCCTGGAGTGAGAATCACGGCGATATCGAAAGCGTCTTCACCAAGGACGAGCTGCTCACCCACGCCACCATCTACTGGGTCACCAATTCGATCGGCAGCTCGATGCGGATCTACGCCAACCACAACCGCTATCCATGGACGCCGTCGCACGATCGGCAGCCGGCGATCGAGGCACCCGCCGGCATCACCTTCGTCGCGCACGAAAATCCGCCCGGCGTGACCACCGACAAGCGGGTCGAGCACTTCCTCCAGACCGATCGAGCCGCCTGGTACAACCACATCAACCTGACCGCACACGAGTACGGCGGGCACTTCATCCCCTGGGAGATCCCCGACGAGTGGGTCGCGGACCTGCGCCGCACCTTCCGAGATCGCCGCTGACACGATCCACCGAACTATTGTGTGGGACCGAGAGTCCCATATATCCTCGAATGGTCAGGTGGCCCACCGCCACCCGATCGCCTGAGGAGACATCGATGACGCTGTCAGATTCGGTTCGCACCGACTTCTTCGACGCCGACTACCGCGCGGCGCTGGCCACCCTGTCCGACGGTTCGGTACACCGAAAATTCGACCCCTATCTCGATATCGATTGGGACGCACCGGATTTCGCGCTCGAACCGAACGATCCTCGCTGGATACTGGCCCCCGAATACGATCCGCTCGGCGCGACCGAGTGGTATCGCGGCCTGCCCCTGGAACGGCAGATCGAGATCGGCCGCTGGCGCATCGCGAATGTCATCAAGGTCGGCGCGGCCTTCGAGAGCGTCCTCATTCGCGGAATGATGCAGTACCTCATGAAACTCCCGAACGGTTCGCCGGAGTTCCGCTACTGCCTCCACGAAATGACCGAGGAGTGCAACCACATTCAGATGTTCCAGGAACTGGTGAACCGCATCGGCGTGGATGTGCCCGGTATGCGACCACTGTTCCGGATGCTGTCCCCGTTCATCGGCGTCGCGGGCGGATACGCGCACGTCATCCTGTTCATCGGGGTACTCGGCGGCGAGGAGCCGATCGACCATTATCAGAAGGCGCTCATCCGCCACGGCGGCAATGTTCCCCCGGCGGTCTTGCGCACCATGGAGATTCACATCGCCGAGGAGGCCCGGCACATCTCTTTCGCCGGAGACTTCCTCACCGCCCACATCTCCCGCATGGGCACCGCGGGCCGCGCGGTGTGTTCGGTCGCGTTCCCGGTCGCCATGCGCTGGCTGGCAGGGGAGATCATGGCCCCGCCGAAATCCTTCGCCCGCCGCTTCGACATCCCGGATGAGGTGATGCGCGAAGCCTTCTGGGATGCCCCGCACTCGCGTCGCATCCTGTCCGGCTATTTCGGCGATATGCGTTCCCTCGCCCACGACCTCGGCCTGATGAATCCCATTGCCCGCCAACTATGGTCGCGCCTGCACATCGACGGCCCGCCGTCGCGCTATCGCAGCGAACCCGACCGCCGCACCGCCTGAACCGCACTACTCGAGGAGTCGATACAGCAGTGGCAGACAGTCCGCGAGCCGACCCTGTTCGGTGGCGGTCAGGCGGCCCTCGATGAGGGTGGCGAGTCGGCCGGAGCCGGCTTCGCGGCGTTCGGAGAGTAGCGCGCGGCCTGCTGCGGTGATCTCGAGGAGTTTGCGGCGCTGGTCGGCGGGGTCGGGGGTGCGGCGCAGTAGACCGCGATCAGCCAGGGCCGCAACGGTGGTGGCCGCCGACTGATGGCGAATCTTGTCGGCGCGCGCGAGATCGGCGACGGTCGCTGACCCCTCGCGGTCCAGGCGCTTGAGTATCGAGACCTGGGACAGGGGCAGTTCCCGGTCCGGTGACGCCGCCCGCATCTGTCGAACCAGAGCACCGACCACGGCCTGCAGCTCGTCCGCCAAATGTCCGCAGTCGCTTGTCCATTCGCTCACGATTCATTAGAGTACAGGAAAACTGCGCAGTTTGACTGTATTCCTGCGGAAGGATGGCTGGTAGGTGGGCCCAGACCTGCTCGAAGTGAGACTGAAATGCGATAGCCGCACTCGTACCTTCGCCGTACATACGCCGTCCTGCGACAACGCACCGCTGGTGCTGGTATTGCACGGCAACCGATCCGGCACTCCGGACCGATCCCCGCGCGACTGGGCACGATTCGCCGCGCGCGCCGATGAATGGGGAATCGCGGTCGCCTACCCGGACGGCTGGGACGGTTGCTGGGCCGATGGCCGCGGCGTCACCACCGCCGATACGGCGGGTGTCGACGATGTCGGCTTCCTGTGCACCGTGATCGACTGGTTCGCGACCGAGTTCGGCAGTCCGGCCGGCCGGGCCGTCATCGCCGGAATCTCCAACGGCGCGTTCATGTCCCACCGTATGGCCGTGCAGGCCGCTGATCAGGTGGCGGTATTCGCCGCGGTCGCCGGTGGACTGCCGGAGGCGCTGACGGACCGGACGGCCACCCACGCTGTCTCGGCGATGCTCATCAATGGCGATGCCGACCCCGTCACCCCGATCACCGGCGGATACTCGCGCCACCGGGATACCGATGGTGAACTACGCGGCCGCACTTGGGGATTGGCGGAGAGCGCCGCGTGGTGGCGCGAGCGCGACGACTGCTCTCCCATTGGCGAGACCCGCCGCACCGAATTCTCCGACCGCCGCCGGATGAGCGGTGGTGTCGGTGGTACCGAGGTCGTCGAATGGACGGTATTCGGTGGCGGACACACCTGGCCCGGACTCCCGGTCCCGGCCGAGTGGTCCGGGTATCCGGGTGCCGTCTCGACCATGGAATTCGATGCCGCCGAGGAGATCTGGCGGTTCGCGAAGCCGCCGCTGACTCCTGCCGCCGCGCGCAAGCTCTGAAAACCCTATTCGCCAAGGAGAATTCGATGTCATTGCTCGGCACAATCTTGAAGAACCGGCATGCGGGGGAGAGCGCGATGGCGTGGAACATGCCGAATCTCGCGGCGGACAAGGTTTTCGAGATTTTTAGCGCCGACTTCGCCCATGAGGAACCGCTGGATGTCGTCCATGCCTCGAAGCGAATCGGCGGTGGCGATATTTCCCCGGCACTGGCCTGGGCCGGGATCCCCGCCGGGACGGCCCAATTGCTGGTGGTCGTCGAGGATCCGGACGCCCCCACCGCAGTGCCGTTCGTGCACTGTGTCGCACTGGTCGATCCCACGGTCGCCGAATTGCCCAGCGGCGCATTGGCTTCGGATACCTCCGTGCCGGGTGTACGCATACTGCGGTCCGGCTGGGGTCGCGGTTATGCGGGCCCAGCCCCGATCGCCGGTCACGGCCCGCACCGCTATGTCTTCCAGATATTCGCATTGACCGACCCGCTGACCCTTATCGGCGGGAAATCGCCCGAAAAAGCCAAGCCTCGAGCCGTATTGGCCGCCGCCCGCGCCCACGCCCGCGGCCGCATAGACGGGTTCTACGAACGCCTGTGACTCGGAATATCGTTGTATGACAAGGGGTCAGCTGTGGGCTGATCGAGCCGGGGTCCCCGCTGCGAGTTCGCCCAGCACAGTGAGCAGCGGGCGATCCGGGTCCAGGGTGAGCTGGTGTTCGCGGGCGACGCCGTCCAGGACACTCCAGGCGTAACCGGCTACCGCCGTGACGAGTTGGGTCCGGGTCAGCGCTGGATCGGGATCCCGGGTCCAGCGGTTCACGGTCGATTCGGTCATGGTGACGATGGCGAAGGTCATGGTGTCGATGGCGGGTTCGTCCGCGACGCCGACCACCCCGGCCAGTCCGGAGACCAATTGCCGTGCCCGACTGGCAATTTCGGCCTGAAGTCCGACCATGGCGGAGATATTGCCCGGATCGCCGACGCCGGGCCCGCGCCGCACGAATTCGTCGCGGCGCGGATGTTCGGCGATCCAGTCGACCACCGCACCGACCGCACGCACCAGTATCACGCGAATCGACCCAGCACCGATATCCAGGGCGACGTCGACCGTGGCCGCGAACTCGCCGCAGATCGCGCTGCGCACCTGACGATCCAGCTCATCCCGCCCCGAGAACTGCCGGTACACCACGGATTTGGCAAGCCCGGCGCGTTCGGCGATCTGCTGCATGGACGCTTCGCCGCCCGGCGGGTTCTCGTCGAGCAGTTCGATGGCAGCGGCAATAATCCGTTCGCGCCGCTCGTCATTATGTGGTTGCCAGCGCGCCTGCCGACCGCCGAGGGTGGGCGCGGCGGAGTCGGTGGACACCTCGCCGAGTCTAGGGCACCGGGTGCGTGGCCCCGACCCGGAACACCGGCCAGCAGATCTCGGTGCGCCAGCGTGCGGTGTCCAAGGTGTCGCGCTGACCGATGAGGTAGTACTCGCGGATCGGACCGTCGACGGCGAGGGCATGGCGGGTGACGAAATCGGCGAGCGCCCCGTATGCACGATCCACCTCGGTCGGTGCGCCCGCGTGTTCGATGATCGCCAGCTCCGCCGCGGGGATTTCGGCGGCGGTGACCCGGCCCAGCGGGCGGAGCTTGCCGGTGCAGGGGATGAAAATCGTGACCTGCCCACGGTGTTCGGTGAACAAGCTGTCGCTGAAGATTCCGCCCGCCGGTCCGGCCGCCGGAAGCTGCTGTGCGAGCAGCGTCGCCGACAGCTCGCCCAGGGCGCCCTGCAACCAGGCCACCGAATGCTCCGCGTCCACGACCTCGGTGATGACTGCGGCCGGTGTGGCGGGAACGGCCCGTAGGTCGATCGCCGGTGTCTTCTCGGAAGTACCGGGCGCGAGCAGGTTTCGCAGTGAGGTGACCGCTCGCTGTGTGCGAGTGAGCTCATCCTCGAGCCGGACCAGATGTGCGGTGATCCGTTCATTGCGGGTGGATAGGTCAGGTGCGCTGAGCACCGCTTGAATCCCTTCGAGGGGCATATCCAAATCCCGAAACCGGCGAATCACCTGCGCGATGGGGATCTGCTCGGCGGTGTACTGCCGATACCCGGTACTCGTGTCCACTCCGGCGGGTTCGAGCAACCCGATCCGGTGATAGTGCCGCAGTGTCTTGACGGTCATATGGGTGGCGCGTGCGAAGTCCCCGATCGACAGCATGTCCACCATTCTGCTGTCTCCCCTGAGGGGAGAGTCTGCCCTCGCATCAGCGGTTGACCCTCCCACTGCGGTACCACCGAGTGTTGTGACAGCGGCCGATCAGGACCACCGACACGAAAAGGACTCACCCCCAATGCCTTTCCTCGATTCACACGACGGCACCACCCTCTTCTACCGTGACCGCGGCACCGGCCGCCCAATCGTCTTCTGCTCCGCCTGGGGCCTCGACAGCACCGAATTCCAATATCAAACAACCGATCTCGTGGAAAACGGCTTCCGCGTAATCTCCTACGATCGCCGCTCGCACGGCCGCTCCGACGACCCCGGCCACGGCTACGACTACGACACCCTCGCCGACGACCTCAGCGCCGTCCTCACCCACCTGGACCTATACGACGCCAGCTTGGTCGGCCACTCCATGGGCACCGGCGAGATCGTCCGCTACCTCACCCGCCACAGCACCGCCCGAACCCGCCGGCTGGTCCTGATAGGCCCGGTCCTCCCCTTCATGCTGGCCACTCCCGACAACCCGTCCGGCGTCCCCGCCGCCGCAGTCGAAGAAATCCGAACCTCTTGGAAACAGGACTTCGGCACCTGGCTACACGAGAACGCCCCCGCCTACTTCGGCGAAACCCTCCCCAACCGCATTGTCTCCCAACATGTTCAAGCCTGGACCCTGAGCTCCATGATGTCCGTCCCCTTACACGCAATGCTCGCCTGCAACCACTCGATAATCGAGACCGACTTCCGCCCCGAACTCCCCGCAATAACCCTGCCCACCTTGATAATCCACGGCGACATGGACGCATCCGTAGCAGCCGAAATCTCCGCCGAACCCCTTTCCGAACTTCTCCCGAACGCCAGCCTGAAAATCTACGAAAACGCCCCCCACGGCCTATACCTGACCCACGCCGCCCGCCTCGCGCAAGACCTCCTGGATTTCACCAGGGAGTCGGCTCGACACACCGCAGAAGACTCCAATCGAAATTCGCCCGGTACACCCATTCACGCCCCCTCACGGGATCCGTTGCGCTGAACGCGGACACATTACCGATGGCACCGAATCCCTCGACATACGAGAGCGGGCCGACGCAGCTACGCTCCGGCGCACAACAGGCGCCTCAATTGGAAGTTCGTTTGATGGGGGATTGAAAGCGAGGGGGAGGGTCGTTCACTCCTTATCCCTTTCAACATATATCGCACCCCGGGGCTTGCGGCAAGGCCCCGGGGGTGGTGCAGAATCTGCAGCCGAGGTCGGTACCTGCGGATATCTGAGTCGAATGGGGTTTCATGATCGACGTGATTGTTGCCGGTGGTGGTCCTACCGGGTTGTGGTTGGCGAGTGAGTTGCGGTTGCAGGGTGTGCGGGTGGTTGTGGTGGAGAAGGATGCCGCGCCTACTGAGATTGTGCGGTCGCTCGGGATGCATGCGCGCAGTGTTGAGATCATGGATCAGCGGGGGGTGCTGAAGCGGTTTCTCGAGCATGGGAAGCAGCATCCGCTGGGTGGGTTCTTCGCGGGGATTGCGAAGCCGCAGCCGGAGCGGCTCGATACTGCGCACGCGTATGTGCTGGGCATTCCGCAGCCGGTCACCGAACGACTGTTGACCGCGCATGCCATCGAACTCGGCGTCGAGATCCGGCGCGAGTGCGAGGTGGTCGGGTTTGCTCAGGACGATCAGGGGGTGGATGTCGACTTGGCAGATGGAACTCGGCTGCGAGCGCGCTACCTGGTCGGCTGCGATGGCGGGCGCAGCACCGTACGCAAGTTGCTCGGTGTCGAGTTCCCTGGCGAACCCAGTCGATCCGACTGCTTGCTCGGTGAACTGACATTGACCGCTGATCCCGAGACCATCACCGCCGTGATGACCGAAGTCCGCAAGACCCAATTGTTCTTCGGCGCAGGGCCTCTCGGCGACGGGGTGTATCGCGTGGTCGTGCCCGCCGCCGATGTGGCCGAGGATCGCACTGTTCCGCCCACGCTGGATGAGTTGAAACAGCAACTGGTGGCGACCGCCGGGACCGATTTCGGCGCGCGGGATCCGCGTTGGCTCTCGCGTTTCGGTGACGGCACCCGGCTTGCCGACCAGTTCCGGGTCGGCCGAGTATTACTGGCGGGCGATGCTGCGCACGTGCACCCGCCGATGGGTGGGCAGGGCCTGAATCTCGGTATCCAGGACGCGTTCAACCTCGGCTGGAAGCTGGCTGCGGAGATCAACGGCTGGGCGCCGGAGACCCTGCTGGACAGCTACGAGAGCGAACGGCGTCCGGTTGCCGCCGCTGTCCTGGACAACACCCGCGCACAGAAGGTGCTGATGTCCCCGGATCCGGACTCTCAGGCGGTCCGCCGACTGGTCGCGGAGCTGATGGAGTTCGACGAGGTGAGCCGCTACCTGACCGAGAAGATCACCGCCCTGTCGGTGCACTACGACTTCGGTGAAGGCCACGCCCTGCTCGGGAAACGGTTGCGAGACATCGCCTTGAAGCACGGCCGCCTCTACGAACTGATGCGTCGAGGCCGCGGACTACTACTCGATCAGACGGGCAGCCTCTCGGTGGCGGGCTGGTCCGACCGGGTCGACCGCATCGTGGATGTCAGCGAGGAACTGGATGCCCCGGCGGTACTGCTGCGACCCGACGGCCATGTGGCATGGGCCGGCGCGGATCAGCGGGACCTGTTCGCCCACCTGCCGAGGTGGTTCGGCCCCGCCACCGAAACCGACTGAGTCCGAACCACTTCCGGACTATGTCAGGAGGGCCTGCCCACCTCGTAGGTGCCTTGGCGAGTGGTCACCCGGACCGATACCGTCTTGTTCTCACCGCCGATCGTCAGGGTGCAGTCGTACACCGCGCCGACCCGAGCGGGCATCGAGTCCGGGCAGCTGGCGTCCTCGACATCGGCGATCCCGTAGCTCTTGCGCAGCACCGACGGGAGTGCGGCCGCCACGGTCGCCGGGTCGAGCCTCGATTCGGCGGGCGCCAGGGTGGGAGCCGGGGGCGCCAAGCTCGATTCGGTCGCCGCGGGGATGGGCGCGGCGGGTGCCGGAATAGGTGCGACAGACGATTGTGGCTGGGGTGCAGCCGCTTTGGAGTTCGCGGTGCCGCCGCCGGTGGCGCTGACGAGGACCGTGACCAGAAGCAGACCGGCAACGGCGACCGCGCACACCGCGGAAATGACCAGCAGCGCGTTCGAGGGTTGCCTCGCCGATCTCGATGGTTGATTCACGGAGTCGATCCTCCTGCCATGACGCCCTCGGCGCGCCCCGGTCACCCAGATCAGTCCGATTCGCGTAGTTCGCTACTCGATACACGCAGGTGACAGCGGTCCACGCTGATTGTGGAAGCAACCACGGGAGCAGTGATCGTCATGAGTTACAGCAAGTTACTCGCCATCGCCGCCAGACTGCATCCTCAGATCTGGGAAGTCATAGCGCCGTACGGCCCGGCGCTGCTCACCGCATCGGAGAACGAGGACGGAGCGCGTGCCGCACTCGGTGTCGTATTTGCCGAAGCCGCTGACAAACTCGCCGGGACGGCGGTGCGGCTGGAGGAGAACCAGGCGGCTCAGCGGAATGGCGGTCCCACTCACCGCTACTCGGATTTTCCGGAATCGGATGTGTGTGTGAGCATTTCGCGATGGCTGGTGGAACCGATCTGTGGCCGGTCATCGACCTGGCCGACCTCCTCGAAGTGCTCGACCTCGGTGCGGTCGGGCCGGGACGATTCCGCGCACGGAACGTGACCTCGACACTGCCGACCACCTTGGGCAGCCAGACCCTCGCGCAGGCCGTGGTCGCCGCCGAACGCACGGTGCCGCACATGGCGGTGCAATCCCTGCACGGTGTCTTCCCGCGCGGCGGGTACGCCGATCGCGAAGTCGATGTCGAGGTCGAGGTCGTGCAGTCGGGGCGGGCGCTGGCGACCGTACAAGTGTCGTTCCAGCAGGACGGGCGCGAGCACGCACGAGTGCTGGTCATGCTCAGCGTCGACGAACCCGACTTCCTCGCGCACGGCGCGGTCGCGGACGTACCCGGGCCGGAGGAGTGCGCGGACCTGCCATGTGCGCTGCTGCCCTGGGAAGTTCGCACGATCGGCGGAGCCGCCGCGGTGGCTCTCGACCTCGCGGGCCCGCCGACACTGGACGTATGGATGCGCTGCGAGAAGGCACCCGACCTACCCGGGATCGCCCGCGCGCTACTGGCTCACGCCAGCGAGGGTTTCCTCGGCCCGGTCGCGATGCGCCCGTATCCGCAGGCCGAGATGATCCGACGCGGCGGCCGCGGGGCAGCGGCCATGCTCTCGCAGACCATCACCTTCCACCGCCCGTTCACCCTGCACGACTGGCTATTGCTGCGCTGTGAGAGCCCATTCGCGGGCGCCGGCCGGATGTTCGAGCGAATCCAAATCTTCACGCGCACCGGCGAATTGGTGGCCTCGGTGGCCGCGCACGGCCTGCTGCGCGCCGCCGGGTAACGGTGCCCAACTGAATGACTCGATGCACGACAGCCGGTGAAAGTCGATGTGCAACAGCGGATTCGCCACCAGCGGTTCAGCCCAGGATGAGTGAGGCGGCGTGTTCGCCGATCATCATGGTGGCGGCGTTGGTGTTGCCGCCGACGATGCTGGGCATGATCGACGCGTCCGCGACCCGTAGTCCCAGCACGCCGCGTACGCGCAATGTCGGGTCCACCACCGCGCGTTCGTCCACACCCATGCGGCAGGTGCCGACGGGGTGGTAGACGGTGGTTGCCCGGTTCGGGACCTCGGCCGCCAGATCCGCCCGGGCGGGGTATTGCGGACCGGGGGAGATCTCGGTGTCCACCGCGTCGCGAATCGACTTGGCGCCCATGACTTCCCGGGTCAGCTCCATCCCGTATACCAGCGTGTCGAGATCGCGCTGTTCGGCGAGATAGTTGGGGTCGATGGCGGGTGCCGCGGTGGGGTCGGCCGAGGTCAGTCGTAAGGTGCCACGACTCCGCGGATAGATCATCGTCACCAGAATCGTCAGTGACCGCCGCGGATCGGGGGTGTGGCGAATCGGGGCATCCTGATTCGGGTCGGGATATCCCCACGGCAGCACGTGCAGCTGCAGGTCGGGTGCGCCTGCCGCGTGCGGGGTGCGCAGGAAGGAAACCACTTCGAATACGCTGCGCGCCAGCCAGGTGCTGTTGTTGCGCAACGACTCTCGCACCAACGCGCGGGCGAAATACCCTGGTGAGGACCGGTTCACGGCGGTCGGCATGGCGAAGGTCATCGGAACGAACAGATGGTCGTGGAGGTTGTCGCCCACCGGGAGGTCGGCGACGACGTCGATACCGAAGGCGCGTAGATGGTCGGCCGGTCCGATGCCCGAGAGCATGAGCAGTTGTGCGGAGCCGAAGGTGCCCGCGCTGACGATCACCTCACGCTCGGCCCGCAATACTTCGATTCCGTGCTCGGTCCGGTACTCCACGCCGGTCGCCCGGCCGTTCTCGATCAGGATGCGCACCACCTGTGTATTCGGCAGCACCATAAGGTTTTTCGGGCGATCGTCGAGATATCCGACCGAGGTGCTGTAACGCAACCCGTCGCTGTTGCTCTGCTGGAACAGCGAAACGCCTTCCTGTTCCGCCCCGTTGTAGTCGGGATTGCTTGCTACGCCGGTGGTTTCGGTCAGCGCTCGCATGAACGATTCGGAGGCGGGCGTCAGATCGCGGGCGCGGATCACCTTGATCGGACCGGCGTCACCACGGAACTGGTTCGCGCCGTCCTCGAAGGATTCGAACTTCTTGAAGCTCGGCAGCACGTCGTCATACGACCAGCCCGTGTTGCCTTCCGCGGCCCAATCGTCGAAGTTGCGCCGGTTGCCGCGCACGAACACCATGCCGTTGACAGAGCTCGAACCACCGACCACTTTGCCGTGCGTCTGCGGGATGGTGCGGCCCAGCGCATGCTTCTGCTCGACGGTGTAGTGGCCCCAATCGATCTTCTTCTTCAGTTGGGGCACGCTGTGCATCGGGCCGATCAGGCCGGGTTTGCGTACCAGCCTGGTGTTGTCACGCCGACCCGCCTCGATCAGCGTGACGGCGGCGCCGGTGTCGGCGAGTCTGCGAGCGATAATGGCTCCGGCGCTCCCGGAACCGATGATGATGTAGTCCGCCACGACCGAAAACTACTCGCCGGCGGCCGCGCAGGAGCCCGATTCGGGCCATTCGACCGGTTGATCGACTGGGTATCAGAGATGGAAGCCCGCGCCGACGCCGCCGCGGCGATCGAGGTCGGCCAGGATGGCGGTCATGGAAGTGCCCGCACCCCAAGACCATTGGTTGCCGATGAGGGTGTCGCCCATGACGACGGGAGCGCCGGAGTCGCCGGGGTACTCGGGGACCGTGGTCAGCAGGTACGGACCCGCGGTGGCGAGCGTGACGCCGCAGGTGCGGGCGCTGGTCGCGCCCTGTTTGCACACCGGGGTGCCGTTCGGGGGCGGGTCGCCGAGAGCGCGGATGGTGGTCTCGCCGACGGTCGCGACCGGTTCGACGGCCGATTTGTCGAAGACGATGACGGCATAGTCCAGTCCCGGACCGTTCGGGCCGGGTACGACCGGGTTGCCGCCACTGATGTATTCGATGCGGCCCAGCAGATGCAGATCGGGCACGGTCGCACCGGGGGCGAACGCCTCGGATTCGAGCAGCACCAGGTCGCCGAGCCACTGTCGATCACCGTCGTATTCGCAGTGCGCGTTGGTGAGTCCGATGAGGTTGCCCGCCGCGTCATAGCCGATGGCGGTGAGCGTGCACAGGTACACGATGGAATGGTCGGTCAGCGGTCCACCGCGCAGCATGGCCAGCCCGGATCCGCCGCCGACCTGCGCCCGCTCGCGTGCCGGCGGGGTGTCCGCGGTGGCGGCGGCGGTCCCGGTGAGGGTGAGTACCGCGGTGAAAAGCATGGCCCGCAGGCGGTTTCGGCTCATTTCGCCTCCGGACAGGGCGGGGAGTAGGGGAGTCGTGGCAGATGCGCGGCCCAGACCTCGCGGGTGAGCACGCCGTGGGTGTCGGCGCAGATCCGTTGCCGCGCTTGGTCTTCGTCGAGATCCCAGATGCTCATGACGCTGTTGCCGACGCCGATCAGCCGTCCACCGGCGGGATCGAAACTCAAATTCCAGGTGGTGTGGCTCGGCATGGTGATGCTCTGCCCGAGGGGGCGCGGGTGGGCGCGATCGTGAAAGTCCCACAGCCGCACCGTGGAATCCGCGCCGGCGGTCGCCATGAGGGTGCCGTCGGGGCTGAAGTCGACCGATTGGATATTGAAGGCGTGCCCGATGATCGGCTCCCCGAGCGGATGGGCCTGCACCGGGTCACTTATATCCCAGATCCGCAGGGTGTTCGCGGACAGGGTGACCATGGTGCGCTCATCGGGGGTGAGGCCGAATGCCCCGACGGGGTGCGCGGGATCGCCGGCGATGCGATCGAGCTCGGTCACGCTGCCGCGGTGGGTGATATCCCAGAGCTTGATCAGATACTCGGGTGCTCCGGCGGCATTCTTGTCGGGGGCGAGGGTCACCATCAAGTGACCGCTGTGCGGAATCGCGATACCCGCCAAACCGACAGGGGCCGAACCTATTTCGATGAGGGGGCTGATCGCGACCGGCTGCGCGGGATCCGACAGGTCCCATAGGCGCGCCCCCCACAGCGACTCCAGGGTCACCAGTACGCGGCCGCCCTGACCGAACCAGCCCGCGATGGCGTCGGGGAATCGGTAGAGCGAGCGGACGTGCGCGGGATCGCCGACATCGAGCAGTTGCACCCCCGCGTGCGGTCCCGCGGTGGTGATCGTCAGGCGGCCGTCGTCGCTGAGTGAGGGAGTGCCGGTGAAGTCCCGGCCGGGGCCGGGCCCCAGGTCGGCCAGCAGGCGCACCGATTGACGATCGTGTATGTCCCAGAGCTCGATTCGACCGTCCACCACGCTGGTCGCCATGGTGCCGACCGCACTCAGCGCCCCGGAGTTGGCGGACCAGCCGATGCGGCCACCGATCACCGCGGGCGGGAGCGACCACAGTCGTAACCCGCCCTGCGCGCCGCCGACGGCGACGGTGTGCCCGTCGGCGGCGAAGGCCAAGGTGCTCGGGCTGTCCCGGCAGGGCTGGAAGTTACTGGCGTCCGGGCACGGCGGTGACGGCGCGGCCAGGGGTTCGCCCAGACGGGTCGGGTGGGCACGGTCGACGATGGACCACAGGGTGACGTTGTCGCGGTCACCGGTGGCCAGGATGCTGCCCTCGGGATCGAAAGCGAGCGACCGCAATTCGGATTTGGTGGTCACCACGAGTGGGCTGCCCATCTGCACCGGTTGTCGCTGGGCCAGGTCCCACAGAGTCACGGTGGCATCGGCGTTGCCGGTCGCCACGAACGCGTCATCGCCGCCGCCGACCGCCAGCGTGGTGCCGTCGCGGCTCATGGCCATGGCCTGAATCTCCGGACCCGGCACCGTGATCGGCGCGCCCAGGGCTGCTGTTGTCGGACCGGGCGACCAGAACTGGACGGTGTGCCCGCCCGCGACCGCCAGGCCGCCCGGCCCGAAGGCGATGGCCGGCACCGGCCCGGCGCTGGGCAGCCGAGTGGATTGCACTGGCGCGGAGGGGTTTTCGATGCTCCACAGCGTCACGTTCGTACCGTCGGTCGCGGCCAGGGTCTTGCCGTCCGGACCGATGGCGAGCGCGCTCACCTTGCCCGCACCGGGTGATGCGAGCTGATTCGGATGCGCCGGATCGGCGACGTTCCAGAGCCGGATCTCGGTCCCGCACGCGGCGGCGAGCAGCCTGCCGTCCGGGCTGAACACCGTTGCGGTGGAGCCGTTTCCGCAGTCCAGCGGTGCTCCGAGCGGAGTGGCGTGGGCGAGGTCGGCGACATCCCACATCCGCACGGTGCCGTCCTGCCCCGCCGAGGCCAGCACTCGTCCGTCGGGCCGGTACACCACCTGTTTCACCGCACCCCGATGCCCGGCCAGGGGTGCCGACAGCGGGAGGTTCTGGGTGCGCAGCAGGCGCGAGCGGATATCCGGGTCGCCGGGATGCAGCCGGTCGGCGACCAGTTCCAGCTGGGCGGAGAGTGACGGATCGGTGCCCCGGACACTGTCGGCCTCGGCCAATGTCGCTACCAGATCGGCGTTTTCGTGTTCCTGCGCCGAGAGCCTGGTTTGGGCGTAGGCGGCGATGCCGAGCACCAGTACCCCGACGCCCAGCAGCGCGAGCACGCTGCGGGTGGCGAGGGCGAGTCTGCGGGTGCGCGTGCGGGTGGTCTGCGCGGCGGTGAGGAATTCGCCGATGACACCGCCGGGTGTCTCGCCCGCCTGTTCGGCGGTGGTGAGCCGCGCACCTTGATACAGCAGGGCGGGATCCCGCTGCGCCGCAGCCCATTCGGCGGCGTCGAGCTCCAGTCGCTGCCGGATCAGGTGATCGACGCGGCCCTCGTCGATCCAGGCGCGCAGGCGGGGCCAGGCATCCAGCACGATCTCGTGGGTGAACCACACGATCTCCCGCGCTGCGCCGCTCTCAGGTTCCGCGCCACCCGCCGGTGCGGCAGCGACAGGGCGTTCGGCAATGCCGGTCGGTGCGGCAGCGGTAGCGGGCTCGGCGACGCCGGTCGAGTCCGCGGTGATCAACCGTGCGTCGATCAGGCGGATCAGAGCCGTCTGCGCGGCATCGGAATTGCCTGTGCGAGTGAGCAATTCCGCGCGCGGAACCCGCCGTCTGGTATCCCGGCTGTCGACGCCGACGGTGACCAGATGCAGGAGTAGTTCTTTGGCGGCGGCCTGCTCGGCGGAGCTCAATGCCTGCCAGGCTTGTTCGGCGGTGGCGGCCACCGATCCCGCGACCCCGCCGGCCTTGCGGTAGCCGGCGACTGTCAGCCGAGCGCCCGCGCGATGCTGCCAGGTGGTGGCCATGACGTGCGAGAACAACGGTAGCCCGCCGGGATCGTAGCTGCGCCGATCATGTCCCGCGCCCAGGCCGCACAGTTCGGTGACGACCAATTCGGGCAGGCCGGGCTCGAAGTTCAGACCGGCCGCCTGGGCGGGTCCGGTGATGGCCTCGCCGAGTTCGGCCACCCGCATCGGTCCCAACGCGTAGCAGCGGGCGTTGATCGCGTCCTCGAGCACCGGGTAGGCCAGGCAGTGCGGGTAGAAGTCGGCGCGCACCGCGAGAATCACCGCGGTGCGGGCGTTCTCGTGCAGGGTGGCGAGCGCGCGCAGGAACCTCTCGCGTTCGGGTTCGTCCTGGCAGAGTGTGAAGGTCTCCTCGAATTGGTCGATGACAACGAGATCGGGGCGCTCGGCGGCGTCGCCGGGTGGGTCCAGCAGCTCTGCCAGGGTTTTGGACGGTCGGGTACCGGGAGTCATGCTGGCGACGCTCCAGTCCCGGTCGGCCCGCAGCGCCGGGATCACGCCCGCGTGCAACACCGAGGATTTACCGGCCCCGGAGGCCCCGATGACCACGACCGGACCCGCGTCCGGGCCGTCCACCGTCCGGCGCAGCAGATCCGCGATCTCCGCGGTCGCGCGAGTTCTGCCGAAGAACCATTCGCGGTCGCCGGGGCCGTAGGCGGTCAAACCCAGATAGGGGCAGGCGGTTTCGAACTCGGGGCCGCGGGCCTGCGCGGCCCGCCAGATCGCCTTCCACGCGGGCAGTTTGATCAATTCGGGTGCGGGCGCGCCTGCCTTGGTGGCCTTTTCGATCAGGGTGAGCAGCACGGGCAGTAGCGATTCGAACTCGGCCGGAACGGCTTTGCCGGTGCGCCAATCGCTGATCCGCTGCACCGTGGCCGGGTTGCTCCCGCCCGCGGCCGCCATCCGTGCGGCCGCCGCGGACGCGACAGATCGCAGGGTCGGGCTTCCGGCCGCGTCGAACAGCGCCGTCAACCTCTCGGCGAAAACCTTGCGTGGCGAAACGCCCGCCCGCCGCCTCGGGACCTCGCCCGCACCGCTCGACACGCGCCCATGATCTCCCGAAAACGGTTTTCCACCAAACCGTTCCGGACTTCGGGAGTGAAGTGGTCCTTCAGCTTGCTGCGAATGTCCGCCTCGGAGCTGCCTCTTTCGAGGTCGGCGCGGACAGGTGAACGTTCACGCCGACCGCCGCTCCAAGAGATCGGGTGGTCCGGTCAGCAGTGTGGCCGCCAGCTCACGCTCGATAGCCGTTGCCGCATAATGCATTCCGGTAACACGTAGCTGCTCGATCCTGCGGTGCACCGTATCCAGTCCATATGATCGGACGACGTCGGCGATTCCGAGCCTGTCGTGGGCTGCGGAGCCGAATCCTGCGGTGGTGTAGCACTTTTCCATGTGGGCCCCCAATAGGAGTCCCGGCCGACTCCCGCACGCAGCATACCTTGATGCACGTGCATCGGCACGTGCACAGTTTCCCGAGGTGCGGTGTAATTGGCTGTGGCACACTCGTGTTCGCGACACCGAAGCCGACAGGAGTGGCAGTGATCGAGGATTTGACCGCCGGCGTGGCGACCAGCGCCGAAGACGATCCGGACGAGGATCCGGCACTGCTGCGCCGGGTGCTCGGGCTGCGGCTGCGGCGGCTGCGCGAGGCGGCCGGAATCAGTGGTGAAACCGCCGGGCGGGCGATCCGCGCCTCGCATTCCAAGATCAGCCGGCTCGAAGCCGGTCGAGTGAGTTTCCGCGCCAGGGATATCGACGATCTGCTGACCGTCTACGGTGTGTGCGATGCCGTCACGCGGTCCGAATTCCGGCGATTGGCGCAGCGCGCCAATGCGATCGGGCGGTGGCAGGCCGGTGCGGATCTGGCAACGGCGCGCCCGGACACCTATCTGGCCCTCGAGGACGCCTCGGCATTGATCCGCTGTTACGCACCGAGTTTGCTGCCCGACCTGGTGTGGACGCCGTCCTACGCGCACACCGTATTCGCCATTGCCGACCAGGAACCGGCGGTGGATATCCACCGCCGACTCGAATTGCTGACACGGCGTCAGCGGCTGCTCACGCGCGCCGGCGCGCCGAAGGCGTGGTTCGTCGTCGAGGAGGCCGCGGTACGGCGCCAGATCGGTGGAAACGCGGTCTGGCAAGGCCAATTGGAGCATCTCGCCGAGTTGGCGGCGCGCCCGAATATCACCGTGCAGGTGCTGCCCGATCACATCGGCGGCCCGGCCATCTGCGGTACCCCGTTCACCATGCTGCGGTTCGCTGCCACCGAGTTGAGTGATCTCGCGCATTTCCCGCACCCGTCGGGCCCGCAATTCCTGGATCGGCCCGGCGACGTGGACCAATTCAACACGATCTGGGCCCGCCTGTGCGTGTGCGCCGCGCCGCCCGAGCAGACCATCGAGTTTCTCGACACTCTCCGCACTACCCGACCCGCGTAGACATCACTCGCCAGCGACACGATCGGAACAGAGAACCCATGCCCGACAACGCTTTCCAACTGCCGACCGAGATCGACACCACCATCGCCCATGAGGCGCGGGTCTACGACTATTGGCTCGGCGGCAAGGAGAACTACCCGGCGGACCGGGCGCTCGGCGACGCGATCGCCGAGCACGTTCCCACCATCAAGGCCATGGCGCGCGCCAATCGCGCCTTCCTGTCCCGCGCGGTCCGGCATCTGGTCGCCGACGCCGGGATCACCCAGTTCCTCGATATCGGCACCGGAATCCCCACGGCCGGAAACACTCACGAGGTCGCTCAGCAGCTCGATTCCAATGCGCGGGTGGTCTATGTCGACAAGGATCCGATCGTGCTGGCGCACGCCCGGGCACTGATGGACAGCACCCCGCAGGGCCGCACCCGGTTCATTCACGCCGACCTGCACGATCCGCGGTCGATCCTGGAAAATCCCGACTTGACCGACACCCTGGATCTGTCCGAGCCGGTCGCGATCATGCTCGTCGCGATCATGATGTATTTCACCGACGATGACCGGCCCCAGGACATCATCGGCACGCTGCTCGAGGCGGTACCGTCGGGCAGCTATATCGTAATCACCCATCCCACAGCGGATTTCGCTCCCGAGGCGATGGCCGGGGTGGTGGCGGCCGCGGAGGCTTCCGGTATCGCGTTCCATCCGCGCAGCAAGTCCGACACCAGTGAACTGTTCTCCGGCACCACGCTGGTGGATCCGGGCCTGGTTCCGGTCGCATCGTGGCGACCGGAACTCATCGATCGCCCCGCGGTGGTCGCCGAAGCCGAAAGTGCCTGGTACTGGGCGGGTATCGGCCGCAAGCCCTAATAGCGGCGGGTGACCGGATGGGCCGGGATCATGCTCCGCTCACCCGCTTGCGGGCGGCGATGAACAGGTCATGTTCCGGGACGGCATCCGGGTGATCGGGCAGGAATTCGACGACTCGCTGACGCAGGACTTCCAATCCCGCGTCGGCGAGGCGGCGGTGGAACTCCTCGGGCGAATAGCTGCTGACCGTGACCGGCTTTCCCATGAACTCGATATCGACGCTCTCGACATCGGCCGGCACCGTGGCGAACAGGAACACCCCGCCCGGCGCCAGCCATCCGGCGAATTTCACCAGCGCCGCATCGATTTCGGCCCGGGTCAACTGCAGCAGCGGAAAGAACGCCGTCACCGCGCTCCAACTTCCGGCCGGATACGACAGCGTCCGCAAATCCGCGACCTCGAACCGCGCACCCGGAACCTGCTCACGAGCGATCTCGATCATCCCGGGCGAAACATCACAACCGGTGACGTCGAACCCCGCGGCCACCAACACCTCAGCCGTCGGCCGCCCCGTCCCGCATCCGATGTCGAGCACGGTGGCTCCGGCGGAAAGCTGATTCAACAGCCACTCGAGTTCCTCACGGTGCGCCGTCAGCCCGGCGAACGCCTTCTCATAATCCTTACCGAGTTCGTCGAACACCTCGGCAGCAGAAAGTCCCATGCCGCCCAAGCTAACCGAATCTTCCGCTGCCGCAAGAGATATGAGGTCGTTCAGTCCTCCACTCGCAGGGCTTGGCGAATTGTGAGGCGGCCCTGGGTTTGCATGAGCGAACGCCGGTAGAGCTTCTCGGCGGTCACCACGATGCCGTATGTGGCCGCGGCGGTGATGATCAGGGCGATGAACGGTTCCCACCAGGCGGCGCTACCGTCGGCGAGGCGGCCGGGCATGGCGACAATGCTGACTATCGGGACATACGAGGCGATTACCCGACCGGTGCCGCTGAGGAAGATTCCGGCGAACAGCACCAGCATGATGGACATCGACAGTGGAGTCGAGGTGGATTGCAGGTCCTCATTGCGCGTGGCCAGCGCACCGGCGACCGCCCAGAGGCTGGCCAGGGCCAGGAAGCTGACGACGAAGAAGATAATGAACCATCCTGCGGCACCGGCGATTTGAGTGACCTGATCACCCTTGCCGATGGCCGCCAGTCCGATCAGCCCCGCGCCGCCGAACAGGACGAGCTGACCGAACGCCATCACCGTATTGCCGACGACCTTGCCGATCAGCAACTGCCGCAGGGGAATCGCGCTCGCGAGAATTTCGACAATCCGATTCTGCTTCTCCTCGACCACACTCTGCGCGATGGACAGGCCGAACAGAATCGACGACAGATAGAACAGGAAGGCGAAGACGATCGACACCACCTTGGCCAGTGCCGGATCCACCGCAGCCTTGTCGATCAGGTCGTAGCTGACCGCACTGCCGCGAGACAACTGCTCGATGGAGGTCCCCGCCGCAACGGCATTGCGCTGCAAGGTGATCTGGCGCACCGCCGCGGTCAGATAGGTCGAGGCGTCGTCGTTCTTCGCGGATTTTCCGATCAACCGCCAGCCACTCGCATCGGGCAGCAGACCGACGGTGACCATCTCATCCTTCACCTGCTGTTCGAGCGTGCTCGTATCGGCGACCTCATGCGCGGTGAAGGTGATCTTCTTGTTCGCACTGTCCGCCAGCGTATTCGCGGTGGTGACGATCGGGACGGCCTCCGCGCCGACAATGCCCACATCGACGGTGGTCGGGCGGCTGCTCGCGAAGGCGCTGATGGCGAGCGAGGCGACGATCACCAACACCGTCAGAATCGTGGACACCAGGAAATTGCGGTCACGCAGCTTCACCGCGATTTCCCGGGCGGCGACAATCCGCCATACCCCCGAGGGCGCGGAATCGACTGTGGTTTCGGCGGTTTCGCGGTTCATGCGGTCACCTCGCGATAGATCTCCGACACCGACGGCCGCACCTCGGCCAATTCACGCACCGAACCGTTCGCCAGCGCGGCGGTCAGCAGTTCGTCGGTGGTCGCGCCGGTCAATTCGAACAGGACACCGGAGCCGTTGCGCTCCAGCACATTCACACCGGCGAATCCGCCGAGCCAGTCGGTATCGCCGGTGAACGCGAGGCGATACCGCGCCGGACCGGTGCTCCGCAGGTCGGCGGCCGCGCCCTGCGCCACCACCTTGCCCTTGGCGAGGATCACCAGGTGGTCGCAGAGCCGCTCCACCAGATCGAGTTGATGCGAGGAGAACAGCACCGGAACTCCTTGGGCAGCATACTCTCCCAGCAGTTCGGCCATGGCGTCGACGGCCACCGGGTCCAGCCCCCGAGAACGGCTCATCGAGAATCAGCGCGGTCGGATGGGTGATGACCGCCGCCGCAATCTGCACCCGCTGCTGATTACCCAGGGACAGCGACTCCAGCTTGTCCCGCCCCCGATCACCGAGCTGAAACCGCTCCAGCAGCACCCGCGCCTGCCGCTTGGCCTCGACGACAGACAATCCCCGCAACCGTGCCAGATAAATCAACTGATCCAGCACCGGCTGTTTCGGATACAGCCCACGCTCCTCGGGCATATACCCGAACGCCCGCCGATCCGCAGCCGTCACCGCACGCCCCCGCCAGCGAACCTCCCCGCCATGAGTGGCCAAGACCCCCATAACCATTCGCATGGTCGTGGTCTTGCCCGCACCATTCCCCCCGACGAATCCGGTCAACGCGCCCGGCTGGACGACGAACGACACATCATCAACGGCAACGTTCTCGCCGAATCGACGCACCAGATGCACAACTTCCAGCATGAATTCTCCCCCGTACTCCTCGGCCGGCCGATCAGTCTTCCCGCCGCCATTCGACCGGTCTCGGATACACGGTAGCGTCCGATTCCCGGACACGCCGTGCCCTGCCGTGCGATCAGGGATCACACAGCGTGCAGGTCGGCGGATCAGTTCGCGTTGCGGGACAACGTGATTACCGGAATCTTCCAGGGCACCTTCGCCTGGAAATCGGCTATGAAGGGAAAGGCTTCGACAGACCGGACCCAAAGCCGCTCCCGCTCCGCGCCCGTGGTGACGACAGCTTGTACAGGCAACGTCTCGGTGCCCACCTCGACCGTGGCCTCGGGATGCGCCACGAGGTTGTAGTACCAGCCCGGGCGATTCGGGCGACCACCATTGGCGGCGAACACAACCCAGCGGTCATCGTCGATATAGAACCCGAGCGGCCAGGTACGCGGCTCACCGCTGTGCGCCCCGGTCGTGGTCAGCAACAGCAGTTCGTGTCCCGCGAACTGCCCACCCACCTTGCCGCCATTGGCGCGAAACTCGTCGATGATGTCCTGATTCATCTTCTGACGTACTACATCGGTCATGTGCGATGCCAACTTCCTTGGGCGGCGGGATATTTCGAATGCGGCCCAGTCACGCACGTGCCTCCTGGATCGACCGCTACGAAACTGTGGCATCGCTGACGATGACATCGCCGGTCTCGAAGTCTGATTTTCGAAGTTCTCGGAAGATGAGGCCGATCGGTGCCGGATCCCCCGGCTGCCGGTTGGCCCTATTCACCGAATCGATTCCGATGCAGGTGTCCGACGGGCCTGGCCGACCGTCGGCTCGCACTACCCTGAGCCGGTCGCCAACGGCCGTTACGCCGGACTCGATGTATCCAGCGACGGCAGTCCCGCGACCTGTCAGGGTGAAGGCGGCCTCGACTACAAACCGAAATTGCTCACCGCTCGGTGTTTCGCTAACCATGACACGATCATGAACGCCTTCCACCTTGCGCGCTCGCGCCCCTCCCTGACCGATTCAGTCCGCGTTTATGCACCATGTCAGTAGGTTCGGCTATGGTCGCGTCGGCACCGTAGGGACGAGGTCCGAGCGTTGATGGACTGACCGGTGTCGCTGTATCGGGCCGCAAGCTGGTGTCGGACCGTCAGACCAGGGTCGCGAGGCGGGGTGGTGCTGGACGGCGGACTATCGTGGCGGTGTTGCCGCTCTGCGATTTTCCACTGTTTCGAGGACTGCGATCCAGGAGGATGCCGTGTGCCGCCTTTTCGGTTTGTCGGCTGCGCCGCAGCGGGTGAAGGCCACGTTCTGGCTGTTGAACGCGCCGGACAGTTTGGTGCGGCAGAGCCATCGTGAGCCGGATGGGGTCGGGTTGGGGACGTTTTCGGCCGGCGGGAAGCCGCTGGTGGAGAAGCAGCCGATCGCGGCGTATCGGGACGCCGACTTCGCGCTGGAGGCGCGGGAACGCGAGTCGACAACCTTTATCGCCCATGTCCGATATGCCTCCACGGGTGGGTTACGGCCGGAGAATACTCACCCGTTCGAGCAGCGCGATCGCCTGTTCGCGCACAATGGCGTCCTGCAGGGTTTGCGCGAATTGGATGCGGAGCTGTGTGAATACCGAGATCTGGTGCACGGTGAGACCGATTCGGAGCGGTTCTTCGCGCTCATAACGAAGTGCACCGATCGGCATGGGGGAGATGTCAGCGCGGGCATTGCCGACGCTGTGCGATGGATCGCCGACAACCTCCCCGTCTACGCCCTCAACCTGATACTGACCACGGCCACCGAAATGTGGGCGGTGCGCTACCCGGACACCCATGACCTATTCGTTCTCGAACGCGCACCGGGCGGACCGAACGGCAGCGGACACTTGAACCATCACGGCCGCATCGGAATCCAAGCCTCCAGTGGACAACTCGCAGACCGCGCGGCGGTTGTGATCGCTACCGAACGCATGGACTCCGACCCATCCTGGCGGCTCCTGGCGCCCGGTGAACTCCTGCATGTTGACGGCAAGCTACAGGTGGACTCCACCATCATCCGGAAAGACCCACCCCGCCACCTACTTTCACTCGCCGACCTGGATGCGACCGCAGCCGCATCCCAGACGACCCGATAGCGATCTCACCCGCCGCGCGACAGCCGTCAGTGGGCCGGTGCGGTGAGGTCGAAGACGGCGAGGTTGGCGATGTGCTGTTCGGTGTAGTGCGCCATGACCCAGTCGAGGATTTGCTTGTTGCCTGCGGGACGCCAGATAGCAGGGTTCGGTTGCGGATCCGGGTTCGGGGCGGTCGCGTCGGTCGGCTTCTTGTCGGTTCGCCACGAGTCGGGCAGTGTCACTTCGGGGACTATGTAGTAGGTGATCTGGTGGTCGTTCACGTACTGCTGGAATTGCGGGAGGGTCGGGACCGGGTCTTCAGAGGTGAAGCCGCCGATGGCGATTACCGAAGTACGACTGGCCAATTCGAGCCCGGCTGCCGGGCCGGAACGGTCGATCGCGGCCGACCATTTGGTGTTGGCGGCCTTCAGCATGGCGAGCAATTGTGGGTCGACGTCGCCGGTTCCCGTCATCATGCTCATTTGACTGCGGAAGGCGCTGAGTGGGCCGAGATCCTTGGCGGGCGCGGGCGGGCCCACGGTCGGACCTCCGCCGGTGTGTGACTCCGGGAGAGTGGCCGCGGTGTAGGCGACCGAACCTGCCAGACCGGCGAGGACGCCTGTCACGAGCAGTAGTGATGTGATCCGGTCACGGCTCGGTGCACGCTTGGCTGGTGGCAGAGACGCCAGAATCAGGCTGAGCGCCACCAGGATCGTCACTGCCAGAATCGTCCAGCGCAGCCAGGGCTGCCAGCCGGAATTGCGCTGCAGCAGTGCGAAGGCCCAACCACCCATGGTGAGAATCAGTGCGGCACCGCCGATTCGGCCGAACGCGTCGGTCCGGCGTCGCCACAATTCGTGTACCCCGAGTGCGAGCACACCGGCGATCGCCGGCGCGACGGCGAGCGTGTAATAGGCGTGCATGCCGCCCTTCATGCCGGAGAAGGCGATGCCGTCGATAATCAGCCACAGCCCGAAAACCAGTGCCGCGCCGCGCATCAGGTCGGTGCGCGGAGACCGGCCGCGGGCGATCAGGACCAGGACGAAGGCGAGGAGCGCGGCCGGCAGTAGCCACGAGATCTCGAAGCCGATCTCTCCGGTGAACATGCGGTCCCGGCCGGAACCGAAACCACCGCCGAAGCGCTGCTCGACGCCGTGCGGCATCTGATAGCCCTCGGGGAGTTCGAAGGGATTGCGGCCACCCTGATGGTTGTGTCCGAGGTACCGCGCGAATCCGTTGTAGCCGAGCACCAGATCCATGAAGGTGTTGTCCTTGGATCCCGCAAGATACGGCCGCGAGTCCTGCGGCCACAAGATGGTCAGCAGCACATACCAACCCGAGGAGACGATCAGCGCGCCCGCCGCCGCGAACAGGTGCGCGAATCGATTGCGCAGTGACGTCGGCGCGACCACCAGATACGCCAGCCCCAGGGCGGGCAGCACCATCAAACCCTCGAGCATTTTCGCCAGGAACGCGAAACCGAGTGCGATGCCCGCCAGCATCAGCCAGCGCATACTCGCCTTCGGCAACGCGCGAATCGTGCAGTAGGCGGCCGCGGTCATGAGCAACACCATGACGGCATCGGGATTATTGAAACGGAACATCAAGGCCACCACGGGCGTCACGACCAGGACCAAGCCCGCGAGCAGTCCGGCCGTGCGACTCGCGGTCACGCGTGTCACCGCGCCGTACATGAACGCGACCGCGGCGACCGCCATAAGTGCTTGCGGTGCAAGCATGCTCGCACTGCTGAAACCGAACAGCTGTCCCGACAGCGCCATCACCCACTGCGAGACCGGTGGCTTGTCGACAGTGATGAAGTTGCCCGGATCCAATGACCCGAACAGCAGCGCCTTCCAATTCGAGGACCCCGACCACACCGCGGCGGCATAGAAGCCGTTGCCCATACCGTTGACGGTGATATTCCACAGATAGGCCACGGCCGTGCCCACCAGGAGCACTACCAATCCAAGTCGCTCCCATTTCCGGGCGGGTGGCAACTGAACCGTGGAGAGCTCGGCGGGGGGCGTCGATACGGGCGGTGCGGATTCCGCGATGGTGACGGTCACCGCCGGGAGTCTCGCGGGTGCGGCGGTGAGAACGCTGGCTCCGAGCTGGGAGACCGCTGTGAATTCCGGTCGGCGACCGGATTATTCGCGCACGAACCGGGTATTTCCGCGGCCTATAGCTATGTCGCCGGTGATCAGCGCGCCCGGCCTTACCGGCAGGATGCGTTGCATCGAGCATGGCCGGGTATCGAACGATCGCCGACCACCGGCGACCAGCCGCCGCGCCGCGATCAGTTCCAGTTGTCGATCTTCACATCGCGGGGATCCGGTGCGCCCTCGCCGGTCTCCACCAGCGACTTCAGGCTCATCAGGAATATCGCCCACTTGGTGCTGCAGTGGTACATGAACTCGACCGGCTCCTTCCAGCCCCGATGCTCGAACATTACGACGGCGTAATCGTCGGCCTGCTGTAGAGACCAGTCCACGCGGGTGCCGACCCACTCCTCGGGTCCCTCGACGACCTCCCACTGCACATGCTTGCCGGGGTCCAGTTCGATCACCTTCAGATCGAATCCGCCTGCGGCGAAACGGAATTGGAGTATGCCGCCGACGTCATTGCCTTTGCCGGTGGTATCGGTTGCCCACCAACCCGCCAGTCCCTCGGCGCTGGTCAGCGCCGAATAGACCTCGGCCGTGGACGATTTGATTGCCACGCGATGCAGGATGTTCACCATTTCGGATCTTCTTTCCATGTTGGTTGTACTTCGATGAATTCGCGGGTCTATTGCGCGGAGCGCTGTTCGCCGGCGCGCGCGATCGCCTCGGCGAGACGTTTGATCCGGCGCAGTCGGGCGTCCCATTCGGAGCCGACCGAGGCCAATTGCGCTACGGCACGCGCTAATTGCGTCTCGTCCACCCGGTATCTGCGCTCACGCCCGGCGGGTGTGCCGTGCACCAGACCGACTCGGTCGAGCACGCCGAGGTGCTTGGCAATGGCCTGCCGGGTGACGGGTAGTCGTTCGCTGAGGCTGGTGGCCGTGCCATCGCCATCGGCCAGCAGCAGGTCGAGCATGCGGCGACGGGTCGGATCGCCGATCGCGGACCACAGGTCGTCGTCGACGACAATCGTCATAGCGTGGACACCAGCCCCGCGATGTAGTTTCCGAGGCGGGGGATGAAGGTATCCCACCCGTCGACATGCTCCTGGTACTGCTCCTCCAGCTTGGCCACCTCCCAGCCCATTTCACGGAATCCGGTCTCGACCATGCGGATCTTCGTACCGCTGCCGGACGGGGTGAGCTCGAAGGTCACCAGCATCGAATTGACCGAATCGTCGGCCTTATCGTCGGGATAGCACCACCGGAACGCGAATACCCGGGGCGGTTCGGCGGTGACCACGGTCATCGGCATGACTTTGGCGCAGTCGCCCCAGACGAGTTCACCGACCGCGCCGGGCCGCACCTCGAACGAGGCGTCATCGGTCCACCACTCCGAAATATGCTCGGGGCTGCTGACCACTTCGAACACCACCTCGGGTGGGGCGTCCACGTGTATTTCCCGTTCAATGCTGCCAAATTCGAGACTCGTCATACCGACCTCCATGTGCAACGTTTGGTTGCACATCACGTTAGTCGACGACCCGGCAACACGCAACCATCGGTTGCTAAATGGTGGCGATCAAAATCTGCTCGGAGCTGGACGGGCGCAAACCATCGGGGCGGTGGGGGAAATACCGGTCGGCAAGCTCGTCGGCGGAAACATGCCGTGCCGCCGCGAACCCGGAATCCATTGCGAGCGAGACGATTTCATCGGGGGAGTAGAAGCTGATGAACGCATTGCCCGCGGCCCGGGCCATCCGTTCGGTATTGGCGCGGCCGGGCTGCTCCGCCGGTTCCACCAGCGGCAACGGCAGTGTGAACGTGGTGACGAACGTCGAACCGGGCGCGAGCTCGGCGGCCTGCCGGAAAGTATCGGCATTCGCCTCGGCGGTGAGATACATGGTCACACCGAGCGATGCGACCACCGCGGGCCGCGCCGGATCGAATCCGTGCACCACCAGCCGATCCCACCAGGACTGCGCCTCGAAATCGACCGGAACCAGTGTGAGATGCTCCGGCACACCATAACCCGACTCGATCAGACGACGGCGCTTCCACTCCTGCGGCCCGGTCTGATCGACCTCGAAAATCCTTATGCGCGAGGCGATATCGGGCCGCCGCTGCGCGAAAGTATCGATTCCCGCACCCAGCAGCACATACTGATCGACCCCGAGCGCCGCCTGCTCGGCGACCAGATCGTCGATCAGCCGAGCCCGCGCCACAATGGTCGCGCGCACCCGGGCCATGACCTCCGGATTCATATCCGGCCGCTGCCGCCAGCTATCGCCGGGCGCGGCCAACTCCAAGCCGATCACGTCTTCGAGTACATGCGGCAGCGGATCGACCTCGACATGCAATGCGCGCCAGAGCGCGACCCGCAGCGCGGTGTCCTCGGGGGCGATGGTGTTCAGCATCCCCCAATCCTGCCCTGCCTCGCCGCCGCTGTCGCGGAACATGCTCAGGCAACTCATCACGCCCGCCCGAGGTTGACTGCTTTTCGCGCGCTCGGGTCAGTCCGGCAGGATGGGAACCGACAGCCCCTCGCCGCGCCCGAGCAGTGCCGCGCGCGTGACCGTGCCCGCGCCGAAGCGGTCGCGCAGGGCATCCAGGGTCGAGTCGAGCGTCGATTCCGCGCGATGCTCCAACGGGAGTGAGAGTTGCATGGTCTCGGCGTCATCGAGATTGGTCAATGCCAACCCGACCAGCGTCAGTCCGCGCTCGTGAATCAGCGGCAGCGCGGAGGCGAGCAGAGTGCGCGCCGCCCGCAGAATGGCCTCGCCGCTATCGGTCGCCTCCGCCATCGAATGCGAGCGGGTGGCCCGCCCGAAATCATCGAATCGCAAGCGCAACACCACGGTTCGGCACACTCGCCGAGCCGCGCGTAATCGGTGACCGAGCCGATCCGCCAATCCGAGCAGATACGCCTCGATCTCGTCGTCGGTCCGTACCCGGCGACCCAGCGCCCGTTGCGCACCGATCGACCGCCGCCGCTTCCCGGTCTCCACCCGCCGCGGATCCCGCGCCCAGGACAGCGCATGCAAATGCCGTCCGGCGGCGGGCCCGAGCACCCCCGCCAAAGGTCCCTCACCCATCTCGGCCAACTGCCCGACCCGGGTGATCCCACGCTCCCGCAATTCCCGCGCCTTCACCTCGCCTACACCCCACAACCGCTCCACGGGCAGCGGATGCAGAAACTCCAACTCCCGATCCGGCGGAACCTCCAGCAGCCCATCGGGTTTCGACACCGCACTGGCCACCTTCGCCAGAAACTTGGTCCGCGCCACCCCCACGGAGATCGGCAAACCCACCTCCCGCCGAACCCGCTCCCGCAACTCCCGCGCGATCTCCACCGGCGATCCCGCGATCCGCCACAACCCACTCACATCCAGGAAGGCTTCATCAATCGAGATGCCCTCCACTTCCGGAGTGGTATCCCGAAATATCTCGAACACCGCCTTACTGGCCGCCGAGTACGCCGACATTCGTGGCAGCACCACAACCGCATGCGGACACAGCCGCAACGCCTGCCGTGAATTCATCGGCGTCCGCACTCCGAACGCCTTCGCCTCATAACTGGCCGCCAACACCACCCCCGACCCCACCAACACCGGCCGCCCCCGCAACCGAGGATTATCCCGCTGCTCCACCGAAGCATAGAAAGAGTCCAGGTCAGCATGCAGAATCGCGGCCCGCTCAGGGCGCTCCCCACGACTCTGCTCACCAATGGACACGAACATATGTTCGCATACCCATCGGTCTGATGTGCTGAGCTCCCAAGGAAAGCGGATAAGGTCCGGCTCGTTCTTCGCCTGCGGGAAGGCCGGCGCAGATTGGAGATTTGCTAGACCGTAACTGAATTGCCGCTGTCGGCTCGGATCCGCTATGGAAGATTGGGGCTTATGCCGCACTCCGATCCGATTGGTGCCTGGAAGTCGCTGCGCGAGGGAAATGAGCGCTTCGTCAATGGCACACTGCAGCACCCGAGTCAGGGTGCCATCGCCCGGGCCAAGCTCGTCGGCGGACAGCAACCGCATGCGATTCTGTTCGGCTGTGGTGACTCCCGGGTCGCGGCCGAGATCATCTTCGATCAGGGCCTGGGCGATATGTTCGTGGTCCGCACCGCCGGGCATGTCATCGACAGCTCGGTGCTCGGATCCATCGAATACGGTGTGCACGTACTGGATGTTCCGCTCATCGTGGTGCTCGGCCATGACAGCTGCGGCGCGGTGCGCGCCACCATCGAGGCACTCGACAATGGTGATGTCCCAGGCGGATTCATTCGCAGCATCGTCGAACGCGTCACACCCTCCATCCTCATCGGCCGCCGCGAGGGCCTCGAGGAGGTGGACGACCTCGAAGCCCGGCACGTCGAGGAGACCGCCCGCGTACTCATGCAACGCTCGATCATCATCTCCGAACGCGTCGCGGCCGGCGAATGCGCGATCGCCTGCGTGACCTACCAATTGGACGACGGCCGCGTCACCCTGCATCGCGCGATCGGCAATATCGGCGAAATCGCCTGACCAAGCGCGGATCCGGTTGTCGCTGCGGTTGTTACGCGTCACTCTCGGTCGGGCTGATGCGCGGGTCCGCGTAGATCTGAACGAGGGGGACGCCCGTGGTGAGTCGTGCCGCTGCCGTGTCGCTCACCCGCAGCGCGAACAATCCTGCGGCCGGGTCGACGGGGACGAGGCCGAAGGGCATATCGACCTCGTCCTCCGTCAGGCGCAGGGTTTTCAGTGCGTCGGCCAATGTCGCGTCTGCCGATAGTCGGAGGGTGAGCAGCGGCATGCCTCCACGCTACGCGCGGACCTCGATCTCGCGGAGTTCGGTGAGCACGCCGGCGCTATCGATGACGCCGTAGCCGTAGTCATAGTCGAAATCCGTCGTTCCGCGTCGGATCGTATTGCGGCGCAGCATGTCCCGAAGCTGCGCCGGAGACACGGTGGTGGCGGGCCAGTGCGTGCGGATGGCGGCGACCAGGCCGGCGGCGACGGGGGTGGCCGCGGAGGTTCCGGTGTCGGGTGTGCCCGCGCCGAACGCGGTTGAGCCGAGGAAATGGGTGTAGGTGCAGACGTCCGGCTTCCGAGCGGTGAGCCGACCCGGGCCCTGGGAGGAGTAGCCGACCCGCGTATTGGTGGTGTCGACGCCGCCGATACTCAGCACGCTCGCATGCGAATTCGCGCCGCCGATCGGCTTGTCCTTATACGCGCAGCGACCGTCGGGGCAGTCGCGGCCGCAATTGCCCGCGGCGAAAAGGATGTCGGCTCCGGCGGACTCCAGCGAGCCGACGATCACATTGAACGGATGCGACGGATTGTCCGAGTAATTGCCCGGATTCCCGACCGGGAAGTCCCACTGCGACGAGAACGAACCCCAACTGTTGCTGACCACGAGCGCACGGGTGGCGGCGGGCTGGTCGGTGAGCACCGTGCGCAGCTGCGCGTAGCCCGCGAGGGCATCGGACAGCAGTCCATCCATCGTGGTGCCGCCGTGCCGGGTACTGCGCAGCACCGGGAAGTCGAGCAGACTGGCCTGCGGTGCGGCGATCAGCGCGTCGAAGGCGCACATACTGCCGTGATCGACCGGGAATTGCCCGGGCTTGCCGGTGACGCCCGGCGGATTCCAACTGCGTTGCGCGTCGATGTTGACCGAGCCGCCGTGGATTTTTTCCACGAACGCGGCATTGATACCGGTGTCCACAATGGCGAGCGCGACCGCCGCGCCGGTGAGCCCGGCCGTAGCGAATTCGGTTGTGTGCAACAGGGTTCCGACATCCCTCGATGTCCCGACGGGACCGGTGTCGCCGCAGGTAAGCACACCTTCGACGACCGGATCGGCGAAGATGCCGGTGATCGCGGCGGACTCGGTCAGTCGTGGCACGACGGTGGCGAGGTCCTCGTCGGCGATCTCGCCTCGCACCAGCACCGTCGCGTGTTCGGGTGCCATGGAGTACGGGACAGCACTGTCCTGCCGATATCCCGGGACCGCGACCGGTGTGTAGGTGTGGTCGATAACCACATCGGGCAATCCGCCGAGCACTTCGGCGGCGGTGACATGGACAGCGGGATCGGCCACTGCGGCAACCAGATCGACTGTCGGACGAACCTGAATCAGCACGCGCATGATCACCATGCTGCCTGCGCGGCGGCGAAAACGTCAGCCGGAGGTCCGAATTCACTTTCGTGTCCCCGCGCGTCGAGGCGAATCCGGCGAGTTCTCATGGAATCCTCAGCGCGCGCAATGATCTCTACCGATCGGTCCTCTCTATCCTGGTCGAATGAGCCCAGGTGCGATAACGATCGACCCGAAGCTGGAAACCGTGACGACCGCCGGACCGGAGGACGAGGCCGCCACCGCCGGCGTCGACCCGAGCGCGATCGAGGCGATCTGGGAGTCCGTACAGGATTGGTATCGCCTCGGCACCACCCCCGCGATCCAGATCTGCCTGCGCCGCGACGGCAAGATCCTGCTCAACCGGGCGATCGGCCACGGCTGGGGCAATGGACCCGCGGATGCACCCGACGCGCCGAAACGACTCATCACACCCGATATGCCGTTCTGCGGATTCTCCACCGCCAAAGGCGTCGCCGCGGCACTGATGTTCATGCTCATCGAGCAGGGCGCATTCGCGCTGAATGATCCGGTGAGCCACTACATTCCGGAGTTCGCGGCCAACGGCAAACAACGGATCACCATCGGCGATGTGCTCTCGCATTCGGCGGGCGTCCCATTCATCACCCCGCCGTACCGCGGCACCGATCTCGTCCTGGACGAGGATCTGGCCGTGCACGGACTCGCGGACTTGAAACCCAGTTGGCGGCCCGGGCGATTCCGTGTCTACCACGCACTGACCAGCGGCCTGATCCAGCGGCTGCTGGTGCAACGCGCGACCGGCAAACATATGCGCGACCATCTGAGCGAGCAGGTGCTGAACCCACTCGGCTTCCGCTGGACCAACTTCGGCGTCGCACCCGGAGACGTCGATGAGGTCGTCCCGAGCGTGAAAGTCGGCCCCGGACCGTCCCGCGTGTGGCGGCACCTGGCGGGCCGCGCACTGGGCGGCGGCCTCTCCGGCCCCACCTCCGAGGCCGACACCCGAGCCTTCCTCACCGCCGAACTGCCCTCCGGCAATCTAGTCACGACCGCCTTCGAACTTTCTCGGTTCTACGAGATCCTGACGCGCGGAGGCGAATTGGATGGTGTCCGGATCATGCGCCCCGAAACCCTCCAGTTGGCCACCCAACCCGCTCGCCGAATCCCCGGCGCGGCCGGCCGCGTCTCGGTGGCCGGATACGAACTCGGCGCACGCCGCTCGAAATTCGGCCATCACACCGAAACCCATTTCGGCCGTAGCGGTTTGACCACGCAATACGGTTGGTCCGACCCGGCCCGCGGCCTCTCGGGCGCAATTCTCACCAGCGGTAAAGCTGTCGCCGACACCGGCCGCCCCTGGCAACTGGTCGCGCAAATCTCCGGAGCCGTGCCTCGACACAAGTGAATGAGCCGCTGTGAGTGTCGAATTCACTCACAGCGGCTCAGCCATAGAGGTTCAGCTCAGTCTCGCCGCGTGTCGCGTGGACGGATCTCAAGCTCCGGAGCCGCGCGCATCCAGCTGCTTGCGGGCTTCGGCGAACCACGCCTGCGTGCCGACCAGTCCGGCTTCGATGTCCTTGCGAGCGCCGTTGAATCCGTAAAGGCTGCCCGCGAAGACCATGAGCACAGACCCCTCCTGTTCACCGAGTTCCTCCAGCATTTCGGTGTCCTGCAGCAGGTAGGCGACCCCGGCGATATCCCCGCTCGCCCACGCCTCGCGATACTCGTCCCAACTGTCCCTTTTCACCGCGACGGCACGCTCGACCAGCTCCTGTTGAAGCGCCTTGCGATCGGCCTCGCTGGGCTGCCGAGATTTGAGGTGGTCCCAGTTGATCGGTTCTGCGTCGGACACGTCCGGACTCCCGTCCCTATGGGTCAGTTGATGAACTGCGATTGCCGAAAGCTCCTGCGCAATGTATCCCGCCGGGAAATTATCGGTTTCGCCAGCCGGGGTGCGGGCGCGGGAGCTGAAGCGGCCCAGCCGATTAGGTGCGGTCTCAGCTGTAGTTGCCGAAACGAAGTATTTGGGGTGGGGTCGAAAATAACCCTGCTCTGGGCAGATCGAGACTCCAATGATGAGACCCCGGAATGGGTTCCGGTTCCGACCGATGGCGTCACAGTGACGCTCCGCCTTCGACCTTGGCCGAGACCGAATCGCCGCCGTAGGAAACCCCGCGTGTCCTGCATGTTCCTGTCATTCTGAGGGCATGAAGCTCACTGTCGAGCAGAGCGGCGGATCGTTCTACGACGGCGGTCGGGAGGCGGCCCAGGAAGCGGCCGAGCAGATCGCACCCGGGGCCGTGGTGATCAATACCACGCCGACTCCTGAACCGCCGCGGCCACCGGAACCACCGGCCGAGCCGACACCCGATCTCACCATCTCCATGGAGCGGCTGTACGACAAAGCCGGTGCACGGGAGGAATTCCGACTGCTACACCGGATCGGCTATCTCGACGACGCTCCCGGGATAGGTGTCGGCGAGATTCTGGTGCCCGCGGATCTGGAGCATTGGACCACCGACCTCACCTCGGTGCCGTCCTTCCTGACCTGGCTGGTACCCAAGACCGGAGCCCATCTGCCCGCGGCGATCCTGCATGACGGTCTGGTGCTGAACAAAGATGAACCGCAGAGCTATATCGCCCGCCGCAAGATCCATCGCGATGAGGCCGACCGAATCTTCCGGGATGCGATGGCCACGACCGGCACCGGCCTCATCCGTCGCTGGATGGTGTGGTCCGCCGTCACGGTCGCGACCATGCACGAGGCACGGCAGGTCGACTGGACGACAATCCAGAAGTGGCACTACCGAATTGCGCTCTGGGGCACCCTGGCCGTAATCGTGCTGCTCGGCGTTTGGGCGACCCTGGACCTGCTGAATGTTCCCGGAGTTCCGGGGCTGCCATGGATGGGGGAGCGGCCGATCGCCGCGATTGTCGGCGGTCTCTCCGGGGCGATCGTCATCCCGCTGCTGCTCGGCATCACCTGGGGAAAGTTCCGAATCGCCGGGTGGATCATCGGTCCGCTGGTGGCATTGATAATCCCCGCCATCCTGCCGATCGTTCTCATCAGCTGGTTGTACATGGGAGTCGAGAAGCTGCACTCGTGGCGTCCTTGGCTGGCAAAGACTTTGGCCATCGTCTTCGTCGCGACATCATTCGGCGTTTTCATCGCGTCTTGGTGCTTCGCCTGACTCGATCGGCCGGTGCGTCAAACGTGCTTTGTCACTTCGGCGATGGCGGTTGCTCGCCCGGGAAGAGGATCGGGCTGATCAAGTACGGTCTGCGGCCAGGCCCGGGCTGGTTCGCGGCGAGCGGTGCGACGAGATCGCGGAAACCGGTGAGCATGGTTTCGAGCTCTTCGGGGCTGAGCCACACGGTGCCCTGGCGGTAACCGACCGAGTCGGCGACGGGGTCGGCGTCCGCTCGATCGAGGTAGGCATTGAACTCCGCGATCAGGACGGCCATGGCGGCCGCGAACCCTTGGCGGTGGTCGTCCGGGGTCATCACGCTGCCCGCGTCGGCGGTGATGGCCGGTCGGTCGGGTCGCAAGCGGTAGGAGCGTTCCACCGCGCCGCGCACTCGTCGCTCGTCACCGATCTCGAGCATGCCCCCGTCCGTGAGCAGGCCGAGTTGGCGGTAGACGCTGGTGCGCGGCACGTCGGGCATGCGGTCGCACAATTCTCCGGCCGTACGTAACCGGCCGCCGGACAGTGCGTGGATGATGCGCAATCGCACCGGGTGCAGCAGGAGCTCGGTGGGGTCCATACCCCTACTATCCCATTTCTGGTACCGTTTCCAAAGTTGGTATTGAACCGGAGGGTCACCGCCATGCGAAATGTACCTGGACGACGAATCATGTTGTGCGGCAACGAGATCTACTACGAAGAGGCCGGAACCGGGGACACCCTGGTGGTTTTCGAATCCGGCGCGGGCGCCGGACGAACCCTCTGGGATCGGATCGTACCGCTACTCGCGAACGTCGCGCACACCGTCGCCTACGACCGCGCCGGCCGCGGCCGCAGCAGCCACGCCCCCGAACCACAGAGCATCGACGACATGGCGGCCACCCTGGTGGCATTGGTCGAGGCGCTCGCACCAGAACGAGTAATCCTGGCCGCCCACAGCATGGGCGGACTGATCGTGCGCCGCGCCGCGGAATCGCTCTCCCCGTCCGGCCTCGTCCTCATGGATCCAACGCCGGAAAACGCTCCCACCTACGACAATTGGGCACCCACCGTCAAACAGACCGACCGCATTCTCGCAGTACAACAGGCACTCAGCCATATCCCGCCACTCATGCGAATCCTGACCCGCTCCTACGGTCGCAAATTCCCCGCCGACACCTACGCCACCATGCTGGCCGAAGACTTCGCCCCCGCCGGCCTAGCCCAAACCCGCCACGAAATAGCGGCCGTCGCCGCAGCCATCCCCGAATTCCGCACCCGCCCACCAGAACCCCCGAAATCCGACATCACCGTCATCTCGGCAACCCACGCTGCCCGCTACCAGTCCCGCAACCTGGATACCATGCGCGAATACCAACGCCGATACGCCGACCAGCTCGGCGCACACTTCGAGGATTCAGCCTCCGAACACATCATCCCCGCCGAACAACCCGAACAAGTCGCCGCCGCAATCCGCCGACTGGTGAACGGATAGGCATCCGTAGGCGCAGCTAGGAGCACCCGCAAAGCCCAGGACCCACAACAACATTCACCAGAGATGGAAGTTCATGTAGCTGCTGGTCAGGCGGTGTCGCACGGTTCGTGGTGCGCGGCAACATGATTGGCGCTTGGTTGCTGACGAGGCTTGATCAGCAGCGTGCAGGATGGGGTCGTAGCGCCGCGGGTGTTCGCGGATGAAGAGTTGCAGCGGCTACGGGAGTTCCCATACGGAACAAAATAGGGTGACGGCATGGATCACGATGTGCGGCTACTCCATGCCTCGTCGTTCGGTTCGGCTGCGGCCTCCTACGCCGAGCACCGCCCGGACTACGCGACGGCCGCAGTGCGCTGGGCGCTCGGGCCCGCCCGTTAACAGCTGAACGAACGCCGTTGCTGGGGCGTTCTTTTCAATCGACACCGGGACGGTAGTCGAATGGCTGGGACCACCAGATGCCCTCACCATATGTGATGCCTGCGAGCGCCCGGTGGACCGTATCCACGTGGCGGGCAGCAATCGATCCGTGGATCACACAGGTCCGCAAATTCGGGACAGCGTCATCGATATCTGCTGCGAGTGAGCTCAAATAGGACGAGACGGTCGCAAAGGCAGCGGTCGGCACGGTGGCCTCGAATCGGTGATACGGCTCGAGTAGTCGCGTCCCGGCTGCGCGTAGTGCGCGGTCGAGCACGATCGGTGTCAGGGCGCGGAAGTCCGCGGCCGTGGTGATCGGTCCGACGAAACCGGTATGAGTGAGCACAACGATGCAGTCGGTGATCGCATGCCCCGACGGTCCGCGCCGCAGACAGGCGTGCACGGATTCTTCAATGGCGGAATGGAATGCGCGTGGCAGCGTGCCGAACCTTGTCTCCCGGAGGAACGCGACCCCCGAACCCGCTGTGGCCGCAGCGACACGCAATCCGAGAGTAGCCCAGTATCCGCTGGGGCTGGGCGCGCGATGGCCGAGTTCTTCAATCGCATGACCGATCCCGGTGACTTGCTCGACGTAAATCGGTTCGCTGTCCCGGAATTCGGCGTCGATGCCGAATTCTGCGGCGAGAGTCGCGGCGATGATCTCTTTTTGGATCTCCCCGTAGAGCAGGATCGATATGGAGCCGTCGGGTTCGAGTTGGACGTGCAGGAGCGGATCGTGTTCGCTCATCAACTCGAGTGCGGCGTGCAGGCGCGTTGCCGGGCCACCGCGGGTGCGGACCAGGGTGCGCAGCACGGGTGCCGGGAAGTCCGCGCGCCGCCCGACCTCTGGAGCGTCATCGAGTGCGGCGAGCCGATCGCCGACGCGGACCCAGGGCAGCCCCCTGATCGCGCCGATGTCGCCCGCCGACAGAAGGTCGATTCCGCGACGGCCAACCACCTCGAGTGACGCGATGCGACCGGTATTCCGCGCGATTGTCCCATCGGGCGCAATACGTTCCAGGGTGATCTGCTGGCGTGCGCTCAGTGCTCCGGCGAACAGCCGAAGATGCGCGGTCTTCGCTCCCGAAGCCGAGCGCTCGAGGGCGAACACGGTCCCACGGGGCGCACACGAGCCGTGGGCGGGGACGGATGGCAGCAGTTGGATGAGGCCGTTGAGCAGTTCCGGAATCCCTTGCCCACCACGCGCCGAACCGAAGTAGACCGGATGAATACGGGCGGCGGCGGTCTGTTCGGCCAGCAGCAGCGGTAATTCACCAGGACCGAGTCCCGTACCTTCCACGATCCGGGCCAGCACGGCGTCGTCTATGTCGGCGAGCCTTTCGGTGAGGTTGTCCCGGAAACGGTTGTCCGCCAGTATTTCCGGGATCACCCGCACGACTTCGGTGCCCGCATGCCGCACCGATGTCATAGCCAGGAGATGAGGAGTCAGCGTTCTCCGCATCTCGACAATGAGGTCGCCGGTGCGTGCACCGGGACGATCGACCTTGTTGACGAAGACGACGGTCGGTACCCGCAAGCCGCGCAGCATCCGCATGAGCGTCCGAGTGTGGGACTGTACGCCCTCCACCGCCGACACCACGAGTATGGCGGCGTCCAGCACCTCCACCGCGCGATGGACCTCGGCCACAAAGTCCGGATGCCCGGGCGTATCAATGACATTGACATGCGCCCCGCGGTGCGCGAACGCGGCGACTCCTGTCCGCACGGTAATGCCGCGCTGCTGCTCGATGGCACCGGTGTCGGTTTGCGTGGTCCCGGCATCGACACTGCCGAGTGTGTGAATAGCGCCCGTGTCGAAGAGCAGGCGCTCGGTCAGGCTGGTCTTACCCGCGTCGACATGGGCAAGGATCCCGATATTGAGAGTGGGGTGGGTAGGCAATGCCTGAGTCCTCGAAAGTCGCCATCCGATAGAGGGATTGGGGTGTATCGAAAACCTGGCGCATCATCACTCTCCTGATCGGAACCCAAGTCAGCAGAATGGCAACCCGCGGCTCTACCCCGCAAGTCATTTTTCGGGAGCGTTACCCATCGCCCAGCCTCGGCTGCGAGGCCAATTGGCGCCGATCCTGATCAACCTGCCGATTGATCGCGATAGCCCCGCGTCGCCGCCGTGTAGGCGCCGGCGAGCATCAAGGCACATCCGAATAGTTGAAGCCCCGTTGGGTTTTCACCGAGGATGAGCGCCGCCAGCGCGAGCGCGCCGACCGGGACCAGCATGAGGATGGCGGCGCTCACCGTGCTGCTCAGCGCGGGCGCGGCGAGGGCGACGGCAAGCCAGCCGATGAGTTGGCCACACGCGGCAGTCAATGCGAGCCAGCCCAGGGCGGGCCACCCCGGGGCGAAGACCATTCCTCGCCACAATGCCGCGACGGTCGCTGCGGAAACGCAGATGACGAAGTAGGACTGCACCGGCGGTCCGGCATGCGCGGTGCGGCGGAGTAGGAAGAGGAATACCGCGTAGCAGAGCGCGGCGAGCAGGGCGTGGACTGCGCCTCGGAGTGGGTCGGTGCCGGTGGGGACCGACTCGAAAACGCCTGCGGTGAGCAGGATTCCACCGACCATGAGCGGCAGCATCAGCCGGTATGTGCGCGAAATCGGCTCGCGGTCGATGAGCAGGGCCAGCACCGGGACGATGACGACCTGCGCGTTCACAAGTACCGCAGTCAGCCCGGCCCCGACTTCGAAAACCGCTTGCGTCCACAGCAGTGCGTCCGCAGCGAACAGCACCCCGGCCAGCGTCGCGACCATGCCGTGCCGCCGATGTGGTGGGCCTTCCCGACGACGTTCCATGCGTGCGAGCGGCCACAGGATGGGCAAGGCCAGCGCACAGCGGAAGAAGGTGGCGGTCGCGGGGGAGACGCCCGCGAGGGCGATGAATACGCCCGAGGTGGCAATACCGAGCGCGCCCACCGCCATCGTCAAGCGCGTTCGAACTCCGCCCAAGTGTCTCCCGAGCGCCGAAACCGTTTGCCGCCTTGGGAGTCCGACCATCGGGCGACGTTACCGTCGGTCGCTGCGGGGGAGCATCTGATTTTCCGGCTGCCAGGTGTCTGAGAAATCAGCCAGTACCCGCCACATAAATGAGAGAGCGGCGAGCTGCGCGTACCAGGTGAGGATTGTTCAGCGGCTCCTACGCGCGTGCTGCCGAGGAGAACTGGGGCGATGCGGTGCTGCGCGCGGCATTTGCCATGCGCACCTTGGCAACTACCTTCAGGTCCTGCGGAAATCTAGCACAGCTAGACAAGGTAGCGGATGAATGTTACCGTTGCTCTGGTTTCTATCACTGCTAGAATTGAGAAGGGAAGCTGAAAGGCCCATGCCACGACGCAAGACGCGCGGGACGCGGCAGGCAACACAGCTTGCGCTTTCCGCACCCGACAACTTCCGGCTGATCGCCGGGGACACACCTGAATTCACCGAGGGGTAACTGACATGACCTTCACCATCAACGAACAGCAGTTTCTCGCGGAGGCCGGGATCGGGCGGCTGGCCACGGTATCGCCCGACGGCGTTGTGCAGAACAATCCGACCGGCTATCGGGTGAACGCCGACGGCACGATCGACATCGGGGGCATGGGGATGCGGGGTAGTCGGAAGTACCGCAATGTCGAGGCGGACAGCCGGGTGTCGTTCGTCATAGACCAGCAGGTTTCCTTGGAGCCGTACGTGATTCGTGGCATCGAGGTACGCGGCACGGCCGAGGCGCTCGATGACGAGGAGCCACCGTTCCCGCCTCAGGAGCGCGCGATCATCCGAATTCACCCCGAACGGGTCATCTCCTGGGGCATCGACGGCGGATCCTTCGACTTCACCAGTCGCGGCGCCGAGTAGTCGAGTGATGAACAGAAATTCCTCAGGCGATAGACGCAGCGATCCGCTTCATCCCTTTCGCCGTCGACCGATCCACGTACGCGACAAGGGAACTCGATGAAACAGCTCTATTACGCGGCAGTCTTGTATACCGTGCTCGGTCTGGTGGCCGGGTTGTTCTATCGCGACTTCACCAAGTCCCACAATTTCACGGGAAAGACCGAGCTCGCGGTCACGCACACCCACCTGCTGGCGCTGGGCACGCTGTTCTTCCTGATCGTCATCGGGTTGGAGAAACAGTTCACCCTGTCTTCCGGAAGGCTGTATCGCTGGTTCTTCTGGACCTACAACGTCGGTGTCCTGTGGACCGTGACGACCATGACCATCATCGGGATCCGCACCGTGCAAGGGCATTCCGAGAGCAATCCGCTGTCGCACCTGGCAGGTGGCGGCCACATCCTCATGACCGTCGGCTTCACACTGTTCTTCGTCTGCCTGTACCGGCCTGTGGTCGCGACACGCGAGGAGGAACTCGTCCGGTCGTGACGCGGTCAGACGATCCGGCGGCCGGGGCCTGCCCGCAGCGGGCCGAACACGCTGCGCCACAGCATGTTCGGAATATGCGCAGCACAAGGCACGGTCGGTGCGGCTTCGAGGAGCCGCACCGACCGTGTCATCCGAAGTCCGCATGCGCGGTTCGGGGGAATGTCAGGGCTGCGGGGCGCAATCAGCAGGAGGCGCGAATCCCTGGTTTGCCACGTTGTTTCCGAGCAGGACTGTCACTTTCGCCTCGACGGGGGCCTGACCAGTGGCCGTGATCTTGACGGTGAAGGATTCGGTCTTCTCCTTTGCCGTCGCAGTGCAATTCGCGGTCCAGGCGATCTTCTGGCCATTGTCGATGATCGAGAACCCGACGTAGCCCTTCTTGGGTTCGGCGCTGGTTACCTGCACGATCTTGGGGGTGACCCCGGCCGGTGCGTCGACCAGATCGGAGACGGGGGTCTCGGCCCGGCCGAAGGTATTCACCGAGGCGCGGTCTTCCTTGGCGGTCAGCTTCGCACCGCCCTGCCCGGTACCGGTTGTCGTGGTGGTGAGGGTATTGGATGCCGCGGTCGTGTCGAACGCGCCGTTCGGCGCGAAGCCCTTGACCACCGCATCACTGGAAATGGCGGTCTTCGCGGGTGTTTGGCCGTCGACCATAACGGTGAGGGTGGCGGATCCGCTCTTGGCCTTGGTGATCTCGCCCAGATTGAAGACGACCTTCTGCGTACCCTGCCGAGTCCCGCCGGTTTGGTAGACCGTGCTGTTCGGAATGGTCACTTCGGCAACAACATTGGTGAACGAGTCGTTCCCGGCGGTGCTCACGGTGAGCGTGCACGCCACTTCGTCACCGGGGAAAAGGCTGCCGGGAGTCTGCACATCACGGCACTCGTACTTCGTGGTCGGACCCGCCACGGCGTACGCCGGAGCCGTGCCGATCTGAAGCGCGCCGGCGGCGAGCGCAAACGCCGAAGCGACCATTACGGCACGCTTCAGCGCGGGCTTGGGGGCAGTGGTCATGGTCTTCTCACCTTCCTGGTGGGTTGATCAACCCCGCGCTGGCCGCGGTTCGGATCACCCTGGCTTTTGTTTCTGCACCGATGGTCGGCGGTGCGACTCTGCGTCCACCAATGAAGGACTAACGGCCGTTCGCCGTTCGTTGACAATCGCTACCGGTGGTTCCATGATCGGTAGCAGGGAGTTTGCGATGAAACCACCCGACTTGAATCCGATGGCTACGCATTCCTGCGATGTGTGCGTCATAGGCGCCGGGATCGCGGGGCTGAATGCCTTATTCGTCGCGAGCCGTTACCTGAGCCGTGATCAAAGGATCATCCTGGTGGACCGGCACCCGCAGGCCGGCGGGATGTGGGTCGACACATATCCGTATGTTCGGCTGGACCAACCTCATTCACTGTTCACCGCGGGCGACATCAAGTGGACGATCCACAAGGATCGGTCCTACCTCGCGACCCGGAGCGAGGTACTGGAGCATTGTGCGCACTGCGTGCGGGTCATCGAACAACGCGTTCAGGTCGAGAAGTACTTCGGCTGCGATTACCAGTCGCACGAGGAGACCGAGAGCGGTGTGCGTATCACCTGCACCGGCCCGGATGGCACGCCGTTCGTAATCATGGCGACCAAGCTGATCAAGGCGTTCGGTACCAATGTCGCGCCGATGGACCCGATACCTGTGTCGAGCAGTCGGGTGCACTCGGTGTCACCCAATTACTGCGACGTGCGGACCGGAGAAATGGCCCGTAGTGACACACCGGTCTGGATCATCGGCGGTGGTAAGACCGCGATGGACACCGCCTCGGCACTGATGGCGACCTGCCCGGGCCGGGAAGTGAACCTGGTTGCGGGGCCCGGGACCATCTTCCTCAATCGCGATCGGATGGTGCCGCCCGGGGCACGCCGCTGGTGGGGCGGCGTCATGCCGAACCGTCTGTTCATCGACGTCGCACGCCATTTCGATGGAACCAATGAGTCCGAGGTCCAGGATTGGCTGCTGGCCACCGTCGGACTGTCCGTGACCCCGCAAGCGAGTAACTTCTTCGTGGGCCTGTTGTCTGAAGCGGAGCAGCGGACCATTCAGCAGGGCCTGAATACGGTGGTCATGGACCACCTCCAGGATGCGGCGGACCGCGATGGTGCGGTCGAGTTGACGTTTCGCAGCGGTGATACCGCGGTGACCGCAGCCGACAGCTGGATCGTGAACTGCACCGGTTACCTGCTGCACACGAGCACACCCTATGAGCCTTACGTGTCGCCCAGCGGCTCGGTGCTTTCGATTCAAACACGTTCGGCGACATTCGGATTCCTCTCGTTCAGCGGGTACTTCCTCACTCACCTGATGTTTCGGGACAAGCTCCGGGAGTTGCCGCTGTACGCGGTTGATTCAGACGAGCTGCGGACGAAGACCGCAACGGCCGCCCCACTCGCGTACACGGCCATGGCGCTGCACCTACACAATCTGAGCCTCGTCTATGACTCGCTCGGACCGTCGGTGTTCCTGCGGTGTGGCGTCGATTTCGACCGGTGGTATCCGATACACCGGCGTATGAGCGACGTGGCGCATTTCGCTCGGACCCATCGGCGCGACCGGGAACATAACCGGCAGACCCTCGACACGATCGGTGAACGATTCCGCGTGCAGTGCGGTCCTGTCGGTTCTCAGATGAACTGGCGCAGCGGGAGCGCCTGATCTGCGGGTCGCCACCTTCTGCCTCGCTGTCGTCAGTCATAGCTTCTCATCCGAAGTGGCGGATTTCAGGTCAACCTTCGTTGAAGACGGGAGGGCGGTCTGCTGGATTCGTTGATGACTTCTGATGCCGGCGACCCGCAAACTATGACGGTCGGTTGGCTGGGCCGAGATCTATTGGTAGCGGTGGAAAGTGGTACGAACACTGGCGTGCAGGGTGTCGGCGACTTCTTGCTCGAACTCGGCGCGGTGGTCGCCGAGCCGCCGGCCAAGCGGTAGGGAGGTTGAGTAGAGATATCCGATCACCTGTTCCGTCATCCAGGGTCGGTCAAATTCATAGATCGATCGACCCACTTGCGAGAAGGTCGGTTCCCTGTAGTCGCTATTTGTCGGCGAGCCGGGCCTTCTTGACCCTATTGCCGCAGGTGTTCATTGAGCACCAGCGGCGGTTTGTGCCGCGACTGGTGTCGAGAAAGAGGCCGGCGCAGCCGGGGCCTTCGCATGTTTTGATCCGGCTGCGGTCGGGGCCTCCGAGTATTTGGATGGCGTCGGCGGCAAGCACTCCGAGTGCGTCCGCTACCGGCGCTTGTTTGCCGAGATGCCAGACTGCGAGGCCGTTCTCGAGGCCGGGCCTTGGCTGCCCTGCGGCCGCGGCCCCGTTCAGGATCGCCGCGTCACTCGGATCGGGGCGTTGGGTGGCCGCCACGGCCAGCCCCGCACGGTAGATCGCTTCTCTCAGGGTTAGCGCATACCGGAGCTCGGCGGGCGAGACGTCAGGCACGTCAAGCCCCGCGGCATGCAACCAGAGCTCGAACCGGCCGGGGTTGAAGAGCCGCTCCAGGGGCTCCGTGCCGGCCCGGTCGCTCACCGTGGCGGTGAAGCGGAACGCGAGCACCTCGTTGTCCAGCCGGAATAGTCGACGGGCCTCCACGATCACGCCCCTTTCCGCATGTACCACCATGGACCTACCTGAACCATCTTAGACGGTTCGACATGGGCGTCGACTCCTGCCATAGTGTGAACCGTCTTAGAAGGTTCACACTGTGGAGGTTGTGCGATGGGCGAGGTTGCGGTCATTGGTCTGGGCGGGATGGGGCGGGCGATCGCGCGCAATCTGGTGCGGGCAGGCCATGAGACCGTGGTGTGGAACCGTTCAGCGGGGCCTGCGGAAGAACTCGCGCAGACCGGCGCCCTCCGCGTCGCATCCGTCGCGGAGGCCCTCCGGTGCCCGGTGGTGTTCTCGGTCCTGCCCAACGACACCGCCTTCGCGGAGGCTTTCCTGGACTCCGGGGTCCTGGACCAGGCTCGACCTGGGGCGGTCCACGTCAACGTGGCCACAGTGAGCGTTGGACTGGCCCGCCGGGCCGCAGAGGCGCACGCCGCGCACGGGATCGGCTATGTCGCTGCGCCGGTGTTCGGCCGGGTCAGCGTCGCGGAGGCCGGTGCGTTGAACATCCTCGCCGCCGGAGAGCCCGGGCTCATTGACCGAGTTCAGCCGTTCTTCGACGCGATCGGATCGCGCACCTGGCGCCTGGGCGAGCGGCCCGAGCAGGCCAACACCGCCAAGGTCCTGGGCAACTACCTGATCGCCTGCGCGATCCAGTCGCTAGGGGAGGCGGTCAGCGTCGCCGACGCGGCTGGCGCCGACCCGGGTCAGTTCGTCGAGCTGCTGGCTTCGACCCTCTTTCCTGGACCCGTCTACTCCGGATATGGATCGATGATCGCGCAGCGCAGATACCAGCCGGCCGGATTCACCACAGCACTCGGGCGCAAGGACCTCCACCTCGCCCTGGAGGCAGCAGCCGATCAAGCGGTCTCCCTGCCGTTCGGCGAACTGCTCAGAGGCGTGTTCGACCAGGCAATCGCCGACGGCCGTGAAGCGGACGACTGGGCCGTGATCGCCGAGCAGCAGCTGCGGTGAACACCGATGCTCGTACGATCGTTACCGCGAGACGCCCAGCGCCGGGCAGGGCGCCAGTGCTCCGCTGCACACGTGAGAAATCCGCCAGATGGGCTGAGAAATCACAAGAAGTCACAAGAACTGGCCGGAAGTCCAGGGGTGCATGTCACTTCGCATCTGAAGCTGTGGAGCATGGTTCCTGGCCCTCTGATCTGATCTGATGTGGCGGATTCTGGGTGTTCTTATCGTCTAGTCCGCCGCTTTTTGGTGGCGTAGGTCTTCGTGGTGCTGTAGGTGCTTCGGTGCTGAAGGCGATGCTGTTCGACCCATTCTCGCAGCGGATCGTTGTAGGCGCTGAAGGCGTAGGCCGCGCCGCGCCGTAGGCCGAGCTGTTCGATCACGTGGTCGTAGAAACGCTTCTGCTGGTAGTAGTGCTCAGCGGTAGCGAGTTGACGGCGCCAGATCGGATCGCAGATCGCCTCGGCGATGACCATGGTTTCGGGCATCATGATCAGCGATGCAGGGGCGCGGTCCTGTCCCGCAGAAGCGAAAACAGCCGATCGTGCTTCCCAGCGTCGGGTCAGAGGCGTGTGCCAGAACGAGTCCGTGATGCGGGACCATGCCCGGGCGATCGTCTGCGCGGCAGTGAACTGTGTGTCGACCCAGCGCTGATTCTCCTCAGCACGAAAGAGTCTGTCGCGGCGACGGTATGCGGTGAGAATCTCCGGAGACCCGGAAAGGTCGATCTGAACTCGCTCGAATCGAGTGCCGAGCCATCGACGGTGCCGTCGGCAAATGATCGAGGCATGCGTCACGTAGACCTGAATCGGAGGGTTTCCCGGGATTCGAGCGCAGCAGAATGCGCAGTGGTCGCGGGTTCGCGATCCGATCCCCTGGGTTGCTGTGCGCGGCGACTGGCTTTCGGATGGATTGTCAGCGAGGCAGGGTAACGGCAAGCTGCGGCGCAGCCGTTCAAGCGGCATCCCGGCGAAGTGCGCAAGCCGTAGCTGGGCAGCGTGATTGAGCTTGATCTCGGTGCGGTCGCGCAGCAGGAACTGGTGCAGATTCTGATTGCGGGCAGGCTCAGCGATGGCGCGCAGCAACGTGGTGGGGGCGATGACGTCATTGGCGTTGGCGAGCCGGAAGACATAGGACAGGGTGGTTTCGCCGCCAACTGGGCGGACCTGGAAGGGAAGTGACATCGCTGGTTGCTGCCAGAGACCGGGGCTCATTCCCGTGGCTTCCGGCGAGGTTCGTATTGATTGCCTGCGGCGATATCGAGGATCACCGCTTCCAGGTGAGCTTTGGTGACCTTCTCGGCGCCGTCGCTGATGGCATCGTTGGCCGCTTCGTGTAAACGAGCTGATCAAGGCTGCCGATCATGCCGCCGGTGCGAGCATGGAGATAGGAGGCCCAATCCAGGAGAGCGCCGACCTTGTGACGATGCAGCCGCAGTGATTGCTCCATCGTCGCGACAAGTTTCATCCAATCGTTTTTCGCGGCAATGGTGTTGTAGGAGAACGCGGCAGTGCTGACCGGGATGAACCGGCCGGCGATCTGACGCCCGCGAACTCCGGAGAACAGGTTGGTTTCCTCGAGGTCCAATCCGGAATAGACGAAGGTCGCCGAGACGGTATCGAAGAAGTATTTCAGCTGATCAGAGGCCACTTTTCCGCGTTTCGTGGATAGATCCAGGCGGTGGATCTCATCGACTAGGACGAGTCTCGTTCCCGCCCGGCGCATCACGGCCGCAACCGCGTGCGCCAAGGTTTGGGGGCCATCGAAGCGACCGACGGGCAGTCCGAGAAACACCGCCAACTCCGCGGCAAGGGATTTCGGGTCGGCGTCAGGAGGGATCAGGATATAGACGACCGGGATGCGATCGGGGATGCCCGGGTTGCGGCGTTCGAAGTCGAGTTGGAATCGCTTGCCCAACTGGGTGATCGAGGTGGACTTGCCGGTCCCGCTGGCTCCGGAGATCAGTAGGCCGCGGCGGCCGAGTTGCTTGCCACGGTTGTTGACGATCAATTTCTGGCCGGTGTGAATGATCTTGCGGATATCGGGTGTAGCGACCAGCAGCAGCGAGGAGTGGTAGTCCTGGCGGGCTTCGTTGTAGAGATCCCGCTCGAGATCGTCGATTTTCTCGAGGTCGTTGTCCGACAGTAGTTGGGGTGGTTCGGGATTGGCTTGCCCGACAAATAACGACCATCCTTCCTTGGTCGCCAGCGGGTGCCGCGCGTCCAGCTGTAGGGAGGTCACCAGCGTCCTTCCCGCTCATCGAAGGGATCTAGCAGGCCGAAGGGAACGACCTCGACGCCGTCAGCCTCGATCACCGTCGAGCCGTCGCTGTCGTCGGCCGCTTCGCTTGATGCGAGCGCCGGTCGCGGCGGAGGTCCTGGAATCGCGGTGGGCCAGCGCCCGACCTCGGAGACCAGTTCGGCGGGAAGGTGATTGGTCATGGCCCGCGTGGAGGCAGTGCGGGCCAGCGGACGGCTGGTATCGGGTCCAACCTCGGCGCGGCGTAGAAGCGCGGCCAGTATGACCGCGACGGCCATTTCGTTGGCATCGTCGACGCCGCGCTGCGCGGCGAGTTTGCGTGCCGCCCGCCAGGTGAAGTCGGCGAAAGGCTGCCGGACGATGCTCTGGTGGGTCCAGGGAACGGTGAACCATCCGTGGCCGCGGTGGTTGCGAACCCAAACCCGCGAAACGTCATAAGGGTCGTAATGCACTTCCCAGCGTCCGCCCTTGGACGTGATCCCGGAGCTTTGACCTGCGCAGACCCGAAGTTCGTTGCTGTTGTAGGTGCGGTAGTCGATCTGAACGCCCGCGTCGCTGATCGACCGCCAGTGCGCGGGCAGCAACTCGATGTAGTCCGTTCTGGACAGGGTGACCGGGACGTAGCCGGCGGCAGCGATCAGCGCCGCGTAGGTGTCGTTGGGTGAGGCGTTCTGGTTCGGGGTGAACGGATGCCGCAGACCATCGTGCGGACGGGTCTGCCATCCGGCCAGAACCCATTCGTCGAACAACTCTTGCAGGTCCGCCAGCGGCCAAACGGCGCGGTCTTCGACGTCCTTGCCCCTGCGGGTGACATCGCGGCCGGTGTAGCCAGAAGCATGCTGACAGAACAGGGTATTGATCGATCCGAAGGTGCGCTCGACGATCGCCTTGTCGGTCGCGGTCAACTCGTGGGCGGGCTGAACCGAGATGCCCAGGGTGTCCGCAGCGCGGGAGAACACCTCCGAAATGAAGACCTTTCCGTGGTCGACAACCACCGTATCCGGAACGATCACCGGTTTGGCTGCAGCCAGTGCCATCCGCGCATCCAGCGACACCAGCCGCTGGTAGGGAATCCGAGACGCCGACATCGCCAACGCCTGATCCCAGCCCGGCCGCATCGGCTCGGGGACCATCATGCGTGCCAGAATCAACGCCGCATCAACTGATTTCGCGCCGACCGGCCGCAGAACCCCCGCGCAAATGGTGCGGGTAGCGATATCGACCGCCAGCACCAACTCGGCGCGACCGAGGACCCCATCGTCCATCACCGCCATCACATCCAGCGGAGTCGTGTCCAGATGCACCAACTCTCCGGGCCGCGCCGCAGCGGTCGGGGTGTAAACCCGGTCGGGTTTGTTCGCCGTCTGGCGCCGAGTCACCGCCGACCCGAACGTGTGTCGACCAACCGCCAGCACTTCCGGCAGGCGATAGCACGTCGCTTTCGACGGCAACCGCACTGCTCCGGGCCCGTGCTCGTCGTCGAGTAACCGCCGAACCTGCTCGATCACACGCGATTTGGTGCCGGTCGAGGTGTGGGTTTGCGCGGCGATCACCGCTGTCGCTGCGGCGACCACGCGCGGATCGACCTGCCCGGTCGGTTCCAACAGCCGGACGTATCGTGAATCGACCAGACCCCACAATCCCTGATCACGGTATCGGCGTCGCATACGCTGAACGGTCCGAGTGCTCACTTTCAACTCGACTGCCTTGGCCTTCTCGCGATCGGTGACAACCGCTGTCGCCGGATCGAATTGCGGTCGCGGCTGCGCGCCATCGGGCGCGCCGGGCGGTAGCCCGGTCTCGACCTCCATCACGTGACGTTCCCAATCCCTGGCTTCCGCGAGCGCCTTCTCCGGCAAAGACTCGAGCAGCCCTCTCGGTTCGATCTTGGGCAGTGGAGCCGAGCCCACCAGCTCGAAATCCTCTGCCGCCAGCAGGAATGGCAGAGCGACCACGCTCGCCTCACCACTGTCGGACAGCAACCGAATCTTGGTCCCCGAGATCGCGACCACCGCATGCGCGAAACCGCCGAAGACCACCCGGTCACCAACGGTGAGCACGCCCGGCCGCTCCAGCATCACCAGCCCGCCTCGCTGTGCGAGGGTCCCTGCGCCGTATCCGACAGATCCGACAACTTCGGTGAGACGCCCACGGCAGTGCGATGCGACAACACCACCGACAGGTCCGCGACCAACCAGTGCCGCCAGAGCAGGTGATAAAGGACCGGCAACGTGCGCAGCGGATCGCCCACCGCCTCAGCCCCGTCCATCAACGGCCTTGGCCGCGTGAACGTTTCCAGAAGCTCGCCCGCCACCGACCCGTCGAAACAGCGGGGATGGCGATAGCCCCCCAACCAGCGATGATTCGCTACCAGCACCGGATCCAGCCGATCCCACACGGCATAGCTCCAGCCCACCGCCGCGCACGCATGCGACATCGCCGCGAACGCCGCTCGATCCCGATCCCTGATCAACTCCGCCGGCCGAGAATCCAGGACCAACCATCGCGAACCAGTCATTCGCACCAAGAAGTCCGGTGCATGCCGACGCTGCTTGTTTCCGTCCTGCCGCCACACCAGCCAGAACGGCTGCGACACGACACCGATCACATCGGGATCGAAGTCCAGCGCCACCAAATGATCTCGCTCGACCCACGACTCGAAACCGACGCGTCTGCCCATCGCCGCCGATTAGTACCAGCCAGGAAAATTGCGCTGACCGCGATGTGACCGGAACGAACGAACTGGACCAGCGATCTCACCCACGACCGCAGGTAGCCCCTGCCACCGGACTCGCCGCTCCTGCCCGGACCCCGACACGAACGCGGCCTCGAACTCGTCGGCGTCCATGCCCCGGCCCGGACCCCATTGGTCCGCAGGCACGCTCAGCACCGGTCCATCGTCGCGAGTTCACAAGATCAAAGGGTCGTTTCCGACAGATCAGATGAGAACACGCCACATGTACGACAGATTCCATGAGACTCCGACAGATCAGTTGAGAACTGACAGGTCCGATCACAGGGGTGCACAGTTTTTGAGGAGTTCCGTTGTGGTTACGTTTCGTTGGATGTGACCAAACTAAACGTATTAGAAATCGAGGTTGAGCGGGGGAATGTGCGAGCCTGACCGCCGATAACGTTCACTTATCGGCGGTCAGAACGGCGGCGGTTGATTTAGGGCACAAGAGGATTCGTTTCGTGTTGTTCCGTTGGATTTGACGAAACCAACGCTACGATTTGGCAATGTCGAGCGTTTGTAACTACCCGGGGTGCACGAAACCGATTACCAGGGGCGGGGGGCCGGGGCGGCCGTCGGAATACTGTGAGCATCCCGATCACACGCGATGGAGGGCGTGGCGGGAGCGGCAGCGGCGGTTGCAGGAGGAGGTCGAGGTACCGGCGACGAACGTCACTGTGACGCAACAGGGTCCGGTGACCGTGGCTCGAATGCGGGCCGATGAGTTGCTGATTCAGTTCCGGACGCTCGCCGATCAGTTGGGGAACACACTGTCGGGGGCGGTGGCCGAATTGTCCACTCTGGCAGATCCTTCCGTGGCGGAGGCGCAGGTCCAGGCGGTGCGGGCGGATGCAGCGCGGCGGATCGCCGAGGCAGAGATGGCGACCGTGGCGGCAGAGCGGGCGCGGCGCGAGGCCGAAGAGGCCAGGGCGGCAGCGGAATCGGCGGCGGAGGATGCCGGGAATGCCGCCGAAGAGGCGGAGGCTCGGATCGGCGAGGCATCGAGTTCGCGTGATGACGCGCTGCGTGAGGTGGAGCGGATCACCAAGCAGGCCGCCGATGATGTGTTCGCCGCGCGCACCGAGGCCGAGGCGGAGGTGCGGACGGTGCGGCGCGAGGCGCAGGAGGATGTGGAGCGGGCTCGGCAGCAGGCAACCGAGGAGATCGAACTGGCTCGATCCAAGACCGCCGCCGAGGTGGAGCAGGTGCGCCGGGACAGTAGCCAGCGGATCACCGCCGCGGCGGCCGAACGGGATCTGGCGGTGCAGCGGGCCGCGGATGCCGAGCGCGCCATCGAGCGCGCGGAACAGGCTGTGGTCGAACGCAATCAGGCGGTCGCCGAGACCCGGGACGAGTTGGGCCGGGCGCGGGCGGAGCTGGAGCGTTCGCGCGCCGAGTCCGCGACCGCTCGGCAAACCGCCGCCGCTGACATCTCCGCTCTGCGCGCGGAGGCCGCGGCGACCCTGGACCACGCGCGCAGCGAGGCGACCGCCCGCATCGCCGCACTCGATGATGCCCGGCAGCAGATCCTCGCGCGTGCCGAGCGTGCCGAGCAGCAACTGGATGCGCTTGTGGCCGTACGCCGTTCGGTGGCCGATAAGAGCACGGTTGGTGAATGACCGTCTGGTTCGTCACGTTTCGGTGCACGCGTGACCGTCCGCAACATGTGAAAAGACATCGGAACGTGCAGCAATGCGGGAGATTTCGGAGGGCAAACGGCGGTATCGTCAGGAAGGAAAGAGCGCTCCGCGCGGACCCGATCTGCAATGATCTTCAATCAAAGGTTCTGGCCGACAGGACTACCCGTGGACCGGTGACCGCCGGGGCACGGAAAGTAAAGGGGTGTCACTTGAATATCAACGCCATGCGAGCACGGCAATCCCGGCCGAGTGTGGCGCGCGTGTACAGCTACGTACTCGGTGGACGAGACAACTACGGCGTCGACAAGAACGTCGGCGACTACTTCATGGGTGATCTGCCCGGTTCCGAGCAGCTCGCGATTACCAACCGCGAAGCCGTCCTCCGCGCTGTGCACAGCATGGCCTCCGATGGCATTCGCCAGTTCATCGATATGGGTTGTGGCCTGCCCGCGACCGAGAACGTCCACGACGTAGCGCGCCGCGTGCATCCCGATGCCAAGGTCGTCTACGTGGACAATGATCCGTTCGTGGTCGCGCACGGTCGCGCCCTGCTCGCCGTCGACGAAGGTATCGACGCGATCGAGGGTGATGTCGGCAAGACCGCGTGGATTCGCGAACACCCGGCGGTGCAGCGACTCATCGATTTCGAGCAGCCGGTCGGGATTCTCTTCGCCGTCACACTGAGCTTCCTGGAGGACGACGAGGATCCCGCGGGCGTGGTGAAGTTCTGGACCGATCAGATCCCGTCCGAAAGCCGCATCTACATCTCGCATTTCCGCACCGGCGGCACCCGCGAGGCCCAAGCCACCGAACGCAAGATCCTGGAGGCGTTCGGCCGCGGCAGTTGGCGCACCGATGAGGATATCCGGTCCTTCTACGGTGACCTGGAGATTCTCGACCCGGGCATTGTCCCGTGCGCGAAATGGCGCCCGGCGCCCGGTAAGGGCGAGCATGTGCTCACCGATTGGGAAGAAATGATCGTAGCGGGGCTGGCACGCAAGCCCTGACGCGCTATTACCTACGGGCATAAAGCATTTCGTCGATCCGGGTTGGTGATCTCACCAGCCCGGATCGTTTGCACGCTACGCCAAGCCGAAGGCGACCGAGCGCAGCACCAGCGCGAGGATGAACACGATCGTGAACGCGAGATCGATGGCCAGTCCGCCCGCACGCAGCGGCGGCAGCACCCGGCGCACGGGAGCGATCACCGGTTCGGTCCATTTATGGGCGAAGCTGCGCGCCTTCAATCCCCACTCCGGCAGATTGCCCGCGACCGCGACCCAGTCCAGCACCATCCGGGCCAGCATCAGCAGCACGAATGCCGTCAGCAGCCAACCGATCACCCCGGCGATCAGACCCATGACCAACTCCTTTGTGGTGAACGGTACGTCGGTCGACCTGGCCGATCGTAACGTTCGATTCGGATACCGCCTGGTTGAGCGGACGGCGTGTCAGGTGCGGGGCTCGCGCCACATCTTCCACATCAGCGGACCGCCGCCGGTGACATCGAGCTCATCGGTGACCTCGAAGCCGAATCGCTCGTAGTACGGGATATTGCCGGGCTTGCTGGACTCCAGATACGCCGGAATGCGCTCGGCATCGCAGAGATCCAGGCGGGCCTTCAGCAACGCCTCGCCGTACCCCTTGCCGCGGGTCGTCGGCAGGGTGCCGATGAAGGCCAGGTACCAGTGCGGCTGATCATGCGGATGTGCGGCGGCCATCTTTTCGCCCAATTTCCCAGCGGCAAGTAGACGCGTGCCGAAGGCGCGAATCAATCCGGGTAGAGCGCGCAGGTTACTGCGATCACCCGAGTAGCCCGGCGGCACCCATATGGCCGCGCCGACCATGGCGCCGGAGTCGTCGATCGCGACATCGATACCGCCGTGGTCGATGCGGTCGTGCCGGGCCAGCGTGGCGAACATGGTGGCGGCGCGCCGAATTCGCGACGCGTCATCGGGGAGCAGCCAGGAGATGATCGGATCATCGGCGAAGGCGAGTCCGAGCACCCGACCCAGCTCCGGAATATCCGATCGTTGCGCCTGACGAACGGTGATATCCATTTCTTCACCGTACTGGCGGTGTCCGATCCGCGCCCGCAACATCGGGTGCATAGGGGACGACAATGGGAATATCGCCGACTACACAGGAGGGGAGTGGTGGAAATGGGTTCCAGGACAGCACGATACGCGGGGGTGGCGGCCTGTTGCGCACTGCTGGGAGTGACCGGCTGCGCGAGTGGTTCCAACGATTCGGGGCAACCTTCGGCCACACCTACGAGCAGCTTGATTCCAACGCCCGCAGCTACCCCGGCGACCACTGACGCTCCAACCTCCGTCCCGCAAACCTCACCCTCGGTGAACGCGAATACGCCCGGCCCGTGTGGCAATGGTCAGGTCGTGGTCGACGCGACCATCATGTCGCCGGGCATGGGCCATCGCGGTGTCCGCCTGAACTTTTCGGTCGCGCGGGACAGCCGCTCCTGCACTCTGATCGGATATCCCGGCGTGGATACCGGGGCCGGCGGCCCGCTGCTGCACGCCGAGCGCACCCCGCGCGGATACATGGGCGGTCTGCCGCCCGGCGATGATAACCCGCCGACCGTGCTGCTGGACAGCGAGCACGGCGCGCAGGCGATCATCGAGGGTGTGGCCTTCAATTCCGATGGCAATCAGTGCGCCACGTATACCGATCTCCGTGTCACCGCGCCGAATACCACCGACACGGTGACCGTCATCGCTCGAATCGACTCCTGCCACTTGCAGATTCACCCGGTTACCGCACCGCAGTAGTCCGGTTCAGCTGTCGGGTCGCATCATGGTCATGGGTGGGAATGACGGTGGCGAAGGTGCGCGCCAGGTGTAGTCGATGCAGAGTCTTGAACGCCTCGTCGCGGTTCTCGTCGACGAAATTGCCTGGGAAGGCCGACTTTTGGCGGATCTTCTCGACCTGCAGTTCATGCCAGGCCGCATCGCCCGCCAGCAGAATCCAGCCGCGCTCGGTATGCGCGAGGATGCCGATACTGCCGGGCGTGTGACCCGCCAGATCCACCAGCACAATGCTGCCGTCGCCGAACAGATCTCGGCTGCGGGTGAAGGTGAGTACGGGTGGGCCGTCCAGCTCGAATTCGACCATGGGACGGTCGAGGAGCGAATCCCGGACGCCGCCGACCGGTGCGACCGGTCCCGCGCTGATCCATTCGTGTTCGGGGCGGTGCAGGTGAATGGGTAGCCCGGGCAGGTCGAGGAGTCCGCACACATGATCCCAGTGCGCGTGCGTGGGCAGGGCGAAATCCGGTGCGGGCAAATCGGGTTCGAGGCCCAGCGCGGTAATCGTCGCGAGTGTCTCGGCGGGCGGGCGGACCACGCGGCGCAAGGCCGACGGAAGCTGGGCGATGGCGCGATGCTCGGCGTCCAGACAGACGCTCGGGTCCACCAGGAAGGTCGCGTCCGGGTGCCGCACGACGAAGGTGGTCAGTGAATTGGTGATGCGGCGGGGCTGGAAGGTGCCCTCCACCACCATGGCCGTCGGCACCGAGCGCGGGGCCTGATCGAGGGCCGTCACCCGCACGGTGCGACTCGGGGTGGGCAGGCCCGCATCGGTGATCGAACGCAGAAAACGCTCGTCGACGGGGCGCGGGCGCACCAGACCGGACAGCAGACCTGTTGCCGCGGCGCAGCACTGGGCGAGACTGGGGGAACGCACGGGGTTCGACATCGGTTGCACTCTCCGTTCACGGTGCCCGGCGAGCGTCTTTCGCCGGGGTGCTGGAAGGCTAAAACTTCACGTCGACATGAAGTAAAGAGGCGAATTGTGACTACCGCGCAGGATATGCGGATCGGCGATGCCGCGGCCGCGCTCGGGATCGAGGCGCATGTGCTGCGGCACTGGGAATCGGTCGGGCTGCTCAATCCGCCGCGCAGCCCCTCCGGGCATCGCAGCTACGACCCCAATACCTTGGATGTTGCGCGGATCATTCGCCTGTTGCAGCGAACAGGGTTGTCGCTGCACCAGATTCGGCAGCTCGGCCTCGCCGGGTGCGACGATCGGCGGGGGCTGATCAATGACAAGCGCGCCGAGATTCAGCGGCAGGTCGAGTTACTGCGCACGACCGACCGCTTCCTCGAGCACCTGACCGAATGCAGCCATCCGGTGATCGCGGACTGCCCCGACTGCTCCGAATTCACCAGAGCCGGCGTCGAATTCCCCCGGCACAACCCTGTTCCGGTCCGCGCCTCCTAGTTGCTCAGAGTAGGGTGACCTGCACCGGTGCGCCGTGGGCGGGCACGTGGGTGATATTCCGGATGCGAGAGCTCTCGCCCGTGACTCCCGCGGGTAGGGAGAGTTGGTAGCGGGTCAGGATTTCGCGCAGCACGGCGGTGCCCTCCATGAGTGAGAAGCCCGCGCCGATGCAGCGACGCACCCCGCCGCCGAAGGGTAGCCAGGTATTGGGGGCAACCGAACCGTCGAGGAAGCGTTCGGGACGGAATTCGGTGCCGTCCGGGAAGCTGTCGGTGCGACTGTGCGCCAGCAGAATCGAGGTGGAGACGACCGCACCGCGCGGTAGCGACTGCCCGCCGATGGTCATATCGCGGGTGAGCATGCGGCCGGTGGCGGCAATGACGGTGCGGCGGCGCATGGACTCCTTGAGTACCGCCTCGAGGTATTTTTCATCGCCGTCGTGTGCGGCCCGGCGGGCGGACTCCTGCACCTGCGGATGCACGGCGAGTTCATGGCAGGCCCAGGACAGCGCGGAGGCGGTGGTCTCATGACCGGCGAGCAGTAGCGTGATCAGTTGATCGCGCAGCTCCTCATCGGAAAGCGGTGCGTCGGAAGGGTTCTCACCCGAGCCGACCGCGAGCAGCCGGGACAGCACATCGGCCCGCTGATCGAGGTCCGGATGGGCACGGCGCTGGGTGATCTCGCTGTAGAGCAGCTCGTTCATCGCATTCTGATTGTCGCGGAAGCGCTTCCACGGCCCGCGCCCCTCCAGCCACGGATACTTCCAGCCGAGGAAGATGATCGGATTGACATTCACGATCCGGCGCAGGCGCGGTGCGAGCTCACCGCGACGGCGTTCATCGGCCATACCGAAGACCACCTGCATGATGACGTCGAGGGTGAGCTCGTTCATCCGGTCCAGGGTGTGCACGGTCGAACCGGGCCCCCAGCGATCCACATGGGTCTTGGCAATGGCCTCGACCAGGGTGCGGTAGCCGCGCAGTGAGGATCCGGCGAATGCGGGCATGAGCAGTCGCCGGGCGCGGGCATGCTCGGCCTCATCGGTGAGCAGTAGCGAATGCTCACCCATAATGTGCACCAGCAGCCGATTGCCCTCGCCCGCGTGCAGATCCGCCGGATCGGCGGCGAAGATCTCCCGAATGTGTTCGGGCCGGGAGAACACCACCACCTTCTCCGAGTACGGCGGGATCAGATTCAGGGTGAAAGCATCGCCGTACTTGCGGGCCGACCAATGCAATAGCGCACCACGCCACTTCGCGTAAAGTGTCGTCTGCACGATCTTCGGCAACCAGGGGCCTGGTGGGTACGCGGTGGTCACAATGCTGATCCCTTCGCAAGGGCCGCTGCACTGCGGCCGCCTGAGACGCTCATTACAGCCTAGAGCGCCTGGCTTCGCGGTGGCAGTGCCGAGCCGACTTCGCACCCCAACACGCCGAGAGCGTCTTCGCGAACGTCACTGTGACGCAACCTGGTTCGAGTATCGGGTCGCCGAGACCGCTGCCGAACACTCGCTCACCGCCACCTGACAGAGTCGAAGATGCCCTGCGGCGGCGATGTCGACGGCAATGGAGGGAGCCGATCCGAATGCCCGTTCACCGGCGAGCAGAACTTGAATGGGCCCTCCGAATCGAACAGTTGGCGCATTTGCGGGTCGGCGTGATCGAGGAACCAGACGCTCAACCCGGTATGCCCGTCCCGCCGCAGATACTCCCAAGCCCGCCAGATGCCATCGAGCCGCGCCATGGCCTCGGCATGTTTCCACCACTCGGGGCACCAGACGCGCCGTCGACTGTCGGTCACATCGCGCCGGTACACCAGGCTGAGATAGTTCTCGACGAATTCCACCACTGATGCGTAGACCTGAACCTGCGCCCCACCCTCGGTCATTCCTCTATTGAACATCCTCGCACCGACAGTCGACCGATACATTGTCGAGCTAGGACAAGCACTGACCTACTTCGTTCCTACCGTTTAGGACATGACCAGTTTCGAGCCCTTCCGCATCGATATCCCATCCGCCGCGATCGACGATCTCAACGCCCGCCTCGCCGCCACTCGCTGGCCGGATGAGCTGCCCGGTGTGGAGTGGAGTTACGGGATTCCGACGGGTTATGTTCGCGAACTCGCCGACTACTGGCGTACGGGGTTCGACTGGCGGACCAGGGAGGCGGCGTTGAATCGCTTCCCGCAGTTCGTAACCGAGATCGATGGGCAGCGGATGCACTTCCTGCATGTTCGCTCGGCGCAGCCGGACGCGCTGCCGTTGGTACTGGTGCACGGTTGGCCGTTCCAGGATTTCACCGAGGTGATCGGGCCGCTCACCGATCCCGTCGCGCATGGCGGACTCGCGGAAGACGCCTACCACCTGGTGATTCCGACCCTGCCGGGGTTCGGGTTCTCCGGGCCCACGAAGCGGCCGGGGGAGGCCGCCACCGAGCGCAGTGCCGAGCTGATCGCGAAACTCATGGCGGCCCTGGGGTATACCCGATACGGCGCGCAGGGTGGCGATGCCGGTTCCTTCATCGTCCCGCAGTTGGGTCGTATTGATGCCGAGCATCTGGCGGGTATCCATCTCAATGACCCCATTACTATCCCGGCTTGGGGTGATGACGGATCCGCTTACAGCGCAAGCGATCAGGAGAAGCTGGCCGCCCTGCGGGATTGGAGCAGTAAGGAGACCTCCGGATACGCGGGCATCCACTCCACTCGCCCGCAGACGCTGGCTCCCGCTGTCTCGGATTCCCCGGCGGGCCTGCTCGCGTGGGTCCTCGATGTCGTCAATACCTTCAGCGATCCTGCCGAGCCGACCCCGGACGCCGCCATCGATCGCGACATGCTGCTGACCAATATCGCGACGCTCTGGTTCACCAATACCATCGGTTCATCGATGCGCCTGTACAAGGAGTCCGGTCACTGGGGTGTGGAGCTGCCCGACTCGGGTGTCCCCACCGGCGTGGCAGTCTTCCCGGGCAACAACACGATTCGCGGCGTCGCGGAGAAGCAGAACACCGTCGTGCACTGGTCCGAATTCGAGCGTGGCGGCCATTTCGCCGCGATGGAAACCCCCGACCTGCTCACCGCCGACCTCCGCGATTTCTTCCGCAAGCTCCGCTGAGCGGATCCCCGGGCGGCCATGCCAAGCTGACCCCATGGCCCTCGTTTACGACACCACCCTGGTCCCCGGCAAACTCGACTTGCTGGCGGCCTGGCTCCCGACCCGGCCCTGGTTCGAAGGCGGTGTGGCGCCGCGATTCGAACGGGCAGGCGGCGGTTTCCGCCTGGACGATCCGGCAGGCGAGGTCGGTATCGAATTCGTCGTGGTGGCAGATACTTCCGGCCTCACCCCGGTCGCGTATCTGACCCCCATGACATATCGCGGTGCACCCCTGGACGGTGCCGACGACGCCCTGATCGGCACCTCCGAGCACGGCGTCCTCGGCAAGCGCTGGTTCTACGACGCACCCCACGACCCGGTATTCGTGGAACAGCTCGCCCGCCTCCTGTCCGGCGACGCCCAGCCACAGGACCGCAACGAAAGCGACACCATCGACTCCTCGGTGACGGTCCTGACCGCCGGATTCAACTCGCCCACAACCGGATTCGATACAGCTTCGGCCACCGATACCACCCGCTGGACCGAGATCGCCTTCGCCGCCGATCACCAGGTAATCCGACTCCACCGCATCATCACCCCGGACACCTCGCCCGCGACCAGGGTGGAAGCACCATGGTCGACCGCTGACGGCGTCACCATACGAGGCGTCTTCGCAAGCATCACCCCCTGACTTGGACGGCGGCGCGCGGTGCTGACGTGCGGAATGTGTCTGTCCGGCGGCTATTTGAACTTATCGGTCATACAATTCGGCTATGCCCACCAATCGGATCGAGGGGCGCACCGCGGTGTTTGCCGACTGGGCTTGGCAGGCACTGCTGGTCACAGGTGTGTGCTCGGTGGGGGTCGGGATCACCTTGGCGGTGTGGCCGGACAAATCCGTGATGGTGGAGGGGACGTTGTGCGGGCTGGTGTTGCTGGCGACCGCGGCGGTGGAGTTGATTGTGGCGTTCGGCGCGCATGTCGCTACCGCGTTGAAGGTGTTGCAGTTCATTGCCGGGGTTACCACGTTGTTGCTGGCATTGTGGTGCATCAATAGTGGGCAGTGGGTGTTGTTGCTGGCCTTGTGGATCGGTATGGGGTGGATGGTTCGCGGGGTGGTGGTGGCGATTACGGCGGCCTGGTCGGACGAGTTCGTGGGGTCGGGTTGGCAGGAGGTCGTCGGGCTGGTGACGGCGGGTGTTGGCATGGTGGTCGCGGTGGGGCCGTTCGAATCGGTGGTCTCGCTGTCGGTGGCGGTCGGATTGTTCACGGTCGCACTGGGGGTCACCGAGATCTGGACGTCGGCGCGATTCGAGCGCAGTGGCGTGGGCGCGACCCTCTGACACCCCACATACGCACCAATTCCCAGATATTTGCCGATACCGAGCAAGTCGACGGGAGGCACCGTAAGTGAACCTCACCGACTCGATGCGATCCGGGGCCTGGCAGGTGCAGTCGCGACTGCTCGCGTATCCCGATGAGGGACTGCTGGATTCGCTGTCACTGCTGTGCCGCACCGTGGCGGCACTGCCGGAGCCGATCGGCGCGCCCCTGCAGCCGCTGCTGAATCATCTCGAGCGTGGTGTGCCGCTGGCATTGGCGACCGAATATATCGAGACCTTCGGTCATCCCAAGCGGTTCAAACAGCTGTATCGGACACCCGGACTCGTGCTGGACAACGGTGAACTCTCCGATCATCTCGCCGTGGTGCTGGAATTCGCCGCCGCCTTCCCCGAACCGGGCGAACGGTTGTTGAGCGAGCATCGTGCGGGTATCGAGGTCATGCGAATGGCGTTGCGCGAGGCCGGTTCTCCGTGGATGGGCGTGCTGGAATCGCTGTCGGCGACGCTGCCCGCATTGCGCGCGGATGAGCACCAGGCGATTGCCGAGCTCATCGCGCAGGGGCTGCGGCCCTTGCGAAACCCGATTCGCGGCAAGGCAATTCGGTTACGCTGAAGATCGTGTCGGAGATCGATCGACTGCATGATGCCAGTCGTGTGCCGCGCGCCGATCTCGCCGCGCTCGGTGATCTCTACGAGGACCACTACGCCGTACTGCGCACCGCGTTCGAACATGCCCGCGATAAACGTGAACGCGATTTGAGCGCCGCCATCGATCAAGGGCTCACCGTAGTGCCATCGCTGGTGCGCTCCGCGGTGCGCCGCATGCTGTTCTCCTGAGGCGGTAATGACGAATCTGGCGGCCCGTGCGGAAGTGGTGAAACTGGCACGCGAACTCGATACCGCGCCGGAGAACCTCGCCTTCCTACTCGACAGTGATCCGACCGCCATCCGGCGGGTGCGCCAGCGCATGCACCGCTCGCTGGACGCGCCCTACCGGCCCATGTTCCAGCGGCTGGCGAAAGTCAGTGCGCTGGTGCCGAATTCGCTCGCCATCGCTATCGCGACCCGGTACTTCGGGCCTATGCTGTGCGGGATGATCGCCAGTTCACTCACCCCGGAGCGTGCGGTGGGGCTCATCGGGCATGTACCCGTGGATTTCCTCGCCGATCTCGCGCCTTACGTGGATCCGGACGCCGCGACCCCCGGCGCGAGGACTATGTGACCCTGGCCCGGTTCCTGGTGGCCGCCACCGATCGGCAACTGCTGAATGTGGTGCCCCATATCGACCGGGCAGAGGACATGCTCCAGGTCGGGTTCCATGCCGAATTGGATTCGGTCGCAGACCGATTCGAGGTGGTGCTCTCCCAGTTGCCGGACGATCGTATTCGCGCCATGCTCCAGTCCGCGCACGAGCAGGACCGCTTCATAGAAGCGTTCACGTTCATGCAGTTCCTCAGCGATAAGACGCTCGGCAGGGTGGCCGACGCGACCGCCGGGATGAGCGATGAGGTCCTGACCCACATGGTCGAATCGGTGCATCGCGAAAACGCTTGGGCGGAACTACTTCCCGTCGCCGAGGTAATGTCCCCGCCGAACTGGCAGCGCATGTTCGACCTCCCCGTCTGGGATGCCGAGAAGCTAACCGCCCTCGGCCGGGCCGCCGAAGCCCTCGGCCGCGGAGATGATCTGCTCGAGCTGATCGTGGAGGCGGGTAAGAGCCTCGAATGAGGTTGCGGCCCTCTTCGTAATCACGAACAACGAGGGGTTTGGGGGTCGCCGTAGTACCCACCGAAAATGGGGTGCCATTAAGGATCGTGTCACCAGGTACATGAAGCGCCTTCACTCCCGCTGAACCCGCGGGGCGTCGAGCTGAAACTCCCGAAGCTCTCATGAAGTGCAAAGTGCGGCGCGGGGTTGCGATCAGCGTCGTTGGCCGCGTTCGCGTTTGCTTCTGGCGGCGCGGATCTCGGTGTCGGCGACCTTGTCGGCGAGCAGGGTGTAGATCTGTGTGGTTTCGGTGGAGGCGTGTCCCTGGCGGCGGCGCACGACCTCGATGGAGACACCGCTGTTGATCAGCTCGGTGGCGTGGCTATGACGGAGTTGATGGATTCCTATGCCGACACCGGCTGCGGCGCAGTGTTTCTGCCAGCGGTTGTGTGCGGCGTCGTAGGACAGCGGGCCGCCGTTGCCGTTGATGCTGGCGCGGAACACCGCCCCGGAGGTGTAGCCCGATCGCGCCAGGTAGAGCTTGAGCAGCGCGACGTAGCCGCGGTCGTCGAGCAGCACGGTCCGCACGGTGCCGCCCTTGCCGTGGATGCGGACGTGCTCGTCGTCGAGGGTGAGGTCGAGGTCCTCGACCTCGAGGCCGCATACCTCCGACGCCCTGGCGCCGCACACGTAGGCGGTCTCGAACAGCACCCGGTCCCGCAGCACGTCCAGGGGCACGTCCTTGCGTGGCCGCCGCGAGCAGATCACGTCGAACACCGCCTTGACGTCCCCGGTTGCCGCGGGCCGGGGCAGGGTCTTGGGAACGTCGATGGTGTCGATGCGGTCCATCGGGTTGTGCTCGAGCAGTTCATGGCGCACCGCCCACCGACAGAACGACGCCACCGCCGCCCTCTTGCGCTTGCGGGTGGATGGGGCCTGTCCGGCGATGTCGGCGAGGAACTTGCGGATCGGGTCGGCCGACAGTTCGGCGGTCCTGCCCTCACGGTTGACCACAGGCGGCGCCTGCCCGTCGCGAAGGCAGCGTCCACGACCGCGTGCGCCGCCTCCGTCGCATAGCCACACCCATGTGCGCGACGAAGAAGCTCATACCCGATCTCTGGCTCATCGAAGCTTCCGCCGCCGACGAAGAAGCCGCAATGGCCGATCGGATCCTGTTCGGCTCGCCGCCGGATCGCGAGAAGACCGATGCCGTTCTCGTGAGCCTTCGCCCGCTGATCGACCAAGCGCTGTCGAACTTCGGCCAGCGTGGCAGTGGTGCCACCCTCGTGCTCACCCAGCAACTCGAGATTGCAGGCTGCATCCTCGGGACCGCACAACCTCAGCGACAATCTCTCTGTCTCAATCGAGAACGCCATCGGTTGGTACAGGCCCGTCATCTCACCCACCCCTGTTCGGTCCACGCCGCCAGACCTGACGAGACAGAACAGCCAGCTCTGAAGATGGCATAGCTAGACATCTGCAGCGGTTGGGAGCTTTCCGAAAAGCTCGGGTAGATCAACTACTAGATGATGAAGCCTTATTCTTCGACGACTTCGACTTCCGCGACTTCGACGACGGCGCCTTCCACCATCAAGGTGGAGGCGTCGGTGGACGCCTGCCGGGTGACATCCATGACCGCGTACCGCAGGTCGGTTCCCTGCGGTTCGGTCGTTTCGTGTGAGTACATGGCTTCCTCCTTTGAAACGATTTGCTGCGGTTAGCGGGCCCGACGGGCCCCTCCCGGCCGCCCATCGGGCGGTCGGGAGAGTCATCGGACCGTAGTGTCCTTCATCGCCCTGCGGATCGATCCACCGATCCGGCCGAGGAGCGCGGAGCGTTCGTCGTTACTGAGTGCGGCTTGCGCCGAGGCGGATTCGGGGTCGCGCATATGCTCGGCGAGGCGGGCCGGATCGGTTGCCAGATCGGTCAGGTAGTCGGCCAGCGGGCTGGGGTAGCGGGTCGGCACATAGTGGTCGATCGCGCCTTTCCTGCTTGGGCTCGGTGGACGCTCGGCGGTCGCCGCCGGCACCGAGGCCACAGTGCCCGAGAGTTGACCGGCCAGCCCGAGCCTCTCGACCATCTCCGGGTTGACCGGCCGTGGGCCGATGGGCGGAAAATACAGGGTGGAGATGCCAGTCAACGGCTCCTGCCGCAACTCCCGCAACGCAAAGGTGCGGATGTGGGGTGCACAGACCGGATATTGAGATGCCTGATAGTGGGTGACCTGGTGATCCGGTGGATAGAAGCGGTCGAGGTACTCGGCCAGCACCCCGAGATGCTTGTTCGTGAAGCCGGCGAAGTTGAACCCGAGATCGCCGACGCACCCGGCCTGCCACAACACGACATGGGATTCCACCAGCAGTGGCCTATCGCGCAACAGCATGTCGGTGGCTTCCAATTCCTGGCAACCAGGCCTGGATGGGTCCACACCCAGATCGGCGAACAGACAGTCCAGCGCGGAGACACCAGGCAGCATCATCGCCGGATATCCTTCGTCGCGAAGGGTGCGGATCGCCGCGTGCCCGGGGTTGGCGAAGACTCCCGGGTGCCCGTAGAAGACACCGCAGACGTTCATACCACCGCGAACCGGCTCCACCATCGCGTTGGCCATCTCGCGGTAGGTCTGGGCGCGTCGTTTGTCGTTTCCATAGAGCCGGTACAGGTCATCAGAAGACTTGCTGTGCCGTCGAATCCACACGTCGGTCACGGCGTCGGACACGCAATACACGACATGGTCGGCCCGCGCGATCCAGCCGGCGGCTTCCTGCGTCAGGTGGGCAACACCCTTAATTCCGGAGCCTGCCACTACCAGTGATCCACCCGTCACGGAAACCCCTAACGTCGGCCTGAGATCAAGTGTCGCACGAGCACCCCGCCGAGCACAGCGATAACGGGTGCGTAGCCCTCGAAGAAACTCCTACGATCCGAGGCCGATACGCGATGAACAACCTTGCCGGAGTATGACATTCGCGGCGAGAACAGAAACACGTCGCAGTCTCACCACTCCACACCGCCGCACCACAACCCGAAATCGACCTCCCAGCGCCCGGACGATGCGACTGCACCACGGACGCCTGTGCCGGGAGCTCATCTCACCTCGATACGGGTCCGCGGTTTGCGTTCGGCGGCATCTGATGCAAACGCCGAGCACCGGAGGGCCGTTCAGGCACGCGAGCGTTCGCATTTCCTGCGACTCGCGAGAAAAACGTTCAAAAAACAGCTTTTGAGATCCGGGGATGTGGCTCATCCCGACCCTCGGTACTTCCCCGGCCTTCCCTGAGCGACAACGAATTCGGGGCGGGGCCGCGACGCGAGACTGCCTCACCCGCTGAGGATGAGTCGGCTGGTCATGTTCAGTTTGACCTCGCCGTAGGGCAGGATGTGTTCCCAGAACAGCGGGGTCACGCCGCGCTTGTCGGCCGGGGTAACCAGGATGTCACCGGTATCGGGGTCGCCGAGCAGATCCTGGATCATCAGGGTGTTGACGTAGCCGAGGGACGCCTGGACGATCCGCAGGCACTGCACACTCAACTCCTGCTCGTCGGCACGGTTGGAGGCCAGCTCGCCGGTCTTGCCGTAGTAGATCACGCTGTTAGCGCGGTTCCGGGACTCGATGACGTTGTACGGGCTATGACCCAAGGCGGGCTGGGTGTGAGCCGCCGGTTTCCCGACGGGTGTCGCCTCGGCTGGTGATGGGTCGAAAACGTTCGTTTTTGACCATCACATCGCGCGGTACGCGGCATTTGCGGATCTTATCGGCTAGAGGCGTATCGCCGTACGGACGAGGTCGGCGATGGCTTTGGATCTGCTGTGTGGTGGCCAGGCGATGACGGTCGTGACGGCCGGTGCGTCCGGCACCGGCACGATGGCGAGATCGTCGCGTAGCTGGGCTCGGAGCGACTCGGGCATGACCGCGCAGGCCCGTCCGAGCGTGATCAGCTGGGTCAACTGGGTATGGTCGCGGACCTGCGGGCCGGGGCCGTCCGGGTATCGACCATCCGGTCGAGGCCAGCGCGGTAGGGGCAGGTCGGTCAGGGCGTTGACCTCGGCCATCGACATGTGGGGTCGGTTGGCGAGGGGGTGCCCCGCGGGCAGGACCACGACCTGCTGTTCGGTGTGCAGGTCCTCGGTGTCGAATCCGGCCGTCGTGTCGTAGGGCCGGTGGAGCAGAGCAACGTCGGCACGCCCGTCGCGTAGCAGGCTTTCCGATTCGCCGGGCCCGCAGAGCACCACCTCGACTGCGACAGCGCCGGGTTCGGCGGCGTAGGCGTCCAGCAGCTTCGACAACAGTTCGCGGGATGCTCCTGCCTTGGTGGCCAGCACCAGACCGGGTCGGTCGGCAGCGGCGCGGCGGGTGCGGCGCTCGGCCGCTTCGACCGCTTCGAGGGCGGTCCGAGCCTCCCGCAGCAGCACCGACCCGGCCTCGGTCAACGTGATCGCGCGAGAATTGCGTTGCAGCAGAACGACTCCGAGCCGCCGTTCGAGCTGCTGGATCGCCCGCGACAGCGGTGGTTGCGCCATCACGAGCCGTTGTGCCGCCCGCCCGAAGTGCAACTCCTCGGCGACGGCGACGAAGTACCGTAACTCCCGCGTCTCCACCATGGCATCGTATCCGGCGCTCACCACGGCCAATACCCGTGTGGTATCGCCGCCCACCCAATCGGTCTTGGACGCCCCACCCGGGTCGGCAACATGATCAACGGCATGAGTGAACGGACGATCGCGCTGGTGACCGGCGCGAACAAAGGAATCGGATACGAGATCGCGGCGGGCCTGGGCGCCCTTGGCTGGCGAATCGGTGTGGGCGCGAGGGATCGACAACGCCGCGAGGCCGCGGTGGAGAAGCTGCGCGCGGCCGGGACCGATGCGTTCGGCGTGCCGCTCGACGTGGAGGACGACGCGAGTGTCGCTGCCGCGGCCGAGCTGATCGCCGACTATGCCGGAGGGCTCGACGTCCTGGTCAACAATGCCGCGATCACCGGCGGTATGCCACAGACACCCACCACGGTCGATCCCGCGACCGTGCGAGTTGTCGTGGAGACCAACGTGATCGGCGTCATCCGGGTCACCAACGCGATGCTGCCCATGCTGCGCGGCTCGGCCTCACCGCGAATCGTCAACATGTCCAGTAGCGTGGGCTCGCTCGCCCTGCAGACCGCGCCCGGCATCGATATGGGCCCGGTTCCCGCTGCGTACTTGGCGTCGAAGACCTTCCTCAACGCCGTCACCATCCAATACGTCAAGGAACTGAGCGACACCAACATCCTGATCAACTCCGGCTGCCCCGGTTTCACCGCCACCGACCTCAACGGCTTCCGCGGCGTCCGCACACCAGAACAGGGGGCGGCGATCGCGATTCACCTCGCGACCCTGCCCGACGACGGACCGACCGGCGGATTCTTCGACGATGCCGGAACAGTGCCCTGGTGACGGGCATGCCGGTGCGAACCATTCCCGAGTCAGCCGCGCATCGCGCGCCGGAGGAGAAGCAAGACAATGACAAAGGCAGTCAGGTACGACGAATTCGGCGGAATCGACGTCCTGCGGATCGACGAGGTCGACCGCCCGGTGCCCGCGGACAGGCAGGTCCTCGTGCAGGTAAGAGCGGCAGGCATCAACCCCGGTGAGGCGGCCATACGCACCGGCGCGATGGCGGACATCTTTCCCTCGACCTTCCCGTCCGGGCAGGGCAGCGATCTCGCCGGAGTTGTCGCCGAGATCGGCGCCGGAGCCGACCGATTCTCGCCCGGCGACGAGGTGATCGGATTCTCCGAGCTGCGGGCCGCCCAGGCCGAGCTGGTCCTGGTCGACGTCGACAACCTCACCCCCAAACCGAAGAACGTCTCATGGGAGGTGGCGGGCGGCCTGTACGTCGCCGGCGTGACTGCATGGGGGGCAGTGCATTCCGTACAGCTCGAGAAGGGCGAGAGCGTCGTCATCTCCGGAGCAGCCGGAGGAGTCGGCTCGCTCGCCGTTCAGCTCGCGCGCCGTGCCGGAGCCACGGTCATCGGCCTGGCGAGCGAGGGCAACCACGAGTGGCTGCAAAGCCACAGCGTGATCCCCGTCGCATACGGTGACGGCGTCGCGGACCGGATCAAGGCCGCCGCACCCAACGGCATCCATGCCTTCATCGATACCTACGGCGGCGGGTACGTCGAACTGGCCCTCGCTCTCGGCGTCGCAATCGAGCGGATCGACACCATCGCCGATTTCGCAGCAGCCGCAAAGTATGGGGTCAAAACTGAGCCCGGGACCAAGGTCAGGCCGGGCGCCGAGGTGCTCGCCGAATTGGCCGGCCTGATTGCCGACGGACACCTCGAAGTCCCGATCGCGAACGTCTACCCGTTGACGCAGGTTCGTCAGGCCTACACCGAACTCGAACGCAGACACACCCACGGCAAAATCGTACTGAGGCCCTAGCCGGCACCACACAGTGCGGCGCGCTTTCAGGGCCTGCTCAACCGAGGGGGCCGATTCCCGTCAGCACGGTTGTCTGTCCCTATCCCACTTTCCCCTAGGTGCTGTTGTCGTCCCATGGCCTGGGCACAGGACGGCACACCGTCCGCCGCCGAGCAAGCCGTCAGCCCCGATGTCGAACGGCTGCTCGGATGCCCACCCGCACCTTCGCCGAATGGGTGTCGCGCGCCATTGCGGGGTTCAAGTGACCCAGCCGCAGCTGGGCGCTCAGCGATAGTAGTAGCCGCTGTCCAGGTCCTCGAACAGGGTGGGCTGGTTGGGCTTCCACGCGAGCAGGGCGGCGGTGGCTGTGCTGCTCGCGGCCATGTCGGTACCGAAGAACCGGCTCAGCCAGCCGAAATGCGCGGGCGCCTGTTCGGCGGGAATTGATACGACGGGTAGCCGGAGGCCGCGGGCGACGGCCTCGGCGATTTCCCGGGTGGTGATACCCGTTTCGGCGACGGCGTGCAGGGTTGTGCCTGCCGGGGTGCGCTCGTCGAGGGCGAGTCGCACGATTCGCCCGGCATCGACGCGCCCGATTGCCGCCCAGCGGTTCGTGCCGTCGTCGATGTAGGCCGAAACCCCTTTGGCGCGTGCGGTTGTCACGATTCCGGCCATGAATCCGTAATCGCCCGCGCCGTGCACGGAGGGCGCGAAGCGCGTGATGATCGTGTGGATGCCCTGCTCTACGAGTTCCAGGGCGAGGTTCTCACCGCCGCCGCGTGAGGAATCGACGCCGTGGAAGGGTGAGCGGTCCTGTTCGGTCGCGATGCGGCCGGGTGCCACGAAGTACAGGCCGGCGGCGAGCAGGAAGGGACGGTGCGAGCCTGCGAGGGTGTCGCCTATGGCCCGCACGGCATCGCGCTCGGCCTTGTTGGTGGCGGGCCATATTGGCGAAGTCGTGCTTATTGGCAAGGTGGACAACGGCTTCGGCGCTGTCCGCGCCGGTGCGAATACTCGCCAGGTCGTCGAGGTCGCCGCGCAGTGCTCGCACACCTTTGCGTTCCAGAGTGGTGGCGGCGGCATCCGATCGAGCGAGTCCGGTGACCGCGTAACCGGCCTCGAGCAGTTGGTCGACGACGGTCGAGCCGATCCATCCGGTGGCTCCGGTGACGAAGACATCCATGTCAGTTCTCCTTGGTTTTGCGGGACAGCAGGGACTCAGCGACGACAAGTGCGCCGAGGATGAGGACGCTTACCCCGATCACTCGGAAGCCGAGGTCGGCGCCCGAAACGAACGCGGACACAATGTCATTGGCGCGGTCGGGGGTGCCGGCAAGCGCTTGGGCGACGGTGTGCGGGTCGTGAGCGGCGCGAATATCGGGCGGGAGGGCGGCGATGAACCGCCCGGTCAGGACGGTGCCGATGACGGCGACACCGAGGGCGCTGCCGAATTCGCGGGTGGTGGCCTGTAATCCCGCGCCGACGCCGGCCTGAGCGGGCGGCAGGGAAACCGCGATCGCTCCGGACAGGGTTGGAAGGGCAAGTGCCACACCGATTCCGGTCACGAGCAGCCAGGCGGCGTATGCGGGATAAGGGGTTTGCGTGTCGCTCAGCGACAGGCCGAGCAGGCCGCCGCCGACGAACAGGAAGGCCAGGGCAATGGTGGCGTTCATGCCGATGCGCTGGGTCAGGCGGCCGACATGGCGGGCGCCGAGGATGATCGGAATGGTCAGCGGGATGATGCCGAGACCGGTTTGCAGCAGGCCGAATCCCTTGGCGTACTGCAGAAATGACGCATTGACGTAGAACAGTGCGAACATGCCGAAGAAGACCGCGGTCATGCCCAGGCAGGCGCTGCGCAGCGCCGGTAGGCGGAACAGGCGGGGGTCGAGCAGTGGGTGTTCGATCTTCAGTTCGACAACGGTCCAGAGTGCGAACAGTGCTGCGGCGCCGACGAATCCGGTGATGACGAGCGCGCCGCCCCAGCCTGCTTCCGGTCCCTGGACTATGCCGATCAGCAGTGCCACCGAGGCGGCGACGAGCAGTAGCGTGCCGAGCCAATCCAGTCGTCGATCATGGCGTGCCGACCAGGGTGCGAAACCGGCCACCAGCGCGGCCAGCAGCAGCGCGATCGGGACGGCGGCGAGGAACAGCCAGCGCCAGGATCCGCTCGAAAGGACCGCTCCGCCACCGACATTGCCGACGACTCCGCCGATTCCCGTCATGGACGCCCAGATCGCGATGGTCGCGCCTTTGCGCTCGGCCGGGACCGCGTGCAGCAGTACTGCCAGCGTATTGGGCAGCACCGCCGCCGCGCCGACGCCGGTTACGGCGCGGCCGAGTAGCAGCAGCGCCACATTCGGCGCGATCGCCGACAGCAATGCCCCCGCCGCGAAGAGCATGAGCCCGGCCAGCAGTACGCCCTTGCGCCCGAAGCGATCTCCGGCCGCGCCGCCCGGAATCACCAGACAGGCGAAGAAGATGACATAGGTGTCGACAATCCACACCAGTGCCGAGGCGGACGGGTGCAGCGCGCCGGCGGCGAGCATGGGGACGGCGAGATTGATCGCGGCGACCATCCCGACCACGAGCACGACGCAGGCGCACATGAGCGCGAGCAGACTCCGCTGTGAGACCGGTGCGGATGACCGCAATGCGGGTGGTTGATCGCGAATCAGATCATTGAGTGCCATGGAAAGCACGCTATGGACCAGGCAGGCATGCGCGCGACGCAACTTTGGCAAGAGTTGATTGCGTACAATGCAACTATGGCCGAACAGCTCGATCTGAATCTGCTGCGCGTATTCGACGCATTACTCCAGGACGGCAGTGTCACCTCGGCCTCCGAACGCCTGCATCTGTCGATCCCGGCGACCAGTCGCGCGCTCGGGCGATTGCGGCGGGCCATGAACGATCCCATTCTGGTGCGCGCCGGGCGGGGTATGGCTCCGACGCCGTTCGCGGTGCGCACCGCGCCTCGGGTGCGCGCGCTGCTCGAGGAAGCCTCGGCATTGATCAGCGCGGATCGCGAACTCGAGGTCGGAAAATTGCAGCGCACCTTCACGATTCGCATCAGTGACGGTATTGCCGCGACATTGGTGACCGCTGCCGTGGAGGCCACGGCAGCGGTCGCGCCGGGCGTGGCATTGCGCTTCGTCACCGAGGGGAATGAGAGTATCGAGGCGCTGCGGGACGGCTCGATCGATCTGGATATCGGTGCGGGCGACGACACCGCCCCCGATATTCGAACCGCTGCACTGTATCGCGAGCGATTGGTCGGCATCGTCCGTGCCGACAGCCCGCTGGGCAGGCATCGCCGCCCAACCCTGGTGCAGCTGAGCCACTATCCGCACGTTTCGGCGTCCCGCCGCGGCCGGGCGCGGGGCCCGCTCGACGACGCGCTCGAGGCCGAAGGCCTGCAACGACAGGTAGCCGCCGTGGTCCCCACCCAGGCCGTCGCCGCACTCTTGGTGGCTTCGAGCGAATATGTCGGACTGGTTCCGCAGCGCCTGGCCGAGCAATACGGTTCGACCTTGGGCCTGCGCTGGTTTCCCATTCCCGCCGACCTACCGGAGGTCGAAGTTCGTCTGCTCTGGCATGCCCGCCTCGATGCCGATCCGGCTCAACGTTGGCTGCGAGATACCATCCGCGACGCGTTAGGCGGTGCGGCTCACGCCCTCGAGTAGGCAATCCAGCCCGAAGTCGAATCGGGCTGGGGGAATGGTGTCTTCGGCGTCGATGACGCGCCGCGCGAAATGCGGATAGTCGCCCGTGGCGATGGCCTCGCGCAGATACGGGCCGACGGTCGCACGCCATTGTTCCTCGGTGAGTCCGGTGCGATGATGTGCGCGAAGTTCGGCAAGTTCCTGATTGACCGCGCCGAAGACGTACGAGGTGACGGCGTCGGCGATGTTGGATGCCAGGGTGATGTCCCCGGTGAGCGGGGTGAGCGCGGCGAGCGCGATATCGTGGCGGCGCAAAGCATTCGGGCCGAGGGCGGGGCGGCCGGAGAGTTCCGCGCCGAGCCACGGGTGTTGCAGCAGGGTCGCTCGCAATTGGTGTGCGACGGCGGCGATATCGGTACGCCAGTCACCGGTCAACTCCGGTACCGCAATTTCGCCCTGGGCGGTGTCGACCATGAGGTCCACGAGTTCGTCGCGATTGGCGACGTAGCGGTAGAGCGATGCGGTGCCCGAGGCCAGTTCGGTGGCGACGCGGCGCATGGAAACCGCCTCCAGCCCTTCGCTATCGGCGATGGTGAGCGCCGCGCCGACAATGCGATCCACGCTGGGGGCGCGGCGGGCCGGGGTGCGGCGGTCCCTGCTCCACACGAGTTGCGGGGTGTTGTCCAGCATTGCCTGCCCTTCTGGTTCGAAATTCGGCGTTGCGCACAGACTAGCACTGTGGATACGGTGTAGCCATTACGGCAACACCGTATCCACAGGGAGATTCTCATGACGGATAAGCAGGTTCCGGTACTCATTGCCGGGGGCGGTTCGGTCGGGCTCGCGACGGCACTCTTCCTGGCCGACCGGGGTATCGAATCGCTGGTGGTGGAGGCGCAGGACGGGCCCTCCGCGCATCCGCGTGCCACCGGTCTCGGCCCGCGCACCGCGGAGTTGTTGCGCGAGGCCGGGCTTCAGGAGGCCGTCGACGCGGTGTGCGTGAATATGACTGATGGCGGGCTCGGCAAGATTTACGTGCGCACTCTCGCCGAGACGGATTTCGCCGCGCTGCCGCTGGTGACGCCGCTGCGGCGGATGTGGGGTGGTGACGACATCAGTCCCGGACGCGTTCGCGGCCTCTGCCCGCAGCATCGACTCGACTCGGTCATGCTGCCCGCCGCGCGCGAACGCGGTGCGGTGGTGCGGTATTCGACCCGGATGGAATCCTTCGCGCAGGGCTCGAACGGGGTGCGGGTGCGGTTGTCCGATGATTCCATCGTGCGCGCGGACTACCTGATCGGCGCGGATGGCGTGCGCAGCGGAGTGCGGGAGGCTGTCCGAGTCGGGGTCTCCGGGCCGGGCGCGCTCGGAAATCCCATGATGAGCATGCTCTTTCGCGCCGATCTCACCTCGTATCTACAAGGGCGGCGATTCGTCACGTGCAATGTCGATAATCCCGGGGTGCGCGGCATGCTGGCCACCGTCGACGGTGCGAAGGAATGGATTCTGCACACCGAGTGCACCGAGGCAGTCGATGCATTCTCCGAGGACGAATGCCGGTCCTTGATTCGCGCCGCCATCGGCGATCCGACCATCGACGTGGAGATTGTCAGCGTATTGCCCTGGCGGCCACGCGGATTGGTCGCCGACCGATTCCAGGTCGGCCGGGTCTTCCTGGTCGGTGATGCCGCGCATGCCGTGCCACCGCTGGGGGCGTTCGGCCTCAATACCGGAATCGCGGACGGCCACAATCTCGCGTGGAAAATCGCGGCCGTGCACTCGGGCCGGGCCGGGGCCGCACTGTTGGACACCTATACGGCCGAACGTCGTCCGGTCGCACAGACGACCCTCGACCAGGCCGTGCGACGACTACCCGACCCCCAATTGCATTGGGGCAGTGGACCGGAGATCGCGGCGGCCCGGCAGGCGGCAGGTGTGCTCAACGCGCCCGTGGTCCAACTCGGCTACCGCTACGACTCGGCCGCCGTAATCGACGCCGACCTGAAACTGCCCTCCACCGAGGATCTTTCCCTGAATCTCGACGGCAGCCCAGGTTCGCGCCTCCCGCACCGCTGGCTGGACCACGATGGGCACCGCGTCTCCACACTCGACCTCGTCGGCCCCGGATTCACCCTCCTGACCGCGAGCCGGCATTGGCAGCGCGCCGCCCAATCGGTCGCCGAATCACACCCGGCCGGGTTGTCCGTACACCGAATCATCCCGGGCGACTGGAGCACTACCGCCGGCATCGGCGACACCGGCGCAATCCTGGTACGCCCCGACCACTTCATCGCCTGGCGCACCCCCGAATCACCGACCAGCCCCGCCGCCGCCATCATCCGCGCACTCGACCGAATCTCTGCCCAATCCACCCGATAATGCACTTGACCCTCACGTTAGGGGAGGGTTCATGATCGTTCCATGGCAGACACCTACCCCGCCTTCGATATCAGCCCGGTGCCCGTCCCGGCCCTTGACGCCGAGGCTCCCGAACTCTTCCACGGCCTGTACGGAATGCCCATGTTCGTCACCGTCGCCACCGCCGATCTGGCTGAATCCGTGCACTTCTGGACCCGGGGCCTGGGCTTCTTCGACCTGTTCACCGTCCCGGGCCAACTAACCCACCTGCGCCGCTGGGCCTTCCAGGATGTCCTGTTGGTCCCTGGTGACCACCCCGCCGAGACCCCTGCACAAACTGTCAGTTTCGCCTGCGTCCCAACCCAATTGGACGAGATCGCCTCCGCCTGCGAGCGACTCACCCCCGGCTGCACCACCGGTCCCCGCCAAATGCCATGGAACTCGACCGAACTGGAGATCCGCACCCCCGAAAACACCCGAGTGGTGATGACCGCCGCCCGCCCCTACGACCCCTCCGGCCCCGAAGCCGAATTCCTACGCTCCATCGGCATCACCGCCCCCGATGCCTGACCACGACGGCCTAACTGTCGGTGCGGTCGCATCGCTGGTGGGCATCACAATCCGAGCCCTGCACCATTGGGACGCACTCGGCCTGGTCACCCCCTCGGCCCGCACCCCCGGCGGCTACCGCGTGTACACCGCCGCCGACCTCACCCGTATCCACCGTGTTCTGATCTACCGCGAATTGGATGTCCCGCTGACCGAAATCGCCCCGCTCCTGGACGCTCCCACGGCTGTGGCCACCGAAGCCCTACTCCAGCAACGCGATCGACTGCGCGCCCGCATCACCCACCTCCAGCAAATGACGGAAGCCCTCGACCGCTTGATCGAAGCCCGGCAGTCCGGAATCCTGCTGACTCCCGAAGAACAGGTCGCCATCTTCGGCAACCACTGGAAACCGGATTGGGTGACCGAAGCCCACTCGCGTTGGTCCGGCACCCCGCAATGGACCCAATACGCCGAACGCTCCGCCACCCGCACCGCCACCGAATGGCAACAGATCACCGACTCCACCAATGCACTCAATGCCGAACTGGCAGCGGCATTCCAAGCCGACATCGCCCCCGGCACCCCCGAGGCCAACGCCCTCGCCGAACGCCACCGAGGCTCCTTCACCCCCTACTTCGACTGCACCCACTCAATGCAAGTCTGCATAGCCCGCACGTACATCGACGACCCCGACTTCGCCACCTACTACAACACCCTGACCCCCGGCCTGAACACCTGGCTTCACCAAGTCATCTCCGCCAACGCCCGCGCCCAAGGCATAAACCCGGACACCGCCACCTGGACCTGACGGACTCTTCGCGTCCACGTTTTCGCGTGGAGACAATCGAAACTGGTAAAGATGTTGTGGCACAACGGTATCGCCGATACCACCCGTTAGACGCTGCGGCAGATCCTCGAGGCCTGATTCTGAACAATTCCTCGGTCCACAAGGGTGCGAGGTTCGGGAATGGTGCGCCGCCAACGATGTGGAACTGGCGTTCGTGCCGACCTATTCGTCGTGGTTGAACCGGGTGCTAGCCGCCGTAGAGGCGAATGAAGTCCTGGGTCGGGTCGACGGCGGGCACCGTGTAGCTCGACGAACTCCCGTCGATGTGGGTTTCCTCGACGTAGTGGGCGGGTTCGGCGGGCAGGCGGCGCCATCGGGCGCGTGGATCAGCGAGCTGCTCTCGGTGACTGTTCGACGACATGTTGTTCCCCTCCAGAATCATGTCACCACATGCTACCCGGAGTTACACGCCCGATGAGGCATGCGTTGCGGCAAAGGTCAAGCCGGGCTGGAGGTTCCACCTCCCGGGAAACTCTGAAGCACTGGGACGGGCGTCCGGAGATCCGGAATCTGGTAGTGATGGATTCATGACGACTTTGGGAGCTGTTTTTCGTCCGGAGAATCCGCCGGAGGGACTGCGGGAGGCGGTTCGGGTCGCGGACGATTCGGGGTTGGAGGAGCTTTGGTTGTGGGAGGACTGTTTTCTGGAGGGTGGAATCTCCAGTGCGGCAGCGGCGCTCGCGTGGAGTGAGCGGGTGCGGATCGGGGTGGGGGTGCTGCCGGTGCCGTTGCGCAATGTTGCCTTGACGGCCATGGAGATTGCCACGCTCGAGCGGATGTTCCCCGGGCGCGGGATATTCGGTGTGGGGCATGGGGTTCAGGAGTGGATGGGGCAGGTCGGTGGGCGGGTGGGTTCGCCGGTGACGTTGTTGCGTGAGTATCTCGAGGCGCTGCGTGGATTGCTTGCGGGGCAGCGGATCACCGTGAAGGGGCGGTATATCCGACTGGATGATGTGGCGCTGGACTGGCCGCCTGCCGTCGCTCCGCCGATTCTCGCCGCGGCTACCGGGCCGAAAACCGTTCGGCTGGTGGGTGAATCCGCTGACGGCGTTGTCCTCACCTCCTCCACCTCGGCCGAGGGCATTCGCGCGGCGGCCGAGATTCTGCGGTCGGCCCGCCCCGAACCGGTTGCCGCCGAGCCCTTCCCGATCGTCGTCTACCTGCTGGCGGCAACCGGTCCGAGCGCCGCCGAACGAGTGGCCGCGGAACTACGCACGAAGGACCGGGACACCATCCCTGATGTGGGCGTTGCCGGTGACGCCCAAGCCATCGCCGACACCGTCCTGCGCTGGTCCGAGGCAGGCGCGACCAGCGTCATCCTGCAACCGACAGCTGACGAACCCGATCCCGACGCGTTCATCCGGTTCGTCGCCGACCAGGTCCGCCCCCTCGTGCCCTGACTCCCGCATGCCACACCCATCTGGTGATTCGGGTATTACGGTGGGGCCGTGGCGGAGTGGATCAGCGTGTACTGCGGGGAATTTGTCGAGCTGGATGGGTCCGAGATGTGGGATTGGATATCCAGTGCTGATCTTTGGACGTTGGCCGAGGGATTCTTCGAGGGTGCCGATGTCGTGGAGGCGGCGTTGGAGGATGCGCTGGTGAATCTTCAAATCACCGCGGAGAAGGACATTTTCGTGGAGTGGAAGGCCGCCGGGGCCGGCATGCGAATCTCCAGTGTGACCGGGGCGGAGGTGGTCGCTCAGGTGGGGGAGGCATTGGGGGAGTCGCTGATCGGGGCGGTGGGGCCGGGGGCCGATCGGGTTCGAGCGCATTTGGCGGGCACCACTCAGGTGGTGAATATCGAGATGGCGCTGGATGATTCGCACGGTTTGGGCGCGGTGTTCGGATCGGTGATCGCATTGCGGATCGCGGCGGATGCGCAAGGGCTGGTGTGGTACTTCGATCAGGAGTGGGTGGATCCGGAAAAGCCGGGCGAGGCGCTGTGGAGTGCGGCGTAGCGAGTTTACGAATTGTTTTCCGAGCGAACAGCATTCGTCTGCCGTCGGATGGCCGGGCCGTCATGGGAGCTGGTCACGGTGATGCGGCTTGGATGATGTGCAGGATGTGAGGATTTCGATGAGCACTACCACCGTCGGACGGGGTCGTTGGACCGCGGCCATCGCCGGAGCCCTGGTGGCTTTGACCAGTGGCATCACCTGGGTCGCCCCGGGCGATGCGGGAGCGGACCCGCTATGCGCGCTACCGAGCGGCTCGGCGGGATCGTCGTATTCCTGTGCGGCGGCGGGTGATCTGCTGGATGTGCGCATCGGCGATGTGCTGGCCACCCAGCCGTCACTGGGCTACGACGAGATCTACTACAAGCTGGGCCGGTACACGCTCGGCAAGGACGATATCAACTCCAAGTTCAACGACTGGTGCGAGAGCAATGGTCAGCAGGGGGTCGTCTCGGCCAAACCGGGTGCGCGCCTGAGCGATCCGTCCTCGTTCCAGTGCAAGCTGGCCGTGGGTCAGGAGACCGCCGAGAGCATTGCCGCCATGAAGACCGTGGTCATCGGTCCCGGCGGCAAGCCGTACCTCACCGACGGTCACCACACCCTCACCTCCTACCTGGAGACCCCGGACGGCGGCGCGGATATGCACGTGCGCCTGCGGGTGCTCGGCAACCTCAGCACCCTCGCGGACACCGACTTCTGGACGCAGATGAAGGCCAATGGCTGGGTGTGGCTCAAAGATGTCGCCGGCAACCCGGTAGCGGTGGATCAGCTGCCGAAGTCGCTGGGCCTGGCCAACTTCGCCGATGACAATTACCGCAGCATGATGTACTTCGCCCGCGATATCGGCTACCACGTCGGCGATCTGCCGTTCGAGGAGTTCTTCTGGGGCGACTGGATGCGCCGCGGCAATATCGGCGGCGAGTGGAATCGTAATGATTTCAACGCCTACCTGGCCACCTTGAAGACCGTCACCGAGGCGCAGGTCGCGCTGTCCCCGGAAACCATTGTCGCCGAGGGCAAGACCGCCAAGGAGCTCGATCAGCTCAGCGCCTGGAATGACGGCAAGGCCGAGGACAAGGGCGAATTCGCCAAGATCTCGCAGCCGTACTCGGCCGATAAGCCGGGCAAGCTGGGCTATGCGGTCGAGTACCGGAATCGCAACGCGCACTGACAGCACCTCGCCCGGCATTCCGGCATAGGGTTTGCTGGTGAGCAATCCGTTCTTCGAACCCAGCACCCTGCCGTATCAGCTGCCGCCGTTCGCGGACATCCGCGAGGAGCACTACCTGCCCGCGTTCCAGGCGGGTATAGCGGAGAAGCTCGCCGAGATCGACGCCATCGCCGTGAATCCCGAAGGACCGACCTTCGCGAACACGGTGGTGGCGTTGGAGCGTTCGGGGGCCGTGCTGACGCGAGTCGCGAATGTTTTCTTCAATATCTCGTCCTCGGATTCGACCACCGCCACCGATGTCATCGAGGGCGAGATGTCGCCGAAGCTGGCCGCGCTCAGCGATGCCATGCTGCTGAATCAGGACCTGTTCGCCCGCATTCGCGCACTGTACGACCAGCGCGAGAACCTGGGGTCGAGCGCTGAACAAGCACGGCTGCTGGAGCGGTACTACACGCGCTTCGTGCGCGCCGGAGCGGCTTTGAGCGAAGCCGAACGGGACCGACTGCGGGCCTGGAATATGGAATTGGCCTCGGCGACAACCGACTTCAAACACAACATCATGGCCGCCACCAAGGCCGCCACGCTGGTGCTGGACACCGAGGAAGAACTGGCCGGTCTCACACCGGCGGCGGTCACCGCGGCTGCCGAGAACGCCCGCGCGCTCGGCCAAGAGGGTTGGGCGCTGAGCCTGCAGAATGTCTCCAACCAACCGGTGCTCGCCGAGCTGGCCGACCGTGAAGTACGCCGCCGCATGATGATGGCCTCCCTCGGCCGCGGTTTCGGCAGCAGCCCGAATGCCGAACTGGCGGGCCGTATCGCGAACCTGCGCGCCAACCGCGCCGCCCTGCTCGGTTACTCCGATCATGCCGCGTATACGGTCGCCGACCAGACCGCCGGGACCACCGACGCGGTCGAGGATATGCTCGCTCAGCTCATCGCCCCGGCCATCCTCAATGCCGAGCGGGAGGCCGCCGAGCTCACCGCCGCCATGCGTGCGGCTGATCCGGACGGCGATACCGAATTGCGCTCCTGGGATTGGCAGTACTGGTCGGAAAAGGTTCGCGCCGAACGCTTCTCACTCGATGCGGATGCCCTGCGCCCCTATCTCGAATTGGAGCGGGTGCTGCGTGACGGTGTCTTCCACGCCGCGGAACTGGTGTACGGGCTCACTTTTCAGGAACGCACGGATCTGGTCGGCTACCACCCCGAGGTCCGCGTCTTCGAGGTCTTCGACGCCGACGGCAGTGGTCTGGGCCTGTTCCTGGGTGACTTCTTCGCCCGCCCGTCCAAGCGGGGCGGCGCGTGGATGAATGAACTCGTAGGCCAGTCCGGCCTCGAGGGCACGCGTGCCGTGGTGGTGAACAATCTCAATATCGTGAAGCCACCCAAGGGTGAGCCCGCACTGTTGACCTGGGATAACGTTCGCACGCTCTTCCACGAGTTCGGGCACGCCCTGCACGGATTGTTCTCCGATGTGGAGTACCCGTTCTTCGCCGGGACGTCGGTGCCCCGCGATTTCGTGGAGTTCCCGTCGCAGGTCAATGAGATGTGGGCCGGCCGCCCCGAAATCCTGGCCAACTATGCCAAGCATGTCGAAACCGGCGCACCGATCCCGGTCGAACTGCTCGAAAAGCGCGCCGCCGCAGAACGATTCGGCGAAGGCTTCCGCACCGTCGAATACCTGGGCGCGACCCTGCTGGACTGGGCCTGGCATCGCATCACCGCCGATCAGTCCGCCGATATCGATGCCGAACTGTTCGAGGAATCCGCCCTGCGCAAAGCCGGACTCGCGCTCTCCGCGATCCCGCCGCGCTATCGCACCGGCTACTTCGCGCATATCTTCGCGGGCGGATATGGCGCGGGCTACTACTCCTACATCTGGAGCGAAGTCCTCGACGCCGACACCGTCGAATGGTTCGAGGACGGCACCGCCCCGATCCGCGACAAAGGCGAACAATTTCGCCGCGGCCTGCTCGCCAAGGGCGGATCGGTCGACCCCCTCGAGGCATACGCGTCATTCCGCGGCCGCGCCCCGGAGATCCAGCCGCTGCTGACCCGCCGGGGCTTGACCGGATAGCGAAACCCGTTCCGGGGCGGCCTATTCGGCAGTGCCGCCCCGATGGAAGGCGTCGGCGTGCACCGTGGCCCACTGTGCGAAGGTGCGGGGCGCGCGGCCGGTGATCTCCTCGACGGTGGGCCGCACGATGGATTCGTCGATCGCGCCGTCGACATAGAAGTCGAAGAACGCGTCCACGTATTCGACCGGGGTGGTGCGCAGCATATCCGCGCGCGCCTCCTCGTCGGTGAGTCCGATACAGACCAGATCCCGGTCCAGGATCTGCGCGAGAACGGCAACCTGATCGGCCGGGCGCAGCGGTTCCGGGCCTGTGGGCCAAAGGATTTCGCCACGGTAGGCATCCTCGAGCAGGACATGTGAGGCCACGGCCGCCAGATCGTAGGAGTCCAGGCTGGCCGTGCGAACCTCCGGGAACGGAGCCCGCACCACATCACCCGCCGTGAGTTGCGGCAACCAGCGCAGGGCATTCGAGTCGAACGCGCACGGCCGCAGAATCGTCCAGGCCGCACCGGATTCGACGGCCTCCCGCTCGGAGGCCATCATGTACCGCGTCACCGCATTGCCCGCGTCACCGGTAGCTGCGGACACCCCCGACAGCTGCACGATATGCTCGACTCCCGCCTTGGCGGCGGCCTGCGCCACCCCCGGGTATCCGGGAAGCAGGAACACCGCCCGCGCCCCCTCAAATGCCGCCGAAAGACCCTCCGGTGCAGTCAGATCCGCCGCGAATCCCTCGACACCCGCGGGCAGCGAAGCCCGCGCGGGATCGCGCACCAACGCCCGCACCGGCTCCGCCCCACCTGAGATGGCCCGCACCAGATCCGCGCCCACATTGCCGGTCGCACCCGTCACCACAATCATTTGAACCCCTTCACCAGTGGCCTGAGAACGCATCGCCCTGTCCAGGAATACACGAAAATCGCACGGGTGGAACGGCTTGGAGATGAATACTTACGACTCTCGAAGCTTGCGAAACGCTCAATCCAGGTCGGTGGCGAGTGGGTGCAGGGGTTGGTAGAGGCCGACCTCGCCCGCGCCCGGCACCAGAAAGCTCGTGATTCGACCCCAACGGGCCTCGGTGATCTCGGAGTTGAACTCGACGCCCTTGTCGGCCAAGCCGGCCATGGTGGTTTCGAGGTTGTCGCACATGAAATACAGGGCGTGCAGGCCGCTTTCGGGTGCGGCCGAGGGGTGGAAGGCGAGTTCTGCCGGTGGCGATTTGAAGATGAGCCAATCGCCTCCGGCATCGACGCTCGGGAGGTTCAGGACGTCTCGGAAGAACGCTCGGGCTCGCTCCGCGTCGGAGGCATAGATGATGGTGTGTGCACCATTGATCATGGAGCGACGCTAACAGCGAATCCGGGGGAAAACGTGAAGGCTGGCGACGCGAGCTGTGGATCCCGGCCAAAAGCATGCCGGGATGACGGGGTCGGAGGGGTTGGAGGGGTTGGAAACTAGGGGGTCGGTGCCGGCGTCAGGAGGGTTTCGAGAAGGAGGGTGGCGAGGGGTTCGGGTTCGTCGGTGAAACCGCTGTGGCCGCCGGGGAATTGGGTTACTTCGATGCCGAGGCGGGTGGCGAGGACGGCTGCGGGGCGGGCCGGGAGGTGGGTGCCGGTTTCGCGGCCGGCGGCCAGGACCAGACGGTCTGCGACCTGGGTCAGGGCGGCGGTGTCGGGGATGTGTGAAGTGAATCGGCGGAGTTCGTGTTCCATCATGATGGGGGCATTGGCTTGTAGGCGGGCCATCATGGCTAGGGTGCGGGGTGGCAGGTCGGTGAGTGTGGGGAAGGGTTTCATGGTGCCGCCGATGCCTTGGAGGAAGCGGGCTCCGGCCGCGGCCATGCCTTCGGTGCGGAAGAGGGTGTAGACCTCGTCGATGAAGGCGCGCTGTGCGTCCGCGTCGGGAAGGATTGCGAAGCACGGCGGTTCGTGGGCGACCAGGCGGTGCACTCGGTCCGGGTGGCGGGCGAGCAGATCCATGCCGACGATCGCGCCGCTGCTGCCGCCGAAGAGGTAGGCGGGCTCATCGGTGAGGTGTGTGATCAGCCGGTAGGCGTCGTCACTCTGCACCTCGACGCGCTGGTCCAGCGGTTCACCCGGGTCGATGGTGCTGTGCGAGTAGCCGCGCGGATCCAGGCAGGCCACGGTGAAGTGCTCGGCGAGGCGGTCGGCGATCGGGTCCACGACCGCCGCGTCTCCGCCACCGCCCGGAATCAGCAGTAGCAGTGGACCATTCCCGCGCACCTCGTAGTGGATGCTCGCGCCGGGGACGCGCAGGGTATCGGATCTCATCGGGTCTCCTTGCGTTCGGGCCACTGCGTCAGCAATTGGTGCAGGGCGTCGATAATGTGTGCCCACGAGGTGTCGGTGTCGCGGCCATGTGCGAAACCGCCGCTTGTCTCGAGGGTGGCGTAGCCGTGAAAAGTGCTGCGTAACAGGCGACCCGCGTCGATGAGGTCCTCGTCGTCGAGGTCGTAGGCGCGCAGCATGGCGGTGGTGAGTTCGACGCTGCGAATGGCCCCGGGCGCGTCGGCGACCTCGGTCGGATCCAGGCGGCTCTGTGTCGCGGCATAGCGGCCGGGGTGCCGGACGGCATAGTCGCGATAGGCATTCGCGAAGCCGATGAGCGCGTCCTTGCCGGATCGGCCCGCGACCGCCGCGGCGATATCATCCGTCATTTCCAGCGCGCCCTGCAGTGCGATCCGCACGCGCAGATCGCGCAGGTTTCGCACATGCGAGTACAGGCTCGGATCCTTGACGCCGAATTTCTTCGCCACCGCCGCCAGGGTCACATTGTCGAATCCGATCTCATCGGCGAGTTCGGCTGCGGCGCGGGTGATCCGGTCTGCGGAGAGTCCAGCTCGTGGTGCCACGCCCGCTCCTTCCTATGAACCTTAGGCAGAAACCTAATATACATAGGAAGGCCAGCCGGGCAAACCTCTTTACAGCGCCGTGAGGCAGACTTGCGCCACCTCCACATCCTGATCGGCGGTCCCACCCGAGACCCCGACCGCCCCGATCACCCTGCCCTCGGCATCGGCGATCGGCAGGCCGCCACCGAAGGAGACGAGTCCGTCATTGCTCAACTCGATGCCGTAGATCGGCCCATCCGGCCGGGACAGCGTGCCGAGCAGCGCGGACGGCATGTGGAAGAGGATGGAGGTCTTGGCCTTTCGCTGCGCCAAATCGATGGAGCCGAGCAGGGCGTCCTGCATCCGCGCGAAGTGCAGCAGATGCCCTGCCGCATCGACAATGGCGATATTCATCGGGGTCTCGATGGCGGCGGCGGCCTTGATGCCCGCGGCGGTGATTCGGGCTGCGGTGTCGAGCGAAATATTCGTCATGCCAATGAGATTCATAGCTTTCACGCCATCGAACCAGGGTGGTGTCGTACCCGGGGGCCGCGTCCCTGGGGTTCGCACCCCCAGGAACACCACGCCGCCGAATGCGAGACTGGACCCGTGAGTGAGCTGGGCGAATTCCTGAAGGCAAAGCGCGCGTCGATATCCCCGGAGGATGTCGGCCTGCCCGCCATCGGCAATCCCCGCCGGGTGCGGGGCCTGCGCCGTGAGGAGGTGGCGTTGCTGGCCGCGGTCAGCGTGGATCACTACACCCGCTTGGAACAGGGCCGGGTTGCCGCGGCCTCGGAGAATCTGCTGGCGGGTATTGCCCGGGCGCTGCGGCTCAACGAGGAGGAGCACGAATACCTGCGCATGCTCGTGCGGGCACGCCCGGCCCGGCGCGGGCAGTCCGCACCGGAGGTGAGTCAGGCCCTGCGTGACCTGCTCGATACGCTGCCCACACCGGCGTTCGTACTGGGTCCGCGCACCGATATCCTCGCCTGGAATGCCGCTGCCGCAGCGCTTTTCGTCGACTTCGCCGAGATTCCGGTCCAGCAGCGTGCCCTGGTGCGACTGGTCTTCCTGGACCCGCGCATGCGCGCGGTATTCACCGATTGGGAGGCCGTCGCCGCCGAGGCCGTGGACCGGCTGCGGATGGCCGCCGCGCGCACCCCGGACGATCCCCGCCTCACGCAGTTGGTGGGTGAACTGTCCGTGCACGATGCCGATTTCCGCCGCTGGTGGGCGGGGCACGGCGTGCGGGCCATGGCGGGCGGGCGCAAACGCATGCATCATCCCGTGGTCGGCGATCTGGAGTTGGATTGGCAAGTGCTACAGGTGCTTTCCACCACCGGACAATCGCTGGTCACCTACACCGCCCCGGTCGGATCACCCAGTCATGAGGCGCTGCGCATTCTGGCCTCGTGGGCGGCGCAACCCCCAGCGGAGCGCACCGGTGCGGCCGCACTGCCGATAGACAGCGACGGACTGTTCGAGCGGGATCGGTGAAATGTTCGACCCGACCGATGATTCCTGCGTCGGCAACCCGTCTGCACTCGTGACCATCCAGTCGGCCTATTGGGAGTACCCATGACCTCGACCACCCCCGTCACCTCGAGGACCTTGACCGTCCCCGACGGTTCCCTCTACTACGAGGTCCGCGGCAGCGGACCGCTTCTCGCATTCGTCGGCTCGCCCATGGATTCGGTGCCGTTCATCCCGGTCGCGGACCTACTGGCCTCGGACTTCACCGTGCTGACCCTGGACCCGCGCGGGCACGGCAAAAGCATCGTCAATGATCGCGAGCAGGACTCCACCCCGGAGCTGCGGGCCGACGATCTGGCCCGGATCATCGCCGATCTCGATGCGGGCCCGGCCATTGTGATCGGCTCCAGCGGCGGCGCGATCACCGGACTCGCGCTGGCGCTCTACCGCCCCGAGGTCATGACCACGCTCATCGCCCACGAGCCGCCACTGCGTGAACTCCTCGATGATCGGGCCGAACTGCGCGCCGAAGGCGAGGACATCACCGCCACCTACCTTGCCGGTGATCGGATCAGTGCGATCCGCAGGTTCATCGCCAGCACGGGTCTCACCATGCCGGAGGCGGTATTCGAGCATCTCTTCGGCGGTGAGCGCACCCCGGAGCAGCTCGCCGACGAACGCTTCTTCTATGTGCACGAACTCCCGTACGCCAGTTGGCGTCCGGATCTGGACGGCCTGCGCGCCACCTCGACCCGCATCATCATCGGTATCGGTGACACCTCCACCGATCTGTTCTGCGACCGCACCTCGCGTGCGCTCGGCGCGGCCCTGGATATCGAGCCCACCATGTTCCCCGGCGATCACACCGGCTTCATGGAAGATCCGGAGGCGTTCGCCAAGCGAGTTCGGGAAGTGCTGCAGGACAACTGAGGTCGTGAGTGTGCACTCGTGGCGGACCGCTTCGGCGGGTCACCGCCATGAGTGCACTGTCGTTTTCAGGCGGGCCTGGTGCGCCAGCGGGCGTAGGTGTTCTCGGGGGAGACGGTGATGACGTCCGCGACCTGCACCAGCGGGTCGGGGACCGCACCGTCGAAATGGTCGAGGCTGGGGGTGATCACCGCATCGGCCTCGGTCTGGGATATGGCGGCGCGCACCTCTTCCATCAGTTCGGCTGTCGCCGGACCGCATACGAGTGTTCGACACAGGTCGTAGCCCAAACGCCTTGCGAGATGCCGCATTTGGGCTTGATCCCAGCGCTGCTGCGCACGGGATACATCATGGCGAAGGAATCCGATCGCCGCCGGCTGATGCCGCATCTGCCCGTCCTTCCGTCTGTCCGGCTCGGGGTGATGTCCACGGTATGGCACGTTTGCGCGGTTCACATCCGAAGTTATCGAAGTGCCGCATGGTTGCCGGGTCAGGGCCGCCCCGCACCTGGTGCCGGGGCGTGCACGGTGAGGACTCGGCCGGTGCGACGCTCCGGTGTCATCCCTTCCGTGCCTTTCCGTTCCGCCGCAACGATATACAGCGTGTCGCCGCCGAGCATGCAGGCGAACGGTGCGCGATCCAGCTCCACCTCGGCGAGCACCCGGTCGCCCTCTTCGATACGCAGGCAGCGGCCCATGGCCGCCGCCCACACCGCACCCTCGGCGTCGAGGCAGATACCGTCCGGGTAGCCGTTCACCCCGGCCCGCTACGCGGGCATCACCGAAGAGCGCTCCGGCGGACTGCGATAGGTGAGCCGGAGCGGGCGCCGCTACCAGTTCGCGGCGCCCTGTTCTGCTCGACTATGCGAGGCGGATATCCGCGGTGGCCAGGCCGAAGATCTTGCGCCCCGCGGACTTTGCGACGATGACGACAACAGCCGACCGGGTCTCGGGGTTGACCGACTTGATGCGGCCGGTGAACTCGACGGTTCCGGCGGAGGCTGCTTCGACGACCGTGTAGTTCGAGAGCCGGACCCCGTACCAGGTGATCGCGCCCGGATCACCCAGCCACCCGGTGACGAATCCCGCGCCGAGACCCATGGTGAGCATGCCGTGCGCGATCACGTCCGGGAGACCTACCAGCCCGGCGACCTCGTCATGCCAGTGGATCGGGTTCGCGTCACCGGAGACGCCTGCGTAATTCACCAGATCACCGCGCGTCAGCTGCACAATCCGGGCGGGAAGCTCGTCACCGACGGTGACGTCCTCGAATCGGATTGCGGTGTGCGGCACCCGCGTACGCGAGATCGGGGACAGTCGCGGGCCGGACTCGGAAACCGGGTCGGTCCCATCCTGAACGGGTAGGGCCGAGGCCGCGGTTCGAGACGACATGTCGATGCCTTGCATGACCACCCGCTCGATCGCGGCACTGATACCGGCGTCGACCTCTTCGCCGGTAATTCCGATGACGGTCGTGTGCATGATCTGGACCACCGCGCCGGTCTGGTCGGTAAAGGTGTTGGTGACGGTGAGCAGATCCTTGCCCGCGACCCGGCGAACCGCACTCAGTTCGACATCGCTGATCAGCTGGTCACCGGCGAGCACCGGCTTGTACATCTCGAATACCTGATCGGTCTGCACCAACACGTCGTAGCCCGTGATGACCGTTTCGAAGAGCTTACGGTTGGCCAGCATCGCGGCCGTGGAGATGAATGTGGTCGGCGCGACCAACCCGATGTACCCGAGCTCGCCGGCAGCATCCTCACTCCAGTGCGCCGGGTGGAAATCCCGGACCGCTCGCGCATACTCGCGGATCTTCTCCCGACCGACTTCGTAGTAGTCGTCCGCACGATAGCTATACCCGACCAACCCAGCCACATCGAACGTTGCTTCCACCAAGCCGCTCCTCGCTCCAGATTCCTGCAGGACTCGTAATCGGTTTCCCCAGACCCGAATTCATCAACGAACCCCACCTTTCCGTATCACCAACCGCCGGGTGTCTCATAACATCCGCTGATGGCGGTAATCCTGGTGACGGGCATGTCGGGTACAGGCAAGTCGACGGTGCTGATCGCGTTGGGGCAGCGCGGATATCGGGTAGTGGATACCGATTACCGCGGCTGGATCGAAGCCATCCCGCACCCCGACGGCTCGGAGCCGCAGTGGCGCGCCGACCGAATCGAGCCACTGCTCCGCTCGGCGGCGACCACGGAGATCGACACCCGGAACCCGCCGACCGAGGTGGCAGATCAACTCGCAGCACTCGCAGGCCCACCAGGGGTTCCGGACTGGCAGAGGCGCGTATTCAACTGTCGCGCGTTCGTGGTGTCCATCCGGATGGGGAGCATCCCCGACGGCTGGCGACGGTCAGCGGCTTGTGCTCGGCGCGGGATCGCAACTGCGGCAGCACTTCCCAGGTGACGAAGCGGCGAATCAGTCGAGCGTGATCGGGGTCGGTGATGGTGGCGAGGTGATCGATCAGCTATCGCTCGAACGCGCAGACCTGCTTGTCGATCATCGGAAGGTCGCCGCAGGCCATCAACAGTTCCCGCAGGTGGGATGCGGTGCGCCAGGGGGGATCTGGCCGGTGCCGTCGTCGAGCAGTTCGCCCAACTGGTCCGCGAAGGTGCGGCGGGTGCAGAGGCGCTGGGCGTGGAGTTTGCCTTCGTGCTGGCAGCGCGAGCAGCGGTAGGAGGCGGTGAACCCAGCGCAATCGGCGCAGAGGAGGCCGCCCAGCCGGCCGCGCAGCGCGAGCGGCATCACTAACGAGCTGGCCGCCCGGGGACTTCCGACCATCTACGCCCGCAACACCGCGATGATGGCCAACATCACCGACCTGGACGCCGTCGTGGTCAGTGACCTGTTCGGCATTCCCCCGACCACCGCCCACGCCTGGGCGCAGTTCGCGCAGACAAGCTGGTCCGCCTACCTCGCAGCCGTTGACTGTCAGCCGATCAATAGGAATACCGCAAGGTCTAAACACCGGCCCTCTACCAGTTGGTGAGCAGCCTGAGTAGGCTCTGTCCCAGGACGATCGCACGTGGGTATCTCGTGGACGATGTCCCCGGAGATGCTGAAACCGTTCGCGGACCGGTGACCGGAGTGTCGGGTACGTCCCCGGATCGGCGGCCGCGCCGGCGACAACCAGCTGAATACGCTGCATCGGGTCGGGAAGGCAATGCTCTCGCCGAACCGGCCGGTTCGTCCAGCTCGCCGGAAAGCAGTGATGATGACTGACCAGACTCACCGAAGCACCACGCGTCAGCTGTGCACCGCAGCCGTCTTGGCGGGGGTAGTGATGGCGCTTCCTGCGATGGTGGCGGTTCCGGCCGGGGCGGCGCCGGGCGCTGCGCCCGGCGTGGTGCAGGTCGATCGGTCTTGGGGGCCCGCCGGTAACGACGCCGTGCCCGTGCCCGTGCCACCTCCGCCACCTCCGCCCCATGGCTGCGATAACGCCAACTGCGGGGATAACGGTGGGAGCGACACAACGACTGCCCCGATCCCAACGAGACCGGGGACATCTGCGGTGACAACGGCGGGATCGGCGGTGGACCGGCTGTCGCCGAAGCTCGCGGTCTGTACGACGTCACGTGGCTGTAAGTACGAATTCTGGGTTCTGGCCCACTTTCCGTGATCAGGTCTGGAGCCGCGATCCCCGTGCGAGTACCCCGCCGCACACCCATGGCTGCGAGCGAAGGTCCGAGCCGCCCAATCGAGCCCTGGACTGTGGTGTGACGTCGTACAGACGACACGCCGGTGAGGGTTTGCGACAGTTCTCTGCGGCTGCAGCTCTGTGGCTCCTTGGTCGCGGACTGGGCCGACGGAGAATGGGTGCGGTCATTTTGGGTTCGGATGCCTTGCCGTAGCAGTTACTGGACGGTGGTCGGTGGCGGTTATGAGTGGGAGCCGGTCTCGGATCGGTACTCGAGGGAGTTGCGGTTCGGGCGGGGTCGAGCGGAGTCGACGACGAAGGTCTTTGCAGCGCAGAGGCTTTGGGGTGGCGGTAGCAGACTGCAACAGCTGCTGCGCACATAGTTGACTGAGCGGCGGTAGCCGCACCGGACTAGCCGCCGAGGATCTTCCGCCGACACACGTAACCAGCGATCGCTGCGCACGCAGACAACGCATGGACCGTCCGGAACGTCGGGACCGGTCAATACCTGGGCATTCTGGGAGCAAGGATGGGTGACGCAACCCCAGTCGTGGCAGTGCAGGACCCATTCGCATGGGAAATCTGGCCCGATGTACAAGATCGGTCGTATTACCGTCTGCTCGTTCCTGGCCAGCCCCGACCCATCAATGTCGAACTGTCGGACCACGGAAACCCTGCCAATGGGACGCCGATACAGCTGTGGGATCAGTGGCAGGGCTTGAACCAGTGTTGGGGGTTCGAACAGGCATAAGGGAGCGGGCGATGGCGTCCCCTCGTTCTACGAGTCTCCAAACGGCCATAGTCCCCGATCGTGCACGACACCGGTTGCCGTTCGCTATCGCCATCCGAAAGCCGCTGAGCTGCACCAACTCCGGCAGATAGCTGGCGCGCGTTCCAGCCTGGTCGAGCAGGCGCGGGTCATCAAATACGCGCGGCGCGCTCACGCCGACCGCGTGCGTATCCTCGACTTCGACTACCCCAGCGGCTTCGACTACCCCAGCGCCGAGGCCGCACTCGACAACCTCGTCAACGCCTATTCCACGCTGGGCCAGCGCGACGAAGCCAAAACCAGCCCGCGCTCGCGGTCTGAACCACCACACCCGCGAGTCAACCGAACTCGGGGCAGTCCCGTCTGTGGGTCGAAGTTCGCGTCCCTTGCGTTTGCGGTTGGCCACCTGATCACGCCGTTCCGGGATCACTGCCCGGATCCGTTTGCGCCGCAACAGGGTTCGATTCGATGCCGCGCAATAGGCTCGATCGGCGATCACCACCTCCGGATTACGTCGTGGCGGGCCGCCCTCGAGGCAGGGCACCACGACCGCGTCGAGCAACGGCGGCAGTAGCGGTGAATCGTTGGTTTGTCCGGGTGTGAGCAGCACGGCCAGGCCGTGACCTGCCCCGTCGGCGGCGAGATGAACTTTGGTTGTCAACCCGCCACGGGAACGCCCGAGGGCGTGATCGGCCGGTTCATAGCCCGCTCACCGAGTCCGCGGCCGCGCCGGCGGCGTGCTGGTGCGCCCGCACGATCGTGGAATCGATCGAGACCACCCAGTCCAGATCGCCGGTGGTGTCCGCCAACGCGAGCAACGCGGTCGACACCCTGTCCCAGGTGCCGTCGTCGGCGTAGCGGCGGTGTCGTTTCCACACCGTCTGCCACGGCCCGAAGTGTTCGGGCAGGTCCCGCCACGGCACGCCGGTCCGCAGCCGATACAGCAACCCCTCCACCACCAGGCGGTTGTTGCTGAAGTTACCGGCCCACGTTCCCTTCGGATTTGGGCAGCAGTAGCTCGAGCAGCTCCCAGTGCTTGTCTGTCAGAACCTGATACCGATCACCTGTCAGCCTCGCCACGGCGAACATGATGCACCACCAACCCCGCTTCGCGGGACCGGTCGATCAATACCATTGGGAGACACAACCTAGACCGCCGCCTCGAATACCGACTACTTGAATAACGGTCCCTGCCAGTCCGGAACCCCCACCATCTCGACTTCGTCGACCGCGATAGATGGTCGATGAAGGTGTCCGCTGTCTGTTGCAAACGGGGGCCTGATCACGTGACCGGTGGCAGGCCCTTCGGCTCGAGAGCGTTCCGGCGACCGCTACTCGTGCTTATCGCCGTACAGCAGGCGGCTGAGGGTTAGTGGGTCGCCGACCAGGGCCACTGTTCCGTCGGCGAGCGCGGTGTCCAGGGCGGCCGGGTTGGCCATCAGGGTGCCTAGGGTTTTCGGGTCGGTGCGCAGGGAGATGTCGGCTGTGGTGGGTTCACCGGTCTGGACGTCGACTTTTCCGGAGTTCACGCGGACGGTCCAGACCGAGCCGTTGAGGTCGAGGCGGCAAATGATCGGGGGAGCGGTGGGGGCGTGGAAGATGTTGCCGCGCAGGAAGATCAGGGCCGAGGTGGCGCTGAGGGAGGTGGGCTCGGGTGGGGTGGGGGCGTCGATGCCCCAGTTGCCGAGGGCCAGGACGATCGGCTCGAGTTGGCGGCCCCGGTCGGTCAGTTCGTAGGCGTGCGCGGTTGCCGTGGAGGACAGTTTGCGGCGATGGATTACGCCGTGATTCTCGAGTTCTCGCAGGCGGTCGGCGAGCAGGTTCGAGCTGGCGTGGGGTAGCGCGGTTCGGAGTTCGGAGAAGCGTTGCGGCATGAAGAGGAGCTCTCGGACGACGAGCAGCGCCCATCGTTCCCCGACTACGTCCAGAGCGCGGGCGACACCGCATGAGTCCCGGTAGCTGCGGATAGTCGGCATGGGTCCCCTCTCCTTCGTCGATGCTGATCCTAAACCACCAGTTTCAGTGGTTGTTTTTAACAACTAGACATGGTTATTGTTTAGGAGTCATCCTGGACAGATAGGAACCTCAGATGAGCACTTCGCTTCCGACCCCCACCCTCGCTCCAGCTCAGCAGCACCAGCACGCAACCGTCATGGATCCCGACGCGCACCCGGTCCTGTTCGAGAACGAACACGTTCGAGTGATCCACTCGCGCGCTTCGCAGTCTTGGCAGAGTCCGATGCACTCACACCTGCCGATGGTCGTGATCAGCCTCGGCTCCGGCCGTCAGAAAGTGACCTTCGGGGACGGGACTGAGCAGATAGTGGATTTGAATCCCGGTTTGGTCGTCTGGCAGGCGGACTCGTTCGATCACTCCTGGGAATTGCTGTCGGGCGAAGTGGATGTCGTTCTCGTCGAGGTCAAGTCGGCGCACCCCGGGGCGTAAAGCCATGCGCGAGAACGAAAAAGCCCGCCGCGAACACGCGGCGGGCTTTTGTCTCGGGTGATCAGTGAGCGAAGGTGGCGGCGTGCTTCGCCAGGTCCAACAGGGGCTGGGGGAAGATGCCGAGCACCAGGGTGGACGCCGCGGTCATGGCGATGACTGTTGTTGTGAGAGTGGGGGATACGACGGTGGGGCCGTTGGCCGGTGCGTCGGTGAAGAACATCAGCACGATAACGCGAATGTAGAAGAAGGCCGCGATGGCGCTGCTGAGCACACCGACGATCACCAAAGTGGACATGCCGCCGGAGGAAGCCGCCGCGAAAACACTGAACTTGGCGATGAAGCCGCTGGTCAGCGGGATACCCGCGAAGGACAGCAGGAAGAGCGAGAAAATCGTTGCCAGCCAAGGAGATCGGCGGCCCATACCCGCCCAGGCGGGGAGAGCCGTTGCCTCATCACCGTTTTCGTCGCGGACCAGGGTGACAATGGCGAATGCGCCGAGCGTCCCGAGGCCGTAGACGGCGAGATAGAACAGCACCGACGAGACACCGGATTCATTGGCCGCCACCAGGGCCGTCAGGATGAAGCCCGCGTGCGCGACCGACGAGTAGGCGAGCATGCGCTTCATATCCGTCTGGGTGATGGCCAGTACCGCGCCGACCACCATGGTCGCAATGGCTATGGCCGCCAGAATGGGTCGCCAGTCGTTACGCAGGTCCGGCACCGCGACATACAGCACCCGCAGCAAAGCCCCGACAGCCGCGATTTTCGTTGCGGCAGCCATGAATCCGGTGATGGGAGTGGGCGCACCCTGGTACACGTCCGGTACCCAGGACTGGAACGGCACCGCACCGATCTTGAACAGCAGCCCGACCGCCAGCATGGCCACACCGAGCACGGCCAGGGTGTGCGAGTTACCGGTATCCCGTGCCACCGCATCGGCGATGCCCGACATACGCACGGTGCCCGCGTACCCGTAGAGCAGCGCCATCCCGTAGAGGAAGAACGCCGAGGAGAATGCGCCGAGCAGGAAGTACTTCAGCGCCGCCTCCTGCGAGAGCAGCCGCCGCCGACGGGCCAGCCCGCACAGCAGATACAGCGGCAGCGAAAGCACTTCCAGCGCAACGAACATGGTCAGCAGATCATTGGAGGCCGGGAAGAGCATCAGCCCGGCGACCGCGAACAGCGTGAGCGGGAAGACCTCGGTGGTGGCGACGCCGGCCTTCGTGGCCGCGATCTCGTCGGAGCTGCCCGGCATGGCGGCCGCCTGCGGGGCGAAGGCATCGACGCCGCGCGACGCGGCCAGGCTCCAGGTACCCGGCCCTTCCTTGTGAACCGGCATCCGATCCGCACGCCGCTCGGCAATCAGGAGCAGGCCGAGGATCGACACCACCAGAATCGTGCCCTGCAGGAACAGCGTCACACCGTCGACGGCAACCGCGCCGACGACAGCCGTCTCATTGGTGCCGCGCAATCCGATAACCGCACCGAGCGCGACGCCCATACCGCCGAGCCCGAGAATCAACTGCACGACATACCGGGATCGCCTGGGCGCGAACGCCTCCACCAGCACCGCGGCCACGGCGACACCGAAGACGATGAGCATGGGAGAGAGATCGCGATATTCGATACTCGGTGCGGGCACGGCCGCGGCGAGCCGCGATTCGGATACCGCGGCGAGGATCAAAGGTGTAGCACTCACTTGTGAGCACCTCCGCTAGATGTCTGGGCGGCCTCGTACGGTTTCACCGCGGGAGCCGGATCATGCTGTCCGATGGTGGTGAGTGTCCGCGCCACCGCCGGGTCGATGCGATCGAGCACGGGCTTGGGGTACGCGCCCAGGAACAGCAGTGCGGCGATCAACGGCACCACCACCAGCATTTCGCGCGGCAGTAGATCGTAGAGCCGCTCATTACCCTTCTTCACCGGGCCGGTCATCATGCGCTGGTACATCCAGAGGATGTAGAGCGCGGCGAGAACCAGTGCGGTGGAGGCGAATACGGCCGCCACCGGGTACCGGGTGAAGGTGCCGATCAGCACCAGGAACTCACTGATGAACGGTGCGAGCCCGGGCAGTGACAGGGTGGCCAGGCCGGAGATGAGGAATGTCCCCGCCAGAATCGGCGCGACCTTCTGTACCCCGCCGTATTCGGCGATGAGCCGGGTTCCCCTGCGCGAGACCAGGAATCCCGCGATCAGGAACAGTGCCGCCGTCGAGATCCCGTGATTGACCATGTACAGCGCCGCCCCGGTCCCGCCCTGCGTGGTGAGCGCGAAGATGCCGAGAATAATGAAGCCGAAGTGCGAGATCGAGGTGTAGGCGATGAGCCGCATGACATCGGTCTGCCCGATGGCCAGCAGCGCACCGTAGATGATCCCGATCACCGCGAGCACACTGATCACCGGCGCGTAAGTCGAAGTGGCCGAAGGGAACAGCAGCAGGCAGTAGCGCAGCATGCCGAAGGTGCCGACCTTGTCGACCACCGCCATCATGAGCACCGCACTGGCCGGAGTGGCCGAGACGGCGGCGTCGGGCAGCCAGGTGTGCAGTGGCCAGAGCGGCGCCTTCACCGCGAACGCGAACATGAAGCCGAGGAACAGCGCGTTCAGCACCGCCGGCCCGGCACCCAAGTGACCGGAGTTGGCGGCCTCCATGACTTTCCGGAAGTCGAAGGTGCCATTGCCGTTCGCGCCGAGCTTGTCCTGCGCGGTCACCACATACAGTCCGATGACCGCCGCCAGCATGATCAACCCGCCGAACAGGTTGTACAGCAGGAATTTCACCGCCGCCCGGGACCGCTGCGCCCGCACCGCCGGATCACCGGTGCGCGGCCCGAACCCGCCGATGAGGAAGTACATCGGAATGAGCATGACCTCGAAGAACACGTAGAACAGCAGAATGTCCAAGGCGGTGAACGAGATCAGCACCATGGATTCCACGACGAGCATGAGCGCCACGTAGTAGTGCACCACTCGCGGACCGTTGCCGACCTCGCGCTCGTCCTGCCAGCCCGCGAGCATGAGCAGCGGCATGAGCCCGGCGGTGAGCAGCACCAGCACCAGGGCGATGCCATCCATGCCGAGCGTGTAGCCCGCCCCGAAGGCCGGTATCCACTCCCGCGATTCCACGAATTGGTATTGCGCCCCACCGGTTTCGAACTGTGTGGCGAGCCAAATCGCCACACCGAGCGTGCCCAGCGACACCACCAGCGCGAACGACCGCGCTCCGGTACGCCAGGAGGCGGGGAAGAACAGCACCAGCGCGGCCCCGACCAGCGGAACCGCCCAGAGCGTCGTCAGCCAGGGAAAGTCACTCAAAACAACCTCACCGCCAGCAGGGCGGCGGCCACCAGTGCCGCGCCGGTGAACATGGACAGGGCGTACGAGCGCACGAAACCGGTTTGTACGCGCCGGATTCGAGCGGAGAGGCCGCCGATAACCGCGGCGGTGGTATTGACCAGACCGTCGATTCCGCGATTGTCGACGAATACGAGCGAGCGGGTCAGATGCTGCCCGGGACGCATGAACGCGCCCTCATTGAACGCATCGCCGTACAGATCCTGACGGGCGGCCACAGTGAGAGGCGTTCCGGCAGGGGCGGTTTCGGGTACCGGACGACTCGCGTACTGGTCGTAGGCCACCCACACGCCCGCCGCGACCACCGCGAGAGCGAAGAAGGTAATGCCCCACACCGGGATGATTGGTTCGCCGTGATGCGTACCGACGACCGGAGCCAGCCAGTTCTGCAGCGAGGAACCATAGGCCAGCAACGCCCCCGAGGCGACGGAGCCGAACGCCAGCAGGATCATCGGCCCGGTCATGGAGGCGGGGGACTCATGCGGGTGAGTGCCTTCCTTCCAACGCTTTTCGCCGAAGAAGGTGAGCAGCATGACGCGGGTCATATAGAACGCGGTGATACCCGCGCCGGCCAGCGCCGCGAGCCCGGTGACAATGCCACCGAATCCGCCGTGCGCGAAGGCCGCCTCGATAATCCGATCCTTGGAGAAGAACCCCGCGAACGGCGGCACACCGAGAATGGCGAGGTAGCCGAGTCCGAAGGTGACGTAGGTGATCGGCAGCAATTTGCGCAATCCGCCGTACCGCCGCATATCGGTTTCGTCATCCATGGCGTGCATGACCGAGCCCGCGCCGAGGAACAGTCCGGCCTTGAAGAAGCCGTGCGTGAGCAGATGCATGATGGCCGCGGCATATCCGACCGGGCCGAGACCGGCGGCGAGAATCATGTACCCGATCTGGCTCATGGTCGAAGCGGCCAGGGCCTTCTTGATGTCGTCCTTGGCGCAACCGATGATCGCACCGTAGAGCAGCGTGATCGCACCGACCGCCATGACCGCGGCCTGTGCGCCGGGCGCCAGATCGAAGATCGGATTGGATCGCGCGATCAGGTACACACCGGCGGTGACCATGGTCGCCGCGTGGATGAGCGCCGACACCGGCGTCGGGCCCTCCATCGCATCCCCGAGCCAGGCTTGCAGCGGCACCTGAGCGGACTTACCGCAAGCTCCGAGCAGCAACAAAAGCCCTATGGCCGTGAGGGTTCCGCTAGCTGCCTGATCCGCCGCACCGAATACGGTCCGGAAATCGATGCTCCCGAATGTCGCGAACATGACCATCAGCGCGATGGCCAATCCCATATCGCCGACCCGGTTCACAATGAACGCCTTCTTGGCAGCCGTTGCGGCGGAAGGCTTGTGGTACCAGAAACCGATCAGCAGATACGACGCCAGACCCACGCCTTCCCACCCGAGATACAGCACCAGGTAGTTGTCCGCGAGCACCAGCACCAGCATGGCGGCCAGGAACAGATTCAGGTACGCGAAGAACCTGCGCCGCCCCGGATCATGCGCCATATAGCCGATCGAATAGATGTGGATGAGCGATCCCACTCCGGTGATCAGCAGCGCGAAACACATCGACAGCTGATCCAATTGCAGTGCGGCATCGACCTTCAGCCCGGTGACCGGCACCCAGCTGAACAGGCTGTAGTGCACGGCGCGAGTGGCATCGGAGCGGTCCAGCATTTCGGAGAAAGCCCACACCGCGACTCCGAAGGAGCCCAGCGCCAGGACGGTTCCGACGAGATGCCCCCACTTATCGCTGACACCTCCCATCAGCAGCAGCAATACGGCGCCGGCCAGAGGCAGCGCGGGCAGCAGCCACAGCATCATGTGTGCGTTGTCCACCTCAATACCTCAGCAGATTCGCATCATCGACCGAGGTCGAGCGGCGGGCACGGAAGATGGTCATGATGATGGCCAGGCCGACAACGACTTCGGCGGCGGCGACCACCATGGTGAAGAAGGCGAATACCTGTCCATCCAGATTGGCGTGCAGCCGGGCGAAGGTGACGAAGGCCAGATTCACCGCATTGAGCATGAGCTCGATGCACATGAAGACCACGATCGCATTGCGCCGCACCAGCACTCCGGCCGCGCCGATGGTGAAGAGCAGGGCGGAGAGATACAGATAATTGTCCGGGTTCACCGCAAGCCTTCCTCGGGAGAATCGTTGTCGCCGTTGCCGTTCACTTCGACGGCACTGCCGACTGTGCGCACCACGGCCTCCTCATGAGCCCGATTGCGGCGGTGCCGCAGAATGCTGCTGACCGACAGCTCCTCGAAGGAACCGTCCGGCAGTCGAGCCGGCGCGTCGACGGCATTGTGGCGGGCGTACACGCCGGGCGTCGGCAGCGGCGTGACCCGCTTACCGTCCCGGAACCGCTCCTTGGACAGCGTGCGCTGATCGGTGCGCGGGCCGAACTTCTCGCGATGCGCGAGCACCATCGCACCGATAGTGGCGGTGATGAGCAGCGAACCGGTCAGCTCGAACGCCCATACGTAGCGCACGAAGATGAGTTCGGCGAGCGCGCCGATGGCGTAATTACCGCCGATTCCGGGTCCGGTCTCGGCAACACTCTCGGCATCCATACCGCGCGCGACGGCGGAGATCACCAGCATGCCGAAGCCGATGCCGACGATGAGCACCGCGATTCGCTGCCCGCGCAAGGTCTCTCGCAGCGACTCCGTGGAGTCGACACCGACCAGCATGAGCACGAACAGGAACAGCATCATGACCGCACCGGTGTAGACGACAACCTGCACGATGCCCAGGAACAGCGCGTTCTCGGCGATATAGAACGCCGACAATGTGATCATGGTGGCGGCCAGGCACAGCGCCGAGTGCACGGCCTTACGCGCCCACACCATGCCGAGCGCACCGCCCACGGCGATCACCGAGAGAATCCAGAACTGCACGGCCTCACCGGTGGAGGTGTGTGTGACCAGCTGCTGGGCAGGCTGGGCGAGGAGCGAGGTCATTTCTTCGTTCCCCCTTCGACTCCGGCGAGTTCGCTCGGCGCACCGGGAACTTCACCGCGGTAGTAGGAGCCCTCATCCGCACCCGGGTACATGGCGTGCGGTGCGGGGGCCATCCCCGGTTCCATCGGTGCGAGCAGATCCTGCTTCTCGAGGATGAGATCCGCGCGATTGTCGTCGGCCAACTCGTATTCGTTGGTCATGGTCAACGCGCGAGTCGGGCAGGCTTCGATGCACAGCCCGCAGCCGATGCAGCGCAGGTAATTGATCTGGTAGACCTGGCCATAACGCTCACCGGGCGAGAAACGCGCTTCCTCGGTGTTGTCCGCGCCTTCGACGAAGATCGCGTCCGCCGGGCAGGCCCAGGCGCACAGCTCGCAGCCGATGCACTTCTCGAGTCCGTCCGGATGCCGATTGAGCTGGTGCCGACCGTGATAGCGCGGCTGGGTCGGCGTCTTGACCTCCGGGTACAGCTCGGTATTGGGCTTCTTGAACATGGTGGAGGCGGTGACATAGAACCCGCCGAGCGGCTCCAGCAGACCGGGTTTCGGCGTGGCCGTCATGGGCTCGGCCGGCATGGGCGGCACCGGGAAATCCGAATACTTGGTCGTCGCTTCGGCATCCGGGGCGGCCTTGGTGCGGTCATCGCCCGCATGTCCGGCCTTGAGCACCAAGCCGACCAACAGTGCGGCGACTATAAGACCGCCGACGATCATGCCCGTCCGCTGAATGTGAATGCCCTCGTTCTCCAGCGCCCGCATGGTGGCCACGAACATGACCCAGGCCAGCGAGACCGGAATCAGCAGCTTCCAGCCGAGATTCATGAACTGGTCGTAGCGCAGCCGCGGCAGCGTGCCGCGCAACCAGATGAAGACGAACAGGAACAGCCACACCTTGGCGGTGAACCACACCATCGGCAACCAACCCGAGTTCGCACCCGCCCACAGGCTGATCGGGAAGGGTGCGTGCCAGCCACCGAAGAACAGCGTCGTCGCCAGCGCGGAAACCGTTGCCATGTTGATGTATTCGGCCATCATGAACATGGCGAACTTGAGCGAGGAGTACTCGGTGTGGAAACCACCGACCAGCTCACCCTCGGCCTCGGGGAGGTCGAAGGGCGCGCGGTTGGTCTCACCGACCATCGACACCGCGTAGATGAGGAACGACGGCAGCAGCAGGAACACATACCAGGTGCCATACTGCGCCTTGACGATTGCCGAAGTGGCCATCGAACCCGAGAGCAGGAATACCGCCGCGAAGCACAGCGCCATGGCGATCTCGTAGGAGATGACCTGCGCGGTGGATCGCAGCCCACCCAGCAGCGGATAGGTCGACCCGGAGGCCCAGCCCGCCAGCACGATTCCGTACACGCCGACCGAAGCCACGGCCAGGATGTACAGCACACCCACCGGCATATCGGTCAACTGCAGCGGCGTGCGATGCCCGAACATGCTGACCTCGGGCCCGAACGGAATCACCGCGAACGCCATCACGGCCGGAATCAGCGAAATGATCGGCGCGAGAATGAAGATCGGCTTATCGACGATGGCCGGGATGATGTCCTCTTTGAGGAGCATCTTCACGCCGTCGGCGATGGATTGCAGACTCCCGCGTGGTCCGACCCGGTTGGGGCCGACGCGCATCTGCATGAATGCCACGATCTTGCGCTCGGCGTACACCGCGATCATCGGGATCAGCAGCAGGAAGACGAAGATGCCGATGGATTTGATCAGCACCAGCCACCACGGATCGTGGCCGAACATACTCAGATCACTCACGGTGGTCCTCCCGACGGATGCGCACGAGGTGACCGGGTGTGGTGCCCAGCTGCACCAGCACATCGGCCCCGGGGGAATTCATGGGCAGCCACACGACCCGATCCGGCATCTCGGTAATGACGAGCGGGAGGGTGATATGGCCGTGATCATTGCCGACGGTCACCGGATCGCCTGTGGTGGCACCGATTTCGGCCGCGGTGTCGTGCGAGAGCCGCACCACCGGTGGACGCGCGGTACCGGCGAGATTGGGTTCGCCGTCCTGCAATTTGCCGCGATCGATGAGCATGCGCCAGGCGGCGAGAATCGCGGTGCCCGAGGTGGGCTGGGCCACCGGATGCGGGCGGTGCACCGGGGTCGCGGCGGCCGGGCCGTCCCACGCGCCCATATCCGCCAATTCGGCTCGGGCACTGGAGATATCGGGCAGGCCGAGACGCACACCCATCTCCTGTGCGATGGCGTCCAGGACCCGGTGTTCGGGCATGGGCGCGGCCTCGCGCCGCACGGTCGAATCGCGCAGCGCCGCCTCGAACTGACGGTGGCGGCCCTCCCAGGTGAGGAAGGTGCCCGCCTTCTCCATGGCCGAGGCCACCGGGAACACCACATCGGCGCGATCGGTGATATCGCCGGCCCGAAGTTCCAGGCTCACCACGAAACTCGCGGCGTCTATGGCGGTGAGCGCGGCAACCGGGTCGGGCATATCGCCGGCCTCCACGCCGCCGATGAGCAGTGCGCCCAGCGTGGGCGCGGCGGCCAGGATGGCGGAGGTGTCACGGCCCGGGTTCACGGGCAGCTCATCGGTACCCCAGGCATCGCGAATCTGTTGGCGCGCAACGTGATCCGCGAGCGGACGGCCACCGGGGAGCAGGACGGGCAGGGCACCCGCCTCCAGGGCTCCGCGTTCGCCGGCGCGACGCGGAATCCACGCCAGTGCGGCCCCGGTGTCATCGACCAGGCGCGCGGCGGCCGACAGACCACCCGGAATACCGCCGAGCCGCTCACCGACCAGGATGAGCGCACCGGGCTCGCGCAGCAGTGTCGCGATGTGCTGCAGATGCCCGGGAGCCACTGCGACGGAATCGGTTTCGCCGGTGCGGATGGCCTCCAGGAGATGTGGTTCGCCACCCGGAACGGTTGGCAGCAGCGTGCCCTTCATCCGCTGCAATCCGCGCGTGGTGTACGGCGCGAGCGAGTAGACCTCGGTGCCGTGCTTGCGCGCGGCCTTGCGCAGGCGCAGGTAGACCATCGGTGATTCTTCTTCGGCCTCGAAGCCGGCCAATACCACGATCGGGGCGCGCTCCAGTGCGGCATAGTCGACGGTGATGCCCTGCCCGGCGATACGGGCCGCCAGGAAGTCGGCCTCCTCCGCGGAGTGTGCGCGGGCACGGAAGTCGATGTCATTGGTGGCCAAGCCGATTCGCGCGAACTTGGAGTAGGCGTACGCGTCCTCCAAGGTGACGCGACCGCCGACCAGCACACCCGCATTCCCACGCGCCGCGGCTAGACCACGCGCGGCATGCGCGATGGCCTCGGACCACGAGGCGGGCTGCAGGGTGCCGTCCCAGGTGCGCACCAGCGGGGTGGTGAGCCGATCCCGTTCGGTCGCGTACTGGAACGCGAAGCGGCCCTTATCGCAGTTCCACTCCTCATTGACCTGCGGATCGTCACCGGCCAAGCGGCGCATGACCTTTCCGCGCCGATGATCGGTGCGCTGGGCACAGCCCGAGGCGCAGTGCTCACACACCGCGGGGCTGGACACCAGGTCGAAGGGCCGCGCCCGGAAGCGGTAGGTGCTGCCGGTGAGCGCACCCACCGGGCAGATCTGCACGGTATTGCCGGAGAAGTAGGAGTCCAGCGGCTCCCCGGCGGCAATCCCGACCTGTTGCAGCGCACCACGATCCATCAATTCGATGAACGGGTCACCCGCCACCTGCTGGGAGAAACGGGTACACCGCGCGCAGAGCACACAGCGCTCGCGATCCAGCAGAATCGCCGAGGACAGCGGAATCGGCTTGGGATACGTGCGCTTCTCACCATCGAACCGCGATTCGGCCCGCCCGTTGGACATGGCCTGGTTCTGCAATGGGCATTCGCCGCCCTTATCGCAGACCGGGCAGTCCAAGGGGTGATTGATGAGCAGCAGCTCCATCACACCCTCCTGCGCCTTCTCGGCGACGGGGGAGGACAGCTGGGTGTGGATCACCATGCCTTCACTGACCGTCTGGGTACAGGAGGCAACCGGCTTGCGCTGCCCCTCCACCTCGACCAAGCACTGGCGGCAGGCACCCACCGGATCGAGTAGCGGGTGATCACAGAACCGGGGGATCTGCACGCCGATGAGTTCGGCGGCACGAATCACCAGCGTGCCCACGGGCACGGAAACCGTTGTGCCATCGATGATTACGCTCACCATATCGGTGGGCGTCACCTCATTGGTGTTGGAGTTCGCTATCGCAGTCATCGCGCTCCTTCGGCCCAGGCGGTGGACCGGGCCGGGTCGAACGGGCAGGCGCCGAGGCGGATGTGCTCGACGTACTCGTCGCGGAAGTACTTCAGGGAGGAGAAGATCGGGCTCGCAGCGCCATCGCCCAACGCGCAGAAGGACTTTCCGTTGATGTTGTCGGCGATATCCATCAGCTTGTCGAGATCGGTCTCGTGACCGGTGCCATTCTCCAGCCGCTCCAGGAGCTGGACCAGCCAGTACGTGCCCTCGCGGCAGGGGGTGCACTTACCGCAGGATTCGTGGGCGTAGAACTCGGTCCAGCGCAGGACGGCGCGCACCACACACGTGGTGTCGTCGAAGATCTGCAGTGCCTTGGTGCCGAGCATGGAACCGGCGGCGGCGACGCCCTCGTAGTCGAGAGGGACATCGAGGTGCTCTTCGGTGAAGATCGGGGTGGAGGAGCCGCCCGGGGTCCAAAACTTGAGGGTGTGGCCCTGGCGGACGCCGCCTGCGTGAGTCAGCAACTCGCGCAGGGTGATTCCGAGGGCCGCTTCGTACTGGCCGGGTCGCGTCACGTGACCCGAGAGCGAGTAGAGGGTGAAGCCCGGTGACTTCTCGCTACCGAAGGACCGGAACCAATCCACGCCATTGGCGAGAATCGACGGCACCGAGGCAATGGACTCCACATTATTGACCACGGTCGGGCAGGCATAGAGCCCGGCGACAGCCGGGAACGGCGGGCGTAGGCGCGGCTGACCGCGACGGCCCTCCAGCGAATCCAGGAGCGCGGTCTCCTCACCGCAGATGTACGCGCCGGCACCGGCATGCACCACAATGTCGAGGTTGTACCGCGAGCCCTTGATGTTCTGGCCGAGATACCCTGCGGCATAAGCCTGTTCGACCGCCGCCTGCAAACGGCGCAGCACCGGCACCACTTCACCGCGCACATAGATGAAGGCATGCGAGGCGCGAATCGCGTACGAGGCGATGATCACGCCCTCGATGAGGGTGTGCGGGCTCGCCAGCATGAGCGGCATGTCCTTGCAGGTACCCGGTTCCGACTCATCGGCATTGACCACCAGGTAGTGCGGCTTGGTCACGCCGTCCGCGCCGGGACCCTGCGGGATGAAACCCCACTTCATACCGGTCGGGAAGCCCGCGCCACCACGCCCGCGCAGACCGGAGTCCTTGACGGTCGCGATCACCTCATCGGGCTGCATGCGCAGTGCCTTGGGTAAACCGCGATAACCGCCCTGGCTGCGATACGCCGCCAGGGTCCAGGAGTCGGGTTCAGCCCAGTACTTGGACAGGACGGGCGTCAGCCCGCACGGGGCGGCCTGGGTCTGGGTCATTTCCCGCCTCCTGTCGAATCCTGATCGGCCGCTTGCAGACCCGCGAGAGTGGCAGGTCCGGGCGCACCATCGGTCGCGCCGGGACGCGCATCGGGATAGCCGGCCAGAATGCGTGCGGTATCGCGGAATTTGCACAGCGGAATACCGCTGCGTGAGCCGGTCACCTCATCGCCCTTGCGCAGCGAATCCACCATGACCCGAGCCGATTCCGGTGTCTGATTGTCGAAGAACTCCCAATTCACCATGACCACCGGCGCGTAGTCGCAGGCGGCATTGCACTCGATGTGCTCCAGGGTGACCGCGCCGTCGGCGGTGGTCTCCCCGTGCTTGATACCCAAGTGCTGCTTCAATTCCGCGAAGATCTCATCGCCGCCCATAACCGCGCAGAGCGTGTTGGTGCACACCCCGACGTGGTAGTCGCCGGTGCGGCCGCGCCGATACATGGAGTAGAAGGTGGCGACCGCGGTCACCTCGGCATCGGTCAATCCCAGCTGCTCGGCACAGAATTCGATACCTGTACCCGAGACATAGCTCTCCACCGATTGCACGAGATGCAGAAGCGGCAGCAGTGCCGAACGCGGCTCCGGATACCGCGCGATAATCTCCTTGGCTTCCAATTGCAGCCGGTCGTGCACCTCCTGCGGATACGGGATGGGGCGCACGGTCAGGTTGAGAAGAATCTCTGTCAACGGTCCACTCCGCCCATGACGGGATCGATACTGGCCACCGCGGCAATGACATCGGCGAGCAATCCGCCCTCGCACATTGCCGCCACCGCTTGCAGATTCGTGAACGAGGGGTCGCGGTAATGCACCCGATACGGCCGGGTGCCGCCGTCACTGACCATGTGCACGCCGAGCTCGCCGCGCGGGGATTCCACCGCCACGTACACCTGGCCGGGTGGGACGCGCAGGCCCTCGGTCACCAACTTGAAGTGGTGGATGAGCGACTCCATGGACTTACCCATGATCTTGCCGATGTACTCCGGCGAATTACCGAGACCATCCGGCCCGAGCTGCAAATCGGCCGGCCAGGCGATCTTCTTGTCCGCCACCATGATCGGACCCGGTCGTAGCCGATCCAGGCACTGCTCGACGATCTTGAGCGACTCCTTCATCTCGTTCACCCGGATGAGGTAGCGGCCGTAGCAGTCGCAGCCGGTATCGGTCATGACATCGAATTCGTATGTCTCATAACCGCAGTACGGCTGAGCCTTGCGCAGATCGTGGGGGAGTCCGGTGGAGCGCAGCATCGGGCCGGTAATGCCCAGCGCCATACAGCCGGTCAGGTCCAGCACGCCGACATTGCGGGTGCGGGCCTTCCAAACGGGGTTCTCATTGAGGAGCAACTCCATGTCGCGCAGGCGCTTCGGCAGCAGCTCCAGGAGCTCGCGCACCTTGGCCACGCCATCCTCGGGCAGGTCTTGGGAGACGCCGCCGGGCCGGATGTACGCGTGATTCATGCGCAGTCCGGTGATGTTCTCGAAGACATCGAGAATCAGTTCGCGCTCACGGAATCCGAACAGCATGGCCGTCAACGCACCCAACTCCATACCGCCGGTAGCAAGCGCCACCAGATGCGAGGAGATGCGGTTGAGCTCCATGAGCATGACGCGAATGACATTGGCGCGCTCGGGAATATCGTCGGTGATCCCGAGCAGCTTCTCCACGCCCAGGCAGTACGCCGTCTCATTGAAGAACGGCGACAGATAGTCCATGCGCGTGACGAATGTGACCCCCTGCACCCAACTCCGGTACTCGAGATTCTTCTCGATCCCGGTGTGCAGGTACCCGATACCGCACCGGGCCTCGGTAACCGTCTCGCCCTCGATCTCCAGAATCAGCCGTAGCACCCCGTGTGTACTGGGGTGCTGTGGGCCCATATTCACGACTATGCGTTCCTCGGCGGCCCCGTCCAGGGCAGCGGAGATTTCGTCCCAGTCATTGCCGCCGACCGTGATAACGCGTTCGGGTCGTTCCGCGGACTCCGGACGGGACTTGATATCGGTGTCGTTCATTACGAGTACGCCCTCCGCTCGTCGGGCGGCGGGATACGCGCACCCTTGTATTCGACCGGGATCCCGCCGAGCGGGTAGTCCTTGCGCTGGGGGTGACCGCGCCAGTCATCGGGCATCGAGATCCTGGTCAGCGACGGGTGACCGTCGAACAGGATGCCGAAGAAGTCGTAGGTTTCGCGCTCATGCCAATCCGTGGTCGGGTACACGGAGTAAAGCGAGGGCATATGCGGATCGGCGTCCGGCACCGACACCTCGAGGCGCACCCGGCGATTGTGGGTGATGGAGTTCAGGTGATACACCGCGTGCAATTCGCGACCGGTGTCCTCGGGGAAGTGCGCGCCGTTCACGCCCAGGCAGAGCTCGAAACGCAGTTTCTCGTTGTCGCGCAACGTCTTCGCCACCACGGGCAGGTACTCGCGCCGCACATGCAGGGTGAGTTCGTCCCGGAAGACCACGATCTTCTCGATGGCATCCTCGAAGCGCACACTCGACACCGCCAGCACATCGTGCAGCACCGCGACCATCTCGTCGAAGTACCCGCCGTACGGGGGCGCACTGCCGCCGGGCAGGCTCACCGTGCGCACCAGGCGGCCGTAACCGGAGGTGTCACCGGAGCCCGAGACGCCGAACATGCCCTTGCGCACGCCGATCACCTCATCGGCCGGGGCGGTGGGTTCTGTTGCGGCAGACTCGATTTCACCGGCGGCGGGCTCCTGCACCGGCTCGGGCTTCTTGTCGGCATCCCCGTGCGATTTCAAGACGTCCTCCGGGGGGCTCTCCGTACCGGTCGGTGTATCGAAGGTCATCGCAGCAGCCCCTTCATCTGAATGGTGGTGGGGCTGGCGAGGGCGGCGGCCTCGGCGGCGCGCACGGCCTCCTCGCGATTCACGCCGAGTGGCATCTCCTGAATCTTCTCGTGCAGCTTCAGGATCGCGTTCAACAGCATCTCCGGGCGCGGCGGGCAGCCGGGCAGGTATATGTCCACCGGCACAACGTGATCCACGCCCTGCACGACGGCATAGTTGTTGAACATGCCGCCCGAGGATGCGCAGACACCCATGGCCAGCACCCATTTCGGTTCGGTCATCTGGTCGTAGACCTGACGCAGGACGGGGGCCATCTTCTGGCTCACCCGTCCGGCGACGATCATCAAATCGGCCTGGCGCGGCGAGGCGCGGAACGCCTCCATACCGAAGCGGGCGATATCGAACCGCCCACCGCCCGTGGCCATCATCTCGATCGCACAGCAGGCCAGGCCGAATGTTGCGGGCCACAGCGAACTCTTGCGCATGTAACCGGCGAAATCTTCCACCGTGCTCAGCAGGAAGCCGCTGGGCAGTTTCTCCTCGAGACCCATGTCGAACTACATCTCCCGGATCGGAACGCCCCGCACCGGGCGGGGCGCTCTGGTTGGAATCCCCTGTGTGCGGCTCAGTCCCAGCTGAGCCCGCCTCGCCTCCACTCGTAGGCGTAGGCCACCGAGACGTTGAAGATGAACAGCGCCATCGCCGCCAGTCCGAACAGACCGAGCGAGTCGAAGTGCACGGCCCACGGATAGAGGAAGACGATCTCGATGTCGAAGATGATGAACAACATGGCGGTAAGGTAGTACTTCACCGGAAAACGTTGTCCCGCAGCATTTCCCGGCCCGCCGCCGACGGCGTGCGGGGTCGGCTCGATACCGCACTCATACGCCTCTAGCTTGGCGCGGTTATTGCGCTTGGGCCCGATCAGGGCCGCAAGGAAAACGGAGAACACCCCGAACGCGGCGGCAACCGCGCCGAGGACGAGCGTTGGCACCTCGATATTCACAACAGCACTACCCCTCCTGCGGACTGGACGCACTTGCGGACGGCAGCTGCCGAGGCGGGCTGACGTCGTCGTCTGCCGGGTCAGTCACATCCAGGGCACCACTCGCCGAGGGCGCGGACTACGGGGGACTGACGCGGCGGCTTCATTGATACCGTTGCCTGCGCTCGTGTGAGCTACGGCACAGCCTACAACTCAGCCAGGAAGATACATGACGTTTCGCGACCCTGTTTGATCGAATTCGGAACGGTCTTTCATGACCGATTCGACGGAATCGCGAATGTCACGTGACATAGATTTCCCCAGGTCGCGGGGAGCGGGAAATCAGGCGGCGGAACGGTTCCGCAGCACGCCCAGCACCGCGTCGGTCAACCGGATCGGATCCAGCGGATGCGAGACCGCCGCATCGGCCCGCGACCAGTTCGCCAACCAGGCATCGTCCGGGCGGCCGGTCAGGACCACGATCGGCGGGCAATCCGCGATCTCGTCCTTCAACTGTTTGGCCAGGCCCAGGCCACCGGTCGGCGCGGATTCACCATCCAGAATGGCCAAATCCAGCTCATGGGCATCCATGCGCTCGAGCACAATCGGACCGGTGGCCACCTCGACGTACTCGATCGGCGGCAATTCCGGATGCGGGCGTCTACCCAGAGCCAGCATCACCTGCCTCCGAGTATCGGCGTCATTGCTGTAAACGAGAACCCGCAACGCGGCGGGACGCTTCGCTTCGGCCACGCACCGGATGGTACGTGTTCGATATGAGTGCTGGTGGCAGGTTCGCCGGATTGCCTCAGCGCGTCGCGACGGAACCGGCCGCGCGGCGAGGTATTACCGAACCGGGTCGAATCGGCGGGGCGGGTGTTGCCCTGCGCGAGCGCACATTAACGTCGCAGAGGAGTCGCTGCCGAACACTGATTCCTTTCGATGAAAGAGGAGCTATGCCCGCCGAAGCCGTGGATGCAGTCGTAATCGGAATGGGGCCGGGCGGTGAGGATCTGGCGACCCGACTGACGGTGGCCGGGCTCTCCGTCGTGGGTGTCGACGGACGACTGGTCGGCGGCGAATGCCCGTACTACGCATGCGTACCCACCAAGGCGATGGTGCGGGCGGCCGGAGTGCTGGCCGAAGCGCGGCGCGTGGGCGAGCTCGCGGGATCGGCTGAGGTGAGACCGGATTGGAGCATTGTCGCCGCCCGGGTGCGCGATGAGATCACCGATAACTGGAATGACGCTGCGGCCGTGGAGAAGTTCGAGAAGGCCGGGGGACGGTTCGTTCGCGGCTGGGGGCGGATCAGCGGGGCCGGTGAGGTCACCGTCGCGACCGCCGAGGGTGATCGCGTGTTCCGGGCGAACCGGGCAATCGTGCTGAATCCCGGTACCGCACCGCAGGTTCCGCCACTGCCCGGCCTGGCCGAAACCCCGTACTGGACCAATCGAGAGGCCGTCGCCGTCACCGAGGTGCCCGAATCGCTCATCGTCATGGGCGGCGGACCGGTGGGCGTGGAGTTCGCGCAAGTCTTCGCCCGATTCGGAGCGCAGGTCACCGTCATCGCCAGTCGCCTTGTGCCACAGAACGAACCCGAGGCGGGGGAGTTGCTGGCCGAGGTATTCGAGGCCGAGGGCATCGCCGTGCGCAGCGGCCACGGCACCGCCGTGACTCATGACGGAACACAGTTCACGGTCGAACTCGACAGCGGCGACCCCGTCCGCGCCCAGCATCTGCTGATCGCCACCGGACGTCGAATCGACCTGTCCGCCTTGGGAATCGGCTCCATCGGCCTGGACGAGTCGGCGCGCGGCATTACCGTCGACAAGCGCCTGCGCGCCGCCGACAAAGTCTGGGCCATCGGTGATGTCGCCGGGCGCGGAGCCTTCACTCACATCTCCATGTACCACTCCCGCATCGCCGCCGCCGATATCCTCGGCACTTCCGACGAGACCGCCCAGTACCACGCCGTCCCGCACGTCACCTTCACCGATCCGGAGATCGGCGGTGTCGGCCTCACCGAATCCCAGGCTCGGGCACAGGGCCTCAATATCCGAACGGGCTTGTCCAACCTCTCGGACTCCACCCGAGGCTGGCTGCACAAGGCAGGCAATGCCGGTTTCATCAAACTCGTCGAGGACACCGACCGCGGCGTGCTCGTCGGTGCCACGTCAGCAGGCCCTGACGGCGGCGAAGTCCTGGCCGTACTGACTCTCGCGGTGCACGCCGAGATCCCGACCAGCACCCTGCGCCGAATGATCTACGCCTACCCGACCTTCCACCGGGCCATCGAGGCCGCCCTCGATGCACTCGCTGCAAGTTAGACATCACCGCGCAAATCGTTGCTGTTCAGACGCTTGCAAACGGTCCATTCTGATAGACATCGATGGTTCGAGCAAATGGCGGTGGACATATGCGAATCTCGGAGATTTTGCGTCGGAAAGGGCCCGGCGTGGTCACGATTGCACCCGATGCAACCGTGCGTGAACTGCTAGGAGTACTCGCCGAACACAATGTCGGCGCGGTGGTGGTGTCGCCGGATGGAGTTCTCATCTTCGGCATCGCCTCCGAACGCGATATTGTGCGGCGGCTGCACGGCGTCGGTGCCGGCCTACTGGACGCACCGGTCGCGGAGATCATGACGGCGGCGGTGCACACCTGTTCGCCCGAGGATCGGGTGGAGACGTTGAACCACACCATGACTCAGCACCGGATCCGGCATCTGCCGGTGCTGCAGGATGGGCGAATGGTCGGCATTGTCAGCATCGGCGATGTGGTCAAGAGCCAGATCTCCGAACTCGAGAACGAGCGCGAGCATCTGGTGCGATACCTACAGGGTTGATTGAGTTTGCGTCGGGAGCGGACGCGCACCCGACGCCACCTCGGTCGCTGTCGCCAGATCGAGGCGTAGTTCGAGGTCCGAGGCGGGGGCCGGGCCATCGTGGTGCGTGATGCCCTCCTCGGTGATGACGTAATGCAGGGTGGTTTCGCCGATGTGCACCGTCGCGGTGCCGATCGGCAGTACCTGCGCGACAGCGCGTCCCAGCGGTAGGGCGAACCAGTGCGCGCGGACGGCATCGGTGGGTCGGCGTTCGCCGAGGTGCTCGGTGCCCCAGGCGGAGAGCGCGTCCAAGGCAGGGCGTAGGGCCATGCCGGTGGGGGTGAGTTCGTAGACGGCGGTCGCGGTGCGGGGGCCGACCTTGCGGCGGGTCAGGATGTCATCGCGTTCGAGTTCCTTGAGGCGGGCCGCCAGGACGTCGGTGCTGATGCCGGGCAGGTCGGCGAAGAGGTCGCTGTAGCGGCGGGGGCCGGAACACAATTCGCGCACGACCAGCAGGTTCCAGCGGTCGCCGACGATGTCGAGGGCGCGGCTGACGGCGCAGTAGTGGTCGTAGCTTCGGCGGGGCACGGCTCTACTGTAGCTTGTTACTTGGAAAAACAAAGTGCGAACTTGGAATTTCCAAGTAGAGTGTGCCGCAACCGCATTCAGAAGGGACTTCCATGCAGGTCAAGCAGTCGAGCAAGCTGGCGGGCGTGTCGTATGAGATCCGTGGGCCGGTGGCCGAGCACGCGGCACGCCTGGAAGCCGAGGGACACCACGTGGTGAAACTCAATACCGGCAATCCGCTGACCTTCGGCTTCGAAGCCCCCGCCGACATGCTGCAGGACATGGTGCGGAACCTGCCCGTCTCCAGCGGCTACTCGTCCTCCAAGGGCCTGCTCGCGGCGCGGCGCGCGGTGGTGCAGTACTACCAGACGCTCGGCGTGGACGGAGTCGATGTCGAAGAGGTGTTCCTGGGCAACGGCGTCTCCGAACTGATCATGATGGCCATGACCGCGCTGCTGGAGAACGGCGACGAAGTACTCGTTCCCGCACCGGATTTCCCGCTCTGGACCGCGGCCACCGCGCTCAATGGCGGTAGGCCCGTCCATTACATCTGCGATGAGGGTTCGGACTGGTTCCCGGATGTGGCCGATATCGAATCCAAGGTCACCGACCGGACGCGGGCGATCGTACTGATCAATCCGAACAATCCGACCGGGGCGGTGTATTCGCCGGAGGTGGTGCGCCAGGTCCTCGAGGTCGCGCGCCGGCACAACCTGGTGGTGTTCTCCGACGAGATCTACGACAAGATCCTCTACGACGATATGCGGCACACCGCGACCGCCTCGCTGGCTCCGGACCTGCTGGTGCTGACCTTCTCCGGGCTCTCGAAGTCCTACCGGGCGGCCGGATTCCGCTCCGGATGGCTGGTGGTCTCGGGTCCCGTCGAGCACGCGCAGAACTATCTCGAGGGCCTCACCATGCTCGCGGGTCTGCGGCTGTGTGCGAATGTGCCTGCGCAGCAAGCGATTCAAGCCGCGCTCGGCGGGCATCAGAGCATCTTCGACCTGACGCTGCCCGGCGGCCGACTGCGCGAACAGCGTGACCGCGCCTGGGAGGCGCTCAATGCGATTCCGGGTATCTCATGTGTGAAACCCCGCGGTGCGCTTTACGCTTTCCCGCGCATCGACCTGGATATGTACCCGATCCGCAGTGATGAGCAGTTCGTCCTGGACCTGCTGCTGCAGGAGAAGATCCATATCGTGCAGGGCACCGGATTCAACTGGCCGCGGCCCGATCACTTCCGCATCGTCACGCTGCCGTACGCCGATGATCTCGAGGCCATTATCGAGCGCATCGGCCGTTTCCTCGCCACCTATCGCCAGTAGCGGTCGCCGTATGCTCCAGTCCAGTTGAGGCAGAGTGACATTCACTGTTAGCCACCAAGTAGCCGTCTGATCGAGCTAGCGGCTATGTTCGGTCCGGCACGCCGCAATGGCGCGCCGGTTCGGCTAGAGGAATGTCTTGGTGATGACGGAAGAATCGCTCGGCGACGCAATGCTGTTGCGGCCGTGCTTCGGGATGCTGCTACGCCGGCATCTCATCGAACTGTCCGGCACGGTGGACCGGGAACCGCCGACCGTCGCGGAACTTCAGGCCGAGATCACCACCGATATGCGCAACGGGCTCGAGCTGTACCGGCCCAAGCCGACCGCATACCTCGACACCCGCCTGAATGTGCTGGCCTGCAACGAGAATTTCGCGCAAGCCTTCCCCGGGCTCACCGATGGCGGCAATCTGCTGTGCTGGCTGCTCAATGACGAGCGATCCCGGCAGACGATGGTCGAGTGGGAGGACGGGGTGCGGTTCGCGGTGCAGTGGTGGCGCGGACTCCTCGGTCAGGTCGGTGAGTGGGCCTGGTCGGCCGAGCTGGTCGCCTCGTACGGTGAGCATTCGATCTTCCGGGAAAGCTGGAACAGCGGACATGTCACCTTCCACCGCGTGCAACCCGCACTGCGATTGCGTGATCTCGGCACCGGTGAGGAGCGGGTGATCGTGCCGCAGGTCTTCCGGGCGCTCCGCACGCCGAACTCGAACAATATGCTGATCTTTCTCGGACTCCCGATCTGATTTCGAGAAATCTCCCGGGATACGTCGAAGGAACGTGATTGGCTCCGACCTGTAGGTGAAAGCAGTCCGCCAACACCCCAGGAGCCCATCTTGACCACCACCGTCACCACCTTCCTCTGGTTCGACACCCAGGCCGAAGAGGCCGCCAACCTCTACACCTCACTCGTCGCGGACTCGCGCATCACCGATATCTCCCGCATGCCTGACGGCTCGGCCTTCATCGTCTCCCTGGAACTCGCCGGCCACTCCATCACCCTCATGAACGGCGGCCCCGCCCACCCGCACACCGACGCCGCCTCCATCCAGGTCGTCGTAGACGGACAAGAAGAGGTCGACCGCCTCTGGTCCGCCTTCACCGCGGATGGCACCCCCGGCCCCTGCGGCTGGCTCACCGACGAGTACGGCCTCTCCTGGCAAATCGTCCCCTCCGGCCTGCCCGCGTTGATGGGCGGCACCGAACCCGCCCGCACCGCCGCGGTCACCACCGCCCTGCGCGCCATGTCCAAGATCGACCTGAAGACACTGCAGGACGCATACGACAACGCCTGAGCGCCATACACATTCGGCCGATCCCGGTAGCCGGGATCGGCCGAATGTGATCGTCGATTCCTATTTCAACGCCACTCGTGCCCCGCCGGAAAACATCGAATCGTGGAACTCGATACTGACCGGCACAGTGCCTTTCGGAACATCGAACGGGATGATCACCGAGACCTTGTTGCCCGGATTTATCTCCGCCATGAGGTCCGCGTTGATGGCCATCTCCGCCGAGGTGTCATTACTGTACTGCCGACCCTGATCGTCGATGACTTTCTGATTCTCGCCGAAATACGTTTGCGCCTTATCGCCGGTATTGGTGATATCGACGTGCACCAGCACGAACTCGCCCTGCGCGGTCTTACGCATAATGTCGTTGTCGCCCACCGACGCAACCGGCGGATCGACTGCCGTCACCACGAACGCGAACTTCCCGTCCCGCACCTCGGACCCCACCGGCGACACCGATTTGGGCTTGTCGATGCTCTTGGACACCTCGTTCGCCGCCGTCCCGAAGATGGCGAAACACCCTCCGAAAAATAGGACAATCACACCGAGCAGCACCCACGGCCAAATCTTCCGTTTCTTAGGCGGAGGTGCCGGATATCCCTGCCCATATCCGGGCAGTCCACCCGACGGGGGAGGCGGCGGCTGTTGAGGATACGACATTGGTCACCCTCGATTCGCTGACTGGCAAGGGCCGACCCTCCCTTGCGGATGGATCGATCAATATCGCTAATTATGAACCACCAGCCAATCTTTGATCCCGTATTGACCCAATTCATGATCATCTAAATACTCTAAACTCTTTGTGCAGCACATATTTCAGACAAATAGAACGAATCGAACTGGTCACGGCGAGCCCAGAGCGCCATTCAAGTTAGACAGTCGCTTCGGATGAATTGTCCCAAATTCGAACAGCGCTCCGCAGATATCAAGCTGGACAAGCGATCACCGGGACATGAGGGTTGGATTTTGTCCGAAAAACCAACCCTCATGTCCCGGTGATCGATCGTCCAGTACTTGCGGGAGGCCAGCCGATATCACCGGCTTGGGTCCTATTTGGTTGGCCGCCACACCGTTCCAGAGACGGTGACCTTTCCGGCCTTCTCATCAAGGCCCGGCTCCCAATCGAACAGAATTATTCCGATGCGCTGGCTCATCGTCTTGATGCACACCGTCATCCCCGATGGCACCTTCTCCCAGGGCAACGCCTGCTCACCCTGGAGTCGACCGAGCCGATCGCGTTCCGGCAGCAGAACTTCGGTGATTACGGGATCCCCGCACTGCATCTGAAGGAAGGGCTGGAGCACGTGGGGCGCACCGGTTTCGGGCTGCATGTGCGGGGCTGACAGCGCTCAGGCCGGGTTGGGCTCCTGGTCGAGGGCTTCGATCAGGGTCTCCAGGGATGCCATGAGCGCCGCGCGCTGGGGCTGGTCCAGGCTGCCCATTGCCGCGGCGAAACGCTGGATACGGGCGGAGGTCAGACCGGTGACGAGGTCGTGGGCGCTGGCGGTCGCGCTCAGGAGCTGGGCGCGACCGTCCTCGGGATCGGCTTCGCGGACGATGAAGCCGCCCTTCTCCAACCCGGTCACCATGCGGGACATCGTTGGGGCACTGACCCTTTCGACATTCGCCAGATCGCTCAGCCGCATCGGCCCGCTGCGGGCGAGCGTCGCCAGCGCCGAGGCCGCGCCCGGGCTGAGGTGGCCGAGGTCACCCGAGTGGCGCAGCTGCCGGAGCAGGCGGCCGATGGTGTGGTAGAGCTCGGCCGCCTCCGTCAGCTGATCGGGGTCGGCGACACTCGTGGGCTGATGCAGTGTGGCCTCCTCGATCATGGGGTCAGATTCCCGCGCGGTCGGCTTCGCGGAGTTCGGTGGTCTCGTCGGGAACCTTCCCGCTGCCCGCGAACCATGAAGCGATCGCACCGATCAGCATCATAAGTGCGGCCGCGAGGAAGACGACCACCAGACCCGAGTGGAAGGGGTCGGAAATCAAGTGCGGGAAGAACTCCTGGCCGGTGAGGACGTCGCTGTTCACGCCCGGCTGGTCGAGAGTGCCGCTGGGTCCGAGCAGTTCCTTGAACGGGTTGTAGCCCAGGAACGTCGCGAAGAGGCTGCCGACGGGCGGCATATCCGCGATCTGCCCCGCCACCGGAGCGGGTACACCTTGGGCGCGGAGCCCGGAATCCATTGCGCCGGGCAGGGTTCCGGACAGGCCGACAATCATGAGCGAGAAGAACACGCCGATCGAGAGCGCCATTCCGCCGTTCATCAGCGTGGCGCGCATACCCGAGGCCACACCGCGCTGTGAGGCGGGCACCGCCGACATAATCTCCGCGGTATTGGGTGAGGTGAAAATACCGGTGCCCAAACCGTTCAGCAGGATGATCAGCGCGAACAGCCAGTAGTTGAAGTCCACCGGAATCACCACGAGCAGCACGAACGTGACCGCCGCGAGCAGCAGACCGCCGGTGGCGAACAGCCGCGCACCGTACTTATCGCTCAACCAACCGGAGATCGGACCCGCCACCAGGAACCCGACGGTCAACGGCAGCATATAGATTCCGGCCCACAGGGGAGTGGACTCGAAGTCGTACCCGTGCAACGGCAACCAGATGCCCTGCAGCCAGATGATCAGCATGAACTGCATTCCGCCGCGCCCGATCGACGCCATCAGGCTGGCCAGGTTGCCGAGCCCGAACGCGCGATTCTTGAACAGCGCCAGCTTGAACATCGGCTGACTGACCTTGGATTCGATGTAGCAGAACAGCGCCAGCAGCGCGAGACCACCGAATACCGCGCCCAGCACCCACGGATTGTCCCAGCCGGTCTTCGAATCACCGTGTGGCTGAATACCATAGGTGATGCCGGTGAGCAGCGCGGTCAAACCCAGCGCGAAGGTGATGGTGCCCGGCAGATCCAGCGAGCCCGGCGTGCGCATGCCATTGTCGTGCAGCGACCGGTACGACCACACGGTGCCGAGAATGCCGAACGGCACGCTCACCCAGAAGATCGCCTTCCAATCCCACTCCGACAGCACACCGCCGACTAGCAGACCCAGGAACGAACCGGCAACGGCCGCAACCTGATTGATGCCCAGCGCCACACCCCGCCGATTCGCCGGGAAGGCATCGGTCAGGATCGCCGCCGAGTTCGCCATCAACATGGCCCCGCCGACACCCTGCAGCACCCGCCACGCGATCAACCAGATCGCCCCGGCCCCATGCGTGAACGGATCGAACGACAGCGCCAGCGCGCACACCGTGAACACCACGAACCCGAGGTTGTAGATCTTCACGCGGCCGAACATGTCCCCGAGCCGCCCGAACAGGACAACCAGCACCGCGGAGCTGAGCAGGAATCCCATCAGCAGCCACAGCAGGTAACTGACATTGCCGGGTTCGAGCGGGTTCAGGTCGATGCCCCGGAAGATCGCGGGCAGCGAGATGATCACAATCGACGAGTTGATGGTGACCATCAACATGCCCAAGGTCGTATTCGACAGCGCCACCCACTTGTAATGCGGATGATCGCGATCCACCCGGAGTCGTCTCCGAATGGTCTGGACATCACCGGGATCGAGCTCGGTGGTCGGGGCCGCAGCCATCAAGAGCCTCCAGAAACTGTTTGAACGAACCTCGCCCAATATAGTTGCATAAGGCTAACTAACGAAATGGTGATGTGCCCCACCCTCTCGACCGGAGGTGATCATGTCGATGCTCGAAGTCGACCGCATGGGATGTCCGGAGTCGCGTGCGCCGGTAGATGAGCGCCGCGCCCTGTTCAGCCGAAGAAGTCGAGCAGTAACAGCTCGAGCAGTTCGGGCTGGTTGAGGATTTCGTGATCGGCACCGGGCAGGACTACCCGGCGTGCGCTCGGGATGGCGGCGGCCAAGGCCTGGTTCGCGGTCTGGATCCAGGGCCAGGTCTGATCACCATTGACGACCAGCGCCGGGATGGTGATCGTGGCGTAACGGTCCGATTGCAGACGCATCCGGGGACCGGATACGGCGACGTCGTAGGGCAGGCTGTTGGCCTGGGCGCGCAGGAATTCCCACACCGGCGAGTTACGCATATCGGCAACTATCGGCGCCGGCACCTCGACCTGCTCGGTGAGGAACAGTTCGGCCGCACCATCGTAATCGCCGTCGGCAAGGCGGGCGACGAGCCGATCGAAGACGTCGGCCCGCGGTTCCGCGCGGTTGCCATCGACCACCGCGGGCATCTCGTATACCGCGACCTTGTCGATCGGCAGCTCGCGTAGCACGCCTTCCAAAGCCAGCGCCGCACCGGACGAATGACCGAACACGTGCGCGGCGCCGCCTACGTGCTTGATTACGGCTGCCAGATCGTCGATTTCGGATTGCACGGCAAAGTCGCCACGGACATCGGTGCTTCCGCCACGGCCGCGGCGGTCGTAGCTGACCGCGGTGACGTGCGGGGCCAGGGTCGAGGCGAGCGCGGCAACGGTCGAGCGGTCGTTGAATGCGCCGCCGATGAGGATCACCGGTGTGCCGGAGCCGATGGTTTCGACGGCGATCGTGCTGCCGTCGTGGGAATCGACGGTGGTCAGGACGGGGCTGGTCATGGAATTCGTGCCTCTCTTCGGTTGGTTGCGGTCAGGCGGCGGTGGGGAATCGGAAGCCGAGGTGGGTGACGGCGGGTGAATCGAGGACGTGAAACCGGTCCAGCTCGATCATGGTGTCGGGCAGTTGCTCGAACAGCCGGGTGCCCTGCCCGAGCAGGACGGGTGCAATGTGTACGTGCATCTCGTTGAGCAGCCCCTCGGCGATCGCCTGCTGCACGATCGTCGCGCCACCGCTGATATGCACATTCCGGTCACCACAGGCGGCCTTCGCTCGCTCGATCGCGGCCGCCACGCCGTCGGTGACGAAATGAAAAGTCGTGCCGCCCTCGCGGATCAGCGGTTCACGCTCGCGATGAGTGACGACGAACACGGGTGCGCGGAACGGTGGCGACTCGCCCCACGGCTCCTCCCCGGAGTCGAACATCCTCCGCCCCATCACATACGCGCCGCCCTGCTCGAACATCTCCTTCAGCAGTGCGTCGTCGGCGCCTTGCAATCCGCCGTCGAACCCCCTGCGTTCACGCCACGTCTGATGCGCGACAGCCCATTCGGTGATCCGAAAGAACTCCTTGTCCAGGTAGGGCGGCTGCTGCGCGGCGAGCCCACAGATGTAGCCATCCAGTGAGACCGTCATACCGGTGCGAACGTTGGGCATTGTCATCTCCTCGATGTGTTCCGGAATGCCGCTCGAGTACTCCTCGAACGGGCTGCGGAGATTTCGACATCGGGACCGACCGGACAGCGAATTATGACTCAGCTCATATCGACTCGGTTTCCACTGTTCGGGCCACCGGCAGCTCAGCGCCGGTCGACCGGGCCCAGCACGGGTTTGATGTCCAGGACCGGTGTGCCGTTCAGCGCTTCGAGGTCGCGGACGCGCAGGCGGGTGCCGGCGATCTCCAGGATCGTTACCACGTGCAGGCCGATGGGGTTCGGGCGATGGGGTGAGCGGGTGGCGAAGACGCCGGTGGGCGGGCGGGTCAGGTCGCCGCGGGGATGCACCTCGAGGACATCACGTGCGGCGCGGTCCAGCCAGGTGAGCACTACGATTTCCGCGCCGGCAGCCAGTCCGGTGAGGGCCGGTGCGTACTCGGGCGCGAGGACGAGATCGCAGTCGGGGGCGCCCTCGTCGCCCTGACGGGGCGCGCTATCGGGATTGATGAGTGTTGATTCCACGTATCCCAGTGGGTGCAGCCGCGTATCGGTTGTCATGCGTTCCAGCACCTCTGCATCGAGTCGCCCGAATTGGTGACAGTGATCTTGCCACGCCCAATCCTGAAGCGGCACAACAACTGCCGCCGAGTGTCAGAACCGGCGGGAACCGCGATGACGGTGGCCGAAGCCGCCGCGCGAGCGCAGGAAGAGGAAGAAGAACAGCGGGAAGATGAAGAACGGGACGATATGGGTGGTCACGGCGACCACGGCGGCCAAGACGACTACCGCGATCAGCGCGAGCGGCAGGAACGCACGTGCGGATCGCGACGGCGGGGCGGCCGCGACCGGACGCATTGTCGCCGGCCCGGGCAGATCCGTGAACAGCACCGACAGGTCGTCGGCGGTTTTCGCGGCATAGGCGCGGGCGACGCGTTCGTCGTATTCGTCCACCTCCAGGCGGCCCGCGGCGAAGTGTTTGCCCAGGGCCTCCGCGGCCTGTTCACGTTCTGCTGTGCCGACGCGCAGGGCCGGGGGCCCGAAAACCGCGGGGCTGAAATCGGTCATTGCCAACCACCTCACCGGGGGGAACCAAATACGCTGTCCACCACAGTAGGCCGAAAATCGGTGACGAGCTTGCGCCCCCCGGCGTATTTCGATGTACGGCCACGGGCGTATATGCCCGGAATCGGTGCCGCGCGGATAGTCGCGGGTGGAGACTGCCATGGTGACGATTGATGTCTGGGCGCAGCATCCGACGCTGCGATTTCTGGAGCATGAGATGTTCGCGTCGCTGCGCCGCTGGACGGGTGGGACCATACCCAGCGAGGCGATTCCGTTGTCGGTGACGCTGGGGGTGATGGACGCGTCAGGTGTCGAGCGGGCGTTGATTTCGGCTTGGCATGGGCCCGAAGGGGTTCTCATCTCCAATGACGAGGTGGCGGCGTGGGTGGGGGAGGCGCCGGATCGGCTGAATGGTGTTGCGGCCGTGGGGTTGCGGCGGCCCATGGAGGCCGTTCGGGAGGTGCGACGGTGCGCGGAGCTGGGGTTCAAGGGGGTTCGGGTGCTGCCCTGGTTATGGGAGACACCGCCGACGGATCGGCGCTTCTATCCGGTGTACGCGGCGTGCGTGGAGGCGGGATTGCCGTTCTGTACGCAGGTGGGGCATACGGGGCCGCTGCGGCCGTCGGAGCCGGGCCGGCCGATTCCGTATATCGATCAAGTGGCGCTGGACTTTCCGGAGTTGACCATTGTGTGCGGGCATATCGGGTATCCGTGGACCGAGGAGATGATCGCGGTCGCCCGCAAGCACGAGAACGTCTACATCGACACCTCCGCGTACACGACGAAACGTCTTCCGGCGGAGCTGGTTTCGTACATGAAGTCCCATAGTGGACGCCGCAAGGTGCTGTTCGGGACGAACTATCCGATGATTCTGCCCGGACATGCCCTGAAGGGGCTCGATGATCTGGATCTCGATCTGGAGGTTCGGGAGTTGTACCTGGCCGGGAACGCGCGGCGCGTATTCAACCTTTGATCACGCCGCACGAAAGGCCTTCTCGCCCACCAGTTCCGGGTCGGTGATGTGCGAGAGGAACAGTCGTGCCGCCGGCGTCGGAGTGCGTGTGGTGACCGCATGCCAAGGTCGATTCAATGGCGTGCCTTCGATCGGCAGCACTTCGAGTGATCGATCCGCGATATCGCTCTCGATGGCATCGGAGTGGATCAGCGTGATGCCCAACCCTTCCCGCGCCGCCGCCAACGCCGCACCGTGGGTACCGAGAGTCAGTGTGGGCGGCCGTATCTGGAGTCGATCGAACAGTGCGAGCGTGGTGTCGCGGGTTCCCGAGCCCGCACCCCGCAACAGCCAGGTCGCCTCCGCCGGATCCGGCCACCGCCCCGGCGCACCGACCACCACCAGCTCACACGGCCGGCGTGCCCGAGTGACCAGTCCGGCCTCCCGCGGCGGCCGCCCCGCGACCACGAGATCCGTTTCGTGGTGGGTCAATTCGATGTACAGCACATCGCGCGGCTGAATGGAGAGCCCCAGCTCGATTTCGGGGTACCGGTTCCGGAACGAGGCCAGCAGCCGCAGCAGCACATACTCCCCGGCGGTTGCCACCACCCCGATGCGCAGCCGCCCCGTCTCGGCCTCGCGTACGGCCGCATGCGCCTCCTTCATCAATCCCAGGATGCTGCGGCAGTAGTCGGCGTATACCCGCCCTGCCTCCGTGAGCGCGATTCCGCGCCCCGATTTCGCAATCAGTTTGGCGCCCAACTGTTTCTCGATGTGCGCAACTGCCGCGGAGGCCGCCGCTTCGGTGATATGCAACTGTGCGGCAGCGCGCCGGATACTGCTGTGCCGGGCCACCGCGAGAAACGTTTCCATGCGGACCGCGCTCACCGTACCCATCGTCAGACGGTAGCAAACACGACGAAATGGTTGAGGGAGACGAGAAACAATCGAATTGTTTGTCGTTAACACTGCCGTCATCCTGGGAATCGCAAGTGGCCCAACCCGGTTCGCAGGAGGAATGATGGTCGTATCCGATGATCAGGATGGCACCCGCGGCCGGTGGGATCCAGGCGTGCAGTCGTATGCGTCGATGGGATATTACGCGCCCGACTATGAACCCAAGGACACCGATGTGCTCGCGGTGTTCCGGGTGACGCCTCAGAAGGGGGTCGACCCGATCGAGGCGTCCGCAGCCGTGGCGGGCGAATCCTCCACCGCGACATGGACCGTCGTGTGGACCGACCGCCTCACCGCGCACGACCGCTACCAGGCCAAGTGCTACCGCGTCGAGGAGGTGCCGGGCCGCCCGGGGGAGTACTTCGCCTACGTCGCATACGATCTGGACCTCTTCGAGGAGGGGTCGATCACCAATCTCACCTCCTCGGTGATCGGCAATGTTTTCGGCTTCAAACCACTGCAGGCATTGCGCCTGGAGGACATGCGAATTCCCGTGGCATATGTGAAGACCTTTCAGGGTCCACCGCACGGAATCGTTATGGAACGGGAATACCTGAATAAGTACGGACGCCCACTGCTGGGTGCGACGGTGAAACCGAAACTCGGTCTGTCGGCCCGCAACTACGGCCGCGTGGTGTACGAAGCCTGTAAGGGCGGACTCGATTTCACCAAGGACGACGAGAACATCAACTCGCAGCCGTTCATGCGCTGGCGCGACCGCTATCTCTTCGCTATGGAGGGCGTGAACCGCGCCATTGCCGATACCGGTGAGCTCAAAGGGCATTACCTCAATGTCACCGCCGCCGATATGGAGGACATGTACGAGCGCGCGGAGTTCGCCAAATCGCTCGGCAGCGTGATCATCATGATCGACCTGACGGTCGGCTACACCGCCATGCAGTCCATGTCCAAGTGGGCGCGGCGCAATGGCATGCTGCTGCATCTGCATCGCGCCGGGCACTCCACGTACACCCGGCAGAAGACGCACGGCGTGAGCTTCCGGGTACTGGCCAAGTGGTGCCGGTTGATCGGTGTCGATCACCTGCACGCGGGCACCGTCATCGGCAAGCTCGAGGGTGATCCGCACACGGTCAAGGGTTTCTATGACACGTTGCGGGACAACCACATTCCGGCGAATCCACGCAATGGCATCTTCTTCGATCAGGATTGGGCGAGCCTGCCCGGCGTCATGCCGGTGGCGTCGGGCGGTATTCACGCGGGCCAGATGCATCAACTCCTGGACCTCTTCGGTGATGACGTCTGCCTGCAATTCGGTGGCGGCACTATCGGGCACCCCATGGGTATCGCCGCGGGCGCGCAGGCCAATCGCGTCGCCCTCGAAGTAGTTGTCAAGGCGCGCAACGAAGGTCGCGACCTGCTCAAGGAAGGCCCGGATATCCTGCGCCGCGCCGCCGAGACCAATCACCCCCTCGAGGTCGCCCTGGCCACCTGGGGTGATGTCACCTTCGAATACACCTCCACCGACGCGCCCGACGCCGTCCCGACAGCCACCCACTGAAAGGCGGTGAACCGCAATGCAACTGCGTCACGGAACCTTCTCGTACCTGCCGGATTTCAGCGATGCCGATATCGCGGCACAGGTGCGCTACGCGCTGCTCAACAATTGGCCGGTCTCCATCGAATACACCGACGATCCGCATCCGCGCAATGTGTACTGGGAGATGTGGGGCCTGCCGCTGTTCGACCTGGACGAACCCGATGGCGTGCTCGCCGAGATCGACGCCTGCCGGGCGACCTTCCCGCGCCACTACATTCGCCTCACCGCCTACGACGCCACCTACGGCCGCCAGACCACGGCGCTGAGCTTCCTGGTGCAGCGACCACCGGATGAGCCCGGCTTCCGTCTCGATCGCACCGATGCCGCCGACCGCAGTCAGCGCTACGGCTACCACCCGTACGCCCTGGACCGACGCCCCGGCGAACGTTACAGCGGCTGAACGGATTTCGGTCCGGGAGGGCTATCGTGAGCACACCGCATCCCGCCGTTCCGGGCGGTCGCGCACCCGCGGCCGACCGCGCGGGCAACGGGTTCCACATGCACCGGCCCGGGGCCATGAACGCACCGTCGCGCGGATCGGCTGCCGAGGGTTCCGGTCCGGAGGATGCGGCCGATCACCTGGCGGACGACGCGCTCCTGGACCTGTCCACCGATATCGCGGGCAAGGATGTCGAGGACACTCTCGCGCGTCTGGATGCCGAACTCATCGGCCTCGCCAATGTGAAGCGACGGGTGCGCGAGATCGCGGCGCTACTGCTCATCGACCGCGCCCGGCAGCGCTTCGGCCTGCAGGCCACCCGGCCCACCATGCATATGAGCTTCACCGGCGGGCCGGGCACCGGCAAAACCACCGTCGCCCTGCGCATGGCCGAGATGCTGCATTCGCTCGGCTATATCCGGAAACCCAAGGTGCACACGGTGACCCGTGACGACCTGGTCGGCCAGTTCATCGGGCACACCGCACCCAAGACCAAGGAAGCCCTCGCCAAAGCCGCCGGGGGAGTCCTGTTCATCGATGAGGCCTACTACCTGTTCCGGCCGGAGAACGAACGCGACTACGGGCAGGAGGTCATCGAAATCCTGCTGCAGGAGATGGAGAACGAACGCACCTCTCTCGTAGTCATTTTCGCGGGCTACCCGGACCGCATGGACACGTTCTTCTCCGCCAATCCGGGCCTGTCCTCACGCGTGGCGCATCACATCGAATTCCCGGACTACACCCATGACGAACTCCTGGCCATCGCCGAGCTCATGGTGACCCAGGAGAACTTCCACTTCGATGCGGCTGCCACCCAAGCCTTTTCGCAGTACCTGCGACTGCGCATGGTCCGCCCCCGCTTCGCCAATGCCCGCAGCGTCCGCAATGCCCTGGATCGCTGCCGCCTGCGCCAGGCCAAGCGCCTCGTGGAATTGCACCGGCCACTGAGCCGCACCGATCTGATCACGTTGACAGACAACGACGTCTACGGCAGCAGCGTGTTCGCCTCCCCCGCGGAGGTGCCGGCCACGTGAGGAATTGAGAAGCGGTATGCCCGAAGGTCTGAAAACCCTGACCCGCTACACCATCGAGCAGGAGCACCGGCATCCCGGATCGTCCGGGGAGTTCTCGGCGCTGCTGAATGTGCTCGCCACCGCCACCAAGATCATTGCGAATCAGGTGACACGGGGAGCCATCGTGGGGTCGCTCGGCGCATATGAGGCGGACAATCTGCCGGTTACGGTGCATCGGAAGATGGATGCCATCGCGCACGACATCATGGTCGCCGAAAGTCAGTGGAGTGGGCCGCTTTCGGCGCTGGTGTCCGAGCAGATGAGCGGGTTTCACGCCGTGCCGACCGAAGTCAGGCGCGGGAAGTATCTACTCGCCTTCGATCCCCTGGACGGGTCCAGCAATATCGATGTAAACCTGCCTGTCGGAACGATATTCAGCGTACTGCGCGCTCCCGAGGACGGCCGGGCCGCCACCTCGGAAGACTTCCTGCAACCCGGTGTACAGCAGGTGTGCGCGGGATTCACCCTCTACGGGCCCGCCACCATGCTCGTGCTCACCACCGGCAATGGGGTGGACGGGTTCACGCTCGACCGCGAGGTGGGCGCCTTCGTGCTCACCCACCCGCGTATGCGAATCCCGGACGACACTTCGGGTTTCGCCATCAACGCCGCCAATGAACGGTTCTGGGAGCGACCCGTGCGCCGCTATGTCCACGAATGCCTGCAGGGCGTCGAGGGCCCGCGCGGACGGGATTTCAATATGCGCTGGGTCGCCTCACTCGTCGCCGACACCTTCCACATCCTGACTCGCGGCGGGCTCTACATGTATCCCCGCGATACCCGCAATCCGCAACGCCCCGGCCGAGTTTCGCTGCTCTACGGCGCGAGCCCGATCGCCTTCATCGTCGAACAGGCGGGCGGCGCCGCCATCACCGGACACGAGCGGATTCTGCAGGTACAGCCGGGTGAGCTGCATCAGAAGATTCCGTTCATCTTCGGATCGCGCAATGAGGTCGAGCGCATCGAGCGCTATCACTCCGAACCCGAGGAGGGGCCGAGCTTCGACGCCTCACTGTTCGGATCGCGCTCACTGTTCCGTTCGGCCGGGCGCTGAGCCCGAAATTCGTTGTCCGGCAATCGAGGAGGTGCCATGTCGGTCAAACATCCGGTGGTCGCGATCACCGGGTCGTCCGGTGCGGGGACGACCAGCGTCACGCGAACCTTTCAGGAGATCTTCCGCCGCGAGGGAATCAATGCGGTACTCGTGGAAGGGGATTCGTTCCATCGCTTCGACCGCAATGAGATGCAACTGGCCATGGCCGAGGCGGAGCAGAATCGCAATCTGCAGTTCTCACACTTCGGGCCGGAGGCGAACCTGCTCGGCGAATTGGAGACGCTCTTCCGCGATTACGGCGAAACCGGGGTGGGGGCCGTCCGCAGATATCTGCACGACGAGGGCGAGGCCAAACCCTATGGGCAACCGCCGGGGACGTTCACGCCCTGGGAGGAGTTGCCGCCGGGCAGTGATCTGCTGTTCTACGAGGGCCTGCACGGCGCGGCCACCACCGAGGGTATCGATGTCGCCCGGTATACCGATCTGCTGGTCGGGGTGGTGCCGATCATCAATCTGGAGTGGATTCAGAAGGTCCATCGGGACAAGACCGAACGCGGATACTCCAGCGAGGCGATCATCGACACCATCCTGCGGCGCATGCCGGATTACGTGAAGCACATCTGCCCGCAGTTCTCCCGAACCTATGTGAACTTTCAGCGCGTGCCGACCGTCGACACCTCGAATCCGTTCACCGCCAGGACGATTCCCACCGCGGACGAGAGTTTCGTGGTGATTCGCTTCGCCGATCCGAAGGTGATCGACTTCCCATATCTGCTGTCCATGCTGCACGATTCGTTCATGTCGCGGCCCAACAGCATTGTGGTGCCGGGCGGGAAGATGGATCTGGCCATGCAGCTCATCTTCACTCCGCTGATTCTGCGGCTGATGGATAAGCGACCCAAGCGGCTGCGCTGACTGAAAACCATTTGGGCACAAAATAATCCGGCGACCGCCCCAAAGGACGGCCGCCGGAGTGAACGGGTGGAGACTACAGCCCCGCGGGCACGTTCTTCGCGCCACGCCTGACCTGGAACGCGCTGAAGATCTCCATGATGCCGATGAAGATCAACCACCAGCCGACCACCAGGGTCAGGGTGAGCAGCGAGGTGAACGGGGCCGCGATCAGCCAGCCACCACCGATGACCAGCATGATGCCGAAGAAGATCGCCCAGCCGCGGCCCGGCATGCCGTCCCCGGAGATGCCGACGATCAACGACGAGACGCCGCGGAAGATCCAGCTGATGCCGATCCAGATGGCCAGCAGCAGCACCGCGGTGGCCTCACCCTTGTCCCGCCAGTCGTGGAAGCATAGGAAACCCAGGATGAGCGTCAGAATCGCGCTGATGAAGGCCAGGATTCGCATACCCGCGCTCAGGTGCGTACCGAAGGCCGCGATGAGTTGGAAGAAACCGGACACGATCAGATAGACGCCGAAGAGGACGCCCGCCACGAGCAGCGTTTTCCCCGGCCAGGCCAGGATCAGGATACCCAGCACCACCGAGAGGATGCCGGTGACCAGGATCGATTGCCAGGCGCTCCGGGCCAGAGCATGCACCGGCCCTTCGTTAACTTCCTCTTTGCTGGTTGTCATGTTTCGGAGAATATGCCCAGGTATGTCAGTTTTCTGTGAATTTGCTCGGTGTGGTGTCAGGTTGTGATGTGGTGCATGCGCCGTCGGTTCGGCGATTCTTCCCGCGACGGCAGTACCGCACATCGGCCCGCCAGGTATAGACCGCGACCAGCGCCGAGCCGACCACGGCCGCATCCAGCATGTATTCACCGGAGACCGGAATACTGACCAGTCCGCCGAGGAGTGCGCCGAGTGCGAAAGATCCGTATTGCACGGCATATCCGGCCCAGTCACGCACCGAGCCGCCGCCGGCCAGATGCCGCTCCACGCCTTGCGCGAGCTTCACCAGCGTGCCGGTGACATAACTGACCGGAATCGACACCTCACCGTTCTTCACGAACGAGGTATTCAGCGCGCCCATTCCGAACGCCACCGCCAGAATCGGGATCAGCCCGATGCCGCGTTCACCGGCGATGCGATCGGCGACCGCGGCGACCAGCAGCGCCAGGGTGGTGAGCATGGTCGCGCCGTGCGGATGATTGGTCCACCAGTAGCGGCGGCACATCGAGGCTACGAAGACGCCCACTACGAAACAGGCGATGAGCAGGGCCGCACCTGCCGCCAAGGTGTGGTCGCCGGCGAAGTTTCCGATAATGGCGCGTTCGGTATTGCCGGTCATGAAGGTGACGAAGTAACCCGCGGAGTGCGCGTAGGCGGCCGCGCCGATGTATCCGGCCAGCATCGACAGGACCGAGGACAGACGGGTCTCCAGATTCCAGAAAGGGCCTGGTGAAACGTCCTCGGTGGCGGTCATGGCAACAGGCTAGCAACCGAATCTGAGGCGCTCCGGCAGTTCGAATACGACGCGAACGCGGCGCCGCGACGGTGCGGTACAGTACTGATGTTAACCGGAATTCACATCCGGTAGGCAGGTACGAACAAGGAGAAGCCCATGACCTCCGCCGTCATTGTCGACGTCGTCCGCACGCCCTCCGGCAAGGGGAAATCCGGTGGGGGACTATCGGAAGTGCATCCCGCGACACTGTTGTCCGGAGTTCTCGAGGCGCTCATCGATCGCACCGGCATCGATCCGGCACTGGTCGACGATGTTATCGGCGGTTGCGTCACCCAGAGCGGTGAGCAGGCCTTCAATATCGCCCGCACGGCTGTGCTGGCGGCCGGTTTCCCGGAAGCGGTGCCCGCCACAACCGTCGACCGCCAGTGCGGATCTTCACAGCAGGCCGCGCACTTCGCCGCCCAGGGCGTGATCGCGGGGGCCTATGACGTCGCGATCGCGTGCGGCGTGGAGTCCATGTCCCGGGTGTCGATGTTCTCCAATGCACAAGGTAAGGACCCCAATCGCGGACCGATCGCGCACCGGTATCCGGACGGGCTTGTGCAGCAGGGGATTTCGGCCGAGGTCATCGCGGCGCGCTGGAAGTTCGATCGGTCCGCGCTGGACGAGTTCGCGGCGCGGTCGCACCAATTGGCAGCTGCCACCGCGGCTTCCGGCGGATTCGACAATGAGATCGTCGCGGCGGGCACGCTGACCGCCGACGAGACGATCCGCCCGGCAACCGCGGTCGAGGGCCTGTCCGGACTGAAGCCCGCCTTCGCGGATGCCGAATTCCAGGCTCGATTCCCCGAAATCGAATGGTCCATCACCCCGGGCAACTCCTCGCCGCTCACCGATGGCGCATCCGCCGCGCTGATCATGAGCAAAGAGAAGGCCGCCCAGCTCGGGCTGAAGCCGCGTGCGCGCTTCCACTCGTTCTCCGTCACCGGTGATGATCCGCTGCTCATGCTGACCGCGGTCATTCCGGCCACCCGTAAGGTCCTGGATCGAGCGGGATTGAGCATCCGCGACATCGACGCCTACGAGGTCAATGAGGCCTTCGCTCCGGTGCCGCTGGTGTGGGCGCGGGAAGTCGGCGCGGACCTCGCCAAACTGAACCCGCGCGGCGGGGCGATCGCGCTGGGCCATCCGCTCGGCGCTTCGGGCATGCGTATTCTCGCCACCATGCTCAACCACCTGGAGCAGACCGGCGGCCGCTACGGCCTCATGACGATGTGTGAGGCGGGTGGGCTCGCGAACGCCACCATTATCGAGCGCCTCTGACGGTCGGTAGGCCCGTGCCTGCGCCGCTCACACCCGAGATCGCGGCCGGCGTGCTGTCGCTGATGGGTTCCGCCCGGACGTGGGAGAAGCCTTCCTGGACAAAGAATTTCGGGGCGACACCGCAGGATATAGCGGCACTTGTCGACGCGGTGGGAGAGATCCTCGACGGATCGGTGCTGACGCGCGATGAACTGGTGTCGGCGATCGTCGCCGAACCCCGGTTCCATCCCCTGGAAGAGCAATTGCGTTCCGGCTGGGGCGCATTGCTCAAACCACTGGCCTGGCAGGGCGCGCTGTGTCACGGCCCCGCCGACAGCACCTCGGTAACCTTCGCCAGTCCAGCGCGGCTGATTCCGGCTTGGAAGGGGATTCCCGAGCCCGATGCGGCCGCACCCGAGGTCATTTCGGCTTATCTCGGGGCATACGGCCCGGCGAGCCCGGAGACGTTCGATGCCTGGCTGTCTCGCGGCAGCATCCGCAAAACCACGCTGCGGCAATGGTTTTCCGACATGGGGGACCGGCTCACCGAAGTCGACGTGGAAGGCCGCCGGGGATTCGTGCTCACCGAACACGCCGACGCGCTCGCCACCACCGCACCCGCACAATCCGTGCGGCTCCTGGGTTCGTTCGATCAATATGTCCTCGGCCCCGGAACAGGCGATACCGCTCTACTCTCCGCCGAACATCGGGCCAAGGTCAGCCGCACCGCGGGCTGGATCTCCCCACTCGTCCTGATCAACGGCTGGATCGCCGGCACCTGGGAGATCGTGGACACCGACCTCATCGTCTCGATGTTCGACGATGCCCCCGCACCACTATCGGAGCTACAGATCGAAGCCGCGCACCTGGCCCGCGCCGTGGGTACCGCACCACTGACGGTCTCCGCCAAGTAGTCCCACACCGTGGGTCATCCCGGCATGCTTTTGGCCGGGATCCACACGGTAGGCTCACTGACCGCCGGTCGGCAGCAGATCCGGTGTGCGCGCACCCGGTCCTGATTGCAGGCGAATGTCTCGGGTGTGCATAGTTTCCCCGCACTCCGAGCACACCGGTTGGACCGTCATGACGTGCCCGCAGGTTTTGTGGACGGACTCGATCGGCGGACCGTCCGGCGCGGCCCAGGTATCGCCCCACTGACGCATGGCGGTGACCACGGTCCAGAGCGCACGGCCCTTGTCGGTGAGCCGATAGTCGTACCGGACCGGGTTCTCCTGGTATGGCTCGCGGCTCATGACGCCCTGTTCCACCAGGTGTTCCAGTCGCTGGGTGAGGACATTGCGGGCGATGCCGAGGCGGGTGCGGAAGTCGTCGAAGCGGGTGATGCCGAAGAGTGCGTCGCGGACGATCAACAGCGTCCACCATTCGCCCACGACCTCCAGGCATTGGGCGATGGAGCAGTTCATGTCCTCGAAGCTGGTTCGGCGCATGACCCGAGCATAGTCGGTTGCTTCAAAGAACTCACTAGGACTATGGTGCGTTTCATGATGCAACTCACTGGCCTGCCCGGCCGACCGATGGGGGAGAGATCGTGAATACCGTTGTGGTGGAGCAGGACCGGCGGACCACCGATGGGCGGGTGGTGCTGGGTATCGTCGCCGTCGGCATCCTGCTGTCCAGCCTGGATCTGTTCATCGTGAATGTGGCGCTGCCCAATATCGCCACCGACTTCACCGGATCGAAGATCTCCGGGCTGTCCTGGGTGCTGAACGCGTATGCGATCGTCTTCGCCGCGCTGCTGGTGCCCGCCGGGCGGCTGGGTGATCGCAGTGGCAATCGCACCACCTTCCTGACCGGGCTCGGCCTGTTCATTCTCGGGTCCGCACTGTGTGCGCTGGCCTGGAATGTGGGTGCGCTGGTGGCGTTCCGGGCGTTGCAGGCCATCGGCGGCGCGCTGCTCACCCCGGCCTCGCTCGGATTGGTGCTCGCGGCGACGCCGCCGGAGCGCCGGGCCATGGCGGTGCGGCTGTGGGTCGCGTTCGGTGGACTCGGCGCGGCACTGGGTCCGGTACTCGGTGGGCTGCTCGTCGAAATCGATTGGCGCTGGGTGTTTTTGGTGAACGTGCCGATCGGGATCGTGGCATTGGCGGTCGGCTGGCGGCTGCTGCCGAATCCGGCCGGTGACGGCGGCGCACTGCCCGACATGTTCGGCGCGCTCATGCTGGTCGGCTCGGTCGCGACGCTCATTCTCGCGATCGTGAAGGGTGAGGATTGGGGTTGGGGGTCGGCCGGGGTGATCGGCGGACTGGTGGCCGCGGTCGTGCTGGGTATCGCGTTCGCGCTGTCCTCACGGCGGCATCACAGCCCGGTCGTGGATCCCGCACTGCTCCGATTGCCGAATTTCGCTCTGATGCTGGGTAATTCGCTGCTGTTCAATATCGCCTTCGCGGGCATGCTGCTGTCTGCGGTGCTGTGGGCGCAGAACGTGTGGGGTTGGTCGGCGCTGCAAACCGGACTCGCCATCGCGCCCGGACCGCTGGTGGTGCCGATCGTGGCTATCCTGGCCGGGCGACTGATTGCCCGCGTCGGTGTGGGGCCGGTGATCGCGCTCGGCGGTGTACTGTTCGCGGCCGGAATCCTGTGGTGGGCAATCTCTGTCACCCTGACGCCGAATTTCGCGGGCGGAATGCTGGGCGGAATGCTGCTCACCGGCCTGGGCGTCGGTTTCACCCTGCCGACGAGCATGGCCGCCGGGACCGCCGGATTGCCGCCGCAGCGTTTCGCCACCGGATCGGCGGTGCTGAGCATGGCCCGGCAGCTCGGATTGGCCATCGGTGTAGCGGTTCTCGTCGCGGTGGTGGGCTCTCCGGTCGGGCCGGACGCGACGCTGGAGGCGTTCCAGCGCGGCTGGTACGTGATCGCCGGTGCCGCGCTCGCGGCCGGAGTCGTCGGCTTGGCGGCGCGACTACCGCGCCCGACTGCCTGAAGTCGGCCGAGCGGCACCCGCGCATCCGACCGGAGGTGGGTGTCGCCCGGCCGACTTCTCAGGGCCGGTCTCAGGGGTAGTCCCGATGTTCAACCGCAGCCCCGGTGCCTACCGTCGAATCATGCGAATCATGCCGACCGTGACCGCCTTGGCCGCCGTGCTCGCGGTGGCGGGCTGCTCGAGTGTGAGCACCGACAGCTCGCCCAAGCTCGTCACCACGACTCCGATGCAGGTGTCACCCGTCCGGGTCGACCAGGTGCGCGGCGATATCGACGCACTCGTGCGCTCCGGTATCCCCGGCGTGATCGCCACCCTCACCGAAGGCGGTCAAACGGTGACGCTCACCGCGGGTGTGGCCGACCGCGCCACCGGTGCGACGATTCCGATGGCCCCGGCACAACAGGTCCGGGTCGGCAGCATCTCCAAGACCTTCACCTCCGCGATCATCATGCAGTTGGTGGCGGAGAACAAGATTCGCCTCGACGACTCCATCGACACCTACCTGCCCGGCCTGCTCACCGGAGACGGTGTCGACGGCCGCAACATCACGGTCCGCCAGCTACTCCAACATCGCAGTGGTCTACCGGAATTGACCGACGACCCCGAAATCGACGAGTACCACGCGGGATTGGCGGGCCGCACCTACACCCCGGCGCAGGAGATCGCGATCGCTCTGCGCCGACCCGCGAAATTCGCCCCCGGCACGAAATACGTCTACACCAACACCAATTACATCGTCGCCGGAATGCTGATCGAAAAGGTCACCGGCAGAACCTATTCGGAAGAACTGACCGGGCGCATCACCACCCCGTTCCACCTGGCCGACACCTACCTCCCGGCCTCCGGGGACCGGGATATCCGCGGCCCTCACCCGCACGGCTACACCACCATTGACGGCGCACTCACCGATGTAACCCGCTCCGAACCCTCCGTCGCCTGGACCGCGGGCGCAATCGTCTCAACAGGCGCCGACCTGAACCACTTCTACCAATCTGTCGTCTCCGGCCGGATAGTCCCGCCTGCCCAACTCGACCAAATGCTCACCGGCACTCCCATCCCCGATACCACCTTCAACTATGGCCTGGGTATCGGGAACACCGAATTGACCTGCGGCACCCAATACTTCGGCCACACCGGCGGCATAGCCGGCTACACCACCATCACCGGAGCCACCAAGGAAGGCCGAGCCGCCACCATCGCCATGACCGGCACCCCCGAAACCAACCCCGACATAATGACCCTCATGTCCCACGCCCTCTGCCCGTAACCCACGTGTGCGCTGGCTTAGGCTGCGGGGATGCGGACGGAGCGGCGGCTGATCGACACTGTGGCGTGGGTGCGAATCGAGGGTGGGCGAATTCTCTGCGCGCGGCCGAAGGGTAAGGACGTCTTCTATATCCCGGGCGGTAAGCGTGAGGGGGCGGAGACCGATCTGGAGACGCTGGTACGGGAGATCGAGGAGGAACTCACCGTCGCGCTACTGCCGGAATCCGTTGCGCACGTTGGCACTTACGAGGCTGCGATTCCGGATGCCGTGGTACGTATGGCCTGCTATATCGCCGACTACTCCGGCACGCTCGCGGTCAGCAGTGAGATCGAGGAGATGGCCTGGTTCACCTACGCCGATCGCCCGCACGTTCCTCCCGTCGATCAACTGCTGTTCGACGATCTGGTGGCGGACGGTCGCCTCGCTGACCGGCCCGATCTCGACAACTAGAACATGTTGTTGACAGCTACCAACCGGCGGTCGTCGAGAGACTGGTCTGAATGTAGAACATGTTCTAGTGTGATGGGCAGAACATTCCAGTGCCGGGAAGTTAGAGGAGCCCCCACCACATGCGTACCGAGATCTGCGACCGCCTGGGCATCGATGTACCCATTTTCGCGTTCACCCATTGCCGCGATGTGGCCGCCGCGGTCAGCAATGCGGGTGGCCTGGGCGTGCTCGGCGCGGTCGGCTTCACCGCCGAACAGCTCGAGGTCGAACTGGCCTGGCTCGACGAGCATGTGCAGGGTGTGTACGGCGTCGACCTGGTCATCCCCTCCAAGTACGAGGGCAAGGGCGTCGAGGGCCTGACCCCCGCGGAGCTGGAAGCCCAACTGGCCAAGCTGGTTCCGCAGGGCCACCGGGATTTCGCCGCGAAGATCCTCGCTGATCACAATGTCCCGCAGCTGCCCGAGGACGAGCGCCCGAACCAGCTGCTGGGCTGGACCGCCACCACGGTCGCGCCGCAGATCGAGGTAATCCTCAAGCACCCCAAGGCCAAGCTGGTCGCGAACGCGCTGGGCACCCCGCCCGATGACGTGATCAAGCAGATCCAGGACTCCGGCCGCCTGATCGGCGCGCTGTGCGGTTCGGTCAAGCACGCCCTGAACCACAAGAACGCCGGACTCGACTTCGTCGTCATGCAGGGCACCGAGGGTGGTGGCCACTGCGGCGAGGTCTCCTCGATGGTGTTGTGGCCGCAGGTCGTCGACGCCATCGGCGATATGCCCGCGCTCGCCGCGGGTGGCATCGGCAACGGCCGTCAGGTCGCGTCCGCGCTGGCCATGGGCGCGCAGGGCGCGTGGACCGGTTCGCTCTGGCTGACCGTCGAGGAGGCCAATGTGCCGCCCGCGCAGATGCAGACCTACATCGACGCCACCAGCAGCGACACCGTGCGCTCGCGGTCCTGGACCGGTAAGCCATGCCGCATGCTCAAGAACGACTGGACCGAGGCGTGGGAGCGGGAGGACACCCCGAACCCGCTCGGCATGCCGCTGCAGATGATGGTCACCATCGACGGCGTCAAGCGCGGCCACAAGTACCCCGAAGCCGCCAAGGACGTGAACTTCAACCCGGTCGGCCAGGTCGTCGGCCAGCTGAACAAGATCGAGCGTTCCGCCGACGTGGTGCAGCGCCTCATCTCGGAGTACCTGGAGTCCTGCGAGCGTCTGAACAAGCTCAACAACCAATGACCTCCTCCCAGCGCTGAATTGCGCAAGGATTTCAACACCGCTCAGGCGGGTTGGTGCACGGCCCCTCGCGGGGGTGCTGGTTCCTGCTTCACCGACCCGCCAGACGGCTGGAGGTCTCCACAGGCTGTGACCGACAGCCCGTCGGCCAGAATGTTCTTCGCAGCATTTACGTCCGCGTGCTCGCGATGACCGCAGGCGGTGCATCGAAATACCGCTTGGCTCTCACGGGATTTCGCGTCCACGACATGACACTCCGAACACCGTTGTGACGTGTAGGCGGGCGGAACTTTCACAATCCGACAACCCGTACGTCGAGCAATATTGTGTAGAGCCAGCTCTATGACATGCCAGCCTTTGTCGAGGATGGCACGATTGAGGCCCGCCTTTTGCGCGACGTGACTACCTGGCTCGGATAGGGTGCCACGAGCCGACCTGGTCATGTTCCGGATGCGGAGGTCTTCGATCACCACGGTGCCATGTCGCGTACCCAGGCGGTACGCGGCGACGGCGGCAAAATCCTTGCGCCGGTACCGTTCTCGGCCTTTGATTCGTCGCATGGCCGCTCGCGTTTTGTCTCGATTCACAGACTTCTTCTGTTGCCGCGCAAGTCGCTTCTGGAGCCGCCGGTATCGTTTGCGCTCGCCCAGCGTGGAGAACTTGCGGTCGAGAAGATTGCCATCCGAGCAAGCGACGGCCACCACCACACCACGATCCACCCCAACTGCCGACACGCTGGCATGGCTCTCAGGTGTGGTTGCGCCGTCCTCGATCAGGAAGGATACGAACCAAGCGTCACCGTCGCGAGACACCGTTGCCGACCGGACCTGACCATCGAGCGGGCGTGAGAATCGGAAACGCACCCAGCCCAGCTTCGGTAGTTTCACACGCCCCCATCTCCGGTTCAGACGTTCAATGCGGAGCTTGGCGCCCTCTGGGAGACGAAACGATGGCGACCATCGATGCTCTGCGCGCCAATGCACTCGGAATGTTCCCCGTTCCCGACATGCCCGGTCCAGATCCCGCAATGTCTGTTGCAGGCTTTGCGCCGGAGCCTCTGACAGCCAACTGAATTCGTCCTTTGCCTCCGTCAACTGCACACACTGTGGCGCGTAGTTCATGAAGGCACCGCGCTTGCGGTACTCACGCCGCTGCTCGAGGCCTATGTTCCACACTGCCCGGCACGCAGCCCCAATAGCTTCTGCGGTATGAGTCTGTTCATCCGTGAACTCCACCCGGTACTTTCTCCCGATCAGCATGGGCAACTCACCACACTCTTACGACTGCTCGCAGAGTGCAGTTCGTCAGTCGTCGGCAGAGGCCACACTTCGCGCTGATCATGTGCGAAACGGTATCCACAGAATCGCAACTATGTTCGAGTTCTGGTAATCCGGCCCTGAATCGCCCGATTCGATGCGCGCGTCGGCATGGCGGAGGCAAGCACCTTTGCTGTCGGCGCGACGTTTTCGTTACTTCCGCTATTACCGTGGTCCTCATGTCGAGGATCGAACGTCTGCTGCGCGCGGCGTATTACGGCCTGCTCTCGCTCCCGGTCGCGTTCGCCGACACCAGTGTTCGTGCCCGCGTGACCAGGCGCGTATTTCGTGAACCCTTCGAACTCGAATCGCCCGGCCTGTGGCGGGCCGCCGCGCATACCGTGCTGGCGGCGGCCACCGCGTTGCTCTCGTGGTTCGCACTGTTCCTGGCCCTGGTCGGGGCGTTGCGCGGTGTGGCCTACCCGCTGATCGCGGCGCATGATTATCAAAATTCGTGGGGTGGGCCGACATTGGCGGGTGCGTGGGCCGTGCATGGCCTTCTCGGTGTGGGGCTGCTTCCGCTGTGGATTCTGTTGCTGGCCGGTTTCGGTGCCGTGCAACGTCTACTCACCGCGCGCCTGCTCGGCCGCCTCGGTCCGTGGTGGCCGATTCCAGCCGCGGTAGTCCTATCCGCCGCCGGGGCACTGTTTTTCATAGCCTGGCTGCATCAGACCTGACCTCCGCCGCGCCCGTACTCGGCGTGTTCTGCGGGAATGGCTGCGGCGCAGTTGTTCTCGATCTTGCCGTGGCCCACCATGGAGACAGCACCGCGTTCGCCGACCGCCTCGGTCGTGGGGCACAAATGTGACCCGCGTCTCCGAACCGCCGGTGCGACTTGCCGTTTCGGGTCGAGGATTGCGACGGTGTTCGGGATATGTTGCAAAGAGAGCTATCGCGCCCCCGGAAACCGATACTGCCCCAGGGTTTTGCGGCAGGTGCGGCATGAGTAAGCCATCCTTCCCACGCCTCTCGCGCAAGAGCGTGTCCACCTTGGTCGGACTGTTCCTGACGCTGGCGCTGGTTGTCGTCTATGTCCTCCTCGACCACAAGAGCGGCACCGACAGCGGTCACCCCGATCCTGCCGCCACCCCTGCCGCCGACGGTAAACAGGTCGCCGCATTGGTGGCGAAACTCGCTGTCGCGGACGAACTCCCGATGACCGGTTACAGCCGGGAGAAGTTCCCGCACTGGGATACCAATCCGCCCGCGCACGGGTTCGGTCAGACATACGCGCAGTACGCCAAATGCACGACTCGCGATGTGATGATGCTGCGCGACTCGGTCGGCGCGGTCACCCTCGACGCGAAAACCTGTGACCTGAAGGTCGGTAAAGACGGCGGGTGGAAAGACCAGTACGGCGTACTCGACGCGAAGACCGGAAAGCTCAAGCCGTACAAGTTCATCACCGACCCCGCAGGCGTGGATGCCGAGCACATTGTCCCGCTGGCCGAAGCCTGGCGTTCCGGCGCCGCCAAAATGGATGAGGACACCCGCCGGAACATCGCCAACGACGCGATCAATCTCATCGCATCGGATCCCTCGGCGAATAGATCAAAGGGCGATCAGGATGCCGCGCACTATCTTCCGCCGGGAAGCTTCCGGTGTGGCTATATCGACCACTATCTCCAGATAAAGATAAAATACAACCTGACCGTTGATCCCGACGAGCGCACAGCACTGCGTACCGCAGTCGACGACTGCGTAAAACAAGGAGGGTTCAGATAATCGACGTCATCGAAATCCCCGCCGCAGCAGCCGTCATGACCCAGGAGGAAGGGACGGTGTCGGGGGCGCTCGATGTCGCCGTCGACGAGGCGGGAACCGCTCTGGTTCGCTACCGCGACACCGACACCTGGTACACCATCGGAAATCTCGACGATCGCCCGCCCTTGCGGTGGGCAACCGTCGATGACCTGGTGCAAGCCATCGAAGCCGGCCAGGGAATGCGGGACGCCGCCGGCAATACGATTCCGTTCGAGGCGTAATCGATCAGCGCTTATCCATCGGTTTCGATGGATAAGCGCTATTTCGATTTCGGCGCAACGGCTTTCGTCAGCCCTGTACTGCCGCGAGCGCCTCGGCGCGCTTCTTCAGACCGTCGGTCATACCGCCGAATCCCTTGCGCATCGCACCGCCGAACAGGGTGCTGACCACAATGCTCAGCGGACCGTTCAGCTCGAAGTGCGAGGTGTACCGAGTACGCCCGTCCTCCAGCGGGATCACATTGTGCTGGCGCAGGCTGTTCAACATACCCGGTACAGGCTTCATTTGGTAGCTGAATTCCTTGCCCGGAGTGTGGGTTCGGATGAATTCGCGCTGCTGGCGCGGCTTGGAGCCGAGAAGTTTCACCTGCATATCGATCGGGGTTCCGGGCTCGAGGGTGGTCTGGCAGGAGGGGACGAAGGGGTTCCACTCGCCGTACTTGGCCACATCGGTGAGCACCTGCCACACCAGGTCGGCGGGCGCGTCGATCTCCACGCTGTTGTCGATGACAAGGGTCATGGGGGAACCATACTGAAACGAGTTCTAGGCGTCCGGGCGAGTACCCGAATCGGGCAGCGTCGTTCGGAGAGCTTCGCAGCACTCCACGGCCCCAGCCGATTACACCGCCTCGAGCTACGGTCGAATCGTGACGCTCGCCGACCGGTACCCCCTGCTGCACGCTCCCGCCCGCTGGGAATGGGGCGGCCTGGATGTCCAATTCTCCACCGACCTGCCACCTGATGAACTGGTCACCAATATCCACGTCATCTGCTTCGTCGGCGACGAAATCGTGCTCTGCCGCGACAGCCGCGATATCTGGCTCGTCCCCGGCGGCACCCGCGAGGAATCGGAGTCGGTGCGTGACTGCGTAATCCGCGAACTCCACGAGGAGGCCGGAGCCGAACTCCTCGGCCCCATCCACTGGTTCGGTGCCCACCACGCCATCACCGACCGCCCGACCCCCTACCGCCCCTGGCAACCCCACCCCCGCAAAGCCTGGCTCTGGTGCACCGCCGACGTCCGCCTCACCGGTGCCCCCACCAACCCCGACGACGCCGAACAAATCCTCGAAGTCCGCACCTTCCCCCTCCCCGAGGCCCTGAACCGCGCCGCCACCGACGGCCCCCACATGCCCGAACTCCTCACCCTCGCAGCCGAACTCCACCACACCCGCTGATCCGGCCAGGCCAAAGCCGCGGATAAGATCGTCTCCGCTGCCCGACCGCTCCACATCTCGTGTTTGTTCGCATTTCGGTAATGCCCACCGCATCAGCGCACCCACGACAAGAAGGAGTATGGGAGAGCGGCCTGCTGGAGCGCCGTGATCCCGACCGACGATGGCCGAAACACCTGTGCCCGTTCACATGACCGCCGAGGAGTTTCGCCGTCACGGGAGGGCTGCGGTGGATTGGATCGCGGATTACTGGGGACGAGTGGAATCGCTGCCGGTGCGGTCTCAGGTGCCACCGGGGTGGGTGCGCGAGCAGTTGCCGCCGGCACCGCCGCAAGCGGGTGAGCCCTTCGACGCTGTACTGGCGGACCTCGACACGATTGTGGTTCCGGGACTGACGCATTGGCAGCATCCAGGATTCTTCGCCTACTTTCCGACCAGCACCTCGGGCCCGGCGGTGCTCGCGGAATTGCTCGCGTCCGGGCTGGGCGTGCAGGGGATGTTGTGGCAGACCAGTCCGGTGTGCACCGAGTTGGAACAGCACGTACTCGATTGGCTGGCTGGAATGCTCGCGTTGCCCGAGAAGTTCACCTTCGCGGGCACCGGGGGCGGTGTCATCCAGGACTCGGCATCGAGCGCGATACTCGTGGCGCTGGTGGCCGCGTTGCATCGGATCTCGGGCGGTCAGGTCGCCCGCGACGGGATCGAGCGCGGTCGCTATGCGGTGTACACCTCGACGCAAGCGAACTCCGCGCTGGAGAAGGGCGTGCGGATCAGCGGTCTCGGCACATCGTCGATACGGTTCATCGAAACGCGCCCGGATCTGTCGATGGATCCGGACGTGCTGCGGGCGACGATGAAAAGGGATGTGGCGCAGGGTATTACCCCGGTCATGGCAATGGCCACGGTGGGTACCACCTCCACGGGCGCGGTCGATCCGGTCGAGTCGATCGGGCAGATCTGCCAGGAATTCGGGGTGTGGCTGCATGTGGATGCGGCCTACGCCGGAGTGGCCGCGGTGTGCCCGGAGTTTCGGTGGATTCATCAGGGGGTGGCCGCCTACGCCGATTCGTATGCGACCAACCCACACAAGTGGCTGCTCACCGCATTCGACTGCGACGCTTGCTATGTCGCCGACCGGGAGGCACTGGTGGGTGCGCTGTCGGTGCTGCCGGAGTATCTGCGTAATACCGCGACGGACGCGGGTGCGGTCGTCGACTATCGGGACTGGCAAGTACCCCTGGGGCGACGGTTCCGAGCGCTCAAACTCTGGGCGGTTCTCCGCTGTTACGGGGTCGAGGGTTTGCAGGCGCACCTGCGGCACAGTGTCGCGCTGGCACAGCAGTTCGCCACATGGGTGAGTGCGGACGAACGCTTCGAGTTGATGGCCCCGCATCGGCTGTCACTGGTCTGTTTCCGGCTTCGTGGGACCGATGAACCCAATCAGCGCTTGCTCGAATCGCTCAACGACTCCGGGCGGATCTATCTGTCCCACACCGTGGTTCATGGCGTGTTCACGCTTCGTCTGGCGATCGGCGGCACAGCCACCCGGTTCGAGCATGTCGCCGCCGCCTGGGATCGGATCAGCCGGAGCGCCGTCGTCGGCGGGTGAGGGCGCACTCGGTGGGAGCAGCCCGATCCGCCGTTGTCCGAGCTCATGCAGCACCATGACCGCGGACGACCGGCGGGGGCTCGCCACCGTGCGGAGGCTGGGTGCGGTGTCACCGACGAAGCGTTCACACACGCCTTCGTGCGCCGCGTACACCGTCGCGAGTGCGGCCCGCAGCCGTGCGACCCCGGGATGCGTCGAAGGACTTACCATGCCGTACCGGCATTGCCGCAGCGCCGCGACCAACGCACGATGATCCGCCGACAGCAGTCCGCTGAATCCTGCCGAGACATGGGGCGGCGTCATCAGTGGTCGTATCTGCTCCCGATAGAGGGTGGGGCTGAAGTTCGCGGTGATGCGCAATGTCGCGGCGCTGGAATGGAACAGAGCGGCGGCGATATCGAGGCCCGCGGTGGCGGCGATGGGGATTCCCAGGCGTTCGTGCCGGCAGGCGTGGCGCAGGGCCACCGTTGTCATCTGAGTCAGGACCGCGAAGAGGCGGTGCCCCTGCACCCACCAGTCCAGCGCAGTCCATGGGATGTCGGCCGGCGTGGCCGGCATCCACATCAGAGATCGGAAGACCTCAGGGGGCATCGCGGCAGCCAACCCAGCGAGTAGATTCGGTTCGTGCCGGGGCGGGATCTGTGCGGCGAGTTGGGAATTGAGCTGCGGAAGGCTGCGCGTCAAGGCCGTCCGCCACAGGCTGGCGGGATCGGCCGAGACGCGTTGGATGCCGAAGAACCTGTCGTGCTCGGCCTCACCGGTGGTGATCGGATCGGCGTCTGCGCCCGCGAGCGGTCCGCTGGAGTCCGGCGACCACAACCCTGTCATGGTGTTCGGCAGCATTCCAGGGTTGACCAGCCACACCGGTTCGCGGATCGGTCTGCGCGAATTGTTGCTCATTCCGAGCGGTGCGCGGGTCGATCAGAATATGGAAAGCGTGCCGGTCAGTGTGGCCTTGGTGAGACCTGGACAGGATTGGCCCGATGGCGTCACCGTGTTGTCGTCCACTACCGGATGGCCGACATTGTTGCCCGTGAGAATGGTGATCGGGAAGGCGCCGTGGCCCGCGCCGGCGGATTTGCTCTGCACGTTCACCCCGGCGGAGATCTTGCTGGTGGAACCGTCCGACCAGGTGATTTCTCCGGTACCGGAGTGCACCGAAACGTCGCCGTCACAGGATACGAGTTCGGTTCCCTTTTCGGTCAGGCGGACCGGGGTCGGGTGTCCTTGATCGACGGCCGGTCCGGTGCAATTGGTGAAATCGATCCCGGCATTCCATTCGATGGTCGCGGGCTCGTTGCGTATTCCAGGGGCAGCCCACGACACCGTCCCCGACTCCTGACAATTCATCGTCGCCTGTGGCGCCGGAATGGGCAGTGCCGCACCGTGGGTGATCAGCGGGGGCGCGGCGAGCAGGACGCCGAAGACAGCGACGGTAGCGGCCAAGCGGTGACTCGTAGACAAAACATGTCCTTTCCACCGGGGAACAGATTCGGACGGCTCGGTACAGCGCTGAGGCACCGGTTTGCGCCGGTGCATGCCGAAGAACGTCCCGCCCCGTGGGTCTACGTGGAATCCTCGTCGTCGACCGCGCCGGGGAAGGGTTGTCGGAAGGCGAAATAGACCAGAGACAATTACGTTAACGCGCCATCCGCCGCGCGATGGGTAACGACGCACGGGACGATTTCATCTGCTCGAGGACAAGACGGCGAATTTGAACACTCCGATTGCTCATCCCGGGCTCCTTTGCGTTGCGATGCACCGCGGCCGAATTCTCGATGCCGCACGGCTTCCGATATCGAGCCGCCGGGCGGATTCCCGGATCGCCGCTGCCGCGCTAAGGTAACCCGACCGGACCCGTCTGCGACGGTACTGGGCACACTTCCAATGAAGTACACCGCCGCCGCGGGCTACCCGAGATCCGCCGGTGCCACCGGCACCGAGGTGTGCCCGAAGTGCCCGGTACGGGACAAATTGAGGACCAAAGACCTGTACACCAAAATTCCGATGCCCCTTGCCATTCCAGACTCGCGAGGGGTTGGATGCCGTCCAGTCTGGAGGCAGTTCCCGTCCCTTGATCGACGTCGTGGCGATATCGCGGGATTCGGCGGCAGCGGCTCCGATCTCGGCGTGCGATACCGGGTCTTATCGAGAATCAGTCGGCGTGACAGGTGAGGTCGGTCGCGGGGAGCACCGTCGCGAAGATAAGTCTCACCGGCCTGGCTCACACAACTACTCGGGGCGATGAAGGCTACATCGACCTCGGGGTGAAGCGCTCACTGCGACAAGGGAATTCAACTAGAATCGGGGCGATGAGGCGGGGTGTGGCGGTCTTTGCGGTGACTATTGGGGTTGTCGCAGGGGTGGGCGGGTGCCAGTCCGGTGGGGATTCGGTGGGCAGTGGGGCCACTGCGCCGAGTTCTACTGTCAGTCGGCCGGTGGATACGACGCCGGTGGCGGCGGTTTGGGCTGTGCCGCAGGCGTTTCTGGGGAATTGGGTGGGGACCGTGAGTGGGGGTGCGGGGGCGTTCGATCTGGTGTTCACCATCAAATCGGGGAAGGGGGGCGAGGAGGTGGTGGATGTGGTGAGTGTCGCGAAAGGGTCCGGCAATCGGTGCGTGAGCATCGGGCGGATGGTTTTTGGGTTCGAGAATGAGCTGACATTCGCATTTCGACTGACCAGTGGGGTGGGGTGCGATGACAGTGGGGCGCTGGCTACGGTGGGGCTGCACGCGGATGGGGCGGCCGGTTACAGCAGTGAGCGGGCCAGCGGGACGTTGACCGGGACGCTTCAGAAGAGCTGATTCACCAGGAGATTGACCGATCGGGTGATGCGGTCGGTGTCGCCGGTGATCCACCAGTCCATGATCACGCCGCGCATACCGGAAATCATGAGGGTTGCCGCCGCTTCGGGATCGGCGATCGACGGGTCTATGCGCGCGAGGGTCTCGGTCATGGCGGAGATGAGTACCTGGATCGCGTCGGTGGCGTAGGCGGTGAAGGGACTGCCGGGGACGGTGGCCGCGCCGAGGACCTGAAGCAGGACCCGGATGCTGATCGAGGCGGTGCCGGTGGTGTTCAACGTAAAGGATTGGCCCAGGCGGGATTTGAGGACTTCGGGGTCGTCTATGCCCGCGAACAGGGCGGGGATGTCGGGGCGCTGGGTTTCCAGGGCCGCGACCAGCATCTGTTCCTTGGTGCCGAAGTAGTGGATGAGCATGCGGGAGCTGGTGCCCAAGTACTCCGCAAGGGGGCGCAGGGAGAGTTCGGCCAGGCCGCGGTCGGCTATGTAGGCGATGACGCCGTCGAGGAGTTCGGCGCGGCGGGCGTGGTCGAGGGGGCGGGGCACGGGTTGACTGTAGCGGACGGTACAGGTATTCATGTCGACATGGGTGTAGCAATTGGTACAGAAACTCGCGGTGTCGTGGTGACCGCCATGGCGGTCACCACCTGCCTGGGTCCCGATCTGGCGACGACCTGGGAGCGACTGCTCGCGGGAGACAGCGGAATCGGCACGCTTACAGATGATTTCGTGACCGAGCAGCAGCTGCCGGTGCGCATCGGCGGGCGTTTGACCGATCAGCCGGGGGAGCAACTGACCCGAATCGAGCAGCGGCGGATGTCGTTCGTGCAGCAGCTCGCGCTGGTGCTCGGGCGGCGCGTCTGGCAGGAGGCCGGAACACCCGAGGTCGAGGCCGAGCGGCTCGCCGTCGCGGTGGGGACCGGGCTGGGTGGCGGCGACGCGCTGGTGCACGCGGTGGATGCGATGCGAGCCGGCGGCTATCGCAAGGTGCCGCCCATGACGGTGCCCATGGTCATGCCGAACGGGCCAGCCGCGACGGTCGGATTGGAGATCGGCGCGAAAGGTGGTGTGTACGCACCGGTTTCGGCGTGTGCATCGGGTGCCGAGGCCATTGCGCACGGCTGGCGGCTGATTGCGGCCGGCGAGGCCGATGTGGTGGTCGCGGGTGGCGTCGAAGGGCATATCGATGCGGTGCCGATCGCCAGTTTCGCCATGATGCGGGCCATGAGCACCCGCAATGACGAACCTGCCCGCGCTTCACGACCTTTCGACAAGGACCGCGACGGATTCGTCTTCGGGGAGGCGGGGGCATTGCTGGTGCTGGAGTCAGAGGAACACGCACGGGCGCGGGGTGCGCGGATTCATGGGCGGGTACTCGGGGCGGGCATTACCTCGGACGGGTATCACATCACCGGGACCGCACCCGACGGTGATGGGGCGGCGCGGGCCATGCGCAAGGCGATCGGCTCAGCGGGGTTGAGCGCCAAGGATATTCAGCACGTCAACGCGCATGCCACCTCTACGCCGGTCGGGGACGCCTCCGAGGCCAATGCCATCGGGGCGGTGACCCCGGACGCCTCGGTGTATGCACCCAAGTCGGCGCTCGGACATTCCATCGGCGCGGTCGGGGCGTTGGAGGCGATCCTCACGCTACGGACCCTCGAGGATCAAATCGTCCCGCCCACTTTGAATTTCGAGCAGGGCGATGCCGGGACTGCGTTGGATATCGTCGCGCGTGCGCCGCGCCGCCAGACCCTGGATTACGCGCTGAGCAATTCGTTCGGCTTCGGCGGCCACAATGTCACCCTCGCCTTGGGTCGCGCCTGACCCAGGGCGCGAATCAATCCGGCGCGACCTTCGACAGCACGGCGTGAGCGCGCTCGGCGATCACGGGCCGGAAATGGAAGCACAGGCTCAGCCAGAGTGCGCCGAAGATCCATCCGGCCAGCACATCGGTCGGCCAGTGCACGCCGAGGTACAGCCGGGACACCCCGACTCCCGCTGCGAACAGGACGGTCACCGCCAGTACGAGGCTGCGCCAAATGCCGTGCAGCAGTGGCAGTAATACCGCCGCGACCACCACGCCCACAACAACGGTCGAACCCAGCGCATGCCCGGACGGATAGGAGTGATTGGTCTCGACCACCATCCGGTCGATCAGCGGCGGGCGCGGGCGAGCGATCAGCAGTTTTCCGAAGAACACCAGCGCGCCCGCGCCCAAAGCGGTGAATCCCACGAAAAACGCTGTCTCCCAATGCCTCCACCATGCCAAACCCGCGCACACGACCACCCCGAGCACGGTCATGGTGGCGGTGTCGCCGAGCGCGCTGATCCCCTTGGCGAACACGGTCGCCGTGCCATTGCGGTGGTCGATGAACCACTGCAGCATGCTCGCGTCCGGTCCGAGCGGACCCGGATGCACCAGCACCGCGACCGTGAGCCCGAGGACTATCAGGCTCAATGCCGCGAGCGTGCCGAGCACGCCGGGACTCGGCAGGTGTGGCTGTGTCGGCACAGACGAGGACTCCATTTGCTTTGCGGTAACTGCGGACGGCATCCCACGACCATGGCACGTTTCGCCTGAGAAGATGTTGAGAACCTGGATCGGCGGCCGGACGTTCCGCATCCGCCGACCCGCGATCGCGACAATTCTGCCGAGCCGTCCTGCTTCGCGCGCCGGCCGGTAGTGCATGCTGGGGCGGTGCGGGTGCTGGTGGTCGAGGATGAACAGCGGCTGGCGCGGACCATTGCGCGCGGGCTCGAGCTGGAGGGTTTCGTGGTGCAGCTCGCGCACACCGGCAGCGAGGGGCTGTGGTGGGCGATCGAGGATGATTTCGATGTGATCGTGCTCGACATCATGTTGCCGGGATTGAGCGGGTACGAGGTGCTGCGGCGGCTACGGCACCGGGATGTGTCGACGCCGGTGCTCATGCTCACCGCCAAGGACGGGGATTACGAGCAGGCCGACGCCCTCGATCTGGGCGCGGACGATTATCTGACCAAGCCGTTCTCATTCGTGGTGTTGATCGCGCGACTGCGGGCACTGCTGCGCCGGAGGTCACCGCAGCAGCCCGCGCAATTGTCGGCGGGGGATCTGATCCTCGATCCGGCGCGACGGACGGTGCGGCGCGGGGGCACCGAGTTGACGCTCACGCCGCGGGAGTTCGGCTTGCTTGAGTATCTCTTGCGGCACAAGGGAATTCCCGTCACCAAAGCCGAGATCCTGCGCAATGTCTGGGATGCACACCATGAAGGCCCGGAGAATGTGGTCGAAGTGTATGTCGGCTATCTGCGCAAGAAGATCGACGCGCCGTTCGGGCAGAGCAGTATCGAGACGCTACGGGGCGTCGGCTACCGGTTGATCGATCCGGGGACCGGCGACGGGCAGAGCGATAACGAATCTGGCTCCACCCCAAGGTGATTCGTCGACGGTGACGCTGCCGCCGTGCGCGGCGACCAATTCGGCGACAATCGCCAGGCCGAGCCCGGATCCACCGGAGGCGCGCGCCCGATCCGGCTCCAGCCGGACGAAGCGGTCGAAGATGCGCGCCCGGTCGGCGACCGGAATGCCGGGGCCGTCGTCATCGACGACGATGCGGGCGTAATCACCGTCCTGAGCCACCGCGAGGGAGATCTTCGAATCGGCGTGCGCCGCAGCATTCTCGGCGATATTGCGGAGTGCCCGCGCCAGCCTGGCGGGATCGCCGATCACCCGGGTCGGGCGGATATCGGTGCGGATGGTGAGCGCTGCGCGGCCGCGCAGCGCGGCGGCCTGCGCATCGACGAGATCGTCCAGATCGACATCGCCTGTTCGCAATTCGAGTCTGTGTTCATCGGCGGCGGCGAGGGTGAGTAGATCCTCGATGAGGTGGCGCATGCGTTCGGTCTCGGGCAGCAGGGTACCGGTGATCAGTTCGCGGTCCAGTACCTCGGGCCGGTCGCGCGCCAACTCCAAAGCCGCGGCGACCGCCGCCAGTGGACTGCGCAGCTCGTGAGAGGCATCGCCGACGAACCGGCGTTGCGCCAGATGACCGGCTTCGATGCGGGCCAGCATGGCGTTCATGGTCTCGGCAAGGCGCGCGATCTCATCGTGTGCGGGCGGGACAGGTACGCGTTCGGAGAGATCGGTTGTTCCGATGCCGGTGACCCGGCGACGGATATCTTCCACCGAGCGCAGCGAGCGCCCGACCAGTAGATACGTCGCCGCTGCCGCCGCGGCGACGACGATCGGGCCGCCGCCGGCGACCAATGCGGCCACTTTGGTCACCGCATGCTCGACCGGTTCGGTACTCACCGCGACCGTGACGGTGTATCGGCCCAGCGGTGTGTGCACCGCACGCGCGGAGACCCGCAGATCGTCGTCGTCCGGCACCGCCTCCCAGCCGACCACCCGGTCTCCGAACTTGGCCGGATCGAGCAGGGGCACAGTCGTTTTCGGGTCGGAGGAGCGCAGGACCCGCCCTTGCGGATCGATCACCTGGACCGCGTCGATCGAACCGCCCGTGGAGAACAGCGACGCGGGCAACTGGGCGACCACGCTCTCCGGCGGCTCCTGCGCCGAGATCCGCGCCAGCTCGGGTGCCATCGCATCCAGCTGGGCGACGGCGGAATTGTCGAGTTCGCGCATCAGCGACTGTCGCAGCAGCAACAGCATGGCTCCGGCGGCGACCAGCAGCACCGCACCCACCACCAATGCGGCCAGCAGCGCGGACCGGACGCGCAGCCCCCAGCGGGAAGGTCGCAGCCACTCCGGAATCCGATTCACGCACCCATCATCGATCACGCCGGTCCTTCGGCAACGACAGACCAGGCCGGAATCTCCACCCGCGACGGCCGCCGGCGCGCGTGTTCAACGGTGGCTCGACTTTCGCGCCGAAACCTTCAGGTCTCCTGCCGGTCCCCGAGCGCGACATGGGGCATTCAGGGAAGGGTGTCGGTTTGGATGCGCGGGTCGAGTTTGCGGAGGGTGTCGGGGCGATCGGTCAGGCAGGGCCAATCACGGCTCACCGCTTCGATAGTCGCGTGCCCGGCGGGGATCAGGGCATCGGCGTCGATGCGGTCGGCCAGGGCCGCGCCGAGCTGGTCGCTGGCAGGGCGGTCGAGAGGCTGGATGACGGTATTGGGCAGATCCAGCAGTACGGCCAGAATGTCCAGGCGGCCGGGCGGGATCAATGCGCGGGCCGCGGCCAGAGCCGTCGCCGGAATGATGATGGTGTGCCCGGCATCGGCGGTGGCCCACACCACCGATTGCACGTAGGCGACGCGATGTGCCCATGCGGTCAGCGCGGCCGTATCGAAGACGACGCCGCCGAGGGTGGAGCCGGCGGAGATCATGCCGCGCCGGCATGGTCGCCGGTGGCATCCTCCTCGGATAAGGGTGGGAGGCCCTGCACGGCACGGGCGCGATTGATGAGATCCAGGGGCGGGCGGCCGCCGAAGACCTGTTCGATACGGGCCAGCGATTCGGCGCGGTCCACGCGGACCTTCACCGATTCCGCGACGAAGGCGGAGATGGATTCGATACGGCCCTTGCTGCGCCAGTCGTCCAAGGTGGCGGCGACGTCTTCCGGCACGGTGACCGTGATCTTGCGGGTGCGACGTTCTCTCGCCATACCGGAAGGATAGCGCGGTATGTCTCCAGAACACGAGAAGGTAACGGTGCGATCCCACCCGGCAGGACCGGCATGACCGTCGCCGATTCGGATTCCGCTGATCTGAAACCTGCCGGTCACGCGCCGATCCGTGTTCGATACGGTGGGCGGGTGCCGGTCGCGATGCGAAAACCGTGGCGGGCCGCGCCGATTTCGCGAGAGGACAGACGATAGATGGCTGAGAGTTCGATCGAGTGGGTCGACGGTGCCCTGGTCACCATCGATCAGCGTGCGCTACCGCAGCAATTGCGGGAGCTGCGGATCACCACGGTCGACGATCTCATCGACGCCATCAAATCGCTGGCGATTCGCGGGGCTCCGGCGATCGGGGTTTCGGGGGCGTTCGGGGTGGTGCTCGCTGCGCTCGCGGCCACCACCGATGGAGTGGTGAATACCGAACTGGTCGAAGCCGAGTCCGCGCGTGTCGCCGATGCCCGGCCGACCGCGGTCAATCTCGCCTGGGGTGTGAAGCGGGCGCTGGCACAGTTGCCGAATGGTGTGCAAGCCGTGCTCGACGAGGCCCTTGACATGCTGGCCGAGGATGGTCGCGTGAATCTGGCCGCGGCCACGCATGCCGCTGATCTCGTGCAGCGGCTCTGCCCGGATCGGCCGCTGCGGATTCTGACGCACTGCAATACCGGTCGGCTCGCGACCACTGCGGTCGGGACCGCGATCGGCGCGTTGAATGTGCTGCATCAGCGGGGCGCGCTCGCGGAAGTGATTGTGGACGAGACTCGTCCGCTGTTGCAGGGTGCGCGGTTGACCGCGTGGGAGATGGCCGAGGCGGGTATTCCGCATCGGCTCACCATTGATTCCGCTGCCGCCTGGGCGATGGCGACCGAGGGTGTGGACGCGGTCATGGTCGGCGCGGATCGGATTACCGCCGATGGTTCGGTGGCCAACAAGATCGGCACCTACATGCTGGCCATTGCGGCGCGGCGGCATGGGATTCCGTTCATTGTGGTGGCGCCCGAATCCACTCGGGATGTGGCGACCGCGCGGGGCAGTGACATTGTGGTGGAGCAGCGGGCGGCGGGGGAGGTGACCGGATTCGGGGGTGTCGCAACGGCTCCCGAGGGGACGCCGACCTTCAATCCGGCGTTCGATGTGACTCCGCCCGAGTTGGTGACGGCCGTGGTCACCGAAAATGGCGTGCTCGGCAATCCCGCACTCGATGCGGGACGCGAGATCGCGGCCATTGCGCGGGGGCTTTACGCCAATGGGTGGATGCCCGGTACTGCGGGCAATATCTCGGTGCGCCAGGGTGATACGGCTGTTGTCACGGCAAGTGGGCTTTCCAAGGGGGAGCTCGACGGGACCGACATGGTGACCGTCGCGGTCGCCGATTCCGAGCCGGTATCGGCGACCGGGCGGAAACCGTCCGCGGAGATCACGATTCACACCGCCGTCTACCGCACCACCGATTCGAGCGCGGTCGTGCATGTGCATCCGCCGCATGCGACCGCCTTGTCGATCGGTGCGGCCGGTGCCGATGTGCAGCCCGTGCGTTTCGCCGGATACGAGCTGATCAAGGGCCTGGGTGGAGTACGCCCCGACCTCATCGATATCCCGGTGTTCCCGAATCATGCCGATGTGCCGCAGATCGGCGCGGATATCGAGAAGTACCTGACCGCGCATCCAGAGGCCCCGCCGGTGCTGTTCATTGCCGGACATGGGATTACGGCATGGGGCGCCACTTTGGCGCAGGCCCGCGATCGAGCCGAATGCCTCGAGGCCATGTGCGAATTGACCACCTTGACCGGTCACCGTGAGATTCCGGTGCGCGAGAATTAGTTCCGAGGAGGAACCCGAAATGACTCTGCTGCAGATCATGTCCGATCAGGACTCCGCCGAGGTCAAGCTGCGCACCAGCGATGACGCGGTAATCGCCGCCGAATTGAACAAGCGCGGCATCACCTTCGAACGCTGGTCGCTGTTCGACGGCTTCAGCGCCGCAACCTCGACCGAGGACCTGCTGGCCGAATATCAGTCGCGCATCGACGCACTCAATTCGGACGGGCGCTACAAGTTCATCGATGTGGCGCGCATTCACCCCGATGCGGCCGACCCGGAGTGGCCCGCCAAGGCCGTGGCCGCCCGCACCAAATTCCTGGACGAGCACCGGCATGCCGAGGACGAGGTGCGTTTCTTCGCCGCCGGTCAGGGCTGCTTCTACCTGCATCTCGGCGATGAGGTGCTCGCAACCGTGTGCACCGCAGGCGATCTCGTGTCGGTCCCCGCGGGCACCCTGCATTGGTTCGATATGGGTACTTCGCCCGAATTCGTGGCTGTCCGTTTCTTCGAGGAGAAAGACGGCTGGATAGGCGATTTCACCGGCGACAAGATCTCCGGCGGGTTCCCCACCCTCGACGAACTCCTCGCCGCATGATCAACGTCATCGTCCTCGATATCGAGGGCACCACCAGTCCGACCAGTTCCGTGCGTGACGAACTGTACGGCTACACCCGCACCCGCCTACCCGGCTGGCTCGACGAAAACTGCAGCGGCGCAGCGGAATCCATCATCGCCGAGACACGCACCCTGGCCGAGCAGCCGGACGCGTCCGTCGCCGCGGTTGCCGCCATCCTCATCAATTGGCTGAACACGGACGTAAAGGCCGAACCACTGAAATCGGCCCAAGGCATCATCTGCGCCGAAGGTTTCCGCAACGGTTCCCTCTACGGCGAATTCTTCCCCGACGTTCCCCCCATGCTCCGAGCCTGGCGCGAATCCGGCCTGGAACTGTACATCTACTCCTCCGGTTCGGTCCGCAACCAAAAGGACTGGTTCGCCTACGCCCGCCCCGGCAACCTCTCCCCACTGATCACCGGCCACTTCGACCTCACCACCGCCGGCCCGAAACGCGAAGCCTCCTCCTACGAAAAGATCGCAGGCACAATAGGAGTCCCCGCCGAAAGCATCTTGTTCCTCTCCGACCACTCCGACGAACTCGACGCCGCCGTAGCCGCAGGCTGGCAAGCAATCGGCGTGAGCCGCCCCGGCGAACCCAACCCACCCCGCCCCCCACACCCCTGGATCAGCGACTTCGCCGACATCGAACCCAATCCGCCGCGGGAATAGGCGCGTCTATCGCCGTTTGTCGAGCTCGGACATGATCAAAGTACGGGCGGCGGTGCCGATCACGGCTTGTTCGGTGAGTGTGCGAAATGTCTTCTCGTACAAGGCGATCTCACGTGGTTGTGTGATGGTGAGTTCGGCGGTGATTGTTTCCACGAGCACCTTCCTGCGGTCGAACATGCAGAAGTTCGATTGCGGGACAAGGTATTCGGTGTCCGCGGGAATCACGCCGAGTACTACGCGTGGCAGTGACATCGCGACGAGTAACCGGTCGAGTTGGCCGATCATGATGTCGTTGTCACCCACGGTGGTATGCAACGCCTGTTCGGCGATGACGAAGTGGAATCGGTGATCTCCTCGGTACAGGACGTGTTGTTGTTCCAGTCGGGCGGCCACCATGGCCTCGAGGTCCGCGCGGGTTCCGTGGTAGAAGTCCAGGACTCGGCCTATCAGCGCCTCGATGTAGGCGGGTGTCTGGAGCAGTCCGGGCACCACCCACGGCTCGTACCAGCGCATCAGCTTGGTTTCGGCTTCCCATTTGATCGACTGTCGTTGCCGAACCGGGAGCCGCATTCGCTTGATCTCCAAGTACACGGCTTCGACATTCCGCAGGGACGCAATCAGGTCGGGTATCTGATTGTCCGCGCGGCACGAACGACACCAGGCGATGATGTCGCTCTCGGTGGGTGTCTGGTGCCCCAGTTCGATCTTCGACATTTTCGATCGCGGCCACCCATGCATAGCGGCCAGCGCCCGCGCGGTCAGCGCCGCGTCCTTGCGGATCTCGCGGAGCCGACCGCCGAGCGCCTGTCTGGCTTGCTGTGCGGGACCGGTCACTGGGCGGCAGTGGCTACAGCGTAGTCGGCGGACGGGATGGCCAACGGCCACAATCGATCTCGGATAGTTCGGATGTGCGCGGCGATGACTGGGTCTGTCGTAGTCGCCAATCCAGCCCCAGCACCGGTCGGCGTGAAGACGCTGAAGGCGACGAGGTTGTCATCGAAGATCCACCAGTCATCGCCACCGAGCTGTGTGGGATCAACCGTGTGCCGGGGAAGGTATCGGACGTCCTCGCCGGCTTCGGCGTTGAGCTGCGCGATATGGAGAGCGAATCGCGTGTAGTCAGTATGGGGTTCGGTGACTACACGGACCCGCCGCACGACCTTCCCGGAAGCCGTAGCGTCGCGAACGACACTCGCCCAGCCGGCGAACCAGGCGTAGTCGTCAGGTTCGCCGGCCAGGAACTTGCGGAACGGCTCGTCTTCCTCCGGCTTGCTGTAGGTGTCCTCCAGTTCGAGGTGAACCGCTACAGACCAATCCGCACGGAAAAGGCGGTCCGCGTCCTCACCGTGATGCAACAGCATCGGGGCGGATCTCCTGTCCTAGGGGTACTTCGATACTCATCTCGTGGTCGGGGGTGGCCATCTGCGCCAGCGCTTCGAGGTCGGTGACCGGTGCCCCGCTGAGGACGAATGTGCCGTGCCCGGTGTCCTCGAGCAAGGTACCCAAACATGTTCCCGGCTTCAGGAATTCGAGTAGCCGGTGCGGGATCTCGATCTGGCCGGGTGTGTCCGTCTTCCATCCTTGGCACACGTAGGTGCCGCGATCGGAGAGGTACAACGTAGGTGATTGATTGCCGGTGGTGTTCTTGCCGAGGAATGTCAGCCACATGGGGTTTCTCCCTGTCCCAGCGTGTTTCGCGAAGTTTCTTCGCGCCTTCAATGGTGGCTCCATCGGTGTTGAGCGGTCAATGAATCGAACAATTTGAAGAAACTTCAAGAAACTTTGTGGCGTCTGTTGCTTGCGGACTCCTAGCGTCGAATTCCAGGCGTTCGGGGTAGGTGCAGTCGACCCGCCCCCGGACTGCCGCACCATCGACCCGAGGAGGCAGCCGTGACCGACGAACCCGGGGCCACGCCGCAGACCAGGTTGTACGAATTTCCCGGCGGCCTGTTCGAACTACAAAGCGCCGCAGACGAATCCGATGACTACTCAGGGTTCCACCTGGAGTTTTCCGGACGCGGTGCACTGATCGGACCGCACGACGAAGGGCTCGTGATGAAGTACAAGCCAACGGCTGTCGGCTACCTCCGCACCGATGTCTCTGGCGTGGCCCAGCTCTGGGACCAATCCCAGGTGCGCCGTGAGGCGCTGTTATCCATGTTGGAGGTGTGATGACTCCGAAGTGATTGTGTCGCAGCATGATCGCTGTAGCTGAGGGCAGTCTGATCCGGGAGACGCCGGGGAGGATGGGAGCAGCCCTGACAACGCCGGGAGGTGTCAGCACTGCCGAATGGTGCAGGTCCGGCAAGCGTGGGACAAAGGTGGACGCAAGGAACCAGTGTCATTAAGCCCCTCAAGCGTCCCGTCAGCTCGAAACTCGGTGGATCTGGGCTGAATTGCGGTGCGCACCGTCGTCGTTCGTGGCGACGGGAACTCCCGAGCCGGTTTCTGAGTGTCGGTAGGGAGGTCACGGTGAAGGACTGCGGCGTAGCCGTGACCATGCCGCAGGGGCATAGCTGGCCACCTCCTGTCCCGAATGGATAACAGTGAACACGGGAACCACTCCGCGTCGTCCCGGAATAGCCACGGCCAGTGGCGATTCCGGGGCAGGCTCGTCGTCAGCTGATGGTGTGTGAGTGGGGCGGAGGGGCCGTAGTAGTCCGAGGCCGGGAAAGCCGGACCGCATGGCGAAGGGCCCCAGTGGATATCGCGGTAAGGAGCCGTAATGGACGGAGACGCTTGTGAATACGGGTGAGTCGTGGCCGGACTTCGATGAGGCCTGGTCGCGAGTACGTCGGATGCAGTCCAAGCTGCACTGGTGGTCGACCCGTGAGGCGGGTCGGCTGTTCGATGACCTGCACAACCTTGTGTATGACCCTGCGTTTCTGGTGCATGCTTGGGAAAGGGTTCACGGCAACAAAGGTGGACGAACCGCCGGTGTCGACGGGGTGGTCCCTCGCTCGATCCCGAAGGAGTTGATCGCCTTGGTGTCGCAGTTGCAGATCGCGCTCAAGGAGCGGAGCTATCGGCCGAACCTGGTGCGGGAGAAGCTGATCCCGAAACCGGGCAATTCCGCCAAGAAACGCAGGCTGGGGATACCGACCACAGCGGACCGGATAGTGCAGGCGTCGCTGAAGTTGGTGCTCGAGCCGATCTTCGAAGCCGATTTTCAGCCCAGCTCCTACGGGTTCCGGCCGAGAAGACGTGCTCAGGACGCGATCGCCGAGATCCACTTCCTCGGCATCCAGGGCTATCAGTGGGTGCTCGAAGCGGATATCGAGGCGTGTTTCGACCGGATCGATCACACCGCTCTGCTGGAGCGGATGCGTCACCGGATCGTGGACAAACGCGTTCTCGCACTGGTCAAGTCGTTCCTCAAAGCAGGAATTCTGTCCGAGGACGGAACCGACCGGAATTCCCTGATGGGAACACCGCAGGGCGGGATTCTCTCGCCGCTACTGGCCAATATCGCACTCTCGGTCCTGGACGACCACTTTCAACACGAGTGGGATGTCGCCGGCGGTGGAGTGCGTTATCCGGAATCGCGGCGGGCGGCCTTGCGCCGCAAGGGATTCGCGACTTATCGTCTCGTGCGTTACGCGGACGATTTCGTTGTCCTGGTCCACGGGAAAGAACATCACGCCCACGAGATCAGGACAGAGGTCGCGCAGGTGCTCCGGCCGATGGGATTATCCTTGTCGCCGGAGAAAACCCATGTCGTGCATATGGATTCGGGTTTCGACTTCCTCGGCTGGCGCATCCAGCGCCGGATCAAGGCGGGCACGAACACCAAGATGATCTACACCTACCCCTCGAAGAAGTCGCTGGCTTCGATCGTCAGGAAGGTCAGATTCATCACCCGCAGGCAGGGGTCACCCTACAAGACGCTCGAGGTGCTACTCAAATACCTGAACACTGTTGTTCGGGGCTGGTGTCTCTATTTCCGACACGGGGTCTCCAAAGCCACTTTCAGCTATTTGGCCTACTACACGTGGTGGGCAGTAGTTCGGTGGCTCAGGAAACGACACCCGCGCCTGGGTTGGCGGAAGATCAAACGCCGGTTCCTCACCGAGAGACCGGATCAGCGCCCAGAAGAGAATGGGACCGTGCTCTACAACCCCAGCGATATGGCCATCGAGCGATACCGATACCGGGGCAACACGATTCCGACACCGTGGAGTGTCCGCGCAGCGCAACTCGAATACGCAGCAACACCAGCATGATGTCCATGGAGAGCCGGATGCGGGGAGACTCGCACGTCCGGTTCGGAGGGCGGTCCTGGGAAACGGACCCGAGGCAACTCGGGCACCGCGCCCAGGGCCGACCCCTACATCCGCAGGCTTGCAACACGTCTCGGCTACGACTTCGCCGACATGGTGATCTACGACCCGAAGTTCGGTCGCCCTCCGTTGGCTCGGCTGAAGGCGCAAGCAACCCGCCTGGGCGCCGAAGCCGTCTTCGTCCCTGGCGCTGCACATTTCGAGGGCGGGGAAGTGCCGAGGACGCTGGTCCAGCAACTCGATGTGATCACCGTGGAACCCGAGAGAACCTACGCGCGACGGGCCCTGCCGACAATACGGGGCTTGCCGCCCGCAAGGGCGAGCGAAGCCTAGTCACCACAACCGCTTCGCCTCGAAGTAGGGTCACTGGTCAGATGATCACCAGGAACCTATGTCAGTTTCGGCGCGGAAACTGCACCGCCAGCTCCTTGTGAGCAGCTGTCCAGCAGCCGATTTCAGGGCTGGTTCGACGGGGAGGGATACGGATGACGTCACAGGTGGGGTTCGCGGGACGTACCTACGTGGTTACCGGGTCGGCCTCCGGTATCGGCGCGGCGACCGCCCGGCTGCTTCGGGAGCGTGGGGCCACGGTTGTCGGATGCGATCTCGCAGCTGCCGAGGTGCACGCCGATCTGTCCACACCTGCAGGCAGACAGTCTCTGGTCGATCAGGTGAGCGAGTACGGCCCGATCGACGCGGTTCTCGCTATCGCAGGCGGCGGCAAAACCCGTCTGCTGGAGACGAATTACTTCGGCGCGGTAGCGACCTTGGAAGGGCTTCGACCGCTACTCGCGCTCAGCCCCGCGCCGCGCGCGGTCGTGGTTTCATCAACTTCGTCTCTTGCTCCGGCAGATGAGCGGATCGTCTTGGCGTGCCTCGCGGGCGATGAGAACGCTGCCGTCACCTATCTCGAATCGGATCCGACCGCCGGCGGTCCGACCGGCGGATACGGAATCGCAAAGCGGGCGCTGAATCGCTGGGTGCGTAATGTCGCCGCCACCGACGAGTGGGCAGGTTCCGGAATCGCCCTCAACGCCATTGCCCCGGGAGTCGTCGACACGCCTGCATCCGCGTACATCTTCGCCGACGACAACGTGCGCAAGGCCGTGGAAACCGCCGCGCCACAACCATTCGGTGGTTTCCCCGGAAAGCCGGAATGGGTAGCCGAACTCATCTGCTGGCTCGCCAGTGCGGACAACCGCTTTGTCACCGGCCAGGTCATCTTCGCCGATGGGGGTTCGGAAGTGGCTCTGATCGGCGATCGCCATTGGCGCTGAAGGACATTGGAGATCGCCGGCTCGGATGAATGTCCGATGGGGAATTGCTCAGGCGCAGCAGTCGCAGTCATGTGAAGCTGCCGGCCCGGCGGTCGCGGTAGCGGGGGTTGGGCAGCAGGAGTCGCCTTTCCAGGCGTTGATGCCTTCTTTGATGGCTATGGCGGCTATTGCCAGGGCGGCTAGGGGGTCTGCCCAGGACCAGGTGAAGAGGGTGTTGAGGAGGAGGCCGACTAGGAGGATTGCGGAGAGGAAGGTTTGTTTGGAGTCGGCTACCGCTGAGGCCGAGCCCAACTCTCGGCCTGCTCTGCGTTGGGACCAAGACAGGACGGGCATTATTGCGAGACTGGCTGCGGCCAGGGCGATTCCGATGGAGGAGTGTTCGGCGTCTGCTGCGCCGAGGAGGGATCGGGCGGAGTCGACTGTGACGTAGAGGGCCAGGGCGAAGAAGGAGAAGGCGATTAGGCGGAGGGTGGTTTTCTCGCGGGATTCCGGGTTCGGGGAGGAGAACTGCCAGGCCACGGCGGCTGCGGAGGAGACTTCGATTATCGAGTCCAAGCCGAAGCCGATCAGGGCCGTCGAGGAGGCTCGGTTGCCTTCGGTGAGGGCGATGATCGCTTCGAGCACGTTGTAGGAGATGGTTGCTGCGACGAGCCAGCGGATCTGCCTGGTTAGCAACGCTTTTCGCTCAGGAGAGGGGGCCGCGACCGACGGTACGGAGGGCATGCCGAGCGATATCAGCAGCAGCCTTCGGTTTCGGATGATGCGCAGCAGGCCGGATCTACGGCCAGGACGAGGCCCAGGAGGTCTTCCAGGGCTCGGGCGATGCGGGGGTCGGCCAGTTCGTAGCGGGCGCGGCGGCCTTCCGGAACCGCGACCACCAAGCCGCAACCGCGTAGGCAGGCAAGGTGATTGGAGAGGATCTGACGGGAGACGCCGATTCGGTCGGCCAGGTCGGAAGGGTAGCGGGGCTCCGTCCGCAGGCTCAGCAGGATTTGGGTGCGAGTCGGGTCCGAGAGTGCGTGGCCGAAGCGGGCCAGGGCATCGGTGTGTAGCGACGTTTCCACCCGACCAATAGTACAGATAATTCTGTATTCAGATCAATCTGAACTATTGGAACCTGCGGCATGGAGTCTGCTTGCCAGCGCGTGGCAGCGGGTGGCGAGTTCGGGAGGGGTCAGTACTTCGAAGTCGTGGCCGAGTCGTAGGACATGGAGGAGGACGGCGTCGAGATCGGCTGCGCCACTGAGCACTTCGCAGCGTTCCCGGCCTCGCGGTTGGACGACGGCCGCTGCGGCCGGGATTTGCGCGCGGACCGTGGCTGCGGGGGCGTGCACCAGGAATCGGGCCTGCTGGGCGTAGACGCGGCTGGCCACGCTCTCCTGTACATAGGTGACCGCGTCGGGGGCGGGCCGGGGGTGGAAACGCCAGGTGCGGGCGGTGACCGCGGTCATGCGGTCGACGCGGAAGCTGCGCCAGTCTGCGCGGTCGAGGTCGTAAGCGAACAGGTACCAGCGGCGGTCGGAGGCGACCAGTCGGTACGGCTCGACGCGGCGGCGGCGGAGCGTGGCATCGGACGGATAGTCGAAGCCGGTCTCGAGTTCATCGCGGCAGGACCTGGCCAGGGTCATGAGCACCTCCGGATCGACGGGGGTGCGGCCCCCGTCGAATGATTCGATCGCCCCGGTGAGGGTGCGCACCTCATGCCGTAAACGGCTGGGCAGCACGCGATCCAGCTTGGTGAGCGCCCGGAGTGCGGCATCACCGACACCGGCGACCGCGCCACCCGCGCCGACCAGCAGTGCGACCGCGGTGACGATCGCCTCCTCATCGTCGAGCAGCAGCGGCGGCAGATCCTGCCCGGACCCGAGCTGATATCCGCCGCCGACACCCTGACTCGCGTGTACCGGATAGCCCAGTGCACGAAGGCGTTCGACATCCCGGCGAACCGTACGCGGTGTGACTCCGAGCCGGTCGGCGAGTTCGGGGCCGGTCCAGACTTGGCGTTGCTGCAGCAGCCCGAGCAGGTTGAGCACCCGCTCGGTGGTACCGCGCACCTCACCGGATGCGATATCGGCCGGGTCGCGCCCCGCCGCATCAGCCGGGTCGCGGCCATTCGCCGCTTCCGTGCCGCGGCGGCCGCCATCTTCCATGTCGCCCATCCTTCCCAAAATAGCGGACCGATTCTGTCCGCTATTGGTGTGAGGGTGGGTGCATGGCAGCTGAAATAGACTGGAATCGCACGCTTCGTGAGCAGTGGGAAACCCACTGGAACAATCAGATTCGGGCCCGGCTACGGGGACTGACCGACGATGAGTACTTCTGGTCACCGGCGGCGGATGCTTGGACGGTGCGGCCACGGGACACGTCGACCGCGTTGGCCCAGCCCGGTACCGGCGACTTCACGATCGACTACACCTATCCCGAGCCGGTGCCCGCGGCCTTCACCACCATCGCCTGGCGACTCGCGCATGTGATTGTCGGTGTACTCGCCGCCCGCAATGCCGCGCATTTCGGCGCACCGGAGGCGTCGTATCAGAGCTGGGAGTACGCGGGCAGCGCGTCCGCCGCGCTGGAGCAGCTGGAGACCCAGCTCGACACCTGGTTCACCGGCGTAGCCAAGCTCACCGATGCCGAGCTGCGTGCTCCGATGGGCCCGAAGGAGCCCTATCCGGAGGCCCCGACGGCCGATCTGGTGCTGCATATCAATCGTGAACTGATCCACCATCTTTCGGAGGTCTGTCTGCTGCGTGACCTCTACCTCCATACGCATGCCGAAGGAGATTCCTCGACCTCCGAGCCGATTCACCTCGACCCGGAAGAACTGCACTACAACCCGGCCTTCACACAGGGAGTGATCGCGCCGGCGGGGAAGACGCTCTACGTCGGTGGCCAGCTGGGCACCGACGGTGCCGGACAGATGCTGGAAGGCATTGCGGCGCAAGTGAAACAGGCCATGCGTAATGTGCTGGCTGTTCTCGCCGCGGCGGGGTCCGGGCCGGAGCATGTGGTGAAGATGACCATCTATCTGGTCGACGGCGTCGATATCCAGGCCGGCTTCGCCGCGTCGCAGGAGATCTGGGGCGATCATCGCACCGCGATCACCAGCGTCACCACTGCGAAGCATGGGCGGCCGGGGGCGCTGGTGGAGATCGACGCCATCGCGATCATTCCCGAATAGTGCGGCGCGCCATGGCCTTTCGGTAGGCGATCCGCCAGCCCTGCGGATCGCGGCGGAGGGTGTCCTCGTAGACGGCGGATCCGGCCGCGCCGTCGGCGGCGACGGCCAGGCCCTTGGAGTGGGTGGTCACGGTCTCGCCGTCCTGTCGGGTGATGACGATATTGGTGACGTGATGCCCCAGGGGCTGGTTCTCGTCAGATTGGACGCCGTTCACCAGGTCCAGCATTGCCGGTAGCCCATACAGGGTGCCGTATCCGAAATCCGTTATGTCGAAGACGATGTCGTCGGTGAAGACCTCGCCGAGGCGATCCCATTCGCGGTCGTCTATCAGGTGGCCGTGCAGGGCGATGACCTCGTGGATGGCGATTCTGTCTTCGAGAGTGATGTCAGGCATGCGAATTCCTCTTCGGTGCAATAGCTTCACGTAAGTGGGGTGACCACCCCACTTACCTTCACGTACGATACGGAGGACCCACCCCACTTAGCAAGAAGGTTTTCGAAAATGGGAGCAACTCCCAGTTCACCAGGTCGGCGGCGAGCCGATGCGCAGCGGAATCGCGACCGCCTGGTCGTGGCGGCAAGCGAGGTGATCGGCGAGACCGGCGCGGACGCCTCACTGGAGGAGATCGCCCGCCGCGCCGGCGTCGGCTCGGCCACCCTGCACCGGCATTTCCCAAGCCGCGCAGAGCTATTGGGGGCCGTACTACACGAACGCGTGCAGGGCCTGTGCGCCCGCGCCGAGGAACTGTCGACCGCGCCGAACGCGGGCGCGGCGCTGGTGACCTGGCTGCGGGATGTGGTGACGCACGCCGCCACCGCACGCGGGCTGGGCCCGGCGCTCTCCGGCTACGAGGCCGATCCGGAGTTCGAGCCGCACACCATGATTCGGCGAGCCGCCCAACCACTCCTGGATCGCGCCCAGCGCGAGGGCGAGATCGCCGCGAGCGTCACCGTCGATGACGTCCTGCAACTCGCCAATGGCGTAGCCCTGGCCACGGAGTCCCTTCCCAACGCGGCCCACCGAGCCGACGCGTTGATGGCGCTCGTCTCCCACGGACTCCTGTCCTGAACGAAAACAGCGCCCGCCCCGAGAAGCTCAGGGCGGGCGCTGTTTTCGAGTCGCGGAGCGCAGCTACGCCACGGGCGTCGCCGCCGCCCGGGTGATGAGGTACTCCACGAGCGTCATGAGCACATTCTTGGCCGACGGGCGATCACGGGCATCGCAGAGCAGCACGGGTATCTGCTCGTCGAGGTCCAGCGCTTCGCGCACCTCCGCCGGCGTGTAGAGCGGTGCGCCTTCGAAGCAATTGACCGCGACCGTGAACGCCACACCGCGGCGTTCGAAGAAGTCGATCGCCGCGAAGGAGCCTTCGAGCCGCCGGGTATCGGCCAGGACGACCGCTCCCAGCGCTCCGCGCGCCAATTCGTCCCAGAGGAACCAGAATCGGTCCTGTCCGGGGGTTCCGAACAGGTACAGCACCAGGTTTCGATCAATGGTGATGCGGCCGAAGTCCAAGGCCACCGTGGTGGTGGTCTTGCCTTCGACGCCGCGCAGGTCGTCGACCCCCGCGGAGAGTTCGGTGATGAGTTCTTCGGTTCTCAGCGGTGTGATTTCGCTGAGCGCCCCCACCATGGTTGTCTTGCCCACGCCGAAACCGCCGGCGATGAGAATTTTCACCGAGGCGGCCATAGGCTGGGATTGGTCAAAGTTTTCGGATGCCATCGAGTACAGCTCGCAAAATGTTGAGGTCACCGGGTGCGGTGTCCGGAGAAACCGGCGCCCGGAACTTGAGGATGCCGTCGGAGATGAGATCGCCGACGAGGATCTTGGTCACTGCAAGTGGAAACCGCAGGGCCGCCGACACTTCGGCGACCGACAGCGGGAGCCTGCACAGGCGCACGATGTCGCCGTATTCCGGTTCGACCCGGCGCAACGGTGGGGCCGCATTGGGCACCACCACTACCGTGAGCATGTCGAGGTCATGCCCTGCGCCCATGGTTCGACCGCCGGTCCTGGCGTATGGGCGCACCAATGGACCTGCTTGATCGTCGAACCAATGATCCCCCGGTCTGGCCATCATGACAGCCTGGGGTTAACCTGTCCGGCCAGGTGATGGCGCGGCGTGGTGGACAGATAGGTGCCGACGCGCTGCACGGTCAGGTTCATCTCGTAGGCGACCATGCCGAGGTTGGCCTGTTCGTTGGCCTGCAAGGCAAGGCAGGCGTGGCTGCCCGCCGCGGTCACGAACAGTACGGCGCGATCCAGTTCGATGACCGCCTGGCGGACGCCGCCGCCGTCGAACCGGCTGCCCGCGCTACGGGCGAGTCCGTAGAGGGTGGAGGACATGGCGCCGAAGTGTTCGGCGTCCTCTCGGCTCATGGACGTGGAGCGGCCCAGCAGCAGGCCGTCGGTGGAGTGAACCACCGCGTGCCGGACGCCTGCGAGCCGATCCACCAGATCATCGAGTAGCCAGTTGAGATCACCAGCGTTTGAGGTGGTCACCGTCGCCTTCCTGTCGGTCCTGGAATGGGTGGGACACAGGCTCGACCGTGCCGGGATCGGCCCGGCGGCCCTGCCTGGTTCCGTTTTCGATGGCGGAGAACAGATCTCGGGCCTGCTCGGCCGTGCGGGTGGGCTGTTCGGACGACTCTTCAGCCGCCTTCTCCTGCGCCAATTCCGGTGCGAGACTTGCCTGCCGGCGCCTTCGCGGTAGCTCGGGCCGGACGTCGGAGCCAGTGTACTGGGACCGATCGAAGTCTCGTGTGCGGAAATCGGAATCCGGTTGCTGCTGTGCTGCGGGCGCCGGCGGAATGTATTGCGGCCGATTGGTGCTCGGGTGCGTCGGTGGTTCGAAGGGTCGCGGGGTATCGAAAGACATCTGTCGCTCCGGGGCGCGTGGTTCGGGCCGGGCAGGCAGGGCTGGATTCGAGAACGGCGCGGGGGCAGGCTGTTCGAGTTGCCGGGGCAACTCGAACGGCCCGGGATTGCCGATCGACTTGGGGGCTTCGAACGGGTTGGGGGCTTCGATCTGCTTGGACGCCTCGAACTGCGCTTGCGCCTCGAGTTGTTTGGCGGTCTCGGCGGCCAGGGCGGCATGGAACTGCCCGGTGTCGAATGCGGTGGGCACGGCCGGGATTTCGCCGGTCCGGCCCGCCGCGACGGTGAGCCCGGAGGGCACCAGCACGATGGCGCGCACGCCGCCGTAGTCGGATTCGGCCAGTCGCACCGAGATGCCGTTGCGGACGGCCAGCTGCGCCACCACGAACATGCCGAGGCGGGAGTCCGAGAGCGTGGTGACGCCGAAATCCGGTGGGTTGCGCAGCATGTCGTTGATGCGGGCGAACTCGGCTTCGGGCATGCCCATGCCCTGGTCGACGATTTCGATGGCGATGCCCTTGCCGACCACATTGCCGCGCACCTCGACCTGCGACTGCGGCGGCGAGAAGTGCGCGGCATTGTCGACGAGTTCGGCGAGCAGGTGGATGAGGTCGGCGACGGCGGAACCGGCGACCGCGATCTCGGGCAGTCGGGTGATCTTGACGCGGGTGTAGTCCATCGCCTCGCCCACACCGCTTCGCACCAGCTCGATGAGCTGCACCGGGTTTCGCCACTGCCGCCCGGGCTGGCCGCCCGCGAGAATGATCAGGTTCTCGGCATTGCGGCGCTCGCGGGTGGCGAGGTGGTCGAGCCGGAAGAAGATCTCCAGCAGCGCCGGGTCCTCCTGTTTGGCCTCGGCCTCGTCGAGCACCTCGAGCTGGCGGTGTACCACCACCTGGCTGCGGTGCGCGATATTGAGGAACACGGCCTTCACACCCTCACGGGTGCGGGCCTCGGTGACCGCGGCGGCGACGGCGGCGGTGTGCGCGTGGCCGAATGCCTGTGCCACCTGACCGATCTCGTCGGTGCCGAAGTCCAGCTGCGCCGTCTCGGAGCCGACCTCGACCGCCTTGCCATCGCGCAGCTGCGACATGATCTCGGGCAGTCGCTCATCGGCGAGTACCAGGGTCTCGTCGCGGAGTCGCTTGAGCCGCCCGATGATCCGGTTGGCGAGCAGCAGTGCGATGAGGAACGCCGAGAGCGAGACCAGCATCATGGCGCCACCGGCGAGGGCGGAGTTGCGCGCGCTGCGGTCGGCGGCCGCACCGGCCAGGTTCTGCCCGTTCTTGCTCTCGGTTTCCCAGAGTCCGATCAGCGTCGTATTGACCGCGGTGACCGTATCGTGCCATTCCTGGGTGGTGAAGGTGAGCGGCGCCATCGGCGCGCTCGCACCGGATTTCAGGGGTGCGGCCGTGATGGGATCGAGTGCGCGTGCCAGCAGCACGTTCTCCATCATGATCAGCCGCTGCCAGTTCGGATCATCGACCACGGCTTTGAACGTGGGACTGCCGGTGCTGCCGTCCGCGCCCGCGAGCGTCCCGATATTGACGCGGTACGCGCCGACCACCCGGGAGAATTCGATGGCCAGTTCCGGCGTCAGGGTGCCGTCCTTGAGCAGCACCTCGGCCAATGCCGCTCCGCGGGAAAGCATTTCGGAGGCGGAGACGATCTCCAGTGTTTCTGCGATCTTGACGGCGACCTCGGGGTCGGGAGCCGTCGTCTCCACGGCGCGGCTGCCGATGGAGATGAGGTCGAGCAGGTGCCCGTAGAAGTTGTAGGCGTCGGCCAAACCCAGTGCGTTGCCATCGATCTGGGTGCGCACGGCGGCGAGTGCGCGGGACAGGGTGAGGAAGCCGCCGACATCGCCGACGACAGCGTCCGGACCGTGCTGGGCCATGGCATCGGTGGTGGTGGCCATACCGCGCAGCGCGTTGTCCAGGCGGGTGCGAGCCTGGGTGAGGCTCTTCGGATTGGGTTCGTCACCCGAGAGTTGCGCCAGGGTGAGCTGGCGTTCCAGCTGTACCGAAACGATCAGTTCTTTGGCTAGAGGTGTGGCGGTGGTGAGCGCGTCCGCCCACTCTCGCGCGTTCTTGCCTTGTACCACCAGGTATCCCGCGCCACCCACACCGATTCCGAGCAATGCCAGGCTCGGAACCAATGCGATGGCGAGAACACGGGTCCGGACCCCGAGTCTCGCTTTGAACATCGCCACAACGTAACGGGACGTGGATCACATTCTCAACCGTATCTCGTTCAGCGGGAACATGATTGACACGACAAGTTATGCATGCTTCGGAATCGAAGGGTCAATTCAGGGCGCGCGAGATGAGGTACTCGGCGAGTGTGGTCAGCACTTGTTTGCAGGAGTGGCGATCGCGCGCGTCGCACAGCAGGATCGGGACGTGTTCATCGAGGTCCAGTGCCTCGCGCACCTCCTGCGGGGAGTACACCGGCGCACCCTCGAAACAGTTGACGCCGATGGTGAATCCGATACCGCGACGCTCGAAGAAATCGATCGCCGCGAACGAGTTCTCCAACCGCCGGGTGTCGGCCAAGATCACAGCGCCGAGCGCTCCGCGCGCCAATTCGTCCCAGAGGAACCAGAATCGGTCCTGTCCGGGCGTGCCGAACAGATACAGCACCAATCCGGCGTCGATGGTGATACGCCCGAAGTCCAAGCCGACCGTGGTGGTGGTCTTGCCCTCGACCCCGGTGAGATCGTCGATACCCTCGGAGCGTTCGGTAATAATCTCCTCGGTACGCAGCGGCGTGATCTCGCTGATCGTGCCGACCAGGGTGGTCTTGCCGACCCCGAAGCCGCCCGCGATCAGGATCTTCACCGATTGCGCGAGCGAGTGGTCCTCGTCGAACCCGGTCATACCGGGGCTCAGCCGAATTCGCCGGGGCGGCGGGCCGCGGTGGACAGGAGCGAACCCACCCGCTGCACGGTCAGATTCATTTCATAGGCCACCATGCCCAGATTCGCGTCGGCTCCGGTCTGCAGGGCCAGACACGCGTTCGGGCCCGCCGCGGTGACGAACAGGACCGCGCGATCGAGTTCGATGACGGCTTGACGCACACCGCCGCCGTCGAAACGGTGTCCGGCACTGCGGGACAGCCCGTACAGCGTGGAGGACATGGCGGAGAAGTGTTCGGCATCCTCGCGCAGCATGCGGGTGGAGCGGCCGAGCAGCAGACCGTCGGTCGAATGGACCACGGCGTGACGCACACCGGCGAGCTTGTCGACGAGATCGTCGAGCAGCCAGTCGAGGTCACCGGCGGGAGAAGTACTCACCGTCGCCTTCCTGTCGATTTGTGATGGGTGGGAGGGGGTCCGGATCGGCACGACGACCCTGCCGGGTGCCGTTCTCGATGGCGGACATGAGATCTCGGGCCTGTTCGGCACCGCGCGTGGGCAGGACCGGCGGGGCCTGACCGGGCAGGGTGGTATCCCAGGAGATGACGGCCGACTCGTCCGGTGCGGGGTCGTGTGCCAATTCCGGTGCGAGACTGGCCTGCCGGTGACGCCGGGGCAGCGTGGGGCGGTCGCCGTCCTCGGGCAGATCCACGCGCGCGTGTCGGCCGGTGTCCGTGGCCGGGTCGATCGGTGTATCGAGTACCGGGAGTTCGCCTGTGTCCGGACGGAATTCGGTGCGCCGGGGAACCGGGAGTTGGCCGGAGGTGTAGTCGGGAGAGGGTGTGCCACCGGCGATCAGTGCGGCGGGAACGAGCACGATGGCGCGCAGGCCGCCGTAATCGGATTCGGAGAGCCGGACCGAAATGCCGTGCCGGGCAGCGAGTTGCGAGACCACGAACACGCCCAGGCGGGAGTCCGAGGAGAAGTTCCCGAGACCGAGGCCGGCCGCGGTGGCCAGCAGCGTGTTGATCCGCTCGAGCTCGTCCTCCGCTACGCCCACACCCTGATCGGCGATCTCCAGCACCACACCGCGACCGACGGTATTTCCGGTGATCTGCACCTTCGACTGCGGCGGGGAGAAGTGCGTGGCATTGTCGATGAGCTCGGCCAGCAGGTGAATCAGGTCGCCGACCGCCGCGCCGACGATGAAAGTCTGTGGCAGCCGACCGGTTCGGACCCGCTGGTAGTGCACGGTCTCGCCGACGGCGCTGCGCACCAACTCCATCAGCGGCACCGGATTGCGCCACTGTCGCCCGGGCCGGCCACCCGCGAGGATGACCAGGTTCTCGGCATTGCGACGCTCGCGGGTGGCGAGGTGATCGAGCAGGAAGAAGGTCTCCAGCAGCGCCGGATCCTGCTGCTCGGATTCGGCCTCGTCGAGAATCTCCAACTGCCGGTGCACCACGACCTGGCTGCGGTGCGCGATATTGAGGAAGACCGCCTTCACACCCTCCCGGGTACGGGATTCGGTGACCGCGGCCGCGACGGCGGCGCTGTGCGCATGGCTGAACGCGTCCGCTACCTGGCCGATCTCGTCAGCGCCGAATTCCAGTGCGGGAGTTTCGGTATCGATATCGACGTGTTCGCCGTCGGCGAGCCGGCGCATGGTCTCGGGCAATCGCTCATCGGCGAGCGCGATGGTTTCGTCGCGAAGTCGGCGCAGCCGCCGGATGATTCGATTGGCCAGCGCCAGTGCGACCAGAATGGCCCCCAGTGCGACGATCAGCATGGCCGCGCCGGTGAGCAGCGAATTGCGGGTGGTCGTGGCGGCGGCGTCACCGGCCAGGCTCTGGGCTTCGGAGTTCTCGGCCTGCCACAGATCCGCCAGGGCCTTGTTCACCTCGGTGGCGGCGTCCTCCCACGCGGCGGTGGTCAGCGGGAGCGGAGCGGGTTTGAAGGCGGTGCCGTCGGCTCGGGGTACCGCGCGCTGCGCCAGAGCGGTCTCCATACTGCTGAGCCGCTGCCAGGCCGCGCCTCCCACCAGGGTTTTCGCGGCGGCCGCCTGCGTCGGATCGCCATCGGCGAGTAGACGTTCGATGCGATTGTGATAGAAGCCGATGAGTCGCAGGTACTCATCGGCCAGCTCGACGGGCAGGCCGCTGCCACCGTCGATGAGCGCCGCGCCCAGGGCATTCGCGCGACTCATGGCCTCCAGGCCCTCCAAAACCCCACTGGCGGCGGCGAGTTCGATGGCGGTGGACGCGTCCGGCGCGGATTCCTGCACGATGCGGACACCGGCGAGGACGATCTGCGGTATGGAGCTGTAGAAGGTGTCGGCGTCGCCGAACAGCAGGGTGCCCGCGTCCAGGCCCATGCGAATCAGGGTGAGCTGCTTGGTCAATTCGGTGAGCGCGGAGGTGGCATCGCCCATGGACTGTGGGCCCACACTGCGCAATCGTGATTGTGCGGGGGCGATCTCGCGTAGGGCGGCGTCCAGGCGCTGGCGGGCGGCGGCCAGCGCGTGCAGATCGGTATCGGCTCCGGCTATGCGCCACAGCGTGATTCGGCGCTCCAGTTCGAGTGCCTCGATGAGTTCGCGGGTGGGTGCGACACCGGCCTGTAGTTCTTCGGCCCAATTCCGCGCGGTGTTCGAGCGGTCCACCAGATACCCGGTCGCGCCGCCGCCGATGGCCACCAGTGCCAGGCTGGGTACGAGTGCGATGGCGAGAATTCGGGTCCGCACCCCTGGCCGCCTGCTGCGCATTGCCCGAGGGTAGCCATCGGGTGGCCGAAGCGCCCTGCCGAGTCTTCTTGAGCGGGATGGGATTTGACTCGCGGACCGGCCGTCCGGTATTCGAGCGCGGGTGCGAAGTCGCCGGTACAAACGTTGAATCCGTTGCGCGAGAGTGCCTCTCGCCCACGGTGCGGCCAACCTTCGGTCACCACCTGCGCTGTGCGTTACCTACCTGGTGACCAGAGAATAGCCCCGCAGTCTCACGTGTGTAGCCGGTTCGCGGGACCCGAAATTCTGCCCGCACCGCAGAACCCGCGTCGATCGTCATGACAGACGTTCACCGACTCGACAGCTGGGTGTCGATTTCGGGCAACCGTCCAGGGTTACGGTCGCCGCGCCCGGGGTACAGCGGGCCGCGCACGAAACCCGTGCCGCGAAGGTTGGAGGAACTAAGTGCAGCACAAGAAACGCGCCTGGCTCGGCGCCGTCGCGGCCATCACCGCCGCGTTCGTGGGCTCGACCCTGGTCGCGGGTTGCGGCTCGGACAGCAAGGCCGACAACGAAGTTCACAACATCATCTACCTGCTGGGCGATGGCATGGGACGCACCCACATCACCGCTGCCCGCGAGCGCTTCCTCGGGGCCAAGGGGCACCTGAACATGGAACAGCTGCCGTACGTGGGAGCGGTCTCCACTTATGCGGTGGAACCGAACAGCGATAAGCCCGCCCTGGTGACCGACTCCGCGTCCTCGGCGACCGCCTGGTCCTCGGGCGTGAAGACCTACAACGCGGGGCTCGGCGTGGACGCCTACGGCAAATCCGTGCCCACGCTGATGGAGCAGGCCAAGGCCGCCGGTTTCGCCACCGGAAATGTGAGCACCGCCGAGATCACCGACGCCACCCCGGCCGGCATGTTCAGCCACGCGCTGCTGCGCGGCTGCCAGGGACCCACATTCAGCGAATCCACCTGCCTGCCCAAGAAGGCCGACGGCAGCTTCGAGGCCCAGCCCGCGGACAAGACCCTGGTGACCCCGATCGCCGAGCAGATCGCGCGCAACGGCACCGCCGATGTCATCTTCGGCGGCGGCCTGGCCCGCTTCGAGCCCGAAGACCAGAAGGCCATGCTGGACAAGGGCTATGAGGTGCTGGGCAGTATGGGCGATCCCGCGCTCAAGGCCCAGACCGCCGACAGCCAGAAGGTCGCCACCGCCGCGGATCTGACCGCGGCCAAGAGTGACAAGGTGATCGGCCTGTTCAACCGCGGCAATCTGACCGTCACCCAGGCCAAGGCGCTGCTGCCGGACTCCGCGCCGCAGAAGCAGGAGCCGACCCTGTCGGCCATGACCACCAAGGCCATCGACCTGCTCTCGAAGCGTAAGGACAGCAAGGGCTTCCTGCTGCAGATCGAGGGCGCGCTCATCGACAAGCGCTCGCACGCCAATGACGCCGCCCAGACCCTCGACGAGGTGAAGGCGTTCGACGACGCCGTCGCGGCCGCCATGGACTTCGCCAAGAAGGACGGGCACACCCTGGTCATCGTCACCGCCGACCACGAGTGCGCGGGCTTCAACATCATCGAGAAGGGCACCTTCGTCAACGCCGAAGCGATCGCCCCGCCCACCAATGTGGACGCCACCAACCCGGCCAACAACTCCAACCCGTCGCGGGACGGCAAGGAGAATGTGAAGGACCCCGCCCGCTCGAACGGGTTCGTCAACGGCTCGGGCGCGAACGATCCGCGCAACTTCGCCCCGGCGACCTTCCGCACCCCGGATGACAAGGCCGAGGTCAAGGACGGTTCCGCCGAGGCCAGCCTGTGGCTGACCTACCTGTCCGGTAACCACACCGGCGCGGACGTGATGATCTACGCGTACGGTCCGGGTGGCGACGTCTTCGCCGCCAGCCAGGACAACACCGCGCTGTACACCAAGATGCACAAGGCCCTGCTGCCGTGAGCATGAATGGTGTTGCGGGAGTGCGCGCGACGCTGATCGCGGGACTGCTCGTGGTGGTCGCGTTCGGAGCCGGATGCTCGACCGTACCGTCCGAGAGTGCGCCGAGCGCGGTGGTGACGCCGTCGTTCGCGCCGAAACCCGCTGTGGCACCGGCCGCTTCGATCACCGCGGCACCGGGTGAGGTGCGGGTGGAGCCCGGACCGTTCACCGATCGGATTCAGCTCACCGGTACCCGGTTGGACGGATCCACGGTGCGCGGGCGCGTGGCCATCACCACCGATGTGAGCGATGTGCTCGCCCTCGAGGTGCGGGCGGCGTTCTACGACGCCGCCGGACGCCTGGTGGGCACCGGGCATTTCGAGCACGCCGATGAGGAGACCATGGGCGGCGGCACACATATTCCGCACAATGACGGCATCGACTTCACCATCACCTCGGCCCCGACCGATGCGCCGGTCTCCGCCGCGGTGCTGTCGATTCCGGTACTCGTGAACGAATAGCCCGCTCCCGCAGCATCAGTCGCGAACCCGCGTGCACACACCAGTGCACGCGGGTTCGCCTTTTCGATACTTCCCGGTCTTCGGCACGCACACCCCTCGTACACGCGCCTCGGGCCGTTTCAGCTGGCGGAACAATCCCTTCCGAACGGTGAACTCGACAGTTGCTATTCGGTGGAGCTGGTGCTGGGGGTTGTTCGTTATCCGAGGTCGATTGGTTACAGATCAGTCGGATTCGTCCGCTATCAGAGGGTTGCCGGTAGGCCGAAGCGGACGAACAGCTTCGGCTCCAGGAAGACGGTGATCTTGTCGATCGCCGAGTCCGTCACCGTCAGCACATGGATGGATTGCGCCCGGTAAATGCCCTCCGCATCACGTAGATAGCACGCGGCGGCCGGTTGGGTATTGGCCGCCGTGCGGATGAACCTCCACTTGCCCGGTTCCGCACATATTTTGCCGGTGAAGAATTCGAGCACATCGACGCGGCCCGCGAACCACACCAGGGCGGGCGGCATCTCGATCACGACATCCTCGCGGAGCACCTCGGCCAGGCCCCGCATATCGGCCTTGCCGAAATAGTGCATATAGCGATCCACCGTGGCCCGTTCGTCCGGGCTCAGCGATTCCGACATCTGGTCGAGCATCGGCGCAACCTTCTCCAGGTGGGCGTGGGCGCGCTGCAACGCACTGTTGACGGCGGCGGGGGAGGTGTCGAGGAGATCGGCGACCTCGGCCGCGGACCAGGCCAGCACATCGCGCAGGATCAATACCGCGCGCTGGCGCGCGGGCAGATGCTGCAGCGCCGCGATGAAGGCGAGCCGGATACCGCTGCGCGCGGCCACCACCGTCGCCGGATCGTCGGCCGAATTGCCCAGCAGCACATCGGGAATCGGTTCGAGCCAGGAGATCTCCGGATAGCGGGGCGGGTTCAGGACGAGTTCCCGACTCGGACCCACCAGTCCGGTGGGCAGGGCCCGGTTACCGCGCTGTTCGAGCGCGGTAAGGCAGGCATTGGTGGCGATTCGATACAGCCAGGTGCGCAGGGAAGCCTTGCGCTCGTCGAATCGATCGGCGGCGCGCCAGGCCCGCAGCATGGTCTCCTGCACCAGATCCTCGGCCTCGTGAATCGAGCCGAGCATCCGGTAGCAGTGCGCGAGCAGCTCCGGCCGGAACGGGGCTGTGCGGGTCGCGAATTCGGCACCGACCGTCATGGATGAGGAACCTACCGGCGAATCCGGACGGCGGATATCGATACCGGTCATGCGGTTGTCCCAGCGCGCTCGGTGGAGACGGCAACCGGCATATCGGGCTCGGCGGCGGCGATCGGCGCGCCGGCCGGGATCAGCAGGCCGATCACCGAGCCGGTCAGGGCCAGCAGGGCCGCGGTCGCGGTCGCGGCGATGAAACCGTCCGTGAATACCTGTGCGGACGCGTATCCGCCCACCGCGGCGAAAACCGCTGCGGGCACGGCGATTCCGAAGGCCCCACCGAGCTGACGCAGGGCATTGTAGGTGCCGGACGCGGCACCGATCGCGGTCATCGGGACCGCGCGCAGGACCGCGCTCTGCGCGGACGGGATACCCATCGACGCGCCGATACCCGCGATGATGAACGGCGGCACCATCAGCACGTAGGGCAGATCGGGGCGGGCGATGAGCGCGATCCAGCCGAAACCGATGGCCTGCAGCAGCAGACCGAGCACGACCAGCGGCCGTTCACCGAACCTGTTGACCTGCTTACCCGCAATAGGCGCGACCAAGAACAGCGTCGCGGTCCAGGGCGCCAGGCGCAGACCCGTGCCAAGTGGACTGTAATGCAATACCACCTGCAGGAACTGGGTGAAGAAGAACGCCCCACCGAAGATGGACGCGGCGAGCAGGAAACTCGAGGCATTGCCCGCCGAGAAGGCGCGCAAGGTGAAGAACCGCATCGGAATCAGCGGCTCGGGAGTGCGCAGCTCCCAGCGCACGAAGCCGATCAACGCGACCGCGCCGAGGAAGAAAACCGTGATGACTTCCGCACTGCCCCAACCGGATTCGTTACCCCGGATCAGTCCCCAGACCACACCGAACGCGGCCAGGCTGACCAGCGCCGTCCCCGGGTAGTCCAAAGCGCGTGCCTGCCCGAAACTTTCACTGAGCCGCGCGCGCACCAGCACGATGAGCACCGCGCCGATCGGCACATTGAGCCAGAAGATCCACTGCCACGACAGGCCCTGCACCACCGCACCGCCGACCATCGGGCCACCCAGGGTGGCCAATCCGGTTATGGCAGCGAAGATTCCGAGCGCGCGGGTGCGCTGTTCCGGCGGGAAGGCGGCCGACAGTACCGCTACCGCCACCGGCATGACGGCGGCGGCCCCGACGCCCTGGACGGCCCGGGCCGCGATCAGCCAACCGAGATCGGGTGCGAGTGCGCACCCGGCCGAGGCCGCGCTGAACAGGGTCAGCCCGGCTATGAATACGCGGCGGCGGCCGTAGCGATCGCCGAGCGCCGCGCCCGCCATCAGCAGTACCGCGAAGCTCAGGTTGTAGGCGTTGATGGTCCATTCCAGCTCGCCGATCGAGGCGTGCAGATCGAGTTGGATGGCCCGCAGGGCGGTGGTGACGACCAGGGCGTCGAGCACGATCATAAATCCGGCAATTGAGGTGAGCGCCAGTACCCAGCGCTGACCGATGGTCATTTTCATCGCGTGCAGTCCTTCTCCGAAGGGGTATCACGAGTACTTACTCGCGGCGCGCGCCGAATTCATCGGGTGGGCTCGGAATCCAGGTGGAGTCGCCCGTTCCGGCTTGCCGGTGCGGGTAGATTGTATGTACCCGGCAGTAACCTGTACCCAGGAGGCGACGATGCCCGTTCCGGCAGCCGCAGTGTTCGAACGTCTGCGGACGTTCGCGGCAGTGGATACCACCGAGGAGCGCGAAACCCGCGAGATCACCGAGGTGTTCACCGGCAGGACGCTCGGGACTGTGCCGGTGGGCACCGCCGCCGATGTCGCCACGGCCGTCGCCAAAGCGCGTGCCGCGCAAGTGGAATGGGCCTTGCGCCCCGCCAAGGACCGCGCCGAGGTCTTCAACCGCTACCGGGATCTCGTGGTGGAGAACCGCGAATACCTGATGGATGTGGTGCAGGCCGAGACCGGTAAGGCGCGCTGGGCCGCCCAGGAAGAGATCATGGGGCTGATGTTCGCGGCCCGCTACTTCGCTCGTGTCGCACCGCAATTGCTCGCCTCGCACAGTGTGCCCGGTGCGTTCCCGGTCCTGAACCGGGCGGCCGTGCGTGCGGTACCCAAGGGCATCGTCGGTGTCATCGCGCCGTGGAACTATCCGATGCTGCTCTCGATCGGCGACTCCATCCCCGCGCTGCTGGCGGGCAATGCCGTGGTGGTGAAGCCGGACAGTCAAACCCCGTACTCGTCGCTGGCCAATGCCGAACTGTTCGCTCGCGCCGGGCTCCCGCGCGATCTGTTCGCGGTGGTCACCGGCCCCGGCACGGTGGTCGGCACCGCCATCGTGGACGCCTGCGACTACCTCATGTTCACCGGCTCCTCGGCCACCGGCCGCACCCTGGCCGAACAGTGCGGCCGCCGCCTGATCGGCTTCTCCGCCGAACTCGGCGGCAAGAACCCGATGATCGTCGCCGCGGGCGCGGATATCGGCAAGGCCGCCAAAGCCGCTGTGCGAGCATGCTTCTCGAACGCCGGCCAACTCTGCATCTCCATCGAGCGCCTCTACGTCGAGCGGTCGGTGGCCGCCGAATTCACCGAAAAGTTCGTCACCGCCGTCAAAGCCGCCAAAATCGGTGCGGCCTACGACTATTCGGAGGATATCGGCAGCCTCATCTCCGAAGCCCAACTCGAGACCGTCACCAAACACGTGGCCGACGCCGTCTCCAAGGGCGCGAAAGTCCTCGCCGGCGGCAACCCACGCCCCGACCTCGGCCCCCTATTCTTCGAACCCACGGTCCTGTCCGGCGTCACCGACACCATGGAGTGCGGCCGCAACGAAACCTTCGGCCCCCTGGTCTCCATCTACCCCGTTGCCGACGTGGAAGAAGCCATCACCAAGGCCAACGACACCGAATACGGCCTCAACGCAAGTGTTTGGGCCGCAAGCACAGCCGAAGGCGAGCGCATTGCCGAACGCCTACACGCGGGCACGGTGAACATAGACGAGGGCTACGCCCCCGCCTGGGGCTCCACCGGCGCCCCCATGGGCGGCATGGGCATCTCCGGCGTAGGCCGCCGCCACGGCCCCGACGGCCTCCTCAAATTCACCGAACCCCAAACGGTAGTGGTCACCCGCTTCCTGAACCTCGACCCCCCGCCCATGATCTCCCAGGAGATATGGCAGCCCTTCCTGATGGGCGTAGCCCGGGCGATCAAGTACCTGCCCGGCCGCTGACCTCAACCCGGACAACCGATCTCACGTGCAGGGCGGTGGCGCGGCCGGCCCGGAGAAACCGGCCGCGTCACCTCTCATCCGGTTCGGTCGGCGCCTCGGGGCGGGGCTGGAGCCGCGTCCAGGACTGCCGCTTCGGCGTCGGTGAAGAGCCGGGACCGGATGATGAATCGGACGCCTTCGGGGGCTTCCAGGGAGAAGGTGGTGGTGCGGGCGGGTATCACGTCGACGGTGAGGTGGGTGTGGCGCCAGTGTTCGTATTGGTCGACGGTGATCCAGAAGGGGGTGTCGGGGAAGACTCGGCCGAGCATGACATCGGCTGCGCCGACCCGGAATTCGCCGAGCGGATAGCACACGGGTGAGCTGCCGTCACCGCAGCTGGATTGATGGAACATGACCGGACCGTTATGGGAGATGAGCCCCTGCAGCACATCGGCCGCGGCCTCGGTGATGGCCACCCTGGTAACGGAACCCGTCCTCATCCGACCCCTCCAAAATCGCACGGACTGCTTCGGAAGCTTTGCGCCTCAAAGAGATCCGAAATTCTCGGGGGAGTGGCTCGTAAGTACGACACTGCCGGCGGTGCCAGGTTCGGCGTAAATCATGGTCGCGGCTCCTGATCGCAGATCTGCGGTGACCGGGGTCACTATGAACCCACCGGGTTGGCAGAGGGTTGGCGCAGGGTTGGTGAAAAGTAGGCTGTTCACTGCAACCTCGGCGCAACGATGCCCCCACCGCTGTGGCGGTCGTTTCATATCGCCGAGACGACCGGGGAAAAGGCCGTCATCGACCAACTACGCGCGTAACGCGGTGTGCAGTCGGGCCGCCGCCAGCGCGCGGCGGCTGTCGCCCGGGGCGAGCAATCGCAGTGCGTGCTCGTGAATTTCGATATCGTCCGGGCAGCGCTGCCCGAATCGCAAGGCGTGCTCGGGATTTCGATCCGCGAGCACCGCGGTGCGCAAGCAGACGTCGAGGTGTTCACGCCACTGCACAATGCCGGGAATATCGGAATCCGGTAGTAGCGGACCGCGATACAGGCGCACGGCGGTGGTGAGATCGCCCGCCTCGAGCGCGGATAGCAGTTCGGTGGCATCGCAGGCGACGGGATCGGTGAGCATATAGCGGCGATCCGCGATCTGACCGTCGGTGGCGCGGCGCAGGCGCGAGACATCGGCTTTGAGGGTGCTCGGGGACACCGACCGGTCACCATAGACGGCAGCGTGCAAACGCTCGGGGGTGAAACCCTCCGGCTCCAGCGCGAGCAGGGTGAGAATCTCCACCTGACGCGGGCGCATGGCGACCTGCCGGCCCTGCTTGTAGAGGCGTGGCACACCCAGGCATTCGAGGCGGGTGCGGGCGGCCGGCCTGGAATACTCTGCGTGCAAACGTGATTCGATGGCGGTGACCAAGGCCCGCACCGTGGTCAGGATCATCGGATGCGAGCGATCCCAATAGGTCGACAGGTCCAGCACACCCAGTTGCCGCCCATCGGCGGCGCGAATGGGCGCGCAGTAGCAGACCCAGCCGTGCAGTGCCTCCACCAAATGCTCTGCGGCCCATACCGAACTGGGGCGGCCGGTGTGCAGGGTCAGGGCGACGCCGCTGGTTCCCATATACGGTTCGTCCCAGCAGCCGCCGGGTGCCAGGTTCACCGTCTCGGCGCGCCGCCGGACCGACCGGTCGCCGCAGCTGAACAGCACGGTCCCCGCGTCATCGGTGACGACCGCGACCATCCCGGCATCCTCGGCAATGGCACGAATCTCCCCGGCCAATTCGGTGACGGGCGTCCGCAGCGGCGATTCCGCCCAGCGCGAACCCAATTCGTCCCGATCGGTGGCGGGTGCGACCGCCCGCGCCGGATCGACAGTGCGCAAGGACCGCTCCCACGACTCCACGACTTCTTCCCGCAGCACCGGCGCCGGCACCCCGGCGAGCAACTGCCGCGGACCCGTGGCCCACCGCGCCCACACCTTCTCCAACTCCGCACGCTGCTGTGATAGGGCGGGCAGGTGTGTCATCGCGCAAACTCCTCGCGGGGCGACTCGGAAATGCGATACCCCATGATGGCGCGCGTACTCACCACGTGTACCCCATTCGGTGGAGTCCATGCGTTAATTCGATTCGACCGCCTTCGCAGCCTTCGCGAACGGCCGGATATCGGTGCTTGCTGGCCGGTTGGGGTAATCGCGCTCTGAGCGTGGCCGCCGCGCACGCCGATCTCATCGCCTTCACCGGTGCGGGCACGGACGCGAACGGCAAGCTCACTCTCGCCGACTCCGCCGCCACCGTCGAACGCATCGACCATGTGCGCGCCCTGCTCGGCGAACGCACCGTCGAATTCAATCTCCTGGTCCAAGCCGTCGTAGCCCCCGAAGAGCGTTCCGCCGCAACCGATTACCTCGCGGACAACCTGCCACCCGACTTCAGCGGCGACTTGGAGGACCTCCCGGTCGTACTGTTCGGTACGCCGGATCAGATCGCCGACACCCTGCGCGAACGCCGGAAAACCTTCGGGTTCAACTACATAACCGTCCTGGAACACAATATGGAGAAACTCGCACCCGTCATCGCGCTGCTGCGCGGCGAGTGAGCCAGCGGCGCGGTCGAGTCCGTCAGCTCAGGACCGCGTCGGCCGGCGGGGCGACGAACATGTAGGACTTCTCCTCGATGCGCTGGTGGATGCGCCATTCACCGTCCACGCGGACGAAGGTGTCGTGATACCAGAGCCCGCACAGCATCAGGCGGCTATGACCGTCCGCGCCGGCCACCAGCATCGGGTTGTGGCACATGGTGCGGGCGGTGGCGTGATCGCCTTCGACGCGGATCGCGGAATTGGCGACCATATGCTGGAACGCCGAGAAATTCGGCATGACGGCGGCGAGGAAGGTTTTGGTGGACGCCAGATCGCCGGCCGGACCGCCCATGGCGGTGTAGTCGATATGGGCGTCGGCGGTGAAGAGCTCATCGAGCAATTCCCACTGGTGGGTGTCGACCGCATGCGAATACCGGACCATCAGGTCCTGTATTTCCATACGGTCGGAAATCTCCTGCAGGGACAGCATGAGCGCCTCCGGGTTGTGCCTATCCAGCTGTGGGTCGGTGCCCGAGCGTACGGCGCACCGGCGGCTGATCTTGTGTTTTCGAAAGATACGGCGATGCAATCGATCTCGTCCAGACCGGTCGTCAACTTTCGACGGGCACGCGACGCGGCGGTAGCAGCAGCACGGCCAGCAGCCAGCCCAGCAGGGCCGCGACAATGGGCGCACCGGTCCAGAACTCCACGATCTCGGGCACTCCGCCTTCGCTCACCGACGCCGACCCGAAGTACAGCGCCCAGGTGAGCAACGGGGCCAGCGCTCCGAAAAGTTGATAAGCGCCGGGCCGATCCGCTGCCGGGCGCAACAGTCGCGCCAGCACGTCCACCCCGATCGCCGCGACCACGAACATCAGCAGAATGGACAGATTACGGGCCTCGTTCTCCGCACCGGAGAGCACGACGGTGGGCAACATCGTCAGCACCGCCGCACCGAACGGAAGCCGCCACCGCGAATGCGCCCAGGCATCGAGGATCAATCCACCGACGAGCCAGGTCGACACCGCCGCGTGACCGCATCCGCCCCCGCCGTGACCGCCGGTCCGGCCTGGCGTGGATCACCCACCGTCGCAATAACTCTCGCACCCAATGTCTGCGCACTCACCGCATCCACGGTACGCAGCGGACGCGGGTCAGGCCCCGTAATCCTTGACGGCGACGGTACGAGCTACCTGCTGCGGCGCCCCGCCGGCGTCCCGCAGCCCGTCCCGGGCGAATAGCGCGCCGCTCCGGCCTGCCGGTCGAATGTGCGGCATTGTGGTCCCGTGCCCACCATCACCCTGGAACAGGTCAGCGCCGGTTACGGGTCGACACCGCAGCTCATCGAGGTGAACGCGACCTTCCTCGCCGGGCGCTGCGCGGCGGTCGTCGGTCCCAGTGGTGCGGGTAAGACGACGCTGCTGCGGCTGCTGAACCGCTTCGGTGAACCCAGCGGCGGACGGGTGCTGCTCGACGGTATCCCGATCGTCGAGCTGTTCGTGCAGACGCTGCGCCGCCGGGTCGGGCTGGTACCGCAGAAGCCGGTGCTGCTCACCGATACCGTCGAGGAAGAGGTGCGGGTCGGGCGTGCGGTCACCGCGGAGCGGGTGGGGGAGTTGCTCACCCGGGCGGGGCTGACTCCCGACTTCGCGGGCAGGCGCTGCGCCGAACTGTCCGGTGGTGAGGCACAACGGGTTTGCCTCGCACGAGCCCTCGCGGTGGAGCCCGAGGTATTGCTGCTGGACGAACCGACCTCGGCGCTCGACGATGTCGCGACCGCCGCGGTCGGCGATCTCATTCGCACCCACTGCGACTCGGGTGGCAGCGTCGTATTGGTAAGTCACGACACCACTTTCGTCACCGAGGTGGCCGATGAGACATGGCGGTTGGAGCACGGTCTGCTCTCCCGCCGCACCGATCCGAGGACCGGTGAATCGTCGTGACGAATGAGCTCTCGGTACCCGACTGGACCGGCGTCTCGGCCTCGCTGCTACTGGTCGGTCTGGCCGCGCTCATCGCCTACCGCCAGCGCCTGAACCTCACCCGCGAGTTGCTGATCGCGGCCGCCCGGGCCGGAGTCCAGCTGATCGCGGTGGGCGCGATTCTGCTGATCCTGTTCCGGCACACCGGATTACCGGGTGCGCTCGGCTGGGTGGTGCTCATGGTGGTGATCGCGGGCTTCGTGGCGGGTCGCCGCGGTGCGGGCCTGCCGCATGCCCGCCGCTCCGCCACCCTGGGCGTTGCGTTCGGCTCGACCGTCACCTTGGGGGCGCTCATTCTGCTGGGTGTCATCTCCACGCACGCGCGGGTGGTGGTTCCGGTGGGTGGCATGATCGTCTCCTCGGCCATGCAGGCCACCGGTATTGCCCTGCGCCGTCTCGCCGAGGATGTCCGCCGCTCCCGCGACGCCGTCGAAGCCCGTCTGGCCCTTGGGCTTTCGGCGCACGACGCGTTTCTGCCGTATCGCCGCTCCGCACTGCGCACCGCGCTGATTCCCGCGATAGACTCCACAAAGGTGGTCGGGCTGATCAGTTTGCCCGGCGCTATGACGGGGTTGATTTTGGCGGGTGTGGATCCGCTCACAGCGATCCGCTACCAGATAGTGGTCATGTATATGCTCTTGGCCGCAACGACTCTCGCAGCGCTGGCCGCTACCCGGGTCGCCGAACAGACCCTCTTCGACCCCGCGCAGCGCCTGGCTCCACTGACCGAATAGCCGTCGGATCGCCGGTCTGCCCGAAACGCCGGTATTGTCGTATCGGCGAGTAAACTGGTTGGGAGATAGGCAGTTTCGATGGAACCAGCCGATTTTTTCATGCCGTACGGTCCGGTGGAGCTCAACGCACTGGAGCTGGAGGCAGAGGCGGGGATGTGGGAGTGGCTCGAGGCATTCGAGCTGATACCCACCGAGTTGACGCGGCGGCGGATGGAACGCACCAGACCTGCGCGCATGTACGCGCTGTGGTGCCCGAACGCCGATGTCGAGGAGCTCACACTCCTGAGTCAGTACACGGCTTGGGCTTTCGTCGTCGACGATCAGTTCGATATCGAAATCCCGGATCCACAGCGCAGTCTGGAAGCCGTACAGGCCCTCAACACGGTATTCGACAGTGCCGGGCAACCTTCCGGCGTCCTCGCCGTGGCGTTTGCCGACCTGTGGCGGCGGCTGTCGGAGGGCCGCTCGACGGAGTGGCGCGAAGCCGTACGAGGTGAGATCCGCGACTGGCTCTGGACGTATTACACCGAGAGTGTGGGTCGTCTCTCCGGAAACCTCCCGGATCTGGAGACCTATCGCGCGCATCGCCGAGACGGTGTGGCGCTCTTCGTCTTTCTCGATATCAGCGAACGCGCGGAGGGTGTGGACCTGACCGCGGCCGCCCGCTATCTTCCGGCCATGCGCAGCCTGCGCGAGGCGGCGGTCGAGCATATGGGGCTGTTCAACGATGTGCTCTCGGTGGCCTCGGACGAAGCGTCCGGCTACCTCTACAACTCGGTGCTGCTGGCCGAATATCACCTCGGGCACAACAGACTCCAGGCCCTGAAGCTGGTGAACGACATGCTCACCGAATGCATAGACCGCATGACCGCCGCACTGGAGCGACTACCCGCCGAGCTGAACGACGCCGGCATCACCGGTCGTGACCGGGCCGACACCCTGACCACCGCAACCAACTACACGGTGTACGTCCGGGCGAATTTCGATTACCACTACCAGGCCGCCCGTTACACGAGCGCGCCGATCGAGGCTCTGGAGCACGGGCTGCCACTGACCTGAACAGCGGCGTTACGGCCGTTGCAGAAATGAAATCCGCAGGCGGCCTCGCGTTTTCGCACCGGGATGGGACGATTGAAATCTTCTATGCATGACCGCCCAATCACCGTCGGGTGGCTGCGGGGGCCGTGTCCGAGCGAGCGGGGACGATTATGCGAGCGTCGAAACCGACCAAAAACACAGCGGGACAACGACTCGACGGTATGCGCCGATGGGGTCTGACCCGGCCGAGCCGGGTCAACCGCATCGACCACAGCGAAATACGCCAGCGCCCGGTGGAATACGGTCAACACCCGGCCGAGAGCGGCACCCAGCACGCGGCCCGCGGACAGCTGGCCGCGGCACGGCTGGCCATCGAACCGGTACTGCGCGCGGCGATCGCCTCACTCGCCGACCCGATGGACGATATGGCGGGCTACCACTTCGGCTGGTGCGATGCCGACGGCATGGAGACCATCGGTGTGCAGGGCAAGGCTTTACGTCCGGCCCTGACCTTCGCCGCCGCCGTGGCCTGCGGCGGCAGTATCGAGAACGCCACCCACGCGGCCGCGGCAGTCGAACTGCTGCACAACTTCTCGCTGGTACATGACGATGTCATGGACCAGGACCAGTTCCGGCACGGCCGCCCCACGGTCTGGCGGGTATGGGGTGAAACCAATGCGACTCTGCTGGGCGATGCCCTGCAGGCACTCGCACTCGGCGTGCTCTCCGATGGTGTACCCGAACCCGTGACCGCCCAGGCGGTGATCCGGCTGGCCCGCGCCACTGTGACACTGTGCCGTGGACAGTACGAGGATTGCGCCTTCGCGGAACGGTCCTCGGTGAGCGTGGACGAATACCTCACCATGGCAGCGGGCAAAACCGGCGCATTACTGGGCTGCGCGTGCGCGCTCGGCGCATTGTGCGCGGGCGCGGATCATCGCGTGGTGTCGGCCATGCACACCTTCGGCTGCGAACTCGGCCTGGTGTTCCAGCTGGTCGACGATGCCATCGACATCTGGGGCGATCCCGAGGTGACCGGAAAACCCGCACACAGCGACCTGATTCAACGCAAACAGTCGTTCCCCGTGGTCTGCGCACTGGCCTCGAATACCGACCCGGGCCGTGAGTTCGCGCGCCTCTATCAAGCCCGTCAGCCCATGACCGCGGACCGCGCGGCACGGGCGGTCGTGCTGATCGAGGAGGCGGGCGGGCGGCAGCGCACCCTCGAACGTGCCGCCGACGCACTCGAATCCGCCCTCAACGCCCTCCCGCCGGAGGTCGCCGCAGCCGACCTCACAGCGCTCGCGCACCTGGTGGCCTATCGCGACAAGTAGGGGGTCGAGGGTGCGCCTGGCGGACGCGGCGACGATGTTCCTCGACACGATCACGGCGACGAACCACCCGCCGCGGCTACGGCATCGCGTTGAAGCGCGTCGCCGTGGCCGGCGGTCGGGCTAATAAACCGTGGCCGGAGAGGAACATGATGGGCATTGAGACATCTATCCCGTTGTGCGATGCGGTATTTCATGTCCTGTGCTAGCGGAGTTGGCCCACTGCCGAAGCTGTGACCTGGGGTGGGCCGTACTCGATGGCGGAACGAGTGCGTGACTTTGCCTGCGCAGGTGGCCCGTTCGACTTTCCCGTTGTGCGAAGCGGCATTTTATGTCCCCTGCGGCAGGCCAATAGCGTCGGATTCATGGAGTGGAATTATCGGTCGGCCGAAGAGCTTTCGACTGCGTTGCGTGCCGGTGAGGTGACCTCGGTGGAACTGACCGAGGAGGCGATCGCCCGTATCGAGCGGGACGACAAGGCGATCAACGCGATCTGTGTGCCGGACTTCGACAATGCGCGGGCCGCCGCACGCGCTGCCGACCAGGCGCGCGCCCGCGGCGAGGACCGGCCGCTGCTCGGTATTCCGGTGACGGTCAAGGAGTCTTACAACATCGCCGGGCTGCCCACGACCTGGGGCATTCCGGCGCAGCGGGACTACGTGCCGGCCGAGGACGCGGTACAGGTGTCGCGGCTGAAGGCGGCCGGCGCGGTGCTGCTCGGTAAGACCAATGTGCCGTTGACGCTGCGAGATATCCAGAGCTTCAACGAGATCTACGGCACCACCAACAATCCGTGGAATCACAGCCGCACGTCGGGTGGGTCGTCAGGCGGTTCGGCGGCGGCCCTGGCGGCCGGATTCGGCGCGCTGTCCATCGGCTCCGACCTCGCCGGTTCGCTGCGCACCCCCGCGCATTTCTGCGGTGTCTACGCGCACAAGCCGACACTCGGGCTGGCGCCGACCCGCGGCATGGTCGCGCCGCCCGCGCCGGCCCTGCCGATCGACCTCGACCTCGCCGTCGTCGGCCCGATGGCACGCACCGCCCGCGACCTCACGCTGCTGCTCGACGTGATGGCCGGACCGGACCCGCTGACCCACGGCGTCGCCTACGACCTCGCACTGCCGCCCGCGCGCCACGAGCGGCTGTCGGACTTCCGTGTCCTGATCATCGAGGACCATCCGCTCATTCCGACCGGATCGGCGGTGCGAGCGGGCGTGAACCGGGTCGCCGAGGCGCTCGACGACGAGGGCGCCCGGGTCGAACGGCACAGTCCGCTGCTGCCCGATCCGACCGAAGCGGCGACGCTCTACATGCAGCTGATGCTGTCGAACGCCGCCGCAGGTCTTCCCGTCGACGTGTACGAACAGCTGCAGACCCACGCCGCCGCCCTGAGCGCGGACGACCGGAGTCTCGATGCGGCGCGGCTGCGCGGCATGGTGCTCAGCCACCGCGACTGGGTCGAGGCGAACAACCGTCGCGAACTCCACCGCCACGGCTGGCGGCAGCTCTTCACCGAGTTCGATGCCGTGGTGTGCCCCATCACGCCCACTCCCGCCTTCCCGCACGACCACAACGGAGGTCTCGAGAACCGGCACATCGACATCGACGGCGTCGAGTACCCGTACTTCGACCAGCTCGTCTGGGCCGGTATGGCCACCATGCCCGGCCTGCCCGCCACCGCCATACCCGCGGGCCGTTCCCCCGAGGGGCTGCCGGTGGGAGTACAGCTCATCGGCCCGATGTTCGAGGACCGCACCCCACTGCGGCTGGCCGAACTGCTCGAGCAGAAGATCGGCGGCTTCCAGGCACCGATGTAGGGTGCAACGGCAAAACACCGAAAGGTGTTGCCACGCAGGGCGTATGACGCTATCGCGTATTAGCCGGCCGGGTATTCCGCATGGATGTCGCCGCCGAACAATTTCCAGTAGAAGGCGTTCATCTTCGCGGCGGCAGGTGCGTGCCGGGTCAGGATCGAGGCCACCACTGGCGACACGTCGTCTGGGATATGACCAGCGGCGCACTGAATTACGTACTCGTTGCGGGCGACGGGACCGCCGCTGGACGGCATCGGTACCCCGCAGACATCGGTCACCAGCCAATTGACCAGCCGCATGGCGGCGTAGCCGGCGTCATGAGTGACGTGGCGTTCGGCGAAGTCGCGCTCGGCGGTCGACAGGTCGAAATGCGTCGAGGTAGCCAGCCCGAAGTCGCTGAGATAGATCCGCTCCCCGTTACTGCGCATATTGCCGAGATGTCCATCCATGTGCAGCAGCTCCCGAGCGCCCAGGAACGCCACAATCTCTGAAAACTGCCGCTCGACCGCGGCGGCCTTGCCCGCCGGGTCCTCGCTCAGCCAGTCCGATATCGGGTGCGGGATGTATTCGCAGAACAGCACCAGGCTGGACGATGCGGCGGCCAACGCTTCGAGCCGGGCACGCACGGCCGGGCAGCCACCCTGGGCGGCAACCACCGTGTCGATGTCGGCATGTTCGGCTGCGACCGGCGACCGCCCGGGCAGCACCCGCCAGTGGTAGAGCATCGGGAACGACTGCGTCTCACCAGCCAGAACACCATCGGTGACAACGATGTTCGCGGCCAGCTCACGCCATGCGTTGAAGCTCGGGCCGCCGATACCGTACTGGCAGAACACCGGCAGGTCGAACAGGTTCGCGGTGGAGCCCCAATGCGCGAGCTCCCGATCGGTCAGCGGGATGCGCTTGGCGAACACCGATACACCGTCGGCGTGAAGGACTGTCGAGCCGCCGCCCACTCCCACGCTGTTCGACCGACCCGTGGCCATGAGCTCGCCGAGCTCAATGTCGTTGTGGGAAGCCAGAAAACCCGAGAGTTTGTGGTGGCGTTCGCTCCTGGCAGCTGTCATCGCACGATTCTGCCACCGACCGTGTGGTTGACCGCCTGCTGCTGACTGAAGAGTCGACCCGGCAGCGGGATTCGCCACCGGGGTTACGCGTGGCTACGCTGGTGAATCCTCACCGCGGTTATCGATGAACTCTGATGTCGGACGGCGTGGCCGAGATCTGTTGGTATCGGCGAATTCTGACGTCATCGACGAGCATGTCCGGAAACCTGGGCGTGTCCGGCGAACGCACGCTACTGCCGATGTTCGTGTGATCGTCAGACCTTGTATCGCAGCTCAGCCCAGCTGCTTTTCGAACCAGTGGTCCGCCAGCGGGTGGTTGTCGTACGGCGGGATCTCGGTGTACCCGTGCTTCGCGTAGAGGGCGCGGGCCTCCACGAGGTCCTTGCGTGTGTTGAGTCGGATCGAGTGGGCGCCGAGTTCGCGGGCGGCGGCCTCGGCCGCGCCGAGCAATTCGGCGGCGCCGCCCTGGCCGCGGGTATCGGGGCGGACGAACATGCGCGTCAGCTCCAGCGTTCGCGCATCGAGGTGACGCAAGCCGATACAGCCGACGGCTTCGCCTCGTCGGCGCGCGAGCAGCAGCAGGCCGGTCGACGGGGTCAGATCCGCGCTGTCGTGGCCATTGGCAAGATGCCGGTCGATCTCCGCGTCATCGGTGGGACGGCCGTAGTAGCGAGTGATCATCTCGGCCAAGTAGAGCCGGAGGATGGCGGCCGCATCGGTTGAGCGCGGCTCGGCGGGCTCGACTGTCCACCGGGTGCTGATCGGGGCGGAGCCGCGGATCCTCTCTGTCACCGGATCATTCTGTCCCACTGGTCAATCGATGGCGGCATCATCGAAGCCTTCACCGTCCCGGAACAACGCCGAGCGGGTGTACGTCAGAGGTGGTCGCGGACTATGGCCACCACGTCGGCCCTTCGGCTCAGGAACGGGCAGTGACCGCCCGGCAAGGTCGAGACGGTGTTGCAGCGTTGGGTGAAGTGGGCGGCCATTTATCAAGGGGCGCACAACTATTCGCTATACCCGCACTGGTATATCTGCTGCGCCGGAGGATATTGTCACCATCCGGTACGCCACCAACGACACGTATCAGGGGAAAGTGATGGCTCACGGGAGACGCGCCACTCCGGCCGATCGCGACCTGGATCCCGAATTGTTCGACTCCGCCGCCCAGCAGTCCGCGGCCTGGCTCGCGTGGAGCGATCGAACCGCGATCGACGCCCGCATCGAGACGCTGTTCACCGAGACGCTGCCCCGACTGGAAGCGGTATGGGGCAGCGAGGGCCGCCCATCGCTCGATGACCGGTACAGCGCCGCCGCGTTCGACTGGATCGTCTCCCTGATCGATACCGCCGTACTCGGCGAGGGCGGCCGGTACGCCTCCGAACGGTTATCTCGCAGACCAATTCATCACCTATGTCGGCGAGTGGATGGTGCGGCGCGTCGAGGGCGTTTGGTTCAACTCACCCGAGAACGGTGCGCCGATCTTCGACGGGTACGGCCGGCAGTCGGTTACCGATGGTCGCAGGAGTCGACGAACGACTTTCCGGTACTGCTGTTCATGATGGCCGTCGACAGCGACGACGGCCCGTACGGATACTTCGTGGACCTATTGCACGGGCGCGCACTGACATTCGCGCGGGAGCGAGATCGGCCGGATCTGGAAGCGGAGATCTTCGCGTAGTCGTACGCGGGCATGGAACCGCAGAAGCAGCCCTGGCGGCAACGGGTGGCTTCGGAAGGTTCCAATGGGTTTTCACCGGACGAGACGACAGCTGGTGGGTCTGTTCGGTGCACAATACGAATGTGGCGGGCAGCGCCGAACGGCATGCGGCCGAAGCTGTCAGTGACTGACCAGACCTGGCGCCCACTGCCGTGAAACGTCCGCTTCAGCCGCGATCCGCGCGGTTCGGCCCTGCGTGGCCGCGGCTGACGTGGTCATCTCCTGGTGTGCGAGAGTTGGGGTGGCCCAGGTATTTTCGCGAGTCAGAGGAAGCTGCCGCCGCCGTTCACCGCTATCGTCTGGCCGGTCAGGAAGCCGTTGCTGATCGTCAGGAGTACCGCCCGGCCGATATCGTCCGGAGTGCCGATGCGCCCCACCGGAATACGATCGGCGACACCGGCTTCCTTCAGCGGTGCGGCCATCTCGGTATCGATGAGCCCGGGGGCGATGGCGTTGACCGTGATCCCATCGGCGGCCAAACGCGCCGCATAACCGCGGGTAAGTCCCTCCAAACCCGCCTTGGAAGCGTTGTAGTGCACCCCTACGCTGCCCGCGCCCCGGGCCGCGACGGACGAGATGTTCACAATGCGCCCCCACCCGCGCTCCCGCATCGACGGGGCGACGGCCTGGATGGTCAGGAACGCGGATTTCAGATTGATCGCCAGGGTTTCGTCGAAGTCCTCCTCGGTGATGTCGTCGAGGCCGCGAATGACGGCGACGCCGGCATTGTTGACGAGCACATCGATCGGCCCGAGCTCCGCGGTAACGCGGTCGACCATCGACTCCACCTCGGAGCGCACCGCGACATCCGCCCGGATCGCGATGCCCTTGCCGCCAACTCGTTCGATATCGGCCACCGCCTGCGCGGCCTCGTCTTCTCTGCTGCGGAAGTTCACCGCAACCGCGGCACCGGCGCTCGCGAGTGCGACCGCGATACCGCGTCCGATCCCCCTGGAACCACCGGTGATCAGGGCAACGCGACCCGCGAGGTCGAAATTCGTCTCCATATGTGAAGCGTATGAGTTCGAGCGCACTCCAAGTCAAGGCCCGCGGCGCCGATCTCACCCGAATCGTCTCCCCACCCGCCAGCCGCAGCCGACCTGAACGATGCAGTTCTCGACTGCCCTCCAAAACTCAACGGGGAGTGGCCAACCGATGGAAACGGCTGAGAGCGTGGAGCTCGAACGCACTGTTCAGGATGACGAACCGGTGCCATTGGCGGGCCACGGTGGAATCGCGCCGTTGTCGATCACCACATTCTCGTACCTGATCCCCCTGATCGGATTGTCGTAGGTGCACGGCAGATCGTGGTTGCTCGCGCAGGGCTCGCGGTGGCTGCCGCAGCCACCCATCACGCCCGTCGTCCGGTGCGCCGGAAGATAGGCCGTGGTGCGGTGCACCACTCCGAAATCGCAGTTGACGACGACGTCTACGCGATAGGTGTCGTCGGTTTCGTTGCGGCACCAGAAGTCGGTGCACGAAACCCAGGGAGCCAATACGACCGGTGTCGACGCGGCGGCCGGGGGAGCGGTAACACCGAGAGCAAGCGCGAACAGGGGACTCGTGATACCCAACAGGGCGGTCAATCGTCGGCTCATATCATTCTTTCCGTGCAGCGCATTCGAACTCGTGATCGAATCTACCTGCACCGCCGAGGTCTACGAAGTATCGGGCCGACCCTGCGATGACCCCAGTTTTACTGGATTGCAGTGGTTTTCAATTCATGCAAGATCATTTGCTGCCGCCGACCGTCTTTCGGCGCAAGCGAGTTCGGGATCGGCATCGAGCGCGACCGCGGTGCATCCCTCGACGCTGTAACCGCTTGCGGCCGTGGGAAGCTCGCAATCAATACGGATGCGCCTCGGGCCTGACTTCGGCAGCATGGGTGGAATGGGCTGGAACTTCACCGAGGATGTCGAGCAGTATCTGGAGGCGGCTGGCGAGTTTCTGCGGTCCCGGCCTGCCGAATGCAATGTCGCATTGACCGTGAGCGCGACCGTTGCCGCCGGCAACAAGCCGGCGCATCCGAACCCGCCGTTGTTCGGCTGGTTGTCGCGCGACGGGCGGGTTGGCGGGGCGATCGTGCACACCCCGCCGTTCCCGCTGGGTCTGTTCGGACTCGCTGGCGCCGATACGACCGAATTGGTTGCGGCGCTGGAGAATACCGGTCGGGGAGTTGACCATGTCGTCGGCCCGGCCGGTGTCGTGCAGGCTTTCGCCGACGCCACGCAGCGCGGATTCGAGGTTGTCGAACAGCAATTGCTCTACCGGTTGGGCGGGCTGGTGGCGCCCCGCCCGACGGCCGGGCGCGCCCGGCTTGCGCAGCAGGCCGACCGCGAGGTGCTCGAGGATTTCACCAAAGTGTTCGCGGATGAGGACACCTCGGTGCCGTTCGATCAGGTCGGTGAGCGGCTGTCCTACAACGGCATCTGGTTGTGGGAGGTCGACGGACAGCCGGTGTCGGTCGCCTCGCTCTCGCGCAGCGTTGCCGGGATCGTGCGGGTCGGCTTGGTGGCCACCCCACCGGAACATCGTGGGCACGGCTACGCGGCGGCGGTGACACACCATGTGTCACAGGTCGCGTTGGATACAGGAAACCGCGAGGTTCTGCTGTTCACCGACAGGTCGAATCCCACGAGCAACGGCATCTACCAGCGGTTGGGTTACGAGGTCGTCGAAGAGCAGATCCAAATGCGGCTCGGCGCAACGCATTAGGCGCGTTCGGAACTACCGGTGACCGCCCAGGCCGCGTCGATCATCCGGAAGATCTCGTCCACCGCTGCCTGCGGGTCGGACGCCTCGCGGGCCAGTGAATAGGCGTCGATCACGAACCGCGCGATCGCCTGGCTCGCCGTGCCGGTGGGCGGCTGGCCGAGATCCGCGGCGATCGCCACCGCCAGCGACTTCGCATGGCGCAGCCGCATCGACTCCTCGTATTCGCGCAGTGCGGGTGTCCGGTCGATCAGATTCCAGATCGGCGCGGCCCCGTCGGCCATGCAGTGCTGGACCATCGCGTGGATCTCGTGCCGCAGCGCGGGGATCAGCGGTTCGTCCGTCGGCCGACTGGTCACGGCCTGGGTGAGGCGTTGTTCGAAGTTCTCGTCCTGCTCGAAGACCAGGGCCTCTTTCGAAGCGAAGTGGGAGAACACCGTGGTGACGGCCACGTCGGCCTCGGCGGCCACGTCGCGGATACCCACCGTGTCGTATCCGCGTTCCAGAAACAGCGACAATGCGGTGTCGGCGATCTTCTGGCGGGTCGCGGCCTTCTTGCGCTCACGACGCCCGGTCGGCGCGGTCATCGCTTGATGCTATCAGCTGCAAAAACGCATCGATTTCGAAATCCTAACGGTTAGGCGAATGATCATATCGCTACCTGCTACGAAATAATAACCGTTGCAAAACACTAACCGTTAGTCCTAACGTGAAGGCATGAAAGCAATGCGCTTCGCCGAGTACGGCGGCCCGGAAGTCCTGAAACCGGTAGAGGCAGCCGAACCCCACGCAGGCCCCGGTCAGATACGCATCGCCGTGCGAGCGGCGGGAGTGAATCCGCATGATTGGCGAGTCCGCGAGGGACAGTTCCGGCGAATCAACCCGATCCCGCTGCCCGCCGGTGTCGGGCAGGACGCATCGGGCGTGGTGGACGAGGTCGGCGCCGGCGTCGTCGGCATCGAGGTCGGTGAGCCCGTATTCGGCCGGGGTTCGAACACCTACGCCGAGTTCGCAGTCCTGTCCTCCTGGGCGCGCAAACCCGAGGGATTGAGCTTCGCCGAAGCGGCCGGATACCCGTCGGTGGTCGAGACCGCGATTCGGATCATCGGTCTGGTCGGTGTCCAACAGGGACAGACGCTGCTGGTCAGCGGCGCAGCGGGCGGAGTCGGGTCGGCGGTATTGCAGATCGCCCACGAGCGGGGAATCAACGTGATCGGCACAGCCGGGGCCGCGAACCAGGACTATGTGCGCAGCCTCGGTGCCATCGCCACCACTTATGACGCGGGCTGGGTGGACCGAGTACGCCCACTGGGCCGCATCGACGCCGCGCTCGACCTCAACGGTGCGGGCGTCCTCCGCGGACTCCTCGACCTGACCGGAGATCCGAACAAAGTAGTCACCATCGCCGACCTCGAAGCACCAATGCTCGGAATCCGATTCGCCGGTGTCGGCGGCAGCATGCCCGAAGCCCTCGCCGCAGCCGTCGACCTCATCGCCCGCGGAAAGCTGCACATCCCAGTCGAAAAGTCATATCCCCTAACCGAGGCCGCGTCCGCACACGCCGACAGCCAGGCCGGACACACCCGCGGTCGCCGGGTCCTGCTCGTCTGAAACGGATCGTCCCCGAGCCATGGACGCTTTGGCACCTTGGTGCGGAGCACGTGTGAGGGAGGCCCAAAGGTAAACGCGCCGAGACGATCTCGGCCTCGGCAAAACCATAACGCCGATAACCATGTATTGAACGACCGCCTGGTCGATCAGGATTGCAGTCAATCGCTGGTGTGCCGGTCAGGGCGTACCCCCAGAACGCCGTGCTGCGTTGCCTGTTGGCTGATGTCGGTGGTGCGCGACCCCGTGAGGTCGGCGAATGCGTCTCGCAGGTCGAGGGCGGGCTCGCCGAGAATGATTCTGCTGATGATGAGTTCGATCATCACGCGGTCGTAGTCGTCGGTCGTCCGGCGGACGCGCTGGGGGTCCGTCTCGACTGCGGCCGAGGTGATCCTGCGGCCGCCGGCGACGGGGGAGAACTGCACCTCGTACACCCCGTAACCGGTCCAACTGCGGTGCATGTAGACAATGTCGCCTTCGGCGAAGATGTTCCATTTCTCGTCCATACTCTGCGACTGGCAGCCGCTGCGGATGCGGTCCCATTCGCTTGCGGTCCAGACGCGATCGGGCAGCTGAGAAAGGGGTTGGGGCAGGAGGATCGGATGCAATGTGCGGAAAGAGCTTCTGGTCAGTGGCGCGTCACGGTCCATGACTTGATCGTAAATACGTGAGGATCACGGTTTCGGAGTGGACCGCAGGAAGCGCCAAAGCATTCGTATCGCCGAATCACCTTCGAACAACGCGTCGATCTCCTTGATGAGCGCGATGAGGCCGATAACGAAGAGCCCCATTACGGTCCAGAAGTACCACCATGGCCGGACCTCGCCGTCCAACCCGACCTGGCCCAGCTTGTACACCCACATGATCGAGAAGACCCATAACACCAGCAGGGTCCCGAGAAAGCGAAAAGTCGCCCACCGAAAACTTTGGCGCACATGGCGTTCGGCTTTCCTGCTGCCGGGCTGGGTGCTCGTGATGTTGTTGGCGACCCGAACCCGGGCGAGCTGGGCCTGGATCGCGGCCTCGATATCAGCCAGCCCTTCTGCCTGATCAGGCCAATCCTTGGCGATGGCGATCAAGGCTTGGAGATCCCGATATGGTGCCTTGCGCTCGTTCCACAGCGCCACCCCGGCCGCGATTACGGCGGCGACGACCACTCCGAGCGGCACGAAAAGCCCTATGTAATCCACGAACACAGTTCCGCGACCCGGGTCGGCCGCGAGGATCTGAGCATCCATGTGGTCAATAATTACAAACGAGGTTCGTTCCCGGCAGGTCTTCCGTGACACTCGTCAGCGCGGTTGAGGACGTCCTCAGTGGCTCGCCCGTAGTATCCGGACCGGGCGCAATGCTTGGGGTGGTTCGCCCTCGAATTCCGTTGAGCCATCGAGGTATCCGGCGATGAGGTCTGTCGCGGAGTGGTCTTCGATGTCGGTGAAGCCGAGTGTGCGCAACTGGGCGGCAAGGTCGTCGGGAGTGAAGTAGCTGAACCAGGGTTCGCCGACGGCTGCCGCTCGACTCGCGCGCGCCTGCAGTTGCGCACGATCATCTTCGGTGTCCCCCGACTGTAGGTAGTCGAAGATCACCTCGGCCGAATTGGATTGCCGAGCAATGTATTCGAGGGTGGTGCGGGTGGCGTCCGGGGTCAGATAGAAGACGACTCCGAGCCATACGAATACGGCTGGTTCCGTCCGGTTGAATCCGGCGTCCTCCAATTGTGTTGCCAGCGTGTCGGTTTCGAAGTCGACCGGCACGAAGGTCAACCGCTCAGGCAGGTCGATACCGGATGCGGCGAGGCGTTGATGTTTCCAGGCTTGGGTAGCGGGATGGTCGACCTCGAATACGCGCAGGCCAGGATGCGGGTTGCGGTAGGCGAAGGTATCCAGGCCCGCGCCGAGGATCACCACCTGTCGTGCGCCGGCGGCGAAGGCTTCGGCCACCCGATCCTCGGCGAAACGGGCACGAGCGGCGAAGAACAGCCGCCGCGGCCGATCGCTGACACCCAGTCGCAGGATTCCCAGGCCGACGCCGCCATCGGGACCATCCTCCGCTGGCTGACCCGCTTCGGTTAGCTCATCCGCATTGACACCCAGCAGACGTGCAGCCAGTGGATCGGTGAGAATCGTTGGCTGGTCGACAATTTGGTGATAAGCCCGGGCGTAGGCAGTCGCGAGCGCTGTCCGGCTGGGTCCCTCATTCTCCATACTCGAGACGTTACTCACGAACACGACGCGAGCACCGTGAACTCGGCCATACCAGCTATTCCCTGGCGGAGTACGCCCGTCCATGCCGAACCCAGCGCGATTGCAGCGGATCGGTCGCATAACCCGTCCACCCCAGTTCCTCACAGGTCGCCGCGAACCACGTCGCGATCACCACGAAAGGCAACGCCGCCAACGCAATCGGGATACCTCCATCGACCGCATCGAGCCCACGGGCAACCCCATATGCGGCTCCTCCTGCGACGACCGGCAACCCCGCCGCCAGATACCAAACCTTCCTCGGCGCAGCCGAATAATCGAACGCACGCCGCAGCAGCACCCAGACCGCTGTCCTGCCCTCGTCCCGACACACGAGAACACCGCCGCGAGCACCGGCACCAGGAACATCACCGCGCTGGCCGGCAACCTCAGCGCGCCCACCCGCACACTGTCGACGACCGCACCCAAGCAGAAGAACGGCAACGACATCGCGGTGACCAACGTCAGAAACAGCAGCGGATGCCGCCTGGAATCGACTTCAGAACCCATCGCCCCAGCTTGCCGCACAACGAAATCGGCGCCGAACCCCTGGAGCGTTGCGGCTGGATCCGCTCAGGCCACGCTGATCGAAACGGTGCGTGGTCCGAAGCCGCCACCGTGGGGCCGCCGAAAGGTCACTGGGCCGTGTCCGTCCGAAGCCGACCGAACGCACCATCATGCCGATGAGCGTGCGCAAGCTGCGATTGTCTTGCGTCAAGGACTTGGCATGGGTTTTCGCCGGTCAGAAGGTGGGTACTTCGTTCGGGCCAAGCTTCAGGATTCCAGGGCCGCTCGGGGGCTCACATGGCGGAGCTGGAGAAGTCGTTGCTGCCGGGTGTGGTCTTCGCGGGGTACGTGACACGACCTTCGCGACGCAGCCGCCGCATCTTGCGGCCGAGCAGGAAGAAGACCAGCGCGAACACGACCAGGCCGCCGGCGGGGATCGCGATCGCCAGGAGCAGGCCTGCGTGTGCGCTCATGGGGACCATCCTGCCTGCCGAACGCACGCTACTGCCGAATGTCGGATGACCTTCCGTAGCAATCCGTCACCGAAATTGGGCATTTGTCCAGCGATGTCGTTCAGTGTGGAGCTATTCGACAAGGAGGGAGGCAGGCGAATGGCCGAGAAGCCCACATTCGACAGGGTCGATAATCTGAGCGGCTTGCAGGCACCAAAGGTAAACGACCTGGGGTCGAGTGTCAGCGTGTTGGGGGTGAATAACCTGGCCGGCTTCACCATCGATGACGCCGGGCGGCCGTCGCTCGAGCAGTTCCGGGCGGCGCCACCCCCCGCTGTCGGCGCAGGCCCTGGCTCTGGTGGTGCGGGTCGGCCTCGCCACCGCCGACGTCCGTCTCGCGTGACCTGCTGCGCGTCAATCCGACAGCCAGTCCAGCTCGTGTGCCAGGGCTTTGGCGACGGTACGGATGCGGCGGTGTAGTGGTGACTGCACGCGCGGGAGGACCAGGTGGATGGTCAAGGTGGGTGCGCCCTGCAGCGGTCGCCACGTGAGACCGGCCGTTTGTGTCGTGACCGCGGCTTCACCGGCCGGGGCGAGGGTGAGTCCGTCGCGTAGGTCGCGCTGAGACATGTCGAAAGAGACTGCGGGCGTGTGGAATCGGGGGGTTGGCCGGGTGTCGCGGAACAGTGCGGACAGCTGATCGTGGATCACGGGGTTGGCGGTGCGGTCGGGGAGTCGCAGCGGATACGCGGCCGCATCGGCGATCTCGATCTCCGGGTGTTCGGCCAGCGGATGAT
>NZ_WJIC01000014.1 GCF_009649815.1 Nocardia sp. SYP-A9097
GTCTGCCGCGAGATCGAGAAACGCCGGGCGATCTCGGCGTGAGCCACCCCGTCGGCGGCCAGCACGACGATCCGAGCTCGTAGCACCAACCCGGACTTCATCGTGCTCGACCGGATCCAGCCCGCCAGGATCTCCCGATCGCCATCACGCAACACCAGAGGGACAGCTCGCACGGCCCACATTCAACCAGAAACCCATACCGCCCAACAACTTTGGAAGCAACCCACTAGCAGGTATCCGGCGATAAGAAGAACAACTCCGAGAATGAGCATGGGAAATAACTGATTTCGTTAAGGCGTGAGGTGTCACGCGGAATGGTCGGCGGGTGCGCGATTATCGACGTTGACTGCCGCGCGGGAGGTCGAGCGGCACGGAGTCGGCCGATTCTTTCCCGGGCACGTGGCCGCGGGTTGGGGGTCGGTCGTCGGCACCCGTCCCGACATCCGCGCCGGGTGCTTCGATCGGGGCGTCAGCGGTGCCGGTGTAGCGGGTAGGGGCGGCGCCTCGTTGCATGGTGAGGGGCTGTTGCCGTTCGGGGAGCCGGGGGATGACCGCGGTGTCCTGGCGAACTGCTTTGAGCTCGCGGCGTGCACTTGCCCCGAGGCGGGCGGTTCGGCGGGCGTCGGCCAGGAGCATGGCCAGCCCCGCCAGGCCGATGCCGCCGTTGGCGAAAACGCCTGCGACGCCGACGAGTACGGCGGCGATCAGTATGACCAGCCCGATGATGACGATCATGGCGATCCTCGGATCTCTGTGTTTCCTCCAGTACACGCGGACGTGTGACCGGTGTCAACGGTGTAAGACTACACTCGTTGTCTACAGTGATTCTTCCGGCCGACCAACAAGATTCGATGTGAACTCATATGAGCACCTATCTCGACTCGCCGAGCCTGCCTTTCCGCCTGCAATTCGCCTCCGACGAACCCGCCGCGGTGGCGACCGCAGCCCAAGCCTGGGTCGCGCACGGACAGATCTTCACGATCGCACTCACCAATGAGTCGGGCGCGGTCGAAAACCGGTACCTACTGGTGAATTTCGGCGCCATGAGCTGTCTGACCGTGCACGACCAGGACAAGCTCGACGACCCGAGCCACCGGCTCATCACCTACTCTGCCTCGCTCACCGAGAGTGGCGACCTCGCCGTCGAGACCCGATCGCTGGCTGCCCACACCGGCTGATGCGACCCCGTAGTGGGTCGCGTGTCATGAGACCGCCTGCCCGGCAGCGGAGCCGGGTAGGCCGTCGGACACGTTACGGCGCGTGGAGACCGCCCTTGTAGGGAACCGCGAGGATGTTCGCGGCGTCCCAAGCGCGATCGATCAGGGTGAGGACGTCGATGCGGGAGAGTTCGACCAGATCAGGTCGGCTGAGCAGAGTATTCGCGTGGGCGGCTACTTGTGCGGCGAGGAGCGGGCCGAGAAGGCCGAACCGAGTCATGATCCAGCCCAGTGTATTTCGCCCCCGCACCGTGACGAGGACATCGGCGGCCCGGATGGTTTGGTGCTGAACGACCAGGACACATGGTCGATCGGGCACCAGCATGATCCGGGTGCTGATGTGTACTCCGGCGATGAGGCGAGCGTTGAACTCACCGAGGCGGATCACGATCCACACCTGCACCGGGACGTGCACACCGAACTGGCAGTGATCGGTTTGGTGTGGATCGATTTGTACCGTGTCGGTTCGGGCCACCACTTGTACAGAAAGGAGTCCACCAGGGCCGATGGTGTTCGGTCCGATATCGGTGTGGTCCTGCATGATTCGGGTGAGGATAGTGCCGATTCGATCCGGGTTCGCGGCCGCTCGCAGCAGCGCATCGGCGAACTCGACCGGCGACACGGCGCTCAGTGCAGGGTCATCCATGGGGACTGCTGCTGAACTGGACATGGGCAACTCCATCTCGACCGGCGACGCACCGGCGGACTGGATTACAGCCGACTCGATGCATTTCTCCTCGGCGCATACCCGACGCCGATCGAAAATATCCGCGCGACGGCGACCACGTTGAGCGTCGGCGTCCGTGCGATTGAACCGGCTCTGCCCGGGTACGCAGCGCTCATGACCATGGAAGTAACGGCGTCCACTGTTTACTCGTTGCCTTCGGCACGGGGTGAACTATCCAGTGCGGTGGTGGATTTGCTGCGTGGGGAGGCCGCCTCTACGAGACGCACGGTCGGTGAGGCGGTCTGGATCGCCGACGCGGCACAGCCCTACGGCGAGGATCTTCAGCTGGCGCTGCACATCTGCTACGAGCTGCATTACCAGGGTTTCGAATCGGTCGACCCGGAGTGGGAATGGGACCGCGAACTGCTGCATTTGCGCGCGAATCTCGAGCATAGATTCCTTTCCGCACTTCAGCGGGACGTCGCCGGTGGTAGCGATCTGGAGGACGAGCTGGCGCGCCTGCTGGTCGAACCGGCGCAGGGCACGGGGATCGGCTCCTACCTCGCGAAGAAGGGCGAATGGTGGCAGCTGCGTGAGTATTTCGTGCATCGCTCGATCTATCACCATAAGGAAGCCGACTCGCACGTTTGGCTGATCCCACGGCTGCGCGGGCAGGCCAAGGCTTCGCTGGTCGCGATCGAGTTCGATGAGTTCGGCGGCGGGCGCGGTGAACGAATGCGTTCGCAGCTGTTCGCGGAATTGCTGACCGGCGCAGAGCTCGCCCCCGGCTACCTGCGCTATCTGGATGTGGTGCCGGCTCCGATGCTGGCCTTGGTGAACATGATGTCGTTGTTCGGAATGCATCGGGTGTGGCGGGGTGCGCTGGTCGGACAGCTCACCGCGGCGGAGATCACCTCCGTGTCCACGGCGCGCCGCATGACCGCCGCCTTGCGTCGGCTGGCCGCCGACCCGGCATGCCTGCGGTTCTATGCCGAGCACGTCCAAGCCGATGCCGTCCACGAACAGTTCATGCGCCACAGTGTGATTGGGTATCTTCTCGCTCGTGAGCCCGAGCAGATCGCGTCGGTGGTGTTCGGCATTCAGGCTACGAATTGGCTCGAGCAGCGATTCACCGAGCATCTACTCGACCGCAGTTGGGGCGCGGGCCGGAGTTCACTACTGAACCCACCCGATGGGAAGAGTCGGTGATGAGCATCGGAAACGGTGGGTGAATCAGGAATTGCTGTGGTGCTGGTCGCTGAGAACAGTGTCGGGGTGGATCTCGCCGGTCGTCAGTTGCCGGGCGACTTCGGACAGTCGTGTGCTGCGTCGCCGTCCGTAGGAGCGCAAGGCTTGGAATGCGTGGTCCATATCGACGTTGCCGGCTTGTGCGAGAACACCTTTGGCTTGCTCGATGATCACGCGGTTGATCAGAGCGCCTTGGAGTTGTTCGGTGAGCACCTCGCTGCGGTGGATGGCCCGTTCCTGGAGGATTCCGATGGTCGCGGTATCGGCGAGCGCCCGGGCAGCTCGAACGTCTCGCGCGGGCATGGGCCCCGGTATGCGGCCGAAGAGGTTCAACGCGCCGATGGTTTCCTGACGCAATCGCATCGGGATCGCGTGCACCGCGGCGAATCCTTCGTTCAGCGCTCGAGGGACGAAGTGCGGCCACCGGTCGGCCGCTACGGTGAGGTCGGGGACGAAGACCGTTTCACCGGAGTGCACACAGTCCCAGCAGGGGCCCTCGTTGGTCTGGATCTGGTACAGCTCGAGGATCGCGGCCTGTTCGGTCGAGGAGGCCAGCATTTGCAGACCGCCACGCTGGTCGGACATGAGGATTCCGGCAGCGCCGACGTTGAGGAGGCGTTCGCAGTGGGAAGCGAGTTCGTGTAGGACGTCCACGATGTCGTAGTCGTCGACCAGCGTGTCCGCCATCTGCACGAATGCGTCCAGCAGCCCGGACTCTCGTTCGCCGTTGGACAGTGGTGCCTCGAACATGGCGTGTCTCCTGCCTCCCGGTGACCAGCGTAGTTCCGCGACTGCGGCTGAACGGGCGGGTTGACGATAGGGTGTCGGCGACAGAATTCAGGGTTGATCGAGATCGAGTGGGTCGATCCGACGGGCGATCAGATCATCCGCGACATCGTCGACCAGGCGCCCTGTAGCAAAAGAGTAACCTCGCAGCCGCGCGAGCGCGTGGTGTGCCGAGATGTGCAGCGCGGTGATGAGCATTCCGGTCGCTTGATGTACCTGTGCGCGATTTGTCGGCAGATCGGTCCACCACACCGCGTCCGAGGCGCTCGAGCGCAGCTCCAATACGGCGAGCGTCACGATATCGGCTACATGCAGAGCGATGGCGACATCGGCGGTGGACAGCCAGCCGGACTTTTCGCGGTAGAGATCCATGGCGCCAAGGCTGATCACGCCGCTGATCAGCGGAAACGCGAAGATCGCGCCGACCGGTTGGTCGAGCATTTCCGCAGCGAAGATCGGCCACGCCGTGATAGTGGCGGCCCGCAGGTGCGGGACCAGTACCGGGCGGCGGGTCTGGACCGCCTCGAAACATGGTCCTTCACCGAGACTGAACTGTAGCGCCTCGATTTTCGCGACGACTTCGTCACTGGCATACAGTGTTTCGCGCCTGTCGGTGCCGATCATCAGGGAGATCGAGGCGCCGTCGATCGGGAGCAATTCCACACACATCCGACCCACCCGCGCCACCGCGTCCAGGCCGCCGTCGCTGTCGTGCAGTGCGAAATGCAGAGCCTGGCGAGCTTTGCCTACCGAGTCACCGGCTGGGTCGAAATTACTCAACAGCTGTCACCGGCCTGGATGGCGAGGTGATCGGGTGTACGGCCACGCCCATTGAGGTACCGCGATTCTGTGATTGTCGAATGGGCTCGAGGCCGGTCAACAGGCGGCTTACCCGATGGTGTCGACTTCAATCCCTACCGCCACCGGGCGGCGCCTGTTAGTCTGCTCAAGGGCACGAATCTCTTGAGATACCGTGTGCCTCAATAAATCTGCTGTCCTTGACCCCGGCAGTCGAACCGCATCAGCGCGACGACAGAGGGTGTTACTTTGCACAACAGATACCAGTCCCTCTAGCGCCTGGGCGCCGCCACGCGGAGCGCCCGTCAATGCGAGTAGGGCATCACGATCCCTCCAATTTTTTCGCAGTACCGTCGCAGCGGCCGAGTCGCCGCCGCGCGGTACAGAACCGATGATTCGCTTCGCCTGCGCGGCAATCCAATTCGGAGGAATACACAATGAAGCACATTGCTGTCAGTGAATTTGTCGAGACAACATTCGGCCGGAAGATCTCGCCGTGTTGCGGCGCTCGGGTCGGTCGCGGTCGTAATCGCGTGTCGTGGTGTGGGGGTCGGTGATGAGCTCCGCCGTCGATCTCCGCCGAACCCGCGCGAGTACGCCGAATCCCGTTGCCTCCGCGCGAGTATCGCGTAAGAACCGCGCCGGCGACAGCTACGACAATATCGAACCGCTGCTCGCCGAGTTGGCCCGCACCAGCGAGACCGACCCGCGCCGAATTGCCTTGCGGGCGGAAGCGATCGGTCGATGCCTGCCGCTGGCCGAACACATTGCCCGCAGATTCGCCGGTCGTGGTGAGGGCTTCGACGACCTACTGCAAATCGCCCGGCTCGGACTGCTGCACGCGGTCGACCGCTTCGACCCCGCGTACGGCGCAACGTTTCTGTCCTTCGCGGTGCCGACGATTATGGGCGAGGTGCGTCGTTATTTCCGCGACTGCGCCTGGGCGGTACGAGTCCCTCGGCGGGTCAAGGAGATCCAGCAGCTGCTCGGCCCGGCCACCGAGGCACTGACACAACGGCTGGGCCGCCAACCCCGTGCGAGAGAGATCGCAGCGGAACTGGGCATCGAGCTGGAGGAGGTCACGCAGGCGCTGGTGGCTCGCAATGCCTACCGAACCACCACGATCGATGTCGTCACCGACAACGAAAATGGCACTGTGGCAACGTCATTGCTCGATCTTCTCGGAGCCGAGGAACCTGAATACAGCCTTGTGGAAGACTGTATCGCGGTTCAACCGCTGATCGCCGCACTGTCCGCGCGAGAACGCCATGTACTGATCTTGCGGTTCTTCGAATTCCAAACTCAAGTCCAGATCGCCGGTCAGTTCGGCATCTCGCAGATGCAGGTCTCGCGGATCCTGAGCAAAACCCTCAATACCTTGCGCGAGCAAGCATTACGCGACTGAGGTACGGGGACGGGCGGGCGGCGACGCGACGGAGGAGGCCGCCCGCTCGACAACGGTGGGGTCAATTGCGGAAAGCGTCCTTGACCTTCTCACCCGCGTCCTTGAGGTTGGCCTTGGCCTTGTCGGCCTTGTTCTTCGCCTTGTCCAGTGCGCTCATGCCGCAGGTCCTTTCGTGGAGGATGCCGACCTATCGTCTCCAGTCGGTCCTTTCGGCGGATATCCCGCCTCATCGATGTCAAACACGGGATGCGTTGTGAGCGAGGGTTTCTGGATTCTGATTCGTGCTGTCGCCAGCGGGTATAGCTGCGGAAAACGAATCTTCCGGACTGGCGTCCGCCGGTGATCGACAGCGTAGATACACTGTAGAAATCGGATGTAGAACTACACTGTTGACATCGGCTTCTGGGCGGCGTGTACTGGAAGAAGCAAAAATCCAAGTACAGGCGTCAACGATGAGTACGCAGCACAACCACCCCATCTACTCCAGTTGCACCGCCGGCGCCGATGCTCCGGCCGATGAACCCGGCAGTGACGCTGGGCAGGGAACCGACGGTCCGCCCCACGATTCGCAGATGCGATGGGGGCCAGCTTTTCGGTCGCACCCACGTGGCGATCAACGCCGATAACTGCGCTTCCATCGGCAGCCCAGCAACTTGCCGCGTGACATTTCACGTAATCCTGAAATCAGGTATTCGCTCATGATCATTCTCGGAGTCATTCTCGCCGTCGCCGGATTCCTCCTGGGTATCCCGCTGCTCGTCACCCTCGGAATCATCGTCGCGGTCATCGGAGTGATCTTGATGGTCGCCGGTTCGGCCGGGCACGCTATCGGCGGGCGACGTCATTACTACTGAAATCCGCACCAGCACTACAGCATTCAATCTGGGAGCTAGAAAATGAGACAATACGCAGACGACGGGCCGCGGATGCGCGGGCGTGGTCGTTCGTCGATGGGGATCGGCGGCATCCTCGCGGTGCTGCTGTTCGTGTGGCTGATCATCGGCGCTGTCGCCGCCGGGCAGCGCCACTATTACGACAGTGCTCCCACCAACTGTGCGAGCACCGGGACCATCGCGGCAACCATCGTCGCCGGGCCGCTCAACTACATGGGTATCAACCCGAAAATCGCTGACTGCCAGGTGAATGTGCCCCAACCCAGTCCGTAATCGGTAGCAGCCACGAGCGTTCGTGCGCTCGGCTCGAATATCTCGAACCGGCGCGGCCCGCACCCCGCGCCCTCTCCACCGTCCCGACGTATATGGACCGCCCTGATGAGTTCACCGCGAACAATTGACGCGACCCTTCCCACGACATCATTACGACCCCCACCCGACGATGCTATGAGCCTGGCGCAGGTTGCCTCCCGTGCTGAATGGTTGATCGGCCGCGAGGAGGTATTGGCTCAGGACAGAGCAGCCGCCCGCGCGCGTGATGCGGACGAGGCGCGGCGTCAGCGGCTCCCAATGATCAAGCTGGACAAGGGATATGAATTCGAGGGGCCGGGCGGCAGGTCCACGTTGCTGGATCTGTTCGTCGGCCTGCGCCGGCTCCTGGTCTGCCACCTCCTGCTCGATCCCGCCGGTGCCAGGGAATGCGCGAGCTGTAGTGCTGCGGCCGAAGAGGTTTCGAGCGATCTGCTCAACCGCTTGCGGGACCGTGAAACCTCGTTCGTCGCGGTCTCGCACGCGCCGCTGACCGTGATCGAGAGATACCAGGCGCGCAGAGGATGGGCGTTTCCCTGGTACTCCTGCATCGGCAGCGACTTCAACTGCGACTTCCATGGCACGCGAGACGATTCAGCGACGTCCAACAACCATCGCAGTGGTGCGCCGCGACAGGTAGGTACACAACCCGGCCAGCGCGTCTTCGAACGTGAAGGCGCCCGGCTGTTCCACGCCTACTCCATGTTCGCCCGGCGCTCCGAACCGCTTGGTAGTTGGTGCTATTGGCTCGATCTGACCGCTCGCGGCGGGTAGGCGCACCACCCACACAAAGAAGGAACCATGCCCGGTACCAGCCCGTCCCGATCCCCGTCGGCCCATTCATCGCGGGTGCCATCGGACAACTCGTCCTCCACCGCGGGCCGGATCGCCCAGAACAGCGTCTTCGAGCGATTCGCCCGGGCAGGCTTCGTTGTGAGCGGCATCGTCCATCTGATCATCGGGTACATTGCCATCCGAATCGCGCTCGGTGGTGCGGGTGGGACCGCCGACCAATCAGGGGCCATGTCGGAGCTGGCCGGCAAACCCGGTGGCATCGTGGCCCTGTGGATCGGCGTCGTCGCATTTCTGATCATGGGCCTGTGGCGGCTTGCCGAGGCGGCACTGGGTAGCTCGTCCCAACCTGACGCCGACACCAAGAAATCCGAGGCGATCGATCGCCTCAAGGCGTTCTTCGTGGCAGTGGTCTATTTCGCATTCGCCTTGTCCGCGTTCGGATTTGCCCGCGGTCACGGCAAATCCAGTAGCGGTGCGAGTGTCGGGCTCAGCGCACGCCTGATGCAGACCACCGCGGGCACGGTCGGCCTCGTCGCGGGCGGGCTGATCATCATCGCGATCGGCGGCTATCACATCTACAAGGGAGGCAGCCAGCACTTCCTGAAAGATCTGAAGGGCACCACCGGTGAACTCGTGCGAGTGCTGGGCACAACGGGGTACATCGCGAAGGGTTCGGCGATGGCCGCAGTCGGGGTGCTGGTGATCCTGGCGGCGAGTGAATCGCAGCCGGACAAGGCCGCCGGACTCGACGGAGCCTTCAAAACCCTTGGGGCGCAACCGTATGGCATGGTCCTGCTCGTCGTGGCGGGCCTGGGCATCATCACCTATGGCCTCTACAGCTTCGCCATGGCCCGATCCATCAAGATGTAGCAGAGACAGGAAACAACGCATGATCGTCATCACCGGAGCAACCGGAACCGTTGGGCGCGAAACGATCCAACTCCTGCTCGAAGCCGGACACAAAGTGAAAGCCATCAGCCGCGATCCTTCCGGCTCCGGCCTGCCCGACAGTGTCGAACTGGTCGTCGGTAATCCGTCCGCGCCTCGTATTTCGGTGAGCTGCTGCGCTGTGTGCGGTTGATGCGTGCGGGAGATCTGTTGTTGTTCACCGATTGGCGTGGCGATCCGGACCAGGCGATGAACACCGACGGCCATGAGATCTCAGTCCTGTTGTGCGAGGCGGCTATTCGCGGAGTGGTGGTGAAAGGTCTCATCTGACGTTCGCATGTGGACGCTTTTGCGTTCAGCGAGCAGGAGAACCGGCATCTGGGTGAATATATCGGGGCCGCGGGCAGTGAGTGCCTGCGCGATATGCGCGCTGAGCAGCCGGTCGGCAATACTCACCACAGACCTCCGATTCTGCAGTCGATACCCCGACGGCGTGACGTTTGCGGGTGCTGGTGCCGTCACCCGGCGCGCACGGGCAGATCGAGCCGATAGCACCAGTTGCCAAGCGTTTCGGCCCGGAGAGCGAACATGGAGTAGCCGTGGAACAGGCGGCTGCCTTCACGTTCGAAGACGCTCCGATGGGAGGGCGTTTCACTGCGGTAGCTGTTATCGCGCGTGGCATGGAAGTCGTAGTGGAAGTCGCTCCCGGAACTGGAATACCAGGGAAACGCCCAACCTCTGCGAGCTTTGTACCGCTCGATCTCGGTCATCGGTGCGCGGGAGACCGCGACGAACGAGGTGTCACGGCGCCGCAGGCGGGTGAGCAGATCGTCCGAAACTTCTTCGGCCGCAGCACTGCAACTCGCACATTCCTCCGCGCTGCCGGGATCGAGCAGGAAGTGGCAGACCAAGCCGGCGCAGGCCGAGGAACAGATCCAGCAATGTCACCGGGCCGTCGGGCCCGCCGAAGTCGTATCCCTTGTCCAGCTTGATCATCGGGAGCTTGCGGCGTTGGGACTCGTGCGCATCACGTGTGCGGGTCGATGCTCTGTCCTGAACCAGGACTTCCTCGCGGCCGATGAGCACTTTCCACGAAAGGGCTTGTGACATGAGCGGACTGGACAAGGCGAAGAACAAAGCCGATGAGCTGGCGGGCCGGGCCAAGGAGAAGTCCGGCGAAATCACCGGGAACAAGACCAAGCAGAACGAGGGCAAGGCCGACCTGAAGGGTGCGGCCGAGAAGGTCAAGGACGCCTTCCGCAAGTGAGCTGACCTCGGCTGCACCAGCTCGGGCGGGTAGTCGCCCTCGGGAGATTACCCGCCCGAAACCCCTTACAGCCCAACAGATATCATTCGGATTGTTCAGTCGCGTAATGCCTGTTCGCGCAACGCCTTCAGTGTTCTGCTCAGGGTCCGCGAAATCTGCATCTGCGAGACGCCGAAGGATTCGGCGATCCGGATCTGCGGTTGGAACTCGAAGAACCGCATTATCAACACCTGACGGTCTCGCTCGGGCAGCGCCTCGAGCAACGGTTTCACCGCCATGTAGTCCTCCACCGCGGCGAACTTCCGATTCTTCGGCGCCGAGGACATCCAGCAGCGACAGCGGCTGGTTCTCGCCGTCGCTGTCACTGCAGGCATCGATCGAGAAGCTCCGGTAGCCGTTGCGCGCGAGGACAGCCAGAGTGACCTCGACCAGGTCGACGTCGAGTTCCTCGGCGATCTCCGAGGCTTTCGTTATCCGGCCCAACCGTTGAAACAATCGGTCGATCGCGAGGCCGATGATCAGCTGAATCTCCTTGAGCCGTCGAGGTACTCGCACCGCCCAGGTGTAGTCACGGAAATGCCGGCGCACCTCGCCCATGATCGTCGGGATGGCGAAGGACAGGAACGGTGCGCCGTGCCCCAGGTCGAAGCGGTCGACGGCGATGACCACCCCCACTCGCGCGGTCTGCAGCAGATCCTCGAAGTTCTCGCCCCGGCCGCTGTACTTGCGTGCGATGTTCTCTGCCAGCGGCAGACATCGCCCGATCAGCTCCTCCCGCAAGGGTTTTCGGCGCGAGTCCGCTGCGTCCAGCACCACGAGCCGGGCGAAGAACGGTTCGAGATTGTCATAGCTGTCGGCGCCACGGCGCCGGCGAGGCGTTGTTGTCGGGGAATCAAGTGTCGCCCGATTGCTCATCGGTGCCGCCTCGGATCCACATGAATCGATGGCAGCCGAACACCCGCACATCTGTGCTGTACGCGGTGGTGACACATCGATCGAGTTGGCGGCGATCCACGAGCACCTTCGCCCGGATCGGCTGCGGCTTCCAGTAGACGCCGCCGGAAACCTGGCGTCTACACTGTAGGTCTACACTAATACATGTAGTGGTTCATCCGAGCACCCGCCAACGCACAAGCGTGCCCAGCGGGAGCGATGCGCGGCCGCATCGGGGTGATGGCGCCGGGTAGTTCGCCGGCGGATCCAGTAGCTAGGAGACCGAATGACCCGAAACCCATTCCGCAATCCCGCCCGCCCTACCGATCAGCCCCTCCTGTGGCCCGACCCCAGCCCGCTGAGCACTTGGTGGGACACCGTCATGGAATTCCCCCACCGTGATGCTCAGCCAAAACCTCGAACCACCGACCCGCACGAGCCGTGAAATCGGCTGGTAGCCACTGAAAACCGCGCTCACGCCGATATGAACCAACGTAGACCTACGGTGTTGACATCGAGTTGGCGGAAGCGTGTACTGAGAACAGCAATCTGCTCCACCAAAGGGTCCTTCATGATCACCGTTATAGGTGTATTCGTACTCATCGCCGCCGTCATCGCCGGACTTGCGGCAATCTTTTCCACCGGCGGTGATCCGCACTCGTTGACCGGCGACTTCACCGTATTGCGTTACCACGTCACCGACACCGCCAGCCTCGCCTTGCTATGGGGCGCGGTTGTCGGTCTCATCGCGCTGGTCCTACTGGGCCGACTGCTGGTCGATGCCAAGCGGATCGAACGTCGCAGGCTGCAAGAAGCGCACGGTCCGGCAGCACCGCCGAGCCCGCCGATCATCGCGGGAGTATCGAAATAGACAGGACGCCAAGCCTTCTCGCGAGGCAGCGGCAGAACCTATCGCCTCCGTGCTCATCGCCCGGTCCGAATCACCACAACGGAGCCACAGCATGAGCGGAGACCGCGCAATCGAACCGGCGGACGAGCACATGGTCGACGCGGCGGAAGCGGGCCACAGCGACACGGTCGCGCAGCCGCACACCGCCGACGAGGGCGGGCAGATGATCGCGGCGGAAGCGGCGGCGGCCCGGGCCAGCACGCAGGAGAATCCGCTCGGCAAACCTGGACGGCGATTCGATCGGCGTTCGCCGTTCATGATCGGCATGGCCGGTGCGGCCGGAGTCGCAGTGACCTTCGGCGCGATCCAGGCGGTGCTCGCCGTGAGTCAGGTGCTGGTGCTCATCACCATCGCACTGTTCCTGGCGATCGGACTGGAACCCGCTGTGACCTGGCTGGTTCGGCCGTGGTTTCCGCGATGGGCCGCAGTGACCGCCGTGTCCGTGGTGTCCGTGGTGGCCCTCGGCCTGTTCGCCGGATTTCTCGCAGCCGCGATACCACCGCTGGTGACACAGGGCGGTGCACTGGTCCACAACGCTCCGGGCTACGTCAACCACCTCTCGCAGCGATACCCACTGATCGGCACGCTCAACACCCGATTTCATCTACAGGACCGGCTCCAACAGGGACTCGGATCCGATCCCGCCGGCCTGATCGGCGGTGTCCTCGGCGCCGGTCGCCTGGTGTTCAGCATTGTCAGCGAGACAGTGATCGTCGCGGTGCTGACCTGCTATTTCATGGCCGACTTCCCTCAGGTGCGGGCCTATTTCTACCGGCTCTTCCCACGCTCCCGGCGACCGCGCGCGATCCTGATCGGCGACGAGATCTTCGTCAAGGTAGGCGGCTACATCCTGGGAAATCTGGTCATCTCCCTCATCACCGCGGTACTGACCTTCGTGTGGCTGTCGATCTTCGAGGTGCCGTACCCACTGCTGCTTGCCGTGCTGGTCGCCATCTTGGACCTGCTCCCCGTGGTGGGATCCAGCGTCGCCGGAATCATTGTGGCACTGGTCGCGCTGACGGTATCCCTACCGATAGCCGTCGCCACCGTCAGCTTTTTCATCGTGCTGCGCTTGGTCGAGGACTACCTGCTCGTACCCCGAATCATCGGCAGGACAGTCCAAGTGCCCGCAATAGTGACCGTGGTGTCGGTCCTGCTCGGCGGCGCGCTGCTGGGCATTGTCGGAGCGCTGCTGGCCATCCCGGTCGCCGCCGCGCTATTGCTGATCATCCGGGAAACGGTGTTGCCATCCCTGGACGAACGGTAGACAGGCGCCGCTATGGATCACTCCCGCTGGCACCGAGGAAATGCTGCTGGAGTTGCTTCCGGTCTTCGGTCTGCTGTCGTTCACCCCCGTATTGCCGATCACGGGTGTCGTACTGGTCATCTTGTTGTTGATGACGCTGGTCGCGGTGCACTCATCGTGGCGGTCCATTGTGCGTGGGGGCTGGGAACAGTGAGTGTTGTTGTGCTCGTTCCGATTCAGGGTGCGGCCCGCGTCATCGCGTTCGGGTTCATTCCCATCTTCCGCACCGATATCCGCTGCTGAGAGTGCCAATCGTCACCCAGAGGCACCCGCCTCACACCACAGCACCTGTTTGACATGGACGGTTGGGGCAATTCGTAGAAAGGACCGGCTGGATTCGACGAGCCGGGCACCTCCACGAAAGGGCTTGTGACATGAGCGCATTGGATAAGGCAAAGAACAAGGCTGACGAACTCGCGGGCCGGGTCAAGGAGACGACCGGTAAAGCCACCGGCGACGAGAGCCAGGAGAACGAGGGCAAGGCCGACCGGGCCAAGGCCGACCTCAAAGACACGGGAGAGAAGGTCAAGGACGCATTCCGCAAGTAACCTGACGTCGTCGACGTCGGCTCGAGCGGGTAGTCACCTTCAGGAGGCCACCCGCTCGAAACCTGCACAGCCCAACAGGTGTCGTTCAAGTTCTGGTCGAAACCACCAGATCAGAGGCGTCGACCCTGTGCACACCAGCAACCACACCGTCAACCGGACTCACCGGCACAGTCCTGCTGACCATCTGCCTACAGGTCGGGATCACTGAACGATTGGCGTTCTATCCACTACCGACCTGGACAGCAGTGACCGGCGCGGCAATCGTGCTCGCGCCTGTCCGAGAGGCACTGCGGCAACGAAACCAAACACCTACCAAAACGTTCCCGAATGTAGATCTACATTGTTGACACCGTGTTCGGGGCAGCGTGTACTCGAAGGATCAGCGGGTCGACGCCTGGACGCTGCGTGTACCGGGCTCGAGCCGCCACACTCGTGTGAGAAAGACTGTCAGATGCACACCACCGCACAACAATCCGACAGCGGATCCACGACGATGACGTCGGACGGGCGGGGCAGATTGACGATCTTCGATCGCTTCGCGACCGCCACCAGCATCCAGGCATCCAAGGCCGGATTCTTCGTGGCCTGCGTGCTGATGGTGCTGCTGTGGGTGCCCACCTTCCTGATCATGCCGAGCATCGACACCTGGCAACTGGTGATCAACACCGCGACCACGATCATCACTTTCCTGCTCGTCGCGCTGCTGCAGAACACCCAATCCCGCGCCGACAAGGCCGTGCAGCAAAAGCTCAACGCCATCGCCGACGCCCTCGCCGACTTCATGGGCGTACTCAGCGCCGACCACCCCGAACTGAACCGGCACCGCCAGGAACTCGCCGACGCCGTCGGCCTCGAAAAACGCGAATCATCCTGACCGTCACCGCCGGCGAACAAACAAATTACCCACGAAGACCTGATGGTGATGCACGGACAGGACCGGAAACTGGCCGGGATCCAGCGCGAGCACTGGCAGAAGATGTACCGCGCCCATCCGCAGATGTACGGCGACCAGCCGTCGGCGCCGGCGCTGTATGCCGTCGAGGTGTTCCGCTCAGCCGGCGCGCGTGAGGTCCTGGAACTGGGCGCGGGGCAGGGTCGCGACAGCGTGCACTTCGCGCGGCTCGGATTCGCTGTGCAGGCCACCGATTTCAGCAATGTCGGCCTCGAACAGCTACAGGCCCGCGCCGACGCGGAGGGACTGAACACCCTGCGCACAATGATGGTCGATGCACGCAAGCCACTGCCGCAGGCGAATGCGTCCGTGGATGCGGTGTTCGCGCACATGCTGCTGTGTATGGCGCTGTCCACCAACGAGATCCATGCGCTGGTCGGCGAGATCCGCCGGGTCCTGCGCCCTGACGGCACCTTCATCTACACGGTGCGCCACACCGGCGACCCGCACTACGGAGTCGGAATCGTGCACGGGGACGACATCTTCGAGCACGACGGCTTTGCCGTGCACTTCTTCTACCGTCACCTCGTCGTCCAGCTCGCCGAGGGCTGGCGCTTGCGGGACATCCGCTCTTTCCAGGAAAGCGAACTACCGCGCCGCATGTGGCGAATCACCCAGAGCCCGAACAGCTGAACCGAGCCTAACGCCCCACGAAACCCTCTATGCTGCACCGCAATCCATTTGGATCATCGGCGACCCTGCCCGACGGATCGGCCGCCGCGCCAGCAGACTGGATCCAGCCGACCAGCGGCGGGAACCCACTCCCCCAGCGCCCAGTCCGTCCCCTCACGGTGCACCCGGCTGACCCACGCGAACGGGCTGTCGGTCACCAGGCGTCCTCGGGGCATGTCCGGTTCGATCGCGGCGAGTGTGGCCACGAGATACCAACTGCCCGCCTCCACCTCGAAGGCCGGCAGATGAGCGCACACCTGTTCGGCAGCCATATTCAGTCGCGGGCCACCACTACCCCAGCCGGAAGCAACCCGACGCAGTCGCTATCGAGAACCGCGGCCACCACAGTCCATTGCCGACGATCGCTACCCGCATCAGCTGTCAAGTCCTTGTTATTCCACATCGTCGGCCCCTGCGCCGCGATTTCGAATGAACGGCCGTTCGCACGGGTGCAGAGCGACCCGCCGACTCGAACCAGCCGCCAACAGCACCGGTGGCTGACATAAACGGATCCAAGTAACACCAATACTATCGCCATCCGCAGCCCGCGTCGCGGTAAAACTGTTGCGGGGCAATCGATCTCACCGAATGCGAACTGATAGTCACTTCGTCACCGCTACTCCCTTCCCCGTCGCCAGTCATACCCTGACACCTGTGGCGCGGAGGATTCTCAGGGCGCCAGATCTTGCGATGCAGAGACGATCTTTGCCCGGGAACGGCCAGAACCCCAAGGCGGCCGGATAGCGATCCGTGCCTCAATAGTGACGCCGCCGCACGTGATCCGAGACGATGTCGGCACGTTCCGCTCCGACCTCCGCGACGGCTTCGGCAAACCCAGCCGCGCCGTGCCGGGCGATGTCTGCCAACTCGACCCCACGCCGCCTGGCTGCCTCAGCGACCTCCGGGCCGTGCTCCTTTGCGTACACGGTCCAGTCGACGGCCCGCCCCTTGGCGAGCCCGGCGAATTCCGGCCCGCGCCGATTGGCCAGCTCCACCCATTCGGCACCGCGCTCCCTGGCCACGTCAGCGAGCGCAGCGGCGTGTTCCTTTGCAGCCTCAGAGATTTCGGCACCGCGAGTCAGGACGGTCTGGGTGAGCCCGGTGCCCTTGCTCGCCGCGGTGGTCGACAGCGCGTGGGCACGATCGGCAGCGTCGTGCATGTGTCCGAGCACGACATCGCCGACACCTGCCGACGCTCCGATCGGCAACGCGGCCGACACCGCGACACTTGCCCGACGCGCGGCGCGGCGGCCGCGCCAACGCAGCGATGGCTTGCCCTCCGTATCTCCGGCGGCGATCAGCAGCCCACCGAGCAGGCCGATATCCTTGAGAAACGCAATTCGCTTGGCCGCCCTGCGATCCGGATCCGGCTCGGCCCAGAAGTCCTGCTCGGTCACCGCCGCGGGCAGCACTGTCGCCGCAAGCACCAGCGCGGCGAGTCGTGGCGCCTTTCCCAGCGCCAGCAACACCCCACCCGCCGCCTGGGCACCCGCCGTAATCCGGACCAGGGTCTCCGGGGCGGCGTTCAGTTTTTCGGCGACTCCGTCCGGCAGCTTGCGCCGCCCCTGCTGTACCAGCGCATCCGCTGCCTTCACCCGCGGCTCCGGATGCAGGAAGGTATCCACCCCATCGACGATGAACGTCGCCGCCAACAGCGGTCGCGCGACCCGGCGCATCAACATGACAAACACCCTTCTCCTCGGTCCTCAACAGGCGTATGCCCGCACTGCACGGCGTCAAACAATCGGCGGATTGCCGCCGATTGTATCGGCGGGTCAGCTGTCTGTAATTGCCATTCCTGAGCCACCCCTGCATCTTCTGAATACGTGGTCGGCGTGGACAGGCCGGTGAGAATTCAGCGACGATGCCTGGGCGCGAGAAGCGGAATCAGCGCCGGAGGCATCTCTTGCCACGCCTGCGTGTTCGCTGGTGCCGCACACCACCCCGGCACCAGCGGGTAGAGGCCCTCAACGGCCCGAGCGGCGAACCCGGTCCTGCCGGTCGGGCTACGGGTACGGGGGTCACGCCGCGCTGCGGCCGTCACCCCGCCGAGCGCTGCGGAATCCATATGGGTGCGCTTGCGGCGTTTCCGAGTCTGGGAACTCATAGCAATCGACTCTAGATAGTTCCTGCGTGGACACGCCGGTGATCGCGAAGCGTGTTCCCCGTCAGCAAACTGTTCCGGCTCCCCTGGAAGTGGAACGACGACACCACACCCGACGAACCACAACCAGCGATCGGCGACCAGGGCGAACCGGGACAGCGTTCGTTCCGTTCGTTCCGGAAGTCGTTCCCCTAACATGTTCCGAAGGCCCGTACGCCGACCTCCGCGAACAAGGAAGCAGCCTCGGCGAAATCACGAGCAGGACCGGCATCCCGAAGACATCACTGCACCGCTACCTTGCGCCCGCGAAGGAACAGCAGCAGTGAAAGCCCCCTTCACCGGGAAGTTTCATCGATGGTTGGTTCGGTCGCGCGTGGACGCTTCGCGTGAGGTGTCTGGTGGGGTTCGGATTCTTCTCGCGTGTCGCGTGTCTGGGAGTCCGGGTCGATCTTGTCGGCGCGTTCGAACTCCTGCGTCAGCTCGTCGCGGGAGGTGACGGCTTCGCTGCGGTGAGCCGCTGCTCGTTCTTGCAGGCCCGCCGCCTGCGCTGCCCTGACATCGGCCTCGGCCCGAGCCGCTCGGGCCTTGGCCGCGGTCTCGTCGGCGAGCGCTTCACGCTGGCCGACCTCGTGGGACTGTTCGGTTGCCTTTTCGCGGATGCCCGTGGCTTCGACGCGGCGGTGTTCCTTACGTTTGTTCAGGATCAGCCAGGTGAGCGCGGCGATGATCAGAATTGCCGCAATCACGACAACAACGATGACGACGATCGTGGTGGTAGTCATATCGGCCTCCTCAAAGGTTGAGCGTGGTCCATGTGGTTGGCACCGGTGTCGGGAATGGGGTCGTTCGATCGCGACCGCGTGCCCGGGCACCGATGTTGTCAGCGGCTGGGTTGGGGCACATGGCAGTCGGTCACCTTGGGATTGACCCCGGCATAGTTCAGTGGCCCCGCGAACACGGTCACCGCGATGGTCCCGACACCCGCGCAGTTCTGTTCGGCGTGGGTGATGTATCCACGTTGCCCGGCGGCGATCGCGCCGATGATCAGCCATACCAGCACCAGCAGTGTCAGCCACCGCATCACTGGCCTCCTGGAGTCGACGGATGAACCAAGACCAGCGTCAGAAGTAGTGGCGTCGCCCGCGGACGGCGCGGCCCATCGACCCCAAGGCCAGGAGCACCAGACCGATGATGAGGACCACGATCCCGATGCCCCAGAGGATCTCGACCTTCAGCAGGAACCCGACGACGAGAAGAATGATTCCGAGAATGATCATGGTCGATACCTGGTTTCGGTGCAGGAGTGACGGGGCTGTGCGGTGGGACACACCGGTGGTTGCGTGTGACGTCAGTGTTTGAAGGCGTCCTTCATCTTTGCTCCGGCCTGCTTGGTATCGCCCTTGGCCTGATCGATACGACCCTCGGTCCGCAGGCGAGTGTTGCCGGTGCCCCGGCCGACCAGTTTCTTGGCGACGCCCTTGGCGGCTTCGGCCTTGTGCGCGATCTTCTTACCGATGCTCATGGGGTGGTCCCCTTTCGCGTGTGCTGTTGCCGCGGATGCGGCGAACATCTATTGCGAGTGGCGTCAGCCGCGCCCCGAGTGCGGGTTGCCAGCGGCGTGGCGGTCCCTCGATCTGTTGCCGAATCCGAAAAGGTGGAATCGGTCGCGACGCGCAGCACCGTCGGCTCCGGCATCTTGGGTATCTCGCGTGTCGGCGAGAGCGGGGGATGCAGTGGCGCGCTGCCGTTGCTCGTCGAGGTGGGGCTGCCGGTCGGCGAGGTCGTCGCGGTCCCGGCTCACCGCGCTGGTCTCGCGGCGCGACACCTCGAGTTCGCTGCGCGCGGTACGGCCGCGGCGGGCGGTGCGCCGGGCGCCGGCCAACAGCAGGCTCATTCCGGCCAGTCCGGCCGCGCCGACCACGGTTCCGTAGAGAAATAACAGGCCGGTCGAGCCGGTCACGTGGTAGCCGAACACGGCGAAATTGTCGGTCAATGCGTGGTTGACACCCCCGTTGGCCAGCACCCCCGCGAGCCCGACCATGACGGCGGCGACCAGAACGACAAGCCCGATGATGACGATCACTGTGGTACCCACCAGATCTACGCTGTGATGCTCACTCAACCACCGCGCACCCACTGAGTCAACAACGTAGAGCTGTACTTTATGGCCGCCCGATTTGCACCGACGTCAGCGCCAACTCAGCACCGAAGCAGGGATGCACCGAACACGACTTCGAGGAACCACCGAAGGCGACTTCGAAATCGAGAACCGCGGCCACCACAGTCCATTGCCGACGATCGCTACCCGCATCAGCTGTCAAGTCCTTGTTATTCCACATCGTCGGCCCCTGCGCCGCGATTTCGAATGAACGGCCGTTCGCACGGGTGCAGAGCGACCCGCCGACTCGAACCAGCCGCCAACAGCACCGGTGGCTGACATAAACGGATCCAAGTAACACCAATACTATCGCCATCCGCAGCCCGCGTCGCGGTAAAACTGTTGCGGGGCAATCGATCTCACCGAATGCGAACTGATAGTCACTTCGTCACCGCTACTCCCTTCCCCGTCGCTAGTCATACCCTGACACCTGTGGCGCGGAGGATTCTCAGGGCGCCGGGAACGACCGCGAGATCCTCGACCACGTCACCGCTGAGATCACCGCCAGACCCAGCCCGCGCCGTCGGCACCGCACATACCCCCGCACGGTCAAACGCGGACGCCACAACAGCTACCGCGTCAAAAGACCTGACGACCACGGTATCCGGCACACAGGGCCGGCCACGATCGCGCTTCGACCCCTGCCCACCGGATGAAAACCGCACGGACGCACCAATCACGCTACGTGGCATTGCCCTATGAGCGGGACGGACCAGCGAAGTCCCGGTCACGGTGCACGAGGACCAATCACCTGGCCCACCAGGTTGTTGTCGATTGCGCGGCGCCAAGGGTCGGGCAACGACTCGAAGCCGGCAAGGGCCACCGGAAGGATACGATTCGATATACCTGTGGCAATTCCGAATGAGGCTCTGTTACATAGGAATATGACGTCTCATCGAAGCTCGATATAAATCGAGGTGACAATTTCCATGCCATCGCCAAATAGAAACATAAATTCTAGCCGACCCCGAGTCCGGCAGAGCAGCTTAATAAATGATTGGCCAAGTTTGTCCACAGGTGAAACACAATCGAATTCGGTCAACCGCGAATATAAGCCGTCTCATGCGGAGCAGCTATCTAAATTACCGATGTACAACCCGGTTCCCGCCCCAGCGCCGAGGTTGCCACTGCCGCTTCCTCCAATACAGGGATTTGCGGATCCAAACGAATCCGCGTTTCACTTCGCCGCAACCATCATGAACAAAAGTGGTCGAGTAGCTGTCCCGAAATTACTGTACGAAATGGGATGGCCAGCTGGATATCCGATTGCGATAACACTCAAAGATGGGATTATCGCCATAACTCCCACATTATTCGCCAGCGTGTACAAGATCGATAATCGGAAACACATCCGCTTGCCCGCAGCTGTTCGAACTGAGGATCGGCTTCGCCCAGGCGATCGGATCGTGGTAGCAGGTGATTCCAGGAACTACCTTCTCGCCCTCTTTCCCCCGCTGACTTTATCGAGAATCTTCCGCCTATCCTGCCCCAGCCTGTGGCCGATGCCGTGAGTCGCGAGGAAAGGGTGGTCACTCCGGGCACACTGCGCACTTATCGTCCCTACTGGCGTCGCATCCAATCCGAGTGGCAGGACCGGAGAATCGACGAACCCACATCATTGGAGCTGAAGCAGCTGGTCACGAACGCGCGCGAGCAGGCCATTGTCAGACGAAACTCCCGGGATGGCCGTTCAGCAGGCGAGCACATGGCCGCCTCGATTCGCTGTCTCTATCGACATGCACGCGACGACGGCTATATCAGCTTCTCCGAAAGCCCTTCCAATCACGTAGACGCGCCTCGTCGCACGCCGAGTCCACGTTTCTCATTATCCGGACGTCAGATAGAACAGATCGCCCGAGTAGTGGCTACCACCGACAACGTCTGTAGCACTTCCAGGAGGCATGGTGTCCCAACCCGGCATTCACTGTAGATTTACAACGTAGCTCTACACTGTTGACATGGTCTCCATCAGGGCGTGTACTTGAGGAAACAGATCCCAGCAGAGACTCGAAGGATCGCCATGATCGTCATCCTCGGCCTCATCGTCCTGATCGCCGCGGTGCTGATCGGACTGGCGGGCGTCCTCGCCAACGGCGGCAGCGCCCACGCCCTGACCGACAATTTCGCCGTGTTCGGCTACCACGTCACCGGCTCGACCGGCGTGCTGTTCCTGTACGGCATCGTGGTCGGCGGCGTCGGACTGGCGGGGCTGGGGATCCTACTCGGCAGCTCTCGCCGCACCGCCCGCCGGGGCGCCGACGCCCGCCGCGAGCTGAACTCCGTTCGCCGGGACATTCCCGCACCCGGTGCTGTCGCCCGCCGGCCCGACCGGCAACAGCACCTCACCGCGAAGATCAGCGCACCTACCCAGTACCCCCACCCCGGCACCACCAACGCGGCAATCGATGAACCCGGCAGTGCCGCCGGCAAGGGAATCGGCCCGAACACAACCAAGGAACCTCGATGATCCTCCTCCTCATTTTCGCCGCCGGAATCCTCGTCGGCGCGATCGGAATGGCGGTACTGAACCGCCTCGGCCCCGATACCGGTCGCCTCCTGCCCCGCGGCACGTTCGGCCGACGACCCCAAGACACCGCGACGAGCCGCGATCTCGACGAAAACGCCGGTGGCTCACGACATATCCGCACCCACCCGAGCTGGCGTGATCGACTCGAGCAGTCGGCCCCACGAAATGGAGAACAGCAATGAGAACCTACGGGGGTCGGCAAATGCGCAGCGGACGCCGTTCGGGGATGGCCGGTCTGGTCACGCTGCTGGTATTCACGTGGCTGATCATCGGCGCGGTTGCCGCTGGGCAGCGGCACTACTACGACAGCGCACCCACCAACTGCGCGAGCACCGGAACCATCGCCGTAACCATCGCGACCGGGCCGCTCAACTACCTCGGGATGAATCCGAAGGTCGGGGATTGCCACGTCGACATACCGCAGCCCAGTCCGTAATCCGCATATCCCCTGAGCCCAACAGGTATTCGCGCTATCGCGCTGGTCGCGGGTCAGTCGTCGGAGTCGATATCGGAGCGCTGCTGACCATTCGCATCATCACCCTGCTGTATGACACCGAACCGACTGCCGCACAACAGCGTTGGAATTCCGAAGGCGGCGCTTCCCACCCCGGAGCAGGGGTCAGCGCACCGGCCCGGACAGTGTCGCCGTGAGCCCGGTGAGCAGGATATCGAGGCCGCGCTCGAGCTCGAGCTCACCGTCGTAAGCCGCAAGCACCGGCGCCAGTTCCCGCACCAGCGGGAACTGCTCGATCGGCAGCCGATACAGCCCGAGCCGCAATACCTCGTCGGTTTCCTCGGGACGCTCCACGATCTCTTGCAATTCGTTGAGCACGTGCCCGTAGAGAAACCCGAACAGCGCACGATAGATATGCAGTGCGTCCGCGCCGGAAAACCCAGCGCGAGTGAGCAATTCGAGGATCGCCTCCAGCGGGCGCACCAGCGCGGCCGGACGCAGTCCCAGCGGCGTGGCCAGCGGATGGGTCACCAGCAGCGGCACCACTCGCGGATGCGCCAGCGCCAAACGCCGGAAGTCGCGGGCGACCACCCGCAATCGGGTAGCCCAATCGGTATCGGTGACATCGACGGACAATTGCTCGAACACGATCTCGGCGACCCCGTCGAGCACGGCGGCCTTGTTCGGTAGATGCCGGTAGATCACCATCGGATCCCGTCCGACCGCTTCGGCCAGTCGCCGCATCGACAACCCGTCGACACCCTCGCGATCAATGATCGCGAGCGCGGCGTCCAGCACCACCGTGCGGGTCACCGGCCCATCACCACGACCGTCGACCCGATTCGCCGATTGTGCCTTTTGCCGGCCTATAGGGCGCTCAGCCATGCGGTCGCTCCTCCGTTCCCACCGGAATCTCCGATGCCGAGATCGTAGACATACACCGTTGACATCGGGCCGCGACCCCGCGGCCGCCCGCAGGCGGTCGGCTACTCGCCCTGCGGGGTGCGTCGATGCGCCGCCTCTCGCATTTGATCGCCGGCGCGCTGAATAGGGGCGTCGTGCGGGATGACGAGCAGGGCCAGCCGTCGGCCGTCGGTTCCGATCAGTCGCATGACCGCCGGCGATTGGCCGATGCCGGGCCCGCGGAGCTCGATGCCGTCGTCATGGTCGATCCGGCGTTGGGCCAGACTCACTGTGTTCCAGTCGAATCCGACACGCGCGATCGGGCCGATCCGCGGCGTGACGGCGCTGATCAGATCGTGCAGTTCGGCGATGAGGTTGGCGGTCCACGGCCACCAGGCGCCGTCGACCGTCCCGGATCGAGCGCCGACATCCTGCAGCAGCAGGCGCGGGGTGCGGGTCGGCCACGGGAACGGCTGGGTCCAGTCGTCGAGCGGACCGGTGATCGGAGGTCCCGCATGGACGCGCGTCATGACCGGACGCTCGCGTCCAGCGGGGCGTCGTGCGCGGTTCGACGGTCGGCGACCGGAGCGATGACCCGCAGCACGATCATGTCGTGGGCGCTGCCGAAGAGATACAGGGTGTTGCCCAGTTCGAAGGGATACGCGTCCAGCTGTATCGCGCGATCGCCGACGACGAGTTGCCGGGGCGCGGATGTCCAACTGGTGTGGTCGTAGACGACCCGCCACACGGGACCGATCCGAACCGACAGCGCCGCAAGCAGATTCGGCAGCTCGGCGATGAGGTCCGTCGATCGCGGCCACCATACGCCGTCCAGATATCCGCCGACCTCACCCGCCGAATTCAGCCGCAGTCGAGGCACGGCATCGAGCGGAACCCGCCGGCCGGAAGATCGGCCATGGCTCCGCGTTCGGACAAGTCCGCCAAGAGTGATCATGACCATTACCTGATTTCGCGGTAGAGGCATGTGGGATATACCCGGACCAGGGCTCACCCGCTGATACCTCCAGTAGACGCCACCCGCCGCCCAGTGTCAACAGCGTAGGTCTACATAGTATTCGCTACAAGCCCAGCGTCCGCGCCGGAGGAAAGGATCGCCCATACGGCCCGAGCCGCCGTGCAAGCCCTGCTGCTGGATCACCACATGCGCGGCATCGACCGGGTCGGCGGGGCAGCTGCCGGGCGATACCGCATGAAGCCCACCCGGTCACACGCCGCCGGACGCGCCGGCGCGAAATCGGGCAGCGGCAGTGCGAAACTCACCCACGAGGTGACAATCCCGTCCCGCGTCGACAGCACCCGCTCCTGCCGATCGCCGGCCGCGCTCACCGGCTCCGAATCGGCCGCGGCGACCGACCGCCGAAACCCGCACCCGCCGAACAACTTTGTCCAGTCCTGCACGCTGCCCACGAATCTCATTCCTCACCAGGTGAAATCCCATGAAGAACCGCCCACCGCACCGGGCACACTGCCCAATTCCCCCGACATTTCGGTCGCCTCGCGCCGCCGGCGGGCGGTTGTCCAGTATTTACCGCATCCGCCCACCGGCACGAACCAGCGCCGTCCTACATATTGAAGCCGCCGCCGCAGATGAGGGTCTGTGCGCTGACGTAATCGGATTCCGGCAGGCAGAGCAGGTAAACCGCACCGGCGGCCTCGGCGGGCGTGCCGGAGCGGCCGAGCGGGATCATCTGCTCCATGGCGGTCAGCAGGTTCGGGTTGACGCCGACCTTGATCTCTTTGCCCTGCATATCGATGGTGCCGCCGGTGCCTGCGGGGGCTTCGGTGAGCCGGGTCTTGATCACACCGAACGCGACCGCGTTGACGGTGACGTTGTAGCGGCCCCACTCCTTGGCGATGGTCCGGGTCAGGCCGAGAATGCCCGCCTTACCGGAGGAGTAGTTCGCCTGTCCCGCATTGCCTCCGGTGCCCGCGAGCGAGGAGATATTGACGACCTTGCGGCACGGCACCGGTTCCCCCGCTTCCTTGGCCTTCTTGACCGCCGCCGAGATGACCGGCTGTGCGGCGCGCAGAATCCGGAACGGGGCCTTGAGGTGCACGTCGAGAATGGCGTCCCACTGCTCGTCGGTCATCTTCTGGATCACCGAATCCCAGGTGTATCCGGCATTGTTGATAATAATGTCGAGACCGCCGAACTCGTCGACGGCGGTCTGTACGAAACGCTCGGCGAAGCCCTCCTCGGTCACGCTGCCGACGCATGAAACAGCCTGTCCACCAGCGGCTTCGATCGCGGCGAGGGTCTGTTTGGCCGGTTCGGCGTCGAGATCGTTGACCACCACCTTCGCCCCCTCCGAGGCGAGCTTGAGCGCGATCTCGCGGCCGATTCCGCGACCGGAGCCGGAGACAATGGCGACCTTGCCATCCAGAGTTCCCATGAAGAGGTTTCCTTTCAGAGTGCGACGACGGTGTATCAGAGCGCGAAACAGCGTCACCGGTCAGTGTGACAGTGCCTTGACGGGGGTGGTGCGCCGCGACGCCGGGCTGATTCAACGTGACCTAGGGTTCGACTATGTTCGTGAAGCTGTGCGGTCTGCGGACCGAGGAGGATGTGGCCACCGCCGTCGCGGCCGGGGCCGATGCGGTCGGATTCGTATTCACCGCGAGCCCACGGCAGATCTCTGTCGACACGGTGCGGAAACTGCTCGCGGGTGTTCCCGCACATGTGCTGACAGTCGGTGTGGTACACGGGATTTCATCGACCGAAGCCGGTGAACTGGCTGAGGCGGCGGGCGTGGACGCGCTACAGCTGCACGGTGCCTACCCACGTTCGGCCTTCGACGAAGTGGCCGGACTCAGGCTGCTGCGGGCCACCTCGCTGACCGCCGAAACCGATGTGCGCACCGGCGCTTTCGGCGAGGAGTGGCTGCTGCTCGATTCCACCGTCGCGGGGTCCGGGGAGCGCTGGGATCTGGCCGCGCTCGAACGAACCCCGCCGACCGGGCAGTGGTTGCTCGCGGGTGGGCTGTCACCGGCGAACGTGGCCGAGGCGATTGCCGCTGCCCGGCCGTGGGGTGTGGATGTATCCAGTGGTGTGGAGTCCAGTCGCGGCGTCAAGGATCATCGGCTGATGCGCGAATTCGTCACCGCGGCAAGGTCCACACCACCGGGAGTGACTCGCGTCAGGGCGTGACGATATTGAAATCCGGGTTCGGGGTGTCCAGCAGACCGGCGAGGGTTGACAGAATCTTCGGGTCGCCCGCCACCGTGACACCGTCCAGGCCCTGACCCGCGAGTACACCCAGCAATTGCGGTTTGGTGAGAGTCAGGGTGAGGTCGGCGGCTCCGCTGTGCGGGGCCTCGAGGGTGGCGGCGCGGTGGGTGAGCGCGCCATTGGAGAGGGTGAGGCGCAGATGGTCGCCGGTGTCGGTGAGCTGCCAGTCCATGATAAAGCCGCCGCTCGCCACCGCGCGCGGCCCGTCGACTCGGACCGCCATGGAATCGATGATCATGTCCGCGGTGAGGGCGGAGGCCATCTCCGGGTTGGCGGTGTCGATCTCGTTGTGCGACACACCATTACGCAATTCCATCGCGCCGGTGAGGAAGAAGTTGCGCCACGGGCCGTTCTCCGCGCCCCAGCCGAGTTTGTCGTAGATATCGGCCAGCGCCTGTTTGGCGGGCGTGCTGTCCGGCGCGGCGTAGACGGCGTGATTGAGCAGGGTGACCGCGAATCTCAGATCGCCCTCTGCCGCATAGGCTTTCGCCTTGGCGATCACGGCGTCGACGCCACCGTAGTCGGCCACGTAGCGCTGGGCGGTGTCGACCGGCGGATGCTCCCACAGGTGTGCGGGATTGCCGTCGAACCAGCCCATATAGCGCTGGTAGATGGCCTTCACATTGTGGCTCAGCGAGCCGTAATAGCCACGGTTGAACCACTTCTGGTCCAGGGCGGGCGGTAATTCGAGCTGTTCGGCGATCTCGGGACCGGTGAATCCCTGATTGGTCAGGCGCAGGGTCTGATCATGCATGTACGCATACATATCGCGTTGTCCCGCAAGCAATTCCACGAAGGCATCACGTCCCCACACCGGCCAGTGGTGCGAGGCGAACGAGACGTCGATCTTGTCCGCGAACAGTGCGATGGCCTCGTCCAGATAACGCGCCCAGATGCGCGAGTCACGCACCAGCGCGCCACGCAGGGTGAGCACATTGTGCATATTGTGGGTGGCGTTCTCCGCCATACACAGTGTGCGCAGCTCCGGGAAGAGGAAGTTCATCTCCGCGGGCGCTTCCGTACCCGGGGTGAGCTGGAAGACGATGCGCACCCCGTCGACGGTCTCCTCCTGGCCGGTGTGGGTGATGTCCACGGTCGGCGGAATGAGGGTAATGGTGCCGGTGGAGGTGGTCATGCCGAGACCGCAGCCGATCTGGGCGGCCGGGCCCTTGGGCAGACTCGCGCCGTACATGAAAGCCGCGCGGCGGGTCATCGCCGTTCCCGCATAGACGTTTTCGCTCACCGCGTGCTCGAGGAATCCGGCGGGGGCGAGAATCGGCACCGGGGCGTGACCATGCGGGAGGACGCCGCGCGCGCCGCCGAAGTGGTCACCGTGCGAATGGGTATAGATGAGCCCGGTCACCGGCCGATCGCCGCGATGCGCGGTGTACAGCGCGAACGCCGCGGCCGCCGTCTCCGCCGAGATCAGCGGATCGATGACGATGACACCCGTATCGCCCTCGACGAGCGTCATATTCGACAGGTCCAGATTGCGGACTTGGTAGACACGCTCTGCGACCTGGAAAAGACCCTGCTTATCGGCCAGCTGCCCCTGCCGCCACAGGCTCGGATTCGCGGTCTCGGGACAGTCCCCGTCGAGGAAGGCGTACGATTCGCCATCCCAGACGACGGTGCCGCCCGCATCCTTGATAACCGCGGGTTCGAGGGCGGCGATGAAGCCCCGCTCCGCATCGTCGAAGTCTGTCCGATCGTCGTAATTCAGCTCGGTCATGACACCGTCCTGTTCCAGGAATGAAAGCCATTGCCAGATCGTGAAACTCGACCCGAAGTCGAGGCGAACTCGGCTTCAGCAAACTTCACGCTATCACCGCGGTCGATCGGCCCTGGAAACCCGGCAGTGGCATGTTCCGGCGGTGCGCGAGTCGGAGCGATCACGCCACGCGCGGGCGTCAAGCGCACTGGTCGACACGGAGCGGATCTGCTTTCATTGAGGTCGGCACGGTCGGCGTCGTATCGAAGGACAACCTGATGAAGAGTTTGCTGGCAATCGGGTTGTGCGCCTTGCTCATTCCCATCCTGGCCGGATGTAAGGCCAGTGTGCCGAATGCCACCTCGAATGCCGGGAACGGTGCTACCACCGCCGGAGTGAGTCTCGACCAGGCGCGAAAAGAGTTGAGCGCCTTGCCGATCAAGGGACCCGTGTCCATGGCCGGTTACAGCCGAGATCAATTCGGGCCGGCCTGGACCGATGACAACAATGATCCTGGCGGGCACAACAATTGCGATACCCGCGACGATATTCTGCGCCGCGACCTCACCGGCCTCTCGCCGGCGAGCGGCTGCACCATCCAGTCCGGCACCCTGCACGATGTGTACACCGGCAAGACCATCGCCTTCCAGCGCGGGCCGAAGAGCACGGTGGTGCAGATCGATCACATGGTGGCGCTCGGTAACGCCTGGCAGACCGGGGCACAACAGCTTTCGGCCGCACGCAGGCAGGATCTGGCCAATGATCCGCTCAATCTGCAGGCCGTGGACGGACCCGCGAACGAGCAGAAAGGCGACCAGGACGCGGCGAACTGGCTGCCGCCGGAAAAGGGGTATCGCTGCACCTATGTCGAGCGGCAGGTCGCGGTGAAAACCGCTTACAGCCTATGGATTACCGCGGCCGAGCACGATGCCATGCAGACCGTGCTCGGCAGCTGCGGATAGCCGTTCAGACGGCGGCATCGACCGGGTCGCCGGTGACGAGAAGTGCTGTGAGCGCCGCCAATTCGTCAACTTCGAGGCCGTGCGCGGTGAGGTACTCCGGCACCGAACCCCAGCCCTGCCGAATCCGGTCGAGGCTGTGCACCATCAACTCCGGCGGGGTGCCGGCCAGGAACAGGCGGGCGGTCTCGGTGGGTTCGATGCCGTGCGCCGCCAATCGGCTCATGGCCTGATCGGCCCATTCGCCGTACAAGTACTGTTGCGAGGCAGCGTAATTGGCGATCACATCGTCGTCGCCGACCCCGGCCGCCGACAGTGCCAGCGCGATCACCATGCCGGTGCGGTCCTTACCGGCGGTGCAGTGCACCACCACCGGACCCGAGGCGGCGGCAATGAGTCCGATCGCCCGCGCCAGGAATTCACCACGATCGTCGACGAAGAAGTTGTAGATCACGTCCAGGCCGAGTTCGATTCCCATGGTGTTGGAGCCGCCGGTGGATTCGAAGATCGGCGCGTGCACATCGGTAACCGGCAGTTCGCCGACCCGGTTGGGTGATTTGGTGCGCTCTTCCACGGTGCGCAGATCAATCACGGTGCCGATCTCGCGTTCGCGCAGCGCCTCGACGCCCGCGTCGGTGAGATTGTGCAGTGCGTCGGAGCGGTACAGCACACCCGTGCGGGTAGTTCCGGCGCCGGCGCGATAGCCGCCGGTATCGCGGAAGTTGTAGGTGCCTTCGATCGGAATGTGACGCTGTTCGACGTCGGCGTGCATGCCGTGCCCCTCACTACCTCTTGAAACGAAATTCCGCGATCAACTGATTCTATGGAATGACGATACAGAGCCACCGTAATGCGGTAGGTGAACAGCCGCCGACAAGACGGCTCACTCCGGGCAGTCCGGCGGATTCACCTGCGCCTCACCCTCACTCACCAGATCCATGAGTTGATCGAACACCTCCGCCGGCGCGGCACCGGTAGCCCGCGAGACCGCCGCGCTCAAGGCCGACAGCAGCAGCAACTGCACCGCCTGCCCGGCGACGGCGGTATACACGTCGGCGCGCGGCTGCCCAACGCCCGCGACCAGCACCACATCGCTCTGCGCGCATAACCGCGACCGCGCGTACCCGCTGATCGCGATAATCGTGGCTCCCGAGGACCGCGCCGCCGCCACCGAACTCACCGTGACCGAATTCTCGCCGGTGCTGCTGATCCCGATCACCACATCATCCGCGGTCAGCGCACGCGCACTGAGCTGCTGAATCACCGCGTCGGGCGGAGCCTCACAGCCTCGCCCCCCGGTCACCAACAGCAGCGCCAACGCCTGCGCGGCGGGCCCGGATCCGCCATTGCCGACGATCAAGACCCGCCGCGCCCGGGCAACAGCCATTGCGGCCGTATCGAATTCCGCGTAGTCGAGCGCTCCCAGCGCATCGGATAGCTGTTGCACCGATGCCTCGAAGTAAGCCGGGACCCATTCCCGGCTCGCCGCCGCGTCCAATTGCGGATTACGTGCTCGCCCTACCCCCGAGTCCCGGATCAACAGCATGCGCAGGTGCTGAAAACCCTTGAACCCGAGGCTCTTACAGGTCCGGATCACCGTCGCGGGCGATGTCCCGGCCCGAGCTGCCACATCCGCGGCCGACAACAGTGCCACCTCGTCCGGATGCTCGACGAACTGCACCGCGACCCGCTGCTCGCTGGGGATCAGCGACGGCAGCAGTGAACGAACAATGCCGAGGGTGCCGCCGATCGGCGGGTCGCTCTGCGTGGTGCCCATAGGTCGTGTGTATCACCCCGGCACGACGGGCTCAGTACCCGAGGGTGGCCAGAATGCTGTCGGCTTGATGATTCGCACCGAGCTGATTCGGATGGAATGGGGTGGCCAGACCGACCGGACTGCTTCCGAACGGGACCAGACCCTCACCCCAGCGCACCCCCGGCGCTTGGCAGGCGTCATGCCCATCGCTGGTGGCATACGTGTCCACGAGTTCGACACCGGTGGCCGACGCCACCCGGGCGAGCATCGCGTTCAACTCGATCAGCTTGTTGCCCAGCCAGATCGAATCCGCGGGCGAGATGGGCACGGCCGGAAAGCAGCCGCCGTCGGTACCCTGGATCTTGAAGTAGTTCAGCAGCAGAATCCGCGCGTGTGGCGCGCGGTCCCGGATATCACGGACCACCGCGGCCACCTTCGGCTCGGCGGCGGCGATCGCGGTGGACATATGGTCGTCCCCATTGGGTGCCTGCGAATTCAGGCACGGAGTGGCCGTGGCGTCCAGGGTCAGGCAGGCGAAGACCGTACGGGCCAGGTCGGCGTCATTGCCGCCGATCAATACCGTCACCAGGTCGGTCGTAGGAGTCAGCGCGTCGAACTGCGGTGGAATGAAACCCGCCAGCGCCTGCGGTCCCGTTTGCGGGCCGACCATATCGCCGGTCACCGCGCCGCCGCAGGACACATCCCGGAACGTCGGCACCGCGAGCGCCGCGGCCACCAGTTTCGCGTAATTGCTGGCGCTTTGCGCACATCCGGACGGACGGAATTGGGTACTCATCCGGCTCGAATCCGATGTCGCGTCCGCCGCCCACGAATCGCCCAGTGCCACATACTCCTGGTAGCGGGAGGCGGGCTCCCGATCGTCAGCCCAGGCGACCGTGGTGGTGCACATCGCAAGGGCGGTGAGGGCCAGCCCGATTCGCCGGCCGTTTCGCGCAAACTTCATGGCGCTGTCCTTCCAGGTTGGCGTCATTGCCGACCGATCGAATCCCGCTGGAACTCGAACACCTTCAACGGTAGTGACCCAGGACACAGTTTCTCTTGTCGCGGCGTCACAACGCGGGCGTGCCGATTTGTGCTGCCGCCACAATTACGCCGCACCGCCCCACCAATCGGAGCAGCCCGTTTATGCTCCCGGTTGATGGCCGAGATTCACAGCGCCCCTACAGATTTCACACAGGGCAGCACCACCGTATGGAACCCGCCCGACAGCTTCGTGGCCCGCGCGAGCGCCGCCTTGCTGCGCCGGCTGGACGGTATCACCGATCGCCTCACCGGGCAGATAGAGCAGGCCGAATCGTTCTACGGCAGTGCGGGTTTGGTCAGCTCCGAGGAGCTGTGGCGCAGCAATCACACCAATCTGGGTGCGGTGTTGAGGTATATGTCCGGTCAGGGCGCGCTCGAAACCACGGCCCCCCGCGAGACCGGGAATCGGCGCGCTCAGACGGGCGTTCCACTCCCCTCGGTACTGCGCGCCTATCGCCTCGGCGGTGAATTGATCTGGGACGAACTGCTGGCGGAGGCGGGCAGCGATGCGGTGGCGAAGGAGGAGTTGCTGACCGTGGCGTCGGAGATCTGGCGGCTCACCGACCAGTACTCGCAGACGCTCACCATCGGTTACCAGCAGGCCGTGACCGAGCAGGTGCGCCGGGACGCCCGGGCGCACGACGCCGCCATGGACGCACTGCTCACCGGCCGGGTGGACGGAGCACGACAGTGGGAGTGCGCTCGCACGCTCGGGCTGCCACCGCAGGGCGAATTCGTGGTGGTCGCGGCCTCCACCGATGACGCGGCACAGGACGCACTGCCCGGTATCGATACCGCCCTGTCGCTACTGGGGGTGGCGTCGGCCTGGCGGCTGCGGGTGGATGTCCACCTCGGAATCGTCTCGCTCACACCACGTTTCACCATTGATCGGCTCTGCGGACTGTTACGGGAGCGCGGCGCCGGCAGTATCGGTGTGAGCTCGGTCGCGGCCACTCTGCCCGAGCTCCCGATGGGCCTGCGCCAGGCCGAATTGGCCTGCGCGGCAGTGGAATCCGGCTTGTCCCGGGTGCAGCGCTACGAGACCGCGCTGATTCCCGTATTGCTGGCCGGATCACCGGAGGTCGCCACCGCGCTGACCTCGACGGTGCTGGGGCCGATCCTGACGCTCGCCGCGCACGATCGCGACACCCTGCTGACCACGCTGCGCGCCTGGTTCGAGCACGACGGCGATATCGCGGCGGCCGCGGCGGCGCTGTTCTGTCATCCGAATACGGTGCGGCTGCGGCTGAATCGGATCGCCCGGCTCACCGGCAGACGTTTGGGCGCACCGCACACGGTCACCGAATTCGACCTCGCACTGCGCGCGCATCGCATCCACGGCGGCGCTCCGGCAACACCGTGAAAACGCCGGTTCCAGCGTCTCGAGAGCCCCCGTACTCTCTCGAGATCGCCGGAACCGGCTCTTACCGAAGTGAGCCGGACTTCACGACGGCAAGTGCCCGCACATCACGGCTCCTGCACAGCCGGACGGCGGCGAATCACCGCCAGTACCAACAGGATCGCACCCAGCACCGCGAGGATGACGGGCACGACCACACTCACCAGGGTGAGCTTCTTCGCGGAATCGGCGGCCTTGTCGGCCTGCGCCCGCTGCGAATCATCGGTGATATCGGCCTCGACCGAGAGCACCTGGGTCAGCGGCATGGTCTTGTCACCGGCGCGCACAGCGGCGGTGATGGTGCGCACGAGATGCTGATCGATGGTGACGCCGGTCCGCTGATCGGCGTAGGTCTCGACGGTGGTCTCGAACAGGTAGGTCAGCGGAATCGGATCGGGCAGTGCCGCCGAGGCCGCACCGAATTTCGCGGCGGTCTCCGCGGGCAGGGCGGCCAGCAGCGCGGCGGCTGTCGTCTTGGGCAATGTGGCGGGGAAACTCGCGAGGGTCTCCTTGTCCTTCACCTCACCCGTGGCGGCGGCGGTGTACACATTCACATCGCGGCCGTGCCGCGTGTCGGTGCGCGCGAACTTCACCGGCACCGCGGCCTGCAGGTTCGGGATCCACAGCGTGTAATGATCGTCCTGATCGGCCCCGATGGGGAAGCCGATGGCGATACCGGAGGCCGGTTCGACAGTCACCCCCTCGGGAGGCGCGGTGGCCTCCATGGTCTTTCGGTCCACCGCGAAGGTACGCGCGGTCGGCAGTTTGGTCTGCCCGGCGACCATGGTGCTGGTGTCCTTGACCACGGCGGTATTCCCGTGGTTTTCGAGCACGGTGACGGTGCGGTCGATGGTGATCGGCACCTCCTTGGCGAAGACCTTGTCGGCCTGACCCTGTTGCAGCGCTTGGGCATTGAGCAGGGTGTGCGCGGTACCGCTGTACTTGATCGCGATATCGGTGTCGGCGGGCAGCTTGCTGACCGCCGGGGTCACCGCGAAGCGCGCGACGGCGCCCAGCACGATCAGCACAATGCCGACCGCGAGCAGAATGACGGATGAGCGACGCATCGGATCCTCTCGGAACTCCGTCATCGGGAAGGCATACCCGATGTAACGGTGCGCACAGTCCACCAGCGCGCCCGGCCCGGACCACTGTGCCGGCGACCAGCGTTCCCGCCCCCTGATGTTCATCTCACACAGTGCTGCCGTACCCCGCGCACATCCGGGAACGGGCGCCGGTAATAGCATTCGCACATGAGTGTCGACCGTTCCGCCGCCGCTTCACCCCCGGCCCCACCCGGTGATCTGACCGGACTGGTCGGCAAACATCTGATCTACGCGTATGAGAACGGCTGGAAATACGAACTGTATGTTCGCGATTCGACGACGGTCGCCTTCCGCTGCCTGATCGGGCCGATGTTCGGGCGCTGGTCGACGCATCAGACGGCGAAGATCGTGCATTTGCAGAGCGATATGTACAAGCTGGCCTGGGTCGAACCGACCGGCACCAGCACCGTGGTTATCGCCTGGCTCAGTGAGCGCCGGGTGCACACGACCATCTGCTATCCGCAGTGGATGCTCGACTTTCCCGAGTACACGCTCGGGCGCTACGAGGATCACCTCGGCGAGATTCTCGCCGCCCGCGATGCCGGACCGACCTATCCGCTCACACTGGTCGCCTCCACCGGCGCGATCACCTTCCTGGAATCCCGGCCGCCGGACGACGACACCGTCATCGACCGGCCCCCGCGCAAGCTGTCGGTGGATTACGCCAATCGAGCGAATTGATCGGGCTCCCGCCATCTTTGGGGCAGATGTGTCCCAGGCGGGACATCGCTGTCACCCTAGGATGAGCGGGTGTCCGCAATGAAAGAGCAGATTCTGGCTGCCGCGACGCCCGTCCTGGCCCGGGATCGGGGGGCGTCCATGCAGGTGATCGCCCAGGCCGCCGGGGTCAGCCGGACCACACTGACGCGACTGTTCCCGACCCGCGAGACGTTGATGACGGCACTGTCCGAGCAGGTGTACGCGGCGGCGTCCGCGGCGCTCGATGCCGCCGAGTTGGGCGATACACCTTTCGAGACGGCGCTGACCGCTCTGACCACCAGGTTTCTGCCGCTCGCGCAATTCTGGGGCGTGCTGTCGGTGGAGCCGCATCTACTGCGCCAGCCCGAATACACCACTCGCGCAGACGATTTGATCCATCGGCTGGACGAATTCTTCGCGCGCGGCCAGCGCGCGGGAATACTGCGGGCCGAGCTGCCGCCGCGCTGGCTGTCCTTCACGCTGTTCGGCCTGTCCGAGACCGCCTGGTATCTGGTGCTGGACGAGCAGATGGGTGCACGCCAGGCCCCGGAATTCCTGGTGTCGATGATGCTGAGCGGCGCCGGCAAAACCCGCTGAACAGCGTCGAGTGACTCGAGTCATTGCCATTCTGGATACATGCACGCTACTTTTGGTACAAGATTGTCCCATTTGAGCTGAGTATGTACCGGAAGGAATTAGTCGTGTCGACAGTGCTGGTGATCGGGGCCGGAATGGCCGGACTCACCGCGGCCCGCGATCTGGCCCGAGCGGGCCATCAGGTCACCGTATTGGAGGCCCGCGACCGCGTGGGCGGACGACTCTGGACCGACCGCGGCTGGCCGGACGCACCGGTGGATCTGGGCGCGTCCTGGATTCACGGCATCGACGACAATCCACTCACCGAACTGCGCGATGAATTCGGGCTGCCCACGGTGGTGCTCAATCAGGACGTCATCACCGCGTACAGCGGCGGGCGGCGGCTGGACCCGGCCGCCCTGCGCGAGTTCGAATCCGAGCTGACGGCCGTCGAGACCGCGATGGAAGACCTTGCCGCACAACCGGAATTCGCGCAGCGCTCGATGGCGGCCGGTACCGAACTGGCACTGGGCCAGGTGCCACTGACCGGCGATGCGGCCGAGCGTATGCGGAACATCATGCGCATGTTCGCCCAGGACGACTCCGGTGCCGACGCCGAACAGGTCGCCCTGTGGGTCATGGACACCGATGAGATCCACAGCGGCGATCAGGAGGTGTTCCCCGGCGGCTACGATCAGCTCACCACCGGCCTCGCCGCCGGTCTCGACGTGCGACTGCGCCATGTCGTCGGCCATATCAGCTACTCCGGCAACGGAGTTCGGGTCGATACCGACCGTGGCGCGTTCCACGCCGATCGAGTCCTGGTCACCGTGCCGCTGGGTGTACTCAAGGCCGATGCGATCACCTTCGATCCGCCACTACCCGAGACCAAACAGCGTGCCGTCCGCACCCTGGGCATGGGCGTCTACAACAAGCTGTACCTGCGCTTCGACAACCAATTCTGGGATGACGCCGACTGGATCATGGAGTTCGGCCCGGACCGTACGGCGGCCACCGGCTGGTTCCCACTGCACAAGGTGAGCGGCCTGCCGGTGATCGTCGCCCTGCGCGGCGGTTCGGTGGCACGCCGCATCGAAGCCCTGGACGACGCGGCGACGATCGCCGAAGGTATGGCCTCGCTGCGCCGCATGTACGGCGACGACATCCCGGATCCCGTGGGCCACAAGATAACCCGCTGGTCCACCGATCCCTACGCCCGCGGCTCCTACTCCTACCCCGGCGTCGACGCCGTCCCGGCCGACCGCGACACCCTCGCCGCCCCGATCGCCGACCGAGTCTTCTTCGCCGGCGAGGCGACGCATGACACCGATGCCACCACCGTGCACGGCGCGTTGCTCTCGGGCCGGCGCGAGGCCGAACGGATCAACGCGCTCGGCTGAGGGCTCGACTGATACCGCTGGTCGGAATATGCGATGATTTCCGAGGGGCGCTCGTAACGGGCTTGGCTGAATCATTCGGAATTGTTGCCGGGTAACAATTTGCGGCAGAAATTTGTCGTGCCACCACAAGAGAGTTCTACTCGATCGCCATTATGATCGGAATTTTTGCCTTTTCTCGATTTGCCGAATCCAGCGATTCGTAATCCGGCGAATGTACGGTCGATTATTTGTTACATTTCACATGTGATGCAGACCACATCGTTATCGGACCGGAATCACTGCGGTTCGAATTGAGTTCATGCAATCCTGTTCGGGCCGGGAGATATTTCTCCGAGAAGGACATCAACCGGCCACGTGAAAGGGAAATCTTTTGCGTGCGAATTTAATTGCACCAATGAGGAGTTACTCATGTCCGGATCCGGCTCGGGTTCTACGCTACAAATTCTGCTTTCGATTCTGCAGGCGCTGTTGGGCGGCGGTAGCGGTAGCAGCGGCGGAGGTGGCGGCTCCAGCTAGTACCCGAACAGCGCAGCCCATCGAGTCGTGCGGGACTCGATGGGCTGCGAGCGGATCGGAAGTTATCCGTTATTACTTCATCGGGGCAGGCCCAGAATGCGCTGCGCGATGATATTCAGTTGGATTTCTATTGTGCCGCCACCGAATAGAATCGCGGGCAGGCCCAGCAGGTCGAAGGTATAGGGCTGCTCGGGGTGGCCGAGGGCGGCGCGGGGGCCGACGATGGACGTCAATGCCCGGGAAGCCTCACGCTGGGCAATGGCGTGCCAAACCTTGCGAATACTGTTGCCCGAGGTATTGGAATCGGCGGTGCCATTCAGGTGCGCGAGCGCATTGCGCAGATTCATTGCGGCTACCGAGTATTCCAGCGCGGTATTGCGGCCCAGCACTCGAATGGCGTCGTCACGGGTGCCCGCGTAATCAGCGGAGTCGAGCAGGCGGCGGGCCAGCGTGCTGGAGCCGTGACCGAAAGCGGTCGTGCCCATGCTGAGTCGCTCATTGCCGAGGGTGGTGACGGCAATGCGCCAGCCGTCGCCGGGGGCGGCCACGACCTGATCGTCGGGGACGAAGACCTCGTCCAGGAAGACCTCGTTGAATTCCCAGATGCCGGTGACCTGACGAAGCGGGCGCACATCGACGCCGGGGGTGTCCATGGCGATCAGGAAATAGGTCAGGCCCTTGTGTTTCGGCGCGGCCGGATCGGTGCGCGCCAGGCAGATGGCCCAATCCGCCTCCTGCGCTTGGGAGTTCCACACCTTCTGACCGGTGAGCAGCCAACCGCCGTCGACTTTGCGTGCGGCGGTGGACAATCCGGCCAGATCCGAACCCGCACCGGGTTCGGAGAAGAGCTGGCACCAGATGATGTCGCCGCGCAGGGTGCCGGCGACGAAGCGCTCCTGCTGTGCGGGACTGCCGTGTTCGATGATGGTCGGCAGCACCCAGCCGCCGATGCCGAGTGCGGGCTGTGCCAGTCCGCGCCGCTCGAATTCCTCGGCGATGACGGCCTGTTCGGCCGGTCCGGCCGCCAGGCCGTGCGGGCGCGGGTAGTGCGGCGCGACCAGTCCGGCCGCGGCCAGCCGGGACCGGCGCACCCCGCCGCGCGCGGGAGCCCAACCGGCGGAGGGGACTTCGTCGTCCGGCAGGGCCGCCACCGCATCGAGCACGGCACCCACGGTCACGCGCAGGTCGGACTGTGTCTCCGGGGTGATGAACGAGAAGTCGCGCTCGGCGGTGAGCGTCCGCTCCCCCAGTTCGCGTGCCCACTGATCCGGACTACCGTTGGCCGTGCTCAGGCTCAGGGCCCGGCGCCAGTACAGGTGCGCGTCATGCTCCCAGGTGAATCCGATTCCACCGAGCAGGGATATGCAGTCCAGTGCCTGTTCGGCCCCGGCGGGCAGCGCGGTCAGCGCGGCCTGTGCCGTTGCCAGGCGCTGCTGATCGGCGGTGTGCGTCTCGGCGCGGGCCGCATCCCAGGTGGCGGCGGTGGTCACCTCGGCACGCACTCGCATGAGCGCCGCTTTGTGTTGCACGGCTTGGAAACTGCCGATCGCCTGGCCGAATTGTTTTCGCACACCGATGTATTCGACCGCGGTGTCCACACTCCAGGTGCAGACGCCGGTCACCTCGGCCGCCGCCAGCGCGATGGTCCACAACTCCGCTGCCGCCGCGTCGACGCCTTCGAGGACGCGGTCGTTCGGCACCGGGTAGGCATCGAACTCGGCATGCCCGACCGATCGGGTCAGGTCCACGGCTTCGGCGGTCACCACCTGGAACGCGGCGTTCGCGTCGGCGGCGGACAGCCAGAACCACAGGCGCGCGGCGGGATTGCCCGCGATATCGGCACGAACCAGCACGCGCCGCGCACCCGGCAGACCGAGCGCCGGATCGGATTTGCCGGACACCGTCCAGCCCTCCGGCGTCCGGGACGCCAGCACACCGGATCCGGCGATCACGGCCCCGGTCATACCGGCGGCGAAGTCCACGAGCAGTTCGTCCGCACCGGATTTCGCGAGCGTGGCCAGTGCGCTCGCGGTCACGGTGGACAGGTACGGCCCGGGGAACAGCGCCGCGCTCAATTCCTCGACAACGACCGCGAGCGTTGCCAATCCGCATTCGTCGCCGCCGTACGCGGCGGGCAGGTGCAGCGCGTGCAAACCCTGATCACACAGTGCGGTCCACACTTCGGCGGGCAGCTTCCCGACCGCGTAGTTGTGCAGCTGCTCACGGGTCTGCGACAGCGGCGCGGTCTTACGGGCGAACGCGGCGACGGACTCCGCCAGCGCGCGCTGGTCGGCGTCTACGGCAAGGGACATTCGAACTACTCCTGAATCATGGATCGGCAAGCGCCGGAGGGGATCTCGTCGTCAGCGCAGGGCGGTGAGCTTGGTGGACAGCTCCCACAACTGCTGCGCGGTCTCCGGGTCGGTGGCATGCGGGGCGGCCCGGCTGACGGCGCAGTCGGACAGGTACGCGCCGCGCCGCCGTTCGAGTTCGGGTGCGACGGCCGCCCACACCGTGGTCGCCGCGCCCTGGTCGATCGCTTTCGGATTGGCCAGGCGGCCGGGCGTGCGCGAGGTGAGGGTGCGCATGTGTTTGAAGTCGTCGTGAGACATGTAGCGGGACAACCCGGTAATGATGATGCCCGGGTGCACGGCGTACGCGGCGACCGGCCTGCCCAGCATCCGGCGCTGCAACTCGACGGTCATCAGCACATTCGCCGCCTTCGACTGTCCGTACGCGATGAACTTGTCGTACGGGCGCTGGAAGAACTGCGGGTCCGCCAGGTCGACCGGGTAGGCGCGGTGCGCATCCGAGGAGAGCGTGATCACCCGGGTGGTGACGCCGGTCCGCTCACCGGTGGCGATCAGCACCGGCAGCAGCTCGGTGGTGAGCAGGAAATGCCCGAGATGGTTTGTGGCGAACTGCAATTCGAAGCCGTCCGGGGTCCGGGTGAGCGGCGGGTACATCACCCCGGCATTGTTGATCAGCAGATCGAGCCCCTCGGGCCGCAGCGCGAGCACACCCGCCGCGGTCCGCACGCTGTTGAGATCGGTCAGGTCCATGCCGATCACATCCAGATCGGCCTTGGGGTGCTGATCGCGAATACGCCGAGCCAGGTCGATCGCGGCATCGAAGTCGCGGGCGGCGAGTATGACGGTGGCGCCGGCGGATGCCAGGGCGCGAACCGTCTCCGCGCCGAGCCCACTGGTCGCACCGGTGACCAGGGCCGTGCGCCCCGTGAGGTCGATGGTGCGCAGCACCCCCTCGGTGGTTCGCGTGGCTCCGTCGAAGTCGGGGTGGATCATGATTCGGGAAGGTCCTTCCATTCTTCCGAGAGCCGCGTCGACCAGACCGGTGCCCGATGTTCCAGCATTGCGCGTACGCCTTCGGCCGCATCGGGACTGCCCATCACCCGCAGGTGCAGTTCGGTCTCGAGTTCGGCGACGCGGCTGGGCTGATATCCGCGAACCGCGGTGTCCCACAGCAGTCTTTTGCACAGCGCCGCCGACATGGGGGCGACATTGACCGCGATATCCCGGGCCTGTTCCAAGGCGGCCGGAAGTACCTCTTCGGCAGGCAGTGCCCGGCTGGCCAGGCCGAGCCGGCACGCCTCATTGCCGTCGAATTTCCGCCCGGAGAGCAGAATGTCCGCCGCCACCGCCATACCCGCGACCCGGCTGACCGTCCAGTGCGACATGGCATCGGGCAGGACGCCGAGCCGCACCTGCGGGATGGCGTAGCGGGCGTCCGCGGCGACGATCCGAATATCGGCCTGCATGGCCAGGGTCATGCCGATGCCGATGGCATGCCCGTTGACCGCGGCGATCACCGGTTTGCGCAATTCGAAGGGGGCGGGATTCACCGGTGAGGCGGAAAACGTGGTGCTCTCCGGCTTTTCGAAGGTATCCGCGCCGCCACCCAGATCGGCGCCGGCGCAGAACGCCGAGCCCGCACCGGTCAGCACGAGCACCCGCACCGAGTCGTCGGCGTCGAGTTCACGATATGCCTGCCCGAGGGCGCGGCCCATCGCACTGGTGAAGGCATTGCGGCGCTCGGGCCGGTTCAGGGTCAGAACCGCTACGCCGCTGTCGATTTCGATAGTCAGGTCACTCATGAGATGGCTTTCAGCGCGGTGATCAGATCGGTCACATGCTGGGCGGAGACGTCGTATCCGGGGAAGTAGCAGCAGATTCGGTCGGCATAGGCCCCGAAGCGGGCGACGATCGCGGCGGCACACTCCTCGGGCGTGCCGTGCACGGCGAGCGTCCGGAGCATCCCATCGTCGATGAGCTCCGCCATGGCGGCGACCTGGCCGGTTTTGGCGAGCGTATTCAGTTCCGGCTGCAGCTTTTCCCAGCCCTCCACCTCGAGCACCGGGCGGTAGGCCGGCGTCGAGCCGTAGAAGGCGAGCAGTCGCCGCGCCCCGTCGGCGGCGGCGTCCAGTTCGGCCGGTGTCCGGCCCATGGCCACCACGACCTGTGGATAGATCGCCAGGTCGGCGGGTTCGCGACCGGCGCGTTCCAGACCCTCGGCAATGGCGGGCCGGGTGCGCTCATAGAAGTGCCGGGCCGAGTTGAAGGGCATGACGAGGAGCCCATCGGCGACCTCGGCGGCCACCCGGGTCATGAGCGGTCCGAGTGCGCCGAGGCAGATCTCCGGCGGCCCATACGGATTCGGCCCGGGGTTGAAGGTGGGCGGCATGAGGGTGTGCCGGGTGAATTCGCCCTCGAAGCGCAGCGGTTCACCGGACTGCCAGGAGCCGAGGATGGCCTTCACCGCGGCGACGGATTCACGCATGCGCGCGGCGGGCCTGGACCATTCACCGCCGTAGCGCTTCTCGATGTGCGGGCGGGTCTGCGAGCCCAGCCCGAGCCGGAATCGGCCGCCGCTGAGCAGTTGCAGGTCGTAGGCCGCGTGCGCCAGATGCAGCGGACTGCGTGGCAACGCGATGGCTACATTCGTCATCAGGTCGGCCTGGACCGCGCCCGCCGCGATCGCCAGCGGCAGGAAGGCGTCGTGCGCACCTTCGAAGGTGAACAGCCCGTCCGTCCCGCAGGCCACCAATTCCGCTGCCCGAGCACTGGTTTCGCCGGGCTCGGCGTCCAGTTGGAGATCGACTTTCATTCGACCTCGGCGATCGGGTCACGGGATATGGAATCTCTACTCACAATTACATACTAGCATGTAACGTTATAGGGGTGTGTCCCAGGTCACGCCGTTACTATGCAACGAGACCCGGCTAACATCGGACGAACAAAGTGACAAGCGGAAGCGGCGTCCGCAAGTCCGAAGTATCCGCAGCATCGTAGGAAGGCGCCCTCAGCGCAGAGGGCTACACATGAGATCTATTCCAGCACGCCGCATTCGGCGTCTCCTGGCCGTCGCCGCGACCGCAGCACTGCTGCCGATGGGCACCGGCCTCGCTCAACCACCCATGGGCATCCCCGACGTCGTGCAGGAAGTGCACGGCATTGCCGATACCGCCGTCCCACGCGCGAACTGCCCGGACGGATCGCTCACCGAAACGGGAATCCAGGGCGATGTACCGGCCGCCGACCGCGACAGCGGACGAAGTACGCAGGGTTACAGCTGCAACATCACTCGACTCGGCCAGTTCACCGGGCGCGGCGGCGGTATCACCTCCACCAACTTCGAGCACTGCGTGTACCTGGGCAGCTTCTTCCCCGGTGACCTCATCGGAGCATCGAATGGCGTGCAGGTACTCGACGTCTCCGATCCGGCGAACCCGGTGCCCACCGCCACGCTCACCGAACCCGCCATGCTGGCCGGGACCTGGGAGAGCCTCAAGGTCAACCCGACTCGCAAACTGCTGGTCGGGGTCGGCGTTCCCGTGATGACGGGCTACGGCCTGATCTCGGTCTACGACATCTCCGACTGCGCACACCCGGTACTGCTCAATCCCGGCCCCGGCACCGACCTTTCGATGCCGGTTCCGCTCACCGGTCATGAGGGCGGGTTCTCCCCGGACGGCAATACCTACTGGTCCTCGGGCACCATTCCGGGCATTGTCAGCGCCATCGATCTCACCGATCCGGCTCAGCCGCATCTGATTTGGCAGGGCTGGCCGGGAAACTCCATGCACGGCATGGGTTTCAGCGATGACGGCAATCGCATGTACCTGACCAACAACGCGGGCGGGATGAGCGTGCTGGACATCAGCGCGGTACAGCGCCGCGATCCGGACCCGCAGGTACCGATCGTCTCCCAGTTGACCTGGTCGGACGGTATGGCCACCCAGCACGCCATACCCGTCAGCTACGGCGGCAAGCCCTACCTCTTCACCCCGGACGAGGCCGGATCCGGTGGCGTGAAGCTGCTCGACATCTCCGATGACAGTCATCCGAAGGTGGTGAACTCGATCAAGCTGGAGATCAATCTGGTCGAGAACCGCACCGCCGCGGTCGCTTCCGGTATGGGCGGGTCCATCTTCTCCTACGACTCGCACTACTGCTCGGCCGATCGCGAGGTCGATCCAACAGCCCTGGCGTGCGGCTGGATCGCCTCCGGCATCAGGGTTTTCGACGTGCGCGACCCCTTCCACGTGCGTGAGATCGCGTACTACAACCCGCCCGCGCGCACCGGGCACAATGCCGAGCTGTGGAACTCTCCGCATGCGCTGGCCTCGATCATCGGCTTGCCACTGCTCAGCCTGCCGTCGATCGGGCAGGCCCAGGCTCAGGGTGAGTTCGATCAGACCCAGGCCCTGGCACCGCGCGGCGACCAGGTCGCCTTCGGTGATCTGTCCTCGGACTGGTGCATGTCCGCACCGCAGTGGCGCGGGTCGCAACTGTGGACCTCGTGCGCCGACAACGGTTTCCTGACACTGGAATTGGCACCGGATGTCTACTCACCCCCCGCGAATCAGCGGTCGACCGTCGGTTCCTGAACAGAAGGTCCCCGGGTGCGCCGCGCGCCCACCCGGGGACTTCCTACACGGTGGCGCCAGTTCCACCGTGTTCAACCCGAATATTCGATCGGACTCAGACGAGTCGCTGATCGAATACCCGGGAGCTTTGGTCGGTGGCCGGATCAACGGTCACCACACGCAGATTCACGCTGCTCGGGGTCAGATCCAGCACCATGAAACCGAGCTTGTCGAAGCTCTCGAACAGCGCCGGATAACGCGTGCCGCCGCTGCTACCCACCATCGACTGCGACTTCCCGGTCTGCGAGGACGCGCCGGAGATGAGCTGCCGGGTGCCCTTGGATTCGGTGGTCGGCTCGAAGACCTGGAGAGTGTGGTCATGGCCCGACAGGATGAAATTGGCCTTGCCGACCACATGGTCCTCGAAGAACGTCTTGGCGTGCATCCCGTTCATCGGCGCGGGCAAACCGTCGTAATGGCCTGCGGCGCCGTGTGATCCGTTGTTCAGGTAGGGGTGGTGGGTGCAGACGATCTTCCACTTGGCGGGCGACTCGGCCAGTGCCTTGTCCAGCCAGGCGCGCTGATCGTTCATGAACTGGCCGTCCACGGCCCAGTACGGATCCAGGATCTGCGGAATGTAGCTCGCGAGCGGATTCAGATCGAGGATGAAGAACTCCACCACCGGGTTCTGCTGCGGCACCCGCAGTGAGTAGTAGCGGCTCGGCATCCACCAGCGCGCCGAGTTGGCGTGGTACGCGACCTCGTAATTGCCGCGCGCGAGCCAGCCACCGTCACCGGGCAGGATCGAACTGTTGTCATGGTTGCCGAGCACCATGGCCCACGGAAAGTCCAGTCCCGCATTGGGAGTCTCGAACTTGGTGTTGAACTGATCGTCGTGCTCACCCGACGGGCCACTGTAGTAGAGATTGTCGCCGAGTCCGACCGCCATCGAAAACGGTTCGCGCGCATGGTACGCACGGGCCGCGTCGGCGACGGCGAACTGGGTCAGGGTGCCGGTGCCGGCATCGCCGGTCACCAGTACCCGGACCTGATCGGAGTTCGGCAGGTCGAATTTGGTGACACCGGCGGCGACCGGAACCGCCTGTGCCGGAGTGAGACCCAGCAGGCCGATGCCCGCCAGCGCACCGGCGGCGCCGGCCGCTCCGGCCAGCAGTTCGCGGCGGCCCAGGACCGGGCCGCTCGGCGGGGAGATGTCTGGTTGCTGCATGTCGCTCACCGGATTCCGTTCTGTGGAGCTCGGGTTATGTTCTGGAGGAAGCGTTTTCGATGATCAGACGGCACACATGGTCTGCATGACACCCTTGACGATCGGGACGCCGTAATCGGTGGGTGCGAAGGCCAGCTTCTGCATCACCTTGGCGACGTCACCCGCGGGGCCGGTCGCACCGCCACCGGCGCCGACCAGCAGGCTCGCGGTATCCAGCACCAGGGTGGAGAGATCGAGCGCGTTCTCGACGCGGACCTCGGCCAGTGGGGCGGTCTCGAATACCCGGCCCTGAGCGATATCGAAGCCGAGGTTGGCCAGGAAGGTCACCGGACCCAGGTGCAGCGCGTCGACCAGCGGGCCGAGCTCCTCACTGCGCCGCATGAGCAGCGACCGGGCGACCCGGTTCTCGGCCAGGAAGGTCTGCAGGCTGTCCGCAGAGGCGTTCATCGACGCCCGATCCAGTTGCAGGTCAACGGTATTGAGGTAGGCACGGGTGCGCTCGACCAGGTCGGTCACGGTCAGTTCGGCGACCGGGGTGCAGACGCCGTCGGCACGGACCAGCGTATTGGCCAGCGCCACAATCGCCTCGGGCAGCTGCACCGGTTCGAACGCGACCGCGGACTCGTCCACCACCAGCGCCGGATAATCGTTCGGCACGGCGCAATTCGCCGCCAGGCTGCTCCTGATCTTGTGCGCCAGCGACTTCACACCGCTGAACAGCGCGCTCACGATCGGCTTCAGGAACATGCCGACGGTGGGCACCATGCTCGCGATCAGCTTGGCCGGGATCTTCACAATGCCGGTGGCCAGGATGAACACCTCGACGGCATCGACGACGGTCAGCCGCGAGACCGACATGGTCTGATCGATCCGGCCGGTGCGGACCGCGTCCAGTCCGTTGACCAGATAGCTGACGATCGGATCGTCGAGGAAGGCGGCGCGCTCACCGAGCGTTGCCGAATCCACCGGCAGTCCGTCACGGTGCACCCGGGTGTTGACCAGGGTGGCGCGGAAATCGGCGACCTGACGATCGAATCCGGCCGCCTGCTCGGCCGGGACCGACCCGCGCAGGGCGGTCGCGGCGGCGGTCACCACATTGTCGAAAGTCATTGCGCCACCGGCACATACGGTCGACTGATCACTGATCTCGGTGGCCGCCAAGGTATCCGCCTCGTCAGCGTGCGCCAGCGTCGGAGTCAGGACGGTTCCGGCCAGTACGGCCGTCAGGGTGAGCGCACCGGCAAAGGGCGCGAGGGTGCGGGGGATTCGCATGCGAGAGGTCTCCGGATCAATTTGGACGCTCGTTCAGATCGGCGAACCCCAATTAACATTATCTAAGCTTCCCTTTGGTTGATCCGGAGTGAACAGTAGACCAACTAGGTAACGCCGGTTAACTTCATGACGATCGCGCGATACCACACGATGGACCACGCCTGGCAGCGTAGGGAATCCGGCGGACATCGTCTTGTCCCGCCGGAACAGCGTTCGCAATGCCGACTGTGCTCATGTCACAGCACCGAATCCCGCTACGCCACAGCGCTAGTCACGATCACGCGTCGCTGGAAGCGACCGTCGGCACCGTGCTGGAAGCGACCGTCGGCACCGTGCTGGAAGCGACCATCGGCGCGGTCATCGACCACGCTTGCGCCATCCGCACGCCGTGCCGTTCGAATCCGGTGAATACACTGCGCGCCACCGCGACTCCGCCGACGATGAGCCGATCGAGACGGCTCAGATCCCAGCGGCGCGGCACCCCGTTCAATGCGGCGAGCACGGCCAGCCAGGCATCCAGATCACCCACCGTGACCGTAACGCTTTCGCCGGCAATAAGATTCAGCATGCCGACCGGATCCCGCCGCAGCCCCGGCAGGATCAGCCGCGCGCCGATCAGTGCGGCGGCATAGGGCAGCCCCAATGCCTCGACACGGAACAGCGGCAGCACCGGCAGCAGGGTGTCGCGCGCGGAGACACCCAGTTCGTCGGGGAGCGCGACAGCCAGCGCGCGCAGCACCAGCGCACGGTGCGAATGCACCGTGCGGACCGGCTCGGGCGCCCCATCGGAGGTGTAATACATTGCGGCGGGCTGTTTTTCGTCGATCCTGGGCCATTCAATCGGTGCCGCGGCACCGATCAGCGCCTGATAGTCGAGCATCTCCGGCGGGATCGGCCAGTCATTGCCGACGACGATCACCTGCTCGAAGGTGTGGCGATGCGCGAAGGCCGCGAGCACCCCCAGCAGCGAATCGTCGACGACGATGATCCGAGCCCGCGCGTCGGCGACCATGCGCACGAGCTCCTCGGTGGGCCGCCGCGGATCGAGGGCGAGCAGCACCGCCCCCATGGCGGGGACGGCGAAATGCAGTTCGAGGTGCTCGGCCTGATTCCAGAGCAGGGTGGCGACCGCATCGCGGTCGGCAATGCCCAGCCCGGCCAGCGCGCCGGCCAACCGGCGGGACCGAATAGCACACTCCCCCAATGTGGTTCGGTCCACCGTGCCGTTCGGCCGGCGCGTGACGACCTCCCGGTTCGCATGACTGTGCTCGGCTCGTTCGACCACGGCGGTGAGTGTCAGCTGGCTCTCGTCCGCCCTCGGCGCATGGATCATCGCAACTCCTGAATCGGCGAGGCGGCGACAACCGGTGCGGCACGTCATCGAGGCGCACGAAAGCGGTTGAACCGCTACGGATTTGCCAAAGTCCGGCCGGGAGGGGCGCGGCGTGCCCCTCCCGGCCGGATGGGTGGCCGATCGGACACCGCACGTCACCTTAGGTGTAACCGGACATTCACTACTTGTCGCCGGACGACAGCATTCGGCCGCGCCGCTGTGCTCACATCACAACTCCGGCGCGGGCAGGGCGCTCAGACCGGGCATCGCGGGCAGAATCGCCAGTGCCACCTGTAGCTCGAGAATGTCGGTGTCGGCAGTGCGGCCCAGGATCGCCTCCGCCTGCTGCACGCGGTAACTGACCGTATTCGGATGCACCATCAACCGGTCCGCGGCTCGTCGGCGGCTGCGATTCTCCTCGAGATAGACCGCCAGGGTCATCGCCAGCCGGAAGGTGCTCTCATCGGGTGCGGCCAGCGGACCCAGCACCCGGGTGACGAAGTCGCGCGCGTGCACCCGGTCCGCGGTGCAGAGCGCGGCGACCGCGATATCCCGATAGCGGGTCGCGGTGTCGGCGCGCGCCCCGATCAGCGCGGCAACCCGTCGTGCGTGCTCGGCCTCGATATGCCCGCGCCGGAATCCACCCAGGCCATGCCCGGGCACGCCGAGCGCCACCCGGACCGACGCTGCCCCGTTCGCGCCGAGATCCGGCCGCCCGCCCGTTAATCCGGACCGCACGACCACGCCCGCCGGCGACCCGCTGTGGTCCAGGCACGCGAGCGACTCCGCCGCGAACGGCTCACGGCTGCTGACCCATCCGGCCAGCACCAGCGCACCCGGATGATGCGTGAGTGTGCTCTCGGCCCCGACCCGCCGGGCGATTTCGGCGAACGCACCGCCGAGCAGGGACTGCGCGTCACCGCCCTCGGGCGCACGCTCGAGCCAGACGCTGACCGCCAGATGATGACGATTCACCTCGTACCGCAGCCGCGTCGAAGCCTGTGCCGCATCACGTTCCCGCTCGGCGAGAATATCGGCGATGGCCGCCGACTGCTCCGCGGCCGCGCTGCGCATCCAGCCCTCGCGCTCCACCTCGTAGGCGCGCTCGGCCCGGATCATCGCCCCGTCGGTGTAGGCGAACAGCCAACCGGTCGCCAAATCCACGGCCATGGACAGCTCGGTGGCATCGTGGGCCGCGGTGGTGATACCCGCGAACATCCACTGCCACACCCGTTCCTGTGCCATCCGGTACAGCCGCATGATCTCCGAGAGCGGTACCTGCCGGCGCACCCGGGAGCGGATCAGCGAGAGGCCGGATTCGGGGAGCGCGAATCTCCGTGGGTCGCTGGCATGTTCGAGCGTGTCCGCCAGCTGCAGGATATGGGCCAGAATGCTGCCGCGGCTCTCCTCCGCGGCCTGCGCATCGGGGAACAGGCCGGGCAGTTCGGTCAGCATCCGATCCACCGCACGGTCGGTCAGGGTGGATGCGCTCGCACGCAGCTCACGTGCGATCGGTCGCAGTATCTCCTGCCAAACCCGCTGTGCCGCAACGGGAATGACCGGCGTCCAGGCGATCGCATCCACTTCTACACCCCCTGTTGGTGTGGCCGGTTCAAGCGCAGGTGCCGGGTACGAGCGAGATACCGCAGAAAAGGTCCGCGACCCAGCGCAATTGATCATCGGCGGACTGCTCGTCGAAACGCTCGGCCCGGATCGAGGCTCGGATTCTCATCTCGACTACACCCTTCGGATATACAACAAGCGTTTCACAACAGACGTTATATTTCCAGTCCGACTTGGTCAATGGTCCATTGATATGATCGTCGCGATTACCTGAGCAGAGCGTTGTACAACATCGGTTGTATATTGAAGTCCCGAACTGCCGAACCACCGAGAAGGACCGATGCCACGCGCGGTCGACCATGTGCAACGCAAGCGCGACATCGTCGACGCGGTCTGGCGGGTGGCCGCCGACGACGGACCGCACGCGGTCACCTTCCGGCGCATCGCCAAGGAGCTCGGCGGCTCGACCACCATTGTCACCGAAGCCTTTTCGACCCGCGCCGAACTGCTCGACTACGCCGTCACCACCAAGATCGCCGACTGGCAGCGGATATTCTACGAATCCGTCGCGGTCGAATCCGATCCCGTCGTCACCCTGCGCGCCACGCTGGTGGAGAGCTGCCCCGTCGACGAGGCCGCACTGCGCGAGTCGCGCGCCTGGCTGGTGGCGCTGCCGCTCTCCACCGCCGTCGTCGGGCAGCGGATGAGCGAAATCTCGGCCGCGTACACCCGGTGGCTGAGCGGACAGTTGGTCACCCTGCTCGAACGGACCGGCACGCCCACCGAGGTGGTGGATCAATTGCTGGTCACGGTCTACGGCATTACCGTTGCCGCCGTGGAGGATCCGACCGCCTGGCCCCGAGAGCGCATCGAAGCGCTGATCGACCGCACCCTGGCCTCGATCGGCATCACGGTGGGCTGACAGCACCGGCGGTCGCGACATTCAGACCCGGTGTGGCGGCTTCCCCTGCGCCGCCATCACATACAGTGCCCCGGAGAGACCGGTGACGAACGGCTCCGGATCACCGCCACGTGCCAGTGCGTGGAATGTCGTTGTGCCGGAAAGGATTTCGAACAGCAGATCGGTATCGACGCCCCGCGGTATGCGACCGTCGTCCATCGCACCGTCGAGTAGTTCGGCGAAAGCCTTGCGCACCGGCGCCCCAATGGCCAGCAGCCTGCGGCGCGCCTGATCGGATTGCGAATCCGCGAGCAGGCCGGGCACACCGGCACGGGCGGCGGGACTGTCGGCGCGGGCCAGGAAGATTCGCACCCAGGTCGCCAGATCGGCGCGTAGATCACCGGTCGGTTCGGGTGCGGGGTACCCGCCCGGACCGTGAATCGCCTCCTCCAGCAACGCCTGCCGGGTCGGCCAGCGGCGATAGATGGCGGGGGTGTTCACGCCTGCGCGCTTGGCGATCGCCACCACGGTGGCCGCCGGGTATCCGACCTCGGCGAGCAGGTGCCGCGCGGCGATGAGGACGGCCAGGTCCTTATCGGTGTCACGAGGCCGGCCGGGACGCGGGGAGGTATCCGGATTCACCATTACATAGTAGCTTGTTACGTTATTTCACCCAGGCAAAGGGCGGTACATGAGATCACTTCCGACGCGACGCCAATGGATCGGCGGCGCGGCGCTCAGCTCGCTCGCACTGCTGCTGGTGGTCTTGGGAGCGGCCGCCCGCCCCCTGTTCATTTCCGAAACAGCCGCTCCGGCAACGGTTCTGAATGAGACCGAAACCGGGTTCGTGCAGGATATGCTCGCCCACCATCAACAGGCGCTGATCATGGTGCAGCGCTTGAATCCCGATACCGATCCGACCGTGCGCAGGCTCGCCCAGCAGATCGGCGACAGTCAGCGGGTCGAGGTCGGCACGCTGATGGGCTGGCTCCGGCTGGCCCACGCCACGAACACCAATCCACAGCCGATGTCGTGGATGCACAATGGGGGCGAATCCGCGATGACCGGGCACGAGCATCACCCGGCGACCACTACATCCGGCACCACGACCCAGTCGACCACCATGCCCGGTATGGCGACCAAGGCCGAGCTCGACGCCCTCTCCGCCGCCACCGGCCGCGACGCGGAAACCCTTTTCCTGCAACTGATGCAGCGCCATCACTACGGCGGCGTCGCCATGGCGCAGGCCGCCGACGCCTTGCTCACCAGCGGTCCGGTCAAATCCACCGCCCGCGATATGGCCACCACCCAGGGCCAGGAAATCGGATACATCGGAATGCTGCTCGCCCAGCGCGGTTGACCCGGCGGGCCATACATCGCAAGGTTCAGCGGCCGGTGGTGATATCCATGATCGCGGATCGCACCACGCGAATATCGGCGACCTCGGCGAATTCCTCTGCCTCGTAATGGAAGTCGCGTAGCCGGGCCGCAGTGCGGCCGTGCACCCGCGATCCGGCCAACGGTAGCGCCATCCCGACGAACTCGGCCGCGCGGTCCACTTCGCCCAGCATCAAATGCACACGGGCGGCGGAGGTCAGCGTAATGACCGGTTCGATAACGACGTCGGACTCCGGAGTTCGGCCCAGGCCGAAGGCCGAGGCGGCCAATTGCGGGCGCGTCGCGGCCAGATGCCGATAGCTGGGACTCAGCAGCTCCGATTGCCGGGCGCGGCCCGGCCAGGTGCGCCGGGGTCCGAGCAGGAAACCCAGATACAAGGCGGTCAGGCTCCGATCGACGGCGGTATCGGCGATCGGGATCGCCGCCGACTCCTGATGACACTCCGTGGCGTACGCGGTTTCCCGTTCGAACGCCGCGGTGTCGCCGAGGACGCCGTATGCGGTGGCCTGCAGATGCGCGAGGGCTTCACGCAGTCTCGGGGTGGCCGATCGCCGAGCCATGTACTGGGCCAGCTGTACGACCTCCAACCCGTCCTCGGGACGGCCCTGATCGAGGTACTGCCAGGTCAATCCGGCCAAAGCGGCTGCGGCCGTACCGGAATCACCGGCGGTCTGCGCCAGGCGCGCGGCGGTCAGTGCGAAACTGCGCGCCGCGGCGCCGTCCTCGATATCCCAGGACATGGCGGCGGCGATATCCGCGAGTTCGGCGCCGACCAGCAGCGCTCGCTCCGCGCGGCCCACTCCGGGTGCGAGTTGTCGCAGCCGGGGCAGATTCGCCTCCAGCCAGTCGATCACCAGCCGGCGCGGCTCCGCGGTTTCGGACCACTGCAGCCCGCGCGCCCACCGCGCGAGGCGTTCGGCCGCGCGCAGCTCCGCGGGATCGAACCTCGGTCCGGTGGTGCCCGACGGCACAATCGGGAGCAGTAGCGAGGCCAGCTCGGCGGGCACATTGTCCTCGGCTGCCAGACCGGCGGATATCCGCAGTGGGCCGAGCCGAAGGCCGAGCGCCTCCTCGTAGGCGCCCACATGCTCCAGCCGAACGACGCGCGCGCCGGTCTCCAACTGGCCGAGGTACGGCTTCGAGTAGTTGGTGCGAGCGGCCATTCCCTGCAGACTCAGGCCCGCCGACAGCCGTGCCGTGCGCAGCGCACGGCCGATCTCCGTCATGCGCCTGCCTTCCCGGTCATCGAACGGTCCAGTGTGGATCCGGACATTTGGTCAGCGTACGTCTGAGGGCAGCTGCCGTCTGCAACTGTCTGCAAGACAGTCCGAGTCGAACCTGGAACAGGTTCTATCGCCCTATCGTCTGCGATCGTGAGTGATCGCAGTAAGACTTCCGCACGGCGCCTGCGTAGCCGCCGTGTTCATGCATTCGCAGCAGCAATCGCGCTGTCCGGCGCGGCGATGTCGGCCGCAATCCCAGCTCAGGCCGCACCCGGGTTGCAACCCGCCGGGGCGATCGAAGCGACCTACTTCCAGGCCGGACCGCATTCGGTGGAGAAGCGCGCGGGCACCGACTGCTGCAGCTCCACCGGGGAGTCCTTCGACATCTGGTACCCCGCGGACCTGGGCGCGAACGGCGCCAAGGCTTCCATCATCACCTGGGGTGACGGAACACTCGCGCATCCTCGCGAATACGACTATCTGCTGGCGCATCTCGCGTCGTGGGGCTTCGTGGTGATCGCACCCGATCTCACCAGCACCGGCACCGGTGACCAGATGCTGGACGGGGTGAACTACCTGATTCAGCAGAACGCCGATCCGGAGAGCGTGTTCCACGGCAAGCTCGACACCAAGTCGGTCGGGGCGATGGGCCACTCGCAGGGCGGGCTCGGCACGCTCAACGCAATGGCCACGTCGAACGGTCTGGTCAAGACCGGGGTCACGCTGGAGACGCCCTCGCTGAGCCTGTGCACGAGCCTGCCCGCGCTGATCCCGGGTAAGGACGTCTGCCATATCCCGCTCGCCGACATCTCCTCGGGTTCGGTCCTGGTCATCGGTGGCACCGCGGATCCTGTCACGACCTCCGGGCCGAGCAGGTACGACGACCTGCCCGCCGGCCTGCCCAAGGCGCGCGCGTCGCTGATCAATGCCAGCCACAATGACATTCAGGGTCAGCCCGGATGCACCAACCTCGGCTGCAATGACGGCGTCAACGGCTACCTCGGCTATGTCACCGCTTGGATGATGGATCAACTGCGCGGTGATTCGCAGGCGCACGGCGCATTCGTCTCCGGCACAGGCGAACTCATGCACAACAACCACTGGGCCGATACGGCCAGCAACATCACGAACTGATAGGAAGTACCCGCGCACATGGACGACCGTTTCGAACCGCTGCTGGCCAAGCTGGACCTGGCGGCCAAGCTGAGACTCATCTCGGGGGCGAGCCTGTTCCGGCTCGCCGGTGAACCCGCCATCGGGCTCGCCGAGATGCCGGTATCGGACGGTCCGTCCGGGGTGCGCGGTGAGGCCACCGATGAGCCGGATCCCTCGGTGAGCCTGCCGTCGGGCACCGCGGTGGCGGCGACCTGGGATCCGTCGCTGCTCAATGAGATCGGCGCGCTGATCGCCGCCGAGGCACGCCGCAAGAACGTGTACGCGGTACTCGGTCCGACCATCAACCTGCACCGGTCGCCGCTGGGCGGACGGCATTTCGAATCCTTCTCCGAGGATCCGGTACTCACCGGTGAGATGGCGGCCGCCTATGTGCGGGCGGTACAGGAGCACGGTGTGAGCGCGTGCCCGAAGCACTACGTGGCCAATGATTCCGAGACCGAACGCTTCTCCGTGGACGTCCAGGTCTCCGAGCGCGCGCTGCGCGAGCTGTACCTCTACCCGTTCGAGCGGGCGGTCGAGGCGGGCACCTGGATGCTCATGGATTCCTACAATGGTGTGAACGGCACAGCCATGTCGGAGAATCCGCTACTGGACGAACCGCTCAAGGGCGAATGGGGCTACGACGGCGTCGTGGTCTCGGACTGGGGCGGAGTCCGTAATACCGCGGCCGCCGCGGCCGGCACCGATCTGTGCATGCCCGGACCGCCGATGCTCTGGGGTGAACCGCTGCTGGCAGCGATCGAGGCGGGCGAGGTGCCCGAGGCGGCGATCGACGAAAAGGTACGCCGCATACTGCGATTCGCGCACCGCGTCGGCGCGCTCGATGGAAAGCCTTCGCCCACCACACACTTCACCGCCAATCAGATTCAGAGTCTGGTTCGCGAACTCACCACCCAGTCGATGGTGTTGGCGCACAATGACGGAACGCTCCCGCTGCGTGCCGGGACGACCATCGCGGTGCTCGGCCCGGCCGCCGCGGAACCGCGCATCATGGGCGGTGGCAGTGCCTCGTTGACCCCCACGCATGTCAGTACCCCGCTGGCCGCGATCCGGAGTGTGCTGCCCGTGACCCATACGCCGGGCGTGCGTTTGATCGAGGGATTGATTCCGGCCCCGGCCGAACTGATCACCGATCCGGAGACCGGTACGCCGGGCCTGTGCGTGCGGTACTTCGACGGTGCGACCGAGATCGGCATGCGGCACCGCGGCACCGCCAATCTGGTACTGCTCGGTGACGAATTGGCCGGGCGGGCAACGATGATGGAGCTGCGCGCCCGCCTGCGCGCCGACACCACGGGTGAATGGCAGATCGGCTTCGGCGGCACCGGCCAGGTGCTGTTGGACATCGACGGCGTACCCGCCATCGACGAGGACGTCCAGGACGCCGCGGGCGATCCCGTGGCCGCACTGCTGGAACCGCCGCAGCGCTCGGTATCCCGATTCCTCACCGCCGGTGCGGAGATCGAGGTGCGCATCGCGGTCGCCGTCCCGCCCGCCATTCCCGGGCTGGGCGTGCTCATGGCCATCACCATGGGCATCGACCGCCCGCAGCGCCCCAAGGACGAAGAGTTCGCGGCCGCAGTGGAATTGGCACGCGAAGCCGAGGTCGCGGTGGTAGTGGTCGGCACCACCGAGAAGATCGAGAGCGAGGGTTCGGACCGCACCTCGCTGCGCCTGCCGGACCGGCAGGATGAACTCGTCGCCGCCGTGGCCGCGGTCAATCCGCGCACCATTGTCGTGGTGAATTCCGGTGCGCCGGTGGAGATGCCGTGGCGCGACGATGTCGCCGCGGTCCTGCTGGCCTGGTTCCCGGGCCAGGAATTCGGCGCGGCCCTGGCCGAAGTCCTCACCGGCGTGGCCGAACCCGGTGGACGCCTCCCCACCACCTGGCCCAAGGTCATCTCCGATGTCCCCGTTCTGAACACCACGCCCGAGAAGGGCGTGCTGGAGTACACCGAGGATATTCACATCGGCTACCGCGCCTGGCTGCGCGCCCGCACCGAACCCGCCTACCCCTTCGGACACGGACTCGGTTACACCACTTGGTCTTCCGAGGATCTGCAGGTAACCGGCCGCACCGCGACGCTGACCGTCCGCAATACCGGCGACCGTCCCGGCAAACAGGTCTACCAGGCCTACCTGTCCCGTGCGGAGAGCACCGTCGACCGCCCGGTCCGCTGGCTCGCCGGCTTCACCGCCGTCACGCTGGCTCCCGGCGAATCCCGCACCATCGAAATCGCCCTGCCCCGGCGCGCTTTCGAACACTGGACAGCCAAGGGCTGGGCCATCGAACCCGGTGAGTTCACCCTGCATGTCGGAACCTCGGTCGTCGAGTTGCCGCATACCGCCCAATTGAGCTGACGGGCCGGCTACCGCTCAACGACCCTCGCGGGCGAAGCGGCCCGGAGTGATGCCCCGCCATTGTTTGAAGGCGGTGGTGAAACTCGGTGCACCGGAATAGCCGAGGCGGTAGGCGACCTGTTCGACCGGGAGACCGGTGGCCAGGAGTTCCTCCGCGAGCAGGCCGAAGGTCTCCGCCGAGAGGGCACGGAAGGACGTGCCCTCCTCGGCGAGGCGGCGGCGCATGGTGCGCACGCTGATATGCATCGCCGCGGCCATCTCCGTCTGCCCGAGCGCGGCCTGACCGCCGCGCAGCAGCAGGCCGCGTACCTCGCCGGACAAGCGGGTGCGTTCGACGCGACGGTGCAGTAGTGCGGCACACTGCTTTTCGAGTAGGCGCGCGGTCTCCGGACTGGCAGCGGGCATGGGCTCGGCGAAGAGGGCGGCATCGACAACGAACGAGTGGGAGTCGCCCGCCGCGGCGATCAACTCGCCATCGACCTCGGCCAGCAACGGCCGTAGTCGCGGGAGCAGACCACCGCCTATTTCGATGCGGCGCAGTGCGAGTGGCTGCTGAAAGACCTCCAACCAGTTGGCGATACTGCCCGAGATATCGCGCTCCATCAGGAAGCCGCGCACATCGGCGGGAGTATCGCTGTCGTCGAACATGATTCGCGCCTCATCACCCGACATCTCCAGGCTCGCACGCGAATACGAGAACGAGAGCTCGAAATACCGGGCCACGGTCTGCACGGCCTGGCCCACGGTCGGGCTGCTGATCAGCGCATAACCCCAGATCCCGTGGATCGCGGCGCGATAGCGTGGCCCCACCTCGAAGCCGAGGCCCGGCCGATCATCCAGTGCGCGCACCAGATTGCGCACCAGCTCGAGCTCCTGCCCCGCCGTGATCTCCGCATCGGGTGTGCGCAGGCGCTCGGCGGTAATGCCGGTACCGGCCAGGGTCGTCGCCGGGACCACCCCGTGTTCGGCGGCGAAGTCGACCAGCAGCGCGGCGCTGGTCACCGGGCGCAGCGCGTCGAGCGAGAGCATGCGGCCATCATCGCACTGGTTGGCCGAAAATCGTAAGCCCCTGGCCGTGGATGCGATGGCCCAGGTCACCGAGGTTTCCTACCGTTTCGGTATGACAAACAAACCATCGGTCGCCATTATCGGCAGCGGATTCAGCGGGCTGGCCGCGGCGATCGGCCTGAAGCAAGCCGGGTACGACGACTTCGTCGTCTTCGAACGGGCCGAGGGGCCGGGCGGGGTGTGGCGGCACAATACCTATCCGGGTGCGGCGTGTGATGTGGCGTCCTCGCTGTACTCGTTCTCCTTCGAGCCGAATCCGAGTTGGTCGCGGCCGTTCGCACCACAGCCGGAGATCAGGGCGTATCTGGAGCGGTGCGTCGAGAAGTACGGGCTCACCGGGCATATGCGATACGGCACCGAGATCGCCTCGGCGGTCTTCGACGAACGATCCGGGCTGTGGACGGTGGAGACCACCACCGGGGAGCGGAGCACGCATACCGTCGTGGTGGCGGCGGGCGGGCAGCTGACCCGGCCGTCATTCCCGAATATTCAGGGGCGCACGGACTTTCAGGGCACCTCGTTCCACTCCGCCGAGTGGGATCACGATCATGACCTGACCGGGCAGCGCGTCGCGGTGATCGGCAATGGCGCGAGCGCGGTGCAACTGGTGCCGCAGATCGTGGACCGGGTGCGCTCACTGACCGTGTTCCAGCGCAGCGCCGAATACCTCATCCCCAAACCGGATTACGGGCACGCGACATGGGAGCACCGGCTCTACGATCGGGTGCCGGGTGCGTTGAAGGCACTGCGCGGAGCGTGGTGGGGTATCGGCGAGTACGCGAATCCGGCGCTCACCCTGCCGATGAGCAGGGCCGTGCGGCACGCGTACCTCGCGCCGCTCTATCTGGCGTCGAAGGCGCAGCTGCGATTGCAGATTCGCGATAAAGACCTGCGCCGCAAGCTGACTCCCGATTATCAGATGGGATGTAAGCGAATCCTGTTGTCCAGCAATTACTATCCGGCGCTGGCACGCGAGAACGCCGATGTGGTCACCGATTCCATTACCGAGATCGCGCCTCATGGAATCATCACCGCCGACGGCACCAAGCATGAGGTCGATACCATCATCTACGCCACCGGTTTCCAGTCCGGCGGATTCGTCGCGCCGATGACGGTGCGCGGGCTGGACGATCGGGATCTGGACCGCGACTGGGGTACCGAACCGCAGGCGTACCTCGGGTTGACCGTCACCGGATTCCCCAATTTCTTCCTGATGTACGGCCCCAATACCAATTTCGGCGGCGGGTCCATTGTCTACATCCTGGAGAGCCAGGCCCGCTACATCGTGGACGCCGTGCGCACACTCGCCGCACGCCAGGTCGCCTATATGGATGTGCGCCCGGCATCGTTCGACGCCTTCAGCTCCGAAGCCCAACGCCGCCTTGCCAATTCGGTCTGGGCGACCGGTGGATGCAATAGCTGGTACACCAACGACAAGGGCAAGGTCACCAATAACTGGCCCGGACTCATGTCCGAGTACCGCCGTCGCACGGCCCGGGTGAATCCCGCCGATTACCGGTTCGTGCCGGCCGCCCGCTGATCACACCGCACTCCGAATCCGCAGAGAGAACGATTTACATGACAAACAAATCACTCGCAGGTAAGCGCGTCGCCATTACCGGCGGTGCGCGCGGTATCGGCCGATCCACCGCGGAGGAGCTCATCGCTCGCGGCGCTCAGGTGGTGATCGGCGATATCGACGCCGAATTGGTGGGCAAGACCGCCGCCGAGATCGCCGAACGCACCGGCGGCCGAATCGCCGGTCTCCCCCTCGATGTCACCGACAGCGCGAAATTCGAAGCCTTCTTCGATGCCGCGGAGACCGAACTCGGCGGCCTGGATGTGCTGATCAATAATGCGGGCATCATGCCCACCGGGCCGTTCCTCGAGGAGAGCGAGCAGCTCACCGATCGCCAGATCGGTATCAATCTGTGCGGTGTCATCATCGGCTCGAAGCTGGCGGGTAAGCGCTTCGGCAAGCGCGGCAGCGGCCATATCGTCAATATCGCCTCTGTCGCAGGTGTTTCCGCCGCCCCTGGCGTCGCGGTCTACTGCGCCACCAAGCACGCCGTCGTCGGCCTCGGCTCGGCCCTGCACCAGGAACTGGCACCCCTCGGCGTCCACGTCACCACCATCGCCCCCGGCTTCGTCCGCACCGAACTCATAGCGGGCCTGTCCCCCAATAAACTGGTCCAGCAGATCGGCGTGATCAACCCCGAGGATGTAGCCGACGCCATCGCCCGCGAACTCGAAAAAGCCACCGGCGGTCTAACTTTCGTCCCCCGCATCGGCGGCTTCACCATCACCGCCCTGACCATGCTCCCCGAGAACCTCCGCAACCGCGTCTACAAAGTCCTCGGCCTGCACGCGGTCACCCTCGACTCCGACGAAACCGCCCGCGCCGCCTACCGCGCCCGCACCGAGGCGTGATGGCCCGCCCTGGAGAGTGGGGAGGGGTGGGCTAGTTTGCCGCCGGTGGTGCGGGAGCCCGCCTGCTTCAGGCGGTGCAGCACCGGGGACAGCTCGAAGCTGTGAACCCCTGCCAGGGTGGACATTTTGGTGGTGATGTAGCGGTAGAGGGCATTGGTGTCGGGGGCGGTGATTACGGCGAAGATATTGAAGGAGCCGGTTATGGCTGCGGCGTAGGTGGTTTCGTCGTGTTCGGCGAGGGCGTGGCCGACCGCCTCCACGTGGGCGGGGGCTACGCGCAGCCAGAGGAAGGCCCAGGTGCCGGAACCTATTGCGGCGGGTGCGATATCGAGGTCGAAGTAAAGGATGCCGCCCGCTTGCAGGGCCGCTATGCGGCGGGTTACCCGGCCAATGCTCATACCGGTCGATCTGGCCAGGACCGTGTAGCTGGTGCGGCCGTCGCGGGCCAGCAGATCCAGCAGGATGCGGTCCTGGTCGCCTATGCGGAGTTCCGTCTCGGTGTAATCGCCTGTGACAGTGCCGGATTCGCGTCCTTCCACGAATTGTCTACCGCGCCAGTCGATGACATCCTGGCGCACGAAGCGGTGCAGGATCATGGCCGCGGTGATGTCGTGCACGGGGGCGCTGCGTTGCAGGCGTTGCACCAGCAGATCATCACGGTCCTGTTCGCTGCGCGGGTGCAGCGAGAAGATGATCTCCGCGCCGGCCGCGGCGATACTGATCCAAGCCGCGTCATCGCGCTGAGCCAGCGCCTCGGCCACCGCGACCGCACCGTCGGGGCGGCAGTGCAGGCGAATGATCCAGTCGCTCTCACCGAGCGCGCGGGCATCGACCGCACCGATCACCCGGAGTATGCCATCACGCCGTAGCCGCCGATAGCGGCGGGCGACGGTCTGCTCCGCGACACCCAACTCCGCGGCGATATGGGCGAACGGCAGGCGCGGCTGAAATTGCAGGGCCTGCATGATCTGAGTATCCAGGAGATCCAGCATGGCGGTTTCTCGTACCGGAGTCGTTGACACGGGAGGAAATGTACGCCGAATCCGCTTGTAGGCGACCGCACGTGGTCGTGCCTTCGATACTCGACGCCTCACATTCGCTTCGAGAGGACAACGGCATTGCGTAAATGGTTACCGCTGCTGACGGTGTGCCTGGGCACCTTCATGCTGCTGATCGACGTCACCATCGTGAACGTCGCGCTACCCGATATGCGCACCGATTTGAACGCGTCGTTCGGCGCACTGCAGTGGGTCGTCGACGGGTACGCCCTCGCAATGGCGGCGCTCATGCTGGGTGCGGGCTCGATCGCCGACCTGGTCGGGCATCGGCGCACCTATCTGGCCGGGCTGGGCTTGTTCGCGGCGGCTTCACTGGTGTGCGGTCTTGCGCCGAATCCGCAGGTGCTGATCGCGGCCCGCATTGTGCAGGGGGTGGGTGCGGCGACCATGTCCTGCACCACTTTCGCGCTCTTGAACGCGGCCTACGCCGGTCGCGATCGCGGTACGGCATATGGCGTGTGGGGTGCGGTCGCGGGTGCGTCCTCCGCCATCGGACCGATTATCGGCGGGCTGCTCACCGAGGTCGCCTCCTGGCGGTGGATCTTCTTCGTCAATCTGCCGTTCAGCGTGCTGGCCATCGCGCTGTGTCTTGCGGTACTCACCGAAGATGAACGCGCACAGCGCAATCGGATCGATATCGCGGGGATGGTGGTCTTCACCGCGAGTGCGGCCACGGCCACCTACGCGCTCATCCGCGCCAATGAGCACGGCTGGTCGAATGCGGTCACTTGGTGGTTGCTGCTCGGCGCGGTTGTCGCACTGGCCGCCTTCGTGCTGATCGAAAAGCGTTCACGCCAACCGATACTCGATCTGGCTCTGCTGCGTGACCGCTCCTTCGTGGGTGTGCTGACAGCGGGCGCGATGCTGTATTTCGCCGCGTTTGCCGCGCTCATGTACACCCAAATCTGGATGCAGTCGGTGCTCGGGCTGAGCCCGATCGCCGCGGGTGCGGTGGGACTTCCACTGTCCCTCATGGCATTCCTGGTCTCCGGCCTGCTGGGAAAGTATCTGCACGGCGACCGTCCCGCCCGCATTATCGGCACCGGGCTCGCCGCCATCGGCCTCGGCGGGATTATCGGGGCTCTCCTCGTTCACGGCGAAGCAAGTTGGCCCGCACTGATTCCCGGGTTCCTGATCGTCGGCGCGGGGGTGGGCCTGGCCACCGCCACCCTCAGCTCCGCGGCGGTCTCCGCGGTCCCCTGGAAACGCGCCGGAATGGCCACCGGTGCGTTGAATACCGCACAGCAGCTCACCTTCGCCCTCGGAATAGCCACTCTCGGTGGACTCTTCACCCACCCCGACAGCACGGTCGGAGGAGTTCAGCTGACCCTCGCCGTCAGTGGCGTGGTCGGTCTGCTCGGCGCGATGCTCGTCCCGATCCTGATGCGCCGAACACCGCAGCGCGCGGCGGATCGCGCGCCGCAACCCGCGGTCACCGTCACGCAGGGCTGATTACAACCCGAGGCCGTGCGCGAGAGTCGGCCAGGAGGCCGCCAGTTCGTCGTCCCAGTAGCCCCAGGAGTGGGTGCCGTAGGGGCGGAGGTTGACCGTGGCGGGGATGTCCAGGTCGCTCAGGCGGGCGGCCATGGTTCGGGTGCACTGGTCGGTGGCGGCTTCGATGATGCCGCCGACCAGGACCTGGTTGGCGAGGGCTCCGGGGCCCGCGCCGACCAGGCCGCGTCCGCCGGATTTGTCGTAGGGTCCGGGGAGGCCGTTGCCGCTGGAGAGGTAGAGGTCCAGGCCGCGCAGGGCTTCCGCGTGCAGGTAGGGGTCGTTGGCGGCCCACATGGGGTCGCCGGGCGGGCCGTACATATTGGCGGCATCGCCCGCGCTGTAGGCGACCGTCAGACGGACGTAAGCCTGGCCGAGGGGATCGGCTATCTGGGCGCAGCCGCTGTAGGCGGCGACCGCGTTGTAGAGGCCGGGCTTGGCGATCGGGAGTTGCAGCACCGAGGTACCGGACATCGATACGCCGGCGATGGCATTGCGGCCGTTGGCGCCCAGGGCCTGATCGATCAGCGGGGGTAGTTCCTCGGTGAGGTAGGTCTTCCACTTCACGACGCCCAGGCGGGGATCGGGTGAGCGCCAGTCCGCGTAGTAGGAGGCCGCGCCGCCGATCGGCTGGACGACATTGACCTGCTTGTCCGCGAGGAAGTCGGTCGCATGGGTCTGCCGGTCCCAGGAGCCGGGGCCCTTGCCGCCACTGCCACCGCTGAGCAGATACAGGACCGGTCGCGGTACCGAGGTATCGGCGGGACGCTGCACCTCGACCGCGAATTCGCTGTTCATGGCGGCGGAGTAGACGGTGATTACCCAGTGCCGGTCATCGTCGACGTGGATATTCACGATGTGCGCATCGCCCGAAGCGGCGGGTGCGCTCGCCTCCGGGTCGGCGGCGGCCATGGGCAGGAACGGCTCGGCGGCAGCGGTCAGGGCGAAGACACCCAATAACAGCAATACCGCCGCGCTACCAATGATCGAGCGAAAACGCACGTCCAGCCCTACTTCTCCTGCGCCACCGTGCTGTCCGCACGGCGGTGAAAACTACCGATTGTCGCCGCCGCCCGTGCCGCGATGGGTGCGGCACGGGCGGTAGCGCGGACAGTATTGCAGTTCCCGGCAAACGGCACATTTCGGCGTCCTGTCGCACAGGAGACATACGGGCGGCGCGCGCCCGCTCGCGCCGGGCGGGTCGGCATACCGGTCGTCAGGCAGCGACCGCGAGTGTGACGCGGCGAATGCTATGCACACTTCCAGGCCGTACGGATGCCTTCATCGGGCAGCAGCCCGAAAGGGTCTCGGCGCCGGCCGTGTGCACAACCGCGAAACCATCACCCAAGAGGGTTCTCCGGACCGGAACATACTGGGGTCCAAGAACTTTGGACGGTCGTGGTGTTCGATGAAGGGGATATCGAACACCACGCCCGCATCGGAAAGAATAGCGGTAACAAGCGATTTCGTCAGGTGCGGGTTGTATCGAGAACCGAATCCGCGCTCGCGAGATACTTGCGGTAGGCGCTGGAAACCGCTCCCAGCCAGGTAAGTTCGCCCAGGAAGGTGGGGCGGGCGGGGCGGCGGAAAGTCTCACCGCGATCGATCGGAGTGACGCCGCTCCGGTGCGCACGTAGCGCGAGCGCTATGCGGGCCGCCTCGATGGTCGCCTCGCGCTCGGCGGCGGGAACCTGTAACCGATTCGCGACTTCCGCTGCGCGCGCGGTGATTTCGGGGCTAAGGTGCGGTTGCAGCAGGAGCAGTGCGTCCCGGATCTCGATCACGCGGCGGTACAGCCGATCCCTGGTAGGACGCCGAGCCGCCGGGGCCGCCGCGCCCACCTCCGGAGCCGCTTCACGCAACGCCAGCCACAGCGGACGCAGTCTGGGTAGTGCGCGGGCGCGCTGCACCGCGGCCATCGCCTGCGGCAGCAGGGACGGGCACAGGTACCCGAGCAGCATGATGGCCGCACCGGCGCTGGCGAAGGCGGGCGCGATCTCCATATTCAGTTGCCGGGCCGAGACTCCGGCCCAGGCCGCGACGAGGGCGACGGTCTTGCCGATGCTGTAGCCGATCGCGATCACCGAACCGGTGACCAGCAGCACCAAACCCCTTTGCAGCCAGCACTGTTCGCGCACGAGTGGAATCCAGGTGCGGCAGAGCAGCACAATGTGCAGTAGGGCGAGGGTATAGGCGCACAGGTAGATGCCCAGGAACAGGTCGACCAGCGGAACGGTCGCGTAGTGATAGTCGAAGTCGGTAGCGTGCGATTCATCGTGCACCGGCGCGGCGAAGAAGAGTCCGGCCATGACCAGCACGACGACCAGATTTACCAGCATGACCTTGCGCCCGTTGATATTCGGGCCCGCCACGGTGGAGTTCTCGACTGTTGCGGCGGTGTCGGACAGTTCCGCCGCACTCCCGACCACCTCCGGCGCGACCAGGTAGGTCGTCCAGACCAGCTGTGCCAGCGTGGCGGTGGTAACCGCCGAGTAGACGATCAGCGTCGCCAGATTCGGGCTGCCGCTGACCCGGCCGATCCACTCGTACACCTGCGGTACGGCCGCCTCGAAACCTATTGCCGCACAGGCGATGGCGACGGCGACCGCCCAGCGTGAGGCGATCCGGGTACCGCGCAGCGCCAATAGCAGCCGCCAGGCGAATACCAGGAGGGCGAGTACACCGACACTTCCGTAAATCAGAGCGAAATGCACGTGATCAGTCGATTCCGGGTCCGAGTGTATCGAGCAGGCTGCGGATGTCGGCGGGCGCGTTCACCGGCAACACCCATTCCGCGCGCGGCGTCCAGCGCGTAATGTGGTGTGCCATAAGCAGATCCGCGATACGCTCGGCCTCCTGCTCCTCCCGCTCCGCCGAGCAGGTGCGGCCCAGCATGCGGCGCACCACGGCCGGGTCGATATTCGGTGCGAGCAGTCGCAACGCGTCCTGTCCGGTGACCGTGACCGGTTCATGCCCGGCGAGCAGGTGCCCGAACTCGTGGCAGACGATGTGATCCTGATGCAGTTCGCTGGTATTGCTCTGGTAGGCAAGGAAATCGATATCCCGTGTCACCAATAGTCCGCCGGAGAGACCGGCCACCGCGAACGGCTCCGGCCGCAGTCGCAGCGGTCGCCCGCGCTTGCGCGCCAGCGCCTCGGCCAGCTCCGCGACCGTGAATCGGCCGGGTAGCCCGAGCGTGCGCAGTTCGCGCCGCAGGCGTCGATGATCCATCATCGGATGCTCATCCCGCGAACCCTCCCAGACCGCGATCCGCATGGCTCACAAGTCTTTCCCGTAGTGCTCGGCCTCGATCCGCCGCAGCACATCAAGCATGGCGGCCACGGTCTCGGCCCGCACGGTACCGTGCGCCAGACCGTCACGCAGCACGAGTTCCAGGGCTGCGGTATCGGCGGTTCCCTTGAGCGCGTTGATCAATGCGAGTTCCCGGCCGCGCGCGACGGCGAGTTCCGGATTGGTCAGCGGGTCGAGACTGTCCAGGCCGAAGTAGCCGCGCAGCGCCTCGAGGGTTTCGAAGGACGGGTTCACCGTCTGCCCGGTGCGCAACTTCCACAGATAATTCGCCGAAAGGCAGGCCCCGGTGGTGCTTTGAATATTCTCCGCCAGCGCCCGGTGGGTGATCTCCACTTCACGGCCGTCCCTGGTCACGGGGGGATGCATACCGGCGATCAGCGTATTGAGCGCGCTGGTGAACGGATGCTGTTGCGCGGCAACCATTCTGATCTTGTCTCCTGCAGTTGACAGTCGCGGTGATGCTGATCATATACTCGTCCGTACTTCGTGACGGTACACCGAAGCCGCTGTCCCAGAAGGGGAGGGCATCGGCCGGATCGTGTCGGGCCGCGAAGTCAGGATGGGGCGACCGAAGATGTTCGCCCCATTCATCGGGGACTCTCCGGCCGCACCGGCAGGGTGAGCGGGCCGCGATGCCGGAATCCCGAACGCCATCCGATACTCGAATCGGCAATAGTGGCACGGAGATTCGGCCAGTGGGTGTAGATCTCCCCGAGGACCGAGGCGAGCACCGGGCGCAGCAGACCGGCTCCGACACAGACGTGCGCGCCATGCCCCAGCGCCACATGCGGATTGGGGTCGCGCCGCACATCCAGTTCGAGCATGCCGCTCGATGTCGCGGTGCCGGTGAACCTTTCCGGATCATGGTTGGCCGAGGCCAGGCAGAGCAGCACCGTCTGTCCCGCTTCGATTGTCTGCCCGGCGATTTCCAGATCGGTGACGGCGAAGCGCGGACCGGCCAGCACCTGCGGGGACAGGAACCGCAGCAGCTCGTCCACGGCGATCGATCGATCCGGGGCCGTCAGCATTGCCTCGAGCTGTTCGGGCCGGTCCGAGAAGGTGAACACGGCACCGGCGAGCACATCCATCAGCACCTCGTACCAGACGAACAGCAGGTAGAAGAGCAGTCCGGGCAGTTCACCGGATTCCGATGTGGCACCTGCGATTTCGGAGCGCACCAGGCGGCCGAGCATGGTGTCGGCCCGGCCGTCGCGGCCTTCGGTGATGACGGCGTTGATGATCCGCTGCATCGCACCCAGTGTGTCCCGGGCTCGCGGGCTCGCACCGGGCGCGAGGGTGGCCTGCGCCCAGGCGGACAGCGAATCCTGTTCGGACTCATGCAATCCCAGCAATTCACCGAGGATCACCGCGGGGAGCGGCAGCGCCACCCGTTCGACGAAATCGAATTCGCGGGTGCCGTCCAGTGCGGCCAGGCTCTTGCCGATCAGCCCGGCCGCCCGATCGGACCAGTCGCCCGCCAACCGGAGTTCACCGACGATCAGGCTGCGCATGCGCGCGGGCTCACCGGTCTGGAATACGTCGAGAGGTTTCGGAACGGCGAAACCCCGATAGTCGCTCCCCCGGCTGTACCGGAGGTTGGTCGACAAGCGCTCGTCGAGCAGTCCGGCCCGCACATCCGCGTAGCGGGTGATCAGCCAGGCCGGTGGACCATCCGGTGTCGCCACTCGATGTGCGCCCCCGGCCGCGCGCAGTGAGCGCAGCACCGGCCACGGTTCGCGCGCGAATTCCGCATCGAAGATGTTCTGCACCCGACCATCATCGCCCAAGCGGCCCAACGGGTCTCGATCGGTGAGGGTTACAGTGTGGCGCGCCAATCGGGCAGGGCGTCGGGGTTGGCGCGCAGGTAGCGCAGGCTCTGCTTCATGTACACGCGCGGGTTGGTGTCCAGATGTCTGACCCACGCCGGTTTCGCGTCACCGCGCATGACGGCCCAGCAGGCCAGCGCGTAGCCGAACATGGGCTGGGACAGATAGCCCAGGCGCTGTGATCGCCAGCCGCGCTGATTCTGCGAGAACTGCAGTGCCGCATTGGCATTGAAGATGCCGAGGCCCAGGTACACGGTCGCGAGATCGGTGAGCTGCTCACCATCGTGCCGATCGCGGTCTATGCGCCGCTCACCCAGCAGTCGTTCATGTGCCAGTTCGTGTGCGATGGCCGCGACCAGGGTGACCTGCGAACGCAGCCGGCCCATATCGAGTGAGACCACCGCGCGGCCGTGCTCCACGCGGTAGTGGCCGGCCTCGCCGTGTGCGGTGCCCTCCAGGAACGCCATGCCCTCCGGCAGTGGGTCACCGCCCGAATTCACTTCCACCACAACGCGATCGCGGCCGACGCCCATATATCTGCCCACACTGTCGACCAGTGCGCGGACCTGTGGTTCGGTCCCGGAGTACGGGTCCGGGAAGAAGTCGGCGGTCGGCAGGATCGCGGGTGTGCGCAGCGTGCGCGAGCCGAATTGCGCTGCGCACCAGCTCATCATCTCCTCGACCCAGAGCCGTTCCAGTGCCCCCACCGGGCAGCTCGGCCGGAAAATACCCATGCTGCATTATGTTCGGCGCGGCGCGTCATGCACGCCGGGGGTAATTCCCGCAGGTCACCGGGTCGGCGTAGATCGGCCGCAGCCCGATATCCGCGATGAGCTCCGCCACCTCGGCGCGGTCCTGTTCCACACAGGAGAAGGACAGCTCGGCCGGCGCGCCATCCACTACGGGATCCTCGAAGATCTCCGCGCCGAGGCTGCCGAGCGCCACATACCGGCAGGTCGGAGCGAATTCGGCGAAGGTCGCTGCGGCTTTCGCCGGCGTACCCGTCACATTATCGGTGGCGTCGAGCACCAGTTTGCCCGCCAGCGCCCGCGCATTGTCTCGCGCGAAGTCGGCGACGGCCCGCGGTGGAATGGCAACCAGCACGGCATCCCCGCCGATCACCGCGTCCGCGATGCTGAAACTGTCCCGTCCCGGTGTCCGCGACCCGTAGACAACGCAGTGCCCCTTCGAAGCGAGCGCGAACCCCAGCGCTCGTCCGACCCGCCCGGTCCCAATCACCGCGACACTCGCTTTCGGCCCGGCGCCGGCCAGGAATCTCGGACCCTGTAAATGAATGCTGCACATGGCAATAACGCTAGGTCGAGGCGGGTATCCGGCGCTTCTCGATTCCTGACCGGTCCGGCCCCCGCTACGGTGGGACGCGAATCTGTTCACCGATCAGCTCTTTCCGTGGAGGCGACGTGCGCACCATCGCTCGCATACTGCTCGTCCTACTGGTCTTGGTGGGCGGTGCCGGACTGCTCGGTCCGACCGCACTCGCGACCCCGTCGATCGACGATGCCACGGCGAGCAAACTCGACGAACTCCTCGCCGTCCGGCAGGCCGCCGGCGCTCTCACCAAAGGCGAGGTGATCAACCAACTCTCGGCTCACTTCCTGGGCACCCCCTACGGCGCGAACATGCTGGTCGGCTCCGCCACCGTGCCTGAGGAACTCGTCGTCGACCTCCGCCGAGTCGACTGCTTCACCCTCCTGGACTACGTGGAAGCCCTCTCCCGCTCCACCACCCGCGACGACTTCCTCACCAACCTCACCGAAACCCGCTACACCAACGCCACAGTCGACTTCCTGCACCGCAAACACTTCTTCACCGACTGGGCCACCACCTCCCGCACCGCAGCCGAAGACATCACCGCCACCCTCACCCCCGCCGCCATCACCGTCCCCAAACACCTCAACACCAAATCCGACGGCACGGCATACCTCCCCGGCCTCCCCGCCGTAGACCGCAACATCACCTACATCCCCGCCAACGCGGTCAACGACGCGGTCATCTCCCAACTCCGCACCGGCGACTACATAGCCGCCTACGCCGACCAACCCGGCCTCGACGTATCCCACGTAGGAATCTTCATCTCGACCCCCACCGGCCCAATCTTCCGCAACGCCACCTCCCTCTCCGCCTACCAGGTAGTCGACACCCCCCTCACCGACTACGTCGCCACCACCCCCGGCCTGATAGTCCTGCGCCCGCACTAGACCGCTGCATCGTCAGACGGCCGTCGAGGCCACGATCGATTCGAGAATCTCGAAGGGTTCTTCTTCCGTTGCGGCGAGCGGACTTCCGCAGACGTATCCCGTCAGGTCCGCCGCCAGGCGAAGTATCGGATTGAACCAGTCGACCTCGTCGAAGTCGTCCTCCCAATCATCCGAATCGTCCGTCCACCCCTTCGATTCGATGTATTCCAGATACTCCTCGTACTGCAACTCCGCCAGAATCTCGGCAGGGACGCAGCCGGAAAGCCGCGGCCGGAAGTCGTCGACCGGCGACACGATTCCCCAAACCTTGCGCCCATCGCGCCACACCGATACCTCGCTGTGCCCGACCCCGTCGATCTCCGCGGCGGCAACAATTTCACGACCACCCGACAGTCCCGTCAAATCCCATGTGCCTTCGAGCATTCCGACGGCACGATCCTCAACCACCAGATACGCGCCCTCCGGCCGCACCACACCGCACAAGACCGGCTTCGGTGACTTCGAGCGAATCCCGCTGCGCCGCACCCCGAGTGCATCACATGCCGCCTCCGGCGTGGTGGCACGAAACAGCATCCAATTGGAACAGAACCCCATCGCGAAACTCCCTGTCTCCATCAACGAGCGCAAGCTACCGCGCCCCGCCGACAGCGGAGCTTCACGTCCATCTCGACACCGATGTCGCCGCCCGGAGCGCATACTGTTCAAACCTGGCTGAAGTCGGCAGCGCCGCCGCGAGTGTTGTTCCGCGGGAAGGACATCGGCTGATGACCGTGCGGGTTTCGGCGGCAGTAATCGTAATCTCGGCAACGATCAGCGCGCTGCTGTGCGGACTGGGCGCACCCCCCGCGCAAGCGGACCCCCTACCGCAGTGGACGCCCTTCGGCACCACCCTCTACACCTTCGGCGACGCGAATTTCTGCACCGGCGCAATCGGTGTCGCGCTCGAAGCCACACCCCAACTCCCCGGCCATGTACTCGCACATGTGACCCCGTACGGATACCAGCACGGCCCGTGCGGCAACCACGTCGTACTGGGCTGGTTGGGTTCCGCCGGCGGGCGATCCCAAGATGTATACATCCACACCGATGCGACGCCCGGCAACACCGTGACAGTCGACCTCTGGGTAGGAATGGGCCCGGCCAAGTTCATCGTGAACACCTGGCCCCTCCAGGGCCCGTTCCTCGAGTGGTACCTGCTGGTCCCATAAGATCGCGCGGCGTATTCCACTGGGCCACATCCCCGTTTCGGCCCCACTGGAGGGTGTTGGTGTTGGTGTTTGTCGTTTTGTCCTTGTTCGCGGGAGCCCCGAATTCATAAGCGACATCACGCGAAGAACCTCACCAGTCAGCGCTCAATGTCGACACCATCTTGAAGATTCGGGTGAGGGTGCGGGGTTAGTTGACGGTGGGGACCATGCCGCCGTCCATGCGGAGGTTTGCGCCGTTGATGGAGGCGGCGAGGGGGCTGGCCAGGAATGCGGTCAGGGTGGCGATTTCGGCGGGGGCGACGAGGCGGTCGGAGGGGTTGGTGCGGGGGCCGTTGAGGAGGGCTCGGGTGGCGGCTTCCGCGTCTTCGCCCAGGCCGTGGGAGCGGCCGAATGATCGGGCGAAGTCGAGGAAGGCGTCGAGGAGGACTGGGCCGGGGCTGATGGTGTTCACCGTTATTCCGGTGGCGGACAGTTCTTTCGAGAGGCTGACGGTGAGGTTGGCCAGGGCTGCTTTGGCGGCGCTGTAGGCGGCTCGCATGGGTAGGGGGTTGGGGTTGGCGGCGCTGCCTATTTGGATTACGCGGCCCCACTTGGCATTTCGCATGGCGGGGGTCAGGGCCTGGATCAGGCGGACCGCCGAGGCGACATTGGTGTTGTAGAGGGTTAGCCAGTCTTCCGCGGTGGCTGTGGTCCAGCCGTCCGCACCCAGACCAGCGGCATTGTTGACCAAGATGTCGATGCCGCCGACTCCCCCACCCTCGGAATGACTTTGGCCCCGGCCCACCTGTCAATCCGAATGCGCCAAGCAGTCGGCCTCCCGCCGATCCCCGGCCTCCTGGTCCGCGAAATCACCCCCGGCTCCCCAGCCGAAAAAGCCGGAATCCGAACCGGCGACGTCCTCACCGAGGCCAACGGCCATCACCTGCGCTCGATCGACGCACTACACATCGCCCTCTCAACCGACACCCCCCTGCGGATCTCCCTCACCCGCGGCGTCGACGAAAACCACACGCTCCCAATCGATCCGACCCCAAATGACTCCGACAAGAACCCCCTCCGACTACGGTCCAGCCGGGAATCCACTTGATCTGATGTCCAGACCTCTGCCGCCGTCAGATCTCCAAACCGAGTACTGCGGCGAGGCGTTCGGCGGTGGATCTTACTGTCGCACCGCCGTTTTCGACAAGGTCGGGCACGGCCGATCGCGCGAACAGCGAAAAGCCGAGGTATCGGGCGACTCCTGCTGTGCCCGGTCGAGCATCGCGACAGTGGCGAGCGGCTCGTCACGCATGTGATGTGCCCGTGCGATCTCGGACATGTGGAAGCTGCGCCGTGGTGCGCAAGAGAGCACTGATTCGACCTTCGCGACCACCGCATCCGCTTCCAGCGCTTCAACAATCGCGTCCGGCGAGGATTGAGTCAGCTCCTCGCGACTTGCGCGATGAGCAACCACTATGACGTGGAAGCCTGCGTGCCTGGCGCAGGCGATGTCATTGGGGGCATCGCCGATGATTACGGTTCGTGCCGGGTCCAGGGATTGGCCGTACTTGCCGGGGAACCGTTGGGAAATCACGGCGGGGAGGTCGAATCGGTCTCGGGCGTCGGATCCGAATGCGCCGATTTCCAGATCCAGGTGGTCGTCCAGTCCCGCGACGCGGAGCTTGACCTCTGCTGCCGAACGCAGGTTTCCGGTCAGGACGGTTTGAATCAATCCGTGCTTGTTCAAAGCCGAAATCGTTTCTGCCGCACCCGGATACGCGGGCTGGTCACGTGCCAGCTCGGCCTCGCCCTCGGCCATGACGTGGGCCAATTGGTCATGGAACTGCTCGACTCCGCGTTCGGCGGTTTCTACCGGAATGCCGGAGGCGAGCGCGGTATCCACGACGATGGACTCATCGGTGTAGCCGTGTACGCGCGCTGCGGGAAAGACGACCTCGGCTTCCGAGATGCCGTATGTGCGAGCGACAGCCCTGCGGAGCCAACGTAGGTCGGCTGGAATCAGGGTGCCGTCGACATCCCAGACGACCAGGCCCGCGCTCGCCACGCTCATGACGTGCATTCTGACAGAGCCGCCTCAGTTGGCTTGTGGGGCGATGGTCTCCAGGGTGAGTCCGGTTCGGGCGCTGCGGGTTCGGCCCCATTCGTAGAGGGCGGTGAGGACTGGGACCAGGGTCCAGCCTTCTTCGGTGAGGGCGTAGTCGACCTGGGGTGGGGTGGTGGGGGTGGGGGTGCGGCGGACGAGGCCGTCGGATTCGAGTTCTCGGAGTTGTTGGATGAGCATTTTTTCGCTGGTGGTGGGCATGCGGCGGCGGAGTTCGCCGTAGCGGTGGGTTCCCTCCTTCAGGTGGGCGAGGATTACCGGTTTCCATTTGCCACCGATGAGGTCGACGGTTACTTCTACGGGGCAGTGGTAGCGCTTGGCGGGCATGGTCACCTCGGGGTGCTTACCGGAAAGTGAGTACTTGTAAGAATGTAATCATCGGGTTTGCATGGACTGCGTACGGATGCATCGGAACTGCGAACACGGAGTCGAAAACTCATGAAGGTCATCACTTTTGATCGATTCAAGCCGGGTGTCACACTGGAGACCATCACTCCCTTCCTACCCGAGGAGGTCGCGAATGTGTGGCGGCTGTGGAAGGCCGGGATCGTGCGGGAGAACTACGCGCGGGCCGATGAGCCGGGGGTGGTGATCGTGTTCGAGGTGGAGAGCGTCGACGAAGCCAAGCGGTACATCGACGATTTCCCGCTGACCAAGAAGGGTTTCCTGGAGTGGACTTACGTGCCGGTGACGGCACCGCTGCCACTGGAGGCGCTGATGGATGTCTCCGTCGACGTCGCCGAACCCTACGACCGGACCAAGTGAGGCGATATGCGATACGCGTACGGACTGACCATTCCGCAGACCATCGAGGATGCGTGCGATCCGGGTCGGATGGCGCTGATCATCTATGACATGCAGGTCGGGATCGTGCGGCAGATACCGGACGGGGAGCGGATCACCGAAGCTTGTGTGCGGCTCCGGGATGTGGCGCGGGAGAAGGGGTTTCGGGTGTTCTACACCCGGCACATGTCGATTCCGGTAGCAGCGGCCGGTGTTTCGCAATTGCGCACCGCGATGGAGTGGCAGCGGGTGGACGATCCGAGCCAGGTGCACGCGCCGTTCCCGCAGGGCTCACCGCAGTATCAGCTGGTGCCCGAACTGGAGCCGGGGCCGAACGAGGTGGTCTTCGACAAGATCACCATGTCCGCCTTCGCCGCCACGCCACTCGATATCGCGTTGCGGGACTTGGGAATCGACTCGTTCGCTATCGCTGGCATCGCCCTGGAGGTCGGTATCGACCCCACCGTGCGGCATGCCACCGATCTCGGCTACCTCCCGATCATGGTCACCGACGCCTGCGGCGCGGGACATCAGGAGGCCGCCGAACGCGCCTATGCCACTTTGGCTTTCGCCGGCGGGTCGCGCACGACCGATACCGCCACGCTGATCAAACTGATGAACCGCGGCTGATTCGGGATGGCCTGGACTCCAGGCCATCCTCAGCGGAATCGCGAGAACAGCTGCGAGGCTGCCGGATCCCAAGGCGCGGAGCGGGATCGAGTCAGCGGATAGCAGGCGAAGCCGAGCAACACGGCGGTGAAATGCCCTACGGCGGTGAAGGTTTGAGCGATCAGCAGCGGAACACCGTAGAAGACGACGACTCCGGCGATATAGACCCAGCGCCACGGCCGAACCAGGTGATAGGCCAGCACCGCAACAATGCCCGCCAACGCATAGCTCACCCCGTAATCGAGGGTGTGTACCGCGGATTGCGGAGCATGCCCATTCCGGATCGCCCACAGCAGCACCCCCTCGCTGACATAGGTCGCGCCGATATGCGCGATGAGCAGCACGGCCAACCAGCGCAGCGTGCCCAGCCAGCGTTCGGCCTGCGCGTGAAACACCGTGTAGGCGACCGCGTACACCGGCCAGCCGCCGCCCGCGAGCCAGAACGCGCTGGCGATCAGGACTCGAATCGGATCTTCCTGCAGGTGATGCAGGTTCGTCGAACGATTGCCCAGGAAGATCTCCTGGGCATGCGGCGACAGATGACTCAGGAAAATGGTGCTCGCCAGCAGCATGGCGAGCCAGATATAGGTGCCGGGCGCACTGCGCAGATAGGCCCAGACCGCGTGCAGGCCAGCGGTCGAACGCTCGCGCTGGGTCTCGGACATGCCTAGTTCTAGCGCCGGCGCTGCCGGGCGGTGAGCAGCCCAGCGAGCCAGCCCACCACGAACAGCACCAGCAGCACCAGCCACATCGGCGAACGAATGGTGATGAGCAGGAATTCGATCGAGACCTTGCCACGGTTCTCGACCACGAACAGGATCGCCAGAATGGTGAGCGCGACCGCCACCCACTGGGTCGGGGTGATGCGGGACAGGAGGGACCGCTTTTCGGGGCTGCTCATGCTCACTCCTCACGGGAAGATGCCGACCGGTCGGTGAAACTACCGTCCAACTATCCCCCGCGACATGGGAAAACCCGATCATCCACCCAGGCGAGTCGACCGATCAGGCCGGATCGAGCGCACCGGAGTGGTAGTGCACGGCCGCATTCCAGAGGAAGAAGCTCGCGATACCCACCGCGGCAGCCGCATCCACCTGGGCGCGGACCTGGGCATCGCCATAATTCACGCCCAAACTGAAGTCCTGCAACCACGGGATGACCTTGGCCTCGGTCCCCTCCACCTGACGCTGGAAATCCTGGAGTGACCGGAAGACGATGTCGTAAGGCTGCGAGTTCGGGCTCGCCACATCGTATTCACCCGGATTCCAATGCGAGGGATAAAGCATCGGCGCGACATAGTCGAGTTGACGCGCCATCAGCGGAATATCCTGCGCGATCTCATCGGGCCGGGTGGCCGCTATCCCGAAGACCGCCGCGCTCTGAAAGGCCCCGGCGGCGCGCACCGGATCGCGACTCTCCCGCAGGAATTCGGCGATGGAAACCGTCGGCGCATCGACGAGCCCCGGGAACACCATGCTGGAGAGCGACCCGTCCGGCCTGCGAATGTAGTCGTACATGATCTCATCGAAGCCCAGTCCGGCCGCCTCGGTCGCGAGATCGATATTGTATCGGCGTATTTCGGGGCTCGCGAAGTTCGTGAACGCGATCGAACCATAATTACTGGCATACGGCCCGCCACCGGGATTCTGAATCACCCAGTCGGGATGCCCGGCATGCCAAGCCCATTCGGCCATGGTGCTATCACGGAAGGCGACAATCCGGCCGACCACTCGAATTCCCATGTCGTGCAGGGTCTTCAGCGCTTCACCGGCGTTGTAGATACGCGCCGAGGCACCGGATTCCCGGGCCAGCGGTACCTGCGAGTCGTAGCCGACGACACCGTCCTCATCCTTGATATCGAGTTGAACGGTGTCTATCCGCCCCTCGCGCGCCATATTCAGCACATCCTCGCGCATGGGTTCATAGGCCCAGGCGTACGCGGTGACGTGTACGGCCCGAATCCGCGGCACCTCGGCCCGGACGGTGATCGGCTGGGTGACGGTCTTGCCGTCGGCGTCGGTGGCCACCACGGCGACCCCGGCGGTCAGGCGCGCCAGCGTGACCTCGAAGCTCCCGTCGGCGGCGGGCGTGACGGCCTGCCCGGCGACGGTGAGGTGCTTGGCCCCGATCGCCCTGCCGCGCACGGTGATCGGCGCGTGCAGTGAGGTGACCGGCGCGGGCTGGGTCACCTCCAAGGCGAGCGGTATGACCGCCGCGGCGGTCCGCGCCCCGGGATCGATTCGCAGGAAACCGATGATCAGACCGGCCACGACAATCACCACTGCCGTGGCGACGACTACCAGTCGTCGCCGCCCGGCAGCCGGGACCCGCTTCAGCAACGCCCACACCAACTCTCACTCGAATTCCCCCAACTATCCGCTGTCCGCGCACCGTGCGGACGGGATTTCCGACTCTCATCCGAGACGGGTTGGCGGACAGTAGAGTTCGACAATGGCCAAGATCGTGGGCCTGCGGGTGATCACCGCGGCACTGCTCATATTCGCCCCCGCCTGCGCCGCACCGGAGCACGAAGCGACAGTCCCCACCGCCCGGCCGGTGGGCGCCACGACCCCACCGCCCGATCCGGCCGCCGTCGGCGCGAATGAACTCGGCGTCGTCCCGATCCTGATGTACCACCAGCTCTCGCCCGCTCCGGCCGGTGACTACGATCAGACCCCGGACAAGTTCCGGGCCGAATTGGATCGACTGCTGCGCGAGAACTACCGGCCGATCACCGTGTCCCGCTACGTCTCCGGCACGATCGATCTGCCCGCCGGCACCCATCCGGTCGTCCTCACCTTCGACGATTCGACCATCAGCCAGCTGACCTTCACCACCGAGGGCAACCCCGCGCCGGACACCGCCATCGCGATACTGGAGGATTTCCGCGCCCGGCATCCCGAATTCGGTTCCACCGCAACGTTCTTCGTCAACAACGAGCCTTTCGCGAATGATCCGCGGGCACTACCCTGGCTGGTCGCACACGGCTACGAGATCGGCGCGCACACCGCCACCCACGCCAACCTGGCCCGCCTGGACAGCACCGGCGTACAGCGTGAATTCGTGCAGAACCTGCGTGCCATCGCCGCCGCAGTGCCGAATCAACCGGTCCGGACAATGGCTCTGCCCCTTGGTATTTCACCGGTCGATCGCACACTCGCCACCGCCGGCAGCTGGGACGGCACCCCCTACACCTTCGACGCGGTCCTGCTGGTCGGCGCGGAACCGGCACCTTCGCCGTACGGCGCACTCGATCCCGCCGCCATCCCCCGCATCCGATCGGGACGCGCGCCGGTCCCGTTCGACTCCGTCTACTGGCTCGATCAGCTCGCCGAACATCCGGAGCGCCGCTACACCAGCGACGGCGATCCGGCCCGAATATCCTTCCCCCGCACCCTTTCCGGCGAACTCACCGCGCGCTGGTCGCCACAGTCGGCCCCATACTGAGCACCGGTTCGTCCCTAAGGTCGGCCGCGCGCGAAGCGAGTTCCTACCGCCTCGAGCACGACGGCCGCGCCCGTCTCGGCTGGTGAGCAATGCTCCGGCCCGCACCGATTAATTCCGGCGAGGCACCCCGTCCATATGGGTAACACCGCCAACTACACGGGAGCACATTATGCGGAAAATTACTGCGGGACTGTTCATTTCGGTCGACGGCGTCATCGGCGAGCCGCAGGACTGGCACTTCCCCTACTTCAACGACCAGATGGGCGAGGCCGTCGGCGCACAGCTCGCGACCGCCGACACCCTGCTGCTCGGCCGCGTCACCTATGACACTTTCGCCGCCGCCTGGCCGGACCGCGAGAACGCGGGCGGCGAGGATGCGGGCATGGCGAAATCACTGGGCGATGCCCGCAAGATCGTCGTATCACACCAGGAACTCGATCTCCCCTGGCGCAATTCCGAGCAGCTCCAAGGTGACCTGATCGAGGCTGTGACCGCGCTCAAGCAGGAGCCCGGCGAAACCGACATCGCCATGAGCGGCTCCCCATCCATCGTGCGCCAACTCCTGGCCGCCGGCCTGCTCGACGAACTGCACCTACTGGTGCACCCCATCGCCCTGCGTCAGGGCCTGCGCCTCTGGAACGAGGGCAACGCCATCCCACTGCGCCTGCTCTCCGCCGAAACCTTCACCACCGGCGTCCTGCACCTGGTCTACACCTCCGACGACCACGCCCCCGAGGGCGGCTACGAGCAGGCCCTCGCGAATCAGCCCAAGTCCCGCTAGCCGAGACCCGCTGCGCTGCAATATCTCCCAGCCAAGAACCGGTGCGTCACCCGGTGGTGACCTCGGATGTGTTGCGGCCCGCGCCGATTCGCAGGGCGTGGGTGCCCAGGCCGGTCGGCCGGAGGAAAGGGAGGCTCGGGCGGGGTTCGGGGGCGGGGGGTTGGGGGCGGAAGCGTTGGAGTAGTTGGGGTTCCTGGTAGCGGCGACAATTGGTGTGCCAGTTCAGGATTCCGGCCATCCAGTCTTGGAGTTCGGCGGCGCGCTGGTCCAGGACTCGGCGGACGGATTCGTCGAGGTTGTACTCCTCGTACAGGGTGGGGAGTTCGCGCGACACTACGCGCTCGAATTGCTCCAGGCGAGCGGTCATCAGGTCGTTGACCAGGGTGACGGCGCGGTCGCGGTCGCAGCCGAGGAAATTGCGGATCACGCTGACGCCATTGTGGAAGTCGCCCTCGAACTCGGTCTCCTTCTGATAGGAGAACAGGTCGTTGAGCAGGACGGCGTAGTCGGCGGCGGTGTTCTCCAGATTCGAGATGGTCTGGGTGCGATAGACCTGCGGCGGCACCAGATTGCCGTGCGAGAGCCCGGACAGCGCCTTGGTGAGGTCGGAGCCGAAGGTGTCGCGGCGCATTTCGACATAGTCGATGGGGTCGGGAATGCGGTGCAGGGTGTGGTTGAGCACCTCCCATTCGCAGGCGGTGAGGAAACTCTGTACGGCCCTGCGGAATTCGTGCCGCTGCTCGGTATCCAGGGGCGCGGTGGTGCGGGTCCACAGATCGAGCAGGCCGAGTTCGAGCGGATTGGCGGGCGTCGCGGCGGCGGGCCCGTCGATCGGCATGAACTCCTGGAACCGGCGGCCCTGGACCTTCGCGCCGATAATATTGCGCGTCGGGAAGAAGGCCGCCGGATAGTAGTCGTCCACATAGGTGCCCCAGGCGAGCCAGCAGGTGGCCAGATCCAGTTCGGCGGCGGTGGCGTCGGGGTCCAATCCCGAAGAGCAGAGCGCGAAGTCGAAGTCGCGCAGGTCCGCTTCGCTCCAGATATTCGACGGCAGCCCCGGAACGGCTGCGAGCATGCCCATTTCGCGGGCCCAGGTGACGATGTTCTCGCGGGCGCTGTCCAGTAGTGGATTGAGCCGGAGCTCGAAGGGCATATAGATCTCCGGCAGCGGAGTCGCACCGACCGGTTCGTACGGTTGATGCGCGAACCGCGCGAATCGCTCGAGCCCCAGACTCCCCGGCGTAATCCGCAGTGCCGACATCCCCAGCCCGGCGGGCGCGAACGCCGCGAGCAGCGGGTGAGCAGCGCTCTTGCGGCTCCCCTTGTTCATATACCGGCTGGACCGCAGATGCCATTCATGCCCGCCGGACTGCCAATCCTGTAATCCCTTGGCGTACAGCGACACATCGCCCTGCTCGGCCGGGCTCACCCCGTATTCGGCGAACAGCAGCGGTAATTCGGTGAGCGCGGTGTACTCGAACTGCTGCACCCGCGAGGTGAGCAGATCATTCACGATCTCCGCGGCCGACTGCGTATCCACATCCAGGAATCGCTCCATGACCAGGATGCCATTGGCATTCTCGCCCTCCTGCCGCACTTCCCGCTCATACGAGAAGATGTCATTGCGCAGGTGCACGGCGTCGGCGAAGGTATCGCAGAGCACCCGCAGCGGCCGGGTGGGCGCGAGTTCGGCGGGTACCTCGGCGTGTACGGCATGCTCGACCAGATTGGCCGACCAGGGCGCACCGCCGACCTTGCGGCGCATTTCGATGTACTCGATCGGATTGGCGACGCGGCCCTCGGCGATATTGTTCAGCTCCCACCGCGACTCCTCCAGCAGTGCCTGGGTGGTGGTGGCGAAACGCCGCCGCCAATCCAGGGACATGCTGGGCACGGTGCGCGGCCACAGATCGGCCAGCCCGCGTTCCACCGGATTGGTCGGCTCGGGCATATCGATCCCGGTGAGCGGCATGAATTCGCGTAGCCGCTCCAGGTATTCGCGCGCCCCGGCAATATCGCGGGTGCGTTTGTAGAGCTCGAGGAAGTGGTCGTCGAAGTAGAAGACCCAGACGTACCAGTCGGTTATGAGATCCAGCTCGGCACCATCGCAGTCGGGATGCGTGTAGGCGCAGAGCAGCCCGTAGTCATGGCGCTCGAGATCGCTCTCATCCCAGATGTGATGGCCCTGCTGCGGTTCGAAGAACCCCATCTGCGCGGCCCATTCGCGGGTGTGCGCCCGGGCCTGCTCCAGATGCGGATTGAGCCGAGCCGGATAGGGCATGTAGAAATCGGGAAGTTCGAACGGCTGCACGGCACAACCCCCTGGAGTCCTCGACCAAAACGCTTTGTTTCCAATTGCGGGCGGAGCGAAGAGCACTGGACCTACGACCAGCGGAAGCTCCTGTGCGGCAGGGTTTCTGCCCCCGTCTACGGTACGGCCGGCGCGGCCAACTTTCACGGGAATCGGCGATTGCGCACCCGGGCCGCGCTATCGGCGGTGGTGCGGCCGGGGCCGATTCGCCCAGCGCGGGTTGGATTCGTCACGGCGGTAGGCGGTGACCTGCCCGGCCACCGCGAAGTGCACCCGAATGGCCTCCGACAGCACCTCACCGTCCGCGGCCACGGCCTCGGGTTCGTTCAGATGCACGGTGAGCTCGGGCACCTGGGTTTCGCCGTAGACCTTGCTGCGTCCGATGGCGGCCAGCGACAGCGCGAGCACCGCCCGGGTGCGGGAGAACCGGATATCGGCGCGCAGCCAGCGCACATCCAACAGCCCGGCATCGAGTCGAGAACGGAAGGCCGGGACCGCACCGTGCGGGTGGTACGGACCGTTGCCGACGAACACGAACCACACATCGTGCCAACGGCCTTCGAAGCGAATCCGAATCGGCTCAGCACGCCGCAGCATAATGATCAGCGCGACCGCGAAGGCCGGCCACTTCCCCCAGCGGCCCTGCCATTTCTCGCGCAGCCGCACCAGATCCGGATACGCGCCGAGGCTCGCGGTATTGATCAGGTGATGGGTACGCGTACCGGTGGCGGTCTCCAATTCCACGCTCGCGATATCGACCGCGACGGCCTCGCCGGCACCGGTGGAGTCGACCACCTCCAGCAGGTCGTAGACGCCGAGATCGCGGGCGAAGTGATTGAGCGTGCCGGTGGGAATGACCACCAGCGGCAGGTTGTGCGTCAGCGCCACGGTGGCGGCCGCGGCAATGGTGCCGTCACCGCCCGCCGCGCCGACCGCGAGCACCTCGGCGGTCCCGGTGACCTCCGCCAGCAGCGTCTCCAGGTGTTCGACGCAGTCCCGGCCGGGTTCGGTGCGATGCACAATGGCAGCCGGAAGCGCGGCGACCACATCGTCATACGGGTCGTAATCCGCCGCACCGGAGACCGGATTCACCAGTACGACAAGCCCTTTGCCGTCCACCATGGTGGGTGCCTCGCGCACCAGGTGTGCCGCGGCCTCATCGGAGGTGCGCACCGGCCACCAGCGCCGGGTGGCCAGCGCGACACCGGAACCGACTGCCGCGCCGACGAATACGTCCGAGGGCCAGTGCACCCCGGTATGCACGCGCGAGTAGGCGACCGTCGCCGCCAGCGGGGCCACGATCAATGCGGTGCGGGGACTCTCCAGCGCGACCGCCGTCGCGAAGGCCGCGGCCGAGGCGCTGTGCCCGGAGGGGAACGATGACGAGGACGGAAAACGGATGGCTCGCCGGGCCGAGGGCAGCGCCTCGGCGGCCGGCCGGCGGCGGGCGAACAGGGATTTGAGCAGTACATTGACGGTCAGGCTGGCGCCCGCGACGGAGATGACCCCGCGCAGGGCCGCGCGGCGGGTCGCGCCCTGACGGCTGGCGAGCAGGACCGCGATACCCGCCCACAGCACGCCACGATCGGCGGTGTGGGTCAATCGCAATATGCCGCGATCGGCCACCGTCACCGGTATCCGCGCCACCGCGCCATTGACGGCCTTGTCGAAATTGCCTACCCGCTGGAACTTTCGTCCGAACCACGCACTCACGCCAATGAACCTACCGGGTGCGAGAGACGAATGACCTTGCGCGAGCGGCGCACTCACCGGTCCAGGTAATACCGGTGCATGAAGCGGCGCAGAATCTCCGCGGGTATCGGCACCGATTCGCGATGACCGAGTTCGGTCAGCAGATCGGCCTCCTCCGGATCGAAATAGCCTGCGTTGCGATAGATTTCGATGCGCAGTGCCAGTCCGTCGCCGTCGAGTTCGGGATGGAATTGGGTGGCGTACACGTGTTCGCCGACCCGCACCATCTGCACCGGGCAGCCCGCCGAATCCGCCAGCAGCACCGCACCGGGCGGGACCTCCTGACACGCCTCCTTATGTCCCACGAAGGCGCGAAAGGATTGCGGCAGGTCCGCCAGCAGCGGATCCTGCCGGGCCTGCGCGGTGAGTTCGATACTGGTGGCCCCGACGGTCTCGCCGTAGCGCTCCTCGCTGACCCGCCCGCCGAGCACATCGGCCAGAATGCTCAGGCCGTAGCAGGCGCCGAGATACGGAAAGTCCCGCGCTACAATCTCATTCAGCAGTTTGCGCAGTTTCGGTTCGAATTCGCGCTGGTAGTCGTATTTGCGTTCCTCCGGATTGCTGACATTGCTGGGCCCGCCGCCCACGATGACCGCGGAGAAATCGTCCAGCGTCAGATCCGGGAACTCGCGATCCATCTGCACCCGAATCAGATCGCCCGGTGCGAGCCCGCCCATGCGCAGCACGGCGTCGTACTCGTCATCGGCGGCGGCGGTCTCCGGGCGCAACTGCAGTAGTACGCAGGGCTTGGGCATGGCTCCGATTATGGAATACCCGGCCACCGGAAAACTGGGAAGTCCACTGGGCAAGCTGAAGTTGGTTGCGAGCGGTGCGGCCATTCTGTCACCGGTTAGGCCGCCGGTCACGCCCCGAAGATCGCCAGATGGATCAGGCCGCCGACCACGCCGAGGGCCGCACCGTGCACGAACAGCAGCCATTCGTCCTGGCGGGTGGCCGAGCGCAATAGATCCACGAAGTCGCGGCGGTCCAGGGTGCGCATCTGGGTGGCGACGAAATCGCGGATGCGGACGGTCTGCGACGAGAGGAAGGTGGGGTCCGCGAAGGCGGTCTGGGCCAGCGACAGAATCTCGGGGGTGGCATCGGATTTGAGGCGGTCATAGCCGGAGCGGCCCAGCGAGAAGCGCACCGCCGGTTTGGCATGGCCAACCGCCTCGTCGATCGATGCGCCCAGAATGGAGTCGAGCATGGCGGTGGTGCGATCCGCGCGCGGGCCCGCCAGGAGTTCGCGAGCCAGGTTCGCCGGTGTCATGACCTCGCCCGCAATAATTTCCGCGTACCCATCGGCGATCTCATTGCGGCGCTTCAGCATCAGCCCCTGCCGCCACGGCACCCACCATTTCGGATGCAGCGGTTCATAGATCATGGTGATGCCGACCCAGTTCACGATGTACCCGATCACCACCCCGCCCAGCGGCAGCACCCACCAGTACGGGAAGAAATACAGGATGGCGACGAGTACGAAACCCATCGGGAAGCCGAAGTAGAACCCGAAGTTCCTCATGAATCGCAGTTCGTCCGCGGCGATTTCGCGGAAGATGCGATTGATCAGCCGCGGATTGGCGGTGAGATGCCGGATGGTCATCCACTTGGGGTCGATCAATTCCTCGATATGATCACCGATGGCATCGGTGATCGCCCGGGCGCTGACAGGCAATTGCTCCGCGACCCGGCGATACACCAGCTCCCGCGCGGATTCGGGCAGGTTGAACCACAATTGCGGATTCCGGCGCTCCAGAATCCGCGCCACTATCGCCGGAACCTGTGGGCGCGTGAGCGTAACCAACTGTTCGGCAATGCTGTCCGGATCGAGCTCCCGATAGAAGTCGGACATGCTGCCCAGCTTGGACAGCCCCTTGTCGACGGCAATGCTGGACATCTTCTCCGCCCGCGACGGCACGATCCCCTGCCAGCCGACCCGCCCGTCATCGGAGAGCAACGGCAGCACCTGAATGCGCCGCGGCAGATACGGGAACACCCAGCGCAACCCCGGCAACCGGAACCCGTGGAACCGGATCGGCTCGAACAGCATGAGAATGCCGGTCCAGTTGGTGACATAGCCGATGACCCCGGTGAACAGTGGAATGGTGATCAGCTTGAGCCACACGATCTGAGGGTACGGCCCCGAAGACCTGAACACGGGCAATTTTCCCCATCGGGCGCGGCCTGTCCGCTGACCCCGAACCACGCTGCCGGAAGATAGCCGCCGCGACTCCTTCCGTGGTACGACGCGAACCGTCCATACCGTGGATATCGTGAAGCCATGGCTGAATTCGGCAGTGCCGCCGCATCCCAACCGCCCGCGATTCCCGGGGTGCGGCGGTCGTTCATATCGGCTCGGGGCGTGCGGTTCCATGTGACCGAGGCCGGGCCGGAGGATGGGCGACCGGTGGTGCTGCTGCACGGATGGCCGCAGCACCATTACGCGTATCGGGATCTGCTGGCGAATCCGCCCGCGGGACTGCGCATTATCGTGCCGGACCTGCCCGGGTACGGGTGGTCAGGGCCCGCGCCGCATCGGTGGGCCAAGGATGATGTGGCCTCGGACCTGTTCGCACTGCTCGATGAGATGGGTATCGAACGGGCCGTGCTCGGCGGTCACGACTGGGGCGCGTTCATCGGGTATCGGATGATCTTGCGGGAGCCGGAGCGGTTCTCCGGATACCTGGCCATGAATATGGCGCACCCATGGGTGCCCAAATCCGTTGTGATACGCAATCTTTGGCGATTCCTGACCTATCAGCCACTGATCGCCATCGCGGGGAAGCCGGTGCAGCAGCGCACCGGATTCCTGGAATGGGCGATCAACAAGAGCATCAGCGATCACTCCGCGGTGAGCCGCGAGGTGGTGCGCAGCTTCTCCGAACGCTTCCGCGACCCGGTATGCGCGCAAACCGCGACCGACACCTATCGGACGTTCTGGCTGAAGGAGATTCCCCAGTCCGCCCGAAACCCGGAGCGCCGACGCGGAACCATCCCCATTCGCGTGCTCTTCGGTATGGATGATGTGGCCGTGCACTACTCCATGGCCGATCCTGCCACCGCGAAGGCCGACGACTACACCTTCGAAGCTGTCAGCGGCTGCGGCCATTTCATCGTCGACGAACGCCCCGATTTGGTGCGCGCCCGCCTGATCGAATTGGCGGACAGCACCGAATAACGCCCAGCGTGACATTCAGTGATCCCACCGCAAAGGCGATGATGGCCGCGGGTTCGCGTCTACCCGGCCCGGCAGATCGGCGACGTAACCGTCGGCAGATCAGCGGCACATCTGTCGGCAGATCAGCGGCGCAACGCGTTCCGGATCTGTGGCTGGCGATAAAGAACTCCGTCGATCGGGATCCACGTCCGGGACGGTTCCTATTGACAGGCTCGGCCCGGCTGCTCGGCCTCAGCACTCTGCCGGATGCGCTGCCCGGGCGCTCCGAGACCATCGAGCTGTTCCCGCTGTCGCAGGGCGAAATCAATGGCACGCCAGATGGATTCATTGATGCCGCCTTCACGCTCGGGCATCACATCCGCACTGCGGCAACCGAGCTGCGGCGCCGTGACTACCTGGCGTTGGCTTCCCGTGGCGGCTACCCCGAAGCCGTCCAACGAACTACGCCACGCCGCCGCGCGCAATTCTTCAAGTCCTATCTCGACAACATCATGAGCCGCGATGTCCATCAGATCGCCGATATCCAGCGCCTTTCCGATATGCGACGACTGATCGCCGCGCTGGCCGCACAGAGCGGCGGTCTGCTCAACTACAGCCGACTCGCGTCTGACCTGGGCATTCCAGCCAGCACCGTCCGTACTTACATCGGCCTACTCGAGGTTGTCTATCTGGTCCATTCGATACCGGCATGGTCCGCGAACGCCACTGCCCGCGCCATCGCCACCCCGAAACTCGTATTCACCGACTCCGGGCTGGCAGCTCATCTGTTGACCGGCATAACCAACGACGCGGCGAACGGCGGCATGATCGAAACCTTCGTCCTCGGTGAGCTCACCCTCCAACCCACCTGGAGTCAGACGATGGCCCGACTCCACCACTACCGCGACCGCGACGGCTATGAAGTCGATGCCATTCTCGAAGACAATGCGGGGCGCATTATCGGTATCGAGGTCAAGGCTTCCGAAACCGTTCGTACCGATGATTTCCGATCCCTGCGCATCCTGCAGACTCGTCTGGGTGACCGCTTTCATGCCGGTTATGTCCTGTACTGCGGGGACCAACAGCTCCCGTTCGGCGATCGGTTGTCTTGCCTGCCGATCAGTTCACTGTGGACGACGCCGTCATTCTGATCGAACCCGCCTGACTAGCGGGCAACCCCATTTCCGGTGTGCCCGGCGAGCAGGCTGCTGAAGGGGGTCAAGGCACCGAGGGTGCTACCGGAGGTGCGTTTGCGGGGTTCGGTGTCCTGCAGGAAGCCGGCTACGGAGGTGGGTTCGGCTACTACGAGGGCGGCGAATTCGGCTGCGGCGCGGTGGATTCGGTCGGTCAGGCCGGTGGAGCCGAAGTCTTCGGTGGCGGCGAAGACGCCCGTCGGGACGATTACCGCGCGCAGGTAGGTGAAGAGGGGGCGCATGGCGTAGTCGAGTACCAGGGAGTGGCGTGGGGTGCCCGCGGTTGCCGCTATCAGGACCGGCATGGCGTTCAGGGCATCGGGGTCGAGGATGTCGATGAACATTTTGAACAGGCCGCTGTAGCTGGACGCGAAGACCGGGGTTACCGCGATCAGGCCGTCCGCCTGCGAGATTCGTTCCCGCACAGCCGAAATGGTGGGTGTGGCGATACCGCCGGTGGCCATGGTGGCGGCGAGTTCGGTGGCCAGTTCCCGGAGTTCGATCACCTCGAGCTTCACGCTCTCCCCGCGCCCGCCGACCGCCGCGGAGACCGCGGCGGCCAGCTGATCGGCGAGCAGGCGGGTCGAGGACGGCTGGGACAGCCCAGCGGTGAGTACCACGACTTTGCGGCTCATCTGTTGTGCCTCAATTCGATTCGACCGGAAGCCGGTCACGGGCGGGCTCGACCAGGTGGTGCGGGGCGTCCGGTCCGGCGGCGACCAGACTGGTGTGGGTGGGCGGATCGCTGGGCACATGCTCGGGGCGGCGCAGTTCGAACTCCTTGCGCAGCACCGGAACAACCTCGCGGCCGAGGATCTCGATCTGCTCCAGCACCATGTCGATGGGCAGTCCGGCGTGATCCATCAGGAACAGCTGGCGCTGGTAATCGCCCGCGTAATCGGCGAAACCGAGGGTGCGCTCGATGACCTGTTCGGGGGTGCCGACGGTCAACGGGGTCATCTCGGAGAAATCCTCCAGGGACGGCCCGTGCCCGTAGACGGGCGCGTTGTCGAAGTACGGCCGGAACCGCCTCTTCGCCTCGGCCTCGGTCTCGGCCATGAACACCTGCCCGCCGAGTCCGACAATCGCTTGATCGGCACTGCCGTGCCCGTAGTGCTCGAAGCGCTGCCGGTACAGGCGCACGATCTGCTCGGTGTGCTCCTTGTTCCAGAAGATGTTGTTGTGGAAGAACCCGTCGCCGTAGTACGCGGCCTGTTCGGCGATCTCGGGCGAGCGAATGGACCCGTGCCAGACGAAGGGCGCGGTGTGATCCAGCGGTGCGGGCGTGGAGGTGAAGCCCTGCAGCGGTCCGCGGAAGTTGCCCTCCCAGTCGATGCGCTGCTCGCGCCACAGCCGCCGCAGCAGGTGGTAGTTCTCCACCGCGAGCGGGACGCCGTCGCGAATGTCCTTGCCGAACCAGGGGTATACCGGCCCGGTATTGCCGCGCCCGAGCATGAGATCGACGCGCCCATCGGCCAGATGCTGCAGCATGGCGAAGTCTTCGGCGATCTTGACCGGATCATTGGTGGTGATCAGGGTGGTCGCGGTGGACAGGATCAACCGTTCGGTGCGGGCCGCGAGGTAGCCGAGCATGGTGGTCGGCGAGGACGGCACGAAGGGCGGATTGTGGTGCTCGCCGGTGGCGAAGACGTCGAGGCCGACCTCTTCCGCCTTCTCGCCGATGGCGACCATCGCCTTGATCCGCTCCGCCTCGGTCGGCGTGCGACCGTTGGTGGGGTCGGTGGTGACGTCCCCGACGGTGAAGATTCCGAACTGCACGAGTCCTCCTCGGATCGAAAGCCAAGATTGTGGATATGGCAACCAAATGAACCAGGGGTCCCCGCGGGTTATTCCACTAGGCTGGTCGATCGATGCGGAGACCCATATGAGCAGTGAAGTGGAGGGCGGCCGGACCGTTCCCGAATCGATCGAACCCCGCGGCGGGACGATCGATTCCGATATCGACGTGCACTCCCCCGCCCAGCGCCGCGAACTGCACGACCACCCCGTCACCGTGCTCACGGTAATCGCCGCGGGTGGCGCGCTCGGTGCGCTCGGCCGCTACGGCCTGACCCAGCTGTGGCCGACACCCGGCGGCGGATTCCCGTGGGCCACCTTCGGCACCAATGTGCTCGGCTGCTTCCTGATCGGCGTTCTCATGGTGGTGATCACCGATATCCGGACGATGCATCCGCTGACCCGGCCGTTCCTGGGCGTGGGCATTCTCGGCGGGTTCACCACCTTCTCGACCTACGCCAATGAGACCCGCGGACTGCTGCAACCCGGCACGGTCCCGCTCGCCTTCGCCTACATGGCGGCAACGCTGCTGTGTGCGTTGCTCGCGACACTCGCGGCGGTCGCGCTCACCCGCGGCCTGCATTCGACGCTGCGCCGGGAGGCCGCGCGGTGACCGCCCTCTTGGTCACGCTGGGCGCGATGATCGGCGCACCACTGCGCTATCTCACCGACCGTACGGTGCAGACCAAGCACGACAGCATCTTCCCGTGGGGCACCTTCACCGTGAACCTCATCGGCTGCCTGGTGCTGGGCGGTCTCGCCGGCGCGGCGGTCTCGTCGCCCGTTTACGCCCTCGCCGGCACCGGTTTCTGCGGTGCGCTGACCACCTACAGCACCTTCAGTTTCGAGACCGTCCGGCTGGCGGAGCAGCGCGCCTACCTGTACGCCGCCATGAATATCGTGGTGAGCGTGATCGCGGGACTGGGCGCAACCCTGTTGAGCTACACCGCTTTTCAGGCGATGTCCTGATCACTTGGACAACACTTACTGTCTGAGTCAATTCTATTGTGCGCCAATCGCTTTCGGCGCGACACCTTAGGCGAAAGCCGAACCCCTTGCAATGGTGTGATGAATTGTTTTATGCCACAACGCGAACCAGTAGCGATAAAATCCCCGCCATGTAACCTACCGGTCAGTAGTATTACATGGCAGAGGGAAGAGATCTTGGATCAGTCGGGTACACCGGTCATCCGCCGGGCTACCGAGCACGACATAGAGGACATGACGCGAATCATCTCCAGGGCATTCGCGACCGACGATCCGATCGAGGAGTACGTCTTCCCGGACGAGGCGGATCGGCACCGCAGATCACCGCGCATGCTGCGCATAATGATCCGGTACCGCTTCCTGCCCGCCGGTGGCGCGGCGGTCTCCACGGTCGACGGCAAAGTGGTGGGCGCACTGCTCTGGTATCCGGCGGGATACCGCAAATCACTGTGGCGCGAGGCGATTTCGGGGCCGCTGCTGCTGTGGGCCATGGGCGCGGGGACCGCCCGGGGCATACACGTGGACGAGGCCATCGCCGAGGTGCGGCCGGTTCGGGGACACCACTTCATGGTGTATCTCGGCGCGGACCCCACGGTGCAGCGCTCGGGTGTGGGCCGCTCACTGGTCAACTGGCTCGACGCATTGGCCGATGAGCGCAATGAGACCGTCGGCGGCATCTGCAAGGACGGCAATATGCCGTACTACGCCACCTTCGGTTATGAACTGGTTCAACGGGTCCGGATCGGGAGTACCGGACCTGAAATGAACTTCGTTCTGCGGCAACCGATTACGGTGCCGTCGGAGTAATTCCGGCGACAGCCTTCTCGGGGGGGATCACAAACGTCGATCTGAGATCTGCCGAGGAGTCGTAGTGTCTGACATTGCCATTGTCGGAATCGGGTGCCGATACGCGGGTGGTATCGATTCACCGGAATCCTTCTGGGACTTCATTATCAACAAGCGCGACGGCGTCGTGGACATTCCGGCGCAGCGCTGGGATTATCGCCGCTACTACGATCCGGACCGGCGCACACCGGGCCGCATGTACACCAAGCGCGCCGCCTTCATGACCGGCGATCCATGGGCCTTCGACCCGGATTTCTTCGGCATCTCACCGCGCGAGGCCGCCGCCATGGACCCGCAGCAGCGCCTGGTACTCGAGGTGGCCTGGGAGGCACTCGACGACGCCGGTATCGCGGGGCATATCTCCGGAGCGCCGATCGGCGTCTATGTCGGCGCGTTCACCCTCGATCAGCTCGCGGTCTCGGGCACCAGCACCGCACTGCCGTACGTCGATATGCACACCGCGGCGGGCGCGTCCTACACCATGCTGTCGAACCGAATCGCGTTCGCGCTCAATATGGTCGGGCCCGCGCTCACCGTGGACACCGCGTGTTCGTCCTCGCTGGTCGCGCTGCATCTGGCCTGTCAGGGACTGGCGAACGGCGACTGCGACGTCGCCATCGCGGGCGGTGTCACCATGCTCATGCAGCCGGAGGCGTTCGTCTCCATGTGCAAGGGCGGGTTCCTCGCCGCCGACGGGCGCAGCAAGCCTTTCGATGCCGCCGCCGACGGGTACGGCCGCGGTGAGGGCTCCGGCATGGTGGTGCTCAAGAAGCTCGAAGACGCTGAGCGCGACGGGGATCGGGTGTACGCGGTCATCAAGGCCACCGGCTCCAATCAGGACGGGCGCACCTCCGCTATCACCGTGCCGAACGCCGATCTCCAAGAGGCGCTTGCCAAGTCGGTCTCGCGGCGGGCGGGGATCGCACCGCACGAAATCACCTATGTGGAGGCGCACGGCACCGGCACCCCGGTCGGCGATCCGCTCGAATTGCGGGCCATCGGAAGGGCTTACGGGCAGGTCGAGGGTCGCACCGCACCGGTCGGCGTGGGCTCGGTGAAGGGACAGCTCGGACATACCGAGGCAGCCTCTGGTATTGCCAGCATTATCAAGTCGGCGCTTGCCATCTCCAAGCGGACCATTGCCCCGCAAGGCTGGCTGGAGAACCCCAATCCCGAGATTCCCTTCGATGAGCTCGGCATCAAGCTGCAGCTCGAGGCGGAGCCGGTTGGCCCCGAGGTCGATCGAATGACCATCGCGGTCAATGGTTTCGGCTACGGCGGCACCAATGCCCATGCGATTCTTCAGGAATACCTGCCCGCGTCCGGAATCGACCGGGAGCCACGGCATTACGGCGTGCTCCCACTCTCCGCACGCACCGATCAGGCCGCCCGCGAGCTGGCGCGCGGCTATGCCGAACTCATCGCCGACGGCGCGAATCCGGGTCTGCTGACCGAGGCGGCATGGACCCGCCGTCAGCATCACCAGTTCCGCACCGGCCTGACCTTCGGCGACGACACCGAATTGGTGCACGCCCTGGTGGAGTACGCCACCGGCGGCGGGCGCGCCGCCACCAAGGTGGTGCCACGCAAGGTCGCCGAACCGGTGTTCGTCTTCACCGGTATGGGTCCGCAGTGGTGGGCCATGGGCCGCGAATTGCTGACCGCCGGTGGCACTTTCGCCGCCGAGGCGGAGCGCATCGACGCCGAGTTCCGCACCATCTCCGGCTGGTCGATTATCGAGGAACTGCTGCGCCCGGAGCAGGAATCCCGGGTCACCACTACGGCGGTGGCGCAGCCCGCGAACTTCCTGGTGCAGGTGGCGCTGTTCGCCATGCTCGGCGAGCTGGGTATCCGCCCCGCAGCCGTCGTCGGACACAGTGTGGGCGAGGTATCCGCGGCCTATGTCACCGGTATGCTCTCGCTGCACGATGCCCTGCTGGTCAGTTACCACCGGGCCCGATTGCAGGCCACCACGGCCGGCTCGGGCGGCATGCTGGCCATCGGCCTGCCGCTCTCGGCCGCAATGGAATTGATCGATGGTGACGCGCTGGTCGATATCGCGGCCGTCAACAGCCCGAGCGCGGTCACCCTCGCCGGGTCCGAGGCACGGCTGGACGAGATTGCCGAAAGCCTCACCGCGCAGGGTGTTTTCGCTCGTCGACTACAGGTCGAGGTGCCGTACCACAGCTATCTGATGGAGCCGATCCTCGGCGAATTGCGTACAGCGCTGGCCGATCTCACGCTCAACGAACCGCAGCTCCCACTGCTCTCCACCGTCACCGGCCGCGAAGTCACCGCCGGTGACTGGGACGCCGAATACTGGTGCGCCAATGTGCGGCAGCCGGTGCGGTTCGCCGATGCCATTACCGAATTCGTCGGCGCGGGCCATCGGGTCTTCCTGGAGGTCGGACCGCATCCGGTGCTGGGTGCGAATATTCGCGAAATCCTCATCGGCGCGGGCGAAACCGGCACCTCGGTGGCGACACTGAACCGCAAACAGGCCGATGCCGAGAGCATCCGGCAGACCATTGCCGGGCTGTACGGCGCGGGCGTGCTGGATATCGAGGCCCTCTTCGGCGATATCGTCACCCCGCACATCGAGCTACCGCGCTACCCGTGGCAGCGCACCCACCTGCGGCATGAGCTGCCGGTATTCAAACAGCTGCAGCATGGAACGCCCGGCGTGTACGCCATGCTCGGGGACGCCGATATGGACGACTCCTCGACCTCGTGGCGGATTCAACTCAGTGTCGGGGCCATGCCGTGGCTCGACGATCACGTGGTCGGCGGGGCCCGAATCCTGCCCGGTGCGGCCTATTTGGATGCCGCGCTGAGTGCGGCCGCCCTGCGCACCGAGAACACCCGGGTCGCGGTCGAGGAGGTGCGTTTCATCGCACCGCTGATTATCGACGACGGCACGGCACCGACTCTGGAACTGCATGTGGAGGAGTCGACCCGGCGCTTCACGATTCGCTCGCGGGCCACCGCCGACGCCCTGTGGACGGTGCACTCCACCGGCCGCCTGGTGGAGGGTGTATTCGAATCCGCCAAGGTCGATCTGCCCGCCATCGACGAGATGCATGCCATCGATCCGGCCGCCTTCTACGCCGGATTGGCCGCGCGCGGACTGCAATACGGTCCGGCCTTCCAGCGTGCCACCTCGGTGCGGATCTCCGGCTCGACCGTGCTCGCCACCCTGGATGGCCGGGTGCCCGACGCCCTGAACGGGGCTGGGGCGAATGTTCCCGGACACCTGGCGCATCCGTGCGTGGTCGATGCCGCGCTACAGAGCGTGGCCGCACTGCTCGCGGGCACCGGCGGCCCCGAAGACGGGGCGATGGTCCCCATCGGCGTCTCCGAAGTGCGTGCGTTCGAGGCGATTCCGGAGCAGGTGACGGTGATCGCGCGGCTGGACACCAGCGCCGACCCGATCGCCGATATCGATCTGCTCGATGCCGAGGGCCGGGTGGTATTGCAGCTCATCGGTATGCGATTCGGGTCCATCGCACCGGGTCGCGGTGCGCTGCAACGGATGACGGACTTCTTCTACGAGGACCGCTGGGATATGCGCGATCCCGTGGATCGAAATGCGCTGCTGGGCAATGAGAATGCGATCGCGCTGATTCTCGAGCTGGGCGAGCGGGCCGGTGCTCGCGCGGCGGAGATAGCCGCCGCCGTGGGTCGCGCCGAGGTGATCACGCTCGGTGATCCGAGTCGCGAGGACTTGGAAACCCTTGTCCGCGAACGCCTCCAGCAGGCAGCCGACGACCACGTGGAACGAATCCACGTGATCCTGGTGGCCGGGTCCGAATACGAGGACCTGGACAATCTGTGGACGCTGCGCCGCATCGCCCTCACCATCGACGAATTCTTCGACACCTGGCTGGAACAGCGCGATGTCGAGATCCCCATGACCGGTGACGGTTCACTGCACGTCAGTGTGGTCACCGAACGCGCCTTCGCACATCCGCAGGAGCAGGCCGCGCCCGATCCGGCGCATGCCGCGCTCGCCGGAGCCCGCCGCGTGCTGCTGAACGAGCAGCCACGATTGCGCTGGCGACTGGTCGATATCGAATCCGACGTCACCGCAACTGATCTCGCCGCCGAACTCGCCATTCCGGGCGCGTTCAGTTACGACAACTCCGATGAGATCTTCCTGCGTAACGGCCTGCGCTGGGTACCCGTGGTCGATGCCTCGCTGCCCGAGCGCATCGAGGCCCTCGATCAGGCGGTGCCGCTGACCGATCCGGAGGCGAACTTCACCCTGGAGCTGCCCAAATCACGGCTGCTGTCTCGGCTCGGCTGGCGGCGCTGTGACCGCCGCGAACCCGGACCGGGCGAGGTGGAGGTTCGCATGCGGGCCGTCGGCCTCGGCTACAAGGACCCGCTCAAAGTGCTCGGCGTACTCAACGAAGAGGAGCTGGCGGGCACCTTCTTCGGTGACGTCCCCGGTATGGAGGGCGATGCCACCGTCGTCCGAATCGGTTCGGATATCACCGATCTCGCGGTCGGCGATAAGGTCATGCTGTCGTCCAAGGGCATGATCAGCCGCTTCCACACCACCGACCGCACCCTGGTCAGCGCGGTCTCCCCCGATGCCGAACCCGGCGACTGCACCAGCGAGGTCGCCTTCGCCACCGCGGACCATTCACTACTGGAGCTGGCCCGCCTGCGGGCCGAGGATGTGGTGCTGGTGCACGGTGCGGCGGGCGGTGTCGGCACGGCCGCCGTCCAGATCGCGAAGCTGCACGGGGCCACCGTGATCGGCACCGCGAGCACCGCGGACCGGCGGGCATACGCCCTCGGGCAGGGCGCGGATCATGTACTCGATTCGCGCTCCCTGAATTTCGCCGATGACGTACTCGGGCTCACCGGCGGTCGCGGCGCGGATGTGGTGATCAGCACCGCACCCGGGGAGATGCTGCGGCGAAACTTCAAGGCGGTGGCCGAGTTCGGGCGCATTGTGGAGATCGGCAAGGCCGATATCTACGGCGGCGGTGTGCTGGACCTGCGCTACTTCGACAAGAACGTCTCGTACCACTCCTTCGATCTGGATCGCATGCTGGCACTGCGGCGCACCCAGACCATCGAGCTCATGGAGCGGGTGGAGGCGGCGCTGGCATCGGGCAGATACCAGCGGCTGCCGTTCGAGCTGTACGAAACAGATGATGTGGCGCGGGCTTTCGAGGATGTGGCGCGCTCGACCCAAATCGGCCGAATCGCGGTGAGTTTGGAGGCGGCGGCGCCGCTGGTGCGGCCGCAGATTCCGCGGGTGCGCATCGATCCCGCGGCACGATACCTGATCACCGGCGGGTTCGGTGCGTTCGGTCTGGCGATCGGACGCTGGCTGGTGCGTTCGGGCGCAAGGCATCTCACGCTGCTCGGACGCGGTGGCGCTACCACCGAGGCCAGCCGGAATCAGCTGTCGGCGTGGGAGCACGAGGGTATCGAGGTCATCACCGAACGCGTGGACGTCACCGATGCCGAGGCCATGGCAGCGGTTATCGCCCGAGCGAACTCGGCGGAGCATCCGCTGCGCGGTGTCATCCACACTGCGGGAGTCGTTGACGACAAACGCATTTCGCTCATGGACCGGGACAGTCTCGCCTCGGTGTACCGGCCCAAGATCGAGGGCGCACGAGCGCTGCGCCACGGACTGGAGCTGGCCGGGGCCGAACTCGATCTGTTCGTACTGTTCTCCTCCGGCAGTTCCATCTTCGCCGGTATCGGCCAATACTCGTACACCGCAGCGAATCTCGCGCTGCAGTCGATAGCCGACGTGGTCGTCCGCGCGGGTGGTACCGCGCTCGCGGTCGGCTGGGGGCATATGTCCGGCGGCGGTATGGCCGACGACGAGAATGTGGCCCGCTACCTGCGCACCACCGGATTCGACTCCATCGATATGGATGAGGGCACCGAATTCCTGGAGAAGGCACTGGAACTCGGGATTCACCATCAGGTCGCCATCATTCCGGTGGACTGGGGCAAGGTGGCCGCCACCGTCCCGTTCTTCAGTATGGTCGGGCGGGTCGAGGAGCAGATCGCCGCGGCGGCCGAAGACGATTCCGCCGCATCGCATCTGGTGGCGGCGCTGCGCGCGCTCGACGCCCAGAAGCGCGGCGATGTGGTCGCGCATATGCTCGCCGAACAGCTCGCGGTGGTCATGGGTGTCGATCCGGACTCCATCGATCTCACGGTGCCGGTGCCGGATCTGGGCCTGGATTCGCTCATGGCGGTGGAATTCGGTGCGCTGGTGGGCAAATCGCTCGGCATCGATCTGACCGCGCTCAAGATGGGCCGCACCTTCACCCTCGAACAGGCGGGCGCACGCGCCGCCGAATTCCTCATCGGCGCACCGCAGGCGGCGCAGACTTCCCCGGAGGTGACGGCATGACCGAATCCGCACGCGAACTGGCCCGGAAACTCTTGGCGGGCAATGGGAATGACGCACCGGGCGGCGGTCTGGCCACCGCCCAGCCCCCGGCGGGCGGCACATCACCACGTGCTGCGGTCAATGCCGTCCGCGCGTCAGTGGGCGCACCGGCGGTCCGGTCGGTGCGCGGTCCCGGCCGTCAATTCGCCGACCACCCCGAGGTGGCGGCGACGGTGGCCAAACAGTCGGCCATCGCGGCCATCAGCGCGCAGTCGGGGCTGGTGAATCCACTGTTCCTGCCGCGAACCAGCCCGAACGACACGGTCATTCACGCCAATGGCACCGAGCTGATCAATTTCAGCGCCTACAACTATCTCGGGCTGTCGAGTCATCCGCACGTGATCGCCGCGGCCAAGAACGCTCTCGACCGGTACGGGGCCTCGGCCTCGGCCAGTCGCATCGTCTCCGGCGAGATTCCGCTCTACGGCGAACTGGAGCGGCAGCTCGCCGATATCTACGATGCGGGCGATGCCATGGTGACCACCAGCGGCTACCTCACCAATGCCGGAGTGATCGGCTTCCTGCTCGGCGAGGGCGATGTCGCCATCTGCGATGCGCTCATCCACGGCAGCGTGGTCTCCGGCACCCAGTGGGCGGGCTGCCGCCGAATCAACTTCCGGCACAACGATCCCGAATCGCTGCGCGCGGTCCTGCGCATGTCGCGCGCCGGATTCGATCGGGCACTGGTGGTCCTCGAAGGCCACTACAGCATGGATGGCACCGTCGGGCGGGTCGCCGAACTCGCCGCCATCGCAAGGGAATTCGACTGTGCGGTGATGGTCGACGAGGCGCACTCCTTCGGTGTCTTCGGAGAACGCGGGCACGGCATTCGCGAGCACTACGGTATGGCGGGCGCGGATGTGGACATCTGGATGGGCACCCTCTCCAAGGCGCTGGGCAGCTGCGGCGGCTTCATCGCCGCCGATGCCGAGCTGATCGGGGCCATGAAGGCCAGTGCGCCCGGGGTCGCCATGCTCACCGGCGGTCCCGCACCCTCCACCATTGCCGCTGCCCGCGCCGGCCTCGAGGTCCTGGAAGCCGAACCGGAGCGGGTCGCACGGCTCTGGCACAACTCCCGGCTCTTCCATACCGCGCTACGGGAGCGCGGCCTGAATCTGGGGGAATCGCAGGGCACACCGATCTGCCCGGTCATCGTGCCCGGCGAGGTCCGCGCCGGATTCGTCTCGGCGACGCTATTACAGCGCGGGGTGTACGCCGGCGCCATCTCCGCCCCGGCGGTGCCCATCGGCAAGGAGCGGCTGCGCTTCTTCATCACCTCCGAACACACTGAGCGGCAACTGCTTTCGACCGCAGAACTACTGGCCGAGGCGGTCGCCTCGGCTGCCGGGCTGCCGGAAGCGGCGGCCGTGTGACGGATCGATGTCTCTCCGGTCACACCCCATTTCAGGTGGCGAGAATCTGATGCTAGGTTAACCGGAGGATATCACTCCGGTTAGCTTCCGGAGGGCGGTCAGCCGAGCGAGGAGGAGGCCGCGCCAATGGTGGCACTGGATCTCGATGCACCCGTACGAGTTTCACAATCGGGGACCAGCGTCCTGGATCGAACGCGTGCGGCCGTACACGGCCGCAGCCGCGAAGCGCTGGTTCAGTTGGTGGTCATCACCGTGCTGTACCTGACCTACCGCATCGGCCGTCTGCTCGCCGCCGACGAGCAGACGCACGCGCTCGCCAATGCGCGAACCCTCCTCACCTGGGAAGACCGGCTGCAGATGCCGAATGAGCAGACCCTGCAGTCGATCTTCGCCGGGCACGATTTCCTGGCCGTCCCCGCCAACCTCTACTACGCCACAGCACATTTCGCGGTGGCCATCTGTGCCCTGCTGTGGCTGTGGACATTCCGGCCGATGTACTACCGCGTCACCCGCAATCTCATGGTGGCCCTCACCGCCGCGGCGCTGGCCCTGCATATGCTCATCCCGCTGGCTCCCCCGCGCATGCTGCCCGAATACGGATTCGTCGATCTCGCGGCCGAATACGGCCAATCCGTCTACGGCCCACCGGATACCGACACCCTCTCCAACCAATACGCCGCGATGCCCTCACTACATGTCGGCTGGGCACTGCTGCTGGCCATGGGCCTGATCGCGGCCACCCGCACCCCCTGGCGCTGGCTACTGCTCCTGCACCCCCTGATCACCACCCTGGTAGTGGTGGCCACCGGCAATCACTACTGGTTCGACGCCCTGACAGCCATCGCCCTACTCGCCGTAGCCACCCTCTTACATCCCCCGGTCCTCAACCATCGAGCAACAGACAACGGCCGCATGTTGCCACCGCGCAGTTTGTCAGAAATGAGAGGATCGGCCTCGACCATATGAGACAGAGAGCCGGTGGTGAGGACGATGACGTCTACCGAAACGAAGTCACGCGTACAGATCGGTGACCTCATCACCGTGCAGGGCCGTCGCGTACACGTCCGCCAGGACGGTCCCGCCACCGGCAAACCCGTGCTGCTGCTGCACGGCTTCGAAGGTTCGGTGCACTGGTGGGACGCGGTCACCCCACTGCTGTCCGGCACCTACCGGGTGATCCGGGTCGATCTGCTCGGATTCGGTTGCACCGGAGGCGAAGCCGGCTTCGGCCAGGACGGGCAGGGCAGTATGCTCGCCGCCGTCCTGGACGAACTCGGCGTCGCCAGGGTCGCGGTCTGCGGCCACTCCTGGGGTGCGGATGCCGCGCTGGCCGTGGCCGCGCGCTCGCCGCGCATTACCGAGATCATCATCCTGGACCAGGCCCCCGACCTCAGCTACCTGCACGTCCCGGCCATCACCCCGCTGCTCACCGTCGGCCCGATCGCCCGCTTCATCCAGCGCTTCGCCCCCGAAGTCATGGTGCGCCAAGCACTTCGGGACGGTTTCGCCCCCGGTTTCAACACCTCGGCCATCGTTCCGAGCATGCGCCAGATGGTCCAGGACCACCGCGCCATGTCCTGGCGCGCCTACCGCGAGGTCAGTGCCGTCCGGCGCAAAGCCCTGGCCACCGATCCCCTCGACCGCCAACTCCGCCGCCTGGCCCTGCCCACCCTGGTCATCCACGGCCGCCTGGACAGCCTGTACGACTGGACCCGCACCCGAGACCGCTACACCACCGCCGGCGCCCGCTTCGAACTCATCGACACCGCCGGTCACAGCCCCAACGTCGAAACCCCGCAACGCTTCACACAGATCCTCCGCGATTTCCTGGCGGCCCCCACCGCACCCACCCCGATCGTGGATTAACCGGGCGGGTTTACTTCACCGTCAAACTTGGTGCGGCCAAACGCAACACGTGGATCGTATACAAAACACCATGAACGTTTCGGAAGTGCCGGCCACCGAGTCCCCGGCGGAAGAATACGAGAACGATCCTGTTCCAATGGAGGCCCGGCGCAGCCTGCTCTCGGTCTCGGCAGTATGGGCCGGATTCCCGATGTGCCTGGGCAATGCGGTTTTCGGCGGTTTGATCGTATACAACCAAGGCTTCGCCAAGGGGTTCTCGGCCATCCTGCTCGGCAATCTGCTGCTGTTCGGCTACGTTGGCACCCTGAGCTGGATCGCGGGCGGCAGCGGCCGCAACTTCGCACTCCAGGCGCAGGCCGCGTTCGGGCGACGCGGGCGCGCGGTGGTGGTCGGCTTCCTGGCCACCGTGGTGATCGGCTGGTTCTCGTACCAGATCGGGCTGACCGGTACGACCCTGCACGATGTCTTCGGCTGGAATCCACTGTGGGGCGCGGGTTTGGGCGCGGTGCTATATGTGGCGATCACCGCGCTCGGGATTCGCGCGCTGTCGGTGATCGGCCTGATCGGCACCCCACTGTTCCTGGTCATGGCCGGGGTCGCACTGTATTTCGGCCTGGCCCGGGGCGATATCTCACTCTCTCAATCACTTTCATACTCCGGCGGCGGCAGCGCCCTCGGCTTCTGGGCCTGCGTGAGCATTGTGATCGGCGGATTCGCCGACTCCGGCACCATGACAGCGGATTTCACCCGCTGGGCCAGGGACGGCCGCTCCGGTCTGCTGGCCGCCGCCGCGGCCTTCCCGATCGCCAATACCATCGCCTTCCTGATCGGCGGCCTGGTGGTGGCCATCGGCGGTGCGAACGATCCGGCGAACAATGGCGGCGCGTTCCTGGGCCTGCTCACCGGGCACGGACCGCTATTGACCGCTCTGGCAGCGATTTTCGTCCTTGCCAATCTGGGTTCGGTGGCGGCGCACTGCCTGTACAACGGTGCGGTGGGCTGGTCCGGCCTCACCCCGCTGCGCATGCGGACGCTCGCGGTATTGCTCGGGACGGTGGGCGCGATCATCGCGCTGACCGGAATCTGGAGCCATATTGTGAATTGGCTGGTCCTGTTGGGCGTGATCGTCCCGCCGATCGGCGCGGTACTCATCATGGGCCAGGTCTTCGCCAAGCGAGCCGCCCCGCTGGTGATCGCCGGAGTACAGCCGATCGCGTTCGCGGCGTGGGCGATCGGCGCGCTGACGGCGGGTATCGCGCACTATCAACTCCCCGGTTCGGTGGACGCCGTGGTCGGGTTCGCGGTCGCCGTGACGGTGCACACCGGACTGACCCTGGCGCGGACGGCACAGGCGAAACCCGCCGTGACGGTGCCCGAAATCGCCACGGCCTGAGAGGATTCCGGGTGAACGCCGCCGAGCGCGACGAACTCTGCTACCTGTCCGCCACCGAGGTCGTCGCGCTCGTCCGGGGCCGCGAGCTATCCCCCGTCGAGCTCCTGGATGCCGTCCTGGACCGGATGCGGGAGGTCGAGCCGACGCTGCATGCCTTCTGCACCCCGACGCCGGATCTTGCTCGCGCACAGGCGAATCGGCTCGCCGATGCCGTGGTCCGGGGCGAGCCGGTGGGACCGCTCGCGGGCGTGCCCATGGGCATCAAGGATCTCCTGTCCACGGCGGGCATCCGCACCACCTCCGGCTCCTGGATCTATCGCGACTTCATCCCCGATGCCGATGACATCGTGGTGGAGCGCAGTCTGGCGGCCGGGGCCATCTGTCTCGGCAAGACCAATACCTCCGAATTCGGTTACAGCGCAACGGGACAGAACAGGCTCTTTCCGACCACCCGCAATCCTTGGAATCCCGCCCTCAGTCCGGGCGGATCGAGCGCGGGCTCGGCGGCGGCGGTCGCGGCCGGCCTCGGACCCGTGGCACTGGGCAGTGACGGCGGCTGCTCGGTACGCATACCAGCGGCCCTGTGCGGCCTGGTCGGCTTCAAACCGTCCATGGGCCGGGTGCCGGTCTACCCGGGCTGCCGGGACGAACGCCTACCCGGTGTATCCGGTTGGGAGAGTATCGAACACATCGGTCCGATCTCCCGGACCGTCGCCGATGCGGCGCTGATGCTGTCGGTGCTGGCCGGACCCGATCAGCGTGACCGGCACTCGATTCCGTGCCAGGACATCGACTGGATCGCCGCCGCACACCGGGGCCGGCAGGAGGCAGTCACCGGATTACGCATCGGCTACAGCCCCGACTTCGGTTATCTACCGGTGGATCCGGCGGTACGCCGGGTGGTGGACCGGGCCGTCACGAACGTACTCGGCAACCAATTGGGTTGTCACATAGAGCAAGTCGACCCCGGCTGGCCCGATCCCGGCGCGGCCTACGCGGCGCTCATTGTCGCCGAGACCGACCTGACCGGAATGCGCCGCCTCATCGCCGAACACGGCAAACACCTGTCCCCCTACCTGGTGGGCTGGATGGGCGCCGACTGGACCGCCCAGGACTTCACCGATGCGAACATCATGCGCAAAACCGTGGTGAATGCCATGGCCCGCCTCATGACTCGTTTCGATGTCCTGATCACACCCACCTCGGCCGTTCCCGCTTTTCCCGTCGACCGGCTCGGCCCCACCGAGATCGACGGACGCTCGGTCACCAACTCGACCTGGATCGGTTTCAACTACCCCGCCAACCTCACCGGCCAGCCCGCCATCAGCATCCCCGCGGGCCGTACCGCAGACGGCCTCCCGGTGGGTCTGCAGATCATCGGCCGCCATCTCGACGATGCCACCGTGCTACGCCTGGCCGCCGCCTTCGAAAGTGTCGCACCCTGGTCACAGGTTCGGCCGCGGGTATCGTCACCCGAACTGGACGGGGCGTAGGCTGGCAAAACCTGCATGAGGATCGACCTACCAACCTCAACCGAAGGACGGCCGATGTTCAATCAGTCCGACCTGTCGACGCTTATTTCCGCCGCGCCGGGGCGCGGTATCTCCATTTATCTGCCCACGCACAACAGTGGTCCGGACAAACGTCAGGACCCGATTCGGCTGCGGAATCTGCTCACCGAGGCGCACGCGAAACTCGTTGCCGACGGGGTCGGCAAACGCGAGGCCGATGCCATGCTCGCCCCCGGTGTGCGCCTGCTGGACGACTATCCGTTCTGGCAGTACCAGGATGAGGGGCTGGCACTGTTCCTGGGTGAGGACGGCTCGCAGTACCGGTTCACCGTGCCGCTCACCTTTACCGAACAGGTGCATATCGAGCCCGGCTTCTATGTGAAGCCGCTGCTGCCGCTGCTGTCGGCCGATGGCAAATTCGCGGTGCTCACCCTGACCGCGGACGGCGCGGCCCTGTACGACGGCTCCAAATTCGCGCTCACCCTGGATCACGCCGCCGAGCTGCCCGGCGGCCCCACCGAAAACCTCGACGACGATAAGCAGAGCCGCGTGCTGGCCAGTCCGGCCGCCCGCCCGCACACCGGCGGCAAGGCCACCACCTCTACGCAGGCGTACGGCGAAACCTCCACCGACTGGCGCAAATCCGTCTTGGACGAGTGGGTCGGCAAGGTCGCCTCCTCGGTGGAGCGACGCCTGGCCGATCAGGCCATTCCGCTGGTATTGATCGCCGACCCGGAGCTCTCCGGCCAGTTCAAGAAACGCAGCACGCTGGGTCCGCTGCTGGTCGGCACGGTCGAGAAGAATCCAGCCGCGCTCGCCAACGGCAAGCTGCACGACACCGCGTACCAGGTGGTGCGCCCGCATTTCGAGGCCGATGAGCGCGCCGCCCTGGAGCGCGCCGCACTGCTGCTGGCCGACGGCCCCACCAAGGTGGCCGTCACCATCGGCGAGGTGGTGCGGGCGGCGTTCCAGGGCCGGGTGGAGACCCTGCTGCTCACCGATGGCGCGGCCGAATTGGGTCGCTTCGACGAAATGACCGATGCCGTCGAAACCCATTCCGAGCCGGGCACTTCGGTGATCGATCTGACCGAGTACGCCACGGTGAAGACCCTGGAGAACAAGGGCGCGGTGTACATGCTGCCGCCCGAGACCCTCGCCGGATTGTTCAAGAGCGAGATCGCCCCGGCCTCCGTCGCGGTACTGCGTTACTGATCCTCTTCGCGCGAATCCCGCTGCGCCCGTGCCGAATCCATTCGGCCCGGGACGGCGGGCCGCACCGCACGCAGCCAGAGCAAGCCCAGCGCGCAGCCGAGGGTAATGGCCAGTGCCGTCCACCCGGCGAACGGCTCATGCTCGGCGCCCGGAGATCGGTACCACAGGCGTGAATACCCGACCAGGCTGTCATTCGCACCGCGAATCGCCAGCACCACGGACGGCACGAACAACACCGCGATACCGACCACCCGATTCTGAATCAGCCGCGGTGGGGCCGCTCCGAAGCCGAAGCCCGCGATGGCGGCCAACGCCAGCGCCCCGATCACCGGAACCCACTGCCTGCCATCGGAATCCGGAGCCAGCGCGGCGAAAATCGCCAGCGCCCCGACCAATCCGATGGCGGCCAGCGGATACCGCCACCGGTCGCCCGTCCACAGCCCCGCCGCCACCGCCAGGAATAGAATCGGCAGCACCCAATTCGGCAGCGGCACAGCCACAATGGCGCTGCTCGCCGCCGCGAAGGCGACCCCGATCAGCACAATGCTGCCGTCGCGGCCGGTGAGAATGAACGCCGACAGCACGGCGATCAGCACGGTCGCCAATACCGCCAGCGTGGCCGGGAAAACACCGACCTTATGTCCGGCGAACCATTCCGCGGCCAGCAATGTCGAGCCCGAGATAATGGCCGCCGCGACCACCGATCCGAAGGGCGCGTCCCGATCCAGCACCACCTCCACCCGCCGCCGACGGTGCCAGCGGGTCGAGACCAGGATCAGCACGACCACCGCGACAATCGACCACAGCGGCGGGGAGTCGCTGCCGAGACCCGTGTAAGTGCTGTCCGTACTGGGTAATTCGGTCAGGTCGCCGAAGACGACGCTGGCGATCGCGCCCAGCATGAACGCCGCTCCCGGCACCCAGCGGCGAAGTACCGCCGCGCCGACGAGCCCGAGCAAGACACCGCCGAAAATGGAGTCGATGTAGTTCGCCGTGGCCAGCGAGACGTCGGTATCGAACGCTCGGCTCAGCAGGAAATTGGCCAGTAGCGCCACACCGGTGACACTGGCGGCGATCCAGGTGAGCCGGGTATCGCCGAACGAGACCGCCATAACCACGGCCACCACCGCCGAGACCGCACCGGCGGTATCGGCCCGCGGCACATTCACCACCATCAGGTATTGGTGCAGCGCCGAGCTGCCGGACACCCGGGCGAAGTCCACGGGCATCATTACCGACAGGCAGGCGACCGCCGCTGCCAGGAACGCGGTCACCACTTCCAAGAGGTTGCGCAGACGACGCACTCTCACAACATACTGTGCGGTCTCAGTTTTGGAGTGAAGGGTTGCAGTTTCGGTAGCCATCGGTACGCTCGCAAATGAGTCTGCTCATTCTTTCGAGGCTATCCGGAGGTTCCGCATGACCGTGCCGCAGCAATCGACCCAGGTGGGACGACGTGCACGCGGTATGCGAGATAAGCAGGGACGCATTTTCGACGCCGCAGCCACATTGTTTGCTGAACACGGTTTCGCACGGGTCACCACCCAGCAGATCTCCGATCGTGCGGATATCGCGGCGGGCACCCTGTTCCGATACGCCTCCTCCAAGGGCGAACTGCTGCTCATGGTCTACAACGCGGACTTCCGTGCCGCACTGGACTTCGCCGAGCATCGCGCCCACGCCCATGACGATCCGGTGGAGACCGTACTGGAGATCATCCGGCCGATGGTGCGGTCCGCTTCGCGCAGCGCCGACAACACCGTGGCCTATCAACGCGAACTGCTCTTCGGTTCGGCGAGCGAGAAGTACCGCGCCGAGGGCCTGTCCCTGGTGGCCCGGCTGGAGTCCATGATCGCCGACCGACTAGCCGTCGATGCCCGTGCCCGCGGCCTGGATTCGCCTCGGCTGGAAGAGTTTTCACGCTCGGCGGGGCGCAGCGTCTTCGCGGTCCTGCACCTCACCCTCGCCCGTCCCGCGACCGGTGCGCACCCCGGCTACGACTCACTCACCGACCTGCGCGCCCAAATCGCACAGATCGTGGCCGGATTCTTCGCCGCACTGTACGCGGCCGCCAATTCCGAACAGCGAAAAGGCAATTGAGCATTCCGGATCAGTGCACGCAGTTCCGCCAGATCTCGGCCGCCTCGACCAGATGGGTACGGACCAGATCGACATGCGGGCGAGCGGCCCCACCGACTCGGCGGGCCAGATAGACGGTATTGATTGGCGAATCCTCCGGATTCAACAGTGTCACAATGGTTCCCGCGTCGAGTTCGCGCGCGCATAGGTACCGGGGCAGCACCGATATACCGGCCCCGGCGGCCACCGCGGCCAGTACCGCCCGCAGATCCGAAATAACAAGGGCCGGTTCGGCTTCCAGTCGGGTATCGAAAACGTGCCGCCAATAGCGGCGCAGGATGGGTAGATCCGCGGCGTAACTGATCAGCCGAACACCCGCGAGATCATTGACCCGAAGCCGGTCGAGATCGACCCCCGACGCCACCTCCGGTGCCGCCACCAGCACGAACTCCTCATCGGCGAGCGGTTCGGCCAGCACCGTCCGCCCGCGCGGGCGAATGGTGGAGAGCACCAGATCGAGCTTGCCCAGGCGCAGATCCGTGAGCAGGTCATCGGCCAGTCCGGTGGTGATCGTGAACCGGATACCGCGATTGATGAGCGGCGCGAGCGCGGGCAGGGTCAGCGCGGCGAGCATTTCCGCCGGACCGCCCAGCAGTACCGGAGGTTCGGGGGTGTCGTCCCGCGGTGCGTCACCGACGACGATCTCGAGCGCATCCAAGGGATCGGCCACCCGGGCGGCGAGATCGTGCGCGGCGGCGGTCGGGCTCACCCCGCGCGGCAGGCGTTCGAAGAGCGGTCCGCCGAGCCGGCGTTCCAGGGCTTGTAGCTGCGTCGTCACTGTAGGCTGGGACAGGCCGACCTGGCTCGCGCCCGCGGTGAGCGATCCGGCTCGGTAGACGGCCAGAAACGTGCGGAGCTGCGCCAAATCCACGGAGCCATCGGTCTGCCTATGTCTCATATAGGCGAGTCTATTGGTCGATCTATGTTCAGGTGCATACGGTGAAACCCGACAACCTGACACTCCGCATACGGAGTGTCAGTTCATCGGCAAGAGATCGTTCTGAGCGAGGAGCATCATGGCCAAGGTCTTGTTCGTCATGACCGGCGTCGACCACTGGACGCTGGCCGACGGCACCCGGCATCCCACCGGATACTGGGCAGAGGAGTTCGCGGCACCGTACGAGGCGTTCAAGGCGGCCGGACACGAGATCGTGGTCGCCACCCCGGGTGCGGTGGTGCCGCCGATCGATCGTGGGAGCCTGGCCCCCGAGGCCAACGGCGGCCCCGAGGGTGCGGAGAAGATCACCGAAACCCTGCGCAAGGCAACCGAATTGAGCCATCCCATCGAGTTGGCCGGGGTCGATATCACCGATTACGACGCGGTCTACTACCCGGGCGGGCACGGCCCCATGGAGGATCTGGCCGTGAATGCCGCTTCCGGCGAATTGCTCAATGCCGCACTGGCTTCGGGCAAACCACTCGGCGTGGTGTGCCATGCGCCCGCCGCGCTGCTGGCCACCGCCGATGCCGACGGCAAATCGCCGTTCGCTGGGTACCGCGTCACCGGCTTCACCAATGCCGAGGAGACCCAGGCGGGTTTCGCGGACAAGGCCGTGTGGCTGCTGCAGGATCGACTGATCGAACTGGGCCTGGACTTCCAGGTGGGCGCTCCGTGGGCCCCGCATATCGAGGTCGACCGCAATCTCTACACCGGGCAGAACCCGGCCTCCTCCGCCCCGCTGGCGGCGGAGCTGTTGCGGGCGCTCTGAGTCCCGATGGGCGACCGGACCGCCGACGTACTCGACGCCACCCTGCGCTGCCTGCTGCGGTACGGGGCGCGGCGTACGACCATGGACGATATCGCCTCGGAGACAGGCGTTTCCAGGTCGGCGGTCTATCAATACGTACGCAATAAGGACGATGCCGTGCGGCGGCTCGCCGAAGGCCTGCATGTGACGGCGATGACCGCCGCCCGCGAGGCGGCCGCCGAGCCTATCCCGGTGGCGGACAAGGTATTCGGCATCGCCTCCGCGAAAGTCCAACTGGCGGCTGGACCTTTCGCCGAATCACCGCACGCCGCGGAACTCATCGACGAACAGGCCCGGCTCTGCGGCGATATCTGCCGCGGCTTCACCGACGACCTGCACGGCCTGCTCACCGGCGTGCTCGACGAGGCGGGACTGGACCGACCCGCCGATACCGCCCGCATCGTCCTGGCCACCACCATCGGCCTGCTCTCGGCGGGCCGCACCGATCTACTGCGCACCGCGACCGACGCCCTGCTGGACGGCTTCGGCACAACTGTGAAAACACTTGAAGGAGAACAGCAATGACCGTCGAGAGTCGTGAATGGCGTCTGATCGCCCGCCCCATCGGCGAGCCCAAGCCCTCGGATTTCGAACTCACCACCGTGACGCTGCCCGATCCCGCACCGGGGCAGGTGCTGGTGCGCAATGACTGGCTGTCGGTGGATCCGTACATGCGCGGGCGCATGAACGATGGCGAATCCTATATTCCCCCTTTCGATCTCGGTGAGGCCATGACCGGCGGTGCGGTCGGCACCGTAATCGCCTCCGCCGCAGACAATGTGCCGGTCGGCTCGGTTGTGCTGCACTTCTACAGCTGGCGTGAATACGCCGTCCTCGACGCCGCCGGTGTGACCGTGGTGAATACCGAAATCGCACCCGCCCAAGCCTATTTGGGTGTGCTCGGCACCACCGGCATCACCGCGTACGCGGGTCTCACCGAGGTCGCCCCGGTCAAGGAGGGCGATGTCGTCTTCATCTCCGGTGCGGCCGGAGCCGTGGGTTCGATCGCGGGACAGGTCGCCAAGCGGCTCGGCGCCGCCAAGGTGATCGGCTCAGCGGGTGGCCCCGCCAAGACCGCGCGGCTGTTGAACGAATTCGGCTTCGATCACGCCATCGACTATCGCGAGGGCGATCTGGTGGGGCAGCTGGCCGCCGCCGCACCCGAGGGTATCGACGTGTACTTCGACAATGTCGGCGGTGATCACCTCGAGGCGGCCCTGATCAGCATGAACCTGCGCGGGCGTATCGCGCTCTGCGGGGCCATCTCGGTGTACAACGACACCGAACTCCCCGCCGGTCCGCGTTCCCTGCCGCTGGCAATCGGCAAGCGAATCAACCTGCGCGGCATGAATGTCACCGATCACCTGCACCTGGCTCCGGAGTGGATCGGCAAGGCGGCGGGCTGGATCGCAGAGGGTTCACTGCGCGCGGAGGAGACCGTGGTGGACGGTATCGATCAGACGCTGGCGGCGTTCACCGCCATGATGAACGGCGCCAACACCGGCAAGATGCTGGTTCGGTTGCCGCACAACGGATAAGCGATTTCCAGTCGGCCCGGCATCGTGCTCCGATGCCGGGCCACTCGACTACTTCCGGTGCGCGCGAAGCTGATACAGCCCCTCGGTCTCGGCGACAACCACACCATTGGCATCGGTCACGGTCGCCTTCAGCGTGAAGTCGGACTTGCCCTTCAGCTCGGCTTCCTCTGCGATGCGGGCGATTTCGGCCTCCGACAGCTCGGCGACCGCGGTGACATCGGTGGCGGCGGGCTTGCGGAAGTAGATGTGCAGGTCCTTGACCAGCGGGTAGTACAGCGCGCTGTCGAAGCTCGCCACGGCCAGCGCGCCGCCCAGAATCTCCGCGACGGTGAACAGGACACCGGCGTACATGACACCGAAGTGGTTGCCATTGCCCTCGACCGGAACCTTGGTGGCGGCGTAACCCGGGCGGACCTCGGTGGCCTGGATACCCATCTTGTGCGCGATCGGGATCGTGAATTCGAGCGCGCTGTTCACGATTTCGTTCAGCGGCGGGGTGGCGTCATTCGCCATGCGGGACCTCCCTGTCTCACTTACTGGCAGCATGCCAACAGGACAAATCATCGTGGTAAAGGTTCGACGCGCGCAAGTCCCCGGGTGAGCACACCGGTGAGACCGGCCACATCCCAGCAAATCCGACCGGCCGAATACCTAAGATGCGACTTGTGTCTATGACGTATTCATCCGCCGAGCGCGCCTATCGCGAGGTCAAGGAACGCATCCTGAACGGGGAACTCCCCGGGGGCGAGCTGATCAGCGAGGGCGAGATCGCCACCGCACTCGGCACCTCACGCACTCCGGTCCGGGAAGCCTTCCTGCGACTGGAGACCGAAGGGTGGATGAAGCTGTACCCCAAACGGGGCGCACTGGTGGTACCGGTGCCCTCGCATGAGGCCGAGCACGTGACACAGGCGCGCTATGTGGTCGAGACCGGAGCCGTCCGAGCCCTGGCCGAGACCGACCGGTCGACACTCATGACCAGACTCCGCGCCTCCCTCGAACGCCAACGCGCCCTCGCCGCCACCGGCGACCTCGACGAATTCGCCGTAGCCGACGCCGACTTCCACCGCGAATACGTAGTCGCCGCCGGCAACCCACTCCTGGCCGGCTTCTACGACTCCCTCCGCGAACGCCAGCGCCGTATGAACAGCGTCGCCCTGCGCCACGGCGAAATCGAAACCGACCGCATCATCGCCCAACACGCCCGCCTGGCCGACCTCATCGAATCCGGCGACCCCACCGCCTTCGCCACCGCCCTGGCCGAACACCTGATGGACGTCCACGGCGTGACTTTGAGAGGGCTGTGATGGCACTACCCACACCCGACGACCGAGGCGCCGACACCGAGAATTCGAGTGGCACCACACCGAATTCGGCCGACGGCACCACGCCCATGGGCATTGGCCTCGCGGAATCCGCAGGCGGCACCGCTACGGCCGTCCTCGCCCGGCCCACCCAGGCCAAGGCGATCAACTCACGCGCGTGGCTGAGCGTCTCCGCGGCGATCTTCGCAATCGCCTGGGGCGGGAACGAATTCACGCCACTACTGGTCATGTACAAGCGAGACGGCCTGCCGGTCACCACGGTTGACCTACTGCTGTTCGAGTACGTCCTGGGCATCATCCCCGCCCTGCTCATCGGCGGACCACTCTCGGACCGGTACGGCCGCCGCCCCCTCATGCGCCCCGCACCACTGATAGCGGCGACGGGCTCACTACTACTGGCATTCGGATCCGACTCCGTCCCAATGCTTTCCGCAGGCCGCGTGCTCTGCGGCATCGCACTCGGCCTCGCCATGGCAGTCGGCAGCAGCTGGCTCAAGGAGCTGTCACAGCCCCCCTTCGCCGCCGAAACCGCCTCCGGCACCGGCGCACGCCGCTCCGCCATGAGCCTCACCGGCGGATTCGGAGTAGGCGCGGGCATAGCAGGCGTCCTTGCCCAGTGGGGTCCACTCCCCAACACCCTCCCCTACCTGATCAACGTGACCCTCTGCCTCGCAGTGGCCGTCGCCCTGTCCCGAGTGCCGGAAACCCTTGCCCCAGAACCAAGTACAAAGCGCCTCATAGACGACCTGAAAGTCCCAGCCACCGCCCACCGCCGCTTCCGCCTGGTAGCACTACCGGTAGCCATCTGGCTGTTCACCTGCTCCGCAACGGCCTACGCCATCATGCCCACCCTGATGATGCCCAAAGTCCACGGCGCCCCCATAGCTTTCTCCGCCCTGATCACCGTAATCACCCTCGGCTGCGGCTTCGCCATCCAATCGGTAGCCCGCCGCCTGGACCGCCCCGGCACCATCCGCCTCCCCGCCCTGGCCCTGACCTTGGTGATCACCGGAATGGCGCTAGCCGCAATCACTTCCGGAGTATTAACCCTCTGGCTGGCAGTCGCCACCGCAGTCATCCTCGGCATGGGCTTCGGCATCGGCCTGGTAGCCGGACTTCTGGAAATCGAACGCATGGCCCGCCCCGACGATTTAGCGGGATTGACCGCCGTCTTCTACGCGGTCAGCTATCTGGGCTTCGGCGTCCCGGCAGTGATGGCAACACTCCATGACGGCACGGGCATCGGCTACCCCGCAATGTTCACCGTTTTGGCCGTGGCCGCCGCAGGATCGCTGGTCCTGGTCGCCCACTGCCGGAGGGGCTGAAGCCCCGAAAGATCAAGAGCCATAAAGAAAAAAGACTCAAAAGACAAAAGACGCCAGGACAAGAAGAGCGAAGAACAAGACCAAAAGAAACAAGACGAGAAAAAAACAGGACAAAAACCCCACCACGACCTGGACGTGCGCTCACCGGGAACCCACCGTGGCCACCCACGGCGTGTCGCCCCGGTCAGTTCCCGGTGATCAATCGTCCAACCCCGCGAGGGTCTGTTTTGGCGTCTTTAGTCTTTGGTCTTTTGGCTCGAGAAAGTAACCACGGCCAATCTTCCCGTCGAGAACGGGACGATCCGGGCGTAGTCCGGTAGCTCGAGTCGGGTACGGCAGGCGACGTGCCCAGCGATGCCTGCTTTGCCACGGAAATCGCAGGCACAAAATGCAACCGTCGCCACATTGGGCGGCCCCAGTCCGCGATCCGATCCCAGGGCATACCCGTGATGCCCCAACCGATATGCCGAGTGTGCACCCACGGCGGTGTTTCGTCTTTTTCCCCGCCACAGCTGCACACTCGCCCGCCATACCTGCACACTCGCCAAGCACCCTGCCGGTCGCTAGGCAACTCCGACAGCGAGCCCTACTCTCGGGAGAGATGTTGTGACCGCGCGCACATCAGCGCGAAAGTGGAGTAGCCGTGAACCTGTGGGACCAGATCAATCAGCCCGTGACCTATGCGATTCCATTCTTTGTGCTCGCGCTGGTCGTGGAGGTGCTGTCGCTGCGGGCGCATGGGGATGACCGGGCGGGATACGAGAAGGCCGATGCCCGCAACAGTTTGATCATGGGCGTGGTGTCGATCTTCGTCAGCGGCGCCGCCAAATTCGTGGCGTTGCTCGGGTACGCGGTGCTTTATGTACATGCGCCGTGGCAGGTGGATCCGCGCAATCCGCTCAGCTGGGTCGCGGTCATAGTGGCGGTGGATGTGCTCTGGTACGTGTATCACCGCACGTCGCATCGGGTTCGGGTGGTGTGGGCGGCGCATCAGGTGCATCACAACAGCAGGTATTTCAACTATGCGACGGCATTGCGGCAGAAGTGGAATCCGTGGTTCGAGTTATTGGCGTGGATTCCGCTGCCGCTGTTGGGGGTTCCGCCGTGGATGGTGTTCACGGCGTGGTCGTTCAATCTGATCTACCAGTTCTGGGTGCACACCGAGACCATCGGCAAGCTGCCGCGCTGGTTCGAGTTCGTGTTCAATACGCCCTCGCATCATCGCGTGCACCATGCCAGCGATCCGGAGTATCTGGATCGGAACTACGGCGGCATATTCATCCTGTGGGACCGGATGTTCGGTACCTTCCGGGCCGAAACCTTCCGTCCCACTTACGGTTTGACGAAGAATATCGACAGCGCCAATGTACTGACGCTGCAGTATTACGAATTCGGCGCGCTGTGGCGGGATCTGCGCTCCAGCAGGCGAATTCGGGATTGGCTCGGCTACTCCTTCGGCCCGCCCGGCTGGTCGCCCGGCGACAGATGGGTGTCGAAGAAGGCGAAGATGCGGCGCCAGGCATCGGATGCGGCGTCCGCGTGGTAGTCCAGGCCCAGCACCTTCAGTAGCGCCTGTTTCGGATGTTCATCGGCGAACGAATGCCCCGCTCCCGGATAGGTTTTCACATCGTGTGGCACGCCGGCCTCGGTCAGGATGCGCTCGAGTTTCGCCCCGCGTCCGATGTTCTGCGGATCGCGCCGACCGTAACTGGCCACGATCGGGCATGACCCGTGCAGTATCTCGTCATAATTGCCGCGGCCCGCGGGGTAGAACGGCGCGGCCGCATCGAAGCCCTCGGTGGCGACGAGCAGCGCGAAGGCACCGCCCAGGCAGAAGCCCACCACCGCGACCTTGCCGGTGCAGCGCGGATCATTCGTCAACAGTGCGCGGGCGGCGAGAATATCGCGTACCGCGACGGCGTCGCGTTTATTGGCCAGGAGATCGCGGATCATGCCCGGCACGCACCGAAGCTTGCCGCGCGCGAACAGGTCCGGTGCGATGGCGAGATAGCCGTGGTCCGCGAGCATGCGGGAGTTTTCCCGCATGGCGGTGCCGAGACCGAGCATGTCGTGTAGCACCACCACTCCCGGCCACGGCCCATCCCCATCCGGTGTAGCGAGATAGGCCCCGATGGGCCCGTCGGGCGCGTCCAATTGCATTGAGCTCAACGTCGAGCCCCCTCCGCGGTCAGCGAACACGAATGACGACTGCCGCAGATCCTAACGAGTCCGGGATGATTTCTCCCGGGTTAGCTCTCGATCGGCAACCCCGCTTCGGTCCAATCCTGAATGCCGTCACGGTATTTGCGGACATTGGTGTAGCCGAGCCGCTCGAGTTTGCCCGCGACATTCTGACTGTTGGGGCAGGCCGCGTTCGAGCAGTAGGTGACGATGGCGGCATTCAGATCCGGCAGCAGGCGCGGTGCGAGATCCTCCACCTCGGCCTCGACCAGCGCGATGGCCCTCGGTAGATGCGCCTTGGCGTAGTACTCGCCGCCGAGCGTATCCAGGACCGTCACGGTTCCGGCCTCGATCTCCTCGGCCAGTTCGTCGCGAGTGATCAACGTGGTCATGGGTTTTCCTTTCCCGAGCACAAGAGTATGTGCGTGTGCACGCTACTACTTACGTGCGCGCGCACGCAACCGGTTATGCTGAACCGGTGCCACCGAAATCCCGCCCCGCAGTGTCCGCCTGGGCCGCCCTGCTCCAGGTACACGCCAAACTGGTTCCCGAACTCGACGCCGAACTGCGGCGCGCCACCGGACTACCGCTGAGCTGGTACGACGTCCTACTGGAGCTGGACGCGCCACAACAATTGCGAATGAGCGACCTCGGCGAACGCGTGGTGCTCAGCAGGACTCGGGTGAGCCGCCTGGTCACCGAACTGGAGTCACACGGCCTGGTACGGCGCGAATCCAATCCCGATGACGGGCGTTCGGCCTTCGTGAGCATTACCGACCGCGGCCGGGAGCGGTTCCACGAGGCCGCCCCACACTATCTCGCGGGCATCGAACGCCGCTTCGGCGAGCGGCTGGACGACGCCGAATTGGAGACTGTCGCCGCGGCATTGCGCAAGGTGCTCACGCCCGCGGCGCTGCCCGAACCAGGGCAGACCCCGACGCGCTGATCGAACAGCTCGCATAATTCGGCGCGCACAGCGTCGAATGGTTGCCCGCGCGCCCGCGAGCGGGAAGGGTGGTCGCCGGACCCATCCATTCAGACGGAGGAGACGACTCGTGCGTTTCGGCATGTTCATTCCGCAGGGCTGGCGGCTCGATCTGGTCGGCATCGATCCCGCCGCGCAGTGGGGCGTAATGCGCGATCTGGCCCAGCGGGCGGATGCGAACACGGACTGGGAATCGGTCTGGGTGTACGACCACTTCCACACGGTGCCGCTGCCCACCGAAGAGGCCACCCATGAGGCGTGGACGCTGATGTCCGCCTTGGCCGCCACCACCTCGCGAATTCGGCTGGGCCAGATGTGTACCGCCGTCAGCTACCGCAATCCGGCCTATCTGGCCAAGGTCGCCGCGACGGTGGACCTCATCTCCGGCGGCCGGGTCGAAATGGGTATCGGCGGCGGCTGGTACGAACACGAATGGCGCGCCTACGGCTACGGATTCCCTTCCGCCGGTGAGCGTCTGGGTCGTCTCGATGAGGGCGTGCAGATATTCAAGCAGGCGTGGAGCACCGGTTCGGCCACTCTGAACGGTAAGCACTATCAGGTCGACGGTGCGATCGTGCGCCCACTTCCCTTGCAGGAGGGCGGAATTCCGATCTGGATCGCGGGTGGCGGCGAGAAGGTGACGCTGCGTATCGCGGCCAAGTACGCCCAATACACCAATTTCTCCGGTGACCCGGTGGAGTTCGCACACAAGTCCGACCTGCTGCGCGAACACTGCGCGACGGTGGGCACCGACTTCGAATCCATCACCCGCAGCGCCAATTTCAATACCCTGGTCGGTGAGACCGAGACCGAGGTGCAGGAGCGACTGGACGAGCTCGAGACCCGCCTGACCAAGGTTATCGGCGCGGATCAGGCCAAGGGACATGTCGACAGTCTCTTCCGCAACAGCCCCGCCGTCGGCACCCCCGAGCAGGTCATCGAAAACCTCACCCACACCAAGGATCTCGGCCTGGCCTACAGCATCCACTACTTCCCGGAGATCGCCTACGACACTTCCGGTCTCGAACTCTTCGAGCGCGAGGTGATCCCCGCCCTGCGCTGACGCCGGGCGATTAGCCGAGCCACGCGGCGACCGCGAGGAATACGCAGATCAGTACGAACAGAATGCCCATGAGCGGCGCAATGAACTTGACGTAGCGGTCGTAGCGCACCCTGGCCAGCAGGAAGAGGGCGGTCAGCTCCGGGAAGTACCAATCCAGTTCCCAGCCGAAAGATTTCGCGTCCGGACCCTTGATGACCGTCGCCCACGGAATGATCGCGAAGATCATGAACGCGAAAGTGAGACCGACCAGCCACCGCACCAATATCTGCCGCTTGGTGAGCGAATCCGGTTCGTGGTCATCGGCTTTCACATCCCGATCACCGGGTTGCCAACCGGACCAGGACTTTTCGGGATCGTTCTTGACCCGGCGCGCGTACCAGAGCATATACGCGACGGTGACGATGGTGAGCACCACCAGCATGGCCAGGCGCAGCACAATGCCGTCACCGATCGGCACATCCGCGGCCGAGGAGGCGGTGCCGGTGGCGAACGGGTTGACCGTGGAGCACAGCACGCCGATGCCCGCACCGGCAATGATCGCGCCGACGGCGGTCATGCGGTCGTAGCCGAGCGCGAGCGTCAAAGGCACCAGCAGCGCGTAGAAACCCAGGGTCTCCTCCGCGAAACCCTCCACCGTGCCCGCGATGGCGAAGACCACCATAATGCCGATGATCAGCAGAAACGACCGGCTGCGCAGCTTGTACGCCAGCCGCCCGATACCGCTGTCCAGCGCTCCGGTGGCGAAGGCGACGGTAATGAACGCGCCGACCGCGAGCACGAACAGGAAGACCGCGGCCGCACCGTAGAGCGAACCAGAGCTATGACCCCGGATTTCCGCAACTCCTCCGCTACGAGATCGTGCGCGCGCTGCACATTCTCTTTCGGATAGTCCCGAAAGGCGATGGAGGGGATGGCAACCAGCCTTTCGAGCAGTTCTTTCAGCTCAGGCATGAGGCCGCCGACAGTGCCACGCAGGTCCTGGCGCAGATCCATTGCGCTATAGAACCATCCCCGATTGCAGGATCAGCGAATCTCTGGCGATCTTTACTGAACCGCGATGCCATGGCACTTCGGGCGTGTTTCAGACCTCCGAAACGGCCGACAGTGGCGGTACCGTGGCCGGATCGGAAAGCACTGTGCGCCTGGCGAATTCGATCGCACCCAGCAGCATGGCATCCGCTCCCAGCAGCCCCGGCTCGATCCCGATATCGAGCCCCCGCGCCAGCGCCCGCCGCCCTGCCACCCGCGCCTCGATGGTCGGCGACAACCAGGGAAACCATTGCGCGAGCAGCCCACCCAGCACGATCTCGTCCACATCCAGCAGTGCGGTAATGGCGGTGATCACCGCACCGAGCGCCTGCGCCGCCGTCTCGATCGCGGCCAGTGCCCGCGCATCGCCCGCCGCGAGCGCCGCGATCAACCGCCCCGAGGCGACTTCGAGCCCCGCCTCGGCGAGCACCTCCCCGAACCCCGCCGCCGCGAGCACCGCCTCCGGCCCCGCGTAGAGCACCAGGCACCCGCGCGCACCGCACAGACACACCGGCCCGTCCAGCGCGACCGGCATATGCCCCGGCTCACCCGCGATTCCATGGCTCCCGATCTGAATTCGCCCGTGCAGCACCACACCACCGCCGATGCCGGTGCCCGCCTGGATCAGCACCAGCCCGCCCCGCCGCCCGCGCGCGTGATACTCAGCCAGCGCCGCCGCGTTCCCGTCATTCACCACTTCGATCGGACACCCCAACCCGGGCAGCCGCTCCCGCACCAACTCCCCCAGCCGAACCGGCTGCAACCACCCGAAGTCGGCGGCCGCCATCACGGTCTGCGCGTCATCGTCCCGCACCGGTCCGGCCATGGCGATGACGATCCGCACCAGCACCGACTCCGCCGAACCCGCGTTCACCGTTGCCGCATCTGGCGACACGGGCGCGACACCCGGCACGGCGGCCACGAAAGTTGTTGACCCCGTATTACTTTCGGCTCGCACGACAGCGGCGGCGACCGCATCCGCCATGCTTTCCGGCCTGCCGGGCGCGGCATGGTGCGCGATCGATTCCCGCCAGACGATCTCACCCGAGAGATCGGCGACGACAACGCGCAACCGCTCGGAGGTGATCTGTACGGCCATGGACAGCGCGCGCCCCGGTGCCAGCCGCACCGGACGACCAGGCCGCCCGCGACCGCCACTGCGCAGTGCGTCGTCCTCACGCACCAGCCCCCGCTCGACCAAATCGCCGACGAGCGCGGTCACCGACCCGTGCGCCAGCCCGGTGGCCGCCGCGATCTCGGTGCGCGCGCATGGCCCGTGCTCGGCGATATGCCGCAGTACGAGTCCGAGATTACGACGGCGCACGGCGGCGGAATCGACCGGACGTGCGGCGGAACCACCGGACGGTTCGGGCTGGAATCCGACCGGGCGCGATACGGCCGAATCACCCGTGCGACCCATCGCCGCCGGTTGCGCTCCGGCGATATCCGCGGAGCGCGGCTCCGCACCGGCCTCGCGGGCGGCCGCCCGCTCGCGGCGGGACTGCGCTGCCGAGGGGTCGGGGCTGCCCGTGTGTGCCTGGTCCACAGCTCGACATTATGCTGGCAACGATTTATTTCAACCGTTGACTTATATCGTGGACCAGAGGTTTCAGATGCCAGTACCGCATATCGGACGCCGCACCCTACTGCTCGGAGCGGGCGTACTGGCGTTGAGCACGGCGTGCTCGACGAGCAAGTCCGATGACAAAACCACCGGTGACGCGGCGACCGTGAACACCACCTACGGGCCGATCAAAGGGGAACGGCGGGACACGGGCACCGCATATCTGGGCATCCCCTATGCCCAGCCGCCCGTCGGGGACCTGCGATTCGCGGCTCCGGTGCCGCCCACCCGTGGCGCGAGACGCTGGATTGCACCAAGTACGGGCCCACGGCGCAGCGGAAATCGCTCTCCGAGGTGACCGCGATTCCCGAGCCCAGCATCGCGGGCGACGGTGTGCTCAATCTGAACGTCTTCACGCCCTCCCCCGGCATGAACGCGAAACTGCCTGTGCTGGTGTGGATTCACGGCGGCGGATTCGTGGCGGGCAGTGCGGCCAGCCCCTGGTATGACGGCGCGGCCTTCAATCGCGATGGCGTGATTGTGGTTTCGGTCGGCTACCGGCTCGGCATCGAGGGCTTCATGCATCTGGAGGGTGCGCCGGACAATCGCGGGGTGCTGGATTGGATCGCCGCGCTCACCTGGGTGCGCGACAATATCGCGGCCTTCGGCGGCGATCCGGACAAGGTCACCATCGCGGGCCAGTCCGCCGGTGGCGGGGCGGTGTGGGCGCTCATGGCCGCGCCGTCGGCGAAAGGTCTTTTCCGCGCGGGTATTTCGGCCTCGGGCGCGGTCTCGCAGCCCAATGACCGGGCTACCGCGGTGGCTCTCACGGAGTTGTTCACCAAGCGCACCGGTCTGCCGGCCACCGCCGCCGCGCTACATGACCTGTCCGGCAGCCAGATTCAGGATCTGGAGGACAAGTTGCGCGAGATCGGCCCGGACAGCGGAGCCGCGTTGGCCCTGGCTCCCTTTGCCGATGGCAGCACCATTCCGCTCTCCTCCCCCGAACTATTGAAATCCGGTGGGGCGACCAATGTTCCACTGTTGCTCGGCTTCACCCGCGACGAATTCAATGGCATGACAGAGGATCAGCCGGTGACCGATGCGGCCCTGCCCGCCGCCTTCGCCGCCATGGGTTTGCAGCCCACCGATGCCGACGCCTTCCGCACCGCGTACCCGGGCGACAATGCCGCGCAGTTGCTCGGCCAGGCGCAGAGCGATCTGCTGCTGCGCGGACCCTCCTACAAGCTGGCGGAGGATCGCGCCGCTCGCAATCAGCCGACCTGGCTGTACGAATTCACCTGGGCCTCGGACGCTCCGAAGTTCAAGGGCAGCTCCTTCCACTGCCTGGATGTGCCGTTCGCGTTCGATTGTCTGAAGGCGCAGGGCGTGACCGCGGTGGCCGGTGCCAATCCGCCGCAGTCGCTGGCGGATGCCATGCACAAGTCCTGGGTGTCCTTCATCACCGGCGGCGATCCCGGTAGCGCCTGGCCGCGCTACACCCTGGAGCAGCGGCAAACCATGATCTGGTCCGAATCGCCCAGGGTGCAGGCCGATCCCTTCGCCGCTCAGCGCGCCCTTTGGCTGCGCTGACCGGCGAGGGCATCGGCTCGGGCTTCCAGCCGATCTGACGAGACAGCGAAAATCAGTGTCCGGTCAGCACATTCAATGCCCGATCGATATCGGCTTCGGTGTTGTAGAGGTGGCAGCCCAGTCGAAGCCGACCCGCGCGGACGGCCCCGACAACCCGCGCCGCGCGTAGCCGTTCCAACGTATCCGCGGTGACCTCGAGCGAGACGATGGCCGAATTGCCTTCGGGCAGACCGAGTTCCGTGCGCAGCCGGTCGGCGAGCGCGACATTGTGCCGGTGGATGTTCTCGATACCCACCGAGAGCAACAGCTCCAGCGCCGGCAGCTGACCGAGCCAGGCGGGCCACACCGGCGACACATCGAACCGGCGGGCATCCGCGGCCAACCGCACGGGTGCGTCATAGACGGTCTCCCAGGGCTTGTCACCGGCGTACCAGCCCGGGGCGAGCGGGCGCAGGGTGTCGAGCGCGGCATCGGTTCCGGCGAGGAAGGCCGTGCCTTTCGGGCCGAGCAACCATTTGAAGCCGACACTGACAATCCAGTCGGCACCGGTGTCGTGCAATGGAATCCAGCCCGCCGCCTGGCTCACATCGAGCAGCACCCGCGCACCATTGGCGTGTGCTGCGGCCACCACGGCCTGCGCGTCCACCACATAACCGTCGGCGGACTGGACCAGCGCCACGGCCACCACATCGTCATCGGGGCGAACCGATGCGGCCAGTTCGGCAATCGGCACGATCCGCACCACGAGGTCCTTCCGGGCCAGGAAAGGCCAACTCACCGAAGTGAATTCGTGATCGGCCAGCAGTACCCGCGCACCCGGCGGCAGACTCTCCGCCACCAGGCCGACGAATGGGGAGACCTGGGACCCGATGGCAACCTGATGCGCCGCCATCCCCGCGATCCGCCCGAAGGCGGCACGGCAGTCGAGCACCGTCCGATCGATATCGGGTATCTCGAACTCCCCACTCACCCGCCCCCGTTCGGCCACCTCGACCGCCGCGAGCGCCGCCTTGGGCAGCAGCCCGTAACTGGCGGCATTCAGATAGGTGACCGTCGGCGCGAACGCGTCCCGGACGGTAGCGGGCAGTAGCGCGGGAGTGGGCACGATCGTCATCTTCACAGTCTGGCCATCCGCCACCCGCCGGGAAAGATCCACCGAGGCCGGAACTGGCATGGTTTTCCGCCGGGCTCCCGCTCTCGCCATGCCTCGACGCCACGTTAGGCGATCCGGCTCCGACAGCGCTGGAACGCCTCGATCCGATCGAGCCCATCCCGGAGGCGAAGCGCGCCATCACCGAGATCACCGACTTCCTCTCCGGGCCGCTCGGGTCAGCGGCCGGGTGAGAGCGGGATCAGGCCCAGGATCTGGGCGGTGGTGGCCGCACCGTAGGCGCGGCTGGCGGCGTGCGGGCGTTCGGCCGGATAGTTGGAGCGGTGTGCGATGGTGATGCCATTGGGCAGCACGACCGTTGTATTCGGCACGGTGGCAATGCAATTGCCGCCTGCCTTGGCGGTGGGGTCGACGATGACCGCACCAGCGGTGAGCGCGTCGAGAGCGTGCTGATCCAGCAGGATCGGAGCCTGGTTGCCACGGTGCCCCGCGGCGCAGACGATCAGCTCCGGGTCGTTGGCGATGATGCAGTCGACGGTGGCTGCGGGGTCGGCGAAGACCTGTTCACGCTGTGCGACGAGGGTGGCTCCGGCGGCGGCGTAGGCGCGGTTGGTGAAGTCGGCATACCAGCCCGCGCCCTGTTGAACGCGGACTTCGACATTGCGCGAACGTAATTCGGCCACATCGGCGGGTGTCAGTGCGACACGCCGCTCGTGGGCGGCCGTCTCGCGCGGCACCCGACGATCATGATCGGATACCGGTGTTCATGACGCGATGGCGGGAATCCGCCGCTCCGACAGGGCATCCCCGTAGGTCATGCCGCCGCGCAATCGTTCGAGCAGATATTCGAGGCGGTCGAACAGCTCGCGCAGCAGACCGGTTGCCTCGTCCTCCTGTCCGGCTCCGTGACGTGGAGCCGCCACATTGAGCCGCACACCGAGACGGTGAGACCCGGTGCGGCCCAATGCGACACTGTCGATTCCGGCGACGGTGAGCAGCAGGTCCTCCAGCTCGGGGCTGGTGTGCACGCCCGCACCGGCGAGCAGTTCGGTATCGAACTCGACGGTGAGGAACATGCCCTGCCGGCTGCCGAGTGGGCGCAGCAGCTCCGCACCGAGCCGGTGATTGATCCCGGCCAGCAGCTCACACGCCGTATCCACCTGCTCCCGCAACAGATTTCGATTGTGCGCCAACCGATCCGAGGACGTGTGCTCGATGGTCGCGCGCGCCAGGTGTGTGGTCTCCCGCTGGAAGGACACGCACAGCCGCGCCCGGATCTCCTCCAGCCAAGCGGTATTCCCGGTGCAGGCCGCGCCGATCTTGTTCGGTCCGAAGGCGTTGTATGCCTTGGAGTTTCCGGTGATGCTCAGCACGCGGTCGTAGAGCCGCACCGGCCCGTCCGGGGTGGGAACGGTGAGCGCGGCGATCGGGAGGTGATCATCGACGAGCAGATCGAAGGACATATCGCAGATGACGGGCACATCGGCCGCCACCAGCACCCGGCCGATCTCGGTCAGCTCCGCCACGGTGTACTCCGCGACCACCGGATTCCCGGGCAGGGTGAGCATGACCCCGCACAGATTCCCCTGTGCGGCAGGGTGTTCCAGCATTCGCGCCAGCTCGGCCGGATCGATTTTGAACTCCCGGTCCGCGGTCGCCGCACTGGAGACCATGCGCAGCCCGTACTTGGCGATATGCACGCTGGCACTCTTGTAGTAACCCTCCGGGCACACCAGCACCCCGCCCGGCCGCGCGATGGTGGCAATCGCCTCCTCCAGCAGCACGGTGCTCGAGTACGGGCAGACCAGCACCTCGCCGGGATCGACCAGCACCCCGGCCACCTCCGGCACCGGTTCGTGCAGCCGCTGAAACAGCCGCTCCGCCGCCAGTTTTCGCAGTACCAGCGGCTGTTTCTTGTCGTACAGCCGTCCATCCCGGTACTCGTCGGGTTGCGTCCGGGTCATCACCTCGCGCCACGCGGTGTTCAAAGCGGCGACCGTGCCCTCATCCATCCGCAGCCCGGTCTCGCCGTGGTAGGCGTCGATGATCCCGCGATAGGCCCGGTCCCGAGTCCCGGGAAACCAGGGATCGGGGCCGAGGTAGGCGCGTGCGGCCTGCTTGCGCTCATCAGAGCGGTTGGTGAGGCGCACCGGGTCCGGGCACAGCACTGCCGTGCGTTCGGTCACCGGTACCCGCCTTCCCCACTCGCGCCCGGGCCCTCGGCCCAGGCCTGTGCGAGAGCGGCGCGGAACAGCGCGCGGCTGTCCTCCGGGCCGAGTCGCGGAAACCGCGACAGCGTCGGCTGCGCCATGATTTCGTTGACCACGAGAGCCATTCCGGCACTCCTGAGTTCGTATAGTTTGTCGAACCTGCTCTGCGCGAACTGGACATCGTGTTTGAGCGCGGAGAAGCGGGTAGCGACGCGTTCGCGCCGCGCGTAATCGTATTCGCCTGTCGTCACATAACTCTCGTCGACGATCAACATGCTCTGCGCGTTGCTGGCGTGCATGCGGTCCACCAGCACCGTCTCCACCCCGGCCCGCACCTGTTGCCAGATCTTGTCCTCGTACGGCACCACATCGTCGATATCGTCGATGACGTAGAGCCGCCGCACCGAGACTCCGGCACGGCCCAGCCGCAGAATCTCCACATGGTACTCATCACCTAGGTCGCCACCGATGGCGCCGAGGTCCGCGGTGTGAATGGCGCAAATCGCCCGGGAGGCCTTGCGCAACACCGTCAACCAGTCATTGATGGTGTTCCATTCCCACACCGTGGCACTACCCGAGGGGATCTGCGTCAGGAGCTCTTCCGCGCGTTCTAGCTGCCGCTTGGCGATGAAGCCGAGCGGTTTCACCTCACCGCGCGCCGTGCCGACATCGATCAGACTCTGCGCGATGGCCAGCACCCGCGCGACCGCCTCGGGATCCTTGCCGAGCAGAATATTGAACTGCATGCGCAGATCACTGCTGACCAGGTCGGCGGCGGTCTCGGTGCCGACGACCGGCATACGTTCGCCCAGTACCGAACTCAACCGTTCCCGCAGTGCGAGCGGCGGAATCCGGGTGCCGTTCTCGATCTGCTGAATCAGGCTGCGCGAACAGCCGACCTGTTCGGCCAGCTGCAATTGCGTGAGATCGCGTTCCTTGCGGAGTCGGCGGACCAGCTCGCCGACCTGCTCGCCGTCCGCGGCTGAGCGAGACATGCTGCCTCTCCGATCAGAGTTCCAATGTGCCGTGCCACCACGTGCCATGCGGCACCCATAGTAAGCACGATGTGTCATGTGTGCCAGGCAAGTTCGGCGAGTCTTCGATATGCAAGATTGCACCCGTGGAAATGGCTCTCGCTGGCGACTACTCCGAGCCTGCGCGGTAATCACAAAAGCTGCGGGACAGGACGTTTCGCCCTACGTTCCAAGCGAAGCGGCATATTTCTGCGCAGATTCCGGATACTTACTCGACATTGGGCTTATTTAATATCGCGTTCGGATCAGATACAGCTTTCAACACCACAAGAACTCTCTTTTTGCCATGAGTGACATCACATATCCTTTATGGCACAGGCACTTTCAGCCGCGGAATTGCCTGCAGCTCCCGAGGAGGTGTTCGCACCCATGGCCCTCGCATTCACCACGTGGTTGATCACCAGCGACGTGACACCCGAAATCGCCCTCCGCTCAACCACTTCCGAACAGGACTGGGAATTGAGCTGGCTGCCGGACCGGAAGTTGACCTTCGAGCAGGCCGTCAGCGGCATGGTGCTGGACGAGATCCTGAGCGATCCCGCCCCCGCCGACGGCGAAATCGCCCTGGAACTGGCCGCCATCCGAGCCGGCGAACTGGGCACCACTCTCCGGGAAGTCGTTGTGCGCCTGTCGATTCGGGTGGCACAACGCGACATGCTCCGCAGTCAGGAGAACCTGTGTATTCCGACGCCACACTCCGATGTCAACGGTGCGGCCGGCCCGGCCGCGGCAATGCCCAGCGCTGCCGCGACTGCGCACAGCCACTGCCTCGGATCGCGGCAGTGCCGCTGCCGGCCGCCGGCTACCGCCGGTCGAGCCTGATCGGCACCGTCACCACCGCTCCGATGCCGATGGAAATGCCGGTGCTGCAATCATTCTGGTTTCTGCTCGCCGCGGCCGCGCTACTCGTGGAGGGCATGCCGCCGATGTCACGGGCGATCATGGCCGAAACGGTCGGCGCGGTCGCGGCGGCAGCGCTGCTGGTGCATGTGGTCGCGGGCGCGAGCATCGGGCTCATGTCGCGCGCGGCACGACCACTCGCGCCTATTCGGTGGCGCACAGGCATACGCCTGGGCATTACCGATGACGCGGGAGCACAGTGGACACTGCATTTCCTGCCCTGGTTCGGTACCGACCTACACCTCGGCGACCCAGCCTTCGCCGAGGGGCGGGAGCGCAGCGCGGGGAACTTCCGCGCCTCCATCGTCACCAATATCCGCACCGGCAGCAGGCATATCAGCCGCCGGGCCATGTCCGCCATGACCGCCGCGACCTGCGTGGTGCTGGTGGCGCTGTTGATCGGCACCACAAGAGCCTGACCGAATGCCGGTCGATGGCGGCGCGGAGGGGACATCGCCATCGACCGGCGGTCGACATATGGACCGACACCTTGATTGCGTTCAGGCGGAGCGGGTTTCGGCTCCCACCGGTTCGGCCGCGCGGGTCCGGCGGCGGAAGCGCAGGATGCCGTCCTCGATCGCGCCCTTGCGCAGCATGGTGCGATCCCGGAAGTAGTTGTTGACAACCAACCACGGGCCGCGCGTACCCTGCCGCGGCATGACGCTGTCACCGCGCTGGATGTAGCCGGAGGTGAGCGCGCCGCCCATGAGCGAAGCCTCTGAGCGATCGCCCTCCTCGGGCACCGCGACGACCTCGGTATAGCCCTGCGCCTTCATATGATTGAGCAGGCGGCAGAAGTACTCCGCGGCGAGATCGGCCTTGAGCGTCCACGAGGCATTGGTGTAGCCGAGAATGACCATCAGGTTGGGCACGCTACTGAGCAGAGCGCCCTTGTACGCCACCAGATCTCGCGTCGCGAGCTGCTCGCCGTCCACCTCGAGGGTGGCGCCGCCCAGCATCTGCACGGTCAAACCCGTTGCGCTGACCACGATATCGGCCTCGAGCTCCGCACCCGAGCGCAATCGAATGCCGTGCTCGGTGAAGGTCTCGATGTGATCGGTTGCGATGGAGGCTTTTCCGCTGCGCAGCGTCTTGAACAGATCGCCATTGGGCACCACGCACAGTCGCTGATCCCACGGGTTGTAGGACGGGGTGAAGTGCCGCATATCGATACCGGGACCGGCCAGCGCCCGCACCGCGGCCAGCATGAGTTTGGCCGACAGCTTCGGATTGGTCCGGGACAGTTGGTAACTCGCCCGCTGCAGCGCGATATTGCGCGCCCGCCCCGCCTTATAGGCAATGGCCGCAGGCACTTTCGCGAATTTGAGCCCGACCGCGACCGGATCGTCGGCGGGCAGCGCGGCAATGTAGGTGGGCGAACGCTGCAACATGGTGACATGCGCGGCCTTATCGCTCATGGCCGGAATCAGCGTGATTGCGGTAGCACCACTGCCGATGACCACCACGCGCTTACCGGTGTAGTCGAGATCCTCCGGCCAGTGCTGGGGGTGCACGATCTGCCCGGTGAAGTTCTCCTCGCCCGGGAATTCGGGCCGGTAGCCCTTGTCGTAGTCGTAGTAGCCGGTGCAGCCGACCAGGAAGTTGCTGGTGTAGGTCTCGGTCTGCCCGGTGCCCTCGTCGAGGGCCTCGACGGTCCAGACGCCCGCCGTACTGTTCCAGCTCGCGGTGGTCATTTTGCGGCCGAAGCGAATGCGGTCGGTGACGCCGTATTCGGCGGCGGTGTCCTCCACATACTGGCGGATGTGCGGCCCGTCGGCGAGCACCTTGGTGCCGATCCACGGGCGGAAGCCGTAGCCGAAGGTGTACATATCGGAGTCCGAGCGAATGCCCGGGTAGCGGAACAGGTCCCAGGTGCCGCCGATGGCGGTACGGCGTTCGAGAATCAGGTAGCTGCGACCCGTGTTCTCCCTGGTGAGGTGGCAGGCCATGCCGATACCGGACAGGCCCGCGCCGATGATCAGTACGTCGACATGCCGCGTCATTGAGGTACTCGCTTCGTCTGTTCACGCCCGGGCTCCGTCGGCCGGGTTCACCCGATATTATCTGTTATCTCCGGTAACGTCTACTCGCGTAGCCGCACGGTGCGCGGCTCGACTCGCGGTCATAGCTGCCCGAACACATAAGCTGAGGTCATGCTGGACAACCTCATCCTCGGCATGCTGGCACTGCGGCCGCTGTCCGGCTACGACCTGGGCAAATGGATGGACGGGCCAGGGCGGTTCGTCGGCTACCGGGTCTCGCTGCCGCAGGTGTATCGCACACTCGGCAAATTGGTCGAGCGCGGACTCGTGGAATTCGACGTGGACGCCCGGGTGGGCAAACCCGACGCCAAGGTGTATCGCCTGACCGCGGACGGTCGCGCGGCGCATACGGCCTGGGCGGCAACGCCGTACGAACCCGCGCCCCGGCCGATGGATCCGGATTTCATGCTGCGCTTCCTGTTCGCGGGCATGCTCGGACGCGAACAGGCCATCGCTGTACTGCGCACCGAACTCGATTTCCGGCGCGCGCAGGTGCGCACGCCGACCCGGGTGGACGAACTGACGAACGCGCTCGCACCCATCGACGAGATCGATCCGATATGGGCCGGGCAGGTGATGCGGGCGGCGCACGATCAGGGGCGCGCCTCCACCGCCGGCTATATCGGCTGGCTGGAGGTCACCCTGGCCGACTTCGAGAATCGGCCGGAGTGATTCAGGCGTTGACGATGGCCTCCGAATAGGGCGGCAGCTCGATCGAGCCGGAAATCGCTGTGCGCGTTTCGGATACGGTATCGCCGGGAACGAAGGCGGGCGCACTGGTCGGCGCGGCGGCGTAGACCGTGGCGTCGCGGGCTCCGATCAGGCTGGGCGGCAAGGTGATTCGCAGTGCGCGGTCCGAGGCGTTCACCAGGACCGCGGTGGTTCGCCCGCCGGCGGCCAGTTCCACTCCCGTGAAAAGCTCCGCCGGACCGACATACGCGGGAGTGATGAGTGCGGCCGGGGTCTGCACGGCGGCATCCAAGCGCAGCGCGCGTACCTCGGTGCCATCCGCCATGCTCGCGTAGATCGGCGACAGCGCCCGGTGCAGCGCGGTCCGGCCGAAGAGCTCCGAACCACCCGAACCATCCGAAATCAGTGCGTGCAGTGCCTGATTGGTGGTGCCGCCACCGCCGGTATCGACGGCCGGAGCACCATTGAGCGCGCAGTGCATGACCGCCATACCGGTGCGCGGATCCTGGAGCGTGCGCAGGGTGAAGGCGGCGACGCTCAATCCCACCGCCCAGGTCTGCTGCGGCGCGGGCAGCAGGCTCAGTGGGGGCGCGGCCTCGCGGCCCATCTGGTTGTACTCGGTGTACCAGACCTCCATCCCGGCCGGCACCTGCGGCAGCACATGTTCCGCGAGTCGCGCCCAGGCCACCGCGCCGCCACCGGCGGTGGAGCCGATATCGGCCGCGACCGGGTCGACAATCCAGTACGGATGCAGGGTCACCGCATCCGCGTCGCGAATAGTGCTGAACAGCAATCCATTCCAGGATGTCGCCCGCTCGCCCATCAGCGCGAACATGCCCGAGTCGTCCACCCCGGCCACACCTATGCGCGCCTGCGGGAACTCGCGGCGGATGACCGCGATCCACTCGTTCATGACTCGGGCATAGTCCGCGCCCGTCGGGTACAGCTCAGTGTAGGGACGCATGGAAATCCACAGCTCATTACCCAGTTCCACATAGCGCACAGGCATGCCGAGCCGCCGCGCCTCACGGAGCATGTCCAGCTGATCGTCGATCGTGGAGTGTGCGACGTTCAGGTCGAAAACCGGTGTGGCGCCGGTATGCCGGACCAGTTCTGCCCAGTCGGAGAGCAGCAGTGGTGGGCGGCCGTCATTGCGGGCCGCGAACTCGCCGCCGTCACCCTCCTGGAAAAGCCCTGTGCGCCAATCGATCCACTGTGAGGTGGTACCGCCCTGCACCCGCAGCAGACCGGGCCGCGCCGCCGCCAGTGCGTCACGGAACGCGGGATCATGCCACTGCCGGGCATTCTGAGCGGAGATGATGCGAGCGCCGTTGACTCCGAAGAAGTCTCGATCCACCGTATGCGTGGCGGCATCGGCGGTGAGCCGAAAGATACTGTCCGGCTTGGCCGATCCCACCGGCGCGGTACGCGCGACCGAATACGCCGCGCCCGCCCCCAGTGCGCCCAGAGTGAATGCTCGCCTGCTGATGTTCTTGCGCATGAACTACTTCCGGTCCTCGTTCAGGGTGCAGCGAATGGTGGGGTGCCGATCCGGGTCGAGGGCATGCAGCACCAGGTCGACGGTTCGGGGATCGGTGGATTCGGCCAGATGGCCCGCGTGATCCTGCGGGCAGCCGTCCTGCAGCACGATATTGGTGACACCGGGGGCATCGATGAAGGCCGAGGTGTAGGGGGTCACGATTCGATCGTCACGGCTGGCGATCATGGTGTAGCGCACGCCGGGCGCGACCACGGGGCCGCGATTGAGCGTGGTGAGATACGGGGAGCCCGCCACCACATCGGTCAGGGCCGAGGTGCCCGGCGGCACCAGCGCGGCCAGTGGCGCGACCGGGATTCCGGCCGGATCGACGCCGTATTGCGGGCCGCTCACCGCGACCACGGATCGAATCGGATTGGCCTGGCGGCCGGTGAATTCCAGGCTCGCGGCGCGGGCGATCAACGCGCCCTGCGACTTTCCGACCAGATCGACGGCGTCCACCGTATTGAGGGCGGCAATGCGTTCCGCGGCGGCGGCGAAGTAGGTCACCGAAGTGGCGACCGAACCGCTGGAGTCGTAGTCGAGGCCGTAGACGCAGCGACCGTCGTCAAGCAGCGCCTGCCGCACCGGGCCCAGGCTGGTCTCGACGGTGGCATTGGTGCCGTGGATCAGCAGGACCGGCGGATCGGCGCGGGTCTGCGCCGGACACGCGGTGAGGGTGTCGAGCGGAGTCGGCATCGCGGGCGCGGCGAGCGCGGTACCGGGCCCGGATACCGTGCCGAGGATCGCCAGGGCAGCGGTCGTGGTGGCGAGGGTGCGCACGAGATCCTCCAGGGATATACGTCTGTAGGCACATATGTGGTTGCGGCTTCGTGGCGAGACTACCCGAAGCTGTCAAGGAAATAATATGTGCATAGACATCTATGCCGAGAGGTTTATGTCCAGAAAACCGGATGCAGGCCCCAGGCCGCGAACTCCTTTGCCACGTATTCGCGCAGGGAGTCGCGGGTCGGGAAGCGGTCGGGGTCGGCGCCGGTGACCGCGAGGGTGACGGTTTCGCCGTCGCTCGACCAGGAGAGGTTGAGGCCGACCTCTACGCGGCGGAACAGGTCGGTGTCATTGGTGCAGACGACGGGGCGCATGAGCACCGATCGGGCGCGGATACCGGCGAAGGTGGCGACCGATTGCCCGGTTTCGCCGAGGTTGGTGCACAGGCATTCGGGGGCTTTGGCGGTGCGGGAGAAGCGGTCCAGGACGAAGCGGGGCAGCAGCATCTGGACCGGTTGCAGGTGTTGCAGGGCGGGGGTGGTGGCCGGGTCGGCGTAGGCGCGGGCGGCCTGTTTGACGGCGGCGCGGACCTGCGCCAGGTCGGTGAGTTCACCGGCGCGGTAGGGGACGGCGATGGGGAGTCCGGTGGTGGCATTACCGCGCGGGTCGTGCGGGACGCGCATGGAGTGCGGGATGTCGACGCGGACCTCGGAGCCGTCGGCAATGCGGCCGGAGCGGCCCAGAATGCCCACGGCCACACCGACCATGAGGCCGTTGGCGGTGCCCCGGTGGGCGGCGGCGACCGTATTCCATTCGGCCAGACCGGTTTCCACGACCAGGCTGGCGGCGGTGTGCCGCGTCGGCAGCGGCAGCGCGGGTTCGGCCGGGCGGGGATTGCGCGCGGGCTCCTCGACGGCACGGGCGGCCATGGCGGCGCGGATACCCGATGCGGCCGAACGTAATTGGCCGAGTGCGTCGGCGAAGTGGCTGCGATACAAGCCGGTTCGCGGAGTATCGCCGACCAGGCGACCCGAGCTGGCGGCAATATCCACCGGCGCACCGGAATCCAAGCGATCCAGGGCATCGCCGACCGCGTACAGCACCGCTCCCCCGTCCGCGCCGACATGCGAGGTGACCAGGGAGAGCAGCATGCCACCGGTCACGGTCGGGGCGGCCGAGAGGCGCCAGACCCGGCCGAGCGCGGGATCGAAGTCGACGCGACTCTGGTCGAAGAACCAGTCCAGCACACCGTCTTCCGCCACCGGCTCGGACTGGGTGGCCGGCGGAATCGACTGTGCGGCAGGCATCCACCACGGGCGGGCGAACGGTACGCGGGTGGTGTGCACCCGCCGGGCCAGGAAGCCGTGCGCCAGGTGCGCGTGAAAGCGTTCCAGCACAGCGGAATCCAGTGGCTCGTCGAAACGCCAGGCCAGCTGATTGACCAGGGCATTGCCGTACAGGGAGTGCAGTTTCAGGAACAGATCATCATCTGCGGTCAGCCGGTTCATGCCGGGTCCTCCGAATCAGCGATTGCGCAGTGTGCGAACGGTCGAGGGGGCGAACACGATCGCGACCAGCAGTGCGGCCAGCACCGACCAGAGCAGGTCGCTGCCCGCGCGGCCCTCGTCGGCGAGGGTGCGCACGGCGGCCACCAGATGCGAGACCGGGTTGTAGTCCGAGACGTGCCGCAGCCAGGTCGGCATGGCCGCCACCGGCACCAGGGCATTGGAGGCGAAGCTCAGGAAGGTCAGCACCAGCATGGACATGCCCTGTACGGCGGCCGGACGGGCCACCGTCACGCCGATGAAGGCGAAAATCCAGCTCATGGCCGTGGTGGCGAGCACCACCAGCAGTGCGCCCAGGACCAGGCCGATGGGATGCTCGGGGCGGTAGCCCATGCCGAAGCCGACCAGCAGCACCATGAGCGCGGCGATCACATATCTGGTCGCGCCGGAAACCAGCGCGCCGGTGACGGGCGCGGACCTGGCTATCGGCATGGCGACGAAGCGGTCGAAGACTCCCGACCGAATGTCCTCGGACAGTTGCACTCCGGTCGCCACCGATGAGGTGAGCACGATCTGCACCAGCACGCCCGGCACCAGGGTCGGGAGGTAGGCGTGCAGGCTGCCCGCGATGGCGGTACCGAACACACTGCCGAACAGCAGCGGCCCGATGATCGGCAGCAGCACCGCGTCATAAAGCAATTGGGGACTGTGCCGGAAGGTCAGCATCCCCCGCTTGGCCATGGTGAACGACTGCCGCAGCGCCGCACCGGGTCCGATATGCGTGACGGTGGGCCGGCGGGCAATACGGGGCTGTGGCGCTTCGACTACCGGTGAATCGGTCAGCACGGTCATGCGGAGGCCCTCTCTTTCGCGGAGTGCCGGGTGAGGGCGAGGAAGACCGAGTTGAGGTCGGGGCGGTCGACGGCGAAGCCGCGCAGGCGAATTCCGCTGGTGCGGCAGGCGGTGAGGACATCGGCGGCACTGTCTATGTCGCGCAACGGAACCGTGAGGGTCGCGGGCGTATCACCGTGCAGCGGAGTCACTCCCACAATGCGCTCGACCGCGGCGTCCGCCAATGGCCGTTGCGCCGGATCGGCGAGATCGATGCGCAGCATCTCCTCGCCGAGGGATGACTTCAATTCGCCCGCGGTGCCTTCGGCAACCACCGTGCCGTGATCGATGACGGCAATGCGGTCGGCGAGCGCGTCGGCCTCCTCCAGGTACTGGGTGGTGAGCAGGATGGTCGCGCCGCGTCCCACCAGGTCCCGCACGATCGACCACATGCGCTCGCGGGTGTGCGGGTCCAGGCCGGTGGTGGGTTCGTCGAGAAAGATCAAGGGCGGCAGGGTGATCAACGTTGCGGCCAGGTCGAGGCGGCGGCGCATCCCACCGGAGAAGGTGCCGACCCGGCGGCGCGCGGCGGCGGTCAGTTCGAATTGTTCCAGGAGTTCCTCGGCGCGGCGGGCGGCGGCGCGGCGATTGAGGCCGAGCAGTTGGCCGAACAGGCGCAGGTTCTCCACGGCGGTGAGGTTCTCGTCCACCGCGGCGTACTGGCCGGTGAGCCCGATCATGGAGCGGACGGCGGTCGCCTGACGCACCACATCGTGGCCGAAGACGGTGGCGGAGCCGGAATCCGGGCGCAGCAGGGTGGCGAGCATGCGGACCGTGGTGGTCTTACCCGCGCCGTTCGGTCCGAGCAGGCCGAAGACGGTTCCGGCGGTGACTCGTAGGTCCACCTTGTCGACCGCGGTGAGTGAGCCGAAAGTCTTTCCCAGCGACTGTGTTTCGATTGCGAGTTCAGTGCTCATGGAGCACCTCCGATTCTGATGGTCGCCGCGCCGCTCGGCCGCGCTGCCGAGTCGACTGAACGGGGTGCCGAATTCACCTGTGCGGAGCTGGAATACACGCTCGACGACAAGGATTCGATGACATCGGCGGCGCGGGCGACACCGTCGTCGCGGAAGCGCGTGCCGTAGGCGGACGCGCGCAGCATGACGGTCGGGTCGGTGGCGCGAATCAGGGCTCGTTCCAGGCGATCCGCCGACAATTGGGCGAATGGCAGCGTGACGCCGAGCCCGAGTACGTCCAGCTGCCGCCCCCAGAACGATTGATCCGCCTGGACCGAGCAGATGACCGAAGGGACTCCGGCCCGTAGCGCGGCCGCGGTGGTTCCGGCCCCGCCGTGATGAATGGCCAGCGCACACCGCGGTAGCACCGCGCGATGATCCACCTGCGGTAGCACCGTCACCTTCGGCCCGTATTCGGGCGCGAACATGCTGCCCGTCAACAACACTCGCCGTCCCTGCCTTCGGCACACGTCCCGCACCATCTGCTCCACCGCGTGCGGATCGGCCACCGGCATGGACCCGAAACCCGCGTACACCGGCGGTTCCCCTGCCCGCAGCCACTCCGAGAGCAGGCGCGGGATGGCGTCGGCCTCGCCCGGAACGACCGGAAAGCCGGTGACCGGCGCACTGCCGAGTTCGTCACCCAAACCGGGAAAGAGCTCGATGTCGAACGCCTGAATCGCGATACGGGCCGGAGACTCGGTGACGGCGCTCGCCGATTCGACGCGGACGGTCTCGTGGATAGCCCGGCGGAGCGCGGTGACCTCGGGGGTGAGCGAGAGCGCGCGTGCTTTGCCGAGCGCCTGCCAACCCAATTGATTCGCCTTGCCCGGCAGGCGATTTCCCCATGCGGTGGGAACTACCGGCACGGATCGATTCGCCCGGATCGGGAAGAAGTGCAGGGCCGCCAAGGGAATTCCCCGGGCGGTGGCGATTTCAGCGGCGAGTTCCTCGCAGGCCATGCCGGTGACCAGCACATCCGCGTCCTCGGCAATGGACCGCAGATCCCTTGCCGCCTCGGCGAATCCGCGTCGTTGCAGATCGACCAGGGCGCGAATCCGCTGCACCGGATTCCAGCTGGAGAATCGGCGGTCCTGCTGCTGTGCCCGCAGCAGCTCTGCGGTGTCGACCCCGAAGGGGACCGCCGAAACGCCGTACCCGGTAGCGAATTCCACCAGATTCGGCGAGACCGCCACCGTGACCCGATGCCCGCGCGCGGCCAGCTCCCGGCCCAGCAGCGCCCCCGGCTGCGCATCACCCCGGCTGCCAGCGAAGGCCAGTAGCACAGTCACGGCTCAGCCCCGCGCCGCTACCGGAACAAGTTGGCGTGCGGCCTCTTTCGGCTCCGTTGTGGCAGGACCAGCGGCGGATATGACGGCACACGCGCCTTCCGGAGCTGCCGTGCCCGCGACGTCCGAGACTTCCGCTTCGGCGAATTCGCGCATGGCGCGGGTGAATTCGGCGAGGAAGCGGTCCATGTCGTGGGCGGGGAAGGCGGCGGGGAAGCGGGTGGACAGGCGCAGACCGTCGGCGGCTCGGACTATCCAGAAGAAGACTTCGTCGCCGGAGTAGGACTCGGCGCGCAGGGTGTGGCCGCGCAGGGATTCGACCAGTTCGTAGTCGGGGAGGACGCGGATATCCAGGAAGGAAACGCCGAAACGGGGGCGGTCGGCGCAGTTCAGCAGTTCGAGGGCGCGGGTCCAGGTGGCGTCATTGGCGATTCGGGAGCGGCGCAGGGTTTGACGGGTGGCTTCCAGGGCGTTATCGAGATCCAGATCGGGGGCCAGGGTGATATCGAGGGGGACGACATTCACGAACCAGCCCATGGATTCGAGCCATTTCACGTCCGGGCGGGTGGCGATGGGCATGATCGCCCGCATGGAGATGTATCCGAACGCGCGCCGGTAGGCGATGGCCAGGGCGGTGAAGACCGCTACTGTGAGGCGATGCCCGCGTTCGGTGACCATGGTCTCGATCTGCTCGAGTTCATTGAGCGGCAACAGTTTTCGCGAGACGCTGGTCTGCGGCAGTGCGGATGGCGTGCCGCTGCCCGCGGTAATGGCGGGCTCGAAGCGCGGGAGCATGCCGCCGGAGCCGTCCAGGAAGTTCTGCCACATTCGTACGGCCTCGCATTGCGGGGTGAGCGCTGCGGCGGTGCCGCGCTCCAGAGCGGCGAAATCCGCTGCGCTGCCGAAGGTTACGGATTCGCGCACCGGCTCGCCATTGACGACCGCGCTGTAGAGGGCGCGCAGCTCCAGGATCACAATGGCCTGCGAGTAGGCGTCCATGACCGAGTGGTCGGCGGCGATCAGCACGGTGAAGTCGGCGGTAGCGGGGTGTTCGATCGTGGCGAGCAGGCAGTGCGGCCACGCCAGCGCGGAGAGTCGCCGTTCCAGTGTGTCGCAGAGGTATTCGCTGATCACACCGGCGCCGGTAATGCCCGGGACCGGTTCGGCGGCCACCGCAACGGCGTCCGGGGCGCAGCTCAGCCGCCGCGGTTCCGGGTCATCGAGGGTGTCGAGTGTGGTGCGCAGGCCCTCGTGCCGGGCATGCCACAGGCGTACGGTCTCGCGCCAATGTTCGGCGTGGAAGGGCGAATCCATTTCGAAGATGGTGCCGATCCAGCGGCCGCGGCCGGGGCGGGGATCGTCGGCATCGGTGTCCATGCAGTGCCGGACATGCACGCTGGTGAAGGGTCGCTCGTCGGCGGTCCAGGTGTGACCCGGGGCGAGTTCGGGCCGCCACAGGGTCAAAGCGCCGGGGCGCAAAGCGAATTCGGATAGGTGCGTGTATTCCATATCGATGTCCTCATCGAAATAAATGACCGGCGTTCGGGGCGTGGGTATTTCGTAAAATTAGGCGCCCTTGAATTCATGTATGGCGAATTGGAGGCTATCAGCCAGCACACCGGACGATCCCGCATCGGCGGGAGACGCGGCATCGCCTCCTTCATCAGTTTGACGCGGTGCGCCGAGACGGCGCTCGACCTGACGAGCAGTTTGAGATAGCGGCAACGCTGCCGGAAATGGCGCCAAATGAGGCGCGCACCAATAACAGCATCGTTATATCAAAACCGCAATACACCAGCTCGCAAACAATTGGTTAACGGAATGCTCGCGAGACTTTCGTCACTCCACCCCCCAAGCGGTAACACGACACGAATTATGCGCGCCCGCACCGATTTCCGCGCCCGGAGATCGCCGGAAGTGATATATCATCGCAATTCGAGTTCATTGTGTTGTGCACCACTCTCCGAGACTGACAGGTTTCACTCCGGTCGACCGCGGCAGCAACGGAAGGACCTCGAGGATGCGGGTTATGGCACTGTGGCGCGTCCTCGCCACAGCATTGGCGGCGGCGACCATGCTCGCCGGATCGTGGACAGCGGTGGCCGCGGCCGATGACCCCCCGCCCACCGCGCAAACCGTCTTCGGTGGCGACCGACCGCATCCGGTGGCGACCTCGGTCCGCACCAATCCCTGCCAGGACTCGGCGTACGGGCTGAACCAGCACATCGTCATCCACCTGTTCGGCAACCGCGACGATATGACCTGCACGCAGGCGTTCCCCTACGGCCCGGACTCCCCGGCGGGCGTGAACACCTACTATCCGGCCGATATCGCCGATACCGGCAGCGCGCCGCTGATCGTGCTCACCGGCGGATTCGAATCCAGCCCCGGAATGTACGACCGGCTGGCTCGGCAGTGGGTCAGCAACGGGTTCGTAGTGGTGATCGCCTACGAATGGTTCAACTCACTGGCGTATGTCCCCGCGGCGGCGCTGGCCGTGGCCATGTCGGCCGACCGCGATCCCGCATCACCGCTGTACCAGCGAATCGATCTGTCCCGCACCATCTTCGCGGGCCATTCGGCCGGCGGCCAGGCATCCCTGCAAATCGCCACGCTACTGCCGCCCTTGGAAAAGACCATCAACCCCGACCTACACGTAGCCGGTGTCCTCGCGATCCAGCCCGCCCCCCTCGCGGTAGGCGCACTCATCAACGTCCCAACCCTATTCCTCACCGGCGACAACGATTTCATAGTCCCCGACTTCGCCTGGGTCCGCTGGTGGCAATACAACCTGACCTTCAACGCCCCCGCCTGGATAGCGAATGCCCGTGGCGTAAGCCACTTCTCGGTAGTCGACGAATTGAACAACTACCTCTCCGCCGGAACCGCAGTAGCCTGGCTACGCTACCTAGCCTTCGACGACGAATCCGCCAAGAGCTATTTCGTCGGCCCCAACTGGCAACTACCCACCGACAAAACGTATTTCAGTGTCGACCGCAATCCGCTGGCCAATAGCATCGACTGACCAGCGGGTCGAACGGGTCAGGAGTAGATGGCGGTTACTTCGGTGGCGTACTTCTCCAGGACTACGGCTCGCTTGAGGGAGAGTTTGGGGGTTAGTTCGCCGGTTTCTTGGGTCCAGTCGGCGGAGAGGATGCGGATCTTTTTGACGGCCTCGGCTTTTGAGACCTTTTTGTTTGAATCTGCTACTGCGGCTTCGATTTCGGCTACCAGCAGTGCGTGGGTGGTCAGGTCTTCGAGGGTTATGTCGGCGGTGATGTTGTTGCGGTCTCGCCAGCCGGGGAGGGCGTCTCGGTCGAGGGTGATGAGGACGGCTACGAAGGGCTTGTTGTCGCCGACGATCATGCACTGACCGATCAGGGGGTGGGCGCGGAGTGTGTCTTCCATGGGGGCGGGGGAGACGTTTTTGCCCGCGGCGGTGACGATGATTTCTTTTTTGCGGCCGGTGATGGAGAGGTAGCCGTCATCGTCCAGGGAGCCGAGATCGCCGGTGTGGAACCAGTCATCGGTGAGGGCCTCGGCGGTGGCGGCTTCGTTCTTCCAGTAGCCGTTGAAGACGACATTGCCGCGCAGCAGGACTTCGCCGTCTTCCGCGATGCGGACGGCATTACCTTCGATCGGGATGCCGACCGTGCCAACTCGCATGTGGGACAGCGTGTTCACGGTGACGGCGGCACTGGATTCGGTCAACCCGTAGCCCTCGAATACCGGGACGCCGATACCGCGGAAGAAGTGGCCGAGGCGGGCGCCGAGCGGGCCGCCGCCGGAGACCGCTCCGGTGCACCGACCACCAAGGGCCGCACGGAGTTTCGAGTATACGAGCTTGTCGAAGACAGCGTGCTTCAGGCGCAACACCAGGCCCGCGCCGCCGGACTGCTGCGCTTCACTCCAGGCGATGGCGGTGTCGGCGGCCAGGTCGAAGATCTTGCCCTTGCCGCTGTCATGCGCCTGCTGCTTCGCGCCGTTGTAGACCTTCTCGAACACGCGCGGCACGGCCAGGATGAAATCCGGCTTGTGCGAAGCGAATTGGGTGGTGAGGGTGGACCAGTCGGAGGTGTGCGCGACGGTCACCTTGGCGGCCAGCGAGCTGACCGCGATGGCACGGGCGAAGACATGCGCCAGCGGCAGGAACATGAGCGTCGTCTTGCCGTCGGCGAGCAGGTGGCTCAGCGCCAGTCTGCCCGAGAGAGCCTCGGCGAGCAGGTTCTCATGGGTGAGGACAACGCCTTTGGGTCGTCCGGTGGTGCCGGAGGTGTAGATGAGGGTGGCGGAGGTGGCCGCACCTACCTCGGCGCGCCGCTCGGTCAGCACCGAATCGGCAACCGCGCCACCGCGTTCGATCAGCGCATCCACCGCACCCTGATCCAGGCGCAGCGTCTCGAGCAGATCGGGGGTGCTGATCTCGGCGACGGTCGCGGCATGCCGTTCGTTCTCGACGATCAGCAGCTTGGTCCCGGAATCCTCCAGAATCCAGCGCGCCTGATCGGCGGCGGACGAATCGTAGATGGCGACCGTGCACGCGCCGGCGGTCCAGATGGCGTAGTCGACGAGCGTCCACTCGTAGCGAGTGGCGGACATCAATGCGACCCGATCACCCGCCTGCACACCGGAGGCGATGAGCCCCTTGGCAATCGCGCGCACCTGCGCGGCGAATTCGGCGACGGTCACATCGGTCCAACCGCCGTCCACCGGCCGCCGGAAGGCGATGAAGTCCGGGGAGGTGCGGGCGAGGTCGTCGACGATATCGGTGAGCGAGGCACCCTCGGCAATGACGTAGGACGCCTTCGTTTCGACCTCACGTCCGGCAATCGCGGTGGATCCCATCGTTCTACGACCTCTCTCGTGGCGCTGCCCGAACCGCGGTGTCCGGTACGCGGGCAAACTCTCGCACGACCCGCGAAGCAGGGCCAATTCACAATGCTGGAGCCATGCGCCGTGGATCACAATGTGCGAGCGAACATCGCGCACACCCGCAGAGTGTGCCGCGGCCCATTTCGGTCAGCGGGTGCGGGCCGCCGCGACCATCGCATCGAGCCGCGTACCGAGGGCATTGACCCGATCCCGCAATCCCTCGATATCGGCGAGCGGCAGCCCGACCGACTCCAGCACGGCATGGATCATGTGCTGTGCGGCGGGCTGCAATTCGGCGCTGGCGGCGGTGGCGCGCAATACCACCGCTCGCCCGTCGGTCGGACTGCGCACGCTCTCCACCAGCCCGTTCGCGGTCAGCCGCTGAACCAGCGGTGACAGCGTGCCGTAGTCGAGGTGGACGTGTTCGCCCAGCTCCTTCATGGTGATTCCCGGTCGCTCCCACAGCGTCAACAGCACCAGGTACTGCGGATAGGTGAGGTTCATTTCGTCCAGGAAGGGACGGTAGGCAGCGGTCATGGACCGCGACGTGGAGTACAGCGCGAAACACAGCTGAGCGTTCAGCGACAGAAGCGCGTAGTCGATCTCCTCGTCCGCTCCGGCCCGGTGCCCATCGGGTGCGGAAGACGGATTTTCTGACATTACTGCACTGTACTGCGCACGGTGGTGAGAACGGCGTCCGTGGCGGCCCCATCACCGACGGTGATACGGATGCCGGTCGGATAGCGTTTGACGTGAATATCCGCCCCCGCCAGGGCCGCTGCCATCCGGTCGATATCCGGTTCGGGCAGCGTCAGATACGAGAAATTGGCGTAGCTGTCCGGCACCGACAGACCGAGCTCACGCAGTCCGGCGGTGAGGTGAGACCGATGCCCGGCGATCATCTCCACCCTGGCCTCGATCTCGGCCTCGGCGGCATAGCAGGCGCGCACGGCGACCTCCGCGAGCGCGTTCATCCCGAAAGGCAACTGCCACCGGGCGATTCGATCGATCAGCTCGGGTACGCCGACCGCGTACCCGACCCGCAGCGCCGCCAGCCCGTACGCCTTCGAGAAGGTACGCAGCACAAGCAGATTCGGATGCCGTTCGATCAATGCCAGTGCCTCGATACGGTCTTCGTCCGCCACGAAGTCCACATACGCCTCATCCAGCACGACGGTGACCGTTGCGGGCACCCGATGCAGGAACTTCTCGAATTCCCTTGGCGTGATTAGGGTTCCGGTCGGATTGTGCGGACTGCAGAGCACCACCAGCCGGGTTCGTTCATCGATGGCGTCGACGAACGCGTCCAGATCCTGCCGCCCGTCCGGGGTGAGCGGTACCGTCACCGGCCGCCCACCCGCCATGGTGGTCAGGATCGGATACCCGTCGAAGGTGGGTGTCGCCATCACCACACCCGCGCCGCCGGAACCGAATTCCTGCACGATATGCATGATCACGCCGGTCGCCCCGGCTCCGACCACGATCAGATCCGGCTCGACGCCGAGGCGTTCGGCGATCAACCGGGGTAGCCGCTGCGGCAGGAATTCGGGATAGCGATTGGCCGAGGACAGCGCCCGCGACAGCGCCTCACGCACCGAAACTGGTGGCCCGTAGGGGTTTTCATTGAGTTGCAGCTGATGCCCGAGGCGGGCCAGGGGTGACATCGTCGCGCCTCAGCGTCCGCCCCAGCGCACCGCGGCGGCGGCCGCGAAGTCGCCCGCGTGCGCGAAACCGGCGAACATCACCAGCGATCCGGCGGAGACTCGGCCCTCGTCGACGGCCCGGTCGAAGGTGACGGGAATGCCCGCGCCGAAAAGGTTTCCGCATTCGTCGAAGGTGTCCGGATGCTTCTCCCGAGGTAGCTGCAGCGCATCCCGCCAATTGCGCAGGAACGCGCGATTGGGCTGATTGGTGACCAGCAGATCCAGGTCGTTGGAGGCGACGCCGATCCGCTTGCACACCGTGGCAGCCACCTCGGGCACGATCCGATTGCCCCGCCCCAGCACCTTGGCGATCTTGGATTCGGTGAAGCCGATATGCATCTGCCCGAGCCCGGCCTCCCAGTATTTGCGCGGCGGATCGGCCAGCACGGTCATCTGACCCGCGAACTCGGGAAGATGCCGGGTCTCGATATCGAGGATGGGCGACACCGCGGATTTCACCAGCAGCCCCGCGCCCGCGCCGTCACCGGGTATGGCGGCCTGCGGTTTTCCGCGCACCTGCGGCTGGGTGAAGACCTGCCCGGCCGCATTTTGAATGGTGACGATGAGCGCGGCCTTGGCATCGGTGCTGACCAGAATCTGCCGGGCCAGCTTCATTGCGTGCACGAATGCCGCGCAACCGCCATTGTGCAGATCGATGAGCCATTCGGGGTTGATGCCCAGGCGCGCGGCGACCTCACCACCATTGCCGACGATGGCGGTCTCGGGCAGCTGGGTGTGCACGATGAGAACATCGATATCGCGCAACACATCCCGGCCGTGCCGATCCAGCAGCGGTGCCACGGCGCGCTCGGCCATATCAGCGGCCGACTCCCCCGCTGCGACGTGATGCCGGAACTTGGGTGCTTTGAACATGATGTTCGAGGTGATGTCCTCCGCATCCGCGTACTGCGCGAAATAGTCTGCGGGAACAACGGTTTCGGGTAGATACCCGGCGACGTCGAGCAGGCTGACGGTGCTCATATTCAGTCCATCCATTCCGGCTTGATCGGCAGCCCACCGGCATGCCGGTGTTCGCAAATGGCCTTGAGATTGCGTAGTTCGAGCAGATGCCCGGCGGCGAAGAGATGCCAGAAATCACCGACCCATACCGGACGGCCCTCGGGCTCGGTCTCCGGATAGCCGTTCTCGTCGTAGAACGGGTGGTGGCAATTGGTCCACAGCACAACCGATCCCGGCTTGCCGAGCACCATCTGCGCGTCCACCACGCGCATGAGGTAGATCATCCACAGGTGTTCGCCCTGATCCCAGGCGCAGTGGTAATCGACGGTGCGGGTCTCACGGCTGGAGACCGTGCGGGTGTAGATGCGGGTGTGCGAGCCGATGCGATCGTCCGAAACCCACAGGTCCGGGGTGTCGGTGCGCTCGAAACCCCGCATGCTGTAGGTCCATTCGCACAGGCTGCGGGTATCGGAGAGGTATTCGAACACCTCATCCGGAGGTGCGTCGATGTACTCGTTGACGGTGCAGTACTCGCCGAAGATCTCGTCATGCGGGTACACGGCGCGGGTCATATCCAGGACCATCGGCATGCCCTCTTTGAGGGTCATGGTCTCGATGCGGTACACGCCCGGGACATCGAGATGCGGTACCTCGACCGGTTCGGCTTTGACGGTGTCGGTCATGCGAGGGGCTCCTTCAGGAAGGGGGCGAAGGGTGGGAGTTCATCCGGGTCGCAGCGGATTTCGATGAAGACGGGACCCGCTTCATCGCGGGTCTTGTCCAGGGCGTTCTCGAATTCGGTGAGGGTGGTCGCGGTGTAGGCGGGCAGCTGCGGGAACATGGCCGCCACGCCCGCGCCGATCTCCGCCGGACGGAAGCGGTTGTAGCTGTAATCGCCGGTGTAATAGAGCTGTTCGCGGGTGACGCACATGGCGTGCGCATTGTTGTTGAAGATGACGAAGGTGACCGGGGCCTGGTGTTCGACGGCGGTGTGCACCTCGTGGCCGTGCATGAAATACGAACCGTCCCCGGCGATTACGAAGGTGCGGCGGCCACGGCCGAGCGCGCTGCCGATACCGGCGCCGAACGAGTAGCCCATACCGCCCATGCCGAGGGCGATGAGGAAGCGGCCATCGTCGGGGACCGGCAGGTAATGCACCACCGCCGCACCGGTATTGCCCGCGTCGGCGACCACATCCGTGCCGGGCTCCAGATGCGTCGAAATAGCCTGTACCGCAGCGCGATAGCGGACGCCGGGTCCAGTTGCGGGCGGCGGCAGCAGTTCCGGCAGCGCCTGCCGATTCGACTGTGCCGCACCGAATCCCGGCCGGGAGGCACGAGCGGACAATTCCATCAGGCGACGCCGGAGTGAGCTGGGCACCCGGACCCGGACCGGAACGAACGGCTCGTCCACACCCAGGTGCAGTACACGCGGGCATGCGGCCAGTGCGCTGTCGAGTCCCGCACGCGCGGTCAGCGACAACGGCGTCCCGGCCAGGACGCACACCGCAGCTTCCGCGATGAGACCCGGCACGTGCGGATGCCCCATGATGCCGGTGACACCGGCGAAGCGCGGATGCCGGTTCGGGAAGGCATCTTTGGCGTCGGGGGTGACCAATACCGAGGCATCCAGCGCCACCGCCAGCGCCGCGAGCTCGGGGCGAGCATCCGCGCGGGCGATCTCGGGCCCGGCGATAATCACCGCGGGCCCCTGCCCGGCAGCGGTGGCCAGGAGTTCGACGGCCTCGGCGAGCAGTCCCGCGGCCCGTACATCGACCTGCCACGGCTCGGGAACGTGATCGGCCTCGCGGTGCGTGGGGAAGCCGCCACCGGGAGCGATGGCGGCCTGAATATCCTTGGGCAGCAACAGCACCGCCGGTCCACCGGCCAGCGCGGTCTCGATGGCCCACTCCAGCTCGGCGTGAATATCCTGTGGCCGAGACACTTTCACGCAGGAGCGGCTGACCGCGCCGAAGATGCGCTCGGCATCGAGGCGTCCCGGCCCACCGCTGGTGTCCTGGAACGCGCCGCGACCCTCCAGCCCGATCGGCGGCTGGCCGACCAGGGCGATTACCGGCACTCGTGAGTCGTACGACTCCGTCAGCGCCGCAAGCAGATTCATCGCCCCGCCGCCGGAGGTGGCGGCGACCACACCGAGCCGATTGGTGGCGCGGGCGTACCCGTCCGCCATGGTGGCGGCGCCGAATTCGTGCTTGGCGACTATGCCGGTGAGCAGATCCGGGTGGCGCTGGACAGCATCGTAGAGATCTTCGATATTCGCGCCGCCCACACCGAAGAGGTGATCGGTGTACGCGCCGAGCCGCGTGACGATGACGTCCGCGACGGTGCGTGCGGCCGCTCCGCGTTCGCTCACTATCCCCCGTTTCGAATTACATAGCCCACGATACATCGTCCACAATGTATCCACGGCGACCCGTCCCAGACAACGTGTCCCAGGTCACATGATTGCTTGAAAAGTGCTGGTACCCAGCGACTTTGGCCGCGAAGAAGCCCCGCCGGGTGACCCGGCGGAGCCCCGAGCCGAATGCGGCGACATTCGAATCGGCATCTCGCCCGCAAAGCGGACCGCGATCAACTCAACAGGTTCAACGATGCGGATGGCGCGGTGGTTCAACGGCACGCGAAATACGCTGGGCGCCCGCACATCGACGTGCGCCGCGTTCGTCGCAACCCTTCGTCATCCCGGCGCACCGAATTGCGGAATGAAGGAGGGGCTAGCTCGAGCCGCTCGGGGTCGGCGCCGGCCATATGCCGAAGGGGATGCACCCCACCGCCGAGCCGTTCGGTGCCAGGAGTCTGCCCATACGTTTGAGGGCGCGCAGGGTCAGCTGGCGCTCGGTAATGTGCAGATTCGGAAAGCTTTGCAGCAGACGGTTTTCCAGGAGGATGCATTCGTGCTGCGAGCGCAGCCAGGCGATGACCAGCACATTGCCGGCACCGGTAGTGGCGGCGCAGAGCCGGATCTCGGGCCATTGGGCGAGTTCGGCACCGAACGCGTCGAGTTCACCGGCGGGCAGCCGTATCCAGTAGTTGATATTCACCGGCCACCCGGCGGACTGCTGGGCAAAGTCGCAGCGAATCTGCAATCGACCGGATCTCGTCATATCGGCGAGACGGCGGCGCACAGTTGTCTCACTCAGTCCGGTCTGCTGGGCGAGTTCGGCGGCACTGCGCCGCCCATCCGGCGAAAGCGCGAGCATCAGTTCGAGATCCCCGGCGCGCGGGCGATCCGGTACGGGCGGTGGCAGGCGACGGTCCTGGGCGAGCAGGGTGCGCTGCGCCGGATCGAGCGCGCCCGGCCGCCAATGCCCGCCCTCTATATAGAGGCGCATACCCACCGAGACATCGACCTCCAGCACCCCCGGCAGTCGGCCGAGCACGCGCACCGCCAGATCATCCAGCGCCGCGGCATCTTCGGCGGCCACCGACAGATTCAACTGAAAATGCCCGCTGGTGCGCTCCACCGAGAAGACGCAGTCGATGGCACAGACCCGTTCGGAGAGCGTCGGCACCGCATCGGCCCGGCAGTGCAATCGCAGGTATCCCAGGACCGCGAGCCCCGGCGGATACGCGGTCATCCATGCCAGCCCACTGTCGGTGAGTCGCTGCCAGCGCCGCGCGACCGTCGTCGCGTCCACCCCGAGCGATGCGCCGATCCTGGTCCAGGACGCGCGCGGATCGATCTGCAGTGCGTTCACCAGATCCAGATCCGGCTCGCCGAATCCCGCCGCACCGGTGGCGGAATCCGGCATGAGCCCATCAGAAATGGCGATATCCCGCGATTCCGCCATATCCTCGACCATGGGGGCCATTGTGGCATTTCGCCACGCCTCCACGCTGTGAAGGGGCAGGAATGCCACGCACCACCCGGATAACCGTCATGCTGCTGTTCGCGGCCTGGGTCGTCGACTACATCGACCGGACCGTGATCAATTTCGCGCTGCCCGATATCGGGAGCGATCTGGGCCTGGACCACACCGAGCAGGGTCTGCTCATCTCGGTGTTCTTTCTCGCGTACGCGATTGTGCAGGTGCCGGGCGGGCTGCTGGCGGACCGCTACGGCGCGCTGAAGGTCGGCACCATCGGCCTGGTCGCCTGGTCGGTCTTCACCGGATTGACCGCCGTCGCATGGTCTTTCGCGGTACTGCTGGGCATCCGATTCCTGTTCGGACTGGTACAGGGCGTCTTCCCGGCCGCGGCCGTGAAGGCCCTCGCCGAACGCTCGGTACCGGAGCAGCGCACCACCGCGACCGGCTGGACCAACTCCTCGAACGCGGTCGGCATTCTGGCCGCCGCGATCATCGCCGGAATCCTGCTGCCGACGGTGGGGTGGCGAATCATGTTCGCGCTCATCTCCGTGCTGGGTGTGGCGGTGATTCTCGCGTGGCGGCGGTGGATGCCCGAACCACTGCCGCGGGATGTGACCGCCGAGGATGAGGCGGTGTCCGCGGCCGATCGGCGGGCGGTGCTGTTCTCCCCCGCACTGCTGGGCTATGCCGCGATCTTCTTCGGCTATGACGTGCTGGTGTGGGGTGTGACCGCGTGGACGCCAACCTTCCTGCACGAGGAGCGCGGACTGTCCCTGACACTGGTGGCCATCGCGGCGGTGCCGTCCACCCTGGCGGCGGGCGCGGGTGTGGTGCTGGGTGCGCGCTTGTCCGATCGGCTCGGCGGGCGGCCGCGGGCGATCGTGGTCCCGACCATGGCCTTCACCGCGGTCATGCTGTTCGTACTGCCACGGATGCAACCGTTTCCGCTGTACGTGCTCGTCGGCACGGCCATGAGCCTGGCCGCCGGAATGGCGTTCATGTCCGCGTTCTCGGTACCGCTGCGGGCGTTGCGCAGCGCGTATATGGGCGCGGCCAGTGGTGTGATCATCTTCGGCGGTCAGCTCGCCGGTGTGCTGAGCCCGCTGATCTTCGGGGTGGTGACCGATCATGTCTCTTACACAACGGCTTTCGAAACCATGGCCGTCGGCCCGCTGTTGAGCATTGTGGCGGCGTCGCTGGTCCCGCAGACCGCCGAGGAGTTCCGGGCGAAGGTGGCCCGTCGCGTCCCCACGGCCGAACCAACGAAGGAGAGTCTCACGTGACCACGACCGATACCCTTGCGGCACAGTCGATGACCGAACACTGGCAGCAGGTCTACCGGCAGTTGCACGCGCATCCCGAGTTGTCCGGCGAAGAGCACGGCACCGCGAGCCTGGTGGCCGAGGAGCTGCGCGCACTCGACGGCTGGGAGGTGACCCCCGGAGTCGGCGGGACCGGCGTGGTCGGCGTACTACAGAGCGGTCCCGGGCCGATCATCTGGCTGCGCGCCGATATGGACGCGCTGCCGGTGCAGGAGGAGACCGGGCTCGAATACGCCTCGCGCACAGCGGGAGTCATGCATGCCTGCGGGCACGATACCCATGTCGCGGCGCTGCTCGCGGCGTGTGCGCAGCTGTCCGCCGATCGGCCCGCGGGCACCGTGGTGGCGGTATTCCAGCCCGCCGAGGAGACCGGTGCGGGCGCACAGCGCATGCTCGATGACGGACTGCTGCAACGCTTTCCGAAGCCGGGCATCGTGCTGGGCCAGCATGTGGCGCCGCTGCCCGCCGGGTTCGCGATCAGTAAGAGCGGGCCGATCATGGCGGCCTCGGACTCCATTCGGGTGAAGTTCACCGGGCGCGGCGGGCACGGTTCGCAACCGCATCTGGCGGTGGATCCGCTGCTCATGGCGGCCTCTTTCGTGGTGCGCATGCAGTCGCTGACCGCGCGGCAGGCGGCGGTGCCGTCCGGGCCGGTGCTGGTGGCCGGGTCACTGCACGCGGGTACGCGGCCGAACATCATTGCCGAGACCGCCGAATTGCTGCTCACGCTACGGACTTTCAGCGATACGACGCGGGACCGCATGCTCGAGGATATCGCGCGTCTCGCACAGGCCGAGGCCGAAGCGGCGGGTGCGCCGGTTCCGCCGGAGTTCGCGCCCTATGACCATTTCCCGGTCACGGTGAATACCGAGGGCGATACCGAGCGGATCATGGCGACGCTCACCGAGGGTGGGATTCCGGTTATGCCGCTGACCAATCCACTCACCGGCAGTGAGGATTTCGGTGCGTTCGGGACCGCTGCGCGGTGTCCGTCGGTGTTCTGGCATATCGGCGGGATCGATGCGGCGCGGTTCACCGAGGCGGATCAGGCGCTGATGCTCGCCGAGCACACGATTCCGCCGCGGTTCCCGTCCAACCACTCGCCGCGCTTCGCACCGGATCCGGGACAGACGCTGCCGGCGATGATCACGGCAATGGTGACGGCTGCGCGGGCGGAGCTCGCGCGGTCATAGGAGGTCCAGGAGGACCGGGTACCGCGGGGTCGGCGCGGGTCGTCCTACCCGGTCCTGCCTTTCCGCACGCCGAGGCTGCGGGGGATCAGGCTGCGCGGGTGGCCTTTTCGGCGCGGTGCGCGGTGGCGGCGGCTCGGGTGACCGAGGGCAGCAGTAGGGACATGAGGGTCATGTCCAGGGGTAGGCGGACCAGGTCGAGGCGGTTGTGCACGAAGCCCACCGAGAGGCCGGAGTCGGGATCGGCCCAGCCGCCGGAGCCGCCGAGACCTATGTGGCCGAGGGCCCGGGGCGCGCCGACGGTAGGGAACGGGTGGTAGCCGAGGTGCCAGAAGGTGAGGCGGTTCGGGTCGGGGCTGGTGTTGGTGGAGCGGATCAGGGCTCGGGTGGTCTGCGCGGAGAGTAGGCGGGTGTCGCCGCAGCTGCCGTCATTCGCCAGAACGGCGTAGACGCTCGCTATGGCATCGGCGGTGAATACGCCGGTGGCCGCGCCGTTTTCGGAATAGGAGAGTTCCGGGATCGGACCGCTCAGGGCTTGTTCGGCACCGCTGACGAGCATGGAGCTGACTATCTTGCCCACCACGGGGACTCGGGCGGCAGCAGATGTAATCGGTTTGCCCAGACGGGTTCCGGTGAGAGCGAGGCTGGGGCCGACGAGGTCGGCGACCGGGGTGTTATCGGTGGGCCTGCCGAGGTGCAGCCCCGTAATCCCCAGCGGCTCAGCGAGTTCGGTGCGATAGAGCTCGGACATGTCACGACCGGTGACCGCGCGGCACAGCCCGCCGAGCAGCCAGCCGAATGTCACCGCGTGATACACGGGGAGCCCACGGGTCCAATCGGGGGTGGCAGCGGCCAGGCGCTGTTCCATGAGCACGTGATCGAGTAGATCGCCGGGCTCCCGCAGCACACGACGCAGATCCGAGAGCCCCGCACGATGCGCGAGGACATCGCGCACGGTAATGGAGCGCTTTCCGCCGGAGGCGAATTCGGGCCAGTACTCCGCGACCGGGGCGTCGTAGTCGAGTAGTCCGCGATCGGCCAGGCGGTGCACGACCAGCGAGGTGATGCCCTTGCTGGTGGAGAAGGTGAGCGCCGTAGTGTTCCGCTCCCAGGGGATCTCGGCCGCCGCATCGGCCGTACCGGTCCAGACCTGCACCACCGGTTCACCTCTCAGGTGCACGGACAGCGCTCCCCCGGTGCGCCCATAGCGGGTGAGCAGGCGGGAGAAGGCGCGTACGGGGGCGGCGAAGCGCGGGTCCGCGGAGCCGCGGATTCCTTCGGGCAGAGTCTGCATGGCGGGCAACCTCATTGTCGGGCCGGTTCGGGCGTTTACTGATCGAAGGTGATGTGCAGGTCGTCGGATTCGGGCAGGGTCTGGCACGCGAGAGTGAGTCCCAGTGCGAGTTCCTCGTCGATGAGGGCCTCGTTCACCAGCATGCGCGTCCGACCCCGTTCCACGCGACAAACACATGTCCCACAGGCGGATTCCCGGCAGACGTAGGGCGCGTCGATACCGTGTTCCAGCAGTAGATCCAGGAGCTTCTTACCGCGCGGCCACGGCAGCCGATGGGTCTCGCCGTCGATATCGACCCGCACACTGGCGGTATCGACGGCGGGGCGGACGGCGGTGGTGACCATCGGAGCGGGTGCGGGCTGCTCGAACGGGTTCTCCGTCAGCGAGCGGTACTCCTCCCGGTGTACAGCGCGCGCGGACACCCGCAATTGTGCCATAGTCTGCTCGGCTACCAGAGCGAAACCGCTTGGGCCGCAAAGGTATACCTCATATCCGCGATAGGGCTTCGTGAGTCCGGCGAGCCCCCGCACGGTGGGTACCCCGCGTTCGGATTCCAGCCAGTGCAACACCGTGAGCCGCCGCGGATACCGCCGCACCAGCTCTCGCAGCTGCCGGGCAAAGATAGTCGACCCTCGATCGCGATTGGCGTACAGCAGCACGACTCTCGACCTGCCCGTACTCAATGCCGATTTGAGAATCGACATGATCGGGGTGATTCCGCTGCCCGCCGCGCACAACAGCAGATCCCGATTCCAATTGCGCGGCACGAAGTTTCCGGCCGGTTCCAGCACCTCGAGAATCGATCCGGCCACCACATTGTCGCAAATCCAATTGGAGGCATACCCGCCCGGCGTGCGCTTCACCGTCACCGTCGGCCGATCGCCGCAGTGCGGGCTGCTGGAGAGCGAATAGCAGCGCGCCACCGATCCGGTGCGCTCGCTCGGCACCCGCAGGGTCAGGAATTGCCCTGGGAAGTAGGCGAATCGGCGGCTGAGATTCGGCGGGATATCGAAGATCAGCGAGACCGTCTCGGCGGTCTCGCTGACAACCTCACGCACCTTGATCCGGTGGCCGCGCGCACTCATCCGAGGCGATCGACGAGTTCGCCTTGCGCGCCGAATAATTCGAGCCGCCAGCGTTCGAGCAGTGCACCGGTGTCGATATCGTCGGGATGGAAGCCCGGCCGCATGTACGGCCGCATCTCACGCAGCAGGCCCCGCACAATCGGCCCGCGCACCAGCCGAACCGATTGCCGCGCAACCGTTATCGGCCGCCAGCTGCGGCGGTCGCTGAGAATGGAGGCGAACACCCCGAGCCCGACCACCGGAATCGTGAGCACGTAGCTGCCCGCCATGAGCCCGATCCGCACCGCTTCCGAACCACCGGTGGCGCGGTAGACGTCGAAGGCGACCGACTTGTGCTCGAGCTCCTCGAACGCATGCCAGTTCAGCAGCTTCAGCACCTCGGGATCGCCTGGCAGCAGCTGGATTTCGGGTGTTCCCAGTACACGTTTGGCGAGCGTCGCGGTGTAGTGCTCGGCCAGCGCGGTGCAGGCCAGATGTACCTGCCGGGGCACCAGATTCTCCACGGTGATCACCGCCCGCTCGCGCGGTGCGCCGGGTTCGAAGGTGAAGAGCCGCACGATCGGGAAACCGAGCTCGATCAACTGATCATTGAGTACGCGATGCTGCTGCCCGTGCACGGCCTCCTGACCGATGAAGCCGGCCACCCGCTTCTCGAGTACGGGATCGGTTATCTCACCGGAGAATTTGCGCACCGAGCGAATGAAGGACTCCTCGCCGGGCGGGAACGCGGCCGAGAGCACGGCGATCAGATGCGTGAGCGGAATATCGCCCTCGGCGAAGATATGCGTCATCGGTTCGGGCTGCCCGAACCGGAATCGCATCCGCCGGACCTTGGGGTAGGGGGTGAGGGACTTGGTGTCCTGACCGATCGTCATTGGTCGGTCCTTTCTCGATGGAGTTGTGTTATTTCAAGTGGTCGACCAGGACACCGGATTCGCCGCCGGGTAATGCTCGGCCGCCGCGGTGGCGGCCAGATGCGCCAGCGGGGAGAGCCGATCCTCGATGGCGAGCATGCGCTCATGCGCACGCTCGGTATCGATCCACGCTATGAGAGAACCCATTTCGATGAGCTTCGCATTGAGTTTTCGGTGCTCCAGGCCGTGCGCGGCCTCCTGGCCGACGAAGCCGGTGACCCGCTTCTTCAACAGTGGATCGGTGACGCGCCCGGCCACTCGGCGCACCGAGCGAATGAAGGATTCCTCGCCCGGCGGGAAGCCGCCGGAGAGTCCGGCGACGAAATGGCTGAAGACCATATCGCCGTCGACGAAGTACTTGTCGTTCGAATCATGTTGGTCGAAGCGGAATCTGATCCGCCGGGCCTTCGGATAGGTACCGGCTGCTGAGGCAATTGTCATCCCAACCACCCTTGGTGCAACACCCGGTACCTGATACCCGATGTTCGATGTAAGGCCAGTGTAGAATTGTCTCAGACAGCAAGCAAGGGGTGCACCGCAACGGAACCGGCCGAGCAGCTCACCAACTTCGCCTGGGGCGCAATGCCTTCCACCGCAGCGCCGTCCGGATCGGCGCTATTCGCCTCTCGGGTGGCGCGCGCGAGGTTCAGGCGCCGCGGCGCAGGGCGACTCGGCCGGACTCCGCGAATCGCTCGGCCAGGAAGTCGAGCGCCGGACGGGCGAAGGACAGTCCGCCGGTGATGTGTTCGCGGCGGGGCATGGAGAGCATGGTGACATCGACACCCAGAGCCTTCCAGTCCTCGGCGAGCCGGACGGCCTGCGGATACGGAATGATCTGCTCGGCCGTGCCGCCCGCGACGAGCACCGGCGTGCCGGGGGCGATACCGCCGAGCCGGTTCTCGCGCAGGCGCGCCTGGACCTCCGGTACCTCGAATGGCATGCGGTGGCAGTAGGCGGAGACCTTCTTGGGCACGAAAGCGCCCAGGCCGATGCCGAGCACCGCCGCGGAGAGGGCGTGCGTCCGGCGGAAAATCGCCGCGATCGCCCGGCCCTGCGGCTTGAGGTATTGCAGCACATCGAGTTCCGGGTACGCGGCATCCAGGCCGAGCACACCGTAGAACAGCAGGAACGCGTACGGGCTGCCGTCCAGGAAGGAGATCATGTCCTCCAGATCGGCGGGCGCGGAGCCGACCACACCACCCTCCAGCGGGAGATCCGGCGCGTAGCTCGGCTGCAATTGCAGCGCCCACCCAGCGGCACAACCACCTTCGGAGTAGCCGTAGATCCCGAGCGGACCGTTCGGATCCAAGTCGGCGGCGGGCAGGCGGCGCGCGGCGCGCATGCTGTCCAGTACGGCCGGGCCGAGCGAGCGCCCCATGACATACGGGTGCGCGCCCGGATTGCCCAATCCCGGATAGTCGGTAATGGCCAGCGCCCACCCGCGCCGCAGCGCCGCGGTAATGAAGAGCGATTCGTACTCCAGCCCGAAGCGCAGCTGCCAGGAGGCGGAGGCGATCGTGCCGGCCAGACCCTGCGTGCCGACGGCATATCCGATGAGCGGACGCGAACCCTCACCCCGCCAGGGTTCGCGTGGCACCAGCACCGTGCCGGTGACCTGCGTCGATTCCCCCGACCCGGTGGTCGTTGTGTAGCTGATCCGCCAGGCGCGGGCGGGCAGTTTCACTCCGGGCAGCAGGTATGCCGTCATGGGCTCCACCGCCAGCAATCGGCCGGGGCCCAGCCCGCCGTACGCCGTCGTGGAGTCTCCGGCACCAGCCGCCGCCTCATCGAAGCGGTTGGTGAACGCAGTCATCGTCGCCTGCCCTTCTTTCACAAACATTCGCTATGCAGTTATCGCACAATCGAATCCGAGCGTTTATCGCTCTCCGGGACAGCGCGGCATTCCGCCACAATACAGAAAATGAGAGAAAGTAACAGGTTATGCACCATTCGCTCCCACTCGGTGGGACTGGGTATACCGCCGCGAAATACCAGCGTGCCGCGCCGCGTTGCCCGCAGGGTGACCACACCCCTGCGCATACTGCTGATCTCGGGCAGCACCCGGGACAGCTCCACCAATACCGCCGCCCTGCGCACCATTGCCGCCGAGGCACCGGCCGATATCACCGCGACGCTCTACGACGGACTCGTCGAACTGCCGCAATTCGTACCCGGTGACGACCCGGCACCCGCGACGGTCGAGGCACTGCGCAAGCAACTGGGTGAATCCGACGCGGTGCTCATCTGCACGCCCGAGTACGCGGGCATGATCCCGGGCAGCCTCAAGAACCTCCTGGAATGGACGGTCGGCACCGGAGATCTGGTGGACAAGCCGGTGGCGTGGACCAATGTGGCCTATCCGGGACGCGGTGAAGCCGCCGTCGAAACCCTGTGCACCGTACTGGGTTACGTCAGTGCCGATATCGCCGAGGCGGCCTGCGGGCGCATTACCGTATTGCGCGAGCAGGTCGGCGAGGACGGCCTCGTCGCGGATGGTGAGGTGCGGCGACAGCTGAGCCTGGTACTGCCCGCCATTGCCGCGCATGTACGCGAGAAGACCGCCTGACCAGTTGATCGCGCCCTAGTCCTTGCGCGCGAGACCGCCGTACGCGCCCGAGCGCTCCGGCTGCTCGACGACCTCGTCCGGGTTGTCCGGCCGCCACAGCGGCAGTTGCACCAGGCCGGGCTCCAGCAGTGTCCAGTCGCGGAAGTAGGTGGCGATCTCATCGTGTCCGCGCAGCACGATCTCGGTGGAGGTGCGGCCCGAAAGCTTCTGCGCCTCCAGCACTTCCGCGGGCTGACCGTCGGCGGTGGCATGGGTGATGGCCACATAGCTACCGGGTGCGCATACCCGAAGCAGTTTGGCCACCGCGCCCGCCGGATCGGCATCATCCGGCACGAAATGCAGTACGCCCAACAGCAATACGGCGATCGGACGATCGAAGTCCAACAGCTGCAGCACTTCCGGATCCTGAAGAATCGAATCCGGTTGCGCCATATCGGCGTGAATAATCGTCGCGAGCGGATTGCCGTCCAGGATGGCCTGGCTGTGCGCCACCGCCACCGGATCGATATCCACGTAAACCACACGCGCTTCGGGGTTTCGAGCCTGCGCCACCTCGTGCACATTGCCCACGGTGGGGATGCCCGAGCCCAGGTCCAGGAATTGATCGATACCCGCGTCGGTCAGGAAACGCACACAGCGGCGCAGCAGATCGCGATTGGCGCGCATGGTCTCCGCGACATTCGGGGTGAACTTCTCGATCATCTGCGCGAGCTCGCGATCGATCTCGAAATTATGCATCCCACCGACGAAGTAGTCGTACACGCGTGACGCGCTCGGGCGATCCAAATCGATGCCCTCGGGTGCCCAACTCGGTCTGGTCATCGATCCACAGCCCCTCTCGCCCCTGCTACCAATCGTGAAGCGCCGCAATGGTATCCCACCTTCGGCCGGGAGGCCGGGGTTCGCGGGCACCGACCGGTCGGGCTACCATCGACACCCATGGCGTCGGATCCCGGGGGTGGGCCGGAGCAGGGTGGCCCGCACGCCGAGTTGATCGAAGAGTGGGTAGCCGCGCTCGGCAGCGGAGCCCGCGATCACGTCGTGCCCATGAGCCGCGATGAGGCCATAGCTCTGCTCGCGTGGCTGGCGCGGCGGATCGATACCGCCGCGCGCACCGGCGAATCGGCCGAAATGGTGGCCGAACTCGGTGCGGAACTGGCGCGGGCGCACTTCGTCGGGGATGAGGTGCTGGGCCGCAGTATCTCGGTACTCGATGCGCACTTCGCGCGGGCGGACGCGATTCCGGCGGCGCGTGCCGCGGAGTTGCTGGGGGCCTTCACAACCGGGTATGTGCGCGCCTTCCGACAATGGCTGCTGGCCGAGCAGGAGAGTGTGCGGGCCGCCGAGATGACTGCCCGATTACATATGCGAGAGCAGTTGCGGGCCAGCGAGGCGCGGTTCCGGGCGGTCTTCGCACAGGCCGGAATCGGGACCGGATTGTCCGATATGACCGGGCGCATAATCGAAGTGAACGCCGCCTTCGCCCATATGCTCGGCTACTCCCCCGCCGAGATGTGTGCCCTCGAGGTCACCGATCTCGACCATCCGGACGATGATCCGGGCATGTGGCCGCTGTACGCCTCGGTGCTGCGCGGGGATGTCGAGAACGTACAGCTGGAGAAGGCTTATCCGCATCGCGACGGGCGCACGGTATGGACCAATATCAATGTCTCGCTCATTCGCGATGATCGCGGCGACCCGCGCTACACCTTGATCCTGGTGGAGGACATCTCCGAACGGCGCGCGCTGCGCGAACGACTGCACTACCGCGCCCACCACGATCAACTGACCGGGCTGGCCAATCGCACCCGCTTCTTCGACGCGCTCACCGCCGCCTTCACTGATCCGGACAGCCGAATCGGTCTCTGCTACGTCGACCTCGACCATTTCAAGGTCGTCAACGACACCTTCGGCCACGCCGTCGGCGATGAACTCCTGGTGCAGGCCGCCGCCCGGCTCAACTCCTGCGCCGACGGCTTCGGCCAACTCGTGGCCCGCATAGGCGGTGACGAATTCGTGGTCCTGGTCCCGAATTCCACCGCCGACGTGGACGATATCGCCCGCTGCGTCCGCCGCGCCTTCACCCATCCGTTCGAGGTGCACGGGCATCGCCTCACCGTGACAGCCAGCGTCGGCATCGCCGAGGAGTACGCGGCGCACACCACCGCGGACGACCTGCTGCAGGCGGCCGACTATTCGATGTACTGGGCCAAGGCCGCGGGCGAGCGCCGCCGAACCGACACTGCCGCAGGCTGAGTCAGAGCGCGTGGATGTCGGCCAGGACTTCGAAGGCCACGTCCGCGGCGTCGGAGAGGGTGTGGATCTCCAGCGCGGTGACATCGTGCAGGGCCGGATCCTCCAGGGCCAGGCCGTTTCCGAAGATGACCACATTCGCGCCGAGGTCGGCCAGAACCAGCAGCGGCTTGGTGGCTACGCCCTTGCCTGCCAACAGGTCCAGGCCCTCGCCGATGAAGTAGAAGCGCCAGAGTGGGCCGAGGTCGGAGTTGTAGACCTGTTTCGTGCGGTCGACGATGACATCGCCCGCGCCCGCGATGGCGGCCACGATCTTGAAGTAGTCGGGAGCATTGTCGGGCCGGGTGCCGATCGCGGTGATCGAGTAGGCGAGGTCGACCGCCAGGTGCGCGTTGTAACCCGTCATGGCCACCCGCGCGCCGGAGAGCTCGCACCGCGCCACCTGCGCGAAGTAACGCACCCAATGCCATTCGACCGCACCGCCGGTGAATTCGGCATGCAGATTATTCAGATAGCGGCTCAGTAGCTCGAGGCTGATCGTGTGCGCGTATTCGCGGTCCTGGAAGGCGGTCGGATCCTCCTGCAGCGGCATGACGGCGACCTCCTCGACCCCGTCCAGGCCGATGCCGAAGAGCCCCCGGCGGTCCCGGTGCGCGACCAGGATCTCGGTGATCCGGTGGTTGCGTTGCACGGCGGTTTCCAACCGCTGCAAGGTATCCCCGGTTAAGTCCGAAGTGTCCGATAGATTGCCGATTGTCGTAATTTCATCCGCGGAGAGTGGTGTCCCGCAGAATGCCGAGGCCACCTCTGTTGCCCCGGCCGCCGGCATTCCGGAAAACGCCACCACGGCAGCGGTTGTCGCGAATAGAAGCCCGATTCGGGCGGATTTCCACACGCCGAGAAAGTGTACGGACCGGTCTCACTTCGCACCTACTACGCGCCCGCGCGCCAAGCCCCCTTTGCACGAGAACGGCCCGCGCGCAATGCACGCGGGCCGTTCTTCGCAGAGCGCGGACTACTCCGCTTGATCCGGGAACGCCTGCTGGCGGTAACCACCGCGCAGCGTGCCCTCCACATATGCGGTCTTACAGGCCCGGCGCGCGATCTTGCCGCTCGACGTGCGCGGAATGGAGCCCGCGGGCACCAGCAGCAGATCGCGGACCGTCACGCCGTGGCGCTTGGCAATCGCCGTGCGCACCGATTCGGCGATCGGCTCCGGATCGAGTTTCGCTGCGCCCGTACCGCGTTCGGCCACTATCACCAATTGTTCGGCGTTGTTACCCGGGTCCGGGGTGAGCACCGCACCATTGCGCGTGGCCGCCTCGACCGGCATCTGATTCGCCGAAACCGAGAAGGCCGCAACGAATCCCGGACGAAGTGCGGTGCTGGACTCCTGTGCGGAATACTCCAAATCCTGCGGATAGTGATTACGCCCGTCCACGATCACCAAATCCTTGACGCGGCCGGTGATGTAGAGCTCGCCGTCGAGGTACGCGCCGAAGTCGCCGGTGCGCATCCAATCCGCGTCATCCGCCGTGCCCTCGGCGTGACTACCTTGCGACAGACGAGTTTTCAGCCGATTGCGGAAAGTGGCGTCGGACTCCTCGGGACGACCCCAGTAGCCGATTCCCATATTCTTGCCGTGCAGCCAGATCTCGCCGACCGCACCCTCCGGCTTCTCCGTACCTGTCTCCGGATCGACGATGACCGCCCACTGCGAGAGCGCCACATAACCGCAGGACACTTGAGAGACAGCGTTTTCCGAGTCCGGGCTGACCTCGGTCATCCGCCCGGCATTGAGATCGGTGCGGTCCACGTAAACCACCCGAGCCTCATCCTCGCGCCGGGTCGCCGAGACGAACAGGGTCGCCTCCGCCATGCCGTAGCAGGGTTTGATCGCGGTCTTGGGCAGGCCGTACGGCTCGAACGCGTCGTTGAACTTCTTCATCGACGTCACCGACACCGGCTCACTACCGTTGATCAGGCCGATCACATTGGACAGATCCAATTCCTCGCCCGGCTTGGGCAGACCGCGCACCGCCGCGTGCTCGAAGGCGAAATTCGGTGCGGCGGCGAAGATCTCGGCACCGTCCTCCTGTGCCGCGAGCTCCTTGATCCAGCGGTACGGCCGCCGCACGAAGGCACTCGGCGACATGATGGTGATGAACTTGCCGCCGATCGTGGGCAGGATGACCGTCAACAGGCCCATATCGTGGAACAGCGGCAGCCAGGTGACCCCACGCGCCTTCTCGGTGATACCGATGGTGGTGATCACCTGCAGCAGGTTGGTGCCGACCGCCCGGTGGGTGATCTCCACGCCCGCCGGAGTGCGGGTGGAGCCCGAGGTGTACTGCAGGTAGGCGACGCTGTCGATATTGATATCCGGGCGCACCCAGGCCGTGCCCACACTGTCCGGAATCGCCTCCACCGCAATGATTCGCGGCCGCTTCGGCGCGGGCAGATCCCGGAAGATCTCGCGCACACCGGGAGCGGAGGCACCGACGGTCAGAATGGCCGCAGGCGCACAGTCGTCGAGCACCGCGTGTAGGCGGTCGGAGTGGCCCTGCTCGTCCGGATCGAACAGTGGCACAGCGATACAGCCGGCATAGACCGCCGCGTACATGGCGACGATGTAGTCGAGTCCCTGCGGTGCGAGGATGGCGACCCGATCCTTGGGCTGCGTCACCTGCTGCAGTCGGGCCGCCACCGCGCGCAACCGGACACCGAATTCGTTCCAGGTCAACTCGAAGTACTCGCCGTCACGTTCGCGGGAGTAGTCGACATAGCGGTAGGCGAGCTCATCCCCTTGCGCCGCAGAGTGCTTGTCGACCAAGTCGATCATTGTCTGGTTGTCGGGCATCTTGATATTGCCGCGTTCGTCCAGATAGTCATCAAAGGTCTCGCCGATCATTCCCTATCCTTCTTCAACTCACAGAAATGACTGCCAGTGACACCGAACAAGAATCGACACGAAGCCCGGGAAGTAGCTGGGGGCTGGGGAAGATTAGCAGGTGCCGTACTTCCTCGTCACTCAGTACCGGCCGAAGGCCAGGGCTACGTTGTGACCGCCGAAACCGAACGAGTTGTTCAGTGCGTAGTCGTAGTTGCCGCTGCGCGCCGAGCCGCACACCACGTCAAGGTCGATTTCGGGGTCCAGATTGTCCAAATTCAAGGTGGGCGGGATGATTCCGTCACGCACACTGAGCACGGTCAGGACCGATTCCAGCGCACCGACGGCACCGATGGAATGCCCCAAAGCGGACTTCGGCGCATAGACAGCCGCATGGTTGCCAACCGCCTGGTAGATGGCATTCGCCTCCGCCGTATCACCGATCGGAGTGGCGGTGGCGTGCGCATTGATATGGGAGACATCGGATTTGGAGATTCCGGCGTGTTCCATGGCGCGCGCCATGGCACGGGCCGCGCCGGTGCCCTCGGGATCCGGTGCGACAAGGTGGAATCCGTCGGATGTGATGCCCGCGCCCATGATTCGCGCGTGGATCCTCGCGCCGCGCGCCACCGCGTGCTCCTCGGTCTCGATGACCATGAGCGCGCCCGCCTCACCGAAGACGAAACCGTCGCGATCACGGTCGAAGGGGCGCGAGGCCGCCTTGGGATCGTGATTGCGAGTGCTCATGGCGCGCATCATGGAGAAGCCCGCGATGGGCAGGGCCTGGATGGAACCCTCCACACCGCCGGTGATCATCATGTCGGCATCGCCCATGACGATTCTCTGCCAGGCGTTGGCAATCGCCTCGGAACCGGACGAACAAGCCGAAACAGGCGTTGACACACCTGCCCTCGCGCCCAACTCCACACTCACCACCGCCGCCGGGCCATTCGGCATGATGGTCTGCACGGTCAGCGGCGAGACCTTGCGATAGCCGCCGCTGGACATCTTGTCGCGAGCGATGATGAGCATCTCCGCACCGCCCAGACCGGTGCCGATGGAGACGCCGAGGCGATCGCCGTCCACCTTCGGATCGCCCGCATTGCGCCAGACCTCACGGCCCAGCACGAGAGCCATCTGCTCGACGTAGGAGGTGCACCGGCATTCGTCGCGTGAGAGCACGGAGGTCGGGGTCACCTTGAGGTGGCCGCCGATGCGGACCGGGAGACCGAAGTCGTCGAGGAAACTGTCCTCGAGAACATCGATTCCGCTCTCGCCGTTCAGTAGTCCCTTCCAGGTCGAATCGACATCCCCCGCAATCGAGGTGGTAGCCGCCAGGGCGGTGACCACTACATTCGGAAACTTCCTTCGTTTGGGCGTCTGCATGATCGTTCACTCTCCATAGCAATGCTCCGGCGAACCAGTTTCGATCCGCGTGGGCTGGCAAGGACTGGTATGCAACTAGCGAACGCCCCGGCCGTTGAACACATCGGCGGGGGATGAAGCCAATCTCCGGCGAACTGAGCTAGATTATCCGAGGCGAAGCCGACCAGTCTTGTTGACCGACACGCGGATATCCCCGGAACTCTTCCCGGTGGCCCCGTCCCCGCGGCGGCGGTGATCGCCGGATCTTCAGCGCTTGACTCTGCATCATTCCGCAGCGTATAGCCATTTCGAGGGAGGCACACGACCGTGGCCAGGAATCTCACGCAGCTCGAGTTGCTGATCGAGCTGGAGCCGATTGCCGAGGCGAATGTGAATAGGCATCTATCCATGGCCAAGGACTGGCATCCGCACGACTATGTGCCGTGGGATGCCGGTCGCAACTTCGCAGCTATGGGTGGGGCCGATTGGGATCCGGAACAGTCCCAACTCAGCGAGGTCGCCAAGGCGGCCATGATCACCAATCTGCTCACAGAGGACAATCTGCCCAGCTATCACCGGGAGATCTCCGAGAACTTCTCCCAGGACGGCCCCTGGGGCACCTGGGTTGGGCGCTGGACCGCGGAGGAGAACCGACACGGCATCCTGCTGCGGGACTACCTGGTGGTGACGCGTGGCGTCGATCCGGTGGCACTGGAGCAGGCGCGAATGATCCACATGACCAACGGGTACAACCCGACCCAACTCGCACGCAAGCGCATGGGCACCAATGCGATTCCCGCGTCTGCCGGATTCATGGTTTCTGTCGCTTATGTGACCTTTCAGGAATTGGCGACCCGCGTTTCGCATCGCAATACCGGCAAAGTGTGCAATGACCCCATCGCGGACAAGATGCTGCAGCGGATCGCGGCAGACGAGAATCTGCACATGATCTTCTACCGGAATCTGTGCGCGGCGGCCCTGGACCTCTCGCCCGATCAGGCCATGGAGGCGATCACGTACATGATCCGCGAGTTCCAGATGCCGGGAGCCGGAATGCCCAACTTCCGCCGCAATGGCGTGCTCATGGCCAAACACGGCATCTACGACCTCCGCCAGCACCTGGAGGAAGTGCTCATGCCGGTGCTCAAGAAGTGGAATATCTTCGAGCGCACCGACTTCGGCACATATGGCGACCGACTCCGCAATGAGCTGGGCGATTTCCTGGACAAGCTCCGCGTGGACGTCGTGAAGTTCGAAGAGCAGCGGGACCGTTCACTGGCCCGCGAGGCCGAGCGCACGGAGAAGAAGGCGCTGCTGATCGGGTAGCGACCCACGGTTCGGCGCTGCACTGGATTACGTTCCGGTGCAGCGCTTTCGGCGCTACGGGGCTCAGAACAACGTCATCGGATCGGTGGGGATCGGATCGGGCAGCGGGTCCAATTCGGGTACCTGCGTGCGGACTTCGGCGTGGAAGCGGCGCGACAGGGTGCGGGACGAGGCGTTGTCGGGGGTGTGAATGAAGATCGTCGGTGAGCGGCCTTCTCGGAGCCAGGCGACAGTCTGTTCCACCCAGGGTTGCCAGCCCGCGACGGTGGCGTCCGCATCGTCTCGGCCGTGATAGCGAACTATGGGGAATTCGGTCAGAGCCTTGGTGCGGCGGGGAACTCGCGGCTTCTTGGATTGCGCTTCGCGTTCGGCGGCGGAGATGGGGCCGGCGGCGAAGAGGGTGGTGGTGTCGAAGGGGATCCACTCCGCGCCCGCGGCCTCCAGGATGGATTCCAATTGGGCTATGGCTCTGGGGTTTTCGAAGAATGCCGGATGGCGCACCTCGACCGCTGTCCGGTAATGCGGTGGCAGACCTTCCAGGAGATCGGACAGGGCCGCCAGGTCGGTGAAGGAGCCGGGGAGTTGGATCCAGAGGGCGTGCAGGCGGCGACCGAGAGGTTCGACGGCATCCAGGAAGGTGTTCATCTCATTGTCGATGCCGGCGAGACGGCGTTCATGGGTGACGGTGCGGGGCAGCTTGATTACGAAGCGGAAATCGGGATCGGTTTGGCGGGACCAGGATTCGACGGTGCGGCGCTGCGGGGTGGCGTAGAAGGTGGTGTTGCCCTCGACGGCATTGCACCAGGAGGCGTAGGTGCGCAGCCGCTCCGTCGGAGGAAGTGGGCGTTCCTGCCATTCCGGGTGTGTCCACATCGCGCATCCCACGTACAACCGCATATCTGCCACGTTAGGTCAAGGGCTTCCCGGGGCGCAGCCAACCGAAAGTAAGCTGTACGGCTCGCTGCCAGTTGTCATACTCCGCCGCGCGCAGGGCCGGGTCCATGCGCGGGACCCACTGCGCCGCGACCCGCCAGTTGTGCCGCAGCCCTTCGAGATCCGGCCAGTAACCGACCGCCAGACCCGCCGCATAGGCCGCGCCGAGCGATACCGTCTCCGACACGATCGGGCGCATGACCGGTATGTCGAGCACATCGGCGACGATCTGCATGAGCAGGTTGTCCGAGGTCATGCCGCCGGCCACGCGCAGCGAATCGGCGCGCAGTCCGGCATCGGCGTTCATGGCTTCGACGACATCACGGGTCTGCCAGGCCGTGGCCTCCAGCACCGCTCGGGCTATGTGCCCCTTGGTGATATACGACGTGAGCCCGATGAGCAGACCGCGTGCGTCACTGCGCCAATGCGGGGAGTACAGGCCGGAGAACGCGGGCACCAGATAGCAACCGCCATTGTCTTCGACTGTGCCCGCGAGGGTTTCGATCTCCGGGGCACTGGCGATGAGGCCGATATTGTCGCGCAGCCACTGGACCAGAGCGCCTGTCACCGCGATCGGGCCCTCGAGCGCGTACACCGGGTCCGGGCCGATCTGATAGCCGATGGTGGTGAGCAGGCCGTGCTGGGATCGCACCAGTTCGCGGCCGGTGTTCATGAGCAGGAATCCGCCTGTGCCGTAGGTGCATTCGGTCTCACCGGGCGCGAAACAGGTTTGGCCGAACAGGGCCGCGTGCTGGTCGCCGAGGGCAGCGGCAATTCGTACCCCCGGAAGCACGCGCCGAGCCACCCCGAAATCACCGGTGGAGGGTTCGATACGCGGCAGCATGGCCTTCGGGATATCGAAGAAGCGCAGCAGCTCGTCATCCCAGGCCAGGGTGGACAGGTTCATCAGCAGGGTGCGCCCGGCATTGGTCACATCGGTGACGTGCACGCCGTGATCCGCACCGCCGGTGAGATTCCAGATCAGCCAGGTCTCCATGGTGCCGAACAACACCTCACCGCGTTCGGCGCGCGCCCGCAGGCCCGGCACGGTATCGAGCATCCAGCGCAGCCTCGGCGCGGCGAAGTAGGTTTCCAGGGGCAGCCCGCAGAGTTCCCGAATCCGTTCCGCCCCAGGGGCTTCCCGCAATCGCGCGACCAGCTCCTCGGAGCGCACGTCCTGCCATACGATCGCGCGCCCGATCGGTGTGCCGGTACCGCGATCCCACACCACGGTGGTCTCGCGCTGATTCGCGATCCCGACGGCCGCCACCTGCTCGACGGTAATCCCCGAATCGCGCAGTGCCGCAGGCACAATCCGCTCCACCGTGCGCCAGATCTCCAATGCGTCCTGCTCTACCCACCCGGGCCGCGGATAGTGCTGCCGATGCTCCCGCTGCGCCACCCCCGCCAGCCGCGCCCGCTGATCGAACAGCATGCAGCGAGTCGAGGTAGTGCCCTGATCGATCGCCAGAACATAACGCTGCGTCATCCGCGACCCCACCCTCCGTCATCCCGGGGTGGGGTCATTGTGCACCGCCGAGGTCGCGCGAGACGGCTTGGGCCGCATCGCGCACTTGGCCGATGAGTGCCGGGCGGAAGTGGAGTTGGCCGTCGCAGAGGTGGTCGACGGGGCCGGTAATGCCGAGCGCGCCGACGACCAGGCCGCCGCGAGAGCGGATGGGGGCGGCGATACCGGCTTCGGTGGAGCGGTACTCCCCTATCTCGCCCGCCCAGCCGGTGCGGCGTACTTCGGTCAGGGCGCGGCCCAGTGCCGGGCGGTCGACGATGGTGCGGTGGGTGAGGGCGGGTAGGTCGCCGTCTTTCACCGTTGCCGCCAGCTCGGAGTCGTAGGCCAGCAACACTTTTCCGAGGGCGGTCGCGTAGGGCGGGAGGACTTCGCCGACCTCCAGGGCCTGGGAGGTGTTGTCGGGGCGGAAGACGTGGTGCACGACTTTCACCGCACCGTCCACTCGGGTGGCAATCCGCACCGATTCGCCGCTGCGGGCCGCCAGTGCGTCGGCGCGGTTGATGGCACGGGACCGCAACTCATTGGCATCCAGGTAGCCCGCGCCCAATTCGCCCAGCGCGGAGCCGAGTTGATATTTGCCGGTGGCCGGGTCCTGCTCCACGAAGCCGACGCCCTGCAGGGTTTTCAGAATTCCGTGCGCGGTCGGTTTGGCCAGGCCCAATGCCGCGGCGATCTCCCCGACGCCCATGCGCCCGGAGCCGCGGGCGAGCAGGCGCAGCATGGCCGCTGCGCGCTCGATCGACTGAATCGGGCCGGGCATATCCGTAACCTACCAGCGAACCGTTCGGCATTGTCGAACGTCCGACCTGTCGGTGCGACCCGCCACTTCGTAGCGTGGTCGTCGGGCCCGGGGGCGACCGCGCTCACCAGGACAGACGGACTCAATGATGAGCATCCGGAAAGGACCTCGATGACGCAGTACGTCGGAGCCATCGATCAGGGCACGACCTCCACGCGATTCATGGTGTTCGATCATGGCGGCAATGTCGTTGCCCGCCATCAACTCGAGCATGAGCAGATCATGCCGCAGGCCGGCTGGGTGGAGCACAATCCGGACGAGATCTGGGAGCGCACCCGCACCGTCATCAAGAGCGCCCTCGCGGGAGCCGGCCTCACCGCGAGCGATCTCACCGCCGTCGGCGTCACCAATCAGCGCGAAACCACCATCGTGTGGAATCGCCGCACCGGACGTCCGTACTACAACGCCATCGTCTGGCAGGACACCCGCACCGACCGCATCATCGCCGAATTGGAGAAGGCCGGGCACGGCGAATTCATTCGGCGCAAGGCCGGACTGCCGCCCACACCGTACTTCTCCGGCGGCAAGCTGAAGTGGATTCTGGACAATGTTCCGGGCGTACGGGAAGACGCCGAACAGGGCAACGCACTCTTCGGCACCCCCGACTCCTGGCTGATCTGGAATCTCACCGGCGGGGTACGCGGCGGCGTGCACAGCACCGATCCGACCAATGCCTCACGCACCATGCTGATGGACCTGGAAACCCTGGACTGGGATCCGGAACTGTTGCGGATCTTCGGGATTCCGCGCGCCATGCTGCCGGCCATCGCGCCGTCATCGAATCCGGCGGGGTTCGGCAGCACCAATCCGGACGGACCGTTCAAGGGCGCGGTCACCATCGCCGGTGTGCTCGGCGATCAGCAGGCCGCCACCGTCGGACAGGTGTGTTTCCGGCCCGGTGAGGCCAAAAACACTTACGGCACAGGGAATTTCCTGATGCTGAATACCGGTACCGATATTGTGCACTCCCAGCACGGACTGTTGACCACCGTCGCTTACCAGTTCGGCGACGAGAAGCCGGTGTACGCGCTCGAAGGGTCGATCGCGGTCACCGGATCGGCCGTACAGTGGCTGCGGGATCAGCTCGGCATCATCTCCGGTGCGTCCCAGATGGAAACGCTCGCAGGGCAAGTCACCGATACCGGCGGCGTGTACTTCGTACCCGCGTTCTCCGGATTGTTCGCGCCGTACTGGCGGCCGGATGCGCGCGGGGCGATCGTGGGACTGTCCCGCTACAGCAATAACGCCCACTTGGCCAGGGCCACACTGGAATCCATCTGCTACCAGACCCGCGATGTGGTCGAGGCCATGCAGCGCGATTCCGGGGTGCAGCTCGAAACCCTGCGCGTGGACGGTGGAGTCACCGCCAATGAACTGGCCATGCAGATTCAGGCCGACTTCCTGGGTGTGCCGGTATCGCGGCCGATGGTGGCCGAGACCACCGCGCTCGGGGCCGCGTACGCCGCGGGCCTGGCCGTCGGATTCTGGAACAACACAGATGAACTCGTCGCCAACTGGCACGAGGACAAACGCTGGCAGCCGACCTGGAGCCAGGAGCAGCGCGAGCGCGGGTATGCCCGCTGGCTCAAAGCTGTGTCGCGAACCCTGGACTGGGTCGATATCGATGACGACTGACAACAAGGAGAATTTCGTGTCCGCACAACTGGATCCCGCCTACCGCACCCGGGCCATCGATGCGCTCGGCGACACCGAGATCGACGTCCTCGTCATCGGTGGCGGCGTGACCGGCGCGGGCGCTGCCCTCGACGCCGCCTCGCGTGGACTGTCCGTCACCTTGGTGGAGGCGCGCGACTTCGCCGCGGGCACCTCGAGCCGGTCGTCCAAGCTCATTCACGGCGGGCTGCGATACCTCGAACAGCTCGACTTCGCTTTGGTGCGTGAGGCTTTGAAGGAACGCGGGCTGCTGCTGAACAAGCTGGCACCGCATCTGGTGCACCCGGTGCCGTTCCTGTTCCCGCTGCAGCATCGAGTGTGGGAACGCGCCTACATCGGTGCGGGCGTGGCGCTGTACGACACGCTCGGTGGAGCGCGCGCGGTACCCATGCACCGGCACCTGACCCGCAGTGGCGCACTGGAATTGGCGCCCGCGCTCAAGGATGACGCCATGACCGGGGCCATCAAGTATTACGACGCGCAGGTCGATGACGCCCGGCACACCATGATGCTGGCGCGCACCGCCGCGCGGCACGGCGCGACCGTGCTCACCCGAACCAAGGTCACAGGACTGCTGCGCGATGGCGAGCAGGTCGTGGGCGCGCAGGTCACAGATCTGGAAACCGGTCTGGCACATACGATTCGGGCGCGCACGGTGATCAGCGCGACCGGGGTGTGGACCGACGACATGATCAAGATGACCGGGGTCGAATTCCCGTTCCATGTGCGCATGTCCAAGGGCGTGCACATCATGGTGCCGCGCGAGCGACTGAATATGAGCACCGGGCTGATCATGCGCACCGAGAAGTCCGTGCTGTTCGTGATTCCGTGGGCGGAGCACTGGATCGTCGGTACCACCGACACCGACTGGTCACTGGACAAGAACCATCCGACCGCCAGCGCCGCGGACGTGCAGTACATCCTCGATCACGTCAATTCGCTACTGCGCGAACCGCTTACGCGCGCAGATATCGTCGGCACCTATGCGGGACTGCGCCCACTCATGACCGGCGCGTCCAAGGAGACCTCGAAGCTCTCGCGTGAGCACGCGGTCGCCGAACCCGCGCCCGGGCTCTTCGTCATCGCCGGCGGTAAGTACACCACCTACCGCGTGATGGCCGCCGATGTCGTCGACGCCGCCGCCGCGCGCCTGGGCAGTGACGCACCCGCCTCGGTCACCGCGGACCTGCCGCTGCTCGGTGCGGTCGGATACCAGGACATGCTCGACGACGCCCCCGATATCGCCGCCCGCACCGCCCTGTCCCTGGAAACCGTGCAACACCTGCTCGGCCGCTACGGCTCCCTCACCGAGGCCATCCTCGACCTCATTGCCGCGGAACCCGCACTGCGCGAACCGATTTCGGGCGCACAGGACTACATCGCCGCCGAGGCCGTCTACGCCGCCACCCACGAAGGCGCCCTGCACCTCGACGACGTCCTGACCCGCCGCACCCGCATCTCCATCGAAGTCCCCGACCGCGGCCTGCAAGCAGCCCCCGAAATCGCCCGCCTCATCGCCCCCCACCTCGGCTGGGACGCCACCCGCACCAACGCCGAAATCAACCGGTACTACGACCGCGTCCACGCCGAACTCGCCGCCAACCAAGCCGACGACGACGAAGCCGCCAACACCGCCCGCCTCCTCGCCGTCAGCTGAGACAACAACTCGAACGTGCACTCGCACAACACAACTCAGAGGGCCTGCCTGCCGGGTCGAAAGTCAGAGATCGTCCAGGGCGGGCAGGCCGGCACCGGACTGCAACTCGCGGTCACCTTGGACGATGCTGCGATGAATGCGGGACAGGTTGTGCTCCACCACATGAGCAACGAACTGGTCGTTGACCGGGACGATGACACCGACCAGCTCACGTCGGTCCGTGACCGCCAGCATCTGCCGGTTGCGTGCGGCTTCACGTATCACCGGCGCGGACAGTTCGCCTATTCGAATGGTGCGGTGTCCCGGCCCACCCGGGCCGGTATCGTCCTCACCTTTGTCGTGGCCGGGCATGAACGTATCGACGACCTCTTGTAGCGCCTCGAGTGGGTTCCGGCGGGCGCGGGTCGCATCACTTTCCGGGGATTCCTCACCCAGCGTGTCCAGCCCGGGAAGCGTGGTGAGATTCGCCAGGTTCTTCTCGCCCTGACCTAGGCTCTGCTCGGTTCTGGACCGGTTCATGACCAGCATCTGGGTCAGCCAGCCTTGCGTAATGGGACAGAAAACGCCCGCCAACACTCTGTTATCGGTGATCGCTGCGAGCGATCCGGTGGCAGACGGTGTGGAAACGACACCGCCGCTACACCGACGACGGCACCTGGGACAGGGTGTCGACCGCGTTGCTCGCGTTGGCGGACACCACCGGCGATCTGGACTGGGTGGTCTCGATCGATTCGACGGTCGTGCGGGCGCACCAGCACGCCGCCGGCGCGGCCGCGGACTCGGTGAGCGGGCTATGTACCGGCCGATCACGCCCTCGGGCGTTCTCGTGGCGGGTTGACAACCAAAGTTCATCTCGCCGCCGACGGGGCAGGTCACGGCCTGGCCGTGCTGCTCACACCCGGACAAACCAACGATTCACCGCTACTGCCGCCGTTGCTCGACGCGGTCGTGGTGCCCTGCCTCGAGGGCGGCCCGCCACGACGTAATCCGGAGGTGGTGATCGCCGATCGAGCCTATTGCGCGGCATCGAATCGAACCCTGTTGCGGCGCAAACGGATCCGGGCAGTGATCCCGGAACGGCGTGATCAGGTCGCCAACCGCAAACGCAAGGGACGCGCGGGCGGGCGGGCACCGAACTTCGACCCACAGACCTACAAGCGCCGCAACGTCATCGAACGCGCCTTCAACAAGGTCAAACACTGGCGCGCGGTCGCCACCCGCTACGACAAGCTCGCGATCACCTACCGCGCCGGATTCGTCCTGACCCTCATCGTCGGATGGCTCAAATTATTGGGAGACAAAACCTATGGCAGGAGACGCTGTTCTTTGGCCACGGCTACCGCGGCGGCGCGGGTATCCACCGCGAGTTTGTCGTAGATACGGCCGAGGTGGGTTTTGACGGTGGCCTCGCTGATGTGGAGGGCTCGGGCTATTTCGCGGTTGCCCAGGCCCCGGGAGAGTTGGGCGAGAATGTCCACTTCGCGGGCGGTCAGGGTGGGGCGTGGGTTGCGCAGGTGGGCCATTACCCGGTGGGCCACGGGTGGGGAGAGGGCTGTTTTGCCTTGGGCGGCAGCTTTGATCGCCGAGAAGAGGTCTTCGGCACTTTCGGCTTTCAATAGGTAGCCGGTGGCTCCGGCGGCGATGGCACGGGCGATGTCGGCGTCGGTGTCGTAGGTGGTCAGAACCAGGACCCGTGGTGCGGGGGAAGGCAATTCGGTGATTTGGCGGGTGGCTTCCGCGCCGTCCATATCGGCGCCGAGTTGCAGGTCCATGAGGACTACATCCGGGCGTAGGCGTTCCGCGAGTGTGACCGCTTCTCGACCGGTGCCGACTTCGGCGATCACCTCGATGCCCGGGGCGCTGGAGAGTAGGGCGAGCAGGCCCGCGCGGACTACCGCGTGGTCGTCGCAGATCAGGAGGCGCACAGGGGAATCCGTCACTACTGCGCCAAGGGGATCGAGGCGGAGAGGACGGTGCCCTCCCCCGGCGCGGATTCGATTGCCAGTACACCGGCGAACTGTCGGAGGCGGGCGCGCATCGCGGGTAGACCGTGGCCGCGTTCCGGGCCGGAGGTGAGGCGCCGCGGGTCGAAACCACAACCGTCGTCGGCGATATCGAGTGCTACCTGATCACCGAGATAGGTGAGGGTGATCGTCGCGGAAGTCGCGTCGGCATGCTCGCGCACATTCGCCAACGCGCCCTGGGCGATTCGCAGCAGGGTGGATTCCACGCGGGCCGGCAGGTCGGTCGGTGCACCATCGAACTGGAAGCAAACGGTCAGAGCGCCGTCGCTCTCGCGCGCGGCCAGCGTGCGCAAAGCCGCACTGAGCGAACCGTTTTCGGCCAGTTCGGCCGGAGCGAGATCGTGTACGAAGCGCCTCGCTTCGGCCAGATTCCGGTCGGCGATCCCGGCCGCGGTATGCACGTGCTCGCGCGCTCGCCCCGGATCCTCGGCCCACACCAATTCCGCCGCCTGCAACAGCATGCGCTGACTCGAAAGCCCCTGCGCCAGCGTGTCATGAATCTCCATGGACAACCGTTGCCGCTCGGCCAGCATGCCCTCGCGCCGCTCGGTGCTCGCCAGATCCCGACGAGTACACATCAGGTCATCGATGAGCGCGGCCTGCCGATCGGTCTGCCGCTGCATGAACACGAAAACGGCGGTGGCGACCACCGCGACGGCAGGCGGTGCGAGCAGCACATTCGGGTCCAGCCACCCGACCAGCCGCACCTGCGTGACCACCACCAACCCGGTCAGCAGCGCCGCCAGGATCAAGGCCACCCGCAGCGGCAGAATCCGCAGAGCGAGATAGAGCAGCGGCACCGCACACCAGGCGAAGCTCGGCCCGAGCACTACGAGCACAGCCCATACCGCGACCACCGCCGCCAACCAGACTGTGCGCCAAGGACGTCCGCCGCTGCGCGCCGCCCGATCCGACAGCACGTCGAGGGCGTAGAGCGCGGCCAGCAGGATCGAAAGGGCGATCACCCACGGCGTACGCGGAGTGTCGTAGTGGCGGATGAGGAAGCGGGCCAGTGAAGCGGCGAGCAGCGCGTAGAAGGCCGCGTCCATGACCAGGCCGAGGCGGCGGGATTCGGCGTGCTCTGCGCCCCCACCGAAACCATGCGGGTCGGCGCGGCCAACGTCCAGATCGGCGCGACCCGAGTCCGCGCTGTCCGTGGCGGGGCCGACGCCGCGCGAATCGGCAGTGCCGGAGGGCGCCGAGAGTCGGCGCGAGTCGCCGTCGGTTGGGTTGGGTTGCGGCACTTCCCACCTCCTCTGGTCGGATCAGCGAACCGGGCGGTCTGGGCAAACAGTGTCATTGTGCCTGGTGTGCGGGGGTTCGGGGGTCAACCGATCGGCTGATGCCGGGGTCGGCCGGGTGGGGCGTGGAAGGTATCCGGCACGTCGATGGCGGGCGGGCGGCGGGGTCGCAGGATTGATGGGGAACGGGCCGGTCGGCCCGAACCAATCGAGAACGTGAGGAAATGGCATGAGCGGCAAGGGCGTATCTGCTCGGAATCGGATTCTGGCCGGCGGGGTCGCGGCGGTGGCGGTGACCGCCGGAGTGGTCGGGGTGGTCGCGTCGAATGCCGACAGCACCGAGCCGGGAACCAAGGCACCCGTGGTGGCCGATGCGGGCGAGGCGAATCTGCAGCAGAGCACGCATCTCACCGTGGCCGCGGCCACCAGGGCCGCACAGGCCGCGCTGGATGCGGCGAAGCAGGAGAATCAGCGGGTCAGTGTGGCCGTGGTGGATCGGGATGGGAACACCATCGTGGTGCTGCGCGGGGATGGCGCGGGACCGCAATCGTTCGAATCGGCTCGGGAGAAGGCGTTTACGGCGGTGTCGTGGAATGCGCCGACCTCGAAACTGGTGGAGCGCTTGGCCTCCGCTCCGCAGCTCGCGGATATTCCGGGAACGCTGTTCCTGGCCGGCGGTGCACCGGTCGATGCCAAGGGCGCGCCGATCGCCGGGATCGGTGTGGCGGGCGCGCCGAGTGGCGATCTGGATGAGAAGTTCGCGCAGGCCGGTGCTGCCGCACTGGGTCACTGAACGCGTGTGCGCAGCTCTACCTCTGAGACCTCAGCCGCCGATGGTGAACAGTTCTCCCGGGGTGGCTCCGAGGTCGACGAAATGCTGCTGCGGAACCTCCACGAAGATCGCGTATCCGGTGGCGATGACGGTTTCGCCGTCGGTCAGCACCGAATCGATGAAGAGTTTGCGGCCCTTGCGTGCACTGAGCTGGGATGTGACGACCAATTCTCGCCCCAGCCGGGCAGGTGAGCGGAAGTTCACATCGAGCTTCACGGTGACCGCGGGCTGCCGCAACGGCATCAGGATGGAACCGGAGGCTTCATCGAGGGCGGCGGCGACAATGCCGCCGTGCGCCACGCCGGGCGCACCCTGATGCCGCTCATCCATCGTGAAAGTTCCTCGCACAGTGTCACCCCGGCGTTCGAACACAATGCGCGGTGAGGCCGGATTCGACGGGCCGCAGCCGAAACACCCGTGGTGATGCGCCGGGAGCGGCCCTTCGGCGAAGAGCTCCCCGAGCGGCAGCGGCACCGTTTCACGATCGTGTTCCATCTCCCGAAGTTAACTCACGTTCACTGACAAAGCGAGAAACGGGAGAGTCCGGGCAAAAGCGCCGCACCGGGAGTGGACCCGGCGCGGCGCTGTCCGTGGGCGGCTAGTGCTTCGACTTGGCGGCACCGGCCTTGCCGTGACTGTTCTTGGTGTGCGCGCCACCGTCCGGGATATTGATGGTGGCGTCGGCGGATCTCTTGCCGGAAGCCTTGCGGTGCAATGCCTCCACCAGTAGACCGTTCTCGTCGGCATCGATGCGAACCGTATCGCCCGGGCCGAGCGCACCGCCCAGAATCTTCTCGGCGAGAGCGTTGTCCAGCCGCTTCTGCACGGTCCGGCGCAGCGGACGCGCACCGAACTCGGGCTGATAGCCGGTGTCCGCCAGCCAATCCATGGCCTTGTCCGAGACATCCAGGGCGATGTCCTGTGCGCGCAGCCGGCGGCGGGTGCCGTCCAGCACCAGATCCACGATATTGCGCAGCTGATCGCGGTCGAGGCGATGGAAGACGATCTGCTCGTCCAGCCGGTTGAGGAATTCGGGCCGGAAGTGTTTGCGCAGCCGATCCTCCAGCTGCGGTGTAATCGATTGCAGGTCATCATCTTTCGCGGACAGGATGATATCCGAGCCGATATTGCTGGTCAGGATGACGATGGTGTTCTTGAAATCGACTGTGCGGCCCTTGGAGTCGGTGACCCGGCCGTCGTCCAGGAGTTGCAGCAGCACATTGAACACGTCCGGGTGCGCCTTCTCCACCTCGTCGAACAGGATCACCGAATACGGTTGGCGGCGAACCTTATCGGTGAGCTGGGCGGCATCGTCGTAGCCGACGTATCCGGGTGGCGCACCGACCAGCCTGGAAACCGTGTGCTTCTCCTGGAATTCGCTCATATCGAAGCGGATCAGCCGGTCCTCATCGCCGAATACAGCCTGCGCCAAGGCTTTCGCGAGCTCGGTCTTACCTACACCGGTGGGGCCCAGGAACAGGAACGAGCCGATCGGCCGATTCGGATCCTTCAGTCCGGCGCGCGCCCGGCGCACCGCCTCGGCCACCGCGACAATCGCCTCGTCCTGACCGACGACCCGTTTATGCAGCGCCTCTTCGAGTTTCAGCAGTTTCTGGCGCTCCTCGACGGTGAGATCGGTGACCGGAATACCGGTCTGCCGTGACACCACCTCGGCGATATCGGTGACGGTCACCTGCGGTACCTCGGGTGAGGTGGCGCTGCCGGAACCCCGCTCCGCCTCGGCGATTTCGGCCTTGAACCGGTTCGCCCTCTCATAGTCCTCGCCCGCGACGGCGGCATCCTTCTCGCGGCGCAGACCGGCGAGCCGCTCCTGACTCTCGCGGGCCTTCGGATCGAGTGTGCGGGTGCGTAATCGAACCCGCGCGCCCGCCTGATCCACCAGATCGATGGCCTTGTCCGGCATGAACCGGTCGGTGAGATAGCGATCCGAGAGTTCGGCCGCCGCGATCAGCGCCTCGTCCTCGTAGTGCACCTGATGGTGCTCCTCGTACACATCGACCAGCCCGCGCAGGATCTCGATGGTGTCCACCACGGACGGCTCGGCGACCATGACCGGCTGGAACCGCCGCTCCAGCGCGGCATCCTTCTCGATGTATTTGCGGTACTCGTCGATGGTGGTCGCACCGATGCAGTGCAGTTCGCCGCGGGCCAGTGCGGGCTTGAGCAGATTGCCCGCGTCCATGGCGCCCTCGCCGCCGGCACCGGCGCCGACAATGGTGTGCAGTTCATCGATGAAGATCACCAATTCCTCCGAGTGCGAACGCACTTCGTCGAGAATCTTGGTGAGCCGCTCCTCGAATTCGCCGCGATACTTGCTGCCCGCCACCAGCGCACCCACATCCAAGGCGATGACGCGGCGCTCGGCGAGGGTCTCGGGCACATCGCCGTTCACGATGCGCTGGGCCAGGCCCTCCACGATGGCGGTCTTGCCCACGCCCGGATCACCGATGAGCACCGGATTGTTCTTGCGCCGCCGGGACAGGATCTCCACGGTCTGCTCGATCTCCTGCGCGCGGCCGACCACCGGATCGACCTTGCCGGCGCGCGCCTCCGCGGTGAGATCGCGGCCGTACTCGTCGAGGGTCGGGGTATCGCTGGGCCCCTTGGGCACATTCGCGGTGGGGAGTTTGCCGCCGCCCGCGAGGGCCTGGGCGGCCGGGCTGTCCGCGGTGGCGGCGATACCCAGCAGGATGTGTTCGGGGCCGATATAGCTGCTGCCCGCCTCCGCGGCGCTGCGCTGGGCATTGTGCAGGGCGGCTTTCGCGGCCGGGCTCAAAGCGAGCCCGTGCGCACCGCCGTGCGCGCCGATGCCGCTGCCCGCGGCGGTGCGCATCTGCTCGCGCAATTGCTTCGGGTCCCTGCCGATTTCGGTGATGATGCTCCGGGCCGGCTCGGTATCGGCCGCGGCGTAGAGCAGGTGTTCGGGGGTGATTTCGGCGCTGCCCCATTTGTGTGCGGCGGCGCGGGCCCCGTCCACGACGGCTTTGGCGCTGTCGCTCAGTAATCGGGTCAGATCGATGCGCTGCACCGGCGGCTGCGCCGCCATACCGGAGCCGAAGAAGCGCTGGAAAATATCGTCGATGGAGTCGAAGGAGTCCCTGGAACTTGGCCAACCCTGCGTCATGGTCACCTCGTGGCATCGGGGGACAAATCGGGCGAACTCGTCTCCACACTAGCGACCGGCGCCGAAACGGCAAGGGGCCGTAATGCGTTTGTGTCAGTCCACTCCCGCACCCACCGGCGCGAATGGGGCGTAATCCCGGACATGCCCCTCGGTCCAATCCCACAGCGACTTGGGGTCGACGGCTACGCCGCGCTGCAGCAGCAGACGCCAGCCATTGTCCTGCTTCTCCCAGATATCACCGTCGCGGTCGACATAGATTCCGTCGGCGGTGGGTTCGATTCCGCTCTCACCGAATCCACTCGGAAAATGTGATTGCTGCGACATTTCGAACACCTCTTCACTCGGCTTTTGGTTCCACCCGAAAGTATCCGGGACTCCACTTCCGAATCACTTCCGGTCGGGTTGCGTCACCTGTGAATACAGCATGCGTGACAAACAATGCGCTTTATAGCACGGCCAACAGGCTACACCACGAGAAGGCCGTAACTATTCGACAACTATGCAAACTTTTGGCATCTCCGACTTTTTGCGGGATAGTGCTCTTCTTGCGGCGAACGTCCAGTTTGCTTTCGGGACGAGGAGGGTCGGATGGCCGGGCCGGAGATCAGAGTGCTCGGCCCACTGCGCCTCACCCTGGGCGGACGTGAGATCGCCCTCGGAACACCCATGCAGCGCGCCGTACTGGGTCGGCTCATCGTGGCCCGCGGCCAGGCCGTCGCCGCCGAACGGCTGGTGGACGATGTATGGGCGGGGGCACCACCCCCCAAGGCCGCCTCGGTGCTACAGGTACATATCCACAATCTGCGGCGGCTGTTCGAACCGGATCGGCCGCGCCGCGCACCCTCCCGATACATCGTGTCCGAATCCTCCGGTTATGCCCTCAGATTCCCCGAGAACGCCGTCGACGCATGGCAATTCGAAGAACAGCTGCGGACCTATCAGGAACTCATCAGCAATCCCGATGCTCGGCCGCTCCCCGGTGAGCGCAGCGCACTGCTGGAGACCGTGCTCAACCAATGGCACGGGCCCGCACTGGAAGCATTCGCCGACGCCGAATGGGCTGCCGCCGAAGCGAATCGGCTCACCGACTTACGACTCACCGCGCTGGAACTCAACGCACAGGCGAAACTCGAACTGGGGCGGTCCGGAGAAGTCGTCATCGAGTTACGCGCGCTCTTCGACGAACACCCCGGACGCGAGGAACTGGTGCGACTACTGGCCACCGCGCAATATAAACTCGGCCAGAAATTGGAGGCGCTCACCACAATTCGGCGTTCACGCGAATTCCTGAGTGCCGAATTCGGCGTCGACCCGGGACCTGGATTGAGGCACCTGGAGACCGCCATCCTCACCCATTCCACCGAATTGGCCGTTCCCGGCGGACTGCCCGTCACCACCGAATACCGCGCCCCCACCGCCGGCTACTGCACCGAAACCCCGTCTGCCACCGGCTACTCCGCCGAACTCGCCGAACTGCTCGAACTCGCCGAAACCGCCCGCACCGGCCGCCTGCGCCTGGCCTGGATCTCCGGCGAGGCCGGCATCGGCAAAACAACACTCAGCGAAACCGTCCTCGCCGCACTGACCACCACCGGCTGGACCGTGGCCACCGGCAGCTGCCCCGATATCGACGGCGCGCCCATGGCCTGGCCGTGGGCCGAAATTCACAGCATCCTGGATAGTGCCGCGGCGGAACAGTCTCCGGCCATCGGCGGTGACGACGCGTTCACCCTGTCGCGGAAGCTCGCGCAATCGTGCAGGCGCGCGGCGGTTTCCGCGCCGGTGGCAATACTGCTGGAAGATGTGCACCGGGCCGATACCGCCACCCTGCAGGTGCTGCGGCAGGTGGTGAACTGGCTGCGGGACGAACCGGTCCTGGTACTTGCCACCGCGCAACGCTCGGAGGCCGGGCCGGGCGTGCTGAATACCGCTGCCGCACTGGCACAGTACGCGGCCACACACCTGGAGTTGACCGGGCTGGACGCGGCCGGGACACGACAGACCGCCGAAGCCGCCGGGCTGGCGCCACTCGGACCGGATCTGCTGGCGCAGCTGCACGCCCGCACCGGCGGAAATCCCCTCTTCGTCCGGAAGCTGGCGAAACTGCTGGCCGCGCACGGGACCATGGAGCAGGTGCCGGAGTCGGTCCGGGAGATCATCGACAATCGCATCGCACGGCTTCCCGTGGGTGTCACCGAAGTGCTGCAACATATTTCGATCTGGGGCGCCGGTATGGAACTCGGATTGCTGAGCCTGACCACCGGATCACCGCCGGACGCCCTCATCGACCTGATCGCGGCGGCGGAGGCGGCCGGACTGGTCGGCACCGAGGGCGGCGGGCGGATCTCGTTCGAACACGCACTCATTCGCGATGCCGTCTATCTCGGCATCCCCCCGCTGCGCCGTGGCCGAATGCATTGGTCCGCACTGGAACTCCTGCGCGAGCACACCGACTCATATCCCGCCTCGGCCCGCGACCCGGATACTCTGGCCCGGCATGCCATGCTGGGCGCGAGCACCGAAACCTCCAGGGCCGCTATCGAATACGTGCGCACCGCGGCCGAACGGCAGATGTCCCGCCGCAATCGCGGTGCGTGCGTGCGCCTGCTCCGCGCCGCCGTGGAGCTGCACGACCTGGCCGGTGACACCGCCGAGCACGCCCAGCACGCCGACCGCATCGAACTGCTGGATACGCGCTGCGCCCTGGTCACCGCACTCGCCTACGACAACCGGCACCGCGAGGCCCGTGCCGAACGCCTCCGCGCCCTGGCGCTCGCCGAACATCTGGACAAGGACCACCTCCGCACCCGATCCCGCACCACCGCAGCGACATTCGGCACCGAGGCGACCCACGCCGGGCATTTTCGCGCCCGGGCGCTCACCTGCTGGCGCGCCCCGGTCATCTGGGCGATCCGGGAATGGCGCACACCCGACCACCGCATCCGCCGCGCACTCTCGCGTGCCCTCGCCGATCACGGCCCGCCCGAGCCCACCAATGCGTCGGCCCCGGCACTGATTCGACTGCTGATCGCGGCGAGCTTCGAAGCGGGCCTGCAGGAGTACGACGGCGAACAGGCGATGGCCCGGCAGGCGCTGACACTCGCACGGACCCTCGGGGATCCCGAATTGCTGTGTGCGGCAATCAATGCCGTGACCTATCTGACATTCGACTTCGGGCCGGAATTCCTGGCGCTGACCGCCGAATTGGAGCGGGTGGCCGGGCGGGCCGGACTCGCCGAGTATCAGGCGCTGGCGCACTTCATGGGATACCGGGCGGCGGTGGCGCACGGTGAGCTGCGCGAGGCCGCACGGCTGGTGGCGCATGCGGTGGAGTACGCCGATGAGGGGCAGTTGCAGCCGCTGCTGGATCTGGTCAGCTGTTTCGCCGCGACCATGGAGCTGCTGCGCGGAGAGGTGGAGCCCGCCGAGCGGCTGTACGAGCAATTCGGCAGGCGGATAACGCGTTCCGGTATCGCCAATGCCGCGGAGGCGAAGTTGTTCTGCGCGTTGGGAACCGGCTGGGCACGCGGGGATCTGTCGGGGCTGACGGCCCGGCTCGGTGAGATCTACACGCTGCTGCCGGGCGCTTTCGGTCAGGCGTACGCGCTGGCGCTGGTGCATGCCGGGGAGCGCGAGCGGGCGCGGGTGGTCTACGCCGAGACCGCCGGGGTGCGCGAGGAGATGTATCCGCTGCTCATGTCCGCGCTGCGGGCGCGCGCCGCCATCGCACTCGGTGAGATGGATGATATTCGCGCGCTCTATGAATACCTTTTGCCGCATTCGGGCACGATCATCGGCAGCGAAACCGGTATGACCGTCTTCGGCCCACTCGATACCGTGCTCGCCGCACTTGCCGCGGCACTCGGCGATACCGCCGCGGCGGCCACGCATCGGGACAGCGCACAAGAACAACTGGCGCGAATCCGGATCGAACTTCCGATAGCCGGAAATTCGCTACTGCGGGTAGCTTAATTCGACAACAGCCGGTGACCTCATGGCCACCGGCTGCTGCCGAATTTCCCTACGGGCGGGAGTTAATCGCCCGATTTTTACTTCGTGCGCTGGTACGCCTCGACGATCTCCGCCGGAATACGACCGCGCGAGGAGACCTGGTGGCCCTGAGCGCGCGCCCATTCGCGGATCGCGGTGCTCTCCTCCCGGTCGACGGCCGGTCGGGTACGGCCGTTGGCGGCCGTAACCTTGCGCTGCTTGGAACGACCGACCTTGCGGGCCTTCTCGGTCCAGGGCTCGAGAGACTCCCGCAGCTTGCCGGCATTCTTGATCGACAGATCGATCTCGTAGTCCATGCCGTCGATCGAGAAAAAGACTGTCTCGTCGGCCTTCGATTCGCCGTCGTAGTCGTCAACCAGCGTTACGGTGACTTTCTTCGCCATGGACTGCCCTTCCACGTAGAGGTGCCGCTATTCGCCGAAATGCTAATGCCGCGGCGGGGTAGTTTCAAACCAGACGCGAATGGAATTCGGTGAGCTCAGACTATTCTGCTATTACCGCGGAGACCATCCGGTCTTCAGCACACCCGGAAAACCGTCAAGCGCCACCCGGAACGACCGCGGACAATGCGGGCGGCGAGTGCGAAATGTCGCGTTCCCCGGTCGTATCCGGCGCACACTTCCGCCGCCCTCGCACCGGCCATGATCACATCGATCCTGGTGAGCGTGGCGGCCCCGAGCTCATATCCGGGAGCCTGCCCGCGTTCGGCCAAAGTATGCAGCGCGGCGATCACACCGGCCTCCGCGAGCGGGCGCAATTGTACCGGCGAGCGCCGCCCGTCGAGCACCTCCAGCGCCAACCGCAGTGCCGCCCCGGCGAATTGCAGCGGGGTGGTATCGCCTTCGTCACAGCGCCCGGATTTCGCAGCGTGCGAAGCCCGCAATACCCGTTGAAGTGCAACGGTTCCGGTGCGCCGCTCGGCCGCTTTACGCATGACGTGATTGCGACAGGACGCGGGTCTCGATTGCGCCGATGATTGCGCGCGCACCGGTGCGGGCCGCCGTACCCAGCGGAATCTCACGCTGCGGCACGGGGCGATCGGCAGCTCCGAATCCGGTGCGGGCAGCACGAATCCAGCCTCGAATACCATCACGCTCCCCTCGCCGCGCCGGCCCGATCGGCCGGGCGCTACAGCCAGGGTGCCAGGCGATTTCGCCGCCGGTGCGCCGCGCGCGAACCTCGCGCACCCACACGCGGCGTGTCGCGCCAGTTACTTTCCGGGCTACTTCAGCAGCGCGAGGCGGCCGAGCATATCGGTGGGCAGATACAGCAACGCGCTGGTGGTCCAGATCTGGCCGGACTGCGGATCATAGGTGCTCGGCATGGTCACATCGGCGGGCGCGAAGGCATTGAAACCGTGCTTGCCGGTGGTGCGGGTGGCGCGCCACAAGTGATCGTGGAAGGCCACCACAGCGGCGGAATCGCTTGCCACCGAGGCGCCTCGCAGCTCGGCGACCTTGGCCGCCACGCCATCGGTGGAGAGGTAGACGAGGGTGCCATCCGCCGCGCGTTCGGGATCGATGGAGATGACATCGGTCAGGCCGTAGCGCGATTTCAGCACCGTGGCGATCTCGGTCTGCGCGTAGACCGGAACACTCCGGTCGCCCCGCGTGGCCATGACGGCCGCCGCCAGGGCCTCGTTCACCGGTCCGGGCTCGCCGATGGTGCGGGCCGAATCCACCCCTGCGGGAATGCGATTGCCGAAGCTGTAGGCCACGATCAGCGTCGCGGAGGCGGCGGGCGCGGCGGGCACCGGCCAATCGGCGGATCCGGACGCGGAGCCCGAGACCGATCCGCTGTCCGGGGCGGCGACGGCAATGGCCGTCCCGCCGGCCGAACCCAGGACCGCCGCCGCGACGACTGCTACCGCTACCCGCTGCACGCTCATGCGGATGAGGTTAAATGACGGCCATTCAGACGGTTTCGAGGGTCTTGGTCATCGGGACCGGGCGCAGTGTCTTACGCAGATCTGTGCGCAGGGTGGTCGCCGAATCCAGCAGATAGTTCTGCCGAACCTGCCATGGATGCCGGTCACCCTGCCGCGGGAACTGCGAAATCGACCGCTGCACATAGCCGGACGCGAGATCCAGTAGCGGTCGCTCGCCGAGCGCGCGCCCGGGTTGCGGGACGACTGCTGAATAGGCATTGCGGTCCATATAGCCGAGCACCTTGCACACCAGTCGCGATGTCAGATCGGCGCGCAGGGTCCAGGAGGCATTCGTATAACCGATGCAGACCGCGAAATTCGGGACGCCGGTCATCATGGTGCCCTGCCAGACGAATTGCTCGGACAGGTTCACCGGCGCACCATCCACGGTGAGCCCGATACCGCCGAAGGCCAGCAGCTGCAATCCGGTCGCGGTCACGACGATTTCAGCCTCCAGCACCCGACCCGACTTCAACCGAATCCCTTCGGGCACAAAGCTTTCGATGTGATCGGTGACGACCTCGGCCTTACTCTTGCGCATGGCCTTGAAGAAGTCGGCGTCCGGAACCGCACACAGCCGCTGATCCCACGGGTTGTAGGCGGGCGTGAAATGCTCGGCCACCAAGCTCTCATCCTCGAGGATGCGGGTCGTGAGCCCGGTCAGCATTTTGCGCGCGGACTCCGGGCGACGTCGGCAGTACTGGTAGAAGCCGACATTGAACAGAATGTTCTTGGTGCGGATCACCCGGTGCGCCAGATTCGGCGACAGTAGTTCGCGCAGCCGGTCGGCGATTTTGTCCCGGCCGGGGACCGCGGAGATCCAGGTGGGGCTGCGCTGCAGCATGGTGACCTGCGCGGCCTGCTCGGCCATGGCGGGCACCAGGGTGACCGCGGTCGCGCCGCTGCCGATGACCACGACCTTCTTCCCCGCGTAATCCAGGTCCTCCGGCCAGAATTGGGGATGCACGACGGTTCCGGCGAAGTCGCCGATGCCCGGGAATTCGGGTTCGTGGCCGTGGTCGTAGTTGTAGTAGCCCGCGCAGGAGTAGAGGAATCCGCAGGTGAGGGTGCGCTGTTCGACGGCGTCACCGGTGCGGGTCCCGAGGGTCAGCTTCCAGTGCGAGGCGGCGCTGTTCCATTCCGCCGCAATAACTTTGGTGTTGAAGCGAATGTGGTTGTCGATGCCGTTCTCGGCGGCGGTCTCCTCGATATAGCGCAGGATGGACGGCCCGTCGGCAATGGATTTGGCATCGCGCCAGGGTTTGAACGGGTAGCCGAGGGTGAACATATCGCTGTCCGAGCGCACGCCCGGATAGCGGAACAGATCCCAGGTGCCGCCGAGCGCGGCGCGGGACTCCAACAGGGCGTAACTGCGGCCGGGATGTTCGGCCCGCAATCGATAGGCCGCGCCGATGCCGGAGAGTCCGGCTCCGACGATCACGACATCTAGGTGCTCAACGGGGCTGGAGATCGCGGCGCTCATGACCTCCAGTCTGCGTCGGGCAGACAGGCCCTTCTTGACTCTGCGCGACAAGTATTTGATTCTGGACGACATGTCGGTCATCCGATCCGCCGGATTGCGCGGCTTCCGCGCCACCGTGGCCGAGTTGGGCGGTGACGCCGAGGAGCTCGCCACGCTGTGCGGCCTGCCCGTCGAGGCCCTGGACACCGACGATCTGCTCGTCCCCGACCATGCCGTCGGCGCGGCGCTCGAACTCGCCGCGCATCGGCTGAACTGTCCGGACCTGGGTCTGCGCATGTCGCGGCGGCAGGACCTGGACATGCTCGGACCGCTCGCGCTCGCCATCCGCAATTCGCCGACCCTCGCGCATGTGCTGGAGTGCACCTCGCGATATCTGTTCGTGCACGCGCGCTCGCTGAGCCTGACCCTCGGACCGGATCCGTACGGCGATCGCGGAGTGATCGCGCTGCGCTACGGCGTCACCGCGCCCGGACTGCCGACGCCGGTCCAGGGCACCGATGTCGGATTGGCGTTCGTGCACCGAACCATTCAGCGCCTCGCCGAGGACAGGTACGGCCTGCGCTCGGTGGAACTGCCGTATCTCCCGGCCGCGCCGATACAGGTGTACGAGGAATTCTTCGGTGCCCCAGTGCGAATCGAGCGTCCGGTTGCCTTGCTGCGAGTGCCGAGCAGCCTCGCCACTCGGCCGCTCTCGGGTGGGGACGAGAATCTGCATCGGCTCGCCATGGCGTTTCTGGCGCAGCAATCCGGCGGGGAGTCGAGGGCGCTCACCCCGCAGGTGCGCATCACACTGCAGAAGCTGCTCGGCACCGCCGCACCCGAAATCGGTGCTGTCGCACGGATACTCACCATTCATCCGCGTACGTTGCAACGGCGGCTGGCGGCGGAGGGGACCAGCTTCGCGGCGCTGCTGGATGAGGTGCGGCGGACCGAGGCGCGGCGTTATCTCACCACCACCGATATGCCGATGAGCCAGGTGGCCTCGCTGGTCGGGCTCTCCGAACAATCCACCTTCACCCGATGTTGCCAGCGCTGGTGGGGCACAACGCCGTCCGCGATCCGGCGTGGCAGGGGCGGCCTGAGCTGACTCGAGTTCGCCTGTATCCATTGGGAAGTCACGCAATGTGAACCAGGCAATTCTCGCAATCAGTTTGCGATCTTGCCGCGTGTCCTGCGGGCGCGCCACCGTTCACGCGCGCAGGATGAAGCGGTGATAGCCGAATGCCCTTCCTGCGCTTGGCCCTCCCCCACGCCCGTGTCCTCGCACCGCTCGGTGCAGTACCTACGGTGCGTATGCGGGCAGTGGATGATCGCCGTGCACGGAAAAGTGGTCGGTGCGGCCGGAGGCAGTAACTTCAGCCGGACCGATCCACTCACCGGGATTGTCGGCGTACGGGATTAGCGCGAGGGCACGAAGACGCGTACGGCCTCGATACGCGCGCCGCGATCGGTGAAATCCAGCTGCGCGATACCGCGGCCATCCCGAGTTTCGACGGTGGCCGTCACCGTGCGGCCCGCCGCGACGGTCTTGCTCCAGCGCAGGCCCTTGGCGCGAACGGTGAAGTCCTCCAGCGACATTCGCTCATCCTCGGCCCAGGACAGCCGGGGCACCGGGGCCAGCGCGGCATGCGCGCCTACGGATTCGCCGCAGCCCACCGCATCCAGCAGTCGCCCGGCGGCCTGCTTGCCGCCGGAGCCGACACTGCTCATGCCCTTCATGAAACCCAGTGCGCCGCCGATACCCTGATTACCGAGCAGCTGCGGGCCCAGCTTCGCGCCCGCCAGCAGGCCCTGCGCGCCCGAGCCCATGAGCTGCGCGATCATGCCGGGGAGTTCCCAATGCGCGCGCAGGGCTTGGACTTTCAGCTCGCCGTTCTGTTCGACCACGTCGTAGCGCAGGTGCATGGGCACGTGCAGGGTGATGCCGGTCGACATGGTGGTGGCGATACTCAGATCGCGGAAGACCGTCATACCGGAGACCACATCGTGCTCGACATCGAAGGCGATGCCATTGGGTGCGATGAAGGTGTCGTAGAACCGTTCGATGGCGGCCCGGCCGATATGCGGGCGCGAACCGACCGGGTCCTCCACGCTTGCGGAGTCGGCGAACAGGCCGACCCAGGCGGCGCGGTCGTGCGCCGCCACCGCCCGCGGGGAGGCTTCGACGGTCGCCAGCAGTTCGGCGGCAGTGGGATTCGCGGACACGGTTCCTCCAGGTGATGAGTAGCGCGCGCGATGATACCGGCCGCCCCGTCCCCAGTCACGGGAACGGGGCGCTGCTACAGGCCGGAGACCCGGGGCAGCACCAGCTCGGCGACCCGTTCGGTGTAGGCGAGCGGATCGCCATTGGGCATGAGATTCAGCAGTGTGAAGCCCATCCCCGCGAGCTGCTCGGCATCGCGCACGAACTGGTCCGGATCGTCGAGTATGGGCCGGATATAACAGGCCGTCTTGCGAATGCCGTCGTAGTCGCGCCCCTCCGAATCGCAGTGCGCGCGAAGCACATCCAGCTTGCGGGCGATATCGTCCATACTCACCGCGAACAGGTTGCAGGCGTCGGCGTAGCGGGCCACCATCAACAGCGTCTTCTTCTCACCGCCGCCGCCGATCAGGATGGACGGGCGCGGCTTACTCAAAGGCGCTGGCACACAGAGTGTTTCGGCCAGCTGGTAGTGCTCGCCCTTGTACGGGCCATTGTCGGCGCTCCACATCTGCAGGCAGATCTGCAGCGTCTCCTCCAGGCGTTCGAAGCGCTCGGCCACCGGCACCACCGGGACGCCCAGCGCGCGCTGCTCCTTCTCGTACCAGGAGGCTCCGATACCCAGTTGGGCACGACCGCCGGAGAGCACGTCCAGGGTGGTGACGATCTTGGCGAGCAGGCCCGGATACCGGTACATGACGCCGGTTACCAAGAGCCCCAATCGCATTCGCTCCGTCACGGCCGCCAGATAGCCGAGCGTGGTGTACCCCTCCAGCATGGGCTCATCGGCATTGCCCTGCGCCTCCATCTGGAAGTAGTGGTCCATGACGGTGAACTCCGTGAAGCCCGCCTGTTCGGCGAGCTTCGCGGTGCTGGTGAGGGTCGGGGTGATCGACTCCGGTGCCGCCGGAGTCGAGAAATTCCAGTAGTGCAGGCCCAGTTCCATATACCCATTATCGGACGCCGAGCGGCTTTCCGAAGAAGGACGCGAACACCTCGCCGAAGGTGGCGGCGAGCAGGGCCGGCCGTTCGGATCCAGCAGCAGCCAATCCGGCGCGTAGGACTGCTTCAATTCGGCGGCATGCCCGGTGGCGATCGCACCGCCGGAGTAGCCGTACATGCCGATGCGGGTATCGGCCGCCAGACGCATGGGCTCGAAATTCTTCGCCGCGCGAATTCCGTCGAGGGTGATGCGACCGGCCAAAGGCTCTGCCGCATAAGCCTCATTCGGGCCCTGATGATCCGGAATCACCACGCCCCAGCCCTGCGACAGCGCGCCCTGTGTGATGGCGAATTCGGCGGGCACCACAATCTGGCCGCCGAGCGCGCTCAGCGACCACTGCTGGACCGCATAGGACGGCGCGCAGCAGCCGGCGAGGGAGTCCTCGGCGATCTGCATGGAGACGAGCTTGTCCGGGACCGGAGAATATTGGCGACTACTGCTTGGGCAGCGCCAGATTCATACCGCCCACATCGGCGACCTTCCAGCCATTGCCGGGATCGACCGCCACGTTGTAGGTGACGGTGGTCTGCACGCCCTGGGGATTCTGGGCATTGGTGGAGGTGACATTCAGGAAGACATTCACCTGGTAGACGCCGTTGTTGTGCGACATGACCTTGGCCGTCACCGGAGTGGCGCTGGAGGTCCATTCGAGCGGGACCAGGATGTCCTGCAGCTTCGAAGCGGTGGCATCGAACTTGTCCGCCAGGCGCGGAGTGGTGTTGGCCTTGAGTCGCCCGGTCCACGAATTCAGGTCGGAGAAATTGATATTCGACGCACCGACCGAGTAATCGGTGGCGACCTGTTCGGCGTGCTGGATATTCGCCGCGGCGGCATCGCGGTCGCTCAGTTCACCGTGCGCGTTGAGCCACAGCGCACTCGCCGTAATGAGCGCGCCGACCAGCAGCACGCCGGCGGCGGCCGTGACCAGGCTGGAAAGCCTGAGCGACACGGTTTTCGGGGCCTCCGGGGCGGAGACGGCAGTGGCCTCCGCGTCGATTGCCCGCTTCGGCTCGGTGTCCTGCGACATCCGCTTCTCCTTCATCGGTGATTACTTGACGTTGACCTGGACGCGCACGGCGTTATCGCCGGTACCGGCGAGGGCCTGCGCGATCAGGGCGCTGATATCGATTTGCGGCCCGGCGGTGCGTGCGGCATCCGCGAGGGGCTGCAGCTGGGGCGCAAGGGTTTTCAGTTCGGGTCCGGCCTGCTGTAACCAGTCGGTCAGCTTCGCCAGGAAGGGTGCCAGACCATTGCCGTCCACATAGGATTGCGGTCCGGGCACCCGATCGACCAGTCTGCCGACCGCCTCGACCAGATCATCGAGGGTCTGCGAGAACTGCACGAATGCCGGTGCGGCAGCGGTGGTCGCCTCGCCTATACCGTCCATATTCGAGGCCGCGGCTTGAAAACTGTTCAGTAGCTGAGCGATTTTGGGTTCGCGGCTCATAATCGCCGACGCCAGCAGATCACCGGCGCGGGTGAGCGAGGGCATGGCCGAATCGGTGTCATGGAAGGCCGCGCCGAGGGTATCGGCCAGTGAGGCCGCAACCGTCGGATCGAGCTGGTTCATCACCTGATTGACCAGGCGCGAGACCGCCGGAATGGCGAGCGGGGATTCGACCGCCGAGGTATCCAGGCGCTGACCGTCCTTCAGGTACGGCGCGCCACCGGTTTTGGGACGGATCTCCACATACGGTTCGCCCAGCGCGGAGAGCTGTTCGATGCTGATGACACTGTCGGTCGGCACCTTGCGATCGGCATCGACACGGAAGCCGACCTCCACCCCCTGCGCGGTGCGGTCGACCGAGGTGATCCTGCCGATCGTCATGCCCGTCAACAGGATTGGCGACCCCACGCTCAAACCGCCGGAGTTGGCCAGCACCATGGAGGCGTGCGTGTACTCGGCGAGCGGGTCCGCGCGCACCACCCCGAAGGTCAGATAGCTCGCGCCCAGCACGGTGACGGCGGCGATACCGCCGAGCGAGGCCAGTGATCCCCACTTCATCGCACCGCTCCGATCATGCGCAGGGTGGCGAGAATGTTCCCCACCTGGTCTTCCTTGGAGACCGAATCCACCTGCACGCCGGTGATATTCACCTTCGGGCCGTGCTCGACGAAGGGAATCAGCTTGTCGCGCAGCAGGGAAACCAGCAGCGAGAGATTCGAGGGCACCGACAGATCCAGCGGCGCACCCGAGAAGGCCAGGGGCACAAACGCTTCGGCCGCGCCATCGGCGGAATTGACCACCGGGGCCAGCCAGGCGAGCGAGGAACCCAGCTGACCGAGCGCGGTGAAGATCTGAGCGACGCCGCGAATCGAATCGCTAACGCCGTTCATGGCATCGACCGACTCCTGACTCAACTCGTGATCCAGGAAATCCGCGCGATCATGCAGTACCTGGGCATTGGCGCCCAGGCCGTTGAGCAGTGAGTCGACCTGATCCAGGTTGGCGGCCAGATCCACGGCATTGCCGGCCGCGTTCTGCGCGATGCGCTTGGTCTCGTTCGGATCGGCCGGCAGCACCGCGTTGAACCGATTGATAATGTCCTGCAACTGATTCACCGCACCACCCTGGGTGAAGGCGGCCAGCGCGGCCATGGTGTCCTCGAGCTGCACCGCCGGATGCGTGCGCTCCCGCGGAATCGTCCCGCCCGTGCGCAACAGCGTGCCGAAACCGGCGGTCGGGGTGGTCAGCGCCAGATGGATATCACCGAGCACGGTGTTCTGCCGCAACTCCGCGATGGTGGTCTCCGGCAGCTGCACCTTCGTCGAAATATCGGCGTCCACAACCACATATCCGCCGCGCCCACCCGCATGCGCCGAATCCACCACGCGCACACCGGCAACCGTCCCCACCTGCGCGCCATTGGCGATAACCTTGGCCCGCGCAGGAAGATTCAGCACATTGCCGAACTCGATGTGAATGCGATAGGTCGGGCCCGAGACGGAGGTGCCTGGCACCGGCACCTCCGCGGGGTCGAACGCGCAACCGCCTGCACCGGCCACGAGGCCCGCCGAAAGCAGTACAGCGCCGAGTGCCTTACCTGTCATCAGGGTGGTGCGGCTCCGGCCGACTGCCCTCGGCGCGGAGCCTGCCTGCCCGGGGATAGCTGCCCGGCGTGCGGAACTTGCCCTCATCGCAGATTCCACAGGCCGGGCGGCAGCTGCGGCTTGCGCAGTCCCTGCGTGCGGTGGGTGTGTCGGTGCGGATTGCTCCGGCGTTACTGCCTGGTGGGCAAAGCGGATATAACCGGCGTCCAGCGTGATTTCCCAGGGTCCGATTCTCATCGCGCACCTGCCATTCCGAGCACGAGGGGCACCAGGGGGACATCGACCATGCCGTTGCCAGGGTCGGTGCAGGAGCCGGAGGTGAGGGCGTTCATGGCGGCGCAGATCCGGCCGGCCTCGGGGGCGGGCAGGGCGGCGCGGGGCGAGTCGCAGGTGATGCCCGAGCCCATGACCGATTCGGCGGCATTGGTGAGTACGGGGAGTTTGAGCATGATCTCCGAGAGCGAGCCGACATTCGCGCGCAGCAGGCGGACCAGCGGCAGGGTGTCGTCCAGGGCCCGCATGATCGGGTCGCCGGCAATGGTGACCAGATCATTGAGCATGGGCAGGGTCTGGCCGAGGCGGTCGATGAGTTCGGCACCCGGACCGAGCAATTCGCTGCCGGCATTGTTCAGGGCGGGCGCGAGGCGCAGCAGCATGGAACGCAGGTCGCCCCAGTGCTGCTCCACCTTCTCGCCGACCGAGGCGAAGGCATCGAAAATGCCTGCGAGATGGCCGATATCGGCATCGGGCTGGGACAGCGCCGAGCCGAGCTTCTTGACGATCTCATTGATCTGCGGACCCGCACCGGCGGTGGCGGCATCCAGCCCGGAGAGCCCGTGCGCCAAGGCATCCGGGGCCTGCGCCCGCTGCAATTGCGACGACAGATCCGCGAGCGCGGTCAGGGTCTCGGTAATGCTCTTGGGGGTAAGGGTTTTGGTGACGCACTGCGACGAATCCCAGTGCGCCAGGTTCTTACCGCTGGACAGCACCGCCAGATTCCGGTCCGCCACAATGGATTCCGCGACCGTCGTGGCCGCGGCATCGGCGTACACCGGATACTTCGCGTCGACCGAGAATCCGACCTTGACCTTCGCACCGTCGGAATCGATGGAGGTCACCGTGCCCACCGGGATACCCCGCATGGTCACCTTGTTGCCGACATACAGTCCGACCGCATCCGGCATTACGGCGCAATAGGATTCGGTCTTCTTCAGCGGATCGAAGTAGACGAAGTAGCCGACCACCGCCAGCATCGCGACGACCACGACGCCGGCGACCGACATGAACGCCTGCGAGGCGAGCAACCGCTTGAGCATCAGCAGTCCTTTCCGGGCACCGGCACGCAAACGGGAACCGTCTGGGCGGACTGGTCGATGGTCACGCCATCCGGAATCACCAGCGACGACAGCTTCTGCCGCAGCCCCTGCGCCGCGGTCAGCGTCGGCCCGAAACGTGTTCCCAGCTGCTCCAATTGGCTGACCGCGGCGGTCAGCTTGGTCTTCAGCGAGGCATCCCATTGCGGCTGCGCACCGCCGAGGCGGCCCACCACATCACTGAGCAGGCGGATGGCCTCGGCCATTTCGGAGTGCTTGTCCTCCAGCACGGTGACCAGGAGGTTGGCATTATCCATCAACCGGCCGAGATCGGTCTTCGCGCCGTCGTACATGCGCACGTACTCGTCGGCGACCGAAATGGCATTGGAGACCTGGCTCCGCTGCCGGTCCAGGGCATCGACATAGGTACCGACGGTCTGCAGTGTGGTACGCAGACTGTCCGGAGCGCCGTCGATGGAATTGCCGAGCGCGGCGAGATTGCGGTTCAGCGTCTCGCCGTCGATCTCGGCCAGCGGGGTCGCCGCATCCTGGAAGGTCTGCACCAGGCTGTACGGCAGGCGCACGCGATCGGCGGGAATCGCCTTGTTTCCCAAGGCTTTGTCACCAGCCGGGAAGACAGCGACGTAGTGGCCGCCGACAATGGTGAGCATGCGGATATCCAGGGAGGTCTGATCGCCCAGGAACACATCGGAATTCACCGTGAAGCGCATGACGACCTTGTCCGGCTTCAACTCCAGCGATTTCACCTCGCCGACGGAGATGCCCGCGATGCGTACGTCGTCACCGGTTTTCACCGATTGCGCCTCGGAGAGTTCGGCGGTGTAGGTGTGCTTGCCGAACGGGACGACGAACAGCACGCCGGTGGCCAGCAGGCCGAGCGCGACCAATACCGCGCCGATAATCCCAAGGCGCAGTTCATGTTTCTGCTTGGTGCCGTCGTCGACGACACGATCGTCACGAACGAGCAAGCGCGGCAGTCTCATCCGTTGCATACCGCCACCTGCTGTCCCGCGATCAGCACCTGAAGCACCTGCGGTACCTCGGCATTGCCCTTACTGCACACCGGTTTCCAGCCGCCGGCAGCGGCGGGCGTGGACGCATCGGCGGCGGCCAGGACGGCGGGCAGGCGGCCGAAGACCTCGACTGCCTGTTGCGCATCGGGGAAGACACGCCGGATCAGCGCGTCCACATCGCTACCGCTATTGATGCCGAGCGTGCGCATGAGGCTGTCGATCGGCCCGAGCACCGACGGCGCGGTCATGGCGAACTGCGCCAGCCCGCCGATATTCGATTGCAGCGCTTGGAAAATATCGCTGAGCCGGGCCAGCAGCGGCACCAGATAGTGCACGCGCCCGCTGAGCCGATCGTCCAGCTCCGACATATTCCGGATGAGCGTGCCGATCACCTGCTGCCGATTGTCCACGTACGAGGCGAGTTTCCCGATGGCGTCCATGGCCGGGCCGACACCACTGCCGTCGCCCTTGATCAAAGCGACCATGCTGGCACTGAATTGGTTGATGGCCTCGGGAGAGATGGTGGCCAGCACCGGCTTCAAGCCGTTGAACAGGCTGGTCACATCGAAAGACGGCACGGTGTGGTCGATTTCGATGCGTGCTCCGGCCCGCAGCCGCTGTCCCGGCTGCGGCTGCTGTTGCAGATCGATGTACCGCTGCCCGGTCAAATTCTGATACCGGATGGCGAGCTTGCTGGTGTCGTAGATCGGCGCATCGGTCTTGACCGACAACTGAACTCGCGCTTTCGCGCCCTCCAGTTCGATGTGCTTGATCTTGCCGACCTGCACGCCGTACATGCGCACGTCATCGCCGACCTTCAAACCATTGGCATCGGTGAAGATCGCGTCATGGGTCTCGGTCTCACCCGAGACCGGTCGCTGAATCGCGGTGATCACCAGCATGAGCACCACCACGATCACCGAGGTGAACAGGCCCAGCCGCCAGGCCGCTCCCTTGACCGTCATCGCGCACCTCCCAGCAGGGGCACCGCGACGGCGGGCACACCCCGCAGCTCGACCTCGACATCGAGCTCCGGCCCGTGGCCCTTATCCGGCATGGCGGCGCTCAAACGCTCTATGAGCGTGCGCAATTCGGCACTGGACTGCTGCGGCTGCGGCACCATCTGCGCCAGCATGGCCAGCACCGGTGCGAGCATGTCGGTCAGACCCGAGAGCTGATTCCCCGCCGTACCAAGGGTTTTCGCGAGTTCGGGCAACAGCTTGCCGGTCACCAGCGCCAGATTCGAGTCATAGTCGGCCCGATTGCCTTGCAGCCGTTGAATACTGCGGATCATGTCGACCACTTGAACGGTCGCCCCGGCGAATTTGCCACCGCCGTCGAAGGCCGGACCGAGCTGACCCATCAGCTCCGAGAGCGGCATCTTCTGGTTGTCGGCCACGGTCCGGACAGCGGTGATGAGCGCCTGCGCGAGCGGGGTGAACGCCTCGGTATCGGCCGCGGCCTGCGCGATGACCGAGGCCATCTGCGGTGTCAGCACCGAACCGCCGACCTGCGCGGCACTGCGCAGCATCGACCCCATGGTGGCGTCGTAGACCGCGCTCGCGTTCGAACCGGTCAGATCGATGACCGCGCCCGCCCGCAGCGGCGCGCCACCCGGCCCGCCGCGCAGCTCGATCTCGCTGATACCGAACAGATTCGCGGGTGCGTAATCCACCAGCATGCTGTCGTCGATCCCGAACAGCCGGGAATCGTCCAGCCGCAGATCGATTCGCTGCGTCCCGTGTGCATCCGGCGTGATCTCGGTGACCGTGCCGACAACGACCCCGTTCACCCGCACCTCGGTGCCGACCAGCACGCCGTCACCGATCTGCTCGGTGCGCAGCGAAATCGGCAGTCCGGCTTCGGTTTTCTGCGACGAGTACACCGTCCAGCCGATCGCCACCGCGACAATCAAGGCCAGCGCGATCGCGCCGACCGCCATGGACCGTTTCCGGTCCACGGCAACACCTGGCATTCCGTAGTTCGGCATCCCTACCCCGTGAACGTGATCGCCGAATTGAAGCCCCACAGCGCGAGCGAGAGCACCATGTCCAGGGCGATGATCGCCACCGAACTGGCCCGCACGGCCTTACCCGAGGCAATGCCGACACCCTCGGGACCACCGGTCGCGAAGAAGCCGTAATAGCAGTGGATGAGAATCACGACCACCGCGAAGATGGCCACCTTCACCACGGCCGCGATCACATCGAAGCCGGAGACGAACTGGAAGAAATAGTGGTCGTAGACGCCCGCCGAGGACCCGTGGACCAAGGTGATCAGTCCGCGGCAGGACAGGTACGACATGATCAGCGCGATCAGGAAGGTCGGCACGATCGCCACCACACCGGCCAGCACTCGGGTGGTCACGACGAAGGGAACCGAACGCAGGCCCAGGGATTCGATGGCGTCGATCTCCTCGGAGATCCGCATGGAACCGATCTCGGCGGTCATCCGGCAGCCGGCCTGCGCCGCGAAACCGATGGCCGCGGCAATCGGCGCGAGCTCACGAGTCGTGGCGTACGCCGACACCAGACCGGTCACCGGGCCCATGCCCAGCATGTCCAGGGTCTCGAAGGATTCCACCGCCACCGACGCACCCATGACCAGGCCGAGCACGATCATCATCGGCACGGTCCCGCCGCCGACGATGATGGACCCGCGACCCCAGGTCATATTGGTGATAGCCCGCATGGTCTCGTCGCGATACCGCTCGAGCGTCAAGGGAATCGACGACAGCACCTGCCACACGAAGGCGAGCACGAAGCCCACACCCTCCACGCGCCGCAGCACCAGCCCGCGACGGTGATACGAACGCGCGACCCAGCCCAGTCCCTTCGGGACGTACGTAGCCGACATCAAGCCAGCCTCGTCGGCAGGAACATCGCCGTGATCTGGGTGGCGATCAGATTGACCACCACGATCGACACCACCGAGAGCACCACGGCCGCGTTCACCGCATCGGCCACACCGCGCGGCCCGCCCTTGGCCTCGAGCCCGCGCTGACAGGCGATGATCACCACGATAAAGCCGAAAATGACCGCCTCGAGCAGCGAGATCCACACATCGGCGGTGGTGGTGAAGGAGCCGAAGGTGGCCCAGTAGCTGCCCGGGGTGACGTTCTGGCCGCCGATGGCCACCACATATCCGGCGAGTACACCGACGAAGATGATCAGCACATTCAGCAGCGGCGCGACGACCAGCATGGCCACCATGCGCGGGATCACGAGGCGGTGAATCGGGCTGATACCCATGGTGTTCAGCGCGTCGATCTCCTCGCGAATGGTGCGCGCGCCGAGGTCCGCGGCCAAGGCCGCCGCGCCCGCACCGCCGAGCAGAAAGCCCGTGGCCAGCGGCGCGCCCTGTTTGATGACGCCGAGACCGCCGGTCGCGCCGAGCAGTGAATCCGCGCCGAGAGTGTGAATGAGGTTGCCGACCTGCACCGAGACGATGACACCGAATGGAATCGCCATCAGGATGGCGGGAATCGCGGTGACCGTCACCAGCCGCCACGCCTGCAGAATCGCCTCTTTCCACTGGAACTGCCCGCGCGCGATATCGCCGAAAGTGCCGCCGACGGATTCCCGTGCGATACCGGCCGCACGGCCGAAGGTGCGCAGCGAGGCCACCACGGTGCCGGAGAAGTTCTCGCGAACGATGCGGACATTGCCGCGCACAGCAGCGGTGCGCGGGAGGGTCCGGGTCATCGCGTTACGACTTGTACGAGACGCCGAATTCGACGCCGGGTGACGAGGTTCAAATCTTCTTCTCCGTGATCGGCAACACTGCCTGCCATCAAAGCTAATGGTTACGCAGAGTTACAACAAATCCGTTTGAAGTGTGACCCACGCCTCTAAGTTAGCTACCGGTACATGCGACCGCGATACTGTTCAACGGCACGATTATCCGTGTGACCTGCAATTCTAGAACGTGTTATCAGTCGTAACAGATATCAACATGGACCTGGACGTACGTCCAGCGAAGCCTCGGCGCATGCCCGAAAACCGATTCGGCCATACCGAAACCGGAATTTGGTGAACTGACAGCTATCTGAGAACGCAAGTTTCATCTATGGCGGTTTTCCGCCATATCGACGCGAGAAGACCGACCGGCGTGTTCACTGACCCCTGTGGATCCAACAGTGTCGGCGGTCCTTTCGGCCGTCGCGTCCGACGACTGGACGGCGTTCGCCAAACTCGTACACCCCTACGTGCACTGGACCGCGGACGGCATCACCACCCGCGGCCGCACCCGGGTCATGGCCCGGCTCGCCGGCCACGACGCCGAACTCGAGCCGGCGAGCGCGTACGAACTGCGCGACGGACAGGTCTACCGCTGGAATTCGTGACCGTCCCGGTCTAGGGACTGACCGCCAGAAAGACGAAGGCGGAGAACAGAACCAGGTGCACACAGCCCTGCAGCAGGGTCGCGCGCCCGGGCACCACGGTGAGCGCGCCCACCACAACGGTCAAGGCCAGCAACACCATCTGCGTCGCACCCAGCCCCAGCATGAGCGGACCCTCGATCCAGATCGAGGCCAGCGCGATCGCCGGAATCGTCAGGCCGATACTCGCCATGGCCGAACCCAGCGCCAGATTCAGACTGATCTGCACCCGCTCGCGACGCGCGGCCCGCACCGCCGCAATGGTTTCCGGCAGCAACACCAGCAGCGCGATCACCACACCGACCGCCGACGCGGGCAATCCCGCTGCGGCAATACCGCTTTCGATGGACGGCGAGACCAGCTTGGCCAGGCCGACCACACCGATCAGCGCCACCAGCAACAGGCTCAAACTGACGAAAGCCTGCTTGTTGCTCGGCAATTCGTCATGCTCATGCTCGGTGTGCTCACCCTCCTCGACCGGCAGGAAGTCACCCGGATGGCGGACCGTCTGCACCATGACGAAGACACCGTAGAGCACCAGTGAGGCCGTCGCCGCGAAGATCAATTGCGAGGCCGAGAAGACCGGGCCCGGTTCACTCGTGGTGAAGGTCGGCAGCACCAGGCTCAGCGTGGCCAGCGTGGCGACCGTGGCCAGCGCGCCACCGGTGCCCTCGGCATTGAACACCGCCAGTCGCCGGCGCGCCGCCGCCACCAGCAGCGACAGCCCGAGAATGCCATTGCAGGTGATCATGACCGCGGCGAAGACGGTATCGCGGGCCAGCGAGGCCGCCTTGTCACCACTGGACAGCATGAGCGTGACGATCAGACCCACCTCGATAATGGTCACCGCAACCGCCAGAATCAGCGATCCGAACGGCTCGCCCACCCGGTGCGCCACCACCTCGGCGTGACTCACCGCCGAGAGCACCGCGCCGACCAGTGCCGCGGACACCAGCACCACCACCGCCGGACCGAGATCGCGCCCCCAGGAAACTGCCAGCACCAGGGCGGCGAGCAGCGGAATGACGACGGACCAAGAGCGAACGGCGAGACCGACCATGGCCTTCATCGTTCCAGCAAATTGTTCGCATACGCCGCGAAACGAGAGCCAGCCCTCGCTCGGCGAGCCGGACCTATGAGAGTTCGTCAGGCGATTTCTTCGGCGGCCCGCTGATAGGCGGCGGCCGCGCGCTCGAAGTATTCGAACAGGACCGCGCGCTGGTCAGCCGGGTATTCGCTGAGGATCTCACCGATCGCCCGGCGTGCGGGAGCGAGCACCTTGTCCAGATCGGCGGGGCGGCCGACCGGTTCGACGATCACCTTGCGCCGATCGCCCGGATCGGCCGCGCGGCGCACATACCCGGCCGCCTCCAGCCGATCGATGAGCCGAGTGGTCGGGCCGGTGGTCAAACCGGTGCGGGTGCCCAGCTCACCGGGGGTCATCGGGCCGCTCAACTCCAGGATATTGAGCGCGTACAGATCGGTCGCGCCCAATCCGACCGCCTTCGCGCCGGCCTGGGCGTGCAGCACGACGGCGCTGAGATAGCGCCGGAAGATAGCGCTTTCCTTCGACCCCTCGGGCGTTGACACGGTCCACCTCCTGTACGTAATCTCTTCCTAAACGAAGAGACTTCTTTGATGAAGAAGAATCTTCTAGGCAGAAAGATTAACACGGAGGGGCGAAGACCATGTCCAGCAACGAGATCGACACCACCGCCATCCACGCTCTCCTCGAGCGCAGCGCCGAGGCGTGGGGCCGCGGCGACGGAGCCGGCTACGGTGCGTGCTTCACCGACGACGCCACCGATGTCACCTTCGTCGGCACCGTTTACCACGGCGGAAAGGAGATCGGCGCGGCCCACCAGGCACTCTTCGACAGCTTCCTGAAAGGCACCCGGCTCACCATCGATATCCAGGAGATCCGGCACTACGGCATGGACACCGCCGTCGTGGTGACCCGCGGCGAATCCGGTAGAGGTGAAGCCAAGAAGCTCGGAAAACTGGCCACCTACACGGTAATTCGCGATACCGGCGGCGAATGGCGCATCGCCGCCGTGCAGAAGACCCAGCACAAGCCGATCATGGAGGCCATCTCCTTCAAGTTCCAGCCCGCCACCCGCCCGGCAGCGCGCACGGCAAATCGGTCATGACGTGACATAGGCTGCCGTCGTGGACGAAATGAGCGTCGACGCGCAGACCAACGGGGAACCGCATCCCCACGAACCGCACACCGAAGGGTTGGCCTCGCGGCTGAACTGGCTACGGGCCGGGGTGCTGGGGGCCAATGACGGGATCGTCTCCACCGCCGGACTGGTGGTGGGTGTGGCCGCGGCGACAACCGACAGTTCCGCGATCCTCACCGCCGGCATCGCGGGATTGACCGCCGGTGCGATCTCCATGGCCGCCGGCGAGTACGTCTCGGTGAGTACCCAGCGGGACAGTGAGAAGGCATTGCTGTCCAAGGAGAAGCGGGAACTGACCGAGGAGCCGGATTTCGAGCTGGCCGAGCTGGCGCAGATCTACGAAGGCAAAGGACTCTCGCCCGCCACCGCACGGCAGGTCGCCACGGAGCTCACCGCACACGACGCCTTCCGGGCGCACGCCGACGCCGAATTGGGTTTGAACCCAACCGAACTCACCAACCCCTGGCACGCTGCCATCTCCTCCGCCCTCGCGTTCACCCTCGGCGCACTGCTGCCACTACTGGCGATTCTGCTACCGCCGGTATCCTGGCGAATCCCGGTGACCTTCGCGGCAGTGCTTGTGGCACTGGCGATTACGGGCACCGTCAGCGCGAGATTGGGCGGCGGTAACACAGCGCGAGCCGTGCTGCGCGTGGTGATCGGCGGCGCGCTCGCCATGGCGGTCACCTACGGAATCGGCCAGCTCGCAGGCGTTTCCGGGCTATAGCCCCGGGTCGGCTAGCCCGACGGTGACAGGACGGGCGCCTCTACCGGATGCGGTGTGGCGGGCGGATGCACCCGCGCCGGATACACATCCGCCGCGACCGGGGGTCCCTTCGGCGAGGCGGCGGGTCCCTTCGCGGGTGCGACCGGCGCGTTCGCCGGACCGGCCGGAGGATGGGGCAGCGGGGCTCGCTGATGGGTGGCGACACTGCGACGGGGAGCGGGGTCCGCGGCACCGGACTCACCGGAGCCGGTGAGCAGCATGCCCGCGCCGATGGCGAGCACCATGAGTCCCGAGACGACCACGACCGCGGCCAGGCCGCGCGGATCGAGATCGCCCTCCTGCACCGGATGGGATTCCTGCGGGCTGCCGAGCATGGTTGTCCTCCTTCGGATTCCGGCGGCCCGCCGGTCAGGGGGCCGGAGGTGGGGGCGGTGGTGGGGGCACCAGGAACGGGAGGATGGGCACGAGAATATCCGGAATCACCGGGGCGGGCGGGGGTGGCGGC
>NZ_WJIC01000095.1 GCF_009649815.1 Nocardia sp. SYP-A9097
AGATGGATGGAATGTCGAGTCTGACTGCTGATCTCACCCCGCAAACCCGGGTGTTGTTCGATGCGATGCTGGCCAAGTTCGCGCGCCCGGGCATGTGCAACCCCGCCGACACCGACAGCCCGTGGACAGCACAGGACGCCACCGACGACGCGCGCCTGCAAGCGGCCGCCGCCCGTGATACCCGTACTCCCGCGCAACGCAATCATGATGCGCTGCTGGGGTTTCTGCGTCCCGAACTCGGTGGCCCGGCGAAGCGGGGTTCGCATCGCGGGGTACCGGTCGCTGCGATCATGACGATCAGCATCGCCGATGTCGAACGCGCGGCCGGGGTCGCCACCCTCGCCACCGGTGGCACCGTCCCGATCAGCGAGGCCCTGGAGCTGGCACAGCAGTCGAAGCGGTTCCTCATGGTGTTCGACCACGCGGGCATGCCCCTGCATGTCGGGCGTGAATCCCGCACCGCGACCAAGGCCCAACGCCTCGCGCTGATCGCGACCGAACGGGGCTGTACCCGACCCAACTGCTCCGCCCCGGCCTCGCGCGCCCAGGTGCATCACCTCACCGAGTGGTCCAAGAACGGCAAGACCGATATCGAGAACCTGACTTTGGCGTGCGATAGCTGCCATGCCCAGGTCCACGACGGTCCCGGCGGCTGGAAAACGGTGAAACTCGGCCCTGATACCGCGTTTCCGGGCCGCACCGCGTGGATCGCGCCCCCGCACATCGATCCCA
>NZ_WJIC01000015.1 GCF_009649815.1 Nocardia sp. SYP-A9097
ACACCGCCGCTGCGTGCGCGACTACGAGACCAGACCCGACCACCACGAAACGATGATCCACATCGCCATGATCGCCGTTATGTCACGCCGCCTCGCACGCCGATAACCGAGTTCTCAGACGCGGTCTCAGTCACTCCGACGGAGAAAAGGCCCCGGGCGGTGCGCCCGGGGCGGGGCTCAGGTCACCAGAAGCTGGTGCGGAGGACGATTTCGGTGGCGAGTTCGTGGCCGGCTTCGGCGGCCACGTCCGCGACGTCCACGGGGACGAGGCGGAATTCGCCGTAGACGTGGCGACCGGAGGCTTCGGCGGCCTCGCGGGGCAGGCGTTTGGTGGCGAGCAGGGTGGTGGGGATTTCGACCGGGGGGCAGGTGGGGTCGGCGATGGCGCCGTCCGCGCCGGGGGCGGCGGGGTGGCCGCTGTCGGCTGCGATGAGGCTCATGAAGCGGCCGAAGCCGCGCGCCGCGAGTTGCCAGGCCAGGTCCGCGCCGGTGCCGGTGCCGACCAGGTTGGCCCAGGGCACCTTCAGTTCGTCGAGGATGCCGAAGACCGCCGCATTGTCGAGCCCGTCTGCGGGTTCGATGACGATGGTGCGCAGGTCCGAGGTCTGCAATCGTTCACAGACCTGGTCATATACGTCGGCCGGATCGCCCGCGTCAGGGAGTAGGAGCACATAGTGGCGGGATTCGTTGCCTCCGACCCGCACGGCCCATACGCGGTCACCGACCGTGATCCGCCGAGATTCCATATCGAGCAACGCTACACGGCGCGCAAATGCGCCGAACGCGCGTCGACACGATTCGCGTGATCGGCGTCACCGGCGATACTCGATCCGCCGGGCGGGATGGGAGATTCGCGAATGCCGCCGGTCACCCGGAGACCCGCAGGGTCGGGAGATTCACGGACGCGCCGGAGTCGATGAGGCGCTCCAGAGCGGGGAGGTCGAGGTACTTCTCCATGAGGTCGGCCAGCAGGTCGAGCTGAGTGACGCGCACCTGCTCCACCGAAACATTGTCGGCGACAACGAAATCGGCTTCAGCATAGGCCGCGACATCGCGCAGGAAGGCGCGGCGGAACTCATCGGATTCGAGGGCACCGTGCAGGTGGGTGCCCCAGATCGCCCCTCGCACACTGCCTTCGGGAGTGCCATCGAGGATCAGCCATGGGCGATCGCCGTTGACCCGCACCCGTCCGTGATGAATCTCGTAGCCGTGCACCGGAATTCCCCGCGTGCCGACAGTCTCGCGGTAGGGCGGACTTGCAACACCGGCTGTGTAGCCCTGGGCATGGCCGGTGCTGCGGCGCAGGATCTTCGGGTTGGCGAATTCGATTTCGAGGTCGAGTAGGCCGAGGCCGTCGACGGTGCCCGCGGTGGATTCCACACTGTCGTCGATGGTGCGGGCGAGCATTTGGTAGCCGCCGCAGATTCCGAGGATGGGGCCGCCGGTGGCGGCTCGGGATTGCAGGGCTGCGGCTATTCCGGTGTGGCGCAACCATTCCAGGTCGCTGACGGTGGATTTACTGCCGGGGAGGACTACCAGGTCGGCTCCGGCTAGGCGGGAGGGGTCGGTGACCCAACGGACGGAGACGCCCGGCTCGCAGGCGAGGGCTTCGACGTCGGTGGAGTTGGAGATGCGCGGGAGGCGGATGGCGGCGACGGTCAGCCAGTCCTTGCCGAGTGGGGGCTGGGAGCGGCCCACGGGGGCGTCGGCGATGGTGCCGAGGGAGTCTTCGGCATCGATCCAGAGGTCTTCGGCGAAGGGGATCACGCCCAGGGTGGGGCGGCCGGTCAGCTCGGTGAGCTGGTCGATACCCGGGCGCAGCAGGTCCACATCACCACGGAATTTATTGATGATGTAACCCGAGATGAGTTGCTGGTCTTCGGGTTCCAGGATTGCCACGGTGCCGAAGAGGTGGGCGAGCACTCCCCCGCGGTCGATATCGCCGACCAGCAGCACCGGAAGATCGGCGGCGCGGGCCAGACCCATATTCGCCAGATCGGTTGCGCGCAGGTTGATTTCGGCGGGTGAGCCCGCGCCCTCGCAGATCACCACATCGAATTCGGCGCGCAGCGAAGCCAATTCCTCGGCGACGATCGCCCGCAACTGCGTGCGATGCCGGAAGTAATCCTTCGCCCCCACGGTGTCGATTGCCTTGCCGCGCACCACAAGCTGCGAGCGGCGGTCGCTCCCGGGCTTCAACAGCACCGGATTGAACCGCACGCTCGGCTCCAGCCCACAGGCCCGCGCCTGCAATGCCTGCGCACGCCCGATCTCCCCGCCGTCCAAGGCGACGACGGAGTTGTTCGACATGTTCTGCGCCTTGAACGGCGCGACCTTCACACCCCGCCGCGCCAGCATGCGGCAAAGCCCAGCCACCACAACGCTTTTCCCCGCATCGGAGGTGGTGCCCGCAATGAGCAGTGCGCCTTTCACTCCGAACTCCCCGCGCTATCCCAGATGGCAAAGGACACCGGCGAGATGCGCGCAGCCCTTTGGCCCTCCCCCTCCGGAATGGTGTCGCCGAGGGGCCGCGCGCCTTTCACGCGCACGCCCCCTCGTCATCCCGGCGTGCTTGTGGCCGGGATCCACTGCGGGGCAGGCGAATCACGGGAGGGTGAGAATTTCGGCGCCGTTCTCGTCGACCACGAGGGTGTGCTCGAACTGGGCGGTCCACTTGCGGTCCTTGGTGACGACGGTCCAGCCGTCGGACCAGATCTCGTAGTCGATGCCGCCGAGGTTGATCATGGGTTCGATGGTGAAGGTCATGCCGGCTTCGATTTCGGCTTCGACGGCGGGCTGGTCGTAATGCAGGATGACCAGGCCGCTGTGGAAGGTGGGACCGACGCCGTGGCCGGTGAAGTCGCGGACGACGCCGTAGTCGAAGCGGTTGGCGTAGGACTCGATGACGCGGCCGATCACATTGAGCGCGCGGCCGGGCTTGACCGCTTTGATGGCGCGCATGGTGGCTTCTTCGGTGCGTTCGACGAGCAGGCGCACCTCTTCGTCGACATCGCCGGCGAGGTAGGTCTTGTTGGTGTCCCCGTGTACGCCGCCGATGTAGGCGGTGACATCGATATTGACGATGTCACCGTCCTCGATGACGGTGGAGTCCGGAATGCCGTGGCAGATGACCTCGTTCAGCGAGGTGCAGCAGGACTTGGGAAAGCCCTTGTAGCCCAGCGTCGACGGGTATGCGCCATTGTCGATGAGGAATTCGTGCACGATGCGGTCGAGCTCGTCGGTGGTGACGCCGGGGGCGACCGCCTTGCCCGCCGCCTCGAGAGCCTGGGCGGCGAGCTTGCTCGCGGTGCGCATGGCCTCGATGGTTTCGGGGGTTTGCACCCAGGGTTCGTGGCCCTCGTTGGCGGTTTTCTTCCAGACGTACTCGGGCCGCTCGATGGATTTCGGCACCTCGCGGATGGGCGACTGGGTGCCGGGAACGAGGGGTTGGCGGGTGCGCACTGACATGAGAACAAGACTATCCGCCCGGTGCGGTGGGCTCGCCCCCAGCGGGGATTTCGCGGATGCGCGAGGTCCGGGCCACCATGGAATGTTTCCGGACCGCAGTCCGTTTAAGCTGACAGGTTGACTTGGAAACAATTTTGGGAAGGTGCGTAAGCCGTGGAACTGGGACTGACGACATTCGCCGAGACTCATCCCGTCGGCGGGGACGGCTTGGTGCCGACTGCGGGTGAGCGGCTGCGCCAGGTGGTCGAGGAGGCCGTGGTCACCGAACAGGCCGGTCTCGATGTTTACGGAGTGGGCGAACACCATCGCAAGGATTTCGCCGCCTCCTCCCCCGCGATGGTGCTGGCCGCCATCGCCTCACGCACCGAGCGGATTCAACTCACCAGCGCGGTGACGGTACTCAGCTCGGACGATCCGGTACGGGTGTACCAGGATTTCTCCACCCTGGACGGATTGTCCAATGGCCGAGCCGAACTCATGGCGGGCCGCGGCTCGTTCATCGAATCGTTCCCGCTGTTCGGCTATGACCTCACCGACTATGACGAACTCTTCGAGGAGAAACTCGCACTGCTGCTGAAGATCCGCGAAGAGGGTCCCGTCACGTGGGAGGGCAAATTCCGCGCACCGCTGACCGATGCGATCGTGTACCCGCGCACCGAGAATCGACCGCTGCCGGTGTGGATCGCCGTGGGTGGCAGTCCTGAATCCGTCGCCCGCGCAGGGCTTTTGGGCCTGCCGCTCGCCATCGCGATCATCGGCGGGCAGCCTGCCCGGTTCAAGCCGCTGGTGGAGCTCTACCACCGCGCGCTCGAGCAGGGCGGCAATGAACCGCAGCCGGTGGCGGTACACGCGCACGGCTATGTCGCCGAGACCGATGAGCAGGCGGTCGCCGATTTCTACGCCCCGTACGCGCGCGCCATGACCGGCATCGGCCGTGAACGCGGCTGGGGGCCGATGACCCGGGAACAGTTCGCGGCCCTGCGCGCGCAGAGCGGATCGCTCTTCGTCGGCACACCCGACTATGTGGCGGGCAAGATCGCCGCTGTTCGCGATGACCTCGGTCTGGACCGGTTCATGCTGCACACCAGCGTGGGCACGCTCCCGCACAAGAAGGTGCTGCGCAATATCGAACTGCTCGGCGAGAAGGTGGCCCCGCAGGTCCGCTGAGTCGAATCACCGTATCGACGCCCTGGGTGACCAGGGCGTCGAGTGCGTTCCGGGACAAAGGCCGCTGCGGTCCCCGCTACTCGACCGACGGACATGCACGGCAGCTTTTTCGGCAGCGTCAGCGGGAAAGTAGGGTACACCGCTACTCGATATTTCGCGGTGCGGCAGATCCACACTCGTTGGGTGGCTACTGCATCCGCGGGTAAGAACATCGTCATCTGTTTCGACGGCACCGGTAATCAGGTCCGGGCGACCGGCAGCACGAATGTGGTCCGCCTGTTCGAGATGCTGGACTTGAGCGACCCCGAGAAACAGATCGCTTACTACGATCCCGGCGTCGGCACATTCAGTGCCCGGGGCGCGTGGTCGCCCCCGGCCCGTTGGTTCTCGCGGGTGCTCGGGCTGGCTGTCGGCAGCGGGCTGCGTTCGAATCTCGCTGAGGCATATACCTATTTGATCGAGCACTGGCAGGTGGGCGATCGGGTATTCATTTTCGGATTCAGCCGTGGTTCGTATACCGCGCGCGCATTGGCCGGGCTGCTGCATGATCCGGGTCTGCTGCGTCCCGGCAGCGAGAACCTCGTCCAATATGTGGTCAGCGCCTACACCCGCAGGACGACGAACTGGGGCGAACTGCGGCGGTATGCCCGCTCGTTCTGCTCGAAGTCCGAAGACAGCGAATTCTCCATCCCTGTCGAGTTTCTCGGGGTATGGGACACGGTGAAAGCGGCCGGCCTCTTCCGCTGGGAGCTGCGGTGGCCTTACACCCGGCAGATTCCCAATATCGTGAAGGTACGGCACGCGGTTTCCATCGATGAGAAGCGGCGACCGTACGAGGAGTATCTGGTCAAACCCAAAGGGGCGCAACCGATGCTGACCGAGGCATGGTTCGCCGGTGTGCACTCCGATGTCGGCGGGACGTTCGAGGATGATCCGAGGCTCGCCGGGATCTCGCTCAAATGGATTGCCGATGGCGCGTTCGAGGCCGGATTGCTATTGCGGCCGGAGGCATATCGGAAGACCTGTGCGGTCGAAACCGAGCATGCGAATGGTCTCGTGCACCGAATGGGGTGGATCTGGGCACTGCTCACCTACCGCCACCGGAAGATTCCCGCCGGCGCCCGGGTGCATGACAGCGTGCGGACACGCTGCGAAACCGAACCGAAGTATCAGAAGCACATCCCACGAGATGTCCTGTGGGAGGACGAGCAATGGACGAAACCACGGATGTAGTCGAACGCGCACCTGCGGCTACACCGTTAGCCGGCGCACCCGTCTACCACAACAGTGGCGTCTGCCCACCCGCGCGCCGCAGGCTGCGGACCTTCGCGTTCGACCCGATGTCGACGCGCCTGACCGGCCGGTTTCTCACGCTGAACATCCCGTTCGAACAAAACTTGAAACCGGGCCCCGACGGCGGACTTGTGCAGGTGGTCGACTACGACGCCAGCCGTGAGGTCTGGTACGAGCCGGTCGATCTCAATGATCCATATCTGTTGGCGCAGGACGGGATTCGTCCGACCGAGAGCGATCCGCGGGCGCATCAACAGGTTGTCTACGCGGTCACGATGAGCGTTCTGGAACGGTTCGAACGCTTCATGGGACGCCGGTTCCGGTGGCATCGCGAGCAGGTACTGCGCCTGGTTCCGCATGCTTTCGAGGGTCAGAACGCTTACTTCGATCCGAAACGCCGCGCTGTGCTATTCGGCTATTACCGGGCCGATACCGAGAATCCGGGTGCGAATCTGCCCAGTCAGATCATCTTCACCTGCCTGTCGAGTGACATCATCGCGCACGAGGTGACGCATGCGATCGTGCACCGAATTCGGCGGCGGTACAGCGAATCCACGCATCGCGATGTGTTCGCCTGGCATGAGGCTGTTGCCGACTTGATGGCGTTGTTCCAGCATTTCACGCACCGCGATGTCGTACTCGACGCGATCGCGACGACGGCGGGCGAGCTCGAGAACAGCTCGGGCCTGCTGGAATTGGCCAAGGAGTTCGGGGAGTCCACCGGGCGCGGTGCGGCATTACGCTCGGCGATAGCCGATAAGAACCGAACGCCGATGCAATTCCTCGCGGCACAGGAACCGCACGAGCTCGGCGCATGTTTCGTGGCAGCGGTATTCGACGCATACCTCGACGCTTACCAGAACGCGATCGCGGACCTGCTGCGGATCGCCAGCGGGGGAACCGGGGTATTGCCCCCGGGTCGCCTGCACCCGGATCTCGTCTCCCGGATCGCCGATGAGGCGGTGAAGACAGCGGACCGAATTCTCGGAATGGTGGTGCGCGCCTTCGACTATCTGCCGGTGGTGGATGTCCGGTTCGGTGATGTCGTGCGCGCGATCGTCACCGCAGATCGCGGCCTGTATCCGGAGGATGAGCAGCACCTGCGCAGCACGCTCGTCGAAGCGCTACGGCGGCGGGGCATTTGGCCGACCAGTGTCACCTCGTTGACCGATGAGGCTTTGGTCTGGCATCAGCCCGATTCCGGGCTGAACATCACGAACAGTCAGCCCCGGGTGGATTTGCCCACGATCATCCTGTCCGCGTCGAAGGATCTCGACCCGATCGGTCAGGCCGGCGATATACGGACACAGCCCACACCCGAAGGCAATGGCGCTTCCGATCCGAATGATTACCAATTGTCGAATCCCCTTTTCGAAAAAGTCGCCAAAGCCATTACGAGGTGGGCCCATTCGAACGCACTACAACTGGGGCTCGATCCCAACGATAAATTCAAAATCTCCTGTGAGGGCATCCACGTTTCGTATCGACGGGCAGGGGATCGATTACCGCGGCCGGAAGTGGCGATTCAACTCCTGCAGCGGCGCCCGGATCTCGAAGACCCGAGCCAGGCCAAGCCACCGGCGATTCGGGCCGGCACCGCTCTTGTCATCAGCGCCGATGGGCGTGTGGCGTACGTGATCGCCAAGCCGCTGCCTCTCAGTAGCTCGCCGGCGAAGGACGACAAGGTTGCCACCGCATTCCATAACGCCGGCGTACAGCGGTTGAAGGAAATGAAGGAGTGGTTCGCGCGAGTGGAAGCCGACGACCCGCTGAGCGCGTGGACCTCCGAGCACGCGATCCACCGCCTCGATTTCGCCTCGATTCATTCGCAGACAGGTGAGTAGGTCCGAAATGTCAACCGCCACAACGATTTCCGTCCGAATGTACAACGTCGGATTCGGTGATGCGTTCACCGTGACAGTCCGGAACGGTGACGAAGTATGGCGCATGCTGGTCGACTGCGGCGTGCACAGTCAGGGCCGGGCTCGCCCGATCCGGGACTCCGTACAGGCGATAATCGCCGACCTGACCGCGGCAGCCCCCGATCACCGGCCGCATCTCGATGTCGTGGTCGCCACCCATCACCATGCCGATCACATCACCGGATTCGCCTGCGAGGAATGGGAGCACGTCACGGTAGACGAGGTGTGGGTTCCCTTCGTCGAGGACAGCACGGATGCGGACGCGCAACGAATCCGCGGCGGGCAAGCCGAGGCGGCCAACGGCCTGCTCGCACTCGCCGACCGGCGCATCAACGAATTGAACGGACATCCCAAGCCGGCCGCCGTCGACCAGGCCCATGCCTTCGCTATGAACGCGCAGGGAAACGCCGCCGCGACCGATCGGCTGCTGGGCCGGAATCAGCTGGGATTCGCCACACCCCACCGGGTTCGATTCCTGCCGAGCAAGCAGGAGACGGAGAACCAGATCGCCGTGGAACGCGTCGGTCTCGTCGCACACATCCTCGGGCCGCCACGCGATGAACGATTCCTCAAGCGCATGGATCCGCCTTCGAAGCAGTCGTGGCCATTCGTTCGCGCGGGCGCGTCCACCGAAACCGGGGAGGATCTCACGCCGCTGTTCCACTCGCGGTACATCACGGGTAATCCGGTGTCGGATCGGCTGCCCGCAGCGAAAGCGGAACTGGGACTGGAGAAACTCGTCGACGACGACAATCGACTGTTGCGCGCCGCGTCGATACTGGAGAACGCGGTCAACAACACCAGCGTTTTCTTCGTCCTCGATATCTCCGGAACGCGACTGCTGTTTCCCGGAGACGCGCAACAGGGCGCGTGGGAGCACGTGCTCTCCGATGCCGGCAATGTCGAACTTGTCTCCGATCTGGCTCTGTACAAAGTCGGCCATCACGGATCACACAATGCCACCCCGATGCGGTTCGTCGAAAATGATTGGAAGACAACGGGATACGCGATGATCCCGTACGGACCCGTACCGCGATGGGCGAAGACGATACCGAAGAAATCGCTGGTCGACTCGCTCACGACCCACCATCACACCGTCATCAGAGCAGATATGGCACCCGTGGCCGTACCTGGCAGTGTCGCCGTGAACGGCGATATCTGGACCGAGGTGACGCTCACACCGTCATCGCCCGGGCGATGACGGAACCCACCGGAAAAGAACACCGATTCGCACATGGAGTAGCGATGACCACACAGGACAAAATCAAAGTCTGCCGTCCGAAAAGCCTTCCTGGCGTTGACCTGTTCGAAGCGGCGCGAGTGGCCGTGGGAATCAATCCGGCCAATAGGCCGTATGTACGCCCGGTCGCCGATATGGTCGGCCCCGGGGCCGTGACGAAGGAATTCATCTCGGCCATGACCACGAAATACTGGAAGAGTGGCGGCGTCCATCTCACAGTCCGATTCCTGGACACCGATGACACCGCCCTGAAGGCTCGCATATTGACCCACATGAACGCGTGGTCGCCGGGCGCGAACGTGCAATTCTCCGAAAGCCGAAGCAATGACGCGGAAGTCCGCATCGCGCGGACCTCCGGCGACGGGTACTGGTCATACCTGGGCACGGACATCCTCCAGATCCCGGCCGACCAGCCGACCATGAATCTGGAAGCGTTCTCCATGGATACCCCGGAGAGCGAATACAAACGGGTCGTCCGCCACGAAACCGGCCACACCCTCGGCTTCCCACACGAGCACCTCCGCCGCGAGGTAGTTCAACGCATCGACCCGCGCAAGGCAATCCGCTACTTCCTTGAGATGGACGGCTGGAGCGAACAGGTAACCCGCGCACAGGTACTGACCCCCCTCGAAGATGTCGACCTCATCGCAACCCCGACCGACATCCTCTCGATCATGTGCTACCAACTCCCAGGCGTCATCATGCGCGACGGCCAAGCCGTCCCCGGCGGCCTCGACCTCGACCCCCAGGACCGCAAATTCGTCCAGGGCCTCTACCCGACCAAACTGACGGCAACACCCCATCACCCAGCGTTCGCCAGCGCCCCGACCCACTGAACTGGAACAACAGGCGCGAGGCGGAGGTCCGCCTGGTGCCGACCGCCGTGGAGAATGACTCCATGGGTGGCGACCAGCAACACCATTGGGAACAGACCTACCGATCCCATCCCGGCATGTACGGCGACCTTCCCTCGGAGGCCGCCGTCTATGCTGCCGAAACCTTCCGCGTCGCCGGTGTCGGCAATGTCCTGGAACTCGGCGCGGGCCACGGCCGCGACACTCTGTATCTGGCGCGCTCCGGATTCGATGTCACCGCAACCGATTTCAGTAGTGTCGGCTTGACTCAGCTGAAGGCCACCGCCGAAGCCGCGGCCCTCGGCGATCGAGTGCTGACGCTCGAACACGACGCCCTCGACCCAATCCCTTTGCCCGACAACACTATTGACGCAGCATATGCCCACATGCTGCTCTGTATGAACCTGTCCACCGGCCAAATCTCGGCCTTGGCAGCCGAAATCCGGCGCGTCCTGCGACCGGGCGGAACATTCGTCTACACCGTCCGGCACATTGGCGATGCGCACTACGGCACGGGAATCCCACACGGTGATGACATCTACGAGAACGGCGGATTCGCCGTCCACTTCTTTTCCAGGGCACTCGTGGATGCGGTAGCCGACGGTTGGAACCTCGCCGAAATCCATCCCTTCGAAGAAGGTGAACTCCCCCGCCGCCTTTGGTGCATCACCCAAACCCTGCCTGCCGAATGACATTCATCCACACCTTGAACAGTTCGCTGCCGGCCCACCTTCAGCAGACCTGAATCGTGACATCACACGCCGCCGTGCTGACCTGCCGTGCCATACCCGGAAACCGGCCTGAGCGGTCATAAATCGCTGCGGGAGACCAGATTCAAGGGTCCCGGAGAAGTTTGTGACCGCCCAGGCCGCTTTCGTACTGCGCGTTGGGATTTCAGGTATTGCAAATGGCGCAGCATCGGGCAATTGTCGGTTTCGCACTGTTCGCGATGATCGGCGAGGTGGCGTTCGATATCGCTCTCCGAGTAGACGACATCCAAGGCTGGAAGGCCATGGTAGACGGCGGGCCGGTCGACCCGCGACGTGTAAGCGAACGGGTTAGTCATCAAGCGCCCCTTGGGAAGTAGACCCGGTGCCGACCGCGGTGCAACCATCCCGCTCGTCGCCCGCTCGCGAGTGGGATGGTGAGGTGTCCTCCGGTTGCGAGCGGGAGTCGGAGAGAGTGGGCATCATGGGATTCCTGGTAGAAACCCCATGCGGCCCAAGTGATTACCGTTAGGCAGAGGATTACGATTGACAGTAGAGCCCATGTGTCCCAATGCATTTCGGCATTCCCTTCGAAAATGCTTCTAAGTGGGTTGCTGGCGCCGCTTTTCAGTAGACACCCAGATTCACCGAACTGGAACACTCACCAAGGGGTTCTGAGGCAAAATGATTGGTGTCCAGCCAGGGGCTACCCAGTAGGGGGATTCGAGGACGGGGCTACCCGGCGCGGGGCATTCCAGTACGGAGCTACCCAGATAGCGAGGCTAAGCAAATGGCCGGATCTTCGCTTCCACGTAGGGCACTCGGGCGCACACTTCGCCGACTTCGTGAGCGGGCACAGAAGAGTCAGTTGGCGGCCGGGCTAACGGCGGAAATCTCGCCGCAGAGCATCAGTCGACTGGAGGAAGGGTACAAGGTCAGGCTGGCGACGTCCCAGCTCAAAGAACTACTCAACCTCTACGACGTGGCCGATCCGGGAAGCGAGCGGGATGAGATTCTCAGCCTGTGGCAGGAGGTCAAGGAGCAGGATCAGGCCGCGAAAATCGCTGGGACCACGAAAGGTTGGTGGCGGGCGTACAGCGACCAGTACTTCGCACATTTCGACCACTACCTGAGCCTCGAAACCGCGGCGAACCACATCACCACCCACCAACTGGCCCTGGTTCCGGGATTGTTTCAAATCCCCGATTACAGGCGGGCGATAGTTCGTACCGCCTATCCCGACTTGTCCCCCGTTGACGTGGAGCGACGGGTGGAACTGACCGTTCGACGACAAGAACGGTTGCAGGACAGTACCTTTCGGATAGACGCCCTCCTGTCCGAAGCAGTAGTCCGCAGCAAGCCGACCGGATCCGACGTCATGGCGCAGCAACTGTTGCACCTCGCCGAGCTGTCGGAACGACCGAGCATCTCCATCCGAATGATCCCGCTCGATGCGGAGAGTCCGCTCTGGCTGATGGTTCAAGCCTTCACCCTGTTGGAGTTTCCCCCGCTCGCGAGCCGAGTAGTGGAGCCACCCATCGTTTTCGTCGAGGGCTACGAAGGTGCGCTCTTCCTGGAGCAAGACACCGTAATCGACCGATATCGGCGGGCAATCGGCGACATTCAGCGGCTAGCGTTGAGCGAGGACGACACCAGGACGCTGGTGCGGAGAATCGCGAAGGAGCACGCGGCATGACCGTGGATTTGTCGGGCGCGAGATGGTTCAAGAGCAGCTTCAGTCAGCCGAGCGGCGAGTGTGTTGAGATCGCCCTCGTCGGGGGTGGCGCTGACCACGTTGGGGTGCGTGATTCCAAGGACCCCGGCGGGCCTGCGCTGGTCTTCACCGGGGAGCAGTGGGATCGCTTTCTCTCCAGTGGCGTTTGGAAGCGCTGAGGTGCAACGCAATTGAGGGTGCCCCCGGGTGCGGGGGCACGCTCGCGTGGGCCGGGTCAGTCGGTGAGGTTGGCTTGGAAGGCTATTCGGTCGCCTCGGTAGAGGGAGCGGACGCGTTCTATTGGGATGCCGTCGGTTCCGATGCTGCGGCGGTGGAGTAGGAGCATGGGGAGGGCGGTGGTGCATTCCAGGAGAGCCGCCTCGCGAGGGGAAGCCAGGACGGTTTCTATGCGTTCGGTGGCTGAGGCGTAGTCGACGCCCATGGAGCGGGTTGCGGCGTAGAGGGATGTTTCCGGGTTGTAGAAGTCGCGGAGGATTGCGAAGCGGGGGACGGGCATGAAAGTGCTTTCCAGGCCTATGCGTTCACCGTCGGCCAGGAGAATTCGCTCCAGGTGCATTACCGGGGTTCCGGGCGCCAGCGCGAGATCGGCGGCGGTGTCGGGGTCGGCGGGGATGTCGGTCCAGTCGACCAGGAGGCGGCCCGGGGTGCGGCCGAATTTCAGGGCTCCTTCGGTGTAGGAGCGAAGGGTCAAGGGCTGCACCATTTTCGGGCGGGAGACCACGGTGCCGCGGCCTTGGCGGCGGATGCGGCCCTCCACCAGGAGTTCGCGTACCGCCTGGCGGACGGTTTCGCGGGCCACGCCGCAGCGCAGGGCCAGGTCGCGCTCCGATGGCAGCGGGTCGCCCTCGTTCAGTTCAGCGAGCAGAGCCTCCAGTTCGGTGCGCACCCGGTACGACTTCGGCATGCGGGCTTCAGCTGCGGAAAGGGCTCTCTCACTGGACATTTCAGCCTTCGAACGGGCCCCTGATCGCTGGGCGCCCAACCCGGCAACGTCCGTTGTGTCCATGCCACCAATGTACACAAGATTGGTCTATACCAATTGTTAACCTAGCGTTTGCACGGGTAACACTCCTAGGTCTAGACCATTGGCCACCATGAGTCCCATGCGATTGGTCATCATCGGCGGCGGCATTCTCGGCACCGCTCACGCCCTCGCCGCGATCGGACGCGGTCACGAAGTCATCCAGCTCGAACGTGAGGTGGAGGCGCGCGGTGCGACCGTGCGCAACTTCGGATTGGTATGGGTGTCCGGCCGCAGCGCGAACGAACTCGACATCACGCTGCGCTCGCGGCAGCTGTGGGAGGAGATCGGCGGCAAGGTCCCGGGCGTCGGCTTCCGCCCCGCGGGCTCGATGACGTTGGTGCGCAGCGAGAATGAGCTCGCCGTGGCCGAGGCCGCGATCAAGAATCCCTCGGCCGCCGAGCGCGGTTTCGAACTGCTCGAGCCGGAGGCGGTGCGCCAGGTCAACCCGGCGCTACGCGGCAAATTCCTTGCCGGACTGCACTGTTCGAAGGACGGCGCGGTCGAGTCCCGGCAGGCGCTGCCCGCACTGCGCCGGTACATGGAGGCCACCGGCCGCTACACCTTCTTCGGTGGCACCGAGGCACGCACCATCACCGGCACCACCGTCATCGACGACCGCGGCCGCAGCCATCAGGGCGATCTGGTGCTGTCCTGCCCGGGCGCGGCGCACACCGGCCTCACCCGCGAACTCGTCGGCGATATCCCGGTCCGCCGGGTGCGCCTGCAGATGATGCAGACCGCCCCGCTGGGCGAGCCGCTCACCACCGCGTTCGCCGACGGCGACAGCTTCCGCTACTACCCGGCCTTCCAGGGCCCGGAGCTGGATCGCCTCAATAACGAAGAGGCACAGCCCTTTACGGCCGCGCGGCACAAGATGCAGCTGCTGTGCGTGCAGCGCCTGCACGGCGGTCTCACCATCGGCGATACCCACGAATACGACGAGCCGTTCAACTTCGATGTCGACGAGGCCCCCTACGAGCACCTGGTCACCGTCGCCGAAGAACTTCTCGGCCGCAAACTTCCGCAGGTCGTGCGCCGCTGGGCAGGCGTCTACAGCCAGTCCATCGATCCGGGTGCGATCGTGACCCGCGCGCAGGCCGCCGACAACGTCTGGGTGATCACCGGCCCCGGTGGGCGTGGCATGACGCTCGGCCCGGCCATCGGTGAAGAGACCGCCGACCTGCTCAACCTCTGACGTCAAAGGAGACATTATGTCCGACAAGCAGATCGACCTCGCCGTCCTGGATATGGCCGGTACCACCGTCGCGGATGACGGTCTGGTGGAGCAGGCGTTCGAGGTGGCCGTGACCGCGGCCGGTGTCCCTGCCGAAGGCCCGGAGCGCGAAGCCGCCCGCAAGTTCGTCATGGACACCATGGGCCAGTCCAAGATCTGGTGCTTCCGCACCCTGCTCGGCGATGAGGACCGCGCGCAACTGGCCAACAGCGCGTTCGAGGCCGCCTATACCGATCTCGCGCTGGAGGCGGGTGTCACCCCGATTCCCGGTGCCGCGGAAGCCATTTCGGCGATGCGGGAGGCTGGCATCAAGGTGGCGCTGACCACCGGATTCAGCCGGGATACCCAGGACAACCTGCTGCGGGCGCTGGGCTGGAACGATATCGCGGATCTCACCCTCGCCCCGTCGGATGCCGGACGTGGCCGCCCCTACCCGGACATGGTGCTGACCGCCTTGCTGCGCCTGAGCATCGACGCCGTGGATCGCGTTGCGGTGCTCGGTGATACGACCAGCGATATCGCCACCGGACTGGCGGCGGGCGCGCGGATCGTCGCGGGCACGCTCACCGGCGCGCACAACGAGGAGCAGCTGCGGGCCGCCGGTGCCACCCATGTGGTGCCGTCGGTGGTCGACTTCGCCGCCCTGCTGCTGGCCGAACGCGACTGAGTCCCACAGATTTCCGCCGCTCGCATGAGGGGTGGCGGAGAACCCCACTGCCCCTTCGACATCCCAACCCCACGAACTGAAAGTTGCAGTCACCGTGCGTAATAAGAACAACCGCCTCGCACGCACCATCGCCCGTACCGCTCTCATTCTCACCTCGGCCACCGCGGTCGCGTTCAGCCTCACCGCCTGCGGCGGCACCGGCAGCGATTCGAGCGACGGCAAGACCGTCACCGTCTACTCCGCCGACGGTGTCGGCGACTGGTACAAGACCCAGTTCGCGAAGTTCAAGGACCAGACCGGTATTTCGGTCAACCTGGTCGAGGCCGGCTCCGGCGAGGTCGTGAACCGGGTGGAGAAGGAGCAGTCCAACCCGCAGGCCGACGTCATCGTCACCCTGCCGCCGTTCATGCAGAAGGCCGCCAAGTCGAACCTGCTGCAGGCCAGCGGCGTCGACACCGCCGCCTTCGCCGCCGCCGACAAGGACGCGGCCGGCAACTGGGTCACCCTCGCCGGCAACTACCTCTGCTTCATCGCCAACCCGACCGTCGAGGCCGCCAAGGTGACCTGGGACGACCTGCTCGAGCCCGACTACAAGGGCAAGATCCAGTACTCCACCCCCGGCCAGGCCGGTGACGGCACCGCGGTGCTGATCCTGCTGCAGCAGCTCTACGGCAAGCAGGGCGCGCTGGACTACCTCGGCAAGCTGCAGGCCAACAATGTCGGCCCGTCCTCCTCCACCGGCAAGCTGCAGGCCAAGGTCGACAAGGGCGAGATCCTGGTCGCCAACGGCGATGTCCAGATGAACCTGGCGACCATCAAGGAGAAGGGTTCCAAGTTCAACGTCTTCTTCCCGGCCGCCACCGACGGTAAGCAGTCCACCGTGGCGCTGCCGTACCTGATGGGTCTGGCCAAGGGTGCCCCGCACTCCGATGCCGGTAAGAAGCTGATGACCTACCTGCTCTCGGCCGATGCGCAGAAGACCCTCACCGATGCGATGGCCGTCTCGGCGCGCACCGATCTCAAGGATGCCGCGGCACCCGCCGGCGGCGCCATCTCGCCGGCCGCGCTGGTGCGCAATGTCGATGTCGTGCACCCGGATTGGACCGCGGTGCTGGATTCCCTCGACACCGATGTCGCCGCGTACCAGAAGGCCACCGGCAGCTAATTTCACACCCCAGGAGCAGCAACTATGTCCTCCGCGTTGACGACATCCACGGTGACCGGCACAGCCGCCATCGAACCGGCCATCGTGTTCGACCGGGTCGGTGTCACCTACGGCCGTGGCCGTAAATCCACTGTCGCACTGGCCGATTTCAACCTGCGCGTCGCCGCGGGGGAGACGGTTGCGCTGCTCGGGCCCAGCGGTTCCGGCAAGTCCACCGCGCTCAAGGCTCTCGCCGGATTCGTCCGGCCGACCTCGGGCGCGGTGCGACTGGCCGGCCGCGACGTCACCAACCTCTCCCCCGCCAAGCGCGGGATCGGAGTGGTGGTGCAGTCCTATGCTCTCTTCCCGCATATGCGGGTGCACGACAATGTGGCCTTCGGGCTCAAGGCACATCATGTGCCGCGCAATGAGATTGCCACCCGGGTGGCCGAGGCCCTCGAGATGGTCGGCATGGGTTCCTATGCCAAGCGGCTGCCGCGGGAGTTGTCCGGCGGTCAGCAGCAGCGGGTGGCGATCGCTCGCGCATTGGCCATTCGGCCCAAGGTGCTGCTGCTCGACGAACCGCTCGCCGCGCTGGACGCGCAATTGCGGCAGTCCATGCTCGGTGAGTTGCAGCAGCTACGAAAGGCGTTGCCGGACACGGCAATGCTGTATGTGACCCATGATCAGTCGGAGGCGCTGGCGCTCGCGGATCGGATCGCGGTCATGCGGGACGCGCGGCTGGTCGATATCGATACCGCACACAATCTGTGGCGGCAGCCCTCCACCGATTTCACCGCCTCGTTCCTGGGCGGGGCGAACCTGCTGCCCAGCGTGGTCCGGCATGTATCGGGTACGGCGGCCCTGGTCACCGTCGGCGAGCACACGCTGCGCGCGGAGGCCCCGCGCCCCGGTGTCGGCCGCCCCGACTGGGTGCCCGATGCCGATGCCATGCTCTGCGTGCGCCCGCATACGGTGAAGATCGTTCCGCTCACCGAACAGGATGCGTTGCGCGGCACCGTTATTACCGCCGTTTGGAAGGGCGCGGCCACGCGCCTGCACCTGACCGTCGACGGCATCCCGGTCGAGTTCACCGCCGATATCCCCGGCCATACCGAGCTCACCGCCGGTGACATGGTCGGCGTGAAATTCCCCGATCCGGCGGGAGTGCTGATTCCGCCGGGCATCGGAACCGATTCCGCCGCAGCTGATTCCGAGGTGCGGGCATGAGCGCGCTACCGCAACGACGTCCCGGATCCAGTTGGCCGCAGCACGCCACGAACCCGGCGATCCGTGAGCGCCGGCCGACCACGACCACGCGTCCAACGAGGGGTGATGTGTGGTCCGGCCTCTTCGGTGGCGTCGGTGCCGCTCGTGATCGGAGGCAGTCGTGACCGCGCTACTCGAATCACCTTCGGCCGCTTCGGCTCCCGAGGTCAATGAGCCCCGGCGTTCGTGGCGGCCGGTGCTGTGGACGCTGCCGCCGGTGCTGGTGGTGCTGCTCATCGCCGTGTATCCGATCGTGCGGGTGCTGTGGGAGTCGACCGCGACCAAGCAGGGTGGGCGTGGCACCTCGACGTGGTCGAGCGTGCTGGCCGAGGAATCGGTGCGAAAAGCGTTGTGGCGCACCATTACCATCGCGGTGAGCTCGACCGCCGGATGTCTGGTGCTGGGTACGTTCCTGGCGATTGTGCTGGCGTTCATACCGTTTCCGGGTTCACAGTTCGTGGGCCGCCTCATCGATACGGTGCTGACGCTGCCCTCATTCCTGGTGACGCTCGCCTTCACCTTCCTGTACGGCACGGCGGGCGCGGTGAACGCGCTGATCGGAAGCCTCACCGGCAGTTCGGAACCCACGATCAACTTCCTCTCCACACCGTGGGGCATCATCCTGGCGGAGATCACCTTCTTCACGCCGTTCGTGGTGCGGCCGCTGCTGGCGGGCTTCGCACAGCTGCCCCGCGAACAGTTGGATGTGGCCTCCAGCCTGGGTGCGACACCGTGGCGGGTACTGCGCCAGGTGGTGCTGCCCGAGGCGTGGCCCGCGCTCGCCGCCGGCGGCAGTCTCGTACTGCTGTTGACGCTCAACGAGTTCGGCATCGTGCTCTTCACCGGAGCCAAAGGCGTCATCACCCTGCCCGCGCTCATCTACACCCGCGGCATCGTCACCTTCGATCTGCCGGGTGCGGCGGTGCTGGCCTCGGTGCAGGTGCTGCTCTCGCTATCGCTGTACCTCGGCTACCGAATGCTGTTCGCGCGCTTGATCAATGCCCGGAAAGAGAGCTGACCCATGCTGGTATGGACTCGCCGCGGTCGCCTGACGGTGCTGGCCGTCTTCGCGCTCGTCGTCACCGTGGTCTTCGTGGCGCCCATCGCGACGGTGGTCGCGGCCGCCCTGGCCGGACACTGGACCGGCCCGCTCCCTTCGGATCTCGGCTTCGCCAATTTCGATCACGTGCTCTCCGGGGAAGAATCGGCCAGCCTCTCGGTCAGCCTGCAAACCGCCCTGCTGGCCGGCCTGATCTCCCTGATTCTGGGCACCTGGGCCGCCCTGGCCTCGCGTGCGGCCCCACAGTGGTTGCGCCGCACCACAGATGCGGTCTTCCACGTCCCGGTGGCGGTCCCCTCGGTAGCCATCGGCCTGGGCGTCCTCATCGCCTTCAACGAGCGCCCCCTCCTGCTCGGCGGCACCAAATGGATTGTCATCCTGGCCCACACGGTCCTGGTCCTGGCCTACGCCTTCAGCGGCGTCTCCGCCGCCCTGGACCGCCTCGACCCCGGCTACCAGCAAGCCGCCGAATCCCTCGGCGCGAGCCCCGCCCGAGTCCTCTTCCGAATCACCCTGCCGCTCTTACTCCCCGCCCTCGGCGCAGCAGCGGGCCTGGCCATAGCCCTCTCCATGGGTGAACTGGGCGCGACCATCATGGTCTACCCTGCCACCTGGAAAACCCTCCCCGTCAGCATCTTCGCCGCCACCGACCGCGGCGAAGTCTTCGACGCCGCCGCCAGTACCACCCTCCTGGTCCTGGTAACCCTCTTCGCCCTGATCATCCTGGGCCGCCTCAAGGGCCGCGCAGCCCTACGCTGACCGTCGGATCACCGCTCGTCCCAGTCGATCTGGCGCTCGTAGTCGGCCAGACCCGCGAGAACGACCGGGTCGGCCCGGTAGTCGGCTTTGGCTCGGTCGAGGAACTGCCGCATGATCGTGTCGTAGTGCTGGCCGCAGTAGTCGAGGGTCGGGTAGTGCTGTGACGCCTCGGCTGCCCGTGATACCCAGTGCGACAGGGGAATACGCCTCCCCCACCTGCCGCAGGATCACCAGTGTGGCGTCGACACCCATCAGGCTGACACCGCTGATCATGCAGTTGCAGTCGTAGAAACCCATTGCCGCCGAACCTCTTTCCCATCCAGACACTTCCAACATGCTGGGACAGTTCGAGAGGGGCGGCGCACACCAGATGGGCCGGTACCTTGGCAGTGGTACCGGCCCAGCTGTTCTCCGGTGAGGGATCGGTCCCGGAGTCAGAGGCCCGCGCGGGCGGAAAGTAAGGCGCGGGAGTGGGTTTCGTCGGTGTGCTGGATCAGGCCGGCGGCGAGGAGGCAGGCGGCGGCCAAATGCAGGGCGGTGGATTGGAGGGTGGTCAGGGTTTCGGTCAGAGAAACGGCTTTGGATTCGAAGCCGGTTCGTAGCTGGTGGGCGGAGTCGAAGTCGCCGAAGCCGCTGAGGGTTTGGATGCTGTGGGACTGCTCGACCTGTGGGTCGAGAGCATCGGCGAAGTGGAGGAAGTGGGTGGCGCACTCGCGGGCCACCGCGGGATCGAGGCGGAAGGTGCCGCCGCGGGCCTGGTCGTAGAGGTCGTCGGAGGTGGACTCGCCCGTATTCATGACAGCACTCCGTTCACACGGTGTCTGGGGCAGTGATTGTCTGGGGCAGTGATTGTGAAAAGCCTTTTTACACCCGCAATTTCGCGAATGACATATCAAGATTCACAGCGAAATGAATTACCGAGTCGAACCGCGATTCATAACGGGCGTGCCGCGCCAGTCGACCACGCGGCACGCCGGGCGGGGCGCCCCGTTGCGCCCGCCGTTCTTGGGGCGGGCGACGTCTCGCGGTTCGAGTGGGCTACTGGTCGGATAGCGCGACTCGGTTGACGTCACCGCTGGCGACAATGGTTCTGTAGCAATGCATCAATTGTGTCGATGCATTTGGAATCATTGTTCTGGTAAACGGCGACGGCCGCCGGCCACGTCGATTACGAGATCAGTGTAACCGTCAACTAGTTCGGCGAGATGGTACCAGTGTTTATGGGTGTTATCGCTGGCCGCGCCCTCATGGTCGATGACCTGGTTGGCTTCCACCCAGCTCATGGCCATGCGGTCGACCACCGCACCCAGACTTTCGGTGTGCAACAGCGCGCCGTTACGGTGCTGTGGCAGTTCCTGTTCCACCCATTCGTTGATATCGTCAACGAGTTCGGTGCGCCGACAATCGATCTCGGCGATCAACATGAGATCGCCTATCTCAGCACGGCGTTCGTGCAGCTCGGCCAGAGCGTGCGCGGTCCGGAGCAGAACTCGATCTTGAAAACGCCTGCCCTGGAAGGCACAGAGCAATTGTGGAGCCGTCGGCAAGACCCCTGCTATCGACATGGTCACCATGACCCCCCACAAGCACCCGACAACATCACTAATCGCACCAACATGATTGGTCTCCGGATTCAGCTATACCGCTCATCGGATCGGTTGTTCACGAATAGGGTAGCTGGATCATGCTCTTACAAATGCAAGAACGCAATACTGCGTTCGGGCTAGTGCGCCAGGCGAAAGGATTGTCATGGCAGGCAAGCGAACCGTGCTTACCGTCCGTTTGCGCAGGCTCGCGGCGATGCTCCACGAGATGCGCGAAACCGCCGGTCTCAGCAAAGAGGTGGTCAGCGCCAAAACCGGCATCAACGTCACCACGCTGTACCGCATCGAGACCGCGCAGGCCCGGCCACAGCGCCGCACCCTGACCGCGATGCTCGAGCTCTACGACATTCCCGAGCAGCAACGTACAGACGCCTTACAGTTGCTGGTCGACGCCCTGAAGCCAGGCATGGCAAGGTCTTTCGAGGATGCGGTCTCCGAGGTGTACGGCGCGTACATCAACTTCGAGGCCGAGGCGCTCTCGGCCCGCTTCTTCCAAGCCACCTTCATTCCCGGCCTGCTCCAGACCGAGGCGTACGCCAACGCGGTATACGAGACCACCATGCCGAAGATCTCCGAACAGGTTCGGGAACAACGGGTTCGGGCTCGCCTGGAGCGCTCGCGAGTGCTCGGCAAGCACGATCCGCTCGAACTGTGGGTGGTACTCGACGAGGCGGTGATCAAACGCCGCGTCGGTGGCAAGGAGGTGATGCGCCAGCAGTTCGATCAGTTGCTGGACCACACCAACAAGCGAAATGTCATCCTCCAGATCCTGCCCTTCGATGCCGGCGCGCACCCCGGCATGCTCGGCTCCTTCACACTCCTCGACTTCCCCGACCCCGCCGATCCCGAACTGGTGTACGTGGAGGGCATCGCGAGCGACGAGTTGATCGAGGGCCACCCCGAGGTCCGCCGCTACGGCGTCATGTTCGACCAATTGCGCGCCATGGCGCTGAGCCCGCGCGACTCCATCACCATGATCGAGCAGGCCATCGAGGAAATGGGCAGATGATCAAATACCCACCCTAGGTGGGTAAAGGGTCACCCCCGGAGCGGTGATCGGCAGTACTGAGGTTGCTGTCCGATCGAACCGAATGCGACGACAGTTGGAGACATCCCCAACAGCACCACGTAGCCGCATCTCCGAGAGGATGATTACCAATGTGCAAGCCGGTCGAATCGCCCGTAGCCACCCTCGTTCCCCTGCGTACGAGCGCGCAGCCGCTTGCCGACCAGGCCGATCCGGCGGCAGTGGCCGCCAGTGTCGGCGACTGCGAGCTGACCTATGCCGAGCTGGACCGCTGGTCCAACCGGATGGCCCGCATGCTGATCAACCTCGGCGCCCGCCCCGGCACCCGGGTCGCCATCGCCGGCACCCCGCAGCTGGAGTCCATCGTGGCCCGCGAGGCCATTACCAAGACCGGTGCCACCCCGGTGCCCTACACCACCGAAATCACCACCACCCGTGTGGATTTCGGCATTACCACCAAGGACGAGCGGGACCGCTTCGGCGATACCGCCCACTGGCTGGTCCTGGACGAGCGCTCCACCCTGATCCAGTACCTGACCGGCTCGGATGCCCCGATTTCGGCCACCGAGCTGCATATGGCCCGTATGGCCTCCTGACCCGCCGAGCCGAGCACCGGCGACCCGCGATCCGTCGAATCACCCGAGCACGCAGGATGTTTCATGGTTTCCAGCTCCGCCGCCTCCGCCTTCGCCCTGTCCGCCGCGCAACGTGGCATCTGGTTCGCCCAGCAGCTGGCGCGTGACACGCCGATCTCCATCGCCCAGTACGTCTCGTTCGACGGCCCGGTGAATGTGGAGGTGCTGGCCGATGCGGCGCGGCAGGCCGGGCGCGAGTTCGGCACCGGGTACCTGCGCCTGCTGGAGATCGACGAGCTGCCCTGGCAGCTCGTCGACACCAGCCTCGACGACCGTATTCTCACCATCGATCTGAGCGGCGCACCCGATCCGGATGCCGCCGCACAGGCGTGGATGCGCGCGGAGTACACCGCACCCCTGGACCTCACCAAGGACCGGCTGTGCACGGTGGCCATGCTCAAGCTGGCCGAGAACAGGTGGTTCTGGTACTCGCGACTACATCACATCCTGCTCGACGGCGTCGGCGCGCTCACCATGCTGCAGCGCACGTCGGAGCTGTACAACACCTGGGTCACCGGGCAGGAGGCACCGGAGGGCAAGGCCGAACCGCTCCGCAATATTGTCGAAGCCGATGTGGCATACCGGAATTCGGATCGCATCAATGCCGATCGGGAGTACTGGAAACAGCATCTGGACGGCATGCCCGAGCCGGTGTACCTCGGAAAGCACGCCGGGGCGGTCGACGCACACCCACGACTGCTCAGCGGCGCGCTGCCGGACGAGACCGCGGCCCTGCTCGACGCCGTCACCACCGAACTCACCACCAGTGCCGCACCCGTGGTGGTGGCCGCCTTCGGCGCCTTCGTCGGGGCCATGACCGGCAGCGGTGAAATCGTGCTCAGCCTGCCGGTCTCCGGCCGCACCACCGCGGCATTGCGGCGCTCGGGCGGTATGGTCGCCAATGTGGTGCCACTGCGACTGCATCCCGCGCCCTCGGCCACAATCGGCGAACTCATTCGCGCCACCCAGGGTGAACTGACGGCGGCGCTGCGCCGGCAGCGGTATCGGCAAGAGGACATTATTCGCGACCTCGGCTGGGCCATGGACGAGATCGCCGGATTCGGGCCGACCGTGAACCTCATGCTGGCCGACACCCGCATCCTGCTCGGCGGTGTCACCGGACAGCTGCACGTGCTGACCTCGGGACTCATCGACGACCTGTTCGTCAATGTGTATCCCGGCATCGGCGGCGAACGCACCCATATCGACTTCCAGGCCAACCCCAACCGGTACGACGATGAGGAACTGGCGGGACTGCACGCGCGGTTCCTGGAATTCCTGCACCGCTTCCTGGCGGGTGGGCAGAGCGCACCACTGGCCGGAGTCACCGCGCTGTCGGCGGCCGAATACACCGAACTCGTTCCGGCACAGGGGCGTAAGGGTGTGAATCCGCGCAGTCTGCCCGAGATTCTCACCGCCGGAGCCCTGTTGGATCCGTCCGCGATCGCCATGCGCGCCGACGGCACCGCCTTCACCTATCGCGAGGTCACCGAATACACCAATCGACTGGCCCGGGTGCTCATCGAGGCGGGCGCGGGACCCGAACGGGCCGTGGCGATCTCGATTCCGCGTTCGGAGGAGTCGGTGCTGGCCATGATCGCGGTGGCGCAGACCGGGGCGGCATTCGTGCCCATCGATCCCGGATATCCGACCGATCGCATCGAACATATGCTCACCGACAGCGGCGTGGTCGCCGGGGTGACCGTGGCCGCCGCGCGCGATGCGCTGCCGGATCGGGTGCAGTGGCTGGTGCTCGATACCGAGTCCACCGAAACACGCATGGCCGCAGCGGATTCCGGTGCGATCACCAATGGCGACCGGAGCGCACCCGTCCGGGTCGATCAGCTGGCCTATCTCATCTACACCTCCGGTTCGACCGGGCTGCCCAAGGGCGTCGGGGTCACCCATCGGGGACTGGCCAACCTGGCCACCGGCTCCGGGGCCGCATTCGGTGTCGCCTCGGATGCCGTTATGGCGCATGCCGTTTCGCCGAGCTTCGATATCTCGGTCGAGGAACTATTGGTCGCCCTGGCGGTGGGGGCCACGGTGGCGGTGGTGCCGCCCGCCGCATACGCCGGCGAGGAGCTCGCGCGGGTACTGCGCACCCTGGAGGTCACACATCTGAATGTGACTCCGGCCGTGGCGGGTTCGCTGGAGCCGGATACCCTGCCGCGGCTGCGCACGGTGGTGGTCGGCGGTGATTCCTGCCCGCCGGAGTTGCCGGTGCGCTGGACCGGGCGTTCGGTGCTCAATGGCTACGGCCCCACCGAGACCACCGTGACCGCGACACTCAGTGCGCCACTCACGCCCGGTGCGCCCATCACCATCGGTAAACCCGCACGCGGTGTGCGGGCGGTGGTACTGGATCCCTGGCTGCGGCCGGTGCCGCCCGGGGTGACGGGTGAACTGTATTTGAGCGGGCCGGGTGTGGCGCGTGGCTATCACCAGCGAATCGCCTTCACCGCCGAACGATTCGTCGCCGATCCGTACTCGCCCGGCGAGCGCATGTATCGCACCGGGGATCTGGTGCGCTGGCGGCGGCGCGGCGGACACAGCGAGCTCGAGTACGCCGGGCGCGGGGACACCCAGGTGAAGGTGCGCGGATTCCGTATCGAGCTCGGTGAGGTGGATGCTGCGGTGGCCCGGCACGCGGGCGTGGAATCGGTGGTCACCATCGGGGCGACCACACCGGGTGGCGCGACCGCGCTGGTGTCGTACGTGCTCGCCGCGCAGGGGTCGGCGGTCGATCCGGAAGCGGTGAAAGCCACTGTGGCCCATCACCTTCCGTCCCATATGGTGCCGTCGGTGGTCATGGTGCTCAATACCTTCCCGCTCACCCCGGCGGGCAAGGTGGATCGCAAGGCCCTGCCGCAACCGGAGTTCGGTGCGCGCACCCGAACCGGCCGCGCACCAGAAGGCGAGCGGGAACGCATAATCGCCGCCATCTTCGCCGAGGTGCTGGGCACCGAGGATATCGGCGCGGACGACAATTTCTTCGCGCTCGGCGGCGACAGCATTATCGCCATCCAGCTGGTGGCACGGGCCAAGACCGCCGGGCTGGCGCTGCGGGCGCGAGATGTGTTCGAGCACAAGACCATTGCCGGGCTGGCGCTGGCGGCCACCGAGGTGACCACACCCGTTGTGCAGGAGTTGCCGGGCGGCGGTATCGGCCGGGTGCCGCTCACGCCGATCGTGTACGACATGCTCGAGCATGGTGAGGCGTGGCAGCGGTACGCGCAGGCGGTGTTGATCGGACTCCCCCGTGGGGTGGATCGCGCGCAACTCGTCTCGGCCGTGCAGGCACTGCTGGATCGGCATGATCTCTTGCGCAGCACACTCAAACGCACCGATGACGACTGGGAATGGCTGGTCGGCGAACCCGGCTCGGTACATGCCGAATCGCTCGTCGACGTCTCGCACGCACCCACCGGCCGCGATGGTGCGGCCGAGCTGGAACACGCGGCGGACCTGCTCGATCCGGCCGCCGGGATCATGGCCCGGTTCGTGCTCATCGAGCCGCCCGATACCGATCCGCTGCTGTGGATCGTGCTGCACCACCTCGTCAGCGACGGGGTGACCTGGCGAATCCTGTTGCCGGACTTGGCCACCGCATGGGCCGGGGTCGCGCTGCAACCGGTGGGGACCTCGTTCCGGCGGTGGGCGCACGGACAGCAGGAGCAGGCTGCGGAGCGGACGGCGGAACTGCCGCTGTGGCAGGAGATACTGGCGACTCCGGATCCGCCGATCGGTGCCCGCGGGTTCGATGCCGGGATCGACACCGTGGCCACCATGGGGCAGCTGCGGACCACCATCGATGCCGAAACCTCTTCGGCCGCATTGGAACTCATTCCCGAGCGATTCCACTGCGGTGCCGATGACGCGCTGCTCACCGCGCTCGCACTCGCGGCGGCCCGCTGGCGCGGGAACAATCGCACCCTGCTCACCCTCGAAGGCCACGGCCGTGAAGAGGCGATCCTGCCGGGTGCGGATATCTCGCGCACCATCGGCTGGTTCACCAGCGTGTATCCGGTGGCGCTGGATCTGAGCGGCATCAATATCGACGACGCCCTACAGGGCGGACCGGCGGCCGGGACCGCGCTGAAAGCGGTGAAGGAGCAGTTGCGGGCGATTCCCGACAAGGGCGTCGGCTTCGGCATGCTGCGGTACCTGAATCACGATACCGCACAGGCACTTTCGGGTGTGCCGACACCGCAGCTCAGTTTCAACTACCTCGGCCGCACCGGGGCGGGTGTGGCGGAGGCCGACACCCCATGGCTGCCCAAATATTTCGATGCCACCAATGACGCTGCCGCACCCCTCGCGGCAGCCGTCGATATCAATGCCATTCACACCGACGCCGGACTCGAGGTCACCTGGGCGTACGCCACGGGACTGCTCGGCGAAGCACAGGTACGCGAATTCGCCGAACTGTGGGCGGCGGCCCTGACCGCACTCACCAGCCATGCCCGGCGGTCGCGGGCGGGCGGGCATACGCCGTCGGACTTCCCCCTGGTCTCCGTCTCACAGCCGAATATCGAAGTGTGGGAACGGGATTACGAGCGACTCACCGATGTCTGGCCACTGTCACCGCTGCAGTACGGACTGCTGTTCCATGCCCGCTACGACACCGATACCGCCGACGGATACACCGTGCAGACCCGGCTGGGTTTGGCCGGGCGAGTGGATGGCGCACGCCTGCACAGCGCCGCGCAGAGCCTGCTGGACCGGCACGATGTGCTGCGCGTCGTATTCACCGAGACGGCAGCGGGACCGCGGCAACTCCTCCTCGGTGCGACCGAACTCCCTTGGCAGGAAATCGATCTCACCGATATCGAGGATGCCGGTGAGCGAGCACGCGAGCTGGAGCGGTTGATCGCCGTCGACGCGGGCACCCGCTTCGACCTGGCCCGGCCGCCACTACTGCGGTTCAGCCTGATTCGCACCGGCGACGAGGCGTTCACACTGCTCATGACCAATCACCATCTCGTGCTGGATGGCTGGTCGACGCCCCTCGTAGTCCGCGAACTGCTCGCCGGTTACCTGTCCGCCGTCACCGGGCAGCAGCTCATCGGCGCACCCCCGCACTCCTATCGCGAATTCCTGGCCTGGCTCGGCGAACAGGATGATGCCGCCTCCATGAACGCGTGGACCGAGGCGCTCGCGGGCGTGGACTCACCCACCCGGGCGGTACCGAGTCTCGCGGGCATCGAATCCACCGAATCCGGCATGGTGACAATCGATTTCGGTCCCGCGCAACTGGCGCGACTGGAGACCACCGTGCGCGCCGCCGGGGCCACCGTGAATACGGCGGTGCAGACCGCCTGGGCGCTGCTGCTGGCCATGGTCACCGGGCGCACCGATGTGGTGTTCGGCGGCACCGTCTCCGGACGGCCGCCGCAGCTGGCCGGGGTCGAGGAGATGATCGGGCTCTTCATCAATACCCTGCCGGTGCGGGTGCGCCTGGATCCCGGTGAGCAAGTGGCGGATCTGCTCGCCCGCGTCCAGGACGAACAGGCGCGGCTGCTGGATCATCAGCATGTCGGGCTGGCCGCCATTCACCAGGCCGTCGGACTGCCGGAGCTGTTCGACACCCTCACCGTCTTCGAGTCGTATCCGATCGACCGCGAAACACTCTCGCAGGCAATGGATATCGCCGGCATGCGGATACTCGAGGTCTCCGGCACCGACGCCACGCCCTATCCCTTGAACCTCATGGTGATTCCGCAGCGGGCCGCCGACGGAGCCGAAAGCCTGCAGATCACCGTGAAATTCATGGCCGATCAGCTGTCCGAGGCCGAGGCCCGGCGACTGCTCGAACGCTTCGGCTACCTGCTCACCCAGATCTCCAATGCCCCACAGCATCGGGTCGCCCAGCTACAGCACTGTGAGCCCGCCGAACGCAGGCAACTGCTGCCGGTGCGCGGCGGCGATCCGGTACCCATGCGCACACTGCCCGAAATCCTCGGTGCGGGAGCGCGAGTCAATCCGGACGGTATCGCCATCAGCTCCGGCACGCTCACCATGACCTATCGCGATCTCGACGCCTGGTCCAATCGATTCGCGCGAGTGCTGTTGCGGCGCGGTGTGGGCCGAGAGATCTTCGTGGTGCTGGCGCTCACGCGCTCGGTGGAATCCATTGTGGCGGTGTGGGCGCTGGCCAAGACCGGCGCGGCGTTCCTGCCGCTGGACCCCAACTATCCGGTGGAGCGGATCGAACACATTCTCACCGACTCGCGTGCACCCATCGGGGTGACGGTATGCGCGGTCGGCGAGACACTGCCGGGGAGTATCGACTGGCTGCTGCTGGATGATCTCAATACGATTCGCCGGGCTCTGACGGTGTCGGACGCGCCCATCACCGATGCCGAGCGTGGCGGTCCGATCGACCTGAATCAGGTTGCGTACCTTATCTATACGTCCGGTTCGACCGGCAAGCCGAAGGCGGTGCTGCTCAGTCATCGCGGGCTGGCCAATCTCGCCTCCTCGCAGGAGACCTTCCTCGATCTGAACGAGGAGTGCTCGCCGCTACAGGTGGCCTCCCCCAGTTTCGACGCCTCCGTGCACGAGATGTTCATGGCGCACGCCATGGGCGGGCGACTGGTGGTGTCGCCGCCGGATGTGTACGGCGGCAATGAACTCGAAGAACTCATGCGCACGCAGGGCGTGACGCACGCCGTCATCACGCCGTCCGTACTGGCCACCATGAATCCGGCCGGGCTCAGCGAGCTGCGCAACCTGACGGTCGCCGGTGAGGCGTCCGGGCCGGAGCTGGTCTCCGACTGGTCACCCGGTCGGCGCATGGTGAACCTGTACGGCCCAACGGAATTCAGCATCTGGGCCACCGGTCCGGGTGAACTGCGGCCCGGCGAGCCCATTACCATCGGCGCCCCCATTCGGGGTGCGGCCGCCATGGTCCTGGATACCTGGCTGCGGCCGGTGCCCATCGGTGTGACCGGCGAACTGTACCTGGCCGGGCCGGCCCTGGCGCGCGGCTACTTCAACCGATTCGGGCTCACCGCAACACGTTTCGTGACCAACCCGTACAGTGCGCCGGGAGCGCGGATGTACCGCACCGGTGACATGGTGCGCTGGGTCGAGATGAAGCACAACGGCGAGACCCGCTTGGAGCTGGAGTACCAGGGGCGCAGCGACTTCCAGGTCAAGATCCGCGGCCTGCGCATCGAACTCGGCGAGATCGACGCGGTACTCAATGCCGATGATCAGGTCGAGTACGCCGCCACCCTGGGCTGCCCGGGACCGGCGGGACAGACCGTACTGGTCTCCTATGTGGTCGGCCTGGCCGGACGAACCCTCGATACCGAACTGCTGCGCACCCGAGTCGCCTCCGCCCTGCCCGGATACATGGTGCCGAGCTACATCATCGAACTCGATGACGTGCCACTCACCCCCGTCGGCAAACTCGACCGAAACGCCCTGCCCGCACCGGATTTCAGCAGTCTGCAGGAGCGCTACCTCGCCCCGCGCACCGCCGTCGAAACCGCGGTGGCCGAGGTATTCGCCGAGGTACTCGGAGTCGAGAAGGTCAGCATCGATCGCTCCTTCTTCGAACTCGGCGGCAATTCGCTCAGCGCCACCCGGGTGATAGCGCGCGTCAATGCCGCACTCGGCGCGACCATCGCCCTGCGCGACCTCTTCGACGCACCCACCGCCGCCCAACTCTCCGCACGCGTGGTGCCCGCGGGCGAGGGCTTCGGCCGCCCGGTGCTCGCGACCCGCATTCGCCCGGACCGCATTCCGCTCTCCCCCGCGCAGCAGCGCATGTGGGTGATGAACCGCCTCGACCCGACCTCGGCGGCCTACAACATCTCAGTTGCCTTGCGCCTCACCGGCGAACTCGAGGTCTCGGCGCTGCACCAAGCCGTCATCGATGTGGTGACCCGGCATGAAACCCTACGTACCATCTACCCCGCCGATGCCGATGGCCCACGCCAGGTGGTCGTCAGCGTGGACGCCGCCGCGCTCGATCTGCAAGTTATCGATACCGAAGACGGTGCGGCACTTGCGGATCGGATCGCCGCCGTCACCGGCACGGGCTTCGACCTGACCCGGGAACCGCCATTGCGGGTGGGGCTGTTCCGTATAGTCCCAGATCCCACGGCGGCCACGGTCCCCGATCCCACGGCGACCAGCACCGGCGCGACTGCCGACGAAGCCGAGCCCAGCACATATGTGGTGGTGCTCGTCGTGCACCATGTGAGCGCGGACGGTACCTCCATGGCACCGCTCGCGACAGATCTCATGGCGGCGTATCTCGCGCGGACCAGCGGTGCGAGCCAAGGGCTGCCGCCGCTGCGCGTACAGTACGCGGACTACTCGCTGTGGCAGCGCGAGCTGCTCGGGGATGAGCAGGCCGCGGATTCGCTTGCCGCCCAGCAGATCCGGTACTGGGGCGAACGTCTCGCCGCGACTCCCGATGTGCTCGAATTGCCGACGGATCGGCCGCGACCGGCCACCCAGACCATGAGCAGCGCCGATCTGCCGTTCACCGTACGGCCCGAATTACACAGCGCCCTCACGGCTTTGGCGGCGCAGACCGAGTCCAGTCTCTTCATGGTGGTGCACGCCGCGCTGGCCGTACTGCTGTCCCGGCTGGCCGGCACACCGGACGTGCTGATCGGCACCGCCATCGCCGGGCGCGGGGATGCCGCGCTGGACGATCTGGTGGGGATGTTCGTGAACACCCTGGCATTGCGCACGCCGGTCGACGCGGATCGCGGCTTCCGCGAATTCCTTTCCACGGTAAGGACTTCGGACCTGGACGCGTTCGCGCACGCCGATGTCCCCTTCGAACGACTGGTACAGGTACTGGACCCGCCGCGCTCCACCGCACACCACCCGCTGTTCCAGGTAACACTGTCACTGCAGAACTTCAGCCTGCCCGAACTGGAATTCCCGGGTCTGCGGGTCACCGTGGAGCCCTTCGACCGCGACACCTCGCAGTTCGATCTGGCCTTCGACCTGCGCGATCCGCGCCCCGGCGCCGAACCGGGCGGACTGGAAGGCACGCTCACCTACGCCACCGATCTGTTCGACGCCGCCACCGCCGCACAACTGGTGGCCAGGTGGGAGCGATTGCTCGACGCCATTACCGCCGACCCGGATATCCGAATCTCCGATATCGACCTCATGGCCGCCGCCGAACGAACCGCCCTGGTACCGGTGCGCGGTCCGCGCGGTGGCTCGACCGGCACCCTCGCCGAGCTGCTCACCACGGCCTCGGCCTTCCACCCCGATCGCCCGGCCATCATCGCCGACGGGCGCACCATCAGCTACGGCGAACTCGAGGACGCCGCCGACCAACTCGCGGCACAGCTCTCGACCGCCGGAGCGAATGTCGAAACGGTGGTGGCACTGGCGCTTTCACGCGGCGCCGAACTACTCATCGCATTGCTGGCGACCGCCAAGACAGGTGCCGCGTTCCTGCCCATCGACCCACGACATCCTCTGGACCGCATCGACCACATGCTCTCGGACTCGGGTGCGGTGCTCGGCCTGACCACGGGCGCGCACCGGCCACTGCTGCCGAACTCCATCCACTGGCTGACCTTGGACTCGGAGAACGCGACCACCAGCAGGCACGGTGCGGCCGGATTCGCCTGGGGCAGTGCGGAATCCCGGTGGTCGGCGATCGAATCCGGGTGGTACTCGACCGATCGGGACATACATCCGGATCATCCGGCGTGGCTCATCTATACCTCCGGGTCGACGGGCACGCCCAAGGGCGTCTCGGTTTCACATCGCGGTATCGCCGATCTCGTGCGGGCACAGCACCACATGCTCGGTCTGAACTCGAATTCGCGAGTATTGCAGGTCGCCTCACCGAGTTTCGATGCCTCCGCGTTCGAGGCGCTCATGGCGTTCGGGGCGGGCGGGACCGCGGTGGTCGCACCACCCGATGTGTTCGGCGGTGACGCGCTGGCGGAACTCATTGCCACACACCGGGTTACCCACCTGGTGATCACGCCCTCCGCGCTGGCGACCATGGATCCGGCCGCGGTGCCGAGCGTGCGGGTGCTGGCGGTCGCCGGTGAAGCCATCGGACCGGACCTGGTCGGCCGCTGGGCGGCGGGTCGGATGCTGGTCAATCTCTACGGCCCGACCGAATTCACCATCTGGGCAACGACTTCCGATGTATTGCGGGCCGATCAGCCGGTCACCATCGGCCACCCGATTCGCGGTGCGGCCACGCTGGTGCTGGACGACCGGCTGCGGCCGGTCCCCATGGGCGTCGCGGGTGAGCTGTATCTGGCCGGTCCCGCGCTGGCTCGCGGCTATCACGCGCGACCCGGGCTGACCTCCGGCCGCTTCGTCGCCAATCCCTATGGGGGTCCGGGCGAACGCATGTACCGCACCGGCGATCTGGTCCGCTGGACCGGGGCACTGGCCTCGCCGCGCCTGGAGTATCTGGGCCGCACCGACTTCCAGGTCAAGGTACGCGGTCAGCGCATCGAACTCGGCGAGATCGACGCCGTACTGAACCGGGCCGACAAGGTCGAATTCGCTGTGACACTGGGCGTTCCAGGCCCGGGCGGGGCGACGGCGCTGGCCGCGTACCTGCTGCCCGAGCCCGGCGCCGCACTCGATATCGCGGCCGTGCGCGCGTATGCCACCGACAGCCTGCCCGGCTATATGGTGCCGACGGCCTTCGTGGTTTTGGACGCGATCCCACTGAATGCCGTCGGCAAGCTCGATCGAAAAGCCTTGCCGCAGCCGGTATTCGAGGCCGAGACCGAGTACCGCGCGCCCAGCACCGATACCGAAGCCAAGCTGGCGGTGATCGTGGCCGAACTCCTCGGCCGGGACCGCGTCGGCGTGCACGATTCGTTCTTCGCGCTCGGCGGCGACAGTATTCTGGCCATTCAGCTGGTGTCGCGAGCGCGGTTGCACGGCCTGGAACTCACGCCACTGCAGATCTTCGAGCATCGCACCGTCGCCGCCCTGGCCGCACTGGCCGATGCGGCGGGCGAGACGGTCGTACTGGAGGAACTCCCAGGCGGTGGCGTCGGCGACCTGCCGCTCACCCCGATCATGCGGTGGATGATCGAACGCGGCGGCGACTTCGGCCGATTCGCGCAGACCGCGGTCCTGGAGATGCCCGCCGGTATCACCCGGGAGCAGCTCGTCGCCACCGTGCGAGCCGTGGTCGATCAGCACGACATGCTGCGCGCCCAGCTCATGGAGGAGGACGGCGCGTGGTGGCTGCGCGCTCGGGAACCCGGCGCGGTCGATGTGGACGCGCTGCTGTACCGAGTGGAGTTCGATGCGGCGGGCAGCTCCGAGCTGCGCGAATACGCCCGCACCGAGCTCGATTCGGCCATGAGCCGACTCGATCCGGCCGCCGGGGTACTGCTGCAAATGGTGTGGCTCGATCCGGCTGTACCGACCGGTCGCTCCGGAAGATTGATCCTGATCGCCCACCATCTCGTAATAGATGGTGTGTCCTGGCGAATCCTGGTGCCCGACCTGATCGCCGCCTGGGCGCAGATCTCGGGTGGTGCGGAGCCCATGCTGACCGCCACCGGGACCTCCATGCGCAGGTGGGCACACGCCCTGCACGAGGAGGCGCACACCAGCACCCGGGTCGCCGAGCTCGAGCATTGGCGCGCACTCGCCGACACGCCCGATCCGCTCATCGGCCGGCGCGAACTCGACCCGGCGACCGATCTGATCGGCACCGTGCGCGCGGTCGATGTCGAGGCGGATGCCGAGGTGACCACCGCCCTGCTCACCACCCTGCCCGCGCTCTTCGGCGGCAGTGTCGAGGACGCCCTGCTGGCCACCCTCGCGCTCGCCATCCGGCGCTGGCGAACCCGTTCCGATGAGGAATCCGTACTCATTCGTATGGAGGGTCACGGACGGCAGCAGGAGATCATTCCGGGCGCGGATCTGTCCCGCACCATGGGCTGGTTCACCACGCTGTATCCGGTGCGGCTGGACCTACCGGGGATCGATATCGACGATGCCATCGACGGCGGACCGGCCATGGGCGCGGCCATCCGCGCGGTCAAACATCAGCTACTCGCGGTGCCGGACAAGGGGATCGGCTTCGGGCTGCTGCGCTACCTCAACCAGGACACGGCAGCCCAACTGCCGCACCGGGTTCCGGGCCGGATCGGCTTCAACTATCTCGGCCGCTATGCCGCCGCCGATATCCCCGCCGGACTGGAGGGACTCGGCTGGCTGCCCACCGAGGAATTCGGCGACCTGCACGCCACCGAAAACCCGGAGGTACCGGTCACCACCGAGATCGAGATCAATGCGGTGGTGGCGGACAACCGGCTCCAGGCCACCTTCACCTACCCCGACACCCTGCTGACCAGAGCGCGAGTCGCGACACTGGCCTGGCTGTGGATCGAAGCACTCACCGCCGCAGCACGTTTCGCCGAGACACCGGCGGCACAGGAGGCCGCGGAGGCGGAGTCGCATTACGTTGCCGAGCAGGCGCGCGCGGTACTCGCCGCGGCACAACCGGATTCGGCACCTGGACTAGGGCTGGACGTTGTGCTGCCCATCCGGCCCGGTGGCGATCAACCCGCCCTGTTCTGTATCCACCCGTCCTCCGGCATTGCCTGGACCTACCTCGGGCTGGCCGAGCTATTGCGTCCCGGCCGCCCCATTTACGGATTGCAGGCCCCCGACCTGTCCGGGGAACAGCATGCCCGCAGCATCGACGATTTCGCCGAACGCTACGCCCGGGAAATCCGCCGCCTGCAACCCGAAGGCCCATATCACCTGCTGGGCTGGTCTTTCGGCGGGCTCATCGCACACGCTATCGCCACCAAACTGGCGGCCACCGGCGCGGCGATGGGTGTGCTCACCCTGCTCGATGCCGACCACACCGATATCGACGGCGACAGTATCGAACCACTCACCGCCGGTTCCTTCGTCGCCGCCTTCGGCTCGGTCTTCGGCATCACCGATATGCCCGCCGACGCCACCGCGCAGGAGGCCGCCGACCTCATAGGTCAACGCATGGGCGGAGTTTCGCTCGTCGACGCGCTCACCCTGGAGCGCATGGCCGCCTCCTACAATGCCTCCGCCCGCACCCGCACCGGCTATCAACGACCCGTATTCCACGGGGACGCACTGTATTTCAGCGCCACAGTGGACACCTCGGATATCTTCGGGCCCGCCGGTTGGCGGCCCTGGATCACCGGCCGCATTACCAATCACGACATCGAAGTCGGCCACGATGAGCTGACCGCGCCGCACGCGCTCTCGGAAATCGCCCATGTCCTGGATAAGCACCTTCTCGACAAACACCTGGGAGAACAACCGTGACCATCACCGACAGCGTGACCGACGGCGTCATTGTCGAAGGCGTCGAGAAATCCTTCGGAGCCGTACAAGCCTTGCGCGGCATCACCTTCAAGGCCGCACCCGGCGAGGTACTCGGCATTCTCGGACCCAATGGCGCCGGGAAAACCACCATCGTCAATATTCTCTCCACCCTCATCGCACCCGATGCTGGACGCGCCTCGGTGGCGGGCCACGACGTGGTCACCGCCGCCGCCGAGGTACGGCGCAGCATTATGCTCACCGGCCAATTCGCCGCCCTCGACGACGCTTTGAACGGCTACGAGAACCTGGTCATGTTCGGGCGGCTGATGGGCCTGCGCAAACACGCCGCCCGCACCCGCGCCGAGGAACTCATCGAGGAATTCGATCTCAGCGCCGCCGCCAAACGCCGCGTCGGCACCTACTCCGGCGGTATGCGGCGGCGCATCGATATCGCCTGCGGACTGGTGGTGCGACCCGAGGTGGTCTTCCTCGACGAACCCACCACCGGACTGGATCCTCGTAGCCGCCAAGGGGTTTGGGACCTCGTCGGCGGATTCCGCAAACACGGGATCACCACCCTGCTGACCACGCAATACCTGGAAGAGGCCGACGCGCTCTGCGATCGGATCATTGTCATCGACCATGGCGTGGTCATCGCCAGTGGCACCGCCGACGAACTCAAGGCCCGCACCGGCGGCAGCTACTGCGAGATCGTGCCACTGCGCATGGAGGACCTGCCCGCCATCGCACTGGCACTGGGCGACCTGTTCCCCGAGACGAATCGCGAGGCGCTGCTGACCGGTGACGCGGACCGGGTGGCCATCCCCGCCCCCGAAGGCGCGAAAACCCTCGCCGAGGCGCTACGCCGACTCGACAGCACCGGAATGGAATTGGTCGATATCGCACTGCGGCGACCATCCCTCGACGAGGTATTCCTCACCCTCACCGGACATCTCACCGAGAAGCCCGCACCCAATGGAAAGGGCCGGTCATGACCACCGTGGCCACCACCCGCGACGCCTGGCTCACCAGCACCCGCGCCACCCCCGCCACCCTGCGGCAGTGGTGGGTGCTCACCGTGCGACTCATCGTGCCCGCCGTCACCACCGGCGAGATCATTACCGCGGTGCTCGCCCCGATCACCTTCACGGCCAGCTTCTACATCCCGCTCAATCGTGTAATGACGTTCGCCGGAACGGGATTCAGCAGTTACGCGCAGTTCATGGCACCCATCGTTATCCTGCAGGCCGCCGCTTTCACCGCCATCTCGGCCGCCTTCCGGGCCGCCACCGATATGGTCTCCGGACTGGATCGGCGCTTCGACGCCATGCCCATGCATCCGCTCATCCCGACCGCGGCACGCATGTCCGCCAATGCGTTTCGCTTGGTCATCGGACTCGTCGCGGCGCTGGTGAGCATTCACTTCATCGGCTTCCACTTCCACGCGGGCACCGCCAACACCATCGGATTCCTGGCCCTGGCCATGCTCATCGGCCTTGCCTTCAGCCTCGGCGCGGATGCGATCGGCACCGCCACCAAGAGCCCGGAGGCCACCACCCAGATGCTGGTGCTACCACCACTGATCCTCGGCATGCTCTCCACCGGACTCGCACCCGCCACCCAGTTCCCACACTGGGTACAGGCTTTCGTACGCAATCAGCCGGTCTCGCAATTCGCGTACGGGCTGCGCGCCCTCGGCGGCGACACCCGCGGCCACGCCGGTGAGGTGACCTGGTCGCTCATGACACCGCCGCTGCTGTGGGCGGCCGCGATCATCGTGATCTCGCTGTACTTCACCGTCCGACTGAACACGAAGAGGTCGTGACATGTCCGTCGAAACCACTCTCGCCGAACGCGATACCACCGACATCCTGCACGTGCGGGAATCCTCCGTCCCGGCGCTGCTGCGGCACACCTGGATTCAGACCCAGCGGCTACTACTGCGCTGGGTCCGCGACCCGATCACGCTGCTGGAGACGCTCATCGTCCCGTGTCTGCTGCTGCTCATGCTCAATACCGTGGTGGGAAGCCCGATTCAGAAGTTCTCCGGGCACAGCGCGCTCTACGGGTCCACACCCATGGTGACCCTGGTCGGCGCGCTGTCGGGGACCGTGGCCAGCGGCGTCATGCTCGGCCGCGAACGCGATGCCGGACTGCTCGCCCGCTTCTGGGTGCTGCCGGTGCATCGCGGCTCGGGGCTGGCCGCGCGGATTCTGGCCGAGGGCTGCCGCATCTTCTGCGGGACCATCATCATCGTCATCTTCGGCATGCTGCTCGGCTTCCGATTCCATCAGGGACCGCTCGCCACGTTCGTATTCCTTTGGCTGCCAGTATTTTTCGGCTTGGCCTTCGCCACCATGATTACCGCCATCGCCGTCTTCACCGCCAAGTCCACCCTCGTCGAGGGCGTGGCGCTGCTGTCCTCGCTACTGATGTTCTTCAGCACCGGATTCGTCCCGCTCGGCGCGTACCCGAATTGGATTCAACCGGTGGTGCGCAATCAACCCATGTCGGTCGCGGTCGACACCATGCGCGCACTAGCCGAGGGTGGTGCGCTCGCCCGGCCGCTCACGCTGACCTTTGCCTGGTCGATCGGCTTGATCGTCGTCTTCGCAATCCCCGCCGCCTACGGCTACCGGCGCGCCAGCCGACGCTGAATCCATCCAGGCCCCTTTCCGAAATTACCCGCCACACCGCGCGCCGACCGCCCGCCGGACCGCGCGCGGCGCACTATGCTGGCCGCCGTGCTCGAACCCCAATCGCCCATCGCGCCCCACCCGGATATCGCACACCTCGCGCCACTGCTCGGCACCTGGCGCGGCCGCGGACAGGGTGAGTACCCGACCATCAAGACCTTCGATTATCTGGAGGAGGTGGAGTTCGGCCATGTCGGCCGGCCCTTCCTCACCTATCGCCAGCGCACCCGCTCGGTCGACGACGGCCGCCCGATGCACAGCGAGACGGGTTACCTGCGCGCGCTGCCGGACGATCGGGTCGAGCTGATCCTCGCGCATCCAACCGGTATCACCGAGATCTGTGAGGGCCGACTGGTCTCCGATGACGAGGGCCTGCGCATCGAACTCGACTCCACCTCCATCGGCCGCAGCTCGAGCGCCAAACCGGTGACCGCACTCGGCCGCACCCTCACCGTCGCCGGGAACACGCTCAGCTACACGCTGCGAATGGCGGCGGTGGAACAACCGCTGCAGCATCATCTCGCGGCCACCATGCAACGGGAGAACTGAGAACTTTTCTTCGCGTCCAACCACCATGTGACCTGCCGCACTTCACCTTCACGAGTGCGCGGGGTCACACCGATGGGTTGCTTTCGGCATGATTGTCGGATTACCGTTCCTTACGGTGGCAAATAGTCAGCCACCTCTAATGAGCATCGGTTATCCGGAACTGACCGTTCGGAACCCATCACTCATTCCTCCTGAACAAGGGAGTTGGACATGAAGCGTTCGGCCCTCCTGCTACTCACCACCGCGGGCATGGTTCTCGCCGGAGCCGGTGTCACCGAGATTCTCGGCGACGCCTCCACCGCCAGCCCGCCTTCCGGACAGACCCTCGCAGCACAGCACTACATCACCGATACCGCCCTGGGGGAGATTCAGCCATCAGCCTGCGTGCACATCGCACCCACGCCGTCCGATCGCTGAGTCTGCTTTTTCCCCTCAATACCCGGATGGCAACGCCGTGAGCATGTCTCGCGTCACCGCCACCGCATTGTCGGAACTGCCACCACGCACCACCAGCGTCGCGAACGCGATATCACCGCGATAGCCCACGAACCACGCGTGTGAACCGCCATCCACTTCGGCCTCACCGGTCTTGCCATAGATCTCGCCCTGATCGGCAATGCGCTCGGCGGTACCTCCCAGCACCACCTTGCGCATCATGAGCCGAAGACCATCCACCACTTCGGGATTCAACTGCGGGCGGTCACCCTTGACCTCCGTCGGATGACCCGAAATCAGATACGGCACCGTCGCGGAACCGTGCGCGACGGTCGCGGCCACCATGGCCAGCCCGAACGGACTCACCAGCACCTTGCCCTGACCGATACCGTCCTCGGCGCGCTGCACCAGATCGTCATCCTGGGGCACCGAACCCGAGACCGTCGGCAGGCCGACCACCGTGTAATCCGGGCCGATTCCCAGCGCGGCCGCGGCCGTGCGCAGATCATCGCCACCCAGCTCCGAGGCGATCTTGGCGAACGCGGTATTACAGGAACGCTCGTACGCCGTCGACATGGGGACATCACCGACGGAGAACAGGTCGTAATTCGGAATCGTGCGGTCCCCCACCGTAATCCGGCTCGGACACGGGACCACCGTATCCGGGGTGACCTGACCCGCGGTCATGGCGGCCGCGGCCGTCACCGTCTTGAAGGTCGAGCCCGGCGGGTACATGCCCGACGCGGCGACCGGGCCATCGGCATCGGCGTCCTCGTTCTGGGCGATGGCGAGAATCGCACCCGTGGAGGGCTGCAACACCACCATCATGGCCTGCTGGTTCTCGCGCAGATCCACCGCGCGCTGAGCGGCATTCTGGATATTGCGGTCGATGCTCAGCGAGAACGACGGGGAGGTTTGCGGCTCAACCTCTTTCAGCACATCGGTATCCGCGCCATTGGAGTTCACCGTGACCACACTCCAGCCCGCCTTACCGTCCACCTCGTCGATGACGGTCTTGCGGATCTGGGTGAGCAGATCGGGCGCGAAATGACGATCGGTGGGGACGAGATCCGCTTGTCGGCCGAAGGTGACACCGGACAGGCCGACCAGATCGGCGCTCACCTGTTCGTACTCCCACTCCGAGAGCACCTCGACGGTGTACGGGCCATCGGCCTTGCGGGCCGCGGTGAGAATTCTTTCCGAGGTGATGCGTTCGTCGAACTGGCGCAGCACATTCGCGAGGGTATTGCTCACGCCCACCGGATCGGTGGTGGCATTGCGCCTGAACATGACTCGGTAGACCGCGCCCGGCACCAGCACATCACTGCCGGAGCGCTCGTTCACGCGGGCCCTCGGCGCGGGGATGCCACGCAATTGCAAAGTTTGCGTATTACCCAGCTGCGGATGGATATTCGCGGACGTCCAGCGCACCGACCAGCGGCCCTCACTACGGCCCATCTGCAGCTGACCGCTATAGGACCAGACACGATCCTTGGGCAATCGCCACTCGTAGCTGTAGTCGATGGTCGCGGTATCGCCGGAGACGCGGGCATCACCCGTATGCGCGATCAACTGTTCGGCCTGCAGCTGATCCCAGGCCGAAGCCATTGCGGGAGCGGCCTTTTCGGGCTGACTGGTGAGATCGGCCGCCGCCTGCACCTCATGGTCGGCGAAGGCTTGCAGGAAGGCGTCGGCGGCCTGCGCGGGACCCTGCGGACCCGACGAGCAACCCACCGCGGCAACCGAGATCGCGGCGGCGATCAGCATGGTGAAGACCCGTGTGGACATCGGCACAGATCGTAGAGCCAACTATCGGCAAACTCGCGCGACACACTGGGGGCGAACGGTTTTCACTGCAACCCCACAGCACGGTTACATCACAGGAAATGGATCAGTCGAGCAGCACCGTCGCGAAGGTTGCGATCTGCCGGAATCCGACCTTCGCATACGCGCGGCGGGCAACCTCGTTGTAGCAGTTCACATACAGGCTCGCGGTACGACCCGAAGCGACCACGATATTCGCGACAGTCGCGGTGCCCGCGGTGCCGACACCGAGACCGCGATGCTCGGGATGCACCCACACGCCCTGAATCTGACCGGTGCGGCGGGACAGCGAACCCACCTCGGCCTTGAAGACCACCTCACCGTCCTCGAAACGCGCCCAGGCCCGGCCGGATTCGATGAGCCCGGCCACCCGGCGGCGATAACCCCGGCCACCGTCCCCGGCACGCGGGTCCACACCGATCTCCTCGGTGAACATGGCAACGGCCGCAACGAGATACCGGTCCAACTCCTCCGGACGGACCCGGCGCACCCGCAGATCCGGCTCCACACCCGCGGTCTTGTCCAGGGCCAGCAGCGGCTGATCGGCGCGCAGATCGCGGGCCGGACCCCAATGATCGGCGAGCAGCTCCCACAGCGGCAGCGCGAGCTCACGCCGGCCCACCACCGAGGAGCAAGCCCGCGGACTACGGATCGCGCGCTCGGCGAAGGCACGCAGATCGGCCCGGCCACCGCGCAGCGGCACCAGATTCGCACCCGAGAAGCACAGCGAAGTACCCGGCCCGCCGCGACTCCACAGTTCGCCGTACGCGCCGTGAGTGTCCAGCCCGTACTCCTGCAAACGGGCCGCCACCATGCAACTCGCCACCGGATCGGTGTCGAGGACACGCAAAACCTGTGGCAGATCGCGGTTCACGAGCTGTTGGGCGCCGGAGGATTTACCCCGGCGAGTCGGCTCCAGCACACTCCGCACGTTCACAGCCTGCCAGAACTTCTGAAAACGTGCCGCACTATTGGTATGGACCGAGCGCCGACCAGGTGTTATCCCGCGCTCACGACCGGAGAACCGGATCCGGCGGCCTCGCCCATCTGCTCGGCGATGCGCATCGCCTCCTCGATCAAGGTCTCCACGATCAGGTGTTCGGGGACGGTCTTGATGACCTCACCCTTGACGAAGATCTGGCCCTTGCCATTACCGGAAGCCACACCCAGATCGGCCTCGCGGGCCTCACCGGGACCGTTCACGACACAGCCCATAACGGCAACGCGCAGCGGCACTTCCATACCCTCGAGACCCGCGGAGACCGCGTTGGCGAGGGTGTACACATCGACCTGTGCGCGACCGCACGACGGGCAGGAGACGATCTCCAGCTTGCGCGGGCGCAGGTTCAGCGACTGCAGAATCTGATCGCCGACCTTGATCTCCTCGGCGGGCGGGGCGGACAGCGAAACGCGAATGGTATCGCCGATGCCCTCCGATAGCAGCGCGCCGAACGCCACCGCGGACTTGATGGTGCCCTGGAACGCCGGACCGGCCTCGGTCACACCCAGGTGCAGCGGGTAATCGGACTGCGCGGCCAGCTGACGGTACGCCGCCACCATCACGACCGGGTCATTGTGCTTGACCGAGATCTTGATATTGCCGAAGCCGTGATCCTCGAACAGGCTCGCCTCCCACAGCGCGGACTCCACGAGGGCCTCCGGGGTGGCCTTGCCGTACTTCTCCAGCATGCGCTTGTCGAGCGAACCGGCATTGACGCCGATCCGGATCGGGATACCCGCGGCTGCGGCGGCCTTGGCGACCTCGCCGACACGGCCGTCGAATTCCTTGATATTGCCCGGATTCACCCGCACCGCAGCACATCCCGCGTCGATGGCGGCGAAGATGTAGCGCGGCTGGAAGTGGATATCGGCGATCACGGGGATCTTCGACTTCTTGGCAATGATCGCCAGCGCGTCCGCATCCTCCTGACGCGGGCAGGCGACACGCACAATGTCACAGCCGGAGGCGGTCAGCTCGGCGATCTGCTGGAGGGTGGCATTGATGTCGTGGGTTTTGGTGGTGGTCATGGACTGAACCGAAATCGGGAATTCGCTACCGACGCCGACCTTGCCCACCATCAACTGACGGGTCTTGCGCCGGGGCGCGAGGACTGCGGCCGGTGCGGCCGGCATCCCCAATGCGATGGCACTGCTCACGATCAGTTGCCTACTTTCGTCTTGTGCTCACCCGTTCCGTCCCGAGCTTACCGAGGCGCGGATACCGGTCGCCCTGTGACGGCGGCGACAAGGCTACCCGTGCTCGGCATACGGCTCGGAATCGGCCGGGGCCTACGCCCATGTATTCGTTGCAGACGGCGAGAAGGTATACGTTTCGAAAAGTGAAGGTAGCGAACCCCGATCCCTGGCCCCGCACACCCGAAGACGCAGTGGCACTTCAAGATCGACTCCGCACCCAGGTTATCCCCCGCAACCCCACCCCACCGCGTTTCCGCACGATAGCCGGACTGGACTCGGCCTACGACGACGCCGGAAATGTGGTCGCCGCCATAGTCGTATTGGACGCCGAAACCCTGGAAACCGTCGAAACCGCAACGGCCCAAGGCACCACAGACTTCCCCTACGTCCCCGGCCTACTGGCCTTCCGGGAACTCCCCACCACCCTCGCAGCCTTCGAAACCCTAACCACCACACCAGATCTCATAATCTGCGACAGCCAGGGCCTGGCCCACCCCCGCCGCTTCGGCTTCGCCTGCCACATCGGCCTACTCACCGGAATCCCCACGCTGGGCGTAGCCAAAAACGCCTGGGGCGACTACGAGATGCCCGAAGCGCAGCGAGGCTCCTCCACCGACATCACCATCGACGGCGACGTAGTAGGCCGAGCCCTGCGAACCCGCAGCAACGTAAAACCTGTCTTCGTCTCCATAGGCCACCTCATAGACATAGAAACCGCCACCACCCAAGTGCTTTCACTAACCCCCGAATTCCGCCAACCAGAAACCACCCGCCGAGCCGACCACCTCTGCCGCCAACTCCTGAACGAGCTGACCGCCTGAGACCTCCCCCACAGCCGACCTCATGATCAACGGGACCTGAGGGCGTTCGCCACTCGCACGATGCCGCCACAGAGTTCCGTTGATCTTGGTAAACCGCTCATAGCAGCGGCGGCCGGTCCGGCAACACCGATCGGCCGCCACGGATTGGCACGGACGGTCAGGGGAAGAGCTTGACCGGGTTGACGATGTCGGCGACGAGGGTGAGGAGCATGTAGGAGCCGCCCAGGACTACGACTACGTAGGTTGCGGGAAGGAGCTTCAGGTAGTCGACGGGGGGGCCGTCGGGGAGGCCCTTGCGGCCGCGGAGGACGTTGCGGATTTTTTCGTACATGACCACTGCCATGTGGCCGCCGTCGAGGGGCAGGAGGGGGAGGAGGTTGAAGGCGCCGAGGAAGAAGTTGAGGCTGGCCAGGGTGAGGACGAAGAGGGACCAGAGGCCGTGTTCGGCGGTTTCACCGCCGATCTTGCTGGCGCCGTAGACCGAGACGGGGGTTTCGGGGTCGCGCTCGCCGCCGGTGATGGCGTGCCAGAGGTCTACGACCTTGGCGGGCATCTGGGCCAGGGATTGCACTGTGCGGACACCGATTTCGCCGGTGAACGCGCCCGCGGCGGGGATGGCGGCGAGGACGTTGTATTTGACGGGGCCGTAGCTGTCCTGGCCGACGCCTACCTTGGCGACCTGCTTCGGGGCGCCGTCCCTCACGGGGTACGCGGTGGTGATCTCGGGGGTGACGGGGATGGCGAGTTTCTGTCCGTCGCGCTCGATCGAATAGGTGAAGGGGCCGGTCTGCTTCTCGGTCTGCTCGCGGAATTCGTTCCAGGTCTTGATCGGAACGCCGTTGACGCCGGTCACCAGGTCACCGCGCTGCAGGCCCGCGCGCTGGGCGGGGCCGTCACCGGTGCAGGGGATGTACTTCTGATCGGCGCCTTGCGCCTGCACACAGTTCATCGCGCCGAGCTGGGTGGCGGGCGGCTGATCGAAGCGCGGCAGGCCCCACACGATCGCGAGCAACATGATGAGCAGGAAACCGAGGAAGAAGTTCATCAGGATGCCGCCGGACATGACGAACATCCGCTTCCAGGTCTTCTGCCGGTACATGGCCCGGTCCAGATCCTCGGGATCGAGTTCGTCGAGAGCGGTCATACCGGCGATATCGCAGAAACCACCCAGCGGCAAAGCCTTCAAACCGTATTCGGTCTCACCGCGCGTGGTGGACCACACCTTCGGGCCGAAGCCGATGAAGTAGCGGCGCACCTTCATGCCGGTCGCCTGTGCCGCCCACATGTGGCCGCACTCGTGCAGCGCGACCGACACGGTGATACCGAGGGCGAACAGTGCGAAGCCGATCGCATAGACCATGCGGTATCGAACCCTTCCGAAGTCAGCCGCGCACGATCATGCGCGCGGTTTCTCGCGCCCACGTATCGGCCGCGAGCACCTCGTCCAAGGTACTGGGTTCGGCGGTCCAACGGTCGGCGGACTCCACGACCCGCGCGACCGTGCGCACGATCTCGGGGAACCGGATCGCGCCGTCCAGGAAGGCTTGCACCGCGATCTCATTGGCGGCGTTGTAGACCGCGGTCACGCAACCCCCCGCCATTCCGGCCTGACGCGCGAGTTCGATCGCGGGGAAGACCTCGTTGTCGACGGGCTCGAAAGTCCAGGTCGAGGCCGTAGTCCAATCGCAAGCGGCGGCCGCGCCGGGCACCCGGTCCGGCCAGCCCAGAGCCAGCGCGATGGGCAGCTTCATATCCGGCGGACTGGCCTGCGCCAGGGTCGAACCGTCGTAGAAGGTGACCATGGAATGCACGATCGACTGCGGATGCACGGTCACTTCGATGCGGTCATAGGGGACACCGAACAGCAGATGCGTCTCGATCAACTCGAGGCCCTTGTTCACCAGCGACGCCGAATTCAGCGTATTCATCGGCCCCATGGACCAGGTCGGATGCGTCTTGGCCTCGGCCGGATTCACCGATTCGAGCATCTCGGAGGTCCAGCCGCGGAACGGGCCACCCGAGGCGGTGAGCACCAGCGTCTGCACCTCTTCGGCGCGACCACCGCGCAGGCACTGCGCCAGCGCCGAATGTTCGGAGTCGACCGGCACGATCTGGCCGGGCTTGGCCGCCTTCGTCACCAATGAGCCACCCGCGACCAGGGACTCCTTATTGGCCAGCGCGAGCCGTCGCCCCGAGTGCAGTGTCTCGAGAGTCGGCTCCAATCCGAGCGAACCAACCAGCGCGTTCAACACCACATCGGCATCGGTACGCCGCACCAACTCGGTCGCCGCATCCGGACCGGCAAGCGCCACACCGAGTTTCGCCGCCGCCGCCGCATCGGCCACCGCCACGTTCCGAGTCCCGGTGGCCGCGATCTGCTGCGCCAGCAGCTCGGTATTACCTCCCCGCGCAGCCAATCCGACCACCTCGAACCGGTCGGGATTGGCGGCGATCACCTCGAGCGCCTGGGTACCGATCGAACCCGTGCTGCCCAGCAGCAGAACCTTCACAACGTCGGACACGCGTTCCATTCTCCCTTGCCGCGTAATCGGCTGTCGCCGCCCCTGTCCGGGCCGTGTGCGCGGTGACATGCCGCCCTGCCGTCACCCTGCTGGCTACGACACAGGGTCGTATGCCACGATATGGGCGAGTATTCGATTCGAGCCTATAAGGAGCGAAAGTGGCCGCCACGGAACTGGAATCCGTCCACAGCGCCGATGTCGTGACCAAGGTCGACACCGCAGAGGTTCCGTCCGCCGCATGGGGCTGGAGCGGTGAATCGCGCCGTACCTTCCGCACCGCCGGCTGGGTCGTCGTCGTCATCCTGCTCGCCATGCTCTTCGAGGGCCCGCAGGGCGCGTCGTCGGGCAGCGGCCATACCGGATACATCTTCCTGATCGGCTTCGCGGTGTTGCTGGCGGCGATCCTGATTCGCGACTCGCTGCTGCAACGCAAGCCTCGCTAATCCCCTACCTGCGCGAATGCACGGCCCTGCAAAGTTTTTCGCAGGGCCGTGATCGTTTTTCACTGAACATCAGGCAAACTCGATTCGGCAAACCCTGCCACCGAGTTCCCGGGAGTGAACGTATGCGCAAGATCCTGCCCTCCACCCTGCTGGCCGCGTCGGCCGTCGGCGCCTTGCTGGTGCTGCCCGCCGGCACCGCGAACGCCCAGTCCCCCGCCTGCGCTCAGGTCGCCGATGTACTGGGTGGCGTGACGGCGCTCGGACCGGATCACGACCTGGAGGTCCGCGTCGCCGACCAGCTGCTGGCCATCGATGCCGGCGGTCAGGAGCGCACCGCTATCGCCGCGTACGCCAATGCGCTGAAGAACGGCGATGTGGCGAGCATCGGCACCGCCACCACCATCCTCAACGGTGTGTGCGCGCAGTCCTAGTCACCGGACATCCGCAGCGGCTTCGGGCCGGATCGCTTATGCGATTCGGCCCGAAGCTTGTTGTGGTGCAGGTGATTACGGAGCGGAGACGCGGCTGAAGAAGCCGATGCCGACACCGAGCGCGGCGGGCACGCCGGTCAGCACCAAGCCCGCGGCGGCACCCAGCGGGATACCGACCAGCGCACCGGCCATGCAGCCGCCGACCCAGCCCGGCAGCAGAATCGGGGTGCCGAGGAACGCGCCGATGGCGCAGCCGCCGATACCACCGATGAGCGTGCCGACCATGGTGCCGACAGCGGTGATGACACCGAACTGCGAGGAGGCTGCCGAGAAGGCGGCATCCTGATCGGCCTGGCTGGCCACATTCTGCAGCGGCAAATCGGCCGGGTGGGCGGCGGCCGGATCCATATTCGGCGTCAAAGTGGCTGTGTTGCCGTCGATCTGGGCCGCGATCGGGAAGGCCAGACCGTCCTTGATGAAGTTCAGCGGGAAGGCGGTGACCAGGCCGCCCTGCGGGTCACGCAACTGGAACTGATCACCCTGGGTGGTCAGTGAGCCGATATCGGTCTTCAGAACCACCGATGCGCCTTCGATTTTGGCGTCGTAGTGGATGGCCATGGCCTCCGGCGCGTCGGCCGGGGCGGCGTAACTGGTGCCGGTGGTGATACCGAGGGCCGCGATGGCCAGAGCGGAGGTTGCGGCGAACTTCTTGAAACGCATGACTTCTCGTCGCTTTCTGCAGCGGGCGGGACCCCTGTCTTGGGGAGCAGGTCCTCGTCGAGCACCTGGTGACAAGAGTCGTGGTGAAGTGTTGCCAACGTGTTGCTAAATCGTGGCGACAATGGGTCTTCAAGCACGTTTCGGTTACAGTTCATGTTCAAACGGTCTTTTCAGGCCGCTTCAAGCAAACTTTCAGTACATAGAAGAGGGCCCGTACCAATCTTCGGATTGGTACGGGCCCCTATTGCTACAGCGCGCTGCTACTACTGATTCGCGGGATCATTGATCCGCTGGAAGAACCCGATGCCGACGATGATCGCGGCCGGAACACCGGTCAGAACCAGGCCGGCGGCCGCGCCCAGCGGGATACCGATCAGCGCGCCGGTGAAGCAGCCACCGACCCAGCCCGGCAGCAGCACCGGGGTGCCCAGGAACGCACCCAGCGCACAACCGCCGATGCCACCGACCAGGGTGCCGATGAGGGTGCCGACAGCGGTGATGATGCCGAACTGCGAGCTGGCGGCCGATACGGCGTCATCGAACGCCTGCTGCTGCGCCACTTCGTGCACCGCCAGATCGGCCGGGCGCGCGGCGGCCGGATTCAGATCCGGGGTGAGCACTGCGCGCAGGCCGTCGATCGCGGCATGGATCGGGTACTGCATGCCGTCCTTGACGAACCCGAGCGGGAACGCGGTGACCAGACCGCCGCGATTGTCGAGCACCTGGAACTGGTCATCCTTGGTGGTCAGGGCACCGGCGTCGGTAGTCAGGACCACCGAGTCACCTTCGATGGCCGCGTTCCAGTGGATCGACGGCACGAGGCCGTCCACCGCCTGGTTCAGGCCGTTGACAATGTCCGGGACAGCGGGAAGAGCGGGGGCGGGGGCAGCGTGAACGGTTCCGGCAGTGATGCCGAGAGCCGCGATCACCATGGCCGACGTCGCGGCAACCTTGCTGAACTTGATCACTTCGTTGGTTTCCTTGCTCGATCACGGACATGGATTCGGTTTCGAGGCCTTTTCGAGCGCCCTAGTCAAGTATCCAGCAAGAATTTACTGACAGGTAGCCAAGAAAGCGTATTGATAGCCGAGGTCACTAGCCGCGCGTTTGTGTGACCCGGCTTACAAGCTCGATGCGCGTGCAACGCGACTGGGCGAGCCGAACCCGATCAGCGATCCGCTCCAGGTTTGCCTGAGCATTGCTATGTAGCATGTTGAGGTCACTGCTCGGCCCCAATCGACCAGGAGGCAGGCAATGCGCGTTGGCTTGATAGGCACCGGCCGCATCGGCGGCAATCTCGCCCGATTACTCACCGCGGGCGGGCACGAGGTACTACTGAGCGCCGCCCACCCGGGCGGACCCGACAAACTGGCCGCCGAACTCGGCCCCACGGCCACCGCCGTCACGCCACTCGAGGCGATCGAGAAGTCCGATGTCGTGGTCATCGCGGTCTGGTGGCAGGCCTTTCCCGCTATCGGCGAGGAGTACGGCAGTGCGTTGACGGGCCGTATCGTCATCGACCCGAGCAATCCGCTCACCGAGGTGAACGGGGTACCCACCCCACTGACCGTCCCGGACGGGCTCACCAGTCCGCAATTCCAGTTGCGAATGCTCGGCGATGTGCGGCTGGTCCGCACCTTCGGCGATCGCCTCGCGGCGGATCTGCTCGCCGACGGACAGCGCGGGCAGCAGGGCGGTCCACGCACCGAAATGCGTTATTGGAGTGATGATCCCGCTGCGGCCGCCGTGGTCGCACCGCTCATCGCCGGTGCCGGATTCACGCCGGTCGATGGGGGAACTCTGCAGGCGGCGCAGAACGCCGGGGAAAGCTGAGCCGTCCCCGTCCCACCGACAGAAGGGCCGATCATGACGACAATGCTGCCCGCACGTGGAGTCGAGAGTGTCACCGATCGCACCATGGGTGGACCCAATGCCCAGGTCGATCGCAATGCCATGGTGCTGCCGCCCGGCGATCCGACGGCGACCGATCCATTTCTGGCGCTGATGGAAGATTGGTTCAGCACAACGGGTTTCGACTGGCATCCGCATCGCGGCTTCGAAACAATCACCTATGTGGTGGAGGGCGAGCTCGAGCATCGCGATAATCGCGGCGGCCATGGTGTGCTGAATCCCGGTGACGCGCAATGGATGACGGCAGGACGCGGGTTGTTGCACGCGGAGACCGCGTTCGAGGGCCGGGGCGTGCACACCCTGCAGTTGTGGCTGAATCTGCCCGCCGCCGACAAGCTGATCGAGCCGAGTTATCAGGATCTGCGCGGGGAGCAGATGCCGGTGCGCCGGGAAGCGGGGGTGCGGGTGCGGGTGTTCTCCGGACGCTCCGGCGATGTGGTCGGTCCGGCACGAAATCATGTGCCGGTCACCATGATCGACGCACGGCTGGAACCGCGAGCCGGGTTCGCCCAGGAAATCCCCCCGGATCAGGAGGGATTCGCCTACGTAGTCGCCGGTCACGGCGAATTCGCCGGTGACACAGCGCATTCCGGTCAGGCCGTGCATCTGGAACGCGATCCCGGTGAGGCCACCTCGCTGCAGGTGCGCAATACCGGCTCCGAGCCGCTGCATTTTCTGCTCTGGACCGGCGCACCGCTGCGGGAACCGGTGGCCATGGGCGGCCCGTTCGTCATGAACAATCAGGCGCAATTGCAGCAGGCCGTACTCGACTACCAGTCAGGCGAATTCGGCCCCTTCCCCGAGTAGCGATACCGCGCGCCATACTGATCCGCATCCGTTCATGATCGAGAGGGTGGCGAATGGCCGAGACGATGCGCGCGGTGGTTCTCGATGCGCCCGGACCGCCCGAGGCGCTGCAGATTCGGGATCTGCCGATACCGGTGCCAGAGCCCGGGCAGGTGCTGATTCGGGTAATGGCCTTCGGACTCAATCGCTCCGAACTGCATACCCGGCTGGGATTGGCGGAGGGCGTGGTCTTTCCGCGCGTACCCGGTATCGAGGCGGCGGGGATTGTCGAGGCGTGCCCCGGCGGCGAATTCGAACCCGGACAGCAGGTGGCCACGCTCATGGGCGGGATGGGACGCACCTTCGACGGCGGGTACGCCGAGTACACGTGTGTGCCTGTGGGACAGGTGATTCCGTTCCGGAGCACATTGCCGTGGGCGACTCTGGGTGCGATTCCGGAGATGCTGCAGACCTCCTACGGCTCGCTCACCGTCGGCTTGGACGCGCAGCCCGGCCAGTCGATTCTGATTCGCGGCGGCACCTCCTCGATCGGCATGTGTACCGCGGTGCTGGCGAAGCAGCGCGGCATGATGGTGCTGGCCACCACCCGAAATCCGGATAAGGCCGAGGCCCTGCGCGGTGTCGGCGTCGACCACGTCGTCCTGGACGACGGCGAGGTCGCCCCGGCCGTGCGCGAGCTCGTCGACGGCGGCGTCGACGTAGCGCTCGAACTGATCGGTACGCCCACCCTTCCGGATACCTTGCACGCCACCCGTTTTCACGGTGTCGTGTGCTTCACCGGCATGCTCTCCAACGTCTGGACGGTGGAGAACTTCTACCCGATCGGCTACCTCCCGCGGGGTGTCCGTCTGGCCGCCTACGGTGGCGAATCCGGCGACCTCCCCGCCGAGGTGCTGCAGAACTTCCTCGACGAGGTGACAGCGGGCACCCTCACCGTCCCAATCAGCCGCATTTTCACCCTCGACCAGATCCGAGAGGCCCACAGCATTATGGAATCCGGCAGCGCCACCGGAAAACTCGTAGTCACGACCTGATTCGGCGGCGCGACCGCGCTGTATCGCAGTTCTTCATCTCCCGGTGGCGGGGTGTCAGCGGTTACGGTGTCGGGATGAACGAACCCGCGGTCGCACCGTTGCGAATCGGAATCCTCGGTGCGGCGCGCATCGCACCCTCGGCCCTGATCAATCCGGCCAAGAAGAACCCGGAGGTGGAGGTCGCGGCCGTGGCCGCCCGTAATCCCGGGCGGGCCAAGGCTTATGCGAGCAAGCACGGCATCGACGGGGTGTACGACGACTACGCCAAGCTGATCGCCGCGCCCGACCTGGATGCGGTCTACATTCCGCTGCCGAATGGGTTGCACGGCAAATGGACTCGCGCCGCGCTCGCCGCCGGAAAGCATGTGCTGTGCGAGAAGCCGTTCACCGCGAATGCCGATGAAGCCCGTGAAATCGCCGACCTGGCAAAGGATTCCGATCGTGTGGTGATGGAGGCATTCCATTACCGCTACCATCCCCTGACGCTGGCGGCCGAAAAGGTCATAGCCTCGGGCGAATTGGGCAAACTGGTCCGGGTAGAAGCTGCGTTCTGCATACCCCTGCCCGTGTTCTCCGATATCCGCTACAACTACGACCTCGCCGGTGGCGCATTGATGGACACGGGCTGCTACGCCGTCCACATGGCGCGCGTACTCGGCGGTGAGAACCCCGAAGTCACCGCGGCACAGGCGAAGGTCCGCGATCCGCGCATCGACCGCGCAATGACCGCCGAACTCGCCTTCCCGAGCGGCCATACCGGGAGCATCCGCTGTTCGATGTGGTCCTCGGACCTACTACGCGCGACCGCCCGGGTTATCGGCGAGCAAGGCGAACTTCACATCCTCAACTTCATCGGCCCCCAATTCCCGCACCGACTCACCGTCCGCTCCGAACGCGGCAAGCGCGTCGAACGATTCACCCACCGACCCACCTACGCATTCCAACTCGATGCCTTCGCCGCGGCCGTACTCCGCGGTGAACCGGTGAAAACCCCGCCCCAGGATTCGATCGACAATATGACCGTCATCGACGCCATCTACCGGGCCGCCGGCCTCCCGCTCCGCCAACCCAGCTGACCCACTCGAGCAGCCGGCAACTTCACCGAAACCCCGGCACTTTGCCGACCGATGACTACAGTGATGTCGTCGTCGGTAGTGGGGGTCGGTGTGGGCAGGGCACGGAACTCGATGCGCGTAATCGGCTCCGGCACAGGAGAATTCATCGCGCTCGACGATCCGCGAACCTGACCACAGTGAAGAAGGAACCGAGATGGACATGTCCGAAACGCGACTGACCGCGAGCGAGCGGTGCGCGCTACTGGTACTCATGGCCGAAGCCCGTGAGCTGACCAATGCCGAGCTGTACGCGACCGCCGGGATCAAACTCGACGGGAAGCATCGCCGCCACCTCAATGACCTGGGCCTGGTCAGCAGCACCATGGTGAATCGGGCCTTCGTACATGAACTCTCCGATCGCGGTGCGGTCTGGTGCGACACAGAGCTTTCCCGCGAACGCCCCGAGCGATCGGGCTCCGCGGGCGGTGCGCTGTACGCGCTACTGGCCGGGCTGCGGCGGTATCTGGACGACAGCGGGGTCGCGCTGGCCGATATCTTCCGGCCGGATGTGGCGAGCCAGGTCGAGGCGGCATACGCCGAACTGACCCGCGGCCGGGGCACGCCACTACGGCTGGCCGATCTGCGGGACCGGCTGGGCGGCGTGCCCCGCGACCAGGTCGATCGGGCATTGGAGGCGCTGGCCCGGCGCAATCACATTCACGTGCGCGCGGAGGCCGATCAAAAGACCCTCACCCCGCAGGATCAGGAGGCCGCGGTCGTACTGGGCGGAACGCCACGACATCTGCTGACGATCGAGGTGTCTCGGTGAATGAGGAGCAGCGACATGCGCTCTCATTGATTCAGTTCAGTAGTGCGGTCACCCCGAACCAGGTGTGGAGTCCGCTCACCTATCACGTCGACGGACTGCACCGGGAAGCCGTGGAGGCGATCACCCGGGCGGTATACGCGGCCGAGATCCGACCGCACAGCACACCGATCGGACTCGTCCTGAGCGGTGAACACGGGGTCGGCAAAACCCATATGCTCGGCTGGATTCGGCAGCACGTCCAGGAGCGTGGCGGCGCGTTCTTCATGCCCAAACTGATCGACGGCCGATCATTCTGGGCGGGCGCGGTACACGGAATCGTCGGCCAACTACTGGGATCCGATGGCGGCCAACTGATTCCGATGCTCGACGCGCTCACCGAGCGCACCGGCTGCGGCGACGAACTGCGCATACGACTACGCGGCACCCTGCCGCTGAACCGACCCGCACTCGACGAATTCATCGACCGCATAACCGAACTCGACGCGGAGGTGGCATTCCAATGCCGCGATACGCTGCGCGCGCTGGTGTTGTTCCAGGCCAGGGCGCTACGGGATATCGGGCACAGCTTCCTGACATTGGAGAGCGGTCTCGACGAGGCCGATCGGGCGGCGTGGGGATTCCAGCAGCGGAGCCGGGCACCGCAACTGATCTTCGGTGACCTGATTCGACTGTTCGCGCTCACCGGGCCGGTCGTGCTGGCGATCGATCAAATCGACTCCGTCATAGCGCAATCCGCGCACTCGAAGCGGGACGATCTCGCCAATGGGCTTGCCGATGCCCTCATGCGGATGCGCGAGGAGACGGTCCGGACACTCATTGTGACCGCGTGTATTCCCAAATCCTGGGAGCTCATTACCGCCCGCGCGGTGAACTCGACGGCCGACCGCTTCAACGTGCTCGAACTCTCGACGGCAATGCCATCGACCACGGTGGCATCGGCGATCGTCGAACGTCACCTCGGAAACCTGTACGGGGAGGCCGGTTTCGAGCCGCCCTACCCGACCTGGCCGGTCGCGCCGCAGGCTTTCGACGATCCCGGGATCACCCACTTCACGCCGCGACGGTTACTCCAGCAGGTGGAGAAGCACGTGCAGCACTGCCTGGCCACGCGCAAGGTCTTCGACCTCGAGGGATTCGGGGACCGGTCCCAGCCGACCTCACCTACGCCACCACAGCCCGCGCGTGGCGACCTCGCGGAACTCGATGATCGGTTCGCCAAGCTGTTCGAGACCGCCGATGTGTTCGCGCCGATGGATCCGAAACATGAAGACGGTCTTATGTTTTCGATCCTGACCTCGGCACTGCACTGCTATGCGCTGGAGCAGGCGGGCAGCGGGATCGATCTCATGGTCGATCCACAGAATATGGTCCAGCCCGCATTGCACGCACGGCTGCGCCGAACCCTCGACGAGGCCACCGAGGACGAGGAGCACTGGAGCTTTCGGGCCATCTCGCACAGTCACCACACGGCCGTACTGACTCGACTGCGATCGGCCTGCCTGGAGGCGGGCATCGGGCCCGAGGCCGCCAAACGGCACCTGGTGATTCTGCGGAATACGGCATTCTCCGCAGGTCGGGCCACTACCGCGGCGCTCGCCGAATTCGAAGCCGCGCACGGGATCGTGGTACCGATATCGGCCGATGACCTGCGCACTTTCACCGCGCTGGAGGCGATGCGGGCCGACAGCACGCCGGAGTTGCACGGCTGGCTGATGGCTCGACGCCCGGCGAGCGAATCGCAGTTGTTCAGCAAGTTCCTGGCCGATATTCCGACGGAACTCGCTGCTGAACAACAGTTTTCGGACACATTCAACACGGAACCGGAGCCCGCGCCGGAACCGGTGACACCTGTTCAGGACCGAATCCGCGTCGATGTGCCCTCGATAATGCTGGGCCGAAACATAGCGAACGGCAGCGGTTTCCACGTACCGCTCCGGCAATTACGAAAGCACACAGCGATTTTCGCGGGCAGCGGATCCGGCAAGACCGTCCTGCTGCGCCGCCTGGTGGAAGAGGCCGCGCTGCAGGGCGTTTCATCCATCCTGGTCGACACCAACAATGACCTGGCACAGCTGGGCGATCGCTGGCCGTCACAGCCCGAGGCCTGGAGCAACGGTGATGCCGAGCGCGCGGAACGCTACTTCACCGAGACCGAGGTGCTGGTCTGGACGCCCCGGCGTGAGGCCGGTCGCCCGCTCGCACTGAATCCGCTGCCCGATTTCGGTGGCGTACTGGATGATCCGGACGAATTCCGCACCTCGGTCGACGCATCGGTGGCGGGCCTACTCCCGCGCACCGGCCTGACCACGCGAAAGCTGCCCACCGGCACAGCGGTCCTGACCGAGGCGATGACCTACTTCGCCCGCCGGGGCGGCAGCGAACTCAATGCCTTCGTAGCGCTGCTCGCCGACCTTCCGGACGGGGTCAGCACCATCCGGAACGCGAGCGCGCTGGCCACCTCCATGGCCGACGAACTGCGCGCGGCCATGATCAACGACCCGGTCTTCGGCGGCGCCGGTGAACGACTCGACCCCGGCACGCTACTGCGCCCCAGCCCGGGCAAACGGGCGCGCATCTCGGTGATCAGCTGCATCGGCCTGGCCACCGAAGAACAACGCCAAACCTTCGTGAATCAGCTCGAATTGGCGCTCTTCGCGTGGATCAAACAAAACCCCGCCGGCGACCGCCCGCTCGGCGGCCTGCTGGTATTGGACGAAGCCCAGACCTTCGCACCCTCCAGCGGTACGAAGGCATCCACCGAGAGCACGATCAAGCTCGCCGCCCAGGCCCGCAAATACGGCCTCGGCCTGGTATTCGCGACCCAGGCACCCAAAGGCTTGCACAATATGATCACCGGCAACGCCGCGACACAATTCTTCGGACACCTCAACGCCTCGGTACAGATCCAAGCGGCCAAGGAATTGGCCCGCGCCAAAGGCGGCCAGGTGGAAGACATCTCCCGCCTCTCCACCGGCCGCTTCTACGGCAGCACCGAAGGAATCGCCTTCAGCAAACTCGCAACACTCATGTGCCTGACCCGCCACGGCGACAGCGCACTCACCGAGGAGGAAGTACTACACCGCGCACGCCGCGAACCCCGCTAACCCCGATGCGTGATCCACAACCGGCAGGCTAGTTCGTCCTACGACGAGCGTGCAGCCAGGGATCCCAATTGTCCGGCTCCGCCGCCCTACCTGCACCCTCGCGGAAGGATTCGCTCCGGGCAGCCGCTCAGCCTCGGCAGCCAGCTGTCCGCAGGCGGCGGCGATTTCCTGGCCTCGGGTGTCGCGGACGGTGCAGGGGACGCCTTGGGCCTCGACTCGGCGAACGAATTCTCGTTCGGTGGGTTTGGGGGAGGCGTCCCATTTGCTGCCGGGGGTCGGGTTCAGCGGGATGAGGTTTACGTGGACTCGGGAGCCCAGGGCCTTGTGGAGTTTCTGGCCGAGCATGTCGGCGCGCCAGGGCTGGTCGTTGATGTCTCGGATCAAGGCGTATTCGATGGAGACTCGGCGGCCGGACTTGTCGGCGTAATACCTTGCGGCGTCGAGGACTTCGGCGATCGGCCAGCGATTGTTGACCGGGACCAACGTGTCTCGGAGTTCGTCGTCCGGAGTGTGCAGGGAGACAGCGAGAGTCACGGACAGGTTCTCGTCCGCGAGCTTGCGGATGGCGGGGGCCGGGCCGACGGTGGAGACCACGACGCTGCGCTGGGAAATGCCGAGGCCGTCGGGGGCGGGAGAGGTGATGCGGCGGACGGCGTTCACTACGCGCTTGTAGTTGGCCAGGGGTTCGCCCATGCCCTCCGTTTACAAACGCCATAACCAGCGGAGACGGCGAAGTGGCGGCGACCGCCACTTGCCGGGCACGGGAGCCGCCCCTCACCCAGCGTCGACCGCGCCGGCCCGGGTTCGTGGCAGGAGACCGATTCCGGTGATCATGGCCGGAGATTGAGGTCCGAGGCCGCCATCACTTTCCGCATGAACATTGGTGGCAATCGGCCCGATGCCCCGATATCGTGCTGAAAGGCCGTGATAATCGGTGCCAACTGCCAACCACTGTCGACCACGAACTGAGGAAGGTCGTGTTCAGCGCATTGCGCGAGTACCGGGCCGATCGCGAGGATCGCCTCGGCCTGGCGGCCCGCGGCGGCCAGGCAGGCGATATGCGTCAGTTGCGCTTGCAGTAGGGCTCGCGGGCGGTTCTGAGTTCCGATCTCATGGATCATGGACTCCGCACGGGCACAGGCGCTTTCTGCCGCACCGAGAGTGCTCTCGGCCAACAGCAGCCGAATCGCCGAGTCTTGTTCCAGTTCGGAGGTCATGGCTTTGGTCCCATCCAGCTGTCGCCGATATGGTTCCAGCCACAGCAAACGGGCATGTTCTTCTTCGGCGATCGGCAGACCAGCGCGGATCCGCTCGTTGACGATGCACGCGGCCAACCTTGGCACCGAGAGATTCTCCGCGATTTTCGCGCCCTCGTCCAAGCGCTGCTCAGCTGCGGCGAGGTTACCGCGGACCGCTTTGATCCGTGCACCGATTCCATAGCTGGCCATCAGAGACTCCATCGAGCCACCCTCGGGTCCCAGTTCGAGGCCTTCATCCAACAATGCCTCGGCGTCGTCGAGTTTCCCCATCTGGTAGAGCAACCCGCCCCGCAAAGCACTTGCCAGCCGGGCGGCGAAGCTGTGTGTCCCGCTCCTGAGCGCCAACATGTGAGCGGTTCGAAAGCTATTTTCAGCAGCTGCGACATCGAGCTGTTCGTAAGCGGCCAAACCTGCGAGGCAGTGGCCGAACATGACCGTAAGGGGACCTTTGCTGTGCCGCAGAAAAGTAGCTGCCTGCCGCTGACGACGACGCACCTCGTCGAAATCGAATCGATTCAGGGCGTCGAGAGAGGCGACATGAAGTGCGGCATTCGCGGAGAATGAGGTGACCTCGTCGTCGAGGTGCGCGATCAGCACCTCGGGTAGGGGGCTGAAGCGGTCGATGGCGTACTGCGAGGCTGTCCGAGCCACAGCCGCTCCGAACCGCAGCTCCGAGTATCCTTGCGTGTCAGCGGTATCCGCGTTCAGTGCCACGTCGACATGGTCGAGTGCGGCGCCGGCCTCGACATGGCGGTTGGCCACGAGATTGGGCCATGCAATGTACAACTGAAGTAGAGGGTTCGCTTCGGCCATGGCCCGCGGCAGCTTCGCGACGAGTCCCAACAGGGTGGCCAGCCGAGAGCTTTCGAACAGTTCCTCCCCGTGATCGATAACAAGCTGCATGACGCGTTCGGGTTCCCGCGCGGCCAAAGCGTGATCGACGGCGTCGTTGAGCAGCCCGTGGTCGGCGAACCAGGCCGATGCCATCTGGTGCAACCGGATGGCGCGGTCCATTCCCAGTCGGTGTTGGAGATGATCGGCGAACAGCCGGTGGTAGCGAAACCATTGCCTGCCGTCTTGGCTTTCGTCCTCGGCACGGTGCAGGAACAAATCCTGCTTCAACACCTGTTCGAGCATATCGTCGCCGGCGGCGACCCCGGATAGCGCGGTGGCGAGATCCCCGCAAACTTTCTCCGTGACACTGGTCGACATGAGGAAGTCCAGCAGCGCGGGGTCGACCTGGTCGAGCACGTTGTCGGCGAGATAATCGCCGATGGCCTGGTGTTGATCCGATAGCCGGCCGATGAATTCGCCGGGATCGTCTCGACCCCGCAACGACAGCGACGCGAGCTGAAGCGCGGCCACCCACCCCTGTGTCGATTCCTGGAGCGTCAAGATATCCAAATCATCGAGGGGCAGACCGTTGACATCGACGAGAAATGACTGTGCCTCGGTCTCCTCGAAACGTAATGCTGTGGAATCGATTTCGACGAGTTCGTCGGCCACGCTCATTGTGCTCAGCGGTAACCCGGTCCGAGTTCTGCTGGTCACGACCAGCCGCAGGTGATGGCAACCGTGCTCGAGCAGATAGCTCATCGCCTCGATGCTCGCCCGGCTCGTCACCCGATGCCAGTCGTCGATCACCACGGCGATCGGCTCACCGCTGTCGTGGATCTCATCGATCAACGCGGCGATCACATAGCGAACACTGCTCTCGGAGCGCTCCTCGAGAACACCGTGCAGGTCTTGAGCCAACTCCGGCCTGACTTGTCGGATCGCCTCCACCAGATGAATGAGAAACCACACCACATTGTTGTCGTCGGCATCGACGGCGAGCCAGGCCACCGACATACCCGCCGACTCGAGACTACGGGTCCACTGCACGGCCAGCGTGCTCTTCCCGAACCCCGCCGGGCCATGGATCAGCACCAGCCGACGAGGCTCGCCCTGCCTCAGTGTCTGCAACAGTCGAGGCCGTGCGACCAACGACCGCGGCGATGTGGGTGGCCGGAACTTCGTGGCTGCGGATGGTGTGACCGCACCCATGCCGACGATCCGTTTCTCGGGAACGGTCCCTTGGCCGCGGCGACGCGATGTCGCGGCGGGAACAGCCATCATATCGACGGTTTGTCCATGTCGACGCTGCACCTCCCGGCACCGCTCGCCGAACTGCGCGGCCGATGGCCTGTCCGCCGGGTTGATCGCCATCGTCTCGCAGATCGCGGCAGCCATCTCCTCCGGCATATCCGGCACATTCAGGTCCCGGACCGGCACCGTGGCGATTCGCCGCAATTGGTCCGCCATCGACTCGCCGGGGCGCCGCTCGAAAGCAGCATGCCCCGTGATCAGGCAGAACAGCGTCGCACCGAGACTGTATACATCGGCTGCGGCCTGTGGTGTTTTGCCACTGAGGACCTCGGGAGCGGTGAAGGTAGGTGTTCCCACGAAGACCCCGGTCGCTGTCGGGAACTCACTAACGAACCGAACGATACCGAAGTCCGCCAACAGCGGCTGTCCGTAATCGGTGAGCAGAATGTTAGCCGGCTTCACATCCCGGTGCACGATATCGTTCACGTGTGCGGCCGCCAACGCTCCCGCCAACTTCACCGCGATCGACAGCGCGTCCCGCCAGTGAAATGGGCCCGCCGCACGCAGCTGCGCGTCCAGGGAACTTTGCGGATAGTAGGGCATCACGATGAACGGTTTGCCGGTGGAGGTGATGTCCACCTGATACACCTCAACGATGTTGGGATGGCCCGAGAGCCTGCCCAGGGCGTGTTGCTCCCGAACGAATCGTTCACGCTCATCACCGTGGACTTCGGACGTCAGAACCTTCACAGCGACGGTGCGATCCAGCGACTGCTCCGCGCAGCGGTAAACCACACCGAATCCGCCGCGGCCGATCTCCTCGGCACCGTCGAATCCCGCGGCCGCCAACTCCGCCACGATCCCGGACCGAAGGTCGCGCTGCGTGGCGTCTCCTTCAGACTCCGACATTCGGCGCTCGCTCTACCAACACAGATCGAAACATCGGACCCGCTTTCCAAACCCCCGCTGCCACGATGCCGAACGGTGACACGCCTCTCCAGGTGCACTCGATCACCTCGATCATAGCGAACCAATAGGTCTAGTTTCGGGATATCCACTCAGCCGAACGCGGTCCCGGCAGGCAGGTGATCTCGTCTTCGTCTCGGGCCAGCTCGGCGCGCCGGTAACAGCGCGATCCGGACACCACGCTGGTGCAGAGGCAGCTCAGACGAAATTACCGTGAACGGCCACGATCAGCCTTCAGCAGCCAACTGCCCGCACGCCGCAGCGATCTCCTGCCCCCGCGTATCACGCACCGTACACGGCACCCCCTGCGCCTCAACGCGCCGAACAAACTCCCGCTCAACAGGTTTCGGCGAAGCATCCCACTTCGACCCCGGTGTCGGATTCAACGGGATCAGATTCACATGCACCCGCGAACCCAACGCCTTATGCAGCTTCTGCCCCAACATGTCCGCACGCCACGGCTGATCATTGATATCCCGGATCAACGCGTACTCGATCGACACCCGACGACCCGACTTATCCGCGTAATACCGTGCCGCATCGAGAACTTCAGCAATCGCCCACCGGTTGTTCACCGGCACCAGCGTATCCCGCAGCTCATCATCCGGAGTATGCAGCGACACAGCCAAAGTCACCGACAAGTCCTCATCGGCAAGCTTGCGGATCGCGGGGGCCAAACCCACCGTGGACACCACAACGTTGCGTTGAGAAATACCCAAACCGTCGGGCGCGGGCGAGGTGATTCGGCGCACCGCGTTCACCACACGCTTGTAGTTGGCCAAGGGTTCGCCCATGCCCATGAAGACGATATTGGAGAGGCGGCCGGGGCCGCCGGTGACCTCGCCGTCGCGCAGGGCGGCGGCCGCGGCGCGCACCTGGTCGACGATTTCGGCGGTGGACAGGTTGCGGGTCAGGCCCGCTTGGCCGGTGGCACAGAACGGGCAGGCCATACCGCAGCCCGCCTGGCTGGAGATGCAGAGGGTGTTGCGGTCGGTGTAGCGCATGAGGACGCTCTCCAGGAGCGTGCCGTCACCCGCACGCCACAGCGTCTTGCGGGTGCTGCCGTCATCACAGACCACATTGCGGACCTCGGTGAGCAGCGGCGGGAACAGGGCCTCGCCGACCTTGGCGCGCATGGCCTCGGGCAGATCGGTCATCAGGGCCGGATCGGCGACCAGGCGACCGTAGTACTGGCGCGCGATCTGATCGGCGCGGAATTTGGGGAGCCCGAGCTCCTCGACCGCCGCCTTGCGTTCCTGCGCATCGAGGTCGGCGAGATGCCGGGGCGGCAGGCCACGGCGAGGGGCGTCGAAAACGAGGGGTACGGGGATGGCAGTCATAACCCTTCCAGTGTTCCATCCGGACAGCCGTTTCGGGCGTGCGGGGTGCGATGCGCTCATCACATTCGCCGTGAGCTCGACGACAGTGAACTGGCTGACACCCAACAGAAACGACATATAGCCGATAAGCGGCGATATGCGTGCACCGGTCATAGCCATCGGCAATGATCGAGCTATGACTGGTGACGCCGTACCGAACGCCGGGCCGGAGCCGACCCCGAGTACAGGTAAGAACAAGGGCCAGGGCGTCCTGAAAACCCGCGCCGGTTACGCCTGGGTCGGCCTCGTCATCGCCGCCGTACTCGGCATCGTCGTACTCATCTTCATTCTGCAGAACCTGGACCAGGCGCACGTCTCACTCTTCGCCTGGGACTGGAACCTGCCCATCGGTGTACTGGTGCTGCTGTCGGTACTCGCCGGGGCGCTGTTCACCGCGCTCGTCGGCGGCTACCGCATTCTGCAGTTCCGGCATGCCGCCAAGAAACACGGCTGACGAACCGCCGGCGGCGGTCACACTCCCACCAGCAGTAGATCGTCCGCGGATTTACGGTATTGCCCTGGGGCAGTACCGTATTCGCGTTTGAATGCCTTACCGAAGGCGTACTCCGAACCGTATCCGGTACGGCGGGCCACACTCGCCAGCGGCGCGTCGGAATCCCGCAGCAACCGCGCCGCGGTGATCATGCGCCAGCGGGTGAGATAGGCCAGCGGCGGCTCACCGACCAGCGCGGTGAACCGTTTCGCGAACGCCGCGCGACTGAGCCCCGCCCGCTCCCCCAGCGATTCGACCGTCCATCCGTGCGCCGGATTCTCATGCATACCACGCAGGGCCGCCGAGATACCCGGATCCGCGAAAGCCGCTGCCCAGCCGGAGAATTCACTCGATGCCGCATCGGCGAACCAGGCGCGCAGAATGTACAGCAGCAGCAGATCCAGCAGCGGCGGGATCGCCGCGTCACCGCCGGGACGCGAATCATCGAGCTCATCGGCGAGCAGATCCACCGCCGCCCGCAATGAGGCGTGACTGCCCAGGCGCGAGGGAATATGCACCACCTCGGGCAGTTCCGCCAGCAGCGGATGGGTGCGATCACCGGCCAATTGATAGGACCCGCAGAGCAGGGTCGCGACCGGGCCGGGCCCATCGACGAAGCGCACATCGGCCGGTCCGGCGGTCTCGGTGATCGGCGAGCCGAGCGCATCGACCAACTCATGCGCGACACCGCGCGCCATGAAGACCACATCACCGATACCGAGGGCGATGGGATCGGCCTCCGGGCGGGTCAACCAGCACGAACCCTGAAGTACGACATGGAATCCCGCGCTCTCGATGCGCGGATACGCACGCCCCCAAGGCGCATGCCGCACGAACATGCCCGAGGCCGGGCTGCCGGTGCGCGCGGTGGCCAGCACCTCGCTGAGTACGTCCATACCGAAAAGAATAGACCGCAAGACGATGGAACATCATCGACGGATTCTGAGAGATTTATCGTCTTCGCTTTCGCTCATACAGTGAGTTCATCACCGAGAACGAGCAAGGAGCGGGCATGAAGATCGCAGTGTATGGAGCCAGTGGACACGTCGGCGGATTCGTCGTCGACGAACTACGGCGGCGCGGCATCGAAACCGTGGTGGTGGGCCGGAACGCAGAGCGGCTCAACGGTTTCGGAGCAGAGGTACGAGTCGCCGCGGCCGATGATCACACCGCCTTGGTCGCCGCCTTCACCGGCGTCGATGTGGTGATCAGCACCCTGCCCGACTACACCGGCAATGGCGAAGGCATTGTGCGAGCGGCGATTTCGGCCGGAGCGCACTATGTCGACGTCGCCGGTGAGCAACTGTTCGTCAAGAAGATCTACGACGAATACGGGTCACAGGCCGCCGCGGCGGGAGTCACACTGGCCACGGCGATCACCGAGGCGGGCGTCTTCGGCGATCTACTGGCCGACCTGGGGGCGCGGCGGTTCGGCGCGGTGGACGAGATCGTGCTCAGCCATATCGCCGCACCCGGCGGGGAGGGCTCACGCGGCAGTATGCGCACCGTCTTCAACAATCTCGAGGTCTTCACCAGCGGTGGACTCTCCTACCTGGACGGCGAATTCCACACCGGCCCGCAGCCGCGCAGTGACAGCTTCGTACCGCCCGGGGCCGTGGAACCCATTGCGGTCATGAAGTTTCCGCAACCGAATGTGATCACCATCCCTCGCCATATCGCGGTGCGGTCGGTGGAGGGCGTACTGGCCAAGGAGATCTTCGAGATCGTCGGCACCGTAACCGAAGCGGACCTGGCGAATGCCCCGGAAACCCCCGGCGCGGCAGCGGCCTACTCGATGGTGGTGGACCTGTACCGCGACGGAAAACACCTGCGCGGCACCGGAAGTGGCCCGGACGCGTACCGCAACAGCGCACAACTGGCCGTCGAGGTCGCGGTTCGCATCGCGGACGGCGGTATCAAGCCGGGCGCACAGTCCCCCGCCGAGATGTTCGACGCGGACGAATTCCTGGACGCGCTCGGCGAATTCGGTATGACCTGGTCGATCGACTGAGAGGGATCGCCTACAACAGTGCGGTCAGCACCAGCCAGGCCACGAACGCGGACGGCAGCATGGAATCCAAGCGGTCCATGATGCCGCCGTGGCCGGGCAGCAGGGTGCCCATATCCTTGATGCCGAGTTCGCGCTTGACCTGCGATTCGATCAGATCGCCACTGGTGGCCACCAGGACCAGGGCCGCACCCAGCAGCACACCGATCATCGAATTGGCCTGCAGCAGCAGCGTTACCGTGAGCAGGCCACCGATGACACAGAAGACCAGGGAACCGCCGAAACCCTCCCAGGATTTCTTCGGGCTGATGTGCGGGACCATCGGATGCTTACCGAACAGCACACCCGCGATATAGCCGCCGACATCGGAGCAGACCACCAGGATCATGAAGGTCAGCACGCGCAGATTGCCGTCGTCCTGGGTCAGCATGAGGACCGCGAACGCGGCCAGCAGCGGAATCCAGGACAGCGTGAACGCACTGATCGCGGTGTCGCGCAAATAGTTTCGCGGAGTCGCGCGCAGGCCGTGGTCGAACAGGCGCCACACCATGACCGTCAGCGCGGTCGCGCCGAACGCGCCGAGCACACCCTGCGGGCCGAACGGCCAAGCCAGCCAGATGATCGCCTGCCCACCCAGCAGCAATGGGATGCGCGGCACCAGGACATCGGCCTCACGCAGCCGCTTGGCGACCTCCCAGGTGGCCACCGCGACGGCCGCGGCGATCACACCGATCAGCACCTTGGGCGCGAACAGCAGAATCGCTATGAGCGACAAGCCCAAACCGAAACCGACACCGAGTGCGGCGGGCAGATTGCGGCCCGCTTTGGATGCGGGCGGGGCGGGAGTCTCAGGAGTGGCGGACGGTGAACCGGACTCGGCCGCCACCTGCGCACCGACAATCGCGGACGAGTCGACACCCACTGCGGGCTGCGAGTCGACGGATTCGGCTCCGGAACCTATCGGCTGCGAGGCGGCGGACGGTGAACTGTCGGCCGGTGAACCGGCCTGCGCTCCGCCCGAACTCGACTCGGACTCGGGCACGCCCGGCGCGGGCGCGGGCATCGATCCCGCGGTGCCCGCGCCGGGCGGCGTCACATCACCGGTGGCGGCAGTTTCTTCGGCCACGATTGTCCTGTCGCTCACTTGTCGTCCGTTCGTCCCTACCCCCGGCCGGCGCCGCCGACCGTCCGTTCCAGATACCGAGCAGCCGTTGCCGGATTCGAAGCGCCGGCGAACCGCTAGACCTCGAGCAGTTCGGCTTCCTTGTGCTTGACCAGTTCGTCGATCTGCGCGACGTACCGGGCAGTCGTCTTGTCCAGATCCTTCTCGGCGCGACCGACCTCGTCCTCACCGGCCTCGCCATCCTTCTGGATGCGACCCAGCTCTTCCATGGCCTTACGGCGCACATTGCGGATGGAGATCTTGGCGTCCTCACCCTTGGACCGCGCCTGCTTGCCCATCTCCCGGCGCCGCTCCTCGGTGAGCTGCGGGACGGACACCCGGATGATGTCACCGTTATTGGTCGGGTTCACGCCGAGATCCGAGTTGCGAATGGCGGTCTCGATGGCCCCCAACTGCGACTGCTCATACGGCTTGATGATCACCATGCGCGGCTCCGGCACCGTAATGCCGGAGATCTGGGTGATGGGCGTGGGCGACCCGTAGTAGTCGACGACGATCCGGGAGAACATGCCCGGATTCGCGCGACCGGTCCGAATGGCACCCAGGTCGTCCTTCGCCACCGAGACGGCCTTCTCCATCTTTTCCTCGGCGTCGAAGAGCGCTTCTTCAATCACGGCGTTTCCTCCACAGCGTCATTCGTTCTTCTCGGTGGTCACGAACGGACCAGCGTGCCGATCTTCTCACCGGCAACCGCACGGGCGATATTGCCCTTCGTCAACAAATTGAACACCAGCATCGGCATCTGGTTGTCCATGCACAAGCTGAACGCGGTGGCGTCGGCCACCTTCAAGCCCTGTTCGAGCACCTCTTTATGGGTGACCTCGGTGAACATGGTGGCGGTCGGGTCCTCCCGCGGGTCCGCGCTGAAAATGCCGTCGACCGCCTTGGCCATCAACACCACCTCCGCGCCGATCTCCAGCGCGCGCTGCGCAGCCGTGGTGTCGGTGGAGAAGTAGGGCATGCCCATCCCCGCACCGAAGATCACGACGCGGCCCTTCTCCAGATGCCGCTTGGCGCGCAACGGCAGATACGGTTCGGCGACCTGACCCATGGTGATGGCCGTCTGCACCCGGGTGTCGATGCCCTGCTTCTGCAAGAAGTCTTGCAGCGCAAGGCTGTTCATCACGGTGCCGAGCATGCCCATGTAATCCGAGCGGGCGCGTTCCATACCGCGCTCCTCGAGCTCCGCGCCACGGAAGAAATTGCCGCCACCGATGACCACCGCGACCTGAACGCCGTCCTCGACGACCTCCGCGATCTGCTCCGCGACCGCCTGCACGACGTCGGGATCGAGACCGACCTTGCCGCCACCGAACATCTCGCCACCCAGCTTGAGGAGCACTCGGCGATAGCCCTTGCGGTCCGGGGCCGTATCCGGGTCCGTCATCGGTCTCCTTGTCCTCGGCGGTGATGCGTAACCACGCACATGAAAAGACCATCCCGGCGCAGCAAACCACACGGGACGGCAACAAACTTCTGTCTATCCTGCACCACGCGCGGGTGCGACGGTGCGGCGACCCTCTATACCGAGTCCGAATTCGTGACATTCGGCGACTCGCCCACGCGCGCCAGCAGAGTCGCGATGCGCCCGGCCGCGATCTCCCCGGTCGGCACCTGCACGACCATCAGCAGGCCGGGGTTCTCGACCGGGCGCAATTGGAACAGCTCCAACTCGATCACACCGACACCCGCGTGCTCGACGACCACGGTGCTGGGACGGAATCGGTGAATCGAATACTCCGTCCACCAGTCGCGGAATTCCGGGCTGGCCGCACTCAAATCGGCGACCAGCGCGGCCAGGGCGGGATCACCGGGACGACGGCCCATCGCCTCCCGCAGTTGGCTCAGCACCGCCATGGCGGCGAACTCCCAGCGTGGCATGCGCTCACGATTAGCGGGGTCGGTGAACATCATCCACATCAGATTGCGTTGCCGCGGCGGCAATTCCAGCGGATCGTGCCGGACGCACACGTAGGCGGTGTTCCACACCAGATAGTTGAAATCCGGGTCATAGATGACGGCCGGATTCGGCATCGACGCATCCACCAAGCGCTGCAGGCGTTTCCGGTCCGAATCGGCATTGCGGTCGTACGGTTCGGCCAGGCCCGCCAGGAAGCGCAGGTGACTGTGCTGATCCGGATCCAGGCGCAGCGTACGGGCCAACGCGTCGATAACCTGCGTACTGGCCGCCACATCCCGGCCCTGTTCGAGCCAGGTGTACCAGGTCAGGCCGACACCGGAGAGTTCGGCGACCTCCTCGCGCCGCAAACCCGGGGTGCGCCTGCGCGCCGGATCGCCATACGGGCGCAGACCCACATCCCGCGGTTGCAGCTTCGCCCGCTGGGCGCGCAGGAACTCGCCCAGCTGTGCGTGCCGGGATGGTCCGGGATTGCCGTTGCCACTTACCATTTCGACTTCCCCCGTGCAGAGCCTTTGGGTAGCAGTATCGCCACCAGGACAGATCCGCGCGCGACTTCCTAACGTGATCAGCAGATCGAGAACCTGGGGAGCCATCATGACAGCGCACAACGGACCGATTCTGGTCATCGGAGCAACCGGTAAGCAAGGCGGGGCCGCCGCCCGGGCACTACTCGAAAGAGGCTGGGAGGTAAGAGCTTTCGTACGCGATCCGGAAGCACCCAAGGCCGTGGCACTGCGCGAGGCGGGCGCGCGGCTCGTCACCGGCGATCTGGCGGACGCCGAATCGCTGCGCACGGCCATGGACGGGGCCTACGGCGTCTTCCTGATGCTGACCATGATGTCCGGGGTCAATATCAGCCTGGAGGCGATCGCGGACGAGGAGCGACATGGGCGCACCGTCGCCGACCTCGCGCTGAAAGCCGGTATCTCACACCTGGTCTACAGCTCGCTCAATGGCGTCGAGATGGGCTCGGGCATCGAGTACTACGACGCGAAAGAACATATCGAGGACTACATTCGCGCCCTCGACCTGCCGTTCACCATGCTGCGGCCGGTGTCCTTCATGGACAATTTCGCCACCTACAACCGGCCCACCCGCGATGGCGACAATCTGGTGCTGGCCCTGGCCATGGTACCCGAAACACCCATGGCGCTGATCTCCGTACACGATATCGGCGAATTCGCGGCAATCGCCTTCGAGCGGCCGGACGAATTCCTCGGCCGCACCCTCGGACTCGCCGGAGACATCCTCACACCCGTCCAGATCGCCGAAACCCTGGCCGCGACAAGCGGATTGACCCCGCGCACCGTCCAGATCCCGATCGAACAGCTCCGAGCCTTCGACGAGCAGGTGGCCAAGATGTTCGCCTACTTCAACGCACACCCCGCCCCCGCCATCGATATCGCCGCCCTGCGCGCCGCCCACCCCCGCCTGATGACCCTCGCCGACTGGGCTCGGGCCACCGACTGGAAGCTCTGAGGCACACCATGACCGACGGACTGCTCGCCGGCAACGGCCTGCTCCTCCCACCGGGCGCGGGCGAAAGAGTCCAGCCCACCATGACCCTCAAGGTCGGCGCGGATCGCTCGGACGTCTGGTCGGCCTTCGAAGCCCAGGTCCCACCGGGTTTCGACGTAGGCGCGCACTGGCACGGCCACGCCGAGGAAATCTTCTACGTCGTCGAAGGCGAACTCGACCTCCTGGCCTTCCACCCCGCCGCCGACCCCATCGGCGATTGGACCACCTGGCAAGCAGAAGACGGCATGACCGTATTCCGCGGCGGCCCAGGCGCTTTCATGCACGTCCCGGCGGGCTGCCCGCACGCGTTCCACAACCCGGGCAGTTCTACGGCCAAGATGCTGTTCCTGGTCACGCCTTCCGGGCACGAGAAGTACCTCGCCGAACTGAGCGAACTCCTGCTCTCCGGCCAGGCGACCCCGGATCTCATCGGTGAACTCCGCCTGAAGCACGACATCCACCAGCTGACCCCGCTACAAAATCGTCCGATCGGCTGAAACTTATTTGAAATGCCGTGATTTCAAATAGCATCTCCGGCCATGACACGATTCTCGAACCGGACCATTTCCGGCGGACTCGCCGCACTGGCAGTCACCACGGTCCTCGGCGCCGGTACCGGAACCGCAGCCGCCGACATCACCCTCACCCCCGCCGCCGACAACCCGGCCGCCACCACGGTCTCGGACACCCCTACCGGCTCGGGTACGGGCTCGGCCACCGGCTCGGCCAATATCCTCGGCCCGGTAATCGGCCCGCTACTGAATACCGAGAGCAGCTGGGCCCAAGCCAATCACCTGCCCGACTTCAGTTCGTTCAGTGCCGAGGCGAATGGGAGTTCGGCCGTGCACGCAATTTGGACCCCGATCATCACGGCGATCCTCACCGGCTCCGGCGTGTGCATGACATGCGGCAGCCACTGAGGATTCGCGAAACAGATTATGAAATATGCATATTTCGCTAATGTTCCGGGCATGAACTTCGCATACCGGACAGGCATGGCGATAGCCGGTCTGACAATCGCGGTGGCGCTGACCGCGGGCCAAGCCTCGGCGGATATTCCACTCGACGGAACGCGACCCGCCTCCGGGAGCGCCAACACCGGCAGTGGCCCCGCGGTCTCCTCGGCCATCCTCGCCGCACTCGTCGCCACCGGCAGCATGTCGAGCGGTCAGACGCCGAACCTGCCGTAACCACGCACGGCCTACCCGAAGGCCCAGCAGCAAAAAGGCCCCTCGCCCATCGAAATACGATGGGCGAGGGGCCTTTTGGGTTTGTCAGGCGATTACGCCTGGCCGACCTCGAAGCGGGAGAAGGCGGTGACAACGGCACCGGCCTCGTCCAGGAGCTGCTTCACGGTCTTCTTGTTGTCGGTGACCGACGGCTGCTCCAGCAGGACGACGTCCTTGTAGAAGCCGTTGACGCGACCTTCGGTGATCTTCGCGAGGGCGGCCTCGGGCTTGCCCTCTTCGCGAGCGGTCGCCTCGGCGATCGAACGCTCCTTCTCGACGAGGTCGGCGGGGACCTCATCGCGGGTGACGTACTTGGCCTTGAGCGCGGCAACCTGCATGGCAGCGGCGCGGGCAGCCTCGGCGGCGGCTTCGCTGTCACCGGTGTACTGCACCAGCACGCCGACGGCGGGGGGCAGATCGGTGGCACGCTTGTGCAGGTAGGTCGCGACCGGGCCGTCGTAGGAGACGACGCGACGCAGCTCGAGCTTCTCGCCGATCTTGGCGGCCAGCTCCTGCACGGCCTGATCGGCGGTCTTGCCGCCCAGGTCGACAGCCTTGAGCGCATCCAGGTCGGCCGGACGAGCCTTCGCCGCAGCGGCGACGACAGCGTTGGCCAGCTCCTGGAACTCCGCGTTCTTGGCGACGAAGTCGGTCTCGGAGTTGATCTCGATCAGCACGCCCTCGAGGGCGGTGACCAGACCTTCGGCGGTGGCGCGCTCAGCGCGCTTGCCGACGTCCTTGGCGCCCTTGATGCGCAGGATTTCAACGGCCTTCTCGAAGTCGCCGTCGGTCTCCTCGAGCGCCCGCTTGCAGTCCATCATGCCGGAGCCGGTGAGGTCGCGAAGCTTCTTCACGTCAGCGGCGGTGTAGTTCGCCATGTCGGGCGAGCCTCCTCAGTGTTGGTCTGTGGTGGTCACACCTTGCCGCCCGCTTCCGAACAGGAAGGGGCGGCAGGGTGAACGAACGTCGTTAAGGACGCGACTCAGAAATCAGCCGGGGTGGAAGCCGGGGGAACCTCGGCAACCGCGGCCTCGGCGGCGGTCTCGGCGACCGGAGCCTCAGCGGTCTCGGCCTCGGCGGCCGGGGTGGCCGACGACAGCAGTTCCTGCTCCCACTCGGCCAGCGGCTCGGCGGCCTCCGGCTTGGAGTCGCCACCGGCACGCGAGGCACGAGCCTGCACGCCCTCGGCAACGGCGGAAGCCACAACGCGGGTGAGCAGCGCGGCCGAACGGATCGCGTCGTCGTTACCCGGGATCGGGTAGTCGACCAGGTCGGGATCGCAGTTGGTGTCCAGGATCGCGATGACCGGGATGTTCAGCTTGCGAGCCTCACCGACGGCGATGTGCTCCTTGTTGGTGTCGACAACCCAGATGGCCGACGGAACCTTGGCCATGTCCCGGATGCCACCGAGGGTGCGCTCGAGCTTGTTCTTCTCACGCGTAAGCATGAGGATTTCCTTCTTGGTGCGACCCTCGAAGCCACCGGTCTGCTCCATGGCCTCGAGCTCCTTCATACGCTGAAGGCGCTTGTGCACGGTGCCGAAGTTGGTGAGCATGCCACCGAGCCAACGCTGGTTGACGTAGGGCATGCCGACGCGAGTGGCCTCGGCCGCGATCGACTCCTGGGCCTGCTTCTTGGTACCGACGAAGAGGACGGTGCCACCGTGGGCGACAGTCTCCTTGACGAACTCGTAGGCCTTGTCGATGTAGGTCAGCGTCTGCTGAAGATCGATGATGTAGATGCCGTTGCGGTCGGTGAAGATGAAACGCTTCATCTTCGGGTTCCAGCGACGGGTCTGGTGTCCAAAGTGGGCGCCGCTGTCGAGCAGCTGCCGCATTGTTACGACGGGCATGGCCTCGTAACCCTTTCATTGCTGGTTGACGCAGAGATCGGCGATCTCTGCCCTGGCGCCCACGGCCACCGGAACCTCCACAAAAAATCTTTGGGGGGACCAGCCGACGACCCTCGATATGGGCGCGCGAAGTCGGATTGCGTTCAAGCAAACCGCTCGATCAGTTTACGGTGCCGTCATCCAGGACCGAAATCGGCCCTGCGAGCAGGGCGCTGGCCTGGGGATAGTCACTTCTGCAAGACGGCGTATTCGACCGCGAACAGCAACGCGACCACCGCCACCCCGGCAATCGCGACAGCTGTCGCGCGAATACCGCGCGCACCATGGCTCCAGTCACCCTTGCGATGCGAATGCAAGACCTGACCGCGACGCACACATACCGCCGTGACCACCAATAACGCCATGCACGCGAAGAATTCGGCCACCGCCACCGGACGCCAATCACTCTCGAAAGCGGCTTTGAGGAACAGCACCGCATTGGCCATTGCCGCAATCGCGGTACGACGCCACGCCAGAGAGGTGCGCTCCGCGGCGAGACCCGCCTCGGGGCTGGTCACGACAGCAGCAGGCCGATGCCCGCCAGCACCGCGATAACCGCGATACCGCCGGCCAGAATCGGCACCATGAGCGTGCGCGGCAGCTTCCCGCCACGCTCCATCGCGGCCTGCACATGCTGCCAGCGGCCGTACGCGCCGACCGCGATAACGCCCGCGAGCACGATGCAGCTGATAGCAACCGCCGAGCGAACACCACGGTGATGGAACGGTTTCACCAATTCGTGCACCGCGACACCGCCCGCGAGCAGACCCAGCGCGGTGCGCATCCAGGCCAGGAAGGTGCGCTCATTGGCGAGGGTGAAGCGGTAATCGATCTCCTGCGCCTCGGCCTCGACAACCTCTTCGATCCGGGCCTCGTTAGCGGCGATCTCCTGTTCGACCGCAGCGATATCCGGATTCGCGGGATTTCCGGACGGCTCGGCGGAGCCCATCGGCATTCTCCTTCTATCTACGGGCAAGCTGGCGAAGAACGCCTGGTCCAGCCACTTTCAAAGTTTTCAACCACACGGTATTCACATCGTGCGGGGTATCCACAATCGCCGTTCACGGTAGCCGGGACCGGCGCGCGGACGCGCACAGTGAGGCATGCGCCTGATCGTGTCGATCGCCCTCGGCTGGTTGCCCCTGCTGCTGCTCGGGTCCATCCCGCTCGCCCCGGTGTGCCTCGCCGCCCCCGCAGACTTCGGCTGGCCGCTACAGCCGCGACCGGCGGTGGTCCGCGTCTTCGACAAGCCGGAGCGGAACTGGTTGCCGGGGCATCGCGGCGTGGATCTCGCGGGGTCGCCCGGGCAGTCGGTGCTCGCCGCCGGAGGTGGGACCGTGGCCTTCGCCGGGACGATCGCGGGTAAACCGGTGCTGTCCATCGACCATCCTGGCGGGCTGCGCACCACCTATGAGCCGGTGACTCCGTCAATCCCGGTGGGCCGCACCGTGAATCGCGGCACAGCTATCGGCACCCTCGATAGCGGCCACAATGGATGTCCGGTCAGCGCCTGCCTGCACTGGGGTCTACGACGAGGCCGGAACTACCTGAATCCACTTGGCCTGATCCATCAAATGCCCGTCCGACTCAAACCGCTGAGCCCGCACTGACACCGGCATTCGGTGTGCTGACACCGGGATGCAGGGGGCAGTCCCAAGCGTGGTGGGGCCGAGATGTACGCGGTGGGGCCAGGATGTAGGTATGTCGCAGGAACCCGCTTCGGCCCCATTCACCTATTCCGATGTCGGAGCCACCAAGGGGGAATTCCCGCCGGGTTACGACCACTTCCGGCTCCGCCGCCGAATCGGTTCGGGGCGAGCATTGTTCGAACAGGCGGGGGCGGCGATCCTCGCTTACGAAATGCAGCGCCGGACTGGGATTTTCGTCGAGGCCGGCACGCCGACTGCCGAACCCGGCACCGAACTGACCGTCCGCCTCGGCCTCGGGCCGCTCGGGGTCACCGCGCCTTGCCGAGTGGTTTATGTCTTGGACGAACCCGATCGACTGGGATTCGCCTACGGCACGCTTCCTGGTCACCCCGAGAGTGGAGAGGAATTGTTCGCGGTCGAATACGACGCGGCCGATGGGTCGGTTTATGGCGTAGTGGCTGCGTTCTCGCGACCTGGAGCTTGGTACACCCGGGTCGGCGGGCCGATTGTCCGAATCATTCAGCGCTGGTTCGCCGGTCGATACATCAATGCGGTTCGGGGGCGGGGGTAGACATCACCCTGGATTCGTACGGGCAGAGAGGTGGCCGACCCATATCTCGGTCGAGTCGACCTGGCCGGGCGCGGGGATCTTCTCGACGTTTACCAGCGTCATTACATCCATGTTGATTGATTCGGACGAATGCGACTTCGGGGCTGGGTCTTGTCTCTTTGTCTTTGTTCTTTACCGCTCGAGGTGAGCGGCCAGTGCATCTGCTTCGGTGCGCAGCGATGCGGCGCGGTCGGCGCCGCCGCTCAGGGCGTCGTATTCCGTTGCGGCGGTGCGGCGGTCGTCGACTTCCGACTGCACGATCGACTCGATATCGGCTTCAGTCAGGATTCGGCGGGCGCGCTCGGCGGTACCCAATCCGACTGCGGCGGACTCGATCGCGCCTGCGCGGACATCCGAGGCATCCACGGCCTCGGCATTGTCGATCGCCCCGAGCGCGGATCGAAGTGCGGCGGTGGCACTTCGATCGCGGGCCTTCATGGCCACCGGCAATGCGGCGCGGAGGCGGTCACGCAGGGGCAGGACTTCGCTGGGGCGATCGGTCGTCATGATCATCGACGCTACGTTCGGGAGTCGTCGGCGTCGAACACATTCGATCAAACCCCTGCGGGCGTGCCCTTTTCGCTCTCGGCGAGCTCGGACTTCCAGCGGCGGAAGCCCTCCTCGGTGCGGCCGCGACGCCAGTAGCCGGAGATGGATGCCCATTCGGCCGGGACGCCGCGCTCCTTGCGGATGTAGGGGCGCAGGTCGTGCATGACCGCCTGCGCTTCGCCGTGAATGAAGACGTGGGCCCGGCCGTCGAGCCAGGTTTCGGCGCGGACCGCGGCGGCCAGGCGCACGCCGGGGTCGGCATCGCCACGGTGTACCCAGGTGAGCTCCACGCCCTCGGGGTGCACGAACGCGAGTTCGTCTGCGGAACCGCCGATTTCGACGAAGACCCGGCCGACAGCGTCACCGGGGAGCGCGGCACAGGCGGCGGCGATGGCGGGCAGGGCGGAGTCGTCACCGGCGAGTAGATGCCAGTCGGCGTCCGCGCGCGGAGCGTATGCGCCGCCGGGGCCGAGCAGGTCGATGGTGTCGCCCGGTTCGGCGGCGGCCGCCCAGGGGCCGGCGACACCCTCATCACCGTGGTAGACGAAGTCGATCGCGATCTCCTGCGCGGCCGGATCCACCGAGCGCACGGTGTAGGTGCGCATGGTGTCGCCGTCGGCGCTCGGAAAGGCCAGTTTGACGTAGGCGTCGGTGAAACCGTTGGGCTGGAACTCGGCGAAGCCGGGACCACCCAGGTGCACGCGAATCAGGTGATCGGTCAGGCGGATGGTGTTCTGAACGACGAAGGTTGTACGGGTGCGAGCCAAGGAGCCACCTCCATTATTAGGATTACCTAACTGAACGTAGCATGCATGTCGACAGTTCGTCGATAGAGCTCCGATATGTCGTCGATTACGTCAACCCGTCGACCAGCGCCGCTAGCGCTACAGCCAGTCGCTCCAAACCCGGCCCCGGCGGACCACCGGGCTCGGCCATATAGGTATCGCGCCGAATCTCCACCATCAACGCGGTGACTCGCGGATTTATGCCGTAGAAGTCCAGCGGCACATAGGTTCCCGCGAACGGGCTGTTGATGGCTACACCGCCGAACTCGGCGAATGCTTCCGCGGCGCGGGCTGTCAGCTCGGGCGGGGTGTGAAAGTCGTCCACGCCCAGGCAGATCGACGGGCGGTCACCGTCGGTGTGCAATTCGTAAGGCAGGCGCTCGGTGGGATAGGAGTGCACATCGATGATGACGGCCCGACCCGCTGCCCGCAGCCGGGCGGAGACCGTCTCGGTCATGGCCTGCGCGTACGGATGGAAATATCGATCGAGAAGCGCCGTCGGGTCGAAATCCGCTGCCCGCAACATGTTCCGCTGTGTTGTCCGCGTGTACACCGCGCCCATGCCGACCGCGAGCATCTCCTCGCGCTCATCCGGAAACCGTTCCGGGTCGATCACCAAGCGCGAGAGCCGGTTGACGAACTGCCAGGGCCGCACCGACGCCAACTCGGTGGCGGCGGAAGCGAGACGAGCGGTGTGCGCATCGGTGATGTGATCGAGTTCGCCGTTCAGCGCCTGCTCATCGAGCACGATATCGGCGCGGACCGCCGCCGGGATACGCCGTGCCGAATGCGGAACATGCAAGATCACCGGCGACTCCTCCGCGCCCGGAAGGCACTCGAAAGACGCTGGGCTGCAGTGCATACGGTCCGTTCCAGGTCGCCGATTCAACCGCGCGCCCGCCGGTATTGGATCGCCCACCACACCAGCAGAACGGTGTGCGCGGCACGCAGATCGGCGCCGGTGAGCTCCTCGAAACGGGTGAGCCGATATCGAATGGTGTTGGGATGGACTATAAGTCGCGCCGCGGTGAGATCCACTCGACGGCCCGCGTCGAGATAGACTTCGACGGTTTCGATGAAAATACGGGCCTGCTCACCCACGCCGACCGGATCGAGATAGCGCCGACCGAGTTCGATACCGAGATCCGGATCGGCCGCGATGGCTATCCGCAAGCCCAGTCGGTCCAGGTCCACCGGCCCGGTTATGCCGTACAACTGCGCCGTGGCCAGTATGCGACCGGCCAGCCGGAAAGAGCGATCCAGTTCGCTCAAACCGGTCAAGGGTCCGACACCGACCGACTCGGACCCGTCGAGCACCTTGAATTCTTCGACAAATCCGGCGATATCGCCGTCGATACCGGTGGTATAGCCCTGCGCGGCACGTATCAGCTCTGATGCGGCGCGGCGCGGGTTCACCACGATCTCCGATCCGCGCATTCGGAATGCTCGATACGAGCGATTCGGATCAAGCCCGAATTGCTGGGCGCGAACCGTCAATTCGCCCGGACTCAGACCGCCAAGCAGGACGGCACGGGTGAATTCGGACCGCACCTCCTGATCGTGGCGGACCAACTCGATCTCGACATCGCGGTGGCCGACGGTGTACGCGACCGTGGCCTGATCCACGATATCGAGCAGACCGCGGGTCAATTCGGTCAGCACACTGTCCGGCACCCCATCCGTGTGGACGACGTAGGTGAGTTCGGCGAAGATCTCCCGCACCGCGATCCACCAACCGACTTGAATGGCAGCCAGCGAAATACCCTGCCGCGCACGGACTTCGCCGAAATCACGCAGGGCGCGCACATCCTCCGCCGAGAGCGAGCGACCATCCCGCAACGCGCCCAGTATGCGGTCGAGCAGGGTTGAAACCGATTGGGTGAGCATGCCCGCCGAGATTGCCGCATAAGCGGGAACAGTGGCTTGGGAACGGGTGACAATGCGCTCGGTGAGCGCCTCGGTTCGACTCAACACGCCCGCCACCACCAGGCCTGAAATGGTCTGCCGAGGCGGTACAGCTGATCGAGCGGTCATCACGATCGAGCCTACAGCCTGGGGATTTGTGTTGATCCACAAATCAAGCATAACGATTTCGACAACATTTCCATGGCCTGGATCACACTCAATGCAGATACTCGACGAGTCCGGCCGTTCACATTCCACGACAGCCGATCAGGTCACCGCTCGGCGCGATCCACGCACCGCGCGACCACACCATCCCCAGGGCTCACGCCCATGCCAGAAAGCAAAATCATGAAGTTCAGCAAAGCTGTCGCAACCTCTGCTCTACTCATTGCCGCCGTCGGCGTCAGCGCAGGGACGGCGTACGCGGATCCCACACCGGTCATGCCCTCGCTCATCGGCGGGATCGATCAGGGCGCCAACCAGGCACTGCCCGGCATCGGCTGGAAGACCCGAATCGAGGGCGATTCGGTCATTGTCGACACCGACAGCGGCTCGCTGACCACCGACAACGGTCAGCTGCAGGTACGCGACGCGCAAGGCGCCGTGGTGGTGGGCTTGCCGCTCGCGTACAGCCTGAACGATCTCGAGTATCCGATCGACGCCGCCGTCGACGGTCTGCGCGCGACCCTCACCCCCCGCAAGGATGTCGCGTCAGCGCATCATGTCGACCTGGTGCGACCGGTGGCGAGTGTCGAGACCTTCGACGCCGCTGTCGGCGCCGCCGCTACCCAACTGGGCCTCGTCACCTCCATCGGCACCATGCTCGGCACCGTTGTCGGTGGCGCGTTGGGCTGCGCGATCGGCGGCATCGGCGGGCTGATCCTCGGCATCCCGGTCCTGGATGTGGGCGGCGCGACCGGTGTGGCCGGCTGCCTCGGCGGCGCTGCCGTCGGCATTGCGCTTGGTGCGGCGGCCGGACTGGTGGTTACCGGTGTGCCCGCGATGATCGCGATCGGTATCGGCTTCATGGATCGCATCAACGCCCCCGAAGGCGAATAATCGCCGACTTCGGTTGCGCTACGGCCCGTTCCGCCACACGGCGGGCGGGCCATCGCCGCATTCGGACGATCAGGCTCGGGGATGGGCCTGATCGTGGACCTTCTTGAGGCGGTCGATGGAGACATGGGTGTAGAGCTGGGTGGTGGCCAGGCTCGCGTGACCGAGGATCTCCTGGACCACCCGCAGGTCTGCCCCACCCTCCAGCAGATGGGTCGCGGCGGTGTGCCGGAACCCGTGCGGGCCCATATCCGGGGCCCCCGGGATCGCGGAAATCACCTCGTGCACAACGGTTCTGGCCTGACGCGGATCCAGTCGCCGGCCGCGTCGGCCGAGCAGCAGCGCCCGCCCGGAATCCGGAATCGCCAATGCCGCTCTGCCATACCGCAACCAGGCGTCCAAGGACTGATCGGCAGGCCCGCCGAAGGGCACCGCGCGCTCCTTGTTCCCCTTTCCCAGTACCCGCACCAAACGGCGCTCCCGATCCACATCCTCGATATCGAGACCGCACAATTCGCTTACCCGAATTCCGGTGGCGTACAACATCTCCACAATCAGGCGATCTCGCAATGCCATCGGATCATGCTGCGCCGCACCGGATTCGACCGCATCCATGGCCGCTCGCGCCTGCTCACGCCCCAACACCGCCGGCAGCACCCGGTGCGCCTTGGGTGACCCGAGCCGAGGCCCCGGATCCACACCCAACCGGCCCGTATGTGTCAGCCAGGCCGTGAACGTACGCGCCGAAGAGGTCCGCCGCGCCATAGTGGTCCGAGCCGCCCCACCCGCCGCCTGCACCGCCAGCCACGACCGCAACAATGCCAAATCCACCTCCCCCACACCGGAATCCGCCGACCGCCCCACCAAATGCTCCAGCAGCGACCGCGCATCACCCACATAAGCCCGCACCGTATGCTCCGACCGATTCCGCCCCAGCCGCAAATGCCTCCCATACTCGGTCAGCAGGGCCTCCAGATCCTCGGGCAGTCCACTCATCCCCCCACGTTCACCTCCCCCACCCCGCAACGCAAGCCACCGCGCCGCGACCGGACCCGCTGACCGAACACACCGAATCCGCTATGTGGTTCCACATAACCGGCATCTACTTCGGTTTCCAGATCAAACCGGTCGGCTCCGGTCCCTCGCCGAGGTGGAGGCGCCGAAGAGGGCTTCGGCTGAATCATGCGGCGCCTCACCGATGCCGATCATGTTCGGCCACAATGGCTTCCGCACCGACGGGCGTGGAGCGGGCAAGGCGATACCAACCGGATTCGTCGCAGGCGACCAGACCGACGATCTCCAGGGCGGACAAGGTCGCGCGCACCATGGGGAGCGCGAGTCCGGTCTCCACCATGAGCGATCTCACCAGTCGTGAGCCGACGCCGGGCAGTGCGGCGTAAACGAGAGCTTCGTCGTCGGAGAGATTCTCCTCCGGTGACGACGGCACGGTGGCCGGGAGCGAAAGGCGCAGCGGCCCGGCCTCATCGAGGATGTCGGCGGCACTGGTGACCAGGAATGCCTCGCCCTCGCGAATCATCCGATGGCAGCCGACCGAGGCTGCCGAGGTGATCGGACCCGGGACCGCCAGTGCAGGACGCCCAAGGCGGCGAGTCCATTTCACGGTATTGCGCGCGCCGCTGCGCGCACCGGCTTCCACGACCACGACGGTGTCCGCCAGCGCCGCGATGAGCCGATTCCGCGCCAGGAAGTGGTGCTTACGGGCCGATGTACCGGGCGGGTACTCGCTGACAACCAGTCCGCTCGCGGCGATCTCGGCCAGCAGATGGTCGTGCTGCACCGGATACGGCCGGTCGACACCGCAGCCGAGCACCGCGATCGTGGACCCGCCGACCGCCAGCGCCGCCCGGTGCGCCATCCCATCGATCCCGAATGCCGCCCCCGACACCACGGTCCATCCCCGGGCCGCGAGTTCTCCCGCTATCTCCCCCGTGGCGTGATTTCCGTACCCGGTACTGCACCGAGCCCCCACCACGGCCACGGCTCGCTCGGTGGAGTCCGACAATGACCGTGGTCCCCGCACCCACAACACCAACGGCACCGCGGCCGCTTCGTCCTGCTCGGGATCCAACTGTCGCAAGCCCAACATCCGCCAAGCAGGCCACTCCGCATCATCCGGTGTAACCACCCGCCCACCGAGCCGCTCCATCAACGCCAAATCCTCTGCGGCCTGGTCGATTCCACGCCGGAGCTCCGTCGGACCCCGAAGCACATCGGGCAACGCGCATTCCCGCACCGCGCGTGCCGCCTCCACCACCCCCACCGACTCGATCAGCGAAGACAGTGCCGCACAAGGCCCTTCGACAACCCGCGACAGATACACCCAGGCCAATCTCCGCGCATCAGAATCTCCACGAACAAGCCGGCCGGTATCGATCGCCGTGTCATCAGGGTGCCCATCGACAGCCACCCCATCGGATTCGTTGTAAGAGTCGTGGGTGGTCATGCGGCACCTCGCTGGCGGAAGTTCAAGGCTTGCAGGACGTCCTGGGCGGTTGGGATGGCGCCGCCGCGGAGATCGCAGACCGTCCAGGCGACTCTGATGGCTCTGTCGGCGCCTCGGGCGGACATGCGGCCGTGGCTGAGGGCGGTCTCCACGGGGGCCAGGGCCTCTCGGGGGAGGCGGAATTTTTGGCGCAGGACATGGCCTGGGACTTCGACATTCGTGGACAGGCCCAGGGTGGACCAGCGTTCGGCGGCCGCATCGCGGGCGACGGCGACTCGTGCTCGGACCACCTCGCTGCTCTCGACTTCCTCACCGCTGAAGGCGCCCGCGGATTGGGCGTGCATTTGGACGGCGAGGTCGATGCGGTCGAGTAGGGGGCCGGAGAGTTTGCCGAGGTAGCGGCGGCGGGCCAAAGGGGCGCAGATACAGTCGATATCGCGGGCGGGGGCGCATGGACACGGGTTGGCCGCCAATACCAATTGAAACCGTGCCGGATAGCGGGCTACACCGTCGCGGCGGGCAATACGAACTTCGCCCTCCTCCAAGGGAGTTCGCAGGGCTTCGAGGACTTTCGTTCCGATCTCGGCACATTCGTCGAGGAAGAGGACGCCACGATGGGCGCAGCTCGCCGCGCCGGGACGAGCCGAACCGGAGCCGCCGCCGATCATCGCCGCCACCGAGGACGAGTGGTGCGGCGCGACGAAGGGTGGCGAGAAGATCAACGGGTGATCGTCGGAGAGAATGCCGGCCACCGAATGGATGGCCGTCACCTCCAGGGAATCACGTTCGCGCAGCGGCGGCAGCAGGCTCGGAAGACGTTGGGCCAACATCGTTTTGCCGATACCCGGCGGGCCGGTCAGCAGCAGGTGATGCCCACCGGCGGCCGCCACCTCCAGTGCCCAGCGGGCTTCGTCCTGGCCGACGACCTCGCGCAGATCACCGATCGGCGGGACGAGCGGTGGCGAGGACGGGGCGGGCACGGCGAGTTCGGCACCACCGCGCAGCCAATCCACCAATTCGCCCAGACTTGATGCGCCGAGCACGCGGATACCGTCCACGAGCCCGGCCTCCGGCAGTGCGGCGGTGGGCACCACGACGGTGCCGCGACCGGCCGTACGCGCGGCGAGCACCGCGGGCAGGATGCCGCGCACCCGGCGGACCCGGCCGTCGAGCGCCAGCTCACCCAGCAGCACCGTATCGGAGAGTCGCTGCGAGGGAATCGAGCCCGCGGCATCCAATACCGCTGCGGCCAAAGCGAGGTCGTAGACACTGCCGACCTTGGGCAAGGTCGCCGGGGACAGTGCGAGGATCACCCGCCCGTCCGGCCACTTCTCCCCGGTATTGCTGACCGCCGCCCGCACCCGATCGCGGGACTCCTGCAGTGTCGTATCGGGCCGCCCCACCAGGTGCACCGACGGCAGCCCCTGCCCGATATCGGCCTCGATCTCCACCAGCTGCCCGTCCACCCCGGCGACGGCCACGGAAAACGCTCTCCCCAAAGGCATTTCAGAACACCCCCTTGAGGTGTTCGAGCACCGGCTCGGTACCCGGCCGCATGAGCACCGACACCACGTCGAACCGGACCCGCAGCCACGGCCCCTGCTGTTCGTGCAGCCACAGTAGAGCCAGCCGCCGTATCCGCTGCTGCTTCAAGAACGTGACCGCCTCGGCGGGCGGCCCGAGCCCGAGCCCGCGCCGCGTCTTCACCTCGACGAAGGCGGTGACCCCGTCACCGTCCCGCCCGATCAGATCCAGTTCCCCGTACCGGCATCGCCAATTGCGGGCAACGATCTGCATCCCGGCGGCGCTCAGATACCGCGCCGCCAGCTCCTCCCCATGCGCTCCGAGCGCGAGATTGTCTCCCATTCAGCCAGCATGGCCGGGCCCGTGACGGACCCGGCCATGCCGACCTGCGGAAACAGGTTGCCTGTGGATAGCGAAAAGCTGTGGATTACTCCGGAAGCCGCAGGTCAGGCTTCTCCAACTCTTCGATATTGACATCCTTGAAGGTGATGACGCGAACATGCTTCACGAAGCGAGCGGGCCGGTACATATCCCAGACCCACGCATCGGACATGCGCACCTCGAAGTACACCTCTCCATCGGCGTTCTGCGGCCGCAGTTCAACCGTATTGGCCAGGTAGAAGCGGCGCTCGGTCTCCACCACATATGAGAACTGGCCGACGATGTCCTTGTACTCGCGATATAGCGAGAGTTCCATCTCGGTTTCGTACTTCTCGAGATCCTCGGCGCTCATCGGGTGGAACGTCCTCCTTGTCGCCCAACTGGGTGTAGAGACATCATCCCGCATACGCGGTATCGGTAGCCACCCGGCCGGTCTCGCGCACATTGCGCCAGGACCGACGGTGCTCCGGGGTGATGCCCAACCGCTGTAGGGCCTCGGTGTGTTCGGGCGTGTTGTAGCCCTTGTGACCGGCGAATCCATAACCGGGGAATTGCTCGTCGAGCTGCACCATCATCCGGTCCCGGGTGACCTTGGCGAGCACACTCGCCGCGGCGATGCAGGCCGCCGACGCGTCACCACCGATCACCGGCAGTGACGGCACCGGAATGCCCGGCACCCGGAACCCATCGGTGAGAACGTACCCGGGCGCGGGGTCCAGGCCCGCCACCGCACGCCGCATTCCTTCGATATTGGCGACGTGAATACCGATGGCGTCGATCTCCCAGGCCGGGATCACAACCACCTTCCAGGCCAGTGCGACCCGTTTGATGATCGGGAAAAGCTCCTCCCGCGCGGCCTCGGTGAGCCGCTTGGAATCATCGAGTCCGGCCAGCGAGGTGTACGCCTTGGGCGCGAGCAGGCAGGCCGCCACCACCAGCGGCCCCGCCGACGGACCGCGGCCCGCCTCGTCGACCCCGGCGACCGGACCGAGCCCGCTGCGAATCAGCGCCGCTTCGAGCGTGCGTAGCCCGCCCGCGCGGCGCATGACCACGCGTGGCGGCCAGTCACCGCGTTCGATCGGCTGAATCACCTTGCCCCGTGGCTTCGCACCACGTGTGGACCCGTTCGCCATCTTCCCCACCGGTCGATTATCCCGCTGTACTCAGTTGGACTGGGGGTCTTGCGACTTCACGAATCCGATCCGGCCCAGTGGCCAGATCTTGTAGACCGCCTTGCCGCGCACATCGTCGACCGGAACCGTGCCCTGCAGTTCGTCACGCATGTGGTAGCGGGAGTCGGCGGATTCGGCGCGATTGTCGCCCATCACCCAGAGATTGCCGTTCGGCACCTTGATCGGCCCGAACGCGCGACCGCCGGCGTTGAACGGGACATCCGGGTGCGCCGGATCGAACGGATTGTTGAACTTCACGTACGGCTCGTCCAAAGGCTTGCCGTCGACCAGGATGCGGCCCTGCGCGTCACAGCACTGCACGGTCTGCCCGCCGGTCGCGATCACCCGTTTGACCAGGTCGTTCTCATCCGGCGGCACCAGGCCGAAGAACGAGAGGAAGTTCTGCACGCCACGCGCCACGGTATTCCGCGAGCGGATGGACGAGTAGTGCTTGTTCCAGTCGTCGGTCGGGCCGACGAACACCACCACATCGCCCGGCTTGGGATCACCGAAGTAGTAGCTCAGCTTCTGCACATAGATGCGGTCGCCGGTACAGCCCGCGCACCCGTGCAGGGTGGGCTCCATCGACTGCGACGGAATCACGTACGGCCGTCCGATGAATGTCACGACCAGTGCGGTGATGACCGCGGCAATGCCGATGAGCATCGGCAGTTCCTGCCAGAACGGCCGCTGCTTCTTCTTCGGCTTGCTGGTCGGCGCATCCGCTGCCCGACCCTCGTCGTCCGCACCGGACACCGTCACCGACTCGCTCTCGTCTGCCACCGGAACAGAGTAGCCCGGCACCGCGAAGAACCATGCGGTGCCGGGCTACTCGGCGTTCGGAGTGAAAAGCTAGCTCAGCGCTTTTCCTTGATCTTCGCGGCCTTGCCACGGAGATCGCGCAGGTAGTACAGCTTGGCGCGGCGGACGTCACCACGGGTGACGACCTCGAGGTGGTCGATGTTCGGCGAGTGCACCGGGAAGGTGCGCTCCACGCCGACACCGAACGACACCTTGCGCACGGTGAAGGTCTCGCGGATGCCACCGTTCTGACGGCGGATCACGACGCCCTTGAAGACCTGGACGCGCTCTTTGTTGCCTTCGATAACCTTCACGTGCACGTTGACCGTGTCACCCGGGCGGAAAGCCGGGATGTCGCTACGCAGCGACTTTTCGTCGACGAAGTCGAGGGTGTTCATTTCCGTCCTTATTGGATTCGCGCGAACAGAGGAACCTGGTGGCTACCTCCCTGACGGGAGATGCTCTACCGGTTCGTGCTCCGGATAATTGGGCGGTGCCAGGGCATACGAACGCCCAAGGCAACCTGAGCATTGTGCCAGATGAAACAGCCCGCCCGGTAATCGGGGGTGCACTCCCGGCCGGTGGTTCGTGGCGGGTGGGCCGTCGAACCTCCCGGTCAGGGTACGGAACGGCTAGGTGCGGGTGTTCGCGCGGGTGATGGCCGACGCAATATCGGAGACCAGGGGCGGGTAATCGGTCCGTCCGGTGACCACCTGCAGGAAGACCAGGCAGTCTTGGGCGGCGGCGGCAACCTCCAGGCATTCGCGTAATTCGCCGACGGTGGTCGCGCGCAGGGTGAGGACGGAATCCTCGTCACCGCCGAAGGCGTGCGGGAGTTCGGACCAGCGCCAGGGCGCGATGTCGTTGTACGGGGCGGTCGGTCCGTGGATGGCGCGTTCGATGGCATAGCCGTCGTTGTCGACCAGAACTATGACGCCGGTCAGCCGCTCCCGAATCCACACACCCAACTCCTGGATGGAGAGCTGGGCCGCGCCGTCGCCGATCACCAGGACAGCGCGGCGATCGGGGCAGGCCAGGCCCGCACCCAGCGCGGCCGGGAGGGCATAACCGATGGAACCCCAGAGCGGCTGACCCATGAAGGTGATACCGGTCGGCATGCGCAGGGTCGCCAGGCCGAAGAAGGCCGAACCCTGGTCCGCGACAACAACATTGTTGTTGTCGAGGGCTCCAGCGACGAGCGGCCAGAGCGTCGCCTGGGTGAGCGGGGTTTCATTGGGATCGGTGACCATCGGAATGACATCGGCGGTCGGAGTGGTCTTGTCCGGGGCGGCGAATTCGTCCGTGAGGTCGGTGAGAATCTCCAGTGCGGCCGTCAGCGACAGCGGGGCATACGCGTCCACACCTCCGATGACCGTGCGCTCCGGACCGATATCGATGGTGCGGCGCGGATCGATGCGGTGACTGAATCCGGCGGTGATGCTGTCGGTGTACTGCACACCGACGGTCACCAGGCGCTCGGCATCCTCGACCGCGGCACGCACGGTTTCCGGTGAGGCTGCGCCGGTGTAGACGCCCAGAAAGTTCGGGGTCGATTCATCGACAAGGGTTTTGCCCCAGGCCAGGGTCGCGTACGGCAGGTCACCCGAGGCGAGCAGGCCGCGCAGTTCATCGGTGGCGCCGATGCGATTGACGAAGACATCGGCCAGCACGGTCACCCGGCGACCGGCGAGGAATTCGCGGGCGGCCCGCGCGAAAACTGTTCGCGCGCCGGCACTGCTGAAATCGGCGGGCGGTGCGAGCGGTGCGCTCGGCGGGCGCACCTCCATGCGCGCGGTATCGGTGGCGAGCATGAGATAGCCCGGACGGCGGTGCACCAGTACCGAATTCAGTACCCGGTCGATCTCCTGGCAGGCATCGGCCGCACCGAGATCGGCTTGGGCACAGGTGACTTCGGCCGCGATCCGGCGGAAGTGATGGAAATCCCCGTCCCCGAGCGTGTGATGGATGATCCGGTGATTGGCCTGAATATCCTTGGCCGGAACGCCGACAATATGCACGACCGGGACGTATTCGGCATAGCTGCCCGCGATCGCATTGACCGCACTGAGCTCGCCCACGCCGTATGTGGTGACGACCGCGCCTATCCCCCGTAGCCGTGCGTACCCGTCCGCCGAGTACCCGGCATTGAGCTCATTGGCGCTGCCGATCCACCGCATCCCCGGATGCCCGACCACATGATCTAGGAACTGCAGATTGAAATCGCCCGGCACCCCGAATATTTCGGTGACGCCGAGTTCGTGGAGCCGATCGAGCAGGTAATCGCCGACAACGTAGCTCATTCGGCAACATTGGCACGCCGGCCGTCAGTCGGCAATTTTTCGGCTAACCAGGTGTGGCGTGTGTAGCGGCGCAGACGGAGCCGGAACCACCGTACGCACCAACTCCTCCTCCGCGGCCCGCCGCACATGCGCGACATCCGGGCTACCGGCCACCAGATCCTGCAGGAAAATCTTCGCTCGAATCACCGGCCGCCGATACCGCCGCTCCCGCACGATCGCACGCCGCATACGCCCACGGCGATTGCCATACCGCCAGCGCGCCCACGGCGCACCCGGTCGACTCAACCGCATCGCGCCGACGAACAGCAGCGGCGGGAAGAACATCCCGAACAAACCGGTCCAAATCTTGCCCTTGGCAATGACAATCGCGGCCAGCAGCAGATTCACCACCGCGAATGCGGCAATCACCACGCGCTCGGCGGTGCCGGGTTCGGTGCGCAGATCATTGATATCGAGCAGCCACAGCGGATGGAAGCCGAGCAACAGCAACCCGGTCACCGCCACCGCGACGAACACCGCGTCGACCGAAGTCCGGCCCTGCTCCTCCCAATACACGTCGCGCAGGTAGTAGATGAGCGCGAACTCGTCCAACACCAGCGCCGCACCGACACCGAACACCGCCGACACCGAACCGACCACGCCGACACTGCTGTCGTACAGCGTCACCAGGCCCACACCGGAACCCAGCACCAGAATCACCCCGAAAACCATGTGGTGAATGTGCACATCCCCGGCTCGGAGATTTCCCGGCCACCACCGCACCTGTTTGCGGATGAGCCGCACACTGAGCCGAATCAGCACGAAGCCGACGATGAATCCGAAGAGTAGACAGGCCAGGGGTAGGCGGCCGTTGTCTATGACGTCGTCCTCCCACCAGCGATGAACACCTGTCATGCCACTCTCGTCTCCGGGGGTTTGCTCACAAGGTCATTGCCGAGCCTAGCCATGGGTTGGGGCTGGCCATGTCAGGGCCGTTCTCCCCTGCGGGATCGTCGCTCCTATGAACCCCCGGCTACAACACGGGGCCTTCGTAGCAGACTCGGACGAATCAGCCTCAGGCCCAGCCGGGTACGGCAGGCGAGGTTCCCACTCCGAAGAATCGTGGCCATCTCCCGAACCCCGCTGGAACGTGATCTCCCGCAGGGTATTCGGCTACGAAGGCCCCGGGTACATCCCTTCTACCATCCCATTCGACCGATTCCCCGGGAGAGACGCAACACGGATGTACTCACGCAGACAAACGTCGAGTAGCCCCCTGCGTGAGTACATCCAAGTTGATTCGTCTCTGCCGGTCGGTAGGTGCGAGGCTACTTGCCGAAGCCTGCGCGGCGGAGGGCCTCGGCCATCGAGCCGCTGGGCGCAGCCTGAGGGCGACTGCCACCTTGGCCGCCACGAGCGCCGCCGCCCTGGCCACCGCGGGGGTTGCCGGCGGCGTTACCGCGAGCGCCACCACCCTGGCCGCCGGGGTTGCCACCCTGGCGGGGGTTGTTGCCCTGGGGACGCTGGCCCTGGTTGCCGCGTGGGCGGCCTTCGCCGCGTTCGGGTTTCGGGGCTCCGGGCTCGTCGTCGAGGCGGAGGGAGAGGCCGATGCGCTGGCGTTGGACGTCCACCTCCATGACCTTGACCTTGACTACGTCGCCGGATTTCACAACCTCGCGGGGGTCCTTGATGAAGTTGTGGGACATGGCGGAGACGTGGACGAGGCCGTCCTGGTGGACGCCGATGTCGATGAAGGCGCCGAAGGCCGCGACATTGGTGACCACGCCTTCGAGGACCATGCCGGGTTTCAGGTCGCCGACTTTTTCGATGCCCGCGGCGAATTCGGCGGTCTTGAATTCGGGGCGGGGGTCACGGCCGGGCTTCTCCAGCTCGGCGATGATGTCGGTGACGGTGGGGACACCGAAGCGGTCGTCGGTGAAGTCCGCCGGGCGGAGGGCGCGCAGGGCCGTGGTGTTGCCGATGAGTTCGTGCATGCCGCGGCCGCTGACCTCGAGCATGCGGCGGACCACCGGGTATGCCTCGGGGTGGACCGAGGAGGTGTCGAGGGGGTCGTCGCCGTTGCGGATGCGGAGGAAGCCCGCGCACTGTTCGAAAGCCTTGGGGCCCAGGCGCGGAACGCTCAGCAGGGCGGTGCGGCTGCGGAACGGGCCGTTGGCATCGCGGTGGGCGACAATGCTTTCCGCGACCGCACCGGTGATGCCGGAGACTCGGGAGAGCAGTGGGACCGAGGCGGTGTTGACGTCCACGCCGACCGCGTTCACGGCGTCTTCGACGACCGCGCCGAGGGAACGCGCGAGCAGCGTCTCGGAGATGTCGTGCTGGTACTGACCGACGCCGATGGACTTCGGGTCGATCTTCACCAGTTCCGCGAGGGGGTCCTGCAGACGGCGGGCGATGGAGACCGCGCCACGCAGCGAGACATCCATATCGGGCAGTTCCACCGACGCGTACGCCGAAGCGGAGTACACCGAGGCGCCCGCTTCGGAGACCACGATCTTGGTGGGCTTGTTCTCGGGGATACGCGAGATGAGTTCCGCGGCAAGCGCATCGGTCTCACGGGAGGCGGTGCCGTTACCGATGGCGATGAGCTCCACATTGAAGCGCGCGACCAGTGCGCCCAGCACGGCGAGCGACTTCTCGGTCTGCCCGGTGTGCGGGTAGATGACCTCGGTGGCGACGGCCTTACCGGTGGCATCGACCACGGCCACCTTGACGCCGGTGCGGAAGCCCGGGTCCAGGCCCATGGTGGTGCGGGTGCCGGCGGGCGCGGCCAGCAGCAGGTCGCGCAGGTTCATGGCGAATACGTCGACGGCGTCGCGTTCGGCGGACTGGCGCAGGCGCATACGGATATCGATGCCCATGCTCACCTGCAGCTTGGTGCGCCACGCCCAGCGCACGGTATCGAGCAGCCAGGTGTCGGCGGCGCGGCCCTGCTCGGCGATGCCGAACTTGTAGGCGATGCGGCCTTCGTAGATGGTGCGCTCGCCCGGTTCGGGCTCTTCGGTGTCGGATTCGAGGTGCAGGGTGAGCACCTCTTCCTTCTCACCCCGCAGCAGCGCGAGGATGCGGTGCGAGGGCAGTTTCGAGAACGGCTCGCTGAATTCGAAGTAGTCGGCGAACTTCGCGCCCGCCTCTTCCTTGCCCGCGCGCACCGAGGAGCTGACCTGTCCGCGAGTCCACATGAGCTCGCGCAATTCACCGACCAGGTCGGCGTCCTCGGCGAAGCGTTCCACCAGGATCGACCGCGCGCCGTCGAGTTGTTCGGCGTTGTACTGCGCGGGATCGGTGGTCGGATCGCCGATCAGGGCGTCGGCGACGGGCTCGTGGCCGGCTTCGCGGGCGATCTGGGCCTTGGTGCGCCGCTTGGGCTTGTACGGCAGATAGATGTCTTCCAGGCGGGCCTTGGTATCGGCCAGCATGATCTGCGCGTGCAGCGCGTCATCCAATTTGCCCTGGCCCCGGATGGATTCGATGATCGAGCCCCGCCGGTCGTCGAGTTCGCGCAGGTAGTGCAGGCGCTCGTCGAGCTGGCGCAGTTGCGCGTCGTCCAGGCCGCCGGTGACCTCCTTGCGGTACCGGGCCACGAACGGAACGGTGGATCCGGCGTCGAGGAGATCGACGGCGGCACGCACCTGTTCTTCCCGTACCCCGAGCTCGTCGGCGATACGGCGGCCGACACTGGCTAGGCGGACGGTTCCGGTTCCGGTGGAGCTGACGGTGTCTGCGTTGACAGGTTCGGAGGCTATCGTCACGCCCGCAGACACTACCGTTGAACGGCGACAAGCTTGCACAGTGCCGCACCGAAAGCCAACGAAGGCCGCACCGAACGTCCGGTAAGTCCGACTCGGACGAATTTCCGACACACCGCGTGGCACGCGGAAAAGCGAACGGCGCGAAGGCTACTCGCCGGTCGGAGGCAACAGATCGGGGCGGCGTTCCCGGGTGCGTTCGAGAGACTGCTCGCGCCGCCAGGCATCGATCTTGGCGTGATTGCCGGACAGCAGGATCTCCGGAACATCCAGATCGCGCCACGACACCGGACGGGTGTAGCTCGGCCCCTCCAGGAGTCCGTCCGAGAACGAATCCTGTTCGTGCGATTGCTGATTGCCGAGCACGCCGGGAATCAACCGCACCACGGCCTCTGTCATGACGAGCACCGCGGCCTCGCCGCCGATCAACACGTAGTCACCGATACTGACCTCTTCGACGCGCACGCGCCGGGAAGCATCATCGAAGACGCGTTGATCGATGCCTTCATAGCGACCGCAGGCGAACACCAAATGCTTTTCGGCAGACCACCTTTCGGCGGTCCGCTGAGTGAACGGCACGCCCGCGGGCGTAGGCACCACGAGCAGCGCGTCATCCGGGCACACCTCGTCGAGGGCATCGCCCCATACGGTCGGCTTCATGACCATGCCGGGCCCGCCGCCGTACGGGGTGTCGTCGACGGCCTTGTGCACGTCATGCGTCCAGCCGCGCAGATCGTGCACACCGACTTCCAGCAGCCCCTTGTCGATTGCCTTGCCCAGCAAGGCCGTTCGCAGCGGCTCCAGGTATTCGGGGAAAATTGTGACAACGTCGATTCGCATCGCGCTCACTCCGGGTCCAGCAGACCCTCGGGCGGATCGATGACGATCAGAGAGTCGGCGATCGAAACGGTCGGAACCATCGCATTCACGAAGGGCACCAGGATCTCTCGGCCCGCGGGCCCTGGGAATCCCTCGGCCGCGGTGATCGAAAGCAGTTCTCCCGCAGCGGAATGCAGCACTTCGCGGACCTTGCCCACGACGGTGCCGTCACCGAGTTGCACTGTCAGACCTTCGAGTTCGTGATCGTAGTACCCATCCGATTCCTCCGAAGGCGGCAGATCGGCGGTATCGATCACAAAAAGCATGCCGCGCAACGCATCCGCGGCTTCACGCGTGACGAGCCCGTCCAGACGCACGAGAAGCCGGCCCGAGTGCTCCCGGGCCGACTCCACCACGTACTGCTGGATCTGCTTCGCCTTCGGCAACCGCCCCTTCAGGGTGGTGCCGACCGCGAAACGCAGATCCGGCTCGTCGGTGCGGACCTCTACGACGAGTTCGCCGCGCACTCCGTGCGACTTGGCGACCCGCCCGACGACGAGTTCCATTTATTGATCCGTGTCGACCACGTCGACGCGAATGCCCTTACCGCCGATTCCGGCGACGAGGGTGCGCAGTGCGGTGGCGGTACGACCACCGCGACCGATCACCTTGCCCAGATCATCGGGGTGCACGTGCACCTCGACGGTCCGGCCACGACGGCTGGTGATCAGCTCGACGTGGACATCGTCCGGATTGGCGACGATGCCGCGAACCAGATGTTCGACGGCATCGGCGACGACGGCCGTCATTACTCGGCAGCCGGGGTCTCGGCAGCGGCCTCGACGGCCTCTTCCTTCTTGGCGGCCTTCTTCTTCGGGGTGACGGCCTCGGCGGTGGGCTCGCTGTCGGCGGCGGCCAGCGCGGCGTTGAACAGGTCCAGCTTGGAGGTCTTCGGGGCCTTGACCTTCAGGGTGCCCTCGGCGCCCGGCAGGCCCTTGAACTTCTGCCAGTCGCCGGTGATCTCCAGCAGACGCTGCACGGGCTCGGTCGGCTGCGCGCCGACACCCAGCCAGTACTGCGCGCGCTCGGAATCGATCTGGATGAGCGAGGGCTCTTCCATCGGCTGGTAGATGCCGATGGACTCGATCGCGCGGCCGTCACGACGGGTACGGGCATCGGCGACGACGATGCGGTACTGCGGGTTGCGGATCTTGCCCATGCGGGTCAGCTTGATACGAACAGCCATTAGCTGTGCCTTTCGATGGCGGCCTTCCACGCGGGAAAGCCTGAGTGGTCACGGCGCAATTCAGCAGTCCACACGGGGTGGACCCGGTTTTGCGTTGAGTGTGTGACCGCCGCGCGGAACGTATCCGGAGACGGGCTGCACTGTCCTCGATGAGGACGATCGATCATTCTGCCAGACGGGCCGCGCGCCCCGGAAATCGGCTCCCGTGACCGCTCGATCGATCAGGCCTTGCCGTCTATGACCTCGGAAACGGCAAAGCCCATCGAAGCCCCGCGCGACTTCGATGGGCTGGTTGCTGTGCGCCTAGTGGCCGATGCTGCCGGTCAGCAGCTTGACGACCAGTCCGGCCAGCACGGCCACAGCAAAGCTCTCGACGGAACCCAAGGTCTTCTCCTCTTCAGGTGGAACTTGCAAACAGTGTGAAGCATGACTGATTCACTTCATTCGCGCAGTCGAATCCACCAACCCGAGAATCGAATTCGCGCCCCTGGACCCGAGGCGACTTCAAGCAGAACGAGACCCGCACCGGACGGCACCGGGTGCGTGCGGCCCCGATGCCGGAAGGGTACTTGGCAATTCCCCTCCGAATGCCTGCGTCACTGGATTCTAGAAGCCGGAACGCAGGCTCTGGTAGCCCATGGAACTACCGGTATGCGGTGACAGGATCACGCCGGTCATAGACACGACCACGCAGCACCACCCAGGCGGGAGTGGTGAGAGCGGCCAGATTCGAGCGCGGATCCTCCTGGTAGACAACGAAATCCGCACGAGCACCGGGCTCGATCCCGGACCGGCCCAGCCAGGCGCGGGCATTCCAGCAGGAGGCGCCCAGCGCGTCATGCGCGGTGAAACCCGCACCGGCGAGCGCGGAAATCTCATCGGCGATGCGACCGTGCGGGATGGAGCCACCCGCATCGGTGCCCGTGTAGATCGGCACACCCGCCTCATGCGCCTTGGCCACGGTCTCCCGCGAGCGCCGATGCAGATCGCGCATATGCGCGGCGTAGATCGGGAATTTAGCTGCGCTGTCGGCGATTTCGGGGAAGGTGTCGATATTGATGAGCGTCGGAACCAGCGCGGTCCCATTGCGCGCCATCATCTCGATGGTGTCATCGGTGAGCCCGGTCCCGTGTTCGATGCAGTCGATGCCCGCCTCGAGCAGACCGTGGAGCGCGTCCTCACCGAACACATGCGAGGTAACCCGCGCACCCTCCCGATGAGCCGCGTCGATGGCCTCTTTCAAAATGGCGTCCGACCACAACGGCGCCAGATCGCCCACCGACCGGTCGATCCAATCCCCGACAATCTTCACCCAGCCATCGCCCCGCCGCGCCTGCTCGGCGACGATCTCCGGCAGATCACGCTCATCATCGAGCTCGATCCCGAGCTCGCGAATATACCTACGCGGCCGGGCAATATGCCGCCCCGCCCGAATGATCTCCGGCAGATCCTCCCGCTCGTCGATGAACCGGGTATCGATCGGCGATCCCGCATCCCGCAGCAGCAGCGCCCCCGCATCCCGCTCGACCTCGGCCTGCGCGATCGCGCCCGCCGAATCCTCATCTCCCCCACCGTATTTGATGCCGACATGGCAGTGCGCATCCACCAGCCCCGGCACAATCCACCCGGAGGCGTGCACGGTCTCGGCATCAGCGATCGGCTCATACGAGATGACCCCATCCCGTACCCAGATATCCCGCAACTCCCCGTCGGGCAACACCACACCGCGGAAATGCAGACGCACCACCGGCCTCCTCGCCACGTCGTGTCCAACCTCGCTCCACTACAAACTACCGCCGACGGCATCGCAAGATCATCGAGGCGGATCTGTCTACCGACCGGCAGAGATGTTCCACATGCATGTACCCACGCAGGGGGCTACTCGGCGTTTACCAGCGCCATTACATGCATGTTTGCGACTCCCCCGAGGAATCCGACAAACGGGATGGTAGACGGGCTGTACACGGGGCCTTCGTAGCCGAATACCCTGCGGGACATTACGTTCCAGCGGGGTTCGGAAGAGGGCCAAGATTTTTCGGAGTGGTTACTTCGCCTGCCGTACCCGACTTTCGCTCCCCCTTTTTGGGCGCGAATACTCGCGACCCAGCCTGGCTGGATGGCCGTGGTCCCGATCTCGAACAAAGACAAAACCCCAAAGACCAAAACCCCCAAAACCCCCACCCCCGAGGCCATCACACCCCGCGTCTAACCCGCACACCCCCTGTACAAGGTGTGCGGGTACTACGCGGGGTGTGATGAGTCGATAAGGGTGTGTGCACCGCCCCCGAGACCCTTCACCTTGCCCGAATCGTCCACTTCGGGTCGGTGGTTCTTCTCGTCCTGGCGTCTTTGGTCTTGGTTCTGTCCGTGTTGTCTTTTCGTCTTTTGTTTTTGTCGTTGTGGTTCTGAAGGTTCCCACGGCCAGCCGACCAGGCTGGAACGTGAGAGCGCGGCACCCAACTGGGGGACCTAAAGCCGGGTACGGCACACGAGGTTCCCACTCCGAAAAATCGTGGCCATCCTCCGAACCCCGCTGGAACCGAAGGTAATCCCCCGGGGCCTGCTACGAAGGCCCCGGGACCACCACCGCTACTTCTTCGGGAAGTTCAACTTGGAGAGGTCGAAGCCTTCCAGGCCCGGGGGGAGCTCGTTCAGGCCGGAGGGCATGTTGGAGAGGTCGGGCATGCCGGCGGGCATGCCGCCGGGGAGGGCGGGCATGCCGGGGAAGCCGCCGCGCATCTTGGGCGGGGTGGGGCCGCGGCCGCCCTTTTTGCCCTTTTTGCCTTTGCCGCCCTTTTTGTTGTTGCCGCCGCGCGCACCCGGCAGGCCGAATTGGCGGCTCATCATGCCCATCATCTTCTTGGCTTCGAAGAAGCGGTCGACGAGTTGGTTGACCTCGGAAACCGCTACGCCGGAACCATTCGCGATGCGGAGGCGGCGGGAGGCGTTGATGATTTTGGGGTTGTCGCGTTCGGTGGGGGTCATGCCGCGGATGATGGCTTGGACGCGGTCCAGTTGCTTGTCATCTACTTGTGCGAGAACGTCTTTCATCTGTCCGGCGCCGGGGAGCATGCCGAGCAGGTTGCCGATCGGGCCCATCTTGCGGATGGCGAGCATCTGCTCGAGGAAGTCCTCGAGGGTGAGTTCACCGGAGCCGATCTTGCGGGCGGCTTCTTCGGCCTGCTGGGCGTCGTAGACCTGTTCGGCCTGTTCGATCAGGGTGAGCAGGTCGCCCATGCCGAGGATGCGGCTGGCCATGCGGTCGGGGTGGAAGACGTCGAAGTCTTCGAGCTTCTCGCCGGTGGAGGCGAAAAGGATTGGCTGGCCAGTGATTTCGCGGACGGACAGGGCCGCGCCACCGCGGGCGTCACCGTCGAGCTTGGTGAGTACGACGCCGGTGAAGCCGACGCCGTCGCGGAAGGCTTCGGCGGTGGTGACCGCGTCCTGGCCGATCATGGAGTCGAGGACGAAGAGGGTTTCGTCGGGGTTGACGGCGTCGCGGATGCCCGCGGCCTGCGCCATGAGTTCGGCATCGATGCCGAGGCGGCCGGCGGTGTCGACGATGACGATGTCGTACTGCTTGGACTTCGCCTCTTCGATACCGCGCCGTGCCACATCCACCGGATCGGCCGCGGAGACTCCGAGCGGGTTGTCGCCACCGCCGATGGAGGTGCCCGGATTGGGCGCGAATACCGGCACTCCGGCCCGTTCGCCGACAACTTGGAGCTGGGTGACCGCGCCGGGGCGCTGGAGGTCACAGGCGACGAGCAGCGGCTGATGCCCCTGTCCCTTCAGCCATTTCGCGAGCTTGCCCGCGAGGGTGGTCTTACCGGCGCCCTGCAGACCGGCCAGCATGATGACCGTGGGCGGGTTCTTGGCGTACTGCAGTCGCCGGGTCTCGCCGCCGAGAATGGCGACGAGTTCCTCGTTGACGATCTTGACGACCTGCTGGGCCGGGTTCAGCGCCGCGGAGACCTCCGCGCCCTTGGCGCGTTCCTTGACCTTGGCGATGAAGGTGCGGACCACCGGCAGTGCGACGTCGGCCTCGAGCAGCGCGAGTCGGATCTCGCGGGCGGTGGCATCGATGTCGGCAGGTGACAGGCGCCCCTTTCCGCGCAGATCCTTGAGGGCACCGGCCAACCGGTCGGAAAGGGATTCGAACACCGATGCTCCTGATCTCGAGGGACGTCACTCGAGATACCAGGGTAGTGGGATCCGCGCCGGGCCGTTATTCCAGGGACCGTGAGCAGCGCGATCCCTTCGCGGCGAGGCTATTCCAGTGAGCGTGGGCGCGGCCAGGTCGAGGGCCTGCGCAGGTCGTGTTGTTCGCTGGCGACCATGCCGACGGCTTCGCGGGCGGTGAGCCCGAGTTCGAGGGCGAGCCCGTCGAGGACGACCCATTCGGTGTCGCTCAGGGTGTAGTCGGCGAGGGTGGAGGCGATGGTCATGGCGGTCACCGCCTGCTGACCGGAGAGGGTGCGGCCGGGTAGCCAGGAAACCACCCAGCGGTCGCCGCCTACGCAGCGCGCGATGTGTGTGGTCGAATCGCTTGTCATCATCGATGCTGAAACAACTTCGATTGCCACCGACCAGCTCCCCTCGTAGCACGCGCGACAAGCTTTGGTTGAGGGCGATATTAGGGTGCGGTGGGGATGACTCGATCCCTATTTCAGCAAATTACGTGCAACGATCAGATTAACTGGCAAACGTACGGTTTGCCAGTTAATCCAGCTTCCTGGCAATCGGTCAGAAAACCGAGGTTGATCCGTTTTCCGTGTCCGATTCAGGCGTTTTCTTCGGTTGTTGCGGAGGCACTACGGCGAGCACCGCAGCCGAGATTTCCGCGCGCCGCTCCGGCGTGTCGGAAGCGCCCAGATCCAGGCAGAAGGTATCCACCACCGCCGCGCCCATGGTGGCGACCTTCGCCCACGACACATTCGCACCGGATTCGGCGAGTGCCGCGGCCAACCGACTCAGCAAACCGATTCGATCCTCGGCGCGCAATTCCAGTAGAACGCGTCCGGGATCGGTGGTTTCATTCCACAGCACGCGCGGCGCGGCCTGCGCGTACGGACTCGGCTGGGTGCCACCGGCTTCGCGTTCCTTGCGCGCGAGCACCGAAACCAGGTCCAGATCACCGTTTATGGCCCTGATCAATTCCTGGCGCAGCAGGCCCGGGTCCGGCGGATCACCGAAACGCGGTGCGACCGCGAAGGTATCGATGGCGGATTTGCCGACACCGGCGAGTTCGGCCGAGAGCACCCGCAGCGAATGCAGCGCCAGCACGCCCGCCGCATCCGAGAGCAGGCCCGGGGTGTCCGGCGCGACAACCGTGACAACGTGCGTGTACCGCCCATCCCCCGGTTTCAATTCCACATGTACGCCGCCGCTTTCGGCCTTTTCGCGCAGGTCGTCCGGAATCGCCTCGGGTTTGGGCAGATCCTCCCCCGCCATCGACAACCGGCACCGGCGCACCAGATCACCGATGAGCGAGACTTTCCAGTCGTTCCAGACGCCCGGCCCGGTGGCCAGCGAATCGGCCTCGGCCAGAGCGTGCAGCAATTCCAGCAATTGCGGATCACCGTCGAGGGCCTCGACCACCATTTTCACGGTGTCCGGATCGGCGAGATCGCGGCGCGTCGCGGTATCGGGCAGCAGCAGATGATGCCGCACCATGGCCGAGAGCATGCGCACATCCGACGGCCACAGCCCGAGCCGGCGCCCGATGGAGGTGGCCAATTCCGCGCCGACCACACTGTGATCCTCCGTGCGCCCCTTGCCGATATCGTGCAGCAGCGCACCGATCAGCAGCAGGTCCGGGCGGGCCACGCGGGTGGAGAGCGCACCGGCCTGCGCGACCGCCTCCATGAGATGACGGTCCACGGTCCAGGTGTGCATGGCATCGCGGGGCGGCAGGTCGCGTACCACGCCCCACTCCGGAAAGAGCCTGCCCCACAAGCCCGTTCGATCCAATGCCTCGATGGCGTCGATGGTGCCGCGGCCCGCGCCCAACAACACCAGCAGGTCGTTGAGGGCTTCCTTGGGCCACGGCTCGCGTAGCTCGGGGGCGTCCTCGGAGAGCCTGTTCAGGGTGGTCGCGGACATGGGCAGTCCGGTCTGCGCGGAGGAGGCGGCCACGCGCAGTATCAGTCCCGGATCACGTTGCGGCCGTGCGTCTCTCGCGAGCACCACTTCACCCGAGTGCTCGACCACCCCCTCATCGAGTGGTCGGCGCACCGGCATGCGGCGCAGGCGAGCGAGGCCGCGGCGGGGCAGCGCGTTGGCGGCGGTGCGCAACCCGACATCGGTGGAGTAGCTGACGGTTCGCGCCGCATCGCTGAGGGTGCGGGCGAGGTCGAAACGATCTCCGATGCGCAGGGCCGCGCCGATTTCGTCCGCATCCTGGGCGCGCAATTGGTCGCGGGCGCGACCGGCAACCCGATGCAGTTCGGTGCGAACATCCAGCAATTTGCGGTGTGCCTGTTTCAGCCCGCCGCCGGGCACATCTGGACCGAGCCCCGGCATGGCATCGGTCAGTTGTGCGATGGCGAGGGCGTCCAGGAGTTGGATATCGCGTAGTCCGCCGCGCCCGTTCTTGAGATCGGGTTCGGCGCGATGTGCGATCTCTCCGCTACGCCGCCAACGGGTTTCGGCTTGCGCGATGAGACCGTCGAACCGGGAGCGGATCCCGGTGCGCCAATCCCGCCGCACCCCGCTGATCAGTAGATTGCTGAGACCGTCGTCGCCGACGATATGGCGGGCCTCCAGCATGCCCAGCGCGGCGGTCAGGTCATCGGCGGCCACGCGCAGCGCCTGCGGCACCGTGCGCACGCTGTGATCGAGTTTGATGTGCGCGTCCCACAGCGGATACCAGAGCTGATCGGCGACCTCGGCGACCTTGGCGGGGTCGACGTCGTCGTAGAGCAGTACCAGATCCAGATCCGAGTAGGGCAGCATTTCGCGGCGGCCCAACCCACCCACCGCGACGATCGAGAGCCCACTGCCCTCGGTGATGCCGACCTCGTGACCCTTTGTGGTCAGCCACAATTCGTAGAGATCGACCAGCGCCAGCCGCAGCGCCTCCGGATCCAACCGGGTGGCGCGCCCATGCGCTGCGGTGTGTTCGGCGAGTAGCTGGTTGCGAGCCCGGACCAGATCCGAAGCGCCGTTGGAGACCTTCTCCGCAGAGTCCTTCTCGTCGCGTGCCTGCTGGAAACCCACACCACACCACCCATCTCATTCAGTTCGTAATCCCGGCTGCCACCGGAACTTTCAACCCTGCGCGAGCACGCGGACGGCCCCGCTCCAACCGGTCCTGCACCGGTGGAACGGGGCCGCCGCTCGATCCCTGAATTACAGAGCGTCCGACCCGCGTTCGCCGGTGCGGACCCGGATGACGGCCTCGACGGGCGTCACCCAGACCTTGCCGTCACCGATCTTGCCGGTGCGGGCGGCTTCGACGATCACCTCGACGACCTTCTCGACGGAGGTGTCGTCCACGACCACCTCCACCCGGACCTTCGGGACGAAGTCGACCGAGTACTCGGCACCGCGGTAGACCTCGGTGTGACCCTTCTGACGGCCGTAGCCCTGCACCTCGCTGACGGTCATGCCGAGCACGCCGGCCTGCTCCAGCCCGGACTTGACGTCCTCGAGCGTGAAAGGTTTGACGATTGCGGTAACCAGTTTCATGCGTCATGCCTCCTTGACGGCGGTGGTACGTGCCGTGCCACCCACAGCAGCGAAATCGTATGCCGATTCAGCGTGCTCCGACTCGTCCAAGCCCACGAACTCGGCATCTTCTTCCGCACGGAGGCCGATGGTGTACTTGATGGCCAGCGCGATGACGAGCGTCGCGATACCGGACCAGGCGAGCACCGCACCCGCACCGATGGCCTGCTTGACCAGCTGGTCGAAACCGCCACCGTAGAACAGACCCTTGACCGCGGCCGGGGCCTCGGGGGCGGCGACCAGGCCGACCATCAGGGTGCCCGCGATACCACCGACGAGGTGGACGCCGACCACGTCGAGCGAGTCGTCGAAGCCGAAGCGGAACTTCAGGCCCACGGCCAGGGCGCAGAGCACACCGGCGACCACACCGATGGCGAGCGCGCCGACCACGTTCACCGAGGAGCAGGACGGAGTGATCGCGACCAGACCGGCCACGATGCCCGAAGCGGCACCGAGCGAGGTGGCGTGACCGTCACGAACCTTCTCCACCAGCAGCCAGGCGAGCATGGCCGAACCGGTGGCGACGGTGGTGGTGACGAAGGTGGCGCCGGCGATACCGTTGGAGCCCACCGCGGAACCCGCGTTGAAGCCGTACCAGCCGAACCACAGCAGACCCGCGCCGAGCATGACGAACGGCAGGTTGTGCGGGCGCATCGGGGTGCCCGGCCAGCCCTTGCGCTTGCCGAGGACGATGGCCAGGACCAGGCCCGCGATACCGGCGTTGATATGGACCGCGGTACCACCCGCGAAGTCGATCGCCTTGAGCTTGGTGGCGATCCAGCCGCCGTGCTCACCGGTGACGCCGTCGAAGGCGAAGACCCAGTGCGCGATCGGGAAGTAGACGACCGTGGCCCACACGGTCGCGAAGAGCAGCCACGAGCCGAACTTCAGGCGGTCGGCGACCGCACCCGAGATGAGGGCGACCGTGATGATCGCGAACATAAGCTGGAATGCCACGAAAACCGTGGCTGGGATCGTGCCCGCGAGTGGTATAGCCACCTTGACGGACGCGTCGGTAGCGCTGGCTAGATACGTGCCACCGAACAGGGATTTCAGGCCGAAGTACTGCGCCGGATCACCGAAGAGATTGCCCTTGTCCTCGCCGAACGCCATAGAGAAGCCGTACAGCACCCACAGGACGGTGATAACGCCCATGGCACTGATGCTCATCATGATCATGTTCAGCACGTTCTTCGAGCGGACCATGCCGCCGTAGAAGAATGCGAGTCCGGGGGTCATCAACAGCACGAGCGCTGAACTGGCCAGCATCCATGCGGTATCTCCGGCGTCAGGTGCGCCTAATACGGGGAACGCCACCTTAATTTCCTCCTCATCTCGGGCCCCGCCGATAACGGCGAACGAGCCTGACATGAAGGTTCGGCGAGTGGTGTTTCCGCCGTGATCCTGTGGCGTTTCGCGTAGGTGAACGGATGAGATTGCAGTGTTTCGGTCAGGTTTCCACAATCGCACCGCTGTTACCGAAGGGGCGTGAGGTTATCGGAGTTCCTCGTGGTGCGGGCGGCTCAGCCGAGTAGCGCGTCGACGAAAGCGCCTGGCTCGAAGGGTGCCAGATCGTCCTGACCCTCACCCAAACCGACCAGTTTTACCGGTACGCCGAGCTCGTGCTGCACCTGGAAGACGATGCCGCCCTTGGCCGTTCCATCCAGCTTCGTCAGGGCAACACCGGTGATATCGACGACGTCGGCGAAGACCCGGGCCTGCATCAGACCGTTCTGTCCGACCGTGGCATCGAGAACCAGGATCACCTCGTCGACTTCGGCCTTCTTCTCCACCACACGCTTGACCTTGCCCAGCTCGTCCATCAGGCCGGTTTTAGTGTGCAGGCGGCCCGCGGTATCGATGAGCACCACATCGACGCCACGATCGATACCGGCGGTGACGGCGTCGAAGGCGACGGCGGCCGGATCCGCGGCCTCCTTCCCGCGCACGGTCTCCGCGCCCACGCGCTCACCCCAGGTCTGCAACTGATCGGCGGCCGCGGCACGGAAGGTATCGGCCGCGCCGAGTAGGACGCGGCGGCCGTCGGCCACCAGCACGCGCGCGAGTTTGCCTGTGGTGGTGGTCTTTCCGGTGCCGTTCACACCGACCACCAACAGGACGGCGGGGTGATCCTGGTGCGGGAGCGCGCGAATCGAGCGATCCAACTCCGGACGCAGCGCCTCGACCAGCACCTCGCGCAGGACAGCGCGCGCATCATCGGCGGTACGTACGGTGCGCGCGGCCATCTCCTCGCGCAGGCGCGCCACAATGGTGGCGGTCACCGCGGTGCCGAGATCGGCCATCACGAGGGTGTCCTCGATCTCCTCCCAGGAGTCCTCATCGAGGTCGCCACCGCCGAGCAGACCGAGCAGCGATTTGCCGACGGCATTCTGCGAACGCGCCAGGCGGCCGCGCAGGCGATTCAGGCGGCCCGCCGTGGGTTCGATATCCGGGACGAAGTCGACCTCGGCCGCGGCGGGAACCTCGGAAACCTCGGCGGGCGCGGCGGATTCGACCGGGGCCGGCGCGGCGGGCTGAGCCGTAGCGGCGGGAGCCGCCTCCACGGGCGCGACCGAACCCGGGGTGGCGCTTGCCTTCTCAACGGTGGGGGCTTCAGCGGGAGCAGAATCCGTGGTGGGGACGGCCGTCTCGGTAGCGGCGAGGTCCGCGGTCTCGGCGGGAACCGTGGTGACCGGCGGCGCGGTATCCGCGGGCGCAGTGGCAGTGCTGCCCGGTACGGAGGTGTCGGCCCGGGTAGCCGTGTCTGCCTCGGCGGTCGCAGGCTCGACGGTCACGGAATCGACAGCGGCGGTCTCGGGGGCGAGCTCCGGGCCCTGGACCGGTTCGGGCAGGGGGATGTCGTGGATGCTGCGTTTGCCGGAGTCGCGCGGGATGGCGGCGTCATCGCCGATGTGCGGCTGGCCGTCGGTGTCGGTGCGCTCGATCAGGATGGGATCGGGTTCGGGCTCCGGTTTCGGGAGGGTTGCCGTCCCGCCGCCTTGACTGAAGCTGAATCCACTCGATGCCGTGTACCCGCCCGACCGGTCGGTCAACTCCGGCTTCACGGCCTCGGCGGCCGGGGTGAGCGAAATCCGGCGGCGCCTGTACAGGACGAATCCCGAGACGAACGCCACCAGCAGGACCGCGGCAATAGCGGCGATGAGGATCCAGGCTTGTGCAGTCACGACGCCATCCTCTCAGAGGGGCCACTATTGCCGGTTTCACACACCTACTCGCGGGTTGCGGGGCAGTGTCTTTTAGCACATATCGGTGCGTAACAGCTATGGACACGCCGATTCGGGGGCTTCGAACCGGGGGAACTACCGACCGGTCAGCTCGACAATGCACCACAGTGCGGAAGGAGCGGCGAATGCGACACCGAGACAATAGGATCGGCGACGTGACCGATCGAAATGTGCTTGGGGGACCGCTGGAGGAGTGTGGCACCGATCCTCTCACCGGCTTCTACCGGGACGGCTGCTGTAGCACCGGCCCCGAAGACCTTGGCAGCCACACCGTATGCACCGTGGTGACCGCGGAATTCCTGGAGCACCAGAAGTCGATCGGTAATGACTTGCTCACCGCGCGACCGGAGAACAATTTCCCCGGCCTGCAACCCGGTGACCGCTGGTGTGTGGTGGCGGTGCGCTGGCTGCACGCGCACGAGGACGGGGTGGCCGCGCCGGTGGTATTGGCCGCCACCCATGAGAACGCCCTCGAGGTGGTGCCCATGGATACGCTGCGCAAATACGCCGTGGATGTGCCCGACGACGTCAGCGATCTGCTGTAACGGCACACCATGATCCGGCACACGGACCACTCCCCCGATATCGATGAACCGCGAGGAAGCGCGGTTCACACCCGTCGCATGACGCGGGCGGCGGTGTCGCGCAGCAGGATTCCGAGGCGACTGCCCGGGACGATGAACATTCCGGCGGCACGGGCCCCGTTCTGTTCGGGGTCGGACAGCACGCGCTGGCGCTCTTCGTAGCGGCGCAGGGCGGTGTCCGGTTCGCCCGGGGTACGGGCCAATTCCTCGGCGAGGGTGCGGGCGGCGGCAATGGCGAGGCTGGAGCCGTCGCCGAAGAGCGAAACGCTGGAGCCCGCGTCGCCGAGCAGGGTGATGCGGCCTTTCGACCAGGTCGGCAGCCGCACCTTGCTGACGGAGTCGAAGTAGAGGTCGCCGGCGGCGCGGATCTGGTCGATGACATCGCCGAAGATGCCGGCCGGTCCGTCGAATGCTTCGAGCAGTAACCGCTTGTGCTGTTCCATGTCGCGGTAGTCGTAACCGGGGACGGCCGGACCGCGGAACATCAAGGCGGCGAGCGGCTTTCCACCGGCCGGGTGCACGGAGATCGAGCGTCCGGGCGTGTTGTACATGACCACCTCGTGCGCCTCGCCGTACGCGCGCGCCACCGGCAGGGTGGCGACGTAGATTCCCATGTGCCGCACGAACTCCCGCTCCGGACCGAAGGCCAGGCGGCGCACATTGGAGTGCAGTCCGTCCGCGCCGACCACATAGTCGAAGCGCTCGGGCGCGTGCTGTTCGAAGGTCACCGACACGCCCGCTCCGTCGGGCACCAGGCCGGTAATGCTTTCGCCCCAGCGGATTTCGGCCCGGGCATGTGCCGCGCCGAGCAGAATCTTCGCCAACTCGGCCCGCGCCAATTCGACCTCAGCCGAGCCGTCGGGCCCCTTGGTGGCGACCGAGACCCGCCGCCGCCCCGCCGCGTTCACGAAGCTGAGCCGGTCGACATCGATTGCCACCTTACGCAATTCGGGCATCACACCCATCTGCTCCACCACTTCGGCCGCGAATCCGCGCACGTCGACGGGGTTGCCGCTGGATCGCTGCCCGGTGGCACGCTCCACCACCGTCACATCGAACCCACGCTCACTCAGCCAGTAGGCCAGGGTCGAACCGCCGACACCCGCGCCCGAAATCAGAACTCTCCCGCTCATGACAATCACCCCGATCGACCTAAGTGGACGAATTTCGTCCGTTTATTCGATGTTACGGTAAGCGGAAGCATTTCGTCCACTTATTGGAGGTGAGTTCGACGGCCGAACAACTACGCGCCGATGCGCGCAGCAACCGCGACCAGATCCTCAATGCCGCACTCGCGGTCTTCCGTGAACGCGGCACCGAGGTCCCCATGAAGGAGATCGCCGACCGCGCCGGAGTCGGCGTCGGCACCCTCTACCGCCGCTTCCCCGATCGCGACGCACTGCTGACCGGCACAGCACGCGCCCACCTGCAACGGCTCGCGGACCTGGCGGCCACGGCGTGGCGCGAGGAGCACACCGCTTGGCGCGGAATATGCCGGTTTGTCCGCGAATGTGCCGAAATGCAGCTCGGCGCACAGTCTTCCGCCCTGGCACCCGCTTACCACCGGGCCATGCACGCCGACCCCGGCCTGGTCGAAGTCCGCGCCACAGTCGTGGACCTGCTGGCCCGCATGACCGCTCAGGCCCAGGCCGATGGCGACCTGCGCCCGGATATCGGCCCCGAGGACATCGGCCTGCTGATGACCGTGCAGGTCTACACCCGAGAAGACGAGTCCTACCCCGACGCCGTCGACCGCATCATGCGAATCATGCTGGACGGCCTACGCCCCCAACCGGATTTGGCGCGGTAGGTCTCCTGTCGGCCGCGGGGCACAGCGGAAAACCGCCCGGCCGAGTGGCCGGACGGCATACGGCGCCGGTGATCAGCGCGAGGCGCAGAGCGTGTAGGTCTGCACGGCGGCCATGGCGGCGGTGAAGGCGGCGATGAACAGAATGCCCGCGATGCCCAGGGTGGTGGGCTCGAGCCAGCCGGCCTCGACGGCGATGACACTGTCGACGGCCCAGACCGCGTTGAGTCCGGCGATGAATGCGGCTGGGCGGCGCGGGATTTCGCGGCGGGTGGCGACCACCAGGACGGCTGCGGCGTAGAGGATGAAGAAGGCTCCGACGCCGAGGAGCAGTTCGGTGGCGAGGCCGAGGGCGGTATCCAGGACTCCGGACAGGGCGGTGATCAGGATGCCGGAGGCGAGGGTGACGATGCCGTCAGCCGCATAGGCCAGGGGCAGCGGGGACATTCCGGCGATCAGGCGGGGGCTGGCGGCGGTGCTGGCGGTCATGGGATCGGATCCTTCCGTGAGGCTTTCGAAGACACCTCAACCGTCGCCGCCGGTGCACTGCCGACACCATCCCAAGAGCTGCCGAACACTGCCGATCGCAGGTCAGCGGTGGTGAATTGGTTCAGGAAGCCATGCTGTCGAGGCCGGCTCGCAAGTGCGCGGCGATGATTCGCGCTGCCGCGTTCTGCCAATTGTGGAGTGTGCGTTCGGGTACCTGATCCGCGAACCAGGACAGGGCGAGCCGTGAGACCGGGTCGAGGTCGGTGCGTTTGGTGCGGACGCTGTACGGGCGGATGCCGACGACGTAGTAGAAGTACACCGAGTTGTAGTGCCGCCACTCTTCGCTGGTGCCGAAATCCGCTCCGGTGCGGGGTTTCAGGTGGGCGATGCTCTCGGTCAGCAGTGCTTTGAGTTCGGTGGCACGGTCGAGCGGACCGGGCGGGGTATCGCGTCCTTCGAGCCGGGAGTCGATGGCGGGCAGGTCGATCAGCGGACTGGAGACCAGTTTGCCGAGGTCGGCGTAGTGACTCAGGGCGCGGCGCGTGAGCCGGGCGAATTCGGCCTCGCCGAGCTCGGCCAGTCCGGTCCCGATTCGCTTACGTGGCAATTCCTCCGCGGCGGTGCGCAGTTCACCGCGCGCCTGCTGCAACGGCGGTGCGAACGCGAACCGGTCGATACTCGCCTGTAGCGGGCCATTGAGCACCTGCATGGCGATGGCGGCCGCGATCGCCCCGAAGAGCAGGGCCACCAAGGCCGTTCGCTCCCCCGCCAGCACGATCGCCACGGCCGCCTGTCCGCCGAACACCGCCGCCGCCGCGGTCGAAATCAGCAGGGAGCGCACCATATCCGCGCGCAGCGCCTGGCCTTCCTCGAAGGCGTCCAGGACCGCGATACCCACGCCGAGCAGGACCAGGTCCACCGCGATCGCCGAGAGCATGGCGGTGCGCGGCAGTACGGTCAGCCCCAGCAGGATCAAGGCCGCGCTGAGTCCGAACATGAGTGCGCCGACGGTGAGCAGCCCGGCAACGGGCCGCCGTCCGTCCTCGGCCCAATCCCATTGCTGCCCGAGTACAGCCAGCATTCCGGCCATGAGCGCAAGCAGCGCCACCGTCCCGAACGCGTAACCGGCGGGCAGGAATCCGGCCGCCGCGGGCATGGCGAGCATGGCGCTCACCGGCACCAATCCCAACCGCCACAACCGATCCGCATGCCCGGCCCACCGCTCGGTGAGTAGCAGCACGAACACTCCACTCCACGCCACCGCGGGCAGGCACACCAGCACGATCCGTATGCCGCCGAACCATGCGTCCCCCGTGGCCAGCTGATCCGCCACCACCGCGACCGCATACGCGATCAACCCGGCGGCCGCCCGGCGCAGCACCGCCTTGCGTGCATCCCGCGCGAGCAGATACCAACCCAGCCACCACGCGACACCGAACGCCACCGCCGATACCCACACCACGAAGGGGAGCCTACTGTCGCGCGGTCGACGATTGTGCGCGTACATCGTTCGGGACCGGTAAATCTCAGACTGTGAGGGCGTGGCGGCGGCGGTGGGCCTTCTGCCGGCACGCGGGTGAGCAGTAGTGGGCGGGGCGGCCGGTGCCGGTGTGGTGGACGGGGGTGGCACAGACCGGGCAGGGGTGGGCGGGGGTTTCGTTACCGGGGGTGGTTTCGTTATGCGGGGTGGCGGACTTTTCGGGTTTCGTTACGGCGGGGCGGGACGGGGCGGGGCGGAGGGCGTCGAGGACGAGGCCGGCCGGGCGGGCCAGGCCGGGGGTGGTGGAAATGCGCTGGATGGCAACGCATCCGGTGTAGATGGCGAGGACGTCGGGGAGGGTGAGGTCGGCGCGGAGGGTGCCTTGGCGCTGGGCCGCGGTGATCAGGTGCTGGAGTGCCCGGTGGAAGCGCAGGCCCGCTTCGCGCAGCATGTCGCGTGGCCAGCCGTCGTTCTCGAAGACATTGCAGAGGGACTCGTTACCGCTGGTCGAGGTGATGACCTCGGCGCAGAAGGCGAAGAAGGCGAGTCCGGCATCGGGTGCGTCGCGGTAGCCGACGGCCAGGGCGGTGAGGCGGTCGATGCGTTGTTGCAGAACCGCTTCCAGCAGATCGGTTTTCGAGGGAAAATGCCGGTGCACGGTGCCCGCGCCGACTCCGGCGCGCCGGGCGATCTCGGCCAGCGATACCGAGGTGCCCTCCTCGACGAAGGCCCGCTGCGCCGCCGCCAGGACCAGGGCACGGTTCCGGCGTGCGTCGGCGCGGGCGTTCGGCGCGGCCGGGCCGCCGACCTCCAGGCCGCCAACCACCGGGCCGCCGACCATCGGGCGGTCCCGCCGGGCGGGGTTCGCGCCCGGCCCGGGCGCACTGCCGGGGGCTTGGTGCACTGCGGGGTCGGAATGCGCTGTGCCGGTGGAGGTTCGGCGGGTCTGCGGCGGGGCGGTCATTTCGTTACGCGGTCCTTCTCGGGCGCTGGCGAACTGTGGATGCCTGCTCGTAGCGTCGGTATTCGGGTCGTCCGACCCGAATACTACCGAAGGAACAGGGTGAACATGTCTGCTCGGAACGACCTTGTCTTGGTTACCGCCGCGACCGGGAAGCAGGGTGGTGCGACAGCGCGCCGGCTACTGGCCGCGGGGCGGCCGGTGCGTGCACTGGTGCGGGATCCGGAATCGGCTGCGGCGCAGCAGCTTGCGGCGGCCGGCGCGGAATTGGCGGTCGGCGATTTCGATGCGCCGGACACGGTCGCGGTCGCATTGCGCGGTGTGAGTGCGGTTCTCATCGTTCCGCCCGCGGCCTTCGGGCCGGACGGGTGGGATGTGGACCTGGAAGCCCGGCGCGGGGAGAATCTGGTCGCGGCGGCGCGGGACGCCGGGGTCGATCAGCTCGTCTTCACCGGGATCGCCTCGTTCGAACTCGAATCACAGTGGGGCGCATACGGTAAGCGCCGTATCGAGGAGGCGGTGCGGGCGAGCGGTCTGCGCTGGACCATCCTGCGCCCGGTCCGTTTCATGGAGAACTATCTGGCGCAAGGGTTCCCGGTGGATGGCATCAAAGATGGTGTGCACCACCATCTCTTCCCTGCCGACCTTCCGGTGCAGATGATCGCCGTGGACGATGTGGCGGCCTTCGCCGAACTCGCCTTCACCGATCCCGACCATTTTCATGGTCGGATTCTCGAGTTGGCCGGGGACGAACGCACCATGGTGGCAGCGGCAGCGGTGATCAGCGAGATCACCGGGCATACCGTCACTTACGAGGAACTATCGGAGGACTTCGCCGCCGGGATGGGCGACGAGGTCCTCAAGGTCTTCCAAATGTCGCGTGCAGGACAGGGGTGGCATGCGGACCTCCCCGCCCTTCGCGAAATCCTGCCGGCGCTACGGACTTTCGAGACTTGGCTCACCGAAACCGGTGCGGCCCAGCTGAAACCGCTACTGGCCGGCTAGCGATCAGGAAAGCTTGCCGTCGTAGTCGGGCAGCTTGAAGGTGGCCTGGGCGTGCCCGCCGTCGAGATCGAAGTGGTTGTTGCCGATATTGGCGACGATGGTGTAGCCCTGGCTCTCGATATCGACGCGGCTGGCGGTCTTGTACGCGGTCAGACCGGTATTGCCCGCCGAGATGGTGGTGAGCGGGCTACCGTACAGCTTGTCCACGGTGTATCCGACCGAGGTCAGGTTCACCTGGGTGTAGGCGTTCAGCAGCGAGGGCCGTCCGGTCACGAAAATGATTGCGGCGCCGTGCTGTTTGGCCCACTGCGTCAGGTGCAGCACCGGCTGGATGGCGGGGATGACGATGCCCGGGTTGTACTGGGCTTCCAGGCTGGAGTTGTCGATATCCAGCACGATGGCGGGCTTGGTGGCTCCGGGGAGCGCAGTGGTGAGGTAGGTCTGTGCCTGGTTGACGACGGTGGTGACATCGGCGATCCATTGGCTGTAGGGCGGCAGGCCACCTCCGCCGGACAGCGAGGAGGAGCCCGAACCACCGGAGCCGGTGCCTCCGGAGAGTGAGGAGGATCCGGTCCCACCGGACAGCGACGAGGAGCCGCTGTCGGCGAGCGCCGAAGGTAGTGGGGCAATGAGGGATACGGCGATTCCGGCGGTAATGAAAGCAAGTGAACGTCTCATGGTTACCGGACGGTATTCGCCCCGCGAGTTGGACGTATGACTGTTTCAGATAGTCGTTCTATTGTTAATTTCACTCCCACTCACCGGGATACGCCGCGCGCAACCGCCTAGGCGTTTGCTCCCACCAGGTTCTCCCCGCGCAAGCGCTGCGAAATCACCTGCGTAATACCGTCACCGCGCATGCTGACGCCATAGAGCGCATCGGCGATCTCCATGGTCGGCTTTTGGTGAGTGATCACAATGAGCTGGCTCTTCTCCCGCAATTGTTCGAAGAGGCCGATGAGGCGGCGCAGGTTGGTGTCGTCCAGCGCGGCCTCGACCTCGTCCATGACATAGAACGGGGAGGGCCGGGCACGGAAGATGGCCACCAGCAACGCGACCGCGGTCAGCGACTTCTCGCCACCGGACAGCAGCGACAACCGCTTGACCTTCTTACCGGGTGGCCGCGCCTCGACCTCGACACCGGTGGTGAGCATATTGCCGGGGTCGGTGAGCAGCAGTCGCCCTTCACCGCCGGGAAAGAGTTTGCCGAACACACCGACGAATTCGCGTTCGACATCCTCCCAGGCTTCGGTGAAGACCTGCAGGATGCGGGCGTCGACCTCGGCGACCACGTCCAGGAGGTCCTGGCGGGCCTTCTTGACGTCCTCGAGCTGGGTGGCGAGGAAGGTGTAGCGCTCCTCGAGGGCCGCGAACTCTTCCAGCGCAAGGGGATTCACCTTGCCGAGGGTGGTGAGGTCCCGCTCCGCCCGCTTGGCGCGCCGTTCCTGGGTGGGCCGGTCGTACGGCATGGGCCGCGGTTCGGTGACCTGGTCGCCGCGCTCCTTGGCCTGCTCGTATTCGATCATCTCCAAGGCCGTGGGCGGCATGGGATTGTCGGGACCGTATTCGCTGATGAGGTCTTCCAGCGCCACCCCGAACTGTTCGGAAATGGTGGTCTCGAGCTGTTCGATACGCAGCGCGGCCTGGGCGCGGGCCACCTCGTCGCGGTGTACGGCATCGGTGAGCTGGGACAAAGCGGTGGTGAGGGCGCGGGCGCGCTCCTTGGTCTGATCCACCTGCGCGGCGCATTCGGTGCGGCGGCGCACCAACTCGTCGCGCCGCAGGCCCGCCGCCGTGACGACCTTCTCTAATTCGGCGGCGACCTTCTCCGCCGATTCGGCGACCACCGCGGCGACGGCGGCAGCCTGCCGGCGGGCCGCGTGCTGGCGTTCGGCGCGCGCCCGGTTCTCGCGTTCGGCGCGGGCGGCCCGGCGCAGTGAATCCGCTTTGCCGCGTACCGATTCCGCGCGTTCCTCGGCGGTGCGCACGGTCAGGCGCGCCTCCACCTCCATGGTGCGGGCCTCGGCGAGCGCGGCGGCGGCTTCCTCACGGGCATAGCCGGCGGTCTCGGTGCCGGCGGAGTCCGAATCCAGATCGGAGCCTTCACCCTCCACGTGCCGCAGCCGATCCTCGAGTTCGGCGAGTTTGCTGAGGGTCTCCTCGCGCCCGGTCTCGGTCTCGGCGCGCTGGGCGAGCAGGCGTTCGCATTCACGCTGGGCATTGCGGGCGGTTTGTCCGAGCCTGCCGAGCCGGTCGTAGATGGCGACCAGTGCCTGATCGGATTCGTGCAGGGCGAGCAGGGCGTGGTCGACGGCTTCCTTGCGGTCGGTCTGCTCGGCGAGCGCACCCGAGAGCGCGGCCTCGAGCTCCTCGGCCTGACGCTGCCAGGATTCGAGTTCGCCCTTGGCGGAGTCGATATCGGCCTGCACCTCGAGCTGCGAGGGTGCGCGATCGGAGCCGCCGAGCACCCAGCCCGCACCGGTGAGATCGCCTTCGCGGGTGACCACGCGCAGTTCGGGGCGCACGGCGACGACCTGTGCGGCGGCGGCGAGATCCTCGGCCACGGCAATGCCGGTGGTGAGCGCGGCAATGGCCCCGCGCATGTGCTCGGGGCAGTCCACCACGTCGGACAGCCAGCGCGCCGCACCGGGAAGTTCCCCACCGATACGCGAATCAGCCTGTGCCGCATTGGCATACACCAGTGCGACGCGCCCGCCGTCGGCCACCTTGAGCGCGCGGACGGCGGCGTGCGCGGAGGGTCCGGTATCGGCGGCGACCGCATCGGCGAGCGGTCCGAGCGCGGCGGCCACCGCGGCCTCGAAGCCACCGTGTACCCGAAGCAATCCCGACAGCGGCCCGAGCAGTCCGTCGGCGCGATGCTCCAGCAACCAGGCAGCGCCATCGCGACGGGCCAGGCCCATGGTGAGTGCCTCGATGCGCGCGGTCAGCGACGCGACGCGTTTTCCGGCCTCGCGGTCCTTCTCCCGCAATTCGGTCACTCGTTGATCGGCGAGCTGTAATGCCTCGGCGGCGTGTTCGTACTGGGCGTCCAGTCCGGACTCGCCGGAATCGAGTTCGCTCAATTCCTCCTGTACGGACTCGAATTCGGCGTCCGCGGCCGAGCCACGGTGCCGGGCCTCGGCAATGGAGGCGGAGATGCGATTGATCTCGCCGTCCACCGATTGCGCCCGCGAGCGCAGCGTGTCGACCTGTCCGGAGAGCCGGGCCAGCCCCTCGCGCCGATCGGCGATGGCGCGGACGGCGGCCAGATGTGCCTGTTCGGCGGCTTTGGCGGCCTGTTCGCGCTCGTGCAGCAGATCGCGCGCCGATTCGAGTGTCTCGGTGGCCATTTCGACGGCCGCGACGAGTTCGGCCTCCTCGGCCTCCACCCGATCGGCTTCGCGTTCGAGCTGATCCGGGTCACGGCCCTCGCCGGTGGGTTGCTCGATGGTCAGATTGCGCGCCCGATCCCGGGCAATACGGATAGTGGCATTGACGCGTTCGGTCAAAGCGGACAGCTGGAACCAGGTCTGTGCCGCCGCCTCCGCGCCCGGGGTGAGCCGGGACAGTTCGAATTCCTGCTGGGCCAGTGCCGCGTTCGCCGCATCCAGTTCGGCGTGCACGTTGACCTGTTGTTCGCGCGCGTACGACTCTTTACTCTGCTGGCTCTCCAGCTCATTGCGCCTGGTCACCAGGTCGTCGGCGGCCAAGCGCAGGCGCGCGTCCCGCAATTCGGACTGCACGGTCGCCGCGCGCCGGGCCACCTCGGCCTGCCGTCCGAGCGGTTTGAGCTGGCGGCGAAGTTCGGTGGTGAGGTCGGTCAGGCGGGCCAGATTCGCCTGCATGGCATCGAGTTTGCGGACCGCCTTCTCCTTGCGGCGGCGGTGTTTGAGCACGCCGGCGGCCTCTTCGATGAAGGCGCGGCGGTCCTCGGGCCGGGATTCGAGGATGGCCGAGAGCCGTCCCTGACCGACGATGACGTGCATTTCGCGGCCGATACCGGAGTCGCTGAGCAGTTCCTGCACGTCCATGAGGCGGCAGGAGTTGCCGTTGATCTCGTACTCGCCCGCGCCGTCGCGGAACATCCGGCGGGTGATGGAGACCTCGGAGTAGTCGATCGGCAGCATGCCGTCCGAGTTGTCGATAGTCAGCGTGACCTCGGCGCGGCCCAGCGGCGCACGGCCCGCGGTCCCGGCGAAGATGACGTCCTCCATCTTGCCGCCACGCAGTGCTTTCGCGCCTTGCTCCCCCATCACCCAGGTCAAGGCGTCAACGACGTTCGACTTGCCCGAACCATTGGGCCCCACCACGCAGGTGATGCCGGGTTCCAATCGCAGCGTCGTCGCGGACGCGAAGGACTTGAATCCCTTCAGCGTCAGACTCTTCAGATGCACAGCCGCCCAGGCTACCCGGTCATCGGCGATTGCCCCGAGTATGCCGACTACGCGTCCGGTTGCCGGGTCGCGGCGGCCGGGGTCGTGGGAGTGGGCTGGGTCTTGATTCGGCGTGACGATGACTTGCGACACGTCCACACGGTGGGAATTCGTCGGATGTACCTAAGATCAGGTACTGTCTTGTTGTTGCAACTTTTGGTTCTCACAGACTTCAGTACGCGCCTGCTGACCATCACGCAGGCGCGCATTTGTGTTTCCAGTGATTCCTGACGGGGTCATTACAGCGACATCAGATCCGCAAAGTGCGGGTCGCACCAAAACAAAGAGGAGAGTCAATCGTGGCTACCGGTACCGTGAAGTGGTTCAACACCGAAAAGGGCTTCGGCTTCATCGAGCAGGACGGTGGCGGCCCTGACGTGTTCGCCCACTACTCGAACATTGCCGCTCAGGGCTTCCGCGAGCTGACCGAGGGCCAGAAGGTCTCGTTCGACATCGCGCAGGGCCAGAAGGGCCCCCAGGCGGAGAACATCACCCCTGCCTAATTAGCAGGAGTTCGAACGGCGGCCCGGCGTACTTCGGTACACCGGGCCGCCGTTCGTTTTGCGTAAGAAATCAGCGGTATCCAGGAGAAAACTCCACAGTGGGACGTCATGCCTCTAAAGTGAGGGCGGGTGCCAGCACATTTGCCAGCGGGGGTGAGGCGGTGAGATGGTTGGGGTCGGACCTTCGCACAAGGAGAATTCGTGGACCTCGACTGGTCGCCCGTTGAGCTGGCGTTTCGCGATGAAGTGCGGCGCTTCCTCGATGAGAATCTGACATCCGAACTACGGCGCGCGGGACGGCTGGCCACCAGTGTTTATCCCGACCACGAGGCCAGCATGGAGTGGCAGCATATCTTGCACGCCAAAGGGTGGGCCGCGCCCGCGTGGCCGGTGCGGTACGGCGGGTGCGATTGGAGTCTGACCCAGCACTACATCTTCGGCCGCGAATGCACCCTGGCCGGTGCGCCGAACCTGTCCCCCATGGGAATTCGGATGGTTTCGCACGCCATCATGGCGTTCGGCACCGCCGGGCAGAAGGAGTTCTTCCTGCCGCGCATCCTCACCGGTGAGGTGTTCTTCTGCCAGGGCTACTCCGAACCCGAGGCGGGTTCGGATCTGGCATCGCTGTCCATGGCGGCGATCGAGGACGGCGAGGATCTGGTAGTCACCGGCTCCAAGATCTGGACAACGCACGCGACCGAGGCCAATTGGATCTTCGCGCTGGTGCGTACTTCCCGGCACGCCAAGAAGCAGCAGGGGATCACCTTCGTGCTGATGGAGATGGACCAGCCCGGAATCGAGATCCGGCCGCTGGTCATGACCTCCGGCGAGCAGATCCAGAATCAGGTCTTCTTCGATCAGGTGCGGGTGCCCAAGGCGAATGTGCTGGGGCGCATCGACGATGGCTGGACGGTCGCCAAATTCCTGCTCAATTTCGAGCGCGGCGGCGGCGCGGCGGCACCGGCGTTACAGGTGATGGCCGAGGAGTTGGCGCAGGCCGCGCGGACCCAGCCGGGACCCGATGGTGGTGTACTGCTGGATGATCCGGCCTTCGCGGCCAGGCTGGCCGATGCCCGGATGCGCGCGGATGTGCTGGAGATTCTGGAATATCGCACGCTCGCACTGGTTTCCAGCGGTAAGGATCCGGGTCCGGCGGCCTCCACCATCAAGATTCTGGGCACCGAGTTGAGCCAGGAACTCACCGAGCTCGCACTGGAGGCGGCCGGTCCGCGTGGTCGCGCCTATCAGCCGCACGCCACCATGCCGGGTGGCCCGATCGCCGACTTCACCCCGCCCGCAGACGGTTTCGTCTCGGGCGAGGAGTGGCAGGCGGTCGCGCCATTGCGCTACTTCAACGACCGCGCCGGTTCGATCTACGCCGGTAGCAATGAGATTCAGCGAAACATTATCGCCAAAGCAACCCTGGGACTGTAACCATGGACTTCTCCTTCACCGCTGAACAAGAGCTGCTCCGCGATACCGTCACCGAATATCTGGCGGCCCGCTACGACCTCGAAAGCAGCCGGGCCGCAGTGCGTCTCGGTGCGGGCCGGCAGCCGCAGGTGTGGCGCGGGCTGGCCGAGGAGGTCGGCATTCTGGGTGCGGCGCTGCCCGAATCGGTCGGCGGGATCGGCGGCGGGGCCGTCGAGACCATGATCATCGCGGAGGCGCTGGGCGGGGCGCTGGTGGTCGAACCGTATGTGGATACTGTGGTCGTCGGCGGTGGGCTGTTGCGGCGCGCCACGGGTAAGCGGGCCGAGGATCTCCTGGCCGGGATCACCGAGGGTTCGGTCATCATCGGATTCGCCGGGCTGGAACCCCAATCCGGTTACAACTACGGCAATGTCGCCACCACCGCCGTGCGCGAGGGCGAGGATTGGCTGCTCACCGGCGTGAAGACCGTGGTCACCTCGGCCCCGATCGCCACGCAGCTGCTCGTGACCGCCACCGTCGACGGCGAAATCGCGCTCTTCGCAGTCGATTTCGATGCGGCGAACCCGCCCGCCGGACTCACCGCCGAGTCCTACCGCACCATCGATGAGCGGCCCGCCGCGGATCTGACCCTCGAAAACCTGCGTCTCCCAGCGGATTCCCTGCTACTGACGCAGGCGTCGCAGGCGGTGGCCGCCACCGTCGACGAGGCCATTGCCGCGATCTCCGCCGAGGCGGTCGGAGCCATGCGCAAGGTGGTCGCCGATACCGTCGAATACACCAAGCAGCGGCATCAGTTCGGCGTCCCCATCGCGAGCTTCCAGGCGCTACAGCATCGCATGGTGAATATGCACCTGGAGCTCGAACAGGCCATTGCCGCAACATATCTGGTGACGCTGAAGCTCACCGGCGATCCGGCCGAGCGCGCCAAGGCCGCCTCCACCGCCAAGGCCACCATCGGCCGCGCCGCCCGGCTCATCGGTCAGGAGGCGGTGCAGTTGCACGGCGCGATGGGTATGACCGAGGAGCTGGCCATCGGCCACTTCTTCAAACGCCTCACCGCCGTGCAGTACGAGTACGGCACCACCGCCCATCACACCGCCCGCTATGCGTCGCTGACCCGGCCCTGATGAGGTGTGACGGGCCGCACATCGGCGGCCCGTCACGTCCACGGACCCTGTCTCGTCCAAGGGATGTACCGAACCGATCGGCACGTCACGAAAGGACGAGCACATGTCACGAATGAACCTGGCAGCGGTCGCGCCGGAGGTCTACCAGGCGTGGGTGGCGGCCGAGGTCGCGATTCGGCGCGGCCCGCTCGATGCCACGGTCCGCGAACTTGTGAAGATTCGCGTCTCGCAAATGAATCGCTGCCTGTTCTGCATCGAGATGCACACCACCGAGGCCCGCAAAGAGGGCGAGACCGAAAAGCGCATCTACCACCTGACCGCCTGGCGCGAATCCGACCAGTTCACCCCCACCGAACGCGCCGCCCTCGAATACGCCGAGGCCGCAACCGAACTCGGCGAACACGGCGTCTCCGACGCAACCTGGGCCGAGGTCGAGAAGAACTTCGACGAGGGCCAGCGCGCCGGCCTGGTGGCCATCACCGCCCAGATCAACCTCTGGAATCGACTGGGCGTCCCCCTGCGACTGTACGAAGCGGACTAACCCGTCGTCCCGGCCTAGCCCGTCATCCCGGCGCGTTTTTGGCCGGGATCCACACAATGGCCGATGCACTGCCCGTCTGGATCCCGGCCAAAAGCATGCCGGGATGACGGGGGCGGGGGGACGGGGAGTTCCATCGAGATCGACGGGCGCGAACGGGTATCCTTTTACGCAATTCATATATGTGGAGCGCCGGGAAGCCTGGTCGGCATTCGGTCCGAGACCTCGGGCCGGGTTCGAGCTGGGAGTTTCGATGGCGCTGCGGTATTCGATCTTGACGTATTCTCTTCGCGTGATATCTGGCCGTAGCGTCGTATCCTGCAGTTATGCATGCCGCTCAGATGGCCGAGGAATATCCGGTGATCGATTTGGACTCCGATGCGATGGATGCGGCGAGGTTGCTTGCCGATCATCGACTCCCCGGGATTCTCGTCACCGACGCCAATGGCGCACCGCATTCGGTGCTGCCCGCCTCACAGGTGGTGTTGTTCATCGTGCCGCCGTATGTGCAGTACGATCCGTCACTGGCCGGGGTGCTGAACGAATCCATGTGCAATCAAGTGGCGAATCGCCTGCGCGGCAAGAAGGTTCGCGATGTGATTCCGGAGCGGCTGACCAAGATCCCGGCGGCGCAGGCCGACGACAATACCGTCGAGGTGGCGGCGCTCATGGCCAAGTACAAGTCGCCACTCATCGCCGTGCTGGACGGCAAGAAGCTACTCGGGGTCATCACCGCGTCGCGGCTGCTGGAAGTCGCGTTGAACAACTGAGCCGGCGGTCCCCGTGACCGCCGTCGCCATCGCGATCTTCGTCGTCGCGTACACGCTGATCGCCTCCGAACGCATTCACAAGACCACCGCCGCGCTCGCCGGTGCGGGCGTGGTGGTCGCCATCGGGTTGATGACCTCCGATGACGTCTTCTTCTCGCGCGAGACCGGCGTCGACTGGAATGTCATCTTCCTGCTGCTCGGCATGATGATCATCGTCGGGGTGCTGCGCCAGACCGGCGTCTTCGAGTTCACCGCGGTGTGGGCGGCCAAGCGCGCCAAGGGATCCGCGCTGCGGGTGATGATCCTGCTGACCCTGATCACCGCGACGGCGTCGGGTTTCCTCGACAATGTGACCACGGTGCTGCTCGTCGCCCCGGTCACGCTGCTGGTGTGTGAGCGCCTGGACGTGCCGCCGGCGCCGTTCCTGATCGCGGAGGTGCTGGCCTCCAATATCGGTGGCGCGAGCACCCTGATCGGTGATCCGCCGAATATCATCATCGGCAGCCGGGCGGGCTTGTCGTTCAACGACTTCGTGTTCAATCTGACCCCGATCGTGCTGATCGCGCTGGCGGTGTTCACGCTGCTGCTGCCGCGGCTGTTCAAGGGCGCGTTCACCGTCGACCCGGAGCGCGCGGCCGAAATCATGCTGCTGAACGAGCGGGAGGCGATTCGCGATCCGAAGCTGCTGATCAAATGCGCCGTGGTGCTGGCGGCGATGTTCGCGGGCTTCTTCGGGCATTCGATCTTCCATATCGAACCGTCGCTGGTGGCGCTGCTGGGTGCGGGCCTGCTGGTGCTGATTTCCGATCTGCCGCAACGGGATTACATGTCCGCGGTGGAGTGGGAGACGCTGCTGTTCTTCGCGGGCCTGTTCGTCATGATCGGCGCGCTGGTGAAAACCGGTGTAATAGAACGGATCGCGAGCTGGGCGACCGATCTCACCGGTGGAAACGCGCTGGTGGCAACGATGCTCATTCTGGCGGTGTCGGCGTTGCTGTCGGGAGTGATCGACAATATCCCGTATGTGGCCACCATGAGCCCGCTGGTGGCGGAGTTGGCCGGGTCGATCCATAACGAGACGCAGTCGCAGGCGCTGTGGTGGGCGCTGGCGATCGGCGCGGATTTCGGTGGCAACCTCACCGCGGTCGGCGCGAGCGCGAATGTAGTGATGCTGGGTATCGCGCGCCGCTCGGATCACCCCATTTCGTTCTGGGAGTTCACCCGCAAGGGCGCGGTCGTGACGGCGGTGACCGTGGCGGTGGCCGCGCCGTATCTGTGGCTGCGGTATTTCGTGCTGGCCTGAGCCCTCGGACAGTCGGTTTGAACGGGACATAGGCCACATTCCGGTGAAGATTCGAGCGGCGATTGGCAAATTTATGGCTACGGATACGAGAATGGTCGCCGCCATGTCCTTACCCAGCACCGATCAGCCCTCGCCGACAGCGCCGGACAGCGACCCCAAGGCCGCACCGGTGCCCAGCCCCGGTTCCGGTGCCGCGGGCCGCGCCCCGGGCGCGTACCGCCACGACCTGGACGGTCTGCGCGGTATCGCCATCGCCCTGGTGGTGATCTTCCATGTCTGGTTCGGCCGGGTCTCCGGTGGCGTCGATGTCTTCCTGGTGCTCTCGGGCTTCTTCTTCACCGGAATGCTGGTGCGCCGGTCCGACGGCGGACCGGTGGGCGTGGCCGCGACCATCCGGCGCACACTGCGCCGCCTGCTACCGGCCATGGTGGTGGTGCTGGCCGCGGTCGTGATCGCGGCGGTGGTGCTGCTACCGCATACGCGGTGGTCCGATATCGCGGCGCAGACCCTGGCCTCGCTCTTCTATTACCAGAACTGGTATCTCGCACTGTCCTGGTCGGATTATCTGGCCGCGGACCCGTCGGTGAGCCCGCTGCAGCATTTGTGGTCGATGTCGGTGCAGGGCCAGTGCTATCTGGGACTGCTCATGCTCATCGCGACGACGGCATGGCTGTACCGGCGCGGCCGTCCCATGGCACTGCGTGTCGCACCGGTTCGCCGTGTGCTGCACTCGGATTCGATCCGCGGTGTCACACACTCTCCCGTCACACGCCGGGTGTTGCGTGCGGCCGGACCGCAGGGCGGATTGCGGATCGCCCTCGCCGTGCTGTTCGCGGTGCTCGCGGTGGTCTCATTCCGCTATGCCGCCGTGGGTGTTTCGACCCAGCAGGGCTGGAACTACTACGACACCTTCGCCCGCGCCTGGGAGCCCCTTACCGGTGCGCTGCTGGCCATTGTCGCGCCGATGCTCAACCTGCCCAAGCTGATTCGCACGGTCTTCGCCTGGGCCGGTATCGCGGCCATTGTGGCCTGCGGCTGGCTGGTGAATGGTTCGGCGGTGTTCCCGGGCCCGGCCGCGCTGATTCCGGTGACCGCGACCGCGGCGCTGATTCTGGCCGGTGCCGGATTGGCAACCGCCGGACAGCCTTCGGTCAATCGCCTGCTGGCCGGTGCCCCCATGGTCGGACTGGGCGGTTTCGCGTACGCGCTGTACCTGTGGCATTGGCCGATGCTGATCTTCTACCTGGGTGAGCGGCACGAGCGCGCGGCCGGTGCGCTGGGCGGGCTACTCATTATCGTGGCCTCGTTCGTACTCGCCTACGGCACACATCGTTTCGTGGAGGAGCCGCTGCGGTTGCGGGCCACGCCTGCGCTTCCGGCGCGGGCACGCATGCTCACCGGTGTCGCGGTCTCCACCGTCGGTGTCCTGCTGCTGGGCTCAACCTTGGCCTGGCAGTGGAGCAATGGTGCGAAGGCACATGCGGTGGGTGAGCTCGATCCGGCGAAGTATCCCGGCGCGGCGGCGCTCACCGATCGTGCGCTGGTGCCGCGCGCACCCATGCGCCCGACCATCGAAGAGGCTCCGGCGGATATCGCGTATCCGACTCGTGACAGCTGTATCGCGGACTTCGACACCCGCTCGGTGGTCACCTGCGCCTACGGCGACCCGAACGCGCACCGCACCATTGCGGTGGTCGGCAATTCCCATGCCGAGCACTGGATTCCGGCATTGCAGGCGGTGGCCGAGAAGTACCGTTTCAAGGTCTCGGTCTACCTGAAGATGGGCTGCCCGCTCACCGTGGCGGAGGAGCCGATGTACAAGGGGCAGAACAATCCGGACTGTAAGGACTGGTCACACGATGTGATCGAGCGGCTCGGTGCGGAGCGCCCCGACTTCGTGTTCACCACCGGCACCCGCCCCGCCGACAATGGCGGCGACGAGACCCCGCAGGATTACCTCGACGTATGGCAGGCGTTGTCCGATCGCGGCCTACAGGTGCTGGCCATCCGCGATACACCGTGGTTGCGCCGCAACGGTATTCGCTATCGCGCCATCGACTGCCTGGCCTCGGGCGGTAATCGCCTCGAATGCGGTATGAAGCGATCGGACGCGCTGTCCCCGGTCGATCCGGCGCTCGCCGCCTCGGATGATTTCCCCAATGTGCATGTGCTGGACCTGAACAACGCCGTCTGCGAACCGGATGTCTGTGCCGTGGTGGAGGGCAATATTCTCGTCTACCACGACGAGCATCACCTCACCGCGAGCTATTCTCGTTCTCTCGCACCGGAACTCGCACGCCGGCTACAACCGATTCTCGGCTGGTGGTGACGGAGCGGTTCGCGTTCCCGTAACCCCCTGCCGGTACGGTGCCATCCGGCGGCTCGATCATGCGGGCGGACAGAAGAATTCGGGGGTTCTGTGAACGGCTTTCCTATCGAGATCGTGCTCGCGCTCATCGGTATCCTGGTGCCGGTTTCGGCATTCGTGTGGGAATTCGTGCTGGTGGGGCGTAAGCGGCTGGGTTATCGGGTGCAGATGGATACACCCGTGACCGGTGAGATCGAATCCGTATTCCCCGGTGTCCTACCGCAATTGCGGCCCGACGGGACCGGGAACCCGCCGGAGCTCAAGGATCTGTCGGTGGTGCTGGTGCGCATCGAGAACAATGGCGCGACCGATATCGATGACGGCGATTACGCTGTCCCCGAGGCGAACCCGGTCGGCGTGCACATCCAGTTTCAGAATCGCCGCGTAATCGGTATGGCGGTAACCGAACTCAGCGACGACACGCTCGGCGACTGCCTGCGCCCGGGCACCGGAATCGGCGCACGCGAGGACACCGCGCACCGTATGGGCATTATCGATCTGCCCAAGGTTCCGATGAATCGCGGTGACCACTACAAGATTCTGGCCATTCTGCAGCGCAGCGCCGGTGCGGGCGAATATCCGGCCCCGACAGTGCGCGCCAAGATCAAGGGCGGCAGTGTCGCCGAAACCCGCAGCAACTCAGGGCGTTCGCCGCGACTACTGGCCCTGGTCGGTTTCCTGGTGGCGGTCGTGGCCATCCAATATGTGGTCGGCCTGCGCCCGGAGGACACCCCGATCAATGCTCAGTGCACCAGCGGAAAGCTCACCCTGGTCGGCTCCTCGGCCTTCGAGCCGGTCATGCGCGATGCCGCGACCGCTTACCACAAGCTGTGCGACGGAGCGGATTTCGCATTCGAGTTCGACGGTAGTGAGCGCGGCCTGAGCCGGGTCGACGAGGACGGCAAGGACAATCCGGCCCTGCTCGCGATCAGCGACGGCCACGCGGGCCCCGGCTACCCGAATCTGCGCCCGCGCACCCTGGCCGTATCGATGTTCAGCATGATCGTGCATCCGGGAGTCGGCGTACACGATCTCACCGTGCCGCAGATCCGCGATATCTTCGCCGGCCGGGTCAACAATTGGCAGCTGGTCGGCGGCCCGAATCTGCCTGTGCGCGTGGTACAGCGGGCGCTGGGCTCGGGTACCCGGGAGACCTTCCGGGCCCGGCTGCTGGGTGATGCGCAGCCCCCTGCGCCGCCCACCACCAGCTGCCGCGCCATTATCGCCACCGATCCGCCCGGCCTGTCATCCTGCGAGGTCCCGGTCACCAAGGACATGCTCAAGACCGTCGCGGAGCTTCCCGGGGCCATCGGCTACACCGAGAACACCGACGCCACAAAGGCTTCCGACGTCGCGACGGTGACCATCGGGGGCCACTCCCCCACTCGCGAGCAGGTACTGGACCAGACCTATCCGTTCTGGAATGTCGAATACGCCTACAGCTCCGGCGAAGTCCCCGCCGACTCACTCGCGGCGGCCTTCCTGCGCTATCTCACCGACCTACAGGGCAAGGATGTGCTGCGGTCGTACGGCGATATCCCGTGCGCCGAACTGGCCACCCCGGCCAGCTGTACACCCGACCCCTGAAATACACAGGGCCACAGTCACTCTCGTGAACGAAGCGACTGTGGCCCTGCCGTACCGGCCGGAGCCGGCCGTTTCTCAGGCTCGGAACGGGTACTTGCCGTCCAGGTCGAGGTTGAGCTCGACGACGTTCACGCGGGGCTCACCCAGGAATCCGAGGGTGCGGCCGTCCGTGTGCTCGTCCACCAGTGCGCGTACCTGGTCCGCGGAGACGTTGCGGGCCTTGGCGATTCGCGCGATCTGGATATCCGCGTACGCCGGGGAGATGTGCGGGTCCAGGCCGGAACCGCTGGCGGTCACCGCATCCGGCGGCACGGCCGACTTGGCGGGGGCGTCACCACGGATGGGGACGATGAGCCCGGCCGAGTAGTCCTCGCCGTCAGTCGCGCATTCGACCTTGACGCCCTTGTACGCGTCCAGGAACGGGGTCTTGGTCACCGAGCAGAACTCGTTGACGCTCACCACCTTCTCCGGATGCTCGATCGTGCCGTTGGTTTCGCGCAGGCCGATGACCGACAGCACCGCACCCACCCCGCCGGGGGTGCAGAACGGACGGCTGCCATCCACGCCCTCGAGCTCACCGATGGTCTTGCTGCGGGTGCACACGGTGGTCAGCAGGCCGGTCTTGTCCGGCGCGCTGTCCACGATGTTCTCCGGGCCGAGGTTGCTCGCGGCCGTGGCGGTCGGGTCGTACCCGGCGGTGCCCGCCGCAGACGGACGGCTCTGGAAGTACTGCACCAGAACATTGCCCTTGTCATCGGCGAACGACTGCCCGATGAGGCTGGAGCCCACCGTGACACCGTTCTGTTCGATGAGCGAGCCCTCAGCCTTGTCCTTCAGGCCAGGTAGCTGCGCGACAGCGAAAACCGCCAGCGGATAGATGATTCCGGTGATCGCGGTCAGCACCAGTAGCGCGCGCAGGGCCGCCACATGCTGCCGGATCCAAGTTGACATGCGCATTTCAGGACATCCCGGGGAGGAATTGGACGACGAGGTCGATCAGCTTGATGCCGATGAAGGGGGCGATGATGCCACCCACGCCGTAGACGGCCAGGTTGCGGCTCAACAGCTTCGAGGCTGCCGCGGGCTTGTAGGCCACGCCGCGCAGCGCCAGCGGAATCAGCACCACGATGATGATCGCGTTGAAGATGACCGCGGACAGGATCGCCGACTGCGGGCTCGCCAGTCGCATGACATTGAGCATGTCCAGGCCGGGGTACAGCGCCACGAACAACGCGGGAATGATCGCGAAGTACTTGGCGATGTCGTTGGCGATGGAGAACGTGGTCAGCGCACCGCGAGTGATGAGCAGCTGCTTGCCGATTTCGACGATCTCGATGAGCTTGGTCGGGTCCGAGTCGAGGTCGACCATGTTCCCGGCCTCTTTCGCGGCCGAGGTACCGGTGTTCATCGCCACGCCGACGTCCGCCTGTGCGAGCGCGGGCGCGTCATTGGTGCCGTCACCGGTCATGGCGACCAGGCGGCCACCGGCCTGCTCCTGCTTGATCAGCGCCAGCTTGTCCTCGGGAGTCGCCTCCGCGAGGAAGTCGTCGACGCCCGCCTCATCGGCAATCGCCTTGGCGGTCAAGGGATTATCGCCGGTGATCATGACGGTGCGGATGCCCATCTTGCGCATCTCGTCGAAGCGCTCGCGCATGCCCTGCTTCACCACATCCTTGAGATGGATGACGCCGAGCAGCTTGGCCTGGCCGTCCTTGACCTCCGCGACGACCAGCGGGGTACCGCCGGAGGCCGAGATGCCGTCGACGGCCGCGCCGACCTCGTCGGGAACCTGACCGCCCTGGCTGCGCACCCATTCGGTGACGGCACTGGCCGCACCCTTGCGCAGCAGGTGCCCGTCGGACAGGTCCACACCCGACATACGGGTCTGGGCGGTGAATTCCACCCAGGTCGCGCCGGTGAGCTCGCCGGGGGTGCGCTCGCGCTTGTTGTACGCGGTCTTGGCGTACACCACGATGGAGCGACCCTCGGGGGTCTCGTCGGCGAGGCTGGAAAGCTGTGCGGCATCGGCCATTTCGTCCGCGGACACACCCGGCATCGGCACGAAGTCCGAAGCCTGACGATTACCGAGGGTGATGGTGCCGGTCTTGTCCAGCAACAGGGTGTTGACGTCACCGGCGGCCTCGACCGCGCGGCCCGACATGGCGAGCACATTGCGCTGCACCAGGCGGTCCATACCGGCGATGCCGATGGCCGACAGCAGCGCGCCGATGGTGGTCGGAATCAAGCAGACCAGCAGCGACACCATGACGATGCCGGTAATGCCATTACCGTTGAGCGCCAAGCTGTCCGGCACGCCGGGCAGGTTCGCCTTGGAGAAGATGGCCAGCGGCTGCAGGGTCGCCACCGCGAACACGAAGATGATCGTGAGCGCGGCGAGCAGGATATTCAGCGCGATCTCGTTCGGCGTCTTCTGCCGCGACGCGCCCTCGACGAGCGCGATCATCTTGTCGATGAAGCTACCGCCCGGCTCCTGGGTGATCTTGACGACCACCCGGTCGGACAGCACCGTGGTGCCACCGGTGACCGCGGAACGGTCGCCGCCGGACTCACGGATGACGGGCGCGGATTCACCGGTGATGGCCGATTCGTCCACCGAGGCAATGCCTTCGACGACATCGCCGTCACCCGGGATGACCTGGCCCGCCTCGACGACGACGAAGTCGCCGCGCTGCAGTTCGGTCGCCGCGACCTTCTCCTCGACCATCCGTGCACCGGGCGACCACTCGACAAGGCGGCGAGCGATCGTGTCGGTCTTGGCCTTTCGCAGGGTATCGGCCTGCGCCTTACCACGACCTTCGGCGACGGCCTCCGCCAGGTTGGCGAAAAGTACTGTCGCCCACAGCCATACGACGATCGTCCAGCCGAAGAAGGACGGATCGGTAATGGCCAGGATGGTGGACCAGATCGCGCCGATCTCGACGATCAGCATGACCGGGTTGTGCCACAGGGTGCGCGGGTCCAGCTTCTTGAAGGCGTCCGGCAACGACTTCAGCAGCATCTGCGGATCGAACAGTCCGCTGGTGACCCGGCCCTTGGGCGATGACGCGTCCTGCGTCACCGCGGGTTCAATGGTGGGAGCAGACATTTCAGTGGATTCCTTCGGCGAGCGGCCCGAGCGCCAGCGCGGGCAGGAAGGTCAGGGCCACCAGGATGATGGTCACGCCGACGACCATGCCGACGAACTGCGGCCTGTGGGTCGGGAGTGTGCCGATCGATTCCGGCGTCGTGCCCTGCTGAGCCAGCGAACCGGCCAGTGCGAGAGCGAAAATCATCGGCAGGAAGCGGCCGAAGGCCATGGCCAGACCGAGCGCGGTGTTGTACCACATGGTGTTGCCACTCAGGCCCGCGAAAGCGGAACCGTTGTTATTGGCAGCGGATGTGAAGGCGTACAACACTTCCGACAATCCGTGTGGTCCACCGTTCGCCATACTGGCTCGCTGCCCCGGCATCGCCATGGCGACAGCGGTACCGATGAGCACGATGAGCGGGGTGACCAGGAAATACGAAGCGGCGAGCTTGATTTCGCGCGGCGTGATCTTCTTGCCCAGGTACTCCGGGGTACGGCCGACCATCAGGCCCGCGACGAACACCGTGATGACCGCCAGGATCAGCATGCCGTAGAGACCGGATCCGGTACCACCGGGCGCGACCTCACCGAGCTGCATATTGAACACGGTCATCATGCCACCGAGGCTGGTGTAGGAATCGTGGAACGAGTCCACCGCACCGGTCGAGGTCAGCGTGGTCGCCGTGGCGAAGGTCGCCGAATTCGAAGCGCCGAAACGGGTTTCGACGCCTTCCAGCGAAGCGCCGAGCGCGGTCGGAACCGTGCCGTGGTGCTGCAGCTGGAAGAGGTTGGTCAGCGCCATGCTGGCCATCGCGATGATGGACATGACCGCCGCGATCGCGTAGCCCTGCTTCTTCGAGCCGACCATGCGGCCGAAGGTGCGGGGCAGCGAGAAGCTGATCACCAGCAGCAGGAAGATCTCCAGCCAGTTGGTCCAGGCGTTCGGGTTCTCGAACGGGTGCGCGGAGTTGGCGTTGTAGAAGCCACCACCGTTGGTGCCGAGTTCCTTGATGACTTCCTGGCTGGCGACCGGACCACCGGTAATGGTCTGCTGCGCGCCACCGAGAGTCTGCGCCACCTGATCGTGCAGGTGGAAGTTCTGGATCGCGCCGCCGGCAACGAGCACGATGGCGAAGATGAACGCGAAGGGCAGCAGAATTCGGATGGTTCCCCTCACCAGATCCACCCAGAAGTTGCCCAGATCGTTCGTATGCCGACGCGCGAAACCACGCACCAGCGCCACCGCCACCGCCATACCGACCGCCGCGGAGACGAAGTTCTGCACACCGAGTCCGGCCATCTGCACCAGGTGTCCCTGGGTCGATTCACCGGAGTAGTTCTGCCAGTTCGTATTCGTCACGAAGCTGACTGCGGTGTTCCAGGCGAGCTGCGGAGTCATCTCGGTGCCCGGATCATTCAGGTGCAACGGCAGTTTGCCCTGAATCAGCTGGAAGAAGAACAGGAACAGAATGCTCACGGCCGAGAAGGCCAGTGCGCTGCGCGCGTAGACGCCCCAAGTCTGTTCGACACCGGGCTGTACGCCGATGGCCTTGTACAGGCCGCGCTCGGCGCGGGAGTGCTTCTCGCTGCTGTAAACCCGGTACATGTAATCGCCGAGCGGCACATGCACCAGGGCCAGCGCGAGTATCAGGGTCGCCGCGAAGACGATCCCCGCTGTAGTCGTGCTCACTTAGAACCTCTCCGGGTACAGCAGCGCCGCAACGAGATAGACAGCGACGCCAATGGCCAGAACCAGACCGATAATGTTCTGAGTCACAGCCGCTCCACCCCGCGCTGGATCAGGCCGAGCAGGGCGAAAATCGCCACGGTCAGCACGGTGAACACCACGACGGACATGTGTTGAAACCTCTCTCTACTGATGCCGCACCTCAGGTGCAACGGAGCGAGTCAAGCGTTCGATCGGTCCTGGATCGAGGGCCTTTACGCCTTCTTAGCGTTGCGCACCGCCGCCTTGACGCTCCGCTTACAGGCTCGGCTCGGTGTGTCGAACCACCGGCGTGGCGGGGGGTATACGTAACCTCGATCAGGCCGGACCAAAGGGAGGCCCCATGTTCGAACGCGCGGTACAGAAGTCCGTGGAATTGGTACTTCGCGGTGGCACCGGGGTACAGGCTCCGCTCGCGGCGAAGTATGTCGAGCGACTGCACCGCAAACATCCGGATCGCTCCCCGGAGGGCATCGAACAGTGCCTGGAATTGCGCTATCTGGCGATCGTCACCATCAGCGGCACCCTGGCCGGACTCTCGGCCGCCGTGCCAGGCGTGGGCACCCTCATCGGATTGGCCGTCAGCGGTGTCGAATCCGTGTTCTTCCTGGAGACCTCGGCGCTCTACGCGGCCTCGGTCGGCGCGGTGCACGGTATGAGCGACCTGCCCGCCAAACAGCGCCGCACCCTGGTTGCCGGAGTGGTGCTGGGCGAGAGCGGCGAACAACTACTCGGCAAGGGCGCGAGCCAATCCGCCCGCGACTGGGCCACCACCGTCGGCGACCATCTCCCCGTCGTGCGCAATATCGACAACGCCATGGCCAAGCGCTTCATCGTCCAGTTCGTCGTCAAACGCGGCGTCCTCATGTTCGGCAAAACCCTCCCCGCCGGTATCGGCGCGATCATCGGGGCCCTCGGCAACCGAGCGCTCGCCAAATCGGTAGTCGGCAACGGCCACCGCACTTTCGGCCCCGCCCCGGCGAGCTGGGATAAAGAATTCGCCACGAAATAGCTTTGGCACGATAAGTCACATCCGGAGCCGCGCCACGTCATAACCCGCCCCCTACAGTTGGCGGCGGTTCTGGAAATCGTGTGGGTGACCAGACCGCTTCGAGGGGTGGAGGTCTCGCCTCGCACTCCCGGTGGCTGATCTCAGCGGGGCGAGCCCTCCACCGGAGCCCCCACCCGCCGGATCGGCCGATGTTGCCGGGATCACGACGCGCGGGCGTAAAGAAAGCGTCAGTACCAGCCTCTTCGGCGAAATCGACGGTAGAACAGGGGAGTCCGGCCGCGTCGGCCGGACATATCCGCCGATGATCGAGGAGAGATCGTGCCGGACATCATTCCCATGATGGTGGTATTCGGATTCCTGGCTGCCGCACTGTTGCTGCGCGTCGCGGCCGGTGCTCAGCCGAATCGCGTGCGCGTTCGCGCGGGCCGTCCGGGGTTTTCCGTACCGCGCGCAATGATGGACGAGTGAAACGCGGCCAGCTACGGATCTACCTAGGCGCTGCCCCCGGCGTGGGCAAGACCTTCTCGATGCTGTCGGAGGCACATCGGCGGCTCGAACGAGGCCGCGATGTGGTGGCGGCCGTGGTCGAGACCCATGGGCGATCCAAGACGGCCGAGATGCTGGCGGGCATCGAACGGATTCCACCCCGCATGATCGAGTATCGCGGCACCACGCTGCCCGAACTGGATGTGGAGGCGGTGCTGCGCCGCGCGCCCGCCGTGGTGCTGGTCGACGAGCTCGCGCATACCAATGTGCCGGGCGGAAAGCACGAAAAGCGTTGGCAGGACGTACAGGATCTCCTCGACGCCGGCATCGATGTGGTCTCCACGGTCAATGTGCAGCACCTGGAGAGCCTCAACGATGTGGTCGAGCAGATCACCGGTGTGGTGCAACGGGAAACCGTGCCGGACTGGGTGGTTCGCTCCGCCGATCAGGTCGAACTGGTCGACATCACCCCGGAAGCCTTGCGGCGCAGGCTTTCCCACGGCAACGTGTACGCGGCCACCAAAGTCGATGCCGCACTGCGTAATTACTTCCGGCCCGGCAATCTGACCGCGCTGCGCGAACTCGCGCTGCTGTGGCTGGCCGATCAGGTGGACTCGGCCTTGGCGAAATACCGTGCGGACCACAAGATCACCGACACCTGGGAGGCGCGCGAACGCCTGGTGGTGGCGGTCACCGGCGGCGGCGAATCCGAGACGATCCTGCGCCGCGCCAGCCGCATCGCCGCCAAATCCAGCGCGGAACTCATTGTGGTGCACGTGGTTCGCGGTGACGGGCTGGCCGGGGTATCCACCCAGCGCCTGACCCGGCTGCGCGATCTGGCCACCGGGCTGGGCGCCAGCCTGCACACCGTCACCGGCGACGATGTCCCCACGGCGCTACTGGATTTCGCGCGCCAGGTGAACGCGACCCAGCTGGTGCTCGGCACCTCGCGGCGCTCACGCTGGGCGCGCATGCTCGACGAGGGCATCGGCGCGAATGTGGTGCAGCAGTCCGGCAAGATCGACGTGCACATGGTCACCCATGAGGAATCCAATCGCGGCTTCCGCTGGTCCTCGCTCGCACCGCGCGAACGCATGCTCGGAAGTTGGTCCGCCGCACTGATTGTGCCGACCCTCATCTGCTTGGTCACCGCGCTGTGGCTGGACCGCTGGCTGGACCTGGGCGGGGAGAGCGCACTGTTCTTCATCGGCGTGATCGCGGTCGCACTGCTCGGCGGTGTCGCACCAGCGGCGCTCTCGGCACTGCTCTCGGGCGTGCTGCTGAACTGGTTCTTCACCGCGCCGAGATACAGCCTCACCATTGCCGAACTGGACAACTTCCTCACCATTGTGGTGCTGCTGCTGGTCGCGGTGGCGGTGGCGGCGCTGGTGGATGTGGCGGCCAAGCGAACTCGCGAGGCGCGCAAGGCATCTCGGCAGGCCGAACTTTTGACGCTGTTCGCGGGCGCGGTGCTGCATGGCGCGGATCTGCCGGATCTGCTGGAGCGGGCGCGCGAAACCTTCAGCCAGGACGCGGTCAGTCTGATCACCGACGACGAGATGGTGGCGGCGGTGGGTGAGAATCCGCCGAGCACGGTCGCCGACGCCGGGACCGCCCTCGAAGCGGGCGACGATATGCACTGGCTGCTACTGCGCGGCCGCGGGCTCAGCGCCGGCGACCGCCTGGTCCTGGGCGCGGTCGCGAATCAGGCGGCGGGACTGGTACATCAGAAGCAATTGCAGGAGGAGGCCGGGGCCGCACAGGCCGTGCTCGAAGCCGACAAACTGCGCCGCGCACTGCTGTCCGCGGTCAGCCATGACCTGCGCACGCCACTGGCCGCCGCCAAGGCCGCGGTCTCCAGTCTGCGCAGTGACGATGTGGAGTTCTCCCCCGAGGACACCGCCGAATTGCTGGAAACCATCGAGGAATCGGTGGATCAGCTGACCGCGCTGGTCGGCAATCTGCTGGACTCCTCACGCCTCGCGGTGGGCGTGATCAAACCGCAGATGCGGCGCACCTACCTCGATGAAGTGGTGCATCACGCGCTCATGGGTATGGGTACCCGCGGTCTGCGCCGCACCGCCATGGCCCGGGTGAAAGTGGAGGTGGGCACGGTCTGCGTGCGTGCGGACAGTGGACTGCTGGAGCGGGTGCTGGCCAATCTCATCGACAATGCCGTGCGCTACTCCCCCGGCGACTCGCCGGTGCGGGTGACGGCCGAGCACACCGGGAAGCGGGTGGCCATTACGGTGGTCGACACCGGCCCTGGAGTACCCACCGGTCTGGAAGATCAGCTGTTCGAACCCTTCCAGCGCCTCGGCGATCGCGACAACTCCACCGGCGTGGGCCTCGGCCTCTCGGTGGTGCGCGGCTTCGTCGACGCCATGGGCGGCACGGTGCACGCCGAGCCCACCCCCGGCGGCGGCTTGACAATGGTGATCGATCTACTGGCCTGCGATGAACAGGAGAACGAGTGACGAACGCGGCGCCCGCGCCGACGAAAGTCCTGGTGGTTGATGACGAACCGCAGATCCTGCGGGCCCTTCGCATCAATCTGTCGGTGCGCGGCTACGAGGTGACCACCGCATCCACCGGGGCCGCGGCCCTGCGCGCGGCCGCCGAGAAACACCCCGATGTGGTGGTCCTGGACCTCGGCCTGCCCGATATGGACGGCATCGAAGTGCTTGCCGGCCTGCGTGGTTGGTCCACCACCCCGGTAATCGTGCTCTCCGCCCGCACCGACTCCTCCGACAAGGTCGAGGCCCTCGATGCGGGCGCGGACGACTACGTCACCAAACCCTTCGGCATGGATGAGCTGCTCGCGCGACTGCGCGCGGCGGTGCGCCGCTCCGCCGCCACCACCGACACCTCCGAGCCGGTGGTCGAAACCTCCTCCTTCACAGTCGATCTCGCCGCAAAGAAGGTCACCCGGCACGGGCGCGACGTACACCTCACCCCCACCGAGTGGGGCATGCTCGAAATGCTCGTCCGCAACAAGGGCAAACTCGTCGGGCGTCGCGAGATCCTGCGCGAGGTGTGGGGACCGTCCTACGCCACCGAAACCCATTACCTGCGTGTGTATCTCGCGCAGCTGCGGCGCAAACTCGAGGACGACCCGTCCCAGCCCAAACACCTGCTCACCGAGGCGGGCATGGGGTACCGCTTCCAGGTGTGAGTCCGACTTCCGCTCTGTACCAGCGGGATTCAGCGGGTAAGTCGTAAAGGCAGCGACTTGAGGCCGTTATTGAGGTTCGAGCGGATGCGGCGGGCCTCTCCGGTCTGCTCGATCTTCGGGAACCGAGTGAGGAGCTCCTCGAAGAAGACGCGGCCCTCCAGACGTGCCAGATGGACGCCCAGGCAGAAGTGCTGGGCCAGACCGAAGGACAGGTGCGGGTTGGGGTTTCGGCGAATATCGAAGCGCTGCGGATCGGCGAAGACATCCTCGTCGCGATTGGCGGAGGTGTACCACATGGCGACCTTGTCGCCCTCTTTGATTCGCACGCCGCGGATCTCGGTATCCGCGGTGGCGGTGCGCCGGAAGTAGTGCAGCGGGTTGGCGAAACGCAGAATCTCCTCCACCGCACCGGGAATCAGCGCCGGGTCCGCGCGCAATGCCGCGAGCTGCTCCGGATGTTGCAGCAGCAGCTGCAATCCCGCCGACAGCATGGTTTTGGTGGTGTCATTGCCCGCGGTCACCAACTGGGTGAAGAAACTGCCGAACTCTATGTCGGACATGGTTTTTCCGCCGAATTCACCCGCGAGAATGAGCGAGGTGAGATCGGCCTTCGGCTCCTGCGCACGCCGCGCCATGGAGAACTGGATGGCGTAGATCGCCATCTTGGTGAGTTCGGCGGTCACATCGAAATCGCCTACGAGGTCCGGATCCTGTTGGCTGGTGGACTGTTCCGCCCACTGCCGGATATCCGGCCAGTCCGCGGCGGGAATCCCGAAGAGCCCGCCGACCACCTGACTGGGTAGCACCCCGGCCACCTCGCGCACGAATTCCACGTCACCGTCGACGTTTTCGAGCAGTTGCCGGGTCAACTCCCGGACCCGGTCCTCCATGTCACCGATCACCCGCGCCTTGAAATGCTCCGCGAGAGGTTTGCGGTATTCGGTGTGCCGGGGCGGATCCATCATGAGCAGCATGTTCCGGGTCTGCTCCAGCCGTTCGGGCGGCTGATTCTCCAGAATCACGCCCTCGCGCTCGGCGGAGAAGAGCAGCGGATTGCGCGCCACATGCGCCACATCCGCATGCTTGAGAATCGTCCAGTAGCCGGGCTCACCGGGCATGTCCTGCCAGTACACGGGTTGCGTCCCGCGCAGTTCGGCGAATATCTCGTGGATCGGACCGTCCACATAGAGTTCCGGATCGTAGATATCCATGACCGTGCCCACGGCCCACCTCGGTATTCACTTGCGAGTGTGTGTCTTTCGAGTCGGACGCTAACCGCGCACCGGCTTCCGCGGCAGCGTTCGCGACCGGAATCCCATTCAGTGGACACGACGTCAGCGAATACCGGGCCGCTACCGCGACGAACTCCTCAGGCGTAGGGATCGGTGATCTCGCGCAATCGGGTGAGCGCATCCCGCAGTTGCGCCATGCGCCGCTCCCCCAGATGCGCGGCCCATTCGGCCTCGATGCGCGCGGAGACCCGATTGCCGGTCTCGGCCATCGTCCGGCCGCGCTCGGACAGCCACACCAGGCGGGCACGGCCGTCGCTCGGATCCGGTACGCGCTCCACATATCCGGCGCGCTCGAGCTGATCGACCAGGAATCCGGCGGTCTGCTTGGTGACCTGCGCCCGCTCGGCCAATTCGGTGAGCCGGGTGCCATCGGGGCCGATCTGTGCGGCCAACCGGCCCTGCGCATATCCACTTCGACACCATCGTGCACGGCCAGGACATCGCCATACCGCTGGGCCGAACGCTGTGCGTCACCCCGAAGGCAACCGCCGCCGGAGCCGACCGGGCGGTCGAGGTCGGCTGGCCCGTCTGGAATCGACACCGCTTGGACGGCGTGCGCCTGATCGCCGGCGACATCGGCTGGACCTTCGGCCGCGGCAGCGAGATCCGCGGCCCGGCCCTGGCGCTACTGCTCCTGGTCACCGGCCGCGCCGCCGGGCTGGCAAGGCCTCCGGGCCGGGAGTCGCCATCATGTCGGCCAGGCTCGAAACCGCCTCCGGCACATCGGCCGAAGTCGAGTAACCACTCAGCCGAGGCCGCGCCCGAAACCCAGTAGCACCCCGGTGAGCCGCGGTCCGGCAGCCACCGGGGCTCGGAGTCCGTGGTCACCCCCGGCGCGCGGGGTCCAGGGGTGACCACGGACGATATGCCCATGCCTTTTGCCGCAATCGTCTTCGATATGGACGGCGTACTCATCGACACCGAACCCATCTGGGAGCAGGTGCGCCGCGAGTACATCGCCGAGCTGCACGGCCGCTGGCTGCCCGACACCCAGGACCGGTTCATGGGGATGAGCACCGCCGAATGGGCCGCGTACACCAGCGCGGATCTCCTCGACGGCCGCCGCACCCCCGATGAGGTCGCCGAGGATGTCATCTCCCGAATGGCCGCGCGGTACACCGATCACCTGCCACTCATGCCCGACGCGGTGGAGACCGTGCGCCGCTTCGCCGATCACTTCACCCTCGGCCTCGCGAGCTCCTCCCCGCGCCGACTCATCGATGTGGTCCTCGATCACCTGGGCGTCACCGAACTGTTCCGCACCACCGTCTCGACCGAGGAGGTCGAACGCGGCAAGCCCGCACCGGACGGCTATCTCGCCGCCGCGGCCGGACTGGGCATCGCCCCCGCGCGGTGCGTCGCCATCGAGGACTCCAGTAACGGGCTGCGCTCCGCCGCCGCGGCGGGCATGACCGTCATCGCGGTCCCGCACCCGCGCTACCCACTCGCGCCCGACGCACTGGCCCTGGCCGCACACGTCGCCGAGAACCTGAAGTCCCTCACCCCCGAACTGGTCGCGGACCTCACCCCGGTGGCCTGACCTCCCGCGCGGAATTCCACTGACCGCGAGACTGTTTCGAACCGAACGGTAGAGAACACGGGCGCGCCGCGCCGCGACTCAGCACCGGCAGCCGCCGTCATCGGCCGGTTCGCCCGGATGGGCCTTGCGGCGCGCCCCGAGCACGAATGCGAGGATCTTGCTATGTCCGAACAGACCGCCGCACCGCAGCATGCCACCACCACACCGTCCGACGCACCGGTCGAGCTGTGGGCCGAGCGCACCGGCATCCGGGCCTACACCGGCCGCAATAATCGTGGTGGCGAGGTGCTCATCGCCTCCGCGGGCGTCCCGGGCGCGTTCACCCCGGGCGAGCTGCTCAAGATCGCGCTCGCCGGGTGCACCGGTTTGAGCTCCGATTTCACCCTCGCGCGCAAGCTCGGCGACGGGTTCGACGCGACCGTGCGCGTCTCCGGTGACGCCGACCGCGAGAACGAGACCTATCCGGAGCTCAACGAAACCTTCGAGCTCGATCTCAGCGAACTCGACGAGGCCACCCGCGAGCGCCTGCTGGTCGCCGCGCAGCGCTCCATCGACCGGGTCTGCACCGTGGGCCGGACCCTCAAAGCGGGCACCAAGGTCAATCTGACCTTCCGCGTGGACGAATGACGCAGACCCCTGCCCGGCTCAGCGCCTGGGTGCACGGCCAGGTCCAAGGCGTCGGCTTTCGCTGGTGGACCCGGGCCCGCGCCCTCGAACTGGGCCTGACCGGGTACGCCCGCAATCATCGCGACGGCCGCGTACACGTGATCGCCGAAGGTTCGCGTCCACAGTGCGAAACGCTGCTGACCCTGCTACGTTCCGGCGACACGCCTGGTCGCGTGGACCTCGTCGTTGCCGACTGGGGAATCGCCCAGGGAGGCATAATCGGATTCGAGGAGCGCTGATGCCCGCGCACATCGAAGAGCCCCAGGAGTCGATCGTTGGCAATTGAACGTCTCGGCGGCACCCCGGACGATCCGAACCGGCAACCCGATCCCGACAGCTCCGCGGCGACTCCCGCCCAACCGACCGGCGACGAATCCGGCACGAACACAACCGATTCCGGACCCGCGCCCACCACCGCGGACCCCGAGGTGAACCCTGCCACCGGGCGCGCCTGGGGCAGCGGCGGGCGCACCATCCAAAAACGCGGCGGCAGCGCGGACGACTCGGCCCACGCCCCCGAACCCCGGCCGGGTTCGACACCTGCCCCCGCACCCGGGACGGCGGCGAATGGCGTGCCGGACGAATCCTCCGAGCGCACAACGCCTTCCGGTGCACCGGCGGCTGAACCTGCCGCCCCGGTAGATCCGGCAACGCGTGAATTCGCGACTCCGCCGACCTTCGAGTTGCCGGTGCCGCCGGTCTACCCACCGTCGGTGCCGATGCCCGCTCCGGAACCACGACGTGGGAGCGTGCAGCGGCAGGAGGCCGGGGTGACCGCGCCACGCCCGCCGACCGTCGCCGAAGCGCGGGCGCGCGAGAAAGCCCGCAAGCGAGCCGAAGAGGCCGAGCGGGCCGCCGCCGAGGCCGAGGATGCCAAGAAGGCGAAAAGGAAGAAGCTGCTCATCGGCAGCGCGGCCGTGGTCGGCGTCGCGGCGCTGGTCGGCGGCGGCTATCTGGCCTATGACGCACTGACCACGCCCGAGGTGACCGCCTACTGCACCGTGGTGGCCAAGCAGGGCCAGGTGGTCGCGGTCGGCAATGGGCAGACCATTACCGCGACCAAGGACAACCAGGAGATCGTGGTCCCGGACAACTACTGCGACGATGCCAAACGCTCGGGCGGTACCGGGCTCGGCGGCATCTTCATTCTCAATGGCAGCCAATACCGCTACTACTACGGTGGCAGCGGCAATACGATCGGCCACGCACCGACCGGCGGCACCACCGTGCTGCCCAAGGGCGCGGACGTGAAGACCAAGAGCGGCAGCACTATTCAGCGCGGCGGGCTCGGTTCCAAAATCGGTGGAGGTTCTTGATGCGACGAGTGCGGAGCACTCCGCGCCCGGGTTGGCAGCAGATCATCGAGAGTCAGGGGCTGGTGTACGGATCGCCGGGGCGCGATACCAACGGCCAGCCGCGCCCGTACTGGGACGAATCGGTGCACTACGAGTTCGATATGGCCGAGATCCTGGCCCTGGAGGCCCAGGTCGAGGTGCTGCACAGCATGTGCCTGCATGCCGTGGAGAACATCATCCTGACCGAGCGTTTCGCCGATTTCGGTCTGCCGCAATGGAGTTGGGAGCATATCGCCAACTCCTGGAAGCGCTCCGACCCGCATATCTACGGCCGCTTCGATCTGCGCTACGACGGACGCGGACCGGCAAAACTGCTGGAGTACAACGCCGATACGCCCACCTCCCTGCTGGAGGCGGCAATCGTGCAGTGGCACTGGCTGACCGACACCCATCCCGATGACGATCAGTGGAACTCGTTGCACGAGAAGCTGGTCGAGCGCTGGGGCGAGGTGCGCGACATCCTGCCCACCGCCGAACTGCACTTCACCTGGTCCGGCGCGGACGGCTCCGGTGAGGACAATGTCACCACCGCGTACATGCAGGAGACCGCCGCCGAAGCGGGCTTCGACACCGTCGCCCTGCCCATCGAGGAGATCGGATTCGATACCGAGCTGGAGCGTTTCGTCGATCTCGCCGAGGCCCCCATCGACTCCGTCTTCAAGCTGTACCCGTGGGAATGGGTCCTCGACGACGACTTCGGCAAGCGCGTCACACAATCCCTGCCGGGCACCATGTGGCTCGAACCCCTGTGGAAGACAATGCTTTCCAACAAGGCGCTACTGGCGGTGCTGTGGGAGATGTACCCCGGCCACCCGAACCTGTTGCCCGCCTACCTCGATGACCCGCACGAGCTCACCGAGTACATTCGCAAACCCAAACTGGGCCGCGAGGGCGCGAATATGACCATTGTCGGCCCCGGTATGGAGACCGCCACCGGCGGTGTCTACGGCGAAGAGGGCTTCGTCTACCAAATGCTGGACCCGCTACCGGAGTTCGACGGTATGCGCCCGGTCCTCGGGGCCTGGATCGTCGGCGACACCTCGGCCGGCCTGGGTATTCGCGAGACCGTCGGATTGATCACAGATGACAGCTCCACCTTTGTGCCACACCGCATTCCGCAGTCCTGACCCGCAACCACCCACCCGTCCCGGAGGACCCACCAGATGATGACCACTCTCGCGCTCGAGTCGGGGTACTGGAGCTCGCTCGGCCGCGGCGTCGGCGCGATCCTCCTCTACGCGCTGATCGGCCTGGCGCTCATGCTGATCGGCTTCTACGCCGTCGACCTGACCACCCCCGGCAACCTGCGCCGCATGGTCGCCCAGGGCCTGCCCAATGCCGTAATCGTCAGCGCCGCGGGCATGCTCAGCATGGCCTTCATCGTCGTGCTGGCCATCTACGCCCAGGCGGGCAAGCTCTCCGAGGGCCTGATCGCCGCCCTCATCTACGGCCTGGCCGGCATCGTCGCCCAGGTCATCTCGGTCCGCGTCATCGAAATGGTCCTCGGTATCGATATCGGCGCGGTCCTGAAGAGCCCCGAATTCTCCACCGAGGCTCTCGTCGTCGCCGCCGCGCACTTCGCCCTCGGCCTGGTCGTCGCGGTCGCGATCCTTTAGCGCGGCAAGCGCTTTCAGCGCACCCGGCTGTACTTCAGGAAGGCCACGCCGTCCTCGAAGATGCGGCTGGTCAAGACCCGGAAGCGGGTGGCCTCGGGCAGCCGGGCCCCCGCACCGAAGAGCGGGCGGCCCTGGCCGAGCACGATCGGGTACAGCTTGAGGAAGATCTGATCGATCTCCGAGAGCAGGGTCTGCGCGAGTTCACCGCCGCCGCACAGCCAGATGCCGAGGCCCTTCTCACGCTTGAGTTCGCGCACCCGGGCGAGCGGATCGCCGGAGATGAGCTCCACATCCGGATCCGGCGACTCGGGCAGTTTGGCCGACACCACGAACTGACGCAGATGCGAGTACGGGCTCGAGGTACCGGTGCGCACCCCGAAGTCGTGGGTCTTGCGGCCCATGATCACGGTGTCGAAGGTGCTGCTGGGTTTGTCCAGCGCGAGCGCCTCACGCACCTTGGTCGGTAGCGTCTCCGGATACTGCGCGATGATCGCGGGACCGTGATCACCCCCGACCGGGAAGAAGTCGACCGAACCATCCTCCGACGCGATGAATCCGTCGATGGTCGCTGCCACGTAATAGGTCAGTTTGCGCATTGGTCCCTCCAGCCGGCACCACACGAGCCGCTCTGAAAAAGGTAGCGCCTCCAGGATATCCGCAGGGGGTGGAGACCGAACAGCGGGCGACCTCGGCAGGAATTGTCAGCTACGCGGGCGGGGCTGACAGCGCGGGCAGGAGAAGGACGAGCGGTTCATGAACTTCTCGCGGATCATCGGCGCACCACAGCGGCGGCAGGCTTCGCTCTCGCGGCCGTAGGCATTGAGCGAACGCTCGAAATAGCCGGACTGACCGTTCACATTCACATAGAGGGCGTCGAACGAGGTGCCACCGGCTTGCAGCGCCTCACTCATCACCGTGCGCACCTCACCGAGCAATCCGCGCAATACGGGCCGGGTCAGCTTGGCGGCCACCCGCTCCCCGTGTAGCTTGGCCCGCCACAGCGCCTCATCGGCATAGATATTGCCGACCCCGGACACCACGGTCTGATCGAGCAGCACGCGTTTGATCTCGGAATTCTTGGCCCGCATGGCAGCCACGGTCAGCTCGTCGTCGACCAGCGGATCCAGGGGGTCGCGCGCGATATGCGCGACCGGTTCGGGCACCAGCGTCCCGTCGACCTCGACGAGATCCGCCAACTGCCAGCCACCGAAGGTGCGCTGATCCACGAAACGCAACTGCGCCCCGGTATCGAGATTCGCGATGATATGCGCGTGCTTCTCCAGGGGCACGTCGGCAGCCTGCACCAGCATCTGCCCACTCATGCCCAGATGCACGACGAGCGAAAGATCGGGCTCATCGAAGGTGAGCCAGAGGAATTTGCCGCGCCGCTGCGCGGACTCGACCCGCAAACCGGCGAGCCGGGCGGCCAGATCATCGCCGCCGGGTAGATGCCGTCGCACCGAACGCGGATGCTTGACGGTCACCGAATCGACGACACGGCCCACCACATGTTCGGCGAGACCGCGTCGTACGACTTCGACTTCGGGAAGTTCGGGCATCGGCGACTACTGCGCCGATGCCTCGGTGGCAGAGCCGTTCTCGGCGTTCAACGCCTGATAGGCGGCGCCCGCGGCCTTCTGCTCGGCTTCCTTCTTGGAGCGTCCCACCCCCTGGCCGTACGACTTCCCACCGATCACCGCGGTAGCGGTGAACTCTTTATCGTGGTCGGGTCCGGTGGAGGTGATCTCATAGCTGGGTACGCCGATACCGCGTTCGGCGGTCAGCTCCTGCAAGCTGGTCTTCCAGTCGAGCCCGGCACCCATGCGGGGGCCACGCTCGAGCAGTTCGGCGAAGAGTGTCAGGACAACGGTGCGCGCGGTGTCGATGCCATGCTCGAGATGCACGGCGCCGAGCAGCGACTCCATACCGTCCGCGAGAATGCTCGGCTTGTCCCGGCCGCCGGTGAGCTCTTCGCCCTTACCGAGCAGCAGGTGTGTGCCGAGTCCGCCCGGACCGAGCTTGCGAGCAACCTCGGCCAGCGCATGCATGTTGACCACACTTGCGCGCAGCTTGGCGAGCTCGCCCTCGGATTTATCCGGATGCTCCAGATAGAGGCGTTCGGTAATGCTCAGGCCGAGCACGGAGTCGCCCAGGAACTCCAGGCGCTCATTGGTCGGGAGCCCACCGTTCTCGTAGGCGTACGACCGGTGGGTGAGCGCGAGGCGCAACAGGTCCGGTCGTACGTCGACGCCGAGCGCTTCGAGCAGGCTGGAATGGTCGGCGAAGTCACCCACGGCGGGCGCCTCCGCCGCGTCCTTGCTGGAGGTCACGATCGGCTGTATCAGAGAATCAGACCGCGGCGGTGATCTGACGGCCCTTGTACGTGCCGCAGGAGGGGCACGCGATGTGCGGCAGGGTCGCCTGGCCGCAGGCACGGTTCGGGCAGGTGATCAGGGTAGGCGCAACGGCCTTCCACTGGCTCCGGCGCGAGTGGGTGTTGGAACGGGACATCCGGCGCTTCGGAACGGCCACGACTACTTCTCCTCTGTCCTCGGACTCGCGGCACGATTGTGCGCCGCGATCGATGAATCTGTTGATGGGTCCGGCACGGTGCCCGTAGCACCACTCGAAGTGGTACTGGAGTCACCGCCTCCGGGGGCTGAATCCTCATTGACATCGCCATCAGAGACGGTCAACTTCGCGAGCCCGGCCCAGCGAGGGTCAAGTATCTCATGACCATGGCCGGAACCCGCAATCGCCATCCGTACACCGCATTCCGGGCACAATCCCGCACAGTCCGGCTCGCAGAGCGGCTGTAGCGGCAGCTCCAAACCGACCGCGTCGATGACCGCCGGCTCGAGTTCGATCATGTCATCGACCAGGCGATGCACTTCGTCTTCCTCGGTGGTCTTCTCGGTGGCGCTCTCCGGGTAGGCGAACAGCTCGGTGAGATGCAGCTCGATATCGTCGGTGAACGGTTCGAGGCAGCGCGAGCATTCGCCCTCCAGGGTCGCACGCACTGTTCCCAGCACCAGCACACCTTCGGAGACCGATTGCAGGGTCAGGTCGAATTCGACCTCACCACCCGCCGGAATGCCGATCATCTCCACGCCGATGCGCTCATCCGTGGTGAAGGTGCGCTTGATCGGGAGAATGGAGCCCGGCTTGCGTCCCAGACGTCGTGCATCCAGATTGAAGCCCGCGTCGTCGATCGTCGTGCGACGATGACGCGGCTTGGAACCGGATTCGGACATCAAGAACTCACTCACGTTCGGTATGGAATGGGCAACCACTCAACAATACCGAAACGGTAGGTAACAACCCAAACTGTGCCCAATTGCCTCCGCTTCGCTCCGGCGGGTTCGCGGCCCAGGAGTCCCGATTCTTCCCTCCCTCCGCTCCTCCGCTTCGCTCCCCCGCTCCACTCAGTCCAGAATCGGGACGGGCCGCGAACCTAGCGGCGGAACTCCGCCGCGTAATCCTGGACGCTCGTGGCGGGACGGCCCGGGTTACGGCCGCGGCCGACGATGCGCAGGGTGTTGTGCAGGGTCTCCTCGAAGTCGGCGAGCTTGCCGTCGACATACTCGTCGCATTCGGTGCGCAGGCGATCCGAGTCGGCCTGGGCGCCGTCGATGAGCCGGGCCGATTCGGCGTGCGCGGCGCGGACCACCTCGGTGGCCGAGACGAGGCGCTCCTGCTCGGCCTTGCCGTCGGCGACCGAGCGGTCATAGGAAGCCTGTCCGGCGGCGGCCATGCGATCGGCCTCGGAGCGGGCGCGGCCGGTGACCGTCTCGTACTCCTTATTGCCATCGGCGACAACGCGTTCCGCTTCGGCCTCGGCGGAACCGACCAGGTGTTCGGCGTGCGCGCGGGCCTCGGCGACCATGCGGTCGGCGTGTGCCTTGGCATCGGCGAGGATGCGGTCCGCTTCATCGCGGGCGCCGGTGACGGTTTCGTGGGCCTGCTGATTCGCGCCGGTCACGGCGGTTTCGGCGGCGTTGCGGGCGTCGACGACGATCTTGTCGCGGTGGTCGAGCACGTCCTGGGCGTCGTCGAGTTCGCCGGGCAGGGCCTCGCGCACGTCGTCGAGGAGTTCGAGCACCTCACCGCGCGGGACGATGCAGTTGCGCGTCGGCGGGATACCTCGCGCCTCTTCGATGATGGCCACGAGTTCGTCGAGCGCTTCGAATACCCGGTACATATTGCTACCCCACTCTCCTGCCAGGACTTCACGGCGAGACCTCCGCGGGAACAAGTCTGCCCTTCCGCGCGCTGTCAATCAGGTTCGAACCCGGCGTGTCGGAGACCTGTTTCACACCACACGAAAAGAAGTGGAGGAAACCCCTCCAGTTGGTTTACATTCAAGCAACACGAAAATGTTGTGTTGGGACGGCGGAACCTCTACGGGTCGACTTTGTACCAGGTGGTAGAGCGCTTCGCCGGGCAGGTCCCGACGTGTTCGAGGGAATTTGACGATGGCTGTCTTGGACATCCCGCAGCGGGCCACGATGCCCGGCACCGCGCTGGTCGACGCCTACGCATACGGCACCGAGGCGATGGTCTCCGGAACCGAGGCCGTGCGTACCGCCGGCGCACGCTGGACCGGACAGCTCGGCGCCTGGCTGCGCAGCGAGCACGCCTTCGCACAGCTCATTCGCTTCGCCCTCGTCGGCGGGCTCAGCAATATCGGCTACCTGCTGCTGTTCCTGGCCTTCTACGGCGGCGGCCCGCAGCTGGCCAATCTGGCCGGATCGATCGTGAGCACCGCGGTCGCCAATGAACTGCACCGGCGGCTGACATTCCACGCGGCCGGACGGGTGCGCTGGTTCACCGCCCAGCTCGAGGGTGGCGGACTCGCGCTGGCGGGCCTGGCCATCACCGCGGCCGGACTGGCGATCCTGGAAACCACCGCCCCCGGACTCGGCGATATCGCCGAAGCCGCTGCGGTACTGGCGATCACGGCCGCCGTCGGCACCGTCCGCTTCCTGACCCTGCGGCTCTGGGTCTTCTGACCCCGGCCCCACCCGAATCCTCGCATCCGCCGAAAATCGGCAAGGGGTGCGAGGATTCGCCATTTCCGGAGTAGTGGAACCCACTCGGCCGTGCCTGCGTCCAAGCAAGCACAGACCGATTGAGAGGGGTTCCCACCATGCAGAGATCGCGCGGATGCCTCGGCGGACGACGAGATACCCGCCGCCCCACACCCCCGCGCCCCGCCGGACGGGTACACGCATCCTGCGTCAGACATGGCTGGCGGCGCGGACGCCCACGCGGGGAGGGCGAATGAGCCCGGACCGCGAGACCGGCGAGCTGAGTGCCCGGCAGCATTGCGCGCCAAAGCGATTGACCCGCCGGCTGCTCGAGGGGTGCGGGTCGACGGTCGACTCGAAACCCTGGGGCGTTTCGATGGCGACGGGGGTGGCAGCACACAACTGGCGGGATCGGCATCGGCTGTTGATCGAGGCGGTGCTGCCGGAGATGGCCGAGGGAACCGTGGTCAGCCATCAATCCGCGGCGGTGCTATATGGCACCGCACTGTGGCGCACCCCGCTGGATCGAGTGTTCGTGACGCGCAATCGGCGGGGTGGCGGGCGGACCCGGCCGTATACGAAAGTGCATGGGTCGCCATTGGATTCGGCGGTGGAGATCGACGGACTGCTGGTCACTCCGCCCGCGCGGACCGTCATCGACCTGGCGCTGTCCCTCCCGTTCGAGGCGGCCGTGGTGGCATGCGATGCGCTGACGGGCAGCTTCGGGCTCACCGAAGATGAACTGGCCGAAGAACTCTCGCTGGCGAGATGCCGTCACGGTATCGCCCAGGCGAAGCGGGTGGTGGCCGCGCTGGATGGTCGCAGTCAGAGCGCGGGAGAATCCCTGAGCCGCTTGATGTTGCGCCGTCAAGGGTTGCCGCTCCCCCGCACCCAAGGGAATGTCCTCACCCCGGACGGGCGCTTCGTGGGCCGAGTGGACTTCTACTTCGAGGAGTTCGCCACCCTCTGCGAATTCGACGGAGCGCTCCGCTATGGCCGCCTGCTACACGCCACCGGGAATGTCGCCGACGCCATGCGCCGCGAACAGGTTCGCGAAACATACTTGCGCGCCTTGGGTTTTCAGGTGATCCGCTGGACCTGGAACGACCTGCACACCGACGGCCCGGCCCGGCGCCTACGCGCCGCCATGTCCCGCCCGCGCCGCGCCGACGGCCGGATAGAACCCGCCCCGTCCCCCGCTCCCCGCCGAATTCCCGTGCAGAAGCTATAGGCCCCGCCCGGATCCGACTGCGCTGGAACGGATGTGGGTGCACTCGACCCGAGGCACCCACCTCCGAGCTTCAGCGCGTTCTACAGAATCAGGCCACGGAGTGCGAGATCCGGGGGAGGTACTCGCACATTGTGGCGCAACGACTCTCAGCCGCGATTCTCGGCGATACGTGCGATCAGGGCCTTGTGTACCGACGGGGGCAGCAGGTCGGAGATATCGCCACCGTAGGAGGCGACTTCCTTCACCAGCGAACTCGATACGAAGCCGTACAGCGGGTTGGTCGCGATGAAGTAGGTGTCCACCCCGGTGAGCTTGCGGTTCATCTGCGCCATCTGCATCTCGTACCCGAGGTCGGTGGCATCGCGCAGTCCCTTGACGATCGCGCTCACCCCCTGCTCCTTGGCGAAATCCACCAGCAACCCGCGCCAGGACTCCACCCGCACATTCGGCAGATCGGCGGTCACCTCGCGAATGAGCTCCATCCGCTCCTCGACGGTGAACATCCCCTTCTTGTTGGGATTCACCACCACCGTGACGATCACCTCGTCGAACTGCTCAGCGGCCCGCTTGAAAATATCGACATGTCCATTGGTCACGGGATCGAACGACCCCGGGCACAGTGCTCCAGCCATGTCCGAACGCTACCCCAGCCCCCGCATCCCACCACCTACCGACCGGCAGGGTGCTCACCGAGTGTGCAGCTGTGGCGGGGAAAGGGACAAAACACGGCCGTGGTTGCACACTCGGCGGAGGGTTATGGCTCGTATTCGGCGAGGTCCAGGCGGGTTTCGCCGTAGGTGCGGGATTTCAGGGGCGAATAGCCTTCGGGCCAGGCCAGTTCCGGGGAGCGGGTGGAGCGTTCGACCACGATGAGTGCGCCCTCGTGGAGCCAGCCGCCTGCGGCCAGGGCCGCCAGGTCGGCGATCACCTCGTCGATTTCGACCGCGTAGGGCGGGTCGGAGAAGACCAGGTCGTAGGGGCCGCCGGGTGGGGATGACGGGGTCAGGGCGAGGGCGCCCACGGCATTCCGGCCGAGAGTGCCTGCGACGGTGTTCATTCGGAGGTCCGCACCGGGGAGGCCGAGGTCCGAGATATTGCCTCGGATGATTGTGGCTGCCTTGCGGTCGGATTCGACGAGCAACGCGTGGGATGCGCCGCGGGACAAGGCTTCCAGGCCGAGTGCGCCGGAGCCCGCGTACAGGTCGAGGACTCGGACGCCGTCGAAGTCCATGCGGGCCGCGAGGAGGTTGAACAATGCCTCGCGGACTCGGTCCGAGGTGGGGCGGGTGCCCGCGGGCGGGACGCGTAGTCGGCGTCCGCCCGCGGTGCCCGCGACGATTCGGGTCATCGGGGCGAACTCATTCGGCGGCCACCTCGGCGAGGCGGAGTTCCACCAGGAGGTCTCCGCCTTCGACCTGTTGCACCTTGCCGATGGCGACGCGGCGGACCAGGCCGGCGCGGGGGGCGGTGATGGCGGCCTCCATCTTCATGGCTTCGATGGTGCCGATGGTGTCGCCCGCCGAGACCGAATCGCCTTCGGAGACTGCGAGAGTCACGACACCGGCGAACGGTGCGGCAATGTGCCCGCCATTGGTCTTGTCGGCCTTTTCGGCGGTGGGGACCTCGCTGGCGATGGAGCGATCGCGGACCGTGATGGGCCGGAGCTGTCCGTTGAGGATGCACATGACGGTGCGCATACCGCGCTCGTCGGGCTCGGAGATGGCCTCCAGGCCGATGAGCAGGGTGACGCCCTTGTCCAGCTGTACGCGGTGTTCTTCGTCGTGACGCAGGCCGTAGAAGAACTGGTTGGCGGACAACCCGGTGGTATCGCCGAACTTCTCACGGTGCGCGAGGAATTCGGAGGTGGGGCCGGGGAAGAGCAGGTTGTTCAGGGTGGTGCGGCGTTCGGCGGAGGTGCCGCTCAAGCCCGCCTCGTCGTCGGCGGTGAGCTGGGTTTCCGGCTTGGCGGGACCGCGACCGGCGAGGGCGCGGCTGCGGAAGGGCTCGGGCCAGCCACCGGCGGGGGTGCCGAGTTCGCCGCGGAGGAAACCGATTACGGAGTCGGGGATGTCGTAGCGGCCCGGATCGTTGGCGAAGTCCTCGACGTCCACGCCGGTGCCGACGAGCGCGAGGGCGAGATCGCCGACGACCTTGGAGGACGGGGTGACCTTGACCAGCCGGCCCAGGAGCCGGTCCGCCGCAGCGTATTTCGCCTCGACCTCTTCGAACTGATCACCCAGGCCCAGGGCGATGGCCTGCTGGCGCAGGTTCGACAGCTGACCGCCGGGAATCTCGTGGTGGTATACGCGTCCGGTCGGGCCGGGGAGCCCGGATTCGAAGGGCCCGTACACCTTTCGCAGCGATTCCCAGTACGGCTCGAGATCGCAGACATTCTGCAGGTTCAACCCGGTGTCGTAGGGCGAATTCGCCGCCGCCGCAACGATTGCCGAGAGTGCGGGCTGAGAAGTGGTGCCCGCCATGGGAGCCGACGCACCGTCGACGGCGTCCGCACCGGCCTGCCAGGCGGCCAGATAGGTCGCCAGCTGCCCACCGGGGGTGTCGTGGGTGTGCACGTGTACCGGCAGATCGAATTCGCGGCGCAGCGCGGTCACCAGGGTGGCGGCGGCGGGTGCGCGCAGCAGTCCGGCCATATCCTTGATGCCGATGATGTGCGCGCCGGCCTCGGCGATCTGTTCGGCGAGCTTGAGGTAGTAGTCGAGGGTGTAGAGGTTCTCGTTCGGGTCCGAGAGGTCGCCGGTGTAGCTCATGGCGACTTCCGCTACGGCGGTACCGGTTTCACAGACGGCGTCGATGGCGGGGCGCATCTGGTCGACATTGTTGAGGGCGTCGAAGATACGGAAGATGTCGATACCGGTCGCGGTGGCCTCGGAAACGAATGCGCGCGTGACCTTTTCGGGGTACGGGGTGTAGCCGACGGTGTTCCGGCCGCGCAGCAGCATCTGCAGGTTGATATTCGGTACGGCTTCGCGCAGTGCGGCCAGGCGCTCCCACGGATCCTCGTAGAGGAAGCGCAGCGCCACGTCATAGGTTGCGCCGCCCCAGCATTCGATGGACAGCAGTTCCGGCGTCAGGCGTGCTACGTGCCCGGCGACATCGAGCAGACCATTGGTGCGCACGCGGGTGGCGAGCAGGGACTGATGCGCGTCACGGAAAGTGGTGTCGGTAACCGCCACGCCCTGCTGCTGGCGCAGCGCCTTGGCGAAGCCTTCGGGGCCCAGCTGCAACAGCCGCTGCCGCGACCCGGCGGGCGGCGGCACCGTCATATCGAGGGCGGGCAGCTTGTCGTGCGGGTAGAGCTTGGTGGGCCGGGTGCCGTGCGGCTTGTTCACCGTCACATCGGCCAGGTACTGCAGGATCTTGGTGCCACGGTCGGCGGAGCTCTTGAGCGTGAGCAGCTGCGGGCGCTCATCGATGAACGAGGTGGTGACACGTCCGGCACGGAAGTCCGGATCGTCCAGGACCGCCAGCAGGAACGGGATATTGGTCGTGACGCCACGAATACGGAATTCGGCGACAGCACGACGGGCGCGCGCCATGGCGGTCTGGAAGTCGCGGCCGCGGCAGGTGAGCTTCACCAGCATGGAGTCGAAGTAGGCGCCGACCTCCGCGCCGACATTGGTGCCGCCGTCGAGGCGGACGCCCGCGCCGCCGGGTGAGCGGTAGCCGGTGATGCGGCCGGTGTCGGGGCGGAAGCCGTTGGCCGGGTCCTCGGTGGTGATACGGCATTGCAGCGCCGCACCCCGGATCACAATCGAATCCTGGCTCAGGCCAAGGTCTTCGAGGGATTCACCGGCGGCGATCCGCATCTGCGACTGCACCAGATCCACATCGGTGATCTCCTCGGTCACCGTGTGCTCCACCTGGATTCGTGGATTCATCTCGATGAACACGTGCTTGCCGCGCTCGTCGAGGAGGAACTCCACCGTGCCCGCGCACGAGTAGCCGATCTCCTTGGCGAAGGCGACCGCGTCGGCGCAAATACGTTCCCGCAGTTCGGGATCCAGGTTCGGGGCGGGGGCCATCTCGATGACCTTCTGATGCCGCCGCTGCAGCGAACAGTCCCGCTCGAACAGGTGGATCACATTGCCGTGCTGATCGGCCAGGATCTGTACCTCGATATGGCGGGGGTTGATCACCGCCTGCTCCAGGAACACCGTGGCGTCGCCGAATGCCGACTCCGCTTCGCGGGCAGCGGCTTCGATCGCCTCGCGCAGCTGCGCCTTGTCGGCGACCCGGCGCATACCGCGCCCGCCACCACCGGCGACGGCCTTGACGAAGACCGGGAACTCCATGGTCTCGGCGGCGGCAATCAACTCGTTCACATCCGCGGACGGTTCGCTCGACGCCAGTACCGGCAGTCCGGCCGCCTTGGCCGCGGCGATGGCGCGCGCCTTGTTACCGGTCAACTCCAGTACCTGTGCGGACGGACCGACGAAGGTGATGCCCTCCGCCGCGCAGGCCGCCGCCAGATCCGGGTTCTCGGAAAGAAAACCGTAACCGGGGTAGACGGCATCGGCCCCGGAAGTCTTGGCGGCCTTGATGATTTCGGCTATGGACAGGTACGCCCGGACCGGGTGTCCCGGGTCGCCGATCTGGTATGCCTCGTCGGCCTTCAACCGGTGGACCGAATTGCGGTCCTCGTACGGGAACACCGCGACGGTGCCGATGCCGAGTTCGTACGCCGCGCGGAACGCGCGAATGGCGATCTCGCCGCGGTTGGCGACCAGGACTTTGGAGAACATTCGACCAAGGTACCTGGCCGAGTGTATCGAACGGGCATCGAAGTCACCTTCGCAGCAATCTTCACAGTCACATACCGTTCGGTTGCGAATTTGTGTTCATCACCTGGACACATAGCCTTCCGTGAGGTCGGCGCGTCCCGGCCGCGAGCATTCGCCGACTTGTTAAGCCCGAGCGGGGAGGACCCACCCCGACCCGCAGCCGATATGCTCCACAGTGCAATCGGTTCACACGGCATCGATGGTGGAGGAGCCCCTCCCGTCGGCGCCGGGTGTCGAAGCCGGACCATCCAGGTGGTCGGGTGAGAGGGAAGCTGGTGAGAATCCGGCGCTGTCCCGCAGCGGTATGCAGGAACGACCGCCGTCACAAGCACTGGGCACGAGCCTGGGAAGCGACGGCCATTAGGTCGGCCGAATCGGCCGGTGCCCGCGAGTCCGAAGACCTGCCGAATGCGCCGGATACGCCGTATCCGGCGGTCGACGCCTCGTGGATTGGGTGGACGGGCCAGAGCTTCCCCGCGCCGTGTCAACGGCCTTGGGGTGCCCGGGTTCGCGTCACCCGTGGCGGCGACCAGTGGACTTGGAACACTGGAGCACACCCGTGACCAACACCTCCCCTTTCACCGCAACGGTTCTCGGCCTCCCACGGATCGGGCCGCGCCGGGAATTGAAGCGCGCGATCGAGTCCTACTGGGCGGGACGCATCGGAGCCGACGAGCTGCATGCCGTCGCCACCGAACTACGCCGCACCCAGCTCACCGAGCTCGTCGCGGCCGGACTGGATTCCATCCCGGTCGGCACCTTCTCCTATTACGACCAGATGCTGGATACGGCCGTCATGTTCGGCGCGCTGCCCGAGCGGGTCGCCGGAATCGCCGATCCACTGGACCGGTATTTCGCGGCGGCGCGCGGCACCGACAGCGTGGAACCCCTGGAAATGACCAAGTGGTTCGACACCAACTACCACTACCTGGTGCCAGAGTTCGGCGCGCACACCACTTTCACGCTGGACGCGAGCAAGCTGCTCGGCGAACTGCGTGAAGCCCTCACGCTGGGAGTACCGGCACGGCCCGTGGTCATCGGCCCGCTGACCTTCCTGAAGCTGGCCAAGGACGCCGAGGGCAATCCGCTGCGGCGCATCGACGCCCTCCTGCCGCTCTACCTCGACCTGCTCGCCCAGCTCGCCGCAGCCGGTGCGACCTGGGTACAGCTCGATGAGCCGGTGCTGGTCACCGATCTGAGCGACGCCGAAATCGAGATCGCGGCAAGGGTTTATGAGGATCTGTCGGCCGCCACCGCGCGGCCCGCGATCCTGGTGGCCACCTACTTCGGCCGTCCGGGCGCAGCACTGGCGGCGCTGGCGGGCACCGCAGTCGAGGGCATCGCCTTGGACTTCACCGCAGGCACCACACACCTTCCGACCGGGTCCGCGGTGGCGGATGTGGCGGCGATCCCGGCCCTGGCGGACAAACTACTGGTGGCGGGCGTGGTCGACGGGCGCAATGTGTGGCGCACCGATACGGATCACGCGCTGGCGACCCTGGGCACGCTGCTCGGCAGCACCGGCGCGCTGGCGGTCTCGACCTCCAGTTCGCTACTGCACGTACCGTATTCGCTCGAGGTGGAGACCGGGATCGATCCGGCGCTGCGGTCGTGGCTGGCGTTCGGGGCGGAGAAGGTCGCCGAGGTGCGGTTACTGGCCACCGCGCTGCATGCGGGGACCGATGCGGTGGCCGGCGAATTGGCTTCCGCGCGTGCGGCACTCGCGGCGCGGGCCACCGACCCGCGACTGCGAAATGACACCGTACGGGCCCGGCTGAGCGCACTCGGCGATGCGGCCACCCATCGTGCGCCCGCCGCGGAACGCCGTGTGCTGCAACAGGAACGGTTGCGCTTGCCGCTGCTGCCGGCGACGACCATCGGCTCCTACCCGCAGACCCCGGCCATTCGTAAAGACCGGGCAGCGCTGGTCAAGGGTGATATCACAGTCGAGCAGTACAACGAACGCATGCGCACCGAGATCGCGGAAGTCATTGCACTGCAAGAGAAGCTGGGCCTGGATGTGCTGGTGCACGGTGAGCCCGAACGCAATGACATGGTGCAGTACTTCGCCGAGCAGCTGACCGGCTTCGAGGCCACCGCCAATGGCTGGGTGCAGTCGTACGGCACCCGCTGCGTACGCCCGCCGATCCTGTTCGGTGATGTGGCACGGCCGAATCCGATGACGATCGACTGGATCGGCTACGCCCAGTCGCTCACCGACAAGCCGGTCAAGGGCATGCTCACCGGCCCGGTCACGATCCTGGCGTGGTCGTTCGTGCGCGATGACCAGCCGATCGAGGACACCGCCCGTCAGGTCGCGCTGGCCATCCGCGACGAGACGGTGGATCTGCAGGCGGCAGGCATCCGCATCATCCAGGTCGACGAACCCGCCCTGCGCGAACTGCTCCCGCTGCGTGCGGAAACCAAAGCGGCATACCTGGATTGGGCCGTCGGTGCCTTCCGCCTCGCCACCGCCGGCGTCTCCGATGCAACCCAGATCCACACCCACCTGTGCTACTCGGAATTCGGTGAGGTGATCGGTGCCATCGCCGCACTGGACGCCGATGTCACCTCCATCGAGGCGGCCCGCTCACACATGGAGGTCCTGGACGACCTCAATACCGCGGGCTTCTCCCTCGGCGTAGGCCCCGGCGTATACGACATCCACTCCCCCCGCGTCCCCGAGGTCACGGAGATCACCACCTCGCTCCAAGAGGCCCTGAAAGCCGTTCCCGCCGAACGCCTCTGGGTCAACCCGGACTGCGGCCTGAAGACCCGCGGCCCGGCCGAGGTGGAGGCGTCCCTGCGCAATATGGTCGCCGCCGCTCGAGCGGTCCGCTGATCGCACGGTGGGCTGGTCCCTGATTCCAGGGTCAGCCCACCGGCACTCGGCATCACATGCGTAACCGATCGTCTCTCTCGCAAAGGGCGCGGTCGGTCACTTCTCTCCCGGGGGGCGCGGCGAGGAATCCGTCGTCCAGCAGGAGCAGCTCCCCCAATCGGGTATCCGTGCGCAACTCACCTCGGGCGACCGCATCGGCGAACAGCTCAGCGGTGAATGTCTTACCGATGGAACCGATTTCATAGTCCGCCGCGTTCCCCGAGCCCAGATGCGTGAATACGGTATCGGCGCGGCCCAGGTAGGCCACATCCATCGACCGGTCGGCCCGCATGGGCAACAGCTCTGGCGTGATCCGGGCCAATTTGGCGGCCGAATTCTCCTGAGGCTCGGGTACGTCAGCGGCGGCTCGAACCCCCGATGCCATGAGAATCACTGCCGCCAAGCCGATTCCGCACCCCGGAACCCATCCCGCCCCATTCCCGGCTCTGCGCACGAAAACGCTCCCTCCACTGTGCGACCCGGCCCACCGCGCACCCTATCTGATCATCACCCCACCGCGATCCCTCGTGGCGGCACCCTCGCATTTCATCGAATCAGCGCCTCTAGGCTCGAGCGATGACAACCCACCGTCTGCGCTACCGCCTCATCACCGGCCCCGACGACGTCACCTTCTGCGAACGCATCAGCGCCCTCCTGGAGGAGGGGTACCGGCTGCACGGCTCCCCCGCCGCCACCTTCAACGGCACCAACGTGGTTGTAGCCCAAGCGGTAATACTCCCCGCCGACTGAGCGACCACCCCCCGCAATCCCACGACGAGTCATCACATCGTCGTCTGGTCGCGAAACATCCCTGTCATCCCGGCATTCTTCTGGCGTTGTCAGGGTCGGGCATGGTGTTTCCTTTCGATGCCGTCGCCTATGCGGCGGGCGGCAGCGGACAGCTCGGCGAGGTAGCGGCGGCGTTCGGGCCGGGTGACATCCATTCGGAGCGGGCCGATTTGGAGCTCCATGACGGCGTGGCCACTGCCGTCGAAGACGGGGGCGCTGACATAGCTCAGCGGTAGCTGGATGTCCTGGTCGAGGGTGGCCTGGTCGTAGGCGCTGCCGACGATGGTGGCCAGTTGCGCCAGGACGCGGCCGCGCAGGTCTTTGCCGGCCGGATGTTCGGCGAGGTGGTCGGCGACGTCGGAGAGGACGCGGGCGGTGGGCAGGCTGTCGGGTTCCAGTCGCCAGGCGCAGTAGCCGGTGGCGCGCAGGGTGCTCAGCACTTCGCGGTATTCGTCGCGGCGTTCGGGGCCGCGGGTCTCCAGCCAATCCTGTTGGCGGCCTGGGCCGCAGTGCGCGATCATGCCCGCACCGGCGGGCGCGAGCAGCGGGATGCGCGCCCCGGATTTGATGCCGACGGTGAGGCGGTCGCGGGTCACGGCGACGAATTCGAGGTATTCGCCGTCGATGGCGGTGAGGGCCGCGCCGCAGTCGACATTCTCGGCGAGCCGCTCCAGCTCCTCGTTCAGCCAGGCCCGGTCGCCGCGCGAATCGGCGACGCGCACCCCGAGCGCGGCGAGCGCGGGGCCGAGCCGGTAGGTGAGATCCGGTAGCCGGCGCACCCAGCCGCGTTCGGTGAGCGCGGCCAGGATCGCCCCGGCGGTGGAGCGGTTGAGTTCCAGACTGTCGGCGATCTCCGCCGAGGTCAGCGGGGTCGGCTGGGCGGCGAGCAATTCCACGATGGAGATGACGCGCTGGGTGGGCGGGGAGCTGTCGGTGGTCCGGGTCTTGCCAGCGGGCACGCGCGTCTCCTAGCCTCTCGATACGAATAACCGAATCGTTGTATACGAATAATCGCACCAAGGAGCGGGCATGGCAATCCGAACAACGGAGTCGATCGCCTCGTGATCGCCGATTTCGCCGACCACTGGCTGCTGTACTGCTCGATTCCGGTGGTGGCCGCGCTCATCGGCTGGGTGACCAAGATCGTCGCCGTGCAGATGCTGATGTATCCGCTCGAATTCCGCGGTATCCCACCGTTCCTCGGCTGGCAGGGCGTCATCCCGCGGTCCGCGCCGCGCATGGCGACCATTGCCGTGGATCTCATGTTCGGCAAGCTCATCGATCCGCAGGACATTATCGCCCGCATCGATATCGCCGAGCTGACAACGCGTTTGCGTGAACCCCTGGACGCGGGCGTCGACTACATGGTCCGCGAAATGATGATGAAGCATCAGCCGCGGCTGTGGGTGAACATGCCCGATATGGCGCAGCGCGCGATAATCGAACGCGCGCAACGGGATCTACCGCGGTTGATCGAGGATATCGTCTTCGATCTGCGTACCAATATCGATCAGGTGATGGACCTGCGCGGGATGGCCATCAACGCGCTGGTGGACGATAAAGAACTGCTGGTGGAGATGGTGCGCCGGGTAGGCGCGAACGAGTTGCGGTTCATCGTGCGATCGGGACTGATCTTCGGCACGGTGCTCGGCTTCGTACAGATGGTCACCTGGGCGTTCACCCATTCGTCCTGGCTCATGCCGGCTTTCGGTGGTTTCACCGGACTGGTGACGGATTGGCTTGCGCTGCAGATGATCTTCCGGCCGATCAAACCGGTCGGCATCGGCCCACTGCGCTGGCAGGGACTGTTCCACAAACGCCGCGAGCAGGTGTGCACCGATTACGGCGATCTCATCGCCACCGAAATCCTCACCCCCGCACGGATTCTGGAAGCCGTCCTGAACGGTGAGCGTGCCGACCGGTTGGCCTCACTGCTGAATCATCACGTCGGCGAATTCCTCGATCTGCAGACCGGACCGGCAAAACCGTTCATGCTCATGGTCGCTCGCGACAGCTACACCGCATTGGAACGCGATGCCGTGCGCTTCGTCCTCGATCATGTGCGTGCCGCCGCCAACTCGGGTTTCGACCGGCATGCGATGGAAGCCCTCGACGTGCGCAGCCTGGTGATCGAGAAGACCAAGCAACTCGATGACGACGAATACGAGGGCCTGCTGCGCCCGGCGTTCAAGCAGGACGAGTGGAAGCTCGTCGCCATCGGCGCGGTCCTCGGATTCCTGGTCGGCGAACTTCAGGTTCACCTCATACTGGCCTGAGACGGTCGATTGCCCGGCCGATTGCCACCCCGGTTCGGCCGCGGCCGGGGTCGCTCGCGCGTACGATGAGCGCCTTGCATGAAACCGCCCAAACCGCCGAATTCGCATGCTACGCAGTCGCACCGCGAGCGCGAAACGCCACGCAGCAATAAGAAGAAGTCGCGAGTCCTTTCAATTTGCGATGTTTGCGAAGCGCGATCGGTAGCATCCTGCACTGTGCGCAAGATGTATGCGGGTGCTCGACTACGGCGGTTGCGCGAGGAACGGCGGATGACCCAGGCGGCCTTGGCCAAATCCCTGGATCTCTCCCCCAGCTACCTCAACCAACTGGAGCGGGATCAGCGGCCCCTCACCATTCCCGTGCTGCTGAAATTGAACTCGACATTCGATCTGGATGTGCAGTTCTTCGCCGCGGACTCCGACGCGCGCCTCGTCTCCGACCTACACGAGATCCTGGTGGAGGCGGCGGGCGGCAATGCGGCGCCGGTCGCGGAGGTCGAAGACCTGGCCACCCGCATGCCCGAAGTCGCGAAAATCGTTGTGGCCATGCATCGTCGACTACGCGCGGCCACCGATCAACTGGACCTGCTCTCCTCGAAGGTGGCCACACCTACGGGCGTACCCGGCGTGCCCATGCCGTACGAGGATGTGCGCGACTTCTTCTACGACCACCACAATCACATCGCCCAACTGGATCTGGCCGCCGAGCGGTTGTTCGAGGACTGCGGGCTGACGGTGGGATCACTGGACCGCCAACTCGCCCGCATCGCCGAGGAACGCGCGGGCGTCACCGTCCTGGTGCGCGGAGACGGCGCCGACCCGAATGTGCCCAAGCGCCACTATGAACCGGAAACCCGCACGCTGACCCTCGCGCGACGATTACGGCCGGGGCAGCGCGCCTTCCAGATCGCCTCGACACTGGCATTCCTGTTGCACGGCAATCTGCTTGATGAAGTGCTCGACGAAACACCGTCTCTCGCAGGCGAATCCCGCACGCTGGCCCGCATCGGCCTGGCCAATTACTTCGCGGGCGCGCTCATCCTGCCGTACAGCAAATTCCTGCGCTCGGCCGAAGAACTCCACTACGACATCGACCTGCTCAGCCTGCGCTTCGAGGTCGGCTTCGAGACCGTCTGCCACCGGTTGTCCTCCCTGCAACGCCAGGGCCAGCGCGGCGTCCCCTTCTTCCTGATCCGCACCGACCGCGCGGGAAACATCTCGAAACGCCAGTCCGCCACCGCCTTCCACTTCTCCCGCGTAGGCGGCAGCTGCCCGCTGTGGGTGGTCCACGAAGCCTTCGCCCACCCGGGGCGCATGCTCACCCAGGTCGCCGCCATGCCCGACGGCCGCCGCTACCTCTGGGTCGCCCGCACCACCACCCCGACCCCGACCGGATTCGGCACGGCATCGAAAGAATTCGCCATCGGCCTGGGCTGCGATATCGAATACGCCGACCGCCTCGCCTACTCCCGCGGCCTGCAACTCGACGACCCGGCCACCGCCATCCCCATCGGCGCGGGCTGCAAGGTCTGCGAGCGCCCCAACTGCACCCAACGCGCCTTCCCCCAAATAGGCCGCCCCCTAGCCATAACCGAGACCACCAGCACCGACCTCCCCTACCCCCGCCTCCCCCACTGACCCAATCCCCCTCCCCCGCAGCCACATCCACCTACCGACCGGCAGGGAGCTTGGCGAGTGTGCTGGCAGGGCGGTGATATGGGCGGATTGCCGCCCTGAGTGCACACTCGGCGGGGATCGGACCTTGGGGACGGCGTTTTAGGCACGAGCCGTTGTGTACACGGGGCCTTCGTAGCCGAATACCCTGCGGGACAGTACGTTCCAGCGGGGTTCGGAAGAAGGCCAAGAATCTTCGGAGTGGTTACGCCGCCTGCCGTACCCGGCTTTCGCTCCCCCCTTTGGGAGCCGCACTCTCACCTACCAGCCTGGCGGGCAGGCCGTGGTACCGATCTCGAGCAAAAAACCCAAACCCCAAAGACCAAAACCCCCAAATCCCCCACCCTCCGAAGCCATCACACCCCGTGTCTCACCGGCACACCCCTTGTACACGGGGTGTGCGGGCACGAGACGGGGTGTGATGAGTCGATAAGGGTGTGCCCGGTCCCCCGGAAACGCTTCACCTTGTCCGGATTGTCCACCTTGGGTTGTCTCTTCTTCTCTTCCTGGCGTCTTTGTCTTTTGGTCTTTTGTCTTTGAGGCTCTTGTCTTTCCGCCCTCAACTCACGACTTCGCCAGGTACTCCAGGCGTTCGCCATCCACTGCGGCGTGCATCATGCCGGCCAGGCCGGGGTGCTTCTTCAACCCCGGGTCGGATTCTGTTATCTCCCTGGCCAATTGCCGGGCGGCGGTGATTACCTCCAGGTCGTCCAGGAGGGACAGGAGGCGGAGGGTGCGGGCGGTGCCGGATTGGGCGGAGCCCAGGACGTCGCCTTCTCGGCGTTGGCGGAGGTCCAGGACTGCCAGCTCGAAGCCGTCGGTGGTGGCGGCTACTGCTTCCAGGCGGGCCATTGCCGTTCCTACGGGGCCGGATTCGGTGATCAGTAGGCAGAGGCCGGGGTGTTTGCCTCGGCCTACTCGGCCGCGGAGCTGGTGGAGTTGGCTTACGCCGAAGCGGTCGGCGTCCATGATGGCCATGACTGTGGCATTGGGGACGTCCACGCCTACTTCGACGACTGTGGTGCAGACCAGCACGTCGATGTCGGCCTCGTTGAAAGCTCGCATGACGCGGTCTTTTTCGTCGGAGTGCAGGCGGCCGTGCAGTAGGCCCACGCGGAGATCCTTCAGCGGGCCGGTGGAGAGCATTTCGAAGATGTCGACCGCCGAATGTGTGGTCGGGCCTTCCTTCTCCTCTTCGGATTTCGCCTTGCGGCCCTTGGCTTTTCCGTTCTCCTCCTCATCGCCGATGCGGGAGCAGACGACGTACGCCTGGCGGCCCGCCTGCACCTCCTCATGGATGCGTTCCCAGGCGCGATCCACCCATGACGGTTTCGCCTTGGCGGGTACCACTTTCGAGGTGATGGGGGAGCGGCCGCGCGGGAGTTGGGTGAGGGTGGAGGTTTCCAGGTCGCCGAGGGTGGTCATGGCTATGGTGCGCGGGATGGGGGTGGCGGTCATAACCAGCAGGTGTGGGCTGATGCCGTTCCTGGCCTTGGCGCGCAAGGCATCTCGCTGTTCTACGCCGAAGCGGTGTTGTTCGTCGACGATCACCATGCCGAGGTCGAAGAATTCGACATTGTCCTGAATCAGGGCGTGGGTGCCGATGAGGATGCCCGCCTCGCCGGTGACCGCATCCAGTAGTGCGGCCTTCTTCTGGCCGGCGGACATGGAGCCGGTGACCAGGACCACCTTCGTGGCGATATCGGCCGCGCCGAGTTCACCGGCATTGCCGAGATCGCCGAGCATGGCCTTCAATGACCGATAGTGCTGTGCGGCAAGCACTTCCGTCGGGGCCAGCAGGGCGCATTGCTGGCCGTTGTCGACCACCTGCAGCATGGCGTGCAGGGCGACGATGGTTTTGCCGGAGCCGACCTCGCCCTGAAGCAGGCGGTGCATGGGGTGGGTGCGGGTCAGGTCGGCGGCGATTTCGTCGATGACGGTGTGCTGACCCTCGGTGAGTTCGAAGGGGAGGCGCTTGTCGAAGGCGGCGGCGATGCCGTCGGTGCGGGGCGGGCTGGATTTGGCGGTGCGGCCTTCAGCCCGGTGGCGGCGTTCGGCCAGGACCAGTTGCAGGGCCAGGGCCTCGTCGAAACGCAGTCGGCCCCTTGCCTGTTCGATATCGGACTTGCTCTCGGGTAGGTGGATCAGGTGCAGGGCGTCCGAGACCGGGAGCAGGGAATGCTCGGTGAGCAGGTCCGCGGGGAGCGGGTCCTCGATGGGGTCCAACTGGTCCAATATCTGGCGGACGCAGCGGAGCAGGTCCCAGCTCTGCACCTTGGCGGTGGCGGGGTAGACGGGGATGAATTCGCGTTCGAAGAACGAGACGTCAACGCCGCCCGCACCTTTCGCGCTCTGCGCCAGACCGCGCAGGGCTCCGCCGCCGCGTACTGCGGTGAGGTTCTCGATGGAACCGTCGCCCTTGTCGGGCAGGATCAGATAGTCGGGGTGCGAGAGATTCCAGCGGTCCGGCCGCCACCAGTGCACGGTGCCGGACATCATGGCGCGCACACCCTCCTTCACCAGGTGGCGCACCTTGTCGCCGTTGAAGAAGGTGACCTCGATGGGCTTGGCGCCACCGGTATCCAGGCTCACCTTGAGCAGGCTGCCGCGCCGATTCTTCATGGGCCGCAGATCGGTTTTGGTGACCCGGCCCATGACGGTGATGTGCTGGCCCTCCTCGGGCGCCTCCTCGGTGAGAGGCTGACCCTGGGTGGCGTAGCGCGCCGGATAATGCCGTAGCAGGTCCTCGACGGTGTGCATGTCGAATGCCTCGGCCAGGGGTTCGGCGGCTTTCACGCCGAGCACGTGGTCGAGCCGATCACCCAGTGTCGCCACCTATTCCACCCCGATCTGCACCAGATCACCGGCTTGACCGCCGGGATACACCACCACCTCGACGCCGGGGAACGCGGCGCCGACATGCTCGGCCAATTCTTCCGAAAGTCCCTGCGGCGCTTCGGCTCCGACCAGCATGGTCACCAATTCGCCACCGAGACCGAGCATTCGGTCCAACAGGGTGCGACCGGCGGCCCGCATATCGGGGTCGATGACGACCACATCCTGCCCGACCAGCCCCAGCCCGTCGCCGGCCTCACAGGTGCCGACGATCGTGAGCGCCCGCTCCGGCGCGATTCGTAAAGCGCCCCACCGCGTTCCGGCCGCGGCCTCGGACATGGCGAACACATCGTCGGCCGCGATCCGCCCACCGTCGTGCATGGACAGCGCCGCCAGCCCCTGCACCATGGACCCACTCGGCAGCATCAGCACATCCCGATTCCCGTCGCGCGCGGCCACACTCACCGCCATCAACTCGTGTGCGGGCAGCGCCCCGTTGGGCAGCACCAGCACCTCCCGATGCGGCAACCGCCGGATCCCCGCCAGCAGCGCCTCCGCCGTGACCTCGCCTTCGAGCACCGCCGCCCCGGCATCCTCGAACAGCCGAACGGCCCCATCCCCGGCGGCCACCGCGAGAATCCCGCGCTCGCCCGGCTCCTCCGGTGCATACGCGGAAACCGCGAGCGTCTCGATCCGAATCCCACTCAAACGTCCGACGACCAAGCCGGCCTCGACGGCCGCGCCCGCATCCGCACAGTGCACATGCGCCGACCAGGTCCCGCCCCCATCCCCCACCACGACAACCGAATCCCCCAGGCCCCCAAGCTCTTCCCGCAACGCGTCCACACCGGCCGCATCGGCCCCGGTCAGCAGGAACATGACCTCGTAGTGCGGCGCACCCTCGGCGACGGCATGACCCGACCGCCCACCCGCGGCCGAATCTCCATCGCCACCACCCGAATCACCCACGCGGCTCGCCCAGCCACGGGTCGCGCTGCCATGCGCACCGAAGCCGCTGCGGCCCGCCACCTCGCGCTCCGGCACATACTCGGGCCGGTGCGGAGCCTGCCCGCTGGTGATCAGCACCAATTCGTCCAGCAGCACCAGCAGCCCGCGCGCACCGGCATCAACTACGCCCGCCCGCGCCAGCACTCCCAATTGCGAGGGCGTCTCCCCCAGTGCCTTGGCCGCACCATCGGCGGCGGCCAACGCCACCGCACTCAATGTCTTCTCCGAACACTCCGCCGCATGATCGGCCGCCCGATCCAACACGGTGAGCATGGTCCCCTCCACCGGCGAACTCAGCGCCTCCCGCACCAATCGCGCCGCCCGCCGCAGCGCAAGGCGCAGCGTCTGTTCGTCGAGGTCGTCATCACCGACCGCATCCGCCACCCCCCGCAGCACCTGCGAAAGAATGATTCCCGAATTCCCGCGCGCCCCGAGCATCGCCGCCCGCGCCATGGCGGTGGCAATCGCTCGCGCAGACCCTCCGGTCACCTCTTCGGCCGCACGAACCGCGGCACGCATGGTGCTCAGCAGGTTGGTGCCGGTGTCGGAGTCGGCGACCGGAAAGACATTGAGGCTGTTTATCTCGTCCCGGTGGCGGGTGAGGGCTTGCAGGCAGGCCTGGGCCCACCGCAGCAGCGCTGCACCGTCGAGCACGTCCCCGACCCTGGGCACCGTCACCGTCCTTTCGCCGCACATCACGTCCCCCCGAATCCCGGCTGCCAGCCTAGTCGGGGCTACCGACACCCCGCTGTCACCTGCCGTTCGCCTGGCCCCGCCGGAGGGTGAACCGGGGGCAATTGGACACGCCGGGTTGGGGGCGGTTACTCTTGTGCGGTTGCCCGACGCGGGCACTGATCCTTTCTCGGGAATCAGAAACGCGTTCGCTAGCGATTCGCTGGCAGGCACGTCCAAGACATTAAAGTTTCCGGACTCGCTGTTATTGCAGTGTGTCCCCACATGACATGAAGGAGCTCGCGACTATGGCTGCCGTCTGCGACGTCTGCGCCAAGGGCCCCGGCTTCGGTAAGTCGGTTTCGCATTCGCACCGGCGCACCAACCGTCGTTGGAATCCGAACATCCAGACTGTGCGTGCGCAGGTTGCCCCCGGCAACACCCGCCGCATGAACGTGTGCACCTCCTGCCTCAAGGCCGGCAAGGTCGCCCGCGGCTGATTGCCCGCTTTTCTACAAACGCCCCGGCACCCACAATGGGTCCGGGGCTTTTGTTGTGCCCCGGGCATATTGGTGGAGCTCGCCGAATGAATGGCGGAGCAGGGGGCGAAAATGAGTGCGTGGCAAGTGGTTCCACTCGAAGCCGAGCACGTCCACAGCTTGGCGCAATGCCATATCGAATGCTGGCGTGAGGCATATCAGGATCTGGTGCCCGCCCATGTGCTGGACGCGTTCGATGTGGGCAAGCGCGCGGAGGCGTGGGAGAAGATCCGGGTGAACTATCCGGGGCGCACGGTGGTCGCGGTCATCGACGACACCGTCATCGGATTCGCGAGCAGCGGTCCCAGCCGGGATGAATCACCGGTCGCCGAACGCGAACTCAGCGCCATGTATGTCCGGAAAGCCTGGTACGGCACCGGTGTCGCGCAGGACTTGATGAAAACAGTATTGGCCCAGGACGCCGATACCTCGCTCTGGGTGTTCGAGGAGAATCCGCGGGCCCGGGCCTTCTACCGCAAATACGGCTTCGAACTCGAGGGCGAACGCCGTGTCGAAGCCTTCACGCCTTCCATGGAAGTGCGTATGGTGCGCCGCATCACCGGCTGATCGGTGCCGCCGCCACACCGATCAGGCGATCAGCTACTTGTCGCCGGTGAAGCAGTCCAGGTTCTGGCTGATCGTCATCGGCAGGCAGGCGATGCGCGAGGTCACCTGCGAGCTCATGGTGGTGGCGCTATTGGTGTCGAACAAGCTCGCCACCTGAGTGCCACCCTCGGTCGACGCGGGCGCGTTGGTGAAAGGCTCCAACGTCAACGCTTCGGCGCCGGCGACGGCGGGAGCGCTGGCGAGGGCCGCTCCCGCTACCAGCGCCACGAAAACACTACGGGCAGTCTTGTTCTGCATTCACATGCTCCTGAATCGGTTCAAACGGGATCGCGCTTAGGGCAGACGCCAGTCCACCGGCGCGGCACCCAATGTACCCAGCAATTCGTTGGTACGTGAGAACGGGCGCGATCCGAAGAATCCGCGCGAGGCGGATAACGGTGAGGGATGGGCGGATTCGATGAACGGGGTCGACCCCAGCATCGGCTTCAAAGTCATGGCGTCGCGGCCCCAGAGAATGGCGACCAGCGGCTGGTCACGGGCCACCAAAGCCCGAATTGCCTGCTCGGTCACCGCTTCCCAGCCCTTACCGCGATGCGAGGCCGCCTGGCCGGGCTGCACGGTGAGGACTCGGTTCAGCATGAGAACACCCTGATCCGACCACGGTGACAGATCACCGCACGACGGCATCGGGAGTTCGAGGTCCTTGGTCAGTTCGGAGAAGATATTCGCCAGGCTGCGTGGCACCGGTTTGACATCCGGTTCCACCGAGAAACTCAGCCCCATGGCATGGCCGGGAGTGGGGTACGGATCCTGGCCGACGATGAGGACCCGGACCTTGTCGAACGGACGCTGGAAGGCGCGCAGCACATTATCGCCCTTGGGGAGATAGCCACGCCCGGCAGCGTTTTCGGTACGGAGGAATTCGCCCATATCGGCAATGCGATCGGCCACCGGTTCCAGGGCCTCGGCCCATCCAGAATCGACGACCTCCGACAGCGGTTTGTTGCCCATGTCGGGAGAACTTATCGTGGCGAGTTTCCGAGCGGAAGACCGCCCACCTATGCGAAGGATTCCCAACCGGTGGGTCCGGTTCGAGCGGTGCCGTCCACCGTGACGCCCGAACCTTCGGTAACTCGGCCGATACGAACCCAACCCGCTGGCAGAGCAACGGATTCGGGGAAAGTCGCGGCGAAGGCGTGGTCTTCGCCGCCCGCCAGAATCCAGTCGAGGGCGCTTGCGCCGAGGGCTTCGGCGATCGGTTCGAGGATGGGATCGCGCAGGGTCGCCGAGTCGAGATCCATGGCGACACCGGATGATTCGGCAATATGCCCCAAATCAGCCAGGAGGCCGTCGGAGACATCGGTGAGGGCATCGACCCTCACCCCGGGCGGCAAATCCAGCACAGCGGCGTATGGGGGCTGCGGAACCTTGTGCACGGCAACGACATCCGGCCAATGTGAGGCGTCCACACCGGGATGGTTCTCCGGATTGTTGCCGTCGAGCAGCAGCGCCAGCCCCGCGGCGGACCAACCGAGCAGTCCGGCGACGGCCACCACATCACCCGGGCGCGCGCCCGACTTGAGAATCGGCTCACGCCCGGCCGGATCACCGAACGCGGTCACCGAGATCACCAATAGTGGAGCGCGCACCACATCACCACCCGCGATGGAGGCTCCGGCGCGCTCGGCCTCGGCCCACATGCCATCCGCGAGATCGGTGATGAAATCGACCGGGGTCTCCGGCGGGCAGCCGAACGAAACCACGAACGCGCTCGGCGTGGCGCCCATGGCGACCACATCCGCCGCGTTCTGTGCGATCGCCTTGCGGCCGATGTCACGCCCGCTGGACCAGTCGAGCCGGAAATGCCGGTCCTGCACCAACATGTCCGTTGTCACCACGAACCGGCCATCCGGTGCGGCCACCACCGCCGCATCATCCCCAGGCCCGAGCAGCACACCTGGCCCCTGCTTCCGCCCCGCGTTGATCCGCGCGATCAACCCGAACTCCCCGAGTTCGCGCACGGTCTTCGCATCGCTCCCGTACCCGGGAAAGCGATCGGCAGTGGCGCGGCTCGCAGAACCGCGTGGCCTGCTACTGGCGGTGATGACGGTCTCCTCGGCGGTGAGTGGGCTGCGGACGTCGGACCTCGAAACGGTACCCTCGGACACGAAATCGACGACCACCAGCCGGGACGCGCTGTGCCCCGGCACGGCACGATCGGGGACCGACGACCGGATGAGCAACGACACCCGCGGCAGCGAACCGGAATCCAGCACGCCCGAGGCGACTGCGCCCGGAGCGGTGGATATCGCGAAGCAGCCCGCCGCCGACAGCACGCAGGCATCCGCAGCCGACGAGTCGAGCGACTCCGGCAAGGACGCGCGGTCGGCCACCGACGGGACCGGCGACTCCGGCACGGACACGCAGCCGGCCGCCGACGGAACCAACAACTCCGGCACAGCGACCGCCACGGCCGACGCGAGCGATGCAGGCGAATCCGCCGAGACCGCCCGCGCCGACAAGCCGAGCGCGGACGACAGCGCGGTGAAGTCCACGGACACGGACGAATCCGACGCGGATGAGGATGAGCCGAGCGAGGGCCGGTCGCCCGCGCTGATCGCCACGGCTGTCGCGCTGCCGATCGCATTGGTCGCGGGTGTGCTGGTGATGGGTGTACTGGCGAATCGGCATCCGACTCGGGAACCGCTGGTACTCGGCGCGGTGGGAGCCCCCGCCGCCACGGGTCCGCAGTGTTCGGCGCTACTGCCCGCGCTGCCCGAGAAGTTCGGCGACTACACCACGTCCGAACTCGTACAGCCCGCTCCGGCCGGTGCCAAGGCGTGGCAGCAGGCCGACGGCGGCGACGCGATCGTGCTGCGCTGCGGTTTGGAGCGGCCCATGGAATTCAATCGCGCCTCACCGCTGCAGGTCGTCAACAATGTGAACTGGTTCGACGTGCGCGACTCGACCAGCGGCGCGGCCTCCGGCACCTACTGGGCGGTGGATCGCGGCACCTACATCGCGCTGACCATGCCCGACAACGCGGGACCGACTCCGTTGCAAGAGATTTCGGACGCCATCACCAAAGCGATTCCGCAGCAGCCGCTCGATCCGGGACCACTGCCCAACTAGTGGCACGGTCCTGCGATGTGGATCCCGGCCAAAAGCATGCCGGGATGACGGGGAGCCCGCATGCCGGGAACGCGGGGGCCACCGCGTCGAGAACCCGGAGGCCGGCGTGCCGAGAACCCAGGGACCAGCGTGGCGGGATGACGGAGAGCCGCACCTCTTGACGGGACTTCGGCGGGAGCCGAGCTCGTCGGGACGCGGGTCAGAGTTTGCGGATTTTGACTTTGCCGGCGGTGAGGTCGACGTCTATGCCGCCGTCACCGTCGCCGGGGTTCTCGCGATGCATGAGGACGGTTTGGCGTTGCTCGAATTCGTGTTTCTTGCCGGGATCGAAGACCGAGCCGAAGGTTTCGAAGCCGATGGCGGCGGCGCCGCGGCCCTCGGATTCGGCCTCGGGGTCGCGCATCCAGGGGAGGCCGGTGCGGCCGCTGACCTTGCGGTACGCGACCTCGGCGAAGGCCACCACGATAATCAGCAGGGCCAAGCCGGGGATGGTCATCGCCATGAGCACGCCTTCGAGGCTACCCAGCCTCAGATGTGGCTGTCATCACCCGCAGGTCGCACCATGCACATTGATTCAGCGCAGTCCCGTGCCGCGCGCCAATGCGGTTTCGACGAGGTTGGTCACCAGGTCCCGGCGACCGATACCGGTGGCCTCCCACATGCGCGGGTACATGGAGATGGCGGTGAAGCCGGGCATGGTGTTGATTTCGTTGATGACCGGGCCGTCGGCGGTGACGAAGAAGTCGACGCGGGCCAGGCCCTGGCAGTCCAGGGCGCGGAAGGCTTGTACGGCGATGTCCCGAATCTGTTGCGACACATCGTCGTCCAGCTTGGCGGGGACATCGAATTCGCAGACGTCGTCGAGGTATTTGGTGTCGAAGTCGTAGAATTCCGGGCCCTCGAGGGTTTCCTCGGGCATCCGAATCTCCGCCACCACACTGGCTTCCACGCGACCGTCCGGGAATTCCAGTACGCCGCACTCGACTTCGCGGCCCACGATCCCGGCCTCGATGATCACCTTCGGATCATGCTGTCGCGCAACGGTAATCGCGGCCTCGAGCTCACTCCAGGCGTCGACCTTGGTAATGCCGATGGAAGACCCACCGCGCGCGGGCTTCACGAACACCGGCAGGCCGAGCCGCTCGCGATCCGCCTCCGACAGCGTCGCGACACCCGGCCGCAGCACCACCTGGATGCCGATCGGAAGCCCTTCCGCCGCAAGGAGTTTCTTGGTGAATTCCTTATCCATACCGGCGGCACTCGCAAGCACACCCGGGCCGACATACGGCAGCCCGGCGAGCTCCAGCAACCCCTGCAGGGTGCCGTCCTCACCGAACGCGCCGTGCAGCACCGGGAAAACCACATCGACACTGCCGAGTACCGCGTCCGGGCTGCCGAGCGGAACCAGTCCGCCCGCGCGGCTGGGGTCGGCGGCGAGCATCAGTTCGGTGCCTGCCGAATCCACCGACGGCAGTTCCCGGCTCGCGTCCGCGGTGAGCGCGTGCGAGTCCGCGGAGTTCAGCACCCAGGTGCCGTCGCGGGTGATGCCGATCGGAACCGCCTCGTACCGTTCGGGATCGAGGCTGCCCAAGACCGTACGGGCCGACACACACGAGACGCCATGCTCGTTGCTGCGCCCGCCGAACACCACCGCCACCCGGATCCTGTTGGTCATGCCCGGAACCATATCCGGCGGTGATGCCAACTCGGTTACGCGGTCACTCCCATCGCACGGCACCGCTGCCCGCCCGAGTCGGGGCCGGGCCGGCCGCCGCTCGGTCCCGCGCCGCAATCGCACCATCTCCGGGTACGGCCCGCCCGCCCCGCGGCAATCGCCCGCCGCCCGGTCGGCGCGGCGGTCATCGACCTTGCGCCACAATCATTCCGACTTGAGCCGGCGCCCCAGCAATTGCCCCACCGCGTCGGCGGTGGGCAGCCCCTCATGGCAGACCTGATGCATGGCATTGGTCAACGGCATCTCCACCCCGTGCGCCGCGGCCAGTGCCCGCACCGATGTGCAGGACTTCACACCCTCGGCGACCTGGCCATGAGTGGCCAGCTGCGCGGATTCGATGGTGCCGCCCGCCCCGAGCGCATGCCCGAACGAACGATTGCGCGACAGCGGTGAAGTGCAGGTGGCGACCAGATCGCCGACCCCGGCGAGCCCGGCCAGCGTCACCGGTTCCGCGCCGACGGCCACCCCGAGCCGAATGATCTCCGCGAGCCCGCGCGTGATGAGACTGGCAATCGAGTTGTCGCCCAACCCCATTCCGGAGGCGATACCGCAGGCAAGCGCGATCACATTCTTGCAGGCACCACCGATTTCACAGCCGATCACATCGCTGTTGGTGTACGGCCGGAAGTATCCGGTGGCGCTCGCGTGCTGCACCGCCTCGGCGCGCGCGGTATCGGTGCAGGCGACCACGGTCGCGGTCGGCTGCCGCGCGGCGACCTCGTGCGCCAGGTTCGGACCCGACAGCACCGCGACCCGACTCGGATCCGCGCCACTGACTTCGGAGATCACCTGACTCATCCGCAGCAGCGTCCCGGTCTCGATGCCCTTGGCCAGACTCAGCAGCGTGGCTTCGCCCGGAATATCGGGCTGCCACTCCGTGAGATTCGCGCGCAGCGACTGCGACGGCACCGCCAGCACCACAATGTCCGCGCCCTGCAAAGCGATCCGATGATCATCGGTCGCGGCGATCGGCGGCAGCGTGACATCCGGTAGATACCAGGGATTCCGATGCTCGGTGGCCAGCGCTTTCGCCACCTCTGCCCGCCGAGCCCACATGGTGACCTCGGTTCCCGCCTCCGCCAACACCTTCGCGAACGCAGTCCCCCAAGACCCCGCTCCCAACACCGCTGCCCTAGCCATCTGCCCAATATATGCGCGCCCCGAAACCACCGCGCCGAGCATCGCAAAGCGGATACTCCAGACGCGGGAATGTCGCCGCCCCCCGTTTGTGTCACCGCCGCAATCGTGTCGCGCGGGAAACGCGCGGTGCGGGTGCGTGGAGCAGCGTGGCTGGGCACTCTGGAAGAGCACCACCGGATCGGGAAGCCAGACCGGCGAGTATGGGTTGTCGTCATGCGTGGGCGGGTGCTCATCCAGCCGTCACCAAAGAGTGGGAGGATTCGGGCATGCGGTCGACCGTGCACGCCGTGATCGCGGTGAAGAATCTCGAGCTGGCGAAGAGCCGGCTCGCTGATCGGCTGCGACCGCAGGACCGGCCGAGATTGGTGCTGGCCATGCTCACCGATACCGTCAGCGCCGCGGTGGCCACAACCGGTATCGCCTCGGTGACCGTGGTGACGCCGGACCCGACGGTGAGCGATCTGGTGCGTGGCCTCGGCGCGCGCGTACAACCCGAGCCGGAGGTTCCCGGCGGCCTCAATGCCGCGCTGGCGGCCGGGGCCGCGGCGATCCGGGGTGCGCATGGTCCCGTCGATCTGCTTGCCCTGCAAGCCGATCTGCCCGCCCTGCGCGCGCAGGAATTGACCGACATGCTGACCGTCGCCGGGCATCGGCGTTCGGTGGTGGCCGATCACGAGGGCAGCGGCACCGTCGCCCTGCTGCTGCGTGATCCGGCCGCGGCGCTGAACCCCATGTTCGGCCCGGACTCGGCCCGCAGGCATATCGCGGCGGGTGCGGTGGAGTTGCTCGGGGACTGGCCCGGATTGCGCCAGGACGTCGATACCGCAGCAGATCTCGACCGCGCCGCAGATCTCGGTGTCGGGATTGCCACCGGCACGCTACTCGATGAAATCGGCGTGTCGCGGGCGTGTCAGGCAGCGGAACAAGTCCATCGGGCCGGTTCCTCACTGTGCTGACCGGGCGTGATATGCGCTGCAATGGACGGTGTCAGAGCGGCACCCCGCACACGACATAAGGAATGATCGTGAGAGTGAGCGATACGGATACCGTCAAGCAACCGCCGCTACTACCCGCGGCCCCGCCCGCGGCAACCCCACCGCCCACGGCCGCGACTGCCACACGTTTGCCGGCCGACCGCTACCTGAACCGAGAACTCAGCTGGCTCGATTTCAATGCCCGGGTACTCGCGCTCGCGGAAGATACCTCGCAGCCGCTTCTCGAACGAGCTAAATTCCTGGCCATTTTCGCGTCCAATCTCGACGAGTTCTATATGGTCCGCGTCGCCGGTTTGAAGCGCCGCGCCGAGACCGGACTGTCGGTGCGCTCCGCCGACGGACTCTCCCCCACCGAACAGCTGGAGATGATCGCGGCCCGCACCCAGGATCTGGCGGCCCGCCACGCCCGGGCCTTCCTGGACCAGGTGCTGCCCGCGCTGACCGCCGAGAACATCGCCATCACCCGCTGGGCGGACCTGGACGACGGCGAAAAGCAGCGCCTCTCCGGGTATTTCCAGGATCAGGTCTTCCCGGTGCTGACCCCGCTCGCGGTGGATCCCGCGCACCCGTTCCCATACATCAGCGGGCTGAGCCTGAACCTCGCTGTGACGGTGAAGGATTCGGTAACCGGCGGCGAGCACTTCGCGCGCGTCAAGGTGCCCGACAATGTGGATCGCTTTGTGCGCGTGCGCCGTTCGCCGCGCGAATCCGGCGCGGCACAGTCCGCGACCCTGGCACCTTTCCTGCCGATGGAAGAACTGATCGCCGCGCATCTGGATCAGCTCTTCCCGGGAATGGAAGTGGTGGAACATCATTCGTTCCGCATCACCCGTAACGCCGATCTCGAGGTCGAGGAGGATCGCGACGAGGACCTGCTGCAGGCCCTGGAGCGCGAGCTCGCCCGCCGCCGCTTCGGCTCCCCGGTGCGCCTCGAGGTCTCGGACGATATGACCGAGCACATGCTGGATCTGCTACTGCGCGAACTGGATGTGGATCCGGGCGATGTCATCCAGGTCCCCGGCCTGCTCGACCTGTCCTGCCTGTGGCAGGTGTACGGCGTGGACCGGCCCAACCTCAAGGACGCCCCGTACGTGCCCGCCACCCCGCCCGCCTTCGGCGAACGGGAAACGCCCCGAAACGTTTTCGCGGCCCTGCGCGAGGGCGACGTGCTGGTGCACCACCCCTACGACTCCTTCTCCACTAGCGTGCAGCGCTTCATCGAACAGGCCGCCGCCGACCCGCAGGTGCTCGCGATCAAGCAGACGCTGTACCGCACCTCCGGCGACTCCCCCATCGTGAATGCCCTCATCGACGCCGCCGAGGCCGGTAAGCAGGTCGTCGCGCTGGTCGAGATCAAGGCCCGCTTCGACGAGCAGGCCAACATCAAATGGGCTCGCGCACTGGAACAAGCGGGCGTGCACGTGGTCTACGGCCTGGTCGGGCTGAAGACACACTGCAAGACCTGCCTGGTGGTGCGCCGCGAGGGCGCGACCATCCGCCGCTACTGCCATATCGGCACCGGTAACTACAATCCCAAGACCGCGCGCCTGTACGAGGATGTCGGATTGCTCACTGCCGCACCGGAGATCGGCGCGGACCTGACCGACCTGTTCAACTCGCTCACCGGATACTCCCGAAAAGCGAGCTACCGCAACCTACTCGTCGCCCCCAGCGGTGTACGGCAGGGAATTGTGGAGCGCATCGAGCGCGAGGTGGAGCTGGCCGCGCAGGGCGAACCGGCGCGAATCCGCTTGAAGGCCAACGCTCTGGTCGACGAGCAGATCATCGACGCGCTGTACCGGGCCTCCCAAGCCGGGGTTCCCGTGCAGATCGTCGTACGCGGTATCTGCGGCCTGCGCCCGGGTGTCCCGGGTATGAGCGAGAACATCGAGGTGCGCTCGATTCTCGGCCGCTACCTGGAACATTCGCGCGTCCTGCACTTCCAGGCCCAGGATCAATACTGGATCGGCAGCGCCGACATGATGCACCGCAATCTGGACCGGCGCGTGGAAGTGCTGGCGCAGGTGAAGGATCCGAAGCTGGCCCAGCAGTTGGGCGGGGTCTTCGACTCCGCGCTCGACCCCACCACCCGCTGCTGGGTGCTGGCAGCGGACGGCAGCTGGGTGGCCCAGCCCGATCCGGATGTCGCCGGTGAAGAAATCCGCGACCATCAGGACTACCTCATGCGACTGCGACGTCCGGATCGCCCGTGACACCGACGAATTCCCCCACCGCCGAATTTCCCGACCCCAGGGTCACCGCCAACATTCCGGCCGCGGGGGCGGTGCTGTGGCGTTACGCGGCCGATGGGGCGGTGGAAATCGCCCTCGTACACCGACTCAAGTACGACGACTGGTCCCTGCCCAAGGGCAAACTCGATCCCGGCGAGACCCCGGTGATCGCCGCGGTGCGAGAAGTGGCCGAGGAGACCGGAATCCGTTCCCGGCTCGGCCGCTACCTCGGGCACGTCACCTATCCGGTGACCGGGCATCGCAAGATCAAGCGCGTGGACTATTGGGCCGCACAGGTTCTCGACGGCGCGTTCGAGGAGAACGCGGAAGTCGATGTGCTCCAGTGGCATCGGGTCGACGGGCTGATGGATGCGTTGTCCTACCCCATGGATCGCCATATCGTGCGCAATTTCCTTCGGCTGCCGCCGGATACGACGACCATGCTGCTGGTGCGGCACGCCAAAGCCGGTCGGCGCGACCGTTTCTCGGGTCACGATGATGATCGTCCTCTCGAAAAGTCCGGTCGCACACAGGCTGCCGCGTTGGTGCCCAATCTGCTCGCCTTCGGTGCGAGCGAAATCCATTCCGCCCCACCGCTGCGTTGTGTGGACACCATGGCCCCGCTCGCCGAAAACCTGGGCGTGGACATCGAACTGGAGCCGCAGTTCTCCGAAACCGGTTATGCCGCTACGCCGGACGCCGCGCGGAAACGCATTCGCGATCTTGTTTCCGAACACACGGTGCCGGTGATCTGCAGTCAGGGCAAGGTGATTCCGGATCTGCTGGAGTGGTGGGCGGCCAAGGATGGCATCACCCTGCCCGCCGCGCGTAACCGCAAGGGCAGTGTCTGGGTGCTCTCGGTGCACCAGGGTCGACTGGTCGCGGCCAATCATCTGGATCGGGCATTGAACCCGACCGACATTCCGCGCTAGGGGATTTCGAGCCGCCGGAAGATTTGCCTCTAGAGATTTACGGCAATTACCCGGCGGCCGAACCATTTCCGGCCTCTGACGGGCCGAATACAACGAAACGGCCCGGCGGATGCCGGGCCGTTTCATGTCATGCTGCGCCGAAAACCCGTCTGCGACGGGCTGTTCGAGCCCGTCAGCGACGGGCGGTGCGCTTCGCCGCGGTCTTCTTCGCGGCGGTCTTCTTGGCCGGAGCCTTCTTGGCGGCGGCCTTCTTGACCACGGCGGCCTTGACGGCAGCCTTCTTGGCCGGAGCCTTCTTCGCAGCCTTGGCCGGGGTCTTCTTGGCGGCAGCCTTGGTGGCCGTCTTCTTGGCGGTGGCCTTCTTGGCCGGAGCCTTGGTGGCAGCCTTCTTGGCCGTCGTCTTGGCCGGTGCCTTGGTGGCGGCCTTCTTGGCGATCTTCTTGGCAGCAGCCTTCTTCGCACCGGCCGGCTTACCCGACACCGGAGCAGCCACACCACGTTTCACGGCCGGGCCGCTCGCGGTGATCTTCTGCTTGCCGGCGATGATCGCCTTGAACTGTGCACCGGGACGGAAGGCAGGCACCGAAGTCGGCTTCACCTTGACGGTTTCACCGGTACGCGGGTTACGAGCAACGCGCGCTGCGCGCTTACGCTGTTCGAAGACACCGAATCCCGTGATGGTGACGCTCTGACCTTTGTTCACAGCACGCACGATCGTATCTACCATCTGCTCAACTGCAGCAGTAGCGGTGCGCCTGTCAGTACCCAACTTCTCGGTCAGAACATCGATCAGTTCCGCCTTGTTCATTGAATCCTCCGCAGACTAATGGCCCGTCGTCGGACCGACTAGGTACCACGGTAAACCTTCTTTGAGCAAGAGTCTATCTGCCACACCCATTTTGATGAGAGATGGCACACGACCAGCTACCTCGTTTGGGGGCGTTCAGCTAACGCCCCCCAATGATTACGTCTGCGAAATACGGGCCGGAATGGTGGTGGGTTTCCAAGTCGGCCTTGCGTTTTCGAACTGGCCGATCTGGTCACTGTGCCGCAGAGTCAGCCCGATGTCGTCCAGACCTTCCAGCAGACGCCACCGTGTGTAGTCGTCAATATCGAACGGCAACACGACCGTTCCGGCCGTGACGGTGCGCGCCTCGAGGTCCGTAGCCAATTCCAAACCGGGCTGTTCCTCGAGCAACTTCCAGAGCAATTCCACATCGCTCTGCGCCATCCGAGCCGTCAGAAGCCCGTCCTTACCGGCGTTTCCGCGAAAGATGTCCGCGAAGCGCGAGGAGATCACGACGCGGAACCCGTAGTCTTTCAGCGCCCAAACCGCATGCTCGCGTGAGGAACCGGTACCGAAATCCGGACCGGCGACCAGCACACTGCCGCGGTTGTAGGGCTCGGCGTTCAGAATGAAGTTCGGATCCGTTCGCCATGCCGCGAAGAGTCCATCCTCGAAACCCGTTCGGGTAACGCGCTTCAGGTAGACGGCGGGGATGATCTGATCGGTGTCGACGTTGGATCGGCGGAACGGAACACCGATCCCCTTGTGGACCTTGAAGGCTTCCATCGTGATTCTCCTGATGTCTGTGAGAGCAGCGGATTACGGGCTGGGACAGCCGAAATCAGTTGAGATCCGCCGGTGAGGACAGGGTTCCGCGCACCGCCGTAGCCGCCGCGACCAGCGGCGAGACCAGGTGCGTACGACCGCCCTTGCCCTGTCGCCCTTCGAAGTTCCGGTTCGAGGTGGAGGCGCAACGCTGACCGGGCGAAAGCTGATCCGGGTTCATTCCCAGGCACATCGAGCAGCCCGCCTGCCGCCATTCCGCGCCCGCCGCGGTGAAAATCTCGCCCAGCCCTTCGTTTTCCGCCTGCAGCCGCACCCGCATGGAACCGGGAACGATCAGCATGCGCACGCTCTCGGCGACCTTGCGGCCCTTCAGAACATCGGCCACAGCGCGCAAATCCTCGATACGGCCATTGGTGCATGAGCCGACGAAAACGGTGTCGACGGTGACATCGCGCAATGGCGTACCCGGCTTCAGGTCCATGTATTGCAAGGCCTTTTCGGCCGCCTGACGCTCGTTCTCATCGACGATCTGCTCCGGGTCGGGGATCGAGTCGCCCAGCGGCAGACCCTGTCCCGGGTTGGTACCCCAGGTCACGAAGGGGGTCAGCGCGGAGCCGTCGATATGCACCTCGGCGTCGAAAGTCGCGCCCTCATCGGTCTTCAGCGCGTCCCAGGCGGCAACGGCCGCATCCCAATCCGCGCCCTCCGGAGCGTGCGGACGGCCCTTCAGGAACTCGTAGGTGATCGCGTCGGGCGCGACCATTCCCGCCCGCGCACCGGCCTCGATCGACATGTTGCACATGGTCATCCGGGCTTCCATGGACATCGAGCGCACGGCCTCGCCGCGGTACTCCAGCACATAGCCCTGGCCGCCGCCGGTGCCGATCTGCGCGATCACCGCCAGGATGACGTCCTTGGAGGTGACGCCGTCGGGCAGCGTGCCGTCGATATTGATGGCCATGGTCCGGAACGGGCGCAGCGACAAAGTCTGCGTTGCCAGAACGTGTTCCACTTCGCTGGTGCCGATACCCATTGCGAGCGCGCCGAACGCGCCGTGCGTGGAGGTGTGCGAATCACCGCAGACGACGGTGGTGCCCGGCTGGGTCAGACCCAGCTGCGGACCAACCACGTGCACGATGCCCTGATCGAGATCGCCCATGGGGTGCAGGCGGATACCGAATTCCTCGCAGTTCTTGCGCAGGGTGTCGACCTGCAACCGGGAAATGGGATCGGCGATCGGCTTGTCGATATCGATCGTCGGGACATTGTGGTCCTCGGTCGCGATGGTGAGATCCGGACGGCGCACCGGCCGACCGGCCGCGCGCAGACCGTCGAACGCCTGCGGGCTGGTGACCTCGTGCACCAGATGCAGATCGATGTAGATGAGGTCGGGCTCGCGGTTCGCGCCTTCACCTTCGCCTTGGACGACGACGTGCTGGTCCCAGACCTTCTCCGCCAGAGTGCGTGGCCGCTCGGCCATATCTCCATCACCTCTCGATAGGACATACCCCGCGCCCGGGCTGTTGACGCGGGGAGAGCCTCGCCGGTCCGGGTGGACCCGGTGCCGGGATTTGCAATTCCCAACATGCGAGACGCTAATATCGTTCTATGAGACAGCATAGCGGTATCGGTGTTCTGGACAAAGCCATGGCGGTCCTGCACGCCGTAGCCGAGCAACCCTGCGGCCTCAATGAGTTGTGCACCCGCACCGGCCTGCCCCGCGCCACCGCGCATCGCCTGGCCGTGGGCCTCGAGACGCATCGCATGCTGGCCCGCGACAGCCAGGGCCTGTGGCGTCCGGGGCCCGCGCTCTCGGAGCTGGCTACCACCGCGAGCGATCCGCTGCTCGATGCCGCCGCCGGCATTCTGCCGCGCCTGCGCGAGATCACCGGGGAGAGCGTGCAGCTCTACCGCCGGGACGGAAACGCGCGCGTCTGCGTCGCCTCGATGGAGCCCGCGTCCGGACTGCGGGACACCGTACCGGTCGGCGCGCGCATGCCGATGACCGCCGGCTCCGCCGCGAAAGTACTGCTGGCCTGGGCCGATCCGGAATTGCAGCGAACCGTGCTGCCGGAGGCCGTATTCGGCGAGCGCGCGCTGGCCGAGGTGCGCAGGCGGGGCTGGGCGCAGAGTGCGGCCGAGCGGGCGGCGGGGGTGGCGAGTGTGTCCGCGCCCGTACGCGATACGGGGGGCACGGTGATCGCGGCCGTCTCGGTCTCCGGACCCATCGATCGGATGGGACGGCGGCCGGGTGCGCGCTGGGCCGCCGATCTCGTGGCGGCCGCGGACGCCCTGCACAAACGGCTCTGACGGGCCCGCACAGCCATTTTCACGCCCCCGCCGGGAATCCGGTGGGGGCGGCGGTGTTTTCGGGCCACACGGGCCCATCCCGCCCCACGCGTACCGACCGGTCGCCCTCGGCTGCGGCGTACCCCCATCCCGCCCAGCGGTATTCGCACTTGCCACTCCCCCGCGTTCGCACCGCGCCCCGGCGTTCCCGCACTTCACAGCCGGTGTGACCCGGCTCATACGGCGTAAATTACAGTCGGCTGATGGGAGTTAATCAACGCGCTCAGATCACGATGTCCGAGCAGGAGATCGCGGATTTCATGCGGCGCAGCCGAATCGCCAATCTCGCCACCCTCGGCGCAACGGGCAACCCGCACCTGACCGCCATGTGGTACGCGCTGATCAACGGCGAAATCTGGTTCGAGACCAAGGCGAAATCGCAGAAGGCGGTGAACCTGCGCCGCGATCCGCGGGTGACCGTACTGCTCGAGGCCGGCGACACCTACGACCAGCTGCGCGGGGTCTCCATCGAGGGCCGCGCGGAGATCGTCGATGACGCCGACGCCCTGTTCCAGGTGGGAATCAGCGTGTGGGAGCGGTACACCGGGCCCTACAGCGAAGAGATGAAGCCGTTCGTGGAGCAGATGCTGAACAAGCGCATCGCGATTCGGATCGTGCCCGAGCGGGTGCGCAGCTGGGATCACCGCAAACTGGGATTGCCCGCCATGCCGCTCGGCGGCAGCACGCTCATCGAACAGGATTGAGAAGTAACTCCACGAAAAGCAAAGGCCCCCAGCCGATTGGCTGAGGGCCTTGACTTTTTGTAGTCCCGACGGGATTTGAACCCGCGCTACCGCCTTGAGAGGGCGGCGTCCTAGGCCGCTAGACGACGGGACCAAGGATTGCTGGTGACTTGTTCGGTGGTAGACCACCGAATCTCCAACATTTCAGAGAGCCGTGAAGCTCTCTTGGCTGGGGTACCAGGACTCGAACCTAGAATGGCTGTACCAGAAACAGCTGTGTTGCCAATTACACCATACCCCAATGACCCGGGCATTCGGCCTGCCCCCTGGGGGGCTTCTCGACCGCTTTGCGAGCCGAGAAGAGATTAGCAGGCCGATACCGGGGTTATACAAATCGGCTGGTCAGAGGCCACTTTTCGGCCACTTTCCGACCCTGGTCAGCGGACGGACACCGCCGCCAACGCCATTAGGCCGGGACCGCCGCCAACGCGCTGCGCAACCGGTCCATGGAAATCTGACGGCCCAGCAACTCCATCGACTCGTACAGCGGCGGACTGATGTGCGATCCGGTGACCGCCACCCGCACGGGCGTGAACGCCTTACGCGGCTTGAGACCCAACTCGTCGATGAGCGCCGTCTTGAGCGCCGCCTCGAGCGCGGCCGCCGTCCATTCCGAAATGCTATCCAGCGCCGTCACGGACGCCTGCAATACCGGAGCGGCGTCGGAACCGAGATTCTTTTCCTTCGCCGCCGGGTCGATCGAGAAATCTTCGGCGGGAACGAACAAGAACTTCAAGAGGCCCCATGCATCACCCAGAACCACGATGCGGGTCTGCACCAAATCTGCGGCTGTTGCGAAGAGCTTCTCGTCGATCTCCGCACCGATATGACCGAGTTCGGTGAGGTACTCACGGAGCCGGTGAGCGAAATCACCCGACTCCAGCAACCGAATATGTTCGGCGTTCAGGGCGTCGGCCTTCTTCTGGTCGAAACGGGCCGGATTCGAATTAACTTTCGATATATCGAACGCCGCCACCATCTCCGCCATGGAGAAGACGTCATGATCATCGGCGATGCTCCAGCCGAGCAGTGCCAGATAATTCAGCAAACCCTCGGGAATGAAGCCCCGATCGCGATGATGGAAGAGATTCGACTCCGGATCCCGCTTGGAGAGCTTCTTGTTCCCCTGCCCCATCACGAACGGCAGATGCCCGAACTCCGGGGTGCGCTCGGCGACGCCGATACGAATCATCGACTCATAGAGCGCGAGCTGCCGGGGCGTGGAAGACAAAAGATCCTCGCCGCGCAAAACGTGGGTGATCTTCATCATCGCGTCGTCGACGGGATTGACCAGCGTATAGAGCGGATCGCCATTACCGCGGGTGAGCGCGAAGTCCGGCACCACACCGGCGCGGAAGGTGGTCTCACCGCGCACCAGGTCGACCCAGGTGAGGTCGCGGTCGGGCATGCGCAGCCGGATCACCGCGGGGCGGCCCTCGGCCTTGTAGGCGGCGATCTGCTCGTCCGTCAGGTCGCGGTCGAAGTTGTCGTAGCCGAGCTTGGGATCGCGGCCGGCGGCCTTGTGCCGGGCCTCGACTTCCTCTGGGGTGGAGAAGGATTCGTAGGCCTCCCCCGCCGCCAATAGCCGCGCCACGACATCGAGATGAATGTCACGGCGCTGCGACTGCCGGTACGGGCCGTAGTCGCCGCCGACCTCCGGGCCCTCGTCCCAGGTGAGGCCGAGCCAGCGCAGCGCGTCCAGGATCGCCCGGTAGGACTCCTCGGAATCCCGTGCGGCATCGGTGTCTTCGATACGGAAGACGAATTTGCCGCCGGTGTGGCGGGCGTAGGCCCAGTTGAACAGCGCGGTGCGGACCAGGCCGACATGCGGTGTGCCGGTGGGGGACGGGCAGAATCGGACCCGAACGTCTGTCATATCTCTCTCTCGATCAGCGTTTGGCGGCAACAGGATTGGTGAGGGTGCCGATGCCTTCGACGGTCACCGACACGCTCTGACCGGCTTGCAGCGGACCCACACCCGCGGGGGTGCCGGTGAGGATGACATCGCCGGGGAGCAGCGTCATCACGGTGGTGATCCACTCGATCATCTTCGGAATATCGTGCAGCAGAAGTGAAGTGCGGCTGCTCTGCTTCTGTTCGCCGTCGAGTTCGGTGGAGATCGCCAGATCCGAAGGGTCCAGCGAGGTCTCGATCCACGGGCCGAGCGGGCAGAAGGTGTCATAGCCCTTGCCGCGGGTCCACTGACCGTCGTGCCGCTGTTGATCACGCGCGGTGACGTCATTGGCGACGGTGTAGCCCAGGATCACCTGATACGCCTGTGCGGCGGGCACATCCTTGCAGGGGCGGCCGATGACGATGGCCAGCTCGCCCTCGTAATCCACCTGAGAGGAGCTGGGCGGCAACATAATCGGCACATTCGGGCCGATGATGGAGGTGTTCGGCTTCATGAAGATGACCGGGTCGGCCGGCGCGGGACCGCCCATTTCGGCGGCGTGGTCGGCGTAGTTCTTACCGATACAGATCACCTTGCTGGCCAGAATCGGGGCCAGCAGGCGCACATCCGCGAGCGGCCAGCTGCGGCCGGTGAACGTCGGGGTGCCGAACGGGTGTTCGGCGATTTCGCGGGCGACGGCGTCGCCGCCGTCTCCCTCGATGCTTACGAAAGCGACCCCATCTGGGCTGGCAACTCGACCTAGGCGCATGTTTCGCATCCTATCGACCGGCTTCCACCTGCCCTAATGCGCCCGACCACCCGGCGCGGGCGCGATCGCGCGGTGCGACCGGCAGTCGCGCGGACACCTCGGTGACGGGGTGCGGCATGCCTGCCCGCATCGGGTCGCCGGAAATGTGGAAAGCCCTTGTACGCAAGACAACTCGATGTCCCGATGATCCTACGCGGACCATGGTTTCCGGTGTGAGCAAATCGACAGCTTGCCCCGGAAATGGTTGGCCGCACCGGGTGTACCGTAGGTTTCGATTTTCATACAGTAAGACGTGAGTTCCACATAGTGAGATACGAGGTGCTGCCATGACCACCGTGACCCAGATCAGATCGGCCCGACGGTGGAGCATGCTGGCCCTCGGAGTCTTCGCACAGAGCTCCAGCGCGGTCTTCGTACACGGCACCCCGTTCCTGCTGCCCGCCCTGACCGAGCGCGGAATGTCGCTGGCCACGGCCGGTCTACTGGTCTCCATGCCCACCATCGGACTGGTGTGCACGCTGATCGCGTGGGGCTATGTGGTGGACCGGATCGGTGAGCACAAGGTGCTGGTGGCCGGTCCCGCGCTGATGTTGATCGCCGGCGTCGCCGCGGCCACCGTTACCGACTATGTAGCGCTGGGAGTGCTGCTGTTCCTGGGCGGAATGGGCGCGGCGAGTACCAACGGCGCCAGCGGACGGGTCATCGTGGGCTGGTTCCCGCCCGATAAACGCGGTCTGGCCATGGGAATTCGGCAAACCGCGCAGCCGCTGGGTGTCGGTATCGGCGCACTGAGTATTCCGGCCGTCGCTGCGGCACATGGCTTCTCGACCGCCATCCTGGTGCCCGCGCTGATGGCGGGCGCGGCCGCGATCGCCTGTCTGTTCGGCATTGTCGACCCGCCCCGGCCCGAATCCGCCGGGGACACAGCGCGTCCCGTGAATCCGTATCGCGGCGATTCCACCCTGTGGCGCATTCACGCCGTCTCGGTGCTGCTGTGTATCCCCCAGGCGACGCTGTGGACCTTCGCACTGCTGTGGCTGCATCGCGATGTCGGCTGGTCGCTGGCGGCGGCCGGCGTGCTGGTGACGATCACCCAAATCCTGGGCGCGGGAGGACGAATCGGCGCGGGCGTCTGGTCGGACCGGGTGGCGAGCCGGTTGGCGCCGCTGCGCACGGTGGCCGTCGCGGCGGCAATCGCCATGGCCGCCTTGGCCTTCGCGGCCTGGGCGCAGTGGTGGTGGGCAGCGATTCCGATCGCCATCGCGGCCTCGGTCATCACCGTCACCGACAATGGGCTGGCCTTCACCGCGGTCGCGGAGATCGCCGGACCGTACTGGTCCGGACGCGGGCTGGGTATTCAGAACACCGGGCAGAATCTGGCCATCGCGGCGGTCGCTCCGGGGTTCGGGGCGTTGATCACCGCGGCGGGATTTCCGGTCACCTACGCGCTGGCGGCGGTCGTCGCGGCGGTCGCAGTCCCGTTGGTACCCAGGGCTTCCCGATGATCTCGGGTAGGCCGTGCTGATCTCCGGCAAACCCGGAAGAGCTGCGCCCGTTACGTTTTCGCATCCGAATGCATGAATGCGATATGTCTCACTACCCCACCAGGTTTCGATTCGAACCCAGTTGAAACGCCGCGAAACGGATCCTACTCGCCGGTAATCACCTGTGCGACTCGGGAATTCGGGCCCAGAGCCCAACGGAACCGAAACGGCCCCGCACCCGAGAACCGGGAGCGGGGCCGTGCTACGTTCGCGTCGGATCAGACGGCGGCGGCGATCCGGTCGCCGACCTCGACGGTGGAGGCCGGGGCGGTACGCGACGCCAGATCCTTGGCCACGGCGGCCTCGATGCGGGCGGCGGCCTCGGCATTGCCGAGATGATTCAGCAGCAGCGACACCGACAGGATCGCGGCGGTCGGATCGGCCTTGGACTGGCCCGCGATATCGGGGGCGCTGCCGTGCACGGGCTCGAACATCGACGGGTTCGTACCGGAGGCATCGATATTGCCCGAGGCGGCCAGGCCGATACCACCGGAGACGGCGGCGGCCAGATCGGTGATGATATCGCCGAACAGGTTGTCGGTGACGATCACATCGAAGCGGCCCGGATCGGTGACCATATGAATGGTCGCGGCGTCGATGTGCTGGTACGCGGTTTCGATGTCCGGGTACTCGGCGGCGACCTCGGCGACCGTGCGGGTCCACAGCGAACCGGCGAACGCCAGCACATTGTTCTTGTGCACCAGGGTCAGATGCTTGCGACGGGTGCGCGCCTTCTCGAAGGCGTAGCGCACCACGCGCTCCACACCGAAACGGGTATTGGTGGAGACCTCGGTCGCCACCTCGTGCGGGGTGTTGACGCGGATCGCGCCACCGGTGCCGGTGTACGGACCCTCGGTGCCCTCGCGCACGACCACGAAGTCGATATCCGGATTACCGGCGAGCGGGCTGGTGACCCCCTCGTACAGCCGCGACGGACGCAGATTCACATGGTGATCGAGCTCGAACCGGGTACGCAGCAGCAGTCCGCGCTCGAGCACCCCGCTCTGCACCGACGGATCACCGATCGCGCCCAGCAGAATCGCGTCATGCTGCTTCAGCTCCGGAATCACATTGTCCGGCAGGATCTCACCGGTCGCATGGAACCGCTTGGCGCCCAGGTCGTATTCGGTCTTCTCCACACCGGGGACCACCACATCGAGCACCTTGAGGGCTTCGGCGATGACCTCGGGACCGATTCCGTCGCCCGGGATGACAGCGAGTTTCATGAAAACAATGCTCCGATCGGATTAGTGCGCCCGTGAACAACGGCCACCATAGCGGGCGCCCTCCACACCCCTGTCACCAGGGCGAACCGCTCCCACAGACTGGGACGGGCCGAGATATGTAGCGTCGTGGCATGTTGACGAATAACAGACTCGAGTACAAGCTGGATCGCCTCGAACGCAAGCTCGATCTGATCATCGAGCATCTCGGAATTTCCGACCCGAGCACGACCTTCGACTACAGCGTGGTCGACGAATTTCTGAGTCAGGGCAAGAACATTCAGGCGATCAAGGCATACCGCGATCTCGATCCGCTGGCCGATCTGAGAACGGCCAAGGAGGCGGTCGACGCCCGGGACCGCGCGCGCTAGCGCCGGATACGCGCCGAGCCTCTATCCATTTGATGGAAGAGGCTCGGCGGCAATTGTTTTCAGGCAGTACTGCCCGGCGATCTCAGTCGAGGTTGACCTGGGCGACCTTAGCGGCGCCGACGGCTTCGGCGATGGCGGTCTGGACGTCGGCGGGGACGTCCTGGTTGACGCGGAGGATGACGGTGGCGCCCTCGACGTCGAGGTCCTGGGTCAGCTGGGCGGCGAGGATGTCGATGCCCGCGTCGCCGAGCTTGGTGGCCAGGCGGCCGAGCTGGCCCGGCTTGTCCTCGTAGTTGAGGACGGCCAGGTTGAGGCCCTCGGCACGCATGTCGTAGTTACGGCCGTTGATGTTGACGATCTTCTGCACCAGCGCGGGCTCGGTGAGGGTGCCCGCCACGTTCAGGGTGCTGCCGTCGCCGAATACGGCGCGCAGGTCGACGAGGCTGCGGTGGGTGGGGCTCTCCGACACCGTGGTGACGGTGGCCTCGAGGCCGCGATCCTTGGCCAGCGACGGGGCGTTGACGAAGGTCACCGAATCCTCGATGAGGGCGGAGAAGACGCCGCGCAGAGCCGAAAGCTCCAGCACCGCAACATCACTCGCGGACAGCTCACCGCGGACCTGGACCTCCAGGCTGACCGGCAGCTCGGAGGCGAGGGCACCCAGCAGCGCGCCCTGCTTGCGAACGATCTCCAGCCACGGGGCGACCTCGTCGGAAACCGTTCCGCCGGTGACGTTTACGGCACCGGGGACGAACTCACCGGCGAGGGCCAGCTTGACCGACTTGGCGACATCGGTGCCCGCGCGGTCCTGCGCCTCGGCGGTGGAGGCACCCAGGTGCGGGGTCACCACGACCTGCGGCAGCGCGAAAAGCGGGCTGTCCGTGCAGGGTTCGGTCTCGAACACGTCGAGACCGGCGGCGCGCACATGGCCGGAGTTGATGGCATCGGCCAGGGCCTGCTCATCGATCAGACCGCCACGAGCGGCATTGACGATGATGACGCCCTTCTTGGTCTTGGCGAGAGTCTCGGCATTGAGCATGCCCTTGGTCTCAGGGGTCTTGGGCAGGTGGATGGAGATGAAATCGGCGGCGGCGAGCACCTCGTCCAGGGACATCAGTTCGATGCCGAGCTGGGCGGCGCGGGCCGGCGAGGTGTAGGGGTCGTACGCGATGATTTTGGTCTCGAAGGCGGCGAGGCGCTGCGCGAACAGCTGGCCGATGCGGCCCAGGCCGATGACGCCGACGGTCTTGCCGAGGATCTCGACACCGTTGAACTTGCTGCGCTGCCAGGTGCGCTCGCGCAGCGTGGCATCGGCGGCCGGGATCTGGCGCGCGGCCGAAAGCAGCAGCGTGACAGCGTGTTCGGCGGCGGTGTGGATATTCGAGGTGGGCGCGTTGACGACCATGACGCCCCGCTCGGTGGCGGCCGGCACATCGACATTGTCGAGGCCGACGCCCGCGCGGGCGACGATCTTCAGATTCTTGCCGGCCTCGAGCACCTCGGCGTCGACGGTGGTCGCGGAACGGACCAGCAGTGCGTCGGCCTCGGGCACGGCGGCGAGTAGCTCGGGCCGGTTGGGGCCGTCGACCCAGCGAACCTCGACGGCGTCACCGAGTGCGTCGACGGTCGACTGGGCGAGCTTGTCGGCGATCAGAACTACAGGACGGCCTGCTTGGCTCACTGTGGGGTACTCCTGCGGGAAGGGATCCGGGATTTACGGGCGCTAGCTTAGTGGGCCAGATTTGATCTCGGCTTACCGCCCGGTGGACGCGCGCCGTCACACCGGTGACATGGGCCTTTTCCCACCCACCGAGATGTTCGTGGTCGATTGTCCAGTTCCAGTCGCGCGGGCGGGTGTGTGCGACTAGGTTGCGCGGCATGTCGCCTCGCGCCTCTAATTCTCATCGCACTCATATGCCTCATCGACTACTCGCCCTCGCCGCATTGACCGCACTGCCCCTGACGGCCGCGGTCCCCGCGCAGGCCGCGCCCATCACCAACAAGGTTGTCGTCATCGGCATCGACGGCACTCTCTACAGCGAGGTACTCGCCGCCAACGCACCGAATCTCGGACTACTGGCCGCACAGGGGACGCTCGCGCAGACCTCGATCGCACCGCACACCACCATGTCGTGCGTCTCCTGGGCGACCGCGCTCACTGGAGTATGGGATACCAAGCACGGCATCAAGGACAACGACTCCACCTGCACGCCAGCGGCTTTCGCGCCCTATCCGACCGTCTTCACGCAGCTGGAGCAGGCCCGGCCGAACCTGACGACCGAATCGCTGGGCACCTGGGACAAGATCGGCATGATCGCGCGCACCGGAAATCCGCACGCGGACAAGGTATCGGTGACGCAGATCGATCCGAGCGGCTCGGGAGTCTGTGAGACAACGGCGGATTCGAACGCGGCGGCGCAGGTGGTCTCCGCGGTCACCGACGACGGCGCCGATCTGGTGTTCACGCACCTGGATCAGGTTGATATCACCGGACATACGCTGCGCGGCATCTGGCCGCAGGCGTACCGGGATGCGATTCAGCGGGTCGATACACTGGTCGGCAAGATCACCCGGGCGGTCGACGCGCGAGCGGCGTCGCACACCGACGAACGCTGGACGATCCTGGTCACCACCGACCACGGCCACAAGCCCGAAGGCGGACACGGCGGTCAAACCGCCTATGAGACAGCCAGTTTCGTGATCGCCCGCGGACCCGGCTTCGCCGCCGGCGCGCAGAACAATGGCTACACCCTCGCCGATATAACCCCGACGGTGCTGGACCTGCTCGGCGTCCCGTCCCCGTCCAACCTCGACGGCCGGTCGATGCGTGACGGCGGATCGGGGAATCCGGCCGCGCCGGTACCGAATACACCCGCCATCGACTCATCCGTGACCGGCTCGTCCTCGGGCTCGGCGGAGGCGCTGATGGTGAACAACCCGCTCTGCATCCTGGGTACCGGCTCCGGAAGTGGTTCGGCGAGCGGCTCTACCGGCAAATAGCCGATCTCGGTTCGATAAATACTACGAAAGGCCGACCTCAGGGCTGCGAAACCCGAGGTCGGCCTTTTCGGCTTGTGCGGCGCTATTTAGCGGCCGAAGGAGCCGGTCCACAGGGTGCTCAGGATGCCGTGCAGCGCGGCGGAGCCGGTGTCGAGCAGGCCGTTCAGAGCAGCGGAACCGGTGTCGATGATAACGGGGATCATTTGAATACCTCTCAGTGGATCTCGATTGAACTAACGACAGTCAGCATATCGGCGGTCATTTCGGTCCCGTTACCGGGCATTAGCGTTATGTGATGGGCGTCACAGGTTCAGAATTGTGTGACACGGGCCATATCCACATCAAATTCTCAGCTATAACGAGCCAATCACGCCCCTATTTCCATGGGCATTGGCAGTCCAAAATCGCGTGGACCAGCGCGGCTTGCGACGCTAGCGTCACCGTCCATGACACTGCGCTCGATCCCCTCCTCCATGGACCCAACGGTGGTCTCCACAATCGACGGCGAACTGGCCAGGATCGCGCGTGAACAGGGCGTCACCGTGCCGCTCGCCATCGAAAGTGGCAGCCGGGCCTGGGGATTCCCCTCACCGGACTCGGACTACGACTGCCGGTTCGTGTACCTGCGGTCGCTGAACGACTATCTGACGCCCTGGCCGGCCCGCGATGTCATCGAGACGCCACTGGTGGGCCTGCTGGACGTCAGCGGCTGGGACCTGGTCAAGGCGCTGCGGCTGTTGGTCCGCGGGAACGCGGTGCTGATCGAATGGGTGATGTCACCCATCGTCTACACCGCGGACACGCAATTCCGTAGCGAATTGCGGGAGCTCGCGGAGGCGGTGGCGGATCGCGATCGAGTGGCCCGGCATTACCTGCATCTGGGTGCTCGGCAGTGGCGGCTGTTCGATACGAACCGGTCACTGAAGAAGGTGTTCTATTCGCTGCGACCTGCGATGGCATTGCGCTGGTTGCATGAGCATCCGGATAAGGCGGTGGCTCCGATGCATTTGCCAACTCTGCTTGAAGAATGCGAACTACCGGTGGCATTCGTCGAATCGGTGGCGGAACTGACCGATTTGAAATCGCGCACCCGCGAAATGGGTAGTGGCGAGGTGCCCGGACCGATCGCGGCCTTCATCGCGGCCGAGTTCGAGCGGGCCACAGCGGAGTTCACCGGCGACGAACCGACCTCCCGCGAGCGCGCAGAGGTGCTGGCGACCGAATTCTTCAGAAACCGGCTGCGATAACCCGCACGATGACGGCCTCGGGGCCCGGCTTGCTGCGGCGAACCTCGAACTCCACCCGCTGACCCTCGGCCAGCGAGCGGAAACCCGCACCCTCGATGGCGGTGTACTCCACGAACACCTCCGGACCGCCGTCATCGGGGCTGATGAAGCCGAAGCCCTTCTCGCTGTCGAACCACTTCACAGTGCCGTGCACCATTTATCGAACCTTCTCGAACGCCGGGATACCTGGGGGCTGCGTCCCCACGCGCACCGCGGTCCATGGTTGCACGCGGAGGGTCGCGGCGTGCGCGCGCCCGCGACCGGGTTCCGGCATGTCCGGAAAACGAGACCGGCTCGCCCGGTGCGGATGCGCTCACGTCATTGTGTGCGCGCTCCGGACGAGCCGGCCCGCAGGGCCCTATCCCGCGCGCGCGGTGCCCTCTTCCTCCTCGTTGCCGCGCATGGAATAGACGCGGTCGAGGAAGTCACGGTGCGCGCGCAGGGTGGCGTCGAGCAATTCGCGCCAGGTGCGGCGGTCCACCCGCTGATCGCTCATCAGGGAGGAGAGTGCGGCCGGACCCAGGCGATCAATGTGGTCGACGATGAAAGTCAGTCTGCGGCGCGGGAATTGGGCACCGATACGCGGATTCTCATCGAGGAAGCGATCGAGTTCGTAGAGGTAGTTGACGGCGCGGTTGTACTCCTCGTCGGTGAGATGGTAGTCCATCCGCTTGATCTCCACGATCCACAGTTCGCCGGAGTCGTGCAGCAGCACGAAATCGGGTTCGCGCTTGGGGCTGCCGATGGCGGTGGTGAGCAGGGTGGTGCCGAATTTGTGTGTGTACCAACGCTCGAAGCTGGCCCTTACCCGTTTCAGGGATTCGTTCATCCCCAGCGGCGTCCACTCCGGTGCGAGCAGCCACGGCGCGCTTTCGATGAGCTCCTGCAGCGGGCGCTCGAGCGAGCGGCGGTCGTCGATCAGCGCGCGCAGCCGATCCACCACGGCGACGCGTTCACCGGCGATCTGCCCGAGTGAGTAGATCTCGGCGACCCGCGCCCGTTCGAACAGTGCCACAACGACATCCATCTCGGGCTCGGCGTCTTCGGCTATCTCCTTGAGGGTTTCGAGCAGGCTGCGCTGCGGGCCGAGTGAAAGTGCCAGCCGCACCATGTTCTCGATGTGCGCGGGATCGTCGAGTGAGGCTCGATCCTTGTGCGCCACCAGGATTCGCGCGGCATCGATCACCGAGTCGCGGAACAGCCTGTCCCCCGGCGCGATTGCCTCCAGGGTTTCGCGCAGCCGGGAGCGGTCCACGAACTCCTCCCAGACGCGGCGGCGAATGGATTTCTCGCCGATCCGGCCGATCTCCTTGATCAGTGCCTGCCCCCACTGCGCGAGCGCCTCACCGCGCGGGGAGTTCCACATAATGTCCTGGCGATCGGAGCGGACCAGATCCTCTTCGTCGTCCAGCCAGTCCACGTGCACCGCGCCGACCAGATAGGAGCGCAGTTTGAACTCCCCGGTGAATCCGGCGGTAATGCCGAAATCCCTTGTCTGCGCGACGATCTTGCCGCGCGCGTAGATGCGCACACCGGCCATGGCGTCATCGCGGTACGGCTGTTTGGAGTAGGCGATCCAGCCGCTCACCGGCAGGAACTTATGCCCGAAGCGCACCGGCACCCGGCTCACATCGATGCGGGTGTCCTCCATGACATCGATGGGCAGATCGCTGAGCGTGAAGCTCTCCCGCCCGATGCAATTGCGCACCAGCACCCGCCAGTCCGAGCGTTCGATGCCGAAGCGCGAGGCCAGCTGACGGCTGAGCTCGGTGCCGGTATTCACCCTCTTGCGGAAGAAGTCTCGCAGAATCACGGTGGTGCCGCGCTTGGCGGTGAAGGTGCCGTCCAGCGGGCCCGGCCGCGGGTAGTAGTCGCGTTCGGTGTCCGAGAGCATTTCGCCGAGATCCAGCACGATATGCGAGACGGGCCAACCCAATTCGTTCTCATCGCCGGAATGGCTTCCCGCCGTGATGACTTCGATGGTGCGGCAGATACCGAAGGCGGCAAGCTTACCGATCCCCTTGCGCCCCATGACGGGTCGCCCGCGCTCGCGGGACAGATCGGTTCCGGTGCGCACGCGCCGATCGGAGCCGACCATCAGATAGTGCCGGTTGATCTCATCGGTGGTCATGCCGTGCCCGTTGTCGGACACCACGATTCGATATGCGGGCTCATCCGCGGCGCGCACCGTCCCGGCCAGGGTGACGCCCCACGGTAGCGAGACCTCCACCTCGGTGGCATCGGCATCGTAGGAGTTCGCGATGAGTTCGGCCAGCACGGCCGAAACCCGGTCGTAGAGACGGATTCCCAGCTTGTCTATGGCAAGCCGGCTGATCCGCATCGTGTACTTGTGGTCGTCCTGCACGGCCGCATGCACCTCGTTGTACATGGTGGGCCCCCAATTGCCCTAACGACAGCCTTCGTTCAGCTATCCCTGATATCGATGCAACGCCACCTGATTAACAAAGGGCTGAACATTCACCTACCAGTTCGTCACGGTCGTGTTCCGACATTCACCGCCGGATTGCCCAGTGCAACGGCAAGGTCTCGGTTACCGATTATCGGCCCGAATCCTGTTGGAGAGCAGCCTCATAGGCGGCGGCGAGGCGCTCGGTGGCGCGGGGTCCGGAGCTCTTGGGCAGGGGTGTGCCGAGGTGTGATTCGCGGAGTTCGTTCATGAAATCGTTCCAGAGTTCGGGGCCGCCCTCCTCCAGGAGTTCGGCCCGCACGCGCAGGGTGAGCGTGGTCGGCCGGTGCCGCAGACCCCACGCGCCGAGATGCGCCATGATCGGCACGAGTTGGATGGCGGGTTCGGTGAGACGATATTCGGCCTTCTGCCCCGGGCGCACATCGTCCCGGCTGAGCAATCCGGCGGCGGTGAGCCGCTTGAGCCGATCGGACAGGATATTCGAGGCGATGCCCTCCTCGGAGTTGTTCAGCAATTCGCGGAAGTGCCTGCGATTGCCGAACATGATGTCGCGCAACACCAGCAGGCTCCACTTGTCGCCGATGACCTCGATGGTCGCGTTGATCGGGCATCCCGAGCGTGCGTCCATGCCTGCCTCCAAAATCTCCGCCAAACCGATTGCAGATCACAACTGGTTGATTCTATGATACTGACTGATTGCAAACCACAACCAGTCAACGAGGTGCGTAATGCCGAAACTCCGAGTACACAACCTGTCGATCTCCCTGGACGGCTACGTCGCCGGCCCGAACCAGGGGCAGGACAACCCCCTGGGCGAAGGCGGAATGGACCTGCACACCTGGGTCTTCGACACCGACTACGGGCGCAGGATGACCGGGGCGGCCGCGACCGGAAAGGGCGGCCTCGACGAGGACTACGCCATCGCCGGCGACGTCAATATCGGCGCAACCATCATGGGCCGCAACATGTTCGGCCCCATCCGCGGCGAATGGCCGGACCACTCCTGGACCGGCTGGTGGGGCCCCAACCCGCCCTACCACCACGACACCTTCGTCCTCACCCATTACCCGCGGCCGTCGCTGGAAATGGAGGGCGGCACCGTCTTCCACTTCGTCAACGACACCCCCGAAGCGGTCCTGAAGCGCGCTTTCGAATCCGCCGACGGCAAGGACGTCCGCCTCGGCGGCGGCGCATCCGCCGTCCGCCAGTTCCTGCGCACGGGTCTGGTGGACGAACTGCACCTCGCCCAGGTGTCGATCCTGCTCGGCGCGGGCGAGGCCATCTACGACGATCCGGCCACGATGGCGGGGTACGAATGCAGTCGGTTGGAGTCATCCGCAAAGGTCACCCACCTAACGTTCACCCGCAAGGCACGCTGACAGCCGAGGGTGAATCCGGGCAGAATGCGCGCAACGGGTCGGAACCATCAGTTCCGCGGGCGAGAGGAATACGGGATGGTGCGCAGCCCTATCCAGGGCAGTCCGCTGCAACGCGGACTCACGTGGTTCTCGCAGCGGATCGAAACTCCGCCCATTCCCGCACCGACCCTCGCGCAGACGATCGCCGCACGACAACGCTTCTTCGGCGTGGACGCGGTGGATTCCGAAACCGGTTCCGTACGTTCGGATCAGGTGATCCTGAGCTGGTTCGGCTGCGCGAGTTTCGCTGTGGCCCTGGGTGGTTCGGTATTCCTCCTGGACGCCTGGGTCCCCCGCGGCGCAACCTCCGGATACGTGCCGACCACCCCCGCCGAGGTAGCGGCGTTACGCCCCGCCGCGATCTTCATCGGCCACGGGCACTTCGACCACGCAGCCGATGCTGGTCCGATCGCGCAGGCCAGTTGCGCGGTGGTGCACGGCACCGCCGAACACTGCGCCACCGCCCGCAAACAGGTCTCGGCAGCCGAATTCCCCTGCGTTGCACTAGGTTCGGCGACCTCCTCCCCCGGTGATCGCTACGATTTCGAACTGACACAGGCCGTTTCGGTGACGGCAATCCGCCACATCCATTCCGCCCGCACCCCCCGACATGAGGGCGCGGACGCATGCACACCGGTGAAGCCGACTCCCCGATTAGGCGATATACGCAGGTACCCACCAACTCTCGCCGACACCGCCCACCTGATCCGCCGCCTCACCGACCCCGAAGGCGGCGTCCTGCTCTACCAATTCCGCACCGAGAATTTCACGCTGACATGGCATGACTCGTCCGGACCATTGCTGGACAAAGCGCCACAGGTACTGGAAGTACTGCGCGACCTGCCCACATCAGACGTGCACGTCGGCGCGGTGCAAGGCTACAACCAGTTCACCAACGGACTACGCGATCCGCGCAGCTACATCGAAGCCCTACGCCCAAAGGTCTTCGTCCCCAACCACCACGACAACTGGCTCCCCCTGATAACAGCCCGCGGCGAGGCATTCCGATCCCAGCTGGAAGCTGAATTGTCCCGCCTCCCAAACAGTCCCGAACTCCGCATGCTCCTGGACCCAGACGACTACGTCGTCCCCGGACGCCTGTCCTTCCCCACGAAGTGATTCATCGAAACCGCAGCACCATGGTCACACTGGTACTGCCGTCATGCTCATACTCCGAACTCGGCACCACCACAAACCCCAACCGCTCATAGAGCTTCCGCGCCGGATTACTCTGTCGCACACTCAAACTCACGGCATCGTAGCTCCGTTCAGCAGTCTCGATCAGCCCGTTCATAAGCGCGCTCCCCAACCCACTCCCCCGCAGTCCGGGCACAACGGCAATAGCCAACTCGGGCGTGTACTCGTCCACAAACCCATACGCGGGATTCTCTGTTGTAAACACCCGCGCCCACGCAGCCCCCTGCGGCACATCGCCTTCCCCGCCAACGACCCCGAAATCCCCTCTCGCACCCCACCCTTCGACATACCGCGCCAACGCCGGAATCCCACGCAGCTCCTCAGCGGACTCCCGCCCCTGCTCCCGAGAGTACGAAGCCTCGAAAAGCATCTCCCACAAGAACTTCTCATCGGCCACCTCAGCCGACCGAACAATCAAGCTACCCACTCCAGGGACTATAGATCCGCATCCACCAGCGCCGCTGGCCAGCCAGTTCCGCACGGCTCTCCTGAAGCAAACGAGCGTTTTCCACAGCAGCCGAGTTATCCGCAGACCCGACGTTTCCCCAGGACACGTACCCGAGTCTGAATCGCCGATCAGGGATCGTCCATCTGTGATCCGAACCCGAAGAGAGTTGCTGACCGAAATCTCTCCTGCCACCATCACCAACCGCTGCCGCACCGGTCGGTACACCCGCCTACTCCCAGGCATCTACTCGGAAGGCAGTTCAACCACCTTCGTAAAGTGTCAGGCGGTCGTTGCCTGGCTCCCGGAGGCAGTATTCAGCCACCGCACCGCAGCCTGGTTGTGGAACATGCTCCAAGAGCCCGAATTACTCGAAGCCACCATCCCCTCGGCCTGCTACCGCCGCACCCCGCCGTGGCTGCGGTTGTACCGCCGCGACCTGCGTCCCGACTGGACTGACGCTGTCTGGGACCTGCCCGCGACCACTCCGGCCCGCACCCTCCTGGACTGTCTGACCGTCATGCCCAACCATGATGCAGAACGCCTCATCGACGAACACGCACATGCCGCGTCGCCGGATCTTCTCGACCTTTGCAGCCACCTCAAAGGATCCCCCGCACTCCGTAGACAACTCCGAACTGCGGCACCGGACGCCGCATCCGAACCGGAACGACTCTTCACCCGCGCCCTCACCAGCCGCGGCCTTCATCTACTCGCCAACCACCCTGTAGGCCCCTTCTACGGCGACTTCGTAGACCCCCACTCCCGAACCATCATCGAAATCGACGGCCGCGAATTCCACAGCGATCCAACAACATTCCGCGCCGACCGCCGTCGGCAGAACGCTCTTGTCCTCGCCGGCTGGTTCGTCCTGCGCTACGCTGCCGCCGATATCTACTCCTGCCTCGACACCTGCGCCGACGAAGCAGCACGGCTTATTCGCCACCGCCGCAGAAACCGTCCTGCCCGCTGAGCGCTGAGGTGAACTTTTGCTGCAATCCCCTACGCACGCTGCCGATTTCCCCGCACTCCACGCACGAGTTGCACCAAAAGTTCACCACCGGTCCGGACGGGCAGTCTTCTCTGCAAGCTGTTGAAGATCAACATCCAGGGGCGCGGAGTGGCAAGCTTCTCTTATGGACCAGGATGCCGAAACCATCCTCCGCGAGGAGATCTTCCGCCACCTCGATGAGTTGGTCGGTGAAGCCGGAGTCGTGACCCGTCAACAACTGTGGGACTTCACGATCGGAGGCGAAACACATCGCCTCATCGACCGCAACCGCGGAATCCGCAACCCGAGCTACATGCTCGCGACGCTGTCAATTCTCTCCGATCCCAAGGGGAAGTACGCAGATCAGGAACTGAGTGATTCGTTGTTTGCCTATGCCTACCGAGAGGGCAGCGTTGACGGCGACAACAAGAAGTTGCGTCGCGCGCTCGAACTGGAGCTGCCACTCCTAATGCTCCGCAAGATCGCGGATGGCATCTTCGTCCCGATACCCCGCGTCTACGTGGTAGCGGATGACAAGAAGAACCGACGCTTCTTGATCGCCCTGGATGACGATCTCCGATCGGTAAGCAATCCCCTGCAACTCCAGCCGTTGGAGCGGCAGTACGCAGAGCGAGTGATCAAGCAGCGACTACATCAGCCCGAGTTCCGGGGCCGAGTCCTACGCGCGTACCAATGTCGCTGTGCGGTATGCCATCTCAAACACGCCAAGCTATTGGATGCAGCGCACATCATCTCGGACGGCAAGCCGAATGGCACGCCAACTGTGGATAACGGCCTCAGCCTTTGCAAGATCCACCACGCTGCCTACGACGAGAATTTCCTGGGGATCACACCTAACTATCAGGTTCGTATAAATCAGACACTTTTGGATGAGATCGACGGACCGATGCTGAAGCACGGTCTACAGGAGATGCATGGCCGGGCCCTGTTCACCCCGACAAAGCCCAAGGAGAAGCCGTCGCCCGACCGGCTGGCTCAACGCTTCGAAGAGTTCCAGCAAGCCGGCTGAAGGAGGACTTCAGCGCTGCGAATATGGCACTACATCAGGCAGTATGTGGATAACTGCGGCCATCGGGATTTCGAGCAACCGATCCCCTTCCGAGAGGAAGACAGAAAGGCGACCGGATTCGCCATGGGCGACACCGTCGGGCGCAACCTTCCGAATCCAGTCCCCAAGGGAGAGATCTGCGTTCTCGGCAGTATCGGGTTGCTGAAGCTTCAATCCCACTGTGGTCGGTGCGCCGACCAATAGGGCGATCACGGCTGGCAATGCCCGAGTATCGTGCGCCTTGCCTGCGAGCCGAGCACGAACCGCGGCATAAGTATTGCCAAACCGCTTGGCGCGACGAGGATTTGCGCCCACAAGGGGTGCGACGAGATCCACCGCGGCAAGTTCTTCATCGGTGAGGACCAGCGCCTCGGCCAACTGCTCGCTGGACGGCAAGCCGACCGGCACAGCGCTTTCGGGAGCTTCCATGCTTTCGGTCTCGGGTACAGGTCCTGGACCGGCGTCCTCCACATCAGGTACCCGACCCACATCGACAGCGTCACGGAGGATGGCTCTACACCCATCCGGCGTCATCGCTGGCAACGTATAGCTCAGCTGGAAGATCTTCTCGAGATACTCCGCAGCGGTCGGTGCACCTGCATCGCACGCAATCGAGTCTCGATGTCGTAGGTGTAGCGCGCTCTCCAGAACTCGCCTGTCGATGCCGACAACGACGATGAACAGCGGAAGAGCCAACAGAAAATGGACGGCCTCGAGCACGTCCATTACCGTTTCAGGGGCGCATCGGTCCAAATCGTCGATGTACAGAACAATGCGTTTGACCGTGGCCTCGGGATCGGACGCCGCTGCATCGAGACACTGACTGAGAGTGACCAGATCATGGTGGACAGCACCCATTATCCCGAGATGCTGCCGATACTCATCGCTCGCGACGCGTTCTGCAATAAAGTCATGCATGATCCGAGCAGGCGTCAACTGGGCACGTTCGCCACACGCCACGGCCAACTCTTCCATAACTCGGGCTCTGCGTTCGTGTGCACCCTGCAACTCAGCCTGCGTAGAGGCAGCTTTGGCCTCCAGCCTCTGCAGCTCGGCCGCCTGCTCGGCAAGCTTCTCTTCCACCGCATGCTCGATCTGTCGCTGCAGTCGCTCAGCCGGTTCCAAAAGTTTTCGAGCGAATCCCGATTGCCGTTTGATCCAGGCAGCAGCACTCGATCCGGCCCCCGCGAACGGTGCAACAACCGCTACCAGCGAATCCATTGAGCCGGGAGTAATCAACGACAGCAGTCCCATAAGAATCACGCCGGTCACGCCAGCGAATGCTGCACCCGCAAGTGGCGATTTATACCACTTCCCGCCGGCTGTGGCGAGCAGCCGTGCTCTGGATGCGATGACGACCGCTTCACGTGCAGAATCCCGGAGATCGAGAGCGCTGTCTAGCGCGAGCGAAAGGCCCGACTCGGCGAGAACAACCCGGAACCGCGCAGTCAGCACCGGGTCGGCGACGACCTCTCGCCAAATATTTTTGGTACGAACGTCTTTCAGAGCATCGAGTTCTTCTTCATGCCGGGTCCCGACCTCGGCGATTTCATGGTCGATCTGCTCCGAACGACTTGCGATTGAATCAATTTGATGCTGGGCGGCTGTGAGCCTTCCTTCGATTGCATCGATTCTTGTTGTTGCATCGAGGAACACTCGTCCCAATATGCCGTCCGATGGACCCAGCTTCGCGAAGATCTGTTCGATCAGACTCGCCCACAGATTCCCGCGAGAGTAGTGCCATGCTCCGAAACGGACATGCTGTACGCCCGCTTCGAATATATCGGGCGAATTCTCGGCAAGTTTGCCCATACTGGCTTCGATCTTCTTCATGAAGAATGTCTTGCCACTCCCCCATTCACCGTAGACGGCGACCGCTAGTGGGTCGATTCCAAAGTTGTTGGGCGGTATGGGTTTCTGGTTGAATGTGGGCCGTGCGAGCTGCCCCTCTGGTGTTGCGTGATGGCGATCGGGAGATCTTGGCGGGCTGGATCCGGTCGAGCACGATGAAGTCCGGGTTGGTGCTACGAGCTCGGATCGTCGTGCTGGCCGCCGACGGGGTGGCTCACGCCGAGATCGCCCGGCGTTTCTCGATCTCGCGGCAGAC
>NZ_WJIC01000096.1 GCF_009649815.1 Nocardia sp. SYP-A9097
CTGATCTCACCCCGCAAACCCGGGTGTTGTTCGATGCGATGCTGGCCAAGTTCGCGCGCCCGGGCATGTGCAACCCCGCCGACACCGACAGCCCGTGGACCGCACAGGACGCCACCGACGACGCGCGTCTCGCGGCGGCCGCCGCCCGTGATACCCGTACTCCCGCGCAGCGTAATCATGATGCGCTGCTGGGGTTTCTGCGTCCCGAGCTCGGTGGCCCGGCGAAGCGGGGTTCGCATCGCGGGGTACCGGTCGCTGCGATCATGACCATGAGCATCGCCGATGTCGAACGCGCGGCGGGAGTCGCGACGCTGGCCACCGGTGGCACCGTCCCGATCAGCGAGGCCTTGGAGCTGGCACAGCAGTCGAAGCGGTTCCTCATGGTGTTCGACCACGCGGGCATGCCCCTGCATGTCGGCCGTGAATCCCGCACCGCGACCAAGGCCCAACGCCTCGCGCTGATCGCGACCGAGCGGGGCTGCACCCGACCCAACTGCTCCGCGCCCGCCTCGCGCGCGCAGGTGCATCACCTCACCGAATGGTCCAAGGGCGGCAAGACCGATATCGAGAACCTGACTTTGGCGTGCGATAGCTGTCATGCCCAAGTTCATGACGGTCCCGGGGGCTGGAAGACCGTGAAACTCGGTCCCGATACGGCGTTTCCGGGGCGCACCGCGTGGATCGCGCCCCCGCATATCGATCCCACCGGGACTCCGCAGGTGA
>NZ_WJIC01000097.1 GCF_009649815.1 Nocardia sp. SYP-A9097
GCTGTCGCCGCCGAGGGCGAAGAACGAGTCGTCGAGACCGACCGTGTCGATACCCAGCACATCGGTGAACACTCGAGCGATCGTGTGTTCTATCAGTGTCTCGGGCGCTCGGAACACCTTGTCGTCGGTGAACACCGGATCCGGTAGTGCCTTGCGGTCCAGTTTGCCCATCGGTGTCAACGGGATGTGATCCAGCACCATGATCGAGGACGGCACCATATAGGACGGCAACCGGTCGGTGAGGTGCTGGTTCAAGATCGCGGTATCGATCGAATGCTCCGGCGCGGCAACAACATACGAAACCAGCGACTCGCCCCCGGAATCGCTGCGGTGCCCGATGGTGGTGGCGAAACCGACGCTCTCGTGGGCCGCGAGCGTCGCATCGATCTCACCGAGTTCGATACGAAGACCCCGAATTTTCACCTGGAAATCGGAACGACCCAGATGCTGAACCGCTCCGTCAGCCGTCCACCGAACCACATCCCCCGTACGGTACATCCGTTCACCGGGCATCCAAGGACACGCTACGAAACGCCCGGCAGTCAGACCCGCCCGGTGATGGTATCCACGAGCCAACAAAGAACCGGCGATATACAACTCACCCGCCACACCAACCGGCACAGGCTCCAACCGCTGATCCAACACCCATTCCGAAACACCACGAATCGGACCACCGATCGTCACCAAATCACCCACCGCCAACGCAGGGC
>NZ_WJIC01000016.1 GCF_009649815.1 Nocardia sp. SYP-A9097
CCCCGGCGGCCACGACCGAGGCCCCGGCACCGATCAGATCCCAGAAACGACACATGACCGACTTCAACGGCAGATGACTCATCAACACTCCAGATCAGGGGTGTTGCATCCACCACTTGAATCCACCCGGCGTGTCGCGACGGTCAGTTCCCAGTGATCAATCGACCAACACGACATCGCCCGCGCTGAAAGTGGAAGCGCCCGTTGGTGTCTCCGCTACGAAGGCCCCGAGTACAAACCGTCCTCGAGGCGAGGCAATAGCTATACGCGCTCTGGAACCGCAGAGGCTCCGATGCCCCCTGCGGCGCAGATGCCCAGCAGCGCAGTCGACTTCCCCGACCGCGCGAGTTCATTCGCCATGGTGGTGACCATCCGCGCTCCGGTCGCACCGAACGGATGACCGAGGGAAACCGAGCCGCCGTGGATATTCAATGTGGCCGGGTCGATTTCGCCGACGGCAGTGTCCCGGTCGAGGCGTTGTTTGGCCCAGTCGGTGCTGGCGAGAGCCGAGACGACCGAAAGGGTTTGGGCGGCAAGGGGTTCGAAGCCGAGGGCGCGGGCCTTCTCCTCACTCATGAGCAGGACCGCCGACGCGCCATCGGTAAGAGGGCTGGCATTGCCCGCGGTGACGGTGCCGTCCTTGGCGAAAACCGGTGCGAGCGTGGACAATTTCTCGACACTGGTACTCGGCCGGACCAGGCCGTCGCGGGTGATGGTCTTGCCTTCGGGAGTGGTCACCGACAGGACCTCACCGTCGAAGCGCCCGAAGTCGATGGCAGCCCCAGCGCGATGGTGTGACCGCGCCGCGAACTCGTCCTGTGCCGCCCGCGAAATCCCATGAATGCGAGCCATTTTCTCGGCGGATTCGCCCATGACCTCACCGCTGGTGCGTTCTTCGATCTTGGGCCGCCGCAGCACCAGGTCTATGAACGGAGCCAATTGCGCTGCGGCCGCGAGGTAAGAAAGAAAACAGCCCCGCCTCCCCGCGACTTTTGCCGGTCGTAGGGAGCGCCGAAACTAACGTTCCGGGCCGCCGACACGCACGCGGCCCGGTTCGAGGTGGGTGGGGAGTTACCCTCCCCCGAAATCAGTTGGTTCCTTTTGCCACCTACGAGAGACGGATGATGCCGTAGTCGAATGCGTGGCGGCGGTAGACGACCGACGGTTGGTCGGTCTCCTTGTCCTGGAACAGGAAGAAATCGTGGCCGACGAGCTCCATTTGGTAGAGGGCGTCGTCAACCGTCATGGGGATGGCGGGATGGGTCTTGGTACGGACGACGTGACCCGGTCCGGCTTCGCCTTCGAGGTCCTCGCCCGTGTGATCATGTGCTCCGGACGACCCGTTCGGTGACATGAACAGCGATTCGTCGATCAGTCCCGCGGTCGCCTGGGACACCGAGATCGGTGTCTTGTCCCCATGATGTACGCGACGGCGGTCCTTGAGCCGGCGTAGCCGGCCCTCCAGCCGCTCCACCGCCAGTTCGAGGGCGCCGTAGAAGCTGTCCGCGCAGGCTTCGGCCCGGACGACGGGCCCCTTGCCGCGAGCGGTGATCTCTATTCGCTGGCAGTTCTTACGCTGACGACGATTGCGCTCGTGGGTGAGTTCCACGTCGAACAGATAGATGGTGGGATCGAAGCGCTCGAGCCGAGAGAGCTTGTCCGCGACGTGAATTCGGAAATGTTCGGGAACACCGCCCTCGCCGAGGGTTCGTCCCTTGACCACGATCTCCGCCTGGGTGGCCCCGGCGGCTTGGTCTTCTTCTTGGATGAAATCATCCAGCAGCACCGCAGTGTCTGCAGTCTTCGCTGAAGGTCGTGAAGATGTCGTCACGCGTACCTCCCGGATCTGGCCGCACAAATCACTCACGCGGCGGGATTGAAACGTGTGCCGATCGAAATCGCCCGGCACATCTTGTCCGAGGCGCCACCTCCAAACTCCGAGTTCGGGTGTCTGATCGCCACGCTAGTTCGCCAGCGACCTGTCCGCCAGTGTTCACGCAAATTTCGAAGAATCAAGCGTGGCACGTAACCAGCGCGGCACGAACCCGCACTCCGGCATCGTGTAGCGCACGGGTCGATTCGCACACCGTGGCCCCCGTGGTCAACACGTCATCGATGAGCACTACCTCGGCATTTGCCGGAAATCTGGCGCTCTCGGGGCAGCCGGGAGCTACGATGATCCGCCCTCGCAGATTGTGCTGGCGGTCGCTCCGATTCAGGCCCACCGAATCCCGCACACCCGGTCTCATATGCAGTACCCGGGCGAGTCGGCAATCGGGCAGCCAACTCGCCGCGACGTGCGCGGAACGCAGTACCGGGTCACCGCCGCGGCGTCGCGCGGCAACCCTGCGGGTGGGCGCCGGAACCAGTATCAGGGGCCGCGCGCCGTCGCGTAATTGATCCAGCCCCCTGGCCAGGGCCACCCCCAGTGAGTGTGCCAAGTCGGCGCGTCGCTCTTCCTTGGCGGCCAGCACCGCCCGCCGCGGCGCACCCCGGTAGGGCGCGAGCGCCCAGCACGGCACACCGGGATCCGCCCTGGGGCGCAGCCGGATCGGTGGACCGGAGAGCGCGGCGGCGCACTGCGCGCACCATGCCGTACCGCTCATCCCGCAACCGCCGCAGGCGCGCGGCAGGATCAGATCCAGCAGCTCCCCCATGGCCTCAGTGTGCGCCTAGCCGGGCAGCACCGGGACCGCATTGCCGCCGAGTCCCGGAACTTCGCGCCAGTAGTATTCGCCGCCTTCGGGATTGCGGGTCAGTTCCAGTACGGCGCGGGAGTCGGCGACGTATTCGTGGTCGAGTGAAACGCTCACCACGCGCACCGGCGGAGTCAGGTTCTGGGTGGTCTGTGGTTGAAACCCGGAGCCGTCCACCAGAACCCCCGCAACGGGGTCCACATTGCCTTCTCGCGCGACGATCACACGTTCGTCGGTCTGCCAGTCCACCGAGACCGCGTTGGTGCTCAAACCGACGGCCAGGGGCAGTGGTGAGGTGAGCGCGAATTTGCCGGCGGACCGTGGCGCGACCACCGCGACGTACACCTTGCCGTTGGCGATCAGGGCCGCCCGCGCGCCCGAGGGCGAGATGCGCAATTCGGTGATGAGCCCGCGCGGGGCATTGGAATTGGCGGCCGCGGCGGTCAATTCGGTGATGTCGACATCCTGTACCGACACATTGCCGGTGCCGCGATCGTGTACGGCGCGGATCACCCGGTCGCCGTCCACCACGGCCCATGCGGAGGTGCCGTCGGACGGCCAGGACGGGCGGGCGAAGGTGCCGCCGGTGGCGACCGGGAAGCCCTGCCCGTCATAGGTGCCGATGATGAGGGTGCGCTCCGGTTCCGGTTCGGGGCGACCGGATTTGGCGACGGCGGCGACGAGTTGCCCGTCCGGGGAGAGCGCCACCGATTGCAGGGTGTGTGTGGTGCCGAAGAAGCCGGGCGCGGCGGTGATGCCGTTCTCGGTGACCGCGACCAGGGAGCCGTCGCGGACCGCGTGCAATCCGGCGCGGTTGTGCGCGATGACATCCGGGCTCATGGTCTCCACGTCGGCGCGGTTCCAGCCGGTGGCGGCGTAACGTTCGTCGAGGGGTTTGCCGTCGGCGAGCAGGAAGTACGGTCCGAGGACCTCGGCTCCGGCGAGGGTGAGCACGACCTGGGTTGCCAAGAGCTCCTTGGCTTTCGGGTCGAGGGTGGTGGCTCCGGCGAAGTCGACCTGCACGCCGCCCGAACCGACGCCGACATTGTCGGTCTCGCCATTGGATTTGGTGACGGGCCCACGCAGGGTGACCCCGCCCGAGAGCGGATTGCGCACGGCGGGTGCGAGCGTCTCCTGGGGGCCTTCGGTGAGCATGCCCAGAAGTCGTTGCGATAGTTGGTCTTTGCGCACGGAGATCCAGCGCAGGTCCGGAACCATGGCCATTCCGGACAGATTGGAGAAGAACAGCGAGTACCGCTTGTATGACTTGGCGAACGCGGTCTGTTCGATGATGGCGCCGGGTGGTAGATCGTCCACCCGCCATTCGCCGTCGACATTCACCATTTCGATCTTGTTCTCCAGCGTGCCGTCGCCGGGCCGGTAGGCCCCGTCGGTGGCGAGTTCGCCGATCTTGCGGGCCCGGATCACGTAGGTCGCGGAGTCGGCGGTGCGGGATTCGCGCAGGGTGTCGGGCCGGTCCACGATGGTGGTGCCGGCCGCGTCGTCCCAGCGCGCGTTGGCGGCGGGCGAGAGGAATTGCCGGGCCGCCTGATGCCGATTGGTGGGGTCGGCGGTGGCCTGGAGGAAATCGCGGAGTAGCTGATCGGGTTCGCGGCCCGAAATGGGCGGTGTCAGACCGGCACTGGTGGGTTGCCGATCCAGCGTGCCGAGGGCCTGCGGGGCCGAGGAGTCCGGCAGGTTGGCGCAGGCGGTGAGGCCGATCAGACAGCCGACAACCACCAGCGCCCTTGCCAGGCGCGACTGCCCAAACCTCATGGCTCCCCCGCCTCTCCGCGCCTTTTGCCGACAGTCAGGCGCGGGGAGGCCGCCGTCGCGGACCGGCGGTAGAGCTTCCGGCCGAGTCGCGAGGTGCCTGGGGAGTTACCCACTTCGTGCGAAATCAGTGGGTTACGTTTCCTCATGGCTTTCCGTCCCCTTGGTCGGCGAGCACTGTGTCATCGGGACTGTCCGGCGGGGTATCGCCGGATGCGAGCGGTAACACGGATTGCGCGCCGTCACCGGATTCCGGTGTGGCGGGGGCGGTTTCGGGGGGTGGGCCCACCGTCAACTGTTCGTAGGGTTCGGCGGTGGCGAGTTCGTAGGGTTCGCCGGTGGCCGGGTCGATGGGGTCGGCGGCGGCGAGCTCGGATTCGGTTGGGGTGGAGTCGGAGTGGTCCTGGGTGGATTCGGCGGTGCCGATGTCCAGGGCAAGTTGTTCGGCGGTGACGCCGCCGCGGGTTTTGGGTGGTTCCAGTGGCAGCGGGCTGACGCCGAGTTTCTTGCTGCGCACCAGCGGCAGGGTGAGGCGGAAGCTGGCGCCGACGCCGATCTCACCCCAGGCCTCGAGTTTGCCCTCGTGCAGGTTGGCGTCCTCGACGCTGATGGACAGGCCCAAACCGGTTCCGCCGGAACGCCGCATGCGGGAAGGGTCCGAACGCCAGAAGCGGTTGAAGACGAGTTTCTCCTCGCCGGGCCGCAGGCCGACGCCCTGATCGCGGACCACGATGGCGACGGCATTGGCGTTGCCGTCACCGCGCATGCGCATGAGGACGGGTTTGCCCTCGCTGTGGTCGATGGCATTGGCGAGCAGGTTGCGCAGTACGCGTTCGACGCGGCGCGGATCAACCTCTGCCACAAGGGGTTCCTCGGGCATGTCGACGACAAGTTCGACGCCGGATTCGCTGGCCAGGTGCCGCACGGTGGAGACGGCGGCTCGCGCGCACATGCGCACGTCGAGCGATTCCACTTGCAGCTCGGCCACACCCGCGTCGTGGCGGCTGATTTCGAGCAGGTCGTTGAGGAGTCCCTCGAACCGATCCAGTTCGTTCACAAGGAGTTCGGCCGAGCGCGCGAGGGCGGGATCGAGGTCGTCGCTGGAGCCGTGGATAAGGTCGGCGGCCATACGGACGGTGGTCAGCGGCGTGCGTAGTTCATGGCTGACGTCGGAGGTGAAGCGCCGCTGCAGGTTTCCGAATTCCTCGAGCTGGGTGATCTGATTCGAGAGGCTTTCGGCCATCTCGTTGAACGACATGGCCAGCCTGGCCATGTCGTCTTCACCGCGCACGAGCATTCGCTCTTTGAGTCGTCCGTCGGCGAAGCGGGAGGCGATGCGCGCCGCGGATCGAATGGGCAGCACCACCTGTCGCGTCACCAGGGCTGTGATGGCGGCGAGCAACACCAGCAGCACGATGCCGCCGATGAGCATGGTGCCGCGCATGAGGTCCAGCGAGCGTTTCTCATTGGTGAGCGGGAAGACCAGATAGATCTCCAGCGTCGGTACATCGGCGGCGGGGCTGCCGATGACCAGCGCCGAGCCGCGATAGCCGTCCGGATCGGAGACCGTCGCGAACTGGTAGCTGACCTGGCGCTCCTGCACGAAATGCCGTAGCTCGGGCGGGATTTCCTGGATCGGCCCGGCACTCAGCTCGGATTGCGAGTCGCCGACCATGGCCAGCGCGGAGTCGTAACTGCCTGCCGCGCCACCGGATTGGGAGCCGCCGCCCCCGGCCAGGGCGCGGCGGGCATCCTCCAATCGAGCCAGCTGGGTACTGGAGTCGTGTACGCCGGTGAGCGTGGCCTGCACCGTGTTTCGGGCGCGGCTCATCTCCTCGACGGCCGCGTTTATCTTCGCGTCCAAGAGCCGGTCGGTGATCTGCGAGGTGAGCACGACTCCGAGAATCGTGATCACGATCAGCGACAGGGTCAGGGTGGACACGACAACGCGCAGTTGCAGCGAACCACGCCAAACGTGGCCCAGTCGCTCACCTACGGCGCGGAACCAGGCCACCACTACCGCCAGCCACCGCTGAACGCGGTTTCTGGAGTCACCGATCACGGCGGTCCGGCCTTGTAGCCCACCCCACGCACGGTCAGTACGATCTCCGGATTTTCGGGATCCTTCTCCACCTTGGCGCGCAGCCGCTGCACGTGCACATTGACCAGGCGGGTATCGGCGGCATGCCGGTAACCCCAGACCTGTTCGAGCAGTACTTCACGGGTGAACACCTGGCGGGGCTTACGAGCGAGCGCCACCAGCAGATCGAATTCCAGTGGAGTGAGCGAGATCTGCGTACCGCCGCGGGTCACCTTGTGCGCGGGCACGTCGATGACGATGTCCGCGATGGACAACAGTTCCTGTGGCTCTTCCTCGGTGCGGCGCAGGCGGGCCCGCACCCGAGCAACGAGTTCCTTCGGCTTGAAGGGCTTGACGATGTAATCGTCTGCGCCGGACTCCAACCCCAGGACGACGTCGACCGTATCGGTCTTCGCCGTCAGCATCACGATGGGCACTCCCGAATCGGCTCGCAGCACCCGGCATACATCGATACCGTTCATGCCGGGCAGCATGAGATCCAGCAACACCAGATCCGGGCGCAGCTCCCGGACCGCTGTCAGCGCCTGCGTGCCGTCACCGACGACGTGAGGGTCGAATCCCTCACCCCGCAAGACGATCGTGAGCATCTCAGCGAGAGCCATATCGTCGTCGACGACCAGAATCTTGGGCTTCATAAGACTATGTTGTCACCTCTCCGGCTCCAATCAGGCCGCCACGCCAACACTCGTGACCTGTCGGCGCACATCCAACCCTATCCAGCAAAGATTTCCGCGAGCCGCGCGGCAAGTGTTGCCGGATCGTCATCGCTCCGATGCACCCACCATGTTCCATGCCAATTGGTTTCGGCAAGGCAACGGTAGACGGTTCCGGTGCGGCGTTGCAGCCCACCATCTTTTTCGTAGGCGTCGAGCGCGCGAGTCGTGTCTTGCGCGCCGCGTTGCCGGGCGCGTTCCTCGGCGATTTCGACCGGAACATCCAGGAGAATCTGAACATCCGGGACAGGCATGGCGAAGCGCGTGAACTCCAATTCGGCTACCCAGGCCACGATTTCGCCGTCGGCATCCTGTTCCAGCCGGGCCGCGGAGTAGGCCGCATTGGAGGCCACATAGCGATCCAGCAGCACAATGTCATTGTCCGCCAGCAGTTTCGAGAGTTCATCGGCCGCGTCGGCGCGGTCCCGCGCGAACAGCAATGCCATGGCATTCACCGACCCCGCGAGATCACCGTGCCGACCCCGTAGCGCCTCGGCGGCGATATCGGCATACACCGAGACGCCGTAGCGCGGAAACGCCAGCGTCGCCACCCGCAGCCCGCGGGCGCGCAGATCGGTGACGACGGCATCGGTCAGCGTGCGTTTACCCGCACCGTCGAGCCCTTCTACCGGAATCAGCGCACCCATGGTCGCGAGCGTACAGAATGCCGATAAGCGCAGGCTCAGCCGGTGCGCATCTCCCGGCCACGACCTACATCGGCCCGCAAGCGAGCGGAACTGAAACAGGCGCGATTCATTTCTTGTAGGGTCCGATGCACTATCACCGACAAGGAGCACACCTGATGAAAAACCCCCTCGCACACAATCTTCCGCGCGCAGCCGTCGGCGCCTTCGCCATAGCCGCCGCCATCGCCGCGGCCGGCACCGCCACCGCCGCCCCGGTCACTGTGGAACCCGCCACCCCAGTAGCGTCACCGGCCGATTCCGGCTCCGGCGGATCCGGTTCCAGCAATATCGGCGGCACCGGATCAAGCGCAAGCGAACTGATCAATGCCGGCCTGTGCACCCTCAAGGGCGGCAAATGGATTCCCCTCATCGACATCTGCCTCTGATCCCGGGACTGCCCCGCCGATCCTTTCGATTCGACGGGGCAGTGTCATCAACAAATCGGCGGTACCCGGGTCCTTCTCCAAGAAGTCGGACATAGCCTCGCCGGCACCCACAGAGACCACCATGCCAGGCCATCTGTGCTGCCATTCGCCCAAGAACCCGACGAGAGCAGGCCCGGCTGAGCGCCAGTCGATCGAGCGGTATCCAACCCAGTAGTCAACTTGCACTCGCAACCGATTCAGTTCCCCAGCTCGTATCAATGAGATCATTGCGCGGTCGAATATCTCCGGCAACTCGCGGTGGAAGGAATCGCCGCCGAGCCTCACAATCGAGTCGGGTGGACTCCATCCACTCGAGGGTAAATGGCTTGGTTGCCGCCAATCCCCTTGCTGGCAATCAGCCAGCACATCCAAAGTTCCTCCGAAGTAGCCTCCAGGCCCCGTCCATTGCTTCACCCATCGCACAGTTGAATCCTTGTTCCGCCTTAATACAATGCCACGTAGCTCATGCCGCCTGAGGGTCGGATTCTGTTGCAATGCATGATGATTCGGATGTATTGGTGGTTGCCGGCGAGCGTTCGAGCAGGCGGAGTTCGATGGTGACCGGGTCGGGGTGGCCGGTGCCGGCGGTCTCGGTGCGTTTTGACGCGGTAGTTGTTGTGGCGGGCGCGTTTCACCCGCGCGGAGGCAGTCGCGGTGGCGGCGGGCGGGGTTGAGTCTACTGGTCGGGCAGCCGCGAACGCAGGATCTTCCCCGACCCGCGGAGGTGCGTTTCAGGTGGTCATTGATGGTTTCCTCTTCCCATCCCTCGTTGTAGACGGCGGCGAGTTCGTCGGCGCGGGCCTCCGGGTCGATAATCGTGGTCAGCATCGCCAGATGCGCAGTCACGTGCGCGGGTAGCTTCCCACCCGACCGCCGAGTCCCAACCCCGCACGTGACGATCGCGCGGTCCACGGCGTCGCGGTGTACCGCGCTCACCAACACACCCGACGACACCTGATCCGCCCCCGCCCCAGCCTCGGTCATGACCAGCCACAATGTCCCCACCAGCACCGAAATATCAAGCCACGGAAGCAAACCGGACAGACTCACCACTTACGCTACGTGACATTGGGACTGTGGAGCTATCCGACGGAGCCACTCCGGTCGCGGCCGTGAACTTGGGGAGCCGAGTCTCGACCCGTGCGCCGGCTGATCCGAACGTACACGTACAGAACAGCGCCCATTTGAATCCACCGACCTGGGGTGCCATTGCGGCAAATAACCGGCAAACGTGTTTTCGTGTGCTGCGGAGGAGTTCACCGATATAGTCGCACTTGAATTCGGACTGGCTTGCCAAACGCTGTGAACTAATCATGGAGGTCGAGCTTGTGACTGGTCGGTTTCTTCTTTTCCTCGGCAACAGGTCGGCGAAAATTGTGAGTGTGCTCGGTGGTGCGCTCCTCGCGCTGATGCTGGCAACGACAGCTGGAGCGGAACCGATATATCCGGTACCCGATCCGGACCCGTTCTACGCCGCCCCAGGTGATATGGAGGCACACCAGCCCGGTGACGTGCTCAGCGTGCGAGCACTGCCACCAGTGGCCGTATTTCCCGGCGCCACCATCACCCTGGTTAAATTCCGATCCACCAACTCCGACGACGCGCCGATCGCGGCGACCACCACGATCATCACCCCGCCAGGTCACCAGCCCGACGCCCCGATACTGTCGTATCAGCACTTCATCAATTCGCTCGGCACCGGCTGTGCGGTATCGCACCTGTTGTACGCCAACGATCCGAATCTCTTGATGACGGCGTCGATTCTCAATGCGGCGCTGGCACAGGGCTGGAGTGTCGCACTGCCGGATCATCTCGGCCCGAACTTCGCATTCGGGGCGGCGCGTCTAGGTGGCCGGATCGTCCTGGACGGCGTCCGAGCGGCGAAACGGCTGCCCGAACTCGCCGCCGGGCACAGCCCGGTGGTGTTGGCCGGCTACTCCGGTGGCGGCATGGCCACCGGGTGGGCTGCTGCGCTGCAGCCGTCGTACGCACCGGAACTGAAACTCGAGGGCGCGGCGATCGGCGGTGCCCCGATGAACATGGTGACGATGGCGCAGGTGTTGGGCTTCGACCCACACCCGGTCTTCGGGCTGGCCATGGCGGTGGCAATCGGCCTGGAGCGCGAATACCCGCACCGGCTGCCGATCAGCTCGTACCTCAACGAGCGTGGCTTGGCTGTCCGCAATTCCATGGCCAATGGCTGCACCAACCAGATCATCGTCACCGGCGCCGGTGGCAGCGCCGCGGAGTACGCGACCGACACCGCGGGCTTCGACGTCGGTGCGGGCCAGTCGGTGCTGGAGGAGAACAGCTTGGAACTCTATAACGGAGTGCCGGAAATACCGGTGTTCGAATGGCACTCACCATACGACCCGCTCATTCCTATCCCCGCGATCGACAACACCGACCGCCGCTGGTGCGCGGCCGGGGTTCGAGTGCAGACACTGCAGGTGCCCGCGCCCGAGCATTTGTCGAGCGCGGTGCTTGGCGCCCCCGAAGCACTGATGTGGCTCAACGACCGGGTTCATGGCGAGCCCGCGCCCAGCACCTGTGGCACCATCTGAATAGAGATCGAGTCCAGCCTGCGCGGCCCGGCAAGATCCTATCGTCGAAGACCGATGGAGCACAGGATCAACTGAGACAGGGTCGGGCCGGTCGCATTGGCGACCGGCCCGATTATGTTGTGCTACTCGAGGTTTGGATCAGTAGCGGTAGTGCTCGGGCTTGTACGGGCCCTCGACGTCTACGCCGATGTATTCGGCCTGATCCTTGGTGAGCTTGGTGAGGGTGCCACCCAGGGCCTCGACGTGGATCTTGGCGACCTTCTCGTCCAGGTGCTTGGGGAGGCGGTAGACCTCGTTGTCGTACTCCTCCGGCTTGGTCCACAGCTCGAGCTGTGCGATGACCTGGTTGGAGAAGCTGTTGGACATGACGAACGAGGGGTGGCCGGTGGCGTTGCCCAGGTTGAGCAGGCGGCCCTCGGAGAGCACGATGATGCTGCGACCGGTCTCGGGGAACGTCCACAGGTCGACCTGCGGCTTGATGTTCAGGCGGTGGGCGCCCGAACGCTCCAGCGCGGCCATATCGATCTCATTGTCGAAGTGGCCGATATTGCCGAGGATGGCCTGGCCCTTCATCGCCTTCATGTGCTCGAGGGTGATGATGTCCTTGTTGCCGGTGGAGGTGACCACGATGTCGGCCTCGCCGATGGCCTGCTCGACTGTCACGACGTCGAAGCCGTCCATGAGCGCCTGCAGTGCGTTGATCGGGTCGATCTCGGTGACCTGGATGCGCGCGCCCTGGCCCTTGAGCGATTCGGCGCAGCCCTTGCCAACATCGCCGTAACCGCAGATCAGCACCTTCTTGCCACCGATGAGCACATCGGTGCCGCGGTTGATGCCGTCGACCAGCGAGTGCCGGGTGCCGTACTTGTTGTCGAACTTCGACTTGGTGACCGAGTCGTTGACATTGATGGCCGGGAAGGTCAGCTCACCCGCGGCGGCGAACTGGTACAGCCGCAGCACGCCGGTGGTGGTCTCCTCGGTGACACCCTTGACCGATGCCGCGATGGCGCTCCACTTGCCGGCGTCGGCAACCAGGCTGGCGCGCAACAGGTTCAGGAACACCTTGTACTCGGCCGAGTGGGTCTCGTCCTCGAGCGGCACGACGCCGGCCTTCTCGAACTGGGCGCCGCGCAGCACCAGCATGGTGGCGTCACCGCCATCGTCGAGGATCATGTTCGCGGGCTCGCCGGGCCAGGTGAGCATCTGCTCGGCGGCCCACCAGTACTCCTCGAGGGACTCGCCCTTCCACGCGAAGACCGGGATGCCCTTGGGCTCTTCCTCGGTGCCGTGCGGGCCGACGACAATGGCCGCGGCGGCGTGGTCCTGGGTGGAGAAGATATTGCAGGAGGCCCACCGAACCTCAGCACCGAGGTCAACCAGGGTCTCGATCAGGACGGCGGTCTGCACGGTCATGTGCAGCGAACCGGAGATGCGCGCACCACGCAGCGGCGCCGCGTCGGCGTACTCACGACGCAGTGCCATCAGGCCCGGCATCTCATGCTCGGCGAGCCGAATCTCCTTGCGGCCGAACTCGGCCAGCGACAGGTCCGCCACCTTGTAGTCGATCCCGTTGCGGACGTCGGCGGTCATCATGCTGCTCACTGCGGTCGTCATCTGCCTCTCCTGGTCGGCCTGCTTCCCCGGGTAAGGCTAGTCGGTGCCGCGCGCAGGCGACACCACGATGGCAGCCTCGCACCCCCGGCGGTACGAGCCCGGGGGGTTGCCGAGTCAGGCGGCGGCCGCCATCCCGTCTCCGTGCTGCGCGAGGATCCGGTCGCGTTTGCGTGGCTGGATATTGGCGCGGCTGATATCGCCGTCGTAGTGGGCCAGCACCCGCCGATCCATCACACGGCGCCAGAGCGGCGGGCACAGCGCCAGCAGAATCATGGTGGCGTAACCGGCCGGGAGCTGCGGTGATTCCTGGTTCGAGCGCAGTGTTTGGTACCGGCGTCCAGGATTCGCATGGTGGTCGCTGTGCCGCTGCAGGTGGAACAGGAAAATATTGGTGACCAGCCGGTCACTGTTCCAGCTGTCGCTCGGCGAACACCGTGCCCAATTGCCATTGGCCCGGCGGCCCCGCAGCAGCCCGTAATGCTCCACATAGTTGACCGTTTCCAGCAGCGCGGCGCCGATCACGGCCTGCAGCAGCAGATACGGCATGATCTTCCAGCCGAAGCCGGCGACCAGCGCGCCGAAGAGCACGACCGTCATGACCCAGGCCTGCAGCACATGATTGTGAATGCTCCACCAGCGCAGCCCCTTTCGCCGCAGCCGAGCGCCCTCCAGCGAGATAGCCGACTGGAAGCCACCGATCACACTGCGCGGCAGGAATTCCCACAGCGTCTCGCCCATGCGGGCACTGGCCGGGTCCTCCGGAGTGGCGACGCGGGCATGGTGGCCGCGATTGTGCTCCACGAAGAAATGACCGTAGGCCGACTGCGCGAGGGCCAATTTCGACAGCCACCGCTCCGCCTTCTCGACTCGATGCCCGAGCTCGTGCGCGGCATTGATACCGATGCCGCTGACGAACCCGAGGGTGGACGCGAGACCCAGCTTGTCGATGACCGACAGGTCGTCACCGGCCCACATGACGGCCGCGATACACAGGCCGATCAGCTGAACTGGAAGAAACATGTAGGTACACCACCGGTAGTACCGGTCGTTGGAGAGTTGTTCGTAATCCTCGTCCTTGGGATTGGAACCGTCTTCGCCGACGCCCCAGTCCAGGAGCGGGATGACGACGAGAACGATGATCGGCCCAATCCACCAAAGCATCTCCAAGCGGGTCCAATAGACCAGCTGTGACGGCAAAAACGCGCTCATCGGGGCTACCAGCCCAAGCACCCACAAGTAACGTTTGGGATCCGGTGAACCCGACCGTTTGCCGACCAATTGCACGTTTGCCCCGCTAACTAGGAAGCTCAGAACTTCGCAGGTAGATATATACACACTAAGTCCCTGTTACAGCATGGCCTGGGACCCACCGGGCATCTAACCATGTGATGGCGATCACCGCACAATTCGGGCAAACCGATAGCGACCCGGGACTCAGTGCAACCGCAGATAACGCACCTGCGGTCGTCCGGTGCGGCCATAGTCGGTTCGCCGCGCGACTATACCGTCTTCGGCCAGACGCTCCAGGTATCGCCACGCGGTGACCCGCGAAACGCCGACGACGCGCCCAGCCTCCCCCGCCGAAATCCCCTCCGGCGCCGCGCGCACCGCCCGGGCGATCTCCTCCATGGTCCGTGGCGCAATACCTTTCGGCAAGGTCGCCCGCTGATCGGGAGTACGCAGCACACCGAAGGCGCGGTCGATCTCCTGCTGTGAGATCGCCGCCTCGCCCGCCGGCAGCGCCGCCCGATACTCGACATACCGCTCGAGCTTTTCCCGGAAGGCCGCGAAGGTGAACGGCTTGAGCAGGTACAGCACCACACCGTGTGCCACGGACGCGCGCACCATGGCCAGATCGCGCGCGGAAGTGACGGCAATCAGATCCGGGCGGGGCCGCAGACCGGCCAGCGCCGCCGCCACGGCGAGACCGCTCATATCCGGTAAACCGATATCCATCAGCACCAGATCGACCGGCTCGCTGCCTTGCTGCGACTTGGCCGCGGCGGCCAGCGCCTCCCGCCCGGTGTGCGCGACGGCGGCCACCTCGAAACCGGGCACTCGGCCGACATAGGAGCGGTGCGCCTCGGCAATGGCCGGTTCGTCTTCCACGATCAGCACTCTGATCACCGGCGCCTACTCCCCACTCGCATCCACGGCCCGCCGCCCGGCCGGGCGCGGAAAGCGCACGATAACAGCCGCTTCCGGCTCCCGCTGCGCCCGCAATTCGCCGCCGTGCCGGTCGACGAGCCGCCGTACCAGCGCCAATCCCAGACCGTGATGGTCGGTCTTGGTGGAGTAGCCGCGCTCGGTCGCCCGGCTGAACAGCTCCTCGGACATGCCCGGCCCACTGTCTGCGACCCGGACGTAGAGCTCGCTGTCGTCACGCCGCACGGTGACCTCCACCCAGGCGTCCTCGTCGCGTCCGACCGCATCGAGGGCGTTGTCGACGAGATTGCCGAGCAGGGTGACCATTTCGTGCGCGGTGAGCGGTTCGGTGGAGTCCAGCAGCGTGTCACCGGTGACGGTGAGCTCCACCCCGAACTCGGCCGCCTGCTCCACCTTGCCCAGCAGCAGCGCGACCACCGCCGGTTCGGCGACCGCACCGGTCAGCCGGTCGATGAGCGCCTGCGAGAGTTCCAGCTCCGCGGTGGCGAATACGACCGCCTCCCGGGCGCGGCCCAGCTCCACCATGGCGACCACGGCGTGCAGCCGATTCGCGGCCTCGTGCGCCTGCGCCCGCAGTGCCTCGGCGAAACCGCGCACCGAATTCAATTCGCCGAGTACATCCCGCAATTCGGTGTGATCGCGGAGGGTGACCACGGTGCCCATCCGGCGACCGCCGTGTTCGACCAGATCCTGATTCACCACCAGCACCCGCTCCGGCGTCACATGCATCTCGTCCCGCACCATCCCGGAACCCAAGTGTTGCAATGAGATCGGCAGATCGGCCCGGCGGACCGGACCGTCCGGTAATCGCAGTAGCCGCCGCGCCTCGTCATTGACCACCTCGGCGCGCTCCCCCGATTTGTCGAACACCAGCAGGCCCTCGTGTACGGAGTGCAGCACGGCATCGTGATGGTCGTAGAGGGCGCGCATTTCGGCCGGCGCCAGTCCGAGAGTCTGCCGCAAGAGCCTGCGGCGCAACAACAATGCGCCCGCTGTCGCCAGCACCAGACCGGCGGCGGCCACCGCGAGAATCACCGGCAGCTGTGCGCGCACCTGCTCACCGATATGGGTGCGGGTGACACCCGCCGACACCAGGGCGACGATGCGCCCGTCGGTATCGCGCACCGGGGTCACCGAGCGAATGGACTCGCCCAACGTCCCCGCGTACGTCTCGGTGAAGGTCTCCCCCGCCAGCGCACGATCGATGGTGCCACTGAACGGCTGACCGATACGGGCCGGATCGGTATGCGTGTAGCGGGTGCGGTCGGGAGCCATGACCACGATGAAATCCATGCCGGTGCTCTGACGGATGCTCTCGGTGACCGGTTGCAGCAGGGCCGTCGGATCGGGGCTGTGTACGGCGGCGACCATCGAGGGCGAGCGAGCGAGCGTCACCGCGATATCGGTGACCTGCGTGCGGGTGGCGTCGTCTGCCGCGCGGCGGGTCTGCAGCACGACCAGCGCGGTGCCGACACAGATGACCACCAGCAGCACCACCAATTGCACCGCGAACACCTGCCCGGCGACCGAGCGCCGACGCCGGGCCGATACTCCGCGTTTCCCAAGTCGACCGATCACTCTGCCTCCGCGCCGATCGCCGCGCCAAGGAGCACGGCGTGAACAAAACTTACGCAACAGTGACCAGGGTCACTGCCTGGCGTCATCATTCTTCCGGTAACCGCGTGTGCGGGCGCACACCGGCCGACCGTCTTCATCGGAGATGCGGTCGCGGAGACAAGGGACACGACAGCAATGAGTTCGACGATATCGAACGATCCCGCGGCCACACCCCGCCGCGATCGCACGCACTGGTTGTATCTGGCCGTCATCGTGGCGGTACTGGCCGGCATCCTGACCGGTTGGCTGGCACCGGGTTTCGGCAAATCGGTCGGCGAACTCGGCACCCTGTTCGTCAATCTGATCAAGATGATGATCTCGCCGGTCATCTTCTGCACCATCGTGCTCGGTATCGGCTCGGTGCGGGCGGCGGCCAAGGTCGGCAAGGTCGGCGGAATGGCGCTGGGCTACTTCCTGATCATGTCGACGGTGGCCCTCGCGATCGGCCTGGTGGTCGGCAATCTGCTGCATCCGGGCAGCGGGCTCGATATCGCCGGGCACGCCAAGGAGACCGCCAAATACGTGAAGGACGCGCAGGGTGCGGGCGGCACCTGGGATTTCCTGAAGGACATCGTGCCCACCACGCTGGTCTCGTCACTCACCACCGGCAAGGTGTTGCAGACGCTGTTCGTGGCGCTGCTGGTCGGCTTCGGCATCCAGGCCATGGGCAGCACCGGTGAACCGCTGCTGCGCGGTATCGCACTCGTACAGAAACTGGTGTTCCGGATTCTCACCATGATTCTGTGGCTGGCACCCATCGGCGCGTTCGGCGCGATCGCGAATGTGGTGGCGCGCACCGGATTGGACGCGGTCAAGGAACTGGCGCTGCTGATGGTGGCGTTCTATCTGACCTGCGCCGTCTTCGTCTTCGGGATCCTGGGCACGCTGCTGCGCGCGGTGGCCGGGGTGTCGATCTTCAAGCTGGTGCGGTACCTGGCCCGCGAATACCTGTTGATCGTGGCCACCTCCTCCTCGGAGTCGGCGCTGCCGCGGTTGATCGCCAAGATGGAGCATCTGGGTGTGGAGCGCTCCACCGTGGGTGTTGTTGTGCCGACCGGGTATTCGTTCAATCTGGACGGCACCGCCATCTACCTGACCATGGCGACGCTGTTCGTCGCCGATGCCATGCACAAACCGCTGTCCTGGACCGAACAGCTCGGACTGCTGGTGTTCATGATCGTGGCGTCCAAGGGCGCGGCCGGTGTCACCGGTGCGGGCCTGGCGACGCTGGCCGGTGGATTGCAGAGCCATCGCCCGGAGCTGCTGGACGGTGTCGGCCTGATCGTCGGCATCGACCGGTTCATGTCGGAAGCCCGTGCGGTGACCAACTTCTCGGGTAACGCGGTCGCCACCGTGCTCGTCGGCACCTGGACCGGAACCATCGAACCCGCCCGCGTGCGAGCGGTTTTGGATCGGCAGCTGCCATTCGACGAGACCACCATGGTCGACGACCATCCGGGCACCGTGCCCCTGGAAAAGACCTCGGTTCCGGCGTAGCTGCCCGCGATCAACGCCGGAACCGGAATCGCTGCGGCGCAATGCCGTTCCGCCGCAGCACAGCAGTCCCGCACCCTGGTCTCCGCGACTACAGGGTGCGGGACCGCGCCGTCTCAGTGAGCCGCAACGGCGTCCAGCGCGAGCGTGGCCGCAATGGCATTCGCCAGCTCCCCGCCCTTCACGGTGAAGTGCCGCGAGTAGTAGGTCAGATGCTCTTCATGCTCATGGAAATGGTGCGGGGTGAGCACCGCCGAGAACACCGGTACATCGGTATCGAGCTGCACGCGCATGAGCGCCTGCACCACCGTCGAGGCGACGAAATCGTGCCGGTAGATGCCACCGTCCACGACCAGCGCGCACGCGGCGACCGCGGCATAACGCCCGCTCTTGGCCAAACGCTGTGCCTGCAAAGGGATTTCGAACGCGCCGGGCACCTCGATGACATCGATCTCGGTGTACCCGCGCTCGGCCAGACCCGCGCGAGCGGCCCGCACGGCATTGTCCACGATCTCCGAATGCCAGCGCGCGGCAATAATGGCGACCCGAGTGGACTCTGTGATGGGTGACATGACTCTCCTGTTCGCGTTGTCACCCAGGGCATGACGACGCGAACACCACCGGCCGCGGCGCGGACCGGTGCGAACCGTCGCGTTCTCTTTCCTCCGGACTGTGACCGTCGGCTCCGGGCTCACACCGGAATCTGCTGTCCCGCACCATCCGTGGATGGTGCGGCGCTCGCGGGCTCATGCGCACCGGATAGGCCGGACGCCATGACCGCCGGTGGGGATTTCCACCCCGCCCTGAGAACGTCTTACCGGCGTACCGTAACACGACCCCGGAGTGCGGGCATATGCCCAGGTGACACGCTTATGATCGATCCCAGATCGGGACCGCCCGCCTCAGTGCAGCAGGACGTCCGCGTCGGCGGGCAGGGCGTTCACCGGCCACCAGCGCAGGTCGGTGGATTCCGAACTGCGCACGGGGACAGCGCCTTCCGGGGCTTTGATCTTGAAGAGCAGGTCGAGGTGCCGGGTGGGCACGCCCAGTGAGCATTTGATCGGGTGCGCCTGCGCGCCGTACAGACCGGGCTCCAGGGTCAGCCCCTGGATTCCCGATTCCTCGGTGGCCTCGCGGAACGCCGCGGCGGCCACCGTATCGTCGGACTCCTCGCAGTGGCCGCCGAGCTGAATCCAGCGGCCCACCCGCGGATGCAGGGTCAGCAGCACCTCGGACTCGTCATGCGAGAGCACGATCGCCGACGCGGTGATATGCCCGGCCGCATGCTCCCGCAGGCACCCGCGCGGCGCGGACCCCAGAAACGCCAGCATGGCCTCCCGCAGCGACTGCTCCGGACCCGTTGCCGGAGACCAGGTTTCGAGCAACTCCACCGCCGACTTGTGCAACGACTCCGCGCTCACAACTCCACCAAACCGATGCCCGGCTCGCGGGGGTCGCGGGGTACGAGTTCTTCCAGGGGGTAGCCGATTGCTATGGCCCCCAAGGGGTTCCAGTCGGGGGCCAGGCCCAGGACTTCGCGGGTGATCTCCGGGGTGAAGATGGTGGAGCCGATCCAGCAGCTGCCGACGCCCTTGGTGGCGAGGGAGACGAGCAGGCCCTGCACGGCCGCGCCGGCCGCCACGGTGAACATGGTGGATTCGTTGGCGCGGCGGCGTTCGTCCGGGTAGGCGTGGGCGCCGTCGGGGACGCAGAACGGGATGATTACCTCGGGGGCGTCGAAGAGGATGCGGCCGCGCGAGACTCGGCGTTCGGCGCGTTCGTTCGAGAGGCCGTCAGCGGCGAGATCGTCGTACCACTTCTCCGCCATGGCCTCGAGGAGTTGATCGCGCAGGCCGCGTTTGCGGATCCAGACGAAACGCACCGGGCGGGTGTGATGCGGGGCGGGCGCGGTGAGCGCCTCACCCACGGCGGCCCGAATCAGCTCGGGTTCCACCGGGGTGTCGGCGAATTGGCGGACCGAGCGGCGCAGCAGCAGAGCCTGACCGCGGCCGCGGTCGATGGCCTCCTCGGTGCCGAGCCAGAACAGGTCCTCGTCACCGCGGCGCAGCAGATCGACCGCGCTGGAGCCGTCGTCGGTGTATTCGAGTCCGCGCACCACCGCGACCGGGACCGCGCCGAGTTTGCCCTTCACCAGGTCGGCCGCGGCGGCCAGTTCATCGGCGATGGCGACGAGGGTGACGTGCAGTTCATTGCCCTGCCCGTCGATCGCGCCGTCGTAGTCGTGCATGACCCGCAGCCCGGAGGCGCCGATGGCGGCGTCGATCTGGCCATTGCGCCAGGCCCGGCCCATGGTGTCGGTGATGACGACCGCCACCCGCACACCGAGCCGTTCGGCGAGCGCGGTGCGCAGGGCCTTGGCGCTGGCGTCCGGGTCGACCGGCAGCAGCACCAATTCGCCCTGCTCCACATTGGAGCCGTCCACGCCGGAGGCGGCCTGCACGATGCCGAGTTTGTTCTCGGTGATGAGGGTGCGGTTCTTGCGCGCGAGTACGCGCACCGCCTCCTGCAGCACCAGTTCACGGCGCGTGGCATCGCGTTCGTCCGGGTCGGCGGGGGCGGTCACAATGCGCCCCTCGACCTTGGAGACGATTTTGCTGGTCACCACCAGTACATCGCCGTCCTGCAGCCAAGGCGCTTGTGCCGCAATATGTTCGGCGATGTCGTCGCCCGGCCGGAATTCGGGCAGCCCCGCGATCGGCAGGATGCGCAGCTCCCCGCCGGAAGCATGATCGCCGGGCGCGGCGGCAGCGTGATCGCCGGGCGCGGCGCTGCCGGGCGAATTCGATTCTGTTGTCACGATTCCACTCCCGCGAGGTCGATGGTCCACGGCGCACGGCGCGTTTCGCACCGGCGCGCGGCATCCGGCGTCTTCCGTTCCGAGCTCATGGTTTCACGCCCGCCGGACGGCTGCCCGGGGCAGGTCGCACCGCATTCCCGTTGTCGCACTCATGGTTTCACGCCCGCGATATCGAGGGCCTGACGGACCATCTCGGCGGTGGCGGCGGGATCGCTCATGAGCAGTGGCACGCTGCGCACCTCGACGCCGGGGACCTCGGCGGTATCGGTGCTGTGAATGAGCCAGCCGTCGAGGATGCCGGTGCCGGTCCGTGCGCCGTAATGGTTGCCGACGGCTTCGGCGCTGGTCTCGACGCCGATCACGGACAGGCATTCATCGGCCATGCCGCGCAAGGGTTTTCCGTCGATCACCGGGGAGAGGCCGATGACCTTGGCATCGGTGGTGCGCAACGCACCCCGAATACCGGGTACTGCCAGGATGGATCCGACGCTCACCACGGGGTTCGAGGGGGCCAGCAAAATAGCGTCAGCGGACGCTATGATTTCCGTCACACCGGGAGCCGGTTTTGCTTGATCCGCCCCAATAGTCACGAATCCATGGGTCTCTACGTTTGCCCGGTACCGGACCCACCACTCCTGGAAATGGATCGCGCGACGTTCGCCAGGGTTCTCCGGGTCCCCGATAACAACGTGCGTTTCGGACCGATCGTCGGTTGCGGGCAATAGCCTCACACCGGGTTCCCAGCGTTTACACAGGGCCTCGGTCACGGCCGAGAGCGGGTACCCCTGACGCAGCATTTCGGTGCGAATGAGATGGGTGGCGATATCGCGATCACCCAGTCCGAACCAGTCGGGCTGAGCGTTGTATTTCGCGAGCTCCTCCTTGGCATTCCACGTCTCGTTCGCATGCCCCCAGCCGCGTTCGGGATCGATGCCCCCACCCAGGGTGTACATGCAGGTGTCCAGGTCAGGGCAGATACGCAGCCCATGCATCCAGATGTCGTCGCCGACATTCACAATGGCGGTTATCTCGGCCCCGGGGACCAGTGCGCGCACGCCCTGCAGGAAGCGCGCGCCGCCTACTCCGCCGACCAATACCGCGATCCGCAGACCGGTGCCGGGTGCGGTATCCGCTTGTTCTCGAGTCACATCCGCACAGCCTAGGCGGTTGGGGCCGGAGAATGCCCCGAGGGATATTTGCTGTGAATTTGCTGTCTGATCTGCGGGAACCTTGCCGACGGGGGTCCGAGATGGTAACGGAATAGCTTCGGCGGCTTGACCATCGCCACGCCCGGCGTGTCTAATCACAGGCATGTCATTCCGGGTCCGCGCGAGAGCTCAAGGCGCGGACGGCATTTCGAACAGGCGTTCGTACTATCGGAGTGGCGAACAGCTCGGGGATGGCCGCGGGACTACGTCGCGGTGTTGGGCCGTCGGTGGGATCGGTTCCGACGGATTAATCATTCTGCGCTAACACACAGTGAGGAGGCGGAGCGATGGCCGATGAGCTGGCCCCGTCGAATATTCCAGGCGGTGTATCGCAAACCGATTCCACAGCTGGCGCAGCACCTGACTTCTGCGCCGATGCTTGGAACGGAATCGAGGGGGGTGAACCGATGACGATACGGCCGGGGGGCGGTCAATGGGCTCGTGCGCAGTACCAGCCCGAACCACCGCGCCTGAGCCTGATCGTCACGGGCAATGATGAAGCGTTCGACAGCTTTTCACGCGGCGGTCGCCAGATGACCGAAGCGGAACAATGGCAGGAAAGGGCGCTCTGCGCCCAGACCGACCCGGAGGCGTTCTTCCCGGAGAAGGGCGGCTCCACCCGCGAGGCCAAGCGCATCTGCTTGGGCTGTGAGGTTCGCGACGAGTGCTTGGAGTACGCGCTCGCCAATGATGAGCGGTTCGGCATCTGGGGCGGGCTCTCCGAGCGCGAACGCCGTCGCCTCAAGCGCGGGATCATTTGAGAGAGGCGTGCTGCGCTGCCGGCGCAGCAGCCTGAAACACGTTGAGCGGTAGCTGTTTTCAGTACCGCCGCACGCCTCGGAGCTACTCGCCCGGTTCGGGATCTATCACGTCCGGTTCGACTCCGAGATAGGTGGCGATCTGCTGGACGAGTACCTCGCGCAGCAGGTCCACCAGATCGTCCGGGTCGCCCGCGCGTAGCTCCAAAGGCTTGCGGAACAGGACAACTCGGGCGCGGGTCGCCTGGCCGTAACGGTCCACCCCTGCCGGGATCAGGCGCGACAGGGGTACCGGGCCGTCGGCTACGACCTCATCCGGCCACGTCACCGAATCAGGGTGCAGCGGACGGATTTTCGGCACATCGTCGACCGCGATATCCAATTTGGTGAGCTGGTCGTGCCAGCGACTCTCCAGGGGTGCGAACGCCTCCAACACCAGGCGGTCGAACTGCTGTCCGCGGGTACGCCGGGCAGGAACGGTCGGCGGCAACATGGGACCGCGCACACCCCGCCCGCGGCGGATGACGGACCGCGCCGTTGGCGGCCTCTTTCGTGAACGGGTCATGACTCGAATCTAACCGCAAACGACCGCCGAGTTGGATTCGCCTCGGCGTCGCTCGCGCAACGCCCCGGCGAGCCGGTGCGGCCCGGGCGCGGCGGCGCGCGAACCCCGGAGCGGCGCACCGGGAATCCCGGACCGACCGGTTCTTACTCGAGTGAGGCCGACCTCATTGAGCGTGTCTATCCCCCTCGGCGCGCCCGGAGGGTTACCCTGCATGGCGTGATTCCCATGCGTCGTTGCTGCCGTCCAGGCTGCAAGAATCCGGCCGTTGCGACGCTGACCTATGTGTATTCGGACTCGATGGCAGTGGTCGGACCACTGGTCACCGTCGCCGAACCGCACTCCTGGGACCTCTGCGAGACACATGCCTCCCGGATCACCGCGCCCAAGGGCTGGGAACTGGTCAAGCATGAGGGCGGGTTCTCCTCCAGTACCCCGGACGACGACGACCTAACCGCTTTGGCCGAGGCCGTTCGCGAAGCCGGATTACGCCGCCGCACACCGGAACCCGACCCGCGTGGTTACACCGACTATCCGCCCGCCACCCAGCGCCCCAATCGCACCGGTAGACGCGGGCACCTACGGGTACTCCCGGATCCCCCCAATTGAGTTGCGGCCGATAGAGCGCCGGATGTCACAAACGGAACGACTGATTTCGCGCGGTCGGGGTAACTCGCCGGGTACGCCCAAAATCGGGTTGGCACTGAACCGCTGGTACGCGTGCACCACTGTCCACGGCTCCCAAGCCGGGCGCAAAAGGCTCGGGGAGGCGGGATAGTGTGGGTGCCATGACAGAGCCCCGCTCCGCCGAGTCCGTGCATGCCGTCATCAAGGCGTATGACGTCCGCGGAGTTGTTGGTGAACAGATCGATGCGGCGTTCGTCCGGGATGTGGGCGGATCATTCGCACGACTCATGCGGAGTGAAGGCGCGAAGCGCGTGGTCATCGGCCACGATATGCGCGACTCCTCCCCCGAACTCTCCGCCGCCTTCGCGGACGGTGTGCAGGCGCAGGGTCTCGATGTGGTGCATATCGGACTGGCCTCCACCGATGAGCTGTACTTCGCCTCCGGTCATCTGGAGTGCCCGGGCGCGATGTTCACCGCCTCGCACAATCCGGCGAAGTACAACGGCATCAAGCTGTGCCGGGCCAAGGCGCTGCCGGTCGGTCAGGACACCGGGCTGGCCACCATCTCCGATGAGGTCATCTCGGGCGTGCCCGAATTCGATGGCCCGCGCGGCACCGCCACCGAACAGGATCTGCTCTCGGCGTACGCCGAATTCCTGCACAAGCTGGTCGATCTGAGCTCCGCGCGGCCGCTGCGTATTGCGGTGGATGCCGGTAATGGCATGGGCGGCTTCACCGTTCCCGCCGTACTGGGCACGCTGGCGCAGTTCACCGTCGAGCCGCTGTTCTTCGAACTCGACGGCAATTTCCCGAATCATGAAGCCAATCCACTGGATCCGAAGAATCTGGTGGATCTGCAGGATTACGTCCGCAAGACCGGCTCCGATATCGGCCTGGCCTTCGACGGCGATGCGGACCGCTGTTTCGTGGTGGACGAGAAGGGCGATCCGGTCTCGCCGTCCGCGATCACCGGTCTGGTGGCCGAGCGCGAGCTGGCCAAGGAGCCGGGCGCGACCATCATCCACAATCTGATCACCTCGCAGTCGGTGCCGGAGCTGGTGACCGAACTCGGCGGCTCCCCGGTGCGCACCCGGGTCGGGCATTCGTTCATCAAGCAGCAGATGGCCTCGACCGGCGCGATCTTCGGTGGCGAGCACTCCGCGCACTACTACTTCCGCGATTTCTGGGGCGCCGACTCCGGCATGCTGGCGGCACTGCACGTGCTGGCCGTGCTGGGTGCGAAGGATCGGCCGATGTCCGAACTCGCGTGCGCGTACGCGACCTACGCGGCCTCCGGAGAGATCAATTCGACCGTGGCCGATGCGAAGGAGCGGACCGTGGCGGTGCTCGAGGCCTTCGGCAAACGGGCCAAGTCGGTGGATCGAATGGACGGTGTCACCGTGCAACTCGCCGACCGCGCCTGGTTCAACTTGCGCGCGTCGAATACCGAACCGCTGCTGCGACTCAACGTCGAAGCCCGATCGCAGGACGAAGTAGACCAACTCGTCACCGAGATCCTGAGCATCGTCCGCGCCTGACTGGAATAGTGGAATCACAGAGCTTGGATTCACCAGCGTCTGGTGACCCGATGAGGGGAGGTGGCAACGCCCGATGATCGCTGGGACACCTGTACTCGATCTCGATGACGTCGCCTCGCTGGAGGCAGCGGACGCCGGGGGGACATTGCGCTCTGCCGCATCCGGCGGCGCACTCGTTCGCGCGACCGCCGCGGCACTCGCCGAGGATGCGCTCACCCGGCTGCGGGAGCTACGCCCACGCAGTCTCGTACTGGTCTCCGGTAGTGGGCGGGCCGCGCGCGCCGCCGGTCTGCTGGTGGCCGCGCTGGGCGATCGCACCAGCATGCCGCTGGTATCGGCCACCTCGATTCCACCGTGGGTCGGACCACTGGATGTGGTGCTGGTCGCCGGTGATGACGCGGGCGATCCACGCCTGGCCGAGGCCGTCGATTTCGCGGTGCGCCGCGGGGCGGAGGTGGTGGTCGCCGCTCCCGATGAGGGACCGCTACGCGCCGCCGCCGCCGGCAGAGCCACCATGCTGCCGCCGCGCGTGCGGGTGCTCGACCACAATCGGCTACTGCGCTATCTGGCGGTCGGGATGGCGGTGCTGGCCGCGGTCGACCCGAATCGCACCGGACCCATGCTGCCCGAATTGAACTCGCTCGCCGATCTGCTCGATGCCGAGGCGCTGCGCGACGGACCGCAGCACGAGGCGTTCCACAATCCGGCCAAGACCCTGGCGACCCGTATGCAGCAGCGCAAGCGCATGGTGCTCGCGGGTGACTCGCCCGCCGCCGCCATTCTCGCCACGCACGGCGCGGAGGTACTACTGGCCGCGGCCGGGCAGATCACCACCGCCGTCACGCTCGCGGAAGCCGTTGCGGCGCACGGCAGTCTGCTGCAGGCCGCAGGTGTGGCCGCGCCGGGCTTCGATCCGCTCTTCCACGATGAGGAGCTCGACGGTCCGGCTCCGGTGGAGCAGGTGCGGCTCTTCGTCTTCAGCTCCGATACCGATCAATCGGCGGCACGGCGGCGGCTCGCGGTCTTCGGCTCCGATGCCGGACTGGTCGATGCCGAGCTGGTGAATCTGGACGCGGAGACCGGTGCGGCGGAATCCGAGCTCGCGCTGGCTCCCGGACAGCCGGCGCCCGGTGCGCGCGGTGAACTGGAACAGCTTGCGGTACTTGCGCTTCGGCTGGAGATGGCGGCCGCTTATCTACGACTACTCGGTGCCCGCCCAGCCTCGACTCCGAGTAGCTACGACGGGGGACACTACTAGTGCACGAACTCGTTGGTGCGCTGCGTTCCTACGCATGGGGTTCGCGCACCGCGCTCGCTCAGTTGTGCGGGCGACCGGTTCCATCCGCGCATCCGGAAGCCGAACTCTGGTTCGGAGCGCATCCCGCCGATCCCGCACAGGTGCGGATCAACGGGCACAGCCAATCGCTACTCGAGGTCGTCAATACCGACCCGCAGCGTGAACTCGGCGCTGTCGCAGGCGAATTCGGCGGGCGCCTGCCGTTCCTGCTGAAGGTCCTCGCCGCCGAGGAGCCGCTGTCGCTACAGGCGCATCCGAGCCTGGAACAGGCCCGGCACGGATTCCAGCGGGAGAACCACGCCGGAGTGCCGATCGACTCACCCATGCGTAATTACCGGGACGAGAACCACAAGCCCGAGCTCGTGGTGGCGCTGCACCGGTTCGAGGCATTGGCCGGATTCCGCGAGCCGGTGAAAACGGTGCGGCTGCTGCGCGCGCTCGACGTGCCCGAACTCGGGTCGTTCGCGGAGCTGCTTGCCGCGCAACCGGATTCGGCCGGACTGCGCACCCTGTTCACCACCTGGATCGCCCTGCCACAGGCCAGCCTGAGCAGACTGCTGCCCAAGGTGCTGGACGGCTGCGTCCACTATCTCTCCGAACGGGATGCCGGAACCGGCGGTGCGCGAAGGGAATTCACCGCCGAGGTGCGCACCATCCTGGAGCTCGCCGAGGCGTACCCGGGCGATGCGGGCACCCTCGCGGCGCTACTGCTCAACCGCGTCACCCTGGAACCAGGTGAAGCGCTCTTCCTCGCGGCCGGAAACCTGCACGCGTACCTGCGCGGAGTCGGCGTGGAGATCATGGCCAACTCCGACAATGTGCTGCGCGGCGGACTGACTCCGAAGCACGTGGATGTCCCCGAACTGCTGCGCGTGCTGGACTTCGAACCCCTGGACCTGCCCATTATCGAGCCGGAAATCCTGGGCGAGGGCGTCTTCCAGTACCACACCCCCGCCCCCGAATTCGCGCTCAGCCGTTACGAACTCGCGGCCGGCGCCGAGCCCGTGAATATCCCGCACACCGGTCCCGGCATCGCCCTGTGCACGCACGGCACCATCCGCTTCTTCCAAGGCACCGACCAACTCAGTGTCGAATGCGGTCACGCCGCCTGGATCTCCGCCGCCGACGGGCCGATCCGCGCCCAGGCCATAGATGGCCCAGCCCAACTCTTCTGCGCCACCGTCGACGAGGACTGAGCATCGCGCCGGCAGCGACGAAGGGGAACGCGCCGAGATGACGGAGGGGCCTTGCGATCTCAGTGCGGCCTAGGCTGCATGGCGGGCAGGGTGTCTCGGTAGGCTGTCCCCTTCAAGCAGGGTTTGCGACAAAACGGACAGGGTTCGGGAAGGACTGCACATTGTCTGCGGGTGGCGGTAAGAAGGCGATCCTGGCGGCGCTCAGCGCCAATGCCGGAATCGCGGTGGCGAAGTTCATCGGCGCGGCGATCACCGGATCGGCGTCGATGCTGGCCGAGGCCGTGCACTCGGTGGCCGACACCTCCAATCAGGGGCTACTGCTGCTGGGGCAGCGGCGCGCGGAACAGGATGCCGACGAGCTGCATCCGTTCGGGTACGGGCGCAATCGCTACTTCTACTCGTTCGTGGTCGCGCTGGTCATCTTCGCGCTCGGCTCGCTGTACGCGATCTACGAGGGCATCCACAAGATCCAGCATCCCGAGGAACTCTCCAGCCCGTTCGTGGCCATCGGCATTCTCGGCATCGCCATCGTGCTGGAGAGCTACAGCTTCATCACCGCCATGCGGGAATCCAAGCCGCTCAAGGGCGATGCCAGCTGGTGGCGGTTCATCCGCAACTCGCGTAACCCGGAACTCCCGGTGGTGCTGCTGGAGGATTCCGGCGCACTCATCGGCCTGGTCCTGGCATTCGCGGCCATCTCGCTCACCGTCATCACCGATGAACCGGTGTGGGATGGCATCGGCACCCTCTCCATCGGCATCCTGCTCGGCGTCATCGCGGTCATTCTGATCATAGAGATGCAGAGCCTGCTGATCGGCGAGGGCGCGACCCCCGACGAGGATCGCGCGATTCGCGAAAACCTGGTGGACGCCGACACCATCGACCGCGTCATCCACCTGCGCACCCAGTACCTGGGCCCCGAGGAGATGCTCGTCGCCGCGAAGGTCTCCATCGTCCCCGGCCTGCAGATCGCCGATATCGCCACCGCCATCGACGCCGCCGAGGCCCGCGTCCGCGTGGCCGTCCCCGCCGCCCGGGTGATCTACCTGGAGCCGGACCTCTACCGCACCCAGCCGATCGAGGGCTGAGCCCAGAACGAGATTCGAACCGGCCGGACCCGCAGCACAATTCGGGTCCGGCCGGAGCGCGTGTACGCCCAATAGGCACGGACGGGCGTCGGTAACGTGGGCCGCATGGCGTCCGGCAGCAGGCAAGCGGTTCTCGCGGCATTCGCGGCGGATGCGGGGATCACGCTTGCCAAATTCGCCGGCGCACCCCTCGAGGGCCGCAACAGCTGGTGGCGATTCATTCGCACCACGCGCAATCCGGAGCTTCCCGTTGTGCTGCTGGAGGATTCGGGCGCACTCATCGGCCTGGTGCTGGCTCTGCTCGGCGTCGGCCTGACCGCCCTCACCGGCGACGCGGAAACCCGTGTGCGCCAGGATATTCCAGCCGCAGGCAACGTCTACATCGAACCCGATCTCTACCGCACTTCGACGGAGTGAGGGTCAGCGGTCGGCCACCCGCACCACGAACCGCAACCCCGACCAGGTGGCATCGACCGCGGCCACCTTGTTGTCGACCAGCCCCTGCGCGAGACCGTATTCGCGGACCATGGTCTCGGTGAGATCGGTGACCATCCCGCCGGACTTCTTCGGCCAGGCGATCCACAGGCCACCATTGGTGACGAGACGCGTTCGCCACGAACCGAATTGCCGCACCAGCGTGGCATTGTCCGGGCAGAACCCCAGAATCACGTCATAGCCTCCGCGGCCCGCACGGCTGTGCACCTCGGCGCCCGGAGGCAACTCCCCCAGTTCGAATCTCGCCGGCGCTCCCGAAACCAGCACGCGGGACTCCTGTTTGATCCCGAGCTTGCGGGGCAGCGGCGTACCCGAGTAACCGGCCATTCCGCGAGCGTAAACCTTGCCGAGTGTGCACTCATGGCGGCGACACGCCATGGCGCACCGCCATGAGTGCACGCTCGCGGAGGAGTGCGGGGTCAGGGGCGGGCGGACAGGAGGTCGAGGGGGTCGGTGCTTATGCCGAATTCTCGGTGGAGGGCGTGGTGGGCGGCGTGCAGGCCGTTCATGCCGTGGACGCCGGGGCCGGGTGGGGTGGCGGAGGAGCAGAAGTAGACGCCGGGTAGCGGTGTGCGGTAGGGATTCCAGCGGGGGACGGGGCGGAAGATGCTCTGGCGCAGGGTCATTGCGCCCGCGGAGATGTCGCCGCCGATGTAGTTGGCGTTGTGGGCGGGCATGGTGGCGGCGGTGCGGACGTTCGTGGCGAGGATGAGGTCGCGGAAGCCGGGGGCGAAGCGTTCGACCTGGGCGGTGACGGCCTCGGTCATATCGCGGGTGGAGCCGTTGGGGACGTGGGCGTAGGTGTAGAAGGTGTGCTGTCCGGCGGGGGCGCGGGTGTCGTCGACCACGCCGGGCTGGATGGCCAGTACGAAGGGGTTGTCGGCGTGATCGCCTGCGGCAACGGCCTTTTCGGCGGCAACGGCCTCGGCGCGGCTGCCGATCAGGTGCAGGGTGCCAGCGCGTTCGCAGCCGCGAGCCTGCCAGGGGACAGGGCCGGAGAGGGCGAAGTCGACCTTGCAGGCCGCGCCGCCGTATTGAAACCTGCTGAGCGCCTTGGCATATCGGCTCGGTAGCCGATTCGCGGCGATGCGCTGGAGTTCGGCGGGCGCCAGATCCAGCAGAACCGTTCGGACGGAATCGAATTCGTCGATGGAGTCCACGCGATGCCCGGTGATTATGCGACCGCCGTGGCGGCGCAGATCGTCCGCCATGGCATCGACAATGGCCTGACTGCCGCCGCGCGGGACCGGCCAGCCGCGGGCGTGCGCCAGGGTGCCGAGCAGCAGGCTGACGCCGGCGCCCGGAATGCTGCGGGGCGGCCGAATCGCGTGTGCGGCAACACCCGTCAGCAGTGCGGGGGCGATGTCCTCGCGAAAACGCAAGTCCCACAGCGGTGTCGACTGCTCCACCATGCGGCGCGCGACCCGTAATTCGATGCCCGGATCCAGCCGGAGCATGGCGGTCGGATCCAGTGGTGGATGCCGCATATCCGACATGATCAGCGCGACCAGGTCTTCCCATTTGCGCAGCAGCGGATCGAACAGTCGCCGCCAGGCCCCGCCGTCCCGGCCCAGCCCGTCGGCGGCCTGCTCCAGATCCCGCCAGGCCAGCCCGGCCCGCCCACCGTCGAGCGGATGGGCGTACGACACCTGCGGGGTAAGCATTTCCACCCCGTGCGCCTTCAGATCGAAGGCCTGGAAGAACGGCGAGGCCACCGCCATCGGATGCGCCCCCGCGCACAGATCATGCCGGAACCCCGGCAGCGTCACCTCCGCGGTCCGGCACCCACCCCCGATCGAATCGGCCGCCTCGTAAACCTCGACCCCGAGCCCCGCCCGAGCCAGGATCACCGCCGCCGCAAGCCCATTGGGCCCCGACCCGACCACCACCGCGTCAGCCATGCTCACAGCCTATGCGCAACCCCACCCCCTCCTCCGAGACCGTGATCACCGCGACGGTGCTTCTCATCACCACAGAATCCCCTGTCATCCCGGGGCGACTCCATTCACGGCGTCCGGGTCAGTCGGCCCGAACCCATTGGGCGACAAGGATTTGCAGGCGTTCGGCACGAAAGTCGGGGCGCAGGCGGCCGCCTCGATCCAGGGTGGCGAGGCCGTGCAGGGCGGACCAGCCGACCTCGGTGAAGGTTTCGACATCGTGCGGCGGGGCGAAGGGGGCGAAGGTGTGGAGCAGTTCGACGAAGGCGTCTTTGAGGGCCTGTGGGGCTTCGGGGCCGAATTTCAGGTCGGTGCGGAGTAGGAACAGGGCGTCGTAGAGGGCGGCGCTGTCCCGGGCGAAGGCGAGGTAGGTCTCGGCTACGGCGGCCAGTGCGGCGGCCGGATCGGGGGCGGATTCGCGGGCCTCGCGGGTGGCGACGGCCAGTTCGGCGGCGGCCTGTTCGGCGACGGCGGCGACGATGGCATCCTTGCCCGCGAAGTGGCTGTAGAGCACGGGCTGGCTGTATTCGATGGCGTCGGCGAGGCGGCGGATGGTGACCGCGTCCCAGCCCTGTGTCTCGGCCAGTTCGCGGGCGGCGTCGATGATGCGCTGGTGTCGATCGGCGCGTTCGCGTTCCTTACGGGTTTGTATGGCGCTCATGCATTGAACTCTAGCATCGCTAGACAAACTACCCATGCATGATCTAGCGTGATCCACATCAGTTAGCAGCGCTAGATTTTGGAGCACCAGTCATGAAGACCTCCCGCATCGCCACCGCCCTGTCCCTCATCGGCGCGGCCTTCATCATCTACGTCGGCATCAACTTCCTGACGAACCCGGAAGCCGCCGCCGACGGCTTCGGCCTCCCCGCCTGGCCGCACGGCGACGAAGCGGACTTCTTGAACATCAAGGGCGTTCGCGACGTCAGCTCGGGCCTGATCATCCTGGCCCTGCTCGCCTTCCGCCAGCGCTTCGCCCTGGGCATCACCACTCTGGTCGTGGCCCTCACCCCCATCGGCGACATGCTGACCGTACTGACCCACAATGGCTCCGCCGCAGCCGCTTTCGGCATCCACGGCCTCACCGCCGCCCTGGTGATCCTCACCGGCGCCCTGCTCCTGCGCGAGCCCCGCACCGCCCCGATCACGACTTCGACTGTGACCCCCGCCACCGTCCGATGAATTCCGGCCACCCGAATAGTCTTCTCCTACAACCACACAGACAAGGAGCGACACCATGACCGCCACCAACCCGCACGGCCCGGCCTCGTACTTCCCCAAGATCGAAGCCACCTACGGCCGCACGGTGGACGAATGGTTCACTCTCCTCACCGAAACCGGCGTCACCTCGCACAAGGCCCTGGTGGACCTCCTCAAATCGGACCACGCCATGGGCCACGGCCACGCCACCGCCCTGGTCCAGTTCCACCTGAACCCCGGCAAGTGGGAGCGCTGACCCCGCGAGTGTGCAGCTATGGCGGGGATTCGGACAAAACTCCGCCGTAGCTGCACACTCGGCAATCCGACTCCCGCACATACGAAATCGGCCGCCCCACAATGGGGCGGCCGATTCGCGTTGTACTGCTCAGATGTCCGTGCTGAAGCGGATACCGCCGTCGGGGATATCGACCCCGGGCCACACCCGCGCACCGCGTAGTAGTTCACAGCGCGCGCCGATTACCGCGCCGTCGCCGATCACGCCGTCACGAACGAGGGCGCGGGGACCGATGCGGGCACCGAAGCCGACAATCGAACGCTCAACCGTCGCACCGGCTTCGACGCAGGCACCATCGAAAAGGATTGCGCCGTCGAGGCGTGCGCCCGCGCCCACCTCGGCACCACGGCCGACGACCGTGCCGCCGATGAGCAGTGCGCCGGGAGCCACACCCGCGCTGGGGTGCACCAGGGATTCACCGCGCTGCCCCGGCAGCGCCGGGGACGGAGCGATACCGCGCACGAGATCGGCCGAGCCACGGACGAAGTCCTCGGGTGTGCCCATATCGCGCCAGTACGAGGTATCCACATGACCCTGGATGTGCGCGCCCTCGGCGAGCAGCGACGGGAAGGTCTCACGCTCCACCGAGACCGGGCGACCCGAGGGAATCTTCTCGATGTACTCGCGCCGGAAGACGTAGCAGCCGGCATTGATCTGATCGGTCGGCGGATCCTGGGTCTTCTCCAGGAACGCTGTCACCCGGCCGGTCTCATCGGTGGGCACACAGCCGAAGGCGCGTGGGTCGCCGACCCGGACCAGGTGCAGCGTCACATCGGCATTGCTGGTGTGATGCGTCTCCAGCACGCCATTGAGGTCGGTGCCGCCCAGTACGTCACCGTTGAACACCATGACGGTGTCGGCCCGCAGCTTCGGCAGCACATTGCGGATGCCGCCGCCGGTGCCGAGCGCCTCCGACTCGAAGACGTACTCGAGTTCGAGGCCGAGTTCGGAGCCGTCGCCGAAGTGTTCTTCGAACACCTCCGCCTTGTAGGAGGTGCCGAGGACCACGTGCGTGATGCCCGCATCGGCGATGCGGGCCAGCAGATGCTGCAGGAATGGCAGTCCGGCCGTGGGCAGCATCGGTTTCGGGGCGGACAGGGTCAGCGGACGCAGGCGGGTGCCCTGGCCTCCGACCAGGATCACCGCATCCGTGGACCCGGCAGCATTGCCGCTGTTCGCCATCATCTCCCCTGTTGTCCGGTTATCAGTGAGTCGCGCCCGTTCACTCGGCTTGCGCAGCGTCGCGTTCGCGCAGTGCGGATCGAACCGCAAGCCGGCAGCGGATCGCAAGTCCAGCTTTCAGCGCGACCCGGAGCGGGGCCTGCCACCAGTGCGGATGCCGATCTGCCTGGAAACGGTAGGCGCTGGCGTGGTGCGCCGGGAGCATCGTCTCCGGATGGCGTCCGGCGGCATGTCCCTTGGCGTGCGTGACCTCCGCGGACGGCACGAACACATTGTGCCAGCCCGCCCTGCCCATGCGATCACCGAAGTCGACATCCTCCATGTACATGAAGTAGCGGGAGTCGAAGCCCTCGATGGAGTCGAAGGCGGCGCGGCGCACCAGCAGGCAGGAACCGGAGAGCCAGCCGACGGTGCGCTCGGAGATCTGTTCGTTCTCCTGGCGGTAGCGGCGGGTCCAGGGGTTGCCGGCCCAGATGGTACCGAGGATGGCGTGGCCGGCACCGTCGAGCAGGCCGGGGACCGAGCGCGCGGACGGGTAGAGGCTGCCGTCCGGTTCCAGCACCTTGGGGCCGAGGGCGCCGGCGCGCGGCCAGCGGCGGGCGGCGGCGAGCAGTTCGTCGATGGAGTCGGTGTGCCAGCGAATGTCCGGGTTCACGATGACGATGAACTCGATCTCCGGATCGATCTCGGCGACCGCGCGATTGATGGCGCCGCCGTATCCGATATTGCCGCCGGTGCGTAGCAGCCGCACATGCGCGTTGGCATCGGCGATCAGCTCCGGCACACCATCCGTGGAGCCGTTGTCGGCCAGAATGACCTGCGGCTTCTCGCCGGTGGCGGTGGCTAGCGTGCTGATGAAGTGTTGCAGGTGCTCACCGGGCGAGTAGGTCACCGTGACGACGGCCAGCGTCGGCCGTTCAGCAGAATCCGAGGGGCTCACGGACGCCCAGCCTAGTCGGAGATGGCGGACAGCGCGTCGTTCAGCGCCAGCTGCCATGCTCGGAGCGGAGTGAGCCCGGCGGCGGCCCACGTTTTGCCTGATAGGACCGAATATGCCGGGCGCGGAGCCGGTCTCGGGAAATCGGCGGTGCCACAGGGGAGTACACGGCCCGGATCGGCCCCGATACCCGCGAATACGGCCTGCGCGAGTTCGAACCAACTGGCCTGTCCGGCATTGGTGGCGTGCAGAATTCGCGGCAACTCGGGAAGCGAGACAGCACCGCTTCCCGTCATCCCGGCATGAGAGCTCCCCGTCATCCCGGCATGCTTTTGGCCGGGATCCACACCTACCGCACAGCAGCCCGCCGCGGTGGATCCCGGCCAAGGACGCGCCGGGGCGACGGGGGTTCCCGGGTCGCCCAGTCGCCCTGCCAATTCCAGCAGGCCGGCGGCCAAATCCACTGCGTACGTGGGTGATCCGAGCTGGTCGGCGACCACGTTCACGGTGTCGCGTTCGGCTTCGAGGCGGCGCATGGTGGCGACGAAGTCGGTGCCCTGGCCGGTGTAGACCCAGGCGGTTCGGACAACGCGCGCATTCGGGTCGAGCTCCAGAACCGCTTTCTCCCCTGCCAGTTTCGAGCGGCCGTAGACAGTGGACGGACCGGTCGGATCGGTCGGCTCATAGGGGTGAGAGGCAATGCCTGGGAAGACATAGTCGGTGGAAACCATCACCAGGTGTGCCCCCACTTCGGCGCACACCTTCGCCAGCACGGCCGGTCCGGTGGCATTGACCGCGAACGCCGCGTCCACATCCGATTCTGCTTGATCCACGGCGGTATACGCCGCGCAGTTGAGCACCACATCACCCGGATTCACCACGGCGCGAACGGCATCGGCGGCGGTGATATCGAGTTCGGCGCGCCCGTAGCCACGTGCGCCCGGCGCGAGCGCGAGCAGTGCGCGCCCGAGTTGCCCGCGCGCACCGGTCACCACGAGCCGCTCGGTGATCGGTGTCACGGCGGGAAAAGTCACGGCGGTCAGTCTGGCATGACCGGCATGTGCCGGGTACACCCGACTCCACCTGCGGCAATACTGCCTCGCGCGCATATACGCGCACGAGGCCGCACGACTCACGGAGTCGCGGCTACACGGACATGTCTGCCCGCGCGTCTAGCCTGCCTAGTGGGGGAATTCCATCGACGTGACCCGGAGTTCGGGTGTGGTCGGCCGAGCACTGAGAGGAAGCCGAGGTTGTCGCAACCCACGAGGGCATCCGCGCCGCTACCGTCGCGCCGCCCCGCAAGGTCTGGTTCGTGGGGCGGTTGGCGCCACGCGAATCCGCTGCGTGCATTGGCCGCGGCGGCCGCGGTGCTGGTTCTCGTGGTGACCGGACTCGGCTGGCACAGTGTGGATCAGCTTGTTTCCAGCATCGAGCGGATCGGCAATCTCGGCCTGGGTGGGGGCCGGGACGGCGCGGTGGACATTCTCATGGTGGGCATCGACTCCCGTACCGACGCGCACGGCAATCCGCTGTCCGAGGATGAGCGGGCCATGTTGCACGCGGGCGATGAGGTCGGCCTCAATACCGACACCATTGTCTTGATCCGGGTGCCGAACAATGGCGAATCGGCGACCGCCATCTCCATTCCACGTGACTCGTATGTGGATATTCCGGGCATGGGGATGGGCAAGATCAATTCGGCGTACGGCGCGACCAAGCTGACCGAACAGCAAAAGCTTTTGGACAAGGGCGTTTCCGAGGCCGACGCGGATAAGCGCTCGACCCTTGCCGGTCGGCAGGCGCTGATCAAGTCGGTCGCGAATCTGACCGGTATCACCGTCGACCATTACGCCGAGGTCGGTCTGCTCGGATTCGTACTGCTCACCGATGCCGTCGGCGGTGTCGATGTCTGCCTGAACAATCCTGTGTACGAACCCATGTCGGGTGCGGACTTCCCCGCCGGACGCCAAAAGCTCAATGGCCCAGAGGCTTTGAGCTTCGTACGGCAGCGCCATGAGCTACCGCGGGGCGACCTGGACCGGATCGTGCGTCAGCAGGTGTATATGGCGCAGCTGGTGCATCAGGTGCTGAGCGCGAAGACGCTGACCAGCCCGGGCCGCCTGAAGGAACTCAGTGACGCGGTGGGTCGCACGGTCGTGCTCGACAACGGCTGGGATGTGTTGTCGTTCATGCACCAATTGCAGGATTTGTCCGGCGGTCAGGTGAAGTTCGAGACCATCCCGGTGAAGGATCTGAACGGCTGGACCGACAAGGGTGAATCGGTGGTGCGGGTCGATCCGCCCGCCGTGCAGAAGTATGTCGCCAAAACCATCGGCGAGGACGATTCACACGATGAGACCGGTGGTATCGACCCGTCCACCGTCACCGCGGACGTCTACAACGCCAGCGGTGCCGGCGGCCTGGCAGGGCAGGCGGCACAGGCGCTGGCCGTCAAGGGTTTCCGCACCGGCACGGTGGACAATTGGATCGGCGGGCCGATCCAGAGCAGCCGGGTGCTGGCGGCGAGCGGTGGTGACCCGAAGGCGCGAGCGGTCGCGGCGGCGCTGGGCGGGCTGCCGGTATTCGCACAGGACGGACTGCCGGAGGGCTCGGTCCGGGTGGTGTTGGCGAGTGACTACTCTGGTCCCGGTTCGGCGACGGGCAGCACCCTGGACTTCACCACCGGCAGTACCACCACCATGACCCCGGTGCCGCCCGCTCCACCCATCGATGCCGGTAAGAACGGACCGAAATGCGTGAACTGAACGAGACCCTCACCGAAGCGGTGCTCGACCCCATCCTCGCCCGCGATCCGGCGGGCCCGCGCATCACCTACTACGACGACGCCACCGGGGCGCGCATCGAGCTATCGGCGCTGACGCTCGCCAACTGGGCGGCCAAGACCGCCAATATGATTCGCGACGAATTCGGGCTCTCGGCCGGTTCCCGGGTGGCGGTGCTGCTGCCCGCGCACTGGCAGACCGCGGCGGTGCTGCTGGGCTGCTGGTGGGCCGGGGTCGAGGTGGTACTGCACGCCGATCCCGATGCCGAACTGGCGCTGGTGACCGCGGATCGCATCGATGAGGCCGGTGATATTCCGGAGGTCGCGGCGCTGTCGCTGGATCCCATGGGTATGCCGGTGCGGGATCTGCCGGTCGGAGTCACCGATTACGCGAGCGCCGTGCGCGTGCACGGCGACCAGTTCCGGCCCGGCGGTATCGGCTGCGCACTGGACGGCACCTCGGTGTCGGAGGTCTTCGAGGAGGCGCGCAAATCCGCTGCGCGTCAGGGCTTCACCTCCGAGGATCGGGTGCTCTCCACAACCTCGTGGGAAACCCCGGCCGAATTGATCGATGGGCTGGTCGCGATTCTCGCCTCCGGAGCCTCATTGGTGCAGGTCGCGAACCCGGACCCGGACGCCCGCGAGCGCCGCATCGCCACCGAACGGGTCACCGCACACCGTTCCTGACTCCTGCCACGGGAGGATTTCCGATTCCCTCTTCGGGATGTTCTTCACCACACCGGATTTACGTACGGTGGAAGCATCCGAGGATGGGAGTCAGCGATGATGAGCCCGCGATACCGGTTACGGTGGCTGCTGGAACAGGGATCACCCAGGTACGCACTGCGCCTGAACGCCCGGCGGGGTGACCCGTTCGCCCGGCTGGTCGGCAGTAGGGCCGGCCTGCGCGACCCCTACCCGTATATCGAGCAGATACGCGAGCGCGGGCGCATGTACCGCGGCCCGATCGGCTGGGCGACGGCCGACTATGAGCTGAGCCGAGCCATCCTGCGCGACAATCGATTCGGCGTCTTCGGGATGAACGGGTTCGAATTGCCCGCGGTGGCCAAGCGGCGGATTGCCGCCGCGCCGCTGCCGCCGAATCCGGTGGAAGCGCCGTCGATGCTGCAATTGGATCCACCCGAGCACACGCGGATGCGCAAATCGGTGTCGGCGGCCTTCACTCCACGTGCCATCGGACGCCTGCGCGATCGCGTCGAGTCGGTGACCGTGGAACTCCTGGAGGCGCTGCCCTCGGATGGTTCGGCCGATCTGATCGCAAACTTCGCCGGGCAGGTGCCGATCGCCATCATCGCCGAAATGCTGGGCTTCCCACAGGAATCCAGGCCGCAGTTCCTGGAGTGGGGTGACGCGGCCAGTCCACTGCTGGATATCGGCATCTCCTGGAAGGCGTGGCGGATTGCCGCCGAATCCATGATGCAGATGGACGGCTACCTGGACCGGCATATCGCCCAGCTGCGCGCCCAGCCCGGCGAGGACATTCTGAGCAGCCTGGTCAGCGCGGGCAATCTGGACGACAACGAACTCAAGGCCACCGCCAGCCTGCTCATGGGTGCCGGCTTCGAGACCACGGTCAATCTCATCGGCAACGGTGTGGTGCAGTTGCTGGCGCATCCGGAGCAGCTGGCGCGGCTGCACAAGGAGCCGGAACTGTGGCCGCAGGCGGTCGAAGAGGTGCTCCGCTTCGACGCACCCGTCCAAACCACCGCGCGAATCGCCCTGTGCGACACCGAGATAGACGGCAACAAGATGCACAAGGGCGCTGTCGTCGTGCTGTCTCTCGCAGGTGCGAATCGGGATCCGAAGATGTTCGAGAATCCGGATCGATTCGATATCACCCGCGCGAACGCCAAAGACCACCTGACCTTTTCTAGTGGTATCCACACCTGTCTAGGCGCGAGCCTGGCGCGGATGGAAGCCATCCACGCCCTCCGCTCCCTCTTCGACCGGTTCCCCGACCTGTCCCTCGCCCAAACCCCGGAGCGCCGGCAGCTCTTCACCCTGCACGGCTACTCCCGAATGCCGGTCAACCTCGGCCACCGCGCCACCGCCGTGGTGTAGACCGGGTCGGGCGGTCAGTAGAAGCCGACGACCTGGTCGCCCCAGACCGAATTGCGGTCGCCGTCAAGGTCTTCCACGATCCTGTCGGCGGCGTCGATCACCAGGGTTTTGCGCTCGGCGATGTTGTATGGCGGCCAGTGTTTGGAGCCGTCGATGGCGGCGGGGACGCCGTGCGCGGCGAAGGCGGTCCAGCGGCGCATGATGCGGCCCGAAACCTCCTGTGCCACTTTGCGTCCGCCGAGCCAGAAGGTCGGATCGTGTTCGAAGGAGCCGAAATTGCCGAAGACATAGGGCAATTCGGTGGCATGTCCCGCGCCGACCCGGGCCGCCTTGAGCATGGGCGTGGCATGGTCGAAGCGGTACATCCAGGTCGGCGAATGCGTCGAATGCGCCTCCGCCACCCAGTGCGCGGGCATCCGGAACGCGGCATCGGTCGAGAGCCCGAGCGCACCGCGCGACGTGGAAACCGTATAGGCCGAGGCGATTTCGGCGATCCGCTCCGCCGACAGTCCCGGATGTTCGGCGGCCACACCCAACAGCATGGCATTCACCGCCTCGGGCGTGACCGGCATGATCGGCGAACGGAACAGCCGGAACATGGACGCCTCATCCCGATTGGTGCCGATGATCAACGGCACCCGGTGCGAGCGGCCCTCACGGAAGCGTTCGGTCGGATAGGCGGGCAGCAGATCACCGTCCACCACCGGTACCGCGGCCAGGCGGCCCGGCTCCTTGGTGGGCACTTCGTCGAAGAGCGTGCCCGCGGCGGCCACGAGCCGCTCGATCGGCAGTTCCAGGAGTTCACCCGCGCGGGCCTCCGACAACTCCAGCAGTTCCAGGTAGCGCCGCGCCACTCCCGCCGTCCGCTCCGGCCCGAAAACCGTGGTGGCGGGCGGTGATTCGGCAATGGCGCGATGGAACAGCCCGGCCGAGCGCGGTGAGGTGAGCAGTGCGGTCACGCAGCCCGCGCCGGAGGATTCACCGAAGACGGTGACATTGCCCGGATCGCCGCCGAAGGCCACGATATTGTCGCGCACCCATTCCAGGGCGAAGATCTGATCGTGCAGGCCCAGATTCGGCACGAAGTCCGCGCCGAGCGAGGACAGATCGAGGAAGCCGAGCGCGCCGAGCCGGTAATTCACCGTGACCACGATGAGCCCGCCGGTCTCGGCCAGCCTGCGCCCGTCATAGATGGCCTGTGCGGCGGTACCCAGGCAGTACGCGCCGCCGTGCAACCACACCATGACCGGCAGTGGTTCATCGGTGGCGGCGGCCGGAGCCCACACATTGAGCCAGAGGCAGTCCTCCCCCATGCGCAGCCCGGAATCCACCGGGACGAAGCCCGCGCTCTGCGGCGCGATCTCCCCGAAGGTCAGGCAATCACGCACCCCATCCCAGCGATGCGGGGGTTGCGGCGGCCGGAAACGATTGGGTCCGCCGGCACTCGCGGCGTACGGAATTCCGCGCCATACGGCGGTGGTTCCCTCGTGCCGACCCCGGACCTGGCCGTATTCGGTCCTTACGACCGGATCGATATCCTCGTCCGGCAGTGTCTCGAAGACTCGAGTGCTCACAGCCCACCTCCTCGTACTCCGTAAATCGAGAGTACCGAGTGCATCGGAAACGGCAGGTCGATCGTGACCCGCGTGCCGCCCGCCAGTGCCTCGGCCGCGCGGGTACACGTCCGGCCCCACGCCATTGGTCTCGGTCCCAGCGCCTCATCGAGTGGCCGGTCCCGCCACCGATACGCCGGGCCTCGCCTACGCTGGGCAGGTGCCGAGTTATGCGTACCGATGCCGCAGCTGCGGCGACAGCTTCGAAATGTCCCGTCCCATGGCGGAGGCGTCCGACCCCGCCGACTGCCCGCAGGGGCATTCGGACACCGTCAAACTACTGACCACCTTCGGAACGGTCAGCCGCGGCGGAGCCATCCCCGCCGCCGCATCCCAGATGCCCTCGATGCCCTCGGGCGGCGGCTGCTGCGGTGGCGGAGGCTGCTGCTGACCCAGCCCCGGCCTCCCCGTCATCCCGGCATGCTTTCGGCCGGGATCCACATCCTCAGCCGGCGTCCTTCTTATCCACATGCCCGAGCGAGCGCCCCGGTGCCACCCGATCCCGCACTCGCTGCTTGAGGATGGCGATATCGGGAAAACCGCCGTCCGCCTTGCGATCCCAGATCTGCTCGCCATCCACGGCGATGCGGAAGACCCCACCCTCGCCGGGCACCAGCGCCACCTCGGACAGTTCGGCCTCGAAGGTGGTCAGCAATTCCTGAGCCATCCAGCTCGCACGCAGCAGCCACCGGCACTGAGTGCAGTATTCGATCGCGACGCGGGACATACCGGGCACCCTACCGGTGTGTCGTCCGCTTCGACCGGCGTGGTTCCGGTTTCGCCGAATTCGCTTATTGCACAGCGCTTTTCACATCGCGAATCACCGTCTTTTCCTTCGCACGCAGCAAAATATCGGCAATTCCCACTGCCGCGCACTTGTCGGTGCCCTGCGATAGACATGCGGTGAACGAAGGAAGGGGGCACGATGACCACCGCCTGGACCGCCGATCAGATCGCGGCGCTGGCTCCGGATGCCGCGTCACTCACCGCCGCACGCAAGCTGCGCGGCAAGTGGAGCGGCAGCGGACGGCACGGCGCCGCGATCTGGGGCCTGTGCCAGGGCAGCGGTAGCCGCCCGTATCAGACGATCGTCGACACCGCCGGGCCCGCGTACAAATGCTCCTGCCCGAGCCGCAAGTTCCCGTGCAAACACGCGCTTTCACTGCTGCTGGTCTGGTCCGAGGGCGATATTCCAGCTACCGGCAGCATTGCCGATTTCGCGGGCGAATGGCTGGCCGGTCGCGCCGCCCGCGAAGCGAAAAAGGCCGAGCCCGAATCCGATTCGCCGCGCAAGGCCAAATCGGGGACCACCGATCAGCGTCGCGCCCGTGTCACCGCCGGGCTCGCCGATCTGGATATGTGGCTCACCGATCAGATCCGCACCGGGTTGGCTTCGGCGGACCGCTCGATCACCGCCTTCGAAACCGTGGCCTCCCGCATGGTCGACGCCCAGGCGCCCGGTATCGCCACCACGCTGCGCCAATTGCCCCGTGCCGCAACCCGTTCCGACTGGCCGCAGCTCCTGCTGCGCGAATTCGCCCGCCTGCATCTGCTGGCCACCGCGCACCAGCGCCTGGACGATCTCTCCCCCGCCCTGCAAGCCAGCGTCCGCACCCATATCGGCTACCCGAACCCGGTGGAATCGGTCCGCGCCGAGACTCCCGTCCGCGATGCCTGGATGGTCGTAGGTGCCCGCACCACGGTCGAGGACAACCTCCACACCCGCCGAATCTGGTTGCTGGGCAGGAACACCGGCCGGTGGGCGCTGATCGTCGACCACCACTTCGGCAGCCCCGGCTTCCCGCAGGACACCCCCGCCCCGGGCTTCCTGATCGACGCCGATATCCACTACTACCCCGGCGCGAACCGGCTCCGCGCCCTCTGGGGCACCCGCCACGCCCTTCCCGACCCCTTCACCACCCTGCCCCGCGCTGCCGAACGCCCATGGGGAATCGTCGCCGCGCTCACCGATCATGCGCGGGCGGTGGGAGCCGACCCGTTCATCCGGTCCTGGCCGATGGTGTTGAGCGAAGTCGTGCCGGTCCGCGACGAAAGCGGTTGGCATGTAGTCGAATCCGATGGCACGGCGCTGCCGGTCGCGGTCGCGGTCGACAACGGTGAACCCTGGCGACTGTTGGGGCTGTCGGGCGGGTATCCGCTGACCGTGGTCGGTGAGTGGACCGCCGATGGGCTCGTACCGGTCGCCGCGCTCTTCGACGGGGTGGTGGTGGATATCGGTGTAGCGGAGGGGACTTCATACGGCGTCCCCAGCGGCTCGTCCGGATCCGATTCCGGGAGCACCGAATTGGTGTCCACCGCACTCCTCGGCACGGCGCGCCGGACAGTCGGGCTGAATGCGCTGGCCGCACCGGTCGCGGCGCTGGCCACCCGCCTGGCTGGCAACCCCACCCCGGACTCGACCGACCGCCTCGCCGCCGACCCGACTCCCTATTCGACCGACGGCCTCGCCTGCAACCAAACCAACGGCCTCGCCAGCGCCCCAACCAGCGACTTGGCCGAAGGCCTCGCCGGCAACCCAGCCACCGACCCGATCGACGGCTTCATCGACGACCCGACCTCGGACCCGACCGCCCGTCTCATGGGTGATCCGGCCGCTGAGTTGCTCGAATCCGCTTCGCTCCAAGACTGTTTCGCGCGTGGTGGGGTGGCGACCGGTGGGGTGGAGCTGCCTGCCATCGCGGATGATGATGAGCGGTTCCGGTTGCCTCAGGGCGCCGCGGCACGGCTGGCGGAGCTGCTGGCCGATAATTCACCATTCTTGGATGAGTGGCTGGCTGCGGCCGACGCACGGGATTTTCGGGCTCCGGACGCGCTGTGCAGTGTGTTGCTGGAGCGGGCGAAAGCGCTTGCGCAGCATCGGGAACCGCTGTTGCGGTTGGCGGGGGCGCGGGGGCGCTGGCTGGCGGGGCAGCATCCGGGGTGGCGCACGCTGGTGCGGGCGGATGTGGCAGATGAATCGGTGTGGTCGCACGGCCGGGCCGCCGAACGGCGAATGTGGCTGGCGCAGTTGCGGCATCGTGATCCGATTGCCGCGCGCGATGCTCTGGCCGGCACCTGGGGCACCGAATCCGGGCCGGGGAAGGCGGAGCTGCTGGCGGTTTTCGGTGACGGGCTCTCGCTGATGGACGAGGCGCTGCTGGAGACCGCGCTCGATGATCGCCGCGCCGAGGTGCGGCGGATGGCCGCCGATCTGCTCGGCCGACTGCCGGATTCGCATTTCGCGCAGCGCATGACCGAACGCGCCGCCGCCTGGCTCACCTTCGGAAAGCGGCTGCGCCGACCGGAGTTGACCACCACCGGCCCGGGCGTCCTGGACGATGCCGCCCGCCGCGATGGCGTCGGAGATTCCTTCGGCTACACCGCCTATCGCGCCGACGGCGCACCCGATCTGTCCGCCGAATGGCTGCACCGGGTGGTCGCGGCCACCCCGCTGCGGCATTGGGAGCGGGTGCTCGGTCCGCCCGAGCAGGCGGTACGCACCGCCATGACCGAGACCATGCGCGGCCCCATGTTCGCCGGCTGGACCGATGCCGCACTGGCGCAACAGGATTCGACCTGGGCGCAGGCACTGTTCGCCGCCTACGCCGCCCAGGAGGCGGGCGAATCCGATAGTGAGAAGCTGCGCGAACTCTTCGCCCTGCAACCCCTGGACGATCAGATCCGGCATCTGCGCCGCCTGGACAGCAGTTGGCTCGCCGAGATCGAATCACTCTTGCGCGCCATATCGCAGCCGTGGCCCGGCCCGATGGCCGAACACGTGCTGCGCCTCCTACTCGAACGCGCGCAACTCAGCGCCGACCGCCCGGGTGCGCCCAGTCTGGTGCCGGGCTCCTACCGCACCCTGTTCCGCGCGGCCTCCGCGCATTTCCCGGTGACCGCCGCCGACCTGGTGACCGGTATCGCCCGCAAATGCGGAGATCCGTACTGGGAGCAGGCTTTCGACCAACTCGCCCATGACCTCATTCAACGCAGAGCAATGCTCGAGGAGCTGAAGTGACCACGATTCAGGAGCAGGACGCCCTGCTGCGTCCGCATGCCGAACAAGCCTTCGCCGAGGAACTCACCGCACTCGCGGCCGCCGATGACCGTCCCCGCCCGCCGTCCTGGCGACTCTCGCCGTGGGCGGTGGTCACCTATCTGCTGGGCGGCACGCTCTCCGACGGCACGGTGATCAGTCCCAAATATGTGGGCCCGCGCCGTCTCATGGAGGTCGCGGTCGCCACCCTCGCCACCGATCGGGCACTACTGCTCATCGGCGTGCCCGGCACCGCGAAAACCTGGGTGTCCGAACATCTCGCGGCCGCCGTCTCCGGTCGATCGACCCTGCTGGTGCAGGGCACCTCCGGCACCCCGGAGGAGGCCATTCGGTACGGCTGGAATTACGCCAGGCTGCTGGCGGAGGGTCCGAGCGATGCCGCACTGGTGCCCTCACCGATCATGACCGCCATGCGTGCCGGGTCGATCGCCCGCCTGGAAGAGCTCACCCGTATCCCCTCGGATGTGCAGGACGCGCTCATCACCGTGCTTTCGGAGAAGACGCTGCCGGTGCCGGAGCTGGGCACGGAAGTACAGGCGGCCAAGGGTTTCAATCTGATCGCCACCGCCAATGATCGCGATCGCGGCGTGAACGAACTCTCCTCCGCGCTGCGCCGCCGCTTCAATACCGTGGTGCTGCCGCTGCCCGCCGGGGAGGACGAGGAGGTGGCGATTGTCAGCCGCCGCGTCGAACAGCTCGGTGCCGCACTGGAATTGCCCGCCGTGCCCGCCGCCGCCGAGGAAGTGCGGCGCGTGGTGCGGGTCTTCCGGGAACTGCGCTCCGGTATGACCGAGGACGGACGCACCAAGCTGAAGTCGCCGTCCGGCACGCTCTCAACCGCCGAGGCGATCTCGGTGATCACCAATGGACTGGCCCTCGCGGCGCACTTCGGTGACGGCGTACTGCGCCCGGCCGATATCGCCGGCGCGGTGCTGGGCGCGGTCATCAAGGATCCGGTCGCGGATTCGGTGGTGTGGACCGAATATCTGGAGGCCGTGGTGCGACAGCGCGCCGACTGGGCGGACTTCTACCGGGCCTGCCGTGAGGTGAGCTGATGAGCGGTGAGTTCACGAACACTGTCACCACCGCCGTGACGGCGGAGACCCGGATCTTCGGTATCCGCCATCACGGTCCGGGTTCGGCGCGTTCACTGCGCCTGGCACTCGAAAAGTTCTCGCCGGACGCCATTCTCATCGAAGGCCCGGCCGATGCCGATCCACTGCTCGGGTTCGTCGCCGCCGAGGGCATGGAACCGCCGGTGGCGCTGCTCGGCTACCACCCGGATGAACCGTCCAAGGCCGCACTGTGGCCGTTCGCGGTGTTCTCACCGGAGTGGCAGGCCATGCGATTCGGCGCGGAAAACACTGTGCGCGTGAGGTTTTTCGATCTGCCCGCCGCTATGACACTGGCGCTGACGGACGAGCCGGGTGATCGGTCCGATCCACTCGCCGATCTCGCCGAGGCCGGCGGTTACGACGATGCCGAGCGCTGGTGGGACGCGATAGTCGAATCCTCCTCGGACGCGGACATTTTCGATGCCGTGAACGAGGCCATGACCGCGTTGCGGGAGACCGCGGTAATCGATGAGCACACGCTGCGCCGGGAAGCGCATATGCGGCAGATCATGCGAAAGACGTTGAAGGACGGTGCACAACGACTGGCCATCGTCTGCGGTGCCTGGCACGGCCCGGCACTGTCGGGCAGGCTCGGACCGGCCGCCGCCGATGCCCGCGTCCTGAAGGGCCTGCCGAAGGGCAAGACCACGCTGACCTGGGTGCCGTGGACGCATTCGCGGCTGGCGTCGTCCTCCGGGTACGGGGCGGGAATTACCTCGCCCGGCTGGTATCACCACCTGTTCACCCAGACCGAGCAGCCCATCGTGCGCTGGCTCACCAAGGTCGCGGGCATGCTGCGCAGGCATGATCTGCCGGTGTCGAGCGCGCACATTATCGAATCGGTAAGGCTCGCAGAGACTCTCGCGACGCTGCGGGAGCGGCCCCTCGCCGGGCTGTCCGAGGTCACCGAGGCGACCCGCGCGGTGCTGTGCGATGGCGACGAGACCATGCTGCGGTTGGTCAGCTCCGAAATGGTGGTCGGCGAGGCACTCGGTGCGGTGCCGGAGGGCACGCCCACCGTGCCCCTGGAAGCCGATCTGCGCGCGCAGATCAGAACGCTGCGGATGAAGCAGCAGGCGCTGGAGAGCATTGTTGATCTGGACCTGCGCAATGAGCGCGGCATCGCGAAATCCCGTCTGCTGCACCGGCTCCGGCTGCTCGGCATCGGCTGGGGTCAGCTCACCGACAGTCAGGTGCGCAATACCGGCACCTTCCGGGAGACCTGGACACTGCGGTGGCGGCCGGAGCTGTCCATCGCGATTATCGAAGCGGCGCGCTGGGGCACCACCCTCCGCACCGCCGCGGAGGCGAAAATCCTTGATACGGCGGCCAATCCGGAGGCCACCGTCGGCCAGGTGTCCGCCGCGCTGGAATCGGCGCTATTGGCCGATCTGAGCGGCGCGACCGATGGGCTCATCGCCCGCCTGGAATCGGTTGCGGCGCTTGATTACGACGTCACGAACCTGATGGCGGCCCTGCCGGGTCTGCTGCGCACGCTGCGTTACGGCGATGTGCGCGGCACCGACAGCGCTGCGCTGACCAGGGTGGCCGACGGTCTGCTGCTGCGCGCCTGTGCGGGCCTGCCCGGCGCGGTCACCGGATTGGACGGCGATGGCGCGGCGGAACTACGCACCTTGATAGACGCTGTGCACCTGGCACTTTCGGCTCGCGAGAGCGAATGGGCGACCGCCACCTGGCTCGCCACGCTACAAACGCTGGCCGATCGCGCGGATATCAACGGCACCCTGGTGGGCCGGGCCGTGCGCCTGCTCTGTGATGCCGAGATCATCGACGCCGCCGAATCCGCCCGCCGACTGTCGGCGGCACTCTCGGTGGGCCACAGCGCCGCCGACAAAGCCGCCTGGATCGACGGCTTCCTCGGTGGTCGCGGCCTACTCCTGGTCCACGACCGAAACCTATTGAGCCTCATAGACGCCTGGCTATGCGGCCTCGACGAAGACCAATTCGTGGCCACCCTCCCCCTACTACGCCGCACCTTCGGGGCCTTCGAATCCGGTGAGCGCCAAGCCATCGCACAGTCCGTACGCAATGGCGCACCGACCACCACCACCCAGACCGGTGCCGACTACGACACCGCCCGCGGCGAACTCGCGCTTCGCGCCGCCGCCGAAATCCTCGGAGTAGCAGGATGACCGAACCGATGTATACCGATGAAGGGCAGTCGCGGCGTTGGCGGTTGGTGCTAGGGGGCGCGGCCGAGGCCGGGTTGGGTGGGCTCGGGGCGGCCGAGGATGTGGCCATGGACCGGGCTATGGGGGCGCTGTACGACGCGGATGCGCGTAATGGCGCGAGTGGGCGGCGGTCCGGTGGGCTGGGCGGGTCCGCGCCGCAGGTGGCGCGGTGGCTCGGGGATATTCGGCGGTATTTCCCGTCCACTGTCGTGGAGGTCATGCAGCGGGATGCGGTGGATCGGCTGAATCTGACCGAATTACTGTTGGAGCCCGAGCTTTTGGAGGCCGTGGAGCCGGATGTACATCTGGTCGGGACGCTGCTGAGCCTGAATCGGGTAATGCCGGAGACCACCAAGGCGACCGCTCGCATGGTGGTGGAGAAGGTCGTTCGGGAGATCGAGCGCAGGCTGGCGGCGCAGACCATCGCGGCCGTGGGCGGTGCTTTGAATCGCGCGGCGCGGGTGTCGCGGCCGAAGCTGCGCGATATCGACTGGGACCGCACCATTCGCAAGAATCTGGCGAACTATCTGCCGGAGCAGCGCACGGTGGTGCCGGAAAGGCTTGTCGGATACGGGCGTAAAGCCCAGGCCGTCCGCCGGGATGTGGTGCTGGCCATCGATCAATCCGGGTCCATGGCGTCGAGTGTGGTGTACGCGTCCGTGTTCGGGGCCGTACTGGCCTCCATGCGCTCGCTGAAGACCTCCCTGGTGGTCTTCGATACCGCGGTGGTCGATCTGACCGAGAAGCTCGCCGATCCGGTCGATGTCCTGTTCGGCACCCAACTGGGCGGCGGCACGGATATCAATCGCGCCATTGCCTATTCGCAATCGCTCATCACCCGCCCCGCCGACTCCCTCTTCGTGCTCATCTCCGACCTCTACGAGGGCGGTGTACGTGCGGAGATGCTTCGCAGAATTCGCAGCATGAAGGAGTCCGGCGTCCAGGTCGTAGTCCTGCTGGCCCTCTCGGACGAGGGCGCCCCCGCCTACGACCGCGATAACGCCGCCGCACTGGCCGCCCTCGGCGTACCCGCTTTCGCCTGCACACCGGATCGTTTCCCGGATCTCCTCGCAGTCGCCCTGGACCGCGGAGACGTGCAGCGCTGGGCCAACATGCACGCCAACGGCCAATAGCCCCCCTCCCAAGCCAACACCCCAAAGGTTCGCGGCCCGTCCGGGTTCTGGACTGAGTGGAGCGGGGGAGCGAAGCGGAGGAGCGGAGGGAGGGAAGGTTCCGGACTCCCACGGCATCCACCTCCCTACGCCTGCCCGCGAACCCGCCCGCAGCGAAGCGCAGGGCAAATTAGACAGAGGGCAAATTAGACAGAGTAGGCTGCCAGCTTGATCTGTCTCGTGGAAACGGGGGCTCGACTTTGCGCTCTGGTGATGTGTTCGCCGGTTATGTCATAGAACGCGAACTCGGCCGCGGTGGTATGGGGTCGGTGTACCTGGCCCGGCATCCCCGGCTGCCGCGCAAGACCGCGTTGAAGCTGCTCAATCAGGAAATGTTCACCGACGACGAGATTCGTGCCCGGTTCATTCGGGAGGCCGACCTGGTCGCACAGCTGGACCATCCGAATATCGTCACGGTCTACGACCGCGGCACCGAGGGTGAACAGCTGTGGATCTCCATGCAGTACATCGACGGTGTGAACGCCTCCGCCGTCAAGGCGGCTTCGCTGCCGCCGCTGCGGGCCGCGCAGATCATCGCCGAAACCGCCAAGGCCCTGGATTACGCGCACGGCCGCAATGTCCTGCACCGGGATGTGAAGCCGGCGAATATTCTGCTGGCGCGCTCCTCGGGCGGTGCGGCGGGAGAACGGGTGTATCTCACCGACTTCGGTATCGCCCGGCTGCGGGACGACACCGGTCACCTCACCCAGACCGGCACGGTCACCGCGACCCTGGCCTACGCCTCCCCCGAACAATTGACCGGGGCCACCATCGACGGGCGTTCGGATCAGTACGCGCTGGCGTGCACGCTGTTCCAATTGCTCACCGGCGTGGTGCCATTCGAGGGCACCAGCCCGGCGGCGGTGATTCGCGGGCATCTGCAGCAGCCGCCGCCGCCCGCGAGTCCGCTGCGACCGGAGCTGCCGCGTGCCATCGACGGTGTGCTCACCCGGGCACTGTCCAAGCGGCCGCAGGATCGTTTCCGCTCGTGTGTGGAGTTCTCCGCCGCGGTGGATCAGGCCCTGCTCGCCCGGCCGGTGCCGCCGCGACCGCCGACACCGGTGCGGCCGCAGCCGATTGTCGCCGCGCCCCGGCCCCCGACTCCCGCACGACCGCAACCGGTGATTCCCGCGCCGGTGCAGCAGCGCCCCATGTCGGGGTCGAATCCTGTTCCGCCGTATCAGAATCCGGTGGGCGCCCCGAATCCGCAGTATCCGAATTCGGGGCAGGGGTATCAGCGTCCCGCACCGGTGTATCAGAATCCGGTCGTCGCGCCGACGCCCGCGTATCAGAATCCGGCCTCGGGTGCGGCGTTCCCGAAACAGCCGGTGCCGCAGCCGAATTACGCGCCGCAGTCCAAGCAGCAGCCGGTTTACACCGCGCCGGAGCGTAATTCGAGCCAGATCGGCTGGATTATCGCCGGGACCACGGTGGCGCTGGTGCTGATCATCGTGGTGGTCACGGTCATTCTGTACAACCGCTGAGAAATCTTCGGAGATAACGAAATCCGGCCGGTCACCCCTCGGCGACCGGCCGGATTCCTCGTCCCCCGGCTTGTTCCGCTATACGTCCGCGATGGCCGCCAGCGGAGGCGTGCGGGCCGCGCGCACCGCGGGCCACAGCGCCGCGAGTACACCGACCACACCGGAGCTCAGCACCATGAGCACGATCTGACCCCACGGCACCGAAATGGTCGCCAGCCCGAGATCCTTGAGCGTGCGCAGGAATCCGGCGCCGAGCACCAGGCCCAGCACCACCCCGACCACCGCGCCGAAGATGGCGATGAGCATGGATTCCAGGTAGATGGTGCGCCGTACCTGCGGCCGCTGCATACCGACCGCGCGCAGCATGCCGATCTCCCGGCGACGCTCCACCACCGACAGGGCCAGGGTGTTCACAATGCCGAGGATGGCGATCACCACCGCCAGCGCGAGCAATCCGTACAGGATCGCGAGCATGGTGTTGATCTGCTTGCCCTGTGCGCCCTTGAAGTCCTCGCGGTCCTGCACCTGCACGATGGCCCATTGATCAACGGCCGCTTCGAGATCGGTGCGCATGGTCTTCAGATCCGCGCCCGGCTGCGCGCCGATGAGCACGATGTAGTTGGTGCGGAAGCTCACCGGCATCACCTGGTTGTACAGCGCCATGGGTGCCACCAGCGGTCCGAGCATCTGGGTGTCCTTGTAGATGCCCACCACCTCGACCTGGTAGTTCTTCTTGTCCAGGCTGGTGATGTCGACCTTCTGCCCGACATGCCAATTGCGGTCGCCCGCTTCGGTTTCCGACAGCATGATGCCGTTGTCACCGAGATTGCCGCTGCCCTGCACCAGGTCGTAGCTGAGCACCTTGTCCAACGGACCCTCGGGTACGGTGCCGAGCATCTGATCGTCACCGGCCTTGAAGGTGACGCCGTGGAACTGCACCACATCCCGGACGCCGGGCACCTTCTGCACTGTGGGTCCGGCGGCCAGCGGCACACCGATCAGGCTGTTCGTGGGCCCCTGCAGGATGTAGTCGGCCTTGACGCCCTTGTCGACCACCTCGCCGATACTGGCCTTGGCGGACGCGCCGAGCATGCCGATCGCGGTCACCAGCATGAGCCCGAGGGTGAGCGCGAAAGCCGTTGCGGCGGTACGGCGTGGGTTGCGCTGTGCGTTATTGACGGACATGCGCCCGACCGGCCCGAACGGCCGAACCAGGATACCGAGCGCGCCGACAATCGGCTGAGACAGCGTGGGTCCCAGCAACAGCACCGCGAGAATCAGTGCCAGAGCGCCGATTCCGACCGTGAGAGCGGCATTACCGCCGGTGTGCCGAGCACCGAGCACGACGAGCACCAGACCGGCGACGGTCAGCACGGCGCCGAAAGCCGGTCGCAGCCGCGGGGATTCGAGCACCGTCCGAATGGACCTCGTGAGGCTGTACACACCGAACAAGCCGAAGAAGCTCAGGATCACCGAACCGGCGATACCCAGGTGCGGAGTCTCGGAGGATGCGGAGGCTCCTTCGCGCATGGCCTCCACCGGCGGTGTGGTCGCCGCCCGGCGCGCCGGAGCGTAAGCGCTCACCACCGTCACCACGACGCCCACCAGTAGCGCCACCGCGACGGTGCGGGGCAGCACCGCCATGGATCCGGTGGGCAGTCCGAGATCGAAGGCATTGAGCAGCGCCGAAAGACCGAACGCCAGACCGACACCGGCGGCCAATCCCAATGCGCTGCCGACCAATCCGATGACGAAGGCCTCCGAGACCACCGACCAGCCGACCTGGCCGCTGCTGGCGCCGACCGCGCGAAGTAGCGCCAACTCCCGAAGTCGTTGCGCGACAAGCATGGAGAAGGTGTTGTAGATGATGAAGGTGCCGACGATCAGTGCGATCGCACCGAACGCGAGCAGGAAGTAGTTGATGAACTTGAGTGCGTCACCGATCTGCTTCTTCAGGTCCTCGCGGACCTGATCGCCGTCCTGCACCTTGTAATCCGGGTAGGCCTTGGCGATCTGATCACGCAGATCATCGGCCTTCACACCGGGTTTGTCGGCGATATCCACGAATGCCACATGCGCGCCGTCGGTGAACAGTTGTTTGGCCTGCATGGCATCGAAGTACAGGTTGATATAGCCACCGGTATTGCCCGTCAGGTCGTAGATGCCGGTGATCTTGACATCGATATTGCCCTTGGACGGGATGAGCACCTTGGTGGTGTCGCCGACATGCAGGCCGGCACGATCCGCGCCACCCTTGTTGATGGCGACCTCACCCGATTGGGCGGGCGGGACACCGTCGATGTACTTCTCCGGTTCGGCGATCGCCTTGTCCGGCGGCAGGTACGAGGTGCCGAAAGTCGGTGCGCCACCGGTCTGCACGGCCTTACCGTCCTGGAGCAGCACCACCGGGCCATTGACACCGGGGGCGACCGCGCGCACGCCGTCCATGGTGGTGATCTTGTCGACCACTTCGTTCGGAATGCCCAGGGACTGGATTTCTTTCGGGCTCACCCGGACATCGACGCCCTTGGCCTGATTGGCGAAGATATCGTCGAATGAGCTCTGCAAGGTGTCGGTGAAGACGAAAGACCCCGCGATGAAAGCGGTCCCGAGTACAACTGACAGCAGCGTGAGGAACAGTCGCACTTTGTGCGCGGCGAGATTGCGCAAGACGACCTTGCGCATCGGACTACCGGACATCAGACGGTCTCCAGCAACTTCATCGTGTCGAGCACGGAATCTGCGGTGGGCGAGCGCAATTCGTCGACGATCCGGCCGTCGGCGAGGAAGACCACACGATCGGCATAGGACGCCGCACGCGGATCATGGGTCACGATGACCACGGTCTGACCGAACTCGTCCACGGCGGCACGCAGAATCGACAGCACCTCACCGGAGGAACGGGAATCCAGATTGCCGGTCGGCTCGTCACCGAAGATGATGTCCGGCTTGCCCGCGAGCGCCCGGGCACACGCCACCCGCTGCTGCTGACCACCGGAGAGCTCACTGGGCCGGTGCGTGAGGCGATCGTTGAGACCGAGCCGCTTGAGCACGGTCGAGAGCCACTCCTCATCGGCCTTACGCCCCGCGATATCCAGCGGCAGGGTGACATTCTCCAGCGCGGTCAGCGTCGGCACCAGATTGAACGCCTGGAACACGAATCCGATGCGGTCGCGGCGCAGCTGCGTCATGCCCTTGTCGGAGAGCTTGGTGAGGTCGGTATCGCCGATATGCACCGTGCCCGCCGTCGCGGCGTCCAATCCGGCCAGGCAGTGCATGAGAGTCGACTTACCGGACCCCGAAGGCCCCATGATCGCGGTGAACTCCCCCTTGGCGAAATCCGCCGACACACCGTCGAGCGCCCGCACCTGCGTATCGCCCGAACCATAGATCTTCACCAGGTCGGTCGCCCGCGCGGCAACCGCATCCGCGCCCGTAACGAGCCCGACAGGATCCGAGACATTCGAAGTCATGCTGTCCAGTGTGTCGGGCGCGGCGCACGCACGCCATCCGGGATCACCCCCAGCCCCCGTACCCACATCGATTCCTTAAATCATCCCTGGGTAGGAGGCCACTCAGTGCAGGCCGAAGGGGAGGCCCGGCGGCGCGGGCGTGGTCGTGTACTCCGGTGTCGCGCTGGCGGTCCCTGCCGAGGGCTCCGGCTCAGCCTCGGTGGTGGTCTCCACGTACTCCTCGGTGGTCGGATACACCGCCCTGGGCACCGTGGTCACCGCGGGCGAATCGGAGGTGCCGTTCGAACCCGACCGGTCGATCGCCGCCAGCACAATGACCACCAGCAGCAGCGGCACCAGGATGATACCCAGCAGCCAGAGCAGGCATCCGCGTGTCCGCGACTTCTTCTTCGGCGGCGCCGGGAAGACCTGCTTCCCGGGCCGGGCCTTCGTCTCCGCACGGGACATCGCCTTGGTGGGCGGACGGGAGCCGGGTGGCGTGACTCCAGTCGACTGATGTGACTGGGCGTACGCGGCGGCAGCCCTGCTCGGCGGCGAATAGGGCGCTCCCGGAGCGGGATTGGGGCGCGCCGCCATCGAGCCGGGTGCGCCCGCCGCGGCATACGACTGCCCTTGGGCCGGCTGCCCCTGCGTCGCTCCGCCCCTTCCTCGCGGCGCTCCGGACATCCCTTGCGTCGCTCCGGACTTCCCCTGCGTCGCGAATGGTGTTGAAGGCGTGTTCGATACAGCGCCGGGCATTGGACCGACGCCACCGGGGAACGGCCCGCCGCGCTGGCCGGGCGCGGGCTGACCTGCCATCGGGTGACGCGGGCCGGAGGTCTGCGTGGGCACACCATCCAACGCCTGCTGAGCCGCCGTGGCGAAGGCCGTGCAGGAGTCGAAGCGGGCGTCGGGATGTTTGGCCATGGCTTTGGCCATGACCGCGTCGAGGGCGGGCGGGAGACCGGGGCGCAGCGAGCTGACCGGCGGTGGCGGCTGGTCGAGGTGACCGCGCATGATGGCTATCGGATGCTGAGCGTCGAAGGGGACGGCACCGGTGAGCAGGCGAAACAGGGTGCAGGCCAGGGAGTACTGGTCGCAGCGGTGATCCAGGGGCTGGCCCGAGAGTTGTTCGGGGGCGGCATAAGCCAGGGTGGCGGTGAAGGAACCGGTCTGGGTGAGTTTGGTGTTCTCATCGCGCAGGCGCGCGATACCGAAGTCCGCCAGGAAGATTCGCTCTTCACCGTCGACGCGTTCGATAAGAATATTGGCGGGCTTCACATCCCGGTGCAGCACACCCTTGCGATGCGCGAAATCGAGGGCTTTCGCGGTCTCACCGATAATCCGAATGGCCTGTCGCGGTGGCAGATTAGCCGATTCCAGCAGGGACGCGTCCAGACCGTCGATGTACCGCATGGCGATCCACATCCGGTCGTCGTCGAAACCACGATCGAAGAGCGGCACGATATTCGGGTGATCCAGCCGCGCGACCACATCGCCTTCGCGTTCGAATCGCGCGCGAACCTCACTGTCGCCGAACAGTTCCGGGCTCAATAATTTGATCGCGACAAGCCGGGGCAACCTGGGATGCCGCGCGAGATACACCGATCCCATACCGCCACGGCCGAGCTCACGTTCGATCAGGTATCCCGCGAACGTCTCTCCGCTGCGCAGCACGCGTTTCCCTTCATCCGATTACCCGGACGGGACATTAGCCCGCGTGCCGCGAGCCCGACAACCTTGCCTGCTCCCGTCGTGGCGCAGGCAACAACTCAGTTCAACGGTGCCGAGCGCCACCAGGTCAGCACGTCGTCGATGCTGCCGACGACGCCGTCGGTGTACATGAGGTACTGGCCGCGATTGCCGTCACCGGTGAAGGCGGTGACCATGCGCGGGCGGTCGCTGCCGGTGAACTGGTAGTTCGTGTACGCCTTACCGCCGCTGCTGTCGGTGCTCTTCTTGTCCGGCGCGAGCGAGCTCACCACCGACTGTGCCTTGGCCACAGACGAATACGCGTAGATCCGGTAGAACGGGTCGGCGTTGTTGCCGCCGCCGAAGCACCGCCACTGCACCGCCCAATCACCGAAATCGGGTTCGCCATCGGACTTGTCCGGCGGGCTCTTGGGATCGGCGAGCCAGCAGGTCGCACCGTTGTATCCGGTGTCGCCGTTCTTGGTGGCGGGGACCAGGCGCGCGAATTCCTTGCTGATGGCCGAGGAGTCGACCGGTTTGTCCGAAGCCGGCGAAGCCGAGGTGGCCACCGTGCCGGAGGCGGGCCTGGTCGTGGTGCCGGTGGTCGTGGTGTCATCGCTCTTGCTGCCCAGTGCGGCCAGCCCGATCACCACGACAACGACCAGCACCAGCGCGCCGACGATCAATCCGATGATCAATCCGGCATTGGATTTCTTCGGCGGCTGCGGCGGTCGCCCACCCATCTGCCCCATGACCGGCGGCTGACCGGGCGGCGGGCCACCGTAGTTGTACTGCGGCTGGCCGACGTTGAACTGCGGTGGACTGGTGTACTGGTTCGTCGGCCGGGTCTGCCCGTACAGCGGCTGCGGCGGAGGCGTAGCCGTATTCGGCTGTGCCGCATAAGGATTGGGCGCAACCGGCGCGGGCGCCGCGGTATGCCGCCCACCGGTGTACATCGGCGCGTTCGCCGTCGGCAGCTGCCCGCCGGTCATGGGCATGGGCGCGCCCATCTGCCCCATCGTCGGATGCTGTCCCTGGGTATGGGTCGGCATGGGCGGCGCGGTACGCGGATTCACCAGCGGCATGGCGGGCGAACTCGGCGCGGACAGCGCCTGCCGGGCGGCGGCCGCGAAATCGGCGCAACTGTTGAAACGATCCTCGGGTCGCTTGGCCATGGCCTTGTTCAGCACCATGTCCAGGGCCGGCGGCAGTCCGGGGCGGGCGCTGCTCAAGGGCGGCGGCGGCTGCTGCAGATGCCCCTGGATGACGGCCGCGGGATTGGTGGCCGAGAACGGTCCGGAACCGGTGAGCAACCAGAAGAGGGTGCAGGCCAGCGAATACTGGTCGGAGCGACCGTCCAGTGTGGAACCGGTCAGCTGCTCCGGCGACGCGTAAGCCAGTGTCGCGGTGAAGGTTCCGGTCTGGGTCAGGTTCTGACCGCTGTCGTCACGCAGCCGGGCGATACCGAAGTCGGTGAGGTAGACGCGCTCACCCTTACCGCCGGTGGAGCGCGCCAGCAGAATATTGGCGGGTTTGACATCGCGGTGCAGCACCTCGTTGCGGTGCGCGTAATCCAGCGCGTCGGCGGTCTCGGCGACAATCTGCACGGCCCGCTCGGGCGGCAGCGTCTGCGGATTCACGCTCGAGGCATCGACACCGTCGATGTACTGCATCGAGATCCACAGCTGCCCGTCCTCGAGCCCACGGTCGTAGACGGTGACAATATTGTGGTGGTCCAGCTGCGCGACCAGATCCGCCTCGCGCTCGAAGCGCGCGCGAACCTCCTTGTCGAACACCATCTCCCGGTTCAACAGCTTGAGCGCCGTCAGCCGGGGCAGCCGGGGATGCTTGGCCAGATACACCGAGCCCATGCCCCCGCGCCCCAACTGCCGCTCGATAACGTATTCCGCAAACACATCACCGCTGGACAGCATGTCGAGCTCCCACTTCCTACGCCTGCGCCGGGACCCACCAGCGCGCGACGTACCGCAAACGATCGGCGTGATCGTGCTCGGGCCGATCCGGAAAACACCGAAACCATAGCGCAATCGAGTCCTACGGAACTATCTCCGCGGATCGCTCGAGCGCAACAGGAGTGATCACCATCTCCTGTCGGCGGGCGGCGATAAGGTGGCTGGCATGCGCATAGGAGCACACGTTCGGCTCGACAGCGACCCCATCGGCTTCGCCGACAAGCTGGGGGCCGATGTCATCCAGATGTTCGTGGTCGATCCGCAGAGCTGGGACAAGCCCACACCGCATCCACTGACGGCGGAGATCAAGGCCAGTCCCATCGATGTGGTGGTGCACTCGTCGTATCAGATCAATGTGGCGAGCCTGAACAATCGGCTACGCATGCCCTCGCGCGGCGCGGTGGCGGCGCAGGCCGCGGCCGCCGCCGAACTGGGCGCGTTCGGCCTGGTCGTGCACGGCGGGCACGTCCGCAAAGATGACGAGATCATCGAGGGAATCCTGAACTGGCGCAAGCTCTTCGAACGCCAGCAGGACAAGGGCGGGTTCGCGGTGCCGATTCTCATCGAGAACACCGCGGGCGGAAACCACGCCATGGCAAGGCATTTCGATGATATCGCCCGGTTGTGGGATGCCGTCGGCGACTTCGGCGCGGGCTTCTGCCTGGACACCTGCCATGCCTGGGCGGGCGGTGAGGAGCTACTCGGCATTGTCGACCGGATCAAGGCCATCACCGGCCGTATCGACCTGGTGCACCTGAATTCCTCGCGGGACGCCTTCGACTCCGGCGCGGACCGCCACGCCAATCTCGCCGACGGCACCATCGATACGCAACTCCTGGTAGAGGTCTGCAAGGCGGTGGGCGACGCCCCGATCGTGCTGGAAACCCCCGCCGACGGAGTAGCAGAAGACCTGGCATTCCTACGCGAACAGGTCGGCTGACAGGCTTTCGATCCGGCTGCGCCTAAACCTGTTTCAGGCGCAGCCCCGGTGGTGTGCTCGAAGCAAGCAATCGTTCGAGCGAAAGGCCCTGTATGTCCGTCGATTACGCCACCTCCACCGCCACCGTGGTGAAGCTCGGCAGCAAGATCGGTGCCCGCGTCGACGGCGTCCGGCTGAGCGGCGAGCTGGACTCCGAGACCATCAAGGTCATCCAGGACGCCCTGCATGAGCACAAGGTCATCTTCTTCCGCGGCCAGGAGCATCTGACCGAGGACGGCCAGTACGAGTTCGCGCAACTGCTGGGCGCCCCCACCACCCCGCATCCGACCGTAACCTCCAGGGGCGTCAAGACGCTGCCCATCGATTCGGAGTACGGCCGCGCCAATAGCTGGCACACCGATGTCACCTTCGTGGATCGCATTCCGAAGGCGTCCATCCTGCGCGCGGTACACCTGCCCGCCTACGGCGGCTCCACCACCTGGGCCTCCACCGTCGCCGCCTACAACTCCCTGCCCGATTCGCTCAAGGCCCTGGTGGAGAACCTGCGCGCCCGGCACACCAACGCATATGACTACGCCGCCGACCGCAGCGATTCGCACGCGCCGAACGATCAGGGCAAGGCGTACCGCGCCGAATTCGAATCCACCTACTACGAGACCGAACACCCGGTGGTCCGCGTCCACCCCGTCACCGGCGAACGCGCCCTGCTCCTCGGCCACTTCGTGAAGAACTTCGTCGGCCTCACCGCCGCCGAATCCGCCGCCCTGTTCCAGCTGCTGCAGAACCGAGTCACCAAGCTGGAGAACACCACTCGCTGGAACTGGCAACTCGGCGATGTCGCCATCTGGGACAACCGCGCCACCCAGCACTACGCCATCGACGACTACGACACCCAGCCCCGCCGCCTCACCCGCATCACCCTCGCGGGCGACATCCCCGTCGACATCCACGGGAACGAGAGCACCATCATCACCGGCAACGCCGAGCACTACTCGATCATCGAGCAAGTCCCCCCGCGCGCAGCCTAACCACCGGCGTGCAGCAACACGGGCAGGCTTAGCGGCGTAGACGGGCCCGCACTCGGGGCCTTCGTAGCGGACTTAGGTGGATTCGCCTCTGTCCCAGCGGGGTTCGGCAGCAGGCCACGAATTTTCGGAGTGGGAACCTCGCCTGCCGTACCCGACTTTCGCCACCGGTCAGGCGCGAGTACTCGCGCCCCAGCCTGGTCGGCCGGCCGTGGTCACCTTCAGAACCGAGACGAAAAAGACAAAACGCCACACCACCCAGCTGGACATGTGATCACTGGGAACTGACCGTGGCCACCTACGGCGTGTTGCCCCGGTCAATTTCCGGTGATCACATGTCCAGGGTTTTGGGTTCTTGTCTTTTCTCGTCCTGGCGTCTTTGGGTTTGTGTTGGGAACGGGAACGGGGGGCTTTCGGCCGGGGTGGGAGCGGGGGTCCCGGCTCCCGAGATGAGGGCGGTCGGTGGGGCAGAATGCGGGGATGGAGATTCGGCCGCTCGATGGGGTGCGGGTTCTGGAGTTGGGGAATTATGTGGCCGCGCCTACGGCGGGGCGGATTCTCGGGGACTTCGGGGCCGAGGTGATCAAGGTGGAGCGGCCGAAAACCGGTGACGAGCTGCGGAATTGGCGGCTCTACGGTGGGGACACCTCGATGCTTTATCGGACGGTGAATCGGAACAAGAAATCGATCACGCTGGATCTGCGCACCGAGGCGGGGCGGGGAATCGTGCTGGATCTGATCAAGCAGTGCGATGTGCTGTTGGAGAATTTCCGGCCGGGCATGCTGGAGAAGTGGGGGCTCGGGCCGGAGGTGCTGAACGCGGCCAATCCGGATCTGGTGATCACCCGCATCTCCGCCTACGGGCAGACCGGACCGCTGTCGCAGCGGCCGGGATTCGCGGCCGTCGCCGAAGCCGTGGGCGGATTGCGCGAACTCGTCGGCGATCCGGATCGGCCGCCGGTGCGCGTGGGCGTCTCCATCGGCGATTCCATCGCGGGCATCTACGCCGCTTTCGGCACCGTCATGGCGCTGTTCCAGCGGGAACGGAGCGACGGTCGAGTTCCCTTGCCGCAGCGCATAATCGACGTCGCGCTCAATGAATCCATCCTGTCGGTGATGGAGTCGCTCGTCCCGGACTATCTCGCCTACGGCGTCAATCGCGAACGCGTCGGCGGGCGGATGGAGGGCATCGCCCCGAGCAACGCGTACCCGTGCAGCGACGGCTTCAACATCATTATCGGTGGCAATGGCGATGCCATCTTCCAGCGCTATATGCAGGTCATCGACCGCCCGGACCTCGCGGCAGACCCTGAGCTGCAAGACAATGCGGGCCGCTGGCGCAATCGCGACCGCCTGGACGCGTCCATCGCCGAATGGACTCGCCTGCACACTCGCGACGAGGCCCTGCAACTCCTGGAGGCCGCCGCCATCCCCTGCGGCCCCATCTACACCGCCGCCGATATCGTCGCCGACGAGCAGTACAAGGCGCGCAATATGATTCAGCACTTCCCGGTGGACGTGGGCGAACCCGAACCCAAACAGGTCGGCTTCACCGGCATAGTCCCGGTCATCGGCGAGCAGTCCCTCCCCATCCGCAATATCGGCCCGGATCTCGGCGAGCACACCCGCGAGGTGCTGTCGGGCCTACTCGGCATGCCCGACAACGAGATCGACGCACTCGAGGGCCGATGACGAGCGCAACGGGCGTCGAGATCGGTACTCGCACACGCACACGCACGGATCGGACTGCCCCGCACCCGGTCCGGACTGCCGCACACTCCGTCCGGACTGCCGCACAACCGCTCGAGGCTGCCACGCAAGACGATCGGCTACCGGCTTCCGCCGATCGGCTGGGCTCGCGGGTGGGCCGGACGCTTACATGGACGAATCGGATATGCCGACTGGGCGATCGGAAGGGGTTGTGATGGAGGCGATACTGCGGGATGTGACGCTGCGCGACGGGTTGCAGCTGACCGGGAAGGTGTTGGCTACCGGGCGCAAGGTGGAGATCGTGCGCGAGTTGCTGGCGCTGGGGGTGCCGGAGTTGGAGATCGGGTCCATGGCGCGACCGGATCTGGTGCCGCCCATGGCCAATACGCTCGAGCTGGTCGCCGCGCTCACCGCGGAGGAGTTGGCGCGGTGCTGGGTGTGGGTGGCGACGCCGCGACATGTGGAGAAGGCCGCGGCGGCGGGGGTGCGGAACTTCCAGTACTGCTTCTCGGTCTCCGATTCGCACAATAAGGCGAATATCGGCCGCACCACCGAGGAGAGTCTGGCCGCCATGCCCGCGGCCGTCGAGTTCGCGCGGGCGGCGGGCGGGCGGATTCAGCTCTGTCTGGCAACGACTTTCACCTGCCCGTTCGAGGGGCCAGTGGATCCGGAACGGGTGCTGGCCATCGCGCGCGATCCGCGCGCCGACGGGGCGGCCGATATCGTGCTCGCCGATACGCTCGGACAGGCGCATCCCGGACAGGTGAGCGCACTGGTGAGCGCCGTTGTCGCGCAGGGGCACTGGGGTACGGCCGAGCACCGGATCGTCTTCCACGGGCATGACACCTGGGGTATGGGCGTGGCCAATTCGCTGGCGGCACTCGCCGCGGGGGCAAGCGTCCTTGACGGATCGCTCGGCGGCTTGGGCGGCTGCCCGTTCGCGCCCGGTGCCTCCGGCAATACCTCCAGCGAGGATCTGCTCTTCGCCACCCGGCCGGAATGGTTCACGCCGGAATCAATGGCGACGCTGGTGCCGATATCGGAACGATTGCTGGCCGAACTCGGTGAGCCGAATCGTTCGCGAACAGCGGAGGGAAGTCGGTCCGAGGCCGCCGCATTCGAATGGGTTATTCGCAGGCAACCATGAGTTTCCCGAGTAATGCGGTATCCGCGTGGGACATTCGCGACTTATGTTTGCCGAATAGTTGCTGCGTGTGAATTCGGGGCAGCCGTTCGGCAATTCGGGAATTATCGCGCGGAGTGCGTCAGTGTTTCTCGGTAGCGGCGGCGTCGGCGCGCAGTTTGAGTAGGATCAGCCCGGCCGTACAGGCGAGAATCAGTCCCGCGACGGTGATTTCGACACGTAGACCCGCGATCCCCAGGACAGCGCCGAACACTCCCCCGAGGAAGATCAGCCATGCGGCGCTACGGGCCAGAATTGTCCACAATCGCGACGATTCCGTGGCCGCAGGCTCCCCCGATCGCGCAACCGCGCGCTGCGGGGATGTCGAGAATGCACCCATCATCCACTCCTCGATGACGCCCACCGAGTTCGGCGAACCTTCGGCGCGTCTCTCGGCTAATTTCGGGCGTCTCACGTGTAACTTTGGACACAGATTACGGCTCGGCAACGAAATGTCCATACGACACGTGTGCAAAACACGCTGACTTTACTGATTCGATATCTGAATCACCGCTGTTTGAGATAATGTTGTGCCTTGCGCATTCGCCGCGGGCGGTAACGAAACGGACCGACCACCCGCCTGGCCCCGCGCCACCTCCTCCGTTAGGGTGAGCCCACTCGAGACGAATCAGGAGTGCTCCCCATGGACGGCAGCAACGCCGGCGCGGACCGCCGCGGCGCCACCCCGCGGCGGCGGCTACCCGCCCCCGTGGCCGGCGCCGCGGCCGCTGTCGGCGCGGTGTCGCTCGGCCTGGTACTCATCGGCGCGTGCGGCCTCGGCGGTCAGGACACCTACGTCGCGCCCCCGCCCCTGAACGCGGATCTGCAAGCGGCCCCGGTGGTTTCACAATCGGGCGGCAGCACCACCCCCGCGGTGGTCATCCCGCCCTCGCCCACCTGGCGGGTGGCCGCCGACCAGCCCCCGCGGCACTCCCCCATCCCCACGGTCACCACCGACCCCAAGGATGCGAGCCCCGACCCCGAGGCCCCCACCACCGCCTCCCGCACCACTCCCCTGCGCCCGACGACCACCTCTCCGTCGACAACGCGCCCCCGCCCCACCACCGATTCCCCCGCTCCCACAACGGAATCCACCCGCCCCACCACCCCACCCACCACCGAACCGGCAATCGCCGTCCCCACCACCGAGGACGACCAACCCGCGAGCGGTTAGCGACCGCGCCCCCGGCCACCCCGGCACGCGTTGGCCGGGGCCCACACCCGCAGCGCTGCAATCGATTCAGGTGGATCCCGGCCAAAAACACGCCGGGATGACGAGAGAGAGTCACCACCTCCCCGACAACGCGGGCGACAGCACCTCCCAGACAACGCGAGTGGCAGCACCTCCCAGACAACGCGGATGACAGCACATTCCCGACGACGCGCGGGTGACAGCACATTCCCGACAACGCGCGGGCGACAGCACCTTCCGCCGACGCCCAGGCGACAGCACCTTCCCGCCAACGCGGATGTTCTCACCTGCACCGGTTACGAGTGTTCTCGCCCGCACCGGTTACAGCTGCGTTCACAGCTTTCCCCGATGCCATGTCGCGCACCCTCATCGAGGGTTGTTCACACCTGCGGAACGCGTCGCGCCCCGCTCCTGGAAGGGAGCGGGGCGCGAGATTCGTTGTGGGGGTCTAGAACTCGACGAGGGTGTAGTCGGCTACGCGGTCGGTGAGGATACGCAGGTGTTCCAGGTCGCTGCCCAGGGTGCGGGCGATGGCGGTCAGGCGGGCCACGTAGTGGCTGACCGGGTATTCGGTGGTGATACCGATGCCGCCGTGCATCTGGATGGCCTCCTGGCCGATGTGCCGGGCGGAGCGGCCCACCTGTAGGCGGGCACGGGCGGCGACCACCGGATCGGTGATGTCGTCGGCTACCGCGGCGGTGGCGTACAGGCTCATACTGCGGGCCAGTTCCAGGGAGACGTACATATTGGCGGCGCGCTGGCTCAAGGTCTGGAACTTGGACAGCGTGACGCCGAACTGCTTGCGCGTCTTGAGGTATTCGGTGGTCAGGCGTAGCGACTCCTCCATCGCACCGAGCGATTCGGCGCACAGGACGGCCTGGGCCTGCGCGGTCGCCGCCGCGATCGCGGTATGGGCGTCGGCATTGTCGCCGAGCAGTTCCGCTGCGGCCGAGGCGAATTCGAGCTGCGCGCCACGACGCCCGTCGAAGGTGCGGAAAGGCTTGCGGGACACACCTTCCGCATTCGCCGCGACCAGGAAGAGGCCGAGACCGCCACCGGGCAGCTGAGCGCTCACCACCAGCTCGTCCGCGCAATCACCGTGCGGTACCGGGTTTTTGACACCGGTGAGCACGTACCCGTCACCTGACGGAACGGCGGTGGTGGTGAGTTCGGTTGCGGGCCAGCGCGTCCCGGGCTCGGCATGCGCGAAGGCGAGCAGCTTGGTGCCCCCGACCAGCTCGGGCAGTACCCGCTGACGCTGCGCCTCGGTTCCGGCGGCGGCGATCAGCGCACCGGGCACCAGTACGGCGTCGAGGATCGGTTCGGGCGCGAGCCGGCGTCCGACCTCCTCCATGACGACCATGACCTCGACCGGTCCGGCGCCGACGCCACCGTCCTCTTCACTGAAAGCCAGTCCCAGCACACCCAATTCGGCGAGCTGACCCCAGACATCGCGGCTCCAGCCGAGTTCGGTGTCGGTGACCTTCAGCCGAGTCTCGGGATCGTAGGCCCGGGCGAGCAGATCGCGGACCGTGTCACGCAGCATGACCTGTTCATCGGTGAGTTCGAAATCCATGGCGGCAGCTCACAATCCGAGGATGGTGGAGGCGATGATGGTGCGCTGCACCTCGCTGGAACCTCCGTAGATGGTTGTCTTGCGGTAATTCAGGTAGCTCGGACCGGTGCGTTGCGCCCAGTCCGGCGACGCGATGCCCGCGGTCTCGACCGGCAGTGCGTCGGGTCCGGCGATATCGAGCAGCAATTCCGTTGCGGCCTGCTGCAATTCGGAGCCACGCAGCTTCAGCACCGAGGAGGCCGGATTCGGCTTACCGTCGGTGGGCTGGGAGACCACCCGGGCGAGGGTGAGCTCCAGAGCCAGCAGCTCGTTCTCCAATTCGGCGATACGCGAGGCGAACACCAGATCCTCGAGCAGCGTGCCGCTACCCGACTTGATCTGTGCCGCATACTCTTTCGCCACACCCAGCTTCACCTTGGTGCGGCCGGCACCGGTGATACCGGTGCGCTCGTTACCGAGCAGGAACTTGGCGTAGGTCCAGCCCATGTTCTCCTCGCCGACCAGCTGATCGGCCGGAACGCGAACGTTCTCGAAGAACACCTCGTTGACCTCGTGGCCCCCGTCGATCAACTTGATCGGGCGAATGGTCACACCCGGCGTCTTCACATCGAAGAGCAGCATCGAAATGCCCGCCTGCTTCTTGACGGTCGGATCGGTGCGCACCAGACAGAAGATCCAGTCGGCGTACTGCGCCAGCGTGGTCCAGATCTTCTGACCGTTCACGATGTACGAGTCGCCGTCACGCACCGCGGTGGTACGCAGCGAGGCCAGGTCCGAACCCGCGTCCGGCTCGGAAAAGCCCTGGCACCACCAGATGTCGAGGTTCGCGGTAGCCGGGAGGAAGCGCTGCTTCATCTCCTCGGAAGCGAACTGCGCGAGCACGGGGCCGATCATCTGGGCATTGAAGGTGAGCGGTTCCGGCACGGACGCCAGCTGCATCTCGTCTTCCCAGATGTGCAGCTGCATGGGCGTCCAGTCGCGGCCACCCCAGGCGACCGGCCACTTGGGGGTGGCGTAGCCGTGCTGATTGAGAATCCGGTGCGTGGTGACAATGTCGTCGCGGGAGAGTTCGTGACCGTATTTGACGCGGTCGCGGATCTCCGCCGGGATCTCGGTCCGGTAGAACTCGCGCAGTTCGTCCCGGAATTTCACCTCGTCGGGTGACAGGGCAAGTTTCATCGCATCTCCCAGCGTCGCTGTCGTTTCAAGGTCAAACCTACCCCCCGGTAACCGGGGGGTTGACGACTGGATCACAGACGCGAGCCGCCTCACCCCGGCGGCGCACAGACAGAGCTGGTACGTTGCCGGGGAGATCAGGTGCACGCGAGCCGCGATACGCGGTGAAAAGCAGTCGCCTGCCACCAATCCCGGTACCGAGAGTTCGCAGGAGCAGCACGAGTGAACGGCATGACCCTTCCCCGGCGCGCCGCAGCGGTCGCTGCCATCGCCACCACGGCCGTCCTCGGTGCGATCGGCACCGCCACCGCCGCGCCGAAGATCGACACTCCGGTCGATGCCGCCATCGCCTATCTCACCGAGACCGCGGGCACCGATCAGAACGCGCTGGCCGCGGTGACCACCACCGGCAAGACCGCCGAACTGGTCGCCGCCGCCGGACTGAAGAACATCGGCTTCACACCGTTCGGGTATCAGGCGCCCACCCTCGGCTGCGGATTCAATCTGCCTTTCACCATGACCGCCGCCTCCGCCGTCTCCGGCCAGGCCGGTCCGGACACCGGTCTCGCGGGACCGCCCGGAACCCTGCGCTTCCAGGCCGCACCCGCCACCGTCGGTATGCCGCTCGCCTCCGGGCTGAGCGTGGCCTGGCTGAATGTCGGCAACGGCCGCAGCGGGATTACGCCCCTCGACGAAATGACCGAGTACAACCTCCCGTCGCTGGCAAAGACAGTGGACACCGGACCCGGCACCGTGGTCGCCTCACTCTGGGGCAGTATCGACTACCCGGGCTCACGCTGCCTGGTACTGCCCACCGTCGGCCTCTTCACCGTCCCCGACCTGCCCGTGGAACCGGTCCCCGCGACCACTTCCGCCGCGCCGACCACCCCCGGCCAGGCGCCCACCACCACCGGCCAGGCGCCCACCACCCCGGCACAGGCTCCCGCCGATACCGGTTCGGCAAGCGGATCGAGCTCCGGCTCCGGCGACAACAACTAGACGCAGCCCCTCCGTCATCCCGGCGTGCTTTTGGCCGGGATCCACATCCGTAGTGCAGCAACACATCTCGGTAGATTCCGGCCAAAACACGCCGGAATGACGAGGGTGAAAGCACCGAAATGACGACGGTGGAAACAAGAGTGCGCCCAGGCTTTCGAACCTGAGCGCACTTTTCTTTGCCGTAAAATGCTCGCGCCCCGCCCCTTTCTCGCTGATGCGGGCGAAAGAGGCAGGGCGCGTGGCGATTACGTGCGGGGCTTGCGGCGGGTATCGGCCCGCTTGAACTCACGATCGCTGGGTCCGCGACGCGGGGCGCGGCTCATCGAACGCTGGCCCGGCGCACCGGAATCGAGCTGCAGCTGAATCAGCTGACCGCTGATCCTGGTGCGGCTCAACGCATTCAGGGTCTCCTGCGAGAGGTCCGCGGGCAGTTCCACCAGGCTGTGATCCGGGCGGATGCTGATATGCCCGAAGTCGCTGCGACGCAGGCCGCCCTCATTGGCGATGGCACCGACGATCGCGCCGGGAGCGACCTTGTGGCGCTTACCGACCTCGATGCGATAGGTGACCAGATCCGCACCGGTCTGCCGGTGCTGGCTCGGGCCGCCCTCACGCGGACGACGCTCACGGCGATCACCCTCGAAGGTGGAACGCTCGCCGCGGTCACTGCGCTCGCGACGGGGCGCGGGCTCCGGATCGGGCTCCATGAAGAAGTTGTTGCCGTCGTAGGAGCCGATCGCCAGCGCGGCGGCAATATCCACCAGCGGGATATTGTGCTCGCGCTCGTAATCCTCGATCAGCTTGCGGAACAGCGGCAGGTTCGACGAGGCGAGGTTCTCGGTGATGGTGTCACCGAACTTCGCGACACGCTGCGCGTTCACATCGTCCACACTGGGCAGCTGCATTTCGGTCAGCGGCTGGCGGGTGGCGCGCTCGATGGCATCGAGCAGGCGACGCTCGCGCGGGGCGACGAACAGCAGCGCCTCACCCGAACGGCCCGCGCGACCGGTACGGCCGATGCGGTGCACGTACGACTCGGTGTCATGCGGAATGTCGTAGTTCACGACGTGCGAGATGCGCTCCACGTCCAGACCACGCGCGGCGACATCGGTGGCGACCAGAATGTCGAGCTGACCATTCTTGAGCTGGCCGATGGTCCGCTCACGCTGTGCCTGCGCGATATCGCCATTGATCGCGGCCGCGGAATACCCACGCGAGCGCAGCTTTTCGGCGAGCTCCTCGGTGGCCTGCTTGGTGCGCACGAAGATGATCATGGCCTCGAAGGTCTCGACCTCGAGGATGCGGGTGAGCGCGTCCAGCTTGCGCTGGTAGGACACCATCACATAGCGCTGCCCGATATTGGTGTTGGTGGAGGTCTTGGTCTTGACCGTGATCTCCACCGGATCGTGCAGGTACTGCTTGGCGATCTTGCGAATCACCGGCGGCATGGTCGCCGAGAACAGCGCGACCTGCTTGGTGTCGGGCGTGTCGCGCAGAATGCGCTCCACATCGTCCTGGAAGCCCATCTTCAGCATCTCGTCGGCCTCGTCGAGGACCAGATACTGCAGCTGCGTCAGGTCGAGGGTGCCGCGCTCGAGATGGTCGATCACACGACCCGGCGTACCGACCACGACATGCGCGCCACGGCGCAGCCCGGACAGCTGCACGGCGTAGTTCTGACCGCCGTAGATGGGCAGCACGTTCAGACCCGGGATATGGGTGGCGTACCGGCCGAACGCCTCCGCAACCTGGATCGCGAGTTCACGGGTCGGAGCCAGTACCAGCGCCCTCGGCGACTTACCGGTTACCTCCAACCCCATCAGGATCGGAATCGCGAACGCGGCCGTCTTACCGGTACCGGTCTGCGCGAGACCCACCACGTCCGCACCGCTGAGCAGCGGCGGAATAGTCGCAGCCTGAATAGGCGACGGCGATTCGTAGCCGACATCGGCGATGGCGCGCAACACGCGGTCATCGATACCGAGATCAGCGAAGGACGGGCCGTTCGCGTCCCTCTCGTCGTCAGTGGGAACGCTGTCGGCCGGTGAGGTACTCATTGACCAGGAGTTTACTGCCTTACCCTGGTCGGTCCGACCATAGGGTGAATAGGCTGGACCGCGTGCAACCGGACAACCCGCCCTCGACCGCCGCCGCAACGCCCGTCATGTCGGCCTCCGGGCTCGGTCACACCGAACCCGTACCGGTGCGGAACTACGTAACCGGCACGGTCACAACGCCGGAACCGGGCAGTTCGGGAGCGACGACGGTCGTCGTTCACGAACCCGAGGCGCAACCGCAACCCAGCACCGGCGCGGCGTCCGCAAGGGCCATGGACATCGCCGTGGTGCAGTTCGCACCCGGCACCGACACCGTGGCCAATCTCACCGCACTGCGTGCGGAAGTCCGGACCGCAGCCGAACTCGGGGCCGAACTCGTCATCGCACCGGAGTACTCCATGTACTCGGTGCTGCGCCTGGATGAGCGGGCCGTCGCGGCCGCCGAACCGCTCACCGGACCGTTCGTGAACGGATTACGCGGTATCGCAGCCGAATTCGGTGTGCACCTGGTCGCCGGCGTACTCGAGACGCCCGGCAGTGATCAGCCCGCCGGGCGCATCTACAACACGCTGGTGGCCACCACCCCCGACGCGGAATTCGCCGCCGTCTACCGCAAAGTGCACCTCTACGACGCGTTCAGCTCCCGCGAATCCGATGTGATCCTGCCCGGACCGCTCGACCAGACGCCCACCTTCAGCATCAACGGCATCGTCTTCGGTATGCAAACCTGCTTCGACCTGCGCTTCCCCGAAGGCATTCGACGCATCGCGGCGGCCGGCGCGCACACCCTGATCCTGCCCGCGCAATGGATTCCGGGCCCCGGCAAAGTCGACCAGTGGACGACCCTGCTGCGCGCCCGAGCCATCGAGAACACCATCTACGTCGCCGCCGCCGACCAGGCAGCCCCCCGCGGCTCGGGTGCCTCCATGATCATCGCCCCCACCGGCGCGGTCCTGGCCGAACTCGGCGACCAACCCGGCATAGCCACCGCACGAGTAGACCTCGAAGACCTCACCCAAGTCCGCACCACCAACCCGAGCCTCGCCCTGCGCCGCTTCACCATCCGAGGCGAGTAGGCGCTGTCAGCAAAGGACGCCCCGTCATCCCAGCATGTTTTTGGCCGGGATCCACAGATGAGAGTGATGCCCTTGTCGTGTGGATCCCGGCCAAAAGCGCGCCGGGATGACGAAGGGGACCACGCGCGATGACGAGGGGGACCACGCCCGCAGGCGCGCGAACTAGACTGAGCAGCAATGATCTACCCGAATCGGGAGGCTGCGGGCCGGGCGCTGGGTGGGGTGCTCGAGCATTTTCGCGCGGCGGATCCGCTGATCTTGGGACTGCCCCGGGGTGGGGTTCCGGTGGCGGTGGCGATCCGCGACACCATCGGCGGGGACCTCGATGTGCTGCTGGTACGCAAAATCGGGGTGCCGTGGCAGCCGGAACTGGCCATGGGGGCCATCGGTGAGGACGGGGTGCGGGTGCTCAATGCCGATGTCGTCGCCACTACCGGGGTGACACCGGAACAGTTCGCCGATATCGAGGATTTGGAGCGCGTCGAATTGGAGCGGCGGCGGCACGTGCTGCGCACCGAACCGCCGATTCCCCTGAAAGACCGCACCGTGATCATCGCCGACGACGGCATGGCCACCGGCGCGACCGTCGCCGCCGCCTGCGAGATCGCCCGACTGCACGAGCCACGCCGGGTCGTGGTCGCCGTACCGGTCTCCTCCGCCGAAGCGCTGCATCGGATTCGGGCCCTCGCCGACGAAGTGATCTGCCCGCTGGTGCCGCGCGCACTCGGCGGCGTCGGCGGCGTCTACCGGGACTTCCACCAACTCAGCGATGCCGAAGTGGTGCGGCTGCTCGGCGAATCCCGGTAGCGCCGAAGCGGTACCGGCCGCTCGCCGAGGCGCAGGGGGCTCAGTGAATCTCGGTGATGCCCTTGCGATGTCGCTGCGCCAGCTCGGCGTAGTAGGACGGGTTCACCTTCACCCACAGCTCGGCGGGCGTGCCCTCGATGGACTTCTTCACCTGCGCGGGTGCTCCGGCCGCCAGCACCCCATCCGGAATCTCCGCACCCGGCGGGACCAGCGAATGCGCCGCGATCATGGTGCCGGAGCCGATCTTGGCCATATCCAGCACCGTACTGCCATTGCCCACAATCGATTCCGCGCCGAGTGTCGCACCGTGGAATACCACCGCATGCGCGATGGTCGAACCCGGACCGATCTCCACCGGCACATTCTCCGGCACATGGATCACCGCATTGTCCTGCACATTCGCCCGCTCGCGAATAATGATCGGCGCGAGATCGGCCCGCAGCACCGCCCCGTACCAAACCGACGCACCCGCCTCGACCCGCACATCCCCGATCAACGTCGCGGTCGGCGCGATGAAAGCCGTCGGATCAACCGTCGGCCGCTTACCCTCGAATTCATAAAGTGGCACGCCCAGCACCGTAAACCCCATTCCGCCCGAATGGTTCGATATCACCGGCCACCAGACCACATCCCGGGGTGAACTCCAGGCCGACCGGGTGCCGCGGGTAATGCCCGCCCAACCTCAGCTTCAAGCTTTCCGACCGAGTGCCAGCTCCTCAGCGAGCCTCTACCGATGAAGTCATGATGTCGCCGACCAACCCCGTCATTCCCGCATGCTTTTGGCGGGAATCCACCGAAATCAGCTGAGCCACTCCGGGTGTGGATCCCGGCCAAAAGCACGCCGGGATGACGGGGCAAGAGAGAGCGGGACGGTGGGAGGGGATCATGTCTTGAACCTCGTTAACACTCGCGCCTGAGGCGCCCAACGCCCTCGGCACGCTGACGCGCTCCGCTCAGCGAGCCGCGACCTTGCCGATCCACTCGGCGATATCGGCGCTGACCACCGCGTGCACCGGCTCATGCAGCAGGTCGTGCCCCGCATCCGGGTACTCGCGGAACTCGGCCACGATGTGCCGCGCCCACTCCCGCACGGGCTCGATCGGAGCCCGCCGATCATCCACGCCATGCACCACCAGCACCGGAATCCCCTCCGGCACAACAGGTCCCGCCGGCCCCATGAGACGCACGCCGCGCCCACGACCGCTCGCCGTGGTGGTCGCGCTCCCCCTGGCGGACTTCGGGGGTTCACCCAGCAACACCGCGCGCGGCGTCCCGCACAGGATCAAACCGGAAAGCGTCACGGCCGCACCGAAAGTCGCCGCCGTATGCGAATCGAGGGCAGCCAAGGCGGTCGCCGCACCGAGGGAGTGCCCCATCAGGACGCACGGAATGGAGTCGGCCGGGATCGCGTCGAGGAATGCCCGCGCGTCAGCGGCCAATTCGGGCAGTGTCCCGGGACGATCCGGATCACCCTCGCTGAGCCCATGCCCGGAGGTATCGAGTGTCCACAGTTCGATACCGGCATTCTCGAGCGCGCGCCCGAACCGGTGATAGTGCCCACTGTGCTGCCCGGTCCCCGGTAACAACGCAACCCGCGCCGAAGCATCTGTAACCGACTGCCGCCGGTAATGCAGCCGCCCACGGCCGCCATCGAAATACGGCATCCCCCGATTCTCGCACCCCCGCACCGCCGAAATTCCGCTCGGGCCACCGGCGCGGCCGAGCGCTCCACCGCACCCCGATCCGCAAGATCCCATCGGCCGGCACACCCAGGAGGTCTCGGGGCGTGAACCACCAGGAGTCGATTGCATGGCTCGGAACGCGGGTCCGCTCCGCCACCGCCGAATTCCGGCGAGTGTGCACTCGGGGCGAAGATATGCCGGAAATCGCCACCATGAGTGCACGGTCGGCTCTCTTTCAGGTTGCGGTGGATCGTTCAGGGCGACGGTTGGTAGGAGAGGGAAATTGGGGGAATCCGAGGGGCGACACGCCGGGGTGGTTGGTGGGCTTTCCGGGGGGCTACCGGGGGATGAGGGTGGTAGGGGGCGCGAGTCGTGTTGTGTCGCAACGTGGCCCGGGTATAGGGGCGGGGGCGGGTGGGGCTGGGGGCGGGCGATGGGGCGCACGGGGGCTACCTGGCAACACCGGGTGGGAGATGGAGTCATTACGCTGTTCGCGACTCGGCACGCAATGACGCGTGTCCGGGTCGCGGGTGTCGGCGGAGAGACACAGGAGGGCCGCGATTGATTCTGTTCGGTGATCGTGTCGTGTGTAGCACCGGTGACCTGGTGACGGCGGCGCGTTGTGAGTTCGCGCTGCTACGCGCGCTCGACGCCGAACTGGGGCTGGTGACGTCGATCGGATATCCGGCACCCGGCGTGCTGACGCACGCCTGGGAACCGGCGGTCGAACATCGGCTCGCGGATCTGCGTGACCGGTACGGGTCCGGCGTGGTGCGCATCCCCGGGGCCCACGGTCAACTCGCCGACTCCGCGGATCGACCCGTCGGGCCGGCCGACCCGGCGATGGTTGTCGCCGCGCTGCGGGCCGCCCATGACGAGACGGTCGACGCGCTGCGCGGGCGGGCGGAGGCGGTCGCGGGGGCTGTCGTCTTCGACGGTTCGTTCGCGACCCGATGCGACTTCCTGGTGCGCGGCAATGACCCCGAGACATACGATTATCTGCCCGCGGCCGTCACCACTCGGCCGCATCGCATTTCCGCTCTGCTGACCCTCGCCGCCAGTGCGGATGCGTTGCGGCAGTACGGTTTCCGGCCCGCCGCACAGGCCAGGCTATGGATCGACGGCGTGCCGAGTACGCATTTGCTGGCCGATATCGTCGTCATCCATCAAGCACGCCGCGACCGCCTGAACCGGATTCTGGCGGACAAGCTCGGCGAGCTGCTGCCCGTGCAGTGGGGGGATCGACGGTTTCTGGCGTGCGGGCGCTGCCCCGCCTGCACCGCCGAACTCGAGACGCGCCGGGATCTGCTGCTGGTGGCGGGTATGCGGCCCGCCACGCGTGCGCAGTTGCGCGATGCCGGGATCACCACCGTCGCTCGCCTGGCCGCCGCGGACGCCACCGTCAGCGGTGTGCCCGCACCGGCTTTCAGCACCCTGCGCCGCCAAGCCGAACTCCAATTGGAGCGCGAGAGCACGGGTCAACCCACGCACGCCCTGATCGACGCCGCCGCCCTGGCCGCGCTCCCCCGGCCCAGCCGCGGCGATCTCTTCGTGAGCGTCGAAGCACCCGATCGGGTGCGGGTCTGGTCCAACTGGTCCGCGGATCGCGTGCACACCTTCACCATTCGCACCGGCGCGACCGATTCCGCTGCCGCGCAAGACATCCCGATCTGGGACGATGACGCCGACGCACTGCTGGACTTCCTCACCGAACGCCAGTGGGAGCACCCGGACCTGCACATCCACCACTATCGCGGCAATCTGCGCCCGCTGCTGAGCACGGTCGGCGAACGCTACCCCGATGGGGAAGACGTGGTGGCGGAACTACTTCCGGCCCTGGTCGACCTCTATCCGATCGTCCGGGCCGCCATGATCGTCGGCGAACGCTCCTACGATCTGCGCCAGCTGCCCCCGAATCGACCCGCCCCACCCGCCTCGGATCAGACGGACGGGTTGGCGGGCAGTGGACCGGAAGCCGTTCGGCAACTGCGGGATTGGCTGTTGCGGGTGGCCACCGAACACGGCGTGCAGCCCGCCCGGCGCATGTCCTACGACTATTGGGAGACCGGCCCCGACGAGGTGGAGGCGGCCCTGCGGGAATTCGCCGAAACCGGGTATCGCGATGGGCGTGAACGCAGTTCGGCACAGATCGCGGCCGCGTTCACCGCGGCTGCCGTCGGCTATTTCCGGCGCGAGCGGCAACCGCTGCGCTGGGCGCATGACGATCGCCTGGATCATCCCGTCGAGGAGTGGGCGGAGACACCGGGCGTGCTCGTCGCCGACTGGGGCACGGTGGATACCAAGTGGCACAGCACCGGTCAGCGACCCATGCGCCGGTATCTGACCCTGACCGGAAGACTCGGAACCGGGAACGCACCCCCGCCCGGCACCCGCGTCCTGACGCTGTACGACCGGCCCGCACCCGGTATGACCGCCATGCCCGGACAGCGTGCGGCCGCACACGCGACGGTGCTGGGATGCGCTCTGGACACCAATTTCGAGGATGTGGTGCGCGTCGTCGAACTACTCCCCGAGGGCTGCGAACCCTATGACGAGCTACCCACCGCGATTGCCCCGTGCCCGCCCGGCCACAATGAGTACCTGGAGGAATCGCTCGAAGATATTGCGCACCAACTACTTGTGACCCTGCCCGAGGTCCCCGGCAATGCCGTCTTCGATCTGCTGTGCGGCCGCCCGCCCCGGCTGCGTGAGGGCAAAGCGCTGCCGGAGGTCTTCGGTGATCACGCCGCCGCCGTCACCGCCGCCATTCTCGATCTGGAGAATTCGTATGTCGCGGTGCAGGGCCCACCCGGCACCGGCAAGACCGACACCACCGCGCGCGTGGTGGAAAGGCTTGTGACACGGTACAAGTGGCGGGTCGGCGTGGTCGGGCGCACTCATGCGGCGGTCGAACATGTATTGGACGCGGTCGTCCAGGTGGGCGTGCTGCCCGAACTGGTCGCCAAGGCCGAAGCGCAATCCGTCGCCCCGGAGTGGCTGCCGATCGACGCCTCGAAATATGAGCGCTTCCTCGACAATGCCGTCAATGGCGGTGTGGTGGGCGGACTTTCGAATGACTTCGCCGATCCGGAGCGGATCGCGCGGGACAGTCTCGATCTGCTGGTCATCGCCGACGCCGGGAAATTCCCGCTCGCCGACACCGTCGCGGTCGCACTGTGCGCCCGAAACCTGCTGCTGGTAGGCGATCCCGCGCCCGCCACCGGGCACGGCATTCATCCCGAACCGGTGGACGAATCGGCGCTGGGCCGCCTGGTGGGTGCGCACCGCACCCTGCCCGCCACCTTCGGATACTTCCTGGACCGCACCTGGCGCATGCATCCGCGCGTCTGCGGTCCGGTGTCCCGGCTGCGCTACGAAAATCGACTGCGATCGAACGAAACCGTCACCCTCGCAAGGGAACTCGAAGGCATCGCACCGGGTATCCGGACCGTGACCATCGAACATCACGGCAACAGCACCGAATCCGCCGAGGAGGCCCGCGAGATCGTGCGTCAGGTGCGCAATCTGCTGGGTCTGCCGTGGCAGACCGGTGCGGTCACCCGACGCCTGCATCCGCACGACATTCTGGTGGTCGCGCCGTATCACGCGCAGGTGGCGCGCATTCGAACCCTGTTGTCCCGCGCCAGGATCGAGGATGTGCTGGTCGGGACGGCGGACCATTTCCAGGGCCGCGAAGCCGCCGTGGTGCTGGTCTCCATGGCGACCTCCGCGCCCAAGGACGCGCCACACGGTATCGGCGCGCTGCTATCGCGGCACTGGCTGACCAGTGCGATTTCCCGGGCCATGTGGTCGGCGATCATCGTGCGCTCGCCGCTGCTCACGGAATTCCTGCCTACGACTGCCGCGGAACTCAGCGACCTGGCAGCGGTGCTTCAACTCGACCGCGTTTGAGCTGAATTCGTGGATCCCGGCCGAAAGCACGCCGGGATGACGAGCGGAGAACCGCGGTCAGGATTACGAGGGGGCGGTCTCAGTGGAGGACGGGGTGGTTCTCAGCCGAAGTTCCGGCCTTCGCCTCGGTAGCTGGGGACCTGGGTGCGGGTGCCGTCGGCGACGAGCTGGACCTCGTTGAAGCGTTCGAGGAGTTCGCCCGCCTTGGCGTGACGGAACCAGACGCGGTCGCCGATCGCGAGGTGGCCGGCGCCGGTCAACGGGGTCTGTACCTCGCCCGCGCCCTCGGTACCGATGAGCTTCAAACCGTTGGGCCACACCGGTTTCGGGACCCGCGAGGCACCGGCGGGGCCGGAGGCGATGTAGCCGCCGGAGTACACCGTGGCAATGCCGTCGGCGGGGTGCCGCAGGACGGGCATGGCGAAATACATTGCGGGGCGCGGAGCCAGGTTGCGGTAGGCGTCGAAAAGCGTTGGGAGGTAAAGGCCGGAGCCCGCCGTCACCTCGGTGACATCGGGGTCGGAGATGCTCACCTCGATGGAGCCGGTACCGCCGCTGTTCACGATCTCCAGCGTGCCGACCTCGCTGCGCACCGCATCGACGACCTGCTTGCGGCGGCGGCCGATCTCCAGGGCGGAAGCCTTTTTCACCAGGCGCACAGCGGGATTCGAATCCGGCAGCCCGGCGATCTGCGCCTCATAGGTCATGACGCCGACGACATCGAATCCGCGCCGCCGGGCCGCACCGGCGAGCCGCGCGGCCTGATCGGGCGTACGGATCGGCGAGCGGCGCACGCCCAGGTGCAGCGGTCCGATGCGCAGCGACGCATCCACATCGATACACACACGGGGAGAGACCTTTTCGCCGATGGCGGCGCGAATCAGGTCGAGCTGATCGATATCGTCGATCATGAGCGTGATGGCGTTCAGCAACATCGGATCGGTGGCCAGCTTCGCCAGCGCCGCCCGATCGACGGTCGGATACCCGAGCAGAATGTCGCGGGCTCCGAGCCCGGCCAGCCAGATGGCCTCGGCCAGCGAATAGCCCATGATGCCGGCGAAGCCGCCGGCGGCGGTGAGGTCGCTGCCCAGCACCTCTTCGAGGACGGCGCGGCAGCGCACCGATTTACTGGCCACCCGGATCGGTACCCCGCGTGCGCGGCGCACCAGGTCGGCGGCATTGGCGCGCAGGGCGGCCAGGTCGACGGCGGCCAGCGGCGGATCGAGTTCGGCGGTGGCCGCGTGCAGCCCGGCGATAGGCGACGGTTCGCTCACCACTTCATTCGACCATGAAACTGGTCATGCGTCCAGCAATTCGGCGAACCCGGACCCGGCCGTTCGAATCAGAGGTCGACAGCCTTGGTGGACAGGTATGACACCAGGTCATCCAGCACGACGAGCGATATCTCGTCATCGCAGTCGGCCAGCCAGCGCAGCACCATGCCCTGAATCACCGCGAGCAGGTATGCGGCAATCGCATCCACCGGCTCCAGCCACTGGGTACCCGAGCGCTGCGCGCACAGGCCCAGGAACTCGGTGACCTCTTGATCCAACTGCCGGAACATAGCCGAACCCTCCGGATCCGGGACACAGACGGTTTGACCGCCCTCCCAGCGACGGCGCAGCACGGCGATGGTGGACTCATAGGCGCTCAACTGCCGGTCCGGCGTCGACTTCAACATCGGCCACAGCGTGCTCACGCCCGCGTGCAGCAGTACCCGCAGGGCACGACTACCGGTGATGTCGAGCGATGCGGCGGCCTTCTCGATGGCCTCGGCCATGGCATCGGTCATGTTCGATCGCGATCCGACCTGGACGATTTCTCCACTAGCGCTCAACGACGACTCCCTTTAGCGAAAAAGAACTCGCGCATCTCGCTTGCGCGGCTCGCTCAACGGGTGTGCAGATCAGCGCTGATCACCAGAGCAGGACCCCGGCGTACCCGTTCAACAGGTATCAACGATACGTCTTTTTCTGGGTTCGTGACCAGGTTTGATAGCCAATTTCGTACCGGAGGATTGTTTTGTTACCTAATCGCTACTCGCTCGCGATCGAAAGGAAAGGCTGAAATTCCTTGATCGCCCGGTAAAAGCGGACATTAGGACCGAGCGGTATTTTACACGGACGCTCGTACTGTCGAAGATAGCGACTGTTCCCGAACCCACATGCGCGAAACCGCCCAGGCATTCGCAACGCGCCGGTCACGACACGAAATTCACCTCCGGCAAACGCATTCGCCGCACTGCGTTCGGACGCCCACCGATAGCCTGATCGGGTGACTTCAGCGCGCCACGACCAGTTCCTGCTCACCGGCACCTTCAACTTCCGCGATGTGGGAGGCGCCCGCACCACCGGCGGTTCCCAGGTGCGCGGCGGAGTGCTACTACGCTCCGCCCAGCTCAGTCGACTGGATGACGAAGGCCGCACCCGGCTCCTCGAACTCGGCATCACCGATGTACACGACCTGCGCGGCTTCGCCGAAATCGACCTGATCGGCCACGACGCGCTGCCCGAGCAGGTCCGCCTGCACGTCACTCCCTTCGACCCGCGCATGGGCGAAACCCCGCCGCACGAGGCCCGCCGCAATGTCACCGCGGCCGACCACATGCTCGAGGTCTACCGGCTCTTCCCCGCCATGCCCGAGGCACACACCGCCATCAAGGCCCTCGCCGACAGCGCTCTCGCCGGCACCGCCCTGGTGCACTGCGCCGCGGGCAAGGATCGCACCGGCTGGGCCATCGCCACCCTGCTGCGCGCGGTCGAGGTCACCGAAGAGGACGTCTACGCCGACTACCTGCTCAGCAATGACGCCGTCCCCACCCTGCGCGCCTACATGGCCGGCGAGACCGACGAGGAACTCCCCGACGACCTGCTCGGCGTCCGCCCGCACTACCTCGAATCCGGCACCAGAACCATGAACGAGATGTACGGCGGCATCGACGGCTACCTCACCGAAATCGGCATCACCGACGACCAGCGACAAGCCCTGCGCGCCCGCATGATCGAGTGAACCCCCGCGAGTGTGCATTCATGGCGGCACCGATCGGCGCGTCACCGCCATGAATGCACACTCGCCGCAATGAATTCGGCGAGTGTGCGCAGGCGGCGGTGAGCCGCGCCGTCACAGCCTTACCGGAGGTCGCGCCGGTGATGAGAACCGTTTTCCGGTGAACCTTCGGCGAGCGCACTCGGCATGCGAGCCGCACTGCTGCCGACCTGCGCGAGTGTGCAGCCAGGGCGGCGAATGGGACGTATCGCCGCCCTGGGTGCACGGTCGGCGGGTGGGTGCGGGTTACTCGGCGGGGGCGCGGCGGACCAGGCCGTCGGGGTCGATGCTGACGTGGTTGCCGGTGTGGAACCAGGGACCGGTGAAGCGGGATTCGGTGGTTTGGGGGTCGTTCCAATAGCGGGGGGCCACGTTCGGGCCGCGGCAGAGGAGTTCACCGAGGCCGGTTTCGGCGCGGGGGCCGAAGAGGGCGAGTTCGGTTCCGCCGAAAGGGAATCCGAGGACGTCGCGGGCGGCGGCGCCATCGTCTCGGGCCAGGCCGATACCGCTGGTTTCGGTGGCGCCCCAGACCGACCACTGGCGGGCCTCGGGGAAGATTTCGCGGAGGGTGATGGCCACCGAATCCGAGGTGGAGTGGTCGGCGGCGGCGAGTTCGGCGCGGTGGCCGGCACTACAGACCTGGCGGACGCGATTCAGGCGCAGGCCCTCGAGTTCGGGCAGCAGGCCCGCAAAGATTCTGGGGGTCGCGGAGACCATGTCTATTCGTTCGGCGACAAGGGTTTTCGCAATGGCCGCCGGATCGGGCGCCAGCACCACGGTGCCGCCGACCGCGAAGGTGGGCAGCAATTGGTCGACACATCCGCTGGCATGGGCCAGCGGCAGCAGCACCAGATTGCGCAGGCCCTCCGACGGCAGCTCCAGCGCGCCGACCACGGAACGGATTGCCGACAAAAGGTTTTCGTTGGTCAGCTCCACGCCGCGCGGCCCGATCTCGGAGCCGGGACTGGTGTAGCAGAGCAGCGCCAGCTCACCCAGTGACGCGCCGTCATCGATGAACGCCGCACCATCGGGCAGCGCCGCACGGTAATTCGCCGCACTGCCACCACCGTCGAGAATGTAGTCGGCGGCGGAATCACGAATCACGCGGTCTGCCACCACATCCGGGAGCCCGTCATGCACCAGCACCGGCACCGCGCCCGAGAGCAGCGCGCCCAGGAACGCCTGCACCCAGCGCGCGCCGACCGGCAGTCTTACTGCGACCCGGTCTCCGTAGCCGATTCCGTGCTCCTGTAATCCACCTGCGATCCGGGAGGCGGAGTACCAGAGCTCCCGATATGTGAGGCGGGGGCCGCCGATCTCGACCACCGCCTCACGCGCGGCAAACGTATGCACCTGAATATCCAGCAGCTCGGTGAGCGCCGGCGTCAGGTTGCCGTAGCGCAGGACACCATCGGCGCCGCGCGCAACAGGGTTGTCGCACCAGGCATTTCGCGAGTGCGGGTATTCGACCAGTAACTGCGACATCCGTCCCTCCGAGCGCCTCGAGCCTGCAGGCACCAGTGACTATATGATGCACATCACATATTTGGGCGGATTGTCGGCAAACGTAGTCGAGACGTCACGGCTTCGAAACGATCAGCGCCCGGTGTAAGTAGCCTTCCCCGGACCGATCTCGAGGAAGCTCTTGACCGCGCCGCGCAGGTCATCGGTGGCGAACAGCGGCCCCGAGACCTGCGGCGTCACCGAGTCTGCATGCGCCACGCCACCGGAACGCCAAGCCCCGACGATCTCCTTGGTCGCGGCGTGCGCGCGTGTCGGGCCGTCGGCCAGCTTGGTCAGCAAAGCGTGCGCGGCCGTGTCGACATCCTCGTGCACGGCATTGACCACACCCCAATCCGCCATGGTCCGCGCGTCGTAGAGATCGGCCGTCATGACGAATTCGCGGGCCCGACCCGAACCGGCGCGCTCGGCCAGCCGCTGCGGGCCACCCATCGACGGGGTCAGACCGACCACAGTCTCGACCAGACCGAATTTGGCCTTGGGCGCGGCCAGAATGATGTCGCAGGCCAGCGCGATCTCGAAGGCCGCGGTCAGGCACAGCGCGTGCGCGGAGAAGATCACCGGGCAGGGCAACGCCTCCAGCGGGTGAATTATGCGCGCGAACAACGCCTGCCACAGCTGCGCGCCCTCGGCCGCCGACAGACCGTCGAAGATATGCACATCCACACCGCCCGAGACGAGCTTGCCCTCGGCCCGCAACAGCACCGCGCGCGGCGGATCGGCGGTCAGATCCTCGACATCGGCGGCGATCGCCTCGAATACCGCGTTGTCGAAGAGATTCAGCGGCGGATTGGCGATGGTGAGGATCGCGGCCTGCGCACCGCCCTCGGTGACGATACGTTCCAGACGGGTGGGCTTGGAGTCGGTCATGAACTGAATGTATGCGCCGTCACTTCACCGGAAAAGACCGGCCTCGGCGACCTCCGGCCACCCGCGCCGCCGTCTGCGAGACTGATCGGGTGACCACCTCGGAATCGGAGAACGGCGCTTACGTGGAGCCCGGCGAGTTCAAGCGGGACACCAACTACATCACCACGCGGATCACCGCGGACGGGCGCGACGGGTATCGGGTCGAACCCGGACGGTATCGCCTGGTCGCGACGCGCGCCTGCCCTTGGGCCAATCGGACGCTCATCGTCCGGCGACTGCTCGGGCTGGAATCGGTGCTGTCGCTGGGGCTATGCGGGCCGACGCACGACAAACGCAGCTGGACCTTCGATCTGGATCCCGGCGAGGTGGATCCGGTGCTGGGGATCCACTTTCTGCGGGACGCGTATCTGGCGCGGTATCCGGACTATCCGCGCGGAATCACGGTGCCCGCGATCGTGGAGGTCGCGACCGGTCAGGTCGTCACCAACGACTACGCCCAGATGACCCTGGATTTCTCCACCGAGTGGACCGAATACCAGCGGGCGGGCGCGCCGCAGCTCTACCCGAAGGATCTGCGCGAAGAGATCGACCTGGTGAACCGGCGGGTCTACACCGAGGTCAACAACGGCGTCTACCGGTGCGGATTCGCGGGCGATCAAACCGCCTACGATGCCGCCTACGACCGGCTCTTCACCGCCCTCGACTGGCTCGAAGAACGGCTCTCCACCCAGCGATATCTGGTGGGAGACACCATTACCGAAGCCGATGTGCGGCTGTTCACCACGTTGGCGCGCTTCGATCCGGTCTATCACGGGCACTTCAAATGCAATCGCCAGAAGCTGGACGAGTTCCCGGTGCTCTGGGCTTATGCCCGCGACCTCTACCAAACGCCGGGGTTCGGTGACACCACCGACTTCACCCAGATCAAAGAGCACTACTACATCGTTCACACGGATATAAACCCCACGCGGATCGTCCCCAAGGGCCCGAATCTGGCCGGCTGGCTGACTCCGCACGGCCGGGAAGCGCTGGGCGGCAATCCCTTCGGCGAGGGCACGCCACCCCCGCCGCCTCCGGTGGCAGAGCGAGTGCCTACCGGCCACCAGCCCGCCTGAAGCAGGTCAGCGGGATTCGCCGCCGTAGGTGCCGAAGCTCCAGTAGACGCCTTCGGGATCGCGGCAGGTGAAACCTCGTGATTCGTAACCGGATTCGTCACGGAGTTCACGGGTTATGTTCGCGCCCACGGCTTTCGCGCGGGCATAGAGGGCGTCCGGCTCGGGGACGACGATGTAGACGGAGCCGACGCCGGGCGGCTGGCACTCCAGGGCCATGCCCTCGCGGACGGAGCCGAGCATGATCGCGCCACCGGCGGGCCAGGCCAATTCGGCGTGGGCGACGATATCGCCGTCGGTGTGGCGGGCGACGGTCTCGAAACCGAAGGCCCGCTCCAGGAAGTCGATCGCGGCCGCGGCGTCGCGGTAGACCAGGGTCGGCCACACGATGACGGTGCCGGTCGCAGCTGCTGATGTTGTCGTTTCGGTCATGAACTCAGCCTCCTACCTCGACGGACTGTTGGTCTTGGACGAATGGGAACTCCTCGCGCTCCCGCCACACCGACGGCGGCAGCCCCGCGAGTTCGCGCCATTCGCGCGCCATATGCGCCTGGTCGTAGTAGCCGGAAAGTACCGCCGCCTCGGCCAGCGACGGCGGTTCGGGCGTACGCAACATTGCGTGTGAACGCTCGAACCGGGCGATTCGAGCCAGATCCTTCGGTGTCACCCCGAATTCGGCGGTGAAGCGACTACCGAGATGCCTTCGGCTCCAACCGATCTCATCGGCCACCGCCGCCACCCGCACCCCCGGATCCGGTCCGGCCAGCAGATCCCAGGCGTGGGTCAGCTCCGCATCCCAAGGCACCGGCCGCACACACCGCAGCAGAATCTCGTCGAGAATCGCGAACCGCCGCGGCCACTCCCCCGTACCCGCGAGCCGCTCCCGCAACTCCCGCGCGGATCCACCGAGAACTTCCGGCAAATCGACCAGCCAGGAGCCCAATGCCGCTGCGGGCACCCCGAACAGCGCCCGGCACCCCTGCGGCGTCAGTGCCAACTGCACCCCGTGCTGATACCCGTGATGCGCGATCACACACGGTCGCGTGGTGAGCCCACTGGCCAACATGTCCCAAGTCCCACCCGGCTGCGCGGGATGCGAGGACACCGGCACCTCGATCGGCTCATCGATCGTGATGATCACCGTCAACGCCGACCCCGGCATCCCCACATGCGTGCCCGGCGTGAAGCCACGCAGTAGATAGCCCTCGTACCCGAGGACGTAGGGGCGCAATCGCGGATCGGGAACTCCGCTCGCGCCTTCCGACACACCTGCCACGAACCCCACGATATGTGTCTTCTTCTACCCCCGTAAGCACTGATTTCGCGACCTTCGGGGTAACTCCTGGGGGACCCCCGAAACCCATCCCCGACCTGACCGCAGCCCCGGTACGAAACTGCCCGGGCACCCGAGCGACCGGCAAAAGTCGCGGGGAGGCGGTATAGAGTTTCGGTCGTAGGACCGCGCGATTTAAAGGGGTATGCCGATGTTCAAGGCCGGGCTCGAGAAGGCGGTCGTCTCGCTGCTCGACAATGGGGCGCAGGTGCAGGCCCCCGCTGTCGCGAAGTATGTGGGGAAGTTGCGCGATGGGCATCCGGGCGAGACACCCGCGCAGATCATTTCCCGGATCGAGAAGATGTATCTGACCGCGGTCACCGGCAGTGGCACCGCCGTCGGCGCGACCGCCGCGGTTCCCGGCGTCGGCACCATGGCCTCGATCGCGGCCATGAGCGCGGAGACCGCGTTCTTCCTGGAGGCTTCCGCCGTCTACACCCTGGCCGTCGCGGCCGTGCACGGTGTCGCCCCCGAGGACAATGACCGCCGCCGCGCCCTGGTGCTGGCAGTGGTCATGGGCGAGAGCGGTATGGAGATCGTGCAGAAGAGCGTCGGCAGCTCCGCCAAGAACTGGGGCACGCTGCTGGCGGGCAAGATTCCCGGAATCAGCGGTATGAACGACACCCTGCTCAAGCGATTCGTCATGCAGTTCCTCGCCAAGCGCAGCGCACTCATGGTCGGCAAGATCATTCCGGCCGGAATCGGCGCGGCCATCGGCGGTTTCGGCAACCGCGCGCTCGGGCACGGCGTGATCGACAACTCGCGCAAGGCATTCGGCGCACCGCCGCAGTTCTGGCCGCAACCGCTGGTCATCGACGCCGATCCGCTGCTCGCCGTGGAATCCGCACCCCGGACCAAGCAGCCGTGAGCCAGGCGCGCCCGCTCGCCTTCACCGCCGCCGGGCTGAGCAAGAGTTTCGACACCGTCACCGCCGTCGACGAGGTGAGTTTCGTGGTACCCGCGGGCAAGGTGGCAGTGCTGGTCGGTCCCCCCGGCGCGGGCAAGACCACCGTGCTGCGGCTGCTGCTGGGCCAGCTCACCCCGACCTCGGGTACCGCGAGCATCGGCGGACCGGGCTCCGGGGCACAGCGCGGACGGCAGGTACTGGGCGCGGTGCAGACCCCGCGCGGCCTGCACCCGGCGCGCACGGTCCGTGAGCAGTTGAGCGTATTCGCAGCCGCCGCAGGCGTTTCCGCCGATCGGGTCGACGAACTGCTGACCTTGACCCGACTGGACGCCCTGGCGGACGAGCGCACCGGCACCCTGCCCGCCGGTGCGCGGACCCGCACCGCCCTGGCCATCGCCCTGCTCGGCAATCCGCCGCTACTGCTGCTGGACGACCCGTTCGACGGACTCGATCAGGCCGAAACCGCCTGGCTCGTCGAGTATCTGCACGCGCATTCCCGCCGCGGCGGCACCGTCCTGCTCACCTCCCGCAGCCTCAGCGCCGCATTGCCGGTGGCCGACGAATTGATCGTGCTGGACCGCGGCAAGATCACCTACCAGGGCAGCCCGTCGCGCCTGCGCCGCAACCATCCCGACCGCCTGCTGGTCCGGGCCTCCAGCCCGATCGCACTGGCGACCACCCTCGCCGCACAGGGCTTCACCGACGCGGTCATGCGCCCCGACGGCCGCCTAGCGGTCGCGGAAGCCTCACTCGCCCAATTGGAATCGGCCGCCTCCCGGGCCCGCGTCCAGCTCACCGAGATCACCCCCGAACACATCCACCCCGACCAGGTCCTGGCCGCGCTCACCCAAACCACCCCCGCGCCTTCCCGGTACCCCGCACCCAACATGTACGGAATGCCGCGTTGATTCGAAGCTCACGCTGTTTACGAGAGGACTTTCGATGATTCTGACCGCTGTGCCGGATTCTGTACTGCGGGCGGCCAATTCGGAGGTTCGGAAGATCACCTCGCTGCGGGTGAATCGGGTCGTGGCCGGAAGCCTCGCCGGGTACGCGGTGGTGGCATTCGCCGTGATGGGGCTGGTGTACAAGGCTGCCGACACGGGGCGGAACGAGTTCATGTTCCTGGCGGGGTGGTCGGCCATCGTGCCGGGACTGGCCTTGCTCGCGGCCGTGGTGCTGGCGGCAGTACTCGGGGCGGTGGCCTCGGGCGACGAGTATCGGCTGCGGTCACTGGGGATCAGCGCACTGTTCACCCCGGATCGGAATGTGCTGTTCGGCGCGAAACTCGGTGTGGTGGCGGCGGTTTCATTCGCCACCGTACTGGGGACGGAATTGCTCGGCGGGGCCGCCTTCGCATTGTTCGGACGTGATCGGGTACAGCTCACCGGAGATATGGTGGCCATCTTCGGCGGTGTCGCGCTGGCCGCGGTGTGCTGGTCGGTGATCGGCGCGGCACTGGGATTCCTGCTGCGCACGCCGGTACAGGCGATCGCGGTCATGGTCGGGGTGGCGATAATCGAGCCGCTGGTGTGGATTACCGCGCGCGCCATCGGATTCGGCGGGTTCGCGACCCTGCTGCCGATCGCCGCCACCGTCGGGACGATAACCAATGGCGCCTACGCCAAGGGCGACTTCATCGCGCCCACCCCGGCCGCCATCGCGGTACTGCTGATCTGGACCGCGGCCTCGGCGGGCACGGCATGGTGGTTCTTCACCCGCCGCGACCTCTGAGACCCGGTCAGCGACCCGCGAACAGGCGACGCCACACCTCGTGATCGGTGCGCGGGCCACCCGGCGTATCCCCGCCGTACTTGGCGATGAGCCCCGGTAGATCCAGCGGCATGGTCGGCGCGGCCATATTCGTGAGCTCCTCCTCGACTGCGGAATCCGGTACCAACCAGCACACTTCGAATTCGATACCGTCCGGATCGGCGGCATACAGCGCCTTGGTGGAGCCGTGATCGGAGGCACCGGTCAGCGCCCCCGCTTTCGTGAGCACCGCACGCATGCGCTGCAACTCGTTCAGTGTGTCGACCTCCCAGGCCAGGTGGTACAGCCCCACCCGCCCGGTGCGATGCGCGATCGACGGGTCCGGCGACTGGAACAGGCCGAGGTCATGATCATTGGCCGAGCCGGCGGCCTGTAGAAACGCCGCCCCCGGGAAACCACCGGGCAGGCGGCGGAAGCCGAGCACCTCTTCGTAGAAGGTCACCGAACGCTCCAGCTCGGCGACGAACAGGACCGCGTGATTGAGACGCTGAATCGGCATGCGTACAAGCGGACCACGCCCCCGCGCCGCGCACAAGCGGAAGTCCTACTTCGCGCACCCGACACACCCTCGACCCCGAGATTGTCGGTGGCCGGGAACAAACTGGGGGTAGGGCCGTCGTTACGGCATCAGGTGAGTGCGATGAAGGTCGGTGAGGCCGGGGTGGAAAAGTCAGGGGTGGAACGAGCGAGCGCCGCGAACGGTCATGGTTGGCTGCGGCGGCTCTGGGAGCGCTGTCGCGAGCATCCATGGCTGCTCGCCGCCATCTCTCTCGCGGTAGTGCTCGGCGCGACGGTGGAGGTCACCGGTCCACTGCTGGCCAAGCGTGCGCTCGACGGCGCGACCGCCGGGAATACCCGAATCATCACGGCCATGGCCGGATTGCTGGCACTGCTGGCAGTGGGCCGCTTCCTCGCCTCCTTCGGACGCCGGATGGCCGCCGGGAAACTCGCCCTCGATGTCCAGCATGAATTGCGCGTTGATCTGCTCTCCGCACTCCAGCGCCTGGACGGCCCCGGGCAGGACGCGCTGCGCACCGGCCAGGTGGTCTCCCGCTCCATCAGCGATCTGACCCTGGTGCAGGGCCTGCTCGCGATGGGCCCGTGGTCCTCGGTGGCCGCACTGCAATTCGTGCTCGCCGCCGCCATCATGCTCTGGCTCTCCCCGCTGCTGGCACTGACCGCGCTGCTGGTGGTTCCGGTGCTCGCGCTGGTCGTCTACCGGGTGCGGCCGAAGCTGTACGCGGCCACCTGGTCGGCGCAGCAGCGCGGCTCGGATCTGGCCCAGCATGTGGAGGAGACCGTCACCGGTGTGCGCGTGGTGAAGGGGTTCGGGCAGGAGGCCCGAATGGTGGATCTGCTGGAGCGGCACGGCAAACGGCTCTTCGCCGAACGCATGCGCGCGGCGCGAATCGATGCCGGATTCGGGCCGACGCTCTCGGCCATTCCGCAGGCCGGACTGGTCGGGGTGATCGCCGCGGGTGGTGTGCTGGCGCTGCACGGTTCGATCGGGCTCGGCACCTTCCTGGCGTTCACCGCCTATGTGGCGACCATGGCCAATGCCACCCGCACCATCTCCATGGTGGTGGTGATGGCGCAGCTCACCCGTGCCGCCGCCGAACGCGTCAACCAGGTCATCGACAGTGCACCGGAGCGGACCGATCCGGCGCATCCGGTGGCGCTGCCCGCGGGGCCGCTCGGTATCGAAATCTCCTCCCTCACTTTCGGATTCGATCCGGATCGACCGATTCTCGACGGCTTCGACCTGACCGTGGCCCCGGGTGAGACGGTCGCGATCATCGGCCCGGCGGGCTCGGGCAAGTCCACGCTGTCACTGCTGCTCCCCCGCTTCTATACACCGAACTCGGGCCGGATCACGCTGTACGGCAAGGACTCGCACGCCGATATCGCGGAGCTGCGGGCCACCGAACTGCGGGCCGCGGTCGGCGTGGTCTTCGATGAGGCGTTCCTGCTGTCGGACACCATCACGGTCAATATCGCGCTGGCTCGACCCGAGGCCACCGAGGCCGAAATCCATACCGCCGCAATCCAAGCCGCCGCCGACGATTTCATTCGCGCGCTGCCCAAGGGCTATGACACCGTGGTCGGCGAGCGTGGCCTCACCCTCTCCGGCGGGCAGCGCCAGCGCATTGCCCTGGCCCGCGCCCTGCTGGCGAATCCCCGCATTCTGATTCTGGACGACGCCACCTCCGCCGTGGACGCCCTCACCGAGGCGGCCATTTTCGCCGCGCTGCCCACGGATTCGTCCCGCACCACACTCATCCTGGCGCACCGCGAATCCACCCTCACACACGCCGACCGCATCATCCGCCTGCCCGCACCCGGCCGCGCACCCGATTCCACACTCACCGAGCAGGAAGGTTCGGCCGCAACACAATTGACCACCGCGGCCACCTCACCCACACCGTCCACGGACACAACCGCCAGCCCCGCGCCCGCTACCGCCGCTACCGCCTCGAGCGCTACCGCCGGGCCCGTTCGGGTGGGCCTGGAGGCCGATCCCGGGCTGGATCCCGATACACCGGCGGAGGTGCGCAAGTCGCTCACCTCGCTCCCGCCCGCGACCGAACAGCCGGGGCTGGACCAGCTGGAATTACGCGCACCGGATCTCGACTTCCGACTGGTCAAGGCCATGCGGCCGGTGCGGCGGCTGGTCATCGCGGCGGTACTGCTGCTCGCGGTGGATGCCATTGTGGGCGTGGCCTTTCCATCGATCGTGCGCTATGCGATCGACTCCGGCGTGACCGAGCACGACGGTGCCGCGCTGACCCTGGCGGTGCTGATCGGCGCGGTGCTGGCGGCCTGCGGCTGGCTGGCCGCCTCCACCGCACTGGTGTGGGGTTCACGCGCGGGTGAACGCGTGCTCTATGGCCTGCGCGTACGCAGTTACGCGCATCTGCAACGACTCGGGCTCGACTATTACGAGCGCGAACTCTCCGGCCGCATCCTCACCCGGATGACCACCGATATCGACGCCCTCTCCACCTTCCTGCAGACCGGCCTGCCCGACGCCCTGGTGAGCGTGCTGATGGTGGCCGGAATCGCGGTGGCGCTCTTGGTGATCGACGCGCAGCTGGCGCTGGTGGTCTTCGTCTCGGTGCCCGCGCTGCTGGTGGCCACCTGGCTCTTCCGCCGCGCCTCCGATGCGGCGTACACCGAATCCCGCGAACACTCGGCCACCGTGAACGCGGACTTCGCCGAGAATGTGGCGGGATTGCGTGTGGTGCAGGCGAATCGGCATGAGCGCACCGCGTCGGAGCGGTTCACCGGCTACTCGCATCGCTATCGGATCAGCCGCATGCGGGCGCAACGGGCCATCTCCCTGTTCTTCGCCTTCGTCGGCGCGTGGGCCGATCTGGCGCTGGCCGCGGTGGTGTTCATGGGTGCGCGGGCGGTCGCCGACGGCGTCACCACGGCGGGCACCCTGGTGGCCTTCGTGCTGTATCTGGAGTTGCTGTTCGGCCCGATCTATCAGCTCTCGCAGCTCTTCGACGGTTATCAGCAGGCGCGTGTCGGCCTGCGGCGGATTCGGGAGCTGCTGCGGACACCGTCCTCCATCGCCCCGGATCCCGCCGAAGCGGCGGTCATCGACGGCCACCTGCGCGGTGAGGTGGTCTTCGACAAAGTGCGATTCAGCTATCCGGGCACCGATACCCCCGCCCTGGACGGTGTCAGCCTGCGTATCCCGGCGGGCACCAGCCTGGCCCTGGTCGGCGCGACCGGCGCGGGTAAATCGACCATTGTGAAGCTGCTGGCCCGGCTCTACGACATGCCCTATGACGGAAATCACGATCACGAACGCACCGAATTACCCGATCCGATAGCGGATCACTATGAGCCGCACCGGATTGCCACCGAAAACGGCACCATCAGCGTGGATGGCATCGATATCCGCGACTACCGCCTCACCGACTACCGATCGCGGCTGGGAGTTGTTCCACAGGAAGCTCACTTATTCACCGGAGACATCGCCAGCAACATTGCATTCGGCAAACCTTTTGCGAATGCTGCGGAGATCGAGACGGCCGCCGCCGCGGTCGGCGCACTCGACACCATCAATGCCCTACCGCTGCGAATGCACCAGCCGGTGGGCGAACGCGGCCGCGGACTCTCGGCCGGGCAACGGCAGCTCATCGCACTGGCTCGCGCCGAACTGGTGCGACCGGATCTGCTGCTACTCGATGAGGCGACCGCCGTCCTGGATCCAGCCGCCGAGGCATCGGTGCTGGTAGCAAGCGAATCGGTGACGCGCGGCCGAACCGCGGTGATTGTCGCGCACCGCTTGGCGACCGCCGCGCAGGCCGATCTGATCGCCGTTGTCGCACAGGGCAGGATCGCCGAAATCGGCACCCATGAAGAACTGCTCTCGACACTCGGCGCGTACTCCCACCTCTGGGCTGCGGCACAGGCTACCGAAGGAATATTCTCAGCCGAGGACGAGTCGTCACTAAGGAATGTGTCCGCTCGGTGGTAGTCCATGCCCGTGGGCGAACAGGGGTGGGCATATCCTCAGTGGGGGCGCGTCGGCGCGCATCCGCCGATTACCCGTGCCGGGCACGTCACAAACGTCGCAGCGCGAAGAACGAAATGAGGCGAACACCTGCTGTGAGCAGCTCAACAGACCAGTTCGGACAGAACCAGTGGCTTGTCGACGAGATGTACCAGAAGTACAAGCAAGACCCGTCGTCGGTCGATGAGAGCTGGCACGAGTTCCTCGCCGATTACTCGCCGGAGACCTCCGGCGATACCGGCAACAGCGGCCGGCCGGCCACCCCCGCCCCGGCTGCCGCGGCTCCTGTCCCCGCGGCCCCCACCGCGCCGACGGTGGCGCCATCCACCAACAGCACGCCGACCTCGGTCGCGAACAACGCGGTTGCCGCGAACCCCGCGCCCGCAGCGCTCGTGAATTCCGCGCCCGCCCCGGCCCCCACTCAGGTGCGTGCCCCGCAGACGACTCCGGCCCCGGCCTCCAACGCCGCCCCCACCACGGGTGCGCCGAAGGCCGCGACGACCGATGAGGCCAAGATTCTGCGTGGCGCCGCGGCCGCGGTCGTCAAGAACATGTCGGCGTCGCTGGTCATCCCGACCGCCACCAGTGTGCGGGCCATCCCCGCCAAGCTGATGATCGACAACCGGCTGGTCATCAACAACCATCTCGCGCGTACCCGCGGTGGCAAGATCTCCTTCACCCACCTGCTGGGTTACGCGATCGTGCAGGGCATCAAGTCCTTCCCGAACATGAACCGGCACTTCGCCGAAATCGACGGCAAGCCGAACTCGGTCACCCCGGCGCACACCAATCTGGGCCTGGCCATCGATCTGCCCGGCAAGGACGGCAACCGCACCCTGGCTGTCGCGGCCATCAAGAACACCGAGGGCATGACCTTCGCGCAGTTCCACACCGCGTACGAGGACGTCGTGCGCCGGGCTCGCGTCGGCAAGCTGACCGCCGAAGACATGACCGGTGTCACCATCTCGCTGACCAACCCGGGCACCATCGGCACCAATCACTCGGTGCCGCGGCTGATGCCGGGTCAGGGCGCGATCATCGGCGCGGGCGCCATGGAGTACCCGGCCGAGTTCCAGGGCATGGGCGATGAGCAGCTGGCCGATATCGGCATCGGCAAGCTCATGACGCTGACCTCCACCTACGACCACCGCATCATTCAGGGCGCGGAGTCCGGCGACTTCCTGCGGACCGTGCACAACCTGCTGATCTCGGACGAGTTCTACGACGAGATCTTCCACGGCATGGGTGTCCCCTACGAGCCGGTGCGCTGGCGCAAGGACATCAAGGAACGCGGTATCGACAAGTCGACCCGCGTCCAGGAGATGATCACCGCGTACCGCAACCGCGGTCACCTCATGGCCGATACCGACCCACTTCGGTTGGTGCACGACAAGTTCCGCTCGCATCCGGACCTGGATGTCACCCAGCACGGCCTGACCCTGTGGGATCTGGATCGCGAATTCAATGTCGCGGGCTTCCACGGCCAGGAGCGCATGAAGCTGCGCGACGTGCTGTCGATTCTGCGTGATGCCTACTGCCGCCACGTGGGTGTCGAGTACACCCACATTCTGGATCCCGAACAGCTGCACTGGATTCAGGAGCGCGTCGAGCAGAAGCATGAGAAGCCTTCTGTCGCCGAGCAGAAGTACATCATGTCCCGGCTCAACGCGGCCGAGGCGTTCGAGACCTTCCTGGCGACCAAATACGTTGGCCAGAAGCGCTTCTCGCTCGAGGGCGCGGAGTCCGTCATTCCGATGATGGACGGTGTCATCGACCAGTGCGCCGAGTACGCGCTCGACGAGGTCGTCATCGGTATGCCGCACCGCGGTCGCCTGAATGTGCTGGCGAACATCGTCGGCAAGCCGTACTCGAAGATCTTCACCGAGTTCGAGGGCAATATGAACCCGGCCGCCACGCACGGCTCGGGCGATGTGAAGTACCACCTGGGCGCGCGCGGCACCTACATCCAGATGTTCGGCGACAACGACATCGAGGTGTCGCTGACGGCCAACCCGTCGCACCTCGAGGCCGTCGACCCGGTGCTGGAGGGTCTGGTTCGCGCCAAGCAGGATCTGCTCACCAAGGAAGACCTCGTCACCAAGGGTGAAGAGGCGCGCAGCTTCTCCGTCGTGCCGCTCATGCTGCACGGTGACGCGGCGTTCGCGGGTCAGGGTGTTGTCGCCGAGACACTGAACCTTTCGGGTCTGCGCGGCTACCGCACCGGTGGCACCGTGCACATTGTGGTGAACAACCAGATCGGCTTCACCACCGCGCCGGAGTACTCGCGCTCCACCGAATACTCCACGGACATCGCGAAGTTCATCGGTGCGCCGGTGTTCCACGTGAACGGTGATGACCCGGAAGCCTGTGTGTGGGTTGCGAAGCTGGCTGTCGATTACCGCCAGCGGTTCAACCGCGACGTGGTCATCGACATGATCTGCTACCGCCGTCGCGGCCACAATGAGGGCGACGACCCGTCGATGACGCAGCCGAACATGTACGACGCCATCGATACCAAGCGTTCGGTGCGTAAGGCGTACACCGAAAGCCTCATCGGCCGTGGCGATATCTCCATGAAGGAAGCCGAAGACGCCCTGCGCGATTACCAGGGACAGTTGGAGCGGATCTTCAACGAGGTGCGCGAGCTGGAGAAGTACGTTCCGGAGCCGTCCGAATCGGTCGAGGACGAGCAGCAGATGCCGACCACGCTGGTCACCGCGGTCGACAAGACCGTGCTGCAGCGCATCGGCGACGCGTTCGTGAACGCGCCCGAGGGCTTCAATGTGCATCCGCGCGTCAAGCCGGTCATGGAGAAGCGCCGCGAGATGGCGTACGAGGGCAAGATCGACTGGGCCATGGGCGAATTGCTGGCCTTCGGCTCGCTGGTCGACGAGGGTAAGGCCGTTCGCCTGACCGGTCAGGACTCGCGTCGCGGCACCTTCTCGCAGCGGCACTCGGTCATCATCGACCGCAAGACCGGTGGCGAGTACACCCCGCTGCACAACATCGGGTCGAAGAATCCGGGCTGGTTCGCGGTGCACGATTCGGCGCTGTCCGAATACGCCGCTGTCGGTTTCGAATACGGGTACTCCCTCGGCAACACGGACGCACTTGTGTTGTGGGAGGCGCAGTTCGGTGACTTCGTCAACGGCGCGCAGACCATCATCGACGAGTTCATCTCCTCCGGTGAAGCCAAGTGGGGTCAGCTCTCCGAGGTCGTGCTGCTGCTGCCGCACGGTCACGAGGGTCAGGGTCCGGACCACACCTCCGGTCGTATCGAGCGGTTCCTGCAGCTGTGCGCCGAGGGTTCGATGACGGTGGCCGTGCCTTCGACCCCGTCGAACTACTTCCACCTGCTGCGCCGCCACGCGCTCGACGGCATCCGCCGTCCGCTGGTGGTCTTCACCCCGAAGTCCATGCTGCGCAACAAGGCCGTGGTCTCCGAGGTCGAGGACTTCACCGACAACAAGTTCCGTTCGGTGCTCGAGGAGCCCACCTACGAGAGCGGCGACGGTGATCGTTCGAAGGTCAAGCGCGTGCTGCTGACCTCCGGCAAGATCTACTACGAGCTGGTCGCGGAGAAGAACAAGAACAAGCGCGACGATGTCGCCATCGTGCGCGTCGAGCAGCTCTACCCGATCCCGAAGTTCCGCCTGAACGAGGCGCTGGAGGGCTACCCCGGCGCCACCGATCTGGTGTGGGTCCAGGAGGAACCGGCCAACCAGGGTGCCTGGCCGTTCTTCGGCCTGAACCTGCCGGAGATCCTCCCGGCTCGCTTCGCCAAGCTGCGTCGCATCTCGCGTCGCGCCATGTCGGCCCCGTCCTCGGGTTCGTCGAAGGTGCACGCGGTGGAGCAGGCCGAGATCATCGGCGAGGCATTCGCGCCGACCGTCTAGGTCAACCGTTTCAAGGCTCCGGGCCGGATTCCCTCACGGGAGTCCGGCCCGGCGTCGTTTGTCCCCTAGGTGGCGTATCGAGTCCCGTTCGCGCGAATGTGGCGCTCCTAGTCTCATTTTCATGAGATCGATCAGTACCGAGATACAGATAGACGCACCGCCGGAGCAGGTGTGGACGGTCTTCAGCGACTTCGCCGCATACGGGGAATGGAACCCCTTCATCCGGGAGGCCGCGGGGACCCTTGCCGTCGGCGAGCGACTGAATTTGAAGCTGTACCCGGTGAGCGGACGGCCCATGACGTTCACACCGCGCGTGCTGGTGGCCGAGCCCGGCCGGGCGGTCATCTGGAAGGGCATTGTGCTGGTGCCCGGGCTCTTCGACGGCACCCATAAGTTCACGCTCGAATCGCGGGACGGCGGAACACGTTTCGTACAGGCCGAGGATTTCGGCGGGTTGCTGACCCCATTCCTGGGCAGCACCATCACCGGCACGATCAAGAGTTTCGAGCTGCTGAACGCGGCCCTGAAGAAGCGAGTGGAACAGTGACCACGATCCAGCCTTCCATCAATGCGACCGTTCTGAAGAGCCTGCTGCACAACGGAATCGTGCATCGCGCGCTCGCGCTGGCGGTGGCGACCATCATTCTGATCGCCGTGCACCACCCGACCTGGGTGCCGTACGCGGTGAGCCTGTACGCCATCTGGAACGCCGTCGCCGTGACGCTCAATGCGGCAAAGGCCGCCGCCGCGAATGCGCGATGAAGGTCGCGGTGGCGCGCGGTGAAAGTTGTTCAGGCGGCGCGCCGGAAGGCGTCGGGGGTTTGGCCCGTCCAGCGTTGGAAGGCGCGTCGCAGGGTGCGGTGGTCGGTGTAGCCGAGGCGGCCCGCGATGGATTGCAGCGACAGTTCGGTTTCACGGAGCAGCCGGGTGGCGTGGTCGTAGCGCACGGCCTCCAACTCTTCGCGCCAGGTGGTGTCGTGTTCGGCCAGCCGCCGTTGCAGGGTGCGCGGGCTCATGGCGAGCCGGTGCGCGACCTCTTCGAGCGAGGTGCCGCGCCCGTGACTGTCGGCCAATGCCTCGCCGATGGCATTGCGGAAGGTGTCGCGCCAGCCGGGCGCGGGCCGGGCACTGTCGATGATCGACCGGGCGTACATGCGCATGACCCGCTGTAGCTCGGGATCGAATGGCTTTGTGGCGGGCTCGGATTCGGGATCCAGGAAGGTGATCCGATTCCCGCTCTGCCCGAAGTGAATATTGCCGGTCCCGAAGACCGCGTCGAGGTGATGGTGCCACGGTGGCGCGTCGTGCGCGAAATCGACTCGCACCGGCCGTAATCCGTCTCCCCGCGCATCCCTGGCCCGGCGCAGTATCAGTCCGAGCGCGTATTCGTTGATGGTCGCGTCGACCGCGGTCCCGGTCCTGAGGTTGTCATGCCCGACGGTGAGCCGGGCCCCGTCCTCGATCACCGAAATCCGCGCGACCGGATCGCAGATGGCACTGAGATATTCTCCGGCATCGGCGAAACCCGCTGCGAGCGTTGGCGCTCCGCTCGCCAGGTAATCCCACACATGCAGCCTCCCCCGATCGGCCGCCGCGATGGCCCGCGCGCCGCCCCCCACCGGATCCGCCGCATGAATCAATTCCCACACCCGCAGCAGCGAAGAGGTGGGAAACCGGATCAAATCATCATCGAGCCCCGGCCCTCGCACCCCCTCGATGAATGCCAGCTCATGCTCGGGAACCCCCGAATCCTCTGCAACCCCCACCAGCAACCGCATCACATGCGAGGCCACAGAATCCCTAACCACCGCGCCAGCCTACCGAGCGGCCGGTTATCCGTCTGCCCCCGAAACCCTGGTGCGCGAGGGTGTTCGGGTTCACGCGACTGCCTCGCCGGGGCCGGACTTGCCTCTGCATGCTCCACATCGTATATTCCACGTGGAATATTTGGGGTGGAACAGGAGGCGGGTATGACGGGGAAGCCAGGGGGTGTGGCGCTGACGCCGTTGGCGATCGCGGTGCTCGCGCTGCTGGAGGAGCGGCCGATGCATCCGTACGAGATGTATCAGCTGTTGATGACTCGGCACGAGGACGAGCTGGTGAAGATCAAACCCGGCTCGCTCTATCACACGGTGGCGCGGCTGGCGGAGCAGGAATTGGTGATGGCGGAGGGGACCGATCGCGCCGGTAATCGGCCGGAACGGACCACCTATCGGATCAATCCGGCGGGGCGGGACAATCTCCGCGACCGGATTACGGAAATCCTCCGCACTCCCGCAAAGGAGTACCCGATCTTTCCGGTGGCTTTGGCCGAGACGCACAATTTGCCGGTGGACGACGTGATCGCTCTCCTGCGCGAACGCGTCACCTGGGTGGACGGCCGAGTCGCCGAATTCGAGGCGCTACAGGACTGGGTCGGCGCCAAGCAGGTGCCTCGGCGTTACTGGATGGTCATCGAGTATCTGCATGCCATGAATGTCACCGAGGCAGGCTGGCTGCGGCGGCTGATCGACGATCTGGAGTCCGGCGCGCTGCCGTGGTCCGATTTCGACACCGAGTCCGGTGAGCGGATACGCACTCCCGACGACGACGATCGGCTCGGCGCCGATTGGGGCGCGGGCCTGAGCAAGGCGGACCTCGCCGCCGTCCGAAAGGGCGCGGTCCCCTGACCAACCGCGAATCACCGTCCACCACACAGACTTTCACTCAGATAGGAACCATATCCATGTCCGCTCAACGCAATCCGTGGCTGGCGCTATACGCGCTGGTCGTCGGGTTCTTCATGATCCTGCTGGACATGACCATCGTCGCGGTGGCCAATCCGGCGATCAAACAGGACCTGAACGCCGATATCAACAAGGTCATCTGGGTGACCTCCGCCTATCTGCTCGCCTACGCGGTACCGCTGCTGGTGACCGGGCGGCTCGGAGATCGCTTCGGCCCCAAGAACATTTATCTGATCGGCCTGGCCGTCTTCACCCTCGCCTCGCTGTGGTGCGCCATGTCGACGAGCATCGAGATGCTGATCGCGGCCCGCGCCGTCCAGGGTCTGGGCGCGGCGCTCATGACGCCGCAGACCATGGCCGTCATCACCCGCACCTTCCCGCCGGACAAGCGCGGCGCGGCCATGGGCCTGTGGGGTGGTGTCGCGGGACTCGCCACCCTCGTCGGCCCGATCCTGGGCGGCGTGCTGGTGGACTGGCAGGGCTGGCAGTGGATCTTCTACGTGAACGTGCCGATCGGCATTATCGCGTTCGCGCTGGCGGTCTGGCTGGTGCCCGCACTGGAGACGCATGAGCACGGATTCGATTTCGTGGGCGTGGCGCTGTCCGCGATCGGTATGTTCCTGCTGGTCTTCGGCATTCAGGAGGGCGGTACCCGCGATTGGGACGCCGTGATCTGGCTGATGATCGCCGGTGGTGTGGTGGTGCTCGCGCTGTTCGTGGTCAATCAGGCACGCAACTCCGGTGAGCCGCTGGTGCCGATGAGCCTGTTCAAGGATCGCAACTTCTCGCTGTCGAGTCTGGCGATCGCGGCCATGGGTGCGGCGATCACCTCGACCTTCGTGCCGTTCTACTTCTTCCTGCAGCAGGTGCACGGTATGTCGCCGACCAAGTCGGCGCTGGTGCTGGCTCCGATGGCGATTCTGACCGGCGTGTTCGCGCCGATCATCGGCAAGATCTCGGATCGGATGGCGCCGCGGATTCTGCCGACCATCGGTTTCGCGGTGTTCGCCGCGACCATCTTCGGGTTCTCCGCGCTGATGAAGCCGGATACCTCGATTCCGCTGTTCCTGGTCATCGGCGGTATCGCCGGTATCGCCAATGCCTGCATCTGGGCGCCGCTGGCCACCACGGCCACGCACAATCTGCCGATCCAGCAGGCCGGTGCGGGCGCGGGCGTGTACAACACCAATCGACAGGTGGGTTCGGTGCTGGGTTCGGCGGCTATCGCGGCGCTGATGTCGTCGCGGCTGGCGGCTCAGCATCTGCCCGGCGGACCCGTGATGGAGGGCGGCGGCGGTTCGGCGCAGATGCGGGCGGAGGTGCTGGACAAGATCAGCACCGCGCTGAGCCAGTCCATGATCCTGCCGGGCTGCATTCTGTTGATCGGTGTGGTGGCGTCCGCGCTGTTCATCGGAAATGACAAGGGTGCGAACAAGGCCGAGACCTCGTTCGAAAAGGCGGACGTGGCGGGATAATCCGCTACCGCACGCGGGCCCTCTTCGCAATCGCGAAGGGGGCCCGTCTCTTTCATTTCAGTAGATCAGCATGTCAATAGATCAGACCGTACAGCCGCGGCCAGTCGATGCGGATCTCGATCGGCATGTCTATCAACGTTTCTCCGCAGGTCGGGGTGAGCCGGCGGTGCGGCCGGTAGTGCCCGAGCACCAGCACATGGGTCTGGATGACGGTGACATGATCGCCGTCCAGATACACCAGCCAGTACCAGGGGATGCCGGCCTGCGCGTACTCCGCCTGTTTGTCGGTGGTGTCGACGCGCTCGGTCACCGATGACACCACCTCGACCGCGATCTTCACCCGCGCGGCCGGCAGGACACCGGAACCCGTTGGCGCACATTTGAACAGCGTGATATCGGGCCGGCGCAGGGTGACCCGCGGCCACTCCCACAGCAGCACTTCCCGCTCGGTGCCGACGTACAGCGCCCCTTCGCCGTAGCGCCCCGTATGCGCGACCGCGGCTGCCTCGATCATGGCTCCGATCCGCCGGGCGGCACTGTGATGCGCGTGCGAGGACGGTTCGGCGCGCACCACATCACCGTTCACCACCTCGACCAGGTGGCGGAATTCGCGGGGTAGCTGTTTCCAGACATCGAGGATGATCGGTTCGGGCTGCAGGTTTTCCGCCCGCGCCCATTCGAGAACTCCACTCATGCGGTTCCGCCTCTCGGTGACTCGGGCGTACCCGATGAGTTACCCGGACCTCACGAAATCAGTTGTCACCTTGCCATCAAAAGTGCAGGACCGGTGCGCGACTCAGCCGACTCGCACGAAGTTCGACGCGTATCCGGTCGCGCCGTCGGGGATCTCGCCCACGCGATCGGAGGTCTGTACGACACCGTCACCGTCGGTGCTGCGCGCCCAGATGGTGTGCGGGCCGGGGGTGGCGTCCCAGTCGAAGGCCCACTGCCGCCAGGTATCCACCGAGGGTTCGGCGGCCAGTCGCGCGGGCTGCCACTCGCCATTGTCTATGCGCACTTCGACGGCGCGAATACCACGATGCTGCGCCCAGGCGACACCGGCCACCGTCACCTTGCCTGCCGCCGGTTTACTGCCCCCGGCGGGGGTGTCGATGCGCGTTCCGGTCTTGATCGGGCCGCGCGCGGACCAGCCGCGCCGGGTCCAATATGCCTGTGCGCGATCGAATCTCGTGATCTCCAGCTCGGTCACCCATTTGGTCGCCGAGACGTAGCCGTACAGTCCCGGCACCACCAGGCGCGCCGGATAGCCGTGTGCGGTGGGTAGCGGTTCACCGTTCATACCGACCGCGAGCATGGCATCGCGGCCATCGGTGAGCACCGCCAGCGGGCTGCCCGCGGTGAAGCCGTCGATACTGCGGGACAACACCATATCGGCGTCGGCATGCGGACCCGCTTCCGCCAGTAGCTCATCGAGCCGGTACCCCAGCCAGCTGGCATTGCCGATGAGGTCACCGCCGACGGGATTGGAGACACAGGTCAGGGTCACCAGCTTCTCGATGGCCTGCCGGGAGCCGAGATCGGCGTAGGTGATCCGGATTTCGCGATCCACCATGCCGTGAATGCGCAGCGACCAATCGTCCTTGCTCACCTGCGGGACGGTCAATGCGGTGTCGATCCGGTAGAAGTCGCGGTTCGGCGTGAGATATGAAGCGAGACCGGGGATTCGGAGATCCGCCGCCGGATCGACGGCGACCTTCGGCTCGGCCGGTGGCGGCAGTTGCACCTCTGCCCGCTCCCCGGATACATCCCGTCTGCGCGCGCCGAGAACGCGTCCCACGATTCCGGCCGCCGCGCCCGCGCCGAGCGCGATGCCGATACCGCGCATGACGAGTCGCCGTTCCAGGGCGGTATCCGAATTCACTTCCGCCGCAGGCTTTTCCGTATCTGTTGCGGATTCTCCTGCCGCATCGAGATCGGTGATGCGGCGAATCAGTGTGCGCAGCACCATGATTCCCGCACAGGCTCCGAGCAGCGAGGGCAGCGCCCAGGTCCATGAGGCATGCGACCGAGTGACCGCCGCGACCGCCGCGGACAGGCCGAGGGCGGCGAAGAGAATGGAACCGATCGGGCGGTGCGCCCGCTCGACCAGTCCCGCGATTCCCGCCGCGATGAGCGCGACCGCACCCATCGAAATGAACAGCACCAGTTTGTCATTGGTGCCGAAGGTCTGAATCACCCACTCGCGCACCCCATCCGGGGTGTGATCGACAATCGACGATCCGATCGCCTGCAGGGGTGTGCTGTCCGGGCTGATCAGCACCGCGACCAACTCGGCGACCCCGAGGGTCACCGCCGCGGCGGCGATGCCGCCGGCTATCCGTAGTTCACGACCGGCCACGAATCCGACCCTACTGCCCGGATCGGCCCGTGCACCTGCGGCGGGAATGACATTCCGGTGACATCGCCCGGGCGGACTACCCCATGCCGAAACTGATCAGCCACGGCACCGAGTATTTGTCGGTGACCATGGCGAAAGACTCGGCGAATTGGGTTTTGCCCAGCGGAATGTCCACTTTTCCGCTCGTGGACAGGGCCTCGAAGACTCGTTCGGCCTCGGCCGCGGAGTCCACGACCAGGTTGACCATCTGTGCCCGGTTCCCGGTCTCGACCGGTTCGGGGGAATCCATTCCGGTCAGGGCGCTCTCCGCGGTGAGCGGCAGCGACGCGTAGGCGATCCAGGTCTTGACGGCGTCGGGCACGCGTTCGCTGCCCTCCATCTCACCGAATCGGGAGAGCATCAGCTCCCCGCCGAAGACGGACTGGTAGAAGTGGAACGACTCTTCGGCATTCCCGTTGAAAACTAGACACGGATTCACAGACGGCATGTCTGCCTCCTCGATCGATTCCCTGTGGATGGGCGATCGGCCATCCACGGATTGAGACGACCGGCCGCCGGGAAATTCATCGGCACACACGACAAAGGACGCTATCGGCGAATTATCCGCCGATAGCGCCCTTCCGAGGGTTTTACGAGTAGATCGCGTCCACGTCCACGGCGTACTGCTTCATGACCACATTGCGCTTGAGCGACAGCTTCGGGGTGAGCTCGCCGCCCTCCTGGGTCCAGTCGACCGGCAGGATACGAATCTTCTTGATGGCCTCCGCATGCGAGACCAGCTTGTTGGTGGCGGCCACGGCCTCATTGATATCGGCGACCAGCGCCGGGTTCTCGATGAGGTGTTCCATGCTGATATCGGCCGGAATGTTGTTGCGCTCCTTCCACTTCGGGAGCGTCTCCTGGTCGAGGGTGATGAGCGCGCCGATGAAGGGCTGTCCGTCGCCGACCACCATGACCTGGCTGATCAGCGGGTGCTGGCGCAGCGAATCCTCGAGCATGGCCGGGGAGACGTTCTTACCGCCCGCGGTGACCAGGATTTCCTTCTTGCGGCCGACGATGGAGATGAAGCCCTGTTCGTCGATGGCGCCGAGGTCACCGGTCTTGAACCAGCCGTCGGCGTCGAACGCGTCGGCGGTGGCTTCCGGGTTCTTCCAGTAACCGGCGAACACCACGGGCCCGCGGATGAGCAGTTCGCCGTCATCGGCGACCTTGGCGCCGTGACCGGGCAGCGGGCGGCCGACCGAGCCGACCTTGATGTGCTCGGGGGTGTTCACGCTGACGGCGGCGGTGGACTCGGTCAGACCGTAGCCCTCGTAGATGATGACGCCCGCGCCGCGGAAGTAGTGGCCCAGGCGCGCGCCGAGCGGGCCGCCACCGGAGACCGCAGACAGGCACTGCCCGCCCATGGCCTCGCGCAGCTTGCTGAACACCAGCTTGTCGAAGACGGTGTGCTTGAGCCTGAGGACCAGCCCGGGTCCGCCGTTCTGCAGCGACTGGCTGTATTCGATGGCGACCTCGGTCGCGTAGTCGAAGATCTTGCCCTTGCCGCCGTCGTGCGCCTTCTGCTTGGCGCCGTTGAAGACCTTCTCGAAGACGCGCGGTACCGAGAGGATGAAGTCCGGCTTGTACCGGCCGAACTGCTCTACGAGGGTGGACCAGTCGGCGGTGTGCGCGACGGTGACACCGGCATCGAACGCGGCGAGCGCGACCGCGCGGGCGAAGACGTGCGCCAGCGGCAGGAACAGCAGCGAGCGGTTGCCCGGTACCAGCGAGTCGCGCATGATGTCGCGGTCGGCGGCCGACTCGGCGTACAGGTTGGAGTGCGAGAGCATGACGCCCTTGGGCCGACCCGTGGTGCCGGAGGTGTAGATCAGGGTCGCCGGGGAGGATGCCTTCACCTGGACCCGACGCTCGTGCACGACACTGTCGTCGAGGCTCGCGCCGCGCGCGACAAGATCGGAGATGGCGCCGGTGCCCTTTTCCTGAGCGTCGACCTGGAGCACCTCGTTCAGATCATCAAGTCCGCCTTCGATTTCGGCGATGGTGGCGCGCTGCTTCTCGTTCTGCACCACGATCAGCTTGGTGGCGGAGTCGGAGAGAATCCAGCGCACCTGCTCGGCCGAGGAGCTGTCGAAGATCGCGACCGTGCAGCCGCCGGCGGCCCAGATGGCGAAGTCCAGTACGACCCACTCGTAGGAGGTGGCGGCCATGATGGCCACCCGGTCTCCGAGTTCGATTCCCGAGGCGACCAGGCCCTTGGCCACGCCCGTCACGGCCTTCGCGAACTCGGCCGCCGTGACGTCGTTCCAGCCGCCCTTACCATCCGGAGTGTTGAAGACGACCAGGTCGGGGGTCTTCTCAGCATGCCGGAACGCACTGTCCGACATATTGGCGTTCTCGGGGATGGTGTAGGTAGCCGGGACTTCGAACTCTCGCATCGCTGCCCTTCCACAGTGGGTTTACTCGCGGGTAATTTACGCCACGCTTACATGTCACACCCGGCAGCCCGTCCGAACAGGTTCCAATCGCCTGTTCGAACGGGCTCCACAATCGGTTCTACCCCTATCCTATGGATCGGGTTTGCGCAGGTCGAAGAGCCTGCCGCAGGAACTCACCGAGTTCGCGGGTGATCGCGGCGGCCGGAGCAACCAGGGCCGCCTGCAATTGGGACACGTGCCAGAGGCCGTCGGTCTCGGTGAACCGGGTTTCGACGCCCGCCGCGCGGAGCTTGGCGACCAATCGCGTGCACTGGTCGTGGAGCAGTTCACCCTTGTCGGCCTGCACATACGTGGGCGGCAGTCCGTGCATAGCGGCGAGCAGCGGCGCGTAACCGACATCGAGACCGTCACCGCCGCCGAGATAGGCGGCCGCGCAGGCCCGCGACCACGGCTTGTTGATGACCAGATCGCGGGTGCGCTCCGGAATCTCATTGGGATCGCCCCACGGCGCGATGAGACCCAGCGCCGCCGGAGCCAAGCCGTGCTTGTCCCGCAACCGGATGGCGAGCGCGAGCGCGAGCCCGCCACCGGCCGAATCACCGGCCACCGCAATGCGTTCGGGCTGATAGCCGAAGGCGATGAGCTCCAGGAACGCCGCCTCGGCATCGTCCAGGGCAGCCGGGAACGAATGCTCGGGAGCCAGGCGGTAGTCGAGAACCTGTACCGGACAACCGGTTTCACGCGCCAGGAATCCGGCGATAGGACGATGGGTGGCGGGTGAGCCGACCGTATAACCGCCACCGTGCAGGTAGAGCACTGTGGCGGTGTCGGTCGCCGGGCCGGCGGTGACCCGCTCGGCCGGACGCCCACCGAGGCGGATCCGCTCGGCGTGCGTACCGCGTGGCGCGCCCTGCGCGGGTGCGCCCAGATCCATCAGCGCGCGCTGCACCGTGAAGGGCAGACGCTTGTTGAGCATGACCCGGAATATCGGATGGAGCACCGCGCGCGCGAAGGGCAACGGCAGATTCAGCTGTGGCATAACCAATTTCCTCAGGGCAGGAAGCGCTTCTGCACGGTCGCGGCAATGCGCTGATAGTACGAACCGGTGCTGCGCACGAACAGGTCCAGGAGTTTGGCCTCCCATCCGATCAGCACTCGGCCGTGACCGCGCGCCACGCCTTCGGTAATGGTCTGGGCGGCCATCTCCGGGGTGTGCATGGCGAGCTTGGAGTCGAAGAGGCTGGCCAGGTTCTGCTGGTTCAAGCCCTCGGAGACGGTGGCATTGCGGGCCACGGCGGTCTGGATGCCACCGGGGTGCACGCAGGTGACCTCGACGGGCTTACCGCTCATGATCATTTCCTGGCGCAGTGCCTCGGTGAAGCCGCGCACCGCGAATTTGGCTGCGTTGTAGGCGCTCTGGCCGGGGACGGCGATGAGGCCGAAGAGGCTGGAGATATTCACGACATGGCCCGCGCCGGATTCGATCAGGTACGGCAGGAAAGCCTTGGTGCCGTTGACGACTCCGTAGAAGTCGACATCCATGATCCGGTCGATGTCCTTGAACGCGGTGTCCAGTACATCGCCGTGGTGCGCGATTCCGGCATTGTTGTAGATCTGGTTGACCTTGCCGAAATACTTCTTGACCTCGTCGGCGTAGCGCAGAACCGCTTCCCGTTCAGCCACATTCAGCCGATCGGATTTGATCTGCACGCCGTACTTCTCGCACAGCCGCACCGTCTCGGCGAGCCCGTCGGTGTCGATATCGGACAGCGCGAGCTTCGCGCCGCGCCGGGCCAGATTCAGCGCCAGCGCGCGGCCGATGCCCGAGCCGGCGCCGGTGATTACGCAGACCTTGTCCCTGAAGTAAGCATCGTTGCTCACGGTTACCACTTTCGATTGGTCGGGCCCTGCCGGGAATTACGCGGCCGACCGGGCGGAAGTTGAAGTCTCGTAGGCGGATACATCGAACTTCTCGAGCAGACTGCGGAACCGGAAGGTGAAGTCCGGCCAGAGCGTGGTGTTGTTGCCATGCTTGTCGAGGTACCAGGAGGCGCAGCCGCCGGTATTCCAGACCGCACCGGTCAGCTTCTGCTGCAATTCGACGTTGTACTCGTCCTGTACATCCTTGCGTACCTCGATGGTGCGCAGGCGGAGGAGGTCGATGGTGGCCACCGCGTCGGCGATGTAATTGATCTGCGATTCGATCATGTACACCATCGAGGTGTGGCCCAGGCCGACATTCGGGCCGAGCATGAAGAACATATTCGGGTAGTTGTTGATGGCCGAACCCTTGTAGCCCTGCTGGCCGATGGCGTCGAAGACCTCGGAGAGGGTGCGGCCGTCACGACCCGAAATGGTGTCGTACGCGGGCGAATCGGTGACATGGAAGCCGGTCGCGACAATGATCGCGTCCACTTCGCGCTCGACACCGTCCTTGGTGACGACGGAGTTGCCGCGAATCTCCTGGATACCTTCGGTGACCAGGTCGACATTGTCGCGGCCCAGCGCCGGGTAGTACTCGTTCGAGATGAGCATGCGCTTGCAGCCGATGCGGAAGTTCGGGGTGACCTTGGCGCGCAGTTCCGGATCCTTGACCTCGATGCGCAGCTTGGCGCGCGCCACGGTCTCCAGGAGCTTCATGGCGGGCGGGAATTTGGCCAGGCCGACCACCTGGGTCTCACGCGCGGCGTAGATGGCGGCGCGGGAGAGCGCCTGCAGGCCCGGAATGTGTTTGAAGGCAAGTTTTTCCGGCAGCAGGTAGGGCCGGTCCGCGCGCGGCAGCAGCCACGGGGCGGTGCGCTGGTACACGTCCAGGTGCGCGACCTGCTTGGCGATGCTCGGCACGATCTGAATGGCGGAGGCCCCGGTGCCGATGACGGCGACGCGCTTACCGGTCAGATCGGAGTCGTGGTTCCAGCGCGCGGAGTGGAAGATCTCGCCCCGGAAGTTGTTGATGCCCTTGATATCCGGCAGGTTCGGCTCACATAGCGCGCCGACGGCGGAGACCAGGATATCGGCAGTGAACTCGCCCTGGCTGGTCTGGATCTCCCAGCGGGCGGTCTCGCCGTTCCACTGCGCGCCGGTCATATCGCAGTCGAAGATGTGCTTGTCGCGCACGTCGTATTCGGCGGCGACGGATTGGATGTAGCGCTGGATCTCCGGCTGTTTGGAGAACGAGCGCGACCAGTCCGGGTTCAGCGCGAAGGAGTACGAGTACAGCTGCGAGGGCACATCGCAGGCCGCGCCGGGATAGGTGTTGTCGCGCCAGGTGCCGCCGACATCATTGCCGCGCTCGAGCACGAGATAATCCTGGCGGCCCTGCTGGCTCAGCCGGATCGCCAGCCCGAGGCCGGAGAATCCGCTGCCGACGATGATGATGCGGGAGTGCCGGGCTGGCCGGGCGTCGACAGCTTTGTCTGTAACCTTGCGACTCATATACCCGAGCGTAGGGTCTTATTGAGTACGAGTCAATAGTATTGACTCACGTTCAGTAGGATTGTGCCGTGACCGAAGGAGCCAGCGTGAGCAAGCCGGACGCCGGAGCCAAGCGCACCCGGCTCAGCCCCGACGAACGCCGTCAGCAGCTGATCACCTTAGGCGCCCGCATGCTGCGCGAACGTCCACTGGAGGACGTTTCGGTCAGCGATATCGCCGAGCAGGCGGGCATCTCGCACGGCCTGCTCTTCCACTACTTCCCCACCCTGCAGGACTTCCATCTCGCGATCATCGCGTACGCCAATGCCGAACTATTGGCCCGCACCACCCCCAATCCCGCACTGCCACTACCGGATATGCTGCGCGACTCCATCCAGCGCTACGTCGATTACGTGGACGAGAACCGCACCTCCTATATGGCGCTGCTGCGCGGCCCCGTCAGCGCCAGCCCCGAACTCGTCGCCATGGTGAACGCCCACCGCCTCGCCCAGGTGCAGCGCATTCTCGCCGAATCCCCCATCCCAGTGACGGATTCGGGTATGCCCCGGCTCACCCTCGCCGTGCGGGGCTGGATCGCCTTCGTGGAGGAGACCACCCTCACCTGGCTGCGCGAAGCCCCCATCCCCCGCGAAGCCCTTATCGACCTGCTCGTCGACTCCCTGCCCGCCCTCGCGCTCAACTCCACCCTCGCCGACGCCCTGCGCGACTGACCGCGAAGTCGAGCACCGGCGCGAGGGCCGGCTCTTCGATTGCGCGGCAGGTGATTTCGGGCCGGTACCCGGTAACCGCCGCGGTCATGAGCGCGGCGGCGAGCGGACTGTGCACGCGGGTCAGGGTCAGGTAGAGCTGCTCGGCCGCGGTCCATCCGTATTCCTGCTCGGATGTCGACATCGGTGTCCTCCCGTGAGTCCATGAATCGAGACCACGAGCGTGCCACCGGCGCGACGGTGCCCGCGCCTGAAAAATCCGGCCCCGGCGAAGATTTCAGCGAATTCTCAAACCAGGCCGGAATACTTTCGCAAACCTTCCAGATCACGCACCACGATGTGTCTATTGCGCAGGCAGACCAGGTCCGCCTCCTGTAATTTCTTCATGGCCAGCCCGACCGCGTCCTCTCCCGCGCCGATCAGATTCCCGAGCTCCTCGTAGGACAGCCGCACGGTGATCTCCAGCCCGTATTCGACCGGGCGGCCATAGGATTCGCCGAACTCCATCAGCAGCCGGGCCAGGCAGCGCCGCACCGGGCCGCCACCGAAATCCAGCCGCCGCTGATCGGACCAGGCGAGCCGATCGGCGATGGTGCGGCACAGGGTCTGCCAGCCGTCCGGATGCTCGTTGAGAAACGTCAGGAACATATTCCCGGGAATGCAGTGCGCGATCGTGGCCGTGCACACGGTCGCGGTGGCCGAACGCACCGAATTGGGTGTCAGCGCACCCAATTCGCCGATCACATCCCCGCTCACCCGAATCGCGAACAGGGTGCCCGCGGCCGCGGTGATCTTCACGCACGCCGAAACCCGGGTATCGCGCGAACGCAGCACGAATACGGTATTTCCCGGATCCCCCTGCCGCATCAGCAGCGTCCCCGGTTTGCATTCCCGCTCATGCCCGAGCCCGAGCAACTCCCGCCGCGACCGCGGGCTCAACCGCGCCAGCAGCGTGTTCTCCGGCCACGGCCAAGTATCCAAATCGACCATCGAATCCAAACCCGCCTAATTGGAATCGTCCCCGAATCCTCCACGGTAAGCGGGCTTTCCGAAGATGCAAAGCATCGGCTTCAGAGCGAGTGGACGTCGAGCCAGGTGCGGGCCAGGTCGGCGGGGTCGGCGTGGTTGTCGCGGAGCCGGCGGAGCATATCGGCGAGATCGGTGGTGCTGAGTTCACCCGCCACGTAATTGAGTTTGCGGAGTTGCTGATCGGTGAGGGCGGCTTTGCGGATGACGGGGACGACCATGGCGGAGCGGAAGGCGTAGGAGGGGTCCGAGAGGGCGATCAGGCCGGCTCCACCGTCGGGGAGGTAGGACGGCGGACCGGACAGCACCGCGAGTTGGATTGCTCCGGTGGACAAGGCTTTTCGGGCCGCCTCCGCCGTCGGAAAGGCGGTCGCGAAGGTGATGGCGCAGCCGTAGACGGTTTGGAAGGGGAGGATCACATCGCGCAGCGGGTTCAAGGGGGCGCGCATGGGGTCGAGGGCAGGGCCGGTCGCAACGCCGATCGCGAGATCGGGGCAGCGGGGGGCCAGATCCTTCAGGGAGGACGGGAATTCGGTGCTGCGGGTGGCGGCGGCCACGACCGTGGGGCGCAGATCGGTGCCGTCCGCCGGATCGCCGACGATCAAGCCCTCGGGCAGCGCGCTGTTGAGGGCCTTGACGACATCATCGGGTTTGCTTGCCGCCGAAGTGGAGTCGAGGGCGGTGAGCAGATCGCCGGTGACTTCGCCGAACGCGAGCACCGTGCCGGCATCCAGGGCGGCGAGTTGGCCTTCGCGCGTACCCAATCCGCGATGCACCACGATGTGCGCGCCGGAGCGGGCCAGCGCGCCCGCGTAGATTTCCGCGAGCAGACCCGACTGCGCCGAATCACCCGCGCCGATGGTCAGGGTCGGGGCGGAGTCGCTACCGCACGCGACCACGCACAGTGCGAGCGTCACCGCGAGAGCGGCGGACAGCGAGGCTCGCCGGGGGGCGCGGGAATATGGGCTGCCGAACATTCGCAACAGTCTGCCGCGCGAACGCCCCATAATCGGGATCGGGTGGCCCAGAGCGTGTCTCACCAGCGAATCGCACGACCGGCTGGTACGCACCGCGCGTATTCGCATCGCGGCGCACCCGCAAAACCAACCCGATGTAGGCAACGTTCTCGGGGCAAACCGGGCAGTATGGACAATCAAGTCGGTTGTCCCGAAGCCACCACGCGCCGGGAAACCCGCATGCCCCCGCTCGGAAGGACGACAGTGCATTCGCTCATCACCACGCGCGCCGACGGCAGGCGCACCGCCCGCACCGTACTACGCATCCTCGCCGCCGCGGTGGCGCTGGCAGCGGCCATGGCCGCCTCCGCCTGCGGCAGCGACTCCTCCAATCCACTAGGCGGTAAGAGCGACTGCGGTGGCGGCACCGACAGCCTCACCGTCGGCTCGGCCAACTTCCCGGAATCCGAGACCGTCGCCGACGTGTACGCGGAAGCACTGCGCGCCAATGGATTCCAGATCACCACCAAGCTGAATATCGGCAGCCGCGAGGCATACGTGCCCGCGCTGCGACAGTGCGCCATCAGCCTGATTCCGGACTACACCGGCAACCTGCTGCAGTATCTGGACAAATCGGCCACCGCCAGCTCGCCCGCCGAAGTGAATGCCGCGCTCACCAAGACGCTCGGCGATCAGCTCGGTATCGGTACCCCCGCTCCCGGTGAGGATTCCGACGCCGTCGTGGTCACCAAGGCCACCGCCGACAAATGGAATCTGAAGACCATCGCCGATCTGGCCGCGCATTCGTCCGAGGTCAGCTTTGCCGCACCGGCCGAATTCGCCGAGCGCCCAGGCGGTCTGCCCGGCCTGAAGAAGGTCTACAACCTCGATATCGCGGCCGCCAAGTTCGTGCCCATCGCCGACGGTGGCGGCCCGGCCACCGTGCGCGCGCTCACCGACGGCCAGGTGACCGCCGCCGATATCTTCACCACCTCACCCGCCATCGCCGCCGATAACCTGGTGGCCCTGGCCGATCCACTGCACAACTTCGCCGCACAAAATGTGGTGCCGCTGTTCAATACCGCCAAGAAGAGCGACAAGCTGGTCGCCGTCCTCAATGCCGTGTCGGCGAAACTCACGACCGCCGAACTGATCTCGCTCAATACCGCCGTCTCCGGCAGCGCCAAGACCGAACCGGCCGCCGCCGCCAAGGCGTGGGTGCAGGCGCAGGGACTCGACAAGCCGATCGGCTAGGAGGGGGGAAACACGGTGTCCGACATCGAATTCAGCGGAGTCAGCAAGACCTATCCGGGCGGCACGGTCGCCGTCCATGATTTCAACCTGCGTATCGAATCCGGATCGTTCACCGTGTTCGTCGGGCCGTCCGGCGGCGGCAAGACCACCGCCATGCGCATGATCAACCGGATGATCACCCCCACCACCGGCACCATAACCATCGCCGGACAGGATATTTCGAAGCTGAACCCGGTGCAGCTGCGGCTCGGCATCGGGTATGTCATCCAGAATGCCGGACTGCTGCCGCACCGCACCGTGCTGGACAATGTGGCCACCGTCCCGGTGCTGCGCGGGGAGTCCCGCCGCGCGGCCCGACTGGCCGCCTTCGAGGTCTTGGACCGGGTCGGCCTGGATCGCGCACTGGCGCAGCGGTATCCGGCGCAACTCTCGGGCGGCCAGCAGCAGCGGGTCGGCGTGGCCCGCGCCCTGGCCGCCGATCCGCCCGTCCTGCTCATGGACGAACCGTTCAGCGCCGTCGACCCGGTGGTGCGCACCGAACTGCAGGCCGAGATGCGGCGACTACAGGCCGAACTACACAAGACCATCGTCTTCGTCACGCACGATATCGACGAGGCCATCAAACTCGGTGACCGTGTCGCGGTCTTCGGCGCGGGCGGCAAACTGCAGCAGTACGACGAACCGCGGCACGTACTCTCCCAGCCCGCAACGGATTTCGTGGCCGGCTTCGTCGGCCGCGATCGCGGTTACCGGGAACTGTCCTTCCGCAGCGCCGCCGAGGTGCCACTGCACGAACTCGCCACCATCACCCCCGAGGAGGTCACCGGGGTGCGCCTGGGCAAGGGCGAATGGCGACTCGTCATAGACCCCGACCGGCGACCGCTCGGCTGGATCGACACCACCGGTGTGGAGGGCGTGCGCGCCGGACAACCGCTCGCGAACAATATGGCGGCGGGCGGATCGCTGTACCCGCCGGACGGCGATCTGCGCCAGGCCCTGGACGCCGCCATCTCATCGCCCTCGGAAATCGGTGTGGCGGTGCAGGATTCGGGTGCGGTGCGCGGTGCGATCCTGGCCGCGGATGTGCTGGAACAGCTCTCCCGCCAGCGGGCCGCCGAGGACGCCGAACGCAATCGCGCCTTCTTCATCGAGGAGAAGGCCAATTGAGGTATCTCCTGGACAATTTCACGGAGATCGCCGGATACGCCCGCACCCACCTGTACCTGGCACTGCTACCGCTGCTCATCGGCCTGGTCATCGCCATACCCGCCGGGGCCATCGCACACCGGGCGCGCTGGCTGCGCCGGATCACCACCACGGCCGCGGGTATCGCCTACACGATTCCCTCGCTGGCCCTGTTCGTCATTATTCCGCCGCTGCTCGGCATCGCCGTCATCGATCCGCTGAATGTGGTTATCACACTGACCATCTACTCGGTGGCACTGCTGGTGACCGCCGTGCCCGCCGCCCTGGATTCGGTGCCCGCCGAGATTCTCGACGCCGCCGACGCCATCGGCTACACCCGGCTGCGGCGCACCCTCACCGTCGACTTCCCGCTCGCCCTACCGGTTTTCGTCGCCAACCTGCGCGTGGTGGCCGTCACCAATATCTCCACGGTGACCGTCGGCGCGCTGATCGGCGTGGGCGGGCTCGGCAAACTCTTCACCCAGGGCTATCAGCGCGACTATCCGGACGAGATCGTGGCGGGCATCATCGTGGTACTGGTGCTCGCGCTCGTCATGGACCGCCTGCTGTACGTACTCGGGCGACTCGCCACCCCGTGGCTGCGGACCGGTGGCACCCGCCGCCGGGCGAAAGGTGTTGCGGCATGAACCTTTTCCTCGATGCCTGGCACTATCTCACCGACGGCGCGAACTGGGGCGGGCCGACCGGTATCGAAACCCGTATCGCCCAACACCTTTGGTACAGCCTGCTCGCCATCGGGCTCTCCGCCGCGATCGCGCTGCCCATCGGACTGCTGGTCGGGCACACCCATCGCGGTGCGGCGGCGATAGTCGGGTTCGCCAACGCCATGCGCGCCCTGCCGACCCTGGGCGTGCTCACCTTCGTGGTGCTGCTCATGGGGCTGGGCCTGTTCCCGCCGATTCTCGCGCTCGTCACGGTCGGGATTCCGCCGCTGCTGGCGGGCGCGTACGCCGGTATCGCGAATGTCGATGCGAGCGTCGTGGACGCCTCGCGCGCCATGGGGATGAAGGAACGCCAGGTGCTGTTCCGGGTCGAACTGCCCAATGCGCTGCCGGTGCTGCTCACCGGGCTGCGCGCGGCGACCCTGCAGGTGGTGGCGACCGCCACCATTGCCGCCTATGTGAATCTGGGCGGGCTGGGCCGGTACATCTTCGACGGCATCGGCCTCTACAAATACGATCGCGTGCTGGTCGGAGCGATTCTGGTGGCCGCGCTCGCCCTCGCCCTGGACACCGTCCTGGCCTTCGCGGTGTGGCTGTCGGCGCCCGGCGCGGGCCGGCTGCGCCGCACTCCCGTGACCGTCGCGCAGACCGTGTAACCGATCGGCTGACCGATCGCGCATTGACCTTCACTGTGATCTGGGACACGATGTCAGGTGGCCCGAAGCACCATCCACTAATCAGGAGGTCTGCATGAAAGCCATGAAAGCCCGCGACATCATGCACCGCACGGCGGAGTGCATTCCAGCGGACGAAACCCTCGATCGCGCCGCGCAAATGATGCGCAATATGGATGTCGGCGCACTCCCGATCTGTAATAACGACCGCTTGATCGGCATGCTCACGGACCGTGACATCGTCGTCCGCTGTATTGCCGAAGGCCGCGACCCCTCCCGCGTTCGCTGCGGCGACCTCGCCCAGGGCACACCGCGCTGGGTCGACGCCGACACCGATCTCGCGGCGGTGCTGGACATGATGGAGCGGAACCAGATCAAGCGGCTGCCCGTCATCGATATCAAGGGCGGCAAACGCCTCATCGGCATGATCTGCGAATCCGATCTGGCCAAGAACGTCAGCGATAAGCAACTCGCCGAATTCGTCGCCGCGGTCTCCGTGCCGCACTAGCGCTCGTTTCGATTCCGCGGCACCCGATCGTCAGCCGATTCTCAGGGATCGGCCGCAGAATGACCGGGTGCAAGCGGGACGAATACTCGTGGTCGAGGATGCCGAAGCCATCCGCGCCGCCGTCGCGGCGGGATTGAGCGCTGCCGGGCACAAGGTGCTCGGGCGGGCGGATGGGGCACGGCTGGAACAGGATCTGGCGCAATTCCGGCCCGATGTGGTCGTACTGGATGTGATGCTGCCAGGGCGGGACGGATTCGCGCTGCTGGAGGCGGTGCGGGCGCGATCGGCGTCCGGGGTGCTGATGCTGACCGCACGGGACGGGGTCGAGGACCGGGTGCGCGGATTACGCGCGGGGTCGGACGACTATGTGGTGAAACCATTCGATCTCGCCGAGGTGGTGGCGCGGGTGGACGCGCTACTGCGGCGCATGGGACGGGCACGGACGCGAATCACCGTGGCGGACCTGGTGATCGATGTGGAGTCCGGGAGTGTGCGGCGCGGGGACGCCGAGGTGGCGCTCACCGCCACCGAATTCAAACTGCTCAGCTATCTGGCCGGGAATCGGGATCGGGTGGTCACCAAAACCCAAATCCTCACCGCCGTCTGGGGTTACGACAATTACGACCCGAATCTCGTCGAGGTGAATGTGAGCGCGGTGCGGCGCAAACTCGAGGAGCACGGGGAACGGCTGCTGCACACCGTGCGCGGGCTCGGCTACACCCTGCGGGTGGGCGATCGGTGAAGACCGTATCGCTGCGCAGACGGGTCACCCTCACCACCACAATCGTCTCCGGAGTGGTGCTGATCGTGGTCGCGTTCACGGTGCACGTGCTGTTCGCAGTGGTGGTGAATCGCAGTGAGAACGCGATGCTCACCGATCGTGTACAACTCGCGAAAACACTTACCCAGGAAGGGGTTTCACCCGACGAATTGATCGCACGGGTGGACACCAAATCGGTGCGGGCGCGGCTGGTGCTACCCGACGGGCGCAGTTTCGGCAGTCTCACCCGCAAGAACGCCGACGACAGTACGGTGAAGTCTCGTAGTGCGCGGCTCACCGGCGGCGGTCAGTTGAACGACGCCCGCCTCACCCTGCAGATCGATGCCCCGCTGCTGTCCCGCGTGCAGGAACGCCTCGGCTTCCTGCTCAGCATCGCCACCGCCGGTGCCATCGCGGTCATTGCCGCCGGACTCTGGTTCGGTGTCCCACGCGCGCTCGCACCCCTGGACGCCATGACCCGGCTGGCCCGCGATATCGCCCGTGGCCAGCTCGGCCGCCGACTGAACCCGTCGCGCACCGATACCGAATTGGGGCGCACCGCAGCCGCATTCGACGAAATGCTGGACACCCTCGAGGGCGCGCTGCACGACACGACCGCCGCCGAGGCTCGCGCTCGCGCCTCCGAACAACGCATTCGGACCTTCGTCGGCGATGCCGCCCACGAACTCCGCACCCCCGTAGCGGGTATTCGCGCCCTCGCCGAGGCCGTCATCCAGCAGCCAGCCGATGCCGATCCGGAGGATCGTCAGCGCATGCATCTGCTCCTGGTCCGCGAGGCGCACCGGGCGGGCCGGCTCATCGACGACCTGCTCGATCTGGCCCGCATCGACGCCGGGCTGCAACTGCGCCCCACACCCGTGGAACTGCGCGACCTCGCCACCGCCCAACTCGACCGCATGCGAATGCTCCACCCCCACATGGACTTCCACCTCACCGGCGGCTCCGTGACCGTTACGGCCGACCCCGAGCGTATTACGCAGATCCTGGCCAATCTGCTGAACAATGCCTGCCAGGCAAGTCTGAACACCGGGACCGTCACGGTCGATATCCGGGATCTCGGCGGCACCGTCGAACTGTCGGTCGCCGATACCGGCCCCGGTATCGCCCCCGAGGATCGCGAACGCGTCTTCGATCGTCTCGTCCGGCTCGATGCCGCCCGTGACCACCGAGCCGATGGTTCCGGACTGGGTCTGCCCATTGCGCGCGGCCTCGCCCGTGCCCACGGCGGCGACCTGACCTGCGTTGCACCACCACCCGATCAACCGGGCGCACGCTTCGTTCTCAGCCTGCCGCACAGCTGAAGATCGGCTGAAGAAGGTCGCCGGATTCAGGGGATCTTCAGCCGGCGAGGGCAGATTCGGTGGGGACAGAATCCTCGTCTTGAAGGAGTGAGTATGAAGCGCAGCATTGCCGCCGTTCTCGCCGGTGCGGCCGGTTTCGCCGCCATCGCACTGGCGGTGCCCGGCGTCGCCTCCGCCGACGGCCCCGATTGCAGCCCGGCGGCAATAAGCGCGGCCCGGGCCGACGCCAAATCCAAAGTGCAGGCGTACCTTTCGGGCCACCCGGACGCGGCGGCCGAGGTCGCCAAGATCAAGACGCTGCCCAAGGATCAGCGCAAGGCCGAGTGGCAGTCGTACAAGTCCACGCACCCCCAGGACGCCCAGGCCCTGAAGGACGCCCGCCAGGCCGTGCGCGACTACCGCGCCAACTGCCACAAGTAGACCCCGTACGCGCCGTTCCACCGAACAATCCCTCGCCCTGTTCGGTGGATATGACGCGACTGCCCTCGCGGCGCGGCGCCGGCGGAAACGACCGGCGGGCACCGATCTTCACGATCGATGCCCGCCGTTGCCAGCTCAGGCCCTGACCAGGCCGTTGCGGTAGGCGTAGACGACCGCGTGAATGCGGTCGCGCACACCGAGTTTCGCGAGAATGCGGGAGACGTGGGTTTTCACCGTCTCCTCCCCCACGCCGAGTTCGGCGGCTATCTCGTAATTGCTGCGCGCATCGGCGACCAGCAGCAGGACTTCCCGTTCCCGCGCGGTGAGCTGTGCAAGCTCCGGGGGTTCGGCGGGCGGAGCCAACTCCTGCGCGAAACGCACTGCGAGCCTTCGAGTCATGGACGGATCGATGACTGCGTCGCCGCGCACCGCCACCCGGATGGCCGCCACCAGATCCTCCGGCGGGAGACTTTTCAACAGGAACCCGCTGGCCCCGGCCGCCAGCGCGCGGGACAGATTCGCCTCACTGTCGTAGGTGGTGAGCACCAGCACCCGCGTACCGCCCGCTGCCACAATGGCTTCCGTGGCCGCCAGCCCATCCAATTTGGGCATGCGCACGTCCAGGATCGCCACTTCCGGGCGCAGCCGCGCCGCCGCCTCGATCGCGGAGCGCCCGTCCCCGACCTCGGCCACGCACTCCAGATCCGGCTGCCCATCCACCACCGCGCGCAGCCCGGACCGGAACATGGTGTGATCGTCGGCGATCAGCACCCGAATACTCATGCCGCTCCAATCGGTACCGAAACCACTATGTCCCAACGGCTTCCGGTGCGGTCCGGCCCGGAGTGCGCGGTGCCGCCGAAGAGCTCCACCCGCCGCCGGATACCCTCCAACCCGCGCCGCACTCCCCCGCCGAGCGGCGGGAGGGCGCCGATCGGATTGGTTTCGCGAATCTCCACCCGGGTCGGCCGGTAGCCGATCTCCAGTCGCGCGGGCGCACTCCCGTGCCGCAGCGCATTGGTCAGAATCTCCTGCACCACCCGGTGCAGCATGACGTCCAAGGATTCCGGCAGCACCGGCGGCCGACCCGAAATCTCCACGCGCACATCGAGTCCCGCGGCGCGCACGCGCTCCACCAGATCATCGATATCGGCGAGCCCGGGCTGCCGCTGACCTTCGTCATCGCGCCCGTGCAACAGATCCAATTGCCGTCGCAGATCCACCATGGCGGATCGGCTACTGGACTCCACCGCGGTCAGCGAGCGGGTCGCCGCCTCGGCATCGGTGCGGGACAGCGCCATTCGCGCCACCCCGGCGTGAATTCCGATGGCGCTCACATGATGTGAGATCACATCGTGCAGATCTCGGGCGATCGCGGCCCGCTCGTCGGAGAGCGCCCGATCCAATGCCGCCCGCTGCTCCTGCTGCCGAAGTCGTTCCCGCTGTTCGAGTTCGGCGATATAGGCCCCGCGCGCGGTGGTGTACCGACCCACCAGCCAAGGCACCAACCCGGTCGCCGCATTCACCAGCAGTACCCGCCAATCCCGCGAAACAGACGCCGCCGCAAGGAGATTCGTCACCGTCGACCCGGCCACCAGCAGCAGCACGGTCGCCACCGACGTGGCACCGGTGAGCCACGCACCGGCCCGGTACCCCGCGACCAGGAATCCGATATCCGATATGCGTGTCGTGGTGCCGTAGTGGTGCACGAACACCATCGCGGCGAGCTTCACCACCACCTGGGCGACGGCGGTCGCCAACACGGACCGCGTACTCGGTGTCGCCGCCAGCGCCAGATCCGCGGCAATGAACCCGGTCGCGAGCAAAGCGGCCGCCACCGGCGCCGCGCCGAACGCACCGCAGAGCACCAATTGCAGGCTGTCCACCGCCGCCGCCACGACCGCCACCAGCAACGATTGGCGAGCCAGCGATCTACTCACCTCCATCGCACGGCACCGCCTTTCGTCCTCGGAGACCGCGGCGCAGGGCAGGCCGCCACGGGCGCGACCGGTCCACCGGGCTGGTCGGTTCGCCGCCGATCTAGTACCGCCGGCATTGTGCGCGACGGTACCCGCGCACCCGCCCATCCCCCGTGTGGGGGACGCGAAATCCCCCGTCGGCGCGACGTTTCGGCGCGCTCGGCTCACTACCGTCGAGGTATCCCGACCGCGCAGATAATTCTGTCCAGGAGCCCGTATGAGCCCAGACCTGTTCATCTACGCCGTGCCGGCGTTCGCGCTACTCATGCTGGTCGAGTGGATCGCGAATCGCCGCGACCCGGATCGGCCCGCCGATGCCATGACCGGGCGGGACAGCGCCTCGAATATCGCCACCTACGCCATCGGACGGTTCGTGAAACCGTTTGTGGCGCAGATCATCCCGTTCTCCACGGTGGTGCTGGTCGCGCATCTCACCCCGCTGCACCTCTCGCCGGAGCACTGGTGGGTATGGGTGCTCGGCCTGGTGGTCACCGATTTCTGCTACTACTGGGCGCATCGCGCCGATCACCGCGTCCGGCTGCTGTGGACCTCGCACAGCGTGCATCACTCCAGCCGGTTCTTCAATCTCTCCACCGCCATTCGGCTGCCGTGGGCGCATCCGATCGCGGCGCAGCTGCGCGGTATGTGCTGGATTCCGGCGGCGCTCGTCGGACTGCCGGTGTGGATGATCTTCCTGCTGCAGACCATCGGGCTGCTCTACCAGTTCCCGATTCACACCCAGCGGGTCGAAACCCTGTGGCAGCCCATCGAATTCCTCTTCAATACCCCGGCGCATCACCGCATCCATCACGGTTCGAATCAACCGTATCTGGATACGAATTACGGTGGCATCCTGATCATTTGGGATCGCATGTTCGGTAGCTTCGCGGCGAAGTCCGAGCCGATCCGGTACGGCCTGACCAAGAACATCGGCACCGACAACCCGATCAAGGCCAACTACGCGGAATTGCTGAACCTGGTTCGTGATGTGCGCGGCGCGGACACCTGGCGGGGCCGGCTCGGCTACGTTTTCGGCCCGCCCGGCTGGACCGAACATCCGGCCGATCAGCTCGAGCCCACGCCCGCGACGGCCGCGATCTGACCTGGGCCACAATACAATTCGGCCCCCGCACCGGAATCGGTGCGGGGGCCGAACTATTCTTCGAAGCCTCGAGTTACGCGACGCCCTCGGCGCGGGCGGCGGCACCGACGGCCTCGGCCACGGCCGGGGCAACGCGCGGGTCCAGCGGGCTGGGGATGATCTTGTCCACGGCCAGCTCATCCGCGACCACCGCAAAGATGGCGTTGGCGGCGGCCACCTTCATGCCCTCGGTAATGCGGCGTGCGCCCACATCCAGTGCGCCCTTGAAGACGCCCGGGAAGGCGAGCACATTGTTGATCTGGTTCGGGAAGTCCGACCGGCCGGTCGCCACGATGGCGGCGTACTTGGCGGCCACCTCCGGGTGGATCTCCGGATCCGGGTTCGACATGGCGAACACAATGGACTCCGGCGCCATGGAGGCGATGAGCTCCTCGGCAATGGTGCCCGCGGACAGCCCCAGGAACACATCGGCACCGGCGAGCGCCGCGGCCGGGCCACCGGTGACATTGCGCGGGTTGGTGCGCTGCGCCAGTTCGGCCTTCACATCGTTCAGGTCGCCACGGTCGCGGCTGACAATGCCCTTGGAGTCGAGCACGATCGCATCGGCGACACCGGCGGCCAGCAGAATGTTCGTGCACGCCACGCCCGCGGCGCCCGCACCCGACACCACGACCTTGAGGTCCGCGATCTCGCGACCCTGCACCGCGGCCGCACCCTTGAGGGCGGCCAGCACCACGATCGCGGTGCCGTGCTGGTCGTCGTGCATGACCGGGCAGTCCAGGGCCTCGACGAGCCGCTTCTCGATCTCGAAGCAGCGCGGCGCGGAGATGTCCTCCAGATTGACCGCACCGAAGCTCGGGCGCAGCCGGATCACGGTCTCGACGATCGCGTCGACATCCTTGGTGTCCAACACGATCGGAATGGAATCCAGGCCGGCGAACTTCTTGAACAGCGCCGCCTTGCCCTCCATCACCGGCAGCGAGGCGCGCGGGCCGATATCGCCCAGGCCCAGCACCGCGGTGCCGTCCGAGACGACCACGACCAGGCGCTCGGCCCAGGTGTAGGTCTTGGCGAGCGACTCGTCGGCGTGGATGCCGCGGCAGACCTGCGCCACGCCCGGGGTGTAGGCGATGGACAGATCGCGCTGGGTGTCCAGCGGGGCGGTGAGTGCGACCGAGAGCTTGCCGCCCAGGTGGCCCGCGAAAATCTCTTCCGTGGTGATGTCGGAGAGGTTCGCAGCATTGGTCGCGGGGCTTGCCGTGGTGGCATTCACTGCTTCAGTCACGGGTGACACGATTTCACTCCATCTCGGTGCGGACTCAACCGTTTGACGGTTACCGTTCGGTAATAGATAAGGGGGTTTCGATACTCGTTTTCAGGCGCGTCGGCCATCACCGCGGGCCACTTCGAAGACCTTGCCACCACATTGTGGCAACGCGCACAAAGTATTACCGATCGCGGGAAGCGTGTCTCGGAAGAGACAACACAACGCTGCACAGATCGTCGAGCTGGAACCGGACGGGTGGTCCGGGCGATTGCGCCGGGGTGATCGAACTCGACCCGCACGTCGCGGACCGTAATCACCGAGTCTCCCCGGGCCGGGCGGTCGGCTGCGGCCGGGGGTTGTCACATTCTGCCAGTAGCGTCGACGACGCGCCAAATCGCCCCCGGCCCATCGCGCGCGTTCACCATCAACGAAGCCTAGGTGAGCCGAATCACCCGCAGGTTAAGGGAAACTCGCACGTCCGGCCGCGACTACGGAGAACTGTCACAACACGGTCGCGCCCGCCGGCGTGAGCTGTCGCGCCCGATTGGCAGGAATCCGGTGAGATCGACACCCAACCGAAACTCATGAGGCTTCGGGCGCGGCGCTCTCGACAGGCCCGCGCATGGAACGCGGCGCGGCGGTGCGCTCGGGGCGCACCCAGACGCTGTCCAGACCGCCCGTGAGCAGCCGGACGCGCCAATCGCTCGCCACGCCGGGGTGATCGGTGCGGCGGTGCATACCGCGGGTTTCGGTGCGGGCCAGGGCGCTGTATTTGGTCCAGCGCGCCACCGCCAGCAGCGCGGCGGCCTGCCGGGCGTGTAGTCGCTCGGCACCCTTTCCGCCGAGGTCGAATTCGACGCCGGGCCACATACCGTCCAGTTCGCCGATGCTGTCGCGCAGACTCCCGTCACTGCGCCAGTAGCTGCGCCGCAGCGGCAGGGTGTGCTCCTGCACCAGACCGACCACCGCGCGCGGATCGATCCGCGCCCGATCGCCGAGCCCGACCCCCGGCACCGGGCGTGTCCTGCCGAGCTTCTTCCGGGTCCCCGCGAATCGCGCCGCCGCCTGTCCCGCCCACACCCCGGACGACATCGCCCAGGCCCCGTGCTGGCCACCGAATCCGGAGACCGCGCCGGTCACGGGCTCGCGCGTGGTGACATCGCCCGCGCCGTACAGCCCGGGAACCGTTGTGGCGCAATCCGGTCCGGCCAGCCGCAGGCCACCGGTCCCGCGCACGGTCCCCTCCAGCACCGCCCGCAACTGCACTCGTTCGTCGAGTCGCACCAGCTCCGCGTCCGGGCCGGCGAGATCGTCGAGGGCGGCGTAGACGCGGCGACCGTCGGCGATGGCCGCGAAAGCCCGCGCCCGCGAACCGATTCCCTCGTCGCACAGCACCGAACGGGATTCGTCGTACAGCGTGGCGAAGTGCCGGACCTGATCGGCGGGGAACGCGCCAGGTGGGCGCTGGCCCGACACCGAGGCCGGACCCGACACCGGCATATGGCCCGGAACACCGGTCGGCAGTAGCGAATACGCGTTGGAGAACTCCATACCGGAGAGTTCGGCCCCGGCCTCCGCACCCATGAGCAGGCCGTCGCCGGTATCCACATCGGTACCCGCGCCGCCGGACAGGAAGGCACACCCGCCGGTGGCGATGACCACCGATTTGGCGCGTGCGGCCCAGCCGCGAGACTCCCCGTGCAACGCCACCCCCGCCGCCCCGGAGACCATGCCGTCGGTATCGGTGATCAGCTGTAATGCCGGATGGTGGTCCAGGATTCGGACTCCGGCGACGACCATGCTGCGGCGCAGCCGGCCCAGATATTTCGGCCCGTCCAGGTGGATTCGGGTGGCCGGTCCGCCGTGCCCACCGTGTGCCCGCAGTCCACCGTGGACGAGTTGTGCGACACGCCGGTGCGTCTCCTCGAGCACCCGGTACATCCACTCCGGATCGCCGAGCCCGCCGCCGTGCGCGAAGCCGTCGGAGACCGCTTCATCGCGTAACCGCCCGGGCGGAATGTTCCAGAGCGTCGCCCCACCGCGTGCGGTGGGACCGCTGGACCCGCAGCGGGCCTTGTCCACCAGCAGAACTCGAGCACCTGCCGCCGCCGCGGCGAGCGCGGCCCAGGCACCGGCCGGACCGCCTCCCAGCACGAGCACATCGGTCTCGAATTCGGTCATAACGACAAATGTTCGCGGACCGTTCAACGACTCGCAACCGTTATGCGTATATCAATTCCACCACTGCGCCCACAGCAGCGATCCGGCAATCAGAAAAACTACCGCGCATCCGAAAAAAGACGCAATTCCTTGACGCCTGTCAGCAAATATCTGCGCGGCCGAAACCAGCAATGCCGCGCCGACATGCCAAGCCACATCGGATGCCCCGGGGCCCGGAAAACCACGCTGGGCACCCGTGATCGCCGCGCCGACCACAGTCGCCACCAGAACGACCGTGCCGCCCGCGACAATCCCGCTCAGGCCCCGGATCACCTTCATGCCGTAATCACCGGGACCCCACTCGATTTGCCCACAAGTACCTCGAATTGTGTTGGGTCGGTGGTGAATTCGCCCAACTGGATGGTCTTGTTGCGACCGTGGTAGTCCGACGAACCCGTCGTGAGCAGACCCAGCTCGGACGCGAGCCCCGCCAGCACCGCACGGTCGGCGGCGCTGTGATCGGGATGATCCAATTCCAGCCCGCTCAACCCCAGCTCGGCCAGTTCACGAATGTGATCCAGGGCCAGCAACCGGCCGCGTTTGCGGGCCCGCGCATGCGCCACCACGCTCACCCCACCCGCCGCCTGCACCATCTCCACCGCGCGCTGCAACGGCGTATCGGCCTTCTCCACGTAGTAGCGGCCGTGCGGGGCCAGCAGATCCAGGAAAGCCGCGTCGACCGTCGGCACCACGCCCGCCTCGACCAGCGCCCGCGCCAGGTGTGGCCGCCCCGCCGACGGACCCGCCGATGCCATGACCGCGTCCGGATCCACCGGCAGTCCGTCCGCCGCCATATGTTCGGCAATGGCCCGCAGCCGGACGGTGCGCTCACCGCGCAGCCGCTCACGCTCCTGCGCGAAGGCGTCATCGGCCGGATCGAACAGGTAGGCCAGCAGGTGCACCGGCACCGGCCAGCCGTCCTCGCCGTCGCCCACACACGACATCTCCATACCCCGCACCAGCGTGAGGCCCGGCGGGAGCGCCTCGACCGCCTCCGCCCAGCCCGCGGTGGTGTCGTGGTCGGTCAGGGCGACCACGTCCAGACCGGCGGCCGCGGCATTGCGGATCAGCTCGGCCGGAGTATCGGTGCCGTCGGAGGCGGTGGAATGAGTGTGGAGATCGATGCGCACAGGGTCCATCTTGCCCGCGCCGCCGCGCGAGTCCCGGGCAGCCGGTCCCGTCGCGCGGATCACCGGACCGGCAATGGGCGCGAACTAGACTCCGGCAGGTGTCCTCGATTCCGCAATTGCCGTCCTTCCACTGGCCCGGACGCGCCGATGACAAGCCGCAGCCGGCCCCGCGGCCGGGCGCGAATGAGATCGTCGACTGCGCGGTCTACGTGGACGGCAAACGGCAGCTGGCGCACTGCACTTACGACGAGGCACTGGCCGAGGTACGTCAGCGCGGCGAAGGCTTCGTCTGGCTAGGACTGCTCGAACCGAGCACCGACCTGATGAACAAGGTCGCCAAATCCTTCGGCCTGCACCAATTGGCCGTCGAGGACGCGGTACACGGCCGGCAGCGGCCGAAACTCGAACGCTACGACGACATTCTGTTCCTGGTGCTGCGCACCGTGCAGTACCACGCGCACGAACTGAACTCGGTCAGCGAGATCGTGGTCACCGGCGAGATCATGGTGTTCCTCGGACCCGACTTCGTCATCACCGTGCGCCACGGCGACCACGGTGAACTACGCACTCTCCGTAAGGAATTGGAGGCGGATCCGAAACAGCTGGCACTCGGCCCCAGCGCGGTGCTGCACGCGGTCACCGATCATGTGGTGGATGTCTACGTGGAGGTCACCGCCGCCATCGAGGAGGATGTGGACGCCATGGAGGAGGCGGTGTTCACCCCGGCCACCAATATCGTCATCGAGGCCATCTACCAGCTGAAGCGGGAAGTCGTGGAGCTGCGCCGAGCGGTGAAACCACTCGCACTGCCCCTGCAGCTACTCACCCACGACCCCAAACTGCCACTGCCCGAAGAGATTCGGCGCTACATGCGCGATGTCACCGATCATCACACCGCCGTCACCGAGCAGATCATCGACTTCAACGAATCCCTCAGCGCCCTCATCAATGCCGCGCTCGCCAAGGTGAGCGTGCAGCAGAACACCGATATGCGAAAGATCTCCGCCTACGCGGCGATGGCGGCGGTGCCGACCATGATCGCGGGCGTCTACGGCATGAACTTCGACCACATGCCCGAATTACACTGGACCTTCGGCTATCCGCTGGTCTTCGGCATCATGGTCCTGCTCTGCGGCCTGCTCTATGTGAACTTCCACCGCAACAACTGGCTGTAACCGAACTCTTGGATTCCCTTGCCCCTTCGAAGTCTCGAAGGGGCAAGGAGTGGGCACTACAAAAGTCGTGGGCGCTACAAAGAAGCGGCGGCGCGATCCGCGTCGCGCACATCGATTTTCGCCTCGGTCCAGGCGTCACGCAGGGCCTGTGCCCCACGAATTCGCACCCAGGCCGCCTCGGTGGCGGTAATCGGGGTAGCCGTCAGAAACCGCACGGGCTCAGCGGGTTCCGGCAATTCCACCGCGGCGATATCACTGTCGCCGAGCAGCACGGCCGTGAAAGGCGCGTTGAGCCACAACGGTTCTCCCAGATCCAGCAGCGCATCGGCTTGCAGCACAATGCCTTCCACCGAGGGCGAGGCCACCAGCACGGCCAGCGCCCGCGTCAGCCCGGCGCCCGCGCCGACCCCACCGCGCAGGGTGAGCACCAGCTCCGCGCGCGGCCCGCGCACCGGATCCGCCAGTGCCGCAGTCGGATCCGTCATGGGATGCCGGGAACCGCCGAGCGTCACATAGTGCACCAGATCGGTATCCGGTACGCGCAGGATCTCGATGGGCTCCAGCCCGAGGAAGGTCACCGACGCCGCGTCGGCGGACTCCACTCCGAAATGTCCGAGCAACCCGGCCCGGACCGTATCGATCAGGTCCATGGGTCAGATGGCCAGCCGGGCGAGCATGTCGCGCGCCTGTTCGGCCGCCTTCGGATCGCACAGCACGTCATAGCGTCCCGCCACCAACTGCATGGTGGAGGCGAAATCCCGCTGCCCGCGCGCGGCGGCATACGGGATGGAGGTGGAGATGACGCCGAAGACGATGCCGCCGATCAGGCCGACCAGAATCGCGCCGCTGGAGGAGAACAGGCTCAGCAGCAGGCCGATGAACAGGCCCAGCCAGGCGCCCGAAACCACACCCCCGCCGATTACCTTGCCCCAGGTCAGGCGGTAGAGCACGCGTTCGACCTGCATGAGGTCGACACCGACGATGGTCACGTTCTCCACCGGGAAGGAATTGTCGGCCAGGTAGTCGACGGCGCGTTGTGCCTCGGCGTAGGTCGGGTAGGACCCGACCGGCCACCCCGACGGTGGCGTCGGTAGGCCCGGCCGGTTCCGGCTCGAGTTCCCCAAGGGATTCGTCATAGCTCCATCATGCTATTTCTCGTCATCTGCGGGGGGCACGCAGCGCCGTTCATAGAGAAAGCGTGGTACGCGTCATTTTCGCCGCTCGTCCTTTATCAGCGATCACCTGCGCCATCTTGGCGCTGGCCTCGTCGATCATCTCGTCGCCGAGCATGACCGCCCCGCGAGCTCCGCCCGCGACCGACGTATGAAAAGCGTACGCGTCCAGAATTTCCTCGGCGCGGTCGTAATCGGCCTGACGTGGGCTGAAGATCTCGTTACCGGCCGCGATCTGATCCGGATGCAGAACCCACTTACCGTCGAAACCCAGTGCGGCAGTACGGGATGCGTTGCGCCGGAAGCCGTCGATATCGCGCACCGCCAGATACGGGCCGTCGATGGCCTGCAGGCCGTGCGCCCGCGCCGCGAGCAGGATCGTCATATAGATGTGGTGATAAGCGTCACCGGGTTCATAGCCCTCGGGCTGCTCACCGACCACCAGGGTGCGCATATTGATCGAGGCCATGAAGTCGGCCGGACCGAAGACCAGGGTCTGCACCCGCGGGCTCGCGGTGGCGATGGCGTCGATATTGCGCAGCCCGATCGCGTTCTCGATCTGCGGTTCGATACCGATGCGCCCGACCGGCAGGCCATTGGACTTCTCCAACTGGGTCAGCAGCAGGTCCAGTGCCTGTACCTGCCCGGCATCGGTGACCTTGGGCAGCAGTAGCGCGTCGATCCGGTCACCCGCGCCGTCGACCACCGCGATGACATCGGCGTAGGTGTGCTCGGTGGTCCAATCATTGACTCGCACAACGCGAATCTGCTCGCCCCAGCCGTCGGAGTTCAGCGCGGCCACGATATTGGCGCGCGCCTGCGCCTTGGCGGCGGGCGCGACCGCGTCCTCGAGGTCGAGGAACACCTCATCGGCGGCCAGCCCCTTGGCCTTCTCGATCATGCGGGGGTTGCTGCCGGGGACGGCCAGCACGGTACGGCGCGATGTCATCAGTCACTCCTTCTACGTCCGCGCCCGTGGCGCGACATTTCGGGCAGCCCGGACCCACTAACCTTGGCAGCTATGGCAGCGACGAGAGTATTCGCCGCCCGGCTCGCGGGCTTGGTGGTATTGGGACCGGACGGGGAGTCTATCGGCCGCGTCCGCGACCTGGTGATCTCCATCCGCTATGACCAGCGGCAGCCGCGCGTACTCGGCATCCTCGTCGAACTGCCCACGCGCAAACGGATTTTCGTGCCGATGCTGCGGGTGCAGGCAATCGATCCGGGTGCGGTGACCCTGACCACCGGCACCATCAGTGTGCGGCGATTCGAACAGCGGGCCAGCGAGATGCTGGCCGTGGCGCAGATTCTCGACTCCACGGTACGGGTCAACGATCCGGAACTGCCGCAACTGGCGGATACCGATGTGGTGGTGGTCGATCTCGGTATCGAGCAGTCCCGCACCCGCGATTACGTGGTCTCGCGGGTCGCGGTGCGCGAACGCCGCCGCCTGGGTGTCGGATTCGGGCGGCGCGGCGCGGTGCACGTGGTGGATTGGGGACAGGTGCGCGGGCTGACCCAGACCGAATTGAACCTGCCCGGCCAGGATGTCACCCAGTTGCTCACGCAGTTCGAGGGCATGCGGCCCGCCGATGTGGCGCATCTGCTGCGTGAATTGCCGCGCAAACGGCGTATCGAGGTGGCCGCCGCATTCGACGACGAGCGACTCGCCGATGTGGTGCAGGAGTTGCCCGAGGCCGATCAGGTGGAGCTGCTGGAACAGCTCGGTGTGGAGCGGGCCGCGGATCTGCTCGAGGCGATGGACCCCGACGACGCCGCCGATCTGCTCGGCGAATTGCCCGAGGGTGAGGCGGAATCACTACTGGCGCTTATGGATCCGGAGGATTCCGAACCGGTCCGGCGACTGCTCGAGCATGCCCCATACACCGCCGGTGGTCTGATGACCTCCAAGCCGGTGGTGCTCACGCCGGCCACCACGGTCGCCGAGGCCCTCGCCCGCATTCGCGATCCCGAGCTGACCCCGGCGCTGGCCACCATGGCGTTCGTGGTGCGCCCGCCGACCTCCACACCGACCGGTCGTTATCTCGGCTGCGTGCACTTCCAGCAACTGCTGCGCGAACCTCCGGCGAACATGGTCGGCGGCATTGTCGACGCCGATCTGGTGCAATTGCGCCCGGAGGCCCCGCTCACCGTCGTGACCCGCTACTTCGCCACCTACAACCTGGTGTGCGGACCGGTCGTGGACGCGGAGAATCATCTATTGGGAGCGGTGACGGTCGACGATGTGCTCGACCACCTGCTGCCCGAGGATTGGCGCGAACAGGATGAGGACAACCACGACGTGCACGGCATTCCGCTGATCGACGGCACCGGAGGCCGCGCATGACCGACCGCACCGATAAGCCCAGCGCGCGCCAGCGCCTGGAATCGCCCCTGGAGACTCGTTTCCGCGGATTCGACTGGGACGCAGAGGCACTCGCGCGCAGCAGTGAGAAGGTCGCACGCTTCCTGGGCACCGGCCGTTATCTGGTGATCCAGACGGCCCTCGTGATCGTCTGGATTCTGCTCAATGTGTTCGCGCTGCGGCTGCAGTGGGATCCCTATCCGTTCATCCTGTTGAACCTGGCCTTCTCCACCCAGGCCGCCTACGCGGCGCCGCTCATCCTGCTGGCACAGAACCGGCAGGACAACCGCGACCGCGTAGCACTCGAGGAGGATCGGTCCCGGGCAGCCCAGACAAAGGCCGACACCGAATTCCTGGCGCGCGAACTCGCCGCACTGCGACTCGCCGTCGGCGAGGTGGCAACCCGTGACTATCTGCGCCGCGAGCTGGATGATGTCAAGGATGCGCTGGTCAGGTTGGAGAAACTGGCCACCGACGGCGAGATCCTCAAGGAACGGAAAACCAAGAAGAATACCGATCGCAAGAGGGCGGAGGTCGCAATTTCGCCACAGAAGGATGGCGACTAACCGCACAAGCTGTACACAACAAGCTTACGGATGGGTAACCTGGATCACGTTGCTCCGAGCGACCGACCCAGACACCCGCTTCCAGCGGCCGTAGTCAGCGGGAACCGGCCGCACGACTGAGGGGATTGTGTGGTGGCGAAGAGAATATCTGCACCGGTGACAGCGTCTGCCCTGCTGATCGCGGGCCTGGTCACCGCCGGATCGGCCACCAACACCACGGTGCATACCGAGGCGCCGCAGGCCGCGCCCGAAGCACTGCTGGCCGCCGCGGCATCCGATACCGGGGGCGGCACATCCGTCACGACCGCCTCGGATCAGACCGTCGGCCTGGTGCCCGCCGCACCCGAGGCCCCACGCAAACTCAGCGCCATGACCCCGCCCGCCGACGGCGCGCTCGGCGGCAATGTGCAGCTCCAGAACATCGCACTGCCCGGCGGCACCGGCGCACTCGGCATTCCCGAATTGGTACTGGCCGCCTACCGCAATGCCGAACTGGCACTGGAATCCTCGACGCCCGGCTGCGGGCTGCCGTGGAATCTGCTCGCCGGCATCGGGCGCATCGAATCACTACACGCGAGCGGCGGGCGCACCGACGCCGCCGGCACCACCACCTCGCCCATCTACGGTCCGGCACTGGATGGGACGCTCCCCGGCAACGAGGTCATCAAGGCCGCCAACGGCGCCTACGTGCGCGCCGTCGGGCCCATGCAGTTCCTGCCCGGCACCTGGGCCAACTACGCCTCGGACGGCAATGGGGACGGCGTCGCCGATCCGAACAATGTCTTCGACGCCGCGCTCGCCGCGGGCAAGTACCTGTGCTCGGGCGGCCTGGATCTACGCGATCCGGCCCAGCAACTGCGAGCGGTGTTGCGCTACAACAACTCCATGTCGTACGCGGCCAATGTGCTCAGCTGGTCGAACGCGTACAAGACCGGCGGCATGCCCGCGCCGGTGAACATCACCGCGGACATGATCCCGCCCGGCACCCTCACCGCCGGACCGGATATGACGGTGGCGTCGGTCAATATTCCGGCCACGACCACCACCACCGACGCGCCGCCCTCGACCACCCAGGCGACCCAGACCCAGGTGATGATCACCATCCCCGGCCTGCCACCCATTCCCTGCGGCATCTTCTGCCCCGCACCCGTCGTGCCCGTGAATCCCTGTGAGACCGTGAAACTTCCGGCCACCGAGGTGAACCCGGACGCCAAGCCCGAGGACGGCCTGCAGACCGGCGAACAGGACAAGGCCAACCAGAACAAGGTCGAACAGCTCGGCCCCGACGGCAAGCCGATCGAGCAGACCACCACCTGTACCCAACCGCAGCAACAGGATCCGGCCGCCCAGCCCCAGGGCCGGCAGCCGAATCCCGAACCCGCCCAGCCCGCCAGAACCGACGAGCCCGCACCCGCGGCCCCCGTCGACCCGGCCCCGGAATCGGTCGACCCGACCACCCCGGCCCCCGGCATCACCCTCCCCTTCGGCATCACCATCCCGCTGCCCGCCCCGGCAGCCCCCGCCGTCCCGTAATCCTTTGCAGCCGTTACCCCTCGAGCCCGAGGCCCAAGGGGTTACAGTTGTCTGCCGACGCACCTTTCGTCCGTTTTGCCGGGAGTCCAAGGCTTGCCCGTTGACCCTCTTTCCATAATCGAATCATCAAGATTGATTACGAAGCAGTAACGGAACGGTCTCGAATGATGTAGCGTGGCCCTCACTGCGTCAAACGGTTTCGCAAAGAACCGCCGGCAATGGAGGGTCAGCACCAAGTGGGACGTCACCGTAAGCCCCCGGTTCCGACGATTCGACGCGGATCGGTCATAGCCCTCACCAGTCTCGTACCCGCGGGCCTCGCCACCGTCACCGGTGCGTCCGACGGCAATCTCATCGGCGGCCTCACTTCCGCTCTGCAGCACCAGTTTTCGCCCGAGGCCGACGAAGCCCTACCCAGACCCGAGGTGGCCGCCGCGCCGGTCGCCGCCCCGGAACCCATACTCCGCGAGGCCAAACAGGTTGTCCCCGTTGGTCCTCCGATTGTGAAGACGGTCGCGCTACCCGAAGGCCGGGTGCCCGCCGCCCTGCCCGCCGGTCCGATCGGCATGCCGGGTATCGCCGAGAACGCCTATCAGAACGCGGAACGCATTCTGGCCCTGGAGAATCCGGCCTGCGCCATGCCGTGGTCGCTGCTCGCCGGTATCGGCCGCGTCGAATCCACGCACGCCTTCGGCGGTAAAGCCGACGCGGACGGCAATCCGATCAACCCGGTCTACGGCCCCGTCCTGGACGGCAGCCTGTGGGGCAACAATGTCGTGCACGACACCGACGGCGGTGAACTCGACGGCCTCGCCGGTTACGACCGCGCCATCGGCCCCATGCAGTTCCTCCCGCAGACCTGGCGGCACTACGGGGCCGACGGTAACGGCGACGGCATCGCGGACCCGCAGAACCTCTTCGACGCCGCCCTCACCGCCGGTAAATACCTGTGCTCGGGCAATCTCGATATGCGCGATCCGGCCCAGCAGACCCGCGCCATCCTGCGCTACAACAACTCCATGGCCTACGTCGCCAACGTGATGGCCTGGGAGACGGCGTACGGGACCGGCGTCGCCCCCGGAGCCTCGCAGCTGCCCCGCATCTGAGGACACGCGCACGAACTCCTATTCTTTCCTTATGCCAGTGGTAACGGAATCGGATGTGCGGGGCGCGCTCGCGAAGGTGAACGACCCGGAGATCCGGAAACCGATCACCGAATTGGGCATGGTGAAGAGTGTCGAGGTCGGCGCGGACGGCAGGGTCGAGATCGTGGTCTACCTGACCACCTCGGCGTGCCCGATGAAGGGCGCGATCACCGAGCGGGTCACCAAGGCCGTCAATGACGTACCCGGCGTGGGTGCGATCAATGTGACCCTCGATGTGATGAACGACGAGCAGCGCACCGAGCTCCGCAAGAAGCTGCGCGGCGACAATGCCGAACCGGTCATCCCCTTCGCCCAGCCCGGTTCGCTCACCCGCGTGTACGCCGTCGCCTCCGGTAAGGGTGGCGTCGGAAAGTCCAGTGTCACCGTGAATCTCGCGGCCGCCATGGCCGCCAAGGGCCTGTCGGTCGGCGTGCTGGACGCCGATATCTACGGTCACTCGGTACCGCGCATGCTGGGCACCGAACAGCGCCCCACCCAGGTGGAGCGAATGATCATGCCGCCCGTCGCCCATGACGTGAAGGTCATCTCGATCTCCATGTTCACCCAGGGCAACACCCCCGTGGTGTGGCGCGGGCCGATGCTGCACCGCGCACTGCAGCAGTTCCTCGCCGACGTGTTCTGGGGCGATCTGGACATCCTGCTGCTGGACCTGCCGCCCGGCACCGGTGACGTCGCCATCTCCCTGGCCCAGTTGATCCCGAACGCGGAGATCCTGGTCGTCACCACCCCGCAGCTGGCCGCCGCCGAGGTCGCCGAGCGCGCGGGTTCCATTGCGCTGCAAACTCGTCAGCGCATCGTGGGCGTGGTGGAGAACATGTCCTGGCTGGACCTGCCCGACGGTTCCCGCATGGAGCTGTACGGCTCCGGCGGCGGACAAACCGTGGCGGACAACCTGACCCGCGCGGTCGGCGCGAATGTGCCCCTGCTGGGCCAGATTCCGATCGAACAGGAACTCCGCGAATCCGGCGACAAGGGCACCCCCATCGTCCTGAGCGCCCCCGAAAGCGCCTCCGGCAAAGCCCTCCTGGAGATCGCCGACAAACTGGCGGTCCGCCGCCGCGGCCTGGCAGGCATGTCCCTGAGCATCGACACCACCCGCCACCTGTAAACAAACAGACCCGGCCCGGCCGAAATCAGTCCTCGCAGTTCGATTTAAACGACTGAATTCCGCCGGGCCGAACTGTGTCCGCGCCCGGGTCGGCACCTAAGCTCGGGAGCATGCTCACGCTGCTTCTGTATGTGCTGATCGTCGGCTTGGTGGCCGCATTGCTGTTCCTGGTCGTCAGTGCGCTGTTCGGACGGTCGGAGGAGCTCGGGCCGCTACCGGAGGGAACCACGGCCACCGTGCTGCCGGCCGAGCGGATCAGCGGTGCGGATGTGCGGGCCCTGCGCTTCCAGCAGGTGGTGCGCGGTTACAAGGCCGGTGAGGTCGATTGGGCGCTGACTCGGCTCGCGGCGCGAATCGACGAACTCGAATCGCAGCTGGCGCACGCGGTCTCCGGCGATCAGCGGTTGGAGGTCGTCGTCTCCAATGGTGCGGCATTGCCCGCTGAGACGCCCGTACCCCGCCGCGTGGCACCGGAGCCGACCTCCGATGTGGCCGCGCCATTGCCGGAGGTGCTGCCGGGGCACACCGACGACGCCTCCGCCGAGCCGGGTGCCCGATGACCGAGCCGAGCGACGGCAAGATCCGCTGCGGCTGGGCCGACGGGTCACAGCTGTACCGGGACTATCACGATCGGGAGTGGGGCCGCCCGGTGCACGGGGATGACGCGCTGTTCGAGCGGGTGTGTCTGGAGGCATTCCAGTCGGGTCTGTCGTGGATCACGATTCTCAGGAAACGCCCGGCCTTCCGCGCGGCCTTCGACGACTTCGTGATCGAGCGGGTGGCGCGTTTCGGTGACGCGGACGTGGAACGCCTCATGGCCGATCCGGGCATAGTTCGCAATAGCGCCAAAATCCACGCCAGCATCCACAATGCGCGGGTCACACAGGATCTCGGCAAACCCCTGGACGAGCTGCTCTGGTCCTTCGCCCCGACGCATGGAAAGCGGCCACGCGCGATGGCCGATGTGCCCGCCGTCACTGCCGAATCCACCGCTCTCGCAAAAGAACTGAAGCGACGCGGATTCAAGTTCGTCGGGCCCACCACTGCGTACGCACTCATGCAGGCGACCGGGATGGTAGACGATCACATCGCCGATTGCTGGGTGAATGTCGGGACTCCCTGAGCGCCACAACGGTCGGTTTTTGGAACTCAGGTACCCGCCCCGATCCGCGATAGGGAAGAATGGTCATGGTGTAGCCCGCCACATGTCGGCGGGCTGCCTGGTTGGTGACAACTGGAGTTCCATGAAAGTGCGCAGAAATCCGCGCAGATCTGGAGGGAGCAGAGGATGGCGGCCATGAAGCCCCGCACCGGGGACGGTCCCCTCGAGGCAACCAAGGAAGGGCGTGGAATCGTCATGCGGGTTCCACTCGAGGGTGGCGGGCGTTTGGTCGTCGAGCTCACACCGGAGGAAGCTGCGGCACTGGGTGACGAACTCAAGAGTGTCACCAGCTAGTTGCCAGACTTGCCAGTGCCGGTGAGTAATCCGCCTCTCGGGGCGCTCGGGAGCTGCACGCCCGAACCCCCGGGTCGAGGACGCGAGGAGTCGCGGCTCACCGGCGCATCGGTTCAGACCGGACACCCCCGCGGCCCGGCCGATCGTTTGATCGCCTGTGCCGATCTACTGTCCTGCCCGGAGTGCGGACAGGACCTGACCGCTCGCGAGCGCAGCCTGCGCTGCCCCCGCGGCCATAGTTTCGACATCGCCAAACAGGGCTATGTCAGCCTGCTCACCGGCGCTTCCACCAAGATGACCGGCGACACCCCCGACATGCTCGACGCCCGCGCGGCCTTCCAGCAGGCGGATCACTTCCGGCCGATCGCCACCGCGATCACACGGGCGGTCCCGGCCTCCGCGAACGCCGTCCTGGAGATCGGCGCGGGCACCGGCTACTACCTGGCAGCCGTTCTGGATGCGGTGTCACGGGCCCGTGGCATCGCGCTGGACGTCTCGAAACCGGCTGCCCGGCGCAGCGCTCGCGCACATGACCGCGCGGGTGCGGTGCTCGCCGATGCCTGGCGCGGGCTGCCATTGCGCGATGCCGCGGTGGATACGGTGCTGTCGATTTTCGCGCCGCGCAATGCCGAAGAGGTCGCGCGGGTGCTCGCCGCCGATGGCCGTTTCATTGTCGTCACCCCCACCCCGCGGCATTTGGCGGAGTTGATCGAACCGCTCGGCATGGTGAGTGTCGATGCGGCAAAAGAAGATCGCCTGGCCGGTTCGCTGGGTGATCGCTTCGAACTTCTCGACCGCACCCCGGCCGAGTATCGAATGTCGCTGACACACATCGATATCGCGAATGTGTCGGCCATGGGCCCCTCGGCTTTCCATGCCGCACAGCAGCGCGCCGAACGGATCGCGGCACTGCCCGAACCATTCGAAGTAACCGCGTCGGTGACTGTTTCGAGCTACCGCCCGCGCTAGATTTTGCGGACCTCGTCGTAGATCTTCGCGGTCTGCGCGGCGATCTGATTCCAGTCGAAATCGGCGATGGCGCGCGCCCGGCCGGCCGCACCCATATCGGCGGCGGCAACAGGATCGGCGGCGACCCGGCTGACAGTGTGCGCCAGCGCGCGTTCGAAGGCGTCGGGGGCGTGCTCGTCGTAGTGCACGAGCCGGCCGGTCTCGCCCTCGGCGACCACCTCCGGAATACCGCCGACATCCGAGGCCACCACGGCGGTACCGCAGGCCATGGCCTCCAGATTCACGATGCCGAGCGGTTCGTACACCGAGGGGCAGACGAAAACCGTTGCGGCGGCTAATACTTGCCGCACCAGTTCGGTGGGCAGCATTTCCCGCACCCAGTACACGCCGTCCCGGGTATCGCGTAGTTCGCGCACCGCACCGGCCACCTCGGCCTCCATGGCGGGCGTGTCGGCGGCCCCGGCCACCAGCACCAGCTGGATATCCGGGTCCAGATGCCGGGCGGCGCCGAGCAGGTGTGAGACGCCCTTCTGCCGGGTGATGCGCCCCACGAACGCGGCCATCGGACGATCCCGCCGCACACCCAGTTCGCCGAGAATGTCGCGGGCATCGGCCGCGGGTCCACCCGGATGCCAGACCTCGGCGTCGATTCCGTTGTGCACCACATGCACTTTCGCGGGATCGATATCCGGATACGCCGCGAGCACATCGGCGCGCATACCCGCGCTCACCGCGATCACGGCATCGGCGTAGGTCATGGCATTGAGCTCGGACCAGGAGGAGAGCCGGTAGCCGCCGCCGAGTTGCTCGGCCTTCCAGGGCCGTCGCGGTTCCAGCGAATGTGCGGTCAGCACATGCGGAATCCCGTACAGCTCGGCCGCGAGATGCCCGGCGAGGCCGGTGTACCAGGTATGCGAGTGCACCACATCCGAGCCACCGGAGGCATCGGCCATCCGCAATTGCGCGGACATCATCTGCAACGCCGAATTCGCGGCATACAACATCGGATCCGCCTGGTGCACCACGGCATCCGGGCGCGGCACACCCATACAGTGCACGGTCACATCGCACAGTCGCCGCAATCGCGGCACCAGTTCGGTGACATGCACACCCGCCCCGCCGTACACCTCCGGCGGGTACTCGCGGGTCATCATCGCGACTCGTAGTCCGCGCCCGCTGTCCACGCCGTAACTCACCGACTCAAACTACAGCCTGCGGCCGCTCCCACGGTGCTGACGCCGGACTTCGCACGGCCCCGCACCGCCCCGCACGGAGCCCGTCGGAGAGCATCCCACTCAGTTCGCGGCCCGGTTCGGTCCTGGAGCGGCCGAGTGGAGGAGTGAGGAAGCGAGCCTGAAAGGGCCGCGAACCGCGACGCCGCAGGCGGCGCAGATAGGCACAGTTCATTCGGGGTTCTCCCGAGAGCGGTAGTTTGGCGAGTGTGAGGAGCCAGCCGCACGTACTCGGAATCGTGCTCGCCGGTGGCGAGGGCAAGCGACTCTTTCCGCTCACCAAGGATCGCGCCAAGCCGGCGGTGCCGTTCGGGGGCGCTTACCGGCTCATCGATTTCGTGCTGTCGAATCTGGTGAACGCGGGATATCTGCGGATCTGCGTCCTCACCCAGTACAAATCGCACTCGCTGGACCGGCATATTTCGCAGACCTGGCGGCTCTCGGGTTTCGGCGGCGAGTACATCACCCCGGTGCCCGCACAGCAGCGTTTGGGCCCGCGCTGGTACACCGGCAGTGCGGACGCAATCATGCAGTCGCTGAATCTGATCTACGACGAGGACCCCGAATACATCGTGGTCTTCGGCGCGGACCATGTGTATCGGATGGATCCCGAGCAGATGGTGCAGGCGCATATCGAATCCGGTGCGGGCGTCACCGTGGCGGGCATTCGCGTGCCGCGCAGTACCGCGAGCGCGTTCGGCTGTATCGATACCGACGAATCCGGGCGTATCACCGGCTTTCTGGAGAAGCCCCTGCAGCCGCCCGGCACGCCGGACGATCCGGATGTCACCTTCGCCTCGATGGGCAATTACGTCTTCTCCACCAAGGTGCTGGTGGACGCGATTCGCGCGGACGCCGACGACAATGACTCCGACCACGATATGGGCGGCGACATCATTCCGAGTCTGGTGCGCGCGGGCGCGGCCGCCGTCTACGACTTCGGCGGCAACGAGGTGCCCGGCGCGACCGACCGCAGTCGCGGCTACTGGCGCGATGTGGGCACCATCGACGCCTTCTACGAGGCGCATATGGATCTGGTGTCGGTGGACCCGGTCTTCGATCTCTACAACCGGCACTGGCCGATTCGCGGCGCGGCCGAAAACCTGCCGCCCGCCAAATTCGGTCACGGCGGACTCGCACAGGAATCGATCATCGGCGCGGGCAGCATTCTGTCCGCGGCCACGGTCCGCAATTCGGTGCTCTTCTCCAATGTGATGGTGGAGGACGGCGCGACCGTCGAAGGCAGTGTGCTCATGCCCGGCACGCGGATCGGCCGGGGCGCGGTGGTGCGGCACGCGATCCTGGACAAGAACGTGGTCGTCTCCGCGGGCGAGATCATCGGGGTGGATCTGGATCGCGATCGGGACCGGTTCGCGGTCAGCAATGGCGGCGTCGTCACGGTCGGTAAGGGCATCTGGGTGTGAGCCGGTCCGCGACGCGCGGATAACGGTGGACAGCGGTCTCTCCGGGTCCGAAAATCGGTGGGTGGAGCGCCGCCCCGCCGGGCCGCGCGGGAGGGATGAGCATGAACCGCGCAACGAGGGTCATCACCACGGTCACCTGTCTGGCCCTGACGGCCACGCTGGCGGGATGCGCGCAGCAGGGGACCGCCGTCGCCGGGGAGATGGATGTACGCACCCTGGACGCGGGCACCTATCCGGTGAATCGGTACACCTACGACCGCAATTCGAACGGTAAGGGCCCGATGCTGGAGGCCATGCGGATGGCCGATGCGGTGACCCCGACGGTGAAAGTCGATCCGAGTCTCAAGGTCGGCCGCGGTGGCATCGTGCTGACCGAGATCGCCGATGTGGTGAGCGTCAGCCACCTGTCCTCCTCGGCCAAACCGGTACTGCAGAATCGCGGCTTCATCGCCGGATTCGCCATCAGCGGTTCCGATCTGCCCGATCCCGCCGGATCGAACGCCCCGGACCCGGCCGGTACCACCGTGACCATCCGACTGCTGCGCTTCCCCTCCTCGGACAATGCCAAGCTGGCGGCGAAGGAGTTGGAGGACGCCGACTTCAATGTGGCGCTGGACCAGAACAAGAAACTGACCCTCGCGGACTATCCGGATGCCTTCTCGCACTGGCGACCCGGTGTGGGAAGCATCGGTGTTGTCATGGCGCGCAAGGAGTTCGTGATCTCCATCTTCGCCTCACGACCCAAGGCGGATCAGGCGGATCTGCTGTCCTGGGCCAAGAAATCCCTCGACGCCGAGGTACCGGCGGTGGACGCGTTCACCCCGACACCCGCCGACAAGATCGATGCGCTACCGGTCGACCCCGATCGGCTGCTGGCTCGAATCCTGGTGCCCGACAGGGAAAATCACACACCCGATCCGGACAACTTCGCGGTGTACGGCGCGAATATGCTCATCCATCCCGCCGGAGACGAGGCGCTGCGCCAGCGACTGGTCACCGATACCGGGATGGATGCCATGGCGCTCACCGAGGACGGATACCTGTTCCGCACCCGCGACGCGCGCGGCGGGATCGATCTCACGGCCGGGTTGATCAGCAGCCTCGGCGAGACCGCGATCAGCGCACCGGACAAGGTGCCGGACACCAAATGCGTGCAGCACAGCGGGTCCTACCGGTGCTATGTGGTTTACAAACGCTATGTGGGCGTGGTGACCGCCGACAGCCAGGACCAGGTGCGGAAGAAGGCGACGGCGGAGTACGTACTGCTGGCCAATAGTTTGTAGATGGGCGGCGGTGGATCCCGGCCAAAAGCATGCCGGGATGACGGGGGCTCAGAAGCGGATGATGTCGGCGTCGAGGGAGCGCCAGGCGGCGGGACGGGCGGGGCGGCGCTCGCAGTCGGAATCCGTTGCGGCAGGGGCGATATCGTGCCGCTCCGGGGCATGACCGTTGCGCGGCGGCATATTCGCGGAGTGCCGTCCGGAGTGGGTGTCGTCCCGGAAGCGGTAGTCACGGAATCCGAAGGGCTGCAACAGGGCCCGCAGGAATGCCGGGCTGTCCTCCGGCCTGACGGTGCGTTCCTCGCCGATAATGTCGACACCCTGGTGATACCAGACCCGCGCGACCAGGCCCTCGACCGGATCGACCACGCGGAAACTGGCGTGACCGTCGGCGGTGAGCCGGAATTCGGCAATGCGCCGCCACTGTCCGGACTCACGCAGATACAGACCGACCACCGCCGGAGTCCGCTGGCTCATGGAAAACCTCGCTCATAGCACTTTTCCCTGGAGTATCCGCGGCGGCCCCGTTGTAATCTTCCTGTGGCGCAGGAGCGTTCAGTTCGAGTACACCGGCGCGACGGTACGAGCGCCACAGAACGGTTCGCACGGCCCCGGCGTCGAAGGCACCGTATGCGATTGATCGTCGAATCGCGCGCCGCTGACCAGCAGTAGCACCAGCAGGGCCGTGCAGACCACCAGGCCGAAAATCACCAGCGCGGGCCACAGCCATCCGGCCGGTAGATGTACACCGAGAACCAGTCCCTCGAGTCCCATCCCCCACCTCCTTAAATCGGTCTCCTCTCGTGGTACCACCCGCGGCGCACCCGAAGCCACCCCTGCGACTGCCTCAGCACTGCCCCTGACCGAAATCACACGGCGGCCGCGAACCGCGGGCAACGGTTCGCGGCCGCCGGAGACGGTTCAGCGCAGGTCGCGCCGGCGGAATCCGATGAGCCCCAGCACAATCAGCGCGGCGGCGATGACCAGCAGGATCAGCACCGGGACGGCATCGAACCCGGCACCGGGCACCTTGGGCAGATGCTCGAACGGTTCGAGATCGCGGAGCCATTGCGGGGCACCGGAGATCGCGCCGAGCAGGAAGACCGCGATGGCGGCGGTCAGCACACCCCACGCCACCGACGTCCAGCGCGGTGCCAGACCGAACAGCGCCACCGTGATTCCGGTGAAAATCCACACCGCGGGCAGCTGGACGAGCGCCGCACCGAGCACTCCCGGCAGCTTCCCGCCGATATCACCGGCCGCGCGCCCGTATACGATTCCACCGAGCAGTCCCGAAACCAGCAGTGCCAGTGCCGGTCCCGCGAGCGCGAACACCAAATGCGAAGCGACCCAGCGCGTTCGCGACACCGCACCGGTGAGCAGAGCCTCGGCGTGATCGGCGGTCTCCTCCGAATACAGCCGCAGCGCCGCCGACACCGAGTACGCGGCCGCCGCCACACCGATCATGGTGAACGCGTAGGTGATCATCGAATTCTCCAGCGAGGCAGAACCACCCATCCGGGTGATCAGATCCTTGATGGACTGACTGCTGCCCAATTCGTCGCCGATCCCGTGCACCACACTGCCGATGATCAACCCGTACAACCCGAGACCCACCGTCCAGGCGATGAGGGTGCCGCGCTGCAATCGCCAGGCGAGCCCGAACGGACCGCTCAGCGCCGGTCCGGCGGCAGCCGCGCCGGGCCGCTCCGCGATCAGACCCGCACCCAGATCCCGGTGCCGCAGTAGCGAATACGCGAGCAGCGTGAGCAGGACGACCACGGCCACATGCAGCAGCAGTACCGCGAAGTGATTACCCGCGAACGGCCGCACCTGGAGAGACCAACCCTGCGGCGACAACCAGACCAGCGGACTGGTGGGTCCGGCTCCGGCACGGGCATCGCCGATGGCGCGCAGGGTGAAGGTCCCGCCCAGCACCGCGAAGGCCATACCGCGCGCCGATCGCGCGCTGGTGGTCAATTGCGCGCACACCGCGGCCACCGCCGCGAAGACCGCGCCCGATCCGGCCAGGGCCAGTCCGAAGGCCAGCGATCCGGCACGGGCGTCATCGCCGGTGAGCTTGCTGCCGGACAGGCTCAGGAAGCCGATCACTCCGGTGGCCAGCGCACCGCCGTAGCCGACGATGAGCGCCGCGGTGAGCCCCGCGTAGCGCCCGACCCGGGTGGCGGCCACCAATTCCCCACGGCCCGTTTCCTCCTCGGCGCGGGTGTGCCGGATGAGGGTGAGAATCGTGGCGATGGCGACGAGGGTGTAGAACATCCCCGCCTTCCAGATGCCCACCGCCCCGAGACTGGTGTTGTACACCGGCCCGTACATGGCCAACTGGGCCGGACTGGAGAGAATCGAATCGGCGAAGCTCGCACGATCGGCCTCGCTCGGGTACACGCTGACAATGCTGTTGATATAGACGCTGCCCAGCGGCAACGAGAGCAGCAGTATCCACAGGGGCAGCACTATCCGGTCGCGCCGCAGATACAGTCGCAGCATCTGCCCGGTGCCGGTGAATTCGGTTGACCGCAACGGCCTTTCGATGGCGCGTGGCGCGGTGATGGTGGTCATTTCGCGGCCTTCTGCAATTCGGCGGAGTCCCGGCCGGCTGCGGCGGCGTCTTCGCCATTGAGCGAATAATGGCGCAGGAAAAGCTCTTCCAGCGTCGGCGGCGCACTGACCAGGCTGCGCACCCCGGCATCGCCGAGCACCCTGATGAGCTCGCCGAGGTGTTCACTGTCCACCTGGCAGTGCAGCGTGTGATCCTCGAAGCCGATATCGGCGACACCCGGAATCCGGCTGAGATCGCCTGGGTCACCGATCATTTCGGCGGTGATGGAGGTGCGGCTCAGATGCCGCATGGACGCGAGCGTCCCGGACTCCACCGTGCGCCCCGCGCGAATAATGGTGACCCGCTGGCACAGCGCCTCCACCTCGGAGAGGATATGACTGGAGAGCAGCACCGTGCACCCGCGCTGCGACGCCTCGTGCACACATTCACGAAATGTCTGCTCCATCAAAGGATCCAGACCCGAGGTGGGCTCATCGAGTAGGAACAGCCGGGCATTGGACGAGAAGGCCGAAACCAGCGCCACCTTCTGCCGATTGCCCTTGGAGTAGGTGCGCGCCTTCTTACGCGGATCGAGCTCGAACCGTTCGATGAGCTCGGCGCGGCGCTGCTGATCCAGCCCGCCGCGCATACGCGCCAGCAGATCGATGGTCTCGCCACCGCTCAGCGACGGCCACAGCGTGACATCGCCTGGGACATAAGCGATATCGCGGTGCAGGGCGACCGCGTCGGTCCACGGATCGCGCCCGAGCACCACGGCCTCGCCGGAGGTGCGGGACAGGATCCCGAGCAGTACCCGAATGGTGGTGGACTTGCCCGAACCATTGGGTCCGAGAAAGCCGTGCACCTCCCCCTCGGCGACCTCCAGGTCGAGTCCGTCGAGGGCATGCACCTGGCCGAAGTTCTTGTGCAGATCCCGGACCGAGATGGCCGGGGTGGCCGGAGCGTTCATGGAGTCTCCTGTGTGAGGGTGTCCAGCATCATGGAGTCGGTGAGCAGTCCATTGGTGTAGATCTCGAGCGCGGGCAGCGTCATGTGATCGGCATACTCGCGCAAGGCTTTTCGATAATCGATGCGGCCTTCGTGCTGAGCCGCGTACAGCTGCAGGAACATCACCATGCCGCCACCGTTGGTGGTGGCGATATATCGGGCGGTGGCCTTCAAATCCCTTGGGGCCCGGTAGGTTCCGGCGGCTATCCCGGCGCGCAGGTACCCTTCCACGTCCTCGACCATGTGCTCGAAGAAGCTGATCAGCAGATCCCCGCCGGATTGGAAGCTGCGTAGCAGGTAGGCCATATGCGGCGCGAATTCCTCGATCTCCGCCATCTGTTCCAACAGCCCATTGGGTGAAGGACGCTGTGCGAATTCGACTTTCGCGGCCCGCACCACCTCCCGGACATGCTCATCGCACGCTGCGCGCAGCCCTTCCTTGGACCCGAAGTGGTGATTGACCAGACCGGGCGACACTCCCGCCGCGGCGGCAATGGCCCGCACCCCCACCCCGAAGCCCTGCTCCCCGAAGGTGGTGATCGCGGCATCGCGAATCCGGGCCCGGGTGGTCAGATCCTCAGAGGCTGAACGCATGTTCAATAGATTAAACACTCGTTCAATCCGAAGGCAAGACCCGCGCCGTATAAAAATCGCAAAGCTTGCGAAATACACGTGAGCGCGGAAAATACACGCGCGGAAGACTTCTCCGACACCGCATACTGCGATGCGGAAATTCCCCGCGGGGAGAACAATCAACGCAGCTCAGACGCGCTTTCAGCCCTTCGAGGCACAGTACTTTCGACCTCGCGAGGCACCGTGCCTTCTACCCGCGAGGCACTGCGCTTTCTACCCGCGCGAGGCGCAGAGCAGCCCGTCACCGACCGGGATCAGCACACTCGTCAGCGCCGGATCCTCGGCAATCGCCCGGGTCGCCGCGCGCACGGCCTGCGTCTGTGGATCACGCTGCGCCGGATCGGGCACCCGCCCGCCGAGCAGCGCGTTGTGCAGCAGAATCGCGCCACCCTCGCGTAGTAATCGCACCGCCTGCGCCACATACTGCGGATGCTCCAGCGGCGCGGCATCGATGAACACCAGGTCGTAGGCCCCATCGGCCAAGCGCGGCAATACATCCAGCGCGCGGCCGTTGATCAGCCGGGTGCGCGCGGGCGCGATCTCGGCCGACCGAAACGCCTCGCGCGCGGCCCGCTGATGCTCGGGTTCGGAGTCGATGGTGGTGAGCGTGCCGTCCTCGCGCATGCCGTCGAGCAGCCAGAGACCGCTCACCCCGGCCCCGGTGCCGACCTCGACCACCGCCCGGGCGCCGAGCAATTGGCTGTACATACTCAGCAGTGCCCCCACCGAAGGGGGTACAGGGGCCGCGCCGAGTTCGACGGCGCGTTCGCGCGCGCCGATGAGTATCTCGTCCTCGGCGACGGATTCCTCCACGTAGGCGAGGTTGCGCTGCAGGTTCGATGCCGCGGGAGTCTGGCTCACGGCTATGAGGCTAATGGCGCGGGACCGGGAAAGCCCGGCGGTGACCGGCCGGTGTGGCGATTTTTCTCAGGTGTCCCTCAGCCAGCACATATGCCGGCCACATCGGGACCGGCAAGAGTATTGCCAAGTCAGGCCAGCGACTTCGGCCCCGGCGATCGGGAACAACGCGACCCACCAGGTCGGTTGTACACGAAAACCGGGATTGAGGTCCCGAGTAGGAGGTAATCCCATCCACATGGTCGACGCGGCACGCGAACCCGCAATCCTGCCCGTGCAGGACATCACCTTGGACGGCACCACAGTGTTCGACGAGGATCTCGACGCGGCTGCCCTCAGCGGCACCGCTGCCTTCGATGCCACCGGTGACCGCACCATGATGCCCACCTGGGACGAACTGGTCCGGGAACACGCCGACCGCGTGTACCGCCTGGCCTACCGTCTCACCGGCGATCAGCAGGACGCCGAGGATCTGACCCAGGAAACCTTCATCCGGGTGTTCCGCTCGCTGCAGAACTATCAGCCGGGCACCTTCGAGGGCTGGTTGCACCGCATCACCACGAACCTGTTCCTGGATATGGTGCGCCGCCGCAACCGGATTCGTATGGAAGCACTGCCCGAGGATTACGACCGAGTGCCGTCCGAGGGCCCCGGCCCCGAGCAGGTCTATCACGACGCCAACCTCGACCCGGAACTACAGGCCGCGCTCGATTCACTCGCGCCGGAGTTCCGTGCCGCGGTGGTGCTCTGCGATATCGAAGGTCTGTCGTACGAGGAGATCGGCGCGACGCTCGGCGTCAAGCTGGGTACCGTGCGCAGCCGGATCCACCGAGGACGTCAGGCACTCAAAGAACACCTTGCGCATAATGGAGTGGAGCGGCGTTTCGCCGCCGCCGAGAACGCCGGGTGAGCGAGCGGGCAGTGGGCCCGCGCACCGGCATTCCCGATGCAGCCGAGGTGGTCCGGAAGGGTGTGCAGCTTATGAGTGGCGAGGACAGAACGCCGCGTCCGCCTCGTTTCGCCCCGACCGAGCATCTGGCCAGTGAGGCCATTGCCGCGTATGTCGACGGCGAATTGCGGATGAACGCGTATCTACGTGCCGCTCATCATCTTTCCGTGTGCATCGAATGCGCGGCGGAGGTGGACGCCCAGCAACAGGCCCGCATTGCGCTACGGCAGTCCTCCGATCAGATTTCCGCGCCCATGCGCCTGCACGATTCACTCAGCCGTATCCCGCTTTCGGAACTTCCCGTGGCGGAAACGCTGAATACCGAGCGCGGAACCTTCGCTCGCGGAGCGAACTTCGTCGGGCTGCGCCAAGATTCGTTCGACAGCAAACGGTGGACATCCTGGTGGCGCAAGTAGAGTTCATCGGGTGACCACCGAATCGAAGAACACGGGCCCGGTTCCGGGTGAGGGGCCCGCGGCGAACACCCTGCCGAATTCTGCGCAGGCTTCGGATTCGGCGGCCGATCGGGGGAACCTGAGGCCGTCGGACGCACCGGTCCTGGGGCCGCGACCGGTTTATCGGCCGCAGGTCGACACGCACACCGCGCGCGCCTTCCGCCGCCCGAGTGGGCAGCACGGATCGTTCTCCCCGCGCACGGCCGCCGCCGCTGCCGCGGCCGCCGCACAGGACGGCCCGCAGGTACAGAACCGCCCGCCGGACGCGGTACTCGCCGAGGCATTCGGCCGCCCCGCCGGATCCGAGGAGGTGCTGCAGCGCGATCCCGAGGCCAAGGCCGAAGCGGCCGCGGCCGCCGCACCCGCCGATCCGTGGCGGGACCCGAATTCCGCTGCGCGCCTGGGCTCCCCCGCCGTGAGCACGCCGGTGGCCCAGCCGTTCACGCCGGGTCGGCTGCTCTCCGCCCGCGATGTGCTGTTCGGCAGCAAGGTCGCACCCAAGGCACTGGTCATTCTCACCGGTATCGCGCTGGTGATCGGCTTGGCCGGTGGCCTGGTGGGACGGCTCACCGCCGAATCCACCTCGGCGCTGACCTCGCGCAAAGTGGCGCTGCAGTCGACGGATTCGACGAATGCGTCGCACGGGCAGATTTCCAAGGTCGTGGACGCGGTCATGCCCGCGATGGTCACCGTGCGCGCCTGGGTCGGCGATTCCGGCTCCACCGGTTCGGGTGTGGTGATCGACGGGCAGGGCTACATCGTCACCAATAATCACGTGATCTCCCTCGCCGCCAATGACAAGAGCGGCAAAGCCCAACTGCAGGTGGTCTTCTCGGACGGCACGCGGGTGCCGACCAGCATTGTCGGGCGCGATATCAAATCCGATCTGGCCGTGCTCAAGGTCGATGTGAAGAACCTGTCGGTGATTCAGCTCGGCAATTCCGATGATGTGAAGGTCGGCGACGATGTGCTGGCCATCGGCTCACCGCTGGGCCTGGAGAAGACCGTCACCTCCGGTATCGTCTCGGCGCTGCACCGACCGGTGAAGGTCGGCGGCGAGGGCACCGACACCAATGCCACCCTCGATGCCGTACAGACCGATGCCGCCATCAATCACGGCAACTCCGGTGGCGCGCTTGTGGATATGCAGGGCCGGCTGATCGGCATCAACTCGGCTATCAAGTCCGAGAGCGGCGGATCGGTGGGGCTGGGCTTCGCGATTCCGGTGGATCAGGTGAAACGGATTTCGCAGGCGCTGATTCACGACGGCCGGGTGTTCCACCCGCGCCTGGGCGTGAGCGCCAAGACCAAGATTGTCGCCAATGATGTGATGAGCGGTGCCGCGGTCGCCGATGTGCAGGCCGGTAGCCCGGCCGCCAAGGCGGGCATTGTCGAGGGCGATGTGATCGTGAAGGTCGGCGATCGCGATGTGTCCGGCCCGGAGGAATTGACAGTCGCGGTGCAGTCCAACGAAATCGGGCAGACAGTGAATGTGCGACTGATTCGAGACGGGCGCGAGGTCGACGTGCCGGTCACCCTGGAATCGGATAAGGCAGAATAAACCTGTGTTCAGCAATATCAGCTGGGGCGAGTTGTTGATTCTGCTCGTCGCCGCCCTGGTGATTCTCGGTCCCGAACGTTTACCCGGGGCCGTGCGCTGGACTACCCAGAGCCTGCGGCAGGTGCGTGATTACGCCAGTGGCGCGACCCAGCAACTCAAGGATGAGCTGGGTCCGGAGTTCGACGAGATCCGTAAGCCGCTGGAGCAGTTGAACGAACTCCGCGGTATGAATCCCAAGACGCTGGTCACCAAACACCTCCTCAATGGCGACGATTCATTCCTCTCGGGCAATTTCGACAAGCCCGTCAGCTCCACGAGCAGCGGTTTCGAAGCATCCGCCATGCCGAAGCCGCAGAAACCGCTGGAACGCAACGAACGTCCACCGGTCGATCCGGACGCCACCTAGACCAACTACGTCAAGCGGTCTAGACACCAGGAGCTGTTCAGGTATCTAGACTGCGCTCATGTCGGCCGACGAGGTGGCACGGGTGTTCGCGATCGAAGACAAGGTCGAGCGCCTCAAAGCCGCCACCGATGGCGTGGCGGCGGCGCAGCAGCAGATCAATGAGCTGACGCGAATCCGCCGCGCCGTAATCCGCGAACTACACGCCGAGGGCTGGACGTTCGCCAGAATCGGCGCGGCCGCCGGACTATCCCGCGCCCGCATCCATCAGGTGAGCACCCAGGGACCCGTACCCGAAGGACTCTTCTTCGGACACGGGCCACTCACGATTCTCACCCCCGACGTGCGCAGCACCACCCGAGCCATCGCCCTGGTCGGCGCGCCGGACGCCGCCGCACCACACCGGCTCGTGGAGCTACTGCGCGAACTCGGCTTCACCGCGACCGTCCAGCGATTCCTGCCCGGCCGCCCCCTGGACCTGGACCGCGACGGCCTCATCGTGCTCGGCGGACCCGAATTGTCACCCAGCCTGCGCTATCTGGTCGCCGCCGACCCCCGCCTGCGCCGCACCGTCGCCCGCGCCGGACGCGTTCGCCGCGGCATCGAGGACCGCGCCGCACGCCGCGTCTACCGCCCTGGCGGCACCGAACCCTACGACATCGCATACCTGGCCAGACTCCCCCGCCCCGACGGCAAGGGAACCGTCCTTGTCATAGACGGCCTGCACCCGCCGGCCTCCCTCGGCGCAATCCGGCTACTGGCAACAAGGTTGGCGACCCTGCACGAACGCGCGGCCACCCACCCCTTCTCGGCGGTGGTCGGCGTCCGCTACGACCGCAACACCGGCGAGCCCATCGAGGCCGACCTGCTCACCCCGATATACCGCCACGACCGATAGCCGACCGAGGAAAACGGCGCGCGCGACCGTCACCCCGGCACGGACTCCCTCGTGGGCTACGCCGGTATGACGGGTTGGGCTACGCCGGTATGGCGAGAGGTTGTTACGCCGCGGCCCATTCGGGCCGGAGTGTATTCATCGGGGGCCGGTCTGCCAGTGAGACTTCCGTGGCCTGAGCCGTGAATTCACCACTGATCAGCGGGAATTGGGTCAGCGCCGCACCCGAGTCGGAGACACCCGCGCGACCCAGAACCGTGCCCAGGATCTGCCGGCTCATCACACCGAGTTCGGATAGCGGGCGGTTACGGTGTTGGCGCACACCGAGATTCACCTGACCGATGGCCGCGAGCCCCAGCATGTCGTGGGTATCGAGCAGCAACCCGATCTCCACGCCGTAGCCGGGTGCGAACGGCACAGCGGTGAGCAGCTCCCTGGTGCCCGCGTACTCGCCGCCCAAGGGCTGCAGCACATTCGAGAGCGCGGGCCGCAGCGCCGAGAGCAGTGGCCGGGCCACCAATTCCGTGACGCGACCGCCGCCATTGTCGTCGATGGTCGCGCCCTGCCGCAGCGGCCGCCGGTAATACGCCTTCACCAGGTGCATTCCGTCGACCGTGAGCAGCGGCCCGAGCAGTTTCGGCACGAACAGGGGGTCCGGGTCGATCAGGTCGGAGTCCACGAACGCCACCAGATCACCGGATGTGACGGCCAATGACCGCCACAGCACCTCACCCTTGCCCGGTACGGGATCGAGTTCGGGCACCGCCTGTTCGCGGGTGACCACGCGGGCTCCCGCCGCCGCTGCCAGCTCGGCGGTGGCATCGGTGGAACCGGAGTCCAAGACCACGAGTTCGTCCACCAGCGTGCCCAGCAGCGGCCGAATGCTGGCCACCACGGTCGCGACCGTGGCTTCTTCATTGAGTGCGGGCAGAACCACCGAGACGGTGCGGTCGCCCTTGGCGGCCACCAGCTCCTCGACGGTCCATTCGGGACGATCCCAGGTATTGGTCGTTACCCAACTATTCATGCTGTTCATGCCAGACCTCGCAGGGTGCGGGCGGGTGGGCGCGTGCCCTGTATCGCGGCGATCATGTCCACAACGCGTCGGGTGGCTGCCACTTCATGTACCCGGAAAACTCGAGCACCCGCGGCGGCCGACCATGCAGTCGCTGCCAATGTGCCCTCCAATCGCTCGGATAGCTCGACACCAAGAGTCTCTCCGATGAAATCCTTATTACTCAGCGCCATCAAGACAGGCCATCCGGTATTCACAAGAACGTCCACAGACCGCAACAAATCGAGCCCGTGATACGTGTTCTTGCCGAAATCATGCGTGGGATCTATCAGAATCGAATCTTTCGAAACCCCGGCGGCGACCGCATTCTCGGCCGCCGCGACAACGGTTTCAGTGACCTGCGCCACAACATCGTCATAGCGCACCCGATGCGGCCGGGTCCGCGGAATTGCGCCGCCGGTGTGACTGCACACAATTCCGGCGTTCAACTCGGCGGCGACATCGACCAGTCCGGGATCCGCCCCGGCCCAGGTGTCATTGATCAGATCCGCGCCGGCGCATACCGCGGCCCGCGCCACATCCGCCCGCCAGGTGTCGATACTGATCAGCAGGTCCGGGAATCGCTGCCGGATAGCCGCCACGAACGGCACCACCCGCCGGGACTCCTCCGCGGCATCCACATCGCTACCGGGTCCGGCCTTCACCCCGCCGATATCGACCAGATCGGCGCCCTCGCCGACCGCGCGCGCGACGGCGGCCATGGCGGCCTCATCGCTGAAGGTCGCACCCTTGTCATAGAACGAGTCCGGCGTCCGGTTCACGATCGCCATCACGAGCGCCCGATCCGTCGCCACCGGCTTCCCGCACAATGTCGGCAACGGCGCACACATGACCCCGACTGTACCGACCGCTGTCACTCCCCTGCTGGGCAGCCGACCGGGACCGCGACCGTTCAGCTACGCGGGGCTCGTCCCGCCGCGACCTCGCCGGTGTAGCCGTCGTAGGCGGGAACGTAGCCGTCGGTGCGGCCCGCCAGGACGTAGAGGGTGCTGGTGCCGTCGGGGGTGAAACCCTGATTGCGGAGTTCCACCTTGCGGGACTTGAACGTCGAGGTCTGTTCGAGCTCGGGAACTATCCGAATAAGCAGGGGCACAGCGTAACTGGGGAGACGGTCGTAGAGGGTTTTCGCGGCGACCCGACCGTCGAAGACCGCGTCCTCGGCAAGAGTGATCGCGGCCATGCCCGCTTTGCCGTCCGCGCCGGGGATATCCACGCCGTAGACGACCGCTTGGACCACCGCGTCTATACCGTCGAAAGCGCCTTCGACCTCGGTGGTGGCGACGTTCTCGCCCTTCCAGCGGAAGGTGTCGCCGAGACGATCGACGAAGGCGATATGGCCCCAGCCCTGATCGCGAACCAGGTCGCCGGTGTCGAACCAGCAGTCGCCGGCGGTGAACCCGTCCCGGACGAGCTTGGATTCCGTTGCGGCACTGTCGGTATAGCCGTCGAACGGGGAACTGGCCGTGACCTTGGCCAGCAGCAGGCCGACGCCGCCGGTGCGCACCCGGCGGAGCTTGCCGTCCGGGGCTCGCTTTGCCCTACCGGTGGCATCGTCGTATTCGACCACCGCGAATGGCAGCGGCGTGAAACCCGCGGTGCGGTCCAGGGTGAACGCGTTGATGAAGGCGACATTGCCTTCGCTCGCACCGTAGAACTCGACGATTCGCTTGATACCGAAGCGATTTCGGAATTCGTCCCAGATCTCCGGGCGCAGCCCGTTACCCACCGCGAGACGGACGGTGTGCTCGCGGTCGGTGCGGTGGGCGGGCTGATTGAGCAGGTAGCGGCAGAGTTCACCGATATAGATGAAGGCGGTGGCCTGATTGGCGATGGCCTCCTCCCAGAACCGCGACGCCGAGAACTTGCGTCCCAGTGCGAGTGTCGCGCCACCGGAGATGACCGAGGACAGCGCCACCGTGAGCGCGTTGTTGTGATAGAGCGGCAGGCAGCAGTACAGGGTGTCGCCGCCGTTCAGGCGCACCCCCAGGCCGCCGATACCCGCCATGGACTTGGTCCAGCGCATATGGGTCATGACGCTGGCCTTGGGTAGGCCGGTGGTGCCGGAGGTGAAGATCAGATAGGCGCGTTCCCCGCCCCGGATCTGTTCGCACACAGGCGGATTCGAGTCGTCGGCGGTGCGGGCGGCCGTCGCCAGCTCCTTGGACCACAGCACCGCGGGGCGCGGACCCGTGAGGGTGTCCAGGGTGTCGGCGCACTCCTCGCCGATCACAGCCAGGGCCGAGTTCAGCAGTCCGAAACTGTGCTGCAGCACGGCATCTCGCTGATTGCTGTTCAGAAGTCCGGCCGTCGCACCGAGTTTCACCACCGCCAGCACGGTGAACAGCGCCTCGGGGCGATTGGCCATGAGGATGCCGACCACATCACCGCGCTGGACGCCACGCTCGGCCAGCACGCGCGCGTACCGGTTGACCTCGGAATTGGCTTCACCCCAACGGTATTCGCGACCCTCGAAACGCAGGAACGGGCGCTCGGGGTGCCGGGCGGCGGCACGCTGGAAGAACAATCCGATCGACGCCCTCGAATCGGATTTCACCAGCATGTGCACCGCATTGCGCGCCATACCCGGCAGCTGCGTCGTCATACCGGGCAGGCTGAGCGCCAGATCCAGCAGGCGCACCTTCGAACGGGCGTCGTTGTTCACAGCTCGGGGTCCAGTGCCTCGAAGGCCGCGGCCAATTCCCCGGTCACCACCACCCGGTCGAGTACTTCGCGACCGGCGAAACCGCGCTCGCGCAACTCCTCCAACCAGGCGAACAGGCCGCGATAGTGCCCGTCCGGATCGAGGACGACCACCGGCTTGTCGTGCATGCCCAGGTAGGCCCCGGTCCAGGTCTCGAAGAGCTCCTCGAGGGTGCCGAGGCCGCCGGGCAGGGTCAGGAAGGCGTCGGCACGCTCATCCATGACCTGCTTCCGCTCCCGCATGGAGTCGGTGACGATCAGCTCATCGGACTCCACATCCGCCATTTCGCGGTGTACGAGCTTCTTGGGAATGACGCCGACGGTCTTCGCGCCAGCCGCACGCGCGGCCGTGGCGACCGCGCCCATCATGGAGACGTGTCCGCCACCGGAGACCAATTGCCAACCGCGGCGGCCGATTTCGGCCCCGACCAGGCTGGCGAGCTCCAGTGCGGCGGGATCGGCGACGCTGGCCGAGCAGTACACGCACACCGAATACGGTTCGCTCACCACTGATCTCCCCTAGCTCCGGCGGCATCCATCTCCGCACGCTGCTCCGCGGCCGCGAGCACCAGGCTCACCACCTCGTCCACACTGTCGGTGACGTGCACCAGATTCATATCACCGGGTGCGATCTTGGCGGTGCCGAGCAGTGACTCGCGCAGCCAATCCACCAGTCCCGCCCAGTATTTGGTGCCGAACAGGATGATCGGGAACTGATTGATCTTATGAGTCTGCACCAGCGTGAGCGCCTCGAACAGCTCGTCCAGGGTGCCGAAACCGCCCGGCAGACAGACGAATGCCTGCGCGTACTTCACGAACATGGTCTTGCGCGCGAAGAAGTACCGGAAATTGATACCGAGATCCACCCACTCGTTCAAATGCTGTTCGAACGGCAACTCGATACCGAGCCCGATGGAGTACCCGCCCGACTCGGACGCACCCCGATTGGCCGCCTCCATGGCCCCCGGACCGCCACCGGTAATGACCGCGAACCCTGACCGCGCCAGCGCGCCACCGATCGCGACACCCGCGTGATACTCCGGCGACTCCGGCACGGTGCGCGCCGACCCGAACACCGCGACCGCCCGCGGCACCTCCGCCAAAGCGCCGAAGCCCTCGACGAATTCGGCTTGGATACGCAGCACCCGCCACGGATCGGTATGCACCCAATCCGCAGGTCCCCGCTCATCCAGGAGGTGTTGATCGGTGGTCCCGATCCCGACCGCCCGATCCCGCCGCAGCCTTATCGGACCACGAAACCGTTGATTCTTCGACCCGGGGATATCAGCCTCAGCAGACATGCAGCCACCGTACTGTGTCTTTGGCCTCCGCTTCGCTCCGGCGGGGCGCGGCCCCCTTAGCCCCGCTTCTTCCCTCCCTCCGCTCCTCCGCTTCCCTCCCTCCGCTCCTCCGCTTCGCTCCCCCGCTCCACTCAGTCCAGAAACGGGGCGGGCCGCGCCATGGGGTGAATGTCATTCCGAGCTCGGGGGAATTCCGCTCCGGCGGGGCGCGACCCTCTCAGCCCCACTTCTTTCATCCCTGTCTTTGGCCTCCGCCGGCGACACCACCCCCCGGATCATGCGAGCGACAGGGGCAAGAAGTCATACCGGGCCTGGCGACCGTAGCCCTCGTTCAAGGACTACTAAAAAGGTAACGGGAGTTCGCGGTATTGGGACCGGAGGTCAGGCTTTGTCGCCTGTGAGGTAGCTGCGGAGCATTGAGGTTACCTGGGTGATCTGGTCGACCGGGAGGTGTTCGTCTCGCTTGTGGGCGAGGTTGGGGTTGCCGGGGCCGAAGTTGACGGCGGGAATGCCGCGGGCGGCGAAGCGGGAGACGTCGGTCCAGCCGTATTTGGCGCGGACGCCGCCGCTGCCGTGCGCGTGCACGATTTCGATGAGGTCCTTGGCGGCCGGGGCGGACAGGCCGGGCAGGGCTCCGGGTGCGCCGTCGGTGCGTTCGAAGCCGAGTTCGAGGCCCGAAAAGACTTCGCGCACATGCTCGGTGGCCTCGTCGAGGGTGCGGTCGGGGGCGAAGCGGAAGTTCACGTCGACCTCGGCGATATCGGGCACCACATTGCCCGCGACACCGCCGGAGACGCGCACGGCGGACAGGCCCTCGCGATATACGCAGCCGTCGAGATCCACTTCGCGCGCTTGATAATTCGCGAGTCGTTCCAGAATCGGCGCGAGCCGGTGAATTGCGTTGTCGCCCAGCCACGCTCGTGCGGTGTGTGCGCGCACGCCGGAGGTGGTGAGTCGAATGCGCAGTGTCCCTTGGCAACCCGCTTCGATCCAGCCGCCGGAGGGTTCGCCGAGAATGGCGAGATCGCCTTCGAGCCATTCGGGGAGTTCGCGTTCGATGCGGCCGAGTCCGTTGAACTCGGCGGCGATCTCCTCGCAGTCGTAGAAGATGAGTGTCAGATCGTGTACCGGTTCGGCGACGGTGGCGGCCAGGTTGAGGAAGACCGCGTCGCCGGACTTCATATCGACTGTGCCGCAACCCCACAACTGTCTTTCGCCGGCCTCGGTGACCTCGAAGCGGCTGGGCACATTGTCGGCGATCGGGACGGTGTCGAGGTGTCCGGCGAGGATGACCCGGGTGGGCAGGCCGCGAGTGGTGCGGGCGAGCACGGTATTGCCGTGCCGCAGTATCTCGAACCCGGTGGTCTGCTCGCGCAGTGCTTTTTCGACGATATCGGCGATGCGGGTTTCGTCCCTGGAAACGCTGGGAATGTCCACCAGAGCGGCAGCGAGGTTGATCGGGTCGGCGCTCAGATCGATGGTCACCCACTCCACCTTAAAGGAAGGGTAATCTCCGCTCTCGTTATGTCGCCCGTCATGGCACAAAAAGGCACCGTTCAGGGCGAATTTCTGCGGCCGGTAATCTTTACTGCCGTGAGCACTCAGGGAGCAGTCGCGGTCGGCCTTGCCACCATCACTTCCAATGGAACGGTCCTGGACACCTGGTACCCGTACCCCGAACTGGGGGTGGTGACCGATACCGGCACCAAGCGTCTGGACGCCTCCGATATCGAGTACGACAAGTTCGCCGGTGCCGCCGGGGCCGATGATGCCCGTCGGGTCGAGGTGGTCGTGGTGCGCACCAGCATCGCCGATCTGGCCGCCGAGCCGGTCGATACACACGATGTCTATCTGCGTCTGCAGTTGCTTTCGCACCGTCTGGTGCGCCCGCACGGTCTAAATCTCGAGGGTGTGTTCGGCATGCTCGCGAATGTGGTGTGGACGAATTTCGGTCCGTGCTCGCCGGAGGAGTTCGAGCTGACCCGTATGAAGCTGCGTGCTCGTGGCCCGGTCACCGTGTACGGGGTGGACAAGTTCCCGCGCATGGTCGATTACGTGGTGCCGTCGGGTGTGCGGATCGCGGACGCCGATCGGGTGCGCCTGGGTGCGCATCTGGCTTCGGGCACCACGGTCATGCACGAGGGTTTCGTGAACTTCAATGCCGGGACGCTCGGCAATTCCATGGTGGAGGGCCGTATTTCGGCCGGTGTGCTGGTCGGTGACGGCTCCGATGTGGGTGGTGGCGCGTCGATCATGGGCACGCTGTCCGGTGGCGGTAAGCAGGTCATCTCGCTGGGTGAACGCTGCCTGCTGGGCGCGAATTCGGGTCTGGGTATTTCGCTGGGCAACGATTGTGTGGTGGAGGCGGGACTGTATGTCACCGCGGGCACCAAGGTGAAGCTGCCGGACGGCGCGGTCATCAAGGCGTCCGAGTTGAGCGGTCGGGACAATCTGCTGTTCCGCCGTAATTCGGTGACCGGTGCGGTGGAAGTGGTGGCACGCAAGGGCACCGGCATCGAGCTGAATGCCGCGCTGCACGCCAACGACTAGTCGATGCCGAAGGCGATGATCCGCTCCGGGGTGATGCGGATCAGCTCCGGTGAGCCGCCGGGGATGTAGGTTTCGACGCCGCGCAAAGCCTGTGCGGTGCCGCGGATTTCGAGGCACCGCACGGTCCACGGGTTGACCGAGGGCACATCGTCGACGACGAAGGCGATCCGTTCCTCTTTGCCGAGGTTCCGGAACTTCTGCGACGCGCCCATATTGTGTCCGGCGATATCGATGGTGCCGAGGTCGGCGTTGTAGCGGAAGCCGACCGGATTGTTCTGCGGTGACCCGTCCGGCCGGATGGTGGCGAGCCGTCCGAGCCGCTGACTGCCGAGGTAGTCGATCTGCGCGGGCGTCAATGTTGCGATCATGGACCCGACGTTATGACCTCGAGTGCGGTTCAGGTCAAGCGATTGCTCAGCCGAGCAGCTTCTTCTGCACCTTGCCCATGGCATTGCGCGGCAGCGCGTCCACCACGCGCACCTCGCGGGGCCGCTTGTGTACCGAGAGCTCGCCTGCCACATGGTCGATCAGCTGCTGATGCACGGCATCGTCCGCACCGTCCCGCAATACGACGTAGGCGACGATGCGCTGCCCCAGATCGGCATCGGGCACCCCGATAACGGCGGTTTCGGCGACGGCGGGATGCCCCAGCAGCGAGGTCTCGATCTCCCCCGCCCCGATTCGGTACCCACCGGATTTGATGAGGTCCACCGATTCGCGTCCGACGATCCGATGGAATCCCCCGGCGTCGATAACGGCCACATCCCCGGTCTTGAACCATCCGTCCTCGGTCCAGTTCTCGGCGGTGACCTCCGGTTTGTTCAGGTAGCCGTCGAACAGCATCGGCCCCCGAACCTGTAGCCCGCCGACACTTTCCCCGTCATGTGGCAGCGTCCGACCGGACTCGTCCACCAGTCGTGTCTCCACTCCGGCCACCGGTGTACCCACCCATCCCGGCCGCCGCTCCCCATCGGGCCGAGTGGACAGCGTGATCATGGTTTCGCTCATGCCGTACCGCTCCAGCGGAGCCTGCCCGGTGAGTTCGCGCAGCCGCTCGAATACCGGCACCGGCAGCGGTGCGCTGCCCGAGACGAGAATCCGCGCCTTCGCCAATTCCTTTGCGGCATCCGGTGTCTCGGCGATTCGCGACCATACCGTCGGCACTCCGAAGTACATGGTGCCGGGTGCGGCGGCGTATGCCTCGGGGGTCGGCTTGCCGGTGTGCACGAGCGGGCTGCCGACGCGCAGCGGACCCAGCACTCCGAGAATGAGGCCGTGCACATGGAACAGCGGAAGTCCGTGTACCAGAACGTCATTCGATGTCCACCCCCACGCCTGCGCGAGCGCGTCCAGCCCGGCCGCAATGGCCCGGCGGCTGAGCATCACGCCCTTGGGCGCCCCGGTGGTTCCGGAGGTGTAGAGAATGAAAGCGATTGCCTCGGGCGCGGGTTCGGCATAGGTGTGCCAGGAACGCGCGTGCGCCCGCACCGGCACCACCGGCAGTTCACTCCCCTCGGGAGCCTCGCCCAGCCAAGCCTGCGCGCCCGAATCCCGCAGTATGTGTGCGAGTTCCGCGCTGCCCGCGTCCGGCGGCACCGGCACCACGGTGACCCCCGCGATCAGGCAGCCGACCACCGCGAGCACGGTCTTCACGGTCGGCCGGGCCAGTACCGCGACCCGCCGGGCCTGTGCGACACGCTCGGCGACGGAGGTGGCCGCGCCCAGCAGATCACTGCGCGACAAGGTCACTCCGTCGATGGTGACGGCATCGGGGATATCGATTCCGGCGGCGACGGCGGCCGGATTCAGCGAGCTCAGCAATAGCGGCGACCTGTAAGACACGCGCCAACGGTACCGGAGCGGACAGGACACGAATCGGGTGCGAAGTGGGCAAGTCGGTTGACAGGCGAGGTGAGTGGGTAAGACAGTTTATGCATAACCTTCTCACTCCAGAGGATGTGGTCGACGATGACCAGGCCAATACCCGTGCGGGAGTTCGGTAGCGAGCCGAGTACGGCGGACATCGATATCCGGCAGTTCGTCGATGGTGCGGCGGGCCTGCTCGGCGGGGCCGCGAATGTGATCATGCAGCTGGCGCATCCGCCGGTCGGGTACGGGGTGATCGAGTCGACGGTGACCAGTGGTCAGGTGATGGTGCATCCGATCAAACGGTTGCGCACCACCATCACCTATCTCGCGGTCGCCATGATGGGCACCGAGGAGGATCGCGCGACCTATCGCGAGGCCGTGGATACCGCGCACCAGCAGGTGCGGTCGCGCGCGGGAAGTCCGGTGAAATACAACGCCTTCGACCCGAAACTGCAGTTGTGGGTGGCGGCCTGCCTGTACTGGGGCGCGGCGGATCTCTATGAGCGCATGCACGGGCCGATGGACGAGGCCGATGCGGAGGCGTTCTATCGGTATTCGGCCCGCTTCGGCACCACGCTGCAGATGCGGCCCGAGCTGTGGCCCGCGAATCATGCTGCGTTCGAACGGTATTGGGCCGAGAATCTGGCCGCGACCTCCATCGACCCGCGAGTACGTTCCTATTTCGAAGACCTGATCGATTTGAAGATGCTGCCGCGCCCGGCCCGGTTGGCCTTCGGCGGTGTCCACCGCTTCTTCGTCACCGGCCTACTGCCGCAACATCTTCGGGATGAGATGGGGATGTCCTGGTCGCCCCGGCAGGATCGCGCGCTGGCGCGGATCCTGCGCACGGTCGGCGCGGCCGAGCAGCTGTTGCCCACGCCGGTGCGGGTCTTCCCGATCAACGCGTATCTCATTGATATGCGACTGCGTCGCCGCCTGGGCCTGCGGCTGGTGTGAAAACCTTTGCAGCCCAGCAGATTCGATTCAGAAAATACGAAATCCCGGTAGCACGTGGTCGATGGCGAAGCGCCGCAGCGCGGCCTCATCGTCCAGGGGGATCACGGTCTGCGGCGTCAGCGCCAGGGACAGCGCGCTGCGGGCGATCATCTCGGCCAGTGGCAGCGGATCGTATTGCGGCAATTTGCCTTCCGCTTGCAGGCGGGCGATGAACTCGGCGAGGTAATCGCGGCCCAATTCGATGACGGGTGCGCCCTGCACGGTCAGGTACGGCAGTACCGTCTCGGGTTCGGTCTTGAGCAGCCGCTCCAGCAGCTGATTCCCGCGCAGGCCCTCGATGAAGGCGATGAACAGGGCGACGATCTGATCCTGGGCGCTGGCGTCGCGTTCTATCTCGGCCTGTACGGCGGCATCGGCGTCGGCGATGAACTGGCGTGCCTGGCGCAGGCCGACGGCCTCGATCAGATCGGATTTGCCGGCGAATCGCCGATACAGTGTGGCGAGGGAGAGGCCGCCGCGGCGGGCGACCTCGACCATGCTGGTGCGTTTGATTCCGAAGTCGAGGAAGGCCACCAGTGCGGCGTCGAGCACCTTCGCCTGATTGTGGTCCTCCGGACCGGATCCGCGCACGAGCGGCAGGAGTTTGGCCAGCTTGGCCATGGTCCCGGCCCCTTTCGAGTCGCGAAGATACGATGAGGCTCCAATCATCGCACATTGACACCCTCACTCCGCGATGAGAAGGTGAGGATAGAAATTTCTCACACTCTCCTCGTCCGAGGAGTGACAACGAGGAGTCGAGTCAACGATGACCGCCCCGCTGCGCAAGTTCGACGAGTTTCCGGAACCCCTTCCCGCGGAGCTCACTCCGGACCAGGTCCGCGACTACATCGACGGGCCGGCCGCCTTCCTCGGCGGCGCGGCCAATGTGATCATGCAGCTGTCGCTGAAACCGGTTGGATACGGCGTGATGGAGAGCGACGTCAAGAGCGGCAGCGTGATGGTGCGGCCGATCAAACGGCTGCGGACCACCCTCACCTATATTGCCGTCGCCATGCTCGGCGACGAGGACGACCGCGCCGCCTACCGCGAGGCCGTCAATGAATCCCATCGCACCGTGCACACCAAGCCGGCCAGCCCGGTGAAGTACAACGCCTTCGACCCCAAGCTGCAATTGTGGGTGGCTGCCTGCCTGTACTGGGGCATGGACGACCTCTACCACCGTATGCGCGGCCCGATGAATCCCGAAGTGGCGGAGGCCTTCTACCGCTACGGCGCGCGACTGGGCACCACCCTGCAGATGCGCGCGGAGATGTGGCCGCCCACCCGCGACGCCTTCTACGCGTACTGGGAGGAGAATCTCGCCACCAAGCACATCGACGAGCCGACCCGTGCGTATTTCAATGTCCTCACCGACCTGAAGATGCTCCCCTATCCGCTGCAATTCCTGTTCGGCGGCCTGCACCGCTTCATCGTGACCGCCCTTCTCCCACAACATCTCCGAGACGAGATGGGCATGACATGGTCGGCCCGCGACGAACGTTTCTTCAGCGGTTTCCTGCGCCTGATCTGCGCCGTCTGGACCCGCCTACCCACTGTGATCCGGCTGTTCCCCTACAACTTCTACCTCGCCGATACCCGCCGGCGCCGTCGCCTCGGCCGCCCGCTGGTCTAGTCGGGCGGTGCGTCGATGCCGTTGTCCGGCAACACTATTGCCGCACCCGCCGCGGCGGCGGCAACCAGTTCGATGACCGCGAGCCGATCGTGCGCGTCACCCGTGTGACGGATGCGGGATTCGAAGGTCAGCGCGGATTCGACCCGCATGCGATCGGCCAGGTCGGCCAATTCGTCATAGGTGAGGGCGAGCGTGCCGGGAGTCGCTAACGCGGTGTGAGCACCGTGCAGCACCTCGGTGCGATGCGCGTGCGTGACCGGGCGAGCCGACTGCGCCGACAGCTCGGCGATGATCCCCGCATCGTCCAGAGACAGCCAGTCCAGCCCCGGAGTGAATATCGGATCACCCACCGTCACACCGAATTTCACGTCGACTCCGGTCGGCGGTAGCTCGTCGGCCGGATGCTGCGGAACCAGCGCCACACCGGCCTTGAGCACGGCCCACCAGGCCACGGCCTGTTCGACGCCACCATCGATGCGGACCGCGATGCCGGCCCCCGGACCACATCCTCGACCCACGAGTAGTCGCGCCAATCGCGAAGAGCGCGCGTCGAGTTCGGCATAGGTCAGCGCCCACTCACCTCGAACCAGGGCCGGATCATCAGGCTCGTCCTCCACTGCCACGAACAGCAGCTGCGGTAGCGTGGCACCGCGCGTTCGAACCTGCGGGTCGGCTGTATTCGGTTGAACGGGTTCATATTCGAATGCGTCTGTGAAGTCGAGTTCACCGACCCGAATGTGCGGGTCGGCGGCGACGGCGGTGAGAATTCGGTGCAGGCGATCGCTCAGCTCGCGCATGGTTCGTGCGTCGAAAAGGTCTGTCGCATAGGAGAACACCACGGCGAGCTTGTCCGGTGCGCCATTCGCCGCGCGCAGTGGTTCCACACCGATCTGCAGATCGAATTTGGCGGCGGTCAGTCCGGTGTGCAGCGCGGCGACGGTCAGTCCCGGCAATTCGAGGGCGGCGGGCTCGGTGTGCTGCAGCCCGAAAGCGACCTGCAGCAACGGCTCCGGTGACGATCGACCGGCCAGGACGGCCGCGGCCACCGATTCGAATGGCACATCGGAGTGCGCGAACGCCGACAGGTCGACATCGCGGGCCTGCTCGACCAGATCATCGAAGGAGGCCGAGCCGGCCACCGTGGTGCGCAGTGCGAGCGTATTCACGAACATCCCGACCAGATCGTCGAGCGCCCGCTCTCCACGCCCGGCGATGGCGGTGCCGATCACAATGTCGGATTCCCCCGATTCCCGGGCCAGCAGCACCGCGATCGCGGCATGCACGACCATGAACAGTGATGCGTGGTGGCGGCGGGCGATTCGATTCAGCCCGGCGTGCACCTCCGCGACTACGGTGAACTCCACCGTCGCCCCCGCCATCGACGCGATCGCCGGGCGTGGCCGATCCGGCCGCAGCACCGGCCCGCCGGGCAGGCTGGACAGTTGTTCCCGCCAGTACCCAAACTGCTGTGCCGCAATGGAATCCGCCTCGGTTGCGTCCCCGATAACGGCCCGCTGCCACCCGGCGTAGTCCGCGTACCGCACCGGCAGCGGGGTCCAGGCCGGCTCCTGCCCGGCGGTGCGCGCCAGATACGCGGTCATCAGGTCCCGAGCGAGCGGGGCCATGGATGCGCCGTCTGCCACAATGTGATGCGCGACCACCACCAGCAAATACTCGTCCGTGGCGGCACCGGCGATCAGCGCCAGCCGCACCGGAACATCCACCGCCACATCGAATCCCGCACCGACCAGCGCCGCGACCCGAGCCCGCACGCTATTCGGATCCGCGAGCCGCAGGCCGCCAGGGAACACATCGTCCCGCGAGCCGATCGAGGCGGAACCCACCTCCAGTCGCAGCCCGTCAGGGAATGCCTCGGCGAACGGGAGGATCTCCTGGAAAGGTGCTCCGCCAGGGGTGGATTCGGGGTAGCGGGTGCGCAAGGTTTCGTGGCGGGTCAGGACGTCCTCGGCCGCGCGGCCCAATGCGGCGAAGTCCAGGTCCCCGGTGAGGCGGATGACCAGGGGAATGTTGTATGCCGGTGAGCCGGTGTCCAATTGGTTGAGAATCCACATGCGCTGCTGCGGGAGAGACAATGGTACCGAGGTCGCGGTGTTGTCTCGCGCGTAGGCGAGCAGTGACGGCCGGGAAGATGCGCCGGTACCCGGCGTGATGCGCGCGGCGAGCGCGGAAACCGTTGCCGTCTCGAATAATTCGCGCACCGAGAGAGTGGTGTCGAGGGCCGCATTGATACGGGAGACTGCACGGGTGGCGGTCAGGGAGTTGCCGCCCAGGGCGAAGAAATCGTCGTCCGCGCCGACCGCGCCACCGCCCCCGGCCCGGTCGACGCCGAGTAGGTCGCCGAATACGCCCGCCACGATCTCCGCTATGGGGGTCGATGGGGCACGGAATACCTTGGTGGCGAGGACCAGCGCGGGCAACGCCTTCCGATCCAGCTTTCCGGAGGCATTGAGCGGGAACTCGTCCAGCACGAGCACCACCGCCGGGACCATATACGACGGAAGCGACTGTGCCAGAGCTGTCTTCAGCTCATCCGGGAGGGCAGCGCGATCGTTGTCGTCCAGCGGGCCACCGTTGCCGGCAACCACGTAGCCGACCAGTTGATCGCCCGCATGCGAATCCGCGCGCATCATGACAACGGCCTGCGTGACGCCCGGTCGCGCAAGCAACGCCGCTTCGATCTCGCCGAGTTCGATACGCTGGCCGCGCAATTTCACCTGGAAGTCGGTGCGTCCCAGGTATTCCAGTTCACCGGAGGCGGTCCACTTCACCAGGTCACCCGTGCGGTACATGCGCGCACCGACCGCGAAGGGGTTGGCGACAAAGCGGTCCGCCGTCAGATCCGGCCTGGCCAGATAGCCGGTGGCGAGCTGCACACCCGCCAGATACAGCTCCCCCGCCATCCCCGGTGCGACGGGGTGCAGCCGCGAATCCAGCACGTACACCCGGGTATTGAAGACGGGCAAACCGATAGGCACCGACGAGGTATCGAGGTCGTCCACCTCGTGATAGGTGATATCGACCGCCGCCTCGGTGGGGCCGTACAGATTGTGCAGCCGCGCTCCGGTGAGCTCACGGAATTGCCGCGCGGTCACGGCGGACAGCGCCTCCCCCGAGGCGAACACCCGCCGCAGTTGAAGTAGCTGAGACAGCTGCTGCGGCGGCGGCTTCCCCTCGTCATCCCGGCATGCTTTTGGCCGGGATCCACCCCCATCAGTGGATCCCGGCCAAAAACGCGCCGGGATGACGGGATTGGTTCCGCTGTTCAGCGTGACCACGAATGCCGCGAGCATCGACGGCACGAAATGGGATGTGGTGATGCGTTCTTCGGCCATGAGCCGGGCCAGGTAGGCGGGGTCGCGGTGGCCGTCCGGTGTGGCGAGTACCAGGCGTGCGCCGGTTTGCAAGGGCCAGAAGAATTCCCAGACCGACACATCGAAAGTAGCTGAAGTCTTTTGCAGGACAGCGCCTTCGGGGGTAAGGCGGTATTGCGCCTGCATCCAGATGAGGCGGTTCACTATGGCGCGGTGGGTGACGGCTACGCCTTTGGGTTTGCCGGTGGAGCCGGAGGTGAAGATTACGTAGGCCGTATTGTCCGGTCGCAGTGGATGATTGCGCTCGGTGCCGGCAATCGGTGTACCGCTCAGATCCTGTGCGGCCTGTTCCAACTCCGTCATATCCAGCGCGGTGCGCCCGGAGGCGAAGTCGCCCTCAGCGGTCAGAAGTATGCGCGGCTGTGCGGTATCGAGGATGTGGTTGATACGGTCCGCGGGCTGGTCCCGGTCGAGGGGCAGATATGCCGCACCGGCTTGAATGGTGGCGTAGATGGCCACTACCAGCTCGGTGGACCGGCGAATTGCCAGCGCAACAGTGGATTCCGGGCCGATGCCCGCCGCGATCAGACGGCGGGCCAGGCGGTTGGAGCGTTGGGACAGTTCAAGGTAGGTGAGCCGCTGTTGTTCGTAGATGAGAGCGGTGGCTTCGGGTGTGGCCGCCGCTTGCGCTTCGAATAGTGAAACCAGCTTCAGCGGCGCGTTTTCCGGGAGTCCCGCGATGGCAGCTATGTCGAAATCGGTGGCATTCCAGTTGTCCAGCACCTGGTGGCGGTCGACATTGGTGAGAAGTTCCAGGTCCCCCACCGGGCGGTCCGGATCGGCGGTCACCTGGGCGAGGATCCGTTGGAAGCGCTGCGCGAACGCGGCAATGGTCGACTCGTCGAAAAGGTCCAGGGCGTAGGAGAATTCGGCCGCCAAACCCTCGGCCGTGCCGGCGCTGTCGTAGGTCTCCTGCATGGTCAGTTGCAGGTCGAATTTGGCGAAGGGGATCTCGAGGTCCGCGCCGGTGACGCTCAGGCCTGGGAGTTCGAGCCGGGTGGGGGCCATGTTCTGGAAGGCGAGCATGACCTGGAAGAGCGGGTTGCGGGCCTGTGAGCGGGGCGGGTCGAGCAGCTGCACCAGTCGTTCGAATGGCACGTCCGTCTGCCCGAAGGCGCGGATATCGGCGTCACGGACCTTTCCGAGCAGGTCCTCGAAACCGAGTGCGGGTCGACGGCGGTGCGCAGTACGAGGGTGTTGACGAACATGCCGATGAGATCATCGAGTTCGGCCGCACCGCGCCCGGCCACCGGTGTGCCGATGGCGATATCGCGGGTGCCGGACAGCCGGGCGAGCAGTACCGCCAAGGCAGCGTGCACCAGCATGAACAGGGTGATATTGCGGGACTCGGCGAATAGGCGTGTCGCCGCATAGATTTCGTCGTCGATCCGGAAGGCGAAGGTGCCACCCCGATAGGTGGCGACCGGCGGCCGGTTCCGGTCGCAGGGCAGTGCGAGTTCATCGGGCAGATCGGCGAGGGTGTCGCGCCAGAAGCCGATCTGCCGCGCCAGCGGCGAGTCCGGATCGTCCTCGCTGCCGAGGATTTCGCGCTGCCAGACCGCGTAGTCGGCGTACTGCACGGCGAGCGGAGCCCATTCGGGTGCCAGGCCGCGAGCGCGCCGGGCGTACGCGGTCATCAGATCGCGGGTGAGCGGCCCCATAGAGACGCCGTCACCGGCAATGTGGTGGATGACCGCGACCAGCACATGCTCGGCAGCACCAATCCCAAAGAGCCGCAGTCGAATTGGCGGTGCCACAGTGATATCGAACCCTGCGGCCGCGACGGCGGCGACCCGCCCCGGGATCTCCGCGGCCGCTGCCTCTTCCAGCGAAAGCTCCGGAACGGCACGCGAATCCCCGAGCGGCAGCACGAGCTGGTATCCCTCGCCGTCGACATCCGGGTAGATGGTCCGCAAAACCTCGTGCCGTGCAACGAGATCCCCTGCCGCGTCCCGCAGCGCCTCGATATCGAGGGCCCCGGTCAATCGCACCGCGAGCGGAATATTGTCGACGGCATTCTCGGGATCGAACCGGTTGAGAAACCACATCCGTTGCTGTGCGAAGGACAGCGGCACCCGTTCCGGGCGCGGCAGTGAACCGAGCTCCGGCCACTGCTCCCGCTCCCCTTCCTTCGAAATCCGTTCCGCGAGAGCGGCTACCGAGGATGCCTCGAACAGCAGATGCACCGGCACCCGCATTCCCAATGCACTGCCGATGCGCGCCACGGCACGGGTGGCGAGCAGGGAATTGCCGCCGAGCTCGAAGAAGTCGTCGTCCGCGCCGACCCGCGCCGCCGGATCATCGGGCCGGAGCAGTTCCGCGAAGACCTGTGCCACAGCGACTTCCGCGCGGGTTGCGGGGGCGCGAAACTTACGGCCGGCGAAGACCGGCTCAGGTAGTGCGGCCCGATCCAGTTTGCCGACGGGCGTCAGCGGAATCTCATCGAGCACGACGATGGCGGCGGGCACTATGTACGCGGGCAGCGATTGCCCCACGAATGCCGCCAATTCTCCTGTGCTGACATCACTTCCAGGACTCAGCAGCACATACGAAACCAGCCCGGTGTCTCCCGAGGGCATTGTCCTGCCCAGGGTCGCCGCGTAATCCACACCCCCGTGCGCCATGAGCGCACTGTCGATCTCGCCGAGTTCGATGCGCAGCCCGCGAATCTTCACCTGATGATCCGCGCGCCCCACATACTCGATGTTCCCGGATTCATTGCGCCGCACCAGATCCCCGGTCCGATACAACCGCTGCCCCGCCATCCCGTTCTCCACCGCGAATGGACTGGCGATGAATCGCCCGGCGGTGAGTCCCGGCCGCCGGTGGTATCCCTGCGCGAGTGCCGGCCCCGACAGGTACAGCTCCCCTACCAGGCCATCCGGTACCAGCCGCAGTCGCGCGTCCAGAATGTACGACCCCACCCCGGCGAAGGTGGAGCCGATATCGATCGGCCCGCCCGGTGTCAATGCCGCACTGCTGGTGACGATCATGGTGGCCTCGGTGGGCCCGTAGATATTGCGGAAGCTCCGATGTGGCGCATCCCAGCGCGTAATGAGCTCCGGCGGTAGCGCCTCACCGCCGACCGCCAGGCTGGTGACCTCGCCGAGCCCGGCCGGGTCCACCGATTCCAGTGCGCCGGGCGTGATCAGCACATGGGTGACATGTTCCCGCCACAGCAGTTCGGCGAGCTCCGCACCGCCGAATACGCCGGGTGGCGCGATCACCAGTGTCGCTCCGGCATTGAATGTCAATAATTCGATGAGCAGCGAGAAGTCGAAGCTGGGCGAGCAGACCTGCGGTATCCGCGCGGCCGACGTAATGCCGAAGTGCCGGTGGCCGGCGGTGACGAATCCGCCCAGCCCGGTGTGAGTGACGACCGCGCCTTTGGGTTGGCCGGTGGACCCTGAGGTGTAGATGACATATGCCGGATGCTGTTCGGTGAGCGCCCGCACCCGGTCCGTGTAGGAGATGGTATGCGCGGGATATCGCCCAATTCTCTTGGCTGCCAACGCATCATCGATTTCGATCCAGTGCGCGGTATCCCCGAGTGCGGCCCGGCATGCCCCGATGGTCAGCCCCAGTGTCGCACCGGAGTCGGCGAGTAGATACTCGATCCGATCGGCGGGGTAGGCGGGGTCGACGGGCAGATAGGCCGCACCGGTCTTGGCAACGGCCCACACCGCGAGTACCGATTCGATGGATCGGGTGATCCCGATCGCGACCATATCCCCGGGTCCGGCCCCGCGCCCGATGAGTTCCCGGGCCAATTGCGAGGAGCGTGCGTCGAGTTCCCGGTAGCTGATTTCGCGCTGGTCGGCGGGTGTGCCGGTGGGGTTGAACCGGATGGCGACGGTATCCGCCGCCGCTTCTACCGAGGCGGTGAGCAGTTGCCCCAGTAGTGGACTACCCGAGCGGCGGCGACGGTTTCCGTGCGCTTTGCGGGGAACGCTCGCCATGGCACCGCCCTTACCTCGGCGAGAGTAAGGCGTTGCGGCACATAATGTTCCCCCACTCGTGACCTAAGACCAGCCGGTCTGTACCGACCGACCGTAGCCCGTCCGACGAGCGCTCGCGAGCCGAAGAATTCGGTGCCCAGGACTATGGGGGCGGTATCAATTCAACTTCGCCCGGCAAGTGCGCGCAGGAAAAACCCCAGATTGGCGGGCCGCTCGGCGAGACGCCGCATCAGGTACCCGTACCACTGGGTGCCGTACGGGATGTAGACGCGCAGGGCATGCCCGTCGTCCACCAGCCGCCGCTGTTCGGCATCGCGAATCCCGTAGAGCATCTGGAATTCGAAATCCCCTGGGCTGCGGCGATGTTCGGCCGCGAGGGTCAGGGCCGCCACCACCATGGCCGGATCATGCGAGGCGATCATGGGATGCCAGGCTCCGCGCATGAGCACATCCAGGCAGCGCAGATAGGAGGCATCCACCTCCGCCCGCTTGCGATAGGCCACCGTCTCGGGTTCCTGATACGCGCCCTTGCACAGCCGCACCCGGGTGTCCGAGGCCGCCGCGGCCCGGCAATTGTCCTCGGCGGTACGCAGATACGTCTGCATGGCAACCGCCAGCCACGGGAATTCGGCGCGCGCCTGCTCGACCGCCGCCAGGGTGTCGAAGGTGGTGGTGTGGTCCTCGGCGTCCACGGTCACCCATACCCGGGATTCGACGGCCTTGGCGCAGAGTTTGTGCAGGTTCTCGCCGGCGATGGCGGGCCCGTCCGCGCCGAGGGATTGTCCGAGCGCGGATAGTTTGACCGAGACCTCCACCGGCGGCACCTCGGTATCGGGTGACCGATCGAGTTCGGCCAGCTGGTCGATGAGCGAAATGTATTCGGCCACAGCCGCATCGGCCATGGCCGGATCGGTGGTGTACTCGCCCAGGAAGTCGACGCTGACCATGCGCCCGCTGTCCAGGAGTTCCCGTACCACCGGTGCGAGTTCGGCGCGGTTCTCCCCCGCCACGAATCGCCGCACCACCGCGGCGGTGATCGGGGTCCTGGTCACCGCCTGCTTCAACCGCGGTGAATCGGCCGCGGCGAGGATTGCCGGTCGCAACGGGTTCATCACGCCTCCATATGCGGGTAGCGGTAATCGGTTGGTGGAACGAAGGTTTCCTTCAGCGTGCGCGGTGCGACCCAGCGCAGCAGGTTGAGATGGGACCCGGCCTTGTCGTCGGTGCCGGACGCGCGCGCCCCGCCGAAGGGTTGCTGGCCGACCACCGCGCCGGTGGGTTTGTCATTGATATAGAAGTTCCCGGCCGCGAATCGCAGTGCGGTGGTTGCCTGTTCGACGGCTTGGCGGTCGCGGGCGAAGATGGCGCCGGTCAAACCGTAGGGCGAGGTGGCGTCGACGGTGGTGAGCAGATCGGTGAAGGCGTCCGGGCGGCTGTCGTCGTAGACGTGCACCGACAGGATGGGGCCGAAGTACTCGGTGGCGAAGGCTTCATCGCTCGGATCATCGCCGAGCAGGACGGTCGGCCGGATGAAGAAGCCCTCGGCATCGTCGTACACGCCTCCGGCGGGTATCCCGAGACCCTTGTCCCGCGCGCGAACGATCGCGGCGACATTCTTGTCGTAGGAACGCCGATCGATCACCGCCCCACCGAAATTCGTCAGATCGGCCACATCGCCGTAGGTGAGTTCGCCGACCTGCGCCAGGAACTCGTCACCCATTTGCCGCCAGACGGATTTCGCGATGTACGCGCGTGAGGCCGCCGAGCACTTCTGCCCCTGATACTCGTAGGCCCCGCGAATCATGGCTATGCGCAGCGAATCCGGATCGGCGGAGGAGTGCGCGACGATGAAATCCTTGCCGCCGGTCTCCCCCACAATGCGCGGATACCCGTGATACCGGCCGATATTCGCCCCGACCTGCTGCCACAGGTACTGGAAGGTCCCGGTGGACCCGGTGAAGTGGATGCCCGCCAAGCGCGGATCCCGCAGCGCCACTTCGGATAAGCGCACACCATCGCCGGTGACCATATTGATCACCCCGGGTGGCATACCGGCGGCTTCCAGCAGCTTCATCGTGTAATACGCCGAAAGCGTCTGCGTAGGTGAGGGTTTCCACACCACGGTATTGCCCATCAGCGCCGGTGCGGTGGGCAGATTCCCGGCGATGGCGGTGAAGTTGAACGGTGTGATGGCGTACACGAACCCTTCCAGGGGCCGGTAGTCCATCCGATTCCATACGCCCGCAGAGGATTCCGGTTGTTCGGCCAGAATCTGCCGGGCGAACGCCACATTGAATCGCCAGAAGTCCACCAGCTCGCAGGGTGCGTCGATTTCGGCCTGCTGCACCGTCTTCGACTGTCCGAGCATGGTGGCGGCGGCTATGGTTTCGCGCCAGGGCCCGGCGAGCAGGTCCGCCGCCCGCAGCAGGACGGCCGCGCGTTCTTCGAACGGTAGCGCCCGCCAGGCCGGGGCGGCGGCGGTCGCGGCCGCGATGGCCGCGCCAGCCTCCTCGTGGGTGGTGTCGGTGTACGTGCCGAGCACCTGTCGATGCCGGTGTGGCATCACGATGTCGGCGCGTTCACCGGTTCCGGGTTGATGTTTGCCGCCGATCACCAGCGGTATGTCGAGCGAGCCTGCGGAGATTTCGGCGAGCCTGCCCGTCAGCAGTGCGCGTTCACGAGAGCCGGGTGCGTAGCTGTGCACCGGTTCGTTCGCGGGAGCAGGGACAACCGTGACAGCGTCCATATCCCAGGCTAACGCGAGCAAGACCACTGCCGTGGGGTAGACGCACCGAAATTCTTCCGGCTAGCCGAGATCGTTGGCGATGATGTTCTCGATATTGCGTTCCGCCAGAGCGGTAATCGTGACGAACGGGTTGACGGTGGTCATACCCGGGATAAGCGATCCGTCGATGACGTACAGGCCCTTGTACGCGGTCAGTCGCCCGTAGTTGTCGGTGCTCTGGTTGAGCACGCAACCGCCGAGCGGATGGTAGGCCAGGTCATCGCCCCAGGTCTTGTAGGTGCCGAACAGGTCGGTGCGATAGATGGTGGCTTCCTTCTGGTTGATCTTGTCGAAGATCCGCTTGGCCGCGTCGATGCTCTGCTGATTCCAGGCCGTCTGCCAGTTCAGGTCGACGCCGCCGGTGCCGGAGTTGTAGGTGAACTTGCCGCGGTTGGTGTTCTTGGTGATGGCCAGGTACAGGCTCGCGAAGGTTTCCAGGCCCGCCGGGAAGGGCGACACCTCGGCGAAGGCCGGGCCGCCGCTGTCCGCCCAGTTGTCGATGCCGAGGGTGGGGATACACGATTGCAGGCTGCCGGTGGCGTCCCAGGCCTGGTTCTGCCGGGCCACCATGACATTGCCGTTGTTGCCCCAGCCGGTGCCGACGGAGTCCGGCAGATTGCCGAGCTTGCCGGTGGCCTTCATCGAGACCAGCAGCTTGCTGGTGCCGACACTGCCGGCGGCGAAGAAGACCTTCTGTGCCACAACGGATTTGCTCGCCACGGTATTGCCACTGGTGTCGATCTGCTTCATCTCGACCTTGTACCCGCCGTCGGTGGGCGAGACGGCGGTGACGACGTGCAGGGGCGTAATGCCCACCTTGCCGGTGCCGACGGCAGCGGCGAGATAGGTCTTGTCCAGGGACTTCTTGCCGTGGTTGTTGCCGTAGATGACCTCGGCGTCCAGCGCGGAGCGGGTGGCGGTCTTGGCCTGCTCCTGTTTCATGTAGTCGAAGTCGTAGACGTTCGGGACGAAGGTCCACGAAAACCCGGACCGCTCAGCCTGTTTGCGGCCGACGCGGGCGAATTGATAGCACTCCGCGCTGTCGAACCAGGTCTGGTCGATATTGTTCACGCCCAGCCCGGTATTGGCGCGCGGGTAGTACGTGCTGTACATCTCGCCCGCGTCCACGGACGGCAGGATGCTGGCGAAGTTCGCCTGCTTGGGCGTGACCGCCATACCGCCGTTGACGAGCGAACCACCGCCGACACCGCGGCCCTGGTAGATGCGAATCCCGCTGAACTGCTCCGAATCCAGCACACCGGTGTACTTGGAGATGGACTTGTTGTAGGGCGCGCCCATGAAGTGATTGACCGGCTGATCGGTCTCGGTCCGCAACCAGAAGCTCCGGCCGTCCGGCTTGAGCATGTTGCAGAAGATCTTGCCGTCCGAGCCGGGCTGCGACCACGACATGCCCATCTCCACGATGGCCACATCGATCCCGGCCTGAGCCAGTCGCAGCGCCGCCACCGCCCCGCCGTAGCCGGAGCCGATGACGAGCACCGGCACCTTGTCCCCATCGGCGAGCTGCTTGGTCGGCAACGCTTGCGCGGGTACCTTCCGGGCTAGCACTGCCGTCCCCAAAATGACACCTGTTGCAGCTAGAAACCCGCGACGGCTGACGCCGCTGCCGTACTTGCTGTTACCAGTGTTTTCGTACACAAAACCGCGCATGGACCAGGCTCCTCATCGAGACTCAGATGAGAACCTGTTATAGAGAATGTGAAGCATGAGTGTGTCACTTTTGAGGAAATCAGGAAAAAGTACAGCAACCTGAAGACAGCAAAAAGGAAGGGCGCGAGCAATGCTCGCGCCCTTCCAAATTTCTGCGACCCTGACGGGACTCGAACCCGCGACCTCCGCCGTGACAGGGCGGCGCGCTAACCAACTGCGCTACAGGGCCATAATCGAAGCCGGACCATCGGGCCTGGCGACGCGGTAGACGTTATCACGGCCCGGGGCTGGAGGTTAAATCAGCTGGTCAGGCGTTCAGCGGCCGCCGCGATGCGCTCGTCCGTGGCGGTCAGCGCGAGCCGCACATGTTGTGCGCCACGGGGTCCGTAGAACTCGCCGGGGGCGGCCAGGATGCCGCGTTCGGCCAGCCAGTCCAGGGTGGTGCGGCACGGCTCGCCACGGGTCGACCAGAGGTACAGGCCGGCCTCGGAGTCGTCGATGCGGAACCCGGCCGCCAGCAAGGCATTTCGCAGTACCTCGCGGCGGGCGCGGTAGCGCTCACGCTGCTCGGCCTCGTGCGTGTCATCGCCGAGGGCGGCGGTCATGGCGGCTTGGATCGGGAAGGGCAGCATCATGCCGGAGTGCTTGCGCACCTCCAGCAGCTCCGCGACCAGTGCCGGATCACCGGTGACGAAACCCGCGCGGTAGCTCGCGAGATTCGAAGTCTTGGAGAGGGAATGGATGGCCAGCAGTCCGGTGTGATCGCCATCGCACACCTCGGGATCGAGTACCGAAATGGCCCGGCCCTCCCAGGGCAGGCCCAGATAGCACTCGTCCGAGGCAAGAATCGCGCCGCGCTCGCGGGCGAATTCGACCACCTTGCGCAGGTGTTCGACGCCGAGCACCTTGCCGGTCGGATTGGACGGCGAATTCAGGAAGATCAGCGCGGGCTTCTCCGGCCCCAGCTGAATCACGCTGTCCGCGCGCAGGATTCGGGTACCGGCCAGCAAACCGCCGACCTCGTAGGTCGGGTAGGCGACCTCGGGAATCACCACCAGATCGTCCGCGCCCAGTCCGAGCGTGCGCGGCAGTCCGGCGATCAGTTCTTTGGTGCCGATCACCGGCAGTACCGCGTCCGGTGAGATGCCGGTAATCCCGAAGCGCCGTTTCAGCGCTGCCACAACGCTTTCCCGCAATTCGGGGGTGCCGTGCGTGGTCGGGTAACCCGGTACCGCCGCCACCGCCGTAAGCGCCCGCTGGATCAGCGGATCCACCGGATCGACCGGGGTGCCGACGGACAGATCCACCAGCCCGCCCGGATGCGAAGCGGCCTTCGCCTTCACGGAAGTAATTGTGTCCCAAGGAAAATCGGGTAGTAGTGCACTCACCCGGCCACGCGCGGTCACAGATTACTCCGCGGCCATCGGGGGTAGCGCGGCAATGAACGGCGGGTCGTAATCGACCACGCCGATCTTGGTGGCGCCGCCCGGCGAACCCAGTTCATTGAAGAAGTCGACGTTCGCGTTCACGTAGCCGATCCACTGATCCGGGGTGTCGTCCTCGTAGAAGATCGCCTCCACCGGGCAGACCGGTTCACACGCACCACAGTCCACGCACTCGTCCGGTTGGATGTACAGCATGCGGCCACCCTCGTAGATGCAATCCACGGGGCACTCCTCGATGCACGCCTTGTCCTTCACGTCAACGCACGGTTCAGCGATGATGTACGGCACTGCCGCTCTCCTAGTCTGTCCTCACCTGCGGGATACCCCGCGAAACAGTATCCCGGCCCGCCAACATTACTACCGGCAGCCTGCCCTAACTCGGCTGGCCGTGTTAATTCTGGCCCGCGCCACGCACTCCACCGTAGGCCGCCACGCCGGACTATCCCAGCGCGAGCGGAACCGCCGCCGAATGATGCGCCGGCACACCGTAGGTGGTGGTGCGCTGGCGGACCGGCCGGCCGATGCCGGTGGCGATCTCGGTGATCTCCTCGACCGTCTTGGCCGAACCGTGTTCCGAACCCGCCATCCGGGAGATGGTCTCCTCCATGAGCGTTCCGCCCAGATCGTTCGCGCCACCGTTCAGCATCAGCTGGGTGCCCTTGATCCCGAGCTTGACCCAGCTGGTCTGAATATTGTCGATGCGGCCGTGCAGCATGATGCGCGAGAGGGCATGGGCGGCGCGATTGTCGCGGACGGTGGGGCCGGGGCGCGAGGCTCCCGCCAGGTACAACGGGGCACTCTGGTGCACGAACGGGAGCAGTACGAATTCGGTGAAACCGCCTGTCTCGTCCTGGATTCCACGCAGTACGCGCAGGTGGCCGACCCAGTGCTTGGGGTTGTCCACATGCCCGTACATCATGGTCGAACTGGAGCGGATACCCAGTTTGTGCGCGGTGGTGATGACCTCCACCCAGGCCGAGGTGGGCAGTTTGCCCTTGGTGAGCACCCAGCGCACCTCATCGTCCAGGATCTCCGCGGCGGTGCCCGGAATGGTGTCCAGCCCAGCCTCTTTCAGCGCGGACAGCCAGTCGTGAATGGACTGACCACCGCGAGAAGCCCCATTGACAACCTCCATGGGGCTGAAGGCGTGCACATGCATACCGGGGACGCGCTGCTTGATGGCGCGCACCAGATCGGCGTAGCCGGTGACGGGGAGTTCCGGGTCGATACCGCCCTGCATGCAGATCTCGGTCGCGCCCTCGACATGCGCCTCCCAGGCGCGGTCGGCGACCTCGGAGGCGCTCAGGGTGAAGGCGTCCGCGTCACCTTTGCGCTGCGCGAAGGCGCAGAAGCGGCAGCCGGTATAGCAGATATTGGTGAAATTGATATTCCGGTTGACGATGTAGGTGACGTCATCGCCGACGGTATCGCGGCGCAGCTGATCGGCGAGTGCCGTAATCGCTTCCAGCGCAGGGCCGTCCGCGGTGGCCAGGGCCAGGTACTGGTCGTCGGTGAGCCCGGCGGGATCGCGCTCGGCGGCGTGCAGGGCGGCGAGCACATCGGAGTCGAAGCGCTCGGGCGCGGCGACCGCGAGTTCCTTCACCTGTTCGCGAATGGTCTCCCAGTCGCCGAACGCGCCCAGGCCGTCACTGGCGAGCGCGGAATCGCTGCGGGACTCGGTATTTCGGCCCTCGGAGTCGATGGCGGTATTGAGATCGATGCGGCCGACCGACTCCCAATCATGGTCCGGCTCCTGCCACGGCAAGCCCGTGGGATTCACGTCGCGCGCCAGACCGGTGACCGGATCGGAGAGCGCGGCCACATGCCGGGAGACGCGCGGATCGATCCACGGATGGCCCGCCAGCACGTATTTCGGGTGCGCGGTGAGCCGCTCGGTGAGCACGTACCCGGCGTCGGCGGTGACCTGTGCGAGGGTGTCCAGGTTCGGCCAGGGCCGCTCCGGATTCACATGATCGGGGGTGAGCGGTGAGACGCCGCCCCAGTCGTCGATTCCGGCGTCGATGAGCGCGCGGCATTCGTCCAGGGATACGAGATTGGGCGGGGCCTGAATTCGCATCTTCGGCCCGAGCAGCAGTCGCGCGACGGCGATGGTCGCGCGGAACTCCTCCAGATCGGCGTCCGGGGTATTGCGCATGGCGGTGTCGTGCTTGGCCAGGAAGTTCTGCACGATCACCTCCTGCACATGCCCGAATGCCTTGTGCGACTTGCGAATCGCCATGATCGACTCGGCGCGCTCGGTGAGGTTCTCGCCGATACCGACCAGAATGCCGGTGGTGAACGGAACGGAGAGGCGGCCGGCGTCGGTGAGCGCGCGCAGGCGCACCGCCGGATCCTTGTCCGGGCTGCCGTAATGCGCCTGACCCGGTTCGGTGAACAGGCGGGTGGAGGTGGTCTCCAGCATCATGCCCATGGACGGGGCCACCGGCTTGAGCCGGGAGAGTTCGGCCCAGCTCATCACACCCGGATTCAGATGCGGCAGTAGGCCGGTCTCCTCCAGCACGCGAATCGACATGGCGCGCACGTAGTCCAGGGTGGAGTCGTAGCCGCGCTCGTCCAGCCACTGCCGGGCCTCGGGCCAGCGCTCCTCCGGGCGGTCGCCCAGGGTGAAAAGCGCTTCCTTGCAACCCAGTTCAGCGCCCTTGCGGGCGATTTCGAGAACCTCGTCGGGTTCGAGGTACATGCCCTTGCCCTCGGCGCGCAGCTTGCCGGGCACGGTGACGAAGGTGCAGTAGTGACACTTGTCGCGGCACAGGTGGGTGAGCGGAATGAATACCTTGCGCGAGTAGGTGATCGGCAGGGTCTCACCGGCGTAACCGGTTTCGCGGAGTCCCGCATCGCGTACCCGCGCGGCGGACTTCGCGAGATCCTCCAGGTCAGCACCCCGCGCCTGGAGCAGTACCACCGCCTCGTCGAGGTTGAGCGTCGCGCCGTCACGCGCCCGCCGCAACGCCCGGCGCATACCCGAGGGACTGGGTGGAGCCGGGGGGAGACTCGGGTTCGCTAGATCCGTCACGTCCTCGATCATGCGCCATCCATCCGACTGATCCGACTCGGGTGCCATAAGAACGGGCAACCGGGCGCTACGGCAGGCTATTCCACCGGCGGCACACGAATATTCTGGCGCACCCCGGTGGTGATCGCGCGCGGTGATGCGCCTGATGGGTCAAACCCTTGCGGGGCAGCGGTGGCGTGTCTAGGGTGATCCGCCACGATTACTCGCATCGCTTGATTCGAATATTCGCATTCACCTTCATATGCAGCACTCCCGGCATCGCCGCCGAGGACGACACACATCATGTTTCGTGAGATGGGGAACCCGTGTTCGAGAGATTCGGCCGCGCCGGCATTACGGCCGCGGCGGGCGCAACGCTCATGCTGACCATCGCCACCAGCTCCGCCTCGGCGGCCTTCGGGCTGCCACCCGCCAATCCGTATCTCGGGCCGGTGGGCACCGCGACCATGCACGGCGACGCCGAATCCTCCGACGCCACTCCCCTCGCCGGACCCGGCACCGGGAACATCCGCGCCGACTTCCACGAGGAGGCCGCCGCCTGCCCGACGATTCTGCAGGGCGCGGACGGCTTTCCACAGGCACTGTGCACCAAGATCACCGACCGGGCGCCCGAGCTACTGCTGCTCGATCCGAACAGCGGAAACACCCTCGCCACACTGGATCTCACCAAGGGCAGCCTGCTCGGCGGCGTGTACGCCTACCTCGACGAGCAGAACCGCATGGTCACCGTGGACGGCAGCGGAGAACTGCTGCGCATCGGGCATGAGCGCAGCGGTGACGGGTGGAAGCTCTCCATCGTGTCGAGAACGCCTATCGCACAGGCGGTTACGGCCCACTGCGGCGGCGGGGACTGCGATCACGTCGCCTCGGTACTGCCGGACTTCGACGGCCGCGTCTGGTTCGCCACCGACAACGGTGCGGCCGGATTCGCCGATCCCGCAACGGGAATCGCACGGGCCGTGGAGCTCGCCCCCGGGGAATCGGTGGCCAACAGCATTTCGAGCGCACCGCAGGGTGTCGCCGTCGCCACCGATCACGCGCTGTACCTACTGCGTGCCGACCCCACCGGCAACCCGTACGTGGTGTGGCGGCAAGCCTACGATCGCGGACCGGCGCGCAAACCCGGCCAGCTGAGCTGGGGCACCGGCGCGACCCCGACCTTCTTCGGCCCCGGCAGCGGCACCGAATACCTCGCCATCACCGACAATGCCGCCACCAAGGAAAAACTGCTGGTCTTCGACACCGCCACCGGCAATACCGTCTGCTCGATCCCCGCCATCGACGGCACCGAGAACTCCCCCATCGGCGCGGGCAACAGCCTCTTCCTGGCCAGCACCTACGGCTACCCCTACCCGCAACTCCCCGCGAACGCCGGACCCAGCCAACCCGCCAGCGCCTCCTTCACCGGCGGCATGACCCGCATCGATGTCACCGGATCGGGTTGCAATGTGGTGTGGACCGACAACGTCCCCTCCGCAGCGGTCCCCCGCCTCTCGGTCGCCGACGGCAAGATCTACACCATCGCCCGCCACACGCTCCTGGGCTCCGGCAGCGGCGGCTCCGGCAGTTTCGGTTCCGGTAGCGCGGGCCTGCCCAGCGGCAGCGGTGGCGTCACCGACACGTACAAGTACACGGTCATCGACGCCGCCACCGGCAAGGTAGACACCGAACAGCAGATCGGCGCGACCACGATTCACGACACGTTGCAAATGGTCGGCACAATCGCCCGGGGTCGAGTGCAGTACCAAGGCACTTTGAGCGGCCTCTTCCGAATCACCCCGCAATAGGGCACCCGCGGTAAGAAGCATCGCACCTGCAGCACGCACCTTCTCGTCATCCCGCACACCCGCTCGTCATCCCGGCGCGCTTTTGGCCGGGATCCACCCCGGTCAGTGGATCCCGGCCCAAAAGCATGCCGGGATGGCGAAGGCCGTTCAGCCGGGATAGCCGGGGATTCAGGCCCGAATCGTGCAAAGCTGGCAGGCATGTCCGAGCGTTCCGCCTCCGGCGAACTCCGCACCGCCCCCGGCGGCATCATGGCGGACCCTGCCTGGCACCCCAGCCCACGCGCGAAACTGCTGTGGGCGATCGGTGCCGCACTGTCGTGGGTGTTTCCATTTCTCGTGCTGATCATCTGGATGATCGTGGATCCGCATCGGCGGAACTGGCAGGGCATCATCCTCGTAATCGCCTTGCTGGCAGCGGCATTCAGCATTCTGGTGGTACCGCTGTGGCGATACGCGGTACACCGGTGGGAGATCACCGCCGAGGCGGTGTACACCCGCACCGGATGGTTCACGCAGGAGAGCCGAGTCGCGCCGATCAGCCGCATCCAGACGGTGGACACCTATCGCGGACCGTTGGAGCGACTGCTCGGCCTGGCCACCGTCACGGTCACCACCGCGTCCTCGGCCGGGGCCGTGCATATCAGCGCGCTGGCCCTCGATGATGCCCGGCGGACGGTGACGCAGCTGACCGAGATCACCGCCCGGCATCGAGGGGACGCCACGTGACCGACCCGTTCCACCCGGATTCCGATGTGCGACAACCCGATCCGATGCCCGGTCCGCCCGAGGCCGAGTCCTGGCAGCGCCTCGATCGGCGAATGCTACTGGTACATCCCATTACCGAACTGATCCGCTTCATCCCGGTGCTACTGGCCACCCTCATCGCGGGAGCGCGCAGCGACAGCCCCATGTGGAGCCTGAGCGTGGTCGGCATCATCGTCGTACTCGCCATCACGCGCTGGTTCACCACCACATATCGCATCACCCCCGACAATGTGGAATTGCGCACCGGACTGATTCAGCGCAAGCGACTCTCGGTGCCACGCAATCGAGTTCGCTCGGTGGATGTCCAAGCCGATCTACTGCATCGGGCACTCGGACTGGCGGTACTGTCCATCGGCACCGGCCAGCAGGCCGAGCGCGGCGACCGCTTCAAACTCGACTCCCTGGACGCCAGCCTGGTACCCGCACTGCGCACCACACTGCTGGAGCACACCCGCGAGCAAATCCCCAATGGTGCGGAATCCACTGCACCACAGGCAGATACAGCGGCTGACAACGGCATCACGCTCACCGAGCCGGTGACCGATGCCCCCGTGCAGCCCACCCGCCCACCGGTGGAAATCGCGCACTGGCAAGCGAAGTGGGTGCGCTACGCCCCACTCTCCCTCACCGGATTCGCCATCATCACGCCGATCGTCGGCCTGCTGTTCCAATACGGTTTCGCCCGCATCATCTTCGACTCCAGTGCCGTCCAAGGCGTGGAAGACGGTGGCGCACAAGCCATCGCGCTGGCCGTACTCCTGCTGATCATCTTCCTGGTGACCTTCGTCAGCCTGGCCGCCTGCGCCCGCTACCTCACCACCTACTTCGGCCTACAGGTCATAGACGACGGCACCACCCTGCACATCCGCCATGGCCTGTTCACCACCCGCCAGATCACCCTCGACCTGGCCCGCCTGCGCGGCGCGACAGTGAACGAACCCCTCCTACTCCGCCTGGCGGGCGCGGCAGAACTCGAAACCATCATGACGGGCACCAAATCCCGGCAGAAGATCGTCCCCCAGGCCCCGCGCGCCGCCGTGGACCACACCCTGGCCCACCTCCTCGACACCAGTGCCGCAATAGATTCCGCCACCGATCGCGCGGCCACCTCGGCGAACTCCGGCACCGCATCGAACGAAGCCCACCTCACCATCCCGTCGATCGTCACGGCGGCGCTGCGTCATCACGGACCCGCCGCCACCCGCCGCCGATACACCCGCGCACTGAGCCTGCCGCTGATCACCGCAGCAATTCTCATCGCGTTTTCCATTGCGGGAGAATCGATTCCGACCTGGACCTGGATCCTTGGGGCGATCGCGACCGTCATAGCTACCGCATTGGCCTGGGACCGCGCCCGCGGCCTCGGCCACACCGTCGTGCCCTCCAGCGGGGACAACCCAACCTGGCTGATCACCCGCAGCGGCTCCCTGGATCGCGACCGCGATTGCCTGGAAGGCCCCGGCATTATCGGCTGGACCGTCCGCCAGTCCTGGTTCCAGCGCCGCGTCGGTCTGGCCACCATTACCGCTGCCACCGCAGCGGGCAAGAAGCGCTACCACGTGATCGATATCCCCTTGGACCAAGCCTGGCCTCTGATCGAAGCTGTCACCCCAGGCCAACTCGGAGCCCGGTAAGTGCCCGTCCAATTCCATTACAGCCGTGGGTAACTGGACGGAACGGACAGAACATACTCTGAAAACTTGCAGTTCAGAAGGGTTTTCGGGTTCCGTGGGGTGATCTTCGTTGGTAGAATTAGCACATGAGTTCGAGCGTGGGAGCTGTGAGTGTGGAGGGGGTCGGCCCGGTGGGCGACCTCGCTACCGCGTTG
>NZ_WJIC01000098.1 GCF_009649815.1 Nocardia sp. SYP-A9097
GCTTCCGTTGTCGTTCGCTCAGCGTCGGTTGTGGTTCATTCACCAGTTGGAGGGTCTGTCCGCGACCTACAACATGCCGTTGGTGTTGCGGTTGCGTGGCGGGCTCGATGTCTCAGCGCTGGGGCTGGCGATGGCCGATGTGGTCGAGCGGCATGAGAGTTTGCGGACGGTGTTCCCGTCGGTGGAGGGAACTCCGCATCAGGTGATCGTTCCCGCCGATCAGGCCGATTTCGGTTGGGCTGTGGTCGATTCGGTGGGGTGGTCGGCGCAGCGGCTGGAGGATGCCGTGGCCGAGTTGGTGCGGTACGAGTTCGATCTGGCGGTCGAGGTTCCGTTGCGGGCGCGGTTGTTCGTGGTCGGGGTCGATGAGTATGTGCTCGTTCTGGCGATGCATCACATCGCTTGTGACGGTTGGTCATTCGCGCCGTTGGCTCGTGACCTGGGGGCGGCCTATTCGGCGCGGTGTGCCGGTGCTGTTCCCGGTTGGGATCCGTTGCCGGTGCAGTATGTGGATTACACGTTGTGGCAGCGTGAGTATCTCGGGGATATCGATGATCCGGGCAGCGAGCTGGCCGAGCAGGTGGGGTTCTGGGAGCGGGGTCTCGCGGGGTTGCCGGAGCGGCTCGAGTTGCCGACGGATCGGCCCTACCCACTGGTTGCGTCTTATCGAGGCGCCGCGGTGCCCGTCGAGTGGCCGGTGCG
>NZ_WJIC01000017.1 GCF_009649815.1 Nocardia sp. SYP-A9097
AGCGAGTCGATATCGACGAACACGCGCGTCGCCAGGCCCGGCAACAGATCCACGCGCGAACTCAACGCGAGCAGGTGCGCGCGCAGCACCGATTCCAGCTGCTTGGCGTGTCCGAAGGTGAACTCGCGCAACAATGTTCCCACCGTCGAGGGCGCGTACACCCCGGCGAACAGTTCGCCACAGCCGCCGCTACGCAGTAGATCGATGTCCCCGATACTGTCCGCGCCCGCGCACATCCCCGCGATCAGGGTGGCCAGTTTCGGTGCCGAGTTGGCTGATCCGGACTTGATTCGCGGCGAGCCGATCTCGACTTTCTCGGACAACAGGCTGGTCAGGCCGGTTTGCTCGGCCAAGGTCATCACCGGAACCAGCCCGGCCACCGACACGAGGTTGTCCTCATCAAAGCGTGCCGAGTCCTCGGCGAAGGTGTGGAACAATCGCACTGAAAGTGTCTTCCCGATCTGGTTCTGATTGTTGCGTGAGAACTCCAATCATCCCAGCTCAGAAGGCACTTTCACTATTTCAAATCACCCTACCCACCAGTTTCATCGGTGGATCGAGGCTTAGAGATGCCCAGGTGCGACGTCACGCGAGATACCTCGACGGCTCTTCGGGATGAACAGATCGATGACGCAGTCGGCCACGACAACTCCGACGAGGCCCGGTTCGACGTAGATAGGGTCGGAGACCACACGCCGGTCCGCTAGTTTCGAAATCCGTGCTCTCGGAGACTCTCTCCGAGAGCACGTGCGCTATTCCGATGATCTGCAACGCTTTTCAGTCGCAGTCAACTCCACGGGGAGGGTACGCCGGTGGGTCAGATGGCGGCACTCAGCGCGAGTTCCACATCCTTGATGACCTGTTCGCGGTCTTCCTGGCTGAGGGCGTTGCGCGGTGGTCGGGTCGGGCCGCCGTAGTAGCCGGCGACTTCTTGGGACAGCTTGATCGCCTGTACGAACGTGTGGGTCGTGTCCCACTGGAACGCCGGCTGCAGCTGCTGGTACAGCTTGCGTCCTTCGGCGACCTGGCCGGTGATGCCCAGCTCGTAGATCTTGGCGCAGATGCGCGGCATGGAGTTGGAGAAGCCGCCGATCCAGCCGACGGCGCCGAGCAGAGCCGCCTCGAAAATATTGTCATCGGCGCCGGACAACACGTCCAGGTTCGGTGCGAGGCGCTGAATGCTGGTAATGCGTCGGATGTCGCCGGAGAACTCCTTGACCGCGACGACATTCTCGATCTCCGCGATCCGGCTCAGTAACTCCGCAGTGAGGTCTACTCGCGTGTCGAACGGGTTGTTGTAGGCAACGATCGGGAGGCCGACCTCGGACAACGTCTCGTAGTGGTCGACGATCTCGTCGCTGTTGGCGCGGTAGGCGTTCGGAGGAAGGGCGAGCACCGCGTGCGCCCCAGCCTGCTGTGCCTGCTCGGTCCAGAGTCGCGATTCGGCCGAGCCGTAGGCGCCGACGCCGGGCACGACACTGAAGCCGGTCGGGGCTGCCTCCACTGCGAGTTCGACGACGCGCGCCCGCTCCTCGGCGGTGAGCACCTGGTACTCGCCGAGCGAGCCGTTGGGCGTGATGCCGTGTGCACCGTTCTCGGCGAGGAAGCGCACGTGCTCCTGGAAGCGGTCGTAGTCGACTGACAGATCGTCCTTGAACGGCAGCGTCGCTGCAACCACGATTCCGTGCCACGGTTTGGTAGTCATTTGGAACTCTCTCTTCTTCCTGGAACGTGTAACACGTAAGCGGTAATATTCTACTTTTAGCGGAAAGGGAGCGAACTGCGACGCCCGATTCCCGTCGGGTGCCGAGCTGCGGCGGGTCAGTGCAGCGTGATCCAGATCGTCTTGAGTTCGCTGTACTGGTCGAATGCTTCGATGCCCTTGTCGTGGCCGCCGAAGCCGGACAGTCCGAAGCCGCCGAAGGGGGTGGAGATGTCTCCTTCGCTGAACCCATTCACAGCGACCGTCCCCGCGCGGACCGAACGTGCTACGCGCAGTGCGACATTGATGTCTCGGGTCCATACGTTCGCCGCGAGACCGTAGACGGTGTCGTTGGCCAATGTGATGGCTTCTTCTTCGGTGTCGAATCCCAGGATCGCGACGACCGGTCCGAAGATCTCGTCACGGACGATGTCGTCGGTAGGGGAGACCTCGTCGACGACGGCCGGGGAGACGAAGTATCCGCCTGTCTCGTCGAGTACTCGCTCACCGCCGAAAACTTTGGCGCCCTTGGCTTTTGCCCCCTCCAGGTACCGCAGGACCCGGTCGCGTGCCGATGCTTCGATCAGCGGGCCGATCTCGGTGCTTCGATCGAGCGGGTCGCCCACCTTCCTGGCGGCGGCGAGTTCGGCCATCAGCTCGACGAATTCGGTCTTGATCGAATTGTGGACCAGGATGCGAGAGCCGGCCGAGCAATTCTGGCCACCATTCCAGAACGCGGCACCGGCGAGATCCTCGGCGACTGCGCGCAGGTCATCGGAGGCATCGGCGAACACGATCTGTGGGCTTTTGCCGCCCATCTCGAGGGCGATTTGCTTGAGGTTGCTGTCTGCGGCGTACTTGAGGAACAGCCTGCCCACTTCGGTGGAACCGGTGAAGGTCACTACGTCGACGTCGTTGTGCAGTCCGAGTGCCTTGCCCGCGACTTGCCCGAGACCTGGCACGACATTGAACACACCCTCGGGTATGCCGGCCTGGCTGGCGAGCTCGGCATACCGCAGGGCGCTGAGCGATGACTGCTCGGCCGGTTTGACCACGATCGAATTGCCGGCGGCGAGTGCGGGCGCGATCTTCCACGACAAGGTGTTCGACGGGAAGTTCCAGGGAACGACGACACCTACCACTCCGGCCGGCTCCCGGACGATGAATCCCAGGTTGTCCTGGCCCGTTGGTGAGACCTTGCCGAAGACTTTGTCGATGGCTTCGGCGTACCACCGTATGGTCAGCACAACATCTGGGATATCGAGATCTTCGCAATCGATGATGGGCTTGCCGGCGTCGATCGAGTCGATGAGCGCGAGTTCAGCGGTGTGCTGCTCGATCAGGTCGGCGAACCTGAGCAGGATCGCCTTACGCTCGGCGGGCGCGATGCGGCTCCAACTGCCCTCGGTGAAGGCCCGGCGCGCGGCAGCCACGGCGGTGTCGACGTCGCGCTCACTGCACGCGGCGACGTTGTTGAGGACCTGGCCGGTGGCGGGAGAGATATTGCCGAAGGTCTCACCACCCTCGGCATCGACGAACCGCCCGTCGATATATGCCTGTGTCCGTACGGTTTCGGGCAACGTGGCCTTCATGAATTCTGTCTCCAATCGGCAGATTGTCGTTCGAGGACGTTTGGTGCGTAAAGCTGGCGTGAGGGCGGAAAGGCCGCACTCGTTCAATTGGTAGACGGTAATCGGTAGTATTCTACTCTCGCGTGGCAGTGTCAATGCCCGCGGTCGACCGCGCCTCAGTCGCTGGTGAGGTGCTCGAGATGTTTGTGCATCAGCTGCGTCGTCACATGGCTGTCGCCGCCCATGAGGGCGTCGAGGATGGGGAGATGCTCTTCGGCGGACGCGGTGAGACCGCCGCGGGCACAAAGCTTCCGCAGTCCGTAGAGGCTTGTCTGGCCGCGCAGGTCGCCGACCACGGTGACCAGGCGACGGTTGCCCAAGAGGTCGAGCAGGCCGAGGTGGAAGTGCCGGTCGGCATCGAGATAGCCGATCAGGTCTCCATGCCTGGCGGCGGTGACGATGTCGGCGGCGACCGCGCTGAATTCGGCGTAGTGATCTTTTACCTGTGGGCTGCCGGTGAGCTCTTCCATGGCCGGGATTTCCAGCAGGACCCGCAGCTGGACGATATCCAGCCGGTCGGCAGCGCTCAGCGTGACCACCCGGAAGCCGCGGTTGCGAACCGCCTCTATCAGGCCTTGATGGACCAAGGTCAACATGGCATCTCGGACCGGAGTGGCCGAGACGCCGAGTTCGGCGGCCAGCCCCGGCGCCGAGTAGATTCCGCCGGGCTCGAGCTGCCCGGAGATGAGGCCCTCGCGGATAGCGGCGAGCGCTTGGTCGCGCAGGCTCGACCGTTTGATGTTCGACCTCGGCGTGAGCATGGACGACCTCCCGGTGTGATGCGGTCCTGCTGTGTCAGACGAAGTTCGCGCAGAATCGCTTTGTCTGCCTCTCGTCCGTAGCCGACTCCAGACCGTTCAGCTGGACGGTCGAAGTTGTCCGTCCATACGGCGGGGAATCGCCGTGTAGTTGTCTCGAAGCTCCTCGGGCAAGACAGCCTCGGGCGCGTTCTGGTAGGTGATTGGACGCAGGAACCGGCGGATCGCTGTCGCGCCGACCGACGTATGCAGTGAGTTCGTCGACGGCCAGGGGCCGCCGTGCGTCTGTGCCCAGGACACCGCGACGCCGGTTGGGAAGTTGTCGAAGAGGATGCGCCCGGCTCGGGTTGCGGCGATTCGCGTGAGTCGTGCGACGAGAGCGGCCTCATCGTTGTCGCTGACATGCAAAGTCGCGGTGAGTGACGGCGGGAAGGTGTCGAATACCCGGGTTGCCGCTGTCTCGGTCTGCTCCGCTTCGTAGCGGGCGATCACCGTGACGGGACCGAACACTTCGTGGATGAGTGAGTGGTCCAGGTCGGTGAACTGTGTTTCGAACAGCACCGGTGTCACTGCGAACCCGGCGTCAGGAGCGGCGGGTGCCTTGACGGTGTGCAGATGTCGCTCGAGCGTAGCGGTCTCGGCGGTATAGCTGGTGTAGGTGCGCTCATTGAGCAGGAGATGACCCTCGGTGGTGCCGAGTGCCGCGCGTGCGGCATGTACGAGACGGTCACCGTCGGGACCGGACGGAACCAGGACGAACCCGGGTTTGGTGCACAGTTGGCCCGAACCGGCGGTGAACGAGGCGACGAGGGCCGTGCCGATCTCGGCGCCGCGGTCTGCCGCGGCGCCCGGTGTCACGATGACCGGATTCAGGCTGCTCAGCTCGCCATAGAACGGGATCGGTACCGCGCGGCGGCCGATGATGTCGAGCAGCGCCTGCCCGCCGGTCAGAGACCCGGTGAAGCCGACAGCTGTGACTTGTGGGTGCGCGACCAGTCGGGCTCCTGCCTCGCGACCGAACACGATGGCGACCGCCGCCACCGGCGCCTGGCTATAGGCCAGTGCCGCCTGGATGACTTCGTAGGACAGTTGAGAGGTGGCGGGATGCGACTCGTGAGCCTTGATGACAACCGGGTTGCCGGCGGCGAGGGCGGAGGCGGTATCGCCGCCGAGCACCGAGAACGCGAATGGGAAGTTGCTGGCGCCGAAGACCGCGACGACCCCGAGGGGAGTGAGAATGCGCCGCAGATCGGGGCGCGGGCCCATAGGAGTGTCGGCGGCGGGATCGATGATCGCTTCGAGATAACTGCCTTCGCGGACCACATCGGCGAAGAACCGGAACTGGAAGGCGGTACGAGTCAGTTCGCCGGATAGTTTCGCTTCGCCGAAACCCGTCTCCCGCGAGGCGGTCTCGATCAATTCGTCACGGCGTCGTTCGACCTCTGCGGCGATGGTGTCCAGCAGTGTGGCGCGGTCGGAGCGGGCGAGCGCGGCGAAGGCGGCTGCCGAGTGGTGTGCGGCGTCCACCAGTCGGTCGAGCTGGTCGTCGGTGGTGGATTCGGTGACCGGTGGCAAGGCGGATCCGGTCCGGGGGTCGGTTCCTGCGATGGTGGTCATGGGTTCCTCATTCTCGTATTTGTTCTGTGCATGGATGCTGCGCCATCGTCACTACCAGCAAGATGGAATGTAACCGATAATATTCTACCTCTCCTGCGAGGCTCGACGCTGTGCGAGCGGGTGACCGCCTGACCTGCGGGTGGGGCTCGCGCGGACGACTTCTGCGGTAACGGCGATGTTTCGAAGACGTTCCATTTGGTTCGGCTATTGACTGTGGCTTTGGTAACTGTGAAAGTGGGCGGTAATCGACTACCGGTAGCCGACCAGATGTTATCGAGATGGGCCGCCGGAGCGATACATTGCAGGTCAAGCTAGGAGATTCACAGGATGACTGAGAACGACGACGCCAAATACCTGGCGACCCTCGGTTACAAGCAGCACCTCGATCGCACACTCGGATCCTTCTCGGCCTTCGCCACTGGATTCAGCGTGATCTCTATCCTCACCGGCTGTTTTCAGCTGTTCTTCTTCGCCTTCGGTTTCGCCGGTCCGAGCTTTCTGCTGACGTGGCCGGTGGTGCTGGTAGGCCAGTTCTGCCTGGCCCTGTGCTTCGCGGAGCTGGCCGCGCAGTACCCGTTCGCTGGATCGGTGTACGCGTGGAGCAAGAAGCTGGCGTCGCAATTCTTCGCATGGATGGCGGGCTATCTGACGATCGTCGCGCAAATCGTCACGGTGGCCGGTGTATCGGTGACTTGGCAGGTGCTGCTGCCCACGATCAGCCCGTGGTTCCAGTTCGTCGGCGACGGTACGGGCCAATACGATTTCTCCGGGAACGCAGTCGTGCTCGGAAGCACCCTGATCGTGATGTGTACGGTGATCAACCTGCTCGGCGTGAAATTGGTTGCGCTGGTCAACAACATCGGCGTGATCGTCGAACTCGTGTGTGTGGTGCTGCTTGTCGGACTGCTCGCACTACACGTGCAGCGCGGGCCGCAAGTGGTCTTCGAGACCAATGGCGCTGGGGGAGGCAGTGTTCCGGGCTACGTCGCGGCGTTACTCGCATCGTCGCTGCTGGCGATGAACGTGTTGTGGGCGTTCGATGGCGTGGGGTCGGTGTCGGAGGAAACGGTGGACCCGCGCCGCAAGACCCCGATCGCCATCCTGCGGGCCGTTGCCACGGCCGGGATCGGCGGCTTCGTGCTGATGCTCCTCGCGCTGATGGCCGTCGGTGACATCAAGGCGCAAGAACTGTCGATCTCCGGGCTGCCTTACGTAGTGACCAGCGTCCTCGGCGACTTCCTCGGCAAGCTGCTGCTCGTTGGTGTCACCATCGCCATCGGTGTGTGCGTTCTCGCGATCCAGACGGCCGCGGCCCGGCAATCGTTCGCGATGGCACGTGACAACCGGCTGCCGTACTCACGGTGGATCTCGCACGTGTCGCCGCGGACCAAAACCCCGGTGGTGCCGACAGTCTTCGTCGCGGTGTGCGCGATCGTGATTCTGGTGATCAATGTTTCGCAGCCGCAGTTGATCGTGACGTTGGCCAGTTTCGTTGTGGTCTTGGCCTACCTCGCGTACCTCATCGTCGGTGTGAGCTTGCTGGTCAAGCGCCTTGCCGGGCAGTGGAAGCCGCAGGCGAATTCCGATGGCGACAAGCACTTTTCGCTGGGTCGATGGGGAATTCCGGTGAACCTCATCGCCATCGCGATGGGAGTGTTCGGCGTGGTGAACCTCGTATGGCCCCGGCGCGAGGTCTACAACCCCGCGGCACCTTTCCATTGGTACTTGCAATGGGGTGGTGTGCTGGCATTGGTGCTCATCGTCGGCGGAGGCGCGGCGTGGTACTACCTCGTCCAGCGGCACAAAACAGGCGTCATCGCCGAGCATGCGGCGTCAGCCGGGAACTCGGCGCCTCTTAGTGAGGAGTCTGCTGCCGCGTTCGAGTAAGCGCACCGGTGTCGTCGCCTACACTGAGCGGTAACCCGTAGAATTTAACTGACCGACAGGGGTGGGCATGAGTATGGAGCAGCTCGAGCGGACGAGTCTACGGGATCAGGCGCTGGCAGTGATTCGGCAGAGACTGGTCACCGGGGAGATTGCGCCGGGTGAGATCTATTCGGCCTCGGCAATCGCATCGACGCTGGGAGTTTCCAACAGCCCCGTGCGGGAGGCGATGCTCGCGCTGGTTGAGCAGGGTCTGATGGAGCCGGTTCGTAACCGAGGGTTCCGGGTCGTTCCGCTATCGGCGGAGGATCGTCAGAACATCCATGACCTGCGGCTGATGCTGGAAGTTCCGGCTATGGGCAGGGTGGCGTCGGCGAAAGTGGTGAAGGCTCGTAAAGCGGAGTTCCAGGAGATGGTCGATTCGATCATCGCGAAGGAACGCAGCAGTGATTACGTCGGCTTTCTGGAATCGGATCGACAGTTTCACCTCGGCTTGCTGTCGTTGCTGAAGAATCCCTTTCTGACATCGATCGTCGGAAACCTCCGTGACCAGACGCGCCTGTTCGGGTTGCGAGAGCTGGGGGAGCACGGCCTGCTCGCGGCCTCCGCGCGTGAGCATCAGGGAATCCTCGACGCGATGGCGAAGGGGGATGCGAAGCTGACCGAGAAGTTGATGACCGAACATCTCGAGCGCATTCGGCAGCATCAATTCGGCGAGGACCCCACGCGGTAGCAAGACTGGAACGATCGGACGGGGCACTCGCGGCCGCGTCCACCGCCAGCGCTGGACGGCCGTCGCCGGACTTCGGTAATACTTTGCTGGACAACAATTTTCGCAACCGATCGATGGCGACCCGCCGCCCAGTCGGCGAGGCCGCCTTCGGTCGGCTCGAGCAAGCTGTCGCGTCGAATGCGGCAAACGACTCGCCTCGCGTGTGCCGGAGTCGGTTGAGTAATCGTCGAGGGCTCACGGGCATCATTCTGAATTGCCCGTTCAGATTGGGTTGCGGGTGATGTGTCACCGGTAATATACTACCTAGACTCCGGCTGTGGGCGACTTGCTCGCCCGGGAGTCGGCTTGTGGTAGGTGAGGCGGCACCCGTCGTTGTCGGAACACTGTCGAACCGCGAACTGCGGCTGCACTGCTTGCCTTCCCGATATGGCGCAGTCGCCGCCATTTTTCTCCTCGCCGCCGACTGTCCGAACCACCCGACAGGCGCCGGAGACCATGATCGGAAAGGGAATCAGATGAAGATCGTAGGTATCGACGTCTACGACTATCCGGTGCGTTACGCGCACGGGGAGTATGTGATGTCCGGAGGCCGCGCGGCCGTGTACCAGGTCGGAACATTGGTGCGCGTCCGAACCGATGAAGGACTGGATGGGTGGGGCGAGATCACCCCGTTGGGCAGCACGTATCTGCCGACCTCGCCGGACGCCGTCCGGGCCGGCATCGCCGAGCTCGCTCCTCGGCTGGTGGGCGCGGATCCGACCAATATCTCCGCCATCAACCGCTTGATGGACGAGGTCCTGCTGGGCCAGGGCTACGCGAAGAGCGCTCTCGACATCGCCAGCTGGGACATTTTCGGCAAATCGGTCGGGCGCCCGGTCGCGGCATTGCTCGGCGGGGTGTTGCAGGATGACTTCCCGCTCTATGAGGCCGTACCGCTCGCAGCGCCGGCGGCAATGGCCGAATTCATTACCGAGCGCCGCAAAACGGGCATCAACCGCTTTCAACTCAAAGTCGGCAATCGGCCTGCCGAGGATATCGCGCGAACGCGTGCCTGTGCCGAGGCCGGTGATGACGACACCGTCGTGATCGCAGACTCCAACGGGGGCTGGAATCTGCTGGACGCCCAAATAGCGATTGGCGGGATGGAGGGCCTGCCCATCTATGTGGAGCAGCCCTGCCGCACCACTCGGGACAGCATCCTCGCCCACCGCAATTCCAGGCTTCCGCTGGTGCTCGACGAGTCGATCACCAACTCGAACGAGCTGTTCGAGGCCAAGTATGAGGCGGGAGCTGCCTCGGTCAACATCAAGATCAGCCGTGTGGGTGGCCTGACCAAGGCGGCGCGCATGCGCGATCTCATGCAGGAACTGAACCTGATGGTGTCGATGGAAGACATGTGGGGCGGTGACGTGATCAGCGCCGCGGTCAGCCATTTGGCCGCAAGTACGCGACCGGAGAACCTGCTGAACGTCTCCTTCTTCAACGACTGGACCGACGGCCACGTCGCGGGGTACCAGCCGCGTTCGCAAAATGGCCGCGGGTCGGCCCCCAGCGCGCCAGGCCTGGGCATCACCGTGGATCACAGCGCGCTGACCCCCCCGATCTTTACCACCGGCTGATCGAAGGCGTGGGGTGCTCGTCCAGTCTGCGAGCCAAAGTCCTCGGCAGTACCGCAGAAAGCGGATCGATCAAAAGGAGTGTCGTGAATATTATCGACGGTAAAACAGTTCATCCGACCGGCGACTCCGAGCGATTCATCGTGGACCCCGCTACCGGTGACGAAATCGCCCGTGTACGTGACTCCTCGGACAGGGACGTCGCTGCCGCTGTTTCCGCCGCCTCCGCCGCTTTCGATGGTTGGTCACGGCGGACACCTGCCAACCGGCATGCGCTCCTGCATCGGCTCGCCGACTTGCTCGAGCAGCACAGCGAAGAGTTTTTGAAGCTAGAGGTCGCCAATGTGGGCAAGCCGATTGCCGCGTTCCGCGAGGAATTCGGTGACTGTGTGGATGGGATTCGCCTCGGTGCTGCCGCGGGCCGCAACCTCACGACTCCAGCGGCGACCGAGTATCTCGAGGGGGTTACCTCGGCGTTCCGCCGCGAGCCCATCGGTGTTGTCGGCGCGATCACGCCGTGGAACTATCCTTTGCTCCAGGCGATCGCCAAGATCATTCCCGCGCTGGCTGTGGGCAACACGATGGTGATCAAGCCGTCCGAGCTGACACCGTTGAGCACGGTCCGTTTTGTCGAACTCGCCAATGAGGTGCTTCCGCCCGGAGTGCTGAATGTTGTGATCGGCGACGGCACCGGTACCGGGGCCGCGTTGACGAGAAATCCAGCGGTCGGCATCGTCAGTTTCACCGGTTCGGTCGTCGGCGGCCAAGCCGTCGCACTATCGGCTGCGCTCGGCCTGCGCAAGGCGATCATGGAATTGGGTGGCAACGCTCCCGCCGTCGTATTCGCAGATGCGGATGTGCCGCGTGCGGCATCGCTGCTGGCCGCGTCCGGCCTTTTCAACGCCGGGCAGGAATGCATGGCCTCGAGCCGACTGCTGATTCACCAATCCGTCCGAGATGAGTTTGTCGAGGCTTTGCTCGCCGAGATCGGTGCGGTTCGGTTGGGTAGTACCTTCGACGAGGCGACCACCCTTGGGCCGCTGATTTCTCAGAAACAGCTCGACCGTGCGGTCGGCTTCCTGGACCGGTTGCCCTCGAGTGCCCAGATCCTCTGCGGAGGCAGCCGGGCGGACCGGGGTGGCTACTTTCTGGAACCCACGGTCGTCACGGGCCTCGGCCACGAGGACGAGATCATTCAGAACGAGGTGTTCGCACCGATCCTGACCGTTCAGACCTTCTCCGATGACGATGAGGCGCTGACCCTGGCCAACGGCACCGAGTACGGGCTATCGGCATCGGTATGGTCCTCGAATTCGGGACGCACGAGCCGGTTCGCCCGTGATCTGAAGGCAGGCATGGTGTGGATCAACGAACATCTGAAATTCGGTCCGGACTGTGCTGTCAACGGATTCGGCGCCTCGGGCTTCGGCATCGAAAACGGCCTGCTCGGTGCGACGGAATTTACCCGCCTCAAACACGTTCTGACCAGCCAGCATTAACCGCTCTTGAATGCGAGCGGACGGAATCGGGCGCTCGAATCTTTCCCGGGCACACCCGAACCCGCGCTTATCGAGAAAGGCAGGAGCAGGATGACGACGTCCGGCACGTGGCGCAATTGGGGACGAAACCAATTCTGCCAACCACATACAATCGCGAAACCGAACTCTCCGGAGGAAGTCGCGGCCGAAGTCGCAGCGGCGGTACGCGCCGGCCGAAACGTGCGGGCCGCGGGCTCCGGACATTCCATCATGCCGATCGTGTCCACTGACGGACTGCTGATCGACCTGAGCGGGTTGACTGGGGTGACAAGCATCGACCGCGATACCGGACGTGCTCTCATCCGCGCCGGGACACCGCTGTCACAACTCGGCGCTCCGCTCTGGGAAGCCGGACTGTCGTTGTCCAACCAGGGCGACATCGATGTACAGACGATCAGCGGTGCGACCATTACGGGAACGAAGGGTTCGGGTGTCGAACTCACCAACCTGGCTGCCGCCATCACGAAGATTCAGCTCGTCAATGGTGAGGGCGAGCTGGTTGTGGTCTCCGGCGGCGACGAACTTGCCGCCGCGCAGGTGTCACTCGGTCTGCTGGGCGTCCTCACCCAGCTCGAGATCCAGCTGCGGCCGCGGTATTTCCTGCGGGAACGCAACGCCGCATTTCATCTGCATGACCTGCTGGATCGATGGGATGAACTCAAAGCCGGTTACCGGCATTTCTCGTTCTGGTGGATGCCCAACGAGCGGGCACACGCGCTGTACGGCTTCGACCCTGTACCTGCTGATCATGGCTGGGTCAAGCTACTCGAGGAGGTCGAAATCGATGACTCCTACGACGTTCGCCACCTCCCCGAGGGTCGCATCGGCCGCAGCTATCTGGTGTACCCGGACACCTCGACCGATCCGACATTCCACGAACTCGAGTACATGGTCGACGCCGCACGCGACAAGGAGGCATTCCTGGCTCTGCGCGATCTGATGCTCACGCGATATCCGGACGTGGACTCGCCCATCCAGATTCGATGGCAGAAGCGCGACAGTGCTTGGCTGTCCGCCCAATACGAGCGAGACAGTGTCTCGGTCTCCGTATCGGGTGTTATCGGAACCAATTACCTCCCCTTCTTCGGCGAGGTCGAGGCCCTGATGAAATCCCTTGGCGCGCGGCCGCACTGGGGAAAATGGAATGCCTACACTCGCGAGGACATGGCAGCGGCATATCCGCGGTGGGCCGATTTCCAGCAACTACGGAAGCGGTTCGACCCTCAGGATGCGTTCACCAACACGTACTTTCGCGGTCTGCTCCAGCCCTAGCGCCGTGCCGCCCCGCGCTCGCCGAGTGCGGCGTACTGCGCGACGGTGACGATCAGGCGGGCAGTGATATGCCGAGCGCGTCGGCGAAGACCCGGATCATGTTCTGAACGCCGATCTCGTTGCGGCCGATAGGCGTATGGTCGTGTCGGCCTTGGCGAACGCCTTCCCCGCACTGCGGGAGGGTGCGCGATGCCCTCCACGACCGCGGTTGCGGGTTCGGTGATCCCGGCCATATCCGCTGCCAGCCGGTCCAGGAACTCGCCCGCCGCGCGTTGCGCTGCCGCTGTCCGCACTGATATCGGACACAAACCGCCCGGCACTTCGCCCGCGAGCACTTGCTAGTCACCGGCGGGCTACTCGCGCTGTTGGTGGTAGCCGACGGCCACCTTTTCCAGGCTGTCGGCGAGCTCGGCCAGTTGACTTGGGGTGAGCAGGTCGATGAACAGTTGCCGGACGGCGGTGACGTGTCCAGGGGCGGCGCGTTGCAGCATTGTCCGTCCCGCATCGGTCAGGCAGGCATAGATGGAACGTACATCGGTGGGGCAAGTGCGGCGGCGGACCAGTCCGGCCTTCTCCAATTGGTTGATCTGGTAGGTGAGGCCGCTCTTGGAGTTGAGCAGTGCATCGGCCAGCACAGTCATCCGCAGTTCGGCCTCGGGCGCCTGGTTGAGCCGGACGAGGATCTCGTATTGCAGGTGAGACAGGCCCATTTCCTCTTTGAGCTGGTGGTCCACCTGCCGGTTCACCAGTGCGGTTGCAGCCAGGAACGCCTTCCAGGCCCGCATCTCATCAGCATCCAGCCACCGAGGTTGATTCATAGTCCCAGGTTACGTCAGGTTGTTCAAATTTGAAATCAAGCGTAGCGTCAAAACGGTCGAGTTCAAATTTGAACATCTCCGGTGGGAAGTCGAGGTGTGACCCATGACCGCCGCCCCCGAGCGCATGCCCGCGCTCTATGTATCCCACGGTGCGCCGCCGCTGGCGGACGACCCGATCTGGCCCGGCCAACTTGCCGCCTGGTCCGCCGAATTGCCCCGGCCGACGGCGATTCTGATGATTTCCGCGCATTGGGAGGCCGCGCCGCTGGCCCTCGGGGCGACCACCACGGTGCCGCTGGTCTACGATTTCGGCGGCTTTCCGGAGCGCTACTACCAGGTGCAGTACCCGGCGCCCGGCGCGCCGGGGCTGGCGCACCGGGTTCGCACGCTGCTCGCCGCTGCCGGCATTCCGATCCGGGATGTGCCCGCACGCGGCCTGGACCATGGCGCCTATGTCCCGCTGGCCGAGATGTTCCCCGCCGCCGACCTGCCGGTCCTGCAGATCTCCATGCCGACACTGAACCCGCGGGCCCTGATGGATATCGGTGCGAAGCTCGCGCCGCTGCGGGAGGAGGGCGTCCTGATCGTCGGCAGCGGCTTCTTCACCCATAATCTGCGAGCGCTGAATCCGGAGAACCGGGTGGCCACGGCGATGTCGGAATTCGACGACTGGGGGCGGGAGGTTCTGGCCGCCCACGACATCGACGCGTTGCTGGACTTCCAGCACAAGGCCCCGGCTGCCGCGGTGGCGCATCCGCGCACCGAGCATTTCGCGCCCTTGTTCGTGACTCTCGGTGCGGCACAAGACGATCTGGACGCACAGCGCACCATGATCGACGGCTTCTGGCTCGGTATGGCCAAACGATCCATTCAAATCGGCTGACCACTCGGTCGCTCCTCCAGCACGCATGTCTCCAGGAAGAAGGATTCTGATGTCTACAGCACCCTCGGCCGCACCTGCGAGCCAGGAAGCGTCGTCGGCCCGGCGCGAAAGCACAACCGCCTACCGAGCATCGGTGCACTCCTCCGACGTGGGCCTGCTCGTGCTGCGGCTCGCCGTCGGACTGACAATGGCTGCCCACGGCACGCAGAAGCTGTTCGGCTGGTTCGGCGGCGGCGGGCTCACCGGAACCGCCGAATTCTTCACCGCCAGCGGCTATCCGTCCGGCCACGCGATGGCCGTGGTGGCCGGGCTCACCGAAACCTTCGGCGGATTGGGCCTTGCACTCGGGTTGCTGACCCCGCTGGCGGGCGCCGCCTTGCTGGGCACGCTGATCAACGCCATCGCTGTCAAAGAGGGCGGCGGTTTCTTCGCCCCGAAGGGCATCGAATACGAGCTGCTACTCGCGGCGGCTGCCGCCGGTCTCGCCTTGACCGGCCCGGGCCGCTACGCCGTGGACGTGCTCCTGCCTGTGCTGCGCAGTCACCGCCTGGTGTACGGGTTCGCCGCCGTGCTGCTTGCCGTCGTCCTCGCCGGAGCTGTTCTGCTGGTACGTAATTGACGATCCCGCCGGTCCGGCGGTGGGATTGCTCAGGACGGTCGAGGGCTCGGTGCGAGGAAATACCGCACCGTGCGCTCGTGCCACTCTTCTGAACAACCCCGCCGCGGTGGCGCCGCACCGGACCCGTTCGTGAGCTGTCCGGCCGCTGCGCTGTCAGGTGGTCCGTCGGGCGACCACGGCCTCGGCGACGGGACGAGCGCTGGCGGGGTTCTGACCGGCTATCATGCTGCCGTACTGGGCGACATAGGGCTGGAACGGCTTTGCCGTGTGGCTGTAGTTCGCGCCACGCTTCCGCAGCGCGTCCTGTAGATCGAAGGGGACGGCGTCCTCGCGCCGCGCCGCTTCCTCTTCCGGCCAGGAATAGCCGGTGACATTCCTGTTCTCGAGCAGCGGGCGGCCTTGTGCGAGTGTGACATTCAGCAATGCGGCCGGGCCGTGGCAGACTGCCGAGACGATGCGCCCGCTGTCATGGAATCGGGCGGTGAGTGCGGCTAACTCTGTGCCGCCGAAGTCGAACATCGCACCGTGGCCGCCGGTGAGGTAGCACGTATTCACGGGTATTGGTGGCGATGATCAGAATCTTGTCGATGCTCATTGCGATCGCCTCTCCTTGGATATGGTGGGCCGGGTTCAGGCCCGGGGTCCGAACATGTAGGCATTGGCGACGTCGATCAGGGTTGCGCCCTGGTAGTCAGGGAAGCGTTCGGTGATCGCCTTCTTGTAGGCGTCGCCGTCATCGCCGAGCAGTTCGCGGGCGGCCTCGAGGTAGGCCGTGAGGTCAGCCCACACCTCGGGACCGGTGGGTTCGCCGTGGCCGGGAAGGATGGTGTCGTAATTCTTCGCGGCGAAGCGATCGACATTCGCCTGCCAGCCGTCGAAATCCTTGTCCAGCAACCACAAATGGGTGTGGTTGTACACCGCGTCCTGAGCCACCAGCACGTCCTGGTCGGGAAGTTCGATAACGAGGGTGGTGTGGATTTCGCCGCCGGTGACCCGATCGAACACGAAGGTGATCCCGTCGATGATCTCTGTTCCGGGACTGATCTCGATGGTCGGAGTGACCTCGGCGACCGGAATCGGCGTCCCGGTGGGCAGATCCGTTTTGTCGCCGGTGGCCACGATCTCGGCGATGGTTTCCGGTAGCGCGTGCACCGGGACACCGAAGCGGGCCGCACCCTGGTAGTGATCGGGGTGGGCGTGACTGACGATCAGGCGGTCGAGCGGCTTGCCCAACCCTCGGGCGTAGGCAGCCACCTCATCGGCGTATGCCAGCACGAACTGCGCGTCGACCGCGATGATCCGCGCGGGAGTCTCGATCAGCTGCGTATTGACCTCCAGGCCGTCCGCGGGGGACGCGTAGCTGTGGATTCGTACCTGACCCTTATCGATGACGGTGATGGTGCCCTTCATGGCCTTCTCCTTCATTGGTCTTGTTCGCCGACCGGCGGACAACTCCATATTCAGCGGAAACGCGATGATGATCGAGGTACGCTGCGGACTACCCATGGTCTGTAGGAGACACAAGGATTGGATCGACCGATGCGGGAGACCGGATTTCCCCGAATCGAGTTCCACCCGCCCACCGGGGATACCGTCGGGGTGGAAGTGATGAGCATGGCGGCATTCCGCGATCGCATCCGTAACTGGCCATGGCATGTCTCCACACCCCATCGCACCGAATTCCACACGCTGATATCGGTCACCGCGGGCACCCTGCGGCATCGGGTCGACTTCACCGGATATTGGGTGGCCCCGGGTTCCTGGCTCTGGATCCGCCCCGGCCAGGTCTACCAGTGGCAGAACCCCGAGCAGGTGGCGGCCACCATGATCCTGTTCCGTGCGGATTTCCTCGCCCCGGACACGGTCACCCTGCTAGGCCCGGAAACCGCGTTTCCGATGCCGTTGCTGACCCCCGAGGCAGTCGACCTGCATGCGCTGACGACGGCCTGTGCCCAACTGGCAGAACAGTTTTCACACCCAGGCAGGCTCCCGCCGCAAGTGCACGCCGCGGTGCTGCATCGTCTACTCGACGTGATCCTCTTGCGACTGGCCTACCTACCGGGCGACGCCGAGCTCGCAGCACCGCTGCCCGAGCCCTACCTCCTCTTCCGTGAAGCGGTGGAGCAGGGCTTTCGCCGAACCCATCGCGTCGAGGACTACGCCCGCGACCTGAACTTCTCGGTACGCACACTTACTCGCAGCACCCAGACAGCCGCCGGGATAAGTGCCAAGGATCTCATCGACCGGCGACTGGTCCTCGAGGCGAAACGCCTACTCGCCCATGGCACCGAACCCGCGGCGACCATTGCTGCCCACCTCGGTTTCGCCAGCGCCACCCACTTCGGCAAGTTCTTCCACCGCCATACCGGCCTGAACCCCATCGAGTTCCGCGCCACCCAGCAGCCTCTGGGGCCCGCCGATCAGCTGGCCTAGGCGTACAAGGCTTTCGCATGGTCACCATAGCCGTGGCTGCGCGGGCGCTGACACGCCACAACTACTGTCCGACTTGAAGATACGTAGCACGGACGAGCTTACCGTGTGTTGCGCAACATAATTCGAACAAATGATACGGAAATACGAAGCGGCGATGCATATTAAGATTCCGCAGATGCCTCGTATTCTGTGATATGCACCATTCCGGCGGCATCGATCCTGGGCGAATGCGAGCTGTTCATCCTGCTGCCGCGAACCGTTAGCTGCTGGTCTGACCAGCTCGGCGAGCGAGTGCTACTCGCTCGCCACACCAAGGTAGGCGCCGAGGTTCTCCTCGAGCTCATCCACGCCGATCTGTCCGATGAGCGCGGCGAACTGAGGTAGCCGGGCCTGGAATCCCGGCCAGTTGACGTCGGTGAGCTCCGACCAAGAAGCTCGCAGGTCCTCCTCCGGGGGCAGGGTCGCCCGATTGATCTGCTTCTTGGCGCCGATGACAGCGGCCTTGTCGTATAAGGCGATTCGCGCCGCCAGGGTGTTCACGAAGTCGTCGAGTTCGGCGTCGGGGAGGGTTCGGGTGACCCAGCCGTAGCGTTCGGCGCGTTCGGCGTCGTAGTCCTGGCCGGTGAGGATGGCTTCGAACGCACGATCACGTCCGATCAGCCGGGGCAGGCGATCCGCGCCGCCACCGCCGGGGATCAGGCCGGTGGGAACCTCGAGCTGACCGAAGGTTGCGTGTTCGCGGCTGGCATAGCGCAGGTCGAAGGCGAGAGCGAGTTCGTCGCCGCCGCCCCTGGTACGGCCCCGAATGGCCGCGATAGTGACGAACGGTGCACTCGTCAGACGGGTGACGAGTTCGATCCAGGTCGGCGACGAGTCGGCGTTCTTCAAGCTGAGAAGTTCGGTCATCTGAGCCAGATCGGCGTGGTTGAAGAAGTATCCGGGTGTGTTGCTGTCGAAGATGACCACCCGGACCTGCTCGTCGCGGCTCAGCTCATCGAGGACTTCGAGGAGCTGAGCTACGGTGTCCGCGCCGACGACGTTCACCGGCGGATTCGAGAAGGTGACTCGGCGGATATTCGGTGCCACGGTGTGGATGCTGAACTGCTGTGTCATGGTGTGCTCCCATGCTGAAGTGGATGTATTCCGTACGGGGAGAGCTGTTTCCGGCCAGTGTCGTCAGTCTTCGAGGAAGGTGGCTACCTGGACCGCGAACGCTTCGGCGTGCTGGAACAGAAAGGCGTGACCGGCGTCGCTGTATCCGATCAGGGTGGCGCTGCCGGTGTTCTCGGCGGCGGTGTAGGACACCACGGCGGGTGTCATGGCATCGTGCAGGCCGGTGGCGTACAGGACCGGCTGTTCGATCTTTCTCAAATCAGTCAGCACCTGGTCGAACGGGATCGCCGCGTTCTCTCCGATCGCGGTGAGATGGCCCTTGCCCGAGGCCTCGGATACACCGGGATCGGTGGCCGACCGGGCGGCGATCCTGGCCAGATATTCGTGTCCGGCGGTGCGACCGGCGTCTGTTTCGGGGAAGAACAGGTACACCAGGTCCTCGCCGGTGACCTCCGGCTTGGTCATGGTGGCGAAGATCTTCGGGTTCGGTGCGGGTGCGCCGGGCGTCTGACCGCCGGGATTGCTTGATGCCAACACCAGTTTGCGGACCAGTTCGGGTCGCCGCAGTGCCACTCGCTGAGCCACGGTGCCGCCCAGTGTCCAACCGAGTAGATTGACCAGGGTCAGCCCGAGGGCTTCGATGAATTCGATTGCGCCCTCGGCGAATCCGTCGAGCGAGTCTCGCGGTTCACCGGTGGTGTAGCCGATGCCGACATTGTCGAACACGATCACGTCGTGGTCGGCGGCCAGGTGGTCCAGCAACTCTGGGTCCCACGAGTCGATGGTTGCGCGGACACGGTTGAGCAGGACCAGCGGGATGCCGCCCTGCGGACCGAGACGCCGGTAGGTGAACGCGGCGGAAGGGCCGTTCACGATCAGGTTCTCAGCGGTGTCCGACAGATAGATGCTCATGATGAGCGTCGCTTTCTATTGCAGTGGGGTGGGTGAAAGGCTCAGGCGGGCAGCCGGTTGAGTTTGCGCAGCTGCTGATCGAACAGGCGGGCGGGCACGTACCGGCGCATGGTGCTGACGCTGGCGGTCCTGCCGACGGGGTAGCGCAGTTTCGGCTTGGTGTCGGTAGCCGCGGCGACGATCGCCTTGGCGACGACGGCGGGGTCGTCGCCCTCCTTGACCGCCTCGGTCATGTACTCCTCGAAGACCTGTCGGCGCTCGGCATAGACGTCCAGAGGCTGGTCGGGTCGCACGCTGTTCGTATCGAAAGCCGTTGTGGTCCAGGCAGGTTCGACAAGCAGGGCGCGCAGGCCGAATTCGCGGATCTCGTGGTCGAGCGATTCGGTGTAACCCTCGACCGCGTACTTGGAGGCGGCGTAGACGGCCATGTAGGGCTGCGGCATGATGCCGACGACCGAGGAGATGTTGACGATGCGCCCGCTGCCCTGAGCGCGCAGGTACGGTAGCACCGCGTTGGTCATACGGATGACGCCGAAGACGTTGATATCGAAGAGATTTCGCGCCTGCTCCGCCGAGCTTTCCTCGGCCGCGCCCGCCGAACCGATTCCGGCGTTGTTGACCAGTACGTCGATTCGGCCGTACCGCGTGATCACGCCCGCGACGAGCGTGTCGACCGATTCGTCGCTGGTGACGTCGAGGTTGAGGAAGGTCACACCGTCGGGCGGGGTGAGGTTCGCGGTGTTGCGGCCGGTCCCGAGTACCTGGAATCCGGCATCCACCAGGGCGAGGGCGGCGGATTTTCCGATGCCGGAGGATGCGCCGGTGACGAGGGCTACGGGGCGTGATGTGATCATTCTCAGCTCCTGAAAGTTGGGGTTTGCTTGTGCTGTAACGAGATTCGTGCGTCGTATGCAGGACCGGCCGGTGTGAGCCGGCTAGCTGCTCGCGACGGTGTGGGGGTAGAGGACCGACGGGTCGGCGGCGAGCCCGGCTTTGACCTGGCGGGTCAGGTCGTCGACGAGGACTTCGAGGGCGTCAGCTTCGATTCCGTCCAGGGCCTGCGTGGCAACGTCCTGCGGGGAGTTCTTGGGGACGTCGATGCCCGCTGTCAGATCGGTGTCGACGTAGCCGACATGCAGTCCGGTAACGGTGATTCCGCGCGGCCGCAGTGCGAGTCGGAGCGCGTTGGTCTGCGACCAGAGTGCCGCCTTGGATGCGCCGTAGCCGTCGGTGCCCGGGCTCGAGAACCACGACAGCGCCGAGTGAATGGTGAGGATGTGCCCGCCTCCATTGCTTTGCAGGACCGGGGCGAGGGCGCGGGTAACGTACAGCGGCCCGTAGAAATTGATCTCGAACTCGCGTCGGATGTCGTCGATCGGCGAGTCGAGGAACGAGGAGCCGAGCGCGGTCCCGGCGTTGTTGAGCAGGATCGTCACGTCCGGCGCTTGCTCGGCCAGAGCCGCGGCGGCATCAGGGTCGGTGAGCTCGAGTGCGAGCGGAATCACGTCCGGATGGGTGATGGTCAGGGGATCGCGGGCGGTGGCGTAGACCTTGCTCGCGCCGCGTGCGAAAAGCTCGTCTACCAGTGCCTTGCCGATGCCGCGACTGCCGCCGGTGACGAGTGCTACCGAATCTTTGATGCTGGTCATAGTCCCAATCCCTTCGAGGAAACCGATCTGTTTCCACAAGAGTAAACAGATCGGTTTCCAAAACGCAAGGGAATGGCTAATCTGAGATCTATGACCGACCCGACACCGCCCGTGGCACCCCCCGGCGTCGCCTCCACCCGCGACCGGTTGCTCGACACCGCCGCGCAGTTGTTCTACGAACAGGGTGTCCATATCGGCGTCGACGCACTGTGCAAAGCCGCCGGCGTCTCCAAACGCTCGATGTACAAACTGTTCGACAGCAAGGACGACCTGGTCGCCGCTAGCCTGGAACGCATCGCACCCGGATACCAGGCGGCCCTGCTCCCGGCCGACGATGACAATCGGTCGCCGCGCGAGCGGATCCTGCACGTCTTCGAACGATTGGAATACCTGGAACCGGTCCAGGATTTTCGCGGCTGCCCCTATGTCGCGGCCGCGGTGCAGCTCAAGTCGCCCGAACACCCGGCGAGCGTGATCGCCCGACGACAGAAGGACGGGCTCACCTCGTACTTCCAGTACGAGGCCGAGCGCGGCGGTGCGCACGACGCCGTCCAACTCGCTCGCCAACTGACCCTGGTCTTCGACGGAGCCAGTGTCCGGTCGGTCGTGCAAGCACACGATCTCGACGGGCTCGCCATCGCGACGGCCACCGCACTCCTCGATGCCGCCGGTGTCGAGGAGTCCGCGCCGGCCGTCACGCTCTGAGGCGAGTTCTCTTCGTTAACGCCCAGCTACGAGCACGGTGGCGAGGGTCGTATATTCTCTCGCGAGCCGATCGAGTCTGTGCTCGAGGCAAGAGGCCGACGTCTCGGCAGTGGTCTGCAAATTCTTGATGTTGCAGAGCTCCGCGCCCACTTCGGCTATCCGATCGATGAGCGATCCGAGGGTTTCGCCCCGCATGACCTGAATGTCCCCGGGCTCCAGCACGTGGACCTCGACCCAGAGGTCGATGATCCGGATGATCCTCGCCACCCGCAAACGGGCATCGCCCGCGAATTCGTCCTCCTGAGTTTGTAAACAGATATGGGCCAGCTCGCCGGCCCATAGTGCGAGCGTATGTTGTTCTCGCGCAGTAGATCTGGTTGCCGATCCGAGTACCGCGTCCAAAATCTCCTGCACCTGCGGCAGCTCGGCAGGTTGCGAAGCATGATGGGACACCGCGCGCTGACGGGTACGCGCGATCTCCACGACGCCGACGAGGTTCAGTCGCCGATCCCACGAGCGAGAGGTGGGGCGTTGCATGGGGCACCTCCTGGTAAGGCGCCCGGCGCGGCTACCAGGCACGGTGAATTGGATTGCCGCGCGAGAGATCTGGTGAAGCCGCCGTACTCGTCAGGGCAGTGACGGTATCGGCTCGGCGACTGCCACGCCGGGTGCGCTTCCAGCTTGCCCGGGCGTTCACGCTCAGCCAAGCGCGGTAACCGACCCGAAAGTCGCACACTTCCGCTACTTCCCATTGCCGCCCACTCCGAGGCCACTGGCGCAGAGGATGATTCGGATCGACGGACGGCCACATGGTTTGCCACGCAGCCGGCCGAGTCTGTATCTCGCTCGGCCACAGTGCAATCCGTACCAGACGGCGATGGTCGCATCTCCCGCGCGGCTTGGGTACGGCGATCAGGGGGTCAGCGAGGCTTTCTCGCGACTGGACGGCACGGTAGGCCCGGCCAGCTCAAACCGAGCAGCCAGCACCCAGGGTGGTCATGAATCAGAATCAGCGACCGCTGCCACAACCTGGTTTCAATCACGAGAGGTAGTCCCGTATTTCGAGCACGGGGCTGGTTGCCTTCCGGGTCACGACCTCGTCGAAGGGGACGCATGCCGATGGATGGGGTCTATCCAGGGGACGGCGGTCGGCTCTTCGGTCGGTTCGATGTCGAGATTGACAACGACCGCTTCGCTATCGCTGCGCACCAGAACGCATTCGAGTGGCTCGTCGGTGCTGGCGTTGATTTCTTGGTGGGGGACCCACGGTGGGACGAAGATGAAGTCGCCGGGGTCTGCTTCGGCGACGAATTCGAGGTGTTCGCCCCACCGCATGCGCGCGCGGCCACGGACCACGTAGATGACGCTCTCCAGCGCTCCGTGGTGATGTGCGCCGGTCCTGGCGTTCGGGTGGATCGTGACCGTACCCGCCCAGATCTGCTGTGCGCCTACGCGCGCGGCGTCGATCGCGGCCGCACGGGTCATTCCCGGCGTTTGGGTCGTGTTCGAGTCGAGTTGATCGGCTTTGATGACACGCACGCCATTGTCTCTCCAGTTCCCCGGCGAATCCGGCTGTGGCTCATCCACTGTCACGTAAAATCCCTTCGGTTGACTGGTTTGCAATGCTGCCGCCGATCTGGTCCGCCAATTCCGCAACGGTGATCAGAGTGTCTGTGCACGTGGTCATTACGCGACTCCTTGCAGTGGACTACCGGTCACCGAACGGTAGTGCGTGGTGATCGCCTCGACGGCGGTCAGTTCGATGCCGGGACCGAGTCCGCGCCGGGCGACCAGGCGAATATCGATACAGCCCATCGGCGGCAAATCCACCACCTCCACCAGGCCGCGAGGGACGGCGGCGTGGAAGGGTAGTAGCGCGATTCCCAGGCCGGCCTGTGCGGCGGCCATGACGCCGTCGAGGTTGCCGGATTCGGCGGTGACCGAGACGCTGTACCCCAGTTCGGTCAGACGGTGCAGCGCTCGTTTGCGCAATCCGCACGGTTCATCGAAGGCGACCAGCGAGATCGGACCGACGGGGGACAACTGCCAACCCGGCGCGGCGACCCAACGCAGTGGGAGTTCACCGACCTCCGCGCCGATGGGTTCGACATTGCCGCCGAGTACCACCGCGAGGTCGAGTGCGCCCCGGGTGACCGATTCGGTGAGGCTGGTCGATCGGTCGATCCGAAAGTGCAGGTACACATCGGGATAGGCACCGCGGAGCACACCGAGCAGTTCCGGCAGCAGGCCGTCGGCCGCGTGCTCGGTGGACCCGATGGTGAGCCGGTTCGGATCGGCCGCGACGAATCGCTCCAGCAGCTTGTCGTGTGCGGCGAGCAAGGCGCGCGCCTCCACGATGAATCGTTCGCCGTCGGCGGTGAAACGTATACTGCGGCCGTCCTTTTCGACCAAGGTGCGCTTCAATCTCCGCTCCAGCAGTCGCATGTGCTGGCTGACGGTCGGCTGACTCAGATGCAAGGCGTCGGCAGCTCGCCGGAATCCGCCGGTGTCGGCGATGGCCACCAGGGTCTGTAGATGCAACAAGTCCAAGGGATCCGCCATACCGCCCACCTGTCTCCGCCTCGACGTTCGGATAGGACAACGCAACTACATTCCGCCCGCGCTGCGGACCCTTTGAATCTGTGAGATTGGAACGGGCTGTTCGCGGGGGGCTTCCGGCGATCGGCTCCGGTCGGCGACGGCGACCGAAATCCCTTGTCTGAACCCCGGTTTCGGCGCCCTGCTGCCTCCGCCGATGTCATCCCGCCGCGCGATGCCTACCCGATGCGGTTCCTGGTCGCCGAATTGGCTACTCGCGCCATTGAATTCATAATGATCGGATCAATTTCTGATAGAAGTCGATCGTATTTCGGATGCGATCGAGGTTCCGGATCGCCAGGTATCGGATTGTCTGATCGATTCTCGAAAAAGGTTCTGCTACAGCATGTTTCGGTGGCCATTCGATGTTCTGTGAAGCTGCTCACAGCGAGTTGCCGCTTGTTTGAGGCCCGCTGCACAATTGCGAAAAGCATGGTGGTCGGCGTAGCCCCGAATGCGCGGTAATTCCCCCTGAGTCAAGGGAAATAAATGTCTGTAGTTGAGACGTCACGGAGTATTCGGAGTTTCTCCCCGGTGGCGGTGATAGGACTGGCTTGTCGATTGCCGGGGGCGAATGATCCGGACGAATTCTGGAAACTCCTGAGCAGCGGGGGGCATGCGATCGGCCCGCCGTCCGGCGATCGGCTGACCGCGGATGCGCGGATCGAGGGCCTGATCGGTGGCTTCCTGGACAAGGTCGACGAGTTCGATGCCGAGTTCTTCGGTATCGCACCGCGGGAGGCGGCCGCGATCGATCCCCAGCAGCGCCTGCTGCTGGAATTGGCTTGGGAGGCAAGCGAAGACGCGAACCTGCCGATGAGTTCGCTGCGCGGCACCGATACCGGCGTCTTCGTGGCCGCCATCGCGAGCGACTATGCCACCCTGGTGCAGGAGGCCGGTGATACCGCGATCACCCGGCACACACTGACGGGGTTGAGTCGTGGTGTGCTGGCGAACCGCATCTCGTACACGTTCGGCCTGCACGGTGCCAGCCTGGCCTTGGATTCGGCGCAGTCATCCGGACTGGCCGCGGTGCACGCCGCCTGCGTCAGTCTCGGCAGCGGGGAGTCGACCGCGGCCTTCGTAGCGGCGGCCAATCTGAATCTCACGCGGACCGGTGCGCTCACCGCCGAGCGTTTCGGCGGCGTCTCGGCCAGCGGCCGCGCATCGGTATTCGATGCGGGGGCCGATGGCTATGTGCGCGGTGAGGGCGCGGTCGTGCTGCTGCTGAAACCGCTGGACCGGGCGCTCGCGGAGGGGGATCGGGTGCACGCGGTCATCCGGTCGACCGCGCTCAATAACGACGGGGCGAGTTCGTCGCTGACCGTGCCCACGGCGGCCGCGCAGGCGGCGGTGATCGATCGGGCATTGTCGCGAGCGAACCTGCGGCCCGGCGATATTCAGTATGTCGAGCTGCACGGCACCGGAACCAGGGTTGGTGACCCGATCGAGGCCGAGGCGCTCGGTATCGCGCTGGGGCGTGCGCGAGCTGGCGATGATCCCCTGCTCGTCGGTTCGGTGAAGCCGAATGTGGGGCATTTGGAGGGCGCGGCCGGGCTGGTCGGATTGCTGAAAGCGATTGTGAGCGTGCGGAATCGGAAGATTCCGGCAACTCTGCATCACGAGCGGCCCAATCCCGCGATCGACCTGCCCGGTACGAACCTGCGGGTCGTCACCGCGGCCCAGCCCTGGCCGCATGCCGACCGGCGGGTGCTGGCGGGTGTCAGTTCATTCGGGATGGGTGGCACCAATGCTCATGTGATCGTCGAACGGGTATCCTCCCCGGAAGGATCCGCCGGCGGAGTGGAAGTACCTGCGGCGCTGAGCGATTCGGACTCCGCGCTGACCGGAGTGCTGCCCTTCGTGGTGTCGGGCGCTTCGCCCGCCGCGTTGGCGGCGCAGGCGGCGCGGCTGGGCACTTTCCTCTCCGATGGCGGAGCGGAATGGGCGTGGCCGTCGGTCGCGTCCGGGCTGATCCGGGATCGAGTCGTATTCGGTACGCGCGCCGTGGTTCTCGCGGCCGATCGCAATGCGCTACTCGCCGGGCTGACCGCACTCGCGCGAGATACGGTGCTGCCCGCGGTCGTGCCCGCCGGGGCGGCGACTCACGCGGTCGGGGTCGTCTTCGGTGGACAGGGAAGTCAGCGGGCGGGTGCCGGAGTCGAGCTGTATCAACGGTTCCCGGTATTCCGCACGGCATTCGACGCCGCGGTGGAGGCGTTGGATCGGCATCTGGCCGGGGCCGTGGAGTTCTCGGTGCGGGAGGTGGCCTTCGGCGTCGAGGGCACGGCGGGTGCGATCGATTCGACGGTATACACGCAGGCGGTGGTATTCGCGGTGGAGACCGCGCTGTTCCGGCTGCTGCGGTCGTGGGGTATCGAGATCCCGGTCGTCGCTGGACATTCGATCGGCGGAGTGGTGACCGCGCATGTCGCGGGAGTGCTGTCGCTCGAGGACGCGGCGCGCCTGGTGGCCGCGCGCGGCCGGTTGCTCGGATCGCTGCCGACCGGTGGGGCGATGGTGGCGGTGGAGGCCACGGAAGCCGAAGCCCTCGAAGCGATTTCGAAACATCAGGGCGAGTCGATCGCACCGGAGGTGTCGCTGGCGGCGGTGAACGGTCCCCGGGCCGTGGTGCTCTCCGGTATCGAGGCGGCGGTGACGAAGGTGGCCGACGCGCTGTCGGCCGAGGGCCGCCGTACCAAACGACTGGCCGTATCGCATGCGTTCCATTCGTCGCTGATGGAGCCGGTCCTCGCGGAATTCGAAGCGGTCGTGGCCGGGCTGAACTTCGCCCGTGCGGGAGCCGAAGCGACGATCGTCTCGGACTCCACCGGTGCGGTGGTCACCCCGGACGAGTTGGCCGATCCGGCGTACTGGGTGCGGCATCTGCGGGGCACGGTGCGCTTCGCGGACGCGGTGCGCGGCATGCGAGCGCTCGGCGTCGACCTGTTCGTCGAGGTCAGCGCCGAGGCGGTGCTGGCCCCGACGATCTCGGCGGTGCTCGCGGATGAATCCGATCCCACGGTCGTCGCCGTCACCCTGCGAAACGGGCGGGACGAAGCCACGACGGCATTGACCGCGGCGGCGACGGTCTTCACCAACGGCCATGCGGTCGACTGGTCATCGATCGTGCCGCGTGCGCCGCGAATCCAGTTGCCGACCTATGCGTTCCAACGGCAGCGCTTCTGGATCGACAGCACCGCAACGGATCTCGCGGATCCGGTGCGGGTCTCCGCCGCCGGTGAACCCGCTGTGGCGCGGCCGGTCGCGCCCGCGCCGGTGACACTCGCGGACACCGTGATCGCCACGACCGCGGCCGTGCTCGGACATGCCGACGCGTCGCGAATCGACCGGCAGCGGACCTATCGGGAGCTCGGACTCGATTCACTCGGAGCCGCCGAACTGGCAACGGCGCTGAGTCGAGCTCTCGGAATCCGGATCGACGCGACGACCGTCTACGACTTTCCCACGCCGGCCGCTCTCCTGGAACATCTGGCCGCGCGATTGTCGACCACCGGGACAACGGCCCCGGCGACCGACGACGGCCCGGCCCGGCCCGTTGCCACCCCTACCGAGCCGATCGCGATCGTCGCGTTGAGTGGCCGCTTCCCCGGCGGCGCGGACACTCCGGAGCAGCTCTGGGATCTGCTCGCCCGCGGCGGCGACGCGATCGGTGACTTCCCGGCCGATCGCGGCTGGGATCTGGCCGGTCTCTACGATCCGAGCGGGAACCGACCCGGTTCGAGCTCCACCCGCCGTGGCGGATTCCTCACGGCCGCAGGAGAGTTCGACGCCGCCTTCTTCGGGATATCGCCGCGCGAAGCCACCGCGATGGACCCGCAGCAGCGCCTCGTGCTCGAGGCGGCGTGGGAGCTGTTCGAGCGCGCCGATATCGTGCCGAAGTCGTTGTCCGGCAGCCGAACCGCCGTCTACCTCGGGGCCACGCCGCAGGAGTACGGCCCACGATTGCACCAAATGGGCGACGCCGGTGCGGGATACGGCCTCACCGGCATATCGCCCAGCGTGTTGTCCGGGCGAATCGCGTACACCTTCGGATTGGCGGGCCCCGCGCTCACCGTGGATACGGCGTGCTCGTCCGCACTGGTGGCCCTGCATCTCGCGGTCCGGGCACTGCGTTCGGGTGAAGCCGATCTCGCCCTCGCGGGTGGCGTCACGGTCATGGCGAATCCCGGTATGTTCACCGAATTCTCCCGCCAGCGCGGACTGGCCCCGGACGGGCGGTGCAAGGCGTTCGCCGCGGGTGCGGACGGCACCGGCTGGTCCGAGGCGGTGAGTCTGGTGCTGGTCGAGCGATTGTCGGACGCACGGCGGCTCGGACACGAGGTGCTGGCGGTGGTTCGTGGCTCCGCGGTGAATCAGGACGGCGCATCCAACGGCCTGACCGCGCCGAACGGTCCGGCCCAGCAGCGCGTGATCCGGGATGCGCTGGCCGACGCCGGATTACTGGCGTCGGAGGTCGATGTGGTCGAGGCGCATGGGACTGGGACCGCGCTGGGCGATCCGATCGAGGCGCAGGCATTGCTCGCGACCTACGGGCAGGATCGCGCCGCACCGGTGTGGCTCGGATCGCTGAAATCCAATATCGGTCACACCCAGGCCGCGGCGGGAACGGTCGGCCTCACCAAAATGGTGCTGGCGCTGCGGCACAACCTGATTCCCGCGACCTTGCATGTGGATGAGCCATCACCGCATGTGGATTGGTCATCCGGAGCGGTCGAGCTGGCCACCGAGCCGCGGCCGTGGCCGCGTGGTGCGCGACCGCGCCGGGCCGCGGTCTCGTCGTTCGGTATCAGCGGAACCAATGCGCACGTGATCATCGAGGAGACACCGGAGGCGGCGGGCACGCTTGCCGCCCAGGTCCACGAATTACCCGGTGCGGCAGTGCCGTTCGTGATCTCCGGCGCGTCGGCAGCGGCATTGCGCGGGCAGGCGCGACTCCTGGCCGACCAGGCCGCGAGAACGCCATGGAGCCCCGCGGCGCTCGCGTCCGCACTGGTTCGGACGCGGGAGGTGTTCGGGTCACGAGCCGTAGTCACCGCGGCGGACGATCGTGAACTGGCCGATGGTCTCGCGGCACTTGCCGACGGCCGATTGGCACCCTCTGTGATCCTCGGCCCGGCGTCCTCCGCCGGTGGCGGCGTCGCCGTCGTGTTCGGCGGTCAGGGAAGTCAGCGCGCGGGCGCGGGAATCGAACTGTACGAACGCTTTCCGGTCTTCCGTGCGGCCTTCGATGCGGCCACGGAACTCCTGGATTCGCGTCTGGCCGATGCGGTCGAATTCTCGGTTCGCGATGTCGCGTTCGGCGCGGCGGGGACCGATGGACTGATCGATTCGACGATATTCACCCAGCCGGTGGTGTTCGCCGTGGAGACCGCGCTCTTCCGATTGATCGAATCGTGGGGGATCGAGGTCGCGGTGGTGGCGGGGCATTCCATCGGCGGCGTGGTCGCCGCCCATGTCGCCGGTGCGCTATCGCTGGCGGATGCGGCGAACCTCGTCGCGGCGCGTGGCCGACTGCTGGGCTCATTGCCCGCAGGCGGGGCGATGGTCGCGGTGGAGGCTACCGAAAGCGAAGTGCTCGACGCGATTTCGCGGCTGCCGGGCGAGGTCCGGGCCGCCGGTATCTCGGTTGCGGCGGTGAACGGCCCGCGGTCGGTGGTGGTTTCCGGGGCTTCGGCGGCCGTACAGGAGGTGGCCGAGGGGCTGTCGCGGACCGGAAGTCGCACCAAGCGCCTCGCGGTGTCGCACGGATTCCATTCACCCCTGATGGACCCGGTACTCGCCGAGTTCCGCACGATCGTCGCCGGATTGTCCTTCGGGGAAACGACTTTGACGGTGGTGTCGGATTCGACGGGTGCCGTGCTGAATAACGCTGAGCTCGCTGATCCGGAGTACTGGGTGCGGCATTTGCGCGGGACCGTGCGATTCGCGGATACCGTGCGCACGTTGCGCGAGGCGGGCGCGGGGTTGTTCCTCGAGGTGGGTGCGGACGCGGTGCTGACCCCGATGGTGTCGGCGACGCTGGCTCAGCACGACCCCGCCGGTGGCACGGCCACCGTGGCAACCCTGCGGACCGGACGCTCCGAGGTGCTGAGTCTTCTACAGTCAGCCGCAACGGTATTCACGCACGGGCACACCGTCGACTGGTCGGCGATCGTGCCCCCGGCGCCACGAACCACCCTGCCCACCTATGCCTTTCAGCGACAGCGGTACTGGATCGACACCCCGGCGGCCACCGTACCCGCCGAGCACCCCGGCAACGGCTGGTTCTGGGAGCGGGTCCGCGAACACGATGCCGACGCACTCGCGGCCGCGCTCGGGATCGGCGAGCCCGCGCTGCGGACGATACTGCCCGCACTGGATGCCTGGCGGAGCCATCATGATCGCGGCGAACTGCTGGATTCCTGGACCTACCGCGTGGATTGGCGGTCGATTCCGGTTGCGGGCCAAGGGCCGGAGTCGGGTGATCATTGGCTGCTGGTGTCGGCGAACGACGGCACGGCGGACCGCTGGGTGAACGGTATCGGCGCAGCCCTGCGGAGGTTCGGCGCGACGGCCACGACGGTGCAGGTCGACCCGGCGACCGCCGGTCGCGGCGAGTTCGCGGTGGCCATCGCCGCCGTGCCGAGTCCGGTGGCCAAGATCGTCTCGCTGTTGCCATTGGCCGCGGCGGAACCGGATCCGGCCGGGACCCAGGCCCTGGTGGCCGGTGTGAATTTGGTGCAGGCGATATCGGATCTCGGTCTCGCCGTGGACTTCCGGGTGATCACCGCGGGTGCGGTGGCGGTTTCGGCGGACGATCGGGTCCGTGCCCCGCAACAGTCTTGGCACTGGGCTTTCACCGGTGCCGCGGCCGTGGAGCGGGCTGTCCGGACAGCGGGGGTGGTGGACGCGCCCGCCGAACCGGACGAGCGGCTGGCCGCCCGCGTGATCGAGGCGCTGTCCGACGATGGTGAGCGGGAACTGGCTGTGCGCGACCGTGATACGTGGGCCAGACGGCTCGTACGAGCGCGACCGGACCATCGAGCCGTCACAGCGTGGCGGCCGAGGGGCACGGTGTTGATCACCGGTGGCACCGGGGCGCTCGGTGCCCAGGTGGCTCGGCGGCTCGCGCGCAACGGCGTCCAGGACCTGTTGCTGGTGAGCCGACGGGGTCCGGACGCCCCCGGTGTCGCGGAGTTGGTCACCGAACTCGCGGGCCTGGGCGCCCGTGTGACCGTGGACGTCTGCGATATCGGCGACCGCTCGGCGGTAGCCGCGCTGCTGGCGCGAATTCCGGCTGATCGACCGCTGACCGATGTGGTGCACACCGCCGCCGTGCTCGATGACGCGCTGGTCGACGGCCTCGATCGCGAGCGGATCCGCCGGGTCCATCGAGTGAAGGTCGGCGGGGCGTGGCACCTGCACGACCTGACCGCGGATCTCGCACTGTCCTCGTTCGTGCTGTTCTCGTCCATCACCGGAATCGACACCGGTGCGGGACAGGCGAACTACGGTCCCGGCAATGCGACCCTGGATGCCCTGGCCGAGTACCGGCGTGCGCTCGGCCTGCCCGCCACCTCGATCGCCTGGGGGCACTGGGACGGTGCCGGGATCGCCGGCGCGGAGGCCGGAAAGCAGCTGCGCCGTAGCGGTTTGCGACCGATGGATCCGGAACTGGCGGTGGACGCGCTCGAACGGGCCGTTGCCGCGGACGAGACCCGGATCGTCGTCGCGGATGTGGACTGGGCCGCGGCGGTGCCGTCGTCCCGGACCCGACTGCTCGAGGAACTCCAGCCGACCGCCCAGCCTGCCACCGAAGTCGACAGTGGCACTGCGGGATTGGCTGATCGGCTGGCCGCCCTCGGTGTCTCCGAGCGCACGCGGTATGTCTCGGCGCTGGTGCGTACCGAGGTGGCCGCCGCGCTGGGCCACACCTCGGCGGCCGCGGTCGCCGACGATCGGAGTCTGCGCGATCAGGGCTTCACCTCGCTGTCCGCGGTGGAATTGCGCAATCGGCTGGGGCAGGTCACCACGCTGGACCTGCCCGCGACCGTTGTCTTCGACCATCCGACGGTCCCCGAGCTGACGGATCTGATTGTGCGCCTGCTGATTCCGGAGGAGTCGAGCGTGCTGGACACCGTACTAGGCGATCTGGAGAGGATCGCGGGGGCGCTCACCGGCCCCGGTATCTCCGACGACGAGCGTGCCGTCGCCGTGGATCGGATACGGCGACTGGTGGATTCGCGGACCTGGTCGCCGCCCGGATCCGCGGCGGACCGCACGGATCGGTTGTCGACCGATTCGGACGACGACCTCATCGAATTCATCGGCGCCGAACTCGGCATCTCCTGACTCCGCTCCGCATCGGGCAGCAATGCCCAGCTCTACCCATGCTTTTCGAAAGGCATTGCTGTGAACGACGTCGCGAACGACGATAAGCTGCGCCGCCTGCTGCGGCAGGTCAGCGCGGAACTGTACAAGACGCGTGCGGAACTGCGGGAGGTCACCGAGGCCGGGCACGAGCCGATCGCCATCGTCGCCACCGGCTGCCGGTTCCCCGGCGCGGACACCCCCGAGGCGTTCTGGGAACTGTTGGCGCAGGGGCGCGAGGCGCTGAGCGACTTCCCGGAGGATCGCGGATGGGACACCGACGCGCTCTACCACCCGGACCCCGACCACATCGGCACCTCGTACACCCGCCGTGGCGGTTTCCTCGACGGCGCAGCCGATTTCGACCCGGACTTCTTCGGCATCTCCCGCCGCGAGGCGCTCGCCATGGACCCGCAGCAGCGCCTGCTGTTGCACACAACCTGGGAGGCTTTCGAATACGCCGGAATCGATCCGCGGACGCTGCGCGGCAGCCGGACCGGGGTGTACACCGGCACCAACGGGCAGACCTATGTCACCGGCCCGGGCGAGGTGCCCGCGAATGTCGAGGGTTATCTGGTGACCGGGACCGCCGCGAGCGTGCTGTCCGGCCGGATCGCCTACACCTTCGGATTCGAGGGTCCCGCGCTCACCGTCGACACCGCGTGCTCGTCGTCCCTGGTGGCACTGCATCTGGCGGTGCGGGCACTGCGAGCGGGGGAGATCGATTTCGCGGTGGCGGGCGGGGCCACCGTCATGGCCACGCCGTCGATCTTCGTGGAGTTCTCGCGGCAACGGGGTCTGGCCGCCGACGGCCGGTGCAAGGCGTTCGCAGCCGGAGCGGACGGGACGGGCTGGGCCGAAGGAGCCGGAGTGGTGCTGGTGGAGCGCCTTTCCGATGCCCAACGGCTGGGCCATCGCATTGTGGCCGTGATACGTGGAACCGCCGTCAATCAGGATGGCGCGTCGAATGGATTGACCGCACCGAACGGTCCGGCGCAGCAGCGGGTCATTCGGGAAGCGCTGGCGAATTCGGGCCTGAGCGCGGCGGAGGTGGACGCGGTCGAGGCGCACGGCACCGGGACCGCGCTCGGCGATCCGATCGAGGCCCAGGCGCTGCTGGCGACCTATGGGCAGGGGCGGACCGAACCGCTCCGGCTTGGCTCGGTGAAATCCAATATCGGGCACACCCAGGCCGCCGCGGGTATCGCGGGGGTGATCAAGACGGCGCTGGCGCTCCAGCACGGGGAGCTGCCGCCGACCTTGCACGTGAATGAGCCGTCACCGCTGGTGAAGTGGGACTCGGGCCGCATCGCGCTGCTGACCGAGCGGCAGGTGTGGCCCGGGACCGGGCGACTGCGGCGGGCCGCGGTATCGGCCTTCGGTGTCTCGGGGACGAACGCCCATGTCATCTTGGAACAGGCTCCCGAAAGTGCAGTGCCCGACTCGGTTTCGCCCCCCGTCTCAGGCTCGGTCCTGCCGTACGTGGTGACCGGCTCCACGCCGGACGCCTTGCGCGCACAGGCGAAACGGCTGGGCGAGTTCGTGACCGGCGTCGAGGACTCGCAGCGGTGGTCGATCGCCTCGTCGCTGGTGCGTGACCGCGCGGTGTTCGGGTCGAGGGCGGTGGTGATCGCCGGTGAACGGGCCGCGCTGGCATCCGGGCTGACCGGGCTCGCCGATGGCGTGACTGGTTCCGGTGTGGTCAGCGGGACGGACGAGACCCTCCCGGGCAGCGTGGGCGTCGTATTCGGCGGGCAGGGTAGTCAGCGGGTCGGTGCGGGGGCCGCGCTGCGCAGTCGTTTCCCGGTGTTCCGCGAGTCCTTCGACGCGACCGTGGAGTTGCTGGACCGCTATCTCGCAGGAGCCGTGGAGCACTCGGTCGCGGCGGTCGCCTTCGGCGCGCCCGGCACCGCGGGACTGATCGATTCGACCGTCTACACCCAATCGGTGGTCTTCGCGGTCGAGGTCGCGCTCTACCGGCTGCTCGAGTCCTGGGGCGTCGAGATCTCCGCTGTGGCAGGGCATTCCATCGGTGGTGTAGTGGCCGCGCATGTCGCGGGAGCGCTGTCCCTCGAGGACGCGGCACGGTTGGTCGCCGCCCGTGGCCGCCTGATGGGTGCGCTGCCCGCCGGGGGAGCCATGGTCGCGATCGAGGCCACCGAAACCGAAGTGCGCGAAGCGATTGCGGCCTTCCCGGATGCCAACGGCACGACCGCGATATCGATCGCCGCGGTGAACGGCCCACGTGCCGTGGTGGTCTCGGGCGCGGAGGCACAGGTGCTGGACCTGGCCGCGCGACTGTCGGGCGCCGGTAGCCGGGTGAAACGGCTGGCGGTGTCGCACGGATTCCATTCCGCGCTGATGGATCCGGTGCTCGCCGAGTTCGAACAGGTCGTGGCCGCACTGACCTTTACCGAGCCGACCGGCGCGCGGGTGATCTCGGACGCCACGGGTGCGCCGGTCACGGGGGCGGAGCTGGCGGATCCGCGCTATTGGGTGCGGCACCTGCGTGGCACTGTGCGCTTTGCCGATGCCGTACGCGCCATGCGTGATTCGGGCATCGCGGTCTTCCTGGAGTTGGGCGCGGACGCGGTCCTGACACCGATGGTTTCAGCCACGCTCGCCGACAGCGTGGGAGACGTCGGAGCCATTGCGGCCGCGACGCTGCGCAAGGGCCGGGACGAGGAATCGACGGTGCTGTCGGCCGCGGCCGCGGTGTTCGTCCAGGGCCACCATGTCGACTGGTCCGCGATCATCCCGCAGGCTCCACGAATCGAGTTGCCCACCTACGCTTTCCGGAACGAGCGGTTCTGGGCGACCGTGGAACCGCGGGTCGGCGGCCATTCCGGCGAGCACGGCGATCACGGCCTGTTGGGTTCGGTGTTGCGCCTTGCCTCCGAAGACGGCGCGGTCGCGACCGGACGGCTCGCACTGAACACCCATCCCTGGCTCGCCGATCATGTGGTTGCGGGCACCGTCTATGTGCCCGGTACCGCGTTGGTGGAGTTGGCGATCCACCTCGCGGACTTCGTCGCGGCCGACATTGTCGACGAACTCGTCATCGAGGCACCGGTGGTGCTGCGGCCGGACACGACGCTCGAGGTGCAGGTCGCCGCGCATCGATCGGGCACCGAATTCACCGTGGAAATTCATTCCCGTCACGCGGGCGAACCCGAAGGGCCGTGGACTCGGCACGCGGTGGGCAGGATTCGCGAGTACGAGCGGACCCTGGTCGAGGTCGCATCGGAGTCGTGGCCGCCCAGCGGTGTCGAGACCGTCGACCTGACGGATGCCTATGCGCGGCTCCAGGCGGCCGGGCTGGAGTACGGCCCGGTGTTCCGCGGCCTGGAATCGGTTTGGCGGCAAGGGGATTCGGTCTTTGCGCAGGTGTCGCTGCCGCAGGCCGACCAGGCGCGACCGAGCGCGTTCGCGGTGCATCCCGCGCTGTTCGACGCCGCTCTGCATCCGGTCGCGGTACTTTCCCCCGATACCGACGCGCCGCGAATTCCGTTCGTATGGACCGGGGTTCGCGTCCATGCGACCGGAGCCACCACACTCCGCGTGCGATTCACCGCGACCGAGGACGGCCTCACCGATCTGATCGCCACCGACATCGCCGGAGTGCGGGTGCTGACGGTGGACTCGCTGACACTGCGCGCCGCGGCGACCCCTCGCCCGGCAGTCGACGACGGCCTGTTCGAAGTGAGCTGGATCGAGCTGCCCGTCCCGGACGCTCCGGTCGCGGTCTCGGACCACCGACGCTGGATCGCCGAGTCCGATACCGGCTCACCGGTGCATGCGGCGCTCGCCGTCCTGCGTGCGGCCAACACCGACGACCCGGTGATCGTGCGCACCCGCGAGGCGATCGCCGTCCTCGAAGGTGACCGCCCGGATCTCGCGGCCGCCCCGATCTGGGGTCTGGCGCGAGTCGCGAATTCCGAACGCCCCGGTGCGGTGACGGTCATCGACACCGATCACAGCGATCGATCGGCCGCGGTGTTCGAGTCGGCGCTCGCCGCCGCACAGGCCGCCGGTGAAACCCAACTGGCGCTGCGGCAGGGGCGGGCCTATCTGCCGCGGCTCACGCGCTCGACCGAGGCGGGGACACCGCCCGGCTGGGATCCCGACGGCACGGTATTGATCACCGGTGGCACCGGTGGACTCGGCGCGACACTGGCCCGCCACCTGGTGGCGAGGCACCGTGTCCGTAGTCTGCTGTTGGTCAGCAGGAGCGGTTCGGCGGCCCCGGGCGCGACCGAACTGGTTGCCGCACTGCGTGCTTCCGGTGCGCGGGTGCTCGTTGTCTCCGCCGATGTCGGTGACCGTGCCGCCGTGGAGCGAGTGCTCGCCGCGGTGCCCGCCGAACATCCGCTGACCGCCGTCATCCATACGGCGGGCATCGTCGATGACGGCGTACTGGAATCGGTGACACCGGAGCGCATCAACGCGGTGCTCGCACCCAAACTGCTGGGCGCGCGGCACCTGCACGAGCTGACCCGCGACCGGAATCCGGCCGCGTTCGTACTCTATTCGTCGGTCGCCGGACTGCTCGGCACGGCCGGTCAGGCGGCGTACGCGGCCGCGAACGCGGGACTGGACGCGCTGGCCGCGCTCCGCCGGTCCGAGGGGCTGCCCGCGACCTCGCTGGCCTGGGGGCTCTGGGCCGAGTCCAGCGGCGTCACAGCGCATCTCACCGAGGCCGACCGGGCTCGACTGGCTCGGCAGGGCGTGCGTGCGCTGGCCACCGACCGGGGGCTGGAACTGTTCGACACAGCGGTATTCCACCGCGACCGCGCACTGCTGGTCCCGGCCCCGTTGGATCTCGCGAACCTGGCGCGGGTGGACGGAAATCCACCGTCGCTGCTGCGCGGGCTGATTCGCCCGTCACGTCGCCGTGTCGAGGTGGAAACCGCCGCGCAGCACGGTGATTCGGGTCTCGTTGCCCGCCTGGCCGGACTCTCCGCCGCGGCGCAGGCCGACTTCCTGCTCGAGCTGGTCCGCCGGGAATCCGCGGCGGCACTGGATCATCCGGACCCGGCGGGCATTCGCGCCGATCGGGCGCTGACCGAGCTCGGCTTGGACTCACTTACCGCGGTCGAGCTGCGCAACCGGTTGGCGGCGGTCTCCGGTCTGCGCCTACCGGCGACGCTGACCTTCGACCACCCCACGCCCGAATCGATCGCCGAACTACTGCGCTCGCGGCTGCTCGGCGACACCGCGCGGAAGACCGCGGTGGCACACGGTACGGGCGCGACCGCCGATCCGATCGCGATTGTCGGTGTGGCACTTCGGCTTCCCGGCGGAATTGAGAGCCCAGAGGCGTTGTGGCGACTACTCGACAGCGGTGGTGACGCGGTCGCCGAATTCCCGGACGACCGCGGCTGGGACCTGGACTCGCTCTATGACGAGGACCCCACCGCCGCCGGTACGTCCTACACCCGACACGGTGGATTCCTCACCGACGTAGCCGATTTCGATGCCGGACTGTTCGGTGTCTCACCGCGCGAGGCGCTGGCCACCGACCCGCAGCAGCGGCTGCTGCTGGAAACCTCGTGGGAGGCCCTGGAACGGGCCGGTGTCGATCCGACTTCGTTGCGTGGCAGCAGGACCGGCGTCTTCGCCGGGACGATGTATCACGACTATGCCCCGCATATCCAGGACGCGCCCGCGGACCTCGAGGGCTATCTGGTCAACGGCAGTGCGGGCAGTATCGCCAGTGGTCGTATCGCCTACACCTTCGGTTTCGAGGGTCCGGCCATCAGTGTCGACACGGCGTGCTCGTCATCGCTGGTCGCCCTGCATCTGGCCGCCCAGTCGCTGCGTTCGGGGGAGAGCGATCTGGCGCTGGCCGGTGGCGTCGCCGTCATGTCGAGCCCCGCGACCTTCGTCGAATTCTCCCGTCAGCGCGCGCTCGCACCCGACGGCCGATGCAAGGCGTTCGCGGCCGCGGCCGACGGCACCGGATGGAGCGAAGGCGTCAGCATGCTGGTGCTGGAACGGCTTTCGGACGCACAGCGAGCGGGCCATCCGGTATTGGCGGTGGTGCGCGGGTCGGCGATCAATCAGGACGGCGCTTCCAGCGGGCTGACCGCTCCGAACGGCCCGGCCCAGCAGCGGGTGATCCGGCAGGCCCTCGCGAATGCCGGATTGTCCGCCGCCGATATCGATGTGGTGGAGGCGCACGGTACGGGCACCACACTCGGCGATCCGATCGAGGCGCAGGCCGTGATCGCCACCTACGGCGCAGAGCGCACACCCGACCGTCCGCTGTGGCTGGGATCGCTCAAATCCAATGTGGGGCACACCCAGGCCGCGGCCGGCGGCGCGGGCATCATCAAAATGATTCTCGCCCTGCGCAATCGGGTACTGCCGAAGACCTTGCACATCGACGAGCCGACCCCGCACGTGGACTGGTCCGCGGGGACGGTGCGGCTGCTGACCGATCCGCAACCATGGGAGCGGACCAATGGCGCACGGCGGGCGGGCATTTCATCCTTCGGCGTGAGCGGCACCAATGCCCACGTCATTATCGAGGAACCACCCGTGTTCGCCGCCGCACCCGTCGTCTCGACGCCCGTCAGCGCGGTCCCCGTGCCGTGGGTGCTGTCCGCGCACAGCCCCGCCGCCCTGCGCGGACAGGCCGTCGCGCTGGCGTCATTCCTGCGGTCCCGGCCCGATCCGGCGGCCTCGGACATCGCTCGCACCCTGCTCGAGAGCCGGGCCACTCTCTCCGATCGCGCCGTGGTGCTCGGTGCCGACGATGCCGAATTGCGCGCCGGTTTGGATGCTTTGGCGGCGGGCGACCATCTGCCCGAACACGTCGTGCGGGCGGCCGCGGATGTTTCAGGCAAGACGGTCTTCGTCTTTCCCGGACAGGGCGGTCAATGGCTCGGTATGGCGACCGAGTTGTTCCGGACCGCACCGGTTTTCGCGCGACGGCTCGAGGAATGCGCTACCGCGCTGGAGCAGTACGTCGACTGGTCGCCGCTGGCGGTCCTGCTCGGCGACGCGGCGGTCGATAACGACCGGGTCGATATCGTCCAGCCCGCGCTGTGGGCGGTGATGGTCGCCCTCGCGGAACTGTGGCGCGCCAACGGTGTTCGGCCGGCCGCGGTCGTGGGCCATTCACAGGGTGAGATCGCGGCGGCCGTGGTCGCCAGAGCCCTGTCGGTGCAGGACGGTGCCCGGGTGGTGGCCCTGCGCAGCAAGGCGATCGCGGTCCGATCGGTTCCCGGCGCGATGGCGGCGGTATCGCTCTCGGCCGAAGCCGCCACGGAACTGGTGCGGGACTGGGACGGACAAGTATCAGTGGGCGTGGTGAATTCGCCTACATCGGTGGTGCTGTCCGGCGCGGTCGCCGCCGTCGAGGAAATCCTGACCAAGCTCGACGCGGATGGTGTGCGCAACCGAAGGGTCGCGGTGGACTACGCCTCCCACTCGGCCGGAGTGGACGTGCTCCGCACCGAACTCGACGAAGTCCTGGCCCCGCTTCGGCCCGCTACCCCCGAAATCCCGATGCTGTCGACGGTGACCGCGGAGTGGATCGAGGGACCCGCCCTCACGGGCACCTACTGGTTCGAGAATCTGCGTGGCACAGTGCGTTTCGAAGAGGTCACGCGCGAGCTCGCGGCACAGGGGTATCGGTCCTTCATCGAGATCAGTCCGCATCCCGTGCTCTCCGCCCCCATCGAGGAGACCCTCGAGGCGGCCGGGGCACCCGCGACCGCGGTGGTCGGCACGCTCCGTCGCGACGACGGCGGGCTCCGGCGGTTCGCCATTTCGCTGGCGTCCGTCTACACCAGGGGCGTGCCCGTCGATTGGACGGTATCGCTCGCCGAGCACGGGCAGCGCATCGAATTGCCCACCTACGCCTTCCAGCGCACCCGCTACTGGATCGATGCGGACCGATCGGCCTCGCGCCGCGACGACCGCGCCGACCGGAATCGGCCCAGTGTCGAGGAATCGGTGGCACCACCACCGCTGCTCCGCTTCACCGGGCTGGACGGACCCGCGCGGCGCACCGCCGTCCTCGCACTGGTCCGCGGCGAAACCGCTGCGGTACTCAAACATTCCAGCGGTGACGAGGTCAATTCGACGCGCGCGTTCCGGGACCTCGGCCTCGATTCGCTGACGGCGGTCGATCTGCGTAACCGGCTGCGCGCGGCGACCGGTCTGCAACTCCCGGCGACCCTGATCTTCGACCACCCGTCACCCGAAGCGGTGACCGACTACGTGGTCTCCGCGCTGCCCGACATCGCCCCCAGCGGTCCGCTGGATGTGGAGGAGGTGCTGCGCGCACTCGAAGCATCGCTGACCACCGCGGGCACGGATACCGAAACCGATGCGCTCGCGGACCGGTTGCGCGCTCTCGCCGATCGCCTCGGGTCCGCACCCGATTCGGCGGTGGATCTCGATTCCGCCTCCGACGACGACTTGTTCGACTTGGTAGACAGGAACTGACCGATATGGCCACCGAAGCGAAACTCCGTGAATACCTGAAGCGTTCGATCGCCAAGGAACAGAAACTGCAACAGCGCCTCGACGAGGTGCAGGCGCGGGCGCACGAACCGATCGCCATTATCGGCACCGCCTGCCTGCTCCCGGGCGGCATCAGCACACCGGAACAGCTGTGGGAGCTCGTCTCCGAGGGCCGGGACGCGGTCGGCGATTTCCCCGCCGACCGCGGCTGGGACCTCGCCGCACTCTACGATCCGGATCCCGACCAGCCCGGCACCTCCTACACCCGGCAGGGCGGATTCCTCGACGGCGCAGCCGATTTCGATCCCGACTTCTTCGGCATCTCACACCGGGAAGCGCTGTCGATGGATCCGCAACAGCGGCTGCTGCTGCGGACCGCCTGGGAAGCCTTCGAAACCGCGGGACTCGACCCGAATGCGTTCCGGGGCAGTCGAACCGGTGTCTACGCCGGACTGGCCGGGCACGACTACGGGTCCAGGCTCGACCCCATTCCGGAGGACCTCGAGGGATATCTGGCGATCAATAATCTCGGCAGTGTCGTCTCCGGGCGGATCGCCTACACCTTCGGATTCGAAGGGCCCGCCGTCACGGTGGATACCGCGTGCTCATCGTCGCTGGTGGCCTTGCACCTCGCGGTGGGGGCGCTGCGCTCCGGGGATGTCGATCTCGCCGTGGTCGGCGGGGCGTCGGTCATGTCGACGCCGATCGGTTTCACCGAATTCTCCCGGCAGCGCGGTCTGGCCGTCGACGGCCGGTGCAAGGCGTTCGCCGCGAGCGCAGACGGCACCGGCTGGGCCGAGGGTGTGGGCGTCGTGCTGGTCGAGCGGTTGTCCGACGCGCAGCGCCACGGCCATGAAGTGCTGGCCGTGGTGCGGGGTTCCGCGGTGAACCAGGATGGCGCATCGAACGGTTTGACCGCCCCGAACGGCCCCGCGCAGCAACGGGTTATCCGCGCGGCGCTCGCCGACGGGGACCTGGGTGTCGGTGATGTCGACGCCGTGGAGGCGCACGGCACCGGGACCGTTTTGGGTGATCCGATCGAAGCGCAGGCGATCCTGGCGACCTACGGGTCACGCACGGACGGCGAACCGCTCTGGCTGGGTTCGCTGAAATCGAATATCGGTCACGCACAGGCGGCGGCGGGTGTAGCCGGGGTGATCAAGACGGTCGAGGCGATCCGGCGGAGCCGGCTGCCGCGGTCGCTGCATCTCGATGCGCCGTCGCCACTGGTGGATTGGGATTCCGGCCGGGTGGAACTGCTGACCGAGGGCAGAGCCTGGCCCGAGACGGGGCGGCCCCGCCGGGCCGGGGTTTCCGCTTTCGGAGTGTCGGGCACGAACGCGCACGTCATCCTCGAACAGGCACCGGCGCCGGAGCCCTCCGCGGATCAGCGGGTACCCGGACAGACCGGAGTACTGCCACTCGTGTTCTCGGGCGTCTCACCGGAAGGGCTACGGGGACAGGCGAACCGGCTCGCGGGGTTGCTCTCCGCCGACGAAAGCGCGGAAATGGGTTCGATTGCCTCATCCCTCGTCCGCGAGCGGGTCGTGTTCGAATCTCGGGGCGTGGTCCTGACATCCGACCGGGACGAAGCGCGGGCGGCGCTGAGGGCGGTAGCCGAGCACAAGGTGGTGCCCGGCGCGGTCACCGGCACCGGTAACGTCACCGGCACGGTCGGCGTGGTGTTCGCCGGACAAGGGAGTCAACGGTCTGGAGCCGGAGCCGAGCTCTACCAACGCTTTCCGGTATTCCGTGCGGCCTTCGACGCGGCCGCGGAGCTGCTGGATCGATATCTCGGTGCCAGCGTGGAGTTTTCGATCCGGGACGTCGCCTTCGGCGCGCCGGGCACCGAAGAGCTGATCGATTCGACGGTGTACACGCAATCGGTGGTATTCGCCGTCGAGACCGCACTGTTCCGACTGCTGCGGTCGTGGGGCATCGAAATCGCCGCCGTGGCAGGTCATTCCATCGGTGGTGTGGTGGCGGCGCATGTGGCGGGAGCGCTCTCGCTCGACGATGCGGCGCGTTTGGTGGCCGCGCGCGGGCGTTTGATGGGCGCGCTGCCGTCCGGCGGCGCGATGGTCGCGATCGAAGCCACCGAAGCCGAAGTACTCGAGATCATCGCGCGGGTCGCCGGAGACGGCGGCACCGAAGTATCGATTGCCGCGGTGAACGGACCACGCGCCGTGGTGGTTTCAGGTGCCGAGTCACCCGTCCTGAGGGTGGCCGCCGAGCTGACGGCCACAGGTCGGCGGACCAAACGCCTGACGGTATCGCACGGATTCCATTCGGCGCTGATGGATCCGGTGCTCGCCGAATTCGAAAGCGTTGTCGCCGAACTGATATTCGCCGAGCCGAGCGAGGCGATCCTGATCTCGGATTCGACGGGCGCTCGGATAACCGGTGCTGAACTGGCGGACCCGCGGTACTGGGTGCGGCACCTGCGGGGCACGGTGCGCTTCGCCGATGCCGTCCGCACGATCCGTGCACTGGGTGTGGGCACGTTCATCGAGGCGGGTGCCGATGCCGTGCTGACGCCGATGATCTCGGCGAGCCTGGACGAGGACGAGGACGAGGACGCGGCGGCGGTGACGGCGACGCTGCGCGGCGGGCGTGACGAAGCCACCACCGCGCTCACCGCCGCGGCCACCGTATTCACCAACGGCGGGCATGTCGACTGGTCCGCGATCGTACCGGCCAGGCCGCGAGTGTCCCTGCCCACCTACGCCTTTCAGGAGCAGCGCTTCTGGGCGGCCCCGGTCGCGACGCGCTCGGACAGCACCGCGCGAGGCGTCACGGCGGTCACCCACCCACTGCTCGGTGCCGCAGTCTCCCTCGCTGCCGACGGCGGTGTCCTGCTCACCGGCCAGTTGTCGCTGCGCACACATCCCTGGCTGGCCGATCACGCGGTACTCGGCACGGTGATCGTGCCCGGCACCGCACTGCTCGAATTGGCCGCGCGTGCCGGTGCCGAGGTGGGCGCGCACGGCATCGAGGAACTGATCGTGGAAGCACCGCTGGTGCTGACCGATGACCCCGTCGACATCCAGGTCGCGGTGACCCCGGCCGGAGACGACGGCACCGGCGAGATCGGCATCCACTCGCGCCCCGCGAACAGCTCCGACGGCGCGTGGACCCGCCACGCCACCGCCGTAGTCGACACCCGAAATGCCGAGCCCGACTTCGAATTCGGTGTCTGGCCCCCGGAGGGTGCCGAACCGGTGGGCGTGGACGATATCTATCCGACCCTGCTCGCCACCGGTCTGGCCTACGGCCCCGCGTTCCAGGGGCTGCGCCGGGCGTGGGAGCGCGACGGGGAACTGTACGTCGAGGTGGCCCTGCCCGAATCCGAGCAGCCACATGCCGAGAGCTTCGCGATCCACCCGGCCCTGCTGGACGCCGCCGTCCACCTGTCCGCGTTGCGCGCGCTCGCCGATATTCCGCCGGGTTACAACCGGCTTCCATTCGCCTGGAACGGAGTTCACCTCCATGCCGTCGGTGCGGGGGCCCTGCGCGTCCGGATCGCACCCACCGGTCCCGACACCGTGACGATCCAGGCGGCAGATCCCACTGGATCACCCGTTCTGACCATCGACGCATTGGTCGCCCGCCGGGTATCGGCACAACAATTGCGTTCCGCGCGTTCGGAATTGCGTGATGCGCTGTTCGAGCAGGTCTGGATCGAATCGGGTGCGGAGACCGCCGCACTCGCCTCGTGGATCATTCTCGGCGATACGGATACCGAATTGCCGGACCGGTTGCGGCTGATCGGGCATCGCGCGGACCGCGTCCCGGACGTCGATGCCCTCGCGGCGGCGATCGCCGCCGGGGAAACCGCCCCCGATATCGTCGTGCTACCCGCCGACAGCCTCGATCATCTGGTGCCGGTCCTCCAGAGCTGGCTCGCCGCAGCGGCATTGGATGCCGTGCCGCTGGTCGTGCTCACGCGCGACGGTGTCGCGGCGCACGATGCGGAGATTCCGGATTCCGGAGTGGCCGCCGTGTGGGGGCTGGTGCGCGCGGTGCAGGCGGAGCGACCGGGACGCACACTGCTCGCCGATATCGACGACACGGACGAATCATTGGCGGCATTGCCCGGTGTCCTGCCGCTCAGCGCCGACGGCGACACCCAGACGGTGCTGCGCGCGGGACGGATTCTGGTACCACGGCTGAGCCGCTGGGATCAGCAGCCGGAAGACGAAGCCGCCGTATGGAATTCGGACGGAACCGTACTGATCACCGGTGGTCTGGGCGGACTCGGTGCCGAAATCGCCCGGCACCTGGTGTCCGCGCACGGGATTCGGAACCTGCTGCTCCTCGGCCGCCGCGGAACAACGACCCCCGGTGCCGAGGAGCTGATCGCCGAACTCGAGACCGCCGGTGCGACGGTCGAGGTGCGCGCCACCGATATCGGCGATCGCGCATCGCTGGCGGCAGCACTCGCCGCCATTCCCGAGGCCAGGCCGCTGACCGGCATCGTCCACGCGGCGGGCGTCGTCGACGACGGACTCTTCGATGCGCTGACCCCCGAACGTCTCGCGGCGGTGCTGGCCCCCAAGAGCACCGGCGCGCACAATCTGCATGAGCTGACCGGGGATTCGACCACCCTGTCGCGGTTCGTGCTCTTCTCCTCGGTGTCGGCTTTGCTCGGCGGACCCGGGCAGAGCGCCTACACCGCCGCCAATGCGGACCTGGACGCGCTTGCGGCACAACGTCGGTCGCAGGGTCTGCCCGCGGTATCGGTGTCCTGGGGACTGTGGGAACGCGAGAGCGGCACCACCGCTCATCTCACCGCCGCCGACCGGGGTCGTATCGCGCGCGGCGGGTTGCGCGCGCTGCCGACCCCGCTCGCCCTGGCGCTGTTCGACGCCGCGACCCGCGCCGATCGGGCCGTGCTGGTGGCGGCGCGCTTCGACAGCAAGGCGCTGTCCCGGCGTGCCGAAGTCGACTCGACCGCACCGGTACTACGGTCACTGGTCCGCGTGCCACGACGGGTCGCGGGGACCGCCGCCGAATCGCGGTCGGTGCTGCGTGAACTCGCGGGCAGTGACAGCGCGGAGCGGCATCGCGTGCTGCTGGGCGTGGTGCGTGCCGAAATCGGTGCGGCACTGGCACATCCGGCCCCGGACTCGATCGCCGCCGACCGTGCGCTGGTCGAGCTCGGTCTCGATTCGCTGAGCGCCGTCGAACTGCGTAACGGCCTGACCCGGACCATCGGAGTGCGATTGCCCGCGACGTTGACCTTCGACCACCCGACCCCGGACGCGCTCGCCGCCTACCTCGCGACACTGGTGGATCAGGGTCCGTCCGCGGTCGGACCGGCCACCCGGACCGGCCCGACCGGACTGGCCGCGATCCACCGTCGCATGCACGAGGGCGGCAAACACGCCGAGGCGGCCGCACTGCTGATCGCCTCCTCCCACGTTCGCACGACCTTCCCGGTGGAAGACCGAAAGCGGCACGCGCTGAACCCGATTCGGCTCACCTCGGGCCCGGCGGCCACCGCCATCGTGGCCTTCCCGGCGCTGAGCGCGATTTCCGGACCGCACGAATACTCCAGGATGGCGCAGGGATTCCGCGGTGAGCGAGACTTCCATGTGGTGCCCTGGCCGGGCTTCACTGCGGGCAGTGACGACCTGCCGGATTCGGTGGACACCTTGGTGCGCATGGGGATCGACGGCCTGAAGACCGCGGTGGGGGATCGCCCCTTCGTCGTGCTCGGCCGATCGATGGGCGGATGCGCCGCCCACGCGGTCACCGTCGCGCTCGAACAGGAGGGCGTGGCACCGCGCGGCATGCTCCTGGTGGACAGCTACCCGATCGACGCCGCCACCCAACCCGGTATGGAGTGGTGGATCGGGTCGATGATCACCGGAATGCTCGACCGGGTGGATCGATTCGAACTGGCGGTGCAGGACGAGCGCCTCACCACCATGGGCACCTACAACCGGCTGTTCGCGCAGTGGCGACCGGAGCCCGTGCACATACCCATCCACCTACTGCGAGCACAGACTCCACTGCCCGGAACGACGGTGGACGGCCCGCGCGATTGGCGAGCGTATTGGCCGGTGCCGCACGGGAGTTCGGATATCCCCGGCGACCACTTCACCGCCCTCGAGGAACACGGCCCCACCACCGCGGACGCCATCCGCACATGGCTGGAGATCCTGGAATCCTGACCGTCGCAGCACAGCTCCGACCGCTCAGCCCCGCTCCGGGCGGAGTTCAGCGGGCACACCCGAACTCGGTGAAGCGGTAGGTGCTCGGGCCACTTCCTTCAAGGATGTGGCCAAGGCGTCGTCGGGGATGTAGTACTGATGTCTGACCCGACTGTTATCGAACCTGAACGATTCGTCTGCTGAGAAAGACTACGAACAGCAGGACCGTCAAGGTTCCCAGGCTGGATTCGGTCACAAGTATGGCCCGTGCTCCTTGCCCGAATCCTGCCAAGTCACCTAGGCCTAGAGGGCTGAAGCAGTTCGCGATACCGGTGTAGAGGACCAGACTCGTCGATATGTCCGTGACGATGCGGAGTGCGAGGGTGGAGGCGACTATCTGCAGGGCCAGCCAACCGAGCATCCTGAATGGCCGATAGCCGTAGCAGCACAGGAGGTCGAGCGCGCTCGAGACAGCCCGCCGCAGACCCGGCGGCAGTGTCTTGTGCCGTGCCCGTGCGCTCGAAAGCCCGCACCTATCTTGGGCGTCGAAGTCGTCGGTTTGGCGGTAGAGGACGATGGCGCGATTGAGCGCGAACATAGCGTGGATGTAGAGCTCGAACTCGACGAGCATCGACGTTCCGATTCGCTCGTAGACGTTGGCTAGCAGAACCTTCTGGGTGTAGGTCAACTGGCTTGCGCGGAACTCGACTTCTGCGGCCAAGAGCGCAGTGAGGTATCCGACCAGCGCCTTCGGCGGATCGTGCGCCTTGGATTCGCGAGCCCGGACCGCCGCTACGAGATCGATATCCGGATCACGAGAGAGAGCTTCGACGGCACCAACCGATGCTGCTTCGAAGTAGGTATTCGCGAAAGTGAGAGTGTTGCGTGGCTGCGGAGAGGGCGGCGGGATGTACTCGTCCAGTAGCAGACTCAGATCGTCCAGGGCGGCTTCGAGTTTGATCGCTTCCTCGTGGGATCGGCGGGGCGGCGGCAATGCGCGGATCTGCTGGATCTCGCGGCTGTAGTTCTCCCCGGATTGTTCGATGTGCGCCGTCAGCTCTCGCACGAAGCGTGAGCGTTCGGACTCGGAGGCTTCGTCTGCGGCGGGTAGTACCGAATCGGAGCTGCTGACAGCGTCGGCAAGAGCGTTCACCGTCGAGGTTCCCTCGGTCGTGCTTGCGTCGCGCAGGACTCGGGTCCTCGCCCATCCTCGGTGCCACAGAACCGGATCGAAGCGGGCCGGATCGACAATCAATCCGTCTTCGGTGGCGGCCCTGCGGCACGCACCGACGAAAGCCAGCACGGTCGCGGCAGAAGGTAGCCGCTTGCCTCGAATAGCGTCCGACGCGGTCGAATTCGGCAGCGGGATCGCTTTCACTTCCGAACCTGCATCCTGCCGCTTCGAAAGGATCGACATCCGCTCGAAACTTGGCATTCCGGCGTAGGTGCGAAGGTCTTTGAGATCATCAGCGAACTGCTGGACCGCACGCTGTGCATCATTGACCATCACGCATGCCTCCCTCCCGGCGCACATTGCGCCCAATTTTGCACTGCCGCCGCTCTTCACCGGGTGCTTACGCACAGACGATCACCACAGCGGCCAGCGTCAGGGCGGCGATCAGAACGCAGAAGCGCGCTGTGGTGCCCCAGTCGGTCATTGCTGCACGAACGGTCATCCCGATCTCTCTCCACATTGCGTCCTCCTCGCGTTGTGCCGCTGGTTTCCATTCCAGCGGCGAGGACGAGGGCGGTCACCCCGGTCGCCTGAACTCGGGCAGCGATCGGCCGAGTGCGGCTGAAGTCGGCTGTGAATCGGCTGAATTCGGCGAGCTGACGAGGACTTCGGGACGATCCAGGCCGCCCGAAGAACGGCGAGGTCTGGAGTGCCATCGGCGACAGCCTCACGCCGCGGGCGGACAAGGAGCGTGCGCTGAGGGGCGAACCAGGAGCTCTACCCCACCGTGGACACTCCGCCGCTCGCTGAAGGGACGCCATGACCAGCGATCCCACCAGGCGCCGCCCTGGCGCAGCTATTCACCGAGCACACCGGCCGCGCGTGAAAAGGGCCGCTCGCAATCCACGGATTGCGAGCGGGCCCTTCGCTATAGCGACTTTCAGACAGAAGCGCCGGTCAGCTGGGCGATGATGCCGAGGCGATCGGGCAGCACCGCGTATTCGGTGATGCGGCCGTCCTGGAACCGGATGGTACTGATGCTCTCACCGAAGAAGCGCCTGCCGCTATTGGGCGCACCGAAGATCACACCGCGCTGGATGCCCTCGATGGTCCAGTAGACGACGACTCGGTCGTCCTCGGCGACGGTGTCGGTGACAATGGCGGTGACGCCTTCGACATTGGCGCGCAGCCAGGTGATGTGTTCGACGAAACCCTCACGGCCCTTGATGTTTCCGGCCGGGACCGCGGAGTCGCGCCCGTCATCGGCGATGATGTCGTCCAGTAGGGCGAGATTGCCCTCGGTGATCACCTCGGTGTAGAAGCGCCGTGCGACAGCCTTATTGGTTTCGATCGCGGTGGTCATATGCTCTCCTTCTGGTGGTTCGGATACGGGTCACCCCGATGCGGGGTGGTGCGGGAGCCGATCAGAGCGACTGACCGGGCAGCGGCAAGATGCCGAGGTTGGCGTCCAGCCCGCCGTCGACCACGAGGGTGGTACCGGTGATGTAACCGGCGGCGGGGGAGGCGAGGAACCAGATCGCCTCGGCCTGCTCGCGGGGTTCCGCGAAGCGCCCGAGCGGGATCCGGCGTTCGATGGCGGCCAGCAGTCCGGGGTCCTGATGCACATTGGCGGTGATACCGGTCCGTGTGAGTCCGGGGGCCAGCGCGTTGATCCGGATGCCCTGTGCCGCATAGTCGATCGCGAAAGCGCGGACGAGATTGATCAGCGCGCCCTTGGACGCGTTATAGGCCCAGTTCCCCGGATCGCCGCGCAATCCGGCCACCGATGAGGTGAACACCGCCGAGCCGCGGGATTTGCGCAGTGCCGGAATCGCAGCCTTGAGTCCGTGGATCGGCCCGCGCAGGTTGACCCCGAAGATCCGGTCCGCCGAATCGACCGCGCCGCGAGATTCCAATGGCGGGGTGCCACCGGTCCCGGCATTGAGGACCACGGTGTCCAGGCGGCCGAAGCGGCTCAGCGCCGTATCGACGGCCGCCCGATTCACCTCTTCGCCGGAGACATCGCCGGACAGGGTGACGATGCCATCGCCTAGATCGGCAAGGCCGCGTTCGGAAATATCCACGGCGACGACATGATCCCCGCGTTCGGCGAACAATTGCGCGGTGGCGCGGCCGATACCGGAAGCTGCTCCGGTGACGATCGCGACGCGGCGGTCATCGGCGGGGGAGGGCTCGGTCATGAAATACCTTTCGGAAGCGGATCGACGGAGGCCGGCTCGGCCAGGGCTGGCACGAGCGAACGCGATGCGGGAACGCGCGGCATGGCGGCGAGCAATTGCCGGGTGTACGGATGCTGCGGATTGTCGAATATGTCCTCGGCGCGGCCGGTTTCGACAATCCGGCCGTGCTGGGTGACGGCCACCCGATCGCACAATTGCCGGACGACCGCGAGGTCGTGCGAGATGAACAGCAGTGCGGCTCCGGTATCGCGCTGCACCTGCTCGAACAGGTCCAGAATCTGGGCCTGGATCGTGACATCGAGTGCGGACACCGGTTCGTCGGCGACGAGGAGATCGGGTCCGGTGGCCAGTGCTCGGGCGATGGCCACGCGCTGGCGCTGGCCGCCGGAGAGCTGGGTGGGACGGCGGGCGGCCAGTATCGGATCGAGTCCGACGGCATCGAGCAGTTCGGCGGCCCGTGCCGCGCGTGCCTCGGCGGAAGGCAGCCGGTGCAGTGCTTCGCCGACGATTCGCTCGACCGTGTAGCGGGGATCGAACGCGCTGAGCGGGTCCTGATCGATGAGCTGGATTCGCGGCCGGGACGCGCGGCGAGCCCGCTCGCGGAGTTCGCTCCACGGTCCGCCGTCGAATCGGACGGAACCGGTCAGCGGGGTGAGGTGGGCGAGCGCTAATCGTGCCAATGTGCTTTTCCCGGAACCGGATTCCCCAACGATCCCCAGTGTTTCGCCACGTTCCAAGACGAGTGACACCCCGTCCACGGTGGTCTGGCGTTTACCGTTCGGAAGGCGGTATTCGTGTGAGACGTCGGTGAATTCGAGCAGTGGCGGATGCCCGGACGGAGTCACGGTGGCCGCCGACCGCGCGGGACGCTCCGCGGCCACATGCTCACCGGGATGAATGCACCGGACGGCATGATCGTCGCCGAATTCGGTGAGCGGGGGCAGGATTTCGCGGCATCGATCCTCGACGAGCGGGCAGCGGGTCGCGAAGGGGCAGCCGGTTTCAGCGGCCGGTGCCCAATTGGCTGTGACCGCGCGCCGGGCCGGTCCGTCGGCCCGTGGTGCGGCCGCCAGCAGCTCCACCGTGTAGGGATGCGCCGGTGCGTCGAAAAGCTGTGCCGCACTGCTCTGTTCGACGATCACGCCCGCGTGCATGACCGCGACGGTGTCGGCGGTCCCGGCCACGACCGCGAGATCATGGGAGATGAGCAATATCGCGGTTCCGGCCGCGCGCCGCGCGTCCAGCAGGCGCAGGATCTGCGCCTGCACGGTGACATCCAGCGCGGTCGTCGGCTCATCGGCAATGAGCAGTTCGGGCCGGGCCGCGATCGCCGACGCGATGAGCACCCGCTGCCGCAATCCACCGGAGAGCTCATGCGGGTACTGCAACAACCGATCGTCGGGATTGGGAATGCCGACGGCCGCAAGTAGTTCGAGCACCGTGTCATCGAGGTCATCGGGGGTCACCAGTCGATGGATCTGGAGTGGTTCGGCCACCTCGTGCCCGATCCGGCGCAGCGGGTCGAGTGAGGTGAGCGCGTCCTGGAGCACGAAACCGATTCGCCTACCACGGATTCCGCGCCACTGCCGATCCGGCAGCCGCCGCAGGTCGGTGCCGTCGAAGGACAATTCATCGGCGCTGACTCGCGCTCCGGCCCCGGCCAGGCCGAGCAGCGCTCGCGCGGTCACGCTCTTACCCGAGCCCGATTCACCGACCAGCGCCAAGCATCGTCCCGGAGCCAGCTGCAGGCTCACATCGCGCACCGCGGGTGCTGTGCCGGAACCGAATTCGACCGAGAGATTTCGTACGTTCAGCAACGGCGAGGTCATTGTGGTGACCGCCCCTCGGCCGCGGCGCGCAGGGTGCGCCCGAGCACACTGACCGTCAGCACCGTCAGCGTGACGGCGAGGCCGGGGAACAGCGCCAGGGTCCACGCGGCGGAGAGGTAGTTGCGCGATTGCGCGAGCATCGAACCCCATTCCGGGACAGACGCTTCCGCCGATCCCAGGCCCAGGAAGCTCAGCGACGCCCCGATAATGATCGCGGTGCCGATATTGATCACGATCAGTACGCCGAGCGGGAGCAGCACATTCGGCGCGATATGCCGCACGGCGACTCGCCATGGTGCGATGCCCAGATCCAATGCCGCACGAACATAGGCGAACTGGCGCACCAGCAGCGTACGTATCCGCACCATGCGAGCGAATCCGGGGGCGAGAGCGACCGTCACCGCGATCGTCACATTGCCGGTGCCGGGGCCGAGAATGGCGACCACCAGCAGTGCCATCAGGATGGCCGGAAAGGACAGGAAGATATCGGCGGCCCGCATCGCCACCTGATCGGCGATCCGCCCGCCCAGACCGGCCGCGAGGCCCCAGAGCGTGCCGACGACACAGGCCAGCGCGGTGGACCCGATCCCCACCAGCAGTGACGCGCGGGTGCCGTGCACCACCCGCGCGTACACGTCGCGTCCGAGCCAGTCGGTGCCGAAAAGGTGTGCGCCACCGGGCGGGCGCAATGCGACGGCGGGATCGATCGCATCCGGTGAACCGGCGATCAGGCCGGGCGCGAGAGCGGCCAGCGCGATGGCGGCCAGGACCACACCGGCGACGGCTGTCCCGATCGGCGGGATGCGCCGAGATGTGGTGCGCGCCAGCGTCTCCGGCGTCGCCGCCGTGATATCGGTACTCATCGGGCGACCTCCCGGATACGTGGATCGACGATTCGGTACAGCACATCGAGTCCGATGCTGATCACCGAGAACGTCCCGGCGGTCAGCAATACGACGCCGGTCACGACGGGGTAGTCGCGCCCCCGTACCGCGGTGACCAGGACCTGCCCCAAACCCTGCCGGGCGAATACCGTTTCGACCACTACGACGCCGCCGAGCAGATTCCCGAACATCCAGCCCGACAGTGTCAATACCGGCAGGGCCGCATGTCGCAGCGCGTGCCGGACGCGTACGCGGGTCTCGGTCGCGCCCCGGGCTCGGACGGTGAGCGAGAAGGGCTGGTCGAGTGCCTGTTCGATACCCTCGCGCGCGACCTGGGACAGGACGCCGGTGACGGCGATCGCCAGGGTGATCACCGGCAGTACCAGCGCGGCGATCCCGTTATTGCCCAGCACCGGAAACACATGCCAATGGAATGAGAACAGGGCCAGCAGCAGAAAGCCGATCCAGAAGGTCGGCATCGACAGGGCCACGAACTCCGCGGTCTGGGCGATTGCCCGCGGCCGGGGCCGGTCCGCGGTCACCAGCGCGAGACCGACCGCCAGCAGCAGGCCGAGCGTCATCCCCCCGACCGCGAGAGTGATTGTGGGCCACAGCTGTTCGGTGATGATCGAGAGCACCGATCGATGCTGCTGATACGACACCCCGAGATCACCGCGCAACAGTCGACCGAGAAAACGCGGATACCGCACGAGAATCGGATCGTCGAAACCGTATTCGGACCGGATGCGGGCGAGCACCTCGGGTGAAGCGGTCGCTGCCACCCCACCCGCGACGGCGCGCGCCGGGTCGCCGGGAATCAGCAGCAGACCGGCGAAGGTGATCGTGGCGGCGCCCCACATGACCACCAGCGCGAGCACCAGGCGACCGGCCAGCCATCGCAGCGGCTCCGGCACCCGGATCAGGAGGCGAGCCATGCGTCGTAGAACCTGGGGTAGGTCTGTGCGTCGAAGGTGATGCCGTGCACGGACTTCGCGAATCCGGTCAGGCTGACCGGGGTGTAGACGGGAATGATGTACGCCTGCTTCAACACGTCGTGCTGCACCGACGAATACGCTTTCGCGGCCTGTTTCGGATCGGTGGTGGCCGCGGCATCGGTCACCCAGGTATCGATCTGTGGCGAATTCACCAGGGCCACATTGCCGCCCGCCTTCGCGTAGGTATTGGTGGAGAAGAACGCGAAACGCAGGACATCGGGGGTCGGGCGCGCGAAACTGACGTCGACGATGTCGTACGCGCCACCGATCAGGTACTTGTCGACATAGGTTCCGGTATCCACCGTGGGCCGCAGAATCTCGATACCGGCCGAACGCGCCTGGGCCGCAATACCTTCCGCGATCACCTCGCGCTGTTCCTTGGTGCCGTCGGGCCAATAGGGCCACACCAGCGACAGTCGATTTCCGTCTTTGACGCGATAGCCGTCACCGTCGAGATGGTCCCAACCCGCCTGGTCGAGTAGGCGTTTGGCGGTCTCGGGCTGATATGAGGCGAGCTCGTCCCGCGCGGACGGATCGTAGGCCGCCGTGGTCGGGCTGAGCGGATTGTCGGCGACCGGGTAGCGGCCGAAGTAGACGTTCTTCACCAGTGCCGGGATATCGACCGCGGCCGACAGGGCGCGCCGCACGGCGGAATCCTTTAGTGGGCCCCGTGTTTGGTTCAGGTACACGTTGTAGTTGAGGCCGGGGGTTTCGGTGCTGTACAGCGCGAATCCCGACAGGTCGGCGAGCTGTGCCGCGGAGACCGGCGGCACACCCGCGATACCCTGCAATTGACCACTGGTCAGCGCGCCGTAGCGGGTCGCGTCCTCGGCGACGAACTCGAATACCAGCCGGTCCAGATACGCGACGCCCGTATGCGCCGCGCCCTCGGGCGGTGAGGTGTACTTCGGGTTTCGGACGAGTGTCTCCCGATGGCCCTGCTCCCACCGCTCGAACGCGAACGGCCCGGTGCCCACCGGCCGATAGTTCGCGGCGGGCTCGGCCAGCGCCTTCGGACTCTGAATACCCAGACTCGGCGTCGAAAGTGCTTGCAGCAGCGGCGTGAACGGCTGCTTCAACACAATCTCGACGACGCGGCCGCTGACGATCCGGGTCTCCTGGTACGGGCTGATCAGCGAAGCGGCGTACGCGGACTTCGTCTTCGGGTCCACGACGTGATCGAGTGTGCCTCGAACCGCAGCGGCGTCGAATGGAGTGTCATCCTGGAAGGTGACGCCATCGCGCAGAGTGAAGGTATAGGTCGTTCCGTCCGGAGAGATGGTCCATGCCGTGGCCAGCCAGGGCGCGAAGGTATCCGGGCCGGTCTGGACCACCAGCGAGTCGAAAATATTGCGGTTGATCACGCTCGTCACCGCCGTGGCGGCGACCGCCGGATCCAGCGAAACCTGGGTGCCCGCAACGCCATAGGTGAGCGTGCCCTGATGGGTCGGGGTATCGGCGGCCGCGCTGTCCGAGCTGGATTTCGTCACGGCGACCGCGACGCTCGCCGCCACGACCACCGCCACCGCGACGCCCGTGACGAGCCACAGCCGACGAGTGCGCCCCAGCCGGCTGCGCGCACGGCGGACCGGACGCGATGTTTCATTCTCTGAAGACATGGCACCTGTTCTCGGAAAAGGGGATAACCGCGTGTCCGGCACGCGTGAGAGGTCCGTCGGCGATTCGACTCCGGATCGCCAAGCGGTGACCATTACGACTTCAGCATGCGCCATTCCTGGTTGTCAATGATTGCGGCGCAACGGAATTCGAATATCCGCCCTGCCGGACTCAATCCCATTGGAATTCAGGATTCGCTATCGATAGTGATTGGATAACTTTATCGATGAGACCGAATCATGGTGATTTAAATGGATTCGGCATAGACGGTGCCGTGGGAAAATATCGACCCGTCCGCGCCGATCCTGGGGCTCCTGCTCGCTCCTCCCGTGCATACGGGCGCCCTCCGGAATCAGGAGAGATCGGGGGCGGTGGGTAGGACAAGGGCGGCGACGGTTTCCAGGCCGGGGAGGTCGGTGCCACCGCCGGATCGGGTGGCTTGGCCCAGCAGTTGCTGGAGGCGGGTGTTCAGCGGTGCGGGGACGTTGTGGAGGCGGGCGAGGAGGGCGACTTCGCCATTGAGGTAGTCGACCTCGTTGGTGGAGGTGCCGCGGGCGAAGCTCTGCCAAGTGGAGGATCTGCCGGGGATTACGCCGGAGCGTTCAGTGAAGTTCTCCTGGGCAGGGTCGGGGATCAAGTTGGTGGCGTGGTGGTGGGTGATGCCCGCTGCTGCGAGGACGGCTTCGGCTTCTGCGGTCAGGGCCGCGCTGACCGCGTCTTTGAGAGTTCGGTCGCCGGCGAAGACCGCGACTCCGTTGTTCACGCTGAACAGAATCTTCGCCGCCTTGTAGGCGCGAATATCGGCTACGGCTTCGGCTCGGAAGTTCGCGGCCTGCAGGTCTGTGGTGAAGGTCTTCAGTGGCTGCTCGGCGGCGGAGGGTGAGACGGCGCTGGCGACACCGGCGATGACACCACCCACGTACGGGGACCCGCCGACGCGCACCTCGCCGGTGCGGATGTGCTGGGCCGAGATCAGGAATACCGCGCCGAGCACTGTATCGAACCAGCGGGCCGCCGAGCGTTCGGCGTCCAGGCCGTTCTGCGCGGTGACCACCGGCACCAAATCGGCTGCCACACCGCGGATGCGGCCCTGCTCGTCCGTTACATCCCGCCAGGCGAGAGCGGCGGCGACTTCGGGCAGATCCTGGGATTTCACCGTGAAGACGACGATATCCCCGAGCCGCAGTCCCAGGTCGTCACCCAGTGCCGCGACCGGTAGCCGGACCTCGCGGTGCCCGGTCTGGGAATGATAGGAAAGTGGTTGCCGCGCCAGGTGTTCCAGAGTCGCCCCCCGGGCGATCAGCAGAATGTCGTGACCTCGGTCGCCGAGTTCGACGGCCAGGCTCGCTCCGACGGCGCCCGCGCCGACAATGACGTAGCGGGTCATCGATCCGCCCGCAGCAGACGGGTTTCACCGGCGCGCACCGGGAAGTCCAGTCGATTCGAGGCCGGCGGCAGCGGGCACAGGTAGTGGTCGGAGAAGGTGCAGGGTGGCAGGTAGGCGCGGTTGAAGTCCGCGACGACGCGGCCCTGCGCATCCGGGGCGGCGACGGTCAGGAACCGGAACCGTTGTGTCTCCGCGCCATTGGTTGTGTCGGCGAAGGTGATCTGGATACCTCCGGCCGGAGTCGCGGTGCCCCACAGCACCACTTCCCGGCCGTTGATCGTCAGCCTGATGCTCACACCGTCGTTATCGCTCACGAAGCCGTCGACATGATCCAGTTTCAGGGCCGCCGAGGTAGTTTCGACAATGCCATCGATCACCCAGGCCGGGTCCGGGTCGAATGCGCCGATCCCCTGCAAGGTGGTCCGGGTGGACGCCTGTGGGTCGAAGACGCGCAACGCGACCGCTCCGGCGCGAATCAGGGGTTGCAGCAGCAGCTCTCCGCTCTGGTGCCGTTCGCCGGGCGCGAGTTCGAGGTGCAGGCCGGGGCCGTCGCCGACGGCCCGCCCCGCCTCGGCGACCCAGCTGCCGGGCACACCCGCGATGGTTAGCGGGGTTTCGCTCAGCCAGTGCGTGCCGGACGCGGCGGCAATGCCGTATACGGCCGTCGCTTCGGCAGCGCGGTCGGTATGCCACTGTTGCCAGTCGGCCACCCAGGTGTCGGTTGTTGCGCTCACGGGATATCCCTTTCAGTGAGATCGGATGGTGGGTGGCCGGACAGCGCCCGGCGGCCCGGTATCGCGGCGATGAGCCGCTGGGTGGACAAATGTGCGGGATTGCCGAAAACATCGGCGACGGAGCCGGATTCGACGACCGTGCCCTTGTCGAACACCGACACGGTGTGCGCGATCTGTGCCACCACGGCCAGATCGTGCGAGACGAACAGATAGGCCAGGCCGAGCCGCTGCTGCAGGTCGAGCAGCAGCTGCAGGATCTGCGCCTGTACCGAAACGTCCAGTGCTGAGACCGGTTCGTCGAGCAGCACCAGATCCGGCTGCAGCGATAGCGCCCGGGCGATGGCGACCCGCTGCCGCTGTCCGCCGGAGAGTTCCCCGGGCAGCCGGTTCAGTGCGGTGCGGGGCAGCGCCACCTGGTCCAGTAGTTCGGCGGCGCGGGCGTGCCGCTCGGCGCGGCTGCCGATCCCGAAGGACACCAGCGGCTCGATAATGCTGTCGCGCACTGTGAATCGCGGATCGAGCGAGGAGAACGGATTCTGGTGCACCAGTTGAAACCGTCGCCGCAGTGGCCGTAATCGCCGCCAGGACAATCCCGCGATATCACTGCCGTCGAACCGCACCGAGCCGGAGGTGGGTGTTTCCAGACCCATGGCGATGCGCAGCATGGTGGTCTTCCCGGAACCAGATTCGCCCACCACGGCGTGCGTGCGCCCGGCCGCGACGCGCACCGATACGTTGTCCAGTGCGGTCACGCGCTGTCCCCGGCTGCCACGTGGCGCCCGGAATTGCTTTGTCACCGAGTCGAGTTCGAGGATCGGTTCACCCTCCAGGGCCTCCTGTGCCGAGAGCTGGAAGCGTGGCCGGACCGCACCCTCGTGTGCGAGCGCGGGCGCCACCGCGATCAGCCGCCGGGTGTAAGCGTTCTCGGAGTCGACGAGAATCTCTGTGGGCGTGCCGGATTCGACGATCCTGCCGTGCCGCATTACCGCTACCCGGTCGGCGCGGTCCGCGGCGATGGCCAGATCATGGGTGATGATCAGCAGCGCGATACCGCTCTCGCGCACCAGCGATTCGAGATGATCGAGAATGCGCGCTTGCACGGTCACGTCCAGTGCGCTGGTCGGCTCATCGGCGATGATCAACTCGGGCCGACCGGCCAGCGCGATCGCGATCAGTACCCGCTGCCGCTGACCGCCGGACAATTCGTGGGGGTAACGATGCAGGCGCTGCTCCGGATCGTCCAGCCCGGCCTGGCGCAGCAGGTCGAGCACCTCGGCATCCGCCGCCGCACCCCGGAGGCCGCGCAGGCGCACCGCCTCGGCGACCTGTGCGCCGATCCGCTGGGTGGGGTTGAGGCCGAGCATCGGATCCTGTGGGATCAGTCCGATGGTCGACCCGCGCAGCGAGCGCACCAGTCGCTCGCGAGCTCCGACGAGATCGACGCCGCCGACCCGGATCGATCCACCGGTGATTCGCGCGCTGTCGGGCAGCAGGCCGATCACGGCGTGTGCGGTCGTGGACTTGCCGGAACCGGATTCACCGACCAGCGCGACGATTTCACCGGGCCGCACTGCGAGCGTGACGCTGTGCACCGCTGGTTCGACGATGCCCGATTGGAGATAACCCACTGCGAGACTGTCGATTTCGACGATCGGTGTGCCGGTGCGCTCACGCTCGGCGGTAGTGGCCCGGGTCATCGCCCTACCTCCCGTAGCGTCTGTGCGATGTGGTTGAGCGCCAATACTGTTGCCGCCACCATCACACCGGGCAGTAACGACACCCACGGCGCGGTGACCAGGAAACTGCGCCCACCGGCCACCAGCGACCCCCACTCCGCCCGTGGCGGTGCCGCACCGAAGCCGAGGAAGCTCAGGGCGGCCACGGCAATGATTGCCGTGCCGAAGTCCAGCACCGCCAGCGACAGCACCGAACCCCAGGAGTTCGGCAATACATGCCGGATCAGCACCCGCGGCCACGATCCGCCGCCGGCGCGTGCTGCCTCCACATACGGCAGTGTCTTCACCCGCAGTACCTCCGCGCGTGCGGTGCGCGCGAAGCCCGGCACCGTCGCGACGCCTACCGCGATTGCGACCGGAATGGTGCCGAAGCCGAGCGCGGTGACAATGGCCAGGGCCAGCAGCATTCCCGGAATCGCCAGCTGCACATCGACGATCCGCATGATCAGTGCGTCGAAGAATCCGCCGAGGAAGCCGGAGACCACCCCGAGTAGCAGTCCCGCGCATAATCCGATGGCAATGGCGATGAGCGCGGCCTTGACGGTGAGATCGGCCCCGTACAGCGTGCGGGTCCATAGATCGCGTCCCAGGTCGTCGGTGCCGAAAAGGTGTGCGGCGCTGGGTGATCGCAGGCGCTCGGCCGGGGCGGTGGCGTATGGGTCGTGGCCGGTGAACAGGGCGGGCGCGAACGCCGCCAGGATGACGAAGGCGATCAGCAGGCTCGCCACCACGAAACCAGGACGCCGAGCCAGCAGCCGGGACCGTGAGTGAGTGCGGACTCCGCCCTCGGAGATCGGGCCGGCCAGGGCCGCGTCCTCGTCGAAGGTCTGGGCGGGTATCTGAGCGTTCGCGCCGCCCGAAACGGTAATCAGGCTCTGCACCATGTCAATTCACCTCTGCGTGCGCGGGGTGGGCAATGCGGGGATCCAGCAGTGGATAGAGCAGATCGACGATCAGATTGATCAACACGAATCCGGCGGCGGCGATCACGACGATCGCCTGCACCACCGGAACGTCCTTGGCCAGTACCGATTCCTGAGCCAGCCGGCCGATTCCGTTGCGGTTGAACATGGTTTCGACCACGATCGCGCTGGTCACGGTCAGACCCACCAGAACTCCGATAATGGTCAGCGCGGGCAGGGCGGCATTGCGGAAGGCGTGTCGCAACTGGACCGTCGCGCGCGAGAGTCCCTTGGCCCGCGCGGTCACGATGTACGGCTCTCGCAGGGTCTCCTGGAAGCTGCGCCCGAGCACCTGTGCCAGCTGCGCCGCACCGGGCAGTGACATGGTGATCACCGGCAGTACCAGGTACTTCCAGTTGCCGGAGCCGGAGGAAGGCAGCCAGCCCAGATCGAACGAGAAGTACTGGATGAGCACGAGCCCCACCAGGAACGAGGGCACCGCGACACCGATCGCCGGCGCGCGGTCCAGTAGGACTCGCAATGGTCGGATGCGCACGAAGGCGGCGAGATAGGCGATCGTGGTGCCGAGCAGCACCGCGAGTACACCGGCGAGCAGGCTGAGTGTCAGTGTGCCGCCGATCCGTTCGGCGATCAGCTGGCTCACCGGAGCCTGTTTGGCGATCGAGGTGCCGAAATCGCCGTGCAGCGCGCCGGTCAGCGAAGAAAAGTACTGGTCCAGCACCGGCCGGTCCAGCCCGTACTTCGCCTTGGCGGCGGTCAACTGCGCCGGCGTCAGCGAATCGGTTTCGATACCGGCGGCACCGAGTTGGATCGACACCGGATCACTGGGCAGCAGATACAGCACCACGAAGGTGACCGTGAACGCCGCCCAGAGCACGCCGACCGCCTGCGCGATCCGGCCGGCGAGGTAGCGAATCACGGCTGGATCCAGACGTCGTCCAGATCTATGAAGGCTTCGGAGGTGAAGCGGAAACCGTTGACATGGTTACGAATTCCGGCGTACTGCACGCGTTCGAAGAGCGGGAAGGTGACCCCGGCGTCGATCAGCACACCCTGCAATTCGGTGTAGATCTGCTGGCGGGCAGCCGAATCCGTCGACTGTACGGCGCGACTGAAGAGGTCGGCGACCCGCGCGGCGGTGTCCGGCTTCTGTGCGTTGTGTGCCAGCGCCTTCGAATTGGCCAGCGCCTCCACCAGGATGAACTGCAGCGCACCGGGATCGGCGCGGGTGAAGTAGGTATCGAGCAGGTCGTACTGACCGCCGCTGATGACCGCATTGCGCTCGGCCGCCGTGATCGTCTTCAGCTGCAATTCGATGCCCACCTTGCGCAACTGGTCCTGGAAGAGCTCCGAACCCGTGGTGCCCGGGGCGATCGGCCAGACGAGTGTCAGCCGCTTGCCGTCCTTTGCGCGGTACTGGTCGCCGGGTGCGAGTTTCCAACCAGCCGCATCCAGAATGCTCGCGGCCTGTTCCGGGTCGTAGGCGAGCTTGCCGCTCTGGGCGGCATAGTACGGCGTGGTGCTGTCGAACGGTCCGCCGACCACCGGGTAGTCCGACCCGAAAGTCGTTGCGGCGAAGGTCTTCAGGTCGACCGCGTGGTGCAGCGCCTGGCGCACATTATCGTCGGCCAGCGGATGACCGTCGCTCACATTCGGATACAGGGTGTAGGAGACGCCGGGCAGCGGGCGCGAGCGCAGGTACGCGCCCGAGCGGCCGATGAGGTCGCGGTCCTCCACCGTGAACGGGTTGCGCGGCCACGCGATATCGATCTGCCCGCTGACCAGGTTGCCGGTGCGTACACCGTTCTCGGCGACATAGCTGGCCTGGATCTTGTCCAGGTACGCGTCACCCTTGTTCTTGTTGAAGGGCGACGACCAGCGGTAGCCGGTACGGCGACTGAGCGAAACACCCTGTCCCGGCGTGTAATTGTCGAGTTTGAACGCCCCCGAGCCGACTACATCGCCGAGGCAGCGCTGCTGTGGTGTCTTCTGGAAGGAGGCCGGGGACAGCAGCGCCAGGTTGGTGGTCGAGGTCGCCTGCAGGAAGGAGGCGTTCGGCCGGTTGAAGTGAAAGCGGACCGTCTTGGCGTCGATCGCCTGAGTCGATTCCAGTCCCACAATATAACTCGTGCCGTAGGCGGTGCCGTTCGAGGTGTGAGCGGCATCGAGGAAGCCGTCGAAGTTGGTTTTCACCGCCGCCGCGTCCAGCGGCGCGCCGTCGGCGAAGGTCACTCCGTCACGCAGGGTGAAGGTGTAATCGAGGCCGTCGGCGCTGATCTGCCAGGCGGTGGCCAGCCACGGCACGATCTCTCCGGTATCGGGGTTCTGATCGGTCAGTGAATCAGCGAAATTGCGGATCAGCGAGCGGTGTTCGATCCAGTAGGTCTGGAAGGGGTCGATGCAGGGGAAGGCCGCATTGTCCGGCCAGAACGCGATACTGAGGGTGCCGCCGCGCACCGGGTCCTTACCCTCGCCGGACGGCCCGCTGGCCGTACCGCTGTTGCTGCCGCAGGCGCTGACCAGCAGGGTCATCGCAGCGGCAACGGCTGCGGCGCAACGCCTTCCGGTCTTGCGTGCGGCGTGGGTACTACGGTTGGTGGTGGTCATCGCGGGGTGATTCCTCGGGGTAGGTCCGGAACAAGCAGTGACCGGCCTGCGCTGAGCAGGGCCGCGTCCTCCTGGGGCGGGTGCACGCGCACACACAGCACATCGCGCAGATGGCGTTCGAGCGGGTGATGCCGGGTCAGCGCGGCGTTGCCGAGCGCGGCCACAGCGGTCTGTACCGCCGCGATCACCGACCGTGCGATGAGCACCTTCACTGCCGACAGTTGTTGCGCCACTTCTGGTTCACCGGCGGTGAGCCGGTGCAGTGTGCCGTACAGCAGGGTCTCGGCCTGCACAATCTGCGTGTCGATCTCACCGGCTACAACCTGGATGCGCTCGGTCTCGGCGATGGGTTTGCCGAGCGCGGTCGGCACGCGGGTGCGCGCGTACTCGGCGAAGGCGGCGCGGGCGGCGCGCGCTACACCCACATACAGTGCGGCGTGCCCGAAGGAGGCGGGCCCGGTCGCGACTGCCGGGTCGCGGTAGACGCCGTTCTGGAATGGAATCTCGGAGAAATTCTCCAGCGGCACTGCGACATTCGAGTAGCTGACGTCGTGGGTATTGGACGCGCGCAGCCCGAGGTGATCCCAGGTGTCGTGCCAGGTGATGCCGTCGGCCTCGGCCGGAACGATGAGATGTCCCACCCGGGCTGGAGATTCATCGGTCAGTACCCACACCAGGTGGTAGGCCAGAGCGGTGCCGCCGGTGGCGAATGTTTTGTGCCCATCGAGAATCCACCCGTTCTCGGTGCGTCGGGCAATTGTCGCGGGCAGGCCGCCTCGGGCGGGCGCACCCAGTTCGGGCTCGGCGCGCACCGCGTTGACCAGCGTTGGCTGTTCGGCAGACCGGCGAACCAGGTCCGCGTAGAGCTCCGTGGGCCAGTGTCCGGCGGCCGCCTGCGCCAGATGCGCACCCAGGTTGTTGGCGGCCAGTAGCGCCACCGACGGATCACCCTCGCCGATCGCGACCAGGATGCGCACCACATCGCTGTGACCCAGTTCAGGGCCGCCGTAGCGCGCGGCCACCGTGGCGGTGAGATAGCCGCCGCGTTGCGCCGCAAGCAGCCCGGCCTCCGGCACGGCGCCACTGCGATCGTATGTGGCCGCCGTGGCGGCGATTTCGGCGGTCAGAGCCGCGAGCGCGGCGGGGGAGGTGTCCGGAACCACGAGGGTGCGGGCCGCGGTGGTCACGAGCGACCGGCCGTGGTCAGTGCGCCCGGATGCTCGCCCTGCAGGGTCCCGCGCCGACCGGTGGCCTTACGGTGTTCGAGCTCCTGCCGAACCAGGGGCAGCACATAGCGCCCGTAGTCGATGACGTCGTTGAGGGTGTCGTATCCGCGGATCGATACCAGGCTCGCGCCGAGGTCGATGTAGTCCAGAATGGCCGCTGCCACCGTCTCCGGGCTGCCGACCAGTGCCGTCGACGCGCCCTGGCCGTTGGTGGCGGCCGCTGTCCGGGTCCACAGTGCGCGATCGTAGATCTCCTGGCGCTCAGCGAATTCCAGTGCGCGCTGCGACCCGACATTCTGTGGCGTGGCCTTGCTCGCGTTGCGGAAGGCGCCGGTCTCGAAGGTGCGGGAGATGCGATCGACATAGTCGTGCGCCTTCGCCCAGGCCAGCTCGTCGGTGCGATCGATAATGGGACGGAAGGTCACCCAGATACGCGGCCGGTCGCTGCGCCCGGCCGCCTCGGCAATACCGTGTACGCGCTCGATCTGAGCGGCGATGTCGGCCAGCGGTTCTCCCCAGAAGGAGAAGATATCGGCCTGGCGACCGCCGATCTCGAAGGCGGCATCGGACTGCCCGCCGATGGAAATCGGAATGGCTGCGGCGTACGGCGGGAATCCGGGCCCGAAGTTGTCGAATCGGTAGTGCTCGCCGGCATGGGAGAACGGCTGTGTCTCGGTCCACGACCGACGCAGCACGTCCACGAATTCGCCGGTGCGCGAATACCTTTCGGCCTTGGAGAGGTAATCGCCCTGGCGTGCCTGCTCGGCATCGCTGCCACCGGAGATCAGGTGTACCACCGCGCGGCCCTCGGTCAGCTGGTCCAGGGTGGCCAGCTGCTGCGCCGCTACCGTCGGGAACACCGTATTCGGGCGGACCGCCACAATCGGCTTGAGCCGCTCGCTCAGCTGCCCGACGGCCGATGCGAGGACGAACGAGTCCGCCGAGGACGAGCCGTACGGCAGCAGGGTGGCGTCGAATCCGGCATCCTCGAGTGTTCGCACATACCGCCGCACGAATGGCAGGTCGATCCCCCGGGACGGGATCGGCGTGAGCTCGGTCGAGGCATTGGTATGGGTGAGGCTGATGAATTCGACCTCGGTGGCCGCAGTGGCGGGCACGGCATCCGCGGCAGGATCGGCAGTCATGAAATTCCTCTCGGAGACGGCGCTCGATGTATTTCGGCCATGCTAAGGAGCACAGGTGGGTCGAAACCAGAGTTCTTTTCATGGATTTCAGTTCGTATTGCCGATAGCAACCGATAGTCGAAATACACTCGACCCATTTCGATCTCGCAGATTCGAACGGTACACAAAAGCGTCGAAGCCTAGTTGGATCAATTCGACTTGTCGTACCTACACAAGGTGGAATGCAACATGGCGGACCCGCTGGATCTGACACATCTGCGCACGCTGGTGACCATCGCCGATACCGGTGGTTTTCGCCGGGCCGCCGATGCCCTGCACCTCAGCCAGCCTTCGGTCAGCCAGCACATTCGCCTGCTGGAACGGCGGCTGAAGCTGCCCCTGCTGGAAAAGGACGGGCGCGGTTCACATTTCACCGCAGACGGGCAACGCCTGCTGGTAGAGGCCCGCGCACTGCTATCGGTGCACGATGAAATGCTGGCCCGATTCATGCCGGCCGAGCATCAGCGCATCAGTGTCGGCTCCACCGAGCACTCCGCCGACGGGCTCCTGCCGGAACTGCTCGCAGTACTGCGTGAGGCGTATCCCCAGACGTATCTGCATTTCCGGATCGACCGGTCGACCGCACTCACCGATTCGGTGCTCAAGGGCGCCCTCGATTTCGCGGTTGTGCTGGGCGGCAATGGCGATCCCGTCGGGAGCGAGGTCGGCGAACTCGGGCTGCGCTGGGTGGCCGGGCCGCGCTGGCAGCTGCCGCGCCTCCCCGAACCCATCTCCCTGGTGGCCTTCGAAGAGCCGTGCGGACTGCGCCAGCGTGCGGTACAGCGACTCACCGAACTCGGCTACCAGGTGTCGGTGACCGCGGAATCCGGCAATCTCGATGGCGTATTGGCCGCGGCCAAAGCCGGACTGGGAATCGCCCTGCTGCCGTTCCATACCGCCGTCCCCGAAGGAGTGACCGAGGTGTCCGCGCTGCCCGCGATGGGGTCGATCGATGTGCGATTGGTCGCGCGGCGAGGGCTCGCTCACGATATCGAGCGCACTGCCATCGATGCGATTACCGCGCACTACCGTTCCATGACCGGCCGACGACTACGAGGTGTCGCATAATGCCTTCCCGTGCAGAAACTCTCATCACCGTCGATGAACTGGCTGACTTGATCACCGCGATCGAACCGATCGTCGTACTCGATGTGCGGTGGCAGCTGGATCGCCCGGATGGGCGAGATGCGTACGCCGAGAGCCACATTCCCGGAGCGGTGTACGTTGACCTGGAGACCGAACTGTCCGACCACTCGGTGTTGGGCCGGGGACGTCATCCGCTGCCGTCGGGATCGGCGCTGCAGGCGACGGCCCGGCGCTGGGGAGTGCGGGACGGTGTTCCGATCATCGTGTACGACAACTGGAATCGAGCCGGATCAGCGCGTGCGTGGTGGGTGCTGCGGGCAGCCGGAATCGCCGATATCCGCATTCTCGATGGTGGCCTCGGTGCCTGGGTGGCGGCCGGGCGTGAGGTGGCCGCGGGCGCCGTCCATCCACCGCTCGGTGATGTGCATATCGAGCACGAGGATCTGTATGTCGGTGCGTTGGCGACGGTGGACGCCGACGAAGCGGCGGTGCTGGCCGACGCCGGCGCACTGATCGATGCGCGGGCACCGGAGCGATTCCGCGGCGAGGTCGAACCGGTCGATGCGGTGCCGGGGCATGTGCCCGGCGCCCGGAATGTGCCCAGCGGCGCGGTCCTGGACGAACACGGATTCTTCCGTCCGGCAGCCGAATTGGAAGCGCTGTTCAAGCAGGTCCGCGACGCCGACCGGGTGGGCGCGTACTGTGGCTCCGGAGTCACCGCGGCGGTGGATATCGCCGCGCTGCGGGTCCTCGGCATCGATGCGGCGCTGTTCCCGGGTTCCTGGTCGCAGTGGAGTTCGGAGACCGGGCGGCCGATCGCGACCGGAATCAGTACGCCTTTCCCGGATTGAACAGCCCCTGCGGGTCCAGCGCACGGCGAATCTGCCGCTGCACTCGCAGGGCATCCGGTCCCTGTTCGCGCTCGAGCCATTGCCGCTTGAGCACTCCCACACCATGTTCACCGGTGATGGTGCCGCCCAATTCCAGTGCGGTGGCGAATATTTCATCGGCGGCCGCGGTGGCACGCGCAGCGGCGCCCGCATCGTCGCCGGGCACCACGATGATCGGGTGCAGATTGCCGTCCCCGGCATGTCCGAAGGTGTAGATACGACTGTGGTGGCGGGTGGCGACCTCGGTGATCCGGCGCACCGCCTCGGCGATTCGGGACCGCGGCACCGCGATGTCCTCGATCAAGGCCCGCCCGTGCCGTTCGAGCGCGGGTAAGGCCGCGCGGCGGATCGCCAGCAGTTCTGCGGCAGCCTCGGCATCATCGCCCACCTGAATGCGAGAGGTGTACTGCCGGAACACATCCGAGATGATGTCGGCCTCCGCCCGGGCGCCGAATCCGTCGGCCTGCGCCACCACGAACGCACCGGCGGACCGCGTGCGCACGCCGAGCAGATCCTGCGCTTCCCGTAACGAGGCCTCGTCCAGTAGTTCCAGCATCGCAGGACGTACGCGCGCGGCCAGTACCGCCGCGGTGGCGGCGGCCGCCTGCTCGACATCATCGAAATAGGCCGCCACGGTGAGCGTCTGCACCGGTACCGGCTGCAATCGGACCACGGCCTCCACGATCACCCCCAGCGTTCCCTCCGAGCCGGTGAACAGCCTGGTCAGATCAAGCCCCGCAACACCTTTCGCCGTTCGGCGGCCGGTGTGCACGAGGCTGCCGTCCGCAAGCACGACGCCGAGCCCGAGTACCGCGTCACCGGTCACCCCGTACTTGACGCAGCGCAGGCCACCGGCATTGGTGGCGATATTGCCGCCGATCGTCGAGATGGCGATGCTGGCCGGATCGGGCGTATAGCGCAGACCGTGCAGTCCGGCCGCCGCGTCCAGCGTCGCCCCGCTCACGCCCGCTTCGACGGCCGCCCACTCGTCGACGGTCGAAATCTCCAGAATCCGGCGCAGCCCACTGACGTCGAGCACCAGCGTCCCCGCCCCGGCCGACGCGCCACCGGCCAATCCGGTTCCGGCTCCACGCACCACCACCGAAAGACCTTGTTCGGCAGCCAGAGTCACCGCCCGTCGCACGTCATCGACGTCCACCGCGCGCACGACGACCTCTGGTGCGCCGGATGGTTCATACCCGGACCGATCGATCCGGTACTCGCCGGGAATCTCCGAACCGAACAGCACGGCACCGGAAAACGCCGCTACCCCGGCGGTCGAAAGGCTCATCACCCGTTCATCATCGCCGAGCACAACCCCGAATTGCATTGCCGAACCGATCGGAATCTCCTATGCGTGGTCAATGGCTGTAGCAGACCCCGGAATCTGCCGCGAGCTCATCAGGTGGGGCAGCGGCTGACGCCGCGATCGGTGGCGATTGCGATCGGGCCGGGAACTCGTAATGGCCGATGTCAATTGCATACGCGGCGGGCGCTCCGATGAGGGCACCCGGCGCGGCTCCAGAACGGCGGATTCGATTGCCGTGTAAGAGATCTGGCGAAGTCACCGTACTCGTCCGGTGATGACGGGTATCGCGGTCGGTGACTGCCGCGCCGGGTGCGCTTCAAGCTTGGCCGCCCGGACGAGTGCGGCCAAGCGCTCGCACTGACCTGAAAGTCGTACATTTGCGCTGAATTCGGTGTGTGGAACGGTTGGTCACCGAGCAGAACCTCCGGCGACCATCTCGGCGGCCGCTCACCGGGTTGTGCGTCGAGGCGCACCCACTACCTTGGTGAGCGCCCAGGGGCGATTCAGATTGTTGTGTACGGGTCAGAAGAAGGTGGGCATTCGAGGAACGTAGGGCTGTTCGAGGGAATCGATCTCCTTGTCGGTCAGCTCGATATCGAGGGCTGCGACGGCGTCGGCGAGATGATGGGGTTTGGTCGCGCCGACGATCGGGGCGGAGACGATCGGGTTCTTCAGGACCCATGCCATGCCGATTTGGGCCATCGATACGCCGCGGGCCTCGGCGATCTTCGCGACGGCTTCGACGATGGCTCGGTCGGTGTCCAGGAATGTCGGGCGGCCCCACGGGTCCTTGCCCGTGTTGGTCTCGCCGCGGGGGGTCGAGACCTCGCCCCAGGGCCGGGCGATTCTCCCCCCGGCCAGTGGGCTCCATGGGATCGACCCCACACCCTGGTCGGCAAGCAGCCCGAACATCTCGCGTTCCTCTTCTCGCTGGGTGAGGCTGTACTGGTCCTGCATGGACACGAACCGGGTCCAGCCGTTCGTCTCGGCGGCGTGTTGCATCTTTGCGAAGCGCCACGCCCACATCGAGGATGCGCCTAGGTAGCGGACCTTGCCTGCCTTGACCACGTCGTGCAGTGCCTCCATCGTCTCCTCCACCGGGGTGTCCGGGTCGAAGCGATGGATCTGGTACAGGTCGACGTAGTCGGTGCCCAGGCGGCGCAGCGAGGCATCGATCTGCTCCAAGACTGCTTTGCGAGACAGACCTGAGCCGCCCGGGCCCTCATGCATCGGCATGAACAATTTGGTGGCCAGCACGACGTCCTCGCGCTTGGTGTACTTCCGCAACGCCCGGCCGACGATCTCTTCCGAGGTGCCCAAGCCGTAGATGTTCGCGGTGTCCCAGAATGTCACTCCGAGTTCGACGGCCTGGCGGAAGATCGGCTCGGCGGCGGCGTCGTCGAGCACCCAGGACATGCGCTGGGCGGGGTCGCCGAAGCTCATGCAGCCCAGTGCGATTCGGCTGATCTTCAATCCCGATGTTCCCAAGCGTGTGTGTTGCATGGCCAACTCCTCTTCGGTTGTGGCGTGCGGCGAGTTCGGCGCGGTCCGCTGGGTTCGACCGCAGGTCGGCGGCGGTGGTCTGGCGGCGAGGTATCGAGGCGTCTTCGTGCCGGGTAGCGGCAGCAATATGCGGGCGTATCGAAGGGCCGGGCTAAGAATGAGCCGGCTATGGTCCTCGCGGTTTGGGAGTTCCAGGACCTGCGGTCGGACAGGCCGAGCGGAATCAACTCTACTTCGTTACCCGAGCTTACGGTTGTGATTGCCCGGGTGAACCTCGAACTCTGCGTATCCGAGCGAAGAGCGGCGCTGTTCGTGACCGACTCCGCTGTGGGGCAATCACTTCCGCTACTGACCGGTGTCGCCCACTCTGAGGCTGAGACCGCCACCGGATGTCCAGCAGGGCAACGTCTGTTCCGGTCTCGATAGATCGGTGGCGGTGAAACCGTCTATGCGCGCACCGAGGGCCGCGGCGGCCGCACCGGATGTACCGCCGGTGGTGTGCAACGACTTCTGGACAGCGCGCATGCTTTCCATAACACGGTGCACGCGTTGGCAATCGGGCATGGCGAATACCGGTTCCAGGACCTCGTCGGCGCTGTCGATCGCGCCCCGTTCGATGCGGACGATCGCCACGTCGGCGCGGGCGACCGCTTCGTGGCCGTACGAACGTTCCTCGGCCGGGCCGGTGGAATACCCGTGCACGGCTTCCAGCGCCCACAGTTCGGCATTTCGATTGTCGCCGAGGATTCGGTATGTCGTACCGATGTAGCACGCCATCTTCGCCGGCCGAAAGTGCAGTGCCCCACCGAATTGCGCGACGGCGTCCGCGCCGGTGGATCCGCCCTCGATGCCATGGAGAATCCGCGTGATCGCGGCGCGGGCGTCCCGGTGCTGTCCGAGCCGAGCCGCGCATCGCGCTTCGATCGCCGCCAGCCGGAGCCGCTGATGCCCGGTAGGGGCGAACGCCGCGGCCTGTCGCGCGAAAGCCAGTGCCGCCGGGAGGTTTCCGCTCCATTCGGCGATCAGCGCCTTGGTACCGATGACCCACGCTCGCAAGTCCTGGTAGCCAACCTGCTCTGCCAGCGATTCGGCCGCGACGGCGTGCTGCATGGCGACGATCGTGGTGCCGAGAACGCCGGTGGCCTGGGCGAGAAGTTCGATCGCCAGCGAACCCAGAAACAGCAATTCGGTGGCTCGTTGCGGAGATGGCCCGGCCTGTAGCGCTCGACGTATTTCGCCTCGAAGAACCGCCAGCTCGGACAGCACCGGCTGTGGCGGACCGTGGACGTAACTCTGTGCGATCCTGGCCAACTCGTAGGCCAAGGCGTCGACCGCCAACCGGCCCGTTTGGGTATCGCCGGCCCATTCGGCGAATTCCATGGACTTCTCGGCGTCGGCCGCGAGCCCGGCATCGTAGGTGGTGCTGGTACCCACAAACGGGTATGAGCCTCGGGCGGCTGATGGGTTCAGGGCGTCGTGCCACTCGCGAGCCGGACCGATCGCTTCCATCGGCGGGCGGCGCACCGCAGCGTGGAACCGCTCCCGTTGCCGATCGTCGAGGCGGGCGAGCAACGTATCCATCGCTTCCGCTGCTCGGCCTCGCAAAGGTTGAGCGAAGGTCGTCTTCTCCCATTTCCGGACCGTGTGCACAGAGAAACCCGTCGACGCGGCGAATTCCTCCTGCGTTTCGCGGAGCGCGACCTTTCGCAGCGCTTGGACCTCGGATCCGGTCCACTCCTTGACAATCATTGGGGCCCATCCGGTCGTCGTGCTCCTGAAGCGTTACTCAACAGCGCCGGAAGCACCTGGTCAACAGTACGAATTGTCGGCTCCATCACTACGTCAACCCTCGGTCTCTCAGGCGAGGGTGTAGCCCGCGACGAGAAGTCGATGTTGCGCGACCACACCATCGACGTCGAGATGTAGCGGAAGTATGCGACTTTCGGGTCAGGTATGCCGCTTGGCCGCAAAAGTCCCCGCTGGCAAGCTGAAAGAGCATCCGGCGTGGCAATCGCCCACCCGGTGCCCGCCGTCACATGGCGGGTGCTGGGATTTGCCAGAATCCCTGCACGGCAATCGAATTCACAGCGGGTGATCGCCACGCCGGGTGTGTCTATCAGGAGGTGTGACGTGGCGCCGCAACCGCAAGCACTCACGGACGCGGTCATTCCCCCGATCGTGCTGTCCGGGGTGGTGGAAATCGGCCTGCATCTCGGCCTGTCGGCCGGATCCTGGTTCGCCGAAACCGGATTGGATGCCGAGCGACTGCTTGATTCCGGCAATGCGCCGGTTTCTTACGACCAAGCCGCCACCGTGCTGCGTCGCGCCCTGCGCGCACTTCCTCCCGGCCCCTGGGGCATACGGCTGGGTCAGCGCGACATCCTGATATCGATGGGGCTGCTCGGTGTCGCGTTGAGTTCCTGCGCGACACTCGGCGACGCCCTCGCGCTCGGTTCCGAATTGCATTTGGCGTCGGGCAGCTTGGTCGACGTCGACTTCGAGATACTCGATGGCGAGGTCGTGCTGAACCTGCGCCAGCGGGAAACCGATACGGCGCTGGAGATCTTCCTTTTCGAGGAGGCGCTGTGCACCGCGGTGACATTCCTGCGAACCATGCTCGGCGCCGGTCGATCGCCATCGTCGGTCGAATTATCTTATCCGGCACCAGCTTACGCTGACGAGTACGCACGATTCTTCCGCTGCCCGGTCGTATTCGGCGCGGGAGCCACTCGCATGCGCGTGTCGGCTGCCCTGTTGGCCCACCGGCTGCCACACCACCACGAACCGACCCGTACCGTCGCCGCGGCCGCCTGCCGTCAATTGATCAGCTCGCACAATGTCGAAAAGGACATCGTGCTCGCGGTCGAGGCTCTGCTGGAAGGCCACGCTCGCACACCCTTGACTGTGACCGCCGTGGCCCGGCGCCTGAATCTCAGCGAACGGACGTTGCGACGCCAATTATCCTCTGCGGGTGAGGGATTCAGTACAGTTCGCGATCGGGTCCGCGCACGATGCGCGACCCTCCTGCTGCGCGAGTCGACGCTGACCATCGACGCGATCGCCCGCGAAATGGGTTTCAGCGACGGGCGTGAATTCCGGCGGGCCTACATCCGCTGGACCGGCCGCTCACCGCTCTCGGTACGAAATGATCGGAACTGAGCCGCTGTAGCCAAGACCGCGGGCCCAAATGCGCAAGCCGGGTGAGCACAAAGCGAAGCCCGCCCGAGAGAGCTCGGGCGGGGCAGGCTCAGTCGCGTATCCGCGAACCGAGTGGATCGGTCAGGTGCTCATCGGATGAGCGGCGAAGAAGTCCCAGATCAGGGTCGTGGCACGGATTGACTTCGTATTTTTGCCGACGATGAACTCCGGGTAGAGCGGTGAGGTGCTGCCGGGCCAGATATGACCGCCGCCGATGATCGAGTACAGCTGAACGTCGACCCCGGTCGGGCACGAATACTTGTCCAGGACGACATCGGAGGCGATCGTCGTCCTTGTCGGCCCACCGGTGCATCCGTCGCGGCGGGCCCAGGCTGCCGCGATATCGGTTACCGGCGGATTGGTATACGAAACGATCGGGTCGCTGGTGCCGTGGAACGCGATCACCGGTATCGGCCGTGACGGATGGCACCAGTCGAAGTCCCGAAGTCCCGCTACCGGAGCGATGGCCGCGACACGATCGGCGAACTGGCAGCCGATGGAACTGGTGGCGAACGCGCCCATCGAAAGCCCGGTCACATAGACTCGCCGTTGGTCGACACAGAGGGTGGATTCCACGTGCGTGAGCACCTCGGACACCCAGGTCATGTCCGCCGAGCCCTGGCCGACGTCCCATTGCGACAACCCCAGCCGATCAAGCTGCGGGGTGATCGTGACGAAGCCTTTCTGGTAACCGTAATCGCCCAAACCGCTGCCCAAATCGGAGATGGCCCTGTTCTCCAGGAAGCCGTGCAGGGCAATGACGACCGGCAACGGCTGATTCGCCGTGTTGGCCGGAACATTTTGCGTGTACTTACCCGACTTCTGGCTGCCCCGGAAACTCACGGTGGTTTCCCCTTTCGCGGGCGCCGGTCGGCTACAACCCGCGGAAGACGGCGAAGAGGCGGAAGGCAATGAAGGGGCGGACGACGACGGAGGGGCGGAAGACAACGGGGGAGCGGAAGACGACGGAGGGGTGGAAGACGACGGAGGGGCGGAAGACGACGGAGGGGCGGAAGACGACGGAGGGGCGGGCACTGGCTCGTCGGCGTGCACCACGGAACCGGCGGCGGTGACGAAAGCGGCGATGCACATCACCGGCACCGCTATTCCGGCAACAGCCCGTAGTCCGCGCGGGATTCTTCGAGAGCGTCCGGAAGCCGGAACACCCTCTTTGACAACGTTATTCGTGAACATGAGAGGGAGACTCGCAGAACGCGTTGCGCTGTAGACGCTCTCAGGTCACTTGTTGGGGATACTCATACCCCGTCGCTCGTCCCGTCCGCAGCGATCACAGGTGATCGCCCTCGTGGTTGTGAGGGTAGGGCGGGTTCCGGAGTAGGCTCCGTGGCTGCCGGGGTCGCTTCGAGGGTTCGCCGGAAATCGATCCTGTCGCCGGTGGCGACGATCAGATTGTCGCCGAGGAGTTTCGCGGAAGGCGTTGGGTCCCAGGCGATCTCGAATTCCCTGAGGCGCTGCTCTCAATACGGTCTTGCCAGGCCCGCGTGGTGCGGGCCTGGCAAGTGTGCCAGCTTGCTGGCTCGCGTATTCGGCGGTAGCCGTGGGATCAGCGAATCATGCGGGCAAAATGGCGCCGACCACGGCACCGACCCCCGCACCGACCGCCGCACCCGCGACGGTTCCGGCTTGGATGAAAGTTATTCCGAGCGTGATGCAGCCGATGATCGCACCGGGGATGGCCAAGATACCGGCGGTCGGCACACCGGTGGCGGCACCGGTCCCGAGCGCACCGAGTGCGCAGCCCGCGGCGAAGCCGATCGCACCACCCACGGCCGCACCGATCGCGGTGCCCAGCGAAATGGCTCCCGGAATATCGTGCTGCGTGGGTTCGGCGGCCTGCGTGCCGACCGGCGCGGCGATCGCGGTCGCCTTCGCGGCCACCGGCTCATTGGCGGGCACCGGTGAAACCGGGGCGAGGTCGAGCGCTGCCGACTGGGCTTGATCAGCGGTCAAACGCAGCGTGCTACCGCTGATATCCGCGCTGAACGGGATCGACCGTCCGGCCAGTTTGAACGTGAGCGGCACCCGCAGCACGACCGTTCCGGCCGAGTTGGTGAGTTCGATCGCGTCGCCCGCACGCCGGAAGCCCCCCGAAGTAACCTGGGCGACGACCGTGCCGCCCTCGACGTGGGTGTTCCAGTCGATTTGTGTGTCCGGAGCCGCGTTGGCGGCGCCGGTCCCGGTCACCAGTGTCGCCAGCACGGCAGCGCCGGTCAGAGCCGACGCAAGTGACATTCGAACATGACGCATGATTTGTACTCCCATTCAGGTGACGAGTCGAAGAGCTGAGCCGCTGGTCCGAAGCGCTTGGCCTGCATACCGATTGGAGTCGCGCGAACGGGCGACGAGGGGCCCTCGAGTCGTCGTCTTCGATGAATCGGAACGCCATTCACATGACGTGCAGCCGAGTTGTAGATAACCACCGCGACCGACCGCGTGCCGGGCACGCAAACCCGAATGGCCGCAACGCCCACAACTCCGTCCGAACAGCCACCCCCCACGGGCGCCGACCTCGATCAACCGCCGAGGAGAACGAAAATTGGAGCGGGTAAATGGCTCGTCGCTGCCCGTAGAACCGGCGATGATCTGCCAGGATGTCGCCTCATGTATCTATCCGCACAAATTCTCGCCGGCCTGATCGCCGCTCTGCACGGCTATATCCTGGTGCTCGAAATGTTCCTCTGGACCACGCCACGGGTCCGCCGAATCTTCGGTGTGAGCGCCGAACTCGCCGAGCAGACGAAGGCCATGGCTGCCAATCAGGGCCTCTACAACGGTTTTCTCGCAGCAGGTTTGGTCTGGGGTTTGGTCGCGTCGAGACCGACCAGTTCCGCGGCGCTCATTTTCTTTCTGCTCTGCGTCGCGATCGCCGGCTGCTATGGCGGCGTGACGGTCTCCCGGCGAATTGTGTTGATCCAGACCGCACCGGCTGTGCTGGCTCTGGTCTTGGTGCTTGCCGGACGGTGATCCTCAGCCCGGAAGTGGGAGGCGCTGCCGCTTGATTTCGCGGACCCGGGCAGGCACACTGGGTCAGTCGATTGTCGACAATAACCAATGTGCATGAGTGCACTCGGTCCTGAAGGAGATGGGCGTCAATGGGTTTGCTCGATGAGAAGGTTGTCATCATCACCGGTGCCGGCGGCGGAATCGGTTTGGACACCGCCCTGCACCTCCACGAGGAGGGTGCGCGCGTGGTGGCTACCGTGCATTCCGAATCTGGATTGGCCAAGCTCGATGTCGGTAGCGACCGGCTGGTCGGTCGTGTGGTCGATGTGACCAGCGAGGAACAGATCAAAGCGTTGATCGAGTTCACCGTGGAGCGGTTCGGCCGACTCGACGGGATCGTGAACAACGCGGGCATCCTGATTCCGGGCACGATCCTGGATGCCACCGTCGAGGACTACCAGCTGACCTTCGACGTGAACGTCAAGGGTGTCTTCCTGGGTTCCAAGTACGCCATCCCGGAGCTGCTGAAGGCCGGTGGCGGGTCGATCGTGAACTTCGGATCGATCAACTCGATCGGCGCGGAGAAGCTGCTGACCACCTACACCGCCAGCAAGGGAGCGGTGCTGACGCTGACCAAGGCGATCGCGCTGGACTTCGGCGCGCAGGGGATCCGGGCGAATACGCTGTGCCCCGGTTTCGTGGACACTCCACTGAACGTGCCGCACTACACCGCACTCGGCGGGCGCGAAGCCCTGGAATCCGGGCTGGCCGACTTCCAGCCGATCGGTCGTGCGATCCTGCCGCTGGAAATCGCGCACTCCGTCGCGTTCCTGCTCTCGGACCACTCGACCGCCATCACCGGAACGGCGTTCGTCGTCGACGGCGGCGTTCTCGCCGGAGCCTGATCGGATTCGCCGCGTCGCCCGGTTCGGGCGGCGAAATCGGCGACCGCACGTATTGTGAACCTGTCGACAATCGACGAAAGGGGTCGACGTGACTACTCTCGAGCCTGAGCCCGTGGCTGATGTCGTCCAGCATGAACCCGTTGACGTGCTTGTGATCGGTGCGGGTCCGTCCGGGGCGGTTGTCACGCACACCGCCGCGGTTGCCGGACTCTCGGTGCTGTGCCTGGAACAGGGCGACTGGGTCAATCCCAGCGAATTTCCGGCCAACCATCCCGAGTGGGAACTGCTCATCCAGCACGACTGGGCGCACGACCCGAACGTGCGCGCCCTGCCCGCCGACTACCCGGTCGACGTGACCGATTCGGATATGTGGCCGGTGATGTTCAACGGGGTCGGCGGCGGATCCATCTTCTACGGTGCGGAGTGGCCGCGTCTGCTCCCGTCGGATTTCCGGGTCAAGACCCTCGATGGCGTCGCCGACAACTGGCCCATCGATTACGACGACCTGAAGCCGTATCACGATGAGGTCGACCGGTTCATCGGCGTTTCCGGCCTGGATGGCGATACCGCCTATCCGTCGGGGCTGGAGTACCCCCTGCCGCCGCACCCGCTGGGCAAGCCGGGCATGACGGCCGCCGCGGCCGCCAACAAACTCGGCTGGCACTGGTGGCCCGGCACGAACGCCATTCCCAGTCAGAAAAATAAGACCCTCGCGCAGTGCGCACGAATGGGCGTCTGCGAATGGGGCTGTCCGCAGGGCGCCAAGGCGTCCTTCGATTTGATCTACATGCCGCAGGCGCAGCAGGCCGGTGCGAAAGTGCAGACCGGCGCGCGCGTGCGCCGGGTGCGCACCGACGGATCTGGGCAGGCCACCGGCGCGGAGTGGATCGATCGCTCCGGAACGATCCATTTCCAGCCCGCGCGGGCAGTGGTGGTGTGCGCCAACGGAATCGGTACACCCAGACTGCTGCTGCTCTCGGCCGACGAATCGCATCCCGACGGTCTGGCCAACTCCTCCGGGCAGGTGGGCCGCAACCTGATGCTGCACCCTAATTGCAGCGCGATCGGGTTCTACGACGAGAACCTGGAGAGCTGGCGGGGCCCGGCCGGCCAGCTGCTGCATTCGATGCAGTTCTACGACACCGATCCCGCGCGCGACTTCGTCCGCGGGGCCAAGCTGCATGCCCTGCCGACACCCGGGCCGCTCAACGCCATCCTCGAACACAGTGCGCTGGACTTCGACGAGCTCTGGGGGCCGGCGATTCACGATGTCGCCCGTGCCGCGAACAGTGGCATCCTGTGGGCGGCGAACGTGGAAGACCTTCCCGAAGAACACAATCGGGTGACCCTGTCGGCAGATCAGGTCGACAGCGACGGGTTGCCCGCACCGAAGATCGAGTACCGGGTCAGCGAGAACACCCGCAAGATCCTGAAATTCACCGTCGATCGAATGGTGGAACTGCACGAGGCGGCCGGTGCCCGGCGGATCTTCACCAAGGAGTTGTGGATCGACCAACCGGGCCATCTGCTCGGCACCGCCCGCATGGGCGACGATCCGGCGACGTCGGTCGTCGATTCCTACGGCCGCGCCCACGACGTCGACAACCTCTACATTGCCGACGGCAGCATCTTCGTCACCTCCGGTTCGGCGAACCCCACCTGCACGATCACGGCCCTCGCGCTGCGAGTGGGCAAACAACTCGTCGAGGACCTCAACGGAAAGGCCGCACGATGACACATAATTCGCCGCTCGAGTCGCTGCGGTCGAAAACGCCGCGGCCGTCGGTACCACCGCGCCGCCTGCTCCCACCGCGGCCGCTGGATCACCTGCAGTGGCAGGGACTGCTACGCATCGCCGATTGTCTGATCCCCGCCGCCGGTCCGAATCCGGTTGCCAGCGAAGCGAAGGATTACGACCGATACCTGGAACTGGCTTTGGCCGCGCGGGCGGACGCCTTCGAAACCATTATCCGGGTCATCGATGAGCTCGCCGGGGTGCCGGACGAGGACTTACGCGCGGCGTTGAAAAAGCTCTGGGCGCAGGACATCGATGCTTTCACTCCGGTGTCGAATGTCGTGGCCGGCGCGTATTTCATGACACCGGAGGTAAAGGCGCTGATCGGTTACCCCGGGCAGCACCGGGATCCGGCGGGCCTGGAAGACGCGGCCGACGAGTTGGAGTCCGGGATTCTCGACCCGGTGCTGGAACGCGGCCATTTCTATGTCGCGACGGATGGCGGTTAGTACCGAGCACGGTTTTTTGCTCTATTGTCGACAACAGAACCTTCGACAGATAGCGGTGTGTGATCAGCCATGGAGGGCACGCCGCCGAAGGCCGGCGTCAGAAAGGACAGCAGATGACTGTCGCCCCGAACCGTCCGCAGCGGGCAGGCTCAGCCGCCGACGACGAGGTCACATTCGGCAAAATCGCGCAGCGAACCACCCCCGGCGCGGTCGCGGACGTGCTGCGCAGCGCGATTCTCGACGGCAAGCTCGCGCCGGGTAGCCAGCTCCGAGAGGCCCATCTGGCAGCGGATCTGGGCGTCAGCCGGGCGCCGTTGCGTGAGGCTTTCAGCATCCTCGCCGATGAGGGCCTGGTGGAAAAGGTCGCCTATCGCGGCGCCTTCGTCGCGCAGGTGAGCCCCCGTGAGGTCGAGGAGATGGCCGACATTCGGCGGCGGCTCGAGCCGTACGCGATCGAATTGGCGCTGCCGAAACTCCAGGGACCGGGCCGATCGAAGGCTTTGCGCGCACTACAGGATATGGCCCGCGCCGCCGACAGGGGTGACCTCAGCGAGAGCGTGCGCGCGCATATGCGGTTTCACCGGGTGTTTTATGAGTTGTCGGGAAATGGACTGCTGCTCAATCTCTGGCATGGCTGGGAAGCGCAGTTGCAAATGTTCCTGTCGGTGGATCACCGGTCCTTCGCTGATCTGCATGATGTTGTCGCCGAGCATGAACGGCTGATGACGATCATCGACTCCGGGGACTTGGCCGCCATCACCCGGGAGATCGATCGTCATGTGCACGGTGTGATACCCGAAGCTGGGCGGACCGGTACGCCGGATGCGTGAGTACAGCGACTTTCTGGGCAGTCAGTCGCCGTACGACAACCTAGAGGCGCACGACCTTCAGACGCTCGCCCGGCTGGTGGATGTCCAGTACTTCACCGCGGGCTCGGTGATCGTCGAAGCCGGTGCCGCAGCGCTTGACCACTTCTATGTGGTCCGTACCGGCGAGGTCGAGGTGCTCGACCGTGGCCGGGTGATCGACGTGCTCGGCCCCGGGGAAACCTTCGGCCATATTTCGGTGCTGTCCGGGCTCGCGCCGCCGCTCTCGGTGCGGGCTTCGGAAGACACACTGTGCTATCGGCTGCCCGATCCGCGGCCGCGATTGCAGCATCCCGAGCGGCTGCGGTTCCGCCACTACGGCACTCTGGTCACCCGCGAGCGCCTGGCGCGTTCGGGTCTGGTCGATCAGTCGGTGCGGGCGGCGCGGGAGCAGATGCGTCCGGTCGTATGGCTGCCCATCGATGCGACCATCGCCGAGGCCGCCGACATCATCTCCGCGGCCGGACAGTCCTGCGCCCTGCTGAGGCGGGGTGACGAATACGGCATCGTCACCGACAACGACTTCCGAAACGCTTGGGGGAGTGGAGGTCTCGATGCGAATACGCCGGTCGAGAAGATCACCTCCTTCCCGGCGACCGCTATCGGCGCGGACACACTGGTGGCCGACGCCTTCCTGACGATGGTCGAATCCGGACTGCACCACTTGGTGGTGGCCGGTCAAGGCGAGCGGCCCATCGGAATCCTGCGGGTGGTGGACCTGGCCTCCGCCGAGGTGCGCAATCCGCTGGTGATCCGCCGTGCCATCGACTCCGCGACCACCATCGACGAACTCGCCGCCGCGGCGGCGCTGCTGAAGCCGACCTGGGTGGAGCTGTGCGACACCGGTGTATCGGTGATGCACGTGGCGGGTCTGCTCTCCGCGGTAATAGATGCCCTGTTGCAGAAGGTCATCGCGCTCACCGAGATCGGCGACGACCTCGTGCCGCATGGGACATCCTGGCTGGTGCTGGGGTCGGTGGCGCGACGGGAACCGTTGCCGCTCTCGGATATCGACACCGGACTGGTCTGGGAAGACCTGCCCGGTCAGCCCTCACCTTTCGGCCGATTGCATCACTGGGCCGACAACATCCTGACCAATGTGGAGCGCTGTGGTCTGGCCCGGTGTGCGGACGGCGCGAACGCGACCAACCCCGCGTTCGCGAAGTCGCTGCCTGACTGGGTGAGCACTGCTACCTCATGGATCACGACCCCCACCCAGGAGAACGCGCTGCTGTTGTCCTCCATGATCGCCGACAGCAGGCCGTTGACCAATCTTTCTGTGGGACGGGCGGTTTCGGACGCGATGCTCGGCACCACGCGCAGCCGCGACTATCTGGCGGCGCTGCTGCGATACACCGTCGCGCGCCGGCCACCGGTGGGTTTCGTGCGCAACTTCGTCGTCGAACACTCCGGCGCGAATCGTGGCCATCTGGATCTGAAAGCCGGTGGGCTGACGCCGATCGCATCGCTGGGGCGGTGGATCGCCATCGTCACCGGTGACGACCGAGGATCGACGGTCACCCGCCTGCGCCGAGGTGCCGATGCCAATCTGCTGACCGGCGACGAATGCGAAACCCTTGTCCGCGCGTTCGAATATGTCTACGAACTCATCCTGCGCAATGAGATCGAGGCCATCCGCCAAGGCATTCGCCCGACGACGTGGGTGGCGCCCGGCCACCTCGATACGCTGACCCGCCGCTACCTGCGCGAGGCCTTCCGATCGGTGGCCGAGGTGCAGAACCGCCTCGACAGCGAATGGGTCTCCCGGCTGTCATGATCGGTTCGTTCCGTCGTCGCGCCGACCCGCTCGCCTGTGCGGTCGACGCGGCGGAGTACCTGGTCATCGATCTCGAGACCACCGGCCCCGACCCCACTGCGGACAGCATCGTCTCCTACGGTGCCGTCCCCATTCGCGCGGGCGTGGTGCTGTCGTCGCAGGGCGAATACGGTCTCGTTCGGCCCAGCACCGCGTTGGCGGGTCCGTCCATTGCCGTCCATACGTTGCGGCCGTGTGATCTGCTGGCCGCGCCCCCCGAAGGTGACGCCGTGGACCGCCTGGATCGGCTGCTGTCGGGTGCAGTGCTGGTGGCGCACTCGGCATGGTTCGAATCCGCCTTGCTGACAAGGGCTTTCCGGCGCAATGGGCGCGCGTTCGCGGCCCCGGTCATCGATACCGCGGCCATGGCGCGTGCCGCCGGATTGGGTCCCGCCGGCCATCACGGCGAGCCCGGTCTGGAGTGGTTGTGTGATTCGCTGGGGGTTCCGGTCACCGACCGGCATCACGCGCTCGGTGACGCGGTGACTGCCGGGCAACTGTTCATCGTCCTCGCGGCGCGGTTGCGCGGTCTCGGATACTCGACCGCGCGGCAGCTGGTCGAGCTCACCGCGGCGGAACGGCACCTCGGTCTGCGATGACCGAGAATTAACTTCGGCGAAACGCTTTGTGATCGCAGACACAGGGAGTTAGTATTATTGTCGACAAAAGACAGTAGACTGATATCCTTCAGGAATCGACATCGCTGTCCATCCTTCAGCCGCCGTTCGCGGCTCACATATCGGTAACCCGGCCACTTCGCGCCGAGGGACCACGCTCAATCAGGCAAGCGAGGCCGTACATGTCAACAATTCCTGAGCAACCCGAGCTGTCGGACGTTTCGCCGGAGTCCACCGGAAGTTTCGAACCGGTCGTCGCCGATGCCGATACGGCGTATCTGGAGATGCTCGGCTACAAGCAGGAGCTCGACCGCTCGCTGGGCCTGTTCTCGTCGTTCGGGGTGCAGTTCACCTCGATCGCGATCGCGTCCAGCGTCTTCACCACCCTCATCGTCGGTTTCGGATTCTTCGGCCCGGCCTCGTTCTGGTCGTTCCTGATCGGCGGCGGGTTGCAGGTATTCACGGTGGGATTGGCTGTCGCACAACTAGTTTCGGCTTATCCGCTGGCTGGTGGCGTTTATCAGATCACCGGGCGCATCACCGGTAAGCCGTGGCTGGCCTGGCAGACCGGCTGGTGGTTGCTCATCGCCCATACCGTCGCCGTAACCGCCGTCGCGGTGAGTATCGCCCCGTTCATTGCCGGTTGGTTCGGTGTGACCTTCACCGAGCAGAGCGATGCGATGCCCTGGGCGATCGGATTGATCGTGCTCGGCACGCTCATCAATCTCGCCGGGGTCAAGGTTGCCGCGATCTTCAACAACATCGGGGTCGCGGCCGAGGTGTTGTGTGTGGTGGCGCTGATCGGCGTGCTGCTGGTGGTCAAACATCCGACCCAGCCGCTGTCGTTCCTCAATGACTCCGGCGGGACGGTGAACTCCGGCCACTGGTTCGTGCCGTTCCTGCTGGCCATGATCCTGCCCGCCTACCTGATCTCCTCGTTCGACGCCACCGGCAACGCCTCCGAAGAGACCAAGAGCGCGGCCCTCAAAGCCCCGCTGGCATCGGTGCTGGCCAACGTCTCCTCATACATCATCGGCATTTTCATGATCGCGTTGATCGTGCTGGCGATTCAGGACCTTCCCGCCGTGATGGCGAGTGACACACCCGTGAAGCTGATCCTGGATACCGCCGTCGGTACGGCATTCGCGAACGTCTTCGAGGCCGTCGCGATCGTCGCGCTCTTCGCCGCGCTGGTCATGTTGCAGCTCACCGGAATTCGAGTGCTGTGGGCGCAGGCCCGCGACGGCCAGATTCCCGCTGCGCCCTGGCTGCGCAAGGTGAGCGCACAGCGTATTCCGTTCAATGCCACGCTCACCATCTTCGCACTGTCGGTGGTCTTTGCCCTGTGGTCGTCCCTGCTGTCCGTGCTTACCGCGATGACGGCGCTGGCCTGGGGGTTGTCCTACGGCGTGGTCGTGACCGTCGGCGCTTACGCGGTACTTCGCGGCAAGCTGCCGGAGCATCCGTGGCACTACGGCCGCGTGAGTCCGATCATCTTCATCCTCTCCATCGTCTGGTCGCTGGTGCTGTGCGCGTTGCTGATCAAGTCCGATCCGGTGCACGTCGGCCTGGGAATGCTGGCGGTCATCGTCTCGGGCGGTGTGATCTATCGCGCCATCCCCGCGAGCAGGCGGGGCAAGTCCATCGATACCAACCAGGAACAACTGTGAGGGCGATCCTCACCTCGTCGAAGGGAAATTCCAGCTCATGACAGTGACTACGCCTCTACGCGAAATCAACAATCTGATCGGCGGAGTGCGGGTGCCCGGATCGGGCGAGACGACTCGTGAAATTCGCGATCCGTCGACCGGTGCCGTCGTAGCGCAATTCACCGAGTCGACCCTCGAGGACGCCTACCAGGCGGTCGCCGCGGCACACGCGGCGTTCCCCGAATGGGCGGCCCTCTCGCCTGGCACTCGATCGCACCTGCTGCTGCAACTGGCGGATCTCGTCGAGCTCAACCTTGAAGAGCTCGCCCAGCTGGAATGCCTCGACGCCGGCAAACCGCTCAGCGCGGTGCGGGACGACGAGCTGCCGGGCATTGTGAACGCGCTGCGACATTTCGCCGGTGCGGGCCGGACGCTGTCGTCGATGGCGTCCGCTGAATACAGCCCCGGCAATACCAGTTTCGTGCGGCGGGAACCGCTCGGCGTCGTGGTGGGCATTACCCCGTGGAACTTCCCGTTGTGGCAGGCGGTGTGGAAGGTGGCGCCCGCATTGGTGGCGGGAAATACATTGGTGCTCAAGCCCGCCGAGTTGACTCCGCTCGCGACGGCGCGCTTCGCGGAATTGGCACAGACGATTTTGCCCGCCGGCGTACTCAATGTGGTCAACGGTCAGGGGAGTGTGGTCGGCGATGCGCTGGTGCGTCATCCGCACGTAGCGCTGGTGTCGTTCACCGGATCCACGGCCGCCGGCCGCAGTATTGCCGCAGCCGCCGGTGTCGGGCCGAAGCGCCTGGTGCTCGAGCTCGGCGGCAACGCGCCGGTCATCGTTCACGAGGATGTCGATCTCGACGCCGCGCTGCCCATTCTCACCAACGGCATCCTGTTCAACGCGGGCCAGGAGTGCATGGCATCGACCCGGCTGCTGGTCGCGGAGTCCATTCACGATCGGTTCACCGAGGCGCTCGCGGCGAGCCTGGTGGCGACGAAGGTGGGCGACGCGCACGACGAGTCCACCGTGCTGGGACCGCTGATCTCCGAACAGCAGCGGGACCGGGTCGCGCAGTTGGTCGCCAACCGCCCGCCGCATGCGCGAGTTCTCACCGGCGGGAACGTCATCGACAGTCCCGGCTACTTCTTCGAGCCGACGCTGATCACCGGGCTGCGCCAAGGTGACGAACTGGTGCAGGAGGAAATCTTCGGCCCGGTGGCGACCGTGCAGACCTTCACCGACGAGGCCGACGCGCTGAACAAAGCCAATGGGGTCGAGCAGGGGCTGGCCGCTTCGGTGTGGACTCGCGATATCGGACGTGCGCTGCGCAATGTCAACGCCCTCGAGGCGGGCGTGGTCTGGGTGAACAACCACATGGTCGTCGGTCCGGAGGGACCGCTGGGCGGGTTCAAGGGATCCGGTTACGGCAAGGAGGGTGGGACCTCCGGGCTGGCCGAGTTCACCCGCGAGAAGCACGTCATCGTCAATCTCGGATGAAGCTGATGACCGCAAATGTCCGATGAGATCGTCCGCCCTCTCCAGGTCGGCGAGTGGATCCGGCGGGTCGAACGGGGGTCGGGCCGGGTTTCGGCTTGGGGGCGGATCACAACGACCGTCCCGTCCCGGCGCGGCCTCTGTTGGCTGATCGACCTTTACAACGGCGGCGTGGAGGTCTGGCGGATCCAGGACCACACCGTGCGATATGAGCCGCTGCCGGAACTGATGAAAGGAGAACCCAGTGGCCGTCCTGGCGATTGATCAAGGCACCTCGGGGACCAAGGCATTGGTCGTCGCGGACGACGGCCAACTACTGTCCATTGCCGAAACTCCGCTGCGCCCAGACTATTTCGACGGTGGCGGAGTTGAGCAGGATCCGGCGGCGTTGCTGGACTCGGTGCTGGAGACCGGGCGTCGGGCGATCGCCCAGGCGGGTACGCCCGTGTCCGCGGTATCCGTGGCCAACCAGGGTGAGTCGGTCCTGGCATGGGATCGCGAGAGCGGGCGGCCGCTGAGTCCTGTCATCGTGTGGCAGGACCGCCGAGCCGACCCGCAGTGCCTTGCCCTCGCGCCTGATCGGCGTCGGATCGAACAGCGCACCGGTCTGGTGCTCGACTCGTATTTCTCCGCACCGAAGATGAGTTGGTTGCGGGACAACATCACTCGCCGGGGCGTGGTCACCACCACCGACAGCTGGATCGTGCACCAGCTCACCGGGGCTTTCGTCACCGACCGCACCACGGCGAGTCGTTCGCTGCTCGCCGATCTGGACGACGGCGGCTGGGATGCGGAACTGCTGGAGCTCTTCGGACTCGGGGGCGAGGATATGCCGGAGATCGTCGACAACGACACGATTGTGGGCAGCACCGATGCCTTCGGCGCGTCGATGGCGGTCGGCGGCCTCATCGTTGATCAACAGGCGTCGCTGCTGGCCCAGCATTGTCTGACGGCCGGCACCGCCAAATGTACGTTCGGCACAGGTGTCTTCCTGCTCGCGCATACCGGTGCGGTGCCGGTGCGTTCCGGTGTCGGTCTGACCTCCTCGGTCGCATCGACCATCCGTAAGAGCACGGGGTACTGCTTGGACGGGCAGGTCTATACGGCAGCCTCGGCTGTCCGCTGGCTGCAGGATCTCGGATTGATCTCCGGCCCAAGGGAATTGGATTCTCTCGCGGCCGCGGACTCCGCCGGTGCGAAATGTGTGCCGGCCTTCGCCGGGTTGGCCGCGCCCTGGTGGCGCAGTGATGCGACGGCTTCGTTCACCGGCATGACGCTGTCCACGGGACGCGGGCAGTTGATCGCGGCGGTGCTCGAGGGTATCGCGGCCCAGACCGCCGAGCTGGTCGATGCCACCATCTTCGATCTGGGGCATCCGCTGTCGAGCCTGCGGGTCGACGGCGGTTTGACAGCGTCGGAGCGGCTGATGCAGGCCACCGCCGACCTGACCGGGTTGCCGGTGGAGGTCTATCCGAGCGTGCACGCCACCGCGCTGGGCGCCGCGGCGTGCGCGCGAGTGGCATGGGAGCCGTCGATATCGATCGAGGAGGCCCTCGGACCGCGGGCGCCCGCCCGCGTCCACGAACCGCGCTGGTCACGCGAGCGCGCGACCGAGTTCCGTGAACAGTGGAGGGCCGCTGCCGAGGCGAACCTTCCGAGAGGAGTGCACGATGTCCGTTCCTAGCTCAGCAGCCGATTACGACTTCGCGGTCGTCGGGGCCGGGATCGTGGGGTCCGCCATCGCACGCGCGCTGGCGGCCTACGACCTGAAGATCGCCCTGATCGAAGCGCGCGGCGATGTCGGTGACGGCACCAGCAAAGCGAATACCGCGATCCTGCACACCGGCTTCGACGCCAAACCGGGAACCCTGGAATCGCGGCTGGTGCGGCGTGGCTACGAATTGCTGTCGGAGTACGCCGGCCACACCGGTATTCCGATCGAGCGCACCGGAGCCCTGCTGGTCGCCTGGACCGACGAAGAGCTGGCGGCCCTGCCGGGACTGCGGGACAAGGCCATTCGCAATGAATACCACGGCTGCGAAATCGTCGATGCCGCAGCGGTTTACGATGCGGTCCCCGCACTCGGTCCGGGCGCGCTCGGCGGCCTCACGGTGCCCGATGAATCGATCATCTGCACGTGGACAACGAATCTGGCGCTGGCCACCGATGCCGTACGACGCGGGGTGAGCCTGCATACGAACCGCCGGGTCGAGGCCGTCACGGTCGAGGATTCCCGGACCGTACTGCACACCTCCGACGGACCGATCAGCGCCCGCTGGGTAGTCAACGCGGCGGGTTTGGGCGCGGACTACCTCGACAACGCGTTCGGATTCGCCCGTTTCCACGTCACCCCGCGCCGGGGTGAACTGTTCGTCTTCGACAAGCTCGCCCGGCCGCTGGTGAACCGGATCGTGCTTCCGGTACCGACCGCGCTGGGTAAGGGCGTGCTGGTCAGCCCGACCATCTACGGCAATGTCATGCTCGGCCCGACGGCGGAGGATCTGACCGATCGCAATGCCACCGGCACCTCGGACACGGGCGTGGAATTCCTGCTCGGCAAGGGCGCCAAGCTCATGCCCGCGCTGATGCGCGAAGAGGTCACCGCCATGTACGCGGGATTGCGGGCGGCCATCGATCATCCGGACTATCTGATCGAGGTGGACGCGGATCGGCGGTACGTACTCGTGGGTGGCATCCGCTCCACCGGACTGACCTCCGGACTGGCGGTCGCCGAATATGTCGAGAACCTGCTGACCGGTGCGCTGGGACCCCGACGGGCCGAGCTGCCCGCCCCTCCTCGCATGCCGAATATCGGCGAGGCGTTCACCCGGCCCTACCAGGACGGTGAACTGATCGCCCGGGACAGTCGGTACGGCAAGATCGTCTGCTTCTGCGAGCGGGTTACCGCCGGCGAGATCCGCGATGCCTACGAATCGACCATTCCCCCAACGGATCTGGACGGGCTGCGCCGTCGCACGCGCGCGATGAACGGCCGCTGCCAAGGGTTCTTCTGCGGCGCGGAGGTCACCGCGATCGTCGAACAGCATCCGTGCGCCGGACGGGCGGCCGTGACTGCGACGGCCGGCACCGCAACTACGAGCAAGGAGTCCGTACGTTGACCGCCACCGATTCCACCCGCACCGTCATCGCCACCGACGTCGCCATCATCGGAGCGGGCCCGGCCGGATTGGCGGCCGCGAAACGCCTGTGCGACAAACACTCTCGACAGGTGCTGGTGCTCGACCGGGAGGCCCGGGCCGGGGGCGTGCCACGCCACTGCGCGCACCCGGGGTACGGGATTCGCGACATGCACACCTTCATCAGCGGGCCCGCGTACGCGGCAAGACTTGTCGCGGAAGCGGAGTTCGCCGGGGCGAGCATTCTCACCGAAGCAACGGTGACGGCGATAAACGACGACCGATCGCTCGACGTCACGACGCCAAACGGATTGCTGCGGATAGCGGCTCATTCGGTAGTCCTGGCGACCGGTGCGCGAGAGCGTGCCCGACCGGCCCGGCTGATCCCCGGCGATCGCCCGGCCGGTGTGTACACCACCGGTCAGCTTCAGCAGATGGTGCATTTGCAGCACCGCGAGGTCGGACGCCGCGCTGTCATCGTCGGTGCCGAACTGGTGAGCTGGTCGGCGGTGCTCACCCTGCGGCACGCCGGATGTCGGCCGGTCATGATGACCAGCCAGTACCCTGCACCGGAGTCCTACGGCGCGTTCAATATCGCCGGGCGGGCTTTTCTGCGGGTTCCGGTGGCCACCCGTACCCGGGTGGTGCGGGTGATCGGGCGCGGTAGTGTCGAAGGCGTCGAGATCGAAGACCTCGATACCGGTATCCGGCGCGTGATCGATTGTGACACAGTGATTTTCACCGGCGACTGGATCCCCGATCACGAATTGGCCCGTTCTGCCGGAATCGAGCTCGACCCGGCCACCAATGGGCCACTGGTGGATACCGCTCTGCGCACCAGCCAATCCGGCGTCTTCGCCGCGGGCAACACACTGCATCCTGTCGATACCGCCGATATCGCCGCGTTGGACGGCACCTTCGTCGCGGACCGAGTGGCGGAGTACCTGAATGGCGCGCCGTTCCCGGCGCAGGACGACGGGACACTCCGGATTCTGGCCGCGCCGCCGTTTCGTTGGGCCGCACCGGGTTTGGTCCGTCCTACCGACCCCGCCCCGCCCCGCCACCGCCTACTGCTGTGGACCGATGAGTTCGTGAGGTTTCCGACGGTGACCCTGGCACAGCAGGGGACGATCGTCGCCGCGCGGCGAGTGGCCTGGCCGGCGACGCCCGGGCGGGTGTTCCGGGTGCCCTGGTCGATCTTGGACCGGCTCGATGTGTCGCGCGGGCCGGTCACCATCGGCATAGCTGAGGCTTCGGCGGATTCGGGGACGCCGGGTTCCGTCCCGAGTTGGCGTGAGTCCGCGGAGCGTGGATTGTCGTCACTCGCCCTCGGCCAGATCACGCTGCACCCCAGCAGTTATCGCTGACGCACCGTCGTTCAAGCCCGATGACTGTGGCCGACTCGATCTGTGAGGGGATCGAATCGGCCACTCCCGATTAAAGTCGACCAGACTATTGTCGACAATATGCAAAAGTGTTACTGTCGAATCAGCGAGCATCTCCACGCTCGACCGGGTGGCCTGTCAGCTTGCGGCCGATTCCATCGTCAACAGAGAGAATTCCCATGACCAAGAAGCTGGGCGGCATTCTCGCCGCCGTATCGACTCCTTTCGCCGCAGACGGATCGGTCGATGAGGGCGCATTGCGCAACCACGTCGATTTCCTGATCGAAAACGGCCTGCACGGCCTGGTTCCCGGCGGCAGCACCGGCGAATTCGCGGCCCTGACCCTCGCCGAGCGCAAGCGCGTCAACGAGGTCGTCATCGAACAGGCGGCCGGGCGGGTACCCGTCGCACCGCAGACCGGTTCCACCTCGACCGCCGAAGCGGTGGAGCTGTCCAAGCACGCCGCCGACGCGGGTGCGGACGCCGTGCTGTTGGTCCAGCCGTTCTACGAGCCGCCGACCCGGCCGGAGATCATCGAGTACTTCGCGACCGTCGGCGCGGCCGCTGGCGTGCCGGTGATCGCCTACAACCTGCCGGGTATCACCGGGGTGAACTACGACCGCCCCTTCTACCGTGAACTGCTGGAACGGACCGACGCGGTCAAGTACGTGAAGGACACCTCGGGCTCCATCGAGCAGGCTTTCGACCTGATCTTCAATCTCGGTGACGCGATCGAGACCTTCGTCGGCTGGGACACCATCGTGCTGCCCGCCTTCGCCGCCGGTGCCGCCGGATCCATTTGGGGCGCACCGAATTTCGCGCCGAAGGAATGCGTCGCCATCTACGAGCTGGCGAAGGCCGGACGGCACGGCGAGGCACTGGTGATCTTCAAGCGGCTGTGGAACGTCTTGGACTTCCTCGGTAAGGAGGGCTACGCGGTCTCGACCAAGGCGGCTGCCGCCGCGGTCGGCGTCGATCTCGGCGTCCCGCGCGCGCCGTACGGCGAGCTGCCCGCCGAGAAGAAGGACGAACTGACCAAGCTCATCGCCGAGAGTGGACTGAACTACTCGGCGAGCTGAGCCCCTGAACTGCACGGATCTGTGCGGTAGTTCCTGAGAGCAGATCCGTGCCGAGGCCGGCGGGCCATCGTCTCCCCGTCGGCCTCATCCTATTTCCCTCGGCGCACCCGGCGACAACGCGCCGCTGCCCGTGCGGGATCGTCATGACATCGCAAGTCCGTGACAAGCACACTCAGCAACGGAGGAATGCAATGCGTTGGAGCCGGGTCGTCAATGTCGTCAAATGCCATGTCGGGGGCGAGATCAACAATGTGGTCACCGGCGGCATCGGGGACGTGCCCGGCGCGACGGTCTTCGAAAAGATGCGCTACTTCCGGGATCACCGTGACAACCTCCGGCAATTGCTGCTCCATGAGCCGCGCGGCTCGGTGACGCATTGCGTGAACTTCATTGTCCCGGCGACACATCCGGATGCGCAGCTGGGCTATGTCATCGCCGAATCGGCCGAGTATCCGGTGATGTCGGGCAGCAATACGATGTGTGTGGCGACCGCGTTGCTGGAGACCGGCATGATTGAAATGGTCGAGCCGGTCACCGATTTGGTGCTGGAGTCACCGGCCGGACTGATCAAGATTCGATGCACCTGTGAGAACGGCAAGGTGACCAGCGTCGAGTTGGAGAATCAGCCGGCCTTCGCCTACCACCTCGATGTGCCGTTGGAGCTCGCCGGATACGGCACGATCACCGTCGACGTCGCCTGGGGTGGCATGGCCTATGCCCTGGCCGACGCCCGCCAGTTCGGGCTGGCACTCACCCCCGATGAGGGTCGTGACATCTGCGGTCTCGGCCAAAAGCTGAAAACCGCAGCCGCTGAACAGATACCGGTCGTACATCCGGAGAACCCGGAGTTCGCCGGTATCACCCAGACCGAGTTCACGGGTCCGCTGTCCCGTGTCGACGGTGTGCTGACCGCCCGCAACGCGGTGGTCGTATCCCCTGGACGACTGGACCGATCACCTTGTGGGACAGGAACTTCCGCCCGTTTGGCGGTGCTTTCGGCCAGGGGTGAGATCGCGATCGGCGAGCAGTTCGTGCACGAGTCCATCATCGGCAGCCGATTCACCAGTTCGATCGTCCGTGACACGAGGGTAGGTGACTATCCGGCCGTTGTCCCACGGGTGAGCGGACAGGCCTATATCACCGAACTGAGTCAGGTCGGCCTGGATCCCGCCGACCCCTTCCCGACCGGATACACCCTCTCCGACACCTGGCCGAATTGATATCCGCCATGGCAGTCGTCTCATGATGAAATCGAAAGCGGTATGAGAAAGATCTTCCTAGCCTGTCCTTACAGCAATTCCGATCCGGCGATCGTGTACGTACGTTTCCTGCAGTGCAACGAGGTTGCCGCGACGATCGTGCGCTCCGGCCACGCCGTTTTCAGCCAGGTGTCGATGTCGCATCCGATCAATGAGGCATTGGGGGAGGAGTCCGCGGTCGTCGGTAAGCTCTGGGCTCCGATCGATGCGGTATTCATGGAGATGATGGACGAGTTGATCGTCCTGGATGTTCCCGGGTGGGATCAGAGTTCGGGCATCAAACGCGAAATCGAGTTCTTCGGGTCCCGAGGACGCGCGGTATCCCTGTGGTCAGACGTCCATAGGGATTTCGAGGAACGGGCGTAAGCCGCTCGGGTTCCGTGTTGACCATCCGTATCCTGATTTCGGTGCTCTGGTGCAGCGCGGTGCTCGCGGTCGTCGCGGGTTGCGCGATCACCGGTCCTACCGCAGCGACCGAACCGACCAGCGCCTGGCTGTGCGGCCCCGGCCGAGTCGGTGACCCGTGCGGCGGCCGCTCGGGCGCGCCCGTCGACTGCTTCTATGTCTATCCCACCGCTTCCTGGCAGCAGACCGCGAACGCGAACTTCGACGCCTCGCTGGAGTTGCGGGAAGTGGCGCGGGCGCAGGCCGGACCCTTCGGCACGGACTGCAATGTGTGGGCTCCGGTGTACCGGCAGGCGACGCTGCGCACCTGGTTCTCCGCATCAGCGCAGGACCGCAGCACCGCGGCAGACCTCGCATACCAGGACGTCGAACACGCCTGGGACGACTACCTGGCCCACCACAACAACGGACGCGGCGTGGTGCTCATCGGGCATTCGCAGGGCGCCCGAATGCTCCGGACGCTGATCCACAATCGGATCGATGGGAAACCCGTGCAGTCGCAATTGGTTTCGGCGGTGCTGCTGGGCGGCGACGTGCTGGTCCGGAAGGGTTCGATGGTCGGCGGCGATTTCTCGTCCGTTCCGGCGTGTACAGATCCGGGCCAGATCGGCTGCGTCATCGCGTACTCGTCCTTCTCGAAAACGCCGCCGTCCGATACAGCCTTTGGTGTTTCGCCGCAGGTCCCGGATGATTCGACCGTCCGTGGGAACCCCCCGTACGGACCCGATTACGAGGTGCTGTGCACCAATCCGGCCTCGCTGCACGACAATCTCCAGGCCTCGCTCCACGGCATCGGCGTCGGCAATGCCTCCGGCGGGTTCAGTGCGCAGTGCACCGGCGGTGATGGACCGCACGTGCTGATGGTCTCCGGACCTGGCGCTGCACTACTGCCCGCTCTCCCGAATGACACCTGGGGACTGCATCGGCTCGACTTCGAACTCGCACAGCGGGATCTGGTGGATCTGGTGGCCGGCCAGACCGCGACCTACCTGCACTGATAGGTGCCACCGTCCTCGAAGGGTGGGACCTATCAGTGCATTCCAGGTCCCACCCTGCTGCCCGGACCGGGCGAAATGGATCAAAGGTCCTTGGTGGTCAGCACGAAAATCGGCTCGCCGAAAAGGGTTTCATCGACCAAGACGCCTAGTCCGGGATCCTCGCCGAGGACGACGGCTCCCGCTTCGAAGGTGGGACCCGTCGCGCCCCGGTCCTTTTGATAGGACAGCGTCATATGGTCGCCCATGAAGTAGGAGACTCCGAGGAAGCCGCGCGGGTCGATGGTTGCGGCCAATTGTGCCATGGTCCCCGTAGCCAGATCGGCCCCCTGAGGTTCGTCGACCAGAATGGAAATGCCGGTGGCCGCGGCCAAATCGCGGATGCGGGCGGCCTTGGTGAGACCGCCGACCCGAGTGATTTTGAGGTTGAGACCGTCGGCGACGCCGAGACGCTGTGCGGTCAGCACATCTTCACAGGTTTGCCCGCTTTCGTCCAGCATCAGCGGAAGTCGGCTGAGGTGGGCGAGGTGGGCGAGTTCGGTCATGGTCGCGCAAGGTTGCTCGACATAGGTGTCGATGTCGCCGACCGCCTGTAGGTACCGTTTGGCCTGCCCTACGGTCCACCCGCGATTGGCGTCGCTGGTCATGAACTCCGAAATGCCGTGCACCGCTTCTGCGACGGCCCGGGTGCGTGCGGCATCGGTGATCGGATCTTCGCCGAGCTTCAGTTGAAATCGTCGGAAACCCAACTCGGCGTGGGAAAGCGCTTCGTCGGCCATATGTTGTGGGCTGGCCAGACTGATGGCCTGGAAAGCGCCGAGTCGGCGCTGTTTGACGCCGCCGAGGAGGGCGGCCACCGGTAGGCCGAGGGCCTTGCCCCGGAGGTCCCACAGCGCGGTGTCGATGGCTGCCTTGCCCGGTAGGTGTCCGATCAACTGGGCGTCCATTCCGTCGACGAGAACGCCCGCCTCCATCGGATCGCAGGACAACACGAAAGGTGCGAGCTCCGCGATGGTTTCGCGGACGCTGGCGGGAAAGCCGTTCAGATAGTTACTGCCGAGCGTTCCCGCTTCTCCCCAGCCGGTGAGGCCATTGTCCGCAGTGACCTTGACGATGGTGGCCGGGAATGCGGCCAGGTCGCGCCCGTGTGACATCACATACGAGCCGCCTGTTGCCGGGATGTCCACCGAATAGCACGCGATGCTTTGCAGCTTCATATCGCTGTTCTCCTGTTCGTTGTCGCTGACTACACATGACCCGGTGCGGTGTCCCGTGATCGTCCGCGTCGGCTCGCGGGAATGCACAGGTAGACAACACAACCGGCGGCGATCACCCCGACCAGGCCCAGCCCGACGTGCACGGGATCGGAAGCCACCAGGACGCCGCAGATCACGAACGACCAGATCACGGCGAGAACGAAGATGACCACACTGAATTTGCCGTAATGCCAAGGATGTTCGGGCAGCTTCTTCTTCGCGAGCGCCCAGAGCCCGACGACCACCACGACCGTGTAGGCGAACGCCCACGCCAGCGCCGTCATCGCGGCGAGCACCGAAAGCAGTGAAGACCACAGGCCGATCAGCAGCGAGGCGACCAGCATCGTGAGGGTCGCGTTGATCGGAATCTGCTGCCGACTGACCTTCCGCATCCATGGCGCGGCGGGCATTTGCCCGTCGCGCGATTGCGACCACAGCACGCGGATTCCGGTCAGCTGCAACATGGCGATGGCCGCAAGCAGCGCCACAATGGCGACTGCCTCGATGACGGTGGAGAAGGTTCGGCCGAGTGCGGTGTCGAGTATGTCCTTGAACGGGACCGCGCTGCCCATTACCGCGGGAAGATCCTGGATGGCCAAGAAGACCAAAGCGATCATGAATGCACCGGCCAGGTAAGCCGAGACATTGGCCACCACCGAAGACATCGGCGCCATCTTGTTCGCGCCCTGGGTCTCCTCGGACGCATTGCCGGTGGCGTCGAAGCTCGAGATCAGGTAGGCGGGCAGAATCATCGCGAACAACGCCGGCCCCCACCAATGGCCGCCGAGAACTGTTCCCCCGGTGTTGTTCAGGAAGCTCAGCGGCTGGGTGGGATGTTTGACCACCAAGAGGCTACCGATAATCAGCAGGACAACGACTATCTCGGCGATCACGCCGATGTTGTTCAGCAGCGCGGCCACCTTGACACCGGCGATGTTGAACAAGGTGACGAACACCATGATTCCCGAGGCCCACGCAGCGGTCTGCATATTCGAGTCCAGTGTTATGCCGAACCAGCTGGCCAGGAAGGGGGCCATGCTGACCGACACCGCGGTCACCGATACCGCGTGCGCGATCACCAGGAGCCAGCCGGTTTGCCAGGCCAGCCACGGTCGACCGGTGATGCGCCCCGTGATCTGATACACCCCGCCCGCGAGTGGATAGGCCGAAACCAGCTGCGCGACAGCCAATCCCACAGTGAACACCTGCAGTGCTCCGCCGATCACGAACGACCAGAACGAGGCCGGTCCGAAGAATCCGAGTCCGACGATGAGGGTCGTGAACGTGGATGAGGCGATCGCGATGGAGGAGAACTGGATACCGAAGGACGAGAAGAAGCCGAGGGACCGGCTCAACTCCTGCTTGTAGCCCATTTTCTCCAGCAGCGCCTCATCGCTGCCGGGAGCGTGTTCTCTGGGTTCTGGAGTGGTGGCGTCTGATGTAGTGGCCATGGGGAACCTCGTTTACAGGGGCGACAGCGTGTATAAGCTGATCCCGAGATAGTTTATTGAAGATTGTCGACAATTCTCCCGCTGGGGTGAACTGTCAACTCGGTTGGCAATATTCGCAACTTCGCATAACGGGGGATCGCGGTAGAGGGCCACTCCCGATCGTCTCTAGACCTTGTTCTGTCCATATGTTAGTAGTACTGTCCGGACAGCTGTCCATTTCGAATGGTCGCGCAGGTGCGCACGGCTGTGCGGGCTTTGCCGAGAGAAGAATTCAGGAAGGACTCCGATGTCCACGCTGCACCCGTGCCAGTCGGTCGACACCACGTTCGTGGAGAGAGCGCCGCACCGTTTTGCCAACAGCGTCGAGCTGAACGTCACTCCCGAGCAGGTGTTCGAGGTCCTGGCCGATGCCTCGGCGTGGCCGCGGTGGGCGTCGGTGATCACCGCGGTGACCTGGACCAGCCCGGAACCGCGTGGAGTCGGCACGACCCGCACGGTGCACATGCGCGCGGGGATGGTCGGCAACGAGGAGTTCCTGGCCTGGGAACCGAACACGCACTTGGCCTTTCGGTTCAACGAGAGCGGGACCAGTGGGATCACCGCGTTCGCCGAGGACTACCGCATCGTTCCCACACCCGGTGGATGCAGGTTGACCTGGACGCTGGCGATGAGTGGAAACGCGCCGACGAACATATCCATTCGGCTCGCGCGCCCGCTGATGAACCTGGCTTTTCGGCGATTCCTGCGCAACCTGCGCGCACTCACCGATCAGCGATATGCGAGCACCACGGTATGAGGATGCCGCAGTCGCCCGAATCGTATTGAACGACAACAGAGGTAGTTGGGTATGTCTCGTTCCATCCGCAAATCAGATCCCGTCGAGGCCGACTACGTGGTGGTGGGTGCCGGCAGCGCCGGTGCCATCGTGGCCAGTCGGCTCGCCGAGTCCGGTGCCAGTGTGATCCTGTTGGAGGCCGGGCGAAAGGACAATACGCGGCTGGTCTCGGTACCAGGCTCGATCGCCATGGTGCACACCGTTCCCGGGTTGAAGAAGCGGTTGACGTGGAAGCAGTACTCGGTTCCGCAGAAGCACGCCAACGATCGTGCGATCCCGATGACGCGAGGCAAGGTGCTGGGCGGCTCGAGCTCGGTCAACGGCATGTTGTTCGTGCGTGGCAACCGTGCCAACTACGACCGCTGGGCCGCTGAGGGTTGCAGCGGATGGAGCTATGCCGATGTGCTGCCCGCGTTCAAGCGCCTGGAGAACTGGGAGGGTGGGGCGAGCGATCTACGGGGTGCGGGTGGTCCGATCGAGGTGACCCGCCAGCGTGACCTCACGCCCATCGCACAGCAGTGGCTGGGCGCGGCCTCGGAAACACTGGGCGTTCCCGAGATCGCCGACTACAACGGCGAATCACAGGAGGGCGTAGGCGTTTTCCAGCAGAGCGTGCGCGGCGGTCTGCGCTACAGCTCCGCGCGGGGCTACCTCACCGACCGCCCCAGTCCGAACCTGTTCGTGCGCACCGGAACTCATGTCACGCGGGTGGTGATCGAGCACGGCCGGGCCACCGGCGTGGAAGTGATCGCGCGGGGTGAGCGGCGGATCATCCGTGCGGCAAAGGAAGTCGTGGTCTCCGCCGGCGTGATGGCATCTCCGCAACTACTGATGCTCTCGGGCATCGGCCCGGCCACACACCTGCGCGAGCTCGGGCTGCCGGTGCATGCGGACCTGCCGGTCGGGCAGAATCTGCATGATCACCTGTTCGTGCCGCTGACCTTCGTCACCGCGCAGGCGCGCCATCGTTCGATTCCTTCGCATATGGCCGCGGCGATGGTGCGCGAGCTCGCCAAGCCTGGTAGCACCTGGTTCGGCCGGACCTTGTTCGAGCTGGTCGGTTTCGCGAAAACGTCGTTCGCCGAGGATATTCCGGACCTACAGATCCATGTCCTGCCGTGGGGTTATCCGTCGCCCAACCAGGACCTGGACAAGCTGTACACCGTGGACCGGCGCGCGGCACTGACGATCTTCCCGACGCTGATCTATCCCCGGAGTCGTGGCGAGCTGCGGCTGGCTTCGATCGATCCGCTAGCTTCGCCGTTGATCGACCCCGGTTACCTGACCGATCCCGCGGACACCGAATTCCTGATCGAGAGCATCCGGATCATTCGCGAGATCATGGCCAACCGGTCGATCGCTCCCGATATCACCGAGGAATTGACCCCCGGCCCCGACTTTCGAGACGAGTCCGCGCTGCGTCGTGAGCTGCCCAATCGGGTCCACTCGGTCTACCACCCGGTGGGTACCTGCCGTATGGGCGTGGACGAGCGTGCGGTGGTCGATCCGCAATTGCGGGTGCGTGGCATCGAGGGGCTGCGGGTGGCCGATGCCTCGATCATGCCCAGCATCACCGGCGGCAACACCAACGCTCCGTCCTACATGATCGGCGAGAAGGCCGCCGAGTTCATTCTCGCGTCATGACTTACGCAGGGACGCCCGGCCGAGTTCTGGTAACGGGGGCATTCGGGCTCGTCGGATCGGCGGTCACGCACGCGCTCGTGGCCCGCGGGTTCCGTGTCGTAGCAACGGATCTGAATCTGCCGGGGAATCGCCGCGCTGCTGCCGCGTTGGTAAACGAGCAGGTCGAAGTGCGGTGGGCCGACCTGACGGTGACCGACCAAGTCGAGAGCCTGGTGAAGGAAGTTCGTCCCGGAGCGATCATCCATCTGGCCGCGATCATCCCGCCTGCGGCTTACCGGCGGCCTCGACTCGCGCGTGCGGTCAATGTCGATGCCACTGCGACGCTGCTGAATTCCGCCGCGAGTTTGTCCACGCCCCCGCGGTTCGTCCTCGCCTCGAGTGTCGCCGTGTACGGGCCCCGCAATCCACATCGCACCGAGAGCCTGCTCAGGCCCGAAACACCGCTCGGCCCGACGGATCTATACGGTGCCCACAAGTTGGAGGCCGAAGCGCTGGTTCGTGAGTCGGGGCTGGAATGGGTCATTCTTCGCCTGGGCGGAGTACTGACGAATGAGCTGAAACTCGACATCGACAAGGACACACTCTGTTTCGAGGCAGCGCTGCCGGCCGATGGCAGGATTCACACCGTCGATGTTCGTGATGTGGCCGAGGCGTTCACTACGGCGGTGTCCACACCCTCCGCCCGCGAGGTCTTCCTCATCGGTGGGGATGCGTCGCACCGGCTTCGGCAATCCGACCTCGGAAAATCTGTCGCCGCTGCCGCAGGGCTCGTGAACGCAGTCCCGGTGGGCAAGCCCGGTGATCCGCAGAGCGGGGAGAACTGGTTCGTGACGGACTGGATGGATACGAGCCGCTCCGAGCGGGTATTGGGTTTTCAGCACCATTCGTTTCCGTCCATGCTCGATGAAATCCGCACCAGGGCAAGGCTATTGCGGTATTTGGCGGTAGCGGTGTCGCCGCTGATGCGTATGTATTTTCAGCGTCTGTCGCCTTATCGTGGTGACTCGACTCCGTTCGCAGACCCGTGGCGGGTCATAGCTGGCCGCCTCGGCAACCCGGAACCAGACAGGGCTTGAATGGGATTCTCGCTCGAGCCTCTCACCTCCGAGGAGATCGACGACATAGTCGACTGGCAACTGGAGGATGGGCGCCGCCGCGGTCAATACGGATCGCCGCGCGCGGCGTCGGATCCGCGAATCTCGCCGCTGGCAACGTGGTTCATGCGGTCCGGTTCGACCTTGCTCCGCCCGGGGTTGCGGCTTGCCTGCTGGGCTGCGCGGCAGTTGGAGTCGATTCCCGCAGGCCCGAGCCTCGCAACCATCAGGGGAACGGCAATGAAGCCCGGGACGCCCACGCCGTACGTGCGTGGCGGGACCTCAGGACAGTAGGCGTCGCAGGAGTTTGTTTGCGTGCAGGGCAGTCGGCGCGTGCATGGCCGCCAGATGTGTGCTGGTGGAACGTTGTGCACTCAGAGCAGCACCACTGAACGCAGCACTTCGCCGGAATGCATGGTGTGGAAAGCCTTTTCGACGTCGGCGAGGCCGATTCGCTCGGTGACGAACTTCTCCAGTGGTAGCCGTCCCTGCAGGTGCAGGTTGATGAGGGTGGGGAAATCGCGTTCGGGCAGGCAGTCGCCGTACCAGGACGATTTGAGAGCTCCGCCGCGGGAGAAGAAGTCGATCAGCGGCATCTCCAAGGTCATATCGGGGGTGGGCACGCCGACCAGTACCACGGTGCCGGCGAGATCTCGGGCGTAGAACGCCTGCTTCCAGGTTTCGGGTCGGCCGACGGCGTCGATGACGACGTCGGCGCCGAACCCGCCCGTGATTTCCTGAACGCGTGCAACAGGATCGGTGGTGGTCGCGTCGACGGTGTGGGTCGCGCCCAGTTCGCGGGCCCAGCCCAGTTTCCGCTCATCGCGATCGATGGCGATGATGGTGTGCGCTCCGACCAGGCGAGCGCCGGCGATCGCCGCGTCGCCGACACCACCGCAGCCGATGACCGCCACGGAGTCGTCGCGGCCGATGTTTCCGGTGTTGATCGCCGCACCCAGCCCGGCCATCACTCCGCAGCCGAGCAGTCCGGCGACGGCCGGGTCGACCGCGGGGTCGACTTTGGTGCACTGACCGGCGTGCACGAGTGTCTTATCGGCGAAGGCGCCGATGCCCAAGGCCGATGTCAGTTCGGTGCCGTCCTCGAGTGTCATCTTCTGTGTCGCGTTGAAGGTGTCGAAACAGTGTTGCGGCCGGCCCCGTTTGCAGGCTCGGCAGTTGCCGCAGACCGCACGCCAGTTCAGGATCACGAAATCGCCTGGTGCGACGGAATCCACTCCGGCGCCGATACTTTCGACGATCCCTGCCGCTTCGTGGCCGAGTAGGAACGGGAAGTCATCGTTGATTCCGCCTTCCCGGTAAGTGAGGTCGGTATGGCACACGCCGCATGCGGCGATGTCGACGACCACTTCACCCGGTCCGGGGTCGGGAATCACGATGGTGGTCACCTCTACCGGTGCACCCTTCGCCCGGGCGATCACGCCCTGCACGTGTTGGGGCATTCTTGTGCTCATTTCTTCGAAAGGTCAGGCCAACATTCGCTTTACGCACATCTCCAGGAGATCGGCGCCTTCGGCATAGGACAGATAGCCCATGCCGCTGCGCAGCATGGCGCCGTAGTACAGCAACTCGAGCATGTCGAGGCGTTCGCGGTCATTGGAGCCCAGCGCCTCAGCGAGACGGCGGCGGATCTCCGATCCGATCCGAACGCGCAGATGCTTCACATCGGGATCGTCGCCGAGCAGGGCATTGCTGATCGCGCCGGCCAGGGCGGGCTCGTCCGCCACCAGCAGCGCGATCTGCCGGAGCACCACGACGACCCGGTCGGTCGGACCCGCCCCGTCGATCCGCACCGGAGCAGAGGCGGTGAGCCGTCGCCAGAAGACCTCGGAGATCAGATGTTCCTTGGACGAGAAGTAGGTGTATGCGGTGGCCGTGCCCACTCCTGCCGTGGCGGCCACGAGTCGAATTGTCGTGCCGGAGTAGCCTTCCCGCGACAGCACCGCAACCGCCGAAGCAGTCAGGCGGTCGACGGTATCGGCTTGCTTCTCGGTCAGACGGCGACGGGTGGCTTCGACTCCGGCAGGGGTGGGTTCGGACATGGATCCTGCTTTCAGTACGCGATGAAGAGGATCTCGTCGGGGGAGTAGTCGTGCCCGGGATGGTTCTCGGCCAGGTGCGCTTGTGTCTTGGCGATGAGGTCGGCTTCGTCGAAGCCGCGAATGTATTCACCGCACGGGCAGTTGAGGCGGGTCTTGCCTACCTTCTCCCTAGGCATAACGCACCTGCCAGTGCTTGATGCCGTTGATCCAACCATTGCGCAGCCGTTCGGGTTCGGCGATCTGGGTCAGGTTGGGCATGGCGTCGGCGATCGCGTTGAACATGAGGTCGATTTCCAGGCGCGCCAGATTCGCGCCGACGCAGAAGTGCGCGCCGGTGCCGCCGAAAGCCAGGTGCGGATTGGGATCGCGCTGGATGTCGAAGGTGAACGGATCGGTGAAGGCGTCCTCGTCGAAATTGGCTGAGCTGTAGAACAATCCGACGCGCTGGCCCGCGCGGATGAGTTGTCCGCCGAGTTCGGTGTCCGCGGTGGCGGTGCGCTGGAAGGCGGCCACCGGGGTGGCCCAGCGGACGATCTCGTCCGGTGCGGTTCGTGACCGCTGCTCTTTGTACAGCTCCCATTGATCCGGGTGGTCGATGAAGGCTTTCATTCCGTGTGTGATCGCATTGCGGGTGGTCTCGTTGCCGGCGACGGCGAGCAGGATGACGAAGAATCCGAATTCGTCGGAACCCAGCGCCTCGCCGTCCAGGTCGGCGTTGACGAGCTGGGTGACGATATCGTGGCCGGGCGCGGCGCGCCGTTCCTCGGCCATATTCCAGGCGTAGCCGAGGATTTCGACCGAGGCGGCGGTGGAGGAGTCGGTGGTGCTGGTGTCGCCGAATTCGGGATCATCGTAGTTGAGCATCGCATTGGACCAGCGGAACAGTTTGCCCCGATCCTGTTGCGGCACACCGAGTAATTCGGCAATGGCCTGGAGCGGCAACTCCGACGCGACCTGCTCGACGAAGTCACCGCCACCGTCTCGCTTGGCCGCGTGCACGATCCGCTCGGCCCGCTCGGCCAGCGCCGCACGCAGTCCCTCGACCGCGCGTGGACTGAAACCCTTGGAGATGATGCGCCGGATCTTGGTGTGCTTGGGTGGATCCATATTCACCAACAGCGCACCGGTCAGTTCGATTTGCTCCATGGTGACCTCGCCGGGCAGACGGATGATCGAACCTTTGCGTTGCGAGGAAAACAGGTCCGGCTTGCGCGAGATCTCTTTGATGTCCTCGTGTTTGGTGATCGCCCAGTAGCCGCCGTCGCAGAAGCCGCCGGAGGTCTCATCCGATTGCGCGTTCCACCACACCGGTGCGGTACGGCGCAGTTCCGCGAATTCCGTTGTGGGATTGCGGGTTTCCCACAGGGTCGGATCGGTGAAATCGAATCCGGTGGGAAGGGTTGGAGCTGGCACAGCTTCCTCCTGTTGGGTCAACAACGTTGTGGACCAGGGACTCCGGTCGGAGTCACCGCTGACGGCGGCGGTAGCGGACGCGGCAGGGCTGAGCGAGCTGCACCACCATCTTGGAGTGGTCGTTGTGGTAACTGTCCGACGGCTGCGCCAACTCGAATTCCCAGTCCCGCAGCAGGATCGAGAAGATGGCCTTCAACTGCATGAGTGCGAAAGCCGCTCCGACACAGCGGTGCCGGCCAGCGCCGAACGGAATCCACGTCCATCGGTTGATCAGATCCTCCTGCCGTGGATCGAGGTAGCGGCCGGGTTCGAAGGCGTCGGGTTCGGGGAAATCCTCCGGAATCCGGTTGGACACCGCGGGAGTCGCGGCGACCATGTCGCCGGGCGCGATCCGGTGTCCGCACACCTCGAATTCGTCGCGGGCGATGCGCATGAGAATGATCAGCGGCGGGTGCAGGCGCAGTGTCTCCTTGAGCGTGGCCTCCAGCGTCGGAATTTGGCGCAGCGCATTGTGACTCACCTCGGAGCCGTCCGCGAACAGCTCGTCGAGTTCAGTGACCACCTCGGTCAGCAGTTCAGGGTGCCGCAGCAATTCGATAATCGTCCACGCCGCGGTGCCCGAAGTGGTGTGGTGCCCGGCGAACATCATCGAGATGAAGATGCCGGTGATCTCACTGGCCGAGAACCTGGACACCCCCTGCTCGTCCTTCACCGAGATCAGTACGTCGAGCATATCCCGATCCTGTTTGCCCACAGGCGGATTGGCTTCGCGCTGATCCATGATCCCCTGCACCAGTTCGACCAACTGCACACGCGCCTCGTCGCGCCGGCGGAAACTGTCGATCGGTGCGTAGGGGTCGACGTAGGCGAGCGCGTCGGTGCCCTGCTCGAGCTCGTGATACAGATGAGCGAAACGCTCGTCGAGCTGATTGCGGAATTTCACCCCGATCAGGCAGGACGAGGAGGTGTAGATGGTCAGTTCGGCGAAGAATTCGAGCAGATCGATCTCGCCCTCGTCACCCCAGCGCGCGAGCATCTGCTCGACTTCGGTGGCGATGGTGCCGGCGTGCCCGCGCATATGCTCGGCTCGCAGCGCCTGGTTGTGCAACATCTCCTTGCGGCGTTCGGGCGGAGCGTCGAAGACGACGCCGTCGCCGAAGATCGGCTTCATGAACGGGTAGGCCGCGCCCTGGTCGAGTTCGTCATCGCCGGCGCGGAAGAAGAACTCGTTGGCCTCGGCCCCGGACAGCAGGATGACATCGCGGCCGGCGAGTTCGAAGGAGCCGACATCGCCGCATTCGGCGCGGACGCGGCGCATCAACGCGATGGGATCGGTACGGAACTCCTCCAGGTGCCCGTGCTCGCCCCCGCCTCCGGAAACACGCTGCGGCTTGACCAATGTCATTGGAAATCCTTCCCGGGATCTCTGTCCGGACAGATGATGGACATGTGTCCGGACGGTACTACGAGAAATAGTCCGCGACAAGCCTCGGTGTCGGCGATGGTGCCGTCGCCGAGTGCTTCGCCGCGCGGATTCCCGCTGGCGTGCACCGCAATTGACGCTTGCGCCCGATCAGCCTTCCGAACTATATTCCGAACAGCTGTCCAGACATGTTTCGGGAGTCGTATGATGAATGACCTGGTCCCTGCCGAAGGCACCCCACTGCTGATCGGGGGCAAACTGCTCCCCGGTGGGTCGGGTGTCTTCGCGACGGTCGATCCCGCCACCGAGGAGATACTCGGCCACGCGGCCAATGCCTCCGCCGCCGATATGGACGCCGCGATCGCGGCAGCGCGCACCGCCTTCGATAGCACCGACTGGTCTCGCGATCACGCCTTCCGCGCCCATTGTGTTCGCCAGCTGCGTGACGCACTGCGTGCGCATATCGAAGAATTGCGCACGATCACCATCGCCGAGGCCGGTGCGCCGGTCATGCTCACCAGCGGCCCGCAACTGGAGGGGCCGGTCGGCGACCTGTCCTTCGCTGCCGATCTGAGCGAGAACTACAGCTGGGCAACCGATCTCGGGACCGCCGAGCAGATGGGTATCAACAGTCGACGGCAGATCCGGCGCGAAGCGGTCGGTGTCGTCGGCGCGATCACGCCGTGGAACTTCCCGCATCAGATCAATCTCGCCAAGCTCGGCCCGGCGCTGGCCGCAGGCAACACGGTGGTGCTCAAGCCCGCACCCGATACCCCGTGGTGCGCGGCGGTGCTGGGCGCGCTCATCGCCGAACACACCGACATCCCCGCCGGAGTGGTGAATATCGTGACCTCCGACAGTCACGGCATCGGTGCGCAATTGGTGGAAGACCCACGCGTGGACATGATTTCGTTCACCGGCTCCACCCGCACGGGCCGCGCGGTGATGACCGGCGGCGCGGTGAACCTCAAGCGCACCTTTCTGGAACTGGGCGGCAAATCCGCCGCCGTCGTCCTCGATGACGCCGATATCGCGACCGCGGTGAGCTACACCGCGTTCTCCGTGGCAGTGCACGCCGGGCAGGGCTGTGCGCTCACCACCCGGTTGCTGGTACCGCGTGCGGCATACGCCGATGCCGTCGCGGCCGCCGCCAAGACCATGGCCGGAATGCGGCCCGGCGATCCGAACAATCCCGGAACCATTTGCGGCCCACTGATTTCCGCCGCCCAGCGCGACCGCGTCGAACGCTATCTCGAAATCGCCCGCGCCGAGGGTGGGCGGATCGTGACCGGCGGTGGCCGTCCCGAGGATCGGTCGCGCGGTTTCTTCATTGAACCCACCGTCATCGCCGATCTCGACAACAACGCCACCGTCGCGCGGGAGGAGATCTTCGGCCCGGTGCTGGTGGTCATCCCGCACGACGGTGACGCCGACGCCATTCGGCTTGCCAATGACTCTCCGTACGGGTTGTCAGGCTCGGTCTGGGGTACCGACCCCGAGCGAATCGACCGTGTGGTCAACGGTATTCGCACCGGCACCCTGAGTGTGAACGGTGGTCTCTGGTATCACGCCGACGCGCCGTTCGGTGGTTACAAACAGTCCGGCATCGGGCGCGAAATGGGTGTCGCCGGTTTCGAGGAGTACCTCGAAACCAAGCTGATCGCCACGCCCGCTTGATCTTTCGAACACCTACACCCATGACTAGGAGTGCAACCATGGCACGTTTCATCGGACGATCCGCGATCGTCACCGGCGCCGCGCAGGGCATCGGCGCCGTCTACGCCAAAGCTCTTGCGGCAGAGGGTGCGAAGGTGGTCGTGGCCGACCTCAACGCTGAGCGCGGGGAGCAGGTCGCCAAGGAGATCGTCGCCGACGGCGGCACCGCCGTCTATCACCGCGTCGATGTCGCCGATCCCGAGTCCGCCAAGACACTGGCCGAATTCACCATCGCCGAGTTCGGGGCGATCAACCATCTCGTGAACAACGCCGCCATCTACGGCGATATGAAACTCGACCTACTGGTCACGGTGCCCTGGGATTACTACAAGAAGTTCATGGGCGTAAACCTCGACGGGGCGTTGAACATGACCCGCGCCGTCTGGGAGAACATGAACGCCAACGGCGGCGGCTCCATCGTCAACCAGTCCTCCACCGCTGCCTGGCTGTACTCCGGCTTCTATGGCCTCGCCAAGGTTGGAATCAACGGTCTCACACAGCAATTGGCGAATGAGCTGGGTGGCTGCAAGATCCGCGTCAATGCTGTCGCGCCCGGCCCGATCGATACCGAGGCCACGCAGACCGTGACCCCTGGCAATCTGGTCAAGGAGATGGTGTCCCGCATCCCGATCAAGCGCATGGGCACCCCCGACGATCTGGTCGGCGCCTGCCTGTATCTGCTCTCCGACGAGGCGGCCTGGGTCACCGGCCAGATCCTCAATGTCGATGGCGGACAGATCATCCGGTCATGAGCACCGCCGAGCATGCCGCCGATCGACTCGCCGTCGGGTTCATCGGTCTGGGCAATATGGGTAAGCCGATGGCCCGGCGACTGCTGGAATGGCCTGGTGGACTGACGGTCTGCGATGTGCGACCGGAGGCCATCCTGCCGTTCGTCGAGGCCGGAGCCACAGGTGTGGGCGATGCCGCGGAGCTGGGTGCCAAGGCCGATGTGATCGGTGTGACCGTGGTCGACGATGCCCAGGTCCGTGAGGTCGTGATCGGTCGGCGAGGAATCCTTCGCACGGCCCGCCCGGGGACCGTGATCGCCGTGCACTCCACCATCAGTGATCGGACCGCCGAGCAGCTCGCCGTGGTCTGTGCCGAGCAGGCGGTCGAGTTCGTCGACGCGCCGGTCAGCGGTGGGGCAGGCGCGGCGAAAGCCGGAACCCTGGCGGTGATGGTCGGCGGCACCGCCGACGCGGTGGACCGGATTCGGCAGCCGTTCAGCAGCTTCGCCAATCTGATCGTGCACGCCGGTCCGGTGGGTGCGGGCACCCGCATGAAGCTCGCCCGCAACCTGCTGCATTTCGTATCCTTCACGGCCGCAACCGAAGCCCAACGCCTGGCCGAGGCGGCCGGGCTCGATATCGCCGCACTGGGCAAGGTCGTCCGCCACTCCGACGCGGTGACCGGTGGTCCCGGCGCGATCATGTTGCGGGACAACACGGCCGCGATAGATCCCGAGGACTTCTGGTTCTCCATCTTCAGCCACGTCCGCACTCTCGGGGAGAAGGATCTGACGCTGGCTGTCGAGCTCGGCGACCGCCTGGGCGTCCCCCTTCCACTGGCGTCGCTCGGGCTGGACGGCCTCGGCCGCGGGCTCGGCGTCGTACCCGCCGTCGATCAAGAGGACAGGGCATCATGACCATCCCCGCACACACCGATTCTCCCGCCGAAACCCGCACGCGCGGCCTGGCGAAAATGAGCGAGGTCTACGGTTGGGAATTCCGTGACGGACCCGGCGACCATTTCGCGGTGACTGCCGATCATCTCTTCGCCGACATCTGGTCCCGGCCGGGGCTCACCGTGCGCGATCGTCGCCTCCTATTGCTCGGCGCCCTGACTGCCCAAGGGCTGTTCGATACCGCCGAGATCCAGGTCGGGGCCGCGCTGCGCAACGAGGAACTCGCTCCCGAACAGTTGCGGGAGATCGCGCTGTTCCTGTGCCACTACGTGGGATGGCCTGCCGGCACCCGCTTGGACGGCGTGGTGGGCACGGTGCTTGCTCAGCAGAAAGCGCAATCTCGATCCTGATCGGCCGAAAGATGTTGCGCCACTTCGAAGGAGCCACATGATCGAAAAGCAACTCCTCAGCGGTCGGGCGGCGGTGGTTGTCGGAGGTGGCAGTGGCATCGGTGCGGCGGTGGCCGAATTGCTGAGCCGCCACGGCGCCGGTGTCGTGGTCAATTCCCGTAGTGGGCAGGCGGTCGCGCGCACGGTCGAGCGCATCCGGGAGCTGGGTGGTGAAGCGGTCGGTTTCGCCGGATCGGCGGCCGATATGGACACCGCCCAGGGATTGGTCTCGGCGTGCGTCGATGCCTTCGGCGGGATCGATATTCTCGTCAACTGCGCCGGGATCGCCGAGCCGCCTCGGTCCTCGATCCTCGAAGTGAGCCCGGCCGAATGGCAGGCGCTGTTGGATTCGCACCTGACGACCGTATTCAACACCTGTCGCGTAGCCGCGCCGCTGATGGCGGCAGGGAAGGGCGGGTCGATCATCAATACCGGATCCTTCGCCTACCTTGGCGACTACGGCGGAACCGGATACCCGGCGGGAAAAGGTGCTGTGACCAGCCTGAGTCTGGCCATGGCAGCCGAGCTGAAGGAGCACAGGGTGCGTGTGAACACGGTCTGCCCCGGTGCCAAGACCCGCTTGTCGACCGGGCCGGACTATGAAGCGCACATTCAGCGGCTGCACGAGCGCGGCCTGCTCGATGAAGTGACCATGCGTGGATCCCTCGACGCTCCGCCGCCGGAGTACGCGGCCGCGCTGTACCTATATCTCGCCGCCGATATCTCGGCGTCGATCACCGGGGAGGTCTTCATCGCGGCGGGTGGTTTTGTCGGCCGATTCCCCCGCCCGGCACCCGAGGTGCTCGGATATCGCGATCATCTACAGGCCGAACCATGGTCGGTCACCGCCCTCGCAACCATGCTCGACGGCCGCTGAGCGCACCGGAAGCAGTCGGCCGATGGGTACCGACTCCTATGGACACATGCCTGACATCAATCTGTTCGAAATTCTGGACTGATGTCTGGTATGTGGTCCAGGTCATATGGTAGCGTCTCGCCAAGGCATGGGGAGCCGGTGGGACCGAGTGGAACTCTTTCCCGAATCAATAGCGGCGCCCCGGTTCGGCAGGGAGTTCGATGTCCAGCACGGAATTGTTCGATCCACCAACGGAACAGGCGAAAGCGGCGGAGGTGTTGCGCCGGAATTTCACCGAAACAGTACTTTCCAGCGTGGCGACTTTCGGCCGTGCACTGCGAATCGGAGCGAGTGCGACTCGAATTGGAGCGGTGGACGCATTCCGGCTGCGGTTTCAGGTGCACGAAACCCTCGCCCAGGCATGGTTTCTGATTCGGGTCACCGCGATACCCAGCATCCTGATGGCCATTCCATTCGGTGTCATCGTCTCCGCACAAGTCGGCAATATCGTCTCCCAGCTCGGGGCCGATTCGATGATCGGCGCGGCGGGCGGGCTCGGCGTCATCAAACAGGGCGCGCCCATGGCGACGGCCATGCTGCTCGGTGGCGCCGGAGCGGCCGCGATCGCCGCCGACCTCGGTGCGCGCACCGTCCGCGAGGAGGTCGACGCCATGCGGGTGATGGGCGTGGATCCGATCCAGCGCCTGGTGGTGCCGCGCATCGCCGCGATGATGCTGATCGCCCCGCTGCTCAATATTCTGATCATCTTCGTCGGTGTCACCGCGGGCTTCGCGGTCTCGGTGACGGTCTTGAATGTCACTCCGGGCAGTTACTGGGAGTCCTTCGGTTCCTTCACGACCCCGATCGACGTGTGGGTCTCGCTGATCAAGGCGACGCTGTTCGGCTTCCTGGTTGTGGTCATCGCCTGTCAGCGTGGGCTGGAGGCCAAGGGCGGTCCGCGCGGTGTCGCCGACGGTGTCAATGCGGCGGTGGTGATGTCGGTGGCCGCGGTGGTGGTGCTCAATACCGCGATTACGCAGGTGGTGACCATGTTCCTGCCGGTCAGGATCGCCTGATGGCGGCCACACCGTACCGTCCCGCCGGTCTGCGCTGGGTGAATCGGCTACCGCGGCACGTACATCCGATGCGGCCGGTGGACTCCATCGGATTCGTGATCGGGTTCTGCTGGCAGGTGATCTCCTCGGTGCCGTACACCCTGGTGCACTACCGCCGCCAAACCATCACCGTCATAACGGATATGACCTGGGGCCGTGGTTCGGTGATCATCGGCGGTGGCGTGGTGCCGCTGATGATGCTGATGGGCGCGGCCATGGGGGCCTCGATCGGCATCGAGGCCTTCAGCGCGCTGAACCTGCTGTCACTGGGGCAGCTCAGTGGACTCATCTCGGCCTTCGGCGTGACCCGGGAGATGGCGCCGATCGCGGCGGGGGTCGGCTTCGCAGCGCAGGCCGGGTGCCGGATGACCGCGGAGATCGGATCTATGCGCATATCGGAGGAGATCGATGCCCTCGAATCGCTCGGAATCCGATCCGTGCCGTTCGTCGTGACCACTCGCGTGATCGGCGGAATTATCTCGGTGGCACCGGCTTTCGTGGTCGCACTGATTCTCAGCTACTTTTCCTGCGAGGTAATCGTGACCGTTGTGCATGGCACCCCTTCGGGTACCTACAACCATTATTTCGATCAATTCATCGTGCCGTGGGATATCTTCGCCGCGATCATCAAGGTGGTGGTGTTCGCCATAGCCGTCGTACTGATCCACTGCTATCAGGGATTCTTCGCGACGGGTGGCCCTGAGGGCGTCGGAATCGGATCGGGCCGCGCTATTCGCGCCAGCCTGGTGGCAATCATCGCGCTTGATATGGTCGCGACAATTCTGCTGTGGGGATTTCAATCTCCCATCGCGTTCACGGGGTGAGGATATGCCCGTATATGCACTGCCGGGTTCGGAAGTCGGACCGCGCAAAGCGCGAGTATTGGGTGTGGTCACGGTCGTGCTCATGCTGTTCGGCGTGGCCGCCTGGCAGTTGACGCCCGATTCCACGTCGGCGGACGAAATCGATGTGGTTCTGATCGTCGGCTACGTCGGTGAGGGGATCGGACCAGGAACAGATGTCCGACTCGACGGTGTTCGGGTCGGCTCGGTCAACGCCATCGACTTCGCCGGACAGGGCCGTAAACAGGTGGCGCTGAGCCTGTTCCGCTCCCAGCTCTTCGGGTTGACCAACGCGTTGTCCGTCGCCTACGTGCCGGGGAATCTCTTCGGTATCAGTGCGCTCGAACTGCATCCGGATACCGGTGGCGTGCTGCTGGCCGATGGCTCGAAGGTGGACCTCACCGGTCGCGATCGTGTTCGCGACGCGACCCTGTCCGCACTGCTGAACTCCACCGGCGATCTCACCCAACAGGTGCTGACCCCACAGCTCACCGGGTTGCTACATACCTTCTCCCGGGACCTGGGCGCGTTCACTCCGCTCCTGCAGGCGATCGGCACGACGGTGCGGTCGTACACCGAGACCGCGCAGATGCCGCCTTCGGTGCTGTTCGGTCGCTACGGCGCGGCCCTGTCCGGGACCCCGCCCATGCTCGCCGGTGGCCTGACCGTGCTCGATGCCAGCTACAACAATTCCTATCTGCGGGACGAGGAACATATCGCCAAGTTCGGCTATTTGTGGTCCAACATCCAGAACGGACTGCTGCCGGTGGTCACCCAGCTGTTCGGCACCGCACAGCCGTATTTCTCTGGGCTGCTTCCCATTATGACGATGATGCTCGACCGGATCACCGGCTCGGTCAGCGATCCGCAAGGCTCCGCTGCCCAGCTGAGTGAGCTGGTGGATCGGCTCGGCCTCGCCTTCCATGACTCTCCGAACGGACCGGTGCTCACCGCGCGCGCCGAACTCGATCTCGTACCCGGTCTGGCGACGCCGCTGGCTGCGCTGGTCGGTGGAGGCGGCCGATGAAGACTCGTTCCCTGCTGGTTCGGGTGGCACTCGCGGCCCTGACGATGCTGGTCGTGCTGGCCGGGGTCTTCGAACTCATCGAACGGCCGGTGAGCGGCCACACCGACGGCTACACCGGCATGTTCACCGATGCGAACGGTCTGCGGCCGGGCGATGACGTGCGGCTCTACGGCGTTCAGGTCGGCAAGGTGCAGGGCGTTGATCTGGACGGCGCACTCGCGCGAGTGCGATTCACCGTTGCGTCCGATCGTCCGTTGTTCGCCAACACCAAGATCGCGGTCCGCTACCAGAATCTCACCGGCTTCCGATATCTGGAAATCGTGCAGCCGGATCAACCCGGCGAAAAACGTCGTGCGGGAACGGCTTTCGGTGTCGACCAGACGGTGTCGGCCTTCGACATCACGGCGCTGTTCAACGGCCTGCAACCGGTGTTGCGCGAACTCTCACCCGCCGATCTGAACCAGTTCACCACGAGTCTGCTCGCCCTCGTCGAGGGTGATGGCACCGGTTTGGGTCCCGCGCTAGGCGCGATCGAGAAGCTGAGTCGTTATGCCTCGGACCGCCAGGCGGTGCTCTCGACCCTGGTCACCAACATCGCCCAGGTCTCCGATCACATCGGCGGCGCTTCGGGGGACGCGATGAAACTCCTTGGCTCCCTTACCGATCTGTTCGTTGTCATCACCGACAAGTTGCCCGGACTGGTCGACTTCTCCAATCAGATCCCGCCGGTGTTGCAGCCGTTGCGAAGTCTGCTGACCACCTTCGGGCTCACCGGTCAGCAGGACCGCGATTTCGACGCACTGCTCAAGCAGGCTTTTCCCGACCCCTACGACGCGGTCGCGGTCTTCGAGCGGATGCCCGGGCTGATCCAGTCGATCGCCGCCGCGCTGCCCGGAACCGGTCCGGATGCGCCGCCGACCTGCTCGCACGGCGCGGCATCGGCCCCCGACCCCATCGGCATCCTGATCGCCGGACAGAGGATCGTCCTATGCAACTCGTGAAACGCCTTGCGCGGCTACCTGTTTCGCGGGGACGGTCCGACGCGGCCCTCCGGCACAGCGATCTGCGCTGGGGCATTGGAGGATTGTGCGCGGTGCTCGTCCTGGTCGCGGCCATCGGAGTCGTCTACTTGACCGGGACGACCCCCGAAAAGACCTATCGCGCGGAATTGTCGCAGGCCGGCACGATCCGGGAGGGCGACGATGTGCGCGTCGCCGGAATCCCAGTGGGGAAGGTGAAATCGCTGACGCTGCTCTCTGACCGGGTGCGCATGGAGTTCACCGCGAAGGACGGCGTCTTCCTCGGCGATCAGACCGTACTCCATATCCGGATGCTCACCGTCGTCGGCGGCTACTATCTCGCGGCCGAGCCGGTAGGCGCCAAACCTCTTGGTAGAGCGGTAATTCCGATGGAACGGGTAATGATCCCCTACAACCTCACCCAGGCGTTCCAGGACGCGGTGCAGCCGGTGCGGGAGATCGACGGGACGGTGCTGCGGCGGAACCTGGCCGTACTGTCCGCGTCGCTGGACAAGAGCCCGGAGTCGATTCGCGCGACGGTGGGCGCGGCCGCGGACCTGGTCGGCATGCTGGACCGGCAGAACGCCGACATCTCGCGCACGCTGTCCTTCGCCGATGAGTACCTGACGGCCATGCGGGAGAACTCCGCTGTGCTGGCGAAGCTGGTGATCAACCTCGGCACCATGGAGAACATCATCCGGAACAACAAAACCCAAGTCGCACAGGCACTCAACGATCTGGCGGTGGTGCTGGGGGACGTCGCGCCCCTGGGTCAGGCTTGGGACCGGAATTTGAAGCAGCGCGCGCAGCCGCTCGCCGACGCGATACCGACCTTGCAGCAACTGGGGGACCGGCTCGGCGAACTCCTGCAATCATTGCGCGCCCTGGAGCAGAAATTGTCGCCGCTCCTCCCCGCGAACGGCGGGATCACCGTCGACCACTCCGCGACGACCCTCAGCCTGCCGACCGTGTGTGTACCCGTGCCCGGGGGAGGATGTTGATGTTGCGAGGAATCCTCGGCTCGCGAGCCGTGATGTCGGTGGCGGTGATCATCGTCCTGGTGCTCGCCGGCGCGATCGCGCTGACGGTCGGCAAGCCCGCACCGGCGACCAAGACCTACTGCGCCGATATGCCCGACAGCATCGGGCTCTACCAGGGCAGCTCAGTCACCGTGCTGGGCATACCGGTCGGCGAGGTGACCGATATTCGATTGCACGGCACCGTATCTCGGGTGTGGTTCACCGTGCGTGCCGATCGCGTGCTGCCCCGCGATGTCGGGGCCGTCACCGTCAGCGACACCCTGGTCGCGGATCGGAAGCTGGCGCTGATCGGTCCCGAGCCGTCGGGGAGCGCGGGCTGGAATCCGAGCGATTGCATCACCAAATCCGTGACGCCCAAAAGCCTTTCGGAGACGTTCGATGCCTTGGGCCAACTCTCCGACCAACTCAACTCCGTCGATGATCCCGCGCAACGCGACTCGATGGGGTCCGGGCTCGCCGCCCTGAACAACGCCACCTCCGGTTCGGGGGACCAGCTGAATGCGATCATTCAGCAGCTCGGCACGGCGCTGGCCGCGCCCGATGCCGCCATCGGCCATATCGGCGCGCTGCTGGACGCGGCGATGGAATTGAGTCAGCGGGCTCGTGGGGGCTGGTCGCAAGTGCGCGAGACGGTGACCGGTCTGCCACAAGCCTTCAGCGATATCAATCGCATCGCCTTTCCGCCGATCATCGATTTGGTGAGCGCGCTGAGCAAGGTGCTGCCCGAGCTCAACGACGTGATAGTGATGTTCGGCTCGCCGGCGCTGCGCGCGCTGAATTCGGTGTCGAATCTGCCGCAGCTGCTGGCGTCCGGGGTCGGTTCGGTGGCGCAGATCATCGGTCTGGCGCCGGCCATCGCGGCGGGATTCGCGAGCGCGATCGACCCGGCCACCGGGAAGCTGAACATCACCTACGCCTCGCCGAAAGTAGCTCTGACACAACCGGATACGGCTCAGGTCTGCGCTGCCGTACAGGCGCTCACCGGGCAGGAATGCCGAACCTCGGCGAACGGAGCCGTCACGGTGCCCGTACTGCCCGCGCTGCTGGCGGCGGTGAGTGCGCGATGAGACTTCGGACGAGGAAGCACCGCACAACGCTGGGCAGGTGTCTGGGCATCGCGGTGGTGGTACTGGTCGCCCTGACCGGGACAGGATGTGGTTTCCGGCCTTCGGAGATCACGGTGCCCGGCTCCGGCGTCGACGGGCCAACCTACGACCTGCACATCCAGTTCGCCAATGTGCTCAACCTCCCGCCGGGGGCCAAAGTGCTCGCCGACGGTGTGCGGGTGGGCCAGTTGGCGGGTCTGCGACTGGTCGATCCGGTGCCGACCGCCTCGACCGCGGCGGGCCGACGGGGGTATGTGGTGGCCGATGTGGCCATTCGCTCGTCGGTGCGCTTGCCGGTGGGCACGACGGCCGCACTGCGACAGGAGACACCGCTGGGTGATGTGCATATCGCGCTGAGCGTGCCCGTCGACGCGCCCGACTCCACGATGTCGCCGGGTGCGACGATTCCACTCGTCCAGACGGTCGAGTCGCCGCCCATCGAGGATATTTTCGCGGGGCTGTCCAGCTTCGTGGGCAGCGGTGCGGTGAGCGACTTCCAGCGCATAGTCACCCAGATGAACGGGATCCTGCCGCCGGATCCGAACGAAACCGCCCGTATCGCAGCGAAATTGGGGCTCGATATCACCGACCTCGGTGACCACTTGAACTCGGTGGACGCGCTGCTCGATGGTCTCGCCGCCACCGGAGACGCCGGGCTGCGACAGAACCTGCCGATGCTCGACGAGCTGCTGACCCCCCACGGCGTGCAGCACACCGTGGACTCCATCAATGCCCAGATCGGTGTCATCTTCGTACTGACGGCGCTCGGTCCGGTCGCGCCGAGTCTGCTGTGGGTGGCGCCGGCCCTGCAATCGCTGGACCCCGCTGCGCGTGCGGTGGTGCCGATGCTGTTCGGCGCGCATCCGCTCGACGCGGATTCGCCGTCCACGATGAGCAAGGTGGTGGATCTCATTCAGAACAAGATCATTCCGTTCGTCGCGCAAGGCCCGAAAGTCAATGTGGTGGGGGTGACGGTCGGCCCGCAACCGGCCGCGTCGATATCTCCGCAGGAGCAGACCGGTCGCATAGTCGATACGCTGCGGATGATCGGGGTAGTTCGATGAATACCCGTGGCGTGGTATCACTTTCGGCTATCGCCGTGGTGCTGATACTCGGTGTCGCCTATATGGCGGTGGGCGTGCTCCACTTCGATCCCCGGCGCAGCTACATCGCCGCCGAGATGCGCTTGGACGACTCCGGCGGCCTGGGCGTGAATTCCCCGGTGCTGCTGGCGGGGGTTCAGGTCGGGCGCACCGAGGTGGTGACCAAGCAGGCCAAGGGCGTGCTGGTGCGATTGCGAATCGACAGCCGCTACCGAATTCCCTTGGCCAGCAACGTCCGCATCGAACAACTCTCGGCGCTCGGTGAACCGTATGTGCAGTTCTCCCCGATCCGCGATGCCGCACCGTTCATCGAGGACGGTCAGCTGATTCCGGCCGACCGAATCCGGGCGCCGATGACCATCTCCGCCCTATCGGCCAAGCTTGTCGAACTGCTCGCGCAATTCGACCCCAAGGTGATCTCCAACCTGGTCGGCACCTTCGACCACGCGCTGGCCGGCACAGACCCCACCATGCAGGTCCTGCAGCGCTCGACCTCGCTGCTGGCCGCCACGCTGCTCAGCCGCACGCAATCGGTGCGTCAACTCTTCGACAATATCCAGACCCTCGGCGGCGACATCGACTGGCTGGGACCATCTCTGGCCGCGGCCGGACCCGAGTTCGGCGCATTCGGCACCACCCTGAACAAGATCGTCGCCTCAGGCTCCGCACTCGCCGAAAGCCGCCCGGTCACAGAGTATTTCACCGGCGACGGTCTGGTTCCCTTCCTGCGCAATGTCACCGCGCTTATCGAACGTATCGGCCCCGCCGCCGCTCAACTGGCCCCGGTACTCCAGCCGGTGGTTGCCGACGCGGTGAACCGGACTCCGGCGCTCGACCTCAGCACCCTTATCGGCCAAGCGCTCCAGGGCGTCGAGCCGGACGGCACCCTCAATTTCCGGATCACCGTCAAATAGACGACCGCACAAAATGATCGAATCCGCGTTAGGACAGCACATGGCAACCAAAACAGACAACGACGTCGAAGTGACAACGGCGGCCATCGATCCCGAAAAGCCCACCCCCGGTTTGGCCGAGCGCACCGTGTCGCTTCGCCTGTCCACGATCCTGACCGCGTTGGCCCTGGTGGCGTTGCTCGTCGCGACGGCTGTCTTCGCGGCGATGTACATATCGGCCGAATCCAAACTCTCCGAACGTGATTCGTCAGCAGCCGCCGACCGCCACGCCGCCGAGATCGCCTCGAATTACGCGGTGGGAGCCTCGACGATCGACTACCGCGACACCAAAGCATGGCTGTCCCGCCTGCAATCGGGCACCACCGCACAGCTGTCCGCGAAATTCGACGCCACCGCACCCCAACTCGAACAGATCTTGCAACCCCTGCAATGGACATCCAAAGCAACCCCGCTCTCGGCGACAGTAACCTCCGAATCAGGCGGAATCTACAAGGTCAACGCCTACCTCAACGTCAGCTCGACCAGCGCCCAAACCCCCGACGGCGCCCAAACCACTGTTACCTATTCCCTGACCATCGACCGCAACGCCGAGTGGAAGATCACCGACGTCGGCGGCTTGCAGAACGCTCTGCCCTCGAAGTAGTCCCTCGCTGCGAACTTCGCGCGTGCCGGGTCGCCTCGGGAACTCCTCGAGATGTTCGGTCATCTCGAATGGGACAACCCGCAGCACCGAATCAGCTGCGGCAGAGCGACATTCGATTGCGTGTGCGGCACACGGCTCGATGATGCCGAGGCCGCTGCGGCACACCAAATCGGTGATCACTTGCAGATCCTGCGCCGACACAACCGTGCCGCGTGCTCGAGGGAGTTGATCGATCTGGTTGCCGAGCGGGCCCCGGAGCGCTGGGTGTGGTGGCGCACCGCGCCGACCGGTTGATGTTCACCTGCGGACTTCAGAGCCGGACGGCCGATTCCGTGCTGAGGAGAAGGATTTCGTATGGTCGTTCGCGCAGAGCGGGGGTTAAGCGTGAAGGAACTTGGCGATGGTCGCGGCGACGAACGGATCGTTGAGGTATCCGCTGATCCCGTGGTGGTTGGAGGTTGTGTTGCTGACTTTCTCGTAGTTCTCGATGGGTGGTTCGAGCGGGAACCAGTCCTGGTCGAGGGGGCGGAGCGCGACGATGTCGGCCTTGTCGTAGGCGTTGAACCAGTGGTCGGTATCGCGGGGGTGCGTGAGCGGGGTGTGCAGTCGTGTACGTATCGCGGAGATGCCGAGTGGGGAGCCGAGGGTGATCAATCCGTGGCAGTGACCGTGGCGGTCGGCGGAGCGAAGTACGTTGTAGGACAAGACGGTTCCGAGGGAGTGGGCCACCAACACGAAGGGAGCGTCGTCGAGTTCGGCGAGCACGACTTTGTTGATGGCGCGCTGAACGGCGGTGTTGGTCAGGTAGAGCGAGACATCACGGACCCATCGATCGATCAGCTTGGTGTCGAGGTCGGGGATGCGGCTGAGTGCTCGTGTGCAGGCCAGGACCCATCCCCAGTTCTGTGGGTCGCGAGGAATTGTGGTGCCGAGTTCTGTGTGTATCTGGTCGTCGGTGAGGCCGGCGGTTTCGGTCAGTTCTTTCCATATGGCGCGTTGGGTGGTGGCGTAGTCCGACGGGCCGTCGTCGGCGGATCGGGCAGAAATGTCTGCGGGCAGGCTGTTTTCGACTTCGTCGACGAGTTGGGCGAGCAGGTCGCCGTAAAAGGCGAAGTGGACGTCGGTGAGGTCTGCGTCGATGTCTGCGTTGGTCAAGCCTTCCTTCAGGGCGCTGATCCACCGTGTGCGGAGTCCGACGGGGTCTTTGCCCTGTTGTGAACGGCCATGGACGAGAACCACTTTCATGGTCAGAAGTCTTCCATGAGTATTGCGGCGGCCATCTCGACTCCGGCAGGTTCGAGAGTGGTGAATAGTGCGGGGATCAGGTGGCGAGCGAGGTCCTGGTGGTACAACCTGGCAACAGGCGGGTCATCGGCTAGGAGCAGCCATCCGCGGGTCATCAACGGCATCAGCGGATGCACCAAACGCTGTCGGATGTCACCGAGGATTTCAAACTGTTCCGATGGGAAGGTCCGGCTGGTCAGCAGGGCGAGGTCGAAGGATATGAGGAAGCTTCTACGTGCCGCGTAATACTGACCCAACCGGAGTCGTCGCTGTAGTCGTTGCTCGGCCGCGCCATAGGCGCTGATTGTGTCGGAAACGATGAAGTTGGTCGCATGCATTGGACCTGATGTGGAGCCGCCCCTGACGCGCCTTTCGAATCTCAGCGCCGAGGCTGCTTTTTCCAGGTCGCCATCTTGCGCTGCGAGGATGGCCTCCACCATCGCGGTACGGTCCGAGCCATAGCGGTATTGACCCTCGGTTCTGTATTCGAGCGCATCGACGCGTCCGTGGCGGGCGACAACGGTAATGGTGGTACCGGGCGCCAGTACGAGCACGGTACCCGTGCCATCGGTGAATTGGACGATGGCGCTGCCGGGGGTGCGATGCCACTCTGCTGCGGGAACTAGCTCCATCCAGCTGGAGTTCTCGTCGCGGCCCCGGTCGGCGAGTTCCCACCCGAGTGCACTGATTGAGTCGATTCCGGTGCCGCACATACTGACGATGACTGATTCCGTTTCGTTGTGGCGCGGATCGGGATCCAGAATTTCCCCGCCGGTGCGGAAGTCGTCGTGCATTTGGGCGCTGCGTGCCTCGATGGTGCGTCCCTGGGCGGCATCGAAGTTTTTGTAACCACGTAGTGATCGCCGCATTCTGAAAGCCGCCAGCATGTTCCGCCACAGATTGCGGTGGCTGGTCACGTCGCCGGAGTGGTTGGCGGAAAGATGAGGGCTTGATCCGCCGTGGTCGGCGTCGACGGTAGCGAAGAACTGGGGTAGGGCCGTTTCGGCGCGGATTTGAGGCCGCTGGTCGAGGGTGATCCGGATCGTGGCGGAATGGTCGACCACGGCGTCGATTAGAGGCTGTTTGAGCCCGCGGGAGGTCAAGACCGGCACGTTTGGCGTGGTTGTGTCGCATAGGGCGGGATAGGTTGTGGCGTCGATGTATTCGATGATGTCGCGGGGTGGCTGGGCGACGAGGTTCAGCAGGCAGTGGGTGAAGATTCCGTAGCCGGGTTGGTCAGTGGTTGGTTTGACCTCGTATGCTTCTTTGCCGGGGCTGGTCGCGAAGTATGTATCGATGTCGGCGTCGTCGGCTCGTGTGTCCTGGTTCAGCGGGAACACGCCGAGCCCGGTCAGATTGAATGGTCGGCGGGCGCTAGTGCGGCACGCGTCGGAGATGAGCACGACATGCTTGATGCCGGCACTGCGAGCGTATTCGGCGGTGAGCAGCATGTTGATCGCTTCGGCGGGGTCGCTCGCGGCATCTGAGAGCAGCCAGGTTTCGGTGCCTGCGGTAAGTACGACGCCGTGGCCAGCGAAGTAGATGAGCAGTTGGTTGTACTGCTGAGTGTTTACCAGATCGCGAATGGATTCGAAGATCGCACGTCGGGTGACCGGAGTTCGGTCGCTGTCGGTGTGTAGCGCGGTGTCGCAGCCTTGAGCTTGGGCCCATGCGGCGACGGCGCTCGCTCCTGATGCTGCTGCTTTCAATATGGGCAGCGTCTGCACGCGGTCTACGCCGATACACACTGCTGCCCGCCGGTATCCGTTCAAGACCGTTGCCACCAATTGAGTTTGCTGCATTGTCCGCCGAGTGCGCAGCGCTTCGGGCAGGAGCGTGAGCCCGGCTCTGAGTTTCGAGTGGGCTAATTTGCCGTCGCGTAACTTGGTCAGCGATCTCCCGCCCGAAGGGGGACCGCCTTGGGCAGAGCGACCCCCCGACGACGGCAAGAAGTACCCGTCATGGGAACCCGGCATGCGGTTGCGCGTCCCCGAGTCGAACAGTAACCAGAAATGTGCCAGATGCACACCCCTGCTGAGGTGTGTGGCACTGACGGTCGGTCATCATGCGCATAAGGTCACCGGCCATCCCGGTCGGCGGCATCGGACCCCGATCGGTTCGGAAAACGGGCAGGCGCGCTGCCGCTGCTGACTACCGCAGCACCCGTTGCGGCGCAACATCTCTGGCGATCGGCGGCGGTGCGCGACTAGCTTGATTGGAAGGCGATCCCGGTGAAGTACAGTTCTGTGGCTCGGCAGGTGCCGGCACCGGCCCTGGAGTGAGAGATCGTCGTCGCATGGCGAGGACACCGATGCGTCGGCGGAGATGTTCACCGCAGTACGGGTCGTCAGTGGCGGCCTTATAGGAGCTCTTCTCGTCGCGGCGTAGTGAGGCCACTGTCGGGCGGGTGAGCAGCTGGCGCCGAAGGCCGCGTTACGAGCCCGATGAGCTTAGGGAGGCTGGGGCGGTTACCCTGTCCCGCAACGAGTTTCAGGCGTGATCGAGTTCGGGCTCCGGCTGGGGAGCGAAATGGGTGCGCACGGCGTCGCGGAACCAGCGTTCGCGTGATCGCAGGGCGCGCCTGCTCACCTCGGCGGTGGGGACGATGCGGTCGAATCCGTGCCAGCAGCCCGGATGGATCTCGAATTCCACGGGCACGCCCGCGGCACGCAATCCCTCCACATAGTCGACGGTCTCGTCGCGGAAGGGTTCCAGCTCGCCGACGTAGGTGAATGTCGGTGGCAGACCGCGCAGGTCGGTTGCGCGCGCGGGGGCGGCATAGATGGGCACGTCGTCGTCGGTCCGGCCTCGGCCCAGGTACAACTGCCAGGCCGCGCGCAGCGAGGCGCTGTTCGCCAGCGGTGCGTCGTTGTCGGTGGCCGATTCGGTGTTCATTCGATCGTCGAGCATGGGATAGATCGGCATCTGGAATGCGATATTGACCTCGCCGCGGTCGCGCGCGAGCAGCGTCAGCGCGGCGGTCAGTCCGCCGCCCGCGCTCTCACCGGCCACCGCGAGTTGATCGTCACGGATACCGAGTCGAATTGCGTTGTCGCGCAACCACAATAGTGCGATGTATGCGTCGTCCAGCGCTGCCGGATAGGGGAGTTCAGTGCTGAGGCGATAGTCGGGCGCGACAATCACGCATCCGGCGGTGCCGATCAGTCGGCGAAAGCAGCGTGCGTCCTGCTCGGGACGTCCGAGCGCGTATCCGCCGCCGTGCAGCCACAGCAGCCCGGTCGCCGCGGTCACCGGCGCGGTGGGGCTGTAGACCAGAACCCGCAGCCGGGAGCCCTCCGGCCTGTCGATCCAGACTTCCTCGACCCGCAAGCCGCGTGGTGTCCTGCGATAGGCGAGATCCATGATGTGGCCGAGAGCAAGGCTGCCCCGTCGTAGACGGCTCGGACTGGAGCGTGGTAGGAGCCGTCGTAGCCACACGCCCGCAGGGCGCAGTTGGGGGTCGATCATATTGTCCCGGATCTTCATTATGTGCCTTTCCCCAGGTCGCGGCGACGTTATCACAACGGGTATGCCTGTGGACATGTGTACAGCTGCTGAGGTGAAATGCCGTCTGTAATAGTATCCATACAACTGTCCTAATCTTTGTTCGAGTGAGGACGCCCACGGCTTACGTGATCACCCAACTGCCAGGTTTCGAAGTCGCCTTCAGTGATTTTCGAAGTCCTGTTCAGTGGGCCGTGATCAGCCGCGGGGTGGACAAAGTGATCACCCGGCCGTCCATGACCGCAACTCCCGGTGTTCTCCTACACCGGCACCCGCGCATTCGATCTGCGCTCACGCGGACGGGTCGGCCCACGTGTAGCCCTTGAGTATCGCGGTGAATGTGCTTGGTGCGCACGCGGTCTCGACAGTTTTGCGCAGTTCGGCGGCGAAGGCGGGGTACGGCTGACGTATTTGAAGATCTGCGGAAGTAGCGGGGAGTCGAGCTGAGCGGGTCGGGGCGCGCAATCCTCGAAAAGGGGGCGGGATGCGGTGACCGATGGGTTCGATCAGTCCAGGGCGATGCCGAGTTCGGTGGCGAAGGTTTTGATCATGTGCTGGACGCCGATTTCGTTGCGGCCGATGATCATGTGGTCGTGCTGGCCCTGGCGGACACCTTCCCCGCATTGGGGCAGCATGGCGAAGTCTTCGTCGCGGACCGCTGCGTGGACCTGGTCGTAGATGGTGTCGTAGACGGCGCGTTGGTCGTCGGTGGTGGCGGGGATCTTGGACATCCAGCTGTGTCGGACGGTGCACCTGGTGGGGGCGCCTGCGGGCAGCATGTCGAGTACCTCCACGCCGACCGGGCTGTTGGCCAAGATCAGGTTGGGATAGATCCAGTAGATGACGCCCATGTTCATCAGTGGATTCCAGTCACCGGCGGGGTCGGTGTCGAGGTTGGTGATCCAGTTGAAGGGAAATCCCATCCGGTGGTGTCGGCCGAATCCGTCGTGCGTAGAGGTGTTGGCGACGGTGTTCTGTCCGATCAGGCTCTGTCCGTGGACGAACGGAAAGTGATAGCTCTCGGCGAAGGCTTCCAGCGCGCCTTTCCAGCTGACCTCGGAGACGAATTCGCGGTCGTCGTGATAGCCGTAGGAGGCGTAGTCCAATTGTGCTAGTTCCGGGCCCATCGCTCCGAGGTGGTCATCGATGTCGATCGCGCCGTCGGCCGACAGCACCGCCCATATGAAGCCGTGGCGTTCCTGGCTGGGCAGTTCGACCAGGCCGTAGTCGGCGCGGTCGATCCCGGTGAAACCTTCCTTGCCCGGCATACCGGCCAGCTCGCCGGTGTTGCGGTAGGTCCAGGCGTGATAGGGGCAGGTGAAGCGGGTGGCGTTGCCGGACCCGCACGCTGGTTGCGCGCCGCGGTGGCGGCAGTAGTTCAGCAGGACGTGTGCGGTTCCGGCGCGGTCGCGAGTGATCAGCAGCGAATCGTTCAGTACCTGGCGCACGACGTAGTCGTTGGGTTCGGGGATCCGGGCGCTGGGCAAGATCGCTAGCGGGGTGCGGCGCAGGATCTGTGATTCCTCGACCTCGGTGATCTTCGGATCCCGGTAATAGTGCAACGGCACGCGCAGGGGAGATTCGGCCATATCGGTGGTGCGGTCCAGGACCAGGCGCAACGCGCGTCGGGTCAGATCATCGGTCAGTCCGGCGGTGCATGGGACGGTGTGAACGGTCATCGAAGGTCCTATCTTCGGCATGAACCCTGAACATACACCTTGGTAGATGTGTATGGTCAAGATCCGGGATGACGATTAACGATCGGCGACCGGTGGATCGTCCAATCCTTCGTCCTCGACCCCGGCCGCCCGCCATGCCGCAGGGGCTGGGTGGCCATCGACACTGCCGAACGCGCCAAAGGCGCAGCGGCGCAACACCCTCGGGTCAAGTTCGTGCGGGCCGGCGCGATGATCTCCCTCGCCGGCGGCGGCGTGTGATGCGAGTGGGCGGACGTCTCGTTGTCGGCAATTTCGCCAGAAGTCGGACGTTGTGATGGAACATAGTCGGTGATACTGTCCAGACACATGTCCAGTTCTTTGTCCCGTCGGGCCGATCACTCGACCTCCGGCCGGACGTACGTACTACCGAATTCGAGGTGCACGTGATGACTTCAGCCTCTGTGGAGCCGTTCACGTTCGATCCGTACGACTACCGGTTCCATGACGACCCCTACCCGACCTATGAGCGACTGCGGACGCAGTCGCCGCTCTATCACAACCCGGAGCTGGACTTCTGGGCGCTCTCACGGCACGCGGACGTCATCGCGGCCTTCCGGGACAGCATGCGCCTGTCGAGCGCGAACGGCGTCTCCCTAGACCCCGCGGCCTGGGGACCGCACGCACATCGCGTGATGTCGTTCCTGGCGATGGACGATCCTCGGCACATGCGGATGCGGCGGCTGGTGTTCAAAGGCTTCACCCCGCGCCGGGTCACCGAGATGGAAGACCGCATCCAGGAGCTCGCGCGCGAGCACCTCGAACCGGCGCTCGCTCGTGGATCATTCGACTGGATAGAGGATTTCGCGGGCAAACTGCCCATGGACGTGATCTCGGAACTGATGGGCGTGCCCGTTCCGGACCGCGCCGAGATCCGGCGCCTCGCCGATCTGGTCGTCCACCGCGAGGACGGGGTGCTCGACGTACCGATGGGTGCGATCGAGGCGTCGATGAGGCTGCTCACCTACTACAGCGAGCTGGTCGCCGCGCGGCGAGTCGAGCGCACCGAGGACCTCACCTCCGCGCTGTTGGACGCCGAGATCGACGGTGACCGGCTCACCGAAGAGGAGATCATCGGATTCATGTTCCTGATGGTGGTCGCGGGAAACGAGACCACCACCAAACTGCTTGGTAATGCGCTGTATTGGGCCGCGCGCACGCCCGGCGAGTTCGCCAAAGTCGTCGCCGACCCGGACCTGGTTCCCGACTGGGTCGAGGAGACCCTGCGGTTCGACACCTCAAGTCAGATCGTCGCCCGCAGTGCTGCGACCGATATCGAAATGTACGGCCGTACGATTCCGGCGGGATCGAAGGTGCTGCTGCTCATCGGCTCCGCCAATCGGGATTCCGAGGCGTTCCCCGACGGCGACACCTTCCGCATCGATCGACCGGAGAAGGGCGCGCTCGCCAGTTTCGGTGCGGGAGTGCACTTTTGCCTCGGCGCGCACCTGGCCCGACTGGAAGCGATTGTCGCCCTGCGTGAATTCGTTTCGCGCGTAGGCAATTTCACCCTCGACGAATCCGGAATCGTGCGCGTGCACTCGACAAATGTGCGCGGCTTCGCCGCACTGCCCATCACCACGGAGACAATCTGATGCCACGTTTCGCCCCACACCCCGCCCGCCGCCCGGTCCTGATCGCCGGGGCGTCCTCCGGCATCGGTGCGGCCACCGCACAAGCCATGGCCGAACTCGGCCATCCGGTCGTGCTGGGCGCGCGACGCCTCGAACAATGCGAGACCCTGGCCGCGAAAATCCGTGACAACGGCGGAGAGGCGCTGGCGCATCCGCTCGATGTCACCGACACCGCCTCCGTCGATGCCTTCGTCAGCGCCGCCGAAGCCACGTTCGGACCCGCCGAGATCCTGGTGTCCGGCGCCGGCAATATGGTGTTCGGTCTCATCCACGAGCTGACCCCCGAGCAGTTCCTGGCCCAGGTCGATGTCCATCTCGTCGGCGTGCAGCGGCTGGCCCACCGTGTGATTCCCGGCATGCTCGAGCGTGAACGCGGTGACTTCGTCATCATCAGCTCCGAGACCGCCCAGGCGCCACGCCCGCGTTCGGGCGCTTATCCCGCGGCGAAGGCGGGCGTGGAAGCGCTGGCGCGCCAGCTGTGGATGGAGTTGGAGGGCACCGGAGTTCGCGCGTCGCTGGTGCGGCCCGGCCCGACTCTGACCGGCATGGGCATGGATAGCACCCCCGAGATCATCGGCCCCGTCCTCGCGGACTGGAGTAGGTGGGGCTTCGCCCGCCATTCCGACATGCTGCGCGCGGACAATCTGGCCGCAGCCATCGTCGCCGTCGTCTCGGCTCCGCGCGGTGCGCACATTCAGCTGACCGAGGTCCAACCCGAAGCGCGGGTCCGGTCCGCGGCGGAGCGGAGTCTGTCATGAGGATCGAAGCCGACCTGGACCTGTGCCAGGGCCATGCCGTGTGTGCGGCCGAAGCCCCCGGGATATTCACCGTTCCGAATCGCGGCAAGGTCGAAATCCTCAATCCAGAGCCCGGATCCGATGCGCGACCGGAAGTCGAGAGCGCCGTGCGCTACTGCCCCACCCAGGCGCTGTCGATCATCGACCGCGACAACCACTGAGAATCCGTTTTTCGCGAAAGGACAACGACCATGGCTGATTTCGATCGCGCCGAACTCGACGAGATGGTGCGCCGATGGCTACAGGCGAACAAGGAATGTGAGGCCGCCGGCGACTGGCTGCCGCTGGCCGAGTTCTACACCGAGGATGCCACCTACGGCTGGAACTACGGGCCCACACAGGAATTCATGGCGGTCGGACGTGACGAGATCCGCGATATCGCCCTCGGTTTGGAGATGGAGGGGCTCGAGGGCTGGACCTACCCGTATCAGGATGTGGTGGTCGACGAGCGCAGCGGCAATGTCATCGGACTGTGGAAGCAGATCGCCGACGCCACCCGCGCCGATGGCAGCCACTATTCACCGCACGGTATCGGCGGCAGCTGGTTCCGCTACGGCGGAAACTTCCAATGGTCCTGGCAGCGGGACTTTTTCGACTTCGGCAACGTGAGCGCCCTGTTCATGGAGATGATCACCGACAACGCACTCACACCCGGTATGACCAAGCGCATCCAGCGCGCCACCTCCGGTGAACCGCTGCCGGGCTGGTACGCCATCGGCGCGGGGCCGGTGCCGCTGTGGTGAGTTCGGGCGCCGAGCGACGCAGCGCCTTCGCCGCGCTGAGCCGCGACCAACTGGCGATACTGGTGCCCGAACTGTTGTTGAGCGGACACCTGATCGATCGCTCGGGGATGGCGCATACCATCTCCGCCTTCGGTCGTAAGGGCATGACCGCAGTCGCCATCGAGGAGTGGCAGGTGGCCAGTCCTGTCTACACCCGGCGCATGCAGCGGGCACTGGGCTTCACCGGAGACGGTGTGGAGACGATTTTCAAAGGGCTGCAACTGGATATCGGCGCTCCACCGCAGTTCATGGACTTCCGCTATCGGGTCGATGACCACAATCACGGGGCGTTCTGGCTCGATCACTGCGGCGCATTGGTGGACGTCGAACCGATGGGCGAGGACTACATCCGGTCGATGTGTCACGACATCGAGGACCCGACCTTCGACGCGACCGCCCTGGCGACGAACCCGCACGCGCAGGTACGCCCGATACACCGGCCACCGCGGGTGCCGGCGGATCGTCATCCGGTCTGCTCGTGGACGGTGACGATCGACGCCTCCCATGTGCCGCCGCCGGTGCCGCCCAACTTCGACAGGGTCGCGGAATCCTATGCGGCACGGGTAATTCTGGACGCCATCGATCCGGGTGACGCGGGGCAGAGCGACTATGCCGGTCCGCTGCTCAGTGATCTGCGATTCAGCGACTTCTCGCGGTCGGCACTGATCCGTATGGCCGATGAAGTCTGTTTGCAGCAGCATCTGCTGACCCTCGGATTCCTCATTGCCATCGGCGGGCGTACCGATACCTCGGCCGCTGCGGAGATCGGCCGAAAACAGTTCGCCGGTATCGCGGGGCTCACCTCCGAACGACTGCGGAACGCACTCGGACTCGGTGCCGACAATGCCGCGCTCGCGCAAGTGCTTTGCCTGCATCCGGCCTGGAATCCGCTGCGCTACACCGGCGTGCGTATCCAACACGAAGACGTTGGCGTGCGGCTGTGTCTGTCCAAACGAAGCGGTGCGGTCGCGGACAACGTCTGGCCGGCACTGATCGATGCCGACCATCTCGCGCCCCTGGAAGCGATGGCGCGCGGGGTCAACCCCCGTTTCGCGGCACACGTCGTAGACGACACCGATGACGAACTCACGATCGCTTTCCTGTTGGCGGACAAGCCTTTCGCCGAAGCGGGCGAGGTGGCGATTACCCGATTCAGCACCGGCGCCGACTTCCGATTCGCCGACCGCGGAATCCCGCTACCGCTGACTGTGGTCTGACGATACGACCGAAAGATTGAATAGCCATGGCGTGTAACTTCGCTGACCTGTTCGAGCACGCGGTCGACGCGATGCCCGATCGCACCGCGCTGATCCACCGTGATCGCCGCAGCACCTATAACGAGCTCGATGCGCGAGCCAATAAGCTTGCGCACCATCTGATCTCGGTGGGAGTGGGCCCCGGTACCCACGTCGGTTTCCAGATGCACAACAGCATCGAGACGATGGAAACCCTCATCGCCTGTTTCAAGGTGCGGGCCGTTCCGATCAATATCAACTATCGGTATGGCGCGGTCGAACTGTGCTACCTCTACGACAACGCCGATATCGAGGTCCTGCTCTTCCATCGCAGCTACGCCCCCGCCGTCGCCAAGGCGCTGGCCGAGTCGCCGCGGGTCCGGCACACCATTGTCGTGGACGACGACCTCGGCAGTGAACATCTCGAATCCCCTGCCGCACAGTATGAATCGGTGCTGACCGGTCCCGCGACCCGGCCCGTTGCCGAGCGCAGTGCCGACGACCTGTTCATGATGTACACCGGTGGTACCACGGGACTGCCCAAGGGTGTGATGTGGCGGCAGGAGGACATGTGGCGAGTCCTGGGCGGCGGCATCGACTTCTACACCGGTGAGCCGGTGGCCGACGAATATCAGCAATCGCGCGTCGGTGCGCGAACCGACCCGAGCGTCTGGCTGATCCTGCCGCCGCTGATCCACGCGGCCGCCATGATGCCGACCTTCACCGGGCTGTGGAGTGGCAACACCCTCGCCTATGAATCGCGATTCGATCCACCCGCCATCTGGCGGACGGTCCAACGGGAACGACCAGCTGTCATGGTGATCACCGGCGACGCCATGGCCCGCCCCCTGCTCGACTCCTACAGTGACACACCCGTGGACGCGACCTCGCTCGTCGCTATCGCATCCGGTGCCGCCCTGTTGTCCCAGCCGGTGAAAAACCGCCTGCTCGAGCAGTTTTCGGGCGCGGTGGTCTCGGATTCCATCGGCTCCTCCGAAACCGGTTTCGGTGGAATAGGTTTCGCGACCAAGGACGACGATCCGGGGCGTGGGCCGCGTGTCCAGACCGGTCGCGGTGCGATCGTGGTCGATGATTCCGGTCGCCCGGTGGCGGCCGGGGAGGAAGGCTGGCTGGCCAAAACCGGTGCCGTACCGCTGGGCTACTACAAGGATCCAGAGAAGTCTCAGCGCCTGTTCAAAACCGTCGACGGTACCCGGATGGTCGTCACAGACGATCGCGCCCGCGCCGAGGACGACGGCTCGGTCACCCTGCTCGGCCGCGGCAATATGGTCATCAACACCGGCGGCGAGAAGGTGTTCGTCGAGGAGGTCGAGAGCGTCCTGAAAGCCCATCCGTCGGTATTCGACGCGGTGGTGATCGGCATCCCGGATGAACGGTGGGGTCAGCGGGTCGCGGCGGTGCTCGCGATCTCCGCCGCCGAAGCCGATTTCGACGCGCTCACGGACCACGTCCGCGCTCACCTCGCCGGCTACAAGGTCCCGCGCTCCCTCTGGCTCACCGAGTCCGTAACCCGCTCGCCCAGTGGCAAACCCGACTACCGGTGGGCCAAGCGATACGCCGCGGACCGCACGCCCGATCACAGCGTCGGCGTGGCCACCCCGGGATAGTCGAACCCGCTGGCGACAGGGTTCGAAACAGGTTGCTGCACAACACCTCTTGTAATCAACGCAGACAGGCCCCGGCGCGGTGAGCGCCGGGGCCTGATGTCTGTCCATGAGCGATCTGCAATTCGCTCACCGGCCTGCCGGGGCGGAGTCGCACCCTCGGGTCAGCATTGAACGCGATCGGAATCATTGACTGAGGACAACCGTGCGGCATAGGCGGCACCCGCTCCGGCCAGTGCGTTGATGTACTGCCTTTGAAGAAGGTCCGCGACCGCGGGATCGGCATCGGGGCCCAGCGCGGTGAGGACCCGCGCACGGACCTGATCGGCCAGCCGATCTCGCAGCTCGGCGAGGCCGGGTTTGTCAGCGAGCGTGGTGGCCGCATTGCCCATGCGCGACACTGTCAGCGGTGTGGACGGGCTGCCGGTCGGGACATCGGAGGCCGGGGCGTGCAGAGGCTCGACCGAGGGCAAGGACATTGCGCGCCAGACGATCTCGGCGACAAGTTGCTCGCGGGATTCGAAATACGTATAGACCGTCGCTGTCGCGCTGCCGGCTTCTTTGGCTACGGCGCGGAGATTGAGCCCGTCGAAGCCGGTTCGGGCGAGAACACGGATCGCGGAATCCAGGACGCGCTCGATGGTCGCCGCGCTGTCCTCAGAGGGTTGTCGGAGATTCCTACCGGTGCTGGACACTTCGTTGGACACGATTCCAGATTGTATTCTGGACAGGATTACATCGCAATAGATCGGTTGTTCGTGGCAGGCGCGCCAGGCTGAGAATTGTTCCGGACAGTTGTCACCAGTAGGATCTGGACATATGTCTGCCCCGCTGTCGAACAATATGGAAGCTACCCGCCGGCGTTTGACCGGAAAGCAAGCCGAGACCGTCGAGAGGCTTTCCAGGGCCGCGGTTACGGTCTTGACCAGGGAGGGTTACGCGGGCACGACGATCCGGTTGATCGCCGCCGAAGCCGGAATCGGTACGGCCACCGCCTACACCTACTTCTCCTCGAAGGAACATTTGATAGCGGAGGTGTATTGGCGGCGCCTGGCCGCGATGCCTCCCGCGGAACTGCCCGACGCGGATAACGCCACCCGGGCCATCGCGGTGCTTCGGCAGGCGGCCATGCTCGTGGCCGATGAGCCCGCGCTGGCGGCGGCGATCGGCCAGGCGCTGCTCGGCAGCGATCCCGATGTGGCGCACCTGCGGGTGCGCATCGGCGGTGAGCTGCGCACCCGACTGGTGGAGGCGGTGGGTTCGGAGAACGCCGAGAGTCTCGAATACCTCGAATTGCTCTACTACGGTGCGATGCTCCGGGCCGGGATGGGGCACATGTCCTATACCGATGTCGCGGATCGAATGGAGAAGTGCATCCACCTGCTGCTGGCATGACTCGTCCCGGGGGTCGCGCCGATGTGCGACCCTCGGGACGATGTTTTAGTTCTTGTGCGGCACCGCGGTCACCAGGCCGCCGTCGACAATGAATTCCGATCCGGTGGCATATGAGGATTCATCGCTGGCCAAGAACAGTACGAAGGTTGACACCTCGGCGGATTGCGCGGGGCGACCGAGCGGAATCGTCACCAGATCATCGGGGATGCCCGCGGTCATCGGGGTGCGAATGAGCCCGGGATGCAGCGAGTTCACGCGAATATTGTGGGCCGCCAGCTCCAATGCCGCGGATTTGGCGAGGCCGCGTACCGCCCACTTCGACGCGACGTAGCCGTGCGCCCACGGCGCACCGCGAAGTCCTTCGATCGAGGACACATTGATGATCGAGCCGCCCCCGGCGGCGATCATCGCCTCGACTGATGCGCGTATCCCCAGGAATGTCCCGGTGAGATTGACGTCGATGATCCGGCGCCACTTCTCCAGGTCGAACTTCTGGATCGGCCCCCCATTGACGATGCCCGCATTGTTCACCAGCACGGTCAACGACCCGAAATCGGCGATCGCGCGCGCTACCGCTGCCTCCCACTGATCGGGTTCGGTCACGTCGAGGTGCATGTAAACCGCTGCGCTGCCTAATGATTCAGCGAGTTCGCGGCCCTCTTCGTCGAGAATGTCACCGATAACCGCCTTCGCGCCCTCGGCGACCAGCAGTCGCGCGTGCTCCGCGCCCATACCTCGTGCGCCGCCGCTGATGAGGGCGACTTTGCCGTCTACACGTCCCATGCCGGTCACGCTACCGCTGAACTGGAATCAAATCCAGACTAGTGTCTATATTGATGATCGGACGTGTGTCGTGCTGGTTTGCGGCAGTGGTCAGTCCCAACCATGAGGAGTAGATATGCCCATCCGCGTCGCCCATGTCGGCACCGGTAATGTCGGCCGCCTGGCGTTGGCCGGCCTGATCGGCAGCCCGCACTACGAGCTGACCGGTGTATGCGTGTCGACCCCGGCGAAGGTGGGCCGCGACGCCGGTGAACTGGCGGGCCTGGATACCGTGACCGGTGTCGCCGCCGTCGGTGACCTCGACGCGCTGCTCGAAACCCGCCCCGCCTGCGTCGTGTACTGCGCCATGGGTGACACCCGCCTCGTCGAAGCTATGGCCGATTGCCGCCGCATACTCGCCGCCGGCGTGGATATCGTGGGCTCGGCACCGGGAATGTTGCAGTATCCCTGGCTATCCGTGCCACCCAAGTACATCGCCCAGGTGGAAGACGCTGCCCGCCAGGGCAATTCGAGCCTGTTCATCACCGGCGTCGACCCCGGTTTCGCCAATGATCTACTGCCACTGGCACTCACCGGTACCTGCCAGACCGTCGAGCAGGTGCGCTGTATGGAGATCGCCGACTACGCCACCTACGACGGCATGACCGTCATGTTCGACGTGATGGGATTCGGCCTGCCCCTGCACGAAGTTCCGATGCTGCTGCGCCCGGGCATTCTGAGCCTGGCCTGGGGACCCGCGGTCCGCCAGTTGGCCGCCGGACTCGGCATCACCGTGGAGGCGATCACCGAAAGCTATGAACGCGTCCCCGCACCTACCGCCTTCGATATCGCCGCGGGCCACATCCCGGCCGGCGGTGCCGCCGCGCTGCGCTTCGAAGTGCGCGGCATGATCGCCGGCCGCCCGGTGATCGTGATCGAACACGTCACCCGCCTGCGCGAGGACCTCTGCCCGGACTGGCCCCGCCCCGCTCAGCCCGGTGGTTCCTACCGCGTCGAGATCACCGGCGAACCCTCGTACCACGTCGACATCTGCCCGACCAGCCACAAAGGCGACCACAACCACGCCGCGATCGTGGCCGCCGCCGGCCGCATCGTGAACGCGATTCCCGCAGTCACGGTCGCGCCCCCCGGCATCCGAACAACCCTCGACCTGCCTTTGGTCACCCGCCCCGGCGTCTTCACCGACGTCGCGACCACGGTCTGATTCGACTCGATTTCAGCAGAGCGCGGATCATTTCCCCTGGAATGGGGAACCGATGGTGGTGAAGTATTGGATCGCGGCGAGGATGGCAACTGGTGCGGCAACCAGAAGTTGTCCGCCAATGGTGCCCAGAGCCCCGACCGCGAGTATTCCACCCAAACAGCCGATGGCGGAGGCGGGCAGCAACGGACCGAATAGACCGACGATGGTGGCCGCGGCGACCGTAGCCCCGGCAATTCCGCCGAGCACGCATCCCACAGCTCCGCCGCCGATTCCACCGACGAGGATGCCGATGCTGGCGCCCATGCCGATGGTCGAGGCCAGCCGATTCCATGCTGCCACTTCGCGGTCGTATGGGGTTTTGAAAGGGGCCTGATCTTCGAACGGCAGAGCCACCGGTGCGTACCGGGCGTTCTGGAGATCGAATCGGGGGCTGAGTGTGGCTGTGCGGTCGGCGATCTCGGCTGTGATGGGGAACAGGAAATCATCGACTCGAAATGACAGCTCGGTTCCAGCGAGCACGGTCCCGTCAGCGGCGTTGATAGTGAAGACACCGTCGTGCGCGGTCATGGTTCCGGCATCGGTGTTGATGATGGTGGATGTGCTGGTCGTCGTAGTGCGGTAGTTCACGGGCCCGACGCCTGCACCGTCGTCGGCCGACGCCGCGTGAGCCGGGAGAACAAGAGCGCCGATGAGCAGCGCCGATAAGGCAGTGATGTTCCTCAATGGATTTCCTCTGTGATCCTGCGATGCATCGAAAATTGTTGCGGCACAATCGTCACCGTCGTGCGAGGCCGGGTGGTCCGCGAATTCGCCGCCCGCCGTGATCGACATGCCGCCCCGCAACCGCTATCTCCGCCACGTTGAGTCGCGTGCGAGTTCGGAGGGCGGGCGTGAGATCGGGACGCCCCGTGCTACGAGGGCCGATTGCAGTCTCCACGCGCCGTTTCCGGATACCGGATCCCAGCCGGTGAGTTGTGCGATTCGCTTGAGCCGGTTGTCGAGGGTGTTGGTGTGGATGTGGAATTGTTGTGCGGTGCGTTGTCTGTCGAGGCCGTTGTCATAATGGGCGCGTAGCAAACTCAGCAGTTCCGGATTGGCGTCCAGGGGATCGAGCATCGCCGCGAGGCGTTGCCGAGCGTGGCTTGGACGGGACAACTGGACTTCGAGCGCCAATTGCCCGGACCGATAGAGACCACCCGGGTAGTCGAGGCGGATCAAAGCGTCGAGCATTTGGTGGACGTGCTCGGCTGTCGTCGGAACCTTGTCGCGAGCGCTGGTTTCGACTGCGGCGACGATTCCGGTATTTGCCGCGCGGGTCAGGGTGACCACCAGCTGATCGAGCTCAGGTCCGTCGAATTGGTTGGCGGGCAACAGTATTGTTCCGCCCCGCGTGCTGAGGATTGCCAAGGTTTTGTGGCCACAGCGAACGGCCAACTCGTCTCGAATGTGGCGCAGCCTGCGTTGGGCGAGGGGATCGAAGTCGGCATGTGGGACCGATTCGCGGACAGCACAGGGTAGATGCACGGCGAGCACCGCGTAGTCGTCGGCGAGGGGGATGCCGCAGTGGCGTGCCGCGACCGAGGTGTGTTCGCCTCGAAGCAACGCCGTGGCCAGATTTCGGACGTGGCGACGGTGCTCGCCACTCGCCCCGCGGATCTCGTGGACATAGGCGGTGGTGATGGTGGTCGTGAAGATGTCGAGCGTGTTGACGATCAGTCCGGCTCCGCCCGCGAGGGTGTCGACTCTGGTGCGCCGAGTGATGTTGCCGCGACGTTTTCGGGCCGCCGCGACCAAGTCGACGCCGCGCAATGTGCCCGCGTGCACGGCGTGCAGGATGGTCTCCAGCGCGACTCCCTCGCGCGCCCAGACCTGTGCGGCGTGCTCGAGTTGCGGAATACGTTGCGGGTAAGGTTCGCCGTCCAGCACACCGAAGAACACCTCGAGGCAGCACCGGGTCACCTCGACGATTTCACGACGGCGAGCCCTATCGGCTGGAATGCGCGAAGCAATGGCGGCGCGGGCGATGTGCACGGCCATCTTTTCCGTCGTCGCGCCGATGTCGTGCAGCGGTGAGGATGTCGAGCATCGATTCTCAACCGGATTGAGAGGGCTGTGGGTTAGGACCGTCACCACGGGCTCCTTCGCGAAGGTGATGTGGACGGCGTCCAGTCGCTTCGGACAATCGGTGGGGATGCTCACGCAACCGGGTGCCGAGCCCGAAACAATGCTTTCTGGACTCATGTCCGAGCATCAGTCGATAATATGTACAGTCGACTGTCTGGGATGTGTTTCGCGGAATGTCGTCGACACCGGGTGCCTCGCGGCGGGGATGGGGCACCCGGAGGCGCGCTGCCCCCGGTGCCATTTCAACGAGGGTGCTGCTACGACGAGCCGCCGCCGGATCCGGTGCCCAGCGCGCCGACCCACGGCAGCACCAACATGCAGGGCACCGGTTGCGTGTGGGCGGGGTCGAGGGCGTTGAGGACGACCCGGGCCGCAACGGGATCCGACACCAGCGCCGCATGGTCGGTCAGATCCTGGGAGCACAGGTCCTGCACGGTGACGTTGACCGCGCCGGGTTCGTTGATGATGCCGCTGGTGTACGGCGTCACGATTTCGTCGTACCGGGTGACGATCTGGGTGTAGGCGACGCCGGGGACGGTGATCCCGCCTTCGTTGAGTTCCCGGATGAATGACGAACTCGCGGAGAATTCGGAGAGGGCGCCCTCCGAGGATCCGGTCGACGACCCGGAACCGGAGGACCCGGAACTCGAAGAGCCGGAGGACCCGGAACCGGAGGAGCCCGAGGACCCGGAATCGGAGGACGCCGAGGTCGCGCCGGTTCCGTGAACCAGCGGGGCGAGTCCGATCATCGTCGAAACCTTGCTCGCGCCACCGTGTTTGATGTACCAGTGCGGCATGGTCGCGCCCTCGGAGTGTCCTACGAGGGCGACCTTGCTCGCGCCCGTCGCCGCAAGCACCCTATCGACGAAGGTCCCCAGCGACTGAGCACTGTCTCGCATGGACGCCAGTCCGCCGATGATGCCCTCGGAGGATCCGCCGTTCTCGTTGCCGTAATTGAGGGCGTAGACGCAGTAGCCGTTGTTGGCCAGCAGCGGACCGTAGGTCTGCCAATTGTTGTTGCGATTGGCCACGACCCCGTGGACCAGGACAACCGGGTCGGGATGCGCGGCCGAGGGGTGACATGACCAAATGTTTGTTCCGGGCGGGGAGACCGAGGCGCCGTTCAGGGTGGAACCCACCGCGTCGAAGATGAAGCTGTAGGGAACCGGATACGGTGGCGACGGTAGGGGATCGGCGGACGCGGCGAGGGTGGTTCCGCATTGCAGTAGCGCGGCCGCCGCGGCGCCCAAAACGAACAAGCCGGATCGCCGAGCGGGGGAGTGCATCTTTCTCATGCGGTGGACTGTCACATGTCCGCAATCACGGCGTAACGGAGATTAACGCGCACCGGGAGACTCACACCTCCCTCACCGAATGTTTGTGTTCGCTCCTATTCTCGGTGTCGAAAACTCGAAAAGTGATACGCGACAGTGACTTTCGCGGTCGGTGACCGACCCATCATGGCGATTCTGTCGCCGTTGCGAATCCGGCAAGCGCCGGGGCGACCCAGGTGGTGAGGTAGTCGCGCAGTTCGAGCCCGCGGCGAGGGGGTCGCCCGGGATCGATGACGAAGGACTGGACGATGCGCAGCATGTGTTCGACGAGTTGGGTCAAGTCGGCTTCGGAGAATCCAGCCGCGGCCCAGTCGACGGAGAAGCGTCGCAGGATCAAGCGGCCGAATTCCAGTGCGGTGTCGGAGGTTACGCCGGCGGAGAAGGCGCTGGCGCGTCCTGGGGCGAGCAATAGGCTGAGGTACTTCTCATCGGGCAAGCGTTCGAGGGTGTAGGCGATCCCTTCCACGACGGCGGTGGCCGGGTCTCGGATCCGGCTCAAGTGCTCGGCGAGCACATCTAGGAAATGTGTAGCCTGAGCAACGGCTGTGGCGGTCAGTAATGCTTCGGCACTGGGGAAATAGCGATACACGGTTTGGCGGGTGACACCGAGGTCGCGGGCGACTTCCGCGATGCTGACATCGACACCGGACCGATCGATTGCCTGGCGTGCCGAGGTGAGAATGCGCTCGACGGCTTCCTGATCATCAGCAGGTGTGGCCCCTGACCAGCCATGTGTTCGCACCGGTTTGGCCACCTCTCCGCTTGTTCATGGGTTCCGGCCGAGACTACCGGCTCACCACTATCGAACAGCATATGTGTCGACAGTCCACCCTTGACCATACATGTAGTCATGAATGTATGGTCTGGCGGTGAACTCCACCCAGCCCCCGCGCCCCAAACAACTCGATTCGCCCGTCCTGCCGAAGATGTTCAAAGTCGTTGGCAGAGCGCAAGTCTGGGTTTACAGGCGCACCGGCGGACGTGTCGGCGGTAAATGGCGAATCGGTGCCGGATTCCGCAAACCGGTCCCGACCCTGCTACTCGACCATTCCGGCCGCAAGTCCGGCATCACCTACACCACGCCACTGCTCTACATCACGGACGGCGCCGACACGATCATCGTCGCGTCCCAAGGCGGGCTGGCGAAACACCCGCAGTGGTACCGCAACCTGTGCGCGAACCCGGACACCCACATCCAGATCCGGCGTGACCGCTTACCGGTGCGTGCCGTCACCGCCGATCCGCAGCAACGGGCCCGCTTATGGCCGATGCTCGTGGACGCCTACGCCGACTTCGACACCTACCAAGCCTGGACCGAGCGGGAGATTCCGGTGATCATCCTGCGGCCACGAGCAGAGTGATGGTGGGTTCAGATCTTGAAGCGTCCGGCGAAGGCTCGCAACGGTAGGTCCGCGCTGGTGATGATTCCCGCGGGTGCGGCGACCACCGATGTGATTGCGTTGAGTGCGGGCAGCCCGGTCACGGTCATGCCGATGGAGGCGAAGTTCCGCGGGTCCGACAGGTCGAATCCTTTGCACGGGATGCAGACATTGCGGCCTTCGCGGTTCCATTCCCAGCCGTGGAACGGGCACACGAGATTCTCGCCCTCGACATGTCCGCCGTAACCGAGGTGAGCGCCCAGATGCTCGCAATAGGCGTCGAAGACCGCGATCCGGCCCGAAGCCGAACGCCAGGCGATCATTTCGCGCCCGAAGTACTTCATCCGGTGGACAGCGTCGACGGTGATCTCGGTACACCACGCCACTTGGAACCAGCCCGTCGGTTCCATGGACAGGGGTGGTTTTGCCATCGAACTCCTCCAAAGGCATTCGGCCACTACACATGCCGACACGGCAGTGCGCTGGGTGGCGGTGCCGCCGATCGCAGCGCGAAATTAGAATAGAACCCTCTATGAAAAGATACAAGAGGGGTCTGTGAAACTCGATCGCGCAGCTCAGAGCGGCTATAGTCGATCCCCGTGACGGAAGCGGCGATCGGTGGGCGACGCGCGAACAGGCGTGGTATCCAGTCGCGGGACAGTATGATTCAGGCGGCCATCACGTCGTTGGCCACCGGCGATCCAGCGGCGGTATCGGGCAATCGCATCGCTCGCGATATCGGTGCCACCTGGGGTGTGGTCAAGTATCAGTTCGGTGGTATCGACGGGTTGTGGGCCGCCGTGCTGCGCTACACCGCCGATAAACGCGGCGACCTGCCCGCCAACCTGCGGCCGGACGGGACATTGCGCGAACGCGTCGCGGCCCTCGTCGACGCCATGGCCGTCGGCCTGCGCACGCCGGAATCCCTTGCCATCGAGACATTGCGCGCCGCGCTGCCTCGGGAGCACGCCGAACTCGAACGCGAATTCCCGCTCACCGCTGCGGAATTGGCGTCGTGGAAACCGAACTGGGACCACGCCTGCCAACGCGCGTTCGCGGATCTGGGGGTCGACCCTGTCAAGGTGCGACAGGTGGCCGCGCTGATCCCCGCGGCGATGCGCGGCATCACCTCCGAGCGCACGCTGGGAACCTACGGCAACCTCGACGATGCCCTCGCCGGGCTCACCGGCAGCATCGTGGCCTATCTTCAAGCCTGAGAAAGGCTTTCCGTGGGTACTGTCCCCACGGGTGGGGTGGGCGCGCGGACCTTATTGCGCCGAGTCCGTATTCGCCAGCGCGCTGAGCGCGCGGTTGAGCAGGGTCAGCGAATCCAGGAACGCCTCGTGTGGAACACGTTCGGGATCGGTATGCGCGAGGGTGGCGATGCCGTGTTCCAACGCGAGCACAAGTAGTGCGATCTGGTGTACGGGCGCGGGCAGCGATATCTCCGACGCGGCGGCGACCTGTTCGATGACCGTGGCGAACCAGTCGGTCGAGGCTCGATCGTAATCACGAAGGCGTGCTGCGACCTCGGGGTGGCGCAACGCGTAGAGCCGGAACTCGATGAGCAGCAGGAACCGTTTGCTGTCGGCGAATCGGTTTCCACCGCGCCCTGACAGCGCGTCGATGTCCTGCTGCGCGTTGTGGGCGGGGTCGGTCAGGCCCGACCTGCTCTCGATCTCGCGTTGCAGCCAATCGTCGAGCAGGGCCAGGAACAACTCGGTCTTGTTCGCGAAATTCGCATACACCGCGCCACGGGAGAACCCCGCCCGATCGGCGATATCATCGAGTGTCGCTTCGGCAAATCCCTTGTCCGCGAACACTTCCTCCGCGGCGCGCAGTAACGCAGCCCGGGTCCGCAGCACACTTTCGGCACGCGTGAGTCTCGGCAACGTCGTTCTCCATCCAGTCTTGACAAGGGCAAGGCCGAGTACACACACTACCCAAATACGCTCATGAATCCGGATACGTGAATGTATGTGGATTGAGTGATCTGCGCCGTGAGCGGCCGGATATCGAAGGGATCCCGAATGCCCCGCTACCCAGTACTGGTCGTTGCTGTCATCGCCACGGCGTTCGCGCTGAACGCGCCGGCGGCGATTGCCGCACCCACCACGACGACACTCAACGACTGGGCGTGCCGCCCCACCACAGACCACCCCCATCCGGTAGTTCTGTTGCACGGCACCATGAACGGCGCCGCGGAATGGAACCAGCTGACGCCGGATCTGACCGCTGCGGGCTACTGCGTCTTCGCCCTCGACTACGGATACAGCGCGCGGCCGATCCTCCAGTCATCCGGGCTCGGCCCGCTGGCCGAATCCGCCGATCAGGTCGAGGCATTCGTCGATAGGGTCCTGGCCGCCACCGGCGCGGCCAAGGTCGACATTGTCGGGCAATCTCAGGGCGGCGCCCTCGCCGAGTACTACGCCAAGAACATGGGGCACGCGGACCGGGTGGGAGCCGAGGTCCTGCTCGCACCCCCAACGCACGGAACGACATTGAGCGGTGTGGTCGATATTCTGCCGCCGGGCAGCCCACAACGTACGGCCGCAGACCCAGCGCTGCGCGCATTGGCCTGCCCCGCCTGCGCCGATATGGAGACCGACTCCGCCTTCGTCAGCGCCCTCAATGAAGGGCCCATCACTCAGCGAGGGGTCCGGTACGCGGTGATCGCGACTCGCGACGACACCACCGTCACACCACCGGGCACCGCGTCGTTTATCAACGAACCCGACGTCACGAATCTATTCGTGCAGGATCTCGACCCCGGCATCCGTGTCGAGCATGCCGGTCTTCCGTCCAACCCGGCCGTCAGGCGCTGGATCCTGCAGCAACTCGATCCGGCGACCGCAGGCTCCGCCGCACGCTGAGGCGCTACTCGAATTCCCCGGCGCGAGAAGGAAAGACACACGGCGATGACTCGGACAACCGATCGACGACAGCACCGCAAACTCCACACGCTGCGACGGTTGGGACTGGTCCTGTTCGCAATGCTGCTGGTCTCGGCCGAAGCGCGCGCGATTGCCGCACCTGCCACGGGCACTGTGGCCCAACTGCACCGAGAGGGACGCTGGCTCGTCGACCAGTTCGGTCGGGTGGTCATCGTGCACGGCGTCAATCTGGTCTGGAAACGCGCGCCGTACGTGCCACCGGACACCGCCGAGGGCTTCACCGCCGCTGACGCCGCGTGGCTGGCCGAATACGGGTTCAACGGGGCGCGAATCGGAACACTGTGGGCGGGAGTCACTCCCACTGCACCCAGCGTAGTCGACCCGAACTATCTCGAGCGCTGGGATCGCATTGTCGGCCAGCTCGCCGCGAACCGGATCTGGACCCAGTTCGATTTTCATCAGGACCAGTGGAACGAGATCTACGGCGGTGAAGGCGCTCCATATTGGGCGGCACAACGCCCCGCGCCATTCGATTCACTACCGCCGGTGACCCCTGAATTCCCTTGGGGCTACTGGACTCCCGAGCAGGCCGTGGTCTGGGACAACTTCTGGGCCAACCGCGACGGCGTGCAGGACGGATGGACCGCGGCTCTGCGTGCGGTTGCCCAGCGGTGGTGGGACCAGCCGTACTCCATGGGCTATGACGTACTCAACGAACCCTGGGCCGGAACCGAATACCCCGATTGCGCTGTCACCGGATGCGCGGAGCACTACCGCACCGAACTGCAACCGGCCATGGAACGCGCTCGGGTCGCGATCAGGCAGGTCGACCCGAGCGGTCTGATCTGGTACGAGCCACAGCAGCTCGCCGGTGGCCGCGACATCCCGACCTTCTACGGACCGGTCGACGACAACCAGATCGGCTACTCCTGGCACAACTACTGCCCCCAGATCTTCCTGCAATCGCGGGGACTTCCCCTCACCGGCGTAGACGGCTGCGCCGACTACAGCAACGAAGCCAACCGGCGTGCCCTCCAGCAGGGCGACCGTATGGGCGCGGTCGCGATGATGAGCGAATTCGGCGCGACCGACAGCGTTCGAGCCCTCGCCATCGACACCGACGCGGCGGATCGAAACTTCACCAGCTGGATGCACTGGGCATACAAAACATGGAACGACCCGACAACCGCCGACACCAACCAGGGACTGTTCCTCTCCGACGGCGACCTCGACTCGGTCAAGACTGAAAAGCTACGCACCCTCGTGCGCACTTATCCCCAAGCCACGGCGGGGATTCCACGATCGCTGTCATTCGACGCGGGGACCGGGGACTTCCGCTATACCTACGACCCCCGACCCGCCGATGCCCCGACAGAGATCTTCGTGAGCCCCCTGCACTACCCCAACGGCGCGGAGATCATTGTGGACGGCGGTCGCGCGACCGCCCCCGGAGACGACCATCGCACACACATCGCACCGGACGGCTCGGGTCTGGTCTCGGTAATGATCCATGACCGACACCCCACCGGCTGAGCAACGACACCCGAAATTCACTCCATCTGAAGGGACACTGTTTCGTGAATTGTCCTGTCGCTCTTATGGTTCGAGCATGAATACGATCACCGGTACCGCCGCAGGCGTCCCCTTCACGGCGTTGCCACCAAGCAGCGGTGACAGCGCCGCGCCTGTGCTGGTGGCTTGGCACATGCTCGATGCGCCGCGTTCGGACGCGGCGTTCGCCGCCGCATTGCCGATGTCCGATGTCGAGGCGTGGCGGATATACCTGGGGATGCCCTTGTGCGGTGCGCGGATGGTCGAGGGCGGCATGGCCGCAGGCATCGAACTCATGCGACGTGACTCGTTGCGGTCCTACACAAACATGATCGTGCGCTCGGCCGCCGACGAGTTCCCGGCAGCGCTGGCGTCGGTGCGCGCGCAGTTGTCCATCGACGATGGGCCGATCGGCATCCTCGGCGGGTCCCTCGGTGGTGCGGTCGCGTTGCTGACCCTCGCGCGGGCGGAGGTTCCCGTGCGCGCCGCCGCGCTGGTCAATCCCGCGATTCGGGCACGGTCGGTGGTCGCCCTCGTCGAGAGGCTCTTCAGAAGTTCCTATCCCTGGGACCGGGAGGCTCACGAAATTGCCGACCACCTCGATTTCGTTGCCAGGGCCGACGAAATCGTTGACCGCACAGCACTATTGGTGGTCAGCGGCGAACTGGACTACCCGCCGTTCCGAATTTACGCCGCCGCCCTGGTCGCTGCCGCGCGAGGCCGCGGAGCCGACGCCGAACTGATCACCGTGGCCGGTCTGGCACACCCACTTGCCGAGGAACCCGGTATCGAGCCGGCCCCGCAACTGCCGATCGCCAAGACGGTGGACGACATCCTCACCACATGGTTCGCCACGCACCTCGCCAAGTAGGCACCCGGTTCGGCGCGGCATTTCTCGGCGATGTTCCAGTCGTAGTTGTCACCGCGCACGGCATACTTCCCGAGGTCGGTCCACATCAACCGGTAGAACTCCACGAGAACGAGACAACTATCGAGTGCGAACCAAGCCAGGGCCTCAGTGCCTGTCCGCCAACTGATCATTTCCGTTGGCGGGCGAGGCGGCGGGACATCAGCATGATCATCGACCAGGTGACCATGGCTTCGTGGTGGTCGGGCAGGCGTTCGTAGTCACGGACGCAGC
>NZ_WJIC01000018.1 GCF_009649815.1 Nocardia sp. SYP-A9097
CTTCCTTGGCCCACTCGGTGATGTGGTGCACCGCCGACAGGGACGCGGGCGCGCTGCAATCCGGTCGGGTGCAACCCTTTTCGGCTGCGATGAGAGCCAACCGCTGGGCCTTGGTGGCCAGGCGGTCGTCATGCCCGACGTGCAGGGGCAGGTCCGTCAGGGTGAATCCGGGAGTCGCGCCTGCCGAGCATTTTCCCACCGAGCCGATCCCGGGCGTGGGGTTCTTCGCAGCGCCCTTACCGCGCGCACGGTTCCCCGGCGTGCGGCGTACACGCGCCACATGGACCGGTGCCCCGACCTGGTCCAGGACTGCCACGAAGGTGCTCGAATCCTGGGCGGTGGTAGCCAATTTCAGGGCTTCGGACACCGACAGGGTTCCTCCCGTGGCCGTGGTCGCGATACCGGTGCCGCGTTCGACATCGGCCACACTCATCGAGAGCAGTGCGGTGACCGGCAGGCCACGGTGGGTGCCCAGGATGGTGGGGTCGCATTCGAAACGCAGGAACGCCAGCAGCGCATCATGATTGCGTTGCGCCGCGCTACGGGTGTCACGCTTGGCCGCTGCGGCCAGCACGGTGCGGTCGGTGGCTTGGGTCGTGGTACAGGGGCTGTCGGGGTCTTCGGGGTTGCACATGCCGGGGCGCGCGAGTTTGGCCAGCAGCGGATCCAGCACCGCACGCAGGGTCGGGGTGAGTTCACCCGACACCGGGGACATCCCATTCACGCGCTGACGACCGATGGTCAACCCACGCAGACGTTGCCGATCCCGGTCGGCGGCGAGTTCACCATCGGGGTTGACCCGCATCATGATTTCGTTGCCCAACCGCGGCAGGGTATCGGGGAAGCCGTTGCAGGCGTAGTCGGTCAGGATCTGTTGGGCGGCTTCCTTTTTGCGGTCCGGCAAGCTGTCGGGGAGGCGGTGCATGATGGCCATGATGTGGCGGGCGTGGTCGGCGGAGATCTCGCCTGCACGCTGCGCCTCGGCCACATACGGCAGTACCGGCTCGAGCTCGCCGGTGGGAAAGACCCTGGGAGCCAACAGTTGTGCGGCATTCCAGCGTGCGGTCGCATCCGCGTGCGACAACCGCAGGGTCTGTTCGAGGAATTTGATCGGGGTCGACGCGCCTGCGCGGGCGGCCAGGCAGCGGGTGCCGGTCTCCACGGTCAGGCGATGCTTGACCGCTTCCAGTTTGCGCAGGCTCGATTCCACCTCACGCATGACCGCGATGAATTCGGTATCCAGGTGCGGGGTCAGATCCGCGTCCAGGAGGCCGTCCACCGCTACAGCCAGCGCCGAAGCACTGACTGTCAATGCGGTGTTTCCTCCTGAATTCATGCCTTTATTCTACCGTGATAACACAGACCACGAAAGGCGAATTCTATTGTGATGCAAGGATTTTCAGAAGGAATTGCCTTTCATTCACATGTCCAGCAATTTCCGTTTCAACACCTTGCCGGTGGGGTTGCGCGGGAGCTCTTCGAGGAAGACGACTTCGCGAGGCACCTTATATCTGGCGAGGTTGGCTTTCACGAAGTCGCGAACGTCATCCGCGGTGCAGGACCGCCCCTCGTTGACTACCACGAAAGCCTTTAGACGCGAACCGAATTGGTCATCCGGTACGCCGATTACGGCTGCCTCACGGACGGCCGCGTGGGTGTACAGCAGCTCCTCCACTTCGACCGGGAAGACGTTCTCACCGCCGGAGACGATCATGTCGTCATCACGTCCGTCGATGAAAAGTCTTCCGGCCCTGTCGAAATGGCCGACATCACCCGACGACATCAGGCCACGGATGATCTCCTTGTGCCCACCACCCGTATAGCCTTCGAACTGAATGACATTGCCGACGAATATGCGCCCGGTCGCCCCGGCGGGTAGCTTGCGGCCCTCGTCATCGAGAATCTCGACTCGCGCACCGAGCACCGGGCGGCCGACGCACCCGGGCTCCACCGCCAGATCCTCCGGCGTGGCAATGGTCGCGTACGCGACTTCCGTTGAGCCGTAAAGGTTGTAGACCACCGGGCCGAAGGTGGCGGTCACCTCCCGGCACAGCTGCGCGCCGAGCTGGGATCCGGCGACGAAGATGATGCGCAGCGCGGACAGGTCGCGTCCGGTGACGCCCTTGCCGCCGAGGTCGATCATGCGCGCCAGCATGACCGGTACCACGATCATGGCGGTGGCGTGATTGCTTGCGACACTGTCGATCGCGGCCTGCGGGTCGAAGAGGCGGCGGATCACCAGTGTCGAGCCGAAGCCGAGAGTCAGCATGCCGCAGGCGAATCCGAGGGTGTGGAACATGGGCGCGCAGCATTCGGTCACCTCGCCCGCCCGGAATGGTGTCTTGGAGAGCAGACCACCAAGGGAGGCAAGCGATTTCGGCTCCGGGCGGGGCGCGCCCTTGGGTGTACCGGTGGTGCCGCTGGTGAGCAGGATGATGCGCGGCTCGGCTCCCGGCCACGGTGGCGCGTCGGGTGAGCCGTCGGCGATCAGCTCTTCCAGGCTGTCCGCGCTGGGCTCATCCGTCCACGCCAGATATCTGCCCCGCGGCGGCGACACCTCATCCAGCATGTGCGCGTATTCGGCGTCGTACACCAGCAGATCGGTGCCTTCACGCGTCGCGACGTCCCGAATCTGCGGTCCGGCGAAATCGGTATTGAGCAGAATGATCCGCGCCCCGCATTTGGCCGCCGCGAAGATCGCATCCACCAGCCCGCGATGATTGCGGGCCAGAATCGCCACGCCCTCACGGGGTTTCAGCCCGCGCGCCCGCCAGGCGTTGGCCAGCCGATTGGAGCGGTCCTCCAATTCGGCGAAGGTGAGCGACCCGAGTTCATCGATCAGAGCCGTCCGCCCGCCGTACCGCGCGGCCGAGAGCCGCAGCCCGGCGGCAATGGTCCCGTACCGCAGCATGGCGGTGGCGGCGGAGAGCAGCACCGTCGGCGATTCGATCCGCACCAGCCCGGCATCGAAGAACAAGCGCGCCGATTCGAGCTCCAGACAGGCCCGCTCCCCCACCGTCCGAATCAGCCCGAGTGTCATCCCCGCACCCCGTTCCGCAATCCCGTGAACTGCGGTTTCCCCTGCGCGCGTTGCACTTCCACCCGGACCTCCTCGTCCGCCCCTGCGTTTTGCGGGCATCTGCCCTCAAACTAACCGTACGGGCGAGGAGGCGCGAGCGGAATGCCTCTCAGGACAGCGTGGTGACGATCAGCGCGCCATCGGCGTACTGCGCCCGCAGCCGCTTCTTGTCGAATTTGCCGACACTGGTCTTGGGCACCTCTTCGATGAAGGCCCAATGCTCAGGCAGCTGCCACTTGGCGAACTTGTCGGCCAGGAAGTCACGCAATTCCTCCGGCTTCGCCTCCGCGCCGGGGGCCAGCACGACCGCGACCAGCGGGCGCTCGTCCCACTTCTCGTCCGGAATGCCGATGACCGCGGCCTCGGCGACACCCGGATGCCCGACGACGGCGTTCTCCAGATCCACCGAGGAGATCCATTCGCCACCGGACTTGATGACATCCTTGGACCGATCCACCAGTGTCAGATAGCCATTGGGGCTGATCTTGCCGACGTCACCGGTGCGCAGCCAGCCGTCGTCGAACTTGTCGGGATCGACCTCGCCGCCGGTCGGCGAGTAGTACGAGCCGGTGATCCACGGGCCGCGCACCTCCAGCTCGCCCAGCGCGACACCGTCATTGGGCAGCACGCTGCCGTCATCGGCGACCAGGCGCGCCTGCACACCCGCCGGGAAGCGGCCCTGGGTGTACCGGTAGGCCCACTCCTGCTCACCCTCGGACGTGGCGGGCGCGTGCGCGACCGAGCCGAGCGGGGAGGTTTCGGTCATGCCCCAGGCGTGCAGCAGCTTCACGCCGTGCAGCTCTTCGAAGGCCCGCATCATGGACGGCGGTACGGCGGCGCCACCGACCACACAGGTACGCAGATGCGAAATGTCCTGCGGCGCGGCCTGCAATCCGGCCAGTACGCCACCCCAGATGGTCGGCACGGCCGCGGCGAAGGTCGGCTTGACGGCGGCCATCATCTCCAGCAGCGGTGCGGGCTGCAGGAAGCGGTCCGGCATGAGCAGGTTCGCGCCGGACATCATGGCCGCGTACGGCAGACCCCAGGCATTGGCGTGGAACAGCGGCACGATGGCGAGCACGGTGTCACGCTCGCTGAAACCCATGCCGTTGGGCGCGCACACCTGCATGGCGTGCAGGTAGTTCGAGCGGTGCGAGTAGACGACGCCCTTGGGGTCGCCGGTGGTGCCGGAGGTGTAGCACATTCCGGCGCCGGAGCGCTCGTCCACGATCGGGTAGTCGTAGGTATCCGGTTGTGCCGCAAGCAGTTCCGCGTAGGAGTGCACCTGCACACCCTCGGGTGCGGTGAGCGCGGCGGCATCACCGTTGACCACGACCACGTGCCGCACCGTCTTCAGATTCGGCAGGTACTGCGCGAACATCGGCAGCAGCGAGCCGTCGACGATGACCACCTGATCCTCGGCGTGGTTGGCGACGTAGACCAACTGCTCGGGGAAGAGCCGGATATTCAGCGCGTGCAGTACCGCGCCCATGGCGGGCACGGCCACGTACACGACCATGTGCTCATTGTTGTTCCACATGAAGGTGCCGACTCGGTCGCCCTCACCGATGCCGAGGTCACGCAAGGCATTGGCGAGGCGGGCGGCGTCCGCGCCGATCTCACGAAAAGTCTGGGTGCGAATACCGTCTCCGGTCCAGGTCGAAATGGTGCTGTCGCCTTGGAATGTGGACGCGTACCGCAGCAGTGTCGCGAGTGACAGCTGCTCGTCCTGCATGGTGCTCAACATTTCCCAACCGCTCCCTACATATCCCTACTGGAGAGTGAACTGAGTCACTTCCCGGCAGGATAGCCGAATTCGGACACGGCCGGTTCGGCGGTCTACTGATGGCAATCCGAAAGCAAACGCACGTTTATGACCGCGGACGGCGGACCCCACCTCCGCCGCCCGCGGTTGTCGCCGACTTGCCACCGCCTACACGATGACCCGCCGGCTTCGAAGTCCCGGCCAGGATCAGGCTTGCAACGACGCCCCCTGCGGCGCCGCAGAATAGCCAATCACTAACCAGGACAAGCAAATTGGAGCACGATTCTCCGTGAATATATGTAGTCGGACAGGAGGCTGTCCAGTCGAGGACAGCGACGCAGGTCAGACGGCGCTCACCGTCCCAGAAAGATGCCGGTGAGCCCGGATCGCGGCGGCGACAGCAAACCCGACTCGCAGAAATGGCCGAAAATACCGATTCGATGACCGTGGATGTCTGCGTGACCAGCGCCGATAGCTTTAATGTCGAGTCATGAATCGTGAGCCGTCCATCCTGATCATCGGCGCCGGCTTCGCCGGACTCGGCATGGCGCTGGAATTGCAGCGCCACGGCCTGACCAACTTCAGCATTCTGGAGAAGGCCGCCGATCTGGGCGGCGTCTGGCGCGAGAACACCTACCCGGGCGCGGCCTGTGATGTCCCCTCGCCGCTCTACTCCTGGTCGTTCGAGCCGAAAACCGATTGGCCGCGGCGGTTTTCGCATCAGGCCGATATCCACGAATACATGCGCGGCGTCGCCGAGAAGCACGGCCTGCCCGCGAAGATCGAATTCGGCGTCGAGGTCACCGAGGCGGAATTCGATGAGCAGTCCGGCATTTGGCGGGTCCGCACCTCCGACGGCGTCACCCATATCGCCGATATTCTGATTCCGGCGGTGGGTCAGCTCTCCCGCCCCGCCATGCCGAATCTGCCGGGCATCGACAGCTTCACCGGCGCGGCCTTCCACTCCGCCGAATGGGATCATTCGGTGGATCTCACCGGTAAACGGGTGGCGTGCATCGGCACGGGAGCCAGTGCCATCCAATACATTCCGGCGATCCAGCCCAAGGTGGCGCAGCTGACACTGTTCCAGCGCTCGGCGGCGTGGGTGCTGCCGAAGTTCGATACCGAGTACAGCGCGCTGCACAAGGCGATGTTCAAACACGTACCGATCACCCGGCTGGCGGAGCGGTTCGCCATCTGGGGACTGTTCGAGGTGCTGGCCTTGGCGCTCACCGATATTCCGGCCATGAAGACCCCTGTTGTCGCCCTCGCCGATCGGCATCGGCGAGCCCAGGTGCCCGATCCGGTGCTGCGCGACAAGCTGACTCCCGATTACGCGGCCGGCTGCAAGCGCGGGCTGTTCTCCAACGAGTACCTGCCGGCGCTCGGGCAGCCGAACGTCCAGGTGGAGACCACGGCCATCGAGGCGGTCACCCCGACCGGGATTCGCACCGCCGACGGCGTCGAACATCCGGTGGATGTGATCATCTACGGCACCGGCTTCAAGGGCACGGAATTCCTTGCGCCCATGCACATTTACGGTCTCAACGGGCGCAAGCTGGCCGACGAGTGGTCCGCCGAGGGCGCGCGCGCCTACCTCGGCATGTCGGTGCCCGGCTTCCCGAATCTGTTCATGATGTACGGGCCGAACACCAATGTGGGGTCGGGTTCGATCATCTATATGCTGGAGTCGCAGGCCCGGTACATCCGGCAGGTGGCGGAGTACCTGGCGGCACGGCCCGGGTGGTTCTTGGCAGCCAAACCAGAGGTCGAGCAGGACTGGGACGACTGGCTACAGCGCCGTCTGAAGGACACCCCGTGGAATTTCTGCTCCAGCTGGTATCGCAATGCCTCGGGCCGGATCACCAATAACTGGCCGGGCGCGACAGCGCTGTTCCGCTGGAAGACAAGCACTTTCAAGCCGTCCGACTACGACGAGGAGCGGGCCGCGGCCCGCTGAGCGATCCGGCGATGGGCACGAACACCAGCGTGCCCATACACCCGCCCTATGCCCCCTGTGCCTAACCAACATCCAGCGGCCGACTCCCCGCACCCCGCCGCCCGCAAAACACCCCTGCGACGCCGCGAACCATCCGCACCGATATGAATGCGACCCCCAGCTCCCCAACCAGGTAGACTCCCCGACGTTCAGGTCGCCCACCAGCAACCGGTCCAGCCTTCGTAGCTCAGGGGATAGAGCAACCCTCTCCTAAAGGGTAGGTCGCAGGTTCGATTCCTGCCGAGGGCACCAAAGATGCGTGCTTCGCCCTCGGGCAACGTGATGTGCCCGTGGTAGTCCTCGAGGTCTCGGCCGAAGAACTTCAGTCCAACCGCAGCCGTGCCGAGCAGGGCGAAGATGATGGACGTGATCAGGGGGATTAGGCCCTCACTCCACACCGCTCCGTCACCAGCTGATAGTCCAGCCAGATCGACGTTAAACACCTGCGTCACAAAGCACAGCAGCACCGGAAAGTCCAGCAACGCAGCCCAAGTCGAGAACCGGTGCGCCCAGGCTGGCACCCGCCGATGTTTCAGGCTGCCCGCGGCGCACTCCTCGGTGACCTTGGTGCTGGCTACCCTCATCCGCTCGGCTGCGGCGGTTGGCGATCGAGCGGCACAAGACTCTCCCGATCTCTACATGCCACTACAGATGTTCGCCGAACGATTCGCGGCCCCAGCGGTTGCGGCTCCGACGCTTCGGGATCAGCCCACCAGCGGTACGCGGTCCACAACCGTCCACGAGTAGCGGTGCTGGTGACGTTCGAGTGCAACCAGCACAGCCTCCGTCACAGTCACGTCCACACTGCGGAGAGTGGCGTTGATCGTTTCAGCTGCTGACACCGCCCGATCCGAGAGCCTGTCGCCTACCGGGTAGGCAACTGTCACATGCGGATTGGAGCTAGACCTCTTCACCGGTGCCTCGGGAAAGACCGACAAGGTAGCTGCCCGAAGCCTGTTGCGAAGGGCATGGACGCGCTGAACAGGCCCCACCTCAAAGCCCATCGCACCACGGAGATTCTTCAGCTGGTCGATCGTCACAGTGAACGGTGCTAGGTCCGTACAAGCGCTTCGCGCGGCCGTGGCGATCACGTCGAGTTCGGCTGGCGTGCTCTGTCCGGCGTACATGATTCTGTCCAGCGTCAGGTGGAGTCCATCCGGAGGGACCGGATAGAAGTACCTGACGTCGATTGCCTCTTGGCATTCTTTCACCAAGTTATGGAGCTCCGAAGAGTACTCAAAGGTCAGGAACCAGTAGTGGCCCAGCGGGCCGATCTGCCCGCCGCGCTTCTGTGCCCGGGAATCATCCATGCTGTTCGTCGAGACCCTTCAGACTTGCGAGTGTCTCTTGCACCGTACGCAGTTGGGCGGTGTCGCCCCACTTGGCAGCGGCATCGTGGGCGAACTCCAGGCCGCGGCGACGAACTTGCATCATCGGCTTGCCCGGCGACACGTCGAGCGCATCGAGCATGATGCCTGCGGCCGCATCCAAGTCGGCGTCCTCGGCCAGGACGTGTGACCGCGCCAAATCGATCATTACCAGCGAACGGCCCCATGGGGAATTAGCGTCATTCATCTCAGGCAAGGCCAGTTCGACGTACTGCTCGACCCTGTCCGGCCTGGCCAGGGATAGAAATGAAGTAGCCGCGTTTCCTGCCACCTGCGCCGGACTGTAGCTCTCCAGCGAGATGCTCGAGGGAACCCCGGCCGGCGCCCCATTGTCTGCCATGAGTTCGTATGCCCGATCCACCGCCCGACGGACCGCCTCGGCATCGCCAAGTTTGCCCGCTGCCCGCGCAACACCATTGACCGCTAAGCGAACACTTTGCGGTCCGGCTCCAGCATGAGCCAGGCCGTCCTCGGCGTAGCGCAGCGCCTCGACGTACTGCCCGGCGTAGTACTCACAGAAACTCTGCATGCCCCGGGCCCACCCCATGAGGTTTGGGTCCTGTGCGTAGTCGCCGAGCTGAAAACTCTCCAGGCAGTACGCACGGGCCAAGGAAAACTGGCCGCTTCCCACCGCGATGTAACCCAGGAGCCCCGACGTCTCGCTCGCAACCTCGAACAGCCCGCTGCGCCGTGCCGGATGGCCACACTCATCGAGGAGTTCATCGAGCCATGCACGCTGTTTCATAAGGGCGGGAACAAGTTCGGACGGATCATCTACCGTCTCGTACCCAGCGATGCTCTGGAGCGTGCTCAGCTGCAGCTGTGCGATGATCTCGGGATTCACAGATCGGCTCAGCTTGTGGACGCGGCTGAGTACGGTGATCAGCTCTTCAGTCACCCCGGGATCCGTCGGCGGGGACGGCTCCTTCGTTTGATCATCATTGATGCTCGTCGCCTGACCACGACCGAAACGGAACGAGTCGCTTTCGGACCCGCGAGCTGACGAAGCTCTGAGCTCCGTTCCCTCCGAAGCGCTTCCAGCTGAGCGCCGCGACGATGACGGGTTTCGTGCCCGCCATACCGACTCACCGTCGGCCACGATTTGCTCAAAACGTGCCCGATCATCAGGAGTCGCCCGCTGGCCGAGAGTGGTGTCAAGAATCGACTGAGTGTTAGTACGCGGCTTGACTGCGCTGAGGCCAGTGCGCCAATTGTTGACAGTGGTTGTCTCCACCCCGAGCATCGCGGCGAAGTCGCGAACCGACCGCCGCATTGCTTCCTGGAGCGCCACTGCTTCGAACCCGGTCCATGCCCGCCCTCTGACCATTTCTTACCTCGCCAATAGCCGCCTGACCTGGGGAAATGCCTATTTACGCCCACAGTACCCGACCATTACGCGGTCGCAGGCCGTACGGGCAAAAGGGCACCGTTGAACCGGCACCCGGTACCAAGCCGACGCCGTACCGCACGTGCGGCGCACCCCGCCCCGTGAGCCGGGCTGGGTGGCGAAAGCCCTTGGTATCGGGTGCCTTTGGCACATCCTCTTCGCTTCGCTGGAAAGGCGCTCACCGATGTCCCACACGACCCTCGTAACCCACTGTTTTGTCTCAACGACCCAACAGGAAGCCCATCAGCCACCGGCGCAACGGTTTACGGCAACTGAGGCTCACGCCGTGATGCAGTTTCACGTTGCGTGCAGGGCGACGAAGTGTCCGCGAAAGGCTGCGGCGCTCCAGGCTCTTATCGACGCCGGCCGCCTCGTGCTCTCTTCGAGCAAACCGCGGTGATCTGGCGTGCGGTCTATGACTCCACCTCGACGCATTCGCCACATCCACATCGAGTTCGGCACCCTCGCACTGGATTACCAAGCGTCGGCACAACAGGTGCAGAACGTGGCCGATGAACTGGCGCAGGGCTTTCCAGAGCTGATCGTCACGGTGGACGATGACGTACGCCCTGATATGCCGCCGTTGCCGTGCGCCGAACTCTGGGACTGATTGCCGATGAGCTCACCAGATCCGTTGAAGCACAAGACATTCATCGAAGCAGATAGCGTGCTGGCAGAGTTCATGTGTCAGGTGCACTTGCTCGAATTAACCAGCGACCGAGCACGGGAACTGCGGTACATGCATCGGTTTCATCGGCCGGACGAGTGCGTCGTGCATCTTGAGGCGGTATATCTGCTGCTAGCCGTAGGCGGCTACTGAGCGATGGCCTTCTTGGGCTGGATGCCGTGGCCAGGCTCGGTGATCGTCGCTACCAGCCCCGACCAGCCCCATCGCCGGTGACTGCACCGAACTGTGTCACCAGGTCGAGCCGCTGCTGACTGACGTAGGTCGGCGACAGACAGCGGATCTGTTCGACAACCAGCGGGCCGACTCGGCGAGTGCAGGGGAGCAGACTGGTTTATCCCATTCCCCCGACCTCGATCACCTCGACGGCGCGTAGTGACTATTAATTGAATCTGATTCAAAAAACTCTTGACCGCCTCCTCGACGCCGCCTAACCTCCAGTTACTGAATCAGATTCAGTAACTGGAGGGGCGATGGTCAATCGGCGTGGTGAAGCGTCGCGTTCCGCGCTGTTGGCCGCAGGTGCGATCGCGTTCAGTAGTAAGCGGTACGAAGAGGTTTCGATCGTGGACCTCGCGCGCTCGCTCGGCGTGGCGGCCGGCTCGATCAGCTATCACTTCGGAGGGAAGCGAGGCTTCTACCTGGCGGTGCTCGAGGGGGCGACCGATTCGTTCTGGAGCGATGTCTTGGAGATGCGGGGTCCCGCGCTCGATCGGCTGAGCCGGGGTATCGACAAATTGCTCGATCAGGCGGAACAGCAGCCGGCCTCGTTCGAAGCGCTCATCGCCGATGTCTCCGATGCCGAGGTACGCCGCATTCAGGACCGGCATCGAGGCCGGCTGGCCGATGCGCTGGCCGTCGAGGTGACCGGCTCGAAACCTTCTCCGGTGCTGCGGGCCGCGATCAATGGGTTCGTGTCTTTCGTCGAGGGGGTGGTGCTGCATTGGCTGCACACCCGCGAGATCACTCGCGTGCAGGTGAAAGAACTGATCGTGGGCAGCTTCTTCGGTACCGCATTGAGCGCGTTGCGCATTGACACCGATATCGAACTGACTCCGGCCGCCGGCGAGGCCTTGCTCTCGGACGCGCTCGGTTTCGGCTTGCTCCTGGGCTCCCCCACGTCTATCGACCGTGTCGAAATATCGGAGTAGTCAGTGATGTCCGAGTCTCTGCCCACCGGTCCGTCACGGATCGTCGAAACCCCGCTCGCGCGGGCGCTGGCCTGGGTGATCGGGCCGCGTGGCCTGCGCAGTCAGGCTGCGCTGCGCCGCGAAGTACAGGGCAAAGTTGTCGTCATCACCGGAGCTTCCTTCGGCGTCGGCGAGGCGACGGCGAAATGGTTCGCTGGCGCCGGCGCGAAGGTTGTCCTCGCCGCGAGGTCGGTCGATCGGTTGCGGGAGATCGCCGAGGAGATCCAGGCCGCCGGCGGCGAGGCCTACCCGTACCCACTCAATCTGACCAGCGAGGAATCGGTGCGCGAGTTCGCCGAATCGGTGCTGTGCGACTTCGGCGGGGTCGATGTGCTGATCCACAATGCGGGCAAGTCGCTGCGCCGCTCAATTCACCTGTCCTACAACCGGCCCAAGGACATCACCGCCACCACCGGCGCCAACTACCTGGGTCCGATGCGACTGACCCTGGCCCTGCTGCCCGGTATGCGCGAGCGCGGGAGCGGCCACATCGTCAATGTCTCGACAGTGGGAATCATGTTCCCTGCCATGCCGAAATGGGGTTTCTACCTGTCGTCGAAATTGGCCTTCGACTGGTGGATGCGCTCGGTGGGCGCCGAGGCTCGCGCCGACGGGGTCACACTGACCACGTTCTACGGTGGCCTGCTGCACACCCGGATGAGCGCGCCCAGCCGCTGGATGCGGGTGCTGCCGGGGCAGACCCCGCAGGACGCGGCCGAGGTACTGGCCAAAGCCGTGGTGAAGAAGCCGCGCACGATGACCCCGCTCTACGGTTTCCCCTCGGCGATCTCGGCGACGCTGTTTCGGCAGCCGCTCGAACTGCTCGTCGAGCGCATCTTCCGGAATCTCGGTGATACGAAGGCTTCCCTGTCGCGGCTCGAACCGAAGCTCGCGATTCCTGGAATCCAGGGTGACGACCAGGCGCGGGCAAGCAATGCGCACTGAACTCGAACACTCACTGCGGCAATGGGTTTCGGCGCTACCGGCGATCGCCACCTCGGGAATGCTCGCACCGGTGGGCCCGCGCGGAGCCGTGGCCCTGGCGCGCGCTTTTCATCAGTACGGGCCGACCCCGGCAATGTTGCTGGCGGCCACCGCAATCCGTCATCCGGACAAGGTCGCGATCATCGACGACAGCGGGCAGCTGACCTACCGGCAGCTACAGGAGCGTGCCGAAGCGATCGCGGCAGCGCTGTTCGCCGCCACTGCGACACCGCCGAAATCGGTGGGCATCATCTGCCGCAACCATCGCGGATTCGCGGAGGCGCTGGCCGCCGGCGCGCAGCTGGGTGCGGAACTGATCTTCATCAATACCGAACTCTCACCGGCACAGCTGCGGGCGATCCTGGCCAGACACAATCCCGACGTACTCATCTATGACGACGAGTACGCGGCGACCGTCGAAGGCTTCGACTATCCGGGACTGCGCGTACTGGCCTGGCGGGAGACCGGGACCTCCACCTTGCCCAGCCTCGACGACCTTGCCGCCCAGCACCATCCGGTACCGCCGCGCGTGCGTCACGCGGTCAAGCTGACACTGCTGACCTCGGGAACCACCGGTTTGGCCAAAGGGGTACGACGGTCGATCGCGCCCACCGCGATCGCGCTGTTGACCGCGACGGGCATGGCGATCCTGCGACTGCGCACCTCCGACCGCGTCATCGTGGCACCGCCGATGTTCCACGGCTTCGGGCTGCTCGCCCTGATCGGCCCAATGGCCTTGGGCGCGACCGTGATCTGCCGGCGCAGGTTCGACGCGCAGACCACTCTGGACGATATGGCCCGCCATCGGGTGACCGTGGTGATGGCGGTACCGGTGATGCTGCAGCGGCTGCTGGCCGTGCCGGATCTGAGCGAGTCGGCGGCGACGCGATCGGCCCTGCGAATCATGGTCACCGGCGCGGCGCCGATCGCGCCGACTACCGTGTCGGCGCTGATCGAGGCGTTCGGGCCGATCGTGGCCAACGGCTACGGCTCGACCGAAGCCGGACTCGTCACCATCGCCACACCCGACGACCTGGTCGTGGCACCGCACACCGTCGGCCGGCCCGCCCTCGGTGTCTCGGTGCGGATCCTGCGCGCCGACCGCTGCGAGGCCGCGACCGGCGAGATCGGCGAGATCTTCGTACGCAGCGGCCTGGAATACACCGGCTACACCCCCGACGCCGGCGCGAAAGCAGCGACGAAGGCGATCATCGACGGTCACGTCAGCACCGGGGACATGGGCCACTTCGACGCCGAACGCCGACTGTTCATCGATGGTCGCGCCGACGACATGGTTGTCTCCGGCGGGGAGAACATCTTCCCCGGCGAAGTCGAAGACCGCCTCGCCGCACACCCCGATATCACCGACGCGGTCGTGATCGGCGTCCCGGACGCCGAGTTCGGCCAAGTCCTGCGGGCGTTCATCGTGCTCGCGTCCGGAGCCGCGATCCCGACCGAGGACGCCCTCAAACAGCACATGCGCGCCGGGCTCGAACGCTACAAGGTCCCGAAACGATTCATCGTGCTCGACGAGATCCCCCGCAATGCCGGCGGCAAGGTGCTGCGCGCCCGACTGCACACCCCGACCGCGTCTTGATCCAACTCTTCCGAAAGGCCGAAAAACCATGGCAACGAAGCCAACTCGTGAGCCCTCGATCATCATCATCGGCGCCGGCGTCGCGGGCATCGCCGCGGCGGTGACCTTCAAGCAGGCCGGGTTCGAGGATTTCGTGATTCTGGAAAAGGGCTCCGACGTCGGCGGGGTGTGGTTCTGGAATCGCTACCCGGGCCTGACCTGCGATGTGCCCTCCCAGCTGTACCAGTTCGGGTTCGCCCCGAAAGCGGACTGGAGCCGGATCTGGGCCACCGGACCCGAAATCCAGCGCTATCACGCCGAAGTCGTCGAGAAGTTCGGTCTGCGAGCACACCTGCGGTTGAACAGTGAGGTGACCGACGCGGTATTCGACGGGTCCCGCTGGGACGTGACCGTCACCGGCGGCACCCGGCTCAGCGCGGACTTCGTGATCGCGGCGACCGGCGTGCTACATCATCCGTTCACCCCCGACATCCCGGGCCTGGACAGCTTCACCGGCGCCACGGTGCACACCGCGCGCTGGGACGACTCGCTCGTGACCGAGGGCAAACGGATCGCGGTGATCGGCTCAGGCTCGACCGGTGTACAGGTGATTTCGGCCTTGCAGCCCGGTGCGGCGAAGCTGACCCAGTTCACCCGCACCCCGCAGTGGGTGCTGTGGGCGCCGATGGAATTGCGCCAATCCGCGCTGGTGGCGAAGGTACTCGCGGCGGCCCCTGCCCTGCACGATCGGCTCTATGATGCGGCGCTGTGGGCGTCGGGAATCCTCGCCGATATCGCCCTGCACCCGACCTGGCGGCGCAAAACGGTCCAGGAATTGGCGCGCTGGTCACTGCGCGGACAGGTCCGCGACCGCGGCCTGCGCCGAACATTGACCCCGGACTATCAGCCATTGTGCAAGCGGCAGGTCGTCTCGGGCACCTACTACCAGGCCATCCAGGCCACCAACGCGGAACTGGTCACCGACGCGATCACCGAGATCCGCCCGACCGGTATCCGCACCGCCGACGGACGCGAGCACGAGATCGATGTGATCGTCTTCGCGACCGGGTTCCACCCGCACAACTACATGCGGCCTATGAATCTGCGCGGACGCGACGGGCTGACCATCGATCAGGCGTGGGAGCAGGGTCCGCGCGCCTACCGCATGTCGGCGATCCCGGGTTTCCCGAATCTGTTCACGGTGCTCGGCCCGAACTCGCCGACCGGATCGATCTCGTTGCAGTACTCCGCGGAACTCACCTCCCGCTACATCACTCGCTGGCTCGAACGGTTCCGTGCCGGGGAATTCGCCACAGTCGAGGTCACCGAGGAAGCCACCACCCGATTCCACGACGCGGTCGCGCAGGCGATGGGTCCGACCGTCTGGAACACCGGCTGCAATTCCTGGTACTTCACCGAACAGAACACCATCGACCTGTGGCCCTTCGACCGCAAGACGATGACAGCGCTGCTCACCGAACCCGACGACCGCGACTTCCTGATCACCCGTCACGCACCGGCGGCCGACGCCACCCGCGTCGAATCATCTACTCGCTGAACCTGAATGAGGACACCGCAGGAGGGCCACATCGACATCCTCGTCAATAACGCCGGTGTCGTGCCGCTCGGCGGTTTCATCGAGGAATCCGGGGCGACCACCGACCTGATCCTCGATGTCAACAACAAAGCACCTTTCGAGGCACGCTGACGGGCGGAAACGAAAACGGCACGGGAGCTCGGTGCCGTCGATCTCGACCTCGGGTGGGGTGAAATCTATTGTGTCACTGTGTGATTGCGGTGGATTCGACTCGAGAAGCCGGAGCGATGCGACGGCGACGGCTCGGGATCATCAGGGTCGGGTGCGAGATCGAGCGCATGGTGCCGTCGACGACGATCTGCCCGGTATCGGATACCGCCAGGGTGGTGGCGGCCGCGATCGGGTGGACGGTGAAACCTGCTGTCCACATGGTTATTTCGGCCGGAATGCGCCCGGTCTCGGTGACTGCGCCGTTCGCCTCCACACCGGTGATGGCGGCACCCTCGTGGACCCTGATGCCCAACCGTTCGAAAGCGCGAGCCTCGGCTGAGGGGTGGCCTGGACTCAACCGGGGCCGGTCACGTGGACAGGAGTTCGCGGAGTGCGGTGGTGACCTCTGTGGGTCTGTCCTCCGGCAGCAGGTGACCACCCGGGATCACCGATGTGCGCAGGTCCGTGGTCCATGAGTGCCAGATGGGTGCGGGATCGAACGGCCAGGTGGGGGTCCACAGGGCTGCGGTCGGCATGGTGAGTTGTCGCCCGGCTGCGCGGTCGTGGGCGTCGTGGCGGATGTCTGTGGTCGCGCCGGAACGATAGTCGGCGCAGATGGCGGCTATGGCATCTGGCGTCATCGATGCGGCGAGGTAGGCGGTGCGGATGTCTCTCGGGATGGCTTCGGGGTCGGTGGCCCAGAGGTCGAGGAAGTAGCCGAGGTAGGCCTCTGGTGCTGCGTGAATGAGTGTTTCGGGCAGTGGTGCCGGGTGGGCCATGAAGTAGATGTGGAACAGCGCCACACCGGTTTGCCCGGTGAGCAGGGGCCATATGTCGAGGCTGGGGACGACATCGAGGAAGGCGGCATGGGTGATCAGGTCGGGATGATCCAGTCCGGCGCGGAACGCGACAACCGCGCCTCGGTCGTGACCGGCGACAGCGAAGCGGCGATGTCCGAGATGTGCGAGCAGTTCCACGATGTCGGCGGCCATGGTGCGTTTGGAGTACACGGTGTGGGCTTCGTCGTCGAGGGGTTTGTCGCTGGCGCCGTAGCCGCGGAGGTCCGGGCATACCACGAGATGGTCGGCTGCGAGGTCGGTGGCAATGTGCCGCCAAGCAAGGTGGGTTTGGGGGAAGCCGTGTAGTAGGACCACTGGTTGTCCGGCGCCGCCGATCGCGACGTTGAGGGTGACACCGTCGCCGACGGTGATGCGCTGGTAGTCGAAATCGGGAATGGTGAGGGGCATGTGTTAGAGCTTCGCGGCGTCCTGTTCGACGAACAATGGCGATTTGCGCGGTGATTGTGTATCACGGCTTAACGATTCGGAGGTCCGTAGTGGTTCGGCGAAACGTAACCACCGTGGAGCCGCGGGAGATCGAAGTGTTCTTGGCCTTGGCCCAGGAACTGCACTTCGGCCGGACAGCGGAGGCTTTGATGGTGTCGACGGCGCGGGTGAGTCAGGTCATCCGCCGGTTCGAACGGCGTATCGGCGCACCGCTGTTCGAGCGAACCAGCCGCCGGGTCGCACTCACTGTGATCGGCACGCAGTTGTTCACAGACCTGGCACCGGCGCACAATGCGGTCGCGGATGCGCTGGAGCGCGCCGCGGACGCGGCACGTGAGATAAATGGTGAGCTGGCGGTTGGATTCCTCGGGCCGACCGCCGGGGATTTCGTAGCCGCCACCTCGAAAACCCTGAGCGCCCGGAAACCGGAGTGTGCTGTGACGTTGCGCGAGGCAGACCTCGGCGACCCGTTGGCGGGACTGCGATCCGGTGAGGTCGATGTCGTGTTCACCAAGCTGCCCGTTCGTGAGGCCGGACTGAAGGTGGGGCCGGTGTTACTGCGCAAACCACGTCTGCTTGCGGTCTCGAACCGGTTGCACATCGCACGCCGGTCGACGGCCGAGCCCGGGCTCCCGTTCGTCGACCTCGTCGCGCCGATACCCGACTACTGGCGCGATGCCCTGTTGCCTCGGGCCGTCGCGGGTGTGCCGATCGAACGGGGTCCGGCGGTGAAGACCCTGAACGAAGCACTGTTGGTGGTGGCCGACGGCCGGGGCGTGTGCACTGTCGATGATGGTGTGGTCCGTAATCTGGGGCGGCGTGATATCGCGTATCTGCCATTGCCGGACTGGCCGGTATTCGAGTTCGGACTGGTATGGCGTGCTGCCCGCGAGACGGCGATGGTCCGCGCATTCGCCGAGGCCGCAGCCCGTACCGCCGGTCGAGCGCCCCTCCTCGGATGACGCTGCCATCCCGATCTTGTAACGGTGACCCGCGCCTGCCGAACCCGCACGCCGCTGCCGGCGAAGACCTCGCGCAGCGGCCAGGCGTGGGTCACCAGGATTCGATGAGCGCCCCGACGATCGGCCTGCCGCCGCGGTTCGGTTGCGACCGCCGACGGCAAGCGGGCCGGGGCTGCGCTATCGGGAAGTAATGGAGACAATTTCCGGTCTATTGCCCACGGGCAGTGCGGTTTTCGCGGATGCCGGCAATACCGGCGCGTCGGCCGTGCACTACCTCGACCTCCCCGTGGATGGCCGGTTCGGCCTGGCATTGGGCATGGGTTACAGCTTCGGCGCCGCCATCGGCTCGGCCTTCGCCGACCGCCGCCCGACCTATGTCATCGCCGGTGACGGCTCATTCTTCATGCACGGCATGGAGATCCACACCGCCGTCGAACACGCCCTGCCGATCACCTTCGTGATCCTCAATAACAACGCACACGCCATACCGCCCTGGCCTGAGCCAACCTGCTCACAGGGGCCAGGTGGGTCCCAGCTCGGCGAGTTTCCCTGTCAGCAAGGCACGTTCGGGTTCGTTGCCGCACAGTTCGAGAGCGAGTTCGAGTTGGGCGCGCGCTTCATCGGTGCGGCCCAGGCGGGTGAGCAGCTCACCGCGCACGCTCGGTAGCAGATGCGAATTCGCAAGGGCTGCAGCGGTTTCGAGTTCGTCGACAATACGCAGTGCGGCTGCGGGACCCTGTGCCATGGATACCGCGACCGCGCGATTGAGCTCGACGATCGGGGAGGGTGCGAGGCGGCCCAGGGCCTCGTAGAGGAGCACGATGCGGTCCCAGTCGGTGGCCTCGACCGATGCGGCGACGGCATGGCATTCGGCGATCGCGGCCTGCAGGCCGTACGCACCGAGGCCGCGGCCGATCCTGGCCGCCTGGTCCAGGGCGGCGCGGCCACGGCGAATGGCCGCGCGATCCCAGCGGCGTCGATTCTGCTGTTCGAGAAGGATCGGCCGGCCGTCGGTATCGGTGCGGGCCGGGAAGCGTGCGGCGGTGAGTTCGAGCAGTGCCAGCAGTCCGTGCACCTCGGGCTCCTCCGGCATCAGCCGGGCCAGTACCCGGGCCAGCCGTTGCGCCTCAGCGGCGAGGTCGAATCGGATCAGATCCGTGCCCGAGGTGGCGGACGATCCTTCGGTGAAGATCACGTAGAGGACGCTGAGCACCGATCCGAGGCGTTCACCGCGCTCCGGAACGGACGGTACGGTAAATGGAATGCGCGCCGCCGCAAGGGTTTTCTTCGCTCGGGTGATGCGCGCCTGCACGGTGGCCGTCGGTGTCAGGAACGCCTTGGCGATCTCATCGCTGGACAGGCCACCGACGACCCGCAGCGTGAGCGCGATCCGGGCCTCGCGCGAGAGCACCGGATGGCAGGCGATGAAGACGAGCGCGAGCACGTCGTCGTCGATCTGATCCGGATCCCACACCGGCTCAACGGATTCCAAGGGCGGGCCGCCCGCCGCGACCCCGCCCTCACCCAGTTCGCGGGCGAGGGCGGAGTACCGGTCATCGAGGGTGGCCCGCCGGCGGAAGGTGTCGATGGCCCGCCGCCGCCCGACCGTGAGCAGCCATCCGGCCGGATTGCGCGGCACGCCGTCGCGCGGCCAGGTCACCAATGCCTCGGCCAAGGCTTCCTGCGCGAGGTCCTCGGCCAGTACGAAATCCCCGGTGTAGCGGGCGAGCGCGCCGACAATCCGCGCGGACTCGATCCGCCACACCGCGGCAACGGCCGCCCGACCCGTGGATTCGACCATCCGCTCAGCGACTCACAGCTGTCCGGTGGCCTCGCGCCACGCCCGTTCCTTCTGAATCCACTCATTGTCCTGCGGGAATTCATCGATGGTGGTGACCCGCCGAATCTCGGTTTTGAACCCCGGCCCGAACGACGGCGCCCGCCGAGCCCACTCCACGGCCTCTTCCCTGGAAGCCACATTCAAAATGTAGAACCCCCCGAACAACTCCTTGGTCTCCCCGTACGGCCCATCGGTAACCACCGGCGGCTCCGACGAGAAGTCCACCACCACACCCTCTTCCGGATCCAGCCCCTCCGCCGCGACCAACACCCCCGCGCGAATCATCTCATCGTTGTACCGCCCGACATTCTCGAGCACCTTCTCGAAATCGGCCCCCATCATGGCCGCATTCCCCTCATCGGTAGCCCGCCAAATCAACATGAACTTCACGATCGTCCTCCTGGTCCCGGGTCGCCCACCGACCCTCTCACCCCAAGGTCGAACGGACCCCCCGACAGATCGACACGCCCCCGAAAGAATTTCTCGGGAGTTAGGTCAGCGGCGGTCGAGCCAGGTGGCTTGGGCGCCGTTGGTGAATTCTCGGCGGTGGGTGGGCTTGAATTGGGTGGGGTTGAAGTTGGCGGTGAGGGCGGGGATGCCCGCGCCTGCGATTACCGGGTAGGTCTTGAGGATCAGTTGGTCGATCTCGTTGATCAGCTGGCCGGCCAGGTTGCCGCCGCCGCAGAGCCAGATGTCCAGACCGGGTTGGGTTTTCAATTGACGGACCAGGTCGACGGGGTCGGTGTCGACGATCTCCACCTGCGGGTTGGCCACCGGTGCGAGGGTGCTGGAGAAGACGTACTGCTTCAGGTGGTTGTAGGGACTGTCGGTGCCGATGGCGAGGCCGGGTTCGTAGGTGCCGCGGCCCATCAGCAAGGTGTCGAAGACTCGGTTCGGCGTATCGATCGGCATACCCATCGGCTCACGCAGATGGGTCGGCACCGTCTCCGGGTAGTCCTGGACGGCCCACGCGGTCATGTCGTCGCACATCGGGTAGAAGTCGAATTCGCCCTGCGGACCTGCGATGTAGCCGTCGAGGGAGACTGCCACGTAGTAGACGAGCTTTCGCATGTTTACCGCCTAGGTTGTAGTACTCTGCGTGAAGTGGTTTGAAGGTTAGTACTACAGATGGAGTGGTGTCAAGTGGTGCGTACGAATCCTGAGCGACGGCAGACGCTGCTGGACGCCTCGATCGAGGTGCTGGCCCGGGAAGGGGCGCGGGGGTTGACATTTCGCGCGGTGGACAAGGAGGCCGCGGTGCCCGCCGGGACCGCGTCGAACTACTTCGCCAATCGCGATGAGCTGCTCGTGCAGGTGGGACACCGGTACTACGAGCGGCTGATTCCCAGCGAAGAGGCGATGGCGAAATCGCGGGGGCCGCAGACCCGTGCGGGCATGACCGAACTCATGACCGAGGTGCTCGAGCGGGTCGCGGGGTTCCGGACCGGGTATCTCGCGATACTCGAGCTGCGACTCGAGGCCACTCGGCGGCCCGAATTGCAGGCCCTGCTCACCGAGCGGGTGCGCGCGGATCTGGACTTCAATATCGGCAACTACGAGGGCACCGGACAGCCGGGTGATGAGGACACGGTCGTACTGCTCTATCTCGCGTTGAACTGGCTGATTGTCGAACGCATAACGCTCCCCGGTGTTTTCACCGAGGAGCGCGCGAGCGAACTGATCCGGGTGGTCGTGGAGCGCGCGCTGCCCGAGTAGCGGTACGGCGGCGGCTCACCGAATCAAGTTGCGCACCTTTATATTCCAACTACCCCCTTACCGAACACCGTGGTGCCCATAACCAGGAAAACCACCGCGATCACCGTGTGATTATTGGCTTGCAGCCAGTTCTTCAGGCGAGAGAGCACGCCCCGCAGCCGATCCGCCGCCACCGCGTAGCCACCCACCGGCAGCACCACCGAGGCCGCGGCCAGCAGTACGAATGCCGCGATCGCGACCAGTTCACCGGCCCCGGTGAGTCCGCCGGAACCGATCGTCACCCCCGCGGTGACACAGAGCAGCAGGTTCTTGGGATTCACCACCGACAGCAGCAGGCCCAGCCCGATCGCCCTACCCAATCCGAGTCCGTCGATCGCTCTCATCCACGGCGGGATCGAATCGTCTGCGCGGCTGCGCCATTGGCGGAATGCGATGAACAGCAGCAGTGCACCCAGCACGATCTTGATCCCGGAGACCACGGCCGACGGCGCCTCCGACGAATCGGTGTGACCCGATCCGGCCACGGCCGTCACCACGCCGGTGACCGACGCAATGCCCAGCACCCAGCCGACCGCGAACCCGGCACTGGCCCGTCGGGCATTGGCGGACAACAACATCAGGATGGCCGCCACCACCGGAATGGGCGACAGCCACACGCCCACGGCCAGCGGGAACAGGTCTCCGATCACTGCATCGCCGCCAGATTGCGCCAGAAGTTGGCGAGGCTGTCGGTGCCGCCGAAGAGGGTGGTGAAGTTGGTGGAGTCGGCCATGACGATATCGCCGGCGCGAGCTGTGTTGGGCGGCAACCAGATCAGCGAATTGAATTCGGTATTACCCGCGGTGATGAACGGGTGCGGGCGACTCATTTCGATGGGCTGGCGGGCGAGCAGCCGCACCGCATCGCTCTCCGGTTCGGTGAGTTCGTAGTGCGGCAGATGCGGATGGAAGTTGAAGGTGGTGACGTCATCGAGCAGGCGCGGGGTATCGAGGTCGCGGAAGGTGGTGAGCGGCGCGATCGAACGGGTGCCCTCGACCACCGCGGGCCGCAGCCCGTACACATTGCGGACCGGCACGTTCAAGGCGGTCATGAGGGAGCGGGTGTAGGCGCCGAAACGCTGCTGGCGCGGCACCAGCGGATCACCGTGATGCTCGAACTCCATCTGACGCTGCTTCAGATCGTTGGTGAAGCCCACATCGTGATGCGGTGCGAGCAGCAGGCAGGTGCCCTCACGCTGCAACCACCGCTGGATGGCGGCGATCTCCTCGGGGGCCGCTTCCTCTTGTGCGAGAAGGTGATCGAGGCCGAACACCATGAGGGTGTCGGTATCGGCGAGGATACGTTCGTCGATGGGCAGCTTGAAGCCGGCCTGGTCGATGCGCTGGAAAACCGCCACCGGATTGCCGGTCACCTCACCCGCCACCCGCTGGAAGTCGAGGGTGGAGCGATGGAACAGTTCCAAGGTGCCCGCGATGCCCTGCAGGAAGTGCGCGGCATCGTATTCGGGTGTCTCGTAGGCGGGCCAGCTGACCTGGCGCACCTCGGTCATGGTGGAGAAGCGATTGTCCAGCTCGGCGGTATCGCGCTGAGCCTCCCAGGGATAGCTCCAGGACCAGTAGATGCTGATCCGGCGCTTACCGGGTACGTACGGGCGGGGCAGATGGGATTGGTTGTAAGTGCGTGCGGGGAATGAACTCATGCCGCTGCCTCGCTTTCGGGGAGAGTGCTCAGGTAGCGCAGTGCGCGGAGCCCGGGCAGGAAGAAGTAGGCGCCGCCGACGACGCTGGTGAAGGCCGGAATTCCCTTGATGGTCTTGCGAATCGGGCGCTTGGGAATCTTGTATTCGAGCGTGCCGTCCTGATTGCCGATGATCGGATCGCGCTCATTGCCGAGTTCGTGGAACGACTTGTCGTTGACCCACACGTTCTGTGCGAATTCGAACTGGCGCACCAGGCTGGCGCACAGGATGAAGGCCGCGATACCACGGTCGGCACCATCGTCGGGCGTACCCTCGGGCAGGTGTGACCCGTAGGTCGCACCGCGGCGAATCATGCGGCGGCGCTGAATATTCACGCCGGTATCGCGCGGATTCATCCGGCGTATATGCGATCCGAGCGGGACCGCGTAGCCGTGTGGATCCTGCTGTTTGTAGTTGAAGTCGTTGTTGCGCCGCATATCCGCGCCGAGTTCGGGATCGTCGGCGTCGGGTGCGAGTACCAGTGGTGCGCCACTTCGCCAGCGCCCCATGAGTTTTGCCGCGACCAGTTCCTGTTCCTCGACGGTCTCGGCCTGCTCGGCCAGGAAATCGCGGAACAGTCCGACGTGTTCGCGCAGGCGACGGTAGGCCATGAAGGTGCCATTGCGTGAAAGCACCTCGGGCTGCGGCTGTTCCATCGGCGGGCCGCTCTCGTCGTCGTAACCGAGAATGAATTCCCCCGCCTTCAATGGTGCACCGCTGCCGGGTGTGGGTTCTTCCCCGGTGTTCTCGATTACCGGCTGCGACAACCGATCTCGGTAACCGAAGTGATCGTGTGCGTAACCGAGCGGCGGCAGCGCCTCCAGGTCCAGCGATGACAGCACGGTGACGCCTGGGCAGTCGGCGATCAGCGCATTGTGCTCGGCCACCTGACGGTCGCGTTCGGCGGCATCGCGAGCGAAAAGTATGACGATGGCATGCAATTCGTCGCCCGCGGTGCCGTCGATCCAGTACTCGGGATGGTTGGCCCCGGTATCACCGAGGACTCCGGCGCGAGCGGCCATACCCTGCCGGAATTCCTCCGGAAAGCTGGCCAGCGCGTCGTCCGGTACGCCGAGGGCGCGCAGTCCGGTCCAGGTGAATGCCACCGACACCCACGGCTTATCGGTGTCCACCGTGTCCTGTAGGTCGGCGACCGAGGGCACCCGGTCGGCCATGGTCGCGAGCCAGGCCCGCGCTCCGGCCGCATCGGCGAAGGACAGGAACTCGTAGCGTCCGGTCAACGCGGGTACGCGGGTCAGCAGAATGTGCTGGATATCGTCGAATTCGAGCATTACCTCTCCCCCGCGCTACTGCATCTCGTCGAGCATGTTCGAGAACGCGTCCTTGAGTCGCAGCGCCTTCTTGACCTCATCCGCTGTCGCATACGGGTATTCGCCGTATTCGAGGAAGCTCGGGAAGTGATGTGAGCGGAAGAATTCGATGGCGGCGGTCCGGTTGGTTTGCCAATCCTCCGGGAAGCCGACGAGATTCACGAAGGTGGTGGTGATACCGGTGGACAGGAACAGGTCGAGCGCGTCCTCGAGGTATTTGTCGAAGTCGGTGTCGAAGATGCCCTGGTACTGGAAGGTCAGGCCGTCGCCGATATCGAACAGCACCCAGCGCAGGTAGTGCAGGCGCAGTGGCGCGAGCACACTCGGGTCCTGTCGAACGGCGGCTTCGATAATCTGGCCGTGCCCTCGAATCGCCGCCTCGCAGCCCGGCTTGACCTTCGCGATAATGGAAAACCCGAAATTAGCTGGAGTACGGGGATATACCGGTCCGTACCGACCCTGCTCGTATTCGAAGTACCCCTCAGCGGGGATGGCCATCGCCGCTGGCTTGGACCAATTCTCTCCACTCGTGGTCATGCCGTTAATCCTTCCTTCGATCAGTCACTGATAGCTGGAATGAAACTCAGCCTATGTGGAGCGACGGGCTATCGCTTATCATCAGGGGACAGATGACTGATCATTTCGGGACACGGAGGGGTGCGGTGAAACCGCTGGCGCGCTATGCGGCCCTGCACAGCTATGTGGAGCTGGGCCCACAACTCGGCATCGACCCGATCGGGCTGATGCGGGCGTCCGGCCTGGATCCGGCCGGGGTGAGCCTGCAGGATCGCTGGGTTCCCGCCGCCGCCATCGCCGAACTATTGGAGCGTTCGGCGGCCGCGGCGGACCGCGCCGATTTCGGATTACGCCTGGCCGAGCGCCGCCGTTTCGCCAATCTGGGTCCGCTGAGCCTGGTAGTTCGCGAGGAGCCCGATGTGCGCAGCGCCCTGACCGTCATGTCCCGGCATGAGGACATGTACAACGAGGCCCTGCACACCCGCCTCACCGAACAGAACGGCATCGCCGCCATCCGATTGACCCTCGATACCGGGCAGCCCGGCGATACCCGGCAATCGGTCGAACTCTCCGTCGGCGTACTGCATGGACTGCTGCAGGGTTTCATCGGAACCGATTGGCAGCCAATGGAAGTCCGCTTCACCCACTCGGCTCCGCCGGATCTGCGCGCCCATCATCGAATCTTCGGCCCGCAGGTGGCATTCGACCAGGATTTCAATGGAATCCTCACCTACACAGCAGATCTCGACGCACCGAACGCGATGGCGGACCCGCAGCTGCGCGCCTACACCCAGCAGCTGCTGAATCCGATTCGCAGCGCACGCCCCGCGACCACCTCGGAGCGGGTCCGCGAACTCATCGAACTACTGCTGCCCACCGGCCGCTGTTCGGTGGAGCAGGTGGCCCGCAGCCTCGGCGTCGACCGCCGCACCATTGCCCGCCATCTCGCCGCCGAGGGCGAGACCTTCACCGATCTGCTGGACGCCACCCGTGCTGAACTCGCCCGCCACCTGGTGGCCAATCCCCGCCGCTCGCTGACCGAGACGGCGGAGCTCCTCGGCTTCTCCACCCCCGGCAATTTCTCCCGCTGGTTCCGGAAACAGCACGGCTGCAGCCCCATTCAGTGGCGGCGGACCAGATCGATGCCGGCCACCACCGAATGAGCCGATCTCACCGGTAAAAGCAGGGTTACGGCACCCCGACCGGTACCGACCCCGAGGAACGCACGACCGACGGCGCGGGTAGCGAAATAGGTTCGGCGGGAATGGGTTCGGGGTTGATGGCGCGCGGCGTTACCTCCATCACCGCTTCCGCGACCGCCAGGCAGCGGCCGAGCCGGGGTGGGTGGGTCATACCCGAATCTCCTTGCAGGAGAAGGCGAACCGCAGCCCACGGGAGGTTGACATCGGCGAACGCGGTTTGGAACAAGCCCGCCGAGGGGCGCGGATTGGCTTCCAGGAGAACCGGATTGCCGTGATAATGACGGAGTTGGACATTGGTCAGGTAGGCGAGTTCGAAGTGCCGGATCAGCCGCTCCGCTATGGCCACGGGGGTGGGATCGTCCAGGAGTAGCCGGAAGCGCCCCTGTTTGGAGCGCGGAATGCCCGCCAGGAGTACGCCGCCCGGGCCGGAGAGGCAGTCGATACTGATCTCGGGCCCGTCCAGGAAGGGCATGACCAGCAGTTCCGGAATACGGTCACCCTGTTCGGCGGCCCGGCGCAGGGCTCCGGCCACCGCCTCGACGGAGGCCAGGGGCTGGGGTGCGGCCAGCAGGGTCGCCAGGGTGAGAGGACGGTCGTCGAGGATGCGGAAACCGAAGGCGGAGTATTCACCGCTCGGTTTGATGCACAGCACTTCGTCGGTGCGGGACAGCTCCTCGACGGCCTCGCGTAAACCTTCCGCATCCGAGACCGCCCGCCAGGGTGGCACGGGAATGCCTGCGGCACCGGCGGATTCGTAGGTCGCGACCTTATCGGTGAGTGCTCGTACCGCCGCCAGCGGCGAGCACATGAGACTGGTCCCGATCGCCTGGAAGTCCGCGGCCCGGCCCGCCAACGCGGTCAGCCGGCGGGGCGGGATCATGACGTCTATGTGGTGTCTGCGGCAGAAGTCGAGTGCGAATTCGGCGTACTCGTCATTGCCGACATGCCGGGGTTCGACCGCCGGTACATCGCAGACCGACAGCGCCGCCGCACCCGGGTCGACATTGCTGGCGTAGATGATGACGTCGACCCCGTCGGGGTTCTGCCGAAGCAATCGCATGACCTGGGCCGTTGCCGCCCCTGCGCTGCTCAGCCAAATGCGAAGCGTGATAGCGCCGCTCCCTCCTGCTCCATGTCGCCGAGCGGTGAAAACCTGGCGCAATCCTGTGGTGCGCGGATCCTATCCCGGTTCGGTGACGTGCACATTTCGGAGAGAATGAACCCGGGTTTTCCGCCGCCCAGCCGCACCTGCAACCGCGACTCGGTCGTCGAGTCGAACGGTGTCCGGCATGAGTCGCGGGACGGCGGCGCACTGTCCAGGTGAGGAAGTCGGTATCGCCGGTGCGAACGGACGTCAGTTCAGCGGTCCGGTGATCACTTCGGCGGCCGCGACCAGGGTGCCGGCGGCGGCGAGGCGGACAGCGGCCTCGATATCGGGTGCGAGGTAACGGTCCGGGCCGGGTCCGGGGACCTGTTCGCGCAAGGTCGCGATGACGGCGGCGGTGGCCGGGGACGGGGCGAGTGGGGCGCGCATATCGATTCCGCGTGCGGCAGTGAGGATTTCGATGGCCAGCACCCGGGTCAGCCCGTCGATGGAGCGGCGGAGTTTGCGGGCGGCGGACCAGCCCATGGAGACGTGGTCCTCCTGCATGGCCGAGGACGGAATGGAGTCGGTACTGGCCGGATTGGCGAGCCGCTTGAGCTCGGAAACCATTGCGGCTTGGGCGTATTGGGCGATCATATGCCCGCTGTCCACGCCGGGATCATCGGCGAGGAAGGCGTTCAGGCCGTGATTGCGGGCCACGTCCAGGAAGCGGTCGGTGCGCCGCTCGCTGATGCTCGCCACATCGGCGACCACAATGGCGAGAAAGTCCAATACGTAGGCGACCGGCGCACCGTGGAAGTTGCCGTTGGATTCGACGCGGCCGTCGAGGGTGATCACCGGATTGTCCACGGCACTGGCCAGTTCCCGCAGCGCCACGGTGCGCGCGTGCTCGACGGTATCCCGGCCCGCGCCCGCGACCTGCGGCGCACAACGCAGCGAGTACGCGTCCTGCACGCGAGCGCACTCCGGTCCGCGATGGCTCGCGACGATCTCGGAGCCGGCGAGCAGGCGGGTCATATTCGCCGCGGCGATCGCCTGTCCCGGATGCGGGCGCAGGGCCTGCAGGTCGGCGGCGAAGACGCGGTCGGTGCCGAGTTGGCCCTCCACGCTCATGGCGGCGGCGATATCGGCCAGGCGCAGCAGTTCGTCGAGGTCGTGCAGCGCCAGCACCAGCATGCCGAGCATGCCATCGGTGCCGTTGATCAGGGCCAGGCCCTCCTTCTCGGCGAGCACCACCGGCTCCAGCCCGGCCTGCGCCAAAGCTGTTGCCGCAGGGAGCAATTCACCGTCGGCCGTCCGCACCTGACCTTCGCCCATGGCCGCCAGGGCCACATGGGACAGCGGTGCGAGATCACCCGAACAGCCGAGGCTGCCGTACTCGTAGACGATCGGGGTTATTCCGGCCGAGAGCATTCCGGCGTAGGTCCGCGCGACCTCGGGTCGCACGCCGGTGCGTCCGGTTGCCAGGGTGGAGAGCCGCAGCAGCATGAGCGCGCGCACCACTTCGGTCTCGACCTCGGCCCCGGAGCCCGCCGCATGCGAGCGAATCAGGCTGCGCTGCAATTGGGTTCGCAACTCGTGTGGAATATAACGGCTCGCCAGCGCGCCGAATCCGGTGGAGACGCCGTACACCGGTTTCGGATCGTCGGCGAGTTCTTGTATGCGGGTGCGGCTTTCGGCGATCACCGCCAGCGATTCCGCCGACAGTTCGACGCGCGCGCCATAGCGGGCGACACGCACCACCTCCGCCGGGCTCACCGGTCCTATTCCCACGGTGACGATTTCGTTCGAGGCGAACCGGCCGGGGGTGTGTTCGATGGAGGCGCTCAAGACCTCCCCCTTCCTCAGACGTGTGCGGTGGTATCGCTCTCCGCGAGGGCTGCCAGGGCGGCGGCGGTGGCCGAGCCCGGGACGGCGGTGTAGATGACGAGCAGTTGATCGGGATCGCCCGGCAGCAGCAGGGATTCGTAACCCATTTCGAGCATTCCGGCCCGGGTATGCCGAATTCGTTTGCTGCCGTGCGTCTTCTCCTCGACCGGGTGAGCGGTCCAGATGCGGCGGAATTCCGCACTGCGCGTGGTCAATTCGTCGACCAGTGCGGGCAGTGCCGGGTCGTCCGGGTGTAGTCCGGCATCGCGGCGCAGAAAGGCGACGGTCTCCACGGCCACGGTCTCCCAGTCCGGATAGAAGTCCGGTGCGGCCGGGTTCAGAAAGAGGTAGCGGGCCTGATTGCGTTCCGCGGCGGGTACCGAGGAGAACCCGGATACCTTGTCGCCCAGTGCATTCCAGGCGATCACATCCATCCGGCGACCGAGTACGAACGCGGGTGCCGCGATCGAGTCCAGCACCAGCCGCGCGCCCGGTCGCAGCGTGGCCTGGTACACCCCGCCGCCGGAGAGATGGGTACCGCTGGGCCGGGCCAGCGCGTACAGGTGCAGCCGTTCGGAATCGGTCAGCCGCAGTGCCCGGGCGACCGCGTCCAGCACCGCGTCGGAGGCATTGCGGCCGCGCCCCTGCTCCAGCCGGATGTAGTAGTCCACGCTGACCCCGGCCAGCTGCGCCACCTCCTCGCGCCGCAGTCCGGGCACTCGGCGGCGGCCGTACTCGCGCAAGCCGGCCTCGGCGGGCTGGATGCGGGCGCGCCGGGATCGCAGAAACTCGCCGAGATCGCTGTCCATACGCTCCACCCTAGGGAAGTCCCATCCTGGTACTGCCGGACCCAGGAAAACCGGACCCCTCGCTGACCCTTTCGCCCCCGCCCAGGATGGGTGCAGACCACAGCGAAGGAGCAGGAAATGAGTTACGAGAACCTGGCAGGACGCACCGCCGTCATCACCGGAGCGGCGAGCGGTATGGGTGAGGCGACCGCATTGTTGCTGGCCCGCAATGGTGCCCGGGTGGCGCTGCTGGCCCGCCGCGCGGATCGCCTCGACACCCTGGTCGCCAAGATCCAGGCCGAGGGCGGGGTGGCGGTGGCGGTACCGGTCGATGTCACCGATCCGGCGAGTGTGAGTGCTGCGGCGGACCTCGTCCACGCAAGTTTCGGCCCCGCAGATCTGGTGGTGAATTCGGCCGGTGTCATGCTGCCGAACCCGATTGCCGCAGGCCGCGAGGACGAGTGGGCGCGCATGATCGACACCAATATCACCGGCGCACTGCGGATCATCCGCGCTTTCGTACCGGATCTGCTGGCCGCCGCCGCGGCCGGCCGCACCGCGGACCTGGTGGATATCTCCTCCATCGGCGCGCATGTCACCTTCCCGGATTACGCGGTCTACGGTGCGACCAAGGCCGCGCTCACCCATCTGTCCGCGAGCCTGCGCACCGAGTTGGGGCCGCGCCGGGTGCGCGTCACCAATATCGAACCGGGCCTGACCGATACCGAACTCGGTTCACATATCGACAATCCGAACCTGAGCGGCCAACTCGACGGCATGTTCGCGGCCATCGACGCCATGCGCGCCGACGATATCGCCGACCTGATCGCATATACGACGAGCCGTCCCGCGCACGTCAATCTGCGTCAGGTCATTGTGCTGCCGACCCAGCAGGCGTGAAGCCGAGCCGATTGCCCCGCCGGCATGCCTACTATCGACCTCATGCGGGTGGGACGAGGGCTTTCCGGGTTTCTGGCATTCGCGGTACTGCTGGCGGTGGTGGTGGCCACCGCCTGGCAGGGGCAACCACACGGGTATCTGGGGGAATCGGCGGCGCCGGAGGTGTTCAGTGCGGGCCGGGCCTTGCGGACGGTTGAGGAGATCGCGCGCGCACCGCATCCGGTGGGTACGGCCGAACATGACCGGGTGCGTGATCATCTCGCGGGTGAGTTGCGAAAGCTGGGGCTGGAGACCGAGATTCGCGAGGGTGTCGGTCGCTGGCCGGGTGACTTCAAACCCGACAGCGCCGGACTCGGCCGGGTCGCCAATATCGTTGGCACGCTGAAGGGTACGAATCCGACCGGCACCGTCTACCTGGTGGCGCACTACGATTCGGTGCCGTCCGGGCCGGGCGCGAATGACGACGGGGTCGCGGTCGCGGCGATTCTGGAGGCGGTGCGCGCACTGCGGGACAGTGAGAACGGGCTGCGCAATAACGTGGTCGCACTGTTCACCGACGGCGAGGAGCCGGGCCTGCTCGGTGCGGAATCCTTTGTCGCAGCGGGCGATTACGACCGCAATGCGGTGGTGATCAATCATGACGCGCGCGGTGCGGGCGGGCCCGCGCTGCTGTGGCGGATCACCCGGCCCGACGGCGGGCTGATCGGGGTCGCGAAGGACGCACCACATCCCGACACCGATTCGACCACCACCGCGCTCGCGGGCGCGGGCGTCTCCAGCACAACGGATTTCGTCGCCTTCGACAAGGCCGGATTACCGGTCCTGGACTGGGCATACGCCGGCCGCAGCGCCTACTACCACAACCCGAAGGATGAGCCGGGGCAGGTGGATCTCGCGACCGTGCAGCAGTTGGGTGAGAACACCCTCGCGCTGGCCCGCGATTTCGGCGAGCGGGATCTGGCGGACACCTCGAATCGCTCGAATCCGGCCTATTTCGCTCTGCCTTTCGGTGTCCTGGTGGTGGTGCCCGCCTGGGTGATCATCGCGCTCGCGGTGCTGTCGCTGCTGATCGTGGGCTGGGTGATCCGGCAGGTACGCCGTAATGGCGAGACCACCGTGAAGGGTGTAATCGGCTCCACCGCAGTCATATTGGCGGGTGCTTTGGTCGCGGTGGGTGCGACCTACGGGTGGTGGTGGCTGGTGCAGCGCATCCGGCCCGAGTATCGGGCCTGGCCGGTGGACCCCTATCGACCCGAATTCTTCCAGACCGCCGTGCTGGTGCTGACGGTATGCGTGCTCACCGCCGGTTATGCCTTGGCGCGCCGCCTGTTCGGACCGACCGGCGCGGCGATCGGCTTGGTCACGGGAGTGTCGGTGGCGGGTGCCGGAGTGACGGCATACTCCCCCGCCGCGGCGCAGATATTGGTGATCCCGGCGACAGCGGCGGCAATCGGGGTGGCATCGACCTTCCTGGTCCCGGACCGCTGGCGACTGGTGACGCTCACGGTCTTCCTGCTTCCTGCGGCGCTGCTGCTGGGCGGCAGCACCTGGCCCGGCCTGCAGGCCGGACTGATGACCGCACCGTTCACCGCGGTGCCGCTGGTGGCGCTGCTCGGCGGACTGCTGTTGCTGACGCTCCTTCGGAGTTGGCCGCAGCGGCGGGGCTGGACGATTCCGGCGCTGGCGCTCGTACTGACGCTGGTGCTGACCGCCGTCGGTCTGGCCGTGGACCGATTCGATGTGGAGCATCCCCGGGTGACACAGGTGGCCTACGCCCTGGACGCGGATCACCATGCGGCGCAATGGTTGTCGGTACTGCCACCGGACGACTGGACGCGAACCTTCCTGAGCGGCAACGCTCCCGGTGCGCCTTATTCCGCACTGTTCCCCAGTTCGGTATCCAGCGGTCGAGCGGAGGTCGAGAACCTCAGCGCTCCGATCGCCGAAATCCTCTCCGACACAACAGCTTCCGGGCAGCGCACGATCCGGCTGCGGCTACGCTCCACCCGTGCCGCGACCCGGATAGACCTGAACTGGCAACAGGCCCCCAACGCGCTGCGGGTCGCCGGTCGCGAAGTAACTCGCCCACCGCACAAGAACTTCCACTTCGCCGCACCCCCGGCCGAGGGCATCGAGGTGGAGTTGGTCGCCCCGGCCGGTCCCCTGGAGCTCTATCTCGTCGACTACACCTGGCTACCGGACTCGAAACTGTCCCAAGGCCCCGCCCACCCGGACGACACCTATTTCCGACAGGACAGCGCCGCAGCGGTTTTCACGAAAATCCCCGGCCTCTGAAGCGCACTCCGGTTCGGCCCCACAACCGGGCCACCGATGGAGACGGTGGGATCCCATCGCAGGGGCAGGCTGACCGTCGACCAGATGGCCGGTGTGGTTCCACTCGCGCAGCAGGCGGCGCTCACCGGTGGAGAGCAGGTCGAATTCGGCGTACGCGCGCGGCCGGACGACAACATCACCTGGAACAGTGGATGCCGGAAATGCGTACGCGGCGCGGCGGCGGCATCGACCGCATGCTCGAACGGGGCGACACCGCGCCCGGCCACCGGCGTGCCGACCGCGATATCGCTTCCACCCGATACCGCGGTCGGCAGCGCCGACAGACCGGCGTGCACGACCATGAACATGGTCGCGCCGTGTCGGCGGGCCACCTCGCGCAATCCCCCGGCGGTTTCGCCGGAGATCCGCACATCCACCCGTCCGGCCCGCCGCGTGGGCCGCGCCGGGCGCGGCCGGTGCGGTGGCAGACCGGATGCCACCGGCAGCCCGGCCGGCACCTCCGACCAGTAGCCGAGCTGCCGAGACAGTTCGGACTCCGGATCGGTTGCGGCGCCGAGCACCTCACGCTGCCAGAGGGTGTAATCCGCGTACTGCACCGGCAGTGGCGCCCACTCCGGGGCGGCGCTGCGCGCCCGTGCGGGGTACGCGGCCGCCAGATCTCGGGCGCATGGAGCGAGCGAGAGTCCGTCGGCGATCACATGATGCACCAGAACGGCGAGAATATGCTGTTCCGCCACGCCCTTCGGGTCATGAATCCGCAGCAGCCGCAGCAGAATCGGCGGGGTGGCCGCGAGATCGAAACCGCTACCGCCGAATTCGTACAGTGTCCGGTCGACGTCCTGGGCCGCAACGTCTTCCGCCACCAGTCCCGCGACCACCGTGCCGACCGGCGAAATCCGTTGCCACACCACCCCGTCGACCTCCTCGAACGAGGTCCGCAGCGCCTCGTGCCGCTCCACCACATCGGTGAGCGCGGCGGTCAGCGCACTGACATCCACCGCCCCGATCAACCGCAACCTCAACAGCATGTTGAACGCCGCCGAGTCCGGATCCCTCAGATGCGCCGGCCAAAGCCGTTGCTGCGCATAAGACATGGGCACCAGCGCGGTGATGAAGGCATGGGTCACCCGTTCGCGGCGGATGAGGCCGGCCAGTGGCGGACCCGCGTACACCTCGTCGGGGGCGATGATCAGTGCCGCACCGGCGGCACCCGCGAGCAGCAACTCCCAGATCGAGGCGTCGAAGGTCGGGGTGGTCACGCACAGCACGCAGTCGCCCGGCCCGGCGGGGAGGTTATTGCCTTGTGCGGCAATCAGACCCGTCAGCCCGGCATGGGTCAGGACCACACCTTCGGTGCACCGGTCGACCCGGAGGCGTAGATGACATACGCCGGATGCGCCGGGCGCAGCGGGCGCACCCGTGCGTGACCGCGCCCGCGCCGTGCAGGCGAATCAGCAGCAGACCGAACGATGGCGGTTCGGCCGCGCGCGACAGCGCCTCGTACCACTGCCCGATCAGGCTCAGCCCGGGCGTGCCGTAAGTGGACGAATGATCAGGCTGCGACCACCGCTTCGCTCTCCGTCGAGCGCTCGCTTGCTCCGGTATTCCGCACCGGGATGAATGCGGCGATGGCCGCCGAAGCCAGCGCCACCCCACAGCCGATGAAAAGTCCTACGCGGAAACCGTTTTCGGTCGGAATCGGATGCCCGCCCAGCGTGGTGCTCAGCTGCGCCAGCACCACACCGATGATCGCCGCCGAGAACGACGCGCCGATGGAGCGCATCAGGGTATTGAAGCTGTTCGCCGCGGCCGTCTCCGAAAGCGGCACCGCGCTCATGATCAGCGCGGGCATGGCACCGTAGGCCAGCGCCACTCCGGAGTTGCAGATACACACCGCCACCAGCAGCCCCCAGGTGGAACCCATGATCACCACCGAGGCCGCGTATCCGGCGGCCAGCACCAGCGCCCCGGCGACCAGCGTCACCTTCGGTCCGCGCGCGGCGGAGAGCTTGGCGCCCAGCGGCGACACCGCCATCATGATGATTCCGCCCGGCGCCATCCACAGGCCCATGGCCAACATCGACTGTCCCAGGCCGTATCCGGTGATCTTCGGCAGCACCAGCAGCTGCGGCACGATCAGCGAAGCCGAGTACATACCGAAACCGAGCACCGCCGAGGAGGCATTGGTGAGCAACACCCGCGGCCGCCGGGCGACCCGCAGATCGACCATCGGATCACCGGTCCGCAGCTCCCACCAGCCCCACAGCGCCAGCACCAGTACCGCCGCCGCGAGCAGACCGACAATGCTGCCACTGCCCCAGCCCCAGGTCACGCCCTTCGAAATCCCGAGCAGCAGACAGATCAGGCCCGCACCCAGCCCGATCGCGCCGACGACATCGAACCGGCCGGTGGCGACTACCGGGACATCGGGCACCACCACATAGATGAGAATCGCGACGAGCACGCTCAATCCGGCCGCGCCCCAGAACAACACATGCCAATTCGTATGCTGCGCAACAACAGCCGCGACGGGCAGCCCCAGCGCGCTGCCGATTCCCAGGGAGGCGCTCACCATCGCGATGGACGGGCCGAGCCGCTCGGCGGGCAGCAGATCCCGCAGCGCCGAAATACCGAGCGGCAGAATGCCCATGCCCATGCCCTGCAGGCCGCGGCCGACGATCATCGGCAGCACCGAATCCGCCACGGCGCACAGTACCGAGCCCGCGATGAGCGGCACGGCCGAGATGAGCAGCATGCGGCGCTTGCCGTAGAGATCGCCGAGCCGTCCGGCGACGGGCGTGGCGACGGCGCCGGCCAGCAGGGTCGCGGTCACCACCCAGGAGGCATTGGAGGCGCTGGTGTGCAGCAGCACCGGCAGCTGGCCGAGCAGCGGCACCACCAGGGTCTGCATAACGGCGGCGACAATGCCGCCCAGGGCCAGCACTCCGACGATGCCCTTGGATCCGGGTGACTCATCCACGTGCTTCTCCTCATCGATCGAGCTCAATGCCATGTGTACGGTACACATGTAATGCATAATGCACATGTCTGCTGTGACGCGGGTCACCTGTGGTAGACAGATTCACCGAGTCGCGACGGAAGGACGGCATGGAAAAGCCCACGGACCGGGTCGAATTCGAAACCATGCTGCTCGGCCGATACACCATCAACGCGCGCTACCGGCGCGACGGCACCCGCATGGACCGCAGCGCCTACGTGCTGCTGAGCCGCCTGAGTGTGCAGGGCCCCATGACGATCGGCCAGCTCACGGACGCCTTCGGCCTGGACACCTCCACCCTCAACCGGCAGACCGCCGCCTTGCTGCGCACCGGCGTGGTGGAACGCATCCCGGATCCGGACGGCGGTATCGCCCGCAAATTCCGCATCACCGCCGCCGGCGAACGCGGCCTCGAAGCCGAACGCGCGGCCAATACCGAAGGGCTGCAACGGGTTATGTCGACCTGGTCGGCCGCCGACGTCGCCACCTTCGCGGAATATCTGGAACGGCTCAATACCGATATCGAGCGCATCGACGGAAGACCCTGGCCGCGACCGTAATTCGCCTCAGCGGACCCGAACCGTCACGCGGCCGAGATCGCGGCGCGAGCATGAGAAATCCCCTTCAGCCTGAATCCGGTAGCGGAGATCAGATGCGGCTGAAGGGGATTCGTATGTCAATCCTGAAATTTATCCGGAGACCTTCGACTCCTCGGCCAGCTGGTGCGACTTGGAACCCCAGCCCACATGCGCCTCGGCGCGCATACGGTCGACCATGTGCGGGTAGTGCAGCTCGAACGCGGGACGCTCGGAGCGGACCCGGGGCAGCTCGTAGAAGTTGTGCCGCGGCGGCGGGCAGGAGGTCGCCCACTCCAGGGAGTTGCCGTAGCCCCACGGATCGTCCACGGTCACCACCTCGCCGTAGCGGAAGCTCTTGAAGACGTTCCACACGAACGGCAGCATCGACGCGCCGAGAATAAATGAGCCGATCGTGGAAATGGTGTTCAGCGTGGTGAATCCGTCGGTCTCCAGATAGTCGGCGTACCGGCGCGGCATGCCCTCGTTACCCAGCCAGTGCTGCACCAGGAACGTGGCGTGGAAGCCGACGAGAGTCGTCCAGAAGTGCCACTTGCCCAGGCGCTCGTCCATCATGCGGCCGGTGATCTTCGGAAACCAGAAGTAGATACCCGCGAAGGTCGCGAACACGATGGTGCCGAACAGCACGTAATGGAAGTGCGCGACAACGAAATACGTGTCCGAGACATGGAAGTCGAGCGGCGGGCTCGCCAGGATGACACCCGACAGACCACCGAAGAGGAACGTCACCAGGAAGCCGATCGACCACAGCATCGGCGTCTCGAAGGTCAACTGCCCCTTCCACATGGTGCCGATCCAGTTGAAGAACTTCACGCCGGTGGGAACGGCGATCAAGAACGTCATGAACGAGAAGTACGGCAGCAGCACCGCACCGGTGGCGTACATGTGATGCGCCCACACCGCGATGGACAGTGCCGCGATCGCCAGGGTCGCGTAAACCAGTGTGGTGTAACCGAAGATCGGCTTGCGCGAGAACACCGGATAGATCTCGGTGACGATGCCGAAGAACGGCAGCGCGATGATGTACACCTCGGGATGCCCGAAATACCAGAACAGATGCTGATACAGCAGGGTGCCGCCGACGGCCGAATCGTAGATGTGCCCGCCGAGATGCCGGTCGTAGGCGATGGCGAACAGCGCGGCGGTCAGGATCGGAAAGGCCAGCAGAATGAGCACGCTGGTGACCATGATGTTCCAGGTGAAGACGGGCATCCGGAACATGGTCATACCGGGGCAGCGCATACAGACGACCGTGGTGATCATATTGACGGCGCCGAGGATGGTGCCCAGACCCGAAACGGCCAAGCCCAGAATCCACAGATCGGCGCCGACGCCGGGAGCATGCACCATATCGGTGAGCGGACTGTAGGCGGTCCAGCCGAAGTCGGCCGCGCCACCGGGGGTCACGAAGCCCGCGGTGGCCATGGTGCCGCCGAACAGATACAGCCAGTAACTGAAGGCGTTCAATCGCGGGAACGCCACATCGGGCGCGCCGATCTGCAGCGGCAGAACCACATTCGCGAAACCGAAGACGATCGCCGTGGCATAGAACAGCAGCATGATCGTGCCGTGCATGGTGAACAGCTGATTGAACTGTTCCGGCGACAGGAACTGCATGCCCGGCCGCGCCAGCTCGGCGCGCATCAGCAGCGCCAGCAGACCGCCGATGAGGAAGAACGAGATCGCGGTGAACAGATACATGACGCCGAGCACCTTGGGGTCGGTCGTCGTCACCGCCTTGTAGAGGAAAGAACCCTTGGGTCCCAGCCGTGGCGGATAGGGCCGCTCGGCCGTCAACCCCGCCTCCGGTTTGGGAGTTACGGCAGTCACCACATCCTCCTCGAGGTCGGTCCGCAGCTGGTCCTATCGGCTCCGGAACCCACGATGAACGGCGTCAGCGTACTCACAGCAATTCGATTCTGGCAGAGAACACTCCGGCCGGACAGTCAGGACACCGGTTTGAGTTCGGGCGGCTTCCACCTGCCGTCCAGGGCCTCGGGGCGCGGCGCGTACAACCGCAGGGTCAGTGAAAACCGGCCCGACAGCGGGATGGGCAGCCAATTACCATGTGGCACAGCCGGTCCCGGGTCGGCGTTCTGGAGGACGATCTCGAAGGAACCATCCGGACCGGGGACCGGGGGCAGCTGATGACCGATGGAGTAGATGTCAGCGGGGTTATGCACCAGAAATCCATCGGCGTCATACGCGGTCAAGGACCAGAAGGCATCCACCGGCGGCAGCTGACCGCGCTCGAAATGCAGCCGGAACGAACGCGGTTCGCCATTGCTGTCCGCGACGGCCCCGATCGTCGGATACAGCGCGTCCCGGCGCACATTCGCGCCCATCCCGGCCATGGCGGCGGCGGCCCGCAACCGATAATTGGTGCCGTAGGTGCCCAGATTGTCGAGGAAGTCCCAGCCGTTCTCGATGCGCGCACCCGGGTCGGTATACCCGGCGATGATCTTGCGGCCGGCCGCGGCGGCCGCGTCCAGATCGGCCATCCGCACCGCGTCGACACTGCCGCCGGGCCCGATCCCGATCTTGGCGAACCGTTTCAGCGCCGGGGCGTCGTCCGGCGCCGGCGCGTCCACCGCCATCAATTCGCAGAGCCGATCGAAGAATCGGCGACCGTCGAGCGCCGCCACATCCTGAACGGGGACCGGACCGTGACCACCCAGCAAAGCCGGCAAACCGGGGGTGGGCGCTCCCGGATCCGCCCGCCACGCGGTCAGCGGAGCCAGCCGCAATTCCGCCTGAATGGCAAGTACAGCGGGTATACCGGCGGCACCGTCCACTTGGATACGGCCGAGCAGCCACGCGGTTTTGGTGGGCATCGTGAGGTGTTCGATGCCGTCGGGCACCGTGCCCTTCCAGTCCGGGCCACTGATCAGGTAGGTGAACGGTGGTTCTCGGCCGTCACCGGGCCGCATACTGCTCGGGTCGTGCACGGTATTGGACCAGGCGTCCAGCAACTGCATGCCCCAGAAGCGGCCCGGATTGATGGCCGGCACCTGCAGCACCAGGGCATCGGCGGACAGATCCAGCCAGGCGGACGAATAGAGCGTGTCCACGTTGAGGCCGGGCACGATGTGATCGGCGGCGGTCGGCGTCGCCTGGGTATGCCGGAAACGGTTCACCGGACCATTGGAATCCGCAGTCGCGTGCATGAGGACCAAGGGATATCCGAAAATGTATGCGTCGGTCGCGATTGCCACGGCATCGGTGTTCGATACTGTCGACGTGGTGGATCTACCGGAAGAATCCCTGGAACGGTTACAGGCCGCAATGGAGAGCCCGGCGGCGGTGACCAAACCGAGCATGGCGCGACGGCTGATGGCGCGGTCCATGATCAACAAAACGTACCAAACGGACCGGGTGAAACGGGTTTTGGCGCGAAATTCATCGCCAATTCACCCCGAGAATTCACAGAAAGCTCACGGGACGCGCTTCACTATCGGGACCATGTCTCGATCGCTCCGCCACCGCGTCACCACCGCCGTCGTGATCGGCACCCTCGGCACGCTGCTCGCCGCCGGCGCCGCCACCGCCAATAGCGAACCCAAGGCCGTCATCCAGGGCCGCACCGCCGTCACCGCGCACGTCACCGGCGAGAAAGCCGGCAATCGCTGCCAGATCGCCGGGAAGAACCTCGCCGGACCCTGGAGCGTGGTCGACAAGAGCGGCACCGCCGACCTCACCCTCGGCCCACTCCGCCCCAATGGCAAGCACATTCGCGTCATCTGCGAGGACCCCAAACGCGGTGACAGCTCACTGCATACGGTCCGCTCCGACCGCGTCACCTACGACGGCGCGCTCTCCCCGCTCCGCCAGATCCTGAACAGCGGATTCTTCGGCCAATAGCCGGACCGCCGAAGTGCCTCAGGCGACGCGGGCCGTTGCCACGGCGGCGCGGACCGCGGGGACGGTCTCCTCGGCGAAATGCCGTGTCTCCCTTTCACCGTCGGGGTTGACCGGGAGCAGGAATTCGCTGATGCCGTGCGCGAGGGCCACATCGGTGAGCTGAGCCACCGGCATGGACGGATCCATGACATAGGCGCGGCGGATGAGCGCGGGAACGCGGCCCGCCTCGCGAGCGCCGGTATCGACGGCGGTCATCAGGCCGGGCAGGACATCGGGCGGGGCGTAGGAGAAACTGCCGAGCCAGCCGTCCGCCAATTCGCCGGTCAGTCGCAGCGCGCGCGGGCCGTATACGCCGAACCAGATGCCGATCCGATGTGCTTGCGCCGGACCGGGTTTCGCGCCATACAGGGAGTAGAACTCGCCGTCCAGGAACGGGCGGTTCTCCGCACCCCAGAGCGCACGAATGACCCCGACCGCCTCCCGCAATGCCGTGAGCGCCTGCTTGGGTGTGCGGCGCGGGCCACCCATGGCCTCGATGGCATCCCAGAACGCACCCGCGCCCAGGCCGAGCTCCAGCCGACCGCCGCTGAGCAGATCCAGGCTGGCGGCACTACGGGCCAGCACCGCGGGCGGGCGCAACGGCAGATTCGCCACGGCGGGCATGAGGGTGAGCTTGCGGGTGATGGCGGCGGCATAGGAGAGCAGCGTCCAGGTGTCCAGGAACGCGGGCTGATACGGATGGTCCTGCACCGCCAGCACTTCCAGTCCCGACTCGTCCGCGCGGCGAATCAGCCGCAGCAGCGCCTGCCCGCGCGCCGCCTCGGGCGGAACGAAAATCCCGAACCTCAGCTCATGCCCGTAGTCAGCCATAGCGAATGCAAAGCTACTCCGGTCCGCCCACCCCCGCTCGGACACCCCGTCGCTGCGGCGCGTCGCTCAGATCACGGACCGCCACCCGATCGTGATCTATCGGCGATCCGATTCCATATTCGTTGGCGGGCAACGAATTACAATCGAACAGGTGCAGCACCACAGCACCGTGGACGCCGCCCGGAAACACTTGAGCGCGGTGGACCCCACGGCCCTGCGTCATGCGCGAGACCGGTTGGCGGAGACCGGAATAGCGCGCCTGGGATTCCTGCTGCCGCATCGCGTCAAACGCACGCTGGCCGCCGAGGCGCTGGCCCTGGTCGACCACCACCTGGACTGGGAGGGGCCGGGGCAGGAGGCACCGGGACGGCATACCGTCGATATCGACTCGCGCGAAGTGGTCGCACGCAGCCAATGCATTCCACAGCTGTACGACTGTAAGCCCTTGCGGCACAAGCTCACCGAGGTCGCTTCCCAGCATGTACTGCCCTGCCCGGCGCCACGCCGATTCACGGTGCGGCGCCGGCATCACGACGATGTCGCGGGCCGATGGCATTGGGACGATTACACTTTCGCGCTGGTGCTGGTGGTCGAGTGCCCACCGCTGGAGGACGGCGGTTTCGTGCAGACCGTCGCGCACACCACGCGTTCCCGCTTCCAATCCGAGGTGTATCGCACCCTGACGCGCAACCCGATTCACTCGCATGAGCTACAGGCGGGCGACCTCTACCTGATGCGCACCGATACCACCCTGCACCGCGTGCATCCCTTCGCGCACGGGCGGCGCACAGTGGTCGGCATGCATTTTGCTTCGGCGGCGGATCTGGCGCGTAAGCAAATAACCAGCTACGGTACCGGTAGTTTGCGTTCCGAAGTTCGGGTTATAACGAATCAAGCACAGTGATAACGTAACTGCCCATCAACGCAGCGGGGGGCAGCGTCGCCGACCGTCACTCCCCAGGGCAGTCCGTGCGTGCTTCTTTCCATGAACGCTGCCCCACCGGTTAGGCGAAACCGATGGACCTTTTGAACCCGATCGACGCTGTCTTCCTTGCCATCGAATCCCGCGAACACCCCATGCATGTGGGCGGCCTGCAACTGTTCGAGCCGCCCGCCGATGCCGGGCCCGAATTTCTGCACGACATCTACACGGCCATGGCCGGCACCACCGAGGTGCGCACCCGCTTCCGCCGTCGGCCCAGCCGCAGGTTCGGCGGCTTCTCCAGTCTGACCTGGTCGCACGCCGACAAGGTCGACCTCGGCTACCACCTGCGGCGCAGCGCCCTGCCCACCCCCGGCGGCATGGGCGATCTCATCGACCTCACCGAACGACTACACGGCACTCTGCTCGACCGGCATCGCCCACTCTGGGAGGCGCGGGTCATCGAGGGCCTGGACGACGGACGATTCGCCGTCTACATCAAAATGCATCACGCGCTCATCGACGGCGTCTCCGCCATGCGACTACTGCAGCGCACCCTCACCGACGATCCCTTCGACACGCGCATGCGGGTGCCGTGGGGCACCGCCCCGGTCGTCAAGGACGCCGTCGAACCCGAGAGTTCTCTGTCGCAACTGCGAAAAGCGTTGCCGCGCATGATCAAAAGCACCACCTATATCGCCGCGCCGCTGCGCGGAGCCATCGACGGGCGACTCACCCTGCCGATGACCGCGCCGCGCACCATGTTCAATGTGTCCATCGGCGGGGCGCGCCGGATCGCCGTCCGATCCTGGCCGCTGGAGCGCATCAACACGATTCGGCTCGCCACCGGAGCCACCGTCAATGACGTGGTGCTGGCCATGAGCTCCGCCGCGCTGCGGTCATATCTGATCGAACACGACGGGCTGCCCGCCGAACCGCTGATCGCCATGGTGCCGGTGAATATTCGCAGCACCGCCGATGCCGATGCCTCCGACGGCAATCTGATCGCCGCCTGCCTGGCGAATCTGGCTACGCATCTGGAGGATCCGGTCGAACGGCTGAACATCATCAGCACCTCCATGCGCGAGGCCAAAAAGGTCTTCACCCAGCTGCCGAAGCTGGAGGCCATGGCATTGTCGGCGCTACTCATGACACCGTTCGGGCTTTCGCTGCTGCCCGGGTTCGAAGCGCTGCCGCGGATGCCGTTCAATCTGGTCATCTCGAATGTGCCCGGACCGCGCAAACCCGTCTATATGCAGGGTGCGCGATTGGACAGCAACTATCCGCTGTCGATTCCGTTCGAATCGCAGGCCATGAACATCACGCTCACCACCAATGGCGACAATCTCGATTTCGGGTTCGTCGGCTGCCGCCGCACCGTGCCCGACCTGGAACGGATACCCGAGCACATGGAGGCCGGACTGGCCGAGTTGGAGCGGGCACTCACCTGATCTCTACTCTGGGCACGGTGGATACCTCGTGGCCGGAACTGCGGAAACAGTGCTTGATCGATGAGGACGAGAACATCCTCGCGCTGAACAAACCCGCCGGGATCTCCGTCACCGGGGAGCGCCACGACACCGATATCGTGGAGCTCGCCGCGGCGGCCGGGGAGACGCTGTATCCGGTACACCGCATCGACAAGGTGACCTCCGGACTCGTACTGCTCGCCAAAGAGCTGCCCGCGCATGGGGAATTGACGCGGCAGTTCAACAAGCGGACCGCCGCCAAGGCGTATCTGGCGGTGGTGGAATCCGCCGGATTGCCCGCGCGCGGGGTCATCGACCTGCCATTGAGCGTGGGGCGCAAGAACCGGGTGCGAATCGCCGCGCCGCGCGAGAGCATTCGGCGGGACGGGGACACCTGGCTGGTGGAGGCGTCAGATGTGCTGGCGGGCAAGAACTATCCCTCGATCACCGAGTTCGCGACCGTGGCAGCCACCGATACGCACACCGTGCTCGCGCTACGGCCGATCACCGGACGGCGGCATCAGATACGCGTACATCTGGCGTGGATCGGGCACGCCATTGTCGGCGATCCGCTGTTCGACAGGTCCGGAACACACGACCGGACCTACCTGCATTCGTGGCGACTGGGCTTGGACGCCGCCTGGCGCACTCCCCCGCGACTGGAGCTGAAAGCCGATCCGGGCGTGGACTTCTGGCAATTCGGAGAGACGCCCGTAACATTCGATCCAGACGAGCTATCAAAGTTCGCGGCCGTCCCGTTTCTGGACTGAGTGGAGCGGGGGAGCGCAGCGGAGGAGCGGAGGGAGGGAAGAAACGGGACTTCGGGGCCGCGAACCCGCCCGGAGCGCAGCGTAGGGCAAATTAGACACTGATGCGAGATCGCTATATTCGGTGGCGAGTCTCACCGAGACCGCGTAGTGGCTGCCCATCTAGCCTGAATAAGTGCCGCGTCACTGCGGCGCTGCGGGCGCAATGGTGCTGCCCTTGACAGAAAGCGAACGCCGATGGTTCTGCTGGCTCAGCTCAGTGACACCCACTTCAATATGGGCGCCCGGAACAATGAACGCGCCGAACGGGTGATGGCCTTTCTGGCCGAGCTGCCGCAGCGGCCCGACGTCATTATCGTGACCGGCGATATCGCGGACGAGGGCGATATCGAGGAGTACCAGCAGGCACGCGCGGCGCTGGTCGCCGATGTACCGGTGATTCTGCTGCCCGGCAATCACGATGATCGCGGTCATATGCGCACCGTGCTGTTCGGTGAGGAGGCCGGTTATGCGCCGATCAATCAGTCGCACAGCGTGGACGGGGTCACCCTCGCGCTGCTCGACTCGAGCATTCCCGGTAAGCCCGAGGGGCTGCTGGACGATGCCACCTTCGACTTCCTGACCGAGCTGCTCGCCGCCGCGCCCGCCGACGAACACATACTGATCGCCATGCATCACCCGCCGGTGCCGGTGCAGAGCACGGTCTGCGATCCCATCCGGCTCACCAATCCGGAGCGGCTGGCCGAGATCGTCGCCGGGGACGACCGCATTCTGGGTGTGCTCACCGGGCATGTGCATGCCGGACTGATCACCACATTCGCGGGTAAGCCGTTGATCGTCGCACCCAGCGTCTCCTCCACCATCGGCTGCGAATGGGAAGTGATCGCACCGGGACACGTGCCCATCGACTTCGCACCGGACCCGTCGCTACTGTTCCACTCCATTGCGGACGGGCGACTGCTGACCATGTTCCGGCCCATCGCCATGGGCGGCTGGCTCAGCGAACCGCTCGACTGACCCCATCCCTGCGATACGCGGAAGGCGTTGTGCCCGTCCACCTTTTGAACGCGTGGATGAAAGTGGACGCCTCCGCGTAGCCGAGCCGGATCGCCACATCGCTCACCGAAAGCGGTGTGGCGGTGAGCATTTCCTCCGCCAGCGCGCGCCGCACCTCATCCAGCAGCTGCCGGTAGCTGGTGCCCGCGGTATCCAAATGCCTTCTGAGCGTCCGGGTACTCATATTGAGATCCCTTGCCACCGCATCGATTCCGGGTGGTGCGGCGAATCCGTCCACGCCGCCGCGCGGCACCAGCAGCTCGCGCACATCCGCCGCGATTCCGGTTCGAGCCCGCCTGCGGGACACCAAATCCCGGCATTGCGCCAGGCACATGGCCAGGGTGTGCTCATTGGCCTGCGGCAGCGGGCGCTCCAATACCGCCGGATCCATCGAGAACAGATTGTGCGGTCGATCGAAACCCGGTAGCAGTCCATAGGTTTCGACATACGGCGTGGTATCCGCGGGTGCCGGATAATCGAATTCCGCCCGCACCAGCTCCACCCGATGCCCCAGCAGATCGCAGAGCATCTGATGCATGGCGGTCACATCCCGCTCCACCAGAAACCGCCGCACATCCGCCGGCACCCGCTCATCGTGAATCCGGGCCACGAACTCCCCCGGCTGCCACCGCGCCACCGGAATACAGAACGTGAAACTCAGTTCGAGATACCGCAGCGCGAAAGCGATGGCCTCACCGAGCGTGGGCGAGCTGACACAGGCGAACCCGAAAATCCCGAACGTGGTAATCCGATACCGCCGCCCCACCTCCAATCCCAAAGTGGGCCGATCCCCCAGCTCCCGCACCAAATTCCGAATAACCGCCAGTTCGGTATGCGCATCAATCTGCGCATCAGGATCCCCAAGCGCCTTCTCGCTCAGCCCACTCCCCTGCAACATCCGCCCCACCCCCACCCCCTGCTCCCCCGCAAACCCCACCATCAGGGCCACACTCGCCACCCCCCGCGGAAAATCCCAATCCTTGACCCCCGCCTCCGTCACCGTGCTCATCCCCAAATTATGGCCGAAATTCTCGATCGAACCACCCCCAAGCGCATTGGAGAACGGTGGTCAGGACGTTCGGCAACGGTAGGCTCACATCACTCGATACACCCTCGGGAGGAGTTACACGATGACCGCGACGCACACCGGGGACGAGGGGCGCCTGACTGCCGAGGAGTTCCTGCAGAGCGAACCCGATGCGTTCGGTGACGTCGAGATCGAGGATGGCCTGATCATTCGAATGATGGCGCAGAGCGATGCGCACAGCCGGGTGGTTCGACGGTTGGCGGCCGCCCTGGAGGATGCGAGAGATCCGGCTGGACCATGCCTGCGGGTGGGATCCGATGTGGCGGTGCGGTTTCCGGATGCGGAGCATCGGCAGGCGGATCGGCGACTGAACGTTCGGTATCCGGATATTTCTATGCGGGACTGCGAACCCTATGACGTGAATACCGTGCGGGATCACATTCTGCTCCTTGCAGAGGTGGTATCGAAGGCGACAGCGGACGCCGATGTTTCGATCAAACCTCTGATCTACGCGCGCGCGGGGATTCCCGTGTACCTGATCGTGCACTTCGACAAAAGCTGGGAATCGATCGACCGGATCGAGGAGTTTCGGCTCGACTGGTCGGGGACGCGATATATGCCGCACAAGGTGCACAGGATCGGACTGGTGCTCGATATGCCTGTGACGTTGGCGGTTACGTTCGAAGCACTACATCAGGCATGACTCCAGGCTGCCGATGTCGGCCGGAATTCCCAATCGAGTCCGCTACGCGGCGCGGGAGGGGCTCCTAGAGTGGTAGGTGTCTTCGATTGAGGAGGGCTTATGCCTTCGGTGATTGTGATCGGTGCGGGGTTCGGGGGGCTGGGGATGGCCTTGGAGCTGCAACGGAATGGGTTTCGGGAGGTGACCATTCTGGAGCGGGCCGGGGATTTGGGTGGGGTTTGGCGGGAGAATACGTATCCGGGGGCGGCTTGTGATGTGCCTTCGCCGTTGTATTCATTCTCGCGGGAGCCGAAACCCAAATGGCGGCAACGGTATTCGAGGCGGGATGACATTCTCGCTTATGTGCGCGGGGTGGCAGAGCGGCATGGGCTGTTGGAGTCGATCGTGTTCGGGGCCGAGGTGACCGAGGCCGAGTTCGATGAGGGCACGGGGCAGTGGACGGTGCGGACCGCCGACGGGGGTGCGCGGACCGCGGATGTGCTCGTGTCGGCGGTGGGGCAGTTGTCGCGGCCCGCCATGCCGGACATTCCGGGGATCGGGAGCTTCGAGGGGAGCTCATTCCACTCCGCGCAGTGGGATCACGAGGTGAAGCTGGCGGGAAAACGGGTGGCCTGCATAGGAACCGGGGCCAGTGCCATTCAATACATTCCCGAGATTCAACCGGATGTGGCCGAATTGACGCTGTTTCAGCGGACGGCGGCCTGGGTGCTGCCCAAATACGACACCGACTACAAGCCGGTGCATCAGCGGGTGCTGCTGCATGTGCCGGGATTGCCTGTGGCGGAACGCTTTTACTGGTGGGTCCTGGCCGAATTCGTAGCGCTGGGTCTGGTCGAGTTCCCCGGTATCGTGCGCGGGGTATCTCGAATCGCACAGAAACACCTCGAAGACCAGGTCACCGACCCCGAACTCCTGGCCGAACTGACCCCCGACTACCCGATCGGCTGCAAACGCGGCCTCTTCTCGAACGACTACTACCCCGCGCTGACCCAACCCAATGTGCACGTGGAGACGACCGCCATCAGCGAAATCGTCCCCGAGGGCATCCGCACCGCGGATGGGTTCGTCCACGCTGCCGACGTAATCATCTACGGCACCGGCTTCAAAGGCACAGAGTTCTTATGGCCCATGAAGATTCGAGGCCGGCACGCCCGCAACCTCTCCGATGTCTGGTCCGAAGGCGCCCACGCCTTCCTCGGCATGACGGTCCCAGATTTCCCCAACATGTTCCTCATCTACGGCCCGAATACGAACGTGGGCGTCGGCTCCATCATCTACATGATCGAATCCCAAGCCCACTACATCCGCCAGGCAATCCAACTCCTCGCCGAAAACCCCGGCCACACTCTGGAAGTGAAGTCCGACAACGAATACGCCTACAACAGCGCCCTCCAACGCCGCCTGACCCGCACCCCCTGGAACTTCTGCACCAGCTGGTACCGCACCAAATCCGGCCGCATAACCAACAACTGGCCCGGCACCACCCACAGCTACCGCCGCCGCACCCGCCAACTCCACCTCTACGACTACAACCTCACCGCCACCGACTAGCCACCAACACTGTCTTTGATCAGATGTAGCAGCTCGGCCCCGATGCCGGGAGCCGCCGCTACCGTATGCGCGGCGGCGAGGCTGTGCGGGTCACCATTCGAGTCCGTGACGAGAGCACCGCTTTCCTTGGCGATGAGCACACCCGCGGCCATATCCCACGGCTTGTTCGAAAGCAGCACACAGGCATCGGTTCGCCCCTCCGCCACCCAGGCCAAATCCATTGCGGCAGAACCGAACATACGCACCCGTTCGACCTCCACGGCCAACGCCGAAGTGAGGGCCATCCGGCTTCGGTTCTTCACCTCCGCCCCGGCCCCGACGGCGTAATCACCGATCGAGACGATCGCCCCGGACAGGGATACGGCACCGCTCGCCCGAATCGGCCGCCCATTGCGGAACGCCCCCGAACCAGCGGACGCGAAATACTCGAGATCCAGGAAGGGCGCCCCGATCACCCCTAACACCGCACCATCGCCGCTGACCAACGCCAGCGAAACCGCACACAGCGGCAACCCATGAATGAAGTTCGAGGTCCCATCGATCGGATCCAACACCCAGCTATACCGATCGCGCTCCCCTATCGCCGCGTCCTGCCCATTTTCCTCTCCCCGGAATGCGATCTCGGGAGTCGCATCCGCAAGGAACTCCTGGACGATCTCCTGAATGCTCACGTCGAGCTCGGTGACAAAGTCACGATCGCTCTTCGCCGTCACCACCCCGGGTTCCGAAGTCCTCAACAGCGCACACCCCTGAGCAACTGCCGACCGCGCGACCCCCAGCAGCTCGACCATATCCGTCATCCGCTGACCCCATCCTGAGCATTCATCCACATGGTCTCGAAGACCTCCGCAAAAGTGTCGAACAGCCCGCGCCGATCAGATCTTCGCGCCACAAAAGTCGGTGAGTCGACACCGCGTGCGGTAGGCAAGTACGGCTGCACGACACAAATGCCCGAATCGACCAGGGTGATGTTGTATCTGACCGGTGCATCGTAGATCCGAATGGAGATCGACCCGGCCGCCTCGCCAGGCAGCCTCGCCCGGATCCCCGCCAGCGTCCGAATATTGAGGTCGGTGAGACTTCTCAGCACACCGGCGGCGTGTCCTTCCTCGCTCTCGCGGTGACGGATATGCACGCCATCCGGATCCAGGAACAGGCATCGGATATGCGTGCCCGCACGGACGAGGGCGAGGATGTCAGTGTCCGAACACTGCTGGCACAGCAGGTTCAGCGAGAGACCGGCCATGTCGATGCGCTGAACATCCCGGAACAGCTCCTGCGGGGGCAACGCCCTGAGGAAGTCCATCCTGCTCAGGTACACGGCCTCGACTCCCGCGACCTGATGCTGCTCCGCGTCGATGCCGGCCCGCGACTCCGGTCCCGAAATCCGGTGTGCCGGTGCACCAATCCGCTCGGAGTGCTGATCGAACAATTCGCCGATCGACCATTCGGGGAACATCGCCTGCAGGATTCGGCAGTGATGCGGGTATGGCAGTCCGCTCAGATCACCCGCGAGCCATCGATAGAACTGTGCCTTCTTCGGACCACAGCCCACGAGTTCAGGATCGACGTGGCGCGCCAGCCGGTCGTATTCGCGGTTGAACGACGAGACCGTTTGCAAATGCCGTTGTTGCAGAAGCGCTCTCAATACCGTCGCCATATCGCCCCTCGCTCGGACGTTACCGAGTCACCTGCTGAGCGGTTGGCCGATATTGCCACCAGGATGCGTGCCGAGGCTGTCGTCACTCCTAGCCTCGGCCACTTCGATGGTAGTACCCCAATTGCGCTGATTCAGGTTGTCGATCTGATCACTGTCGAGCCGCTGGAAACCTTTGCGCGGTGGATTATTCCGCCGGATGCTACATATGAGATGCGGAGTCGGTGATGGTGGCTACCAAGATAATTCGGTGCAGCGGCGGGCTGAGTCTTTGCCTTCCACTTGGAGGGTGGCGTGTTCTATGTGGAAATCGTTGGCTAGGACTTGCTGGGCGGCTTGGAGGACTTGGTCGGTGGAGTGGGTGGGGGCCATTGTGATGTGGGCCGAGGCTACTTCCATGCCGGAGGTGAGGGTCCAGACGTGGAGGTCGTGGACATCGGCTACGCCGGGGATTGCTTGGAGGGCGGACGCCACCTGTGCTACGTCGAGGTCTTCGGGGCTGTGCTGGAACAGGATTCGCAGGGAGCGTTTGGCCAGGATGTAGGTGCGAGGGAGGACCCAGATGCCTATGGCTACGCCGATGATCATGTCGGCGTAGCGCCAACCCGTGGTGATGGTGATCAGGGCGGAGAGTAGGACGCCTACCGAACCGATGAGGTCGGCGAAGACTTCCAGGTATGCGCCGCGGACGTTGAGGCTCTCCTGGGCTCCGGAGCGGAGTAGGAGGAAGGAGACGATATTGGCGAGGAGGCCGAGGGCACCGACCACCAGGACGGGGATGCCGGGGACTTTCGGGGGTTCGCTCAGTCGACTGATCGCCTCGTACAGGACGTAGATGGCCACGGCGAACAGGAGCAGGGCGTTGGCCAGGGCGGCAAGGACTTCGGCGCGGTAGTAGCCGAAGGTGCGGGTGTAGGTGGGGCGGCTGCGGCGGGCCAGCAGGATTGCCGAGAGGGCCATGGCGATGCCGACCACGTCGGTGAGCATGTGGGCGGCATCGGAGAGCAGGGCCAGGGAGGAGGTCGCGATGGCGACTATGAACTCCACCAGCATGAAGACCAGCGCAATACCGAGTGCGAGGACCAGGCGGGTCAGGTATTTGCCCGAGGCGCTCTCGGGTGCGACAGCGTGCGAATGATCATGCCCCATAGCGCCTCAACATATGCGTAGTTGCGCATGTATGCAGAAATTGTGTGGATCTGACGTAGGTCTGCCTGGGCACTCTCGAATACACGGCAGACTGGTGTGCGTGACCGATTCGTCCCAGACTCGACGCGCCAAGCCGGACCGGCAGCACGGGTCCGTACTTCCGCACGGTCCGCTGCGGCCCATCGAGCTCGCCACCGGCGCGGTCCTGGGCGGCGCCACCGTCGGACTCGTGACCGTCGGCTCGCTGGTGCCGTTCGCCGCCGCACTGCAATTGGTGGCCGCGGTACCGCTCGGCCTGCTCGCACACCGGCAGCGACTGCGCGCCATCGTCACGGCGACCATCGCCGGAACCCTGGTGACCTTCGTCGCCGCCGGACTGATCCCCGCGACCAATTTGGTCGGCGTGGCGGTGATCGGCGGGATCATCGGAATCGTCAAGCGGCGGCACGGCGGCCTCCCCGCGGTGCTGGGACTCTCCACGCTGGCCGGACTGGTGTTCGCATCGTTCTCCGTCGGAATGCTGCTGCTGTTCTCCCGGACCCGTCACCTGCTGTTCGACAGTATCCGCAACCTCGCCAAGGGCGTGGAAGATCTGGCGGCGCGCCAAGCGGCATTGGAACCGCTCGGCCGGAATATCGCCGGTTACACCGATTCGGTCCTGCACTGGTGGTGGGCCTGGATCGGCGGCGGCATCATCGCGGCCATGGTCGTGAGCGGAGTCGTCTCATGGTTCGTACTCGGCTCCGTCCTGGATCGGCTCGCCTGGCTACCCGGACGCGATGATCTACTGGACGCGCCCGCCGACGACCGCCCGGTCGCCCCGCTGCCGGTTACCTTGCGGCAGGTCACCTTCCGATACCCGGACACCCACACCGATGCCCTGCAGGGCATCGACCTCACCGTGCGGATCGGTGAATTCGTGGCGGTGGTCGGCCACAACGGCTCCGGAAAGTCCACGCTCACCAGGATTCTCGCGGGCCGCCCACCCACCGGCGGCACCGTCACCCGCCCAGGTTCGGCCGGACTCGGCGTGAGCGGCGGCACCGCGATGGTGCTGCAACGACCCGAGAGCCAAACCCTCGGCGTACTCGTCGCCGACGATGTGGTGTGGGGCCTGCCCACCGACCTCGCCGCAGAGGTCGATATCGACGCGCTGCTCGGCGAGGTCGGCCTCGCGGGCATGGGCCGGCGCGAAACCGCCACCCTCTCCGGCGGACAACAGCAAAGGCTCGCGGTGGCAGCGGCTTTGGCGCGCAAACCCACCCTGCTGCTCGCCGACGAAGCCACCTCCATGATCGATCCGGAGGGACGGCGCGACCTCGTCGCCCTGCTCGCGGAGCTACCGCGCCGGCATCCGATGGCGGTCGTCCTGGTGACCCATCACGAGGCCGATGCCGCCGCGGCCGATCGCGTCGTACATCTGCGAAACGGACGAGCCGTCGACCACCTGCCCGCCTGGCCACGCCCCGTCAGCGCCCAGCGCAGCCGGCCCATGGGTGACACCGTGCTCGAACTGCGCGACGTCCGGCACACCTACAATCGCGGAACCCCTTGGGAGGCACCGGCTCTGCACGGCATCAACCTGTCCGTGCGACGCGGTGAGGCGCTGCTGATCGTGGGCGGCAACGGCTCGGGCAAGTCCACCCTCGCCTGGATCATGACCGGACTCACCATCCCCAGCGGCGGCGATTGCGAACTACGCGAATACACCGGCACCAAACCCTCGCACAAGCGAATCGGCGCGGTGCAGTTGGCATTTCAGCATTCCCGGCTGCAATTACAGCGCCAGACCGTCGGCGCGGAGATAGAGGATTGGGGCGGGCGCGGCACCGCCGCCGTCGCCCGCGCCCTGGACGCCGTCGGCCTGGATCGCGCACTGGCCTCCCGCTCCATCGAATCCCTCAGTGGCGGACAGGCCAAGCGCGTGGTGCTGGCCGCCATCGTGGCCAGCCGCCCACAGGTGGTGGTGCTCGACGAACCACTCGCCGGACTCGATCCGCAAGGCCGCGCGGGTGTGGTGGAATTGCTTGCGCGACTGCGGGATTCGGGCCTGACCCTGATCATCATCTCGCACGATGTCGCCGATACGGCCGCCGTCTGCGATCGCATCGTGCACCTGCGTGACGGTCACCTCATCGAAAACGACTCTTCCCCAGTCCATTCCGGCGCCCACGCGGCACACGATCCGATCGGAGGGCGGCGATGAGCAGCGTCATTCTGCGCGAGGTACCGACCGACAGCCCGGTGCATCGACTCTGGGCGGGCACCAAGATGATCTGGGTCTTCGTCTTCAGCGTCCTGCTCATGTTCACACCGTCCTGGACGCTGCTGGGCATCGGCACGGTCGTATTGATCGTGATCGGACTGATCGCCCGGCTACCACTGGGCACCCTCCCGCGCTTCCCCTGGTGGGTCTGGATCGGCATTCTCATCGGCGGGGCCATCAACGCGCCCGTGGGCATGGACGCGCTGCTGCGCTACACGCAGATCGTGCTGTTCGGCTTCCTGCTGCTGGGCGCGAGCTTCATGGTCGCCTGGACCACCCCCATGGGCGAGGTCGCCCCCGCACTCGCGAAACTCGGTGCGCCACTGCGGCATATCGGCTGGACCAGGCACGGCGTCCGCCATCGCATCCCGGTGGACGAGTGGGCTGTGGTGATCGCATTGACCCTGCGCGGACTACCGCTGCTGCTGGAGGAGATGCGGATTCTGCGCGCCGCGCGCAAGCTGCGGCCCAAGGATTCGCTGCTGCATCAGGCCGCGCAGAACCCCCTGGTGGATATTCTCACCGCCGGCCTGGCCGTCTCCAGCCGCCGGGCCGGTGAACTCGGCGAGGCCATCACCACGCGCGGCGGCACCGGCGAATTGACCGCACAACCCGGCTCGCCGGGGCGGGCGGACGTTGTGGCACTCATTGCGCTGGCGGGCATGTGCGCGATGGGCATTGCGAGCGAACTGCTTTTCTGAGGCGACACTCGAGTCATAAATGATTCGACCTGTCGGTGGGGCGAGCTACCGTGGTCGGTAGCAGTGGGGTTGCGCAAACGCACGGGGGCTCAACACGTTTCCGCTCGGCAGGGAATCGATTGTGTTGGGCGTGTGTTGCCCCGAAACCTGATGAAGATTGGACAATCAATGAAGTTGCGCCAATTCACGGCAGTCGCCGCGCCCATCGCTGCCGCCGTCGCAATCGCGAGCTCCGGTGTGGCACATGCCGATACCGCCATTCCCGAGGTCGGCTACTCCGCCGACCTGGTCGGGAACAATGTGATCACCACCCTGACCAATGGTGTGTTCGAGCTGTCCGGCAAGTCGGTGAATGTCAAGGACACCGCCGGTAATACGGTGGTCAGCCTGCCGCTCACTTTCCGGCAGGACGGGGTCGAGTACACGATGCCGGCCATGCTGGCCGATAGCGCGCACACCCTCGATATCACCGCGATCAAGGATGTCTCCTCGGCCCGCCCGGTCGAGGTACAGCCGATCGCCTCGCCCACCGAGAACTCGCTGGCCATGCAGACCTTCAGCAGCCAGTTCGGTATCGCCACCGCCATCGGCGCCTTCATCGGTACCGCCCTCGGCGCGCTGGTCGGGCTCACCGGCATTGTCGCCGGTCCCGGCGTCGTCGCCAGCGTGATCGCCGGTGCGGCGATCGGCGGCATTATCGGCACCCTGGTGGTCGGCGGTCCGGCACTGCTCGTCGCCGGTCTGGATCTGGTCGGCACGCTCACCGCGGCACCCGGCACCACGAAATTCAACGAGAAGAAGTAAACCGGTACGAAATCCGTTGGGGCGCGCGGCGTGCGCCCCAACCGGTTTCAACCCGCGATACAGCCGGCGGGTGCCGGGATTCCGGCGAAACGGTCACCGAGAAAATTCATCGCGCCGATGGATTCCACCGCGGCTGCCGGATTATGGCCCGAAATGCCGGAGTGCAAAACCGTAATATCCGCTCCCAGCGCGCAATAGCGATCCGCCAGGGCACTGAAACCCTCGACGGGAATCACGTCGTCGGCATTGCCGTGATACATGTACAGCGGCACATCCGGGGCGACCGCACCCAATTCCTGCCGCTCGGTGGCGGCCTGAAATTGCGGATGCCACAGTAGATTCGGCGTATCGGAGTACTCGTCCATATGCCGGTTGAGATGTCGCAGCACCAGATCCGCGCCACAGGCCGAGGACTCCTGCACCAGCAACTCCCGGCCCCGATCGTTCAGATCCTCCGCCAATCCCGATCCGGGATCGATACGCGCGAAGGTCACGATCATGAGCACCGCCAACCCGGCCTGGATGCCACCGTCCACCCTGCGGGCTATTGCCGCGATATCGGCGGGCACACCACCCGCGGCCGCGCCCGAGAACCACAGCTCCGGTGCGTAATCCGCGCGCTGCTGCATGGCCCACAGCGTGGCGAACGCGCCACCGGAGTAGCCCCACGCCCCGATCGGACTGTCGGAGGTAATCCCCACCGGCGCAAAGGATTTGGCCGCTCGCACGCCGTCCAGCACCCCGCGCCCCGAGTTCACGCCATCGAAGAAGCGGGACTGCGGCCCCTCGTAATCGGAGACCACCACCGCCCACCCGCGCAACAGCATGGCGGTCAGGAACGGAATATCGAGTGCCGTATTGACAATCGAGAAGTCCCGCCCGCCGCGCAGCGCGAACGAGGGTGCGCACCGGGTCCCGAGACTGTCCTCCGCCACCTGATACGACAGCAGCGGCCGCCCGCCCCCACCCAGCCAGGGGATCGGCGGCGTCATCACGGTGGCGACATCGGCCACCGCCGCGCCCGACGAATCCGTACTCCGATACTGCAATTGCCATCCGGTCACCGGCAGTCCCAAGCCCAATATCGAGATCGGCCGCGAATTCAATACCGCCCCATTGCCATTGGCCGCCAGGTCGGCGGGGGCCGCGTAGAACGGATCCGCATCCGGGATCGGAACCACTTCCACTTCGGCCCGCGCCCCCGGCATGATCAGCGCCGCCACCAAAACGCTTGTGAGCCCGGCCGATCCGGCTCGCCACAACAGGTTCGCCCACCTTCGACCGCGCTGCGGCCCGAACCGCTTCGACAGTAGGCTTCGGATCGTATTCGCTCGCGAGGATCCTCCGAACTCGGCCGCGTCATCGCACCACATAACCCGCCTCCAGCGTCGAATCACCTACGCTCCCGAGGATTTCGCACAGCACGCCGACCGGTATCTCCAGCGCATCGGCCCCCCAAGTTACTGCTGCGCATACCACCAGGTCAACGGCGTCCGCGTGGCGTAAGCGCGGCGTTGCGCGAGACTCGCGGCGGATTCGGGCGAATCAAACAGACCGGTCGCTACTGAACCGGTGGCGGGAACCCGTAGAGCGCTACCGATGTGCGACGGCGGGGCGACGGGAGGCAGCGGGGCGACGGGCGGTGGAGCTGGCTCGCTATGAGAAAGGTCCAGCATTGGCGGACTGGATCTGTTTTCGCGGGCCAGTGGGCTGGAGTATGGGGAAATGTTGGTTCGCAGGTTGGTCGCCCTCTATGTCGGGTTGTGGTTGTACGGGTGGTCCATGGCGGTCATGCTGCGGGCGGCGCTCGGGTTGGATCCCTGGGATGTTTTTCATCAGGGAGTGGCCGGGAATGTGTCGGTGAGCTTCGGGACGGTGGTGGCGATAACCGGTGCGGTGGTGCTGCTGGCGTGGATTCCGTTGCGGCAGAAGCCGGGACTGGGGACGATCAGCAATGTGGTGGTGATCAGCATTGCTGTCGATGTGGGGCTGAATGTGCTGCCGCAGCTCGACGGGTTACCGCTGCGGATCGGGGCCATGGTGGCGGCGGTGCTGCTCAATGCGGTGGCCAGTGTGCTGTACATCGGCGCCGGAATGGGGCCGGGACCGCGCGATGGCCTGATGACTGGACTGGTTCGGCGGACCGGGCGACCGGTCTGGATGGTACGCACCAGCCTGGAGGTCACCGTGCTGGCGGTCGGCTGGATACTCGGCGGCAGCGTCGGCGTCGGCACACTGGTGTACGCCTTCGGCATCGGGCCACTGATCCACGTACTCATCCCCTACGTCGACCGCTACCTCCCCGGCTTCCGGGATGTGCACGGCACCCGGGACGAAACTCTCAGTCGGAGTCCGGAATCCAGGCCGGATGCCATAGTCGCCCAGCCTCTGTCCAGTTCATGAAACGCACCGTGCCGGTGAGCTTCGGGCTCACCCAGGCGGCCTCCTTGCGCTCCTCGGCGCTGAGTTCATTGGCGAACGGGCTGTTCTTGCGCTCGAGGCGATCGAGCTGGGCGGCCAGCTCGCTCATCTCCCGTTCGCTGAATCCGGTGCCGACCCGGCCGAGGTAGTACAGCTCGCCTTCGTGCCACGCACCCACCAGCAGCGAGGCGAATTGCCGATTCTCCGAACGCCGGAACCCGCCGATGACCACCGGTAGCGTGCGCCAATTCCGGGTCTTGATCCAGGATTGCCCGCGCTTACCCGGCAGGTAAACGGCATCGCGCCGCTTGGCGACCACACCCTCGGTCCCTCGATCCTGACTCTCGCGCAGTGCTTGCGCACCCGAACCGGCCAGGTGCGGCGGAACCAGCAGGGACGGAGCCTGTTTCGCGAGTGCCTCCAGCACCAGACGACGATCCGCATAGCGTTTGCGCACCAGCGAGGTGCCGTCCAGATGCAGTACATCGAAGGCCACGAAGACCGCGCGTCGCGGATCGGCGCGCAACAGCCCGAGATTCGCCACACCGTGATCGTCGAAGACCACCGCCTCACCATCCAAAAGCACCCGGTGGCCGGATAATTCGCTGCCGAGCACCGCCAATCCGGGATAGCGGGCGGTGACCACGTGCCCGGTGCGGCTGCGCAGAATCACCGCACCACCGTCGACTTCGACGAGCAGCCGGAAGCCGTCCCATTTGGTTTCGAAGGCCCAGTGTTCGGCATCGAGGGTCGTGACATCACCCTGGGTGGCGAGCATCGGGGTGAGTCCGTGCGGTAGCGGCACCTGTGCACGCGGCCGGGAATCCTGGTGCGCGCCATGGGTTTCCGCGCCATGGTCGGCCTGATCCTTCATCAGGTGCATGAGCCACTGATTCCCATTCGTCTGGATCAGCGCGTACCGCCCGTCCAGCCGCTCACCGCGCAATCGGACGATGACCTCGTCGTCCCGCCACTTCTCGGTCTCGTACGTCCCGGTATCCCAGATATCCATCTCCCCGGCCCCGTACTCCCCCTTGGGAATCGAGCCGTGGAACTCCAGATATTCGAGGGGATGATCCTCGGTGTGCACCGCCAGCCGATTCTCATGGGTGTCGATGGGTGGACCCTTCGGAACGGCCCAGGACACCAGCACCCCATCGCGTTCGAGTCGCACGTCCCAATGCAGCCTGCGCGCTCGATGCTGTTGAATCACATAGCGATTCCCATCGGACGGTGCGGGCGGCGCGGCGGGCACCGGTTCGGGCGTGCGCTCCGCGTCACGCATGGAGCGATAGGTCTGCAACTTGTCCGCGGACTGCCCCGATGCGAGCGGCTCATCCAGCCCGGCGAGCAGATCCCCACTCTCCTGGAAACGCCGCAGTACCTCTTCGAACCGCAAGTGCCGCAACTTCTTCCGCTGTTCGATCTCCTCCCAGCCACGCGGCGCCGCCACCCACGGTTCGGCCCGCCCGCGCAGCGAGTACGGCGCGATGGTCGTCTTGGCCATATTGTTCTGGCTCCAGTCCAGCAGCACCTTCCCGTCGCGCTCGGACTTGGCCATATTCGCCGTCACCAACTCCGGCCGCAGCTGTTGCAGATTCGTCGCCACCTGTTTGGCGACGGCGGACGCACCGGTCGGCCCGATCTCCCGGTCCAGGGGCACATAGACGTGAATCCCCTTGGAACCACTGGTCACCGGATACGCATCGAGGCCCACTTCGCGCACCACATCGCGCAGTATCAGCGCCACCTCCGCGCACTGCGCCAGACCCGCGCCCGGCCCGGGATCGAGATCGAAGACCAGCCGTGTGATCGGCCCGCGCTCGGCCCCGTCGAAACGCCATTGCGGCACATGCAATTCCAGTGCGGCCTGCTGACCAAGCCAGGCCATACCCGCCACCGAGTCGATGAGCGGATACACCACCGGCCGATCCGAGTGTTCAATGGTGCGCCGAACCAGCCATTTCGGCGCGTGCTCGGCCAGATTCTTCTCGAAGAACGACCCCGCCTCCACCCCATTGGGCCAGCGTTTACGGGTGACCGGCCGCAGTGCGATATGCGGTAGCAGCGCCGGGGCTATCGCGGTGAAATAGTCGATCACCTGCCCCTTGGTGGTACCCGTGGCCGGATACAGCACCTTGTCGAGGTTGGTGAGCCCAACCTCGATACCCCCGAAATCCCGCCGGGATCCCATCACAGCAGTCTAGAGCCGGATGCCGACAATCCCCGGCATCCGGCGACCTCGCACCAAAAGCAAACGGGCCGTTCGGGTCACCGGCGCGATAGGCACCGGAGCCGAACGGCCCGCATCGACCTGTCGGAACTACGCGGGCGGCTGATCCCCCGGCGCGGGTTCCGGAGCCGGAGCCGGTTCCGGTGCGGGTTCAGCCGCGGCTTCGGCCGGTGCGGGCTCGGCGGCGGGCGGGGTGGCCGCCTCCGCCGGAGCATCGATCGGAATGGCGTTCTTCACCGCCGCCGCACCCTTGCCGATCTGCGAGGAGTACTTTCCCCCGGTCTTGTCATTGATCACACCGCCGGCCTTGTCGACCGCGCTCTCGATCTTCTCGGCGTTCTGGGCCGCCACTTCCTTGCCCTTGCCGACCAGTCCCTTGAGCGTGTCCATCAGACTCACAGTCCCTGCTCCTTCACTCTGGGTCTTCGGTCATTCGCGCACATCTTCCCACCACGTATCCCCTGATGGGAGCCCAATCGGGTCGATCCGCTGTCCCGGCTTGGGCACGGCGACCGTGGTCTCCGCGTCGCGAGCCGCCGCGACCATCCGGCGAACCGGCTCCGACCAGCCGTGGAAGGCCAGATTGAAGGTTGCCCAATGAATGGGAACCAAAACCCCGTATCCGGGATCGCCGACACACAGATCGGCGTGTGCGCGCACCGCCTCCTCAGGATTCATATGCACGTCCGGCCAGTGCCGGTCGTAGGCGCCGATGGGAAGGAGAGTCAGATCGAAGGGGCCCAGCCGCGCGCCCGCCTCCGCGAACGCCTTGGTGTACCCGGTATCGCCGCCGAAGTAGACCCGGCGGGTCGGACCGGCGATGGACCAGGACGCCCACAGCGTGGTGTTGCGCACCAGACCGCGACCGGAGAAGTGCCTGGCCTCGGAGCAGGTGATGACCAGATCGGTACCGTCGGCGTGCGCGCGCTCCACTTCGGAGAGGGAAACCGAAGAGCCCCAATCCAATTCGACAATGCGCTCGGTGGGCACATCCCAGTGCCGCAGGTGCGCGCCGATGCCGATGGGCACGATGAAGACCGCGTCCTGGGTTTGCACCAGCGCCTCGACGGTGTCGCGGTCCAAATGGTCGTAGTGGTCGTGCGAGATGAGCACCGCGTCCACCCGCGGCAATGCTTCCAAGGGTGTGGGCACCGGATGCAGCCGCGCCGGACCGACCAGCGACGACGGCGAAACCCGTTCACTCCATACCGGATCGGTGAGCACCCGGTAGCCATCCACCTCGACCAGGCAGCTGGCATGCCCATACCAGGTGACCGCGAGATCGGCGGGCTGCTCCGGTACGACGGGCGTCTCGAGCGGGATCCGCCCCGGCGGCCTACCCGTATTGCTTTGTGTCAGAAGCTGATACAGCAACTCCAGCCCGGAACCGGTGAGCTGTGAACTCGGTTCGGTGTTGTGGAATTGGTTGTTCCGATAGGTTGTCGCCCCGGTCGCGGTGGGCGCGATCGCAGTGATCGACGCGCCGATGGCCTTGGGGATACCCCATGCCGCCCGCACCACCCAGGAGATTCCGAACGCACCCGCAGCCATACCAGCCAGTCTCCGCGCATTCGCGCCCACGCGCTCGCCGTTCATCGACCCAGGAACCTCGCGGTGCGCTTCTCCGCCCGGGCCGCGCGCGCTTCCTGCGCGTCATCGCTGGCCCAGGCGGCGGCCAGGGCGGCCCGCTGTTCGGCGGTATCGTCACCGCGGGTGCCGTCGTCATTGAAGACCAGCTTCATATGCCGCAGTGACAGCGGCGCGAGTTCGGCGATCTGTTTGGCCCACATCTGCGCGTCGGCGAGCGTGCCGATCTTATTGGCGAAGCCGAAGTTGTAGGCATCCTCCACGGACACCCGCTCCGCACCCAGCAGAATGGTGCGGGCCGGACCCGGACCGATCAGCGAGGATAGTCGCCGCACCGTCCAACGATCCACGGAGATACCGAGTTTCGCGGCCGGAATGGCAATGAACGAATCCGGGCTCATCACCCGCAGGTCCGAGGCGATGGCCATTTGCACGCCCGCGCCGAGTGCACCGCCGTTGATGGCGGAGATCACCGGCACCGGGGCGGTCTCGATGCTGCGCAGCATGCCCAGCAGTGCGCTCAGGAAACTGTCCGAATACACCCCATCCAGATCCGCGCCCGCGCTGAACAGTGGGCCCGCACCGGTCAGCACGATCACCCGAGCCGACCGTGCGGCCTCCTCGATCGCGTCGCGCAACAGCCTCACGAGTTCCTCGTTGAGCGCGTTCCGCCGTTCTGGACGCTGCAATTCGATGGTGACGACGTCCCCATCGCGACTTACTCCGAGCATTTGTCCTTCCCCACTGTGCTACGTACCCATGGACATGTTCACTGTAAGCGGGCGTACCGTCGGGTCCGTGACAGCAACACCCGATGTCGACATCCTGGTGATCGGTGCGGGCCAGGCCGGATTATCGGTCGGGTACCACCTGCGCAGGCTCGGATTACGGCCCGAACAGGACTTTCTGATTGTCGATCACGCGCCGGGCGCGGGTGGGGCGTGGCAGTTCCGCTGGCCCTCTTTGACATTGAGCACAGTGAACCGGGTGCACGATCTGCCCGGTATGTCCTTTGCGGCGACACTGCCGGAGGGGTCGGAGAACGCGCAGGCGGCCACGGCGGTACCGCATTACTTCGAGTTGTACGAGAAGCGATTCGATCTGCGGGTGCATCGGCCGGTATCGGTGAGCGTGGTGTGCGATCGGGCTACGGCGGCGACCTGTCCGGATGCGGAGGTGGACGGGTTGTTGCATGCGGAGGTGCGGCCGATGAGCCTCGGCTACGCGGACCGGTCGGTCGTTGAACCGGTCGTGGACAGCGGTATTCGCACCCGCGGGCTCATCAATGCCACCGGAACCTGGGATAAGCCCTTCATTCCGTTCTATCGCGGAGCCGACAGCTTTGCCGGACGGCAACTGCACGCACACGACTATCGGACCGCCGCCGAATTCGCGGGGAAACATGTGGTCGTGGTCGGCGGCGGTATCACCGCAATCCAACTGCTGGACGAGATTTCGCGGGTAACCGGTACCACCTGGGTCACCCGCCGCGAACCTGTCTTCCGCGACACCCAATTTGGTCCCGACGCCGGACGCGCGGCCGTGGCCATGGTCGAGGACCGCGTCCGCCGCGGCCTCCCGCCCGGCTCGGTCGTCTCCGTGACCGGGCTGCCCGAAGACGATCGCGTCCGCGCCGCCCGCGCCCGCGGTGTGCTGGACCGCCACCCGATGTTCGATCACATTGAACCCAATGGAATCCGCTGGGCCGACGGCACATTCGAGGAGGCCGACGTCATTCTCTGGGCGACCGGATTCCGCAGCTCCCTCGATCATCTGGCTCCACTGCGCCTGCGCGGGCCCGGCGGGGGCATCACCATGACCGGGCAACTCGCCACCCAGGTGGCGTCGGACCCGCGTATTCATCTGATCGGCTACGGGCCCTCCGCGAGCACCATCGGCGCCAATCGCGCGGGCCGAGCCGCCGCGGTGGAACTCACCAAATATCTGGGGCTGCAAACGGATTGATCCCTACGAGGTGGCTCCCGGATTCGGGACGATACCGAAGCGGATCAGGCTGGCGGCGGTGTCGAGCAGGGACTGCCGGACGGGGCGCATGGTCCAGCCCAGGTCATCGGCGGCCTTGGTGGAGCTGACGTTTTCGGTGCGGCCGAGGTAGCGCGCGGCGGTGCGGGCGGCCGGATTGAAACGGGCGGCCACGCGGACCAGCCAGTTCGGGAGTACGCGAGTCGGGACACGGTAGGAATCGGCGAGGATTCGGGCCATCTCGGGCAGCGAAACCTGGTCTCCCGCACAGATGTAGCGATTGCCCGCGGCCCGCGGCAGTTCCATGGCGAGGCGGTGCGCGATCGCTACGTCGCGGACGTCGACCACAGCGAAACCGAAGTCGGGGACACCGGGCATCTCCCGGGCCAACAGCAAACGTACGGCATCGACCGAGGTATTGCAGGCCGCGCGCTGGATCGGACCCAGAATCATGCCCGGATTGATCACGGACAGTTCGAGTTCCGGATGCACGGCCGCGAAATCCCATGCGGCGCGCTCGGCCAGGGTCTTGCTCTTTTCATAAGCGTTGCAGGCGTTGACATCCGACCAATCGGCCTCGGTATTACGGTGCTCCTGATTGCCGATCATGACCGCGGCGACCGAGGAGGTCAGCACCACCCGCTCCACCCCGGCGGCCGCCGCGGCACGCAGCACTCGCAGTGCGCCGTCGACGGCGGGGCGGACCAGCTCGTCGGCGTGCTCGGGTTCGGCGACCGGAAAAGGGGAGGCGGTGTGCAGTACGAATCGGCAGCCCGCGACGGCTTCGGCCCAGCCCGCATCCGAGTCGAGGTCGGCCTGCACGAATTCGACTCCGGTCAGCTGGGTGAGCTCCGCGGCCTTGGCCGTCGATCGCACCGTGCCGCGCAGCCGATACCCCTGACCTTGCAATTCGTCGATGATATGGCCGGCGAGATAGCCCGAGGCACCGGTGACGAGAACGAGATCCGACATGAGCCGACTCCAATCTGAGCAGTGTTTAGAATCTAAACAATGTATAGATTCAAGGGCGCGCCCAAGTCAACCCCTTACGCTCATCCCATGCCGACCAAGGACCGCTACCACCACGGAGACCTCCGCGAGGAGTTGCTGCGCGCCTCGCTGCGACTCATCGAAACCGAGGGATTGACCGCGGTCAGCCTCCGACGCGTCGCCCGCGAAGCCGGGGTCAGCCCCGGCGCGCCCTACCACCACTTCACCGACCGCGCCGCACTACTCGCCGCCCTCTCCGCACGCGGGTTCGAACAGCTTGGCGCACAAATGATTTCAGCCCGGGACCAAGCCGCCAACCCACGCGAGGCCCTCATCGGAATGGGCGTCGGCTACGTGCGATTCGCCCGCGACAACCCAGCCTACTTCCGGCTCATGTTCCGGCCCGAACTCTACGAAGCGGACAAACACCCGGACGCGTCTTCAGCCGGCGATGCCGCCTACGCGGTACTCGAAGCAGCCATAGCCGAAGCCACCAGTACCGACGCCCTCCCCTCCGAGGACATCGACACCCTGGCGGTCGCCCTCTGGAGCCTGGCCCACGGCCTCGCCTCCCTCACCGTCGACGGCAAACTCGAATTACGCTCCGCCCAAATGGGAACCACCGCGGCCGAACTCTCCGACCGCGTCACCCGCCTCTTCACCGAAATGATCAACAGCCGCCGGCCGGAGGCCTAGCGACCATCAGTTCCTGGTCGACGCGCGACGCCCCGCGGAGAGGCGTCGAGGGTTTCGGAGTTAGGCGGGGACGTCGACCTGGAACTGGTCGGGATCGGGGCCTATGCGGGTTCCCTTGTCCAGGGCGGTGATTCGCGACATCTGGTCGGGGGTCAGTTCGAAGTCGAAGATCTCGAAGTTTTCGGTGATGCGGGTGGGGGTTACCGATTTGGGGATGGCTACGTTGCCCAGTTGCATGTGCCAGCGCAGCAGGACCTGGGCGGGGGTGCGGACCTGGTCGGTGGCGATGGAGAGGATTACCGGGTCTTCGAGTTCCGCGCCGCGGCCCAGGGGGCTCCAGGCTTCGGTGATGATGCCGTGCTCGGTGTGGAAGGCGCGTAGGTCGTGCTGGGCGAGGTAGGGGTGCAGCTCGACCTGGTTGACCGTGGGGGTTTCTCCGGTCTCCGCGATTACGCGCTCCAGGTGGGCGCGGGTGAAGTTGGAGACGCCGATCGAGGTGACTCGGCCTTGAGCCTTGAGAGCTTGCAGGGCGCGGAAGGTGTCGACGTACAAACCGGAGTCGGCAATCGGCCAGTGAATCAGATAGAGGTCCAGCACATCCAGTTCCAGGCGCTTCATGCTCTCGTCGAAGGCGCGCAGGGTGGAGTCGTAGCCCTGGTTGCGATTCCACAGTTTGGTGGTGATGAAGAGTTCATCGCGCGGCAGACCGGAATCCGCGATGGCCCGGCCCACCTCCGCCTCATTGCCGTAGACGGCCGCAGTATCGATGCTCCGGTACCCGACCTGTAGTGCGGCAGCCACGGTGTCGACCGTGTTCCCCGCCTCGACCTTGAACACGCCGAAGCCGAGCTTTGGCATCACATGGCCGTCATTGAGGACGATCGCGGGAACTGCGCTGGTCTCGCTCCGGTAAGTCACCATTCCGACCGTAGGAGCGGCACACCCGGGCGTCAACCACGCGCCCGCGCGTGTCAGCCCCGATCACCGAATGTGAGCGGGCCAACTATCAGCGACCAGGAATCGGCCGAGCCGGCCGCGGCGCCGGTGGTCAACGCCGCGGCCGCGACCGCTCCGATCGTGACGAGACGAGCAGTTCGGCGCACGGAAACCTCCGCGATCAGACCTCGCGAAGCAATCGCATTACGCCGCAAGCATTTTCATCTATTTCGCTACGGTCCGCCAGTTGGGCGCGGTGATTCGGGCGGCAGACCCAGGCGGCGGTAGCGGTTGTGACGCACCGAACGGAGCTCATCCAGGGGTGCGGCGGTGAGCTCGGCTACCTCGGCGGCAATGGCGGCGACCATACGCAAGGCGAAATCCACGGGTTCGTCCGCCGCGTCCGGGTATTCGGGGACGATACCGTCGACTATGCCGTTCGCCTTCAGCTCGGTCGCGCGAATACCCTGCGCCGCCGCCATTTTCGAAGCATGCAGGGTATCGCGGTAGACGATCGCGCTCGCACCCTCGGGCGGCAATGGAGCGAGCCAGCCATTGGCGGCGGCCAGCACCCGGTCGGCGGGGAGCAGGGCGAGTGCGCCGCCGCCGCTGCCCTGACCGAGCAGAACCGAGACCGTCGGGGTGTCGAGCGTGACGAGATCCGCTATGCAGCGGGCGATTTCGGGGGCGAGCCCCCGCTCCTCCGCCTCCCGGGACAGCGATGCGCCGATGGTGTCTATCACCAGGACCAGCGGCACATGCAGTTCGGCGGCCAGGTGCATGGCGCGGCGGGCCTCGCGCAGGGCGGCCGGACCCATGGTCTGCTCCGGCGACTGACCTGCGCGATCATGGCCGAACAGCACGCAGGGCTGACCGCGCAGGCGGACCAGGGCGTGCACGACCGTGCGGTCCGCTTCACCTTGTCCGGTGCCGGACAAGGGAACTCGGTCCGTGGCGTGGCGGAGCAGTTCACGAATGCCGGGGCGGTCACCCCGCCGGGAGATCAGCACCGACTGCCAGGCCGGCACATTGTCACCCACCTGCAGGGCCGGGCCGCGCAATTCGTGCCCGGACTGCAGAATCCCGACACCGCTGTCGAAATCGCGTGTGCTGCCATCGAATTCGGGCAGCGGCTGCGGGCCGTCACACAGCACGTTCAAGGCTCGGTGCGCGATCCGGCGGAACACCGAGACCGGCACCACGCCGTCGATCACGCCATTGTGGTACAGATTTTCCGCGGTCTGCACCCCTTCGGGGAAGCTGCGCCCGTACAGCGCCTTGTAGACACGCGGTCCCAGGAATCCGATCAGCGCGCCGGGTTCGGCGAATGTCATGTGCCCCAACGATCCCCACGAGGCAAAGACGCCACCCATGGTCGGATCGCGGAGATACACCAGATACGGAAACCCGGCGGACCGGTGCACCGCGATCGCACCCGCGATCTTCACCATCTGCACGAAAGCCACTGTGCCCTCTTGCATTCGGGTACCACCCGAGGTCGGCGAGGCCAGTAGCGGCAGGCCCGATTCGGTTGCCCGCTGCACCGCCGAGACAATCCGCTCGGCCGCCGCCACCCCGACAGACCCTGCGAGAAAAGCGAATTCGCACGCGATCACGGCCACCCGCCGCCCGCGCAAGAGCCCCACACCGGTCAGCACCGATTCATCGGTACCGGCCACCAGCTCGGCCGTATCCAACTCCGCCCGATAGGCAGCGGAGGTCGCCACAGCGACCGGCGGTCGATCCCAGCTCTCGAAGGAACCGGGATCGAGCAATTCGCCGAGCAAATCCCGCGCCGAGATCTTCACGCGCGCGAGCATAACCGGACCCCGACATTGCTGCGGGCAACGTCGAGGGCCGCGTCGTATTGCTAGTAGCCCTGCACGACCTTGCGCAGCGCGTACTCGGTGACAGCGACCAGCGCCTGCTTCACCGGTTCCCGGCGACGAGCGTCCATCGACAGGATCGGGACATCGGCGGGCACCGCGAGCGCCTGACGAATGTCCTCCACCGGATACCTTGGCGCATCATCGAATTCATTGATCGCCACCAGGAAGGGTAGGTTCCGGGCCTCGAAGTAATCGACGGCGGCGAAACTGTCCTCCAGGCGGCGAGTGTCGACCAGCACCACCGCGCCGATGGCGCCGCGGATCAGGTCGTCCCACATGAACCAGAAGCGGTACTGGCCGGGCGTGCCGAACAGATAGAGCACCAGATCATCGGCCAGGCTGATACGGCCGAAGTCCATCGCCACCGTGGTGGTGGCCTTGGACGGAACACCCGTGAGGGAGTCCACGCCCACACTGGCATTGGTCACCAGAGCTTCGGTGCGCAGCGGAACGATCTCCGAGACGGCACCTACCAGGGTCGTCTTACCCACACCGAAGCCACCGGCCACAACGATCTTGGCCGACGTGGGCTTGCTGGTGCGCGTATCGACCTGTGTCGTCGAATCAAATACGCCGGAGTCCACTGAGAACCCTTTCGATCAGCTCGCGACGTTCATCGTCGCTGGAATCGTCTTTCAATGTCGCCGAAACCCGTACATGGCCGGCTTCGATCAGATCAGCGACCAGCACCCGGGCAACCCCGATCGGGATACCCAGGCGCGCGGCGACCTCGGCGACAGACGGCGATTCTCTGCACAACTCCACGATTGACGTCTCGATGTTGGTGAGTTCGAACTGCCGCTCGAGGGCGACCGGATGCGATGCGACGAGCGCCTCCAACGCCAATTCCACCTTCGGCCGGGTACGACCGGCAGTCAGTGAATACGGGCGGACGAGGCTCGGCTCGGCGCTACCGACGCGTTCGTTGTCTATGTCCATCCCGCCATCAGGAACCCATCGTGACGCGAGGTGTGGCCTGGACTGTCTGGCCAACTCGCTCGACCAACAACGCCATTTCGTATCCAACCTGTCCGATGTCACATGAGGTATTCGTGAGCACCGCGAGGTAGGAACCGTCGCCGACGGCCATCAGGAGCAAATAGCCATGCTCCATCTCGACCACCGACTGCAGCACGGTGCCGCCCTCGAACAGATTCGACACGCCCACCGACAGGCTCGCGAGGCCTGCGGTGACAGCCGACAGCTGCTCGGCGCGATCCACGGGCAGCTGCGCGCTCGCGGCCATCAGCAGACCATCCGCCGAAACCAGAACCGCATGCGCAACGCCCGGAACCTCATTGGCGAAATTCGAAACCAGCCAATCCAGCTGACGCTTCGTACCACCTAGATCGGGGTTCATCGGTCTCCTTTATCTCCGGTTAGGTTCATTTCTTTCATCGCACGGCCATCCCGGACACCCTGCTGATGCCGACTCAGACTCGACCTGATGGATTCTGGGTCGCGATGAGCCGCCTTGTCAGCATTTCCGTTCACACCGCCCGGCACGAGCCGGTTACCCGGATCACGCTGCGGCAGACCCACCGCGGTACGCCGCTGCGGTTCCGCCTCGATGGCGCGCTGCGCGGCCTGCCAACCCTCATCACCCGGTGACTCGAAGGACGAGTCCACCTGGGATCGCTCGGCACTCGGGTCGGACAGCCACGCCGACATCATCTCAGCGAAGATCGGCGTACCCGTCGACGGCTCGGACTCACCGGCCGGTTGCAACCGGGTCTGGAAGAACGAGGCCGCCTTCTGCGGATTCGAACGGAAGCTGTGCCGGCCGCGATCCTTCGGATCACCTGAATCACCCTGTGTCAGACCGAGACCCGGCAGCGGAGCCGGCCGCTGCGGCAAGCCCGCACCCGGATCACGCTGCGGCAGACCACTGGGAGCCCGCTGCGGAAGACCGGGAGCACCCTCGCGCTGCGGCAAACCACCGGTCGAATCCCGTTGCGGGAGACCACCGGGAGCCCGCTGCGGCAAACCACCGAACGCGGCTTCCTGCTGCGGTGTGCCATTGCCACCGGGCGCACGACGCGGCAGACCACCACCGGCTTGATCGGCTCCACCACGCTGCGGCAAACCATTGCCGGCATCCGCTCCGCCACCCCGCGCTTGCTGCGGCAAACCATTCGAGCCCGGCTCACGAGTCGGCAGACCACCGGCGGCGGAATCCCGCTGCGGCAACCCAGCATCCCGCTTCGGCAGACCATGGCGACCGGTATCCCGCTGCGGCAGACCACCCGCGGCCGGATCACGCTGCGGCAGACCACCAGACTGATCACGCTGCGGCAGACCACCAGACTGATCACGCTGCGGCAACCCACCGGACGCATCGCGCTGCGGCAGACCACCGGCGGCGGGGTCCCGCTGCGGACGGTTCGTCGGACCCGAATCCCGCTGCGGGAGAGCGGTCGAACCAGGCTCGCGCTGCGGCAGACCGCCCGCGGCCGGATCACGCTGTGTCAGACCACCCGAGAGCGAGTCCGCGCCCGGACGCTGCGGTGGCTGCGGCCGGTTCGCCGGACCGGAGTCCACGCCACCCGCTCCGCCTCCCCGCGCTTGCTGCGGCAAACCACCCGCTGCGGGATCACGCTGCGGCAAACCACCCGCTGCGGGATCACGCTGCGGCAGACCACCCGCGGACGGATCACGCTGCGGCAAACCACCCGAGAGGGCATCGGCCCCGCGCTGTGGGAGACCACCCGAAGCGGAGTCGGCTCCACCGCGCTGCGGCGGCTGCGGCCGGTTGGTCGGACCCGAATCCCGTTGCGGAAGACCACCCGAAGCAGCCTCACCCGCTCCGCCTCCCCGCGCTTGCTGCGGCAGACCATCGCGCGAAGGCGCACCGTTCCGGCCCGGTTCACGAGTAGGCAGCCCGCCCTGAGCGGAGCGCTGCGGCGGCAGGCCGACGCTGGGCTCACGACCCGGTGCGCCATTGGCACCCGGCTGACGCGTCGGCAGACCACCGGGAGCCGAACCATTGGACGAATCCGCTCCGCCGCGCTGCGGCAGACCGTTCGACGGATCCCGAGGAGCCAGACCATCACGCTGCGGCGGTACCGGACCGCGCTGCGCCAGACCGGACTCACCCGGACCACCCTGGCCGAGACCGTTGGGGCCGCCGAGACCGGACTTGCCGGGACCACCGGGACCACCCGAATTACCGAGACCACCCGGTGCTCCGGGGCCACCCGGACGCTGCGGCATTCCACCCGGTGCACCCGGACCGCCTTGGCGGCGAAGCATATTGGCGGCGAGACCGCCACCCGGTCGCGCCGGACCATCGCCTGGCTGCCGCTGCGGCAGATTCGCGCCCGGCTGTGCGCCCGGCCCGGCCGGACTGTTCGCACCGGGGTCACGCTGGGGTAGGCCACCCGGTCTATCCACCGACGGCGTGGCCACGGAGTGCTTCATGGTCGGGCCGTTCACACCCGGCTGACGCTGCGGCAGACCACCACCGAGCCCGCCACCGGCGGACCCGCCGGCACCGGGCAGACCGCCCGGAATAGCGGTGCCGGGCGCGCGCTGCGGCAAACCGGTCGAGGCACTACCCGAGGCGGCGGCCGGAGCGGGCGCGCCGGGCGCCCCCGCCGGAATCGGCCCGCTCCCACCGGGATCCACCGTGACCATGACATTGCCGGTCGCGGTGCGGGTGACCGCACGGGTCTGCATGGGCGACGGCGCACCGGCCTGGCTGCCCGCACCCTGCTGCTGAGCCGGGCCCGGCTGCTGCGAATTGCCCTGCGGCGGTACCGAAATAGCTCCGCCCGCGGCCACGATGAGTGGCTTGGGCACATGCACCGTCACAGTGACGCCGGGATCGCGAGCGGTATCGAAGGTCGGGCGCAGTCGAACGCTCAGGCCGTGGCGCTCGGCCAGGCGGCCGACCACGAACAGACCCATATGACGCGCGGTGTCCGGACCGACCTCGGCCGTGGTCTCCAAACGCCGGTTGATCTCGGCCATTTCGGCCGGGGGCATACCGATACCGCGATCCGCGACCTCGATGAGCAGACCCTGATCGTGTGCCTGCGCGAAGGTGAACTTCACGTCCGTCTCCGGCGGCGAGGCACGCAGCGCGTTATCGAGCAGCTCGGCGAACAGGTGCGCCATATCGGAGGCGGCCGGTTCGGTCAGTGAGCCACGGGGAGTCGCACCCAGCTTGACGCGCTCGTAGTCCTCGACCTCGGAGATGGCGGCCCGCAGCACGTCGGCGATCTCGACCGGAGCCGATTTGGTGCGACGCTGTTTGGTACCGGCCAGAATCAGCAGGTTGTCACCGTTACGCCGCATACGCGCGGCGAGATGGTCCAGGCGGAAGAGGTTTTCGAGCAGGCGCGGGTCCTTCTCGTCGTACTCCATCGCCTCGATGAGCGAGAGCTGATGATCGACAAGCGACTTCGACCGTCGTGCCAGCGTCTCGAACATATCGTTGACCTGCGAACGCATGGACGCCTGATCGGCGGCCAGGCGCAATGCCTGCCCGTGGATATCGTCGACGGCGCGCGCCAGCTGACCGATCTCCTCGGAGGTGTGCACCGGCATCGGCTCGAGCGGTACGTCCTGCGGATCGGCGCCCTCGCGCAGCTGCGAGACCTCCTGCGACAGGTCGTATTCGGCGACGCGGAGCGCGGCCAAGCGCAGTCGGCGCAGCGGGACGATCATCGCGCGCGCGATCAACACGGCCAGCGCGAGCGCGCCGAGGATGGTGGCGATGACGATCACCGAGTAGCGAATGGCATCGGTGCGCGCGGTGTTCGCCAGCGAATCCACCCGGGACACAATGTCCTTGGTGGAGTTGTTCACGATCGTTTGATAGATGCCGAGGCTCTGCGCGAGCGCATCCTTCAGATCGGCGATCGGCAATTGGCCGGAGCTGGCCTGTGCGCCGGTGGCCAATTGCAGGCGGGTGTCGACGAGGCGATTCAGGTCCGCGATCGACGCGTCGCCATCGGGGAAGCGATGGGTGAGCACGCCGAGCATCTGACGCTCGGTATTGGCACTGATGGTGAAGTCGCGCAGGCCGTCCTTGGTATTGCCGCGCAGTGCGTCCGCGAGACCGGCGATCTGACCGATCATGATGGCGCGGGTGTTCAGCGCGTCGACCAAGCGCAGCTTGGACTGGTCCACGGTCTTGTCAGCGACCGAGGCCACAATGGTCTCGACCGTCCGGACACTGTTTCCGCGGATCTTCTCGATGGCGGTGGTGGCGTCGCTGACCTGTTTCGAGGGCGCCAGACCCTGCGCCTTGATCGCCTTGGCACCCGCGATCATGTCGTCCAGGGCGGCCCGCGCACTCGGAATATCGCTGACCCTGGCCGCGGCCTTCTCGGCGAATTCGATCGAGGTCTGCAGCGCCTGCAACTCCGGTTCGGAGGTCAGCGACTGGGTCGGGGTGATCATGACCATCTGGCCACCGGCCACCTGCGCGGAATTGGCACTGAGGCCGGTGATCGCGGGAATGACCCCGACATGATCGACAGCGGTCGACAGGCGGCTCGCATCGGCGAACTCCGCCGAGATCCTGGACGCACCGAGCACGACCGCGACCAAAAGCGGGACGGCGAGTACCGCCGTCACCTTCCATCGCAGGTCCCAGTTGCTCAGCGCCCAGCGCTTATTGCTGCCGGACCTTGCGGCGTCACGCATCTCCCACTCACTTTCCAAACTGGCCCAAGCCACGCGCCATCAGCGAGCCTCCGCGATCGCACGCTGGGCTCGACAGACGGAACTGGCCGAGAACTGCGGCTGGCCGAGAAATTGCGTCCATGACGGCCGAAATATGTGACATGCGATTCTAACGGATCAATAACTTCTTGTGTGACCTTCTGGCAACCACCGGCCGCTGACCAGCCATTTGCAGGCAAAATCAAAGGTCGCGGCGTCCGCCCGGACGTCGCGTGAAGTCTGCCACAATCAGGCTGATCTATCGAGGCGGGCATCCATGCCCTTCATATGCGTGCAGCGGAGCTAGGGAGTCACCGGGTTGAACGCGAAGCAGGAGTACCGACCGGCGTATCAATTGAGCCTGGTCGACCCCTCTGAGTTCTGGCGCACCGCGGCCGAATCCATCAGCTGGGATGTACCACCGACCCAGATTCTCGACTCGAATTCGCGGCCGACGGCCCGCTGGTTTCCGGACGCTCGCCTCAACACCTCCTACAACGCGCTGGATCGGCATGTGCGCGAGATCACACCCTCGGAGGACGGTTCCGACAGTCCGGAGGGGGGTCGCGCTAATCAGCCCGCACTAATATACGACTCCGCTATGACGGGCACCAGGCGTGTTTACACATACGCACAACTCCTGGACGAAGTCGCCCGATTTGCCGGATCCATGGTGCGACTCGGTGTGCGTACCGGCGATCGAGTCGTCATATATATGCCGATGATTCCCGAGGCCGTCATCGCAATGCTCGCCTGCGCCCGCATCGGCGCGGTGCACTCGGTGGTCTTCGGTGGTTTCGCGGCACACGAACTGGCCGCCCGCATCGACGATGCGGAGCCTGTGCTGATCGTCACCGCCTCCGGTGGCCTCGAACCCGGCCGCCGTATCGAGTACCCGCCGATCGTGTTGCAGGCGTTGGATCTCGCGGAGACCACCGCGCCCCGCAATGTGCTGGTCAAACAGCGCGACGGCTTTCCGGAGCTGCGCTTTCCGGCCACCCAGGCCGCCACCGAACATCTGCCGGACTCCTCGCAGACCGTGGCCGCGCACTGGCTGGACTGGGACGAGGCCATCCGCGATGCCGAACCGGCCGAACCGGTCTCGCTCGCCGCGACCGATCCGCTGTACATCCTCTATACCTCCGGCACCACCGGAAAGCCCAAGGGCGTGGTGCGCGACAACGGCGGGCACGCGGTCGCGCTGGCCTGGTCCATGCGCAATATCTATGACTTGGACGCCGGTCAGGTCATGCTCACGACCTCCGATATCGGCTGGGTCGTCGGGCACTCCTACATCGTGTACGCGCCACTGCTGGTCGGCGCGACCACCATTCTTTATGAGGGTAAGCCGATCGGAACCCCTGACGCGGGCACCTTCTGGCGGCTGATCGACGACTACAAGGTGGATGTCATGTTCACCGCGCCGACCGCGCTGCGCGCCATCCGCCGCGCCGATCCGGAAGCCGCGCTGGCCCGGCGGCACGATCTCTCCTCGCTGCGCGCCCTGTTCTGCGCCGGTGAGCGGCTCGACCCGGCCACCTATGAATGGTCGGTCGATACCCTGCTCGCGGAGCGGCCGGACTGCCCGGTGGTGGATCACTGGTGGCAGACCGAGACCGGCTGGCCCATTTGCGCCAATCCGCTCGGGCTGCAACAGCTTCCGATCAAGGCCGGTTCCGCCTCGGTGCCGGTGCCCGGATACCGGCTGCGGGTGCTGGACTCCGAAGGCAATGCGGTACCGCCGAATACCGAGGGCAATATCGTCATCGGGCTGCCGCTGCCGCCCGGCACGCTGACCACACTGTGGCGGGACAACGCGCGCTTCGAACGCTCCTATCTCTCCGCGTATCCCGGGCACTACCTGACCGGTGACTCCGGTTTCTTCGACGAGGACGGCTACCTGTTCGTCCTGGGCCGCAGCGACGATGTGATCAATATGGCCGGACACCGTCTGTCCGCGGGCGGGATCGAGGCCGCCATCGCCGGACATCCGCTGGTCGCCGAGACCGCGGTGGTCGGGGTGGCGGATGAGCTGAAAGGCCAGCGGCCCATCGGATATGTGGTGCTCAAGGCCGGGGTCGATATCGATGCCGAGCAGCTGCGCGCGCAGATCATCGCGCGGGTTCGCGAGCGGGTGGGTGCCATCGCCACCCTCTACGACGTGGTCCTGGTGACCTCGCTGCCGAAGACGCGTTCGGGAAAGATCCTGCGCCGCACCATGCGTCAGATCGCGGCGGGCGAAACCTATGAGGTACCGCCCACCATCGAGGATGTCGCCATGCTGCCCACGCTGGAGAAGCAGATCCGCGATGCCGTGACCCTGATGGAGGACAAGGAGCGCATCGCCGCCGCCGATGCCGCCGCCACCACACCCTTCCGCCGCATCGATCCCAACGCGCCCGGCGGACCCGCCGCCACACCCGCCGGAGATCCGGCACCCACCAGCTGACCGGGGCGAATCCGGTCACCCACAAGGTTTTCTCAGAGATCGTTCACGCGACTCCCATGGCGATGGCCTAGCGTCCGTGGCATGAGTCTCGTCCGTAATCGCCGGATCGCCGCAGTCCTCGGGGCCGGTGCCCTCGCCACGATGGCGATCGCATTGGTTCCCGCCACCGCCTCCGCCGGCCCGCTGGATCTGGCCGCGCCCCTACTCAATTCGACCTGCAGCTTCGCGCAGGTCGATGCCGCCCTGCACGACAAGGCCCCCGCCCTGGCCTCGATCCTCGACCAGAACCCCGCGCAGAAGGCCGAATTGAAGGCCAAGTTCGACCAGTCCCCCGCCCAGCGCCAGGCCGAGTTCGACGCCTACGTGCGCGACAACCCGGATGCCGCCAACTCCGCCACCAGCGACCCGCGCGCGGGTGGAATCGCCGCCACGATCCAGACCGTCGCCGACACCTGCCACAACTACTGACGTAACGGCTGCCAGAATGGAGCCCGTGGTCGAACGCGGAGAGATTCCGACTGTCCTGGTCGTCGACGACGATGAGGACGTTCTCGTCTCCGTCGAACGCGGGCTCCGGCTCTCCGGCTTCCGGGTGGTCATCGCCCGGGACGGGGCGCAGGCCCTGCGCGCGGTGAACGAGACCTCGCCCGATGCCGTTGTGCTCGATATGAATATGCCCATCCTGGACGGTGCGGGCGTGGTCACCGCACTGCGCGCCATGGGCAATGAGGTGCCGATCTGCGTACTGTCGGCGCGCAATTCGGTCGACGATCGGATCGCCGGACTCGAATCCGGGGCCGACGACTACCTGGTCAAGCCGTTCGTCCTGGCCGAACTGGTGGCGCGCATCAAGGCGCTGCTGCGGCGGCGCAGCGATACCCCCGCCTCGACGGTGCCCGGTGCAATTACGGTGGGGCCCTTGGAAGTTGATGTCGCCGGATATCGCGCGCTATTGCACGGCAACGAAATCGAGCTCACCAAAAGAGAATTCGAACTGCTCTCCACCCTGGCGCGCAGTGCCGGAGTGGTATTGAGCCGGGAACGACTACTGGAGTTGGTGTGGGGCTACGACTTTGCCGCCGACACCAATGTGGTGGATGTCTTCGTCGGCTATCTGCGACGCAAAATGGAGATCGACGGCACGCCCCGGCTACTGCACACCATTCGCGGCGTCGGATTCGTCTTACGAGCACCGAAATGACGCCATGAATCGCCTCCGCCGTCCCCGCCGCCGCTCGTTCTCATTGCGAGCGCGGGTCGCGGGCGCGGCCGCCCTCGGCGCGACAATCATTGTGGCGGCGCTGAGTTGGTTCACCATGTACGCCATCGAGCGCAATAATCTCGCCCAGGCCGATCAGCAGCTGTCCGTCACCTCTCGGGTGGTACTCATCGAACCGGTGCTCGCGGTGACCGTGCTGGGCGTGCTCGGGCCGACCAACGATATGGCGCTCACCGTGCGCAATGCCGACGGGTCACTGGCCAGCACCTCGGTGCAGCTGCCACCGCTGCCGGTCGGTAATCACACCGTCGCGGTGGCCGGCAATACCTATCGGGTGCTCACCACCACCCAGAATCAGCCCTCGGGACGTGTTGTCTCCCTTGGCATTCCGACCACCGAGAACGAGAAGACCACCGCCGCGCAACGCCGCTGGGTGCTGTGGGCGGCACTGATCGCCGTCGCCGCGGCGGCCGGACTGGGCTGGCTCTTCGGCGGGCGCGCGGTCCGGCCCATCGAGAGTCTCACCCGGCAACTGGACCGGCACAGCGAACCCGGCGGGCCGCTCCCCGTCGAGGGGCACGGCGTCCGGGAATCCGAACAGCTCGCCGACGCGGTCAACACCATGCTGGAGCGCATCGACCGAGCACAGGCCGAGACCGCCGCCGCGCTGGAGACCGCACGCGATTTCGCCGCCGTCTCCGCGCACGAACTGCGCACACCCCTCACCGCCATGCGCACCGACCTGGAGGTGCTGCGCACCCTCGACCTGGACGAGGCCCAGCGCGCGGAGATCCTGACCGACCTGCATCGCGGCCAGAACCGGGTGGAATCCACCCTGGCCGCACTGGAACGGCTCGCGGCGGGCGATCTCACCAATGCCCGCGATCACGTGGCCACCGATGTGGCCGAATTGGTCGACGCCGCCGCGCACGACGCCAATCGGCACTTCCCGAATCTGAAGGTGCGCATCGATACCGATGCCGAGCTCGTCACCCGCGGCCTGCCGACCGGGCTGCGACTCGCCATCGACAATGCCCTCGCCAATTCCGCGCGACACGGTGGCGCGACCGACGCGCTGGTCTCCGCGCATCGAGATCCCCACGGGCACATAGTCATTTCGGTCGACGACAATGGGCACGGTATTCCCGCCGACGAACGTACCGCGGTATTCGAACGCTTCGCGCGCGGCAGTCAGGCCGCCAAGGGCGGATCCGGGCTCGGACTGGCATTGGTGGCGCAGCAGGCCCAATTGCACGGCGGGCGTGCCTATTTCGACGATGGACTGCTCGGTGGCGTGCGCCTGGTACTGGAATTGCCGAATGCGCCGGTCTTTACCGAACTCTCAGACAAACGTCAGAGCTGACCGCAATTCATACCAGTACGGTCTTAACGGTGTTGGGAAAACGTCGCGTCCTGGTCCTGTTCACCATGCTGCTGGCCGCCGCGGTCGCGGCCGGTGCGGTCGCCTACCTGCGGATGTCACCCGCGCCGACCGGGGTGGCGCTGATCAACGGCGATACCGGGCCGACCGGGGCGAAAATCGCACGGGCATTGCAGGACAGCGGAACTCGCGACTGGAGTGTGGTCGACTCGGCGAGTACCGACGACTACGCGGTGATCATTACCCTGCCCACCGACCTCTCCGCCGATATCGCCTCGCTCGGTACCGATAAGCCGCGCAAGGCGGAGGTCACCGTGACCACCAATAACCGCGCCGACGCGAATATCGTGAACGACGCGGTCAATGACGTCACCAAGCGGATCAGCGCATCCGGCATGGACACCCTGTTCGCGTCCATGAACAACGCGCGCGGGCAGATGCAGCAGGTCGCCTTCACCACCACCCTGCTGAACGCGGGCGTGCAGGCCGCCGCCGACGCGTCCCAGCAGTTCGGCTCCGGGGCAGATGAGATGCTGGCCTTCCTCGATCAGGCGAAAGACGGTGCGGGACAGATCACTTCGGCGATCACCGAGCTGAACGCCACGGTCTCGGCCGCCACCACGCAGGCCGATGACCTTGCCACCGCCCTGGATTCGACCGGGGTCACGGTCGGGCAGGTCTCGCAGGCCGCGAATCAGTTGAGCACCGGTATCAATGCCATTGTGCCGCTGCTGCAGGGGCTGCCGTTCGCGGGCGATCCGCAGCTGGCGAGCATTATCAGCCAGCTGCAGGGGTTGCAGACGGTCGCGAATCAGGCCGGGACGCAGCTCAATGGGGTGGGCGACCTGGTCGGTATCACCGTCACCCCGGATACCCAGCTCGGTCAACTGCTGCGGTCGGGGGCGTCGCGCCTGGGTGACGCGAGCGCGCAGTTGAATCAGGGCGGTCAGTTGGCCGCGAGCATTCCGGCGCTGGCCGATCAGGGCAAGACGCAGTTGCTGGGCGCGCTGCACGCGCTCACCTCCGGGGTGACGCAGTTGCAAACCGTCACGACCACGCTGGGCAATCAGGCCACGCAGGCGTTGAACGCGCTGCCGCAGCGCGGTGTCCCGCAGCAGTCGGCGATCGCTTCGGCACTCTCCGATCCGGTGGATATCGTCCGCAAATAAATGTTGGCAAACAATCAGCAACACATCGGCGGTTTGCCCGGTTAAGATCAACTCCGATTTGCTCTAATCGATCTTGTTTTGACGCTCCAGCCTGACCCGCGCCACGGCTCCACCCCACAGCGCCCCGGTACCGGAGAGGAAACGATTGTGAGCATGCTGCTGGCCGCGCACGACATGTACGGCACAGTCCTGGCCCAGATGGGCAATCCCACGGCCGAAACCCCGCCCATGGCCGACAAGATGATGAAGATGTTCCGCTACTTCACCTGGTTCACCCAGATGTCCGGCATTGCCGCCATCACCTACGGCGGCGGCAAATTCGCCTGGGAGAAGTGGGGCGGCGGAGCGAGCTCCCCCAAAATGGTCGCCAACGCCATGCTCGGCGGTGCCACCGCCACCAGCGCCGGCACCATCATGAACTCCATCATCGGCTCCTAGCGCCTGGGCGGGGTCTTCCATCCCCACCTACAACCGCGCCCGCCTCGCGTAAGTGAGGCGGGCGCATTGTTTTTCGCGCTGGCGAGGGCGCAGAGCCTAGCTCAGCACGTCCAGCAGGTCGATGACGAAGACCAGGGTCTTGCCCGACAGGTGGTGTCCGGAGCCGGCGGAGCCGTAGGCGAGCTCCGGCGGGATGGTGAGCTGGCGGCGTCCGCCGACCTTCATGCCCGGAATGCCGTCCTGCCAGCCCTGGATCAGGCCGCGCAGCGGGAAGGTGATGGACTCGCCACGGTTCCAGGAGGAATCGAACTCTTCACCACTGTCGAACTCGACGCCCACATAGTGCACGTCGACGGTATCACCCGGCTTCGCCTCGGCGCCGTCGCCCACGACGAGGTCCTTGATGACCAGCGTGGCGGGCGCGGGCCCGTCCTGGAATTCGATAAGCGGCTTGCTCATGGGCAGTCCTCTTCGATAGGGGATCGGATCGTCAATCACCTTATGCGGTGCCCCGCACCGACCATGAACGACGTCGCGCGAGAATGTCCCGGTGGCCGAAGTGATCGATATCGACGACCCCGCCGACCCGCGCGTCGCCGATTTCCGCGACCTCAGTAATGCGGACCGGCGACCGGACCTGCCCGGCGGAAAAGGATTGGTGATCGCCGAGGGCACGGTTGTGGTGGAACGCATGCTGACCTCACGATTCGCGCCCTTCGGATTACTCGGGGTGGCACGCAAATACGAGATTCTCGCCGAGCAGTTGGCGGCCGTCGACGTGCCGTATTACCGCGCGACGGCCGAGGTGATGGCGGAGATCGTCGGATTCCATCTGAATCGCGGTGTGCTGGCAGCGGCGCGGCGGCCCCCGGAACTCACCGCCGCGGACATACTCGCGAACGCGCGGACGGTGGCCGTACTGGAGGGCGTGAACGATCACGAGAACATCGGCTCGATCTTCCGTAACGCGGCGGGACTCGGCGCGGACGCGGTGCTGTTCGGCGACCGCTGCTCGGATCCGCTGTACCGGCGTTCGGTGCGCGTCTCCATGGGGCATGTGCTGCGCATTCCCTTCGCACCGCTGCCCGACCTGCCCGATGGCCTGAATACCCTGCGCGACAAGGGTTTCCAGATTATCGCCCTCACCCCCGATCCCGCGGCCGACACCCTCGCGCACGCCATGACCGGCGACCGGGTGGCCCTGCTGCTCGGCGCGGAGGGTCCGGGCCTGACCGAGGAAACCATGCGCGCCAGCGATATTCGCGCTCGCATCCCCATGACACCGGGCACCGATTCCCTTAATGTGGCCACCGCCGCCGCCATGGCCTTCTACGAAAGAGTGCGTGCCCAGTGAGCTATCCGCCCGATGGACCCTATGGATACGGATACTCCGAGCCGACACCGTGGGCGTCCGGTATCGCCGTCATCGCCTTCGTGGCGTTGCTGAGCGCGGCCGGGGTCTATGCCTTCGGTGAGGCACTGGCGCGTATACACCCCATCCTGTCGGTGGCCGTGAATCTCATTGCGGTGGGCGGTGTTACGCCGACCGCGTGGCGCTGGCGCTTTCAGCCGGTGACGCGCTGGGTGATCGCCGGGCTGGGTGCGGGCGTACTCCTCGGCTGGATTGCCTTGCTGGCCTGAGTAATTCCGGGCCGGGTAACTCAGGACACCCGGTCCTTACCGCGCAGCCAGCCGAACAATCCGCGTTTGCCATTGCGTTCCGCGGTCACCGGTGCGGCGGGTTCGTCGAGTGCGGGGGCTTCGCCCTTGGGGAACAGCGAGAATCCGCACACTTCGATTTGATCCGGGGTGAGCGCGTCCTCGGAGAATTTGCCGCGATACCGGAAGCCGAGCCACTCCTGATTGGCGGCGCCCGCGAAATCCGGTGGGTCGAACGGTAATAACTGGGGGTCCGTCAATTCCCCGGGCTCCAATTCGATCGGGTACTCCCCCGCCCAATACGGCCGCTCCCATACCTGGGGCATGCCCTCGTCCTCAAGAATATTGACGCGGCTGGCGCTGAAGGATCGGCGGAATTCCCCGCGCTCCCATTCGGCGAACGCACCCCAGCCCAGCGAGAGGTCGTAGGAGACCAGGTAGGTGTGCTCGGAGGCGAGCGGACGGACCAGCAGCTCAGGCAATTTGGTGGGGCGCGGCAATGCGGCCCGGGTGGAGCAGACCACGGTCACACCGGGATAGCAGCCGATATAAATGGATTCGGGATCGGGCCCCGCCCACACCTTCATGGTGCCGGAGGCGGCGGGCACCACATCGCGGTCGGGATGGAGTTGACGCGCCAGCGCCCAGGCCGCTGCCGGATCCGGTCCCGGGTGCGCGCGCAGCACTCCGACCGGATCGGAGGCGTCGACGTACCAGAGGGACGAGACTGTGGATGGCAATTCGCACCTCCCGAATTCTCAAAAATCTACATCTGGCAAATTTTGAGCAACATTCGGTGACCGTTAATCGACATAGGCGCGGACCGCCCCGGCAATCACCGCCACCACTACAAAATCTACCCCCGCCACGGCCGAAATGTCGCTGTTGCGGGAGGTCTTCCCCGGCGCGGCGAACTCCCCGCCGCCTGGGGATCTTCGGACAATTCAGTCATTTGGCCGATTTTCGCGGTTGCGCTCGGACACATCCGCACCGATCAGGAAACCTCGGTCGGCGGCAATCGACAACAGCCACCGTGACGCAGCAGATTTCGTGCGATAGCAAACTTTCAGCATTCAATCTGTAGTCGAATGCGCGAACTCCAGCCACACACAGCCGTTCCGCACCCATCGCATCGCGGGGGCGGGACGCGGTCAGTGACCGGAGCTGCGCACGCCTAGGAGCACATCTTCCCAAGACGGCATGGGGGCCTTACCGCCACGCTTCGCGCGATTGGGCTTCTGCGCGGGCTTGGCGGCCGGTTGCGCGGCCGGAGCGGCAGCGGCCGGGGTAGCAGCGGCCGCGGGGGCGGCAGGTGCGGCCGGTTCCGCCGGAGCGGGCTCTTCGACCGGAGCCGGAGCGGGAGGGGCCGGCGCCGCCGGAGCGGGCGCGGTCTGCGCCGGGGCCGTATACGCGGGAGCCGTCTGCGCCGGAGCCGAATGTGCCGGGGCCGCAGGCGGAGTCGTGACCGGAGCCGTCGGGGTGGCGACCGGGGCCGCGGCCGCGGCGGCGACCGCCGGAGCGGGCACGGTGCCGTCACCGACAGCGGGGCGCTGCTCGTAGTAGCCGTCCATGGACTGCTGGCCGGCGACCCGGGCCGGCGCGGATTCGTACTCCGCGCGCTCCTCGCGGGGCGCGGGTGCGGTGGTACGTGGCGCGGGAGCGGGCTCCGGAGCCAGGGGTTCGTTCTGGTCCGGCAGGATGGTGGCGAGCCCGCGCAGGGCCCGGCCGAAGTCGGGGTCGATCAGATCCGAGGCCGGATCATCGAGCGGCACAACCGAACCGCCGTGCGCGTCGGGCTGGTAGCGCCAGTGCGCGGCAATGACCGAACGACCGGCCTGCCACTGCAATTGCGCGACCCAGTAGGCCTTCTCGTCCTTCCAGGCATCCCATTCGGCGGACTCGATGGTGTGGCCGCGCTCGGCGAAGGCCGCGGAGACGATCTCGATGAGGGTCTCGACGGCGGGGCCGTCATTGCGCACCGGATGCGCCTTCTGCGCCAGCTCGGCGGCCCGGGCACGTTCCAGGAGAACGGGATACGCGAAGCGCTCCACTCGACTGGCGGGCATACCGGACTCTTCGGTCACCTGCTCGACCGAGGCACCGGCACGGATTCGAGCCTGGATATCGCGAGGGCGCATCGTGGCTTCCGTTTCGATCTCGATTTGGCCGAATCGGGCAAGATCTCCGCGGGCAGCGGCGCGCAGTTTGTCATCGGCGGGCAGCCGGTACTTCTGACCACTCTCGGTATCGATGCACACGATATGTGTGGAATCGGGCGTCAATCCGATTACTCGAAGTTCACGCACCGTTACCTCCTTGTCACTGCGTCGAACACAGTGCTGCGTCTACACAGCGGTCAGGCTCGCGACACCGCCCACGTTCTGGAACAGTAGTGCACTTCTGTGATTCATGGGGCGAGACACGCGGCGCGGAAATCTGTCGCCAGAGTCCCGCGCCGCATACTGTGTCTAAGTTTCGGGATCAGCCGATCTGCTCTACGACCCAATCGATGCAGCGGGTCAGCTGCGACACATCCTCCGGATCGATCGCCGGGAACATACCGACACGCAACTGGTTACGGCCCAGCTTACGGTACGGCTCGGTATCGACGATTCCGTTGGCACGCAATACCTTCGCAACCTGTGCGGCATCCACCGAATCATTGAGGTCGACGGTGCCGACCACCTGCGAGCGATGCGCCGGGTTCACCACGAAAGGCGTTGCGAATTCGCTGGTCTCGGCCCAGTTGTACAGACGCGAAGAGGAATCCGCGGTGCGCTTCACGCACCAATCAAGTCCGCCATTGCCATTCATCCATTCGATCTGATTCGCGAACAGCAACAGCGTGGCGAGCGCCGGGGTGTTGTAAGTCTGGTCCTTGGTGGAGTTATCCACCGCGATGGGCAGCGACAGGAATTCCGGGGTGAAACGACCGGAGTTCTTGATCTCCTCGACACGCGCCAGCGCGGCCGGGCTCATCAGCGCGATCCACAGGCCGCCATCGGAAGCGAAGCACTTCTGCGGTGCGAAGTAGTAGACATCGGCGTCGGCCATATTCACCGGCAGACCGCCCGCGCCGGAGGTGGCGTCGATGGCGATCAGCGCGTTCTCCGAACCCGCGGGACGCGAAACCGGAATGGCGACACCGGTGGAGGTCTCGTTGTGCGCCCAGCCGATGAGGTCGACCGACGGATCGGAGGTGGGCTCGGGCGCGCTGCCCGGCTCCGCCTTGACCACGATCGGGTCGCCGATGAACGGGTTGGCCTTGGCGACCGAGGCGAACTTGGAGGAGAACTCGCCATTGGTCAGGTGCAGCGACTTCTCACGGATCAGGCCGAAGGCGGCGGCGTCCCAGAACGCGGTGGTGCCGCCGTTGCCCAGCACGACCTCGTAACCGTCGGGCAGGGTGAACAATTCGCGCAGGCCGGAACGCACCCGGGCCACCACGTCCTTGACCGGCTTCTGCCGGTGCGAGGTACCGAATACGGAGGCGCCGGTATCCACCAGGGACTGCAGCTGTTCGGGACGCACCTTGGAGGGTCCGCAGCCGAACCGTCCGTCGGCGGGCTTGAGATCGTCGGGGATGGTCGGGAACGCAGAGGTCATGGCGACAAGGGTAGTTGCTGCGTATCAGCCCCGAAACGAGTGGGTCGACCCTGGAACACGTTCGGCGCGCGGGCTCCGGCAAACAACGGGTATCGCTGTGGTGCGAGCCACACAGGCACTACCGTTCAGCAGCATGAACATGGCCGCGCACGAGCGACCTGGATCTCCCCTCGGCACACCCGCCGCGGCCTCGAAATCGGCCGGTACACAGGGTCTTACCGTGGTCGAGGCGGGCCGTCGCACGGAACCGGAGCCGCGTCCCGGGCTGCTGCGCCGGTTGGCCGGACTACGGCTGTCCTCCCAATTCGGCTCGCACGGGCTCGTCCGCCGGGGTCCGGCCCTCGATGATGCCGCCCGCCGGGAGCTGCTCATGCACGGCGCCGAAGGCACCGCGACCATCCTGAGCGTTCGCTCCGAGGCCGGGAAACCCCCGGCCCGGAGTATCGACCCCGCGCCACAATTCGCGGACCCGCGCCCCGGGCCCGGCCAGGAGTTCTGGGTGCGTATTCAGCTCGAGGGCCGGAACGCGTACGAGACCCGCGTACGCCAGCGCGTCAATGCCCCTGACCAGGAATGGATGCAGCCCGGCGATGTGGTGTCCTGCCGCGTCGACCCCGGCGACCATGACCGCGTGGTCCTCTACGTGCCCGCCGTCGAGGAGGCGAGCCGCACCAATATCGCCAAGATCTTGGCCGACGGCCGCCGCGCCCGCGCCACCGTCCTGGCCACCACGCCCGTAGCCGCCGACTACACCGGCCGCGACGACCCGGTACTGCGCCTGGACCTGGAACTGCGCGCCTGGGACGAACCCTCCCCCTGGCGAGTCCGCATCATCGCGCCCGTCCCGCTGCCCGCCCTGGAATTGGTCGATCTGGGCGGCCACCTGGAAGTCGCCTTCTTCACCGTCGACCACGGTGAGTCCGTGACCGTCGACTGGTATGCCTCGCACCGTCCCGACTGACAATCACCAGCCTGCGCACACAACACCCCCGCTATCGCAGCGCACGCAACACCCGGCCATCCCAGAGCGCGCAACATCCCGCCATTCCGGCGTGCTTGTGGCCGGGATCCACAGGACCGAGTGGATTCCGCCCCCTACGGGAGTCGCACGAACTGGAACCCGTTGCCTTTCAAGGCGGTCAGGGCCGCGTACATCCCCGGACCGGTCCCGGAGTTGGGGCGGTGCATATGGGCGAGGGAGATGCCGCCGGGTTTGGCCTTCATCATGTTCGCTTGTACCTGAGCGGCATTCGAGGTCGCGCCGGAGTCGGCGTTGAGCGAGTAGCCGACGGGGGTTTCGCCCAGGTCCTGGACGATGGCCACCGCCAATTCGTCGTAATGGGCGGTGCCGCTGCGGAAGAAGCGGGGCGCGCGCCCGACCAGCTTGGTGAGGCGTTCGTGATTGCCCCAGACCTCGTCCACGGCCTCCTGCGGGCTGCCGGTGCCTTTGATCTCGTAGGCGGGACGGCCGTTCACCGAGAGCGGCCGGTGCGCGGTGCCGTGATTGGCGAGTTCGAAGAGCGGGTTGGCGGCGAGTTGGGCGGCGCGCACCTGATTCGCGTCGATCCAGCGTTTGTTGAGGAAAAGGGTCGCCGGAAGCTGCTGTGCGATAAGCAGACTCAGCAGATTCTCGTCGATATCGTTATTGCCCGGACCGCCGCACGCGTCGAAGGTGAGCGCGAATTGCCTTCCGGCGGTGTCGAAGTTGGTGCGGATGCCGGAGATATCGGTGCCCCACTGCTGCGGGTTCTTCCCGGCGTATTTGGCGGCCACCGCGTCCGGGCCCACTCCGCCGTGCGCGAGCGGCAGGTCGGCGGAGGCCAGGCTTTTGTCCGCACGGTTCAGCGGCGGTTCGAGAATGCGGTCGTTACCGCTGGCTCTCCCGCAGCCGGCGGATATATAGCCGGCGGCCATGGCCGCACCGACGGTGAGCAGACGTCTCCGCGAAAGTCCTGCATCGAGCACCTGGGCAGGTTATGCCAAACGCAACCCGACACCCAGGATTGAAATCAGCGTTGTTCGGACCTTCGCGGCCTCGCAACCAATTCACCACGACAATTCGGACAAATGTAATTCATTGTTCGGCCGCAGGGTTCGCAGAACGTGCACTCGAAGGAGCAGATGACCGCCGGACCGTCCGCGGGCAATTCCACTGCTTCGCAACGTTCGCAACGCGTCCGCATCTCCAATGCCATGTCGCACCTCCATGTTTCACTCTGCCGAACCCCGGCGCGCCGGCACCACGCGAGTGCTCCAGACTGTATCGGCCCAGTCACCTTGTCCGCCGGTAGCCAATCGGCGGCAATCGGGGGGTGCCCGGTACCGCTCCCCCTTGCGGTATCGGCCGTTTCGACTCGCAACAAGGAAGTACATGACCTACCCGAACAACCCGTATCCGCCGCAGCAGCCCGGATACGGCTATCCCCCACAGCAACCGCAACCTGGATACGGCGGCTACCCGCCCCAGGACGCGCAGCCCGGCTACGGCTATCCCCAGCAGCCCGCACAACCCGGCTACGCACAGCCCGGGTACCCGCAGCAACCGCCCGCACAGCCCGGATTCCCACCGCAGGGTGCCGCGCAGCCGGTCTACGACTATGCCCAACAGCCTTACGGCGCAGCACAACCCGGCTATGGCGGCTACTCCCCCTACGGCGCGCCGCAGCTGCCGTACGCGAGCTGGGGTGCGCGGGTGGGCGCGTACCTGCTCGACATGCTGATGTTCTTCGTGCCCGCGATCATCCTTCAGGTGCTGGCCGGCACCGCCGGCTCGGATACGCCCGACTGCTCGTCCTACTACAACAACAACACCTACAGCTCGACCCACAGCTATTCGGCGGGCTGCACCTCCGGTGGACTCAATGCGCTGGGCATCATCTGCGTGCTGCTGGCGTTCGCGCTCTTCGTGGGCGCCGTGCTCTTCCTGGTCTACCGCGAGGGCACCACCGGCCAGACACCGGGCAAGAAGATCGCCGGCATTCGCCTGGTGCGCGAATCCACCGGCCAGCCGGTGGGTTTCGGTCTCGCGCTCGGCCGCAAGATGCTGCACGCGGTGGACAGTTTCGCCTGCTACATCGGCTGGTTGATGCCGCTGTGGGACAGCAAGCGCCAGACGCTGGCCGACAAGATCGTCAACACCATCGTGGTGAAGGTCTAGTCAGCCGGGTACGAAACAGTGTGGCCCGCAGCGGAATCCGCTGCGGGCCACGAACTGTATGGGGGCGTTGCCTATTCGGCCGCGCGCGCCGGAATCACTTGCGGATGACGGTGTCCCAGCCGACCACGGTCTCGGGCAGGCGGGGGGCCGGGCCGGTGTAGATGGCGGCCGGGCGGACCAGCTTGCCGAGCTGCTTCTGCTCGAGGATGTGCGCACACCAGCCGGCGGTGCGGCCACAGGTGAACATGGCGGGCATCATGTGCGCCGGCACCTCGGCGAAGTCCAGGATGACCGCGGCCCAGAATTCGACATTGGTCTCGATGGCGCGGTCCGGGCGGCGCTCGCGCAGTTCGGCCAGGGCGGCCTGCTCGAGTGCGGCGGCGACCTCGTAGCGCGGGGCGGCCAGGCGCTTGGCGGTGGCGCGCAGCACGCGGGCACGCGGGTCCTCGGCCCGGTAGACCCGGTGCCCGAAGCCCATGAGCTTCTCCTTGCGGTCCAGGATCCCCTTGACCAGAGCCCGCGCGTCACCGGACTTCTCGACCGCTTCGATCATCGGCAGCACGCGGGCCGGGGCGCCGCCGTGCAGCGGGCCGGACATGGCGCCGATCGCACCCGACAGCGAGGCGGCGACATCGGCGCCGGTGGAGGCGATGACGCGGGCGGTGAAGGTGGAGGCGTTCATACCGTGCTCGGCGGCGGACACCCAGTAGGCGTCGATGGCCTCGGTGTGCTTGGGGTCCGGGTCACCCTTCCAGCGGGTCATGAACCGCTCGGTAATGGTGGTGCACTCGTCGATCTTCTTCTGCGGTACCGCGGGCTGGTAGATGCCGCGCGCCGACTGGGCGACATAGGACAGCGCCATGACCGAGGCACGCGCGAGATTGTCGCGGGCGGTGGCGTCGTCGATGTCCAGCAGCGGCTGGTAACCCCAGATGGGGGCGAGCATGGCGAGCCCGGCCTGTACGTCGACGCGCACGTCGCCGGTGTGGATCGGCAGCGGGAACGGCTCGGCCGGCGGGAGGCCGTGCCCGAATTCACCGTCGACCAGGAGGGACCACACGTCACCGAAGGTGACCCGGTTCGCGACCAGGTCGTCGATGTCGACGCCGCGGTACCGGAGCGCGCCGCCATCCTTATCCGGTTCGGCGATATCGGTGGTGAATGCCACCACGCCTTCTAGACCGCTGACGAAATCAGCTGGGATGACAGGGCTGGCCGCAGCGCTGGCAGTCATGTTGTGACTCTCCTTGCAAATCGGGCTGCCCGATCCATGGGCAGCCACGCCGATCACCTATGACCTTAACGCGCGCATTACTGCGGAGTAACGTCTGGCCCATGTCCGACCAGGAGAATTACGCCACTTCCGACCTCGATATCGCGGCCCTGCGCGTGGAGTACGGAGTCGACGCCGGCGACAATCATCCGGGACCGGAGACCGACCTCGACGAGAGCTGGCTGGCGGACGGCTGGGAACCGTTGCTACGCAACTGGATCGAGCACGCCACCGGTGCCGGACTGACCGACGCCAATGCCATGGTGCTGTGCACCGTCGAGATCACCGAGTCGGGTCCGCGGCCGTCGTCGCGGAGCGTGCTCTGCAAAGGACTCTCGCCCGAGGGTGTGACTTTTTACACGAATTACGAATCGTTCAAGGGGCGGCAACTGACCGCGACACCGTATGCGTCGGCCACTTTCGTCTGGCCCGCGCTCGGGCGGCAGGTGACGGTGCGCGGTCCGGTGCGCCGGGTCACGCCGGAGACCACCGCGGTCTATTGGCAGTCCCGCCCGCGTGATTCGCAGCTCGGGGCGTGGGCCTCGCTGCAATCCCGGCCGATCGCCTCGCGCGAGGAGCTGGACCGCCAGCTCACCGCGGTGACCTCTCGTTTCGAGGGCGTCGATCCGATTCCGGTGCCGCCGCAGTGGGGTGGATTCCTGTTGCAGCCGGAGTACCTGGAGTTCTGGCAGGGCCGCCGCAGCCGCATGCACAATCGCATTCGCGTCATTCTGGAGCCGGGCAATACCGACACCGCGGCCATGAAGATCGAGCGTTTGCAGCCCTGACCAGCATGATCGCAATACTTCGGCGCGTGGGTTTTCTCACGTCCGAATCATGGGACGACCGTGAATAAAGGCTAGTCACACAGCAATTCATCCCATTAATGTCACGGCGGTGAAGCTGCTCGCCGATATAACCCCCTTACGCAACGCCGATTACCGGAGGCTCTGGACCACCGGCATCGTCACGGTGATCGGCGCGCAGCTCTCGGTCGTAGCGGTGCCCAAGCAGCTGTACGACATCACGCACAGCTCCTCCTATGTCGGACTGGCCGGACTCTTCGGCCTGATTCCGCTCATCGTGTTCGGCCTGTGGGGCGGTGCGCTCGCCGATGTGATGGACCGGCGCAAACTGCTGCTGATCACCAGCGCCGGCACCGGGCTGACCGCGCTGGCCTTCTGGGGGCAGGCGGCGGCCGGACTGAACAATCCCTGGCTGATCCTGATTCTCTTCTCGGTACAGCAGGCGTTCTTCGCGGTGAATCAACCCGCGCGCAGTGCCATCTACCCGCGGCTACTGCCGGAAGATCAACTGCCCGCGGCCAATTCGCTGTCCATGACCGTCATGCAGTTCGGTGCGATCGCGGGACCCGTGGTGGCGGGCATGCTGATTCCGGTCAGCGGGCTCTCCACGCTGTACCTGCTGGACTCCATCGCACTGCTGGCCACCCTGTGGGCCACCTGGAAGTTGCCGCCGATCCCGCCCACCGGTGCGGCCCGGCGCGCTGGTCTGCGTGAGGTCCTGGACGGCTTCGTCTACCTGGCGACGCAGCGAATCCTGTTGGCGTCCTTCGCCGTAGACCTGGTCGCCATGGTCTTCGGTATGCCGCGCGCATTGTTCCCGCAGATCGCGCAGGACAGTTTCGGCGATACCGCGAGCAGTGGCCACGCCCTCGGCCTGCTGTTCGCGGCCATGTCGGTGGGTGCGGTGCTGGGTGGCGTCTTCTCCGGCTGGCTGTCCCGAATTCGCCGGCAGGGCTTGGCCGTTGTGGTGCTGATCGTGCTGTGGGGTGTGGGCATGGTGGGCTTCGGCCTGGCGGTCGGCGCGGCCGGGCACAGCCTGAGCACGACGGTGGCGCTGTGGATCGCATTCGCGTCCTTGGCCTTCGGCGGTGCGGTCGACATGTTCTCGGCGGCCTTGCGCACCACAATGTTGCAGTCGGTGGCCACCGATGAAATGCGTGGCCGGTTGCAGGGCGTGTTCATCGTGGTGGTGGCGGGCGGACCCCGAATCGGTGATGTTGCACACGGTTTCGCGGCAGCGGCGGTGGGAACCGCGGCGGCGGCCGCGGGCGGTGGCGTGCTCGTGGTGATCGGGATGGTGATCTCGGCGCTGGTCTTCCCGGCCTTCGTTCGCTACCGGGTGGCGCGGGCGCACGCCGAAGTTCCCGCCTGAGCATCCGATAAGAATTTTCCAAGGACTTCGCAAAGACAGCCCCCTAATTTCAAGTGCATCACCAGCACAGGACCTATCGGATGCACGGGGAAACATCATGCTGAAGCCCTTCACGACCAAGGCCATCACCGCCACCATCGCCATGGCAGCCATCGGCTTCGCCGGACTCGTCGTTCCGGCCCAGGCGAACGCCTCCGGCACCACCTGGGGCGCGATCGCCGTCTCCGACGAGGGCAATTGGCATGCCTCCTGGAACTATTCGACCAAAGAGGACGCCAAGTCCGAGGCGCTGAACCGTTGCAACGGCCACAATTGCGAGGTGCTGGTGGCCTTCACCGACTGCGGTTCGATCAGCCATTCCCGCAGCCAGCACCAGTACGTCGGCCGCTACGGCGCGACCCGCGAGGAGGCCGAGGACCGCGCTCGTGTGGCCTTCGATTCCGAGATAATCAAGACCGTTTGCAACGACTAGCGCGTAACCTGCGGGGCCATCGGAGCGGTTCATGCTCATAGCGCATGACCGCTCCGATCCTCACATCGCGGCCATGTGACTGTGAGGTAGCAAAGGGACACCCTCGTTAGTCGGGCTTACCGGACAGCGACTAGCGTTGAAGCAAGCGCGTCGTGCGCCACCGCGCCGATGCCTATGGTTTCAAGCCTGAGAGGGATCCTTCCGTGCCCGCTGAGAACATCATCAACGTCGACGACGACGCCAAGCCGGTGCTTAGCTACCCCGGCGGTGAGTACCCGATGACCGTTGCCAAGGCCGTCGAGGGCAACGACGGGATCGACCTGGGCAAGCTGCTGGCCAGCACCGGGTACGTCACCTACGACCCCGGTTTCATGAACACCGCGTCGACCAAGTCGGCGATCACCTACATCGACGGTGAAGCCGGCATCCTGCGCTACCGCGGCTACCCGATCGAGCAGCTGGCCGGTAAGTCGACCTTCATCGAGGTCAGCTACCTGCTCATCTACGGTGAGCTGCCGACCCAGGCCCAGCTCGACGACTTCACCGACCGGATCCGCCGGCACACCCTGCTGCACGAGGATCTCAAGCGCTTCTTCGACGGCTTCCCGCGCAACGCGCACCCGATGCCGGTGCTGTCGTCCGCGGTGAACGCGCTCTCGGCCTACTACCAGGATTCGCTGGATCCCCGCGATCCCGAGCAGGTCGAGCTCTCCACCATTCGACTACTGGCCAAGCTGCCGACCATCGCGGCGTACGCCTACAAGAAGTCGGTCGGTCAGCCGTTCCTGTACCCGGACAACTCGCTGAGCCTGGTCGAGAACTTCCTGCGCATGACCTTCGGCTTCCCGGCCGAGCCGTACGAGGTCGACCCCGAGGTCGCCGCGGCGCTGGACATGCTGCTCATCCTGCACGCCGATCACGAGCAGAACTGCTCCACTTCGACTGTGCGCCTTGTCGGTTCGTCCGACGCCAACCTGTTCACCTCCGTCTCCGGCGGCATCAACGCGCTCTGGGGTCCGCTGCACGGCGGCGCCAACCAGGCCGTGCTGGAGATGCTGGACGAGATCAAGGCGAACGGCGGCGACGTCAAGGAGTTCGTCCGCAAGGTCAAGAACAAGGAAGACGGCGTGAAGCTCATGGGCTTCGGGCACCGCGTCTACCGCAACTACGACCCGCGCGCCGCCCTGGTCAAGAATGTCGCCGACACCATCCTGCAGAAGATCGGCGGCGACGATCAGCTGCTCGATATCGCCAAGGCTCTGGAAGAGGCCGCGCTCACCGATGAGTACTTCATCGAGCGTCGCCTGTACCCGAACGTCGACTTCTACACCGGCGTCATCTACCGCGCCATGGGCTTCCCGACCCGCATGTTCACCGTGCTGTTCGCCATGGGCAGGCTGCCCGGCTGGATCGCGCACTGGCGCGAAATGCACAGCGAGCCTTTGAAGATCGGCCGTCCGCGCCAGATCTACACCGGCCACGCCGAGCGCGACTACCGCGGCATCACCGAGCGCTGAGCTGCTTCGCGTAGTTCCTGACATCGAACCCGCCTCCGGCACAACGGAGGCGGGTTTCGTCATCTCGGAAGTCGTTCCCGCAGAGGGGTTTCGGCAGTGTACTGCGGTTGCAAGGACTTGTTAAGAAGATCATCAGTACTGCCCGGCAAAGTAGTTCTTACGAGATCGAGACGATCTCGACCGGGGGGACGTCACCGGGGAGGGTGACGGTGGTACCGGGGGGCGTCACTGGGGAGGGTGGCGATTCGGAGGGGACGTCACCGGGGAGGGTGACAGAACTGGGGGGCCGCCACCGGGGGGTGGCGGAGTCGGGGGGACGGCGAGGCGCGGGGAGGCGCACCGCCGGGGGGATACAGGGGCGAGTGGCGTCACCCGAAGCAGTCGGGGGCGGGTGACGCCACCCGGGGGAAAACCGAATGCGCCGGGGGGCGGATTCATGGGATGGTCGAGCCATGGCACTTGCGAATGGCATTACCCTGCGTTCGGCCACCGAGAGCGACTTACCCGCCATTGTCGAGCTGGCCGAGGTCTGCTTCGGAATGCGCTACGACCAACCCGAGATCGACAATATGCCGGGCCTGTTCCCGACCGAGCGCGCGATCGTGGCGGTCGACGACGGGCAGATCGTGGGCCACACCGTGGACCGCACCATGACGGTCACCGTGCCCGGCGAGGCAACCATCCAGGCGTGTGGCGTCTCCGCCGTCACCGTCGCGCCCACACATCGGCGACGCGGCATTCTGCGGGCGCTCTACACCGAGCAGCACGCCCGCACCGAGGCCGAGGGCGTTCCGCTGACCATGTTCACCGCCAGCGAGGGCACCATCTACGGCCGCTTCGGCTATGGTCCCGCCACCGCGGGAACCACGGTCACCATCGACCGCAAGCAGGCCGAATTCCGTTCCGGTACACCGGATCCCGGTGGCGTTCGGACCGCGAAACTCGCCGACTCGCACGACCATCTCCGTGAGGTGTACGACCGCTGGCGGCGGCTGGTCCCCGGCGCTCAGATCCGGCCGGAGGCCAATTGGAATATGTGGTTCGCCGACCCGGAGCGCTATCGCGACGGCGCGTCGACGCTCTTCGCGCTGACCCATCCGGACGGTTATGTGCTGTACCGGCGGCAGTGGGTCGAGCACGAGTCGATCGCCTCCGTGGCCGAGTTCCGCGCGGTCACCCCGGAGGCGCATATCGCGCTGTGGCGGGTGCTGCTCAGCCTCGATCTGCTGGACCGGCTGGAGGTGGACCTCACCGATGACGATCCGCTGCCGTGGCTGGTGACAAATCCGCGGCTGGTGCGTACCAAACACCGTTTCGACGGGCTGTGGGCGCGGATCATGGATGTGCCGCAGGCGCTCTCGGCGCGCACCTACCGCACCGACCTGGATCTCGTACTGGGCGTGGCGGATCCATTCCGGGACGCGGGTGGCACCTTCGCGCTGCGGGTCCGGGACGGTGTGGCCGAATGCGAGCCGACCGCTCGCCCGGCGGATCTCGAACTCGGTATCGATGTGCTGAGCAGCCTGTACTTCGGCGCGCATCGGGCGCGAGTCTTCGCCTCCGCCAATCGAATTCACGCGAAGGACGCGGCCGTACTGCGCGCCTTCGACAGCGCTTTCGTCGGTGATCGTGATCCGGAGTTGGGCTGGTTCTTCTGAGCCTCGGCGAAAACGGCTGGGCGGCACCGTATTCGGTGCCGCCCCGCTCGTATCACGGTGTTACTTGGCGATCTTGGCGCGGAACGGGCCGCCGATACTGTTGAACAGCAGGTCGCCATTGGGGAAGGCTTCGACGATCGCGTAGGCCCCATTGCCGAGGTTGCTCTGCCCGAAGATGGTGCGGTGCACCGTTTCTCCGGTCTTCCAGTCCAGGCCGGTGACCTCCCAGCCGTCCGCCTTGGAGTATCCGTTGACGAAGACGATGCCCTCGCCCGCGGAGACCGCGGGCACCATGGAGGTGGAGACCACATCACCGCGGGTCCACGCCGAATTCCACTGGTGTGCCTTGGGATCCCATTCGAAACGCTGCATACCGTGTGGCGGTTCGGCGACCGGGCCGTTGGCGAGTACGTCCACCAGCCGGTCCGGGGAGCCGCCGGCGCCGATGTTCTGCACCACGAACGCGCCGTATCCGTTCACCACCACCGACTGCTCGGACTGGATGAACTCCGGCGGATTCTGCAGCCCGGCGGTCACCTGGATCTGATCGGCGATCCGATTGGATTTGGTGTTCGGCTTCTGCTGGAAGCCATCCGGAATTCCATTGCGCCAGAACGCGACCAGCTTCATATGGTCGGAACCATCGGTGATGACCACCAGCTCGTCGGTGTCCTTGCCGTAGCCCATCAGCGTGGGTGTGGAACCGGTGCCGATACCGAACTTCACCGCCGGGGGCTGGCGGCCGAAATCGTACGGTGAAGACCATGCGCCGTCGGCGACGTCGGTGGAGAGCTTGCCGTTCTTCCACACCGCCTTGCGCATCACCTTGTCGGAGGCGAAGTAGATGCCGCCGTCCGCGTCGATGGCCATGGAGTTGGAGATGGTCTCGTCATCGCCGGTTCGCACCACCTGCGGATCACCGGTGAGGTCGCGGTTCATTACGTACAGTTCGCGGGACGCGAGCACGACCAGATGCCCGTCGTAGGTCATATCCGCGCCGACAATGGTCTCCGGAATGCCGAGCGTGGTCATGGCATTGGAGAGCATCGGTTTGAAGTCACGCTGCGCGATGATCTCGATACCGTCTTCGGGCTTGTCATTGTTCTTCAGCGCGAAGACGATCAGTTCCGCGCTCTGGTTGATGAAGTAGAAGTGATTGTCCTTGTCCACCATGGCGTAGACACCATTGGCGATGCGCTGCCAGTTCGCGCCGCCCCAGCCCTGCGCGATCGCGCCCTCGATCTGCGCGGTATCGGTGAACTGCTGGTTCAGCACCTGATCGAGCTGCGGGGTGGGGATCGGCGCGATGCCCGGCGCGTCCATGGACGCGACCTCCTTGAACTCGCCATCGGCGACGTCCACATAGCGCGGGCCGGAAGTCGAGGAGACCCACATGTAATCCGGTGAAGTCGAGGCCAGGGTCATGATGTTGACCGGGCCGCCCGGAACGCGGGGCATCTGCGCGGGGTCGATATGGAAGGTGCCGCGCGGGACGGCGGCCGGGAAGCTGTCCGATTGGGCCGGGTCGATATGGGTGACCGCGAACTTCTCGGCCGAGAGGAAGGGGTTGCGGGCCGGACCGGAACCGGCGGAACTCGCGGCGGCGGCAACGGCCGCGGAGGTGGATGTCGATCCGGAGTCCGAACTGTCATTGCTGCTGCAGGCGGTGAGGGCTCCTGCGGTGAGCATGGCCAGCGCTGTCGCACTCGCACAGAGGCGTGTTTTGTTGCTCAAACCGTGCTCCTGTTCACTCATTGGCTGCGAAAACAGATAGAGCTGCAGAGCAGTAGCTTGCTCGAGATTAGCAGCGCAGAAATATTGATATCGCGCGACCTCGGACAATCCGGACTATCCACACCGTCCCCGACCGGTGCCCCCACTGCGAAGTCAGGGTTTTCCCGGTGCCGCTGGACCGCTCGGACTGGCATGCTGGAGAGCGTGAAACCGATTCAGTTGCTTCTGAACATCCTGTGGCTCGTGCTGGTCGGATTCTGGATGGCCATCGGCTACGTCATCGCCGGAGTCATCTGCTGCATTCTGATCATCACCATCCCGTGGGGTATTGCCTCGTTCCGTATCGCCTCGTTCGTGCTGTGGCCGTTCGGCCGGGAGGCCGTCGAGAAGCCGGGCACGGGGGCAGGCTCGCTGATCGGCAATGTCATCTGGGTGATCTTCGCCGGTTGGTGGCTGGCGCTGGGACACCTGTTCACCAGCATTGCCCTGGCCATCACCATCATCGGAATCCCGTTCGCCTGGGCGAACCTGAAATTGATCCCGGTCTCGCTGTTCCCGCTGGGCCGCGAAATCGTGTCCAGTGACCGGAGTTTCGGCGCCTGAACCGCTCCGCACCCGCCGCTCGCGCATGAAGATGATGGGCATGGACAATCCACTGTGGGCGTCCGGCCCGGAGATCCCGCGCCTCACGCCCGCCGAAACCGCCGAGCTCGGACTGACCTTCGGCGACCTGCTGCTGAACCGCGAGCACGATGATCATCCCGGGCTCCGCTTCGAGGATTCGACCTGGACCTGGGCCGAGGTGGTGCGCGAATGCGCCGCCCGCGCAGCGGTACTCACCGCTCTGCGGCGCCCGGACCGGCCCTTCCACCTCGGCGTACTGCTGGAGAATGTGCCCGAGTACATCTTCCTGCTCGGTGCGGCGGCGCTGTCCGGAGCGACCCTGATCGGTATCAATCCGACCCGGCGGGGCGCGGAACTGGCCGCCGATATTCGCGGGGTGGACTGCGATCTGATTCTCACCGACACCGCGCAGTGCGCACCGCTGGCCGGACTGGATACCGGTGTGGATCCGGACCGGATTCTCGCCATCGACGAATCCGATTGGCAGAAAAGGGTTTCCGCCGAATCCACACATCCTGTGCGGATCGCGCCCGCCGCCCGGGATCGGTCCACCCGGCTACTGCTCACCTTCACCTCCGGATCGACCGGTGCGCCCAAGGCGGTGATCTGCACGACCGGGCGGCTGGCGGCGCTGGGCGCGGCCAATCACGCCTCACTCACCCGCGCCGATGTCACCTACAACGCCATGCCGCTGTTCCACGGGAATGCCATCATGGCGTGCTGGGCCCCTTCGGTTTTCACCGGCGCGACCTTCACCATGCGCCGGCGGTTCTCCGTCTCGGGCTTCCTGCCCGACGTAAGACGGTTCGGCGCAACATATTTCAACTATGTCGGCCGGTCGCTGGCCTACCTGCTATCGGCACCGGAATCGCCGCTGGAGCGGGACACCAAGTTACGCACGGCCTTCGGCACCGAGGCCGCGCCCCGGGACCGGGCCGAGTTCGCGCGGCGGTTCGGCGTGCGGCCGGTCGAGAGTTACGGCTCCAGCGAGGGCGGCGTGGTCATCCGGCTGACCGACGACTCACCCCCGGGCGCGCTCGGGCGGGCACCCGATTTCATGCGGGTCGCCATTCACGACGAGCACGGAAATGAGTGTCCCCGTGCGGTTTTCGACTCGAATGGGGCGCTACTCAATGCCGCCGAGGCCATCGGCGAGATCGTGAATCGCACCGGTGCGGTCATGTTCGAGGGCTACTATCGCAATGCGGAGGCGAGCGCGGAGCGGGTCGACGGCGCGATCTTCCGCTCCGGGGATCTCGGCTATCGGGATGCCGAGGACTTCTTCTACTTCGCCGGGCGATCCGGTGATCGGATTCGGGTGGACAGCGAAAACTTCGCCACCGCACCGGTGGAGCGGATTCTGGCGCGCTTCCCGGGCGTGAAACTCGCTGCGGTGTACCCGGTTCCGGACCCGCGCACCGGCGATCAGGTGATGGCGACCCTGGAACTGGACGCGGGCGTGGTCTTCGACCCGGAACTGTTCGGCCGCTTCCTCGCCGCACAACCCGACCTGGGCACCAAATGGGCGCCGCGGTTCGTGCGGATCACCGAATCCATTCCGGTCACCGCCACCCGCAAGATTGACAAGCCGTCCCTGCGCCGCGCCTCCTGGCTCACCGAAGACCCTGTCTACCTTGGGAATACGAAAAACCTGGCGTATCGGGCAGCGACACCCGAACTGCGGGCGGAACTACTGCGGGAGTACGCCGAGTACGGCCGCTCCCCGCACTGACCGGTTACTCCGACTGGTCCACGATCTGCTTCATAATGCCCACGGCCTGCTCCAGCACCGCCACCTGCTCGGGACTCAGCCGGGAGAGCTGTTCGGTCATCCAGGCTTCACGGGCATGGGTCTCATCGGCGATGAGCGCCCGCCCGTGCTCGGACAGCGACACGATGATCTGCCGGCCGTCGGTCGGGTGCGGATCGCGTTGCACCAGACGCATTTCCGACAGTGACGCGATCACCCGGGTCATGGACGGCGGTTGGACGCGCTCCTTGGCCGCCAGCGAACCCGGGGTCATGGCACCGTCGCGATTGAGCGTGGCGAGCGCGGAGAGCTGAGTCAGCGAAATCTGGGCATCGGCGCGCCTACCTCGCAGATGTCGCGTCAAGCGCACCACCGCCAGCGACAGTTCACCGGCGAGCGCTCGAATATCGGAAGGCGTTGTCACAGAGCGAAACGATACGGGACACCTCGCGCGTGGGACGCCTGTTCGTGCGCTCCCGCCGCACACCCGTACCGACATGCAGGATTCCGGCCCCGCCACCGGGTGGCGAACCCACCGGTACACGCCCCCAACCCCTATTACCCCCGCACTGTCTACCCTGAAACCTGTGACCCAGCCCGTGCCGGAAATTCCCCCGCGCTTCACCGACCCTCGCCCGGTCCTGTTGGCCGGCAGCATCGGCTTCCTGATCGCCACCATCGTGGTCTGGTTGAACGACGATTGGGCGACCGCCCGCCCCATCTGCCTGATGGGCCTGGGCGTCGGCCTGCTCGGCTACACCATCTTCGCGATCCAGCGTCGTGGTGCACGGCGCGGCGACAAAGGCGCTCAGCTCGGCCTGGACTGAACAGGACCCCTGGCGTAGCTCAGTTCAGCGGATATCGAATTCGTTCGAGGTTCCGGTGAAGGGATACAGGGTGCCGTCGGCCGCGAGTTGGTCGGCGAAGTGCTGGAAACGGTAACGGCCCGACGGTGTTCCGGCGGGGATATCCCAGGTGAAGCGGGCTACCGAGATATCCGCGCCGCGGCGGGACCAGAAGAATTTGACCGCCCATTCACCTTCGTTGGCGACGCGGGTCCAGCCGGAAACACCGGCGCACTGGACTTCCAGGAAGGTCCCGTTGCGCCGGGTGTTGTGTTTCGGGTGGGCCGAGACGAATTCGGCGGCGACCTGGTCGCCCGCGGCGTATGTGGGGGCCGGTTGCGTGAGGACATCGCCGAAGGTCGCGCCGGGCGGGGTGGCGTCCGGGCCGGGTGCGGCGACGAAATTGGGTTGCAGGTTGGAGACGTCTCGCGGTGCGGGTCCGCGGGGGACGCGTTGCTGCGCGGCGAAAGCCGTTGCAAGGCGGTGGAATTCCTGCTGATAGGCGGGAAGGGTGTAGCGGCCGTAGAGGGTTGAGCCGCCCTCGTACTGCTGGGCGTCGTACTCCTCGGGGGTGGCCACGTATTCGTGGTAGCAGTTGGCGTAGCCCTGCATGAGGACCTGCTCCAGAGGGACGCCGAGAGCCTCGGCCACGACGCGCCGGATGCGCAGGCCCGACGTGATGGTGAATTCCGCTCCGCCACAGGCGAGGTAGAGATCGCCGATCCGGACGATCTGCAGCGGCACCACACTCGGCACCCACGGAACCGGCGGCATGAGGCCCAGGGGCGCGACAATGGCCTTGGGGGCCTGTGCGTCCGCGAGCCAGTCCGGGATGGGCTGGTTGACGCCACCGAGCGCGTCCACGAACGGGTTTCGCACACCTTCGGGGATGGGGACACCGGGCAGGCCGGGTCCGTCCTCGGTGCTGCCCGCGATGAGTGAGACGCCCGCGCAGGCGGGGGCGGTGTGCCGTGGCTGCCCACCGGGCGTCCAGCGACCGTCGACCTGGATGTCGGCGAGGTCGATGTAGCAGAGCATGCTGTCGACCGGTCCGGTCAGCGGGCGGGCGGACGCGAGAGCCGTTTTGCCGGCACGGTATTGGCGGTCGCCGATGATCCGGGTGTTCTCGAATTCGTCCCGGGTGGGGCCGTCGGTGGGGTGCAGATTCAGGTTGGGCGACATATCGCCGGAGTTGGTCTGCGGGAAGGCCGCCACGAAATCGCAGCCGTCCAGGTAGCGGACGCCGTGCTCGGTGTGCTCGAACGAGTATGAGGCGTAACCCTTGTTGTCGGCGCTGATGAGCCGGTTGGTATTGCTCATCGAGGTGTTGTGGGTGGCGAACCAGGTGATGACGCCGACCTCGCGACCGGCCCGGCGCAGGGACAGCACGGTGACGGTGGGGTCGATGGCATCGGGGTAAACCTGTTTGTCCGCTTCGGGATTGCGCTCCCAGGCGATCCTGGAGCGATTCACGCTGGCATCGTGCAGTTCGCCGCGACCGAGGGCGAGACTGCCGGGCGCGAGATCGGCGTCGGCGGCGGTGATGGCTTCGACGATGCCGTTCACTTCGGCGTCGTACACCTGCTGCTGGAATCCGAGAATGGACAGGTTGTACGCGTAATCGTTGCTGGAGCCGCCGCAGGTGGCGTGTGAATGCGTGGAGGTGAGCAGGACGTTCTGCTCGGTGTAGCGGTCGCCGAATTGCCGGGCGAGTGCGGTCATGACGCCACGGTGCACGGATTGGAAGATCATGCCGTTGTCGGCGACGACGTAGACCAGGCGCTGGGCGGCGGTGCCGAAGATGAAGGCGCGGGCGCGCGGGCGCAGGTGGATGCCGGCGGTGTCCTGTCCGAATTGCGAGTAACCCATCATCCCGCATTCGGCGGCCGGACCGGTTATGTCTGAAATGCCCACTCCGACGAGGTATTCGCCGGAATCCGCGCGCGCTTCGCTCTCGGGTAGTGCGAATGTAGCTGTAACCGCGAGCGCCGCCGTACCGACTGCGGCACCGGCCAGAACGGTTCTGCGCGAGACGGTCACGGCCTCGCTTCGATCGGCCGTTCCGTTGTCCGACAGCGCCATTCGCGTCTCCTTCCGTCCCGGAAAGGAGCGAACCATACAACTGGACGTTCGTCCAGTCCAGAATTTCGGAGCGTGCGAATTGACTGCACGCTTCCCGGGCGCTTAACTCCCTGGAGTGTCCTCCCGATTGAGCGTCGAAGAACGACGGGCCCACCTTATCGAGGCGGCCATCGGCCTTGCCGAAAAAAAGGGCGTGGCAGGAGTTACCACGCGCGACGTTGCACAGGCGGCCGGTGTTTCGCTCGGTGTGGTGCATTACTGTTTCGAAAACAAAGACCAGCTGATGACCGAGCTGGTCAAGGCACTTTCGATGGAATTGCGTGATTCCGTCGACGCCAACGAAGCGGTATGGCATGACGTCGGAACAGGAAAAGAAGCGCTTCAGAATTTGGTGCGTTCCGCCCTGGAACTCATGTGGCTCAACGTCGAAGCCACACCCGAACGTCAACTACTGACCTACGAAACCACCACCTACGCACTTCGCGAAGGCGAACAAACTCCTGCGAAACTCGCAATAGCGCGCGAGCAGTACACGTTCAACGACTCCACGCTCGCCGACATCATCGAACACGCCCGCGAAGCCACCGGCACCCAGTGGTCCATCCCCGTCGCCACCCTCAGCCGCTTCACGCTCAACACCATCGACGGAATCGTGCTGCGCTGGCTGGTCGATAACGACAGCGCCGCGGTCCGCGAACAACTGGACCTCCTGGCGGTCATGGTCTGCTCCCACGCCTCCTGACCACCCCCAACCTCCCTCCGGCGCGCGAATCCTCGCGCGCCGGAGCCATTTCCGGGGGAAGCATCAGTCACCCGCCACTCCGGCTGAGACGCGCCCGTCATCCCGGCGCGCTTTTGGCCGGGATCCACAGAGCCAGGTGAGATCCCGGCCAAAAGCATGCCGGGATGACGGTGGGGCTCGCGCGTATCGGTTCAGTCGCTGTGGTGTCGGGACTGAACGTGAGTGGTTTCGCCGACTTGCCACCATGGCACTGTCACCGTGGCTTCCACCGCGCCCGTGAGGCGGACGCGGAGTTCCTCGTGGATGACGAGTTCGCCTGTGCGGGTGGGGGTATCGAGTTGCAGGCGGAGCAGGACGCCGAGCGGGTCGGCGGTCCAGGTGGTGGGGCGGCCCGCGCCGAGGACCTCGGCGGTGACCGCCTGCGACGCCAAAGGGAGATCGAGCAGGGCGGCCAGGGAGTGGGCCGAGGCGATATCGCCCACCACCAGGCGGCCGGCGGGCAGGGCCGGGCCGAACCATGGCTGGTCCAGGACCAGGGCGTCGGCGGGGTCGATGACCGCGCCGGAGAGGGCGCGGACCTGACCGGGGAAATCCAGGTCGTCGACATCGAGCAGACCGGCGTCGAGGGCCTCCGCGAGTCGGCGGTGGGTTATCGAAATCGCTTCGGGGGTGGGCATTCTGGCGGGATCGGCCAGCGCGTCGAGGAGCTCCTCCGCCAATTGCGCGGTCATGATCTCGGGGGCCGCGAGAACGCCGCGCAGTACCCGCAGATCCGGCTCGGTGAAGCCCGGGATCTGCGGGAGCAGGCCGTGCAGGCTCTCATCCTCGGGGTGGCGCATAAGGCCGAGCGGGATGCCGTCGATATGCGCATGGTTGCGCAACCACCAGGCGGTGTAGCCGTCCCGGTCGGCGAGTAGCGGGCGGGTGGATTCGTCGGAGAGCAAGAGGCGCAAGGCTTCCCGCCACTCCTCCTCGTCGACCAGGTCCAGGTCGCGCACGGCGCGCAGCACCGGCGGATCCTCCTGCAAGCCCTCCCACCAGGCGTCCTCGTCATCGAGATGATGATCGGGGCCGGTGGGATCCTCCTCGGTCAGCACGGTGAAGCTCCAGCCGACACCGATGGCGCGCAACGCTTCCCGGCCGTACCGGTCCAGAGCCTGCTCGGCGATGGTCTCGAACGGCGACTCCGCCACCAGCACTCGACCCAGCGGGGCCGCCGGCAGCAGAAGCTCGTCGGCAGGCAGCAATTCGCCTGTGCTGTCCGGCAATTCGAGCAGTCCGAGCCATGCGGGCAAGGCGCCGGGGACCGCGTTCGTGGCCAGGTTCAGCACCGCCTCCACGGTATCCGGATCACTCGGGTCGTCCTCCAGAATCGCCTGCAGGGCAGGATCATTGAGCAGATCCTCCGGGGTCGCGGCGCGAGCGCCCAAGCGGCCCAGCAGTTCGTGTGCGGCCTCCGGATGCACCAGGCGTGCCCAATGCACCGGAATCGCCGACTCCAGTTGATCGTCCAGAACCACCGTGCGCGGGCCCGTCACCACCCGGCCGTCGGCCAGCGGCACCGCCAGTGCCCCCAACTCCTCCACGGAGAGGGGATCCAGGACGAACGGCTCCAGCGCGTCGTACAGCGAATACCACCACTGCGCCGGGCGTTCCAGGCTGCCGGAGAGTTCCGCGATCCGGGCCAGGCCGATTCGATGCACATCCAGCACACCGAGCGCGTCGGATCCGGCGCGGCCGGAAAGCTCCGGAATAACCAGCGGCCCGACTACCTCCGCCAGCAAACCGGCCAGTTCCGGGGTCACACCGGTGAATACGCTCGCGCGCCGCGGCGGCAGCACACCGGGCACCTCGGGCGCGGCCGTGGCAGCGGGAGTATCGCCCGGATCCAGCGAAAGATCATGGCCGAGAGCACCATTCGCACTGGGCTCGGCGCCGGTCAGATCGAGTTCGAGTTGGAGTTCATCGCCGGGCATGGTCGCGGCGGGCATGGCGCCGCGTGCCGCGTTCGCTTCGAGGGCGGCATCGATATCGAGCAGCGGATCGGCACCGTGCGGCGAGGCGATTCCCGGCGCGTGCTCGGGGCCGTGCAGCACCGGCAGCCAGGCATGATCACGCAGTTCGGCGACCAGGGCCTCACGCAGCGAGGCATCGGCCTCACTGCGCGCGAAGGCCGGGGCGGGTACCAGTACCAGGCGATCGGCCGGGGGCAGGGCGAGCGCGAAATCGGCATAACCGGAGGCCAATTCGGCAATCCGGGCGCCCGGCAGCAGGCGCCGGCGATCCGGCTGCATGGGGATATCGGCGATCAGCAACGCGGGGAGGGACAGCTCCTCGTCCGAGCGGGTGGGTGCGCGCAATACATCCGGGCGCGCAGCCACCGGACGCCCTTCGCGGACGGGCAGCAGCCAGCGGGCCCGCGCGGTCCGATACTGCCACCACCGCCGGTCCTCCCACTCCCCCGTGACCCGCAGCTCCTGAATACCGTTGCCGAGATCTGTTACAGCACTTGCGATCTCGTCATCGGATACCCGAATACTCTGCAGCGCGGGCAATTCCAGCAGCAGGTCCACCGCTTCGGCCCGCATTCCCACGAGCAAGGCGTCGGCGTCCACATCTTCGCGCAGCTGGAGCACGATCTCACTGTCGAACCCGTCCCCGGGCTCCGCGTCACTCGGCCAGGCCAGTCGCAGTGCGGGAGGCGCAAAATCCTCTGCTACAGCGGGTATTTCAACCCCTTCGACAGTCAGCAGCGCGAATGTCTCGGCCCGCGAGAACCGCACCGACCCGCCCCGGGACCGGAATTCGATCTCGTCCGACACACTCAGTACCGCGGTGAACCCCACGCCGAACTGCCCCACCGAGGCATCGGCCCCGGTCTTCGCCGACGCGCGCAGCGCCGTCAGCGCGTGCACCCCCGAAACATCCAGCCCCACCCCGGTATTGGCCACATGCAGCTCCCGCTCCACCAGCCACACCGCGACCCGCCCGGCGACCCCCGCCTTCGCGGCGGCATCGGCGGCATTCTGCGCCAGCTCGGTCAGCACCCGATCCCGGTACCCCGCCCGCACCAGGTCCGCCTCGGTGGCGGCGTCCTCCCGCAATCGCGTCGGCGACCCCCGCCAAGCGGCGATCACCCCCGCCCGCAACCCCGCAGTATCGAACGGATCCCCAACTCCCCTACCGCCGTTCAACCCACGCATCCCTTCCGCTCATCGAGACCACACACGCCTACCCGCCCGGCCGAACCGAACGGACAGCACACAATAGGCGCGTTTCCGCACGCATCGGCCAGTTCATCGCATCGGGGCCGCAAAACCCCTGCTGTCCTGCGCTTTCCACACCTCACCCGAGCTGCCGCTCGTGCGGACCACCGGGCACGCCGCAGCGCCGGCCGAAGGTGTCATCGCGGCATCGGCGATCCTGAAACGCGGCGCGCCGACGCAACCCCCGCGGCGGTCCTGCCCACCACGTGCACGAGTCGGTGTCCGGTCTCCCGGACACCGGCCGCAGTCGGTACTACTCCTACGCCCCGGACTCATCCGTCCGCGCGGCATCGGTCTCCGCCTCGACCCGAACCGCGCTCACGCCCCAGGCATCGTCCACCGCCGCATCGGGATCGGCCACCTCGAACAGCGCGGGCATCTCTGAAACATCTTCGGCCACAGTGGAATTCGACGCCACACCGGAGACTTCGACGGTCACGGACGCACCGGCGCCGGTGACCGGTTCGGCGACGATCGAATCCGCTTCGGCAGACGGGGTCGCGGGGGCTGATTCCGGCTTGCGGACTTCCGCCGCGGGAATCACGTCGAAGGCGGCGTCGTCATACGCCTCGAAGGCGGGTGAGCCTGCGCCGGTGGGGAGTTCGGTGTCCGAGTGGGCACCACAGCCGTACTCCATGTGGACGACGCGGCCGTCGGCTCCCATGGCATTGGCGCAGACACCGAAGGCGGCGCGCAGGCCACCGGCGAGGGGGACGAAGAAACCGCAGCTTCCGCAGGTGCCGGGGGCGGCGCGCGCCATATCCGTGTCGGGGCCGAATTCGGAGAACCAGCGGTCGGCGGCCTCCTCGCGGCCTTCGCGGCTCAGCACCTGGGAGCGGCCGAGGCCGAGCTCCAGCACGACATCGTCGACGACCGGATCACCGGTGGCGAGATAGCCGGGAACCAGGCGGACGTCACCGGCGGGCGGGGCCAGCAGATCGCCGGGCGCGAGATCGCCGGGGCGGATGCGCTGATCCCAGGGCAGGAAATCGGGGGCGATGAGCGCGTCCGGGCCGGGTAGCAGCGCCGATTCACTCACCGTGACATGGGTGGCCGCGGGCGGGGCGGCCACCACGACCGCCCACTGCCAGCCTCGATAGCCGGGCAGCGTGGCCTCGAAGTGATGGGTGGCCGCCGAATCATCCTCGGCCGTGACACCGATATGCCTGCCGACGCCGAGCGGCTCCAACTCCAGGAGCGCACGGCGAGCCAGGTCGACCGCCTCCGCCAGGATCGGCCGAACACCGGACTCCGAAACTCCAACCGCGCTCACGCCTTACATTTTGCCGTATGGAGCGCAAACGTCGTGCACCGGTAGCGGCCGTGAAGATACTGCTGTCCACGGCCATATGCCTGGCCGCCGCAATCACCGCATGCGGAAGAGCCGACGACACGCCGAGTCTGCGTGTCGAAGTCATCGCGACTCGCCCGCACGACACGCAGGCCTTCACCGAGGGCCTCGAGATCGACGGCGACACGCTGTACGAAAGCACCGGACTCTCCGGCCAGTCCTTCGTTCGCGCAACCACCCTCGACAGCGGTATCGAGTTCGCGCGCGCCGACCTACCCGCGCCGCTGTTCGGCGAGGGCGTAACCAAGGCCGGGGAGCAGCTCTGGCAGCTCACCTACAAGGACGGCATCGCCATTGCCCGCGACCCGAAATCCCTTGCCGAACTGCACCGCAGCAGATTCGACGGCGAAGGCTGGGGTCTGTGCACGCGCGGCGACCGCATCCTCATGAGCAATGGCACCGGCACCCTCACCTTCCGCGACCCGCACACCTTCGCTCCCACCGGCACGGTCACCCTCACCAGCCACGAGAACACCGAACTCAACGAACTCGATTGCGCCCCCGACGGTTCCGTCTACGCCAACGCCTGGCCCACCGACACGATCCTGCACATAGACCCCGAAACAGGCACCGTCCTGCACACCATCGACGCCTCCGCCCTCTATCCCCGCGACTCCCGCATCCCCGGAGCCGACGTCCTGAACGGCATAACCGCCATTCCCGGCACCGACCACTTCCTCCTCACCGGCAAGAAATGGCCCGCCACCTATGAAGTCCGCTTCATCCCGGCCTGATGCAGCCGGATGAACCCGACACGCCGCATGTGGGCGCGCGAGAACCGCACCGAGATACCGCGATTTCCGCCCGCCGTCGCGGCCGATCGATGACCGCGTTCACGGCGCACAGCGTTCTGCCCTGCACGAATGCGTCCGGACGGGGCACTGTCCATGGACCTGGACGGCCGCCCTATGTCGTCGCACACCCGCGCTGGTGGAGCCACTGTCGTTCGACACTGCAAGAATTGAGCGCGTGACGACTCCCCGCGATCCCGACGCCGACTCCGGTCGGTGGGGTGACGAGGAGTCTCCGCTCATCGAACGACACCCCGGATACGACCGATACCCGCCCGTGAACAAACCTGCGCGGCAGCCGCGCCCCGGGGACCCGGAAGTGCCGGAGTTCCTGGCTCACCGAAAGCCCAAGCCGCCATCCGACGCGCCGGGGCGTGTGACCGACGCGGGGTCTGCGGGGAAGCCGGAGCAGCCGCATCAGACGCGGCCGGAAGCGACTCGGCCGCTGCCACATTCGCATGCGCAGGGCGGTGAGAACGAGCAGGTCGGCGATGCGAGGCTGCACAAGCCGCCGCGGAAGTTGACTGTCACTCGGGTGGCGGCTCGGCGGAGTATCGAGTTGACCGAGCGGGGGTTCGCGACTTTTCAGCGGGCGGCCAAGGCGGATGGGGCCGAGGAGTCGGGTCTGACGGCGCTGGTCTACGCGACCATGGCGAACTTCGCCACGGATGCGGCGGTTGCCGTGGCATTGGCGAACACGCTGTTCTTCGCCAGTGCGACAGCGGAATCCAAGACCAAGGTCGCGCTGTACCTGTTGATCACCATTGCCCCGTTCGCGGTGATCGCGCCGCTGATCGGGCCCATGCTGGACCGATTGCAGCGCGGCCGCAGACTGGCTCTGGCGGGCTCGTTCGCCGTGCGTGTGCTGGTCGCGGTGCTGTTGATCTTCAATGTGGACAACTGGGCGCTGTACCCGCTCGCGTTGTGCATGATGATTCTGAGCAAATCGTTCTCGGTGTTGAAGAGCGCGGTCACACCGCGTGTGCTCCCGCCGGGAATCGACCTGGTGCGCACCAATTCCCGGCTCACCGTGTTCGGCCTGGTCGGCGGCACGCTCGGCGCGGGCGGTGTGGCGGGTCTGATCGCCGCAATCGCGCACTCGCCGGGCGCACTGCTGTTCGCGGCCGTATTGGCCGGAGCCGGTTGCTATCTCAGCCTGAAGATCCCGTCCTGGGTGGAGGTCACCGAGGGTGAGGTCCCCGCGACCCTGACCTATCACGGCGATGATTCGCACACCGAGGTCCTCGATGCCAAGCAGGCCGCGCAGATTCAGCCCAGTCGCCGCCGGCAGCCGCTGGGCCGCGAGGTGGTCACCGGCCTGTGGGGTAACGGCACGGTTCGCATCCTCACCGGATTCCTCACCTTCTATGTGGCCTTCGTCGTGAAGTCCACCGAACATCGCCCGGCACAACAGGTCGCCATGCTCGGCGTGGTCGGCGCTGCCGCCGCCATCGGCAATTTCGCCGGTAATGCCACGGGCGCGCGCATGAAACTGGGCCGCCCCACCCTGAGCGTGCTGCTCTGCACCATCGCGTGTGTGGGCGTGGCGGTCGGCGCGGCCGTACTGGACAACCTGCTGGGCGCGGCCGTCGCCACCCTGGTCGCCGCGGGCGCCAGCGCACTGGCCAAGGTCTCCCTGGACGCGGCCATTCAGGACGACCTCCCCGCCGAATCCATCGCCTCCGGTTTCGGCAGGTCGGAGACGGTTTTGCAGCTGTCCTGGGTACTCGGCGGCGCGATGGGCGTCCTGCTGCCGACGGACTGGTGGAAAGGTTTCGCTGCGGTCACGGCGGTGATGGCGCTGGGCCTGACGCAAACGGTGGTCAGCTACCGTGGGCATTCGCTGCTGCCCGGTTTGGGCGGTAATCGACCACAGCACGCGCAGCAGGAGATCCCCGGCGCTCACGGCGCCGAGGAGCCCACCCAGTGAGGACAGGAAGCAACGGTGAGCAAACCGAACGCCCGCACGATCGTCGCGCTATCGGCGGCCCTGCTCGTGGTGGCCGTGGCCTACGTCGCGGTGATCGTGGTGGTCGCCCATCGCGCGAGCGAGCCGGAGCCGGAGATCACCGCGTACGCGCACGGTCACGCGGTTACGGTGGCGCCGTTCATGTTCTGCGATCCGAAGGTCGCGAAGGGTCAGATCGATCTGAACGATTGCAGTACCAGCGAGGCGATCTCGACCCTCGACGTGCCGCCGGGCTCCCCGCTGCAGATCTCCCTGCCCAAGGAGATCGCGAACGCACCCTGGCGGATGAAGCTCTGGTACCGCATCCCCGGTGACAATGTGGCCGTCGGCGCGTTCTCCTACGACGATTACAAGAAGGGCCTGGTCAACACGGAGGTCAAGAGCGACGGCACGCCGTACGCGATCACCGTGCCCACGCCGAACGATCCGCAGATCAAGCTGGCCGTGGCCGAGCTGTACCTGCCCGTGCCGGCCATGGACGCGGCGGGCAATGTGGGCTGGGTGCCCAGCGCCATCTGGTCCATTCACACCCCGGCATACCAGGGCCTCGAGATCCAATAGCACGGTGGCGCAAGCCATCTCGAATACAGCGGGGCCCCGGTGAGATGAACTCACCGGGGCCCGTTCACTTTTCGGCTCCGGCCTAGTGGTCGAGCTCGCGCGCGACGCCGCGGACGACCTCGGCGATGCGCTGTGCGGTCTTGCGATCCGGGTACTTACCGTGGCGCAGATCGGGCTGCACCTTGGTCTCCAGAATCGTGATCATGTCCTCGATGAGGCCGTGCAGCTCATCGGTGGACTTGCGATTGATGGGTCCTTCACTGCGCGGGCGGCGTTCACCGCGTTCGCGCTCAGGTCCACGGACAGTGGGGGTTTCGAGCAGTTTGAGGCTCAGCGCCTGCGGACCGCGACGGCCCGCCGCCATCCCGAACTCGACCCGCTGTCCGGGCTTGAGCGCTTCGACACCCTCGGGCAGCGCCGACGATCGAACATAGACATCCTCACCCTCATCCTGGGAAAGGAAGCCGAAGCCCTTTTCGACGTCGTACCACTTCACCTTGCCGGTAGGCACTGCGCTCACCCGTTCGTCATTCGATGCCCGGACTCGCCGGGCACAGCTGTTGGCTGTCGGACCAATCGTCCGCAACCTTCCGTTCGCGAAAAGAACGCGCCCCACAGCGATGGCAGGACGCGATTCGGCCCGAGTCTACCCCGGTGCGTATAGCGCAAGCACATCAGTTTTACGGTCTCAGGATGTCCGACACTTCTTCTCAGCAGGCTCCGCGCAGGTCCGGAAGCTGGCTGCTCTATACGGCGATGACCTTGTTCGCGGTGGGATTGCTGGCAATCGTCGCGATCTTCGGCGTCGGATTGCTGACCGATTCGAAGCCGGGGGTGTGGCTGTATCTGCTCGCCATGGCAGCACCGCTGGGGTTCCTGCTGGCACTGGTTTTCGCGCTGTGGTCCGGTCGGCGCGCGCGCTGAAACACACTTCCGCGGCGGTCCGTCTGTGACACGTCCGAATGCCCACTTCGTTACCCGGGCATGCGTGTGATTTTCGTCACATAACAGAACGGTCACAGCGAGGTGACTGACCCCTATCGGCGGAGACTCGCCGTGACCACCTGCGCAGACGGTAAGCGGAACCCGTTGCGCCGGATAGCGTCCCGGACAGACACGACGGTTACCAAATAGTGATTTTTCGCGGCAGGCGTCGTAGTGTCACTCCTCAGCCGGGTCAGCCCGGCGCCACCGGCCCGCCGCACCGAACCTCACCCCGCGGGTACGGACCCCAACTGGAACCAGGGGTGAGGACGAGGAACAGCGCGCACCAGCGCGCCGGAGCGGACGACCTCTCAGTTCGCCCCCGGTAGTCACGCCTCGAGGAGCGTACGAGAGGAAAACCCGAACATGAGTGGACGCCATCGCAAGCCGAGTAACACCGGTCGCACGGTCGCCAAGGTAGCCCTGACGGGCATCGCCCTCGGTGGTGCCGGAGTGGCCATGGCCGGTAACGCCAGCGCGGCACCCGACTCCGACTGGGATCGCCTCGCACAGTGCGAAGCCGGAGGCAACTGGGGTATCAACACCGGGAACGGTTTCCAGGGTGGGCTGCAGTTCTCGCCCAGCACCTGGAGCGCTCACGGCGGCGGCCAGTACGCCCCCACCGCCAACCAGGCCAGCCGCGAACAGCAGATCACCGTCGCCGAGAAGGTCCTCGCCTCGCAGGGCTGGGGCGCCTGGCCCTCCTGCTCCTCGAGCCTCGGCCTGCACAGCGCGCCCTCGCAGCGCACCGCTCCCGAAACCGAAGCGCCGACCAAGTGGAACCCGGGCTCGAACCCGGGCAACCTGCAGGCCGCCGATGGCAGCCAGCAGGTCTACCAGGCCGTCGACCGCGCCATGGAGATCGCCCAGCAGCAGGGCATCAATATCCCGCAGCCGGTGCTCGACTTCCTGAATGTCAGCAAGGCCAACAACACTCAGCTCGATCCGGGCCTCGTGAACTTCTTCCAGGCGAACAAGGGTCTGCTCCCCAGCTGAGACACCTCGTTCGCGCACACAAACGCCCCGCATCAATGATGATGCGGGGCGTTTGCGTTTTCCGCGAGCAAACATCCGGGTGCCGGAGGGGACGCGTGGATACCGCTCATGCCAGAATGAGCGCGTGGTGAACAAATCGAAGAAACCCTACGTCGACAATGGCTGGCCGGATACGGCGAATGGCGATCACGCCGTCACCGAGCTCTCGTCGACCCGCTCGGGCGGCCTCTCCCCGTACGGTGAGGACACCGAGTTCCCGCTCCCCGTGGATCAGCTGCCCTACGTGCACCCGCACACGATCATCAACCGCTGATCAGCCTCTGCACCGATAACCATGCGGTCAACGGCGCGGCTCACCTACCCGCGGCCGTCGCGCACGCGGCGGCCACCGAGCCGCGCCACACACCGCCGTTTCATCATGCGCCGGGCGCTCTGTGCCCGCGCGCATACCTACCGCCGCGGCACGCACTGCGCCTGTCCCGCCGCGCATTCGAGACAACAGCAGTCTTCCGCCTGGATCGGGTGAAGTGAGCGATACCGTTCCCCCCGCCGGAAACGGCGCTGCCGAGCCCGTGACGGCGGCGGCGACCAAAACGGCCAAGCCCCGGAAAGCCGCGGGCACAAAGCTTCCCGAGCCGACCACACTGACCGAATGGCTCTCCGCGCTCGGCGATGACGCGCTCGTGGAGTTGCTGCAATTACGGCCGGATCTGGCGGTGCCGTTACCCGCCTCCATGGCCGTGCTGGCGGCGCGGACCGAACAGCGCGCCTCGGTGCTGCGGGCCACCGACGAGCTGGACACGCTCGACTTCGCCGTTATCGAAACCCTTGTGGTGCAAGGCGCCGCCGATCTGCGAGACCCGCAGCCCGCGCCGCGCACCAAACTGACTCAGCTACTGGGGGATCGCGCCTCCAAGGCCATGCTGGACGGCTCCGTGGCGAAGCTGCGCACCCGGGCACTGGTGTGGGGGTCGGACAAGGCGCTGCGGTTGACGACCGCGGCGCAGGAGGCCCTGCCCTGGCCGCTCGGCAGCACCACCGAGCTACCGGACGCGCTGACCGAACCCGAGATCGAAGCCGCACTGGCGGAATTGACTCCGCCCGAGCGCGGCCTGCTGGACAAGCTGGCGGCGACCGGTCCGCGCGGGCGCACCCGGGACGCCGCTCCCGGCACGCCCGAGGATCGTCCGGTACAGCGGCTGCTGGCGTGCCGACTTCTGCACCGGATCGACGAGGAGACGGTGGAACTACCGCTCTCGGTCGGTCAGATACTGCGCGATGAGCCGGTCACCGATCCGCACGCGCTGACTCCCCCGCAGCCCGAACTGCGCAAGCAGACCAGCTCCGATGTGAATGCCGCGGCCGCCGGTGAGGTGGGAGAACTATTGCGGCACAGCGCATCCCTGCTGGATGTGCTCGGGCAGACCCCCGCGCCCGCACTGCGCTCCGGCGGGCTGGGCGTGCGGGAGATCCGGCGGGTGGTCAAGCAGACCGGGATCGACGAGGCCCGGATCGGGCTCATCGCCGAGGTGCTGGCCGCGGCCCGGCTGCTCGACAAGGGTTCGCCCGAACCCCTGCCCGATGACGGCACCGAGGACTTCTGGGCACCCACCACCACCGCGGACGCCTGGCTGGCCGTGGTGCCACCGCGCCGCTGGGTCGTGCTCGCACAGGCCTGGCTGGACCTGGACCGGTTCCCATGGATGATCGGGCTGCGGGACGCCAATGACAAACCGCTGGCGGCCCTCTCGGCGGAACTGCGCAATGTGCACGCCGTCCGGGACCGGCACGCTATCTTGCGCCTGCTGGCCGAATTCCCCTCCGGCAATGCGGTTTCCGCCGCCGATCTGGGGCGCGCACTGGCCTGGCGGCAGCCGCGCTGGCGCCGGCACTATCGGCTGGAATCGGTGCAACGCACGCTGTCCGAGGCGGAGACGCTGGGCCTGGTGGCGCGTGGCGCGGTCACCTCGGCGGGCCGGGCACTGCTGCACGGCCGCCCGGAGGACGCGGAATCGGAGATGGCGGCGTCACTGCCCGCACCGGTGGATCACGTACTGGTGCAGGCGGATCTGACGGTTATCGCGCCCGGGCCGCTCGTCCCCGAACTCCAGGATCGGATCTCGCTGGTCGCCGAGGTCGAATCCGCCGGTGCGGCAACGGTTTACCGGCTCAGCGAGACCTCGGTGCGGCGCGCGCTCGATGCGGGCGCCACCGCCACCGAACTGCACAATCTGTTCACCGCGCACTCGCGCACCCCGGTCCCGCAGGCGCTCACCTATCTCATCGACGATGTGGCCCGCCGCCATGGCCGGCTGCGCGTGGGTATGGCCCGATCCTTCATTCGCAGTGAGGATCCCGCGCTGCTCGCGGAGGTGCTGGCCGCGCCGGTCGCCGGACAGCTCGCACTGCGGGCGGTGGCTCCGACGGTCGCGATCTCACAGGCATCGCTGGGTGAGGTGCTCGAACATCTGCGCGCCGCGGGCTTCAGCCCGGCGGGTGAGGATTCCTCCGGCACGATCGTGGACCTGCGCCCGCGCGGGGCGCGAATTCCGGCTCGCTCCGGGCAGAAACCGAACTGGCGGCCGAATCCGCCCAGCCCCGAACAACTTCGGGCACTGGTCTCGGAGCTACGCGCGGGTGAGCGTGCGGCACAATCCCGTTCGGGTCGGACCGTCCGCTCGGACGGCTCGCGAACGACCACCGCCGCCACCTTGAATCTGCTCCAATTGGCCGCCCGCACAAGGCGACCCGTGCACATCGGCTATGTGGACGCCTCGGGCATAGCCACCCAGCGCGTCGTCGAACCACTGAAAGTCGGTGGCGGACAACTGGATGCACTCGACCCGGTAACCGGCGCGATCCGGCACTTCACACTGCACCGGATCGCGTCGGTCGCTTTGATCGAATAGGCGAGAACACCTTCTTACTTGGGACTACCCAGGCAGAACGTGGTTTTCGGATCGTCGACGGTGCGGAAACCGATGGCGGTATTGGCATCACACAGGAATTCGTCGGCCTGTCCGTCGATACGCTTGGTCACCTTGAAAGAGGCTTCGGGCGCGGCGCAGGCGACATTCTTGTATCCGGTGGTCTGGCTTTCGTTGTAGCAGGCGCCCTCCTTGAAGTTGGGCGTCAGGCACAGGAACGCGGTGGTTCCGCCATTGAGCGTCTCCTCGTAGGAGGTCTGCTCTTCCTTGCAATCGGTCTTCTTGTCGAAGATCTGGGCGACCTTGTAGACCGCCTTCTCCGAGGAGCAGTCGATCGGCTCGGTCTTGGAGTCGACCATCGACCCCTCGATCACATTGATGCAGTCGCCGACCTTGGATTTGGCGGTATCGGACTTGCTGGCGTCCTTGACCATCGAACAACCGGTCACTGCCAGCGCGGCCACCGCCATGGCCACGAGGGCCAGCACGAGGCGCAGTAGCGGCCTCGTTCCTGTGAACTTCACTTGCGAAAACCTTTCTCACCGTACAATTCACGGCTGCCGTGAACGCGGTGAGGATACCTTTGCGCAATCGGCGGACGCATCACCGAACCGGGGTTTTTCAGAGCATTTGCATGCCGCGCATGCCCATCATCGACAGATTGAGGATGGTGGGCAGGAGCGCGTTGAGCATCTGCAGGCTCAGGTAGTTCATCTGTTCCCTCTCGATTCGGGCGCATGTCCAGAAGTGGCGCCACGCACCAGTGTCGCCGGTGTCGCATGGATCGTTACACAGACGAACCAATAAATCCCGGCGTCGACATGCGGATCCGGTATCACCCGAGCCCAGCGCCCTTCGACCCCGGCCGATTGATATGGACGGTCACCGGCAGCGCGGACCCGGCCTCAACGGTCACCACCCGCGCACCCGCGGCCGAGGTCACCGTGCCACCCTCCACCCGCACCTCATATCCGTTCGGATAGTGCAGATCCGAGACATAGATCTCGGTCGGTTTCGCCGCCGCGTGCGGTGTATACCGGTAGGCGAAATCGCCTGTGGCGGAGTCGAAGATCATGCGACCGGGTGTGCCCGCCGTGGCCTGCGGATAGGTCCGCACCAACTGCCGGCCGATATCTCCGAGGAACGGGTCCGGACGGATACCGCCCGCACCGAATCCGGAGGCGTAATGCCAGTACTGCCAGCTGACAAAGCGCTCGTCGGCGCGAATCACGGTGTTGCGCAGCACCGTCGGGTCACCGTCACCGAATTCGGTGACCAGGCTCGGCAGCTGCGTGCGCTGGGTGAAGGAGTCGATATTGCCCCACGTCTTGTCCTGCTGCACCGGGCAGAGCGCGCGCAGGAAGGCGGGCAGGCCCAGGTAGATGGCGAGCTGACTCGGAATGCAGTAATCGTGCGGCGCGAAGGCGATATTCGGCGCGGTAATGGGCGGATTCCTGCCGAGGTTCGACGGCATGGTCTCGTTCCAGGTCACATTGGGTTCCCAGAAGACCATGGAGTTCGCATTGCGCGCCCGCACCGCATCGGTCAATTTCCGCATGGCCGCTTGATATTTCACGTCGAAGCCAAGGCAGCCGTTGGGATAGCAGGACAGGAAGGCGCTGCCCGGCCACGGCTCGTTCATGAGCTCGAAGCCGAGGACGCCCGCATGCCCGTCCAGCCGTCCCGCGAGTGCGCCGAGTGCCGCACCCAGATAGTCGAGGACGCCATTGCTGTTGTCCCACACCTCATCCCAGCCCTGGTTCATGCTGGGCATGAGGTAGTAGAGCGGGAAGCCGAGGTTCGGTTCGAGTGCGCTCGGCCGGGATTTCAGTGCCCATTCGGGAAAACCGTTGCCGCCCCAGACCTTCGAGAGTCCGTCCTGGTGATTGTCCAGCAGAGTGTGAATCCCGTTCTGCGCCAAGGTATCCACCACCGTGGCGACGCGATCCAGATAGGCGGTGTCGACCACGCCCTTCGTCGGCATCAAACCGTCGAAGGACACCCCGAGCCGCACGGTATTGAACCCGTGCCCGGCGAGCAGCGCGGCATCCTCGGCGGTGAGGGTGAACCCGTCCCCCAATTGGATGTACGGCGCGTCTTTATCCACATTGTTCACACCGTGCAGCAGTACGACGCGTCCGAACTCGTCGACGAACCGGCTGCCGTCGGTATGGATGGCCGCGATCCCGGGCACGGCCTGCGCGCTCGGCGGTGCGACCAGCAGCGCGCCCCCGAGCGCACCCGCCACCAGACTCACCAGCCACCGTCTGCCTCGTTGTCCCCTGCGCATCGGCACCCCTTATTCAGCTTTCGGAGTAATACGAACTAACTGGACAACCGCCCAAGTTGGAGGTGATCGTAGCCACCGAAACTCGGGGCTTGACCGTTTTCGCGGAATTACCCGCAGCCGCGCAGGTAGTAGCCGTCGGGAACCGCTGTCGGTGCCATCAGGAACAATGGATAGCGGCCCGATCGGGTCCGAGAAGCCAGGAGGTGCCGTGACCGACGGACCGCTCATCGTTCAAAGTGACAAGACACTGCTGCTCGAGGTCGACCACGAGGCCGCGGACGCCGCCCGGCAGGCCATCGCCCCCTTCGCGGAGCTGGAGCGCGCCCCCGAACACGTGCACACCTACCGCGTCACCCCCCTGGCCCTGTGGAATGCCCGCGCCGCCGGTCACGATGCCGAGCAGGTGGTCGACGCACTGGTGAAGTTCTCCCGGTACGCCGTCCCGCAGCCACTGCTGGTGGACATTGTCGACACCATGGCCCGATACGGCCGCCTACAGCTGGTGAAGAATCCGGCGCACGGACTCACCCTGGTGAGCCTGGATCGCGCGGTCCTGGAAGAGGTGCTCCGGCACAAGAAGATCGCCCCCATGCTCGGCACCCGGGTGGATGTGGACACCGTGGTGGTGCATCCGTCCGAGCGCGGTCGCATCAAGCAGATGCTGTTGAAGATCGGCTGGCCCGCCGAGGACCTGGCGGGTTATGTGGACGGCGAGGCGCACGCCATCGACCTCGATTACGAGGGCGGGCACTGGGAGCTGCGCGACTATCAGCAGATGGCGGCCGATTCGTTCTGGGCGGGCGGCTCGGGCGTGGTGGTACTGCCGTGTGGCGCGGGCAAGACCATGGTGGGCGCCGCGGCCATGGCGAAAGCCAAGGCCACCACCCTGATTCTGGTCACCAATACGGTGGCCGGGCGGCAGTGGCGGCGCGAACTGCTGGCCCGCACCTCGCTCACCGAGGAGGAGATCGGCGAATACTCGGGTGAGCGCAAGGAGATTCGGCCGGTCACCATCGCCACCTATCAGGTGATCACCCGGAAAACCAAGGGCGAGTACCGGCATCTCGAACTGTTCGACAGCCGCGACTGGGGTCTGGTCATCTACGACGAGGTGCATCTGCTGCCCGCACCGGTCTTCCGCATGACCGCGGATCTACAGTCCCGCCGCCGCCTCGGCCTGACCGCGACCCTGGTGCGCGAGGACGGGCGCGAGGGTGATGTGTTCTCGCTCATCGGCCCCAAGCGCTACGACGCGCCATGGAAGGACATCGAAGCGCAGGGCTGGATCGCCCCGGCCGACTGTGTCGAGGTACGGGTGACGCTCACCGATGCCGAGCGTATGGCATACGCCACAGCCGAACCGGAGGAGCGGTACAAGCTGTGCTCCACCGCGCGCACCAAACTGCCTGTGGTGGAGTCGATTCTGGCGCAGCACCAGGGTGCGCCGAGCCTGGTCATCGGCGCGTACCTGGATCAGCTGGAGGAGCTGGGCGAGCATCTGAACGCCCCCATCATCCAGGGTTCCACCCGTACCAAGGAGCGGGAGGAGCTGTTCGACGCCTTCCGGCGCGGGGAGATTCCGGTACTGGTGGTCAGCAAGGTCGCCAATTTCTCCATCGATCTACCGGAAGCCTCTGTGGCCGTTCAGGTTTCGGGCACCTTCGGCTCCCGGCAGGAGGAGGCGCAGCGGCTCGGGCGACTGTTGCGGCCCAAACAAGATGGCGGCCAGGCTCACTTCTATTCGGTTGTCGCACGTGACACGCTGGACGCCGAATACGCCGCGCACCGGCAGCGTTTCCTTGCGGAGCAGGGGTATGCCTATCGCATCACCGATGCGGACGACCTGCTGGGGCCGACGTTAGGATAACTGGAGGAGAAGCCTCCAGTAGGCGGGAGGGAACGCACGTGCGACGCTTCGAATTCGCGGTGGACCGTGAGCATGCCCGGGCGGTCAACGAAGTCGTCGCCGATCTGCGGCGGTTGCGGGTACTCGGGGTGGGCGCGGCCATTGCGCTCGGCTTGGGCACCGCGTTTCTGGTGTGGGTGAATCACCCGTGGTCCTGGCTGCTCGCGGTGGCCTTCCTGCTCGGAGCGGCCACCTCACTGTTCATCGGGTTGTGGACGCCGCATCGGGGGCGGGTCGACAGGCTCTATGCCGCAGGCGAACTCGTGCCCGCGGTGGTGTCGGAGACCGATGGTTCCAAGGCGGTGCTGCTGGCGCTGGTGGATCTGGCCAAGCCCAATACCGACGGGCCGCGCTACGCCCTGGTGACGCGCACGGTGCGCAGCCTGCCGGGGCATCGCAATCGGATCGGTGAACAGGTGCCGTCGGTGACGGTGCGCATCGATCGCGCACCCGGGTCGGTGGGCGATCTGTGGCAGTCGGTGAGCGCCATGCCGATCGCCTGGGGCACCCGGGATCTGAACATTATCGAGCGCGCCCGCACCACCATCCGCGATGTCGAGTGGCAGCTGCTCACCGACAATCTGGATCTGGCGGACAAGGTGCGGCATGTGGATGCCAAGAGGCTGCTGCTGGACCCGCAGCAACTACCCGAGGAGCTACGCGGATAGTGGAGGTTCCACCCGGCGCGAGTGTTGCCGTGTCGGGCACCGGTCATCGATCGCGGCGGCGACTAGAGTCGCGGGTCGGGGGTGGACGCCGGAAAGGGGCGGCTCGACGTATGAGGCATAGCTGGTGGCGGTACACGGTGGTCGGCGCGGCGCTGCTGGCGGTCACGAATACGGTTCCCGCACAGGCGGATCCGGGCGATCCGTTCGCGGGCGCGCCGGGACTCGGCGATCCGTACTACCCGCTGGACGGTAATGGCGGGTACGACGCCGAGAACTACGACGTCACCCTCGGCTACGACCCGGCCTCGCACGTCATTACCGGCTCCACCCGGGTGGACGCGGTCGCCACGCAGGCGCTGCACACCTTCGACCTGGACTACAGCGGTCCGCAGATCTCCAAGGTGTCCGTCAATAATCTGCCGGCCTGGTTCACCCGCACCCAGGAGCACGAGCTGGTGGTGACGCCCATGCTGCCGCTACTGCCCGGGCTGCCGTTCACCGTGCAGGTGGAGTACGCGGGCGAGATCACCGGCACCGACGGCGAAGGCTGGATCCTCTCCCCCAGCGGCGGGGCTTTCGTTGCGGGCGAACCACACTCGGCCTCGGCGTGGTATCCGCTCAACGACACCCCTTTGGACAAGGCGACTTTCGCGCTGCACGCCACCGTGCCCGCCGAATGGGAAGTCATGTCCAATGGTTTGAAGATCCGCGATGAGTTGCACGGCGCGAATCGCACGGTGGATTGGGAGATGCGCCAGCCGGTGGTCGGGTATCTGACCACCATCGCCATCGACAAGTTCGAGTTCCTGGCCCAGCAGCGCGCCGATGGCACGCCATTGCTCAGTGCTTTCGCACCCCAGGCCGAGAAGGCCCGTGCGGTCGAGACCCGGCTGCCGGAATTCCTGGACTTCCTCGAAACACTGTACGGCCCTTACCCGTTCGATACAGCCGGTGGCATCTACGTGGACACCGACCTGCAGTTCTCCCTGGAAACCCAGTCCCGGCCCATCTACGCGCCCTGGACCGATCTGGACACCGTCGTGCACGAGCTCACCCACCAGTGGTGGGGTGACTCCATGTCGGTGAAGCAGTGGTCCGATATCTGCCTGAACGAATGCTTCGCCAGCTATACCGCCGACTACCTCTGGCCCGAGCGCATGGAGGGCAAGGATGTCGACGCGCAATACCGGGAAGCCGTCGCCAAATACCGTGACGATGCCAAGTTCTGGCAGATCACCCTGCAAAATCCGGGCGTAGGAAACGAATTCACGTCGGTCTACTACCGGGGTCCGCTGTTCCTGCACGCCCTGCGCCGCACCATGGGTGACGCCGCCTTCTTCGGCGCCGTCCACGATTTCGTGGACGGGCACCGCTACGGCAATGCCTCCATGCCGGAGTTCCGACAGTTCATGCAGTCCCGCACCCCGACGGATCTGACCGGATTCTTCGCGGCCTGGCTGGATCACGCCGAACCACCCGCCGACGAATTCCTCTACCCCGGCTCGCTGCGGTCCTGAGCGGACCGCAGCGGTATCGAAACCCGTTCCGCTAGACCGGAACCGGGCGGGCGCGGTCGGTGACCACCAGCGCCGCCATGGCCCCCAATACCGAGCCGGTGACCCAGCGCTGGGCACGCAACCAGAGCGGGCGACCACCGAGGAAGCTCGCGATGGCGCCCGCGCTCAGCACGATGAGGCCGTTGACGGTGATGGCGATGACGATCTGCACCGCGCCCAGGCCGAGACTCTGCAGCCAGAGGCTGCCGCGCGCCGGGACCACGAATTGCGGGATCAATGCCATGTACATGATGGCGATCTTGGGGTTCAGCAGATTGGTGACGAAACCCATGGCGAACAGTTTGCGGGTCGGATCGGCGGGTAGCGTCTCCGGCGCGAAGGCCGAAATGCCGCCGGGGCGAAGGGTTTTCCAGGCCAGGTAGACCAGGTAGGCGGCACCGGCCAGTTTCAAGGCCAGATACAGGGCCGGGACCATGGCGAATACCGCGGTGATGCCGGCGGTGGCCGCCGCGAGGTAGACCGCGAATCCGGCGGCTACGCCCGTGAGCGAGATGAATCCGGCACGGCGGCCCTGCGAGACCGTCCGGGAGACCAGGTACATCATGTTCGGGCCGGGCGTGAGCACCATGCCGAGCGCCACCGAGGCGACGCCGAGGACCGCGGTCAGCTGGATCATGAACTTGATCCTGCGGCAACTGGACTCGCCTGTCGCGGGCCAGTTCGTATTCGGTGGATATCCGCCGGGGCTAGCCGGTGGGGGCGGTGCGGCCGGCGCGGAGGCGGCGGACGCCCTCGGCGATGGTTTCTTCTTTTTTGCAGAAGGTGAAGCGGACCAGGCGGTTCCAGGCGGGTTTGTCGTCGGCGAAGACGCTGACCGGGACCGCGGCCACGCCGAGGCGTTCGGGGAGTTCGCGGCAGAACTCGTAGGCGTCGGTGGCTCCAAGAGGGGTAATGTCGGCGCAGACGAAATAGGTTCCGTCGCTGCGCTTTACGGCGAAGCCCGCTTCGGACAGGGCCGCAGAGAGACGAAGGCGCTTCTCCGAGAGGGTGTCCCGCAGCGCCACGACCCACTGCTGTTCGTGCTCGAGGGCGTGCGCGACGGCGGGCTGGAAGGGGCCACCGCCGACGAAGGTGAGGAACTGTTTGGCGGCGAGCACGGCGTCGATGAGGGGCGCGGGGGCGCAGGCCCAGCCGATCTTCCAGCCGGTGACGCTGAAAGTCTTGGCGGCACTGGAGATTACGATGGTGCGCTCGAACATGCCGGGCAGCGTGGCGATACTGATATGCCGGTGACCGTCGAAGGCCAGGTGCTCGTACGCCTCGTCGGACATGACATAGAGATCATGTTCGATGGCGATTTCGGCAATAGCGGTGAGATCGGCGCGAGAGAGCACGGTACCGGTCGGATTGTGTGGTGAATTCACCAGCAGCATACGGGTTTTGGGTGTGATCGCGGCGCGCAGACTCTCCAGATCGAGGGCGAATCCGTCACCGTCGGGAACCAGGCGCGCGGTGCGGCGGTGCGCCCCGGCCAGGGCGACGGCGGCGGCGTAGGAGTCGTAATACGGCTCGATGAGCACCACTTCGTCGCCGGGTTCGACCAGCCCCAGAATGGTGGCGGCAATGGCTTCGGTGGCCCCGACCGTCACCAGTACCTGACTGTCCGGGTCGTAGTGGGTGCCGTAGCGGCGGGCGCGGTCGGTCGCGATGGCCTGGCGCAGCGCGGGAACGCCACGGCCGGGCGGGTATTGGTTGAAGCCGTCGGCAATGGCCTGCCGGGCGACCTCGAGCATGCCCGCGGGACCGTCGGAGTCCGGGAAGCCCTGCCCAAGGTTGACCGCACCGTGTTTCACGGCGAGTTCGGTCATCTCGGCAAAGATCGTGGAAGCGTACGGACGCAGCCTGGCGACGGTCGGAATCTGAGGCATGTCCGGAGGATAGTCCACCGGCGGTAATGGTTGCGATTCGATAGCGAAAGGCTATGTTTCACTTTGCAATCGAGTCTTCTACCTGGCTCGTTGTGCAATGCCCCGAAGGCAGTTAGCCTGCCCGTGTTTTATCTCACAACCGCCTATCAGCGGTTTTCTCGAAAGGGGCGAAATATGCCCTCGTACTTGGAACTTCTTCTACACCCGGTGCAAGCCGTCGATATTGTGCATCAGATTGCACACCAGCTTATTGCTGGCAACTGGTCCACCGGGGATTGGAACATGGGCTCCAGCTTCCCGCCCTCGGGATCGGGCGGCTCCGGCTCCGGCACCGGTTCGGGTATCGGCAATTGCATGCCCACCGGTTCGGTGAGCCTGTCGGGCGGGATGGATTGCGGCTCCGGCTCCGGGTACACCTCGCCCAACTGACGAGATCCGATGTGCGGCATGTCGGTCGGGGGTGTGCCGCCCATCGGCCCGCAATGGCGGGAGCCTCAGTGCGGTAGCCGCAAGCCTTTGAGCTTGGCCGGATTGGCGAGATCGTAGACGCCCCAAACCTTTCCGTCCCGCACGGTGAACCCGTACACACGCGGCGGCGTCCCGGGACGGCCCTGCTCCGAGGCCCGCTCGTGCAGCAGCATCCCCAATTGACCGTTGACGAGCACGAATTCGAACGCACCCGCCTGATAGGTCGCCGGATCGTCGAAGCCGTGCCGGTTCCGCAACCCCAGCCAGAGCCGGGCGTTCTTGTCCGCGCCCGCGACCACATTGATGGCCGTGGAGGTGGTGCCGCCCGCATCGCCGATGGTGCGCACCTCCGGATGTAGCGCCGCCACAACGGCATTCACATCACCGCGATACAGCGCCTCCAGCAGCTGCTGTACGGCCGCATTGTGTTCGGTGTCCGAGACCGGTTCCGGCGTGTGCGCCAACGCTTTCCGGGCCCGGGCGGCCAGGGCCCGGGCGGCCTCGGTGGAGATGCCCAGTATCTCCGCGATCTCGTCGAACGGCACCGAAAACCCGTCGTGCAGAACGAAAGCCACGCGTTGCGGCGGAGTCAGGGTGTCCATGACCACCAGCGCGGCGAAGCGGGCATCCTGTTTGCGGACCACCGCGGCCAGCGGATCGGGCGTGCTGGAGGGTAGCGGACTGGTGACAATGGGCTCCGGAAGCCACTGCCCCACATACTGCTCGCGGCGCGCGGAGGCACTGCGCAGCCGATCCAGGCAGATACGCGAGACAACGGTGGTGAGCCAGGCGCGCAGATCCTCGATCTCGTATTGCCGGGCCACCGCGAGCCGTAACCAGCTCTCCTGCACCGCATCCTCGGCATCGACGACGCTGCCCGTCAACCGGTAGGCCACCGAGAGCAGGTGCGGCCGATGGGTTTCGAACAAATCGGTGAGCAGAGCGGCGACCATCGAACCGATCCTACGAGCGTGGTCCGACCATTCCCGCACCGGACCCGGGAAACCGGCAAACGCCCCCGAAACCCGATGCGCCCGTGCTCGGTTCCGTGACAGCATGGCCGCATGGACGCGCAGACGCTCTCGAATGGCACGGTCTGGCTGTCGCCGCCGACCATTCTGGATATCGACGACATCACCGCGTGCTGCCAACAGCCGTCGGTCGGCCGGTGGACGACCATGCCGGTCCCCTACATTCGCGCCGACGCCGAGAAGTTCATCTACGACATGGTGACGCCGGGCTGGGCCGACCGCAGCCCCACCTGGGCCCTGCGCCTCGCCGAAGACTCCCCGGTCGTGGGCATGATCGGCCTCGGCCCCAGCGATTCCCGCCGCGACCGGAACGCGAGCGAGATCGGCTTCTGGCTGTCGAGCGCGGTCCGCGGCCGCGGCCTCATGACCCAGGCGGTGAACCTGGTCTGCGCGGCCGCCTTCGCCCCCGACTGGCTCACCCTGGACCGCATCGAATGGCGGGCCATAGTCGGCAATCACGCCTCCGCCGCCGTCGCCCGCCGCGCGGGCTTCCACTACGAGGGCCTACTCCGCTCCGGCTGCGTCCAGCGCGGCACCCGCCTGGACAGCTGGATAGCCGCCCGCCTCCCCACCGATCCCGCGGACCCCGCCACCGATTGGCCCGCCGGCGTGTGAGGGTTCCAGACCTGAGCCAAAACCCCCTCTACCACAAGGCATTTCAGGCGCGGGCGGTGCGGCGGGTGGCTACGGCGCCGGCGAGGATGTCGAGCTGGGTCGCGGTGACTTCCCAGTCCAGGCAGGCGTCGGTGATGGACTGGCCGTAGGTGAGGGTTTCCGGGTGGCCGAGGGTGAGGTCCTGGCGGCCCGCGACGAGGAAGCTCTCCATCATCAGGCCGACGACGGTGTCCTCACCGGCGGCGATCCGGCCCGCGATATCGGTGACCACGTCGACCTGCTTGTTGTGGTCCTTATTGCTGTTGCCGTGCGAGGCGTCGACCACCAGGCGCTGCGCCAGCGACGACTTCTCCAGGCGGATAAGGGCTTCCGCGCAGGAGTCGGCATCGAAGTTGGTGCCGTTGCTGCCACCGCGCAGGATGACATGGCAGTCCGGATTGCCCGCGGTGCGGATCAGCGCCGAACGCCCGTCCAGATCGGTGCCGGGGAAGACATGGCTGGCGGCCGCGGCGCGCACGCCGTCGACCGCGACCTGCACATCACCATCGGTGCCGTTCTTGATACCGACCGGCATGGACAGCGCCGAGGACAGCTGGCGATGCACCTGGCTGGCGGCGGTACGCGCGCCGATCGCACCGTACGACACCAGGTCCGCGATGTACTGCGGGGTGATCGGATCGAGGAACTCGCAGGCCACGGGCAGTCCGAGCGCGGTGATGTCCACCAGCAGCTGCCGGCCCACATCGAGCCCGGTATTGATATCGAAGCTGCCGTCCAGGTGCGGATCGTTGATCAGACCCTTCCACCCGAGCGTGGTGCGCGGCTTCTCGAAGTAGACGCGCATGACCACGTGCAGCCGGTCCCCGAGCTCCGCGGATTTGGCGGCGAGCTTGTGCGCGTACTCCATGGCGGCGGGGGTGTCGTGCACCGAGCACGGGCCGACGATCACCATGAGGCGGTCGTCCGCGCCATTGAGCACATCGATGGTGGCCTTGCGCCCGGCGCGCACGATATCGGCCAGGGTGTCGTCGAGGGGATGCGCTCCGCGCACGTCGGCGGGCGAGCGCAGCGGGCTCACGCTGAGGGTGCGCTGGTCGTCGAGATCGGCGTGCCGGGGATCGAGATCGGCGGCGAGAGTCATGATCGTGGGTTCCTTTTCTCAGGCCGACCCACGGAGATTCGAATTCTCGGAACCCCACAGAGCCGGTCTGTTATCCGGCTCGGGGTGGAGGAGGTCAGCGCAGGTTCACGCCGCTCGGCCCACCCGGGGCCGGCTGGCTAAACCAGAAATACCTGCGCTGCATGCCCGGCACAGTATCAGAGATGACGAAAATTGCGTGTGGCCGCTGACACATTCTGGAACCGCGTCTCACTATGCGAGATGCATTCCCGGAAAGCGCGGGCCGCGAACCTGATTCGCCAACCAGTAACTAGCGCGCGATGTAGTGCAGGATCACGTCGTGCACGTGCCGGGTCTTCTCATCGCCGCGGAACTCGACCTCATAGTTGTTGTGCCCGGTACTGATCACAATGTGCCCGGAGGAGAAGAACTGCCCCGCGAAGGATTTATTGGTGATCACGCTGACGCTGCTGATCCGCGCGTACGGGATGCTCGTGATGGCGATCTTCTTCCCCACGAACGAGTTGTCCTGAATGATCACCCGGCGATCGGTGAGCCCCAGGAATCCGGTGCCCACCCCGATGGCGTCGTACACCGCCAGGATCTGCTCCCCATGGAGCAGGCCCTGCTGAATCTTCTCCAGCTGATCACGCCGGTCGAAGGGGATGCTCATGACTAGCGCCGCGGGAACGCGTAGCTGACCTTGGTCAGCTGCTCGGACAGTTCCCAGAGGCGGCGCGCGGTCACCTCGTCTCGCGAGGCGGCGGTGGAGCCGCTCGGCCCCGGATTGCCGCGCATACCGCGCAATCCGGTGGGCCCGTAGTAGCCGCCCGGCCGCACCTCGGCGGTGGCGGCGTAAAGCGTTGGTAGCGCACCCATTTCGGCGCTCTGCGCGAAGAGCTTGTTACCGATGCCGAGGAAGAAGTCCTGGATCGACTCGGTATGCGATTGCAGCTCGGTCGCGGCGAAGCCGGGATGCGCGCCGACCGAGAGCTTCGACGAACCCGCGGCGGTCAGCCGGCGCTGTAATTCGTAGGTGAACATGAGATTCGCCAGCTTGGACTGCCCGTAGGCGAGCCAGCGCTGATAGTGGCGGTGCTCCCAGTTCAGATCGGCCAGATCGATCTTGCCGGTGGCGTGCATGCCGCTGGAGACGGTGACAATGCGATCGCGCACCTTGTCCAGCAGCAGGCCCGTCAAGGCGAAATGGCCGAGATGGTTTGTGCCGATCTGCATTTCGAAGCCGTCGGCGGTGCGCTTGAGCGGCACCGCCATGACGCCGGCGTTATTGATCAGCAGATCCACGGCGTCGATCGAGTCGGCGAATTCGCGCACCGAGGCCAGATCGGCCAGATCCAGGCGGCGCACCTGCACGTTCTTACCGATCCCGTCGGCCACCGAACGCGCCTTGACCTCATTGCGGCAGGCCATGATCACCTGCGCCCCGGCGTCCGCGAGTGCGCGCGCGGTGACCGCGCCCAGCCCGCTGTTGGCGCCCGTGACAATGACCGTTCGACCGGTCTGATCCGGGATGTCGGCGATGTCCCAACCACTCACGAGGTCGAGTCTAGGGGCGCGGCAGCGCCACCGCGGGGTCTCGCACGCAACCGCATTCCGCGCCGAATTCGCCGACCGTTCGCTACACTTCCGGGCCGCCCGGTGCGTCCGTATCGCGTTAACCTGCGCTGACCAGCGCAAACCGGTAGCGTCCGCGCGTATGGACACGCTGATACTCGCGGGTTTGCTGTGCGTGCTGTTCGTGATCATCAAACAGAGTTCGCGGCGCGCGATCCTGGCCGCCTTGTGGATTGTCGCGCTGGCGTGTGGCGTTCTGCTGAAGCTGCACATCACCAGCAGCCTCGGATCGGGGCTGACATGGTGACCGATACCGCGCCCGGAACCGCGGAAAGCCGTGGCGGAGTACTGAACCAGTCGCAATAGGCAGTGAGATAGGGTTGCCTAACCTTCATTAAGCAACCCTTACCCGTAGAGGCTCAGCACCGTGACTTCGCCAACGACCACCGCCCGCGACCACCGCGACGGCTTCGTACCGTTCCCCGCCGACCTCGCGGAGAGCTATCGGCGGGCCGGATATTGGACCGGACGGCCACTCGGCGAACTCCTGCGCGACGCGGCCCGGCGGTGGCCCGAACGCACCGCCCTACTCGGCGATCCGGGCACACCGGGCGCGGGATCCACCTATGCCGAATTGGACACCGCCGCCGACCGTATGGCACACGGCCTGCTGAAACTCGGCATCGTTCCCGGCGATCGGGTCGTGGTGCAGCTGCCCAATGTGCTCGAATTCGTACCCCTACTGTTCGGGCTGCTACGGGCGGGCATCATTGCGGTACTGACCCTGCCCGCGCATCGGCGCGCCGAGATCGAACATCTGACCCGGCTGTCCGGCGCGGTCGCCTACGTAATCGCCGACCGCGCAGCCGATTTCGACTATCGCGTGCTCGCGCACGAGGTGTGCGCCGCCGTGCCGGCCCTGCGGCACGTGCTGGTGCTCGGCGATCCGGGAGCCTTCACCGACCTGCATTCGGTGCCCGCACACGGGAATTCGCTGCCCGAGATCGACGCATCCGATATCGCGCTCATGCTGGTCTCCGGCGGCACCACCGGCCTGCCCAAGCTGATCGCCCGCACCCACGACGACTACACCTACAACTCCACCGCCAGCGCCGCGGTGTGCGAACTGCGCCCCGAAGACGTGTATCTCGCGACACTGCCTGTGGCACACAACTTCCCGCTGGCCTGCCCCGGCATTCTGGGCACCATCGCCACCGGCGGCGGCATGGTGTTCATCACCGATCCGAGCCCGGAGAACGCCTTCGCCGCCATCGAAAGGCACGGGGTCACGGTGACCGCCGTGGTGCCGCCGCTGGCACAGTTGTGGTCCGCCGCGGTGGATTGGGAGGAGGCGGACCTGTCCACGCTGCGCCTGCTCCAGGTCGGCGGCGCGCGTCTGGCCGAGGTCAACGCGCGAGAAGTGCTGCCCGCCTTGAATGTTCGGTTGCAGCAGGTCTTCGGCATGGCCGAGGGCCTGCTCAACTACACCCGCTTCGACGACTCCGACGATATCGTCTGCACCACGCAGGGCCGCCCACTCTCCCCCGCCGACGAGGTGCGCGTGGTCGACGCCGACGGCAATGACGTCGCGGACGGCGCGGAGGGTGAGCTGCTCACCCGGGGCCCCTACACCCTGCGTGGCTATTACCGTGCGCCCGAACACAATTCGCGCGCGTTCACCCCCGACGGCTACTACCGCAGCGGCGATCTGGTGCGCCGCCTGCCGAGCGGGCATCTCATGGTCTCCGGGCGCATCAAGGATGTCATCAATCGCGGCGGCGAGAACATCTCCTGCGATGAGCTGGAGGAGCATCTACTCGCGTATCCGACGGTCCGGCATGCGGCCGCGGTCGGCCTGCCCGATGCCTCGCTCGGCGAAAAGGTCTGTGCCGTACTGGTTGTCGACGGCGATATGCCCTCGCTGGCGGAGATCAAGACCTTCCTGACCATGCGCGGGCTGGCCACCTACAAACTGCCGGATGTGCTGCGCCGAGCCGATGCCCTGCCCATCACCGCCGTCGGCAAGATCGACAAGAAGGCGTTGCGCGACACCTGAACGCGGTGAGCACGGATCGCCGTCGCACGCATCCCCAGCACCGGCGATCGGCCAATTTGGGCGTGTGCACTTCATCACCGCGTTTCCGCGCGACGCCCCGCCGCCCGCATCATAGGGTTCCTCTATGGGTGGGTGGAGTACGTCGAATATCCCGGATCTGACCGATAAGACCTACATCGTGACCGGTGCGACCAGCGGTCTGGGCGCGGCCACCGCGCGCGGCCTCGCCGAGGCAGGCGCACTGGTGATCATGGCCTGCCGCAATGAGATCAAGGCACAGGCCGTCGCCAAGACCATCAAGGGGCGGGTGCAGATACGCGCACTCGACCTCGCCGATCTGGCCTCGGTACGAGCCTTCGCCGACACCGTGGAGAACGCGCACGGGCTGATCAACAACGCCGGCGTCATGGCGGTGCCGTACAGCCGCACCGCCGACGGCTTCGAAATGCAGATCGGCACCAACTTTCTCGGCCACTTCGCGCTCACCGGGCTGCTCATGGACCGCATCTCCGAACGCGTGGTGAACGTCTCCAGCATTACCCACTACATCGGGCGGATCGACCTGGAGGACCTGAACTGGGAACACCGCGCCTACTCGCGCTTCGGGGCCTACGCGCAGACGAAACTGGCGCTGCTGCTGTTCACCTATGAACTCCAGCGCCGCCTGCTCGCGGCCGGATCGGCCAAGTTATCGGTGGCCGCGCATCCGGGCTACGCCGCCACCGAGATCAACTCCAAAACCCAGAACATCATGGAACAGGTCATCGACCTCGGCAATCGACTGATAGCCCAGAGTGCCGATATGGGCGCGCTCCCAACCCTTTTCGCCGCCACCGCCGATGCCGAGCCCGGCGGCTACTACGGCCCCGCCCGCTTCAATTGGCGCGGGTACCCCATCCCGGTGGCCTCCAATGCCGCCTCACACGATGAGAAGGTCGCGGCCCAGCTCTGGGAGCTGGCCGAAGAACTCACCGGCGTCGACTTCCAGGTTCGCCCGGACTGACCACACGCATTTCGGCGGAGGCCACCACCCCGTCATCCCGGCGCGTTTTTGGCCGGGATCCACTGAACCGGCTGGAACACAACCGGTGTGGATCCCGGCCAAAAGCATGCCGGGATGACGGGGGAGCTTCGAGCGAGGTTACGCACGCGCACCATGTCATCCCGAGGTTCACGCGCCATGTCGGTGGCGGTTACGCACGCACCACGTACGGTGCGACGCTGCCGAGCTTCTCGCAGGTCTCCTCGAATTCGCGTTCCGGGCGGGACTGGCCGACCACGCCCGCGCCCGCGCGCAGCCACGCGCCCGCGCCGGTCTGATAGACCGCGCGCAGCACCAGGGTGGCCTCCAGCGCGCCGTCCGGCGAAATCGTCACCACCGCACCGGAATACAGGCCGCGCGGGTCATGGTCGAGGCGGAAGACCGCGTCGACGCCCGCCGCCTTCGGGATACCAGAGGCGGTCACCGACGGGAACAGGGTCTCCAGCGCGTCCCATGGGCTGCGATCCGCGGCGAGGCGGCCGGTGACCGTGGAGGCCAGGTGCTGCACACTGCCGCGTTCGCGCACCGCCATGAAATCCGAGACCGCGGTGGTCTCGGGTTCGGCCACGGCGGCGATCTCGGCGAATGAGGTCTGCACCGAAATCGCGTGCTCGACAATCTCTTTGGGATCGCTGATCAGATCGGCGCGGGCCGCGGAATCCACGGCGTCACCGCGGCCGAAGGCGCGGGTACCGGCCAGGGGTTCGGTGGTGACGATGCGATCACCGTCGACCGAGGCCACCAGCTCCGGGCTGAAGCCCGCCGCCTCGAGCCCACCCAGGCGCAGTAGGAACGAGCGCGCGGGCGTGTTGTGCATGCGCCCCAGCCGGTAGGAGTCCGGAATATTCACGGCGAAGGGCAGATCCACCTTCCGCGACAGGATCACCTTCTGATACTTGCCGGCCCGGATCTCGGCGACGCCCGCGGCGACCCGGTCGGCGTAGCCGGTCGGGTCGGCGGTCACATCCACCGGATGCGCGACCGGCAGCGCACTGCCCTGCGAGCCCGCGATGAGCTCGTGGATATCGGCGGTCTCGGCGGGCGTCGAACCGGCGACCCGCACCCCGGCGGCATCGATAAGCACCTCGATACGCGGAATCATCAAGTGCGCCAGGGTGGCTCGCGGATGCACGTGTGCGGTCGCGCCGAGCGACCAGGCGCAGAATTCGAATCCGATCCAGCCGTACACATTTCGCCGTTCCCGCGGGATACCGGCGAGGGCGCGGGCCACGGCCCGCGCCGGACTGCCTTCCCACGCACCGGCGGTGGTCCGGCCGTCCCAGCCGACCCGTAGTTCATCGGCGTCGAGTTCGACCCCGCCGATCGGGTCGGCCGCGAACACCCACGCGCCGGGTCGTTCGTACACCACGTATTCGCCGAAGCGATCCGCGGCGGCGAGGGCCGCGACCGCCGCCACCGGATCGGTGAGGTGCTCGCCCCGTCGCCGCTCGCCGTCGAGCCGTACCCGTTCGTCCGTGGCCGCCACCAGTCCTCCAAGGTTATGCTTACCTAACTTATTGGGGCAGGTTAGCATTACCTTCCTTCGAATGGTCAACCTCGCCGGACGACCCCCGTCACACCGGCCGAAACCCGCACCACGATCAGGGAATTGCCCGACCCGCCGCCCCGCGGCCGTCCTTTCGAGTTCAATGGATTGCGCGGCTCATATGCGGAGGTAACTGGAAATGCTCGATCACGACAGTCGGCTCCCGGAGGCCGCCATCACCCCCGGGTCGGTGGTGGCGCTGGTCGACGCCGCCGGACGGGTCGAACGCGAACTCATCGGCAACTGGCTCGCCGAGGGCGGTATCGCCCAGGAATTCGGCACCGGCGCCCCGGTCACCCAGATCGACCTGGATGCCGACGCCCTCACCACCCGGCTGGTCGGGCGACACGACGACCCACTCGTGGTACCGGTACGCGTGCTGTGGCTGCCACCGGAACGAGATGGGGTGCGGCGCACCAGCTTCGGCGACCTCGTCACCCTCACCAACCCGCGCAAACCCAATCGGTTCATGCAGCGCAGGCTCGTCACCAAGGCCCCCGACCGGCACCTGGTCCTCACCGGCGCACCCGCCCGGCTGAGCGAGCTGCGCGCCAACAACCCCGGATCCGTCGGCGCGCCGGAGTCCTTCGCGCGCGCCATCGTCCGCGCGGGCACCGTCGCCCTCGAACGCGCCGAACGCGCCGTGATCGGCGACCGCTACAAGGTGCCGCGCCTGGTCGCCGAGGAGATCCTGGACTCACCCGAATTCCTGCGCCGCCTCGATGCCATTGCCGAACAGGCGGATACAGCCCCGCGCGAGGTGTACCGGCGCGCCGAGAAGGCACTGCGCGAACTCGTCGCCGCCCAGAGCCGGCTGGTGTCCGACCTCTTCACCCAGGCCATGCGGCCGGTACACGCCTCCACCTGGAAGGTCGACGACGATCCCGCCGGACTCGACCGGCTGCGCGCCCTCAACCGGCGCTATCCACTGGTATTCCTGCCCTCGCACCGCTCCTATGTGGACGCCTTCGTACTCGGGGATATTCTGGCCCGCAACGACTTTCCACCCAATCATGTGGTCGGCGGGGCAAACCTCAAATTCTGGCCCATCGGACCCATTGCCCGGCGCACCGGAACCGTATTCATACGGCGTAGTTTCGGCGATGACGAGGTCTATAAAGCGGTCGTCGAGGAGTACTTCGCATATCTGCTCGCCAAACGATTCAATCTCGAATGGTATTTCGAAGGCGGGCGCACCCGCACCGGCAAACTCCGGCCCCCGCGCTACGGTCTGCTGAATTATCTCGCGGCGGCATTGCGTTCCTCCCGAATCGACGATGTGATGCTCGTTCCGGTCTCCATCACCTATGAACGACTCAATGAAATCGGAGCCATTGCCGACGAACAGACCGGCGGCAGTAAGAAACCCGAGGGCATAGCCTGGCTGGCCCGCTATGTACGCAATCAACAGCATTCCGCCGGGCGCGTCTATGTGCGTTTCGGCGATCCGCTCTCGGCCCGTGATCGGCTGGCGGTGTACGGCGACCCGTTGCGGACGCATGCCCTGACCGCCGAACCCGAGCTGGACGAGCTGGAACACAAAGCGGTGCAACGGCTCGCGTTCGAGGTCGCCGTGGGCATCAACAAGGTCACCCCGATCACCGTCAACGCCCTCACCGCCCTGGTCCTGCTCGGCGTGCACGAACGCGCGCTCACCCGCGGTGAACTGGGCAATGCCATCGCACCGGTGCTGAACTACATCGAATCCCGGAACCTGCCCAGCGGTGAACTCGAGACCCTGCGCGACGATCACGGCCTGGCCGTGGTGCTGGAGCAGCTCACCGTCGCCAAGGTCGTCACCGCGTACCGCGGCGGCCTGGAACCGGTCTACTCCATCGGCGCGGGCGCACACCTCGAGGCCGCGTTCTACCGCAACAGCGCCGTGCACTGGTTCGCCAATCGCGCCATCCTCGAACTGGCCATCCTGACCGCCGTCGAGGCCCCCGAGGGCGATCAGCTGCGAGTCGGCTGGGAGGCCGCCTACCGGCTGCGCGACCTGCTCAAATTCGAATTCTTCTTCCCCGAACGCGCCGAGTTCGCCAGCCAGCTGACCGCAGAAATGCTGCGCGTCGATTCCGACTGGCATCGGCGCACCGCCGCGGGCACCGTCGGCTCGGAAATCCTTGCCCGCCTGGCGGAATCCGGTTTCATGATGGCGCATCGGGTGCTGCGATCGTTCATCGACGCGCAACTCGTGGTGGCCGAGCGCCTCGCCGCCCGCGATCCCGCCGCCACCATCGACAAGAAGGCGTTCATCGACGAATGTCTGCAGGTCGGCAAACAGATGCTGTTGCAACAGCGATTGCAGAGCCCGGAATCGGTGTCCTCCGAATTATTCGGCAGCGCAGTCAAACTCGCCGACAATCACGGCCTGCTCGAACCCGGCGACGACCCGGAAGACCTGGTCGCCCGGCGCACCCGCTTCGCCGCCGAACTGCGCGCCATCGGAGCCCGCATCTCCCGCGCCGCCACCCTCGACCCATCCAACCGGCTGGAAACGCTATGACACACCGGGCCGCAGGCGGCGAACTACTCGCGCCGGGCGTCGGCATCATCGAACAACCCATCGGCGCAATCGATCTCGAAGAGGCGGTGGCGGCCATCCGCACCGGGCCGCAGGGGCCGCGGGTCGCGGCCGTCTTCGACTTCGGCGGGACCGTGGTCAGCGGATTCAATCCACCCGCCGCACTCGCCCGCCTGGTACGGCCACACCGTGGGCGCACCGCCCTCGCCGACGTCATGCTCGGCAGTATTCGCGGCGCGCGCAGCGAGGGCGAGTACGAGCGATTCCTGCAGCAGGCCATGCACACCTGGGCCGGAGTGCCCGAGACCGAACTCGACGAACTCGGCACACAACTGTTCCGCAAGACCGTGCACGGGCACCTGTACCCCGAAGCCTGGCGACTGGTGCGCGAGCACGAAACCGCCGGGCACACACTGATACTCGTCAGCTCGCTGACCAGGTATCAAGTCCAACCGGCGGCGGAGGAACTCGGCATACCGAACGTGCTGTGCACCACCATGGCTGTCCAGGACGGCGTACTCACCGGACATGTCGAGGGAAAACCGCTGTGGCGCAATGGCAAAGCCGACGCCGTCCGCCGGTTCGCCGCCACCCGCGGCATCGACCTCGGTCAGAGCTCGAGCTACGCCGACAGCGCCGCCGACCTGCCCCTACTGCAGCTCACGGGGCATCCCGTCGCGGTCAACCCCGACCCCCGCGTAGTGCTCGAGGCCGCCGAAAAGAGTTGGCCGGTACTGCATTTCCGGCCCCGGCAGGCCCCCAAACCCACCGACTACGCCCGCACCCTCACCGGATTCGGCGCCCTGCTGGGCGGTGCGCTGTTCGGCGTCGCCGCCAAAGCACACACCAAACAGCGCAGGCAGATGGCCGATTCCATGATGACCGTCGCCGCCGGCTCCACCCTGCGCGGCACCGGAGTGCGGGTCCGGCTGGCCGGGGCCGAAAACGCCCGCGCCCCAAGGCCCGCCGTCTTCATCTTCAATCACCAGAGCCAGTTCGACATCGTCGTGATCGCCGAGGTGCTCGGGGCAGGATTCACCGGTGTCGCCAAGCGGGAAGTCGCCAACAACCCGCTGTTCGGGCCGCTCATGCGGTTCGTGGAGGTGACGTTCATCAATCGCGGGGACAGTGCCGCCGCCCGCGCGGCGCTGCAGCCCGTTGTCGAAACCCTCAGGGGCGGACTGTCGGTCGTCATCGCCCCGGAGGGCACTCGTTCGCTCACGCCGCGCGTAGGCCCCTTTAAAAAGGGCGCCTTCCACATTGCCATCCAGGCGGGCGTACCGATCATCCCGGTCGTCATCCGCAATGCCGGCGAAATCGCCTGGCGGAACTCCGCCGTCGTGCGCAAGGGCACCGTGGACGTGGCCGTGCTACCGCCCATCGACGTCAGTACCTGGGACCCCGCCCACATGGACGACGAGGTGGCACGGGTGCGTCAACTATTCGCCGACACCCTGCTGCACTGGCCGGAAGACGAATGATCCCGCACCACATGGTGGTGCGGGATCATCGAGCAACGGGTGTGGGTCTTCAGACCTGCTTGCCGAACAACAGCTTCCACGGCATCAGCGCCGATTCCAGCTGCACCTTGAAGGTCATCTTGGACGCGCCCTTGGTGCGCTCCTCGAAGCGGATCGGCACCTCGGCGATGACAAAGCCCTTCTTGACCGTCCGGTAGTTCATCTCCACCTGGAACGAGTAGCCATTGCTCTTGATCGAGGCCACATCGATGGCGCGCAGCGTATCGGCCTTCCACGCTTTGAAGCCCGCGGTCGCGTCCTTGACGCCCAGGCTCAGAATCAGATTCACGTAGAAGTTCGCCCACGCGGACAGCGCCTTGCGATGCCACTTCCACTCCTCGGCGGTGGAACCGCCGGGCACATAGCGGGATCCGAGCACGACGCCGGCATCGGTGGTCTGCAACTTCTCCAGCATGGCCGGAATGACCTCGGCGGGATGCGAGAGGTCGGCGTCCATCTGGATCACCACATCCGCGCCCTCGGCCAGGGCCCGGGTGATGCCCGCGATATAGGCGCGACCGAGGCCGTCCTTCTCGGTGCGGTGCAGCACGCTCACGACATTCGGCAGGTCCACAGCCAGCTTGTCGGCCACCTCACCGGTGCCGTCGGGCGAATTGTCATCCACCACCAGCACATGCAGGTCGGCCACCGGCAGCGCGGTGAGTCGCTCCACCGCCACCGGCAGGTTCTCCCGCTCGTTGTAGGTCGGCACCACAACGGTCACCTTCAAGGACTCGCCCTCCCGCTCGATTCTCGCCCGTACCCCCAGTACGGGCGGGCACATCGTCGTTTCTGCTCCAGAAACCTTAGTTGATGCACCTGTGCGCCAATTGAGCGCACCAGCCCGAGAGACTAACCCATCCGGGTGACTTCAGTCGTCCTCATCGTCGGCGGCCGCGTTCCGCGCCCTCGCGATCTCCAAAGCCCTTTCGGCAGTTGCCTTGTCGGGATAGGGCCCCATCCGGTCGCCCACCCAGCACTGCTTTCCCAGTTCAGCACGGTGATGATCGATGCAGTAATACCACTGGTCGTCTTCGGCAGCCATGACCCCAGCATCCCACCAAGATCAGAAGGCGCCGTGCCGAACACGCAAAAAAGACCGCACCCGAAGGTGCGGTCCTCTATGTCACATGGTGGCCAGAGCCGGGATCGAACCGGCGACCTTCCGCTTTTCAGGCGGACGCTCGTACCAACTGAGCTACCTGGCCGAAGCACCCGGTATCGAATGCCAAGATAAAGTCTTGCGACCCTGACGGGACTCGAACCCGCGACCTCCGCCGTGACAGGGCGGCGCGCTAACCAACTGCGCCACAGGGCCTTGCTTGCTCCACTACAACAGCGTTGCCACTGTTGTACCCCCTACGGGATTCGAACCCGCGCTACCGCCTTGAAAGGGCGGCGTCCTAGGCCGCTAGACGAAGGGGGCCCGCCGGATTACTCCGGACCGTTACACTCAACGGCTTCCGTTGGGAGCGGAGATAGCTTATGACAGCATCCGCTCAATTCCCAAATCTGCTGTTCAGACCGTCAAATTGAGATCTTCCAGCCGGGCGGACACCCGCCATCCGACGCGCCGGAACTCCTCGGTCCACTCGGGAGTCGCGGTGGCTTCCACGATCATCTCGAGCGCCTCGGTGAACCGGGAACGCAGATCCACCGGACCACCCAGCACATCGGCGATATAGCGCTGGCCCGCCAGGGCCGCCGCCAGCGTGCGGGTGAACCGATCCGGATCGGCGTCGGCACGCAATTGCTTGTGCTCGATCGCCCGTACCGCGAGCAGCCGGATGGACCGGCCCAGAATGCGACCACCACCCGCCTGGATATCGCGGTAGAACTCCGGTTCGATGATGAGCCGGAACTCGGCCTGGATGATGATGTCGTTCTCCAGCCGCAGCGCGATCTCGTCGATCATGCCGTGCAGGACATCCAGGGGTCCGAGATCTCCTCTGCCGAGCCATCTTTCGGTGGACGTGCGGTAGCGGTCGACAGCCGCTTCCAAGACCGCACGAGCCAGGTCCTCCTTGGAGTCGAAGTGAAAGTACATGGCGCCCTTGGTCGCGCGTGAACCTTCCAATATGCGGTTGAGCGATGCAGCGGCATAGCCGCTCTTCCCGAACTCAACGGCGGCGGACCTTATGATCGCCGCGCGTGTCCGGCGGGCCCGCTCTTGCTGCCGTGCCATGCTCGAAACGCCTCCGAAGCTAGCTACCGCCGCTGGCTACCCCGTGGAGTTCCACAAAGCGCCCTCGACGCAAAGTTACGTGTCTTTCAAATACTTCAAAACGGGCTTCGCCCGAATTACCAAACTTTTGGTACGAAAAAGCGCGAAAAACTTGAAACACACCAACTGGTATAGTTTTTCCCGCCCGGGTGCGCCGCAGGGGGTGCGCATCCGAGCGTTCTAGTCGTCAGGATCCGCCTCCCGCAGCCTTATCTGGTTGGAGCCGCAATCGGCCAGAACCGGTCGCGACACGTTCGGGCACTTCAACGATAAGCCGAATCCTGTGCAGCCGGGGCAATCTCGGTTGTTCAGGAATTCACCAGTCGGTCACCGTACCCGGATTGCGCACCCTGCGTGAGGTGTACCGGAGAGTCAGTTAGCCAGCACGCCTCCTATGGAAAGCCGCAATTCCCCAGCTATCTTCTGGGTGAATGGTCCGAAATGCTGAATTCGCCCATATCCCACGGATGTTCGGTATTCGATCTCATCCGCGGACCCCACCCCGGTCCATCCGGCAGCGTCCATCGACTCGGGCCGCTGCCCACCAAAACGCTTGCCACACATCACCATTGGATGATATTCACAATCAGGCGCATCGAAACAATCTGCGTGTCAACGCGATTGCCGAACAGCAGTACAGCGCCGGTTCCGGCATGCGCGGGCGCGCTCGGGCGACGGCCGGGCCGCGGCCCGCACGCCATCACAATCCCCACCGACCGGTCCGCACCCTCACAGCCCCTCATGGTCCCCCCGGGCGCCCAACCCACCGCCCCCGAAAACAGGGGATCGGCACAGGCGGTCACCGGTTCGGCACAGCCGGTCACCCGAGCAGCGGGCGACACCACCGACACACACCACGCCAACCGCCATGACCAGCGCAAACACCGCACGCCCGAACATAATCGGATACTCGTTTAACAGTTGCGGGGTCAACCTACTAAACTCACCCACCGCGCCCCTATAGCTCAGTTGGTAGAGCTACGGACTTTTAATCCGCAGGTCGCAGGTTCGAGCCCTGCTGGGGGCACCATTTGTCCTGATCAGGACGCAGGTGCCGAGGGGTCCGGGATACTACATTCGGACCCCTCGCCACATCGGCGAATCCGTGGCAATCTGTCCGGATTTCGCCTACCGTGACCCGGGTAGAGCTTTTCCGGGATGCCAACACCACAGGCGGAGTTCATGACTTCCTTCGATGACCTGCTCTCCAACGTGCCCGTCGGACAGATCGCCGATAAGCTCGGCGTCGACGAGGCGACCGCCACCACCGCGATCAACGCGGCCATTCCAGTCCTCCTCGGCGGATTCCAGGCACAAGCCGGCAACCCCGACGTCGGCCTGAACCTCGAGGGCGAAGTGGCCAACCAGCCACTCGGACTGCTCGACGGCGGCGTCGACATCGACCAGGTCGACACCGACAACGGCAGCCAGATCATCGATCAGACCTTCGGCACCGAGAAGAACACCGTGATCAGCGCGCTCGGCAATGTGGGCGGCGGCAACGCCCAGGACCTGATGGCCAAACTGCTCCCCATGCTCGCCCCCATAGTGTTGGCATACCTTGGTAAAAAGGCATTGGGCGGTGGCGGTGTGGCCACCGGCGGTGACGCCGCCGCGGCGAGTGGCGGCGGCATCGGCGACATCCTGGGCAGCCTGCTCGGCGGCGCGACCGGCGGCAAAGGCGGCGGCGGACTCGGGGACATTCTCGGCAAAGCCGTCGGTCAGAACGCCGGGAATGTGCTCGGCAATGTGCTGGGCGGACTGTTCGGCAAGAAGTGAGCACGCACCGAGACACGGTGCGCAGCTAACGAACTGCGGCTCATGGCGATACACAGGGCGCCGTGAGCCGCTTCTCTTATGACATCCCTCACTAGCTCCGCAATGGCAACCGTATGAGTTTCACATCACCATACGGTGCCGTAAGGTATGGGCCGCGGCGGCAGGCCGGCGAGGGTACAACAGCTTGATCGCACGATACGAAGGGCATATGCATGGCAAAGGATCTGACTCAACTCGAGCTACTCACAGAGTTGGAGCCGGTTGCCGCGGAGAACGTAGATAGGCACCTCTCCCTGGCCAAGGAATGGCATCCGCACGACTACGTGCCGTGGGACGAAGGCCGCAACTTCGCCGCCATGGGCGGCGAGGACTGGGATCCGTCGCAGTCACGGCTGAGCGAACTCGCCAAGGCAGCCATGGTCACCAACCTGCTCACCGAGGACAACCTCCCCTCATACCACCGTGAAATCGCCGAGAACTTCTCCCAGGACGGCGCCTGGGGCACCTGGGTCGGCCGCTGGACCGCCGAGGAGAACCGGCACGGCATCGCCATGCGCGACTACCTCATCACCACCCGGGCCGTCGACCCCGTCGCCCTCGAAGAAGCCCGCATGATCCACATGACCAACGGCTTCGCCTCCCCCGCGCAGGTCAGCCAGACCGACGCCGGCTTCCTCTACTCGGTCGCCTACGTCACCTTCCAGGAACTCGCCACCCGCGTCTCACACCGCAACACCGGACGCGTCTGCGACGACCCCATCGCCGACCGCATGCTGCAGCGCATCGCCGCCGACGAGAACCTGCACATGATCTTCTACCGCAACATGTGCAGTGCGGCACTTGACCTTTCACCCGATCAGACCCTCGACGCCATCACCCTCATCCTGGAGAACTTCCAGATGCCCGGCGCCGGTATGCCCAACTTCCGCCGCAACGGCGTACTGATGGCCAAGCACGGCATCTACGACCTGCGCCAGCACCTCGAAGAGGTGGTCAACCCGGTTCTGAAGAAGTGGCGGATCTTCGAGCGCGACGACTTCACCACCCGTGGTGAGGAGACCCGCGAACGGCTCGGACTCTTCCTGGAGCGGCTCGGCAAAGACGTCGAGAAGTTCGAGGAACAGCGCGACCGCATGCTCGCCCGCGAAGCCGCCAAAGCCGAAAAGGCAATGGCTAGCGCCTAAGAGAGCGTCTGAGAACTCGGTGAGGGCGTCGGTGTGAGGCTCGAGATTTGAGTGAACTCCTGGTAATTCAGTGTTTACCAAGACGCTGATCTACCAGGAGTTCGTGTGCCAGTATCGCCGATT
>NZ_WJIC01000019.1 GCF_009649815.1 Nocardia sp. SYP-A9097
CCTACCAGCCTCGCTGGCAGGCCGTGGTCCCGATCTCGAGCAAAGACAAAACCCCAAAGACCAAAACCCCCAAACCGCCCACCCCCGAGGCCATCACACCCCGTGTCTAACGAGCACACCCCTTGTAGAGCCTGTTGCCGAATCAGGGCTGTGCCGTTGACTTTGGTGGCCGGTCTCGAGGAGGCTGGGGTGGTGGCGAAGTCGTATCGGCCGGTGGTGCGTGATCAGCAGTTCCTGTTGGCTCCGGATATGCGGGAGTGGCTGGAGGCCGATCATCTGGTGTGGCAGTTGCTCGATATCGTGGCGGAGTTGGATACTTCGGAGTTCCATCGTCGTTCTTCCCGGCGGCGGACAGTGAATTCTGTTGCGGGGCAGCGTGGTTATGACCCTGACATGCTGGTGACGTTGTTGTTGTATGCCTACTGTGTCGGGTTGCGGTCCTCGCGGGCGATCGAGAAGGCCTGCCGCACCGATATCGCCTATCGGGTCGTGTGCGCCAACGATATTCCTGATCACACGGTGATCGCCCGGTTCCGCGCCGAGTATGAGGAGGCCTTCACTGCATTGTTTTCCCGGGTGCTGGGGTTGTGTGCGCGGGCGGGGATGGTGAAGGTCGGCGTGGTCGCCCTCGATGGCACGAAGATCGCGGCGAACGCGAGCATGGCCGCCAACCGGACCGAGGCCACGTTGCGAAGGATGGCTGAGCAGGCGGCGGGTGACATCGTCGCCGAGGCCAAAGCCACCGATGAAGCCGAAGACCGCGCCGCTGACGGTGACGGTGATCGGACTCCGGAGTCGATGCGTGGTGCGCGGCGGCGGGAAACGATCCGTGAGGCGCTGGCCTCGATCGAGGCCGAACGCGCCGAGAGGCCGTCGAAGGAGATGCGGTATTCGCAGCGGCGTCTGGATGCCGCGCAACGCGCCTACGACCAGCTCCATGAGAAGCTCACCACGGGGTGGAAGGCCGAGCAGGCCCTGCTGGCCGAGGGCGGCAAGCTGTCGGGCCGCCCGCGGTCGGCGCCGCGGGACAACAAGCAAATTCAGGTCTTCGCTACCAGATTGGAAACAGCGAAGGCGGCGATGGCAGCCAAGCTCGCCAAGGAACCGGTGAAGAAACGCAATCTCACCGATGTCGAATCGCGAATCATGAAGACCCGCAAGGGATTCATCCAGGGATACAACGCTCAGCTCTTCGTCTCCGAAGACCATGTGATTATCGCCTGTGAACTCACCGACGAACCCGCCGACACCCACCAGTTCGCCCCGATGATCAACGCCTGCACTACCGAACTCGACACCCTCGCTGCCGCCGGTCATCCACGCACGACCGGGATCGCCACCGCCGACAACGGCTACTGCTCGGCCGCCAACATCGACCCGGAAACTACCCCGGGACCAGACCGGTTGATCGCGGTGGTCAAGGACCGTCACCAACGCAGCGACAACCCCGGCAACGGCCCATGCACCTACACCAAACCAGTATTCACGACCATGGCAGAACGACTGAAAACACCTGCCGGACAAGCGATTTACCGCCGGAGAGGCGCGATCGTCGAACCCGTCAACGGCCATATCAAGGACCGTCGCGGATTGTCCCGATTCTCCCGCCGCGGCCTGAAGGCCTGCGCCGCCGAGCTCAAACTCGCCGCCACCGCAACCAACATCTTGCGTTACCTCACCCACAACAGCACCCAGACCGTCCCCGCCACAGCCTGACCCGCCCTCCGGGCGGAACCGGCCAGCCCAACACACACCCGAGCCCGACCACTCGACCTGAGCCCCCGGCAATTCGGCAACAGGCTCTACAAGGGGTGTGCGGGTACGAGACGGGGTGTGATGGCTCGATGAGGGTGTGCGCCGTGTCCTCGAGACCCTTCCCGGTGTCCCGATTGTCGGCTTCGGGTGGGTGTTTCTGCGGCGGGACAGCGCGCATGTGGTTCGAACAGCTCTTGTCAGGGTTGTTCAATCCCCAGACGTGCTGTCCGATGCCAACCGGGACGTGCGGTTCTGTGTCTTTTGGGCCTTAGGCCCTTCTTGTCCAGGCGTTCTTGTCTTTTCGGGTTCTTGTCTTTTCGGGTTTTGTTTTTGAACGTAACCACAACCAGGCCCCCCGTCAGGGAGTGTCAGCTCCCCCGCAGGGGGAGCGAAAGCCGGTACGGCAGGCGGGGTTCCCACACCTCTTCTTTTTCGCGTGCACGCGGGGATGAATACTCTCCCGCGACCGATGAGCGCTAAACACCCCACGCTTCTACAACGAAGCCAGCTGAGGTTGTAGTACTGCCACCGATATTCAGAGTCGCGATCCGGCGCGCACCTTCCACCTGGTACGCACCAGCCTGATCGGTGACTTGCTTATAGGCATCCAGAAGCATGCGGGTCCCGGTGGCACCAACTGGATGACCGATACCGATCAGGCCGCCTCCCGGGTTGACCGGCAGGCTTCCTGATCGACTGATCTCACCGGATTCGATCGCTTTCCAGCTCTCCCCTGGCGCAGTGATACCCAGGTGATCGATGGCCATGTACTCCGACATGGAGAAACAGTCATGCACCTCCACCGCGTCAACCTCGGTGATATCGGTCAGCCCTGCCCGTTTCAGCGCATCCTGCATTGTCCACCGCACATGCGGGAACACATACGGCTCGGCGGCCGACGCGACGAGCTTCTGCGCGAGGGGAAGCCCTGCTGTCCGGTGCCCCCACCCGGTGATGACCGCATGTCGGATGGCACGAGAGTCCCTGTGCTGCTCCAGGAATCGATCCGAAACCATGACCACGGCCGCCGCTCCGTCGGTCATTTGGCTGCAGTCCTGGCGGCGCAGTGGTCCTGCTACATGCGGGTTGGCGGTGTCGTCGGCGGTGAAACTCGCTGGGGTGTAGGACCATTCGCGGGTCTGCGCGAGAGGGTTCAGGCGGGCGTTGGTGATGTTAAGTTCGCTGATGGCGTGCAGGTGGGCGGGGTCGAGGCCGTAGCGGCGGTCGTATTCGTCGGCGATGGCAGCGAACATGGTGGGCCACACCAGGTCTGTGTCCTGGGCTTCGTGGCCTGCCCAGGCGGCGGCTCCCATGTAGGCGGCTGCTTGGTTGCCCGGGACGGTCTTCTCCAGTTCGGCGCCGATCACCAGTGCGCAGTCGTAGCGCCCGGATTCCAGGTCGGCCATGGCGGCCAGGATTGCCATACTGCCGGAGGCGCAGGCGGCTTCGTGGCGGCCGGCGGGGATGCCGCATAGCTCGGGGAGGACGGTGGCGGGCATGCCACCGAGATGGCCCTGGCCGGTGAAGAGTTGCCCGAAGGCGTTGCCTACGTGGATTACTCCGATATCGGCGGGATCGATACCCGCCGCCGCCAGGGTCTGTTCGGTTACCGATTGGATGAGCGCGTCGAAACCGAGGCCGGCGCGATGCCAGTTGACGGCGAAATCGGTTTGGCTGCCGCCGAGAATATGGACGGACACTGGGACTCCTGATTACGTTGTGGCGGTTCAGAGTTGGGCGCGGAGTTCCCGGCGCAGGAGTTTACCTACCGGGTTGCGGGGCAGGGATTCCACGATCTCCAGGCGCTCGGGCAGTTTGAAGGAGGCGACTTCACGGGCCCTCAGATGTTCGACCAGGTCGCCCAGGGTTACCGTCGCTCCCGGCGTGGGAACTATGAAGGCGCAACACTTTTCGCCGAGTATCTCGTCCGGGTAGCCGACGACCGCCACGTCGGCGACGGCCGGAAGATCCGAGAGCAGGCCCTCGATCTCGGCGGGCGCGATATTCATGCCGCCGCGAATGATGATCTCCTTCACGCGATCCACGAAACGCAGGTAACGCCCGTCCTCGCCACAGAGTTCGAAAACGTCTCCGCTGCACAGGTATCCCTCCTCGTCGAAGGGTTCGGTGGTGGCGGTGCCCGGGAGGTACCCGCCGAATACCGCCGGACCACGCAGGCGCAGTTCGCCTCTGCCACCGAGTTCTGTCACGGTCTTCCCGGTGACGACATCGACGAGCTTCACCGCGGTACATGCCGCCAGGCGGGTGGACCATTCCACGCCGGGTGCACCGTAATGCGGTAAATGTTGTGCTCGCACAGTCGGATCGGGGATGTCGGCGGGGGCGCCGAGCAGGCTCACCCCCTCATTGGAGCCGAAGAAGTTGAGTACGTGAATGCCCAACTCCTCCTGCCAGCGGCGCACGACGGGCGGCGGCAGGGGTGCCCCACCGGAACCGACGGTGCGCAGGGAGGACAGGTCCGCTTGTGCGCGCAGGGATTCGTTCTGCAGCAGCATGGTCAATAGTGCTGGCGGCATACTGGTGTGCGTCACACGGTGTTCGGCGATCTGACGGAAGAACACCGGCAGATCCAGCGGATGATGCTGGATGAGATGGCCGCCCGCGAGCAGCCAGGGCAGGAACGCGGCCGCGAATCCGGCCATGTTCACCATGGGAAATGGGTTGAGCACCACCGACTCCGGGGTGATTCCCAAGCCGTCCTGAACACCACGCGCTACAGCCAGCCAATCGCCGTGGCAACGCGGAATGCCCTTCGGCGCGGCTTCGGTACCACTGGTCCAGCAGACGGTGATGCGATCGTTGACGGTCACTCGCAAGGCAAGTTCGTAATCGCGCACGTGGCCGCGAGCCTGGGAATCGGCCGGATCACCCAGTGCGACAGCTTTATCCGGGATATCCGGGCCGAACGCGAAGACGGTAATATGGCCGTCCGCCACAGACAGGGCTTCCTGCGCGAGCGCACGCTCAGCAAGCATGCCGACGGTAATGATCGCGTCCGCCTTGGTGGCGGCGATGATTCCGGAGATCTCGTGCCGCCGATAGGAGGCGGGCATGGGTGTCGCGACCGCCCCCAACCGCCACAGCGCCAGATAGGTCGCGGTGAGCGCGATCGTGTTCGGCAGCAGCACCGCCACCGTGTCGCCCTGACGAATGCCCTGCGCAAAAAGCACTGCGGCGATATCGATTACGTGATCGTCGAGACTCTGCCAGGTGAGGGTGCGGGGTTTCGCGCCGGTCAGCACCGCCAGGTTCGCGGGATCGCTGAGAGCGGGCGCGTCGGGCGCCTCCACGACGCGGCGGCGAAAAAGGGCAGGGATGGTCTCGTTCTCCCACCAGCCGCGGTCGAGGTACTCGCGCACGGTGTCCTCGGGATGGCAGGGGCGCACCGGATGCCGTGTCGTGATGTCCCGGCGGGCACTGGAAAGTGGTGCGGGAGCGGGTGATTCGGCCATAAATATCCCTAGGACTCGTAGTTCTTGCGCATGACAGCGTTCTTGCTCATGACAGGCGGCGCAGCACGAGAGCGGACCCCAGGCCGAGCGCCGCGGGAATGGTCACCAGCGCATGCTCACCGTCGAACCGGGCCAGTGCATCGAGGGCCTGGGCGATGAGGATGCCGCCGGTGGCTCCCAGCGGATGTCCCACGGCAACCGCGCCGCCCGAGGGGTTGACGCGCGCCGGGTCCAACCCGAGTTCGCGGATCAGCAATAGCGGTGTGACAGCGAAGGATTCGTTCACCTCGACCACATCGAGGTCGGCAGCGGTGATTCCGGCGCGACGCAGGGCGGTACGGGCAGCCGTCACCGGAGCAGTGAGCAGCGGCGAACGAACGGCGGCCTGGGCAGTACCCACTATGGCGGCCAATGGTTTTCGCCCCAACGTGCGCGCCGCGCCCGTACCACCGAGGAGTATCGCCGACGCACCATCGGCGAGCTGCGGCGCGGTGGCGAGTGTGTGTAGCCCCTCCGCTGGACGTGGGGCCTCCGGTAGCCGCCGTGCCACCCGCTCCCACGACAGGTCTGCCCCGAAGAGCGCCGGAAGCTCGGCAAACGCTTCGAGGGAAGCATCCGGCCGAGCCCCTTCATCGGCCGCGAGCAGTACCGTGCCACCCTTGCGGGCCGGAATCACCGACCCCGAAACCTTTGCGGCAGCGGCCCTCCGATGCGATTGCACGGCGTAGGCATCCAACTCGGGTCGTGCGATCCCATGAGCGGCTGCGGTGAGATCCGCCGATACACCGATGGTGACGAACCCGGTCCGCTCCCCCAGATCATTGTCCAGAGCGATAGCAGGCCGATCCGAAAGCATCGGCACCCGTGACATCGACTCCACCCCACCGGCGACAATAATGTCGGCATAACCTGCGGCAATCCGCGCCGCCCCGCTCTCCACGGCGTCCAACCCCGAACAGCACAACCGCGAAACCACTCCCCCCGGAACGGAATCCGGCCACCCCGCCCACAATGCGGCGGCCCGGGCAATATCCCCGCCCTGCTCCCCCACGGCGGTACTCACCCCGACCAGCACATCGTCCACGGCCTCCGCCGGACACCCCCGCCCCGACAGCGCCGAAAGCAACTGCCCGAAAAGCTCATACGACGGCAACTCCGCCAAAGTGCCACCACTGCGCCGCACCCGTCCCCGAGGCAACCGCACGGCGTCGTACACAAGCGCGTCATCCACGACAGACCCTCGCAATCACTCGCGCCGTGGGCGCTGCGCAGCCGCATGTCTGCACGGCGTCGTCGATATTCATCTCACTCACGGCCTATCCTCGCGATCGTTTCGAGGGTTTGGAGCCCCGCGGGGTCCGCGGCTGCGGTCACCGGGACGATGACCACTTCGTCAGCCCCTGCCACGCGATAAGCGGCGAGCCGATCCGCCAAGGTGGCGGCGTCACCGAACATGCCAACCGCTGCGGGCAATTCGTCGGAGACAGCGGCCAGCACATCGCGAGGATGGGCACCGCTGTACGCCAACCGCACCGCATCGCCGAAGCCCGCCTCGGCGAACATGGCGTCGTATCCGGGTGCACGCAAATATCCGACCATCCCGCGCCGCAGGGTGAGCAGCATTTCAGGGGTAGGGTCGGCCGCCGCGGTCACCCAGACCGATACGGCGGGCGCGGGACGGTTCGCCGCGGCCGCATATCGGCGCACTGCGGTGACACATCGAGCCACCTGGGCAGGCGTCACCAGATTCAGCACCACCCGATCGGCCGTGCGCGCGGCTGCCGCCAATGCCCGCTCCCCGAAGGCTGCCACGACCAATTCGAAACCTGCAGCGGCCGTGTCGAATTCAAGCTGATCAGGGACAGCACGCGTATAACTAGGCGCTGCGACCTGTGCGGCGCCGGAAGACACTGTGGCCGCGCGGGGTTCGACAGGCGGCTCGGAGGAACCACCCGCAGTCCGCAGCGGCGCCCGCACGAGTCCGGAATTCACCATTACTGTTTCGCAATCGGCGCGGGCCGCCATGCGGGCCGAGTCACGAGGTCTGAAGGCGGGCTTGATCATCCTGCCGCCCACATCCCCTGAAGACTCAGTGCGCATTGGATGTTCGGTGGCTTCGAGGGTTGATCGGCTGGGCACGATCCGCTCGGAACTGCGCCCCGGCGCGGGAAGTCGCAATCGGTAGCCGGTGATGCGTTCGACTGTGCCATCGAATTCGGCCTTCTCGCCATCGAGGAGTTGCCGAACGATCCGGGCGGACTCCTCCAGATGAATTGCGGTGCTGCGCCTTTCGCGGCCGTGCCAATTGTTCACGACCACAGTGCTGGAGGTACCGAGGGCAACGCTCACCGGCCGGCCGGTGAGCGCGGCGACGCTGGCCACACCCATGGCGATATTCGCCGGGGTGCGCACCGCCACCGCCAGCGGGCCGATGCAGAGCGGAATCGTGCCCGGCGCTTGGCCGACCGCTGTGGCCAGGGCGAAGGCGTCGAAGGTCGCCATTTCGCCGAGCCAGAGGCGGTCATAGCCGAGCTTGTCGGCCGCTTCGGCGACCAGAAGGGCATCGAGCGGATCGCGATCCTGCCAGTAGGGCAGGCTCACGCTCAGGCGGGGATTAGACACGCGCGCAATCCCTTTCAGGCGACCGGCTGGGAAGCCGCACGCATGCGGTCACCACTGACCCAGGTGGCGTGAAAGCCGAGCGGAACGCGCGTGGGCAGGCCGAGCCGGCAGATCGGCCCCTTGGTGAGGTCGGCGGCGTGATAGATCCACACTTCGGCGAGCCCGGTGTGATTATTGTGGGCGAACATGGTCAGATAGGCGTCATCTTCGCCGGTCCCACCGGGCCGCGGGACCACGGTGAGTTCACTGCCGAACATGCCGTCACCGAAAGGCGCGGTTTCCTTTGTGCCGGTGAGCAAGTCGTATTTGATGACGGCGTCGAAGATCATGGTGCGATCCACCGACAGCCGCATCTGGTAGGAGTAGCGGCCGCGCTGACCGGTAATGCCCTGGTCGATCGCCGGGAATTCGGTGTTCACATCGTCCATGGGCGTCTCCATGGTGACCCCGGTACGCAGGTTGAATCGATACTTGTGCAGTTTCGCCTCGGGGCGCAGATAAGCGAGCAACTGCGCGAGCGGGTGGGCGCGGTCGGACACCGGACTGGGTTCGGTGACGCGGCAGACGATCAGCACGATCTCATCGCCTTCCTCCCACGAGTTGACGGTGTGGTAGATGTACCCCGGATCGGCCTCGAACCACTTCGCTTCCGCCCCAACGCCATAACGCGGCAGCACCGCGAATCGACTGGGCAGAGTGCGGTCGAAGAAGATCTTGAATCGGCCCGCCGCGGCCGCGCGGGGATCGTTGTAGAGCGGCAGATCCATGAGAATGGAGTAGTTATCGGTAATCGCCATATCGTGCGGCAGCCGCGGGCCGGGCAGCTCCAGCCCGGTGAAATGGGTGACCTTGCCGCTCGTGTCGGCGACCCCGTAACGCAGATAGGGCGCGTTGATGCCGTAGTCGAAGAAGAGCAGTTCCTCGGTGCGCTCATCGACCTTGGCATGCGCCGAAACCTCGCCCGGCAGTGTGCCATTGAAGTCGTCGACGCCACGGGTCTCGAGGCTCACCGGGTCGATACCGTACGGCTTCCCCGCCCGATACCAGAGGGCGAGCAGATTGCCATGGTGGTAGATGACATCGGTATTGGCGGAGTTGCGTTCGCGGCGATCACCGGCGGGATTACCGTCCCAGGGCTCGATAACGCCGCGCCACAGGGCGGTTCCGGCGGACCGCTCGGCCTCGAACTCGGCGGTGCGAATGTACCGATTGCGGTAGGTGGCCCGGCCGTTCTCGAAGTGCACCGCGTGCAGCATGCCGTCACCGTCGAACCAGTGGTACCGGCCCATCGGCGCGAACTGCGGATTGGGTCCATTGCGGACGTACACCCCGTCGAGGTCCGCGGGCAGTTCGCCGTACAGGACCGTGAGGTCGGTGGCGGTGATCTCGTCGGCCTGCGGCGCGTACGGACCCTCCAGATACGGATTGGTCAGGGCCTCAGCAGCGGGTGCGATGAGTTCTTCATTGAGCGGCATGGCTACGCCTCCAGCGACCGGACCACGAAAGCCCGACTTCGTTCACTACAGTTAATGAAGTGATACGCGTCTCATCGATAGCTGTCAAGACTCGAACCGCACGTCCGTCCGGCCCAGTTCGACCTCGCAACCCCGGCAGCGCAGGGCCGGAATCAATACCGCCCCACACTCCCGATGCTGAATCCGCAGACCGGGCTCCGGCGACTGCGGATGCGCGTGATCGGCCCAGGCGAGCAGAAAGGCGAAGACCCCGAACAGGGCTCGCCCACGCGGGGTCAGCCGATAATCGCGCGCATCGGCTTCGGGGCGGTGCAGTATGCCCGCCTCGACCAGCCGGGTCAGGCGCTCCGTGAGCGTGGTGGGCGACATATGCAGTGCCGCACGGAATTCCGAGAACCGGCGGACGCCCGCCAGCGCCAGCCCGGTGACCGCGGCACTCCAGCGATCGCCGATGGCCTCCATGATTTCGTCGAAGCGCGCATCGACCTCAGCGAGTGTGGCGGTTCGCCCCGAGCGCCGGCGGCCGGAGGTGATGTGCCACAGCGCATCCCGGTCCAACTCCACATCGGTCGCATGCGGTGTCACGGTGCGCCCGCACCCCCGGCACATCAGCACCGGCGGCCCGCGGTGCCCGCACTCGGCGTGCACGAACTCGGGCAGCAGGCGCGATTCCGCTGTCCACTCCCGTTGCCAGGACCAGACACACACCAGAATCTCCCAGGTGCCCAATCCCAGTGCGGTGAGCCGGTATTCACCCCGATCACGCTCGAGCACCCCGGCATCGACGAGCGCCGCCAGCCGTGCGGTGAGCACGGCGGGCGGCGCCCCGGTCTTCTCACTCCACTGATTGAACCGCCGGGCGTGCTCGACGAAGGCCAGACGCAGGATGGTTAGCGTCAGGCGGTCGCCGAGCAGGTCGAAGGTGGCGGCCACGGAGTTCGAATGCACTTCACTAACTGTACTAGGACAGTGCCGCCAACTCGCGTTCCACGGCCAGATCGTGCTCGGCCGCGGCCTCCGCTGCCTTCTTCGGGCTCCAGAACCCCGACATGAAGAAGACGAACGGCACGAACGCGATCTGCGCGACCAGGCAGATCCACCACCAGGTCCGCCACTGCTTGGGCGAATCGAGGGCGGCCTGCTGCGCCTCGGTGGCGTGATCGGCCAGGAATTTCTGATCATCGGTCGGGATATTGCCGACCGCCTTGAGATCTTTACTGGCCGCGGTCAATTGCGGACCCACCTGCGAGGCGACGGCCAGCTCGTTGACCGGAACCTGCTGCGCCGCTTGAATCCTGGCGATGGCCTGATCCGGCGGAATGCCGAACTTCTGCGCGACCTGACCCACCGCGGTAGCCGCGGACGCCTGATCGGCCGGATTCAACACCAACTTGGTCAGCACCGCGGTATCGATCGCCTGCAGTGTCGCCAACTCCTGCGGATACTTCGCATTGAGGGCCAGCGTGGTCCGCACATCCGCGGGCGAGGCGCCCGTGAGTTTCACCAGCGCCGTCACCTGGGCGGCCGTATCGTTCGGATTGGCTCCCAGCGTGCCCATGGTATCCGCGCCGACCTTCTGAATGGTGGCCAGCTCATTATGGTATTTGGCCGAGATCTCTTGCAGCCGTGGACCGTAATTCACCAGGGTCCCCGCCGCCGTCACCACGAAGAGCAGCCCGAGCAGTACGAAGGTGACCACGGTGCGCAGAATTCCACCCCAGACCGCGAGCCCCTCGACGGTGGCCGCCGGATTCCGGTTCTCCACGGTCTCGGTGTAGCAGGCCATCCAGGTGGCGTAGCAGATACCGCTGCCGACCGCGATCAGGCTCAGCACCAGGGCGAAGGTGTAGTAGTCGGTACCGGGTTTATCGGTGTAACCGAGGAATACGAATACGCCGACGATGCTGATGATCGCGCCGAAAAGCATGAACGGTTTTCGGACCTTCAGGTAGTCCGAGACTATCCCGGTCAGCACCAGCGATAGCGCATTGGCGATCCAATACCAGTTGCCCATGGCATTGGCCTGCTGTGCGGTGAATCCGAAGTTGGTCGCCATGTACACCGGCAGAAACGACACAATGGTGTAGAAGAAGGCCAGGAAGATCGAGATCGCGAAGGCGGAACCGATAATGTTGAAGCGCAGCATATCTTTCCACTGATTGCGCTCCACTTCCTCCACATCCATACCGCGGGCACGCGCCTCGATGAGCGCCTTGTCACGTATGGACACCATGATCTGGTCGCGCAGCGCCGGGCTGAGCTCACGCAGCCCGACGACACCGAGGATCGAGATGACCACGCAGATCGCACCGCAGAGCCGGTAATGGAACTGCCAGTCCGGATGCGCCGACAGCGTCTGAGTGGAGATCTCCGTGGTCACCAGAGCGCCGAGCACCGGCCCGAGCGTCCAGAAGCCCATGGCCGAGGCGCGCCCCAACTGCGGTGAGAAGTCGCGCACCAGTGCCGGGGTGGCCACCAGGACCGCGCCCTCCACGATGCCGATCACGCAGTAGACGATCAGGTACGCCTCTTTGGTGGTGGTGGCGGGTACCGCGACCAGGGTGAGCACCGAGCAGATGACGGTGCCATAGGCGACGATATTGGCTCGCCCCCAACGGTCCAACAGGCCGGCGACCACCGAGGCGGCCGCACCGAATGCCGCGCCCGCGATGAAGATTCCGACGAAATACCGGAACGACAGATGGAAGTAGGCGATGAGCTCATTGCCCACCGCTCCGGAGATGAACAGCTGGTAGTAGAGGGCGACCGAAACGATCACCACCAGGAAGAGATACCAGGCCCGCGACCGGTTGTCCGGATAGTGCGGAATCTTGCGTTGCCACAACCCGGTGAGCAGCGTCGGCGCTACCGGACCGGGTGCGGGCGGGATGGCGGTCGGAGTGGAACTCATGATCGAGATGCCTTTCTGACCACGGCATTTCGTGTGACCGGAGGACCCTTTGTGATGCGCCACGAGCTGCCGCAGTGATCACAGGGTAACGGTCGGAAGTGATCGGCATCACTGTTACCGATATAAGTTCTAATCGGCTCCGGCACCGAAGTAGAGAATGTTCGAACCGTGCTCGGCCAGTGGCCCCGCCTCGGCCGCCTGGCGGATACCACTACCGGGCAAACTCGTTAGTTTGGTGAACATTGTGGTGTTTCCGAAAGCCGACCGCACCTGCGTTTCCGAGGCATAGTCCGCGCCATATTCGGCGAGCGCTTTGAAATCCAATGGCGCGAGGGGTTTTTCGAGCGGGATTTGTCCCGCCGGGAGTCCGAGCGCGGCGTACTGGATGGCGGAACCGCCTTCATACCAGCACAATTCGTAGGACATGTTCTCGGTAGTGGCGACGCTGACCACCGGCCATTCCTGCGAAAGCCGCAGGGCGAGTGGATGTTTGCCGACCGGGGCGATTTCCCAGTTCAGGCTCTTCACCGAAACCCAATGCTCGGAGACCTTTTCGATGAGGACGACATCCTCGCCGAGGCGTTCGACCCGATTGGCCTCGGGCTCCGGTGTGCTCCAATGCTTTTCGGCGACGCCCTGGTAGGCGGTGCTGGGTACGACCTCCGCACCGTCGGCCACATAGGCGGCCATCAGGGCGGCCCGAACCAGGGTGACGGCATTGCGCGAAGAGCAGCGCACCCCGAGCGCACCGAAGGAGGTGCTGATCTCCATGGGCTTGGAAGGCTGATCCGGCATGGCTCCGGCGGCGAGCGGCTTCAAGCCGATCAGCGCGAGCTGCCAGTTCACTTCTTCGATGGTCGCCAAGTCACCGGAGGTCTGGTACAGGATCTGCTGCTGGGTCAGGTATCCGATGCGCTCGAGGGTGGCACATTCGAGTTTGCGCAGCGCGGTGACGGTCTTGCTGGTGAAGCCGATGTCCTCGACCTTGATCCCACGCAGTCGCTGCGCCATGGCCGGTGTGGTGACCGCGGCATAGCGTTCGCGGTACATGGCGATCGCCGGTTTGCGCTGCCGGCCGACCATGAGCGTGCGCAGCAGCGTATTCAGGCTGGAGAGATAGCGCGCGGCCTGATCCGGATCGGCGGCGAAGAGCCGGGCGCGAATGGTGACCGCGTCCAGGCTGGCCGCGACCGCGGCATTCGGGTCCAGGCGCAGCAGCCACACACCGCATTTGGCGAGCGCGTCCGCGCAGACGGCGGCGGCATTCGGATAGTTGTGCGCCACCTGGCGATAGGCGTTGCAAGCATTGCGAATGGTCGAGGTGGCCAGTTCGCGATGGCCGATGGTGCGCGCGGCCTCTTCGAACAGCCGCAGTGCGTCCTGCACCTCGCCCGCGAAGATCGCGTTCACATGCCCGGCGGTGAGCCAGCGCAGCCGCAGCAGTACCGCTTCCTGCGCGGGCTCGAGGGCCGAGGCCGACCGATCACGCTCTGCGGGATCGTTTTTGGTGGCGATCAGACCGCGGGCGAATTCACACAGGGTGGTGGCGAGGGCCAACTCGGCTTCGGGCGAACGGTCCCGGGCGGCCGCTCTATCCGTAGCCACCTGGCGCTCAATGGCGCTGAGATCCATTGCGACCTTCAAACTCCCGCATCACCGTGGCGCGCGCGATCTCCTTGCCGACCGCCCTGCGCGTTTGCGCCGAGTCTGCCATAGATTGCCCGCGCGGGTCACCCGAGTCCCGGTATGCCCGGATTCCCCGAGTGCGCTCCGCGCGGGTCGCGATCAATCCGCACGGGTGTAGCGGAGTTGTCGCGGTTTCTCCTGGTCGTAGCCGGTGCGACCCGAGAGGTGTTGTGGCACACCCACTTCCCACCAGGCACCGGATTCGGTCCAGGAGCAGGGCTGAGTGTGCACCACGATCACGGCTGGGCGCTGTTCGGCGACCGCGGTGGCGCGGGCGCGCGCATAGGTGTCACGGAATTCCGCGGGTTCGCCGGCGGTGAACACCGCACAGCCGAGCGAGCGGGCATGCGCGGCGAAATCGACGCGCGGCGGCATATCGTGATTGCTGCGACAATCGGCGTACAAGTTGTTGAAGGGCTGCGCACCCTGACCTTCCTGCAGACGCGCGATGACCGCGTAGCCGTCGTTATCGCAGACCACCGCGACCAGGGGGTGGCCCGCGAAGGCGGCGGAGAAGAGCTCGGAGTTGAGCATCAGATAGGAGCCGTCGCCGAGCAGGGTGGTGACCAAGCCACGGTGGGCAATGGCCGCGCCCCAGGCGCCGGAGAGCTCGTATCCCATACAGGAGAAGCCGTATTCGACATCCATGGTGGGTGCACCGCCGGTGGCGCGCCACCCGCCGATGAGTTCGCCGGGCAGGCCGCCGGAAGCGGTCATGACGTAGTCGTTCGGACCGCTGAGGTCATTGACCATGCCGACGATCTGGGCATAGGTGGGTACGCCGAGGCTCGGTGCGCGGAGTTTGTCGATGTGGGCGTCCCAGTCGCCACGGACCGTTGTCGCGCGACGGGTCCAGGCCGAATCCGCCTGCCACTCCCCTATTTCCGGGGCGAGGTCGGTCAGGGCCGCATCGGCGTCCCCGACCACCGCGAGCGCACCGTGTTTGACGGCATCGAAGCGGGCCGCATTGATGTGGATCAGGCGGACATCGTCGGCGAAGACGGTCCAAGAAGCGGTGGTGAAGTCCTGCAGGCGGGTGCCGACGGCGAGGACGACATCGGCCGCGGCGGCAAGGGTATTGGCGGAGGCCGCACCGGTGATGCCCAGGGGCCCGGCGTAGAGCGGGTGGTCGTGCGGGGCGAGGGTGCGTCCGGCGGTGGTCTCCGTCACCGGAATACCATGCCGCTCAGCGAATTTCAGAGCCGTCGCACCCGCTCCGGAGTAGCGGACGCCGCCGCCGAGAATCAGCAGTGGTCGTTGTGCGGTGCGCAGTCTGGCCGCTGCCTCGGCGACGCTGCGCCGATCCGGGCGCGGACGCGAAATACGGTGCACGACGGGCGCGAAGAGCGCGGCCGGAAAATCGTAGGTCTCGACCTGAATGTCCTGTGGCAGAGCGAGTGTCACCGGACCCACATCGGCTGGATCGGTGAGCACGCGAGCCACCTGCGGCAGCGTGGCGATCAACTGTTCGGGCCGGGTGATGCGGTCGAAGTAGCGGCTCACCGGGCGGAAGGCATCGTTCACGGTAATGGTCGGATCGCCGTAGTGTTCGACCTGCTGCAGTACCGGATCGGGTGCGCGACTGGTGAAAGTGTCACCGGGGAGTAGCAGCAGCGGCAGCCGATTGGCATGCGCCACACCGGCCGCGGTGACCATATTGAGTGCGCCGGGACCGATGGACGAGGTGGCGATACCGACCTGCCGCCGCTGCGTCGCCTTGGCCAGTCCTACGGCCGCCAGGGCCATGCCCTGTTCGGTATGCCCGCGCCAGACCGGGATCTCCTCGCGGCGCTCCTGAAGTGCGGTGCCCAGGCCCAGCACATTGCCGTGCCCGAAGATGGCGAAAACGCTTGGGAACAATGGCACTTCGGTGCCGTCGAGCAGTTCGGAGCGCTGGGCGACCAGCCAGGCCACCAGGGCTTGCGCGGTCGTGAGTCTCATGCGAGCCGTCCTTCGTGCGAGGTGACCGGGCAACGCGGGTCCAAAGGCTCATCGGCCCAATGCGATCGGACCCAGGCGTGGGCGGGGTCGTCACAGAAGGACATGGACCGTTCGGAGGCTGGACCGGCCAGGACATTGAGGTAGTACATGGGATAGCCCGGCGCGGCCATGCACGGACCGTGGTACCCGTGCGGTACCAGGAAGACGTCACCGTCGCGGACCGCGACATTCTCGTCGAGTGAGCCGTCTGCGGTGTAGGTGCGGTGCAGGCCGAAACCCGTTGAAGACGGGGTGATTCCGTCGCGGTCGGCAATGCGGAAGTAGTAGATCTCCTCGTTGATGACTTCGCAGTCGGTCGCCTCGTCGTGCTTGTGCGGCGGGTAGGAGGACCAATTGCCGTCGGGGGTGATGAGTTCGCAGGCATTGAGTTTGTCGGCGTGATCCCAGATACCGGGTACACCGAAGCTGTTCACCTGGCGGGTCGCCGGGCCCGCGCCGCGCACTTCCACCGGGACCTGTTCGGCCGGACCGTATTTCGGGGCGAGGCGGCGGGTGCAGCGGGCCATGGGGAGTGCGACTTCCAGGCCGTCGACCGTGGACAGCTCCACGACGGCATCGCGCGGGACGTAGGCGAAATCGGTGACGCGGGTGAAAACCGTTTCGCGGCCGGTGAGTTCGAAGGTGAGGCCGTCGACTCGGACGGTGCAGGAGCCGGACAGGGGTAGGACGAAGGCTTCGAAATCGCCGGTATGCACCGTACGGGATGCGCCTGCGGCCAGCCGGAGCACCCGCAGGCCAGTGTAGGTCCAGCCCGCGTCGTCGGGGGTGAGTAGCACCGGATCGTTTCCGGCACTGAGGGTTCCGGCCAGCCGGTGCAGTTTGCTCATGAGGCGGCCGCCAGCACTCGGGCGGCGGCGTCGACCGCGCCCGCGACATCACCATCGGGCGGATAGAGCAGGCTGCGGCCGACGACCAGGCCGCGCACCACATCGTGAGTCAGGGCCGCACCCCAGGAAGCGAGATCCGCCGCCGGGTCGCCCGAGGGTGCGCCACCCAGGACCAGCACGGGCAGTGTGGTGGCATCGAGAGCCGAGATCTCTTGCGGGGCAGGGATCTTCAACCAGGTGTAGGCCGAGGTGACGCCCAGACCGGAGGCGATCGTTATCGCCCGCTGCAGTGCGGCGGCATCACGATGCATGACCAGCGCACCGGAGTGATCGCGCCCGTACGGCAGCGGCTCCACCATGGCCATCAACCCGTGCTCGGCGAGTTCGGAGACCGCACGCGCGCACGCCTCCAGGGTAGGAATCGTGCCCGCATCCGAATCCACCATGCGCAGCAACATCTTTCCGCCGTCGAGGCGGTACTTCACCAGCGATTCGGCGTCGTATCCGGTGAAGCGGTCGTCGATCTCCCAATCGGCACCGGCGAGCCCACCGCGGTTCATGGAACCGATGACGATCTTGCCGTGCACGGCATCCAGGAGCAGAAGTTCCTCGACTATGTCCGGTGAGCCGAGCACACCGTCCACCGCGGGATTGTCCAGCGCAATGAGGAGCCGCTCCAGCAGGGTCCGCCGGTCTGCCATGGCGGTACTGTCCCTACCCACGCCCAGCGCACCGCGCGCCGGATGATCCGCGGCCACCAGGAACAGGGTTCCCTTGTCCGACAGCAGGTTCGGTCGCCGCACGCGGTCGGCGTACGCACGCTGGATGGCCTCGGGCTCAGTGGCTCGCGCCCGCAGCAGGCGGTACCAGCGGTCATCGGTCAGGTGCACAGTAGCTCCTCGATCTCGGCCTCGGTCGGCATGGCGTCGGCGCAGGCCAGGCGGGAGGCGACCAGCGCCCCGGCGGCATTGGCGAAGGTGCCCAGGCGGTGTGGACCCCAGCCCGAGAGCAGGCCGTGGATGAGCGCGCCGCCGAAGCCGTCACCCGCGCCGAGACCGCACACCACCTCGACGCGACAGGGTGGGACGGTCCAGCGTTCGGATTCGGTGGCCACGAGTACGCCCTCCGCGCCGCGTTTGATCACCGCGAGGCGCACGCCACGGGCGAGTAGACGGTCCGCGGCCCGGTCCGGATCGGCGGTGCCGACGGCCACTTCGACCTCGGTTCTATTGCCCACCACCACATTCACGTGATCGACCATCCAGCCGATCTCAGTACGGGCGGTCTCGACATCGGGCCAGAACATGGGGCGGTAGTCCAGATCCAGGACGGTGTGACCGCGCCGGTCGCGACGCTCCAGCAGGGTGCGCTGGGTGGTGCGGCCGGGTTCGGCGCTCACCCCGGTGCCGGTCACCCATAGCAGAGGGACGGAATCGACGACATCCCACGGGATTTCATCGTCGGTGAGGGTGAGATCCGGGGCGATCGGCGCGCGATAGAACAGCAGTGGTGGATCAGCGGGTGGATTGAGTTCGCAGAACACCACGGGTGTCTGCAGATTCGGCGCGGTGGCGACATAGCGGTTCTCGACCCCGAAGTCCGACAGCGCGTTTCGTACGAAGTCGCCGAAGCCGTCCGGTCCGACCTTGGTGAGCAGTGCCGTGCGGCGGCCCAGCCGGGCCGCCGCGACCGCGACATTGGTGGCGGTGCCGCCGAGGAACTTGGCGAAGGTCGACACCTGCGCCAGCGGCACCCCGCTCTGCTCCGGGTACAGGTCCACCCCGACCCGGCCGATGGTCAGCACCTCCAAGTCGGTCATGGCGTCACCACTCGCTGCAATTCATGTTGCAGGGCTTCGAGTTCCGCGCCGCCGGACATCTGCCTGGTGAGTTCGGCGAGGTCGATCTCGGACTTCTCGTAGGAGCCGAGCTGGCCGCCACGCTGGAGCAGCAGGAAGCGGTCGCCGACGGGGTACGCGTGATGCGGGTTGTGGGTGATGAGCACGACGCCCAGACCACGGTCACGCGCCTGGACGACATAGCGGAGCACAATGCCCGCCTGCTTCACACCCAGTGCGGCCGTGGGCTCGTCGAGAATCAGCACCTTCGCGCCGTAGTGCACGGCGCGGGCAATGGCCACGCATTGGCGCTGACCGCCCGAGAGCGTGCCGACCGGCTGTTCCAGGTCGCGGATCTCGATTCCCATGTCCTCCAAAGCTTTCCGGGTGACGTCCCACGCTTGGCGGCGGTCCAGCATTTCGAACGGGCCGAGTCGTTTCACCGGCTCGGAGCCGAGGACGAAATTGCGCCAGACGCTCATGAGCGGGACCACTGCAAGATCCTGGTAGACGGTGGCGATGCCGAGGTCCAAAGCCGCACGCGGAGAGGATAATCGGGTGTCATCGCCATCGACACGGAGTTCACCGGTGTCATGCTGATGCACGCCCGCCAGGATCTTGATGAGCGTGGATTTGCCCGCGCCATTGTCACCGAGCACGCAGGTGACCTCGCCGGGATTGACCACCATGGACACATCGTGCAGCGCCACCACGCCGCCGTAACTCTTTCCGATATCGACGGTTTCGATGAGGGGTGCCTGGGAAGTCATCGGCGTACCCTTTCCGCTCGCTTCTTGAACTCGTTATTGACCAGTACGGCCGAGAGCAGCAGGATGCCGAGGAAGAGCATGAACCAGTCGCTGTTCCAGCCGGCGAAGACAATGCCCTGACGAGCCATACCGAAGGTGAGTGCGCCCAGGGCCGCGCCGACCACCGAACCGAAGCCACCGGTGAGCAGGCAGCCACCGACCACCGCGGCGATGATGTACTGAAACTCCAGTCCCACACCCTGATTCGCCTGCACGCTGGAGAAGCGCAGCAGATTGCACGCGCCCACTACCCAACCGGCGAATGCAGTGGTCATGAAGAGGATGATCTTGGTGCGGGCGGCCGGCACACCGACCGCGCGGGCGCTGGGCAGGGACCCGCCCACCGCGAAGATCCAATTGCCGAACCTGGTGCGCATCAACACTATTGCGGCAATGGCGGTGAGAACGATCCACCAGACCACCGAGGCTTGAATGTGCGCATCGCCGATATCGGTGGTGGAGGCGAAGACCCAGCCGGCGGACTGATAGCCGTCCGCACCGCGAATCCCGGAAACCTGCACGGTACCGGTAACCCACCGTGTCACACCGAGATTCAAGCCCTGCAATGCCAGGAAAGTACCGAGGGTAACAATGAAGCTCGGCAGACCGGTACGCATGACGACCCAGCCATTGAGAAATCCGACGGCCAGGGCGAAAACCAGCGAAACCGCAAGCGCGAGCCACACATTCCAGCCCGCATTGACCGCGAGCAAGGCGGTGACCAGCGCCGTGGACGCGGTCATCACACCGGCGGACAGGTCGAATTCACCGCCGATCATCAGCAGTGCGACCGCCACCGCCATAATGCCCAGCGTCGAGGCGTCGTCCAGCCAGTTGGAGACGCCCAGCGCGCTGAAGAACTTGTCGGTAATGATCGAGAAGAACAGGAACACCACCAGCGCACCGATGAGCGCACCCAATTCGGGTCGCACCACCAGCCGCTGCAGGATGGAGCCGCGCAGCCCCTCGGATCGTGTGGTCGGCCCGGAAGCCGTTGTGGCAACACTCATGTCATTCACTCCCGACCGGTTACCGCGTGCCCTGGGCGACGAGCCCGGCGACGACATCGACATTGGCCTTGTCCACGAACGCCGGTCCGGTCTGCACCGGATGACCGCCGCCGACACTATTGAGATTGGACCGGTACAGCTTCAACATGACCACGGGCAGATAGCCCTGCTCGTACTGCTGCTGATCGACCGCGAAGAGCAGCGAACCGGCGCGAATCGCGGTCACCACATCATCATTGAGGTCGAAGGTGGCAATGGCGGCCTTGGACTTGGACTCGCGGACCGCGTCCACCGCGCGGGCGGCGATCTGCGAGTTCAGGGTCAGGACCGCGTCGATGGACGAATCCGCCTCCAGCGCACCACGAATGCGGGCCTGGGCGTCCGTCGGGTTGTTGATATCGACCTGCAGGGTGACGGCGGTGCCGAAGCCCTGGGTGGCACCGGCGCAGCGCTCATTCGCGCCGATATTGCCCGCCTCGTGAATCACACAGAGCATCTTGCGCTTTCCGGCATCGGAGAGGCGTTTACCGGCGGCCTCACCGGCCTGCCGCTCGCTCTGACCGACATGTCCGATGGCACCGAACGCGGCGCTCTTGTCCTCGCCGGAGTTGATGGTGACCACCGGAATGCCCGCTGACACAGCCTTTTCGATGGAGGTACGCAGTGCATCAGGGTTTGCCATCGAGACCACCAGACCATCCACGCCCTGTGCGACCGCATTGTCGATTAGCTTGGCCTGCTGCCCCGGATCGCCCGAGGAGTTGTACTCCACGCGTACGCCGAGCTGATCGCCCGCCGCCTCCGCGCCGTTCTTGACCACATTCCAGAAGGCGTCACCCGGTGAGCCGTGCGTGACCACCGCGACGCTGTTCAGCTTGCCGACGGCGGCGGGAGCCTGGGCCGGCGTGGTCTGATCGGTACCGGGGCCGCTGCATGCGGCGACTACGGCGGCAACCGCTATCCAGGGCGTCAGTCGACGCCAGCGTTTCCAGCCTGTTCGTGCCGCTGCGGCTCGAGGCGCTGCCGGAGTCTTCCCCGGGTGTGCCAGTCGGGACTTCATTGTCATCACTTACCAACTAAATCCGGGTGGAGGCCGGTTCGGCCCCGATTTCGGTCAGGTGTCGCAGACTTACTTCGGTATCTCGGTTCGGGCCGGCGGCGGTGTCGCCGGGATTCAGGGCGGTGTCCTGTTCGAGGACGTACCAGCCGGTGTATCCGGCGGCACGGACGGCGTGCACGAGGGCGGCGATATCAACATCGCCCTCCCCCAGTGGCACATAGAGTCCTCGGCGCACGGCTTGGCTGTATTCCATTCGGCCGCTTCGTACTTCGTCGGCCACGCTCAGGCGGACATCCTTGAGATGGATGTGCCCGATGCGAGTCGGGTACTGCCGAGCCAGCTCCACCGGGTCGGTGCCGCCGATGGCCAGGTGGCCGGTATCCAGGCATAAATCCAGGTTCGAGTCGGCCAAGAACCGGTGCACCTCGGCTTCGGTTTCGATATGCGTGCCCACGTGCGGGTGCACGGTCGCGCGCAGGCCGTGTTCGGCGGCGATATCGGCAATGCTCGCGGTGGTGTCGATGAGGGTGCGCCACTCGTAATCGGTGAGCGGGGTTCGGGTGTCGTAGCCGTCTTCGCCGGTGGCGGCGGCCAGGATGAGAACTTCCGCACCTGCCGCTGCGAAGAGGGCGGCGGTTTCGCGGGCTGTGGCCAGCGCGGCGCCCGATTCTCGATGCAGTGCGAGGGCGAGGAATCCACCGACCGGGGCCAGGCCGTGCGTCTCGAGTTCGGCGCGCAACTCGCCTGGGGCGCTGGGCAGATAGCCGGGCGGGCCGAATTCGGTGGCGGTGATTCCGAGGCCCACCATGGCGGACAACACGGTTTCCGCATCCAGGACATGGCCCCAGCCGGGGACTTCGCAGACGCCCCAGGAGATGGGCGCGGCGGCAATACGCAGTTCGGTCATCGGCACTTCCCAGAGCTGTCGTAGCCAACGTGTGAAACGCTCCCGCTATTGGAGCGCTCCAACAATGTAACCCCGATCACAAGCGTGTCAAGAGTTTGGCGGCCGTCGAAAAGTGGTGTGTGACCTTGCAATACAGCTTTCACCTGGGCCGTTGTGCATGAGTCCAAATGTCCGAATCTCGTCGTTAGAGCGCTCTATTGCCGATGACGAATCCGGCCGGTACCGTCAGGCACCATGACCCGACCGACCATGGAAGACGTCGCCGCGAGGGCGGGCGTTTCCCGCGCACTGGTCTCACTGGTCATGCGCAATTCCCCCAAAGTCAGCGACCATCGCCGGCGTGCGGTGCTGCAGGCCGCGGAGGATCTGGGGTATCAACCGCATCTCATGGCCCGCTCACTGGCCAGCCGGACTTCGAACATTGTCGGGGTCATGGTGTCCGACCTGCGCAATGCGTTCTTCGCCGATGTGGTGGAGGGTATGGACGAGGCGGCGCAGGAGGCGGGCCTCGAACTCATCCTGAATACCGGGCGGCGCAGCGCTGCTCGGGAACAATCGGCCCTGGCGAGCCTGCTCGCCTTCCGGCCCGGCGGAATCATCCTGCTCTCACCGGTGCTGCCCGCCGCCTCGATTCGTGATGCGGCAGACCGTTGTCCGGTGGTGCTGGTCTCGCGTGGCTCCACCATGCCGGAGGTCGACACCGTCAATGACGATGGCGAGCTCGGCGCCGGTCTTGCCGTGGATCATCTTGTCGCACTTGGACATCGGCGGATCGTGCACCTGGATGGCGGGGCGGCCTTCGCTGCCGGTCCCCGTCGCAAGGGTTACACCGCGGCCATGGTCCGCCACGGCCTCGAACCCATGGTGATCGCGAGCGAACACACCGACGAAGCCGGTGCCGCGGCGGTCCGCAGTCTGCTGAACCTGTTCTCCCCCAGCAACTTCCCCACCGCCTTGGTCTGCGGCAACGACTTCAACGCCGTCGGCGCGATGTCCGCACTGATCGAAGCGGGACTGCGTGTCCCCGAAGACGTTTCGGTAGTCGGCTACGACAACACCTCCCTGGCGGCCCTGCGCCACCTGGCCCTCACCACCATCGATCAACCGCGCACCAATATCGGCCGCCTGGCCGTCCAGGCCCTCACCGAACGCCTGCAGGACGGCCGCACCGACCCGGTCCGTAAACGCCTCGAACCCTCCCTGGTAGTCCGCTCCACCACCGCTGTCCCTCGCGATTGACCAGTCCCCCAACCATTTCCGAAGGAGCAACCATGTCCACGATCAGACTGGGCCTCGCAGGCACCGGCCGCATCGGCAGCTCCCACGCCGAAACCCTCACCACCCTCCCCGGCGTAGATTCGGTCATCGTCGCCGACGCCGACGCGCAGCGAGCCCGGACCACCGCCAACAAACTCGACATAGATTTCGCCCCCGATATCGACGCTCTACTCGCCGCCGACCTCACCGGCCTGATCATCACCACCGCCACCGATTCCCACCCCGAACTGATCACCGCCGCAGTAGACCGAGGCATCCCCGTCTTCTGCGAAAAGCCCATAGCCGCAGACATTCTCGGCACTCTCGCGGTGGTCGAACGCGTAGCGACCTCGACCGTTCCAGTTCAAATCGGCTTCCAACGCCGCTTCGACGCCGGCTACCGAGCGGCCCGCAAAGCGGTGACGTCCGGCGAACTCGGCTGGATCCACACCCTCCGAGCCACCACCCTCGACCCCGCACCCCCACCCGCGGACTACATCCCCCGCTCCGGCGGCATCTTCCGAGACTGCGGCGTCCACGACTTCGACATAATCCGCTGGGTAACCGGCCGCGAGGTCACCGAGGTCTACGCCACCGGAGCCAACCGTGGCGAACAATTCTTCGCCGATTCCGGAGACGTAGACACCGCCGCAGTAGTCCTGCACCTCGATGACGGCTCCCTCGCAACGGTTTCCCTGAGCCGCTACAACGGCGCAGGCTACGACGTCCGCCTCGAAGTCCTCGGCTCCCAAGCCAATGCCATTGTGGGCCTGGACGACCGAGCCCCCTTGCACTCGGTGGAACCCGGTTACCCCGCCTCCCACCTCCCCGCTTACCCCGGCTTCATGGACCGCTTCCACGCCGCCTACGTCGAAGAACTGGCCACCTTCATAGAGGTCGCCACCGGCACCCGCCCCAGCCCTTGCACCCCCGCCGAAGCCCTGGAAGCGTTCTACATCGCCGAAGCATGCGAACAATCCCGCCACGCAGCCCGCCCCGTCCGCATGTCCGAGGTACACCGCTAACCCAGCCGAGAGGTGATCCCGATGCAGTGGAACCTAGAGGTAGTCCCAGTCCCAGTCTCCGACCTGGACAACTCAAAAGCCTTCTACACCAACCAGATCGGCTTCACCCTGGACCTGGACATCCAAATCTCCCCAACCACCAGGATCGTCCAACTAACCCCACCCGGCTCAGCCTGCTCCATCCACCTCTCCACCGCCCCTATGACCCCCGGCTCCCTCCACGGCCTCCAACTGGTAGTCCCCGACATCAACACCGCCCACAAAGAACTAACCACCCGAGGCGTAACCGTAAGCCCCATAACCCATTTCGAAAACGGCGAACAAGTAGCAGGCCCCGGCGAGGATTGGAACTCTTTCATCTTCTTCGAAGACCCCGACGGCAACTCCTGGGTAATCCAAGAACGCCCCGCAACCTGATCCTCAAAACCTCCACCGCCCAAATAGATTCCATCGCACAGTCCGCAAGACGTAGATACGCCTGAGCCACATCGGCATACTGCGGAGTGGAATGAATGACAAGGCATCATCCACGGCAATCTCCGCAGCAGAATCCTTCCTGTGCCACCGAAGAATCTCCTCCGTCTCCGGTGTCATCCGCCCGAACAGCCGCACCGTATGCGCCAACGCCAGAAACCCCAACCGCCTGGTCTCAGTATCCCCCGACCCAACCGCACGAGGAATCAACCCCGAAATAGGCTCAATCTCTTCGAAACTCAGCGCCAACCCCACCAACGCAATCCCCGCATACTTCTCCCCCCGATCAAACCCCTCCGCCACGATCGCCGGATCATCAACCCCCATCAACCCCTCCCCGGTGCTCCAGGAATAGTCCTCGTACCGCACCGTCAAATCACCCCCATCCCGGCTCCTCGAAGATGATCCTCTTGCTGTTGGCCATCCTCGCGCCGAGCGACCTTTCCCCAGGTCGTTCTCCTGATTCTCGAGGATGAGTACTCATCCGCCATATCGACTCCCAACGAACGAGCCATCCGTTGGCCCCCAACTCATTTGAAGCAAGGCAGCTTCAGCCCGGGCAGACATTATGCGCTCATACGAATCCGGCATGCTGCGGAGATGATCCTCGCACATCGGGGCGCGATGGTCAGCTGATGACCAAACCGATTGCGAGGGAGGTCATTACGAGGGCAATGACCGAATCCAGAACCTGCCAGGCACGGGGTTTGGCGAAGACGGGGGCCAGTAGGCGCGCTCCGAAACCCAGGGAGATGAACCAGATGATGCTGCCGGTTATTGCGCCTGCGGTGAGGAACCAGCGGTCGGGGGCCGCGTAGGTGCTGGCGAAGGAGCCGAGCAGGACCACGGTGTCGAGGTAGGCGTGGGGGTTGAGCCAGGTGACCGCCAGGCAGGTGGCTATGGCCGCGCCCAGGGCGATCGGTGCGCCGCCGCCCGCGGTCAGTCCGGTGGCGGAGAAGGCCCGCTTCGCGGCCAGGAATGCGTAGCCGAGCAGGAATGCCACGCCTGCGTATTTGGCGATGGTCATGATTTCGGGGGCTTTGTTCATGACCGTGCCGAAGCCGGTTACGCCCGCGGTCATCATGACTACGTCGGAGAGCGCGCAGACGGCTACCACCGGCAGGACGTGTTCGCGTCGGATGCCCTGGCGCAGCACGAAGGCGTTTTGCGCGCCGATTGCCACGATGAGGGAGAGTCCGAAGCCGAGTCCTGAAAAGGCCGCCAGGGCCGCCGATGATGCGTTCACCCTATTTAAGCTAGGCGGGCGTCCAGGAGCAGGCCAGCTAATGTTTCTGATGGACGATTAGGATCTCTTAATATGGACCTGCAGCTCGATCAGCTTCGCGCACTGGATGCGGTGATTACCGAGGGGACGTTCGAGGCGGCCGCGCGGCGGCTCAGTGTCACGCCTTCGGCTATCAGCCAGCGCATCAAGGCCCTGGAGGACTCGGCGGGGCGGATTCTGGTGCAGCGCACAAAACCGGTTCAGCCCACCGAATCCGGGCTCACGGTGTGGCGGCTGGCCAAGCAGGTTCAGCTGCTCACCAGCGATACCGCACGCGAGCTCGGGGATGAGGATCAGCCGACCGCGAAGCCGGTGAATATCCCCATCGCGGTCAATGCCGATTCGCTGCAGAGCTGGGTCATGCCCGCGCTGGGCCGGGCCGCGCAGGGTGTGAATTTCGAGATCCATCGCGAGGATGAGGAGCACACCACGCGACTACTGCGCGATGGCACGGTCATGGCTGCCATCACCTCGACGGCCGCGCCGGTGCAGGGTTGCATTGTGCGGCGACTCGGAGCCATGCGCTATCGGCCGATGGCCAATCCTGACTTTGTAGGAACCTGGTTCCCGGACGGCCCCACCGCCAAGGCGTTCGCGGTCGCCCCGGTGATCCTGTTCGACCGTAAGGACGATTTACAGTTCCGGCTCATGCGGCGCTACACCCGCAAACCCGTGGATTCCCCGCGCCATTACATCCCCTCCTCGGCCGGTTTCGCCGACGCGCTGCGACTCGGCCTCGGCTGGGGCATGATGCCCGACCTGCAAACTCGCCAGGACGATAACCTGATCCCGCTGGACAGCACGGTGTTCATCGATGTCCCGCTGTACTGGCAGCAGTGGCGGCTCGACTCCCCCGCGCTCGGCATGGTCGCAGCTACCATTGCCGAAACCGCTGCCGCGGTACTGCTTTGATGACGTTGTGCGCCGATCCGGCTCGGATGCCATAGTCGGAAGAGATTGTGATCGATATAGAAAGGCATTACGTGTCCCAAGTTGTGCGCGGCGTGATCGCACGCTCGAAGAATGCTCCCGTCGAGGTCACCGAGATCGTCATCCCGGATCCCGGTCCGGGTGAAGCGGTCGTCAAGGTGCAAGCGTGCGGGGTGTGCCACACCGATCTGCACTATCGCCAGGGCGGCATCAATGACGAATTCCCATTCCTGCTCGGCCATGAGGCCGCGGGCATTGTGGAATCGGTGGGCGAGGGCGTCACCGATGTGGAGCCGGGCGATTTCGTCATCCTGAACTGGCGTGCGGTGTGCGGTAATTGCCGCGCCTGTCGTAAGGGCAAGCCATGGTACTGCTTCTCGACACATAATGCGGCGCAGCCGATGACGCTCACCGACGGCACTCCGCTGACCCCCGCACTGGGTATCGGCGCGTTCGCCGAGAAGACCCTCGTGCATGCCGGGCAGTGCACCAAGGTCGATCCGACCGCCTCGCCGGTCGCGGCGGGCCTGCTGGGCTGCGGTGTGATGGCCGGGCTGGGCGCTGCCATCAATACCGGCAATGTCAGCCGTGGCGACTCAGTGGCCGTAATCGGTTGCGGCGGTGTGGGTAATGCCGCCATCGCGGGTGCGAAGCTGGCGGGTGCGACCACCGTTATCGCCGTCGATATCGATGAGCGGAAGCTGGAGTGGGCCACCGGTTTCGGTGCCACGCACACCGTGAACGCGTCCAAAGAGGATGCGGTGGAACGGGTTCAGGAACTCACCGACGGTTTCGGCGCGGATGTGGTGATCGATGCGGTCGGCCGCCCGGAGACCTGGAAGCAGGCGTTCTACGCCCGCGATCTGGCCGGCACCGTGGTGCTGGTCGGTGTGCCGACCCCGGATATGAAGCTGGAGATGCCGCTCATCGACTTCTTCTCCCGCGGTGGGTCTTTGAAGTCGTCCTGGTACGGCGACTGCCTGCCCTCGCGCGACTTCCCGTACCTGATCGAGCTCTACAAGCAGGGCCGTTTCGATCTGGATGCCTTTGTCACCGAGACGATTTCGCTGACCGATATCGAGGCCGCCTTCACCAAGATGCACGACGGTGAGGTCCTGCGCTCGGTGGTGGTGTTCTGATGGCACATATCGATCACGCCACCACCTCGGGCACCTTCACCCTGGACGGCGAGACCTTCGAGGTCGAGAACAATGTCTGGGTCGTCGGCGACGACCTGGAGTGCGTCATTATCGATGCGCCACACAGTGTTCCAGCCATTCTGGATGTGGTGGGCACCCGTAAGGTGCGGGCGATTCTGGCCACCCACGCGCACGACGATCACATTCGCGTCGCACCGGAGCTGGCCAAGGCCACCGGCGCGCCGGTCCTGCTGCACCCCGCGGATCTGGTGCTGTGGCGGCTCACCCATCCCGATATCGATCCCGATGGCGAGCTGGCCGATGAGCAGATCATCGAGATCGGCGGCACGCAGCTGCATGTGCTGCACACCCCGGGACACGCGCCGGGTGCGGTCTGCTTCTACTCGTCCGATATGGGTGCGGTCTTCACCGGCGACACGCTCTTCCAGGGCGGTCCGGGCGCGACCGGCCGCTCGTATTCGGATTACGACACCATCGTGGCGTCGATCGCCGACCGGCTGCTGAGCCTGCCGCCCGAGACGCTGGTGCACACCGGGCACGGTGGGTCCACCACCATCGGCGCGGAGGCCCCGCAGCTCGAGGAGTGGCGTCAGCACGCCAGCTGACATCGGATACTTCAGACAAATGTGACGCGGCCCGAGATCGACTCGCCGAGCTTCGGGCCGCGATTTGCATTTTCAGACGCGAAACCGCCCTTAACGCCCATCGCGCGGTCGGATAATCCCGCCATGCGAAAATTAGCTGCGGTTATAGCCGTCGTCTCTGTCCCGATCCTGCTGGCCGGCTGCTCCTCGGGTCCCGGGTCGGTGAGCAAGAGCGATGTCGAGACCAAGATGAGCGGCCTGTTCCACGACCGCTCCCATGAGGACGCGAAATCGGTTGTCTGCGACGGCGATTTGAAGGCCGAGGTGGACGCCACGCAGAAGTGCACGGTCACCTCCGCGGACGGTCAGACCTGGATGACCACCGCCAAGGTCACCAAGGTCGACGGCGATACCGCCAGCTACGACATCGAGTTCAGCGACAAGTTCGTCAGCCCGGACGATATCGCCGGCAATGTCGCCAAGTTCTACACCGAGAAGGTCGGCACCGCACCCAAATCCACCAGCTGCAACGGCCTGCTGCGCGGCGCGACGGGGGCCACCGTACGCTGTGTGATCACCGAATCCGATTCCACCCGTTGGGGTGTCACGGTCACCACCACCAATGTCGAGGGCGATACGGTGAACTACGACATTCTCGTGGACGACCAGCCGATGGGGTAACGCGCGAGCACGGGCATGGTGTGTTTGAATACGGCGGTTTCCAGCTGCTCTCGGGGAGATCGCCACGCGTGTCCATGTCCGGCAACCACTTCGACAATCATGACCTGAGCACCGCGAATGGGGTCTACTGCCAGTACTGCGGCTCTACGCCGGCGGTACGGGTGGATTTCCGCGCGCATCGCGGACTTGTCTTCGCCATGCAATTCCGCAAACTACCCGGGCCCTTCTGCCGCTGCTGCGGGCTGGCGGTCTTCCGTCATATGACCGGAGATTCGCTGGTACAGGGCTGGTGGGGGCCGGTATCGCTGATCATCAATCCGATCACCGTGCTCCTCAATGTGGCGGTGCGCAGTCAGGTGGCCGCGCTGCCGCCGCCGCTGCCCGGGGGGCGCACCCGTCCCATGCCACCGGGCAGGCCGCTCACCCGGCGCTGGCAGATGGCGGGATTGGTTGTGCCGCTGGCGATTGCGAGCATGGTCGCGGCGGCGGCCGCGAATGGCGACTGGTCCACCGCGCACAAGAATCACACCACCTACACGCTCTATCCGTAGGCGTTCAGCGGCAGTTGAAGAGCGTGGCCTCCGCCAATTCGTCTATCACGTCCGTCAATTCGCCACGGGCGCGGAAGGCCTCGAGTTGCCGATGCGCGCCATTGCCGCGGGCCAGTAGCTCGGTGAACGTATCGGTGACGAAGGCGAGATCGCCGAGCTCGATCAGAGCGGGTTCGATCAGAGCGATGAATTCGGCCAGCAGATCCCGCACCGGAATGATGCGACCGTCCGCCGGATTTACGGCCGGACCGTCCATACCCCCGTGCGCGGCCCGCCAATAGGCCGCGTGCAGAGTGCCTTCCGCGACCTCCGGCGCCCCACCGCCGCGCTGGGCGATCATCACCGCCGCCCGCACCAGGGTGGCCAGCAGCGCGGCCTCGTCCGCGGTGGCGGGCACATCGCTGACGCGCACCTCGACGGTGGGGAACGTAACCGATGGCCGCACATCCCAATACACCATTTTGCGGTCCAGGATCACCCCCAGCGAGAGCATGGACTCGACCGCGGTGTCGAACTCGCAGACCGAGTCGAAGTGCGGTGGTGGGCCGGCGCTGGGCCAGCGCCGCCACAGGATGTTTCGCCAACTGGCATAACCGGTTTCGTCGCCGTGATAGATGGCGGAGTTGGCGGTGAGCGCCAAAAGCGAAGGGAGCCAAGGGCGCAGGAAGTTGCCCACCCGCAGCGCCGTGGCCCGGTCCGGAACCGCGACATGCACGTGGCAGCCGCAGAGCCCCTGCTCCTGTGCGAGCCTGCCGAAGTCCTCGGCGATCCGGCGATAGCGCGGGGTGCTGGTCACCGGGAGCAGCTCATCGGAGTGGGTGGGCGGAACGGCGACCGCGAGCAGGACCGCGTCGTTCTTCTCCGCGCAGGCCGCGGCCCCGCGCCGCAGTTCCCGCAATTCGCGCAGCAGATCGGTCGAATTCGTGTGTATGCGGGTGCTGGTCTCCACCTGGCACCGCATGATTTCCAATTGCATATCCATGCCGAGATCCGCCGCGGTCCGGGCGACGTCGACATTTTTGCCGACCGGCGCACCGGTGCGCGGATCCACGAGGAGAAACTCCTCTTCGACACCGACGGTCGGCAGGGTGTCCATCTACCCTGTGTACCTCATTGTCCGGAACATGACACGCACCGGAATGGTCTCTTTGTCCGGTTTTCCGCGCGGAATATGTCGGCGGCCTGCGCCACAATGCAGATATGGCATACGACGAGGAATTGGCCGATCGGATTCGGGACGCGCTGGGACCGCAGCTGCCGGAGATGGTCGAGAAGAAGATGTTCGGTGGCCTGGCATTTCTGATCGGCGGCAATATGGCGGTCGCCGCCAGCGGTCGGGGCGGGCTACTGGTGCGGGTCTCCCCGGACGATTACACCCAGCTGCTGGCGCCCGGCTCGGTGGAGGCCATGGTCATGGGCGGGCGCGAGACGCGCGGCTGGATTCGGGTCACCGCCGAGACGGTCGAGGATGACGATGTGCTCACCGAATGGGTGGAGCGCGGGGTCGGATACGCCGGATCGCTACCGGTGAAGACCGGCAAATAGTGTGCCCTGTGGCACATCGCACGAAACGGTGTGCCCGCGCTCACTGAATTCGCCGGTGCCACAACACTTTCGACGCTCGCTGTCACGACCTCTTTACACCGGGGCACAGTGCGGAAACCTCCGCACCGCACGCTGGTGAATATGAGGCAATCCGAGGTCCATGCGCTGGCATGCGAAGTATGCGGTCGTCTGCCCCATCCCCGTCGCACCCGGCTCACGCTCGCCAAACTGGCCGCGGTGTTTCCCGTCGAATTGGCGCTGCACGCACTCGTGCTGCATCTGGAGATCCCTTATTTGGCCGCCGTCGCGGTATTGACGCTCACCACCACCATTCTCGTCATCTGGGTGGTGGAGCCCGGGGCCATGCGTTATCTCGCCAGGTGGCTGCACGGACCCGAGCTCAGCCATCGCCAGCGCCTGGACAGCGCCGAGCTGCTGTGGCGAATCCGGGTGCGGCTGGACAACACGCCGGGTCGCCTGGAATTGCTGGCCAAGCAGCTCGCGGACCGGCACGCGAATATTCTCACCGTGCACGTGCACCACCTCGAGGACGGAGTACTCGATGAACTCGTGGTCTCGACCCCGGCCGATGTAGGTCCGCCACGACTGACCACTGCCATCCATCGCGCGGGTGGCATCGCCGTCGGCATCTGGCCCGCCTCCGCGCTCACCCTCGTGGACGGGCAGACCCGCGCCCTGGGTCTGGCCGCGCGGGTGGCCAGCGATCCTCAGGAACTTCCCCTGGTCATTGCCGAATTGCTGGGCGCGCAATATGTTTCGGAGGTGGAACCCGAATACTCCGCGGCCGGAACGGTTCTGGAGATCGATCCGATGACCTTCGTGCGCGCCGGAGACCCCTTCACCCCCGCCGAGATCGCCCGCGCCCACCGCCTCACAGATCTGGCGCGCCTGACCGCCCGACAGAGTTGAGGACCCAGCCGCGCACGTCTCAGTATTCGAGATCGAGGCAGACTATCCCGGCAATCCGGACCGCTCGGTTTCACACCGTGGCACACTGCTCCTGGCGCACGGAACGGTAGGCGCGAGGGGTTGATTTGATGAATGTTCGGCGCAGCGGGGGCGCGGACAAGGGCGGAAATCCGCCGGGGCGCAGGGCGGTTCGCAATGCCAAACTGGCGGCGCTGCCCATTGCCTTCGCAGGTCGACGGGCCGCGGGTGTCGGCAAGCGCGCACTGGGGCGACCCGCCGACGAGGTGAATCAGGAGATCCAGCGACGCACCGCACAGCATTTCTTCGAGGTGCTCGGTGAGTTGAAGGGGTTCGCCGCCAAGCTCGGGCAGATTCTGGCCCTGTACGAGATGGGACTGGCTCCCGAGCTGGCCGAGCCGTATCGAATCGCATTGAGCCGCTTGCAGGATGCCACGCCGCCGATGCTGCCGCGCACCGTACACGCGGTGCTCGCGGAGTCGCTCGGGCCGCGGTGGCGCGCGGAGTTCCGGTCTTTCGAGGATCGGCGAGCCGCCTCGGCCACCATCGGGCAGGTGCATCGCGCGGTATGGCACGACGGCCGGACCGTGGCGGTCAAGGTCATGTATCCGGGTGCGCGCGAGGCGATTCGCAGCGATATCGATCAACTTCGCCGAATGTCCGGCCTGGCGTCGATCTTCGCCCCGAATGCCGATATCGGGGCGATGACCGAACGGCTCGCCGAATGTGTCACCGCCGAACTGGATTTCGCGGCCGAGTCCCAGCAGCAGCGCGTCTTCGCCGACGCCTTCGCGGACGATCCGGATTTCCGGGTGCCCGCCGTGGTGGCGCAGCGCGGTGATGTGATTGTGAGCGAGTGGCTGGACGGTGTCCCACTCACCCGGCTCATTGCCGATGGCGCCCAATCCGAACGGGATCGGGTGGGCCTGCTGGCGCTGCGCTTCGTGCTGTCGGCCCCCGAACGCTCCGGGCTGCTGTACTGCGATCCACATCCGGGCAATTTCCGGGTATTGCCGGACGGCCGGCTGGGCGTGGTCGACTTCGGGGCGTGCGTGCCCTGGCCCCCGCCGGAGTTCCCGATGCTGGTGCGCGATGTCGCCGATGCCCTGTTCAACGGCAGTCCCGACGATCTCGAAACAGCCGTGCGGCGGCACGGATTCGCCGAATCGGACACGGATTTCGACGTGCCGGCGCTGACCGAACAGCTACTCCCCTATACGGATATGCTGCGGCACGACACCTTTCGGGTGGACCGCGCCTGGCTGCGGCGGCGGGTGCAGACGGGGTTGAGTCCGCTGCTGAGCAATGTGAACCGCCAGCTCACCATGCCCGCGTTCTACACCCCGTTCGCACGGTCGATTCTGTGCCTGATGGGCCTGATCTGCCAGCTCGGCACCACCGGGCCGCTGCGGGCCGAAATGCTGCGCTGGTCACCGGAGTTGGCGGAGGTGGTGGCGCGTCACCGCGACCGCACCGGCGGCTCGGTGGATCTCACAGCGGCCCGAATGCGCCGGTCGGCGAATCGAGATGTCGCGGGCGGGTAATCGGCTGTGCCCCAGCGCTTTCCGCGCATAGATCGTGCGACCCCAAGCGGCAGTCCTTGATCACTGTCCCAGACAGCTCTAGGCTGGAGTGGCAACGCACCGCTTTCGGAGGGCATGACATCGTGGTCACAGCATCGAACGGAAAGCCACCACCGCGGAATTCTATTCCGGACCATGAGGTCGCCGTCATCGGCGCGGGCCCGGGCGGTATTGCCGCCGGGGTCAAGCTGAAGCAGGCGGGCATAGCGGATTTCGTCATTCTGGAGCGGGCCGATGAGGTCGGCGGCAGCTGGCACGAAAACCACTATCCGGGACTGGAAGTCGATATTCCGTCGATCGCCTACCAGTACTCGTTCGCGCGAAATCCCAACTGGAGCAGGCTCTTCGCCCCCGGCGCGGAGGTCGAGCGATACCACATCGAGGTGGCGCGGCGCTTCGGGCTGTACCCACACGTCCGATTCGGCGTCAATGTGCTGAGCGAGGAGTGGGACGAGCGAAACCACCGGTGGAATCTGCACATCGAGGGCGGCAAGATCATTACCGCGCGCTTCGTGGTGAGTGCGGTGGGTGCGTTCATCACCCCTAAGCAGAACCCGGGCATTCCGGGTCTGGCCGAGTATCGGGGCAAGCTGCAGCGGCCCTCGGCGTGGGATCACGTCTACGACCTGACCGGTAAGCGGGTCGCGATAATCGGCACCGGGGCGAGTTCGGTGCAGATCACGCCGTCCATCGCGGGCGAGGTGGGCAGTCTGTCGGTGTTCCAGCGCACGCCGGTGTGGTGCGTTCCCAAGCCCAATCCCAGGATTCCCGAGGCGGTGCGGCTGGTGCTGCGTACGCCCGGGCTGCAGGCCGCCACGCACGGGGCGGTGCTGGTGGTTATCGATGTCCTGCTGCGGGCCATGTCGAACGCGCCCATGGCGGTGGTCGAGCCGACCATGCGCACGGTCGATGCCGCCGCCATCGCGGGCTATCGCGGCCTGTTGCGCATGATGGTGCGTGATCCGCAGACCCGCGCCGCGCTCACACCCGATTACGGGCCGATTGCCAAGCGGCCCACCGCCAATACCGGTTATCTGCTGAGCTTCAATCGCGAGAATGTGGAGCTGGTGACCACCGCCATCGAGCGGTTCACCGAGAACGGGATTCGCACCACCGACGGCACCGAACGCGAATTCGACATGATCGTGCTGGCCACTGGATATCACGTGTTCTCCGATCCGGAGACCTATACGCCCGGCATGGTGGTGGGCAGCGACGGTATGGATCTGGGCGAGTTCTATGCCGAGCACGGGCTGCAGGCGTACGAGAGCGTTTCGCTGCCGAGTCTGCCGAATCGGTGGACGCTGGTCGGCCCGTATTCCTGGTCGGGTAGCGGTTGGCACGCCTTCGTGGAGATGACGGCCGATCATGCGGTGCGGGCGATTTCGGAGGCGCGCAGGCGCGGGGCGACCTTCGTGGCCATCCGGCAGGACGCGCACGACGCCTATCACCGGGACATCTATCGGCACGGTGCGGCCATGCGCTTCTACCTGAACGAGCTCAATGCGCATGTGCCGACGTACTACCGGAATTCGCAGGGTGACAGCACCTATATCCGGCCGTCCGGCTTTTTTCGCGCGCGGCGCGGGCATCGGCGATTCCCGTTCTCGGACTATCGATTCGATGTGCTGCGGGAGCTGCCGGAGATTCTTGCGCAGCAGGAACTGAGGTACCAATCATGAACTCCACCAACGGTGGTCCGGGAGCCCCCGCCCATGAGGTCGTCGTCATCGGCGCGGGGCTGGGCGGGATCGGCGCGGGTGTCGCCCTGCGCAAGGCCGGGATCGAGAATTTCGTGATGGTCGACAAGTGGCCCCGGGTGGGTGGGACTTGGCTGGCCAATACCTATCCCGGTGTGGCCGTGGATGTTCCGTCGCCGGTGTACAACTTCTCCTTTCAGCAGCGCTCGACCTGGTCGCGATTCTTCGCGCCGGGCAAGGAATTACAGCGTTACGCCGAGGAGGTGGTGGACAAGCAGGGGCTGCGGGACAAACTGCGGCTCGGATCCGGCGCGGTCAACGGCGTTTTCGATGAGGCCGACGATCTGTGGCGGCTGACCCTGGAGGATGGCTCGGTATTGACCGCGCGCTTCGTCATCGGTGCGGTGGGTGGGCTGGAGCAGCCGCACAATCCCGAGATTCCCGGGCTGGAGACGTACACCGGCAAGATCATGCACAGCTCTCGCTGGGATCACGAGTACGACTACAGCGGTAAGCGGGTCGCTGTCATCGGCACCGGAGCCAGTGGGCTGCAGTTGATTCCCGAACTGGCCAAGGATATTTCGCGGCTGACTGTTTTCCAGCGGCGCGCCATCTGGATCGGTCCCAAACCTGACTTCGCCATGGGGACGGTACTCAATTCGGTGCTCAATTTCGCGCCGTTACAGCAGACGGTGCGCTTCGTCGGCAATGTCGGCGTGAATGCCGGCCTCGGTGCGGGTTTGGCGATATCGAACTATCCGAAGGTGACCTCTATCGGTTTGACCCTCGGTGAAACCGCGCTCAAGAGTTACCTTTTCACGCAGGTGCGCGACCCGGAGTTGCGGCGCAAGCTCACCCCGGATTATCGACTGGGCTGTAAGCGGCCGTCGGTGTCCAACAACTATTTCCGCACCTTCACCGAGCCGCATGTGGATCTGGTGACCGAGGGCATCGAAAGGTTCACTGCCACCGGCATAATCAGCACGGACGGGACCGAACGCGATTTCGACATGGTGGTGCTGGCGACCGGATTCAAGGTGATGGAGAAGGGCTACACCCCGCCGTATCCGATGTACGGTCGCGGCGGCCTGGAGCTGAGCGAGTTCTGGGATGCCAATAGATTCCAGGCGTACCAGGGTGTTTCGGTCCCGCGCTTCCCGAACGCCTTCCTGATCGTCGGCCCCTACGCCTACGCACCCGGCTCGTACATCCCACTCATCGAGGCCACCTCCGCCCACGCCGCCCGGGTGATCGGCGAGGCTCGCCGCCGCAATGCCACCCGCGTCGAAGTACGCCAGGAGCCGCACGACCGCTACTTCGCGCGAATGGACAAGCGCGCCAAGCGAACCCACCTGTTCTCGCAGGGCTGCGTCACCTCCAACACCTACTACATCAACTATCAAGGCGACGGCGCGGCATTTCGCCCCTCGACGCAACTGGAGATGTACTGGGAGAACCGCCACTTCCCACTGGAGGACTACCACTTCAGCACCCGACCGACCACCGCCGACCGCGCACAGGCGGCCCGCACCACCGCCGGGTTGTGACCCGAAAGGTTACCGATCCGCCGACTGTGGTCGGAATCGGCGACGCCACCCCCGACATCGCTTCGCCGAGTGTGCAGCTATGGCGGCGATCCGGACATAACACCGCCGTAGCTGCACACTCGGCGTGGGATGTCGGTGGGGAGTGGCACAGTCGCCGGCATGGGGGAGATTACGCGGGCATTCTGTGGGAGTCGGGCTCTCGAGGCGGGCAGTGTGAGCCGGTGGCGGTTGCGGAGCGACTACCGGCCGATCTATCCCGATACGTATCTGCCGCGCGGGAGTGATACCGATGCGCGGTCCAAGGCGCTGGCGGCGGGGTGCTGGGCCAAGGGGGCCGGGGTGCTGGTGGGGTATTCGGCCGCAGCGCTGCACAATACGCTCTGGCTCGCGGATCATCTGCCCGCCGAGATCGCCGGTATCGCCGCGACGCACGCACCGCCCGGGCTGATCATTCGCCGAGATGTGCTGGCGCAGGACGAGATTCAACTCGTCGAGGGCGTCTGCGTTGCTACCCCGGCACGCACCGGCCTCGATCTCGGGCGGCGGCTGCCCTTCCAGCGTGCGGTGGCGGTGCTGGACGCGCTCTGCCGAGCCACCGATATCACTCCGGACGATATCGCCACGCTCGCGGATCGACATCCCGGCCTCAGAGGCATTGTGTCCCTGCGCTCGGTGCTGCGGGTGGTGGACGGCGGGGCCGCGTCACCGCAGGAGACCCGCACCCGCCTGCTCCTGCTCCAGAGCGGCTTGCCGCGCCCGCAGACGCGGATCGAAGTCAGCACTCCTGATCAGGCGACGTACTACCTCGATATGGGCTGGCGGCAACACAAGGTCGCGGTCGAATACGACGGAGTCCAGCGCTGGGTGGATCGACAGCAACGCCATCACGATATCGACCGGCTGGAGGCATTGGACCGGCTGGGATGGAAGGTGATTCGGGTGAGCTCGGCCCACCTCGACGCCCCACGCGAATTGGTGGCGCGAGTGCGCGGCGCGCTGCGCCGAGCGTGCACCAATGGCGGCGATATGCCCGGATTCCCATGACCCCCAACGACGAGCGTGCACTCAGGGCGGTGAATACAACATTCTGCCGCCGTGGGTGCATACTCGCGCGCTGGATGTGCGAGTCGGCACTGTCGGATGCGCTCACCGCCTTCAGGATCAGTGGCCGGAGGCGGGGTCGTCGATGAGGCGGCGGTGCAATTCGGTGGTCATCTGGTGGATCGCCCGGGTCAGTTCGGTATTGGTTTTGAGTTCGAGCTCCTGCTGATTGAAATCGTGATCGGCCTTGAGCTGCTGGAACTCCGCCTGCCGGTTCTGGCCGATCATGACGAAGGTGGACAGGAAGATCGCCTCCAGCGACACCACCAGGGTGAGGGTGGGCCAGGGGCTGGTCTCGAAGAAGAGCATCCAGATGGCGAAGCCGGCGGCGTGGATGTAGACGAAGCGCATGGACCCGGCGAATTTGGTGATCCAGTCGGCCACGCGCAGTTGCATACTCGCCGCGCGCCGCTCGCGCAGGCTGACGACGGCGGGGTGCTGCACGGGGTTCGGCGGCTTGGTCACGGGCTGCGCTCCTGAAGGGTGTCGAGGATCATCGTGTAGGTGCGATAGTGCCCGACAGCCGCGGAGGGCGCTAAACCACTTCCGGTACCCGTGATTTCGAGCGCTGCGAGCGCGCCCGATACTCCTGCGGCGGGCAGCCCTTCCACCGCCGGAAAGCCCGGATGAACGAGGCCGCCTCCGCGTAGCCGAGTCGCCCGGCCACCTGTTCGGTGGTCATATCGGTGTGGTCGAGCAACTCCTCGGACAGTAGTTGGCGCACCTCGTCCAGCAGCGCCCGGAAGGAGGTGCCCTCCTCATTGAGCCGCCGTGACAGCGTGCGCGGGCTCATGAACAATTCGGCGGCCACCGCGGCCTGATCGGGTACCGCACCGGGATCGCGCACCAGCAGATCCCGAACCGTCCCGGCCACCCCGGTGCGGGTCTGGCGGCGGGCGAGCAGATCACGGCACAGCTGCTCACAGGTGATGCGCGCCCACTCATTCGCCTGTGGCAGTGGCGTATCCAGGTAGGCGCTGTCGAAGGCGACCACATTGGCCGGCGCGTCGAAGGTCGGCTCGATGCCGAAGACCTCGCGATACCGGCCGGTATCGGCGGGTCCGGAGTGCCGGAAGGCGATTCGATGCAGCGGCATCCCGGTCGAGAACAGTTCCCGGCCGATCATCTGGATACCGGTGACCACCCGCTCGGTGAGGAAGCCGCGCACATCCTCGGGCACCTCATGATCATCGAAGAGCAGTCGCGCCTCACCCCTCGACTCCTCGAAGGACAGTTGCCCGAATGCGCAGGCCGACTCCACATAGCGCAGCGCCACCTCCACGGCATCGCGCGGCGTGCGACTGCTCAGCAGCGCCAGCCCCCACGGCCCGTACAGCGAGAGGCGATGGCGGCGGCCCGCCTCCACGCCGAGCCCGGCCTCGGTTCCGAAGCGGGACAACAGATTCCGCACCACCACGACCTCCTGGCGCGCGGTCGCCACGGAGTTCGGGTCGCTCACCGCCTCGGCCGTCAGGCCCGTCCCAGCCAGACAGGCCGCCGGCGGCATTCCCCGCTCCGCCGCGAGCTGCGTCATAGTGTGCAGGCTGGAGGTATTACGCAAAAGATCCCAGTCGAACATGTACCCAAGTCCTCATCGACTCCACCGACAACTCCCCCGGGGGTGACCCGGACAGCCACACGATATGCCGAATCCGCCGTGTCTGAGTCAGTTTCCCGCAAGACCTGGACTTCTCCCTGCTGAGGGCACCCGTGCGCCCCGACCGGCGGCCGTATCGCTCGCCTGATTTCTCGAATGCAATTGCAGCGCAATACCTTACCGACGGTTCTGTTTCTCACGTAACAGAACAACCGCAGCCACGATGCAATACGCATCCAGTTTGCCGGATCGGTGACGACACAAGGAATCCGCATCATGAATTCACACACTCTCCTGGTTTTGCCTGTTCTGGCCGGTTCGGCCTTCGGAATCGGAGTGTGGCTCGGTGTTCGCTCCCGTGCCGGGGACGCGGATCGGCGCCGACGCCCGGGCGGCGCAGGCGCTAACGTTCTGATTCATGAGCACGCATTCGACGCGCACCGTGGTGGTCACCGGCGCATCCTCCGGTATCGGTAAGGCGACCGCCGCGGCGTTCGCAGCCCAGGGCGACAAGGTGATCGGCACCAGCCGCAATCCGGATTCGATCGCCGAACGCGTTCCCGGGGTCGACTATCGCGCACTCGATCTCACCGATGCCGACTCCATCGCGCACTTCGCCGCCGAACTCGGCGCCGTCGATGTGCTGATCAACAATGCCGGCGAGAGCCAGGCCGGTCCGCTGGCCGAGCTGCCCGGCGCTGCGATCGAGCGATTGTTCCAGCTCAATGTGTTCGGTGCGGTCGCACTGACCCAGGCAGTGCTGCCCGGCATGCGCGAGCGCGGCTACGGGCGGATCGTCATGGTGGGATCCATGCTGGGCAGCTTCCCCATGCCGTACCGCTCGTCGTATGTGGCAACCAAGGCGGCGCTGCGCGGCTTCGCGACGGCGGCGCGCTTCGAGGAGTCGCCATTCGGGGTGTGGATCACCACCGTCGAGCCGGGGCAGATCGATACCGGGTTACGCGAGCGGCGCACCAAGTACTTGAACGAAGGCTCCTCGCACACAGCGGATTTCACCAAGTTCATGGCGAAGCTGGATGAGCAGCAGGGTAAAGGCATTGCGCCGGAACGGGTTGCGCGCACCATTGTGGCGGCGGCTGCGGCCGATCGCCCGAAACCCCTTTACGCCGTGGGCAGTAACGCCCCGGTCATGTTCGCGGTGCGGCGCCTGGTTCCACGCGCGGTCATGGAACGACTCATCGCCGCTTCCTACGGCCTGAAGCGGTAATCCGGTCGTTCGCCTTACTATCGAAATTTTGGTTAGTATCTGGCGCATAACCCCCGTTCGGTCTCCCGCGACTCCCGACCCACTCGGGAGCGCACTTCACCATGGCCGGTTCGAATCACTCGAACGACCCGTAACGGTAGGGGCGACACCCGCGTTCGGCTCGTCGTGTGACGACAGCGTTCACGGCGCGGATTGTCGTCCGGCGACAATCCCGTCAGGAGAAGCCTTGGTGCTGAAGAAGATCGCGTACAAGTACATGCTCATGCCCTCCATCCGCATGCGGATATCACAGTTCGAGCGACTGCCCACACCCGCCGGCGGGGTCGTCTTCCTCGGCGACAGCCTCACCGAGGGCGGGCTGTGGCATGAATGGTTCCCCGAGGTCGGCACGGTCAATCGCGGTATCAACGGCGATACGATCGGCAATCTGCGCGCCCGCCTGGACAGCGCGATCGTCGATCCCACCGCGGTTTTCGTACTCATCGGAACGAATGACCTCGGTATGGGCGCGACAGCGGACGAGATCGGCGCGGAGATGCGCCTGCTGGTCCGAGCCATCCGCGACCGTGCGCCCGGAGTACCCCTGTACCTCCAAAGCGTGCCGCCCCGCCAGCCCAAGTTCGCCGACCGCGTCCGCGCCCTGAACCGCGCCTACCGCACCATCGCCGAGGAATCCGACGCCGTCTACATCGACCTGTGGCCCGCGCTGGCGGACGAAAACGGTGGCCTCCGTGCCGAATTCACCGGCGACGGCCTGCACCTCGGCGGCGCGGGCTACTCCGCCTGGGCCGAAGTTCTGCGCCCCCACCTCCGCCGGCGCTGACATCCCCGGTGAAACCCGGCCGCGCACCTACCCGTCCGCGGCCGGGCCCTGGGATCGGACCCGCTGAGCGGAGATTCGCGGCCATACCGGCGAGATCCGTTGCGGCCGTGGTGTTGCGCTCCCGGTTGCCAGAGCGATGATCTTGGTGAACAATCGGCGATCAATTCTGGGCCGCTCGGGGCGGGCGCAGCGATAAAGGTGAGAGCGGGAACCAATGGCGGCGCGTGTCAGTCTGTGTTTTCTGGTGGAGGAGCAGTACCGCCGGGACGGCATGCCACGCAGCGTGATTCACCAATTACGGGCCTGGGGACACCGGGTCGATGTGGTGCGGCCCGGCGGGGAACTGCTGGATCTGAATACGCTGGTCGAGCGCGGACACCATGATGCCTGGGTGCTCAAAACCGTCTCGGGCGGACCGGGATTGGGATTGCTGGAGGCCGCCGCGGCCGCCGGGATCACCACCGTCAATAACGCGCGGTCGATTCGCGGGGTACGCGATAAGGCCCGTGCCGCGGCGCTTGCGGCGGCACACGGCCTGCCCGTGCCGACCACCTGGGCGGCCGCCCGCCCGCGTGATCTGGCTCGCATTCCCGCGGGGCGATTCCCATTGGTGGTCAAACCCGCCGACGGCAGCTCCGGCCGCGATGTGCGGGTGGTCGAGCGACCCGAACACCTGGCCGCCATCGACCGCGCCGACCAGGGACTGCTCATTGCCCAGCCGTTCGTGCCGAATTCCGGTGTGGACCTGAAGGTTTACTGCGTGGGTGGGCGGATCTACGGTACCGAGCGCACCTCGCCACTGCACACGGGCGGCCGCAAGGCCCCCGATCGTCCGGTGCGGTTGGATCCCGAAATCACCGATATCGCAGCGCGTGTCGGCGAGGTCTTCGGCCTGGACCTCTACGGCCTCGATATCGTGCGCGGCCCGGACGGGCCCATCGTGGTGGACGTCAATGACTTTCCGAGTTTCGGACAGGTCCCGCAGGCGGTGCCCACGGTGGCCCGCGCCATAGTCGACCTGGCACGCGGCGGCTCGGCCTGGCCCCTGGTTCCGGAATCGCGACTACGCGACTCCCGCTTCCCCGAACCCCTCGCGGTGGGAACCCTGTGATGCGCATCGGATTGCTCACCGCCAACCCGGGCCATCCGCTGCTCGCGGCGACCACTTCCCTGCTCACAGCGGACGGTCACCGAATAGAGCATCTCGCACCGAACGCGGTTGCCCCGCCGTCGGATCCGGCCGATATCTATCTGCTCAAGGCGCGCACGCCCGCCGCATTGGCACTGGCGCGGGCCTTGGAGGACACCGGTGTGCCGGTGCTGAACTCGGCCGCCGCCACCGAGTTCTGCCAGGATCGCGCCTATATGGCGCAGCGCGCCGAGGAAGCCGGATTCCCCTTCGCCCGCACGACGGTGCTCCCGAATCCGGGGCAGCTCGATGATTTCGAGCGTCCGCTGGTCGTGAAGAGCCGGCACAGCCGCCGCGGCGATCTCGTCACCCGGATCGCCGATGCCGCCGAACTCGAGGTGGTGCGGCGGCGCTGGTTCGACGAGCCGATCGTGGTGCAGGATTTCACGCCCGGCACAGGTTGGGATCATAAACTCTGGGTGATCGGCGATCGGGTCTTCGCGGCATTGCGGCAATCGGAGTTCGCACCGGAACCCCGGCTGCCCGATCGGCATTCGTCCATTCCGCATCCCTGGGCGGATCTGGCGCTGGCCGTGGGCGAAGCCTTCGATTTGCAGGTCTACGGGGTGGATATTCTCGAAGTGGCGGGCTCACCACTGATTGTCGATGTGAACGCGTTTCCGGGAATGCGCGGGCAATCCAGGGCACCGCAGGCGCTGGCCGCGCGCGTGCTGGCGAAGCCGTCGGTCAATACCAACCGTTATGAATGTGTTGCGTCATGATTTGATTATTGCTGTACCACAAACCAATTGGTCCCATTGTTTGTGAATCTTCCTTTATATCAGCGTATTTCATTTCCGCTCCAGCCCATTTCATTCCGTGACACGCTGTTAACACCCACGGCGTGTCAACCACGGAAGGGATGGCGGTACGGATGCCACAGGAAGACTCGACAATAGGAATCACAACCGATCAGGTCACGCGAATCGCGACGGAAGGCGCCTGGGACGCGCAGGGGCAGGTACGTCCCGAGGCGGTCCTGCTGGCCACGAATCTGGTGGAGGCGCTGCGGACCCGCAGCGGCGCCGGGCTCTTGCCCGATGAGCTGAGCGAGTTGGTCACCCGGACCCTGAACATCGCCGTCCCCTCGTTCCCGAAGATCCGGACCGCGGAGGGGTACCGGCTGTCCGCGCATATGCTGCGCCAGCTCACGCCCGGACCGCACCCGCTGGTCGTGGTGCCCGCCGGGTGGACCCCGGTGGGCTGGCCGCTGTTCGAATACGCCTATCTGACACTGGCTCTCAAGGGCTATCACGTTGTGGCCTACACCCCGCGCGGGCTCGGCTGGACCACCATCCCGGAGACCGACCTGCCCTGGTTCGGCACCTCCGAGGGCAAGGTGAAGGTCGCCGGACAACCGGATTGGGAGGACGGCATCCGGGTACTCAACTTCGCCATCGACCAGCTCCAACCGAGCGGTGTCGGATTCCTGGGCGAATCCTACGGCTCCGGCATCAGCCAATTGGTGGCGGCGAACGATCCCCGCGTCGACGTGGTCATCGCCCTGAGCACCTGGGGAAACCTCGCAACCAGCCTGTACCACAATGAGACTCGTCATCTGCGGGCCGTCGCGGCACTGCTCGCACTGACCGGCGGCGACCAGGCCGACAAGTTCGACGACAAAGAGCTGGACATCCTGGCGAAGTTCGCCGAGAACCGGGAGATGCAGGACGTCGTGGACTGGGGCACCGAGCGCGCCCCGGAACGCCTGGCCGGAAACCGCGCGGTCCCGACCTTCTTCTCCAATACCTGGCACGAGAGTCTCTTCCCGGTCAATCAGGTGCTCACCACCTTCGACAAGCTGAGCGGACCCAAGCGCCTGAATATGTGGATCGGCGATCACGCCGTGCCCGAGGGTCCGGGGTTGATCGGACCGGGGCCGAATCTGCCTCTGCACGAGGCATATATGTGGCTCGACTACCACCTGAAGGGTGTCGAGAACGGCGTCGATGGCTGGCCGCAGGTCAGCAACCAGGTGATGTTCACCTACGGCCCGGATGTCACCACCCAGCCCGCACGGCGCGAAGAGCAGGCGGAATGGTCCGACGTCACCGTCGAAACCCGGATATTGCACTTGACCGATATGGGGCCGGACGGTGACGGCGCGCTCGGACCCGATAACGCGGTCGGCTGGGAGCGGAGCTTCACCGTCGGTAAGGAGCCCGAGGTCGTCTCGATGGATCTCCCGCTCATGTCGACCGGGCAGGAGGAGTGGAAGGGTAACCCCAAGCGCTACCTGACCAATGAGATCAACCGCGACCATGCCCTCATCTGGACAACCCGAGCGCTGGCGCCGACCGATAGCGGTGTGGCCCTGCGCATTCGCGGAATCCCACGACTGCGACTGACCGTCGACAGCGCCGAGGAGTACGCGACCCTGGTGGCGTATCTGCTGGATGTCGATCCGGGCGGCGAGGCGAGAATCATTACGCACGAGCCGAATACGATCCGATTGGGCGGACCGGTCACCGTCACCTGGGAGCTACAGGCGGCCGCCTACGATGTGGTCGACGGCCACCGGGTAATGCTGGTGATCGACGGTCTCGATCCGCTGTATTCCACTGCGAGCCAGACCGATTCGCGGATAACCATCACCGCACCCGCGGGGGATCCGGCACAGCTCGAATTGCCGCTGGGCTGACCTCGGCTCGAGTCGGGGCGGCCTCCGCGGACAGCGGGACCGCCCCGGCCACTCAGTTCCCGGGCGGGTTCTTCAGCAGGTAGTCCGCGGCGGCGCGGCCCACCGTGTACGCATTGCCCAGGCCGAGCAGGAATCCCGAGGTGGAGTGGTCGAGGTGGTCGACCACCGACTGCCCCGGATACGGCTGATCGAAATTGCTCACCGTGCGCAGGGAGACGTAACGGTCCAGGTAGCCATGGGCTTTCAGCGCCGTGGCGGTGGCACTGTCTTCCATCTGAGTCGTGCAGTAGGTGCCCTGCCCCTTGGTGCGCAGGTCCATGACGTAGCGGGCGGTGTCCGAGAGCGGTTTGCCGGAGTAGAAGTCGTCGCCGGTCATGGTGTCGCACTTCATGACCGACGGTTTGCGGCCATCCTGGCCGGGGTATTTCGCGCGATCGGCGGCGGCCTCCGGGCTGTCCGCGAGCGTCGCCTCGCGGGTGGCGTCGAAGACCCTGTCCACCAGGGCCGTATTGAGCTGATAGGCGGCTGTGTTGTAGTCCTCGACGGGGCGATAGCCGAAGGGAACTCCGGGCGCCTCGGCCGGATCGAGGTGATTGCCGAGGTCGAAATCGACCACCCAGCGCGCCCATACGGCCGAGCCGAGCGTGCCCTGATCGGGTGGGGCGCCCGCGACCCCGGCGGTGAGGAAGTACGCCTTGTCGAAGTTGAATTTGCCGCTGGCGAGAATGGACATCATGGTGGTGGCGGCATTGGCCTTGCCCTGACCGGTCTCGGCCACACACAGATGATCGTGGTTGCAGCGCACCGGTTTGTACGCGCCCGGGACCTCAACGGTGGTGGGCAGCTGTTCGCGCTTCGACCAAACCTCGTTCTCCGGATCGAACATGGTGATGACCAGGACGCCGACATCGATCTTGTCGGAATCGCTGTTCGAGCTCGCGGAGCAACCGGCCACGGCGAGCGCGGCCACTCCCAGGGCGACGGCAAACTTCTGGCGACGTGAAGTCATGGGGAGAGGATAGGCGACATTCCGCACCGATCGGGCGCACGCGACACTCGGTGGGAGTACGGGATTCTCGGCCCCGAGCAGTGGGCTCGGGGCCGAGATCCGGCCTATTCGTGCACGGCCAGCACCGTACCCGCGGCGACGGTCCGGCTACCCTCGCGAATCGCGAAGCCGAGACCGGGCTCGAACGGAACCGGACGTCCGAGAGTGATGGACATCTGCACCGTCTCCCCCGGCTGCGCCCGGCCTTCGGGCAGCAGTACATCGCCCACCACGTCACCGGTGCGCAGATAGAACTGCGGCCGGTACCCGCTCACAATCGCCGTGCGCCGTCCGCCCTGCGCCGCGCTGAGCAGATGCACCCGGGCGGTGAACCCGGTGTGCACGGCGATACTGCCCGGCGCCGCGACCACCTGACCACGGCTGACCTGACCGCGCTGCACACCGCGCAGCAGCAGCGCCACATTGTCGCCGGCCTCCGCCGATTCCATTGTGCGGCCGAAGGTTTCGACGCCGGTGACGACCGACTCCAGGCTGTCGCCGTAGCCCAGGACCGCCACCCGCTCACCCATGCGCACCCGGCCACGCTCGATGGCCCCGGTCACGACGGTGCCGCGCCCGGTAATGGTGAGCACGTTCTCCACCGGCATGAGGAACGGCGCGTCGGTGTAGCGGATGGGCATGGGAATGTACTCGTCCACCGCCGCCAGCAATCCCAGCAGCGCCCGAGACCACTCCGGATCACCTTGCAGCGCAAGCAATCCGGAGACCGGAACGACCGGCAGGCCGTCACCGTCGTACCCATTGGCGGACAACAGCTCCCGCACCTCGAGCTCGACCAGCTCCAACAGCTCAGCGTCGCCGGCGTCGGCCTTGTTGAGCGCGACCACGATGTGCTCCACACCGACCTGACGGGCGAGCAGGACGTGCTCGGCCGTCTGCGGCATGACGCCGTCGAGCGCCGAGACCACCAGGATGGCCCCGTCCAACTGGGCCGCACCGGTGATCATATTCTTGACGAAGTCGGCGTGCCCCGGCATATCGACGTGCGCGTAATGCCTTGTGGCGGTTTCGTATTCGACATGCGCGATATTGATGGTGATGCCGCGCGCTATCTCCTCCGGCGCCCGGTCGATGCGATCGAACGGTACATAGGATCCGCCGCCCTGCTCGGCCAGCACCTTGGTGATGGCGGCGGTCAGGGTGGTTTTGCCGTGGTCGACATGCCCCATGGTGCCGATGTTCAGATGCGGCTTGGTGCGCACGAAAGCCTGCTTGGCCATGATGAATTCTCCATCCGGGAGTCGTGATTCGAGGAACCTCAGACAGAAGCGACCTTCCCCGTCTGAGGTCCGGGACGTCCCGGAGAAGGTCAGCTTCGTGCGCCGTCGAATGCCGCGACCGCAGGCAGGTAGAGCGCGGCCATCGCACCCGCGGCTGCGGGTGTAGCGGTGATGGCGTACGCGAACATGAGCAATACGGTGCCCTATGAGCGGCGAAGTCCGCCACTGATTTTCGGGCGGAGCGCCGGCCTAGTGCGCTTGGAGTTGCTCCGGTGTCATGGCGATACCGTCCGCACCCAGCGGTGCTCCCGCCAGTGGGGAGCTGTCGAGGTAGCGGATCTCGTAGACGCGCTCGGTGAATTTCCAGCCGCCGGCGGTGCGGCGGTAGGTGTCGTGGTAGATCGCGTAGTTCACATGTGCGCCGCCGGTTTTCAAGCGGCCGAGTTCGCAGATGTGGGCGCGGCCGCTCGCGGTGTCACCGTCGATTTCGATGGTGCCGGGGTGGGTGTGCTGGATGAAGAACTCCCAGGCGTCCTGCATGGCGCGCATCTGGTTCCGGAATCCATTGTGGCCGTTGACCTCGATACCCGCGGCGGGGATGCGCAGGACAGCGTCCTCGGTGAAAAGTGAAGCCAGGCGGTCGAAGTCGCGAATCATCACCGCGTCGGTGAATTCGCCCGGTAGCGCTTCGATCTCGACGCGATCGGCGAGGGCGCGAAAGTCGTGGATGGTCGGCATGATCGGCTCCTGAGAAGTTGACGAGAGTGGTTTCGTGTACGGCTTGTCCGACGACGCAGCGGTCCGGAATGTCAGGCCCTGACATTCAGGGTCGGTATTTCGTCGATTCGGTAAGGGCCGCCGCGACCGAAGGAGGCACCATGACCGATCCGCACCTGCGCGCGGTGATCAGTGAGCGGCGTCAGCTGATCAATCTCGCGTACCGCCTGCTCGGGTCACTGGCCGAGGCCGAGGATGTGGTGCAGGAGACCTACGCGCGCTGGTATGCGCTCTCGGACCACCAGCGTGCGGAGGTGGCCAAACCCGGAGCCTGGTTGACCACGGTCGCCAGCCGCATCTGCCTCGATCTGCTCGGCTCCGCGCGCGCCCGGCGGGAACGCTATGTGGGCGAATGGATTCCGGAACCGGTACCCGACCGCGACTGGTTCGGCGGCCCCGCCCCCGCCGATCCCGCCGACCGGGTCACCCTCGACGAATCGATCGGCATGGCATTCCTGGTCGTGCTGGATTCCATGACCCCGGCCGAACGCGTGGCCTTCGTCCTGCACGATGTCTTCCGCTACTCCTTCGCCGAGGTGGCCGACATGGTCGACCGTACTCCCGCGGCCTGCCGCCAACTCGCCTCCTCCGCCCGCGCCCGCATCCGCACGTCCCGGCCGCCGTCGGGTCCCGACCGCGCCGAAGTGGTCAAGAACTTCAAAAAAGCCTGGGAGACAAGCGATATCGAGGCCCTCATCATGCTCCTCGACCCCGAGGCGATCGCCACCGCCGACGGCGGCGGCAATGCCCTGGCCTTCCGCCACCCCATCACCGGTGGCGACGAAATCGCCCGCGCCTGGGTAGAGATCATGTCCCGCACCTCCAACGTCGAACTCCTCGAACGCACCGTGAACGGCCAGCCCGGCCTGATAGCCCAACTCCACGGTGCGATCGTCTCCGTCTACGCCTTCGACATAGCCGACGGCCGAATCACCCGAATCTGGGCAATTCGCAATCCCGAAAAGCTGCGCCGCTGGACCGCCGACTGATCGTTCAGCCGGACGGGACCGCGGCAAGGGTGGGCCGAGAGCTGGGGTCAGCGCGGTCCAGGCGATGTCCGCGCGGCACTCTAGACTGCCGTCGGGGAGGTCGGTTTGTTGAGGTTCGCACTCTTGGGCGAGGTCCGCGCTTGGCGCGGGGACACACCCCTGGACCTGGGTCCGCCACAGCGGCGGGCCGTACTGGTGGCATTGCTGCTGCGCGAGGGCAAGGCGGTGACGGCCGCCGAACTCGTGGAAGGCATTTGGGGCCAGGCGCCGGTGCCGCGCGCGGTGTCGGCGCTGCGCACGCATGTGGCCAAGCTGCGCCGCGAGCTGGAACCGGACCGGCTCAGCCGCGCACCCGCCGGCCTGCTGGTCTCCATCGGGGACGGGTACGCGCTGCGAATTCCCGACCTGCGCACCGATATCGGCGAGGTCGAGCAGCGGGTGAATACGGCCGCGCTGATTCGCGATGACGATCCGTCCGCCGCCCGCGAAACCCTGCTCACCGCGCTCGCGCACTGGCAGGGCGCGGCGCTGGGCGCACTGCCCGGCCCCTTCGCCGAACGGCAGCGTGCCCGGCTCGAACAGTGGCGGCTCAGCATTCTCGAGGACCGGCTCGCCCTCGATATCGAGACCGGGTACAGCGCCGAGGCAGTCACCGAAACCGGTCCGCTCATCGAGGAACATCCACTGCGCGAACGCTTTCGCACCCTGCGCATGACCGCGCTCTACCACTGCGGCCGGCAGGCCGAGGCGCTCGAGGAGTACGCCCGCGCCCGGCACGCGCTGGTCGAGGGCATCGGCGTGGAACCCGGACCCGAGCTCAGCGCCGTGCACGCCCGTATCCTGCGCGCCGAACTACCCCCGGTGCACCGCCCGGGCCGCGATCGCACCCCGGCCCAATTACCGCCCGACATAGCGGATTTCACCGGCCGCTCACGGCTGGCCGAGGAGATCGCCAACCAGCTCACCGGCGACGACAGCGCGGTCGCGATTTCCGCCGTCGGGGGTATGGGTGGCGTCGGAAAGACCACGCTCGCACTGCATATCGCGCATCGGGTGCGCGACCGCTTCCCGGGCGGGCAACTGTATGTGAACCTGCGCGGCGTGGACGCCGAGCCCATGTCGCCTTGTGACGCACTGGGCGGCTTCCTGCGCGCCCTCGGCGTCGCGGAGAGCGAAATCCCCCGCACCGTCGACGATCGGGCAGCGCATTTGCGAACCCTGGTGTCCGACAGGCGAATTCTGATGATCCTCGACAATGCGAAGGACAGCGCGCAGGTGCGGCAGCTGATGCCAGGCACCCCCGGCACCGCTGTCCTGATTACCAGCCGGTCCGCGCTCACCGAACTGCCGGCCGTGCGCCGCACCCGCCTCGACGTGCTCGAACCCGGCGAGGCAATGACCCTGCTCACCCGCATTCTCGGCACGGAAAGGGTTGCGGCCGAACAGGATGCGGCGCAGCGGGTAATCGCACTCTGCGCCCGCCTCCCATTGGCCGTGCGCATTGTGGGCGCGCGCCTGGCCGTGCGCCCGCAGTGGACCATCACCGCGATGGCGACCCGGCTGGCCGACGAGAGCAGGCGACTCGATGTCCTGCGCACCGGCGAACTCACCGTCGAGGCGGTATTCCACCTCGGTTACGGACAGCTGAATCCCGAGCAGGCCAGGGCCTTTCGCACGCTGGCCCGCGCCGAGGTGCCGGATCTGCCGGCCGATGCCGCCGCCGCGATCCTGAATGTGCCTGTCGCACAGGCCGAATACCTGTGCGAGGCGCTGGTCGATCTGAGCCTGTTGGAAACCACCGCGCCCGGCCGCTACCACTTCCATGATCTGCTGCGCCTTTTCGCGCGGCGCCAGCCCGGCGACGACGAGGCGCAGGTGCTCGCCCGCCTGCTCGACTACTACCTGGCCAGCGGTAAGAACATGCTCAGCGCCATCGACTATAGCAACACCACTCGGCTGCTGGTGCCCACCACGGTGCCCGGCCACGCCTTCACCAGCGGCGCGGATGGTCAGCGCTGGCACGATATCGAGCGTCCGGTGGTCATTGCCATGCACCGGCAAGCCGCTCGAATCGGCGGGCCGACAGTGGCTTTGGCCGCGGATCTGGCCTGGGTGCTGGCCGAGGTCATGGACGGCGGCAATGGCGCAGGCGAACTCGCCGATGCCCTGAAGGCATTGCTACATACCGCGATTCAGGAGCAGGACAGCGACAGTGTGCGCAGACTGCGGACCGCCCTGGGCGCGATCATGCAGGTCGGTCTGGGCGAGGTCGAGGCGAGTCTGGAGTTCCTGCAAGCCATTTCACCGCCGGTCGACGACGCGAGCCGCCGGCTCCAGGTCTTGGCCGAACTGCTGCTCGGTATCGCGGACCGCCGACTCGGCAATACCAAGGATTCGCATCGGCACTACGCGAACGCGGTCGCCCTCACCCGCGCGCTGGGCGATCGATCCATGGAGGCTTGGATTCTCGCCCTCGCCACCCGCACGCTCTGCGAATCGGGGCAGTACGAGGAGGCGATCGCGGTAGCCGAACGCGCCATCGAGATGGCCCGCGAATGCTCCAACTCGGTCGCCCTCGGCTGGGCCCACCACGAATTGGCCGCCACCCATTCGCTGCTCGGCGACCACGAGCGGGCACTGCGACTCGGTGAGGAGGCCGTCGGCATTGCTCGGCGGAACGGCGTCCGGCTCTGGGAGGGCTGGGCCTGCACCCGGCTGGCCCAAATCCATTTGCGCGCTGGCCGTGCCCGCGCCGCCGAAGACGAATCGGCGCGCGCCCTGGACCTGCTCAGCATGGCCGCCGACCCGATCGATCGAGCCCGCGCCCTGGCCCTGCACGCCGCCGCCATCGCCGCCCGCGGCGATACCGCAACGGCCGCACGCGAACTCGCCGACGCCACCGAAACCTTCCACCGCGCCGGCCTACCCGCACCCACCCTCACCAGCCTCTTCTCCCCCGGCCCGACAATTTAGCGAAAACATGCATGTCCGCGGGACCACCGCGATCGTGTCGCCTAGTATTGCCCGCAGTTTCGCCGAGAGTTTGCTCCGTCATCTCTGACCGCTCTGCCATCTGCACTGCGTTTGTGAGCATCGAAGTTTCTGAGCACCGAACCTGTTGTCCGTGATCGGCGATGAAGGCGGGCCCGTGGGCATTCAGCAACATAAGACGCTGGTATCGAATATCGCGCTGGTGAGCTGTTTGCTCGCTGGCGGGAGCTATCTGCTGATCGATGTGGCGCGGGTGCGGCCCGGAGGCAGCTATTCGGTCACCGTACAGCTGGACAAATCCGGCGGGGTGCAGCCCGGGAATGATGTCACCTGGCGCGGGTATCGGGTCGGCAAGGTGAAGTCGGTATCGATCATCGACAGCGGGACGCAGGTGGCGGCGGTCGCGGAAATCGAGGACAAGTACCGGATTCCGGCCGATACCGGTATCGCCGTGGCGGCGCTGTCGGGGGTGGGTGAGCAGTACATCGACTTCCGGCCGAACTCCGAGGGCGCGCCGTATCTGAAGGACGGGCAGGTAATCCTGTTCGACACCGAGCGAATCAGCACGCCGCTGCCGGTGTGGGAGGCATTGACCGACACCCATGACCTACTCGCCCAGATCGATCCGGACAAGATGAATACCATTCTGTCCGAGCTCGATACCGCGCTCAGCGGCGGACCCGATCAGCTGCGGCATCTGGTCGAGGGCTTCAGCCTGGCCACCAATGGGCTCGACAATCTGCTGCCGCAGACCACGAGCCTCATCGAGAATCTGCAGGCCATCGCGGGTACCTCCGCGCACGCGCAACCGGATCTGGGCACGCTGACCCGCAATTCGGGTCTGCTCATCGACCAGGTGAATGCCGCCAATACCGAACTGCGCAAGGTGCTGGACCGCGCGCCGGAGCAGCTGGCGGTCATGGACGCGCTCCTGGATCGCAATCAGGATCCGATCCAGAGTCTGTTGACCAATATGTCCGCTATGGTGCGGGCCGCGTTGCTGCGTACTCCCGCACTGCGCGCTCTGTTTCCGGCGCTGGTGGTCGGCACGGCGGCCATGGGTGTGCCCGCGCATGACGGCGAGTTCTACACAATTGTCGATGTCTGGCCGCGCCCGTGGTGCCTGTACAAGACGAAATCGACACCGCAATACGTGGTGCAGGACGACACCGTGTTTCGCTGGACCTACTGCGAGAATCCGCCACCGGAACAGCAGATTCGCGGCTCCTCGAATGCCCCGAGACCGGACATTCCGAACAATGGTGCGCAAATGCCCACGTGGGCCGACCCGAATGAGCGCACGCTGCCACCCGTTCGATGAATTCCCCCAGCGTGTCGGCACGCCCGGCCGGGGTTTATCCCGCGAATCTCGGTGCGCACCGCGCAGAATGATCATTTGCACGAAACGAATAGAGATGTCCCTTCGCCCTGCAGGCGAGAACACCGGGTGGCGGGCAAGGCTAGAGAGGTCAGTGACTCGATGATGAGCAAGTGTTCCCTCGGCTCGGCAATGCGGTCCCTCGTCTTCGCGGGCGTGGCCGTCGGCATGGCAGCCGCTCCGGCGCAGGCCGAACCACTGTGGCCCGGCGGACCCGATGTGCCGGGCGTTCCGTCGATCATCCCGGCCCAGCCGGTCACCGCCCCCTGCTCCGATCAGGCGCGTGCCTGCCTGCGGCTGGGGACCAATGAAGCATGGTTGATGGACAATGGCAAGGTCGTCTTCGGCCCCACGCCGATATCGCACGGCATGCCCGGATTCGAGACGCCGCCGGGATTCTTCCACGTGGCCTTCAAACGGCCGTTCCACTGGAGCACCATGCATCAGGCGCCGATGGAGTACGCCATCTTCTTCAATGGGGATATTGCATTCCATATCGGACCGGTGGACAAGAAGTCGCACGGCTGTATTCGCATGACGCCCGATGGGGCCAAGGCGTTCTTCAATTATCTCAATACCGGTGATGCTGTCGAGGTCGTCCCCTAGTTTCGACCGGGCATCGAATTGGACCGGCCCCCTTCCGGATTGGCGGAAGGGGGCCTCGTTTTGTCCCGCGGTCACTCCTCGCAGTTGTGGTAGGACGCGATGGCCCAGCCCGTGACGCCGCGGGTCAGCACCCAGGTGGCCAGGACCCAGCGGTTCGGCTCGGTCTGGCCCGCGAGCAGCACGCCGCTACGGCTCACCACGATCGCGGTGTCCGGGGACGGAAAGCGCACGGTCAGTGGCTCATCCAGGACGGACGAACCCTTCAGCGGGCCGGCGAAACCGGCGGCGAAGCGGGCGCGCACGGCCTCCCGGCCATCGCTCAGTGAGCCCGGAAGGATCGAGGTCGACTCCTCGATATAGCTCGCGACCAGGGCATCGGCGTCATTGTCGGCCCAGGCGCGGTAGACGTCATTGAGCACATCCAGCACGGCGGTGCGTTCGGTGGCCTGTACGGCGGTGTCGTTCATGATGATCCCTCCTGGAAATTCTCGCCGCCGGATCAGCGGCTCACGAGTACCTACCGGCGGTGACCCGGATCGTCATCGGTATGGCGTAGAAAAGATGAGTGGCCGACGAATTCACCGCTCGCACCGACCCGCACCGGCGGGAATTACTGGCGCACTGCTACCGCATGCTCGGGTCTGTACACGATGCCGAGGACCTGGTGCAGGAGACACTGTTGCGGGCCTGGCGGGCCCGGGACAGTTATGACGAGAGCCGCGCGTCCATGCGCACATGGCTGTATCGAATCGCCACCAACGCCTGCCTGACCGCTCTGGAACAGCGGACGCGGCGGCCACTGCCCGCCGGGCTCGGCGGTCCGCCCGGGGACGATCCGCGTGAGGCGCTGGTGCACGGCGGCGAAGTGCCCTGGCTGCAACCGATTCCGGACGCGCTCATCGGCGATCCGGCGGAAGTGGCCGCGGCACAGGGCAGTCTGCGACTGGCGCTGGTCGCGGCCATGCAGCAGCTACCCGCGCGGCAGCGGGCGGTGCTGGTGCTGCGCGAGGCCCTGGACTGGCCGCCCGGGCAGATCGCACAGGCCCTGGAGATGACGCCGGCGGCGGTCAACAGCGCGCTGCAGCGGGCACGGAAGACGCTGTCCACGAACGGTATTCATGAGGACGATGTCACCGAACCGGCCGAGCAGCGCGCCGTGGTCGACCGGTATCTCGACGCCTTCCGGGATGCGGATCTGGCGGCCCTGGAGAAGTTGCTCGCCGATGACGTGATCATGGAGATGCCGCCGTTCCTCAATTGGTTCCGGGGGCGCGCCGACTACATCGGCTTCATGGCCAGGGTCTTCGACACGCGCGGCACCGATTGGCGCACCATTCCCGTCGCGGCGAACGGCCAGCCCGCGGCCGCCGCGTACGCCCGCGACGAAGCGGGCAACTACGTTCTGCACACACTCCAAATATTCACTCTCACAGGCAATTTGATCACCCGCCTGACCGTCGTCCAAGATGCGGAGGTATTCGAACTCTTCAAGCTGCCGGCCGTCCTACCCGAGTAACCCGTGCTCATGGGCGAAGGCGGCCGCCTCCGTGCGGCTCGCCACCCCGAGCTTGGTAAGAATGCGCGAGACATGCACCCCCGCGGTATTCGCACTGATGAACAACTCCCCCGCCAACCCCCGATTACTCAACCCCTCGGCCACCAACCGCAACACCTCAACCTCTCGCGCCGTCAGCCCGAAACTCCCGGAAGCACTACCACCCCGCGCTTTCAGCTCCGCACCGCCGGAAGTACTACCGCCACGTGCCTTGTGCTCCACACCGCCTGACCCATCCAGCGAAATACGCGCCCGCTCGGCCAGCCTCGCGGCGGAACCGACGAGCGGCTCCGCGCCCAGCCCGGCGGCCAACTCCGCGCCCTCCCGCAAGGCGATACCGCAGGCTTCCCGATCCCCTTCCCCCGCATGGCATTCCGCCGCGGCCACCAGACTCTCCGCCAACTCATAAGGCTGCTCGAGCGCCCGCCACGCCGTCGCCGCCACCTCCCAATCCGCCGCACCACCCGACCGCCAGGCCGAGAACACCGCCCGGTACGCGAGATCCACCGGCGACGTATACGACAGCGAATCCGCCAGGGCGACTATCTCTTCCACTTCAGGATCCTGCCCAATTCGTGCGGCCAGCACCACCACCGGCCACGAGTCATGCGGGTGCGCGGTGAGCATTGCCGCCTGACCCAGCGACCACACCTCAGCCGGCGCGCGGACGGCACTCGCCCGATCACCCAGCGCCAATGCGATCTCGCCGTGCAGTACATGACACTGCAGCCGATACGCGAGCGCCCATGTTCCATGACCGAGCAGCTCTTCCGCACGCGCCGCCTGTGCCCGCGCCGAATCCGTATCCCCTTGCGCCAGTGCGATTCTCCCGTAACTCAGCAGCAGGGCTGCCCGACTCAGCTGCGGCAGTTGCTCGAACTGCGCATCGTCCACCACCGCACGTGCCTCCGGCCACCGCCCGAGCGCCGTCAACGCCTGCACCCACTTCACCAGCAGAATCGGGGCAGCCTCGGTGAACCGAAAGCTCTCGTGCGCCACCCGCAACCCCTGCTGCACAACCGAAATGGCGGCCCGGTACTCCCCCGCCGCGTGCAGCACGGCCGATTCCCACGTCACCACATCGAGCAACACTCGCGGGTCCCCGGCCCGCCCTGCCGCCAGCTGTGCGGCCTCGAAATGCCGCAGCACGATTTCGCGCGCCTGCGCGGTCACCGTGCCCTCAGGCAGGGCGGCCACGCCGCTGGGTTCGGTCGCGGGGCGGGCGGAGGCGACGAGGCCGAGGTAGGCGTGGGTGCGGGCAATTAGTTGGGGGTCTTTGTGGTGCTCGGCTATGGCAAGGGCGGTGGTTGCCGCTTCGGTGGCTGTGTCGATATTTCCGGAGAAGACGCTGGTCAGGGCTAGTTGGGCCAGGGTTTCGGCGCGTTCCAGGGTGGGTGGTTCGGTGGGGAGCAGGGTTAGGGCGCGGGTGAGGTCGTCGCCGGGGCCGGCGCCGGTGGCTCCGAGTAGGGCGGCTCTGCGGCGGTGTAGGCGGGCGGCGCGTTCGGGGTCGGCGGTGCTGTCGATCAGGGCGAGAGCCGCACCGGCACTGGCGATTCCGCGTTCGATCGCGCCCGAGGCCGTGGCCGAATCGGTGAGTTGTTCCAGCACTGCCACTTTCGTGGTGTGCAGGAGCCGGTCTGCGGTGGGTACGCGGTCCCAGAGGTCGAGGACTCGTTCGAGTTGGCGGAGGCGTTCCGGGGCGGCGGCGGTGGAGGCCGCGGACCAGGAGGCGGTGAGAGCCTGCGGGAGGTCTCCGGCGGCGGCGGAGTGGTGCGCCAATTCGGCGGCGCGGCCCTGCTGGGAAGGGCTGTCGCGCAGGATGTTCGCGAGGCGGGCGTGCAGTTGGATGCGCTCGGTGGGGAGCATGTCGTCGTAGGTGGCCTGGCGGATGAGGGCATGCCGGAATTCGTAACCGGAGTCGGTGGTGAGCAGGAGTCCGCGGTCGACGAGTTCGCGCAGGGCTCGGTGCAGTACCTCGGGCTGTTCGTCCTCGCCGGGCAGGTCGACTGCTTCGGCGAGCAGGTCGTGTCGGATCGGGGAGCCGATGACGGCGGCGAGGCGCAGCACCGTGCGCGCCGGTGGTGTGAGTCCGATTTGGAAGCTCAACAGCAGGTCGGTCAGATCGGCGGGGATCTGGTCGGGGGCCTGGCCCAGCGCCTCCACGAAGAGTGGATTGCCGCCACTGCGGTCGAAAATCTTTGTGATCAACGCGGTTTCGGGCTCGCGGCCGAGCAGGGCGGCCAATTGGCGGCCGACCTCGTACCGGGTCAACGGGTGCAGATCCAGCGTTCGTACGCCCGGGTTCCGGCGGAGTTCGGTGATCAATCCGCGCAGCGCTCCCGCATCGGCCGGGCGATAGGTCCCGATCAGCAGCAGCTCACCGTCGGCCAGATTGGCGACCAGGAAGGTGAGCAGTTCCCGGCTGGCGTCATCGGCCCAGTGCAGATCCTCCAGGATCAGCAGCACCGGACGGGTCATGGCCAATTGCTCCAGGACGGTGAGGATTTCACCGAAGAGCCGAATCCGATCCGGTTCCGACGCGGCCGCACCGGTGTGCACAGCGAGCTGCGGCAGCCAGTTCGCCAAGGCGGGGTGCCGTGGCAGCAGCGCCGCCAGCTCGGCCACGCCGAGTTCGCGCAGCAAACCGCGCAGCACAGCCAGGAATGGCGCGAATGCCATACCGTCGGTACCGAATTCGGGGCAGCGGCCGGACAGCACCGTGGTCCCGCGATCCAGTCGCCGGGTGAATTCACCGACCAGGCGGGATTTCCCGAGCCCGGCCTCACCCGCGATCAGCACGGTGCGGGTATCGGGATCGCGCATGGCATCCAGGAGCGCCGAGAGTTCGCCGCCACGTCCGATGAGCGCGCTGCTGACGGGAAGATTGACCACGACACTGATCATGCCGTGCGGTCGGGTAAAGCGGTTCACACGACGCTGAATAACGAATTCTCATGATGTGGCGGGTGAGTCTTTACCGGCAAAATTTATGTCATGAGCAGCAACGACACCACCATTCGCCCCTTCACCATCGATATCGCCCAGGCCGACCTGGACGACCTGCGCGACCGCCTGACCCGCACCCGCTGGATCGACGAAGTGCCCGGCGAGGGTTGGGAGCGCGGCGTGCCCACCGCGTACCTGCGTGAGCTGACCGCCCACTGGGCCGAGAAGTTCGATTGGCGCGCAGTCGAATCCCGCCTGAACGCGTACCCGCAGTTCACCACCGTCATCGACGGCCAGAACCTGCATTTCCTGCACGTACGCTCGGCCCGCGAAGACGCCACCCCGCTGCTGCTGGTGCACGGCTGGCCCGGCACCCCCGCCGACTTCCTGGATATGGTCGGCCCGCTGACCGATCCGGCCGCGCACGGCGCGGTCGATGCCCCCGCCTTCCACCTGGTGATCCCCACCCTGCCCGGGCACGGCTTCTCCGGTCCGCTCACCGAAACCGGTTGGCATGACGGCAAAGTCGCCGACGCGCTGGCCGAGCTCATGGCGCGGCTGGGTTACGACCGGTACGGCGTGCAGGGCGGCGACCACGGAGCGTTCGTGGCACCGCGCCTGGCCCGCGAACACTCCGAGCATGTGCTCGGAGTGCACGTCAACGCGCTGGTAACCTTCCCGACCGGTGATCCCGCAGATATGGCCGCGCTCACCGATGCCGAGAAGCAACGGCTCGCGGGAATGAAGGACTTCCAGGACAACGGTTCGGCGTACATGAACCTCGCTGGTTCGCGGCCGTACAGCATCGCCCAACTACTCGCAGATTCCCCTGTGGCACAACTGACTTGGATTATCGAGAAGTACAAGGAGTGGACCGACGCCGCGCATGAGCTCCCCGAGCAGGCCATCGACCTGGACAAGATCCTCACCACGGTCACCGTCTACTGGCTCACCGATACCGCCCGCAGCGTGGCGAACTACTACTACGAGCGCTTTCACGACTACGCCATGTTCGCCCCCAAGCCCAAGGGCACCGTACCCACCGGCGTAGCGGTCTTCACCACCGCCGACTACGCCATCCGCGCCTTCGCCGAGAAAGCCCACAATGTCGCGCACTGGTCGGAGTTCTACTCCGGCGGCCACTTCCCCGCCCTCGAGGTCCCCGACCTCCTCGTCGGCGACATCCGCGAATTCTTCGCCGCCCTGAACCGCTGACCCAAGAACGGCCCCCACTTCACCGGAAGTGGGGGCCGTTTTCCATGCCGAGTAGCGGGGCCTCAGCCCTCCCAGACACGACTGGCGACGAACGTTGTCCAGTCATCGGCCGGAAACGTCAGGATGGGACCGCGGCCGTTGTCCTTGGTATCCCGCACGAGTGTGGATTCCGTGTCGTGCCGGATCTCCACGCATGCCTTCCCGCCTTCCGACCTGCTCGACTTGAACCACACGCCGAATGCCGGTCCCTTCACGCTGCATACTCCTTCGCGTACTGCAACAGCAGATCTTTGGTGCACTGTTCGTTCAACGCTACCGCCCTGAGGGCCGAAATGGTCCTTCCATATCTGTCCACCACATCGTTCCGCTCGTGATAGACCCCGGTGTTACTCGCACCCTCGACATAGACCACGGGCGGCTCGACCAGCCCCCTGTCCAGCCGCGGGAACTCCAGCAGGGTGAACGATTTGACCGTCAGTCCTTGGTGCGGACCAACCCGGAACGGAATGACACGGATGCTGATGTTCTCCCGTCCACCGGCATCGACGAGCGAAAGCAGTTGCCGTGCCATGACATCCGGGCTCGCCGGCTGATGCCGAAGGACCGCCTCCGAAAGCAGCACCTCCAGTTGGAAATTGGGCTCGTCCAGCCGTGCTTGCCGCCGGGCCGTCAGCTCGATCCGGCGCTCCAGATCGACTGCGGAGAGGTCTGGTTCGTCGATGCGGATCACGCTGCGGCGATAGTCGGGCGTTTGTAGCAGCCCGGGTGCCATGACGAGCTGATGGGAGGTCACTCGATTCGCAGCGGTCTCCAGTCGCAGATAGTGCGGGAAGTGAGCCTCGTACTGGTCGGCATACGGTCGCCAGAAGCCCTTCGAATTACCCTGCTGCTGTTGAGCTTTCGACTGCTCTTTCACTTCGTCCCATAGGCTGAGCGCGTCCGACCGTACCTCGGCGGCCGCCCCATAGAAGTCGAGTAGATCTTTCAATTGCGAAGTGGCGATCTTCGTCGGGATGCCATCTTCGAGGCGGAGGAGGGTCGCCTTGGACACCTCGATGTGAAGCCCAGCCGCCAACGCGGTCTTACCGGCACTCTCTCGGATCTGCCGCAGGAATTTGCCAAAAGCTCTGCGAGAGACTGTAGATCCAGTCATTTCGTTAGCCTCGCTATCTGGGTCAGCTCATTCTGAGCCGGGACCAAAGTGGACCTCAATTGTATTTCTTGCGTAGTCCACTTTGCACGCTGCAGCACAACGATTTTGGTGTCTACTTACAGATAGCACCCGGCGCCGATAACGAGACAAGGACGCCACCGGGGCATCATCCGAACAGACACAGGGAGATGCAAATGTCTTGGGATGCTTGGGTTTTGATGATCCTCATCGCCGGTTGTGCGGCGATTGTCCTCATCTGCATCGGCGAGGATGTCAGGGAGAGGCGTCGCTTCATGAAAGGCGAGAACCGTGCGGCACGTATTCAAATTCGCGACGGCGAGTGCATTACCGCCCCCGTCCGTCGCAAACCGAGTGGCCGCCACCGTGATGAACTCGCCAGGCCATAGCGCCTGCCGCGCAAGGGAAATGGAATTGACCCATGGAAATCAATCGCACGCGCTCGGAGAGTTTGGAAGACTGCCACGTTCGCGACGATGACATTACGATGAATGTCGCAGAGGCACTGGAAGCCTCGATTATTCACCGCGACTGCGATCCAGTGTTCTGCGCTCGACGCTTGGAAGCGAATCGGATTGTCCGCTTCGAGGCAGATAAGTACGCCGAACGCTCCAATGTCCATCCCCTCCCGACCCGGTACTTCAGGGAGGTGAGCGATGTCGTCCGCGATCCATAACCGCCATCCGGCACCGACTACCGCGTGCCAAAACCTCGAGGACGCGAGACGTGGACTGCACAGTCACGCATATTGCGGCGACATGTGTGAAGCCAAGACGTATTACAGACGGGCCGTAAAAGACATCGCTCGCGGGCCTTCCGCGCCATGGAATATCTGGCGGCCGAAAGATGAGCCCCAATAGTAAGGACCTGCAGCCCGCCGAATGCGGGAAGACCGGGCGTACTGTATTCGCATGGACACCGATCACTCGGTACCGCAGCCCCAAGCCCCAACGCCGCCTGGTCGGGCCTACACGGCGCCCGGCGTCACCGTCTACTTCGACGCGGCCCGCTGCCTGCACTTCGCCGAATGCGTACGTGGCCTGCCGAATGTCTTCGACACCGCTGCCCGCCCTTGGATCCAGCCCGCCAATGCGGAAGCACCCGATGTCGCGGAAGTAATCCGCCGCTGCCCGAGCGGTGCCCTCCACTACGTACTCGACTCCGGCCCACCCGAGCAGGGCGAAGCGGTCACCACCGTGACACCACTACCCGGCGGCCCACTCCTACTGACGGGCACCCTGCACATCACCACCGCAGGTGAAAACGGCCCCGGCATACTCAACGAAACTCGCATGGCCGCCTGCCGTTGTGGGAAGACCGCCAACTCCCCCTTCTGCGACGGCAGCTGCGACATACACGGCGAGCACAAGTCCGAATAGCCCTGTTCAGCCCGGGATCCATTGAAAACCGCTGGGGCACAGCCAGTATGGATCTCGGCCGACAGTATTCCGGGATGCCTTCCGCTCCGGATGCGTCCGCCACCACACTGCTATACCTGCGGGCTCAGGCGGTCATCGCAACACCTCGTCGAGTGCTTCTGATGGTGTGCGGGGTCGGCTGGCGAAACCGGTCTGAGCGGTCAGAAATCTCTAGGCAGGCAGCATATTTGCCGTCGTGCCGGGGTTTGTGACCGCTCAGGCCGCCCGAACTTCTTTCCCTTCCCGCGACCTCCCGCCGTCGGCCACACGATCGACCGTGCCATCGATGGCCGGGCACGCGGTCCGAACCTGCTGAATTAGCGCGAACGTCGACTCCGCCGTATCGAGCGTGCGACTGCCGCACACCCCCTGCCATAGCCGCACACCCCTTATATATACGGGGTGTGCCGTAACGAGAAGGGGTGTGCCAACCCCCGTGCCTGGTCCCGATTGCCAGCGTCTGGCCCGATTGCCCCCGCGACTGGCCCCGATCACCCCCCGGGGGGGGAGGACGCCGCCTATCGCCGGACGAGTAGGCCATCGACGATGCGGTGGATTTTGTCGGCGGCGGTGGTATCGCCAAGGCGGAGAGCGGTATTCACGGAGAGGAGGACCGCGGCGATTTGGAAGGCGGCGAGATCGGTATCCAGGGGGGCGATTTCGCCGGCTTCGACGGCTCGGCCCAGTTCGTAGGCGAGGAGGTCGACCCATTGCTGTTGGTTGCGAACCAGGGCGTCGCGGATCGGGCCTGGGCGGCTGTCGAATTCACTGAGGTTGGCGGCTTGGAAGCAGCCGCCTTCGAAGACAGGGGTGGTGGCGTAGACGATCCAGCGGTCTATGAGTTCTCGGAGGCGTTGTACCCCATGGGGTTTGGTGCGGGCGGGCTGGCTGACCTCGGCTATGAAGCGGTCGCGGGCGTGATCGACCGTGGCGAGTTGGAGTTGTTCCTTGGTGCGGAAGAGGGTTTGGATGCCCGCCTTGCTCAGGCCCACATCGGCGGCGAGGTGGCCGAAGCTCAGGGCCTCCAGGTTCTCCAGCGAGGCGATATCCACGGCCCGGGCGAGCACCAATTGGCGGGTGCGCGCGCCGCGGATCAGTCGCTTATCGGTGATTTCGCCGGGGACTGACGGACTTTCCATACGGTCGATCGTACTCCCTGAGCGGCGCACGCCACCCGAACCGCCGACCTCCGAGCATCACCCGAGCCCGGCGATTCAAGATGATGCGCTTGCCTGCGTGAGGTGACCCCAATTACAGTTACGCGCCAGTAGGAACGACTGCGTTCCCTGAAAAGTGGAGTCGCACATGCCAACACCCACTCTCGCCGATCGGCTACCGGCCGATATCACCGCAATTGCCGAGAGCTGCTCGGAGCTTCGGGCAGGCGCATTGGAAATGGCGGTCAGCGTGCGCCGACTGCTCGAGGCCCTGGCCGCCGTCGATGCCTCGCTCGCCACGGTCGCACCGCCGACGACCGACAGCCTCGGCGCAGTGGCCGACACGTCCGCCGCCTCCGCCAACCCCCCGACCCCAGCGACCGGGCTCCAGACCACAACGACCAGCCTTCCGACCCCGGCGGCCGATTCATCCGGCAGCGAAGCCGATCGCTCCACACCGGAATGCCGTCCGACTCCCCCAGCATCCGTTACCGTTCCATCGATGGTCGCGCGGCCGGACGCGGGAACCCGGACCATTGCTTCGATCCTGTTGGCCGGGCAGCCCGCAACGGCGCAGGCGCGGATGCGCGGGGTGGAGATCGAGGGCTCGTATTACGTTCTGGGATTGCGTATTCCGACACATCCGGGTGAGCGGCATGTGGCGGTTGACGGGAAGCCGGTGGCGCGACGGCGACTGCGCTGTGTGCAGGCCGAGCTTGCCGCTCGGTGCGCGGGCAAGGCGCTGTGGGTGCTCGGCATGACGGGCGGGACGGTACTCATTCCGGAATCCGCTACGGAGGCAACCGAACTCGATGGGTTGATCACCGCACTCTCGGCGGTGGCGCAGGTGGCACTGACCGCCACCGTCATGCATTCGGCGACCTGTGACGTGCCGGGCGCGGCGGAGCAGGCGCATGAGCTGCTCGATATCGCGCACCGGCTGCGGTGCGCGCCGGGGCTGTATCGGTTCGACGATCTGGCAATGGAGTATCAGCTCACCCGGCCCGGTCCGGGGCGGGATTACCTTGGCGCACTGCTGGATCCGCTCGATGAGTACCCGGAACTGCTGGAGACGCTGCGCCGGCATCTGGGCAATGATTTGAATCGGCGGCGCACCGCGCGCGGGCTCGGGGTGCACGCCAATACCGTCGATTACCGGTTGAAGCGGATCGGGCGGTTAACCGGTTTCGATCCCTCGCAGTCGGCGGGGCTGTGGTATCTGCGGTCGGCGCTGGTGGCGCACACGTATCGCGCGGCCGGTGAGCATGCGGACCAGTAGGGCGGCGAAACCCAGGTGTTGTGTCCGGGCGCGAGCCGACAGTGCTACCGACCAAATCGTCTGCACCCCAGGCGAATCCAAGGGCACCTCGTCGAATCGATCCGCGAGCCAGTCGATCATGGCCGGAGCGCCGAGGAATTGCAGTGGTAGATGCATGCTGAGCCGGTCACGCAGATAGTGGATATGCGCACCGCGGTCGAGGTATCGGCTTACGTGCGCGTCGATATCGGCGACCGCGATCACCTCGTCATTGACGGCCTGCAGAATCAGCATGGGCATGGCGGGTGCCTGTGCGCCGGGACGGATTTCGTCCAGCACCGTGTGTAATTCGGGCTCGGCCAGCATGGCGACGAGGCCCGCACGGGTATGCCGGTCGGCATCGCGACCGGCGAAGCGCGCCAGCAGCGGGAACGTGGCGGTATGCTCCGCCCGCTTCAGCAGCGCCCGGAATTCTTCCGAAAGATGGTCGCGCAGTATAGGTTCCAGCTGCGGATAGGCACGGGCCAGCCCGGCGGTGAACACCATGGCGAATCCCGCGAAGGGCGAACCGTTCAGCCGGACGAAGGCATTGGCCGGATCACCCACCGGGGAGCCCGCGACCGCGCCGATAATATCTAGTTCAGGGGCGTATTCGGCGGCCAACTCGGCCGCCCAGGCGGTGGCCAGACCGCCACCGGAGTAGCCCCACAAGCCGATTGGCGTCTCGGCTCGCAGGCCGAGCGCGGGAAATCGCAGGGCGGCGCGGGCCGCGTCGAGGGCGCGATAGCCGGGTTCGCGCGCCGCACCGAAGTGCCCGCCCAGTCCCTCGTGATCGGGTACCGAGACGGCCCAGCCGCGAGCCAGCGCACCGGCGATGAGCAGCAGCTCGAGCTGCGGAATCGAACCGAGGGCTCGCGCTCCATGCCGTAACGCATAGGAGGGGAAGCACATTGGCGCGACGGCATCGATGGCGCATTGGAACGACACCAGCGGTCTCGGCGCCGCCGGATCGGCTCCCCACGGCATGAGCACCGTGGTGACAGCGGCCTCGGGTCTCCCATTCAGATCAGTGCTGCGGTACAGCAGCTGCCAAGCGGAGATCCGCTGCGGCACAAGACCGAACAGCCCAAGCCGCACCGCACGCGAGCGCAGAATGGTGCCGGGTTCGATACCGCCGAGTGGTTCCTCGGTGCGATAGAAGGGATCCCGGTCCGGTAGCAGCGGTTCAGAGGTGCCCATCGCCACCGATGACCCCGGGGTGGAGAGTGCCATCGAGGTCATGCTGTGCGGCGGGATCCAAGACGCGCAACGCAATCGACGCGGCATACCCGATGCCGGAGGCGATGCTGGTCGCGCTGGTGGCCCGTTCGGATTGCGCCGCGCCGCCCGCGAGGGTCACCCCCACAGCGGTTTCTCCCGCGTAGGTGACGCTCCCGAGTGTTTGCATTATGAGCATAATCGCACCTCTCCTACGTCGAATTCCCTTGTGACCGTATGTCTCTGGTGGGGCAACTGCCACTGCCTCTGTGGCAGATGACAAAGCACAGGCCTGCGCGCGACCCACCGATTGTGGCGTGGGACAGCCTGATCAGGCGGACGAGCGCACCAGGGCGATAGCGGTGCGGGTGAACAGCGGTGACAGCGACGGCAATTGGGTGGCATCACGCTCGTGCAGGCAGTCGCGTACCCGGTCGTCGATACCGCCGAGCAGCATATCGATCAATTCCGGATCCGGATCACCGGCCAGTTCACCGTCGCGCACGCCGATATTCGCCACGGTCAGAATGTAGTCGGCGAACCGCCGGTGCACGCGTGCCCGATGCGCCACCAGGCCCGGTCCGGCCGCGAGAGTCTCCACATACAGTGCCCGAGCCGCCGCCGGTTGCGCGGCCAGCACCGACAGGTAGATATCGAACGAGATCCGCACTCGCTCAGCGAAACTCACCCCGACCAGGCCCGTCACGGTGTCCTGCAATTGATCCAGTGCCGTACCCACCGCCAGGTCGTAGGCGGCGGCGAAACATTCGTCCTTACCGCCGAAGACGGCGTAGAAGGTGCGGCGCGCCACCTGAGCGCGGCTCACGATATCGGCGACGGTGGTCGCGGCGTAGCCCAACTCCCCCACCGCGTCCAAGACGGCCACGCACAGCCGCTGATACTGCGAGTTCTCCACCTGTTCCCGGCTCAGCCCGTGCCGTCCGCGCGGCAATGGCCCCGGCACCCCCACACCCTCCACACTCACGCCGCCCACAATATGACCTCGGGTCGCGCGCCGCGGCGGGACTATCGCTTGGGCCAATGCCAGGGCGGCTCATCCAGACTCCGCAGACCGTCGACGGTGGTCGCACCGTCCTGTTTGACCAGTTCAATGGTGTGCAGGTCGGGGGCGTGCCCGGCGAGTTCGGCCAGCAGCGCGCGGGCGTGGGTGACCACGACCACCTGGGTGTCCTCGGCGACCCGGGCGATGAGTTCGCCCAGTGGACCGAGCAACTCGGGGTGCAGGCTGGTCTCGGGCTCATTGAGGACCAGCAGTTCGGGCGGGCGGGGTGAGAGCAGCGCGGCGACCAGCAGCAGATACCGCAGCGTTCCGTCCGACAGCTCCGCGGAGCCGAGCGGACGCCAGAGCCCCGGTTGATGCAGCAGCAGTTCGAAACGGCCGTCACGGCTCACTATTTCGAGCTGGCTGCCAGGAAAGGCATGGTCCACGGCCTGATCGAGGCCGACCGCATCACCGATCTCGCGAATCGTCTGCAGCGCCGCCGCACCATCGGAGCCGTCATGCGCGAGCACCATGGTGCGGGTGCCGATCTGCAATCGGCGGGCGGGTGCGTCGATATCGGTGCGTAGATGGTCGTAGAAACGCCAGCCGCGAATCCGCTCGCGCAGCACCAGCAAATCCGGCGCACGCTGCGGGTCGGCCAGCTCGGCCAGCATGCTGTCGAAGGATTTCAGCGGATGCGGGACCATCTCCCAGCCGCCGTGCTGATCGCGCAGGCGGACGACCGGGCCGCCGCGATCGGCCAGTAGCGCGGAGGCGCGCAGTACCGGGCCGGCCCATACCGCCTCGGCTTTGATCTCCGGATCGCGATTGAACATCGAATGTGAGTCCGGTACCGGTACACCCAGATCCGCGGCATAGCCGAAGTCGTCGCCGGCGAAGCCCAGTCGCAGCGCCAGGGGCTCACCGCGTGACGTGCGCCCCGGGCCCGCCCACAGAGTCGAATCCAGTCCGCCTTCGCGGGCCAGTCCGGCAACCGCGCCATTGCGGGAGAACTCCGCGAGTAGTCGGAGCACGCGGTACAGGCTCGACTTCCCGCTGCCGTTCGCGCCGGTAACCACCGTCAGCTGGCCCAGCGGGACGACCACCCGCCGCAGCGACCGATAGTTCTCGACAGCCAGCGCAGTGAGCATCTGCCCACCCTAGCCGGGGTGGGCAATTGGAGAGCTACTTGAAGGTCTCGGCGAGCGTGCACCCACGGCGGTGGATCCGGACAATTCGGTGCAGTGGGTGCACGCTCGGCGCGGCTCCGCCGAAACTCGATTGCCGGGCACGCGGGCGCCTCGTATCGTTCGCCACCGGAGAGGTTCGGCAGAGAATCACCGCAGATAACAAGTGGGAGTTCGAGTTTGGCAGTGCGTTTGGCCTGGGGCGTTATCGCGGACCGGGATCGTGGGGCTTGGCTGGCCGAGACCGGGGAGCGAGTCGATGCCCGCGATCTGGAGCCGACCGCCGGGGCGGCAGTTGTGCTGGGCGACAGGGACAGTTCGGGTGATTCCGTCGCGTCGGCGCGGAAGGTATTGACCGACTTGATCGCGGCCGGTGGCGTTGTTGTCGCCGGGGCCGGAATCGATCTGGGTGCGGGGTTCGTATCCGCGCGGCTCGCGGGAGCGACCGGTGACAGGCGCGATGCGGTGCTCGCGGGGCTGCGGGTGCTCGGGATGAACGACGCCGAGCGGCTGGGCGAGCGAACCGCGACCCTGGTGGCGCTTTTCGGCGTCACCGCCACCAAACCCGTTGGCGCGGCGGCGGAACGGGCCATTGCCGAACAGCGGTGGGCGGCGCTCACGCTGGCATCGGCGGCCGCGGATGTGCTCGGACCGGAGCAGTTGGTGCGGGTGCTGGGCTGGGAAGCGCCCGAGGGCACCGATCCGATTCCCTCGGGTGCGCCGTCCACACTGGCGGCGAATATGCGGCGGGTGCTCGAATCCTATTCGCGGCCGAAGCGTTTGGAGCTGCTGGCCGATCTGTGGCAACAGGTGGGCGAGCGGCAGATCGCCGTGCGTAAACGCAAGCAGCTCATCGAGAGTCAGGATCTGACGATCCACGACGAACTCTGGAGGCGAATCCAGCAGTACGGTGACGAGCGCACGGTGGAGCAGGCCATCGGGCGGCACAGCCAAGAGCCGACGATGATGGATGCCCTGCGCTTCCTGCCGACCTGGGACCGACTCTGGAAACACTGCGCGGAGCGCATGATTCAGGACGTCATTGCCGCGACCGTACTATTGCGCACGGCGCAGGCGGTGCACGAGCATGGAGTCATCGACGGTATTGCCGCCATGCGCGACCAGATCGGCACCGCCGCAGCACTTTTCACCAAGGCCGAAATCAAACGGGCACAACGCCATACACCTGGGCTGATCCACCTACCCGCGCGCCCGGGATGCCAACTCCACGAAATCGACTCCTGGCTACGGCACGGCCAGCCGATGAATGCGGCCTTCGAGCGATTCGTGCACGCGCGAGTCCGCAATGCCCTCGCCTACGGACTGGTGATCGACGACCTCTGCCACAACCTGTTCTGCAGCATAATCCCCGCGGACACCCTGCCCGGCGACGGATGGGATTCCGAATCACTGCAGGCCTGGCGGAATGCCGTGGGGTACAGCGTGATTCGCCCACCCGCCGAATGGCGGCAGAACCCGTACGTACGCGAACCCCCGGCTTTGAACCTGGCCCATCGACTTGCCGAGAACTCCGATGAGGGCGAACGACCCGAGGCGGATCAGCCAGGCGACGCACCTGAACCGGCAGATGTCGTGCGGAGGGCCGCGGCGGGCCAGCCCGGCAACGCACCCGAACTTGTCGCACGGCGGGCCGAGACGACGGTGCGCCTCAGGGGGCAGCAGGACGATGCGGCGGAGCGAGCAGGGGCGGACGAGCGGCCTGAAGTTGGTGAGCGGGCGTCCGATCTGCTTTGGTATGCCGAATTGGGCGATGCGATTGTGCGGGTGCGGGGGTTCGAACAGGCCGACGTGCGGCATGGGTATCGGGTTCCGCATTTCGAGACGAATCCGACTGAACCACAGCCGGATCCGCTGACCCCGCGCATGGATTCGATTCCGCTCGCGGTGGCGGGTGCGGCGCAATTGCTTTCGCTCGGCGCGAACTCTCCAGCGCGGTGCCGGGATTGGGGGCAGCTGCGGGCGGGGCTCATGACCAGCGGTGCGGTGGCCGCGGCGCTCAATAGCGAATTCGAGGTGGCCGAACCGGTTCTAGTGCATGACGGGACGGTGCTGCCCGGAACGTCGGTGCGGATTCAGATTGCCCGCAATGCTTCACGCCTGGCCGAGTGGGCGGACTATATGGGCAATTGCATTGCGGGGCCGTGGTATCAGGATCAGGCGGTGCGCGGGGAGAGCATTCTGCTGGCCTTGCTCGATGAGGGCGACACGATTGTGGTCAATGCCGAGTTGCGAGCGATCAGCCCCGGCTGGCTGGTCGATGAGATTCACGGGCGATTCAATACCGATGCCGATGCCACACTCGAAAAGGCGCTGCGCCATTGGGTTCTCGACCTGCGGGCGGTCGAACCGGACACCGATATCGCCGTGGCCGAACCGCCGGCGCGTGTTCGGCGGGCGAAGCCGAACGCGGTGCGCGAACTCGGTCCGGTACTGCGGGAGGCGGTACAGGCAGCCTTCGAGAGCGCACCCGGAACACTGCGGGTGCTCACCGCCGTGGCCGGCACGGCCGACGCCGATCCGAAAGTGCTTACGGCCCTGCGCCGTTCAACTTCCAGCAGGCTGGAGCAGCTGTGCGGTGAGGCGCTCGACACCAACCGGGTGACACTTCCCGAGCTGTGGGCGGCCGTCGAGAATCGCCGACTCGCCACCGCCCTCAAAGCCCTAGACCCCGCGCTGCTCGCACGGTATTCGCGACTGCAAGCATTGGCTGTCGATGCCCCATTGCCCTCGAAAGTCTTGCGCGAGTTGGTGAAAGCGCCCGAGCTGGCCATGGCGCGGTCCATGGAGCTGGTCTCACTGCGACTGCGCGCCGTGGTGGCGCACATGGCCATGACCGACGATCCCGTATTCGCCCGCGCTCTCACTCGGCGGCCGAGTCCGGAAGTTATCTGCCCATTCGCCATCGCGATCACCGCCGCCGGCAACCGCCCTTACCCGGTCAGCGCGATCTCCGAACCGGGCGCGGTCTCGGTATACGGGTTCCCCGCCACCTCCCTGGCCGACCCGGTGGGTCCGTGGGAACAGCACTTGCCCGCAGCGGCCGAGTTCGGTGACGGCATCGAGCGATTCTGGCAGCAGACCACCGAATCCGGTGTGCTGGTACCGGATTCATGGCTGCGGGCCGGAGGCTGGCAGGGAATTTGGGGTCGCGCCTGGTCCCACACCGATTGATCTCCGAACCTTGAATCCCGGCCAAAAACCTGCCGGGATGACAAGGCGGGCTACCAGGGCGGGGTTAGCGGGTTTCGAGTTCTTTCAGGATTTGGTCGGTGGTGGCTACCAGGCCGAGGCGGGGGAAGATTTTGGTGGTGGTGTGGTCGTGGGAGGCGTGGTCCCGGTCGGCGGTGGCGTCTTCGACTACTACGACGTTGTAGCCGTGTTCGTGGGCGGCTCGGGCGGTGGATTCGACGCCGATGCTGGTGGCGATGCCGGTCAGGACGATTTCGGTAATGCCGCGGCGACGCAGTTGCAGGTCGAGTTCCGTGCCGTGGAAGGCACCCCACTGGCGCTTGGTGATGCGGATGTCGGTGGGCTGGACATCGAGGTCGTCTATGAGCTCGTCCCAGCCTTCGGGGAAGGTCACATTCTTCGGCATGGGGTCGGTGATCCGGCCGGGAGCGACATCCGCGCCGTCGGCCGAGAAGGACACGCGCACCAGGACAACGGGGAGATCCTGGTCGCGGAAGGCGCGGGCCAGGGCGGCGGAGTTCTTCGCGACGACCTCGCTGGTGTGCGGGACGGTCGGCATACCGACGACGCCGCGCTGCAGATCGATAATGACGAGGGCGGTGCGCGGGTCCAGGAGTGTCGAAGGCAAGGGGCGAATCCTATTCCGGGAGTGGGGCTTCAGGGCTCGACGAGGCGGCCGAGCAAGCGCACTGCTCGTCTCCGTCAGACAATCTCGCAAGTTTACCTGTCGATTTTCATACGAAACGCCATGTCCGATAACCGCCGGTGCCGCGCCGCCACCTCCGGCAAATTGAAGCTGCGAATCACCACCCGATGGAAAGGACAACCATGCCGGCGCCGACTGTTCGCTCCGAGCCGACACCGTGGGCGGCCCGCGCCACCGCGCAGAACTGGCCCGCCCTCACCGCCGAACTGGACGAGCACGGGCATGCGCTCATGGGCCCACTGCTGACCCCGGACGAGTGCCACGAACTCGCGGACCTCTACGACAGTGAGCAACACTTCCGCTCCACCATCGACATGGCCAGGCATCGATTCGGCTCCGGACAGTACCGCTACTTCACCCATGACCTCCCGGCGCCGGTGCGCGAACTGCGCGCGGCCCTGTATCCGAAACTGCTTCCCATAGCCCAGGATTGGGCCATCCGACTGCGCCGCCCCGGCACCTGGCCGCCACGCCTGGACGACTGGCTCGCCCAGTGTCACCAGGCCGGTCAGGAGAAATCGTCCCAGATCCTGCTGCGCTACGGACCCGGTGACTGGAATGCGCTGCACCGAGACCTGTTCGGCGACATGATCTTTCCACTCCAGGTCGTGATCGGCCTGGATACTCCCGGCGAGGATTACACCGGCGGTGAGTTCCTCATGGTCGAGCAGCGCCCGCGCGCCCAATCCCGTGGTTCGGCGGTAGCTCTCCCGCAGGGTCACGGCCTCATCTTCACCACCCGGGACCGTCCGATCCGCAGTGTCCGGGGTTGGTCCGCCGCGCCGATGCGGCACGGCGTGAGCACGGTCCGCTCGGGTCATCGCCGCACCCTCGGCCTGGTCTTCCACGATGCCTGAACCGGTTCACAACCTCCGGGCGTCAATCAGCCAGATCTGGATATTGGAGTTCTCCTAGTTCGCGCCGATGCGGTCGATCAGGCGCACCAGGTCGGTGACATCCTCTGTGCGAGCGAGTAATTCGATACGCAGGCCGGAGGACACATCGCTCTCGAAGCGCCGTCCGCGGTAACTCTCGACGCGATTGTCGCGGTCGTCGACCCGGTAGACCTGGGTGACCACCATGCGCCGCACCCCGAAAGTCGCCAGGGCTCTTTTGATCTCGTCGAATAGACTGGGCGGCAGCACCAGCGTAATCAGTTTCGCGTCCGCTCCGCCGCCCGAATCCATGCTGTGGTAGCCGATCGTTCCGCCGAGGTGGAGCGGCGCGGTCATCAGGACTCCTTGCCGGGCGGCTCCGGATCCGCTTGCCGGACAGGCTGTTTCAGCACCCCCGGGAACCGACGAGGGTGTCGTCCGGGTACGCCTCCTCCTCGTGCACGCCGACATCACCGACCTCGAGGACGTCGTCGGGCAGGCGGAGTTTCATGAACAGGCTCAGGAATTTCAGGATCAGGAAGGTGATGAGCGCATCCCACACGATTATGGTCAGCGCCGCACCCGCCTGCCACAGAATGAGTTTCGGGTGATGCCCGTACAGCCAGCCGCCATAAGTCACATCGGCGACGTCACCGCCATTGCCCAGGTACACCTTGATATTCGGATCGGCGAGCACACCGACCAGCAGCCCGTCCGCGAGCCCGGCCACGCCGTGCGTGTGCACCACGCCCAGGGTGTCGTCGACCTTGCGGAACAGCCGGGTGCGGCCGAGTTTGTTCCAGGACAACCACACCATGGTGGAGGCCACCAGGCCGGCGATCATGCCATTGATGGCTCCCAGGAAATTCGGCCGCCGCGCCGGTCCGGCGCACATATCCCAGATGACCCAGGTCAGTACCGCCACCGCGGTGCACAGATTGGTATTGAGTACCGCCAGTGAGGCATCCGCGCCGGAGAAGTACGGATCCCCGCCGTTGAAGCCGTTCCACCCCAGCCACAGAATGCCCGCACCGGCCGCGGCCATGGGCAGGTTGTTGGGTACCGCGCGTTCCCGGTCGCGGGCCAGGCGCGGGCCGATGACCGCCGCCGCCACGAATCCGGTGGTGCCCGCGGCCAAATGGATGACATAGCCGCCGGAGTAGTCGATCGCGCCCATCTGCGACCACCAGCCGCCACCCCACAGCAGAAAGGCATTCACCGAATAGGCCAGAGTCGACCACAGCGGGACGAAGATCAGCCAGACCTTGAACTGATGCGGCCGATCACGCTGCCCAGGAACAACAGTGGCGTGATGGCGGCGAAGACGAACTGGAAGTACGCCAATGTGGTCTGGGAGAAACGGAATTGCGGCATCAGCCCGTCGAGGAGGGGAATCGATGCCCGATCTTGGTTATCGGAGCCGAGGATGGTGTGCGGGTGGCCGATTGCGGCCCGCAGAATTCCAGGACCGATCTGGACGGGTTCGCCGAACCCCATTTTGTAGCCCCACAACACCCATACGACCAGGACCAGGGAGAACCCGGTGAAGGCCATGAGTATGGTGTTGACGGCCCACTTCCGTTGCACGATACCGCCGTACAGGATGGCGATACCGGGAATGCTCATGAGTCCGACGAGTGTTGCCGCTATCAACTGCCAGGCATTGTCGCCGGGGTTCAGCCAATCGGGATAGGGTGACATGATTCTGCGCTACCTCACCGCTGGTGCGGGCAGGCACCGGACCCGCTACCGGCACTAAAGTTCTTGTGGCGTAAGGTGTCTAGCGTCACTTCGGTGAACCAAGTGTTGTGCCGTGAGGTTTCCCGGCTATTACCCTCGGTTAAATCAATATTTCACGCTCCGTTCGGCATTCCGCCCGAGTATTCGAAATGCGTGACCCGGCAATTGATTCCGACTGGTCGGAATGCGATCGACACAGCCCACCGGCTCCCGTACCATCGCCCTACCGGGAGCAGAGCCGGTGAAACGGGGGCATGGGTGTGAGGAGTCGGCTACCGACTGCCATCCGCAATGGTGCGGAGTGGGCGCGACGTTTCGCGCGGACAGCGCCGGGGGTACTGAGCGCGGTGGTTGTCGGACTGGTGGCGCTCAGTCTGGTTTCGGGCCTGGTGTGCGCGAATCAGCTCAGCGAGAAGCGAACTCGGCGAGATACGGTGCTGACGCACTCCGAACCGCTCGCCAATGCGGCGCAGCGGCTGTATGTGGCGCTCTCGGCGGCCGATGCCACGGCGTCCTCGGCATTCCTGTCCGGGAATATCGAATCCCCGGATGTGCGAACGCGATACCGGCAGGCGCTCGCCGATGCGGCAGCCGCACTGGCCGAGGCCACCACGGGGGCGTCCGATCAGCAGACGCGCGAGATCGTGGCGAGTATCTCCGCCGAACTGCCCACCTACACCGGTTTGGTGGAGGCGGCGCGGGCCAATAACCGGCAGGGGCTGCCGGTGGGTTCGGCGTATCTGAAGCAGGCGTCATCGCTCATGCAGAGCTCGGTGCTGCCCAATGCCGAACGGCTGCACGCGAATCGGCTCGCGCACCTGCGGTCGGACCAGCGCGATATCTCCACGCTGCCGGTGCTGAGCGTGATCATGCTGCTGGTGCTGCTGCTGGCTTTCGCCGCCGGATCGGTGGTGCTGCTGCGGCACACCAATCGCCGATTCAATCTCGGTGTGGGCGCCGCCGCGGCCGCGACGGTCGTGGTGCTGCTGTGGATAGTCACCGCTTCGATCATCGCTACCGGGGTGATCGATACCGGATCCAAAGGTGCGACCGCGCGCTTCGAAACCCTCGCCAAGGTACGGATTCTCGCACAGCAGGCCCGCACCGAGGAGACCATGCAGCTCATTATTCGCGGTGATATCGGCGAGAGTGAGAACCGGTTCGGCCGCAAGATCAATGAGTTGCGCGACGATCTGACCACGGTGACGGAGGCGAATTCGACTGCCGCTACGGCCTTCTCCAGCTGGCAGGCCGGGCACGTCGCGGAGGTCAAGGCGTATCAGGCCAATGACTACAACGGTGCGGTGGCCCAGGCCATCGGTGTCACGCCTGAGAGTTCGGCGATCCGCTTCGCCGCCCTCGACGAGGCCTTGCGCACCGAACTCGACCGCACCCGGCAGGAGGTCCGCGATGGTGTGGACGGTGCCGGAGACGCGTTCCTACTCAGCCAGTTCGGCAGCCTCGCCCTGCTGATCGCGGCGGCGGTTGCCACGGCGGGCGGCATCTGGCCGCGATTGAAGGAGTTCCTGTGAGCGCGCGCCTGCGAATGCTGTTGCTGGCCGCCGTGGCCGTGCTCGCCGCCGGATGCGGGCAGACCGCGGCGTCCACGCCCATGCAATTGCCCGCCGAGAATCTGCTGCCGCCGGGTGCGTCGACCATTGCCGGCGCGCCCGATCAGCGCGGTTCGGGCTGCGGTGATCCGGTCGCGAGCCTGCGGCCCGCAGCGCAGCCGAGTCCGGGAAATATGCCGGGTGGTTCCGCCATGGCGAAGATTGTGCAGAATGGCAAGCTGCGCGTCGGGGTGGATCAGAACTCGTTCATGTTCGGTTTCCGCAATCCCGCCACCGGGCAGATCGAAGGTTTCGATATCGATATCGCCCGGGAGATCGCCCGCGATATCTTCGGTGATCCGGATCGAATCGAACTGCGCCCCATCGTCTCCGCGCAGCGCGTCTCGGCACTGCAGAACGGGGACGTCGACATTGTGGTGCAGACCCTCTCGCCGACCTGTGAACGCCGCAAGAGCATCGAATTCTCCACCAGCTACTTCGAATCCGATCAGCGGCTGCTGGTCGCGAACAACTCCGGGATTCACTCCACCGCGGATCTGGCGGGCAAACGAATCTGCGGCGTCAATGGCACGATTACGCTCGGACCCATCCTCGCGCTGCCGCAGAAGCCTACCGTTATTGCCATGAACAACTGGCTGGACTGTCTCACCGCGCTGCAGCAGGCGCAGGTCGACGCCGCCAGCACCGATATCCCGATCCTGTACGGCCTGCAACAGCAGGATCCGAATCTGCAAGTGGTGGGTGAATCGATGGCGGTGGACACCTATGCGGTGGGAATCGGGCAGAACGCGAAGGATCTGGTGCGCTTCGTCAATGGCGTGCTCGAGCGGGTGCGGGGTGACGGCACCTGGCAGCGGTTGTACAACAATCGGCTGAACGCGCTCGGACCGATGCCCGCACCGCCCGCGCCCAAATATCTGGGGTGAGCGGCCATGCCCGAGAATTCCTTCATTCTCTCGGTCGCGGAGATCGACCGCGATATCGCCGAGCGCGAACGCGAAATCGACGCCATTGCCGCGACGCTGTACGAACTCGACAAGCATCCCGGATTGATACTGCTGCGCCGATTCCCGCCGACCGGGGTCACCGAAACTCGCTGGGCTCCCGCGCGCGCCGCCATGGATCTGCTGTGGGAGGACTTCGGTCGACTACGCACGATTCTGGAGCAGGCGCATGCGGTGCGCATGCGACGCCGGCTGGAGGCGCTGGATCGGGAAGAGTTGACGGTGATTCTGCGCGGACAGCCGATGGAGGTGGCGCGTACCGCGATTCCACTCGCGCAACGGTCGCTGATGGGCCCGGGTGAGGTGATCGTGCGGGTCGGATTCACCGAATTGGTGGCGCGTATGCACGAGGGGTTTCCGTGCATTGTGGAGGTGCTCGACGCGGTGGACGCCGTGAACGGCCGCGTCATGTCCGAAATCGCGCCGCTGCGTACCGAACTCGACCGGATCGGGACGGGATTACCCGAATTGCGGGCACTCTCCGATGATCTCGACGAACTCTCGGCGCGTGCCGCGGGCGATCCGCTCGCGCTGCCCGTCGCCGAAATCGACCGGCGCATAGCGGAACTCGGTAGGCGAATGCGTGAGGCGGCGACCCTGCGCGCCGAATTGGCCGCCATGATCGCCGATTGGGATGGTGCTATTTCGCGCATTCGCACGCAGGTGGAGACGTTGCGCAAAATCTATGAGCGCACGCATCTGGCGCGAATTGCCGTGGAGCGCACCATACTTACCAGCCAGCTTCCCGAACACGCCGATGACAGTGCGGTATTCGGCTCCGAACTGACCACCCTGGATGCCACTCCCCCGGATCCGTCCGCGCTCTGGGATCTGCGGCGCCGGGTGACCGCGGCCCTGGCCGCCGCCGGCGAGGCCGAGCAACTGGTCCAGGGCCTGCTGGACCGGCGCGCCGAACTCCGCGGCCGGCTCTCCGCCTACCGCGCCAAAGCCGCCCGCCTCGGCGTGAGCGAAGATCGAGAAGTACTGGCCTCCAGCCGCATAGCCGCGGGCCTGCTCACCCGCAAACCCTGCGACCTGGCGGCCGTCACCCGCGCCATTACCGACTACCGGCAGCTCATCGCCCAGAAAACGGGGAGACGACCGTGACCTGCACCGAACCGGGCTGCACCGGGACCATAGAAGACGGTTACTGCACCGTCTGCGGGACCGCACCGTCGGCCGCCGCAACGGTAAATTCCGGAGCCACCGGACCTGCGGCCTGCGCCGAACCCGGTTGTGGCGGAACCATTTCCGATGGGTACTGCGAGGTTTGCGGTACCGCGCCTTCGGCGATGGCGACTGGCGGTGGGCCGTCCACCTCATCGGCGGGGAGTACTGCGACCAGTCGGGGGTCCGGGATAACCGGGGCATTTACTACCGGTGGGACGCGCAGCAGTATTCGGACCGGCAGGACCGGGTCGTCCGGGGGTACGCGCGGGCGGCTCGGGGCGGGGATGGTGCAGGTGCCGGCGGTCGCGCCGATCGATCCCGCCTCGGCGGTGATGGCCGATCCGGTGGTGCCGGAGAGTCAGCGGTTCTGTGGCAAGTGTGATCGGCCGGTGGGGCGGAGTCGCGCCGATCAGCCGGGGCGGAGTGAGGGGTTCTGCGGGCATTGCCGGACGCAATTCTCGTTCACGCCCAAGCTGGTTCGCGGTGAAGTGGTCGGCGGGCAGTACGAGGTACTGGGGCCGCTGGCGCACGGCGGGCTGGGGTGGATCTATCTGGCGCTCGATCACAAGGTGAATGGTCGGCCCGTCGTATTGAAGGGCCTGCTCAATACCGGTGATGCCGATGCCATGCGGGCGGCGGTGGCCGAGCGGCGCTTCCTGGCACAGGTCGATCACCCGAATATCGTGCGCATCTACAACTTCGCCGAGGACACCGGTCCCGATGGTGAACCGGTCGGCTATATCGTCATGGAGTACGTCGGCGGTACCTCGCTGAAGCAGATTCTGCGGCGGCGGCGCGATGTCGACGGTGTCTGGCTACCGCCCGCGCAGGCCATCGCCTACATTCTCGAGGCGCTGCCCGCGCTCGGCTATCTGCACTCGCGCGGCCTGGCCTACTGTGATTTCAAGCCCGACAATGTGATGCAGACCGAGGAGCAGCTCAAGCTCATCGACCTCGGCGCGGTCATCGCCATGAACGATGAGCACAGCGCCATCTACGGCACGCCCGGATATCAGGCTCCGGAGGTCGCCGAGACCGGGCCCACCGTGGCCTCGGAGGTCTACACCATCGGCCGTACCCTCGCGGTGCTGCTGCTCAAGGTGCCGCAGGAACACGGCCGTCTCGGTCCGCTGCCCGGGCCGGAGTTCGAACCGGTGCTGGCCCGGCATCCGTCGCTGTACCGATTCCTTTTGCGCGCAACACATCTCGATCCTTTAGAGCGGTTCAGCGGCACCGACGAGATGACCGATCAGCTCACCGGCGTGCTGCGCGAGGTACTCGCCGCCGAGGACGGTCTGCCGCGCCCGGGTCTGTCCACCCGTTTCGGGCCGCCGCGCGCGGTCTTCGGCGTCGGTGACACGCTGCCGGACGATCCGGTGAAAATCATTGCGGCGCTGCCGGTTCCACTGGTCGATCCCAATGACAGCGGTGCGGCACTGCTGGCAAGTCTGGGTGCGGGCAACCCGCAGGAACTCGAGCGCGATATCGCGGCGGGGCTGCGGTCGGTGGTGACGGGCAAGGACGAGTCGGCGGAGATTCCGCTGCGCCTGATCCGGGCCGCGCTGGAGTACGGCGACGCACCGGACGCGCTGCGGCGCATCGAGGAGATGGAGCAGAACCTCGGCGGCGATTGGCAGCTGAGCTGGTTCCGCGGTCAGGCGCATCTGCTGCACCGGGATTGGCTCGCCGCGGCGGCCGAATTCGATGCCCTCTACACCGCCCTGCCCGGTGAGCCCGCACCCAAGCTGGCGCTCGCTGTCACGGCGGAACTGTTGGGGCGCAGTGGATCCCAGCCCGATCCCGAGCCCGCGCTGCGCGAGGCCACCCGCTACTACGAGGCCGTCTGGCGCACCGATCACTCGTACACCAGCGCCGCCTTCGGCCTGGCCCGGCTGCGCCGCTCGGCCCGTGATCGCGATGGTGCGGTGGCCGTACTGGATCAGGTGGATCCCGCTTCGGCGGTGTATACCGAAGCCGGTGTGGCGGCTGTGGATACGCTGCTCAGTGTGGAACGCCAGGGCGAGCTCACCGAACACCTGCTGCGCGATGCGGGCCGGCGGATCGAGAAGCTCGGGCTGGATTCCAAACGCCGGTCCGCCCAGGCCCGGCTGCGCGTACTCGATGCAGCGCTGTACTGGCTGCGCCTTGGACGCGTGCCCACCGATCACGCCCCATTGCTGGGGGTGACGCTCGACTTACAGGGGGTGCGTACCGGTTTGGAACGCTGCTATCGCGATCTCGCGCATGAAACCGATGACTGGTGGGAACGTATCGCCCTGGTGGAACAGGCGAATGCCGTCCGCCCGAGGACCACGCTGTGACCGCCCGCTGCCCGGCCTGCGGCACCTTCGCCGCGGAGAGCGACCGGTTCTGTGAGGAGTGCGGGCGCCAGCTCGGCGTGCAGCGCATCGCCCTGCCGCCGATTTCGGCGCCGACGGTGGCCAGCGACAATACCCGGCCAACCAGTCTGGCGCGGGCGGCTACCGGGACCGTCGCGCGGTACAGGGGGACCACGCTCTCGCACGATTCGGAGGCTCCGCCGGCCTGTGATGGTTGCAGCGGGACGCATTTCGATGGTGACGGGTTCTGCGTGGTGTGCGGTCAGCGGGGCCGGGAACACGATCGGTTCGAGGCGGATCTCGGGTCGGCCGTGCTGGTCACCGATCGCGGAAATGTGCACGCGCACAATGAGGACGCGGTCGCCGCGGCCGTGCTGGAGAGCGCGAATCCGGGCACGCCGCCCGCGCTGGTGATCTCGGTGTGTGACGGCGTCTCGACCTCGGAGGACCCGCAGGCCGCCTCCGGTACCGCGGTGCGCACCGGGGTGGACTCCGCTTTGACGGCTTTGGCCGCCGCGCGTCCCGCCGAGGAGGCGATCATGGCCGGGCTGGCCGCGGCCGCGCAGGCGGTGCGCGATATCGGCACACCGGACGGACGCTCTCCCTCTTGTACTTATGTCGGTGCCGTGGTGCAGTTCGACGATGCCGGTGGCGCGCGCCTGACCGTCGCGAATGTCGGTGACAGCCGGGCATATTGGCTCCAGGCCGAGGAGGCCTCGCAACGCCTCACCGTCGACGATTCGCTCGCGCAGGCCATGGTCGAGACCGGTGCCATGGACGAGGCGACCGCCATGGATACCCCGCACGCGCATGTGCTGACCCGCTGGCTCGGCGCGGACAGCGAGAAGCAGTCCTGGTCCGACAATTGCGTGCAGACCCTGCATGTCCGCGCGCCGGGCGTGCTGCTGATCTGCTCCGACGGGCTGTGGAATTACCTGCCCGATGCGGCCGGGCTGACCCAGATCGCCTTGGCCTCAGCACCTTTGGAGGCGGCACGCGCACTGGTGGACCATGCGCTCCAGGCGGGCGGCAAGGACAATATCACCGTCGCGCTCGTACCCGTTCCGTTCTCCGAGCTAATAGGAGAAGCACTGTGAGTTCCCCTGAAACCAAGGGTATTTCGGTTGCTGTCGATCAAAATCCGTATCTCGCCGAGGGTGTGCGCACCATCGACGCCGTTGTGTCGGTGGAGACCACTGATGAGTTGATGGTCGCCGCGCCCGCGCAGGAGCGGGTGGAGATCCTGATCATCGACTGTTCCGGCTCGATGGGTGGCGGCGACAAGTTCGGCGGGGCTCGCCGCGCCACCATCGCGGCCATGGATGTCATTCCGGACGGCACCCGCTTCGCGATTGTCGAGGGCACCGACAAGGCGGAGGTCGTCTACCCCCGCGATGGCGCAACAGCTATCGCGGACAAGCGATCTCGCGCCGATGCCCGGCGCGCCCTGGACAAGCTGCACCCGCACGGTGGCACCGCCATGGGCACCTGGCTGGGTCTTTCCCGGCTCATCGCGCAACGGCATCCGGGTGCGATGGTGCATGCCATTCTGCTCACCGACGGACGCAATGAGCATGAGAAGCCCGAGCAGTTGGCGGCCGAGATCAAAGCCTCCGAACGGATCTTCACCTGCGATTGCCGCGGGGTCGGAACCGATTGGGAGCCAAACGAATTGCGCGCCATCGCGAGTGCGTTGCACGGCACCGTGGATATCGTGAAGACCCCGGATCTGCTCGCCGCCGACTTCGCCCAGATGATGCAAACCTCTCTCGCCAAGGCGATTCCGGAGCTCACGCTTCGGGTGTGGACGCCGGTAGGGGCGACGGTGCGCTTCGTCAAACTGGTCGATCCGGTCATCGAGGACCTCACCGCGCGCCGCACCGCCACCGCCGCTCAGGTCGGCGAGTATCCGCTCGGTGCGTGGGGTGCGGAAGAGCGTGGATACCACGTGCAGATCGAGGTGGAGCCCGCGCCGCCCGGCCGCGAAAAGCTCGCCGCGCGAATCAGTGTCGTGTCCGAGGGCGAGGTACTCGGGCAGGGTCTGGTGAAGGCGGTCTGGACCACCGACACCGACCTCTCGGCCCGCATCAGCCGCCGCGTCGCCCACTACACCGGACAGGCCGAACTGGCCCAGGTGGTGCAGGAGGGCCTGGCCGCGCGCAAACAGGGCGACCTCAACACCGCCACCGCGAAACTGCAACGCGCCGTCCAGCTGGCCAATGAATCCGGCAACGAGAACACGGCAAAACTGCTGAAAGCCGTTGTCGAAGTGGATGATCGGACCGGCACCGTCCGCCTGCGCTCGCGGGTCGACGCCGCCGACGAAATGGCCCTGGACGTCCGCTCCAGCAAAACCGCCCGCGTCCGCAAGGAGGAGGGTTCCTGATGGCCGTATGCCCCGAAGGCCACACCTCCACGGCAACGGACTACTGCGACACCTGCGGCTCACCCATGGGAGCCGGAGCGGCCGGAACACCCACTCCCGCAGCAGGAGTTGCCCAGTGCCCAGCCTGCGGGGCACTCATCGACGGCCGCTTCTGCGAAGACTGCGGCCACGATTCAGCCCTACCGGTCCCGCCCCAGCACGTCCCCGCCCCCACCACGGTGAATCCCGACGCGACCCTACTGAACGCCGAAGCCCCTGCGTCCGTGCAGCTCTGGGTCGCCACCGTCACCGCCGACCCCGACCACTACCACCGGATGATCGCCCAAAAAGGCCCCGACGCCGACCGCGTGGACTTCCCCGACTATTACCCCGCCCGCCGAATCCCCTTACACGGCACCGACATCCTCATCGGCAAACACAGCACCTCCCAGGGCTTGCATCCCGACATCGACCTAGCGATCGCCCCCGCCGACATAGCAGTCTCCCGCTCCCACGCCATCCTCCACCTGAACGCCGAGACCCTAACCGTCACAGACCTAGGCTCCACCAACGGCACCTGCCTGAACGGCACCGACTCCCCCATCCCCCCGAAAACCCCAGTCCCCCTCAAACCGGGCGACCGCATCCACGTAGGCGGCTGGACCACCATCACAATCTCCAGAGAACCCGCCTGACCACCTTGCCATTCGCGGAAGTTGCGCGCATTGCCCGTAGAGCAACGGCCTGAGTTCACCTCCGGCCGTTGATCTTCAGGTCAGAATGCTGCCTGTACCGCCGCGAGCAGGTCGTTGGCGGGTTGGGTGAGTGGGCCGAGTGCGTCGGGGGTGAGCGGGGGCAGGGCCGCGATCGCGGTCCGCAGCGAGGTTACGGCCGTCTTGGTGTCGGGGCTGATCGCGGCGAAGGCATCGGCCGCGACGGGCGTGGGTGGCGGCGGATCGGCCTGGGGCGCTTGGGTGTTCACGATAGGGAGGGGCGCGTCGGCCGGGGCAGTGTTGATGCCGGAGCCCAGGGCGCCACCGACAGATCCGCCGATGACAGCGCCACCGACGAGACCGATCACATCCACGGGGATGGCGACTGCCAGGCCGCCGAGCAGGCACCCGGCCACGCCGCCGACCGCCGCCCCGACCGGGGCGCCCACACCCACGGTCGGGAGAGCGCCCGCGATGCCACCGGCGATCGCGCCGACCGCCGCGCCGACTCCGCATCCCACGATCTCCAGCGGGAAGACCACGACCTTGCCGACGACGGCGCCGATGACTCCTCCGGCCACGGTGGAGGCGGTGCGGCGGTCGGATTCACTGCGGGGGAAGCCGATACCGTCGTACGCGTTGGCGATCTGCCCTTGCACACCGTCCAAGTAGCTCAGGGCTTGGTCGCCGAGCCCCGGGTCGATTCCCTCCGGCAGTTGGACAGTCTCGGATACCAATGGCAGAGAATGGGGATCCGTTGCCACAGTGTGCATTTCAGCGTGTTCGGGGTGAGCCGCAGCAGGCAGGGGAAGATCAGCGGGTTGCGGTGCGGCCGTGCCGGATCCGAACGCGAGCAGCGCGGGCACTGCGGTCAAGACTGCGTAAGCGCGCAGGTCGGACATCGGCACATCCCTCGATCCGGCGAACCACCGTCGAGCCCTCTGGAGCGGACCCGAACCTGCGATGGCCACGCTGCCCGGTGATCTTACTCCGGACTCCTTACCCAACAGGATGATTCGTCGCGACCGGTCCCCACTCGCGCACGGGCCAAGCTTCGATGTGCGCTGGGAAGCCGCCGACAAACCCGACCGATGGCAGCTGGCTGCGGCCCCGGCCCGCGCACGAGTTCGACGCGCAGCGCGCCGATCCGCAAGCGGCAAAGAAATGCGTCCGCAGCACGCCGCCGAGCTGGCACAACACCGCGAGCCGAGAGTCCCCCCGCGCTGAGATGATCTCTGCCCGTTGAGGGTGCGTTGCGCTCCACAGCAAGGTTGCGTCCAGGAATATGGTGTACGGCAGCTGATCAGCTGCTGAGTCTGTCGTAATCCCCGGACAGCAGGGTGGTCACCGCGTGATCCTTCAGAAGCTCGACGAGGATGCTGCCCCTGGGTTGGGGCAACATCCGAGGGATGCGCGGCCGCCGATCGTGCTCGACACCTCCGCTGCAACAGATCTCGGGTATCAGGCGGTCGGTGACTACGCGACCACTGTCACCGACACCATCGACCGACTTGCCTCATCGGCCGTCGCGAGTTCGGATGGCGCCTGGCACCTGCCGCCTATCGACGCGGACTTCCTCGCCGATTCCTTCGCCTACTTTACTGAAGACAGCTACCTCGCGACGCGGCTCTGACACGTCAGATGGCCTGCTGCCCAGCGTGATTCGGCTCCCAGGTCCGGGATAACGGCAGAGTCGTCGGATGGCCGCGGATCAGCCTGGGGTGGGCCGGGATCCGCAGGCGGCCTGTCGGATTCGACGTTAACCGATCGGCAGGGCGCTGAAGATCGGGTCGTAGGCCCAGTTCAGCATGCGCTCGGCGTCTTCCTTTGCGGCGATGCCGGCGCCGGGTGAGCTGTGCAGGACCACACCGATCAGTGGGATTCCTGCTCGGACCGTTTCGAAGAGTAGGCAGGCTCCGGCGGCGTCGGTGGAGCCGGTTTTGATGCCGATGGTGCCGGGGTAGTCGTGCAGCAGCAGGTTTGTGGTCTGCCAGTGGTGTTCGCGGTTGGCTGGGCCGGCGGGCAGATGATAGCTCTGGGAGCCGGCGATCTCACGGAATACCGGCTGGCTCATCGCGCGCAGGCCGAGGGTAACCAGGTTCGCGGGGGTGGAGTAGGTGGAGTAGTCGTCGGGGACCGGGAGGCCGCTGGGGTCGGTGAAATTTGTTGCCGCCAAGCCCATTCCACGGGCGGTGCCGTTCATTTTGGCGATGAAGCCGTCTTGGCCGGGGCCGTAGCCTTCAGCCAGGGCGTAGGCGGCGTCGCAGCCTGAGGGCAGCAACATCGCGTAGAGGAGTTGGCGCGTGGTGAGGACCTCGCCGGCGGCCAGGCTCGCGGTGCTGCCGCCGTACCCCGCGCAGTAGGCGATGCTTTCCTGCGGCACGGTGATGGTGCGGTCGAGGTCGCCGGCATTGATGACGACCAGCGCGGTCATCACCTTCGCGATGCTGGCTATCGGGACCTGGGTGTTCGCCTCCCGCGACCACAACACCGTGCCGACGATTCCGTCTGCCAGGGCTGCCCCTGGCGCCTGTACTCCGTTCGGCTCGCCAGTTGGCCAAGGCAGCGACAGACCGAAGGGGGCGCTCTCGGCCGGGGCAGCCGCGACGCCATTACTGACGGCTATGACCAGCGCACTCGCGACGGCGACCTGCAACAATCGGGCAAATGTCGACATGGGCCACATTGTGCCTTTCGATCCACTCAATCAGCGGGATTTCATCGAGCGAATTGCGGCGCGCCGTTCTATGGGATCCGTCAACCCGTGGTTGATATCTGCGTTGAGCCGAGTACGCAATGGGCATGTCCGCCTTTTGCGGCCGTCTCCGAAATACAATTCCAGGTTCCACTGACGTCGAAGATGCCGTCCACATATCCGCCGCTTCCCTCGCTGCGGCCCGCCTTGACATCCAAATAGTACTGGGCCAGAACCGATTTCACGCTCGTGCACAAAATGCTTCCGGCGTCGATCATGGTATCGACGAGTGTTCCTATGACGGTTCTTACAGTGCCGCAATGCGTTCCAGGGCCGGGCAAAATCGGTTGCGGTGTCGTCGAATTGATGGTCGTGGTCAAGGTAGCCGATTGAGAAGTTGTAGCAGTCGGATTCGATATTTTGGTGAGGGTTGGCGGGTGAGTTCCACCGCGTTAGCGCAGGCCTACTCCACTGCGGCATTCATGCGAGTCGCTCCACGTCGCCGCCGTCGATTGAAAGCGGTCTGAACCGAGGCCGAGAAGATCATTCCGCGCGCAAGGGGTTGCGACATCCGGAAAGGCCCCGGTTGCATTCGACTTTCGCGCCGTCGACTCACCGGCTGAGGCCCAGCCGGTGCCTGCGGCATCTCTGGCCGTTGCAAAGGGTGCGAAGCTTTCATCTCCCGTACGAGGCTGTCGACTCCGGCGTAGAACTCGATGGATGGGGGAACTGGAGGGGCCCTTTCCTGGGTCGTGGGCAATGGACGCGGGTCTCGTCACCGATTGGGAGCTGCGGCACGATTTCGACCGGGTGTTCCCGGATGTGTACATGGCGAAGGGGTATGTACTCGATGCGGCGGCGAAGGCACGGGCGGCCGGGCACTGGGCCAAGGGGCAGGGAGTGCTGGTCGGACTGTCGGCTGCCGCTATGTATGGCACTCGCTGGCTGAATGCCGGAACTCCGGCAGAATTGGCATTGCCCGGACATTGCAAGCCGCCGAACGGTATTCGCACGGTCCGGGACACGCTCGAACGGTCGGAGTGCTGTGAAATCGACGGCTTCCGGGTGACCACTCCGGCTCGCACCGGCTTCGATATCGGACGCCGACTGTCGCGTGCGGAGGCCGTGCCAATTCTCGATGCACTGTGCGCCGCAACCGGACTGACGCCCGATGATATCGCCGCGCTGGCCGAGCATCACTCCGGCCTGCGCGGAATCAGGCAACTGGCGAGGACCATTCCGCTGATCGACAGCGGTGCGGAATCACCGCCGGAGTCACTCACCAGACTGCTGCTTATCGACGACGGATTACCCACTCCTGCGACGCAACTCGTCATTCGCGACGACTACGGCTGCTTTGTTGCCCGCGTCGATATGGGGTGGAGGCGCTGGCAAGTCGCGGTCGAATACGACGGTATCCAACACTGGGCCGACCGGGATCAGCGCACCAAGGACATCGACCGCTTCGCCAACCTGGAATCCCTGGGCTGGCGAATCGTCCGGGTCAACGCCCAACTCCTGCGTACCCGCCCCCACGTAATCCTCGACCGAGTCCGCTTCGCCCTCCGCACCCAAGGCGCTCAGCTGGACGGTTGATCAACGGGAACTGACCGGGGGCTCTACTCGCGATTTACCACGGTCAGTTCCCGTTGATCTTGATGCGCGTCAGGGGGAGGACTTCGTGGGGTTTCGTTAGGGCTTGCATCGGTCAATTCGGGTGGATGGTATGGCTTCTGATGGTGTCCTCGACCAGATGTAGACCGTCTGCGGAATCAGAAGGTTCGAGACCGTCGAAGATGACATCGAGGATGGCGGCGCGATCGAGAGTGGCTGGGATGCGGTGGGATTCGCGGGCGCTGACTATCACGGCGAGCAGAACCGCCGCGTAGATGCGCGAGCGGGGCACGGTCAGCCGCCAGCCATGGAGTTCGCGCTCACGCAGGCGGGCGTCAACGATGTCGAGGACGTCCTGGATCACCTGGAGTTCGATCTGGGCGCGGTCATCGAAGGGCATGGTGACCACCGAGAAACAGTGTGCCGCAGCCGAACAGCGCGGTTCGTAGCATCGTGAACAACAATCTGGCGGGGTCCGTCGATGTTCGGGCGGCACGCGGGTCGAGAATCATGCGGCCCGCCGTGACCAGTACGTTGCGCGCCCGCGATCGAACCCGGCAGGTCGCCACTCCGCATTCGAGATGTAACTGCATTGCCGTATGCGCCTGTGCCGCAGTCAATATGCCGGGATCGGCATAGCACGACCACAACCCGCGCACCGAATACCCGACCTTCGTGGTGGCGTACTCGGCCTCCCGCTTCTCACGTTCGATGCGCGCGATGATCGCCTGCACCGACCACTGCTTCTTGCTGGACATCGTTGACCCCCTTGGTCATCGGCGGAAGAGGATTCAGGTTCGGCATCCTTCCGAGCGTGCTACCAGCTCACATCCGGCGGGTGGTTCCCGACGGCAAGATTGGATAATCAATTGGAATTGATCCGAAAACCCAGCGCGAGATCCGCGAATGCAGGGAAAATCATCCGCACGGGACTGCAGCACCATCCAAAAACTGGGGTTACATCGTCCAACTGGGGAGGCCGCCATGGCTGAAACCGCTTCGACCGTTCCGCGCCGACAGCTGGGTCGCTACCTACGGGAACTGCGCCAGCAATCGGGCATGACGATTGCCGAGGTCGCCCGGCGGATCGAGCGTGGTGCTACGACCGTGCAGCGACTCGAGACCGGTCAGGCCGATCGGATTCGGATGTGGGACATCGAAGCGCTATGCCAAGTGCTCGGAGCCGGGGAGACCGAGACCGCAGCGCTCAAAGGGCTTGCTCAGCAGGGCAATACGAAAAGCTGGTGGCACGAGTACGGCGATCTCATCCCGCAGAACTTCGATGTGTACATGGGCCTGGAATCAGCCTCCGCGTCATTCACATCGTTCCAGGAACTCGTACCCGGCCTGGCCCAGACCCCGGACTGTGCACGCGTCTTGATGCGGACAGTGCATCCTGGTGAGTCGGGGTCCGAGATCGACCGTCGCGTCGAGATGCGGATGCACCGCCAGATCCTCATCACGCGCCATTCGAAACCCTTGTCCGTCACCATGATCCTGGATGAATCCGTCCTACACCGAGTGATCGGCAGCGCGAAGATCATGGCCACTCAGCTGCGCCACCTCGCCGATTTGAGCACCAAGCCGAATGTCGCCATTCGAATTCTTCCCTATTCGGCAGGTGTCCCCCTGGGCGATCTGACCGGCCCGTTCATCATTCTGGATTTTGACGATGACGACACCGGCCAGTCCTTCGAACCACCGGTGGTGTACGTCGAGAGCTACACCGGCGCAATGTACTTCGACGATCGCGATAGCGTTCAACGCTATCGAACTGCACACGAGACCATGTGGCAGGTAGCGTTGGACGCGAGCCGAAGTAGAGACCTGTTACGCCGAGCGAGCAAGGACATATGAGTATGAATGTCGATCCGTCCGGAGCACGGTGGTTCAAGAGCAGTCACAGCGGGGGCAGCCAGGAGTGCGTGGAAGTCACTTTCCTCGATGCCGGTCCAGTCGGAGTTCGAGACTCGAAGAATCCCACCGGACCTGCACTGATCTTCGCACCAAGCGACTGGGACGCATTCACCTCCGGCATCGCCACGGGCAACTTCGACCTTCACTGACAGCCGGTGGGAGGGTGCATCGATCGTCCTGACTATCTCAGACGAAACGGAGCGCACTTGACGGCGGCGCCGAAACACTCTGTTGGACAAGCGATCACCAGGACTTGGTGGCTCTGAATTGAGGGGCGACGCCGCCCTCAGTTCCTGATGATCATGCGCTCAGTTACTCACACCGGGGGCGATGGTTCCCATGGGAGAGTGCGGCCGTGCACGTGGGAGGGACGGGTTACGGCTCCAGTTTCAAGACTGCGATGTGGTCGGTTTGCGCTATGGCAAGCCGTGTCCCGTCGGGATGCGCGACGGCGACCGGTGTTGGCACGTGGGTGACCCCGTAACTACCGGACTTCCTTCCCGCGTCTACGTCGGGCCATTCGATGAGCGTTCGACCCGAGGTCGGGTCGATCAGTCTGGGGTGGCCGTACAGGGACACGATGCGCTCACCGCAGGCGATCATCGTGCCGACCGGATGACTCAACGGGGAGCGAGAAAGCCAGCGGGCTGAACTGACGGACCAGATCCCGAGTTGCCCGGGCGCGAGCGTGTCGGGCTCCGCGTCCCCGTCCTCATTCGAGGCTGCGATCGCCACCCGGTCGCTGTCGAGCCAGCACGCGGATTCGACCTCGGCGTCGCACATTACGGCCGGTAGAAGGCCCAGGCCGTCGAGCACCGTCGGGTCCTTCACCGCTGCTGCCAGATCGAAGATCATCGCGATACCGTACGGCTGCCAAACCCAGCCCGCGGCAAGCAGATACCGGCCATCGGGGCTGATCGAAAGTCGTGAATGGAACACATCCTGCGGTGTCCGGGAACCCTCGGTGATACGACGGCCGGTCTCGGCATCGTCGATCTGCAATACGTTGTACTCGTTGGGGCAATGCACAACGACCTCGCGCCCATCGGGCAACGTGCCCAGGGCGACCGGGAAATCGAAATCCTCTGCGTGGTAATAGCTTCGGTCGAGTTCACGGAGCAGCTCCCCGCCACTCAGAAACAACGCCTTCGTACCGCGTTCCGCGTACAGGACGTCGAATCGACCCGATGGCGAGGCCACCGCATGATCGAACGACCCGGCGAACACGTGGAAAATCTGTGGCGAGTCGGCGGTACCGTCGGGCGACCAGCGGGTCGGGCCATTCGAGAAGTCGACCAGATCATCGCCATCCCACGACAGGGCTGACACCTGCCGCCCAGTGGTAATACGTTGTGCCTGCATGGATCTCCCCCGAACTTCAACTTGGGCCGTCACATTACCGGGAGCCGACTCAACCTGTCTTGGCACCGCCGGAACCCTCGAGTCGGAACAACTCCACTCATCGCACGGTGAAAAATCGCCGAGCGGGTTCGGATGGCCTGAGCGGTCACAAATCCCGGCATGACGGCAAATATGCTGCCTACCTTTAAATATCTGACCGCTCAGGCCGGTTTCGCCAGCCGACCCCCCGATGATCCGGATCGTTCCGGTGCGGGGCTGATCTGGGAGGCAATGGGAGTGTGGGAGTTGGACGACGGCTTCGGAGACGTAACCTCGCACACCATCGAACATTTCGGGACACCGGTCCTCATAGGGGCTGATGCGCTGCTGAACGAGGGCGTCGTCCCCAGCCCGCTGTGTATCGCCGTCCTCGACACGTTGAAAGCCAACTGGAGTTGATCCGAACAAATTAGGTTGCCTGCAGCGAGGGCGACCGGTGAAATGGGGTGGCAACCGAGGGAAGGGTGGAGGAATGACGTTGAGTGGCAAGGGATCTCGTCGGATTTCGGTGGATGGGGTTACCTATCGCTGGCGAGTGCGTGGGAGGGCGACCTATTGTCAGAGTATGGGGTGGTCGCCCCTTATCTTTGCGGTTGATCGGCCGGAGCGTGGGGGTACCACGCTGCTGGTTACAACGGATCGTGTGCACCCAAGCATTGCCTGGATCAACAGTGAGATACGGCCTGTGTTGCCGGCGGAGGTGGCGGACACCATCAGGATTGCGGTCGCGCGTGGGTGGAAGCCGGTCGAGAATGGGGCCACGTTTCACCTCGATTTGTCACTCTCGGGTGGTCCGGCACCGCAAAAGTGACTTATCGAAGCGAATGGTTGTCGCATCGCGCGTGCGTATTTACTTCGGGGCGACCAACTCCAGGGCGATGTTGTCCGGGTCTCGGAATTCGAGGATGTAGCTGGGGCCTATGTCTTTGATGTTCTCGCGGACGGCTCCGCAGGAATCGAGGTGGGCGGCGGCGGATTCCAGTTCGGTGAGGGATCCGACTGTGAAGGCGAGGTGGTCGAGGCCGGTGCGGTTTTCGTCGAAGGTGTCGGCTCCTGCGGGGCGGAGGCCGATCAGTCCTTGGTTCATCCGGTAGATCACTCCGCCGTAGAGGAAGCCGAGTTGGTGGCGGGTTTCGTCGTCGGCATCGGGTGGAACCTCGAGGGCGACGGGCCATCCGAAGACTTTTTCGTAGAAGGCCCGCGACCGTTCGATGTTCTGCACGGTGAGCCTGATGTGTGCGATGGACTCCACGGAAATCGACATGTCACCGATGCTGGCACGTTGCCGGCCTACTCGCTGGTTCGGGCGTGAATCGGGCGAAGCGGTGGTACTGGTCTCCCGTCCAGGTTAGGCTGCCGCCCGATGAGACTGACACGCCGAGACTTCGTACGTACCGCCGTCGCCGCGGCCGCCGGTATCGCCGTGGCCGGACCGGCCGCGCGGGCGAGCGCGCTGCCCGCGCCGCAGGGCTGGATGGGGGCGCTGCCGGACGCCACTTCGCTACTGCGGCTCACTATTCCGGGGACCCATGATTCGGGGTGCACCGATCCGGGCAATGGCACCGAGTGGTCGCATACGCAGAACTGGTCTATCGGCGAGCAGTTCCAGCGCGGGATCCGGTTCCTCGATATGCGCTGTAACGGGTTGCAGGATCATATGAGTGACTCGTTCGGGATCTATCATTCGGCCTCGTACCAGGGGCTGACGTTCGATGGCGTACTCGACGACTGCCGAAACTTCCTGGGGCGCAATCCCGGTGAGGTCATTGTCATGCGGGTGAAGAAGGAGAACGGCACGAAGAACGATGTCGGGGGTGACTTCGAGCGCATCTTCAATGGATACCTCGACACCAAGGGGTATCGGTCGCTGTTCTGGCTCGGGGACCGAGTGCCGACGCTCGGCGAGGCCCGCGGGCGGATCGTGTTGATCGCCCAGTTCGCCAATCAGCTTCCGGCGCTGCAATGGCCGGGCGGGGATAACGGCGTGTTCACCAATGACCGCTTCTACCTGCAGGATCGGTACAAGGGCAATGGGCTGATGGGGCTGGACTCCGGATCAGGTTCGGGCTCAGCGGGTTCGGGCTCCTCGGGCACCGGATCATCCGGCGGCGACAAGTATTCGTATGTCCGGGACTGCTTCGACAAAGCAGCCGCGGATACGAACAACTCGCTGATGTACATCAACTTCACCAGCTACTCCGACAATGCCTGGCCCAAGGACAACGCGGCCGCGATCATGCCGAAGGTGGAGGGCTACCTGAATGAGCATCGCGGGCAGCCCGCCCACTTCGGCATCGTCCCGATGGACTTCCCTGACCGGTACCCGAATGTGCTGAATCTATTGCTGGAGAAGAACTTTCTCTGAGTCGGCCGATTCGGCAGCAGGGTCGGGCTTGCGGGCGGGCCGCAGCGAAATCGCCAGTACCGCGGCACCGCTGAGGGCGATGATCATGGTCCAGACGCTGCCGACATGCATGGCGTGAATGAACGCGTCATCGGCGGCGTGGGCCAGGTCGGGCCGACCGATCACACCGGCTATATGCCGGGCCTGTTCGGCGGATATCCGCGCCTGATCCTGCACTCCCGCAGGCAGATCCGGCACCGCGCCGGCCATCCCGCGCCGGTACGCGATGGACATGATGGTGCCGCCCACCGCGATTCCGAGCACACTGCCGGTCTGCCGCACCGTATTGTTCACCGCCGACCCCGCACCCACCCGTTCCAGGGGCAGCGTATTCATCAAAGCCCCTGTGACAGAACCGATCACCATGCCGATCGAGAACCCCTGAATCGCCACCACAATGATGTTCAGGACAATCGGCGTCTCGAGTCCGAAGAAGGCGGAGCAGCCCATAGCCAGGGCCGCCACCGTCAGCGCGGTCACGGTGACCGGTCGCAGTCCCCAGCGACGCACCAGCCGAACACCCAGCGGCCCACCGATAATCACCCCGACCGCGGTCGGAGCGGTGATCAGTCCGGCGTGCAGCGGCGAAAAGCCCCGTGCGCCTTGCAGATAGAACGCCGCGTAGAAACCGGACGCGGTCATGGCGAAGAGCAGCAGTCCGAGCGCGGCATTCCCGCCGCCGAACACCCGCTGCTTCAGCAGTCGCGGATCGAAACTTGGCTGGCGCATACGCAATTCGACAATCACGAACGCGGTCAGCAGTAGTACACCCGCGACGATCGGAGCCCACACATCCACCGGCGTCCACGAGGCAAGCTGCCCGGCGCGAATCAGCCCGTACGCCAACGCGGCGAGCCCGGTAATGGACAGCAGCAACCCGGCCGGATCCAGCGGACGCGGTACGGGACTGCGGAATTCGGGAACAAGCGTGAAGATCCCCACCAACGCGATCGCGACGGCCGGAACATTCACCAAAAAGACCGAGCCCCACCAGAAGTGATCGAGCAGCACACCCGCCAGCAGCGGTCCGGCGGCAATGCCGACACCCGCCGACGCGGAGGAGATACCGATCGCGGTGGCCCGTGCCGGACCGGTGAAGGTCCACGTCAGCAGGGCCATGGTGGCGGGCGCGATGAAAGCGCTACCCACACCCATCCCGGCCCGCGCGGCAATCAACTGACCGGCATCACCGGAGTAGGCCGCCCACACCGAGGCGCCGGCGAAGGTCGCCATGCCGAGACCGAGCATCAGCCGATGCCCGAAGCGGTCACCGAGCGCACCCGCGGTGAACATGAGTGCGGCGAAGACCAATGTGTAAGAACCCGTGGCCCATTGCAGCTGCGCGGGGGTCGCGCCCAGGCCACGCGCCGGGTCGGCGAGGGTTTCGAAAACGGTGCCGAGGATGGTGTTGTCCATCCAGATCAGGAATGAGGAGAGCACGAGGACGGCGAGGATCATCCGCTGCCGAGTCTTGGGCAGCGCCACAGGCGTGGTCATAACAGCCTTCGGTAATATCGGTAGGAACCTGACGGTTACAGAATGCATAATCGTCAGGAACCTGTCAATCACCGGAAGGCTGTGCTGTGGGTTCCTATCGGTCCAACGATGGTGCGCTGACCTTCATGGTCCGCAAGGTCTGGTTGACCATGCGCGCGGCAATCGGCGAGGAGCTCAAGGCTTTCGGACTCTCCACCTCGCAATACGCCACCCTGCTGATGACCGATCAGCATCCGGGCATGTCGGTCGCGGATATCGCGCGCGAGGTGGCCAGCACCCGCCAGGCCGCCAATGAAATGGTCGGCGGCCTGGAACAGGCCGGCCTGATCGAACGGCAGCCACACCCCACGGATCGGCGCACACACCGGATTCAAATCACCGACGAGGGGCGAAAGACGTTGGCGGCGGCCCGAATCGCCGTCGCCAACCGAGAAGCCGAATTGGAGGCCGGGTTCACCCCGGCACAGGGCGCGGCGATTCGCGACTGGCTCGAAGGAATCGCCGAAGCCTGCCGCTGATCAGCGCACAGAACGAATCGGCGCGACGGCGAGCGCGCCCAGCACCGAGAGCAGACCACCGAGAATGAAGAGCGAGGAGTATCCGACCAGGCTGACCACCGCCGACGCCACGAACGGTCCGAGAATCTGCGGGCCCGCACTGGCGATATTCAGCACACCCATATCGCGGGCGGCATCCTCGGCCTTGGGCAGCACCATGGTGACCAGGGCGGTGTCCACGGCCATGAAGCAGCCGAAGGCCAAGCCGTTGAGCGCGGTGAAGGCGAGCATGCCGCCCCAGGTCGGACTGAAGACCGGAATCAGCAGCGCCACCGCCGCCAGCACCGAAGAGACCGCCACGAAGGGTTTGCGGCGGTCCAGCCGGTCGGACAGGACACCGCCGACCACCGTCGAAAGGGTCATTCCCACAGCGGAAATGGGCGCGAGGTAGGCCACCGCGGTAGCGGGCTTCATCCCCTCCGGCAGCCGAATATGGTCCTGCAGAATGTAGAGCTGGTAGCCGACCACACAGAAGTAGCCGAGTACGAGCAGGGCGCGGCCGATGAACGCCCAGCGGAAGTCGTGCTCGCGCAACACACTCAGGAACGCGGTGGCCTGATCACGCAGGGGCGCGGCCTTTTTGGGTGGCATCCGCTGTTCACGCGCACCGGCGGTGAATACCACCGCGGCGACGCCGACCAGCACACCCAGGGCGAGATAGCCGATGCCGTAATGGTCGGAGGCGACCGAGGCCAGCACCACGCCGACCACCGTACCCAGCGGAATGCCGAGACCGACTGCCGCCGAGGCTATTCCACGGCGCTCCCGCGGTACTCGATCCGGTACGACCGAGGTGATGGCGGCCTGATAGACATTCATGACCGCCTGCCCGATACACCAGGCGATGGCCACCAGCAGCACCGTACGCACACTGCCGAGCAGCGCCATGGCGGCGATCGAGCTCAGGCCGGCGGCGAGAATCCACGGATTTCGGCGCCCGGAGCGATCCGAGAGCGCACCCGCGACCGGATTGAACACGGTAGCGAAGACCGCCGCGATACCCGCGACCAATCCGAGATTGGCGACCTTGTTCGCCGGATCGATGTGCTCGATCTGCAAGGGCAGCAGCACGCCGCCGACGCCGGAGTACAGCGCGTACATCGCGGCATTGCCGACGAACAGCAGAGGCAGTAGTCCCTTGGTGGGAGCATTTGCCGCAGAAGGGGTTTCGCCGACCGAAAGGTCGGCGTCAGAGTTGACCACGGTGAAATCCAGGGTGTGAGAGAAAGCGTGGAAATGAAGTTCGCCGCGGCTTCATTGAGGACAATCGTCGCGAAGATCCCCCGCCCCCGGTCCCGCCCCACCTCGTCATCCCGGGAGGTTCGCGGCCGGGATGACGAGGGGAGCTCGCCGGTTGGATGGGGGTGTCTCAGCTGATTTCTGCGGTGAGTGGCAGTGCGGTTACCGAGGTGCCGATGTGCAGGGTGAACGCGCCCGGTTCGACGGCCCAGCCCTGTTCGGTCCAGTGCTCGAAGGAGCGCTGCGGCAATTCGATGGTGGCGGTGACGGTTTCGCCCGCACCCGCCTCGACCGCGGCGAAGCCCGAGAGCCAGCGCACCGGGCGGTCGATGGCGCTGTCCTCACGGGACAGGTACGCCTGCACCACCTGACGGCCCGAACGCTCGCCGATATTGCGGACGGTGACGGTTGCGGTGCGACCGCTCACCGTCAGGTCCACCAGCTCCCAGCTGGTGTAGCCGAGGCCGTGGCCGAACGGATACGCCGGGGCCACACCGGATTTCAGCCAGGCACGGTAGCCGATGTGAATACCCTCGGTGTACGGCAGCGAGTTGTCGGCGGCGGGCTTGGTGTCCAGCACCGGCACATCGGCCATGACCTTGGGCCAGGTGGTGGGCAGGCGGCCACCGGGTTCGGTGGCGCCGGTGAGCACATCGGCGAGCGCATCGCCGAACTCCTGACCCGGGAACCACGAAAGCAGCACGGCGGCAACATCATCGCGCCACGGCATCTCCACCGGCGCACCGGAATTCACCACCACGATGGTGCGCGGGTTCACCGCTGCCACCGCCGCCACCAGCTCATTCTGGCGACCGGGCAGCGCGAGATCCTTGCGGTCGTAACCCTCGGATTCGATCTGCTCGGTGGTACCGACCACGACCACCGCGACCTCGGAGTTGCGCGCCAATTCCACTGCGGCGGCGAACTCCTCGTCGACGGAGCGGCGCGGGCGGCCGATACCGAAGGTGATGCCCATGGCGGGCAGGCCCTTGTCGAGGGCGGGAACCAGCTCGATGAGCACATCGATCTCCTCACCCTCGGCGAGGGTGCGGGTGACCCAGCGCTGCGGCGGGCTCAGCAGCATCTCGACCGGATCGCCGCCCTCGGGGAAGACGGTCTCGCTGAGCACGGTCTCGCCGTTGATCTCCAGGCGCAGCGTGCCGACGCCCGCGTAACCGATCCGCCACTCCCCCGCCTCATCGGCGCGCAGGCGGCCACGCACCTCGAAGGACTTGGCCTGCATGGCGTACGGCGTACCGAACAGCATGAGGGTGCCGGCGGTGCGGTGCTCGGAATCCAGCACGGTCTCGCCGTCGAGGAAGCGCAGGTTCACGCCCGGGGTGCCGGTCTCCGGATCGGTGACCAGATCCAGCGGCACCGCGATCATATTCTCGTTGAGATGCACGCCCGGCGTGTACACCACCGGCAGCACCTCGCGCAGCCCCTGCAACGGTGAAGTCGTATGCGACGGAACGACTGTCGCGCTACCACCACCACCGAAGCGCGGCTCGGCGGCGGCCGCGCCCAGCAGAGCGACCTGGGCGGGCTTGCCCAGCGGCAGCACACCGTCATTGGCGGCCAGCACCATGGCCTTGGCGGCGGCATCGCGGACCAGCCGGCGCGCGGTCTCATCGGTGAAAGCCGGTGTCTGCTGCGGGGTTCCGTTCAGCGCGCCCACGCGCTGCGCGAATCGCAGTATGCGACGGACCTTTTCGTCGATGGCGGCCTCGGGCACCTCACCCTTGCGGACGGCCTCGACCAGCGGCGCGGCCCAGAGTTCCCACGGGCCGGGCATGGCCAGGTCGGTGCCCTTGGCGGCACCTTCGGTGGAGCGCACCGCGGTCCAGTCCGAGACCACCACACCGTCGAAGCCCCACTCGCCCTTCAAAGGCTCGTCCAGCAGCGGGTTTTCGGTCATGGTGACGCCATTGACGGAGTTGTACGCGTCCATGATCATCCACGCGCCGGCCTCCACCGAGCGCTCGAACGGGTACAGGTACAGCTCGCGCAGCGTGCGATCGTCGACAATCGCGTCGGCGGTGAAGCGCTCGGTCTCGGAGTCATTGGCCACGTAATGCTTGGGGCACGCGCTGACGCCGTGATCCTGTACGCCGGTCACATAGGCGGCAGCCATCTCACCGGTGAGCATCGGGTCCTCGGAGAAGCATTCGAAATGCCTTCCGCCGAGCGGGGATCGGTGCAGATTGATGGTCGGTCCGAGTACCGCATACACATTCTTGCGGCGCGCTTCGGCGGCGATGAGCCCGCCGATCTCGGCGAGCAGATCGCGATCCCAGGTGGCACCGAGGGCGGAGCCGGACGGCAGGCTGACCGAGGGGTCGCGCTCATCCCAGGTCTCACCGCGCACACCGGAGGGGCCGTCGGAGACGGGCATCTCGGTCAGGCCGATGCTCTCATCGCCCGCGAAGCGGAAGATATTTGACCCGGAGATGAGCCGGATCTTGCCCTCCAGATCCAGCTTGGCGAGCAGATCTTCGATGTAATCGGTCATGCCAGTTCCTTCCAGAAGCTCACCAGATCGGCCGTTACCTGCGCGGGGACATCCTCGTTCGGCACATGGCCGATACCCGGGTACACCGCGGTCCTAGCCTGCAACTGTCGAGCGAATTTCTCATGGACCTCGGGGTCCCACAGATCGTTCGTGTCGCCGTACGCGACCAGCAGCGGCACCCCGGCATCGCGCAGCACGGCCGGATCGGCCAGCGGCGGCGCCTCCATGCACTTGAGAATGCCGAGGAGGTTCGCCTGCTTGGTCCGCAGGATGCGGTTGTGCAGGAATTCGCCGCGCTCGGGCGAGGGCGTCTGCCCGGCGGCGTCCATGGCGGCGCTCATCTGCTGCCAAAGGAATTCCGGCCCAGCGGATTCCACCACCTGCGCCACCATCTGCGGCGGCGGGAATTTGATGTCCTCGACCGAGGACGGGCCCGACGCGATCAGGGTGAAGCTGCGGAATCGGGCGGGCGTCTCGACCACGGTGACGCGGGAGACGTAGCCGCCGAAGGAGTGCCCGACCAGGTGCACGGGCGCGTCCGGCGAGATCTGATCGACAACCCCGTGCAGGTCACCGACGAAGTCGGCCATGGTGTAGCCGGAGATATCGTCCGGCCCCTCGGACTGCCACTGGCCCCGCTGGTCGTACGCGACCGCGCGATAGCCGGCCGCCGCGAGCAGCGGGAGCATGAATTCGAAGTCTTCCTTGGAGCCGGTGAAGCCCGGAACCAGCACCACGGTGCCGAGGTTCGGCGTATCGGCGGACGGGTTCACCTCCCATCCGGCGAGCGCACCCGCGCCACCCCGCAGCGTGATCGATTCGATCGGCGTCTCGGTGCCCTGAGTCATCGGCTGTCCTTCCTCGCACGTCCTGAACGGCTGGCACGAGTGTGCCAGTGGACAACCAGTTTACCGAGTGACTACTCGGCACTGTTACCGGTTCGTTATGCGATGCTGTTTTTGCAGCTACCAGCCTTCGGACTACTGTCGCTCCTCATGACGCCGCACCCCCAACGCCGGAGACGGGGCGAGGACCGCCGCGAGCAGATCATCGACCAGGCGCTCGAGAGTTTCGCCGAGAACGGCTATCACAACTCCTCGATCGCCGAGATCGCCGCGCGCTGCGGGCTCTCCCAGCCCGGCCTGCTGCACTACTTCCCGAACAAGGCGGCGTTACTCTCGGCGGTCCTGGAATACCGCGACCGACTCGACTACGACCGCCTCGGCATGAGCCGGCAACTGCGCGGCAAAGACGCACTGCAGCAACTGGTTCGGCTCGTCGAGCACAATATGCACGTACCCGGCCTGGTCCAACTGTTCACGGTCGTCACCAGTGAAGCGGTCACCCTCGATCACCCCGCCCGGCACTGGGTGATCAATCGCTATCGAATCCTGGAGACCTACTTGGCGGGCGCACTCGAAGGTGGCATCGCGGACGGCACCTTCCGCCCCGATATCGATACACCCGCCGTGGCCCGCCAGATCTCGGCCATGATGGACGGCCTGCAACTGCAATGGCTGCTGGACCCCGACCAGGTCGATATGGCCGAACTCTTCCGGACCTACATCGATGAGCTCACCACCCAGCTGTCGAGGTAATCCTGTTGCCGCACACCGGAATCCGCCACTACGACGACGAGGTGCGGATGACCGCGAAGCGCGCACCGAAAGGGTCGGCGAGTTTGGCGAAGCGGCCGACGCCCTCCAGATCGATCGGGGCCGAACGTACTTTGCCGCCGAGCTGCTCCGCCTTGGCCACTACCGTGTCCACGTCCTCGACCTCGAAATACGGTAGCCAGCACGAGCCTTCGGCCGATTCCACCGGATCCATATCGAGAGGCACTATGCCGCCGAACATGGCCTCCGTGCCGGTGTCCTTCGGATTCACCGTGGTGTATTCACCGCCGCCGGGCATGGGCACAATGAAGAAATCCTGTTCGAAGACGACGCGATAGAAGTCGCGGGCGCCCTGCACATCCGGGGTGTAGAGCTCGATCCAGCTCAGGCTGCCGGGGTCGGCCACCATCTCCAGGCCCTTGTCGACGCCGGGCTGCCAGACCGCGAAGGGCACTCCCGTGGCGTCTCGGAAGTACGCGGTGCGGCCCAGGTCCATCACATCGGCGGGCTCGGCGAGGATCTCGCCGCCACCGGCGCGCACGGCCGCGGCGGTGGCATCGGCGTCGGCGGTCTGGAAATAGATGGTGAAGGCGGTCGGGGACTGTTCCACCGGAATGTTCATTCCGCCCGCGACGGTCCGGCCGTTCGACCGAAACATGCCGTAGCCACCGATTTCAGGTCCGCCGGGCAGGAAATCCCAGCCGAACAGGCCCGCGTAGAAGGCGGCCGCGCTCTCGATATCCGGCGTGCCCCAGATCGATCCAATTCGGGGAGCCGGTGACATAACGGGTAGTGAGCACGAGAATTCCTCTCAGGTCCGTTTTCAGGTCCGCAGAAAATTCTTCTCCACCCTACGCGAATGGCACCCGTGAACTAGAACACGTTATAGTTCAGTCCGCTTGGCATCCGACGCCGGCAATCTCATTCGGGAAGGTGGTCGCAGCGGTGCGGACCTGGGATTCTTCGGCCGATATCGTTGTCGTGGGGTACGGCGGCGCGGGTGTGGCGGCGGCGCTGGCCGCACGAGAATCCGGAGCCGATGTACTGGCCCTGGACCGGTTCCTCGGCGGCGGCGCCACCGCACTGTCCGGCGGCATCGTGTACGCCGGCGGTGGTACCTGGGTGCAGCGCGCGGCGGGGGTGCAGGACGATGTCGAGAATATGCTCGCTTACCTGCGCGCGGAGGTCGGCGATGCGGTGAGCGAGCAGACGCTGCGGCGATTCTGTGAGGGCTCGACGGCCATGATCGATTGGCTCAGCTCGCACGGGGTGCCGTTCCAGCCATCGCTGTGCCCGTACAAGACCTCGTATCCGACCGATGAGCATTACCTGTACTACTCGGGTAGCGAAAACTCCGGTGGCTTCCGGGAATTGGCGACACCGGCGCAGCGCGGGCATCGCGCGCACGGGCGGGGCGTCTCGGGCAAGAAACTGTTCGGGCCGCTGGCGGCCTCGGCGGCCCGGCACGGGGTTCGGGTCCAAACCGGTACCCGGGCAACCAGACTCGTCATCGAGGACGGCCGGGTCGTCGGAGTCGAAGCGATCACGCTGCGCGATGCGCCCGCGAAGGTGCTCCGGCGGTTCGCGGCACTGGCCAAGATTTCCGCGAAACCCGGTGTCTACCACCCGGGTCTGCGCAACGCGGTCGGCAAACTGATGGATCGGATCGAAGCGCGTTACGGCACGCCGGTACGCATCGAGGCACGTACGGGTGTCATTCTCACCACCGGCGGATTCATCGCCAACGGCACGATGGTCGGGCAACACGCACCGAATTACCCATGGGCAGAGGGCCTTCCGCTCGGGACCGCCGGTGACGACGGCAGCGGTATCACCATGGCGCAGGCCGCCGGCGCGGCCATCGGCAAGATGGACGCCATCTCGACCTGGCGGTTCATCGCGCCGCCGAGCGCGTTCTTCGGTTCCATCGCGGTGGATGCCAATGGCCAGCGCATGCTCGACGAATCCCGCTACGGTGCGGCCATGGGCGCGGCCATTGCCACCAGCCCGGGCAATCGGGCGTGGTTGCTGGTGGACGCGGAGCTGATGGCCGAATCGCAGCGGCAACTCGGCGGACAGTCGGTGTGGTTCCAGCGCATGCAGACCGAGCGGCTCATGCGGGTCAAGCCCATCACCGGAAACACCATCGAGGATGTGGCGGCGCGGGCCGGCATCGAACCCGCGGCGCTGCGCAAGACCGTGGACGCGCACAATCGCGCCATCGAGCAGAATCTTCCGGACCCGATGGGCAAACCGGCCGATATCCGCAAGCCGATTCGCACGGGACCGTATGCGCTGCTGGATATTTCATTCAAGGCGCGACTGACGTATCCGATGCCCATGCTGACCCTGGGCGGGCTGCTGGTGGATGAGGACACCGGCGCGGTGCGCACCGCGGACGGCGGCACCATTCCGGGATTGTTCGCGGCGGGACGGGCAGCCGTCGGAGTCTGCTCCAACTCCTATGTGAGCGGTTTGTCGCTGGCCGACTGCATCTTCTCCGGGCGTCGCGCCGGAGCGCACAGCGTGCAGGTGAACAGCGCGCTCTGAGCTGCCGGTGCGGTTCTCGGTTCAGACCTCGGGACCCGTGCCGACGGGGCGGTGGGTGGCGTACCAGGACAGCAGTTCCGGGGCGTCTATCGCGCTCGGGTCCACGACTCGGGACGGATTCGCGCCCTGGAGTAGGCGTTTGAGAGGGACCTCCAGCTTCTTCCCGGTGCGGGTATGCGGAATGCCTGGGGCGCACAGGATTTCATCGGGGACGTGACGCGGGGAGACCCGGGTACGGATGGTGTGCGCGATGCGGTCACACAGCTCGGAGCTGAGCTCCAGGCCGTCGCGCAGGACCACGAACAGCGGCATCCAATAGCCGCCGTCGGGTTGTTCGATACCCAGCACCAGCGCTTCGAGCACTTCGGGCAGCGCTTCGACCGCCTGGTAGATCTCGGCACTGCCCATTCGAATACCGTTGCGATTCAAGGTGGAATCGGAGCGGCCGTGCACGGTGATACCGCCGTGCGCGTTGATGGTGATCCAATCGCCGTGCCGCCACACCCCGGGATAGGTATCGAAATAGGCGTCGCGGTAGCGCGAGCCGTCCGGGTCGTTCCAGAAGCACAGCGGCATCGACGGCATGGGAGCGGTGACGACGAGTTCGCCGACCTCGCCGTGTACCGGGCGACCCGACTCGTTCCAAGCTTGCAGCGCCACAGCGAGATACGGCGCGGAGAGTTCACCGGGGCGGACGGGGACGGTCGGTACACCGCCGATGAACGCCGAGACGATATCGGTGCCACCGCTGATGGAGGAGACCGGAATATCGCCGACGTGGTCGCGCAGCCACAGCGATGACGAGGCGGGCAGGGCCGCGCCGGTGCTGCCGATCTGGCGCAGCCGGCTCAGATCGTGGGTGCGCGAGGGCAGTACACCCGCCTTCTCACACGAGAGGACATAGCCGGGGCTGGTGCCCAGCACAGTGGTGCCCGTGCGAGCGGCCATGTCCCACAGGGCATCCGGAGACGGGTATGCCGGGCTGCCGTCGTAGCAGATGATGGTCGCACCGACCAGCAGTCCGGCGACCTGGAAGTTCCACATCATCCAGCTGGGGCTGGTGTACCAGAAGAAGGTGTCGTCGGAGCCGATATCCGACTGCAGGGCAATGGCTTTGAGGTGTTCCAGCAGGACACCCCCATGGCCGTGCACGATACCCTTGGGCTTACCGGTGGTGCCGGAGGAGTAGAGCACCCACAGCGGGTGCGCGAAATCGACCGGGGTGGTGACGATTTCCGCCGGAGACCAGCCGAGCTCGGCGGAGAGGTCCTCGGTGGCATCATCCCAGTCGAGAGTGCCTTCCAGGGTATGGCCCAGTCGTGCGAGCACGATGGTGCCGCGCAGGGTGGGCAGACCCGCACGCAGAGTGGCGATCTCGGCGCGCCTGTCATGTGTTCTGCCGCCGTATCGGTAGCCGTCGGCGGTGATCAGCACCGTCGGCTCGAGCTGGCCGAGACGGTCCAGAGCGGCCGCGGCGGTGTAGTCCTGACCACAGGCGCTCCAGATCGCACCGAGACTGACGGTAGCCAGGAAGGCGATGACCGCCTCGGGGATATTCGGCAGGTAACCGGCGACCCGATCGCCGGGCCGGACCCCCAGCTCGCGCAATGAACGGGCCAGAACGGCGGTACGGGAAAGCATTTCGGCCCAGGACACCTCACGGGGCGGGGCGTCCTCGCCGAGCGCGATAATCGCGGGCCGATCGGCGCGCGCCTGGCGCACCACCTGGTCGACGTAGTTGAGCCGCGTGCCGGGGAACCACTCGGCTCCCGGCATCGCCGCTTCGGTGAGTATCTCCGAGGGAGTGTCGCCGAGCTCGAAGTACTCCCACAGCGCCCGCCAGAACCCCGGAATATCGTCGACCGACCACTGCCAGAGTTCGTGATAGTCCGCGGCGGTGACGCCATATCGCCGCTCCACGAACCGGGTGAAGTCGGTAATCCGCGCGCCCGCAATGGTTTCCGTATCGGTTGTCCACTGCGGCGCGGTGTGCTCGGACACCGTCATCGGGCGCTCCACCCACCATCCATGGTGTAGCTCGCACCGGTCACCATGCGGGCAGCAGCGGTGGCGAGCCAGCCGACCAGCGCGGCCACCTCCTCGGGCTCGACGAGTCGCTTGATGGCGTTCTCGGTCAACATGATTCGCTCCACCACCTCCTGCTCGGCGATGCCGTGTGCCGCCGCCTGATCGGCGATCTGGGTGTCCACCAATGGGGTTCGCACATACCCGGGGCTGACACAGTTGCTGGTGACGCCGTGCGGGCCACCCTCCAGCGCGGTGACCTTGGAGAGCCCCTCCAGCGCGTGCTTGGCGGTGACATATCCGGATTTGTAGGCCGAGGCCCGAATGCCGTGCACCGAGGAGATATTGATGATCCGGCCCCAGCCCTGCTGGTACATGTGCGGTAAAGCGGCACGAATGAGCAGGAAGGGAGCTTCGACCATGAGCGCCAACAGCATTCGGAAGCGCTCAGGCGGGAAGTCGGCAATCGGGTTGATGCTCTGCACCCCGGCGTTGTTCACCAGAATGTCCACCTCGAGGCGCAGGTCCTCCAGTGCGGTGACATCCAGCAGATCGATTTCCCAGGCGTGGCCGCCGACCGCGGCGGCCACCCGCTTCGCGCCCGGTCCGTCGATATCGGCCACGATCACCGTGGCCCCCTGCGCGGCAAGCTCTTTCGCGCAGGCCGCTCCGATCCCGCTCGCACCGCCCGTGACCAGGGCGGTGCGTCCGACCAGCTCGCCGCTCATGCGGCCACCTTTCGATTGCTCTCGGCCGCCAGGTTTTCCGCGTCGGCGAGATCTATGGCGGCCAGATCCGCGCCATTGGTCTCGCGCGCGAACAGCACCGCGACCACGGTGACGGCGGCGGCCCCGGCCAGGTACCAGGCAATCGGCACCGAGGACTTGTAGGTATTGAGCAGTCGCACCGCGATGATCGGCGCGAGCGATCCGGCGACAATCGAGGTCACCTGATAGCCGAGGGACACACCGGAATACCGCATCCGAGTAGGGAACATCTCGGCCATGATGGCGGGCTGGGCGGCATACATGAAGGCGTGGAAGACCAGGCCGATAATGATGGCCGACAGAATCACCGCATTGTGTTTGCTGTCCATCATGGGGAAGGCGAAGAAGCCCCAGGTGCCGCCGGCCAGTGCGCCGATCAGGTAGATCGGGCGACGCCCGAACCGGTCACTGAGCCGTCCCGCCAGGGGGATGACCGCGAAATGCACTGCGTGCGCGGCCAACAGCCACCACAGGATCACCTTGGTATTGGCTCCGACATGCACCTTCAAATAGGTAATGCTGAAGGTGACCACCAGGTAGTACAGGATGTTCTCACCGAAACGCAGTCCCATGGCGGTGAAAACCCCACGCGGATAACGCTTCAGCACTTCGATGGCGCTGAACGAGGTCGCCTTCTCCTGCTCGGCCAGCTGCTGCGCGGCCAGGAAGATGGGCGCATCGGTGATCTTGGTGCGCACGTAGTAGCCGATCAGCACCACCACCGCCGACAGCCAGAACGCCACCCGCCAGCCCCACGACAGGAACGACGCATCCGACAGCGTGGAGGTCAGCACCAGCAGCACTACGGTCGCCAGCATATTGCCCAGCGGCACCGCGGCCTGCGGCCACGAGGCCCAGAACGCGCGACTCTTACTCGGACTGTGTTCGGCCACAAGCAATACCGCGCCACCCCACTCACCGCCGACGGCAAAGCCCTGCATGAAACGCAGAACCACCAGCAGCGCGGGAGCCAGGTAGCCGACCTGCGCGAACGTCGGCAGACAGCCCATCAGGAAAGTGGTCGCGCCCACCAGCAGCAGACTCAACTGGAGCAGCTTCTTGCGGCCGTACTTATCGCCGAAGTGCCCGAACACAATTCCGCCGATCGGCCGCGCCGCGAAGCCCACCGCATAGGTGACGAACGCCGCCAGAATCGCATCCAGATCACTGGTGCCCTTGGCGAAGAACACCTTGTTGAAGACCAGCGTCGCCGCCGTGCCGTAGAGGAAGAATTCGTACCACTCGACGACGGTGCCCGCCATCGAGGCGGCCACCACCCGCCGGAGTCCCGCCAGCGCTGTGCCCTGCGGCGGCTCCGTATCCCGGACGCTCATCGTGCAACTCCTTCACGATCGGGCCGCGTCCCCTCATCTGTGACGCGGCCCACAAATCAATCAGGTACCGAGTATTCGTGCACACTCGAACGGCAGCAATGGGCAAGTTCGCAGGCCATATCTGCAAAGATGCACAAATGAGCGTGACCCCCGCCACTCCCCGGCCAAATCCGGACGACCTGCTCGTCCTACTCGCGGTGGGCCGCACCGGCCGCTATGTCGCAGCAGCCGATGAACTGGGGCTCAACCACACCACCATCTCGCGTCGCATCGCGGCACTCGAGCACGCACTCGGCGGACGAGTGCTGATGCGCGGCGCGGGCGGCTGGGAACTCACCGAACTGGGCCGAGAAGCCTTGGCAGCGGCCGAAACCATCGAATCCGCGGTTCGCGCACTGGGTTCGGGCACCGACGGCGTCCGCACCCTCGAGGGGGTGGTGCGCATGTCCGCCACCGACGGCTTCAGCGCCTATCTGGCCGCACCGGCCATCGCGCGGGTCCAGCGCGACCACCCCAAGGTGACCGTCGAAATCATCACCGCAACCCGCCGGGCATCACTGCAACGTTCCAGCCTCGACATAGAAGTAGTGGTGGGCAAACCTCAGGTCCGCCGGGCCGAAGCCTTCCCCCTCGGCGACTACACCCTGGCGCTCTACGCATCCGAGTCCTACCTCGCCGTGCACGGCTCCCCCGAATCCGCGGCAGACCTGTCCAATCACCCCCTGGTCTACTTCATCGACTCCATGCTCCAGGTGGACGATCTCGACCTGGCCCCCACTCTCTTCGCACCCACCATGCGCGAATCAATCTCCTCCACAAACGTTTTCGTCCATGTCGAAGCGACCCGCGCATCCGCTGGCATCGGCCTGCTCCCCTGCTTCATGGCCGACCGGCACCCCGATCTCATCCGCGTCCTCCCGCACCAGGTGGCCGTCCGCGTCACCTACTGGCTCGTCACCCGCCCCGAAACCCTGCGCCGCCCAGAGGTTGCCGCCATAGTCCGGGCCCTGCGCAGCCAAGTGTCGACCATGCGCACCCAACTTCTCGGAACGATCCCCTGACCTGTCCGCGGGATCGAAAAGGGCGGCGGTGAGATCGGCGCGGTAGCCGCCGCGACGATTGAGGAAATCCACGGCCTCCGCGTACACCGGTACCGAGATCGCATGGCGTCCAAGGGAATCGGGACGAGAGGGATCTCGCGGCCGGTGGCCCGAACCGATCGCCGCGGCGACCGGTTCGGGCCCACACGCCCGGCTATTGAACGAACGCCTCAATCGGGCCGAACAGCTCTTGGAGACAACGGAATTGCCGATCGAGCTGATCGCCCACCGGATCGGCTACCGCACCGCGGCGGTCTTCCGCGAACAATTCGCTCTCCGCCGCGGCCTGGCTCCCCGCGACTATCGCAGGACCTGCCGCGGCGGCGAGCCGGGCTGAGCGCCCGCTACTCCGCGGGCTTGGTGCCGTAGTCGACCTGAAACTCCTTGATGGCGTTGAGCCATCCCGAGCGCAGGCGTTTCGGGTCGCCCAGTTTGGTGAGGTTGGGGACACGCTCGGCCAGGGCTTCGAAGATCAGCGACACTTCGAGCCGAGCCAGGTTCGCGCCGACGCAGTAGTGCGCGCCGGTGCCGCCGAAGGACAGGTGCGGGTTGGGGTCGCGCAGGATATCGAAGCGGTTCGGCTCCTCGAAGACTTCCTCGTCGAAATTGGCCGAACGGTACACCATGACAACGCGTTGCCCCGCAGCGATTTTCACGCCACCGAGTTCGGTATCAACCAGGGCGGTGCGCTGGAACGAGGAGACCGGGGTCGCCCAGCGAATGATCTCGTCGACGGCGGTGCCAGGGCGCTGCTGCTTGTAAAGCTCCCACTGGTCCGGGTTTTCGAGGAAGGCGATGATGCCGTGCGTGATGGCATTACGCGTGGTCTCGTTACCGGCAACCGCCAGCAGAATGACGAAGTAGCCGAATTCGGCCGAGCTGAGCGAGTTCCCGTCGATATCGGCATTCACCAGCTCGGTGACGATATCGTCGGCGGGACTGTTCTTGCGCTCCTCCGCCATGACGTAGGCGTAGCCGATGATCTCCATGGCGGCGGTGAGCGGGTCGCCCTCGAAATCCGGATCGTCGTAGCCGGTCATCGCATTGGACCAGTCGAAGACCTTCTTGCGGTCCTGCTGCGGTATGCCGATCAGCTCGGCAATGGCCTGCAGCGGCAGCTCGGACGCCACCTGGGTGACGAAATCGCCCGATCCGGCCTCGGCGGCGCGCTGGACGATGGAGTGCGCACGCGCGGTCAAATTCGCACGCAGAGCACCGATTACGCGAGGGGTGAAGCCCTTCGAGATCAGCTTGCGCAGCTTGGTGTGCTCGGGGGCATCCATATTCAGCAGCGACGCGCGCTGGGCCTCGACGGCCTCGCGCGCGATATCGTCGTTGAAGCGCGGAATCGCGGTGTTCTCGAAGCTGGAGAACTCGGCGGAGCGCAGTGAGATCTCTTTGATATCAGCATGTTTGGTGACGACCCAGAATCCGTCATCGGCGAAACCGCCGACGTCGTGGGGCTGCGGATTCCACCAGATGGGCGCGGCCCGGCGCAGCTGCGCCAGTTCTTCGACGGGTACCCGCTGAGCCCACAGCTCGGGGTCGGTGATGTCGAATCCCTCGGGTAGGTCGGGCCGGGTGTGCTGGTCATGTATCACGTTTCAAATATATAACAGCGCGTTACGTAATGTAATGCAATCGCCGATTTCAATGGTGACCCAGGTCACGCCGACGGGGTGTCACGTTCACGAGGGCTGAGCTGTCCCATAGCCGACCACCACGAACGAGCCCTTGGAGGCAGAGGCCATGAATACCGATCACACCCACCAGATCGTCGTCCTGGGCGCGGGCTACACCGGCATGCTCGCCGCGGTCCGGCTGGCCCGCAATACCCGCAAACTCGATACCCGGGTGACGCTGGTGAACCCGTCGGCCCGCTTCACCGAACGGCTGCGCATGCATCAGGTCGCGGCCGGGCAGGAGTTGACGGACTTCGGGATTCCGGAGCTGCTGGACGGCTCCGGAGTGCGGTTCCATCAGGCCGCGGCCACAGCCATCGATACCGCCGCGCGTACGGTCGCACTGAATGACGGCGTGACGCCGAGCTACGACACCCTCGTCTACGCGCTGGGCAGCAGCACCGACACCGGGAATGTGCCCGGGGTCGCGGACCACGCCTGGACGCTCAACGATCCCCGTCTGGCACACCGCTTTTCGCTGCGGCTCCGCGAAATCGCGGCCGCGGGCGGCACGGTCACGGTCTGCGGCGGCGGACTCACCGGGATCGAAGCCGCCACCGAGATCGCCGAGAGCCATCCCGATCTCACCGTCACGCTGATCAGCTCGGGTGAGCCCGGCGCGATGATGGGCGATAAGGCGCGCGCCCATCTGAACAAGGCCCTGGACCGCCTGGGCATCATCCGCAGAATCGGCGTGCGGGTCATCAAGGTGCTGCCCGACGCGGTGCGCGTGGACACCGGCGAACTCGTCGCCTCGGACCTGACGCTGTGGACCACCGGCGTGAAGGTCTCACCACTGGCCGCCGATGCCGGAATCGCCACCGACGCAAAGGGTCTCATCATCACCGACCCCACCCTCCGCTCGATCTCACACCCGGAGATCCATCCCATCGGCGACGCCGCCGCCATCCGCATGGCCTGGGGGCAGGTCCACGGCACCTGCCAGACCGGCCTGCCCACCGCCGCCTACACCGCCGACGCCATCACCCGCCGGCTCCGCGGTAAGACCGTGAAGCCCTTCCGGATCGGCTACTTCCACCAGCCGCTCAGCCTCGGCCGCCATGACGCCCTCATCCAATTCACCAATGCCGACGACACCCCCAACCGCTGGTACCTCGCGGGCAAAGCCGCCACCCTCTACAAGGAATTCGTCAGCAGCACACCACCATTCGCCTACAAGATGAGCAAGCATATGAACGCTCAGGTCCAGCTGTCCAAGGGCGGCCGCGCCACCCGCCACACCGCGTGAGGCGTTCGGGGCGGGGCCGGATCAGCCGGCCCCGCATCAGCCGGCATTCGAGTTCACGACGGCAGCGGGCTCGGATTGTTTCCGGCGGGCACCCAGCCGCGCAACGGCTGGACCACAGCCCCGTGGAAGGCATCGGTCGCCGATGTCACGCTGCTGATGAAGCTCGTCGCGGTCCCGGATCGCCGGTTCCCCATCGGGAAGGACTGCTCGAGGGTGAACGACACGATCGTCCCGGCTCGACCCGCCGTCAGCACCTTCGGATTCGCCCGCACCTTGTCGAGGTGTTCGCAGGCCTCGTTGCCTTCGGAGAACACCGCCTCGACCTGGACGGTCCCCGGCGCGTCCTGGAGCTGCTTGAGCAGCCATGACAAACGACGACCCGAAGACCCCTCATCGGGAGCGTCGAGGGCGATCCGACAGCGAATCCTATTGGTACGCATATCCGCGACTATCTCGAGATCACCGGCGGTATCGGGAATCTGCAATACCGCCTCGAACGTGCCATCGGTCACCAATCGCTCCGCCACCGCCGCATTGCGGGCCGCGGGATCGGAGCGATGCCGACGCGGCAGTACATGTTTGACGGTCGCCCCGAGCTCCGCGGTCAAACGCAGCGCGAGATGCCGGGACAGCGACACCCAGGTTTCGGCAACCGCCAGCGCCTTCTGATCGCCCGCACGCAGGGTCCGCGCCACCACCGCGTCCCGGACCGCGACCCAGTGCCTGCCCATATCGACGAACTCCGCGGCCCCCGAGCGGGGATGATCGAGATAGCGCAGGAACTCGTTCAGCAACCACGCCTGCAGATCGTCCTCGATACCGCCGTGGGACAACAGCATTCGCGCCTCGTGCGCCACCTCCGCCCACGACAGATGCCGCAGCGCGACCTTGGCGAGCTTGCGCCGGTCGACCTCGACGGGAAGTTCGCCGGGACCTGCCGGAATATCATTCGACAGGCTCACCACGACGTCGTACTTCTTCTTGCGCGCCACATCGAGGTAACTCTCGAGCTGCTCGCGCTTGAGCTTGCCGCTACCGGTCTTCACCTCGAGCAGACCCGTCCACACTCGGCCGCCCCGAATCACCTTGAGCACCGCGTCCGGGATGACCGTCGCCTCGCCCCGCTCATACTGCACCTCGATGAAACCTTCGAAAGCGCCTGCGGGAGCGCCCATTCGCGCGCACAGTGCGCGCGCGAAGGGGCGAACGGCCTGCATGGTCGCGATCAGCGCGGAGGTGGCCCGGCGCTCCTGCTCCTCACCGGCGCCGACCCCGATCACCGAGAAGAGCCGGGCAGGCTGCCATGAATCATGCTCGGCGAGTTTGAATTCGATCGGCTTGGCCTTCTTCGCAACCTGTTTGGCGGTGCGCACACCTCGGGCCGGGCGCGCCGGCCGGGCGGTCGACTCCTCGGGTTGCTCGGTTTTCAGGTCGGGCACGGAGATTTCGATGGCTTGCCCCGCGGTCGGTTCCAGCTCGCTCACAGCCTCCGATCCCGCCGTCGCTTCGCCCTCCGAATCGTCGGCGACGTCGACGCCGAAATCCGCTGCCAGACCGGCCAATCCGGAATCCCAGCCCTCCCCCACCGCGCGCACCTTCCAGGCCCCCGCGCGCCGATACACCTCACCGAACAGGAAGGCCGACTCCGTGGTGGCATCCGCCGTCACATATTCGGCCAGCGCCCGGCCGGCCCCGTCGACCACACAGAACGCGATCTTGCCCAGCTCACCGAAGGTGCCCGCGCTGGTACTCGCGGCGAGGGCCACCGTATGAACCTCGTCCGGCAGCGCCGCCAGTTCGATGGTGATCCGGGTCTGCGCACCCTCCTCGGTCGCGCTCGAACCCAGGAATCGCACCGAACCGTCCGCCGATTCCGGCTGATTGTAGAAGACGAAATCATTGTCGGAGAGCACCTTTCGATCCGCTCCGAGTAATAGCGCGGAGGCGTCGACCGCGACCTCGGCCTCCGTCCACCCGATGACGACATCGACCCGCTCGACATCATCGGACAGCGCTACATTCTGCCCTTTGGACAGCATCGAGGACGTCAAGGTCCTCCCCTTCCGCGATTCAGCACGCACAATCACGCGCGAATCCAGGTTCACAGACGAATCCAGCGAAGTCACGGCATCCGTTATGACGAACTGTGCCAATCTCTGCGCAAATAGTGTTGTCGCACTGGGTGTTTCGATCCATTTGCGAGGTCCGGCTCCCCCGATCCCGATGACCGGACACCCGGCAACCCGAGAATTCCACTGGCCACGGCCGTATACCTGTCTCCTGAGAAATTCCCGAAACACCCCCGGTTCGCATCCATTCTTTGGTGCGGCGCACTCATCGGCGGCGCAATCGGCGGCTCCGGCAGCGCCCTCCCCGGAGCCCTCATAGGCGCGGCAATCGGCGCCGCAATCGGCTGGTCCCTGCTCTCCCCGCCCGGCCCCCCACTGGGCTGCTGGCAACCCCCGGTTCCCGCGCCGACGAACTGATTCGGCAGCCGAATTAGCCTCGGCCACAATGGAATACGCGCGAACATCGAAATCCCCTCCACCCCCGGGTGGAGGGGATTTCCTTCGCCGTCACCTCTTCGGCCGGATTCAATCAATGATTGAACTGTCGATTGAAACGTGTTTCACTCATGCGGCGGGTGTCGTCGAATTGCGAGGAGAGCAGCATATGGGTGGACGGTTGACGGGGCGCGTGGCATTGATCAGCGGGGCCGCTTCGGGGATGGGGGCCGCGCATGCGCGGGCCTTCGTCGCGGAGGGGGCGGCGGTGATGATCGGCGATATTTCCGATGCTGCCGGTGCGCTGCTGGCGGAGCAGCTCGGGGAGCGGGCCGGCTTCACGCATTTGGATGTCACGCGCGGCAGCGATTGGGAGGCGGCCGTCGCGGCTACGGTCGCGCGGTTCGGGAAGCTCAATGTGCTGGTGAACAATGCGGGCATTCTCGATGGTGGACCGATCGGGACCTACACCGAAAAGCAGTGGCAGAACGTGCTTTCCATCAATCTCACCGGGCCGTTCCTCGGCTTGACCGCCGCCCGGGACGCCCTGGTCGCGGGCCGGCCCGCGGCGGTGGTGAACATTTCCTCGGCCGCCGGAATCCAAGGGGTGCCCGGCGCACACGCCTACACCGCATCGAAATTCGGGCTGCGCGGGCTCACCAAGTCCGCGGCCCTCGAACTGGCACCGCTCGGCGTCCGGGTGAATTCGGTACACCCGGGCGGAATCCTGACCCCAATGCTGGGCGCGGACGAGAACGCCACCCTCGACCGCGGCCAGAATCCGCTCGCCCGCTTGGGATTACCCGAGGAAGTCACACCGCTGGTCGTCTTCCTCGCCAGTGAGGAGTCCAGCTACTGCAATGGCGCCGAATTCGTGGTGGACGGTGGTATGACCGCAGGACGCGCATAAAATTGCCGCGCACCGGAATTCCTGTGCGCGGCAATCTCATACGATTCGAATCTACTCGCCGGCGCGTATCACCTGCAGCCAGAAGACCGGCAGATACTGACTCACGCAGTCGGCGACAACCGTCGAGCCCGGCGCGAACTTCGCGTAGGCGGCCCCCGTACCGAAGTTCGGATTCACCACGGCCGGATCGTCATTCGCCGCAGGGAGCTCGCCGTTGGGCTGCGAATACGAGCCGGGCGGGTAATTCACCACCGGCGGCAGACCACGCACGTTCGGTGCGTCCGTGCTGTAGAGCCCGCACTTCCACCATTCGCCCGGCGCGGACTCCACCTTGATGACGCCACCCGGCTCGGGCGTGAAGATCGGCTGGGCCGACGCCAGTACGGGCACCGAAACCATGAAGGCCGAGGCGAGCGCCGCTCCGGCCGCGAAACGCATGACAGACAAACGATTCTCCTGAATTGAGAGTTTCACGGTCGCCCGGCGGAGGTACCGCTACGGGGTGGCCAACGCTCCACCCACCTGCAGGGCGAGCAGAATCGGCGCCCACACGGGCGCGGTGACCGCGAGCAGGGGCGAGAGCAGGACTCCCAGCAGAATCAGCATGTTCGACAATCTCCTATTCCGCGGATTCCCGCGCTGACTTCACATCCGGGTGGATCGTCGTGTGACGGACCATTTGCTGAACTATCGCTGATGCAGCAAGCGTCCAGTTGCTGGAACACTCTAGCGGGTAGATGGCGATTCAATGAATATCCGCCATACACAGGTCGGATGCTGTGACGACCGCGTCAACACCGGATCGAGACCGCTGACATACGGCACTTTGCCCGCATGTTGCTATGAAACTCTGGAATGCACCCCGGGAGGATGTGAACCAGGCCCGTTCAGCCGCTCGCGGCCGTCCGATCAGGAGGATCACATCAGATGACCCAGTCGATTCCCGCCGCCTACCTGACACCGGACGTGGTGGATCCACCGATCGGAAAACTGAACTTCGTCGACGGCGCACCCACCGCGGAGACAGCCGACGCGGTCCTGACTCACCTGGACTATCTGCGCGGTGTCGACGCATCCCTCGGCGCGTTTCGGCAGGCCTCGGTCTACCGCCTCGTGCAGGGCTTGCGGGAGTTCGGTACAGCCGACAACGATGTGACCATCTTCAGCGAGCTCATGGACGCGACCTCGCTGTTCCTCACCGCCAATTGCGACACCGTGTACTTCTGGTCGGTGCTCGACCTGTCCGCCGGGCCGATCGTCGTCGACGTGCCGGAGAACGTGCTCATGGTCTTCGACGATCTGCGCTTCGAATGGATCACCGACGCCGGGACGCCCGGGCCGGATCGCGGGGCAGGAGGGCGATACCTGTTCTACCCCAAGGGTTTCGACGGACCACTGCCGACCGGCGGGTACTTCGCGTTCGAATCCGCCACCCCACAGGTCATGGCATTGGGACGCGCCTTTCTGGAAGACAACGATCCGGCACCTGCCGTACGCCGGGTCAAGGATCAGCTGAAGATCACCCCGTATGTCCCGGGCGGATACGACATGATGGCCCCACCCGCGCACATCGACCGCGACAGCGTCCACCTCGCCGAATCCACCGTCGCACTACGACTCAACGGCCGCACCGCCATGTTCTACTTCGCCACCTTCGTCACACCCGCGATGATCATCACCCTGCCGGGCATCGGATCGCAGTACCTGTGCGCGTACGTCGACAGCAACGGGGAACCCTTCGACGGGGCACGCTCCTACACACTGACCCTGCCACCCGGCATTCCCGCACAGGCATTCTGGTCGATCACGCTGTACGACAACCAGACTCGCTCCATGCTCGCCACCGCTCAACGATTCCCCCGAGCCGGATCGCAGGCCTATCCAACTCCCGCAGCCCTTCCCGCCGCGGACGGCTCGGTGACGCTCGTCTTCGCACCCGAACTGCCCGACGGTGTCGCACAAGGCAATTGGATCCAAACCGTACCGAGCAAGGGGTGGTTCCCCATGCTGCGGCTCTACTCCCCCACCGCAGCCTTCCTCGACAAGTCCTGGCAGCCAGGCGAAATCACCCCCGCCTGATACCGCCGGAGTCGAAATACGGTGATGCCGCCACACCAGACCAGCGGCACCAGCACACCGCCCCGGCCAACCAGCGTCACCAACTGCCGAGTCGCGTGCACCCCAGGCACTTCAGGTTTCGAGCCGACCCCACCCACCCTCACCCGCAGGGCGGTTGCCGGCCCGCCCAACGACCCCCCCAAACCGCCGAGAACCAGCCGATTTGGAGGAACCGGGGGGTGCTGATGTAATCTCATCGAGCACGAAGCGAAGCGGAGTGCAACGGGCTGTGGCGCAGCTTGGTAGCGCACTTGACTGGGGGTCAAGTGGTCGCAGGTTCAAATCCTGTCAGCCCGACCAGGTAGAGGCGGTTTCCGTCCTCCGCGAGGCGGTTCTACGCAAGGTAACTTGCCAAGAACTTGCCAACATGCGGGGGGCGGTTTCTGCGTTTCTAGCCGAAGAGTGCGGCCCCCGCCGCCTTCAGATCTTCGGGTTGCGCGTCGCTGTAGATCGAGAGCGACACCGCAGGGTCGTGGCCGTGCCAGGCCGCCACGATATGCACCGGGATTCCCATCCGCAGCATGAGCGAGACCGAGGAATTCCGCAGCCCCTTCAATGGGATTCGCCGCAGGCCCGCCCGCTTCCGCAACCGCTGGAAGGCATCCGAGTACCGCTCGGGCCGAATCTCGCTGCCGTCCTCCAGGACCGCGATCAGGCGATCATCGGACCACGGAATACCCAGCGCCAGGCATTCGGCCTTCTGCCGGGTCTTCAGCGCGCGCAACGCCGCTGCCAGATCGGCGGGCGGCGGGATATCGCGGTGGGACCGTGCCGACTTCGGACGGTTCTCTTCGGTCTCGGTGCCGATCGCCACTCGGCCCCGGCGGACCTTCAGCGCTTCGTCCGAGAACCGAGTCCACCTCATGCCGAGGACTTCCGAGCGGCGCATCCCATAGGCCGACATGAGCCAGCACGCGTGGAGCCGATCCGAGCGCGCTGCCGTCAGGAAGGTTTCGACCTCGGTCAGCGTCCAGGACTTCGCCGCTGCCTCCGCGTCGTCGTCCTCGGGCATCTCGTCGGCGGGCCGTTCCACGAGCGCGATCACGTTGCGGGGCAACGCGCCCTGGTCCACGTAGGACTGGACCATCATTCCGAATGTGGTGAGGGTGGAACGGACCGTTACCGGCTTGACCCCGGCGGCTGACGGGGCGGTGCTCTCCTGCGGCTGCGCCAGGACGTAGGTCGCGCGCCGGGGACGGGTGACACGGCCGTCCCGGATGAGACCGGACAGGCAGGTGTGAACGTCCTTGTCCGGGAACCGCGCCTTGATCTGCGCGGCCGTGATTCCTTCGGGGTGCCGTCCGATGAGGTCCGTCACCTGGGACATGAGGGAGTCCGGCCGGAAGTGCTTGTGCGAGCGCCGCCCTTCACTCAGCATCCAATCCACCAGCGCGTCCCCGTCCGCCTTCGTGAGCTGCGCCAACTTCTTTCCGCCCATCCGGCGGCGGACCGGCTTCAAGTCGTTGCGGTAGCCCTCCAGCGTGATGCGCCGGATTCCGCGCCTACCGTCTAGCCACAGGTCACACGCTTCGTTCACAGTGATGTCCAGGAGCTTGGTATACGTCCCGGCTGCGACTTCCGAAGTGATCCGGCGGTATTCGCGCCGGGCGGTGGTCACTGTGTCGTAGGTGAACCGCTGGCGGTCGCGGGTGCCGTCCGGCTTCACGCCCACGTCGGCCTGGAACCAGTGGGTCACCTTGCCGTTCTTGGCGGTGTGCTTGTTGATCGGCTCCGCCCGCCTGGCCTTCTTGGTCTTGTCTTCGGTGGTACTCATGGTGTGAATTCCCTTGTAAGAGTGGGTATCTGGGATTGAGTTGTCAGCGTCCGGGTGGGCCGCGCGGTCGGTAATCCACAGACTCAGGCGTCCAGGTCCGTGGTCGTGCGCCAGTCCCGACGCAGGTAGCCGCGCGCCTTCGCCTCACGAATCCAGCGGTCCACGGTGGCCAGGGGGACGGGCTTGTCGGCGGTGCGGAACTGGACGGCCACGGCCTCCCGCGCCGGGGCTCCGATGCGCCGCGCCGACATGAGGGCGGCGGACACCCGCCGGTAATGGTCGGCGTCCAGGTGGCGGGAGGCGGCGCGCTCGGGGCGGGACAGGCGACGCGGCTCGCGCACCTCATCGACGGTCAGGAACTGGCCGTCAGCCTGGGTGATGAACCAGGCCGCCGCGCTGGCTAGGCGGCGAACCGGGGTGGTGCGCATGGTGTTCGGGTCGATATCGCCGCCGTCGTCGGCCGCGATTACGCGCAGTTCCACCAGGCGCGGAGCCGATCCGCTCAGGTCCACGCGCACCACATAGCGGGTGGCGTGCCCGACCAGGGGGACCGAGATCAGGCCGTCGTCGGTGCCGAGCGTGCCGGAGACGCGAGTGATACCGGCGGTGTCCACGTCTCCCTTGATCGGCGCAGGCGGCGGGAGTTCATCCGGGGTCTCCGGGAAGTTGTCAGCCTTCACGCTAGCTAACGATAGCTGAATGTCTGGACTCTTGTCACTCAGTCCGACAAAGTGGGTGGCATGAGCGAAAACACCGGAGACTGGATCCGCACGGCAGTTCTTCATCTTCATTCGATTCCCGAGAAGAGGAAGGAGCACGCTGATGCCTGAGAGCAAGCCCATCACGCGGTCTGCCGTGTCCGGGCGGGGGTTCGGGCGCAGCCCGGATTCCCTGATCCGCATCACCGAAGCCGATACGATGCGTGGCTCGCTGGCGCGCGATACAGCCTGGTGAGGAGCGCATTCACCCACAATCAGAGCAGTCCTAAGACATAAGGAGCTCAGCAATGGGGACAGACCCGAACACTACCGATGACACGAACGCCCGAGCACGCTCTTTGAGGATACGGCGGACCTGAAGGAGCTGTTGATGACATCAGACACCGACCGCACGATTCCCACTCGACAGGCGCGCCGCAACGGTGTTCGATGGAGCGCACCACCGGGAACCAGCACAGGCGCTGTTGCGCGGCAACCTTCACCATCGCGGCGCAACCGCAGTGGGACAGGATGCCACCGTGGGATACGACTACGACTTCAACTGCCCCACATGCCAACACGACGACCAGGTACAGAACGTGCCTGCCATCCGGGCATCAGGAACATCGACATACTCTGATGAGGCCCTGCCGCGCCGTAGAAGCGAACCGTCGTGCGCCATCGACCATTCTTCTGCTTCTTCGGTTTCGTCGGAACACCGAACGTACCCACCGGCTTCGGGATCCGGCCTCCCATCTGTCACCTCCGTAAGTCTGGACCGTTGCGGGCATCCGCCCGATCAATCAATAGGTCTCGTTGTGGTTCCTGCGCCCGAACGCTGAGCAGGTGGCTACACAGCAGCGATCGTCGAATCTCTCGGAGACTGCCGGTGGCCACGGCATTCAACACTGGACAAGGTCAGGAAGCCGCACAAGCACCGAAAAGTTCGCTGAATAATTGCCAGTACTGTCGTGCTACAGACCGCTCCTGAACACTCGCCGTTCCGACAACCCCAGGCCGGTGGGCGCGTGAACTTTGCGCTCACCTCGATCGTCATCCCCATGGCTCTGCTTACCAAGGACTTCATCAGGTTGTGATCGGCCGCGCGAACCGCGATTGCCGCTCAGCCCGATGCGCAACACCCGGGCCGGCGGTGCCCTCCCCGATGATCATCCAGACAGCCCGTGGTCGACGATTCCTGTTGTGACACAAACAAGCTCGATGCCAGGGCTGCGGTGACCGGCATGCGTGACGGCGGGTGCGAAGGTTCATGTGAAATGGTTCGTGTTTGGTACAGCAAGGTATCCGGTATCCGTCCGGCTGGGCGGAAGCCCAAGAGCGACAAGGCCAACGGCGAGGTTCCGACAGAACTCGACATCCCTGCGGGTGGCAGACGACAAGAACACCCCGTTCGTTCGCCTCGATCAGGCTGGACGCGCCCGTAGCGGCCACATCTCATACCAGACAGAAAGGGCCTACCCAGGGCAGTGAGCGAACGCCGGTTGGAATAAGCCCCCAACGGTGGACCTAGCTGGACGTTATTCCAACAGGACTGACCTGCAGAAACTCGAAACCACCCGGGCTAAAATCGACGCCGGGCAAGGCTCATCCGCCCAGCGCCGACGCAAGAAGCCGCCAGCGACCAGACTCCCCGAGCCCCGCAAGATCGAGCGACGTCTCCCCTCCGCGACGGTCGAGGAACTGATCCAGGCCTACGGTGACGGCGCATCCACCGCCGAACTCGCCGCACGATTCGAAATCTCCAAGACCGCGGTACTGACACTCTTGACCAAGCACGAGGTCCCCCGGCGGTATCAATCCATGACCACCCCAGACATCGACCACGCCGAACGGCTCTACCTCACAGGCCACTCACTCACCAGCTGCAGCCGACTCACCGGCTTCCCCGCCAGCACCATCAGAGACGCCCTGCGCACCCGCGGCACACCCATGCGGCCGGCCGGAGGCCGCCGACACGGGCCACACTAGCGACGCTCGGCGTGTCGACACACCGAAACGTCCACTGAATACATCCCGCAAGCAATCAGCTAGCAAATTCGCCGGACGTCACCCGATTCGCGCGTAGGAGGCGTCCTCTGCCTGGTCTCGGGACTCCTCTGCTTTCCCCGCGCGTGCAGGGAGCACGTGAAGCCCGCGAGTTCACCGGCGACGAACGACGGCTCACCCCCGCGCGTGCGGGGAGCACCTGTGGCCATTGCGACCTCGATCGTGAGATCTGGGCTCACCCCCGCGCGTGCGGGGAGCACTCGGGGTCGAAATTGGGCACTTCGATGGACATGGGCTCACCCCCGCGCGTGCGGGGAGCACTATCCGTCGCCGTCGAGCCAAACGTATGCCTTGGGCTCACCCCCGCGCGTGCGGGGAGCACCCACTGAATTCGACGGCTTGCATATCGGTGGGGGGCTTACCCCGCGCGTGCGGGGAGCACAGCACCTCGACGGGCAGCCGTGGCGTGCAGTCGGGCTCACCCCCGCGCGTGCGGGGAGCACCCTCGGGGTCGGCGGACAGCTGGAACTTCTGGGGGCTCACCCCCGCGCGTGCGGGGAGCACAGATCACCGAACACCGTCTTCAAAACTTCGAGGGGCTCACCCCCGCGCGTGCGGGGAGCACTGCATTGCTCCCGACGTGTCCGCCGTCGTGATGGGCTCACCCCCGCGCGTGCGGGGAGCACTTGCGTTTCTGCTGCCACGTGTTGACGGTGTCGGGCTCACCCCCGCGCGTGCGGGGAGCACTGCGCCGAAAACGATCTGCGGTGCGGCGCATGGGGCTCACCCCCGCGCGTGCGGGGAGCACCGTTTAGGCGGAAGGACCTTTGGCTGGGGCGTGGGCTCACCCCCGCGCGTGCGGGGAGCACTTCGTCGGGGCCGACGGGGCCGATGATCTTGGCGGCTCACCCCCGCGCGTGCGGGGAGCACCGGGGGTGTGCGGTGATTCGGACCAAGACGGTGGGCTCACCCCCGCGCGTGCGGGGAGCACTCGTTGTAGGTGGCGCGCCGCAGGAAATCTTTGGGCTCACCCCCGCGCGTGCGGGGAGCACATGCGATAGTTAGTTAGCGAAAGGATCGAAGTGGGCTCACCCCCGCGCGTGCGGGGAGCACCCGTTCCGCGGCGGTGAACATGCCCGCGTTCAGGGCTCACCCCCGCGCGTGCGGGGAGCACTTCCTGACCAGCCGTTCCACAGCGCGAGTACCCGCTTTTCATTCACTTTATGTTGCGTTCCGCGCGGACCGAAACGCGACAACACCCACCTACCCGCCTCTCTCACCTACCTTGTGGACACTCTTCGAAAATCGATACTGACACACTTTCCGCGAGTGCCCCGATCGAAATCTGCACGGGGTCTTGATATTTGACGATGACCTGCAGGATCTCGTCCACCGCACGTGCTGAGATGGAGCCCGCGACGCCGCACCCAGCACCATCAGTGGTTTACAGCGGTTAGACCGCCTGTGCGTGAACACCCGATCGACACCTGATGCTGGTTCATGACGTTCGAGCACCACAGCGGGAGAACTCATCAGACCCGAAGGAGCGCTCGACGACCTCGGAGACCAACCGCACTATTCCCACTCGACAGCCGCGCCGTAACGGTGTTCGATGGATCGAACCATCGCACCACCGGGAACCAGCACAGGCGCTGTTGCGCGGCAACCGTCACCACCGCAGCGCAACCGCAGTGGGACAGGATGCCACCGTGGGATACGACTTCAACTGCCCCACATGCCAACACGACGACCAGGTACAGCGAGTGCCCGCCATCCGGGCCTCAGGAACCTCGACGTACTACGGATCCGACTACTACTCCGGAGTCGGCATCAGCCCGAGCGGTCTCGTCCCGGTGTTCGGCTCGACCACGATTGAGCGAACCCGCTCCACCAGGCTGGCGCAATCACTGGCACCGGAGCCGGAACAGCGACGCACAGGCAAACTGATTCTGCTCGGCCTCATACTCTCGATGCCCGCGCTTCTCATCGCTGTTGCCGCTGTCATAGGAATCGTTCAACCCCACAAGGATGTCTCAGTGCCCCTGTACATCCTCGTATGTATGGGTTATGTGTTCTCACTTGCGACCCCTTCTCTGCTGCTACTCGCAGCAGCTGTACTTAGGAGGCGCCGCAACAATCGAATCATCCGTGGTCGCCGCGCCGCTCGAAGCGTTTGGAACGCCGGCTACTACTGCCACCGATGTGGCTACTGCTTCTGGCCATACGCCGTTGCACCCGGAATTCCAGCGCAACAGTCTTTCTCTCCCAACGACTTCCGCCGGATCGTCTGGAGTGCAGGCGGTTACGCAAATAGCTAGCTGAAGGTCCTCGCAGCTATGGGACAGGAGCACTGCACAATCGAAGGCGGCCGCATTCTCCTGACTACCAGCAGCTTCCTATCCACGCGTACAGCTATCGCATATGCCCCAGAACAGTTGTCGGACCAAATCATTCCACAACATCCCCTACTGTATGTCGCCTAAAAAATCATCATCAATAAGCCCCCGCTGCCGCATTCAAAATGAGCGCGGTGGGCGATGCACAACTACGCGGCAGTATCTAGCCCCCCGACGCGTGACGTTGTATTCCCTCTGGGCGCCTGAGTAGATATTTCCCCGAGGTAATGCGCACTGCGCATGACGGGGCCTTGACCACAGGCGCGGCCTCCCTCCGATATCACTCCGCGCCAGACTGCACCTTCATTTCTTCTGCTCAGAATCCTCGATTCTTCCTCGCCGTGACGGAATTCCCTCCGTCGCGGCGTTTGTCATTTCTCGACCCAGTGGAAGGCGATCCCGCTATGCCCGTACCTGCTTCGCCGGCACCGTCGTGCGCGGTTTGTCATTCCGTCGTTTCCGGTCGGCGACCACGAACCTTGGATGCCGAGACAGTCTGCTCACCATGTGTGTCGGTCTTGCCGCGCTGCGACCGGTGTCGCGAACCCAGTCGGCACCTGGCGGTAACCGTCGAACTCGGGCGGTTGTGCCGTACGTGTGCAGAGGGATGGTCGGAATGCGCACGCTGCCGATACCACACGCCCACCACGTTTCGCACCGATACCGGTGACCGTGTCTGCCCGCACTGCGTCAATCGGTTCTTCGATCGCTGCACTGTGTGCACCCTGTACACCGCCGATAGCCGCTACGTCTCCGGCGGCTTCCGCGTATGTTCGCGGTGCGCACAGAATTACCGCTCCTGTGCGGACTGTGGGACGCTCATGCCCGAGCACACCGACTGCGACAGCTGCGATTCCGGTGGTCGGGTCTGGAACTACAACTACAAGCCTGATCCGCGATTCTTCGGCCACGGCCCGGTGTTTCTCGGTCTGGAACTGGAAATCGTTGTCCCGTCCCATAATTACCAGGTTTGCGCGTCGACGGTCAGCGACCACGTGCGTGATTTGGCGTATCTCAAGTACGACTCATCGATCGAGCCGCTAGGCTTCGAACTGGTCACCCATCCGATGGACTACCGGTTCGCGATGGAGCAGTTTCCCTGGCAGCTGCTCGAGCGTCTGAGGAATCTCGGGTGTCGCTCGGATCAGAATGTCGGTATCCACGTGCATGTTTCGCGTGACGGGTTCGACTCGGCCGCACACATCTACCGGTGGGCGAAACTGATCTACCGCAACGAACCGCAAACTGTCGCCCTGGCCCGGCGCCGATCGACATACGCCGAGTTCTCCACCACCGCGCGCGAGCGGGTGAAGCACACCGCCAAAAACGATATGCACCGGTACGGATTGAACCGGTACCAGGCCATCAATCCGCACCCACGCCAAAGCCTGGAATTGCGTGTCTTCGCCGGATCCCTTGACCTCCAACAGGTTCAAGCAGCGCTGGCGTTCGCCGCGGCCACCGTCGAATACACCCGCACACTCACCTCCACCGACGTCATCCAGCAACACGGCTGGGACTGGGATCAGTTCACCGCGTGGGTGAACCAGCACGAGGAATATGCACCCCTGGCCGCAGAAATGGAGGTACTCGCATGTGCCTCCTGACCTTTCTCCCGCCCGGGGCTACCCCCGATATCGCGGCGCTGGAAAACGGTGCCCGCGTCAACAGAGACGGCCACGGGTTCGCCGTGGTCACCGACACCGGCATCCTGGTCGGCCGCGGCATGGATGCCGAGCAAGTGATCGATGACTTCATCGCGGTTCGAAGCCGGAACCCGGACCGGCCCGCGCTGTTCCACAGCCGCTACGCCACCCACGGCGCAGTGAGCATCGACAACTGCCACCCGTTCCGTCTCGGTCGCGACCACCGAACCGTGCTGGCGCACAACGGTATTCTTCCCCGAAGGGTCCAGCCGGCACCGTACGACCCTCGCTCGGATACACGGATCGCCGCCGAAACCTACCTTCCGCGAGAACCTTTCGGCTCTTACGACACCGTGCGGGGTCGGCGTTGCCTGGAGTCGTGGCTCGGGAGCAGCAAACTCGTCCTGCTGACCGTCGACCCGAGTTTCGCCGAGAACGCCTACGTGTTCAACGAATCGGCCGGTATCTGGGAGGCCGGTATCTGGTATTCGAACCCTGGCTATCGACCCGCCGCGACATTCGGGCTGCTGCGTTCACGGGCGTGGCTGTATGTGTGTGAGGGCTGCGGTGATGTCGACTTCAGTCGCCGCGGCCGGTACTGCGGCCGCTGCGGTTGGTGTTTTCACTGCGCCAACGTCTTTCCTCACTGCGACTGCAGCGGGCGTTCGAGCACGCCCGCTGTAGCGCTGCGCCGCAGCGGCATCCGCTAGTCACTACTCGACGCTCCCTCGACATCGAGTCTCGATCCACGCTCTCTCAGCTGTGTCCCCATCCGGTCGCTTCCGCCTGTTCAGCAGACGCTGATTCGACCCTTGTTCGTCGTGCGTGTACCGCGACTCGTTCGCCGGATTCATGCGCCAGCGGCGCGAATGACCCTGCGCGCCATCGTATTTGCGCTTCCGTCCTCCGATCTCTCCCGTCCTTCTCATCACCCAGGAAGGCCCACTTATGCCCAATTCGCTGACAGCGCAAGCCCTCTGCGCCAGGTGTGCGGCACAGCTGCCCGACGATCCTCCCGGCCACGAGCGCGGTTCGCTCTGTGCGGCCTGCGAGAGTCTTCCGTTCTGCGACGACTGTGGTGACCGCGTCACTCAGATTCACACCACCGTCGATGACGGGACCTTGTGCACCGACTGCGCTGCGCGATGGCGCGAATGCGAATGCTGCGAGCTCTACACCTCTTCCGAAGATCGCACCAACAACGACGGCATCGTCTGCGACGGGTGCCGCGACCACCACTACTGGTGGTGCTGGGACTGCCGCCTGTACGCCCGCTCCGTACAACTGCTCGACAACGATGAAAACGTCTGCGGCGACTGCGCGGACCAATACCGCGAATGCCTGGACTGCGATCGTCTCACCGGCAGCGGCACCTACTGCTCCTATTGCGATACCAACCAGCGCGATGACCGGATTTACGACTATTCGTACAAACCAGACCCTATGTTCCACGGCGAAGGCCCGGTCTACCTCGGGCTGGAACTCGAGGTCAAAACACCGAGCCGTGCCCTCGAGGACTGCGTCGACATCGCCACCAACCATCTCGGGCGGATCGGCTATCTCAAAGAGGACGGATCCATCGGCTACGGCAACGGATTCGAACTGGTCACCCACCCGATGAGCTACACGTGGGCCATCGAAGAGTTTCCCTGGAATGTGTTGCGGGAGTTGCGTGTTCGTGGCGCCTACATCGACAACGAGGTCGGGATCCACGTCCACGTCTCCCGTGACGGGTTCGACTCCCCGGCGCATGTGTATCGGTGGATGAAGTTCTTCTACCGCAACGAATCCCATGCCGTGCGGCTGGCTCGCCGCCGCAGCGATGACTGGGCCAGCTTCACTCCCGAAACCCGCGCCGACATCGCCAAATTCGCCAAGGGCGAACGCTTCGGCTACGGCCGCTACCAAGCCATCAACGTCTATCCGCAAGAGACCTTCGAAGTGCGCATCTTCGCCAGTTCCCTTCACCGCCAACAGGTCCAAGCCGCTTTGGCCTTCGTCGCCGCGTCGGTGGAGTACACCCGCACCCTCACCTCCGGCGATGTCGCACGCCGGAGCGGTTGGGAATGGACCGCGTTCGTCACCTGGGTGCGAGCGCACCCGATCTACCTGCCCTTGCTGGCGGAAATGGAGGCCCTCTCGTGTGCATCTTGAGCTTCTACAAGCCTGGCATCGCCCCCGATCTGGAAGCGCTGCGCGACGGGGCGGCGGCGAACCCGCACGGGCACGGCTACGCGATCGTGGCCGAGGACCGCATCCTCGTCGGCCGCGGGCTCGACGCCGACGCCGTGATCAACGAATTCGCTTCCGTGCGAGCACTCTTCCCTGACACTCCGGCGTTGTTTCATTCCCGCTTCGCCACCCACGGATATGTCAGCGAGCAGAACTGCCATCCCTTCGCCTTCGGCGGGGATGAGCGAACGGTGCTGGCGCACAACGGGGTTCTACCCGAGATCGTGCACCCCGCGATCGATGATCCACGCTCGGACACCCGCGTCGCAGCTGAGGATTTCCTTCCCCGTGAGCCGTTCGGGCCGATCGATTCCTGGACCGGCCGCACCGGGCTCGAGGACTGGCTCAACGGCGACAAGATGATCATCCTGACCGTCGACCCACGCTACAAGCACACCGCCTACCTGCTCAACGAACACCACGGACATTGGACCGCTGACGGGATCTGGTACTCCAACCACTCGTATCGGTGGCGGGCACCCGGCACCGCCGCCAAGCCCGGTAGCTACCTCTACGACTACTGCGACTACTGCGGCCAGTACGACATCGAACGCGCCGGACCGCACTGCGCGGCGTGCGGGTTCTGCGAGGAGTGCTGGCACGAATTCCCGCACTGCGATTGCGAATTCCTCGCCGGCACCGACCGCTACGCCGACCTCAAATACTTCGACGCCGCATGAGCCAATTTCTGACCGGACCACGCCGTCACCGGCCGCACCGAGCAGTGCGGAGCTGACGGCTGCCCGTCGAGAGAACGGAGTTTCCGCGTGATTCGCCCATTCACAGCATCGATCCCACACCGACCCAGCGGTTTTCAGCTCACCGACCGCCCCGGCGGTGATAGCGGTGGACGGTGATCTGAACAACTACACCGCCCGATTGCGGACCCACCACCACCGGGAGCTCGCCCCGCAACCCCCGGCGGCGGTAGTGCTGGTCGTCGGCTATCGGGCCTGTTTCGCCGCCGCGCCAAAGCCCGGCACACCGGTGATAGCGTTCGCCGCAATCACGGCAGCCACCACTACTGCCGTGGCTGCCCCGATGATGGCGTTGATCTCGGTCGAGAACGCCACCCAGGTCGTGCGTGTCCGCTCCGACGGCAGCAGTGAAATCGACTGGGAAGAAGACCCTTTCGAGATTTTCGGGCACTCGGGCATCCGATGGTGCCTCATGCCGGTGCAGTCCGCGCCGGGCGGTCGTTTCGTCATCGCCCCCGGGTCATGGGTTGCAGGCAGGTATCAAGCCGTGCTCACACGCTCCACGCTCTCGCACGCTCCCACCGCACCGACCGTCGTCGCGGTGCACAACGCCGACCCCCACACCGGGCACACCCGATGGTGATCACCGATGCCACTGCCCTGCTGGCGTGGATCGAGGCGTCCTTGCCCGAGGTCGCCCCTGCGGCGTTCGGTCCCTGGCTCGCTGAACCGGCGGGCCCGGGCGCCGTCTGGGCTGTGGTCCACGTACGAATCGAGTCCACAGCCCGGCCCACACGCTCGCTCAGCGTGACCTTGTCCACGCACCCGATCACTGACAACGATTCCGTGTCCTGACCATGTTGCTTCTGCGAGCAATCGCCCGTTCCGAGGAGAGAGCTGTGAATTACGATGCGTCGTCGGCGAATTCGTCCCGACCCCCCGTCCTGGCTCACCTGCACAACGCGCCGACCGCGCAAGGTTTGACCATTCCGTATCTGACGCTGTGTCACCGCGGACGGCGCTCACCGGTTTGGGGCGCGATCGACCCCGAACGCTACGCCGTAGTGCTCGGGCTGCGGTTGTGCCAGGTCTGCGGCGAAGCGCTCGGGAAGGGCGAAGGGCCCGGCAACCAGGTCGTGGTCTTCATCCGGCCGCAGGATTGGCTCCGTGGCATCGGCCCAGAACCTGGGCTACACCCTTCGTGCGCCGCCTACTCGACACGGGGGTGCCCGATGCTGGCCGGGCGGATGCCGACCTACCGATCCAATGCCGTGGCCGCGCGCATCACACCGTGCGATGACCCCGGCTGCGAGTGCCACCAATGGACCATGCCTGATCCCGAGTCCACAGAAGCCCAACGTGCGGGCAAACCCGCCGATCCCTGGTACTCCGCGTTGATCGACGCACGTGACTACGAGATCATCCATGTCGACGGCGACGAATCCAGTCCCTCCGGGTACGGCGTCCGCCTGCGCGAGGTGCCGATCCTGCGACTACGGAAAGTACGCGGCACCCCCGACAACGAGCCGACGGTGCTCGACATGGTGGCAGCGGCACTGGATCTCAACCGGCTCGCCGACGGCCTATGACCCGGGCACGGTCAGCGGACGCCCGCACGCCCGTACGCACCGGGCGTCGGGCTTCCCGAAAACCCGCGGGAATGCTGCCCGCTGCCTTGGCCAACGCCGAACGCGGCTTCCACATTTTTCCTCTGCACGCCTACTCCAAAATTCCCGCGATCACCGACTGGGAGAGCCAGGCATCGCGGGACCCCGACCTGATTCGTGAATGGTGGACTCGCGGCCCGGCCCTGAACGTCGCGGTCGCCTGCGGTCCGAGCCGGTTGCTTGTGCTCGACCTGGATGCTGCATCCCGGCATGCGGCGACAGAACCGCCCACGGCCCGCGAGGGGCGAGACTCGCTCGCAGAGTTGGCAGTTCGACACAGGCAGCCGATGCCGGTGCCAACTTTCTGTGTGGCGACGCCCTCGGGCGGCTACCACCTGTATTACCGAGCCGATCGGTTTCCGCAGTTACGCAACACGATCGGTCTTCTCGGACCTCGGATCGATACCCGGGCACAGGGTGGTTACGTTGTCGCGGCCGACTCGCGGCTGCGGCACGGTCACTACCAAGTGCTCGATCCACGAGAGCCCATCGGCTTGCCCGCATGGCTCGCAGCGCTGATGACGCCGCCACCGCCGACCGAGCCGATCCGCTGCGAGAACCGGCCACACCATCCTGACGCGTACGTGCAGGCCGCGGTGGCCAATCAGACCGCCCGGGTGCGCGCGGCCTCGACAGGGACACGGCATCGGACGCTGCTGCTGGCGGCCAATAGCCTGGGAAGGCTTGTCGGACAGGGCATCCTCACCCGGCACGACGCGCAGGCCGCTCTCTACGACGCGGCCGCCACTCATATCGGCATCGAACGGTTCACTCACGCCGAGGCCGAACGCACCATCGGCGATGGCTTGGATTACGCCGCGCAGCGAACTACATCCCTTGCCTGAGACACCGTGTGGCCGGTTCGAGCCAGGCGATGACACGCACGATCACGGAGCCTCGGAAGACTGTTCCCCCTTCCGGCGCTGCTCGCGAGTATCGGTGTCGGCGTGAGCAATCCGCGCCGATGCCATACCCACAGAGTTCATTGCTGCACTGGATTCAGTGCCGTGGGTGGGGGCGGGGTGCGCGTGGTCGGGGAGGACTCCGCCGTCCCGGTGCCAGCTGGAGTTTTCCGCCCTGTCTGGGGCCGGGTCGGAGTCGTTGCCGACCATAGCGTTGTTCGTGGACGGGTGTCGGCCTGGTGGGACCGTAGCGGCGGCCGGCGGATCCGTGGATTCCACGGATTGGCCTGGTGGCCTGCGTCTGGACTGGCGTGAGGTGCTCACGCGGGAACCGCCGAGAAGTTGGCGAGCGCGTTTGACTGTGATTTCGAGCAGATCGGCGACTTCCTCATCGGTGGGCACCTGCGCGCGCACCACCGCCGCGGCCGCGGCTTGTTCGTCTTCGTGGGTCGCGATCTCGGCCGCCGCATCAGCGATCACATCGGCGATCTGCTTTTGCAACCGCTCGACTTCATTATCGCGGCGCTGTTGTGCGTGGATGATCGCGTTCCAGGCGGCGAGGTAGTCACCCACTGCGCGGGTGATGGTCTTCTCCCGCTCGGTGGCCGCGGCGCGGCGTTGCAGGCTGCGCTGGCGCGAGCGTTGCAGGCGTGCAACAAGTTCCGGTGACTGCGGGGCGCGAGTGCGAGCCCGACGCGGATGAGGGTCTTCGGTCATGGCGAACAACTCCTGACAGGTACACGACAACCCAGCCAGTTCCTCGCGCACCCCACGCTACCGACCACCAGTCACACGCTGCGAGACCTTCGCCAATTCGTTGCACACGCCTGCACAACCAACCGTGCCCATATGGCACTACGCCGGCGGGCTCCCTCACATACCTGGGCCACATGCGCGTCGCCGACCGATGCCACGTCGTCCGAATCTCCTCACTGCCACACGATTAGGAGTTCCCTGCATGCTCTCGCCGCCGCCTATCGCCGATCCTGTCGACCTGATCGTTTCTGTCCCCGCCATGCTCGGCTTCACCCCGAACCGGTCACTGGTCCTGGTCTTCGTGAAACGTGAAACCGGTTGTGATCGAGCGCTCTCCGTACCGCTCGCAGTGCGCACGGCGTCTCCGCTGGAGCAGGAACGACTCTCCGACACCGAGATCGCGCACCTCGCGGCACGGATGTGTCGCCAGGCGGACGCGTCCGCCGTGCTGGCGGTCCTGGTCGATGACCGCCAACCGCGACCTGCCATACCGGTCACCACTAATGACCGGTACGGCTCTGTTCTCGAGGCTCTGGATACGCATCTCGATTCGATGGGCCTGAAACTCGGCGGGGCCTGGAGTGCGCGTTTCATCGCTACGGACGCCGCATGGTGGAACCCATTCGACCCCCAACAGCACGGGCACCTCCCGAACCCTGCCAGGTCACCGATCGCGGTAAGACACAAGGCTATTGGTCGGCCTATCCACCGCACGCGCGACGAACTCGCCGCTTTCGTGGATATCGATGTGGCACTGCGTGATCGCGTCACCGCACTGCTACCGAACGCCGCCGCGGACGCGCAACAGCGGTTGGCCCGCACGGTGCGCAACGGCGACCCGGACGCCTACACCCGCCAAGCAGTGGCGCAGGTGATGTCGACCATTAAAGACTTCTCCGCCCGCGCGGTCCCCTCACCGCAGACATTGGCGTACGTCGCTGTCGCCTTGCGCGACAAGGACGTACGCGACGTCATGTTCGGCGTCGCCGGCGGTGTCTACGCCGACCGCGCCGAACGGCTCTGGACTGTTCTGACGCGGGCGCTGCCGGACCCGGACCGCGCCGAAGCGGCCACCCTGCTGGCCTTCCACGCGCTACTGCGCGGTGAGGGGGTGCGCGCAGGCATCGCGGTGGACGCCGCGCTGGCCGCAGACCCCGAGCACCGCATGGCATACCTGCTGGGCATCGCAGCCGCGACCGCTACACCGCCGCAGCGGATGCGCCGATTGTGCCGTGCAGGGATCGAAGCCGCTGCCGAGCTGCGCATCGATATCGGTGCCGCAGAACCTGATTCACACACCAAGGAGAACCTCGATGACCACAACCGATGAGCGTCTGCTGGCGTGGGCGCTGCTCTCGCGCGCAGCTTTGGCTTCCCCAGATACGGTGCGCATTCTGCTCGCGGCGCACGGTCCGGTCGATGCGGCCGAACGCATCGTGGAGGACGGGGTCCGTTCACGATTCGGCCCGCAGACCCGCGTCACAGCCGAACTCGACCTCGAACGGGCTCAGCGAGCAGGCGGTCGGCTGCTCACCCGGGACGACCCGGGCTGGCCGGCCGCGCTCAATGACCTCGACACCGTCGAGGCCCACACGCCGATCGCGTTGTGGACCCGCGGGCCCGGGCAACTGAACCTGCTCACCGACCGCTCCATCGCCGTCGTCGGAACGCGAGCCCCCACCAGCTACGGCGAAAAGGTCGCCAGATATGTCGGCATGGACCTGGCCGCGCAGGGCTGGACCATCCTCAGCGGCGGCGCGTTCGGTATCGATGCGGCTGCCCATGCTGCTGCTCTCGAAGCCGGGCGGCCCACCGTAGCGGTCTTGCCGTGCGGGCTGCACCGACTGTTCCCCCAGGGCAACGCCGCGTTGCTCGCCGAGATCGAGAAGACCGGGCTGCTGGTCAGTGAATACCCGCCCGGTGTCGAACCCAACCGGAACCTTTTCCTCGGGCGCAACCGCATCGTCGCCGCCCTGGCGGCGGGAATCGTGGTGTGCGAGTCCGGGATCCGCAGTGGAACCTCCAACACCGTGCGCTGGGGCAACACACTGCGACGGCCCGTCATGGCCGTTCCCGGGCCGGTCGACTCAGCCGAGTCTCGCGGCTGCCACGAGTTCATCCGCACCGGTCAGGCACAGCTCGTCACCACCGCACGCGACGTCCTGGACGTACTCGCGCGCTGACCCCGGTACCTCGCGGCGTCGCTACACCGTGTTCGCCGCCACCGCCGTCCTGCATACCCACACGTCCTTCACGCTCTGCCGATTGTCAACGTTCTCGGAGGTCATTCATGTCCGTCAAATCCTTTGCTGTCCACAGCATCTCGCGTGGCGAGTACGAACAGCTGGTTCATCGTGGCCGTGCTGGAGCCGTGCCGGGGATCGAGTCTTCTCCGGTCATGGCTCAGTGGCGCGCCGAACATCCCGACTGGCGCGGTCGGCACTGGACATTCATCGCCGACGACCGTGAGGTGCTGCGGCTTCGCCCGCTCAACGTCACCCGCGCCGAGCGCCGCCCGATCGCTGCCTGAGGCACACCACTCATCCGCTTTCTCTCCCTGTGGGGCCCGCTACGCCACAACGTAGCGGGCCCCACTCATGTACTCCTGGAGGTCTGTCCCGTGGAATCTGCTTCCGCCCCTACCGCCGTAGCGGTCCTCGACGCCGAGGTCATCGAGCCTGCCGAAGTCGTTGCCTCTCCCGCCGAACCCGAATCTACGACCGAACTGGAGCCCGACTCCGACACGGGGCTGTTGCCCACGGTCGAGGCTCTGTGGCGCAACCCGACTGAGTTGGTGATCGCGGAGAACGTCCGCAAGACTTTCGATCTCAACGAGCATCCCGACGTGCGGGACTCGATCAAAGAGTTCGGCGTCAGCATTCCGATCATCGCCGAACGCCAGCCCGACGGCAGTCTGCATGTCACCGAAGGACAGCTGCGCGCACTCATCGCCGCCAGCGTCGGCACCAAAAAGGTCCCGGTGTGGGTGACCGACGCCGACCCGACCCTTCCGGAGAACGAGCGCCGTATCTCCCGGACGTTGATGCAGATGAACGTCAACGACCGCCGTGTGCCCATGGTCGAAGCCGACCGCGCCGACGGCATCGCCTTGATGCTCGACCTCGGTGCATCGGTGACACGCGTCGCGAAAGGCTTGCAGCGCAAACGCTCCGAGATCAAACACGCCGCCGCGATCGCCGCGTCGACGACCGCGCGCGGACTCGTCGATTCCGGTCCCTACAGTCTCGATCAGCTCGCGGTCATCGCCGAGTACGAAACCCTCGGCGATACCGACGCCGTCGAGCGCCTGTTGCAGGTGCCGCGGTCGAGCTTCAGCTACCGCGCCAAGCAGATCGCCGCGGACCGCCGCGAGACCCGTGCCCGCCTCGAGGCATCGCTGCTGTACGCGGCCCTGGGCTTCGGGGTCCTCACTGCCGAGCCCGACACCGGTTCCCCCGAGCCGCAGTATCTTCCGGCCGAACTGCTGGAGACCGCCGATGCCGGACCGGTCACCGAAGACGTAATCGCCGCCGACGCGCATCGATGGCTGGTGTATGTCGAGGTCCAGGAGAACGGTCACCTCGTCGACACCCTCACCGGTGAACTCGTCGATTCCGACCAGGTCGACTGGGACACCAAGGGCAACAACGCATCCCAGCCCACCGAGGGGCTGCGTCACGCCGATTCGGTCGAATACCGCGACCGCTGGATTCCCCTGTACTTCCTTGCTGCCGACCAGCTGGCCGAGTCCGGGTTGCGAATGCGTGCGCTCGCCCAGAACAACGGAGCAGCGGGCAGCGAACGCGCCGAGCAACTGCGTGCCGAGGCCGAGCAGGCTGCCGCGCAACGGGAAGCGGCGCGTCGGGAGCGGCGGCGGGTGCGGGAGCTGAACAAGCGCGGTCTCGCCGCCAAGGAACGGCGTGAGGAGTTCCTGACACGGTTGTTGTCGCGTAGGACTCCACCGCCGCAGGCCGGTCAGTTCGTCGCCGAGTCCCTGGCGTGGGAGTCGGATCTGTTGGGGTCGTTTCACGCGCCCAGGACCGCGCTGAACTTGCTCGGGGTGTCCGGGTACACCAGCGAACTGGTCACTTCGATCCAGTCCGCGACCGCGAGCCGGGCGTGGGTGATCGTGCTGGGCATGGTGCTCGGCGCGTTCGAATCTCGCGCCGGCAAAGACTCCTGGCGCTACAACGACCGCAGCCTGCAACGGTATCTGCGATTCCTCGCCACGGTCGGTGAACAGCTCGAGTTCGAGCTCGTCGACGTCGAGCAAGCCGCCGCCGGGCTCATCGACTTCCACGACATCGACATCGACGCCGACGTCAATGTGGACGCGGCCGCCGCAGCCACCGCTGCCTGACCCACCGACACGCCGCGCATCCGAACCGATATCGCGGCGCGATCTACCGCCGGTCCCGAACCGACAGCGGCGATGTATCAACTATTTTCGAGAAGGGAGCCGATTTATGGCTCAGGACCTGTTTACCGTCAAGGGAAATCTGACCGGCGACCCCGAGCTTCGATTCACACCGGCAGGTGACGCGGTCACCAATTTCACCGTCGCGTCCACACCGCGCTATTTCGACCGGAAGACCGGTGAATGGCGCGACGGCGAAGCCCTATTCCTGCGCTGCAATATCTGGCGACAAGCCACAGAGAACGTAGCCGAGAGCCTCAGCCGCGGCGCACGGGTAATCGTCTCGGGCCAGTTGAAGCAGCGCAGCTACGAAACCCGCGAAGGCGAGAAACGCACCGTCGTGGAGCTCGACGTCGACGAGGTCG
>NZ_WJIC01000002.1 GCF_009649815.1 Nocardia sp. SYP-A9097
GGTACGATGTATTCCCAACTCCGGAAGAGCAAGCCGGGTACGTCACCCAACCCAGCCACAGTGCCTGATCTTCTCCGCCATCCAAGGGGGCCACCCCAACCAGGTCGAACCGACCAACACATGGGTCGGCCACCCCCCTCCAATACGAAACCAGGGCAACAGCTCTCACCACTGCCCGGGCTGGTACTCCCCACCGGTCATCCCCGCAATCACATTCAGCCGATTCCAGGCATTAATAGTGGCAATCAGAGAGATCAACGCACCAATCTGATCATCGTCGTAATTCTTGCGAACCTGAGCCCAAGTGTCCTCGGAGATACCAGGATTGGCATCGGCCAGCCGAGTCCCCTCCTCGGTCAGCGCAAGCGCAGCACGCTCGGCCTCGTCGAACACCGACGACTCCCGCCAAGCAGCAACCATGGCCAGTCGAACCGGAGTCTCACCGGCATGCGCCGCATCCTTGGTGTGCATGTCCAAGCACATCCCGCAGCTGTTGATCTGCGAGGCCCGAATCTTGACCAGTTCCTGGGTGGCCTTGGGCAGCGTGGACTCGTCGATGACGCGAGCCGCAGTCACCAGACGCTTGTTGAACTTGGCGGCGACTTCATTCTGGTACAGGGCGAAGCGGGTCATTGTTCTGCGCTTTCTCTCGGGTTCTTGTTGACTACACAGGAAGGACGACGCAGCCCTCACAGGTGTGACATCGAATCCGGATGTAATTTTTGATTCACGTCCAACGAAGGGTGGATTCGTCATGGAACCGACCGCCGAACAGCGTGCGGCCCTGGGCTTGATCTGCGATACATTCCTGCCCGGGGACGGGCTCACGCTACCCGCGGCGACAGAACTCGGAGCTGTCGACACGATCTTCCAGATCCTGGGGCGCAATCCGCGCGAGGCGGAGCGGAAGCAGCTGGCCACCCTGCTCGGGCTGTGGAATTCGAGGCTCACCGGATTGCTCACCGGCAATGGCTTGCGCAAGTTCTCCACCCTGTCGCAGGAGCAGCGCGAGCAGGCACTGCTCAAACTCGGTGACTCCGGGCTGGCACCGGTGCGCGCCGTCTTTCAGGCGCTCAAGCAGGCTTCGCTGTTGTCCTACAACGTGACTCCGGGGCCGACCAGCACCAATCCGCTATGGAAGGAGATCGGGTATCCGGTTCCGGCCGGGCCGCTGCCGAACGCACCGCAACCGGCATTGAAACCACTGCGGTTCACCGAATCCACCACGCTCACTTGCGATGTCGTGATCATCGGATCGGGTGCGGGTGGCGGAACGGCGGCGGCGGTACTCGCCGAGGCCGGGCTCGATGTGGTGGTACTCGAACGCGGAAACTATTACGACGACCAGGATTTCGGCACGGGCGAACTGAACGCGCTCACCAGCATCTACGCGCCCGGCCCCGCCGCATCGGCCGAGGGCCAGATCACCTTGGTCGCCGGTACCTGTCTGGGCGGCGGCACCGTCGTCAACTGGAGTACCTCGCTGCCCACTCCCGATGCGGTACGCCAGGAGTGGGCCGAGCTCGGCACACCTCACTTCGCCGAGGCCGAATACGGTGACGCCCTCGATGTGGTGTCCAAGCGGCTCGGCGTCACCGAGGCGAAGTCGCCGCTGTCACCGCGGGACGGCATTCTGGAGCGCGGCGCACAGGCCCTCGGCTGGGATGTGGATACCCTGCCGCGCAATGTCTCCGACGCCTGCGATGCCGGAATCGAGTGTGGCCGTTGCGGTTACGGCTGCCGCCTCGGCGCGAAACAGTCGGTGAACAAAACCTGGCTCGCCGATGCCGCCGGACACGGGGCACGGCTTGTGGTGGATGCGAACGTGCGACGCATCGACGTGAAAAATGGTCGTGCCGAGCAGGTTTCGGCCATCACGTCGAATGGTGTCGCGATCGAGGTGACCGCCCGCGCGGTCGTCGTGGCCGCCGGTGCCATCCAAACACCCGCGCTCCTGCGGCGATCGGGACTGAAGAACAAGAATATCGGCCGCTACCTGCGCCTACATCCGGCCGCAGCCGTCTTCGGTGTCTTCGAAGAGGAGATCCGCCCGTGGGAGGGCGGCCTGCAGACCCGAATCAGCCGGCACCACGCGGATTTGGATGGCAAAGGCCATGGCGTCATCTATGAGACCGGCCCGATCCATCCCGGTCTCGCCACCGGTTTCATGAACTGGCGCGGGGCGGCCGAGCACCGCGCCACCATGCTGGAGTTCGCCCGGTCCAATGCGGTCGGCGTCATCACCCGCGACCGCGACTCCGGCACCGTGCAGATCGACAAGACCGGCGAGCCGATCGTGAAGTACAAGCTGTCGGATTACGACGCCAACCACCTGCACACCGGAATCACCGGTGCCGCACGGATTCTGGAGGCGGCGGGGGCCCGGCGTATCTTCTCCGGGCACCAGGCCGGTGTCTCCTATGAACCCGGTGTGCGCGGCTCGCACGCCGAATTCGAAGCGGCTTGCCGCGCAGCGGGTTACGGTCCCGGGCAGTGTTCCTTGGGCGCACTGCACATTATGGGTTCGGCCCGCATGGGCGGCTCCCCCGAAATCTCGGCGACCGATCCGGACGGCGCCACCTGGGAGGTGGCGAATATCGTGGTCGCGGACGGTTCCAGCTTCCCGACCGCGCCGGGCGTCAATCCCATGGTGTCCATCGAGGCCATCGCCTACATGAATGCCAAACGCCTTGCCGCCCAGCTGAGTTAGCTCACCTCAGCGCGACCGCAGGTCCTCGTTCTCGGGGCGGCGGATCGGTTCGCCCGCGAGATGGGCACCGGCGCGCCGCACGGCCTGATTCATCTCGAGAGCGATCAGATCCCTATCCGCGTTCTCCGATGCCAGGAGCGCCAGGCAGGCGTTCTCCCCGGCGGCGGTGATGAACAGCATCGCCTCATCGAGTTCGACGACGGTCTGCGCGACCCCGCCCGCCTTGAAGTGATATCCGGCCGAGCGCGCCAGACTGTGCAGCGCCGAGGCCATGGCCCCGAAACGCTCCGCGTCCGTGCGCTGTTGGCCCGAGGAGAAACCGCGCAGCAGGCCGTCCGTGGAGAGCAGCACCGCCTCGCGCGCATCGGTCAGCCCATTGACCAGTTCGTCGAGCAGCCAGCCCAGATCGATTCGCTGGAAGGTGGTCATTGTGGTCCTCTCTCGGATTCCGGCCGCCGCGCGCGGCCCTGACGGGGGGTGCCCCACCGAATTAGCTTGTCTGCCAACCTATTTGCGCAGTTCCTGCCAGCTTCCCACCGAACAATCTTCCCGCTCCCGAGCGCCGCGACAGCCACGTCGGGCCGAATCGCCCGACATGAGCTGTTCGCCACGACTCCTCGATCGAGAGAGTAACGGAAAGATCCCGAATCGACTACAACTCAAAATCAATTCGAAAGCTGTTAACTTAGCCGAAGATTCGCTGCGACGTTTACAGCACCCCGAAGTTGGCGCGAATCACATTGTCCGCGTCCACTTTCCGCTTCAATATCCGCAGTCGCTCGATAGTGTCCGCATCGAACGCCGCAGCAGCAGACTCGCCGGGCGCCAGGAAGGTGTACGGCTTCGCACCGCTGACATGCGCGCCCAGCGCCTCGACCAACGCGAATTGCTTGGCGGTCACCGCATCTCGCAGCTGCGGGAGTCCGAGGCCGAGCAGATAGACCGCATAGGGCTCGGTCAACGGCCCGCGCGCGCCCGCACCGGGCAGGGCCAGTGCGCCGCCCAGATGCCGGACCTGGATATTCAGCAGTGGCGCGACCGGCGCGCCGAGCAGGGCCTCCGCGACCTCGTCATCGAGATCGGTGAGCAGTTCGGCGCGGGATATAGACGGGCTGGGTGTCGTCGGCTCCGTGGTGATGTCACCGAGATTCGCCACCGACATGACGGCGCGGGAATCGGAGACCGCACCGTCGAGACCGTCGATGGCGGCGACAAGCGCACGGCCCTGTTCCGGATCACCGAGGTAGGCCACATCCAGGGCCACCATCTCCGGGGCCTGCGGGAACTGGAACCGGTGGAACCACACCGACAGCTCGTCGGGGGCCTGAGAGGTCAACTGCCGGAACAGATCCCACACCTCGCGGGCGTGCGTACCCGGCCACATCACCCGGCCGCCGTACAGGCCCGGCGCGGGAAACAGATCGAACTCCAGCGCGGTCACCACACCGAAATCGCCACCGCCACCGCACAATGCCCACAGCAGTTCCGGATCGCTGTCGGCGGTGACCCGGGCCGGCTCGCCCTCCGCGGTCACAATCTCCAAGGCGCGCACCGCATTCGAGGCCCAGCCGTACTTGCGGCCGAACCAGCCCAAACCGCCACCGAGCGTATAGCCGGTCACCCCGACCACCGGATTACTGCCCGCCAGCCCGGTCAGACCGTGCTCGGCGGCCGCGGCCTGCACCTGCCCCCAATTGGCTCCCGCGCCGACCAGCGCCACCCGCGCCCCGGCATCGATCGATACCGCGTTCAACTGCCCCGTGCGCAGCAGGATCGCGTTCTCGATATCCCCGGTCGCACCGTGCCCGGTCGGCTGGGCGACCACGAACCGCCCGGCCGCGCGGGCGAACCGCACAACCGCGGCCACATCCCCGGCCGTGGCCGCCTCGACCACCGCCGCGGGACGCTGTGCCACCGTGGTATTCCACGGCGTCGCCGCCTGCTCGAAGCCGGTGTCACCGGGCGTCAGCACTCGGCCCCGGATATCGCCGCGCAGTGTCTCGAAATCCATAGTCTTTCCTCGCTTCTCATGATCTTGATCTGTTACCGAGAAGACGAAGCGGGCGGGCAAAGTGTGACTCCGGCGGCAAGGCGAGTGCTATTCGACCTGATAGCCGACCAGATCCAGCTGGATTGTCAGCAACCGCGACGGACCGGTCAGCGCACGGCCTCGATCTCGTGCGCGTACCGGGAGGTCGCCCGCCAGTACAGATACAGTCCCGCCGGGACCAGCCCGCACAGCAGCAAGACCATGGTCGGCCAATCACTGATCAGCAGTGCATCTCCGCCCGGCCCGCTGCTCGCACAGACCAGGAAGCCGAGCGTCCACACCGTCAACGGAATGATCATGACCGGGATACGCGAACTCACCACCGACATGCCCATCACCAGCAGCACATTCACCACGCCGGCGAGCAGCGCGGTGATCGGCAGCGCGATCGCACCCGCCGTGGTGGCGGTCGAGGCCAGCGGAGCGGCGGCGGCCAGCACCGGCGCACTCGCCGGCACATGCGCGTGGCCCGCATAGATGGGCAGGTAGAACACCTCGAGCACCAGCGTGATCAGCGCGTCCACCGTCAGAAACAGCGCAATGGCGATATTGACCCAATTGGGTTCGGCCACACCGGCCGCGCTCGCCGAGTCGCCCGGGCGAGCTCCGACGACGGCTGTCACGGCACCGGTGGGAAGCCGAGCAGAGTCAGTAGGTGACTCTGCATATCCACGAATCCGTACAGCACCGACAGATACAGCTCGTGCTGCGCCTGGAAATTGGGGCGCTGACTCTCGACGAACGCCGCGATCGCATTCTGCAAGTCCCAGTTGTACATGGCTCAGTGTCTCATCTCGATCGACTGTGAAACGGGTGCGCCGGGTAATCCGGCGAACAGATCGTGCTCACGCCCGTCCGGCCCGACCGGACCACGCTGCCCGCGCACCAGCACGTAATGCTCCTCTGGCAGGACCGGCTGGGCGATATTGTTCGACAGCGCGAACTCGCGGCCGGACGGCGCGACCGTCACCTGGGTGGCGTGCGCGCGCAGGGCGGCGCGCTTGGCGGCCAGCACATCGGCTACATCCACAATGGTGGTGACGGATTCGTGTGGCACACAAGCCAATTCACCGGTGTGCGGCAATCGCCAGCCCGGCGGCAGCGCACCGGGCAGCTGATCGACCGTGCGGCGCTTCAGGGCCTCGGTATGCATGGCGAGGATGGCGCTGTCGGTGACGGTCCAGTACGTCTTCGGCACCTCCCAACCCCATTCACCCGCGGAATCGACTGCGGCCATGGTGATTTCGTGCGCGCGAATATGGTCCGGATGGCCATAGCCACCACGCGGGTCATAGCCGACGACCACGCTCGGGCGCAGCTCCAGCATGATCTGAACCAGCGCGTCCACGGCCTCCTGACCGGATTTCACGAACGCGCGCGGATTCCGGGCCGCGGGAGTCCCGGCCATACCGGAGTCCCGCCAGCGCCCGGCACCGCCGAGGAACCGCGGCGGCGCGGCAGCCAATTCGCCCAGCGCCCTGGTCAATTCGAGAATCCGATATCCGCCGAGCTGATCGGCCTGATCGGCGACCAGGCCCGCCCACGCGTCCCCGATGACCTCGCCCTCCTCGCCGAGGGTGCAGGTCACCACGGTCACCGGAATACCGCGGCGCCGATAGTGCGCGATGGTGCCGCCGGTGGTGATGGACTCGTCATCGGGGTGCGCGTGCACCAGCAGTAGGCCACCCTGCCCGCGCGCCGAACGATCGCGCGCCGTCACGGCAGCCGCCGCCAGTTCGCGGCATCGGCGAAGATGCCGGTCTGAATAGCGCCGCTCAGCGAGACACCGTCCACCCGCGGCCCGGCCGCCGCCACCTGCGTGTCCTGCACGATCGGCAGTACGGTCGCCAAATTCCACAGCGCGGGTTCGGAATCGCCGATCACCCGGCCGACATCGATACCGCGCAGCGCGGCGTCGATGCCCGGCTGCAGCACCGGATCACACACACCCGACAGATTCGACGGAGCCTTCTTCGCGGCATCGGCGACGGTGTTGTCGGTGGTCGAACCGGAGGCATCGGGCACCGGCACCGGCGGGCAGCCGTAGCGCGAGGCCAGCGCGGTCGCCGGATCGGCCCCCGCATGCTCCCAGCCGACAATGGCGTCCACCCCGGAATCGGTGGTGTCCTTGCCGTACAGCTGCGCGGCGGAGACACTGCGCACGATCACATCGATTCCGGCACTGCGCAATTGGTCGGCGGCGGTATTCGCGACGGCCAGCGTCGCGGAGTCGCTCTCGACCGCGCCGATCCGAATGGTCAGCGTCTTACCGTTCTTGGCGATCGGACGCGGTTGCGGCGCAGGCGAAGTCGGTGACTGCGTCACGGAAGGCTCTGGGCCACGGCCATATCCGGCCTCGTTGAACAGGCCGTACACCTCTTCATTGCTCAGCCGCGGCGGCTGGGTGGCCAGATAACCCGGATCCGAGGGCGCGAGCACCTGCGCGCGCACCGGCTCCACCCAGCTGCCGGTCTGCGCGCCGACCGTGGCCAGCAGCACCGGATCCAGCAGCCCGAGCACGGCCTTGCGCACCCGCATATCCGCCAAATCGCCTGTGCGGCCATTCAATACGAGCTGCATCTCACGGGACTGCGCCTGAATCGCGGTGCGCACCGAGGGAATCGCCGCCAACTGCGCCTGCAACGCCACCCCGCCGTGCACCAGCGCCATCTGCGCGTCCCCGACCCGCAGCGACTCCGCCACCTGCGCGGGAGTTCCACCGCGCCGCAACAGAATCTGATCCGGCACCGCGGGCTTACCCCAGTACCGGTCATTGCGTTCGAGCAGAATCTCCTCGCGACCGCGATCGGCCTGCTTGATCCGGAACTGCCCGCCGGAGATTCGAATGGTGTCCACCAGGCCCTGCTCGAACCCGGAATCCTTCACCAGATGCTGCGGCAGCAGATCGGTGAACAGCTGTCGCCAGGCCGGATACTCCTCGCGCAGCGTGACGGTCACCGTCTTACCGCCCGCCGACGAACTCACATCCGAGATCAGCCGATATCCGGCCGGATCCACCACACCCGGCTGCGTAATCATCTGCTGCCAAAGGTATTTGAAGTCCTCGGCGGCAATGGGAGCGCCATCGGACCAGGACGCCTCGTTCTTGATCTGATAGGTGATGGTGAACGGCTCCTGCGCGGTCACATCCGCCGATACCATCAACGCCGGATCCAGCACCCAATCCGCACCACCCGGAACCACCGGATTCGGCACCGACCGGAACGGACTCGGCAACACCATCGACGACACCGCCGACGCCGCGGGCGAAAGCTGCGACCGCAGATGCGGATTGAACCCGATGCCGATGTCATCCACCGCCACCACGATCGAATTCTTACCCGGCTTGGCGGGCTGCGTCTTCGGGCTGTCCGTGGACTCGATGGGCGGTGGCGGATTCGCGGTGCACCCGGTCGCGACCGCCAGGAGGGTCGCGACCATCAAAAGCACCGCACGCAACGTCGCGCGCACACCGGCCCCCGTTCTCACGTTCGGCACTCTACTTGATCCACATCTCGCGACCTGGGCCCGTCATCCGGGGATATACAAACCTGCTCCGGTCGAAATCGACCGGAGCAGGTTTGGAACTACTGCGAACCGCCGGAGCGGCTGATATCAGTTCGCGGCGCGGTCGCGAGCCTTCTTGCGCGACAGCTCGCGGCCACGCTCGGTCGCGCCCAGGATGAGCTTGCGCACGCGCACGACCTCGGGAGTGACCTCGACGCACTCGTCGTCGGTGCAGAACTCCATGGCCGCTTCCAGATCCAGGTGCAGCGGCTTGGCCAGGGTCTCGAACACGTCGGCCGTGGCGGACCGCATATTGGTCAGCTTCTTCTCACGGGTGACGTTGATGTCGAGGTCCTCGGCACGCGGGTTGATGCCCACGACCATGCCCTCGTAGGTGTCCGCGCCCGGCTCCACGAAGAACTGGCCGCGGTCGGAGAGCTGGATCATGGCGAACGGGGTGACCGAACCGGCACGGTCCGACACCAGCGAACCGGTGTGGCGGGCGCGGATCTCGCCGGCCCACGGCGCGTAACCGTCGAAGATGGCGTTGGCGATACCGGTGCCGCGGGTCTCGGTGAGGAAATCGGTACGGAAGCCGATCAGACCACGCGAGGGCACGATGAACTCCATGCGCACCCACCCCGCGGAGTGGTTGCTCATCTGGACCATCTTGCCCTTACGGGCGGCCAGCAGCTGGGTGACGGCGCCCAGGTACTCGTCCGGGCAGTCGACGGTGAGCTCTTCGTAGGGCTCATGCATCTTGCCGTCGACCATCTGGGTGACCACCTGCGGCTTGCCGACGGTCAGCTCGAAGCCTTCGCGACGCATCTGCTCGACCAGGATGGCGAGCGCGAGCTCACCACGACCCTGCACCTCCCAGGCGTCCGGGCGGCCGATGTCGAGAACCTTCAGCGAGACATTGCCGATCAGTTCCTTGTCGAGGCGGTCCTTCACCATGCGGGCGGTCAGCTTGTGACCGGACACGCGACCCACCAGCGGCGAGGTGTTGGTGCCGATGGTCACCGAGATGGCGGGCTGGTCAACGGTGATGCGCGGCAACGCAACCGGGTTCTCGACGTCGGCGAGGGTGTCGCCGATCATGATCTCCGGGATGCCCGCGACGGCGACGATGTCACCGGCGATGGCCTCTTCGCCGGGCTTGCGCTCGACGCCGACGGTCTGCAGCAGCTCGGTGATCTTGACGGTCTTATTGCCCTCGGGGGTCATCCACGCCACGTTGGCGCCCTTGCGCAGGGTGCCGTTGTGGATGCGGACCAGGCCGATACGGCCGAGGAACGGGGAGGCGTCGAGGTTGGTGACGTGGGCCTGCAGCGGCGCGTCCTTGTCACCCTTGGGGGCGGGGACGTACTTCATCAGGACCTCGAACAGCTCGTCGAGGTTCTCCGCGCCCGGCGCGTTGCCGTTCTCGGGGCGGATGGTCGAGGCCTTGCCCTCGCGGCCGGAGGCGTAGAGCACCGGCAGATCGAGGGCGAGCTCGGCGGCTTCGGAGGCCTCGTCGTCCAGATCGGAGGCGAGGTCGAGCAGCAGATCGTGCGACTCCTCGACGACCTCTTCGATACGGGCGTCCGGGCGGTCGGTCTTGTTGACCACCAGGATGACCGGCAGCGAGGCGGCGAGCGCCTTGCGCAGCACGAAGCGGGTCTGCGGCAGGGGACCTTCGGACGCGTCGACCAGCAGCACGACACCGTCGACCATGGACAGGCCGCGCTCGACCTCACCACCGAAGTCGGCGTGGCCGGGGGTATCGATCACGTTGATCACCGTCAGCGAGCCATCGGCATTGTGCCGGTGCACCGCGGTGTTCTTCGCAAGAATGGTGATGCCCTTCTCGCGCTCCAGGTCTCCGGAGTCCATCACTCGGTCGACAAGCTCGGCGCGCTCGGCAAACGCCCCGGACTGACGCAACATGGCGTCGACCAGTGTTGTCTTGCCGTGGTCGACGTGCGCCACGATGGCGACGTTACGGAACTCGACAGACGACACGTTAGATTCCTCCTGGTGCAAAGGGTTGGCCCGACCCGGCGGGTCATGCATGGGGAAGTAGTTGATTCCACCGGGCATGCGGCGAGCTACACACTACCGTTCGACATAACTCACTCGTTTAACGCACCCGAGTTAGGTTAAGCTAACCAACATGGGCAAGGTAAAGGCGAAGGATGTTTCCGGTCTGAAGCCGAAGAAAAAATGCTGCCGCAAGAAGACGCGGTGCTTGAAATGCCCTTTGGTCATCATGCGGATGAAGAAGCTCGAAGCCTCGGGCTGCTGTAGCAAGAAGGAACTCAAGAAGGGCCTCAAAGCCGCACGCGCGGCATAATTTACAACGGCGCGCTGCCGAAATCCGCGCGCCCGCACTCCGCCGGGAGTACACCGGACACATGACTCCCGCACCGCTCTCCGAAGCAGAAATCGCCAAGGCCCTCGCCGAACTCCCGGGCTGGACCCGCGCCGGGCACAGCATCTCCCGCACCGCCGAGGCAGCCTCGTTCCTGGCCGGAATCGAACTGGTCCGCCGGGTCGCGCTCGCCGCCGAGGCAGCCAACCATCACCCCGATATGGCTATCCGCTGGCGGCGCGTCACCTTCACGCTCTCCACCCATGACGCGGATGGGCTCACCGCGCTGGATGTGGCTCTTGCGCACGAGATCGATCGGCTGGAAGCGCAGAGCTAGTGCGGCCCGCCCACGCCACCCAGACATAGAAGACCAGCACACCGATCACATCCACCGCCGCCAGCCAGGACAAGATGCCCGGCCGCGAAACGGTCCAGATGGACTTCTGGAAGTGCGAGAGCAGCCAAGGCACCCCGATCACGGTGGTGACCAGCCAATACCCGGCCAGCAGCCGCGCGCCCGCGACCTCCCGCAGCGGGCCGTACAACAGCCACAGCATGACCGGAATCAGCCAGATCCAATGGTGTGACCAGGAAATCGGCGACACCATCAAACCGAACAGCTGCACGATGAGCAGCGTGCCCAGCCGGTCGTCCTTGGCCAGCGCACGCCAGGCCAGCACCGCCAGCACGGCCGTCACCAGCACCGCCGCGATCCACACCGGCCCGGAGACCACATCGTGGCCGAGCAGGCGACTCAGGGCACCGCGCAGCGATTGATTCACCGACGACCCGACCGGACCGATCCGGGTCGCGTCACCGAGCAGTTCGGTGAAATATTTGCGCGTCTCATCGGGGGTGATCAGGTACGTCAGCGCGACAGTGCCGAAGAACACCACCGCCGACCACGCCGCCGTGAGCCAGCGCCGCTGGGCCGCGAAGTACAGGCCGGTGACCGCGGGGGTCAGCTTCACCCCGGCGGCCGCGCCGACCAGCGTGCCGGAGATCCACCAGCGGGTGCTGCGCACCGCGACCATGGCGATCAGCACCAGGAAGACATTGACCTGGCCGTAGTCCAGGGTGGTGCGCACGGGCTCGAGCCACAGCCCGACGGCCGTCCACGCCACCGCGGTCGTACGCCAATGTTGTTCGCGCAGTGCGTCTTTCCCGAGAATCATCTCCAGCGCGAGCCATACCACGCCGAAGAGTGCCGCCATGGTCGCCAGCAGCCAGGCGATGGCCACGAACGAGAACGGCAGGAAGTGCAGCGGATAGAACACCAGTGCCGCGAACGGCGGGTAGGTGAACGGCAGCGGAAAGTCCGGGGTCTTACTGGAGTCGGTGAAATCGAAGAGGTTGCCGCTACCCAGCGCGGCCGAACCATCCACATAAACGTGCAGGTCGACGAAGTTCATGCCATTCGGCAGGACGAGCACCCAGGCCAGGCGCGCCAGCACCGAGATACCCAGTGCCGCGGCTGCCAGTCGGAAGTGTCGGTTCACGGCGGGACTTTCAGCTCGGGCGACAGGCCTCGACAAGCGTAGTCGCATGGTGAAATGTGCCGTGAGGCGCGCACCACCTGCTGTAACATTTGCATCACTGACCCCATCAGTAACACCGCTTCCGGTGGGCCATTCGATAGCGTTGCTTGATGCAGGACGCCAAGATCACTCCGTGGCTGTACAACCGGGCAGCCCGGTCCCTAGAGTGTCGCGGAAGCGATGTCTCCATCGCCGCTAGATGCACCCGAAGGTAAGGACGGCTACACCAGTGCTTCGCACCCGAGGATCGCGGTTCGCAATGTCCGCAGTCGCCCTGGCGGCCTGCGCCACCGTCGCCGTACCGACCACTGCGTTCGCCAAGCCGACGCCCGCGCAGACCACGGCGTCCATTCCGATGATCCCCGAAGGCGTTTCGGTCGACGCGCTAGCTTCGCTGATCCCCGCCATCATCGGTGCGGCCGCCGGACCAGCGGATATCGCGGCCCCCGGCCCGCAGACCGCCATTCTCGATCAGGCCAGGCAGATCCTGTCCACGCTGAACCTGCCGCCTTCGGTCAAGGACACGCTGAACAAGATCATCACCTTCCTGGACGGCAGTGGCGGTGGTGGCCCGGACATCCCCAAGGACGGCCCGGTCATCGCCCAGTTCCTCTGGCCGAGCATCGGTAAGGGCTGCATCGGCTCCGGCGCGGATTCCGTCGGCACCGCGCTCGCCGTGCCCGGCCCGGCCCAGCTGCCCCCGCCCGGACCCGTCGCGGGCCAGGCCGGTTTCGTCTTCACCGCGCTGGGCACCAAGCGGCCCACCGAGATTCAGACCCCGCCGATGACGGTGCAGTGGCTGAACCTGGACACCCGCGCGAGCGGCGTGGCCAACCTGACCGATGAGGCCAAGATCAACCCGGATGGCCCGGCCACGCTGTCGGCCATCGTCAATACCGGTGCCGGGCGCGTCGTCGCCGTGGTCTCGGGTTCGCTGACCACTCAGGCCGATCCGGAGTCGCAGCCCATCACCTGCTCGTTCCTGCCGACCGCCGGATTCTTCACCGTCTGAAGGTAATCCGAAAGTCAGCCGAGAATTCCGCCCCTGTTCCACTCCGGCGACAAGCCGGACGGGACAGGGGCGAAATCTTTCTTGATCATGGATTCCTGTGGTAGACCGACAGTTATGGCCGCTGAGAACTCCGCCCTGCGGGGCCTGAAGTCGCGCCGATCGATCCTGTCGATTCGCTCGGAGGGATCGATCCTGTCGATCGGCTCGGCGTACTCCATCCTGTCCATCGGAAGTATCGGGTCGGTGCTGTCCATCGGCTCCGCCGGATCCTTCGGCTCACTCATCTCATCCGCGTCGTTCGGCAGCATCGGATCGGCCTTCTCCGGCCTGTCCCGCTGGTCGATCTTCTCGTGGATGGGTGACCGCCAAGCCTTCTCGGGGAACGACGACAGTGTCGACCACCACCACACCTTGCGCGTGGTCCCGGACGAGCCGGATCTCCTGGAGGATCCGACCTTCCACAGCCAGACCTAGATTCACGATCCCCACTCGAGCCCGATCTGTTCCCACCTCAATACTTTTCGTGCCCCGCTGCCGTACGGCAGCGGGGCACGAGGGTCCGGGGAGACGGATCTACCACCACTGGCCGTACTGGGGGGCCAGTACGGCGTTGACGTCGACTCCGATGCCGTCGAGGGAGCGCTTGTCGATTTCGAACTGGTGCAGGTGGGCGTCGGGGTGGACGTAGCCCTTCGGGGTGCCCCAATTGTGTTGCCAGAAGTAGGAACCCAGGCCCGCGCCGCGAATCGAGTCGATGGTGGGCGAGTTGGCGTAGACGCCGACGCGCTCGCGGCCGAGGACGGTTTCCCAGCCGCGTAGATAGGGCTCGATCATATTGTCGAAATCCGCGTCGTCCGGGTTGTCGTCGATGGAGGCGTAGATGGGGACGTTGTCCGGGCCGCCTGCCGCCTTGTGCAGCATCAATCCCCTTGCGGCGTGCCTGAGTCCGGCCTCGAGACCACCGCGCCAGTCGGCGGTGGGGCCCTTGCCGAACTGGTAGCAGGAGACCACCGAGAGCCCGGCGGCCCTGAGTTGGTCGACTTCCCTTGCCAGCAGCGGCTTTCCGGCCATCCACTCCGCGCCGGGGCGGCGATCGGAGACGTACCGGATGACGCCCATATGCCCTTCGGCACTGATGGATTCGGCGGCGGGGACACCGCCCGCGTAATCGAGCAGGGTGCCGAGTTGTTGCCGCGCAGCGGCATTGGGGGCGGGCAGGCTCAGACCGGTGGAGACGCCCGCGGCTACGGTCGCACCTCCGAGTAGGAACGCCCGGCGGCTGACACGGGAAAACACCATCGCGGAACTCCTTCGCACACTCGCTGATCGAACATGCCGATCGCGCGCGCACCGAAAGATTGCCCGTGACCGGTAGAACCCTTGCGGCGTGCCCGGCGCACCTTCCCCGATAACCCGCAGATCATCTGTGCGCCGGGAGCCCTGAACGTGAACTCATTTCACCATATTCACATTGGAATCGCCAGAAGCACACGGCACATTGGCACCATGAGTCACACGCGTGCACAACCAGGCGCATCGGTCATCGATCGAGAACGGCTTCCGCCGGTCAGACGCGGGTTCCGTCCAGGCGTGCGCCCACATCGATGGTCCGGCGGGCGGTATCGGCCACCTCGGCACGCACCACCGATGCCACCTGCACGGCCACCTGCCGGCGAATTCCGGCGAGTTTGCCGAGCGTGGCCGCGCGCAGGCCCTGCGCCTTCAGCTCGAGTTCGATGTCCTCGGGTGCGGGCGGGACGGCGTCGATGACAATCAGCAGCGGTTCGGCGGCGCGGGCGGTCAGGGCCACCGGCACCAGCAGTTCGGCGCTGTAGCGATTGGATTGCAGCACATTCACGGTGATATCCAGGCTCACCGGAATGGTCAGATCGAAGGTCACCAGATCCGCTTTGTCGGCGGTATCGGCCGCCGGCATCGGGTGATGGTCTGCGGGCGTGGGCAATTCGGCGATCACGGGTTCGGGCGCGGCCGGCGCGGGGTCGTGCGTGGATTCCACGACCCGGGGTAGTCGCACCGTACCCTGCACCGCGACCTGCGCCTTCTTACCCGGCCCGGTGCGAATCGGGCCGACCTCGATGGGCTTGCCCGCCATGGATTCCACCACCTCGCGCACCCGATCGGCGGTCACGATGCGTTCGAAGAAGCGGTGGCCGAAGTCGCCGTAGTCGATCCACTCGTGGGTCGGCCGGCCGCGATAGCGCGATCTACTGCCGTTGAGAATGGCCTCCACATCGAAGGTGCGCCCGCGCTGTGCGTCCGGATCCTCGAGAATGCCGTTGATCCGATTGGCGACCTCGTTCTGCACGAGTTTGGCAATGGGGTCGACCAACAGGTCGAAAGCCGCGCCGATGGCCTGCGCGCGCATGACGAAACTGACATCGCGCCCGGTGACCGGCGGAATATCGATAACGATGAGCAGCGGATTCGCCGTGCGGGCATGCAGCCGCAGATCGATATCGACGACCGCTTCCAGGCGTAGTCGCTGACCGCCGAGGGTTACATCGACCCGGAGTTTCACCGGCAGCGCCACATCGAAGTGCACATGTGGGCCGCGCCGAATGATGGTGGGTTTTCCGACACTGCCCGTGGCCACGAATCGTGCGAGTCCGGCTGGGCCGATACCGAATGGTCCGATGGTCATACCGCGTCCGGCCATACCGGACACCGCCGCTTCGATTCGGGATTCCGTAACCGCCGCCGCCACGAAACGTTCGCCGAATTCGGCGTAATCGATCCAGACCGGTTCGTCGGACGGCGTCATCCAGCTACTTTCGTCGGGCGGGGACCCCTGTCCTGCCGATGAGGGGGCAGCAGGACAGGGATCAATCGGCGACGCTGCCGGGCGCCGCCGAGACCATCGTAGGCGGTCGACCCGTTCAGTCCCACCCTCCCGGGTCAGCGTTTCCAAAATGTGGAACCGCTCTGTTCACAATCTGCCGTATCCGACCAGTCCGCCGGAGACCTCCGCAGGCTTTATACGATGGATGCTGATCTTGCCGAATTCATTGCCGCCGATGGTGGTGATGGAGTCCACATCGGCGTCGATGACGATATTGGTGTGCTGGTTGAAGACGCTGCCCTCGGCGTACATCACCACATCGCCGATATGCGGGCGATAGCCCGGATTCTCGAAACGCTGCTGCTGCCGGTAATACGCCTCCAGGGTGGCGACGCCCGGAATCCGCCAGGAGCCGGAGTTCGGATTGTCCAGTGCGCGACCGGATTCGCGCATCACCCAGCTGACGAAGTCCGCACACCACGGCTCCTTGACGCCCTCGGAGTAGGTGGTGCCGGCCGGCTGGCGGCCGAATTCCTGTTTCGTGACATCGAGAACGCGCAGCTGGGTCTCATTCAGACCGGTGCGATCGACGGCCGGGAAACTCCGCAGCCGGTCCCCCGCGACCGCCGGGTCCGTCGAATGCTCCTGCCACCAGCGCACTCCCGTCACACCACCGACCGCGAGTACGGCCAGTACCGCGATCAGCGCCAGCCGCCCGCGACCGCGTTTGCGTGTCGGACGATCCAGTTGCACGGTCATATGGTCTCTCCCCCGTATCCGGTCGAAGATCGACCGCTACCAGTTTCGACGTCATCCGGGCGTGAGAGGTTCCCGCCGACCCGAATCCCCACAAAATCCCCACATATGCGGAACCGGCCGATCCCTGTCCGGCTGCGGGCGCGCCCTCATTCGCCGGGACCGCGGCAGGCTTGACTCAGCGATACCTCACGGACCTGGTGCACGCGCTGCGGGGCGTGATTCGGGCTGCCTCGTTCGGCCAGCAGTGCCAGCGCGACATCCAGCCGCTGCCGCAGTCGGGACGCCGAAACATGATGTGCAGCAGCACTTTCCGGGTAGCCGAGGAAGTCGGCGAGTTCGGCGAGGGTGTCGTCGACGGGGCCGAGTACGGTCGCGCCGGTCTCCAGGCCGGCAATGGTGCCCGCGTACGGCAGCAGGTGGTCGTATAGTTCGCGGGCCCACGGTCGATCGCTCAGTGCGATGGACAGGCGGGCGCGTACCGAGCTGAAGGTGGTCCAGAACTGCGGGGCCAGTGGCGCGGCATCCCGCATCACCTGCCGCGCCAACTCGTGCTGTCCCGAATGCACCAGCGCCATGGCGTAGCCGTGTATGAAGAGCTCGGGTTTCACGGCCGCGCGTTCGCGCATGTCATCGAGGTACCCCGACATGTCATCGCGCTGCCAGGCGAGCGAGATGGCGATACCGATATGCAGTGCGTTGGGTTCGCGGGACGGTTCCGCAACGCCCGCTTCGGTATTCGCCACGATCTCGTCGGCCGCGGCCGGTTCGATCGCGAGCATGAGCGCCACGCCGTCGGTATTGCCGCGCAATAGTTCGAGCACCATATCGAAGGGTGCGATGGCGTCGAGCAGATGCCGTAGCTGACCGTCGGTGGCGTACTCGCTCGCGCTGCGGGCATGGTCGGCGGCGGCGACCAGTTCGGCGTCGGCGAGCGCGGACCGGAACAACAGATAGTGTGCGAGCGCGCGGAATTCGGTGAGTTCGGCGTCGGTGGCGATCCGAAGCATCTGTTCCGCATGGCATTTCAGATCTTCCGCGCGGAGGAAGCCGCGACGCGCGAAGGCGGAGAAGGCTTGCGCGTTCAGCACCGTACAGAGCAGATCCGGATCAAGGATGGGCGCGGCCAGCGCACTCGCCGCTCGCGCGGCCTCCTCGGTGGCTTCGAGATCGTCCAGGGCCCGGTCGAAAACCGTGGTCACATGGATCCCGATTTGGGTGGTGACAGGCAGATTCGGATTCTCGAGCGCGATCCGCAAGGGTTCCCGGATGCCCGGATCCGGGGTGTGCCAATCGTGCACGGACCAGATCAGCGGCGTCGGCCAGCAGGTGGAGGCGCGCGCGAGAAGTTCTGCGCGGCCGAGTGATTCGGCCAATTCGATGGCCTGCGTGCGAGCCGTTCGCGCCGCGATGTGCTGCCCGTCGTAGGCCAGGGCGGTGACCAGTTCACAGCGTGCCTCGAGCAGGGCGATGCGATCCGCGCGCGCCGCGTTCGAGACGGTATGCCCGGCCAGCTCATGTAGCGCGAGCACCGACCGCCAGCGCCGTACGGCATCGGCCCGCATTCGGCGCTCGACACAGCGCCGGGCCGCCGCTCGCACGAATTCAAGTGCGCGAGCCGCTGTTTCGGCATTCGCGCCCAGCGCGGCGTGATGCGCCAGCGCGTCGATATCGGCACCGGGCGGCGCGATCGCCTCGGGCATCGCGGCCACCGTCTCGGCCTGCGAGCTGGTCGTGCTCGCACCGGCGGCGGTCCAGTGCAGCGCATCGTAATCGCCGAGTGCACCGGTCGGCGCGAGAATGCCCACGGAGTGCGCGAGCGCGTCCATAGCGGAAGCCGACAGCGAATCGGCTTGCGCGGGATGGATTTCCGCTGGCCGGGCGAGCCCCGGAGATTTCACCGATACCCCGGCGGAATGCGCGAGCGCGTCGATGGCGGTGACGGATCGCGCCTTGGCGGCGGCCGTACTACCGGGGAGCCGGTCGCAGAGCAGTTCGAATGCGTCCCAATGCATTCGGGCGCGGCGCAGCATCGGAATGTCGTAGTAGACGGTTTCGCGGACCAGCGCGTGATCGAAGGCGATGCGCCCACTGCGTTCGGTGCGCAGCAGGCGCGCGGCCTCGGCATCGGCGATGAGGTCGATCACGGTGTCGGGGCTCAGGGCGGCGGAGGCGGCGAGGGTATTGATATCGCTGTGCTCACCCCAGACCGACATGTGCCGCAGCAGTTCGGTCACCGCGGCGGGCAGCTGGCCGATACGACGGCCGAGCAGATCGCGCACACTGTCCGGGAGTGCGTCGGTACTGCCCTGCCCGGCAACGAGTTTGGCCAATTCGCGGACGAACAGTGGATTGCCGCCGGTGCGGCGGCGCAGCAGTTCGACGGTGCGGTCGTCCAGGGTGGTCAGTCCGGCGGCGGCCGCCGCGCGGCGGGTGCCGGCCAGGTCGAGACCGTCGAGTTCGATGCGGTCGGCGGTGAAGAGGGCGAGGGCGGCGGCGGTATCGCGGACGCCGGGTCCGGCCTCGGTGCCGCGCAGGGTGGCGACGATCAGGATGGGGCGGTCGCGCAGCCAGTTCACCACCTGCCGCAGTACCTGCAGGGTGGCGGCGTCCGCACCGTGCACATCCTCGAGCACGATGGCGATGGGGCCGTTGCCGGAGCGTTCCCGGCAGGAGCGCACCACCCGCCGCGCGAGGGTGAAAGCGTCCGAGGCGGTATAGGTTTCGGGTTCGGCGGCATCGAGGCCGGTGAGGACCTCGGCCCAGGCCCAGGCCGGCGGTGCGCCCTCCACCTCCGGGCAGCGCCCGAAGACGGTGGTCCAGGAGGCTCCGGCCAACCGGTTGACGAGAGTGGCGGCGAGCGTGGTCTTGCCCGCCCCTGCCTCTCCGGAGAGCCAGACCAGGCGTACGTGTCCGGCCGCGGCGGCCGCGGCGGCGGTCTCGAGTGCATCGCGTTGTTCGCGGTATCCGCTGTCCGACAAGGGATCCGCCGTCCGCGACGGTGCTGCCTCGGCCGGGCGGAGTACGAGCGGCGGGGCCGGTGTCTCGGTCTCCACCGAATGGGTGAGGATGGCCGTCTCCAGATCGCGTAGCCCGGGTCCGGGATCGACGCCGAACTCCAGGGTGAGGAATTCGCGGCTGTGCCGCACGGTGGCGAGTGCGTCCAGGGACTGGCCGAGCCGGTACTGGGCCAGGGCGAGCAGTCGCGCGCACTCCTCCCGGCCGGGATGTTCGGCGAAGATGGGCCGCAGGGCCAGGACCACCTCGGCGGGCCGGTTCATCTCCAGTGCCGCCTGTGCCCGCAGTTCGGCGGCGGTGAGCCGCAGTGCCGCGAGCCGCGCGGTTTCCTGTGTCGCCCAGGGCATTCCGGCGAAGGATTCGAAGGCATTGCCGTGCCAGCAACCCAGTGCGGCATCGAGCACCCGCACCTGTTCCAGCGGGTCGGGGCGCACCGCGGGATCACGCATGGCCGATTCATGCCCGTGCAGCAATTGTTCGAAATGCCATGAATCGACCTGTTCGGGTTCGAGATTCAGGGCGTACCCGTGTGATTCGGAGACGATTATGCGGGACTGTGCCCGGCGTGGCCGGTCGGGTTCGAAGACCCGGCGCAGATTGTGAATGTAGACCTGGAGCGCGGCAACGGCTTTCGCCGGTGGATCACCGCTCCAGAGGTCGTCGATCAGTCGATCGGTCGGAACCACCCGCCCACCCGCGGCGACCAAACGCCCGAGCACCGCGCATTGCATCGGAGCCCCCGGTGGCATTCGCTGCCCGTCGATATTGATGTGCAGCGGACCCAGCACATCGATCCGCGTTACCGCCATGGCGCGGAACCACCCCCATTACCCACTTCAGAACCAGATCAAACAAGGTCTTCAATATGGCAGAAATTCTGCGGTAATACCCAGTCTTGTGATCCGGCTTAACTCGATACGAAGTCGATCACAAGAGTTGTACCGCACACTGCCTAGGGTGTTCGACCCCTCCCGGCCTCCGCCCGCCGATCTCGCGGTACTGCACAGCCTTACGCATCCGGCGTGCCTGCACGACGGCGCCTTCGATGTAGTGGCCTCGAACAGCGCCTTCAGCAGATTGTTTCCGGGCACCGGCCCCGGTGCGAATCTGCTGACCGCCATCATGCTCGAACCCATGGCGCGCTACCGCCTCGGTGATTGGGAGGTGGAGGCGCAGACCATGATCTCGTCGTTCCGCGGCTCCGGTCCCGAACTCATCGTGCCCGAACGCAAGGAGGAGATCCTCAATCAGTGCCGGCGCGCACCGGAGTGGGATCGACTGTGGCACAACGAGGCCGAACCGGATGAGCGGATCGAGCGGACCCTGCTCATGCGGGAATCCGCCGCTCGCAAGGAGCGGCGGATGTATGTGCAGACCTTCCAGTTCCAGGCGCCGCGGCGGCCGTGGTGGCTGCTGACCGTGGTGCCGGTCGAATAGCCTCAGGCTTCGGCGGCGAGTGGTTCGAACCAGCCGTCCTCGGGTTCGGCGAAGCCGTGGTACATGAGTGGAATGCGCCGGTCCACCTCGAAATGCCGGTAGACGGCGAGCATTGCCGAGCGCACGGCCTCATCGTGGAAGTCGTCGATGCGCCGTGGGCCGAGCGTGTGCTCGGGGAGCAGTTCCAGCCTGGTGATCTCCTCGGAATCGTCGAGGTCCAGGCCCATGGGCGCGGGGTCGGCGATGAAGTGATCGCGCAGTATGGCGCGTACCCGGGACGGATCGTGGATACCGGGCCGGAAGGCCAGGAATCGGGTGCGGATGGCGGGCATGGAATGCACCTGCAACCAGTCCACCAGGGTGGCGTTCGGGTGGGGTATGCGGCCGGTCAGCGGTGCCTGCTCGAGCAGATGCAGCATGCTGCCGCCGGGGACACGTGGTTCGGGAACCAGGAACAGGGTGAGCGCGGGAGAGCCCGATACCCTGTCGGCGAGATAGACCTTGGTGGCCATGGGGTCGGGCATGCGCTTCTCCTTCGAGAAAGAGGGGCGGCCTCAACGCGACCCCGCGCCCGGTTGCTGACATGTCATCGGAGTGTTCCGCCGACCGCCGAGTCAGATGACTGCTCGACGGCCGACCGGTGCAACACCCGGAATTATAGTCGCGAAGCTAAGCGTCGATCAGCCTGTTTCGCGCGGGCCGCGCACTGAACTGGCCCTCGATGGTGGCCCGGACGGTCGGCCACTCCTCGTCCAGGATCGAGTAGAAAGCGGTGCTGCGCACCTCGCCGTCCAGGCCGCGCGAGTGTGCCCGCCGCACTCCGTCGCTGGTCGCGCCGAGCCGCTCGATTGCCAAGCGGGAGCGGCGGTTTCGCACATCTGCCCGCATGCTGATGCGACGCACCCGCCAGGTCTCGAAGGCGTGCTGCAGCAACAGCAACTTGGATTCCAGGTTGATGCCCGCCCCGCGCGCCTGCGGCGACAGCCAGGTATTGCCGATTTCGGCGGCGTCGGGCACCGCCATCAGGGGATCCCCCGGCGGCAGGCCGTGCACCATCGGCCACACCATCGGCCCCTGCCAATAGTCGAATCTGGTGAACCGGGTCGACCCCAGCACCCGGCCGCTCGCGACCGCGATGATCGCGAAAGCGAGCGAGGTCCCGGCGGCATGCCCGGCCAATGCCTGCGCCACATACTCCAGCGCCTCATCGACTCCGTGCGGGACAGGAGTGAACGCGTACTCGTCGCGATTCCCCACCGCTGCCTGCGCAATACCCGAAGCATGCTGCGGCGCAAGGGGTTCCAGCCGTACCAGACGGCCGGTCAGAGTAAGGGGTACAGGCACGTTCCCTCGATCTTTCGGAGACGGTCAGGGGCCCGCTTCAGGCAGTGCCGCACCGGCCGTGTGCTCCGGAATCGACGAATCAGCCTTGGCGCGCCAGTAGCAGCATCGAACAGTGCGATGAACGATAGCGGAACAAGGGTTCACAACAAGGCAGGCGGCGTGCAAATTCAATCCGCTGCCGAGCGTGTCGCGCCGGACACGTCAACGCACCGCCCAAATCCGTCAGATCGCCCGGTCACAACCGGACTTTCAGGGCCTGGCCGGAGGACCTCGGAGCCGGGCCAGGCTACGTTGAAACCCGTTCGATCGGGCGACGGTTTCGCAGTCGCCCGGCAATGGAATGGAGGCGGGTATGACGCGCAATGGAGCCGGGCGATTCGGCGGCAAGGTCGCATTGGTAACCGGGGCGTCCTCCGGGCTCGGCCAAGCCGTGGCGCGGTCGCTGAGCGCGGGCGGCGCGGATGTGTTCGGTACCGGACGGGATGAGGCGCGACTCAGCGCCACTCTAGCCGAAAATGCCTGGCTGGCAGCCGATCTCACCGATCCGGCGGCTTGCGCTGAGGCCGTGCGGGCCTGCTCGGAGCGATTCGACGGAATCGACATCCTGGTCAACGCGGCGGGCGCGCACACCATGCGCCACACCGCCGAAGTCACCGACAAGGAATGGGAGCACGACCTGGCCGTCAACCTCAGCGCCCCATTCTTCCTCTCCCGCGCGGCCCTCCCCCACCTGCTCGACCGGCAAGGCTGCATCGTCAACGTCGCTTCGATCGCGGGCCTGGAAGGCCAGGCATACTCGGCCGGTTACTGCGCCGCCAAACACGGCCTCATCGGCCTGACCCGTGCCATGGCACTGGAATTCGACGGCCGCGGCATCCGCGTCAACGCCGTCTGCCCCGGCGGCATGACCACCCCCCTCCTGGAAAACTTCACCTTCCCCGAGGACCCCGACTACACCCTCATCATGAAAACCGCGACGCCCCGCGGCCTGATGGACCCCACCCAGGTAGCCAACGTCATCACCTTCCTCTGCTCCGACGAAGCCTCCGCCGTCCACGGCGCCGTCTACACCGTCGACAACGGCAAAATGGCCCTCTGATGTGTTCAGGGGTTGGGGATCGCTTCGGTGGCCCATTCGGCGAAGGCCGTGAACATGAGGCCGATGACGCCTGCGAACCAGGGGACTATGCGGGCATTGTCGGCAAACCAGTCGAATGTCGCCCATCCTGATGAGGGGATTGTGGCGGACCAGATGAAGAAGGCAGCCGCCGCCAGTAAGGCGCGAACCGCGGATCCTCTTGGGCCGCCGGCGTGTTTGAGAGATAGGAAGAAGGTGATGACCAGGGCTGCGGCCGCACTGAGTATCCACCATGCGGTACTCGGCACTCCACCGTTGGCTTGGCCGGAGAATCCCACGATTCCGGCCGCGTAGATAGCCGCGATATCGCCGGGGATCCATTTGACGACCTTGTCGATGAAATTGGAGAACTGGTCTCTGATACTCGGGGCCCCCTCGTCGAGGTCGCCGGGAAGCGGGCCCTCATCGGTTGCTATTCGCCAGACGCTCATGGCATTGCCTCTATCTCGCAGCAGTAATACAGTTTCGCTATAAATGGAGGGTAGCGCAGTGAGTATCTGGTCGAGAGATGATTGGTCAACCCCTTCGGCGCTGGGCTCGGATCCACCGCTCCTGTTCAGCCGGAACTCCAGGCGGCTCATCGAAGCGGTAGTACGGTGGGTGGCGGTACATCCGGCACCCGACAGGCCATTTCTCGATGCCGATATTCCGGGCGAGGTAGACGACGCCGACCATGGATTGAGCCCGCGCGATGTGGCCGAGGCGCTCATCGATCCCGGGCATCCCGCCCGCCCCGCCATCACGGCATTATTCGAAGCCGGATTCAGCGGCTACCGCGGATCCCAGGAAGAACTCATCCGAGAAATCGCTTCCGTTTTCGAACAGGAAGCCGCCAACTGGGAGCGATTCAATGGCTGACCTGCTTTTCATCAGTCCCAATGAGCGGGGGGCGCCGCGCACTCTCGCACCGGTTTCGCAGGCGGTAAAACCGTCGGTGCCCACACGCCACTCCGTGACAGACCTGCACCACCACGCTGCCACCAGAACCGCGATCGACCACTACTTGCGATACGCGGACTGCACCCTCTACCTCGGGCATGGCCGCCCGAATTCGCTGGGTGCTTCAACATCAAACCCGTTGATAGACAATAACAATCTCACCGGAAACCAGATCCTGGTCGCACTCGCATGCCACGCCGGCGCGATGCTGGCACCCAGCGTATTCACCACCGCCGCCACCGGCGTATTCGTCGGCTTCACCACGGTAATGATTCATCCGCGCAGACAATATGGGCGCGCCAACACCGCATACGAGAACGCCCTGGCGACATTCCTGACCGGCGGCACAGCCATCGGCCTGCACACCGATCTGATCACCGAAATGAACATGGCCGCAATGGATTACCTTGCACAGCCCCGAACCTCGAACACCTTGTTCGCATTCGCCGCGCTACGCGCGAACACCGTCGCGCTGACGATCGTCGGCGACGGCAGCCGAACCATCTGAGCAGGCCTACCGCAGTGGACCGTCGAGGGCCTCGGTGAGCAGTTCTTTGACCGCTCAGGTAAAGCTCGAGAAATGTGAAGGCGGAGCAGTTCACACTGCCCGGCATTCGAGGGGAGAAGGCATGTCCACCAACACTATTCGTCGTCACCTGATTCTCGCGGCGGCCGAGGTCGTGGCTTCAGCGACCTCGGTGGCAGCCTCGATCGCGGTGAGATTACCGCCGACCACCAGCACGTTCCCGTTCTCGCCGAGTTCATCCAAGCGTGCGCGCAGGCGCAGCACAGCCGGCCGCGCGGCCACATGGAAGGCATGCTCGGCGACACCCGGCCCCGAGAACAACAATGCGATGCTTCATGATTCGCTCCTGTCTGGTTCACGTGCCCTCCGAACGAGACAGCCTGCGAGTCCCTGACAGGCTCGACCGGTGATGTGTGGGTCACCCGCAAGCCGCGCGCGCCTCAGCGGACCGCTTACACCAACTCCGAAAACGACTGAGCCCCATCGACATCCAGATGGGGTCAGGGATGCTCCCAGTTGCGGTTCGCGGGATTCCAGGTTCCGCTTGTCACACCGCCACCGAGGGGTCGAGGCAATCGATCCGGGGCATCCAGCGCGGTGTCCAGACGGTGCAGATCAGGGGCAGGGAGCTGGATCAGGCTTCCTCTGGATAACCCCGTTCCCGCTGCGGCCCCGGCGCGGCGATGACCCCGGGAAGGTTGAGGCGCGGCCGTCGGGACTGCTAGATCTGGAGTGCGAGAAGGGTTTTAGCAGATTCGAGAGGGACGTTCGTACGGGCCGGGGGCACCTAATGTCCCCAGCGCCTCAACTTGTATGCCGCGTGGCAATCGCGGGATCCGCGCCTTGGTTCCCGTGTGGGCTCGCAGTTTCCCCATTGCCGACTCTCCAGGGCTTACCGGGCTTCAACCGGCTGCTCTGCCATCTGAGCTGAGAGCCGGTGTGTTTGCCATCACGGACACGCCCAGAAGTTTGCTCAGGGGTGTCATAGATGCATTCTGTGTCGGTCGCGCCGGTATCATTAACCCCGTGAGCCAGCAGTCAACTGGACGCCGGGTTCCGCAGTGGGACACGACAATTGAATAACAACTTCATAAGGAGTACCCGTGACCATCGCGGTCTTTTTCGGTGCCGGTTCGTTCCTCGTCAACCTGATTGCCAACGGCCCGCGCGCCTACGGCAATCTGCGGAAGGGGTGGTACGCCGGTCTCCGGATGATCAAGCGCCGGTAGGACTCAGCCCGGAGGGGAGCGCCAGCACCTAGTGCCAGCCAGAACATCTCAGACCCCTCCGGGCCTCCTACGCGCCGCCAGCGCCCATCACCCGCTGGCAGAACATCTCGGCCACGTCCACAATCTCATTGGCGGAACCTGCGCGCTCGATCTCGAGTCGCGCCCGGCGTCGGGTACCCTCCGACACCAGCAACTCGCCGAGAGTCCCAGCTTGTTTCTGCCTCGCTAGGGCTCTGTTTTTCATGCCCGGACATGGGAAGACCCCCGGCCGAGGCGCGGACGGAGGTCTCCACGATCGCGCGTCACTCCTCGATCGGAGTCATTCCACGTCGCCGTATCGCCGTTGCCCTTGCGCCGCCACCACGGACAGCTCTTCCGCCGCTGCCTTCAATGCTTTCGCTGCTGGATGGTCGACGCCGAGGGCATCGGCGGTCCGCTCATACAATGGTTGAATGTCCTGCGAGGTAGGAACATTCGAGCTGGTGGGCATGTCAAACTCCTCAGAATCGGGCTGGGCAATCGCTGGTCGGGATATCGCGGGTAGCTGAGTAGTCGGAGAACACGAACGGGTTCCCACCAATCTTGCCGGTCACCGACACCGCCATGCGCCATGTTCCGGCGTAGCACGCCGCCTTCACGGTGGGGTAGCTGTACCGGTTCGGCGGTGCCGGGGGCAGGGTGGCATCGGTGTTGGAGTTCGCCGTCACCCATTTACCCCCCTCCTTGTATTCGAGTGAAAGGGTCAGGATGTGTTCATCGGGGGTCACATCGCATTGCGCCCACCCGTCGGCGTGGACTTCGGCGGCGGCGGGCAGCACGGTGGGCGGGCCTTGGTAGGGCGTGAACTCGAAGTCACAGGATTTGGCGGCGGCGTGCGCCGAGGACGCAGCGGCTACCACCATCAAAGGTACCGCCGATCACAACGGTGACAACGGCGGCAACAGTGGGAATCATGTTGTTAGGCATAGAGTTTCCTTCAAAAGCAAACCCCCCGGACATACGGTGCGGGGGCAGGTTATTGCGGATCGAAAGGGGTTCTGGCTATCTCGTGTAAGCGCCTCCCGTCGGTGTTGTCCGGCTCGGTGTCGACCACCTCGAGTGGCTCTACATCGATCACCTGGGTGATGAACCCGACTTCCTCGAGCGCGGCTACGCGCTGGGCTACCTCGAGTAGGTCGGAGATCGTGAAAGAAGCTCCGACCCAACCGTCTTCGGAGATGGGAGCCCATGAGCCGTCTTGGTACTGCAACCAACGGGCTGGAGGTTCGTCAGCGAATAGCGCTAAGGCGTCATCGACGGACATGGCATTGTCTAGCTCGTCCCACCCGCACGGGTGTATGTGTTTTCTGGGCTTACCGTGATCACGTCGGTGTTCTGCATGAGATCCGAAGGCACGTCTTCCCCTGGGAAATGCGCCAAGCTGGGGGTGAATACCGCCTCGGCTCTCGTCCGGGTAACGGTGGCCTTCAATCCCGCAAGTGGGCGGTTGTTACGTCTACCGTCAACGACCACGATCTTTGCGAGGTCATAGCCCCTACGCTTTGCGGCACTGCGGATCTGGTCTTCGTCCCAGGATTGCTGTATGCCGGATACGTCGCTTCGACAGTATCCGACCGCGGTCGGCCGGAACTTCATTACGGGTTCCCCTATCGCCGTTGGATTGGAGTCCTCCGGCCATGATCGTGGCCATGGCCGGAAGTGAATTCAGCTCACCACCCGCGACGACTGTGGTGGAGAGATACGGTGGTGACGAACCACTACCCTCCGATCTGTCACCACAGGGGATGATGAGAGATGGGCTCGAAGCCCCCAGGGTTCGCGGGTATGGACCCGAACCGGACTGGTTCTACGCTTCGTCGCTATCGGCTGGCCCGACAGATGAGCTTGCGGGAGTTGGCTGCCGGGTTGTTCTGCGACCACACCTGGGTACTTGCGATCGAGGCCGGTCGGAGGTGCCCGAGTAATCGACGATGGGTGGAAGCCGCAGACCAATTGCTCTCCGCCGGAGGCGAATTGATTTCCGCGTGGGATGCGGACCAGACCGAGCGAGCACGAGCAGAGGAAACCATGCGGCGGCTCGAGCGGGCGCGCCGGGAATCGGAGGCGTTACTCGTTGCCCCGGATGGCGTGGACCTGAACGACATTCAAGACGACATCGCGCGCGTGGCGCGAGCCTCTGGAATCGAGGAGTACGACAAGTCGATCCACCATGCCCTCGAACTGCGCGCCGAACTGATGCGGCGGCTTCGTGAGGGTGCTCATCGCCCAGATGCGATCAGAGATCTCTATATAGCTCTAGGGCGGGTGTGCGGCGTGCTGGCCTACCTGACCTTGGACCTTGGCCAAGCGGACATGGCCCGCACTCACGTACAGGCATCGTTCCGACTGGCCGACCGCGCCGACCACGACGCCCTCCGCGCGTGGGCACGCGGAACCCAGTCTCTCGCATTCAGATTCACCAAGGATTTCGAGTTGGCTCGTGACGCGGCGATAGACGGACTCCGCTACGTCGGTTCGTCGACAGGTACGGGTGAGCCACGCCTCCTGTGTGGTCTCGCGGCTTCGACGGCGAATCTCGGAGATTCACGAGGCGCACTTGATTTGCTCGAGCAAGCGGACCTCGCGCGGGAACACTGCGGTCCGGACGAGCTGGAAGGCCCGCTGTTCGGATTCAGTCCTGCGAAACAGCTCTATTACCACGGCTTTTCGCTGATGTGGTCCGACGATCCAGCAATTCTGAAACAAGCAATCAAGGCGTCACATGAGGCAATCGCGGCCTGGAAGGAAAGCACCTCACCGGGCGACGAGATGCTGACCTATATCTACCTGGCGACCGCTTGCGCCCGCCTAGGCGATCTGGACAGCAGTATCGAAGCTGTCGGGCCAATCCTCGAACGCCCTGTCACAGCTTCGTTTTCATGGGTCAAGAAGCGTTTGAACCAGCTAGACGAACTCCTACTGGAGCACTTCCCGGACTCGAAGAATGCCCAGGAAGCCCGCGCGACTTTGCAGAGTTACATCCACGCGGCTTAGCGAAAAGCTACCTGTTCTGGATAGAAGGACCGATCTCTTCGGGGGTCTCTCCGTCTAGTAGTCAGGGCACCTGCTTCGGAGCGGCCTACACGTTGAAAGTGGAACTCGACCACCTTCCGTAGCCGATACTCATGAATTCGGCAATCAATTCGCCCGCGCGTGCCAGAGATTGATGAGTGCCCTGGAGTCCAGATGCTGTCGATTATTGATTCAATCTGGCCCATGATCAAATAAATTCCAGCCTAGACTATCCGTATGACTTCTGCCGATGCGACAAGTTCCTCGCAATTGCTGGCCGAGCAGCGGGCGCTGTGGCGCAGGCAAGCGGCCTCTTTGCCCGCGCTGCGCGGAGGCAAAGGCGTCTGGGTTCCTCTCGCCCTCGAACTCGTTGAGCAAATCGGGGCTGGCAAGGCCATCGACATGGCCGCCCGCCCTGAGCACACTCGGAGACATTAGGTCGGCAGCGATGAGACTGCGAGCGTTGGCAAACGCCATCGAGATCTCACTACCGGAGGCTCGCCATAGCTGATACTCGCTCTCAACCCGGTGAACTGCTTCAGTTCACCGGGCTCTGCTCCACAAGCCTGACGCCGCCCTGGTCGGGTAACCGGGAGGCATTCGGCATCGGCTCATTTGAGCCCAGCAGGACTCAGACGTTGAAGCGGAATTCGACGACGTCGCCGTCGACCATGACGTATTCCTTGCCTTCCATGCGGACCTTGCCGGCGGCTTTGGCTGCTGCCATGGAGCCGGCTTCGACGAGGTCGTTGAAGGCTACGATTTCGGCTTTGATGAAGCCGCGTTCGAAGTCGGTGTGGATTACGCCGGCGGCCTTGGGGGCGGTGTCGCCCTGGTGGATGGTCCAGGCGCGGGATTCTTTCGGGCCTGCGGTCAGGTAGGTCTGGAGGCCGAGGGTGTGGAAACCGGCTCGGGCGAGGGCGTGCAGGCCGGGCTCGGATTGGCCGATGGACTCCAGGAGTTCCAGGGCGGATTCGTCGTCTAGTTCGATGAGTTCGAACTCGATTTTGGCGTCGAGGAAGACGGCGTCGGCGGGGGCGACGGCGGCTTTCAGCTCGGCCTTCTTGGCCTCGTCGGTGAGGACGGCTTCGTCGGCGTTGAAGACGTAGAGGAACGGCTTGATGGTGAGCAGCGAAAGTTCTTTCAGCAGCTCGACATCCAGCTCCTTCTGGGCGGCAAAGAGGGTGCGGCCGGTGTTCAGGATTTCCTGCGCCTGCTTGGCGGCATCGGCTACCGGCTTGCGGTCCTTCTTGACGCGGGCTTCCTTGTCGAGGCGGACGACCGCCTTCTCCAAGGTTTGCATGTCGGCGAGGATGAGCTCGGTTTCGATGACCTCGATATCGGCGAGGGGATCGACCTTGCCGTCGACGTGGACCACGTCGCTGTCGGCGAAGACTCGCACGACCTGGCAGATGGCGTCGGCTTCACGGATATTGGCGAGGAACTTATTGCCCAGGCCCTCGCCTTCCGAGGCGCCCTTGACGATGCCCGCGATATCGACGAACGTCACCACTGCGGGGAGTTGGCGCTCGGAGCCGAAGATTTCGGCGAGCTTGGCCAGCCTCGGATCGGGCAGCGGAACGACGCCGGTATTCGGCTCGATCGTGGCGAACGGGTAGTTCGCCGCCAGCACGTCGTTGCGGGTCAGCGCATTGAAGAGCGTCGACTTTCCGACGTTGGGCAGGCCGACGATTCCAAGGGTGAGACTCACGAGAACGAGAGTTTACCTGCGCACTTGCGACGGAACGGACCCGGGCCGCGCGGGCTGGGTCCGTTCGGTGATCGGGAGATCAGTCGAGCGCGCCGCGTACGGCATTCGCCATCACCGCGTATCCGGCGTCGCCGGGGTGCAGATGGTCACCGCTGTCGAGGCCGGGAGCCAGGCGCTTGGGATCGGCCGGATCGGCGAGTGCGGCCTCGAGATCGACCACGGCATCGAACTCGCCGGAGCCGCGAATCCAGGAGTTGACCGCGGTGCGCACGGCTTCCTTGTCGGCGTCGTAGTACTGCGAGCCCGCGAAAGGCAGGATGGTCGCGCCGATTACCCGCAGTCCGGCGGCGCGCGCCTCGGCGATGAGGGTGCGCTGGCCCGCGATCAGCTGATCGGCGGAGACGACCGGGAAGGGCGCGCCCATGGGGATACCGCCACCGCTGAGCCCGATGTCATTGATGCCCTCCAGGATTGCCACCGTGCCGACACCGGGCTGGCCCAGGACATCGCGGTGGAAGCGGGACAGGGCACTGTCACCGAGCCAGGCCGAATCCACCGTCACACGATTGCCGCCGATGCCGAGATTCAGGATCGGACGTGATTGTCCTTGTGAGGCAAGCTGTTCGGCCAGCTCATCCGGGTAGGTGTGGTGCGCGTCCACGGTGGAGGCGGCACCGTCGGTGATGGAGTCACCGAAGAGCGCCACGCCGGAGCGGTGCGGGAGCACGTCGAGGGTTTCGACAGCCGCCAGGTAGTACGAGGATTCGGAGGTCTCGGTGAACCCGTCGCCCGCGATATCGGCGCGATGATCACCCGTTCCACGGAACGAAGTACCCAGTGCCTGAGCGTGATACGTCGCGGGACCGGTGGGTTGCGCGAAGTACAGCGTCACGGTGAGGGAATCCAGCGGCGCGACCGGCAGCACGATCGGGTCGGTGACGGCCTCGGTTCCGGCGGCGATACGGAACGTCTGGTTAGCACCGATAGTCAAGGGCCGCAGGCTGTCCGGGCGAACGGACACACCCTTGTCGGTGCGCGCGAGAGTCGCACCGGTCACCTCCAGTGGCTGCGTACCGTAACTGTTCGAAAGCCGTAGTCGCAGTACCGATCCCCCGCTGCTGACCCGAATCACCTGACGCACCGACTGATTCGCAAACCCCTCCTGAGCCCAGTTGGGCGCGAAGCTCATATTGGGCAGTTGGGTTGCGGTCGCCCACACGGATTGCCATCCGGGACCCGAAACCGGCGCTGCGGCAGCCGCTCCGGCGAAGACTAGTAGCGCCGCGAGTAGTGCGGCGAGCGCGGTGACGATACGCACGGGCAGATCCCTTCGTCGGCCTTGTGCCGCCCGATCCGGGTGGCACGAGCCAAACCAACTCCATGCGTGCGCATTTGATTCCCGAGGGGTCGCGGTGTCAGTTCAGGACCGTGGCGACGGCCGCTGCCAGGGCGGCGTATCCGGCATCGTTCGGATGCAGGTGGTCGCCGCTGTCGAAGGCGAGGGCAAGGCGATCGGGGTTGGCCGGATCGGCAAGTGCGGTAGCCGAATCCACCACGGCGTCGTACTCGCCGGAGCCGAGGATCCAAGCATTGACCGCCCTGCGGACGCTCTCGCGTTCGGCATAACGCGCCCGATCACCGCCGCCGAAACCCGAACCCGAGGCGGGCAGAATCGTCGCGCCGATCACCCGCAGACCCGCCGCGCGCGCTTGCGCGATGAGGGTGCGGAAACCGGCGATCAACTGCTCGGCGGAGACCCCCTGGATCGGTGCGCCCAGCGCCATATTCGCGCCATTGAGCCAGATGTCGTTGATGCCCTCCAGGATTACGACGGTGCCGATACCGGGCTGGTCGAGCACATCGCGGCGGAACCGGGACAGCCCACTCTCCCCCAGCCACTGCGAATCGGCGGTCAAACAGTTGCCGCCGATGCCGAGATTGAGCACCGGACGCGGAAATCCCTGCGCGACAAAGTATTCGGCCAGCTTGTCCGGATAATTGCGGTGCGCGTCGTAGGTGGAGCCGACACCCTCGGTGAACGAGTCGCCGAACAGGGCGACCGACGACCTGCGCGGTAACGCGACCTCGGACTCCACGGCCGCCAGGTAGTACCAGGACGACGAGTTCACGGTGAAAGCATTACCGGAGGCATCGGAGCGATGATCATCCCAGGCCAGATATGAAGTGTTCTGCGCCTGAGCGTGATACGTCGCCGGACCGGTCGCATCGGCGAAGTAGAAGGTCACCGTCAACTGCTCCAGCGCCCGCACCGGCAGCCGGATCGGATCGGTGACGGCGTCCTCACCGGGCTCGATCCGAAACGCGAACGTGGATCCGATTGTCAACTGCCGCAGGCTATCCGAACGCACCGCCGCACCGCCCGCGCTCCTTGCGATGGTGGCACCGGTCACCCGCAGCGGCTGCGTGCCGAACCGATTCGACAATCGCAGTCGCAGTATCGATCCCGCGTCGCCGACCCGAATAACTTGGCGCACAGTCTGATTCCCGAAGCCGACGCCGGACCAGTTGGGCGCGAAACTGTCACCGGGCCGCTGCATCGCGCTGACCCATACCGGCTGCCATCCCGGCGCGGCGACCGGTGCGGCGGCGGCGAGAACGAAGACGAGGAGCAGGCCGAATGCGGCGGCGATGACACGCACGGCGTTCCGCTTCATCGGCTTTCGAGCCGTACCAGCGAAATCGACACCGTGCATGTACACCACCTTCGCACTGCGCCGCCGAATTCTCGTGGCGGATCAGGCGCGCGGGTCCCGCCCGAGGTATCCGAGCAGCTCATCGGCGACGGGAGCGGCACTCGCGGAACCGGATTCGATGATCGCGGCGTACGCACCCCGCTGCCGCAGCGGTTCCACAGCCCCCGGCCCGCCGATACTCCGCCGCCACCCCGCCGGAGCGCTGAACCCACCGTTTTGTGACACCGCACGGCTATGCCGTTTGTCACCCCGCCACCCCGTCACAGTCTTCGGGCGCGCGGCATCTTGTGGGCATCCGAATACGCACCACTAGTGAGGACGAATCATGGAACAGCGACTCAACCTGGCCGAGACCGAGATCGGCGCGAAGTTCGCCAAGCGTTTCGGCAATGCCAGCCTGGTGATCATCGGCTCGACCCTGCCCAAGGTCACCCAGGATCTGGTGATGCTGCGCGTCAGCCAGATCAACGGCTGCGGCTGGTGCACCGATCTGCACAGCAAGGATCTCGCGCACGCGGGCGAGTCCCCGACCCGCATCAACCTGGTCGCCGCCTGGCGCGAATCCACGGTGTTCACCGAAGCCGAGCGCGCGGCGTTCGCACTGGCCGAGGAGGGCACCCGCCTCGCCGACGCCCACCAAGGCGTCTCCGACGAAACCTGGGCCACCGCCCGCAAACACTTCGACGACGACCAACTCACCGCCCTGGTAGCCCTGATCGCCCAAATCAACGCCGCCAACCGCCTCGGCGTCATCATCCGCCAGCAGGGCGGCTCCTACGAACCCGGCATGTACAACACCCCCGCCAACTGACCGCATCCCCGTTGCCGCCCAAGATCATTCGATCCTGGGCCCGGTCAGGTACTCGTCGAACTCACCTCGATCCGCCATCTCACCCAACTGAGCAAGCGCCTGAATTCGCCGGTGCCGTAGGAGAAAATCCCGGGCGGCGTCGAAATCGGCGGCGGTGAGACCGATGGATGAGTCGATGGGAATGATGCAGGTGGGTGCGGTGTCCGCCGAGCGGGCAATGGCCCAGTCCGCATCGGCGGGCTGGAATTGGTCGTCGAACCAGACGAGCGGGCGCGCGGCGGCCCACGCTGTGATGCCGGGGAGTTTGGCGTGGTGGCCGCCCGAGTGCTGGAAGGCGGTGCCGTTGAAGACGATTACTTCGAGTTTCGGCAAGCCCAGTGGAGCGCTCAGCAGGCGGTTGGCCTCGTTTTCCCAGAGGGTGGCCCAAACCAGATCGGCCCGGGTTTCTGCAGCCAGTTCCAGGAGTTGACGGCCGTGCGCCGGATCGAGCCAGACGGTGCGGTGCTCGGCCGGGCGCCCCGGAAAGATCTTGGGGCGCAGTAGGTGTGCCTGATAGCCCGGGGCACGTGGGGTTTCGCTCCCCACGAACGGGTTCAGCGGACCATCCACATCCAGCAGAATCGCGGGTCTGTCCGCCTTGTCCATACGTCTCCCCCTCGGCCCGGTTATGACAGGTCACCGGATGTCTCGGCCCGCCCAGCATGGCCCAGCCGCCGCGGCGGTGCCAGTGGAATTTCGAGGGGTCAGCGGCCGCCGAGGCCGGACATGGCTATGCCTCGGATGAAGGCTCGTTGGGCTATGGCGTAGATCAATAGGAGGGGGAGGAGGATCAGGGTGGCGGCGGCCATCAGGAGGGGCCAGTTGGTGGTGTATTGGCCTTGGAGGCGGAGCAGGCCGAGGGTGGCGGTGGCGTATTCGTTGCGCTGGATCATGATCAGGGGCCAGAGGAAGTCGTTCCAGACTGTGATCCAGGTGAGGACTGCCAGGACCATTACGGCCGGGCGGGCGTGTGGGAGTAGGACGCGCCAATAGATTTGCCATGGAGTGCAGCCGTCGAGGGTGGCGGCCTCCTCCAATTCTGTTGGGAGCGTGGCGAAGAACTGGCGCATGAGGTAGGTGCCGAAGGCGCTGCCGAAGAGGCCGGGGATGATCATGGACCAGGGGGTGTCCATCCAGCCGAAGGCGCGCATGAGCAGGAATTGCGGGATTACCGTGACCGTCAGCGGGACCATGAGGGTGGCCAGGTAGGCGAGGAACAGGGCCTCGCAGCCGGGAAAACGCAAGCGGGCGAAGGCATATCCGGCCAGGGAGCAGAAGAAGACCTGACCGGCGGTGACACAGAGCGCGTACACGGCGGTATTGAGCAGCATGCGGCCGAGTGGGATGGCGTCGAAAACGTCTGTGTAGTTGGACCATTGGGGGTGCGCGGGCAGGGCCGACGGGTCGATGAGCTCGCCCTCGGATTTCAGCGAGGCCGAGACCGCCCACAGGATCGGGGCCAGCGCGCACCAGGCGACGGCGATCAGGGCCAGGTAGATGAGCAGGACGCGCACCATGCGGCGCGTGCCCTTCACAGGTCCGCCTCCGCACGCCGGGACAGCCGCAGCTGAATCAGCGTGAGCACCAGCAGGATTGCGAAAATCACCCAGGCCAGCGCCGACGCGTAACCGACCTCATAGAAGCGGAAGGCGTTCTGGAACAGCATGATTCCGAGCACATAGGTGCCCGTCTCGGGACCGCCATTACCACCGGTGAGCGCGTACGCCTGATCGAATGCCTGCACCGAATTGATAATGGTGATGACGAAGACGAAGGACAGCGCACCGCGAATCAGCGGAATGGTGATGGAGCGGAAGCGGCGCAACGGACCCGCACCGTCGATTTCGGCTGCCTCATAAAGGTTTTCGGGCACACCCTGCATGGCAGCGAGCAGAATGACCGTGGCGAATGGCACGCTCTTCCACACCGTCACCAAGCTGAGCGAGACCAGCGCCCAATCCGGATCGGTCAGCCACGGCACCGGGGAGATGCCGAACCAGCCGAGAAACAGATCGGCGAGACCGTCATCGCTGGCGAAGACGAAGCGGAAGACAACCGCCATGGCCACGGTCGACGCCACCAGCGGCAGGAAGGCGATGGTACGAAAGATGCCTATCCCCCGCAGTTTTCGATTCAGCAGACCCGCCACGGCCAGACTCACCAGCACGGTGGGTACCAAGGTCAGCAGCGTGAAGACGGCGGTATTGCGCAGGGCGATGAAGAACAGCGGATCATCGGCGAACAGCCGGTGGTAGTTGTCCACACCCACGAACCGCGGCGGACTGAACAGATCCCAGGAGTGGAAACTCAGATACAGCGAAAACCCCAGCGGGAAAAGCAGAAACACCGCGACGGACGCGAGATTGGCGAGTACGAACCAGGCTCCGGCTCGCGCCCGCCGTCGCGCCAGCGCGGACCCGCCACGCTTCCGGACACTCCCGGGCTCTTCCACGAGCGCGATATCCCCGCGCGGCATACGCGTTTCGATCCGCGTCATATCGCCGCCCGCAGCACCGCGTCGATATCGGCGGCGGTCCGCCCGGCAAGCGAATCAGCCTGAGCCGCACCGCGCAGCACCCGATTGCAGCCGCGTTCGAGCAGCGATTCGACCTTCCCCCACTGCGGTGTGACTGCCAGTTGGCGGGAGTTGGCCGGGCCTTCGGTGAAGACCTCCATATTGCGGATACCGCGATGCGCGTTCGCGAAACCCGGTGCGTGCATGGCGGATTTGAGCACGGGTACGAAGAGTCCGGAGGCGGCGATGAGCGCCTGCCCCTCCGGCCCGGTCGCGAATTTCACGAATTCCCAAGCCTGTTCACGGCGCGGACTGGCGGCGGCAATGGCGAGCCCGGTGCTGCCGACATCGGTGATTGCACCGGGTCCACCGTGCGGTCCGACCGGCAGCACGGTGACATCGAAGTCGAGATCATCACGCCCGGTGAACTCCGAGTACAGCCAGTGCCCGCCCATGAGCATGGCCGCGCGCCCACTCCGGAACAGGTCCTGCGCCGAAACCGATTGCCGGTCACCGACGCTCGGCGCGACCCGATGCCGAACTGCCAGATCCGCGTAGAACTGTAATCCTTCGGCGAAGCGCGGATCGCCGATATTGGTGCGCTCCGGTCGCACCGGCGGGGTGAACCACTCCGCACCATTGTTCATACCGAAGCAGGCGGCGGAGAAGTACGGCACCCAGGCGTCGACGAAACCCCACTGTCGGGTACGGCCGTCGGAATCATGATGGGTGAGTGCCTTTGCGGCGGCGAGGAATTCGGCATACGACCAGGCATCGGCCCACCGCGCGGGCGGCTGAATCCCCGCCTGTTGGAACAGTTTCCGGTTGTAGTAGAGGAATACTCCGGACCACTGCTCCGGCAAGGCGTACTGCCCACCACGCCAGACGAAGGTATTCCGCAGCGGCGCATACCCGTCCGCCTCCAGCTCGGCGGCATACCCCGGATCGCGGTCGAGGAACTCGCGCAGATCCACCAGCACCCCGCGCTCGGCCAATCCCGCGTACAGCAGCTCCCACGACATCAGGACATCCGGGCATTTCCCGCCCGCGCAGTAGGTGAGCATCTGCTGCAGCGGATCCGGCCCGGACATGATCGTGCGAATCTCGATATCCGGCCGCCGCTTCCGAAATTCGTCGATGATCAACAGCCGGGACCGCGCCTCCTCCGGCCGCGCCTGGAAGAAGAAGGTCACCGCATCGTCATCGCCGCGGCCACACCCGCCGACGGCACCCGCCAAGGCCGCGGCCGCCGCCCCGCCGAGGAGGGCGCGACGCGAAAAGGCAGCGCCATCGCCGAGTCTCATGCCCGCACCACTGATGTGCCCCGCGCCATCCTCATGATCCGAGCCACCATCGCGCACCGTTCATCGCGGCATTCCTACCGTTTGTCGCAGCGGATCCACCGTTCGTCGCATATCGGTCGGCGTCCGAAATCCAGCGCCGAAAGTACGGGCATGAATGAAACGATCTCCCGGTCACGAGGGTCTCCTCCGGTCACGGACCCTGTGGCCCAGGTCTCAGATCAGCATGGCAGCATACGGAGAGCAACCTGCGACACGCGGAGAACACGCGGACTCGCGGGGGCGAATGCCGGATTGCGTCACCTCGTCTCCCGGCACACAGCGTCCACCGGGTCACCCATACCCGTCGGTCCGACACTTCATGAACGGCTGTCGAAAGCCACATTTCAGGCGTGTCGATTCCGCTACGTTGGGCACGAATTCACTTAGATCCGCTGTACCGCACGGGAGATTTGTCGCATGGCGACCATCGAATACCTCCGGACGGACCCCGACCTGCCTCCGGTCGGTGTCGTGGACCGGACGCCCCTCACGCCCGCCAAAAAGGGCATCTTCCTGGCCATCGCCGTACTCGGCGCGATCGCCTGGACGATCCTCGCGTTCATGCGCGGGGAGAACGTCAATGCCGTCTGGATCGTGATCGCCGCCGTCTGTACGTATGTGCTGGCGTACCAGTTCTATTCGCGGCTGATCGAATGGAAGATCACCAAACCACGCGATGACGTCGCCACTCCGGCCGAGGCCATGGAGAACGGCCGCGACTACATGCCGATGGACCGCCGCGTCCTGTTCGGGCATCACTTCGCCGCCATCGCCGGCGCCGGCCCGCTGGTCGGACCGGTACTCGCCGCGCAGATGGGATACCTGCCGGGCACCATCTGGATCATTGTCGGCGTCGTATTCGCCGGTGCGGTACAGGATTATCTGGTGCTGTGGGCCTCGGTGAAACGGCGCGGCCGCAGCCTCGGGCAGATGGCGCGCGAGGAGCTCGGCCCGGTGGGCGGTGTGGCCGCCATCGTGGCCGTACTGGTCATCATGATGATCCTGCTCGCGGTACTCGGCATCGTCGTGGTGAATGCCCTTGCCGCGACAGCGAATCCGAAGACCGGCGTGCTGGAGGGTGGCAGCCCATGGGGCGTGTTCTCCATTGCCATGACCATCCCGATCGCGCTGTTCATGGGTGTTTACCTGCGTTTCGTGCGGCCGGGCAAGGTCGGCGAGATCTCCCTGGTGGGCTTCGTACTGTTGTTGCTGGCCATTGTTTCCGGCAATTGGGTGGCCGGATCCGGTTGGGGCCGTGACTGGTTCACGCTGTCCGGCACCAATATCGCCTGGATGCTGATCATCTACGGTTTCATCGCCTCGGTGCTGCCGGTGTGGCTGCTGCTCGCCCCGCGCGACTACCTCTCCACCTTCATGAAGATCGGCACCATCGGCCTGCTGGCCGTCGGCGTGGTGGTCACCATGCCGGTGCTGCAGGCTCCCGCCATCTCGCAATTCGCCGGCAACAGCAATGGTCCGTCGTTCGCGGGCAATCTCTTCCCGTTCCTGTTCATCACCATCGCGTGTGGTGCGCTGTCCGGATTCCATTCGCTGGTGTCCTCCGGAACCACGCCGAAGCTGCTGGCCAAGCAGTCGCAGGCGCGCATGATCGGCTACGGCGGCATGCTGATGGAGTCGTTCGTGGCGGTCATGGCGATCATTACCGCGAGCATCATCGACCAGCACCTGTACTTCGCCATCAATGCCAGCCCGGCGGTGACCGGCGGCAGCGCGGAGAAGGCCGCCACCTACGTGAACAGCCTTGGGCTGCACGGTGATCCGATCACCGCGGACCAGCTGAAGCAGACCGCCACCGAGATCGGCGAGTCCAATATCGTCTCGCGCACCGGTGGCGCGCCGACCCTGGCCATCGGCATGTCCGAGGTGCTGCACAAGCTGTTCGGCGGCTCCGGGCTGAAGGCGTTCTGGTACCACTTCGCGATCATGTTCGAGGCGCTGTTCATCCTCACCACCATCGACGCCGGTACCCGCGTGGCGCGGTTCATGCTCTCGGATTCGCTCGGCAATCTCGGTGGTGCGGCCAAGAAGTTCAAGGATCCGTCCTGGCTGCCCGGCGCATGGCTGTGCTCGGCGCTCGTGGTCGCGGCCTGGGGTTCGGTGCTGCTCATGGGTGTGACCGATCCGCTGGGCGGCATCAATACGCTGTACCCGCTGTTCGGTATCTCCAACCAGTTGCTCGCGGCGGTCGCATTGACCGTGGTGCTGGCCATCGTGGTGAAGAAGGGCCTGGTCAAGTGGGCCTGGATTCCGGCGCTGCCACTGACCTGGGATCTGATCGTCACCATGACGGCCTCGTTCCAGAAGATCTTCTCGGGTGATCCGAAGATCGGCTACTGGACGCTGCACCACAACACCATCGTGAAGCGGGACGCCTATCTCGCCGCGCAGGACTCCGGGCAACTACCCAAGGGTGTGGCGGACGCGGCGGCGCTGCAGACGCAGATCGCCAACCTGGAGAAGACGATTCGCAATACGTTCATCCAGGGCACGCTGTCGATCGTGTTCGCGGTGCTGGTGCTCATTGTCGCCGTCGTGGGTGTGTGGGTGTGCCTGCGCGCCATTCGCAAGGGCGGCGAGGAGACCAAGGAATCGCCGGAGGAACCGTCGAAGATCTTCGGGCCCAGCTCCTTCCTGGCCACCAAGGAGGAGAAGGAAGTCCAGAAGGAATGGGATGCCCTGGCTGCCGCGGGCAAGGTCAAACCCACCGGTGCGGCCACCGCACACGCACATTGAGTCACACTTGTCCGTGATGAATGAATCCACCGCCCCGTCGACCGCAGGTCTCCTGCGGACGGCGGGGCGCGCGGTTGTCCGGGCCATCCGCGCCGTGATCTGGTGGTTCAACTCGATCCTCGGCGGCAACGACTACCAGCGCTACGTGCAGCATCTCCAACTCCGACACCCGGATGCCTCGGTTCCGAGCGAACGCGACTACTGGCGCGACCGCCACGATGCCGCCGCCCGCAACCCCGCCAACCGCTGCTGCTGAGGAGTTCGTCCAGCGTGTCGTTTTCCCGCTGACGCCCGCGTCCGTTTTCCGCTAGCGCGCGCCGCCTCCGGCTGCGATGGTGGATCTTGTGAGTGCGAACGAGCTGGACTTCGAACGGTGCTACCGCGCCGTGGCAACCCGGGATGCCCGCTTCGACGGGCAATTCGTGACCGCGGTGCGCACCACCGGAATCTATTGCCGCCCTTCATGTCCCGCCATTACACCGAAACCCGCCAACGTCACCTTCTTGCCGACCGCCGCCGCGGCACAGCAATCGGGCTTCCGCGCCTGCCGCCGCTGTCTACCCGACGCGGCCCCCGGGTCACCGCTCTGGAATACCCGCGCCGACCTGGCCGCCCGCGCCATGCGCCTGATCGCGGACGGCGTGATCGAACGCGGTGGCGTACCCGCCCTGGCCGATACGCTCGGCTATTCACAACGTCAGCTCACCCGGGTCCTCACCAGCGAACTCGGGGCCGGACCGCTGGCCCTGGCCCGCGCGCACCGCGCGCATACCGCCCGGCTGCTCATCCAGACCACCCGGCTGTCCATGTCGGATATCGCGTTCGCCGCGGGCTTCGCCAGCATCCGGCAGTTCAACGACACCGTGCGCGAGGTATTCGCGGTCAGCCCGACCACCCTGCGCGAGGAGTCCCGGCGCCGCAATGGCGACACCCTGCCATCCACCAATGGTCTACTGACACTGCGGCTTCCGTACCGCGAACCTCTCGACAGATCCTGGCTGGAGTGGTTCCTCTCCGCGCACGCCGTGCCCGGTCTGGAACTCTGGGAGGACGGCCACTACAGCCGCAGCCTGCGAACACCGCACGGCCACACCACAGTTCGCATGTCGATCCAGCCCGGACACGTGCGGGCATCGCTGGCCCTGCACGATATGCGCGACCTGGCCCCGACCGTCGCCCGGCTCCGACACTTCCTCGACCTGGACGCCGACCCCATCGGCATAGACGAGGGATTGACGGCCGGGAGAGTCGCGCTGTCACCGGGTATCCGGGTACCGGGCTGCCTGGACGGTCCAGAACTATTGCTACGCACCATGATCGGACAGCAGATCTCGGTCGCGGCGGCCAATACCCATACCGCGCGGCTGGTACAGACGCTCGGGGAATCCATCCCCGGACCGGTCCCCCACCTGTTCCCCACCGCCGCGGCGATCGCAGAACACGGCGCGGAGGTGCTGACCGGCCCCGCGCGACGGGTCGAAGCCATTGTGGCGGCGGCACGGGCGCTGGCCGACGGCGAACTGGTCCTGCACTCCGGCCGCACCGCCGCCGACCTGCGCCGCGATCTGCTGGCACTGGACGGGGTGGGTCCCTGGACCGCCGACTACGTCACCATGCGACTACTCGCCGACCCCGACGTACTACTCCCCTCCGACCTGATCGTCCGCCGTGGCGCGGCCCTGCTCGATATCGACCTGGCCGACACCGCCCGCTTCGCCCCCTGGCGCTCCTACCTGACCATGCACCTCTGGAAGCACGCGCTGGCCACCCCCACCCCCGATGGCGCACCCGTCGCCCGGAAAGCGAGAACAGCACCGTGAACACCCAATCCACCTCTGTGACCGCAGATTTCGCCACCGTGACCACCCCCGCGGGCCCCTTCACCGCCCTCATCGACCCCGACGGCGCGGTCCTGGCCTCCGGCTGGACCGCCGATGCCGAAAACCTCCGCACCCTCATCCACAGCACCCTGCGCCCCGCTACCCTGCGCGAGCGCCCCGACCTGGGCCAGGTCACCAAGGCCATCGAGGCGTACCACGCCGACGACCTCACCATCATCGATTCGATTGCGGTCCGCCAGGTCTCAGGCCCCTTCCTCGTCCACGCCTGGGAAGTCCTCCGCAAAATCCCCGCCGGCACCCCCGTCACCTACACCGATTTCGCCGCATCCTCCGGCCGCCCCGCCGCCACCCGAGCCGCCGCCAACGCCTGCGCCCGCAACGCCGCCGCCCTCTTCGTCCCCTGCCACCGCGTAATCCGCACCGACGGCACCCTAGGAGGCTTCCGCTGGGGCCTCGACATCAAGCGCTGGCTCCTAACCCACGAAGCCTGACCTAAAACCAACAGCACACCCCTTGTCGCAGCCGCACACCCTGTGTAGTAGGGGGTGTGCACGTTAGACACGGGGTGTGATCACTTCGAGGATGGGCGGTTTGGGGGTTTTGGTCTTTGGGGTTTTGTCTTGCTCGAGATCAGTACCACAGCCGTCCAACCAGGCTGGTACGAGAGATGGCGGCTCCCCAAGGGAGAGCGAAAGCCGGGTACGGCAGGCGACGCCACCAGCACTGCCGTCTTGGCGTGTCCTCCCGAACCCCCGCTGGGAAAGAGGGTAATTCCGGCCGTCCGCTACGAAGGCCCCGAGTACAGACCATCCTCCCTCAAGCGCTGAGGGACGTTTCGAGGTGGGAGCCGGTGCGGCCACGGATCACGTGGAGGCGGCTGGGGATTCGCTGGCGCATTTCGTCCACGTGGCTGACTACGCCCACTACTCGGCCGCCGGAGCGGAGTTCGTCGAGGACGCCCATGACCGCGTCGAGGGTATCGGCATCGAGGCTGCCGAAGCCCTCGTCGATGAAGAGGGTGTCCAGGACAAGGCCACCGGATTCGGCCGCGACGACATCGGCGAGGCCGAGGGCGAGAGCCAGTGAGGCCATGAAGGTTTCGCCGCCGGAGAGGGTTTTGGCGGGGCGGATGGCGCCGGTGTAGTCGTCGCGGATGTCCAGGCCCAGGCCACCGCGTCGACCGCGCGGGCCTGCGGCGTCGGTGTGGACGAATTCGTAACGGCCACCGGACATTCGGCGGAGGCGGACGGAACCCGCCACGGCCACCTCTTCGAGGCGGGCGGCCAGGACGTAGGAGCGCAGGGACATTCGGCGGTTGTTCTCGCCTCGGCCCGCCACCACATCGGCCAAGCGGGCGAGTTCGTCGTGGGAACGCTGGATCGGGGCGAATCGGTCGACGGCGGCCCAGAGTTGGGAGCAGAGGCCTTCCAGTTGCTCCACGCGGTGGCCGGCCACGGTATGAGCCGAAACGGCACGCTCGAGGGCCGATTGCGCCTCTGCGACAGCTGTTTCCAGGGATTCCAGATCACCGAGAGCGACCTCCGCCACGGCCCGAATCTCCGGTTCGGCGAGGACCGCTTCGGAGTGGGCGCGAGCACGGTCGGCGGCGATCAACTCGGCTTCGATATCGGCCTGCCGCTGAGCCGTGCGCGAGGCGGCATCGACGGCGCGGGCGTACTCGGCCAGCACGCTGTAGTCGGGGCCTGTCTCGCCCATGACGGGCGGCGCGGTCTCAACCAAACCGGCGTCATACGAGAGCTTTTCGACGCGGACGGCAAGCGAGGCAACCTGTTCCCGAGCCAGCGCGGCCTCGGTGCGCGCCTCACGTACAGCGGTCGCACCGGCGACCAGGGCGTCGAGGCGGGCGCGGCGACGATCCACGGTGCCGTCGGCACCGGCGGCGGCGGTCAGTCGATCGGTGAGTTCGGCGAGCCTGCGATCGGCGGCGACAACGCGTTCGATCGTTGCACTGGCACGACTTTCGCAATTGCGGAGCTCATCCTGCAAGCGGGTCTCCTCGGCCCGGAGCCGCTCCAACTCGGTGGCGAGACCATCCGCCAGCTTGGCGCGGTCACTGGCCGCAGTCCAACGCGCATCGGCAGCCGCCAATTCGCTTGCGAGTTCGGCCTTGTCGACGTCGCCGCCCCGCTCGACCAGCACCTCGATGGCGCGCTCCAAGTCCGCGACCTGCTGCCCCGCCTTATCGCGAGCGGCTTCGGCAGCCCGCTCCGCCGCCAGCGCGGTCTCCTCGGCGTCCTTCGAGACCGCCCGCGCGGTCGGCTGTGCGGGCGCGGGATGCTCCGCCGATCCACACACCGCACACGGCTGCGAATCGACCAGCGCCCCAGCCAATTCCGCCGCCATACCGGCCAATCGCTGCTCCCGCAGTGAGAGCGTGTGCTCGCGCGCATCCAGATGCTTGGCGCGCGCCGACTCGAAACCCGCTGCCGCACGGATCAATTCCCCGCGCCGCCGCTCCAATTCCAGGGCCGCCTTGGCAGCGGCCCGCAACCGCTCCCGCTCGGCTTCCAACACCGGCAGCCCGGCGGCGGCATCGGTGGCTTCACGCAGCCGAACCTCCACCCCCGCAATGGCTTCCGGCAACTTCGCGCGCCGCTCAGCCAACTTCGACAGCTGTCCCGAAAGCTCCTGCTGCTCACCCCGCAGCCGCTGCAACTCTCCCATCAGCTGCTTCGCCGAATCCGCATCGGCCCGCACCTCATCCAACGCACCCATCTGCGCACTCCACCGCTGTACAGCGGCCTCCAGCCCCCGCCCCCGCTCGCCGGGGGAACCACCCGACAGCTCGTCGGCGTCCGGCGAGATCGCCCTCCCCCCGCTCTCGATGTCCCGCGATGTCCCAACGGCCGCATCCGGTCGTGATCCGGGAGCCCCGTCCAGGCCGACATCCGGGTCCGCACTGTCGATCGTGGGCCACAACCCGCTGTCGCGAGCCAGGGCGGCGGGCGGCTCGATCGCTCCGAGTTCGACCGCATAGTCGGCATTCGAAAGTTCGAATGCTACGAGATCGGTTGCGGCCCAGACAGTTCCGTCGAGCTCGGCGGAGGCGGGTTCGAGCAGGCGGGTGGCGAGGTGTTCGGCGGTGCGGGCGGCCTCGTCCTCGCGGCGGCGCAGCGCCACCGCGGCGGTGCGGGCTTCGGTTAGAGCGGTGGCCACCGGATCGGCGCGGCGGGCGTGGTCGAGTTCGGCTTGCAGGGCCTCGCGGTGCGGGGCGGCCGCGGCGTGCATGGCGAGTCGAGTGGTCGCTTCGGTGCGGCGGCGGTGCAGGGCGTGCAGGTTGCGCTGCGATTCGGCGGCGGCGCGGGCTCGCGCCGAAACCTTCTGCTGCTGTTCGCGTTCGGCGGCGGTGCAGGTGAGGTCGGTGCGAGCGGCCACCAGCAGGTTGCGGGACCATTCGCCGGATTCGAGCAGGCCCGCGGTTTCGGTGGTGGGGAGACCGGCGGCGGTGACGACCTGGCCGATGAGGCGGTCGATGGTGGTTTTGCGGGTGTCCAGGTCGGCGCTGCTCGCGCGGCGCTTATCGATCAGCCATTGTTCGGCGATGCCGAAACGTTCGGTGTCGAAGAGCTTTTCGAGGAGTTTCTCGCGATCCTCATTGTCGGCGCGCAGGAAGCGCGCGAAATCGCCCTGGGGCAGCAGCACGACCTGGAAGAACTGGTCGGCGCTCATACCGAGCAGCCGCAGCACCTCGTCGCCGATATCGGGGATTCGGGACAGATGCTGGCCGCGGCCGTCCAGCCACTCCAGGGTCGCGGACGCATTCTCTTTGACCCAACCGCTTTTCGCGCGCGTACTCGGGCGCTGGAATTCGGGCGAACGGGTCAAACGCAGGCGGCGACCGCCGAGTGTGGCCTCCAATTGCACGCGCGGCGGAGTCTGATCGTCGGCGTGATCGGAGTGCAGCCGCTTCTCCCCGCGCGCCCCGGGCACACTCCCGTACAGCGCGAAAGCGACCGCGTCCAAGACCGTGGTCTTACCCGCGCCGGTCTGCCCGTGCAGTAGGAAGAGCCCGTCGGCCCCCAATTCGTCGAAATCCACCACGGCGGTCTCCGCGAACGGCCCGAAAGCCGTCAGCTCCAAACGATGCAGCCGCACGCGCCGTCCCCTTCCGCCTCCACGCACCATCCAACAACCCGGCGCACACGACTGTCCTCAGGACACGCCGGGGCGCCTCCGCGATTACCGCTCATGCAGTCAACTCGGCTGCGCCACCATCGGATTCGGGCGGCACCAACCCGAACAGGCCAGGATCCCCGTCCAACTCGCCGTCCCCGGATAGGCGGGTGCTCCCGTCGTCGGCGATCGGCCGCGCATCGGACTCCGCCGTTCCCCCGAAAGCCGGGTCGGAGTGTGCGCTGTCGCCCGTATCGGATTGCGAGTGCGCGTCCACCTTCGCGGCCCGGCGGGAGCCACGTACCGGCCCACCTTCCACGGCTACGGCGGGTGCGCGCACCGGGCCATCCTTTTCCCGCACGGCGGCAGCCAACGCGCGCTCGAGCCAGTTCATCTCGCCCGAAGTCGGCGCACCACGTACATCGGTGAGGAAGCTCTGCGCGATCTCGGTATCGCGGCGGCCATGCACCCGCTCGCGATAGTGCAGCTCCGGATTGCCTTCCGGCCGTTCCCATTCCACGTGCACGGCATGCGGGAAACGCTCTCGCAGCTTACGCAGGGCGTCCACCGGGCGCGTGTGATCGGTGAGGGTCGCCGAGACGTAATCCTGTTCTGCGGCAGCGTGTTCCGGCGCCCGCAGGAGTTCGTCCAGGGTGCCGCTGAGCTGACTGAGCCCGCGCACCACCGGCAGTTCATGCCGAGTCACGGCCGATAATCCGCCGGCGTCGAGCTCGACGATCCACACCGCTTTGCGATGCGACCGCTCCCCGAACGAGTACGGCAGCGGAGATCCGGAGTACCGCACCGACTCCGACAGCGTCTGCGGTGAATGCAAATGCCCCAGTGCCACATAGTCGATGCCCGCGAACGCCGCGAGCGGCACCGTCTCCACCCCGCCCACCGAAATGGAGCGCTCGGACCCGGTCGCCTCACCACCCACCACGAAGGCGTGCGCCAGCACCACCGACCGCACCCCGGTGCGCTGCGCGAGATCCCCCCGGATCAATCCCATGGCCGCGTCCAGAATCTCCGCATGCGAACGCGCCTGTGGCACGCCCAGTTCCGCGCGGGTGATTTCCGGCTCCAGATATGGAATTCCGTAGAAAGCCACCTCTCCGTGCGAATCGGACACCATTACCGGCCGCGCCACTTCGGCTATGCCACACCGCAGATGCAATCCGCCCGCGGCGGCGAAAGTCCCGAGCGCCCCGAGCCGAGTCGGCGAATCGTGATTGCCCGAAGTCGCCACAATGGTTGCCCCCGCGGCCCGAATCGCCTCGAATCCCCGATTGCACACCGCGATCGCATCGGCACTCGGAATGGATCGGTCGTAAACGTCCCCCGGTAGCACCACCACATCCACCTGCTCCGCGGCCACCAGATCGGCAATGGCACGCAGCGAACACTCCTGATCGGACAGCAGATCGACACCGTGAAAGGTGCGGCCGATATGCCAGTCGGAGGTGTGCAGGATTCGCATGCCGCCGACGGTAGGCGATCCCTCCGACACTTTCATCGGCACCCAGGCGCGCCGCCGCGAACTCGCCGATGTATTGCGAGCCGCGTCCACAATGATCGGTTCGGCAACCCACCCGTCATCCCGGCACGAATCAACCCGACATCCCGGCACGAATCGACCCGCCATCTGGGCGCGAATCAACCCGGCATCCCAGCACCAATCCCCCGTCATCCCGGCGCGCTTTTGGCCGGGATCCACACGATTCGTATACGCACTGCCGCTGTGGATCCCGGTCAAAAGCATGCCGGGAGGACAGGGGAGGCGGGGGCGGGGGCGGAGGGGCTTTGCCGCGCAACGCACCTGGCAACGGCGCAGGAGGTATTCGGCCAGTGGCAACGGATTTCGTGAGCATCGGACAACTTCAGAGTGCCTGGCAACGCGCCCCGCACCGGAGGTTCGGTGACAAAGTCCAACGCATGCAGCCGTCGGCAAAAAGCGCGGGGAGGCGGTTCAGCCGCCGCTTTCACCAATTTGTCGGTGGCATACGGCAAACTCGCGTCCCATGACCGCACCGATGCTGTTCGCGCTGCTGTTGGTCTTCACCGCCGGGCTCGGCGTGGGCTGGTTGGGGCATGCCGCACGCGCGGGGCAACGTGCGGCTGTTGCTGAAGCGCGGTTGAGTTCGATGCATGACAATGAGCGGTTGTTGCGGCAGTCACTGGGGGCCGCGAGTGAGGATGCGGCGCGGCGGCATTCGCACCAGCTCGGGGCGTTGATGGAACCGTTGCGCGAGGCGGTGGGCACGCTGAATCGGCATATTCAGGAGACCGAGCACAATCGCATCAACGCGTATTCCGGTCTGCGCGAACAGGTTGCGGGGATGCAGCACATCTCGCACCAACTCTCCACGCAGACCTCGCAATTGGTGGCCGCGCTACGTGCCCCGCAGGTGCGCGGGCGCTGGGGTGAGATCCAATTGGAGCGGGTGGTGGAGCTCGCGGGCATGACCCGGCACTGCGATTTCGACACCCAGGTCACCCGGCGCGCGGGCACGACCGGCAGCACCGAGGGAGTGGTACGCCCGGACATGGTGGTGCGGCTGGCGGGCGGACGGCAGATCGTGGTCGATGCCAAGGTCCCGTGCACCGCCTATCTGGAGGCCGCGTCCACCGAGGACCCGCGCGAGCGCGACAACCATTTGAGCAGGCACGCCAAACATCTGCGCAATCATGTCGATCAGTTGGCGGCCAAGGAGTATTGGGCGGCCTTCGACCCCTCCCCCGAATTCGTGATCCTGTTCGTTCCCGGCGATCCATTCCTGGACGCCGCGATGGGCGCCGATCCCGGATTGCTCGAATACGCCTTCGGTCGCAATGTGGTGCTGGCGACCCCGACCACTCTCATGGCACTGCTGCGCACCATCGCGCTCGGCTGGCGGCAGGAGGCCATGTCGCAGGATATGGCGGTGATCCAGCAGCTGGGCCGCGAGCTCTATGCCCGGCTCGGCACCACCGGTCGTCATCTGGATCGGCTCGGCGCGCAATTGGGTAAGGCGGTCGATTCCTTCAACTTCACCGTCGCCTCGATGGAGACCCGTGTGATGGTCACCGCCCGCAAACTTCATGATCTAGAGATTTCGGACACTCCGGTCGAGGAAATCCAGCGCCTGGAAACCTGGCCCAGGGCGGTCGGATTCGCCGAATCGGACTAATCCGCTTTACTCGCTCGGGGATGTCGGCATGATGTCGCCTACCTCGCGGAACCGTCACATGCTTTAGTGTGCTTGACGTGGCAGTTACCCAGCGCGAGCGAGCAGAGGTGCCCCCGTCGCACCGTTCGATCCTGCCGACGGTCCCCGGCGCACCGGCCGGCGCCGCGGTGCTCACTGCCGTGACCTGCACCTTCATCGGATTTCTGATCGACACCATGGGTGGCGATGAGCTGACCGGCACCTTCGCCTCGCTGTATGTGATCGGCTGTGTACTGGCCGCGCTCATGGTGCGGTACCGCGGTCTCTTCACCACGATGGTGCTGCCGCCACTCCTACTTTTCCTGGCCGTGCCGCTCGCATATCAGCAGATGCTCGGCAACTCCAGCAGTTTCAAGGTCAAGGAAATCCTGCTGAATCTGGCCATCCCACTGGTGAATCGCTTCCCCACCATGGCGCTGGCCACCGTTCTGGTGCTGATCATCGGCGCGGTCCGGGTGGCGATGTATCGCCGGGAGCAGAGCGGTGAATCCGGCAGCCCGCTCGGCAAACCGCGCGCCCGGGTCGCCCGGCCGGTCGGAGCCGCCCGCGCCCAGCGCGCCGGCGCGACCGATACCAAGGAACCCGCCAGACGACGCTTCCGGCCCAACCCGGCGGAGCAGGACGGCAGTGACGCACCCGAATCGACTCCGGGCACTCGCCGCCCGGCCGGTCGGGTCGCGGCCCGCCCACCGCGGGTCGGCGCGGACCGGCCGGCCGCCTCGGGTCAGACCGGCAATCGGCAGGCGGGCAATCGCCAAGCCGGGACCGAGCGCAAGCGCACCCCGCCCGGCGATCGCAAGCCGAATCCGGACCGCAAGCCCACCGGTGAGCGCAAGCCCCCGGCCGAGCGTCGCGCCAATCCGGCCGAGCGCGCCAACCCGGCGGCCGCTGCCGAACCGCGTCGCCGCCGTACCCCGAACGCCGAGGTGCCGCCGCACCCGCGCCCGAATGTGCGCTACCGCGAACGGGATTCGGGTCGCATCGAGCACTGAGTAAGCGCCCGGAACAAAAAGAATCCCCGTACCTTCCGGTACGGGGATTCGTCGTTTATCGCGACTCAGCTACGCGCGGTACGCAATTCGCGCGGCAGCGAGAACACCAGCGTCTCATTGGCGGTCGACACCGGCTGCACCTCGCCGAAACCGTGCTGGGCGAGCATTTCCAGCACACCCTCGACCAGAATCTCCGGCACCGAGGCCCCCGAGGTGAGACCGATGGTGCGCACGCCTTCGAACCAGGCCGGATCGACCTCGCGCGCATAGTCGACCAGATACGCCGCGCCCGCGCCCGCGGTCAGCGCGACCTCGACCAGGCGCACCGAATTGGAGGAATTGCGCGAACCGACCACGATCACCAGATCGCAGGCGGGCGCCATCGCCTTCACCGCGGTCTGCCGATTCGAGGTGGCGTAGCAGATGTCATCGCTCGGCGGATCCTGCAGATTCGGGAACTTGGCCCGCAGCCGGTGCACCGTCTCCATGGTCTCGTCCACCGACAGCGTGGTCTGCGAGAGCCAGATCACCTTGTTCTCATCGCGCACGGTAATACCGTCGACCGCGTCCGGACCATCCACCAGCTGCACATGATCGGGTGCCTCACCGGCGGTGCCCTCGACCTCCTCATGCCCCTCGTGGCCGATGAGCAGAATGTCGAAATCATCGCGCGCGAACCGCTTGGCCTCCTGGTGCACCTTGGTGACGAGCGGGCAGGTGGCGTCGATGGTGTGCAGATTCCGCTCGGCGGCGGATTCGTGCACCGCCGGGGAGACACCGTGTGCGGAGAACACCACGAGCGCGCCCTCGGGCACCTCGTCGGTCTCGTCCACGAAGATCACCCCGCGCTCCCGTAGCGTCTCCACCACATGCCGGTTGTGCACGATCTCCTTGCGCACATAAATAGGCGCACCGTGCTTTTCGAGCGCCTTCTCCACGGTCACCACCGCACGGTCGACACCGGCGCAGTAGCCACGAGGTTCAGCGAGCAGTACCCGCTTCGGCGCGTCGGCATCCACACCAGCGGACCGGACGATTCCGACATTCAAAGGGATAGCCGAGGACATGCACCTCAGAATACTGGCCGCACCTGTGCACCGCCCCCCGGCTATAGGCGACAACACAGTCGCCTATTCATCGCCCCGGAGACCCGGAGCAAAACGACGCGCAATTGAATACGCCCGCTCACCTTTGCATCACACCGGGTTTCGGGCAGGCTAGGGGCATGTTCCGACCTCCGTTCCTGGCCCGGGTCGCCGCCGGGGCTGCTGTCTATGCCCTCGAGGAAACTCGCCGGCTACCTGCCAACGCAATCAATTTCCCGATCACCGCGATCAGCCAGATGTTGCAGACCACCATGCACCTGCAGCAGTTCGTGACCAGCCTCGCTCTCAAGGGTGACGCCGTTTTCGACCGTTTGATCAACCAGCCGGAAGAACAGCCGGCATGGGCCACGTTCGATGAGGACGAGGTATTCGAGCAAACTCCGAGCGCCGCCCCGGAATCGGCACGCAAGAGCAGTTTCGATCTGTTCGAGCCGGTCGATTCCGCAGCGGAAACTCCGGTCGCCGCGGTCGCCGAGCCGATTTTCGATGAACCGGACCCGGTTGCGGCCGAACCGGAACAGGTTGCCGAGCCGGTCGCACCGGAAGCGGCTCCAAAGGCTGCCGCCGATCCCGAGAACACCGAATCCGCCGCGCCCGCAACGGCTTCCACGGCGTCCACCAATGGTCACAATGGCAGTGCGCCGGTGACCGAGCCCGCGGTGGCCACCCGGTACGACTACCCCAATATGACCCTGGCTCAGCTGCGTGCCCGGCTGCGCATGCTCACCGTCGAGGATCTGGCCACGCTGCTCGATTACGAACAGCACACCCGCGACCGCGCCCCGTTCGTCACCATGTTGACGAATCGGATCGCGACCGTTCAGTCCAAGTGAACGCAACCCACTGAGCGCCGACTACCCGGGCCAGGTACGCCCGGATGGTCGGCGCTCTGTCATGTCCGGAGCACGGCACGAGCGCTCCTGGGCAGCGCGTACAGCCGTTCACGGGCAGTGCGCGAGCCGGCTTTCGGCGGGTGTGAACACATCAGGTCGGTAGGTGCTGCCAGAATCGGTGCGGTGACCACCGACCAACCGGCGAAGCCGTCCAGTACCGCCGACAATCCCATGCCGGTGCGCACCATCGCCGTGAAGGTGGCGCAGTGGATCGACCGGTTGGGCGCGGTCTGGGTCGAAGGCCAGATCACCCAGATCAATCTGCGGCCCGGCACCCGCACCGCGTTTCTGGTGCTGCGCGATACCGCCGCCGATATGTCGCTCTCGGTCACCTGTGATCCGGATCTGCTGCGCAATTCCGCGGTGCCGCTGCAGGAGGGCAGCCGGGTTGTGGTTTACGGCAAACTGTCATTCTTCACCGCGCGCGGCACGGTCTCCTTGCGCGTCACCGAGATTCGGCCGGTCGGCATCGGTGAACTGCTCGCCCGTATCGCACGACTGAAGGCGCTACTGGATGCCGAGGGATTGTTCGATCCGCGGCTCAAACGCCCGATTCCGTTCCTGCCCAATCGCATCGGGCTCATTACCGGCCGCGCGAGTGCCGCCGAACACGATGTGGTGACGGTGGCGACACAGCGCTGGCCCGCGGTCCGCTTCGATATTCGCAATACCGCGGTGCAGGGGCCGACCGCCGTTCCGCAGATTCTGGAGGCTCTCGCCGCGCTGGACGCCGATCCGCAGATCGATGTGATCGTGCTGGCGCGCGGCGGCGGCAGCGTCGAGGACCTGCTGCCGTTCTCCGATGAAACTCTATGCCGCGCAATAGTTTCCGCCAAGACACCGATTGTCAGCGCGATCGGCCATGAGCCGGATAATCCACTCAGCGACTATGTAGCGGACCTGCGCGCGGCCACCCCCACCGATGCCGCCAAGCGCATAGTCCCCGATGCCGCCGCCGAAGCCGCGCTACTGCGCGAATTACAGGCTCGCGCCGCCGCCTCGCTACGCGGCTGGGTGGATCGCGAATCCCGTGCGCTGCAACAGCTTCGCTCGCGCCCGGTACTCGCCGATCCGCTTCGCATGCTGGAGCAGCGGCACGATGAGGTGGAGCGTTTCCGCACCGCCACCCGGCGCGCCGTCAACCACGGCCTCACCACCGAATCCACCGCCACCCGTCACCTGCGCGAAAAGCTCTCCGCGCTGGGCCCGGCCGCCACCCTTGCGCGCGGTTACGCGGTCGTTCAGAAGGTAGTCGGCAAGGACCGCGGAGTAGTGCGGTCGATCGACGACGCTCCGGCGGGCAGTCAGCTCCGCATCCGAGTGGCGGACGGCGCGCTCTCCGCTGCCACGCTCGGCTCCCAACCCCTCGGTCCGCGAAAGGATTCCACCAAGAATGTCTGATACCGACCTCGCCGAAATCTCCACCTTCGGCTATGAACGCGCCCGCGACGAACTCGTCAATGTGGTCAAGATGCTGGAGCAGGGCGGCCTCGACCTGGACGATTCACTCACCCTCTGGGAGCGCGGCGAAGCCCTCGCCAACCGCTGCGAGGAACACCTCGCCGGAGCCCGCAAGCGGGTTGAGGACGCGCTCGCGCACGGCTCTCAGGAAGGCTGAGCCACAACCCTTTCCGGGGCTGATCCCCCGTCATTCCGGGATGACGGGCGAAATTACCGCTACGAGCGCGGCAGCGGCTGAGCGTTGCCGACGGCCGCGGCGAGAATGTTGTACGAGCCCGCATTGCCGGCGCCCTTGATCAGGACTCGGGTGTCGCCGAAGTCGGAGATCCAGGCGGTTTCGGTGCCGGGCTCGGAGTAGACGACCCATTTGCGGTCGCCGATCTGCTGGACGCCGGTGGCGTAGCGGGTGCCGGCGACCTTCTTGGCCAGCACCTCTTCGGCCGTATTGGATTGCGTCACCCGCATATAGCTGCCCTGCGGGGTGATGTAGCCGACCGTGCTGGAGACGCCGGGTTCGCGGTTGCCGGAGTTGGCTCTCCAGTCCGCGGGCAGCGCGGGCTCGCGAATGCCGAATGGGAGCTGTTTGGCGTCCTCGGCAAGTGCGGTGTGCGCGTCGAAGTTCGGGACCTGGCCCGCGGTGGGGCCATTCGAGGTGAAGGTGCACTGGCTGGCTATGCCAGCGATGACCAGGCAGATCAGGACCAGGGGCAGGAGGGACCAGAAGAGGTCCTTCCAGTCGTTCAGGATCCGCGGCTTCGTGTTCGACACGCACCCAGTATCCACGGCGGGTGGATGCGACCCGCCTCACAGTGCCGGTGCCGGTTGCCGCGCGGTCAAGTGGCGCATCCGTAAAGGTCCAGCACCGGCGCGGAAGTGAAACGTCAGTACTTGCGTAGGGCCTCGAAGCCCAATGAGACAATTCACGCAGCAGTAGACAACCAAGGAGGCACCGTAATGACGGCACCCACGCCCGCAACCAGCCGCCGCGAGGCCCCGGATCGCAATCTCGCACTGGAGTTGGTCCGGGTCACCGAGGCCGGCGCCATGGCCGCGGGACGCTGGGTCGGCCGCGGCGACAAGGAGGGCGGCGACGGTGCCGCCGTCGACGCCATGCGCCAGCTGGTGTCGACCGTGTCGATGCGCGGCATCGTGGTCATCGGTGAGGGCGAGAAGGACGAAGCGCCCATGCTCTACAACGGCGAACTCGTCGGCAATGGCGAGGGCGCGGAACTCGACTTCGCGGTCGACCCGATCGACGGCACCACGCTGATGTCGAAGGGCTCGCCCGGCGCGATCTCCGTCCTGGCGGTCGCCGAGCGCGGCGCCATGTTCGACCCGTCGGCCGTGTTCTACATGGAGAAGATCGCCGTCGGCCCGGACGCCGCCGATGTCATCGACCTCTCGGCCCCGATCGCGGAGAACCTGCGCCGCGTCGCCAAGGCCAAGAACTCCTTCGTCTCGGACCTGACCGTCTGCATCCTCGATCGTCCCCGGCACGAGCCGCATATGCGCGAGGTCCGCGAGGCCGGTGCCCGCATCCGCCTCATCTCCGACGGTGACGTCGCGGGCGCGATCGCCTGTGCCCGACCGGAATCCGGTGTCGACCTCCTCATCGGCATCGGCGGCACGCCCGAGGGCATTATCGCCGCGGCGGCCATGCGCTGTATGGGTGGCGCGCTGCAGGCCAAGCTGGCCCCGAAGGACGAGGCCGAGCGGCAGAAGGCCATCGACGCGGGCCACGATCTCGATCGGGTGCTCGGCACCGAGGACCTGGTCTCCGGTGAGGACGTGTTCTTCAGTGCCACCGGCGTCACCGACGGTGATCTGCTGCGCGGCGTGCGCTACTACGGCGGCGGGGCGTACACCCAGTCCATCGTCATGCGCGCCAAGTCCGGCACCGTCCGCATGGTCGACGCCTACCACCGGCTGACCAAGCTGCGCGAGTACGCCTCGGTCGACTTCGTCGGCGACGACGATGCCAGCCCGCCGATGTTCTGATCGAATCCCGCACCGGGGCAATGACTTCGGACGTCTCGTCATCCCGGTGCGCTTTTTGGCTGGGATCTGCACGATCGTGTGGATGCCGGCCAAAAACATGCCGGGATGACGAGGGATCCGCGCGGTGCCGGGGATGACGAGGGGATGCGCGCGTTGCCAGGGGTGACGGGTTCAGCTCCGGCCGTCGCTGTATTCCCGGTGGCGCATGTGCGGATTCTCCCAGGCGTGGCACCCCCACGCATCCCGGTCCCGGCCTAGGGTCGAACCCATGACCGACGACACCCGGTACCGCATCGAGCACGACACGATGGGCGAAGTCCGCGTCCCAGTTGAAGCGTTGTGGCGGGCGCAGACTCAGCGCGCGGTGGAGAATTTCCCCATCAGCGGTCGCGGCCTGGAGCGTGCGCAGATCCGCGCGCTCGGCCTGCTGAAAGCCGCCTGCGCCACCGTCAATCGCGATCTGGGGCTGCTCGACCCGATCAAGGCGAATGCGATTGTCGCCGCCGCCACCGAGATCGCCGACGGCAAGCATGACGATCAATTCCCCATCGATGTCTTCCAGACCGGTTCGGGCACCAGCTCGAATATGAACGCCAATGAGGTGATCGCGAGTATCGCCGCACGCGATGGCGTCACCGTGCATCCCAATGACGATGTGAACATGTCGCAGTCGTCGAACGACACCTTCCCCACCGCAACGCATGTCGCGGCCACCGAGGCCGTGGTCAAGGAGCTGGTGCCCGCGCTGGATCATCTGCGGCTGGCGCTGCTGGACAAGTCGGTGCAGTGGCGTGAGGTGGTGAAGTCCGGGCGCACGCATCTGATGGATGCCGTGCCGATCACCCTCGGTCAGGAGTTCAGCGGTTACACCCGGCAGGTGAGCGCGGGTATCGAACGGCTGCTGACCACACTGCCGCGCCTGGGCGAGCTGGCCATCGGCGGGACCGCCGTCGGGACCGGACTGAACGCACCCGACGGATTCGGCGCGAAAGTCGTTGTGGAGCTGAAAAAGTCGACGGATCTGGATGCACTGTCGGAGGCTCGGAATCACTTCGAGGCGCAGGCCGCGCGCGATGGCCTGGTCGAGCTCTCCGGTGCGTTGCGCACCGTTGCCATCAGCCTGACAAAGATCGCCAATGATGTGCGATGGATGGGGTCCGGACCGCTCACCGGGCTCGCCGAGATCCAGCTGCCCGATCTGCAGCCCGGCTCGTCGATCATGCCCGGCAAGGTGAATCCGGTACTGCCGGAGGCGGTTACGCAGGTGGCGGCTCAGGTCATCGGCAATGACGCGGCCATTGCCTGGGGCGGCGGCAATGGTGCGTTCGAATTGAACGTCTACATTCCGGTGATGGCGCGCAATGTGCTGGAGTCGATTCGACTGCTGGCCAATGTTTCCCGCCTCTTCGCCGACAAGTGCATTGTCGGGCTGATCGCGAACGAGGAGCGACTGCGCCGGCTGGCCGAATCCTCGCCGTCGATCGTGACGCCGCTGAACTCGGCCATCGGCTATGAGGAAGCCGCCGCTGTCGCCAAGGAGGCGGTCAAGGCGCACAAGACGATTCGGCAGACGGTGATCGACCGTGGGCTCATCGGGGACAACCTGTCCGTCGAGGAACTCGACCGCCGCCTCGACGTGCTGTCCATGTCGAAGGTCGAAGACAAGAAGGAATAGCGACACACGACGAACGGGCCCGGCGGCAACTGCCACCGGGCCCGTTTCCCGTATCTCACCGCGCGGCAATGATTTCCGGGTAGTTCTTCAGCTCGATATCGTTCTTCGACTTCTCCGCCGACTTCACCATCATGTCCATGAAACGCGAGTGCAGGAACCAATTGCGCAGTCGCAAACCGTATCCGGTCTTGGGGGCCAGGAACGGACCGGCGTTCGCACCATCCGCCAGCTTGCCGTAGCGCTTCATCATCTCCTCGTAGCGCGGAAACGCGATGGTGTAATCGCCTTCGGCGGCGGCCAATTCACCGGCGAGTACATACGCGCCGACCACCGCGAGACCGGTACCGAAGCCCGCGAGCGTATTGCCCTGTCCCGCATCGCCGACCAGTGCGATCCGCCCCTTGACGAAGCTCTTCATGCTGACCTTGCTGATCGAGTCCAGGTAGAAACCGTTGAGCTGCGGCAACTCGCCCAGCATGCGCGGCACCTCCCAGCCGAGTCCGGCGTACTTGTCGGCGATGATGCGCCGCTGAGCGTCGAAATCGTCACGGTCGTAATCGAGTTGGGGCGACGCGAAAATGTACAGGTGCGCCGCCTTGGAACTGCCCAGGCTGGCCAAACGGCCGGGAACGTTGAAGGCGTGCGAGGTGGCGCGCTCACGATTACCGTGCGGTTCGGTCTCCCAATTCGAGAGCCCGGCGAGTGCGTAGTAGTGGCCCTGATGCTTCACGAAGTTCCGCTCCGGCCCGAAGGTCAGCTTGCGGACCCTGGAGTGAATGCCGTCCGCGCCGAAGACCAGGTCGAACGTGCGGGCCGGAGCGTGCTGAAACTCCACGCGCACACCGGTTTTCGTCTCCTCGAGTGCGGTGATGGTGTCGCCGAACATGTATTCACAGCTGTCCGCGGTGTGCTGATACATGACCTCGGCCAGATCGCCGCGCAGGATCTCGATATCGCCGCCGGTGAAATCGCCTGAGATGAGCGCCTTTTGGTTGCCCGCCTCATCGACGATGACCATATCGGTCTTGCCGGTCTGGCGGCGCTTGATGTCGTCCAGTATGCCCATGCGCTCCAGCACCGCCATGTGCGTGCGGCCGGTGAAGTCGACGGCCTGGCCGCCGGCGCGCAAGGCCGGGGCCTTCTCGACGACGGTGACCTGGAAGCCGTAGCGCTCGAGCCAGTAGGCCAGGGCCGGTCCCGCGATGGAAGCGCCGGAGATGAGAACCGTGGTGTTTCGCATGATGTTCTTCCTTCGAGTTATTGCGTCCGTCGGCCGCTGTTGTTGAATAGCGTATGATGGACGCAGAAGAACGTCAAGCCGAACTTTCCGGAAGGATGGCGACGATGCCGACCTCGTTCGAACTGCTCTGGCCCGCACCCGCCCGACCCAAACGCGGACCGAAACCCTCCCTCACCCTGGAGGGCATTGTGAGCGAGGCGATCGCACTCGCCGACGCCGAAGGGCTGGGCAATCTGTCCATGCAGCGGCTGGCCGAGCGGCTGGGATGCGCCAAGATGGCGCTCTACCGGTACGTGCCGGGCAAAGCCGAACTGACGGCACTCATGCTCGACACCGCCTTCGGCACACCACCGGAAACAACTGCCGCACAGGCGAATTCAGCCGAACCCTGGCGGGCATACCTGCGCGTGTGGGCCGAGACGATTTTCGACCGTTACCACGCGCACCCGTGGGGACTGGAACTCACGACCGGCACCCGGCCCATGGGGCCGAATGAGATGTCCTGGCTGGAGACCGGCCTCGCCGCGCTCGACGGCAGCGGCCTGACCGCGGCCGAACGCTTCGACGCCACCGTGCTCCTGATCGGCCACACCCGCAGCCTGGTGCAAGTGATCGGCGGGGCCGCCAGCGATGCCGATGTGGAGGCCGAACTGGCCACCCAACTGAACGTGGTACTGCTCGAACACGGCGACCGGTTCCCGCATGTCGCGGCGGCCATGGCCGAACAGGCGGCGCCGGAAGCCGCCGCCGAACGCAATAACGCCCTGCACTTCGGCATCGACCGCATCCTGGATGGACTGGGCGCGCTCATCAACAGCCGAAGGTAGAGAGCGCTACCCCCCATCTGATCCAACCCGCCCGCAGCGAAGCGGAGGGCAAATAGACTCAGCGCATGGCGGAAATACCTGAGTTGCAGCAGGATGCGGTTACGACGGTGCGGGAGTTCTTCGCCGCAATGGAGATGAAGGCCGTTACCGAGGCGCTCGAACTCGTCGATCCTGGCATTGTTTGGAAGAACACTTCGCTACCGGATGTGCGCGGGGTAGACCGGGTGCGGTGGATTCTCGACAAGCTGAGCAATCCGCGCTTCGGGTTCCGGGCCGATATGCACCATATCGCCGCCGACGAGGATGGTGTGGTGCTCACCGAGCGCACCGATTACCTGCGGATGGGCCCTGTCGAGATCGCCTTCTGGGTGTGCGGCACCTTCGAACTCGTCGACGGCCGAATCGCCCTGTGGCACGACCACTTCAGCTGGGAGAACTTCCTGCGCGGCACGGTCGTCGGCCTATTCCGGGCCGTACTCCCCCGCTGACAAACGAAAACCGGCTGCCCACATGGACAGCCGGTGATGCGACGGTGATTGCTCAGGGGCGCAGGTGCGCCAGTTCGGCGCGGGCCTTTTCGCCGGTTTCGCTGAAGTCGGTGCGGGTGAAGATGTTCCAGCGCTCGAGCAGGGGACCGAAGACCAGGGCGGGTTCATTCGCCTTGTCGTAGATGCCGGCCTCGGCGAGGACCTCATCGCTGGTGCTGCCGTCGGCGAGTTCGACCACGGGGACGTGGAAGTCGGCGACCCGGTCGGCGATGGCGCGCACGGCCTGGTCCGGGACCAGGTCGAGAGCGGCCGAGACCAGGTTGGCGAAGAAGACGGCCTGCAGTTCGTCATCGGCGGCCAGGCGCTCGGCAATGGTGGCGACGATCGGGCTGTCGACGGTAGCGGCGGTATTGCGGTGCCGCACAGCCGCTGCCGCCTCTTCGAAGGCGCAGGTGGCCAGCACATCGATGAGATGCATGGCGGGGCGGCGGAAGCTGGCGGTCATATGCGCCATACGCATGCGCTCCAGCTCGATGGGGTCGACCGCGCGCGTCACTATGAGGAAGTTGCGGATCATGATTTCGTGCCGGTTCTCCTCGGCCGTCCAGCGACCGACCCAGCGCCACCAGGCGCCGGTGCGCAGGTACTTGCCGATCTCCCGGTGATAGGAGGGCAGATTGTCGGCGACCAGCACGCTCACGGTCAGCGCGAGCTTGGAGACGTCGCTGAGCTCGGATTGCCCGGGCTCCCAATCGGTTCCACCGAGGAACTCGAAGTTGCGGCCGTCGTCCCACGGCACATAGTCGTGGGGCTGCCACTCCACCGCCAGGGCGATATGGCGAACCAGGTTTGCTTCTACCTCCGCCGCCAGCTGTTCCAGCAGTTCGGGGTCGGCCAAATCGTTCTGCACGGAGACAACCTAGCGGCTCGCGGGCAAACATGGGTATATTCGCCCCGCATTCGAAACGGCTATCGCCTACGCCGCAGGCCAATGCCGAGACCTCGCGCCCGAGCAAACACCGCCGTGCCGGTGCCGAACCGAACAGCGAAGTGGGTCCGGGGCGGGGAAGGCTCCGGACCCACGCCGCGCTACCGCTCAGCGGTGGTGACCCGCGCTGCGCCGCAGCCGCTGTCGTCGCGTTGCGGTCATTGTCGCTGTGCCGCAGTCACTTCCGCTCACAGCGCCTACTTCGGGGTGATGGTGGTCTTGTTGTCGACCCAGGTGATGGTGCCGCCGGTGAAGTCGCTCTGCTTGCCGCCGGTGATATCGGTTTCGTCGGTGGTCGGGTAGCCGAGGGCGCCGCCGGGGCCGCCGTCCGCTTCCCAGGCTTTGCGGATCTCACCCCACACCACGTGGATTCCGGCGGCGGGGCTGCTGACGATCGCGCCGCCCGCGAATTCCTGGATCTTGCCGCCGCCGGGGCCGTCCTGGGCGGCGGCGGTGGGCAGGCCGAGTGGGCCTGTGACACCGCCCATTTCGTTGTATTCGGCCAGGAAGTCGCCGCTGACGATGAGCTCCCCGTCGCGGGTGGCGATCTTGGTTTCGGTGGCGTGCTCGGCGGCCACCGCCGCCGCCATGGCGGTGGTGGTGGCCGCCGCCGTATCGGATTTCGAATCCTTGCTGTCCTTGTCGCAGCCCGCGGTGAATGCGGTCACGATGGCGATGGCCGCGATGAAGCCGGCCGAACGTCGAGCGAAGGTACGCATTTCATCCCTCTCGATAACTGGCCAGGCGCTCAGCAATTATTCGGCAAAACCATTGAAGCCCACCGAATTAACAGCCGAGCAGGTATTTGTGCGGAATATACCCTGCCAACTATGCGATGAAACACAGGCCAAAAATTTGCCCGATCGAGTCGGCGAACCGACCCGATCGGGCAAGAACCGCCCGCTTACGCGTTCGGCCCGAACTCCTCCAGCATCTCGGTGACCAGCGCCGCGATCGGCGAACGCTCACTGCGAGTCAGCGTGATGTGCGCGAAGAGCGGATGCCCCTTTAGCTTCTCGATCACCGCGGCCACACCGTCGTGTCGCCCGACCCGCAGATTGTCACGCTGCGCCACATCGTGGGTGAGCACCACCCGCGACCCGCTGCCCAATCGACTCAGCACCGTGAGCAGCACATTGCGCTCCAGGGACTGCGCCTCGTCCACGATCACGAAGGAGTCGTGTAGCGACCGCCCGCGAATGTGGGTGAGCGGCAACACTTCCAGCATGCCGCGCGCCTGTACCTCCTCCATCACCTCCGGGCTGGCGAGCCCGTCCAGGGTGTCGAAGACGGCCTGCGCCCACGGCCCCATCTTCTCGCTCTCGCTACCGGGCAGGTAGCCCAGATCCTGGCCGCCGACCGCGTACAGCGGACGGAACACCACCACCTTGCGATGGGTGCGGCGCTCCAGCACGGCCTCCAGACCCGCGGTCAAAGCGAGCGCGGATTTGCCCGTGCCCGCCCGGCCGCCCATGGAGACGATGCCGATGCTCTCGTCCATCAGCAGATCCAAGGCGATGCGCTGTTCGGCCGAGCGCCCGTGCAAGCCGAACGCCTCCCGATCCCCGCGCACCAACTGCACCCGCTTGTCCGGGGTCACCCTGGCCAGGGCGCTACCGCGCGAGCTGAGCAGCCGAATCCCGGTGTGGCACGGCATATCCCGGGCATCATCGAGATCGATAATGGAGTCGTTGTAGAGCTTGTCCACGGTGTCGGATCCGACCTCGAGCTCCACCATGCCGGTCCAGCCGGAGGTGACCACATCCTGCGCGTGGTACTCATCGGCCTGCAGACCCACCGCGCTCGCCTTGACGCGCAGCGGAATGTCCTTGGATACCAGCACAACTTGTTCACCCTCGGCCGCGAAGTTGAGCGCGCAGGCGAGAATGCGGGAATCGTTACTGTCCGTACGGAATCCGACCGGCAGCACACTCGGATCGGTGTGATTGAGCTCCACCTGGAGCGTGCCGCCGCCGGTTCCGACGGGTATGCGCTGATCGAGCCGACCGTGTGCCAGACGCAGATCGTCCAGCATGCGCAATGCCTCGCGAGCGAACCATCCCAGTTCGTGGTGGTGGCGTTTCCCCTCGAGTTCACTGATCACCACGAGCGGCAGCACCACGTGATGCTCGCCGAATCGTGTCAGTGCCCAGGGGTCGGAGAGCAGTACCGACGTGTCCACCACGAAGGTTTTCGGCAGTCCCGATTCGGATGACTGCGAGGCGCGAACTCCCGGACCTGTGGTGCGCGTCCTCCGGTTGGAGGCGGCGTTCCCGGTGGGAGCGTTGACGGAGCGTGCATCAGTCACGGTGGGCTCCTTTGCCACTCGCGCGACACCGCGCAAGCGTTCTCGCTGGGCCGGTTGGGCTCTAGGGTCGTACGACCCGAGGGCCGGGTGCCGGCCCCCTCGTACTGAGTTGCTCAGTCACGATCAGGACCTCCCGTACGAGCCACACCTACGCGGCCCGCACTCCCGACGCTACCGCCGAAATCGAGATCCGGCTTCCCGACTGGCAGGCACATTGGTGAAGAACTCGTTAACGCGCACCCCCGGTGGGCGTTTCGTCCAATTCGCCCAGGAGTACCGGGACATGGCTCAGCTCCGGCTCTTTCACCGCGGTTACCAGCGTCAATGGTTCGTCGGCGGCAGCGCGGCGCAAGCGCGCCAAGGCTTCCTGCGGCGCGTCGGCGGCGAGTTCAAGTCGATACCGTGTCTCGAACTCGGCGCGTCGGGCCTGCGGGTCGGCGTGATACCACTTCCGGAGTTCGTTCGAAGGGGTCACCTCCTTCGCCCATTCGTCAATGGCCGCCTGCTGTTTGCTGATCCCGCGCGGCCACAATCGATCGACGAGCACCCGGCGGCCGTCGTCCGCCGCGGGCGCGTCGTACACACGCTTGACCCGGTACCTCGGTTGCTGTGCCATCGGTCCATTAGAGTCGACACCATGGCCGATACTCAGGATCTCGAGGCGCTCTCCACCAAGGATTTACACGACCGCGCGGTGAAGCTGGCCGTTCGCCACGGCGATGTGAAGTTCCTCTGGGAGCTGCTCAAGTCCATTCCGGCCGCCTCCGCCGCCGCGGGCGATCTCGGCGAGAGCGAGGCCGACATCAAGTACGTGCTGCCCATGCTGGACGACTATGTGCACGCCGGTGAGGGTGAGATCGGCGAGATACTCCGGCCGATGTACATCGACTACCTGAGCAAACGCGCCTAGCCCGAAACTACGAGATGCCGTGCAGGCCGGTGGTCGTATCGCTCAGTGTTCGCGGGCAATCCTTTTCGCCTCTAAACTCCGGACATGACCGCTGAGACCACGCCGGAACTGGTCGTCTACCGCCGCCCGGGCTGCCCCTTCTGCGCGCGCCTGCGCCGGGTGCTGAACCGCAATGGGATCATCCACCGCGAGATCGACATCTGGGACGATCCGGAGGCGGCGGCCTTCGTCCGCAAGGTCGCCGACGGCAATGAGACCGTGCCCACCGTGATGCTCAAAGACGGTGCGAAGGAACGCTATTGGGTGAACCCCCGCCCCCAATGGCTGCTCACCGTGATCAACACCGAAGCCCCGGCCCTCACCGGCGGCCCCAAAAGCTACTGGCCCATCCGCAAGGACGACCTCCCCCGCCCCCGGCCACCCCAGGCCAACTGACCTCCCCGGCATTCCCCGCCATCCCGGCATGCTCTTGGCCGGGATCCACCCTTCGCGATGCATCCACAGATGTGGATCCCGGCCAAAAACGCGCCGGGATGACGGGGGACGATTGCGCCGCTATAACGCTAAGGCCCGCCACGACTTTCTGTCGTGGCGGGCCCTTTTCGCTTGTGGCTCAGGAAGATTCAGCTCAGCCGAGCAGGCGCCAGTCCTCGAGGCCCTCGTAGAGGGGGAATTCCTGGGCCAGCTTGGTGACGCGCTGACGCAGGGATTCCAGATCGGACGCACCGGTGAGGGCGGCGGCGATGATCTCGGCGACCTCGGTGAATTCGGCGTCACCGAAGCCGCGGGTGGCCAGGGCCGGGGTGCCGATCCGCAGGCCGGAGGTGACCATCGGCGGGCGCGGGTCGAACGGAACGGCGTTGCGGTTCACGGTGATTCCGATTTCGTGCAGCAGATCCTCACCCTGCTGACCGTCGAGCTGCGAGTTGCGCAGGTCGACCAGGACCAGGTGCACATCGGTGCCGCCGGTGAGTACGTTGATGCCCTTGGCGGTGCAGTCGGCGGCGGTCAGTCGCTCGGCGAGAATCTTGGCACCGGACAGGGTGCGCTCCTGGCGCTCCTTGAACTCCGGGGTGCCGGCGATCTTGAACGAAACCGCCTTGGCCGCAATGGCATGCATGAGCGGTCCGCCCTGCTGACCCGGGAAGACCGCCGAGTTCAGCTTCTTGGCGAACTCCTGCTTGGCCAGGATCAGACCGGAGCGCGGTCCGCCGAGGGTCTTGTGCACGGTCGAGGAGACGACATCGGCGTGCGGCACCGGCGACGGGTGCAGACCGGCGGCGACCAGACCGGCGAAGTGCGCCATATCGACCCACAGGTACGCGCCGACCTCATCGGCGATCTCCCGGAACGCCGCGAAATCCAGATGCCGCGGGTATGCCGACCAACCGGCGACGATCACCTTCGGGCGAGTCTCGCGGGCAATCTTGCGCACCTCGTCCATATCGACGCGGTGATCTTCCTTCGACACACCGTAGGCGTGCACCTCGTAGAGCTTGCCCGAGAAGTTCAGGCGCATACCGTGCGTGAGGTGGCCGCCGTGCGCGAGATCCAGGCCGAGCAGCTTCTCGCCCGGGTTCATCAGCGCCATCAGCACCGCGGCATTGGCCTGCGCACCCGAATGCGGCTGCACATTGGCGAATTCCGCGCCGAAGAGCTCCTTTACACGGTCGCGGGCGAGATCCTCGACAATGTCGACGTTCTCGCAGCCGCCGTAATAGCGCCGGCCCGGGTAGCCCTCGGCGTACTTGTTGGTGAGCACGCTGCCCTGCGCCTGCAGGACCGCGCGCGGCACGAAGTTCTCCGAGGCGATCATCTCGAGGGTGTCGCGCTGGCGGGCGAGTTCGCCGCCCATCGCGGCAGCGACCTCGGGATCGAGCTCAGCGAGGGACTGGGAATTGACAGAGGAGGTCGTCTGCGTCACCTGGTCGAGTGTATTGGCCGTGGTCGGCGCGTCGGCCGGGGGGTTCTGTGTAAGTGAATGCTGATCCATCGCAACCTCCGTACTCGGAGGAGTTTCGGGGTGCCGAAAGTCCTCGGGCCCAGCACCCAGGCGCGCGGTGCGGGACTTCGGTGCTTCCCGGTGGTTACTTCCACCTCGAGTGCGCCAGTCGCGGTGAGCCGAGTTTAACTCCCCCGCCTCTCCGGACCTTCTGCGCCCGGCTGAGAGCCGCCAACCGTCATGGACGCGCAGCGGCGATGCGGAGCAGCTCATGCTGCGCCACACCAAGGGAGATGTGCCCCGAAAAATGGGGGCATGGGCGCTGTCCGCGCAGGGGAAGCGGGCGGTTTGCCCGAAACGGTGGACAGCGTCACAAATTCAGGCTGTGGCGCGACGGTAAATCTCGGTATTGTTTCCGATCGGCTGGCCTCAATGCGCCAGTGTCATTGGCCCAACAGAATTTTCGAGGTTCAGAATGCTGTACAACATCGCAGGCGGCGGTATCCAGGACATGATCTTCGCACTGCTGAAGTCCATGTGTTCCATGTCCAGCGGCGGCGCTGCCTGTGCCGGGTGGGGCGCGTAACCAACCCCCGAACTTTGCGGGGAGTCCCCTCACATCCGGCGAATCGCGCCGGGTGTGAGGGGTTCATCCAATAGGCGGCGGAATCGCTCGGACCGCTCACCCGCATCGGCCGCCCGATCCAGCCAGCCACCGAGTAGGCGATATCCCTCCACATAGGTGGAGATGTAGGCCCGCCAAAGCGGCGAGGACAGGAAACGCAGCGACTGCCGTGCCCGATCCGGTGTGATCAGACTCCAGCGCTGCAGGAATTCCGCGACATCATCGGCGCTGCGCCCGCGATCGTGCAGCAGCAGTGCGGCATCCTGCCGCACACCCAGCAGTTTCGCCGAGGCGGTCGAAATGCGTTCCGCGCGTTCACCATCGAAGCGCAGTCCGAGATCGGCGTAGATCTCCTGCGCCCAGCGGCCCCAGCCCGGGCCGACAATCGACTTCAATGCCAGATCCGCCAGGCCCTCCGCCATCAGGCATTGCGGAGTGTTCACTACGAACAGCGTCTGCTCGTCCTGCCCGGCCGCCACCAGCCCGGCCTCCTTACGGCAGTGCTCGGTGTGATGCCCCGGATACGACTCGTGCGCGATCAGATGCGGCAGCTGCGACAAATGCTGTTTGAGATCGGAGTTGATGGCCACCCGGGACTGATAATTGCCCAGGTAGTAGTTGAAGCCGGACCACGGCTTATCGCCCACCACTTCGTATTCCACCCGCTCGTGATCGGGCAGCGGATAGCGTTCGCGGACCAGTTCCCGCAGCGCGCTGGAGAAAGCGTCCACACATTCGCGCAGGCGTTCGGGCGGAATCTCATCGCCGCGGCGGTGCGCGGTAATGCGATCGAGGAGCGCACCCTCGCCGGGTAGTTCCTCATCCAGCTGCCGGTGCGCCTCGCGGTAGTCGTCCTCATCGCCGGGCGCGATATCGACATCGAAATAGGCGCGCACCTCATCGATGAAGGAGATGTCGTCGCCCGCGAATTTGCGGGCCGAGCATTCCAAAGCCCGCAGGTGCGCGTCCAGGAATTCGGTGCGCTCGGCGGCCAGGCCCGCCTCCGGCAGCTCTTTCAGCAGTGCGGCAGCCTTATTGGCGAGTGCGCGCGGCTCCGGCGCGGGGGCGTTCTCCATCTCCCGGCGCAGGGCGGGATCGCCGGTGAAGGCATCGACGAAACCCTCCTCCAGCCGTTCGAAAGCCAGACCGAGACGCAGGTATTCGGTGACCAGTGGATGCGCTGCCATAACAGGCGACTGTATTGGATCGCGCGGCTTCCGGTGCCGCCGACCAGAACTCCGCTATGGCATATGTCACGCCGGTTACTCGCCAGTAGCAACACCTGGTGTTCACCGGGTTGTCGGACCCGAGCACAATTCGCCTATGCGTGGAGTGTCGCCGTATCTGCCTCTTGGGAGCCCGAGGTCAATACGGGTGGGGGTCGAGCCGGCATCAACCGGTGCGCCGGACTCGGCGACGGTGCGACCTTCCCGTGACTGTTGTTGTCGACCGACACAGGGACGTGGCTAGATGGCACGGATGAGCGAGCCGAGTCCCTACGTGGAATTCGACCGGAAGCAGTGGCGCACACTGCGTAAGTCGACTCCGCTGGTACTCACCGAGGAAGAACTGACCGGCCTGCGCGGCCTGGGCGAGCAGATCGACCTCGAGGAGGTCGCCGAGGTCTACCTGCCGCTCGCCCGATTGATTCACCTGCAGGTCGCCGCGAAGCAGCGGTTGTTCGCCGCGACCGCGACCTTCCTCGGCGAAACCCATCCGGACCGTCAGGTGCCGTATGTGATCGGCGTGGCGGGATCGGTGGCGGTCGGCAAGTCCACCACCGCGCGCGTACTGCAGGCGCTACTGGCGCGCTGGGATCACCATCCGCGGGTGGATCTGGTCACCACCGACGGATTCCTGTATCCCACAACCGAACTCACCCGGCGCGGCATCATGCATCGCAAGGGTTTCCCGGAGTCGTACGACCGCCGCAAGCTGCTGCGCTTCGTCACCGAGGTGAAATCCGGTGCGACCGAGGTGTGCGCACCGGTGTACTCGCATATCGCCTACGACATCGTGCCCGGCGAATTCCACTGCGTGCGCCAGCCCGACATCCTGATCGTCGAGGGCCTGAACGTCCTGCAGACCGGCCCCCGGCTCATGGTCTCGGACCTGTTCGACTTCTCCGTCTATGTGGACGCGCGCATCGAGGATATCGAGAACTGGTACGTGCAGCGCTTCCTGTCACTGCGCGAAACCGCCTTCGCCAACCCGAATTCGCACTTCCACCACTACGCGAAGTTCAACGACTCCGAGGCCACCAGCGCGGCCAAGGAGATCTGGAACAACACCAACCGGCCGAACCTGGTGGACAACATCCTGCCGACCCGGCCGCGCGCGACCCTGGTGCTGCGCAAGGACGCCGACCACACCATCAACAGGTTGCGACTGCGAAAGCTATAGCGGTTCATAGTCGCCATGCCGCGTCCAGGCGCGCCGCCACGTCGATATCGGTGGCGGCCTGGATATTCGGTTTGCGGATCTCCGCGGCGATATAGCGCGAGACGAAGCGGCGGATCTCATGATCGACGCTGGCCAGAATGCGCAGCAACTCGCCGCGGCGGGTCGCGCTCGCCACATTGATGCGCACATTGCTGGGTTGTGGCTCATCGATTTCGATGAGTACCCGCAGCCGCTCCGCAGTGCGCACGGTGAGGTGCAGGTGGATGGTGCCGTCCACATGGAACCGATAGCGATCCACGGCCAGATCGATGAGTAGATCGACATCGAGCGGGATCACCAGATCGTACGAAATGTACTCCTGCGGTTCACGATTCAACCGCGGCTGACCCAGGCGCACCGCCGCCGAGAGTTTCGCGATACGGCCCGGCCCCACCCCGATCGGGCCGAATTCGAAGGCTTCGCCGGTGAGTTTCTCGAAGGCCCCCGCTATGCGCTCGGGTGAGGCCGCGTACTCCAGGAAGCGCCGGCCGAACTCCTCATAGCTGAGATAGGACTGCACATCCGCCGGGCCACTCTGCCCTTCGTTCAGCTCACTCATGCACTCCGACGGTACGGCAGCGACGACCCCGCGAACCACGAAAGCCATTGCACTGCAACACAACCGTTTACTGGCCGTGTCGCACGCGCGGCGTGGTGCCGATCGAACTACACGCCGAAGCGGCGGTGTCTAGCGGCGAAATCGCGCAGGGCGCGCAGGAAGTCGACGCGGCGGAACTCCGGCCAGTATGCCTCGGTGAACCAGATCTCCGAATAGGCGCTCTGCCACAACAGGAATCCGGAGAGTCGCTGCTCACCGGAGGTGCGGATGACCAGATCCGGATCCGGCTGACCCGAGGTGTACAGGTGCTGTCCGATGGCGTCGACGGTTATCGCCTGCACCAGATCCTCGCCGGTCTCCCCGGCCTCGATCTCCTGACGTACCAGCGAGCGCACGGCGTCGGTGATCTCCTGCCGGCCGCCGTAGCCGATGGCCACATTCACGTGCACGCCGCTGCGGCCGCTGGTGCGTTTGGCGGCCTCCCGCAATCGCCCGGCCACATCCTCCGGCAACTGATCGAGGGCGCCCACAATACGGACGCTCGAATTCTGTTCCGGCGCTGAGAGTTCGTCGACCACATCGGTGATGACTTCGAAGAGCGTGTCCAGTTCGTCCTGGTCGCGGCGCAGGTTCTCGGTGGAGAGCAGGTAGACGGTGACCATCTCGATCCCCGACTCACCGCACCAGCCAACCAGTTCCGCGATTTTCAGCGCACCCACCCGATGCCCGTGACTCACATCGGTGAAGCCGTTCTCGCGCGCCCAGCGCCGATTGCCGTCGCACATCACGGCAACATGGCGGGGATGCTGCTTACCTGCCAACTGCTTGGTCAGCCGGGCTTCGTAAATGCGATACGGCAGTCCACGGACCTGACTCGCAAGCTTCACGGAGAGGAACAGTACGCTAATCCGCCTCTCCGCGATTTTTGCCGACCACTTATGTGCCCCGCCATTCTCAGACCGGGCCGTCGGTCAGATACGCCCTGGGTTAGCCCGTCCCCAATGAGTTACCCATCACTCACGAAATCAGTCGGCACCTAGGCAGATAGACCGTAACCTACGATACCGTAGGTTACTCAGGAGGTAACTACGTGTCCGACACTGTGCAACCATCCGCCCCGGTGGCGGACGCCCTCGGAACCATCCGGGACGAGATCGCGCCGATCAAACCGCGCATGCGGGGGTGGATTCACGCGTGGGCCGTCGGCATTGCCGCCATCGCGGTGAGCGTCCTGGTGAGCGTGGCCTCGACCGTCTCCGCGACCGCGGTTTGGTCGACCGCGGTCTACGGGCTGACCGTATGTGGCGTCTTCGGCATCAGCGCCACCTATCACCGGGTGAATTGGCAAACCGCCCGCGCCCGCATGTGGATGAAGCGGGCCGACCATTCGATGATCTTCCTATTCATCGCGGGGTCGTACACACCGTTCGCACTACTCGGCGTGCGCGGCCGGGCCGGAACAATCCTGCTGATCACGGTGTGGGCGGGCACGCTGGCGGGCGTCGCACTGAAGATGTTGTGGCCCACCGCTCCTCGCTGGGTCGGCGTCCCGCTGTATCTGCTGCTCGGCTGGGCCATTGTGCCGGTGGCCGGGACGCTCATCTCGAATGTCGGGTGGACGCCGGTATTGCTGCTGCTCGCGGGCGGTATCGCCTATAGCGTCGGCGGGATTCTGTATGCCGCGCGCTGGCCGGATCCGTGGCCGGAGGTGTTCGGTCATCACGAGTTCTTCCATGCCGCAACGGTGATCGCCGCGCTTTGCCATTACATTGCTGTCTGGCTGGTATTGCTGCACTGAACTCGGGCTACTCACCGAGCAATTACTCACAAACGTGCACTCGGGGCCGAAAGGTCTCTAAAGTCCTGAACAACAGCAGCCGGACGAACCCTAGGCAAAACACCGCTATGACACCACCGACCGTCGCCTCCGCGACGCCCTTGGCGACGTGATCAGCAGACTCATTCTGTGGGCGCTGCGTGCGCGGTGGGGGTTGTCGATCGTCGTCATGGCGTGCAACCTCAGCGGTCTCGCGGTCATCACCACCGAACTCTGGCTCAGCGGATTCTTCGGCCGCCTCGGCTCGGATTGGGTGAGCACCTTCGTACAGGTCGCCATCTATCCGAGCATCGGCGCGGGCATCGGCATCGCGCTCGCGGTGCGGGACCGGCAACGCAATTTCGGCTGGCTGGATCAACGCCGACCGCCTACCGAGGCCGAGGCGCGGCGACTGCTACAGGTACCGCTCGCGGTCACCTTGCGCGCGCTCGCCATCTGGGTGCCCGGGGTGATCATCGCGGCGGCGCTCATCGCGCATGTGACACCGGACCGCGACTTCGCGGTCGTGCTGGCCATGTTCACGCTCGGCGGGCTGGAATCGGCGGCCCTGACCTATCTGATCGTGGACCGGTTGATCCGGCCCACCATTCCGGTGGTGGCCGAGGTCCTCGATGACACCGCGCACTGGAGTTCGACGGTGCTGATGCGGGTGCTGGTCACCTTCGCGGTGGTGGGCGCGGTACCGCTGTTCATGCTCATCACCGTGCTGGCCGATCCGTCGTCGGAGTACACCGACCGCGTTCGCACCGCCATCTACCTTGCGGTGGTCGGGCTTTCGGCGGGCGCGGTGGCCACGGCGGCACTGGCGCGCGCGGTCGCCACTCCCATGCACACCCTGCGCGATGCCCTCGACCGGATCGCGCGCGGCGACCTCGATGTGCGGGTGCCGATCGGCAGCACCAGCGAGATCGGGCGACTGGAGTATTCGGTCAACGAACTCGCCACGAATCTGCGTGAGCGCGAACGCATGCGGACCGTCTTCGGCCGTCACGTCGGTGAGGAGGTGGCCGCGCGGGCGCTCTCCGGTCCGGACGATATCGCCGGAGTCACCAATCTGACCGGTGATACCCGAGTGGTGACAGCACTTTTCGTGGATGTCACCGGATCGGTCGCGCTCGCCACCGAGCTCGCACCGCACGACTTCGTCACCAAACTGAATCGACTGCTGTCCATTGTGGTGGCCGCCACGGAGGAGAACCACGGGCTGGTCAACAAGTTCGAAGGTGATGCGGCGCTGTGCATTTTCGGTGCGCCACTCGCCTTGGACGACAATGCCACCCCGGCATTGCGCGCCGCCCGCCGCATTCGCGATGAGGTCGCCGACGCCGGTGAACTCGATATCGGCATCGGTGTGGCGCGCGGCGTCGTCTTCGCCGGGGATGTCGGCGCGGACACCCGCCTGGAATTCACCGTCATCGGCGACGCGGTCAATGAGGCCGCCCGCCTCACCACCGAGGCCAAACAGGTGCCGCGCCGAATTCTGGCCAGTCAGGCCGTTATCGACGCCGCCGCCGAGTTCGAGCGCAGCAAGTGGGAGCTGCGCGACACCCTCCACCTCCGCGGCCGCAAAGAGCCCACTCCATGCTGGACCGATACTCCGTCCCGCACGTCAGCCCGCCGCAACGGCACCGCCCCGCAGGCCGAGCCGCAGTCGGCCGCACTCCCGGCGACCGCCGTCGACCTGGCAACCGATCACTAGTCATTCACGCACGGCATTCACGAGCTCGATGGAATACGGAAAGCGGCAAATCAACCTACACATGCCCCGGACTGTAGGACCGCGCCGAAGCCCGGGGCAATGGAATATGCGGCCATCAAGATCAACGGGACCTGACCGTGTTCGCTACTCGGCCGATGCCACGGTCAAGTCCCGGTGATCACTTGACCAGGGTTGTGTACTACCGGGGGATTAGACGGATCGGTACCTGCGGGGGATTCGGCGATGGGGTGTGGGGGATCACGCTGGGGAAATGACCGAAGTCAGTGCTTCGCATCGTATCCCCGGCGCGCCGGAAACCGTTCCTGCGCCGCTACTTTCACTCGCTTACCGGGCTATCGTCGTCGCCCTGCTGGCGGGGGTAGGTGAGACGGTGGTGCAGGCCGCCACCGCGCTCGCCGACTCCGATGGTGGTGGCATCGTCTCCGGACTGCTCATCCGCAGCGCCATCTACCTCACCGTGCTCACCGTCGCGGTCCGTATGGCGGCCGGAATCGTTTGGGCGCGAATCGTTCTCATTATCGGCCTGGGCATCGTCGGCTTGGCGTCACTGGTCATCGAACCGATCAGCGCGATGGCCTCCGGGGGCATCTCCATCGACTGGAGCATCAGGACGGTAGCCATCGGCGTATTCCGCACCGTGCACATCATCGCCGTGCTGGTCGCCGTACCCGCCATGGTGCGCGCGGGTTTCCAACTCCGGCACCGCCCCTGAGCCCCCTCCCTCGTCATCCCGGCATGCTTTTAGCAGGAGTCCACACCGGCTGTGCTCCAACGAGTTTCGATGGATCCCGGCCGAAAACGCGCCGGGATGGGGGCGAGTTCAAGCGCACGAGGCTCACCGCCCGGCCGCGCCGCGACCGTCGAACACCGGGTTGCAGCGCGGCCCGCACCTCCGCGACCGTCAAACGGGGGGTTGCAGGGCGGCCCGCACCTCCGCCACCGTCGTGACCGGGAGATCGCACACCGAGCCGCGGCAGACGTAGGCGGCGGACAGGTCGTCCACCGGTGGGCGGTCGGCGAGCAGCGGCTGGGAATCCTGGTCGCCGGAGACGATTACGGTGCCGCCGGGTGCGGCTACTCGCGCCGCGGTGAGCAGGCAGGCGGCCCAGCCGTCCAGGTCGGCATCGCCCGCCGAGACGGCCACCTGGATGGGGCCGCGCAGGGCGGCCTCGGCGACCGTGAGCCATTGGCCTGCCGAGCGCGGTGCCCGGGCCAGCAGGACCGCGCCGCGCGTGAGAGTTCGATCGGCCAGATCCCGGTAGCGGAGCGCTTGTTCCGGGTCGCTGAGGGCGGCGGCGGTGAGCAGGGCGTCCGCCAGAACCGAAGTGCCGGAAGGGGTTGCGCCGTCAACCGGATCACGGGGGCGGGTCACCAGGGTTTCGGCGTCATCGGCGGTATCGAACCAGCTGCCGGGATTCTCCGGGTCGGCGAAGTGGGTGACGGCGGCATCCAGAATGCGCTGTGCCGCCGAAAGCCAATCGCCACTGCCGGTTTGATGCAGCGCGAGCAATCCCAGTGCGAGCCAGGCATAGTCCTCCAGCACACCGGGCGCGGTCCCGGCGACGCCGCCGAGCGAGGCCCGGCAGGGCCGCCCGTCACGAACATGCACCTCCAGCAGGAAGTGCGCGCAGTTCTCGGCGGCGGAGATCCACACCGGATCCAGGTGTGCCGCACCGGCTTCGGCGAGCGCGACAATCGCCATGCCGTTCCAGGCGGTGACCACCTTGTCATCGCGTCCGGGTTGCGGGCGGCGCCCGCGCGCCGCACTCAGCAGGGCCCGAATGCGCTCGAGGCGTTCATAATCCGCGGCCTCCGGATCGGAGTACCGGGTGAGCACAGAGGTACCGTGCTCGAAGGTCCCCGCCGTCGTGACGCCGAAAACCCCTGCGGCCCAAGCCCCATCGATCGCGCCGAGCACCCCGTTCAATTCCGCCGGCGTCCACACATAGGTGGCACCCTCCACCCCCGCCTGCCCCGGTTCCAGGTGGGTATCGGCATCCAGCGCCGACGCGAACCCGCCCTGCTCGGTGCCCAGATCATTCAGTAGAAAGCTCACGGTCTCCCGAGTCACCCGCAATGCCAACGGTTCCGAGGCATCGGGTGCGGCCAGCGGGTCACGCCAGGGTGCGTCCTCGCCGTCCTGCGCCCGCCGCGCGAGATGCGAATACACCCGCAGCAACTGCGCATTGTCGTAGAGCATCTTCTCGAAGTGCGGCACCACCCAGGCCGCGTCCACCGAGTACCGCGCGAACCCACCCCGCAACTGATCGTAGATCCCACCCCGGGCCATAGCCTCCGCCGTGAACGAAACAGCCTGCCGCACATCACTGTTCCCGGTGCGCTCGTAATCCCGCAGTAACCCCTCCAACAACGCAGAAGGCGGAAACTTCGGCGCCCCACCGAATCCCCCGTGCTGAGCGTCCAAATCCTTCAACACGGCCGCGACGGCATGATCCAGCAAACTCCCCTTCAACTCGACCGTACTGTCCCGCAACCCCGCGGTCTGCTGCCGCAACGCCTCCCCCACCTGCCCCGCAACCTGATCCACCTCATCCCGCCGATTCGTCCAGGTATCGGCCACAGCGGTAAGCAGCTGCGTAAACGAGGGCATCCCCTGCCGAGCCGTCTTCGGGTAATAAGTCCCGCAGTAGAACGGCTCCCCCGCCGGCGTCAAGAAACAGGTCATCGGCCACCCACCCTGCCCGGTCATGGCAACGGTGGCATTCATATAAACCGCATCCAGATCAGGCCGCTCCTCCCGATCCACCTTGATACATACAAAGTTCGCGTTCATCAGCGCCGCGGTATCCGCATCCTCGAACGACTCATGCGCCATCACATGACACCAGTGACATGACGCATACCCGATCGACAACAGAATCGGCACGTCCCGCGCCGCCGCCTCCCCCAGCGCAGCAGCATCCCACTCCCGCCAATCCACCGGATTGTCAGCGTGTTGACGCAGGTAAGGCGATGTCGCACCAGCCAATTGGTTCACAACCGTCAACCTCCTATGCCGAGACAGCACACAACAAGCTCCGCCACTTCGCCCGATCCGCGCGACTCGGATTTGCCAGAATGGCAAAACCTGTCCCGCCACCACACCGCTGACTCATGGGCCGTCACCTGAAGAGTAGTGCGCCATCACATGACGAGTGGCGTCGTCCGCTTCCGCGCCGCACCGGCCGGGGGTCGGAGCTGCTCCGGGGTGATGCTACGGCCACCGACTGGTGTTCACAGCCGCAGCATCACCGCACGGCGGCTACTACTACTTGGAGGAGAAGGAGATTCAGATGGGTCTGACCAGTTGGAAGGGCAGCATCGTGCGAACCATCCGGAATTTCCGGATAGTTGCTTCCATCACACACTCGCCGTCGGCGTCGAAGGTCTCTTCCATCCTGATATTTCTCCTGTTTTCGCGTATGGCAGAGACACCGAGAGCTGCCAACAGGAGAAATCCGACAAACCACAACCCGAACACCGAACTAGTCAGCGGGTTGTCGTAGCATGTGGGAACAACAAGGAACGTCCGCCAAGACACTTCCAAGCCCTGCTGGAGTTCACCTCTGGCAGGGCCTCGGCGTATCCAGGGACCGATATTCGCGGTCCCGCCGTGAATCGTAGATGGTATGACCAACACCAAACCGTACCCGCGCGACGATAGGGCGCAACACGATTGCCCGCTGCTCAGCTCAGGTATGCCACCAAAGCGTCCGCGAGGGTGCGGCGGGCTACGTCGAGTTCGGTGGTGAAGCCGAGTTCGCGTTCGTTGCTGAGGCCGCGTACCGCGGCCGGGAGCAGGCAGCGGACCTGGTAGAGCTTGTCCGGGTCGAGGTCGAGGCCGTTCATCAGGTAGTCGAAGCCCTCGATCCAGTCGTGTTCGCGGGCGGTGAGAGCCGCTGCTGTGCGGGGGTATTCGGCGATGATGTCCGAACGTTGCGGTGGCAGCAGGGTGCGCAGGGCGGTGAGGGCTCGGCCCTCGGTTGTCTCGAGGTAGATCCAGACGGAGTCGATGGCGGCCTGGACTCGTTCGCGCAGCGATCCGGTCAGGGCGGGCCATGGGCCGGGGTTCTGTGCCCAACTGCGCGCGTGGATCTCGGTGACCACGGCGACCCACAGGCCGTCCATGTCACCGAACTGGTGCTGCACGGTGCCCCAGGTGACGCCGGATTCCTTGGCGATGCGGTTCGCGGAGACCGGCTCACTGCTGCCCTCGGCCAGACATTGAATGGCCACGTCGAGTAGTCGTGCCCGGGTCTCGCGGCCGCGCTTGTTCAGCCGCGTACCTGCGGCCGACTCGGTGACCGGGGTCGGGACCGCCACCAGCCACTGCGCCAAAGCGCGCGCGGCCTGCGGGGATTCGCTCACCGGAACCGTCGCGGCGGGTAGGCCCGAATCGCGTCCCGGTGTCCGCCGAATACGACGGGCACCGGGACGCGAGGGTCGCGTATCGGGACGAACTCCTCGGTCATGTGCGTACGACGCTCCCGGGCTGCATGCGGCAAAGACTACCGGGGGCCGTTCAGGCGAACCGTCCGGGATTCACCGCGACGGCCCGGCGCAAGGTCGGCCGATCGGCGCGATAGGCCGCGACAACCGGTGCGAGTTCCTGCGGGGTCGCGCCGTGCATGATGACCGAGTCCACGCCCAGATCGAATTGCCGCGCAACGGTTCTCGCGCAGTTCTCGGGGGATCCCGTCGCGGCCGCGTCCAGCCATTCGGCGGGGATCATCGCATCGAGTCGCTGCAGGGTTTCGACCGATGCGCTGGCGTCGATGGGTCCGGCGGCGGCCGCGTTGGCGTACAGCTCGGTGGCCCGCATCCGCTCCCATACCGCGGGGTCCCAGCCGTTGGCGTGGACCAGCACGTCCGCGTAAGCCTGCAGATAGGTCGCGAGCCGCCCGGCGCGGCGCCGCAGCCGATCCTCTTCGGGCAGGGTGTCGCTGACCGTTGCCAGACAAGCCCAGATCCGAACACTGTCGGGATCCTTACCCGCCCGCTCGGCCCCGCGGCGCACCGCCGCGACCGAGTTCGCGGTCGCCTCATCGGAGAAGAACGTATGCAGCACAACGAAATCGCAGATCTCGCCCGCGAGCTCCATCGTTTTGGGTCCGACGGCGACCATACCGATGGGCGGTGCGTCGGCCAGTCCGTTCACGTGCCGCAGCATCGGCCATTTCCCCGCGGGCCCATCGTGATTGAGAATGATCTCGCCGTCCCACAGGCGGCGCAGGATGCCGATGAAATCGCGGAGCCGGGCCTCGGTCACCACCGGCAGGCCGACCGCCTGCCAGTAGGCGCCCATGCCGCGGCCGAATGCCATGGCGAAGCGGCCGTCGGTCAGTGCGTGCATGGTCGATCCGATGGTCGCGGTGACCGTGGGATGCCGGGTGTGGTGGTTGGTGGAGGGGGCGATGCCCAGCTCGGTGGTGCAGCCCGCCAGCGCACCGGACAGGACTCCCGCGTCCTTGACCGTGAAGCGCTCGCCGACATGGCAAGAACCCAAGCCGAGCTCCTCGGCCGCGCGCGCCTCACTGAAGACCACTTTGGCGTCGGCCGGATGCCGGGTCACGGCGTAGTAGCCGAGTTCGTTCAGTTGGTCACTCATGGTGTCCCCGTTCCCAATTCGTTCACGAGACGCTCGAACAGCGCTCGGTGATGCATGAGCGTCTCGATATCGTCGGGGCGTTCGATCTCCCCGAAGTGGATGGACCGCGCGCCGGTACGCATGAACAACACGCCCCAATTGACCGCGCTGTGCACGTGATACCAAGTCAGGTCACCGATTTCGGCGCCGGTGAGCTCGCGATAGGCGGCCACGAGATCCTCTTCGCGCATGAAATGCGGCATACCGGGAAGTCCGAAGTTCTCGGTGATCGACTCGAAGGAGCGGTGCGCGAAGATCAGCCAGGACAGGTCCAGTTCGCGCGGGCCGAGGCTCGCCATCTCCCAGTCCAGGACGCCGACCGGCTCGAAGTCCTCGTACATCATGTTGCCCAGCCGGGCATCGCCCCAGACCAGCACCGTTTCGGTGGTTTCCGGCAGGTTGGCCTCGAGCCAGCCCAGCGCTCGCTCGATCAGCGGCGACGGTCCCAGGTCGCGCGCGGCGAACTCGTACCACGAGCGGGTGCGGGCGAGATGCCGAGCCAGCGCGGTCGTCCCGGGCTGCTCCGGATTGAGGAAGTCGAAGACCTTGTCCGCCTGCGGGATCGAGTGCAGGCCCGCAAGGGCTTTCACGGTGTTGTCCTGTAGCCGTCGCTGCTCTTGCGGCGAGGCTTCGAAGAGCCAGTTGCTGCCGAAGTTGTAGGGCATCAGGTCCGGCGGGACCACCCCGCCGAGACGGTCCATCAGGAAGAACGGTGTACCCAGCACCTCGCCCGTCGGTTCCATGAAACTCACCCGCGGCACCGGGACATCGCTCAATTCACCGATCAGGCGCATCGTGTCGTATTGATCCTGCAGGCGGTAGCTCTCGTAGACCGGGAAGTCCTGCGCGGACGGCACGGCGCGGGCCACGTACGCGGCGGTGTGCCGAGCCCCGTCCGCCTCCCAGGACACGTCGAAACTGAGTGTCTCCGAAGACATTCCGTTGGCGTCGATACTGGAATGCAGGGTGACCGCGGGATCCGCGCCGGCCGGGAGCTTCGTCGCGAGCCAGCCGGCCAAAGCGGCGGGCACACCGGTCCGGTCCCGGCTGGTGCGTTGCAGCTTCATGTCATCGGGCGGTTGAGCGTCCGTCACGTTTCCTCCAGATGTCCCGTGCGGTAACGACTGCGTCAACGATCGGGGCTGGAGGCCCAATTGTCAATGAACCCTCTCAAAGAATTATCCAGGCGCGCGAAGATAGTCGGGCCGATGCATCAGACGAGTTGGGTCACAGCACCTTTCGTCATTCGCCGCCCACCACGAATTTCCCGAGGTGAATGGTGGTGGCGATGCGAGGGTCGACTATCGAGCGACCGGTCAGTAGTTGCCAGGTATTCGCGGGAAACACCCAATCCTGTGCCGCCTCGTCCCAGATCTGGGCGGCCCGGCCGGGAATCGGGAGGTCGACCGAAACATGTTGCCCCGGTCCGGCTTCGACCACCGCGAAGGCGGCGAGGCGCTGTTCCCGCAGGTCCGCGGAGCCTTCCCGGTTCGGGGCGAGATAGGTCTGGATGGTCTCGCGGCCGGCGCGCTCGCCGCTATTGCGAATGCGAACCGTCAGCGTGCCGAGGTCCGCACCCTCCGGGGTCGCGGTGAACTCCGCGGACTCGTACTCCCAGGTGGTGTAGCCGAGGCCGTGCCCGAACCAGTAGGCGGGCTCGGCCGAAAGTCGTTGCCAGGCCCGGTATCCGATGTGGGCGTCCTCCGTGTAGACCAGAGTGCCGTCGGTGGGGGTGACATTCGAGACCGGCGAATCATCAAGGTGCACAGGCCAAGTGGTGGGCAATCGCCCGCCGGGTTCGGCGTGGCCGAGTAGGACGTCGGCGAGCGCGGCCCCACCCTCCTGCCCGGGGAACCAGGTCAAAAGGATCGCCGCGGCATCGGATGCCCACGGCATGTGCACCGGTGAGCCGGTATTCACGACCACGATGGTGCGGGGGTTGGCGGCGATCACCCGTGCGACGAGTTCGTCCTGACGTCCGGGCAGGGCCAGCGAGGTGCGGTCGAAGCCTTCGCTCTCCACCTCGGCGGTGGTGGCGACCACGACGATGGCGACATCGGCCGAGGCAGCCGCGGCGACGGCCTCCGCGATCAAAGCCTCCGGATCGATATCCGGTTCCCGGTGCCCGAGACCGAGTTTGGCGAACGGCAGCGGCAATTCGGACACCATCGCGTGCCGCAGTTCGATCGATATCCGTTGTCCCGCTTCAAGTTTCACCTCGACCAGCACTTCCGGAGGGTTCAGGAACGCCGTGGGATCATCCTTGGCGGCAATGGTGTCGTCGAAGCGCACCTGCCCGGCAACGTCCAACCGGAATTCACCGACGCCCGAAACCGTCAGGGTGTGCACTCCGGTCGTCTTCGGTGTGAAAGTGCCGCTGATGACAATGGCGCGCAGCTCTGCCGGCGTGACACCATCCGGGTAGTCACCGATCCACTCCAGTGCCGCCTCCGGCAGCGGATGGTCACCGAGCACACGGTCGTCCTCGCCGAGCAGTTGCACCCGCAGCTCGAAACCGGTTGCGGCGGGCGGGATCTTGACGCGGGGGTCCGCGCCGACCGCGTACACCAGCTCGGTCTGCGCACCCAGTGCCGACCGCAATCCGTCCAGCGGCGACACGATATGCGGCGGGAAGACCTGTGCGCTACCGCCGCCCAGGACGCGAGCATGGTCGGCGGCGTGCCCGATGAGCGCGATCCGGTGCACCGGCGCCAGCGGCAGCACATTGTTCTCGTTGCGCAGCAACACGATAGAGCGCTGAGCGATTTCGCGGGCCAGTGCTTCGCCGTCGATCACCGGCGGCAGATCCGCCGCCGCGACGGCCGGTTCGGCGCCCGCCAGGGCTCCGACCCGGGCTGCGAGCCGGAGCACATTGCGGGCCATCTCCGCGACCGTGTCCTCGGGTACCGTGCCCGCTCGGACCGCGTCGGCCAGTGCCTGCCCGAATACGGCGAACGGTCCGGGCATCGCGATATCGAGGCCACCGGTGGCCGCACCGGCGGTATCCCGAGCGGCCAGCCAATCGGAGACGATCGCGCCGTCGAAACCCCATTCGCCGCGCAGGATGTCGTTCTGCAATTCGCCGTGCTGGGTCATGGTGGTGCCGTTGACGCCGTTGTAGGCCGCCATCAGCACCCAGGGCTCGGCCTTGCGCACGACCGTCTCGAATGGAGTCAGATACAACTCCCGCAGCGCCCGCTGCGATACCCGCACATCGACCGAGAAGCGTTCGGTCTCGGAGTCATTGGCCACGAAGTGTTTCGGCGTGGCCGCGACCCCGCCCTCCTGCACACCGGTGACTACCGCAGCGCCGATCTCGCCGGCCAGCAGCGGATCCTCGGAGTAGCACTCGAAGTGCCTGCCGCCCAACGGTGTCCGATGCAGATTGAGCGTGGGCCCGAGTACCACGTGCACGCCCTTGCGCCGGGCTTCCTGGGCGAGCAGTTGCCCGGCGCGGCGCGCGAGCGCCGGATCCCAGCCGGCGGCCAGCGCTGTCGGGCTGGGCAGCGCGATGGACGGGTCCTCCGGACTCCAGCGGACTCCGCGCACTCCGATCGGCCCGTCGGACATGACCAGGGAGTCGAGGCCGATCTCCGCGAGGGCGGGCAGGGTCCACATGTCCTGTCCGGCCACCAATAGGCAGCGTGCGTCCAGGTCGAGGGCGGACAGTGCGCGTTCGACCACTGCCGCCCGCTCGGAATCCCGATCTGTCATGGCTCGTCCCACTCCTGGTTCCGCGGCAATCCGCATCGGTGCGCTGTTCGTGACGAGTATCGTCAAACTACCGAGCGTTCGGTAGGTACCGTTACCATTGCGTTATCAACTGCCGATCTGTCGGTGCCAGCACCCGCCCACGCGGCGAACCGCGGTGACCATGAGATCACCGCGGTCGTAGGACAGGATCGAAAGAGCTTGGTATCAGTCGGATTTCAGCCGCGACACCCGCGGCTACCGGGTCCAGACCGGGCGCTGCGCGGCGAACGGGTCCGAGACGACGCGCGACTCGGCGGACCACATCATGGTCGGCCGCTCCGCGAGGTTGTACCGCGGCCAGTTCGCGCCCGGATCGCCATTGCGCACGAACGAAACCCACGCGCCGTGCATGGCATCGGCCAACTGCTGCGGCGGCTGCCCGGTGCCGTTCAAACGGTCGACCCCCTCCGCGTGCAGCAAATCGAAGGAGAACGGCAGATCACTGCAGTGCACGGACTGGCCGTGATACTGCGAACTCGGGTCACCCCAGCCGAATTCGTAGAACCAGGTGGGCAGGCCCCTGCTCGCCCGCGCCTCGGCGACCCGATACGCCCCGGCGCGCAGCACCCGGTCACTGAGCACCTGACCGAACAACTCGCTATCGGACAATCCCGGATAGGCAGCGTGATACGCGGCCACGGTGGGCAGATCCAGTCCGGTCGCCAGCAGCGCCGGGCCGGTGGCGGCAGCGGGAATCGGCAGCATGTCGACCACGGCGTTCATCTCATGCTTGGTAAAGCCCATCATCAGCGGAATGTCCGGGCCACCGCCCATCTGCGTGCTGGATTCCGGGATCAGCGTGCCGTCCACGTAAGGCGCGAAGGTCATCAGCGACGGATGCGTCAGCAGGCCCGCTCCGTCCTGATTCGCTTTGTCCTGCAATTGCTGCATCTCGTCATCGGAGACATCCCGAAGTGCGGCCGCGGTGGCCGGTCGGCCGGTGCGCTGGGTGAAATCCGCGGCGATGCTCAGGGCGGTCGCGCGATCGTTGGGCTGATTCACCGCACCGGAGACGCTGATTCCGGCCCGGAACAATCCGCGCGCGGAGGGCGTGCCGAGCAGGGCCCAGACCGCACCGCCACCCGCGGACTGACCCGCGATGGTGACCTGATTCGGATCGCCGCCGAACGCGGCGATATTGTCCCGCACCCACTGCAGACCCGCGATCCAGTCCAGCACACCACGATTCTCCGGCGCGTCGTCCAGATGCATGAATCCTTCGACACCGAGCCGGTAGCCGATGGACACCAGCACCACACCGTCACGATTGAACGCGGCCCCGTCGTACCAGGGGCTGGCATTGCAGCCCGCGGTGAAGCCGCCACCGTGAATCCACACCAGCACAGGCAGTTTCGCGCCCCCGGACGGATCGGGGGTGAAGACGTTGAGGTTCAGGACGTTGTCGCCCGGGATGACCGGCTCGGGAATGGTCGTCACCGTGGTGAGCTGTTTGCGCTGTGCGGTCGGCCCGTAAGCGGTGCAGTCGCGTACCTCGCCCCACGGTGTGGCCGGTACCGGTGCGGCGAACCGCAGGTCACCGACCGGTGGTTGCGCGAAAGGGATTCCGAGATAGGCGCATCCGGTATCGCGGCGCAGGCCCCGCACCGGTCCGGAGCCGGTACGGACGATGGGCGCGGCGGGTGCGGCCAAGGCGCGCGCGGGCGCGAATACGCCCGCCGCCGCCAATGCCGCGGCACCGAACAACACAGTGCGACGCCGAACTGGTTGGGAACGCAAGTCATCCTCGATTCATTCGTGAGTGAGCGCAGGTTCGCAATTTCGAGAAGCGCGAGTCAATGATCGAAATAAATCGGCCGTCGCCGCGGCCACCCGGTGCGGGTAGCCCGAACCAGCCCGGTCTCGTACACCGCCGCAATCTGGGTCTCGTGCTGACCCATATCGCGACGCAGGGTCCGTGCGCTCGCACCGAGATCGCCACCGGAACCGGGCTCTCGCACTCCACGGTCAGTGCGGCCGTCGGCAAGCTCATCATGCGCGGACTGGTGACCGAGGACCGCTCATCGGGTGATGCGAACGGACCGGGCCGGCCCCGCAAACCGTTGCGGCTCGCGCCGCGCCGAGCATTGACCATCGCCGTCCAGATCGGACACGAACAGTTGCGGACAGCGGTCAGTGGGCTCGACGGCACACCCGTCTGGATGGACTCGCGCCCATACCAATTCACCACCGGTGTGCCGGTATCTGTGGCCGATGCCGTCGCCGCCGAGATCTGCCGCGCCGAGGACCGGATCCGCGCGCTACCGCGCACGGAACTGGCGCGGGTGCTCGTCGCAATGCCGGGCGCGGTGGCCGATGACGACTCCCGGACCGTATTGGCGGCAACGAATTTCGGGTGGAAGCGCCCGGTACAGCTGGGCGCGCTGCTCGCGGCGCGGCTGCCCGGCCTCGGCTGTCCGATCGATATCGTCAATGACGCCAACGCCGGCGCGCTGGCCGAATACGGCATGCGGCCCAACCGAAGCCGCGCCATGTGCTACATCGCGGCCGGTACCGGCATCGGCGGCGGGCTGATCCTGAACCACGCCTTACATACCGGCGGACGTGGCATAGCCGGTGAGCCCGGGCACCTTCCGGTCGGCGCCGACGGACCGGCGTGTGAATGCGGCGCGCGCGGCTGCCTGGTGCTCTATGCCGGACCCGACCGGGTATTGACCCGAGCCGGCCTCGCCGACAGCCTGCGCGATCATGGCCGCACGATCGCGCTGGCCGAGCTGCTGCGTGCCCTACAGGATCGAAACCCGCAGGCCCGCAACGCTGTTCACGAGGCCGGCGCAGCGCTGGGCACAGCCGCGCTCGCCATCGCCGCCATGCTGGATATCGACGAGATCGTCCTGGGCGGGGTCTTCGCGGACTGGTTCCCATGGCTCGAGCCGGCCATCACCGAGCGGATAGCCGGCCGCGCCGCGACCGTGCCAGCCGGACTCGTCCTGATCACCCGCGGCATCCTCGGATCGGACGCAATCCTCACCGGCGCAATCGAACTCGCACGCCGAGCGGTCCTCGACGACCCCGTCACAGTGCCGCACCTGCAGCACGACATCCGAACGGGCGTTCCGGCAAGCTCGTGAAAATGCGATCGATGCACGCATGCTGGTATCTCCGCACTGATCAAGGTCAAGCTCCGCGAATGATCAAGCGTGGGGGCGTGATCGGTCAGCCCAGCGTTGTCACCCAACTCCCCTGGCTGCCGACCCCGTGGCCTACCTCGCCGATGACCTGACCGACGGGGGCGCCGGCGGCCTTTCTCGTCACCGCGAAATGGACGCCGGTGGCCAATTCGGTTGGGGTGCAGACGAATGCGGCGGTTACCAGTAGTTCCATTCGGGTGGCGTCGTCGGCGCAGACTCGAATACCGGCGCGGGCTCCGCTCAGTACGAGGGGAACCACTTCGGCCCAGGCTTCGTGCGGGCGGCTCTCCAGGACGATCGGCCGGCTTCCGGCGGCCCTTGCCATTGCGTCCAAAGTAGTGGGAACGCCGGCCATTTCGGAGCGCTTATTGGCCAGCGAGTGCGTCAACCCACTCACCACGATCCCGATGACGAGCAGGCCGACGCCGGCGAATTTCAACCGGTCGGCGCCGGCGAATTCCAGCCGCCGGACCCGCTGGGTGACGCCGGCCAGAAGAAGGGCGAACATGAACAACGGCACCGCATATGAGAAGTAGCCGATGTATGCCTCGTCGATCTGATCGATGCCGATCATCGCGTAGATCGACATCAGTGGCACGATCGCCGCGCAGACCGCCAGACCGGTCTCCAAGAATTTCTCTCCGCGCGCCACCAGCGCGACGAGGGCGAAGAGCGCGATGAAGATGACAATGCCGAGCCCGTGGTTCGGCCCCCAGAACTGCACCGTGTACCACGCTGCCGTCCACGGCATATGGATCCCGTGCCCGCCGCCGTAGCTGACGTACTTCACGAGTTCGCCGGGGAAATGCACGATCGCGTCGAGCACGATTGTCGAGGCGAACACCGCGGCGATTCCGCCGAACAGCCACCAGTCTTTCCTGGCGACCTCCAGTCGGCGTCGCCATACGAGGTATAGCGCCGCCCCGCCCAGCAGTGGCACGAAAAACAGGAATTCCGCGTGCCCGTGGATGAGCAACCCGCCGGCGAGCGCTACCACCCAAAGGTGTTCGGTGCGCCCGGCCACCACCGAGGACACCGCGACCAGCAGGACGAGGAACGGCGCGAAATACACGTAGGGAAACCAAAGTGCGCTGAGCAGTTCGCGATACACGGTGAGGAACAGCAAACTCGCACCGCCGATCCCGGCAGTGAGCGTCCAGGACGGATACCAGTCGTGGACGATGCTCAGTGCCAGAGCCACCATCGCGGCATTGAGCAGCAGAATGGCGACCGCCTGCCCATTCCAGGGTGCCGGCACCAAATGCAGCACATCGTAGAAGAGCCATTCGCCGAACGCCTGCACGTATACGAACGCGGGCCCGGGATGATGAAACCCGACCCGGGAATAGTTGCCCACGAGAAGCTCGAAATGCTTCGCCGCGAGCACCTGGATCGAGACAGTCGCCGCGTCCCCCTCCTCGAAGACAATCCGGGAGAACAGATCACGACTGCTACTCAGCAGAACCGTGGCATAGGCGAGCCAAGCCACGATGAAAACTCTCATGAGTCCGGAGCGTATCGGCTTAAACCTTAGGTGTCCTAACTCACGATCAGGCTGTGGCGGTGCGGGATTCAACCTCGGCAGCGGTGCGGGTCAGGGTAGCGACTTGAAGAGTTTCGCGCCGACTCGCTGGGCGTCGCCACAGGGATCGCCGTAATCGGTTTGGACCCGGGTATTGCGGACGGTGAAGACGATGCTGCCGAAGCTCGCCGGGGTGACGATGAGGCAGCCGAGTTTGTGGGTGTCGGCTGCCGCCCGGAACAGCGCCAGCTGGCGACCGTAGTACTCGGTGCGCCGCAGGTCGGTGTAGGTGCCGGGCGCGAGGACCGTATCCATCGAGTCACCCGAGGCCACAATAATCAGTTCGAAGGTCTGATCGGCGGACTGCCATTTGCAGGCCGGGAACTTCGAACCCGATACCCGCGCCGCGGTGCTGGTGCTCAATCCCGCTGCGGTGAGCTCGGATTCGGGCAGCGAGCAGGGATCCCACGAGCCGCCCGCCGGGGCATCCACCGGCGATACGGTGGTGGCGCCGGACGTCGGTGCGGCGGATTCGGTGCCGGAAGTAGGTTCCGGCGCGACAGTTCCACCGTCCGCCCGGACCGTCGTGGTTACGCCCGCACCCGCGGGGACAGTCGTGGACACGCCCGCCGTCACCGAAGTGCTCCCGCCCGGAGTCGATGCACTGTCCGTCGAGTTGGTGGCGCAACCCGTGAGCGCTATCGCCGCGCTACCCAGCACCGCCACAATGCGGAATGTGTTCGCCCTGGCCCACATACCCCGCCGACGGGGAGCGGCACAGCCTGTTCGTGTCATGATCGGCCAACACCTCCAGCTCGGCGGTCCGAAAGCATTCTCCCGGAACCGGATTCGCATATCACGCTGACCTTCAACGTATGACATGGAAGGCGCCCACCGCCATCGTGTGAATGCCCCCAAATCCGGGGTCCTCACAAGGGGGCATACATCGGGCTAACCCACGCCGGCATCACAGGCCCGACAACGTCATCCGACTATCCGAAGGCGAATTCGCCCGCCACAACACCCTTTACGAACGCATCCCACTCACCGCGGTCATAAACCAACGACACACCCTGCCCGGAGATCACCGCACCGCCATCGTCACCCACAGCAATCGCCACCGAATCGGCAACCTCACCGGACACCCGCCGCCCCGCCAACTCGAGCAGAGCCGGCCACTGTCCGGCAGCCACGGAGACAACCGGCTGATATTCAGCGGAGCCGATGAACTTGCTGTCGCGGACGGTCACGACCTCATCGCCGAGCCGGACCTCCACGCATGTTTGGGTTTCCGACGACCAAGAGGATTTGAACCATCCCCTGATTCTCGGCAGATCCGGGGCGCTCATAGCGTCGACTGTATCCCAAGGGCGATCGCCCTGATTCGGTCCAAGGTCGCCTCACGCCCCATGGCCTGCGACATCGCCCTATCGTGAATGACACCCAGATCACGGACCCGAGTCTCATTGCCCTTGTCCTCCAAAACCTCACCTACGACCGTGGATTCGTGCCACGCGATGGTTGGCAGCCGCGGGTTGGCGAAGTCGAGCAGGTGAAACGTCGCCCCACTGAATATGGACCGCTCGGTCGCAGTGAAGGGCATGAGCCGCACATCGATGGTGTCGGGATGGCCTTCGATAGTGTCGGCGAGATGCTGGAGTTGCCGAATCTGGACAGTGGGCCCACCGATCTGCTGCACAAGTGACGCTTCACCGATCACCGCCGACAAGTGCAGGGGCTCATCGCCTTCGAGTCGATGCTGCCGCCGCATCCGTACTTCGACACGCTGCTCAACCTGGACCGGAAGCACCGTCGCGATCCCGGTCACCATCAGTGCCCGAACGTATTCCTCACTCTGTAGGAGTCCTGGGATGAGGACACTCTCATATGTCCTGATGCGCTGAGCGCCGTACTCCAGCCCGTACCAGCGCAGCAGTTCCGGGCCGAACAGCGCGGAATATCCTGTCCACCAGCCCCGTCCGCGCGCCACCTCCCGAAGCGCGAGAAGTTCAGCGGCCTCGTCCGCATCGAATTCGAAAAGCTGGATCAGCGCTCGCAACTTGTCCACGGCGGGGATTCGACGATCCCCTTCGATCAGAACCCAGTAACTGCGGGATAGGCCGACTTCCTTGACGATCGTCTTGACGTCGATCCCCAACTGCGCGCGGCGCTGACGCAACCGCAACGTCAGCTCCCAGCTCGCCACAACGGGTGACTCGGGCACCAACGCGCTACTCCTCTCGTCATCGGAACGATACGCCGCAAGCCTGCAACCGGACCTTGATTTCCGAAACTGCTTCTGTAACAGTTACAGAAGCAGGATTAGAACTGATTCGATACATGCATCACGACAACCGTCAGTGCCCGGAAACCGTGGCACCGCGATGACGAGCACTCAATGCTCTGCCGGATAAGCGATTTCAGCATTTCGCATCGAAATTCCTTGAACTGAAACGACTTCGGGCTCGCGCGACACCGCGATCCCAACCCTATTGGGGAGCGTCTCTGATGGAGCAGCAACCCGCGCCGCCGTGCGGCGTCACACTTCCACTGGCCTACGGATATCTCCGCCTCGAGCTACTCGGCGACGAAACCGCCTTGTGGGAGGGCCGACTCGCGTCCGCCGCACGCGAACTCGGATTCGAGCTGGCCGCGATCTTCCGCGAGTACGCGCCGGACGCGACCGTGCCGCCCGCCTACCTGGACCTGCTCGACGAATGTCGCCGTGCGCGAGCACATCTGGTCATGACGGCAGCCGGACACCTATCCGGGATGCGCGTCCCCCGCACCTGCCTACTCGGACTGTTGGCCGTGCGAGCCGGTGCACAGGTGTGCGAAGTGTCCCCATAGCCAGCGAGCCAGGCGCACCCGCACATTGCCGAATAGTTCCTGAATCGATTACTCACCAACACATTTCACCGACTAGGGGGCCATCCCATGTCCACCTTGACACCGTTCGTGATCGGACTCGTCGTAGGAGCGGCGCTCGTGCTCCTCCTCGCCGCCGGACTCGGCGACGAGCAACCCACCCGATCACACACCCGGACCGGCGAAAGCCGAACCGTCCGAGCAATAGCCGCCCGCCTCGAACAGGAGCGCCAGCACCCCGGACCGTCGATTCAACGAAGTCGCCAACGGCCGATTCACGCAGCCCATCCAATTGAAAACGTGAAAACCTGCGTGTCGCAGGTGATCTGACAGTAGGTTGCCCGCCCATGGCTGGTGAACATCCCGGCGACCGACTCGGACCCCACGGCAAGGAGGTCATTGTGACAACTGCGGATCGACTTCGCGCTGAAGGGGAAGCCCACGGCGAAGCCAGAGGACGCGCTGAAGGGGAAGCCATGGGACGGGCCGAGACCGTGCTCGAACAATTGACCTTGAAGTTCGGACGGCTGACGGCAGCGACCACCGCCACCGTGCAGGGCGCAGATTCAGCGCAGCTGCGGATTTGGGCCGCGCGAGTGCTCACCGCAGGCAATCTGGACGAGGTTTTCGAATAATCCTGAATTGCCCTGCGGCGGAGTCGGTTTCACTCGGACCGGACCGGCGGCGGGCGATCGTGCCCGCCGCCGGGCGTGGTCAGGCGAGGTTGCGGGAGATCACCAGGCGCATGATGTCCGAGGTGCCTTCCTCGATCTCCTCCAGTTTGACGTCGCGCATCCACTGCTCGACCGGGAATTCGCGGGAGTAGCCCCAGCCGCCGAGGGTTTGGACGCGGCGTGGGTGACGAACATGGCCGTCTCGGAGGCGGTCAGTTTGGCCATGGCGGCCAGGCCGGTGGTGTTCACGCCGGCGTCGATGGAACGGGCGGCGTGGTGGACCAGCAGGCGCGCGGCCTCGATGCGAGTTGCCATGTCCGCCAGGCGGAATGCCACGGCCTGGTGTTCGATGATCGGCTTGCCGAACTGCTTGCGATTGCGGGCGTAGTCGAGGGCGTACTCGTAGGCGGCGCGGGCCGAACCGACCGCTGCGGCGCCGAGCACGATGCGGGAGATGTCGAAGGTCTCCATCAGACCGTAGAAGCCCTGGCCTTCGTCGCCGAGCCTGTTCTCGTCGGGGACGAACATATCGTCGAAGAACAGCTCGCGGCAGACAATGGCGCGCTGACCCATCTTCTTCATCGGCTCACCCCAGCTGAATCCCGGTGTGTCCTTGGTGAACAGGAGCGCGGTGACACCCTTGGAGCGCTCGTTGCGATCGGTCTTGGCGAACACCACATACTGTTCGGCCGCACCGGCATTGGAGATCCACGCCTTCTGGCCGTTGATGCGGTAGCCGCCGTCCACCTTGGTGGCGGTGGTGATGATCGAGGCGGCGTCCGAGCCTGAACCGGGTTCGGTGGTGGCGAGCGCGGTCATCACCGGAGTGGTGCCAGTGAGCGGGCGCAGCCACTTCTCCTTCTGCTCCGCGGTGCCCAGCGCCATCAGCGGATCGGAGAAGAAACCGTTGGAGCACACCAGGTTTCCGATACCCGGATCACCGAAGCACAGCTCCTCCTGGACCAGGCACTGGGTGAACACGTCGGTCATGCCGCCGACGCCGAACTCCTCGGCGATCATGAAGTCGGTGATACCTACCTGCGCGGCCTTGGCGAAGATATCGACGGGAGTGACCACATCGGCCTCGTCGACCTCGCGGCCGCGCGGGCGAATCTCCTTCTCCGCGAAATCACGGCAGAGCTTGACGATTTCGCGCTGCTCGGTGGTGAGCGGCCAGGCTTCGAACGGGGTGGTGGTCATGGTGGGCCTTTCTGGATTTACGTTTCTGGTGTGCACGAGTGGGGATCGGAGCGGCCCGATCACAGTTGGACAGAGGTCAATTCGGTGAACTCCTCGATGCCGATATGGCCGAGTTCACGACCCAGCCCCGAGTTCTTCCAGCCGCCGAAGGGGGCGAGCGGATTGAAGGCGGCACCGTTGATATCGACCTGGCCGGTGTCCATGCGGGCCGCGACCGACAGCGCACGGTCCCGGTCGGCCGACCAGACCGCACCGGCGAGGCCGTACTCGCTGTCGTTCGCGGCCGCGATAGCGTCCTCATCCCCCTCATGGGCGAGGACGACCAATACCGGGCCGAAGATCTCGTCCCGCGCGACCGGATCACTCCGGTCGACGTCCGCCAGGATTGTGGGCCGCAGGAAATGCCCGCGCTCGGCAATGGCGTAGGTGCCACCGGCGGCCAGCCGCGCACCGCGACCCAGCGCACCCTCGACCGCCTGGGCGATCGACTCGCGCTGCCGGCCCGAGATCACCGGCCCGAGCCGGGTCGCCGGGTCCACCGGCCAGATCGACCGGGTTGCTGTTGGCGGCGCCGCTGGGAAGACGTTGTTCGAGTACAGCTTTCAGGTCGACCGAGAACTCCGGCACGGTGAGCCCGGCCGCGGCGACCACATCCGCGGCGATACCGGTCTGACCGCCGCTGTCACCCACCACGGCGACCCGGCCACCGCCGGGCAGACCCGCCGAGAGCAGCAGGCGTGCGAGGTCGACCAGTTCGGCCGGGGTGGCGACGCGCACCGCGCCGGCGACCCGCATGGCCGCATCCACGACATCCAGACTCGAGGTGAGCGATCCGGTATGTGACCGGGCCAGTCGCGAACTGGCCGCGCTCGCGCCGACGGTGAGCACGATCGTGTGTTTTCCGGCCTGCCGCAGCCGGCTCAGCGCCGCCACCACTTCCGCACCGCCCGTGAAGGATTCGAGGTAGAGCGCGACCACGCGGGTGGCGTCGTCATCGATGAGATCGTCGAGTAGTTCGGCGGCGCGCAGGTCCGTCTGGTTCCCGATCGAGACGAACCGGGAGACACCCAGTCCGGCGCGGGCCGCCAGCAGGGAGATCTCCGAACCGACCTGACCGCTCTGCGAGACCACCGCGATCGGTCCGGGCGTGAAATTGCCCCAGGCCAAATGCAATTCGGCGCTGCTGTCGTAGAGGCCCAGACTGTTCATCCCCACCAGTCGCGCCCCGGCCGCCCGAATCCGATCGGCGATTTCCCGCTCCTCGGGCACAGCCGCGGTGATGCCGAGGAAACCGCGCGCACCGAGCGCCAGCGCCTCGTCCACCACCGCACCGACATGCTGCGACGGCACACACAGTGCGACGAGTTCGGGTGTTGCGGGCAGCTCCCCCAGTCCGGTGTGGCTCGCCTCGCCGAGGATCTCCGCACCGGACCGGTTCACCAGATACACCTCGCGGCGGTGACGGCCGGACAACGCCCCCTTGGCCAGCCAGTATCCCCATTTCGCTGGGTCCGAGGTGGCCCCGACGACCGCGACCGAGGCAGGGTCGGTGAAGACCCGCAGGTCGGTATCGGCCGGAGGCGCGGCGAGCGTTGCCATATCGAATAACTCCTGGTCGTGGGGGGCCGAGATCAGTAGGTCGGGAACCGAGTGGACAGGTCGGCGAGCTTGTCCGAGGCCAGCGCGAAGGCGGCGGCCCGGGTGCTGACGCCCTGCGCGTCGGCGTGGTCGAACATCTGCGTGCTCAGCGTCCGCATGCGGGTGCTGATCTTGTCGAAGGACTGCTCGGCGCTGCCGTCGATATCGCCGAAGAACACCCACCACCACCAGGCATTGGTCGCGGAGTTGGCGAGGAAGTCCGGCGAGACCACGACGCCGCGCCGCTGGAGCTCGGCCTCGGCGCTGGGGGTGATCGGCATATTGGCGGCCTCGACAATGAGCCGGGCCCGCACCTGGTCCTGATTGGCGTCATTGATGCAGTACGAGGTCGCGGCCGGGATCAGCACCTCGGCCTCGACGGTGAGCCACGCTTCGGACGGCAATTGCACATCGCCGCACGCGAGCTTGCCGCGATCCACGCCGCCGGTCGCGTCGCGGGTCAGCAGCAGCGTCTCCACGTCGAGGCCGTCCGGGTTGGCGACGACGCCGTGCACATCGGCGATGCCGACAATGCGCACACCGGCCTGCGCGAGGTAGCGGGCGGTGGCCCCGCCCATGGAGCCGAAGCCCTGCACCAAGGCGCGAGTCTGCTTGGGGTCCATACCTTTTCGCTCCATGGCGGCCAGCGCGGCTTCGGCGACGCCGTAGCCGCCGACCAGCTCGTCGAGCTTCACGCCATCGACGACCGCGCTGAACGCGGTCTTCATCCGGGCCGCGGATTCGGCCGGATCGCCGACCACGCGATGCGCGGCCTGCACGGAACTGGTCAGCCCGAGATCGTCGAGCGCGGCATCGACCGCGTCCTGCCGGACGCCGAAGTCCTCGCCCATGGTCCAGCGCTGCTCGATGAGCGGGGCCATTGCCGCGAGGTAGCGGCGCAGCACCTGATCGGCGTCGGGGTGGTACGGATCGAAGTCGATGCCGCCCTTCGCTCCGCCCAGCGGCACGTACTTGGCGTCGGCCTCGAAGTGGATGGCCTCTTTCAGGGTCATCCCCCGGGCCAGGCCGCGCACCTCATTGAGGGTGCAGCCGGCGCGCATCCGCAGGCCGCCGCTGGAGATGCCGCGGACCAGGCGGTCGATGACCAGGTATCCCGTCGCGGCGCTTTCGGTATCGCGCCAGGTCGCCTCGAAGAACGAGTCGTCGCTGCGGCCGGCGTCGGCCGAGCCGATCGCGTTCGGAAGGGTCAAAGACATTGGAAGGCTCCTACGCTCTGGGCCAGTTACTTACTGATTGCTCAGTCAGCATGAGAGAGTGATACCGGCCACGTCAAGTGTTGCTTTGTATTTACCGGTGCCGCGGGCTATCTCCCACGGTCAAGCCGCCGGGCAGCACCCGGCGACGGCGGATCAGAGTTGCAATTCGGTGCGAATCGCCCGATCCACCCAGGCGGCCACATCGTCGCGCGACACCGCGCCATCGAGGGCGACCAGCTGGACCGCGAACCCGTCCAGCATTGCCGTCAAACGCCAGGTCGCACCGCGCGGATCATCGGCACGGAAGTCACCGCATTCGACACCCTCGGCAATGAGTTCGATGACGACCTCACGCCAGCGCATATCGAGGCGATGGGTGACCTCGCGCAGCGCGGGCTGACGCAGGCACGCCGACCAGGTCTCGATCCACAATCGCCAGCCCACCGCGCGACCGGTGGGACCGTATTCGTTCAGGACCGCGCGCAACCGGTTCTCCACCGAGCCGTCCGTGCGTTCCAATACCGCGTCGAGATTGACCAGATCATGTTCGGCCGCCAACTCGAAGGCACTGACGACCACATTCTCGAGTGTCTTGAAGTGATAGAAGATCAAGGCGGTGCTGATACCCAGTGCCTCGGCGATATCGAGGGCGCGCAGGCGATCGATCCCGTCCTCGGTGATCAATTCGAGTGTGGCGGTGAGGATCTCATTACGGCGATCCTTGGTTTCTTTCCGCTGCCTCATCTGCTTTGCCACCCTGCCAAGTTACTGCACCGTTCATGTCACGCCTTCGCGACGGCGGCTGAGGTGCTTCCTTCAGATCCACTCGAACTACAACTAACTAACTGATCAGTCGAAGTATGAGACCCGACTCACACCCGAGTCAAGTACTCGAGTCGATCACATTCATCGCGGTCCGGTAATCACACCGATCCCTTTCCGGGGTCGCCGAGGTCTACCTGGTCAACAGAGCATTCTTCGAAAGGTTGAGACCGATGAGCACAACTCCGGGCACCGATCACCTGGCGCGATTCGTGATCATGTACGAAACCCCAACGGACATAGACGCATTCGAACGCCACTATCGAGACATTCACATTCCGCTGGCGAACGAACTGCCCGAATTACGCCGCTACACGGTCAGTCATGACGCGACACCGGTGATCGGCGCACCCTACTACCTGGTTGCCATCCTGGACTGGGACGATATGGCCGCCCTGCAGAGCGCACTCAACTCCGAAATCGGTCGGCGCACCGCCGCGGACGCCGTCACCAATCTCGCCCGCTATGCCACTATGCGCGGAATGATCCTGCAGCTCAACGACATCTGACCGCGGCTACTATCGGATGCGATGAATATCGACCTGATGTTTGATTCATTGGCCGGCCTTTCCGTCGGAGACGCGGTGGGGGCCGAATTTCCGATTCTGCGGCGGCCGCTCGCCGAATTGGCGGCCGGCGATCTCCCGGTTGGCCGGTGGGAATGGACCGATGACACCGAGATGGCGTGCACGGTGGTCGGGGAACTGCTCGAACACGGCGGAATCGAGCAGGATCGGCTGGCCGCGGCCTTCGCCGAGCGATTCGACAGTCGCCGCGACTACGGGTTCATGACCGTGGACACGCTGGGGCGGATCCGCCGTGGTGTGCCCTGGCGGGAGGTAACCGCGGCCGCTTTCGATCGACAGGGATCGTGTGGCAATGGTGCGGCCATGCGGGTCGCACCGCTGGGCGCGTTCTATGCCGGGGATACGGAAAGGGTTGTCGCCGAAGCGGTTCGGTCCGCGCAGGTGACGCATTGGCATCGCGAAGGGGTCGTCGGCGCTGTCGCGATCGCGGTCGCGGCCGCCACCGCGGGGCAGGCTCGGATCACCGGAATCCGGCCCGCGCCGGCGGAATTCATTACCGCCGTGCTCGAACGGGTCGGCGGCGGGGATACCGCGCGGCTGATTCACCGGGCCCGCGCACTGCTCGGAGCACCCGTCGAGCAGGTCGCGCAGGAGCTCGGCACCGGAATTCGGGTGACCGCGCAGGACACCGTGCCGTTCACAATCTGGGTCGCGGCAACCTATCTCGACGACTACCGGGCCGCGATCGCCACCTGTGTGGGTGCGGGCGGGGATACCGATACCACCGCCGCGATTGTCGGTGGAATCGTGGCCGCCCACACCGGTGGCGGTGCGGGCGGCGTACCGCCGGCGTGGGTGGCCGCGCGAGAACCGTTGCCCGACTGGCTCGATCGGATCAAGCCCCGGCAACCCGAGAAGTCGGCATCGACTCGCTTGCGGCGGTGGTTTTCCGGCTCGCGGTGACGAGCCGGGTGGGGAAGAAGGGCGCACCCCACCACATCCGCCGGCCGAGATTGCGGCGGTGCACGCCGGTCATTCCGAGTTCGCGCAGGCGGGCACGGTATTTTCCGGTGTGCAACAGATCGGCGATGGCGATCCGGCCGCCGGGGCGCAGTACCCGCACGGCTTCGTCGACCGCGGCCAGGCGACCGGCCGCGGTGGAGATATTGTGCAGTACGACATTGCTGATGATCAGGTCGAAACTGTTGTCCGCGAACGGTAATCGCGTAATGTCCCCGGTCTCCACCACGATTCGATCGGCCACCCCTTCAAGTTCCGCATTGCGCAGCGTGACCTCGGGACTGTTGCCGGTCTGGTCGGCCTGCCACAGATCGATGCCGACCGCACGCCCGCGCGGCAGTAGCTCCGCGGCCATCAGCAGTAGTGCGCCGCGACCGCAGCCGAGATCGAGCACCTGTTCATCGCCGCGCAGTCGCAGATCGGTGAGAATCCGCGCCCACACCTCGAATTTTCCGGTCCGGCTGGTGCGCACATACGTGCCCACGAACAGCGACAATCCGAGCGCGATCACGCCGCCGATCACCGCGCCGAGGAAGGCACCGACCGCGATCTCGCGCACCGTGAACGCGAGGAGCGCGGCGACCAGCACCGCCAGGATCACCCCTTGCACGCGGGCCGAAACCACCGAGAAGTCCCCGTCGAGCCCGTAGTCGCCGCGCCGGTGGCGCAGCTCCGAGGAGAGATGTTCGGTGGTCATCGCACCCGCGCCTTTGTCGTAATCCCTTGGGCCGATTGCGGTTCGGTGAGGCGATTGCGGAGGAATTCGGTGATCTCCGCGCGCGCCGCCTTGGCCTGCGGCACCAGTCCGGGCATGGTGATGAACGCGTGCGTCGCGCCGGGATGCTCGGAAAGTCTTGCGGGCGTGCCTGATTCGAGCAGTCGTTCGGCATAGCGGCGGCCCTGGTCGGCCAGCGGGTCGAGGGTGGGCACCACCACGAGCGCTGGGGCCAGGTCGCTCAGGTCGTCGGCGTACAGGGGTGAAACCGTGCGGGGATCCGTGCCCGGTGGCACCGCAAGCCGGTGGAACAGCTGCAATCTCGGTGTATTCAAGGTCGGGCTGTCGGCGTACTTGGCCATCGACGGGTAGTCGTGCATGGTCGCGGTCAGATCGGCGGCGGGGTTGACCAATACCTGTGCCCGCAGCCGCAGACCGGAGGCTTTGGCCCGAATCGCGGCCAGCGCGGCGATCAACCCACCGGTGCTCTCCCCCGCGACCACGATACGTGCCGGATCGATACCCCACTCCGCGGCATGACTTACCAAGTGCCGCAACACATCCCAGGCGTCATCCAACGCATCCGCCAGCGCGGTGTCCTCGGTGAGCAGACGATGTTCGACCGAGACGACAACCGCGGGCAACCGCGCGGCGAGATGACTGTTCCCCCAATCACATTGCGACGCGGTACCGACGAACCCGCCACCGTGCACATGCAGCACGAGCGGCAGCGCGGCGTCGCCACCGGAGGACGGGCGATACACCCGAACCCCGACCACCCGATCGGGCAGCGTCACCTCCTGCCAGGCGATGGTGGCGCCGCGATCGGGAAACCCGGTGACCACCCGGAGCAGGCGCGATCCCGCCTTACGATTCGCCTTGACGCTTACTACAGCCAATTCCTCGGCCGTGATACTCGGCCAGTCCGGATCCTTTTGCAGCGCATGCAGTAGCCGGATCCCGCGCGGTGGGCGTTCGGTGGCGTCGTTCATGTCATTCCTCCTCGATCGCGTCTGACCTGACGCTCAGCATCATCGGGAGGTCGGCGAATGTATTGGAAGAATGTTCCCGTCAGCGCGCCCAGGCGATGGGGTCGACAGCCAGCCAGGGCGCGACCGCGAGGGCGGTCGGCGTCAATCCCGCGAAGGCTTTGGCATCACGATGCAGATGCGATTGATCGGCATAACCGTTCCCCGCCGACACCATGGCCGCGCTCTCTCCCGAAGCGAGATCGTGTGCCGCACAATCGAATCGAACCAATTGCGCCGCCTGTTTCGGCGTCAACCCGATCTGCCCCCGGAATCGCGACCACAACCGCTTACGACTCCACCCGATCTCGGCCGCCAGCCGCTCGACCCGAATCTGCCCCCGGCTCACCACGATTCGATTCCAGGCCCGAGCCACCTCCGGATCGACCGCCCGCCCCGCCGCCATCCGGCGCAGCAACACTGCCTCCGCGACAGCGAATCGCTCATCCCACGACGCGGCACGCATACGCTCCCGAATCCGCCCCGCCTCACGCCCCCACAGCTCATCGAGCCCCACCACGGTCCCACTCAACTCGGCCGTAGCCCCCAGCACCGCATGCGCGACCACCGGTGACAACCGAATCTGCAACACATCGATCGCCCGCCCCGACCCGCGCACACTCCCCGGCGCGAGCCCGACAACCCCACTCCCCCTTTGCCGCACCCCACCGGCCTCATCGACGAGCAGCACATCCCCGAAATCGATGAACACCGTCAAATCCGGATACGGCACCACCCGCATATCGATGGAAGTCCCAGCGCGCCCGCAGAATCCGGCCATACCGACCCCTGCCATTCGCTGATGCGCCGGAACCGCGACATCAACCAGCGCCCCGGCTATCCGAACCGGCTCAATGGGCATACCGCCCATCCTACGAGCCGCGCACCCACCGAGGCGGCCCGCCGATCACCACCGGGCTCAGCTGGTGGAATTCTCCGGTTTCGGAGCGTCCTCCTCCTGCTTGATGACGCTCCGCTCGGTGCCCTCGTCCGCCTCCTGATCCGGTTCCGGATGCTCCGGGGAGAAGGTGGCGGGCAGGTTCTTCAGGTGCCGGTTCATGCTCACCACGAGCAGCACCGTGCCGACCAGCAGCACCAGCACGATCACCAGGCCCAGCGGGGACGCCTTACCGAACTCCGGTCCGGTGGGCGTGTTCTGGGCCTGGGCGAGCAGGGTGAGCATCATCGGTCGGCGTCCTCATTTTCAACAGCCTCGGTGTCGGCATCGTCGATCCCCGCGAACAGATCGGTCTCCGGGATGGCGGTGCGCACTCGGGTCTTCGCGAGCTCGAATTCCTCGGTCGGCCACAGCTTCTGCTGCAATTCGATCGAGATGGCGAAGAACGCGCCGTTCGGATCGATCTGGGTGGCGTGCGCGCGCAGCGCGTCATCACGCTGCGGGAAGTACTTGGCGCATTCGATCTGGGTGGTGACCCGGCCCATGATGTCACCGCGATCGCGGGCGTAACCGCGCATGCGGTCCATCCACTCCTGCATGGGGAAGGGTTCACCGCGCCGCTCGTACTCGTCGGCGAAGATCTCCAGCCGGGCCAGGCTGAAACCGTGGTTGTAGTAGAGCTTCAACGGCGTCCACGGCTCGCCCGCATCGGGGAACCGCTCGGGATCGCCGGCCGCTTCGTAGGCCGCGACCGAAACCTGGTGGCACATAATGTGATCCGGGTGCGGGTAGCCACCCATCTCGTCGTAGGTCGTCATGACGTGCGGCTTGAATTTCCGCACCACGCGCACCAGCGCCTCGGTGGCCTCCTCCAGGGGCACCAGCGCGAAACTGCCCTCGGGCAGCGGCGGCAGCGGATCCCCTTCCGGCAGGCCGGAATCCACGAAACCCAGCCACAACTGCTCGACGCCGAGCACGTCGGCGGCGGCGGCCATCTCCTGCTTGCGTACCTCGGAGATGTTGTTCTTGATGCCGGGCGTATCCATGGCGGGATTGAGGATGTCACCACGTTCGCCACCGGTCAGGGTGACGACCAGGACGTCATTGCCCTCGGCCGCATAGCGCGCGGTGGTCGCCGCACCCTTGCTGGATTCGTCGTCGGGGTGCGCGTGTACCGCCATGAGGCGAAGACCACTCACTTCTCGTTCACCTCACCGATCACTTTTTCACCTCATCGCTCTCCGCCAGGTCCAGGCAGGGGGTGTCCGATCTCCATTCCCTATAGTTCCATCCGACCATCGTTTGTTCCGACCTACCCCCCGGGAGGGGCCTGTCATGAGCGAAAGACCGGCCGGGCGGTATGGCGCGGCGCGCCGCAAGACACCCCGCTGGATGATGTACGCGATCAGCGCGGTGGTCATAATCGCCGGTCTCGGCGTCGCCTATGTGGGCTATAAGCAGTACGGCCCCAAGGACATCGAGCCGGATCGAATCGGATACACCGTCGTCGACGACTCCACCGTCGAGGTGGACTTCAAGGTGACGCGCAAGGATCCGGATACGCCGGTCGTTTGCATTGTTCGCGCCATGACCGCGGACAGCGAGGAGGTCGGCCGCCGCGAAGTGCTGGTTCCGGCCTCCGACAGCGGCACCGTGCGCCTCACCACCACCATCAAAACCACCGGGCGCGCCGGGGCGGGCAATGTCTACGCCTGCAGCGATGATGTGCCGGCCTATCTGCGCGCCGGGTGAAAAGTCCGGTACGCAACCCGCTTTGATGCCTCTACCTGCATCTTTGCGAATCGTGCTAAAATAGTCCAACACACGGTTCCGGGGTTCGGAGCCGTGTTTGCTGCATTGACGGCCGGCGCTGTCGGGAACCTCCCCCAGGATGGCTCTGGCTGTCCGCTGTTGTCATGCCTACCCCAGCGTGGGCGTGCACGACGGAGTTCAGGGAAATCCCGGCACGCGTCGGGGACAACTACTAGGGAGTGATCGAGATGACTGAGACGAACGTGACCTGGCTGACCCCGGAGTCGCACGAGAGGCTCACGAGCGAACTCGGCGTCCTCATTGCCAACCGTCCGGTCATCGCGGCCGAAATCAATGAGCGCCGCGAAGAGGGCGATCTCAAGGAGAACGGCGGCTACCACGCGGCTCGCGAGGAGCAGGGCCAGCAGGAGGCGCGGATTCGCCAGCTGCAGGAACTCCTGAACAACGCCAAGGTGGGCGTCGCACCGACCAAGTCCGGCGTCGCACTGCCCGGCTCCGTCGTCAAGGTCTACTACGACGGCGACGAGAACGATACCGAAACCTTCCTCATCGCCACCCGCGAAGAGGGCCTCAATGGCGACAACCTGGAGACCTACTCCCCCGCCTCCCCGCTGGGCGGCGCACTCATCAACGCCAAGGTCGGCGAGACCCGCGAATACATGCTGCCCAACGGCAACACCATGAAGGTGACACTGGTCAGCGCGGAGCCGTACCACAGCTAAGCTGTTCCGCCTCCCCGAAACTTTGGCGCACGGCTGGGAGCCGTTGACCGTTGGGGACGCGTACCGGCGGTTGTGCGCGACACCGATTTTGGGGGTACCCCGGGAGTTACCCGGATCTTGCGAAATCAGTTGTCACGTTCCGTAAAAACGAAAGCGCCGCACCGGAATCCGATGCGGCGCTTCGTTCTTCGTTGAAACTGTCAGCTGAGGGCCTGCTCGATGTCGGCCAGCAGGTCACTGATGTCTTCGATGCCGACCGAGAGGCGGACCAGGTCGGCGGGGACCTCGAGGGCGGAACCGGCGGTGGAGGCGTGGGTCATGGCGCCGGGGTGCTCGATGAGCGATTCCACGCCGCCGAGGGATTCGGCGAGGGTGAAAAGCTTGGTGCGGGCGCAGAAGTCCAGGGCCGCTTCCTTACCGCCGTGCACGCGCACCGAGATCATGCCGCCGAAGCGGCGCATCTGCTTCTGCGCGACGGTGTGACCCGGGTGTTCGGGCAGGCCGGGGTAGATGACCTGCGCGATCTTCGGGTGATTGGTGAGGAATTCGGCGATGGTCTCGGCATTGTCGCAATGCCGGTCCATCCGCAGGGCCAGGGTCTTGATGCCGCGCATGGTGAGGAACGCGTCCATCGGACCGGGCACCGCGCCGGCACCGTTCTGCAGGAACGCGAATTTGGTGTCGAGTTCCTGATCATTGGTGATGAGCGCGCCACCGACGACATCGGAGTGACCGCCGAGGTATTTGGTGGTCGAGTGCAGCACGATATCCGCGCCGAGCAGCAGCGGCTGCTGCAGGTACGGGGAGGCGAAGGTGTTGTCCACCACCAGTTTCGCGCCACCGGCGTGTGCCACCCCGGCCAGCGCCGAGATATCGCCGATATTCAGCAGCGGATTGGTGGGGGTCTCGATCCACACCAGCTTGGTGTTCGGCCGCATGGCCGCGGCCACCGCGTCCGGATCGTTCACATGCGCCACCGAGTACTCGATGCCCCACTGCGTGAACACCTTGTCGATCAGCCGGAAGGTGCCGCCGTACGCGTCATCCGGAATGACCAGGTGATCGCCGGGGCGCAGATTCGCCCGCAACGCACAGTCCGTGGCCGCCATCCCCGAGGAGAAGGCCCGCCCGTACGTACCCGATTCCAGCGCCGCGAGATTCGCCTCCAACGCGGTACGGGTCGGATTACCGGTGCGCGCGTACTCGTATCCGCCGCGCATCCCGCCGACACCGTCCTGGGCGAAGGTCGAGCTCGCGTAGATCGGCACGTTCACCGCACCGGTCTGAGGGTCCGGATCGAACCCGGCGTGCACGGCCCGTGTGGAGAAACCCAGCTGATCGCTCATGCGAACAGCCTAAGGACGTGTCTCGGACTGCCCAGCTCCGGGGGCATACCTCCGGCACCCCGCGAATATCGGACATCCCACCGCAGCGGCAAATGCGCCAGAATCCAACTGCCTCATCGACAAGCGAACGTGGAGAAATGATGTCCATCGGTAGTGCGAAGGTCACGGCCCACCGTTTTCTGGCGGACCTGTACCGCGACGACTATTTCCCCGACCACGCGCTGGATCTGGGCACGGAGATCCTCCTCCGGCTGAGTGAGCGCATCGAAACGGAGCAGCCCGCCGACCTGGCCGCGCTGTACGCACTCACCCACTCGGCCACCGAGGAATTCAACGAACTGGAGCAGGTGTTCCACCACGCGGGTAGCGAAATCGAGACTGTGGCCCGCGAGTCGATCGCGGCGGACTTCCTGTTCATCGCCGAGGCGTACGGGTTCGCCGATGCGGATCACGAGGAGCTGATCGCCACTCGGGACTGGTGAGAGTCCTAAGCTCAGGACATGGTCACCGTAGACGAGTTGTTCGCCATCGATTCCCTGCTCAGTGCCGAGGAGCGGGCTATTCGGGATACCGTGCGGGATTTCGCGGCGGAGCGGTTGCGGCCGCATATCGCGGATTGGTTCGAGGCGGGGACGTTTCCGGCTCGGGAGTTGGCACCGGAGCTCGGGAAGCTCGGGCTGTTGGGGATGCATCTCGAGGGGTACGGGTGCGCGGGGACTTCCGGGACCGCGTACGGGCTCGCGTGTATGGAGCTCGAGGCAGTGGATTCCGGTGTGCGGAGCATGGTTTCGGTGCAGGGGTCGCTCGCTATGACGGCGATTCACAAGTACGGGTCGGAGGAGCAGAAGCAGCGGTGGCTGCCGGGGATGGCGGCGGGACAGCTGCTGGGCTGCTTCGGATTGACCGAGCCGGATTTCGGGTCCAATCCGGGTGGAATGCGTACGCGCGCAAGGCGAGACGGGGACGACTGGATCCTGGATGGATCCAAGATGTGGATCACCAATGGGTCCGTGTCGGATGTGGCGGTGGTGTGGGCACAGTCGCGTGAAGGCGAACGGGACACCATTCGCGGATTCGTAGTGCCAACGGACACACCGGGATTCAGCGCGAACGAGATCCACCGCAAGCTTTCGCTGCGCGCCTCCATTACCGCGGAGCTCGCGTTCGACGGGGTGCGCCTGCCCGCCGATGCCATGCTGCCGGAGGCGCGCGGTCTGGCCGCACCGCTGGGCTGCCTGTCCGAGGCCCGCTTCGGCATCATCTTCGGCGCACTCGGCGCGGCACGCGATTGCCTCTCCGCCGCAATCGATTACGCCCGCACCCGGCAGGTCTTCGACAAGCCCCTCGCCGCCTACCAGCTCACCCAGGCCAAGCTGGCGGATATGGCCGTCGAACTCGGCAAGGGACAGCTGCTGGCACTGCACCTCGGGCGCTTGAAGGATCGCGGCGAGCTGCGCGGCGAACAGATCAGCGCGGGCAAACTGAACAGCACCCGCGAGGCCATCGCCATCGCACGCGAATGCCGAACCATCCTCGGCGCCAATGGAATCAGCCTCGAGTACCCGGTGCTGCGGCACGCCAACAACCTGGAATCGGTACTCACCTATGAAGGCACCGCGGAGGTGCACCAACTGGTCCTCGGCGAGGCGCTCACGGGATCCAAAGCGTTCCGCTGACGCAGCCGGCGAGTGCGCGATATCTCACAGCCGCTCCCGTACCTGGGCGCCGACAGCTAGCATGACCAGGTGTTTTTGCCCGGCTCCGCATTGCTCGTCGTCTCGGCGCGTAAGACCTTGAACCGCCTGCAGCGCACACACGGAGCTCCGGCCGTCGAAGCCATGCATGAGTTTCCGGGTGTGGCCGCGCAGGTGGATCAGCATGCCGCCGCCATTCGCGACATTCTCGAAGTGGGCGTGGAGAATTCCAGCGTCGTCCCGGTGAGCGTGCTGCTCGCCGGATACGCCCGCGGCCTGCTGGAAGACCTGCGCGAAACCGGCCTGCAGGCCCCGTACGACTCCGAGGATTGGCAGTGCGCCGAATGGGTGCACCTGCGCCTTGCCGCGGTCTGCGCCCTCGCCCGCGGCGAGTGACACCTCCGAACAACGAAGCGGCCCACGTACTCGATGTACATGGGCCGCTTCGATTCGTAGGAGAGATCTAAAGCATTCCGGGTTGACCGCCACGATCGGGCATCTGGCCGGACTGCCCGGGCTGCGGTCCCTGCGGTCCCGGAGCCTGCCCGTAACCGCGCTGACCGTAATCCTGCGGGTTGTATCCCGGTGAGCCGATGGCTTGTTCGGCCCATTTACCGGGCGGCATCTGCTGGCCGCTCATGGGCCGCTGATTGCCCATCATGGCCTGCTGCTGAGCCTGCATCGTCCGCTGCTGCTGCTCCTCGTGTTGGCGGGCAGCGTCCTCGCGACCGCGCTGGAACGCTTCGGCGTGACCCTTCACCTCCGGCATCTCACCTTCGATGGTTTCGAGCCAGCCTTCCCAGCGCTGCTGCATCGGACGGATCAGGCCGCCACCGACGCCGACCACCAGCACACCGCCGATGACCGCGAGCACCGTGATGAGGATCGGCATGGTGACCGAGGTCGCCACCCCGATCTGGTTCAGCGCCGCGATAATGCCTACGCCCCAAATGAATACGGCCGCGATGCGACCCATCATGCGGCCGTAGGACAGTCCGCTGAGCATATTCGCGATCATGTCCATCACCACGCGTGCGATGGCGCCCGCGACACAGATGATGACGATGGCGACCGCCAGCCTGGGCAGCCAGGAGACGATGCCATCCAGCATGGTGCTGATCGGATTCGGCCCGAACACACCGAATCCCAGCTGCAGTGTGATCAAAAGGATTGCGTAGTAAGCCAATTTGGCGATGATGCCGACCGCGTCGTAGCTGCTGCGTGCCAGCATGTCCTTGATGCCGCCGCGCTCGACCAACCGGTCGAAGCCGACCTGATGCAGAATTCGGGTCACCAGCCGGGCGACGATCTTGGCGACCAGCCAGCCGACGATCAGGATGGCCAGGAAGCCCGCGAACTTCGGAACGAACGTGGCTACGGAGCTCCACGCGTCCGAAAGGCCCTGCTGGATATCGATAGCCAAACTCGAGGTGTGCATACCCCGTCCCTTCGCTATCCGTTCCGGCCGAGTGCCGGAACTTTGCTCCAAGGGCGTGTATACCCGCTGCCGATCATGAGATCCGTCAGTTTGCGAAAAAGTTGCCGAATCGGGTGCCTGTGATTTTCCGGACACTCACGACCGAAAGCCGAAACCCTCCCGGAGCGTGTGCTCCGGGAGGGCTCTGACGGGATCGTATCGACTTGTCACACACCGACGGGAGTCAGCGGGCGTGCCTCAGTACGCGCTGTTGACGTTGTCCATCGAGCCGTAGCGATCAGCGGCGTAGTTGCAGGCGGCCACGATGTTCGCGACCGGATCCCAGACGTCGGCAGGGGTGCCTTCGACGTGGTACGCGTTGAAGGTGGGGTCGATCACCTGGAGCAGGCCCTTGGACGGGATGCCCATGGCCGCATTCGAGTCGTACAGGTTGATCGCCTGCGGGTCGCCACTGGATTCGCGCAGCACGTTACGGAGGATGCCGTCGTAGCTGCCGGGGATGCCGTGGGCGGACATGATGTCCAGCGCCTGACGGATCCAGCCATCGAGGTTGTCCGGGTAGGACGGCGCGGGCGGCGCGACCGGAGCCGGCTCGGGGGCAGGCATCGGCGCGGGCACGGCGGCGGCCGGCGCGGGCTGCTCGTTGGCGGGAGCGACCACGGCAGGAGCGGCGGGAGCGACCACGGCCGGAGCGGCGGGCGCGACCACGGCCGGAGCGGCAGCGGCGAGGGTCTGCTGCAGAGCGACCGGATGCACATCACCGGAGGCGGTCCCGGCGGCGGTGATAATGGAGCCGAAGACTCCGAGAGCAAGGGCGGCGGCACCGGCCGTACGGGCGGCGGCAACCACCTTGCTACGTCTAGCAGGGTCACGCAGAGCAGTCATGGCATTCGTAGGCATGGCGAATTTGGATTCCTATTCGGTTTCTGGGCTCGCAGGCTTGGAAGAAGGCAGCGCTGAATAAGGTGGGCGTCTCTCGACGGGCACCGTGCGCTGGAGCTGGTTCGCGTTGCTGTTGTGAAACCCGTTGTGGGCCAGGGAAACTCGAGGCTCAGGAGACTTGCGAAGTACGTGACGGCCATTTCGGGCCGCGGGGCCTCATCGCACCGCTGGCGTTTTCACGTTCCGCATGTGTGTCGACTTCTCCTTGCATCAACCAGACTTGTGGTCTGTTTCCAACAAGGTCACAGCTTGATTGCGCTTGGTTAACACAGCCTGAACCAAATTTGAACAGAAGATGAACTAGCTCGCTCGGCACCCCAAGTACCTGCATTAATACAAGCAATGACCTGGTGATTCAATTCAAACGAGTAAGTGTTCTAGATCACAGATAAATTTAGCCCCGCATTTGCGATATACCCGGATTTGCCGTTTTTTCGGCGTTTCGCACGCCCTTAGCGAGCTGTCAGCAACCGCCGATCACGGACCAATCACGGCGCCGATCACGTAAATCGCGCCGCACCTATCACGAAACGCCCTGCGACCGGCGCGACCTGGGCACTACCGTCGATACATGGCATCGATTCGGGTCACCGAGGTGCTGGCGGCGCTGTCCCTCACCACGGACCTGGCCACCGGAATGCCATTCGAAAAAGGCCTGGCAGTCTGCCTGATCGCCACCGCGATAGCCGAAAAACTCGGCCTGGACGAGACCGACCGCCGCGTGGTGTTCCACGCCGCGCTACTCGGCGCGGTCGGCTGCACCAGCAGGGCCAGCGAGAATGCCGACTCATATGCCGATGACCTCGCGTTTCAACGGGCGTACCACACCCTCGATCCGGGCGACCCGACCGTTTTCCGCGATCAGATGAGCCGATTCGGCGACTGGATGCCGGGGTCCCAGGCGGCGTTACGAGACCGATTCGTTACCGAAGCGCCCGGAGGGTGCCCCGCGGCCGTCCGATCCGTCTGTGAGGTCAGCAGGGCCCTGGGACCACGCCTCGGATTGCCCGAGGCGGCGGTGGTCGCACTCACCGAGGTCAAGGAGCGCTAGGAGGGGCTCGGCGCCCCCGATCGGCTGCGCGGGGACGAGCTGTCGCTGGCCGGGCGCATCCTGCACCTGGCCGAACAGGCGGTATTGGCCGCCGGCACCCGCGATCGGCGGGACGTGGTCACCGAATTGCGCCGCCGCGCGGGCGGACACCTGGACCCGGACCTGGTCGCGGCCTTCGCCACCGATCCCGAGCAGCTGTGGGGCGTACTCGACCAGCCCGACCTGCTCACCGCCGTGATGGACGCCGAACCGGGACTGCCGACCGTCATCCGGCCGCAGGACCGGGATCGGCTGTGCACCGCCATGGCGGTGGTGGTGGATCCGAAAGGCCGCTATCTGCTGGGACATTCGGGCCATGTGGCGCAATTGACCTATGCGGCAGCGGATTTGGCGGGGATGGCGCGTCCGGAGCGGGTGGCACACAAACCGAGCGAAGCGGCGGCTCACCTGTCCGCCGAGGCCGCCGCCGGGCGACTGGACCGCGACGCCTGCGCTGCGGTGGTGGAGGCCGCGGACTACGACGGAGCCTTACCGATGCAGCGTAAACGATTGTCCCGAAGCATGATCGGCTTGTCGGCCGCGGCGGCGCCGGCCGTACTACCCGCCTGTTCCGCCCGGTCCTCGTTCGGGCAGCTCATCAACTCGGTGATACCCGAGCTGCCCGCCGATGCCTCGCCGATGAGCTGAAACCGCATGTCTCCATGCTCTTCCAGGCCATCGACTCGCAGACCGCCTGGGACGGAATGGTTTTCGACAGGCTGGCGGCCGCGGCCGAACATATGCCGATGACCGCCGAGATCCTCTCCGGAGGTATCGCGGACAATAAGAAGCTGAGTTGAGATGTCCACGCGGACAGCGCTTGAAGAACACCCCGAACTGGCTGCTTCCGCTGCTCGGCGGGCTGGTATTCACCAGCTTCGTCCTGGCCTGGGCGCTGGCCGCGGTCTGGTGGTTCCGCGATTTCGGCTTCGGGAGGTGACTAGGCGACCACCGGCTGCGGCACCCGGAAACGGCGCAGCGCCCGCATGAGCAGCGGGAGCATGAGCATCATGAGCAGCAGCCGGATGGTCTGCACGCCGGTGATGAGCGGCAGGTTGGCATTCATATTGTCCGCGGTGGCGAGTACGGCGTTGATACCGCCGGGGGTGGTGGCCAGGTACAGGTCGGACAGCTCGAGATCGACGAAATACGCCAGGCTCATTGCCAATCCGGCCACGAGCACCGACAGTGCGAGGACGGCGGCCGTCATGGCGGGAATCATGCGGGCCATCTCGCGCACCACCTTGCGGGTGAAGCGGGTGCCCACATCGAACCCGATGAGCACGAACAGCAGATCCTTGAACAGGTGTGTGGGCGCGTAGCCGTGGCTGATGCCGGCGGCGGTGAGCAATGCAGTCAGCAACATCGGACCCAGCAGGGCGGCATTGGGCAGGCCGATTCGGCGGCCCACCCAAATCCCCAACACGCACAATACGATCGCGGTCGAGACTCCTGCCACCTGATCGCCGCGGCCGACGATCATCCAGTACGGGAGCGCGGGATCGGTTACCGAACCGCCGAGAGTCGCTGTGCTGTAGGCGATTCCCTCTTCATCGTCGAGGAGGGCGGCGATCGCGGGTGCGCTCAGCGCTACCAATGCCACGCGCAGATATTGCATGAAGGCCACCGGGCGCGGATCGGCATCGAGCTCATCGGCTGCGGCGACCACAGCGGCCGAACCACCGGCCAGCATGCCCAGCGTCGAGGTCGGGATATCCACCTTCATCACGCGCGAGAAGATCAGCGCCACACCGATACTCAGAAGAATGGTGGCCACGGTGACCGCCGCCACCGGCAGCAGGTCCCAGCCGATCGAGGTCAGCAGCGACACCTGTAGATAGCTGCCCATCACCACACCGAGCATCCCCTGCACGCCCAGATTCACCTGCACCGGAAGTGGTTTCGGCAGGTGCCCGGTCAGGGCCAGCGCCGCGCCCACCACGATGGCCAACATCATCTGCGGGGCCGGAAACCCGACCCGATCGAGCAGCGTCGCACCGGCAAGCACCGCGCCCGCCAGTGCCACCCAGGTGAGCGCCTGCCTGAAGTTCATACGAGCCGATCCTGCTCGCCACCCATGAACGGACAGTAACGCACCAGTTACCTCGCCCGCGGAGTAGCTGCGACTTCCGATGCAGAACCGAATCACCAAGGGCCAGGCCACAAATCACACGTAAGTAATTCGACCGACCCTCGTCATCCCGGCGCGTTTTTGGCCGGGATCCACACATTCAGCAAATGTGCTGCGGGGGGTGGATCCCGGCCAAAAGCATGCCGGGATGACGAGGGGTCGGACGCGGCCCTTCATGGGAGCACGCCGTCGCCGACGAGGGGCAGACGCTGTCCCTCAGGCCAGCATGCCGTCGCCGACGAGATTCAGGCGCGGCCCCTCAGGCCAGCACGCCGTCGCTGAGGAAGCCGAGGAGGTCGTGGCGGGTGATGACGCCTACGGGCTTGCCGTCGTCGACGACCATCAGCGCATCGGTGTGCTCGAGCAGTTTGGTTGCGGCCGAGACCGGCTCGCCGGAGCCGATGAGCGGGAAGGCCGGGCTCATATGCTGTGCGACCGAATCGGTGAGTTTGGCGCGGCCTTCGAACACGTCCGAGAGCAGATCGCGCTCGGTGACGCTGCCCGCGACCTCGCCCGCCATGATCGGCGGTTCGGCGCCGACAACCGGCATCTGCGAGACGCCGTACTCCCGCAGGATCTCGATGGCATCGCGCACGGTCTCCTGCGGATGCGTGTGCACGAGGTCCGGCAGTTCACCGGACTTGCCGCGCAACACATCTCCCACATGCACCTCGGCGGTGGAGCCGTTCAGGCGCGAGCGCAGGAAGCCGTAGGAGCTCATCCACTGATCGTTGAAGATCTTGGACAGGTAGCCGCGGCCACCGTCCGGCAGCAGCACGACCACGACGGCGTCCGGGTCGCGTTCGGCGATCTTGAGCGCGGCGACCATGGCCATACCGCAGGAGCCACCGACCAGCAGGCCCTCCTCGCGGGCGAGGCGACGGGTCATCTCGAAGGAGTCGGCATCGGAGACCGCGATGATCTCGTCCGGGATGGTCGGGTCGTAGGCGCTGGGCCAGAAGTCCTCACCGACACCCTCGACCAGGTACGGGCGACCGGTGCCGCCGGAGTACACCGAGCCTTCCGGATCCGCGCCGATGACCTGGACCTTGCCGCCGGAGACTTCCTTCAGGTAGCGGCCGGTGCCGGTGATGGTGCCGCCGGTGCCGACGCCCGCCACGAAGTGCGTGACCTTGCCGTCGGTATCGCGCCAGATCTCCGGGCCGGTGGTCTCGTAATGCGATTCCGGGCCACCGGGATTGGCGTACTGGTTCGGCTTCCAGGCACCGTCGATCTCGCGGACCAGACGATCGGAGACGTTGTAGTAGCTGTCCGGATCCTCCGGCGCGACGGCGGTCGGGCAGACCACGACCTCGGCGCCGTAGGCGCGCAGCACATTGCGCTTGTCCTCGGAAACCTTGTCCGGGCAGACGAATACGCACTTGTAGCCGCGCTGCTGGGCCACCAGGGCCAGGCCGACACCGGTATTGCCGGAGGTCGGCTCGACGATCGTGCCGCCGGGCTTCAGCAGCCCTTCCTTCTCGGCGGCGTCGATCATCTTGACGGCGATGCGGTCCTTGGAGCTACCGCCGGGGTTCAGGTACTCCACCTTCGCCGCCACCAGTCCGGAATTCGGGCCCACCACGGAGTTCACTCGAACGAGAGGGGTGTTGCCGATCAGATCGACGACGGAGTCAGCAATGCGCATAGCCCTTATCGTTGCAGAAAGGAGATGGCGGCTTACGCGCACGTCGGCGATCTCACGGTTACGGGAAATTACCATCGCCCCATGAGGACGCCGACCTGTGCGCGCGCTGCCCTGCTTCTCGGTTGTCTGACCGGCGCGACCATGATCGTTTCCAGTGCCCCCGCACACGCCCGAACCGTCGAATTCCCCCAGGTCCCGACCATGTTTCGGGATGGACTCTGCGGCGGCAGCGTGCGCGTCTGGGCCGATACCGACCCACAGTGGGGAGGCCGCGCCATCTTCAATGTGAAGGCCAACCCGATCGTCGGCTACGGCCCCGGCGAGTACAGCGCCGCCCCGCTCTGTGAAAACCTCACCACCGTCGCCTGGCGGAACGTGAACACCGGAGCGACGGGCGAATACCGGGTGACCGTCGTCGCGGGCATCTACGGCAGCATCCAGTACGCCCTCTACCAGGACACCGGCCCCGGACACATCGTGGTGACCTCGTACACCGACCTGGCCAACATCCCCCAACACGGCGAATTCGACGTCCCCGCGTGACCTTCCGCCACCATCACCGGGTCCGCCGGCCCACCCTCTCATCCAGGCCGTGTCCCGCGAGTGAGGGATATTTCACCGTTCAGTGATTGAGATACAGGCATACCGGATGTTTGACGCTCGACACACCCGTCGTAGATTCGAAGTGGTTCACCCCTCGCACTTAAAGGAGTCCTCATGGCTGAGGCCGTTATCGTTTCGTACGCCCGCTCGCCCATCGGCCGCGCAGGCAAGGGTTCGCTCGTGGGCATGCGTCCGGACGACCTGGCCGCCCAGATGGTGCAGGCCGCCCTCGACAAGGTGCCCGGCCTGGCCGCGAGCGATATCGACGACCTGATGCTGGGCTGCGGTCAGCCCGCCGGTGAGGCCGGTTTCAACCTGGCCCGCGCGGTCGCCGTGCAGCTGGGCTACGACTACCTGCCCGGTGTCACCCTCAACCGCTACTGCTCCTCCTCGCTGCAGACCACCCGGATGGCCTTCCACGCCATCAAGGCCGGCGAGGGCGATGTGTTCATTTCCGCTGGCGTCGAGACGGTTTCGCGTTTCCCGAAGGGCACCGCGGACGGCTGGCCGGACACCCACAACCTGAAGTTCGCCGATGCCGAGGCCCGCACCAAGGCCACCGGCGAGTCCAACGCCACCTGGACCGACCCGCGCGAGACCGACACCCTCCCGGATGTCTACATCGCCATGGGCCAGACCGCCGAGAACGTCGCCACCTACACCGGCATCTCGCGTGAGGACCAGGACCACTGGGCCGTGCGTTCGCAGAACCGCGCCGAGGACGCCATCAAGTCCGGCTTCTTCGAGCGGGAGATCACCCCGGTGACCCTGCCCGACGGCACCATCGTCACCACCGACGACGGCCCGCGCGCCGGCACCACCTACGAGAAGCTCTCGACGCTGAAGCCGGTCTTCCGCGCCGACGGCACCGTCACCGCCGGTAACGCCTGCCCGCTGAACGACGGCGCGGCCGCGCTGGTCGTCATGAGCGACACCAAGGCCAAGGCGCTGGGCCTGACCCCGCTCGCCCGCGTCGTCTCCACCGGCGTCTCCGGCCTGTCGCCGGAGATCATGGGCCTGGGCCCGATCGAGGCCGTGCGCAAGGCGCTGGGCAACGCGAACATGACCATCAACGATCTCGACCTCTACGAGATCAACGAGGCGTTCGCCGTGCAGGTGCTGGGCTCCGCCCGCGAGCTGGGCATGGACCACGACAAGCTGAACATCTCCGGTGGCGCGATCGCGCTGGGCCACCCGTTCGGTATGACCGGTGCCCGCATCACCGCGACCCTGATCAACAACCTGCAGACCCAGGACAAGCAGTTCGGCCTGGAGACCATGTGTGTCGGTGGCGGTCAGGGCATGGCGATGATCATCGAGCGCCTCAGCTGAGCTGAGACGCTCCCAGCTTTGAGCTGGGAAGAGGGGAAATCGGGGGCTTCGCCCCCAAACCCCCGAAAGGGAAGACGCTGACGCTAGGTCTCGGGGCTTCGCCCCCACCCCCCGGACAGCCGGACGGCCGCCCGACCTTCTTGGTCGGGCGGCCGTTTCGTATTACCCGGCAGGTAATCGACTTCAGTATCTCCGGGCGGAAAACTTAAGGGCACCAACGCAGTACTCGATGAGGAGCCCACCATGCCCGGTTATGCCATTGCTCATCTGCACGACGTCGATGTCAACGCCGGGATCGTGGAGTATCTGGAGCGGATCGATTCGACACTGGCTCCGTTCGGTGGCAAATTCCTCGTGCACGGCGGTAATCAGCTTGCCATGGAGGGACCGGCGAACGGGATCGCCGTGGTCATCGAATTCCCCGACTACCAGGCGGTTCAGGACTGGTACCGCTCCCCCGCCTATCAGGCGATCTTGCCGTTGCGCACCGAAAATGCCCTGGGCACAGCAATTCTCGCCGAGGACTGCGGCGTCGATCACATCGCGACCGATGTGCTGAAATGACCGATGTACCGCAATGACAAGGGCGGGCACCGGAATCCGGTACCCGCCCTTGATGTTTCGAGCGCTAGTTATTGCTGTTGAAGTACGACAGCAGGCGCAGGATCTCGACGTACAGCCAGACCAGGGTGACGGTGAGGCCGAATGCCACACCCCACGCGGCCTTTTCGGGCGCGCCGGCGCGAATCATCTGGTCGGCGGCGTCGAAGTCCAGCAGGAAGCTGAAGGCCGCGATGCCGATGCAGACCAGGCTGAAGATGATGGCAACCGTGCCGCCGTCACGCAGGCCGAAACCGCCGGGGGTGAAGAAGCCCGCGATCAGGTTGCCGACCATGAGCACCAGCAGGCCGATCATGGCGCCGACGAGCATGCGGGTGAAGCGCGGGGTAACCCGGATCGCACCCGTCTTGTAGACGATGAGCATGCCGAAGAAGACGCCGAAGGTGCCGAGCACCGCCTGCGCGATCAGCCCGGAACCGCCCGCACCACCGAACGAGATATTGGTGAACACGAACGACAGCGCGCCGAGGAACACACCTTCGAAGGCCGCGTAGCTGAGCACCAGCGCCGGATTGGTCTGCTTACGACCGAAGCTGATGAACATGGCCAGGCCGAAGCCGATGAGCGCACCGGCGCCGGCGAGCGGTCCGGCGAGCGCGTGATTGCCCGCGGTGATGGCGTACGAGATGATCGCCGCGACGGTGACCACGGCCAGCGTGATGCCGGTCTTGGTGACGACATCGTCGATGGTCATGGGCCGCGTGGTCGGGATCGCGGGCTGTTGCTGCTGGTATCCGCCGGTGGGCGGGTACATCGGCGGCTGCGAACCATACTGCGTTTGACCGTACTGCGGGGGCTGCTGACCGTATTGAGGGGTGTTCGGTCCGGCTCCAGTGGGGGCCGAGCCGAAGCCGGCGTAGCCGCCGTTCTGCTGCGGCGACAGATTCCGGAAGACCGGGTTGGAAGTGGTGCGCAAGGCGCTTCCCTTTCTGGAGTCGCGGCCCACGAATGTCGTGGCCTCGTTCTACCTGTCCAACGGGAGGTGGCGTCGGCAAGTTCCCGAACCGCCACGGATCGGACGTTCTGGACTTTACCCGAGCTTTACCCTGGATGCCGACCGGTTGGACGGTTCTCGATCGATATCAGCCCAGCCGGCTCATGACGCGATCGGCGATCAATTCCAGGTGATCCAGATCGCTCAGATCGAGAATCTGCAGATAAACCCGGCTGGTTCCGGCGATCTCGGCATAGCGGCCGATCTTGTCGACCACTTCCTCCGGGCTGCCGGCCAGACCATTGGCCTTCAATTCGTCCACCTCGCGGCCGATGGCGGCGGCGCGGCGGGCGACCTCGGCATCGGTCGCGCCGACACAGGCGACCAAGGCGTTGGAGAAGGTGATCTCCTCCGGATCGCGGCCCGTGTCCTTGGCCGCGCGGCGCACGCGGTCGAACTGCTCGGCGCAGGTCTCGGCCGACTGGAACGGCACATTGAACTCATCGGCGTACTGGGCGGCGATGCGCGGTGTGCGCTTGGCACCCATTCCGCCGATGACGACCGGGATCTTCGCCTGTGCGGGCTTGGGCAGTGCCGGTGAGTCTCTGAGCGTGTAGTGCTCGCCGTCGAAATTGAAGGTCTCCCCGGCCGGGGTGCCCCACAGTCCGGTGATGATGGCCAGCTGCTCCTCGTAGCGCGGGAACTTGTCGGCCGGGAACGGAATGCCGTACGCGGTGTGCTCGGACTCGTACCAGCCCGCGCCCAAACCGAATTCGACGCGACCGCCGGACATGGCGTCGACCTGTGCGACCTGGATGGCGAGTACGCCGGGCAGGCGGAAGGTGGCGGCGGTGACCAAGGTGCCGAGGCGAATCCGCTTGGTCTCGCGGGCCAGGCCGGCGAGGGTGATCCAGGCGTCGGTCGGTCCGGGCAGGCCGTCGGCGTCGCCCATGGCCCGGTAGTGGTCGGAGCGGAAGAAGGCGTCGTAGCCCAGGTCCTCACTGGCCTTGGCAACGGTCAGCAGGGTGTCGTAGCTCGCGCCCTGCTGAGGTTCGGTGAAGATACGAAGATCAATTCGTCCCATGCCTCATATTGTGCTGGTCGGTCGTTCAGTAGCGCGGGGGTGGCCGTCTCAGGTGTGCAGACCGCGCACCGAACGCGTCACGGTGAACTTGCGATTGCGGCCCATCACCTCGGTCTTGCCGACCAGGCGCTCCATGACACCGCGATAGTTGAGATGGGTGTTGTAAACCGTCCACAGTTCACCGCCGGGGCGGAGTACGCGACCCGCCTCGGAGAACATCTTGATGGCCGAACCGGTGTGCACGGCCGCGCCGACATGGAAGGGCGGATTGCAGAGGACCAGGTCGGCACTGTTGTCGGGGGCCGTGGACATGGCGTCATCGCGCAGCACGGTAATGCGGTCGGCGACCGCATTGGCCGCGGCGGTCGCGCGAGTGGAGGCCACGGCGGCGGCCGATTGATCGGTCGCGGTGACCCGGATGCCGGGGCGCGCCGCGGCCAATGCGACCGCGAGAATGCCGGTGCCGCAACCGAGATCGATGGCATCGCGGGCATCGGGCTTCATCCGCTTGAGATAGTCGAGCAGGAAGCGGGTGCCGATATCGAGGCGTGAGCCGGAGAACGCCGCACCGTGCGCGACCACTTCCAAGCCCAGGTCGTCGAGTTGATTGCGCAGCGGAAAGCGTTGTTCGCCAACCGGTTTCGGATCGGTGGCGAGGAGTACGCGGGACTTCTGCCGGCCCCGGCTGGCCTGCACCGAACCGAACGATTCGGCGAGAACCTCATTCATGGCCGGGGTGAGGTACTTGTCCCGGCCGCCCGCGTAGACGCGGACCTCGGGTGCGGCGTAGCGGGCGATGGCATCGGCGGTCTCGGCGATTCCGGAGAGCGCGCGCGGCAGCCGCCACAGCACCACGCGCACATCCGCGAGCAGTCGCTCGCCGAGTTCGTGTGCGGAGTAGCGGTCCGCGAGGCCGACCTGGCGGGCATTATTGGCCAGCGCCAGCTCACCGGTGAGCAGATCCTGATGCACGCGCAGGCCGCGCAGCTCGTGCGCGGCGGCCGCGCCCAGGGTGAGCGCGCCGTAGCCGTCGTCGATCACCGCCACCCGGTCATCGCCTGCGGCAGCGAGGGATTCGGCCGCCTCGTCGAGCAGCAGTCGATCCGCAGCATCGACCGCGTAGAGGTTCACCGCCTCCACATCCGGATACCTGCGCAATCGACTGAACACGTCCTCGACCTCAACCACACCTACAGTGTGCTGGATCATTGCCGAAGCGTCGCATCGGGCCGGGTTTCCTGCCGACGAAGCGGTAGCCCGGGCGTTGCGCGCACCGGCCGGGAGCCGTCGCGGGTGCCCGGTGAGCAGCCGTTGCGGGCTAATTCCTGGGCATCATGGCGGCCGCCGCGATCATGATCACCGCCATTGCCGCCACGCCGACGAAGACGAGATGGATGGCGGGTGAGAGGTCTTGCGGGGCCGGATGATCGGTACTGCCGATGCGGGAATTCACCAGCGCGCCGAAGACCGCCACACCGAGTGCGCTGCCCAGTGATCGGGCGAACATATTGGTGGAGGTGACCACGCCGCGCTCGGACCATTCGGCACTGGACTGTGCGGCAATGAGAGTCGGGCTGGCCACCAGGCCCATACCCGCGCCGACCACGAAACAGCCCAGTGCCACCTGTAGCAGGGTCGAATCCTCGTTCACCAGTAACAGGGTGGCCGCGCCGATCGCGGCGAGCACACTGCCGATCACGGAGGTGGCGCGGAAACCTATGCGCAGGTATACCTTTCCGGCCTGCGAGGCCGAGAGCGGCCAGCCCATGGTGAGCGCACCGACGGTGAGACCGGCGATCAGGGCTCCGGTGCCGAGTACGCCCTGGGCGAAGGTCGGCACGTACGAGGTGAGTCCGAGCAGTACCGCGCCCACCAGCAGTGAGACCAGACTGCTGGCCACGATGATGCGGCGGGTGAAAACCCACAGCGGCAGAATCGGATTCGCGGCCTTGCGCTCGACGAGGCCGAATGCGATGAGCACCGCTATGCCGCCGGCGAAGAGCCCGAGGCTTGCCGGTGACGTCCAGGCCCATGCCTGACCGCCCTCCAGCAGCGCCAGAATCAGCCCGCCCGCACCGAGGGTGAGCAGTCCCGCACCCAGATAGTCGATCCGATGCTTTTGCCGCGGTGCGCTTTCGGTGAATTCGCGCAGGATCATCCAGGCGGCCACGGCCGAGAGCGGCAGATTGACCAGGAAAATCCAGCGCCAGCTGACGTATTCGGAGAACACCCCGCCCAGCAGCGGCCCGAGTACCGAGGAGGCCGCCCAGACACTGGCCAGGTACGCCTGCACCTTGGCCCGCTCCTGCACGGTATAGATATCGCCCGCGATGGTGATGGCCATCGGCCCGACCGCGCCCGCGCCGATGCCCTGTACGGCCCGGAAAATGATCAACCCGAGCATGCTGGTGGCGAGCCCGCACAGCAGTGACCCGAGCGCGAATACCGCGATTCCGAAGAGCATCACCGGCTTTCGGCCCACCATATCGGCGAGCTTGCCGTAGATCGGCACGGTCACCGCCTGCGCCAGCAGGTAGATGCTGAACAGCCAGGGGAACTGCGAGAACCCGCCGAGCTGATCGGTAATCGTCAGCACGGCGGTGGCGATCACGGTCGAGTCGAGCGCCACCAGCGAGGTCGCCAGCATAATGGCCGCCAGTACCGGGCCTCGTTCAGAACGCAGTCCAATGCTCGAGACCGATTCGGTGGCCGTCACCGGCAACCCCTTTCATTAGCTCAACTCAACAATGGAGTCGAACGCAGAACCCGCCCGGCTATTCCGAAACCCGGCCAACTGGGCTAGGGCACAGGCCCAGGGTCGCGAGCCGCCTCTGCGGTGGCGGCTCGCGACCGTCGCAGGGTCAGAGAGATCCTGCGAGTTCTCGTAGCACGGGCAGGCTTACGGAGCCGGAGCCCAGCACCACATCATGAAAGGTCTTGATATCGAAGGCTATTCCCAAGCGTTGCTGGGCGGCGGCGCGCTGGCGGCGGATTTCGAGTTGTCCGACCTTGTAGGCAACGGCCTGGCCGGGCATGGCGATATAGCGGTCCACTTCGGTGCGGATTTCGTCCACGCCCACCGGAGCATTGGCGACCATGAAGTCGATGGCCTGCTGACGGGTCCAGCCCTTGGCGTGCAGACCCGTGTCGACCACCAGGCGGCAGGAGCGCCAGGAGTCGGCGGCGAGCATGCCGATCCGGGTGAGATCGTCGGGGTACAAACCCATTTCGTCGGCGAGGCGCTCGGTGTACAGCGCCCAGCCTTCGACGAAGGCGGTATTGGAGAACGACATGCGCTGGAAGCGCGGGAGATGGTCAAGTTCATTGGCGATGGTGAGCTGCAGGTGATGGCCGGGAATCGCCTCGTGATAGGCCACCGAGGCGGTCTCATACCTATTGCGGCCCTTGGGATCATGCTGGTTGACGTAGTACGCGCCGGGGCGCGAACCATCCGCGGCGGGCGGGAAGTAATAGGCCGCGGGCGCATCGGCGGCGAGGAACTCCGGTACCGGCAGAATGTCGCAGGACTGGACGGGGAGGCGACCGAACCACTCGCCCATGGCCGCCTGCGCGGCGGCCAGGCAGGCGCGGGCATCGACCATGATCTCCTCACCGTCGCCGTAGCGCAGCGCGGAGTCCTCGCGCAGGTGGGTGAAGATTTCATTCAGGTCGGTGAGGCCGAACAGCCGCTCGCCGATCTCGGCGTATTCGGTACGCAGCCCGGCCAATTCGTCCAGGCCGAGCTGGTGGATCTCGTCCGCACCCAGATCGGGCAGTGTGGTGTGGTGGCGTAGTAGGCGGCGGTAGATATCCACACCGTCGTCACCGAGCCAGCACAATCCGGGCTGCTCGTCCGGGCGCGCAGCGGGCAGCAGTTCCTCGGCCAGGACCTTGCGGTAGGCGGCGAAGGCGGGGCGAATGACCTCGCGCACCACCTCGGCGAGGTCTGCGCGCCAAGCCTTTTCACCATCCCAGTCGGCGGGGCCGGGGAAGACGGCGAACGGGTCGGCGGCGATATCGGAGGCCAGGTAGCCGTCGAGCTGATTGAGCGAACGCTCGATGGTGATGCGCGCGGGCGTGCGCCCGGCGGCCAGACCGGCGCGGAACCTTTGCACGGCCTGGTCCATGAGCTCGCCGAACTTCCGGTAGCGCTGAACCAGTTTCAGCGCGTTCTCCGGCTCCGGCGCGTTGAGCTGCGGGGCCATGGTGAGCATGCCGGCGTGCACGCCCGTCATCTGATCGGAGGCCAGCTCCATCGGCCGCCACTCCAGATGCGCTGCGGCGGATATCAATTCGGTGCGCAACAGGCTTCGGGTAATGCAATCCTCGGAGGACAACCGCTCCGGATCGAGGGCGTCGACCTCGGCAATCAAACCCCGCCAAGCGCCCAGCAGCCGTTGCTCGGCAGCCTCGGAGAGATCCTCGATCCGATCGTCGAATCGCCTGTCCCCCAACAGGGTTGCCTCACTGGGCGCATTCTCCAGCATGGCGTCCCAGTAGCGGTCGGCAAGAGCAATGAGTTCCTCGTGCGCATCCATGAGAACCATCATGCCCCGGCCTCTCCCCTATCGAAATGCTCCCGCCGACTTCGCACCCCTGCGACTTCCGGCCACTTAGTACAGCAACAGCACTCGTCATTCCGGCGGGGTTGGTGGGATGACGGGGTTGGTGAGATGAACGGGTTGGTGAGCCCAGCCTCAGCGACGGGGCGGCACCGGAATTCGCATGAGGTCCTCGGCGACGACGATCTCCCCGTCGAACTCCTTGCGCGCCTCGGCCAAATGCTCGTCGAGTGACCGGTAGCGCTGGGAGAAGTGGGTGAGGACCAGCGTCCGAGCGCCGGCGCGCGCCGCGACCGCGCCCGCCTGTCCCGCCGTGAGGTGCCCGAATTCGGTGGCCAGATGCGTATCGGCATCGACGAAGGTGGCCTCGATGACCAGCATGTCCACGCCCGCTGCCAGGTCGTGTACGCCATCGCACATGCGGGTGTCCATGATGAACGCGAAGCTCTGACCGCGCCGCGGTTCACTGACCTCGTCCAGATAAATGGTGCGGCCGTCGATCTCGACCTCGCCGTCGTGTTGTAGTCGCCCGACGATCGGCCCCGAGAGTCCGAGCTCGCGTAGTCGCTCCGGCACGATGCGCCGGCCGTCGGCTTCGGTGAGCCGATATCCGAATGCCTCCACCGGATGTGAAAGCCGGGCGGTGCGCAGTGTGAAAGGCGCTCCGAGCGCGTCGAGTTCACCGTTCGCGCTGATCGGATGCGGCCGTAGTTCCCCGGTCTGGTGGTAGGCCGTGGAGCTGCACAGCCGCTGGAAGTACTGCTCCCCCGAGGCCGGGTAATAGACGTCGACCGGATGCGGCACCTTGTCGAGGCTGATCCGCTGCACCACTCCGGCCAGCCCGAGGCTGTGATCACCGTGGAAATGGGTGACGCCGATGCGGGTGAGATCGGTGGCCGACACGCCGGCGTGGATCATCTGCCGCTGGGTGCCCTCCCCGGGATCGAAGAGCAATCCCTCGCCGTCCCAACGCAGCAGATACCCATTGTGATTGCGCTGTTTGGTCGGTACTTGACTGGCTGTTCCCAAAATGACCAGTTCGCGCTGTGACACGGCGTCAGGCTACCGGGCGGGCGAGTAATCCTCATGGCAGCGCGATTCCGGGCGCGCCATGGATCGATACCAGGCGGGGGTATCAGAGTGGTCGAATCGAGTCGCACTAGAATGGCTCGGGTGTTGGAACAACAGGCCCTCGGAACCCGGTTGACCCGGGCATTCGGCCTGTTCACCCTGCTTGCCGGGGTCGCCATCATGCATGCGGTGGTCTTCGGCATGAGCGGCGGTTCCGATTCGTCGCACGATATGAGCCGAATGGGCTCCGGTACCGCGATCACCGCCTCGATGGGCGCGGCGCATGCGGAGACCATGCCGGGCTGTGCCGGTGGTGAATGCGATGGGCACGCCGGAATGCATGGCTGCCTGTTCGTACTGACCGCTCTGCTACTCGGATTGGGCTTGACCCTGCTGGGCTGGTTCGCGCTGAAAAACCGCGAAACCGCCGCGACGAAACTGCGGCGACTGCGCGCGCATCGCGCTCGTCCACCACCGTGGACGGTGCTCTCCTTGGCCGAATTGGCGATTCTGTGGATCTGATGGACCCGCCGCGACCGCGTATCTCCCACGCGGACGCGAGTTTTCGCGCACCCATTTTCAGGTCATTCGCAATTACCAAGGAGTACAACCATGTTCACCATCAGCCGTATCAAGATCGCCGTTGTCGCAGGTACCGCCGCTGTCGCCCTGATCGCCGCGGGCTGTAGCAACAACGATTCCTCCACGTCCGGCACGAATCACGAAAGCACCACCGGCAGTAGTTCTTCCATGCCCGGAATGGATCACGGCGGCATGTCCACCCAGCCCGCCGCACGCACGGATTTCAATGCCGCGGATATCACCTTCCTGCAGATGATGTACCCACATCACGCCCAGGCCGTGGAGATGGCGAAGCTGGTGCCGTCCCGTTCACAGAATGAGCAATTGCGCACGCTCGCAAAGAATGTGGAGCAGGCGCAGACCCCGGAGATGCAGCAGATCACCACGCTGCTGCAGGCTTTCGGCAAGGGCGCGCCGAGCGCGACCATGGGCCATGAGGGTATGGCGGGCATGATGTCGGCCGATCAGATGTCGGCGCTGGAGAAGCTGTCCGGCCCGGAATTCGACACGCAGTGGATGCGGATGATGATCGAGCATCACAAGGGCGCGATCACCATGTCGAATACCGAATTGGCAAGTGGCGGTAATGCCGAAGCCAAGGCCATGGCGCAGGCCATCGTGACCGGTCAGCAGACCGAGATCGATGAGATGAATGCCATGCTCGGCCGGAGCTAGTCACCCAATGAAACAACGGGTGCACCATATTCCGGTGCACCCGTTGGATGTTCGCGCCCCGGCAGCTGTCAGCTGCCGATGACCGTATTCATAATCGTTCCGGCACTGGTGGCGGTCGCGCCGCCGATCATGGCTCCCGCCACCATCTTCGGTGATTCGAGCCCGCCGCCGCTCCACTTCTCCCAGGCGAAGCGGCCGCCGCCGTAGGTGATGGCGGTGACGCCGGAGAGCATGGTGAACCAGGTGAAGTAGCGAACCAATTTCATCAGCTTGTCCGCCACCGGCGGTGTCTCGGGTGTCGGATTGCCGATCTGCGCGACCACGGTCGTGTAAGTCTCGTGCACGGTGGCGAGGAGCATGCTCACGATCGGTTCCTCTCGGATGCTGAGGTAGTGCTGACTGGGCAGAACTAGTGGCACAACTCTCACTAATATGAGCTATTGAACCTCATCCCGCCAGGTCATGGCGTGAAGACACACCACCTGCAGCGAACTCGAGCGGTTGTTCAGTTATCGATTGGCATTCGCCTTACCGAGCAGGGAGTGCTTGCGGCCGTAGAGGAAGTAGACGACGAAGCCCAGTGCCATCCAGATGACGAATCGCAGCCAGGTCTCCACCGACAGGTTGAACATGAGCCAGGCGCAGGCGATGACGGACAGGATCGGCACCAACGGCACCAGCGGAACCCGGAAGCCGCGCGGCAGGTCCGGACGGGTGCGGCGCAGGATGACCACCCCGATGGAGACCAGCACGAAGGCGAAGAGCGTGCCGATATTGACCATTTCCTCGAGGGTGCCGAAGTCGACGAATCCGGCCAGCACGGCGCAGATGACGCCGACGATCATGGTGATGCGCACCGGTGTGCCCTTGGGTCCGGTCTTGGCCAGCTTGCGCGGCATGAGGCCGTCGCGGGCCATGGCGAACAGCACGCGGGTCTGGCCCAGGAACAGCACCATGACGACGGTGGTCAGACCGGCCAGCGCGCCGATGGAGATGATGTTCTTGGCCCAGTCGACGCCATTGATGGCGAAGGCGGTGGCGAGGGTGGCGTCATTGCCCTGCAGGTCCTTGTAGGAGACCATGCCGGTGAGCACCAGCGAGACCGCCACGTAGAGCACGGTGACAATGGCCAGCGAGCCGAGAATGCCGCGCGGCACATTGCGCTGTGGGTTCTTGGTCTCCTCGGCGGCGGTGGCGACCACGTCGAAGCCGATGAAGGCGAAGAAGACGATGCTGGCCGCTGCGAGCAGGCCGTACCAGCCGAAGCTGCTGTGGCCGCCGCCGGTGACGAGCTGGAACAGCGTCTGATGGAGTTTGCCGGTGTCCTCGCCGGTGCCGGGGACCGATTCCGGGATGAACGGCTTGAGGTTGTCGACCTTGAAGTAGGTCGCGCCGACCACGACCACCAGGGCGATGACGGCGAGCTTGATGGCGACCGCGACGGCCGAGACGCGTGAGGACAGCTTGGTGCCCAGCGCCAGCAGTACGGCCAGGATGGCGATGAGAAGTACTGCGCCCCAATCGAATTTGATCGAGCCGAAGTGCCAGATGGGCGATCGTCCGCCCATGACCACGCCGAGGTACTGCGACCAGCCCTTGGCCACCACCGAGGTGCCGAGCGCGAATTCCAGGATGAGGTCCCAGCCGATGATCCAGGCGACGAGTTCGCCGAAGGTGGCGTAGGAGAAGGTGTACGCGCTACCGGCCACCGGCAGGGTGGAGGCGAATTCGGCGTAGCAGAGGGCGGCGAGTCCGCAGGCCACGGCGGCGAAGACGAAGGCCAGGGATACGGCGGGTCCGGCGAGGTTGCCCGCGGTGCGCGCGGTGAGGGTGAAGATACCCGCGCCGACCACGACGGCCACGCCGAAGACGGTCAGGTCCAGCGAGGTGAGGTCTTTGCGGAGTTTGGCATCGGGTTCGTCGGTGTCACGAATGGACTGTTCGACGGACTTGGTGCGGAACAACCCGCTGTCGCGGCGGGACAGCTTCCCGACCGGGTTCGGCTGGGGGTCCGATATCGCCACTGTGTCTCCTATGTCTGGCTTCTCGGCAACAATGCAGTTGGCGCCGGCCGAATTAGGCCCGGCACCAGGTTTTTCCGACTTCGCATGCGACCGGCAGACAGAAACCCTGGTCCTGCCCCGGTCAGCGCTCTCGATCTCGGGGCGAGATCTGAGTTGTCGGCGTCACATCGAACCGTATCACCCACTGGTACGGACCAGTTCAGCAACTGGACGGACAACATTCGCCCGGTTGCAGTACAAACGACTCCGCTCCCAGAACCGGCCGGTCCCGTTAGGGTTTGGTATGCAGTACGGGGGTGGCCGGCCCGAGGGTGACCGGGCGGCGCTGGACCGCGTGCTGGCCGATGCCCGCGCGGTGCAGATTCGGGAGATGCGGGGCGATTCCAAGTCGCTGCTGGTGGAGCGCGACCCGGTTGCCGTGCAGGCGCTGCGGGAGGCGTTGCGGGTCACCGACGAACCTGGTTTGTCCTGTATGTGCTTCGGCGATGTGTCCCTGGTCTTCCTCGACACCTCCGGTCGCGAACTCACCGGAGTGACCCTGCACCACGGTGATTCGGTGCGCTGGGACGATGCCGCGCGCTGGGGCGGCTGGCGCGACGACGCCATCCTGGTCGACAGCGCCCGCTCCCTGGAGTGGCTGGCGGTACGGGGCGTCACCTGGCCGCTGCGCGAATTCCGCGAATCGCAGCGCCGCGCCGCCGCGGCCCTGCGCGCCCGCCTGCGCTGGACCGCCGATATTCCGGCGTCGATCGCGTCGTTCACCGCGATGTTCCTGGAGACCACCGACCGCGGTGTGCCACTGCTGGAACCGGAGTTGATCGAGGTCCGGGCTCGCTTGCTCGCGGCTCACCCGGATCCGGTCGATCGAACCGCGCGGCTGCTCGCCTGGTACGGATCGGGCACCGGGAGCTCCGCGGGATATCCCACGCACGAAGCGATTCCGGCGCAGTTCCTGGATCAGGAACAGCCGGTAGATTTCGCGCGCGCGGTAGAGACGGGCGATGCGCGAGCGCTGCTCGGCACCGTCCGATACTTGGTGAGCTGGCCGGGGCGGCAACGACTCACACCGCTATTGACACACCTCTCCCCCGCAACACAGCGCAAAATCCTGGATCACGCGCCTACTGCGAAGACCCGCGCGTGGCTGGAGCGTCGCCTGACCGGGCTGCATTAGTACGCTCGAATCCCCCGTCATCCCGGCGCGAATCCCCCGTCATCCCGGCGCGTTTTTGGCCGGGATCCACGAAACCCGCTGGAGTACATGCGGTGTGGATCCCGGCCGAAAGCATGCCGGGATGACGGGGGGACGCGGGACGGGTGGTTAGGGAACGAGTACCGCGCGGCCCTGGATCTGGCCATTGTCCAAGCGGTGCAGGGCTTCCGGTCCGTCGTTGAGATCGAAGCGTTCGACCTCGATATGCAGTTTGCCCGCCTGGGCGAGGCCGACGCAGTCGTAGAGGTCGGCCCTGGTGCCGCCCAGCGACTTTCGCACCGACGCACCCCATGGCAGGCCCGGGCCGCCGGCCGGTCCGGAATTGATGTCGGGCGGGGTGCCGCCGCCGATGCCGATCATGCGGTACGCGCCATTGGGCGCGACGCTCTCGACGGCCATCTTGGCGGTGGCATCGATACCGACGAAGTCGAAGACGGCCTCCGCGCCGCGCCCGCCGGTGAGCTCCAGAATCTCCTTGGAGGTGTCATCGCTGGACAGAATGCCAAGGTCCGCACCGCATTTGGCGGCGAGGTCCAGCTTGTCCTGGGTGACGTCCACGGCAATAACACGCACGCCGGTAATAGCCTGCAGGATCTGCACGGCCACATGGCCGAGGCCGCCGATACCGATGGCGACGGCGGTTCCGCCGGGGCGCAATACATCTCGCGCGCCACGAATGGAGTGGTACGCGGTGAGCGCGGCGTCGGCGACCGGTGCGGCCTGCAGGAAGTCCAGGTCGCCGATCGGCACGAAGGAGGTCGCGGGGATGCGCACGTACTCGGCCATTCCGCCCTCGATGGTGAGGCCGGGTGTGGGCGGCATGGCGACGCGTCCGGCCGCGATGCACACATTCTCATTGCCACTGACGCATTCGCGGCAGACGCCACAGGTCCAGAACAGGTACACCAGACCGCGTTCGCCGATCTCGCGGCCGTTCACATCCGAGCCGATGGCCTCGATGGTGCCCGCGATCTCGTGTCCGAGGGTCAGCGGGTCCTCGCGCAGCTGGTACGGGAAGTTGACCAGGGTCAGATCCGAGTGGCAGACGCCCGCCGCGCCGACCCGCAACAGCAGGTCGGTGGGCCCGATATCGGGTACCGGGATGTCATTGACCGCGACTTTCTCGGGGCCGGTCCACTGGAGTGCTCGCATACTTCATCCTCGGCTCTAGCTTGTGATCTGGGGCACACGGTAACAGTCACTGTACAGTGCGTCTACCTAATGACGGAATGTCTACCGAATTTCTCGAAAACCCTTCCTGAAGCCCGGTCGCGAACCTAGGCTGCCGTCACATGAACGAACCGCGTATCGCCATTGTGGGCGCCGGGATCTCCGGCATCTGCATGGGCGTGGCATTGCGCCGAGCCGGATTCCGGAACTTCACCCTCTTCGAGAAGGCCGACGATTACGGCGGTACGTGGCGCGACAACACCTACCCGGGGCTCACCTGCGATGTGCCCTCGCGGTACTACCAGTTCACTTTCGCCATGAATCCCGAATGGTCCCAACTGTATTCGGCCGGCCCCGAGATCAAGGACTATCTGGTCGGGGTGGCGCACGATCATGGGCTCCGCCCCTTCACCAAGTTCGGTGTCGAGGTGACGGGCGCGGAGTTCGAGGGCAATTCCTGGCAGGTCACCACCTCCGATGGCGGCGTGGAGCGCTTCGACTTCGTCATGTGCGCAACGGGATTCCTGCATCATCCGAAGCGGCCCGATATCGCGGGGCTGGATGATTTCGCCGGGACCGTCATGCATTCGTCGCGCTGGGATCACGGCGTCGAGCTGGCCGGGAAGCGGGTCGGGGTGATCGGCACCGGATCCACCGGGACGCAGCTGGTGAGCGCGCTGGCCGGGCAGGTGCCGAAAGTCGTTATGTTCCAACGGACTCCGCAGTGGATTCTGCCGACGGTAAATAAGCGGTATCGCGAGGTGACCAAGAAGGTCTATCAGCGGCTGCCCGTATTGGGCACCGCCGCATACCATCTCAATCGCGGGTTCTTCGCGGCGTTCTCGCAGGGGCTGGTGCATCCGGGGCGAATTCGCTCGCTGATCCAGTGGGTGGTGGCGCGAAATCTGCGGTCCGTCAAGGATCCCGAACTGCGACGCAAGCTGACCCCGGACTATCAGGCCATGTGTAAGCGCCTGGTGGTGTCCGATCGCTTCTACTCGGTGGTGCAGCGACCCGATGTCGACCTGGTCACCAACGGGATCGATCATGTGAAGGACGCCGGGGTGGTGACCGCCGATGGTCAGCTGCACGAACTCGATATTCTGGTACTGGCAACGGGATTCGATTCGCATGCGTTCATGCGGCCGATGGCGATTACCGGGACGGACGGCCGCACCCTGGATCAGGCATGGGCCGATGGGCCGCGCGCCTACGAGGGCATCATGATGCCGGACTTCCCGAATCTGTTCATGCTGGTCGGACCGCACAGTCCATTCGCCAATCATCCCCTCACCGCGGTCGCGGAGGCCCAGTCCGCGCGCATTGTCTGGTGGTTGAAGCGCTGGCGCGCAAGGGAATTCGATACCATCGCACCGACACACGCCGCCACCGACCGCTACAACGCCATGATGCGGGCGGCCGCGCCCAGCACGGTGTGGTCCACCGGCTGCCAGAGCTGGTATCTGGGCAAGGATGGCATGCCGGAGCTGTGGCCGTGGAGTCCGGGGCAGTACGAGAAGCGCATTCGACGGCAACCCGATCCGGTGGACTATCGACTGGACCGGCACGTCAAGAGCGGGAAGTGAAGGCGCAGTGCTGATTTCACTGACACGACTGATGGCCCGCGCCGTGGGCGCCTGGTGGTTCGGCGCGGCTCCCGACTGGGTGGAGGTCCGACGCCGGGCGACACTGAGCACCAAGTCGTCCAGCGCGCCACGCGCGGTGACGGTGACGCAGGACCAGTTGGCGGGCCTGCCGGTCGAAATCCTCACTCCCCCTGCGGCTCCCGCCGATGCGGCGGTGCTCTACCTGCACGGTGGCGGGTTCGTCATGGGCAGTCCGAAGATGATGCGGCCGCTCACCGGGCCGCTGGCGCTGGATATGAATACCACCGTGTACGCGCTCGACTATCGACTCGCCCCGGAATATACGCATCCCGCGCCGATCGACGATGCCGAGGCGGCCTATCGGGCGCTGCTGGCGCGTGGGATTCCGGCGGAACGCATTGCGGTGGCGGGAGATTCGGCGGGTGGCGGACTCACCCTCGAACTCGGGCTGCGCATTCGCGATGCGGGGCTGCCCGCTCCGGCAGTGCTGGGCATGATCTGCCCGCTGATCGATTTCTCACCGGATTCGATGGCTTTCCACGGCGGTCCCACCCGGGAACCTTTGCTCACTCCCAAGGTGATCGCGAAGTGCCTGGATGGGTATCTGCCGGGTGTACCGGCCGATGAGCGGCGCGCGATTTCACCGATATACCAGGACATCACGGGATTGCCGCCGATGGTGTTGCACTCGGCCACCGATGATCCGCTCTCCGGAGATGGCCGCCGCCTGGCGGATAAGGCCGCGAAAGCCGGTGTACCACTGCGGCATCGCGAGTATCGCAAGCTTTGGCATGTCTTCCACGCCATGCCCATGAAACCCGCCCGCGCGGCGGTCGGCGATATGGCCGCCATGCTCGCCGAGGGTATTTACGGCCATCGCACGGGGTACCGCGCCACCCACTGACCGAGTCCGGCCACCGCCCACGCCACAGTGCCGAGCACATCTCATATCTATCGCGAATTTCATTGTTACGGAGGGGAATCCATGATATCGCTGGAGCATTCGCCGCATACGGGAGTGATCGTGACGGGCGGCGCGTCCGGAATCGGATTGGCGTGTGCGAACGCGCTCGCCGAGGTCGGGCGGCCGGTAGCGCTGTGGGATCTGGCGGCGGAACCCGCGCGGGCCGCGGCGGCCGCGATTCGGGAGAAGTATGGGGTGGCCGCCGTTGCGCTGGGCATCGACGTCACCGATACCGCGGCGGTGGAGGCGGCGGTCGCGCCCACTCGCGCCGGGCTCGGGAGTATCGGCGGTCTGGTGCACGCGGCGGGCGTTGTGCGCGCCGAACCGGTCGGCTACCTCGATGCCGATAAGTGGGATGCCGTGCTGGATGTGAATCTGCGCGCCCAGGCCCTCATCGTGCAGGCGATTCTGCAAGACCTGCAAGACAATCCGGGTTCGGCGGTGGTCGGTATCTCGTCCATCGAGGCGTTCATCGGGCAGGCGTTCATTCCCGCCTACTGCGCGTCCAAGGCCGGGTTGCTCGGGCTGACGCGCGCTCTGGCACATCAGTTGGGCGCGAACGGGATTCGGGTGAATGCCGTCTGCCCGGGCTATATCGATACCCCTATGCTGCGCGGCAATATCCCCGAGGAGATCATCGAAATCGAGGCCACACGTTCAGTATTCAAGCGCCTCGGTGCACCCGAGGAGGTCGCGCGTGCGGTCCGATTCCTCCTCAGCGACGAAGCCTCCTTCATTACCGGCACCCACCTCACCGTCGACGGCGGCGTCACCGCCATCGGCGGCCAGTAGCACCGAAACGCAGCGGGCCCCGAGGTCGGAAGCGGATCAGCCCCGCCCGATCCCGGCATGTGTGTCAAGCTCGAGGTTGATAAAGGCTCCGATCATGGCCCGCCACACCGCCTCCGCCACAGCAGGTTCCAGTCCAGCGGCAGCCGCGCGTTCCCTGGCCAGAGCGACAACCCGCTGCACCCGATCCGGTGCACGCACGGCCGCTTCATCCTTCTTGAACCCGGCAGCAGCCCGCACCAACTCCTGCCGCTCGGCCAGCAACCGAATCAACTCCCCATCGAGAGCATCGATACGAGCACGAACTTCATCAAGCGATTCCGGAGCAGACACGGTCAACGACCTTAGCCGGACGGTTCAGGCGAAGGCGCGGCTGATGATCGGAACGACGAATTCCGCCAGCATCGCGCGCTCATCGTCATCATCGCGCCCCGGCGCGGAGAGCAGCGAGACGATGATCCGCGTGAGCCAGCGCGCCAGCCTGCTGCGTTCCGGTCCGGTCAGCCCGGTCGGCGTAAACAGTCCCGCCGCAATGGATTCGATAACATCGGAGTCCTGGCTGATGCGCCCGGCCGCGCCCGACTCGCCCGGCCGGAACCAGGCGATGAGCAGCGGTTCGGCGCGTACCGCGTGCACGGCTCCGAGCATGGCGGCCACGATCCGCTGGCTCGGATCTTCGATCCCCCGCACCTCGTGTACGACGCGCGCCGCGATCCTGCGGGTTTCGCGGTGCACGAAGGCCAGCCGTACCGCCTGCCGATTCTCGAAGTACCGGTAGAGCGTGGCCCGCGAGCATCCGGCCGCCTTGGCGATATCCGCCATGCCGACCGAGGTGACGCCTTGTTCGGCGAACAGTGCCGCGGCGGCGTCGAGGATGCGCTCGGCGGCCAGGTCCGCTCTATCGTCGGACAACCAGTCCCGGCTCATACTGTCTCCCTTCGCGCATCCGCTCGACCCTACCGGGGGATGTTCATCAGCCGATCGTCCGGAAGGGGACGCTCATCGGCCAGCGCACGTAATTGCCGTTGGACCAGGTGACATTCTCGAGGTCGACGGTGAACTCCGGGCAGCGGGTCAGGAGTTCCTCCAGGGCTACCCGGGCCTGCATGCGGGCGGCGGCCGCGCCGAGGCAGTGATGGTGGCCGTGGCTGAAGGTCATGATGCGCTTGGGATTGCGGCGGACGTCGAGTTCGGCTGCGGTGGGGCCGAATTCGCGTTCGTCGCGGTTGGCGGAGCCGTAGAGCAGCAGTACCTTGCGACCCGCCGGAATGATGGTGTCGTGCAGTTCCACATCGCGGGTGGTGGCGCGGGCCAGGCCCTGCACGGGTGAGGTCATCCGGAGGAATTCCTCGACCGCGTCGGGAATGAGTTCGGGGTGTTCGGCGAGCAGTCGGCGCTGTTCCGGGTACTGGTGCAGGAGTTGCACCGCACCGCCGAGATTACCTGTGGTGGTGTCGTTTCCGCCGGTGATCATGGTGAAGGCGAAGCCGAGAATGGCGAGAATGCCCTCATTGTCGCCGTCCTCGCCGAGTCCGGAGGCGAGCAGATGCGAGATGGTGTCGTCGCCGGGGTCGACGCGGCGGCGGGCGATGAGTTCGGCGAAATAGCCGACCATTTCGCCCAGGGCCGACGGCAATTCGCCACCGGCGGCGATCTTCGCACCATCGACCGCGCCGCCGACGATGGAGTAGGTCCATTCGTCGAAGCGGTCGCGATCCGCCTCCGGCACACCGAGATAGTGCGCGACGACCATGGTCGGGAGGGGTTTGAAGAGTTCGGCGACGATATCGCCGGACCCGGCGGCGCGCAGTCGTTCGAGGCGTTCCACCACGAAGGCCCGTACCGCGGGCTCGACCGAATTCACTTGGCGCGGTGTGAATCCGCCCGCGACGCGACGACGGAAGTCGGTGTGTTCGGGCGGGTCCATGAAGACGAAGGGGCGGATCGGGATGCCCGCGGCCTCCAGGCTCATGTAGTCGACGGTCAATCCGGCTGCGGAGGAATAGGTTTCGGGGTCGCGGGCGGCGGCGTACACGTCCTCGTGCCGGGAGAGCACGTAGAAGTCGTCCGTTTCGCGGCCACTGGGGATGACGCGGTGTACGGGGTCGTTGTCCCGCAGGGCCGAGTAGGTCGGCCAGGGGGCACGCCAGGTCTCCCCGGACATCAGCTCGAATCGGACTTCCTGAGACGCCATTGAACTCATGAATCGACGGTAAGACAAAATGCCAACTATGTCTAGAACGGGTTTCAGTCCCGGGTCGGTTCCCGGACTCGGTCGGCCGGACTCGGGCCCGTTCAGATCGCCCTCGCCCGGCCAGCCCGCGTCACACCGGACGGATGAGCACGAAGGTCAGTTCGGTATCGCCGATACGCAACCGGGCACCGTCGGCGAGGATCGCGCTGTCCACCACGCGAACGCCGTCGACGAACGCTCCGTTGGAGGAGTGCAGGTCCTTGAGTACGTAGGCCATGCCGTTGTCGACTATGAGTGCGTGGTGGCGGCTCACCCGGCCATCCGCCAGCGGAATGTCATTGTCGGAGAGCCTGCCGATGCGCGTGACGGTGCCGGCGATCGGGTACACATTGCCGTTCCGATCGCGCAGAATCGCCTGTGGCTCATGCCAACTGCGGTCGACGATGGTGGTGGCGCGGGTGGCGGAGGCGGCCGCGACCACACCGACGGTGAGCGAATCCTGGCGCAGGATGCGGGCCTCCAGTTCCCGGATCCGAGGCCCCGGATCGATACCGAGCTCCTCGGCGAGGGTGCCGCGCAGTCGCCGCGTGGCGTCGAGTGCGTCGGATTGCCGTCCGGCCAGGTACAGGGCGGTGATCAGCTGCTCCCAAAGGGATTCGCGCAGCGGATGGTCGCGCACGAGCAATGCGAGTTCGGCAACGACGGAGTCGGCACGGCCCTGGGCGATATCGGATTCGGCGCGGGCCTCGATCACGCCCAAACGTTCATCGTCCAGGGCTACGGCGTAGGCGTCGGCGAAACCGAGTCCGCGCAGGTCGGACAGGACCGGACCGCGCCATTGCGCGAGCGCTTCGGACAGGGCCGCGGTCGCCGCGGCGAAGCGACCACCGGCCAAGGCGCGCAGCCCGACCTCGCGGCGGGTGCGGAAGCGGAAGACATCGCAGGCGGCGTCATCGACCACGATCCGGTATCCGGTGCCCATGTGCTGCAGTACGGTGCGTGCGTCAATTCCCCCGTCGCGCAGGGGTTTTCGCAGATTGGAGACGATCGCGTGCAGGCTGACCCGCGCGTCCGGCGGCGGATACTCCTCCCACACCGCGGCGGCCAGCGCATCGACCGATACCGGCCGGTTGGCATTGATCGCGAGATAGGCCAGCACCGCACGCTGTTTAGGCCCGCCGAGCTGCTGCTCGACCCCGTCGATGGTGAGCTGCACCGGGCCCAGCACGCCCACCTGTGCGCACGCCTCGGCCATCGCCGAACTCCTCACGACCGCCCCCCGTGGCTTCCGACCGCAACTCTAAGCTTTTTCGCGCCGGTGCGGGCACCTGTTATCAGTCGAGGTGGTAGACCTCCACATTGCCGAGCATGGTCACGGCGTAATTGGCCCGAACCCAGGCGGTGATCTGCGCCGAAGTGGACTGCGCGGAATCATCACGGCCGCCCTGCCCGTTTCGGCCTTGTGCGCCCTGCCCGTTCTGATCGTTCTGCTCGGGCTCATCCTGTTCGTCGCGGTTCGGGCGCTGCCGGACCAGGTAGTAGCCGACCTGATGATCGGCCACATAGGTCTGGAATTGCGCCAGGGTCGGGGATTCATCACGGCCACTGAAGCCGCCGACCGCCAGTAGCGGTGCGCCGGTACGCAATTCGATCGCGCTCACATCGGAGGCGCCCACCGCGGCGGCGGCCCAACGGGTATTCGCCGAGGTAATGAGGTCGTCGATCGCCGAATCATCGGTATTGCCACCGCGATTCTGCCCGCCATGCGACGGACGCGCCGGACCGGCGACGGGGCTTCCACCCGAATGCGCCTGCGCGACAGTCTCCACCGCATACGCGGTCGGCCCGATCAGCCCGGAAATCAGTGCGACAGCACCTATTACGAGACTGAAGCGCCGCAATCGCGGCATGCCCACGAGCAGCACAGCGGCCACGATCGACAGCGCGAGAATGCTCCAGCGCAACCATGGCAGCCAGTTCGAGGTGCGGTCGAGAAGCACGAACGTCCACACACCGGTGGCCAAACACATTACGGAAAGCGTTGCGCGAGCGCCGATCTGATCCCTTCGCTGCCAAAGCTGAGTAGCACCGATTCCGATGAGCGCCGCCATCGGCGGAGCCAACATCACCGAGTAATACGAGTGAAACGACCGACTCATATAGCTGAGCACCGCCGCGGTAACAACCAGCCACCCACCCCACAACACCAGCCCCGCCCGCACCCGGTCGGTACGAGCAACGCGCCGAGTGACCCAAACACCGGCAATCAACCCGACAACCGCCGCAGGCAGCAGCCACGAGAACTCGGTACCCAACTCCCCCGAAAACAGCCGAGTAACCCCCGGCTGACTGCCGAATCCCTGGAACGAACCCGCCGGGGATTTGACCTGCCGCCGTGCCGCCACCACCGGCGGGCGTGGGATGGGGTGTGATGGGATGTCCTGCGCCGCTGTGGTTTCCGAAGACCCGGCCGAGGCCGTTGTAGTCGACGGCCAGTTCCCAGAGGCTGTTGTCGGTCGAGCCACCGATGTAGGGCCGCGATCCGGCGGGCCATAGGGCCACCAGTGCCACGTACCAGCCGGAGGACAGCAGCACGGCGAGTCCGGCGGTCGCCAATTTCTTTATGCGCGCGAGGATTCCGCCCGCTCCGGCGACCAGCACAACGAGTGCGAGCCCGGGCAGCACCAGGAATGCCTGCATCATTTTGGTCAGAAATCCGAAGCCCATCAGCACGCCGGCACCGACCAGCCAGCCGGTTCTCGCCGACCACCAGCGTTCACTCGGCGCATCGACCGCCCGCACGGTGCAGTAGGCCGCTGCGACCAGCAGCAGGGTCAGCAGTGCGTCGGGGTTGTCGTATCGAAACATCATGGCCGCCACCGGAGTTACCGCGAGCGCGGTTCCGGCGATGAGTCCGGCCGCCGGACCGGACCAGCGCCGCACGCTCACCACGAGCAGTCCGACCGCCGCCACTCCCATCAGCGCCTCGGGCACGAGCATTGACCATGAGTTGAAGCCGAACATCCGCCCCGAAAGCCCCATGATCCACATGGCGGCGGGTGGTTTGTCCACGGTGATGGAGTTCTGCGGGTCGAGCGACCCGAACAGCAGTGCCTTCCAACTCTGCGTCCCCGATTGCACAGCCGCCGCGTAATACTCGTTGGTCCACCCCGCCCCGCCGAGCCCCCACAGATACAGCACCGCGGTCGCCCCGAGCAGTGCCAGCATCCCCGGCCGCTCCCAGCGTGGACGCCCGGTCGGCCCGAATATCACCGCCCGCCACCATGATTCATCGCGCACCGGCACCCCATTATCCGCAACGCCGATCACCGCTGTCATGCCCGCAACCCTCCTCCGAAACCACCATCCACCTGCTATGACTCGCGGAGCCTAAGCGCCCCCGATGTGCCCGCGCTCCAGCTCGGCTGGGAGTTCGCTGTGAGCGCGCTGCGGGGTTCGTCAGGGGTGGGTGGTGAGGGTGAAGGGGGCGGTGCGGACGGTGCCGGCGTGTTTGAAGTCGAGAAAGAGGCGGTAGGTGCCGGGGCCGGGGACCGCGGTGTGGAAGGTGATTCGGGGGCCGGGGGTGGTGATGCCGTCGCCGGGTTCGCCATTGGGGTGAACGTGGACGTAGGCCAGGTCGCCGGCGCGCAGGATCACCAGGTGGCCGTAGGCGGCCAGGTAGGGCTGGAGGTCGGTCACCGGGGAGCCGTCCTTGTGGACGGTAAGGGTGAGCAGGCGGCCTTCGCCGGGGACGAGGTCGCCGTCGAGGGTTATCTCGTAACCGTCAACCAGGGCGGTGTGGGCCGGGGCGGGGGTGGGTTGAGGGGCGTAATCACCGGCGATCGCGAAATCGGCTCCGAGGGTGATGGTCTTGCCCAGGGCGGTCGGCGCGATATCGGTGAAGGCGCGGTATGCCCCTGCCGCAGGCAGATTCAGGCGGACTGCCCAGGTGCCGTCGGCGTCCAGTTCGGGGTGGACGTGCCAGAAGCCGGTCAGCTCGCGCTGAACGACGATCAGGTGCAGGTCGCGGTCGTGCAGCGGGGTGTAGTCAGTAACCGGTTCACCCTCGGGGCCGAGAATCCGGAAGCGGAACTCGAATTCGCCTGCCCGCAGGATGGTTTCGGCCAACTCGAGTGTGTAGCCATCCTGAGTAACCTGCAACCCACCCGGCAACCCGCCCCCATGCCCGGCATGCGCATCGTGCCCTGCATGCGCATCGTGCCCAGCGGCAGCCGAGTGATGGCCATGCGCCGCGTGATCGGCGTGACCCGCATGGGCGTCGTGCCCGGCTGCGGCATCGTGCCCGGCTGCGGCATCGTGCGCGGCGTGGGCGCCATGCGCCGCGTGATCGGCGTGGTCTGTGGCGTGTGTGTGGGTGGTCATTCTCGGCCCCTCTCAAACGGTTTCGATCTTTTGTACGAGGGAGAGTTAATACCCCCTAGGGGTATTCAGGCAAGTGCCGCATGGGTGATGTGAATCACTTCGGCCGGCTCCGGCCGCATCGACTTGACCTGAACATTGGTTGAGGTATCAACATGATGATCATGAGCAGAGCAGGCGCGACCGCACCGGTCATCGAGGACACCACGGTCGATCACACGGCCGATATCACCGCCATCACGCAGGTGATCGCGAATTCGCAGCAGGCGTTCAATGCCAATGACGCCGAGCTCATGGCGGCGGACTATGCCGCCAATGCGAGTGCGGGTAATGCGGTCGGGATGGTTATGCACGGCGCGGATGCGGTTCGCGCCGCCTCCGAGGTCGGGCTCGCCGGGTTCCTGAAGAATCAGTACGTCCGCTATGACATCGCGGATATCACCTTTCCGCGCCCCGATATCGCGTTGGTACACAAGCTCGCTCGCGAGACCACCGCGACCGGGGAACTCGTGGACCAGGAGCCGGCCATGGTGGCCCTGTATGTCCTGGCCAAGGAGCACGGCCGGTGGTGGACGATCGCCCGCCACAACACCCCGATCCCTCGCGCCGACTGACGGCGCGAGCCGCACCCCGCCGAGCCACGTACACCCCTCGGCGGGGTGCACCTCGCTAGTCCCGCGGGATGCGGCGGGAGGTGCCGCGGTGGGCGGGGGTGGTGGTGGGGTCTTCGGGCCAGGCGTGTTTGGGGTAGCGGCCGCGGAGTTCGGCGCGGACCTGGGGCCAGCCGGTGCGCCAGAAGGAAGGCAGGTCGGCGGTGACGGCTATGGGGCGCTGGGCGGGTGAAAGTAGGTGCAGGAGAAGGGATGTGCGGCCGTCGGCGAGGCGGGGGAGGTCGGTCCAGCCGAAGATTTCCTGGACTTTCACGGCCAGTACGGGGACCTCGCCGGAGTAGTCGATGCGGACTCGGGAGCCGGAGGGGACTTCGAGGCGTTCGGGGGCGAGTTCGTCGAAGCGCGCGGCTTCGGGCCAGGGCAGTAGGCGGCGGAGGGCTTGACCGGCGTCGACGCGTTCGAGGTCGGAGCGGCGGTTGGCGGTGGCGAGTTCGGGGCCGAGCCAGCTGTCCGGATCGGCCAGCAGCGCTTGATCGTTCACGGCGGGCCAGGGTGCGCCGAGGGTGCGGTGCAGGAAGTCCAGGCGCTGGCGGAGCGCTATGGCATCGGCGTTCCAGCGCAGCAGTTCGGGGCCGATCGAGGCCAGGCCGCGGCGCAGGGCCTGCTCCACCAGGGCTCGGTCCGGTTTACGTAAAGGCTTCTCCGACAGGATGATCGCACCGAGCCGTTCGACGCGCCGGGCCACCACATCGCCGCCGGCCCAGTCGACCTCGTCGGCGGTGACCACCAGATCCGGCGCCGCCTGCCGGGCCAATTGCTCATCGGCGATGGCCGCCAATCGAATTCGCCCCTCGGACCGTCCCGGATCGCGCGAGGCGCCGGCGACAGCCAGCCATTCCGCTTCTGCCACACCGGAACCCGGCGGCAGGGATACCGCGGTGCCGCCCGCCATCAGATAGCTCGGCGATCCGGGTCCGCGCCGCCGCGCCAATCGCTCCGGATAGGCAAGTGCGGCAACGAGAGCCACATCGTCCGCGGCTCGCCCCAATGAGCCCGCAACGGCTGACGCATCCTCGACCAGCCGCCTGAGTCGGTCGACTTCGCGTTTCCAGCGCTGGGGTGGGTCCGAGCGAAGAGAGCGGATTCCGGCGACGAGATCGACGGTGCTGATGACGGTGTCGTCGTCCAGGAGCGCGACCACCTCGGCCGCCGACCGGGAACCTACGGCGGCCGCACCATCGAGTAGTGCTCGGGCCAGGCGCGGATGCAGGCCGAGGGCGGCCATGCGGCGGCCGCGTTCGGTGACGGCGCCGTCGGCGCGCTCAGCTCCCAAGGCGCGCAGTACTTCTCGACCCGCTGCGAGGGCTCCGGGCGGTGGCGGATCCCACCAGCCGAGGCCCTGGCCGTCGGCGGTGCCCCAGCAGGCCAGTTCCAGGGCGAGGCGGGTGAGGTCGGCGGTTCGAATCTCCGGTTCGGGATATGCGGGCAGGGTGGCATGCTCGTACTCGGGCCAGCAGCGCCAGGCCCAGCCGGGGGCTTCCCGCCCGGCACGGCCCGCGCGCTGTTCGGCGACAGCGGCCGAAACACGCACTGTCGCAAGGCCGGAAAGGCCGCGTCGGTGATCGACGTGGGGCACACGGGACAGCCCGGAGTCGACCACCGCGCGCACGCCGGGCACGGTGAGACTGGATTCGGCTACGGCGGTGGACAATACGACTCGACGACGAGCACCCGGCCGCAGCGCGGCATCCTGGGCAGCCCCGGACAGCCTGCCGTGCAACGGAAGCACGTCCACCCCGTGCAACCCGGAGAGCTGAGCGGTCACGCGGCGGATCTCGGCCGCACCCGGCAGGAACACGAGCACATCGCCGTCGGATCCGGTCAGCGCCGAACGGGTGACGCGAGCGACATGCGCCTCCACCCCCTCCTTGGGCAGAGCCGAAATGTACTCCATCTCAACGGGATACGCGCGACCCCGCACCTGCAGCACGGGCGCCGGGCGCTCACCTCCGAGCAATACCGCCAACCGATCCGCGGCGACTGTCGCCGAGGTGGCCAGCACCCGCAGATCCGGCCGCAACCCGCCGCGCGCGTCCAGCAGTAGCGCCAACAGCAGATCGGCATCGAGGTGCCGCTCATGACACTCGTCGAGCACCACCACATCCACCCCGGCCAACTCGGGATCGTTCTGCAATCGCCGCACCAGCAATCCGGAGGTGACGACCTCGACCCGCGTCCCCGGCCCGACCTTCCGATCACCGCGCACCGAATACCCGACCGTCGCCCCGACCGGCTCCCCCAGCAGCGCCGCCATCCGCCCGGCCGCGGCCCTGGCCGCCAACCGGCGCGGCTCGGCGACCACCACCCGCCCACTGGTTCCAGCGGCCAAGGCCAGCGGAACGAGGGTCGTCTTCCCGGTCCCCGGCGGCGCGACCAATACCGCGGTCCCACGCCCGTCCAAGGTCTTCACAACCTCGTCGAGCACGCCGCGCACCGGCAGATCAGGCAGTTCAGGCAGTTTCATTGCCGACCAGTCTGCCTGCCCCACCGGTCCCGCAGACGACCTGGTTTCAGAACAGCAGTTGGCGATCGGCGGCGATGAGGAAGCCGTGGCCGTCGGAGTTGCAGCGGACACCGGCTTGGGTCGATGCGCAGATGACGCCATGGACGACGATGGTTTGGCCGTATTCGAGGACCTTGCCGCCGCCCTTGGTGGTGCCGGAGGTAACCGGGCCCAGGGGGGAGCCTACGAAGACGCCCTGGTTGAGGCATTTGTATTGGGCTTTGGAGTGGGTGATGTAGGCGGCTACGGCGTGGGCGCCGTCCTGGCCGCAGCCGGGTAGTTCGGCTGGTACGACCGAGGCGTGTTCGAGTTGGCAGCCGGTGCCGAAGGGGCCTTCATTGACGAAGCCGCACATGATGTTTCCGGTCGGCGATTGGAAGTAGTACTTGTCGCCCTGCTTGAAGTCGGCGGCGTCCACACTCGTGTCGTCGCGGTTGGGCTGCGAGGTGACGGGCGAGGCGACCGTACTCGGTGCGCCCGGTGCGGTGCCGCCGTCGGTCGGAACGTTCGCCGATGTACTGGCACCGGAGACAACGGTGTCGTCATTGCATCCGGCGACCACGCCGATTGCCGCGACAGCCGCGAACGCCAAAACCCATGCCTTCATGCGTTTCTCCCCGATTCGATATTCACCCCGAGCCATGAAGAACATCGATCGGGAGCGCCCGGTCGTTAACCGACCGCACGATCACCGCGGTTCACCAGGCGAAGATACCCGGCACCGTCTCGTGCAAGGGCGGAACTCCATCGGTGTTTCGCGGTGTCAGACTGAACATTTCGATATCGCGCCAAGGATGCGCCCAGCGCAGGGAATCCATTTGGAATGCGATCTCCTCGCCCGAGCCGGGCTCGCGCACGATGACGGTGTCGTCGTAGTAGGCGGTGGTGGGCATGGCGGTGTCCCACATCCGATCGAAGTACGGATTGGCTTGGCAGGCTTGCCGAATCACGGCGATCTCGGCTTCGGGCACGATACCCAGGGAGTTCTCCTTGAGGATGTAGATCAGCCGGTGCACGATGGCCTCCCAGTTGACCAGTGCCCGCCGCGCTCGCGGGTCGGTCATCATCTGGATGATCACATTGATCGGCCGGTCGGGCGTGCCCAGGGCGGGGTCGAGCCACGGAAACATCTCCACCGCACGGGTATTCGCGGCGAGCACGTAATACTCCGGAACCCGGTGCAGGAACGCCGGTCCCGGCATGTGGTTCATCAGATTGAGTTCGGCCGCGGTCACCACCTCCAGCCGTCCGGCCGCGACGGTGAGATCCTCCCCCATCACCATGGACCACACCTTGCGGCGCTTGTAGCGCGGCAATTCCAATGCGGCACACCAGGATCGAATGGCGGCGACGGTGGGTACGCGCTGCCCGTTCTCATACTTCTCGAAGCCGGAGCTGGACATGAAGAGCAATGCCGCGACCTGCGCCTGCGTCAGCCCGAGTTCGAGTCGCTGCCGCTGCATATAGCTGCCCAGCATCTTCTGTTCGCTGCCGTGGTTCTCGGCCGGAACGGCGCGCATCATGCTCCCTGCTCTCTCGGACTGGTTTCAAATACGTTGGTGCGTACCGATACACACTTCGGCGTCGAGGTCGGCGGCCAACCGCATGACGAGGTCGGCGGTGGCGGCCAGCCGGAGTGCGTCGGCATCGGGCGTTGGTACGCGCAGCGCCTCGCGCACCGCCGAGCGCAGCAGCAGCGCGGCCTCGACGAGGGTGTCGGCGTGGGTGGCCAGGCGCAGCCGGGAGATCTCCCGGCTGCCCTCGTCGGTGTCGTGCCGGCGCGGCACCACCCGCACGATGCGCTCGGCGAGCAACTCGGCGCGAATGAGCAGATCGGTCAGATCGCCCCAGACTCGCCGCCGCCGTTCGGGCGCGGTGGGTTCGACCGGGCAGATCTGATCGGATTCGCGCACGATCCGCCGTGCCAGTGCCAGGAAGTCCTCGATTTCGCGCATGCGCTCGGTGCCTGGCAACTCATCGGCGAGGGTCGGGTCCAGCTCCCACACCCCGGCCACGGTGCGACTGTGCCGCAGTACTCCGCCGAGCAGCTCGATCACCCGAAATAGTTCCCCCGCAACGGGTCCCACCGTGAGGCGGATGGCCATGCGCCGCTCGACGGCGATACACAACGCCTCACAGTCCCGCTGTGTGCCGGATGCACCCGCCGTCATGGGCGAAAGCTTGGCAGACCCGGATTCACGACGACTTAAGGAAATAGCGGCCGATCCGGTCGGATTTCTTAAGTGCACGCCAAGTGCGGCCGATAGGAAAACCGACTGATTCGATTGTGCAGCACCGACGTTCACCGCACACCAGCCGGAGCCCACCCAAGTTGGGTGGGTGGCGATGCGAACGGAGGGTGCGCACGGACTCCCCGCGCCCCCGGTCGCGGGGCCCGATAGCGCGGGGATGCCCGACGCGCGGGACCGCCCGTGATCAGGGTCACCATTAAATCTTGGTGCGTAGGAAAATTGCTGGTAAGCGGCCCAATCCGGCAACACATGATGCCGCTCACAGCCGAAAACCCGGGGATTTGTGTCGGTGGTGACAGGAATACTAACGCTCGACCGATGAGTTGAGCGTCTCGTTCCCGTCTGTTCTCGTATGGCATCGGGAAGCGGAAGTCGATGACTCTGCGTCGGGCCATACATCGTTCACGCTCACGTCCCCGGAGGTACCCGATGCACGCCGATATATCCGCACCCTCGGAAGCCGCGGCTTCCACGGGAGGTCGGACACCGACGGTCATCCGGCTGCTGGTGCTCGCGACCTTCGTGGTGATTCTGAACGAAACCATTATGATCAACGCGATTCCGCGCCTGATGGCGGACCTGAAGGTCGATGAGCGCGCGGCGCAGTGGGTCTCCACCGCCTTCATGCTCACCATGGCCGCGGTCATTCCGGCCACCGGCTGGTTCCTGCAGCGGGTCACCACCCGCCGCGCCTATGCCATCGCCATGGGCACCTTCCTGGCCGGTACCGCGCTCTCCTCGGTAGCGCCGTCCTTCGCGATTCTGCTGGTGGGCCGTGTCATTCAGGCCGGCGGCACCGCGATCATGATGCCGCTGTTGATGACCACCCTCATGACGGTCGTGCCGCCGCAGGATCGCGGCCGGGTCATGGGCAATGTGACGCTCGCGATTTCGGTCGCGCCCGCCATGGGTCCGGTGATCTCCGGCCTGGTGCTGCAGATCGCTTCGTGGCGCTGGCTATTCGTGCTGGTGCTGCCGATCGCGGGCATTGTCACCTGGCTGGGTCTGCGCAAGCTGGAGAACATCGGCGAGCCGGAGGCCGGGGCCATCGATGTCTCGAGTGTCGCGTTCGCCGCGCTCGGCTTCGGCACCCTGGTGTACGGCCTGAGCAAGTTCGGCGGCGGCAATGTCTCCACGCCCGCGATCCTCATCGCCGTCGGCGTGGTGCTGATCGGCCTGTTCGCCTGGCGTCAGATCAGCCTGCAGCGCACCGGCACTCCCCTGCTGGATCTGCGAATCCTGCTGGCGGGCACCTACTCCAAGTCGCTGGTCCTGATGGCGGTCGCCTTCCTGGCGATGATGGGCTCGATGATCCTGCTGCCGCTGTACCTGCAGAACCTGCGTGGTCTGAGCCCGCTGGAGACCGGCCTGCTGGTCATGCCCGGTGGTCTGGCCATGGGTCTGCTCGGCCCGACCGTGGGCAAGATCTTCGACCGTTTCGGCGGGCGACTGCTGGTGATTCCGGGCGCGATCGGTATTACCGTGGCCCTGGCCGGTTTCACCCAGATCTCGCTGTCCATGCCGTACTGGCAGCTGCTGGCCCTGCACATTCTGCTGATGGTCTCGCTGGCCGCCGCCTTCACGCCGGTCTTCACCCTCGGCCTGGGCGCACTACCCATGCACCTGTACTCGCACGGCAGTTCCATGCTCGGCACCCTGCAGCAGGTGGCGGCGGCCTTCGGCACCGCGCTGGTGGTGACGGTCATGTCGTCCCGCAGCACCTCGCTGATCAACTCCGGCACCGCGCCGCTGGCCGCGCATCTCGGCGGTCTGCAGCTGGCCTTCGCGGTCTCCGCGGCGCTGTCAATCCTGGTGATCGTCATGGCGGTATTGCTCCCCAACCGCGCTCCGGCGCCGGAGGAGGCGGTCGTGGTGGATGAATTCGAGGACGCCACACCGCAACTCGTCAAGGATTGAGTCCTCAGTCGTAAGTGATTCCAGCGCGGGCGCATCCGAAAAGGGTCCGCCCGCGCTGTCGGCTTTACACATGTATACGGCGAGTTACGCTCACGCGGTGAGTGTGCGTGTGGATATTCCAGGGGCATTGCGAATTGCCTTGGCAGCGGCGGAATTCGATTGGACCTGGTCGGCTCGTGACATCACCCGGTTCGCCGCCGCAGTCGGATGGAGTGAACCCGCACCGGACGACGAGGACTCGTCGGTGATCTACGTGGTCACGGACCTGGATCACGAAGATCCGATAGCGATGTTCGGCATCGACGAGCACGGCGAGATCATCTTGGCGACAGTCCTTCTCGCAAACCTGCCATTGCGACGACCGGCGGCGGCGCTGGCCGATACGGTCGCGGCCCTGCTCCCCCATTTGGGCCCGTCTGCGAGTCCGGCGCACGATGACGGCACCGGCGCGGCCTGGGTGCGGCCGCGGGTCGTTCTCAAAGTATCCGGTGGCGAGACGGTCGAGTTGGTACTGCAGAACCCCGCGCGCTGGCACGCCCCGGAGCAGGAACGGTTGCGGGAGATCACCAGTGAGCACGAACGCGCGGGCGAGGAGTTCCTCGAGCATCTGAACACGGTGATCGGTTCGAACCTGGGTGATCGGCTGGGGTCGGAGAGCGGGCGCTCGAAGCTCCGCGACACATTGAACGTTTTCGGCCGGCGTTCCGGGCGCGGTATCTGGTCCCAACGCGATATCGACGACCTCTACGAGGCGTTTCGCGCGCGCCCGGACGATATGGGCGAGGGCAGCCTGATGGCCGTGCACGAGAGTGGCCTGGGCTTGATTGCCGCCAAGACCTATGAAAATCAAGAGCGGTATGGATACGGCGAGTACTGCGAACTTCGTTACGTGGCGTTCGTGCCGCCCGAGACGGCGGACAGCTTCTATCGGCGGGCGCTGGCGGTTTGTGTCGAGCGCCTCGGCGACCCGCATATGGTCGGCGGGCCGAATGCCTTCGCGCTCTGGCGATTCGAGGATGACACCATCAAGTTGACGCGCACGCTGGATTCCGATGCCCGACTACATGTTTCGCTGAAACCGACGCAGCCCTCCGATTGGGAACAGCGCGTGAATCCCCAATCGGATCCCGAATTCGAGCCGCCGGACCTGTGGCGTGGCGTTCCCGATACCCAGTACTCCGGTCCGGCACTGGCGGGTCTGTTGTTCTCCCCGGGCGAGGACGCCGACGATTGGATGGAGCTCTACAAGATGCTCCGCGCCGTGTTCGCCTCGCTCGCCGCCGATGTCCCTGTGCTGCACCGGTATACCTCGGACATCAGCTGGAGCATCGCCGAAGCGGACGAAGCCGGGTTCCTGGCGCGCGGGCAGTTCTCACCCGATGGTTGCACGGTGGAGACGATGATCCACGGACGGACACACACGCAGCGTTTCCCGCCGGGTGGCTCCAACGGCATCGAGATGGCCGAGCTGACCATGGACGCTGTCGAAGCGGCGAACCTGAACTCACCGGCGGATTTACGCTACAGCGCTCGCGCGACACAGGCGCCGCATCAGATCATGGACGCCCATTTCGGTCTGGAGGAAGCCGACGACGACGCCGGCCTCAGCCCGTCGCAATGGCGGGGCAGGCCACAGGTCGAGCACGCGTACGTCAAGTCCGAGACGACGTATGAGATAGTCGACGGCGAACTACACGAGATCTCGCGTGTCGACTTCGATCCGCCGAAGCGCGCCAGATGAGTTGCTGATCAAGGCCGTTCCCGAATCGACCAGGTCTGTTCCCGGTGCCAGTCTTCGTAACTCACGGCATTGCTGAAACCGGCCGGGGCCTCGCTACCCGAATCATCTGCTCCAACAGGCGATTCGGGAGTCGGTTCGGTAATAGGTGTCCTGAGTGCCGCCATGATCTCGGGTGGCAGTTGCGGGGAACTCATTTGCCGGTACCGGTGTCGGCAGGTTCGCCGGACTCTGCGTGTTGCGCCGCGATCGGTGAGGTAGCGAATTCGCCGGCGGTGCCGAGCACGGTGGCCATGCCGGCGTCGTGGCCCTCCCAATTGTGGTTGAGCAGGTTCCCGATATGCGACTCGGGATTGTATTTTCCACCCGGGGTGACGGTGACGTCCATTCGGTGTGTGCCGTCGGGTAATTGAGCGCCACCGGTCAGCAGATCGTGCACGGCGAGATGGTCGATCCCGGCGCGACCCAGCATCTTGTCGGCCAGCGAACTCGGGGTTTCGGTACTGCCCCAGGGACTTTGAATGTTCTTCACATTGCTGCCCGCGATCTCCGCGCTCTGTTTGAGTAGGCCGCGGTCGATATCGGTGCCCTGGGCCAGGCTCGGGTTGCCCTTGCCGAGTACGTCGGTCAGCGCGTTGAAATCGCCCATTCGAGGTACCGAGATGACGCCGCCCGCCCCACCCCCGCGTTGCGGATTCAGTGAGTTGTAAGGCTTTTCGGTCAGCAGGGTCCGAATCTGGGTGGGCAGCATGGCCATACCACCGGTGTCTTCCAACGTTTGTTTCCCGTTGCCGGGATTGCCCGCGGTCTCGATCTCTGGATTCGACATGATCTGGAGCGCGTCCGCGACGCCCGCCCGAACTGTCTGCTGCTGATCCGCCGGGAGGCCGTCACCCAGCTTCTGGATATCGGTGACGCTCATGGTGTCCATCGAGCGCATGAATCCGCGCAGGTAGTCGAACTGCCCTTGCGGCAGGTCGACTTGTTTACCCACGAGCAGGTCGTCGAGCTGCTGTTGGGTGAGATGAGTGGCCAATTGCAGCCGCTCGATTTGGGCCGGGGTCGCGGTGCCATTGCGCAGGGCGGCTTCATCCTGTGCTGCGACAGTCGGATTCAGTCCGGAGGTTGCCGGGGTCAGCTGTTCGATGGAGTCCAGGGCGGTCCGGATCGCGGTGGCGGTGGTGTCGTCGGCCCAGCCGAGGTCGGCCGCCAGCCGCTGCAAGACGACGGTTTGATTCGCGGCCTCGTTCGCGCGCGTCGACTGCAGGGTATTCACCTGGTCGATGAGTTTCTGATCCGTGCCCGCCGCGTCGAGAGCCGCCTGATAGTTGTAGCCGTCGCGTACCGACCAATCAGCGTCATCGACCTCGAACCCGGCCTCGCGCAGATTCGGCACCCGCTGCCTCGCGGTGGCGACAAGCGGCCCCAACGCCGCCTGCCCATACCGGCATGCGGCAGCGAGATCATCGAAAGCATCTGCCACCAACCGCATTTGGGCACGTTCCCGGTCCGCTCGACCCTCCGCGCCGTGCCGCCCATCCCCCGACCAGTTCATCCCATCGACGGTCTTGTGCATTTCGTCGGCCGCATCCCGGATGCCCGTGGCTATAGCCTCGGCTTTGGGTACCACCGACCCCATATCGACATTCCAGAACATCACCTGGACAACGGTGGGAACCTTCACCCCTTGACCCCGGAGTTGAAGTCCCCCAGAGCATCGAACCGGGCAGCCGAGTCCTGATCCGAACCGTGATAGGTATCGGCAGACTCCCGCAGCAACGCCGCGAACTCCTGATACCGACCACTGACAACCGGAATCGCCTTGGCGCGCACCGTTTCCATACGATCCAGCTCCGGCCCCGTGTCGGAGCCCTGCATGAACGACCCCAACGTCCCTATGAACCCAGCCGCCGCATCGATAGCCGGCAACTTCCCAACCGCACCGGCAATCCCATCGAACTTGTCCGCCGCGGCACGCAATTCTTCCGGAGAAACCTGCATTTCGCCCCGATTCACATTGGGTTCAAGCACAGCGTCCTTCGTCGCCCGCCCGACGAATGACCTAGCCGGACACTATCAGAGACGCTCTGCCACAGTAGGTTTCGCCGCTTTGCGTCCCGCGCCCCCGAGTCGATGTTCCCGCTCGATGCGGGAGGTTACTGCGGCGACACACCGCTCTGCCACGGCGGAGACGGCATGATGGCAGCGGCCATTACCCTGACGGCTCGATCTCGAAGCGAGTGTCTCGACTGCTGGGTTGGGGCACAGGAACGCGCGCTCGAGCACGGGAGGACCACTAATCGGCTTGTGCGTAACGCCGGGCAGCCCGTGAGAAGCTCGCGATGGAGGCCTCCACATCAGTCCGCCCGCCGTCGTCCGCGTCGAGCAGTGGCAGCTCTCGAGCGGCGAACTCATTGGCGGCCTGCAAGACAGCGTCAAGGACCTGCCCGGCGTCCGCATCGACGATCGTGACGCGGCCGGCGCGAACAGCCATCCGCCGTTTCATGAGAGTGAAGTTGAGCGAGAAATGCGAGGATATTCCCAGGTAGTCGAATCCGCCGCGTCCCCGTTCGACCAGCGTGCACAGCTCGTCGAGCAACATCGAGACAGACACGAAAATCATCATGGATCCCATGCCGTCGTCCTCGGACGAGGCGCTGCCCAGATCGCCGACGACTTCCATGTCGCCGAAGTCGAACCCGGTCGGACCCGGGTCGTCGTGGTCGTCGTTGTGGCGGGAGAACTCGAAGATGACCATTTGTGCCTTTGCTCCAACGCATCGAGTGTTCGCAGCACAGCTAGGAATACGCTGTCATGCCGCATACTGCGCTGATCGAACCGGCCGGCGCGCGACCTTCGGGTGGCTGTATCGATTCGAGGCTGACCGAACACACGCGCAACTACCCCAACGCATGGCCGACATCCAAGCCGCCGGAAAAGACCATGGCACGGCGGCGCACCATAATTCCGAGTTCAGCGCGATAGGCGACATTGGGACAGAAACCCTGCATTTCGCCCCCATTCGCATTGGGTTCAAGCCAGAGTTATTCGTCGCCCGACCGACGAAAGACCTAGCCGGACACTGTCAGACACGTTCTGCCACAGTCGGTTTCATCAAATTGTAACTCGCTGCCCCCGCCTGAGTTCGCGCTCGAGGCGGAAGGCCGTGGCGGCGACGGTCCAGCGTGACCCCAATGCCGACCCGCTCCTCGCGGAAGATCAACGGGCCGTATGCGACCCGGCATCGACAGAACACACGCACTTGCCGATGACCGAGTAGTCCGGGGTGGCCGAACATTCACGGGAAGGGGCCGGGCCGCGGGCCGAAGACCCCGTTGCCCTTGCGGACTTCACACACCTGCCATCGGCCGTGTTGCTCGGTATCGAAGGCGATATCCAGATCCGTGACACCGGTGTAGAACCCGAGCACGCTGACCGAATCCCCGGTGGGAGCCGACGCGCTGAACTTGTCGGGCTTTGGTTCATAGAACCGGTTGAAGGCTGTCCGGACCTGCTCGTCGCTCCGGACAGCCATTTGCTCTGCCAGGTTGCCGCAAGCGAGCCGACGCAGTGTCGCGACGTCGCCTGCGCCGGCGGCCGCGATGTGGTCTCGCACAGCCCGTTCCGGACTGTCCGGCAACAGCGCCGGGCTATTCGAACAACCACTGACCACCGCAATGGCGGCAACACTCAGAGCTGTCATAACTCGCATCGGTCCGCCCTTCGCTCACTCGGCCGTCCGGTACGCATCGGCAGCGCAACCCTTAACAGGCGCTTAGTATCAGCATCCACGCCCGCGCACGACGCCGAATCGCGGCAACTGTCGAATCACCTTGCCGCACAGCGAATCCCATCCCGCCCTCCCCATTCGACAAACACTACCAGCGAGGCGGGACCACGGACTGATGGCAGAACATCCGCTCTTGCCGCATATCCCGCTGACCGAACCGGCGACTCCGCAGCAGCTGTTGACCAGACCCGTTGGGGCTCAGCACATCCGCCACTGCGGACAGCACGCTGGGATGAGCGGATCAGTAGTACTGCACAAGACAGAATTCGTGCTCTTCCGGATCTGCCATCACAACAACCACACCTTCGTCGTAGTTGTGCCGCTCACCAGTGCACCGACCGCCGAGCACGATGACCTGAGCAATCCCTTCGTCGATGTCATCCACGGCGACGTCAAGGTGAAGCCGCACTTTGCCACACTTCGGCCCTGTCACGGGCTGGAAGACCAGACGAGGCTGCTGATCACCGGAACGGCCGAGATAGACCCAACCGGGTTCGGACGGTCCCCGCTCACGGTCCAACAGCGCACTCCAGAAGGTCGCGACCTGTTCCACGTCCACGCAATCGATTGTCACCCCAACCCATCGGTTCCCCATTCCACAAGTATTGCGGTACTGCCGGACGGTCAACGGCCACCGAACGTCCGCACATGCGGCGACCCGCGCGGTCCGAAGGGGCCAGAGCGGGAGATGACGGCGCCCGCGACCTCGAGTGTGGTCGCGGGCGGCGTCCTCTCACGGGTCGAGATCCGCCCGTCGTCAGGCCCGGTCGTTCGGGGTTGTCAGGATGCGCGCCACGGATCGCAGGCGAGACCCGCCGGCGCTACGGAGCCGTTGACCCCGGATGTCGCGTCGTAGGACAGCAACTTGATCGTGGTGTCGTCCTTGTCGAATGCCGCAAAGAGGATCGCTCCCGCGGGATCCCATTCGGCAGTCGTCGCCCCGTCATGCATCCACTTCACCGTGGCGATGAGCGACTCGGCCTGGTGCCCGTTCGGAGTTCCCATGGCGGCCATGACTTCCCCCTTGCTCTGCCCGAGGTACAGGCCGCACCAGGTGGTCAGCGGATCGACGTCAGCGTGCCCGGTGACGACAGCGGGCCCCGCGATGAGAGCCAGCTGTATCGCACCGACGAGAGCTGCGCGGTGTGCGTACTTGGTGAATCGGTGAATTGTCATATCCCCGCCCTTCTTTCAGCGCCCGCGAACGTGTCGTCTCGGGCGCAGGGAAGATACTGCTGCATAGGGCCGACAAGATCCGCAAGTGCCTGGCCAAAGACCATTCGACGGGGAGGTCGAGGATGGGTATACGGAGCCCGGCCCCGGTCTGGAGTCAACCGGCAGTCGGCAGAGCCCCGGGGCTGCTTCGGCGTTCCGGTGCTCGATTGTGTAATGAGCCGTCGCCCAGGGGTTTCCAGCTCGCTGGCAGTCATCTCGTCGCGAGAACCCCGTCCGAGATCGCAGACGTCGGTTGGCACGCGACCTGAGGGTTCGAGCTGAAAGTTGGGATCGGGAGGAGGCGTGTGCGGCATCTACTTACCCCATGACATCTTCACAACCCCCCGCGAACCAACCCCAGTCCGCCGGCTTGGATAAAAAGACCAGCGCGATCCTGTCGTACGCGCTGGGATGGCTCACCGGAATCATCTTCCTATTCATGGGAAAGAACGACCCCGACGTGAAATTCCATGCCGCACAATCGATCGTCTTCTTCGGAGCGGTCTCGGTCCTCAATACCGTGCTGAGCATCGTCGGCTCACTCCTGGGAGCCCTCGGCATCATCTTCAGCCTCGCCGGACTCGCGGTCGCGGTCTTCGCGGTCGTCATCTGGATCAGGGCCATGGTCCAGGCGAACAACACCGGCGGTGTCCGCGCACAACTTCCCATTGTCGGAAAATTCATTGCCCCCTATGCCGATCAGCTGGCCGACTCGGTCAAGTAGCGGCGTAATCGAAGTCCCCAGCCGGATTACGTAATCGATGATGCTGTCAACACCCCCGCACGGCGGCCGGACGCGACAGTCCGAACATCAACGGCCCGAGTCATAGCGGGTTCACGCGGTCGTCGCAACACTCACGATTTGAGAGGTTGCGGCGACCGCGTGAACCCGCTCATTTCGGGCCGTTGGAGTCCGCTTGGAACGTCCGGAACTGCCGATTCCAGGATGGTCAGGACTTGCGTCCGGGTGTTGTCCTGGAGGTTATGGCCATGGTGAGAGGTTCATTCCCATCGCAGTGGTGTCCGGCTGTTCACCGGGGTGCTCGCTGAAGGCCGAGAGCAGAAGTTCTTGTGGGGATGCCACGTCGAGCAGATCGCGGAACGCCAACATGGATGCCTCGGCAGCGCTGTGAAGTTGGTTGGTCGTGGCCGGGTGTAGTAGGCGCCGGATCCAGTATCCGTCGCTGGGCCCGTCCCATCCGAGCCGTCTCATACCGGCCTCCTCGTCGTCGGACATCAGGAAGTCGTCGTCGAGGTAGTCGTTGGAAACGATATTGCACACAGTCTCGTCGTTGGAATCGCCGAAGAAGCAGGCGTGCCGGTTTCCTGTGGTGCCCAGCCTTATCCAGTCGCCGCCGCGGATCCGCCCCAACGTGAGCTCCAACCGCGAGGCGAAGTCGTTCCAGGTGGTCACGACGGCCTCGGCGTCGGTCATGGATTCGGACGCTGGTCGCTTGTGGATGCGGGGATAGTGAAGCTGGTCCCTGTGAATCAGGAGCCCGTTTGTCCAGTCCGATTCGTCGTAAAAACGGAGTCGTCCGAGGAGGACCGAGCCGTCCGGATTCACCACCGACGGATCTGATTTCGCTGCCAGCCAACGAAATAGGGGTTCGGCCTGATCGACATCGTCGGGAGACGGCTCTTGCGCGGCTGTCAATGCCCATCGTCCGTCATCGATCTGCGAGAGTTCGACACCGCAGCCTTCGCCCCGACTGCTACCGGTGAAGTAGAAGAATCGGAAGCTGCCGTCGACCTGCAGTGACCGTTGTGGTCGAGGTCCAATGCGGAGATGCCAGCGCAGCTCGTCGAGTTCGTCCGCTGTCAGCGCCGCCGTCAATGTCACCGATAGCTGCATGAAGTAGAACGCGTTTGTCACGGCCGTCACCATAGCTGTGAACTCCGACGTCCAAACTCACAGTCCGCCAGCCCCATTCGCATGTACACCGAGATCCTCCCGACGCCATCCGGTAAGCCGCTGACCGCGTTGTTCGGAACGGCCAGAGCGCCGCTGCGGAAGATCAACCGCCTCTAGGCATCTGGTGCCATCCGAACGCACGCTACTGCCGAGTTGAGCGTGATGCGCTGAGTTGCGCCTGCGAGCCCGCCCATGACGATCTCTCGGATCATTCGGGTGAGACTGTCCAACAGAAACCGGACAGGTCGGTGCTCTGCGCAAGGATGACCGTCATGAACGCAGAAATGCTCATAGATGTCTGGCAGCAGCTTCTCGCCGACCCGCGCAAGTCGTGGGTGCTTTTCGAGCACGGCACTTGTGTCGTGCTCACCGCTCCGGATGGGGACCTCGCCGAACAAGCCACCTCGATCCTGGCGGAGTTCGGCCCGGCGCATGCCGGATCAGCGGCAGGAGACTTCGGGGTGATCGACCTCGAGGATGCCGAGGGATGGGTCGTCACCGGACACCACAACGACGTCCTCACCTACGTCGGCCCCGATGAGCCTCACGATCCGTCGCAGATCGCCGTCGGGCTGCACGGACGTTCCAAGCGCCATCGGGACGGCACCGAACTTCACGTCGTGCACGTCGAGGACAGGCGAGGCGCGGTGAACCTGGGCTGAATCCCAGCGAAACGACCCTCGAGGAGATCGAGGAAGCCCTACGCCGGTTCGACAGCTGAGCGGATATCCGCGGGGTCGCTATCGACCCCTGGCAGCGTGAGGTGTGGCGTTATGACAGCGGCCACTCCGCGCTGTATTACCTCGCAAGTAATCGACGAGACGTGCTGTCGCGAACAGGATTGTGGGCATGAACGATGTCGGAACGAGCGCCACCCGCACAGTCGTCGAGGAGTTGTTGCGCCGAATCGGTGCGGGTGATTCGGATGCGACGGCCGCACTATACGCCCAGGTCAGCGACTGGAAACTGAATTGGCCCGAGCATGAGCACGACCGACCGGCGACCCCGTGGATCCGCCCCCGCGCCACGCGCGCCGACGCCGCCGAGCACTACGAAGAGATTGCCCGTCACCACGTGCCGGAACGAGCTGGCACCGTGGTCGAGCGCATTCTCGTCGACGGCCCGCATGCGGTGGTACTGGGCGAGATTCGCCAGATGACCCGCCGCACCGGACGCGCCTACCGTTCCCGATTCGCTCTGCACCTGACCGTCGAGAACGGACTCATCACTCGCCACCACGTGTACGAGGACAGCCTCGCTGTCGCCCAGGCATTCGACGATGGCCGTCAGCCCGAGGGCCTCTGATCGAACGTCCCACAATGCCGCTGATCGCAATGACCCGATCGGCCAGCGCGGTACCGTGCGGAAGATCAACGGGCCCCGTCCATCTGGTGTCGGCCGAACGCACGCTATTGCCGATGAGCGAGCACCCTACCGCGGCTCTACGACCTCGAAAATCCGGTCTGCCTCGTAGGTGAAGCCGGCAGCGGCCGCATCGGCCAGCAGCAGAGCGCAACGGTTCGCTCGCACGAAGCCAATTCGTAACTGTCACCTCGCCACAAGCGAAACAGGGCCAGGCCGACCGCACGGCAACGCCCTGCCACTTCGCGCAGATAGGTATCGCCGTCGAGCTGGTCGGGCTGTGCGAATCCGAGGCTCGCGGGGTTGAGGTCCAACGGCATCTTCCAGTTGCGAGAAACGTGGCGCAGCCGGTCGGATATATCGACAGCACCGTCACTGTGATCACACAGGGCCAGGAACGACTCCATGCCCCACATGCCTCCCCCCAGGGAGACGATGAGCGCTTCACATGCGAGTTCGACAGGGGTGCAGGGCTGTTCGTCGAGCCAGTTGCGATGTTCCTGTTTGAAACTCTTCAGGTTCGTTCAGCGCATCGGTGACCACCCGAACGAGGTGTGATGCCCAGTCCTGATCCTGGGCGAGCAGCACAGCTGTTGAAATCAGCGCGTACTCCGCGGAGCAAGCCAGCGGTGACAGCTGCTGATGGAAGGCTCGGACAAGGATGCTCCTACGATCGATCAGGTTATGCCGCAGTAGCTTAGGACCGGAGGATGACAACGCGATCCAGCAACGCAGCGGCGAAGTCCGGCCGGTTCGGTGGCACCGCAGCGAGCGGCGTATGACTGAACGCGACGAGGCTGTCCCCAGAGTATCTGGTGGCGCCGCGATGGACAACGGGCCACTGCCCGAATCGAATTAGGGCATATGCCCTATAGCGCCCCGTCCGGACGGCTTGTAGCTTCTAGCCGTATGCCGCACCGATTGACAGCCCTGTTGAGCACCACCAGCTCGTTGTTCGCTATTGCCGTCAGTGTTGCCGCACCGCAGGCCGCCGCGGGCAATCCGGTGGTGCTGGCTCCCTGGGTCTCGTGCACTGACCGCTGGTGCCGCAACGAAACTGACGACACCTACCGCGTGGACGTGATCTTCGACTGCGGTCTAGGAAAACAGCAAATAGCCCGTGCCTACCTTCCCCCACATCTGACCACGGCCGCAGGTGGTAACTGTGGTTCTCACGACGAGCGCTGTTTGTATGACCGTGAGCGCTGGTGCAGCACGGACAATCCGATCCTCGGAATGCGGTACGAGAACGTGGTGGTCGACAACGGTCCGATTCCGCCCTGGCCCTTCAACAGCTCGGGCTCATCGCATTGAACGCGGGCACCTCGCGGCGACTGGGGTGTCCGGACAAGCGAACGCACTGAACTGCCGCATACCGCGCGTTGGTCTGCCACCCAAACCGGTTGTCTGCCAGCACTTCCGAAATGCGCGTGCTGATGACGGGGCTCAGTCGGCGCGATGTCGTTCAGCGCATCTGTCTGATCTTTGACACACTGACCTGCTGATCGAGTGTTGCGTCAGGGCATGGGGAGGGATCGAGGATGTCCGAGTTTCCGGAGTGGTCAAGGCAATTGGGATCGGGTGTGCGATTCGATTGGGGATTGGCGGGCGCACAGGCGCTCGGTCCGCAGAGCGCAGCTGTCGTGGTGGTGGACGTATTGTCGTTCACGACAGCGGTTTCGGTCGCGGTCGACGCCGGGACCCTAGTCTTGCCGTATCGGTGGCGCGACGGCAGCGCTGTGGAATTCGCCGTCGAGCAGGACGCGGAGTTGGCAGTCGGTCGCACGGCTGTCTCGCGACAACAGCCGTGGTCGCTGTCTCCTGCCGCTCTGCGCCGTGCGTCCGCTCCTGCGCGTCTGGTGCTGCCCTCACCGAACGGATCCGCGATTTCCGCCGCCGTGACTGGAGTTCCGGTGATCGCGGCGTGCCTTCGTAACGCCTCGGCGGTCGCGGATTGGATTGCTGGACAGGGCTGGGGAACCCAGTGGAAACCCGTTGCGGTATTCGCTGCCGGTGAACACTGGCCCGGCGGTGGTGCTATACGGCCCGCGGTCGAGGACTGGCTCGGTGCTGCGGCGGTCATTGCCGCGCTCGCCGAACGTGGCTCGGGTCCACTGTCTCCGGAGGCATCGGTCGTCAAGGCCAGCTACGACGGTGTCGATGATGTCGGTGCGTTGATCCGCGATTGCGCGTCCGGTCGAGAACTTGCTGCGATCGGATTCGGCGAGGACGTGGCTATCGCGACAGAAATCGACGCCAGCAAGGATGTGCCGATACTGGTCGATGGAGCCTTCACTCACGCATTGTGAATAGGCACTTACGCATCCGCTCATGCCGCATACCGCGCTGTTCGGAACGGCCAGCGCGCTACCTCGGAAGATCAACTGGCCATGCCCATCCGAGGCCGGCGGACCGCACCATCAGGCCGATGACCGAGCGCGCAGAGTCCCGGCGGTTCAGGCGTCACTCAACCCCAACTCCTTGCCGACATACGGGAGTTCCTGAACCTCCGCGCCGTTTACGAAGGCCCTGAACTCCAACATGTTCGGGTCCGAAATCCCGCCGATCGTGCGCAAGGTCGCAACCGCTCGGGCCGCCAGACTGTGCATCGTGGGGTTCGCGGTACCACTTCCGGTCCGCGGACCCATCCACTTCCGGTTGTCGGGATGGTCGATGAGATAGTCCGGAGTGCCCCATCGCCATCCGAGCCGGACCAATGGATCATGCAGTTCCGGTGGACCCGGATTCGCCCACTTCTCATTCCAGAGCTCACCATCGATCACATCGCCACTCTGCCCCTTCGAGAGCTGAATGAGCAGTGAGGTTCCGGTAATCGGCAGGTCGAGATACCCCTGGCACGGCAATGTGGTCAGCACCCATCCCAGGCGATCGGTGAAGTCGTCCCATCCCGTGCATCGTGCGGCACCTCTGGACGTGGGCTGGTCCGAGACCACCGATCCCAGACGCGGGGCGCGGGCAGGCCCGGCGTCATCGTAGGCGCACAGTCGCAGATCCGTTGGCGCACTGCCCAATCCATCGCGAATGACCGCAACAATTGCTGCCGCGATCTCCTCGCGGTAGCCCGCGTTGTAGCGCCAGCCCGTGCGCCATTCGCGCGCGAGGTTCTCGGAATCAACCTTCGGTTCGCCGACGTTGCAGTTCTCGGTGACAGCGCGGGCCGACCCCGGAAGCGGGTGCCACACCGATTCTTCCAGCGGCCGCATACCGCCGGATTCGTAATCGCGCCCGCGCGAGAACGAGGTTGTCCGCTGTGACCGAAGGACCGACCGAAGTCGGGTGGCTGCTCCCTGATCATCGGGAACCGAGACGGTGATCGCGATGCCTTTTTCGTCGGGGTAGAACAGAATTCGCTGTCCGCCGACCGAATCGCGCAGCTGCACGAACTCACCACGCTGAGGCCGCACGACCTCCCCATGTGCGCCCCGGTCCGGGTTGAGCACTCCAGGAATATCAGTCAGCAGCATCGCCCAGTCATCGGCCATGGTCACACTCTCCTCATTGCAGCCGACAATGTAACAACACAGAACGACAAGGGCACCAGACCGAACCACCGACCGGCGGAATTCCGGAGGGATGCGCGGCATCCTCTATGCCGCGTGGCGTGCGGACCGAACCCGCCAGCGCCGGACAGCGGAAGATCAACCGGCCGTGCTGATCTGAGTCCAGCGGAACGTCCGCAACTGCCGAGTTGAGGGCACTGCGCTCGAAGATGGCGGCCGATACGGTCGAGTGTCAGTGCCGTCGAGTACAACTCGACGTGAGCAGTTAGGTTTCGAGTGAAGGATGCTAGGTGAACGAGCAGGGTTCGGTGGATGGTGGGCAGTCCCGCCGCGAGGAGTCGGGCGAATCGGTCCGGCAGGACATGCTCGCCGTCGCAGCACTGGTGGCGCCGAACGTTCCTGAGGTGGCCGAGGCGGTGCGGACCGCAGCCGACAATCCTCGGCTGGAGCTGATCTATGCTCTCGGTGACCATCACATGGCAGGGTATTTCGACTGGAAGGAAGACATTCAGTCGGCCCGAGACGGCCTGGAGTACCTGGCCTCGTATCCCTCTGGCTCGTCCTGGGATTGGCACCCGAATTTCCTTGCCGAATGCGAGGATTGGCATTCCGGAGACAAGCTCGAACGTTTTCTTCAGCTGACCGGCGAATGTCTCCATGAACAGGGGTATGCACTGGTCTCGATAAACACCGATTCCGACGCCTACTGTCTGGTCGTCATGTCCGAGTCGGACCTCGCCGCCAGGCGCAATGACCGGACCGACAGATGGCTTCAGGTACTCAGGCTTGGCACCTGGTCGAAGCAAGCCCGGCCAGTGAGCGATCGCAATATGGTCGGTACACGCGCAACGATGAGCGACTGGGACCGATTCACCGAAGACCTCGCGGCGATGATCCGACATGGCCTTGGCGGGGATACGGTGCTCCAGTTCACCGGCCCCGGTGAAGTTGGTGTGCAAATCAGCGAATCGGGCTTCCACACCTTGGAGGTGATGACCGATCCCTTCGCATTCACCGGCGACGAGGCGCGCGAAGTGGTCGCTGAAGGCTGGACCCTCAATGACGAATTCGGCCTCGGGAATTGGTGGCAGACACCGCTATCGAACGCGCACGCGGTCTGCGGCAGTATCTCCCGCCGGATCGTTGCCACGCTGCGCCGGTCCGGAGTCGAATCTCCCGCCGACCTCGCAGCGCGGACTTGGCAATACGACCGCGGCACTCTGCCCCTGTGGCGCATGGACATCCCGGTCTCACCGGATCGCTAGCACCCAACCCTCGCGGCAGCGCACAGGCTGCTGCCGTGTCGATTACCGCGCCACGAACGCACTCATCTGCCGCATACCGCGCTGACCGCACCGGCCAGCGGCCCAGCGGAAGATCAACTGACCGTACCGATCCGAGGCCGGCCGAACGTCAGCCATGACCATCGGCGACCACCGCAGCCCGCTGCCCGTCCGACTTCGGCCCCAGCCCGGTGAAACCACGGAATCGTTCGTGGTCCGCCTTGCCCTGGCCGATCACCTCGAACTCAGCTACCTGCACCGCACCACGCCGCCGTCACCCATCATCTCAACACGGCGGTTGTGGGACGCGGATCAGCAGCGTTCGTACTGACGCACGTAGGGCTGCGACTCCGGTAAGACGTTGTACCCGGGTGTCTGGCAGCCGCCGACCACGACCTCGAAAAAGGGGCCCATGGAGTAGACGGGGCCGTTGGGTGTGTGGATCGTGTAGTCGACCGCCGCGCCGGAGCCAGCCAGGTAGGGAAGATGCAGATCGGCGAGTTGTGTGGTCTGCGCGGCGCTGAATTCCGTACCCACGGGAGGGAATACGGTGACGGCCAGTGTGCGGCCTTCGGAGGGCGGGTCGTAGACCGACACCCGAACGAAGAACGGGATGGGTTGATCGGTCAGGAACCACTGCCACAGGTCGAGTTCATCATTGGACGGGAAGCGGGGGGTGGGCTCTTGGTGGGGGATGAGGCGATCGTGGGGCCATGGATACGACCCGGGGCTCCGTTCCGAGTGATTGGTGAACCCGCGCTCCCGCTCATGAACGGCGGATACGGTCCACTGGTTGGATGCCAGTTCGGGGAAGTCCCGGATGATTCGGCGCATCGCCGCGGTGGCGCGGTGAGGTTCGCTCTCGGAGCCCGCTCGGACGTCGATGGAGTTGGTTATGCGGCTCGCGTCGCCGCCGCTCGAGTCCCAGTGCACTTCGGTGCCGGCGGCCCATAGTCGCGCCCAGGTGTCTGCGGCGTTCGCTTCAGCGCTCACGTCACGGCCGAGAAGCCAGTATGCGGAATAGGAGTCCGCCATCCGATCGATGGTGACCTCTATCGGATCGCCGCGGAAACGCCGCGGAAGCTGTTGAGCGCCCATGGCACTCACCACGGACGCGGCCTCGGCCGGTGTGGCGTCGTCCCTGAGCCGCACGTCGAGATTGGCGGTGAAGTGTCTGCCCTTGTAGTGCTCGAACCGGTGTGACGCGTCGGTCACCCCCGGAAGGGCCCGGATGGCAGTCTCGATCTTGCGTGACCAGCTGTCATGCTCGGCCTGGTCGCGTCCTCGATCGAAATAGCCACATCCGGTCAGCAGGACTGCCGTCATCATCAATATGACGGTCGGGGTGGTGAAGCGAACAGCTTTGATTCTGCGGACGATGAGCGGCGAAGACGCCGATGTGGGAGTGTCGGCCGGGAAAAGTACTGCCCCCCAACGACTTATGGGATCGGAGGGTCGAAAAGCTTTGAGGAACACAACAGCAACCTACGTCAGCGATGCGGCACAATACATGCCCCGAATTGTGAGGATTATGTGAGCGACCGCGTTCGTTCCGTGCCGAACGTCCGCCAACCGCGACCGGCCGACCTGTAATGCCGCGACCCGCGCGTGGTTCGACCGTCCAAACTGGTTGGCCGACAGCGACTTCCCAACGCGTGCATGGCGGTGGTGCTGGATCGGGCGGTTCAGCCCTCGGCGGGGGCGTGGCGGCCCCCAAACCTGGGCAGAGCCGATGAAAGGGCCGAGCCTGCGGGGTGGTGCCCGGACGTCAACGAGGTAGGTTCGACCACCCGGGGCAGGACCACTGTCGGGGCCTCTGATTCTCTGCGCAGGCGTACGCAGAAAGCATCCAGACTGCCGTAGCGTGCCGTGATCTCAGCCAGCAATCGCAACGCTACGGCGCTGTGGCTTGTAGTGCTCACCATTGCCATTGGTCCTCCACCGGTCGCTTGAACTCTGACAACCTGTGCCACCGAACCGCTCCGACGGGCACCGGCGGGTAGCAGACGTCGCCCCTTGCTGGTCTCACTCGCCGGTGCCGGAACTTCCGTTCTCGCGCTTGGGGAATGAGGCTGGCACCATCGGCGGACGGACAGGCTCTCGCCATGTTGGGTTGTCGCATCCACCGATGGGGACTGCCATGTACAGCGCGGGTCCGGTTGCAGGCCGGAACCGCAGGAAGAGCTCGCCAGGGCGGGGCGGCTCCCCCGAACACCCCGAGCACGAGAACAGCCCAATGATTAGCCGGTAGACCAGCGCGCATCGGTCTCGTGATCGGAATGCCCGTCGCCACGCTAAACCCTCCACGCTCGTCAGCGCCGTAAAACGCCTACAGATGGCATCGGAGGCCACTGCCGCCGGTACCGTCTGTCGCAGATGTCCGATCGATAGCTGTCCGCGAACCCGTCGGCCTCAAAGAACCGTCCGGGGGCGAAAGTCCCGCCCGGTGGTGCCGTTGGCCCGATGGCAGAACAGCGGGGTAGGCCGATCGTGAAGCAATGAGCATTCCCACCCGCGCGGGCGCGACTCGCCGGCCGCCCTCGCGCCACCATCCGGTACGGGTGGCCCTGATCGACAAGGACCACATCGTCCGGCACGCCCTCACCGATCTACTGGAGTGGGATCCGGCAGTCGAGATCGTCGGCGAGGCCGACACCGTCGCCGCCGCCCAAGCGCTGCTGCCCCGGCTGCGGCCCGAAGTGGTGATCGTGGATCCGCACCTGCCCGACGGTGACGGACTCGACCTGTGCCGGGCAATGCGCACCGAACATCCCGGGATCGGCTGGCTGGTTCTGAGCGCCGATATCGCCCCCGAGGCGATGCTCGCCGCGGTCCACGCCGGAGCGGCCGGATACATGGTCAAAGACCTCACCGAACTCGACGTGGCGGGCGCGGTCAAAGCCATCGCCACCGGGCACTCGCACCTGGACCGGCGGCCCGTGCCCAGCCTCACCCATCCGCTGCGGCACCGCACGGCCGGGCATCACGCACCGGCCCTGGCGCTGACCACCATAGAGATGACGATCCTGCTGCTACTGGCACATGGGTTGACCAACAAGCAGATCGCGCACCGGTTGTTCTTCAGCGAGAGCGCGATCCGCAATCACATCATCGGCTTGACCCGCAAACTCGGGCTCGACGACCGCACCGACCTCACCGAGCACGCCGCGGCCCTCACCGCGACCTGCCCCTGTCCTCCTGCCGGTAGTGCCCCGAATCTTTGAGAGTCTGTCGGTTGAAGAATCCGCCGGTGTCCACCATCGGAAGGTGGTGCGGCAGGCCGGAACCGGACTCCTTGTCGAAGTGTTCGAGGAGACCTTGCGAGCGCTACAGCCGGGCGACCGAGCGTAGGGCCACCCAATTTGCGGCCAGCACGAGCACGCTCACGCCGCTCATCGCTTGGTTCGAAGCAGTTACTCGGCGCTCCGGAAGTTCAACGGGCTGAGATCATCTCGGCTGACAGAACACACTGATCTGCCGACTACCGCGCATGTGTCGCTGAGATCAGGGGCGGCTCGGTCAGTTTGTGCGCGCCAGGTTATTGGCCATGGTTGCGGCGGTTCGACGTTGTCGCGCGGGCCGCTCGATGATCACTGACCGGGAGCCACATCGCGCCGACCTCCGTTGGTCAACAATCGAACTGATTCTTCGGTAAATTGGGGTCGTGACCAAGTTGCGAGACCTGCAACACCGGGTGGTAACGACAGGGCAACGATACATCGGTAACCCGATCCTGGGACGGCTGCCGGTTCAGACCTTGCTCGAAACAACGGGGCGTAAGAGCGGTCAGCCGCGGATCACGCCGATCGGCGGCCGCCGAAGCGGCAACTCCTTCTGGCTCGTTTCCGAGTTCGGCGAGAAATCCCAATACATCCGAAACATCCAGGTGGACAACCATGTTCGGCTGCGTATTCGTGGTCGGTGGTACTCCGGCACCGCTCACTTGGTGCACGGCCACGACGCACGAGCTCGGCTGCGTGAGCTGCCGTGGGCCAACAGCGCAGTTGTACGAGCGGTCGGTACTGATCTGCTGACCGTTCGCATCGACTTGGGCTGACCTGTCGACCTCTCGTACTACTGTCAGCGAATCCATCCGGTCGGATGGCTGGGGCCTGCGCCTACCCATCCGAGGCCGGTTCGGATTCCCTCGATCTTCAATGGCCCGAGCGTGACTCGACCTGGCAATCCCGGGGGGATGTGACGGCCTGTTACCGTGACCCGTCCACGTTCTCTGGCCTAGGCAATCTAAAGACGCTTCGAACGCTCGCTCATGCCGCGTGGCGCGCTGTTCGAACTGGCCATGTGGTTCGGCGAAAGGTCGATGGAACCAGGCCTTTTCGGTTCAGCGGAGGACTGGTAGCAGGGCGAGCAGGACCGCGATGAGGAGCAACAGGACCGAGAGTCGCTCGACGAGGGCGTGGGTCCGATCGAGATCGGCATTGGCTTGCGTGCCGTCCGCGGCGAAACCGCGAGCACTGTCTGCACTGCTGCCGGCGCGGGTGGAGAGTGCGGCGTCGACCCGGAGCTTGACGGCGAGGATCGCGGCCATCACCAGCGCGCCGGTGAGGTAGACCGCGGCGATCGGTCCGGCGCCTGCCGCGAGTCGCGCGACTTCGATTACCGCCAGGACGATGCCGGCGATCAGCGAAGTGCGGTTGTAGCGGTTCCACGCCCCGACGGAGATCTTCTCGACGGCAAGGGCGACGTTCGGTGCGGCACCCGGGGATTCCATGGCACGTCGTCGCATCGTCAACTCGTCCGGCCTGATCAGTGCGACGAGCAGCGCGTAACTGCAGATCAGACACCAGACCACTATCACGCTGATCGTCGCCCAGCGCCCGGCCCAGGCGCTCAGACTCCGGAGCATCACCACGGTCGCGACCGCCCAGGGCACGGCCAGGAGCAGGCGCAGCAGCGGCAGTAGTCGGGCTTCGATGCGGGCACGGCCAGAACCGGTACCTGGTTGCGCCCGAGGGCGATTCGAGAGACATGGCGGGTCAGCTCTTCGTGCGGGCGAGGCTGTGTTCTCCTGCGCGGTCGCTTCACGATACGAAACCGGCGACAAGGTCGCGTAGCCCTAACTTCGAAGGGCGGACGCGGAAGCGGTTTCCCAATCGATGCGGTGGTCGAACATCCAATTCAGATGTCCGACTACTCGGTGTGCGGGTGGCGATACTTCCGGAACTGCCGCGCCCGCGCTGAGCGAACCGGCCAGCGCGGGCGCTGGCGGCCGGAACCTGGTGCGGTGCCAAACGTCCGCTATTGCCGATTATCGAGTGGTGGACGCTGATCAGCTCTGGGATTATCGGGTTGACGTTCGACATCGGTGCCGGTGGGAGGAAATCGCGGATGACCACGGCGCGGCGGTTCTGGATCGAATTCGACCCGCACGAGTGCGTTGACGCCCGGTTCTGGCGGGGTGTCGGTGTGACCGGCTTCGACGTGCGGGATTGCTTGTCGATAGTCGCCGATCTGTTCCCCGATGGACTGTTGCCACCCGTGCACCGAATTACCGTCGACGTCTCGCTGGCCGACCCACTACCGGTGAATCCTCGCTATCTCGGCGTTTCAGTGTGGCGTGGGGTCTGGTATCCACCCGTGAACCTCGGAATCGGGCCGACCCGCAGCATCGACCGAAGAGGCGCGCCCTGCGACTACCCGACACCTGTCACGCAATCACGCCCCAGGCGAGCTAGTGAGACCCTGTGCACGAAGGCTACGTGGTGGGACGAAATCCCGCATAGCGGTAGCCTGCTGTGGCCGCTGGTGAACATGCACCACACCGAATACGGCCGCGGAATGCGCTCTAGCGCAACGGCGCTGCGCGCCGCCTGCGCCGCGGATCCGACCTACGGGGCCCTGGTGCGCGAAGCCCTCGACTTCATGATCTGGTGGCGGCCGACACCGGACGAATGGTTCGACCCGACCGAAACCAGGTTCACCGACCAGCGCGAGCTCGACGAGTACCTGCGAGCCTTCCGCGACTACCTGTTCGGAACTCGCCCGGAACCGATCTATCCTCCCGGCAGCGAACCGCTTTCACCCGAGGACGCGTGGCTGGACGCTATCAGCCGTCTGGTCGTCACTCGCCCGGGTCCGGTCGACGCTCCCGGCAGCGAACGGCTTTCACCCGACACGGAACCACGACTTCCCAAGAACGAGTGAAATCGTCTGGGGTCCAGGAGGTCCCGCGATTGCCGCTGGGTGTGCGACCGAGTGTTGCGGAACGCGCTGCGGCCCGAGATATCCGGTAATGCCGCATGTCGCGCTGTTCGGAACGGCCAGCGTGGCGGTAGGTCTGCCGCTACCGGCCTTGCCTGGCCGCCGGTACCCGCCACGTGGGGTCCAGTGGCGTAACGCGAATTGACGCCAGGCGGAGTTCAGCGACCTCATTTACGATCTTCGTGGCGATCACCGGGTCGCGCAGTTGTCCCACGATTGGAATTGTCTTGCTCTTCTCGAAGATCGCTACAGGGCTCGCCGCCGCGGCCGCTGCTGTTCTGTTCGCCGCCCCCGCCTCGGCATTGCCGTCGGCAGAGCTTCGGCCGGTCGCGGGGCCCCACAACTACGGCCCGTTACAGGACGCGCATTTCGGGTTCCTGCTCATCCAGCGGGATGGCATTCAGGTACTTCCCGACATCATCTCGGATTTCCCGGGCATTTCCGAGGGTGGCCATGCCGTCTGTGATCTGCTCGCGGACGGCCTATCGAAGCACAGTCTGGCCGAGTTCTTGAGCGAGGAGCCAGGCGAGTTCGGCTCGGCGATGGCCTTCGTGAACGCTGCCGAGACTGCCTATTGCCCCGGCTGATGCCGGTGCATGGCTGGCCCGCCCTGAACGTTCGCCTCGTCCTCGCTGGCTCTCGCGACGCACTCTATTGCCGCGACCCGGGCGTTCGAAACCGGCCGCGGGCTCGGCCAACGAGTGCACACACATGCCGAGAAGCGCGAATTCACTTGAACGCGCGCTTCTCTGACCTGTGGGGCCGTTCTGTCGCAAGCCTCTGATCCGTTACTGCGTGATCGAGCGGGCCGCGAGAACATTCAGCAGTGTAGTCACGAACGGCTCGGCCGAGCCGAGGTAGCCAGCGTGGTCGCCGGGAAACTCGACGAGTTCAGCGTTGATCGTCGGCGCGAACTCCAGGGCAGGCAGCGCGGGCCGGAACGCACGCGAGTCCGCACCGATGCCGAAGATCAATCGGTCGGCCGACTTGGCGAGCGCGGGCACGTCCGGCTGGTAGCCGACGACGTCGAGCATTTCGTTGCCAAGAAAGAACGGCAGGTTGGCGTGCATGCGTGCGCGCATCTCCCCGATAGCGGGCGGCAGTTGCGTCGGCTCGGCCGACCGGTTCTGTGCTGGTATGCCGATACCCGCGCCGAACTTCTGGAACGCGGCGTCGGTGCCCTCGCGCAGAAAGGTAGCGTGGACGTCGGCGAAGAAGGCCGCGTGGTCGGCGGCGGCGGGCAGGACGGTGAACATCGGCGGCTCGTGCGCGATGACCAGGCGCACCCGGTCCGGATACCGGCTGAGCAGGTCGAGCGCGGTGATAGCGCCGCCGCTATTGCCGAACACGAACGGCGGCTCGTCGGTGAGCGCGTCGATGATCGCGAGCGCGTCATCCGCGCGTTCGCGCACCGGTTGCGGGCCGGGGTTGTTGACGGTCAGTGCGCTGCGCGAGTTGCCGCGCGCATCGTAGGTGATGACCGTGTAGCGCTGCGCGAGCGGAGCGGCGACGAACTGGAACACGTCGCCGTCACCCGTGTTGCCGTGCAACAGGACGAGCGGCGGGCCGTCGCCGCGAACCTCGTAGCGCAGACGCGCACCAGGCACATCGAGAAAACCGGTCGTACCGACCATTATTCGCTCCCCCCAGGCAGGTTGATATCGCCAGGGCCACTCTAGCTTCGGGGCCGCCCTCTGCCCCAGCCATTCCCCGGCTGGAGCGTTTTGCACAGGGAGTGCCCACCCCAAGTGCTGACTATAGTTAACGAAAGTATCCGGTCATGCCGCATACCGCGCTGACCGAACCGGCTACAACGGGCGGGCGAAGGTCAACTGGCCGTGCCGATCCGCGGCCGAGCCGAACGCACCGTCGCTCCCTCGACAATTCGTCTTCTTCGGTATCTGGTCGGCGAACTGGCCTGCGGCGCGCCGCAGCCGGTGAACGTCACCGCCGCCCAGCGCTACGCCACCGACGGGACCATCGGCCTCTTCGAGGGCACCACGCCCAGAGCCGACTCTATGGAAGCCGCTCCCGGCGTCCAGGCGCTCGCGGCGCATGAAGAAGCCACTATGACGCGCATGCGAAGCGCAGGGACATAGTGAAGTATAGGATTTTCAATTTGTACGCGCGGGGCCTCACTACGCGGTTACTGTCGGAGCGGCACTCAGGTGCCGGCAACGACTACTCCAACGGGAAAGTGCAGATGAGGCAAATGAATTGGGCCGCCGTCACGGTGGCCATGCTGGCGATACCGGTCGTCGCGGCGGCATCGGCGTCGGCCACGGTCGACAATGTGAATCTGACACAAGTCGACACCGGCATCGGCGGATGTGAAGGTGCAGGCAATACCTGCACGATCTTGGTGACCACCAGCGGCGCAGACGCCCTGGCACCGGTCACGGTCACCTTGGACGGGCAGAACGTCGGCACCTTCACCCCGCAAGCCGGATCCACGGCCGGCACCGGGATCATCCAGTACGTCTATCGCTCGAAGCTTCCCGAAGGCGTCTATAGCCTCACCGCCACGCAGGGCTCGTCGACCAAGTCCATGACGGTGCAGAACTGCGGCAGCCAGCCGACCGGCAGCTCCAGCGCCTCGGCCCAGTGCACCGGAAACGATATTCTCGGCGCTCTGATGATGCCGCTGATCATCCTCACCGGCTCCGGGCACACGCAACTCTGACCAGTTGGGACAGTGGGTCGGTGGACGGTACAGAGTGCAGTGGTCGACGGCCACCCCAGGCACACAAAGTGAATCGAACGCCGTTACGCAGCAATGGCTTTTGGCCTATCGGCGAGGTCGATCTTCTTCATCGACTCCAGTGCGCACGCAAATGGCACGGAGGTCGGATTTGTCCTTTTGCTCCACTTTCGGTGTCTCTGAGTCAGGAAACTGCTTGAAACCACTCGAGAATGGACCAACAGGCCAGTCCGCCGCCATAGGCCGGCCGCCAGGCAGCTCCCGAACGCACCATAATGCCGCACGCCGCGCGGCTCGAGGCGGATGTGCGGTGGCTCCGAAGATCAACGGCCCGAGAGCATCTCGGGATCGGACGCCCTGGTCTGCCGACTCGGTACGCGACGGCGACGCTTGTCGTACCAAGGGGATGGATTCTGTCGGATGTCTGCGAATTGCGATCTCTACGCCACAGTAAAAGGCCTTGCCGATCTTGATGAAGCACAGTCTGTGAAGACCGCTGTAGAGCAACTATTGCGGGAGGAGTTTCAGGGCGGTTGGGACTTCAGCGTGGAGGTCAAGCAGCAGAGCGAGGCCGAGGTCTATGTGACGATAGAGTCGCTCGATACCGTGATTATCGGCGGGAACGGCTCGTGGACTGACGTATTCGACGACCTTCTCGCAGAGCGCGTTTCCGCCGTTGTCCCGAACGCCAAGACAGACACCAGTTGGTCCTGGCCCGATTACCGGTAGCCGATCGGAAGATCAACTAGCCGTGGCGATCCGGGGTCAGCCAGACACACGCACATGCCGATGACCGAGCAGGCCGACCTCGATGTCAGGACTTTTCGTGCCGATCCTCCCTGATCAACACGCCCGTGACGGAGCCGGAGTACTCAACCCTGTGTGCTCGCGGAAGCGGCACTTCGGTCAGCTTGCCGTCGTACAATGACGCGCCTGCGCCGCGTGCCCCAGCTCGGAGAAGCGGTGTTCGATGACTACCCGATGCTGCGCTGCTCGTTCTACTACCGACACGTGTACGACCTCCTCGGACGTACCGCCTTCCTCGTGCCATTCTCGGCGGTTCCGGCTCTACCGCTCCGGCGCATGTTCGGGAGTGACCAGGTTTTCATCCGCAGCGATACCAATTACAAGCTGTTCCCCGCGGGCGTTCATGCGATCGCGGAGCTGGGTCACTGGCTCGAGATCTACGACCAGCACCGGGACGAGCTCGTCGTCGTATCCGAGGTCGTGACCTTCGACCGCGAGTATCGCTGCTTCTGCCGTGACGGCCGCTTCGTCTGCGGAAGCTCCTATCCGATCGAGCCGTACCTCCCCGTCCCCGATCACGTACGTGGCTTCGCGGAGACTGTGGCGGCGCGACTACTCGCTCACGGATCCACCATGGTCACCGTCGATGTCGGCGTCGGCCTCGACGGAGTACTCCGCCTCGTCGAGCTCGGCGGCGTGAACAGTTGGGGCATCTATGGATCGAACGTCGCAGACTTCATCGCCGCGATGGAAGCCGAGGCCCTCGCTCGCGCGGACGTGTGATGAGGACGGATATCGTGCGGGGTCGGCGGGCGAAACCGGCCTGGCCGGTCAAAGATCATAGGTAGGCAGCGCCCAGGGGCGTCCTGGCTGATTTTGTGACCGGTTAGGCCGACCGGCGCCCGAACTCCGCTCTCGTGCAGATGAAACGACATCAACCAACAGAGGCTGGATCAGAGATGCTTTGCCACAGTTGGTTTCGACGCTTGGGGGTGCACGGAGGCGAGTTGATGTTCGTATTCGAGGCGGGAGGTTATGGCGGCGACGGTCCAGCAGTCGGTGGATGGGTGGCGGGTGGGGACGGGGAGGAGGGTCGTGAACCAGACCAGGATGCTGCCGAGGGTCAGGCCGAGGAGGAAGGGCAGCCATATGGTGGACATGGGGCACCTCTTTCGGTGATGTGTTCAAAGACGTTGGTGCGGTTGGGGTTACAGGTGTGGGGCGATGCAATCGGGGATGCGGCGGGTGCGGGTGTCCAGGTCGTGCGCGAGGTCTGCGTAGGCGAGTGATAGTTCTGCGAGGCGTTTCCAGGTGTAGTGCGACTGGCATTCTGTGCCCGAATTGTCGAGTGCTGCATGGGCGTCGGTCGAGAATTGGGCCAAACGGTCGATAACCATGCCGACCGTTTCGGTATGCATTGCCGCCGCCGCGTACGGGCGGGGCAGCTCCTGCGCCGTCCAGCAGTCGATGTCATGGATCAATTGGACTCTGGCGCAATCTATTTCGACCAACGCATCCGAATCGGCAATAGAACGAGCTTCGTGCAGACTGGCCAGTTCGTATGCGGCCCGTAGCAGCGGATGCGGTAGCGCAACACTCCCCGAGCAGGCTTCCAAGAGCAGGTCCTTCGACGGAAGGTGAGTTGGCATAGGTTGCTCCCCTCGGCTTTTCGCGTTCGTGACTCCAGTAGACACCTGCGGCAATAGAATTGGGAACGTCCAGCTGCAACTGCATGACAAATGGTCGGCATTCCAGCTAGGCACATTCCAGAACGGAGATTCCCAGATAGCGAGGCTAACGAAATGGCCGGATCATCGCTTCCACGAAGGGCTCTCGGTCGCAGGCTCCGCGGCTACCGGGTGCAGGCGGAAAAAAGTCAATTGGCCGCAGGGCTACATATCGAGCTGTCGCCACAAAGCATTGGGAGGATGGAGGACGGGCAGAAGGTAAAGATCTGCACGGCGCAAATCCGAGATCTGCTCGACTTCTATGAAGTTCCGGAACCCAGCCAGGGGCGGGATGAGGTTCTCCTGCTGTGGCAAGAGGTGAAGGATCAAGCGATAGCCGCGAAACTTGCTGGTACGACGAAGGGTTGGTGGCAGGCTTACACCGACCAGTACGAACCGCATTTCGACCACTATCTGGGCTTGGAAGCCGTGGCCACGCATCTGACCACACATCAGGTGGTCCTGTTGCCGGGGCTATTACAGACCGCAGGCTATCGGCGGGCCGTCAGTCTTGTCGGCGACCCGAACCTGTCGGCCGACGCACTCGAACGAAGACTGGAACTCGCGGCTCACCGCCAGGTCAGGCTGTCGGACCCGAACTTTCGCGTGAACTTCCTGTTGTCGGAGGGGGTACTTCGCCATACCCCGGGCGGCCGAACCATCATGGCTTATCAGCTGTACCACATCCTCGAGCTGATCGGGTCCCGGCCGAACCTGTCGATCCGACTTGTCCCACTGGATGCGGGCAGTCACCTCGGTCTGCTGGCGCAGGCGTTCACGCTGCTCGAATTCCCGCCACTGGCAAGCCACCTCTCGGAACCACCCGTCGTCTACGTCGAGGGGTATGAAGGCGGGTTGTATCTGGAGCGAACGGACATGATCGACCGACATCGTCGGGCGATCACGGATATTCAGCGAGTAGCGTTGACCGAAGATGACACCAAGCAGTTGGTGCAACAGCTAGCGAAGGAGTACGGGGCGTGACTGGAGATATGTCCGATGCCCGGTGGTTCAAGAGCACCTACAGCCAACCGACCGCGGATTGTGTTGAGATAGCCCATCTCTCGGCCGGTGCGGTCGGTGTTCGCGACTCGAAGAACCCGGCGGGACCCGCGCTGGTCTTCTCCGGTGAACAGTGGGATGGCTTTCTCGCCAGCGGGATATGGCGAGGCTGAGGACTCTCCGCGACTCCGGTGCGGGGCGCATCCGAAAGGGTGCGCCCCGCATTGTTCATAACGAGGCCAGGTGGGCCTCGATGGCTTTGACGGCTTGGCCTGCGCCGTCTTCTTCGCCGATCAGGGCGGACATCCGGGCGGCATTGGCTCGAAGAGTGGAATCCGTTGTGGCGGTGTGGATTGCGGATGCCAGGCTATCGGCGGAGAGTTTGTCGTGGGGGATGGTGGCGGCGCAGACGCCCAGGGTAGTGAGGCGGTTGGCCCAGAAGGGCTGGTCCGAGTAGCTCGGGACGGCGATTGTGGGGACGCCTGCGCGCAGGCCCGCGGCGGTGGTGCCTGCGCCGCAGGAGTGCACTACCGCGGAGACCTGGGGGAAGAGCCAGTCGTGGGGGACATCGCCGATGGTGATTAGGTCGTCGCCGGTGACATCCAGTTGGAGCCAGCCTGCTTGGACTACTCCACGTACGCCTGCCTGTCGCAATCCCGCGCCGACGATCTTCGACATGCGGGCGCTGTGCTCGGTGGTGTTGACTACGCTGCCGAATCCTACGAAGACCGGTGGTGGGCCGGCGGCGAGGAAGTCGACCAGTTCGGCGGGCGGTTCCCAGTCCACCGGGCGCGGTGACCACCAGTAGCCGGTGACGTCGAGGCCGGGTCGCCAATCGGTGGGGCGGGGCAGTACATGGGGTGAATAGCCGTGCAGGATAGGCCATTCGGCGGCCGTGCGGCGGCGGCGCAGTTCTCGGACCGTAACCTTGGGCAGGCCCAGATAGCTGCGGAAGCCGTCGACCACCCCGCGGTAGACGGTGTCGCCGAGCCAGCCACCGATATCGGCGGCCAGCTTGTTGCCGTAGGAGCCGAAGGACCGCACGCCCATGGATGCCGGCGGGTATTCGGAGGTCGCGCACATGGGCTGGAAGCGCAGGCCGATCGCCGGAATGCCCTTGGCCTCGGCGAGGGGGAAGCCCGCGCCTTCAGTGAGTTGCGCCAGTAGCAGGGCGTCGGCGGGTTCATCGCGCAGTGCGTCGATCATGCCCTTACCAGTGGCGCGCACCCCGGCGGGCGAGGCGAATGCCCATGCGGCCTTCAGCTTGTCGACATTCGGATCGGTCATATCGATGTCGACATTGGTCTCCATCTGCCGGTATTCGAGTCCGCAGCCGGTGATCAGCTCCTCGAAGACCGAGTGCGCGCCGATCACCACCTCGTGTCCGGCTTCCCGCAAGCGCACGCCGAGGCCGGTCAGCGGTGCGATATCGCCGCGACTGCCGATGCTGGTCATGATCAGTCTGCTCATGCGTACCTATCCATTTCAGGGGTCGCCGACTACAGCGCGGCGGAGGGAAGTTGAGCGGCGGATTCGATCTCGACCGTCGCGAGGATCGAAAGCCAGCGCGCCACAATCTCTTTCACGCGATCCATGCCGATACCGCCGGTCGGTGAATGCACCGAGTAATGCACGGCGCGCATGCCATCGTTCTCGCTCGCGCCGAGGAACATGCTCAGGTCGAACACCGTCAAACGCGCCTGCTCGCGCGAGTGCGCGCCCGGAATCCACACCCCGACATCGCCGAGGAAGTTGAAGTAGAACTTCGGAACATTGAATTCGACCATGCGCGACCAGCTTTCGGGGTGATGCCAGAAGAGCAGGGTGTAGTCCTCCGGATTCGCCGGGTAGGTGGCGATGGCATCGCGCATACGGTCGCCGAGGCTGCCGGTGACCGGCCGCACCAGCCACGGATAGTCGTCCGAGAGCCAGGCGACGGTGCGGCTCAGGTCGGTGCCGGGGCGCAGACGGCTGTAGCGGCCGTGCTTCTGCACCTGAATGGGGCGGGCCTCGCCGGTGACGTCCTCGATGGCCAAACCCAATGCCACGAGCAGTATTCGGGTATAGGAGGCACCCAGCGCGGCGGGTAGTTCGTCGAGCAGGCGCACAGCGAGATCACCCGCGATGACATCGTCGAGATAGGCGGAATCCGGTGCAGCAGGCCGCGTTTCGACATACGGTTCGATATCCGATGCCGCGAGCCAGTAGTCGAGTTCGCCGTCCCGAGTCTGCGCGTACTCATCCAGGAACGCCGCCCACTCCGACCCGGTGATCGCCTCCGCCGGCAGCGAAATCTTTTCTCCCGCTGCCCATTGCCGGGCATAGGTGGCGACGTCTTCCCACATCACCCACATGGCCACACCGTCGATGGCGATATGGTGGACGGTGAGCAGCAGGATATTGACATCCGTCGACCGGGTGAGCAGAGCCGCCGTCACAATCTTGCCCGTGGTCGGATCCAGCCGCAGATTGCTCTTCGCGGTCTCGGCCTCCATTATCTGCTGGATCGATTCCGGTGCCACATTCTCGATATCGACCTCGCGCACATCGACTCTGGCCGTATCGATTTCACCGTTCGACTCGGGTTCGATGAGTACCGCGGCGTCCAGCCCATAGCTGTAGCGGCTGCGCAGTGATTCGTGTGTGTCGATGAGCGCGTTAACCAATCCGCGCGCCTCGTCCAGCTTCATGGCGACCGGGACCGGGCAGGGAATGGTGATGCCGAAGACGGCCGGATTCGGATCCCACATCAGGAACTTCTTGGCGGCGGCGGTCAGCCGCCCGGGGCGCAGCGTCGTCATGGTGTCCTCGAATCAGAAGGGGGTGATGTTGAAGGGCCGCCGCAGCGGGGCGAGCGCCTGGTCGAGGGCGGCGACGGTGCCACCGGCGAGTTCGTCGATACGGCCCGCGCGCAGCAATTCCAGCGGGGTGTGTGCGCCGAAATAGGCGCTGGCGAGTTCGGCCGGGCCGATGCGCAGGTCTGCGGTGGCCTCCTCGGGCGCGGGTTTCCAATTGCCGTGACCGTCGGCGATATCGAGGGTGAACAACCCGGGACTCATGCCGTACGGGTCCTCGACCTGGATAACGCCGTGGAAGTCGGCGCGGTAGGTGCGCAACTCGAAAGCCTTGGGCGAGTTCAGAATCCACATCCACACCCCGGTGTCGACACCGGTTACGGCGGCCACGCGCGGATCCTGCAACAGCAGCGGAGTCGGATCATCCACGGCGGTATCCATCCGGATCTCGGTGTACTCACCGTGCCCGAGCAGACAACGCAGCAGTTCACGATGCGCCGATACGGTGAGCGCGCAGAAGTCGTGCACCTGCACGGTGTCGCCCACCAGGTCGTAGACAACGTAGCCGTCCGGATGTGTGATCACACAGGAGTCATCGTCATAGGTTGCGGGCCAATAGAATTCGCCCCGACTCAGCGCGGCCGGCGTCTGCCGCTGCCAGCGGTCGTAGATTTCCCGCATGCGCCCGCGAGCGGCGCTTGGCCGCAGCTCCCGCGCGGGATGCGGATCATCCTCTCCCGTACGAAGTTTCGCGCGCCGCCGGTCGATCCGCAGATGCCGGGTATGACTGGCCACGCCGACCGCGCCGTAATTGCCGCCCGGTCCGGGCATGGCGGCGAAGACATCCGCCCCGGTCTCCAGCGCGATGTACATCATCTCGGCCTGGATCTTGGAGTACAGCCCACGCTTCTGATGGGTGGTGGCGACCATGCCCTGCGCACAGGCGGCGACCTCGAGTTGTGCGCCACCGGGGACGGTGACACCCATCCGGATCACCGAACCGGTGCCGGCCACGAACGGCGCCTCCGGATCCGAGACATCCTCGGCCACAATGACATCGCTCAGCCGGAACTGCCGCTTCCAACTCTCGAAGTCCTTGGCGTGCACACCACCGAAGGCGCGGGCGTAGCAGTCGCGCAGGGCATCCCAGTCGTCCTCGCGCGCCCGGCGAATACGCAGGCCGTCGACGGCCAGACCCTCTCGATATGCCATGAGATCGGAAATCATCCGCGAATACCTTTCGTAGGTGGGAAGATTCGAGCGCTACCCGGCGACCGGCGCGGCGGGTGCGCCGATATGTGGCAGCACTTCATCGCCCAGCAGTCGCAGACTGGCCCAGCCCGCCTCGATCGGCAGCCCGCCGATCAATGGGTTCATGACAATTTCCGTTCTGCCACCGGCGATTTGGTCGAGCATCTCCCCCGGTGTCACGATCTCCGCGTACCCCTGCGCCCGCACGTCCTCGACGGTGATCACCGCGGCCTCATTGGGTCGCGGCAGTCCCGCCCGCCCCCAGGACGCGTATTCGCGGGCCTCATTGAGGATGTACGGCCCGTACTCCCGCCAGCCCGCCTCCGGATCCTCGTGCAGCAGTGTGAGTTTGCTGCCCGGCTCGGGGCGGTGCACGAAACCGAATTTCCCGAGCCGCTCCAGCTCTTTCAGATAGAGCTCCTCCAGCGCGGGCATGGACATGGGTGGGGAGAACGGCAAGCCGAATCGGGCCGCCCGGCGCGCCGCCGCCGCGCTCATCCCGCCCACGAACAGCAGCGGATGCGGCCGGGTCGCGGGTTTGGGCGTGACATCGATGAGCGCGCCATTGTGTTCGAACGGCACATCCCGCCAGGCGGCGAGCATGACCGCCAACGCGGTATCCATGAGCTCGCCCCGCCGCGCCCAGTCCCGCCCCAGCGCGGCGTATTCCGCAGGGCGATAACCCATTCCGGCGACAATCGCCAGACGGCCGCCCGAAATATTGTCCAGCACAGCGATATCCGCGGCCAGCCGCACCGGATCGTACAGCGGCACCAGCAGCGCGCTGATACTCACACTCAACCGGGTGGTACGCGCCGCCACCGCCGATGCCAACAGCAAAGGCGAAGGCAGCCAACCGGTTCCGGAGAGATGATGCTCCTCGCAACTGACCGCCGCGAACCCCTGCCGGTCCGCGTACTCGGCCATTTCCACCGCGGCCCGATACCGCTGCTCATGCCGTGCCCCGGGATCATCCACATTGGTCATGTTCAACCGGAGCGCCGCCACCACGTTCTTTTCGAGCACCGCCATCGAGTCCACCCGCCCAATATCGAACTCGAACCTGCCCCCGGCAACCGCTCACCTACCCCAGTCACAACCTCCGGGCCCGCCGACAACCACTGTGCGAATGCCTCGAATCCGCCGGTACCACCCGCAGTGGCACCCCCGATCGCGACACACCCTCCGGGCCCGAACCGGTGACTCCACACCGGACGGTATGCGCAGCGGGGTGAGCGCCCGCGCCTCGGATAGATTGACTCGTTCCGTATTCCTCTGCGAAAGGGTCACCACCATGTCGATTGCCGCTGACAAGGTTGTCTCCATCGAGTACACCTTGACCGACGACGACGGTGAGGTGCTCGATACTTCCGTCGGCGAAGAGCCGTTGATCTACCTGCACGGCGCGGACAACATCGTGCCCGGGCTGGAGCAGGCGCTGGAAGGTAAGGGCACCGGCGATGAGCTGGATGTCGTCATCGAGCCGGCGGACGGCTACGGCGACTACGAGGCCGAGCTGATCAGCAATGTGGATCGCGAGATGTTCGAGGGTGTCGACGAGCTCGAGGTCGGCATGGAGTTCGAGGCCGAGGCGCCGGACGGGGAATCGCAGATCGTAGTGGTGCGGGCCATCGACGGCGATGAGGTGACCATCGACGCCAACCATCCGCTGGCCGGCGTGCGCCTGCACTTCAAGGTGAAGGTCGTCGATCTGCGCGATGCCACCGAAGAAGAGCTGTTGCACGGACATCCGCACGGCGACGACGACCACGAGCACTGAGACGGGTGAACCCCGCCCGAAGCAACGGGCCGCAGGTCAGTTGCGGGCGGGGGTGGGCGACGGCATCGAGAAGCCGTCGCCCAGGGCGCGGATCGCCAGATCCAGGTAGACGGTGAGATCACTGTCCGCGCCGATGACCCAGCGGTCGAAGGCCGCGCGGCAGACCGCGAGGGTGGCGCGGCCGATGGCCAGCGGGTAGAGGTCGTCCGCGGGTTGACCGAGACGGCGGGCGGCGAATTCGGCGACGGTGCGTTCCCAGGCGTCATAGTGCGGGGCGGCACTGGCCTGGACGGCGGGGACCGAGCCGACCAGATTCATCCGCGCGCGTAGTTCGGGGGCATCCTCCGCGCGGTACACATTGACGGCCACGACCACTCGACGGATCGCGTCCATGAGTGGAATATCGTCCGGGATTTCGGCGAATTCCCTTCGCAGCCGGGCGATTTCGCTGTCGAACTGATACCAGAGCACGGCGGCTTTGGAGTCGAAGTAGCGGAAGAAGGTGCGGCGGCTGACGCCCGCCTCCGCGGCGATCTGTTCGACGGTGGTCTCTTCGAAGCCCTGTTCGGTGAAGAGCCGCAGGGCGATCAACTCCACGGCGCGCGCGCTCGTTCCCGGCGGTCTGCCGCGGCGTGTTCGATCGCGGTCCTGCTCGTCGAGAGTCACGGTGGGGTCCTCAATTTCGGCGGGGCTATTGATTCTGTCACAGGGTGCCGTTAATCTCCGAAACCAGATCTGTCACACAGTGACGAAAATCGCATAGCGCTCGGAGGAGTTCGCATGAACGACGCATCCACCCACGGAAAAGCTCCCGCCGACCAGTCCACCGAGGACCTCATTGCCGAAGACGTCCTGGTGGAAGAGGTTTCGATCGATGGCATGTGCGGTGTCTACTGAGGCTGCGGCGGCGGGCTTCGACCTGGACGGCGCGTGGGGATTACATCCGAAGGTGTCGATTCGGCCGGAGCGATTCGGGGCGCTGCTGTATCACTTCGGCACCCGGCGGCTGTCGTTCCTGAAGAGTCCGACTTTGCTCCAGGTCGTGGACGGGCTCGGTAGCCACCCCAGCGCCCGCGCCGCCTGCCACGCCGCCGGAGTGTCCGACGGTCAGCTCCGCACTTATGCCAAAGCCCTTGCCACGCTCGCCGATTCGACGATGATCTGCCCACGCTAACGAAAGGCCGACAGCAATGACCTTGGCTGCGGACCGCACCGGATCGCTCGTCGATCAATTCCAATTCGGCCTGAACGCTCCCATCTGCCTCACCTGGGAACTGACCTACGCCTGCAATCTTTCCTGCGTGCACTGCCTTTCGAGTTCGGGACGACGGGATCCGCGCGAACTGACCACCGCGCAGTGCAAGGCCGTCATCGACGAGCTCGAGCGCATGCAGGTGTTCTACGTCAATATCGGTGGCGGGGAACCCACTGTGCGACAGGACTTCTGGGAGCTGGTCGACTACGCCACGGCACATCATGTGGGGGTCAAGTTCTCCACCAATGGCATCAAGATCACGCCGGAGGTGGCGCAGCGGCTGGCGGGCAGCGATTACGTCGATGTGCAGATCTCGCTCGACGGCGCGACCGCCGAGATCAATGACGCGGTCCGCGGGCCGGGGTCTTATGCCACGGCGCTGCGGGCCATGCGGAATCTGGCCGATGCCGGATTCCGCGACTTCAAGATCTCAGTGGTGATGACCAGGCAGAATGTCGGGCAACTCGATGCGTTCAAGGCGATCGCCGATCGGTTCGACGCCCAATTGCGAATCACGCGGCTGCGCCCGTCCGGACGCGGCGCGGATGTGTGGGACGAATTGCATCCGACCGCCGAACAGCAGCGCGAACTCTACGACTGGCTGCTCGCGCACGGCGAACAGGTCTTGACCGGTGACTCGTTCTTTCATCTCGCGGGGTACGGCGAATCGCTGCCCGGGTTGAATCTGTGCGGTGCGGGCCGCGTGGTCTGCCTGATCGATCCGGTAGGTGACGTCTACGCCTGCCCGTTCGCCATCCACGAGAACTTCCTGGCCGGCAATGTGCTCGGCGCGGGCGGATTCGAAAAGGTTTGGCGGAGTTCGGATCTGTTCACCGAGCTGCGCGGGCCGCAGACCGGTGGCGCGTGCACCTCGTGCTCGGCGTTCGACGCGTGCCGGGGTGGATGTATGGCGGCGAAGTTCTTCACCGGGCTGCCACTGGATGGCCCGGATCCGGAGTGCGTCAAGGGTTTCGGAGCTACGGCGCTGGGTATGCCGACCCTCGAGGATCGGCCCAAGCCGTCCTTGGATCACTCGCATCGCGGGCGGAAAAGCGTTCCGGTGCAACTGGGTTGGGGGCCGCCCGCACAGTCCGTCCCGGATCGCGCCTGCGATGAGAGTCCACTGGCCGGATTCACACCCGCCGCGCGGTCCAGCGGTCGATGATGGCTCGGCTCGCCGAGCTGACCTCGCCGGAGATCGGGCTGCGGTCCGATGCGGTGCTGGCCATTCCGGTGGGATCGACCGAGCAGCACGGGCCGCATCTGCCGATGTCGACGGATACCGATATCGCTGTGGCACTGTGCGAACGGCTCCGCGCGACTCGCGACGATGTGCTTGTCGCGCCGGCCATTGCCTACGGCTCGGCGGGCGAGCACGCGGGATTTCCGGGCACGCTCTCGATCGGGCAGGCGGCAATGGAACTGCTCATTGTGGAGCTGTGCCGCTCGGCCTTCGACACCTTCGACCGGGTGCTGCTGGTGTCCGCGCACGGCGGTAATCACGAACCCGTCACCAGGGCCGTCCGGCTGCTGCGCTCCGAATCGCGGGATGTGCGATTGCACTGTCCGCGTTGGGAAGGCGAACCGCATGCTGGGCACCCGGAGACCTCGATGATGCTGGCGCTCACACCCGAACATGTGCGCATGGATCGCGCGGTGCCCGGCGATTCCCGGCCACTCGCCGAGATCATGCCGATGCTCCGCGCGGGCGGGCTGCGGGCCGTCACCGAGACCGGCATCCTCGGCGACCCGACCGGCGCGAATCCCGAAGCCGGACAGCGGCTACTCGAAACCCTCACCGCCGCATTGCTGGACGACGTCACGGCCTGGCTCACATCGGCTCGGCCATGAGCACACCGTCGGCGGCCGCGCAGGGTATGGAACGGGGTGCCAAAATATGAGCACCCCGGAAATAGGCACGACCGGTAGTGAATCCAGCCTTGGAACGCCGGTAGCCGTACCGACCAGTGCGGGAGGGGGCCGCGGCCCCGCGATCGGTACGCCGGTCGCGGTCGTAACCGGAGCCGGGCGGGGCATCGGCGCGGCGACCGTCCGGGCGCTGCTCGCCGATGGCTGGTCGGTGCTGGCCATCGATCGGGCGGCCGACGATCCAGACCTGCCCTACCCCATGGCGACGGCGGCCGAGCTGGCCGAGGTGGTTGCCGAGGGCCGCGCGCTCACCGGAACACCGGACCGAATTCACGCCTGCCACACCGATGTTCGGGATCCCGGGGCGATCGAGGCGGCCGTGGCCGCGGCGCAGCGGCGCTGGGGGCGGGTCGATGCCGGGATCGCCTGCGCCGGTGTCATCGCCGGTGGGGTGCCACTCTGGGAGATGCCGGAGGCTCAGCAGCGGGCGGTGCTCGATATCAATCTCGGGGGCGTGATCTCCCTTGCACGCGCCGTGATTCCGGCGCTGCTGGCACAGCCCGAACCTCGTTCGGGGCGATTCCTGGCCGTTGCCTCCGCCGCGGCGACCCGAGGTCTGCCCATGCTCGCCGCCTACTGTGCCGCCAAAGCCGGTGTGGCAGGTCTGATTCGGGCGCTGGCCGTGGAACTCGGCGGCACCGGGATCACCGCCAACGCGGTCAGTCCGGGGTCGACCGATACCCCGATTCTCGCCGAGAGCGCCCGGCTCTACGACCTGGCCGGGCCTACCGCCTTCGCGGCGCAACAGCCGGTTGGGCGATTGCTGGATCCCGGGGAGGTCGCGGCCGCGCTGGCGTTTCTGGCCTCGCCGGCGGCTGGTGGAATCACCGGCGCGGTAGTACCCGTAGATGGTGGACTGGCGTTATGAGTACCGGACTGCCGCAGGGCTTTCATATCGTGCTGGATTCGGGGACCGTGGTGGCCGAGGACGGCAGCCTGCGGGGCGGATCACCTGCCAGGGTGCTGCGACTCTCCCCGAGCGGACGCCGAGCCCTGGACGAATTGCGTACCGGACCGGTGCGTTCCGCTGCCGGGGCGGCGCTGGCCAGGCGTCTCACCGACGGCGGATTGGCGCATCCACGCCCACCCTTATCGGGCATGGGCTACTCCGTCACGGTGGTCATTCCGGTGAAGGACCGTGCGGAACCACTGCGGCAATGCTTGGCGGCGCTCGGTGCGGCCCATCCGGTTGTGGTGGTGGATGACGGCTCCGATGATCCGGAAGTCTTCGCGAACATAGCTCTCACGTACTCGGCCACCCTGGTGCGCCGTCCGGACTGCGGTGGTCCCGCCGCGGCCCGCAATACCGGTTTGTCGAAGGTCGATACCGAACTGGTCGCCTTCATCGACAGCGATTGCATTCCCACCACGGGCTGGTTCGAGGAGCTCATCCCGCACTTCGCGGATCCGCTGGTGGCAGCGGTCGCCCCGCGCATCCTCACCCTGCGGGCGACGACCTCGGCCGGACGCTACGGCGAGGTCGCGGGCAGCCTGGATATGGGGGCGCACGAGGGGCGGGTCGTGCCGGGGACGCGTATCGCCTATGTGCCGAGCGCGGCATTGGTGGTGCGACGAGATGCCTTGCGCGACATAGGCGTCTTCGACGAGGACCTGCGCTACGGCGAGGATGTCGACCTGATCTGGCGACTACACGAAGCGGGCCTGCGCGTCCGCTATGAGCCCGCCGCACAGGTGTATCACCGGGAACCCGAGCGCTGGACCGAACTGCTGGCCAGGCGATTCCACTACGGCACCTCGGCAGCGCCACTGGCACAACGGCATCCGACTTCGGTGACACCGCTGGTCGTGCATCCTTGGCATGCCGCTACCGTGCTCGCCGCCCTGTCCGGACGAGCCGTGCCGACCGCACTGGCTTTCGGACTCTCGGTGCTGGCGACGCGCAGGACACTGCGGCGGATCGGATTGCCGGTCGAAGAAGCGACCAGGACCACCGGAGTCGGTCTATTCCAGACCTGGCTCGGGCTGGGGCGCTTCATGATTCAGTTCACCGGCCCGGTCCTGGCCGCACTGCTCACCGTGCGTGACCCGAAACCCGCTCGTCGCCGATTCCGCCGCGCCGCCGCGGCGTCACTGCTGCTCGGCACACCGGTGACCACCTATCTCGATACCCGTCCGAGGCTGGACCCGATTCGGTTCACCCTCGGCCAGTTCGCCGATCACACCGCCTACGGCGCGGGCGTCTGGGCGAGCTGCCTGCGACACCGCACCCTGGTGCCCATTACTCCGATTCTTACTCGCAAGCCACGCCGAATCAGCGGGGCCACAACACAATCGACCGCGACGCAACAGAATGCGACACCGTCGACCGACGAACGGTCGACCTCGGAAGGACTCACCTGATGGCCAACCCCTGGTTCGAGACAGTGGCGGAGGCGCAACGCCGCGCCGAACGCCGATTGCCGAAATCGGTGTACGGCGCTTTGATCGCGGGCTCCGAAGCCGGAATCACGTTGCGGGACAATGTCTCCGCATTCGGCGAGCTGGGCTTCGCACCGCATCTGATCGGGCAGACCGCCGAGCGGGATCTGTCGACCACCGTCATGGGGCAGCGAATCTCCCTGCCGGTCATTATCTCTCCGGTCGGCGCGCAGGCGATTCACCCCGACGGTGAGGTAGCCGTGGCCCGAGCGGCCGCCGCCCGCGACACCCTGGTGGGGCTGAGTTCGTTCGCGGGCAAGCCGGTAGAGGAGGTCGTCGCCGCGAATCCCCGTACGCTGCTGCAGATCTACTGGTCCGGCGACAAGGATCAACTGCTGCAACGCATGGAACGCGCTCGTGCCGCCGGGGTCGTCGGGCTCATCATCACCCTGGATTGGTCATTCAGCCACGGCCGCGATTGGGGCAGTCCGGCGATTCCGGAGCGGGTCGATCTCAAGGCGCTCATTCAGTATGGGCCGCAGGCGATTACGCATCCGCGCTGGCTCGCCAGGTTCGTGAGATCCGGGCGGATTCCCGACCTCACGGTCCCCAATATGGGTGTCCCCGGCCAACCCGCGCCGACGTTCTTCGAAGCCTACGGCGAGTGGATGCAGACCGCCCCGCCCACCTGGGACGATATTCGCTGGCTGGTGGGGCAGTGGTCCGGGCCGGTCATGCTCAAAGGCATTGTGCGAGTGGATGATGCCAAACGCGCGATCGACACCGGTGCGACGGCGCTGTCGGTCTCCAATCACGGCGGCAATAATCTCGACAGCACACCCGCTTCGATTCGTGCGCTGCCCGCGGTCGCCGAGGCGGTGGGCGATCAGATCGAGGTACTCCTCGATGGTGGCGTCCGGCGCGGCAGCGATGTGGTGAAGGCGCTCGCGCTCGGGGCGCGCGCGGTCATGATCGGCCGGGCGTACCTGTGGGGTCTGGCCAGTGCGGGACAGCCGGGGGTGGAGAATGTGCTCGATATCCTCAGCGGCGGAATCGATTCGGCGCTGCGCGGGCTGGGCCGGGGCAGTGTACGTGAACTGACTCCCGATGATGTGGTAATTCCACCAGAATTCTGCCGTCGACTGGGTAAAGATCGAATCTCTTTGCCATAGCGAATAATTCGCTCCCGATCGAGGATTGGGCATTGACCGCTTTGAACACTTTGACGTAATCTGTTCAACATGAACAACGCGGTGCGGCGTCCGGCAACCGAGGATTACCCCCGGGAATTGGTTGCCGGAGCTGCCGAGTGTGTTCAACGATTCGGCGTTCGCGGTTTCCGATTAACCGATGTGGCAAAGGCCGCCGGCGTTTCCCGCGGCACGGTCTACAACTGCTTCGGCGATAAGGAAACCGCGCTGAACGCGGGCCTGGCATTCATCTGCGATGCCTTCATCGAAGGACTGGCGACCGTTGTCGTCCCGAAAACCACGCTGCGCGAACAGGTCTGCGCTGCCGTCAGCCTGATCTACGAGCACATGAACACTCCGCAGGTATTCGCGCCGCCCTTGCGCACCGAGAGCGTCATCGCGATTCTCCTGGAGCACTACGGCGAGAACCTCGTCTACCGCTGGGCCGGATTCTGGTCTCCGCTGGTCAGCGCCGCACAGGAACGCGGCGAGGTCGACGGTGGAATGAACCCGATGCACGCGGGCGACTGGATCGTGCGCGTCCTACTCAGCTTGGAAATACTCCCGTCCGTCGTGCTCGGCTTCGACAATGCGGACGATATGGCGCGGCATACCGCTGATCTATTGATCAATGGACTTGCCCCGCGCTAGTCACTGGAAGGATGAATAACGGATGGCAAGAGACTATTTCGATGTCGCCATCATCGGGGCCGGACCCGGCGGAATAACCGCCGCCCACTATCTACAGCGCGCGGGCATCACCGATTTCGTGATCTTGGAACGCGCGGACGACTTCGGCGGTAGCTGGCGGGACAATTTCTATCCCGGACTCGCCGTCGATGTTCCGACACTCTTCTATCAATTCCCCTTCGCCCGAAAGCCGGACTGGTCCAGGCTGTTTCCCGACGGGCCGGAAATTCAGCGCTACAACCAGGATGTGGCCGAGCAACTCGGGCTGTACGCCCACTTCCGTGGCGGCAGCGCGGTGGAGCGCGAGGTCTGGGATGCGGCGAACCAGGTCTGGACGCTGGATATCGCTGGGCGGGAACCGATTACGGCTCGCTTCGTCATCAACGCGGTCGGCGGGTACATCAATCCCAAGGCCACCGATCAGATTCCCGGCACCGCGGAGTTCACCGGCACAATGCTACGGCCGAACGCCTGGGATCCCGAATACAGTTGTGCCGGAAAACGTGTCGCGCTGATCGGCACGGGATCCAGTTCGGTGCAGATACTTTCGGCCATCGCGGACGAGGCGCAGCGCGTCGACATCTATCAGCGCACACCCGCCTGGATCCTGCCCAAACCGGATATGAAGCTCTCCGAGCGAGCACATCGGGTGCTGGGGCTGCCCGGCGTGATCGCGGGAATCAACGGCGCGACGCTGGCCATGATGGAGCTGCCGTTACAGCTGATTTGCAATGTGCTACCGAAACTTCCGCGTTCGCTACTCGCGGCGGTGCTGCCGCAGTACGACAAGATTTGGCGGGCGCTGTATGAGGTGCTGCTACGTAAACAGGTGGCCGATCCGGCCGACCGCGCGGCGCTGGTACCCGGCTACGGGATTCTCGCGAAGCGCCCGATTCTCAGCAGTGGTTTCTTCCCGGCGCTGCGGCGGCCGACGGTCTCCCTGATCACCGATCCCATCGAACGCGTCACCGCCGGCGGTATGCGCACCGAGGACGGGACCGAACGCCCGTACGACCTGATCGTCATGGCCACCGGCTACGAACTGTTCACCGATCCCGAGTCGTATCGCACCGGAACGATTGTCGGCGCGGACGGCATGGATTTGGCAGAAGACTACCGGCGCAACGGATTACGCAGTTACGGTGGCAGCGCGCACCCGGGTCTGCCGAACCGCTGGTCACTGGTCGGACCGCACGGTTATGTCGGGATCGCCTGGCACACCTTCATCGATCTGACGGCCCGGCACGCGGTCCGCATCATTACCGAAACCAACCGGCGCGAAGCCACCGTGGCCTCGGTGCGGCCCGCGGCCTTCGAACGCTGGGTGCGTCGAATGCGGCGCAACGAGAAGCTCATTCGCACCTACACCGTCGACTGCAATCCCGGACTCCGCACATATTTCGTCAACTCGCAGGGTGACGCCCTGTACTACCGCCCGCAAACCATAAGCGGCGCTTGGTGGTTCAGCCGGCACTCGCCCTTCAGCGACTACCAATTCAGCAGCGGACGACAAAGCGCACCCGCATCACCGCACACGGATCGACAGGAAATCGAGGCAATCGCATGACCGAAACAACACCCGCCGACAAGCCCCTCACCGGAAAGGTCGCCTATGTGACCGGCGCGGCCCGCGGCCAGGGCCGCTCACACGTCCTGGCATTGGCGCGGGCCGGAGCGGATATCGTCGCCATCGACGCCTGCACGAATACCGAATTCAGCGGCTACCCGATGGCGGAGCCCGAGGACCTCGCCGAAACCGCGCGCCTGGTCAAAGCCGTCGGCGGCAATATCCTCACCAAGCAGGTCGATGTGCGAGACCTGGAGGGTCAGCAGAGTGTGGTGGCCGAGGCCATCGCCCAGTTCGGCCGGCTCGACATCGTGGTCGCCAATGCCGGAGTCTGCAACTGGGGCCGGCTCTGGGAGATCTCCGCGGAACAGTTCGCCGAAACCGTAGATGTCAACCTGACCGGCGTCTGGAACACCATCAAAGCGGCGGTGCCCGCCATGATCGAAGCCGGAAACGGTGGCTCGATCATGACCATCAGCTCCTCAGCGGGCGTCAAGGCCCCGCCCGGCTGCGGCCATTACGCCGCAACCAAATACGGCGTGGTCGGCCTGACCAAATCCCTCGCCATCGAACTCGGCGAATACGGCATCCGGGTCAACACCCTGCTCCCCTACGGCACCAACACACCCCTGGGCAACGACACCTCGATGTACAAGATGTTCGAGGAGTACCCCGCCTACGTCTACAGCTACACCCCGACGCTGCTCAAGACCGAAGGTCTCGTCGAGCCGGAGGAGATCTCGGAGGTGGTGGTCTGGCTCGCGGGCGCGGGCTCCGGAGTCATCACCGGGGCGCAGATTCCGGTCGACAAGGGCTTCCTGGCCCGCTGACCCGTCGAGCAATTTTTAGAACGTGTTCTATATTCGAGGGACCGTTCCGGCGATCCCTCGGGAGTTCACGACATGTACCAGTGGTCCGACGAAGACCTGATGTTCCGCGATGCTGTGCGCGGGTTCATCGAGAAGGAGATCAAGCCTCACGTCGACCAGCTCGAGAGTGGCGCGCTGCCGCCGTTCGACATTATTCGCAAGCTGTACTCGACCTTCGGGTTGGACGAGATGGCGACCGAAGGGCTGGAGAAGGCCCTCGCCCGCGAGGAGGCGGGGACCTCCGGCAAGTCGAGCGGCGGGTACAGCGGGTCGGGCAGCATGGGCGTGATCCTCAATAGCGAACTCGCCGGAGTCAGCCTCGGTTTGGTGACATCGATGGGGGTCAGCCTCGGGCTCACCCCCGGCGCCATTCGCAGCCGCGGCACGCTCGCGCAGAAGAAGCGCTGGCTGCCCGGGCTGGTCACCATGGAGAAGATCGGCGCGTGGGCGATCACCGAACCCGATTCGGGGTCGGACGCTTTCGGCGGGATGAAGTCGTATGTGCGGCGGGACGGCGCGGACTACATCCTCAACGGGCGCAAGACCTTCATCACCAACGGCCCGTACGCGGACGTCACCGTCGTCTACGCCAAGCTCGATGAAGAGGACGGCGCCGACCGCCGCGACCGCAAGGTGCTCACCTTCGTCCTGGACAAGGGCATGCCCGGATTCGTGCAGAGCCCGGCGTTCAAGAAGATGGGCATGAACTCCTCCCCCACCGGCGAGCTGTTCTTCGACAATGTGCGCATTACCCCGGACCGGCTGCTCGGCGAGACCGAGAATCCGACCAAGGGCGACGAAAAGGGAAGCGCCAAAAGCTCTTTCGCGGCCGAGCGGATCGGCATCGCCTCGGTGTCGCTGGGCATCATCAACGAATGCCACCGGCTCTGCGTGGAGTACGCGAAGTCACGCAAGCTGTGGGGCAAGGAGATCGGACAGTTCCAGCTCATCCAGCTCAAGCTGGCCGAGATGGAGATCGCGCGAATCAATGTGCAGAACATGGTGTTCAGCGCGGTCGAGCGCACCGCCGCGGGGCAGCCGGTCTCGCTCGCCGAAGCGTCCGCGATGAAGCTGTACTCCTCGCGTGCCGCCACCGAGGTCGCCATGGAGGCCGTCCAATTGTTCGGCGGCAATGGGTATATGGCCGAGTACAAGGTGGAACAGCTTGCCCGCGATGCCAAGTCGCTGATGATCTACGCGGGCAGCAATGAAATCCAGGTCACGCATATCGCCAAGGGCCTGCTCGGCAAGTAAACGCCGAATTCACCTGCCTTCTCGGACCGGCTCCGCGACGCGGACCGGGACGAGGCGGTAGGTGAGCCACGGGCTGTGCGGCAGATGCGGCTTGTCGATCTTGATGCAGAGCTCGCGGGTCTCGCCGGTGCCCGGGGCGGCGACCCGGATGACCGGTTGCAGCGCCTCATGCAGCGGTGGGTCGCTGGCGTACATGCGCTCGAAGTCCGGATGTGCGCCGCAGCGATCGACAATCTCCGCCAGCTTCGACTCCGACAGCGAGATCGGGCCCATCATGCGCAGGCCGTAGGTGAAGCCGTGCGCCAATCGCTCCCAATCCACCAGTGCTTCCCGAGCGGACGGCTCGGTGAACAGGTACGTGAAAAGGTTCGGCTTCGCGGCTGATTCGGGAAACGCCTCGATCCACGCGGCATTGCCGCCGAGGATGTCACCCTCGGGCAGCATCAGATACGCGGCCGGATACGGCAGATACTCCAGATCCGCCAGCGCATCCGCATCCGGCAGGGCCGCCGTCCGCCCCAGAATGCGATCCAGGGCTCCCGGATAGAGCGCGGCGATAATCCGCTCCCGGTACATGTACGGAATCCCCAAGGCGTCGAACAGCGCACCCGCGAACTCGAGGCTGGGCACCAGCGACCCCGCCTCCACCTTCTCGATCGCGGACTTCGACCAGCCCGTCGTGGTGGCCAACTGCGCCTGCGTCACCCCGAGCGCGTCCCGCCGCGAGCGCACGAATACCGCCAACTGCCCCTTGGACATTCACCTCAACCTTGCTTTGTCGTAAGCGTCACACCGGAAATGGGCCCGAGTCGCACCCCTGGTGCGACAATCCCGCATTGACTTTCTCACGACCCGAAATGAGGCTTTACAGGTCCTGGAACCTGCGTGCCTACCTGCCCATTTCGGTGCTCGTCAGGGGCTGGTGCGTTGGAGGGGAACGCACCAGCCACCAGCGTCGCCTCAGCAGAGGCCGGCGACCACCGCCCGGGTGACCGCGACCTGACCCGCCGGGGTGAGGTGCACCCCGTCCGATTCGAACAACCGATGACCCGCGCCGGGGCGGGTGACTGCGAGGGTGTCGATCACCGGCTCGGGACGCGCTCTCAGCGCCCGCGCCGTCTCCTCGTGATCGGTTGCGCACCAACTGATCCCGGCCTGACGGAACGGCGGGAACGTGGCGATGAGCTGCTCGTCCATATCGGTCGGGGTGAGCCAGACCCAGTGCGCGCCACCGAGTCGCACGCCCTCCTCGTGCAGTAGATCCAGGTTGCGCGCGGTCTCCTCGGCGCTGACCACGCGCGGGCCGTCGAGCCCGAGACGCTGCGCGTCATTGGCCCCGAGTTGGCACAGCACCCAGTCGGGACGGTGGAAACCCAACGCCGCGATGCCTTTCAAAACCTGACTGGTGGTCGCACCCGTCACCGCCAGATTGGTGCAGGTGATGCCATCGCCCGGCCGGCGCAGTTCGAGCAGATGACGCAGGATTTCGAACCAGGACAACCGATCGGCGGTACTGCTCTCGCCGAGCGCGACCACATGCGCGCCGGGTGCGAAGGGCAGGCGATCGACCAGGTTCGCGAACTCGGGCTCGGTCAGCAGATCCGCTGCCGCGGCGCGCGCCTGAGTGACGAAATCCGCTCGTAGAGAACGATATTCGTCGGGTTGCAGGCCGAAGAGGGGCGCGATGTGCGCGTCTTCGATGCCATATAGAAACGGCAACGACAATTCCGGACGCTGGAATCGCGCCAATTTGACGGCCAGTTCGGTGGACATGCTCACTCCCCCAGGTTCTTTCGAGCGGCCAGCAGGAAACCGACCGCGATCAGCCAGGCCATACCGGTGAATCGGGCGATGGGTAGCAGGAATGCGGCGGTGGTGAAGGTCAGCGATGCGGTGGTCCACACGGCGATGAAGGCGATCACCAGACCTGCGGTCAGCAACCACGGCGGGAGCTGGCGGTGCGGGCGGACGCTGAGCACGATGCCGGCGATGAATAGTCCGGTCGCCACTACATTGGCGGGTCCGCCGCACAGGAAGGCGAGGGTGTGCAGGGCGCGGACCAGCGCGGGGTCACCGGTCACCTCCGGAACGGTCAAAACCCAGCTGACCACGCCCGAGCAGAACATGAACGCGGCTGCGAGGGTGCCACCGATGGTGGCGAGCGCGGGGGCGAAACCTTCGGAGACGCGCCGCAACCGGCCGGTGACCGCCGCGACGAACAGGGTCAGGGGAATGGCGCTGGCGAATTGCAGTACCGCGCCGGTGCGGACTGCGGCGGCATGGTCGCGGAAGTAGTCGAGGGCGTCGGCCGCCGACGCGAAGGGTGATGGAAATGGGCTGCCACCTGCGCGAATGGTGCTGATGGCGAGTCCGGCGACGAAGACGGCCGCAGCGGCGGCGGCGAGGATGCCGAGCGGCGGTTCGGGGGCGGTGGGCGGGCGATCGATGTGGGATGCGGCTGGAATGGCCACGGCACTCCGTTCTCAGACGTGAATCGTTCTGTATGGTGAACGATTATCTGCTGTGTACGATAACCCCGTGGCCGAATCGGAGCAAGAGGATCTCGACGGGGCACAGCCGCACCGCCCGATGCGCGCGGTGGCCTTCGGACTCGCCCAACTCGGCGCACACCTCACCCAGCGTTTCACCGAGCGCATCGCCGAAATCGGGCTCACCCCACCAGAAGTCGGCATTCTCCGCATGATCGCCGCCCAACCCGGCCGCAGTCAGCGCTCACTCGCGGCCGAACTGGGCGTCGTCCCCAGCCGCGTCGTAGCCCTCATCGACCCCCTCGACAGCAAGGGCCTCATCGAACGCCGCCGCAGCGCGACCGACCGCCGCAACCACGAACTCCACCTCACCCCCGCGGCAAGCGAACTCCTCGGCCGCATAGCCGCCGTCGCCTTCGCCCACGAAACCGAAACGACCGCAGCACTTTCCGACACGGAATACGAACAATTCGCGAGCCTGCTCACCCGCCTGATCAACGCCCGAGAGCTGACCCCGGGCGTCCATCCGGGCTACCGCGCCGCATCGGAGCCCGGAAAGTAGACCGCTGTCGCTATGACAGGCTCCGGACGGCCCAGGCATCGGCGAACATCTCATGCAGCGGGCGGGGCGGAAGAAGGCACCCGAAAGGTCCGACCACTTCCTTGTCCTCGATGCGGATCAGATACTGCGAGAGTTCTGAAGTCTCCAGCGGCAGATCAGGTTTCGGCTCGGCCTGAATCTCCTTGTGGCGCACCGAATTCCACCCACTCCAGCGGCGCATCAGTTCGACATGCCCGAATTCTCGCAAGGAGCACCGACATCGGCATGCTTCGAAGGGAATGCCTCGGCCGCCGGAGCCATCCGGTGTCAGCCGCAGTTCGTGCCCGACGCGGCATCCTTGATTCCGGCGATGGTGTCCTGCCGCTCCGACTCGGACGTCGTCGCCCATGCGGTCGACTGCTGCATGGTGGCGATCAGCTCCGTAGCTCCCTGCTCCGGGGTCCATCCCGAACCCGAATTCTTCGCTTGATCACGCAACGACGCGAAGAACGCCGCGAACTGCTGGCACGCCTTGGCTCGCGCGGGTGACGCCGCCGCAGCCGAGGTAGACGGCGGCGAAACGGTTTTCACCTCCGAGGAGTTCGAAGCGCACCCGCTGAGCGCGGCAGCGAGCAACAGAGCAATGACAAGCCTGGCCATATCAGAATTTCCCTTGGTCGCACCGGCGGATCAGAGAGGTTGATCACGCCGAATCAGCGTGCGGCACAACAGGAGACCTTTCGTGGCCGCCATGTTTCCAAGCAGTTCCAATGCCCTCGTATCACCGGTTCGGCCGCGGTGATGAATGAAACAGGGATGTGACCAGCGTCGAGTGGCTCCAGCACACCTCTGTTCGGCCGGCAAACGGTCTCAGCAGTAGAACAGGGCAGCGGATGCAAGTGCATGAAGTGCGCCGGGAATCATGTACTGATGAGTAATCGGCCGGCAGGGCCCGGCAAGGCGAGGATGCGACCGGTGCCCGGGCGACGTGAGGTGCGATTCGGCATCGCTGAACTGTCCGTCGATCTAAGCCGGCCGAGTGGCTGGCTGCTGACCGTCAACGGGATTGCCCAGTCGTACGTCGATCTGGACGATCCGACGTATCTCGACCTGGACTACACGCGGTATCTGTCCTACGTGGTCGATTCCTTGGAACCCTCCGACGCACCACTGGATGTGGTGCACATCGGAGGCGGCGGCTGCACATTCCCGCGATACCTGATCGCGGTCAGACCCGGATCCCGGCACCTGGTTATCGAAGCCGACAAACTCTTGGCGAAGTTCGTCGACGAACGGCTGGGCTTGCGCGCGCTGCCGGGAGTCGAGTTGCGGATCGGCGACGGCTTGACCGAAATCGCCACTCTCCCTGCGGCATCCGCGCACCTGGTGGTCGCGGACGCGTATGAAGGATTACGGATGGCGGCGGGAATTACCGGTGCCGAGTTCACCGGCCAGGTAGCCCGGGTACTGCGTCCCGACGGCGTCTACCTGCTCAATCTGGTCGGCACCCGGCACGAGTTGGACGCCGTGTACGAGGTGTTTCCGCACCGGGCACTGCTGGACGGTGACGTGTTCGCCGGTTACACCGGTAACCAGGTGCTGGCGGCCAGTCGTGTTCCCCTCCCGCTCGACGCGCTGCGCCAACGGGTGGAGCAAGCCTGGCCGCCGGCGCGGGTATCGGCGACGACCCTGGAGTGAGACCGGGTCGGTTCAGCTGACGAAGATCGAGACCATCAACCCGGCAGCGATCACCTGACCGGTGCCGTTCTGGCGGGTTCAGCGCGCCGGCATTCGGTTCTGGGCGGCAAGTGATGTAGCAACCCGCGCGGCTGGCGACCCGGAATCAAGCCGATTGGCTTACGGCACAATGATTTCGGTCGAGGCCGGGATATTCGGCCGGTCGGTCCGCAGGGTGAGTTGGACGCGTCCGGACCCGGTATCGGCGAGAACGATCGCAGGTGTCGAGCGCTGACCGGCCGGGATGAAACGGGTCAGGCTCCCCACTTGACCGGTGTCGAGGTTACGCCAATCGACGACCGCGTCCAGGAGGAGGCACCGACAAGCTGGCCAGCATCGGCGAATCAACCAGTGCAGCAGAATAATTCACCCATTTCGATGGCTCATCGGAACAGTGGTGACAGAGGTCGATCACCAGCGCCGACGCCAGTCGCGCCGTCACCCCGTCGCTAGTACGTCGCAAACACTCCAAATGCCGACTAGGCGCTCACGTACGAGTGGCATCCATAACCCTTCGGCCGACCATGGCTCGAGTTCTCGCGCATCAGCTGAACCAGGTCGCGGTCGGGCTGTCAGTGGGTATGAGTATCTTTGCAGCAGTTGGGAATTGAATATCTGGTTGGCGTCGAAGAGAACCGTTTTTGGTCGGGGTTGGCAGCAGAGATGCCGGAGTTCCTATCTCCGGACCATGACGATGAGCAGCTGTGGCAGTCTTCCCGCCAAGACGACGTCGTACTGCTGCACGATGTCCGTACCGGTGGACGAATAGTCTTCACGGGCAACGGAATATCCATTGAGATCTTCGTTGAGTTGCCCTCCGGTGCGGCGGGGAAGTCCCGGCTGATGGCGATGATCGGGTCAGAGCTCAGCGGCCGGACATGGAACACAGGCCGGCGACAAGCGCGAATCTCGACTATCGACAACAAGTTCGGCATCGATGGTGGAGGTGGGGCACAGCCCTACTTCGAGCCTGCCCGGAATCTCTACGCCAAGTACGGCTTTACCCCGTGCGAGCCCTTCCCGCCGTACCGGCCCGATCCCCACTCCGTCTTCATGACCCGCGAGCTGTCACCATAGGCAGTGGTGTAGCGGCGTTTGCCGTCGTCGTCGAGTTCGTCGTACATCTGCCGGGCCAAGGTGACTTGGCGAGGTCCGAGCTTGGGTTGTCGGACCATTCTGCGTGAAAGGCCGAGCCTGACCGGGGCGGGGTCCCGACGGAGACTGTCGATCACTGTGACGCGGGCGGGATGCTCTGCTCGTACTGGAAAACGTTGTGGGGGTCGTACTTCGCCTTGATCCTGCGCAGCTGCTCGAAGTGCTGTCTCCCCCAGTAGGCGGTCTCCCACTCTTGCATTCCGACGTTCGGCACGTTGACGTAGGCGCCGTCCGTGTAGGGCCGTAGCGCCTGGCCGAACTCGGCGGTCCAGGCCTGGGCTTGCGAGGTGAGCGGGTCGCAGACACCCGGTTGTGTTGAACGAGTCCCCCAGACTGCGCCGATCTCGCCATAGAAAAGCGCGTCGCGATGCACGAACGCCGTGCCGCCGCGGGGCTCCCTCTTAATCGCCCCACCGAAGGCATCGACGAAGTAGTTGCTCTCCTCTGTGGGAGCGTTTCGCATGAAGTCGCCGATGATGTCGATCGCCTTCTTCGGGAACAGCTCCTTGACGAACTCCGAGAAGAACTTCGAGTTCGCGGGCTCTTGCGCGAGCGGGGGCTGGGCTCCCGCAAAGATGTCGCCCCAGTTACCGACCTGCACCGTGACATCGGGCGTGCCGACCGACAGGATCGGAGCCAGCATCTCTTTGGCCTGTGCCGCCGACCCCTCCGCGAGCCACGCGGACAGCAGGATCTGGGACTTGTCGATCTCGAGCTCGGATCCGAGACGGTTGTCGGCGAACGGTACCGTACGCTGCCATTCCTCGAAGACCCCGTACAGGTCCCCAAGTCCATCCCATGTCGCCTGCACATAGGCAAGACTGATGAGTGGATACACCTTATAGGTGAGTTGTGTGACGATCCCGAAGTTACCGTTTCCCGCCCCGCGGAGCGCCCAGAGCAGGTCCGAGCAGTGCTGCAAGTCCGCGTTGATCACCTTGACGCAGTCGTGATCCGACGGGACGACGACCTCGGCCGCGATCAGGCTGTCGCAGGCCATGCCGAGCCAGCGGTTGAGGGGCCCGAGGCCACCGCCGAGCGTCGCGCCGGACAAGCCTACGCTGCCCTCACTTCCGGTCGTGACCGCAAGGTTCTGCTTCGCGAGCGCCGTCACCGCTTCCAACTGGTTCAGCCCGGCGCCGACCGTCGCGATACGAGCGCCAGGGTCGATCTGGACCGACTTCAGCCGGCTGACGTCGATCACGATGCCGTTGTCTACGTTCGACCAGCCCTCAAGGGCGTGGCGGCCGCTCCGCACCCGCAGCGCGACGTTGTGCTGCCGCGCCCACGTGAGGGCGTTCATCACGTCCTGGGTTTCCTGTGCGAAGACGATGACCAGCGGATAGTGAGAGAAGAGCTGGTCCCAGCCGAGTCGCGCGTCCGTGTACGACGCGTCGCTGGGGCGGACGATGTGGCCGGTTAGCGTCGCGGGCGGGCATCCCGAGCTTTCACCCGGGTCGCTCCCGTCCGCAATATCCGGCGTGTTTGCGGCCGTATGGCCCGGAACAACGACCGCCCCGACGCCAGCGGCCACCGACGCTCTGAGCACGTCACGGCGAGAAAGATCGCTCAAGGTCCAGATCCTCTCAATCGGGCCACGCCAGTACCCGGCTGCCAAGGGGAACCCCTACCCGCCAGCCGCCGAGCAGTCCTTTGCGGTCGACCCCCGCACGATAACGGGGTGACGTGGCGGTGTTTCTCGACATGCCAATTGAGGACGATGACGACGGCCTGAAGGAGTAATTCAGCGGATCCCGTCATAACCGGTTTGGACAATCGTCGGGGGCCGTGATGCAGCGAAGCTTCTCAAGAAGCATCAACAATACCCGCACCGCGCCGGTCCTGCGGTGAGGGCTTCGTGGAGAATCCGGTCCCGCGATCCACGATCCGATCAGCTGCGGTGATGTCGCTTCAGTGGATGATTCGGCGCAGAAGACGCCCGATTGTGATTCCCATGGTTTGCAATGGCGCCCCGAGTAGACGCGCACAATCCCGCCGCCGAACTGGTTCTGCACAGAACACGAGTACAGCCATTACGGTCAGGCATACGGGAACCGCGATGATCGTCGAAAGCATCAGCCTGCCAAGCGATTCCAGCATCACGAAGTCACCCCAGCCGGGCGCGGCATAGCGGGCGGCGATAGTCGCGGTTATCGCGCATCCCAGCAGTGCACGCGCGGTCCCCAATCGGTCGATCCCAATATCCTTGGGCGCCAGCCGATGCACCGGTTGGAAGTATCTATCAGCCAGACTCCATCCCCGCTTGATCCCATTGATCAGCCATACAATGATCCACTCCAGCACCAGAACCCCCCGAAGGTCCCCTCAAATCTTCCACACATCCATTGGCGCACAACAGAATAGCGCCGTCGGACGACGAATTTCATGCGGCGGATCCCCGGCGACCGCCGCCCCTGACAGCCGCGCCACGCAAGGGCATATCGGCACTGTCGGCTCCGCTCGAAGGGCGGCGGCGCTACCAGCGCACGCTCCAGACGGATCACACCGGGACTAGGCGACCTGCTGCGGCAGTGGAGCTTTCCAGGTCCCGTTGATTGCGGCCTCATCGGGCCAGTAGAGCCGCTCGATCAGGACGAAGGGCCCCTCGGGCGCCGGCAACCAGTTCGATTCCTTGTCCGCTCCGGGCGACTCATGCTGCACGTAGAACGTGTAGCCACCGTCCGCATCCGGCTTCAAATCAGGAAGCATCGGCGAATTGATCAGGTAGCGATTGATCGGGTTGGCAACCAGCAGGCTCTGCGGCATCCGATACATCGTGATGGACCAGAACCCCTTGACCGGCGGCAACTGCCCCGGGGCGAACCGATAGACGTATTTGTTCGCTCCGTCCAGCGTCGCGCCCGACGAATCCTGGCGGAAAATCGGATACATCGCCTCGGCATTGTCGTTGCCGTAGATTCCGTTTACCGCACCGGCCATCCGGTACAGGTAGTTACTTCCTAGAATCTGGCGACTACCGAAAAGCTGAGCCGAGGTGACATCACCCTTGTCGATCTTCGTCTGCAGCGGATTGTATTCGTTCCAGGCGTCCGTAAGTCCGTCCTGGAAAGCCTGCTGCTGATCCACGGGCAGCGCACTGATGTCGAACTTCTCGCCGGTTCCGATTCCGATCGAAGCAAACTTCGCACGGAGTTCCTTCTCCGAATCCTGCACCGGCACATACTGCAGCACGAAATCAAGAGTGTCGAAGAACTTCGTCGAACTCTTCTGCTCCTGAGGGTTCTGCGGAACCGGGAAATCGATCGCGGCCGGTGCGGCAGGCGCCGGCTTACCCAGGAACTGCGACAGCGGTTCCACCGTATAGCCGGCCTGAATCGCCTTCACGTTATCGATATCGCTCGGACCGAACAATTGGGTCCGGTACAACGCGAGTACGAAATCGGTTTCGGACTGCAGCACCTCGTCCACCCCAGCGGGCTTGTCGCCCTTCCAGTTCGGTCCCGCCAGCAGATACTTCCCCGCCTTGTTGCCCGTGGTACGGCTGCCTACGTAGGCCATGTTGTAGGTGTAGGCGTCGATGAACTGGACCGAGTAGTACCGATTACTCTCGACCTCCGGCACGGTCAGCACCAGCGGCTCCGCGCGAAGATCCGCGCCCAGCGTTGAATACGGAGTATCCGAGTTGGGGGTCTGGACGGCCGTGTCCTCGGGGGTGGCAACATGAGCATCGGAGTGCAGGACATTCCAGGGACTGCGGAACTGTGAACTCTGCTTGTCCTGGAAGTACGAATACTGGATCCGATAATTGTCCACCATCGGATAGCCGTAGATGTACGCCTGCTTCGCGATATCGTGAATCTCTGCGGCGCTTACCACGTGCGTATCCTTCGCGTTCTTGTCATTCGATTCTTTGCTGCCACTGCAGCCGGACAGCGTCACGACGAGCGCTGCCATGACGATGACGGACGACATCCACTTTCGTTCGATTGCCAGCATATTCAGAGCCTCGCACAGCGAGGGCGGAAGGCTCGGCAATTCGGCTGACCCACTTCAGGGCAACCACTCGTCAGAGTGGATCACACCGACCAGTGTCGATACTGGCCAGTGGTCCAGCACCCTCTCAGCTATCCAATATTTCGGTGTTATCGACGCGCCGTATATCTGGGTGACCATTTGTGTCCACATTCCGACGCCCGGATCAGCCACCCTGGACTGGTGCTGGCCAGGTTAACGAACCTTGCTTGCCGTCGCCGTCATCAACTTGGGTTGGTGACGGCGACGTTGTCGTGTTGGCGCTTGCTCCCGCTGCGCTACCAACAGCGGGGTGGTGGCTACGCCAGCACGGCTTTTTGTCGGTGGGTCGCCGTAGTGTTGCGCTCATGAGCATTTCGATGCGCCGACGTGCAGGACCGGATGAATTCGGTTGCGCGGCTGGTGGTTCGGATAGCACTGTGTTGGTCGTAGGCGATGCACGAGAGGGTCATGGGGAGTGACCCTCCGGGGGAAGGAATGAATGCCATGAACTGCAAGATGATTCGCGGGGAGCGCCGCGGCCCGAGGTTCGCCAAGAGTAGCTTCAGCTATGGTGGCGGCGATTGTGTCGAGGTCGCGTACGACGAAGGCCGGATCGCGGTGCGTGATTCAAAGGATCGGCACAGCCCGATACTGTGGTTCACGAAATCCGAGTGGCGAGCGTTCACGTCAGGTGTGCGGGCCGGCGAATTCGATTTCGGTGACTGACGGGGCCCGGTGGTGTCGCAGCGAATTCGCTGCGACACCACCACCCCCAGGTGCGGCCGACCCCTCGACGGCCGCTGGAAACAGGTCAATTGGTTGCGATGCGGTGGATTTCGTCCCGGAGTTCGGCGAGGAATACGCGGGCATCGTTGTCGGACAAGGCCATTCGAGTCAAAGCCACCCAGCGGCGGCGATGGGCGTCGACAAGTTCGGGGCCGCGGGTAACCATGCTTCCCGGGATCGGTTCCGCTGAGGCGACCGCGTGGTCTTCGTTCTCGTAGATGACGAAACCGTGCGGGATAGTGGTGCTCGCCTCGACATCCTGCGGAATCACCCCGATGCTGACCGTATCGAGGGTCTCGATCGAGATGATCCGGTCCAGTTGGGCGAGCAGCACACGATGCGGGCCCGGCCGAAAACGCAGGGCCGCTTCGGTTATCAGGAATTCGAAACGCTTCGCGGGGTCGTACAGCACACGCTGGCGCTCCAGGCGCGCGGCGAGCGCGGCCGCCAGAGCTTCGGGCGCGTAGGGCGGATCGAACGTGGCGAACACCCGGCGGGCGTAGTCGGCGGTCTGGAGCAGACCCGGCACCAGTGCGGGCTGGAAGTTCAGCACCACCTGCGCGTCCTCCTCGAATGCCCGTACGTCGTCCTGCAAATGCGCGCGGTCCGCGAGTGAGGACGCCCAGTCGCGCACCTCGGGTGAGTGCGCCGCTTCAGTGAGAGTGCGCAACGAATCCTGACAATCCGCGTCTGCCCCAACCTCTTTGGCCCAACTAAGCACCTGAGGTAGAGGGGGCACCACGTTGCCGGCTTCAATCCGAGACAACGTCGACTGGCTGATTCCGACTCGCTTGGCCAGCTCCCGGCCGGAGATTCCAGCCAGGTCCCGCAACCGACGCAGCTCCGCAGCCAACTGCTGACGCGGGCGCGACTGGCGCGCAACAGCATTCGCGGCGACTACCGCCGCCGCTGCCGCACCCTCTGCCGGTTGATTCACTGAAACCATGATGATTCAGATCGAATCATCTTGATTCACCTAAGTCAAACCGAGGCCGGTCGCAGCGTGAATCAGGCCTGCGGGAACCGAAACCACCCGGCCCTGAACGAGATTCACGAACGGCGGTATCGCGGCTGCTCATCGCCATCGCGCCGGGAATCAGCGGTGCGCCAAGTCTTGACGGGCGGGGTGGGGTGGGGTTCGAACCGGCACTTGGCGCCGAGACCCGTCCGTGCCGCAACCGATGAGTCGGTTGCGGCACAGTTCGCTATTCGTACGCTCCGCGCACCGGGTCGATCAGGGCAGCACCTGCGGGATGACATTCGGGTCGAAAATGCCGATCAGAGCACCGATTCCGGCGCCGATGATCGTTCCGAAGAACGATCCCGTGACCAGGCCGGGCAGTGATCCGACAACCGAACCGAGCGCGCCACCGCCGGCGCTACCGGTCAGCGCACCGGCCGCCGCGCCATTCAGCGCGGGGTCGGGGAACTGCGCGTTCGGATTGGTGGCCACCTCATCCAAGGGCAGACCCTCGGCGACCGGCGCGGCGACAATCGGCTGCGGCGCGGCAACGTCGGCCGAGGCCGTGCCCGAGAACAGCACGACAGCCGACACCGGCAGCGCCGCTACGATCAGCTTGGCAGTGGTCTTGATAGCGGTTCGCTTCATCTTGACACTCTTCCTGTCCTCCCATGGCCCCGATCCGCCGAACCCGATCGGCGACCGGTTTGCCTCCGAATCCAAACACCCAATTCATAACTGAAAGATTTCTGAAATGCGGAATTCGACACGAAACAAGATTAGGTGCATGTCATTACCGCATGAAATAGCGCGATTTCAAGCCAACATGAAGATTGCCATAAAGTCGCTCATGCCTGGATGTGCGGGCTGCCACGAGGTGAGCACGACGCGATCACGTCGCCAATTCGAGCCCGCGATTACACCCGGATGGTGCACTGGGTCCCCGGCACCACGCCGGTCGCCTCGTGCCCCGGGGTGGCACGTACAGCATCTACGACAAATCGCACCCGTGGTGAACTGCGGATTTACGCCGATATGGATATCGTTCGGCCGTTCGGCCGGTTTATCGTCGTTCACCGGGGTGATGCACGCTGCGTGGGCCGTGGCAGGTGGGGCGAGCCAGTGCGGGGGGCGGTCGCTCCGACTGGGCTACCCCGATCGGTTCGTGGTTCGGCCGGGTGGTCTGTGCGGAGACCTCGAAGAAGTCGATCTTGACGATTGGGGCTGCGCGCATAGGATCCGCGAGTGAGCTCGTTGTTCGAAAATCTTCTCGGCCGCGATAGCGAGAAGCACGCTCTGACCGCGTTTCTGGCCGGTGTTGGCGACCGGGGAGGTGCCACATCGCTGGTTGGGGATGCCGGGATCGGCAAGTCGACGTTGCTGCGCGCTGCGGCACAGCATGCCGAGGGGCTCGGCTTCGGGGTCATCGATACCGCCGGTGTCGCATCGGAGAGAGCCTTGCCGTTGGCAGGCTTACATCAACTTCTGATGCCTGTGCTGGGCAAGCTCGATACGCTGGCGCCGGCGCAGCGCCGTGTGCTGCTGACCGCGTTCGGCATGTATGACGGGCCGCCGCCGGAGTTGTTCCTCATTGCGTTGGCCGCGCTGAACTTGTTGTCGGAGGCGGCGTCGGAGCGTCCGCTGCTGTTGGTGGTCGATGACGTTCAATGGTTGGACGAGCCGAGCGAGACCGTCCTGACGTTTGTTGCGCGCCGGGTCGGTCGTGATCCGATCGCGGTGCTGGGTGCCTTCCGTTCCGGTCACGAGGGGCCGTTCGCGACGGCGGGGTTTCCCGAGCTGATTGTGCGCGGGCTGGACGAGGAGGCCGCCCGTCAAGTTCTCGCGGCGAATGCGGCTGATCTGGGCTCCACTGCCCGGGAGGAAATCCTGCGGACCTCACTCGGCAACCCGCTCGCCCTGGTCGAACTACCCGCGGCGTGGCGGGCGGCCGGTGCGCCCGTCACCCGCGGCGGTGCCCAGATCCCCGCTCTGACAGCGCGACTCGAGCGGACCTTCGCCGGACGCCTGCCGGAACTGCCGCAGCTCACCCGCGATCTGCTCCTGGTCGCTGCCCTCGCCACACGCGATGAACTGCCCGAGATTTTGGCTGCGGCCTCGACACTGGCAGGTGTGCACGCGACCGTCGAAGACCTCGAGCCCGCCGTTCGGGCAACGCTGATTCAGCTCGACACGGTCCGAATCGCCTTCTGCCACCCGCTGATTCGTTCGGCTGTCGAATTGTCCGAGTCCCTGGGGCGCAGGCTCGCCGCGCACGGCGCGCTCGCCGGGGCGGTCGGCGCGGAAACCTACCGCAGGACCTGGCATCGCGCGCACTCGATCGTGGGAACCGACGACGGCGTCGCGGACGATTTGGATGCCGGGCACACCCTCGCACTGAGTCGCGGTTCGGTAATCTCGGCGATCTGGGCGCTGGAACGATCCGCGGAGCTTACCGTCGATTCCGCGCGGCGTGGACGGCGGCGGCTGCTCGCCGCCGAGCACGCATTCGGTCTCGGCCGCCCCGAGATCGTCGGACGGCTCGTCACCGCCGTCACTCATGACGAGCCGTCCACTATGGAGCAGGCCCGGATCGAGCTGCTGCGCGAGACCCTCAACGAGGTACCACCGGGGGACACCGCGCGGGTACTGCGCCTGTGCGAGAGTGCCCGTGACGCACACCGCGCCGGGGACACCGGCCTGGCCCTGGATCTGTTGAACGTCGCCGCCCTGCGATGCTGGTGGGCCGACACCGGAATGGAATCACGCGCCGAGGTGGCCCGCGCTCTGGATGAGCTCAGTGAAGCAATAGCGGATCCGCGTCACCTCGCCGCGCTGGCGTGCACTGAACCGATTCTGCGTGGCGTGGAAGTGTCTGAACGCCTCGCCCGCCTCGCCCCCGAATCGATCGACGACCCGGCAGCATTGCGCTTGATCGGTACCGCCGCACACGCGGTGGGCGACCAGGTCACCGCCGCGGCATACCTCGACCGGGCCGAGAACCTGCTGCGTGAGCGCGGCCAAATGGGGCTACTCCCGTTGGTATTGGGTGTGCAATGCGCGGTCCGCCTCGACCTGGGTGACTGGGTTCGCATCGATGCCGCGCTCGAGGAGGGCCGGCGTATCGCCGCCGAGACAGACCAGGCGTTCTGGGGAGACGGTCAGATCATCAACGAGGCGCGGCTGGCGGGGCTGCGCGGCGACCTGGACCGAGCCCTCGATCTCGCGGACCAGTCATTCGCACATCCGATCTTCAACGCCTCCAATGTGTTTCTTGCCTGCGCACAGCTGGCGCGCGGCTACGCTCTGCTCAGCGCAGGCCGCCACAGCGAGGCGTTCGACGCGTTCCTGATCGCGTTCGACCCCACGTCCTCGAGCTTCCACCCGCGCGAACGCATCGCAGCGATCATGTTCGTCGCCGAAACCGCCCGCCACGCAGGCCGTGTCGCCGAGGCCCGCGAGGTGATCGGACGGCTGGAGAAGGTCGCAGAGATCACCCCCGCACCGATGCTGCACCTGCATCTGCGGTACGCGCGCGCGGTCCTGGCCGACGACTCCGAAGCCGAGAGTCTGTTCGAAACAGCCTTGGCCGCACCCGAACTCACGCGGTGGCCGTGGGTACGCGCCCGCACCGAACTGGCCTTCGGCACCTGGCTGCGCCGACAGCGCAGAAACACCGAATCCCGTGCGCCGCTACGCTCGGCGGCAATCGTTTTCGACGCGATCGGCGCCGCCGCCTGGTCCCGGCTGGCCGCCGCCGAACTCCGCGCGGCGGGCGAACGCCCCCGCATCGCACCCCAGGACAATCCGCTCACTCTGCTCTCACCCCAGGAATTTCAGATCGCCACACTCGCCGCGCGCGGACTGTCCAACCGGGAAATCGGTGAACGGCTGTTCCTGTCCCACCGCACCGTAGGCTCGCACCTGTACCGCCTGTTTCCCAAACTCGGCATCACCACTCGCGCGCAGCTCTCGGACCGGCTCAATACCACCCCGCCCGAATCCGGCACGACATCATCACCTGGGCGGTGACCCGGGTCGCCTTCCTGCCTGCCGAATGACCTTGTGCGCGTACCTGTCCGACTGCTGGGATTGTTCCGCGTCGAACTGGCCGACCTCGTCGTGCATTGTGAGGTGCAGTCGATCGACGGAAGCGATGCGGCGTGATCGGTCGGCAGCGTTGAAGGCATGAATACAGAATCAGCCATTGATGTCGTGCGTCGTGTCTACGCGGCGCTGGCCGCCGGTGATGTGGAGGCGCTGGCGGAGCTCACCGACCCGGATGTCGAGATCTTTCAGAGTGAACGGCTGCCTTACGGGGGCTTTCACCAGGGTCTGACCGGTTTGCAGGCCTTCCTCGGTGGTGTCCGAACTGCACTGGACAGTGAGATCGAGGTCGGCCCTTTGTTCGTCGCCGGTGACCGGGTCGTGCAGATCGGCCGCAGCCGTGGGACCGCGCGGGCGACGGGGGCGTCGTTCGACGTGCCCGAGGTGCAGGTCTGGAAGGTCTACAACGGCCGGATTCTTGGGCTGACGGTATATTTGGACGACTCGGCACTGGTAACGGCATTGACCGCCGAGCCCGCCGCCTAGCGTCTTCAGTTCCTCGCCTGCCGGGCCGCAGCACCTTCTGTCGACTCGGGAGGCCCTTGCTCTGTGGACGTATCACCTTGCGATGCAGTCGATTCAGGGGTCGAGATGGTCGGCGAGAGCAGTCGATCGACGGAAGCCGCAGTCGTGGGCGGCGACTTAGCGTTGGCGCCATCACTCGATACCGACCATTCGAACAGCCCACCAGGAGTGTCCGATGAAAACGAATCCGAGATGGCAGCGGCCACTTCTCGCCGCGGCGCTGGCCGCTGCAATCGCACTGGCACTGGCACCAGCCACCGCTGCCGCAGACGCGCCGACAACCACCCCGACGATTGTGTTCGTTCATGGCGCGTTCGCTGACTCGAGTGGCTGGAACGCGACCATCGCCGATCTGCGCGGCCGCGGCTATTCGGTGCTGGCCCTGGACAATCCGCTGCGTGGTGTCGCCTCCGACGCAGCCGCGATACATGCCGCGCTGCAAGCGATCCCGGGCCCGATCGTGCTGGTCGGGCATTCCTACGGCGGAGCGGTAATCACCAACGCCGCCCGGGACCTGCCCAATGTGCGGTCGCTGGTATATGTCGGGGCGTTCGTGCCCGACAGCGGGGAAAACATCACCACCGTGGTGGATCCGATCCGCTTCCCGGGCGCGCTGCTGGGTCCGGCGACCCTCGATATTCGGCCTCGCTCGAGCCTGATCGACGCCGACGTCTACATCAAAGAGCAGGACTTCGCCGCGGTCTTCGCCGCCGACGTCCCACCTGCCGAGGCCGCACGGATGGCGAAGACCCAGCATCCGCTGGCGTTGATCGCTCAGCTCGAACCTTCCGGTCAGGCGGCGTGGCACACAGTGCCGTCGTGGGATCTGATCACCTTGGACGACAAGGCGATTCCGCCGGCTGGACAGGAGTTCATGGCTGCGCGGGCGGGTGCGCATATCGAGCGGGTGCATTCCTCCCACGCGGTCATGGTCTCGCATCCCGAGGCGGTCACCGCGATCGTGCTCGACGCGGTCGCCGCGCTCGATCAGCAGTGATCGCATCGAGAACCGTGCAACCCGAGGAGCAATCATGACATCGGATCTGACCGGCCGCACAGCCGTGGTGACCGGCGCGAGCCGGGGAATCGGTCTAGCGATCGTGCGGGCGCTCACCGACGAAGGCGCGTTCGTGATCGCCGGGGCACGCACCTCGAGCTTCGCGCTCGATGTGTTGGTCGACCAGGGCCGGGCGCGTTTCGTGGCCACGGATCTGACCGATCCGATCGCGATCGCCGATCTGGTCATAGCGGCGGAGGGGCGGGTGGATGTGCTGGTCAACAATGTCGGTGGCGCACCGGCCCGCACCCAGGGGTTCTTGGCGATCACCGATGCGGACTGGCAGATGAGTTGGGAGCTGAATCTGCTGGCGGCAGTGCGTGCCACGCGCCAGGTGTTGCCGTTGATGATCGATGCCGGCGGCGGCAGCGTCATCAACATCAGCTCCGTAAACGCGAGCCTGCCCGAGCCGTTGGTCGTGGACTACAGCGCCGCGAAGGCCGGGCTCTCCGCATTCACCAAGGCCCTGTCCAAAGAGTTCGCCGCCCAAGGGATTCGGGCCAACACCGTCAGCCCCGGACCGGTCGCGACCGACCTCTGGCTGGCCGAGGACGGTGTCGCGGCCACCGTCAGCCGCAGCGCGGGGATCACTGCCGAGCAGGTCACCGCGACCGCGGCCGCGGCCATGGTCACCGGCCGCTTCTCCACACCGGAGGAGATCGCGCAGGTCGTGCTGATGCTGGCCCGTGACCGCGGCAACATCACCGGCGCCGATTTTCGTATCGACGGCGGTTACGTCCCCACGTGGTGAGTGCCGCTGGCGCGGAAGGGAAATGCGATGAGTTTCGCGGTGGTCGTCGAAGGTGCGGGCCGATCGATTGATGCGCTCGGTGTGGCGGTGATCGTTGCCGGGACCGCGGCCACGTCGCTCGCGGCCGTGCCCCGGTTCTATGCGAGAGTTCCAGGGACTTACCGCTGGTTGCGGGTGCGGATCGGATCGACGATTCTGCTCGGGCTCGAATTGCTGGTCGGTGCGGACATCATCCGCACGGTCGCCGCGACCCCGACCCTCGGTAGTGTCGCGGTGCTCGCCGCGATCGTCGGTATCCGCACGGTGTTGAGCTTTTCCCTCGGCCGGGAACTCGACAGCGTGCGAACCTCTGCGCGAGGAACCGACCTCACGCGCGATAGCGGCGAGTAGTCCTCTCCCGCATCCCTACACGAAGCGGCCCGGACCCCGATCGAACGATCGAGGCCCGGGCCGTTTTCATCGTTGAAGCAACCACAAGCCCCTCAGCGCGGCGTGTGGGTTTCAGCTGCGCCAGTAGTTGTTGGCGGCGGCGATGGTCTGAAATTCCACAGCGACGACGTGTCCGGCCGCGATGAGACTGTCAGGGTTGACCGAATAGATCGGGCGGCCTTCCTCGAGCTTGTCCAGATCGGGCTGGATGTTGTGGATGGTGTGGCGTGCCAGAGCCAAAGCCAGGGCTCGGCCTTCCTCGGGAGTCGAGGTGAGCAGGGTGCCGCCGGGGACCAGGACGAGTTCGGAAGCGGGCAGGGCGGTCATGAGGACTCCTTCGATGGTGAGGGCTGGTTGCGAGGGGGCGGTGGCGGGTGTGGTCTCCACCCGGGTGCGCCGTCTCACGCGGCGTAGACGCCGGCGGGCAGGTAGCCGATCTGGGTGAGCAGCCCGAATTGGTCTTGCAGAGTGCGGATTTCGGTGACTCTGCCGTTCTCGAAACGCCACAAGGCGATGTCGGAGACCTCGACGGGTTTTCCGGTGGCCTCGACCCCTCCGTAGACACCGGTGTGGTGGGCAAGCTCGACGTTGGTCAGCCATCCTTCGGTGAACCAACGCCGGGCGATATCGAGGTGTTGTTGTTCGTTCATCGTTCGGAAGTCCTTATCGCGCAACAATATTCATCACAGGCCCTGAGCTGCGAGCCAAGTCAGGGCGGCGTCTGCGACCTCCGCCCAGCCGCTGTCGATGGTCAGCGAGTGACCGCGATCGGGAAAGGCGAGCAGTTCGGTCAGCGCCTGGCTGTGGCGGTATTGCTTCAACGTGGCGGTGGTGATGACCTCGGGAACGGTGTGGTCCTTGCCGCCGGCGATCAGCAGCAGTGGGGCGTCCGCTTCTCGGTCGGAGTTCACCGCGGCCGGTGAATGCGGCAGGAAGTTCGCGGTCGCCGCCTCGAACAACGGCCTGCCGGGTGCGGGCACCACCCACCTGCGGTACAAGTCAGCCGATTCCTCTTCGCTGAGCGCGTTGCCGAACGCATAACGGAACTGCTCCTGGGTCAGCGATACCGCACGATGCTTATTGGCGGGGTTCTTGAAGACCGGCAGGGTGGCGTGTAACGCGGAAAGCGGCAGCGGCAAAACGCCTTTGATCTGGGCGGCGTCGATCGCGACGGCCGCGGCAGCCTTGCCTTCACCCAGCAGTTTCTGGGCGATCATGCCACCGAAGGAATGCCCGATCAGGATCGGCTTCACGGGCAACTCGGCGATGATTTTGCTGTAGTGATTGTCCACATCCTCGATGCCGTGATCAGCGATCAATTCCGGATGGGCGCGCGCGGCAGCGATGTCCGCGGGCATTCCGGGCCAGCCCGGGGCGATGCCCGAGTATCCACGTTCGGTGAACTTCGCGACCCACGGCTGCCACGAATCGGGGTGCAGCCATAGGCCGTGGATGAATATGACGGGGAGTTTCGAAGTAGTCATCGGTGCCTTCTCTCATCCGGTGTCGGGGCTGAACGATGTCGATCCCGATGTGGAGAATCGTCGCTGCCGCGATCCCCGTACCTCTTCCGTCGATCGACTGCATTCCGGGTGCCGATCCCACAGCAGCGCATCGGCAGAACACCGAGCAAACGCAGGGACTGATGCAGGATCCGGTGACGATGGTGGTCGGCCCCGAATTCCGGCCGCTCACAGCCTTGTCGACGGGCCTGGTGCGTGATGTTGGGGAGCTCTGTCAGTTGTGCCCCCGGGGTGGCACGTACAGCATCCACAACAATGCCGACCCACCGCGAACTGCGGATTTCCGCTGAGATGCAGGTAGCTCGACGGGTTTATCGCCGGTCGCCGGGGTGATGCGTGTCGTGATGCCGCACCGATCGGGCGGCAGCCCGTATGGGTGAGCGGGCTCGTCGGCATCCACGCCAAGACTCAGCTCGCGCTTCAGGACCCCAGTGCTGGCTCTGAGGGACAGGAGTTTCGGGCTCTTAGGAAGGGGCTCTTCCACATTCGGCCAGTGAGGTCGTTCTGGAGCATTTCATCGAGATCACCCACCGGGTTCCAAAGACTGTTGTGTGATGATGGCTTAGGGCAAATCGCATGCGGCCGTTGCCGAATGCGGAAAGGGGCGGGGGATGACAGCGCGAATTCGGTTGGTGGGTGGGAACGCTCAGTCGGAGCTGGCCGATCTGATGGCCTGGCTATCGCGCGAGGATGAGTTCCGCGGGCGGGTATCGGTGGAGCAACCGGAGGTGCGGCCCGGAGATATGGGCACGCTAGCGGAGGTGTTGGTAGTCGCGTTCGGGGCACAGGGATTGGGCGCGGCGCTGGCGGCGTCACTGACGGTGTGGATCAAGCACCGCCGCCCCTCGGCGGCTATCGAGATCACCCGCGGTGCGCATCGCAGTGTGAAGATCACCGTGACTGATTTGCCGGCTCCCGAGGTGGCCGAGCTGCTGCGGCAGGCACTCGAGGACTAGGCGTGCGGCTACCTGATCCGGCCAGATCCAGGGCGCTGCTACTGGGAACCACCAGCTACACCGACACCGACCTTCCCGATCTCCCGGCGGTGCGCAACAACCTGATCGGTCTTGCCGAAATCTTCACCAGTCCGTGGGCGACCGCGCTGGCCCGGGAGCATTGTGCGCAGCTGCCCGATGAATCCGACCGAGGGGTTATCGGCGCGGCGCTGAATGCCGCTGCCGGGCAGGCCGAGGACCTGCTCCTGGTCTACTACGCCGGTCACGGTCTGATCGGCGCGGATGGCGGCTTGTACCTATCGTTGCCCAACACCCGCAGCGATCCGGAGATGGTGTCGTGGACGGCCCTGCCGTTCGAGCTGCTGCGCAGCCGACTCGCCCATGCTCGCGCCGACAACCGAGTCCTCATCCTGGATTGCTGTTTCTCCGGTCTTGCGATCGACCTCATGGCCAATGTCTCCTCGGCGGTACAGGGTCAGATCAGCGTGGCGGGCACCTGCACGCTGACCTCGTCGCCGGCCAACCGCCCTTCCATGGCTCCCGCCACGGCCGAATACACCGCCTACACCGGTGAACTGCTCGAGTTGCTGCGTCACGGTCCCACCGACCCCGACGCCGAGCTGTTGACACTCACCGCGATCCACGAACACCTGGAAAAGGTGCTGCCCGCCAAGGGATACCCGCGGCCCGAACAACGCAACACCCGCACGGTCGGCCGCCTGGCGCTGGCCCGCAGACCACCCCGGCCCAGCGCAGATACAGCCGAGTTCGTCGAGCGTGCCCTGATACCCGCTATGACGGAGTCACCCGCGCCGCCGTCCGAGCGCGTCGTCGAAGCGGGCCCGGGATGGAGTTGGGTGCGGGTCGACTTCCCGTGGTCGAGCCAAATCACGCTCCATCACAAGGCCGCGCTCAACTGGGCACCGTCGTTGGACACCGACGACCTGCGATTCGCCGTCCACCCCTCGGCCGATGCGGCCTACGCCGACCTGGTCGACTGGATCTCGAGTCGGGAGAGCGCCAACTCGGACCGGCGGGAACTGCTCCGACATCTCCCTCACGTGGACCGAAACCGCGCCGCAGATGACACCCTCGACCACCGCCAGTTGATCGCGTGCTGCTCGCATGAAACGGTGTCCCCCGACATCAACCCGAACTTCGCGCCGCCGACGGTGGTGTACTGCGTGTACCACGTTCGCGAGGGCACCGACGCCCGAGCCGCCGGCTGGCAGTTCTTCATGGATTGGCGGCGGACGATGGTCGAGATCTCCCCCAGATCAGGCCGGTGCATCTGGCTTCGAACACTGTCCGAGGGATGGAACCTGCACACCGTGCCGCTGGTATGACGAAGCCTGATGCGACGAGGAATTGATTCAGCCCATACCCATCGCATACCTGGCGGCCGCACCCTGGAGCCGCACCGCGATCTCGTCGGGCGTCAGCCCCTCGAAACTGCCGACCGCGACCGCCGTGCTCAGTGCGTCGTCCTGAAACCGATCGAGGTCGAGGCCCGGGATGTTCGTCCGGCCCAGACGCGGCTGGCCGGTGCCGGTTTGATCGACGATGAATCTGGCCATCAAAGGGATGTCGGTGCCCTGCATGGCCACGGGGCTGAAACCCGCGATGCCGCGGAGGTATCGCTCGACGGCCAGGCGGTGTTCGGTGCCGGAGAATTTGTATTCGATGACATTGCGGAAGAACGCGTATGCCACGCCCCGGTACGCCGGCCCGGCGGCCTTGACCGACGCGGCGACCGAGTCGTCGAAGCGGCCTTCGATCATCTGGGCACGCAGCGCCTGATAAGCGGCCTCGATCTCAGGGCTGATCGAGTTTTCGTGGCCAGCCTGTGCCGCCTCGAGGATGGCGCTCATCGCAGCGATTTGGGGTGAGCCGGCGGAGCCGGGCGGACCGCTGGGCCGCCCGCCGTCGGTCGGACGCAGGTTCTCGAGCCAGCGGGCCGATACGCCGTCGGTCGCCTTGCGCGTGGACCCTGCCTGGTCGCCCCCATGGATGGGATACACGAGGAATACGAAGAAGCGCTCGATCAGTAGGACGGCGCCAGTGACGTTCGGGTGCGGTTCCCTGAAGTCCGAGGGCTCCGAGAACATCAGTGATCCTGACTTCGCCCGATACTCCGCGTCCTGCTGGTTCGGCCAGGCGTGTTTGGAACTGTGCCATTCGAACGGCGAACCCGGCGCTCCATCGAGTTGGGTGTAGGCGAGGCCCCACGTCGTACCGGTATCAGCCATGATATCCCCCAATTGTGTTGTCAATACCGCAGTTTGGCCACTGCCGAGCCGGCGGCGGCGGTGACGAGAGCGGCAACAGCCGTGGAGAGCAGCAGGACCAGGCACCCGCTGTTGCCAGCCGCGGCGAGCGGTTTCGCGGGCCCTTCCCGCCTTTCCATTTCCACCATTGCCGCGGCGAGACGGTTTCCGGACGCCAGCGAAGCATCGAGGTAGGTCTCCATGTACAGCTCGTATCGACCGCCGAGCAAGCCCTGTAGTTGCCGAACCGCATCGGCAGATCCGCCGGGATATCCTTGGCGGCGTGGGCGGCCAGGACATGTGGGGCGAATCGCGGGTCGGCGCCGGATGCCGCTTGAATCTGCTGCGACAGCACGGCCCCGATCTCCCAGGGCTTCGTACCCGTGTGGTAATTGAATACCGCGGTACCTGCCGTGCGGCCGTTGACGATTCGGTGCATTTGGACATTACAGACGTCGCCACGAACAGGACTGACCGAAGTGATGCGTACGCTATCCCCCGCGGCGAGCGCTTCGAGCAGTGCGGGACCGTTCGACATGAATCCAGTCTGGCAAAGCACCCAGCATCCGGCAAGTAGATCGAACACGTCGATAGACGCGAAAGATCCTGTGCGGTAAAGCATTCAGAATGAGGACTCGGTGAGCCGCAGTGCACATTGTCGCAGTATCGATCCTCGCGCACGTGGCCTGGACGACACCGTGGAAACCCGCGTCGCAGCTGACCCCCGCTCCCGATACCGCCAACCGCACTCTCATGCCGCTGGCCGAACCGGCCGCCGCGCCACCTCGAAAGACCAACGCGCCGTATACATCCACAGCCCGGCCGGGCTGGTGTCACGATCTCGACAGGACTAGTCGAAAAATCCCAAGAGAGCGCAACTGGTGCGGGACGCTCTGGCAGTTGTGCCCCCGGTGGGGTTCGAACCCACACTGTGCGGATTTTAAGTCCGCTGCCTCTGCCAATTGGGCTACGGGGGCGCTCGGTCAGACTACCGAGCCGTACGGTCGTGCCGTAATCAACCGGAGGGTGATTTTGTCGGCGGGGTCAGTGGACGCCTTCCATGTGGCGGCTCACCCAGGGGCCGATGGCCCAGACCGCCCCGCCGACGGCGATGGTGATCGCGCCGGTGATGCCGAAGTAGGCGAGTTCGTGGGAGGGGTCGTAGAACTTGGAGAGGACGCCGGACATGGAGGTGCCGATGCCTACCGAGAAGAAGTAGAGGGCCATCATCTGGGCGCGGAAGGCGTTGGGGGCCAGCTTGGTTGTGACTGCCAGGCCGATCGGGGAGAGCAGGAGTTCGGAGATGGCGAAGCCGCCGAGGACCGCGAAGACGAAGAGGATGGGGACCGTTTTGCCTTCGGTGCCGGAGAACAGGGCGAAGAGCATGAATGCCGCACCCATGCCCAGGACGCCGAGGGCGAATTTGCGGGGAGTGCTGGGGGCACCGTTGCCCAGGCGGGTCCACATGATGGCGAACAGCGGGGACAGGACGATGATCCACACCGGTTCCATGGAGCCGATCCAGTTGGACGGTGCGGTCCAGCCGAAGACATCCCAGTTGATGCGGTCATCGGAGTAGACCGCGAGCACGGTGAAGATCTGCTGGAACAGGGACCAGAACACCGCGTTCGCGATGAACAGTGGAATGAAGGCGCGGACCCGGGTGCGTTCGACGGCATCGACTTTCGGGCTGGTCAGCATGATGTAGAAGTAGGCGATGGAGGCCACGACGATCACGCCGGTGGTCACATCGGGCAGGTTCGACAGCGTGAGCAGGCCGGTCAGCGCGGCCACGGCGACCAGCGCCGCGAAGGTGGCGACGAAGGCGACGGTCTTGGGAATCTCGGTGCGCGGCAACGGATTCGGTATATCGCGGCCGTGCTCGCCGAGATTGCGGCGGAACACCACGTACTGGGTCAGGCCGAGTGCCATACCGATGGCGGCCGCGCCGAAGCCGTAGTGGAAGCCGACATGATCCTGCAGCAGGCCGGTGATCAGCGGGCCCGCGAACGCGCCCAGGTTGATACCGAGATAGAAGAGTGTGAAGCCGCCGTCGGCGCGCGCGTCACCCTTCGAATAGAGGGTGCCCAGCAGTGAGGACGCATTCGCCTTCAGCGCACCGGAACCCAGCGCCACCAGCACCAGACCCACACCCACGCCGGGCAATCCGGGAATGATGGCGAGCGCGATATGGCCCGCCATGACGACCACACCGCCGTAGAAAACGGTGCGCTCCATGCCGAGGACGCGGTCCGCGATCCAGCCGCCGAGCACCGTAGAGAGGTAGACGAGACCGCCGTACGCGCCGACAATGCCGGTGGCGGTGGACTTCTCCAGGCCGAGGCCGCCCTCGGTGCTGGTGTAGTAAAGGTAGTAGCCCAGGATCGTGAGCATGCCGTAGAACGAGAATCGTTCCCACAGCTCGACGCCGAACAGATTCGCGAGACCGATGGGGTGCCCGAACAGGGTGCGTTCGGAGACCGGTTTCGCGTGGTGCACTACCTCAGACATACTCCAGACCCTCCCATATTGGGCAATCTGACAGCAACCTCAGTTCTTAACACACGTCACAATTACTGAGGGAAAGCACTGGTTGTGAGCGTGCCCAATAGAAGGCTCAGTTTGCCGGGGAGTGTCTGAATCAGGCGATGGAGAGAGCGATTCCGTCCAGGATGTCGTGCTCGCTGACGATCAACTCGGCGATACCGGCGCGACGGGCCAGCTCATCGGCGAGGACCTCGGCAATCACCGCGCCGCCACCGATCACATCGACCCGGCCGGGATGCATGGGGCCGAGCGCCGCGCGCTCATCGTGGTTCATGGCGATGAGACGGTCGCAGACCTTACGCAGATCCGGCAGTGACAGGCGGGTGAGATGCACTCGCTCCGAATCATATTCGGGCAGGTCCAGGGCTACCGCGGCGAGCGTGGTGAAGGTTCCGGCGACACCGACCCAGGTGTGGGCGCGCTCGACCGGAACCACACCGAAGGCTTGCGCCAGGCGCTCGGAGGCGAAGAAACGGGCCGAAGCGACCTCCTCGCGAGTGGGCGGATTGCCCTGTAGGCAGCGCTCGGTAATACGGACGCAGCCGATATCGGCGGAGTAGGCCGATTGCACGCCGTCGCCGTCGCCGAGCACGACTTCGGTGGAACCGCCGCCGAGGTCCACGACCACGAAAGGCCCTGCCTCACTGGACAATTCGCCTACCGCACCGGCGAAGGAGAGACGTGCCTCCTCGTCACCGGTAATCACCTCGGCCTGCGCGCCCTCGACCGCGCGACCCAACTCGGCGGCGGTCATGGTGAAGAAGTCCTCGCGATTGCTCGCATCGCGAGCGGCGGAGGTGGCGGTCATACGCACGCGGGTCACCCCGGCCTCGATCATGAGGTCCACGTAATCGCGCAGCGCGACCCGCGTCCGCTCGATGGCTTCCGGAGCGAACGCACCGGTGGCGTCGACGCCCTGCCCGAGACGCACGATGCGCATCTCGCGATGCACATCGGTCAGCCGCGGTGAGTCGGTCCCCTCTCGGACGACGTCGGCGATCAGTAGTCGAATGGAATTCGTACCGCAGTCGACAGCGGCAATCCGGTCACTCACGCCTTACCCTCTGAACTCGGCTCATGCTGCTCGTATTTCGGCCAGTCTGCCGGAATCGCGGTGCCGCGCAAGCCATGCGCGGCGGCCAGCGCGACCGCCTCGTCACCCAGCGGATTCACCCCCGGCCCCTTGGCCAGCGAGTGCGCGATCAGCACATGCAGGCACTTCACCCGATCCGGCATACCGCCACCGGCGAAATCGGTGCCCAGATCCTCGATGGCATTGCGCTCGGACAGATAGCTGTCGTACGCCGCCCGGTACCCGGCCGCCAATTCGGCGTCGTGGGTGAGCCGTTCGGTCATCTCACGCATGATGCCGGTGGTCTCCAACCGGCTGGCCTCGGCGGTGAGCCGCGGATCGGTCAGGTAGTACAGCGTCGGAAACGGTGTGCCATCAGGCAGTTTCGGCTGCGTCTTCACCACGGCGGGCAGGCCGTCCGGGGTGTGATAGGCGATCTCCAGTACGCCGCGCGGCTCACGCCCCAGTTGTTTGGCGACGATCTCGAGATCCCGCTCGCTGGGTGTGCGGTGGCTCTCGGACGCTGTCACCTGGGTTGTCCTTCCTCGACTGGGGCGGGCGGATTCGGCGCGGGCGGCGCCGGATTCGCGAGTGGGGCGGTACTGGGCTGCGGCAGCGAGATACTGCGCCACAACTCGGTGTACCAGGGGTCTGGTTCGCGCGTTTTCACCGGCGCGGCCGGTACGGCAGGCTGTTCGATACCGGGCACCTGCACGATGTAGGGGGTTTCGCCGGGCATTACCAGCCGCAACCGGTCCCGGGCCTCGGCCTTGATATAGGCCGGATCCTGTTGCTGCGCACGACGATCGCGCAAACGTGCGACATCGTCCTGCAATTGCTCGCGTTGCGCGGCGAGCGAAGCGGCCTCGGCGCGCTGGGTGAAGTAGGTGCGCAGCGGCACCGCGAGGGTGAGCGCCAAACCGCACAGCACCGCGGCCAGCAGAATCGCGCGACCGGTGGATAAGCCGAGGATTTTGCGTTCGTGCCGTTCGGATCTCGCCCGCGACGAGCGCTTGGCCGCCGCGGATTTGACGGCCGGACGGCGCTTACCCGCACCACTTGCGCTGGCCGAACGGGTTTCGGTGCGCTTGGCCCCGGCACGCGATGCGGCCGATTTCGCCGCGCCCGCACGAGGTTTGGCGGTACGCGACGGGCGGCGGTCACCACGTCCTGCCGGACTGGTTCCACGCGCCCGTCGCTCCGTCATCTCACACCTCGAAAACTCAGCCGTTGGTCCGAGTCACCGATTATTCAGCCTTCGAACGCGAAACGCGGGAAGGCGACGTCACCGGCGTAGCGCGCCGAGTCACCCAGCGCGTCCTCGATACGCAGCAGCTGGTTGTACTTGGCAACCCGCTCCGAACGCGCCGGGGCACCGGTCTTGATCTGGCCGGAACCGACCGCGACCGCGAGATCGGCGATGGTGGTGTCCTCGGTCTCGCCGGACCGGTGGCTCATCATCGTCTTGTAACCGTTGCGGTGCGCCAGATCCACGGCGTCCAGGGTCTCGGTCAGGGTGCCGATCTGGTTGACCTTCACCAGGAGTGCGTTGGCCGCGCCCTTGGCGATGCCCTCCTCGAGGCGCTCCGGGTTGGTGACGAACAGGTCGTCGCCGACCAGCTGCACCTTGTCACCGATGGAATCGGTGAGCGCGACCCAGCCGTCCCAGTCGTCCTCGGACAGCGGATCCTCGATCGAGACGATCGGGTACGCCGACAGCAGTTCGGCGTAGAAGTCGTTCATCTCGGCGGCGGTGCGGATGCTGCCCTCGAACTTGTAACCCGAACCGGTGGTGTAGAACTCGGTCGCGGCGACATCGAGCGCGAGCGCCACATCGGTGCCGAGCTTGTAGCCCGCCTTGTCGATGGCGATGGCGATCAGATCCAGCGCGGCCTTGGTGCCGGCCACATCCGGGGCGAAACCGCCCTCATCACCGAGACCGGTGGACAGGCCCTGCGCCTTGAGCACCGACTTGAGCGAGTGGTAGACCTCGGTACCCCAGCGCAGCGCCTCCTTGAAGGTGGGCGCGCCGATCGGGGCGATCATGAACTCCTGGACGTCGACACCGGTATCGGCGTGCGCGCCACCATTGAGGATGTTCATCATGGGAACCGGCAGCACATGGGCGTTCGGGCCACCCACGTAGCGGAACAGCTCCAGGCCCGAGGACTCGGCGGCGGCGCGGGCCACGGCCAGCGAAACACCCAGCAGCGCATTGGCTCCCAGGCGAGACTTGTCCGGGGTGCCGTCCAGATCCAGCAGGGTCTGGTCGACGGTGCGCTGCTCGACGGCGTCGAGACCGATCACGGCGGGTGCGATCTCGTCGAGGACACCCTCGACGGCCTTCAGCACGCCCTTACCGTTGTAGCGGTCGCCACCGTCACGCAGCTCCACGGCCTCATGCTCACCGGTGGACGCGCCGGACGGCACCGCCGCGCGAGTGAGGGTGCCGTCGTCGAGAGCGATCTCGACCTCGACAGTTGGGTTGCCACGCGAATCCAGGATCTCGCGAGCTCCGACCTGTTCGATGATGGCCACGAAACGACACTCCTTCGGCTGCTGACTCGGCAGGTCGCACGGCATTCCCGTGCTGAGGCGAGCCTAGCAGTGTTCAATTTGCCCTCCGCTTCGCTCCGGGCGGGTTCGCGGGCAGGCGCAGGGAGGTGGATGCCGTGGGAGTCCGGAACCTTCCCTCCCTCCGCTCCTCCGCTGCGCTCCCCCGCTCCACTCGGTCCAGAACCCGGACGGGCCGCGAACCAGGAGGGGGCTCAAGCCTCCCGGCCGACGCTGTAGGCGGCGGCTCGGTAGCGGACCTTGTTCATGTAAGCGGTGGATTGGTTGTAGGTCATCAGGGCCTGTTGCCAGCCCGGGGCTCCGGTGAGATCGCCGCCGCTGGCGCAGAGGTAGCGGGCGGCGGTGAGGGCGGCGTCGTCGATATTGTCCGGATCGGCGATGCCGTCGCCGTTCGCGTCGACACCCCAGTGCTGCCAGGTCTCCGGAATGAATTGGAAGGGGCCCATGGCGCGGTCGTACACCGGGTCGCCGTCGTACTTACCCTGATCCGTGTCCGGAATGTGGGCGACATCCGGGCCACCATCCAGGGCGATACCCCGAATCGGCGGCGAAACCTTGCCATCCGCGGCCACTTTCGCACCGTGATAGGTGCCGTGCCGGCTCTCCACACTGGCGATGCCCGCGACAGTCGTCCAGCCGATACCGCACTCCGGGCGCGAGCGCGCCATGACCGCGGCGGCGTAGCCGTACGCCTCCAGCGCGACCTCGGAGATCCCCAATACCTCGGACTGCTCCTTCGCCCAGGTACCCAACTGAATCGCGCTGCGCCCCGGCGCATCCAGATCGATCACCGGCAGCGGTGCACCCGAACCCGGCGGCATGGAATCCGGGACCGGGGTGAGATTCGTTGTGCCGCAACCGGTCAGCAGCACGAGAGCGAGCGCCGAGCCGAATAGGCCGACGCGGGACACAGTGGGGCCGACATCGGCTTTGCGGGGACGCACCCTTCTCATCATCCAGATAGTTCGCTGTTGCGGCCATGAACGTGAACGGCCGCTTGCTCGAGTCGCCCGGATCGATGCCGTTCGGTTACTCTGCCCGCTAGCCATTGATGCTTGCCGGCTATTTCCCGACACGCGCGATTAGGTAAGCCTTGCCAAAATAACTGCGGCCATATACCTTCGCTCGAGAACCGAAAATCCACCTGACCTCCGAAGCCAGGAAGGCAACCCCCTTGGTGAAAAGCGTTCTCTCCGAACGTAAGACGTTTCACCCTTCGGAACTCGAACGACGCGAACTACCTAAGGCCGCCGGACAGGCTATCCGCACCCTCGCCGCTGAGATCGCCGTCACTGTCGGGGCTAGCGGGGCGATTGCCACCACCCTCAGCGATCCGGCCCTGCTGAACCATATCGATACCCGCTACACCGAACTGCCCGAAGCCGTGCACCAGGCCATACGCGCACCCAGCACCGCCGCGGGCGTGACAGTCATCGGACGGCTACCACTGCGCGACGCGGAACTCGGCCGGACTCCGGTCGATTGGCGGCAGGCGGCGGCCTGGGCCGGGGAGCCGGAGCGCGCCTCGTCCTCCTTCGCCCTCGATATCACCATGCTGCTGCTCGCGCGTTGCGCGGGAGAGCCTTTCGGATGGGAGGGGCAGCAGGGCGGGCGAATCGTGAACAATATTGTGCCCTCACCCGGGCATGAACAGGAGCAGTCCGGCGCCAGCAGCACCATACTGCTGTGCCCGCACACCGAGGATGCCTTTCATCCCGGCCGCGCCAACCTCCTCATGCTCGGGTGCCTGCGCAATCCGGATCGGGTCGGCACCACCGTCTCCTCGGTGCGGCGAGTGGAACTCGATGCGGCACAACGGAATCTGCTCAGCGCGCGGCGACTGCCCATCCTGCCGGACGTCTCCTACGGCACCGACTTTCCCAGGGAACCCGCTCCCCCGGTCGCGACGCTCGGCAACGATAACGGACAACTCACCCTGCGCTTCGATCCCGCGTACACCCCCCTCGACACCGCAGATCACGAATTCCGCTCCGCCTATGACCATTTGGCAACGGAACTCGAAAAGGTTTGCATCACCGCCGCTTTGAGCCCCGGAGAACTTCTACTGGTGGACAATGACGTTGTGGTGCACGGGCGAGTTCCGTTCACCCCCCGCTACGACGGCACCGACCGCTGGCTCAAACGCGTGAACATCAGGCTGCCCCGGCGCAGCCGTGCCGCGACCGAAGCCGAGGAGAACGGGTACGGCCAGCGGGTGGTGACGCCTTTCCAATCGATCCGAGGTAACCACAGGTGAGTACCCGACCGACCCCGCTGCGTGTGCTCAGTCGCAGTGACCTGGCCGATGTCCCGATCAGCCCCGCCGAGGTGGTGCGCGCCGTCGAAGACGCGTATCTCGCCTTCGCGGCGGGGGATTCGGATAATCCGCGCAAGCTCAGCGTCGCCCACCCCGATGGCTGGTCGGTTGCGTACGCCATGCTCGGCCGCGACGGGCGGCGGCGCGTGGTGGCAATGAAGACGTCCTACAAGTTCGACCCGCACCACGATCGCTCCACCAAGCGGTATTACACCACCATCACGCTGTACGACGACGCCACCGGAATACCGCTGGCCATGATGGATTGCGCGCGCGTCGGCGCACTGCGCACCCCGGCCGTCTCGGCGCTGCTGGTACGTGAGACCGCGCGGCCCGGCGCGCGCAGCGTCCTGCTCATCGGTACCGGCACACAGGGGCGAAATGCCTTGCCGCACTTGCTCGCCGCGAATCCACAGCTGAACCGCCTGATGCTGTACGGCACTCACCCCGAGGGCTTGGAGGCGGTGTATCAGCAACTGCTGCACCATCATCCGCGCGCGGAGCTGGAGTTGGTCAGCGATCCCGTCGCCGCGGCGGGCACCGCCGACGTCGTGCTGGCCACCGCCGGACCGGGCACGAAGGTGGCCATCGAGGCCGACGACCTCGCCCCCGGCGCCACGGTGGTGCTGGTCGGATACGGCCTGGCCCCCTCCACCCTCACCCAGGCCGATCGCGTAATCGCAACCAGCGCAGAGCAAATGGCGCTCACCGGCACCGATATGGCCGGCCCGGACGGCCGACTACGCAGGGTCGATGCCGAACTGCCGCAGATACTCAACCACCGCGCCGCCGGCCGAACCTCCGACGACGAACGCATTTTCGTCTACAACAGCGGCCTGGTCCTCACGGACATCGCGGTCGCACACGCCCTGGCCACCCGAGCCATCGCCGAGGGGCGTGGCACGGAGGTATCGCTATGGGACTGAACATCGATGAAGGGACATCGCGCTGACTTCCACCACGAAATCCCAAACCTTGCTGCCCGGCCTATCCGAGATTACCGCCACTCCCATGCCCGCCCACCGCGACGACTGGTCTCAGCGATTGCTGGCAGACCCGAAACTATTGCGCCGCATGGCCGACACCATCGGCGGGCCATTTCATATTCTCAATCCGACCCGAGTCGTCGAAAACATCGAGGCGTTCGAGAACGTCTTCACACGGATGAACGTGGACGGCGTCATCTATTACGGCAAGAAGGCCAACAAATCTCCGAGCGTGGTCCAGGCATGCGTGAGTACCGGTGTCGGCGTGGACGTTTCCAGCCTGAGGGAATTCGAGGCCGCGCTACACGAAGGGATCTGCGGCGCGCAGATCGTGGTCACCGGGTCGGCCAAATCCGATGAACTGCTGGCGTCGGCCGCACGCCACGGGGCACTCATCGCGATCGACGAACTCGCCGAGCTGAGCCGCCTGACCGCCATCGGCATTGCCGCACGGGTGTTATTGCGGATGCTCCCGCCCGGGACAACCAGCCGGTTCGGGATGACGAGCGAGGAGCTGAACGAGGCGCTCGGGTGTATCGATACCGGGTTGATCACGTTGGAGGGCTTCAGCTTTCACCTGAGCGGCTACCGGATCGAGCCTCGCGCGGAGCTGGCGGCCGACCTGATCGGATGGTGTCGTCGGGCTCACGAACTCGGCCATCCCGCGAATACGATCTCCATCGGCGGCGGCTTCGGTGTGGACTATGTACCCGCCGAAGCCTGGGAGAACTTCCAGGACGGCGTCAATCCGCGCTGGTTCCACGGCGATAAAGTGCCCACTCACTACTACCCCTACCACTTCCCGGTCCCCGGTCCCGCGATGCTCGCGGCGGTACTCGAGCACCGAGGTCTGGCAGATAGCTTGCGCACAAACAAGATCCGGCTCGCGATCGAGCCCGGCCGGTCACTGCTGGATCAGGCCGGATGCACGGTGTTCCAGGTTCAGGGCGCGAAGACCCGTCAGGCGCATGACCTGCCCTACCGGTTGCTGACGGTGAACGGAACCAGTTTCAGCCTTTCCGAACAATGGTTCGAGAGCGAATTTCTGCCGGACCCGATCCTCTGGCCACAGCTGCCCGGTGATCTCACCCCGACCTGTGTGGGCGGGTCATCCTGCCTCGACGACGATATGCTCAGCCGTCGTCGTATTCCTCTTCCGCGCGCCGCGTTATTGGGCGATCTACTCATTTACCCCAACACTGCCGGCTACCAGATGGACAGTAATGAGTCTTCGTTCCATGAGCTACCACTCCCGCCGAAGGTTATAGCGGTGCGGGCCGACGACGGACGCTACCGGTTTGCCATCGATGGAAGATATTTCGAGTGGGGCCTCGACTCGCCGTCTCCGCGTAACACGCGTATGACGCATCAGCGTATTTCCGCCATTGTCAAGAGGCTTGGAATATCCCGGTATTAGAGTACTTCTGAGTTCTGTTTCAGGGCACAGAACAGGACAAATACACCATTCCCCACTGTGAGGAGATCCTTAGATGCCGGGTGTCACGACGCGCGTGACAGACCTCATCGGCCGCACCCCACTCTTCGAGCTGGCAGCCACGGACACCGGCACACGGCTGTTCCTGAAGCTCGAGAATATGAATCCCACGGGGGCCGCGAAAATTCGAATGGCCAAGGCCATGATCGATGATGCCGAAGCGCGCGGATTGCTACGGCCCGGCGGGCACATCATCGAATCCACCTCCGGGAACACCGGACTCGGACTCGCGGTTATCGCCGCCGAACGCGGGTATCGCTTCACCGCGGTGGTCGATCACCACGCCTGCCCCGACAAACTTCGGACCATGAGGACATTCGGCGCGCAGCTGGTATTCGCCGTCGAGAACAATGACGGCAGCCTCTCCACCACCGCGCGTGAGGAACTCGCGGAGAAATTGGCGGATGACGAACGCGCCGCGGCCGAACGCGCCGGCTTGGAGCCGAACACCTACTTCACCGAACAACACAACAATGACGCCAATCCGCTGGGCTACTACGACCTCGCCGATGAACTGCTGACGGATCTCGGACGGGTGGATGTGCTCATCTCCGCGGTCGGGACCGGTGGCTCACTGTTCGGGACCGGTCGACGGCTGCGCCAGCTCGGACTCGAGCCGCTGATGTACGGCGTGGAGCCCGTGGGGTCCATTGCGTTCGGCGGTCCGGCCGGGCCGTATTGGCAGTCCGGTACCGGCACCCCAGAGGGCGCAGATCCAGGCAAAACGGTTGAAGAGGATCTGAATTTACTCAAGGAGGGCGTGAAGGTCTCCGATGTAGAGGCATTCGCGACAGCGCGGGTAGTGGCTGCCAAGCTCGGGCTCCTGATCGGCGGGTCCTCGGGTGGGTCGGTGTTCGCGGCCCTGGATCGGATGGACGAGTTCCCGGCGGGGTCCATAGTGGTCACCATTGTCGGTGACGGCGGAGAGAAGTACCTCGACACCGTGTTCGATGACGAGTGGATGAGTGACCGGGATCTGCTCGATTCGGAGACCGAGGGTGAGGTCGCGAAAATGCTGGACCGCTACACTCCGGCGCGCGGATGCGCGGCGCGCGACGGCGGTCGGGCAGCCGAGAGCACGCACGCGATTCTCGTACCGTCGACCGCCGGTGCGCTGGCTTCGAATGGGGCCGCGGGCAAATGACTTCCGGCCCTCGGCAATCCGATGGGCGGCAGCTGTTTTCGCTTGCCACGCCCATTGCTTTGACTCAGCTTGCCCAGGTGGCGGTGTCGACCACCAATATCGCCCTGATGGGGACCCTGGGTGTGCGGCAGGTGGCTGCCGGTGGGCTGGCTTTGGTGTTGTTCAACCAGATTCGGACCATGTGTGTCGGGTTGATTACCGGGACCGGCAATCAAGTGGCGACCGTGGTGAGTCGGGGAGACGAGGGTGGGCGGAGTGTCGAGGGGGAAGTTCGGGAGGTGGTGCGGTCGAGTTTCATGATCGCGACCATTGCCGGAATCCTTGGGGGGGCACTGCTTATCGGGCTCGGGTGGGCGTTGCGATGGTTGGGGCAGGATGTGGAGGTGCTGGCGCAGGCGCGGCCGATGATGGTGGCGCTCGCGCCGGGGCTGTTGCCCTGCTTGTGGTTTCAGGTGTTGCGGCAGTATTCGGTGGGGATGCAGCGGCCGCAGGCGTTGTTGTTGGTGACGCTCGGGTCGGTGGCGTTGAATGTGGGGCTGGCGCTGGGGTTCATGCACGGGTGGGTGTTCCTGCCGGAGCTCGGGTTGACCGGGATCGGGGTGGCGACCTCGCTGGTTTTCCTGATCACCTTCGGAGTGTTCTGGGCGATGGTGCATCGGGATGCGAAACTCGGTGCGACACTGCCGATTCGGATGTGGCCGGTGCATTGGGCGACGGTGCGGGACGAGTTGCGGCTGGGGACGCCGATCGCGCTGACCTACGGGTCCGAGGCGGGCATGTTCTCGGTGCTGGCGCTGGTTATGGGCAGTCTGGGGGCGGCGGCGCTGGCGGCGCACAATGTCGTCTATCAGATCGTGTACATCGTGTTCCAGGTGGCGATCGGGCTCTCGCACGGTGCGTCGATCCTGGTGAGCAAGGCGGTCGCGCGCGAGGAGTATCAGCATGCGCGGTCGGTGGCGTGGCTGGCGCTGCGGTATGCGGGCATCGTCGCCGCGGTCACCGCAATCGTCTATGTGGCCGCACCGGATTGGGTGCTGCTGCCCTTCCTGGACGACACCGATGCTGCGACCGTCGCGCTCGCGCACACCCTGCTGCTCATAGCGATCGTGCTGCAATTCTTCGATGCCGCGCAGAACATCGGTGTGGGCCTGCTGCGCGGGCTCGGGGACACCAAAGCGGGTTTCCGACTGTCGCTGGTGGGGTATTGGATTGTGGGATTGCCCACCGCATTGCTGCTCGCCTTCCCCTTGCATCTCGGCGCGGCGGGTGTCTGGTGGGGGCTGACCGCCGGTCTCGCCACCACCGCTGCCCTGATGCTGCGCCGCTACTTCACGCTGTTGCACGAGCGTGAACAGGAACATCCGCGGGTGCTGGCCGGTAGCTTCGGGCACTGAGTCGACACATAAATCTCACCTACTCGCAAGCATGCCGTCACTGGCCGCGGGCAAGCTGGAGGAAACGGCTTCGCTAGTCTGGCGGACGGAAATCGGCAAGCTGAGGGCACACACCATCCGGGGAGGATGTCCGTGTACATCGCGAGAGTCGCTGAGTATCCGAGGGCAGACCATGTGCTGTTCCACTTCAGTGACACCCATCTGATCGCCGCGGACGCCGATCTCTACGGGGACGTCGACGCGGAGGCCCGGCTCGGCCAATTGCTCGGCGAGGCCGAGGCGAGCCATATCAAACCGACCGCCATTGTGTTCACCGGCGATCTCACCGACGAGGGCGAGCCCGGCGCGTACCGCAAGCTACGCGCACTCGTACAACCCTGGGCCGACCGCATCGGCGCACCACTGGTGTGGGTCGCCGGAAACCACGACAATCGAGCCGCGCTGCGCGTGCACATGCTCGACGAGAAGGGTTCGGCCGCACCGCTGGACGCGGTGCACGTATTCGATGGGCTACGCGTCATCGCCCTCGACACCACCGTGCCCGGCCACCACTACGGCGAGATCACCGACGCCCAATTGACCTGGCTACGCGAGGTATTGGCCGAACCCGCGCTCTTCGGCACGATTCTGGCCATGCACCATCCGCCCATCCCCTGCGTACTGGATCCGGCCGTGACGGTGGAGTTGCGCGATCAGCGGCGGCTCGCCGATGTCCTGGACGGCACCGATGTGCGCGCCATTCTGGCGGGGCACCTGCACTTCTCGACCAGTGCGACCTTCGCCGGGATTCCCGTCTCGGTGGCCTCGGCCACCTGCTACAGCCAGGATCTGGCCGTGCGGCAGGGCGGGATTCGCGGACGCGACGGGGCGCAGGCGTTCAACTATGTGCACGTGTATCCCGACACCGTGGTGCACTCGGTGGTGCCCATCGGCGCGGGGCGCACGGTCGGCGAACCACAGACCCCGGAGCAGGCGGCACAGCGGCTCACCGACGCCGGGATCGTGATTCCGCCCGCGGCGGGCATTCCGCATGTGTTGCGGCGCAGGGATACCGCCACCGAATCCGGCTGACTCGCCCCGCCAACAGACCACCCCGTCATCCTGGCATGCTTTTGGCCGGGATCCACTTGCCGCTGTGGATCCCGGCCAAAAACGCGCCGGGATGACGGGATTCAGGAATCCGCCGGAATGACGGGATTCAGGCGGCACCAGGATGAACAGGGTTCAGGCGGCGCCGGATTCGAAGGCGGCGAGCGAACCCGCGATGCTCTCCGGCTTCTCCCACGGTCCCGGCTCCGGGAAATAGGTGTCCAGGAATTCCGAGACCGCGCGCACCCGATCGGCCTCGGGAACCTCCGGGAAACTGCCGTCATTGAGGCAGAAGAAATCCACATTGCGCCGGCGTAGCAAACCGTCCAACAACGCCAGGCCGGTGTACATGGTGGTGTCCACGTAACGCACCTTCGCCGCCTCCTGCGGCACCGCACGGCCGGTGAGCAGCGCGTAATAGTGGTACAGCGAATTGGTCACCGAGATATCGGTGGCCGCGCGGAAACGACTGGTGCGGGTGCGGGCGAAATCGTCCGGGAACACCTGCTCCATCTCGTGAAGCACACTGCGGCGCAACGGAACCGGAGTGTGTTCCAGATGCCGGGTGATGATGTGCCCGAACCGGCGGGTCAGCAGTTGCCGATTCATCCGGGCGGCATTCTCGAATCCGCTGCGGCGTTCGTTATTGGCGCCCGGGCCGATTCGCGTACCCGCCTCGATATAGCGGCTGATGCCCGCCGGGGTGAAGAACATGGACGGGCGTACCGGGCGCGCGAAGAACATATCGTCATTGGAGTACAGGAAATGCTCCGACAATCCGTCGATATGCTGCAATTGGCTCTCCACCGCATGGGAATTGAAGATCGGCAGCCCGCTCACATCGGCGAAGTGATCGATGGCGCGCACGATCGTCACCTTGGGATCGTCTGCGAGCCAATCGGGTACGCGGGAATCGGTGGCGATGAAGATCCGCCGAATCCACGGCGCGTTCTTGTGCACCGAGCGCAACGCGTACCGCAGTTCGTCGATCTGGCGGATCCGGGCATCGGCCTCATCACCCTCGCCGACCACCACCTGCGACAGCATTCCCGCACGGCGCGCCCGGAATTCGGGATCGGTGCCGTCCACCCAGGAGAAGACGATATCGATATCGAAGCCGACATCGGTGGGGTGCGGGGCGAACATGCCGTCCAGCGTCGGCCAGCTGGTGTCGTACAGCAGCACCGTGCCCTGCTCGACATCGGCGAGGTCGAAGACATTGCGGGTCAGCGCATTCGGGCGCGGGCATTCCACGGTGTCGCCGTGGTACTCCCACAGCTCGATATGCACGTGATGCGCGGTATCCAGGTCACGGCCGAGCCGGAAGACATTGTGCTGCTTCTCATTGCAGATGAACCCGGCCACCATGGCGGCGCCGAGCACCCGTCTGAGCGCGGCCCGGTGCGCGGTGTCCACCGCCAGCACCAGCCGATGGTCGGAGTCGCGCACCAGCAGGTACGGCACCTCCGCCATCGTCAATTCGCCACGCAGGTAGCGCAGGTCGTCGATCACCGCGTCCGACGCCACCAGATTCGCCACGCTCGCGCCTCCCACCATCGCCACCATGTCCGGCTGCTGCCCCGAACCCATATCCACCATCACCGGTCTCCGCTCTCTCGCGTTCTCACCTCACGCCTGCCCACCTGCACCGCCGCAGCACGCCCAGCTGTCACCGGGGGGCGCGAAATCCATTGCGCGCCAGGTTTTCGATGCTGCTGCGTTCGTCGACGCCGAGTGGCGGACGATCCTTCACCGGACGGTCATCGGCCGGTTACTCGCAAGACCTCGTTCGGACGAGGGACTGTAACGAATGATGCAACCGTTATCGCTGCTAGTCAATCCATGACCCCGCAGGTCCAGAGGTATTTTCACAGCTGTAACCGATAAGAGCGGTCGGTTGTGCGCCCCGGATGAGCCGTTCGGACCCGAGCGCGTAACGGCGGCAACGGCATACACTTGCGGCAGCACAGTCCAGCCCGCTGTGCGGTACCCGATCGTGAGGTGAAGCACATGGTAGCCGAAGCGCGGGAGCGGCAAGAGTCCTCGACGGAAGGCCCGGAGACAGGACACCCCGAATTGAGCGTCCTGCCCGAGTGGCCGCTCGACACCATCGCGGTGCTGGTGACCACCGATCCGGCGCCGCACGCCATTCCGGTCTCCTGGCCGGTGCGTGCCGGGGATCGGCGGATTCTATTGAGCCTCAAGTCCGATCGCGGTTCGCTGGCGCGGCTGCGGGAGCGGCCCGAGGTGGCGCTGTTGATTCTGGGCGGGGGCGATGTGGCGTTGTGTGCGCGGGGGCGCGCGGAGATTCTCGCGGATCCGATGCCCGGCGCGGACGACTACACCGCGGTGGCGATCGAGGTCGAGGTGGTCGATGATCATCGGCAGTCGGCGTTCGCGGTGGCGTCGGGAATCCAGCGCAATGTGATCGATCCGACGGAATTGCGGTATCTGGAGAAACGGGTCGCCACGCTGAAATCCTTGGCGTCCGAACGTAACTGAGAGTTACCAGCTTCCCGCTAATTCGGACATTCCAGACATTAGTGTCGGAACCGCAACCCTGGCCGGGAAATGAACGCGCACAGTGGGTCTCCATATCGACCATAATCGGGAAGGGATGCGGCGTGAATGCGCCGCGGGGAAGGAGATCATGTCTGTCAGCTTGGCCAAGGGTGGAAACGTTTCGCTCTCCAAACAGGCCCCGAACCTCACCAAGGTCGCCGTCTGCCTGGGCTGGGACGTTCGCACGACCACCGGCGCGGACTACGACCTGGATGCCAGCGCGATGGCCTGCGGACCGAATCAGCGGGTGCTGTCGGATGCGCATTTCGTGTTCTACAACAACCTGCGCTCGCCGGAGGGCACCATCGAGCACACCGGTGACAATCTCACCGGCGCCGGCGACGGTGACGACGAGGTGATCAATCTCGACCTGGCAGCCATGCCCCCGACGATCACCAATATCTTCTTCCCGGTATCGATCCATGACGCCGATGCCCGCCGCCAGTCCTTCGGACAGGTCCGCAACGCCTACATTCGCGTAGTCGACGCGGTCACCAGCGCCGAACTGGCCCGCTTCGACCTCACCGAAGACGCCTCCACCGAAACCGCCATGGTCTTCGGTGAGCTCTACCGCCACGGCCCGGAATGGAAGTTCCGCGCCATCGGCCAGGGCTACGCCTCCGGCCTGGCCGGCATCGCCCGCGACTACGGCGTCAACGTCTGACCAGAGTCGGCGTTCACCTGTCCTGATGTCCTAAATTTAGAGACCTATTCTTCAGATGTGTCCCAAGATTGAAGACATCAGGACAGGAGGATCTACTTGCCCTCCTCCACTCCAGAACTCGACGACACCGACACCGTCTACGAGGGTCCGGGCTCGAAACGGTTCGGGCGCTGCCGGCCGCGCTCGTGGAAACCCTTGCTACGGAACCCGACCGGCAGAGATGTTTCAACATGGATGTAACTACGCAGGGGTCTACTCGACGTTTGCCTGCGTGAGTACATCCGCGTTGCGTCGCTCCCGGGGAATCGGTCGAATGGGATGGTAGAGGGCCAGCACCCGGGGCCTTCGTAGCCGAATACCCAGCGGAACATCACGTTCCAGCGGGGTTCGGAAGAATGCCACGAATTTTCGGAGTGGGAACCTCGCCTGCCATACCCGACTTTCGCCACCGGTCAGGCGCGAATACTCGCGACCCAGCCTGGCTGGCAGGCCGTGGTCACCTTCAGAACCACACCGAAAAAGACAGAACACCCCATCCCCCAGCTGGACGAACGATCACCAGGAACTGAGCGGGGCGACGCGCCGCTTGGGTTCAAGGGTTCGATGCAACAGGGTTGTCTGGGTTCGACAGTAGTTGGTCTAGTACTTGTGCGGGGGTGCCGGCGGATGAGGCGGGGCGGGAGCGGATGGCGCGGGCGCATCATGCGCTGGCCGCGCCGCTTCGGGAGGCGTTGGCCGAACGGGGCGATCCGGATCCGGTATTGACTGCGGACCTCATCGACGGGGCGCTCGGGCGGGCCATCGATCGACTCGACGGCGGAGCCGACTTCCGTCGGGTCCAATCCATCACTCTGGCCTTCGTGCAGCGCGCGATCGGGCTCTCGAACAATCAGGAGTAGTCATGTTCGTCGTAAGCAATGAACTGTTCGTCGCGACGGAGAACCGCGAGGTGTTCGAACGTAATTTCGCCGCCAGCATGCACGGAACCCTCACCGGCATACCGGGATTGATCGCCGCACGGCTCATGCGGCCCCGCGAAACCGACCGCGGTTACCTGTCCGTCCTCGAATTCACCGACGAGACAGCCTATTCCGCGTTCCGCGCCAGCGAAGCGTTCGCCGCCGCCCACAACTGGCCGGACCACGCCCCTATCGACCACGCCCGGCTGACCACCTACGAGGTACACACCGAGATCGCCGCGCCGAATCTCAGTTGAGTTGGCGGATTTTGGCGGCTATGCGGTCGGCGATTACGGCGGAGGTGCGGGCGTCGGCGTAGGAGCAGCTGGAGATTTCGATGAGGGCGTTGCCTTGGGTGCGCATGGTGTCGGAGCAGACCCAGGTGCTGCCGGAGGAGGAGACCGTCCAGTCGACCGAGACTGCCGCGGGGTCGGTGTTGTGGGAGACGGCGGTTAGCCGCAGGACGCTGGCCTTGTCCTTGGAATCCTTGGGGGTATTGGTGACATCTTGGTCCTTGCACTGCTGCAGGACGGTTCGGTACTGGTTGACCATGGACTCCGCCACCAGGAAATTCTTGTAGGTGGAGACTGTTTGGTAGATGGCGTGCTGGTAGTTGTCGTCCGCTTCGCGAAAGGAGCGGAGCCGGAAGCCATTCCATTTCTCGCCGTAGGTCTCCAGGTCGGCGGTGTACATCATGGGGGCGCAGTCGGCGGGCGAGTAGGTGAAATTGGGGACGGTGGGGACCGTGTTCTCGAAACGCTGGGTGAGGGTGGTGGAGGCGACGATCTTGCCGACATCGTCGAGGGAGAGCATGACGTCGGAGATCTTGTCCGGCGTCAGGCGGGCCATTTTCACCACCACCGGGTCAGGGGACGCGACACCGCTCACGACCTTGCCGCAGCCCGTCAGCGTGAACAGCAGTGCCAGGCATATGGCGACGGTTCGCCCCCGCATTGGTCCTCCTCCGAACCCGAAACAGCAGAAGCATAGCGGGCTCGGGCGACGAACCGCCCGGCGCGCCAGCGGCGATCGGGTCACGACCAGAAGGCGCGCCAATCGGCCGCGGTGAGGGGAAGACGTTCGCCCCGTGCGGATTCGGCGGCATCCTCCGCCGCGCGCACAGCGGCGGCGAACGCGAGAGTGGCTTTGCGGAGGCGCTCCTCGGCACTGTCCGGGCCGCCGAGCCGAACCACCCGTAGCTCCTCCGGAATCAGCTCCTCCGGCAGACCGGCCTTACCACTGCGCGAACGCACCTTCTCGGCCAGCGCCAAAGCCGGCTGCGCCATGGCGATGCCGTCCAGGCAGGAGCGGCGGGACTTCTCCGCGGTCTTGCGCTCCTCCCAGGCCGCCTCCTGCGCGGCGATCTTGGACTCGATATCGGCGTCCCGGTCGATGCCGAGGTCGAGCAGATGCGGGCTGCGATGCGTCAGCTTGGCGACCAGCGCCGCCGCCACCTCGGCCACGGTGAATTCGCCTGCGGCCTCGGCGATTCGGGAGTGGAACAGGACCTGGAGCAGCAGGTCGCCCAGCTCCTCCTTGATGGTTTCGGCATCGGCGTCCTGAATGGCGTCCAGGAGTTCGTAGGTCTCCTCGAGTAGATACGGCCGCAGCGAATCATGCGTCTGGGTGACCTCCCAGCCGCCGAAATTCCACAGCCGATCCATGACATCCACGGCCTCACCGAGCGCCTCGGTCATTTTGGCCGTATCGGCAGCGGTGTCGAGGGCCGCGCCATCGGCAGCGCCGCGCACCGGGTCCGCGGCGGAATTCACCTCTCCCCCATCGGTATCCGCCGCGCTCATCGGGCCGCCGCGACCTCGGTCTGCATCCGGACATCCACCGCGCCCGGAGCTTTTCCGTCCAGGGCCAGCAGCAGATCCGCGACGAATTGCAGCACCTGTACGTCGCGGACACGCGCCGCACCGACACTGTCCTCCACCCGCGGCAGCGGCAACTGCACGATGCCGGTGGCCGGGCGGTAGGTGGCGTTCGGGTAGAGCCGCTTGAGCCGCAACTGTTTCGAGTCCGGCAGTTGCAGCGGCGCGACCTTCAGGGTGGTGCCGGTGACACCGATTTCGGCGATCTTGTATTCGCGGGCCAGCAGGCGCAGTTTGGCGACCGAGACCAGGCGGCCGACCTCCACCGGGAGCGGGCCGTAGCGGTCGACGAGCTCCTCGACGACGGCGGCCAGGCCCGAATCGTCCTGGGCGGCGGCCAGTTTGCGGTAGCCCTCCAGGCGGAGGCGGTCGGAGGCGATGTAATCCGGCGGGATATGCGCGTCCACCGGAAGGTCGATACGGACCTCACGGATTTCCTCGTCCACCGTGATGGGCCGGCCGTCGGCGGCGGCACGATATGCCTCCACAGCCTCACCGACAAGACGCACGTACAGATCGAAGCCGACACCCGCGACATGCCCGGACTGTTCCGCGCCGAGCACATTGCCCGCACCGCGAATCTCCAAGTCCTTCATGGCAACCGCCATACCCGCACCCAGATCCGAATTCTGCGAAATGGTGGCGAGCCGGTCGTACGCGGTCTCCGTCAAAGGCTTCTCGGGCGGATACAGGAAGTACGCGTACCCGCGCTCACGACTGCGGCCGACCCGGCCACGCAGCTGGTGCAGCTGCGAAAGACCCAGCGCGTCAGCGCGTTCCACGATCAACGTATTCGCATTGGAGATATCCAAACCGGTTTCGATGATCGTGGTCGAGATCAGGACGTCGAATTCCCGTTCCCAGAAACCCTGCACGGTCTTCTCCAGGGTGTCCTCGTTCATCTGCCCGTGCGCGACCGCCACCCGCGCCTCCGGCACCAGATCGCGAATCCGCTTGGCGGCCTTGTCGATCGAGGACACCCGATTGTGCACATAGAAAACCTGGCCGTCGCGCAGCAGCTCACGGCGAATGGCGGCGGCAACCTGCTTGTCGTTGTACGCGCCCACATAGGTGAGGACGGGATGACGTTCCTCGGGCGGGGTGAGAATCGTCGACATCTCACGAATACCCGCCAGGCTCATCTCCAGCGTGCGCGGAATCGGCGTGGCGGACATGGTGAGCATGTCCACGTGCGTGCGCAGCGCCTTGATGTGCTCCTTGTGCTCGACGCCGAAGCGCTGCTCCTCGTCGATAATGGTGAGGCCCAGGTCTTTCCAGCGGATACCGGTCTGTAGCAGCCGGTGCGTGCCGACCACGATATCCACCTCGCCGGACGCCATCCCCTCCATGATCTCGCGCGATTCGGCCGGATCGGTGAAGCGGGACAGGCCCTTCACCGTGACCGGGAATCCGGCGAGCCGATCATGGAAGGTCTGCAAATGCTGTTGCGCCAGTAGCGTTGTCGGCACCAGTACGGCGACCTGCTTACCGTCCTGCACCGCCTTGAACGCGGCGCGCACCGCGATCTCGGTCTTGCCGTAGCCGACATCGCCGCAGATGACGCGGTCCATCGGGACGGCCTTCTCCATATCGGATTTCACCTCGGCGATGGCGGTGAGCTGATCGACCGTCTCGGTGAAGGCGAAGGCGTCCTCCATCTCCACCTGCCACGGAGTATCCGGACCGAAGGCGTGCCCGGGCGCGGCCTGGCGGGCGGCGTACAGCTGGACGAGTTCGGTGGCGATCTCGCGAACGGCCTTGCGCGCCTTACGTTTGGTGTTCTGCCAATCCGAACCGCCGAGCTTGGACAGGCTGGGCATTTCGCCACCGACATAGCGGGAGAGCTGATCCAGGGAATCCATCGGGACGAACAGTCGGTCACCCGGCTGACCGCGCTTACCGGGCGCGTACTCGATGACCAGGTACTCGCGCCGCGCCCCGCCGACGGTGCGCTCGATCATCTCCACGAAACGGCCGATGCCGTGCTGATCGTGCACGACCATATCCCCGGCGCGCAGGGCCAGCGGATCGACCTGATTGCGGCGGCGCGCGGCCAGCTTCTTACCCTCGCCGGGCGCGGTGACCCGATTACCGGTGAGATCGGATTCGGCGATCACCACCAGTTTGGCGTCGTCGAAGACAATGCCGTCATGCAGTGAACCGCAGAGCACGCCGACCAGTCCGCGCACCGGTTCGGCCCCGGATTCCAGGGTCGCGGCGGGCACCTCGGCGTCGGCGAGCCGCTCCAGAATGCGTTGCGCCGTACCGTGTCCCGCCACCACGATAACCGCGCGGCCACCGGTGGTGACATGCGCGCGCAAGGACGCGAAGATCGTCGCGACGAGTTCTTCGGAGCCGCGCGCCGAGGGCGCGGACAGCACCGGCAGCACGATCTCATCCGGATCATCGGCGATCAGGGGGCTCAGCGTCCACCAGGGCAGACCGCGCTTATCCGCATCGGCATGCACCACATCGAGACCGCGATAGGCCGAGGCCGCCAGATCCAGTCCATGCGCGCCCAGCGGAGCGGCCCCACCGAACGAGGCCGCCGTCCAGGACGCCTCCAGGAACTCCTGCCCGGTGCGCACCAGATCGGCGGCGCGGGTGCGGACCTTCTCCGGATCACACAGCAGCACATGGGTTTGCGCCGGCAGCACCTCGGTGAGCAGCTGTAGCTCGCCCGGTTGCAGCACCGGCAGCAGCGCCTCCATACCCTCCACCGGAATGCCCTGGGAGATCTTCTCCAGCATCTCCACCAGGGCGGCATCGGCGGGGTTCTCGGCGGCGACCGCGGCGGCACGCTCCCGAAGATCGGTGGTGAGCAATAGTTCCCGGCACGGTTGAGCCACCACGAGATCGATCGGCACATCGTTGATGGAGCGCTGATCGGCGACCGAGAAGGCGCGCAATTCGCTGATCTCATCGCCCCAGAACTCCACGCGCACCGGATGATCCGCAGTGGGCGGGAAGAGGTCGAGAATGCCGCCGCGGACCGCGAACTCACCGCGCTTGCCGACCATATCGACCCGCTCGTACGCGAATTCCACCAGGCGGGAAAGCAATTCGTCGAAATCGAACTCCGCGCCGACACGCAGCACGATCGGCTCGAGATCGCCGAGGCCGTGTGCCATCGGCTGCATGAGCGAACGCACAGTGGTCACCACCACGCGCAGCGGCTCGCCGTAGACGGTGTCTTCCGGATGCACCAACCGCCGCAGCACCTGCAACCGCTTGCCGACGGTATCCGCGCCCGGCGACAACCGCTCATGCGGCAGCGTCTCCCACGACGGGAACACCGCGACGCTCGCACCCAGCATCTCGGTGAGCTCGGCGGTCAGATCATCGGCCTCGCGCCCGGTAGCGGTGACGACCACCAGCGGCCGCTCCCCGGCAATGGTCGCGGCCACGAACGGCCGCACCGACGAAGGCGCGACCAACATTGCCGATGCCCGCCCGATCAGGCCCTTGACCTGCTGCAACGAGGAATCGGCACCGGCCACTGCGGCCAGTCCCGCGAGAGGTGGACGTGAGCTCGACATGAGGCAGACTCCTGGGCGCAGATCAGCGATAAGGACAGCCAACCGAGTGTAATCACCGGGCCCGACACGTTCCGCCCCGACTCGGGTACCCGCCACTCTCGGTGGTATTCCAACGTACCTACTGGTCTCGTGGGATCGGGGTAACTCCGGGGGGACGCCCAAAACCCAGCCACCCGGCCGACCGCATGCCCGGTACGAGTCGCATGGTGCACCCAACGACCGGCAAAAGTCCCGGGGAGGCGGGGGAGGGTGCTTTGATGTCTATATGTCCTATGTGGTCGATCCTCGAGTGGACACTTACATCGAGGGGCTACCCGAATGGCAGCAGAAGATCTGTCATCAGGTGCGGGAAATCGTGCACGCGGCGGACCCTGCGGTCCAGGAGACGATCAAACGGAGCGTGCAGCCGTACTTCGTACTCGACGGAAATATCTGCGCACTACTGGGAACCGAGAAGGCCCTGGACATCTTTCTCTACGACGGCGGGATCGTGGCCGACCCGCACGGCATCATCACCGGCGGGCACGAGAACAAGACCGCACGCATGATCGCTGTCCAAGAGGGCGAAACCCTCAACACCCCAGCCCTTCTCGCCATGTTCAAGCAGATCATCGCCAACAATCGCGCGGGCGGCTGGCGTCGGCTCAAACGCGAGAATCCCGATATGCCCCGGTAACTACTGCACGTAGCGACGGAGGCGCCGAGCGGCGAATTCCCTGAAGTAGGCGACCTTTTCGTCTGGGACGATGGACGGGAGCAGGAAGTACCAGGCCCGTTCCATGCGCGTCGCCATCTGATCGATGGTCTCGGTGCTGACCGCGACCATATGGACGCCGGTCGTCACCTCTTGCAGCAGCAGGCCGATGGTCTCCGGATCCAGATCCGGTTCCAGATCCCCTTGTGCGATAGCGCGTTCCGCGAGCAGACGGTGCGTCTCACCCCAGGTCTTGGCGATGTTCTCACCGGTCGCGCCGCGGTAGTCGCCGATCTGGTGGGTCAGCTTCAGCATTGCGCCGACCATCGGATCGTTCATCGTCAAATCGGCCACCACATAGGTGATTCCGATGCACGCCTCCAGTGCCGGCACGCGCGGATCGAAGAAGCCCTGACACGCGCTGACCAGTCGCTCATTGCCCTGATCGACTACCGCACGGGCCAGCTCCTCCTTGGAACCGAAGTGAAAGTACAAGGCGCCCTTGGTCACATTCGATTGTGCGATGATCTCGGACAGGGACGCGTTCGCATAACCCAGTCGCAGAAAGACATCGGCCGCGCCCGCGAGCACGGAATCGCGAGTGATCTCCGCACGCGCTTGCCTAGCCATCAGATCCGCCTGTCATCAAACCAGCCATCCTGAAGTAGACCGACATCCCGAAGTTGACCGACATCACAGTTCGAACAGCACTCGAAGGATGGGTGAACCGTACCACCCGGCTGTCGTATGCCAGTCGATTCGAGCATTCGACCCGTCCTCCTTCGCAATTCACTGGTTAACTGTCCAGTTCCGCCGCTGTCCCATACCGATTTCAGACCTAAAGGTCTCGTACTCCTTTGCCACTGGGCCATTCCGACGCCAGCTTCGGCTCCGCCTCCAGATGCGTGAGACCGTTCCAGCACAGATTCACCAGGTGCGCGGCGACCACTTCCTTCGACGGTGAACGCTCGTCCAGCCACCACGTCGCCGCCGTCGCGACCATGCCCACCAGCGCTTGTGCGTACAGCGTCGCCAAACTCGTATCGAAGCCGCGGCGCTCGAAATCACCGGCGAGTATGTGCGCCACCTGATTTACCGCCTCGTTCAACAGACTCGAGTACGTACCCTCCGCCGCGGACGCCGGTTGATCACGCATGAGAATGCGGAACCCGTCGGTGCGCTCCTCCATATAGGTGAGCAACGCCAGCGCCACCTGCTCCAGCCGCACCCGCGACCGGTTCTGCGAGAGCGAGGCGGTGATCATCTCGAGCAGAGCGGACATCTCCCGATCCACCACAACGGCATACAAACCCTCCTTGCCGCCGAAGTGTTCGTACACCACAGGTTTGGAGACCTGCGCCCGCTGCGCGATCTCCTCCACCGAAGTGGCGTCGTATCCGCGCTCCGCGAAAAGGGTCCGCCCGATCTCGATGAGTTGCTGTCGCCGTTGGGTTCCCGTCATACGAGGACGCGATACTCGGCCGCCATCACCCGCAGTCATCGCCCCGCCTCTCCCTTGCATGCCGTACGAACGTCCTACAACCATTCCAGACGGGAAGCGAACTGTCTCAGAGCCCCCGCCGACAGATGTCGGCCGGGACACCGCGAAAACCCCGGCCGACCCGTCGTTCAGCAGAAGTTTCGGGAGGCGGAACTGGAAAAATCGCGGAATGGCGGGGGCATGTGCGAGTATCTACACGCGCATGCCATAACAAGCAGAGTCGGCGAACCGAACGGTCCGCCGGGCTGCAATCCGCCGTAGTGTAATGGCAGCACCACTGATTTTGGTTCAGTTAGTTCAGGTTCGAGTCCTGGCGGCGGAGCTCGCGAACGGGGTCACTATGGTTGGCCCCGCATATCGCTGACGCAGCACAACTGTGGCCCAGCGCAACAAAGAACTCAGCACGATGACGCGCAGCCGAGGGAGATCCATGCCACAGCAGACCGCCGTCGTCGTTCTCGCCGCCGGAGCCGGAACCCGAATGCGGTCCAAGACCCCCAAGGTGTTGCACCCGATGGCCGGCCGCAGCATGCTCGCACACGCGCTGCATGCGGCGAGCGAGATCGACCCGACATACCTCATCACCGTGATCGGCCATGACCGCGAAGCGGTCGGTGACGCGGTGGGCAAGGTAGGAGCAGAGCTCGGCCGCCAGATCATCCTGGCGGTGCAGGAAGAACAGCGTGGCACCGGGCACGCCGTCCAGTGCGCGCTCACCGCGCTGCCGGAAGATTTCAGCGGTGACGTCCTGGTCACCTACGCGGATGTGCCACTGCTGGACGGGCATACCCTGCACGCGCTGCTCGACGAGCACCGCAGTTACACCGAGGGTTCGGCGGTCACGGTGCTGACCTTCGCACCCGATGACCCGAATGGCTACGGCCGCATAGTGCGTGACCCGCAGGGTCGCCTGCTGGAGATCGTCGAGCACGCCGACGCCACCCCGGAACAGGCCGCCATCGGCGAGGTCAATTCCGGCGTATACGTTTTCGACGCCGCCGTGCTGCGCGTGATGATCACCCGCATCGACACCGCCAACGCGCGCTACGAGCTGTACCTCACCGATGTACTGAAACTCGCTCGCGAGGCCGGACATCCGGTGCACGGTGCGCGACTTCTGGACTCCGCCAAGGTGACCGGGGTCAATGACCGCGTCCAACTGGCCGATGCCGCGCGCACGCTGAACCGGTACATCGTGGAACGGCATATGCGCGCCGGGGTCACCATTATCGATCCGGCCACCACCTGGATCGACGGCAGCGTGGTCATCGGACGCGACGCGGTGATCCGCCCGGGCGTACAACTGCTGGGCGACACCAGCATCGGCGAGGACGCCGAGATCGGACCCGACTCCACGCTCACCGATGTGGTCGTCGGCGACGGCGCGAAGGTGGTCCGCACACACGGCGAGAAAGCCAACATCGGACCCGGCGCGAATATCGGACCATTCGCCTATCTGCGCCCCGGCACCTCGGTCGGCGAAGCCGGAAAGCTCGGCGCATTCGTGGAGACCAAGAACGCGAATATCGGCGCGCACTCCAAGGTTCCGCACCTCACCTATGTGGGCGACGCCACCATCGGCGAACACAGCAACATCGGCGCTTCCAGCGTCTTCGTCAATTACGACGGGGTGCGCAAGCATCACACCGTGGTCGGCTCACATGTCCGCACCGGCAGCGACACCATGTTCGTCGCACCGATCACCGTGGGTGACGGCTCCTATACGGCGGCGGGTACTGTACTGCGCAGGAGCGTTCCCCCGGGTGCCCTCGCGGTGTCGGGTGGAGCGCAACGCAATATCGAAGGCTGGGTGCAGCGCAATCGCCCCGGCACCGATGCAGCCCGCGCGGCCGAATCGGCTCTCGCGGGCAACTCGGACGAACCGAGCAAGACCGAGATATCCAACGAGCAAAAGGATGGCGAACGTCCGTGACCGCGTTCTCTACCGAAAACCACAAGAACCTGATGCTGTTCTCGGGACGCGCTCATCCCGAGCTCGCCGAAGCGGTGGCCAAGGAACTCAACGTCCATATGACCCCGCAGACCGCGCGCGACTTCGCGAACGGCGAGACCTTCGTCCGGTTCGAGGAATCGGTTCGCGGCTCCGACGCCTTCGTGCTGCAGAGCTTTCCGGCCCCGCTGAACCAGTGGGTCATGGAGCACCTCATCATGATCGACGCGCTCAAGCGCGGTTCGGCCAAGCGCATCACCTCGGTGCTGCCGTTCTACCCGTACGCCCGCCAGGACAAGAAGCACCGCGGTCGCGAGCCCATCTCGGCTCGACTGATCGCCGATCTGCTCAAGACCGCGGGCGTCGACCGCATCATCACCGTCGACCTGCACACCGATCAGATCCAGGGCTTCTTCGACGGCCCGGTCGATCACATGCACGCACAGGTGCAGCTGGCCGAGCACATTCGGAACAACTACGCGCTGGACAATATCGCCGTGGTCTCCCCGGATGCCGGTCGCGTGAAGGTCGCCGAGAAGTGGGCCAACTCGCTGTCGGACGCGCCGCTGGCGTTCATCCACAAGACTCGTGATCCGCTGGTGGCCAACCAGGTTGTCGCCAACCGCGTGGTCGGTGACGTCGAGGGCCGCACCTGCATCCTGATCGACGACATGATCGACACCGGTGGCACCATCGCCGGCGCGGTCAAGGTGCTCAAGGAGGCCGGCGCGGGCGATGTCGTCATCGCCGCCACCCACGGCATCCTCAGCCACCCGGCCGCCGAGCGGCTCGCGAACTGTGGCGCGAAAGAGGTCGTGGTCACCAATACGCTGCCCATCGACGAGGACAAGAAGTTCCCGACGCTGACCGTGCTGTCGATCGCGCCGCTGCTCGCGCAGACCATCCGCGAGGTCTTCGAAAACGGTTCTGTCACCGGCCTTTTCAACGGCAACGCGTAACACCGCTCCTCCGCCTCCCCGAATATTCAGCGCACGGCCTGAGAGCCCCTCCAGTACCATTCACGTACTGACGGTCGGGTGCGCCCCACGTTTCGGGCGTACCCGACGAGTTACCCTGACCTTACGAGATCAGTTGTCGCGTTCCTTCACTCCTCAGCGGTAGCGTTGCACCCGTACTTCAGTTCGCTACGGGTGCGCTGACGCGCAGAGGGTGGTGCTGCATGGACGACCGGCGCAACGATGACGAGGATCAGCTCATCGACGAGGTACTCGACAAAGAGGACATCGAAGACCTCGACTACGACATGGGCGATGACGATCAGGCCGATGAGGTGCGCGAGTACGAGCGCTATATCGCCGACCCGCCGGACGAACTCGTCATCCGCAACCGCGAGAACGACGACACCGGGCGACTCGGGATCGAAGCCGAACTCGACCAGGAGTGGACCCGCCGCCGTCAGCGTGACGAATACAAGGCCGAGGACGACCGGCCCGCCGAGCTCGCCGCCATGGAAATCGTCGACGAACCGGGCGATTAACGCATTTCGTCTGTTACGCGTGACGGCCCGCATTGTGATACCCATGGAAAGTGTTCACACCGACCTCCAAGGAAGGCGCGACATGAGCACGCCGCCGAACGAACCCCAGTCCAACTCGGGCGACATGTTCAAGAAGGAGCCCGAGGCGACTCCGGAAGCACCGGGTCAGCCACAGGACGCTCCCGCCGCAGGACCGTGGGACGCTCCCGCCCAGCCCGCGCCCGGACAGTGGCAGGGCGATCCCGCGGGCCAGGCCCAGCCCGGGCAGTGGCAGGACGCGCCGACCACGCAGTACAACCCCGGAGCTCCCGGACAGCAGCCGCCGCCGGGCGGGTACCCGGCAGGTGGGGTTTACAACTATCCGCCGATGGGTGGCCAGCCGCAGGGTGAGCCGGGCGGGTATCCGTCGTATCCGCAGCAGCCCTATGGGCAGCAGCAGTACGGGCAACAGCCCTATCCACAGCCGGGATATGGGCAGCCGGGGTATCAGCCGTTTCCCGCACAGCCCTATGGGGCGCCGCCGCCGCGCTCCGGACCGCAGATCTTCTCCATTATCGGATTCGTCTGTGCCGGAATCGCATTGCTGTTCTGCCCGCCCGGATTCGGTATCGCGGGCATCGTGCTCGGTGTGATCGGCAACAGCAAGGGGGAGCCGCTCGGGAAGTGGGCCGCCATCGCCTCCGGCATCACGCTGGTGCTCGGCGTGATCATCGGTCTGGCCATCTACGGGTCGAGCCTGACTCGGACCTGACCCATGACAAAATTCACCGGATTCCCGCTCACCGGGCTCGACTTCTACGAAGACCTCGAGGCCGATAATTCCAAAGCCTTCTGGACCGCCAATAAGAAAGTATGGGAGACCGCGGTACGGGATCCCATGCAGGCGCTGCTCGCCGAGCTGGAACCGGATTTCGGGACGGCCAAATTCTTCCGGCCGTATCGGGATGTGCGGTTCTCCAAGGACAAGAAACCCTATAAGGATCATCAGGGCGCGACGGTGCATGCCACCTCCGGAGGTGGCTGGTACGTACAGATCGGGGCGGCCGGACTCTTCGTCGCCGCCGGAATATACGGGCCGTCACCGGCCCAGCTCGCCCAGCTCCGCAGCACCATCGACAATGACGTGCGCGGAGCCGAGCTGGAACAGCTGTTGGCCGGAGTAACCAAGGCGGGCTACACAATCGGCGGCGACAAACTCGCCACCAAACCCAAGGGGTACGCCGCCGACCATCCGCGCATCGAACTCCTGCGCCACAAATCCCTCGTCATCAGCAAGGAATTCGGCGCACCCGCCTGGTTGAGCACGCCCCGCGCGGCCAAAGAAATCCGCGCGGCCTGGGAAACCATGCGACCCACCATGGAATGGCTTGCGGCAGTAACCAGTTAGCTCCGCGGCCGCCCATCCAGGCGGCCGCCATTCGTAATCCCGGTATGCTTCCGGCCGGGATCTACCTCCGCTCAGCCAAAACCAACGCGAAGCGTTCGTCCGGATCGGTCCAGATCCGTTCGGTCGCGAAACCCGCTGCGGCCAGCTCGCTTTCGAGCCCCTCGGGCCGGAATTTGGCGGAGATCTCCGTGCGCAGCTGCTCACCCTTCGCGAAATCCACTGTCAGATCCAGCTCCGCTATGGTGACGGTCACGGCTTCGGTTGCCTCCAAACGCATTTCGATCCACTCGCGCTCGGCATCCCAGAGCGCTATATGCGCGAACTTCTCCTGCTCGAAGTTCGCACCCAGCCGCGCATTGAGTACATGCAGCACATTGCGATTGAATTCGGCCGTCACGCCGGCGGCATCATCGTAGGCGGGCACCAGAATCGCCGGATCGATCACCAGACCCGCGCCCAGTAGCAACTGCTCACCCGGCTCCAGCACATCGTGCACCCCGGCAAGGAATTCCGCCCGCTCCCGCGGCACCAGATTGCCGATGGTGCCCCCCAGGAAGGCGATCATGCGCCGACCGCCGCGCGGCAGATTGTCCAGCGTGGCGGTGAAGTCACTGACCACCCCATGCACGCTTAGCCCCGGAAACTCCATCGCCACCTGTTCGGCGGCACCGGTCAGCGCCGATACCGATACATCCTGCGGCACATATGTTTTCAGCGGACCCTCGGCGGTGAGCGCCTCGAGCAGCAGCCGAGTCTTGGCGGCCGATCCAGCGCCCAATTCCACCAGCACCTCGGCCTGCGCCAGCTTGGCGATCTCCCCGACCACCCGCTCCAGCAGCGCCCGCTCGGTCCGAGTCGGGTAGTACTCGGGGAGTTCGGTAATGAGCTCGAACAGCTCGCTACCGCGCGCATCGTAGAACCATTTGGGCGGCAGCCACTTCGGCTCAGCCGTCAGCCCCTCGCGCACATCGGCGCGCAAGGCGGCGGTCAAATCCTCGTCCGTCAAATGAATGTCCAGCGATGCGGCACTCATGAACCAGCCCTTCCGATTTCGATATCCAGGTCCTGCACCGAAAGCCACCCCGGCCGCGCCACCACGAGTTGCCGATCCCCGACGGCCTGCCACCGCGAATCGTCGTCATAGGGCTCCGAAGCAACCACAACGAACTCCTCCCCCACCAAAACCGACAGCGCATGCCCCCAAGTACAGGCCCACACCGTCCCCCCATCCCCAACCAGCAAATTCAGCCGAGCCCGCGGCGACCGCTCCCCCACGGCCCGAATAACCAGCGGCAGCGCCACCTCGGGCGCCAACCCGCGCCTCCCGCCGGCCACCGCTCGGCGATGATCAGCCGGCATGCCCGCAGCACCCGATGCATCGGCGGAGCCGGACGCCCAGCTCGAACCCGTGATCCGGGCCGCCGCATCAGCCCCCGCGCGGATGCTCGCACTCGTGCCGAGGGAGACCGCCGAACCGACGGTATGCGCCTGCGCCGGACCGGAATCCGCAGCGACACTGGATGATCCGCGTGACTCGGCCTCCTCCGATCCGAAGCCTTCGAGTAGGCCGCGCAGGATTATCCAGAGGGCGGCCGAGTCGGTCATCGATTCGGCCTCCAGGAGGGAAGGCGAATCGAATTCGGCGGCGACAGCGGTGAGGGTGTTGCGCCAATCCGGGATTGCGCCGTTGTGGCTGAAAGCCCAGGGGCCGTGGGTGAATGGGGCGCACGCGGTGCGCTCCAGCGGCATGCCGACCGTGGCCGAGCGGATGGCGGCCAGTACGGCCGTCGAATGTATCTGCGGCAGTACCTCATCCACGGCCGGATCCGTCCAGATCGGGGCTGCATTGCGGTAGCGGGTCGCCACCGGGGCGACCGGGATCGGTTGCAGCTCCGGGTTGTTCATGTCGTCCTGGCGAATACCGCCGTGCCAGATGACACCTTCGGGGTGAGGTGGTGGTGCTGGGGTCCACCAGGCTATGCCGAAGCCGTCGGCGTTTATGGTGCCGCCGCCGCGCATGTCCCGGGGAGCCCAGGATTGGGTGCGGAGGGAGTGGGGGCCTCGGGTCAGGAGGTCGCCGACCGGGACGGGTGGGCCCAGGTAGGCGAGGTGGCGGCACATCAGAGGTCCTCGGGAGTGAGGTCTCGGGCCAGGCGGAAGCCGGCGAAGATCTGGCGGCGGATGGGGTGGTCCCAGTTGCGGAAGGTGCCGCGGACGGCTACCTCGTCCGCGCCGAAGGAGCCGCCGCGCAGGACTCGGTAGTCGCCGCCGAAGAAGACCTCGGAGTATTCGCGGTACGGGAAGGGGCGGAAGCCGGGGTAGGGGGTGAAGTCCGAGGAGGTCCACTCCCAGACGTCACCGATCAACTGGTGCACGCCCTGCGGGGACGCGCCCGCGGAATATGCGCCCGCGTCCGCCGGTTCCAGGTGCCGCTGGCCGAGATTCGCGGTTTCGGGGGTGGGGTCGGTGTCGCCCCAGGGGTAGCGGCGGGAGCGGCCGGTGGCCGGGTCGAAGCGGGCCGCCTTCTCCCACTCCGCTTCCGCCGGAAGGCGTTTGCCCGCCCAGGCGGCGTACGCCTCGGCCTCGAAATAGCAGACGTGCAGAACCGGCTGGTGCGGGCGCAACGGTTGCATGGTGCCGAAAACCCTGCGCCACCAACGGCCGCCACCATCCAGCTCCCAGAATTGCGGGGAGACCAATCCGGCTTCGACGCGATGTGCCCAGCCGCGCTCGGACCAGAGTTCGGGGCGTTCGTAGCCGCCATCGGCCATGAACTCCAGGTACTGCTCGTTGGTGATGGGTGCGGCGTCGATGGCGTAACCGGGCACGTGCACCGGATGTGCGGGCCGTTCATTGTCCAGCGCCCACGGATCGGAATCGGTGCCCATGATGAATTCGCCTGCGGGAATGACCACTTCGCCGCGCACGGGGTGCGGCACGGTCGGCGAGGCGGGTGCGGCGAGCACCGCTTCGCCCTGCCGCAGTTGATGTGTCGCGAGCATGGTCTCGTCATGCTGCTGCTCGTGCTGGGCGATCATCCCGAACGCGAACCCGTCCGTAACCAGTTCTCCGCCGCGTAATGGGCTGTGCTCCAGCACATCCCACACCTTCCCGCGCACCTGCCCGACATACTCGCGCGCCTGCCCCGGATTCAGCAGCGGCAGTGCCGGTCGATTCGCCCGAGCGTGTTTGAAGGCGTCATACAGCTCGTCGATATCCGAGCGCACGGCCTCCCGCCCGCCCACATCCCGCACCAGCCACAGCTCTTCCTGATTGCCGATATGCGCGAGATCCCACACCAGCGGACTCATGATCCGCGAATGCTGCGCCACCAGTTCCGCCTCGTCCAGGCAGTCGGTGAGTCCCGCAGTCCGCCCCCGAGCCCGCTCCAGCACCTGCGCGATCCGCGCCCGCAGCCGCTCTGTCTCGCCCCGATCAGTTCCCGGCAGCTGAATAGTCATGACAAAACTCCGAATTCGATTCGAGAATGGAAAACGCCCGGCCGTCGAAAACCCATGTCGAACGGCGGCGGCCACTCATTCGTGCCGCCACGTTCGCGATCATGCGCGGCTCCCGGAGGTGGAATCGGCTGTGGGCGCCAGTCCTTGGCGGCAACGTGCCGCGGCGGCCGCCAATTCCGCTGCGGCGGAGGGGGTCGCGGCGTGGGCGGTGGCCAAATCCAGGAGAGCTACCGCGGCGGCGCGGATTTCGGGGTCGGCGAGGCCGTAGCGGGCGGCTTCGGACCAGAGTCCCGCCGTCGAGCTCGCCAGCGCGGTCGCCTCCGCCACCACGGCGGGGGTGGAGACCAGGGCGTCTATGGCGTGCACGGGGACGGTCCAGGTGTCGCCGGGTTGGGCGTCCAGGTAGCGGACCTCCAGGTGACCGGAGGCGCGGACCGGGGGGAAGACGGTGGTCAGGTGGTAGTCGAGGTCGGATTGGTCTGGGCGGCGGTCGATTTCGTCGTCGAGGGCACCACACAACCAGTCCGCGAAGGTCGCACCGGGCGGGGCCGACCAATCGGCGGCACCGGAGCTGGGCCGATGGGCGGTCGCCCCGCCGAATGACCCGACGGCGCCAACCACATTCGAGGAACCGTGAGAGCCGCCGGCGCGAGTGGTCCGATCCGAGCCCGAGCCACCCGAGCCGATGGTTGCGGCGGAGACATCCGAGCCATTGGCCGCGGCAGAGGCATCCGAGCCTCCAGCGGCGCCATTGTCGCCCGGCTCGGCGCTCAGCGAACTGTTCGGCCGTACACACAACAGTGGTACGTCCAGCGCCCACTGGGCATAGCCCGCCACGGGATCGGCCCAGTTGTGCACGGGTGGGCGGGTGCGGAGGTAGTCGAGGCGGAGCCAGGTGCGCATGCGCTGGGACGCCCAGCTGCCCGGAGGTGCACCGCTGAGGATCGGGGAGCAGGCGAAGGCGGCCAGCAGGGCCGGGCCGATGGCGTAGAGGGCCGTCAGGCGGGCGGCTATATCGGCTTCGTCCGCTCCGGCGTCGACGCTGACCTGGGTGGCGGCGGTATTGCACATCATGAGCGCCCCGAAGGGGCCGATTCCGGCGAAGGAACGCTCCATGGCGCGATATCGCGGTAGTTGGAGCAGGCGTTGCGGGCCGCGGGCCGGATCCGCGGAGGCGGAGAAGGTGTGGATATCGCGGGAGTCCAGGAGTTCCCGCAGGCGGACCGTATCGGTGCGCAGGCGCTCACACAGTTCGGCGGCGGTTCCGAACGGGGCACTGGAGAGTTCGATCTGGCCACCGGGTTCAATCGTGACCCGGCTACCTCCCGGCAGTGGATGCGCCGGGGAATCTGGCGAAATGGACTGCGGCGCATGGGGCCCCAGTGCGTCTGCGAGCACAGTCAACTGCGGACGCGGGGCCGACGCCGAAGGCTCCCCCTGCGCGGTGAGCCACTCCAATTCGGCGCCGATGAGCATGGGTGGGCCCTGCTTGAAACAGACCTTGCCGATATAGGCCTCGGCCGCGGCACGGCTGGAGAACTCGCTCCCGGGAGCCTGTGCGACCCGACCGGTCTGCACGGTGGTGGCCTGCCCCGAACGCCCGACAATTCGCGGCAAATCGGTGAGGGATGTCGAAACCGTCATGCCAACCTCCGTTCGAGTGAACCTTGACCGTCCGGCAGCGCGGGCGATCAATCCAGAGTAGCGAGGAACACCGACAACAAATCTGACGAATTGGAGAACACCCCAACCGATATGGTCGATCGTATGGTGAATATTGCCCGGTTACGTGCCGATACCCCTGGTTGCGAAGGCCAGGTATTCCTGGACAGCGCCGGCTCCTCGCTGCCCCCGCGTATCGTCGTCGACACCGCGATCGCCCACCTGCGCCGCGAAGCCGAGATCGGTGGCTATCGCGCCGCCAATGAACGCCTCGATGATCTGAGCGGCGTCAAGACCGCGATCGGGCAGCTCATCAATGCCCCCGCCGAGGCCATCGCCCTCAGCGACAGCGCCAGCCGATCGTGGAGCGACTTCTTCTACGCGGTGCCGCTGCGCCCGGGCGACCGCATCCTCATCTCCGGCGCGGACTACGCCAGCAATGCCATCGCCGCCCTGCAGCGGGCACGGCAGACCGGGGCCGTCGTGGAGACGATTCCGAGCGACAGCAGCGGGCAACTCGACCTCGACGCCTTGCAAACCATGGTCGACGAACGCGTGAAACTGGTTTCGCTGGTTCATGTTCCGACCAATGGCGGACTGGTGAATCCCGTCGCCGAGGCCGCGCGGATCGCCCGCCGCGCCGGTGCGCTGGTGCTGCTGGATGCCTGCCAATCCGCGGGCCAGCTACCCCTGGACATCACCGAACTCGGCGTGGACGCGCTGTCCGCGACCGGGCGCAAATGGCTACGCGGCCCGCGCGGCACCGGCTTCCTCTACGTGCGCCCCGAACTCGCCGCCTCGATGGAGCCGAGCCGCCTGGATCTGCACAGCGCCGCCTGGACCGGTCCCGCCGAATACGCACTCGCCCCCGACGCCGGGCGCTTCGAATTCTGGGAGTGCGATATCGCGGGCCGCCTCGGCCTGGGCGCGGCCATCAGATACCTGCTCGACCAGGGCCCCGCCGATATCTACGAGGCCATTGCCGAACGCGCCGAGTACCTTCGCAAAAGCCTGCAGGAGATCCCCCGGGTGACCGTTCGCGACCGGGGCACCCAGCACGCGGGCATCGTCTCCTTCACGGTCGAGGGCCGCACGCCCATCGAGGTCCGCGACCGCCTCGCCCGCGACCGCATCACGGTGACCGTGAGCCACCGCTCCTCCACCCTCCTGGATATGACCGACCGCGACCTCGACTCGGTGGTCCGCGCCTCCCCGCATGCCTTCATCACCTTCGAAGACCTCGACCGCTTCACCGAGGCGGTTACCGCGCTGTGAAGGTGACGCCTGATTTCGCGACGTCGGGGTAACTCGCCGGGTATGCCCGAAAGTCATGGAAGACGGGACCGCAACTATTCCGAAACGGTTAACAGGGGGTAGGTTGCGGCGGGATAGTTGAGGTGTTGGCCAGCGTTTGAGGAGTCGATCGTGAGCCGCTTCACCCAGGAAATGTATGCCACCGCGCGCACGTCCACGCATGGGCTGGTGACGGGGGAACCCGACGCCCCGCTGCGGCAGTCGTGGGGCGAGATCCATCGCATCGCAAGGGAAATGGCCGGGGGCCTCGCCGAGGCCGGGATCGGGCATGGCGATGCGGTCGGCGTGCTCGCCGGAATGCCGGTCGATATCGCCCCGGCCTGCCAGGCCGTATGGATGCGCGGGGCCTCGATCACCATGCTGCACCAGCCGACGCCGCGCACCGATCTACAGATGTGGGCGCACGATACCGAGACCGTGCTGCGCATGATCGAGGCTCGCGCAGTGGTTTTGGGCGCCCCCTTCGAGGCCGCGGCACCCCTGCTCGCCGAACGCGGGATCGCCGTGGTGACCATCGAGCAGATGCGCCGGGGCAGCGAGACCGAGCCGCTACCGACCGGCGAGAACGATATCGCCTTGCAGCAGTTGACCTCCGGCTCCACCGGTTCACCCAAGGCGGTGCGGATCACGCATGGCAACTTCTTCGTGAACGCCTACGCCATGTTCGATCGAGTGAAATTCCAGCTCGACGACGACGTCATGATCAGCTGGCTGCCGCTCTTCCACGATATGGGCATGGTCGGATTTCTCAGCGTCCCAATGCAGTTCGGTGCGGAGGTGGTATGCGTGACACCACTGGACTTCCTGGTCCGGCCGATCCTGTGGGCCGAACTCATCTCCAAATATCGTGGAACCGTCACCGCCGCACCCAATTTCGCCTATTCACTGCTGGCTCGCAGGCTGCGCAATGCCGACGAAGGGACCTTCGATCTGAGCTGTGTGCGCTACATGTGGAACGGCGCGGAACCCGTCGACGCCGACACCATGGACGCGCTCGCCGAGGCGGGAAAACGCTTCGGGCTCAACCCGATGGCGCTCACCCCCGTGTACGGCATGGCCGAAACCACCCTGGCCGTCTCCATCCCGGATCCGGGCCTCGGGCAGATTCTCGACGTGGTCGACGCGGATCTACTGGAGGCGATCGGCAAGGCGGTGCCGGTGCGGCATCCCGAACACCATCACAGCGCGGTGCGCCGCCTGCCCACGCTCGGCTACCTGGTCGACAATCTGGAGGGCCGGGTGGTGGACGCGGACCGCCAACCCCTCCCGGTCCGCAGTGTCGGCGTGATCGAATTGCGGGGCCCCGCAGTAACTTCCGGCTATGTGACGGTGGCTGGATTCCGGCCCGCGCAGGATGCCGAAGGCTGGCTGGATACCGGCGATATCGGCTACCTCACCGAGAACGGCCTGGTCGTGGTCTGCGGTCGCATCAAGGACGTCATCATCATGGGCGGCCGCAATATCTTCCCCACCGATATCGAGCGAGCGGCCTTACGTATCAAGGGAGTTCGCCCCGGCAATGCGGTGGCGGTGCGTCTGGACGCGGGCCAGAAACGCGAGAGCTTCGCGGTTGTGGTGGAGAGCAACGACTTTCAGAATCCGGCCGAGGTCAAACGCATCGAACACGACATAGTTCACGCCGTCTTCTCGGAGGTGGGTGTGCGCCCGCGCAGCGTCACCATTCTCGGTCCGGGGGCGCTGCCCAAGACCTCCTCCGGAAAGCTGCGCCGCTCGGCTACGACAGCCCAGGTGAGCTGACGAAAACGCCCCGTCCGGAATTCCGGACGGGGCGCGAAGTGCTTTGCTACTCAGTGCAACTGGTTCTGGGCGGTTTCCAGGCCCACGCGCAGCAGCAGCTCGACCGCGTCGGCGGCCTGTTCCACGATCACCGGGACCTCTTTGCGCTCCGGTGCGGAGAACGGCTTCAGCACGTAATCGGCGGGATCCTGACGACCCGGCGGGCGGCCGATACCGAACCGCACCCGCAGGTAATCCTTGGTGGTCAAAGCCTGCGACATGGAGCGCAGGCCATTGTGCCCGCCCTCACCGCCGCCCTGCTTCAACCGGATCACACCGAACGGCAGATCCAGTTCGTCGTGGATGGCGATCACCTCGGTGGCGGGCACCGAGAAGAATTTCGCCAGCGCCGCGACCGGGCGGCCGGACAGGTTCATGAAGCTGCGCGGTTTCGCGATCAGCACCTTGCGCCCGTCCAGGCGTGCCTCGAGCAGATCCGCGCCCGACTTCTTGTGCACGGTGAAACGACCGCCGACACGCTCCGCGAGCAGATCGGCGACCATGAATCCGACATTGTGCCGGGTGCGCTCGTACTCGGTTCCGGGATTACCCAGTCCGACCACGAGCACGGGCCCGGCAGTTGCCTCGGTCACGAAAACCGTTGTGCGGCAGTATTACTCGGAGGCGGCTTCGCCGGCGGCAGCAGCCTCGGCGGCCTCTTCGGTCTCCTGCGCGGAGGCCGGGGCGGCGATGATGTTGACGATCAGCGCCTCCGGGTCACCGGCAAGGGTGACGCCCTCGGGCAGCGCGATGTCGCCCGCGTTGATCTGGGTACCGGCGGCGATACCGGCGATGGAGACCTCGATGGCCTCGGGCAGGTTCATCACGTCGGCCTCGATGGAGAGCACGGTGACGTCCGAGGTGACCAGGGTGCCGGAGGCGGCCTCGCCGACCAGGTTCACGTGCACATCGGCGACGACGCGCTCACCGCGACGGATGACCAGCAGGTCGGCGTGCTCGATGTAGCGACGGATCGGGTGCACGACGACCGACTTGGTCAGTGCCAGGTGCTTCTCGCCCGCAATGTTCAGGTTCAGCACGGCGTTGGTGCCGTGCTCACGCAGGATGGCGGCGAAGTCGCGCGCGTTCACGGCGAGGTGCTGCGGCTCGGTGTTGTGGCCGTAGAGCACGGCGGGAACGTTGCCGTCGCGGCGGGTGCGGCGGGCCGCGCCCTTGCCGAACTCGGTGCGTACAGTGGCTTCGAGAAGGTTGGCGTCGGACATGACTGTCTACTCCTACGGCTCGTCCGGGCTGATGTCAGCGTGCTGGCCAGGGGAACTTGCCGCCCTGGCGCGATGTTGGTCTATTCGTCAGGCGAAGACCAACAGGGACGGCCGGAAGCCGAAACCCGTCGATCACGGTGGACATTTTGGGGTGTCGCACCCTCGCCGAGACAACCTGAAGACTCTAACACGCGGTGATAGGTGCTCCACACCACCCCCGCCTCGAGCTATACGCGAGTCGCGGCCGTGGCTAGGCGGCGTCGGCGCGATCCTTGAATGTGGCTGCGTAGCAATCCACATAGGGGCGGCCGGAGCGGCGCACCAGATCGGCCATGAGCTCATCGGTCGCCTGTCGCACACCGTACCGGTCGGCCGGGACGAAGTAGCGCGGGCGGCCGATGGAGATACGCACCTTCGCCGGGCGCAGGAAGCGGCGATCGCGCGGATTCATCCGATCGGTGCCGGAGAGTACGACCGGGATCACGGGCGCGCCGGTCTGCATGGCGACCCTGATCACGCCGGTGCGACCGCGATAGATACGGCCATCCGGTGAACGCGTGCCTTCCGGGTGAATGCCCCAGACCCCGCCCGCCCGCAGAATCCGCGCGGCCGCCGCGAGCGAATCACCCCCGGCCTGCCCACCGGTGCGATCCACGGGTACCTGACCGGTCGCGTTCATGACCCACCGATTCACCCGCCCCCGGAAACCCTTCGTGGTGAAGTACTCCTGCTTGGCGATGAAGGTGACCTTGCGGGGCAACACCAGGCACAGGTACAGCGAGTCCACCACCGCCAGGTGATTCGCCGCGATGATCACCGGACCGTCTGCCGGAACATGGTGCAAGCCTTCGATTTCCGGCCTGCCCAGCAATTTGAGCAGCGGCCCGACGAGCACATGCTTCAACAGCCAGTACCACATGAAGATCTCTCCGATACGAGTTGCGTAGACACCGTCTACAACGTCTACACCACGGGGTAGACAATGTCTACGACGAATCGCTCGCCGGAGCTTGGGAGGATGTCCGACATGAATGTGGTTGAGCCGCTGCGCGAGCGACTGGTGAGCGCCGGAGCCGACATGCTCGAACAGGTCGGCGCGGGCCAGCTCGGCCTGCGCGCCATCGCCCGCGAGGCGGGCGTCTCACACGGCGCACCCCGCCGCTGGTTCCCCACCCACAACTCGCTATTGGCCGCTATCGCCGCCCGCGGCTACGCCGACCTCGGCACGAGACTCGAAGCGATACAAGGGAATACGCCCCGGGACCGTCTCGACCGCACCTGCCGGACCTACCTGGAGTTCGCCGTCGAACGCCCGGAAATGTTCACCCTCATGTTCCGCCACGACCTCCTCGAGGGCGCGGGCGAAAACCTCCGGGCCACCACCACCCTGCCCATGTTCCGCCGCTGGCGCGACCTCGTCGCCACGGCCGGCGGTCAACCCGCGGCGGGCGACTCACCCGATCCCGACGAACTGGCCCTCAGCCTCTGGACCAGCCTGCACGGCATCGCAACCCTGGTATCCAACCGCAGCCTCGAAGCCATGGCTCCCGGCTTCGACCCCGCCCGCCTGGTCACCGCCGCCATCACCCGCCACCTCACCCACGTCCAACCCTGACCCCGCCCAATCAAGATCACCAGGCATTCACCGTGGCGAAGCGCGAGTACCCACCACGCTCGGCGCCTGGTGATCTTGATCCTCGGCGAGTGGGACCTCACCCTCACGGCGGTGGTCTCTCGCGTTTTGCCTCCGGACGGTCCCGATGATCTTGGTTGCGGTCGATGGGAACCGGCTGGTCGGCGGGGAGGAGCGGTCGCGTAACCTGGTTCGGTTGCCTCGTCTGTGAAGGAGTCCCCCGTGAGTTCCCCGACTGCCAGTGCGACCACGCCCCAAAAAGGGCGGTTGGCCGACGAGGTGGCCCGGCGGCGCACCTTCGCGGTGATCTCCCATCCCGATGCCGGTAAGTCGACGCTGACCGAGGCGCTGGCGCTGCACGCCAAGGTGATCTCCGAGGCGGGCGCGATCCACGGCAAGGCCGGACGCAAGTCGACCGTGTCGGACTGGATGGAGATGGAGAAGGCGCGCGGTATCTCCGTCAGCTCCACGGCACTGCAGTTCGAATACGGCGACTGTGTGATCAACCTGGTCGATACGCCCGGTCACTCCGACTTCTCGGAGGACACCTATCGCGTGCTCACCGCGGTCGACGCGGCGGTCATGCTGATCGACGCGGCCAAGGGCCTGGAACCGCAGACGCTCAAGCTCTTTCAGGTGGCGCGCGATCGCGGGATTCCGGTCATCACGGTTATCAACAAGTGGGACCGGCCGGGTCAGGCTCCGCTGGAACTGCTCGATGAGATCACCGACCGGATCGGTCTCACCCCGACCCCGCTGTTCCTGCCGGTCGGTATCGCGGGCGATTTCCGCGGTCTGCTGCGGCGCGGCGAAGAGGGCGCACCGGCGGAGTACATCCACTTCACTCGGACCGCGGGTGGCGCGACCATCGCACCCGAGGAGCATCTGACTCCCGACCAAGCCACCGAGCGTGAGGGCGAAGCCTGGATCACCGCCGTCGAGGAGAGCGAACTGCTCTCCGCCGCGGGCCAGGACCACGATCAGGAACTGTTCCTGGCCGGGCACACCTCACCGGTCATCTACGGCTCGGCCATGCTGAATTTCGGTGTGCGCCAACTACTCGAGACGCTCATCGAGCTCGCGCCCGCCCCGCGCGCCCGCATCGATGTCAATGAGAAGCCGCGTGAGACCGCCGACCCGTTCAGCGCGGTCATCTTCAAGGTGCAGGCCGGTATGGATACCGCGCACCGCGACCGCCTCGCCTTCATGCGCATCGTCTCCGGTGAATTCGAGCGCGGCATGGTCGTGACGCACGCGCAGACCGGTCGCCCGTTCGCCACCAAATACGCGCTCACCATCTTCGGCCGCGAGCGCACCACCGTCGACACCGCGTACCCGGGCGACGTGGTCGGTCTGGTCAATGCGACCGCGCTGGCTCCCGGCCACACGCTGTACGCGGACAAGAAGGTGCAGTTCCCGCCGATCCCGTCCTTCGCGCCGGAGCACTTCGCCACCCTGCGCGCACAGAGCGCCGGCAAGTACAAGCAGTTCCGCAAGGCCATCGATCAGCTCGACTCCGAAGGCGTTGTTCAGGTGCTGCGCAACGATATTCGCGGCGATGCGTCACCGGTGCTGGCCGCCGTCGGACCGATGCAGTTCGAGGTCGTCACCGCGCGCATGCTCGGCGAGTACAACGTCGAAACCCAGCTCGATTTCCTGCCGTACCAGCTGGCCCGCCGCACCGACGCCGAATCCGCCGTCGAACTGGGCCGCCAGCGCGGGGTCGAGGTCTTCACCCGCACCGATGGCGTCATGCTCGCCCTGTTCGGCGACAAGTGGAAGCTGGCGTACGTCCAGAAGGAACACCCGAACCTGACGCTGGAACCGCTCGTCGCCACCGCGGACTAGCGACTCGGCGCAGTCACGCCGTCATCCGGGCGCATTTTTGGCCGGGATCCACGAAACTCGTTGCAGCACAGACAGCGTGGATCCCGGCCAAAAGCATGCCGGGATGACGGGGAGCGCGGTGGGAGCATGCCTGACGACGGGGAGCGCGGCGGTATACCGGGGAGCGCGTCGGGATGACCGGGGGCGCGTCGGTTGGGTCAGCCCATCATGCCGGTGGTATCCGGTGGCATGGGCTCGGTGCGGGGGGTGTCGGCGGGGTCGCGGGCGATGAGGCCCCAGCGGCTGGAGGTCAGGCGCAGGCTGGGGATGTCCGAGAGGGACAGGACCACCTCGTAGGTGCGTTCGTAACCGGTGTGTGCGATGCGCCAATTGCCGTCATCGCACTTCACGTACTGGTCGGAGTAGAAGGCCGCGCCGCGCAGCAGCATATTGTGGCCGGGGATCAGCACCGTGTCGGCGAGGTACCAGGTGCCGACGGCGGTATCGCCGGTGACATCGATTTCCGGGTGGTCGCAGCGGTGTTCGGTGATGACGTGCGGGCCCAGGGTATTGCGCATGAACGCCAGGAAGGCGTCGCGGGATTCGAATTGTAGGTACTCGCTGTAGGTGGCGGTCGCCTCCGGGATCATGGTGTCGGCGAACTCCTCCCAAGACTTGGTGTCGAGGGCACGCAGATACCGGAACTTCAACCGGCTGATCGCGGCGACCGCATCTGAATCCATAACACCCACAATCCCATCAGACATGCGGGATGCTGCAGCATTTAGCGCAGATCTGTACCGGATCGCTACCAGGGAGGTACACCAGCACACCCCAATTCACATCGGGGTGTGCGCCGTCAATTGCCGATGCTGAAGCAGGTGGTGCAGAAGTCTTCGCCGAACTCGGTGAGCCGCAAGCTCTTTCGGACGATCTTGGGGGCGCGGCCCGCCTTCTTGAGCGCCGACTCCACCACCGGCTGTACCTCCAGCACCATGTAGCGCGACAGCACCACCGGATCATCGGAGGTGGTGGTGAGGCCGAGCCGGTTGAGGTTGATCAGGTAGTGCCGGGCGCGGTCCGGATAGCGGACGCCCGCCTGCTCGGGCACGGAGGTGAGATCGCCCTGGACCAGCTCCGAACCGATACCGAGCGGGCGATTGGTACGAACATCGACGGTCGGCTGCGGTCCGTTCAACGCCATGAAACGCAGAATGCGCGCCTCATCGGGGGCGAGCTGATCGAGAATGCGGTCGTAGGCTGGATGCACATCCTCGTTGAAGTAGACATCGGCCGAGCGGGCGAGCAGCGCGTCACCGCGGCGGCGCAATTCCTCGCTCGATGCCGAACGCAGCAGACTGCCGACGCCGATGGCCGGCTGACTCGGCCCACCCACGGGAGTCGGTACGTAACTGACGATTTCGCGCACCGAACCCTCGGTGACACCGAGCGCGCTGCGGGCGATGGACCGCAGCGCCGCCCCCGTGCGCTCGGCGATATCGGCCGACGATTCACCGTCCAGGGCCGCCTGGGTCAATTGCTTGGTGATCTCGAAGCTGGTCCCGACCGCCCACTGGCCCGAGCGCGCCGCCGTGCCGACCGCCAGGCCCGCCGCCCGGAAGACTCCGCGAATCAGTCGCGCCTCATTGCTGATCTGGCGCTGCTCGACATCCGAACTGCGTTCCACGGCACGGGGACCCGGACGGACCACATCGCCGGCACCCCCCTGCGACTGTCCGGTCCTGTCGTCTGTCACGTCCATCTCCGAATATTGCCAGGTGAACTGATTCGTCCACAGTTTATTGCCCCCGACAGACCTGCGAGTTCGGTGAACCCCCGCCATTCTCGTTGCTGAACTCTAATGGGTGGAACACCGGGGCAACCACTGTGACACAGATCTCCGACTCAGACACTCGCTAGCTGGACTCGCTTCCTGAATCCGAAGTAAGGTCCGGGATGCCGATGGGGTTGACGCCGGCGACGGTTCCGGTGCGGGTCGGCAGGAGGGTGACGTTGCTAGAGAGTGTTTTCGGAGTCCACCCGACAATTTTGCTGGAACTGATCACGATTCCGTTGTTCACCGGCATCATCGGTTACATCACCAACTGGACCGGCGTGCTCATGCTGTTCAAGCCGATCGGCTTCCACGGCTTCCGCCTGCCCGGTCTCGCGGCTTTGTTTCCCTTCCTGCCCAAGCGGATTCAGGTGCTGCCGTTGCTGCAGTACGACGGGCGGATGGGCTGGCAGGGCATTGTTCCCTCGCGTGCGGACAAGATGGCGAGCATTGCAGTCGACAAAGGTCTGGCGAAACTCGGGAGTGTCGCGGACTTCTATCGCGAACTCGAACCGGACATGCTAGCTGAACATCTGACTGAAATAGCAGAACTCCAGATTCGCGACATCGTTGAAGACATCCTGAAACGCGAACATCCACAACTTTGGTACAACCTGCCCAATGGCGTCCGGGAGATGGTGCATACCCGAGTAGCCGAACAGCTTCCGACAATTCTGCGCGAACTCACCGATGAACTCGGAAACAACATCGATCAACTGCTGGACGTCAAGCAGATGGTGATTCGCTACTTCCAGGCGCGACCGCAGTTGCTCAACAGTCTGTTCCAGGTACTCGGCGCCAAGGAACTGCGATTCATGCAGAACTTCGGTTTCTACTTCGGTGCGCCCATGGGTCTGGTGCTGGTCGGCATTCTGCACTGGACCGGATGGTCCGCGCTGGCGGTGCTGCCGCTCGGCGGAATCGTCATCGGCTGGGTGGTCAACTGGGTCGGCATCAATATGATCTTCGCGCCCGCCTACCCCAAGTGGTGGGTGCCGTGGCGGCAGGGGCTGCTCGTGAAGCGCCAGCCCGAGATCACCGAGGGCTATGCGGACATGGTGGCGAGTCAGATCATGACCGTCGCCAATATCGGCGACGAACTGCTCAACGGGCCGCGCTCGGACCGCACCATGCAGATGCTCACCGACACCCTCAAACCCGCCGCCGACCAGGCGCTCGGACCCGCGCGCGGTGCGGTGAAGTTCCTGCTCGGCAATCGCGAATACGACTCGCTGCAGGACAGTTTCACCACCGAGTCCATGAAGATCGCCCCGATCGCCTTCGCGGACCCGGCGTTCAACGTGCGCCAAGGCAAGCAGGTGCAGGAGTACATCGCCAAACAAATGTCGGCGCTGCCACCGCCCGAGTTCGTGGACATGCTGCGATCGGCCATCAAACAAGACGAATGGCTCTTGTTCGTCCATGGCGGTGTGCTGGGGCTGCTCGCCGGTTACGCTCACCTCCTGATCTTCGGAACAGGAGTAGCCACCTCATGGATATGACCGAAACCGACTCGGGCGAAAGGGAACCCGCCGATACCTCCGCCGAGTTGCTGGTGCGGCCCACCGCGCCACTGCCGGTTCCGGTGGTCGCGCCGGCACCTTCGGCCGGGCCGGTGCGCGCGGCCACCGGCGTGGTGCGCGTTGCCGTGGCGGCCGCGGTCGAGGCCGGAGCATGGGGGTTGAGCACCGCACTCGGGGTCACCTCGGCGGTATTGCGCGGCAGTATGGCCGGGCAGCCGCCGCGTGAGATTCTCTCCGAAGCCGGTGCGCAGGTGCGGCATTCGGTACGCCAGGCGCTGGGTGTGGCCGCGCCCGAGACGGTCGAGACCGCCGCCGCGACCGAACCCTCCTCCAGTGCGGTGCTGCGCGCCCGCGGCGCCGAATTGCTGCGCCGCTCAGCCGAATTCCATGACGACGACGCACACCGGCATCCCGCCTACGCCCGCATCCTGGGCGAGCTGGCTCCCGACGAAGCGCGCGTCATCCGGTACCTCTATCTCGACGGCCCGCAGCCCCTGCTGGAAGTCCGCACCGGACGCAACGGTCAGGGCGGTCAATTCAATCTGCTCGGCGAGGACGCCGGCCTGCGCTACCCCAACCGGGTCGAGGAGTACCTCACCAATCTCGACCGGCTCGGCCTGATCGACATCACCCGCGAGCCGCTCGGCAACCCGAACCGCTACCAGCTGCTGGAAGCGCAATCCGAGGTACGCCGCCTGCTGAAGCGAGCCGGCTTCGGCACCAAAGTCCTCTACCGCACAATCGAACTCACCTCATTCGGTGCGGGCTTCGTCCGCACCTGCCTCCCCATCCCCGCACTGGATCAGCCCGCCCGCATAGAGCAGCACGGCTGAGGTCAGCCCCGGCGAAGTAGACCGCCCGCCATCACGGGCGCATGCCACCCCGCCCGCACCGGATGTACACCGACCCCGTCATCCCGGCATGCTTTTGGCCGGGATCAACCTGACTCAGCGAGATCCCGGCCAAAGACGCGCCGGGATGACGAAGAGTGAACGGGCCGGGATGACGGGGTGGTGGTCAGAGGTCGGCGAGTTCGAGCCAGCGTTCCTCGGCGGCCTCCTTCTCGGATTGGACCTGCTTCAGTTCCGTGCCGAGGGCGATGAGTTTGTCGGGGGTGGTGGCCGCGTCCGCCAGGGCGGTGTGGAGTTTGGCTTCGCGTTCGTCCAGCTTTTGGATGGAGCGCTCCAGTTTGGAGAGTTCCTTGCGGGCGGCTCGGTAGGCGGCCGAATCCGTCGCGGCGGCTGAGGAATTCGCGGTGGCACCGGACTTGGGGGCCGCGGTTGCCGTCATGGCGGCGCGCTTCTTCAGGTATTCGGTGATACCGCCGGGGAGGTTGGTGAGTTTGCCGTCGCCGAACAGGGCCCAGGTGGTGTCGCAGATGCGTTCCACCAGGTAGCGGTCGTGGGAGATGACGACCATGGTGCCGGCCCAGTTGTCCAGGAGGTCTTCCAACTGCTGGAGGGTGTCGATATCCAGGTCGTTGGTGGGCTCGTCCAGGAGCAGAACGTTGGGCTCGCTCATCAGGATTCGGGTGAGCTGCAGGCGGCGGCGTTCACCACCGGAGAGATCACCGACGGGGGTGCGCTGTTTGGCGGGGGTGAAGCCCAGGCGCTCGGCCAGCTGGCTGGCGCTGATCTCCTTGTCGCCCAGCATGGTTCGCATGGCGACATCCTGAACCGCTTCCAGCACACGCATATCCAGGGGCAGATCGTCGAGTTCCTGGCGCAGCCAGCCGATCTGGATGGTCTTACCCTCGATACGCTTGCCGGACTTCAACTCCTGATCACCCGCGAGGGCGCGCAGCAGCGTGGTCTTACCGGAACCGTTCACGCCGACCAGGCCGACGCGCTCACCCGGGGCGAGCCGCCAGGTCAAGTCCTGCACCAGTTCCCGGCCATCCGGGGTGGCCAGGGTGGCGTCCTCGAGCTCGATCACCACGCGGCCCAGGCGTTTACGCGCGAACGACGCCAGCGCGACGCTGTCACGGGGTGCGGGCACATTCGCGATCAAAGCCTCGGCGGCCTCGATTCGGTAGCGCGGCTTGGAGGTTCGCGCGGGCGCGCCACGACGCAACCAGGCCAGTTCCTTGCGGGCCAGGTTCTGGCGGCGTGCCTCACTGGCGTCGGCCTGCCGGGAACGCTCGGCGCGGGCGAAGATCCAATCGTTGTAGCCGCCCTCGTAGGTCTCCACCTTGCCGCCCTGGACCTCCCAGGTGCGGGTGGCGACGGTATCGAGGAACCAGCGATCGTGGGTGACGACAATCAGCGCGCTGCGCCGGGAGACGAGGTGTTCGGCGAGCCACTGCACACCCTCGACATCGAGGTGGTTGGTGGGCTCGTCCAGCACCAGCAGATCCAGATCGCGAACCAGGGCGGCGGCCAGTGCGGTACGACGGCGCTCACCACCGGAGAGGTTGCCGACGAGCGAATCCATGCCGAGGTCGGCGATACCGATGCCCTCGACCACATTGCGGATACGGGTGTTCGAGGCCCATTCGTGCTCGGCGACACCATCGGTCATTTGATCTTCGGCGAGTCCGGCGAGCACCACTTCACCGACGGTCGCGCCCTCGGGCAGCACGCCGCGCTGGGTTACCACGGCTATCCGCAGGCCACCCACTCGGCTGACCCGCCCGCTGTCCGGCGGCTCGAGCCCCGTCAACACCTCCAGCAGCGTGGTCTTACCGCCGCCGTTCAGACCCACGACCCCGATCCGCTCCCCCTCCTGCACGCCGAGGGAGATGTTCTCGAGCAACGGCGCAACGCCGAAACTCTTGTTGACCTGTTCCAGGTTGATCAGGTTGGCCATGAATCTGTGCCGCCTCTCCGCGCCTTCAGCCGAACCGTAAGAGCCTAGTCACCTCCCGTCGCGGGCCGGCGGCCACGTACCTGGGAACCTCAGCCCGTACCCGGGGAGTTACCCCGACCTTACGAAATCAGCTGTCACGAAAGAACAGGCGATCAGCGCTTGGGGTCGGCCGGGCTGCTGAGGATGCGCGCGCCGGGGACCGGGCCGTAGGCGGTGCGGACGCTGCGGCAGACGCCCGCGCCGGAGAGTTCGGCGGCGACCGTGACGGCGGCTTCCTCGGATTCGCAGAGGAAGGCGCAGGTGGGGCCGGAGCCGGAGACGATGCCCGCGAGCGCGCCCGAGGTGACACCGGCGCGGAGCGTACGGCGGAGTTCGGGCTTCAGGGACAGCGCCGCGATTTGCAGGTCATTACCGAGCAGCGGGGCGAGCTGGTGCGGGTCGCCGGAGGCCAGCGCTTGGAGCAGGGCTTGTGGGCTCTCGAGGCGGGGCGGATCGCCGATTTCGCGCAGGCGGTCGAGTTCGTGGAAGACCGACGGGGTGGACAGGCCACCCTTGGCGAGGGCGAGTACCCAGTGGAAAGTGTTGCGGCACAGCACCGGAAGGAGTTCCTCGCCGCGCCCGCGACCCAGGGCGGTCTGGCCGTGCAGGGCGAAGGGGACATCGCTGCCGAGTTCCGCTGCGATATCCGACAATTCGGCGCGAGACAGGCCGAGTTCCCACAGATCGTTCAATCCGAGCAAGGCGGCGGCGGCATCGGCGCTGCCGCCCGCCATACCGCCCGCCACCGGAATGCCCTTGGCTATGGCGATTTCGACCAGCGGCGCACGACCGCCGAGCCGTGCGAGGCGGACCGCGGCCTGCCACACCAGGTTTCCGCGATCGGTGGGGACCTGGTCGGCGCTCTCGCCGGTCACTCGCACCGTGAGGGCGGCGGCCGGCGAGATCTCCAGATCGTCACTCAGCGACAGGGCTTGGAAAACCGTGGTGAGGTCGTGGTATCCGTCCTCGCGAAGATCGCCCACCCCGAGGTGCAGATTCACCTTCGAGGGCGCGCGCACGACGACGGGACTGGGCACAACAGACAGCACGCGGACAGCCTAGTTGCAGTTCCCTACAGGAGTGCGCCACCGGTGGCATCGATCCACTGGCCGGTCACCCAGCGCGAGTCGTCGGAGGCCAGGAAGCCGACGATATCGGCGACATCGGCGGGCTGGCCGACCCGGTTCAAAGGGGAGCGGGCGGCGGTGGCGGCCTGACCTTCGGGCGTGCGCAGCCAGTCCGCGTTCATATCGGTGTCGATCGCGCCCGGGGCCACCGCGTTCACCGTAATGCCGCGTGGGCCAAGCTCTTTCGCGAGGATGCTGGTCAGCGCGTCGATAGCCGCCTTGGTCATGGTGTACGCGAGCAGCCGCGGCTGGTACGCGCCGCGGGTGAGGCCGGTGGAGACATTGATGATGCGGCCGTTGTCACGCAGTCGATCCACACCGAGTTTCGTCACGAAGAACGGCGACTTGGTATTGACGGCGAAGACGCGGTCGAAGGATTCCTCATCGGTGCTGGTGATGGGTTCGCGGATGCCGTCGGTGCCCGCATTGTTGACCAGTATGTCGAGGCCGTCGGCGTGCGCGTCGAAGGCGGTCCACAGCGCTTGCGCATCACCGGGGACACCGAGCGACGCCTGGATGGCGAAGGCCGAACCGCCCGCTGCCTCGATCGCGGCGACCGTCTCCTTGGCGGTGGCGGTATTGCCGTTGTAGTGCACGGCCACCCGGGCGCCGTCCTTGGCCAGGCGCAGCGCGATGGCGCGTCCGATGCCGCGGCCGCTGCCGGTGACCAGTGCCGTTTTGCCTGCGAGGGTGCTCATGAGCTGCGCTCCTTTTATCTAGCGATCGTTACAGAAAGGGACCGTAACACATTATCTAGCGAGCGCTATAAAATGCGGATATGGCCACATCCACCCGGGGCCGACCCCGCAAATTCGATCGAGACGCCGCCCTGGACAAGGCCCTGCGCCTGTTCTGGCGGCAGGGTTACGAGGCCACCTCGATCAGCGACCTCACCGGCGAGCTCGGCATCGGCGCACCCAGCCTGTACGCGGCGTTCGGCGATAAACAGCAGCTGTTCAGTGAATCCATCGAGGTGTACGTCAACGACTACGCGGGCTTCGCGGCGCGTGCGCTCGCCGAGGAACCGACGGCCTGGGACGCGGTCGCCCGCACATTGCGCGAGGCAGCCCTGGAGTACACCGAACCCGGACTTCCGAACGGCTGCATGGTCATCAGCGCCGGGATCAACACCACTAACGCGGAGGTCGCGGCCATGCTCGAGGCCATGCGCACCGCGAATGTGACCGCCTTCGCCGAGCGCATCCGCGCGGATATCACCGCCGGACTCCTGCCCGCCGAGACCGATGCGGGGGTACTGGCCCGCTACATCGGGGTGGTCATGCAGGGCATGTCACAGTCCGCGCGCGATGGCGCGAGCCGGGACGAGTTGCGAAAGGTCACTGAGCTGGCACTACGGGTGTGGCCGGCATCCGGAGCCGTCGAGCGCTGAATTTCCGCGCCGAACCGCTTGCGCCAGGTACCCATGGGGGGTATGTTTCAGAGGTGTTCGGGGATACCCCCACACCGTATAGCGCGAGTCGAGGAGTCGAAATGGCCACCAGCACCTACACCGTCACCGGCATGACCTGCGGCCACTGCGTCGGATCGGTTCGGAAGGAGATCGGCAAGATCGACGGCGTCACGAGTGTCGACGTGGATCTGGCCTCCGGTCTGGTCAAGGTCGAATCCGCCGCGCCCATCGCCGACGCCGATGTCCTGGCCGCCGTCGACGAAGCCGGGTACGAGGTGGCGAGCTGAATGAACGATCGACTGAAGTTCGCCGCCTTCGGAGGCGGACTGGTCGTACTGTTCGGGGCCGCACTCGGCATCGGAGCCCTGGTGGGCGATCCGGCCGAGTCGGCCTCCGGCACGACCTCCGCGCACTCCGAACATCAGACCGCGGCGGCCCCCGGGCTCGCGGACAGCGAAGAGGGTTACGCCCTCACCGATGTCACCGCGCCGACCGCCGCGAATCAGCAAGGGGCACTGCGCTTCCGGATTACCGGACCGCAGGGCACCGTCACAAAGTACAACACCCTGCACGAGCAGAACCTGCACCTGATCGTGGTCCGCTCGGACGCGAGCCAGTTCCGGCACGTCCATCCGGCACTCGCCGCGGACGGCACCTGGACCATCGATTGGAAGTGGGCCGAGCCCGGCAGCTACCGGGTCTTCACCGACTTCTCCCCCACCGGCGGGCCGGGCGAACTGACGCTCAGCCGGACCGTGCAGGTCGATGGCAACACGGTGGCCAAGGCACTGCCGCCGGTATCCAAGACCGCTCAGGTGGATGGCTACCAGGTCGCCCTGAACGGTGACTTGTCCACCGCCGGAAGCGAATTGAAGTTCACCGTCACCCGCGACGGTAAGCCGGTCACCGACTTACAGCCATACCTGGGCGCCTACGCGCACCTGGTCGCGCTGCGGGCCAGTGATCTCGCCTACCTGCATGTGCATCCGGAGGGCGAGGTCGGAAAGACCGCTCCCGGACCGGAAGTCGCCTTCCACGCACAAGCCCCGAGCGATGGCACCTACCGCCTCTACCTGGACTTCCAGCACGGCGGCACGGTCCACACCGCCGAGTTCACCGACGAAACCACCACTGCCGCATCCGGTTCGGACGCGCACTCGCAACACGGAGGAGGTCACTGATGAGCGCCCCAGCCCCGGAGCGGTCCATCGAGCTGGAAATCGGCGGCATGACCTGCGCCTCCTGCGCCTCCCGTATCGAGAAGAAACTCAATCGGATCGACGGCGTCACCGCCACGGTGAACTACGCGACCGAGAAGGCGAAGGTCAGCTTCCCGGAGTCGGTGACCACCGATGATCTGATCGCCAAGGTCGTCGACACCGGATACACCGCCGCCGTGCACCGCACCGAACCGGTGAAATCCGCTGACACCGAGGATGATTCGGCTCCGGGTGCGACCCGGCAGCTGCGGCATCGCCTGCTGGTGACGCTGGCGCTGGCCGTCCCCGTGGTCGCCATGGCGATGATTCCGGCGCTGCAATTCACCAATTGGCAGTGGCTTTCGCTGACGCTGACCGCACCCATCGTGGTGTGGGGCGGCGCGCAATTCCACCGCGCCGCCTGGGTGAACGCCAAACACGGTGCGGCCACCATGGATACGCTCATCTCGCTCGGCACCCTCGCCGCGTTCGGCTGGTCCGTGTACGCGCTGTTCTTCGGCGACGCGGGTATGGCCGGGATGAAACATCCCTTCAGCCTTGCCATTTCGCGTGGTGACTCGTCCTCGGCGCTCTACTTCGAGGTGGCGGCGACGCTGATCACCGCGATCCTGGCGGGCCGGTACTTCGAGACCCGTTCCAAGGAGAAGGCCGGATCCGCGCTGCGGGCCCTGCTGGAACTCGGCGCGAAAGATGTGGCGGTACTGCGGGACGGTGTCGAAACCCGGATCCCCGTGGTCGAATTGCGGGTCGGCGAGGAATTCCTGGTGCGGCCGGGCGAGAAGATCGCCACCGACGGTGTCGTGGTCAAAGGTAATTCGGCGCTCGATATGAGCATGCTGACCGGTGAATCGGTGCCGGTCGAGGTGGGGCCCGGCGATGCCGTGGTCGGCGCGACGGTGAACGCGGGCGGTCTGCTGACCGTGCGCGCCACCCGGGTCGGCGCGGATACCCAGCTGGCGCAGATGGCCGCACTGGTGGAAGAGGCGCAGAACGGGAAGGCACCTGTACAGCGGCTCGCCGATCAGGTGGCCGGGATCTTCGTTCCGATAGTCATCGGGATTTCGGTTGCGGCGCTGGGCTTCTGGCTCGGCACCGGAGCGTCCGTATCGACCGCCTTCGGGGCGGCGGTGGCCGTACTGATCATCGCCTGCCCCTGCGCTCTCGGATTGGCCACGCCCACAGCACTTTTGGTGGGTACCGGGCGCGGTGCGCAGCTGGGGATTCTGATCAAGGGCCCGCAGGTGCTGGAGTCGACACGGCGTATCGATACCGTGGTGCTGGACAAGACCGGTACGGTCACCACCGGCAAAATGACTCTCGCCGAGGCGATTCCGGCCACGAATGTGGATCCGGACGAGCTGCTCGCGATTGCCGCGGCGGTGGAGCACGGCTCCGAACACCCGGTCGCGAAGGCTGTGGTGAAGGGCGCTGTCGATCGCGGACTCGATACCGAACAGGTGGAGCAGTTCGTCGGCCATGGCGGCAAGGGCGTACAGGGTCTGGTCGGTGAGCGGGCGGTCGTCATCGGGCGCACCGAACTGCTCGAGGATTGGTCGATCGCGCTGCCGGAAGTCTTGGCGGATGCCAAGATTCGGGCCGAACAGGCCGGGAAGACCGCCATTGTGGTGGCCTGGGACGGGGTGGCGCGCGGCGTGCTGGTTATCGCCGATGCCGTCAAACCCACCAGCGCACAGGCGATCTCGGAAATGCGGGTACTCGGGCTCACCCCCGTACTGCTGACCGGTGACAATGCCGCCACCGCCCGCACCGTGGCCGATCAGGTCGGCATCGACCAGGTCATTGCCGAGGTGCTGCCCAGCGACAAGCTGGATGTGGTGAAGCAACTGCAGGCGCAGGGCAAGGTGGTCGCCATGGTCGGCGACGGCGTCAATGACGCGGCCGCCCTCGCCCAGGCCGACCTCGGCCTGGCCATGGGTACCGGCACCGACGTCGCCATCCAGGCGGCCGACCTCACCCTGGTCCGAGACGACCTCCGCTCGGTCCCCACCGCGATCAAACTGTCCCGAGCCACCCTGCGCACCATCAAGGGCAACCTCTTCTGGGCCTTCGGCTACAACGTGGCAGCCATCCCCCTGGCCGCCGCGGGCCTGCTGAACCCGATGCTCGCCGGTGCCGCCATGGCCCTGTCCAGCGTCTTCGTAGTCAGCAACAGCCTCCGCCTACGCCGCTTCCGCGGCTGACCCACCCGACGACCGGCATTCGCCTTCCTGACGAAAACCCCTCGTCATCCCGACGACCTGGCCGTCGCTATCCCGGCGACTACCCCTCGTCATCCCGGCGCGCTTTTGGCCGGGATCCACAGAAACCGTTGCAGCACTGGCGGCGTGGATCCCGGCCAAAAGCATGCCGGGATGACGGGGTGGGCATGCCGGGATGACGGGGCACGCCGCGAGTTCGTTCGATCCGCGAGTGTGCACTCAGGGCGGTGATTCGGATGGATTTCCGCCCGGAGTGCACACTCGGCCGGGGTGCGGGCTTGTGTGGTGGGGCGGGTCGTGTTCAATGGCTGGCGTATGCGGTGGGGACCGCCTCGCCCGCTATGCCGAGGAGCAGAGTTCGTGACGACTATTGCCGAGTACCTGGTCGCAGCGGGTATCGAGATCGCGCCGGTACAGCCGGGAGAGGCTGGAGCGCCCGAGGTTTCGCTGCCGCTGGCCGATGGGTGGCAGGCGGTGGATGCCGCCATGTTCCCCGGTGCGTACGGGGTGTTCACCCGCCCGCCCGAGAACGGCTGGGCCGACAATGTGGTGCTGCTGGTCGGCCGGCTGTCCAAGCCGTCGAACCCGGCCGAACTGCTGGAGTCCGCCTTCGCCGATGCCCGCCAGCTCCCGGACTGGCGCGAACTCAATGCCGAAATCGGTGACTACCAAGGCTTTCCGTCCGCCGCTGTCACCGGCACCTACGCGGTCGAGGCCCTCATCCTGTGGGTGCACACCCGCTATGCGATCGTCGCCATCGGCAGCTACGAGTACCTCGTCCAGCTCACCGTGACCGCCCGCGCCGACGGCGACGGTATCGAAGCCGGTCTCCTGGACGGCCTGCAGATCACCGTCTAGTCCCACTTGTCCGGGGGCGGGTTCACGCCCCCGGCCGATTGGTCAGGCTTGGGCTGCCAGGCGGACGAAGGCCGCGGTGTCGAGGGTTTCGCCGCGGGCCGTCGGGGCGATTCCGGCTGCTACCAAGCGCCTTTCGGCTTCGACGGGGGAACCGGCCCAGCCGGCCAGGGCGGCGCGGAGGGTTTTGCGGCGTTGCGCGAAGGCGGCGTCGATTACTTCGAAGACTTTTTTGCGGTGGTCTTCGTCCATCGACCAAGGGGCTTCTTCGTAGCGGTCGATGCGGACCAGTCCGGATTCGACCTGGGGAACGGGCCAGAAGATTTGACGGCCTACCGTGCCGGTGCGGCGGACGGTGCCGAAGAAGCCCGCCTTGACGCTGGGCACGCCGTAGATGCGGCCGCCGGGGGTGGCGGCGAGGCGATCGGCCACTTCCAATTGCACCATGACGAGAGTTGTTCGGATGCTGGGCAATTCGGCCAGCAGGTGCAGGAGTACCGGGACCGCCACGTTGTAGGGCAGGTTCGCGACCAGCGCCGTCGGTGCGGCGGGGAGGTCGGCCGCCTGCACACGCAGGGCGTCCGCGAGTACGACGGTGAGGCGGTCGGCCAGACCCGGCGCGCGGTCCCGCACCGTATTGGGCAGGTGCCCGGCCAGATTCGGGTCGATCTCGACGGCGATCGTGCGATCGGCGACATCGAGAATGGCCAGGGTCAGCGAGCCGAGGCCGGGACCGACCTCGAGCACCACATCATCGCGGGTGACGCCCGCCGCCGCGACAATGCGGCGGACGGTATTCGCGTCGTGGACGAAGTTCTGTCCGAGCTGCTTGGTCGGGCGCACCCCGAACCGCTCGGCGAGCACCCGCACCTCGGCAGGGCCCAGCAGGGCGGCTTCTCCACGACCAGCGTTTTCAGGTTCGGACACCCTGCGAAACCTATCAACCCCCGCACTCGTCCCACCTCGACACCCCGGTCGGAGGTGGGCGGCGACACGTCCGCGCCCAGCCCCGAGCCGCCTGCCCGCCCAGCCGAGCAACCGACCCGGACGCACAACCGGCAGCCCACCCAGCCACGCGCCCAACAGCCCGCCCAGCCGCACAACCGACGGCCCGCCCGGCCGAGCCGTCGGCGGCGCGGCAATGGACGTCCGGTCAGCTCTGAGTGGGCGTGGCGAGGATGCGGTTGAGGAAGGCGTCCATCGCCGACCACATCTGCGGATTGATATTGCCGTGCGAGCCGGTGCCGACGGAGGTCTGGAAGTCGACGCCGTTGGCGGCGAACTGGGCGGCCAGGGCGGCGTGCAGCGGGGACGGGACGGTGGTGTCGGTTGCGTTGAGCAGCAACAGGATCGGTGCGTCGTAGCCGCGGGTGGGTACCGTCATGTAGTCGCGGAGTACGGGGGTGAGCGGACCCTCGCTGAGCGAACGGGCGAGCAGGTCACCGATGCTGATGCCCCGCATGCGCTTGATGGTTTCGGGCAGGCAGGTATTGCCGACGCTGTCCAGGAGTGTGCGGCCCTGTTCGGTCAGATAGCTGTCGACCTGGGCGTCGGGGCGGGCCGCGCGGAGTCCGGCCAGAATGCTGACGACGAAGCCGTTCACGTCGTCACCGGTCTTGCCCGACAGCTCGGGCACCCACGGTCCCGCGATGGGCAGCACCTTCTCCACATCCGAGGCCGGATCGACGGCGACGGTGCCGCGGAAGTCGAGATCGGGGGCGGCCGCCACCTGCACGCTGGAGGTGCCGAGCGCGGCGTGACCGCCCTGCGAGGTGCCGGCCACCGCCCAGGTGCGGGAGAGCTCCGGGTTCGCCGAGCGTGCCGCGCGCACCAGATCGATAGTGGCGGTGGCCTCGGTGCGCAATTCCAGGTACGGGTGCGGTCCGGTCTCGTACAGGCCGAGTCCCAGATAGTCGGGTGCGACGACCGCGAAACCCTTCGAGGCGAAGTACCGCATGAGAACGTCTTCGTCGGCCATCATACCGGGCAGCGGCGCATTGTCCGGATCGGTCTGGCCGCCGCAGTTCGCACCGAGTCCGGTGGTGCCGTGGTCGTAGGCCATGATCGGCCAGCCGCCCGCGGGCGCGGGCCCGGCGGGGATGTACATGGCACCGCTGGCCCGGACCTGTTCACCATTGGAGCGGGTGGTCCAGTACTTGACGATCGAACCGTTCACCTGCCCGTGCCAGCCATCGGGCTGCGCGGTTGCCGAAATGAGGGTTCCGGCGGGATCGGCCTGCGCCGAGCTCATCGGAAGGACGAGCAGCGCACTCGCGGCCACGGCCGCAACGGTCGTGATTCGAGTAAAAGTACTGGTAAATCCCATGATTCCTCCGTCGGCTCCGCCTCGGAAGCGGATTCAGCTTCCGGAGTGTCTGCCTGACAATCTATTTGCCGATAGATTGCCCATACCGCACCGACCCTCGATCAGGGCATGGTCGGGGTGGCGAGTAGGCGCGCGGTGAAGTCATCGATGGCCGACCACATCTGCGGATTGAGATCGGTGTGCTGCCCGGTCCCGGTGACCGTGCTGAAATCCACACCGTTCGCGGCGAACTGGGCGGCGAGCGCGGCGTGCAGCGGCGAGGGCACGACCATATCGGTCACATTGAGCAGCAATAGAATCGGCGCGTTGTAGCCACTGGTCGGCACGGTCAGGTACGCGTTGGCGGCGGCGCGGAACCGGTCGTCGGCGAGCGGCCGGGCGAGCATCTCACCGACGGAGACGCCGTCCACGGCCTTCATGATGTCGCCGAAGCAGAGGCTGCCCGCCTGATCGAAGATCTCCCGGCCGCGCGGGGTCAGGTAGCTGTTCAGATCGAGTTCGGGATGGGTTTCGCGCAGCCCCGCCAGCATGCTGACCACGAATCCGTCGATGGCATTACCGTTCTGGCCGGGAATCTCCGGCACATACGGTCCCGCCAGGGGTACGAACTTCTCCACATCGGAGGCCGGATCGACGGCGATGGTGCCGCGGAAATCGAGATCCGGTGCGGTACTCACCTGTAGGTTGGCCGCGCCGAGCGCCGCGTGCCCGCCCTGCGAAAATCCGGTCAGCGCCCAGGTTTTCGACAATTCGGGATGCGCGGCGCGGGCCGCCTTGACCAGATCGATGGTGGCGCTCGCCTCGGTGCGGGTCTCCAGATACGGGTGCGGCCCGGTGTCGAATTTGCCGAGGCCCAGGTAATCCGGTGCGACGACCGCGAAGCCCTTGTCGACGAAGTACCGGAGGATCTTGTCCTCCTTGGGACGGCTGAACACGCTGGTATCGCTCTGCCCGCCACACCCCGGGCCGAGTCCGGAGGTACCGTGGTCGTAGGCCATGATCGGCCAGCCACCGGCGGGGGCCGGGCCGCTCGGGATGATGAGTGCGCCACTGGCCTGGACGGATTCGCCATTGGAGCGGGTGGTCCAGTAGTCGATGGCGGAGCCGTTGGACATGCCGCGCCAGCCGTCGGGTCGAGCGGTGGTATCGATGACCGCGCCCGCGCCCGCCGCCTGCGCCGGAGCTCCCGGCACCATGAGCACTGCACCCGCCGAGGCCACGGCGGCGATGAAAATCCGCGTACGCCAACCGAACAACCGCATTTATCCTCCATCAGGCCACGCCCCGTGAACAATTCGTTCGCGGGAAGAGCCTAGCTATTAAATCGACTGTCCAGTATGAGAAAACTCTGTGACCGGACAACCGGCAATCCACCATTGACGCGATGTGAAACTTGTTCTAATTTCGCGCCATGTTGAGATACGACGGACGCCGCGTAATCGTCACCGGAGCGGGCTCCGGAATCGGCCAGGGTATCGCCCTGCGCCTGCTCGCCGAAGGCGCCCACCTGGTCGCCGCCGACATCAGCGAGAACGGCCTGGCCGCCACCCGCGAGGCCGCCCCCGCCGACCAACAGGACCGGCTGCACACCGTGCAACTGAATGTGGCCGACCAGGATTCGGTGCGCAGCGCCACCGCCACCGCCTTCGAAACCCTCGGCGGCCTGGACGTATTGGTCAATGCCGCAGGCATCATGCGCGCCGGGCACACCCACGAGATGCCCCTGGAAACCTGGAACGAGGTGCTCGCGGTGAACCTCACCGGCACCTTCCTGATGATCCAGTCCGCGGTTCCGCAGCTGATCGAATCTCCGCACGGCGGCGTCATCGTGAACTTCTCCTCCACCGCGGCCTTCGGCTCCAATCCGTACATGGCCGCCTATGCCGCGTCGAAGGCCGGAGTCAACGCGCTCACCCACACCATTGCCCTGGAATACGTGAAAAAGGGTCTGCGCGCGGTGAATATCGTGCCCGGCGGCATCAGCACGGGCATCACCTCGGGTCTGTCGCTGCCCGCCGACGCCGACTGGTCGCTGATGGCGCGCCTGCCCGGCTGGATCGACGGTGGCGCGCTCGGCAAGCCGGAGGATATCGCGGGCGTGGTCGCCATGGCCGCCTCCGATGACGGGCGGTATATGACCGGCACCGAACTGCGCGTGGACGGCGGAGCATTGATGTAGCGGGATCCGCACTGCAGCACGGGATTTCGAGGGCCGGCCCGCAGAGAGATCCGCACACCCGGTCTGGAGATCGCGCACCCATCCGCATGAGGTGCGCGATCACCACACCGGGTGTTTCAGCCGATGCCGAGGCGGCTGGTGCAGGCGGGCCAGGCGCCCCAGCCCTGGCGGGCGCGGGTCACCTCGGCAATGGCGATCTGCTCCTCGCGGGTGGCGAGGTCCGCGCGCGGGGCGTACCGGGTGCCGCCCTGGCGTTCCCAGGTGCCGGCGTCGAACTGGATTCCGCCGTAGTACCCGTTGCCGGTATTGATGGCCCAGTTGCCGTTGGATTCGCAACTGGCGAGGGCGTCCCAGGTGCTGCCGTCTTTGACATCGGGGACCTCGGTGCCGGGTTTCGCGCCCTTACGGATGGTCTTGGGGGCGGCGGGCTCGATGACGGTCGAGTTGATCGGATCCTTGCCCGCCTCACGACCATTCACGATCGAGACCGCGAAGGTGACGTCCTGGGTGCCGGGCACTCCGAGATTCTCGACAATCGTCCGGCTCATATTGAGCGAGGTGTCCTCGATGATGTTCTCGGGCGGGTCGAGGGGTACCCGCTCGGTGCGCTTCTCGACGATCTTGCGAGTGACGACGATCTTCATGCCATCGCGCAGCGGAGTCCCCGCGACCGGTTCGACACTGTCCTGATTGATCAGCGGGCGGCCCTGCACCTGCAACAGTTCGCCGACCGTCGGCGCGGCCAGCCGGACCAGCGCGGGCGCGGCACCGTTATCGGCCAGCTCGACGGTGCGCGGATTGGTGATCAGCAGCTGCGCGCCTTCGAGCGGCAGCGGCGTCGGCCGCGCGGGCGAGGTGTAGACATCGCCGGGCAGATTCAGTTTCACAATGGCCTCGGCGACCGTCAGCGCGGTGGTCCACGCCTTGGACGGCGTGCCGTCCACGATCAGTGACACCTCGCGCGCGCGGTTCAGCGTGATGGTCGCGCCATCGCCGATTCGTGAACTGGGCGAAGGGGATACGTCATCGCGAGAGCCGACGGTGTACCCGGCGTCCTTGAGTACGCCGCGCACATCCAGATACATGCTGTTGCGCACGATCTTCTGGCCGTCGACCACGACCGTGATGGTCTTCTTGTTCACGATGGCCAGGCCCGCACCGACAATGAGCGTGACGAGCATCGCCGCGATGGCGCCGTACAGCAGCGGCGACCGCGACGAGTTGAGCTTCGTCATGGCATTCATCGGAAATCCCGGCATGGTAACAGTACGATAACGAGGAGGCCAGGGAATGACAACCGGTACGCATCAAATTCCGTACACGCGCCGCGCATTCGCCGTGGTGATCTTGGCCAGCGTCACTGGATCCTGTTCCCGCAACTCCGCCAGCGATCGCAAGGTGTAAGGCAGCATGTAGGACTCGTTCGGCGCACCGCGGAATGGATGCGGGGTCAGGAACGGCGCATCGGTCTCGACCAGAATCTGGTCCTGCGGAACGAGTTTCGCGGCCTCCCGCAATTCGTGGGCGTTCTTGAAACTCACGGTGCCGGAGAAACTCAGCACATAGCCCTCGTCCACACACGCCTGCGCCATATTTGCGTCGGAGGAGAAGCAGTGGAAGATCACGGTTTCCGGGGCGCCCTCGTCCAGCAGGACCGCGAGCAGATCATGATCGGCCTCGCGATTGTGGATCATGAGCGGTTTGCGCAGCCGCTTGGCGAGATCGATATGCCAGCGGAAACCCTCCACCTGATCCTCGATGGAGGCACAGCCGTCGAGTTTGCCGGGCCAGTAGTAGTCGAGTCCGGTCTCGCCGACCGCGACCACACGCGGGTCCGCGGCGAGCCGCTCCAGCTCGGCCTTGGCGGCATCGTCGAGGACATTCGCACGGGTCGGATGCAGCGCCACCGCCGCGTACACCCGGTGATCCCAGTTCGCGGCTTGCACGGCGAAGCGCGCGGCGGCCAGATCGTCGGCGACCGTCACCACCTCGCGCACGCCCACCGCGGCGGCCCGATCCACAATGGCGGCAACCGATTCCGCGTCGGTGGCACCGCACGCGTCCAGATGGGTGTGCGCGTCGACGAGCGGGAACAGCGGCTCGGGCGGCTCGGGCGCCGGTCGGCGGCTAGTCATGAGCGAAACCTGCCACGGGGATATTCACGCGAGCTACTTCAGGCACGCAGATAGAGTAGACACACCATGAGCGCATCCGACCGCCCCGCCTTCTATGTCAGCACAGCCATCGCGTACCCGAATGGTGTCCCGCACATCGGGCACGCCTACGAGTACATCTCCACCGATGCGCTGGCCCGCTTCAAGCGGCTCGACGGATTCGACGTGTTCTTCATGACGGGCACCGATGAGCACGGGCAGAAAGTGCAGCAGGCCGCCAAGGCCGCCGGGGAGCCCGAGGCCGAGTACGCGGCACGCAACTCCGATGTGTTCGAAACCATGGACAAGGCCCTGGATGTGTCCTTCGACCGGTTCATTCGAACCACCGACGAGGACCATCACGCCGCGTCCATCGCCATCTGGGAGCGGATGGCCGCCAATGACGACATCTACCTGGACACCTACGCCGGGTGGTACTCGGTGCGCGACGAGGCGTTCTACAACGAGGACGAGACCACCCTCCTCGAGGACGGCACCCGCGTCTCCACCGAAACCAAGACCCCGGTCGAGTGGACCGAGGAGTCGAACTACTTCTTCCGGCTCTCCAAGTACCAGGACAAGCTTCTCGACCTGTACGAGAGCAAGCCGGAATTCATGGCTCCGGCGACCCGGCGCAATGAGATCGTCTCGTATGTGAAGGCGGGGCTGAAGGATCTGTCCATCTCCCGCACCACCTTCGACTGGGGCGTTCCGGTGCCCGGCGATCCGGCGCACGTCATGTACGTGTGGGTGGACGCGCTCACCAACTACCTCACCGGTGTCGGCTTCCCGAGTACGGATTCGGCTGCCTTCCAGAAGTTCTGGCCCGCCGATGTGCACATTATCGGCAAGGACATCACGCGCTTCCACGCCGTGTACTGGCCCGCGTTCCTGATGTCCGCCGGAATCGAGCTGCCCAAGCGGGTTTTCGCGCACGGGTTCGTATTCCACAAGGGCGAGAAGATGTCCAAGTCGACCGGCAATGTGGTGTCGCCGACCGAACTTGTCGACACCTACGGCCTGGACGCGGTGCGGTTCTTCCTGCTGCGTGAGATCTCCTACGGGCAGGACGGGGCGTACAGCCACGAGGGGATTGTCAGCCGGATCAATACCGATCTGGCGAACGAGTACGGCAATCTCGCACAGCGCTGCCTGAAGATGGTCGCACGCGACTTCGGCAGTGTGGTCCCGGTTCCCGGTGAATTCACCGGTGAGGACAAGGCCATGCTGGAACTCGCCCGCGCTCTGCCCGAGCAGGTACGTGCCGAATTCGATCAGCAGCAAATCCATTTGGGCCTCGAGCACCTGTGGAACACACTGCGCGAGGCGAACCGGTACTTCTCCGCCCAGGCCCCGTGGACGCTCGCCAAGTCCGGCACGCCCGAGGATGTGGCCCGCGAAGGCACCATCCTCTACGTGACCATGGAGGTCGTGCGCATCGTGACGCTGCTGGTGCAGCCCGTGATCCCCGGCTCCGCCGCCAAGATCCTGGACCTGCTGGGTCAGACCGATCGCGACTTCGCCGCCATCGCCACCCCGATCCAGCCGGGCACCGCCCTGCCGGAGCCCGAGGTTGTGTTCCCGAAGTACGTGGAGCCCAAGGCATAACGGGATAGATCGTTCGAAACACCAACGGCGGCACCGGAACTCGGAAGTTCCGGTGCCGTGCCGTTTCCGGGCCGAATTATCGCGTCAAACGGGTGACGGTGCCGAGAAAACTGGTGGCGTACAACGAGTTCGAATCCCAGCCGGGGCCGGCGCCGAATCGCACCGAGGTCACGAAGGGGAGGCCGTCGGCAATGGTGCAGTACGCGCCGGTGTCCGGATCGACTCGAACCACCCGGCCGGCGGCATTGAGCGCCACATAGACCGCACCGTCCGGGCCCACGGTCAAATCGTCGGCGGAATTGAGCGGGCCGAAACCTGGGAGGGTAATGCGCTGCGGCGTGGCACCGGGGTGATCGATATCGATCGCCCCGATTGTCGTGGTGGCGTCGAAAGTGGTGGAGACGAACAGTTTACGGCGCGCCGGATCGTAGGCCAGGCCATTGGTGAAAGTCAGTTCGGGAGCGAGGGAATGCGCGCCGGAACCGTCCGCGGCCACCCGGGTCAGTACCGCATCGGGGCCGAGGTCGCGGCTGACGACGAAGCCGCCATCGGGTAGCTGCGCCAGACCATTGGGCATATGCAGGCCGGAGGCGACCGTGGCGAGCGCGCCGGTGGCCAGATCGACCGAGACAATCTTGCCGTCCGGAGTGTTCGTGACGCCGCTGGCGAATGTATTGCCCGAGTTCACATACGCGCTACCACCATTGATGACGATTCCACCCGGAGATTCCACCGCCGCGGCGAGCCCGCGGGTGCCGTCCGCGGTGAGCCGTTGCAAGCCACCACCGCCGCCGGTGAGGGAGATCTCGGAGAGCAGCAGTCCGCCGCGACCATCGAAGGCGAGGTTCTCCAGACTGCCGAAGCCGGAGGCGACAGTGGCCTTCGACCAGTTGGAACAGGACGTGGAATCCGGTGCGGCGGTGGCCATTCCGGGCAACGCGAGGGCGAAACCGACGCCGAGCTGTGCGGTCGCGAGACCACCGACCAGGGCTTTCCGTATGCGCATGGCCCTAACCTAGCGGTAGCCGCCGAGCGAAATCCACTGTCGCCCAGACAGTTTCATATGGAAGTAGATGTAACTTCGGGTTACATCACAGGGTCGTCGCCGACGACGTGAAGTCCCTCACAGCATCGGTCCGCGATCAGTCATAGGGCGATGCTCTCACCGGCGAAAACTCTTGCCGAACAGCATGTCTCAGACACTTTTTCCGAACTTCGCCCGGTCGCCGCTCTAGTTACCGTCGGGTACGGTCAGGACCGCCACCGATTCAGATTGCATTTCATCGTACTTTCAGGAGTCCCCGTGCCGCATTCTCGATTCGAGTCGATAGGCGCCTATCTGCCATCCAAACGCGTCACCACCGAAGAGCTCCTAGCGCAATTGCAGGAGACCCCGGGCTTCGATCTCGAAAAAATCACGGGCGTCAAGGAACGACGCTTCCGCGACACCACACCCGAAAACCACGAAGACTCATACATTCTCGCGATGAACGCCGCCCGGGACTGTCTTTCCAGGTCACAGTATGCGGCCGCGGATCTCGACGTGATCATCTCCACCTCGATCACGCGCAGCAAGGGTACCCGGATGTATATGGAGCCCTCCTTCGCGGGCTCCCTCGCACGTGAACTCGGCGCGCGCCCGGACACCATTTCCTTCGACCTCTCCAATGCCTGTGCCGGAATGATGACGGGCACATACATTCTCGATCGCATGATTCGCTCGGGCGCGATCAAGCGCGGCATGGTCGTGAGTGGTGAAGCCATTACTCCGATCGCCGAAACAGCGGTCAATGAAATCACCGAGAAATACGATCTGCAATTCGCCTCGCTCACCGTCGGAGACTCCGGCGCGGCGGTAATTCTCGACGAGGCTGTTGATGACAACGACAAGATCCACTACATCGAACTCACCACCGCATCGGAGTTCTCGCACCTGTGCCTGGGCATGCCCAGTGAGAAGTCACAGGGCGTGTCGCTGTACACCGACAACCGCAAGATGCACAACGAATCCCGCTTCCTGCTCTGGACCGACACCCAGGGCAACTTCATGGCCGATCGTGGCACCACATTCGAGGACGAGGGCTTCGACTACATCATTCACCACCAGTTCGGCGCGGGCGCGATTCCGTTCATGAACGCCATTGCCGCACGCGAGTTCGGCACGCCGATGCCGCCGGATCTGAATGTCATCGAGAAGTACGGAAACACCTCCACCACTTCACATTTCATTGTGTTGCACGATCAACTCAGCCAGCAGAACATCGCATCCGGATCCAAGATCCTGATGGTCCCCGCCGCCTCCGGCGTCGTCGGGGGATTCCTGTCCACCACGATTTCATCCCTGAAGGTCTGACATGGGCGTGCGCATCAAATCCACCGGAATCAGCCGGGCCGGAGACACTTTCAGCATTGTCGAGCTCAGCGGCGCGGCCGCGCGCCAGGCCATGGAGCGGGCGGACGTGCGGCCCGAACAGGTCGGCGTGCTCATCAACGCGGGCATCTTCCGCGACTCCAATACCGTGGAACCCGCTGTGTCGGCACTGATTCAGAAGGAAGCGGGCATCGGGCTCGACTACACCAAGGACGATCCGCGGTCGTTCTCCTTCGACCTCATGAACGCCGGCGTCGGCGTGCTGAACGCGGTGCAGGTGGCGCAGTCCATTCTGGCGACCGGCAGCGCCGAGCACGTGGTCATCGTCTCCGGTGACACCCATCCCTCGCTGAAGCGGGGCGCGGCGGACGACGAATTCCCTTATGCCACAGCGGGTGCCGCGCTGCTGCTGGAGAACACCGATGCGGACGAGGGCTTCGGCCGGGTGCACACCATCGCCGGTGCCGGCACGCCCGCCATCGAGTCGTATGTGGATGTATCGACCATGGGCACGCGCGGTCGCGAGCTCATGACCGTCATTCGCGAACCAGATGCCGAACAGCGCCTGCTCGACCTCGCCGCCGACGCCGCCCGCATGGCGCTCTCGGAGGCCGATCCGGACCAGGCCACCACCGCGCTCATCTCGTCCACCCCCACCGCAGGCTTCCCGGAGCAGCTCGCCGCCACCCTGGGTATCGCGCCCAATGCGGTCTTCGGACCCGATCTGTCCCAAGGTGATCCGCATACCGCGGCGCTGCCGCTGGCCTACGATACGGCCGTGACGAGCCGCGCCCTGGACGCGTTCTCGCATGTGCTGTTCGTCGCGGCCGGTGCGGGCCCGGCGGCCGCCGCCGTGCTCTACCGGCTGCCCGCCACCGTCGGAGCCCCGGCGTGACGACCGCTACCTATTGGCAGGCCATCGACCGCTTTCGCGCGGTCGTGGCCGACCAGCCCGATCGGGAAGTCGTCATCTTCCCGCACGGGCGGACCGACACCGGGCTCCCGGCGTATCGGCAGCTGACCTACCGGGAGCTCGACACCTGGTCCGACACCATTGCCGCGCATCTGGTCGCGGCGGGTGTCGGCCGCGGCACCCGCACCATCGTGCTGGTACTGCCCAGCCCGGAGCTGTACGCGATCATGTTGGGGCTCTTGAAGATCGGCGCCGTGCCGGTCGTCATCGACCCGGGCATGGGACTGCGCAAAATGCTCAACTGCCTGCGCGCCGCCGATGCCGAAGCCTTCATCGGCATTCCGCAGGCGCATGCCGCGCGGGTGCTGTTCGGCAAGTACTTCCGCGATGTACGCGTGAAGATCACTGTGGGGCCGCGCTGGCTCTGGGGTGGACAGACCTTGCAGAGCTGGGGCACACCGGTGGCCACGGAAAGCGTTGTGGCCCAAGATATCAGCGATGCACCGTCAGCACACGGCATCAGCGCGCGGTTACGCGAACTGATTGCCACGCTGGAGGGTTCGCAGTCCAAGCGCGGCACAACGGCGGCGAAAGCCGTCGGCACCGCCGAACGCATGCGTCCGATCGTGAATACGCGACTGCGCACGGTACGGGACACGGTGGTCGGCGCGCGGGCGCGGTGGGAGCAGATCGCCGGGGGATCTGTTGCCGCCGTGGATGATTCGGCGCTGCTGTCGGAACGGGTACCCGCACCCGCCGACGAACTGCTGCTGATCGCGTACACCACCGGTAGTACCGGACCGGCCAAGGCCGTGGAGATGACGCACGGGAATCTGTCCTCCATGGTCGATCAGGTGGACGCGGCGCGGGGACGGGTCGCGCCGGACACTTCGCTGATCACCTTGCCGCTGGTCGGAATTCTGGACATGCTGCTGGGCGCGCGGTGCGTGCTGCCGCCGCTGGTGCCCAGTCAGGTGGGGTCCACCGATCCGGCGTTCGTCGCCGATGCGGTGAATCGATTCGGGGTGCGAACCATGTTCGCCTCGCCCGCCGTATTGATTCCGCTGCTGCGGTATATGGAGCGAACCGGAACGAAAGTTCCTACGCTGCACAGCATCTACTCCGGTGGCGCACCGGTGCCGGACTGGTGTATCGCCGGACTGCGCGAGGTATTGGCCGAGGACGCCGAGGTGCACGCGGGCTACGGGTCGACCGAGGCGCTGCCCATGTCGACCATCGAATCCCGGGAACTATTGGGCGGACTCGTCGAACGGGCGCATCGCGGTGAGGGCACCTGCATCGGTCGTCCCGCCGAGGGCGTACGCGCCAGGCTGGTCGCCATTACCGATGACCCGCTGCCCACCTGGGCCGACGCCGAGGCCCGTGAGCCCGAACTCGTGCAGACGCGCGGGATCGGTGAACTGGTGGTCGCCGGGCCGAATGTGAGCACCCGGTACTACTGGCCGCGCGAAGCCAATCAGGCGGGCAAGATCGCCGACGGCGATACCGTCTGGCATCGCACCGGCGATCTCGCCTGGATCGACCAGGAGGGGCGAATCTGGTTCTGCGGGCGTAAGAGTCAGCGCGTGGACACCGCTGACGGGCTCATGTTCTCGGTACAGGTCGAGCAGGTCTTCAATACCCTGCCCGGCGTGGTGCGAACCGCACTGGTCGGTGTCGGTCCGCGCGGATCACAACGCCCGGTGCTGTGCGTCGAAGCCGAACCGGGGACCGACACCGTCCTGATGGCGGCGGAATTACGCACCCGTGCAGTCGAATTCGATGTCACCGCGCCGGTGATGACCTTCCTGTTCCATTCGAAGTTCCCCGTCGACATTCGCCACAATGCCAAGATCGGCCGCGAGCAGCTCGCCCGCTGGGCCGCACAACGGCTCGGAGAGGACAAGTAAACGACATGCGGCCGAAAACCATTGCGCTGCGGGTGATCCCGATTCTCGGCTGGGTCTATCTGGCTGTCGGGCTGCTGGCCGCGCTCGTGGATCGCGCGCCCGCCAATCGACTGCTGCGGGCGATCTGGTGGATCGACGCCTTCCTCAGCATTGTGGTGCACGCGGCGCAGATTCCGGCCGCACTGCGCGCCGCGGCGGCGAGCGACCGCTCCCCCGTCGAAACCGCCGTGCTGACACAGATTTTCGGTGCCACCTGGTGGAAGACACAGGAGGCGGCCTGATGTCCGAGGTCAAGAAGAAGGCGCTGGTCACCGGCGCGTCCGGGTTCCTGGGCGGTGCCATCGCGCGCCGTCTGGTGCTCGACGGCGGCTATGACGTCGCCATTCTGGTGCGCCCCACCAGCAAGCTCGGCGATCTGGCCGATGTCATCGACCAGGTGGAGGTGTTGCACGGCGACCTCACCGATCAGGTCTCCCTGGAACGCGCCACCAAGGGCATCGACGTGGTCTTCCACAGCGCCGCCCGCGTCGACGAGCGCGGTACCCGCGCCCAGTTCGTCGCCGAGAACCTCACGGCCACAGAGCATTTGCTGCGGTCGGCGCGGCGCAACGGCGCACAGCGGTTCGTCTTCATCTCCAGCCCCAGTGCGCTCATGGACCGGGATGGTGGCGATCAGGTCGAGATCGACGAATCGGTGCCGTACCCGCGCCGGTACCTCAACCTGTACTCCGAGACCAAGGCCGCCGCCGAACGCGCAGTACTGGCGGCGAATGCCGACGGGTTCAGCACCTGCGCGCTGCGACCTCGGGCCATCTGGGGTGCGGGCGACCGCTCCGGGCCCATCGTGCGACTGCTGAGCCGGGCCGCCGCGGGCAGTCTGCCGAACCTTTCGTTCGGCAAACAGGTGAATGCCTCGCTCTGCCATGTCGAGAATATCGCCGATGCCTGCGTACATGCCGCGAGCTCCGAAAACACCGGTGGTAAAGCGTATTTCGTCGCAGATGCCGAGCAGACCGATGTGTGGGGCTTCCTCGGCGAGGTCGCCAACGGACTCGGCTACGCGGCACCCAGCCGTCAGCCGAATCAGCGCGTACTCAACGCGGCCGTGGCGATCATCGATGCCGTCTGGCGGGTTCCGTTCATCGCCACCCGCTGGTCACCGCCGCTGTCGCGTTACGTGGTCGCCCTCATGACCCGCACCGCCACCTACGACACCGGTGCTGCCGCAAGGGATTTCGGCTATCGGCCGGTGGTGGACCGGGATACCGGGCTGACCGAATTCCTGGCCTGGCTGCAAACCCAGGGCGGCATAGTCGAATTGACCAAAGACCTGCGATAACGCAGGCACCGCGCATAAGAGGCAGGCATGAGCACGTTCCGCCGACCCATCTCCCCCACCGAATTCATGTACTTCCCGATGCGGGATCTGGCGCCGCCGTTCCTCATGCAATTGGCCGTCGAAGGCGTCGGCAGCGTGGACGCCGAGGAGCTCCGGCGCGCGGTAGCCATTGCGGCCGAGGCGAATCCGGGCGCACGGCTGGTCCGTGAGGGTAAGTACTGGGTGGACAGCGGGGTCGCGCCCGCCGTGCGCGTGATCGACCACGCACTACAATACCCTGCGCTGGAATCGGATCCGGTGCTCACCAGCCCGATCGGGCCGACGCCCGAATCCACCCTGGAAGTCCTGCTGCTCACCGCAGCGCCGTTCACGCTGGTATTCCGGGTATTCCACGGCGTCATGGACGGTATGGGCATGGTCATGTGGGCCACCGATGTGCTGCGGGTACTGCGCGGACAGGAGCCGGTCGGTGCGGCCGACCCCATTGCCGACGAGGAGCTGGAGCGCAAGGTCGGCGCACCCGGCCGCCCCGCACTCATGCTGCCGCGCTTCGGGTCCGCGCTCGGTACCGGCCGCCAGGACCCGGGCGAGCCGCGACATCTGTTGCGCCACCGCACCATTCACGCCACCGGCCCCGGGGCCATGGTGCGGGTCGCCGCCATCCTCGCCGATGAGGGCGGACCGCTCTCCCGCATCATGATCCCGGTCGACCTGCGCCGCCACGATCCCGAACTGCGCTCGACCGCCAATCTCGCACTCCCGCTCTTTCTCGACGCCCGCCCCGGCGTCGACTGGAAACAACTCAATGCCGATAAGCGCATCGGGTTGCAGGAGCGCCGCGAACTCAACCAGATGCAGGCCGCGCGCCTGTCCAACCTCCCCCCGGGTCCCGGCCGCGTCCTGCTCCGCTCCCTCAACTGGGCCGGTTCCCGTCTGGGGCGAAACCTGGCCTCCGCCACCGTTTCCCACATGGGCCGCTACGACTTCGAAGAACTCGCCGTCCCAGGCTTCACCCCCACCTCCATCCGCGTACTCCCCCAGCACAGCGTCGCCATGCCCCTGCTCATCGGCCTCACCGAAGGCGGCGGCCGCACCGAACTCACCGTCTCCGCCCGCAGCGGCCGCGGCATCCAGGACCGCCTCGAAGCCCTCCTGGATCGCATTGTGAAGACCCTGGAAACCGCACTACCTCAATCTGATTCGTCCGCTCGCTGATCTGGACGGTCCCTGTCGAAAGGACACTTCGCGCATGTTGACGCCGTGGGCGCGGGTCGTGGTGGCGCGGCCGAAGACGGTGCTGGTGGCGGCGGTGTTGTTCGCATTGGCCTGTGGGTTGTTCGCGACCGGACTGGCCGAGAAGGTCAGTGCGGCAGGGTATACCGATCCTGGGAGTGAATCGAGCGCGGTCGATCAGTGGGTGCATGACCGGCTCGGGCCGCAGAATCCGGATGTCATCGCGATCTACACCGCGCCGGAGGGGCAGTCGCTGGCCGATATCGGTGGGCGGGTACGGGCGGCGGTCGGGACGATCGATCCGGCGCTACTGGCGCAGCCGGTCGAAACCTATTGGAACAGTGCGCGATCGCAGTATCTGCGGTCGGCCGACGGGCGGTCGGCGGTGGCCGTGGTGTTCGCCGCCGGAGATGACAATCGGCGCATTGCCGTGTATCCAGAACTGGCGCGGGCACTGCGGGTGCCCGGGGTCGAAACCAGGCTGACCGGGTACAGCGCGCTCGCGCAGGAGATCAGCGAGCAGTCCCGGCACGATCTCATTGTGGCCGAGTCGATTTCGATTCCGCTCACCGCGATCGTATTGGTGTTGGTGTTCGGCGGCGTGATGGCCGCTTCGCTGCCGGTGCTCGTGGGCAGTCTCGCGGTGGTGGGTGCGCTGGGCGCGGTCGGGATTATCGCGCGGTTCACCGAGGTGAGCGTCTTCGCCATGAATGTGGTGTCACTGCTCGGGCTCGGATTGGCCATCGACTACGGGCTTTTCGTGGTCGGACGCTTCCGGGAGGAGCTGGCCGGCGGCCGATCCACCGCCGCCGCGATCACCCGCGCACTCGATACCGCCGGGCGCACAGTGTTGTTCTCCGCGCTACTGCTCATGTGCGCGTTCGCGGGCACCTTCGTCTTTCCACAGCCCGTATTGCGATCGCTCGGCTTCGGCTCCATCGCGGCGGTCGGCCTGGCCGCGCTACTGTCGATGACCGCGCTCCCCGCCGCGCTCACCCTGCTCGGCCCGCGCATCGGCAAATGGAGTTGGCGGGCAAATGCTTTCGAACGGTCCGAGGAACGCGCGCAACGCTTTTGGGGCCGGGTTGTCACCGCCGTCATGCGCCGCCCGGGTGCGGTCGCGATCGCCGTGGGCGCACTACTGCTGGTGCTGGCCGCGCCGCTCACCGGTGTCCGGCTTGGGGATATCGACCACACCGCGCTGCCCGTCGGCAATGAAATCCGTTCGACCGTAGACAAATTGGCGGTTCGCTTCCCGGCCGCCAACAGCGGCGCGACCGTTCTGGTACGCGAATCCGATGGCAGTGCACCGACTTCCGCCGCCATCAGCAGCGTATTGCGGGCACTCGGCGGCGTGCACGGCGTCAAACAGGCTCTGCAACTGGATACTCGGGACAACACCGCCATCATCCACACCGTGCTGACCGCGCCGGATCGCTCCCCCGCCGCCCAGGAAATCGTGCGTGACCTGCGCGATCTTCGACTCGACGGGCTGAGCCTGGAGGTGGGCGGGCAAAGCGCCGCCACCGCCGACAGTGTCACCGCCATTCTGCACAAGCTGCCGCTCATGCTCACCGTCATGGTGCTGGCCACCCTGCTCATGCTGGGCCTGGCCTTCCGCTCGGTGGTGCTCCCGCTCAAAGCGGTGTTCATGGCCTTCCTCAGCCTGGCGGCTACCTTCGGCATCCTTACCTGGATCTTCGACAAAGGCCATCTGGCAAGCGTTTTCAGCGTGAGCGTCGGCCCGATCCCCGCCAGCATGATGGTGCTCATCATCGCGGTCGTCTTCGGTCTCTCCACGGACTACGAGGTCTTCCTGCTCTCCCGCATGGTCGAGGCCCACGAAGCCGGAGCCGATACCGAGGAGTCCGTCCGAACCGGAACAGTGCAGACGGCTCGCGTAATCACCGCTGCCGCAGCACTTCTCGTCCTCATCACCGGGGCGTTCACGCTCTCGCCACTCACCCCGATGCGCTTCCTCGGGCTAGGCATGGTGATCGCCCTGATCATCGACGCCACCCTGGTTCGAATGCTGTTGGTACCCGCCCTGGTCCAACTCATGGGCCCCGCCAACTGGTGGAGCCCGTTCCGCGGCGGTCTATTCGGCGGCGACGCGAGCCGCGAGGACCGCGTCGTAGAGTTCGCGGCGGGAGACGCCACTGGTGGAGGCGACCTCGGCGCAGGCGTCCTTCAACCGGAGACCGGCGGCGGCGAGGCCCTCCACCCGGTCGACCAGGTCGGCGGGATCGGCTGAAACCTTGTGCGCGCCTTCGAGAACCACGGTGATCTCACCGCGCGCACCCTCCACCGCCCAGGCGGCCAGCTCGGCGAGATTGCCGCGGACCACCTCTTCATAGGTCTTGGTGAGTTCGCGGCAGACCGCCGCACGGCGGGCGGGGCCGAGAATATCGACGGCATCGGCGAGGCAGTCGGCGAGCCGGTGCGGGGCCTCGAAGAAGGCCACGGCACGCGATTCGGTGGCGAGCGTGCGGAACCACTCCTTGCGCTGACCGGATTTACGCGGCGCGAAACCGTCGAAGCAGAAACGCTCCACCGGCAGACCGGACAGGGCCAGCGCGGTGGTCACGGCGGACGGTCCGGGCAGACAGGTGATCGGCAGATTGCGCTCCACGCAGGCGGCGACCATGCGATACCCGGGATCACTCACCGACGGCATGCCCGCATCGGTCACCAGCAGTACCGTGCGCCCGGCCTCGATCTCCTCCAGCAGCATGGGAATTCGCGTCGTCTCCACATGATCGTAGAAACTCACCACCCGCCCGGTGATCTCCACCCCGAGAGCCTTGGCCAGCGACCGCGTCCGGCGGGTGTCCTCCGCGGCCACAATCTCCGCCGACCCCAGCGCGTCCCGCAACCGCTGCGACGCGTCCCCGATATCGCCCATCGGCGTAGCCGCGAGCACCAATCGTCCGATCGATCCCGGCTCGCCGTTCATTCCACTCCTTGTCGTCGCCACTCCACCCCACAGCATGGGCCGCCGTCGCATGATGTTCCAGGGCCATCGGCCACCACGCACGTTTCGCGGCGGCGGCCACCGCATGCTGTCAGCGGTCCGGCACCCGTGCCAGCATACGGGCGACCCGACCCACCCCGGTTCGACCCGAACCGAGGGGCCCGACACGACAGCTCCCATGTGGGGGTGGGCCACCACGGCCCGGGTTCGACCGCGCGGCACCCGGATCCCCGGCACGTGCACAGCAGACGGCCCACATACGAAATCGCCGCGTTGCCGGGTAAACCCGGGTGGGCGAAGAAGCGCGTGAACCGGGGCGGGACGTTCGGGGCCGTACCGCATAACATCGGGGGCGTGACCCAGGTGACCGACACGCGACCGCCAGCTGTGGAGGCGGGGGTGGCGTTGTCCAGCCCCGCGCCACTGCGGCCCTCACCGGATTTCGGGCCCACCGATTGGGCGCGGGGGTGGGTGGTCACGCTGTTCCTGACGGCGCTGGCCGGGCTGACGCGATTCATTCGGCTGGGATATCCGACCGACGGGCATACCCCGGTCTTCGACGAGAAGCATTACGCGCCACAGGGCTGGCAGGCACTCACCAACGGTGGGGTCGAGGACAATCCCGCCTACGGGCTGGTCGTGCACCCACCGGTCGGCAAGCAGATGATCGCGATCGGCGAGGCCATCTTCGGATACGGGCCGTGGGGGTGGCGGTTCATGGCCGCCGTCTCCGGAACCCTGCTGGTGCTCTTGGTGATTCGGATAACCCGGCGCATGGCCAGATCCACGCTGATCGGCGCGTTCGCGGGCATTCTGCTCATTGCCGACGGGCTCACCTTCGTCTCGTCCCGGCTCGGGATGCTCGATATCTTCCAGGCGCTGTTCGTGGTGGCCGCATTCGGCTGCCTGATCGTCGACCGCGATGAGATGCGGGCGCGCATAGCCCTCGTCGCCGCCGAGGGCAGGCTCGACGACAGCGAATACGGGCCGCGCTTCGGTGTGCGCTGGTGGCGATTCGGGGTGGGCATACTGCTCGGGCTCGCCTGCGGAACCAAATGGTCCGGAGCGTATTTCGTAGTCGCCTTCGCGGCACTCTCGCTCGCCTTCGACCTCGCCGCGCGACGCGGATACCGGGTGCGGCGGCCATTCGCGGGCACCGCGGTCCGCGATCTCGGACCCACCGCATGGGCGCTCGGCGTGGTGCCGGTCTTCGTATACCTCGCCAGCTTCTGGGCCTGGTTCGCCGGAGAGACCAGCTACGACCGGTACGCGGTCGGCGTGCGGGTCGGGCGCGGGGGCGACTTCTCCTGGGTGCCGGACGCGCTGCGCTCGCTCTGGTACTACGGCGGCGAAGTGCTGACTTTCCATGAGGGACTGACCAATTCGGCCGGCAATCACCATCCTTGGGAATCCAAACCGTGGACCTGGCCGATGGGATTGCGGCCGATGCTCTACTACTACTCCGACAGCGGCAGCGGCGACTGCGGGCAGACACAATGCGTGAAGGCCGTCATGCTGATCGGCACGCCCGCCATCTGGTGGCTGGCGCTACCGGTGTTCGGCTGGGCGCTGTGGCGCAGCTTCGTCCGACGCGATTGGCGGTACGCGGCGGTACTCGTCGCATACGGGGCCGGACTGCTGCCCTGGTTCCTGCAGCTGGATCGGCAGATGTACTACTTCTACGCCGTACCGCTCGCACCGTTCCTGATGATGGCGGTCGCCCTGGTGCTCGGCGATATCCTCGGCCACGCGCCGGCGGTCGGGAGACGACTCTCCGGCGCACCAAGCTGGCAGCACCTCGCGCCACCCAGCGAACGCCAGGGCCTCGGCCTCATGCTGGTCTGCCTCTACCTCGCCCTGGTGATCGCCAACTTCATCTGGCTGTGGCCGATTCTGACGGGCATGCCGATCACGCCCGGCAGCTGGCACGACCACCTCTGGTTGCCCAGCTGGAGGTAAGAGACGCTGACGCGAGGTCTTGGGGGCTTCGCCCCCAAACCCCCAAAAAGGACGGGCGCTGACATTGCGCTCGGTCGCGCCCCAAACCCCCAGGGCGCGGACTGGATTCGCCCCGACCGAGTCACGCTGACGCGCGCGATGGCGGCACCGCACACAGCCCTGACCGAATCACGCTGACGCGCGACCGTCGGCACCACACACCCAGCGCCGACCGAATTCAGGAGCGAACTTCGCCCAGTGCGGCGCGCAGGTAGCGCACGGCCGCGTCATCATCGAGGCCCAGCCGGCGGATCACCGCGACGTATTCCGTGGCCGCGCGGCCGGCCAGGTCTCGGGTGGGGTCGCCGGAGGAGGCGATGAAAGAGCCCAGGCGGCCGCGGGTTTCGAGGACGCCGTCCTGTTCCAGTTCGCGGTAGGCGCGGGCGACCGTGTTGGGGGCGAGTCTGAGTTGGGCGGCGAGGGCTCGGACGGTGGGGATCTTGGTTCCGGCGGCGAGTTCACCGGAGCGCACGCGCGCCACTATGCCCTGCCGGAGCTGTTCGTAGGGCGGCACCGCCGAGTGGTGGTCGACCGGGATGTCGAGCATGGCTTTTCACACCTCGTCACGCGACAGCGGACAGGACAGGCAGCGCGGACCGCCTCGGCCGGAACCCAATTCGGAACCGGGGATGGGTAGCACCTCGATTCCGGCGTCGACGAGCCGCGCATTGGTCATCTCATTGCGTTCGTAGGCGACGACCACACCGGGCGCGAGCGCGAGGGTGTTGTTGCCGTCATCCCACTGTTCCCGCTCGGCGGCGACACCGTCCAGTCCGGTATCTATCACCCGCAGCTCACCGATGCCCATGGCCTTGGCCGCCGCGGGCAGGAACGGATCCGGACCCAGCATGGTCACCGTCCCGTCCACTTCTTTGTGAATAGTGAACGCGCACAGCGAATCCTGCATATTCGGGTACATCACCATGGCATCGACGTCGACCATGGTGCAGACCGTGTCCAGATGCATGGTGGCGCGATTCTGCGCGATCGGCACCGCCAGCACGGTATGCGCCAGATCATCCTCGAACAGGCTGCGCGCCAACGCTTCCGCGCCCGCCGGGGTGGTGCGCTCACCGACACCGACCGCCACCACACCCTTGGCCAGCAACAGCACATCGCCGCCCTCGATGGGCGCGGTATGCGATTCGTACGCCCGCCGCACCCCGAGGAACCGGGGATGGAAGGCGTAGATGAGATCGGTCAGCGAGGTCTCGCGCGCCCGCGCGGGCAAGGCCAGCGAGGTGATCGCCACCCGCGAACCCACCCAGAACGACGAATCCCTGGTGAACAGCAGATTCGGCAGCGGATCGATGACGAAATCGTGCCCGTGATGCATGCGCACCACCAGCGAGGTGTAGTCCGGCCCGAACGGCAATTCGTCGAAGGTCATGCCCGCCATGAGAATCTGCGCCAAATCCGCGGCGGGCACCGTGCGCAGATAGGCCGCCAGTTCATCGGCGAGCGCGTGCCCGAGCCGCCGCGCGTCCACCGCCCCGGAAATGCCCTGTATCCGCGCGGCCCCGCTCACCCCGATGGTTTCGGTGAGCAGATCGGCCAACAGCAACACCTCCACCCCGCGCTCGCGCAACACTCCGGCGAAGAGGTCGTGCTCCTGCTGCGCCCGCTCCACCCACGGGATGGCGTCGAAAAGCAGTTGGTCATTGTTGCGCGGAGTGAGCCGGCGCAGTTCGTCACCCGGGCGATGCAGCAGCACCGTGCGCAATGCGCCGACTTCCGAGGTAACGGAGAACGGTCGCGCCGGTGGCGCAGCCTTGATTCCCATATCCTGACGGTAGTTCCCCGCAGCGGAGATGGCATGCAATTCGCGCCCGGGAAAAACCTCGAGTAACCTTCAGGTATGCAGACCGCGTCCTGGCAGGCGAAGGAACTCACACCCGGCCAGCTGGCACAACGTGCCGGAGTTTCGGTGTCCGCCTTGCATTTCTACGAGCGTGAGGGCTTGATCACAGCCCGCCGAACCAGCGGCAACCAGCGCCGCTACCCCCGGGAAACCCTGCGCCGAGTGGCCTTCATCCGCATCTCACAGCGTGTCGGAATTCCACTCGGCGAGATCCGGCAAGCCCTGGACAACCTGCCCGACGGCCGCAACCCCACCCGCCGCGACTGGGAGGCGCTCTCCACCGCCTGGCGAACCGATCTGGACGAACGCATCGAACAACTGATTCGCCTGCGCGACAGCCTGACCGGATGCATCGGCTGCGGCTGCCTGTCCCTGGGCACCTGCAAAATCGTGAACGCGCACGACCACCTCGGCGACGAGGGCCCCGGCGCACGCGTCCTGGACGTGCACGCCGTCGAAGGCTGCGCCAAATCCGAAACCGGCTGCGCTACGCCTCTGGCCGAGACGTCCTGAGCTCCGCCTCCGGCACCACGGCCTCCACCTCGACGGCAGTGATCTCCGGGACGGCGAGCTCGGGCTTCGCGGCCGACCGCAGCGGTTCACGCGGCAGGAAGGTCGTGAACAGGTCATTGGCGCGACGCATGGCGAACTCGTACGGCCACGCGAACTTACGCACCCACCAGTAACCGAAGCGGATATCGAACTGGGTGTGAATCAGGTAGCGACCCTTCTCGACCCCCTGCAGGATCGACTCCGCCACCTCATCCGGCTTTTTGGCATGCCGCCGGAATCGCTTGATCCACGCCTGGATTCGCGGATCGTCACGATCCACGCCGACCACATCCACGGTCTGCACCAGCGGCGTATCCACCGCCCCCGGCACCACCAGATGCACCGCGATCTTATGCCGCTCCAGATCGAACCGCAGTACCTCGGAGACTCCGCGCAACCCGAACTTGCTGGCGCTGTAGGCCGCATGCCACGGGAACGCCATCAGCCCGGCCGCCGAGGAGACATTCACCAGCGCACCACCGCGCCCGGCCTCGATCATCGGCGGCATGAAATTCTCGATGATGTGAATGGGACCCATGAGGTTCACATCCACCATGCGCTTCCAATGCTTGTGCTCGAGGTTCTCGACGGTCCCCCAGGTCGACACCCCGGCCACATTCATCACCACGTCGAGCGTGCCGACCTGATCATGCACCTTGACGGCGAAGGCGGTGACGGCGTCGTAATCGCTGACATCCATGGCCTGCGCGTATTCGACGACCCCACCTGCGGCGCGGATCTCGGCGACCGCCGAATCGAGTCCATCGGAGTTCACATCGGTGAGCACCAGTCGCGCGCCTCTGCGGGCCGCGGCCAGCGCGGTGGCGCGCCCGATACCGCTGGCGGCTCCGGTGATCAGAGTCTTCCTACTGCTGAAGGTTCGCACGCCGGTCCACATCCCTTTGATTGCCCCATTTGTCCACCGAACCTACTACGCGGTCAAACTCCATCGCGAGCAATGCAACCCCCCAATCAGCCCCATACTTCTATGGGGTGACAGACCGGCCGGTTCCGGGTAGGTCCAGGTCGAGGGCTATCCGCCCGGCGGCCAGATGCGTCTCCACCTCTTCGGCGGGCATGGGACGTGCGATCAGGAATCCTTGTGCGCGATAACAACCCAGCGCCACCAGCGTGCGGGCCGCGACGGTCGTCTCCACGCCCTCACCCACCACCCCGAGACCGAACGAACCGGCCAGTCCCACAATGGATTTCACAATCGCGAGATCATCGGCACTGGCGCCCAGGCGCTGTACGAAACCCCGGTCGATCTTCACCGCGTCGACCGGCAGCGCCTTCAGATGCGACAGCGACGAGTAGCCGGTACCGAAATCATCGATGGCGATCTGCACGCCCATGCGCTTGAGCCCGCGCAATGTCACCTGCGTGCGCGCCAGATCCTGCACCACCACATGCTCGGTGATCTCCAGGCACACCGACGAACCGTCGATGCCGAAACGGCGCAGAATCCCCTCCATGGTCTCCACGAAATCCAGGCTCACCAACTGCACCGGAGACACATTGATCCGAATCACCACACTGGAGGCCAGCCCGCGCCTGCGCCACTGCGCGAACTGCTCACACGCCGAGCGAATCACCCAGCGCCCCAGCTCACCCGCCAGATTGGTGGCCTCCGCGACGCCTACGAAGGCGCCGGGCGGTAGTAATCCACGCGTCGGATGCTGCCAGCGGACCAGAGCCTCGAGGGCCACCACCCGGCCGGTACGCAGATCCACTTCCGGCTGATAGTGCAGCAGCAGTGAACCATCCGAGACCGCACCGCGCAGATTCAACTCGACATCGTCCTGCAGTTCGAACTGCGCGCGCATGGCATCGGTGAACACCGCGACACCATTGCCGCCGCTCGACTTCGCCGACAGCAGCGCGTGATCGGCCCGGCGTAGCACATCGGCGACCGTGGTCTCCCCCGGAATACCCACCGCCACACCGACACTCGCGCCACGACTGACCGTCTCCCCGCCGACGGTGACCCGCCGCGCGATGAGCTGCTGAATCCGGGTGGCCTCGAGATCGGCCGCGCCGGCATCCATCGGCTTGGCCGGGATGATGACGAACTCGTCGCCGCCGAGCCGGGCGATCACATCGTTCGGATCGAGGTGATCACGCAACCGGGTCGCCAGCGTCCGAATGAAATTGTCCCCGGCGGTATGCCCGAGGAAATCATTGAGCGCCTTGAGCCGATCCAGATCCAGGAAGAACGCCGCCACCGGTCCGGGACTGCCCGCCCGCAGCCGCTCCTCCATATGTTCGAGCAGCGCACGGCGATTCGCCAGCCCGGTCAGATCGTCGTGCATGGCGATATAGCGCAACCGCTCCTCGGCCACCACCCGCGCCTGCAGCTGGGCGAACAATGCGGCAATCGCCTTGAGCACGTTCAATTCCCGGGTACTCCACTCCCGGTCGCCCTCTTTGACGAAGCCGAGTACCCCGGTCGACTCCCCGCGCGATACCAGCGGCACCGCAGCCATGGACACCGTCGGAATCCCGGAGGACAGGTGAATCGTGTGCTGATAATCCGCGTGCTCCGGAATCGGGCGCACGATGAGCGGTTCGGTGGAGTTCTCCAGCTTGGCGAAGACCGAATCCGCGCGATCGAAGTAGGTGACCCGCAGCGGATCCGGCGTGATGGTGACCACGCGGCGCGGCCACTCCGCGATCAGCACGGAGGCGCGCCGCTCCCGATCGGTGTGCCGTAGATAGCTGAAGTCAACATCGAAGTGGTCGACGAGCCAGGACAGCACGCGCTCACTCGCCGCCACCATCGTGGTGGCGTCGACACCCATCAACTCGGAGGCAACCTGGGTTACCAGTGAGTCGAGCGTCTGCCGAGGCACCTTGTCTCCGATCCCATCAGCGAGTTCCCGCACCCGGTATCGGAAGCCGCCGGCTCCTCGCCGTGACCTCCGCCGCATAGCTCAGGCGAAGTACCAACGCCACGGTCTCGTGCTCGGGCACTCCCAACAGGTCCAGGAAACGGCCTTGAAGTGACGTTAGTGTATCGGCGAACTCCGCGGAAACCGTGTTCAGATCACCGGTCTGTCGGGCATACAAGAAGACCGGGGATACCGGCTGCACCGCGAGACCGTGCCGCTGCGCCGCGATCCACACCCGCTGCAGGGTTTCCCCGCCACGGGCATAGGCGGCCAATTCCTCCGGGTCACCGACCGGTGGGGCGGGGAAGGTCACCGCTACCACGGCCGAAGCGGAGAGCACTCGGTCCCGGGTGTACTCGCCGAGCGCGACGCCGCCGTCCCACTCCCGAATTCGGTCCATCACATCGGCGCGGCCACCGATCTCCAGCTTGGCCAGCTCGTCCGGGGCCAGCTCCATGGTGCGCAGATCCAGGCCGGCGCGCAGATCATCGGTGGGCCAGCGCAGTTCGGAGAACATCTCCGCGTGCAGCACCGGGGTCAGATAGCGGGCCTGATCGGAGGCGGCCAGCAGGGTCGCGGCGGTCTCCAGATCGTCGGTGTCGGTAACCCAGCGCAGACCGCCGCCCGCCTTGGCCGCGGTGGTGGACAGGTCTTCGAGCACGTCCGGGTCGATGCGCTCACCGGTGCCGAAATTGCGATTGGTGACACGCTCGAGCAGATCGGTGTAGTCGCGGGCCAATTCCGGCTCGCTCCAATCACTCAGCTGCAGAACGGCAGTCAGTGGTGCGACGCGCTTATGCCGTCCGGGGCCGCCGGTGTAGAGGTCGGCCTCGCCGAGCACCCCGTACGCGGCCGCGGCGGCGCGCGCGTTGTACAGCGCCGCGCCGACGGCCACCGCGCTACCGCGGTAGCCGATATCCATCCCCGAACTGCGCCGCACATCCAGCTCGATGACGACGGCGGAGTTCTCCTCGCGCAGCGACCAGGGCTGCACATTGCCGCCGGAGGGAGCCGCCTGCGCGGCGGCCAGGACGGCCTGCGCCTCGGTGCTGAGCCGCGGCGCGACCGCTGGGTCGGCGGGCCACTTCAGTTCCTCGACCGGATCGGGTTCCAGGACCGCGTCCAGGCAGGCGGTCAGATCGACGCGGGTGCGGCCGGACCGCAGTTCACCGCCGAGGCCGATGCGGCGCACCGCGGCGGCCACGGTGGCACCGCCCAGTTGCACGTCACCGGCGAGCTGCGGCCAGCTGTCCAGGGTCTGATCGATCTCCACCAGGCTGGCGGCGAAACGATCGGAAAGGCCGTGCGCGTCCAGGATTCGGACCACGTAGGGCGCCTTCTCACGAGTGGTGAGGCCGCGTAGGTCGGCGCGTGTGGCCCCGCCTAGTAGGCCGTGGAAGGGCTCCCGGTCCGGTTCCAGGTCGTAGCGCTCGATATCGAGCAGGCCGCGATCGCTGGTCTCCATGAGCAGTGGGATGCCGTACTTCTTGGCGGCCTCGCGCACCGCCAGTTTGATATCGAGCGAGTCGCACTCCTCGACCACCAGGGTAAGGTCCGCGAAGAAGTCGTCGACGTTGTCGTCGGTGAGACCGGCGTTGAAGATCTCCACCGGTAGGTAGGGGTCGATCTCGGCAATCCGGCGGGCGGTGACGACGGCCTTGTTGACGCCGATATCGAAGAGCGAGCCGGGAATCCGATTGAGGTTGGCCAGCTCGATGGTGTCGAAGTCGGCCAGCTTTATCCGGCCGCAGATCCCCTCCATGGCGAGGGTGTGCGCGATGGCGTGGCCGACACTCTGCCCGACCACCCCGATTGTCTGTTTTGTCAGCTTCTCTTGCTCGACGCGCGTGAGTTTGTTGCGGTTCCGGTCCAGCCGAACAGTCCGCAGCAATTCCGGACCCGGCAATGCGACCGCCGCTTTACGCCACGGATAATAAATCCAGCGATCGAGTTCCGGGCTCTCGGACAATTCCGGAGGGGCTACCAGATCATTGAATTCGGCGCGCAGCAAATCCCGCAGATCGGTGAATTTGATACCATCTTCCGCGCGCAATTCGGAAATCCGGCGCGCATCCTCCGGATCGGATTCATCGAGAAACAGCGGTCGATATTCCGCGGCCGCAATATTGTCGGAATTCATTGTCAGCCGAGTCCTCCGGTGGTGGTCAGTTCGGCCGGCAGCATACTGTCGCCGCCCGCGAGTGCCATCTGTTCCGCATCGATCAAGGCCAGCTGCGTCTCCGCCGCGACCGATCGGTAGGTCCGCATATCCCACCAGAGCGGGATGGTCCGGTAGCGCTCATCCGGGTACGGCACGGCCGGAATCCACCAATCCGAGCGCGCACCGCTGGTGCGATAACCCTCGGCGGCATGCTCACCGGCGGTGACGAAGCCGTAGCGCGCACCGAGCAGCGTGGTCACATGGACCACACTGCGATCCAGTGCCGCGCCCAGCGCCCGGCGTTGCGCCCGGTCCAGGCCACGATCGGCCCATACCGCCTTCACCTCCACGACACCCTCGGGTATCCGGTCCGCGACCCGCTTACGCAGGGCCGATTCACCCGGTCGACCCGCCCAGGCGCGCAGCGCGTTGACCTCGTCGACATGGGTATAGAGGCCCTGCACACGCAGGCCCGCCACCACATCGCCGAAGGCATCGATGGCGGCCACGAAGAGCGCACTCGAGCGCCCGTCCACCGTCTTGTCGTATTCCAGAGCGGGATCCACGCCGTAGCGCCGATAAGCGCGTAACGCACCCATGATGTTCCGCCGCCAGAGGCCCGGGTGCCCCTCCGGTGTGCCGACCCAGAAGGTGCACCCCGACGACGCATCCTGGAATCGCAGTAAGTCCTCATCAGCTGAATCCGACGGGACGACTGCGACTACTTCCACAGCCATACAGTTCCTACTCCGTTGCTGCGCGGGCTTCCGCGCGACTACCGAGCCCCCGTCCGTTACGGTCATGTATCAACCGCGCCCGGTACAGGCACCTAGGGGAGTATCCGCCAGCCGTGAGAAATTGTCCAGGCGTCCGGCAAATCCCCCGAAACCCGAATGGAAGTGCGGAAATTCGCCCTGGTCAAACCATTGCTATCAGTCATGAAAGACAACCACAAGACTGGTTGGTTCTCATTTAGTTAACACTCAGCTATCACACGAGGATGGAGATGAAAAGCTCGAGTTCCGACGGTCCGGACCAGATCTCGATCTCCTCGCGGTACGCGCGGGTGATCTCCGCCGAAGCGGTCGCATCGTCCACCTGCGCCCACACATCCTCCGCGGGATCGTGATAGTCCCCATTCGGCTGGAAGCGGGCATACACCCCCTTGGGCACCCGGATCAGCACATCACCGATCGGGGCGTCATAGGGCGAGGGGTACTCGTAGGAGACCAGCACGTTGTAATTGCCCGCCGGATCGGGCACGTACACCGTGGCCAGCGGCCTGTCATCGCCGCGATCACGCAGCCGGTCGCGCAGGAACTCGATCAACTCGCTGTTGGAGACCTTGAAGCTGGGCCGCACCCGCGGCACCACGAGACCGCCATAGACGCCGCCCGGGCGCACCACAATCGAATAGGTCATGAGGCCTCGACCGCCAGGTACAGCTCGATCTTGTAGGCGTGTGGATAGCACTCGAAGTCGCCGCTGTGCGTGCGCCTTATCTGGTTGTGCTCCTCCGCGTACGCGATCTGCGTCCACAGGTCGGTCATCACCTGTGGAAAGGTGCCGACCGAGGAGAACCTGGCGTATGTTCCGCGAGGTAGCCGGGCCACGACATGACCGCGGGTGACCTCGTCGAAAGACTCGCACCGGTAGCCGACGATCTGGGTGTTGTAGGTGCCGAGGTCGGCCGAGAAATCGGTATAGGCCGAGGCGAGCGGTCCGCCGAGTTCCTGATGCAGGACGGCGGCCCAGGCCAACTCCAGATCATGGTCGCGGAGCTCTCCGAGAGCGCGTTTGGGGCTGCGTACCGGCAGCCCGGCGACCCAGGTCTCGTCCCGCTCGACGATCTCAAACTGCATTGGTAGGAACTCTCTCTGGGTGCGATGCACAGCCCGCTGGCCAACCTTCGCCATGCTATCAACCAAGCTAGACGTGCTCGGGCAACACGACTGAGGATTGGCTAAGTCTGATCTCTGCGGCGGTGCGATCGGGCCAGAGGTGCGCGCCAATGCCGCCACAGGGCCAGGAAGCGGAGGGCCACCGCACCCGCACCCGCCAAACCGCCCGTCCAGTAGGTGTATTGGCCGTGATACAGCAGCGCGGCCGTCGCCGCCGAGCCCAATAACGCTGGTACCGCATAGAGTTCGCCGTCACTCAGCACGCTCGGTGTGATTCCGGCGAGCACATCCCGGACCACGCCGCCGCCGACCGCCGTCACCACGCCGAGCGCCGCCGCCGAGGTGGCCGAAAGCCCGTGCTGGAACGCGGTAACCGTGCCGGTGACGCAGAAGATCCCGAGGCCGACACCGTCCGCGAGCAGCAGCGGCGTGCGGATCACGCGATTGGGCGGATGCCAGAAGAAGATGACGGTCGCTGCCAGCAGCGCCACGCCCGCGTAACTCAGATGAACGAAGGCCGTCGGGGGCGTCTGGCCGATGATCAGATCTCGCATGATGCCGCCACCGGTGGCGGTGCAGATGGCCAGTACCGCGATGCCGACCACATCGAAGTTGCGGCGCACCGCGAGCAGCGCACCCGAGACGCCGAATGCGAACACCCCCACCATGTTTCCGATTTTCTGGGCCGTCCCGACCGCGTTGCCGAGCTCGACGAGATCACTCACTGGGCCGGTTCCCTTCCTGTCGCAAACAGTCGGCTACCGGGGCACTGTATGCGGCGCCGCCACGCCGCACCGACGCGCCCCGGTCGTGCCCCGGATACGGTTGAATCACCCTTGTGTGCCGCACAATTGCTGAGCTGGATGCGCAGCTCACGGGGTGTAGAGCGTGCCCGCGACTGGTCGCCTGGCGGGAACAGGTCGCCCATGAGAAGCGGGCCGCGTTTCGTGACGAAAATTACTGGGGGAAACCGGTTCCCGGCTTCGGCCCCGACGATGCCCGGGTGTTGATCGTGGGTCTGGCCCCGGCCGCGCACGGCGGCAATAGAACCGGACGAATGTTCACCGGAGACCGGACCGGCGATGTGCTGATCGCCTGCATGTACGCGGCCGGCCTGGCCAACCAGCCGACCAGCACCAACACCGGAGATGGCCTGCGCCTCATCAACTCCCGTTTCACCGCCCCCGTGCACTGCGCCCCACCCGACAACAAACCCACCCCCACCGAACGCGACACCTGCCGCCACTGGCTTCGCACCGAACTGGACCTGCTCTCCCCCACCCTCCGCTCGATAGTCGTCCTGGGCGGCTGGGGCTGGCAGGCCCTACTCCCCACCCTCGCCGAATCCGGCTGGGCCATACCGAAACCCAAACCCCACTTCACCCACGCCGCCCACTACGAACTGACTCCCGCCCTCCCGGGCCGCTCCCCCCTACACCTGTTCGGCTCCTACCACCCCAGCCAGCAGAACACCTTCACCGGCCGTTTAACACCTGCCATGCTCGAGGCGGTCCTTCGCGCTGCGGCCACTGCGGCCGGAGTCGGGTGACCGGCTACGATGCGGGGCGTGAGCAGGGCCGATAGCGCTTCGGAGAGCGCCGAGACCACGCAGCCGATGAAGCGGCGGCGGGCACAGACGCGGGCACGGCTGTTGGATGCGGCGTTCGAGGCGTTCGCGGAGGACGGGCTGGGGCGGTGCACGATCGAACAGATCTGTGAGCGGGCCAGGTTCACGCGCGGAGCGTTCTATTCGAACTTCACCTCGCTGGAGGAGTTGTTCCTGGCCATGTGGGAGCAGCGGTCGGCGGCCATGCTTGCGCAGGTGTCGACGGTGCTGGAGAGCGATGTGGCGATTCCGAATCAGCGGGAGGCCGTGGAGTTCGTGTTGAGCGCGGTTCCGGTGGACGACAAGTGGTTTCGCATCACGTCCGAGTTCACCGCGCACGCACTGCGGAACCCGCCACTGCGCCGGATGATGGTGGCGCGCGAGGAGGCGATCAGCGCGGCGCTCACCCCCGTACTGCAGCGGCTGCTGGCGCGCGTGGGCCGCACGGTTCCCGATCCGGTGGGGCTGGGCCGCGCTCTGATCGCGGTGCACGACGGCACCCTGGCGCAATGCCTACTCGAACCGGAGAGCGCGGCCGTGCGGGATTACCGCGTCGATCTATTCATGCGAGTGCTCGAGTCCTATACCGAACCGGTCTGATCGAACCGCTTCAGCGCCTCGCATACCCGTTGCACGCTCTCGTCCAGGAATTCCGGCAGGTCGTGTTCGACGGCATGCAATATGTCGATGGCCGAGTCCGAGCAGACCCAGAAATCGAGTTTCCGTGTCAACCGTTCATCGAGCGGCAGTCCGCGGCAATCCTGTACGCGCCGAACGAATTCCGGGCCGGCGTCCGGCCAGAGGTAACACAGGTCGTAGTCGGGATCACCGATCTGCACATCACCGAAGTCGATGATGCCGGTGATCCGCTCTCCGCTGATGAGTAGGTGATCCAGACTCACGTCGGCGTGAATAAGCACCAGCGAATAATCGAAGTTGGTGTCCTCGCCGAGATACCCCTCCCACACTTCCACGAGTCGCCGCCCCGCGTCCGAAGGAAGTACCGGAATCACCTGCGCCAGAACCGAATCCAGATCCTCCGCGAATTCCGTACGCATGTCCCGCAACTCGACCCCCAGTTCGAGCGCCCGCGCCGCCGGAAAGGCGTGCACCTCGTCCAGGAATCGAGCGACGGTCCGCACGGTGTCCGCCTGCTCGAGCAGCCCCCGCTCGTACCAATCCTCATCCGTCAGCGATTCACCCGGCACCGCCGGATACACACAGCACTCCCCGGGCCCGAGCGGATTCGGCGCCGTGAACTCATACCGCGGAATCGGTATCGAAACCGCCGCACCCAACTCCGGCAACAACCGCGCCTCCCGCGCGATCGACTCCACCCCGTCCTCCCCCTTCGGCATCCGCACGATGTACTCCCCCACCGCATCGGTCACCGACACCGCAACGCTATCCATCCCCGCCCCCAACACCCGCACCCCCGCGCGCGCCAGCCCCGGCTGAACCGACCCCGCCAACATCGCCCGCACCCGCCCCTCCCAGTCCGCCACCAACTCCGTATGCGCGCTCATATCCACCCCCGCGATCCTAATCAGAAACGAGCCCCAACCAGCCGATTCGTCGACACCCCACCCCACCTGCTAAAGTTTCCCACCGCAGGCCGGTAACGGTCAGCGGCTGGGGCTATAGCGCAGTTGGTAGCGCGTCTCGTTCGCATCGAGAAGGTCAGGGGTTCGATTCCCCTTAGCTCCACCCAGTAGTAGCGCCCAGGTCATTGACCTGGGCGCTACTTTTTTGTTCCACAAGCGAATTCGGTTCGAGGAAGCATCGCGTGTGCCGTGGAACCGTCCATTATGGGCGGCTGTTCCACAGCGCGGCCACGGGCACAGCTCGGAACTTCGGGCCGAATGGGAGAGTTTCAGTGCCGGTGTACAGCACGTATCCGGCAATGAGGTCGTCGCCTAATCGGTCGGCCAGATGGCGGAGGCCGCGGAAGTCGTCGCCCTTCACTGTGGCCGCGGCCTTGACCTCGATGGCGATCACCTCTCGCCGATTGTTCTCGAGGATGATGGCCACTTCGACGTTGTCCCGTGTGCGGTAGTGGAACAGTCGGATCTCCTGGTCGGACCAGGTGAGCTGGCGGGCGAGTTCGGACGTCACGAATCCCTCCAGCAGCGGTCCGAGGGGTCCGTTGACCGCGCGCAAGGTGCGGGCGTCCGCGCCGCACAGATGTGTGGCGATACCGGAATCCACCATGATCACCTTTGAGGTTGCCACCGCTCTGGTCGTCAAATTTCGCGACCAGGCGGGGATCCGCTTGATCAGAAAGACTTCCTCCAGAAGGCGGAGATATCGGGCGACCGTGTCACGGGGCACTCCGAGCTCATTGCCGAGTGAGCCCGGCACCAGTAGCTGGCCGGATCTCGCAGCGACAAGGTTGGTCAATGCGAACATCTCCGTCGTGCGGGCGATCTCGGATAGTTGCATCACGTCCCTGTTGATCAGGTCGGCGACATAGGAGGAGAAGAATCGAGAACGCCGTTTACCTACTCGCGCAACAGCTTCGGGGAACCCGCCCCGGGATATCCGTTCGATGTAGCCGTCGCGATCCTCGGTCGACGTGTAGTGCAACCCAGGTCCCTTCTCGAAGGCGGTATCGATGAAGCGGTCCGGTGCTCCATCGATTTCACCTTGCGACAGCGGCCAGAGCTCGATCGTTTCGATACGCCCCGGGAGTGCATCCGGCACACTGCGCAGTGCCATGACATGCGCCGACCCGGTCAGTAGGAATCGCCCCGGTCGCCCGTCGGCGTCCACAGTCTCTTTGATTGCCAGGAGCAACTCCGGCACTCGCTGCACCTCATCAATCACCAACGGGGCATCGTTGGCGACGAACTGCGTCGGATCGTAAACGGCAGCCTGTCGAGTCTCCGGCCGATCGAGACTTCGCCAGGTGGCTCCAATCTCCCCGCCGATCCGAGAGACCAGCGTGCTCTTGCCGCACTGACGGGCGCCATTGACCAGGACGACACGGGTGTCGGCCAGCGCCTCGTGTACCGCCGAATGAGCATGGCGGGGGAGGATCTTTCCAATAGGAGAAGAGGAGAACGAGGAGGTCACTGCATGATTACAGCACAAGTTGTGCGTTTCTTGCCGCTAAATGTATGCGCTTTCTGCCGCTGGCAATGCGCGTGTCTTGCCGCTCCAAGCGCGACTGTGCGGGTGCCTGGTTCGAATGACTTCGCATCAGGTCCACAAGCAGGTGAAGGCCGGTTCCTCGTAGAGGACCGGCCTTTTGCGTTTGCGGATCTTCCCAAGTGTGCCCCATCCGCGAGCCATCCAGCGCCGCTGGGTCATGGCCGGATCGACGTGGCGCCAACGGGCCGCGGCGTAGGCGTCGATGCAGTTGTCGGAGTATCGGAGGGACCTGCTGGATGTGTAGGAAGCGGTCGAGGTGCGTGGGCCGGTGTCGCTGCCCGACAATCTTGGGGGCCGTCGCGCGGGCGAACTCGGGTCGATCAGCTGCGGTGGACGGCCGCACGCTCTCCACTCTTCTGCATCTCGGGCGTTTGCCGGCCGCGTGTCAACTCGCGCCGCAGGCGTCAACCCACAGCAAGATGGGGGCATCCGCCCGATAGCTTTCGGGGCGAATCGATTCCTAGTGTTGGTCCATCCGATCTCGATAACAGCGACTCGAACTGAGGGGTTTCATGAGAAGGACATTGCGTTTCGCCGCAGGGATTGCGGCCGTGAGCATTTCGGGATTGAGCTTCGCGGCGGTTGTCGGGTCGGGTAGCGCGCAGGCTGCGCCGCAGGACTGCACTGTGACCAGAGGAGCGTTCGACGCGTCCGCGGTGTGCGGGCCCGATGGCGGCTCCAATTATGTGCTTCATCTCGACTGTGTCGGCCTCTACGCCAGTGGACCGTTCCCGATGTACGCCATCGGCCCGTACAAGGTGCTCAGCTATCCCTTCACGCCGTCGGGCGAGCGCATATCCGCGGGTTGCAGGGGAATGGGTCCCGGGGTCTTCGCATTGGCCACCAATGCCTACGTCGAAATCTACAACCCTTAGTCGGTAGATGATTTCGCACTGCGAAGGCCCGGTTCCTCAGGAACCGGGCCTTCGTCGTTCTGTTCCAAAAGCACAGTGCCGCACCGGAACACGTAGAAATGCTCGGACGGTAGACTTCATCGGAGCGGCAGCGAGGGGGATGCAATGCTCGATCCACGGGTTATGGCGGTCGTCATCCGCCGGAGAGAGGACCGGGTTCCGGAGGACAAGACTCTGGAGATCAGCGTCTTCGAACCTGGACCGGAGCGGGTTCGGGTGGGGTTCGGCGGGGCCAGGGACTACCCGTTCGGATGGGATCGGGTGACGATCCTGGAGCGGCCCGCGCCGGTGCCGCTGGGGTCGAATGTGCGGCTGTTCGTCGACGGATCCGAGAAGGAAGCGACGGAGGCGTACCTGTTCACCGGCCCGCCTGAGGTCGGATCGTGGTGGCATGTGCTGACCGGCGCGGGCCGTTGGAACGCCTACAGCGCGGATCGGGTCGCGGTGCTGCCGAATGCCCCCGTCACCCCCGGCTCCCGGGATGTGCTGACCTACTGGCGCACTGTCGCAGAGAAACTGACCGGCGATTCCGGTGTCCTACTGCGAAACCATCAGAGCCTGAACTTCATTCACGCCGAAAGCGCGTTGACCCGCATCCTCGAGCAGACCCCGATCGAGTCCAGGCCGGACGATGAGATGCCGCTGCCGGTGTATCCGTTTCGCACCAACATCAGCCAGAGCGACGCGGTGCTCAATGCGCTGCGATACCCGATTTCGGTAATCGACGGCCCGCCCGGGACGGGGAAGACGCAGACGATTCTCAATATCATCGCGTCGGTGATCTGCCGCCCCGGCGCGACGGTTGGTGTGGTGTCGTTCAGCAACTCCGCTGTCGACAACGTTTTCGAGAAGCTGAGCAAGGAAGGCTTCGGGATGGTGGCGGCCAATCTCGGAAACGCCGACAAGCGGGACGAGTTCTTCGCCGGGCAAGGGTCACGCAACGCCGTGGTCGATACGATGTTGCGCGCCGGTTCGGCACCTGTCCCGGATGCCGCCGACGAGCTCGACAAGGTGAATCGGCGGCTCGCGGAGATGCAGAAGCAGGATCGCCTGCGCGCCGAGCTGCGGCATCAATTGCACGGATATCAGTTGGAGCAGAGGCACTTTCAGTCGTTCTTCGACCGCGGTGAAGTGCCGAATGTCGACGATCTACCGCTGTTGCGCCGCTACAGTGCGGGCAAGCTGCTCGATTTCATCGATGCCACCGATCCGCGCTGGAGCCGCGACGGCGGCTTGGGCCGCATGGTCGAGATCGTGAACCGCTATTTCAAGTACCGGGCGCTTCGCAAGGTCGATGCCGGCGATATCGATGTCGTGCTGCGGATCGAGCGCCTGTACTACGAGAAGAAGATCGCTGAACTCGCGCAGAAGATCGAGCAGCTGAGTAAAGCGTTGGCGGGCAAGCGATTCGACGCGCTTTCGGCCGACCAGGCGCGGCTGTCCCGGCAGTTGCTCGAGGACGCATTGCGTGCCAGATATGACGCACTGCCTCGTACCGTCTACACGAAACAGTATCGGCAGCGGTTCGCGCAGTTCGCCCACGACTACCCGCTCATCCTGAGCACCTGTCATTCGCTCCAGAACAGCATCGGGCGTTCCTCCCTGCTCGACTACCTGATCATCGACGAAGCATCACAGGTGGATCTGGTGACGGTGGCCCCGGTGCTGGCGTGTGCGCGAAACCTCATCGTTGTCGGTGATCTGGAGCAACTCCAGCCGGTCACAAAGGATCTCGCCGATGCGCCCGCGGCACCCGATTCTGTCTTCGACTACCGGCGCAGCGTCCTGTCCTCGATCATCGATCGTTACGGCGATCAGATGCCCCGGGTGATGCTGCGTGAACACTATCGATGCGATCCGGACATCATCGAGTTCTGTAATCGAAAGTTCTACGCCGGCAAGCTGATTCCGTATACGCGCAGCGCGACGAAGTTCGCTCCGATGACGGTGGTACGGACTGCCCCCGGCAACCACATGCGCAATATCCACGGCAACGAGGACCCGAAGTCGAAGGGCCGCAGTAACGAGCGCGAGATCGACGTAATCCAGAATGAGGTCCTGCCGTGGATCTCCGCCGATATCCCGCCGCACGAGGTCGGGGTCACCACTCCGTACCGCCGTCAGGCCGACAAGGTGACCGACGCCCTGATCGATTCCATCGAATCCGATACCGTGCACAAATTCCAAGGGCGGGAAAAGGACGCGGTCGTCATGACCACGGTGCTGGACGACACCCGCAGCGGCCGAGCGGCATTGGAGTTTGCCGACGATCCCAAATTGATCAATGTGGCCGTCTCCCGCGCGATGCGATTATTCGTCCTGGTCACCCACCCTTCCGAACTGCCGAAGAGCCGGCATCTGCGCGATCTGATCGGCTACATCCGATACCGGGATCCCGACAATGCCGTCGTCGACAGCGATGTGGTGTCCATCTTCGACCTGCTGTACACCGACCGCGCGCGCCGGCAGCGCACACACCCGAAAATCGGTTGGGGGCGTACCGAATTCCCCTCGGAGGACATCGCACTCACGATGCTGGAAGGGGTACTCACCGAGCCCGGCTACAGCCACCTGGCGATTCACCCCCAGGTTTCCCTGCAACATGTGTTCCCGCGCGATCTCGCCCGCCTCGACGATCAACACCGCGAATTCATCCGGCGCCGAGCATCATTCGACTTCCTCCTCTACAACCGGATCACCAATACGAACATGTGCGCCATCGAGGTGGACGGCTTCGCCGCCCATGAAGCGGACCCGGCGCAGCTCACCCGCGATGCGCTGAAAAACGAGATCTGCCACCGCTACGACTTCGAGCTGCTGCGCTTGCGGACCACCGGAAGCAACGAAGCCGCGCGAGTGCGCCGTTTCCTCGACCGACTGCCCTGAACGTGAGCCGATTCAAGGCCACCACAGTGACCGGCGGGGCAGGACGCACGCCGGCGCGGTGGGCCATCGACCACCGCGCCGACTTCGGTGCGTGAGCGCGACTGCTCGACGCTCATATGTCCGGCTATTTCGCGTAATTGGTTGCCCCCCACCAATCTACGGAGATGACTGGTTCGTCGCCGATGACCCACGCATCGTGGCCGGAGGGCAGGGTGCTGACTTGGCCGGGGCCTACTTCGAAGTTGGTGCCGTCGGCCATCAGTACGTGCATGTGGCCGGAGATTTGGTACTGGAAGTGGGAGGCTTCGCACCAGTCGGTGCCGACTATCGGCTTCACATGCAGGGACCAGCGCCAGCCGGGTTCGAGGGTGTAGCGGCCGATTGTGCTGCCGCCGATGTTGAGGAGTTCTACACGGCCGTGTTCGAAGGTGCGGACTTCGTCGGGTCGGGCGAAGTCTTTGCGTTCCGCGGCGGCACCCGTGGTGGTCTCGGTCAGTTCGTCCCAGGCTTGGACGCCGGATTGGTGGGCGATGCGGCCGTCGCGGATGTCGAGGACGGCGACGTGGCGGACTTCGGTTCCGTCGGGGTATTCGCAGACTTCGGAGTAGGCGGCGCCGTCGGCGTCGAGGACGAAATGGTCGACCATATGGGTCATGTCGCGGCCGCAGACGTCGTCCAGGTAGGCGCTGATTTCGTTGTGGCCGTGCAGGGTTCGGGGCCTGCTCGGCTGGGCTTCGTGGTCGACGATTTCTAATTCGGCGTCGTCGGTGTAGAAGCTCAGCAGGGTGGCCGCGTCACGCTCGGCGGTTGCCCGGCGGAAGGTGGCGGCATCGAAAAGGGTGGGGGCACTCATGACTTTCTCCTTGGGGACAGTGGGCCCCAAGCATCCGTCGCCGCCGTTAATTTGTCGTCAAACCGCTGGTGGTGGCGGTTCCGTCCTAGACTGTTGAGATCATGCTGACGGTTCGCTTGATGGGCGAACTCGAGATCGAGAATGACGGTCGGCCGGTCGTGTTGCCGAACAGTCGACGGGCGCGGTTGCTGCTGGCCTGGCTGGCTCTGCATCCGGGTCGTCATCCACGGTCCCGGCTGGCTGCCCTGCTGTGGCCCGATGTGCTCGATACCAGCGCCCGGGCCAATTTGCGCAGTGCGCTCTGGGCTTTGCGGGTCTCGCTCGGGGAGGCCGGGCCGGGGTATTTGATCACCGATCCCGAGGGTGTGGCGCTGGTGGGCAAGCCGCTCACCGTCGATGTCCGCGAGTTCGTTCGACTCGCCGGCGAGGGACAATCGGAGGCGGCGGTGGCGCTGTGCCGCGGCGAGTTGCTCGACGGATTCGACGACGAGTGGGTCTACCGGGAACGCGCCGAACATCAGCATCGGCTGGCGCTGGCGTTGCGCGCACAGACCCGGCAGGCCGAAGCACGGGGACGGGCGGATGCGGCATTGGTTGCCGCGCAACGACTTCTGGAACTCGAACCGTTTGACGAGGGCGCCTGCCGCGATGTCATGCGACTGCTGGCCGGGCGCGGCGAGACCAACGAGGCTTTGCAGGTCTACGCGAGTCTGGTGCGCCGGATGCGAGTGGAGTTGGATTGCGTCCCGGCACCGGAAACCAAAACGCTGGCGTCGAAATTGCGTGGACCGATACCGGTCAACGATTCCCGGCCGATCGAAACATCCACTGTCCGAACGCATCCCATGGTCGATAGATACTCCGAGCTTACCCGGCTGCGGGAATACTGGCACGAGGCCCGCAATGGACACGGGTCAGTGGTCGCGGTCGTCGGCGAGGGCGGCATCGGGAAGACCCGGCTGTGCGACGAATTGCAGTCGGACGCGGAACACGTTGGTGCGCTGGTGATTACGGCCGCAGCGGGTCCACTCGAGGTCGGTCGCCCTTTCGCACTGTGGTCGGAAGTGCTGGCCGAATTGGTCGACGACACCGACGACGAATCCGCGCGACTGCTCTCGGTCTCCGAAAACGCCCGTCCCGCAGTCGATCCGCGGCTGGAGCGGTCACGCCTGTTCGAATCGGTTGTCACTGTGATCGCCCGTGCCGCGCGCGTCAGACCGCTGCTGATCGTGCTCGACGACCTGCATCGAACCGATGTGTCCAGTCTCGAACTCGCCGTCCACGTCGGCCGCCGGGTCGCTCGTATGCCGGTGCTGCTGGTGCTCACCCGCCGCCGTCAGCCGTCGCGACCTGATGTGGAGGCCGCCTTGGGTGCGTTGCGGGCCTGCGGCGCGCTGCGGCTCGTGCTGGACCTCGCGCCGCTGTCCGATACCGGGATGCGCAATCTCATCCGATCGGTGGCGGAGCTGCCGCCCTCGACCGTCGAACAGATCACCGCCGCGGCGGGCGGCAGTCCGCTACTCGCGGTGGAGGCCGGGTTGGCCTGTGCGCGGGGCGCGGACATCATCGTCGGACTCACCGAAGCCGTGCATGCCGCGTTGTATCGGCTCAGCCCGCCCGCGCGCAGACTCGTCGAACTGCTCGCGGTCGCGGGCCGGGAGATCGGGCGGGCGGAGCTGCTGGCAATGCGACTGCCCGAACCCGAACGCGCCGAGACCGAAGCGCTCGGCGCGGATCTGCTGCAGATCCGTGATGGTCTGCTCGGCTTTCGGCACGCACTGCTCGCCGAAGCGGTGTACGGCGACCTCCGCGATCCATTGCGCGCTCAACTGCATGACGAATTCGCCGAGTTGCTGCGCCGTCGCGCCGGTCATCGGGACGGCGGCAGTCGAGCGGCCGAGATCGCCCACCATCTGCGCGCGGCCGGACGGGACGCGCTCGCGGTCGGCCAGCTGGTCCGCGCCGCCGCGGCCGCCCGAGCGGTGGCCGCGCTCCCCGAGGCGGTCGGGTTCCTGCACGAAGCCACCACCATCGACCCCTACGACCATGAATTGTTCATCGAGATCGCCGAGGTGCAGGCGTGGCGCGGACTCCTCGAGGAATCGGATGCGGCCTTCGCCCGCGCATTGGAATTGACCGCGCCCGATGACAATGGCGCGCTGATCTCGGCTTGGCTGCGCCGGGGTCGCTGGCTCCGCGGCGGTATCTGCCATCCCCGGGAATCGCGCCGATCCTATTGCAGCGCTTTGGATGTGCTCGACCGCGACTCCGTCGCCGATCCGGCGGCACGGCTGGAGGCGCTCGCGGGACTGGCGTGGGCGGAAGCCGTCGCCGGCGATCCGGCACGCTGCAATGAACTGCTGCTGGAGCTCACACGGCTGCTCGGCAGAACCGTCCCCAGCGATCTACTCGTTCACGACATAGGCGTCGCTCGCGCACACGCTTTGCTGCGGGCGGGCCGGTTCGAAGACAGCTACGCGCCCCTCATTGCCGCGGCTGCGGCGGCGGGCCGCTCCGGTCGACCGGAAATGGGTTACTCCTGTCTGATCAATGCCACCAGCGCCGCCGCCTGTGTCGGCGATTTCGACCGCGCCCTCGATTTCGCCGAGCGCTGCCTCGCCCTGGTGGAGCCCAATGGCCTACTGCGCCTGACGATTTACACCTACTCCGCGCGCGCTACCATCCTGCGCCGCCTCGGCCGGTTCGATGAGGCCGAGACCGCGTGTCGTCTCGAAGCCGACCTCGCCGACCGGATCGGCCGGCCCGACCTCGAAGGGCTGGCGTGCCACGATCGCGGGCTGCTCGCATTGGCTCGAAACGACCCCGTCCGAGCCGCCGCCCATCTGGCCCGAGCGCTCGAGCTGCACGCCCCGGTCAGCCGGCCCCACACCCGTCTCTGGCGAGCCGAAGCCCTAACCCTCGCAACCCGTTTCGATGATGCGGCGGACGAACTCTCGGCAACCGCCGAAGAGCCGATAACCCCCGGAGACTTCCCCGATATGCTGCAGGCCCGGGTCGACCGCATTCACGGCCTCATCGCTACGGCCGACGGCAATTACCCCCGCGCGCACACCCACCTCACCGCCGCCCTGTCCGCCTGGCAACGCCAAGCCGGAACCGATGAAGCGGGCCAACGATATTCGGCGACGATCATCGATCTGGGCCGCCCTCCTCTGAGCTCGCTACCCGACCCGCAACACGAATGTGCCGCCATCACAACCGATCTCGCGGCAATCGGAGCATCCCGGGGCCGATCGTCCGAGGATGCTTCCTAATTACGTCACGAGGCGGCGGGTTCGAGGGTTCCGGTGTGGAGTTCCCCGAACCGGACACCGTCCTGCTCATAGGTCCAGAAGGCGTGCACGGTGAGCTTCATGACGTGGGTGATCGACATGCCCGATGTCTCCGCCTTTCGCGATGCGATCCGGGGACGCGCCACTCCTTGGTGGAGTTATCAGGTTTGCCGCGATCTTCAACGGTAACGTCGATCGGTAGCTGAGAATTATCTCGTTTTGTCCGGAATCTCCACACGACGAGGCAACCCCGCAGGTCACCGAGTACGAATACGCGCGGTCCCGACCGGCAACACCCGATAGCAGTCCGAGACGACAGGAGGACGCTCATGCGGGCGACCTACATGTACGGCCCCGGCGACGTTCGCGTCATCGACGTTCCCGATCCCGCCATCCGGAACTCCACCGACGCGCTGGTGCGGGTGGTTCGCACCTGCGTCTGCGGGTCGGATCTGCACCCGTATCACTCGATGCGGCCGAATCCGGCGGGCGATTCGATGGGGCATGAATTCATCGGCGTCGTCGAGGACATCGGCGACGACGTGCGCACCGTGAAGAAGGGTGATCTGGTGATCGCCCCGTTCGCCTGGTCGGATGGCACCTGCGATTTCTGCCGGGAGGGTCTGCAGACCTCGTGCCGGCACGGCGACTTCTGGAACGCGGGCGATGTGGGCGGCGGGCAGGCCGAGGCCGTGCGGGTTCCGCTGGCGGATGGCACGCTGGTTTCCGTTGCGGTGGAAGAGGATTCGGCACTGCTGCCGGCGCTGCTGACATTATCCGATGTGTATGGCACTGGATACCACGCCGCGGTCAAGGGCCGAGTCGACGGGCACACCACGGTTACCGTGATCGGTGACGGTGCTGTCGGTCTGCTGGCAGTGCTATCGGCGAAACAGCTTGGCGCGCAACAGATCATCCTCATGGGTCGGCATAAGGATCGGACCGATCTGGGCCGGAAGTTCGGTGCCACCGAGGTGGTGGCCGAGCGTGGCGAAGAGGGTATCGCCGCTGTCCGTGAGCTGACTCGCGGTGATGGCACCCATGTGGTCATCGAGGCCGTGGGGCATATGCCCGCGTACACGCAGGCGCTGGGCATCGTGCGTCCCGGCGGTGTGATCAGCCGGGTCGGCGTGCCCCAATATGCCGATGGGCCAATAGGTTTCACCACCCTCTTCGGCCCGAACATCACCCTCACCGGCGGCCCCGCACCGGTCCGCGCCTATATCGACATCCTGCTGCCGGGCGTCCTCGACGGCAGTGTCGACCCCGGCAAGGTATTCGACCGTGAGATCGGCTTGGAAGCCATCCCGGACGGTTACCGGGCCATGGACAATCGCGAAGCCCTCAAAGTCCTCGTTCGCCCCTGACCGTCGATGGTCTGATGTAGCAGCGCATTTCGTATCAGGTGGCGTGTCAGGTCGGCGTCAGGTCGGTATCAGGCGGGCTGGCCAAAGTACTGCACATGAACAACGCAGCGATCAACTCGAAGAGCTCGACCTGGACCGGCATGGTGGAGGTCGATGACACCGCCCTGGCAGTCACCGATACCGGCGGGAACGGCACGCCCATCGTCTACCTGAATGGCGCTTACGCCGACCAGAAGCATTGGCGGCGAGTGATTTCCGAGCTCGGCCCCGGTTACCGGCACATCACCTTCGATGAGCGGGCTCGCGGCAAGTCCGAGCAGTCGGCGGACTACTCCATGGAGGCGTCCATGCGCGATATCGATGCCGTCCTCGCGGCCCGAGGTGTGGAGCAGCCGATTCTCGTGGGCTGGTCGTACGGCGGGATCGCGTCCTGGCAGTGGGCCGACCGGAACCCGGACCGGCTCGCCGGATTGGTTACGGTGGATGCCGCGCCGTTCGGCTTGACCGGCGAAGAGGGTCGGGAACGAATCCGAAAGCTGTTCCACCGCATGCGATTTGCCCTGCCGTTGGCGCGTCCGTTCGGTATGGCCGCGCGGATGAGCGCCGCACAGCACGCCGAGGTCGGCATCGACGCCAATGAGTACGCCGCGGCCAGCGTGCCGGTGTTGAGCCGCCTGACCTGCCCGACCCGGTTCGTGCTGGCCACCGGCGACAGCCTCGGGAGTGAGAAGGGCGAGATGGAGCAGGTGCGGACCTCGCTCGATCCGGTGCTCGCCGCCAACCCGAACGTGACGATCAGCGCGAAAGTCGCGAGCAATCACTCACACATTCTGCGCAAGGATTTCCGCGCCGTCGCCGCGGCTGTTCGCGAGATCGCGGCCATCTGATCTTTGCGCGACCGCAAGGGCTGAACCTCACCCTTGCATATACGTATACTTCTACTTATAGTTGGATCATCGGCCCGAACCTCCCAGGTCAGCGCCAGTCCCCCACTCGATTCATGCCCTCGAGGAGATAGCCATGCCCACTTTCGCGACCCCGCAACCGATCGACATCACCGTCGACGTGCCCTCCGGCGAGGTCAAGGTGATCGCCGCAGACCGCACCGACACCATCGTCCAGGTCCGCCCCGCCGACGCGTCCAAAAAGGAGGATGTGCGCCTCGCCCAGCAGGTCCAGGTGAGCTTCGCAGCAGGCAGCCTGACCGTGACGACCCCGAAGAGTTGGCGGACCTACTCCCCGTTCAGTGGCAACCCGGCGATCGAGGTAATCATCGAGGTGCCCACCGGTTCCCAGCTGAAAGCCTCCGCCGGCATGGGCCGCCTACTGAGCTTCGGCGAACTGGGTGACTGCGTCCTGAACATCGCCGCCGGAGACATCTCGGTCGAACGCACAACCGGTTCGGTAACCGCGAAAACCTCCAAGGGCGATATCCGCATCGGCGAAGCCACCCGCGGCGAAATGCGCCTCGAAACCTCCATGGGCGAACTGGAAGTGGGCATCAGCCCCAACAGCGCAGCCCAACTCGACTCCAACACCCAACACGGCAACGTCCAAAACCTACTCCACCCAATCGCCCCCACCACCAAGGACACAGTCCACGTCCACGCCCGAAACTCCTACGGCAACATAATCATTCACCACGTCACCGCCGCCTAGGCGCAACGGAATTCCACACCCGACCCGACCGTCAGCCGAACTCGCCGTCCCGCAACGCGGATGCAAACGCATCCCAATCACCTGCGGCGAAAACGAGCGGGCGGTCATCGGGTCGCTTGGAATCGCGCACGCCCACCAACCCATCCGCGAGGAACGCTTCCTCCAAGACATCGCTGCTCGGTCCGCCTTCGAGATACACCACCGGCGGTTCGACGGGACGGTTCTTGGAATCGACCCCGAATTCGAGAATCACGAACTGCCCGTGCAGGATTCCCCAGGCCATACCGGCGCGATAGGGGTTGATTCGCACTGTCGCGTTCGGCAATTTGCTGAGCTCGGCGAGATGCCGAAGCTGTGCCGCCATGATCGCGCGTCCGCCGATCATTCGATGTAGCGCGGACTCGTGCAGCAGTACGGCCCCGGCAGCCTGGCTCACGCTCCACTGCTGGACGCACTTCTGCCCGGCACCGAGGTAAACCATTGGGACGCAGCGCTATTCGCGGTCCTGATCCGCGGCATCGCCCTCGAGGGGAGGGCGTGAATCATGCTCACCACGCCGTGCCTACTCTCCGCCATTCCTGCAGCCGCGCTCGGCTTCCGTACAGGCGTCTGGTGGCGAACAGCGACCACCTACGGCCACCACGCCATCCGCCGCCCGATGACCTACGCATGACGTGGCAATCCGGTCCGCCCGGATCAACCAGAAACTGATGGCGCGGATTCGGCGGTGCTTGTCGCCATCAGTTCCTGGTCGAGATATGTTCGGGCCGTTGGTCTTTCGGTGAGGTTAGCGGGTGCACTCGTAGCAGAGGTAGAGGGTGCCGGAGCCGAAGGGGTGGAACTCGGTCAGGTGGAGGTTCAGGGGGTGGGTGAGTGGGGGGGGAAGTAGGGGTGCCGGCGCCCAGGATTATGGGGTAGACGAATTGGTGGTGGTGACTTGGCGGGTTTGCTCGATGTGGAAGCGGAAGAGGTCTGGGTCGGGGGCGGTCCAGTTGATGTTGCCGTCGGGGCCGGCGATGAAACCGTCCAGTGACACGCCCATCGAGTAGATCACTGGGAGCATCCGGCCCTCCTCGGAGACGGGGTCAGGGATGGAGTTTGGGGAGAGTGGTTTTCAGGGTAGCCAGAGCCGCTCGGTACAGCTGGGGACCGTAGGAGACTCGGGCCGCGCCGAGGGTGCGGAGGGCGGGGAGGTCGAGAGATTCGCTGGTGTTGGCGTTGATGGGGGCAGGGAGATCGGTGATCAGGGTGGTCAGGGATTGCTTGTCTCGCAACGCTATTGGGTACAGGCAGTCGGCTCCGGCGGCTTGATAGAGGTGGCCGCGGCGGATGGCTTCCGGGAGGCGGGCGTCCGCCTGGATCTGACTGGAAGGCAGGAAGACGTCTATGCGGGCGTTGATTACCAGGGGGATTCCGGTGTCGTCGGCGGCGGCGCGGACGGCCGCCAGCCAGTCGGCGTGGGCTTGCGCGTCGGTGAGGCCGCCCGCGCGATGGTCGGTGTCCTCCAGATTGCAGCCGACCGCGCCGAGTTCGAGCAGACGGTCCACCAGTTCGGCGGGCGGCAGGCCGTATCCGGCTTCGGCGTCGACGGTTACCGGGAGGGTGACCGCGCGGGCTATCCGGCCGGCGGCGGCGAACATTTCCCGCCAGGGCGCGCCTTCGCCGTCGGGGTAGCCGAGCATGGCGGAGATGGCATTGCTGGCGGTGGCGATTACCGGGAATCCGGCCTCGGCGACGATCTCGGCGCTGGCGGCATCCCACACATTGGGTAGCACCAGCATTTCTCCGGTGTGCAGCTCACGCAGGGTTTGAGCTTGGGCCTTCAGGTCGGTCACGGGCGCGTCCTCTCCTCGAGAATTGTTTCTCTCTCTGGTTAGACGGCATCGGGCCGGAAAAATCGTCGCTCGGACACCGGCAGACCCGGCTCCCGCATTGTGCGAATTTCACACCTACACTGGTCGGGAAGTTGCGGGGTATGCCGATTCGTTTGCCGATGCCGAACGGGGCCCATGGGTAGCAGCGCTGATCTGGTGAAATCGTGGTGGCGGGAACCGGCCGATCACCATTGGCTGACGCATGTGCTGGCATCGCATTCGGTGCTGCGATGGCAGCGCTGGGTCATCGGGTCGGGTGGGATTCTGCTGGCCATAATCGGGGTCACGACGGCGCTGTCCGACGCGGGGCCCGCCGATCGATTCGGTTTGGCGGTGTTCGGGATTGTCATTGCCGGCGCACTGCTGTGGGCGCTGCGCTGGTGGCTCCTGCCGTGGCCGAGTACGACCGAATCGCTGACGCTGTTCGCTGCGGCGGATGTCGGAATCACCGCGTGTTGTCTACAGGATTCGGATCGGGTGTACGGCTCGCTCGGGTCCTGCAATCCTGCTCCACCCCGGACCTGATCGTGTCCCGATCCGGGGGTGAGGAGTTCACCGTGGTCGGCCGATTGTCGGTCACGCAGGCCCAAGCCGCAGCCGAATCGTTCCGGCAGGCCGTCGCGGCCGATCACATCATCCCGGTGACGATCAGCATCGGCATCGCCGTCTTCGATCCAGCCGAAACCACCACCCGGCCCACACCCGAGGAACTCGTGCAATGCGCCGATTCGGCCATGTACCAAGCCAAGTCCGATGGTGGTGACCGCGTCGTCGTGGGCGAACTGATCAGCCGCGCCGGAGCCGAACCGGCCTAGCCGGTACTGGATCAGTGCGCGAGTTTGAGCCCGACTACGCCGCCGACGATCAACACCAGCAGTGCGATCTTCACCAGTGAGGCGGTCTCATCGCCGGTGAGCATCGCGTAGACGACGGTCAGGACCGCGCCGATGCCGACCCATACCGCGTATGAGGTGCCGATGGGGAGGGTGCGCATGGCGTAGGCGAGGCCGCCCATGGACATGACCAGGGCGACGCCGAAGACGGCGGTCGGAACGAGTTTGCTGAAACCCTCGGATTTGCCGAGCGCGGTCGCCCAGACGGCTTCGAGGAGTCCGGAGATCGCGAGAATCAGCCAAGCCATGACAAGTATCCCTTCGAGGAAATACCGTCTTGTCGCTGCCTGGGTACGGTTTCGATCGTCCAGTGGGCCGCCGATCGCGACCGCCCTCCACGGTAGCCGAATCCGCTGATCGCGGGTGGAGACACTGCTCACCGGGGGTTGTTTTCGCCGGTCACGCGGGCACCCGGTCCCGCCCGCCGCGTGAGCGGCTTCGAGGATCCCCCGCTCCAGACCCATTTTATCCGAATTCGTTCCCATCAAGACTGGAATGAGTCATACTTCGGAACGTGTCCACAGCAGCTGATTTCGGGCGCATGCTTCGCGGGGCCGACCTTCGGGTGACGGCGCCGCGTGTCGCGGTGCTCTCCGCTGTGCACGCCCATCCCCACTCCGATACCGATTCGATTCTGCGCCGCGTACGCGACACCCTCGGCACCGTCTCCCACCAGGCCGTCTACGACGTGCTGCGCGCACTGACCGATGCCGGTCTGCTGCGCCGCATCCAGCCCATGGGCACGGTGGCGCGGTACGAGACCCGCGTGGGCGACAACCATCACCATGTCGTGTGCCGGTCCTGCGGCGTCATCGCCGATATCGACTGCGCCGTCGGCGAGGCACCCTGCCTGGCTCCAGCGGACGGCAACGGCTTCGTCCTGGACGAGGCCGAGGTCATCTACTGGGGCCTGTGCCCCGACTGCACCGCAGCCCAGGCGACGGCATCCCAGCCGTCCCAACCGTGATCACAGTCCCATCCCACTCCCGAAAGGAATTGCCCCGTGGCACAGGAACATCCGCCCATCGGTGAGGCCAATACCGAACCCGCAGCCGGTTGCCCGGTCGCATCCAGTCGCCTCAAGGCCCCGGCCGAAGGCGGCAGTAATCGTGACTGGTGGCCCAACCAGCTGAATCTGAAGATCCTGCAGAAGAATCCGGCCGTGGCCAACCCCATGGGCGCGGATTTCGATTACGCCGCGGAGTTCAAGACCCTCGATCTGGCCGCGGTCAAGGCCGACATCGTCGAGGTCATGACCACCTCGCAGGACTGGTGGCCCGCCGACTTCGGGCATTACGGCCCGCTCTTCATCCGGATGGCCTGGCATGCCGCGGGCACCTACCGCATCAATGACGGTCGCGGAGGAGCCGGTGCGGGCATGCAGCGTTTCGCACCGCTGAACAGCTGGCCCGACAATGCCAGCCTGGACAAGGCGCGCCGCCTGCTGTGGCCGGTCAAGCAGAAGTACGGCCGCAAGCTGTCCTGGGCCGACCTCATCGTCTACGCCGGCAATGTGGCGCTCGAGGACATGGGCTTCGACACCTTCGGCTTCGGCGGCGGCCGCGTCGACCAGTGGGAGCCCGAAGAGGACGTCTACTGGGGTCCCGAGCACACCTGGCTCGGCGACGAACGCTACACCGGTAAGCGCGACCTCGAAAACCCCCTCGCCGCAGTGCAAATGGGCCTGATCTACGTGAATCCGGAAGGCCCCAACGGCAATCCGGATCCGCAGCTGGCCGCGGTCGACATTCGCGAGACCTTCCGTCGCATGGCCATGAACGATGTGGAGACCGCGGCGCTCATCGTCGGCGGCCACACCTTCGGCAAGACGCACGGCGCCGGCGATGCCGACCTGGTCGGCCCCGAGCCCGAGGCCGCCCCGCTCGAGGAGCAGGGCCTGGGCTGGAAGAGCTCGTTCGGCACCGGTGTCGGCAAGGACGCCATCACCAGCGGTATCGAGGTCACTTGGACGCCGACCCCGACCAAGTGGGACAACAGCTTCCTGGAGACCCTGTACGGCTACGAGTGGGAGCTGACCAAGTCCCCCGCCGGCGCCAACCAGTGGGTCGCCAAGGACGCCGAGGCGATCATTCCCAATGCCTTCGACGCGTCGAAGAAGCAGCTGCCGACTATGCTGACCACCGACCTGTCGCTGCGCGTCGATCCGATCTACGAGCAGATCACCCGCCGCTGGCTGGCCGACCCGCAGGAGCTGGCGGATGAATTCGCCAAGGCCTGGTACAAGCTGATCCACCGCGATATGGGTCCGATCACGCGCTACCTCGGCCCCGAGGTCCCGTCCGAGGTGCTGCTCTGGCAGGACCCGGTTCCGGCGGCCCCGGCGCAGGTGATCGGCGCGGCCGATATCGCGGCGCTCAAGACGCAGATCCTGGCGTCGGGTCCGACTGTGCCGCAGCTGGTTTCGACCGCGTGGGCGGCGGCCTCGTCGTTCCGCGGCAGCGACAAGCGCGGTGGCGCCAACGGCGGCCGTATCCGGCTGGCCCCGCAGAGCGGCTGGGAGGTCAACAACCCGGACGAGCTGGCACAGGTCATCCGGGCGCTCGAAGGCGTCCAGCAGTCCTTCAATTCCGCTGGCGGCGTTCAGGTTTCGTTCGCCGACCTGGTGGTGCTGGGCGGCGTGGCCGCGGTCGAACAGGCCGCGAAGGCCGCCGGGTTCGATATCGAGGTGCCTTTCACCCCGGGCCGCACCGATGCCACCCAGGAGCAGACCGATGTGGAGTCGTTCTCGGCGCTGGAGCCGGGCGCGGACGGCTTCCGCAACTATGTCGCCAAGGGCAGCCGCCTCCCGGCGGAATACCTGCTGCTCGACAAGGCGAACCTGCTCACCCTGAGCGCACCCGAAATGACCGTGCTGGTCGGCGGTTTGCGTGCTCTCGGCGTGAATTACAACCAGTCGTCGCTGGGTGTTCTCACCGCCACCCAGGGCACGCTGACCAACGATTTCTTCGTGAACCTGCTCGATATGGCCACGGAGTGGAAGCCCACCTCCACCGATGCGGAGACCTTCGAGGGCAAGGACCGCGCCACCGGCGCGGCCAAGTGGACCGGGAGCCGGGTGGATCTGGTCTTCGGCTCCAACTCCCAGTTGCGTGCTCTCGCAGAGGTTTACGCCACCGATGACGCCAAGGAGAAGTTCGCGCAGGACTTCGTCAAGGCGTGGGACAAGGTCATGAACCTGGACCGGTTCGACATCTGATAGTTGTTCCCTGAAAGGACCGCAGACCCACAAGGTCTGCGGTCCTGTCGTTTTCGGGGCAGGCTGACATTTCTCCAAGACGCGCGGTATCGGTCGCGGGGAGGGTGATGGCATGGATGACAACGAGATTCAAGCAACCCCGAGCCGCTGGCGGCGCCGCCGGCGGATCGCACTCGCGGGAATAGCACTGCTGACCGCCGCGCTCACGGTGAACGCGGTGTCCGTCTCCGCCGATACCGAAACCGCCTCCGGCGAGCAGATCATGCGACTGCCCGACGGCGATATGCACGTGGTGGAGAGCGGTCCGGCGAACGCGCCCGCCGTGGTGCTGCTGCACGGTCTGGGCGGGTCGACCGCCTGGTGGGATCCGATCATGCCCGCACTGCGCGATTCCCATGTGGTGCGGGTGGATCTGCTCGGACACGGCGCATCGGCGAAACCCGCTGACGGGTATGCGATTTCGGCGCAGGCCAATCGGGTCGGAGCCATCTTGGATCAGCTCGGCATCCGGCACGCGGTCATCATCGGGCACTCCAGCGGCGGTTACGCCGCGACCGCCCTGGCCGAACAGCGCCGCGATCTGGTCACGGCCCTCACGCTGATAGACACCGGCCCGAGCATGGCCGCCGAGATCGGCGAGGGGCCGACCGGCCGCCTGCTCTTCACACCGGGAATCGGGGAACTGGCCTGGCAACTGCGCACCGACGGGATAATTCGCGAAGCCCTGAGCAGCGCGTTCACCCGTGACGTGCAGGTGCCTGCGCAGATCGTCGCCGATGTGCGGGGCATGACCTATCGCAGCTTCACCGGGGCGGCCGCCGCCTCGGAGAACTATCTGACCGCACGCGCCATACCCGATCGGCTGGCCGATCTCGGCGTGCCGACGCTGGTGATCTACGGATCGCAGGACAAGCGCTGGCAGCCGACCTCATTCGAGGACTATCGCCGCGTCCCGCGGGTGCGTGTGGTCATGCTCGAGGTCGGCCATACGCCCATGTTCGAAGATCCGGACGCCACCGGCGCACTACTGCGCGACTTCATCGCCGCCCCCGCGGTCGGTTGACCGCTCAACTGGTCGGCACCAGTACGCAGCGGGTACCGGAGTAGATGGTCGGCATACATTTATTGCAGTGCACGCACAGCGAGGGGGTGGCCGCGTCGGCGCGCATCCGATTCGGCAGATCGGGTTCGCGCAGTAGCGCGCGAGCCATGGCTACGAACGAAAAGCCTTCCGCGAGAGCGTTTTCGATGGTCTCGCGGCGGGTGATCCCGCCGAGCAGAATGAGCGGGAGATCCACCTCGGCCCGGAACTGGCGGGCCCGGTCCAGCAGGTATGCCTCTTGAAATGGGTACTCGCGCAGGAACTTCGAGCCCGCCAACCGCATTCCCCAACTCATCGGCGGCGGGAAGGCGGCGGCGAATTCGCGACGGGGAGCATCACCCGTGAAGAGATACATTGGATTGAGCAGGGAGCTGCCCGCGGTGAGTTCGAGGGCGTCCACGCTGCCCTCGGCGGCCAGCCACTGCGCCACCTGAATGGACTCGTCCAGCCAGAAGCCGCCCGGCACACCGTCATCCATGCTCAGCTTGGCGGTCACGGCAATGCGATCGCCGACGGCTTCGCGGACCGCGCGAGCGACATCCAAGGCCAGGCGCGCACGATTGCGGGTGGAGCCGCCGTACTGGTCGCGGCGACGATTCAGGAACGGGCTCAGGAATGAGCTCACCAGATAGTTGTGGCCGAAATGTATTTCGACGGAGTCGAATCCGGACTCGATGGCCAGGGTGGCGGCGCGGGCGTGCGCGGCCACCACGCGATCCAGTTCGGCCTGATCGGCGCGGCGCATCATGCGCATACCGAGCGGGCTCGGAATCCGGTGTGGCGCAATGGCCGGCAGCCGGTTCGAGGCCGCATTGGCGACCGGTCCGGCATGTCCGAGCTGGGCGGCGACCGCCGCACCCGCCGCGTGTACGGCATCGGTGAGGCGGCGCAGGCCCGGTACGGCCTCGGGGCGCATCCAGATCTGATGCCGGTCGGTGCGGCCCTCCGGCAGCACCGCGCAGTAGGCGACGGTGGTCATGCCCACTCCCCCGGCGGCATGGCGGACATGGAAATCGATGAGGTCATCGGTGACCAGGGCGTCCGGGGTGGCGCCTTCGAAGGTGGCGGCCTTGATGATTCGATTCGGCAGCGTTATCGGGCCCAGCCGGGCCGGTGCGAAAATCTCGGTCATTGTTGTACAAGTCCTGCCGCTACAAAGGATTTCAGGGTTCGGACCGGAATGCGCCGGTCGCGCGGCGTCGCGGAGAGCGGGTCGCCGAAATACTCGAGAATGAGGGTGAAGGCCAGTCCCCAGCGTCCGGCGGCCTCCCGTTCGGACAGCTCGGGCCGTACCGCGAGCAGTAGCTCCACCCACGGGTCGATCGCGAACCACTGTGCGCTCCAAGCCTGTTCGCGGCCACCGAGCACCACCCGCGCCAGCAGATTCAGTCGCAGCCGGCCCACCGGATCGGCCGCCAATTCCGCGAGCGGGTCCACCACCTCATCGATCAACTCGGTAATGGAGGGCACCCACCCGTCCCGTCGCCGCGCCAGCGCCGTATCCAGCCGCGCCCGCCAGATCGGCCCGAGCCGCGCCTCCAGCAGCGCCGCGACGAGGGCCTCCTTCGACCCGAAGTGATAGTGCACCGACGCCGGATTCATCCCCGCCGCCGCATTGACCGCTCGCACCGAGACCGCGTCATACCCGGACTCCAGCAGCAGCCGCTCCGCCACGGTCATCAACTTCTCCCGTGTGGACTGATCATCGTTCACTCGCACCACGCGCTCAGTAGAACACGATTCAATCCCCGTTTCAATCAGTGATTGAAATTCAGTCGGCCGGGTTCACCTTGCGATGCCGGATGGCCCACCAGACGCGCATGGCGCTGTACGGCGCCCGCAGGTCGGTGCCGGTGAGCTCCTCGAATCGAGCGAGGCGATAGCGAACGGTGTTCTGGTGCACTATGAGTCGCTCGGCGGTGGCCTCGATGCGCAGACCGGCATTCAGGTAGTGCTCCACCGTGTCGATGACGATTCCCGCCTGCTCGCCGGTGCCGAGCGGGTCGAGGTAGCGGCGGGCCAGTTCGTCACCCAGGTCAATGTCGGCAACTATGGCGGGGAGCAGACCCAGCCGGTCCAGGTCGGCGGAGCCGGTGAGGGCGTAGCGGTGGGCGGTGGCGAGCATGCGGCTGGCCATACGGAAGGAGCGCGGTAGGTCAGCCAGCCGGGTCGCCGGGCCGAGGCCGATAGTGCCCGCGGTCTCGATAGTTCCTGTGCCGCAGACGAATCCGGCTGTATCGCCGTCCATTGCGGTCGGGAATATCCGCGGCGATGTGATGCCGGGGCGGAGCAGTCCACGGAGATCGGCGGTGGCGAGCGGATCGTCGCCGCGCGCCCGGAAGGCCCGGAACTCGCCCTCCGGGTCGAGGCCGTAGCGCTGCGCCTGAATCCGGATATCGCCGGGTCCGAGCCCGCCCAGCAATAGGCCGCGGGCGAATTCCGCACGCAGTTGCTGATCGTGCCGGGCCAGTTCGATCTCCACATCCCGATGACCGCCACTGAACGCCTGGGTGGCCTGGTCGACAATGTCGAGCAGATCGTTGATCAGGGCCAGCAGAATGCGATCGGCGATCCGGGCGGTGCGGGCAGAGGCGGTGAGATCGTCCAGTATCTCGCGGATCGCGATGCGCCAGCCATTCTGCACGTCGGAGAGTGAAACCCCTTGTCGCGCACGCACTTCGCCGAACTCGCGAAGCGCGGCCAGATCTGCGGCGGTGAGGGCGCGGGCATCGCGCAGCGCAGCCAGCAAACGGTCGACGATGGCCACGGTCATGCGTGCGATCTCCGCACCGGACAGCGCCATATAGCCCGGCATCTCCGCCCGCGCTCGCGCCACGATTCGATCGCCCAACTCCGGCGCGTGCTCCTGTACGCGCGTCAGCACCCGCCGCCTGGCGGTCGGCTTCGCTGCCTCGCGGAAATCGGTCATCGGATTCGAGGTTACGGCCGGGCTTTGGAAAAACCAACAAACCGCGGCGGCCATACTCGGGGGCCCGCTCCATGGCCCCGGTCACATCCATGCGCAAATACTTGTGACGTCCGACACCGACGTTCGACAGAGGATCACCATGTATCTGACCCAGGGCCTGCACCGCGCCGCGCAACAGACCCCCGACGCCGCCATGACCATCTTCGGCGACCGCACCCGGACCTTCCGCGAGGGCCGGGACCGGATCGCCCGGCTGGCCGGCGCACTGCGCGAACTGGGTGTCGGCGACGGCGACCGGGTGGGCATGCTGGGACTGAACTCGGATCGCTATCACGAATATCTGCTCGCGGTGCCGTGGGCGAACGCGGTGCTGAACCCGGTCAATATTCGCTGGAGCCCGGCCGAGATCGCGTATTCGCTGCGCGACTCCGGCACCGCGGTACTGCTGGTGGACGATGCCTTCGCGGCCATGCTGCCCACACTGCGGCAGGAGCATCCGGAACTGACCACGGTCATCCACTGCGGTGACGGACCCACCCCCGAGGGCGCGCTCTCGTATGAGGGCCTGATCGCGGGCGCCAAGCCGATCGAGGATGCCCGGCGCGGCGGCACGGAACTGGCCGGAGTGTTCTACACCGGCGGCACCACCGGATTCCCCAAGGGCGTCATGCTCAGTCACGCGAATCTGGCCGCCTCGGCGCTGGGCAGTGTCGCCAGCGGTCACCTGTTCGAGTCCGGCGTGCGGTTCCTGCACGCCGCGCCCATGTTCCACCTGGCCGATCTCGCGGGCTGGTACGGCACCGTGCTGCTGGGCGGTACGCAGGTGATGATTCCGTCCTTCGATCCGGTGGCCACCATGACCGCCATCGAAAAGCACGGGGTAACCGGAACCGTATTGGTACCGGTCATGATTCAGCTGCTGGTCGATCATCCGGCCGCCGCCGAACACGATCTCTCCAGCGTGCGGCACGTCATGTACGGTGCGTCACCGATTTCGGCCGCGGTTCTGGAACGGGCCATGAAGGCTTTCAGCGGTGCGGGTTTCGTGCAGGCGTACGGCATGACCGAGCTGTCACCGATCGCCACACTGCTCAGTCCGGCGGATCATATTGCGGGACGGCTACGTTCGGCGGGCCGCGCCATGCCGCACAGCGAGGTACGCATTGTCGACGCCGACGGAATCGAGGTGCCGCGCGGGACGGTCGGCGAAATCGTGGTCGGCGGTGGGCATGTCATGCTCGGTTATTGGAACCGGCCCGAGGACACCGCCGCTGCCGTGCGTGACGGTTGGATGCACACCGGCGACGGCGGATACATGGATGAGGACGGGTACATCTACATCGTGGACCGCCTCAAGGACATGATCGTGAGCGGCGGCGAGAACGTGTACTCCACCGAGGTCGAGAATGCCATTGCCGCGCACCCCGCCGTGGCCGCGTGCGCGGTTATCGGTGTGCCGGACCAGGATTGGGGCGAGCGGGTGCACGCTGTCATCGTCTGCCAGCCCGGGCAGCAGGTGAACGCCGAGGAGATTCGCGAGCACACCAAATCCCGCATCGCCGGGTACAAGGCGCCGCGCACCATCGACGTGGTGGACGCGCTACCGGTCTCCGGGGCCGGCAAGATTCTCAAACGTGAACTGCGCCAGCAATATTGGTATGCAGACGGCCGTCAGGTGAACTGACTCACGGTGGTCAGCTGCGGGCGCTTGGGCAGTACGAAGTCACCCGAGGAGCGGCCGCGCACCCGGCGGCCCACCCAGGGCACGAAATGATCGGCGACCCAGCGTAATTCGGTCGCGACCCGCTCCAATGGCTGCTGTTGCGACAGCAGCGGCGGCAGCGGGTCGCGCCAGGACGCGTCCGCGCCGGGAATCGCCAGGGAGTCGGCGACGGCCTGGGCCACGATCTCATGCCCGAGTGGACTCAGATGCAGCCGATCCTCCGCCCACGCCCGCCGATCGGTGGTCGTACTGACGGGCTCGAAGTCCACCAGCGTGACATCGTATTTCGCTGCCAGCACCCGCATTTCGGCATTCATGGCGCGCACCCGCCCGGACAGCGGGCGAACGAACGGCGCGACACTACCGATATCGGGGAAGGTGAACGAGACTACCCGGGCCCCGGCCTCGGTCAGCGCAGCCAGCATGGCCTCGATATCGGCGAGCGTGCCGGCCTGATCGAAACGCGGCCGGATGAGATCGTTCATACCCGCGATGAGCGCCACCAGATCCGGGCGCAGCGCCAGCGCCGCCTCCAGCTGCTCGGCGCGAATACGGGCGGTACGACGGCCGCGAATGGCCAGATTGGCATAGAGCACACCCGGATTCGCCGCGGCCAGCTTGCCCGCGAACCGATCCGCCCAGCCGCGCAGCCCCCCGCTCCCGTCGGGATCGCCGACGCCTTCGGTCTGACTGTCGCCCAGAGCGACGAAACGCGTGAAGGACTGCTCGGAAGCCATGCTGAATTGTCACCCCGCGCGGGTGAAGTACGCGAGACCAGCGACCCCGCGATCAGGCAATAATTGGCAAACGGATGGAGCGAAACGCTGCGATCCGAGCTCGCCGATCGGCACCACTGCCGAATCGATTCGCGAATGTCGCACGATCGCAAACCATTCGGGCCGCAGACAGCGAAGCCACGTGGAATACTTCCGCGATATGCAGACCGGAGGGTCGCGCCGCCGGAAGACGCACCCGAACCGCATGATCCGAGTAGCCGATGTTCGATAGTTACGACAGTGCCGAGGATTCCGAATCAGCCCAGGCACGGGTCTTCCTGGCCGAGCTGGAAAAACACGCCGTGACCCTGGCCCGCCGATTACAGGGTGCCGCCACCATCGATGTCCGCCGATCCCTCGATGCCGAACTCGCCTCGGTACGCCGATATGTGGATCGTATTCATCGCCGATTCCCGGGAATCGCCGTGCACCCCTTCCCCGGAACCCCCTCGGGGTCACCACCACCGTGACGGATTGCGAATGATGCGGCCGCGGTGATCAATTCCACCGCGACCGCGATCACCGATGTGCGCGGCCAGCCCGGGATCAGAATTACCGAGTCGAGCTTCTCCTGGACATACGCGCCGGCAATGACCGGTGGGTACGAGGTACCGCCGCCGTGCGGGGGTGCCAGAGTCTCGACGCGGGCGTCGACGCTCAATTCATGGAAGAAGGCCAGGGAGATAAGTTCCTTGTCAATTCTGTTCGGCGGCAACGGCTTTACGCGCCAGCAGGCAGTAGGTGAGCGGCAACCGATCTCGGCTGGACCCGGGACGACGCGCGGCGCGCCGCGCTCGCCACCCTGGACGCGGCCTGGATCGACGACACCGAACGCCGCGCTCTCACCGCCGGATTCCAGCGTGAGGTAGCCAAGCTCGTGGTTTGACCTGGCTCCCGATTATCAACCGGCACAGCCTATTTCGCTCTGCACTCAGGTGCGCAGGATGCCCGCGAGCAGCAGCATGATCGATTGCTGGGCCTGGGCTCGGGCGAGGTCGGGGTCGGCGGCATTGGCGACCATGAGTGCCGCCTCACTGAGGGCACTCACCAGTAATTGGGCGAGCATGGGGATGGGGGCGTCGGAGATCAGACCGGCTTCGCGGCCGCGTTCGAGCAGGGCGGTGATCAGGCCGAGGCCGTGCTGGGCCTCGAATTCGCGAAAAGCCTGCCAGCCCAGCACGGTTGGGGCGTCGGTGAGGACCACCTGGAGCATGGCGGGGCGGCGGCAGATCTCCAGAAAGGTGGCCAGGCCGACGGCCATGCCGGCCAGTAGGTCATCGGAATCGGCTGCCGCTATGGCGCTTTCGATCTCGGCGGAGGATTCCACCTCGACCTGCTCGAGCACCACCAGGAACAGGCCGCGCTTATCGCCGTAATGGTGATGCAGGGCGCCGCGGGTGACGCCGGCGGCGGCCACCAGATCCTGCGCGGAGGTTCTGGCGAAACCGCGCTCGACGAACAACCGGCGTCCGGCGTCCTCGAGCGCGGCCCTGGTGGTGCGCGAGCGGTCCTCCTGGCTACGGCGTGGCATGCAGCCGAGTGAACTCCAGGATCGCGGTGCTGAGCAACTCGGGCTGATCTTCGGGGAGGAAGGTGTACGAATCGTCGATGAGCGTCAAGGTCGCATCGGGCAGATCACGGGCCAGCCGCTCGGCGAAGGAGACGGGAAACAGGCGATCCTCGCGCGCCCAGGCCAGCAATACCGGGATATCCACCGCGCCGAAATGCTTCGCGGCCTCCAGCGTGTAGCGACGGTGCAGGGTTTTCAATACCCGCCGCAGGTCCTTGCGAATAGCCCCGGAGCGGCGGCTCGGCAGCAGATAGGAATCGGCGATCTCCGGCGGCACCGGCCGTTTGGTGACGAGCCCGAAGGCGATGGGCAGTCGATGCAGGGCCCGAATCCGCATGGACTCGACCAGCGGGCGGACCGAACCGGGGATGCGGGCCAGCCAGGTCAGCGGGGTGAAGGGCTGCGGCAGGAAACCCTCGTAGCTGTCCACCGAGGCCAGCACCACGCGCCCGATGCGGGATCGATCGCGGGTCAGCAACACCTGGGTGATCGCACCACCGGTGTCATTGGCGACCAGGGTGACATCGCGCAGATCCAGTCGCTCCAGGAAGGCGGCGATCAGATCGGCCAGTCCGGGTGGGGTGAGATCCGCTGCGGGAACCGGGATTTCGTGCGAGCCGAGGGGCAGATCGGGGGCCAGGCAGCGGTAACCCGCCGCCGCGATCCGCGGCACCACCTTGCGCCAGAGATCGGCATTGACCAGTAGTCCGTGGATGAAGACGACCGGCGGCCCCTCGCCGGTGTCGTGGTACCTGATGCGGCCGCCGGGGAGATCCACCTCGTGGGTACGGCCGAGGGATGTGCTTGTTGCCATCGTTGCTCCAATGCCCGTGGGTACCCGACCACTTTTACATACATACCGTATGTATGTCTACACCCGAGGTGCGCCTACTCCCGCCGTTCTCCCAACTGCGCCCGCCAGCGCTCGGCGGAACGCACCATATCCAAGCCGACCTTCTCCAGGTACTCACTCATCCCCAGCAACCGTTGCCCCGCAGGGGTTTCCGCGCCCAGCGTCCCCGCACCGTCCCGCGCCTTGGCGGCGAGCAGCTCATTGGCCCGCGCACCCGCGAGAGTGGCGCGATACCAAGCGGATTCGTCGAGGAAATACCGATCCCGGCGAGTACCCGCATCCCGCTCGCGATGAATCAGCCCCTGCCCCTCCAGATATCCGACGGCCGCCGAAACCGTCGCCGGGCTCACCCGCAGATGCCGCACCAGCTCACCCGCGGTGACACTGCCCGAATCGGCGGCATAGAGCCGAGCCAGCACCGCCGCCGCCATTTTCGGCACCCCGGTCCGCGCGAACAGCTCCGCGAACTGCGCGCTGAATACGCCGACCACCTCCGGCAGCCGCCCGAATTCATCCGCGCCCGCGGGCTTTTCGACCCGCTTGGGGCGCGGCGAGCGCCGCCGCGAACGCACCACCGTCGCGGCATGCGCGAGATCCGCCCGATAGCGGCCGGGACCACCATTACGGGTCACCTCCCGGCTCACCGTCGACGTGGGACGGCCCAGCCGGCGCGCGATCTCCGCATACCCGAGCCCCTGCGTCAAACCCAATGCAATCCGCCGCCGATCCTCCGGCGTGAGCCGCCCTCCGGGCATCGGCCCCACCTCCCTCATCGGATTCTATTGCAACATAACGCCAACCCAATCGCATTAGGCTGCAACATCACTGAGCGAGGAAACAGCGAATTAACTTGGAATAAGCCACTTTTCAAATGCAATTCGCGATCGCCGGGCGTGCGAACGCAACGTAGCGTTCGCCGCACCATGAACAATGCGAACCGAGCGAATCACGGTGCGGCAGTGTGGGCGTTCGGGTCGAAGCCGCCGGGAATCTCGTAGACCACACCGGTGAACGTCGCACCGAACAGCCGGCCCGCCGAGAAACCCCGATCGCCGCGGCCATAGCTCACCACGCTGGTCAGATTATTGCCGAAGCCGAGAACACAGAACTGGTTCGGCCCATCCACGCGCACCACCTGACCGGACGGATTCATCGGAACCACCGGGCGATTCAGCGAATCCAGCGTCAGACCGTCGGGGGCGTCGAACACATCACCGCCACCGAGATCCACCAGCGACTGCGGAGCCCAGGGGGCATCGGTCGGAATACGGGTCACGCCGGGATTGACGAAAGTCCGCGAGACATACAGGTAGCGGTCGTCGCTACTGAGCACCGCACCGTTCGCACTCGGGAGACTGCCCCAATCGGCCTGCACCACGTCATTCGGATATACCCGGCCGATCAGATCGGCGAAATCATTGGTGGCATAGACGATTCCGTCATGCGACACGGCCATGCCATTCGCCGCGCTGAGTCCCACGGCATAGGGCGCGACCGCACCGGTATCCGGATCGACCGCGATAATTCCGGCCTGCCGGCGGCTGTCGCCCGAGATCACCCGCGCATCCGCGCCATAACCGACGAGCAGTTTGCCGTCCGGCGTCCAAGCCAACGCACCGCCACCGCCACTGGGCACCGTGGCGATCGGCACCGCGGGCGCACCCGGAAAATCGATCCGGAATACCCGGCCGGTGACCAGGTCGGTGGTGAAGGCGCGACCGGCCGGATCGACCGTCAAACCCTCCAGCGCACCACCAGGATTCGCGACCGCGAAGGTCGGCTGACCCGCACCCGGACAGACCGGGGCGGCATTCGCGGGACCGGCGGTGAAAGTCGACAGCGCCGCTACGGTGAATGTCGCAAGCGCCGCGGCCATCGCCCGGGCCGCCACCATCGATAGCCTTTTACTCATTTCGCACCTCTCGCTCCGCACCATCCTGCCGCTCAGAATCGGCGTACGCCGGTGATCGGCATATTGTCGATCGGCGAGAGCTTCACGCCCTGGCCATAAGTCGATGCGTGAATGACCTGGCCGTCACCGGCATACAGCGCGGAGTGACCGCCGCCGTAGAAGGAGACCAGATCACCCGGCTGCAACTCGTCCACCGAAACCGGTGTGCCCGCCGCCAGCTGCGAATAACTCGTGCGCGGCACTTCGACACCGGCCTCGCGGTACGACCACTGCACCAGACCCGAGCAGTCGAAGGCATCCGGCCCGACCGCGCCCATGCGGTAGCTCGCGCCCAGTTTGGTCCGGGCCGCCTCCACCGCGCGCTGGCCGGCCGACTTGTTCGGCATGGCGGCCGGCACGGGCGCCGGTGCGGCGGCGGCATCGCTCACGCCCGGAATACCCACCAGCGGCGGCAGGCTGTTCGGAACGGAGAAATCGCCGAGCCCCGTCACGGTCACCCGCCGGGAGTCCGGCGCGACCGGGGCGATCGGCTCCGGGGAAGTAATCGACGGGACCGCGAGTTGCAACTTCGGAGCCGAATACTGCGGGGCCCGAAGTCGTTCGGGAATCGTCACGGGACGGAATTCGAGCGTCTCGATGATCGTCTGCGCCACAACCGGAGCCTCCGCCGTCGCCAATTCCTCTACAGGCGGCTGGATTCCGAGCTGGGCGGCGAGTTCATCGGCAATCTCGAATTGCCCGATGCCGGGGATGCTTACCGGTGTCGCCTCGGCCTCACCCGCTGCGAACAGCAGTGCCGCACCGATTCCGGCGGCGGCGAGAATGCCGGTGCCCAGGCTCCGCCACGATATTCGCGGCAGGTAGGGAAGCCTCTGTCTGTCACCGATACTTTCCATGATGCGGTCCTTCCATCAAGCGTTCAGCTATCCGGTTTCCGTTCACGAACATCTCGGTACTGCGGCAGTTCCACATTGCATAGAACGCCCGTTCGGCGAGGGCGTACAGAATGACACGCGTGTTATTCATAACGGATTCGTAAACTTGGACGGATTTCTCCGCGCGGAAGACTGTGTCCAATTGGACACGCTCCGCAATGAACGGCCCGTGCAATCGACCGTGGAAGACTTGTCGCGAACAAGTTCCCTCCCCATGAGACGGAGGATTCTCCATGACGGATTCCGTTGCGCTACCCGAACTTCCCGAACCACTGGTGGTCACACTGGGGAATTTGAAAGGCGGCGTGGGCAAGACGACCTCGGCCTTCTTCCTCGCCTCCTACTTCGCCACCGTGCGCCGACTCCGAGTACTCGTCATCGACGCGGACCCGCTGAGTCAGACCGGCTACTCCTGGTACCGGCGATTACGAAAGGAGGACGTCGAAGTCCCCTTCGAATTGATCGCCTTCCCCTCCCGGCACGTGAACGACTGCATTACCGACAATGCCGGGAAATACGAGGTCATCATTGTCGACGCCGGCGGTGAATCGGCCGACATCTTCAAAGCCGCCGTCCCCGAGAGTGATGAGTTGATCCTGGTGACCAGCGTGAGCCCGTCGGAGGTGAAACGCGTTCCCAGTACCTACCGCGCCGCCGAGGAGGCCGCCGCCGAAAGCGCCAAACAGATTCGGGTGCGCGTCCTCATGACCAAGGTCCCCGTCACCATGAAAAACGGGGTCAATGTCTCCACCGAATACCGTTCGCAGCGCGGCAATCTCGAAGACGCCGGATACGACGTCTTCGAATCCTATGTGAGCGCGTGGAAGTGGTACCGCGAGGCCGCCGACGGCGAAGTCGGCGACGGCGCCGAGAACCCCATCGCGGATCTCGGCGAATACCACCGGGTCGGCGAGGAACTACTGCGCCCCTACCTCGAAAACCTGACCACCCCTGAAGACCTGGAGGTCCCGGCCTGATGCCCCCGCAACGACGCAAGAGCTCCATCGGCGGCACGCATCCCGCGCCCACCCGCAACCCCCTCTCCGACGAAGCCGAGCACACCCCGCCCGTCTCACCACTGCGAGACGCCGAATGGCACAGCACCACGGTCACTCCCGCCGCGACCGCACCGCAGGTGAGCAAAACCGTCACCGAGACGGAGATGATCCTGCCGCCCGCCATGACGGCGAAATCCCCTGCCGCCATGTTCATCACCCCCAGCACCGAACCACCCCGCCCGGCACCCGAACCGCCAGCGCACACGGTCGAATCCCCACAGCGCGACAAGGATTCGACACCGCCCGGCGGAAATACCATGCAGCCCAATACCAAGCCGGGCAAGATCGCCGAACAGCCGGTAGAGACCAACGCCAAGTCGGTGCAGTCCAGTGACAACCTGTTGCGGCCCAGCGACAAGTCGGTGCAATCCAGCGACGAGCTATCGCGGCCCAGCGACAGTCCGGTGCGGCCCAGTGACAATCCCGTGCCACCCAGCGCCAAGACGGAGATGCTCGGTGGAAAACCGGTGCAGCCCACCGGTAAACCGGTGCAGCGGGTGGGCGGGGCCGGGGTTCGCGGAATCGATCCGGCCCTGCGGAGTGTGGGCAGTACGTTGCGGGGAGCGGCTACGGCGTCGCCGAGCGTGCTCACCATGCCGCTGCCCGCGGCGGGCGAGGGTCCGCTCAATGCGAGCGAATTGGAACAGCTCGATCTCTGCGAATCCTCCATCGACGCACTGCGAGTCGCGTTCTGGGTGGCCGGGCGCGCGCTGCAGATCGTGCGCGACGGCCGCCTGTACCGAGCCGAACACGCGACCTTCGACGACTATGTGGAGAAGCGCTGGGATATGCAGCGCTCCTACGCGCACAAGCTGATTCGCGCCTGGCCACTGGCGGCCCGACTACATCCGGTGGCGCCCTCCATCAACGAAGGCCAGATCCGCGAACTACTTCCGATCGTGGCGGCGCACGGCGAGGATGCGGCGTTCACCGTATACACAACGCTCGCCGCCGATGTGAAGGTCACCGCGGGCAAACTCCGGGAAGCCGTCGCGGTCCTCCCCCACGACTACAACCAGGGCGAGATGGTCGAACGCCTGCGCTCCTGGCTGCGCGGCGACCTCACCGAAGACACCCCCCACACCCCCGACGTATTCACCACCGCCGAATCCCGCCTCGCCGCACTGACTTCCAAAGTGGTCAAGGGCTCCACCGATGATCCGATAGCCGCCCGCGAATTCGCCGCCAAACTCCGCACCCTCGCCGAACTCATCGAGGAACAGCTCCCGATAGCCACCCGAATGCCCCACTAGCCCTTGCCGCGAGTGTGTACTCATGGCGGCGAAACGCCCTCTGCCCCACCATGAGTGCACACCGGCCGCTTGGTTCTCGGGGGTAGACGAAAATGGGTGCACGGCTTATCGCCGTGCACCCATTGGACTTTCGGGGGTGACTATTCGCCCACCGCGCGGCGGACTCGGCCGGCGGCGCGTTCGCGAGCGGCGCGCGCGGTGGCGGCGTCGAACAATTCGAGATGTTCGAAGAGCGGGTCCTCGTCATCGGGTTCCACGAGTACCGCGCGGCGCAGTTGGGTGCGGGTCTCCTCGCGATCCGGGCGGGCCTGCTCGGGCTCGGCCTCGGTGACGTCGTCCGCGTCCTCGCTACGCGAGCGGGACAGCCTCGCGGTGCGGCGGCGGCGGATGTCCTCCTCCAACTGCACCTGGCGGCGCAGATAGGCCAGGTAGCCCACGAGGACCGCTCCGGAGAGTGCGGCCAGCCACCACATGGCGGCCGAAATCGCCACTGCGCCACCGGCGAAGATCAAAGTGCTCAGCACCAGGCCGAGTACGGCCCGCTGCCGGAAGGTGTAGCGGGCCGCGCGTGCGATCGCATCGGCCTCCGGGTCGTAGCCGCCGCGACCGCGCCGCGATGGCACGAAATCCGGGTCGTCCTCATCGGATTCGTCGTCCTCGCGCAGCGCGGGCACCCGGGCCCGCTGCGGAGCCGCACCCCGCGACCGCTTGCGGGCCGGTGGCTCGTCGGCGTCATCCGCCGTGTCGAGCGCGTCTTCGGATCGGTCCTCGGTGAATCCCGCGCCGGTCTCGGCATCATGCTCGGTCTGCTCGTCGATCTCGGATTCCGCTGTGCCGGACTCGGATTCGCTCTCGACGGTCTCGGCATCCGCCGAGACCACGGTATCGTCGCCGACCACGACCTCGGCCTGCTCCGTTACCACCGCTTCCCCCCGCGCGGAATCCGCGCTCTCCGTATCGCGTTCGCGGTCGGTGTCGAAATCCTCGTCGTCCGATTCAGCTCGAGTGCTGTCGTCCGATCTGGTCATCCGATCCTCCGGATCATCGTGGTGATGCTTCCTGCGAACCGGCACGTAGTCCGGGTCGGTGTCGTGTCCGGTGGCCGGACCTTTTCTGGTGCGTCGCTCGGTATCGCCGCGATGCAACACCCGGGTGTTCAGGGCGGCGTCGGTGTGTTGACGAATGCGGGGGTGGCGGCCTGCGAGCATGGGGAACAGCACGAAGACCCAGAGCACGACCAGTCCGATCCACAAGATCGAATTCGGCATCGCGCTCAACACCTCCGTCCCCGCCTGGCTCGCTTCCCTTCGTACACCGTCTCGCGACGTGCACCGCAGCACCTACCGGTCGTACGAGGACGCACCACCGACGCCCGTAGGCTAATTCCGTGTCTCAGGAATGGCCCGCAGGCGCGCCGTCAACACCTGCCACAGTAGTCACACAAGTTACGACCGGTATGGATGTCGTGGTCAGTCGGTGCGGCGCGCCGTATTTCATGCCCGCGCGGCGCGTCCCGAGCGAATCAGCTTGTCCACCACGGTCCCTGAGACTTCCTCCACCGTCATACCAACCAGCAGGTGGTCACGCCACGCGCCGTCCACATCCAGATAGCGGCGCAGCAACCCCTCCTCGCGGAAACCCACATTCCGCAGCACCGCCTGGCTGGCAAGGTTTTCCGGCCGCACCGTGGCCTCCACCCGATGCAGACCGACCACACCGAAACAGTGATCCAGGCCCAGCGCCAGCGCCGCCGTCGCCACGCCCTGGCCGGTGAGCTCCTTGGAAACCCAGTAGCCGATCCACGCCGAACGCAACGCACCGCGCACGATATTGCCGATGGTGATCTGACCGCTGAACGCGCCGTTCACCTCGATCACCATCGGAATCATCGATCCGCGACGGGCTTCCGCCTTCAGGCTCGACCACAGCGACGGCCAATTCCCGGCATGATTGCGGGCCTCCCAGGAACCCCGCCCGGTCGGCTCCCACTTCTCCAGATGCTCCCGATCACGGGTACGAATCCGGCTCCACGCCGACGCGTCCCGTAAACGTATGGGCCGCAACGTGACCTGCCCCGCCGCCACTCGTACCGGACCCAGATGTGCGGGCCAGCCCGGATGCTGGGTGGCCCGGAAGACGCTCATATCCACGATCTCACCCTCGCTGTGCGAGGAAAGCGACCCGTACCTCGTCACCGGTACGCACCTCGGTGACATCCGGGTCGATCACAATGAGGCTGTTCGCCTCGGCCATGGTGGCCAGCAGATGTGACGACGCACCATTCGGCCCGCCGAGCGGCTGCACCAGGTAATCACCGGTCTGCTCATCACGCATGAGCTGCGCGCGCAGATAACCGCGCCGCCCCGGAATCGACGCGATCGGCAGAATCGTGCGCGCCCGCACCACCCGCCGCATGGGATGTCTACGGCCCAGCGCGATCCGGATCAGCGGCCGCACCATCACCTCGAAAACCACCAGCGCGCCAACGGGATTCGACGGCAGCAGGAAGGTCGGCACCTCATCGCGGCCGAGCAGGCCGAAACCCTGCACCGAACCCGGATGCATACCGACCCGGGTGATCTCCAACTCGCCCAGACCCTCCAGGGCCTCACGAATCTGCTCGGACGCCCAGCCGCCCACCGCACCCGCGATCACCACGACCTCGGAGCGAACCAGCTGGCCCTCCACCACATCCCGCAGGCGTTTGGGATCCCCGCTGACAATGCCGACCCGGTTCACATCCGCGCCCGCATCGCGCGCGGCGGCCGCCAGGGCGTAGGAGTTCACGTCATAGACCTGGCCCGGCCCGGGGGTGCGATCGATATCGACCAGCTCGCCACCGACCGACAGCACCGACAGTCGCGGCCGCGGATGCACCAGCACCTTGTCCCGGCCCACCGCCGCCAGCAGACCCACCTGCGCGGGGCCGATGATCGTCCCGGCGCGCACGGCCAGATCGCCCGGCTGCACATCATCGCCGATGCGGCGCACGTAATCGCCCGAGCGCACGGGCTCGTACACCTTCACCCGGGCGCGGCCGCCATCGGTGAAGTCAAGCGGCAGAACGGCATCCGCGAGGGTCGGCAGCGGCGCACCGGTGTCCACCCGCACGGTCTGGCGCGGCTGCAGGCGGATCGGCTGCCGGGAACCGGCCGCCACCTCACCCACCACCGGCAGCGACAGCTCGATCGGTTCGCCGTCCTCACCGCGAATATCGGCGCCCGCACCGGAGACATCCACACTGCGCACGGCATAGCCGTCGATGGCGGCCTGATCGAAACCGGGTAGCGGACGCTCGGTGACGACATCCTCGGCACACAGCAGTCCCTGGGCCTCGGAGATGGCGACCCGAACGGGCCGCGGCGCGACAGCCGCCGCGGTCACCTTGATCTGCTGATCCTCAACCGAGCGCATGCCGCCCTTCCCTGGTCTCGCGCACTAGCCACACCCCGTCAAGCGGCATCCGTCACTCGTGCGAGGTGAGCTGCGGCTCGGTGCGATCACCCAGCCAGCCCGGACCCAGCCGCTGCTCGAGCCACTCGCGCAGCGCGGGACCGTATTCCTCACGTTCCAAAGCGAAATCGACCGCAGCACGAAGATAGCCGCCCGGGTTGCCCAGATCGTGTCGCGACCCACGGTGCACCACAACGTGAACGGGATGCCCCTCCGCGATGAGCAGCGCGATGGCGTCGGTCAACTGCAATTCGCCACCCGCGCCCGGGGTGATCCGGCGCAGCGCGTCGAAGATGGCGCGGTCCAACAGGTATCGGCCCGCCGCCGCGAAAGTGGAAGGGGCCTGGTCGATCGGCGGCTTCTCCACCATGCCGTTGACCTTGAGTACATCGGTGCCCGCCCCGGGCAGTGACTCCACATCGAAGACGCCGTACGCGCTGACCTCCGCCGCGGGCACGTCGATGGCGCAGAGCACCGAACCGCCGTAGGTCTCGCGCACCCGCGCCATGGCGCAGAGCACACCGCTGGGCAGCACCAGATCATCGGGGAGCAGGACCGCGATGGCGTCCTCGTCGTCGTCGAGCACCGACTCCGCCTGTGCCACCGCATGACCCAGGCCGAGCGGCTCCTCCTGTACCACCGAGGTGACATCCAGCAGGGCGGGGGCCTTGCGCACCTTCTCCAGCAGATGGAGCTTGCCGCGCTCCTCCAGGGTGCTCTCCAGCACCAGGTCCTCGACGAAATGCGCTACCACGCCGTCTTTTCCGGGCGAGGTCACGATTACCAGCCGGGTGGCGCCGGAATCCGCGGCCTCCGCGGCGACCAATTCGATGCCCGGCGTGTCGACCACCGGTAGCAGCTCCTTGGGCACCGTCTTGGTCGCGGGCAGGAACCTCGTGCCGAGTCCCGCCGCGGGCACCACCGCGGTGCGGAAGCACGACTCGGCTCCGCCGCCATTAGCTGTCATGAACTCACCCTATCCATCTCCTCTGGTGCGCCGGCGCGGCCTGATCACCGCCCCGACATCCCCGAGAGCCTAAGCGTCCGGGCCGCACCGAGCGCACCGAACGCCGCACCGCGCGCACCGGATGCCATACCCGTAGGGCATCCGTACAACCCTTCCACCACTTCATACCCACTCCCGCCACCGCGAACAGTGCTGCGCGCCACACACCCACACAGAGTTCGGTCCGGTGGCGCAATATCGTGAACGGGTGACCGGTATACGGGACAAGGCGGCATGGCGCGCGGAGATACTCGCGCGGCGCAAGGAACTCGCACCGGAGATCCGCGAGCGCGAGGCGCGGGCATTGGCCGAACAGGCCGCCGTACTGGCGCGCGGACTCGACGGGCGCTGGGCGTGCGCCTATGTGCCGGTCGGCGGCGAACCCGGATCGGTGGACATGCTCGACGCCCTGCGCGCGGGCGGCGTCCGGGTACTGCTGCCGGTTACCGGGGAACCGGGCCCGCTGGAGTGGGCCGAGTACGAAGGCCCGGAACGCCTGCGACGCGGGCGATTCGGACTGCGCGAACCGGACTCGACACCGATCGCCGGCGCACTGCGATCGGCCGAGGTGATTCTCGTTCCGGCGCTGGCGGTGGATCGGCGCGGAACTCGATTGGGTCGCGGCGCGGGTTATTACGATCGAAGTCTGAGCGCGAGTCGGGCCGATGCCCGATTGATCGCGGTGGTGCGCGACGATGAGGTTGTCGGCCATTTGCCGCGGGAGTCGCACGACCATCGAATGGGATGGGCGCTGACCCCCTTCGGCGGACTGCTCGAGCTGGGCGAATGACCGGGGAATTGACACCCGATTGGCAGTGTTGGCACTGTCATCTGTAGAGTGCTAAGTCGACGAATACCGTGGAGAGGTTTCACCGATGCCTACTTACTCGTACGCCTGCACCGAGTGCGACAACAAGTTCGACATCGTGCAGTCCTTCTCCGATGACGCACTCACCGTGTGCGACCGGTGCGATGGAAAGCTGCGCAAGCTCTTCAACTCGGTCGGCATCGTATTCAAGGGCAGCGGCTTCTACCGCACCGACAGCCGCAATGGCTCCACCTCCAGTGAGCCCGCCAAGTCGGCATCCAGTTCGGATGGCGGTTCGAGTTCCAGCGGCTCCGGTTCGAACGGCGCGAGCACCGGCTCGACCCCGAGCACGAGCACCCCGTCGAGCGCTCCGAGCAGCTCGAACAGCACCTCCGCCGCCTGATATCCACAGCCCCGGAGTTATCCACAGCCGACCCCTTTCCAGTACTTTCGGGGGTCGGCTGACGCCTGTACGGCCATAAGCTGCCCGGCATGATCCGTTCGCGCACAGCCGGCCCCGATGCCGATCTCGGCCGCGGTTCCCGCTTCGAATTCACCGCACTGCGCCCGCCCCGGGCCGATGGTGTACTGCTGCGCCGCATTTCGGCCGTGGCGCTACTGATGTTCGCCGCGATACTCGCGATGCGCGGCGATCCGAACGACCGGCAGACGCAGGTGCTGGTCGCGACTCGCGAACTGGCACCGGGCCATATCCTCACCGCCGATGATCTGCGCACCGCACCCCGCGAGACCACCGACCTGCCCGACGGCGCGATTCGCGAACCCGGCGCACTGCGCGGGGCGACCCTCACCGGCGCGGTCGCACCGGGCGAGATCCTCACCGAACTGCGGGTTGTCGGCCCGCGCCTGGCCGCCGTCGCCGCCCACTCCCCCGACGCCCGCATAGTCCCGATTCGGCTGGCGGACAATGCCGTTGCCGATATCCTGCGCGCGGGTGATCGCGTCGACGTGGTCGCCGCCGAGGAGCCCGGCAGCGGCGGCCGCCCGGCCCGGCTACTCGCCGCCGACGCGGCGGTCATCCTGACTCCCGGCGCGGACAACTCCCGCGGCCGGGATGAACGAATAGTCCTGGTGGCCCTGGATTCCCGGCGCGCCACCGCCGTGGCCGCCGCCTCCCTGCGCACGGCACTCACCGTCGTGTTCCACTGACCCGGCCGCGAAGTGAACTAGCATCCCCGATAACGCATTACGCAGGCTCCACCCGCCTTCAGCAGAGGAGTTCTCGGCAATGCTCGAGGGTTTCAAAGATTTTCTGCTTCGCGGCAATGTCGTCGACCTGGCCGTCGCGGTCATTATCGGCACCGCATTCGTCGCCGTTGTCACCGCGTTCAGCAATGGCGTCATCAATCCACTGCTCGCGGTGTTCGGTGGCATCAATGACCTCGGACTCGGGTTCCAATTGGTGGCCGGCAAACCCGCCACCTTCGTCGCCATCGGACCCATCATCACCGCCGCGCTGGACTTCCTCATCATCGCGGCACTGCTCTACTTCATCCTGGTGATCCCGGCCACCAAGGCCAAGGAGCGCTGGGGCAATGTCGATGCTTCGCTCACCGATAATGAACTGCTGCACCAGATTCGAGATCTGCTCGCCGAAGACCGTATTGGGAGTTCCGGCGGTAAGCACGAAAGCTGAAGTCATGCGGGAGTCTCCGGCGAACACCTGAAATACACGAACGGGCCCGGCGCGAAATGCGCCGGGCCCGTTCGTCTTACGTTATGGAGATCAGCCGAGCGAGAACGGCGCGCCCCACAGAGTGACCCAGGTGATCACATTGTCGGTCTCGACCTCGACGCTGACGAAGGCACGCGCCTGAGCGTAGCCACCGCAGCCGTTCAGGCCGATGGTCTCGTCCGCCCAGGTGACCGAGCCGCTGGAGCCCTTGAACTTGTTGCGGACCTTGTGGGTCTCGCCACCGAAGTCATCGGCCTGCTCGAGATCGAGCACGTAGAACGACTTCGCCTGGCCGGGGCCGAGATTCAGGTTTCCGCCGGTGGTCGCGCCCGCGGACGGGGTGACATTGCCGTCACTGTCCCACGACGCGCCGCCGGTGGCTCCGGCGCTGGTGTCACCACCGGCGATGTTCACCTGGCAGCCGACCACATAGCCCGGGTAGATGCTGCCGCCGGTGAAACCGGGTGCGCCGGACAGCTCGACCTGCGCCGATGCCGAAACCCAGGCATTGCGGTGCAACGGAGTAGCGCCCATGGACCCGCTGAGGTTGGCGGATTCGCCGACCAGCTTGACCGTGACCACGGTGCCGTCGGAGAGGGTCTTGGTGAGTTCGCCGCCCGGCAGGCCGACGAAGGTATCGGCGTTGGCAGCGCCGGTGGAGAACAGGCCAAGAGCGGCGGTTGCGACAGCGCCGACACCGGCCACCCGCGCCACAGTCTTACGGATGTTCATTACAGTTTTCCCTCGAGGGTTGAATTCGCTTGCGCGAGAAGTGATTTGGCGGGGTCTGACCACTATCAGCCGATGCTGAACGGCTGGCCGTACAGGGTGGTCTTGGAGTAGTGGTCGCCGATGATCTCGACGGTGGTGTAAGCCCGCGCCTGGGCGTAGCCCGCGCAACCCTGGAGCTGAATCTGAGCATCCTGGTACTCGACCGAGTAGGTACCGGGCTTCAGAACGTCCTTGTAATCGATCTGGACGAACTTGACCTCACCTGGGCCGAGGTTGACTCCGATGGAGCCGCCGACCGAGGCATCGCTGAGGCTGATGCCGCCGGAAAGCCCTGCGGTGATGGCGTTATCGGCGATGTTCACCTGGCAGCCGACGATGTAGCCGGTGCTCAGCTGAGAAGCGCCATGGGTGGAGGAATTGTTGGACCCGTCGCCATTGGCCGGACCGTTGTTCGGTCCGACGGTGCCTTCGGGCGTCTCGGCGATTTCGGCAACGGCATTGCCGGTGACCCACACGACGCGACCGGCGCCGTTGGCCGCCAGAGACGGCGAAATGATGGCGTGCTCACCCGTACGGGTGATGGTGACAGTCCCACTGGGCGCAGCCTTCTGACCGTCCGGCAACGGTACGAAGGTATCGGCATTAGCAGCACCAGTCGAAAAAAGGCCGATGGCCACGGCCGCGGCCGCGCCGATACCCGCAATGCGGGCACCACGACGCAGACCGTGGGTGCGGTTCTCGCTCATACTTCCCCTCATCAGGTTTCTTACGGTCAACCTCGACCACCGAGGTTGAAAAGGGCTCTTGGGGAACCCCGGGTAAGTTTGTCGCCACATTGTTGCCACTGTGTTACTGCTAACAAATTCTTAATGTGTAGCGACGCTGGGCACTTTACATCACCGCTGTGATCTGTGAGGTGTGAGAGAACGGAATCCAGTGCACCCGCACAGGGCCCCGCGCCTATCCCGCATGTATGTCGAGAATGCTATGGATAGCGAAAAGGGGCCCGGCGCAAAAAGCGCCGGGCCCCTTGGGCTTCCGCTGAGCGGGAGGAATCAGCCGAGGCTGAAGGGCTGTCCCCAGAGGGTCACCCAGGTGATCACGTTGTCGGTCTCGACCTCGACGCTCACGAAGGAGCGGGCCTGGGCGTAACCGCCGCAACCGGTCAGACCGATGGTCTCGTCGGCCCAGGTGACCGAGCCGTTCGAGCCCTTGAACGCATTGCGGACCTTGTGCGCCTCGCCACCGAAGTCATCGGGCTGCTCGAGATCGAGCACGTGGAAAGAGCGCGTCTGGCCGGGGCCGAGGGTCAGGTTGGCACCGCTGGTGGCACCGGCCGACGGGCTCGAACCATCCCAGTTGGCGCCGCCGTCGGCACCACCGGTGGCGCCGCCACCGGAGATGTCGACCTGGCAACCCACCACGTAACCGGGGAAGATCTTGCCGCCGACGGCGCCGTTGGCGCCGGACAGCTCGACCTGCGCGCTGCCCGAGACCCAGGCATTGCGGTGCACCGGAGTGGCACCCATGGACGGGTTGATGTTGGCCGATTCACCGACCATGCGCACGGTCACGACAGTGCCGTCGGACAGCGTCTTGGTGAGTTCGCCACCGGGCAGCGACACGAAGGTGTCGGCATTGGCCGCGCCGGTGGAGAACAGGCCGAGAGCGGCGGTGGCGACGGCGGCGATACCGGCCGCCCGCACCACAGTCTTGCGGATGTTCATTGGTTTATCCCTCTAGGGTCGAATTCGCTTACGCGAGTAGTGAATTTGCTGTTCAGACCGAACGTCAGCCGAGGCTGAACGGCTGCCCATAGAGGGTGGTCTTGGAGTAGTGGTCGCCGATGACCTCGACAACGGTGTACGCGCGCGCCTGGGCATAACCGGCACAGCCGTTGACCTGGATCTGCGCATCCTGGTACTCGACCGAGTAGTGGCCCGCCTTCAGGATGTCCTTGCTGTCGATCTCGACGAACTTGACCTCACCCGGGCCGAGGTTCAGGCCGACCGAGGCACCGAGGCTGCCGCCGCTGAGGTTGACGCCGCCCGAGACACCGGCGGAGATCGCATTGCTCGCGATATCGACCTGGCAACCGACGATGTAGCCGGTGGCGAGGTGCGAGGCGCCATGGGTTGAGGAGTTGTTCGAACCGGGCAGATTGGCGGCGCCGTTGTTCGGCCCGACGGTGCCCTCCGGAGTTTCGGCGACATCGGCGACCGCGTTACCCGAGACCCACACGACGCGACCCGCGCCATTGGCAGCGAGCGACGGCGAGATCAGGGCGTGCTCACCCGTACGGGTGATGGTGACAGTCCCACTGGGCGCAGCCTTCTGACCGTCCGGTAACGGAACGAAGGTGTCGGCATTGGCGGCGCCGGTCGACATCAGACCGAGCGCCACGGAGGCGGCAGCGCCGATGCCCGCGAAGCGGACGGCGCGACGGACACCGCTGGTGCGGTTCTCGCTCATTCTTTCCCTCATCAGGTTCTCTCGCGTACAGCTCCGACCACCGAAGCTGAGCAGGGACGCCCGCCGCATCCAATTCCCATGAGCAAATGTCAAGCAGTCTGCTCAAACTCTTTGGACACGTATATTTATCGACCCGAACGAGATTCTAGCCACATCCGCAACTATTTGGCAACAGTTTGATAAACATGCGAATGCCGTGATGAATCGGCGTAAATGTGAGACCCGCCGCCGAGCGGGGAGAATGCCGCGCGCAATACGCGCGCATACGATTGTGAGCACACTCAGCAGTGAGTGCGCTCAGCGAAATCGAGAGTGGAATTCAGCCGTGATGCGGGGGCACCTGCGAACGCAACCAGTCATCCCCCGACTGGCCCGAGTCCGGTTCGGGAGTGCGCTCGTCATTGGTGGTGGCGGGCAGATCCTCGCCGAAGACGGCCGCCAGCTTGGCCGCGTCCGCGGCCGATAAACGACGGGACCCCGTCCGGCGCCGGGCCGAACGGGGTGCGCCGGAGTCGTCCGGCTCGGGAGCCGGATCGCCGGCCGCGTCCTGCTGTGAGCGGGAAATCATTCGTCCAGACCGGACAATTCATCGATGACCCGGCTGGCCAGCGGGCCGAGGGTGGCCATACCGTCGCGAATCGCGGCACGCGAACCCGGCAGGTTCACCACCAGGGTCGAACCCGAGACGCCCGCCAGCCCGCGCGAGAGACCCGCGTCCAGCGAACCCGAGGCCAGACCGGAGGCGCGCAATGCCTCGCTGATACCCGGGAGCACCCGATCCAGCACCTCTTCGGTGGCCTCCGGGGTGACATCGCGCGGGGACATACCGGTGCCGCCGACCGAGATCACCAGGTCGACACCGCCGATGACCGCGGTATTGAGCGCATTGCGGATCTCGACCTCATCGGCCTGGACCGAGACCGACGCGTCGACCAGGAATCCCGCCTCGGTGAGTAGTTCGGTGACCAGCGGCCCGAAGGAATCCACTCCACCGTGAGCGGTTCGGTCGTCGACGACCACGACAAGAGCACGGCCCGCCACTGCGGCATCGATTTCCATGGTGGTAACCGTAGCGCCTGGACCCGACAGCCCGGCGGCTGCGCCCGACATCACAGTGCCGTTGTCCGACAACAGCTCCCAGCCGCCGTCCGGGGTGACCCGGATCTCCGGCACGGGTACTCGTCCACTCTCGCGTCGCATCATCGACCGCCCTCCGCCGCCGCCTCGCCGAGGGTCACCTCGACGGTCTTGGAATTGTTGCCCTGATCGTCGGTGTAGGTCACCTTGACCTTGTCGCCCGGCCGGTGCGAACGCACCGCGGCGATGAGGGCATTACCCGAATCGATCACCTGATCGTCGAGTTTGGTGACGACCACGTTGTTCGGGATACCGGCCTTGGCGGCCGGGCCGTCCGCGGTCACCTCGAGCACGCGAGCCCCATTGACATCGTCCTGCGCGCGCACCTTCACGCCGATCTGCGCGTAGGTGGCCTTACCGTTCTTGATCAGCTCATCGGCGACCCGCCGGGCCTGATCCACCGGAATGGCGAAGCCCAGGCCGATCGAGCCGCTCTGCCCGCCCGCCGTCTCGGAGACCCCGAGGGTGGCGATGGCGGTATTGATGCCGATCAGCTTGCCGTTCATATCCACCAGTGCCCCGCCGGAATTGCCCGGATTGATGGCGGCATCGGTCTGGATGGCGTCGATGACGGTGCCCTGCGAACCCGGCTCACCGCTGGTCGATACCGGGCGGTTCAGCGAGGAGACGATGCCCGTGGTCACCGTGCCCGCCAAGCCGAGCGGCGAACCGACCGCGACCACCGACTCACCGACCTGCAAACTGCCGGACGAGCCGAGCTCGATCGGCTTGAGGCCCTGCTTGTTCGGCACCCGCACGACCGCCAGATCCGAGACCGGATCCGCGCCGACCAGCTGCGCCGCGGCGGTGGTGCCATCGCTGAAGGCGACCTGCATGGTGGCGTTCGGGCCGGCACCGCTCACCACGTGATTGTTGGTGAGGATCAGGCCGTCGGTGGAGAGCACCACGCCGGAGCCCTCACCCTCGGCCTTCTGGCCCGCGACCCGGATCATGACCACGCTCGGCAGCACCTTCTGCGCGACGGCCTGCACCGAACCGGCCGGGGCATTGGCGACGGTGTTCACATTCGGTTTCGGTGCGTCCAAGGCGTTGGTGAGGGACGAACCGCCATTGTCGGAATGGGTGGCCAGTGCACCCACGGCGCCGCCGATACCGCCGCTCAGCAGCGCCAGCACCACCGCACCGGCGACCAGACCGGTCTTGCCCGAGCGCTTCGGCGCGGGCGCGCCCGGCTCACCGGGGAAACCCGGACCCCGCGGCGGCTGGCCCGGACCACCGGGACCACCGAACATCGGCTCGGTGTGCTGCGGTCCGCCCATGCCCTGGGCGTACCCGGCCCCCGACGCCGCGTACGCCTGGCCATAGGCGCCGACCGGCAGCTGCTCGGTCCCGGCAGCCGGAATCCGTTGGGTGGCAGGGCCATACGACTGCGCGCCGAACGGCTGACCACCCTGCGGCTGTGCGCCCTGCGGCTGTGCGCCGTGCGGCTGGGCCCCGTGCGGCTGTGCGGGATAGCCCTGAGCCGCGCCCTGCGACCCACCGCGCGCCCACGAACTCTGCTGTGCCGCATAGGCTTCCGGTGCTCCAGCACCCGCGGCGGCGGCGCTGCCGAAACCGTCGAACGATTCGGTGCGCGGATCCCCTTGCGGCTGAGCCGAACCGAAGCCTTGCTGCGATGGCGCGGCCGGACCGCCGAAGGGCGATCCTCCCGGACCGCCGACGGGTTGCGCTGCCGGACTGTCAGTGGGTTGCGCTGCCGGACCACCGGTGGGCGCATCGACGCCGAAGTCGGGGTGGGCCGGGGCCGCGGAATCGGGCTGGCCGGGGGTTTCACCATGAGCCGGGGTCGCGGGGACGCCGGAGGTGGCGGGCGACTGCGTGGCAGCGTGGGGGTCGGGCTGCGCGGCGGCGAGGCCGGGGGTGGCTTCGGGGTCCCGCTTCGAATCCTCGGTCATGTTTCTCGTTTCTCCTCGAGTCTCGTAGCCAAGCGTGGCGGTGACGACTGAGAGCGGACTGAGACCGCGCTTTCTTTTTCCGGAGCTTTTCTATCGCTCCGCTACTGCTCTACACCCGCGAAGGGGTTGCCTTCGCCAGGAAGAACGATACGGATAAGCGCGCCGCCGCGGTCGGAACCATCGATGGTGATGGTGCCGCCATGCTTGGTGACCACCTGTTTCACAATGGCCAGCCCCAGCCCGGAGCCGGGCATGGAGCGCGAGGCCGTGGTCCGGTAGAACCGCTCGAACACCAGATCGCGCTCATTGGGCGGAATACCCGGCCCGGCATCGTCCACCGCCAATTCGAGCAGCCCGCGCCCGTTCTCGCGCATGGACACCCGCACCGAACCGCCCGCCGGACTCCATTTGGCGGCATTGTCGAGCACATTGAGGATGGCGCGTTCGAGTCCGGCCTCATGCCCGTAGACGAACCACGGCCGCAGCGAGGCATCGAATTCGATTCCGGTGCGCCGGCGCCGGGCACGTTCGAGCGCCCGCTCCACCACATCGCCGATATCGACCTGTTCGTAGACGGTCTCGGGTGCGTCCTCGCGCGCCAGGTCCACCAAATCGCCGACCAGTGTGGACAATTCCTCGATCTGCGCCATCACATCCGAGCGCAACTCGGCCATGTCCTGATCCGGAATGCGCGGTGCGCCCGGCCGCGAGGAGGCGATGAGCAATTCCATATTGGTGCGCAAAGAGGTCAGTGGCGTCTTCAGCTCATGGCCCGCGTCCGCCACCAATCTGCGCTGTCTTTCCCGGGATTCGGTGAGCGCGCGCAACATGGTGTTGAAACTCTCGGTGAGCCGGGCGAGTTCGTCATCGCCGGTTACCGGAATGGGCGTCAGATCATCGGTGCGCGCCACCCGTTCGGTGGCCGCGGTCAAGCGCGCGATGGGCCGCAAACCGGTGCGCCCCACCGCGGTTCCGGCCGCCGCCGCCAGCATGACGCCGCAACCGCCGACCACGAACAGCAGCCAGGCCAGTCGATCCAGGACCTCGCGGGTGGGTTGCAGCCGCTGCGACACCACCAGTGTGGAGCCGGAATGCGTGCGCCGCGCCAGCACCCGCTGATTGTCGACGGTGCGCAGCGAGAAGCCGATCTCGCCGCGCGCCACCGCCAATTCCTGTTTGCCCACAGGCGGATTCGTGGTCTGCGGCGGTACATACGGCGACAGGTCCGGGAAGATCAGCGCGACCCCGACGTCATTGGAGTACAGCCCCGCCAGCACGATGGACTGGAAGCCGAGCGAATCGAAGTTGTTGTCGATCATCAGCGAAGCGCGCGCCTTCAATTGCGCGTCCACATCCGCGTACAGCGAACGCGCCACCATCGCATAGGCGGCGATGGAGGTGAAGGCCACCGCGACCGCCACCACCGAGGCGGCCAGCAGCGTCACCCGCCAGCGCAGGGAGACCGAGCGCGTGAGCGGCATCGGCGGGCGCATATCGGGCTCAGGCGATTTGGCGAGCCCGGCGACCATCGACCGCCGGGGAACAGTTCTACCCACGACTCCAGCCCCTACGGCGGGGTCTCGCGCAGCACATAGCCGACACCGCGCACGGTGTGGATGAGCCGCGGCTCACCCTCGGCCTCGGTCTTGCGGCGCAGATAACCGATGTACACCTCGAGCGCGTTGCCGGAGGTGGGAAAGTCGTAGCCCCAGACCTCTTCGAGAATGCGGCTGCGGGTGAGCACCCGGCGCGGATTGGCCATCAGCATCTCCAGCAGCGAGAACTCGGTGCGGGTCAAGCTGATCGGGCGTTCGGCGCGCAGCACCTCGCGGGTGACCGGATCCAGTGACAGGTCCGCGAAGGTCATGGTCTCGGAGACCTCGCCCTGATCGACGGTGGTGCGGCGCAGCAGTGCGCGCAGTCGCGCCAGCAACTCCTCGAGGGCGAACGGCTTGGGCAGATAGTCATCGGCCCCGGCGTCGAGTCCGGCGACCCGCTCGGAGACCGAATCACGTGCCGTGAGCACCAGAATCGGCAGATCGTCACCGGTGCTGCGGAGCCGCCGGCATACCTCCAGCCCATCCATACGGGGCATCATCACGTCGAGTACCAGGGCATCGGGCCGCTGACCGGTGGTCTTCTCGAGGGCATCGAGACCGTCGACCGCGAGGTCGACGGTGTAGCCGTTGAAGGTCAGCGAGCGACGCAGCGATTCCCGGACCGCGCGGTCGTCGTCGACTACCAGAATGCGCATGGACACCAGTCTGCCCACAGCGACTGAGAGGCGACTGAGAAGGGCGGCTTCGACACGCCGGACGGGATCGCCTGGTGACCAGCGCGTTTTACTTACCGATCGGTAAGCGTATTCGAAATACGTTGCGCCGGATCCTATTCGGAGTCATGTACAACGAGTTCCTCGAATTGCCGTTACACAGCCCGCGCGGTATGTTGCAGGCCGGAAAAGAAGACCTCTAGTTGGTTCCGCGCGGGGTTAGACCCCTACGCCGTACACCGCATACGACCTGGGGGTCACTCGTGAAAAGCGGAGGCGACGGAAGCGGGATGGAAGCGACACCCCGGTCCTGGCAATTGAGCCTGTCCAACTGGCCCGTCACACGCAAGGTCGGCATCGTTCTGGTGCTCCCGGTGTTGCTCGCCTCGACCTTCGCGGTCCTGCGCATCAACTCCGAGCTGCAAACGATCAACAACCTGAGCGCCGGTACGGAACAGGCCGCCGTAATGGGCCCATCAATCAAATTCGAGTCCGCCACACAGGAACTCGCCGTAGCGGCCATCACCGGCTGGGGAAATCCCGAAGCGAACCCGGTGGTGGACAATGCCATCGGCAAATTCGATCAGGCGGTCGCCGAGCTCGAGACCCTGCTGCGCTCGTCCCGAGTCGAAGTCGGCGTCGCCCAGGGCATGACCGAGGCCATCGGCGACGCCAAGAATATGCGTAACAGCCTGCGCAGCAGCTCACCGCAGGCGATCGCCGACATCTCCGGCGCGATCTCCACCAAGGTGCAGTCCTCGCTGACCACCTCGCAGACGCTCTCGGATCTTCGTGTGCAGCAACTGTTCCTGCAGCAGGGCACCGTCATGACGGCCAGCCGCCTGCTCACCCAGGAACGCCTCATGCTGGCCACGCCCGGCATCGGCACCAATGACGCCATGAAGACCCGGCTGCTCACCGCCATCGGCGCCGAGATCACCATGGTCGAGGTGTACAAGGGCCTGGTCCCGGACGCGGCACAGAACTACAACGGACTCAAGGACGCCGCCGGAACGCGTATCGGCATTCTGGCCTCGGGCGCACCGGATCCGATGGCCATTCCCGCCATGACCGACTCCCTCAAGGCCAGCGCGGACCTTTACTCCCGCGAGGCCAATGGCATCGGCGACATGCTGGACAGCAAGCTGGCCTCGCTGACCACCGACGCCCGCAATACCGTGCTCCGCGATACCTCGGTCGTAATCGGCATGCTGCTGGCGGGTCTCGCACTCGCCCTGGTGGTGGCCCGCTCGCTGGTCGTGCCGGTCCGCCGCCTGCGGCGAGATGCCTTGCAGGTCGCGCACATCGACCTGCCGCAGGAACTCGAGGTGGTGCGCGCCGGTGGCGTCACCCCCGAGATCACCCCGGTCGATGTGCACACCACCGAGGAGATCGGCCAGCTCGCCCGAGCCGTCGACGATATCCACACCCAGGCGCTGCACCTCGCCGCCGAACAGGCCCGACTGCGACTGCAGATCGGCAATATGTTCGAGACCCTTTCCCGCCGTAGCCAATCCCTCGTCGAACAGCAGCTGACGCTGATCGAAGAGCTCGAGCGCGACGAGGACGACTCCGAACGCCTGCAATCGCTGTTCCGCCTGGACCACCTCGCCACCCGCATGCGCCGAAACGGCGACAACCTGCTGGTGCTCGCCGGAACCGCGCTGCGCCGTGGCCATCTCGCGCCCGTGCCGCTCTCCGACATGCTGTGGTCCTCGGTCTCGCAGGTCGAGGATTACCAGCGCGCCGAGATCGGCACCGTGCCCGACGGCATCGTCGCCGGTGAACCCGCGGTCGATATCGAGCACCTGCTGGCCGAGTTGATCGACAACGCGCTGCGCTACTCCCCGCCGTCCACTCCGGTGGCGGTCTCGGTGGCGCGCGCCGTGGACGGGGGCTACCTCATCGAGATCACCGACCGGGGCCTCGGCATGAATGCCGAAGACCTGCAGTCCATCAACGACCGGCTCGCCTCCGGTGGTGAGGTCAATGTCGAGACCGCGCGCCGCATGGGCCTGTTCGTCGTCGGCCGACTGGCCAAGCGGCACAACATCACCGTGAGCCTGCGCCGCACCTCCGCCATGGTGCAGCAGCCGGGCATTACCGCCAGCGTGCACCTGCCGGGCACCCTCGTCTCACCCGCGCCCGAGCGCGCCGGCGACAACAGCACCGGGCAGTACCCGGCCACCGCGGCACTGCCCGTGGCCCCGGCCGCGGTCTCCTCACTGCCGCAGGCACCCGTATCCGCACCGCAGCCGGTGGTCACACCGCCGCGGCTGATACCGGTGCCCAATCCCCCGGAGGTCGTCACCACCGGGCGGTTCGGCGTCACCAGTTCCGGTCTGCCACAGCGCAAGACACCGGGTATGGATACCGGCGAACAACCGGTCTACACCGGTGACCAGCCGTTCACCGATAATTTCGTGGATGCCTTCGCCGATGGTGGCGCGCCGACCGAGAACTACAGCGTGGTGGGGCCGAACACCCAGCCACCGGTGGACTTCTGGGGCGATACCGGCCAGCACGAGATGCAGCGGCCACAGGAAGTACAGCGACCCGAACCGGCCGCACCGGCCGCCGCCGACAATGGCTACGGGTACGGCTCGGACAATGGGGACGGGAACGGCGGCTACTTCTCGAACGGCTACAGCGCGTTCGGACCCGGCGAGAGCAATGGCGGCGGTAGCGGTAACGGCCTGAGCGGCGATGACCATCGCGGCAATGGAAATGGCAACGGGTCCAACGGCAATGGCTTCGGCGCGGAGACCGGCAGCGGCTTCGATACCGGCAATGGCTTCAACGCCGATACCGGCAACGGATTCGCCGCGGACAGCGACAACGGATTCGCCGCCAACACCGGCAATGGATTCGGCTCGGACAGCAACGGATTCGGCTCGGACAGTGGCAATTTCACCGCTCCCGCCCCGCTCCCGCAGCGTGGTCAGCCCGCACCCGCCGCTCAGCCCGCCCCGCAGCGCGAGAACGTCATGTCCGGTAGTCCGATCTACCAGCGCATGGTGTCCGAGTGGCTGGTGGAACCCGCCGGCAGCACCCAGGATTCGGACACCGAGTGGTCGTCCACCTCGGATGCGGGTTGGGCCGCCGCGGAGGAGGCCGCCAATCCGACCAGCAACTCCCGCACTCAGGGTGGACTGCCCATCCGCCGGCCCGGCGCCCAGCTGGTACCCGGTGCCGTGGCGCAGGAGGACGAGGCGGGCGCGCGCAATCCGGACGAGATCCGCAACAGCTTGACCAGGCACCTCAGCGGCGTCCGTTCGGGGCGCGCAGACTCGCAGTACACAGACGGAGGGCATGTATGACCGACTCCCAGAGCACCACTACAGATGAGAACCTGAACTGGTTGGTCACCCGTTTCACCCGGGAGGTGCCGGGCGTCTCGCACGCCGTCCTGGTCTCCGCCGACGGCCTGCTGCAGGCGACCAGCCCGCACCTGCCGAGCGATCGCGGTGAGCAATTGGCCGCGGTCACCGCGGGTCTGGCGAGCCTGTCCGCCGGTGCCGCACAGCTTTTCGACGGCGGTAAGGTGATGCAGTCCATCGTGGAGATGCAGCGCGGCTACCTGCTCGTCATGAGCGTCGGCAATGGTTCGCACCTGGCGGTGCTGGCCAATAAGCAGCACGACATCGGCCGGATCGGCTACGAGATGGCGTTGCTGGTCGACCGGGTCGGGTCCGTGGTGCAGGCCACCGCCCGCACTGCCTGATGAGGCGCCGATGACATCTTCAAACGGAGGCGTCGGCGGCACTCGTCCGACCAGTCGGGTCCGCCCGTACGCGCTGACCTCCGGTCGCACCGAACCGGCAGTGGATCTGCCGCTCGAGGCGGTCGTCGAAACGCTTTCCTACACTGCTCATTTCGATTGGCCCGCCGGTGATATCCGCACCGAGATACTGCGCATGGGCACCGCGAGACTGTCGGTCGCCGAGATCGCGGCGCACCTGCAGCGGCCATTGGGCATGATCCGGGTCGTGATCGGCGATCTCGTCGTCGCCGGGACCCTGCGTGTGCATTCGACTCTGAGTGATCAGGCGACCTACGACGAGCGCCGCTCTTTGATGGAGAGGACCCTGCATGGACTCCGCGCCCTTTGACGGCGGGAGCTACAACGGGGGAACGCCGCAGTACCCCAACGGCGGGCCCCAGTATCCGGGTCAACAGTTCGCGAATCCGGGTGTAGCGCAGCAGTACCCGCCCCGACCGGGCGAGGAGTTCCGGACCGTGGCCTCCACCAAGATCGTGGTGGCCGGCGGTTTCGGAGCGGGCAAGACCACCTTCGTCGGCGCGGTATCGGAGATCGTTCCGCTACGCACCGAGGCGATGGTGACCGCCGTATCGGACGGAGTCGACGACCTCGCCGCCACGCCCGGTAAGGAAACCACCACGGTGGCCATGGATTTCGGGCGCATCATCCTGCCCGGCAATCTGGTGCTGTACCTGTTCGGTACACCCGGCCAGCGCCGATTCTGGTTCATGTGGGACGACCTCATCAAGGGCGCCATCGGCGCGGTGGTGCTGGTCGACACCCGTCGCATCGAGGACAGTTTCGCCGCCGTGGACTTCTTCGAGGCCAAGAAGCTGCCATTCCTCATCGCGGTCAACCGATTCCCGGACGCACCGCGCTTCCCCGTCGCCGAACTGCGGGAGGCGCTGAGCGTGCGCGAAGGCGTGCCGATCGTCGATATCGACGCCCGCGATGCGGGCGAGGTGCGGCGTTCACTGGCCGCGGTCACCGAATACGCGATCGAACGGCTGATGAACGCGCAGCGCGAAACCGCCCAGCGCGGCTAGACATTCGCGTACATCGCAGCAGATTACGAAGGCAGGCAGGGGTTCTGGGTGATCTATTTCTCGATGGGCTACTGGGTCATCGGCCTGGCACTGATCGTGTCGGTGGCCGGCGCGTCGTGCGGGCTGGCATGCATCCGCCAATCCACCAAATCGGTGACGGCGCGCTTCCGGTTGCTCTGGCTCTTCGTCGCCGCCAGCTCCATCGGCGGTGTCGGCGTGGCTCTTTCGGTGTTCGTCTCGATGCTCGGCTTCGGTGTCAAAGGCACCACGCTGCGCTACGACACCACCATGACCACGCTCTTCTCGGCACTGTCCGGGCTGACCGTCTTCGCCGCGCTGGTGATCGCCGGTAAGACCCTGAACTGGTTCCGGCTGATCGCCGGCGCGCTGGTGATGGCGGCCGGCCTCGGCACCGTGCACCTGCTGCTGCTCGCGGCCATCCGGGTGCAGGGCAGCACCGAGCGCGGTCTGGTCTCCATTATCGCGGTGTACGTCATCGCGGCGGTGGCCTCGGCACTCATGCTGTGGTTCAGCATGTGGGCCAAGACCGTTCCGGTGCTCATGGTCGGCTCGCTCGCCTACGCCGTCATGGTGACCGGCATGCACTACGCCGGGCTCACCGGACTGCAGGTGCATGTGAACAGCGCGGCCGCCATCCCGGACGGCACCGAACTGTTCGACTTCTTCGTGCCGTTCTTCGTCATCGGCACACTGTCGCTGACCATTCCGATCACCGCGATCCTGGTCGCACCGGACCGGCGCGAAGCCCGGCAGGCGCCGGTGCCCGTGGAACTCGATGCGGCGCACAGTGCTTCGCTGGCGATGTCATCGCGCAAGTCCGGGCGGGTCAAGGCGTCCATGCGCTGATCCAGCCGAAATACTTTTCCGGCCAAATGTTTTCAGGGGGGCCGGTGTCGCGAATACCGCGGCACCGGCCCCGTTTCGTTCTCGAGACCCGCGTCCGCGAAACCGATAGCGCGCGATCACCATTCGACCGGTAGTGCGCGCACGCCGTGCACCAGCGAATCCAGTTTGAACTCCACCCGATCGGCGAGCTGACGGTGCGCGCGGGCGAGGGCCTCATCCTCGATATCCCGTCGGCGAACTGGAACGCCGAGACCTTCGAGAACCCCCGAGGTGTCACCGCTGAAGCCGACCGCCGAACTGCGCTGGAAGAAGGCATGATCCGCGTAAGGGACGCCGAGCAGTTCGCAGATGGCCAGCGAGGGCACGGGCAGCGCGAGCGCCGCCACCAGATCGGCCGAAGTGCCGCTGTCGAGCATGAGGTCGATGTGCTCGTCGATGTACTTCTGGATGACCGGCTTCAGCGCGTCCAGGCGCTTGATCATGAACGGCTTGGTCAGCATGCGCCGGTAGCGGGCGTGCTCCTCACCATCGGTATTGAACATGGTGCGCGGGGCCATCGCCGCGAGCGCCTTCATACCCTCATTGAGGTGCGGGAACCCGGGCAGCGCACCGTCCACGCTGACTCGCGCGTCACCGAAAAGCGAACGGGCCTCGTCGTATCCGGTGACCAGCCACGCTTGCTGCCCGTCCCAGATCTGCACCTTGGCTACCGGACCGGTCGCGGCCAGTTCACGCACCGCCTGCGGCGGGGCGAACGGGCAGCCGGTCGAACGGCGCACGGGGTGAACAGGTAGGTCGGAGGTGCTATCGGCAGCTGCTTCGAACATAGGTATACGTCATTCCTCGATCTGAATTGCTTGCGCGGGACAGAATTCGGCGGCCAGGCGCACAGCGTCGGCTTGCCCGGGGGCTGGATTCTCGTCGAGCAGAGTGACGAGACCGTCATCGTCACGCTGATCGAAGACCTGGTCGGCGCGCATTACGCAATTACCGGAGGCGATGCACTTGCCTTGGAAAACAACAACTTTCATCAAAACCCACCCCACAAAACAACTTTGATGCGTCCGCATGTCAACACGCGGCATCACGCCATGCCGGTCGAGCAGAGGCGGGGTGGACCCGCCCCCGGCTCGGATCGGGCATCGCGTTTCGGACGCGAAAGTCGATCAGTCCTGTGGTGCCGGCATCTTTCCCATCGTCTTACTCGGGTCGAGCAGGGCGAACAATTCACCCTGTGGCGCGGCCAGAATCGCCATCCGGCCGAACGGCCCGTCCTGGGCAGGCAGCAGTACCGTCGCGCCCAACTCCGCGGCCCGTCGTAGCCCGTCGTCGAGGCCGTCGAACTGGAACCAGGTGAGCCAATACGGTTGTTCGGGCGCGGCACCATTGGCGCTGTCGTCATTGATACCGCCCACCGGCTCGGTGCGATCCGGTGGGATCAGTGTCGCGTAACGCATGGCCGGATCATCGAATTCGGCGTAGGTGAAGCCGAAGACACTGGCGTAGAACGCCTTTGCCTCGGCATACGCCCCGGTGTGCAGATCGCTCCAGGTGTACGCGCCGTGCTCGTTGTGCACCGCCGCACCATTGTGTGCCCGCGCCTCCCATATCGCGAACGGTGCGCCCGAGACATCGGCGGCCACGAACATGCGGCCGAATTCCATCACATCGAAGGGCGGCACCAACATTCGGCCGCCGGCGGCCGTGACCGCGGCGGCACTGGCGTCGGCGTCCGGTACCGCGAAGTAGGTGGTCCAGACCGAGGGCACACCCACCTCGGGTTTGGGGCCGATTCCCGCGACGGGCTGCCCGCCGCGGAAGGCCATCAGATATCCCCCGGCGTCTTCCCCACCGCCCCGAACGTCCCAGTCGAACAGCGCCGCGTAGAACTCACCGGCCTTGGCCGGATCGTCGACCTGGCAGTCGACCCAGCACGGCGTGCCCGGGGGCCACGCCTCATCGCGTACAGGCATCGGTCATCTCCGTTTCTGAAGTACAGCAAAGTAATCAATAGCGGTTGTAGTGACGCCGATCACACAGCCGCACCCAGTCAACCACTGTGCTCCGACAATTTCCCGGAGTTCATCAGGTCGGGTAGATCGACTCGAGGAATGACGCGACAGTGGCCCGTTCGGCGAATTACAGTGACTCTCATGCGTTTCGGGTTGGATTACGCCGCAGGCCGCCCGGCCGCGAGCGCAATCCGGGCAGCCGGTTTCGATTTCGTCGTTCGGTATCTCTCCGAGGGCGGATCAGCTCTGCCGGGCAAGATACTCACACCTGCCGAAGCGGACGATCTACGCGCACACGACATTTCGATCGTGTCCAACTGGGAGACCACCGCCGCCCGCATGCTCGACGGGTACGGGGCGGGCGTCACCGATGCGCGGGCGGGCCTGGCGCGGGTACTGCGCTGCGGCGGGCGGCCCGATCGGCCCATCTACTTCTCCGCCGACTTCGATGCCACGCCACCGCAGCAGGACGCCATCAATGCGTATCTGGACGGCGCGGCCTCGGTGCTCGGACGCGTGAATGTCGGTATCTACGGCGGATATTGGCCGGTGAGCCGTGCCCTGGATACCGGGGCGGCGACCTGGGCCTGGCAGACCATCGCCTGGTCGGGCGCGAACCGCGAGCCGCGCGCACAGCTTTTTCAGACCGGTCGACAGGTTGTGGTGGACGGCGTCGAATGCGACGTAAACGAAACCGACCATGTGGATTTCGGTCAATGGGATATTGAACCAGAGGAACAGGACTTGACACCCGAACAGGACGAAATACTCCGCGACATCCAGATCCAGCTGCGCGGACCCGGCCTCGCGGGCTGGCCGCAACTCGGTGACGACCCGGAGGGCAATCACCTCACCGTGGTGGACGCACTCGCCACCGCACTCACCAAGATCGATGAACTGCGCACGGAGATCAGCGATCTGGAGGCCACCACCGCCGAGCTGAGCAGTGAGGTGGCGCGACTCTCCGGACAGCACTGGCCGTTCCCGTTCTCGCTCATCGAGGGGCCCGCGACGGCCTTCGCCGATGGACTGGGGCGGCTCGAACAGCTGCTGCCGGATCTGCCACTGCCCGGCTGGGGTGATACCCCCAAGGCTGAACAATCCACGGCCCCGACAAGCCCTATTGCCACAGCAGACAACCGAATTGGTTGATTTGTCGGAATTTCTCCGGCGCACGTAGGGTTTGAACACCCCCGAAAGTGGCGATGAGCGGGTTCTTCTGTAGTCAGAAGAACCCGCCCTCGGCCACGAGGATACCGCCGCCAGGGCACGGATTCACAACTTTGAGAAGACTTTTTGGAAGAGACCCACAAAGTCCGGCGGCCGATCCGCTACGACACTGCGGGCAGATCCATGGTGGCGCAGCGACATTCCCACTATCGTCAGCCGAGTCCGTTCGTGTTCTATCGAAGGAGGCTCCAGCGGCCGTCAGCGTGGTTCTCGACAAAGCTCTCGACAAGGCGTATGAAAGCAAGTCCGTCAAGGAAATCCTCTCCGCGCCACCGTCCGCACTCGCCGGACTCACCGAGAAGCATGACACCCAACTCTTGGCAGCCCTCGGCATCAAGACCATTGCCGACCTGGGCAACAACAAGTACTTCCAGCTCGCCGCCACCCTGATGGAGCTCGCAGCCAAGGAAGGCTGACACTCGCTACGACCGACGCCGGGCGCTCTCGCGAGCACCCGGCGTCTTCGTGTTCGGGGATCCCTCGTCATCCCGGCATGCTCTCGGCCGGGATCCACACTCCGTCAGAGTTTCGCCGGATCCAGTAGTCCACGCCGCACCGCACGCGAAAGCCGGCGTGGAATCCGATACTCGACTCCCCCCACTTCGATCGAAATCAGATCCGGCGCAGTGGCTTTCCATTGCGAACGCCTACTCCGGGTATTCGAACGCGACATCCGCCGCTTCGGCACCGCCATTTCAATTCTCCTCTTGCACGATGGAATTGCCGCGCACGCGTTTGCCATAGCGGCGTTCGAACTTCTCCACGCGACCCGCGGTATCGAGGACTCGCTGTGAACCCGTCCAGAACGGATGCGAATCCGAGGTCACATCGACCACCATGAGCGGATACGAATTACCGTCCGCCCATTCGATTGTGCGATCCGAAGTCGCGGTCGAGCGGGTCAGGAAACGCTTTCCGGTACCCGCGTCCTCGAAGACCACCGGATGGTAGTCGGGGTGGATTCCTGCTTTCATCGCATCACCTTTCATTCTTCCGGGAACCGCCGTCGCCGGTCACCGGCGTGGATTTTGTTGTGCCGCAAGGCTCCTCATGCTGATCGCCGAACGGGTCACCCCAGTGCGCGACGCGCTCCGGCGCGAAACGCACCTGCCGCAGTTCGTCCTCGTCGACCAGCGCCCAATGCAGGGCGTGCCGGATCTCATCGGCATCGGCCTCGTGCACCAGGATCACCAGGGAGCTGTGCCGGTCACCGAAATGCTCATGCCAGCGCAGCGACGCCATCAACCGGCGCTCCGGATCGATCTGTTCGAGTTGCTCGGAATCCATTGCGGCCAGCCACTTTCCGGCGCCACCGATACTCAGGCCGCCGCCCGCGGACTCCAGCCACACCACCTCGTCCGGCTGAGTCGCCAGCCAGATACGGCCGCGCGCGCTCACCACGCCATCGAGGAGTACATCGATCGCCGAGTGCAGGCGATCCGGATGGAACGGGCGGTCGGTGTCGAATTCCACCAGTGCCACACCACAATCCGGTGTCAGCGGCGGTTCACCGCGCAGCAGTGAGGAGTGCGGGTCGAAGCCCGCACCGCGCCGGGCATCGGACGGAATCCGGTCCAGCAGACCGAAAAGCGCGGCGGCGCGCGGCATTTCGGAGGACGCGTGCATGCCGAGCGAGGCAGGTTCGTCCAGCCAGGCGATCGGTGCGCGCGGCGCCAGCCGGGCCAGCACCGCGGCGGTCCGCATTCGCACATCCGGATCGGCCCCGCCGTCGAAAACCAGTAGCGCATCGGCGAATTCGACCTGACCGACCGCCAACTGGGCCACGGTGCGATCGTCCTCGACGGGGGCGTGACCACGCTCGGAAAGGGTTTCGTCACCGGTGGCATCGGCGAGCCAGTCACGGGCATCGACACAGCCGAGTACCGCCTCGATGCGCACACCGCGCCCCGCCGGACCATCCACCCGGCCCGGGACACCGCTCACCACCACATCCCGGATGGCCTGGCACACCGCCTCCGCCTCGAAGGCCGGGTCCAGCGCGAGCACAATGCGGCGCACCGAATCCCGTTGCGCCAGTACGCATAAGTACGGCAGCAGGTCCGCACGCAGGGTGCAAGAGACGCACCCGTGCGCGAGCTCGAGCACGCTCACATCCTCGCGAACGGGCCAGCCGGGCAGCAGCGGTGTGGTGTGCACGATCCGGCGCACCACACCTTCGCGTAATTCGGCGAGATCATGCCGGACCACGACGGTGTCGGGTTCGGACCCGAGCCGTTCGGCCGCGCGGAGTACGCCTTCGGCCGCGCGGCCGAGCAGGCCGGCGATCACCAGCACGGGCGTTCGGTCATCCACCGGGACCCCTTTCGACAATGATTTTCATTTACCGAGGGCTCAGCGTACATTGGAATAAACCCGTTGTCGAAAACGATTGTCATATGCAGGAAGGGGTGCACATGTCGGCCATCTGCCAGGTCACCGGACGCAAACCCGGATTCGGCAAGTCCGTATCGCACTCGCACACCCGGACCAACCGGCGCTGGAACCCCAATATCCAGCGCAAGACCTACTACCTGCCCAGCGAAGACCGCCGCATCACGCTGAACGTCTCCGCCAAGGGCATCAAGACCATCGACCGCGACGGCATCGAAGCGGTCATCGCCCGGCTGCGCGCCGGCGGCCAGAAAATCTGAGGAGTATCACATGGCATCCAAGTCGACCGAGCTCCGGCCGATCGTCAAACTCGTCTCCACCGCCGGAACCGGGTACACCTACGTCACCCGCAAGAACCGGCGCAACAATCCGGACCGCATGACACTGCGCAAGTACGACCCCGTCGTACGCGCGCACGTCGACTTCCGCGAAGGCCGGTGACGTGGCCAAGAAGTCGAAGATCGTCAAAAACGAAGAGCGCGAACGGATTGTCGCGCGCTACGCGGAACGCCGCGCGGAACTGAAGGAACTCATCCGCAAACCCGCCACTTCGGCCGCCGACCGAACCGCCGCACAGACCGCCCTGGCACGGCTCCCGCGCGATGCCAGTCCGGTACGATTGCGCAATCGGGACGCCGCGGATGGACGACCACGAGGTCATCTCCGCAAGTTCGGCCTATCGCGCATACGCGTACGCGAAATGGCTCACCGCGGAGAACTGCCCGGTGTAAATAAATCGAGCTGGTAACCACCCACAGATCTCGTGAGAAGGAACCGCTGACATGGCAGTGAAGCGAGCACCCTCGAAGAAGGTCCGCGCCGAGCAGGGCCGCAAACCCAAGAAGAACCCGCTGATCGCGGCAGGCGTCGAATACGTCGACTACAAAGACGTGAACCTGCTCCGCACATTCATCTCCGACCGCGGCAAAATCCGCAGCCGCCGCGTCACCGGCCTCACCCCCCAACAACAGCGCCAGGTAGCCATCGCCGTCAAGAACGCCCGCGAAATGGCACTACTCCCCTTCACCGCGAGCCGCTGACGCAACTCGCAGGAGCGCTGAAAACCCTTGTGCCCCCGATGCTTTCGCATCGGGGGCACAAGTACGCAGGAGGAGTGGAGCGAAGCTCGCACGCCCCCAGCGCAGTCCAGGGTGCGGGGCGAAACCCACCCGGCGGCGGCGCTCCCACATAAGGCGTTCGCAAGCGAAGCCCGTCCGGCGCCAGCACCACCGCCCACGGGGGGTCGGGGGCGAGGCCCCCGAGACCTAGCGTCAGCGCCCTCCCGACGACAAGTCCCCCGAGTGCTTGCACTCGGGGGACTTGCTTTGTGGCAGTACGGGTCCCGTGTTTACGGGATGGTGACTACCTGGCCGACGTCGATGGCGTCGGGGTTGGCGATGCCGCTGGCGTTGGCGATCTCCTGGTAGCGGTTGCCGTCGCCGTAGAAGCGCTCGGCGATGGCCCACAGGGTGTCGCCGGGCTCGACGGTGTAGGTCTGGGCGGCCGGGGGCGGCGGCGGGGGCGCGTCCTCGACGGCCGCGGCCTGGGTGACGACCTCTTCGACCGGAGCCGCGATCGGGTTGTCGGTGTTGGTCTCGGTGGACCAGACGGCCCCGCCGTCACCGTAGAGCACCACATTGCGGTCCGGCTGAACCACCAGGCGGTCGACGGACTTGCCGTTGGTCTCGGTGGACCATTCGGCGCCGCCGTCGCTGTAGAGCACGAAGTTGCCGTCCGCCTGCAGTGCGGCCCGGGTGACACCCTTGCCATTGGTGGCCGAGGCCCACTCGACCTTGCCGCTGGGATCGGACAACACCAGGTTGCCATCATCTTGCAGAGTCAAGGAGTATGCGCCGCCCTTGAGCGACTGTCCGAGACCGAGTTCTTCGCCAACCTTCAATGCGTCGCCCACGGTGTGTCCTTTCCGGAGAGGGAGATCATGAGATAAATCGATGGCGCGTAAGTACATTCGCACATCTGGTACCGAGGTTACTGCTCTCGCCCCGGTCCGCGTGGGGATTACGCGCCGAGTCCCCGGATAATTTGGCTCACCTTCGCTGGGAGTTCGCTATACGTCCATATCTGCCCCGGCCGGTCGGACCGTTAGGGTGGTGCGCATGTACGGGACCCGAGGCCGCCGCCTCACCGCCACCGCCCTCGCCGCGCTGCTGAGCCTCGCCCTCGTGGCCTGCGGCGACACCGAAAAGTCTGGCGACCGAACGAAATCCGGCACCACGACGACCAGCGCCGACCCGGCCCCCACCGAGGCCCCGCAGGGCCAGATCGGCCGCGGCTTCACCGCCGACCCGACCATCGTGAACCCGCACCCGCTGTCCTTCGACAGCTGGACCCGCCTCGCCGACGACAAGATCGCCGTCAACTTCACCACCGGCTCCCCCGAGTGCTACGGCGTCGACGCCACCGTCACCGAAACCGCCAAGAGCGTCACCATCGCCCTGCGCTCGGGCACCCGCGCCGACGCGGTCGGCCGCATGTGCACCATGATCGCCGTCTTCGGCAGCCTGGAAATCCAGCTCAAAGCGCCGCTGGGCAACCGCAATATATTGAGCGCCAAGTAGACCCGCGATCCAGAGCAACCGATCTCCGTCGTCCCGGCAACCAATCCCCCGTCATCCCGGCGTGCTTTTGGCCGGGATCCACAGTGCTGCATTGAGTTCCGCGAGATTCCGGCCGAAAGCACGCCGGAACGACGAAGGAGCCGGTGTACTTCATCGCAACTGCGATCAAGTACACCGGCTCCGAAACCGTTGCGACAGTGCGCCTCTGACTCAGTGCGCGAAGTGGCGCGACCCCGTCAGGTACAGGGTGACACCGGCTTCCTTGCACAGCTCGATGGTGTCCTTGTCGCGGATCGAACCACCTGGATGGACGATGGCGCGCACGCCCGCGGCGACCAGGATCTGCGGGCCGTCGGAGAACGGGAAGAACGCGTCGGACGCGGCCACCGCACCCTGGGCGCGTTCACCGGCGCGATCCACGGCCAGCTTGCAGGAGTCGACCCGGTTGACCTGACCCATGCCCACGCCGACGGCCGCACCGTCGTGCGCCAGCAGGATCGCGTTCGACTTCACCGAACGGCAAGCCCGCCAAGCGAATTCGAGATCGGCGAGGGTCTCGGCATCGGCCGCCTCGCCCGCGGCGAGGGTCCAGTTGGCCGCGCTGTCACCCTCGGCGTCGAGGATGTCGCGGTCCTGCAGCAGCAGTCCGCCGCTGACCGGGCGCAGCTCCACACCCTTGCGCTGGGCCGGAGTGGCCACCAGCACGCGCACATTCTTCTTGCGCTGCAACACTTCCACCGCACCATTGGCGTAACCGGGCGCGACAATGACCTCGGTGAAGATCTCCGCGACCTGCTCGGCCATCTCCACGCTCACCTCGCGATTGGCCGCGATGACGCCGCCGTACGCGCTGACCGGATCGGTGGCATGCGCCTTGCGATGCGCCTCGGCGATATCGGCAGCCACCGCGACACCACATGGGTTGGCGTGCTTGATAACCGCGACCGCGGGCAGCTCGAAGTCGTACGCGGCGCGCCACGCGGCATCGGCGTCGGTGTAGTTGTTGTACGACATTTCCTTGCCGTGCAACTGCTTTGCCTGCGCCAGACCCTGGGCACCGGCCTCGCTGGTGTACAGCGCCGCACCCTGATGCGGGTTCTCGCCGTAGCGCAGCACCGAGTCACGGTTCCAGGTCGCGCCGACCCAGGCCGGGAAGCGCTGCGACGCATCGGATTCCACGCCGTCGGCGGCCTCGGCGGCCGGGACGGCAATGCTGGTCATCCAGCTGGCGACGGCCACATCGTAGGTGGCGGTGTGCTGGAAAGCCTTGGCGGCCAGCGCGGTTCGCTCGGCAAAGGTGAAACCGCCACCCTGCACGGCCTTCAGCACGCTGTTGTACTCGTTGGTGTCCACGACCACCGCGACGGACGGGTGGTTCTTGGCGGCGGCGCGCACCATGGACGGTCCGCCGATATCGATCTGTTCGACCGACTCGTCGATGCTCGCGCCACTCGCCACGGTCTGGGTGAACGGGTACAGGTTCACCACGACCAGCTGGAAGGCTTCGACACCGAGCTCGACGAGCTGATCGAGGTGCTCGTCCTTGCGGGTGTCTGCCAGGATGCCCGCGTGCACGCGCGGGTGCAGGGTCTTGACGCGCCCGTCCAGGGTCTCCGGAAAACCGGTCAGGTCTTCCACTTTGGTGACCGGGATACCGGCGTCGGCGATCTTGCTCGCGGTCGAACCGGTCGACACCAGTTCCACGCCCGCGGCGTGCAGACCGGATGCCAGTTCGATCAGACCGGTCTTGTCGTAGACGCTTACCAGGGCCCGCTTGATCGCCTTGCGCTCACTCACCGGAGAACCTCATTCGGGATAACTGCCTTTCGTCCATCGGAGACAATGCCTCGGACCGCGACGGCGGCGACGGTCTCCGCCAGCAGCCGACGCTCCACAACCTTGATGCGCTCATGCAGCGCCGCCTCGTCATCGCCCGGCAGCACCTCGACCGCCTCCTGCGCGAGGATCGGCCCGGTATCCACCCCGGAATCGACCAGGTGCACGGTGGAACCCGTCACCCGAACGCCGTAGGCCAGCGCGTCCCGCACCCCGTGCGCACCCGGGAAGGCGGGCAGCAGCGCGGGATGGGTATTGATGATGCGACCGGCGAACCGCTCCATGAACCGAGGGCCGAAGAGCTTCATGAAACCCGCCGACACCACCAGATCCGGCGAGAACGCGTCCACGATTTCGGTCAGCGCCTGATCCCAGGCCGCGCGGTCCTCGAAATCACTCAGCTCGACCATGAACGACGAAATATCGAACGCCTCGGCATGATCGAGGGCCGCGCAATCGCGATCCACGCCGACGGCGACGACCCGGGCCGGATAACCCGGCTCCCGAGTCGCTTCGAGCAGCGAACGCAGCAGCGAACCGGTGCCGGAAGCGAGCACGACAACCGTCGCGGGCGCGGACGGCGGTAGCAGCTGGGCGGGCGTGGAACTCAGCGCACTACTCCCTCGAGTATCGGGCGGAAAGGGAACGGCGGACTGCGATCCGCCGCCCTAGAGCCTAACGACCGTCCACTTCCGGGTTGTCCGGCAGGTCTCCCTCTACCACTTCGGCGTCGACTATGTCGGAGTTCTCGTCCGATTCGGCGTGCGGTTCCGGGTCGAGGGCATCGGGTTCGTCGAGGAGTTCACCGTCGACCTCGACCACGTGGCCGGGGTCGTCATCGTCGTAGTAGTCGTCCTCGTATTCGTCGTCCGCGTAGTAGTCGTCTTCGGCGTAGTCATCGTCGTACTCGTCGTCCGCGTACTCGTATTCGCCGTCGTCGTAGTCGTATTCGGCCGCGCCCGCCGCGGTGCCGACAGCGGCCGGGGCGAACCAGCGCGCGCCGAGCATGCCGACATAGCCGGTGACGGCGAACCAGACGAAGGCCAGCGCCGCCGAGATGGCGACCTCGGGGCCGATTCGGCCGAAGGTGCCGAGGTCTCCCCCGGCCAGTCCACCGAGCAGCGCGATGAGCACGGCCGCCACCGCGGCGGAGGTGAGTGTCGCCCATGGCGCGGTGGGGCGGTCATCGGTGCCGCGGCCGCAGTCCAGGCCGCCGAGCACGCCGACGGCGGCGGGGGCGAGCAGGAACACCAGCCACCAGGCCGCGACCGGACCGGACGGCACGGCCGCCATCAGCGGCACCGCGGGAACCGGCGCGCCCTCGATACCGAACAGGCTCAGCGAACCGGCACCGATCTGCACCTGACCGCCGAGCAGCACGCCCGCCGTGTCCACCAGGGCGTTCGGCAGGTACGCCAGCGACAGCAGCGTCAAACCCAGTGCCCCCGCTATATTTCCGGCCGAATGATAGGTGTCGCCGATCCGCGACCAGTGCAGCAGAAACGACACCACGGTGAGTACGGCGGCCACACCCAGCAGCCGCCATACCGCGCGAATCCCGGCCCGCACACCGGGAACCACCCAGTGCGGCAAGGGAATCGGCAGCAGATCGGTGAAATCGCGCCAATGTCGTGCTCCCACACCGGCGATCACCGCGAGCAGGTGCAGGCCGATCACCCAGGCGAAGGCGACCAAGGTATCCGGCGGCTGCAGGGCCAGCACCGCCGACGCGTCATCGGCCACCGCCAGGCATACCGCGGTCACCAGCAGCGGTCCGCCGATCGCGGCGCCCGCGATCCAGGCCAGATCCACCGGGGTGCAATCCGCTTCGGCCGCACAGTGATCGGCGGCCTTCGCGCAGTCGCGCGCCACCAGCCACAGCATCAGCCCGGTCGGTAGCAGCGGCCACAGGCCGATCCCGGTCCTGCCGATGGTCAGCGGAACCTGATGCACCGCAAGCCAGCTCGCCGATATCGCCCCCGAAGCCCCCGAAAGCCCGCTGCCCGCGGCCAGCAGCGTCCCGAACACCACGGCGAAAATAATCAGCAGTACGAACGCCGAAGCCCGCGCCGCCAGCAGGAACAACACCCGGGCCCGCTCAGGAGTGAGCGACCCGAACCCGCCCCCGCCCACCGAGACCGGACCTCGCGGTCTTTCCCGCACATCCTCATCGGTCACCCGAGCCAGGGTAGTTCTCGGCGCACTCATGGAAAGCAAGGCTGGCAGCTCCGCCGCACCGAAACAGTCAGGCGCGCCGAGTGTTCCCAGTTCAGGGTGTCGACAAAGCGAACGGCCCCCGGTGGATACCGGGGGCCGTTCATTCGCGCTGGAATTACTTGTCGTCCTGGCCGGGACGGAAGGCGCGGGTCGCGTCGGCGGCCGGATCGGCGGACTGTTCGCCACCGAAGGGCTGGGCCGGACGCGGCGGCTGCGAGCCGAAATGCTGCGTGGCGTCGGCACTTCCGGGCTGACCGTAGGACGGCTGCTGCTGGCTGAACCCACCCGGCTGCTGACCGTACGACGGCTGCTGCTGACCATAGGCCGGCTGCTGGTAGCCACCACTGCTCTGCCCGGCGGGCTGCCCATAGGACGGCTGCTGCGGGTACTGGCCGCCGGTACCGTAACCGGGCTGCTGGGCCTGCTGACCCGGCTGACCGTAGGACGGCTGCTGCTGACCGAAACCCTGCTGACCGAAGCTCGGCTGCTGGTATCCGCCACTGCTCTGCCCGAACGGCTGCTGGCCGAAGCCCTGCGGCGCAGCCGGCTTCGGGGCCGGCGCCTTCACGATGCCGGCCTCGAAAAGCACTGCCAGCACGGCGATCACGGCCTGCACGAAGGACAGGAACACGATCAGCCAGCCACCCCACTTGGTGGTCAGCTCCCCGGTGAAGGAGTTGAACAGGATCGACAGGAAGCCCGCCAGCGAGGCGGCCGCCGCGACCCCGGTCCAATTCTGCTTGGGCAGCAGCGAAAGACCGGCGAGCAGACCCGCGAAGAGCAGGATGCCGACGAGCAACGGATCCGATTCGAACAGGCTGTAGGTGAGGCTGAGTTCCTTGGCGCCCTTGTACGGCGCGAAGCCCAGCAGGAAGTTGATCACTCCGAGCGCCGCAACGCCCACGGTGAGGAAGAAGGGAAGGCCCTTGCCCGCCGCGCCCGTCGTACTCGACCCTGTTGCGGGACCACCCGCGGGCTGCGAGCCGTAGCCAGGTGCGTTGGAAGGCGTCGGCGCGGGCCCGTTGTATCCCGAGCCCCCGGTCGGGTATGACATGTCGTCGTCTCCTATCGAGTCGTTCACGAACTTCTACCGACGCTACTGCACGGGACTGCCGCGGTCACCACTTACCACCGGGCGTGCCTATTCCGCAATAGGCGAATCCTGCTGTGGCGCCAGCCGAATCGGCTCCCGATGCACGGCGAAGGCCGCCCTCCGAACCGTTCCGGGAACGGTGGAGAGCGGCCTTCGTGCGAGAGCGTGTATCAGGCGGTGATGCTGGCCTTCTCGAGGATCTCGCGCGCCAGGGCGGCGGTCTCGGACGGGGTCTTGCCGACCTTCACGCCCGCGGCCTCGAGGGCCTCCTTCTTGCCCTGGGCGGTGCCCGCACCGTCGGAGACGATGGCGCCGGCGTGGCCCATGGTCTTGCCCTCGGGGGCGGTGAAGCCCGCGACGTAGCCGACGACCGGCTTGGTGACATTGGCCTTGATGTAGGCCGCGGCCCGCTCTTCGGCGTCGCCGCCGATCTCGCCGATCATGACGATGAGCTTGGTCTCGGGGTCCTTCTCGAACGCCTCGATGGCGTCGATGTGGGTGGTGCCGATGATCGGGTCGCCGCCGATGCCGATGGCGGTGGAGAAACCGAAGTCCCGCAGCTCGAACATCATCTGGTAGGTCAGGGTGCCCGACTTGGAGACCAGGCCGATCGGACCCTTGCCCGCGATGGTGGCCGGGGTGATGCCGACCAGCGACTCACCCGGGGTGATGATGCCGGGGCAGTTCGGGCCGATGATCCGGGTCTTGTTGCCCTTCTCGACGTTGTAGGCCCACGCGTAGGCGGTGTCCTGCACCGGGATGCCCTCGGTGATGACCACGAGCAGCGGGATCTCCGCGTCGATGGCCTCGATGATGGCGTCCTTGGAGAAGGCGGGCGGCACGAAGGCGATCGAGGTGTCGGCCCCGGTCTTCTCCATGGCCTCGGCGACGGTCGCGAAGACCGGCAGCTCGACCTCGTTGCCTTCCTTGTCGACGTGCTTGACGGTGGTGCCGGCCTTGCGGGCGTTGACACCGCCGACCACGTTCGTGCCCGCCTTCAGCATCAGCGCGGTGTGCTTGGTGCCCTCACCGCCGGTGATGCCCTGGACGATGACCTTGTTGTCCTTGTTCAGGAAGATAGACATATTGGTTCGTGTCCCTTACTTGGCGGCGGCCAGTTCGGCGGCCTTGTCGGCGCCTTCGTCCATGGTCTGAGCGAGAGTCACCAGGGGGTGATTGAAGTCGGCGAGGATCTTGCGACCCTCTTCGACCTTATTGCCGTCGAGACGGACGACCAGCGGCTTGTTGGCCTCGGCGCCAAGGGTTTCCAGCGCGCCGACAATGCCGTTCGCGACCGCGTCACAGGCGGTGATGCCACCGAAGACGTTCACGAACACGCTCTTGACCTGGGCGTCGTTCAGGATGACATCCAGACCGGCGGCCATGACGGCCGCCGAGGCGCCGCCACCGATGTCGAGGAAGTTGGCGGGCTTGACGCCGCTGTGGTTCTCACCGGCGTAGGCGACGACGTCCAGGGTCGACATGACCAGACCGGCGCCGTTGCCGATGATGCCGACCTCACCGTCGAGCTTGACGTAGTTGAGGTCGTTCTCCTTGGCCTTGAGCTCCAGCGGGTCGGTCGCGTCGATATCCGCGAAGGCCGCGTGGTCGGCGTGGCGGAACTCGGCGTTCTCGTCCAGGGTGACCTTGCCGTCGAGGGCGAGGATTTCGTCATTGGGGGTGCGAACCAGCGGGTTGACCTCGACCAGGGTGGCGTCCTCGTTGACGAACACCTCCCACAGCTTCTGGATGGTCACGGCCGCGGCGTCGAGCACCTCGGCGGGCAGGTGGCCCTGCTCGGCGATGGAACGGGCGAAGGCCAGGTCGACACCCTTGACGGCGTCGACGGCGATCTTGGCCAGGCGATCGGGGGAGTTGACCGCGACCTCCTCGATCTCCATGCCGCCCTCGACCGAGCACATGGCCAGGTAGGTGCGGTTGGAGCGATCCAGCAGGAAGGAGATGTAGTACTCCTCGGCGATGTCCTTCGCCTCGGCGACCAGGATCTTCTTGGTGATGTGGCCCTTGATGTCCAGGCCCAGGATGTTCTGGGCGTGCGTGAAGGCGTCGTCCGGGGTGGCGGCGTACTTCACGCCACCGGCCTTGCCGCGGCCACCGACCTTGACCTGCGACTTGATCATGACCGGCTTGCCGATTTCTTCGGCAATCGCACGCGCGTCCTCGGCCGTGTCGGTGACACGACCCTCCGACGAAGGCACTCCGTGCTTCACGAAGAGTTCCTTCGCCTGATATTCGAAGAGATCCATGTACTCACCGTCTCGTCTGCGTTGTTGTGACAACGTCTGGGTTGGCGGCCCGTTGTCGACCCGTAGCGACTGCTTGCAGGTCGCTCGAAAGGGTCAGCGGGTCGGGTCGGACTCTAACCAGTCACACGGAGCCGAAATCAGCCGCATACAGCCTAAGTGGCGCAGGTCACGGTACTGTCTCTACGCTTCCAAAACGCCTTGTCAATGCTACTCGCGGGTAGCTTGTTGACGGTGCGCCAGGTAGGACACGCGAATCCCGAAGAGTGATACGAGGTACTACGTGGCGTCGTTGACAAAGCTCACCGGGTTACCCGCAGCACAGTGAGGGAATCCCGGCTCGCAACGTGATGAATGTCACACCCGCGCGCCGAACCCCTCCCATCGCTTGCTGAGCCGCAATCGTTTCGTTACCGTCGATGCGGTCGATGTCACAACCCGGTCACGACAGGAGGACGGCAGGCTTGACGCAGCACAGCGCTCCGCAGGTAGAGCTCCGCTCCGCAGGCACCCCGTCAGCCCCGCGGCACTACCTGGATCAGCTCCGATGAGCGAAGGTCCGTTCCCATCACGCAGTCGCGCCAAACACGGCCATCGCTATCGCGAAGAGGCCGAGAACTTCGGCGGCGCAACCCACTTCGAGGCCCCGCCGGCGGCGCGCGCTCAGGTCGCGCACGGCGATTGGTCCGGTGCACAGAACTGGGACGCACCCGCCGAGAACTGGCAGAACTCCGCCGATAATTGGCAGGACCCCGCGCAGAACTGGCAGCCGGAACCCAATTGGGAGGCCGCCCAGTCCAACTGGGAAGCGCAGCCGCAATGGGGGAACGCCACCGGCTGGGATGAGCAGGCCGCGTGGAACTCCCACGGCGAGCAGTCCGGACCCGATACCGGTGGCTGGGCCGCACCCAATCCGAGCGATTGGGCCGGACAGTCCCGCGCCAATTGGGACTCCCCCGCCGATCCGTCGCCCTCGGGTGACTACCGGCCGGTCTACAGCTTCCGCACCGCCGCCGGTGACCGGCTCGAATTCTCCGGTGACGGCGCGCGCGTCGATCAGGGTGCGAGCGAAGCGGATTCGGCCGAGGATCGCCCGAAGACTTCCGGCGGTCGCCGTCGCGCCGGTGGTACGCACCGCATTCCGACTCCGCCGAACTCGCTCAAGGGCCGCGCCGCCGTGGTGGCCGTGGCCGCGGGTGCGGTGGTCGCCGCCGGGCAGACCGGTATGGAAACCACCGGTACCCATAACGACACTGTCGAGTACCAGGCCGCCGCGCAGGTTCGTGAGGTCTCCGCGAACGAGACCATCGGCGATACCTCGGGCTCCCCGCAGGTGCTGAACTCCGGTGCGCCCGTTGATCTCACCCAGTTCAACGACATCCTGCAGAAGGGCCAGAAGTACGCGTCCGATCTGGCCGCCGCCGAGGCCGCCAAACTGCGACCGCTCTTCACCAAGTTCGCCGCCGGAAACTTCACCTCCGGTTTCGGTATCCGCTGGGGCGTCCAGCATCTCGGAGTGGACGTGGCTGCCCCCATCGGCACCCCCATCTACGCCGTAGCCGACGCAACGGTCCTGGAAGCAGGCCCCGCTTCAGGTTTCGGTATGTGGGTCCGCCTGCTGCACGATGACGGCACCGTAACCATCTACGGCCACGTCGACACCGCCACGGTGTCGGCGGGCCAGCGCGTCATGGCGGGCGACCAGATCGCCACCGTAGGCAACCGCGGCTTCTCCACCGGCCCGCACTGCCACTTCGAAGTCTGGCTCAACGGCGTCGACAAAATCGACCCCCTCCCCTGGCTGGCCTCCCGAGGCATCTCCCTCGGCGTCCAGCGCGACTGAGCACCAAGCACTTACGAACTGCCCACCCGGGAAACCGGGTGGGCAGTTCGCATTTCAGCCCCGGGTCAGAGCTTGACAAGGGTGCGGCTGTAGGAGGGGATGAGGCGGATTTTGCCCGCGGTGCCGAAGTCGATGGTGACGGTGGCGAGGGTGCCGAAGCCTTCGGCTGCCACGACTCGGCCGAGGCCGTATTTGTCATCGCTCACGCGGTCGCCTACTGCCAGGACGAGGCCGGTGTTGTTGCGTTTGCCCGCACCGCTTCCGGAGGACGAGGAGGGGGCGGGGCGGCGGTCGCCGCCGCGGACACCGGGGCGGGTTTCCGGGGACCAGCCGTCGCCTCGGGTCCAGTCGCGTTCGAAGCCTTCGTCCTCGCCGCGGCGGCGGCCCATGCTGCGGCCGGTTTGGGAGACGGTGGGTTCGAGGCGGCGCCAGTCCATCAGGTGGCCCGGGATCTCCTGCAGGAAGCGGGATTCGGGGTTGGAGACGGGCTGGCCCCAGCCGGAGCGGACGACCGCGCGGGTCAGGTAGAGGCGTTGCCGGGCACGGGTGATGCCGACGTAGGCGAGGCGGCGTTCCTCGGCGAGTTCGGTGGGGTCACCGAGGGCGCGCATATGCGGGAATTGACCGTCTTCCCAGCCGGTGACGAAGACGACGGGGAATTCCAGGCCCTTGGCGGTGTGCAGGGTCATCATGGTGACGACGCCGGTGCCCTCGTCCGGGATCTGATCGCTGTCCGCGACGAGCGAGACGCGCTCCAAAAACGCTGCGAGGGAACCGGGTTCGGGTTCACCCTCGGCCTGTTCGGGCACAATGCCTTCCGCGCGTGCGGCTTCCACATTGTTGCGCGCCTCGGAGCTGAATTCGCGTGCGACGCTGACCAATTCGTTGAGGTTGTCCAGGCGCGCCCCGTCCTGCGGGTCGTCGGACGCCTCGAGTTCGCGGCGGTAGCCGGTGCGGTCGAGTACGGCCTCGACCACATTGCCGACATCCGGGAAGTCCTGATCCGGCTGCACGCCCGCCGCGCGGATCTCGCCGAGCAGTTCGACGAATCCGGCGATGGCGTTCACAGCACGGGTATTGAGCAGCGCGACCCTACCCTCGGCGGCATCCCGAAGTGCTTGTGCGAAGCCGATATTGCGCTGTTCGGCATGTACGGCCACGCACGCCTCGGCACGATCGCCGATCCCGCGACGGGGCGTATTGAGAATCCGGCGCAGGCTCACCGCGTCATCGGGATTCTCCAGCACGCGCAGGTATGCGACGATATCGCGGACCTCCTTGCGCTCGTAGAAGCGCACACCGCCGACGACCTTGTACGGCAACCCCATTCGAATGAAGATCTCTTCGAGCGCACGGGAGTTGTTGTTGGTGCGATAGAAGACCGCGACATCGTTGTAGTTGGCATCACCCTGATCGACCAGTTTGTCGATCTCGCGCGCCACGAAGGAGGCTTCGTCGTGCTCATTGTCGGCGACATAGCCGACGATCAGCTCGCCATCGCCGGAATCGGTCCACAGCTTCTTCTCGCGCCGGTTCTCATTGCGCGAGATGACCGCGTTGGCGGCGGCCAGAATATGCTGGGTGGAGCGGTAATTCTGTTCCAGCAGAATGGTTTCCGCGTCCGGGAAGTCGCGTTCGAACTCCTCGATATTGCGGATGGTCGCGCCACGGAAGGCGTAGATGGACTGGTCCGCGTCACCGACCACGCACAGTTCGCCGGGCGGCACCCGATCGGCGTCGGCGTTCTCCTCTTCGAGCGCCCCGTCCTCGCCCCATACCTGCCGGTGATGCCCGACCAGTTCGCGCACGAGCACGTACTGCGCGTGGTTCGTGTCCTGGTACTCGTCGACCAGAACGTGCCGGAAGCGCCGCCGGTAGTACTCGGCCACCTGCGGATGCCGTTGCAGCAGCCCCACGGTCTCGCCGATGAGGTCGTCGAAGTCCATGGCATTGGCCGCGCGCAGCCGCCGCTGGTACTCGTCGTAGACGCGGGCGACCAGGCGCGGCAGCTCCGCCTCCTCGGTCTCGGCGTCGGCGGCGGCCCGCGCCGGATCGATGAGTTCGTTCTTGAGATTGGAGATCGCGGTGGCGAGCAGGCGCGGCGTGTACTTCTTGGCGTCGATATCGAAGTCGCGGCTGACCATTGCCAGCAGGCGGCGCGAATCGTCGGCGTCGTAGATGGAGAAGTTGGAGTTGAGCCCGGCCACCAGATTGGCCTGGGTGCGAAGAATGCGAACACAGCTGGAGTGGAAGGTGGAGACCCACATTCCGGCCGCGCGCTGACCGACCAGACCGGCGACGCGTTCGCGCATCTCGGCGGCGGCCTTATTGGTGAAGGTGATGGCCAGGACTTCCCCGGGGCGCACCCCGCGCGCGTCCAGCAGGTAGGCGATGCGCCGGGTGAGCACGGCGGTCTTGCCGGACCCCGCACCCGCCACGATCAGCAGCGGGGTTCCGGTGTGCACCACCGCCGCGCGCTGTTGCGGATTCAACCCTTCGAGCAGTTTCTGCTCGGCCTTCTGCTCGTCCTGCGCCACCGTCGTCTTCATCGCCCATCCACGCTACCGGCGGGCACCGACAGGTGCGCACCCCGGCGGCGGAGGTGTCCGATAAGTGCCGGAAAAACTCAGCGAATTCACAAACGAACTCGTTTTGGTTTGCCTGCACCACATGGCACACTGGCCACGTGACCGGCGCTTTGGCGAGTGAATACACCCGAGCGGGTCCAGCGGGGGACAATGTAGAACGCAAGAGGTCTGATTCTTGGTGAAGAACCGATCGGTAACGGGTCGGGACCGCCTGCCGATCGACGTTCTGGACCACGAGGAGTTGAAAGTATGAGCATCTCGACGACGGGGCAATCCGAGCCTGCCACCGGAGCGGACTCCGCCATGCCCGCCGAGACCGCGCCCGCCGAGGCGGCCGCGCTGCCCTCGGAGGCGGAGATCGACAAGCTGCGCAAGGAGATCGACAAGCTCGACGCCGAGATCCTGGCGGCCATCAAGCGCCGGACCGAGGTCTCGCGCATTATCGGCCGCACGCGTATGGCGAACGGCGGCACCAAGCTCGTGCACTCGCGCGAGATGAAGGTGCTGGAGCGTTTCAGCGAGCTGGGCCAGGAGGGACACACCCTCGCCATGCTCCTGCTGCGTCTCGGTCGAGGCCGCCTCGGCCACTGAGAGCAGGGCATTTCCGGCATTACGTACACCGCATCTCGCTTGATCAGCACGCAGTGTTCGCCGGTCATCCACCTATTCGGTGAAAGTTGATAACGCGGGCGACCGCTCGCGCCGATACAACGTGCGGTGTGCCGTGCAGGCCACCACACAGACCACGCGACACTCGTGCGAGCGAGTAGCGCTTTCCAGAGGCCGCCCCGGGTGTCATACCCCGGGGCGGTTCTTCATTCTCGGAACGGGTCGGATCAGGGCAGCGCGATGTACTTGGTGTCGAGGTACTCCTCGATGCCTTCGAAACCGCCCTCGCGGCCGAAGCCGGATTCCTTCACGCCACCGAATGGCGCGGCCGGATCGGAGATGACGCCGCGATTGACGCCGACCATGCCGGTCTCCAGCCCCTCGGCAATGCGGAGCGCGCGATCCAGGTTCTGCGTGTAAACGTATGCGACCAGGCCGAATTCGGTGTTGTTGGCGGCGGCCAGCCCCTGCTCCTCGGTATCGAAGCCGACGATGGGGGCGACCGGGCCGAAGACCTCCTCGCGCAGGATGCGGGCGTGCGGCGGTAGCTCGGTGAGCACGGTGGCGGGGTAGAACCAGCCGGGGCCGCCGGGCGCTTTACCGCCCAATTCGACTCGCGCTCCGGCGGATACGGCGTCCTCGACCAGATCGCTGACAGTGTTGAGCTGGTCCTCGTTGACGAGCGGGCCGAGCGTGGTCTCCGGGTCGGTGCCGGGGCCGAGCTTGTATTCGGCCATGGCGGCGACCAGTTTTCGAGTGAACTCCGCGCGCACCGAGTTCTGTACATGGAAGCGATTGGCCGCCGTGCACGCTTCACCGCCATTGCGCAGCTTGGCCAGGACCGCACCCTGTACGGCCGCATCGATATCGGCATCGTCGAAGACCACGAAGGGCGCGTTGCCGCCGAGTTCCATGGAGGTGCGCAGCAATCCGTGCGCGGATGCCTGCACGAGCTTCTTACCGACCAGGGTGGATCCGGTGAAGGTGAGCTTGCGTAGCCGCGGATCGTTCAGCAGCGGTGCGGTGACGGCGCCGGAATGCGATGTGGTGATGACCGACAGCACGCCATCCGGCAGCCCGGCAGCACGGCAGAGCTGGGCCAGCAGCAGCATGGTGAGCGGAGTTTCGCCGGCGGGCTTGACGATCATGGTGCATCCGGCGGCCAGGGCGGGCCCGATCTTGCGGGTGCCCATGGCGAGTGGGAAATTCCACGGCGTGATGGCCAGGCACGGTCCGACGGGTTGCTTGTGCACGAGAATCCGCCCGATGCCGCCGGGGGCCGGCTGGTAGCGGCCGTGGATGCGGCTGGCCTCCTCGCTGAACCAGCGGAAGAACTCCGCCCCGTAGCGGACCTCATTTCGGCTCTCGGGCAGCGCTTTACCCATTTCCAGGGTCATCAGGAGCGCGAACTCCTCGGACCGCGCGGTGATCGCCTCGAAGACCGCGCGCAGGATCTCACCGCGTTGGCGGGCGGGCGTGGCGGCCCATTCGGCCTGGACGGCGACGGCCGCGTCGAGGGCGCGCACCGCGTCTTCGGGAGTGGCATCGGCGATTTCGACGAGGACCTCCCCCGTCGCCGGATTGTGCACCGGGAAGGTCCCGCCCCCGGTGGCATCGACCGGTCCGCCGATCCAGAGCCGAGTGGGTATGGAATCGAGTAGTTCGCGTTCTGACACCATGCGAACCAGCCTAATCTCGCGTACTCTCCACGCGGCCCGCTCCGGCGACTTCGCACCCCTACACGCCGGAAGTCCGCCGCTCTTACCTGGTGTTACCTGCGCGTAGCGAACGCTGGTTGTAACCTCGGCGCGTGAGCAGCGACATCACCGCATCGGCGGCCTGGCGGAAACTGCACGACCATCATGCGTCCATCGCCGGACGCCATCTGCGGGAATTCTTCGCCGAGGATCCACAGCGCGGGCGTGAGATGACCGTCGAGGTCGCGGATCTGCATATCGACTACTCCAAGCATCGCGTCACTCGCGAAACCGTGGATCTGCTGGTCGAATTGGCGGAAACCGCCAGCGTGCAGGGTTATCGGGATGCCATGTTCGCGGGCGCGCATATCAATACCTCCGAGGATCGCGCGGTCGAGCATGTGGCGCTGCGGGTTCCGGCCGGGCAGGTCGTCATGGTGGACGGGGTGGACGCGGGCGCGCAGGTGCACGAAGTGCTGGACCGGATGGGCGATTTCACCGATGCGGTGCGTTCGGGACAGTGGCGTGGCGCGACCGGTGAGCGCATCCGCACGGTGGTGAATATCGGTATCGGTGGGTCGGATCTGGGTCCGGCCATGGTGTATCTGGCACTGCGGCATTACGCGGATGCGGGTATCTCGGCGCGTTTCGTCTCGAATGTCGATCCGGCGGACCTGATTTCGAAGCTGGACGGGCTCGACCCGGCAACGACGCTGTTCATTGTGGCGTCCAAGACCTTCTCCACCCTGGAGACGCTCACCAATGCGACGGCCGCGCGCCGCTGGCTGGTGGCCGCGCTGGGCGAGGAGGCGGTGGCCAAGCATTTCGTCGCGGTCTCCACGCATGCGCGACGGGTGGCCGATTTCGGGATCGACACCGCGAATATGTTCGGCTTCTGGGATTGGGTCGGCGGCCGGTATTCGGTGGATTCGGCTATCGGACTGTCGGTTATGACGGTGATCGGCCGGGCGCGGTTCGCCGAATTCCTCGACGGTATGCACCGGGTGGACGAGCATTTCCGGACCGCGCCGCTGGCGGAGAACGCGCCGGTACTGCTCGGGCTGCTGGGTGTGTGGTACTCGAATTTCTTCGGTGCGCAGTCGCGGGCGGTGCTGCCGTACTCCAATGATCTGGCGCGTTTTCCGGCGTATCTGCAGCAGTTGACCATGGAGTCGAACGGCAAGTCGGTGCACGCGGACGGCACGCCGGTGAGCACCTCGACGGGTGAGATCTTCTGGGGTGAGCCGGGAACCAATGGTCAGCACGCGTTTTATCAACTGCTGCACCAGGGTACGCGGCTGGTGCCCGCGGATTTCATCGGATTCGCCCGTCCCACAGACGATCTGCCGACCCTCGACGGGTCGGGCAGTATGCATGACATTCTGATGAGCAATCTGTTCGCGCAGACCAAGGTGCTGGCGTTCGGTAAGACCGCCGAGGAGATCGCCGGCGAGGGTACCGATCCGAAGCTGGTGCCGCACAAGGTGATGCCGGGGAATCGGCCGTCCACGGCGATTCTGGCGCCGCAGCTCACACCGTCGGTGCTCGGGCAGTTGATCGCGCTGTATGAGCATCAGGTGTTCGTCGAGGGCGCTGTCTGGGGTATCGACAGTTTCGATCAGTGGGGTGTGGAGCTCGGCAAGGTGCAGGCGCTGGCCTTGGCGCCGCTGCTGACTTCGGCCGAAGAGCCTGAGCCCCAGGATGATTCGTCCACCGACGCGCTGATCCGATGGTATCGGGAGCGCCGCGCTCAGGTGTAGATCCCGGCCGAAAACATGCCGGGATGACGGGGGGTTCAGCCGATACGGAGGCGGGCCAGTTCGACCCGGTTGCTGACGCCGAGTTTCGGGAAGGCTCGGTAGAGGTGGTGGCCTACGGTTTTGGGGCTGAGGAAGAGTTGGGCGGCGATCTCCTTGTTGGTGGCGCCGCCGGCGGCGAGGCGGACCACCTGGAGTTCCTGCGGGGTGAGGCGGGCGGCTACGTCATTCTCGGGTTCGGGGACGGAACCTTCTCCGGCGGCACGTAATTCGATGCGGGCGTGTTCGGCCCAGGGTGTCGCGCCGATCCGGTCGAAGGTCTCCAGGGCTTGGCGCAGGTGGATGCGGGCCTCGTTCATACGACGTTCGCGGCGCAGCCATTCGCCGTAGGCGAGTGCGGTGCGCGCGTGGTCGTAGCGGCGGTCGGCGATCAGATGCAGTTCGAGTGCCCGGGCCAGGAGTTGGCCGTCACCGCGCAGCATGCCTTGGCAGCTGAGCATGATGGCCTCGGCCCATGGTGCGTCCAATGCCGTTGCCCAGGCTTCGATTTCGGCCATGGCGGCGTCGGCGCGTTCGGGCCGGCGCAGTCGCGCGGCGGCTTCGACGAGGTCCGAGAGCAGATCGAGCCAGTGTCCGCGGGCCTGTGCGGGCGCACGGTGCAGGGCCTCGAGGCGGCCGAGTGCCTGTTCGTAGCGGCCGCACCCGAGGTCCAACAGTCCGAGCGCCCATTGGCTGTGCGTGACATCGACGGAATTGTGGTCGCCGGGCGCATTGCGCAGATTCCGTTCGGCGAGTTCACGACAGCGCTGTTCATCGCCCTGGATGGCGGCGATGAGCGCGAGCACCGCCTCGGCTCCGGCGACGCGGGAGGGCTGTCCGATATCGGCGGCGATGCGGACGGTGGCGGTGGCCACGAGTTCGGCTTCGCGCATGCGCCCGACAATGAATTCCGCTGTGGCGAGTGTGGTTCCGATGGCCGGGAACCAGCCGATCATGCCGCGCGAGCGGGCCATATCGGCGAGTTCGGTCAATTGTTCACGCGCCATCCACATATCGCCGATGAGCGCGGCCTGTAGCGCGAAAGCCAGTCGCACCGAGATCATTTCGAGCGGGACGTGCACGCTGAAGGCGACATTGGCGCGGATTATCGAAATGCCTTCGGCCAGTTCGCCCGAGAGCAGGGCGATCCCGCCGCGCAGGGCGGCCTGCAGCGGTCCGGCGACCTCGTGCGGGAGTTCGGCGAGCCGGTCGTTGGTGAGCTGCACGGCGGCGATATCGCCTGCGGTCCAGGCGATTCGGCCCGCCTCCACCAGTAGCAGGGCGGCCCGCTCGGGTTCGATCGTGGCGACCTGGGCGGCGGCGTCCAGCATGAGTTGCTGTGCCCGGTGCAATGATCCGTGCTCGAATTCCAGTAGCGCCCGGGTGCCGCCGACGCGGGCACATTCGACGGGGCCGAGCGGTAGTCGTTCGGCGGCGTCGGCGAGTTGTCGCGCGCGTTCGGTGTGCCCGGCCTGGGCGGCGGTCTCCACCGCGAGCACCATGCGCCGGGCACGCGTGTCCGGATCCGGGGTCAGGGCGGCGGCGCGTTCCAATGCCGAGGCCGCCGAGGCGTGCCCGGTGCGTTCGCGTGCCCGTTCGGCGGCGGATTCCAGTGCGGCGGCGACGGTTTCGTCGGGTCCGGTGCTGGCGGCGGCGAGATGCCAGGCGCTGCGGCTGGGATCGTCGGCGAGTACCTCGGCGATGGCGGCGTGCACGGCGAGCCGCTGGGTGAAGGATGCGCCGTGGTAGGCGGCGGAGCGTTTGAGCGGATGCCGGAAAGTGACGGTCTGCCCGGTGACGACCACCATGCCGGAGATTTCGGCGTCGTCGAGCGCGCTCGCGGTGTGGCCGAGCAGCCGCAGGGCGCGCAGGACGACGCCGAGGTCGCCGGTCTCCTCGGCGGCGACGACGAGCAGTGCGGTCCGCGTGCGGGAGGTCTCCGCGGCGATCTGGCGTTCGAATCCGCCCTGTAGGCGCAGTGGCAGCGGTAGCGGCGCGGCGGGTGAGATGTCCCGATGCATATTCGGGAATTCCATTAGTGCGAGCGGGTTTCCGGCGGCTTCGGTGAGTACCCGGTCGCGCTGGTCGGGGCTCAGGCCGGGCGAGCATGCCGCGAGCAGTGCGGCGGCCGCGCCGGCGTCCAGCGGTCCGAGCCGGAGTTCGGGCAAACCGCCGGGCTCGAAACCTTTGCGCCCGGCGAAGAGCATGACAATGCCCTCCGCGCCGAGTCGCCGAGCGGCGAAACGCAATACGTCGGCCGAGGGCCGGTCCAGCCAGTGCGCGTCGTCGATGAGGCAGAGCACGGGTTCGTCGGCGGAGAGTTCAGCGAGCAGGGTCAGGGTGGCGACGCCGATGAGGAAACGGTCGGCCCCGTCCGAGGGGCAGAGTCCGAGCGCGCCGCCGAGGGCCCGCTGCTGCGGTTCGGGCAGCGTATCGAGGCGGTCCAGGGTCGAGCCGAGCAGCAGATGCAGTCCGGCGAAGGGTAATTCGGATTCGCTCTCGACACCGGAGCAGCGGAGTATCCGCCAGTCGGCGGCCTGCGCGGCGGCGTATCGCAGCAGTGCGGATTTGCCTTCGCCCGCCTCCGCGATGAGGGCCAGTGCGCCGCTGCGGCCGTGGCGTGCGGCGCGGAGCAGGGTCCCGATCTGCTGCACTTCGGAGTGGCGACCGTACAGCACATGCGACAACCTATGCACCGCGCGACGATTCGGCAAACCCGGCCCACGGGTTCCTGTTGGGCCGGCCACGCTGTCACCGCTCGCCGAATTGTCGGCACAGGGTGCGGTGCTGGTGGATCTCGCCCGGTTGGGATTGAACGCCTAGCCGAGGTAGGGCTTGCGGGTGGCGCGGCCGCCCTTGGATATTCCGGTGGGCCGGAGCAAGCCGAATGTGTCTTTCATGCCGATGAAGAGGTTCAGTGGCCCGCGGCTGATGGACTCCTTGTAGCGGACGGCCCACTTGCCGGTGAGTGCGAAGCGCCGCGGGGTGTTGTCGGCCCGGACGAATTGGGTGACGCCGTCGCGGCGGCCGAGGCTGACCGGTTGAGGAAGTAGCCGAAGCGGAAGGGCTTGGGCTCGTGGCCATTCAACTGCCGGGCGATCGAATCGGCGACATGCGCGCCGGATGGGCCCGCGCTCTGGCAGGTGCCGTGCAGCCGACCCCAAGGCTGCCGGATGGCGGCGGCATCACCGGCGGCGTAGATATCGGGATTGGTGCGTGAGCGCAGGGTGGGGTCGGTGACGACGAATCCACTTGTTTCCGTACCGATTCCGGATTCGGCGGCGAGGTTGGACACCCGCATCCCGGCGGTCCACAGGGTGATATCCGACGCCAGCAATTCGGTGCCGTCCAATTCGACGGCATCGGGGAGCACCTTGGATACGACCCCGTCGCGCACCCGCACGCCCAGCCGGTCGAAGGACTCGCGTACATGGGCGCGCGCCCTGGACCCCATCACAGCGGCGGGCTCACCCCGCCCGATCAGTGAAACCCGCAGCCCCGGATAGGCTTCCGCGATCTCGGCGGCGGTCTCGACACCCGTGAGCCCGGCACCGCAGACAGTGACCGTTCCACCCACGGCGGCGATCTCGGCGAGCCGCCGGGCGATCCGCTCGGCCTGTTGGACCGAATCGAGCGTGTACGCGTGCTCTTCGGCGCCGGGCACCGTGCTCGTATCGGTAATGCTGCCGAGGGTGTAGACCAGGGTGTCGTAGTTCAGTACCCGCCGCCGCCCGAGCGTCTCCACCGCGACCTGCCGCGTCTCGATATCGATGGCTGTCGCTGTGCCACAGACGAATTCGACTCCGGTGCCGGCGAGCAGGTCCGCCATCCGGAAGTCGCCGAGTTCATGCCCGGCGGCCAGCTGATGCAACCGCAATCGTTCGGTGAAGCGCGGCGACGGATCGATCAGCGTGATGTGCACGTCCTGTCTGCCCCGCATCCGGCGTGCCAGGCGCACCGAGCTCATCATGCCCGCGTACCCGCCGCCCAGCACTACGACGTGGTGGTTGATGCTCACGATCGGATCTCTCGCATGAGCGGAATCGCCGGCGCCATATGGCCGATGACCGGCAGCATGGCGCTCGGACATAGGACGATCGGGCTGAGCCGACGGCGCGGATCGCCCGGGGTGACGCCGTCCATCGGCCGAACCTTTCTGTCAATGGCGCGGCATCGGGATCCGGATTGGCGGTGTGCCGCAGCCTTGAACGCTATGGACGCGCGGACGGCGACGGTATCGGGCGAATGCCTTAATTCGGCAGGTAAATCCCGCCGAAACCCTCCGGTACCTGTCGTGATAACCGATAGTTATGGAGGCGGCAGCGGTCGAATCCCGCTCGGGTGCCTGGGATTTCGGCCGCCTTCCCCGAAACCGGAACACCCCCGACGTCTCGGACGTCAGGGGGCGTTCCGGCCTCGTTCGGGCTACTTGACGCGGGTGGGCAGCAGATCGGTGAGCGCCTCGTCCAGGGTCGGGTAGCGGAAGCGGAATCCGCTGTGCCGCAGTACTTCCGAGGTGGCGTGCCGTCCGGTCAGGCCCAGTGCCGGATCGGTGCGGAGCAGGACCGCGCCGATGGTCAGCGCCACGGCGGGTGTCGGCGGCGACCAGGGCCGGCGGAGTTGACGGCGCAGCGCGGTCATGAGTTCGCGATTACGAACCGGGAAGTCGGTGGCGGCGACCACGACCCCGTTCGGCAGCTGGACCGTCGGGTCGAGTCCGAGGGCGGCACGGACGATGCCCAGCCAATCGTCGAGGTGAATCCAGCTGAACCACTGGGTGCCCGGGCCGACGCTGCCGCCGAGTCCGGCCTTGGTCAGTGCGACCAGGCGTTTCATGGCGGGTGCGTCCGGATCGAGCACGATGGAGGTGCGCAGTACGGTCCGGTGCGCGGCATTCGCGCCCTCGAACGCCTCCTCCCACGGTCGCGCGACGCCGGTCATCTGCGGCAGGCCCGGATCGGGCAGCGGAGTTCCTTCGGTGCAACGGATTTCACCGGCATCGGCCCAGATGGCGGTGGTGCTGGCCTGCACCCAGTAGTCGATCGGCCGGTCCAAGGTCTTGGACGCCTCCACCAGTACCCGCGTGGAATCGACTCGGCTGCTGCGTAATTCGGCGATATTGCGGGTGGTGGGACGGCAGTCGACCAGTTTGCCCGCCAGGTTGATGATGGCGGTAGGACCCGGATTCCGCAGTGCTGCCGCCCATTCCCCGATCGAACGGCCATCCCATTCGAACTGCGCATACGGCAACTCGGCGACCGCGCGACGGGTGAGGATCCGTACGCGCTGACCACGGCAGGTGAGATCGGCGGCCAGGGTGCGCCCCAGCGCGCCGGTGCCGCCCGCGATCACCACGGTGAGGGCCTCGGCGGCGGGCCGCACTCCGGCGAGCCGGGCCAGCCGCGCGAAACAGGTGTGCGCATCGGTCTCCAGCAGGCTGCCGACCACTTTGCGCGCGACCGCCGCCGACGCACCACTAAAGGTGAGCCGCTGCGAAACCTCGGTACCGCCGTCCCGCGGGGTGAGCGTCCACCGCAATCGCATGATGCCCGCGGGTTCGGGCTGTTCCAGGCTGATCTCGCGCTCGGGTACGAAGGTCGCGATGGTGAAGGGCTTGGCGAGTCGCCCGTGTACCGCCTCGTTGGCTCGCCCGCGCGGCAGATAGTCGCCGGTACTTCCGGCCCCGGGCGCACCGTGCAGGGTGACCGAGGTGACGGCCGGATTCCACTCGGGCCAGCGAGCCGGATCACCCAGTACGGCCCAGACCCGCTCGGGCGGAAGGGCGATCCACTGGCTGTACGTCGTTGTACGAGGCATGCCCCGACGCTATAACCGCTGCGGTCGAGCGGGAAGCGTGGGCTTGGTCGCACTTGGCGCGGGTCGCGTATCGGGTTTCAGCGCGAGCGGTGAGCGGTAGGCAGATGCCCGGCACGACCACGGTACCAAGGGCATCGGCACTCCGACCGCCCACGGATCGACCGTGGGCGGTCGGCGGTGACTATCAGGCGACGAAGCCGCGTTCGAGGATTTCGGCGGTGTCGACGCCGATGGGCAGGGTGCCGAAGGCGATACCCCAGTCGCCGCCGAATCTGGTGGCGCAGAAGGCATCCGCGACCGCCGGATTGCCGTGCCGGACGAGCTGGGAACCCTGCAGGACCAGGGCCATGAGCTCGACCACGCGGCGCGCGCGGTATTCGATATCGCTCAGATCGGTGAGCTCCTTGCCGATCCGGTCGATGGCGGTATCCAGAGCGGCATTCGCGCCGCGCGCCAGGGACACCTCGTCGAAGAACGCCTGCACGCTCTCGGGCTGACGGGCCATGGCGCGCAAGGCATCCAGGGCCGCGACATTGCCGGAGCCCTCCCAGATGGACATGAGCGGGGCCTCGCGGTAGAGGCGGGGCAGCCCCGACTCCTCCACATAACCGTTGCCGCCCAGGCATTCCAGGGCTTCGGCGGCGTGCATGGGCGCACGCTTGCACACCCAGTACTTGGTGATGGCCAAGGCGATACGGCGGAACGCGGCCTCGGATTCGTCACCGGCGGCGGCGCGATCGGTGGCACCGGCCAGCCGCATCATGACGGTGGTGGCGGCATCGGATTCGATCACCAGATCGGCCAGCACATTGCGCATGGCGGGCTGATCGATCAGGTTGGCCCCGAACACCTTTCGATGCCGAGCATGGTGCACCGCATGCACGACGCCCGCGCGCATTCCGGTGGCGGAGCCGATCACGCAGTCCAGCCGGGTCATATTGACCATTTCGATAATGGTCTTCACGCCCGCGCCCTCCGCGCCGACCAGCCAGCCGATGGCGTTCTCGTACTCGATCTCCGAGGACGCGTTGGACTTGTTGCCCAGCTTGTCCTTGAGCCGTTGCAGCCGAAGGGTATTGCGCGAACCATCCGGCAGCACCCGCGGCAGCATGAAGCAGGACAGCCCGCCGGGAGCCTGCGCGAGGGTCAGGAACATATCCGACATGGGCGCGGAGGTGAACCACTTGTGCCCGACAATCCGGTACGTGCCATCGGAAAGCGGTGTGGCAGTGGTGGTATTGGCGCGGACGTCCGAGCCGCCCTGCTTCTCGGTCATCGACATACCGGCGATCAGACCGGCTTTGGACGACGGCTCCCGCAGCCCGTAGTCGTAGACGCGCGAGGCCAGCAGCGGTTCGAACCGCGCCGACAACTCCGGATTGTGCCGCAGCGCGGGAACAACCGCGTAGGTCATCGAGATCGGGCACATATGGCCCGCGTCGGCCGCACCCCAGGTGTAGTACTTGGCGGCGCGCGCCACATGTGCGCCCGGACGCTCGTCGTGCCACGGCGAACCGTGCAGGCCATGCGACACAGCGACATTCATCAAATCGTGCCAGTGCGGATGGAACTCCACCTCGTCCACGCGATTACCGAAGCGGTCGTGCGTATGCAGTACCGGCGGGTACGCATTGGCCAGCCGGCCCCACTCCTGCGCCTCGAAACCGCCTGCGAGCACACCGAGTTCGCGCACTTCGGCCTCGGCCCAGCCCGCACCCTCACGGTGCAGCCCTTCGAGCAGTGCGGGGTTGCGCGAATTGTCGAACGGGACAATCTCCGGCACCTGATTGAACACATCATGCGTATGCATGCGAGGACTCCTTATTCCTGAGGCACGCCGAGCGCGCGCAGCGCGAAGGCGACGAGTTCGGGCACCACCGATTCACTCTCCAACTGTTCGGCGAGCGGGCCGACCAGCACCTCGCCGATCGCGCCGACCAGCGCGGTGGCACTGGTGCGCGGATCCTGCGGCGGCAGTTGCCCACTGGCCACACCGTCGGCGATCGCGCTCTCGTAGATCTCCGCGAAGGCGCGCCGGAAGCGCAGCCGCTCGGTGTCGACGGCGGTATCCACAGGTTCGACGAGCAGCACATAGGCCAGTTTCGGATTCTTGAGCGCGCGCCCGGCGAACGTTTCCACCGCGGCGCTGACCCGCTCGCGGGCTGTTTTCGGACCGGTAGCGGCCGAGTCGGTGACCGTGGCCGTGGCCGTGGCGGACGTGGCCGCAGCGGCTGTGGAATCGACGGAAAGGTCCTCACCGAGCTGCGCAGGTCCGTCGCCCAGCCACGCGAGACCGTTTCCGAGCTGTGCGGGACCGTCGCCGAGTCGCGCGAGGCCGGTGCTGGAATCACCTGCGGCGGCGACAGCCGCCACCTCGCGGGTGACGACTTCGCGGAAGACCGCGGTGACCAATTCGGCTTTGCCACTGAAGGTTTTGTAGACGGTGCCGGTGGCCACGCCCGCCTCGGCGGCGACCGCCGCCATGGAGAGCCCCGCGTACCCGTCACGGGAGAGCACGGTCATGGCGGCCCGCACGATCGATCCGGCCTGGGCATCGAGGCGGGCCTGTACAGCGGGGGTTCTGCGGTAGGCCACGCAAGAAGTGAACCACTGATTCATTTCTTCGCGCAAGGCCCTTGCCCGGCCCTATTTACGGCGTATGGTCGAGCCCGTGAGCGTACGAGTCGAACGCAATGGCCCCGTGACCACCGTCATCCTGCACCGCCCCGAGGCCCGCAATGCGGTCGACGGCCCCACCGCTCGCGCCCTCGCCGACGCCTTCCGCGAATTCGACGCCGACCCCGACGCGGCGGTCGCGGTGCTCTGGGGCGACGGCGGCACCTTCTGCGCGGGCGCGGACCTGAAGGCGCTCGGCACCGATCGCTCCAACCAGGTCACCGAGGACGGCGACGGCCCGATGGGCCCCACCCGGATGATCCTGTCCAAGCCTGTCATCGCGGCGGTCTCCGGCTTCGCGGTCGCGGGCGGCCTGGAGCTCGCACTGTGGTGTGATCTGCGAATCGCGGAGCAGGACAGCACTTTCGGTGTCTTCTGCCGCCGCTGGGGCGTACCGCTCATCGACGGCGGTACCGTGCGCCTGCCGCGCATTATCGGCACCGGCCGCGCCATGGATCTGATTCTCACCGGCCGCCCGGTGGATGCCGCCGAGGCGCTGCAGATCGGTCTGGCCACCCAGGTCGTCCCGACCGGCGAATCCCGCCGCGCCGCAGAGGAGCTCGCATTGCAACTGGCCGCGCTCCCGCAAACCTGCCTCCGCTCGGACCGCATGTCCGTCCTGGAACAGGACGGCCTCGACGAGCCCACCGCCATCACCAATGAACTCCACCATGGCCTGAAGGCTCTCGCCGACGGCGCATTGGATGGCGCCCAGCGGTTCACCTCCGGTGCGGGCCGCCACGGCCAGCCCACCTGACGCCGAGCGTGCACCCACGGCGGTGACACGCCGTGCCCCGCCGCCAGACGTGCACACTCGCCAGTCCACCGAAATCACAGGCAGGCGACTTCACAGGGTGGCCCGGTACGCTGCCCTGCGATGAATCGGCTGAGTGTGGTGGACGAAATGTTCCTGCGGGCGCATCGAGGTATGGGTACCCCGATCGCACTACAGGGCCTTTGGCGTACCGCCGGTCCGGTCGATCCGGAATTACTGGCACGGATTCACGAGGCCCTGCGCACAGGCCCACTCGGGCGGCGCGTGGTGCGCACCCGAGTGCCCGGAGCGCGCCCGCGCTGGCAGGCCACCGGATGGGCGCATCCGCCGGCGGTGACCGCCACGGCGATTCCGACTGCGGCGCTACTGGATTGGGCCGACGTACAGGGCGAGGACCTCGATCCCGAAGTCGGTCCGGGGTGGCGGTTGTCCACGACCGAGCTCATCGAAGGCGGCTGCGTAATGTCGCTGACCTGCTCACACACCCTGGCGGACGGCCGCGCACTGACCCTGGCCATCGACCATGCGCTGGCAGGTACACCATTGGCGGCACCTGTTGCGGGACCTACGGATTGGGCAGATGCCCGCAAGCAGTGGGCCACCGTGCTCGGCGGCACCGCTCGCGCCCTGCGTCGTGGACTACCCGCGCGCCCCGCCCCACCTGCCGACCGAAAAGCGCTGGTCACCAACGCATCCTCCGGCCCGATCACCCGCAGCGCCATCATCCAGGTGCCCGCCCGGGAGTGGAATCGCGTGGCGGTCGCGCACGACGGCACCGCGAACAGCCTCTTCGTCCACATCATCGCGAACATGCTGTGGGACAGTGGATTCCCCGAGCCGACCATAGCCGCGAGCCTGCCCGTAGACACCCGCGACGAACCCCGCGTCGACAACGATATGGCCATGACCGAAATCGCCATCACCCGCGCCGACACCCCCGCCACCCTGCGCCGTAAGGCCCGCACCGCCTACGAACACCGCATGACCAGCCCCGGCGGCATCCCCGAGGAGCTCCTGCAGGTAATCCCCGAACGCTGGGCCCACACCCTCGCCAAGGGCGCCGGCGAACGAGACATCCTCTGCTCCAACATAGGAACCCTCCCCGACTCCCTCCTCACCCTCGGCCCCCACCCCTGCACCGGCGTAGCCGCCCGAGCCATCCACCCCGGCCTACGCCCGAATCAACTCCCCCGCACCAGACTCTCCGGCTACCTCACCCGCATAGCCGACACCTACACCCTCTCGGTGGTAAGCCTCGACCCCGACGCACCCGAACCCCCCGCCGTCCTCACCGAACGGGCGCTCACCGCACTGGGTCTCACAGCGCACTGCTGGTGAACGGTCACAAGGATCAACGATTATCGGGATGGGTGACCTTCATCAAGGTGACCAGACCAGGTCCTGGCTCGAACATGTTGTGGGACTTCGATTCCCGGTTCCAGGTCGGTGGAGGAGATGGGGGTGTCCCAGATCTGACGGAGGGGAAGAACGCCGGCCCAGGTGCCGCCGGTGGTGATGTCGGATTCGTCGTCGCGGGGGCCGCCGGTGCGCAGTTTGACCGAGGCTTCGGTCAGGTCGAGGGCCAGGACCGTGGTGGCGGCCATTTCCTTTTTGCTGGGTGGGCGGACGGTGTCCCAGGAGCCGGGGGCTACGTGTTCGACTATGACGCGCAGGGCGCGCATGCGTTCGTCCGGATCGGTGAGTTCCATTGGGCGGGCGTGGATTACGGCCGAGCGGTAGTTCATGGAGAAGTGCATGGCCGAGCGGGCGTAGACGATGCCGTCCAGGTGAGTGACCGCTACCGAGACGTCGCCGGTCATGGCGGCGCGTAGGTTGCCCGCGCCGGTGGAGCCGTGCAGGTACAGGGTGTCGCCCTCGCGGCCGTAGGTGGTGGGAATTACGACCGGGCTGCCGCCGAGGATGACGCCCAGGTGGCACAGGAGTCCGGCGTCGAGTACCGCGTCCAACTCGACGCGGTCGGTGGCTCCGCGCTCCTTCGAGCGGGTGAGCGCACTGCGCGGGGTGGGTGACAATGGGGTCCGGGTCGCTGGCTCGGTCATATGACCAGCATTGCGCGCGCAGTGGCATTGCTGAATAGCCAATCTGCCGCAATATCGAAGGACCACTTGGCCGGGGGAGATTTCGTGCCGTTCACACTCGCGCATCCGGCGGCGGTGCTGCCGCTGGCCCGCAAACTATGGCTTCCCGGCCTGGTCGCGGGCAGTATCGCACCGGATGTGCCGTACTTTCTGCCGGTAGGTGTCGACGGCGAGCTGACGCATTCGCTACTCGGACTGCCGGTCGATCTGGCGCTCGGAGTGGCCCTGCTCGCGCTCGGATGGGTTATCCACAGGCCGATCCTCGGCCTGCTCGGCAAAGCGGCGACACCACCCCGCACCACTTGGTGGCGAGCAGTCGCGGCAATCACGGTCGGCATTCCGACCCATCTGGCATGGGATGCGTTCACCCACACCGACGGCCCGGTGGTGCAGCACTGGGAGTTGATGCGCGAGCCGGTGGTGGGACCGCATCGCGTGTACAACGTGATCGGCTACCTCTCCTCCATTGGTGGCCTACTGGTCCTCGCCTGGTTCAGTGCCCGCTGGTACCACCGCGCGCAGCCCGGACCGACAGCCGCACAACGCAACTGGGTGCTGACCGGAATCGCGCTGGTCGCGGCGGCGGGCGCGCTCCTGGCGAGCACCGATCCGGTCGTCGATATCAGCCTCTACGACGCCGTCCGCCACCTGCTCGTCGGCGCAATACAAAGCGCCGCCGTAGCTTTCGGAGTGTGGGCACTGGTCGCGAGCGCACTGCCCCGCTCCGGCTGACAGCCGTCACATCACACGCTAAGGTGACCTCCGCGGCCGTAAAACGCTGCAAAATAATGTGATTCAGGTATTACTGGGGGATCGTTGATCGGCAGAATCGCGGCGGCCGCACTCACCACGGCCGCACTATTGACCACGGGTACAGCCGTCTCCGCCGCCGCGCCAGTGGGCGTGACGGTGCTGCCGCGGCCGAGCGGCCAATTCCAGGTCGGCACAACGACTCTGCACCTGGTCGACCAGGGTCGCCCCGATCCCTTCCAGCCGGATCGCCCGCGCGAGCTCATGGTGTCGGTGTTCTATCCGGCCATGGCCACCGAGCGGTTTCCCCGCGCGCACTATGTATCCACGGAGTTGGTACCCGATATTCAGCGCCGGCTGGGAATCGAACTGCCTGGGCTGCTGACCAATTCGTACACCGACGCACCGGCACTGCGCGACGGCCGCTTTCCGGTGGTCCTCTACACCCCCGGTGCCGGGGTATCCCGATTGCTGGGCACCGGCCTCGCCGAGGATCTCGCCAGTCGCGGATATGTGGTCGTCACAATGGATCACACCTACGAGGGTCCGGCGGTGGAATTCCCCGGTGGGCGCATCACATCGGCCGCGCCCATGCCGGAGGGTTTCGTACCTTCGGTCCGCAAGAAGTACATCGCGGCCCGACTGCTCGATATCCGATTCGTCGTCGATTCGCTCACCAGGCTGGCGGCCGGTACCGATCCCGATGCCGAGAACCGCTGGCTACCAACCGGTCTCGCGGGGGCACTGGATCCGGATCGGATCGGGATCGTCGGCCACTCGTCCGGCGGGTACGCCGCCGTGGAGGCGATGCACGATGACCGGCGCATCAGCGCCGCGGTCGATCTCGACGGGCAGATCGGGGTGGACGAGGATTTCGGCCAAGCCGCCACCGAGGGTGTGGATCGCCCGGTGCTCGTCATGACCAGCCGGCAGATCGAGGAGGTGGGCGACGCGAATCCTTCCCTGGATGCCTTCTGGCAGCACGGCACCGGCTGGAAACGCCAACTCACCATGAGCAATTCGGCGCACTACGACTACACCGATATGCCGACTCTGGTGCCCGATGCCGTGCGCCCCGCCGCCAAGACGTACTTCGGTCCGATCCCCGCGGCACGGGCCGCCGATCTGACGCACACCTATGTGTCCGCGCTCTTCGACAAGTTCCTGCGCAATGACTCGAATACCGCGCTCGACCACCCCGGCACCGACCCGGAAATCACCACCCTCCGCTGACCGATCCCGGCCGGTATGAGTGGCAGGCTGTAGTGGCCAGAATTCCGGATCGAGGGGAGGCCACTTCGGTGACAGCCGGCGGCAAAAACTGTGCGGTGGTGGTGGACGACCTGCCGCTGGTGATCGACCGGGCCTCGAGCGCGCCGCTCGCGGTACAGATCGCGGATGGTTTACGCGGCGCCGCGACCACCGGGGTGCTGCGGGGCGGAGACAGATTGCCCTCCTCGCGGGAGTTGGCGGTACGGCTCGGGGTGAGCCGGACCGTGGTCACCGCGGCCTATGACCAGTTGCATGCCGAGGGATGGTTGAGTGGGCGACACGGGTCCGGGACCTATCTGACGGCCTCGCCGGAGCCGGTGGCGGAGCAAACGGCGCCTGCCCGTCGAGCCGATCTCCTGGTCGGACTGCTCGATCTGGGTGCGGGTGCGCCATGTATCGAGGTGATCGATCGCGCCGCCTGGCGGCGCGCTTGGCGAGCCGTAGCGGATCGAAATCCGTTGGTGCGCAAGGAACGCGCGGGTGAGCCCGATTATCGGGAGGCGGTGGCGGAACACCTCCTGCGACATCGCGGGCTGGCCGCGGGCAGCGGCAGTGTGGTGCTGTCGACGGCCGGAACCAGTACGGCGGTAGGTGAACTCGCGGCCGCGCTGCTGCGGCCCGGCGATGTGGCCGCCATCGAGGATCCCGGATACTCCAGGGCCGCAGGAGCATTCCAGGCCGCGGGCGTGCGCCTGGTACCGGTCCCGGTGGATGCCGACGGCCTGCGGGTCGACCAACTGCCCCTCGATACCAAAATGGTGTATTGCACTCCCGCACACCAGTTTCCGCTCGGTGCGCGGATGCCCGCGGCGCGTCGTATCGAGCTGATCGAATTCGCCCGCCGCACCGGCGCGCTCATTATCGAAGACGACTACGACGGCGAATTGCGTTATGACACCGCCCCTTTGCCACTGCTCGCCGCGCTCGCCCCGGAGCTGGTCGTACACCTGGGCACCACCAGCAAGATCCTCTCGCCCACCCTCGGCGTGGGCTGGCTGGTGGCCGCCCCGGCCGTAACCGATGCGGTGCTGGCGTATCGCGAGCTCACCGGTACCGGCCCGGCCCCGGCCGGTCAGCAGGTGGTGGCCGAGCTGGCCCGCAATGGTGATCTGGCCCGGCACCTGCGCCGCCTGCGCCGGGAGATGCCGCTGCGCCGCGCCCTCGTGGTCGAGGAGTTGCAGCGGCGCGGCCTCACGGTGCGCGGTGATGACGCGGGCTCGCATCTGGTGGTGCCGCTGTCCTCGGCCGCGCAGGAGGAGGCCGCCATCGCCGCGGCGGCCGCGACCGGGGTGTATCTGGACGGTCTGGGCCGCCATACCCGCGGTCCTCGACACACCTTCGGGATAGCGCTCGGTTATGCGGCCCTGTCCCGGGCGGAGTTACCGGTCGCGGTGCGCTCGGCGGGGGATGCCTTGGCACGGGTCGTACAGTGGAGCGCATGAGCGAACAGGACATCCTCGCGCGCATCAAAACCCTGGTAGACCGTGAGCACGAATTGCGCACGCGGAGCACGCAGGGCGAGATCGATCCGGAGGCGGAACGCCGTCAGCTCGCCGAGCTCGAGGTCGCCCTCGACCGGTGCTGGGACCTGCTCCGGCAGCGTCGCGCCCGCCTCGATCAGGGCCGCAATCCGGAGGAGGCGCAGTCGTCCTCCGCCCGCCAGGTCGAGGGTTATCTGCAGTAGTTCCCCGCCGAGGGCGGCCGGATTTATCGAACGATCCGCCCGCCCATCCCGCTACCATCGGTTGATGGTGGCCAGGACACCATATTCATTACTGGTCAGAGCCTCAGTGACTAAGCCGCTGAGGCAACAGATTCCAGCTTTGTTCCAGGATTGCAGGGGTCGAGCAGTTCGAGCGCCTCTACGTTGTCGACCGCTACATGCCTCCGCCCGTTCGGATTGATGTAGTGACGCTGAGCGATCGACCCGTTACCCTCCGCATGACCCAACTGCGCGCTCACACGTTCGTCATCGCCGGTCTGATCTGCTACGAATGTCGCGACGGTATCCCGAAGGTTCGACCAGACGAACCATTCGTGGTGCTCGGTGCATCCCTGCTTCGGTGCTGAGTTGGCGTTGACGTCGACGCAAATCGGGCGGCCATAAAGTGTAGCTCTACACTGTTGACACAGTGGGTGCGCGGTGGTTGAGTGAGCACTACAGCGTGGATCTGGTGGGTAGCACAGTGATCGTCATCATCGGGCTTGTCGTTCTGGTCGCCGCCGTCATGGTCGGGCTTGCAGGGGTGCTGGCCAACGGGGGTGTCAACCATGTGTTGACCGATAATTTCGCCGTGTTCGGCTACCACGTGACCGGCTCGACCGGCCTGTTATTTCTCTACGGAACCGTGGTCGGCGCGGCCGGACTGGCCGGAATGAGCCTGCTGTTGGCTGGCGCCCGGCGCACCGCCCGCCTCGGCCGCACCGCGCGCAGCGAACTCGAGCAGTCGCGCCACGAGACCGCCGCGGTGAGCCGGGACCGCGACGACCTCGCTGACCGGCAGCCCCACCTCGACGAGCAACGGCGGCGCACCACTGCATCCCCCGGTCTCGATGGCACGCGAGGTCCCGAGATACCGGAGCCGACGGTGCTGCGCGTCGCGACCGATTCCACTTTTTCGGATTCGGCAACCGATCGAGGGACCACCACGCCATCGGCAAACCACACGTCGGGCGCGGCTGACGCCACCTGCGATAGATGTTCGCCGCGTCCGCGACGACAGCACACGCGAAAGGGACCACCCCATGAGCATCGGTAAGAAGATCGCACACAAGGCCGAAGCCGCCAAGGGCGTCGCCAAGAAACTGGTTGGCCGGGGCACCGGCAACGCTCGCCTGCGGACCGAGGGTCGTATCGATCAGGCCAAGGGCAACACCAAGCAGGCCGGGGCAAAGATGAAGGACGCCTTCAAGCACTGACGCCACACGCAACCGCTGGTGTGGCCCACCCGCACAGCCTGTCACTTCGCCACCGAAACCAGGTAACGACCATGATCATTCTCGGAGTCATCCTACTTATCGTCGGGTTCCTATTCGGTATCCAGATCCTGTGGACCATCGGGATCGTTGTCCTCATCATCGGTCTCGTGTTGCTGCTGTTGGGGTCGATGGGCCGCGCCGTCGGCGGGCGACGCCACTACTACTGACGCCCGATCCTTATTCATTCATCGACTTCAGGAGGCCAGTAATGCGCTGGCTGACACTACTGGTGCTGGTATGGCTGATCATCGGCGCGATCGCCGCCGGGCAACGCGGATACATCACCCACGCCGAACAGAACTGCGCGGGTCTCGGGACCATCGCGGTGACCGTGCTCGCAGGACCACTGAACTATGCCGGGGTCAATCCCAAGGTGACCAACTGCCATGTGCCCCAACCCAGCGGCTGACAACATCAATGCCCGTGGTCGACCGAACCCACACGCTCGTCCTCGACGGCGATGTTGCTCGATCCAGTCGGCGGCGAAAGCGCGCTCGCCGGCTACGCGCGGGTCTCGACCACCGACCAGCTGCTCGACCGCCTCCCGACACCGGTGTCAACCACATGGACCACGCTCAACCAAGATTGAGGAGCCGACATGACCACCACCACGATCGTCGTCATCGCTGTTGTCGTGATTGCGGCAATTCTGATCGTCGCCGCGCTCACCTGGCTGGTCTTGAACAAACGTAAGGAACACCGCCGCGTCGAAGCCGCGGACATCCGCGAGAAGGCAACCGAGCAATCCCACGAGGTCGGCCAGCGTGAAGCGCTCGCCAACGAGACCGCGGCCAAAGCCCGAGCAGCTCAGGCCGAGGCCGATATCAGGGCAGCGCAGGCGGCGGGCCTGCAAGAACAAGCAGCGGCTCACCGCAGTGAAGCAGTCACCTCCCGCGACGAGCTGAAGCAGGAGTTCGAACGCGCCGACAAGATCGACCCCGACTCCCAAACACGCAACACGCAAGAAGAATCCGAACCCCGCCCGACGCCGTCACGCGAAGCGTCCAGGCGCGACCGAACCGACCATCGATGACCCCGATGAAGGGCCGATTTCACTGCCGTTCCTTCCTTCGCGGGGCGCCAGGTAGCGGTGCGGCGATGGCTTCACGATGCCGATCCTGCTCGTGATTCCGCCGAGGCTGCTTCCCTGTTCGCGGAGCAGTCGGGCGTAGATTAACTTGCCGCCGAGCCAAGCGGCGGGTCGGCCGGTGCGGCGTCACGCACCTGCTCTTCAACCTGCCACTGTGCTTGCTCGCGGGCCCTGTTGATCAAATCCGTGATCACCGGACCGAGCCGAGACCCCAGCACCGCAGCATCATCGTCGATAACGACAGCGCGGACCTGACCATTGGCAAACACCTCGACATAGACGCCCTGCTCCCGAAGCGCGGCGCGGCCGTTGCATAGCGCATCAGCGAGCCGGTCCAACTTGGTAGCCAACGACTCTGTGCTTCCGGGCGGACTTGGTTGCGATGAACTCACTGAAATCCTCCTTCCTCGATGACCTACTCCTCGCATCCCCTCGCCCCTGTCACGTGACGCCTACGCGAGTCAGCCGAAGACCCAGGAATGTCGCCGAGATCCATCGCGCAGCGCGTGCGGGTGCAGCGCCAGCCTCCGGTAATCCGACGTTTATCGGAGGTCAGAAATCGCCCTGCTAGCGAGTCCGGTTCCGAGGCTCAGGCGCGCCCTTCGTCCTCGATTCTCTGTCGAATCGCTTCAACCGTGCGCTCCTTCGGGACGCGCTCGGGCCAGAAGATCACAGCCAGGATCACAAACTAGGGGAAGGCCGACGACTACTACCCATCCGAGCAATATCCACATGTCCTTCATCAAATTTCGTTGTCCCGCACCGAGATTGGCTCCACGTCGATGAGGTCGAACCTCACGGCTGCGATTGCCGCCCGGACGTTCGCGTCCAGGTCTTCCGCAGAGACCTCCCACCCGTCGTCGCCGACAAGGCCCCATGTCCCGTCCTGGTGATGCAGGAAGCGCACGCCGTCTTCTGGGGCCAGCGCCAGTTTTCGAGTGTCTTCGTCATCGCGTCGTGCGGGTATGTCCATGGTCCGCCCCTTCCGCCGTCAGGTTGGTACGCACCCGTCGCCGGGGACATCACGGGGCACGTTGTCTACCCGGCGACGGGGCTGAAACAAACGCTAGGCGTGTGTTTTTCGGCCGGTAAGCGCCTTGCTGTCCACAAGCGTCTACAACCGGGGGCAGGGCGCGCATACAGTGGCTTTGTGGCAAACCACGGAGAACTGAACTCCGCGATCATGGGTGCTCAGCTGCGAGCTGCCCGGGAGGCGGCCGGGCTCAGCTTGTCCGCTATGGCTACGCGTACGCACTACAGCAAGCCGTTACTCGGGATGTTGGAGAACGGGCAGCGGCAAATCCGGCCTGAGCACGTCAGCGCCTATGCCGACGCGCTGGGAGTTGGCTCCACGTTGTTCGTTGAACCTTCCGATGGCGAACGAGCAGCGGCTGAATGGACCCAACGAGTCGCCGCATCCGATATCAGCGGGGACACCCTGGAGCGACTGGAACTGGCCGCGGACGACCTTGCGGCGGACTACCCGACCACTCCGCCTGGCGAGTTGCTTGTACGAATTCGCCAGCACCTCGGCTACGCCGGACGCTTGATGGACAGCCGCAAGACCCTGACCCAGCACCGCCGCCTGCTCGTCACGGTTGGCTGGCTGGAACTGCTGGCGAGCACTTGCCATATCGACTTTGGCGAGTTGCCTGCCGCAGCTGCACGCGGTCACCTGGCATGGGACCTCGCCAACGAAGCGGGACACCGTGAGATCGCCGCATGGTGCCTGGAAACCCGGGCGTGGCAGCAGCTGACCGCTGGCGAGTTCAAGACTGCTGCGGAGTTGTCCCGCACCGCGCAATCTCTTGCTCCGGAAGATAGTTCGGCGTTCATCCAAGCCACCGCACAAGAGGGCCGCGCACTGGCACGTCTCGGAGACACCAAGGGCACCTACGGTGCGCTACAGCGAGTGGCCAGGCTCGTGTCCGGGCTCAGCATCCCCGACCGGCCCGAGCACCACTTCCGGTACGACCCGGCAAAGTCGGATGCCTACGTAGCCACCACGCTGGCCTGGCTCGGCGATCCGGCAGCCGAGTCCTACGCGCGACATGTGCTCGCTGACCTTGCAAGGGCCGCATCGGTCCGGCCACGCCGGATCGCGTCGGCAAACTTGGACTTGGGGCTGGCGCTGGTAGCGGCAAACAAGCCCGACGAAGCTGCGAACGTTGCCCTGGCAGCCGTGGAGTCCAGGCGTCTGGTCCCCTCGAACTACTGGCGCGTGTCGGAGGTGGTGTCCGGTATCGAACACCGGGATGCGGCAGACGCTGCGACGGTCCGAGAAGCGTTTCGAGACACCTACCGGACGTAGCGACTATCCGCGAGAAGTCTTTACACAGCCATGAGCAGGCATTTTCCCGCTTGTCCTGCCATAGCTCGGCAGGGGCTCTCGCCAGGAAGAACTGGGAACCGACCTCCAGTTTCGAGTGTCATTTTGAGGTTGGAATCGCAATTCCGAGGGGTTCCGAGCCCTTCCCGCGAGTTCCCGATAATTCCTCCAATGATGTTGTGCCACAAGGGAATAAATACCCAAACTACTGGTCATTGGCTATCGCGGGCTACCATCGGTTGATGGTGGCAACGAAAGACATCCTGACCGCGGACGGGGTCGTCCGTGGTTCCCAGGGCCGCCGCGTCTCACGCTGGCGGTCCATTCCTTTTGCCGCGCCCCCGGTGGGCGAGCTCCGATTCCGGGCCCCGCAGCCGGTGCAGCCGTGGAGTGGGGTGCGTGACGCGACCGAATTCGGTTTCGCCGCAATGCAACACCGGCGGGGTGCGCAGCTCGGACCGCGCCGGCTGCAGCCGACGGGTGAGGACTGTCTGACGCTCAATATCACCGTGCCCAACGCACCGGCATCGAAACCGCGGCCGGTGATGGTGTTCATTCACGGTGGCGGGTACTTCATCGGTACCTCCGCGCTGGGGCTGTATTCGGGTGCGCAGCTGGCGTTGCGCGGCGATGTGATCATGGTGTCGATGAACTATCGGCTGGGCGCGTTCGGCTATGTCGATTTCAGCGAATACTCCACGCCCGCACACCAATTCGATACGAATCTGGGTTTGCGCGATCAGGTGGCGGCACTGGAGTGGGTGCGGCGCGATATCGCCGCGTTCGGCGGCGACCCGGACAATGTGACTATTTTCGGTGAGTCGGCGGGTGCGCACGCGGTGCTCGCGCTCATGGCCACGCCCACTGCGGCGGGACTGTTCCATCGGGGTATTTCGCAGAGCCCGCCCGCGGATTGGGGACCGTCACAGGCCGATGCCAAGCTGTTCGCGCGCCGCTGCCTGGAGAAGCTGGGCGCGGGTACCGGGGATGCCGCGCAGGCGCTACTCACCGCGCGCCCCAATGACATTCGCCGTGCGGTGGATCGCGCGGTCAATGACGTTATGCACAGTCAGCCCGGCCTGTTCCCCGCCGCACCGGTGATCGACGGCGATTTCCTGCCGCAACCAATCGTGGCGGCCTTCGCGAACGGCAGCGCGCATGGTGTTCCGCTCATTATCGGCACCAATCGGGATGAGGGTGCGCTGTTCGCGCGCTTCGACGACACGCTGCCGACCACGCCCGACCGCATGCGCTCGGTGCTGAGGCAGGTCGGTGGCGATGCCGAATCCCGGGTCACCGCAGCGTATCCCGGCTTCCCCGAGCGCAAGGTCGCGGTCCGCATGGGCGGCGATTTCACCTTCTGGCGGCCCTCGGTCGCGGTTATGGAGGGGCATAGCCGGTTCGCGCCGACCTACGCCTACCGTTACGACTTCGCCCCGCGCGCAGTGCATCTCGCGGGATTCGGTGCGACCCACGCGCTGGATCTGATCCCGGTCTTCGGTGTGACCACCACCCCCGTCGGCCGAGCCCTCACGGTGGCGGGCGGGCAGCGTGGTTTCCGTGCGGTTTCCCGTCAGTTCCAAGACAATTGGCTCGCCTTCGCCCGATCCGGGGAACCGCTGCCGAATTGGCCCGCCTATACCGAGGAGCGGCGTGCGACCATGATCATCGACTACCCGTCACGGGTGGAGAATGATCCGGATCAGGCGAAACGTCTTGCGTGGCAGGGAGTTCACCCACCCGCGCTGGTGTAGCCGCGCGTACCCGACGGCGTCCCGGTGAAATTATTTGAGCAGCCGTGACATCCGGCGGTCGGCGAGGATCTTGCCGCCGGTCTGACAGGTCGCACAGTACTGAAAAGACTTGTCCGCGTAAGCGACTTCGCGCACGGTATCCCCGCATACCGGGCACGGCAGCCCGGTGCGCCCGTGCACTTGCATCCCGGATCGCTTCTCCCCCTTGAGCCGAGCCGCGTCCTGCCCGACCGAGCGCGCGATGGCATCGGCGAGGATCTCGCGCATGGTGGCGTACAACCGCGCCACCTGTTCCCCGTCCAGGGTGGAAGAATTCGCGAACGGCGAGAGCTTGGCGGTATGCAGAATCTCGTCCGAGTAGGCATTGCCGATGCCGGCGATCAGCGTCTGATCGGTGAGCGCGTTCTTGATTCGCTGCGTGGTGCCTTTCAATATCTCCGCGAATTCCGGCTCCCCCACCACCATCGCGTCCGGCCCGAGCCGCGCGATACTCGGCACCAGCTTCGGATCCGGCACCACCCACACCGCCAGCCGCTTCTTGGTCCCCGCCTCGGTCAGATCGAATGCGGGCGTATCCCCCTCGGCGGTGAAGAAGTGCACCCGCAAGGCCAGCGGCCCCTTCCCCGGCTTGGGTGGCGTCCCCGACGGATCATCGATCCACCGCAACCACCCGGCCCGCGACAGATGCGTGATCAACCACAGTCCGTCGCAATCCAATCCGAGATGCTTGCCCCAATGCCCCGCCCCCGTGACATCCCGCCCGGAGAGAGCGGTCACCGGCGGATCGAAGGTCTTCAGCACACTCAGCGCCGCCACATCAACCCGCCCCACAACCGCCCCGACCGCATGCGCGCTCAAAAACTGCTCGAGCGCCACAATCTCCGGCAATTCAGGCACCCCCGCAGCCTACCGACCACCCCCGACAACCGCGACCAGCCACGACGCACCGATTTCAGTCGGTGACATCCCGGCGGGCGGCGTCGAGGAGGGTGTCGAGGAGGCCGGGGTAGCGGGCGTCGAGGTCTTCGCGGCGCAGGGATTGGAAGGTTTCGCGGCCGCTGGGGCGCTGCCAGATGAGGCCGGCGTCGCGGAGGACTCGGTAGTGGTGGGTGAGGTTGGATTTGGGTACGCCCTGGACGATCGAGCCGCAGGTGTGTTCACCGCCGTCGCCGAGGGCTCGCAGGATTTGCAGGCGGAGTGGGTTGCCTACGGCGGCAAGCACATTCGCCAGCTGGATCTGGTCCCGCTCGGGATGTGCCGTGAACATGACCCCAGGATAGCTGCACTGTTGACAAACAGTCGAACTGTACGTAAGTCTTTGAACAATTCAACATAGGAGGTAAGGCCATGCCGGACAACGGTTCCCGATTCGACTGCAAGATCGCACTCATCACCGGTGGAAGCAGTGGAATGGGTCTGGCCACCGCGCGACGGCTGCTGGACGAGGGCGCGCAGGTGGTCATCACCGGCCGCGACCGGGCGCGACTCGATGCGGCCGTCAAGGAATTGGACGGCGGGGATCGGGTGCTGGCGGTGGCGGGTGATGCCGCGAAAATCGAGGATCTGGACGCATTGGTCGCGGCCGTCGAGCAGCGCTTCGGACGGCTCGATGTGGTCTTCGCGAATGCCGGAATCGGTGCGTTCCAAGCCTTCACCGATGTCACCGAGACCGAGTATCACCGGGTACTGGACATCAACTTCAAGAGCGTGTTCTTCACCATTCAGAAGGCGCTGCCGCTGCTCACCGACAACAGCGCGATCGTGATCAACGCCTCCTTCGCCCTGCATCGGGGCAGTCCGGGCGCGGCGCTCTACTCGGCGACCAAAGCGGCGGTACACAATCTGGCCCGGACCCTCGCGGCGGAGCTCGCCCCGCGCGGTATCCGGGTCAACTCCGTCAGCCCGGGTTACACCTCGACCCCGGCCTTCCATGCCGAGGCTTCCCCCGAAATCCAGGCTGCCGCAGCCGCTTCCACGCTCGCCGCCCGGGTGGGCAGCGCCGAGGAAGTCGCCGGGGCCGTCGCATTCCTGGCCTCCGCCGAAGCGGCCTACATCAACGCCCAGGACCTACTGATAGACGGCGGCATGACCACCGCGACCCCCACGCACCAGGTCTGATACCGATCAGAGGCCGGGGCGCAGCAGGTAGATGTCCATGATCCAGCCCTTGGCTTCGCGCAGTGCGGCGCGGCGGCGGGTGATGCGGGACTCCACGACGCGGAGTGGGCCTTCGATAATGGCCTCGTCGGGCATGCCCAGGTACGCGCCCCACCAGATGTAAATGTCATCACCGGGCACCTGCGTGAACGAGCAGTCGCCGTCCAGCATGACCAGCGTGGATTGCCCTGCGGCCAAACCCTCTTCGCGCAATCGCCGTCCGGTGGTGATGTGCACCGGCTCGCCGATCTCGTGCAGCACCATGCGGTGCGCGGCGGCGAGCGCCTGCACGCTGGTGATGCCCGGGATCACCTCGTAGTCGAAGCCGACGCGCCCGCGGTCGAGCACGCGTTCGACCACGCGCAGGGTGCTGTCGTACAGCGCGGGATCGCCCCACACCAGAATCGCGCCCACGCCTTCGGTTTCCGCGAACGCCGCCTCCAGCAGTTCGGCGCGCGCCTCATGCCAGTCCTGCACGACACCCCGGTAGGCGGCGTCGGCTCCGGTGCCGGGCACGGTCCGATCGCGCGGCGGATCGAGCACCTCGACGACCCGGTGCGGTTGCTCCGCGTGCTCGGCCAGGATGGTCGCGCGGACGTCGACGAGCTCCTGTTTCTCGGCCCCTTTGCCGATCACGAAGAACACGTCCGTCCGGCGCATGGCCTTGACGGCCTGCACCGTCACCTGGTCCGGATCACCGGCACCGATTCCGATCACATAGAGCTTGCGCACAGCGCCAAAGCATGCCAGGCCGGAAGGGCGTCACAGCACATGGCAGGCGGGTGCGTAAGCTTGCGAGGCGTGGATACCGCCTCTCGAGACCCCCAGAGCACGGCCCCGCACGACACTCAATACGAGGATCTGCTGAGGCTGGTGCTGGAGTCGGGCACCCCGAAGGCGGATCGCACGGGTACCGGTACCCGCAGCATCTTCGGACATCAGCTGCGTTATGACCTGTCGCAAGGGTTTCCGCTGATCACCACCAAGAAGGTGCATCTCAAGTCCATCGTCTACGAATTGCTGTGGTTCCTGCGCGGCGATTCGAATGTGAAGTGGCTGCAGGAGCACGGGGTCAGCATCTGGGACGAATGGGCCGACGCCAATGGCGATCTGGGTCCGGTCTACGGCGCGCAGTGGCGGTCCTGGCCGACACCCGACGGTACCCATATCGATCAGATCGCGCAGGTGCTGCAGACGCTGCGCACCGATCCGGATTCGCGGCGGATGATCGTGTCGGCGTGGAATGTGGCCGAATTGGATCGGATGGCGCTCGCGCCGTGTCATGCCTTCTTCCAGTTCTATGTGGCGGACGGCAAACTCTCCTGCCAGCTGTATCAGCGCAGCGCGGACCTGTTCCTGGGTGTGCCGTTCAATATCGCGAGTTACGCACTGCTGACACATATGGTGGCGCAGCAGACCGAGCTACTGCCCGGCGATTTCATCTGGACCGGCGGCGATGTGCACATCTACGACAATCATGTGACGCAGGTGCGCGAGCAGTTGACGCGCGAGCCGTACCCGTTCCCGAAGTTGAATCTGCGGCCCGCACCGACCCTGTTCGATTACGCGTACGAGGATGTGGAAATCCAGGATTACCGGCATCATCCGGCGATCAAGGCCGCGGTGGCGGTGTGAGCGGTCAGGCCCCGGAGGAGGCAGCCCGCGTAACCACGCAGGGGCCCCGCGCACACCTAATTGGAGACAGCGTGAGAACCATCGGGCTGATCTGGGCCCAGACCCCGGGCGGGGTGATCGGTTTGGACAATGCCATTCCGTGGCGCGTGCCCGAGGATATGGCGCACTTCAAGGAAGTCACCTGGGGCCATCCCGTGGTGATGGGACGGCGCACCTGGGATTCGCTGCCCGCACGCTTCCGGCCGCTGGAGGGTCGGCGCAATATCGTCGTGACCCGGCAGGCGGACTGGTCCGCCGAGGGCGCCGAACGGGCGAGCTCGCTCGAGCACGCCCTCGAGCTGAGCGGAACCGGGACGGTCTGGGTCGCGGGCGGTGGCGAAATCTACCGCGCCGCAATGCCATTCGCGACCGAGCTGATGGTCACCGAGGTGGACTCCGAGGTCACCGGCGATTGCTATGCCGCTCCGATCGGCGCGGAGTGGACCGCGGGCGAGGATGCGTGGCGAGAGTCCGCGTCGGGCCTGCGTTTCCGGTTCCGGCGTTATCGCCGCGTTGTGCGGTAATCGGGGATAACGCGAACATTCCACTCCGGTAATTCCTGTGCACGAACGGCCCAATCTGCCAGTCGCCCAGTAAGTAGTCCGGCATACTCACGGATACTCCGGCGAAAGGCAGTCCATGGACAAGAAGTCGCTGACCGCGGTCGCGCGCCAGCAGCTGAAGCTGGCGGCGACCGCCTCGAGCGGACGTAGTTCGCTCACCATCTACGGCGGTCACGCGCACAGCCTGCGTCAGACGGTGATCGCCATGACCGCCGGGCAGTCCCTGGCCGAGCACGAGAATCCGGGCGAGGCCACCATGCTGGTGCTCAGTGGCGTGCTGGCGCTGATCAGCGGCGCCAATGAATGGAAGGGTTCGGCCGGCGATCTGCTGGTGATCCCGGACGCGCGGCACAGTGTGAAGGCCATCGATGATGTGGCTTTCCTGCTCACCGTGGCGAAATAGCAGACACGGGGCTACCGGCCGTTCGGTTCGATCGGTGCACGTTCTAGGCTGGACCGCATGGGTGAGCCGCAGCCGATTCTCGACCCGCTGACTCCCGCCGCGATTTTCCTCGTCGCCACCGTCGACGAGGGTGGTGAGGCATTGATACGCGACCTGCTCGCGGACCTGCCCGGATTACGCCGAGCCATCGGCTTCCGGGTGCCCGGTGCGGGATTGACCTGTAATACGAGCATCGGCTCCGATGCCTGGGATCGTCTCTTCGCGGGGGCGAAACCGGCTGAGCTGCACGAGTTTCCGGGGTACCGGGGCGAGCGGCATCAGGCCCCCGCCACCCCGGGCGATCTGCTCTTCCACATCAAGGCCGAAAACCAGGACGCCTGTTTCGAATTGGCGATGGTCATCGGCGACCGGCTGGCCGGGGCGGGCACGATTGTCGATCAGACCGTGGGTTTCCGGTACTTCGAACAGCGTGATCTGCTCGGATTCGTCGACGGCACAGAGAATCCCGAGGGACCGCTCGCGGTTTCGAGCGCCCTGGTCGGCGACGCGGATGCCGAATTCGCCGGTGGCAGTTACGTGATCGTGCAGAAGTACCTGCACAATCTCGGCGATTGGAAGGCGCTCTCGACGCAGGAGCAGGAACGGGTGATCGGGCGCACCAAGCTCGACGACTATGAGCTCTCCGACACCGACAAGCCCGCGAATTCGCATGTGGCCGTGAATGATCAGGACGATGTCGGCACCATCATGCGTGCCAATATGCCGTTCGGCAGCGTGCAGGACGGCGAGTTCGGCACCTATTACATCGCCTACTCGGCCACGCCTTCGGTCACCGAGACCATGCTGCAGCGCATGTTCCTGGGCACCGCCGAGGCCGCGTACGACCGGATTCTGGATTTCTCCACAGCCGTCACCGGCACCTTGTTCTTCGCCCCGCCCGCGGGGTTCTTCGACGCGCTGCCGGAAGCACCCGCACCGGCGGCGGCCCGGGAATCTTCGGCAACCAATGGTGTTGTCTCCCACGATGGTTCCCTCGGAATCGGCACGTTGAAAAGGAGTCAGGCATGAACAACCTCCACCGGGAACTCGCGCCGATCACCTCCGCCGCCTGGACGGCGATCGAGCAGGAGGCGACCCGAACCTTCAAGCGGCACATCGCCGGTCGCCGCGTGGTCGATGTCTCCGGACCGCACGGGGCCGACTACTCCGCGGTGGGCGTGGGTCGCACCGCCGCCATCACCTCGCCCGGTGACGGCGTGCAGGCGCGCCAGCGGGTGGTGGTGCCGCTGGTGGAGTTGCGGGTGCCGTTCAGCCTGTCCCGCGATGAGCTCGACAATGTGGAGCGCGGGGCCAAGGACACCGATCTGGACGCGGTGAAGGAGGCGGCCAAGAAGATCGCCTTCGCCGAGGATCGGGCGCTGTTCGAGGGGTATCCGGCCGCCGGAATCGTCGGCATTCGCGCCAGTACCTCCTGCGAACCGGTCAAACTGCCCGGCGATCCGCGCCTGGTTCCGGAGGCCGTCACCCAGGCGCTGAGCAAGCTGCGCCTGGCCGGCGTGGACGGCCCGTACTCGGTCCTGCTCTCCGCCGACATGTACACCGCGGTTAGCGAAACCTCCGACCACGGCCACCCGATCCGCACCCATATCGAACGCCTCATCGACGGCGAAATCATCTGGGCCCCAGCCATAGACGGCGCATTCGTACTCTCCACCCGAGGCGGCGACTTCGACCTGCGGATCGGCCAGGACACCTCCATCGGCTACCTCTCGCACGACGCCGAATCCGTCCAGCTCTACTTCCAGGAGTCCCTGACCTTCCTGGTCTACACGGCGGAAGCGGCAGTAGCCCTGGAGGCGTAAGCCACCGCCGAGCAGCGGTAGCACCGGCCCCGTGCGCACACTGCGCACGGGGCCGTTTTGCGGGTACGGTGACGCGCAGCACAGAAGCGGGAGGCGATGTTCGATGGTGCGCGCGGGATGACGATGGTGCGGGCCGGTGTGGTGCCGGGGTGGCGGGCGGCCTGGTACGGGGTGGCCGGGGTGCTGGTTATGGCTGCGGTCTGCGGGGGTGTGGTCGGGCTTTTCGGGGTGAATCGGGTGTTCACCGGGTTGTTGTTGGGGGTGGCGGCGGGGATTACGGTGTTGTTCCTGCTGTTCGGGCGGGATGGGGTGGTGTTGACCGAACAGGCGATTGTGCGGCGAACCCCTTGGGGCGCTGAGACTTTCGGGTGGGATCGGGTGGTGGCGGGGCGGTTCACGCTCGATGAGGATGCGCGCTGGTCACTGGCGCTGGATCTCAATGACGGTGACGAGCCGCACGGTGAGCTGGTGCTGCTGTCCATTCCGCCGGTGGTGAAGCCCATCGCGAACGCGTATGACATGCGTAAACGCGAGCAGGTCAATGAGATTCGCGGCATGCTGCGCGGTAAGCGGATTCCGGTGACGGTGCTACCGGAGATCGCGGACGCGCTGACTCGGCATTGGCGTTCGGCCCCGCCGACGCATGGCGACAGCCCTCGGTAGGGTCTATGCCGTGATTCGCACCGCGGCGCTGGCACATATTCGGGATCGTCGTCTGCTGCAGACCAGGTCCACCGGTAAGGATGTCTTCTATATGGCGGGCGGCAAGATCGACCCGGGTGAGACCCCGGAGTCGGCCCTGCACCGCGAGATTCGCGAGGAGCTCGGTGTCGGCGCGGTCGAGGTGGCCGAGCTCGGCGTCTTCGAGGCGGAGGCGTACGGCCACGCACCCGGCACCCGACTGCATATGACGTGTTTCCTCGGCGACCTCACCGAGGAACCGCATCCCTCCGGGGAGATCGCCGAGCTGCGCTGGTTCACCCTCGCCGAGTATGAGGCCATGGAGCATGTGGCTCCGGGCTCACTCCTGGTCTTTCAGCGGCTGCACGCCCTAGGTCTGATCGACGCCTGACTCGCCGTCGACGGCGGTCGGTGTGTCCGGTGCGCGGAATGGGATGCGGGTGGCCGCGGCCAGGCCGACCAGCAGGAACAGCGCGGCCGCGAGCAGCGTGCTGCGGGTGGCGTCGGTGAAGCCGCGGCACAGCGCGTCGACAATGGCGCCGGCCCCGTCGTGAGCGCGCAGGCCGGAGATGGCCCCACCCGCCGACTCCCTGGTGGCGGTGGACAGCGTGTCGGCCGCACTCGCGGGCAGATTCTGCACATCCTCCAACCGGCGCGGCAGATCTTTGCCGAGCGCCACCGACAGCAGCGCGCCGACGACCGCGGTACCGAACGCCGAACCGACCTGCCGGACCGTGCTCTGGGTCGCCGAGCCCTGTCCCGAACTCGCCGGTGGCACATCGGCGAGCACCGTTCCGGTCAATTGCGCCGAGGCCATACCCAATCCGACGCCGTATACGACGAGCAGTATCGCCAGCCACCAGCCGGAGATATGCGGCGTCACGAACAGCGCCACCAGTGCGATGGCGACGGCCTCGAAGGCCAGGCCGATCTGCACCACCCGCACCGGTCCGACCTTGCGCACGATACCCTCGGCGATTCCGGCCGCGAAGAATGCGCCGACCGCCATCGCCGCGAGCACGAAACCTGCTCCGAGAGTGGACAATCCGAGCACATTCACCATGAACAACGGCAGTACGAACAGCAGTCCGAATTCACCGAGCGAGACCGCGAACGCGGTCACATTGCCCCAGCGGAAACTCGGGATGAGGAACAGTTTCGGATCCAGTAGTGCGGAGCGCCCGACCAGATTCCGATGGTTCTCCCAGCGAATGAACAGCACCAGCGCCAGCACACCGAGAGCCAGGAATACCGGAATGGGCGAAATCCAGGCATTCTCGGACCATTTGAAGCCGGGCATCGGGAACTCCCGCAGCGGTTTCCACCAGCCGTAGGTCTGACCTTCGATGAGCGCGAACACCAGGAGTGCGAAACCGGCGGCGCTGAGCAGGAATCCGTCGACATCGAGTCCGGGCGCGGCCTTGCCCATCCGCGTCTCCGGAACGAACAGGACGAGCCCGATAAGCACGACCGCACCCAGCGGGATATTGACCAGGAAGATCCACGGCCAGGTGAAATTCGTGGTGAGCCAGCCGCCGAGCAGCGGGCCGATGGCCGCGACACCCGATATGACCGAGCCCCAGACGGCGAAGGCGATAATGCGGTCCCGCCCCCGGAAGATGGCGTTCATGGTGGCGAGCGTGCCCGGCATCACCCCGGCCGCGCCGATACCCTGCACGATCCGCCCCCACAGCAGCGGCCAGGCACTGGTGGCCGAGGCGGCGAGCACACTGCCCGCCAGGAAGATCAGCACGCCGAGCGCGAACATCCTGCGCCGCCCGAGCCGGTCGCCGAGTCGCCCGCTGGTGATCAGCAGGGCGGCCAGCACGACCGCGTAAATGCTGGTAATCCATTGCGCCTGAGTGAAATTCAGGCTCAACTGGTCGATGAGGACCGGGAGCGAGACCGAGACGATGGTGCCGTCCAGCACCACCATGGAGAGTCCGAGCGCGAGCACTCCGAGCGTGATCCATTTCTTGCGACCCAGGTCTAGCTGCTCTTCTGTCATCCGTCGCTCCCGCCGCACATGGGACAGCCGTCCGAAAAACCGGTTCTCGCGGTAGCCATGCAGGTGCCATTGGCCGGTGCTAAGTGTAGGTCCAACTTCTTGGTCAACGGCCCAAGGTGACAAGACGGTTATCGGACTGGCGCAAACAGGCTGCTCTCAGCCGTGTCCCGGCACGAATGCGGCATCGACCGTGCGACGCGGCGAACTGCCTATCAATCGACGCTGATTGTTTGCCATCGTGTTCAGGGGGCTGAAAGCAACGCCGCGCGGCACCGGCGATCGCGACCGGATAGCCGGGACCGAACCGGGACAGTCGATGTCCGAATCGGATACGTTTGAGGGCGTGTCGATGATGAAGGGTTCCAACGTTCCGGTGGCGGCGTCCGCGGTTCGGATCGAGCTGGGGTGGCAGTCGGGTCCGGGCGTTCCGGATGCCGATGCTTCGGCCCTGCTGCTGGCCGGTGGCCGGGTGCGCTCGGATAGTGATTTCGTCTTCTACAACCAGCCGGTACACGGCTCGGGCGCGGTCCGATATGAGGGTAAGCGACAGGGGCCACAGGTCACCGATGTGCTCTCGGTGAATCTGTCGCAGGTGGAGCCGCAGATCGAGACCATTGTCATCGCGGCCTCCGCCGATGGTGGCACCTTCGCCCAATTGCCCGGGCTGCATGTGCGTTTGGTGGATACCGGTAGCGGCGCGGAGGTCGCGCGCTTCGACAGCACCGACGCCTCATCGGAGACCGCCTATGTGCTCGGCGAGCTGTACCGCCGCCAGGGCGCGTGGAAATTCCGCGCCGTCGGGCAGGGGTACGCGACCGGACTCGCCGGGCTCGCAAGCGATTTCGGCATTGCCGTCGATGACGCCCCGGCCGCGCAACCGGCCCAGCCGTCATATGCCGCCCCGCCGCCCGCCGCTTCCCCGTCATACGCCACTCCCCCACCGGCACAGCCCTTTTCGCCGCCGCCCGCGCAGCACAGCCCACCGCCGCCGTATGGAGCGCCGGGGCAGCCGACCGGGGCTCCGCAGCCGAATTACGCCGCGCCGGGCCAGAACCCACCGCCGTACGGTGCGCCCGGGCAGTACCCGCCGCCGCCTGCCGGTTACACCCCGCAGCCGGGTCAGTACCCGGACCCCGCGGGTCAATACCCGCCGCCGGGGCAATATCCGCCGCCCGCTGGACAATTCCCGGATCCGGCCGGTCAGTACCCGCCCGGCGGTCAGTACCCGCCGCCGCCCGGGCAGTATCAGGATCCGGCGTATTCGCCTGCGCCGGGCGGATATCCGCCGCCGCAGCAGCCGTATCCCGCGCCGCCGAATCCGTATCAGTCGGGTGGGAATCAGATTCCGCCGTATCAGCAGGGCGGGAATCAGCCTCCGGCACCGCCGTATCAGCAGGGCGCGAATCCTGTTCCGCCGCAACCGTTCGGGCAGACTCCGCCGCCCGGTGGTGCCGAGCCCAAGGTGAATCTGGGCAAGATCTCGCTGACCAAGGAGGCCCCGGCGGTCTCGCTGACCAAGCAGGGAGCGACCGGCGGCATTATGCGGGTCAACCTGAACTGGTCGGTGCCCGGTGCGTCGAGTGGGCTGTTCGGGCGTAAGCGCGGTGGTAATGGCGGTCTGGATCTGGATCTGTGCTGCTTCTGGGAGCTGACCGACGGTACGAAGGGTTGCATCAGCCCGCTGGACACCATGGGCAATCTGCATCGCGCCCCGTTCATCGAGCTGGATCAGGACGATCGCACCGGCGCGAGCCAGGGCGGGGAGAACCTGTCCATCAATCTCGATCACACCGTGCAGTTCCGGCGCATTCTGGTCTTCGCCTCGCTGTACGAGGGTGCGGAGGATTTCCGTGGCGTGCACGCCATCGCGACTCTGCATCCGCGCAATTCCGCGCCCATCGAGATGGAGGTCAGCGGCTGTATCGACGACTCCCGCGAGATGGTGCTCGCCCTCATCGAGAATGTGAACGGCGAGTTGGTGGTTCGGCGCGAGGGTGTCTTCGTGCGCCCGCCGGACGGCCACCGCTTCTGGGGCAAGATGGCCGTCGACCAGGCGTACCGCTGGGAACTCAAGTGGGGCACCTCGAAGGGCAAGTCCTAGCCCAATTCTATTGCGGCGGACCGGGTTTCGGTGAGGTCGCCGTGATAGCCGAGTAGCCGGAGCATGGCGTCGGGGATCAACTGGTCGGCGTATTGCGGGGGTGCGCCCTCATCGGAGCGGATATTGATGACCGATTCGACGAGCCGGAACGGCAGTAGATCCGCGCCGGGGACCGTGGGGTTCCCGGCCTCGGCGATGACCGCGGCGGCGAGGGTTTCGTAGTGACGGCGCAGCTCGTCGCGGCGGGCCCGGAAGGCGGCGAAGCGTTCACTGCGCAGTTCGGGTAGCAGGTAGAGCGCGCCCAGATTCCAGCGCGCGGCGCAGAGTTGACTCACATCGAATCGGGCCAGGGCGTAGAGCCGCACGGCCGCCGGCTCGTCGGCGATGGCGAGCCGTTCGGCGAGTTCCAGCGGCCCGGTAATGGTTTCGCCGAGCAGCGCGTCGAGGATGTCGTCCTTGGACGCGAAGTGGTGGTACAGCGATGCCTGCCGGATGCCGACGGCGTCGGCGATGGCCCGGGTCGAGGTGCTGCCGTAGCCATTGCCGGTGAACAGTTCGGCGGCGGCGTCGAGGATCTCGGCGCGCGGCGTCTGACCTGCCCTGCGGCGGGGTTCCAGGCGGGGACGTCCAGGTCCGAGTTGGGTCACGCGCTTCATTCTGTCCTACCGGACCGCGGTGAGGTTTCTGTCACTTGATAGAAATCACGGCAATGCAGAAGTTACGGCGGGCCATGTTTCGGATACATCGGCGTCACCGGGCGAGCGATCGGAATTGGAAAACTTTCAATCGATAGATATTCACCGCTCGCGAAGGATTCGCCATGGTTGCCTCCGCCGATTCCATCGTCCAGAAAGACCCTCCGAACAGCACCGATACGAGTGCCGACAGCGCCTCCGGCAGTGCCGACAGCGCCGATCTGGCCCGCTTCGGCTATCAGCCCGTCCTGCACCGCAAGCTCGGCCGCTATGCCTCGTTCGCGGCGGGCTTCTCCTTCGTCTCCATCCTGACCACGATCTTCCAATTCTTCGGCCTCGGTTACTCATTCGGTGGCGCGGCCTTCTTCTGGACCTGGCCGATCGTGTTCGCGGGGCAGTTCCTGGTGGCACTGAACTTCGCGGAATTGGCTGCGCGGTACCCGCTTTCGGGCTGCATCTACCAGTGGTCGCGGCATCTGGCCGGGGAGCTGGTGGGCTGGTTCGCGGGCTGGATGATGATCATCGCGCAGATCGTCACCGCGGCGGCCGCGGCCATCGCATTGCAGGTGGTGCTGCCCTCGATCTGGAGCGGATTCCAGCTCGTCGGTACCGACACCGCGCTGACCTCGCATGACGGGGCGGTGAATGCCGTTGTGCTGGGCAGCATTCTGCTGGTGCTCACCACGATCATCAATGTGGTCGGCATCGATTGGATGGCGCGGATCAATTCGCTCGGCGTCACCATCGAGATCGTCGGTGTACTCGCGGTGATCGCGGTCTTCTTCACGCACGCCGATCGCGGGCCGAGCGTGGTCACCCAGACCGATCAGGCCGCGCCGGGCTCGTACTGGGCCGCCTTCCTGGTCTCCGGACTGATGGCCGCCTATGTGATGGTCGGATTCGATTCCGCCGGTGAGCTTTCCGAGGAGACGAGGAATCCGCGCCAGGTCGCACCGCGCACTATTCTGACCGCGCTGACCGTCTCCGGTATCGGCGGTGGACTCATTCTGCTGGGCGCGCTGATGGCCGCGCCGAGCCTGTCGGACGGCTCGTTGAGCAGCGGCGGACTCGCGTATGTGATCGAGGCCAAGCTGGACAGCCCGGCGGGCAAGGTCGTACTGGCCTGCGTGGCATGCGCGATCACGGTGTGCACCTTGGCGATTCAGACCGCCGGTTCGCGGCTCATGTTCTCCATGGCGCGCGATGGCCGGCTGCCCTTCGCCGAGCGACTGGCCGCCGTGCACCCGCGCTTCGGCACCCCGGTGCTGCCCGCGGTGGTGATCGGCGCGCTGGGTATCGGCCTGCTGGTGCTGAATCTGGGCAATGCCGCCATCTTCGCGACGCTGGCGAGTGTCTGCATTGTCACGCTCTATCTGGCGTATCTTCTGGTCACGGTCCCGCTGCTGGTGCGGCGGATCAAGGGCTGGCCCGCCGATGACGCCACCACCGAGAACGGGAAGCCGCTGTTCGGTCTGGGCCGCTTCGGGATTCCGATCAACGCATTGGCCGTGGTGTGGGGCATTGCCATGGCGGTGAACCTGGCCTGGCCGCGCGCCGAGGTGTACATCCCGACCGGCGGCGGCTGGTGGATGCAGTGGGCCGCACCGCTTTTCGTCCTGGTGACGATCGCGGCGGGCGTGCTCGTGCATCGGATTGTCACACCGTCCCGCACGGTGCCGGGCACCGAAGCGATCATCCAACCCGCCTGAAGGAGTATCGATGACGAATACCGCAGACACCTCGAGCGCCCGGGCGCATGCCCGGTCGCAGGCGGCCACCGCGATGGTGCGTGGACCGGAGCTTCCCGAGGGCATTGATTCGGCGAAAATCACTTTCGCACAGCGGATTCCGTCCGGCGGATACGCCAATGTGGTGCTCGGGCGCGGCACTCGCGTGCGCCTCGCGGATCCCGCGGGGGCCGCGTGTGCGCATCTGCTGCTGTTCCGCGCCGAATCACCCTGGGAGCGGCTCAATGTCGCCGATACCGTGAAGGTGCCGTGGCAGGCGTACCTGTCGGCGGGGCATCCGCTGCTCTCCGATCAGGGCCGGGTGCTGGCCACCGTGGTCGCGGATTCCTCCGGTAGACACGACACCCTGTGTGGCACTTCGGCACACGCCCGGGATCGGCTGCGCATGGCGGGGGTGAAGCAGGGGCTGGAGCCGCGCGATATCGCACAGACCATCTCCTTCTTCCGCGGGGTGCGGGTGGAGCGGGACGGCGGGCTCACCCCCACCGGTAGTGCGGGTGCGGGTGGCGCGGTGGAGCTGCTCATCCATCTGCCGGTAACGCTGCTCATCGCCAATGCGGAGCATCCGCTGGACCCCACGCCCACAACGGATCTCGATCTGGTGGCGTGGTCGGCTCCGGAAGAGCTTGCCCGGCAGTTCAATACCGACCCGGAATACCTGCGCGCGGTGGAGAACACCGAATCGGATTGGCAGGCACGCACTCTGGAGGCAATCGCATGAGCACTTCATCCGTCACCGCGTCCGACTCCGGCCCGTCCGCCCGCACCCTGGTGCTCGACGAGACCGTTCCCGCCCGCGCGCCCTGGTCGGCTGTGGTGCGCGCCGGAGATCAGCTGGAGATCATCGATCTGCACGGCAATCAGGCGGTGGACTGTCTGCTGTACGCGGCCGATGATCACACCGATCGCTACAGCGCCCAGGCCACCATTGCCGCACAACGCAATATCTTCCTGACCACCGGCAGCGTGTTGCTGACCGATGCCGGGACCGCGCTCATGACGGTGGTGGCCGATGAGGTCGGTAATCACGACACCGTCGCCGGGGCCTGCTCGCAGGAGTCCAATACGCTGCGCTACGGCCATCACACCCGCTACCAGCACGCCTGTGTGGAGAACTTCCTCGCCGAGGGTATGAAGTGGGGTCTGGGCAAGCGTGACCTGGTGTCGAATATCAACTGGTTCATGAATGTCCCGGTCGAGGCGGACGGCACGCTCGGCATCGTGGACGGACTCTCCGCCCCCGGTAAGAAGATCACCCTGCACGCCGAGATCGACACCCTCGTACTGATCTCCAACTGCCCGCAGATCAACAACCCCTGCAATGGCTTCGACCCCACCCCGGTCCGCATGGTGGTGACCGCATGACGCCCCTGCTACCCGAAGTCGTGGCGGTAGTCGCGGATTCCGCCACCGCGCCGGCTCCCGACGCAGCCGCACCCCCTGGCACCGCGCCGGGCCGGACGTCGGCCGCGAGCGTCGAGGTCGGTGCCGAGGCGCCGCGTACCTCGGCAGCGGTGCCGTCGGCGGCCCACATCGGCTCGGCCGCAGCGGCTTGCATGCGGGTGGAGCGGCCGGGAATGCAGACGACAGTGCAGGATTGGCCCGCACGGGTGGGGTATTGGCATGTGGGCGTGCCGCCATCCGGGCCGATGGATGATCTGTCGTTCCGGCTGGGAAATCGGGCGCTGGGGAATCCCGAGGGTGCCGCCGGGTTGGAGTGCACGCTGGGCGGACCGGCACTGCGGTTCGACGAGCCCACCTGGGTCTGCGTGACCGGCGCGCCGGTACCCGTCACTGTGAACGGCAAGCCCGTTCAGCAGTGGCGCAGCGTGCTCGTCCCAGCCGGTGGCGTTCTGGATGTCGGCATGGTGCGCGGCCCCGGGATGCGTTGCTACATCCTGGTCGCGGGTGGCATCGAGGTGCCCGAATATCTGGGCAGCCGTTCGACTTTCACCCTCGGAAAGTTCGGTGGCGGCACCGGCCGCGCACTGGCGAGCGGCGATGCGCTGGCACTCGGCATCCGCGCGCCGGGCCCGTCCGGCGACTCCACTCTCGGGACATTCGGCAACCCATCCCGAGGGTCGTCCTGCGGCAAGGTGAGCGTCGGCGTTCCCGGGAGCGATCAACCCGTCTTCACGCACCGCTGGGAGCTGGCGGTCACGGAAGGGCCGCATGGAGCGCCGGAGTTCTTCACGCGCAATGACTTCGACACGATTATCAGCACCGATTACGAGGTGCACTTCAACTCCGATCGGACCGGGGTGCGGCTGGTCGGGCCGAAGCCGCAGTGGGCGCGGCAGGATGGCGGAGAAGCCGGGCTGCACCCGTCGAATATCCATGACACGGCGTATTCCATTGGGGCACTGGACTTCACCGGCGATACGCCGATCCTGCTCGGGCCGGACGGGCCGAGTCTGGGTGGTTTCGTGTGTCCGGTCACCGTGGTGGCGGCGGATCGCTGGAAGCTGGGGCAGCTCACTCCCGGCGACAAGGTGCGGTTCGTTCCGGTGCGCGCGGACCGGGCCGCCTCGCTGCGCGAGTTGGGCGCCGCACGCCGGGCCGCCTGGCCGGTGGTGCTCTCCTCGGGCGGTGATGGCGATGACGGTGTTCTCGCCCGGCGCGAGGGCAGCGAGACCGCAGTCACCTACCGTCGAGCCGGCAATGACGGCATGCTCATCGAATACGGTGATATGACACTGGATTTGGAGCTGCGCGCCCGCGTCCACGCACTGCACCAGGCGCTGCTGGAGCGCGCCGAACCGGGCGTCACCGAGCTCACCCCGGGCGTGCGGTCGCTGCAGGTGCGCACCGATCCGGATCGGCTGCCGACCGCCGAGCTGTTGGATCTGCTCGGCGAGGTGGAGGCCGAACTGCCCTCCGCCGAGGACCTCGTGGTGCCCAGCCGCACGGTGTCGCTGCCGCTGTCCTGGGACGATCCCTCGACCCGGGAGGCGATCACCCGCTATATGCACGGTGTGCGCGCCGATGCCCCGTGGTGCCCGTGGAATATCGAATTCATCCGGCGGATGAACGGATTGCCCACGGTGGACGAGGTTTTCGACACCGTGTTCGCCGCCGAATACCTGGTGCTCGGGCTCGGCGATGTGTATTTGGGCGCACCGGTCGCCACCCCGACCGATCCGCGGCATCGACTGGTCACCACCAAGTACAACCCGGCCCGCACCTGGACGCCGGAGAATGCCGTCGGTATCGGCGGGGCGTACCTGTGTATCTACGGCATGGAGGGTCCGGGCGGCTATCAGTTCGTCGGGCGCACCACCCAGGTGTGGAATCACCGGTCCACCGGTATCGGTGAAGATCCTTGGCTGCTGCGGTATTTCGATCGCATCAGTTGGTATCCGGTGAGCGCCGAAGAGCTGGCGGACCTGCGCTCCGATGTGGCCGCCGGGCGCGGTGAACTGCGCGCACGGGATGGCGAGTTCAAGATCGCCGACTATCGCCGCTTCCTGGCCGACAATGCCGAAGCCATCGAATCGTTCCGCGCCAAGCAGGCGGAGGCTTTCTCAGCGGAACGCAATTCGTGGCGCGCGGCGGGCGAACTCACCGAAACCCCCTGAACTCGAAGCATATAGAGGAGATCGAGCATGTCCGTGTGGATCCACCGCCGCCCCGTATCCGAGGTTGCCGCCGAAATCGACTCCGCTACAGGCGCATTGGCGGGATTGCGGCTCGCGGTCAAGGACAATGTCGATGTGGCGGGCATACCGACAACCGCGGGCTGCCCGGACTTCGCCTATGTCCCGCAGGCGGACGCACCGGTGGTGGCCGCACTGCGCACGGCCGGTGCGGTGGTGGTTGGTAAAACGAATCTCGATCAGTTCGCGACGGGATTGGTGGGCACCCGCTCACCGTATGGCGCGGTGGAGAACGCGCTGCGGGCCGGATATGTCTCCGGCGGTTCGAGTTCCGGCTCGGCGGTGGCGGTGGCGCGCGGCGAGGCCGATATCGCCATCGGCACCGATACCGCCGGTTCGGGCCGGGTCCCGGCGGCACTGCACGGACTGGTGGGGATCAAGCCGACGGTGGGCGTGGTCTCCACCGAGGGCGTCGTGCCCGCCTGCCGATCGTATGACTGCGTGACAATCTTCGCCGCCACACTGGATCTCGCGAATCGAGCCATGGGGGTGATGGCGGCGGGAGCGCCGCGGCGCGCATGGCCCGCGGATGCGCGGCTGGCCGCACCACCCGCACCGGTGGTGGCGGTCTTCAATGACCTACCGGACCTCGATCCGTTGTGGCGCAGCGCTTTCGAGCACACGATCGCCAGCCTGCGCGAACGTGGCGCGACCATTGCCGAGATCGATCCGGAACCGTTCCTGGCCGCCGCCGAACTCCTCTACAACGGCGCCCTGGTGTCCGAAAGATACTCCGCCGTAGGCGAATTCGTAGACGCGCAACCTGCTTCGGTGGATCCCACCGTGGGTTCGATCATTCGCGCCGCCCGGGATATCCCCGCCCACCAATTGGTCACGGACCTGGCCGAATTGGAGCGACTGCGGGCCCGCGCCATGGCCGGCCTCGCGGGTGCGGACGTCCTGCTCACACCGACAGTTCCGGGCCATCCGACCATTGCCGAGGTGGCGGCCGATCCGGTCGGCGCGAACTCGCGCCTCGGTACCTACACGAACTTCTGCAACCTCTTCGACATGTGTGCGGTGGCGGTCCCGGCGGGCACCGCCGGTGACGCACAGTTCGGCGTGACCGTCCTGGCTCGCGCGTTCGAAGACGCCGTCGCCTACGACGTTGCGACTCTGATTGCCGGAGAACAGGATCCACCAGTGGCCCCGGCCTGGCCACTGACAGTCGCCCCGTCCCAGGAACTCATTGTCTTCGGCGCGCACCTGCGCGGTCAGCCCCTCGAACATCAGCTGACCACGCTCGGCGCGCGCTGGGCTGGTCCGGTGCACACCTCGGCGAACTATCGCCTGGCCGCTCTCGACACCACTCCGCCCAAACCCGCGGTGACCCGTCTCCCCGACGGCGAATCGGGCATTGCCGTGGCCGCCGAACGCTGGCTGCTCTCCCCCGCCGCGCTGGGCCGATTCCTGGCCCAACTCCCCGCTCCCATGCAATTGGGCGCGGTCGAACTCGAGGACGGCACCTGGAGCACCGGCTTCGGTTGCGCGGGCGCAGCCGCCGAATCAGCCAAGGACATAGGTGAATACGGCGGTTGGAAAGCCGCCCTGGCCGCGGGTGCGGTCGGCTGACGACCGCTACCTCGGCTTGGTCCAGGTGATCGAGTAGCGCCAGAAGAGGTGGCGGCGGTAGATACGCCCCGGGAGCATCAGGGACAGCTCACGAATGTCGGCGTAGGTGTGTGGCGGTGGCCAGACAATGGGCGAGGGGTGTTCCCAGCGTTTTCTGGTGAAGCGGAACCAGTTGTAGGCGATACCCGCGCCGAGTTCACGCGGAATATCCCTGGGCCAGTTCGGCATGGCGAGCCCGGTGAGCGCCAAAGTGCCACCGGGCCTGAGCAATTCGGCCATCCTGGTCAGGGCTGCGGCCGGGTCCATATGATGCAGGGTCGCCACCGAGACGATGCCGTCGAAGGACTCCGGTGCGAAGGGATGGGTCAGGAAATCCGCGCACAGGTAATCGATATCCGCCGGGCCCTGTGCGCGGGCCAGTTCGATACTGGGTTCGTGCAGGTCTATCCCAGTGGCGTGTGGAATCCGTTGGCGCAGACGGCGAGTGAGCATGCCCTCGCCGCAGCCGACATCCAATACCGCGTCCGCGCCGGCGACAGCATCGACCAGTATGCCGTGATATTGGATGTTGGTATTCCAGCGGTCGGCATCCGGAATCTCGCTCATATCCCGAGCCTAGCGACGGCACGCGGGTTCAGTCCGAGATGTGGGTGGCCTCGGGATTCGCGGTATCGCGAATGACACGCAGTGCCGCGGTGAGCGCCTCGAGTTGTGCGGGCTCGAAAAGCCCGGTGAACCACTGCTCCACGCCCGCCAGATAGGCGGGCAGCACGCGGGCCACGCGGGTGGCTCCGGCAGCGGTGAGGACCGCGTACGAACTGCGCCGGTCACCCGGATCGGCTTCGCGGCGAACGAATCCATTGCGTTCGAGTCGATCCACCAGGCGGGTGACACCGCTGGTGGACAGCTTCGTCTGCACCGCCAGATCGGTCATGCGGAGTTTGCGCCCGGGCGAACGACTGAGGCGTATCAGGGCATTCAGATCGAGACCGGAGAGTCCGTAGCTCTTCCAGGTCGGTTCGAGCCGGGCGAGCAGACCGTCGTGCGCCTCGTAGAGCAGGCCGACTGCGGTGAGGCGGGGGTCGTCGAAGAGATGCTTGGGATCCACGCCGAGCAGCGTAAACCAGATGACTGCATTGGGGATAGTTGACACGCGGAACAAATCTTGTATGTTGTTGTCATCGCAATAGTCCGCACTGCAACAAAATGGAGGACACCATGAGTACACCGCGTTGGGTGGCGAGTTTCCGTGCACCACTGGTGAATCCGGGCGAGCAGATCCGGTTGGCCGAGCCGCGCGGATTCGACGCAGAGACCCTCCGCCAGGTAGTGCGAGTCGCCGGAGCCGGATCGCGGCTGCGGGTGCGGCTGACCAATCGCTACTCCGAACAGGACCTCACAATCGGCGCGGCACGCATCGCATTCGCGAAGGCGGGTCCGGAGATCGTCGCCGAGACCGATACCGTGCTGCGGTTCGACGGCGCGGAGCAGGTGCGGATTCCGGCCGGAGCCGACCTGATCAGCGATCCCGTCGAACTATCGGTCGCCGCGGGAGATGAGCTGGCACTCAGCCTGTATCTGCCGGAGCCGACCGGATTCGCGGCCTTCGCGCATCTGCCCGCACAGCCGGGCTGGATTACGCCGGGCGACCGCACCGGCGATGCCACCTGGTCCGAGGCGGACGAGACCGGGTCACGTTTCTTCCTCACCGGAATTGATGTACTGACCGAGGCCGATGCCCCGGTGCTGGTCGCCTTCGGTGACTCGTGGTTCGAGGGCGTCGGCTCCACGCCGGGTGCGAATCGCCGGTCGGTGGATGTGCTGAATGAAAAGCTGCCCAAGGGGTGGGTGGTGAATCAGGGCATCGGCGGAAACCGTTTGCTCACAGATGAAGTCGGCGAGCACGGCCTGTCCAGGTTCGAACGGGACGTGCTCGCGGTGCCCGGGGTGGCGGGGGTTTGGGCCAACTTCGGCATCAATGATCTGATCGTGGGCGGGACGACTCCGGCCGAGCAGCTCATCGCGGGGTATGTCGAGCTGGCTCGGCTGGCGCACGCGGCGGGTCTGCCGATCTACGCCGATACCATCGGGCCGTTCGCGGGCGTGATCTACCCGGATTTGAGTGTGGCAGAGGGTGTTCGGGTGCGCCGCGAGGTGAACGAGTGGCTGCGCGGCACCGACATATTCGACGCGGTCTTCGATATCGCCGCGGCAGTACAGGATTCGGAGACCGGTGATTTCATTCGCGCCGAATTCGACAGCGGCGACGGCCTGCACCTCAATGACGACGGTCATCGGGCCATGGCCGGCGCGGTCGATATCGCCCTTCTGACGGCGCACCGCTGATCAACGCGGTTTGACCTCGGCCATGAGCTCGGGGCCGCGGGCTTCGAGTCGAGTGCCGGCGAGGCGGATTCCGAGGGTCGCGGCCAACCCGCCGATCAGCAGGCCGACCGGTAGTGCCGCCCATTGCACGAACGGATTGTGCAGTGCCGCACCGACTATCAGAATCAGCAGCACCGGCAGGGATATCAGCAACTGTCCCAGGCCGACGGTCAGCTGCATGAGCAGTTTCGCGCACCCCGGGTTACCACTACCCGCGAACGGGTTACCGCGTTGCGGCGGAAGCGAATACGCCGCGTGCGTGGACAGGAACATCACCGCCGCCACCCCGACGCCGAGCAGCACCGGCAGGGTGCACAGCACCCACGGATAGGCCCGCGCCTGCCCGAGTACACCGGGCAGGATGAGCGCTGCCAGCAGGGCCACCGGGGCGACGAGCAGCAACCAGGCAATGGCGCGGCCCCGCACATCGGCGCGGGCCGCGCCCGGGGTGACGATGGTCTGCCAGACCGAGGTGCCGTCGAAGCCGTAGAGATTGGTGGAGCCCATCGCGGCCATCCACACCACGAAAGCGCCCGAGTAGGCGATGGTTCCGCTGCCCTTGTTCTGGAACGACAGGAAGGCGGGCAGCGCGAATCCGACCAGCAGCAGGGGTAGCAGGGCGGCGCGGCGGCGGCCGTCCCGCCACCAGGTGCGCAGCTCCTTGGCGACCACGGCTCCGACCGGGGTGGCGGGGAGGAAACGGTCGAGCAGCCCGGCACCACCGTCGAGTACTTGTCCCGCCGGGGCGGGTGGCAGGGTGAGGCGGCGGCGCAGCAGTATTGCCCACATCTGCCACAGCGCGAGCGCGAGGGTCGCCAACCCTGCCAGCGGGAGCAGCGTCCACAAGGTATCGCCGCGCACCGCCGATTCGACCGCGTAGGGAGCCCAGCCCGACGGTACGGACCGCAGCGTGGCGGGCAGCGCGCCACCCGAATTCTCCAGTGCCGGACCGAGATTGGTGATCAACAGATTCAGTGGGTAGTAGGCGAGCCCGAGCAGAGCCGCCAGCAGCACACCCAGATCCCGGCCCCGCCGCGACCGCATGGCCGCACCGAGCCAGGCGACCATCACCCGCGACAGCAACACCACGAAGATCAGTTGCAGCACCACGCCGACGAGCGCGATCAGTACGGGCACAACACCTTTCGGCGCTGCGAGAATGATCAACCCGCTGAACGCGAGCAGATTGATGACGGCGGCGGGACCGGCGAACGCCGCGGCGGCCAGTCCATACGCCAGCTGCCGATCCGTCAGGGGCAGCAGCCGAAACTGCTCCGGCTGCAAGGTCTCATCACTACTGCCGGTGAGTATCGGCCCGCATATCCACCCGAGTGTCCACCCCGCGAAAAGTGCTGCCGCGATGGTGATCCCACCGTGCACGGTCTCATGCCCGAATCCGATGATCACCGCCGTGATCAATGCGGCGATGAGCCCGAACAGACTCCCCACCCAGAAATTCAGCGCCGCCCGCCCCTCCCGCATGGCTCTGGCGGTGAGCCGCAACCGCATTCGAATCAGGACGCCAACCATGACAGCCCCTCCTCGCCACCCACATGCCCGCCGACCAACCGCACGAACGCCTCCTCCAGCGTCCCCTCCCCGCGCACCTCGGCCACGGTCCCACCCGCAACAACCTTGCCCCGGTTGATCACCACCACCCGATCGCAAAGGTTCTCGACCAGCGCCATCACATGGCTGGACAGCACCACCGACCCGCCCGCCGTCACGAACCGCTGGAGAATAGTCCGAATAGTCCCCGCCGACACCGGATCCACCGCCTCGAACGGCTCATCGAGAACAAGCAGTTTCGGCGCATGCAAAAGCGCGGTAGCCAACCCGATCTTCTTCCGCATCCCCGCCGAATAATCCACCACCACAGTGTTTTCCGCGCCAGTCAGCTCGAGCACGCTGAGCAACTCCTCAGCCCGCTCCCCCACCATCCCCTTATCCATCCCCCGCAAAAGTCCCGTGTAAGTGAGCAATTCACGCCCGGTCAACCGCTCCGGCAGCGCCAACCCATCGGGCAGCACTCCCACCACGGTCTTCGCCGCCACCGGATCCGCCCAAACGTCATTCCCGAATATCCGAGCCACCCCATGATCCGGCCGCAACAACCCCACGGCCATGGACAAGGTCGTGGTCTTGCCCGCGCCATTGGGCCCAACCAGCCCGAAGAACGATCCGGGAGGCACCGCGAGGCTGACCCCCTCCACAACCCAAGGCCCCCCGAACGCCTTGAACAACCCACCCAGCTCCAGCGCCCACTCCCCGGCCATAAACCCCTCCTACCGCAGAGACAAGTCCTTGTCCCACGATACGGACCAGCCCACGCACTGGTTCGAACCTTGACCCGGTACCGGCAGATATATACTGCGATAGATAGTTTATATATAGGAGGCGCGATGACGAAGCGGCTGATCGAGATCGACGATGACCTACTGGCCTCGGCCCAACGAGAGCTAGGCACGAACGGAGTGTCCGACACCGTTCGAGCGGCACTTCGCACCGCAGCCGCCGTAGGGGCGCGTGCTCGCGAGATCGAGTGGCTGACCGATGGCGGTCTGGAATCCATGGCCGACCCCGAGCAGAGAGGTCAGGTGTGGCGCTGACCGCACGATTCCTCATCGACACCAGCGCCGCGGCACGCATGCGTCACCCGGCCGTAGCGCACGAACTCATTCCCCTCATCGAGGCCGGGCTCGTCGCGACATGCGCGACTCTCGACGCCGAGGCCCTCTACAGCGCTCGCAACCACACCGACTACGAGCAGATCAGATCCCGCCGCCGCGACGCCTACGAATATCTCCCCACCGATGACGAACACTGGCAGCGCGCCTTCGCAATTCAACGCGAACTGGCCCACACCGCCCGCCACCGAGCCGTGGGCGTCCCCGATCTGCTGACCGCGGTCTTGGCCGCGGAACACCGCCTCGTCCTGATCCACTACGACGCGGACTTCGAAACCGTCTCTTCTGTAATAGATCTCAACCACCGCTGGGTAGCGCCCCGAGGCAGCCTTGAAATACCCGCCCAGCCAAACGGCTGAGGGTGAGACGTGCATGTCGCGGCGCAGACCACTTCTCGGGGTTCACCTGCGCCGTGACATGCACGTCGATACCTCTATGGCACGGTGATGATGCGGACCTCTTCGGGGGCGTCGTCGGTTGGGTCGCCAACCGTGGCGAACCAGTGGGTTACTTCGCCTTCTTCCAGGTCGGCGGTCAGGTCCTCGGTGGGGAGGACGGAGAGGGCGCCGGCGGTGGCGGAGGTGAGGAATTCGTCTACGGCGGGGAGGCCGGTGGTGGCCAGGGTGAAGGTGGTCGATTCGTAGTCGATGTCGTTCTCGGTGCGGAGAGCGGTAGCTCGGTCCAGGGATTCGGACTGGGTGAGGGTGGCCCAGGTGCCGGTGGTGTTGCGGTAGACGAAGGCCGGATCGGATTCGGCCAGGGGGCGAACTCGGTCGGTGTAGGTGACCGGGTGGGCGGGACGAGAGGTCAAGTCCGCCTGGACCTGCGGGTCGGAGGGGACGAGCCAGCGGACGGAGCTGGCCGCGGGTTCCTGTGCTATGCCGAAGTTGGCTCCGGCGGCGAGGATGTCGCCGAAGGAGAGGCCGTCGGCGAAGAGGGTTGCGGCACCGGCCTTTTGGATGGCCCAGACCGCTACCACCGCATCGACGGAGCGGGGCAGGGCTACGGCGACTATGTCGCCGGGGCCGGCGCCGCGGTCGATGAGCAGACGCGCGAGCTGGGAGGAGCGGCGGTCGAGGACGTGGTAGGCGAGTTCCTGGCCGTTGTCGAGCAACGCCGGGGCCTGCGGGTCTTCTTCCACTACTTCCGCGAGCACGTTCGCCACGGTGCGGGCACCTACGCGTGCCGGTTCCGCCGCCGAATCCGCCTGGGTCACAGAGCTTTCGGCGAGGATGCGGGCGCGTTCGGTGGCATCGAGGATATCGATGTCGCCGACCAGGGATGACGGTTCACCCAGCAGCGCGTCCAGGACCCGGTTCAGGCGGGCGGCGAGGGTCTCGACCTCGTCGGCGGTGAAGCGGGTGTCCAGGTAGCGCATGGAGATTTCGATGGTCTCGTTGGCCATGACCACGAGCGTCATCGGGTAGTGGGTGTCGTCGTTCATGCCGACGCCGGCGACGGACATGCCGTCGATGGAGCTGGCGGCGGCGATGGCGTCCTTGTCGACCGGGTAGGACTCGAACACCACCAGGGTGTCGAATTCCGCTCCGGCACCGGCGATCTGCTGGATCTCGGTCAAACCGATGTGGTGGTGATCCAGCAGGTCGGCCTGCTCGACCTGTACGCGCTCGAGCAGCCCGCCGATGCTGAGGCGGTCGTCGATGCGAATGCGCACGGGCACGGTGTTGATGAACAGACCCACCATGGATTCCACGCCGGCCAGGTCGGCGGGGCGCCCGGAGACGGTCGCGCCGAACACGACATCGCCACGGCCGGTGAGCCTTCCGATGAGGATGGCCCACGCGGTCTGCACCAGCGTGTTCACGGTGACGCTGAGTTCCGCGGCCCGCTTGCTGAGCTGACGGGTGCGCTCGGCGTCGATATCGAGCACATGCCGCCCGATCTCGTACTGTTCGTCGGCGCGCCCGGCGGGTGCGAGCTGGGTGGGCTCGGAGACTCCGGTGAGCGCACGCGTCCACGCCTGCAACGATTCCTGGCGGTTCCGCCCGGCCAGCCAGGCCAGGTAGTTCCGGTAGGAGACCGCGCGCGGCAGTGCGGACAGGTCGCCGCGCACCGCGTACAGCACCAGCAGGTCGCGCATGAGCAGCGGCATGGACCAGCCGTCCACCAGGATGTGGTGGGTGGTGATCACGAGGTTCCACTGCTCAGCCGCGGTGCGGAACAGCGTGAATCGCATGAGCGGCGCGGCGGCCATATCGAAGTGCCGTCCGCGATCGGCGTCGATCAGCTCCCGCATCCGCGAAACCCGTTCGGCCTCGGGCAGATCGGTGAGATCGACAATCGACCACGGCGCCTCGACACGATCCAGCACAACCTGGTGCGCCTGTCCCGCGGCGTCGGTGACGAACGCGGTCCGCAGGCTCGGGTAGCGGTCGACAATGGCCTGCGCGGCCGCGTGTAGCCGCTCGGTGTCCACCACGCCGTGCAGGTCGAGGACGGCCTGCATGGTGTAGACGTCGACGGCCTGACGGCTCTGCGAGATCAGCGCCTGGAACAGCAGACCGGATTGCAGCGGCGAGAGCGGCCACACCTCGGTCATGGCCGGGTAGGCCCGCTCCCAGCCTTCGATATCGCTCTGAGTCACCTTGACCAGCGCCATATCCGACGGCGTGTACCCACCGGCGTCCGGCCGCTTGGCGTGTTCGGCCAGCGCGGTCAGCGCCGCCACGAACAGGTCGGCGAACTCCTGCACCCGCTCGCGCGAGAGCAGTCCGGTCGGGAAGGCGAAGGCCGCGCCCAACTGCGGGCCGTCCTCACCATCGGTGACGATCGCATTGATATCGAGCGTCGCGTTGGCGGGCATATCGAGATCCATGTCCGCGTCCAGCTGCCCGAGGTCGGCGACCGGCACCCAGCCCAGCTCCGAAAGCTGTTCCGGCACTTCACCGGTGGAGACGCGCCCCAGGTAGTTGAAGCTGATCTGCCCGACACTGCGCAGCTGCGGCGCGGTCTCGTCGTTCAGGTAGCGCAGCAGACCGAAGCCGAGGCCCTTGTCGGGCACGGCAAGCAGCTGCTCCTTCACCGATTTGACGATGTCGCCCAGGGCTTTTCCGCCCGCGAAGGCATCGTCGAGGTCGGCTCCGGCCAGGTCCAGGCGGACCGGGTAGGCGCTGGTGAACCAGCCGACGGTGCGCGAAATATCCGAGCCGGCGACGACTTCCTCTTCACGGCCGTGACCCTCGAGCTTGATGAGGGCGGCATCGCTGCCGTCCCCGCGCCAGCGCGCGACCGCCATGGCCAGGGCCGAGAGCAGACCGTCGTTCACGCCACCGCGGTAGCGGCCCGGAATGGAGGTGAGCACCGCATCGGTGACCGCCGCCGGGACCGTGACCTCGACGCGTTCGACCGTGGCGAAGGTATCCACCGCCGGATCGAAGTCGCGTGCGCCGAGCAGCGGATCGGCGGTGCCGACCACGCCCTGCCAGAACGGCAGCTCCGCAACGCGTTCCGGTGCGGAGGCCGCGTCGACGAGGGCGTGTGCCCAGCGCCGCATGGAGGTGCCGTTGGCGGGCAGCGCGACCGGCTGACCGAAGGCCAGCTGCGACCACGCGACCGCGAAGTCCGGGATCAGAATGCGCCAGGAGACGCCGTCGACCACGAAGTGGTGGGCGGCGACGAGCAGCACATCCGGGCGGCCTGCACCGAAGGCGAACCAAACGAACTGGATCATGGCGGCATTGGCCGGGTCGAGCTTGCCCAGCGCGGTGTCGAGCTGGGCACTCGCGACACGAGACAGCTCGGCATCGGTGATGTCGGCCGCGACCTCGACGCGATGCACCAGGGCATCGACATCGACGCCGCCGCGCGGCAGGGCCTCGAATTCCCAACCGGCAGCTTCACTTCCGCGCAAGCGCGAACGCAGCACATCGTGGTGGTCGAAGACCGCGGACAGCGTGCCGACCAGGATCGACCGGTCGATATTGTCCGGCAGGCGCAGGGCCATGGACTGCGAGAACCGCTGGTACGTGGACCCACTCGACAGAATCGCCGTCATGATCGGTGTCAGCGGAATATCGCCGACCCCGCCACCGGGCAGTTCCGCCAGGCGCTGCTGTTCGTTATCCCCACCCAGCACGGCGATTTCGGCCAGTCCGGCCACGCTGCGCTTCTCGAAGACCTCGCGCGGGCTGAACAGGATGCCGCGCGCCTTGGCCCGCGACACCAGCTGGATCGACAGGATCGAGTCGCCGCCGAGCGCGAAGAACGAATCGTCCGCGCCGACCTGGTCGACCCCGAGCACCTCGGCGAAGACCTCGGCGATGGTGGCCTCGATATCGCTTACCGGAGCACGGAATTCGCGCGGGGCGAGCACCGGTTCGGGCAGGGCACGCCGATCCAGCTTGCCCGCCGGGGTCAGCGGAATCTGGTCCAGCACCGTAATGGCGGTGGGCACCATGTACTCCGGCAGACGCGCGGCGGCATGCTCGGTCAGCGCGGCGATATCGATGACGGCACCGGCGACGGGCAGCACATAGGCGGCCAGCATGGTGGTGCCCACATCGGTTTTGTGGCCGATGGTGACCGCGAAGTCCACGGTCTCGTGTGCCATGAGCGCCGCGTCGATCTCGCCGAGTTCGATACGGAAGCCGCGCACCTTGACCTGGAAGTCATTACGGCCCACGTACTCCACGACCGGAGCGCCCTTGGCATCGCGCGTCCAGCGCACCACGTCACCGGTGCGGTACAGCCGCTGGCCGGGTTCCGCTCCACCTCCCTGCGCTTCGTACGGGTTGGCGACGAAGCGCTCCGCCGTCAGGCCCGGGCGGGCGTGGTAGCCGCGCGCCAACTGGAGACCGGCCACGTACAGCTCACCCGCGACGCCCTCGGCGACCGGCTGCAAACGGTGGTCGAGCACCAGTGCCCGCATACCGCGCACCGGTCCACCGATGACGACCTTGTCGCCGGGCGCGAGCGCATCGGAGATATTGGTGGCGATGGTGGCCTCGGTCGGACCGTAGGCATTGTGGAAGCGCCGCGGCCCATGCACCCCGTTCTTGTTGGACACAGCCACCGACCACTTGGCCACCAGATCCGCGGAGACCGCCTCACCACCGGCGATGATGACCTCCATGCCCGCCAGCTGCGACGGTTCCAGGGAGGCCAGCACGGACGGCGTGATGAGGCCGACGCTGACCCGCTCGCGAGCGATCAGCCCACCGAGTTCGTCGCCACCATAGGTGCCCGGCGGCACCACTACGAGCGTGCCACCCGCGCCGAGCGCCAGCAGCAGCTCCAGGATGGAGGCGTCGAACGACGGAGACGCGAAATGCAGTGCGCGCGAAGAGGAGTCGAGGCGGTAGCGCTCAACCTGTTCGCGGGCGAAGTTCGCCAGACCCGCGTGGGTGACGACGACACCCTTGGGCAGACCCGTCGAACCCGAGGTGTAGATGACGTAGGCGGCGTGCGCGGGCCGGATGACCCCCCACCGTTCGGCATCGGATACCGCCGCTGGCGAATGCGATCCGATCTCGGCGATGGTCAGCGGATCGTCGAGGGAGATCCAGCCGGCCAGGCTCGCCACCGGCGGCAGCGCGTCCAGTTCGGTACTGCGGGTGATACCCAGTACCGCACCGGAATCGGAGATCATGTGCGCGATGCGATCGGCCGGGTAGGCCGGATCGACGGGCACGAATGCCGCACCGGCCTTGGCGACCGCCCATACCGCGAGCACAGATTCGAAGGAGCGCGGAATGGCAACGGCCACCCGCATATCCGGTCCCGCACCGCGCTCGATGAGCATGCGCGCCAGTCGCGAGGACGCGGCATCCAGCTCCGCGTATCCGAGCACCTGACCGTCGAAGACGACGGCCTCGCCGACCGGGTTGGCGGCCACGGCGGCGGCCATGATCTCGGGCAGCGTCCTGGGCTCGACCGCCGCACCGCCATTGCGGGACAGCAGATCCGCGCGTTCGGCGGCGGACAACAGCTGCAGGTCGCCGACCGGCAGCTGCGGCCGCGCGGTGATCTGCTCCAGCAGGCGGGTGAACCGCTGCGCGAACTTCTGCACCGTGGCGTCGTCGAACAGGTCACGGGCGTAGGCGAATTCGGCGTACATGCCCTCGCCCGCGGCACCGGCCTCGGTAATGGTCAGCGACAGATCGAATTTCGCGGTGTCGTTCTCGAATTCGACGGCGGCGACCCGCAATCCGGGCAGCTCGAAGGTGCTGTCCGGCAGGTTCTCGAAGGACAGCACCACCTGGAACAGCGGGTGGCGGGCGGTGGAGCGCTCCGGGTTGAGCACCTCCACCAGTCGCTCGAACGGGATATCGGCGTGCGCGAAGGCACCCAGGTCGGCGTCCTTGGCGCGCGAGAGCAGTTGCGCGAAGGTCAGATCCGGGTCCACCTCGGTGCGCAGCACCAGGGTGTTGACGAACATGCCGATCACATTGTCGAGTTCGGCCTCACCGCGACCGGCGATGGGCGTACCGATGGCAATGTCCGCGGTGCCCGACAGGCGCGACAGGAACACCGCGAGCGCGGCATGAACGACCATGAACATGGTGGCGTTCTGCTCACGTGCGATGGCCTGCAGACCGCGGTGCAGCCCGGCCCCGATCGGGAAGTGCACCTTGCCGCCGCGGAACGACTGCGTGTTGGGGCGCGGGCGATCCGAGGGCAGGTTGAGCTCGTCCGGCAGGTCCGCGAGGGTGGTCCGCCAGTAGTCGGCCTGTCCGGAGATGAGGCTCTCGGGATCCTGTTCGGAGCCGAGGATCGCGCGCTGCCAGATCGAGTAGTCGGCGTACTGCACGGGCATGGGAGCCCAGCCCGGCTGTACCCCGGCGGCGCGGGACGCGTACGCGATCATCACATCGCGGGTGAGCGGGCCCATGGACCAGCCGTCCGCGCTGATGTGGTGGGCGACGAAGACGAGCACATGCTCGATGACCGGCTTGGGCGGTGCCACCGGGACCGGGCTCAGTGCGCTGGCGGCGTGTGCGCCGACCGCGCGCAGGGTCGCGGCCGCGAAGGCATCGGCCACATCCAGCACGACGGATTCGTGCGCGCCGAGCACTTCGGCGGCGGGTGCGGTTTCAACGCGGAACAGCTTGGCCCGCAATGGAACCTCGGCGGTCACGTCGAATCCGGTGGAGATGAGCTCGGCGATCCGGTCGCGCACCGATTCGGCGGAGACATCGATCGGGGTGAGATCCGGAATCGCCTGTGCGGCAGGCACGATCACCTGCGAGGCGGCCCCGTCGACCTGCGGGTAGATGGTCCGCAGGGTCTCGTGGCGGCCGATCACATCGGCGACGGCGCGCTGTAGCGCGTCGGTATCGAGTTCACCGGTGAGGCGGACGGCGACCGGGATGTTGTAGGCCGCCGAGGTGGTGTCGAACTGGTTGAGGAACCACATGCGCTGCTGTGCCAGGGACAGCGGCACCGAGGCCGGACGCTGCTGCGGTACGAGCGGCTGACGATCCCCGCTGCCCGCGTGCAGCTCCAGCTTGATGGCGAGTCCGGCGACGGTGGACGCCTCGAACAGGGTCCGCACCGGAACTCGCGAGTCCAGCGCCGCACCGAGTCGAGCCGCGACCTGCGTGGCCAGCAGCGAATTACCCCCGAGAGCGAAGAAATCGTCATCCGCACCCACGCGCTCGGTACCGAGAACCTCGGTGAACACGCCCGCCACGATCTCCTCGATCGGAGTGGACGGCGCACGGAAGGCCGTGGTCTCGAACTCGGGCTCCGGCAATGCCTTTCGATCCAGCTTGCCGTTCACATTCAACGGCAACGCGTCCAGGACCACGAACGCCGACGGGACCATGTACGACGGCAGACCCGCCGACAGGACCGCCTTGGCGTGCGAAACCTCAACGCCCGCAGCCGGATCGGATGGCACCAGGTAGGCAACCAGACGGTCACCGGTGCGCTTGTCGGACTTGGCGAGCACCGCGACCTGCGCGATCTCCGGCATGGCCAGCAGTGCGGCCTCGATCTCACCGAGCTCGATACGGAAACCGCGGATCTTCACCTGGAAGTCGGTACGGCCCCGGTACTCCAGCTCACCATTGTCCGCCCAGGCGACGAGGTCGCCGGTGCGGTACATACGCTCGCCGGTGGCAAAGGGGTTGGCCACGAAGCGATCCGCGGTCAGGTCGCTGCGGCCGTAGTAGCCGCGTGCCAGCTGCGCGCCCGCCAGGTAGAGCTCACCCGAGACACCGGCGGCGACCGGGTGCAGGCGCGAATCCAGCACGTACACCTGACTGTTCCACTCGGGCAGGCCGATGGAGACCGAGCCCTTGTCGGCATCGGTGACCAGGTGGTTGGTGATGGAGACGGCGGCCTCGGTCGGACCGTAGAGGTTGAACAGCTCCGCGGCCGGGTTGGCCGTGCGGAAACGCTGCGCCACGGTCGCGGGCAAGGCTTCACCGATGGCGAGCACCCGGCGCAGCGAACCGGTCAGTGCCCCACCGGATTCGGTGAGAAGCGCGTCCAGCATGGACGGCACCACATGGAGTGTGGTGACCAATTCGCGAGCCATGAGCTGGTTCAGGTATCCCGGATCGCGATGGCCGTCGGCCGAGGCGATAACGAGGCGACCACCACACACGGCGGCCGACCAGAACTCCCACACCGAGAGGTCGAAGGTCGCGGCGGTCTTCAACAGCACGGCGTCATCCGCGCCGAGCGCGAATTCCGCTGTCTTCCACTGCAACTGGTTCGTAACTGCGGCGTGCGGCAGCGCCACACCCTTCGGGCGGCCGGTCGAACCGGAGGTGAAGATCACGTACGCGGTATGCGTCGGCCGCAGCGGCGCGACCCGCTCGGCATCGGTGATCGCTTCCACCGCAACCGATTCCAGCCTCAGCTGATCGAGGCGCACCAGTGGTGCGGCCTCGGTGGTGAAGCGGGCTTCGGCATTGGTGAGTACACAGACCGGTGCCGCGGTCTCGAGAATGTAGTCGGTGCGCTCGGCCGGCTGATCCGGGTCGACCGGCACGTACGCGCCACCGGCGACGGAGACCGCGTACATGGCCACCACGAGGTCCACTGAACGCCGCAGCGCCAGCGCGACCCGGGACTCCGGGCCGACACCCATCGAGATCAGGTGCCGCGCAAGGCGATTCACCCGAGCACCGAGCTCGGCGTAGGTGAGCACCGCACCGTCCGGGCCGATCAACGCGACTGCGGTCGGAATGGCTGCCACGGTGGCATTGAGCAGCGACACCAGGGTCGCGGCCCGATCGGTCTCGTGTGCGGTCGCATTGCGCGCCAGCACCAGTTCGGCGCGCTCGTCGGCCGCCAGCAGTTCGATATCGCCGACCGCGGTGCGCGGTGCGGTGGTGATCGCGTCGAGCAGTCGCACGAACCGGTCCACGAAGCCCTGCACGGTCGCCTGATCGAACAGGTCGGTGGCGTAGGTGAACAGGCCGGTGATACCGACCGGCGCGCCGGTCTCGTCGTATCGGTCGGTGGCGATGAGGTGCAGGTCGAACTGGGAGATCTGGGTGTCGATATCCAGACCGGACACAGTCAGACCGGGCAGTTCCAGGCTGGACTGGGCCAGGTTCTGGAAGGACAGGCCGACCTGGAAGAGCGGATGCCGGGCGGTGGAGCGCACCGGGTTGAGCACCTCGACGAGGCGCTCGAACGGCACGTCGGCATTGGCGAACGCCTGGATATCGGTCTCGCGCTGACGGGCCAGCAGTTCGGTGAACGGCGCGGCCGCATCGACCCGGGTGCGGAACACCAGGGTGTTGACGAACATACCGATGAGGTCGTCCAGGACGGCCTCGCCGCGACCGGCCATCGGGGTGCCGATGGCAATGTCGTCGGTGCCCGAGAGGCGGGCCAGCAGGACCGCGAGCGCGGTGTGCACGACCATGAACAGCGTCGCACCCTCGGCGCGCGCCAAATGCACCAGCGCACGGTGCGTTTCGGCATCGATGCGTACCTCGACCCGGTCACCGGCGAAGGTCTGCACCGCCGGGCGCGGCCGATCGGACGGCAGATCCAGCTGGTCCGGGAGCTCGGCCAGGGCCGTCTTCCAGTAGGCGACCTGCTTGGCCGACAGCGATTCCGAATCGTCCTCGCTGCCGAGCAGATCGCGCTGCCAGATGGAGTAGTCGGCGTACTGCACCGCGAGCTTGGACCAGCCCGGCGCGTCGCCCATGGAGCGGGCGGCGTAGGCCATCATCAGATCGCGGGTCAGCGGTGCGACCGAGGAACCGTCACCGGAGATGTGGTGAATCGCCAGGGCCAGAACGTATTCCGTGGAGCTGTCGTCGCCGATGCGGAACAGCGCCACCTGCAGCGGCACCTCGGTGGTGACGTCGAAGACCGTCGAGGTGAGGGCCACCACGGCGCCGGTGACCTCATCGGCGGTGACGGTGCGGACCTCGAGCTCCGGGACCGCCTGGGCGGCGGGCAGGATGACCTGCACCGGACCCTGTTCGGTCTGCGGGTAGATGGTGCGCAGAATCTCGTGGCGGGCAACGACATCGGTGATGGCGGCGCGCATGGCCTCGATATCGAGTGCACCGGACAGGCGCACCGCGACCGGCACGTTGTAGGCCGCGGACTGGCTGTCGAAGCGGTTGAGGAACCACATGCGCTGCTGCGCGAGCGACAGCGGAATGTGTTCCGGGCGCGCGCCCGCGGTGAGCGCCTTGCGACCGGCACCGGCGTCGTGCTCGACCCGGGCCGCGAGCGCGGCGACGGTGGAGGCCTCGAACATCAGGCGCACCGGCACCCGGGTGTTCAGTGCCTCGCCGAGGCGCGCGGCGACCTGGGTGGCGAGCAGTGAGTTGCCGCCCCAGGCGAAGAAGTCGTCGTCGAGGCCGATGCGACCGCTCTCGATATGCAGTACATCCGCGAAGACACCGGCCACGATCTGCTCGATCGGGGTGACGGGTGCGCGGAAGACCGCCTTCTCGAAGGTGGGCTCCGGCAGCGCCTTTCGGTCCAGCTTGCCGTTGGCGTTCAGCGGCAGGGCGTCCAGGGGCATGAAGACCGCCGGCACCATGTACGACGGGAGTTCCGCCGCGAGCGCGGATTGCAGGGCCTGCTTGTCGATTTCGCCATCGGTACCGACGACGTAGGCGACGAGGCGGTCGCCGAGCGCCGAATCCTGGTGTGCCACAACGGCGGCCGAGGACACGCCGGGCCGGCGCAGCAGGGCGGACTCGATATCGCCGAGCTCGATTCGGAAGCCACGGATCTTCACCTGGAAGTCGGTGCGGCCCCGGTAATCCAACTCGCCATTGGCATTCCAGGCCACCAGGTCACCGGTGCGGTACATGCGCGCACCGGCGGCGAAGGGGTTGGCCACGAAGCGATCCGCGGTCAGATCGGCGCGACCGTAGTAGCCGCGTGCCAGCTGTGTGCCGGCGAGGTACAGCTCGCCGGAGACGCCGACCGGCACCGGGCGCAGGTGCGCGTCCAGCACGTAGACCTGGCTGTTCCACTCGGGCGAGCCGATGGAGACGGACACCTGGTCCTGGGCGCTCACGCGATGGTTGGTGATGGAGACGGCAGCCTCGGTCGGGCCGTACAGGTTGAACAGTTCGGTGCGCGGACGCTCCCGCAGCACCCGCTGGGCCAGCGGTCCGGGCAGCGCCTCACCGATAGCGAGAATCCGCCACAGCGAATCCGGCAGACCATCCGCGAGCAGTGCGTCCAGCATGGACGGCACCACGTGCAGGGTGGTCACCCATTCGCGAGCCATGAGCTCGTTCAGGTACGCCGGGTCCTTGTGTCCATCGGGCTGTGCGATAACCAGTCGGCCGACACAGGCGACGGCGGACCAGAACTCCCACACCGAAAGGTCGAAGGTGGCGGCGGTCTTGAGCAGCACCGCATCCGCCGGATCGAGCCCGAATTCGGTGACCTTCCACAGCAACTGGTTCACCACGGCCGCGTGCGGCAGCGCCACACCCTTGGGGCGACCGGTCGAACCGGAGGTGAAGATGATGTACGCGGTATTCGCGGACGTCAGCTCACGCACTCGCTCCTGCGCGGTGATCGGTTTGGCCGAGTACTCGGACAGATCCAGCTCATCGATCTTCAGCACTTCGGTCGAGTCATACTCGAAGGCATCCCGGCCGGTCGTCAGAACGACTGCGGGAGCGGCGGTTTCGAGGATGTAGCCGGTGCGGTCGGCGGGCTGATCGGGATCGATCGGCACGTACGCGGCACCGGACTTGGCCACGGCGTACATGGCCACGACCAGGTCGGTGGAGCGGCGGATGGCAAGCGCCACACGGTCTTCCGTGCCGATGCCACGGGCGATGAGCTCGCGGGCGAGACGGTTGACCCGGGCGTCGAGTTCGGCGTAGGTCAGGTTCTCGACGCCGTCGGCGGTATCGGCCACGATGGCCACCGCCTTGGGGTCGGAGTCGACGGCCGCATCGAGCAGTGAGACCAGGGTGGCTTGCGCGCCGCCCGGGAACACCTGCTCGACATCCTGTGCGGTGTCGTTCCAGTGCAACAGGATTCGGTCGTTCTCGGTGGCGTCGAGCAGGTCGATATCGCCCACGGTGATGCCGGCGTCGGCGAGTACCGCGTCGAGTACCCGCAGGAATCGGTCGGCGAAGGCACGCACGGTGGTTTCGTCGAACAGGTCGGTGGCGTAACCGAATTCGGTGAGGATCTCGGCGGGCGCACCGTCATCGGTGTACCGGTCGTAGAGCGTCACGTGCAGGTCGGTCTTGGCCAGCTGCGATTCGAACTGGACCGCGCTCACGTGCAGGCCGGGCAGTTCGAAGGCGGTCTCGGCCAGGTTCTGGAACGAGAGACCCACCTGGAACAGCGGATTGCGGGCATTGGAGCGGACCGGGTTGAGCACCTCGACCAGGCGCTCGAACGGCACCTCGGCATTGGCGAAGGCTTCCAGGTCGCGTTCGCGGACCTCGGCCAGCACATCGGCGAACGGCACCGCGGGGTCGATCTTGGTGCGGAATACCAGGGTGTTCACGAACATGCCGATGAGGTCGTCGAGCTCACGCTCACCACGACCGGCGATCGGGGTGCCGACCGCGATGTCGTCGGTGCCGGACAGGCGGGCCAGCAGAATCGCCAGCGCCGCGTGCACGACCATGAACAGCGACGCGTTATTGGCGCGCGCCAGTTCGTGCAGTTTGGCATGGCGTTCGGCATCGATATCGAAGCGCAGGGCCTTGCCGTGGAACGACTGCGCGGGCGGGCGCGGGCGATCGGTGGGCAGTTCCAGCTGATCCGGCAGCTCGGCGAGCGCCCGGGTCCAGTAGGAGACCTGCTGTGCGGCAAGCGATTCCGAGTCGTCTTCGGAGCCCAGTACCGCGCGCTGCCAGAGCGCGTAGTCGGCGTACTGCACCGGCAGCGCAGTCCACTGCGGCGCTTCACCATTGGCGCGGGCCACGTATGCGGCCATGACGTCGCGCGCCATCGGGCCCATGGAGGAGCCGTCGGCGGAGACGTGATGCACGGTGAAGGCGAGTACATGCTCTTCGGTCACGCTGTCGCTTATGCGGAACAGCTTGACCGCCAGGGGCACCTCGACGGTGACGTCGAAGGTGGTCATGGCGAATTCGATGACCTTGCCGAGCAATTCGCCCTCGGTGACCGGTTCCGGCACCAGACCGAGGTCGGTCTGGGTGGCGGGCAGGATCACCTGGTGCGGGCCGTCCACCGACGCTCCACCACCCTGCGCTTGCGGGTAGACGGTGCGCAGCACCTCGTGGCGGCTGATCACATCGCCGATGGCCAGGCCCATGGCATTGAGATCGAGCGCACCGGTGAGGCGGACCGCGAGCGGAATGTTGTCCACGGCCGAGGTGCTGGTGTCGAACTGGTTCAGGAACCAGTAGCGCGCCTGTGCCGGGGACAGCGGCAGGTTGTCCGGGCGCTCCCCCGCGATCAGGCGCGGGCGGGTGCGGCCGGAACCGGCATGCCGTTCCACGCGTGCGGCGAGGGCCGAGACGCTGGAGGCTTCGAACAGATCGCGCACGGCCAGTTGGATATCCAGGGCCGCGCCGAGGCGGGCGGTGACCTGGGTGGCGATGAGCGAGTTGCCGCCGAGTTCGAAGAAGTCGTCGTCGACACCGACGCGACCGACCCCGAGGACATCGGAGAAGGTGCCCGCCACGATCTCCTCGATCGGGGTGGAGGGCGCGCGGAAGACCTTGGCCTCGAAGACGGGTGCGGGCAGCTGTTTGCGATCCAGCTTGCCGGAGGCATTGAGCGGGAAGGCTTCCAGGATGACGAAGGCGGCCGGAACCATATAGCCGGGCAGGGCCTCGTGCAGTTCGGCGCGCACACCCTCCACATCGATGGTGCGTCCGGCGGCGGGGATGACATAGCCGACCAGCTGATCGCCGAGGCGATCATCCGAGCGCACCACGACCACCGACTGGGCGATGGAATCGATTGCGGTGAGCGCGGATTCGACCTCACCGAGTTCGATACGCAGACCGCGCAGCTTCACCTGGAAGTCGGTGCGGCCGAGGTAGTCGAGTTCGCCGGCGCCGGTCCACTTCACCAGGTCGCCGGTGCGGTACATGCGCTGACCGGCGTGGAACGGATCGGCGACGAAGCGGTCGGAGGTCAGCTCCGGGCGCGCCACATAGCCGCGTGCCAGCTGTGCGCCCGCGAGGTAGAGCTCACCCGCGACACCCGGGGCGACCGGGTGCAGACGCGAATCCAGCACGTACACGCGGGTATTGAAGACCGGGCGGCCGATCGGCACGGAGAGCGTGTCGGCGGCCGTGACCTCGTGATAGGTGACGTCGACGGCGGCTTCGGTCGGACCGTACAGGTTGTGCAGTTGCGCGCCGGTGATCTCCAGCAGCTTGTGCGCGGTCGGTGCGGGCAGGGCTTCACCGGAGGCGAAAACCTGTCGCAGCGAGACACACTCGGCGGACTTGGCCTCGGCCACGAACACCGACATCATCGACGGCACGAAATGCGCTGTCGTGACGTCGTATTCGGTGATGAGGTCGGCCAGGTAGGCCGGGTCACGGTGGCCATCGGGCTTGGCGACGACCAGCTGTGCGCCAACCTGCAAGGGCCAGAAGAACTCCCACACCGACACGTCGAAGGTGGCCGGGGTCTTCTGCAACACCACATCGTCGTCGAACAGGCCGTATTCGGTCTGCATCCACACCAGGCGGTTGACAATGGCGGCGTGGCTGACCGCCACACCCTTCGGGCGGCCGGTGGAGCCGGAGGTGAAGATGACATACGCGGTATTCGACTCACGCAGCGGCGCAATGCGATCCGCGTCGGTGACCGGGGCGTCCGAGTACGCGGACAGCTCGATCTCGTCGATGCGCAGGGTGCGCGCACCGGCGTCGAAACCGTCGCGGGCGGTGGTGAGTACCCGCACCGGCCGTGCGGTGTCCAGGACGTAGCGGTTGCGCTCCTCCGGATGATCCGGATCCAGGGGCACGTACGCGCCACCGGCGGCGATAACGGCGTACATGCCGATCACCAGGTCGAGCGAGCGGCGCATGCCAAGGGCGACAAGCGAATCCGGTCCGACGCCCGTGGTGATGAGGTGACGGGCCAGCCTGTTCACCTGGGACGCGAACTCGCCGTAGGACAGAGCTGTCCCCTCGAACGCCACGGCCGGGGCCTTCGGCGTCTGTGCGGCCTGTACCGCGAACATGGACGCGAGCGTCACGTCCGCATCGGACTTGCGGCCCGCGAGGGCGACCCGGGTGACGTCGTACTCGGTGGCGTTCCAGGAGCGCAGCACGCGGCGGCGCTCCAGATCGTCGAGGAGTTCGATATCGCCGACCAGGGTGGCCGGCTCCAGCACGATGGTGGTCAGTGCGCGCACCAGGCGGTCCGCGAATGCCGACACCGTGGTGGGGTCGAAAATGTCGGTGGCGTAGGCGAATTCGGCGGTCATACCGTCGATCGCGCCGTCCGCGCCGAGGCGTTCGGTCAGGTTGAGGTGCAGGTCGAACTTGGCGGTCACCACATCCAGGGGCACGCCGGCGACTTCCAGGCCGGGGAGCGTGAAGGTGGCCTCACCGGTGTTCTGGAACGAGAGCATGACCTGGAACAGCGGGTGCCGGGCCTGCGAGCGGGCCGGGTTGAGGATCTCCACCAGGCGCTCGAAGGGCAGGTCGGCGTGGCCGAAGGCGGCCAGGTCGGTGTCCTTGGTGCGGGCGAGCAGTTCGGTGAACTTCTCCCCCGCGTCGACGGCCGTGCGCAGCACCAGGGTGTTGACGAACATGCCGATGGCGTCGTCCACGGCCGCTTCACCACGACCCGCGACCGCGGTGCCGATGGCGATGTCATCGCTGTTGGACAGGCGCGCCAGCACCGCCGCGAAGGCCGCGTGCACGACCATGAACAGCGATGCGCCGTGCTCGCGGGCCAGGGTGTTGAGCCCGTTGAGCAGTGCGGTGTCGATCGAGAACTCGTGCACGCCACCGCGGTTCGAGGCCACGGCCGGGCGCGGACGATCGGACGGCAGATCGATCTGATCCGGCAGCCCCGCCAGGGCACTGGACCAGTACCCGACCTGCTGCGAGATCAGCGAGTCGGCGTCCTCCTCGGAGCCGAGGGTCTCGCGCTGCCAGAGCGCGAAGTCGGCGTACTGCACCGGCAGCGGTTCCCACTGCGGCGCATTGCCATTCGCCCGCGAGGCGTACGCGACCATGACATCGCGCGCCAGCGGACGCACCGACCAGCCGTCACCGGAGATGTGGTGCACCACGAAAACCAGTACGTGCGTGGGTGTTTCGGCGTCTTCGACCCGGAACAGCCCGGCCCGCACCGGCGGAGCGGCGGTCACATCGAACCCGGTCAGCACCAGTTCGGCGACGCGGTCACGCAGCTCGGACTCGGGTACGGCGATCGGCGCGAGGCCCAGGCCGCCATTGAATTCGGCCGAACCGGCGTGCTCCGAGTCGTTCCCGGCCGCGCCCGAGTTCCCAGCCGCGACCCCGTCGAGGTGCAGTCCGGCATCCAGGCGGACCTGGTCGGACGGCAGGATGACCTGCACGCCACGGCCTTCGGCGCTCGTAGGGTAGACGGTGCGCAGCACCTCGTGCCGGTCGAGCACATCGCCGACCGCGTGCAGCAGGGCGGCCACATCGAGTTCGCCGGTGAGGCGAACCGCGAGCGGGATGTTGTTCACGGCAGAAGCGGTGTCGAAGCGGTTCAGGAACCACATGCGCTGCTGCGCGAGGGACAGCGGAATCTCTTCCGGACGTTCCTGCGCGACCAATTCGGCGCGACGACCGGTACCGGACTGCGCCTCGACGCGCGCGGCCAGGGTGGCGACCGTCGGAGCGTCGAACAGGGTCCGCACCGGGACGCGGGTATCGAGGGCCGCGCCCAATCGCGCGACCACCTGGGTGGCGATGAGCGAGTTGCCGCCCAGCTCGAAGAAGTCGTCCTCGGCGCCGACGGGGTTCTCGAGTCCGAGCACCTCGGCGAAGACCTCGGCGACGATCTCCTCGGCACGCGTTGCGGGAGCACGGAATTCGCGTGCGGCGAACTCCGGCTCGGGCAGTGCGCGGCGATCGAGCTTGCCATTGGCATTGAGCGGGAAGGCCGCCACCGCGACGAAGGCGGCCGGAACCATGTAGGACGGCAACTGCGCCGACAGGTGCGCACGCAGCGCCTCCACATCGACCGCTGCCGCGGGCAGGGCAACCGTGCCATCGGCGACCGACGCACCCGAAACGGGCGCACCCATCGACGGATACGAATCCGCCTGTGCGGTGGTCTGGGTGCCGGACGGGACCACGTAGCCGACCAACTGGTCGCCCGTGCGGGCATCCGAGCGCAGCACCACGACAGCCTGGGAAACCGAGTCGTGCGCGGTGAGCGCGGCCTCGATTTCGCCGAGCTCGATGCGCAGACCACGCAGCTTGACCTGGAAGTCGGTGCGGCCCAGATACTCCAGTTCGCCGTCCGCGGTCCAGGTGACCAGGTCGCCGGTGCGGTACATGCGCTTGGACGTGCCGAACACCGGGAACGGGTTGGCGACGAACCGATCGGCGGTCAGATCCGGCCGCGCCACGTATCCGCGCGCCAGCTGGTCACCGGCGAGGTAGAGCTCACCGGCCATGCCGGGCGCGACCGGGTTCAGGCGCGAATCGAGCACGTACACCTGGGTGTTGAAGACCGGGCGGCCGATCGGCACCGTCTCGGTGTCGGCGTCCACGACCCGGTGGTAGGTGACGTCGACGGCGGCTTCGGTCGGGCCGTACAGGTTGTGCAGTTCCGCGCCGGTGAGCGCACGCAGCTGCTGCGCGGTGGTGGCGGGCAGGGCTTCACCGGAGGCGAAGACCAGTCGCAGGCTGGTGCTCGCGGCGGCCGCGGGCTCGGCGATGAATACGGCCAGCATCGACGGCACGAAGTGCGCGGTGGTGACGCCCTCGGCGGCAATGACCTCCGCCAGGTACACCGGGTCGCGGTGGCCCTCCGGCTTGGCCACGACCAGTTTCGCGCCGATCTGCAAGGGCCAGAAGAACTCCCACACGGACACGTCGAAGGTGGCCGGGGTCTTCTGCAGCACGACGTCGGCGGCGGTGAGCTCGTACTCGGACTGCATCCACACCAGGCGGTTCACGATCGCGGCATGGCTGACCGCGACGCCCTTCGGGCGACCGGTCGAACCGGAGGTGAAGATGACGTACGCCGTATTCGAAGGATGCAGCGGCGCAAGGCGATCCGCATCGCTCAGCGGTGCGTCCGAGTAACCGGAGAGGTCGAGCGCGTCCACCGCGAGCACCTCGGCGCCGGCATGGTCGAACCCGTCCCGCTCGGTGGTCAGCACACACACCGGCCGCGCCGTCTCGAGCACGTAGTCGATGCGATCGGCGGGCTGATCCGGATCCAGCGGCACATACGCGCCACCGGCCTCGAGCACCGCGTACATGGCCACGACCAGATCCAGCGACCGTCGAATGCCCAGCGCCACCATGCTGTCCGGGCCGACTCCGGCCTCGATCAGCTTGCGCGCCAGCCGATGCACACGCCCGGCGAGCCCGGCGTAGGACAGACCCATGCCCTCGAAGCTGAGGGCTATCGCGTCCGGAGTCCGCTCGGCCTGCGCCTCAAACAGCGCTACGAGGGTGTTCGCGGCATCACCCGTCGCGGGAATCCGCCACAGATCGTTCCGGGCCATATCCACGGATTCCGACGCGGACCAGTCGACATCGGAGCGCTCGACCGCATCGGTCTGCTCGGCGACCAGCTCGCCGACGGTGGCGTAGGTGCGGTTCCATTCCAGCAGCACCCGCGCCCGCTCGCTGCCGTCGAGCAGGTTGATATCGCCGATCGCGGTATCCGGCTGCGCCGCAATGGCTTCCAGCAGGCGGTTGAAGCGGGCAGCGAAGCGCTCCATCGTCGCCGGGTCGAAGAGGTCGGTGGCGTAGATGAGTTCGGCGGTAATGCCCGACGGGGTGGTGCCGACGCCGTTGCCGGAGACATTGTGGGCCGCGGTGGCTTCGGTGAGGACCAGTTGCAGGTCGAATTTGGCGGTGTCGAGGGGGAGGTCGACGCCGCTGACAGTCAGGCCGGGGAGCTCCAGTTCGGCGGGGCCGGTGTTCTGGAACGAGAGCATGACCTGGAACAGCGGGTGCCGGGCCTGCGAGCGGGCCGGGTTGAGGATCTCCACCAGGCGCTCGAAGGGGAGGTCGGCGTGGCCGAAGGCCTGGATATCGGTGGCGCGCACCGATTCCAGGAGTTGGTTGAAGCCCGCGCCGGTGTCGATCGGCGTGCGCAGCACCAGGGTGTTGACGAACATGCCGATGAGATCGTCGAGGGCGCGCTCACCACGACCGGCGACGGGGGTGCCGATGGCGATGTCCTGCTCGCCCGACAGACGGGACAGCAGCGCGGCCAGGGCGGCGTGCGCCACCATGAACAGCGTCGCACCCCGGCTGCGCGCCAATTCGACCAGCTTGCCGTGGGTTTCGGCATCGATGGTGAAGGTGTGGGTGGCACCGCGACCGGTGGCGACCGCCGGACGCGGGCGATCGGCGGGCAGGTCCAGCTGGTCGGGCAGGCCGCGCAGGGCCTGGCTCCAGTACGAGATCTGCTGTGTGATCACCGATTCCGCGTCGGCCTCGTCGCCGAGCACGGCACGCTGCCACAGCGCGTAATCCGCGTACTGCACTTCCAGTGGCTGCCAAGCGGGTTCGCCGCCCTCGACGCGAGCGCCGTAGGCGGTCATGACATCCCGGGTGAGCGGGCCCATGGAGAACCCGTCGCCGGAGATGTGGTGCACCACCAGCGCGAGCACATGCTCGGTGGGGCTGACCTCGAACAGGCGAGCGCGGAACGGTACATCGACGGTGACGTCGAAACCGGTCCGCACCACGTCCGAAAGCGCCTGCGGCAGTTCGGCTTCGGTGACATCGATCGGCGTCAGGTCCGGAATGACCAGGCCGGTGGGGACGATCTCCTGGTACGCGGTGCCGTCGATCTCGGGGTACCGGGTGCGCAGCGATTCGTGCCGGGCCAGCACATCGGCGACGGCGATCTGCAGCGCCTGCCGGTCCACCAGACCCGAAAGGCGTACGGCCGCGGGGATATTGTCCACGGCCGATTCGGGGTCGAACCGGTTCAGGAACCACATGCGCTGCTGTGCGAGCGAGAGCGGCAGGCGTTCCGGTCGCTCCTGCGCGATGAGCGCCTGCCGCGCGCCCGCACCGGAGTGCGATTCGGCGCGCGAGGCGAGCGCGGCCACACTGGAGGCTTCGAAGATCTCCCGCACACCCAGCTGGGTATCCAGGGCCGCCGACAGGCGCGCCGCCACCTGGGTGGCGATCAGCGAATTACCGCCCAGGGCAAAGAAATCGTCGTCCAGACCGACCCGTTCCAGGCCGAGAACCTCGGCGAAGACACCCGCCACGATCTGTTCGATCGGGGTGGTCGGGGCGCGGAAGACCGCCGCCTCGAAGACGGGGGCGGGCAGGGCGCGCCGGTCCAGCTTGCCGGAGGCATTGAGTGGGAACTCGTCGAGGACAATGAGTACCGACGGCACCATGTACGCGGGCAGTCGTTCGGCCAGTTCGGCACGGGCGCCGTCGATATCGACGGTGCGGTTCGGGGCCGCGATCACATAGCCGACCAGCTGGTCACCGGTGTGCTGGTCACCGCGCACCACGACCACCGACTGCGCGACCGAACCGACTGCGGTGAGCGCGGATTCGATCTCGCCGAGCTCGATCCGCAGACCGCGCAGCTTGACCTGGAAGTCGGTGCGGCCGAGATATTCGATCTCGCCTTCGGCATTCCAGACCACGAGGTCGCCGGTGCGGTACATGCGCTCGGAGGAGCCGAACGGGTTGGCCACGAAGCGATCCGAGGTGAGGTCGGGGCGCGCCACATAAGCGGTGGCGAGCTGATCGCCCGCGAGGTAGAGCTCACCCGCGACGCCCACCGGAACCGGCCGCAGGCGTGAATCCAATACGTAGACCTGGGTATTGAAGACCGGTCGGCCGATGGGCACCGAGTCCACATCGACGGCGGTCACATGGTGGTAGGTGACGTCGACGGCGGCTTCGGTCGGGCCGTACAGGTTGTGCAGTTCGGCGCCGGTGATCTCGCGCAGGCGATGGGAAGGCTTGGGCGAGAGAGCTTCACCGGAGGCGAAGACCATGCGCAGGCTGGTGCACTGCACCGCCGCCGCCTCGGCCACGAACACCGCGAGCATGGACGGCACGAAGTGGGTGACCGTAACGCCCTCGCGTGCGATGAGTTCGGCGAGGTAGGCCGGATCGCGATGCCCGTCGGGCTTGGCGACGACCAGCTTCGCGCCGATCTGCAAGGGCCAGAAGAACTCCCAGACGGACACGTCGAAGGTGGCCGGGGTCTTCTGCAGCACGACATCATCGGCGAGCAGCCCGTACTCGGACTGCATCCACACCAGGCGGTTGACGATCGCCGAGTGTGGCACCGCCACACCCTTCGGGCGACCGGTGGAGCCGGAGGTGAAGATGACGTACGCGGTATTCGATTCCCGCAGCGGCACAGTGCGATCCGCGTCGGTGAGCGGAGCGGCCGAGTAGCTCGACAGATCGAGCAGGTCGATCCGCACCTGCGCGGTGTCGACCGGCAGATCCTCGCCGGAGGTCAGCACAGTCACCGGATCGGCGGTGGACAGGATGTATTCGGTGCGCTCGGCCGGATGATCCGGATCCAGCGGCACGTACGCGCCACCGGCCACAGACACGGCGTACATACCGACCACGAGGTCGATGGAACGCCGCATTCCCAGCGCCACAAACGATTCCGCGCCGACACCGCGCTCGACAAGCCAGCGCGCCAACCGGTGCACCCGCTCGGCGAACTCGCCGTAGGACAGAGCTGTAGCCCCTTGGGAGGTATGGGCGTGCTCGAACGAGAGGGCGATGGCGTCCGGCGTCCGCTCGGCCTGCGCCTCGAACAGCGCGACCAGGGTGGCGGCGGCATCGTCCGAGGACTTGTTGTCCGTCATGACGGCGAGCACGGTCTCGACGTCGTAGGCGGTGTCGTTCCATTCGGTGACGACGAGGTCGTGCTCGTCGGCGTCGAGAAGTTCGATATCGCCCACTGCCGCAGCGGGTTCCGTGGTGATCGCGGTGAGGACGCGGATCAGGCGGTCGGCGATGCGGTGGACGGTGTCCTCGTCGAACAGGTCGCGCAGGTAGCCGGCGCGGATGCGCAGGCGGGTGTCGAGCTGGGCGATGAGGGTGATCGGGTAGTGGGTGGCGTCGGCGGCGTCGAGGCCGGTGACGGCCATACCGTCGATATCGGCGGCCTGGGCCTGGATGCCCTCGGCGTCGACGGGGTAGGACTCGAAGACCACGAGGGTGTCGAAGAGTCCGCCGATGCGGGCGGCCGACTGGATATCGGCCAGACCGATGTAATGGTGATCGAGCAGATCGGCCTGCTCACCCTGGGTGCGGTTGAGCAGCGACTGCGCCGACTCGGCCGGGTCGAAGGCGACGCGCACCGGCACGGTGTTGATGAACAGACCGACCATGGATTCGACCCCGGCCAGCTGGGCGGGGCGCCCCGAGACCGTGGTGCCGAAGAGCACATCGTCGCGCCCGGTGAGGCGGCCGAGCAGGATGCCCCAGGCGACCTGGAGCACGGTGTTCGGCGTGACGCCGATCTCCGCGGCCAGGGCGGTCAGCCGCGAAGTCGCGGTCTCGTCGAGCTCGAAGAAGTACTCGCCGGAGAGCGCGGTGATCTCGCGACCGGCATCGGGACGGGTGAGCAGCGTCGGTTCCGAGACCCCGCGCAGCGCCTGCTTCCAGGCGTCGAGGGAGGCCGAACGGTCCTGCTGCGCAACCCATTCCAGGAAGTACCGGTAGGACCGCACGGGCGGCAGCACGCTGGTGTCGGAGTGCGTGGCGTAGAGCACCAGCAGGTCCTGCATGAGCAGCGGCATGGACCAGCCGTCGAGCAGGATGTGGTGGTTGGCCACGGCCAGCTGCCAGTGGTCGGCGGCGGTGCGCACCAGCGTGTAGCGGATGAGCGGCGGTGCGGTGAGGTCGAACCGGTGCATGCGGTCGGCGGCGATGAGCTGTTCCGCCGCGGCCTGCCGGGCATCGGGATCGGCGATACCGGTGAGGTCGTGGGCGGCCCAGGCCACCTGCACGCTGTCCAGGACCACCTGGACGGGCACGCCGTTGGCATCGGAAACGTATGCGGTGCGCAGGATTTCGTGTCGATCCAGCAGCGCCTGGGCGGCCGCGCGCAGGCGGTCACCGTCCACGCGGCCGGTGAGGGTGAGTACGGCCTGCGCGGTGTACACATCCACGGAGGTGGCTGCCAGTTGCGCGTGGAAGAGCAGACCGGCCTGCAGCGCGGACAGCGGCCACACCTGGTCGATGGCGCCGAAGCGCTGTTCCCAGCCGTCGATATCGCGCTGGGCGATTTTCACGAGACCGAAGTCGGACGGGGTGTGTCCACCGGCCTGCGCCGATTCCGCATGGTGCGCAACGGCTTCCAGCGCGGAGGTCCACAGCGCGCCGAATTCCGCGACCGCCGCGGCGTCGAGCAGGGTGCTCGGGTAGCCGATATTGGCGGTCAGCTTGTCGCCGACCACGATGGCATTGATATCGATCGGGGCCATGGCGGGCATATCGGCGTCGTACGCGCCGCCGAGATTGCCGAGCTCCGCGGCCGGAATCCAGCCGAACCCGCGCAGCGCCTCGGGCACATCGCCCTCATTGACGCGGCCCAGGTAGTTGAAGCTGACCTGACCGGGCAGCTGCTTGGGCAGCTGATCGGCGGTGGCCTGGTTCAGGTAGCGCAGCAGGCCGTAGCCGATGCCCTTGTCGGGCACCGACAGCAGCTGTTCCTTGACGGCCTTGATGGCGCGGCCCATGGCGGGACCGCCGGTGAGGGCGGCGTCCACATCGATCTGCGAGAGGTCGAAGCGAACGGGGAAGATGGCGGTGAACCAACCGACCGTGCGGGACAGGTCCGCGCCGGGGACGACTTCTTCCTCACGGCCGTGGCCCTCGAGGCGCACGAGGGCAGTGTTGTGCCCCCGGGCCTGCTCCCCCACCATCCCCTTGTCCGAGCGCCACTTCGCGACCGCCAGGGCCAACGCGGTCAGCAGACCGTCATTGACACCGCCGTGGAACAGCGCGGGCACGGTGGTGAGCAGCGACTTGGTGGTCTCGGCCGAAACCTCGACCTTGTGCTTCTCGACCACCGCGGTGATATCCACGGCCGGATCCATGGCGCGCTCGGTGAGCAGCGGATCCGGGCCGTCGACAATGCCGCGCCAGAAGTCGAGTTCGGCGAGGCGCTCATCGGTGGCGGCTTCGCGCTCGAGGGCGTGTGCCCAGGTGCGCATGCTGGTCGCGGGGGCGACCAGTTCGGGGGTCTGTCCGGCGGAGATCTGACCCCACGCGGTGACGAAGTCCGGCACCAGGATGCGCCAGGTGACGCCGTCCACCACGAGGTGGTGCGCGGCCACGATGAGGCGACCGGCGCGGGACGTATCGCTCGGTGCGAGCCAGACGAACCGAACCACGATGCCCGCGGTCGGATCGAGCTTGTCGAGGGTGTCATCCAGTGCGGCGGAGGCGATTTCGACGAGCTCGGCATCCGAGACGCGCGCATCGAATTCGGTGCGGTCGATGAGCGAATCCACATCGACGGTGCCGGCCGCGCCGGTCTCGACGATCCAGTCCGCACCCGGCATCCGCCGCAGGCGCGCCCGCAGCATGTCGTGCCGATCGACGACCGCGCCGACCGTGGCGGCGATACCCGCCCGGTCGATGCCGATCGGAAGTTCCAGGGCCATGGTCTGGTTGAAGCGCCCGAATGAGCCGGGCCGCTCAACCATGAACCGCACCACCGGAGTGAGCGGCATGACGCCTACTCCCCCGCCTGGCAGTTCGAGCAACTGCGGAGCCGAATCACTCTGACCGTCGGCGGTTTCCGCGACAGCCGCCAGTCCGGAGACGGTGCGCTGTTCGAAAACATCACGCGGACTGAAGACCACGCCGCGCGCCTTGGCCCGCGACACCAGCTGAATGGAGACGATGGAGTCGCCGCCGAGCGCGAAGAAGGAGTCGTCGATACCGACCCGCTCCAGGCCCAGCACCTCGGCGAATACCTCGGAGATGGTGTGCTCCAGCGTATTACGCGCGGCACGGAACACCACCTCGGTGGCGAAGACCGGTTCGGGCAGCGCCTTGCGATCCAGCTTGCCGACCGGGGTCAGCGGGACCCGGTCGATGATCATGACCGAGGACGGCACCATATAGGTCGGGAGCCGCTGTTCGACATGCGCGGTGACCGCGCCGATATCGACCGAATGACCCGGCGCGGCAACCACATACGACACCAGCGAGACGGCACCGGCGGCATTCTTGTGGCCGATGGTGACGGCGAAGTCCACACTCTCGTGCGAGGCCAGGGCGGCGTCGATCTCACCGAGTTCGATACGGAAACCGCGCACCTTGACCTGGAAGTCGGAGCGGCCGACGTATTCGACCTCGCCGGTGTGCGTCCAGCGGACCACGTCACCGGTGCGGTACATGCGCCGGCCGGCGACGTACGGGTTGGCGACGAACCGGTCGGCGCTCAGGCCCGGACGCGCGTGGTAGCCGCGTGCCAGCTGAATACCCGACAGGTAGAGCTCACCCGCGACACCGACCGGCACGGGGCGCAGCCGGTTGTCCAGGATCAGCGACTGCATACCGCGGGTGGGGCCACCGATGGTGACCAGATCGCCCGCGACCAGCGCATCACTGATATTGGTCATGATGGTGGTCTCGGTCGGACCGTAACCATTGTGGAAGGCGCGAATACTGCCGTCCGCCAATGGAATCGCCCACTTGGCGACCAGATCGGCCGGGACCGCCTCACCACCGGCGGACAGTACGCGCAGCGTATCCAGTCCGGTCGGATCGAAGGTGGCCAGCGCGGCCGGGGTGATGAAGGCGTGCGTGACGCCCTCGGAGCGGATCAGCTCGGAGAGCTCCTCACCGCCGTAGACGCCCGGCGGGACGACCACCAGGGTGCCGCCCGCGCCGATGGCGAGCAGGAACTCCAGAATGGAGGCGTCGAAGGACGGCGAGGCGAAATGCAGTGCGCGCGAAGCGGAGTCGAGGCCGTAACGCTCGACCTGCTCGACACTGAAGTTGGCCAGACCGGCGTGGCTGACCACGACGCCCTTGGGGACGCCGGTGGAGCCGGAGGTGTAGATGACGTACGCCGGATGCTCCGGGCGCAGCGGGCGCACCCGATCGGTATCCGCGATGGCGTTGGCGGAGAACGACTTCAGGTCGAGTTCGTCCAGGACCAGCCACTCCACCGACTCCGGCAGATCGGCGCGGACCGAGGCCACGGTCAGGCCGACCGGGGAACCCGAATCGGTGACCATATGCGCGATGCGGTCGGCCGGGTAGTTCGGATCGACCGGGACGAAGGCGGCACCGGTCTTGGTGACCGCCCACTCGGCGAAGTAGGAGTTGTCCGAGCGCGGGACGGCAATGGCGACCAGGTTCTCGGTGCCGATACCGCGCTCGATGAGCAAGCGCGCCAGGCGATTCGAGCGCTGGTCGAGGTCGGCGTAGGACAGACCTGTCCCTTGGAAGCGGACGGCGGTAGCCTGCGGATCGCGGGCCACGGCCTCGGCCAGCAGCTCCGGCAGGGTGCGGCCCGGGACAGCCGGGGCACCGAAGCGCGCGGTGAGGTCGGTCCGTTCGGACCGGTCGAGAATATCGATGGCCCCGACCGCGATCTCCGGATCGGCGGCAATGGCCTCCAGCACGCGCAGCCAGCGCTGCGCGAAACCGGCGGCGGTGGCCTCGTCGAAGAGATCCACGGCGTAGGTGAGCGCCAGCGCCATGCCCGAATCCGCTTCGGACAGCGTGAATTGCAGGTCGAAGCGGGAGATGTTCTCGTCGAGATCCAACGCCGCGACGGTCAGCCCGGGCAGCTCGAGGGTGCCGCGATCCAGGTTCTGGAAGGCGAGCACGACCTGGAACAGCGGATTACGGGCCTGCGACCGCTCCGGAGCGAGCAGCTCCACCAGACGCTCGAACGGGACATCGGCATTCCCGAAGGCGTCCAGGTCGATATGCCGGGCGCGATCGAGCAGATCGGAGAAGGATTCCGCCGGGTCGATACCGGTGCGCAGCACCAGGGTATTGACGAACATGCCGACCAGATCGTCGAGCGCGGCCTCGCCACGACCGGCGACGGGGGTACCGACGGCAATGTCATCGCCGCCCGAGAGCCGGGCCAGCAGCACCGCGAGCGCGCTGTGCATGACCATGAACAGCGTCGAACCACGCCGGCGCGCAATATCTTCCAGCGCGCCGATCAACTCCGCGTCGAGGGTGCGCGCAAGCGTGGCACCGCGATGCGAGGCCACCGCCGGGCGCGGCCGATCGGCCGGCAGCGCCAGCTCATCCGGAATCCCGTCCAGATTCCGCTGCCAGTAACCGACCTGGCGGGCCATCAGCGAGGACGAATCCTCCTCGGACCCGAGCACCGACCGCTGCCAGATGGCGAAGTCCGCGTACTGCACCGCCAGCGGAGACCACCCCGGCACCGCACCCTGAGTGCGCGCCGAGTAGGCCACCATCACATCGCGAGTCAACGGAGCCATCGAGAACCCGTCGCCCGCGATGTGATGCACGACAACGACGAGCACGTGCTCGGGAGCTGCTTCGGAACCGACGCGGAAGAGCCTCGCCCGCAACGGAACCTGGTCCGCGACATTGAAACCCACTGTGGCGAAGGCTGTTACGACGCCGGTGAGGTCCGCGACCGAAACCGTGACCGGACGCAGGTCGAGGGCGACCTCCTCGGCGGGCACGACCACCTGCATGGGAGTACCGCCGTGCTCGGGGTACCTGGTGCGCAGCGACTCGTGGCGGCGCACCACATCGGCGACCGCGAGTTCCAGTGCGGCGGTGTCGAGTTCGCCGGTGAGGCGAATAGCGAGGGGCAGGTTGTAGGCCGCCGACGAGGTGTCGTACTGGTTCAGGAACCACATGCGCTGCTGCGCGAAGGACAGCGGCACCAGCTCGCCGGGAATGCGCTGACGCGGCACCAGTTTGGCGCGCGAGGCACCATCGGCATGCGATTCGATCCGGGCCGCGAGGGCCTCGACCGTGCTCGCCTCGAAGAGAGTGCGCACGGCGACCGTGATGTCCAGGGCCGCGCCGATCCGCGAGACCACCCGGGTGGCGATGAGCGAGTTACCGCCCAGATCGAAGAAGTCGTCGTCCAGGCCGACCCGCGGCAGATCGAGCACCTCGGCGAAGACGGCCGCGACCGTCTCCTGGGTCGGGGTCTCCGACGCGCGGAAAGCCCTGGCCTGCACCGCGGGAGCGGGCAGGGCGCGGCGATCCAGCTTGCCATTGACGGTCAGCGGGATGCGATCCATGGCCACCAGGGCGGCCGGGACCATATACGACGGCAGGCGTTCGCCCGCACCGTCGCGGATCTCCAGCAGGCGGGCATCGGTCGCGTCGGTCCCGTTCTCCAGGACCACATAGGCGACGATGCGCTGATCGCCCGGCACGTCCTCGCGCACGATGACGGCGGCCTGGGCCACGCCCGGCTGCGCCAGCACGGCGGCTTCGATCTCACCGAGTTCGATACGGAAACCGCGGACCTTGACCTGATCGTCCGCGCGGCCCAGGTATTCGAGCTCGCCGAAGCGGTTCCAGCGCGCGACGTCACCCGAGCGGTACAGGCGGCTGCCCGGCGCACCGAACGGGCTCGCGACGAAGCGACCGGCGGTCAGATCGGGGCGGCCGAGGTAGCCGCGCGCCAATTGCGCACCGGCCACATACATTTCGCCCGCCACACCGACCGGAACGGGATGCAGGCGCTCATCGAGCACGTACACCCGCAGGCCCGCGATGGCGCGACCGACGACCGAACCCGTTGCGGCGGCAATGGTGCCGGCATCGAGCACCCGGTGCGAGACGTGCACCGTGGTCTCGGTAATGCCGTACATGTTCACCAGGTACGGCGACGAATCACCGTGGCACGCAACCCAATCGCTCAGGCGACGCAGCTCGAGGGCCTCACCACCGAAGATGACGTAGCGCAGCGCGAGCGACTGCTCGTCACCCGAGACGGCGGCCATGCGCTCGGCCTCGGCCAGCTGGTAGAAGGCCGACGGGGTCTGGTTCAGGACGGTAACCCGTTCGCGGCGCAGCAGCTCCAGGAACTGCTCCGGCGAACGCGAGACGTAGTAGTCCACGACGACCAACCGGCCACCGTGGAGCAGCGGTCCCCAGAGTTCCCAGACCGAGAAGTCGAACGCGAACGAGTGGAACAGCGTCCACACGTCATCGGCGCCGAATCCGAACTCGCGATCGGTATTCGCCATGAGCCGCACCACATTCCGATGCGCGACGGCCACACCCTTGGGGCGGCCGGTCGAACCGGAGGTGTAGATGACGTACGCGACGTGATCGGGGCGCAGCGCGGCCAGGCGATCGGCGTCGGTGATCGGTGAATCGTCCGCGTCCTCCACATCGCCCGCCTCGACGGTGTACCCGTCGAGCGAGACGGTCGCCAACCCGGCGGGCAGCTCCACCGTCACGGTCGAGTCGACGACCACACTGGTCGGCTCGGCATCGGACAGCACGTACGCGATGCGATCGGCCGGGTAGGTCGGATCGACCGGCACATAACCCGCACCGGTCTTGATCACCGCGAGCAGCGCGACAACCAGGTCCAGCGAGCGCGGCAGCAGCACCGCGACGAGGGTCTCGGGTCCGGCGCCATCCTCGATCAGCCTGCGCGCCACCACATTCGAGCGCCGGTCCAGATCGCGATAGGTCAGCTCGTCCTCGCCGAACCGCACCGCGACCCGCTCCGGATTGGCCGCGGCGGCGAGATCGAAAAGGCTCGACAGCGTGGCGTTCTCGTCCACGAACGGGCTGGACAGTGCCGCCACCGGATCGGTGAACAGCTCCGCCACCGCACCCAGCGCACCACCGGGCGAGAGCACCTCGGCCAGCTCGTCGGTCGTAATACGCTCGGCGCCGGCCACGCCGGACGCGCCACTCGAAGCGGCACCGTTCGTCAGGGCGGATATGCCCGCGTGGGCACCGTTCACCGAGTTCGAAGCGCCCGCGGGGTGGCGGTTCTCGGCGACCGCGGCACGCGCGGCGGCGGCCAGTTCGACAATGTCGTCACCGGCGGAGACCCAGCGCGCGGACACCTCGTGCCGTTCGACGCCGCCGAGCAGGTCGATATCGCCGAGCAGGACCGCCGGGTCGTCGGCAACAGTGCGCAGGATGCGGACCAGACGCTCGGCGAAGGAGGCGACGGTCTCCGGATCGAAGAGGTCGGTGGCGTAGTTCCAGGACAGGCTCAGCGAATCGTCGGCGCGCTCGCCGACGGTCAGCTGGATATCGAATTTGGCTGTGCCCGCGTCGAATTCGACGGCGGCCAGCTCCAGACCGGGGAGCGAGACCGCGCCCGCGTCCTTGGCTCCGGCGGCCTCGAAGGTGAGCGCCACCTGGAAGAGCGGGTGATGTGCCTGCGAGCGCACCGGGCTGAGCACATCCACCAGGCGCTCGAACGGCACCTCGGCGTGTGCGAAGGCGGCCAGGTCGGTACGGCGGACCTGGGCCAGCAGGTCACGGAAGGCGGCGTCCGGCAGCACCGGGGTGCGCAGCACCAGGGTGTTGACGAACATACCGATGAGGTCATCGAGGGCTCGGTCGCCACGGCCCGCGATGGGGGTGCCGATGGCGATGTCGGTGGAGCGGGACAGGCGTGCGGACCAGGTGGCCAGTGCCGCGTGCAGCACCATGAACAGGGTGACATCGTGCTCGCGGGCGAGCGCGGTGAGCGCGCGGTGCAGGTCGGCGTCGATCGAGAAGTCGTATGTCCCACCGGCATTGGTGGCGATCTCCGGACGCGGCCGGTCGGCGGGCAGTTCGATCTGCTCGGGCAGATCGCGCAGCTGCTCACTCCAGTAGTGCACCTGCTGTGCGGCAATGGAGTCCGCGGCGCGCTCGTCGCCGAGCACCTCGCGCTGCCACAGCGCGTAGTCGGCGTACTGCACGGGCAGCGGCGTCCAGGCGGGTGCCGCGCCGCCACTGCGGGCCAGGTACGCGCCGACCACATCGCGCAGCAGCGGACGCAGGGAGAAACCGTCCGCGCTGATGTGGTGCAGCACCAGAACCAGCACATGGGTGGCGGGGACGGCCGCATGACGGCCACCGGTGAGCGGTACGCCCAGCTCCGGGCTCAGGGTGAGCACGGTGGCGCGGAACGGCAGCTCGCTGGTGACGTCGAAGTGGACGCTCGCGAGTTCGGTTATGCGCGAGGGCAATTCGGCCGCACCGACGGTCTCGGTGCGCACCTCGAAGTCGATCTCGGACAGCTCCAGGACCCGCTGGAAGCCGTCACCGGCGATCTCCGGGTAAATGGTGCGCAGCGCCTCGTGCCGAGCCAGCACATCGCCGATGGCGGCATTGAAGGCCGCGATATCGATATCGCCGGTCAGTTTGAGCGCCACCGGAATGTTGTTGACGGCGGTGCGGTTGTCGAACCGGTTGAGGAACCACATGCGCTGCTGCGCCGGGGACAGCGGCACCAGCGTGGCGGACTCACCGTTCGGCAGTGCCACCGCGGCGGGCCGTTCCTGCGCCACCAGCGGGGCACGGGTGCCGGTGCCGACACGCGATTCCAATTGCGCCGCAAGGGCGGCCACGGTGGTGGCCTCGAAGAGCGCGCGCAGCGGGATATCGGCATCGAGTGCGGTGGACAGGCGCGCCACCACCTGGGTGGCGATCAGCGAGTTGCCGCCGAGCTCGAAGAAGTCGTCGTCCAGACCAACGCGTTCGCCGCCGAGTACATCCGCGAAGACGCCCGCGACGGTCTGCTGCACCGGGGTGGCGGGGGCGCGGTACACCTTGGCCGCGAAGGCCGGTGCGGGCAGCGCCTTGCGATCGAGCTTGCCGGAGGCATTGAGCGGGAAGGCATCCAGGACCATGAAGGCCGCCGGGACCATATAGGCCGGAAGCTGCTGGGAGAGTGCGTCCTTCACCGCATCGAGGTCGATATGACCATCGGCCGCAACGAGATACGCGACCAGCTGATCACCGGTGCGCTCATCGTGGCGCACCACGACCACGGACTGCGCCACCGAGTTCAGCCCGGTGAGCGCGGCCTCGATCTCGCCGAGTTCGATACGCAGACCGCGCAGCTTGACCTGGAAGTCGGTGCGGCCCAGGTACTCCAGCTCACCCTGACCGGTCCAGACGACGAGGTCACCGGTGCGGTACATGCGCGCGCCGGCCCCGAACGGGTTGGCCACGAAGCGATCCGCGGTGAGATCCGGTCGCGCCACATACGCCGTGGCGAGCTGATCGCCCGCGAGATAGAGCTCACCCGCGACACCCACCGGAACCGGCCGCAGCCGCGAATCCAGCACGTACACCTGGGTATTGAAGACCGGCGCACCGATCGGCACGGAGGTGGTATCGGCATCGGTGACCTCGTGATAGGTCACATCGACCGCGGCCTCGGTGGGGCCGTACAGATTGTGCAGGCGCGCACCGGTGAGCGCGCGCAACTGCTGCGCGGTCGGCGCGGGCAGGCCCTCACCGGAGGCGAAGACATTACGCAGACTGGTGCATTCGGGCGCACCGGCCTCGGCCACGAAGACAGCCAGCATGGACGGCACGAAGTGCACCGTGGTGACCTGCTCGGCGGTAATGAGCCGCACCAGATAGGCGGGATCGCGGTGACCGTCCGGCTTGGCGACGACCAGGCGCGCACCAACCTGCAAAGGCCAGAAGAACTCCCACACCGACACGTCGAAAGTGGCGGGGGTCTTCTGCAGCACCACGTCGTAGGCGGCCAGCCCGTACTGGGCGTGCATCCACACCAGGCGGTTCACAATGGCGGCGTGCGAGACGGCCACGCCCTTGGGGCGGCCCGTCGAACCGGACGTGAAGATCACGTACGCGGTGTTCCGCGGGCGCAGCGGGCTCAGGCGATCGGCATCGGTGAGCGGGGTGTCCGCGAAGGCCGACAGATCCAGCTGATCGATCCGAACCTGGCGTGCCGCAGCACCTTCCAGGTGCACATCCAAGTCGTCACCGGAGGTCAGCACGCAGACGGGCCGCGCGGTCTCCAGGATGTACTGGGTGCGCTCGGCCGGATGATCAGGATCCAGCGGTACATACGCGCCACCGGCGACGGTGACGGCGTACATACCCGCCACCAGATCGATGGAGCGGCGCATACCCAGCGCCACAAAGGATTCCGGCCCGACGCCCTCGGCGATGAGCCAGCGGGCGAGCCGCCGGACCCGACCGGCGAACTCGGCATAGGACAGCTCTACCCTTGCCTCGCTGCGCTCGGGTGTCCCCTCGAACGTGACCGCGGTCGCGTCGGGAGTCAGTGCCACCTGCGCTTCGAAGAGCGAAACCAGGGTCGCCGCAGCGCCTTCCGGGACCTCCGGCAGCGCGGCGTCCAGCTCGAACGCGGTGTCGTTCCAGCCGCGCAGCACCCGCTGGCGCTCGCAGTCACCGAGCAGCTCGACATCGCCGACCCGCATGGTCGGATCGGTGACGAGCGCAGTGAGCATGCGCTCGAACCGCTGCGCGAATACCTGGGCGAACAGGCCGTCGAAAAGGTCTGTGGCATAGACGAGCTCGGCATCCATGCCGGAGCCGTCCATAACCTCGGACAGGGTCAGCTGCAGGTCGAATTTGGCCGACTGCTGATCGATACCCAGTTCGGCGACGCTCAGCCCCGGCAGCTCCAGCGCGGTGCGCCCCAGATTCTGGAACGACAGCATGACCTGGAACAACGGATGCCGCGCCTGCGAACGGGCCGGGTTCAGTACATCCACCAGGCGCTCGAACGGCACATCGGCGTGTGCGAAGGCCGCGAGATCGCGCTCGCGCACCTTCTTCAGCAGTTCGGTGAAACTCTCGCTCGTATCAACCGGCGAGCGCAGCACCAGGGTGTTGACGAACATGCCGACGAGATCATCGAGGGCCTGCTCACCACGACCGGCGACCGGAATACCGACGGCAATGTCATCGGTGCCGCTCAGGCGGGCCAGCAGCGCGGCAAAAGCGCTGTGCACCACCATGAACAGCGTGGTGCCGTGCGATTGCGCGACCCGCTGCAGTCCGGTGATGAGCTCACCCGGCACCCGGAAGCGGTGCGTACCGGCCTCGTACGAGGCGACGGCCGGGCGCGGCTTATTGGAGAGTCGCAGCTCGTCCGGCAGCCCGCCCAGGGTGTTCCGCCAGTAGTCCAGCTGTTCGGTGACGAGCGAGCGCGGATCCTCTTCGGAGCCGAGGGTTTCGCGCTGCCACAGCGCGTAATCCGCGTACTGCACGGGCAGTTCCGGCCAGCCCGGGGCCTCCCCGTTGCTGCGCGCCACATACCCGGTCATCAGGTCACGGACCAGCGGGTTCATCGAGAAGCCGTCTGCGGCAATGTGATGCGCGACGAGCACCAGCACGTGATCGTCCGCCGCCAGGCGGAAGGCGCGCAGGCGCACCGGCGGTTCGGTGGTGACATCGAAGCCGCGCCCGGCGAAATCGTAGACGGCGGCGAACAATTCGCCGTCGGCCACGTCCAGCACATCCAGCTGCGGAATGGCGCGGGCGGTGGGCAGCACCTTCTGGTAGGCGACGCCCTCATAGGACGGGTAGATGGTGCGCAGCGATTCGTGCCGGGCCATCACATCGGCGATCGCACCGCGCAGCGCGGCGAGATCCAGTGCGCCGGTGAGCCTTACGGCCGCCGGGATGTTATTGGCCGCGGAATCGGTGTCGAACCGGTTCAGGAACCACATGCGCTGCTGTGCGAGCGACAGCGGCGGATGTTCGGGCCGGGTGCGGACCGTAAGCGCTTGGCGCACACCGGTTCCGGCATGCGACTCCACGCGCGCGGCCAGTGCGGCCACGGTCGGGGCCTCGAACAGCACGCGCACGCCGACCTCGGCATTGAGCGCGGCGGACAGGCGGGCGACCACCTGGGTGGCGACGAGCGAATTACCGCCGAGTTCGAAGAAGTCGTCGTCCACGCCGACCCGGTCGATACCGAGCAGTTCGGCGAAGATCGCGGCGGTGATCTCCTCGATCGGGGTGGCGGGCGCACGGAAACGCTTGGCCTCGAAGACCGGTGCGGGCAGGGCCTTGCGATCCAGTTTGCCGGAGGCATTGACCGGGAAGTGATCCAGCACCACGAGCGCGGTCGGGACCATATAGCCGGGCAGCGAGCGGCCGAGCGCGGCCTTGACCGCCTCCACATCGATCACGGCCTCGGGCTCGCGCACCAAATAGCCGACCAGCTGATCGCCGGCGTGCGCGTCGGAGCGCACCACCACGACGGACTGGGCGATGCCCTGCTGCGCCAGCAGCGCGGCCTCGATCTCGCCGAGTTCGATACGCAGACCACGCAGCTTGACCTGGAAGTCGGTGCGGCCCAGGTACTCCAGCTCGCCGGAGCCGGTCCACTTCACCAGGTCACCGGTGCGGTACATGCGCGCACCGGGAGCACCGAACGGGTTGGCCACGAAGCGATCCGAGGACAGATCCGGACGGCTCAGGTAGCCGCGGGCCAGCTGATCGCCCGCGAGATAGAGCTCACCCGCGACACCCGGCGCGACCGGGTTCAGACGCGCGTCGAGGACGTAGGTCTGGGTGTTCCAGACCGGGCGGCCGATCGGCACGAACACGGTGTCGGCGTCCACGACCTCGTGGTACGTGACATCGACGGCGGCTTCGGTCGGGCCGTACAGGTTGTGCAGTCGCGCACCGGTGAGCTCACGCAATTTCTGCGCGGTCGGCGCGGGCAGCGCCTCACCGGAGGCGAACACCTGCCGCAGCCGGGGCGCGGCAACGGTGGAGTCGCCGTTCTCATTACCGAGGGTGGCAACGAAGACCGAGAGCATCGAAGGCACGAAATGCGCTGTGGTGACGCCTTCTTCGGCGATGATCTGCGCCAGGTACACCGGATCCCGGTGGCCGTCGGGCTTGGCGACCACCAGGCGCGCACCGGTCTGCAAGGGCCAGAAGAACTCCCACACCGACACATCGAAGGTGGCCGGAGTCTTCTGCAGCACAGCGTCATTCGCGTCGATCGGGTACTCGTGCTGCATCCACAGCAGACGGTTCACGATCGCACCGTGCTCGACCGCCACACCCTTGGGGCGACCCGTCGAACCGGAGGTGAAGATGACGTACGCGGTGTGATCGAGGCGGATCGCCTGTCCGCGTTCGGAATCGGTGATCGGTGCGGCCGAGTAGCCGTCGAGGTTGACGGTGTCGACCTCGAGCACCGGCACATTCCGGCCCGTCACGAAGTCGTCGCGCTCGGTGGTCAGGATGGCGACCGGATGCGCGGTATCGAGGACGTAGTCGATGCGCTCGAGCGGCTGATCCGGATCCAGGGGCACGTACGCGCCACCGGCCTCCAGCACCGCGTACATGGCGACCACCAGCTCCACGGATCGGCGGATAGCCAGTGCGACAAGCGATTCCGCGCCGACGCCCTGCGCCATGAGCTTGCGGGCCAGGCGATGCACCCGGCCGGAGAACTCGGCGTAGGACAGAGCTGTCCCATCGAAAACGACGGCGGTCGCATCGGGGCTGGTCAGCGCCTGCGCCTCGAACAGCGAAACAAGCGTCGCCGCTTCGGTTTCGGGCAGTGCGGGCAGCACCTCGCCGAGCTCGAAGGTGGTGTCGTTCCACCCGTCGAGCACCTGCTCGCGCTCACCGGTGATCAGCAGATCGATATCGCCGATCGGCTGCTCCGAATCGGCGACCACGGCCGCCAGAATCAGATCCAGTCGATGTGCGAACGCCGCGACCGTCGACTCGTCGAAAAGGTCACGCGCATAGGAGAACTCGGCGGACATGCCCGCGTTCTCCCCGTGCGCGTCCTGCGCCTCCTGCAGGGTCAACTGCAGGTCGAATTTGGCCAATTGCGCGTCGTAGTCGATGCCGTTGACCGAGAGCCCGGGCAGTTCCAGGCTGGCCTGCCGGGTGTTCTGGAAGGTCAGCATGACCTGGAACAGCGGATGCCGGGCCTGCGAACGCGCCGGGTTGAGCACCTCCACGAGGCGCTCGAACGGCACATCGGCGTGCGCGAAGGCGTGCAGATCGCTCTCGCGGGCCTGGGCGAGCAGATCGGCGAAGGTCTTCTCGCTGTCCACCTCGCTGCGCAGCACCAGGGTATTGACGAACATGCCGATCAGGTCGTCCAGCGCGGCCTCACCGCGACCGTGCACCGGGGTGCCGATGGCGATATCGCTGGTACCCGACATCCGGGCCAGCAGCACCGCCAGGGCACTGTGCAGCACCATGAACAGCGAGGCATTGTGCCGGCGACCCAGCTCCACCAGGCGCTGCTGCATCTCGGCGGAGATGGCGAACGGGTAGGTGCCACCCCGGTACGAGGCGGCGGGCGGGCGCGGGCGATCCGCGGGCAGCACCAGCTCGTCCGGCAGATCGGCGAGGTTGTCGGCCCAGTACCGAATCTGCTTGGAGATCAACGAGTTCGGGTCGTCCTCGGAGCCGAGCACCTCGCGCTGCCAGAGCGCGTAGTCGGCGTACTGCACCGGCAGTTCCGCCCAGGCCGGGGCCTCCCACGAGGTGCGGGCGGCATAGGCGACCATGACATCGCGCGCGAGCGGGCCCATGGACCAGCCGTCGGCGGAGATGTGGTGCACCACCATGCCGAGTACGAACTCGGTGTCGCTGAGTTCGAACAGCGCCGCGTGCATCGGCACGTCATCGGTGACGTCGAAGGCCATCGACGCCAACTCGACCAGATGGTCGATGAGATTGGCCTGGGTGACCGGCACCGGGGTCAGGTCGGGCACGATCTGCGCGGCGTCGAGGACCCGCTGGACGGGGCCGTGCACGGTCTCCGGGAAGACGGTGCGCAGCGATTCGTGCCGATCGATGACGTCGATGACGGCGACCTGCAGCGCCGCCACATCCAGTTCACCGGAGAGCCGAATCGCAACCGGGATGTTGTTGACCGCGGAGGCGGTGTCGAACCGGTTCAGGAACCACATGCGCTGCTGCGCAAGGGAAAGCGGGATCTCGCTGGGCCGTTCGCGGGCCACCAGGGCCTTGCGCGCACCGTCACCGGCGTGCGATTCGACACGGGCCGCGAGCGCCGCGACGGTGGCGGCCTCGAACAGCATGCGCACCGGCACGCGGGTATCCAGGGCGGTGCCCAGGCGGGTGGCGACCTGGGTGGCGATGAGCGAGTTGCCGCCGAGTTCGAAGAAGTCGTCGTCGACGCCGACGCGGGCAATGCCCAGCACCTCGCCGAAGATCTGCGCCACGATCTCTTCGATAGGCGTGGTGGGAGCACGGAATTCGCGCACCTCGAACACCGGCGCGGGCAGTGCGCGGCGATCCAGCTTGCCGGAGGCATTGAGCGGGAAGGCTTCCAGCACAACGAAAGCCGACGGCACCATGTACGCGGGCAGCGTGCGGTGCAGTAGCGCCTTGACGCTGTCCAGGTCGACCGGGCCGCGCGTCACCACATAGGCGACCAGCTGGTCACCGGCGACGGTATCGATGACCAGCACCACGGCCTGGTTCACCGACGGGTGCCCGAGCAGCGCGGTCTCGATCTCGCCGAGTTCGATGCGCTGGCCGCGGAACTTCACCTGGAAGTCGGTGCGGCCGATGTATTCGAGTGCGCCGGAGGCATTCCAGCGCACCAGGTCACCGGTGCGGTACAGCCGCTCGCCCGGCGTACCGAACGGGTCGGCGACGAAGCGTTCGGCGCTCAGGTCGGGGCGGCCGTAGTAACCGCGCGCGACCTGGGTGCCACCCAGGTACAGCTCACCCGGCACACCGGCCGGGACCGGGCGCAGACCCTCGTCCAGGACATAGGTGTGCGCGTTCCACACCGGACGGCCGATCGGCACCACGGTGGGGGTGGGCGTCCCGATGGGCGCGTAGGTGGCGTGCACGGTGAACTCGGTCGGGCCGTACAGGTTGTGCACGGCCGCGGTGGAGAACCGCCGGAACGCGGTCACCGTGGCGGGCGGCAGCGCCTCACCGGCGACCAGAACCGCACGCAGCGAAAGGCATTCGGAGGCCGAGGCGCTGGAGGCGAAGACGCTCAGCATGGACGGCACGAACGAGGTCATGGTGACGCGATGCCGGCCGATGACCTCGGACAGGTACATGGGATCGCGGTGCCCGTCCGGGGCGGCGATGACCTGCTGTGCGCCCACGGCGAGCGAACCGAAGAGTTCCCACACCGAGACGTCGAAGGTGACGGGGGTCTTCTGCAGGATGACATCTGTGTCGTCGATGCCGTATACGTGTGTGATCCAGGCGATCTGGTTCAGCACCGCGCTGTGCGGGACCGCGACGCCCTTGGGGCGACCGGTGGAGCCGGAGGTGTACAGCACGTACGCGGTGTTCGACGGGCGCAGCGGAGCCAATCGATCGGCGGACGTGACGGGCGCGGCGTCGAACTCGCTCAGATCGAGCGAATCCAGGTGCAGCACAGTGCAATCGGCGGCTTCCACCGCATCATCGGTGGTGGTCAGCAGTACCACCGGCCGCGAGCTGTCGAGCACGTAGTCGGTGCGCTCGGCCGGGTGATCGGGATCGACCGGCACATAGCCGCCGCCGGCGGTGAGGGTGGCGTAGATGGCCACCAGCATGTCGATGGAGCGGCGAATACCGACCGCCACCAGGGTTTCCGGGCCCACACCCTCGGCAATGAGCTTGCGCGCCAGGCGATTCACCCGGCTCGAGAACTCGGCATAGCCGACTTCGGCTGCGGCGCCGAACATGCTGCCGGCGCGCTCGCCCGGGTCGAAGATCAACGCGGTGCCGTGCGGGCGCAGCCGAACCTGTTCCTCGAACAGGTCCAGCACGGTCTGGGCGCCGGGCAGCGGGTGCGCATTGCGACTCCAGTCGCCCAGCACCTGCGCGCGCTCATCCTCGTTGAGGATGTCGATATCGCGAATGACGGTTTCCGGTGCGGCGGCGGCGGTTTCGAGCACCCGCAGATAGCGGTGCCCGAATTCGGCCACGGTCTCGGCGTCGAACAGATCGGTGGCATAGGACAGCACCACCGACAGTCCGGCGGGCTCACCGGACATACCGCGCTGCTCGGTCAGCGTCCACTGCAGATCGAATTTGGCGATATCGACCTCGAGCTCATCCGCGGAGACGGTGAGCCCGGGCAGCTCCATGGAGCCGTGCGACATCTCCTGGAAGGAGAGCATCACCTGGAACAGCGGATGCCGCGCCTGCGAACGGGTCGGGTTGATGACCTCGACGAGGCGCTCGAACGGCACATCGGTACTGGCGAACGCCGCCAGATCCCCTTCCCGGGTATGTGCCAGGAAATCGGAGAAGCTTTGCGCGCCACGGACTTCCGACCGCAACACCAGGGTGTTGACGAACATGCCGATCAGGTCGTCCAGGGCCTGCTCACCGCGACCGGCGACCGGGGTGCCGATGGCGATATCGGAGGTTCCGGACAGGCGGGCGAGCAGCACCGCGAGCGCGGAGTGCAGCACCATGAACAGCGAAACACCCTGCGCGCGTGCCAATCCGGTGAGCCGGGTGTGCAGGTCGGCGGGGATATCGAAGGTGACCCGGTTACCCCGGAAGGACTGCACCGGCGGGCGCGGGCGATCCGCGGGCAGATCCAGCTGGTCGGGCAGACCCGCCAAAGACGAACGCCAGTAGGCGATCTGGCGTGCGGCCATCGATTCGGGATCGGACTCCGACCCCAGCACCTCGCGCTGCCAGATGGAGAAGTCCTGGTACTGCACCGGCAGCGGAGCCCACGCGGGCTGCTGTCCGGACACCCGCGCCAGGTAGGCGGCGGTCATATCGCGCGACAGCGGTCCGAACGAGAAACCGTCCGCCGCGATGTGATGCACCACGAACGCGACGGCGTAATCGGCCGATTCGGCGGTCGCCGCGCCGACCTGGAACACCCGCACCCGAATGGGCAGCTCACGCGAGACATCGAAGCCGCGCGAGGCGAATTCGGCCAGGCTGGAGAACAATTCGTGTTCGTCGATGGTCTGGACCTCGATACCGAGATCCACCTCGGCCATCGGCAGCACCTGCTGCAGGCCGCCGTCCCCGGATTCGGGGAAGATGGTGCGCAGCGATTCCTGGCGCGCCACCACATCGTGCAGCGCCGATTCCAGCGCCTCGATATCGACACCACCGCGCAACCGCACCACGAACGGCAGGTTGTAGGTCGGGACGTTCGGATCGAACTGGTTCAGGAACCACATGCGCTGCTGTGCCAGCGACAGCGGCACCCGGTCCGGGCGCGGCCGCGCCACCAGCGGCGGCCGCGAAACATCGGACGGGGCAACGTTTTCCATACGGGTGGCGATACCCGCGACGGTGGGCGTCTCGAAGAGCGCGCGCACACCCAGGCGGGTGCTGAACGCGGCCGAGATGCGGGCCACCACCTGGGTGGCGACGAGCGAGTTACCGCCCAGATCGAAGAAGTTGTCGTCGATACCGACGCGCTCGTGGCCCAGCACATCGGCGAAGATGCCGGCGACGATCTCCTCGGCGGCGGTGCGCGGGGCACGGTAGCCGGCGGCGTCCACGCTGAACACCGGTTCGGGCAGGCCCTTGCGGTCCAGCTTGCCGGAGGTGTTGAGCGGGAAGGCATCCAGGACCATGATCGAGGCCGGGACCATGTAGGTCGGCAGCTTCTCGGCGGCGAAGCGGGTCAGCTCGGCCGGGTCGATGCTCTGGCCGGGCATGGGGACCACGTACGCGACCAACTGCTGGCCGGTGGCGGTGTCCATGACCAGTACGGCGGCCTGGCTGACGGCCGGGTGCGCGAGCAGATCGGTCTCGATCTCGCCGAGCTCGATGCGCTGACCACGGAACTTGACCTGGAAGTCGGTGCGGCCGATGTACTCCAGCGCGCCGGACTCGTTCCAGCGCACCAGGTCACCGGTGCGGTACATGCGTTCGCCATTGGGCGACAAGGGATTCGCGACGAAGCGATCCGAGGTCAGGTCCGGGCGGCCCTTGTACCCGCGCGCGAGCTGACGCCCGCCCAGGTACAGCTCACCCGAGGCGCCGATGGCGGCCGGTCGCAGCCGCGAATCCAGCACGTAGACATCGACATTCCACTCCGGCACGCCGATGGGCACCGTCACCGTATCGGCGCTGGTGTTCTCCCAGTAGGTCACCGAGACCGCGGCCTCGGTGGGTCCGTACAGGTTGTGCAGACCGGCACCGGTCAGTGCGCGGAAGCTCGCGCCGGTTTCGGGCGGCAGGGCCTCACCGATGACGAAAGCGCTCTTCAGCGAGGCACATTGAGCGGCGGAGGCATGCGAGACGAAAACCGTCAGCATCGACGGCACGAAGTCGGTGACCGTAACCCCGTGCCGCTGAATGGTTTCCGCGACGTACATCGGATCGCGATGCCCGTCCGGGGTCGCGATGATCATCTTCGCGCCCACCATCAGCGGCAGGAAGTAGCCCCACAGCGAGACGTCGAAGGTGGTGGCGGTCTTCTGCAGGTACACATCGTCGGCCGTGAACCCGTACTCGTCGAGCATCCAGAGTTCTTGATTGACAATGGCGTGGTGGGTGACCGCGACGCCCTTGGGGCGGCCGGTGGAACCCGAGGTATAGATGACGTACGCGGTATTGAGCGGGCGCAGCGGGGCGATCCGATCCGCGTCCGTCACCGGCTGATTCGAGTAGCCCGACACATCCAGGGTGTCGATCTCCAAGCGCCGCACCGACTCCGGCAGCGCGAGGTCGTCGCGCGCGGTGGTCAGTACACAGACCGGTGCCGCGGACTCGAGGATGTAGGCGGTGCGATCGGCCGGATGATCCGGGTCGATGGGCACGTACGCGCCACCGGCGCGCAGCACCGCGTGCATACCGATCACCAGGTCGAGCGAACGCCGCATACCAAGGGCGACAAGCGATTCCGGGCCGACGCCATCGGCGATCAGGAACCGGGCCAGGCGATTGACGCGCTCGCCGAACTCGGCGTAGGTGAGCGTCGCACCCTCGAATTCGAGGGCGATATTGTCCGGCGTCAGCGGGATCTGCGCGTCCAGCAGATCGGGCAGCGTGGCGGTCGGGACCTCATGCCCCGCCGAATTCCACTCCACCAGCGTCCGACTGCGCTCGGCCGCGGTGGTGATGGGCAGACCCCACACCCGCTGCTCGGCCGCCGCCGACAGGAACCGGTCGAAGAACTCCAGGAAACGCGAATGATGCTGGTGCGTCTCGGTTTCGGAGTACAGGTTCGGATTGGTCTCGAAGTCGATGTGGTTCCGGGTGCCCGCCACCGACTGATAGAAGTTGATGCCCAGGTCCTCGACCGAACCGGTGGACAGCACGCTGTACTCACCGGTGACCGGGCCGAGCGCCACCTCATTGTGGAACAGCATGATATTGACCCAGGGACCGAAGAACTCCCGGGTCACCACGCCATCGCCGGCGCTGTCGCGGCGAATGTCCTCATGCCGGTAGCGCTGATGCCGCAGCGCGCCGGAGACCTCGACCGTGACCTGCTTGAGCAGTTCGGCAATGGTGGTGCCCTGGCCGATACGCAGGCGCAGCGGCACGATATTGGAGACCGCGCCGCCGGAGCGGCGCATGATCGCGGTGGTACGCGCGGTCACCGGCAGCGAGAGGATGACGTCCTCGGAGCCGGTCCACTGCGCCAGATAGCTCGCGAAACCGGCGATAAGCATTGCCGCCGGGGAGGATTCGTGCACGGCCACCGCGGTGTCCAGCAGCATGCTCTGATCCGGGGTCAGCGAGGCCGTGGCAATGGTGTTGATGGCCGAGGGCGGCGCACTGCGCCCGGACAGACTCGTCCCCTCTTCCAGACCGGCGACTCGATCGGCCCAGTGCGCCTTGTCCGAGACGAAGCGGGTGCTGTCGCGGTAGGCGAACTCCTGCTCGACCAGGGTGGCCAGCGGGGTGGCCTTGGAGGCGGCGGGCTCGGAGCCATCGAATCGCGCGGTGTAGATCTCCGCGACACGACTCATATAGGTCATCGCGCCGAAGCCGTCGAGCACGATGTGGTGGACGCGGGCGTACCAGTAGTAGTGGTCCGCGCCCAGCCGGATCATGGCGGAGCGGATGAGGCGGTCGGCGGTGATATCGAGCGGGCGGCTGTAGTCGGCGCGCATCCACTCCAGGGCGGCGGTGCGCGGGTCTTCGGCATCGCGCACATCGATCTGATAGATCGTGCGGTCCAGCGACGGATCCACGATCTGCAGCGGTTCGCCATTGCGCTCGACAATGCGCAGGAAGCCCGAGCCCACCTCGAGGGAGGCGTCGACCATGGCCTGCTCCAGCAGCGGTACGTCGATCTCACCGCGCAGTTCGACGTACTGCGCGATATTGATCGGCACCTGCGGGTCGAGATGCTGGGCGTACCAAATGCCCAGCTGCGCGGGCGACAGCGGGAAAGCCTCGCCCGATCCCGGCGCGATTTCGCTGCCAGCTTCGCCGTTGCCGCCGAAATCTAGCCGGTCCAACCCAAACCTCGCTTCTGGAACACCACAGCGCTCCCCACCGAAAACCCGAACAGGACGCCACACCAGCCAAGGGTGGCGTCCGATGCTCGGGGCTCACTTCACGTATTTTTGAGATCCTCTGGGCTATCTACCCAGTCGACCGAAGTTGTTACATGGGCGTACGAACGTCCAAAGGTCTACCGACCGCTATTGGTACAAAGCTGCTGAGCACCCGAACCAATCTACCGGCAGGGTGCAACCCGCAACGAAGAAGTACCATAGCTCTTCGCTATCACTGCATTTCGCGAATTCAGCCAGTGATATGCGTCCTGTCGCGGGCCGGGTCGTACAGGTGTGACCGGGCACAATCCACCGACTTCGCCAGCGCCCGGCCGACCAGGATCACCGCCGCCTGCCGCAGGTCCGCGGCCTGGACCCGGTCCGCGATATCGGCGAGGGTGCCGCGTAGGACCTGCTGTTCGGGCTGACTGGCCCGGTAGACAACGGCCACTGGGCAATCCGGGCCGTAGTCCGGGACCAGCTCCGCGGCGAGGGGCCTGATACGAGTTATAGCCAAGTGCAATACGAGAGTCGCTCGGGTGCGGGCGAAGTTGGCCAGCGACTCGGATTCGGGCATAGCGGTCGAGCGCGCCTGCGTGCGCGTCAACACCACGGACTGAGTCAGCTCGGGGACCGTCAGCTCGGTGCCCAGCAGGGCCGCAGCGGCCGCATAGGCCGGGACGCCAGGGGTGACATCCCAGGGGACACCGGCGGCGTCCAGTCGGCGCGTCTGCTCGGACAGGGCCGAATATATGGACGGGTCACCCGAACACAGGCGCGCGACGTCCTTACCCTCGTTCGTCGCTCGCACACAGTGCTCGATGATCTGATCCAGATTCAGGCCCTGGGTATCGATGAGCTCGGCCTCGGGCGCGCAGTGCGCCAGCACCTCGGGGTCCAGATACGTCCCGGCGTAGAGGCAGACCGGCGACTCGCGCAGCAGGCCCACCGCGCGCACCGTCAGCAGGTCAGCTGCCCCGGGTCCGGCGCCGATGAAGTGCACAGTCATGCGGGCGAGTCTGGCACAGGCGAATCAGGGTCCGATTCGAAGGCGGATCAGATCGCCCCGCGCTCACGGGCTCGGGCCACCGCGGAGGTACGGGACTTCACGCCGAGCTTGGCGTAGATGTGCACCAGATGGGATTTGACGGTGGTCTCGCTCAGGAAGAGTCGACGGCCGATCTCACGATTGGAGTGACCGTCCGCGACCAGGCGCAGCACCTCGATCTCGCGCGGGCTAAGCGTGGTGTCGGGCTTGCGGACCCGGGTCATCAGGCGCGAGGCCACCGACGGGGACAGCACGCTGTCGCCCTCGGCGGCGGAGCGGACCGCGGCCAGCAGCTCCGAGGGCGGGGTGTCCTTGAGGATGTAGCCGACCGCGCCCGCCTCGATCGCGCCGAGAATATCGGCGTCGGTGTCATAGTTGGTGACCACCAGCACATTCGGCGGATCGGGCAGCTCACGCAGGGCGGCGGTGGCATCCGCGCCGGACTTGCCCGGGCCGAAGCGCAGATCCATCAGCACCAGATCGACCTGCGTGGTGGAGCAGAACGCGACGGCCTCCTCGGCGGTGGCCACCTCGCCGACCACATCGATATCCGAGCCCGAATCACTCTCGGCCACACCGGAATCCAGTAGCGCGCGCAGACCCGCGCGGACGATGGCGTGATCGTCGGCGAGCAGGATACGGATCATTTCTCCTCCAGCGGAAGTCACTGCTCCTCCACGGGGAACGAGACGGTGACGGCGGTATGACCGGGCTCGGACTCCACACCCATGGTGCCGCCCTGCTGCTCCACCCGATTGCGCATCGCATTGAGACCGAAACTCCCCGAAGGGGATTGGTCCAGCACCTCGGGTGCGATGCCGATACCGTCGTCCACCACATCCAGGTGTACCGCATCCCCGGCGTAGGTGAGTGTGACCCGCATGCGCTGAGCTTGCGCGTGCCGCACCACATTCGAGACCGCGCCCTGGGTGATGCGCACCAGCGCGGCCTCGATCGGCATGGGCAGGGCATGCGGGTCACCCTCCACCAGCATTTGGGCGTCGAGGCCGGGAGCGGTGGCGCGCTGGGTGATTCGCGTGAGCGCGCCCGCGAGGGATTGGCCTTCGAGGGCGGCAGGCGTGAGTTCGGCTATGAGATGGCGGGTTTCGACCAGGCTGTCGGCGGCGGTCTCGCGGGCGAGGCGAATCTTGGTCAGCGCCGGGTGATCCGGGGCGGCGCGCTCCACGGCGTGCAACAGCAACTGAATACTGCTCAGGCCCTGCGCGACCGTATCGTGGATCTCCTGCGCCAGCCGCTCCCGCTCGGCCATCTTGCCCGCGGTGCGCTCCTGCTCCGCGAGAGTGTTTCTGGTGGCGAGCAATTCGTCGATCAGCTGCTGACGTTCGGCGGCCTCGCGGAACAGCGCCTCATAACCGAGGCCGATACCCACCGCCACCAGCGCGCCCAGCAGCGGGCCGATGATGCCGCCGAAGGTCCAGCCGCGATACAGCGCGAAGCCGACCACCGATATCACCGTCGTGACGGTGACCGCGATCAGACCCCAATTGCGCGGCAGCAGATGCAGATACAGGAAGAAGAGGCCGAAGACGAGGTAGACCGCCTCGGGGACGAAGGCCACCAGCATCAGCCACAGCATGGTCAGCACCAGGAGCCAGACCCGTGCGGCCAGCAATCGACGGCGGAACAGGCCACCTGCGAAATACGCCCCGAGGAACGCCGCGGACAGCACCACCACCACATAGGTATGGGAATCGGCGATGATCGCCCGCGCCGCGACCACCGCCGTCAAAGCCACCACCAGCGCATGCAGGCCGAGCTGCACGGCGGAGAGGACGGGGGTCATGGGCGATCGATGCACGCCGATCAGCTTATGCCGGGCAACCCGGGCGGCATCCATCGAAAGTAGGAAACGCCGCACCTCCCTTGGCTGATCGGGATTCGTTCCCCGGCGCGATGGATTCGCGGGCGTTCCGCACCAGAGTGGAGTCATGTTCGTAGCACTCCGAGATCTGCGGGCCGCCCGTGGCCGCTTCCTCCTCATCGCCCTGGTGGTGACCATGGTCGCGCTGCTGGTCAGCTTCCTGAGCGGCCTGACCGCCGGTCTGGCGCATCAGAACATCTCCGCCATCCAATCGCTGCAAACCAGCACGGTGGTCTTCGCCGACACCGGGTCCGCGGCCTCCTTCGACTCCTCGGCGCTGAGTGCGGAACAGGTACAGGAGTGGCAGCGGGCTGGTGGTTCCACCGGCACCGTCGACCCCATCGGCATCAGCCGCACCCGGGCCACCCACGACGGCGCCTCCCCCGCCCAGGTTGCCCTGTTCGGTGTCGAAGGCACCCCGTTCGGCAATCGCACGGCAACCGAGAACGGTCAGGTGGTGCTGTCCAAAGCCGCCGCCAAGAATCTCGATGCCGCCGCGGGTGACACCGTCGCGCTGGGCGCCGGCAACTTCACCGTCAAGAGCGTGACCGAGGACGACTGGTACGCGCACACGCCGGTGGTGTGGATGACGCTCTCGGATTGGCAGGCGCTCAATCCGCGTGCCGGGGCCGCCACGATTATCGCGGTCTCCGGGGTCAGCGATCAGTCCGCGATCAATGCGACCGCGCACACCACCACGACCTCTTCCAAGGGTTCGCTGTCGGCCATGAGCTCGTACAAGGCCGAGAACGGCTCACTGACACTCATGACGGCCATGCTCTTCGCCATCTCGGCGCTCGTGATCGGCGCGTTCTTCACGGTGTGGACGGTGCAGCGGGCACCCGATATCGCCACGCTGAAAGCCCTTGGGGCGACTACGGGTTCGCTGGTGCGTGACGCACTGGGTCAAGCCCTGGTGGTGCTGGTGGCCGGTGTCGGCATAGGTGTCGGGCTCACCACGCTGGCGAGCGTATTCATGGGCGACGCGGTGCCTTTCGTACTGACCGCAAGCACCACGCTCTTCCCCGCCGCGGCGCTGGTGCTGCTCGGCCTGCTCGGCGCGGGCTTCGCATTGCGCTTCCTCGTCACCACCGACCCGCTCAACGCCCTCAACCAGGTGCGCTGAACACCTTGTCTCCCAGGAGTCTCGCGATGACCAACGCGCTCACCATCACCGACCTCATGCTCACCTTCCCCGACGGCAATGAGCGAATTACGGCGCTGAACCGGATCAACCTGTCGGTGCGAGGTGGCGAGATCGCCGCCATCACCGGGCCTTCCGGCTCGGGCAAGTCCACGCTGCTGGCGGCGGCCTCCACCATGATCCGCCCGGATTCCGGCCGCATCGAGCTCGAAACCGACAGCGGCACAGTCGATCTTGCGACGCTGGGCCGCCGCGAGGCCACCACGCTGCGCCGCGAATCCATCGGAATCGTCTTCCAGCAGGCCAATCTGGTGCCCGCACTGACCGCGGTGGAGCAACTCGAGGCCATGGTCCACCTGGGCCAGACCTGGTTCGTCTCCCCCGCCCGCCGCCGCGCGGCCCGCGCGCACGCCCGCGAACTGCTCGACGCGGTCGGACTGGCCGAGCACGAGAACAAGCGCCCCGGCCAACTCTCCGGCGGCCAGCGGCAACGCGTCAATATCGCCCGCGCCCTCATGAACGATCCATCGCTACTGGTGATCGACGAACCCACCAGCGCCCTGGATCAGGAACGCGGCGCGGCCATTATCGAACTCATCGTGCGCATTGCCCGCGAACATCAGGCCGCCACCCTGCTGGTCACCCACGACCTCGCGCACCTGCACCAGATGGACACCATCTACCGCATGGTCGACGGCAACCTCACCCTGGAGACCGCGAACACCGCCGCACACGCGGTCTGAAAGGATCGGACGGCTTCCGCTCGCCGGGCACCGTAGCCGAGCCGATCCCTAAGGACCGTCATGGAACTCGTGACATCGCTACCGGCCGACACCCCCTTGTCGGAGGTAGCGCCACGAATCCACCGCATCGAAGCACTGGGCTTCGACACCGTCCACATCTCCGAAACCCTCCGCGACCCCTTCAGCATCTGCGCACTGGCGATCGAACACAGCACCACCCTCACGGTGCGCACCAGCATGGTGGTCGCCTTCCCCCGCAGCCCGATGCTAACCGCCTACGCCGCATGGGATCTCGCCCGCTTCTCCGCCGGCCGCTTCCAATTGGGCATCGCCTCCCAGGTCCGCGGCAACATAGTCGGCCGCTACTCCACCCCGTGGACCGATCCCGTAGCGCAGCTAGGTGATTACGCGGCAGCCCTGCGAGCCATCTTCACAGCATTCCAGCACGGCACTCCCCTGGACTACCACGGCACCCACTACGAATTCACCCGTCTACAGCCATATTTCAACCCCGGACCGCTGGACGTACCCGCACCCGCCATCTGGATGGGCGGCGTCGGCCCCCGAATGTGCACGCTCGCCGGTGCCGTCGCCGACGGATTCGTCGCACACCCGACGGGATCACATCCGGTTTCACTGACCGGACAGGTCCTACCCGCCCTACGCACGGGCGCCGAACGCACCGGGCGTACGGATGGCGGACCGCGAATCATAGTGGTGCCCAAGGTGATTACCGGACCGAATGCGTCCGCAGTCGCGACAGCCCGCGAAACACTCCGCTCCGAACTGGCGTTCCTCTACTCGACCCCCGCCTATCGCGGCACCCTCGATCAACTCGGTTTCGCGAAGACAGCGGATGATCTGAGCGCCTCGGCACAAGCCGGAGCGTGGGAGACCCTCCCCGGTCTGCTTTCCGACGAACTACTGAATGCCCTTGTCCCGCAAGGCACCTACGCCGAGCTACCGGCCATATTGGACTCCTGGTACTCCGGTCTCTGTGATGGCATCTCTCTCGATCTGCCACCTACCCAAGACGCTGACCCGGAATTCCGGGTGATGCTCAGCGTGGTGCGGGGTATGTATCCGGGGCCTTCGTAGCCGGGGCACGAGGTCCGGATCACGTTCCAGCGGGGCTCCGTTCGGACAAGCCGAGACTGGCAGTGCTGGTTACTTTGCCTGCCGTACCCGACTTTCGCTCCCCCATCAGGCGCGAATCCTCACCTACCAGCCTGGCTGGCAGGCTGTGGTCACCTTCAGAACCAAACACCCAAAAACAAAACAAAACAAAACAAGAAAAAAGATCTGGACGTGCGATCAGGGGGTACTGAGTACCCCCTGATCGTACGTCCAGCACATTGAGCGTCTTGGTCTTTGGGGGTTTGGTCCCGAGAACGGGACCACAGCCGGTCTTCCCGTCGTAGACGGGACAATTCGGACCTGGGTGCGGAAGGGCAAGTCGGGTACGGCAGGCGAGGTTCCCACTCCGAAAAATCGTGGCCATCCTCCGAACCCCGCTGGAACGTACTGCCCCGCAGGGTCTTCGGCTACGAAGGCCCCGGATACAAGCCGTCTACGCGCGGATCGAACCCCGATCACGTATCGAACCGCACGCCCCGGTCACTGAGAGCACTCCGAATTCGACCGAGCACAATTTGAGGACGGCGATACAAAAGCGAGGCACTGACGCGAATAACCTGCCACCCGAGAGATTCCAGAATGGCGAGACGATCGATGTCCTTCGCACGCTGAGCCGGATCGGTGTAGTGCTGGGCACCGTCGTACTCGACGCCGACCTGCCAGTGGCGCCAGCCCATATCGAGGCGGGCGATGAAGTTGCCGGACTTGTCGCGAACCACGAGTTGCGTAGCGGGAGAGGGCAATCCGATCAAATCAAACGCGAATGACTGTCAGCTCTGGGATCTCGGACGGAAATCCAAGGTCCTGCGTGACAACCGGCCAGCCGTGAGCGATCGCCGTCGCGGCGATCCACGAGTCGTTGATCTCCATTTTCTTGCCAGCGCTCTTCAGCCTTTGCCGCAGCAGCGCCCACGCCGCCGCCACCCGTTCATCAATCGGAATAGGCTGGAGACGCTGTGCGGCAGTGAAGGTTTCGAGCCGACTGGCACGTGCCTCGTCGTCACCGGCCATCAGCACGCCCCACCGCAACTCGGCAATGGTCACGACACTGACGGCCGACTCCTCCGGCAACAAGCCGAGATCAATTCGGCGATTCGTTTCTCGCGCGATGAATACTGATGTATCCAGCAGCCCGACGCTCACCCCTGCCACGGATCCCTGCTATCTTCCGTGGTCTCGATCAACTCCGCCGACAGCTCATCACGGAGACCGGGATCAGCCAAAGGCAACTCCGCGAAAAAGGATCGGGTAGGCACCGTCGACGGCCGCTCGTGCCGCGGTACAAGAAGCGCAACAGGTCGCTCATTCACGGTGACTTCGAGAGTCTCGCCCGCTTCGACGCGACGGAGTACCTCACTTACGTGGTTCCGCAGCTCACGTACCGAGACCCGCTGAGGCTGAGTCATAAGGCCAGTGTAGCCCTGTTGCTACAGAGTGCTACAGGTATTGAAATCCCAGTTGGGACTACCTGGGATGGGCGATTACCAGCAGGACGTGGGCGGGTTGGTTGTCGATCAGGTGCCAGCGGTCGCGGATGGTGGAGGGGAAGTCCACGAAGTCTCGGGGGCCCAGGCGGATGCTGCCGGTGCCGACGAGTTCTACGTCGAGTTGGCCGGAGACCACGTAAACGCCTGTGACGCCGGTGGATTCGAACCAGCCGCCGATGAATTGGCCGGGCTCCACCAGGTATTCGATTACCTCGAGCGGGCTGTTGGGGCGCATGTGGATGGCGCGGCCGATGGCGGCGTCGGGGCGGTCGCCGACGGGGAGGCGGACGCCTTCGTCGGCGCGCACGACGGTGACGTGGTTGGTGGCGGGGCTGGGGAGCAGGTCGCCCGGGGTGACGCCGAGGGCGGCGGCCAGGCGGTAGGTGGTGAGCATGGAGGGGGCGCTGACGCCGCGTTCGATCTGGCTCAGGAAGGGCTGGGAGATTCCGGCGCGTTTGGCGAGCTCACGCATTGACAGCCCGGACTTCTCGCGCAGGTCGCGGACCACGCCGCCGACGAGTTCGGCCAGGCTCGACTCGTCGGGGCCTCCGGGGGCTGTCGGTGTCTCGTTCACACAGGCCAGTGTGCCTGATTCCGAGTAACTTCGGGTGCGCGGGCGTTTACATGTTTGTGACGCAGGTGACCGCTACGGCCATACAAGTAGGCGAATCTGATTGCTGTCACTTATTATTCCCCGCATTAATCGGAGCGTGCCCGATGTCGGTTCTCGACGGCGACCCACCAGTCACCGCCCCCATTCGCAGTACCCGGCTGGTCGAACAGCGCGGCATCGACCACATTCCGGAGTCCGAGCGCACCGGCACCGTCCGGCAACTCGGATTCATGTGGAGCGGAGTCATTCTCAATGTGCAGGTGGTCGTATACGGCACGCTGCTCATCGTCATCGGCCTGAATGTGTGGCAGGCCCTGGCCGCGGTGGCCATCGGCACCGCGACCTGGGTGCTCGCCGGATTGGCCAGCCTGCCCGGCCCGGCGGCGGGCACCACCACATTCACCGTCACCCGGGCGGCCTTCGGCCGCAATGGCATGCGGCCCATCGCCTTCTGCAATTGGTTGCAGCAGATCGGTTACGAGGTACTGGATCTGGTGATCCTGGTGCTGGCCGGTTCGGCGCTGCTGGATATGGCCGGGGTACATGCCGGCACCCCCACGAAAGTCGTTCTGCTGGTGTTGTTCTCGATCGCGCAGAGTCTGCTGCCGAGCCTCGGCCACGCGGCTATCACCCGGGTGCTGAATATGCTCGTCATCCCGTTCGCGGCGCTGTTCCTGATCATGGCCTGGCTGACCGCCGACAAGCTGGATATCACGGTCGGTCAACCGGCGGGCTGGACCGCCCTTCTCGGCGGAGTCGCCTTGGCCGCCAGCGCGAGTGGGCTCGGCTGGACGCCCAATGCCGCCGACTTCTCCCGCTATCTGCCGAGCTCCACCCCGCGCCGCCGGATTGTCGCGGCCGTGACCATCGGCGGCGGCGTGCCGCAGGCACTGCTCATGCTGCTCGGCATCGGCGTGGCGCTACTGACCGAGCAGGCGTCGGACCCCATCAGCGGACTGCCGAGCGTGTACCCGGGCTGGTTCCTCGGCCCGTACCTGGTGCTGGTGATCGCACAGATGATCTCGCTCAACGCCATCGACCTGTACTCCTCGGGAGTCACGTTGCAGGCCATCGGAGTTCGCATCGGCCGCTGGCAGGCGGTGGTGCTGGACGGCGTGATCTGCGCGCTCATCGGATCGATCGTGGTGTTCTCCGCCGACTTCAATACCTTCGTCTCGAACTTCCTGCTCTTCATGATCGTCTGGTTCGCACCGTGGGCCGCGATCTTCGTCATCGACTACTTCCTGCGCCGCGGCCGCTACGACCTCGATTCACTCGGCGCGGCCGGCGGGCGCTACCTGCGGCCCGGTGGCCTGCATATGCCGGGCGTGATGGCGCAGGCCGCGGGCATGCTGGCGGCGCTGTGCTGCATCGACACCAGCATCTTCACCGGGCCGATCGCGAAACTCCTGAACGGCGCGGACCTGAGCGTTCCGGCGGGACTGCTGATGGGCGGCATCGTCTACTACCTGACCGCCCGCCGCACCGTCCCCGCCGAAGCAACTGTCTGAGAGGAATGGTTGTGGAATTCCATGTACCCGCTATCGATATCGCGCCCTATGTGGGTGACGGTGACGCACCGGCCCGCCGCGCGGTCGCACGGCAGCTCGACGAGGCCGCTCGCACAGTCGGTTTCATGCAGATCGTCGGACATGCGGTGCCGCACAACGTGATCGAGGGCTTTACCGGCGCGCTGGACGACTTCTTCGGGCTGGAGCTGGAAACCAAGAAGCAGTACCGCACCCCGCCCGCCGTCAATCGCGGCTACGCACCGCCCAAGAGTGAGAGTTTGAGTCTGAGTCTCGGCGTGGAATCGGCGACCCGGATGAACGACTTCTTCGAGGCGTTCAATATCGGCACCACCACCGCCGACTATCCCGAGCTCGAGCTGTCCGCCACCGACTATGCGGAAAACCTTTGGCCGCAGCACGTTCCGCAATTCCGGGCGCCCGTGCAGGCGTACTTCGCCGAGGCCGAGCGGGTGGCCCGCACGCTCACCACCGCGTTCGCGGACGCCTTGGACCTGACCGCGGGATTCTTCGACCGCTTCACCGATCATTCGATGGATGTGATGCGGATGAACAATTACGCGCTGCCGCCGGGCACGGTGATTTGGACGGCGATCTCATCGGCATGGGCGAGCACACTGATTACGGCATTCTCACCGTACTGTGGGCCGATCAGACGCCCGGCCTGCAGGTGCTCGGGGCGGACGGCAGCTGGCACGATGTGCAGCCCGCCGCCGGCGCGGTCCTGGTGAATCTCGGTGACCTGATGGCGCGTTGGACCAATGAGCGCTGGCTCTCCACCCTGCACCGGGTGAAGCCGCCGATTGTGAACGGCACCATCGCGCGCCGCCGCAGCGCCGCGTACTTCCATGACGGCAATATCGACGCCCTCATCGAGACACTGCCCTCCTGTATCGGTGACGGGAGCAAGTACGAGCCGGTCACGGTCGGCGAGCATCTGCGCGCCAAGCTCGCGGGTTCCCGTGCGGGACAGCCCAATACGAAGGCGCCGCGGGAGGCCGCCCGGGTGCTGGCGGCCGCACGACCCGATAGAGACCGCGCATGACGATCCCTTTCCGTGAACTGCCCAAGGTCAGCCTGCACTGCCATCTCACCGGCTCGGTGCTGCCCGAAACCGTGGCGGCACTTGCCCGTAAACACGGGGTGCCGATGCCAGGCGGCCGCACCGCCGCAGATCTCTACGACATCGACAGCCATGTCGACCTGGACGAATTCCTGCGGGTCTACGACATGGTCGGGCAGGTGGTCCGCGATGCCGACGACTTCCATCGCATCACCTATGAATCGCTGACCACGCTCGGCTCCGAACATGGTGTGCTGCACCGGGAAATCTTCGTGAGTCCGCCCGCGCATCCGGGCGTCGACTATCGCACGCTGCTGGACGGCATCCGGGCCGGAATGCGAGAAGCCGAGCAGGACACCGGAATCGGCAGCCGCATCATTATCGCCGTCAACCGCGAGGACACTCCCGCCGCGGCGGTCGACCTGGTGCGCACGGTGATCGAACAGCGCTGCGACGAAGTGGTCGGCATCGGCCTGGACTATGCGGAGGTGCAGGGCCCGCCGCAACTTTTTCACGAGGCGTATCGAATCGCCGGTCGCGCGGGCCTGAATCGCACCGCCCACTCCGAGTCGGGTCCGCCCCCGAATATCGAAATCCTCCTCGATGTCCTGGGCTGCACCAGGGTGGACCACGGTTATCACGTGGTGGACAGCCCGCGCATAACCGATCGCTGCCGGGAGGAGGGCATTGTCTTCACCTGTACTCCGGTGAGCTCGGATATCGGCCGCTACTCCGGCAACGGCAATGGCGAACACGAAAAGATCGCCGCCATGGTCGAAGCCGGCCTCCGGGTGACGATCGACTCCGATGATCCGCCGATGTTCGGCACGGATCCGACCAATGATTTCGAAGTCCTGCACAAGGCACTGGGTTACGACGCCGACCAACTACTGACGTTCACAGTGAACGCTATTGCGGGCGCATGGTTGGACGAATCAGACAAATCCGCGCTGCGTGGCCGGGTTCGCAAGCACCTCACCCCGGTGCGTGCGACGGTCGGATGATCGCGAAATGGGGTGTTGGGGTGGAGGTTACGGGATGGTCATTTTAGGGGAATAGCGTTCTTTGAATTCGCAGTTCTCGGAAGAGGAGTGGTCGCGATGAGGGAAGCGCTTCCTAGTAAGAGGCAGGTTCTGCTGGCGTGCCGGGGGACAAGTTTTCCGGGGCATCCGGTACTTAGTGCGGCGCATGAACTAACCGAGTTACACGGGCGGAAGATGGCGGCGCCGCCGGATGCCTGTGCCGAACTCGACAGTCTGCGTACCGAATTGGTGCATACGATCGATTGCTGGGTTACGTCGCGGTTGCCACCGTCGCATGGGGCGGCTCGGGTGCATACCGAGACGCTCGGGGCGGTTATCGATCGACTGGCGCAGTTGACTGCTCACGCTTATGCGGCGCTGGCGCATGCGTCGGGGCAGGAATTGACCAATGTGTGGGAGAGTCTGGCCGAATTGGCGGTGGGGTATGAGGATTTGGCGTCCGAGGTGTGTACCGGACGCCGCCGCCTGCCCGGCGGACATTGAGTCCGCCGGGAATACCTGTGCGGTTCCGCCTATTTCGGCGGGCTGTGCTGGGCGTACCAGGTGAGCAGCGCCGGATCGTCCACGGCGGTGGGCGCTACGACCCTGGCGAGTTCCGCACCCTGGAAGAGTTTCTTGAGTGGAACCTCGAGCTTCTTTCCGGTACGGGTGTGCGGAATGCCGGGGGCACAGATGATTTCGTCGGGGACATGCCGCGGCGAGACCTCGGTGCGGATGGCGGCATTGATGCGCGCCTTCACCTCATCGGTGAGCTCCACGCCGGGTGCGGGGACGACGAACAGCGGCATCCAGTAGCGGCCCTCGGGTAGTTCGACGCCCAGCACCAATGCCTCGGCGACCTCCGGCAATGCCTCGACCGTCTGGTAGATATCGGCGCTGCCCATGCGAATCCCGTGCCGGTTCAATGTCGAATCGGAGCGCCCGTGCACGGTGATGCTGCCGTGGTCATTGATGGTGATCCAGTCACCGTGCCGCCAGACTCCGGGGAACATATCGAAATAGGCGTCGCGGTAACGACTTCCGTCCAGATCGTCCCAGAAGCGGACCGGCATGGAGGGCATCGGTTTGGTGATGACCAGCTCGCCGACCTCGCCGCGCACCGGATGGCCCTGCTCGTCCCAAGCATCCAGGGCCACACCCAGATACGGAGCGGAGAGCTCGCCCGGCCAGACCGGAACCGTGCGCACCCCGCCGATGAAGGCGGAGACCACATCGGTACCACCGCTGATGGAGGCGACCGGAATATGCTCACCCACATTGTCGCGCAACCACAGTGAGGACGACGAGGGCAGCGATGAACCGGTGATACCGACCATGCGCAGCGCTGAGAGGTCGTGATCGCGGCGCGGGACCGCCCCGGCCTTGGCACAGCCCAGCACATAGCCCGGACTGGTGCCGACCACCGTCGCACCGGTGCGAGCGGCTATGTCCCACAGCTCATCCGGAGCCGGGGCCGCCGGGCTGCCGTCGTAGGTGACGATGGTCGCGCCCACCAGCAATCCGGCGACCTGGAAGTTCCACATCATCCAGCTGGGGCTGGTGTACCAGAAGAAGGTGTCGTCGCGCCCGATATCGGATTGCAGCGCAAGGGCTTTCAGGTGCTCCAGCAGTACGCCGCCGTGCCCGTGCACAATGCCCTTGGGCTTGCCGGTGGTGCCGGAGGAGTACAGCACCCACAGCGGATGCCCGAATTCGACCGGTACGGTCTCGATTTCGGTGGCGTCCAGGTCGGGCCGCACGTCATCCCAGGAGACCACATCCGGCAGCGATTTGCCGATGCGCGATACCAGTACGGTGGCGGCGAGCGAAGGCAGCCCGGCGCGCAGCGCCTCGATATCGGCGGTCTTGTCGTGCACCTTGCCGCCGAAGCGATACCCGTCCGCGGTGACCAGCACCTTCGGCTCCAACTGACCGAGCCGGTCCAGTGCGGCCTGCGCGGAGTAGTCCTGACCGCAGGCACTCCAGATCGCGCCCAGGCTGGCCGTCGCCAGGAAGGCGATAATCGCCTCGGGGATATTCGGCAGATATCCGGCGACCCGATCGCCGGGGCCGACGCCGTGTTCCCGCAGTATGCGGGCGAAAGCCACAGTGCTGCCGATGAGTTCGGCCCAGGACAGTTCGCGAACGCTGCCGTCCTCATCGACGCCGAGAATGGCGGGCCGATCCGTCCGCGCCTGCCGCACGATCTGGTCCACGTAGTTCAGCCGCTGCGCCGGAAACCATTGGGTGCCGGGCATTTCGTTGGAGACGAGCACCGCACCGGTGCGCGCCCCCAGCTCGAAGTAGTCCCAGAGCGCGCCCCAGAAGCCCGCGAGCTCATCGACCGACCACTGCCAGAGCGACTGATAGTCGGGCAGGGCCGCCCCGGTCCGCTCGGTCACGAATGCCGCGAAATCGGTAACCCGCGCCCCGGCGATATCCGCCGCGCTCGGCACCCACTGTGGTTCCACCGCTCTACCTCCTACGACGCGTATCCGGCGCTGTCCGCGACCTGCGCGCGCTGCACGATCCGCTCGGCATGCCGGATGACCGGCATATCCACCATGCGGCCCTCGAAGGTGAATACACCCCGATGATTCGGCACCTCGGCCAAAAGCCTTTGCGCCCAGTCGACTTCCTTCGCCACGGGGGCGTAGGCGCGCCGGATGACCGGTACCTGGCTGGGATGAATGGCGACCTTGGCGTCGAAGCCGACCGCGACCGCGTCCAGCGACTCCTGCGCCAGCCCCTCCAGGTCCGCGATATTCAGGAAGACCGAATCCAGCGCGAACTTGCCATATGCCTTGGCGGCCAACAGCGATTGCGACCGCACGTGCAGCGCCACATCCCGATAGCTGCCGTCGGCATGCCGGCTGGAGTTGCCGCCGAGCGCCGCAACCAGATCCTCCGCGCCCCACATGACGCCGATGGCATTGCGCACCATGACCGCCCGGCCGACCGCCATGGCCCCGAGCGGCGATTCGATCAGCGCGATCACCTCGTAATCGGCGAGCCGCGTAATCTGTTCCGCCGATTCACATTTGGGCAGCATGAGGCGCCGGTACTCGGTGCGCAGCAGCGCGTCGAGATCGAGCATGTGCTCGACGGTGCCCGCCGCGTTCACCCGCACCACGGTGCGCTCGGGATCCTGCGGATTGGCGATGAGCGCCTCGCGGGCGGCGGCCTTATCGGCCTCGGCCACCCCGTCTTCCAGATCGATGATCACCACATCGGCTGCGGCGGCGGCCTTTTCGTAGCGTTCGGGCCGATCGGCGGGGCAGAACAGCCACGCCGGTCCGGGCATTTCCCAGCTCATGCCTGCTGCTTTCTGACCAAGGTCTTGCGGGTGGCGGTGGCCACCACATCCCCGTGCTGATTGCGGCCGGTGTGCGCGAAGGTCACGATGCCCTCGCCGGGACGGCTCTTGGATTCCCGCAGGTCGGTGATGACGGTTTCGGCGTACAGGGTGTCACCGTGGAAAAGCGGTTTGGGAAAGGCGATTTCGGAGAAGCCGAGGTTGGCCACGATGGTGCCCTGGGTCAGCTGCGCCACCGAGAGACCCACCAGGGTCGAGAGGGTGAACATGGAGTTCACCAGGCGCTGGCGGAACGGCTCCTGGGTGGCCGCGAAGGCCGCGTCCAGGTGCAGTGCCTGGGTATTCATGGTGAGCGTCGTGAACAGAACATTGTCGGCTTCGGTAATGGTGCGGCCGGGCCGGTGCTCGTACACCACCCCGAGCTCGAACTCCTCGAACCACAGGCCGCGCTGTACGACTCGCCGGACCTCCGGCGTGCTGCCCGCGGTCACAGGCCCAGCTCGCGTCCGATAAGCATCAACTGCACCTCCGTGGTGCCCTCGCCGATCTCCAGGATCTTGCTGTCGCGGTAGTGCCGCGCCACAGCATATTCGTTCATGAAGCCGTAGCCGCCGAAGATCTGGGTGGCGTCGCGGGCATTGTCCATGGCGGCCTCGCTGGCGACGAGTTTGGCGATGGAGGCCTGCTTCTTGAACGGCTTGCCGGACAGCATGAGCGCGGCCGCGTCGTAGTAGGCGGTGCGGGCCATATGCGCGCGCACCTCCATGCGGGCGATCTTGAAGGCAATGGCCTGATTGCTGCCGATGGGGCGGCCGAACGCCTCGCGCTCCTTGGCGTACTTGATGCTCTCGTCCACGCAGCCCTGCGCCGCGCCGACCGAGAGCGCCGCGATGGCGATGCGGCCCTCGTCGAGAATGCGCAGGAAGTTGGCGTAGCCGCGACCGCGCTCACCGAGCAGGTTCTCGGCGGGCACGCGCACATCGGTGAAGCTCAGCGGATGCGTGTCCGAGGCATTCCAGCCGACCTTGTTGTACGCGGGCTCGGCCACGAAACCGGGCGTGCCGGCGGGCACGATAATGGTCGAGATCTCCTTCTTACCATCCGTCTGGCCGGTGACGGCGGTGACGGTGACCAGACGGGTGATATCGGTGCCCGAGTTGGTGATGAACTGCTTGCTGCCGTTGATGATCCAGCTGTCGCCGTCCAGCACGGCGGTGGTGCGGGTACCGCCGGCGTCGCTGCCCGCGCCGGGTTCGGTGAGGCCGAACGCGCCCAGGGCGCGCCCGCTGGCGAGCAGCGGCAGCCACTCCTGCTTCTGCTTGTCATTACCGAAGCGGTAGATCGGCATTGCACCCAGCGAGACGCCCGCCTCCAGGGTGATGGCCACGCTCTGATCGACCTTGCCGAGCTCTTCCAGGGCCAGGCAGAGCGCGAAGTAGTCGCCGCCCATACCGCCGAATTCCTCGGGGAACGGCAGGCCGAACAGGCCCATATCGGCCATGCCCTTGACGACCTCGTACGGGAAGCTGTGCTCGGCATCGTGTTTGGCGGCGACGGGGGCCACCACCTGATTGGCGAAGTCGCGGACGGTGAGAGCGAGTTCGCGGTACTCGTCCGGCAGCGTGCCGGTGGACAGGAAATCGGTCATGACGCGGTGTTCTCCTGGGAATCAGCGGTAATGATGCGGGCCAGTAGTTGCTCCAGCTTGACCTGGACTCCGGCTGCGACGAGGAGTTCCACCCGACCGGCCACGGGGGCGGTGAGGGTGTGCTCCATTTTCATGGCTTCGACAATGACGATCGGCGCACCCGCCTCGACCTCGCTGCCGTCGACAGCGGGTACCGCGATCACCGAACCCGGCATGGGACTGACGATTTCGGCATCGCCGACGTGTTCACCGCCGCCGCGAATATCGGCCTCGGCGACCTCGCGCAGCTGCGCGACACCGGTGGCGTCGGCCACCCAGTGCTGCTCGTCGGCGGTGGCGACACGATAGCGGCCGCGCAGGCCGTCCAGGGTGACGGTGAGCCAGTCACCATCGGATGTGGCTGTGAGCGAATGCTTTTCGCCGCCCTCCACCCATACCAGCGCCCGATCCGGGGTACCGGAGAGGTAGACGTGCGCGGTGCGATCGCCACCGCTCAACCGGAATCCGGTGGGTGCGTGTGCGCCCACCCGCCAGCCGTTCGGGGTCGACCAGGGATCGGCGGCGGTGGACGGCCAGCCGCGCAGCCACAGTTCCGTTGCGGCGGCGATGAATTGGGCATCGGTGACCGGCGCGGGCGCGAAGTCCACCGCGCGGCGATCCAGCAGACCGGTATCCAGGGCTCCGGCCCGCACATCCGGATCGGCGAGCAGGAAGCGCAGGAAGTCGATATTGGCGCGGACGCCCAGGATCTGCGTATCCCGCAGTGCCGCATCGAGTTTCTTGATGGCGGACTCGCGGTCACCGGCATGGGTGATGACCTTGGAGAGCATCGGGTCGTAGTCGGTGCCGACCACGGTTCCGGCGCGCAGACCCGAATCCACGCGCACGCCTTGACCTTCCGGCTCGGACAGCGCCAGCACCGTACCGCCGGTGGGCAGGAAGCCGCGGCCCGGATCCTCGGCGTACACGCGGGCCTCGATGGCATGCCCGGTGAGCTTGATGTCCTCCTGGCTGACCGCCAGCTTCTGCCCGGCGGCGATACGCACCTGGCACTCCACCAGATCCACGCCGGTGACCAGTTCGGTGACCGGATGCTCCACCTGCAGACGGGTATTCATCTCCATGAAGAAGAACTCGTCCGGCTTGTCCGCGGAGACAATGAACTCCACGGTGCCCGCGCCGACATAGTCCACGCTGCGCGCGGTATTACAGGCGGCGGCGCCGATGCGGGCCCGGGTGGCGGCATCGAGCAGCGGTGACGGAGCCTCCTCGATCACCTTCTGATGGCGGCGCTGCAGACTGCATTCGCGCTCACCCAGATGCAGCACCTGACCGAATTCGTCGGCGAGAATCTGCACCTCGATATGCCTGGGGCGGTTGACGAATCGCTCCAGGAACAGGGTGTCGTCACCGAAGGCCGCACCCGCTTCGCGGCGGGCGCTGATCAGCGCGTCGGGCAGCAGGGCCGGATCCTCGACCCGGCGCATACCCTTACCGCCGCCACCGGCGGACGGCTTCACCAGTACCGGATAGCCGACTTCGGCTGCCGCCTCGATCAATTCGGCATCGGTGAGACCGGGCCGGGCGATACCGGGCACCACTGGTACGCCGTAGGCCGCGACCGCGTTCTTGGCCGCGATCTTGTCGCCCATGATCTCGATGGCCTGCGTGGGCGGGCCGAGGAAGACGATATCGGCGGCGTCCAGCGCGGCCGCGAAGGTCGGATTCTCCGACAGGAAGCCATATCCCGGGTGTACGGCCTGCGCGCCGGAGCGCACGGCGGCGTCCACCACTTTGGCGATATCCAGGTAGGACTCACGCGCCGGGGCCGGTCCGAGCCGGACCGCCACATCGGCCTCGTGCACGTGCCGGGCATTCACATCGGCGTCGGAGTACACCGCGACCGAGCGAATTCCCATGGCGCGCAAGGTGCGAATGACGCGCACCGCGATCTCACCGCGATTGGCGACGAGCACCGTATCGAAGGCGACGGGCTGTGCTTTGTTCATCAAGGCGATCACATCCTGAAGACGCCGTAGGAGACGTCTTCCAGCGGTGCTTGCGCACACGCCGAAAGCGCCAGGCCGACAACTGTTCTGGTATCGGCGGGGTCGATGACGCCATCGTCCCAGAGCCGGGCGGTGGAGTAGTACGGATTGCCCTGCGCCTCGTACTGGTCGCGGATGGGGGCCTTGAACGCCTCCTGATCCTCTTCCGACCAGGGCTTGCCCGAGCTGTCCAGCTGATCGCCACGCACGGTCGCCAGCACCGAGGCGGCCTGTTCACCGCCCATGACGGAGATGCGGGCATTGGGCCACATCCACAGGAAGCGCGGCGAATACGCGCGCCCGCACATGGAGTAGTTGCCTGCACCGTAGGAGCCACCGATGACCACGGTCAGCTTGGGCACGCGGGCGCAGGCCACGGCGGTGACCATTTTCGCGCCGTGCTTGGCGATGCCGCCCGCCTCGTAGTCGCGGCCGACCATGAAGCCGGTGATGTTCTGCAGGAACAGCAGCGGGATCTTGCGCTTGTCGCACAGTTCGATGAAATGCGCGCCCTTCATGGCGGATTCGCTGAACAGCACGCCGTTATTGGCCACGATGCCGACTGGATGGCCGTGAATGTGCGCGAAGCCGGTGACCAGGGTGCGGCCGTATTCGGCCTTGAATTCCTGGAATTCGCCGCCGTCGACCATGCGGGTGATCACATCGCGGACGTCATACGGCGTCCGAAGATCAACGGGGACAATGTCATACAGCTCGTCCTGCGGCGCGATGGCGTCGACGGTCGGCCGGACCTCCCACGGCGTGGGCGTCTTCGGGCCAAGGGTCGCAACGATATTGCGCACAATGCGCAGCGCGTCCTGATCACTCTCGGCCAGATGATCGGTGACACCGGAAGTGCGCGAATGCAATTCGCCACCGCCCAGCTCCTCGGCCGTGACCACCTCACCGGTGGCGGCCTTCACCAGCGGCGGACCGCCCAGGAAGATGGTGCCCTGATTGCGCACGATGACGGTCTCATCGCTCATGGCCGGGACGTACGCGCCGCCCGCGGTGCAGGAGCCCATGACCGCGGAGATCTGCGCGATCCCCTTGGCGCTCATATTCGCCTGATTGAAGAAGATGCGGCCGAAGTGCTCGCGATCGGGGAAGACATCGTCCTGCTTGGGCAGGAACGCACCACCGGAGTCGACCAGGTAGATGCACGGCAGATTGTTCTGCAGCGCCACTTCCTGCGCCCGCAGATGCTTCTTGACCGTCATCGGGTAGTAGGTGCCGCCCTTGACGGTGGCGTCATTGGCGATGATCACGCATTCGCGCCCGGAGACCCGGCCGATACCGCCGATGACACCCGCGCCCGGACACTCGTCGCCGTACAGGCCGGTCGCGGCCAGCGGCGACAGCTCCAGGAACGGCGAGCCGGGATCGAGCAACTGATCCACGCGCTGCCTGGGCAGCAGCTTCCCGCGCGACAGATGCCGCTCGCGGGCCTTGTCCGGCCCGCCCAGCGCGCTGATCGCCAAGCGTTCGCGCAGCTCATCGACCAGCGCGTGATGCGCTGCCCGATTGCCGGCGCGCACCTCCCCAGTCACCGTCATGCCGCCATCCTGCCACTCGGTTAATCGCCAATAACTCAAATCTAAGATAATCTTCACTAACTGAGTTGTCCAGGACCGCGGAGGGAGACCACGGTGAACAGCACGGAAACCTTGCCCCAAACCCGGCGCGAACAGCTCAAGGCCCAGCGCCGGCAGCAACTGCTGGCCGCGGGCGCGCGATTGATCGCGGATCGCGGTTTCCTCGGTATGCGCCTGGACGATCTCGGCGCGGCGGCGGGCATCAGCGGCCCGGCGGTCTACCGCCACTTCCCCAATAAGGAAGCGCTACTGGTGGAGTTGCTGGTCGGCATCAGTCAGCGGCTGCTCGACGGTGGCAAGGCGGTGGCGTCCGGGACCGACTCCCCCGCGGCGGCGCTGGACGCCCTGATCGATTTCCACCTCGACTTCGCCCTCGGCGAGCCCGAGCTCATTCGCATCCAGGATCGCGATCTGGAGAATCTGCCCGAGTCCGCGCGCCGGCAGGTGCGCCGGACTCAGCGGCAGTATGTGGAGGTCTGGGTCGCCGTCCTACGCGATCTACACCCCGATCTCCCCGAGGCCACCGCCCGCGTGCAGGCGCACGCCACCTTCGGCCTGATCAACTCCACCCCACACAGCGCGCCCGCCGCGCCCGCCACCCGGGCCCGCCCGGTGCTACGGCGCATGGCCATGGCCGCGCTCTCGGACTAATTCCCCTGCGCCGCTTCGATTTTGCGCCCCGCGACCAGTAGCGCGGCGACCGCCGGATCCGATTCGGCGGCTTCAGCCAATGCGGCGGTGAGGGTTTCGGCGTAGGTGGAGCGAGCCTGTTGATAGCGGGTGCGGCCGGCGTCGGTGAGGACGGTGTAGATACCGCGTTTGTCGTCGGGGCACAGGTCGCGGTAGGTGAGGTCGGCGGCATTGAGGCGAGCCACCAGCCGGGTCACCGAACTCTGATTGAGGCCGAGTCTGGTTGCCAGTTCCTGCATTCGGAGTTCGTTGTCGGGGGCATCGTCCAGGAAGACCAGCGCCCGATACTCCGATAACCCCAGGCCGTGCCGGCGCTGCATGGCGGTGCTCAGGCGGGTTTCGACCTGGGCGTGCAGGGCCAGCATGCGGTTCCATAGCTGGGTGTCGAGGGTGGCGGTGGCCTGCGGGGACATCGGGACTCCTGGCGTCGGAGAGTTCATGCTTGACACGAGTTTACATGTACATGCATGCTTCTTCGGGCAAAGAGTTTGCATATACATGCAATTACTGGCGAGGGAGTCTCCCATGGCATGGGCTTATCTACTGATCGCCTCGGTCTTCGAGGTGGTATTCGCGTTGGGCACCAACGCGACTCACGGTTTCACCGAGTTGGGGCCGTCACTGCTGACGGCCGGGGCGGCGGCGGGCGGCATCTTCTTCCTGAGCCTGGCGCTGAAATCACTGGATGTGGGCGTGGGCTACACGGTGTGGACCGGAATCGGCTCGGTCGGCACCGTCATCCTGGGATCGGCGCTGTTCCATGAGGCGGTGACACCCGCGAAAGTCCTTGCGTTCCTACTGATTATCGGCGGAGTGCTCGGGCTGAAGCTCTCCGACAGGCTGACAGCGCCGTCCGCGGCTTGATTCACATTCATCCACAACAACATTGGAGGGGCCGGTCATGGCCTGGGGATATTTGATGATCGCGGCGGTCTTCGAGATCGCGTTCGCACTGGGTACCAATGCCACCAAGGGGTTCACCCGCCTGTGGCCCTCGGTGTTCACGCTATTGGCCGCCGCCGCAGGCATTTTCACGCTCAGCCTGGCGCTGCGCACCCTGGATGTGGGTGTGGGGTACACGGTATGGACCGGGATCGGGTCCGTCGGCACGGTGATTCTCGGCGCGCTGATCTACAAGGAGAAGATCACTGTGCCCAAACTGATCTCGTTCGCCGCGATCATCGCGGGCGCGATCACGCTGCGCATCGCGGCGGGCGCGTAACCCGAAATGCCTTCACGCACCGCGGAGTTCGCGCTCCGCAGTGCGCATCACCATGATGAATCCGGCGCGGATGATGGGCAGGGTGACCGCCGTACACAACCCCGCCAGCATGGGTGCGGCAATCTCGAAGGTGGAGAACCAGCGCACTCGGGTGCCGCGCGACACTTGCCTGAAGGAGATGAATCCGTCCTGATGTCGCAGTGGCGGAATGGATTTCAGCAACCGATAGCGGATGATCTCCTGCGGCCGGTACTCCACGATCTCCTCGGTGAGGCGAATCATCGGCGTCACGATCAGGCGCACCGCGCCCTCGCCGTGCCCGGTGGTATGACCGGGACGAACCAGGGTGACCCGGCGAACGAATGGCACGCGTTGATAATTGGTCGTGTCGGTCAGCCAGTCGAACACGTCCGGCAGCGGTGCCGGGATGGTGCGCTCAACATCAACCGTGCGCATGCCGGCTCCGTTCTGATCTGGCTCGAACCTCCGGGCAGCCTACGAGATACGTCACCGGTTCGTCGAAGGAAACGCGCGCGAAACGCCGAATCAGATGAGCCCCTTATGCTTTCGTTATCGGGCAGCGCAGTCTTTCGTTACCTGGCGGCGCAGTCTTTCGTTATCCGGCGACACAGTGACGGCGATTGCCGAAGTCCGGGCCGGCCGATCTGCCGCCCACAGCCCCGACGCCGCATCGAGAATCTCGAAGTTACCGCCGATACCACCCGGCACGCCGATCGCCGACCGGCCGGCGGTGCCCCGGGGCCGCCAACCCGGCAGGGCGGCAAAAGACCTGGTGGCTACCATTACCGCCATGAATGTCGAGGAGCAGCGCGTGATCCGCCGCCGCCCGAAGAACCGGCGCGCCCAGATCGCCGCCACCTCGGCGGCGGCTTTCGGCTCGCTCGGCTACCACGGGGTGAGCATGGAGGATATCGCCACGCGCCTCGGAATCTCCTCGGCCGCACTGTATCGGCACTACCCGAGCAAGTACGCGCTGTTCCGCGAGGAGCTGCTGCGGCTGGGTCAACTCACCATCGATGCCACCACTCCGCCGGAGAAGGCCAAGGGACTCGACCCGCGCGAGCGACTGGCGAGTGTGCTGGATCGGATCATTGCCGAGTCCATCGCCAATCGCGCCACCGTCACCCTGGTGCGCTGGGAGCAGCGGTATCTGGACGAGACCGATCGGCAGACACTCTCGGATCAGTTCACCGGGGCGCTGACCATCCTGCGCGGGCTCATCGGCGATGTGCGGCCGGAGTTGGACGAGGACGATCGCGCGGTGCGGGCGGTGGCGCTGTTCAGTGTGGTCAGCAGTATCGGCGACCATCACGCGGCGCTGCCGGTGAAACCGCTGACCGCCCTGCTGCATTCGATCTGCGATGCGATCATCGCGGCCGAGCTACCGCCGCCCGGAACCGATGCCGATGTGCCGCGCAGCACCGAGATTCCGCGGTCGTTCAAGCATGAGCTGCTGTTGAGGAAGGCCGTCGAGCTCTTCCATCAGCGCGGGTATCCCAATGTGAGTGTGGAGGACATCGCCTCGGCGGCAGAGCTTTCCGCGGCCTCGGCGGTGTACCGGTACTACCGGAGTAAGGGTGATCTGCTAGCGGCAGCGTTCCGGCGTGCGGCCGATCGGGTGTCGGGGGCGATCGGTCCGGCGGTGTCGTCCTCGGCGACGCCCGCCGAGGCTTTGAGCAAGCTCATCGACCTCTATGTCGCCGGTTCCTTCGCCGAGCGTGAGCTCACCTACGTGTATTACGCGGAGTTCGGCCATGTTTCGCCCGAGGAGCGCACCATGCTGCGCAATGTGCAGCGGTTGATCGTGGCCGAATGGGTGCGGCTGCTGGTGGCGGTGCGGCCGGAGCTCTCCGAAGGGGAGGCCAGAATCCTGGTGCACGCCGGGTTCGGGATGGTGGTCGATATGGGGCGGGTGTTCGGGGACGATCCGCGAATCTGCTCGCAGGAGCGGGTGATCCGGATCATGGAGGTCACGCTGTTCGGGGCCGCGCGGGAGTAGCCGGGTGGTTGGGAGCGGCGGCGCCGGAACCCCGAATACTCGGAGCCCCGGCTACCGCCGCGACCGGGCACGCGACGCGACGCCACCCGGTCCGCCACAATCGACCGCGGGTAGTTGGGCACTGCCTACCCGCCGACTGTCGCGATGGTCGACACGGCGCTGCGGTCAGCCTCGACGGCCACTCGTCGGCATCACCGTGTCGGTTCAGCTAATTCTTCGGCACTCGACTTCCGTGCCGCTTTCTTTCGGGATCGGTTCGACTTTCGCCCGAGTTCATTTGCTAATTGTTTGCCGTCATACCAAGCGGTTTCTTTATGGCCGTATACGGGCAATATTGCCGGCCCGGAGGATACGGGAGCGGGGTGTGGGCCGATGGATACGGTGCTCGGGCTATCCACCGCGGCACTGGGTTTCGGCGAATGCGCCGCCCATCATGCCGCCGTCGAGAGCCTCGCAAGCCCGGGTGCGGGCCGAGCTCGAACATATCGAGCCGCCGCGCCTGGATCACATCGGCCGTCACCGCGCTCCGGCGGAGCTTATGCGGCGGTGAAAACCGCCATGGGCGTGAACGGCGCGTAGTCCTGTACGTGCCCGTCCTCCCACTCCCACAATGAGATCGGATCGACGGCGACTCCGCTCTGCAGGATGAGGCGCCAACCGGCCTCCTCACGCTGCCAGATATCACCGTCGCGGTCCCAGTAGAGACCGACGGTGTTCGGCTCGACCGTAATGCTCCGACCCATGGTGTTCCTCTCCATTTGATAGCAATCGGACAGCGACTGCGCGGGAACGGTCGGTCGCAACTCGGTGCGGCCTGCCGCCGCGGTTGCGGCCTTCTCGCGTTCTGTGGATTCCGTAACCGTCACCATTGGAAATCCCCTCGTTGTGTCGTATCGAAAAGTATTCGCTCCCACACTTCCGGGCCTCTTTCGCGGCGATTACGGCTTGTCTTCCGCACAAATATATTTGCCAAACATTCGCGGATACAGGAAGCGAAGGGGGTGAGTCGAATTCGGCGCGCTGTTTCCGCCGAATCGCACCGCGGGGCGGTGGAATAATCATGAGATTCGGCGCGGAGGGTGTCGCGGATCATGGTCGAACCGCAAGTCCAGGTACTCGGGACGATTCGCCTCAGCCTCGACGACCAACCGGTCGGCTCGGGTGCGAGTATGTTGCGCGCCGTTCTCGCTCGCCTGATCGCCGCCGGTGCCCGCGCCACCTCCGCCGAGCGGCTCATCGACGAACTGTGGGAGGGCAATCCGCCGTCCACCGCCGGCTCGGTGCTCCAGGTGCACATCCACAATCTGCGCCGGCTCATCGAACCAGACCACCCGCGGCGGGCGCGCTCGCGCTATCTGGTCTCCGAATCCTCCGGTTACGCACTGCAACTCGCGCCCGAGTCGGTGGATGCCTGGCACTTCGAGAGCCTGCTGCGCGAGTACGAGCAGCGGCTGCACGCACCCGGCCCACCGCCCGCGTTACTGGAACGCAGGCAGTTGCTGGACACCGCGCCGGCATGCTGGAGCGGGGCCGCCTACGAGGGGCTCACCACCTTCGGCTGGGCCGTACAGGAGGCCGCGCGACTCACCGATTTACGGCTCACCGCCGCCGAAATGCGCGCCGCCGTCGAACTCGAACTGAATCGGCCCGCCGAAGTCGCCATCGAACTGCGCGCACTCTTCGACGAACATCCCGAACGCAAGGAAATCGCGCGATTGCTCGCCACCGCGCAATACCGGGCCGGATAGCAGGCGCAGGCACTGGCCACGCTGCGGCGGTCGCGCGAATTTCTCGGCGCGGAATACGGAATCGACCCGAGTCCGGCGCTGCGGGAGCTGGAGTCGGCCATCCTGAGTCACTCGGAAACCCTCGCGGGGGTTGAGGTATCGCCGCCCGCGGCGCCCATTCGAATTCGCCGGGCACGGGCGCAGAGTGGATACACGTGCGAACACGGTGTGCTCCGGGAAACCGCCGCGATCACGGAAGTTGGGTCTCGGTCCGCATTCCACCCGAGCTGGCGCCCGTGTGATTACATGCATATCGGGGCAACGGATTTCAGCTAGGCGGGCCGGCCGGTCATGATGGCTCGTTGGTGTTGCGCCGGGCGTTCCGCAGCGCGAGGAGGTAGGTGCGTAGTTCGCAGCCGTCGTTCGCGCAGCGGGGGCCGTGCAGGTCCAGCAGGGAGGCGATGTCGCCATCCGAAAGCGGTAGGTGGACAGTCGGTTTGGCGTGATTTGCGGGATGTTGCTCGGCGTTGCGGGCGGGTACTCGGCTGGGCAGGCTCGCGGGGGCGATATAGGGGTTGGTCATGGTTCACTCACCACCCTGCGTGGGCGAAAGGCCGGGCTCGGTGCTTGCCTCGGTGCAATCGTCCGGTTCGCCGCCCGCCCGCGACGGGGACGGTGAGATATCCGCCCGTCCCGAGCTCGAGTCTGAGAAACCGGGCATCACGGCGGCTCTCCTGGTGGAAACCCCAAGCGGCCCAACAAATCACGGATACGCACAATCCGGTTATTCCAAGCAACATCCAGGTATCCCAAGGCATTTCAGTCGTCCTCTGCGAATGCTCGACTCCATATTGGTCGGAGCACCTGCGGTCATTCCCGATGCCGCAAGCCGGTGCTATTCGGCAAGTAGACAACAGAATTGGGTTGTTGGAACGTCCATCAACCTGGATTCCACGAATTATGATGGGCTCGTACAGTGGACTGGTATTTGGTGCGGCAATCCACCGTGGGGCCGCGATCATACGGCGGTCCACCATCGCGATCCCCAGATAGCGAGGCTAACGAAATGGCCGGAAGTACAGTCCCCCGCAGGGCATTTGGGCGATTTCTCCGCACACTGCGCGGAGATCGATCTCTCCTGGCGGCCGGACTACACGCTGACACTTCGAAGCAGACCGTTATGCGCATGGAGGAGGGTCTACCGACAAAGTTGTCGACGCCGCAGCTGGAGCGGCTACTCGATTTCTATCAGGCCGGAAGCATCGAACGTGCTGAGGCCCTGGAGCTTTGGGACGAAGTCCGGCGACTGGCCAAGGCCGCCAAAGATCAGGGAACGCACAAAGGCTGGTGGCAATCCTATGCGGGCCAATACGGAACATGGTTCGACCATTATCTGAAGCTGGAGACGGGTGCGCGGCGCATGACTTCGCATCAACTCGTCCTTATGCCCGGCATCTTGCAGACCTCGGAGTACCGGCGGGCAGTCATCAATGCGACAGTCTCGGGTCTGTCCGCGGTGGATATCGAGCGCAGGCTGGAATTGGCTGCCCGACGCCAAGCGCGGCTGACCGAGGACGACCTGCACTTGGACGCGTTCGTCTCTGAGTCGGTGCTTCTCCATCAGCCCGGAGGGGCGAGCGTAATGGGAGAGCAGTTGCAACGGCTCGCAGAGTTGAGCGAACGACCGAACGTCTCGATCCGAGTCGTTCCGCACCATGTGGGCATGTACCCCGGGCTGGTGGTCCAATCGTTCACCCTGCTCGACTTCCCGCCGACGACAAGCCGTTTGGTAGAGCCCCCTGTCATCTACACCGAAGGGCCGGAGGGCGCGCTCTACCTGGAACGCGACGACGTGATCGCCCGATACAGGCAGGCGATCGAAGGTATTCAGCAGGTAGCGTTAACCGAAGAGGACACCAGGGAACTGGTGCTGAAAATCGCGAAGGAGTACGCCGCGTGACCAACAACCCGCCCAGCCGCAGATGGTTCAAATCCAGTCGGTCCGCGCAAGGGAACGAGTGCCTGGAGGTCTACCTCGACACGAATCGTGTCGGCGTGCGCGACTCGAAGAATCCGGGTGGCCCCGAACTGTTCTTCACGAACGAGCAGTGGGACCGCTTCCTCGGCAGCGACATCTGGGACCGCTGAACCACAATCCATACCGCGAGCGGCGCTCGGCTGGGTATCCAAGTCGAGCGTTTCGCGTTGTCGCACGTATTGATATCACCGCGCTGTATCGATCAGTGAGATGGGACTGGCGCGGTGTCAGGGCTGGGATACTCGAGATGCCTGGGCGCCGCGGCGTACCGGTCCGGCAGGGAGTGGTGGAACGGTACGACGCGGCGGTATTCAGGTGGTTTGTGGGGCCGCCGGGGTTGAGTGCTCCGGCGGCCTCACGCGCTTCCGGTCGCTACTGCTGCGGCGGGAAGGTGTAGGAGGAGCCGGTGCCGAGCATCTTCGCGAGGGTGGCGAAGAGGTCGTTTACCATGCTGCCACTGAACATTTGGGCTCCTAGACGGTCGGGGTGACCACCGGCGGCGGGGTGGGCTGGATGACCGAGGTGGACGAGCCCGAGCTCACCAGGTGGGCGAAGGCCATGAGCAGGTCGGTGAAACCGCTGCCACTGAGCATTTTTCGTTCCTTTCGAGAAGACAGATGTATCGCGCGCTGACGAATCAGTGCGGGGTGTAGCTGGTGGTGGAGCCGGCGCTCAGGAACTTGAGCACCATGGTGAGGATGCCGCCGATGTCGACGCCGCCGGTGGGATCCGTGGTGGGAGGAGTGGTCATCTTCTTCCTTTCTTCGTTCGCGGACAGACCCCCGCACTGTCGTCGGGACCGCCGCACGGGGCGTACGCACGCCCCGAGTATTTTGCGGAATCTGTTGTGCCGCAAGCTATTTCGAGTGAAGACTAGTCGATCTCGGTCGCCATGGCATCGGCCAGCGATTTGGGGCGCATATCGGTCCAATGGGTTTCGACGTAGTCCAGGCAGGTGCGGCGCTGGGCCGGACCGTGCGCGATGGTCCAGCCGCCGGGAATGGCGGCGAAGATCGGCCACAGCGAATGCTGCGCCTCATCATTGACCAGCACGTAGAACTGGGCGTCTTCGTCATCGAAGGGGTTGCTCATTACCGATTACCTTTCTCAGCAGGGGGGTTCGGATGGGGCGGGACTGTCAGCGGCCACTCGGCCGGCGCAGTACCGCGTTCAGCACGCGGCCGATATGCACGAAGGCATCGGGTGTGGTCATCCGCCAGTGCGTGGCCTGCACCGCATGCGAGTGCACCACCCCGTCGATGGCATCGGCCCAACCGGAGACACCGACCTTGCCGCTCGGGTCATCCAGTGCGGCAGCGAAATACAGCAGATCGCCCTTGAACCGGCGCGGATGGTAACCGCCGATGAGCGCCAGCGAGCGCACGCCGCCCTCGACAATGCGGGTGATCCGCTCCGCGCCCAGCGAGGCGAACGGCTCCGGTAGTTCGGACATCCGTTCGGCCAGCTGCTGCGGTGCGAGATCGGCCACCGCACCGGCATCGCCGAGCAGTCCGCCCAGCAGCTCGGCGACCGGAATACTGGTGGGCGCAGTCGCGTCCACCTCGAGTGAGCTGTCCAGCATGGCCAGCACCGCCACCGGCTGTCCCAGCTCCTGCAACTGTACGGCGACCGCATGCGCCAGCACACCGCCCAGCGACCAGCCGAGCAGGTGATACGGACCGTCCGGCTGCACCCGGCGGATCTCGCCGACATACAGCCGTGCCCACTCTTCGATCGAATCCGGCAGTGGCACAGCCGAACCCAGGGTCGGCGACTGTAGGCCGTAGAGCGGCCGGTCATCCTCCAGATAGGCGGTCAGGCCCGCGAAGGACCAGGCCACACCGCCGACCGGATGAATGCAGAACAGCGGTGCGCCGGTACCGTCCGGACGCAGCGGCAGCAGCATGTCGAAGGCGCTGTCCGCGCCCACTCCGCCGCGACCGTCAAGCCGTGCCGCCACCCCGGCGGGGGTGGGTGCGGTGAACAGCAGCACCACCGGAACCCGTTCGCCGAGTGCGTCACTCAGCTGCGCGGCCACTCGTACCGCCAGCAGTGAATTGCCACCGAGCTCGAAGAAGTTGTCGTCCAGCCCGATTCGGTCCACCTCAAGCGCCGCACCGAAGGCCGTGCAGACAGCGTTCTCCACATCGGTACTCGGAGCCCGGAATTCGCGTGGGGCGAAGGCGGGCTCGGGCAGAGCCTTGCGCTCGAGTTTGCCGTTCGCGTTCAACGGCAGCGCGGGCAGCACCACGAAGGCGGCGGGCACCATGTACGACGGCAGCGCGGCCGACAGTGCCGATTCCACCTGCGGTACAACGATTTCCGCCCCTTCGGCGGGAACCAGGTAGCCGACCAGACGGTCACCCGTCCGATCCGCCTTGGCCAGCACCGCGACCTGGGCGATTTCCGGCAGCGCCAGCAGCGCGGCCTCGATCTCACCGAGCTCGATACGGAAGCCGCGGATCTTCACCTGGAAATCGGTACGGCCCCGGTACTCCAACTCGCCGTCGCCATTCCACACCACCAGGTCACCGGTGCGGTACATGCGCTCACCAGCGGCAAAGGGGTTGGCCACGAAGCGATCCGCGGTCAGGTCACTGCGGCCGTAGTAGCCGCGCGCCAGCTGCGCACCCGCCAGGTAGAGCTCACCGGGTACCCCGACGGGCACCGGCTGCAAGCGAGCGTCCAGCACGTAGACCCGGCTGTTCCACTCCGGCGCACCGATCGCCACCGACGCCTGATCGGCCTCGGTCACGGTGTGCGTGGTGATGGACACGGCGGCCTCGGTCGGGCCGTACAGGTTGAACAACCGCGCGGCCGGGTTGGCGGCACGGAAACGCTGCGCCACCGACGCGGGCAGCGCCTCACCGATTGCCAGCACCCGACGCAGCGAACCCGTCAGCGCCCCAACGGATTCGGTGAGCAGCGCATCCAACATCGAGGGCACCACATGCAACGTGGTGACCAATTCACGAGCCATCAGCTGGTTCAAATATCCCGGATCGCGATGACCATCGGCCGAGGCGATCACCAAACGACCGCCACAGACAGCGGCGGACCAGAACTCCCACACCGAAAGGTCGAAGGTCGCAGCCGTCTTGAGCAGCACCGCGTCATCCGCACCGAGCCCGAATTCGGCTGTCTTCCACTGCAACTGGTTCGCCACCGCGGCATGCGGCAACGCCACACCCTTGGGGCGACCGGTCGAACCGGACGTGAAGATCACGTACGCGGTATTGGAAGGCCGCAGCGGCGCAACCCGTTCCGCATCGGTAACCGAGCCGGAGCCCAGAGGGCCGACCGCCGGGTCATCAATCCGCACCACACGTGCGGCCGAGCTGGTGAACTCGGTCTCGGCATTGGTGAGCACGCACACCGGTGCCGCGGTCTCGAGAATGTAATCGGTGCGCTCGGCAGGCTGATCCGGATCCACCGGCACGTACGCACCACCGGCCACCGACACCGCGTACATGGCCACGACGAGGTCCACCGAACGCCGCAACGCCAGCGCCACCCGAGACTCCGGACCCACACCCATCGAAATCAGATGCCGGGCAAGGCGATTCACCCGTGCACCGAGTTCGGCATAGGTGAGCTCGATCCGCCCGTCCGGCTGATCGGCCACCACCGCGATAGCCCGCGGCGTCATCGCCACGGTGCGTTCGAACAGCCCCGCCAGCGTGGCCGCGTCGTCCACCGCGTGCGCGGTGTCGTTCCAGTGCTCGAGAATGCGGACCCGCTCCTCGGGGGCGAGCCACTCCAGCGCACCCACCGGCGCGCCGGGCCGAGCCACCACGGCTTCGAGCAGCCGCTGGAAGCGGGCCACGAATCCGGCGACGGTGGCCTCGTCGAAGAGGGCGGTCGCATAGGTGAGGGTGGCGGCCATACCCGCGGGCGCACCGTCCGCTCGGTAGCGGTCGGCGAGCACCAGGTGCAGATCGAATTGCGAGATACCGGTCTCGAATTCGCCCGCGCCGACCCGCAGCCCGTCCAGCGCGAACTCCTCCTCGCTCACATTGTTGAACGAGAAGCCGACCTGGAACAGCGGGTGCCGGGCGGTTGAGCGCACCGGATTGAGCACCTCGACCAGCCGCTCGAAGGACACATCGGCGTGCGAGAAGGCGGCCAGATCCGCGGTGCGCACGGTGCGCAACAGCTCGCTGAATCCGGCGGCCGGGCCGACCTCGGTGCGCAGCACCAGGGTATTGACGAACATGCCGACCAGATCGTCGAGCGCGTCATCGCCACGACCCGCGACCGGGGTGCCGACCGCGATATCGGAACTGCCGGACAGGCGCGCCAGCAGCACCGCGTAGGCGGCGTGCATGACCATGAAAAGCGTTGCACCACTGGATCGTCCGAGCGCGGCCAGCCGGGCGTGCAGTTCAGCGGAGAGGGTGAACTCGAGCGCTCGGCCCGCCGTGGAGACGACCGCGGGGCGCGGCCGGTCCGCGGGCAGGGTCAGCTGATCCGGCAGCCCGGCCAGGGTGTCCCGCCAATAACGCAACTGGGTGGAGATCAGCGCCTGCGGATCGTCCTCCGCGCCGAGCCGTTCCCGTTGCCACACCGCGTAATCGGCGTACTGCACCGGCAGCGGCGTCCAGGCGGGCGCGGTTCCGGCGCGGCGGGCCGAGTAGGCGGTCATCACATCGCGGGCCAGCGGTGCCATGGAGGAGCCGTCGGCGGCGATATGGTGCACGACCACCACGAGCACGTACTCGTCGGTGCTGCCGATCGGCGCGTACAGCCGAGCCCGCAGCGGTACCGCGGCGGTTACGTCGAAACCGTCGGTGACGAATTCATTGACGACCGTGAGCAATTCATTGGCGGATACCGCAATGGGCTTCAGCTCCACCGTGTTCACCTCGGCGACCGGCAGGATCACCTGCACCGGACCGGATTCGGTGAGCGGGTACACCGTCCGCAGGACCTCGTGCCGCACCACCACATCGGCGATGGCGGCATTGAGCGCGGGGATATCGAGGTCGCCGAAGAGCCGCATGGCCAGCGGAATGCTGTAGGCCGCCGATTCGCCGTCGAAACGATTGAGGAACCACATGCGCTGCTGCGCCGGGGAGAGCGGAGCGGGCCCGGTCTCGCCGCGGCGCACCAGGATCGGCCCATGCAGCGCCTCGCCGGAGGCCACCGCGGCGGTCAGGGCGGCCACCGTGGCGTGTTCGAAGACCGTGCGCATGGCCACCTGGGTGCCTAGTCGGGCCGAGAGCCGAGCCGAGAGCTTGGCCGCGCTCAGCGAGTTGCCGCCGAGGCCGAAGAAGTCGTCGTCCAGACCGACAGTGCCGACCGGCAGGCCCAGGGTCTCGGCGATGACCGCCGCGACTGTGCGCTCGGCGGCCGTGCCCGGCGCGCGGAACTCCGCGGTGCGGAATACCGGTTCCGGTAGGGCCTTTCGGTCCAGCTTGGCGGTCGGGGTGAGCGGTACCTCGTCGATCACCATAATGGCGGCGGGCACCATATAGGCGATGAGCGAGCGGGCCGCGAAGGCGCGCAACTCCTCGGTGTCGAGGGTGCGCCCGGCGGCCGGGACCACGTACGACACCAGCGACATGTCACCGGTGGCCGAGGCGTGCCCGAGGGTGACCGCGAAGTCGACCGCCTCGTGCGCGGCCAGCACCGCGTCGATCTCACCGAGTTCGATGCGCAGACCGCGCATCTTCACCTGATCGTCGGAGCGACCCAGGTATTCGAGCACCGGGTAGTTGACGCCGCCGACCGTACGGGTGGCCCAGCGCACCAGATCGCCGGTGCGGTAGAGCCGTTGGCCGGGCGCACCGTACGGATCGGCGATGAACCGGTCCGCGGTGATATCGGGGCGGCCATGGTAGCCACGCGCCAAACCCGGTCCGCGCAGATACATTTCGCCGGTCACACCGTCCGGCACCGGCCGCAGCCGGGCATCGAGGACGACCGCGGACAGACCCGGCGCGAGTCCGCCGAGCACGACCCCGTCGCCGGGGCGCAGCGGTGAACTCATATTGCTGGTGATGGTGACCTCGGTGGGGCCGTACGAGTTGTACAGCTCGCGCCCACCGCCCCAGCGCTCCACCAGATCCGCGCCGAAACCCTCACCGCCGACGGAGAGATAGCGCAGCCCGCGCAGCTTGTCCGGATCGAGGGTCTGTAGCACCGAGGGTGTGATGAGCGCGTGGGTAACCCGCTCGGCCTCGATGAGATCGCTCATCTCGGTCCCGCCGAAGACCTGCGCGGGCGCGATGACCAGTGCCGCGCCGACCGGAAGCGCCATGAGCAGCTCCATGAGCGAGGCGTCGAAACTGGGCGAGGCCCGGTGCAGCACGCGATCGCCGGCCCGGGTGGGGCAGCGCTGCTCGTGGATGGCGGCGACCCCGGCGATGCCGGTATGGCTGACCACCACGCCCTTGGGGCGGCCTGTGGAGCCGGAGGTGTACATCATCCAGGCGGCATTGTGCAGGTGTACCGGCCGCACCGGCTCGGTGCCGCCGATGGCCGCACCGCTGATCTCGCACAGGCTGTTCAGGGTTTCATCGGCATCCAGAATCAGCCAATCCGCGTGTACCGGAAGCTTTTCCGCGAAAGCGCGCACGGTCAGGCCGATGGTCGCCCCGGAGTCGGAGAGCATGTACGCGATGCGATCGGCCGGATAGGTCGGATCCACCGGCAGGAAGGCCGCACCGGTCTTGGCGACCGCCCACAGCGCCACCATGGAATCGATGGAGCGCGGTACCGCGACGGCGACGAAATCCTCCGCGCCGACACCGCGATCGATGAGCATTCGCGCCAGTCGAGACGACCGCTCGTCGAGTTCCCGATAGCTCAGGCGCTCGTTCCGGTGGATGAGCGCGGTGGCCTCGGGGCGCAGGGCCACGGCCGCGGCCATGGTCTCGGCCAGGGTGCGCTGGGGTACCGCGCGCGGTCCGCGACGCGCTACCAGGGCGGCCCGCTCGGCGGGTGCGAGCAGTTCGATCGCATCGATCCGGGTCTGCGGGTCGAGGGTCACCGCGCCGAGTACCCGGCCGAAGCGGCGCAGCAGCTCGGCGACCGTATCTTCATCGTAAAGGTCGGTGGCGTAGGTGATTTCGACCGCGAGATGACCGTCCGCGTCCAGCTCCTCACCGATGGTGAAGGTGAGATCGAACTTGGCGGCGGTCTCGTCGAAGTCGACGTTATCCAACACCAGACCGGGTACGCCGTGCATGCCCTGGGTCAGGTTCAGGTAGCTCAGGGTCACGGTGAACAGCGGATGCCGGGATTGGGTGGGCTCCACGCCGAGCGCGGTGACCACCTGTTCGAACGGAACGGTGGCGTGCGCGAACGCCGCCAGATCCACATCCTTTGTCTCGCTGAGCAATTCGACGAATGTACGGTCGGCCGCCGGGCGCGTGCGCAAGGCCAGGGTGTTCACAAACATGCCGACCAGATCATCGAGCCGGCTCGCGCCGCGACCGGCCACCGGGGTGCCGATGGCAATATCGTCGGTGCCGGACATCCGGGCCAGCAGTACCGCCAGCGCCGCATGCCACACCATGAACGTGGTCACGTTGTGCCGCTTGGCGATTGCCCGCACGCGCTCGCCGACACCGCCGCCGATGCGCCCGCGCACCACTGCGCCGCGGCGCGAGGAGACCGCCGGGCGCAGCCGATCGGCCGGCAGCGGCAACTCGTCGGGCAGACCGGCCAGCGTGTCACGCCAGTACGAGAGCTCCTGTTCGGCAACGGTATCGAGCACCCGCTGCTGCCACAGGGCGTAATCCGCGTACTGCACCGGGAGCGGCTGCCAGGCGGGCGCGGACCCCACGGTGCGGGCCAAATACGCGCCGATGAGATCGCGCAGCAGCGGATCCATGGACGAGCCGTCCGCGGCGATGTGATGCAGCACCAGCACCAGCACATGGCTGGCATCGGATTCGCGCAGCAGCACCGCGCGCATGGGCACCTCGGTGGTGACATCGAAACCGGCGGAAACGATTTCGGCCACCCGCCCGGCGAGCTCACCCCGCGCATTCTCGACCTCGAGGTTCATGGCGGTGTGCGGCGGCAGGATCAACTGATGACCGTCACCGTCGGCGTCGAGGGGGTAGACGGTGCGCAGCACCTCGTGGCGCATGACCACATCGGTGAACGCGGCCCGCATGGCGGCATGGTCGAGATCGCCGAGAATGCGCATGGCCACCGGCAGGTTGTAGGCCGGGGACTCGGGATCCAGCCGGTTCATCAACCACATGGGCTGCTGCGCCGGGGACAGCGGAATCCGGTGCGGGCGTGGACCGGCGGTGAGAGCCGGGAGCGCGGGCGCACCGTCCGCCTCGGCATAACGTTCGGCCAGGGCCCACACCGACGAGGCTTCGAACAGGGCTCGCACCGGCAGGCGGGAGCCGAGTCGTTCGGCCAGGCGGGCCAGTACCCGGGTGGCGATGAGGGAGTTGCCGCCCAGGTCGAAGAAGTCGTCGTCCAGGCCGACCCGGGGCAGCTCCAGTACCTCGGCGAAGACCGCCGCGACGGCCTGCTGGGCGGCGGTCGCCGGCGCGCGGAAGGCGCGGGCCCGCACCGCCGGAGCCGGTAGGGCACGGCGATCCAGTTTGCCGTTGACGGTCAGCGGAATGCTGTCGACCGCGACCAGCGCGGCGGGAACCATATAGGCGGGCAGCTGTTCGGCGGCTCCCTCACGAACCTCCAGCAGCCAGGTATCGGTACCGGTGGTGGCGCTCTCCGCGACGACGTATGCCACGATGCGCTGATCGCCGGGGGTGTCCTCGCGCACGATCACCGCGGCCTGCGCGACACCCGGTCGTGCCAGCACCGCGGCCTCGATCTCGCCGAGTTCGATACGGAAGCCGCGCACCTTGACCTGATCATCGGCGCGGCCGAGGTATTCGAGTTCACCGCGGCGGTTCCAGCGGGCGAGGTCGCCCGAGCGGTACAGGCGGGTGCCCGGCACACCGAAGGGGCTGGCGACGAAACGCGCCGAGGTGAGATCGGGGCGGCCGAGATAGCCGCGCGCCAATTGCGCACCCGCGACGTACATTTCGCCCGCCACACCCACTGGGACCGGGTGCAGGCGCTCGTCGAGGACGTGCACGCGCAGACCGGCGATGGCGCGGCCGACAATGCTGCCGGTGGCCGCGGCGATGGTCTCGGCATCGAGCACCCGATGCGATACGTGCACCGTGGTCTCGGTGATGCCGTACATGTTCACCAGCCGCGGTGCCGAATCCCCGTGCCGGGCGACCCACTCCGAGAGACGGCGAAGGTCCAAGGCTTCACCGCCGAAGATCACGTACCGCAGCGCGAGGGGCTGTTCGCCCGCGGCCAGGCGCTCGACCTCGGCGAGTTGATAGAACGCCGACGGCGTCTGGTTCAGCACCGTAACCCGTTCGCGGCGCAGCAGTTCCAGGAACTGCTCCGGCGAGCGGGACACGTAGTAGTCCACGACGACCAGGGTGCCGCCGTAGAGCAGCGGGCCCCAGAGTTCCCAGACCGAGAAGTCGAACGCGTAGGAGTGGAACAGGGTCCACACATCGTCGGCGTCGAACCCGAATTCGCGATCGGTATTGGCCATGAGCCGCAGCACATTCCGATGCGAGACCGCGACCCCCTTGGGGCGGCCGGTGGAACCGGAGGTGTAGATGACGTACGCGACATGATCCGGGCGCAGCACCGCCCGGCGGTCCGCATCGGTGATGGCGGAGTCGTCGCCGTCGACCGGATCGTTCGGGTCCAGCACCAGCACCGGCAATCCGGCGGGCAACTCAACCGTCACGGCCGGGTCGATGACGATGCTGGCCGGGCGGGCGTCCGAGAGGACGTAGGCGATGCGATCGGCCGGATAGGTCGGATCGATCGGCACGTAACCGGCACCGGTCTTGACCACCGCGAGCAACGCGACCACCAGTTCGAGCGAGCGCGGGAGCAGTACCGCCACCAGCGACTCCGGTCCGGCACCATTGCGAATAAGGCTGCGCGCCAGTCGATTCGCGCGCCGATCCAGTTCACCGTAGGTGAGTTGATCGGACCCGAAACGCAGCGCGGTGTGTTCCGCGTTCGCCGCCACCGCCTGCTCGAACAGCGTCGCGAGCGTGGCGTCCGCGGCGGTGAACGGATTCGACTGCGCGCCAGCGGATTCCGCGATATCCGGGGCACCGGACGCCCACTGCTCGGATACCTGGAGTCGCTCGTGGTCGCCCAGTAGGTCGATATCGCCCACGGGCAGCGTGGCGTCGGTGGCGACAGCCGCGAGGATGCGCTCGAACCGGCCGGACAGCGCTGCCGCGTCCTGCGCATCGAACAGATCCGTGGCATAGAGCAATTCACCGTCGAGATCGCCGGTGGCCGCGTTCACACCGAGGGTGAGCTGCAGATCCACCTTGACGGTCCGCTGATCGACGGTCAGGCCGCCGGCCTCGAGACCGGGCAGGACCATCTCGACCTGATCCAGGTTCTGTAGCGTGAGCAGGACCTGAACCAACGGATGCCGGGCCTGCGAGCGAGCCGGATTGAGCACCTCGACGAGGCGTTCGAACGGCACATCGGCGTGCGCGAAGGCGCGCAGATCACGCTCGCGCACCTGACGCAGCAGATCGCCGAAGCCGTCCTGTGCCCGGACCGGGGTCCGCAGCACCAGCGTATTGACGAACATGCCGACCAGATCGTCGAGCGCCTGATCGCCGCGTCCCGCGACGGCGGTACCGATGGCAATGTCCGCGGTGCCGCTGGAACGGGCGAGTAGGGCGGCGAAAGCACTGTGCAACACCATGAATCGAGTCGCACCGTAGCGCTGGGCGACGCTGTCGAGCGCGGCGACCAGCGTGCCGGGTACCCGGAAACGATGGGTGCCTGCCCGATACGAGGCCACGGCCGGGCGCGGGTGCGCCGACAGCTCCAGCTCATCGGGGAGTCCGGCCAGGGTTTCGGTCCAGTAGTCGAGCTGACGGGTCAGCACCGACTCCGGATCGCTTTCGGAACCGAGGGTTTCGCGCTGCCAGAGCGCGAAATCCGCGTACTGCACCGCGAGCGGCTCCCACGCGGGTGCGCTGCCCGCCACCCGAGCCGAGTAGGCGGTCATGACGTCCCGTGCGAGCGGCTGGATGGACCAGCCGTCACCGGCGATGTGATGCAGCACGACGACCAGCACATGGGCGGGCCGGGGGGCGTCGGTCACGCGGAAAACGCACCACCGCAGCGGAATATCGGCGGTCACATCGAATCCGGACGTCACCAGATCGGTGACCCGATCGAGAAGTTCGGCCTCGGTGACGTCCAGCACGGGCACGGTCGCGGCGCGAGATCCGATCGGCCGGATCACCTGAATCGGTTCGCCCGCAGTGGTTTCCGGATAGTAGGTGCGGAGTACTTCGTGGCGGTCGAAAACATCGCCGACGGCCGCGATGAGCGCGTCCGCATCCAGCGCGCCGGTCAGGCGGACCGCCAGCGGGATATTGTCGGCGGCCGAATCGGCGTCGAAGCGGTTCAGGAACCACATGCGCCGCTGGGCCAGGGACAGCGGCAGCTCATCCGGGCGAACCTGTGCCGTGAGCGGTGTACGGCCGCCGGAACCGGCCAGCGCGGTCACCGCCGCTGCGAGCGCGCCGACGGTCGGGGTTTCGAAGATCGCGCGTACGCCGATCTCGGCCCGCACGGCCGCGGACAGCCGGGCCACCACCCGGGTGGCGATGAGCGAATTGCCGCCGAGCTCGAAGAAGTCGTCGTCCAGACCGACCCGGCCGAGGCCGAGTACCTCGGCAATGGTGGCCGCTACGATCTCCTCCACCGGAGTGGCCGGAGCCCGGAACACCTTGGCCTCGAACACCGGAGCGGGGAGCGCGTTGCGATCCAGCTTGCCGGAGGCGTTGAGCGGCAACGCTTCCAGCACCACGAAGGCCGCGGGCACCATATAGCCCGGCAGCGCGGCGGCCAGCGCGGTGCGCACCGCATCCAGGCGCACCGGCCCCGCGGCAGGGACCAGGTAGGCCACCAGCACGCCACCGGCCTGCGCTTGATCACCGAGGCGATCGTCGGCGCGCACCACGACCACGGCCTGGGCGACCGAATCCAATGCGGTGAGCGCGGACTCGATCTCGCCGAGCTCGATCCGCAGACCACGCAACTTCACCTGGAAATCGGTACGACCCAGATACTCGAGCTCACCATCGGCATTCCACTTCACCAGATCACCGGTGCGGTACATACGCACGCCCGCACCGAAGGGGTTGGCCACAAAACGATCCGCGGACAGATCCGCACGACCGAGATACCCACGCGCCAACTGCTCACCCGCGAGGTACAGCTCACCCGCGACGCCCGGCGCAACCGGGTGCAGGCGCGGGTCGAGCACGTAGACCCGGGTGTTCCACACCGGGCGACCGATCGGCACGGAGACCGTATCGGCGTCGGTCACCTCGTGAGAGGTGACATCGACGGCGGCTTCGGTGGGCCCGTACAGGTTGTGCAGGCTCGCGCCGGTCAGCCCGCGCAGCCGCTGTGCGGTGGCGGCGGGCAGTGCCTCGCCGGAGGCGAAGACCTGGCGCAGCGAACGGGATTCGGCCGCTTCGGGTTCGGTCACGAACACCGATAGCATGGACGGCACGAAGTGTGCCGTGGTGACGCCTTCTTCGGCGATGATTCGGGCCAGGTAGACCGGGTCGCGATGGCCGTCCGGCTTGGCCACGACCAGTCGCGCACCGGTCAGCAGCGGCCAGAAGAACTCCCAGACCGAGACGTCGAAAGTAGCCGGGGTCTTCTGCAGCACCACGTCCGAGGCGTCGAGCTGGTACTCGGACTGCATCCACACCAGGCGGTTCACAATCGCCGAGTGGGTTACCGCGACGCCCTTGGGGCGACCGGTGGAGCCGGAGGTGAAGATGACGTACGCGATATTCGCGCCGCGAATCGGGCCGAGCCGCTCCGCATCGGTGAGCGGCTGGTCGGAGTAGCCCGACAGGTCCAGGTGATCCAGGCGCACCTGCGCGGTATCGAGCTCCAGATCGAAGCCGGAGGTCAGCACCGCCACCGGATCCGCGGTGGCGAGCACGTACTCGATGCGGTCGGCGGGCTGATCGGGGTCCAGCGGCACGTAGGCACCACCCGCGGACAGCACCGCGTACATGCCGACCACCAGGTCGATCGAACGCCGCATCCCCAGGGCCACAGGTGAATCCGGTCCCACACCGTGTGCGACCAGGTGCCGGGCCAGGCGGTTCACTCGCCCGTGGAACTCGGCATAGGACAGGCTCAGCCCCTCGAAGGTGAGGGCGGGTGCGGGCGCCGAGCGCGTGGCCTGGGCCTCGAAGAGCGAAACCAGCGACGGCACACCGCCGTCCAGCCACAGGTCGGCGTCGGTGTCGTTCCACTCCTCCAGTAGCAGCGCCCGCTCATCCGCGCCGAGCAGTTCGATATCACCCACGCGGGCACCGGGATCGGCGATGGCGGAGGCCAGTACGCGCTCGAAGCGGGTGGCGAATCCGGCGACGGTGCTCGCGTCGAAAAGGTCTGTGGCGTAGCGCAGTACGCCGTGCAGGGTGGTGCGGCCGTGGTCGTCCGCGATCTCGGTGAAGGCCAGCGAGAGATCGAACTGCGCGGTGGTGTTCTCCAGCGGGTAGGCCGATACCTCGAGGCCCGGCAGCCGCAGCACGGTGTCATCACGATGCTCGAAGGTGAGTAGTGCCTGTACCAGCGGCGAATGCGCCTGGGACCGCACCGGATTCAGCTCGTCGACCAGGCGCTCGAACGGCAGGTCGGCGTGTGCGAAGGCCCGGACATCGGTCTCGCGGACCGTGCCGAGCAGTTGCGCGAAGGTGCTATCGCCGGGGACCGCGGTCCGCAATACCAGGGTATTGACGAACATGCCGACCAGCTCGTCGAGGGCCTGTTCGGAGCGACCCGCGATGGGGGTGCCGATGGCGACGTCCTCGGTACCCGCGAGCCGGGCCAGCAGTGCGGCATAGGCGGCGTGCACCACCATGAAGGTCGAAACCCCGTGCCGCCGAGCCAATTCCGCGATGGCGGCGGTGGTGTCGGCGTCGATCTCGAACAGCTCAGCGGCACCCGCGCCGGAGGCCACCGGCGGGCGGGGCCGATCGGCCGGCAACTCCAGTACCGGTGCCAGCCCTGCCAATTCGGTGCGCCAGTGCGCGATCTGCCCGGCCAGCACCGACTCCGGATCGTCGGCGCTGCCCAGGACCTCGCGCTGCCACAGCGTGAAGTCCGGGTACTGCACCGGCAGCGGCTCCCACCGCGGTGCGTCGCCCGCCGCGCGTGCGGCATAGGCGACCACCAGGTCACGAGCCAGCGGAACCGTCGAGACACCGTCCGCCGCAATGTGATGGGTAACGATGACGAGCACGTGCTCGGTGCTCGAGGCCCCCGGCGAGGTGCGGAACAGGTGTACGCGAATCGGGAGTTCGGTGCGCAGATCGAAACCGCGCCCGGCCACCGCGGCGACGGCGGCGGCCAGGTCATCGGTGCCGATCGGGACGAGTTCGGGCAGTCGCGCGTCGTCCGGCGACAGCACCACCTGCATGGGCCCGGCCGCGTCCTCGGGGAAGACCGTGCGCAGCGCCTCGTGCCGGCCGAGCACATCGGCCAGGGCGGCGTTCAGGGCTGGCACATCGAGATCACCGGCAAGGCGGATGGCGGCGGGGATGTTGTAGACCGCGGACTCCGGCTCCAACCGGTTCAGCAGCCACATGCGGGTCTGGGCCAGGGACAACGGGATTCGATCCGAGCGCCGCATCGGCGCGAGCCGCGGGGCATGGCGATCCCCGCGCAGTACCCGGGCCGCGAGTTCGGCGACGGTGGGCGCTTCGAAGACCTCGCGCACGCTCAGTTCGCAGCCGAGCGCCGCATTGGCGCGGGCCACCAGGCGCATGGCGAGCAGCGAATTGCCGCCCCGGCCGAAGAAGTCGTCGTCCGCGCCGATGGCGGTGCCGCCCAGCAGATCTCCGACCAGGGTGGCGAGCACCGACTCCGCACCCTCCCGGGGCGCGCGGAAAGCCGCACCGGTGGCGGCGAATTCGACGGCGGGCAGCGCCTTGCGGTCCAGCTTGCCGACACTGGTGAGCGGCATCTCCGCCAGCAGCACCAGATGTGCGGGAACCATGTAGGCGGGCAACTGGGCCCGCGCCTGGGTGAGCACCCGCTCGGCGGCCAGGCCCGCCCCGGAGACGTAACCGACCAGGCAATCGGTACCGGCGGAGTCCTTGGCGAGCAGCACCGCGGCATTGGCGACGCCGTCCGCGGCCAGCAGTGCGGCCTCGATCTCACCGAGTTCGATGCGCTGTCCGCGCAGCTTCACCTGGAAGTCGTTGCGGCCCAGGTAGACCAGCGCACCCGCCCGGTTCCAGCGCACCAGATCGCCGGTGCGATACATGCGCGAGCCGGGTACACCGAACGGATCAGCGATGAAGCGCTCGCCCGTCAGCGCGCCACGACCCTGATAGCCGCGGGCCAACTGATCACCGGCCAGGTAGAGCTCGCCGGTGACGCCGGTCGGCACCGGCCGCAGCCGCGCGTCCAGGACATAGGCCCGGGTGTTCCAGTTGGGGCGGCCGATGGCCACCTCGAACTCCGGGTCGGCATCGGAGAATTCGTGGTAGATGGTCGAGATGGCCGCCTCGGTGGGGCCGTAGGCGTTGTGCACGGCACCGGAGACCCCGGCGCGCAGTTGGACGAGGAGTTCGGCGGAGAGCGCCTCACCACCGGTGTGCAGATGCCGGAACGAACGCAGCGCGTCCCCGTGCCCCTCCGCGATCAGGGCGGCCAGTACCGACGGCACATGTTCGGCGATGGTGACCCTGTGCTCGCGCATGAGTCCGGCCAGGTAGTCCAGATCCTGATGGCCGCCGGGACGCGGAATCACCAGGGGCGCACCGACGAGCGCGGGCAGGAAGCACTCCCACACCGAGACGTCGAAGGTGAGCGGCGCGCGCTGCATGATGCGGTCGGCCGCGGTGACGCCGTAGCGATCCTGCAACCAGCGCAGCTGATTCATGATGGCGCGGTGGTCGGTGGCCACGCCCTTGGGCAGGCCGGTCGACCCGGAGGTGAACAGTACGTACGCGAGATTGTCCGGGCGCAGCTCGCCGCGGCGGTCGGCGGTGGTGAGCGGTGCCGCCGAGAGGCTCGAAAGCTCCAGTGCCCCAATGTCGATGACGCGCACACCGTCGAGTTCGGGCAGTACAGCCCCGCCGACGGCGAGCACCAGCGAGGTGTTCGAGGTGCCCAGCACATGGGCGATGCGGTCCGCCGGATGCGCAGGGTCCACGGGCACGTAGGCCGCGCCCGCCTGCACGATGGCGTACAGCGCGATCACCATATCGAGGCAGCGCTCGGCGGTGACGCCAACAATCGCGTCGGGGCCCACGCCCACCGAAACCAGATGGCGGGCAAGACGATTGGCACACGCGGCGAGTTCGGCGTAACTGAGCGTCGCACCTTCGAAGATGAGCGCCACGGCCTCCGGATCACGAGCGGCGCGCGCGTCCAGCAGATCGGCGAGGGTTTCGCGGGGCAGCGCATGGGCGGTGGCATTGCGGTCCGACAGCAGTAGGCCGCGCTCGGCGACCGACATGATCTCGGCATCGCCCGCGGTGACGCGGGGGTCGGTGATCAGGGCGCGCAGCAGTCGTTCATAGGCGGCCAGGAACTCCGCGACGGTCGATCCGTCGAAAAGGTCAGCGGCATAGTTCACATGCACATCCAGACCCGCGGACGCGCCGGAGCCATCGGTGGTCTCCCACAGCGTCCAGTCCATATCGAACTGGACGGTGGAGACCTCGACCTCGAGGGCCTCGATGGCGAGGCGGTTCAACCGGATATCGGGCTGGGCGTGATTTTGCAGGGTGAGCGTCACCTGGCACAGCGGTGTGTGCGCCTGCGAGCGCGCCGGATTCAACGCGTCGACCAGGGTTTCGAACGGTACCGCGGCATGGTCGAAGGCGGCCAGATCGGTGCCGCGCACCTCGCCGAGCAACTCACCGAGCGAGGCGTCCGGTCGCACCTCGGTGCGCAGCACCAGGGTGTTGACGAACATGCCGACCAGCTCGTCGAGGGCCTCGTCACCGCGCCCCGCGACCGGGGTGCCGATCACGATGTCACCGGTGCCGGAGAGCCGGGCCAGCAGGACCGCGAGCGCGGTGTGCAGCACCATGAAGGTGGTCACGCGCTGCTCGGCGGCGAATTCCATTAGGGCGGAATGCAATTGGGCATCCAACCGACCGGTGACCGTTCCACCCCGGCCGGTCGCGACGGGCGGGCGCGGACGATCCGCGGGCAGGGTCAGGACATCGGGCACCCCGGCCAGGCGACGGGTCCAGTAGCCCAGCTGGCGGGTCAGGGCCGAATCCGGATCGTCGACGCTGCCCAGCGCGCCGCGCTGCCAGAGCGCGAAGTCCGCGTACTGCAGCGGCAGCGGCGCGGGATTCGGGACGATGCCCGCGCAGCGCGAGACATAGGCGTTCGCCAGATCCCGGGTGAGCGGTGCGAAGGACCAGCCGTCGGCGGCGATGTGGTGCACCACGAAAAGCAGCACATGCGAGTTCGGGTCATCCGCCAGGCGCAGCAGTCGCACCCGGACGGGCACCTCGGCGGTGACATCGAAGACCGTGCGCGCCAGCGATTCCACCAGCGCGGGCAGTTCGGAGGCGGTGACCGTCTCGGGTACCAGCTCCACCAGCTGGGTACCTGCGGGCAGGATGAGCTGGGTGGCCTCACCGTCCCGCTCGGGGTATAGCGTGCGCAGGGTTTCGTGCCGGGCCATCACATCGATGACGGCGTGCTGGAGCGCGGCCACATTGAGCGCGCCGGTCAGGCGCAGGGCGAACGGGATGTTGTAGCCGCCGCCACGCGCGTCGAAGCGATTGAGGAACCACATGCGCTGCTGCGCGATGGAGAGCGGGATGACATCCCCGCGCTCCTGCGCAACCAGCGGCGGCAGCGCCACCGCGATATCGCTGTCCGACAGTTCGATTCGAGCCGCGAGCGCGCGCACGGTGGAGGCGTCGAAGATGACGCGCAGCGGCACCCGCACACCCGTGGCCTTGGACAGGCGTGCGGCCAATTGGGTGGCGACCAGGGAATTACCGCCGAGGGCGAAGAAGTCGTCGTCCGCCCCGATCCGGTCCACACCGAGCAGGGCGCCGAAGATCTCCGCGACCAGAGTTTCGGCGGAACCGCTGGTGGCCTGGAAGTCTCGGTGTGCCGGGCGGGGCGCGGGCAGCGCGCGGCGGTCCAGTTTGCCGGAGGCATTGAGCGGCAAGGCATCCAGGACCAGATAGGCCGAGGGCACCATATAGGCCGGAAGTGCCAGGGCCAGTGCGGTTTCCACCTCGGGAATGACGATCCGCGCGCCCGGCGCGGCGACCAGGTAGGCCACCAGCATGCCGCCGAGGCGCTGATCGTCATGGACCAGCACCACGGCCTGTGCCACCGCGTCCAGTGCGGTGAGTGCGGCTTCGATCTCACCCAGTTCGATCCGCAGACCGCGCAGCTTCACCTGGAAGTCGGTGCGGCCCAGGTATTCCAGCTCACCGGTCCGGGTCCACTTCACCAGATCGCCGGTGCGGTACAGCCGCTCGGACGCACCGAAGGGGTTGGCCACGAAGCGGTCCGCGGTCAGATCCGGGCGGGCCACGTAGCCGGTGGCCAGCTGCGCACCGGCGAGGTACAGCTCACCGGGCACCCCGGCGGGCACCGGGCGCAACCGCGAATCCAGTACGTACAACCGGGTATTGAAGACCGGGCGGCCGATCGGCACGGTGACGGTGTCCGCATCGGTGGTGCGGTGGTGGGTGACGTCCACGGCCGCCTCGGTGGGGCCGTAGAGGTTGTACAGTTCTGCTCCGGTCAGGGCGCGCAGCCGCTGCGCCGTCGTCGCGGGCAGCGCCTCCCCCGAGGCGAAAACCATTCGCAGCGAGGAGCATTCGGGCGCAATTCCGCCGGGAGTTACCGACCTGCCCGATTCGACCGTCACAAGGAAGACCGCGAGCATGGACGGCACGAAGTGCGTCGTGGTGATGCCGCGAGCGGCGATGAGCTCGGCCAGATATACCGGATCACGATGCCCGTCCGGCCGGGCCACGACCAGTCGAGCGCCGATCTGCAGGGGCCAGAAGAACTCCCACACCGACACGTCGAAGGTGGCCGGGGTCTTCTGCAACACGATATCGGCGGGGGTGAGCCGGTATTCGGCCTGCATCCATACCAGGCGATTCACAATCGCGGCGTGCGAGACGGCCACACCCTTGGGGCGGCCGGTGGAGCCGGAGGTGAAGATGACGTAGGCGGTATTGGCCGGGTGCAGCGGTGCGCGGCGGTCGGCATCGGTCAGCGGGGCCGCCGAGTAGCCCGACAGCGCTCCGCCGCCATGAGCCTGCAACCGGTCCAGGCGAATCTGCTGTCCCGCAATGCCTTCCAGGTCCGCACCGGAGGTGAGAACGCATACCGGGCGGGCGGTCTCGACAATATGGCGGGTGCGCTCGGCCGGATGATCCGGATCCAGCGGCACGTATGCGCCGCCCGCCGCGATGACCGCGTACATGGCGATCACCAGATCGAGGGAGCGGCGCATACCGAGCGCCACCGAGGTTTCCGCGCCGACGCCCTGATCGACCAGGTAGCGGGCCAGGCGGTGCACGCGCGCGGCGAACTCGGCGTAGGACAGAGCTGTGCCATCGAATTCGATGGCGGGTGCGTCCGGGCTGGTCAGCGCCTGTGTCTCGAAGAGCGAGACCAGTGTCGCGGTGGGGTCCACGGGTGCGGCGGACTCGTTCCAGCGGTGTAGAACCAACTCCTGCTCGGCGGCGGCGAGCAGGTCGATATCGCCGATGCGGGCCGCAGGGTCGGCGGCGACGGCCGCCAGGACGCGGGACAGCCGGGTGGTGAAGGTGGTCGCGGTGGCGGGGTCGAACAGTTCGCAGGCGTAGCGCAGGCTGCCGACGAGTCGGTTGTCCACGGACTCGTTGACGACCAATTGCAGGTCGAACTTGGCGACGGTATCGGGCAGCTCGATGGACGTCACGGTCAAGCCCGGGAGCCGCAATTCCATTGCCTCGCCGCGGTCTTCACCGAAGCTCAGCATGACCTGGAAGAGCGGATGCGCGCCGGTGGAGCGGTCCACCACCAGATCGTCGACCAGGCGCTCGAAGGGCAGGTCGGCATTGGCGAAGGCCGCCAGGTCGGTGTCGCGGGTCAGGGCGAGCAGATCGGTGAAGGGAGCGGCGGGGTCGACCGTGGTGCGCAGCACCAGGGTGTTGACGAACATGCCGATGAGGGCATCCAATTCACGCTCGCCACGGCCGCCGACGGGGGTGCCGATTGCGATGTCGCCGGTGCCAGAGAGGCGGGCCAGGGTGGCGGCGAAGGCGGCGTGCAGCACCATGAAGAGGGTGGCGTGTTCACGCAGCGCAAGCTCGCGGAGTCCGGTCAGCACCTGCGCGCCAACGGTGAAATCGACTGTGCCGCCGGTGTTCTGCGGCTGCGCGGGGCGCGGGCGATCGCTGGGCAGGGCCAGCTGGGCGGGCAGTCCGGCGAGGGTGTCGCGCCAAAACTCCAGCTGCTGGTGGGCCAGGTCGCCCGGGTTGGTGTCGGAGCCGAGCAGGGCGCGCTGCCACAGACTGTAGTCGGCGTACTGGATTTCCAGCGGCTCCCAGCCGGGGGCGGCACCGGACAGGCGGGCGGTATAGGCGCGCATCAGGTCGGCGACCAGGGGCGGCATGGAGAGGGCATCGCCGGTGATGTGGTGCAGCACCATGACCAGCACGTACTCGGAGGAGTCATACGGGGCGCCGGGGCCGCGATCGACCACGAGCAGGGCTATGCGCGAAGGCAATTCGCGGACCACATCGAACGGCGCCTCGGCGATGGCGGTGACGGCCGCGACGATCTCGGACTCCCGCACCGGAACCGGGTTGAGCGTGAGACCGACATCGGCGGGGTCCAGAGTCTTCTGGTACGGACCGAATTCGGTGTCCGGGAAGTAGGTGCGCAGGGCATCGTGGCGGGCCAGTACATCCAGCATGGCCTGCTCCATGGACATCACATCGAGGCGGCCGGACAGGCGCAGCACCACGGGCAGGTTATAGCTGCTGGGGCGCTCCTGTTCGCTCTCCAGGCGATTGAGGAACCACAGGCGCTGCTGGGCGGAGGAGAGCGGGACGCGATCGGTGCGCGGCTGCGGGACCAGCGCGGGACGCGCTGTCGCACCGGACAATTCGCCGACGGCGGCCGCGAAGCTCTCGACTGTGCCCGCATCGAAAAGGGTGCGGACCGGAATGCGCACGCCCAGTTCGGCTCCGGTGCGGGCGGTGACCTGGGTGGCGTAGAGGGAGCTGCCACCGAGGGCGAAGAAGTCGTCGTCCAGGCCGATCCGGTCCAGGCCGAGTACCTCCCCGAAGACGCGGGCGACTACGCGTTGCGCGGCATCGACCGGGGCACGGAAACGCTTGGCGGCCAAAGTCGGAACGGGCAGGGCGCCGCGATCGAGTTTGCCGCTGGTGCCGAGCGGGAACTCGGCGAGCTCCACGATCACGGTGGGCACCATGTACGCGGGCACCAGTTCGGTGAGCCGGTCGCGCAGTCCATCGGTGTCGAGTTCGGTTCCGGGCGTGCGGATTACGTATCCGGCGAGGAAATCACCGGTATCACCGGGGATGACCCGGACCGCGGCCTGCGCGACCTCCGGGGCGGTGAGCAGTGCCGTCTCGATCTCGGCGAGTTCGATGCGCTGGCCGCGGAACTTCACCTGGAAGTCGATGCGGCCCAGGTAGACCAGCTCACCCTCCGGCGTCCACTTCACCAGATCGCCGGTGCGGTACATGCGTTCGCCACCGAACCCGAAGGGGTTGGCCACGAAGCGATCCGAGGTGAGATCGACGCGGCGGTGATAGCCGCGCGCCAGCTGCACACCCGCCAGGTAGAGCTCACCCGGTACGCCGATGGGGGCCGGACGCAGGCGCGAATCCAGTACGTAGACCTGGGTATTCCACTCCGGTTCGCCCATGGGGACGGCTTGCGTCTCCTCGCGGACCTCGCGGAAGGTGACGGTGACCGCGGCCTCGGTGGGACCGTACAAATTGTGCAGGCCGGCAGCGCAGACCGCGCGGAAAGCGGTGACCGTCTCCGGCGAGAACGCCTCACCCGCGACGAAAACCTCACGCAGCGAACCGAGTTCGCCGGGCTCGGCATGAGTGGCGAAGACGGCCAGCATGGACGGCACGAAGTCGGTGAGCGTAACCCCGTGCTCGGCGATGGTTTCGGCGAGGTACCGGGCATCGCGATGCCCGTCCGGGGCGGCCAGCACCATGGTGGCACCGGCGCGCAGCGGCAGGAAGTAACCCCAGAGCGAGACGTCGAAGGTGGAGACCGTCTTCTGCAGGTAGACATCCTTGCGGCCGATACGGTACTCGGCCTGCATCCACGCCATCTGATTGGCGATGGCGCGATGGCTGACGGCGACGCCCTTGGGCTTACCGGTGGAGCCGGAGGTGAATAGTACGTAGGCCGGATGCTCCGGGTGCAGGGTGGCGCGGCGCTCGCGATCGGTGACACGGCCGGGCCGGTACCCGTCCAGGTCCATTTCATCAACGCGGTGCAGGGGAAGGTCGACACCCGCCGGGAGTGTGAAACCGTCACCGGCGGTGGTCAATACGAGCTGCGGATCGGCGGTTTCGAGAATGTGGCCGATGCGCTCGATCGGGTGCGAGGGGTCGATGGGCACGTACGCGCCACCGGCGCGCAGCACGGCGTACATGGCGACAATGAGCTCCACCGAGCGCGCCATGGCCAGCACGACCAGGGATTCGGGGCCGACACCGGCTTCGATGAGCAGGCGGGCCAGGCGATTGGCGCGCTCGTCGAGTTCGGCGTAGGTGAGTTCGGTATCGCCGAACACCAGGGCGCGCGCCGCGGGGGTGCGCTGCGCCTGGGCGTCGAAACCGGTGTGCAGGAACAGGTCCGGGACCTTGTGACCGGTGGCGTTCCAGGAGTCGACGACATAGTCGAGCTCACCGGCGTCCAGGAGGTCGATATCGCCGACCGGGCGTTCGGGGGCGGCGGTGGCGGCGGTCAGCAGGCGGGTGAACTTGGCGGCGAACTCGCCGACCGTGGCCGCGTCGAAGAGTTCTGTGGCGTAATTGAATTCGGCGCGATAGCCGTCGCCGTCCTCGGCGACGGTCAATTGCAGATCGAATTTGGCGAAGCCGGAGTCGAATTCGACCAGTTCGGCTGCCAGGCCCGGGAGAACCGGGGTCTGCGCGCCCAGGTTCTGCAGCACCAGTGCCACCTGGAAGAGCGGGTGGCGATTGCGGGCGCGTACCGGATTGAGCACCTCCACCAGGCGTTCGAACGGCACATCGCGGTGCGCGAAGGCGCGCAGATCCCGTTCCCGCGCAACCGAAACCAGTTCGGCGAAGGAGAGGTCACCGCGCACCTCGGTGCGCAGCACCAGGGTATTGACGAACATGCCGACCAGATCGTCCAGGGCCCGCTCACCACGACCGGCGACGGCGGTGCCGATGGCGATATCGGTGGTGCCGGACAGGCGCGCCAGCAGCGCGGCGAGCGCGGCGTGCAACACCATGAACGGGGTCGCCCGGCTCTCGCCGGCAATCCGGTCGATGGCGGCGCGGAGGTCGGCGTCGAGGTCGAAACCGACTGTCGCACCGCGATATCCGCTCACCGCCGGGCGCGGCCGATCGGCGGGCAGATCCAATTGCGCCGGCAGTTCGGCCAGCTCCCGGGTCCAGAACGAAAGCTGGCGGGCGGCAAGCGAATCCGAATCGGAGTCGGCACCGAGCAGCCGCTGCTGCCACAGCGCGTAATCCGCGTACTGGATATCCAGGGGAGCCCAGCCGGGCCACTCCCCCGCCCGGCGCGCGGTGTAGGCGTCCACCAGATCGCGCACCAGCGGGGCCATCGAGACACCGTCGGCGGCGATATGGTGCACGACCAGCACCAGCGTGTGATCGGTGGGATCGACCCGGAAGAGCCGCAGCCGCAATGGAATCTGCGCGGCGACATCGAATCCGCGCCTGGCCTCGGCCTCGATGGCGGACCGTAGCAGCGCGTCCGCGATATCGACGGGAGTCAGCTCGGCGGCGACCGGGTGCCCGGCGGAGATCGGACCGAGCACGGCGGAGTGCACGAGCTGAATCGGGCCGGCGGGGGTCTGCGGGTAGGACGTGCGCAGCACCTCGTGGCGGGCGATCAGATCGGTGACCGCCGCGGTGAGAGCGGCGGCGTCCAGGTCGCCGCGCAGGCGCAGCGCGACGATCACATTGTCGACCGCCGCCGCGTCGAATCCATCGGCCGCAGTCTCCGATTCGGTGTGCGCGAGGCGATTCAGGAACCACATGCGCTGCTGTGCCGGCGAGAGCGGAACCAGTGCGGGCCGCTCCCCCGCCGCCAGCACGGGGCGGTCGACATCGATTTCGGCGGGACCGAGCAACTCCACATCCGAATTCGCCCGGGCCGCCGGGTCATCGGCGAGCAAGGCCAGCGCGGCCACGGTCGGGCGGTCGAAGAAGTCGCGCACATCGAAGGTGATGCGCAGCGCCTCGGAGACCCGGGCAATGGCCCGGGTGGCGATGAGCGAATTGCCGCCCAGGGCGAAGAAGTCGTCGTCCGCGCCGATCCGGTCGGTACCGAGCAGATCGGCGAAGATGGCGGCAACGGCCAGTTCGGCGGTGGTCTCCGGGGCGCGGAATTCCACCGCGCTGTCGGTGAATTCGGGCTCCGGCAGGGCACGACGATCGAGCTTGCCGCTCTGGTTGAGCGGGAACTCGGGCAGCACCACCAGCAGGGCGGGCACCATGTACTCGGGTAGTCGCTCACGCGCGGCGGTCAGCACCGCCGCGGTGTCCAAGGCATTCGCGGCAACCGGGGTCCCGATACCGGCCACGGCGGCCGCACTGTCGTATGCGGGGACCACGTAGCCGACCAGGTGATCACCGGTCGCGCCATGGTGCAGTACGACTGCCGCCTGCGCCACCTTGTCATGGCTCAGCAGTGCCGCCTCGACCTCGCCGAGTTCGATGCGCAGACCGCGCAACTTCACCTGGAAGTCGCTGCGCCCCAGGTACTCCAGCTCGTTCGGGCCGCCGTCCACCTGCTGCCAGCGCACCAGATCACCGGTGCGGTACATGCGATCGCCCGGCGCGCCCTCGGGATTGGCGACGAAACGTTCCGAGGTCAGCGCGCCCCGCGCCACATAGCCGCGTGCCAATTGCACTCCGGCCAAATACAATTCGCCGACCACTCCGGCCGGGACCGGTCGCAGATTGTCGTCCAGCACCAGCAGATCGGTGTCATCGGCGGGCGCGCCGATGGGCACCTGCACGATATCGGCGGCGGTCACCTCATGGGCGGTGACGTCGACGGCCGCTTCGGTGGGGCCGTACAGGTTGTGCAGCGTGGCTCCGCTGACATCGCGGAAATCGGCGGCCGTGGCGGCGGGCAGCGCCTCACCGGAGGCGAAAACCGCACGCAGCGAATCGGATACGCCGTCCCGGGCGGCCTCGGCGATGAAGACCGAGAGCATGGACGGGACGAAATGCGCGATGCTGATGCCGTAGTCGGCGATGGTGCGCAGCAGATACGCGGGATCGCGATGCCCGTCCGGTTCGGCGATCACCAGGCGCGCGCCGACCTGCAACGGCCAGAAGAACTCCCACACCGACACATCGAAGGTGAACGGGGTCTTCTGCAGTACCGCGTCACCGCAGTGCATCCGGTACAGGCGCTGCCGCCAGCGCAGATTCGCCACGATCGCGCGATGCGAGACCGCGACGCCCTTGGGTCGCCCGGTCGAACCGGAGGTGAAGATGACGTAGGCGATATTGTCCGCGATCGGCTGCGGCACATCGCGATCGGTGACCGGCGAATCAGGTGTGGCCGATGCGGTGCGCTCGAATTCGTCGATGCGCAGCACCGGCACGGCGGTCTCGAACTCCGGCTCATCGGCCGAAGTCGTCAGCACCACAGCGGGATTCGCCACGGATAGGACGTACGCTAGTCGCTCCGCCGGATGATCCGGATCCAGCGGCACATACGCGCCACCGGCCTTGATAATGGCGTACATGCCGACCAGCAGTTCGAACGAACGCCGAACGGCCAAGCCCACCAGTACATCCGGGCCGACGCCCGCGGCGAGCAGGCGGTGTGCCAGTGCGTTGACACGGGCATCGAATTCGGCGTAGGTCAGGCTCTCCCCGCCGAATTGCAGCGCCACCGCGTCGGGGGTGCGGCGCACCTGATCCTCGAACAGTGTCGCCAGGGTCTCGACCGGGGCCAGGTTCGGGGTGAGCACTCCGGCGGCGGCCTCGACGGCATCGTCCAGGAGGTCGTCCAGGACGGCGCTGAGCGCGCCCTCCTCCCCCTCCATGAGCGCGGGCAATTGCCCCGAGATCACGACCTGAACCAGGGCCTCGGGTTCGAGTGCGCCGCCCATGGCCTCGGCCAGCGCACCCAGCTCGGCGGCGAGCGCGCCGTAGCCGACGGTGACATCCCCGTGCCGGACCGCAATGCGCTCCGGCTCCAGGTTCGCCACCGTTTCGATCAGATTGGGCAGGTCCGCGGCGCCATAGGCGCTACGCAGCGCCGCATGGTTACCGAACGGGTTGAGGGCGACCGACTCCACACGAGACATCAGAGGTCTCCTTCTGACTGAACCAGCGCCTGCGCCGCGCCCGAAAGCGTGTGCAGGACTTGGGACAGGCCACCCGCACCGAGGGCGGCCAGGATGCCGGGCACCAAACCGGCGAGTGCGACATTCACCAGGGCCTCCGGCTTCGCTGCGGCACCCATGGCACGGGCGACGGTGGCGAGTTTGGTGGCGAGGTCGCGGTAGGTGACGCTGTGCGCGCCGTGCGAGACGGCGACAGTGTCGGGGGCCAGCTCGGCGGCGGCTGCGATGAGCGCCGGGAGCTCGGCCGCGGGCACCTCGGCGGGTGTCCGCTCCACCTCGGCCGGGCGCGCGGAGGCGCCGGAAGCCGGGGTGGACGCCGGACCGGAGTTGCCGCTGCGAGGCCGCTCCGAATCCGTACGAATATCGATGGCGCGCACGGTGATCGCCGGATCGGCGGCAATCGCGTCGAGCACGCACAGCAGCCGCTCCGCCAGCAGGCGAATCGTGGCCGCTTCGAAAATGTCTGTCGCGTAAGCGAATTGCATACGCAATCCGGTGACGCGACCCTGCGGGTCGTACTGCTCCAGCGCCGTCAGCTGGAGATCGAACTTGGCCTCGGTCAGGCGCGGTTCGAGCACCTCGACCTCGAGACCGGGGAGGGTCACTGTGCCGGTGTTCATATTCTGGAAGGTGAACATGACCTGGAAGAGCGGGGTGTACGCGCTGGTACGGGCGCGACCGGAGGCAGACAGTACCGCCTCCACCACCCGCTCGAACGGGACATCCGCCTGGGCGAGGGCGGCGAGGTCGCGATCGCGGACCTGACGCAGCAGCTCGTGGAACGGGGCGCGGGCGTCCACCTCGGCGCGCAGCACCACGGTATTGACGAACATGCCGATCAGGTCGTCCAGGGCGCGCTCACCGCGACCGGCGACGGGTGCGCCGACGGCGATATCGGAGAGGCCGGACAGCTTGGACAGCAGCACCGCGAAGGCGCTGTGCAGGACACCGAAGAGGGTGGCATCGTGCTCGCGCGCCACCTCCGACAGCCGTGCGGTGAGCTCGGCCTCGAGCTCGAAATCGACTGTCTCGCCGCGCATATCGCGACGGGCCGGGCGCGGGCGGTCGGTGGGCAGCGAGAGCTGCTCCGGGAGACCGGCCAGCTCGGTGCGCCAGAACGCCAATTGCGAGTTGAGCAGACTGTCCTGATCCAGTTCGTCGCCCAGGACCGTGCGCTGCCAGGCACTGTAGTCGCCGTACTGGATGGCCAGCGGCGTCCAGGCGGGGGCAGTGCCGGAGAGGCGAGTCGTGTACGCCCGCCCCAGGTCTCGCGCCATGGGAGCGATCGAGTAGCCGTCGGTGCTGATGTGATGCATGACCACGACGAGCACATGCTCGGTAGGCGAGACCGACAGCAGGGCCAGGCGCACCGGCGGTGCGGTGGTGACATCGAAACCGGCCGAGACGATTTCGGCGATCCTGTCGTCGATATCGGTGCCGTTCACGGCGATCGGCGCGAGGTCGAATCGCACGTCGTCGACGGTGAGCACCCGCTGCACCGCTTCGTCGTCCACCTCGGGGTAGCAGGTGCGCAGAATCTCATGGCGGGCCAACAGATCCCGCACGGCGGCCGTGAGTGCCTCGCGATCCAGGGTTCCGGAGAGTCGAATGGCGGCGGGCACGTTGTACGCGCCGGACTCCGGGGTCAGCCGATTGACGACCCACATGCGCTGCTGCGAAAGCGACAGCGGTGCAAGGGTTTCTTCGGCACGCCGGACCAGCGCGGGGCGCACGTCCGACGGATCGATCGCCGCCAGCCGCTCGGCCAGGGCCAGTACGGTCGGCGCTTCGAATACCGCCGCCACGGGCACCCGTACACCCAGGTCCGCGCCGAGGCGCGCCGCGAGACGGGTCGCCATGAGCGAATTACCGCCCAGGGCAAAGAAATCCGCGTCGAGGCCGACAATTCCGGTGCGGGACTCCACCTCCGAGGCCGGACCGGCAGCGGCCGCTGCGGGCAAACCGATCACTTCGGCGAAGGCGGCAGCCACCAGGCGCTCGGTCGGTGAGACCGGGGCACGGTACGCGCCGGCGGTGAACGCCGGCTCGGGCAGGCGCGCGCGATCCACCTTGCCATTGGCATTGAGCGGCAAGGCTTCCAGCACCACCAGGGCCGCCGGAACCATGTACTGCGGCAGGTCCGCGGCGAGCGCGGTGCGCAGGCCCGCCGCCACCTCGTCGTAGCGGGCCGGATCGGCACCCGGGACGGCCGCATAGGCGACCAGCCGGGCGCCGCTGCCACCCTCCGTGCGGGCCACCGCGACGGCCGCGGTCACACCGTCCTGGCGGCGCAGCACCGTCTCGACCTCACCGAGTTCGATACGGAAGCCGCCGATCTTCACCTGGAAGTCGGCGCGATCGACATACTCCAGCGAACCGTCCACGCGGCGGCGCACGATATCGCCGGTGCGGTACAGGCGGCCCGCGCCGAACGGGTTCGCGACGAAACGATCGGCGGTGAGCCCCGGACGGCCGTGATAGCCGCGAGCCAGCTGCGCACCCGAGAGGTACAGCTCGCCCGGGACACCGATCAGTACCGGCTGCAGGCGCGAATCCAGTACGTACGCACCGCTGTTCCACGCCGGGGTGCCGATGGAGACGGCCTGGTCCGGACGCTCGGTCACCTCGAACGCGGTGATCGATACCGCCGCCTCGGTCGGGCCGTACAGGTTGAACAGGCGAGCCTTGCCCGGGTTGTCCAGGAACTCGGTCGCGGTCGCGGCCGGGAGGGCCTCGCCGATGGCCAGCACCGCGCGCACCGAATCGGGCAGCGGGCCGGTGGTGAGGAGCATGCCGAGCAGGGACGGGACCGGATGCAGCACGGTGACCAGATGCGTGTCCATGAGGGCGCGCAGACGATCCGGGTCACGCTCGTCGCCGGGGGCGGTGACGATCAGGCTGCCGCCGGTGGTCAGCGGGGACCAGAACTCCCAGACCGAGAGGTCGAAGGTGGCGGGGGTCTTCAACAGGGATCGGTCATTCGCGTCCAGTTCGAAAGTGTCACGCAGCCACTGCAATTGGTTGGTGATAGCCGAGTGCGGGACGGCTACGCCCTTGGGCTTGCCGGTCGAGCCGGAGGTGAAGATCAGGTAGGCGGGGTTGTGCGGACGCAGCGGGCGTACCCGTTCGTCGTCGTGGATCGGCGCGGGCGAATGGCTCGACAGGTCGAGTTCGTCAATCCGCAATACGTCGACGGCGGTGTTGTGGATCCCGGCCAAAAGCGCGCCGGGATGACGGGGGGAAGAAGGCTCGCCGGGGGACGCATCGCGGGTGGTTGTGAGAATGGCTGCCGGGGCTGCGGTTTCGACAATGTAGGCGATGCGATCGGCGGGGTGATCCGGGTCGATCGGGACGTAGGCGGCACCGGACTTGACCACCGCGTACATGGCGATGACCAGGTCGATGGAGCGGCGTATGGCCAGCACGACCGTATGCTCCGGGCCGACGCCGTCGGCGATCAGACGGCGCGCGAGACGGTTCACCCGGGCATCGAATTCGCCATAGGTGAGGGTGGTTTCGCCCTCGGCGCTCAGTAGGGCGATGGCGTTCGGGGTCGCCGCGACCTGGGCGTCGACCAGATCGACCAGGGTGACCGGGGCGACGGGGTGCGCGGTGGCGTTCCAGGCGGAGAGCACCTGCTCACGTAGGTCCCAACCCAGCAGGTCGATGGAGCCGACGATGGTATCCGGCTCCGCCGCAATGGTTTCCAGTGTTCGGCGCAGGGCATCGGCGAACCGGAGCGCGGTGTCCTCGGTGAACAGATCCGTGGCGTAGCCGAGCGTGAGAGCCATGCCGGCGGGCGCACCCGCCGGGCCGTAGTGATCGACCGCGAACAGGTGCAGGTCGAACTGGGCGATCTCATTGTCGAAGTCGACCTCCGAGACCGTCAGACCGGGCAGCTCCAGGGCGGCTCGCTCATGGTTCTGGAAGGAGAAACCCACCTGGAAAAGCGGGTGCCGGGCGGTGGAGCGCGCCGGATTGAGCACCTCGACCAGGCGCTCGAACGGCACATCGGCGTGCGCGAACGCGGCGATATCGGCGGTGCGTACCCGGCCCAGCAGGGCCGAGAACGGTTCCGCGGCATCGACTTCGGTGCGCAGCACCAGGGTGTTCACGAACATGCCGATGATGTCGTCCAGGGCCGCCTCGCCACGCCCGGCGATCGGGGTGCCGACGGTGATATCGGCGGTGCCGGACAGGCGGGCCAGCAGCGCGGAGAAGGCCGCGTGCACCACCATGAACAGGGTCGCGCCGTGCGCACGGCCCACCCGGGTGAGGCGGGCATGCAGGTCGGCATCGACGGGGAGTTCGATTCGCTTGCCGCGCAGGCTCTGCCGCGCCGGACGCGGGAAGTCGGTGGGCAGATCCAGCTGATCCGGCAGACCGGTGAGAGTCTCGCGCCAGAACGAGAGCTGCTGTGCGGACAGGGATTCCGCGTCTTCCTCGGCGCCGAGCAGGGCGTGCTGCCACAGGGCGTAATCGGCGTACTGCGCGGTCAGCGGCGACCACATCGGGGCGGTATCGGCGAGATGCGCGCCGTAGGCGAGCATGAGATCCCGCACGAACGGCACCAGCGACGAACCGTCGGCCGAAATATGGTGCAGGGCACCGACGAACACGTACTCGCCGTGCGCCGCATCGGTAATGCGGAACAGCCGCAGTCGTACCGGAACCTCGGTGGTGACATCGAAGGCTTCGCTGGTCAGCGCCAGAATGCGCTGTGGCAGTTCGGCTTCGGTGCAATCGATCGGCAGCAACGGCTGCGCGGCCCGAGCGGCGGGCAGAATTACCTGCACCGGACCGGCCGCCGTCTCCGGGTAGACCGTGCGCAGGGTTTCGTGCCGCGCGACGACGTCCGCCACGGCGGCCCGCATAGCGGCCACATCCAGATCACCGGACAGGCGCAGGGCCAGCGGAATCGTGTAGGCGGTCGAACTACCGTCGAAGCGGTTCAAGAACCACATGCGCTGCTGCGCGGGCGACAATGGCAGCTGCTCCGGCCGAACACCGGCGACCAGCGCGGGGCGAGCACCCGACTTCGGCGTGACCTCGACGCGGGCGGCCAACTCGCCGACCGCCGACGCCTCGAACAGCGCCCGTACACCCAGATTCGTGCCGAGCGCACTACCGATACGGGCAACCGCCTTGGCCGCCAGCAGCGAACTGCCACCCAACTCGAAGAAGTCGTCATCCACACCGATGCGCTCGGTCCCGAGCAGATCGGCGAACACCCCGGCGACAATCTCCTCCACCGGAGTGGCCGGAGCCCGGAACACCTTCGCCTCGAACACCGGCGCGGGCAACGCCTTACGATCCAGCTTCCCGGAAGCATTGAGCGGCAGCGCCTCCAGCACCACGAACGCCGCGGGCACCATGTACCCGGGCAGCGTCGCGGCCAGCGCAGCGCGCACGACGTCCACCCGCACGCCGTCGGCGGCAGTGGCCGCACCGGCCTGGGCGGCAGCAGTTGTGGCGGGCACCAGGTAGGCCACCAGCTGATCGCCGAGACGATCATCGGCGCGCACCACCACCACGGCCTGGGCGATGGAATCCATTGCGGTCAGGGCGGATTCGATCTCACCGAGCTCGATACGCAGACCACGCAGCTTCACCTGGAAATCGGTGCGGCCCAGGTACTCGATCTCGCCGTCGGCATTCCACTTCACCAGGTCACCGGTGCGGTACATGCGGTCACCGGCACTGCCGAACGGGTTGGCCACGAAGCGATCCGAGGACAGATCGGGGCGACCCAGGTAACCGCGCGCCAGCTGATCGCCGACGAGGTACAGCTCACCCGCGATGCCCGGGGCAACGGCGTTCAGGCGGGCATCCAGCACGAAGGTGCGGGTATTCCACACCGAGCGGCCGATCGGCACCGAGATCTCGTCGGCGTCGACAACCTCGTGGAAGGTGACGTCGACGGCGGCTTCGGTCGGGCCGTAAAGGTTGTGCAAGCGCGCGCCAGTCAACTCGCGCAACTGCTGCGCGGTCGCGGCGGGCAGCGCCTCCCCGGAGGCGAACACCTGCCGGAGACGCATCCCCTCACCGAACGAGACGGGGGCGGTGTCACTGTTGAGGGTCGCCACGAAGAGCGCGAGCATCGAGGGCACGAAATGGGCTGTGGTGACGCCCTCTTCGGCGATGACCCGGGCCAGGTAAACCGGGTCACGGTGACCGTCAGGCTTGGCCACCACCAGGCGCGCGCCGGTCTGCAAGGGCCAGAAGAACTCCCATACCGACACGTCGAAGGTGGCCGGAGTCTTCTGCAGCACAGCGTCGTTCGCGTCGATCGGGTATTCGTGCTGCATCCACAGCAGGCGATTCACGATCGCGCCATGCTCCACGGCGACGCCCTTGGGACGGCCGGTGGAGCCGGAGGTGAAGATGACGTACGCGGTGTGGTCGGGGCGGATCGCCTGTCCGCGTTCGGAATCGGTGATCGGTTTGGCCGAGTAGCCGTCGAGGTCGAGGGTGTCGACCTCGAGGACCGGCACGTTGCTACCGGTGGTGAAGGCATCGCGGGCCGTGGTCAGGATCGCGACCGGGCGGGCGGTGTCCAGGACGTAGTCGATGCGGTCGACGGGCTGGTCGGGGTCCAGGGGGACGTACGCTCCGCCGGCCTCCAGTACGGCGTATATGGCGATGACCAGATCGGTGGAGCGACGAATCGCCAGCGCCACGGTCGATTCCGCGCCGACTCCCCGAGCGATGAGATGGCGGGCCAGGCGATGCACCCGCGCGGCGAACTCCGCATAGGACAGCGATTCCCGTGCCTCGCCTCGCTCGGGCATACCCGCGAACACGAGCGCGGTCGCGTCGGGGGTGCTCAGCGCTTGCGTCTCGAACAGCGAAACCAGGTTTGCCGCAGCGCCTTCCGGGAGTTCGGCGGCGAGGTCGCGGGTGGTGGCATTCCACTCGGTCAGCACCTGGCGGCGCTCATCGGCGCGGAGGAGCTCGATATCGCCGATCGCGATCATGCGGTCGGAGGCAACCGTCGCCAGCACCTGCTCGAAGCGGCGTGCCAGCGCCGCAATGCCTGCGCCCTCGAAAAGGTCGGTGGCGTAGGTGATTTCGATATCCATGCCGCCGGTGCGGCCCTCGGCGCCGAAGGTTTCGGTGACGGTGAACTGCAGGTCGAACTTGGCGATGCCGGCTTCGATCTGGGCGGGGAGCACGTGCAGGCCGGGCAGTTCCAGGGCGGGGAGCGGGAAATTCTGGAAGGTCAGCGCCACCTGGAACAGCGGATGCCGATTCTGGGCGCGGGCGGGGGCGAGTACCTCCACCACGCGCTCGAAGGGCACGTCGGTGTGCGAGAGGGCCTCGATATCGCCGGCGCGGACCTGCGCCAGCAGGGTGTCGAATGCGGCCTTCGGATCGATTTCGGTGCGCAGCACCAGGGTGTTGACGAACATGCCGACCAGACCGTCCAGGGCCTGCTCACCGCGCCCGGCGACGGGGGTGCCGATGGCGATATCGGTGCTGCCCGACAGGCGGGACAGCAGGATCGCCAGCGCCGCGTGCACGGTGCTGAACATGGTGGTGTCCAGCTTCTGCGCCAGGGCGGCGAGTTCCGCGTGCAGGTGGGCAGCGACGGTGAAATGGTGGCTGCCGCCGCGCTGGGTCGAGACCGCCGGGCGCGGGCGATCGGCGGGCAGATCCAGCTGTTCGGGGAGACCGGCGAGCCGCGTCTTCCAGTAAGCCAGTTGGCGGGCCGCCTCGGAATCCGGGTCGGTATCCGAGCCGAGCACCTCGGCCTGCCACAGCGTGTAATCCGCGTACTGCACGGGCAGTGGCTGCCAGGCCGGGGCCTGACCGGTGTGGCGCGCGGTGTACGCGGCCATCAGATCCTGGGCCAGCGGGCCGAGCGAGTAGCCGTCGGCACTGATGTGGTGCAGTACCAGGGCCAGTACATGTTCGGTATCGGAGATACGGAAAAGCTCTGCGCGCAAAGGTGTTTCGGCGGTCAGGTCGAAGCCGTGCGTGGCGGCGGCGACCAGGCGTGCGTCCAGCTCGGATGCGTCGATCAGTTCGGCGACAACCGACGGGACACTCTGTGCCCCAGTCCGAATCAGCTGCTCCGGCCCGTCCACACCATCCGGGTAGACGGTGCGCAGGGTCTCGTGCCGCTGCACCAGATCCGCGAGCGCACCCGCCAGGGCAACGGTGTCGAGCACCCCGGAGAACCGGATTACCAGCGGAATATTGTCCGCGGCCGCACCCGGACCGGAGGTCTCCTCGGCGGCCCAGTACCGGTTCAGGAACCACATGCGCTGCTGGGCGAGCGCGAGCGGCAGCCGCTCCGGGCGCATACGCGGCAGCAACGGCTTACGCGCACCCGCACCGGGGAGTTCGTGCGCGTATTCGGCAAGCGCTGCGACACTGCGGGTTTCGAAGAGTGCGCGCACCTGGATCTCACAATCCAGGGCCGCGCCGATGCGGGCGACCGCGCGGGCCGCCAGCAGGGAACTGCCGCCGAGCGCGAAGAAGTCGTCGTCCACACCGACCCGCTCGATGCCGAGCAGTTCGGCGAACACACCCGCGACCGCGATCTCGGCGGAGGTACCGGGCTGCCGGTACGCGGCGGCCTCGAAGGTCGGGGCGGGCAGTGCGGCGCGATCCAGTTTTCCATTGACCGTCAATGGAATTCGATCGATCACCACAATGGTGGAGGGCACCATGTGTTCGGGCAGCTGCCGGGCGATCGCCTGCCGCAGTGCGACGGTATCGACGCTCGCGGCTTCCACCACGTAGCCGACAATGCGGTCCTCGGCGACGATATCGTCGTGCCGGACCACCACGGCCGCCTCCCGCACACCCGGCTCGGCCAACAGGGCGGCCTCGATCTCGCCGAGCTCCACCCGGAAGCCGCGCAGGTTCACCTGCTGATCGGCGCGGCCCAGGTATTCGAGGTCCCCGGTCGCGGTCCAGCGCGCCAGGTCACCGGTGCGATAGGCGGCGGCACCGGCGGGACCGTACGGGTCCGCCACGAACCGGCTCGCCGACAGCGACGGACGCGACAGGTAACCGCGGGCCAACTGCCCACCGGAGACATAGATTTCCCCGGGCACACCCGCCGGAACCGGCTGCAACCGCGAATCCAGCACCCGCACAACCAGACCCGGCAGCGCACCGCCGATCACACTCGCCGAACCGGTCGCCGCGGTGATCGACCGGTACGACACGTGCACCGTGGTCTCGGTAATGCCGTACATATTGACCAGCGCCGGAGCCTGCGGATGCCGGGCGAACCAGTCGCGCAACCGCTGCGGCTCCAGGGCCTCGCCACCGAAGATGACACAGCGCAGCGCGAGATCATCGGCGGCGTTCGCCTGGTCGGCGGCGATCAGCTGATAGAAGGCCGACGGGGTCTGGTTGAGCACCGTAACCCGTTCGGCGGCAAGCAATTCGCGGAACTGCTGCGGCGAACGCGAGGTGAAGTAGTCGACCACCACCACACTGCCGCCGGACAGCAGCGGACCCCACAGCTCCCACACCGAGAAGTCGAAGGCGTACGAGTGGAACATGGTCCACACGTCGGACGGCCCGAAGGCAAAGTGCCGGCGCGTATTGTCCAGCAGCCGAACCACATTCAGATGCGGAATGAGCACGCCCTTGGGGCGGCCCGTCGAACCCGAGGTGTAGATGACATAGGCGGTATTCGCCGGATCGAGGGTGCCGCGACGGTCCGCGTCGGTGATGGGGGTATCGGCGTAACCGGTCAGATCCACGGTATCGAGGTCCAGGACCGGGCCACCGAACCAACACCCAGGCAGATTCGCGGCGGCGCTGGTGAGCGCGCACACCGGGCGGGCGTCGTCGAGGACGTATTCGATGCGATCCGCCGGGTAATTCGGATCGATCGGCAAATAGCCACCACCGGCCTTGAGCACCGCGAGCAGAGCCACCACCAGCTCCGCGGTGCGCGGAAGTGCCACGGCCACCAGGGATTCCGGGCCGACGCCGGCGGCGATGAGGCGCCGTGCCAGCTGATTGGCACGCGCGTCGAGTTGACCGTAGGTGAGGGTGGTATCGCCGGAGCGGATGGCGGTGGCCAGCGGATCGATCAGCACGGCGGCGGCGAAACGTGCTGCCAGCGTGCCGGATTCGGAGTCGTCCACACCGGTGGCAGACCACTCGTGCAGTACCCGCTGCCGCTCCTCGGCCTCGAGCACCTCGATATCCCCGACCGGCAGTGCCGAATCACTCGCCACCGCCGCGACCACTCGCCGGAAACGACGGGCCAGCACCTCGATGCCGTCGGCATCGAACAGGTCTGTGGCATAGGTGAATACGGCGGCCAGGCCGCCGTCGGCGCTCTCGGACACCGAGAGCTGCAGATCGAATTTGGCGGTGTGCGTATCGATATCCAGGCGCGACACCTCCAGACCCTCCAGTTCGAGGGTTGCGCCGGCGGTGTTCTGGAAATCCAGGACCACCTGGAACAGCGGGTGCAGACCCGGCGTGCGCACCGGATTCAGCGCCTCCACCAGGCGCTCGAACGGCACATCGGCGTTCGCGAAGGCGCGCAGATCCGCATCCCGCACGGCGGCAACCAGATCCGCGAACCCGGTACGCGTTGCGACCTCGATACGCAGGGCCAGGGTATTGACGAACATGCCGACCAGGCCGTCCAGCGCGGGCTCACCGCGCCCCGCCACCGGGGTGCCGATCGCGATATCGGACTGTCCGGAGAGCTTGGCCAGCAGTGCGGCGAACGCGGCGTGCACCACCATGAACAGCGAGGCGTTCGACCGCTCGGCGAGCTCCCGCAGCCGCGCGTGCACTCCGGCGTCCAGGGCGAACTCATACCGTGCGCCCCGCCCGGAGGCAGCGGCCGGACGCGGCCGATCCAACGGCAGGGACAGCTCCGGAGCCAGCCCCGAGAGCTCACTGCGCCAGAATGAAATCTGCTGTGCCAGCAGTGAATCCGACTCTTCGGCACTGCCCAGCAGCTCCCGCTGCCACAGCGCGTAATCGGCGTACTGCACCGGCAGTGCGGACCAGTCCGGCGCGGTCCCCCGGTGGCGCGCGGAGTACGCGGCCATCACATCGAGGGTCAGCGGCGCGACCGACCAGCCATCGGCGGCGATGTGATGCACCGAGAACACCAGCATGTGCTCGGCGTCGTCGACCCGAAGCAGGTTGAGCCGCAACGGCACCTCGGTACCGACCGCGAACGGCGTGGTGGCCAGGGCGCGAATACGCGCGTCCAGGTCGGCCGCCGCGATGTCCTCGGTGACCAGGCCGACCGCGGCCTCGGCGAGCGAAAGCACCTGCTGGCGGCCGATACCGTCGGTCGCGGGGTAGATCGTGCGCAGGGTTTCGTGGCGTTCGATCACATCGGTGAGCGCGGCCGCGAGCGCATCGCGATCGAGGGCACCGGAGAGTCGAATAGCCGCGACCAGGTTGTCCGCCACCGATTCGGTGTCGAAACGGTTCAGGAACCACATGCGCTGCTGCGCGTAGGACAGCGGCACACTCGCGGGCCGCTCCCCCGCCACCAGCGGCGGACGCCCACCCGTACCGGCGAATTCGCCCAGGGCGGTCGCCAATTCGGCCACCGTGCGGGCATCGAAGACCAGCCGCACCGGCACCCGGGCATCCAGGGCCGCGCCCAGCCGGGCCGTCAGCCGGGTGGCGATGAGCGAATTACCGCCCAGATCGAAGAAGTCGTCATCCGCGCCGATCGGTGTGCTCGCACCGAGCACATCGGTGAACGCGGCAGCCACCAGGCGCTCGGTCGAAGTGGTGAGGGCACGGAACTCGCGGGCCGTGAACTCCGGTGCGGGCAGGGCGCGATGATTCAGCTTGCCGTTCGGGGTCATCGGCAATTCGGCGAGCACCGTGAACGCGGCCGGCACCATATGCGGGGCGAGGCGACCCTGCAGGCTCGCCCGCACCGCCTCGGTCCGCACACCCGCTCGCGCATCGGCCGGAACCAGGTAGGCGGCCAGCTGATCGCCGCGCACGGCGTCGTTGTGCACCACCACGACGGCCTGCCGCACCTGCTCGTGTGCGGCCAGCGCGGACTCGATCTCACCGAGTTCGATGCGGTAGCCGCGCACCTTCACCTGAGAGTCATTGCGGCCCACATAGACAACGGAGCCGTCGGCGGCCCAGCGCACCAGATCGCCGGTGCGGTACATGCGTTCACCCGGAGCCCACGGGCAGGCCACGAAACGATTCGCGGTCAGCTCGGGGCGGCCGTGATAGCCGCGCGCCAATTGTGTTCCGGCGACATACAATTCGCCGGTCGCACCCACCGGAACGGGCTGCAGCGAAGCATCGAGGACCCACTCGCGCACACCGCGGATGGGGCGGCCCACATGGACGGGCTCACCGGCTCGCAGCGGCTGCGACATATTCACGATGACCGTGGTCTCGGTCGGGCCGTAGGCGTCGACAATGGTCCGCCCGGCCTCGACCCAGCGGCGCACCAGCTCCGCCGGCACCGCCTCACCACCGACCGCCACCGACCGCACATCCGGCAGCTCCGCCGGATCCAGCGAAGCGGCGGCCGAGGGGGTCATGGCCAGATGCGTAACCCGCTGTGCGCGTGCGAAATCCGCGAGCTCCTGACCCACGGTCGCACCGGCGGGCGCGATCACCAGGGTGGCACCGGAGTTCACGGCCAGCAGCAGCTCGGCCACCGAGATATCGAACGACGGCGAAGCCACGCTGAGCACCCGCGCACCCGGATGACCGAAGTAGTGCGCGGTCTGCTCCGCCGCCAGGCTCACCAGGGATTCATGCGTGACCAGCACACCCTTGGGCAGACCGGTGGAGCCGGAGGTGTAGATGGCGTAGGCGATGTGCTGCGCGTGCAGCGGACGCACCCGTTCGGCATCGGTGATCTGATCGGCGGCGAAACCCGCACAAGCCGTGCGGAATTCGGGGTCGTCCAGCAGCAGCCAGGGCAGCGGGCCGGGCAGGGCGGCACGGGAGGCGGCCGTGGTCAGACCCAGCACCGCATGCGAATCGGTCACCATGTGGGTGATGCGGTCCACCGGGTAGGCCGGATCCACCGGCAACCAGCCCGCACCCGATTTGATCACGGCCCAGACCGCGGTGACCTGCTCGATGGAGCGGGGCACGCCGATGGCGACCAGATCATCCGGGCCGATACCGCGGTCGATCAGCAGCCGGGCCAAACGCGATGAAGCGGCATCGAGTTCGGCATAGGTGACGGCACGGCGTTCATCGCAGAGGGCGATATCGTCCGGATCCGCCTCGGCGGCCTCGGCCAGCACATCGGGCAGCAGACCCGAAGCGGTCGCCGGACCGCCCGTACGGGTGGTGAGGTTCGCGTATTCACGCGGGGAGAGCAGGGGAAGGTCGGCGACGATGGTCGCGGGCGCGGCGGTGACGGCATCGAGCAGGCGCAGGAAGCGCGCGGCGAGCACGGAGATGGAGGCGGAATCGAAGAGGTCCGTGGCGAAAGCGAACTCCGCCTGGATCCCCGCCGGTGCCGGACCTTCCCCGGGACCGGCACCGGCGAAGCTTTCGGTGACCGCGATCGATAGGTCGAACTTGGCCACTCCGGTATCCAGCGTACCCGCCGTGGCAAGCAATCCGGGCAGTTCGACGCCGACATTCCCTACTCCGGTGAAAGACAACGTCACCTGGAAGACCGGATGGCGCGCTTGTGAGCGCGCCGGATTCAACGCCTCGACCAGCTGCTCGAACGGCACATCGGCGTGCGCGAAGGCAGCAAGATCGGATTCCCTTACGGTGCCGAGCAATTCGGCGAAGCTCGCGCGCGTGTCGATCCGCGTGCGCAGCGGCAGGGTGCCGACGAACATACCGATCAGTTCGTCGAGGTCGCGTTCGCCACGCCCGCCGACCGGAGTGCCGATGACAATGTCATCACCCCCGGACAGGCGGGCGAGCAGTACCGCGAGCACCGCGTGCAGCAGCATGAAGGCCGAAACCCCATGCTCCTGAGCGGTTTCCAGCAGTCGAGAGTGCAGACCGGCCGGTATTTCCAGCTGGTGGGTAGCACCCCGGCCACTCGCCACCGCCGGGCGCGGGCGATCCGAAGGCAGATCCAACTGCTCCGGCGCACCCGCGAGCGTGCGGGTCCAATACTCCAATTGCTGGGCCAGCAGCGAATTCGGGTCCGTTGCGGCACCGAGCCGCTCGCGCTGCCACAGCGCGTAATCCGCGTACTGCAGCGGCAGCGGCGTCCAGCCGGGCGCATGCCCCGCGAGCCGAGCGGTGTACGCCGCCACCAGATCCCGCGCCAGCACCGGCAGCGACAGCCCATCCGCCGCGATGTGATGCAGCACCACCGACAGTGCGAAGTCTGCTTCGTCCGCATTGTCATCGTCTGTCTGAATATCGAAAAGCCGGGCGCGGAACGGGATCTCGGTCTCGAGATCGAAGCCGCGCTCCGCGAAATCACGCAGCTCGGCATCCAGCTCCGCCGCGGCGATCGGCTCGGCGGCGGCAATGAGATCGGTCCCCGCGATCAGGCCCGCCGCGGCGGCATCGAATTCCGCGGCGGCGGCATCGGTCAGCGGCCGGTCCGCGAGCGACTCCAGGGCGGCACGCGGAGACAACGACGCGGCCGGAAGTACCCGCTGGCAGGGGCCCTGCGGGGTCTGCGGGAAGACGGTGCGCAGCACCTCGTGCCGGGCCACCAGATCCGCGATGGCGGCGCGCATGGCCGCCACATCGAGATCGCCGCGCAGGCGCAGTACGAACGGCATGTTGTAGTCGGCGCTGCCGGTGGCGAACCGGTTCAGGAACCAGATGCGCTGCTGAGCGGGCGAGAGCGGAAGCACCTCGGGGCGCTCGCGCACCGCCAATTCCGGTATCGCCATGCCGAATTCGGCATCCTCATCAAGGAACTGGCGCTCGATCAGCTCGGCCACGGCCGCCACCGTCGGCGCGCCGAACAGCTCACGCACACCGATACGGCAACCCAGATCACCGCTGATCCGCGCCGCCACCCGGGTGGCGATCAGGCTGTTGCCACCGAGGGCGAAGAAATCGTCATCCAGGCCGAGGCCCTCGCGCTCGAGCACCTCGCCGAAGACCCGGGCCACCGACTGCTCCACCACCGACACCGGCGCGCGATACACCGTGACAATCGGCTCCGGAGCGGGCAGCGCCCGGCGGTCCAACTTGCCGGACGCATTGAGCGGCAACGCATCCAGCACCACATAGGCGGACGGGACCATGTAGGAGGGCAGTGCGGCCGCAGCGGCGGTGCGCAACTGGGCCACATCCATCGAAATAGGCTGGGCGGCGGACTCGGCGGGGCGGGCGGGGACCAGGTATGCGACCAGCTGCTCGTCTCGGACCACCACCACGGCCTGGTGCACGAAATCCTGTGCGGCCAGCACGGTTTCGATCTCACCGAGCTCGATGCGCAGACCACGCAGCTTGACCTGGAAATCGGTGCGCTCGAGGTACACCAGCTCACCCTGGGCGGTCCAGCGCACCAGATCGCCGGTGCGGTACATCAATTCACCCGTGGCGCTGAGCCCAGCGGGCGCGGCGAAGGGATCGGCGACGAAGCGCTCCGCGGTCAATCCCGGTCGCGCCACGTAGCCCCGGGCGAGCTGAACCCCCGACAGATACAGCTCACCCGGAGTCCCTACGGGAACCGGCCGTAAACGTGAATCAAGCACGTACAGCCGGGTATTGGATACGGGTGCGCCGATCGGCACCACCTCGGTATCCAAGTCTGTGACCTCATGGAAGGTGACGTCGACCGCCGCCTCCGTGGGGCCGTACAAATTGTGCAACCGCGCACCGGTCAGCGCCCGCAGGCGCTGCGCCGTCGCGGCCGGCAACGCCTCACCGGAGGCGAACACCAAACGCAGGCGAATATCCCGCGCCGACGCCGTGACCAGCTCACCGAGGAACACGGCCAGCATGGCGGGCACGAAGTGCGCGACCGTAACCTGCTCGCGGACAATGGTTTCGGCCAGGTAGCCGGGATCGCGATGGCCGTCCGGCGTCGCGACGACGAGCGTCGCGCCGATCTGCAACGGCCAGAAGAACTCCCACACCGACACATCGAAGGTGGCCGGAGTCTTCTGCAGCACAACATCATCGGCATTGAGCCCGTACTCGGACTGCATCCACGCCAGCCGGTTCACAATCCCGCGATGCGTCACCGCGACGCCCTTGGGCAGACCGGTCGACCCCGAGGTGAAGATGACATAGGCGGTATTCGAAGCCCGCAGTGGCGCAAGCCGTTCCGACGCGGCCAGCGGCGCGCTCGAGTATCCGTCCAGCGCCAGTTCGTCCAGTACGAGCACCGGTGCGCCGAACTCGACGGCGGGCCGATCGGCGGCGCCGGTCAGCACCACGGCCGGGCGCGCGGTCGCCACAATGTGCGCGGTGCGATCGGCCGGATGATCCGGGTCCAGCGGCACATACGCCGCGCCCGCCGCCTGCACGGCGTACAGCGCCGTCACCAGCTCCGGCGAGCGGCGCAAATGCAGCGCCACCAGCGTCTCCGGGCCGACACCCAGTGAAATGAGATGCCGCGCAAGTCGATTCACCCGGCCGGAGAGCTGTGCGTAGGTCAGTACGACGGCCGGTTCCCCGGCGTACCGCAGCGCGACCGCCGTCGGCGTCCGCGCGGCCTGCGCCGCGAACATGGATACCAGCGTCGCCTCGGCGGGCACCGGCGGCTCCGCCTCGGCGAAGTCACGGGCGGTGTCATTCCAAATCCGCAGGCTCACTTCGCGTTCCAGCTCGGTGATGACCGGCACCGCGGCCAGCGGCGTGGCCGGATCCAGCTCCAGCAGTCGCTCCAGGAAACCGGTGAAGCGCGCGTGCTGCCGCGCCAGATCGTCACTGCCGTAGAGGTTCGGATTGGCCTCCAGCTCCAGATGCACCTGATCGCTGTCGGCGTAGTACACCTGCAGACTCAGATCCTCGACCGGACCGGTGGTGAGCACGTGATATCGCGCGGTCGCCGACCCCAGGGGCAGTGCCAGATCGAAGAGCATGAAATTGGCGAGCGGCCCGAACAGCGCGCGCCGGGTCTGCTGCCCGTCACGATCGGCGTCCCGGCGAATGTCCTCATGCCGATACCGCTGGTGGTGCAGCGCATTCGACAATTCGAGCCGGGCGCCGGCCAGCAGGTCACCCCAGCTGGCGTCGTCACCGACGGCCAGCCGCAGCGGCACGATATTGGAGAGCATGCCCGCCGACCGCCGGGTGTACTCATCGGTGCGCGCCGTCACCGGCAGACTGAGCACCACTTCGCGCTGATCGGTGAGCCGGGCCAGGTACGCGCCGAAGGCCGCCAGCAGCACCACCGCGGTCTTCGAATCAGTCTCGCGGGCAACCTGATTCACCCGGTCCAGCACCCTCTGCGGCAGCTGCCGCCCGAACCGCAGATTGGCCGGAGCGGCCGCGGCGGTACGGCGATCCAGGGTGGTGGCCTCCAGACCGAGCACCCGATCGGCCCAGTACCGGCGATCCTCGGCGAACTCCGCACTCGCCCGGTACCGCTGCTCGGACTCGACCAGCACCGACATGTCGCCGGGCTCGATCATCGTGGGTTCACCACCGGTGACCAGCGCGTTGTAGCGCTCGGCAATACGCATGGTGATGGTAAGCGCGCCGTATCCGTCCAACAGGATGTGATGGCAGCGCAGGTAGAAGAAGTACCGCTGGTCGCCGACCCGCAGCACCGCACCGGCGAAGAGCCGATCGTGCAGCAGATCCGCGGGGGCGGAGAAGTCGGCGTGCATCCAATCCCGTGCGGCGGCAACGGGATCGGCCTCGCCGCGCAGATCCAGGTACGGAACCGGTATGGGCAGAGTGGGATCCACGATCTGCCGGGGCTGCCCGTCGACCTCGATCAACCGCACCACCACGGCCTGGAATTCACGAATGGCCGCGCCACAAGCGGTTTCGAGCGCGGCGGCATCGAGATCGCCGTGCACGTCCACGTACTGCGCGACATTGATCGGCACATCCGGATCGAGCAACTGGGCGTACCAGAGGCCGAGCTGACCGGGAGTGAGTTCGAAGGCCGCGGGCGCGGGCGCACTGCCCACCGCCCGATCGCTGCCCGGTCCGAAACCACCCAACTCCGTACCCTGCACCAGAGCCTCCTCGATTTGCCCGAATTGCTATGTGGCCGAACGCTTTCGGGCATCGCGAAATAGACCTGGGCAGGCCGGTGGGTACCGGCCGCCAGGTCGCGGAAAACCGCATTGCCCTGGGGGATTCGACGAATGCGCGGCGTCGGGGATGACGCTTCCGCGCGTGATTTCAACTAGTGCTCATACCGGCCGGGTTGCCCGTCGTATCTCGGCCGGGATGCGGAGGCCTCCGGGTCATCCGCATCGGGTTGTCGTGCTGTCTTCGCTCCTCCAACTTCACTGCCGAACGCTGCCCACCCGACTGGCGTGGACGATGCCCTGTCACCTGCATCACATGGATGCCGGTCCATGCATTGCGAAGACTAGGGGCAAAGTGAATAAAACGGAACTTTTTCCCGAAAAAAAGTTGGACGAGCGTCTAGTTGGTTTCAGAGATTACGCTTCAACCGCGAAGAATGTGGGTGCAACCACACGTCAGAGCCCCGGTGTGACCGGGCGCACTTTCGGGTTCGAAGACTATGAGTCGAAACGTTGCATCTGCGTTGCATCGGCGCCCAGACGCCGATCGAGCACGCGGATCTTCGCCTCGATCTGCGAATACAGCGGAGACTCCCGGTCAACCGTGGCACGATAGGCCGCCCACGCGGCCGCATCGTCCCGGCCTTCCGCACCCGCGGTCCACTTGCTCAGGACGGCGGCTTCACCGGAACGCAACACGGCGGTGCGCAACCGCACCCGCAATTCATCGCGAATGTCTATAACTCCCGGCGCATTCGAGCGCGGCAGGGCCGGACCCGCGTACAGCCGCACGGCCGCGTCGACGTCCCCGGAATCGAGGGCGGCGCGCAGAGCCTCCACATCCGTGGCGACCGGAACCCGCAAACGGTAAGGGCGCGAACCGAACACATTCGGGCCCACCACCGAGCGCAGACGCGACATGGCGGCACGAATCGTAGCGTTGTCCAGATCCGCGTCATCGAGCAGTAGGGCCAAGTGATCGGCGGACAACCCCTCGGGGTGCTCTGCCAGCAGCAATAGGATCTCGGCATGGCGCTGCGACAACGGAACTCGCTCACCCGCCACCGTCAACTGCGGCTGACCCAGGCCCAGCACCTCCAGACCCAGCCGCTCCGGCATGGGCGCATTCGCACCCGACCGGCGATCATGGCCTGAACGAACCGCCGCCAGAAGGAGATCCATCTCCGCCGCCGTCGCCGCCGCTTTGACCAGAGCCAGGATCTCCGGGCGCGCGACCCGCACCCCACCCGCGATCATGAGCACACCCACCAGACGGCCGTCCGGATCATGAACGGGCGCAGCCGCTCCGGTGATCTGATGGATGCGATGCAGGAAATGTTCCGGTCCGTGGATCCAAGCCGCCCGGCCGGTACGCACCACCAAACCCACCGCATTGGTGCCGACGCGGCGCTCGCTCAGGTCATTGCCCTCACGCAAACCGGCCTCGGCGGCCGCCTGCACCCGATCCGAATTGCCGTGCACCGACAGCACCCGGCCGAACTGATCGGCCACCACCACGATCAGACCCGTACTGGTGGCATCACGCAGCAGCAACTTGTCCACCAGCGGCATGACAGCCGCGATCGGATGGGCGTCGCGATAACGCTCCAGATCAGCGCCGCGCAGTCCGCGACTGTCGTTGTCGTCCATGGGATCGACGCCGCCGCGCACACTGCGCAGCCACGACTCGAGCACCATCGGTCGCAACAAACCAGGCAGCTGACCCAATTGTTCGCCGCCCACACTGAGATATCCGTGGGCTTGCGCGGCATAGGCCTCGAGCGCACCCAACTGAGTGCCCGGTTCGGCACCGTGCTGCGGACTGCTCCCACCTGCGAGATTGCTGACCATTTGCCTTTCTTTCCGAACCCAAAGAGTACCTACGGGGTCCCGCACACAGCTACGAAGCCGTTGCTTTGTCCCGCAGGTCACACCCGAAACCGAGGCTCGCAGAATGTGAGCCCCGTCTATTTCTGATGTGCGACATGCCCGGCCCTTACGGTGTACGGCCGAGCCAGAGGACGATAGCGGCCCGCCCGCACCGGGCGATCATCGGCGCGGCGGTTGCCAAGGGCGAGTGCGACTTTCCGGCATTCGAGGGGCGGGGCACCGCGGGCGTGGATCCCGGCCGAAAGCATGCCGGGATGACGAAGGGCGCAGGCCGGGATGACGGGGGCCAGGCCGGGATGACGGGCCGGATGGCAGGTCGGATGACTGGTCGGGGACAGGTACCGGATGGTGGGCGGTTCGCGGAATCAGTTGGGCGGCAAGGTCGGTCGCAGGGCGGCCGCATCGCGGAGTTTGGCCGCACCCCACCACAGGCCGGTGCCGTAGGCGACATCTTCCAGGCGCTTGCACAGCACGTAGCGGGTCGGGTCGAGGCTGCCCGCCTCGCGGTGGATGAACCAGTCTGCCAGGCCGTCCGCCACCGCGATCGTCACCGCCAGATGACGGATACGGCGCGAGCACAGCATGCCCAGCAGGGTCACCGGCCAGTAATGGCGGCACAGCGAAGAGGCCAGCCGCCACATGCCGCCCGAGAAACCGCGCGCCATATATATCGCGGAGACCCGCGTCGGATTGTCGAGCTCGGCGAAGACCCGGCGCAGCCGGAACAGGGTCAGGATCAGCGTCACGACGCCGCCCGCCGCACCCCAGCGGGTGAGCGTGCCGAACAGCAGCGCCGTCACCGCCGTCCAGATCGGAATCGACAACGGCGACGCCATACCCGCATGCCGCTGCCCCAGCGGAGCCACCCCGGTGCCGTGGGTCACCTTGTGCGCGAACCACTTTCGCAGCGAAACCGGATTACTGTGCGCCACCCGGGCGGCCGGTTCATAACGCAACCGCCACCCGGCGCGATCGAGCCGCCAGCACAGATCGATATCCCCGCCCGCCGCCATGGCCTCGTCGAAACCGCCCTCGGCGAGCAAGGCGAGCCGGCGCACCAGCAGCGCGGTACTCGGCACATACGGCACCGGACCGTGCGCCTGCACCGCCGACTCCCGGCGACCACGATGCAGCGAACCACGGGTGTGCTCATACCGCGCCAGCAGCGTCGAATCCGGATCCATGGCCAGAATGCGCGGGGCCACCAGCGCCACCTTCGGATCGCTGAAATGCCCGAGCATGACCTCCAGCCAACCCGTGCGCGGCACCACATCCGGATCCAGGAACGCCACGAATTCAGTGGCGGCGCACCGCAATCCGAAGTTCCTGGCCGCCGCCGGGCCGTGCCGCCGGTCACGGCGCAGCACCGTCACCCGGCAGCGATTGCCGCGCGCGGGCGGAATCAGCACCGGCCGATCCGAACCGTCATCCACCACGATCACCGTGTAGCCGCGCAGCGCCGAGAGCAGCCGGGTCAGGCCATCCGGGTCATTGTGCACCGGGACGATGACGGTGACATCCTCCAGCGAAGGCAGCAGCCGCGGCCGCGGATTCGCCACCCCGGAATCGAGTAGACGTCTGGCAACCCGAGCGGACGTGGGGTCGGTCACCTCGAGGTACCCGTCACCGATCATGGCCGCAGCCTCCGGCGCTAAGCGGAGCAACCTGTTCGGCGAGCCGCCGACCAGGAACCTTCCGCCGGAGTAAGTGCGCACCCTGGGATCGATCCGCACCCCGAAACCATCGGGAAGGCGATCATGGCGCATTCCTGGAATGCTAGGTCAGCACACGCTCAGCAATCATGATTGGCGCGCCGCTCGCTATCCGGATAGTCCGGTAAGTCCGTGCGCTCCACCCACAGCGGAACCGCCGCCACACCCGGCGCTCTAGACTGCGGAGGCAGAAAAACCGGCAGGTGAACAGGCAGGGGACGGAAATCCGGACCCACGATGCCGACCGAAGAGTGCTCGAGGTGGTATGGGAGTCGGACGCATGCAGACAAGCGGGGGCGGGAGCAGCACTCTCTCCGAAGCGGAGATCGTCGAAGCCGCCCTGCGGGTGGTCCGCCAGGACGGCGTGGAGAAACTCTCCATGCGCCGGCTCTCCCGCGAACTCGGTGTCTCACCGATGGCCCCGTACTACTACGTCGCGGACAAACGCGAGCTACTCGACCTGGTCGCCACCGCCGCACTCACCGGAGTACGCAAGCCGCCACCGGAATTCGGGCCCTGGCAGCTGCGACTGCGCGACCTCATCGATCAGATCGACGATAAATTGCGCCGCCACCCCGGACTCGGCGACGTCCTCATCGAACAGATGCTGGGCAAACAGCTCGACCTGATCGCCGCGGTGATGGAGATACTCTTCGACGCCGGATTCGACGAACGCAATGTGCTCGCGGCCTACGCGACCATCCACACCTACCTCTTCGGGCGCAGCAAGGTGAATCCGCGCGACCGCGGGGCACTCCAGGATCGGGCCCTGCCCGAGGCCGTCGAGCGGGCCATGAAACACCTGGGCGACCTGCGCGGGAAGTACTCGTACGACTTCTCGATGGATGTGCTGGTGGCCGGTCTCGAGGCTCAGCTTGTCCGGCAGCAAGACAGCCACGTATAGTGAAACTAGAACACGTTCTAGTTTGGGCACACTGGGCCGGGATCCCACACCGCGCCGGGTTCGAGAGGACACTATGACCACCGTCGACGTACCGCACAGCTCGCGATCTGTGGTGCTGCGAGTCTCCGCGGTCATCAACGAGACGGCCGATTCGGTATCGCTGGTATTCGACGTCCCCGAGGACGTGCGCGAACGCTTCACCTACCAGCCGGGCCAATTCCTGACCCTGCGCATCCCCAGCGACCTCACCGGGTCCGTCGCGCGCTGCTACTCGCTCGCGAGTTCACCGCATACCGACGACAAGCCCAAGGTGACGGTCAAGCGCACCGTCGACGGATACGGCTCGAACTGGGTGTGCGACAACCTCACCGCGGGCAGCGAGATCGAAGTACTGCCGCCCTCAGGGGTTTTCACACCCAAGAACCTCGACGAGGATCTGCTCCTGTTCGCGGCCGGCTCCGGCGTCACACCGGTCATGTCGATCCTGAAATCCGCACTCGCGCGGGGCAATGGGCGGATGGTGGTGGTGTACGCCAACCGCGACGCCGAATCCGTCATCTTCGCCGCCGAACTGCGCGAACTCGCCGACAAGCATCCACAGCGACTCACCGTCATCCACTGGCTCGAGCCGCTACAGGGACTGCCGACCGCCGACGCACTCGCCACCCTCACCGCGCCCTACGCGGGATACGAGGCGTTCATGTGCGGGCCCAAGCCGTTCATGGATCGGGTACACGACGCGCTCGCCCAGAACGAGGTGCCGCGCAATCGAACTCACGCCGAGGTGTTCAACTCGCTCTCCGGTGATCCGTTCGCCGATACCGCGCCCGCCGAGATCAGCGATGAGGAAGCCGCCGACGCGGCCACCGTCGAGGTCGAACTCGACGGGGAGACACACGAACTCGAGTGGCCGCGCAGTCAGACGCTCGTCGACATCATGCTGTCGAAGGGTCTGGACGTGCCCTACTCCTGCCTCGAAGGCGAGTGCGGGTCGTGCGCGTGCACGGTCGTCGAGGGCAGCGTCGAGATGGAGAACGCCGAGATCCTCGACCCCGAGGACATTGCCAACGGGTACATCCTGGGCTGCCAGGCGCGGCCGGTCACGGACCGCCTGAAGATCCAGTTCTGAACTGGGACAAAGGAATTCGGCCGCCGCATGGTGATGCGTCGGCCGAATCCGTTGTGGGACAAGTCCGCCCGAGAGGTGGGAAAACTCAGTACGCCGAGAAGACGTTGGCGATGCTGCCGTAGCGGTGCGCGGCATAGTTGCACGCGGCGGTGATATTCGAGACCGGGTCCCAGATATCCCAGGAGGTGCCCTCCACGTGGTACGCCTGGAAGGTCGGGTCGATGACCTGGAGCAGGCCCTTGGACGGGATGCCCGCGGCCGCGTTCGAGTCGTAGAGGTTGATGGCTCGGGGGTTGCCACCGGACTCGCGAATGATGTTCCGGAAGATGCTGTCGTAATCGCCCGGAATGTTGTTCTTACCCATCACGTAGAGGGCGTTCTTGATCCAGCCGTCGAGATCGTCGGAGAAGGTCGGCGGCAGCAGCTCGGTGTACGGCGCGGGCAGCGTCTGCACGAACTGGCGGATCTGATCCTGCTGCGGCGCGGGCAGCGTGTGAGCGAATTGCTGCACCTGCTCAACAGGCTGCTGCAGCTCCGCGGGCACACCGGGGACATCGGCATGCGCGGAGACGGCGGGCACCACCGCGAGCGCGGCGAGGACGACAAGGGGGAACAGTTTTCTCATTCGATGACCTGCTGACTTGTGTTGTGAACACCGCCGCCGGAGGGCGTCTCGTAATGCGGGTGGATTCCGCATGAAGGTCGAGTACGTCTGGCTATAACAGAACGTGCGGTCTGTTCCTGACAAGTCACAGAATGGTTGCGGCAAATTAACGCAGCTCAAACTGAAGATGAACAATTGGATCCGGGAGGCCGTGAAGCCGCCGCGCGCTATAACGATCGCGCAGCTCAGCGCAGCGATCGATAGTACGCCCGCTGCTCCGAAGTCAGGTGTTCTGTGGCGTAGCTCAAAGCTGTCCGGCCCATAGCCGGCGCGTGCGCATCCAGAAACCCGGTGAGAATCGCGCGATCGACCCGCTTGCCGATCTCGCGCAGCATCCAGCCCACCGCCTTCTGGATCAGATCGCGCCTGTCCGCGAGGAACCGCTCACACAGCTCGAGGGTCGTCCCGGTATCCCCCGCCTTGATGAAGGCGAAAGTCGTCAACAACGCCACCCGCCGCTCCCACAGCGAATCCGTACCCGCCAACTCGAACAGCACATCGCGCGGCCGATCCAGCAACCACGGGCCCAGAACGAACTCCGCCGACCCATCCACCAGATCCCAGTTGTTCACGCGGCCGCGCCGCACCGCCGCCAGGTACAGCTCCACGATCCGGCGCTGCGCCGCCACATCCACACCCCGCTTACGCGAAGCCCGCGCCATCTCCCCATTCAAAATCACCAAACCCGCCAGCCGATGCTCGTGCACCGCACTGTCGAGCAATACATCGATCTCCGAAAGCGGCATCCCCGCAAAGGATTTCACCACCGCACGCGTCTTCGGCACCCGCACCCCGATGAACACATCACCCTCGCCGTACTCCCCCGGACCCGTCTTGAAGAACCGCCGCAGCTGCACCGCATCCCCCGCATCGGCCACCTTCGCCAATTCCGCCCGCACCGCCGCCGCGATCAATTCACCGGTCACCACCCCATGATCGAACACCCGACCGACACGAACCCGCCCCCACGCCGAATGCGGTAATGGCAGCCCGGCGGGTCGCGATGCCCGGAGCACAGGCCGCGTATCCCGCGTGACCTTCCTCCTGGAGAGACACTCAAATGCGCATAACGGGACGCGGCGCCCTCGGCGTAATCACCGCTGTACTCGGCTTTTTCGCACTTATCGGATGCTCCGCCACCAGCACCACCGCACTACCCACCCCGACCCATCCCGTGGTGGTGTCCGCGACCCCGTTCCCCACCACAACCGTCACCTCGGCGACCCCGATCAGCTCGGCGGTCCCGGTCGCATCCACGATGCCGGAGGCCCCGGATACCTCGCCCGCACCGGTCACCACCGCCGCGCCCAGCGCGATCGCCCCACTCGCCTTGCCGCAGCGGCCGATTCCCGCCGCACCGCCGGTAGTCGTAACGACCACCGATGCCCCGCAACCGGACTCGCCACCCGCCCCCGTAGCCTCTTGCGGCCCAGGCTATTACACCAATTCCAGCGGCGACTGCGTGCACGATCCGGCATCCGCGCCCGCCGCCCCCTCCGGTGCCACCGCCCTCTGCGGCGACGGCACATATTCATTCAGCCAGCACCGTAGCGGCACCTGCTCCCATCACGGCGGCGTACAACGCTGGCTGTGAGGTCGCGTACCGAACGATGCTCGGCGTCAAGCGGTTTCAGCCGCGGCCTGTAACAGCACCTCGCCGAATCGACGCATATGATCGGGGCCGCCGTACCAGGCAGCCACCAGATCCACCGCGGCACTGCGGGTTCGGCGCGCGGCCTGCGCCAGCTCGGCGACCGAGCCCACACCCGCCTCGGCGGCCTGCGCCGCCACATCCAGATCATGGCTGGCGACGAGCAGCCGCATGATGTGGTGCAGATCGATATTCGGCGCATCCTCGGCCCGGAACTCCTGCGCCCGTGCACCATCCGCGGTCGGAGCGGGCTGCGGCAGTTCGGGTTCCGGAGCGGCGCGCCGACCCGAGGACGGCGCCGACTCCGGAGCGGCATGGTTGGCAGAGGAATTCGACTCCGGCGCGGCGCGGCGCGGCGTGGAGTTCGACTCCGGTGCGGCACGACGCGACGTGGAATTGGATTCCGGTGCGGCACGACGCGACGTCGAATTCGACTCGCGCGCATCACGAGCCAGGGAGGAGTTCAGTTCGGCGGCGGAGTGACTCGACCACGAATTCAGATCCGCCAGGGAACGGTGCGCGGACGCCGCACCGTTCGGGGCGGCACGCCGCGATACCGACTCGGCATCCGGGACGGCAAGGCGCGAAGACGGTTCCAGGTCGGCCGCGGTAATCCGCGATACGGGTTCTGCTTCCGGGGCAGCCAGGCGCGCCAACGGTTCCGAGTCCGGTGCCGCCACGCGCGCGGCGGGTTCGGAATCCGCCGCCGCGCGACGGGCCGCGGCCTCCAGATCGGAGGCGCGGCGCAATGATGCCTCCAGATCCTGCGCGGCGCGGCGCGAGGATTCGAGATCCTGTGTCGCGCGGCGGGGTTCGGCCTCGGGAACGGCATGACCGTTGGTGACCGCGTGACCATTCGTGGCCGCGTGACCATTGGTGGCGGAGCCGAAATCCGCGGTGAAGGTGGGCGCGGATTCGAAATCCTGCACCGAACGACGCGGAGTATCCACCTCCGATGTGGACAGCCGCGGCGCCGCGGCGAAATCCTGCACCGAACGGCGTGGCGGCGAATCGGATTCGGTGGTGCGGCGGGTCATCGGAGACGACCACTGCACCGGCTGCTCGGGCTGATCCAGGGCCGTGCGGCCCAGGGTCGCGGGCGAGCCGGTGTCGATGCCGGTCAGCACCGGATTGACGGAAGAGCCCTGGTCGGAGCCCTCCGGATGGGTAAGGCGGTAGCTCTCCTGGCGGGAGTTCAGGGACGAACCCAACCCGGTGGTGAAATCGGCATCCATGGGCGACATTCTTACCGTGCCGCCGCGGCCCATGCGAGTCGGGCCGCGGCGAAAGCGATTCACGAGCAACGGTATTGGGGCATTGACCTCAGCTCAGCAATTCGACGGCGCCGGTTCACCCCGCAAACGCGCATCCACCCACGCCAGCGCGGACGGCATTCCGAACACCGCGGCCGACAGATGCTCCGGCGCACCGTTCATATCCATCTCCAAGCGCACCCCCGCCGCACAATAGCGGTGATCGGTATTGACTATGGCATCCACCGGAATCAGCGGATCACTCGGCGAATGCCACTCGAACACCGGCATATTCGGCACCCCGTCGAACAGCTCCAGACTGTTCTCCTCCAGCACCTCCCGCGCACCCGGATCATCGATCATCGAGGTGCTTGCCGCGAACTCGCCGGCACTGTGCCCCGCGCCGACCGCCATGATCTCGTTGGTGCAGCCATCGGCCATGGCATTACGCGCCGCCAGACCCAGCTGATTCATCTGCGTGCTGATCGGCAGCCGATCCGGATACTCCCGCTCCAGCCCGATCGCCGCCGCCATCGCCAGCCCGAACGCCGGATGCGGTTGCAGGCCCAGCGCACTCACCATCTTCACCATATTCATCGGCACCCCGCCGGCCGCCGCACCCGCGATCCGCAATTCGGGGGCGTAGGTCGGGGCCAGCGCCGCCGCCCACGCGGTCGCCATCCCGCCACCGGAGTATCCGGCCATGGCCACCGGGCTGTTCGCCGCCTGCAGTTCGGGCAGCCGCTGTACCGCGCGAATACCGTCCAGGGTGATCTGACCACCCAATTTGGCTGCGCCATAGGCGAAATTCGGGCCCAGATGATCCGGCAGCGCCACCGACCAACCGCGCCGCAGCGCCACATTCAAGGCCATCGATTCCTTCACGAACAGATTCGGATCCGCCGTGAACAGCACCCGCGACACCGCGCACTCCCTGCCCAGACCATTGATGATGTGCTGATACGACAGCACCGGACCATCCGGCTGATGCTCGCGCGGGGTCAGCACGGTGGTGATCGCCGCGATCGGCGCACCCTGCGAATTCGTGGAACGGAACTTGATCGCCGTCACCGTGGTGTCGGGAAAGAACAACAGCGGCGGCATGATTCGCGAGGCGATCACATCACCCGGCTGATAGTTCGCCATATCCGCGGGCTGCGCGTAGAACGGGTCCGGATCGGGCTGGGGGTAGATGGGATCAGCCGTCGCGGCCGGGGCGGTGGCGACAATCGCACACCCCACCGTGACCGCGCCGATAAACCTGAGCTTGCGCAGCAACCATTTAGCTCTCATTGTGCCTCCGCCATGAATTCGCTGGATATGCGACAGACTGTGTCCCGTATCGAGTGTCGTGCGGAGAGATTGAGAACGCGTGGTGACACGCCAGCAAATCAGCCGAGCTGTGTCATACCCGCCGCCACCACCTGCGCCACATTGAAGATCTCATCGGAGGTCGGCAGCGTCAGACCATCCAGCGCGTGCAACCGATCCGAACTCGCGATCGCGAACATGGCCGAGACGAACGCCGCCGCACAAGCGCGCAGAGTGTTCGGCTGCACCGGATCCGGCGCACTCGCCTGCAAGACCCGCGCGGTGATATCGAGCATCTGATCTCGCATGCGCCGCAACTGTTTACGCACATCCGGATGCGTATCCGCCTCACGCCACATGATCACCCGCAACACCCCCGAACGACTGTCCCGGAGATTCAGCGCCGCATCCAGATTCACCAGGCTCTTCACCGGATCACCGGGAGCCACCAGCGCATCGATGTCATCGATGGGCTGCGCCGGAACGCGCTCGGCCATCAGCGCCGACAGAATCGCGTCCTTGGTGGGGAAGTAATAGAAGACCAAACCCTTGGGGACCTCGGCGGCCGTGGCGATCGCGGCCGTCGGAGTCGCATCGAATCCCTGTGCCGCGAACAGTTTTTCCGCGGCATCGAGAATGAGCTGACGGGCGTCGCCGTCCAGCTTCCTGGTCCGGCGGCGCCCCGCTCCCGGTCGATGCATCTGCATCAGTGGCTGGCACCCAGGTGCAGACGTCCCGTCACCGCCGGCATGGCCGACAGTGCCATGACCACGCTCAGCGCGCCCACGACCCATGCGGTCCACGAGGCTCCGTTGTAGGAATCGAAGCCCATCACCCAGGGGGACAGGAACAGCAGTGCGCCCAGTACGGCAAGGGCGTAGTCGGCGATACCGTCGACGAGATTGGCGGTCAGGCCGAGGCCGGTGAAGGCGATCAGTACGCCAAGCACGACCAGGGACCACATGGCCTTGTCACTGTGGACGACCCACAGGGGCGACAGGGCGGCGATGGCGCCGAGGATAACGGTCACCGCGTGGGTACGGCTCTCGGTGAACATGGGGTGCCTCCTAAAGGCTGAGGATATGTCCTGCCTTCCGGTTTAGTCCTGATTGACCGCCCGATCAATAAATGCTCGGCTACGATTCAGCACCTGATCGGATGTGGCGCGTGACACAGCGTCAAGGCCCCTGCGGAACCGATATGGTGAGCTGCATGTCGCACTCGGTAGAACACGTTCTAATTGTCGGCGCCGGACTGGCCGGACTACGGACCGCCGAGGAACTGCGACGCGCAGGTTACACCGGGGAACTCACCCTGCTCGGCGACGAGAACCGCGCACCCTACGACCGGCCGCCACTGTCCAAACAGTTCATTCGCGGCGAAATCGACGACACCGCGCTGCGACCCGCCGAATTCTTCCCCGAAAACCACATCGACCTGCGGCTCGGGGTCAGCGCCACCGGTGTCGACATCGCGGCCCGGCAGGTCGCGCTCAGCGACGGCAGCAGCCTCGGCTACGACCGGCTGATCATCGCCACCGGACTGCGGCCCCGGCGCATTCCCAGTTTCCCCGACGCCGGTGGCGTACACGTACTGCGCACCCACGATGACGCCGACGGAATGCGTCAAGACCTCGCGACCGCGCGACGGGCCGTCATCGTCGGCGCGGGATTCATCGGCTGCGAACTCACAGCGAGCTTCCGGGCGCGCGGGGTCGACGTGGTGCTGGTCGAACCACAGGCCACTCCCCTGGCCGCCGCCCTCGGTGAACAGATCGGCGCACTCGTGGCGCGCATGCACCGCGAGGAAGGCGTCGACGTGCGCTGCGGGGTCGGCGTCGCGGAACTGATCACCGATTCGACTGCCGCACAGTCCGATTCGCGGCCCGCGGTGCGCGGCGTGCGACTCGGCGACGGCACCGTCGTGGACGCCGACCTCGTCGTGATCGGCGTCGGCTCGATACCGGTCACCGACTGGCTCGCCGACTCCGGCATCCCCCTGGCCGCACCCGCGGACGGCGGCGGCGTGCTCACCGACGAGGTCGGGCGCACCAGTGTCGACGGCGTCTGGGCCGTCGGCGATGTGGCCGCCTGGAGACTCGACACCGGACGCAACAAGCGCGTCGAACACTGGACCAATGCGGGCGAACAGGCGCAACTGCTCGCCTGCGCCCTGCTCGAGGTGGAACCGCCTGCCGCCGTACGGGTTCCCTACGTGTGGAGCGATCAGTACGACGTGAAGATCCAGGTGCTCGGCAGCCCCGCACTCGCCGACGAGGTACAGATCGTCGAGGACAAGGGACGCAAATTCCTGGCCCACCTGTTCCGGGACGGGACACTCGTCGCGGTCGTCGGCGCCGGCATGACCGGCAAGGTCATGAAGACGCGCGCACAGCTCGCCGCCACACACCAAACCCCGGTCGGCTGAACCGAACTCAGCGCGGCCGACTCTGCGCCCGAAGCTTGGCGGCACGCTCACGCGGGTCGTAATCCGGGCCGACACCCTCGATCAACAACAGGTCACCGTCGATGTGATCGGCGCGCAAATGCAAGATCTCTTGATATGCGGGCGAGCGATACCAGGCCCGCGCCCGCTCCAGGGTCGGGAACTCCAGCAACACCATGCTGCCCGGCCACTCCCCCTCCACCACCTCCACCGGCGGACCGTGAATGACGAAGCGGCCCGCGAACGGATCCAGGGTGTCCTGAATACGCTCCAGATACTCCAGAATCTCCGGATGCGGACGCCGATCCCGCAGATGCGCGAAGCCATAGGCGGACACGAGACACTCCTTCGCTCGAACCGGTCGCCAGCACCCGGCGACCACCTCGAACGGTAGAACCGCCCCGCACCGAACCCAATTACCTTCCGGGTAAAGCCGCAATCCGGACCCGCGGTTCGCGGGCGCGCGCAGGCTTTCACTACCGTGACAGCTGTGATCGTCGCGCTCATTGATTCCGGACTGGGGATGCTGCCCACGGGGGCGTGGTTGCGCAAGCTGCGGCCCGATATCGATCTACTGCTGCAAATGGACCCCGACGGCGCACCCTGGGGACCCAAACCCGAGCAGTGGGTCATCGACCGCGTCCTGGACACCGCCCGCGCCTCCCTCCGCGAAGGCGCGGAAGTCATTGTGGTGCCGTGCAATACGGCCAGCGTCACCGCACTGGAACCGCTGCGCGCCGAAGTCGGCCCCGGCATACCGGTCATCGGCACCGTCCCCGCCATCAAACCCGCCGCCGCGGCCTGCCGGAGAGTCGCCGTCTGGGCGACCGCCGCCACCACCGCCAGCGCCTACCAGGCCGACCTCATCACCCGCTTCGCCGGCGCGGCCGAAGTCATCGGCGTCGCCTGCCACGGCCTCGCCGACGCCATCGACCGCGGCGACCTGCCCGCCATCACCGAGGCCATCACCAGCGCCGCCGCCCGCACCCCCGCTGACACCGAAGGCATAGTCCTGGGCTGCACCCACTACCCCCTCGTCCTGGAATCCATCCTCGCCGCCCTCCCCCCGGGCATCCGAGTCTTCGACAGCGCCGAAGCCGTAGCCGCCCAAACCCTGCGCCGCATGGACGCCCTCGACCGCCCCACCACCGGCACCGGCTCACTCCGCGTCCTGGCCAGCGGCCGCCCCGCCGAACTCCCCACCGCCGCAGCCACTTTCGACTCCGGGCGACTGCTAGGCGCGCTGCCCGCCGACACCGGGGAAATCCCCGTGGCGCAGGACGCTTAAGTCAGCGTTGCGGTGATGAGAGCGGGTGTGTCGGTGCCCGCTCGGCCGAGCAGGATACCGCCCGGATTCCAGATACCGCTGCCACCGGTGGTCGGACCGAGTTCACACTGTCCCGCGTAGGCGGAAAGTACTGTCCAGCAGTTGTTTTCGAATGCCGCGGCGCGAAGGTGGTTGTCCCGCCGATCTTCCGCACCGGTCGTATAGAGAGCGCTCGCGAGATAGACGACCGCACCCGCGGCAACCGTGACACGGGCATGTTCCGGATAGTTGAGGTCGGCGCAAATAGCAAGACCGAGCGGCCATTCCGCGATTTCGACAATCGGGTGCGCGCTGCCCGGTTCGAACAACTCGATCTCGCGGCCGTGCAGATGATGTTTGGCGTAGCTGGCGATCAACTCGCCGCGATCGTCGAATACCAAGGAGGACAGGGCATATCCGGTCGCGGTCGGCGTCACCGCACCCACGATCGCATGTACGCCGTACTCGACGCAGGCCGTCCGTAGCGCATCCAGGCGCGGATCCGCCTCCGTCACAGCGAGTTCCGGGAGATCACGAGCGATCAACTCCAGCTCATAGCCGACCAGCGAAAGCTCGGTGAAGAGCACCACCTGAGCCCCTGCCCGGGCGGCCTCGGCGAGCAATGGCAGGTGGCGGGCGATATTCGCCTCGATATCGCCGGGGACACAGGCGATCTGAGCGGTGGCGACGGTCAGAGGTGGGCGCACGGGAGAAGTCTCGCAGACAGCGAAAAGGGCCGCTCCCCGAGGGGAACGACCCTTTTCAGTAAGAACCAGGTCTTACTTGATGATCTTGGTGACGCGACCGGCACCGACGGTGCGGCCACCCTCACGGATCGCGAAACGCAGGCCGTCTTCCATGGCGACAGGCTGGATGAGCTTGACAGTCATCTCGGTGTTGTCGCCGGGCATGACCATCTCGGTGCCCTCGGGGAGGGTAACGACGCCGGTCACGTCCGTGGTACGGAAGTAGAACTGCGGGCGGTAGTTGTTGAAGAACGGGGTGTGGCGGCCGCCCTCGTCCTTCGACAGGATGTACGCCTGGCCCTCGAACTCCGTGTGGGGAGTGGTGGTGCCCGGCTTCACGACGACCTGGCCGCGCTCGACATCTTCACGCTTGATGCCACGAACCAGCAGACCGACGTTGTCGCCCGCCTGGCCGTTGTCGAGCAGCTTGCGGAACATCTCGATGCCGGTGATCGTGGTCTTGGTCGTCTTCTCCTTGATACCGACAATCTCGACCTCTTCGTTGACATTCACGATGCCACGCTCGATACGACCGGTGACGACGGTGCCACGACCGGTGATCGTGAAGACGTCCTCGATCGGCATCAGGAACGGCTTCTCGGTCTCACGAACCGGATCCGGGATCGACTCGTCGACGGCGTTCATGAGCTCGACGATGGACTCGGTCCACTTCGGGTCGCCCTCGAGCGCCTTCAGACCGGAGACGCGCACGACCGGCGCATCCTCGTCGAATTCCTGAGCGGCCAGCAGTTCGCGGACCTCCATCTCGACGAGCTCGAGGATTTCCTCGTCGTCGACCATGTCCGACTTGTTCAGCGCGACCAGGATGTACGGCACGCCGACCTGACGGGCGAGCAGCACGTGCTCGCGAGTCTGCGGCATCGGGCCGTCGGTGGCCGCCACGACCAGGATCGCGCCGTCCATCTGCGCAGCACCGGTGATCATGTTCTTGATGTAGTCGGCGTGGCCCGGGGCGTCTACGTGGGCGTAGTGGCGCTTCTCGGTCTGGTACTCGACGTGGGAGATGTTGATCGTGATACCACGAGCCTTCTCCTCCGGCGCCTTGTCGATCTGATCGAACGCGAACGCCGCATTCAGGGTCGGGTACTTGTCAGCCAGCACCTTGGTGATCGCCGCGGTCAGCGTGGTCTTGCCATGGTCGACGTGACCAATGGTGCCGATGTTGACGTGGGGCTTCGTCCGCTCGAACTTCGCCTTCGCCACTGTGGTCCTCCTGGACTAGTTAAGTGCGTGCTTTTTTGCAGCAGTGCGGTGGTTTATTACAGGGGGTGGATCAGGTAACCGGAATTACTCGCCGGTCGCCTTGGCGATGATCTCCTTCGACACATTGGCCGGAACCTCTGCGTACGAATTGAACACCATGGAGAAGTTGGCCCGGCCCTGGGTCTTGGACCGCAGGTCACCGATGTAGCCGAACATCTCAGACAGCGGAACCAGCGCCTTGACGATACGGGCACCACTGCGCTCCTCCATGGCCTGGATCTGGCCACGGCGAGAGTTCAGGTCGCCGATCACTTCGCCCATGTAATCCTCGGGCGTGATGACCTCGACTGCCATCAGCGGCTCGAGAATCACCGGACCGGCCTTACGAGCCGCTTCCTTGAGTGCAGCGGAACCGGCGATCTTGAACGCCATTTCCGAGGAGTCGACCTCGTGGTAGGCGCCGTCGAGCAGCGAGGCCCGAATGTTGACCAGCGGGAAGCCCGCGAGCACGCCGTACTGCATGGCGTCCTGCATACCTGCGTCAACGGACGGGATGTACTCGCGCGGCACACGGCCACCGGTGACCTTGTTCTGGAACTCGTAGGTCGCGCCGTCCTCGGCGTCGGTCAACGGCTCCAGAGCGATGATCACGCGGGCGAACTGGCCCGAGCCACCGGTCTGCTTCTTGTGGGTGTACTCGTGCTTCTCGACAGCCTTGGTGAGGGTCTCGCGGTACGCGACCTGCGGCTTGCCGATGTTCGCCTCGACCTTGAACTCGCGCTTCATGCGGTCCACGTAGATGTCGAGCTGGAGCTCGCCCATACCACCGATGATGGTCTGGCCGGTCTCCTGATCCAGCTTCACATTGAAGGTCGGATCCTCTTCGGCGAACTTCTGGATCGCGCCGCCGAGCTTCTCCTGATCGGCCTTGGTCTTCGGCTCGATCGCGACCTGGATAACCGGGTCCGGGAAGGTCATGGACTCGAGCACGATCTGGTTCTGCGGATCGCACAGGGTGTCACCGGTGGTGGTGTCCTTGAGGCCGATGACCGCATAGATGTGGCCGGCGACGCCCTCGGGAACCGGGTTCTCCTTGTTGGAGTGCATCTGGAACAGCTTGCCCAGACGCTCCTTCTTGCCCTTGGTCGCGTTGATGACCTGGGCGCCGGAGTCGACCCGGCCGGAGTACACGCGCACGTAGGTCAGCTTGCCGAAGAACGGGTGCGTGGCGATCTTGAACGCCAGCGCCGCGAACGGCTCCTCGACGGACGGACGGCGAGTGAGGACCTCGTCCTCCTTGCCCGGCACGTGGCCTTGCACAGACTCCACGTCGAGCGGGGTCGGCAGGTAGTCGACAACGGCGTCGAGCATGGGCTGAACGCCCTTGTTCTTGAACGCCGAGCCACACAGCACCGGGTAGAGCTCGGAGGCGACGGTCATCTTGCGGATGGCGCCCTTGATCTCCTCGATCGAGAGCTCCTCACCGCCGAAGAACTTCTCCAGCAGCGACTCGTCCGACTCGGCGACGGTCTCGAGCAGTTCCTGACGGTACTGCTCGGCGCGCTCCTTGAGATCGGCCGGGATCTCGACGACCTCGTACTCTTCGCCGAGCTTGGTCTCGCCGCGCCACACCTTGGCGTTGTTCTCGACCAGGTCGACGATGCCCTCGAAGGTATCCTCGGCGCCGATCGGGAGCTGGATCACCAGCGGGCGGGCGCCCAGGCGATCCTTGATGGTCTGGACAGTGAAGTAGAAGTCCGCGCCCAGCTTGTCCATCTTGTTGACGAAGCAGATACGCGGAACGTCGTACTTGTCGGCCTGACGCCACACCTGCTCGGACTGCGGCTCAACACCTTCTTTACCGTCGAACACCGCGACGGCGCCGTCGAGGACGCGGAGCGAACGCTCCACCTCGACGGTGAAGTCGACGTGCCCGGGGGTGTCGATGATGTTGATCTGGTTGTCGTTCCAGTAACAGGTCGTCGCGGCCGACGTGATCGTGATGCCGCGTTCCTGCTCCTGGGCCATCCAGTCCATGGTGGCTGCACCGTCGTGCACCTCACCGATCTTGTACGTGATGCCGGTGTAGAAGAGGATGCGTTCGGTGGTCGTCGTCTTACCGGCATCGATGTGCGCCATGATGCCGATGTTGCGGACCCTGTTGAGGTCGGTGAGCACGTCCTGTGCCACGGAAATCTTCCCCGCTCGTAGCTAGTTGGGATCTTCGGGAACGACCCTGGCTTCTCCAGCGGTCATCACTGTGTCAACGCCCGGCGCGGTGCTCGCGTGCCTTGCGGCTGCTGCTTGCCGCGCCGGACTGTGACTCGACTCCCGGACCATCCGAACGGAGGGGCCGGGCGTCCAATCACCAGCGGTAGTGCGCGAAGGCCCGGTTCGACTCGGCCATCTTGTGGGTGTCCTCGCGACGCTTCACCGAAGCGCCCAGGCCATTGCTGGCGTCGAGGAGTTCGTTGGCGAGACGCTCGATCATGGTCTTCTCGCGACGGGCGCGGGAGTAGTTGACCAGCCAGCGCAGCGCGAGGGTGTTGGAGCGGCCCGGACGGACCTCGACCGGCACCTGGTAGGTGGCGCCACCGACACGACGGGGCTTCACCTCGAGGGCGGGCTTGACGTTGTCCAGCGCGCGCTTGAGGGTGACGACCGGATCGGTGCCGGTCTTCTCACGCGCCTGCTCGAGGGCACCGTAGACGATGCGCTCGGCGGTGGACTTCTTGCCGTCCAGCAGGATCTTGTTGACCAGCTGAGTGACCAGCGGGGACCCGTAGACCGGGTCGTTGATCAGCGGACGCTTGGGTGCGGGGCCCTTGCGTGGCATATCAGCTCTTCTCCTTCTTGGCGCCGTAGCGGCTGCGAGCCTGCTTGCGGTTCTTCACACCCTGGGTGTCGAGCGAACCGCGGATGATCTTGTAGCGCACACCCGGGAGGTCCTTCACACGACCGCCACGGACGAGCACCATCGAGTGCTCCTGCAGGTTGTGACCCTCGCCGGGGATGTACGCCGTGACCTCGACCGCGCTGGTCAGGCGAACACGCGCGACCTTACGCAGCGCGGAGTTCGGCTTCTTCGGGGTCGTGGTGTACACGCGGGTGCACACGCCACGACGCTGCGGGCTCCCCTTCAGGGCCGCAGTCTTGGTCTTGGAGACCTTGTCGCGACGACCCTTGCGGACCAGCTGGTTGATGGTTGGCATAGACCGGCTTTCCTTATTAGTAACCAGGTGTCTGGAACTTCATGTCTTTGTCATTCGAGCTTCTCGCCCAGTTCCCGCAGTATTTCCTCACCACGAGGTCGGGCGTGTCATGAGCAGCGCGGTGTCCGAAATCCGGGCACGCTGGAACGGTCAGCCGCTCTCGCTGGCCTACGTACTGCACACAAACCTGCCCGAATGCTTCCGGGCACAGCGGTCCACGATACCCGCACCCTTTACAGGGGGCAAAAAGGGGTCCGCGAACCGGACCTGGTAGAGCCGTTATCGCGCAAGGTTGAGAGTCAACTCCACCAGCTTGCGGGCCGCTTCGCACGGATCTCCATGACTGGAACCACTGCGATAGTTCACCCACCAGCCGACGATCCCGGTGTCCGCGGCGGGTGCGCTGACACCACACGAATCCGGGTCATTGGGGCGATGGGTCTCCAGCGAGCGCCGACCCTGCACGGTTATGTCGTTGGTCACATAGCCGAGCTTGTCGTTATTGGATTTCTCATTGGCGAGCGAGCCCTCCTCGTACCAGCTGAGGGTCACCATGCCGCTTCCGGCGGTACCACCGTCCAGATCCCACATACAGACCGCTCCGTTGAAGGAGGGGTTCACGTAGGTGCCTTCGCCGACGGTCTTACCGATGTCGTCGAGCGAGACCACCTCGCACTCGCGGAGCAGTTTGTCGAACTTGGTATTGATCTTGCCACCGCCGTCGGTGGTGGTGCCGCCCGCGGGCAGTGCGGTGCCGGGCACGGTATTGCCGCAACCGGTGAGCACGGTGCCCAGCGCGAGGACCGCGAGCACGGCCGCGCCACCGCGAATGCGCGGGTTCATCCGAGCCTCTGCACGGTCAGTTCGGCCATCTTGTGGGTGCGGTCGCACGGATTGCCCATATTGCCCGGGCCGAAGGCGCCGTAGGACATGGACCATTCGAAGAAGTCGTCATCGAGTTGTACGGCGAGATCGCAGACGCCGCCGCTCGGGTCCAGGGCCTGGAAGCCCTTCTTACCGCCGACGTCGATGGTCTGCGGATTGCGGCCGACGCTGGCCACCCATGCCTTCTCGCGGTCGATGGGACTGCCCCGGTAGGAGGCGAAAGTGACGCTGGCCGAGCTCATTCCGGCGGCCTGCCAATTGCAGCCGACCGCGTTCTTGAATGCCCGGGACACGGTGCCCAGTCCGCCGAGATCACGCACTTCATCGTCGGTGAGGTGGCCGCATTCGCCCACGAACGGCCCCAGTGTCGCCACCTTCGGGGGTGGGCGCAAGGGTCCGCTCGGGGTGTCCGAATCACCGCTTCCCCCACAGGCCGACAGCAGCAGCGCGAGGCTCAGCCCCGTGACAATCGCCGACGTCATCCGCATGCCGCAGACTCTACCGACGAGTGCGCGGTGGGGCGCGACGCGGCCGTGATCAGCGCGGCAGCCGCTATCGCTGCGCCCGGCGCCTGCGCTCCCGGACGAAACCGACTCCCAGCGTTGCCACCACGACGATCTGACACAGCAGACGACCCCAATGGCCGTTGTCGTCGGTGGCGAACATCAGCACCGCACCGGTAACCAACATTGCCGGCATCAGTGCGATCCATGCGATCCAGATGCGAGTCCACATCAGCGGTATCCCTCCCCAGGTCGGCGCTCATCCCACTTCAGATCCGTTGGCGCCCAACCGCTCACAGGTTTCCGCGGGCCTCCTGTTCGCGTTCGATGGCTTGGAAAAGGGCCTTGAAATTGCCCTTGCCGAAGCCGAGGGAGCCGTGGCGTTCGATGAGTTCGAAGAAGACGGTGGGGCGGTCGGTGATGGGTTTGCAGAAGATTTGGAGCAGGTAGCCGTCCTCGTCGCGGTCGACCAGGATGCCGCGGCTCTGTAATTCCTCGACCGGGACGCGGACGTGGCCGATGCGCGAACGGAGTTCGGCGTCTTGGTAATAGGTGTCGGGGGTGTCCAGGAATTCGACGCCCTCGCGGCGCAGGATGTCGACGGCGGTGAGGATATCGCCGGTGGCCAGCGCGATGTGCTGGACGCCGGGGCCGCGGTAGAACTCCAGATACTCGTCGATCTGAGACTTCTTGCGGCTCACCGCCGGTTCGTTGAGCGGGAATTTCACGCGGTGATTGCCATTGGCGACGACCTTGCTCATGAGCGCGGAGTATTCGGTGGCGATATCGTCGCCGACGAATTCGGCCATGTTCTCGAAACCCATGACGCGGCGGTAGAACTCGACCCATTCGTCCATCTGCCCGAGCTCTACATTGCCGACCACATGGTCGATGGCCTGGAAGAGGCGTTTGGGCGCACCGGTGCGCGGCTCGAATCGGGAACGGCGAGTGATGAATCCGGGCAGGTAGGGGCCGTCGTAGCGGGAGCGGTCGATGAGTGAATGCCGGGTTTCGCCGTAGGTGGCGATGGCGGCGGAGCGAACGGTGCCGAAATCGTCTGTCTCATCGTGTGGTTCGACCAGGATGGTCGCGCCATGTGTACGCGCCCAGGCGATACAGCGGTCCACATCGGGGACCTCGAGGGCGATATCGGTGACGCCGTCGCCGTGCCGATCGTGATGGGCGACCAGTGGGCTCTGTGGATCGACCGCGCCGCACACCACGAAACGAGCGCCGCCACTGCGCAGCACGTAGGACTTGTGGTCGCGATTGCCGGTTTCGGGGCCGGAGTACGCCTCCAGCCGCATACCGAAGGCCGATTCCAGGAAGTGGGCGGTCTGGGTGGCATTGCCGACCGTCCAGACCAGGGCGTCCCAGCCGATGACGGGGAAGGGGTCGGCGGCCGCGTCATGATCGATCAGGCCCACCAGTCGGCGAAGATCTTCGGTGTCTTGTCCAGCAACCTCGATGCTCATGTATCCAGCAAATCGCCGGGCGGGTCTGCTGAGCAATATCGGCGAGTTCTCGTAGACACCCTGGCGGATTACGCCACCATTTCCGGGCTGGTGCTGGACAATTTGAATACCTCATCACCCCGAAGCGGAGGTCCCGCCATGGCACGCACTCCGGCCAAGCTGGACGAACTCGACCTGGCCATCCTGACCGCAATGCACGAGTACCAGAAGGCTGGGATTCTGGAGCTGTCGCGGCGCACCAGAGTCGCGCGCGCGACGGTGCAATCCCGTATCGCGCGCATGGAGGAGGCGGGTGTGATCGCCTCCTATGATCCGCAAATCGATGTCACCGCAGCGGGTTTCGATGTGCAGGCGTTCGTGACGCTCGAAATCGCCCAGGGTGCGCTGGAGGCGGTGGCCGCGGATCTGGAAGCGATTCCCGGGGTCCTGGAGGCGTACGCCACCACCGGTTCCAGTGATGTGCTGTGCCGGATCGGGGCGGATTCACATGCCGGATTGCAGAGCGTGCTGCTCAGCATCGACCGCAGCTCCTCGATCTCGCGGTCGCACAGCGTGATCGTGCTGTCGACGGTGGTTCCGCAGCGCACCCTCCCGCTGCTCCGGACGCTCACCCCGGCGGGGTCGAGCAAGGCTCCGGCGTACCGGAATTCGCACTGAGCCGACCCGTCAGGGTTTGAGATCTGCTCCCGGAGTGAGGATTTCGACGGTGGGGGTGCGGTCGGGTTCCACGAAGGCCAGTAGGGCGTGGGCTTCGGCTTCCACTGCCGTGCGTTCGGCGCGGGTCCATTCCCGGGTGGGGCTGATGCGCAGGCGGGCGGTGCCGGCGGTGGGGAAGATCTTGTAGAGGCCGGCGAGGTAGCCGTCGACGAGGATGGCGGAGACCTGGGAGGCGAAGGCGCGCAGGGGTGGGGCGGACCCGTCGGGGATGATGCGGGTGCGGTCCTGGTGGGAGAGCAGGACATTGTCGTACCAGCCCAGGAGTCGGACGGGGGCGGGCAGATCCGGGTCGGCGAGTTCGGCGTCGGCGGCGTCGTAGAGGGTGCGGCCGCGGTCGTCGGTGTAGGTGCGGACGCGGTCGCCGAGTTTCGCGACGGCGGCTTTCATGCCGGTGAGTTTGGACCAGGTCTGCATGTCCATGGTGGTGGCGGGGCCGAAGGCGCGCAGGTAGCGGAGCAGTAGTTCTTCGAGCGGGTAGTCGTGGTCGAGACCCGTGCCGAGCCAGGGTTCCACACGCGACCACACCGGGCGGCTGCTGTCCCGCCAGCGCCCGCGCGGCGGGGTTTGCAGGACGGGGAGCTGGTAGAGCCAGGTCTGTAGCACCGCGCCCGGATCGCGGTCGGGGTAGAGCGCCGCGGCCCGGGCGCGCATATCGGCGGCGGACATGGGTTCGTCGCCGAGCACCTGTTCGCCGTGGGCGCGCACCTCGTCCGGATCCAGGCCGACCATGGCGCCGAAGTTGAATCCCTTACGGAACGGGATCTTTTCGAGCTCCGGCTGGATATGCGGCGCGATACACAAGGCGTCCGCCGGGGTGACCAGGTGAATGGTGCCGCGCATCAAGGTGATTCGCACCAGTGACCGGTTATCCAGTGCCACCGACACCACGGCCGGGTCGAAATCGACTGTGCGACTCCACAATGCGATGAACAGCGGCAGCATGTCCTGCGCCTGCAATCCGATCAGGTGATCGCAGAGTTGCGGCGCGGTGCGCGTGCTGCGCTCCAGCAGGTGCTGTCGCGCGAGCAACGTACGATTCAGAACCTGATTGGAGAGCTTCACAATTCGTCCACGCTACATGAGGCGGTATCTTTCACCAAGCTAAGGCATACCTCACAACATTCCGGATGGCCTGTACCACAACTCATCTCACATCAGCATGAGCGAACACTGCCGCCGGCCACACGACGCTCTGCCCGTCGATCTTCCGATGCCCCGGGTTGGCCGGTTCGGTCAGCGCGGTATGCAGCAGGAGAGGACATTCTGTGCAGTAGGCCAGTCCACCTCGCGCGGTCCCTATGATGGCGTCGTGTTCATCGCAGGCTTCGGACCGTTCACAGCTCAACCAGGGCCCGAAGGCGAGAGCATCTGGTCTCCACCGGCCGCGATCAGCAGCAGTCTGTTCGACGATCCGGTCGAGGTGAATGTACTTCTCCCAGAGGGGCGGTCCGCCGATTCGGCGCTGATCGCGACGGTGCTGGGCGACATGGACCATTACCTGCTACTCGGCCTGCGATTCCTTCACACCGAGCTGATCGCCGACCCCGCGTCCTTCGGTTCGACACCCGCGGGCGTGCGTCGATTCGAGCGGTTCGATCCTACGACGTTCCCGGTCGACCGCCCCCAGCTCAACTTCTACGACAGCATCGAATGGCTCCTGCGCTTCGTCGAGGGCGGATTGCCGATCTGCGAACCCTACGGCGTGGCAGTGGTTTTCGTTAACCATGAACCTGTCCGGGTCGAAGATCTGCACGACTCGACATCGATCTGAGCGGTTGCCCATAGTCCGGCGTCGCGCTCACACGCCCGCTTCGAGGTCGCCGATCACCTTTGCACATGCGCACGAAGACGCCCCTGTGTCATGAAGGTTGCGCTGTGCCGTCAAGGCACTGACATCGGCATTACAGGGCATCCGTTGAGCGGTAGGTGCCCAACTAGCCGTGGCCGTTAGAAGTGTGATTCCGGCGTCCACGTGACATGAGGCGGTGTCTTTCACCAAGCTAAGGCATACCTCACAACATTCCGGATGGCCTGTACCACAACTCATCTCACATCAGCATGAGCGAACACTGCCGCCGGCCATACGACGCTCTGCCCGTCGATCTTCCGATGCCCCGGGTTGGCCGGTTCGGTCAGCGCGGTATGTGGCATGACAGGATGTTCATGGTGAGTACGGAGAACGTCGACGACAACACGCCACTTCCAGATGGCTGGACCATTGGAGATGTGCGGCGACGTTCGCGGGATGGCGCCGCGCGATTGCTGGACCCAAGCACGCCGGTGTATCTAGCCCCCAACGAACCTGACCAGAGCGTCCCCTTGAATATCGACCTCATCGTGGACTTCTCCGGTCTGTACCTCGCACGTTGCGTCGATGACGGTGAGTGGTACATGGGCCAACGAGCCACTCCGGACGAACCTATTCTGTGTTGGTCGAGCTACGGCGATGATCTAAGTACCGCGATCGACAACCTCTGACACATGAACCGGGCTGGCAACTGGCGCAGAAGGGTTCGATTGTTGTCGAGCCTCGATCCACCACACTCAATTCGGCATTACAGGGCATCCGTTGAGCGGTAGGTGCCCAACTAGCCGTGGCCGTTAGAAGTGCGATTCCGGCGTCCACGTGACGGGATGGCACCGGTCAGCGAAGGGTGACCACGACCTTGCCGGTGGCGGTGCGCTTGTCCAGCGCCGAGACCGCCTCGGCGGTGTGCGCCAGGCTGTACAGCACCGGATCCGGCGGAGCGATATCACCATTGGCGAGCAGCGGCGCGATCTCGGCCCACTGCTCCTTCAGATATCCGGGATGCGTCATCACCCATTCGCCCCAGGCCGCGCCGATCACCTCGACGTTCTTGAGCAGCAGGCGATTCACCTTCACGGTCGGGATATCGCCGGCGGTGAAGCCGACCACGAGTACCCGGCCACCCGAGGCCAGCGAACGAATGCTGTCCGTGAAGCGGTCGCCGCCAACGGGATCCAGCACGATGTCCACGCCACGCCCATCGGTGATTTCCTTGACCGCGGCGAGCCAGCCATCGGTGAGCACCACATCGGTCGCGCCGTTCGCGCGGGCGACCTCGGCCTTCTCCTCGGTACTCACCACCGCGATGACGCGGCCCGCGCCGAGCGCCCCCGCCATGCGCAGGGTGGAGGTGCCGATGCCACCCGCCGCGCCGTGCACCAGCACGGTCTCACCCGGTGCCAGGCGGCCACGCTTGGTCAAGCAGAAGTGCACGGTCAGATCGTTGAACAGCACGCCCGCACCGGCCTCCAGGGAGACATTGTCAGGCAGTTCGAACACCATTTCGGCGGGCGTGACGGCCAATTCGGCGGCGGCATTGCCGAGCAGGGTCAGCGCGACCACGCGGTCACCGGCTTGCACATGCGCGCCCTCGGGGGCCTCGCGCACAATGCCCGCGACCTCGCAGCCGACGATGTACGGCAGCTGCGGCTTCATCTGGTACAGCCCGCGGGTCATGAGTACATCCGGGAAGGCGATACCGGCGGCGTGCACCTCGATGACCACCCCGCCGGGGTAGGCGGTGGGTTCGGGCATATCGAGCAATTCGATGCTCTCGGGGCCCTCCAGCTTGCTCACCACAGCTGCGCGCATGCCATATCTCCGATCAATCCACCGTTGGACACCGATCCGAACGTAACCCATGCGCACACGGCGTGTCACCGTCCGCGTGCGGTACCGGTCAGCGGTGGGCGTATTCGATCATGGTTTCGTTGGCAAGCACAGTGCCACCCTTGGCGATGGTGAGGGCGGCGGCGGTGATGCGGTACCGGGTGCCGTCGGCGGGATTGGTGACGCTGAAGCCGCCGGAACCGTCGGGGACCGGATCGTCGAGTTCGATGCCGGCACCGTCGCTGATGCGGACGCCCTTGTAGTAGTAGCGGCCGACCCCGGTGCGGCAGATCAGCACGCGTGAGGCGGCGGTGCGGCCGATCGCGTAGGCGGGATTGTCGGCATCGCAGCGCGGATTGCCCGCGAAACCCTGTGCGTCCGTACCGGATACGGAACCTATGAGCGGGGACAGCGCCGCAGTGGTGCGCACGGTCGTCACGGCGGAGGTGGTGTTGCCGGACGCGGTGGGATTACTTGTGGTCTGGATGCCGGACGCGGTGACCGGCGTCCCCGTACCCCCATTGTCCTTGCCGGACAACAGCAACCAGCCCAGAATGCCGCCGAGCAGCAGCACCACGGCAATGAGCGCGCCGACCACCATCGGCAGCGTGTTGCGCTGCGGCGGCGGCAAAGGCAATGGTGCGGAGGGATGTTCACGCTGCGGTGTGATCGGAATGCCGAATCGCGTGGGCTGCGAAGCCTGATAGTCGACCGGGCCCGAGGGATGCCCGCCATAGCCGGCCTGGCCGGCGGAGTGGTCGAGGTACGCCACCGGTCCGGAGGCGTGACCCACCCGGCCGGAGAATTGATCGCGGAGGTCGACCGGTCCGGAGGTCTGCGGATACCGGGGCGGAAAGGTCTGCGCGGCAGGGGGAACCACCATGGCCGGTCCGACCGAGGTGCGGGTGACCTGACTGTCGGCGGGCAGCAGTGCGGCGCGGGCGGCGCGGGCCAATTGCCCGGCGGAGGCGTACCGGCGGGCCGGTTCCTTTGCCATGGCGGTCGCGATGACCTGGTCGAAGCCGGCGGGCACGCCGGTGCGCACGCTGGGTCGCGGCGGCGGGGCCATCATATGGGCGCGAATGGTGGCCAGATTGCTGTCGGTCTTGAAAGGTATTTCGCCGGTGAGACTTTCGTACAGCACACAGCCCAGTGCGTAGATATCCGCGCTCGCCGAGACGGCGGTGTCGTGTTCGAATCGTTCGGGTGCCATATACGCGAAGGACCCGATGGCGCTGCCCATACTGGTCAACTGCACATCGGATTCCGCGTGTGCGATACCGAAATCCACCAGGTACGCGAAGAGTTCACCGGTGAGCAGAATGTTCGCGGGTTTGATATCGCGGTGCACCAGGCCGATCGCGTGCGCGGCGTCCAGGGCCGCGCCGATCTGTTCGACAACGCCGACCGAATGCTGCGGCGGCATCGGTCCCTCGGCGGAGAGGTATGCCTTCAGATCCCGTCCGGCCACCAGGCGCATATCGATGAACAGGACCCCGTCCACCTCACCCCAGTCGTGCACCGGAATGACGTGCGGCTCCTGCAGGCGTGCGGCGGTATGCGATTCGCGCCGGAATCGCTCCACATAGGTGGGCGATTTGGCCAGTTCCACATCGAGGAGCTTGATGGCGACCGTGCGTTCGCGCACGGTGTCGTACGCCTCGTAGACCTCGCCCATTCCGCCGACGCCGAGCAGTCGGCGCAGCTCATATTGTCCGAACCGTTGACCGGCCCTGTCTCCTGCGGCCACTGAGCCGTCTCCCCTGTGTAGGTCCCTGCCCCAGGAAAAGGCTACGGCCCGCGAGCCTCGAGTGATAGGAGTACAGACGACTCGACGCGAGTGTGTGACGCACGCCCCGTAAAGTCATGTCGAGCAAGCACCGCACGAAACGCGGCACACCGTGCAGCGCGAGGAGCACCAAGTGTCAGTCGATCAGCCACTCGCCCCGCTTCCCGAGGAGGGCATGGGCTTCGCCTCGGCGTGGCCTGTCCGGGCTGGCGACGTGGATCCCTATCAGCGGCTACGTTTCGATGCCGTAGCCCGTTATTTGCAGGACATTGCCTGGGAGGAAATGCATTCCGGTTTCTTCCACCGCACCGATCCGGCCTGGATCGTGCGGCGCACGGTGGTGGACGTGGTCCGGCCGATCCACTGGCCGGACCGGGTGGAGTTGACCCGCTGGTGTTCGGCCATGTCGACCCGGTGGACGAATATGCGGGTGCGGGTCACCAGCGAGAACGGCGGTCTCATCGAGACCGAGGGCTTCTGGATCAATATCAACGAGTTCACCAATATGCCGACCCGGATCAGTGACGAGGGGCTGGCCGAGCTCGCCCGCACCACCAGTGAGCATCGGCTGCGCTGGCGGCCCTGGCTCACCGATCACACACCGCCGGAACAGGATACGGATCTGACCTATCCGGTGCGCGCCACCGATATCGACCAGTACAACCATGTGAACAATGCCGCGTACTGGCAGGCCGTGGAGCAGTATCTGGTGGATTATCCGAAGCTGGTGGCCGGACCGCACCGGGCGGTCATCGAGTATCTCGCGCCGGTGCTGGCGCGTCAGCATGTGAGCGTGCGCAGCCGGTACGAGCCAGGTGACCGGACCGGGCATCCGGTGCTGCGGCTGTGGTTCGTGGTCGGCGGGATCACCACCACCACGGTGCGGATCGGACCGCTGCCCGCCGAGTGAGGGGTGCGGCCGAAATCGCTTGTTCGCCGGACATTCCCGGCGAAAATATCGATCGCTGAATGTTTGCCTGACACACTCTCCCCAGGCCGATCGCCACGCGGTGATCGAGATGAGGAGATCGCCGACATGAAGCCTGTGAGTTTCGCGCTGCTCGCCGTGACACCGCTGCTGATCACCGGGCTGGTCGCCTGCGGTAGCTCCTCGGACTCGGCGAAGAGCACGACCGCGGCCGCGAAGCCGACCACTGCGGCGGCCACCACCACGGGACAGCCGACACCGCCGCCGGTGAGTTCGACCCTGTCGCCCAACCCGACCCGGCCATCGGTACCTCCGACGCCGTTGCCCACCACCACCGTCCCGCCGACCACCACTGGTGCGGCCCCGATCGACAATTCCGACTGCGGAACCGTCACCGATGCGGGCGGCGGTACCCGCACCGTCATCGCCGTCGGTACCCCCGCCGGTCGGGTGGGCTGCACCGAAGCCATCAATGTCGCAACGCAATACGTGCAGACGATCAGCGATTCCGATGTCGCCACCGTCAACGGCTGGAGCTGCAATGCCCAGCCCGACGCACAGGTGCCGTCCATGTGCGCCAAGGACGGGCTGCTGATCAACCTGCTCGCCGACTAGTACGCGGCCGAAAACGAGTGTGGCCCACCCGAATCGGGTGGGCCACACTTCGTTCGCGCTGCCGGGACGCGTTATCCCTTGGCGGCCTTGAGGAGGTCCTCCAGGCTGGTGAACTTCACGCGCGGACGGCCCGCCGCCTTGCCCGCGGTGCGCTCGGCCTGATCGATGGCCTTCCAGCCCTCGCGGCCGACCATATCCGGCTGGCGCTCGGACAGCAGCGCGTCGAGCGCGGCCCGATCCGCCTGCGGGGCAGCGAGTTTGCCATTGATGAAGTCGTCGATGAGGTGGTCGACGGTCTCCTGCGAATCGACGCGATTGGAGCCGATCACACCGCGCGGACCACGCTTGATCCAACCCGAGACATAGACGCCCCGCACCGGATTGCCCTCGGCATCCACTACCCGGCCCTGCGCGTTCGGAATGACACCCTTGTTCTCGTCGAACGGGATATCGGCGATGGGCTGACCGCGGTAGCCGATGGAGCGCAACACCAGGGTGGCGTCCAGGCTGCCGGTGCGATCCGAGGCACGGGCCAGAATACGGCCGTTCTCACCGACGAGTTCGTTGTGCACGTACTCGACCGTCTCGACCTTGCCGTCGCCGGTGATGGCGGTGGGAGAGACCTGGTAGCGGAAGACGATTCGCTTATTGCCCGGCTTCGGCGTGGTGGCCGCGTACTCCTTGGCGAGGGTGTACTTGAGCTCCAGCGACGGCTCCAACTCCGGATCGTCCAGCTCGGCCCGGCTGGCCGGATCGAGCTCCAGCTCGGCCGGATCGACAATGACGTCGACGCCCTTGAGGTGCCCGAGCGCCAGGAACTCCGACGAGGTGTACGCCGCCTGCAGCGGGCCACGACGGCCGAGCACCACGACCTCCTGAATATTGCTGCGGCGCAGCGCGTCCAGGGCGTGATCGGCGATATCGGTCTTGGCCAGCTCGTCCGGATCGACGGTCAGCACACGCGCCACATCCAGGGCCACATTGCCGTTGCCGACGATCACGGCCCGCTCACCCGAGAGATCGAATTCGCGGTCCGCGAAGTCCGGATGCCCGTTGTACCAGGCCACGAACTCGGTGGCGGAGATACTGCCGGGCAGGTCCTCACCCGGGATGTCGAGTTTGCGGTCGGTCGAAGCACCGTGCGCGTAGAGCACCGCGTGGTGGTGCGCGAGCAGCTCCGCATGCGAAATGTGGTTGCCCACCTCGACATTGAGCCGATACTGCAGCGCGTCGCGGCGGAACGCCGACTCGAACAGGCTCGAGACCCCCTTGGTGCCCGGATGATCCGGGGCGACACCGGCGCGCACCAGGCCGTAGGGGGTGGGTAGCCGATCGAACAGCTCCACCTCCACATCGGCGCGGCGCAGTAGCTCCTCGGCGGCGTAGCAGGCCGCCGGGCCGGCGCCGATGATGGCGACGCGGAGCGTGCCGAGCTCTTTGGGCGCGCGGGTGGGCGGTACCAGCGGTTCGAAGTTGGATTCGAGCGGATGCCGGACGAAGTACTCGGCATTGATGTCCTTGAACCGCGCCAGCGACGCCAGCAGATCATCCTCGGAGAAGATCGCGTCAACCGGACAGGCATCGACGCAGGCGCCGCAGTCGATGCAGGTATCGGGGTCGATGTAGAGCTGCTCGGTCGTGGCGAACTCGCGTTGCTCTGGGGTGGGACGAATGCAATCGACCGGACACTCGGGAACGCAGCTGGCGTCGTTGCAACAACGCTGCGTGATCACATAGGCCATATCTCGCAGATCCTCGAAACAGTCGCGTGGTGCTACTCCGCTCGGGGTTCGAGCAGGGCGGTAGAACACGTTCTAATATATCGGCGCTCCGGCACCTCACAGCAGGCAGGTGTGGCAGCACCTTTCAGTGTGCCTCGAGTGTGAGAGGCGTCTCCTGCCGGGAGCGGGATCGGTTGATGTGAGACCAGTCTCGGCAGGTGGAGCGGTGCAGCATAACGTAGTGCAGATGGCTCGGACTCTCATCTTGATGCGCCACGGCAAATCCGGCTACCCGGACGGCGTGGCGGACCATGAACGGCCGATCGCGCCGCGCGGACTGCGCGAGGCCGGACTCGCCGGGGACTGGCTGCGCACCACCCAGCCGCCCATCGACGCGGTGCTCTGCTCCACCGCCACCCGGACCCGCGAAACACTCGCGGCCACCGGTATCACCGCACCGGTCTCGTACGAGAAGTCCATGTACGAGGCGTCACCGCACGCGCTCATCGAATTGGCGCGCCAGGCCGGCGATTCGGTGCGGACGCTGCTGATGATCGGCCACTCTCCCGGAATGCCTTGGACCGCATGGGAATTGGCCGCCAATCGGGATTCGGCGGCGGCGGACGAACTCAGCACGAAATTCCCAACCTCGGCGCTCGCCGTCCTGGAATTCGACCGCCCCTGGGTGGACCTCGACCCGGGCACGGGCGAACTGACCCACTTCCACGTACCGCGCTAGCCGCACGCGGGGGTACCGGATTCCACGGGGCGTATCGGCCCGCGCCGGAATTCGGGTCTAGCCCAGCAACTTTCCGCGCCATACGACGACGCCACCGACCACGAGTAGTAGGAGCAGCGCCCAGAAGAAGCCGGTGAGCGCCCACACCACGCCGAACACCACCAGCACCGGCAAGGCGGCGATAGCGGCGATGACCGGCTGTTCCTTCACGGTCTCCAGCGCCGACTTCGCGCGCGACCGATCAATCTCTTTTGCCATGCCCCCAGAGTAGGCGCGTCCGGCGGACGATTCATGGCTGAAGGAGACCTCGCACCCCGGCACGCCGGAACAGTGCGCGACGGGACGACCGGCCACCCTGCGAGCCACGCTCGTATTCGGCAGAATGAGACTTGCTTGGAGTGCACTCCAAGTCACTAGCGTCGAGGGTTGGAAGAGCGGGCCCGGCGGTCATGCGCCGGGCGGTGCTGCAGCACAGAGAGGGCGGGGCCGTGGGCACAGCGATATCAGTACAGGCGGCGACCGCCGCGGTATCGGCGCAGCGGAGCGCCGAGTACGAGCGGCCGCGGTATTCGATCGGTGAGGTTTCCGAGCGCAGCGGGCTCACCCGGGACACCTTGCGCTGGTACGAGCGCATCGGCCTGCTCAACTATGTCGGCCGCGATCATGCCGGGCAGCGGCGGTTCTGCGATCGCGACCTGGACTGGCTGACCCTCATCGGAAAACTGCGGCTCACCGGCATGTCCGTGGCCGATATGGTGCGCTACGCCGAACTCGTGCGCGCCGGGGACCACACCTACCCGGAGCGGCTGGAGATGTTCTATCACACCCGCGCGGAGGCGCTCGCGCAGATCAAGGAACTTGAGCAGACCATCGCCGTCCTCGACTGCAAGATCGCGCACTACGAAGGCGATCCGAACGCCACGGACTGGCGCACGGTGGTGAAACCGTAGCGCCGCAATCCCTTTCGCACGCGCTGTCGCGGCACCCGCTCAGCCCGCGAGGCTGATGGTGTGGCCGGTGTGTTCGACCTTGGCGCGCAGGTAGCGGAGGTTGTCGGGGGTGGCGTGCACGCCGGTGGGGACGATCGTGCGCACCCGGACGCCGAGTTCGGTGAGCTGGCGCGCCTTTTCGGGATTGTTGGTGAGCAGGTCCAGTTCGTCCACGCCGAGCGCGGTGAGCATCTGCGCGGCGGCGGTGTAGTCGCGGGCGTCCTCGGGCAGGCCGAGGGCGGCATTGGCCTGGTAGGTGTCGAGGCCGCCGTCCTGTAGGGCGTAGGCGTCGAGCTTGTTGTAGAGGCCGATATCGCGGCCCTCCTGGCGCAGATACAGCAGGATGCCACCGGTCGCGCTGATCAACTGCACGGCCTCGCGCAGTTGCGGGCCGCAGTCACAGCGCGCGGAGCCGAAGACATCGCCGGTGAGGCACTCCGAGTGCAGTCGTACCAGTGGGTTGTCGCCGGGTTCGCCGAGGACCAGCGCGACGTGTTCGCGCCCGTCGGCCAGGCCGTCGAAGGTGACGGCCTGGGCGGTGGTGGCATAACCGTCGGCGAAGGTCAGCGGAATCTGTACCCGGGTGCGCACGCGGGCACCGTCGGTCGCTGTTGCGCTCATGGCCGCTCCGAGATTCGTGATCGACATACTGCTGGGTTGCCAACCGCCGCATCCCGCCCGATATTCCGAACACGGTTCGATTCAGAAAACATGCCGCACTCGGCAAACCGGAGGGCACGTTTCACTTTCGCGGCTTACTATGCCTCCACTATGCAGTCGCTCGTATCCCATGACCGTGTCTGGATGGACAAGCAGACACCCGAGGTCTTCCACGCGCTCAACAGTGTCGCCACCGCGGTCCGAAACGCCGCTGCCGCAGTCGATTTGGGGCGGGCGGTGCTGGAGCTGGTGAACGTGCGCGTCTCCCAGCTCAATGGCTGCGCCTACTGCCTGGACGTGCACTTCCGGGCCGCCCGGGACGCCGGTGTGAGCACCCAGCAACTCGCGGTACTGGATGCCTGGCAGCGCAGTCCACAGCTGTACTCGGAGCAGGAGCGGGCCGCCCTGATCGTCGCCGAAACCGTCACCGCGCTGCCGGACGAACACCGCATCCAGCGTGAGTATGCTGCTGCGCGGCAACATTTGTCGGATGACCAGATGTCTGTGCTGATCTGGGCCGCGACCACCATCGGCGCGTTCAATCGCGTCTCGATCATGAGTGGACATCCCGTGCGGGTGCGGAAGGAGAACTGAACAATGAGCGAACAAACCGTGGCGGCGACCGTCGTCCGCAATGCCGCGCAACACCGCTATGAAATCTGGTACGGCAACACGCTCGCCGGGTTCACCGAATACCGCGAGCGCGACAATGACACCACCTTCATCCACACCGAGGTGGACAAAGCCTTCGGCGGTAAGGGATTGGGCAGTGCGCTCGCCCGCCAGGCCGTCGAGGATGTGATCGCGCGCGGACGGGTCATCGTGCCGCGCTGCCCGTTCATCAAAGCCTGGCTGGACAAGCACCCCGATTACGAGGAACACGTGCTCGGCAAGGGGATCAAGCGATGAGCGATCTGGAGCCGAATCCGGAAGAGGCGCTGTGCGAAGCCTCCGGACGGCCCGGACCGCGTGCGGAGTACTTCCCCTCCCGTGAGGTGCCGCTGGGCGGTGTGCGCGGCGTGACCGTCTTCCGGTCGCTGCCACAGCGCGATCTGCCCACCGTCGGCGCGTGGTGCTTCCTGGACAACTTCGGTTCCGGCTCGGCGGCCAATCCCGAAGGGCACGATATCGATCCGCATCCGCATATCGGATTGCAAACCGTCACTTGGCCTTTGAACGGGCGCATCCGGCATCGCGACAGTGTCGGCTCGGATGTGGAGATCTGGCCGGGGCAGTTGAACATCATGACCTCGGGGCGGGGTATCGCGCATTCGGAGTACCGGGTGACGGGCCACGAATCCGGGGCCGGACTGCAATTGTGGATCGCGCTGCCCGGCGAAACCGCCGCCATCGCACCGCATTTCGAACAGCATCGGGAACTGCCGGAGTTCGAGCGGGACGGCTTGCACGGCATCGTCCTGATCGGTTCACTCGACGGGCAGACCTCACCGGCCACCGCCTACACCCCGATCGTCGGCGCGGATCTACGCGTGGACGCCGGAGCCGAGCTGACACTCCCGCTGAACCCCGACTTCGAGCACGCCATCCTGGTGATCGAGGGCGAACTCACCGCCGACGGCAATACCGCCGCCCCCGGCAGCCTGCTCTACCTGGGCAGCGACCGCGCCGAACTCGCGCTCACCAGCACTACGGGCGCGCACGCCCTCCTGGTCGGCGGCGAACCGTTCGACGAGGACCTGGTCATGTGGTGGAACTTCGTGACGCGCAGTCACGAGGAGATCGAGGCGGCCCGAAACGATTGGGAGGCACACGATCTCACCCGCTTCCCCGATATCGCCGGCCACACCCCGGACCAGCGCATCCCCGCCCCGCCACTCCCCCCACTACACCTGAAGCCCCGCAAACGCCGCTGCGGCGTACCGCACGACTGACCGCGAAAACCCTTCAGAGGGTGAGGGATTGGGTGCCTATCACGCGGAGTAGGTCCAATTTCTCCTGGGTGTCGGTGCCGGACTTCGGGTAGTAGATCAGGAGTTGACGGGTGGCGCTGGGGGTGAGCAGGGGCTCGCAGACCAGTTCCAGCAGGCCCACCTCGGGGTGCAGCATGCGCTTGTTGTGACCGGCGTGGGCGCGGACCTCGTGCTCACTCCAGAGTGCCTCGAATTCGGTACTGGCGGAACGCAATCGGGCGACCAGGTCGGTCACATCGGCATCACCGGAGCGGGCCGCGGCGGTGGCGCGTAAACCGGCCACATGGTGGCGGGCGAGGCCGTCCCGGTCCTCGGGGAGGAAGCGTTCCCGGTCGTGCGGGGCGGTGAACCAGAGCCACGGTATACAGCGGTCCAGGCCGCGGCGCTGCGAGAAATCGCCGGAGACCAGCGTATGCATGCGGTTCTGCACCAGGACCTCACCGAGATCGGAGATGACGCAGGCCGGGGTGTCGTCGAGTTTGGTGAGCACGTGCAGAATGCCGGGGCCGACATGGGTATCACCGCCGCGCGCGGGCGGCTGCTGCCCGGCCAGGTGGTAGAGGTGATCGCGTTCGTTGTCGGTGAAACGCAGCGCCCGCGCCAGCGCGGCCAGCACCTGGGTGGACGGGCGTGGGCCGCGCGCCTGCTCCAGGCGGGTGTAGTAGTCGGTGGACATGCCCGCGAGCATGGCGACCTCGTCGCGGCGCAGGCCGGGAGTGCGCCGGCGCGCGCCCGGCGGCAACCCGACAGCGGCAGGTTGCAGGGCCTCCCGATGGCGGCGCAGGAAGTCGGCCAATTCGTCGCGGTTCACTCCACCACTCTCGCGCGCGCGGGCTCCGCTAGCCAGGTACTACCGGTCCCCGTCTGGTGCGACGGGCCTGGATCGATAGGTGCGCACCGCCCACCGGCCCGACCGGAAGGCCACCCGGGCACCCGCGCCGACCGCCCGACCAGGGATCGGCGATCCCTGGATAAGCGGTCCTCTCCCGATCCCCGGCTACAGCGCGCAGGCTTGTAACCATGACGAAGAACCTGCACACCGTCCAGCTCGGCAAGACCGGGCCCGCCGTCTCCCGTATCGGCCTCGGGGCCATGGGAATGTCCGGTATGTACGGAACCAGCGATGAGCAGACCTCCATCGCGACCGTGCACGCGGCCATCGACTCCGGCGCGAACCTCATCGACACCGGCGACTTCTACGGCATGGGCCACAACGAACTGCTCATCCGGCAGGCGCTCACCGAACGCAAGCGGGAGGATGTGCTGCTCAGCGTGAAGTACGGGGCGCTGCGCGGACCCGGCGGGGAATTCGGCGGCGTCGATACGCGGCCCGCCGCCACCCGCAATTTCCTGGCCTACTCGATGCAACGGCTCGGCACCGACTACATCGATATCTACCGGCCCGCGCGGCTGGACCCGAATGTGCCGATCGAGGAGACCATGGGCGGGCTGGCGGCGCTGGTCGAGGCCGGGTACATACGGCATATCGGACTCTCCGAGGTCGGCGCGGAGACGCTGCGCCGGGCCGCCGCCGTGCATCCGATCGTCGATCTGCAGATCGAGTACTCGCTCATCTCGCGCGGGATCGAAGCCGAAATCCTGCCCACCGCACGGGAACTCGGCATCGGTATCACCGCGTACGGGGTGCTCTCGCGCGGGCTGCTCAGCGATTCACTGCGTAGCGGAGCGCAATTCGCGCCCACCGACTTCCGCGCGCACAGCCCGCGCTTCCAGGGCGAGAACCTCACCGCCAACCTGCGCCTGGTGGACGCTCTCGCCGTCATCGCGGCCGAACATCAGGTGAGTGTGGCGCAGCTGGCCATCGCCTGGGTGCTGTCGCGGGGTGCGGACGTCGTGCCGATCATCGGCGCGCGGCGTCCGGAACGCTGGGCGGAAGCCCTTGCAGCGCTGGACATTCAGCTGTCCGAAGCGGAGCTGGCCGCCATCGAGGCCGCCGTCCCCGCCGATCAGGTCGCGGGTGGCCGCTATGCCGACGCACAGCTGGCCATGCTGGACAGCGAGCGCTGAACCGGCGCACCGGAACGGCCCGGCACGCGTGCGCCGGGCCGTCCGCTGTCCGGACTACTTCCGGCGCGGCCGGATCACCGCGGTGAAAGCCGCTGCGGCCACGGCCTTTCCGGTGCTGTCGGTGATGGTGACCGGAGCCTCGAATTCGATTTCGGTGTGGGACTTGATATTCGCTCGCGTCTTGGCGACCAGCTCTTCGGACAGCTCCGCAGTCGCGGTGAACGGGCCGAGCTCACCCTTGGCGCGTGCCAGGTAGGTGATGCGCCCGTCGCGCGCGACGATGAAGATATCGGCCATCAGATCCACGATGCCCGAAATGGCCACGCCCATGGCGGCGGTCTCCGCCAGGCCGTAGAGCAGCGCGGCGTGGATATCGCCATTGTGGTTGAGGTGCTCGGGCTTCGGGGCCATGCTCACCACATTGCGGCCGCTCGCGAACTCCACCCCCTCGATACCGGTGAATTGGATGAAGCCCAGCTTCTTGAAGCCCGCCATCACCATATCGCCCATGGTGGCGCTGTCCATCGCATCTCCTGACCGAAAATTGAAACCTGTTCCAATTTCATACCGGGCGCGGCGGTGCCTTGTCCATGTCCGCTTGCTGTCAGGACAGATTGTCCGGAGCCACCAGACCCAGGATCTCCGCGGTGCGCGACATGGTCTGCCGGGCCAGGCGCATATCGGTGGCCAGGCTCAGGCCGAGCGTGGGAATCAACTCGCGCAGCGGCTCGGCCCACAGGCCGCGATAGCGCGGGAAGCAGCGCTCCAGCACATCCAGCAGGATGGCGGGTGCGGTGGACGCGCCCGGGGACGCGCCGAGCACCGCCGCGATGGTGCCGTCCGAGGAGGCCACCACCTCCGTACCGAATTGCAGTGCGCCCCGGCCGCTCGCATCCCGCTTCACGATCTGGGCGCGCTGCCCGGCCGAGATCAGGGACCAGTCACCGGGCGCGGCGGCGGGCGCGAATTCGCGCAGCGCCGACATCTTGCGACCCCGGGTGGCGGTCACCTGGGACAGCAGCAACCAGATCAGTCCCGGATTTTCCTTGATCATCGACGCCAGCGGACCCACATTGTGCGAGCGCAGCGAAGCCGGGGCATCCAGCACCGAGCCCTGTTTGAGGAACTTGGGATTCGCGCCGGGATACGGGCCGAACAGCAGGGCACGTTTACCGTCGACCACGCGAGTATCCAAGTGCGGCATGGACATCGGCGGTGCGCCGACCTTGGCCTTGCCGTACACCTTGGCATCGTGCCGCTCCACGATCGCCGGATTGTCGCAGCGCAGGAAGCGACCGCTCACCGGTAGCAAGCCGTAGCCCTGCACCTGCGGCAGCCCGGCATTCTGCAGCAGTTTCAACGCCCAGCCACCCGCACCCGCGAAGACGAAACGGGAATCCACCCAGCGGGTGAGACGGTCATTGTCGGTGAACTGGTGAATACGCAATTGCCAAGAGCCATCATTGTTCTTGCGCATACCGCGCACCTCGCAGCGGCGGTGGATCTCCACGCCCGAGGCCTCCAGGTGCGCGAACAGCTGCCGGGTCAGCGAACCGAAATCGACATCACTGCCGGTGACATCACGGGTCGCGGCGAACGGCTCGTACAGGCCGCGGCGTTCGGTGAGCAGTGGCGCCCAGCCCTCGATGAGTTTGGATTCGGTACTGAACCGCATGGCGCTGAAAAGCGGGTGCGCGGAAAGGGTTTCGTGCCTGCGGCGCAGATGGTCCACATCGTCGGTGCCGTGCACCAGGGTCATATGCGGAACCGGATTGATGAAAGTGTCCGGCTTGCCGAGGATTTCGGCCTCCACCAGGGAAGCCCACAATTGCCGGCTCTGCTGGAAATGCTCATTGACAGCGACGGCCTTGGCGATATCGATACCGCCGTCCGCGGTTTCGCTCGTGTAGTTGAGTTCGCACAGTCCGGAATGCCCCGTACCGGCATTATGCCAGGGGGCCGAAGCCTCCGCCGCGAGCTCGGGAAGTCGCTCGTACACCGCAATCGACCAGGTCGGCTCCACGTGTTTGAGCAGGATACCGAGGGTGGCGCTCATGATCCCGCCGCCGACCAACACCACATCGTAGGGACGCAGGGCCGTTCGCGTATTCATAGTCATCTCTCCGGAGACCCCCATTGGACTCGTAAAGCGTAGGGGCACGCTAACACTCGCTTGTACATGCGTATAGTTGGGCGATGGCCGGACGTGAGAAACTCAACAGGCAACGCCTCAGCCGCGACGCCGTGATAGAAGCCGCGCTCGACCTGGCCTACCGCCGCGGCATCGACGGACTCAGCTTCCGGCGGCTCGCCGACGCACTCGACGTCTCACCGATGGCGCTGTACTGGCATGTGGAGAACAAAGACGAACTACTGAATGCCATGGGCGACAGAGCATGTCGCGACCTGGAGATCACCGCCGATCCGGATGAGCCGTGGGATCGCCAATTACGTTCGCTGGTCACAGATTTCGTGCGGATGATCGAGAAGAATCCGGGGGCAGCCCCGATCATCATTCCGCGCGTGGTGTACTCCGAAACCGGGCGCGAATTCATGGAGCGGCTGATCGGACTACTGCGCGGGGCGGGGTTCGACGTCAGCGAGGCAACACAATTGGCGCGACAGGGGGCACGCACCGCCATGAGCCTGGTCAACGAGCCGCTCTTCACCGGCGTCGGCCTCGAACCCGAACGACGAGCGCTGCTACTCGCCCAGGCCGAGGCGTTGCACGCGGAGCTTCCGGCCGAGCGCTACCCGAATATTCTCGCCGCCTGGAATGACCTGGGCGACATCACTTCCCGGGAGTCGTTCATCCAGCTCGGCATCGACACATTCGTACACGGCGTGGTCGGGCTGGCCGCCGCACGCGCCTAACGCTGACGAGCGCGGTACGCCGCCACCGCATTGCGATTTCCGCACGCGGTGCTGCAGTAGCGGCGGGAGCGGTTGCGGGACAGGTCCAGCACGATGCCCTCGCAGGTGTCGTCGGCGCAGATCGCCAGGCGGCTCAGTTCGTCGGCACGGATCACGTCGATCATGGCCATGGCGGTTTCGACGGCAATGCGCACCGGCAGCGGCGCATCCGGGGGTACGGCGTGAATGTGGTAGTCGAGGCCGTCGTGGCGGACCAGCTGCGGGACCGCGCGATACTCGGCCAGGATGGCGTTCACCAGTTCGACCGCGGTATCGCGATCGCTGGTCAGCAGGCGGCGCAGGAGGGCGCGCTGGGCGCGGACGGCATCGAGTTCCGCCGCCGCGCCGGTGCGGGAGCCGGTATAGCCGTGCCGGACGAAGAAGTCCTTCAACTGGGCGGTTTCGGTCATCGTGTCCGGAGGTTCCGCCGAATTCACCAGATCGACGGCGGCGGCCATGGCGGACACCGTGTCATCAGTAAAGACCATGTTGACATATTACACATACACCCCTTAGCGTCATCAGTCATGGCGACGATGACACATGACACCCCCGTGCGCAGCCGACTCGGCAATGGGCTGCTGCTGGCGGCGCTGTCCGCATCGTCCTTCGGGCTCTCCGGCGCACTCGCGCGCGGGCTGCTGAACGCGGGCTGGAGTCCCGCCGCAGTGGTCATCGTGCGCGTACTGCTCGGCGCGGCCGTACTGCTGCCCGTGGCGGTCGTACAACTGCACGGGAACTGGGGTCTGCTGCGCCGCAATATCCCCCTGCTCACCGGATACGGGCTGCTCGCCGTCGCCGGCGCGCAACTCGCGTACTTCAATGCCGTCGCGTATATGGACGTCGGCGTCGCACTGCTCATCGAATACACCGCACCCATCGCGGTGGTCGTCTGGCTGTGGCTGCGACACGAACAGAAACCCGGCCGCGCAACGGTTCTCGGGGCGCTCATCGGTATCGCCGGACTCGTGCTCGTGCTGGACCTGCGCTCCGATGTGCCGACCAGCTGGATCGGGGTGCTGTGGGCACTCGGCGCAATGGTCGGCGCGGCAGCGTATTTCATCATGTCCGGCAGTGCCGGAGAAGCCGTCCCCGGTACCGTACTGGCCACCAGCGGACTGCTCATCGGCGGCTTCGGCATCCTCATCGCAGGACTGGCCGGCATCGTGCCACTACACGCCACCACCAATCCCGTTGCCTTCCAGGGCTTCACCGCGCAGTGGTGGCAGCCGCTGCTGGCGCTCGGTGTCATCACCGCCTCGCTCGCCTACGTCTCCGGCATTGCCGCCACCCGAATGCTCGGATCGCGGCTCGCCTCCTTCGCCGCCCTCACCGAGGTACTGGCCGCCATCCTGTTCGCCTGGGCCCTGCTCGGCCAGGCCCCGCACGCCATCCAATTGCTCGGCGGCATACTGATTCTCGCCGGCGTCGTCGTGGTCCGACTGGGTGAACCGCAGGAGAATCCGGCCGATCCGACCCTCAGCGAACCGCACTGAAGAAGGCGCGAATATCGGCGGTATGCGCCCGCGGCACCTCCATGGCGACGAAATGATTGCCCGGATTACCGGACGGCCAATACGCAATGGTGTTGTCCCGCTTCGCGAGTCGGCGCATGAGCGCGGAACCACCGCCGTACACCCCGGTCGGCACCGCGCGCTGACCCGACGGCCAGCCGAAACCACCACCCGCGGCCAGACCGTCGTACATGGGCCATGAGGAACTCGCCGCCGTATTCGTGAACCAGTACAGGCTGATATTCGTCAGCAGCAGATCACGATCCAGGACGTCCTCGACATGTGCTGCCGCAGGCGTGAATTCGTGGAATTTGTGCATAAGCCATGCCGCCAGGCCGACCGGCGAATCGGTCCACGCGTGCGCGAAGGTCTGCGGTGCGGTACCCAGCAGGGCGTGATGGTCGACCCCGGTCATCCACTGCCGCATGGCACCCCATTCGACGCGCTCATCTTCGGTCATGGACGGTACATCCTCGAGGGTCGGGATGCCGACACCGCCGTCGAGATGTACGCCGATCACGTGATCCGGTGCGGCCGAGGCCATTTCGGGGGCGATATACGCGCCCAGGTCACCGCCCTGTACCGCGTAGCGGTCGTAGCCGAGGCGCGCCATCAGCGTTGTGAACATGCGCGCCACACGGGCCACGGTCATGCCCGTGTCACGCGGGGCCTCGGAGAAGGTGAAGCCCGGGATCGAGGGGATGACAACATGGAACGCCGGCTCAGGGTCCAAGCCGTGCGCACGCGGATCGGTCAGTGGACCGATGGTCCTGCTGAACTCCACGAACGAGTTCGGCCAGCCGTGCGCGAGGAGCAGCGGAATCGCATTCGGCTCGGGTGAACGCAGGTGCAGGAAGTGCACGTCGAGGCCGTCCAACTCGGTCATGAACTGCGGGAACTCATTGAGCTCGGCTTCGATTGCCCGCCAATCGAATTCGGTCCGCCAGTATTCGGCCAGCTCGCGCAGGTAGTCGACCGGTACACCGCGCTTCCAGTCCTTGCCCGGCAACGGCGCCGACCAGCGGGCATTGCGCAGACGCTCGTGCAGGTCGGCTAGATCGGACTGCGGGATATCGATACGGAAAGGGCGGATCGCGGTCATTTCATCCTCCTGAAGTGGCGATTGTTCGAGCCGAGAACGACGTTAGGAGGCATCTAGGACCGTTTTTGTCCTAGATGTGCGCGATTATTGAGAACATGAACGACACACCCGGCCGACTGCTGCGACTGCTGTCCCTGCTGCAGACCCCGCGCGAATGGCCGGGTAGCGAGCTGGCCGACCGGCTCGGCGTCAGTGATCGGACGGTGCGGCGGGATATCGACCGGCTACGAGAGCTCGGGTATCCCGTCGAGGCGACGCTCGGGGTGACCGGCGGATACCGGTTGGCAGCCGGGGCCGCGCTGCCGCCACTGGTGCTCGACGACGATGAGGCCGTCGCGATCGCCGTCGGATTGCGGGCGGCGGCCGGGCAGGCCGTGGCCGGAATCGAAGAGGCGTCCGTGCGCGCGCTCGCCAAACTGGAGCAGGTACTGCCGCACAAACTTCGGCGACGGGTTCGGGTAATCGGCGCGGCCACAGCGACATTCAGTGGCGACGGACCGACCGCCGATCCGGAGGTACTCGCCACACTCGCCGCCACCGTCACCAATACCGAACGGGTCCGCTTCGCCTACCGCGATGCCGCGGGCACCGAAACCCGGCGCAATATCGAACCCAATGGCCTGGCCACCCTGCATCGCCGCTGGTACCTGGTCGGATTCGATCTGGATCGCAATGCCTGGCGCAGCTTCCGGGTCGACAGGGTCGAACGACCGCAACCCACCGGGGCCCGGTTCACACCCCGCGAACTGCCCGCCACCGATGCCGCCGCCTACGTCGCCGGTGCCCGAACCGACTGGGGCACAAAGACTTATCGCGTCGACATCACCATGCACGCCCCCGCGTACCGGATCGCGGGACGCCTCGGCGAGGCATCCGGCGCACTCGGCACCCACGACTCGGACAGCTGCCGACTTCGCGAAGAACGCGACGATGCCCCGGAATGGCTTGCCAGCCAGCTCATTTCACTCGGCGTCGAATTCGAGGTGCGCGACTCCCCCGAACTGGAACACCACCTGAGCGTGGCCGCCGCCCGAATCGCCCGCGCCCTACCCGCTGACAATTCACCACGAAATTCCCTGCACCCGAATAGCTGAGGCGCGCGGCGCATATGCGACGAAAGGGTTCCCCTCCCCCATTACCGCCGGTACGTTTCTCGGCAAACATCGGGCTCCGCGCAGCCCGCGACGCTAGGGGCACCACCATGGCAAAACCCAAATCCATCGCGCCAGTGCTACTGAGCCTCACCGCCACTGTGGCGCTCACCGCGAGCGGTGCGCTCACCGCCACCGCCGAACCGGCACCCGCACCGGCGAATTCGAGCCTCCAGGTCCAGGGCACCGACCACGGCGTCGCCTACCAGGTCGCCCTCACCGAAGACCGCCGCGCCACCGTCAGCACCCTGCAAGCCGGCCGCTTCCTCGCCACCTGGGACGGCGAAGCGATCATCGCCACCGACGACGCCGGCCGCGTATTGGCAACGGTCCCACTGAAATACGACATCGCCGGAAAATCTGTCGAATTCACCCCGGCGATCGACACCGACAACAAGCGCCTGACCCTGACCCCGGTAGCCGAATCCCCCACTCCCCTACGCGATGTCAACGCCCAACAGCGCTTCTTCGACGTAGTCCAAGCCAATATGCCCACCGTCCTCACCGGCGCGGCAATCGGCGGAGCCATCGGCTTCCTACTCGGCTTCCCCGCGGGCCTTTTCGTCTTCGACATAATCACCGCCCCCATCGGCCTCGTCGTAGGCAGCATCGTCGGCGCGGCCATCGGCCTCCAACAGGGCGGCGGCCAGGAAGCGGTGAACGCCGCCCTCACCTACGCCGACACCCTCGTCCCCGGCGCCTCCCAAACCATCCGCCCCGCCTTCGAATCCCTCCCCGCCCCACAACCTCAGAACTGACCAGGCAAAATTGCCCGAATCACCAAGTGACTTCGGGCAATTCGATATCGATCGGGAACGGGCGATCGACCTCGAGCTGTCCTCGGTGAACACCGGTCGGGGCATAGCCACCCTCAGGTAGCAACTCGAAGGTGTAGACGACCATCTGGTCGTCCTCGTTCTCGACCCGCCAGAAGCACTTGATGCCCGCCTCCGCGTATTGCAGCGGCCGGTGCTTGCGGTCCTTCGTCTTCGTTCGTGGTGAGACCACCTCGACGACGAGATGAACATCCTAAGGTTCGAAGACCAGGCTGTCGGACTGGACTGCCGTCCGCGACACCACGAGAACGTCCGGCTCGGGCACGCTGCCGCCAAGGTTGATGCCTTGTTCGGTAGCGATGACGAACGGGCGGGGAGCAACCGTCCGGAGTCCGTGCTTCAGCAGATCACTGACCTCGTTGTGCCAGTGTGTGGCCGGAGCCATCATCACGACGTCACCGTCCAGCAACTCGAAGCGGCCATCGACAACTTCTATCAGACGTGGCAAATCTTCGGCGGTGAATCCACCGGCCGGGGGCATCGGCAGCGACACCAACCGAGTCCGGATCGGTTCATCGGAGTGCGGCTGTGCGGTCATACCAGCCAGCGTAGTTGACCTCACGCGTGTCAAACGCACTGTTTGTGCCACATTTGCCATGATCCAAATGGAGAGACGCCGATCCGAGACTCCTCCTTAAAGCACGCGGCCCCCGCTCCGAATCGGAGCGGGGGCCGAATGTTTTGCCCTACTAGAAGCTTTAGCGGTAGTCGCTGAAGCCGTAGTCGTCCAGCGGGACCGCGGCACCGGTGGTGGTGCCGAAGCCGTCGGGGCTGTAGTAGGTGTCGTCGTAGGACGGCACCGCGTACGCGGCCTGGCGGGCTTCCTCGGTGGGCTGAACCTGGATGTTGCGGTAGCGGTTGATACCGGTACCGGCGGGGATCAGCTTGCCGATGATCACGTTCTCCTTCAGGCCGATCAGCTTGTCGGAGCGGCAGTTGATCGCCGCATCCGTCAAGACACGAGTCGTCTCCTGGAAGGAGGCCGCCGACAGCCACGAATCGGTGGCCAGCGACGCCTTGGTGATACCCATCAGGACCGGACGGCCGGAAGCCGGCTCGGCACCCTCGGACACCACGCGACGGTTCGAGTTCTCGAACTCGGCGCGCTCGACGAGCGAACCGGGCAGGAACTCGGTCGCACCCGAATCGATGATCGTCACACGACGCAGCATCTGGCGAACGATGACCTCGATGTGCTTGTCGTGGATCGACACACCCTGCGAGCGGTAGACCTCCTGGACCTCGTGGACCAGGTGGATCTGCACCTGACGGGGGCCCATCACGCGCAGCACCTCGTGCGGATCCGCGGAGCCCTCCAGCAGCTGCTGGCCGACCTCCACATGATCGCCGTCGGCGAGCAGACGCTCGGAACCGTCCTCATGCTTGAATACGCGCAGACGCTGACGCTTCGAGAGCTTGTCGTACAAGACCTCATCCGACCCGTCGTCCGGAATGATCGTGATCTTGTAGAAGCGGTCGTCGTCCTCGAGCCGCACGCGACCCGAGACCTCCGCGATGGGCGCCTTGCCCTTGGGCACACGAGCCTCGAAAAGCTCCTGCACTCGGGGCAGACCACCCGTGATGTCGTCACCCGCGACACCACCCTGGTGGAAGGTACGCATGGTCAGCTGGGTACCCGGCTCACCAATCGACTGCGCCGCGACGATACCGACGGCCTCACCGATATCGACCAGCTTGCCGGTCGCCATCGAACGGCCGTAGCAGGTCGCGCAGACGCCGGTGCCGGTGGTGCAGGTCAGCACGGAGCGGACCTTCACCTCGGTGATACCCGCGTCGAGCAGCGCCTCCAGGGCGGGATCGCCCAGGTCGTGACCCTTCTCGACCACCACATTGCCCTTGGCGTCGATTGCGTCCGACGCCAAAGTACGTGCGTACGTGGAGGTTTCGACGTGCGCGTCCCGGATGAGCGAGCCGTCGGCCTGCTTCTCCGCGATCGGCACCACGATGCCACGCTCGGTGCCACAGTCGGTCTCGCGCACGATGACGTCCTGCGACACGTCCACCAGACGACGGGTCAGGTAACCCGAGTCGGCGGTACGAAGCGCGGTGTCGGCCAGACCCTTTCGCGCACCGTGGGTGTTGATGAAGTACTCCAGAACCGTCAGACCCTCACGGAAGGAGGACTTGATCGGCTGCGGGATGAACTCACCCTTCGGGTTCGTCACCAGACCCTTCATACCCGCGAGGGTACGAGTCTGGGTGAAGTTACCCGTGGCGCCCGAGTCGACGATCGTGATGATCGGGTTGTCGGACGGGTAGTGCGCACGCAGCGCGCGACCGACCTCTTCGGTCGCTTCCTGCCAGATCTTGACCAGGGCGTTGTTGCGCTCCTGGTGATCCAAAGCACCACGCTGGTACTTCTTCTCGATCTGATCGGCCTGCGCGTCGTAACGCGCCATGATCTCCGCCTTCTCCGGCGGAACGAGCACGTCCGACATGGAGACGGTGACACCCGAACGCGTGGCCCAGTAGAAGCCCGCGTCCTTCAGCTTGTCGACGGTCTGCGCCACGACAATCATCGGGTAACGCTCGGCGAGATCATTGATGATCGCCGCCTGACGCTTCTTCGGCATCGGCTCGTCGATGTACGCGTAATCCGCGGGCAGCAGCTCGTTGAAGATCACGCGACCCAGCGTGGTCTTGGCAGTCCACGCATCGCCACGCTGCCAGCCGTCCGGGAACAGCTCGGCCTCGATCTCCTTCTGCGGGCGCTGATTGGTCAGGCGGACCTTGATCAGCGAACGCACGGTGAGCTCACCGCGGTCGACGGCCATCTGCGCCTCGGCCGGCGAGGAGTACACGCCGAACTCGGCGTGATCCTTTGCGGCCGAACGGTATTCACCCTTCGCGCCCTCTTCGAGGCGAGTCAGGTAGAACAGGCCGGTCACCATGTCCAGTCGCGGCATGGCGAGCGGACGACCCGAGGCGGGCGACAGGATGTTGTTCGAGGACAGCATCAGGATGCGGGCCTCGGCCTGCGCCTCCGCGGACAGCGGAAGGTGCACGGCCATCTGGTCACCGTCGAAGTCGGCGTTGAACGCCTCACACACGAGCGGGTGCAGCTGAATGGCCTTACCTTCGACCAGCAGCGGCTCGAAGGCCTGGATACCCAGGCGGTGCAGGGTGGGCGCACGGTTCAGCAGCACCGGGTGCTCCGAGATGACCTCTTCCAGGACATCCCACACCTGAGCGCGCTGACGCTCGACCATCCGCTTGGCGGACTTGATGTTCTGCGCGTGGTTGAGATCCACCAGACGCTTCATGACGAACGGCTTGAACAGCTCGAGCGCCATCAGCTTCGGCAGACCACACTGGTGCAGCTTCAGCTGCGGACCGACCACGATGACCGAACGGCCCGAGTAGTCGACACGCTTACCCAGCAGGTTCTGACGGAAACGACCCTGCTTGCCCTTGAGCAGATCGCTCAGCGACTTCAGCGGGCGGTTACCCGGACCGGTGACCGGACGGCCACGACGACCGTTGTCGAACAGCGCGTCCACCGACTCCTGAAGCATGCGCTTCTCGTTGTTCACGATGATCTCGGGCGCACCCAGATCGATCAGTCGCTTCAAACGGTTGTTGCGGTTGATGACGCGGCGGTACAGGTCGTTCAGGTCGGAGGTCGCGAAGCGGCCACCGTCCAGCTGCACCATCGGGCGCAGCTCCGGCGGGATCACCGGCACAGCGTCCAGCACCATGCCCATGGGCGAGTTGCCGTTCATCTGGAACGCGGCGACAACCTTCAGACGCTTCAGCGCGCGAAGCTTCTTCTGGCCCTTGCCGGTACGGATGATCTCGCGCAGGTTCTCGGCCTCGGCCGGAATGTCGAAGTTCTCCATCAGCTTCTGGATGGCTTCGGCACCCATGGCACCGGTGAAGTACTCGCCGTAGCGGTCCTGCAGCTCGCGGTAGATGATCTCGTCGATGATCAGCTGCTTCACCGAAAGCTTGGTGAAGGTGGTCCAGATCTCGTCGAGGCGGTCCAGCTCACGCTGGGCACGGTCGCGCAGCTGACGCATTTCGCGCTCGCCGCCGTCCTTCACCTTGCGACGCACATCGGACTTGGCGCCCTCGGCCTCGAGCTCGGCGATATCCGCCTCGAGCTTCTGGGCGCGGGCCTCGAGATCGGCGTCGCGCTGGTCGGCGACGTTCTTCTTCTCGACCTCCATCTCGGCTTCGAGCGTGGAGAGTTCGTTGTGCCGCAGTTCGTTGTCGACGCCGACGATCACGTAGGCGGCGAAGTAGATGATCTTTTCCAGATCCTTCGGCGCCAGGTCGAGCAGGTAGCCCAGACGCGACGGGACACCCTTGAAGTACCAGATGTGCGTGACCGGAGCGGCCAGCTCGATGTGGCCCATCCGCTCACGGCGCACCTTGGCACGAGTCACCTCGACACCACAGCGCTCGCAGATGATGCCCTTGAAGCGGACCCGCTTGTACTTACCGCAGTAGCACTCCCAGTCCCGGGTGGGACCGAAGATCTTCTCGCAGAAAAGCCCGTCCTTCTCCGGCTTCAGCGTGCGGTAGTTGATGGTCTCCGGCTTCTTCACCTCGCCGAACGACCACTGCCGAATGTCTTCAGCGGACGCCAGGCCGATCCGGAGTTCATCGAAGAAGTTGACGTCTAGCACGTAACTTCCTTTCCCCTGTTCGGGTTGAGTATGAGCAAAAGTTCGCTAAATCCCACTCGTAGCGACTGCTTGCAGGTCGCTCGAAAGGGTCTGCCTGGGAGCGCTTTTGAAGGCGCTCCCAGACCGATCGCTCTTACTGCGCCAGGTCGTCGACCGTCGCAGCCTCGTTGCGGGACAGGTTGATGCCCAGGTTCGCCGCGGCGCGCTCCAGGTCCTCATCATCGCCATCACGCATCTCGATCGCGGCACCGTCCGAGGACAGCACCTCGACGTTGAGGCACAGCGACTGCAGTTCCTTGAGCAGAACCTTGAACGACTCCGGAATACCCGGCTCCGGGATGTTCTCGCCCTTGACGATCGCCTCGTACACCTTCACGCGGCCGACGACATCGTCGGACTTGATGGTGAGCAGTTCCTGCAGCGTGTAGGCGGCGCCGTACGCCTGCATGGCCCAGCACTCCATTTCACCGAAGCGCTGACCACCGAACTGGGCCTTACCACCGAGGGGCTGCTGCGTGATCATCGAGTACGGACCCGTCGAACGCGCGTGGATCTTGTCGTCCACCAGGTGGTGCAGCTTCAGGATGTACATGTAGCCGACCGAGACCGGGTACGGGAACGGCTCGCCGGAGCGGCCGTCGAGCAGCACCGCCTTGCCGTTGTCGTCGATCATCTTCTCGCCGTCGCGGTTCGGCAGCGTCGAGGTCAGCAGACCCGTCAGCTCCTCCTCGCGCGCACCGTCGAATACCGGGGTGGCGATATTGGTGTCAGCGGGCTGACCCAGCATCTCGGCGGGCAGGTTCTTGGCCCAATCCGGGCTGCCGTCGACCTGCCAGCCGGTCTTGGCGATGTAACCCAGATGGGTTTCCAGCACCTGACCGATATTCATACGACGCGGAACACCGTGCGTGTTCAGGATGATGTCGACCGGAGTGCCGTCCGGCAGGAAGGGCATATCCTCCTGCGGCAGGATCTTGCCGATGACACCCTTGTTGCCGTGGCGGCCGGCCAGCTTGTCGCCGTCCTGGATCTTGCGCTTCTGCGCAACGTAAACGCGCACAAGCTCATTCACCCCGGGAGGCAGATCGTCGTCGTCGTCACGCGAGAAGACGCGGACGCCGATGACCTTGCCGGACTCACCGTGCGGCACCTTGAGCGAGGTGTCGCGAACTTCGCGAGCCTTCTCACCGAAGATGGCGCGCAGCAGGCGCTCCTCGGGGGTCAGCTCGGTCTCACCCTTCGGGGTGACCTTGCCGACCAGGATGTCGCCGTCACGAACCTCGGCGCCGATACGGACGATGCCACGCTCGTCCAAGTCGGCCAGGACCTCGTCGGAGACGTTCGGGATATCCCGGGTGATCTCCTCCGCGCCCAGCTTGGTGTCGCGAGCATCGATTTCGTGCTCCTCGATGTGAATCGAGGTGAGCACGTCATCCTCCACGAGGCGCTGCGACAGGATGATCGCGTCCTCGTAGTTGTGGCCCTCCCACGGCATGATCGCCACGAGCAGGTTCTTGCCGAGCGCCATCTCACCGTTCTCGGTGCAGGGACCGTCGGCGAGGACGTGACCGGCCTCCACGCGGGTGCCCTCGTCCACGATCGGACGCTGGTTCGCGCAGGTGCCCTGGTTGGAGCGCTCGAACTTGCGCATGCGGTACGAGCGGCGGGTGCCGTCGTCGTGCATGACGGTGATGAAGTCGGCCGAAACCTCTTCCACCACACCGGCCTTCTGGTTCACGACCACGTCACCGGCGTCGACGGCGGCGCGCAGCTCCATACCGGTGCCGACCAGCGGCGACTCGGAACGGATCAGCGGCACGGCCTGACGCTGCATGTTCGCGCCCATCAGGGCACGGTTGGCGTCGTCGTGCTCGAGGAACGGAATCATGGCGGTCGCGACCGAAACCATCTGGCGCGGCGAGACATCCATGTAGTCGACCGCGTTCGCGTCGACGTACTCCATCTCCTCGTTGCCGTGCCGCGCGAGCACGCGTGCCTCGAGGAAGTTGCCGTCCGCGTCGACCGGCGAGTTCGCCTGGGCGCGGATGTGGCGGTCTTCCTCGTCGGCGGTGAGGTACTTGACCTCATCGGTGACGCGACCGTTGGCGACCTTGCGGTACGGGGTCTCGATGAAACCGAACGGGTTGACCCGCGCGTACACCGACAGCGAACCGATCAGGCCGATGTTCGGGCCTTCCGGGGTCTCGATCGGGCACATGCGGCCGTAGTGCGACGGGTGGACGTCACGGACTTCCAGGCCGGCGCGCTCACGGGACAGACCACCCGGGCCAAGGGCCGACAGGCGGCGCTTGTGGGTCAGACCCGAGAGCGGGTTGTTCTGGTCCATGAACTGCGACAGCTGCGAAGTTCCGAAGAACTCCTTGATCGCGGCCACGACGGGACGGATGTTGATCAGGGTCTGCGGCGTGATGGCCTCGACGTCCTGGGTCGTCATGCGCTCGCGCACAACGCGCTCCATACGCGAGAGACCGACGCGGATCTGATTCTGGATCAGCTCGCCGACGGTACGCAGACGACGGTTACCGAAGTGGTCGATGTCGTCGACGTCGACCGGAACCTCGGAGCCGCCGGGAGCGGTCATCATGCGATCGCCCTGGTGCAGGCGCACCAGGTACTCGATCGTCGCGACGATGTCTTCCTTGGTCAGCGTCGAGCCGGTGACCGGCTGGTCCAGGTTCAGGCCCAGCTTCTTGTTGATCTTGTAGCGACCGACGCGCGCCAGGTCGTAACGCTTCTCCTTGAAGAACAGGTTCTCCAGCAGGGTCTGCGCGGACTCCTTGGTCGGCGGCTCGCCCGGACGCAGCTTGCGGTAGATGTCCAGCAGCGCCTCGTCCTGACCCGGGGTGCTGTCCTTCTCCAGGGTGGACATCATGATCTCGGAGAAGCCGAAGCGCTCCACGATCTCCTCGGCGGTCAGGCCGAGGGCCTTCAGCAGCACGGTGACCGGCTGCCGGCGCTTGCGGTCGATACGCACACCGACGGTGTCGCGCTTGTCGACGTCGAACTCCAGCCACGCGCCACGGCTCGGGATGACACGCACGGAGTGCAGCGTCTTCTCGGTGGACTTGTCGATGGAATCGTCGAAGTACACGCCCGGCGAACGAACCAGCTGCGAAACGACAACACGCTCGGTGCCATTGATGATGAACGTGCCCTTGTCGGTCATCATCGGGAAATCACCCATGAAGACCGTCTGAGACTTGATCTCACCGGTGTTGTTGTTGATGAACTCCGCGGTCACGAAGAGCGGCGCCGCGTAGGTCATGTCCTTGTCCTTGCACTCTTCGATGGAGGCCTTGACCTCTTCGAAGCGCGGGTCGGAGAAGGAGAGCGACATGGAACCGGAGAAGTCCTCGATCGGCGAGAGCTCCTCGAGCACCTCCTCGAGCCCACCGAAGGGGTTGACGTCGCCTCGGGCGACTGCCTTTTCCCGCCAAGTCGGTGCACCGACCAGCCAGGCGAATGAGTCGGTTTGTAGATCGAGAAGACCCGGAACCTCGAGGGGCTCACGAATCTTCGCGAAAGACACCCGCTTCGGGGCTCCGGGAATACCGGCCTTGGTCTGGGTGGAGACTGCCAAGATGCGTCCTTCCAGCACCTCACGCGCGTCGCGTGGTGGTCCGCGACCGTCGCTTGTCTGCTACGAATTCCGCTGGTACAACCCGAACGAAACCCGAACAGCAAACAGCGGAAGCAACACCGGAAGGTGGAACTTTCGTCGATGCGATCGAGGTATGGACAGGAGGCAGCCAGCGCAACGTCCAAAACTACACCCAAACCTACGGGGGTGTCAAAGTACCACCCGTGGTGAACCCCGGAGGGCTAACGCGCCGAAGCGTGTCACGGTGGTGATCACACCGCACTGATGCGGCGTCAAGACCACGTCACGGCCGGATCGAACACCGCGGAGCGATGCGATCGGGTACCGCTCAGCGGCGATATCACACCGTCTGCCGACCGGGCTCGGTGTCCGCTGGCTGCGTTCCTCGAGCGCCTCGTCGGCGTCTGATCCCCTGTGACAGCCGCCGCTGTTGTGAATAGCGTGACGGGTCGGACGAAACTCGTCAAGTGGCGCGAGAAGTTGACAAACCGCGAGATCCCCTGCCCCAGTACAAGATCACCCGGCTACGTCGCGCGATGAGCGCCCCGGCAATGCGACAGGCCCCGAAAATCGGGGCCTGTCGCCGGGAATGTCACGCCGCGTGGGCGTGCTCTAGCGGTCCGCGATCTCCGAGGCGAGCCATTTGCCGCCGACCTGCTGCATGTGCAGCACGATCGGACCGGACGCCAGAGGCTGCGGCTTACCGTCCTTGATGGCGGCGATATTCAGGTTGACCAGCAGTTCCGCGCGATCACCGGTGAGAAGGGTCACGCCGATCGGGTCGGCGGTGGCCTTGGTATCGGTCTGGGTCTGCTTGATGGCGTCGATACCGGTGTCCAGGAGTTTGTCCTTGTCGAACTCCTCGAGCATCTTGCCGGTCATGACCGCGCGGGCGGTATCGCGGAACTTGTCGATGTCCTTGGCGTTGTAGCCGTAGATCGTGGTCAGGGCCACGCGGGCGGCCGCCTTGACCTGATCGGTGGTGGCATTGTCGACGTACGCCTTGTTGCCGTCGTCCACGCCGGGGCGCAGCGCGCCGACAATGGCCAGTGCGGCGAGGAGGACGGCGGCGGTACCGCAGATGATCGCGACCCGCCAGCTGCGCCAGAAATCGCCCGGACGGGCCTGGGGGCGCTTGGAGGTCGCGGACGGGATCTCGGACAGGCTGGGGCCACGCTGGGCCTTATCGGAGCGGCCGCCGGCGCGGGTGGCCGAGCCCTGTGCGGAAGTATTCGCACCGCGCGTGGAACCCGTTGCGCCGCGCGGTGATTCGGTACCACGGACATCGGCGGCGGTGGTGCGGGCGCCGCTGCTGCGCTGGGCGGCGGGGCGGCGCTTGGAGCTGACGCGATTGACGGGTCGTCGATTGGCCATGATCGCGGTCTCCTAGTTACCCGGCTGCGGGGCGGGCGGCGTGGTCGGGGCGGCGGGGGCCTGCGGGGCGGGGGCGGCGGCGCCGATGGTGACCGGGTCCGCGACCTGCTGCACCTGATCGGCCTTCCACACCCCGTCCTTCAGCACGACATCCACCGACCAGGTGTAGCGCAGGCGGTTGGCGGGCTTGCCCGCACCGGATTCGGTCACTTCCAGGACCACCAGGGCCCCGGCCTGATCACGCTCGGAGTTGAGTTCGGTGACGGAGCCGCCGACGACCTTCGAGGTGGTGTTCACATTCGAGTCGGTGGCGGTCTTGCGGATCTGCGCGTCGTTCTTGTTGGAGGCGTCCAGCAGGTCGCCGGTCATCGAGGAGCGGGCCAGTTTCAGCGAGCCGTCGATATCGCTCAGGTTCATCGAGGTGATGTTGATGGCGGCTTGCTGGGCGGCCGCCAGGGCGGCATCGCGGGCGTCGGCGCGCGGCTTGTCGCGCATCAGGCCGCCGGCGATCCAGCTGCCGCCGAACCAGGCGGCGGCGACGGCGGCCACGACGAGCAGTGCGATCGAGGCGATGGTCACGACCTGCCGCGGAGTGTCCACGGCCGCAACGGCATTCGCCGGGGTGCGGTCGGATTCCGTTGCGGCGGAGTCCGATTCGCGAGGCTTCGATGACTTCCCGCGCGCATCGCCGGACTTGTCGAGCACGACAGTGTCGGTCGAGTCCCCGGCGTCGGCGGCGGTCGAGTCGCCGGACTTGTCGAGTACGACGGTATCGCCGGCCTCGATGGTGTCGGCCGGGGTCTCCGGCACGGAGTCAGCTGGGGAGCTCGACTCCAGGGCGGTGTCGGCGGCCGGATCGTCGATCGGCTTACCGAGCTCTTCCTCCTGGTTGCTGTCCTTTTGCTGGCTCACGCCGCCACCATACTTTCCTCTCCGCGCCGAACCACGTCGACTGTGCGCATTACCACGCCGGAAACGTGCGCCCGCGGGATTCGAGGGCGCACGGGACCGTGCTCGATGGGACGCGCTGCCGAGTTCCGGCGGGGCACGTCACCGTTTGGTGGTCACGCCCATGAGCGTGGCCAACTGATTGGCGACCGGGTTCAGGTTGAGCTTCTCCGGGTCGTACTTGGGCTTGTCGTCCCACGGCTGGGCGACGCTGGGGTCGGCCAGATCGGCGCGGGCACCACCGCGTACTGCGGACTCACTGCCTTGCGGGGCAGTGCATTTCGCCTCGGTGTTGAACGGGAAGTCGTCGCGCGAATCGTCGAAGTTCGGATTCTGCGCCTTCATCTGGTCGAGGATGGCCTTGGTGCCCTCGTAGCCCAGGGTGCAGGCGGGCGGGTTGTTGGTCTCGAGCACCAGGCCGAAGTGGGTGGTGCCGTCACCGGGGGCGGTGGCCGACGCGCCGATGGACAGCAGCGGCAGCATCTGCAGTACCGGTCCGAGCGCGTAGAACTTCGGTGAGATGGTCAGCAGCAGCGTGCGCAGATTGGTCAGGTCCTGGGTCAGGGCCGGTCCGCTCTCCTGCAGCAGCTTCTGAATCTGATTGCCCGCACTCGTGCTCGTGCCGATGAGCCGGCGGATATCCGGATCGCTGGAGCGCAGCTGCGCGGTGAGCTGGTCCAGGCCCTGGCTGAAATTGCGAATGGCCGGGCCCTGCTCGGACTGGGTGGCGAGCACCCCGCGCGCGTCCCGGATCAACGCGATGGTCTGCGGCAGTGAGTCGATACCGGTGGCGGTGAACTTGTTGAGCGAGTCCACCAGCACCTTGAGGTCATTGCCCTTGCCGTCGAAGGCTTTACCCAGTTCGGTGACCGCGGTGCTGAGCGCCGCCAGGTCGGTGGTCTGGGCGAAGTGGTCGACACTGGCGAGCAGGGTCTCCACCGGCAGCGGCAGTACCGCACCGGTGATGACCGAGCCGTCCTTCAGGTACGGCGCACCGTTGCCGGTCGGCTGTAGGTCCACGAACTGCTCACCGATGGCGGAGCGATCGGCGATGACGGCCTTCGCGCTCAGCGGCACCTTCGGCTTGCCGGCGTCCATTTCGAGGGTGATGACCACACCGTCGGGGGTGATGTCGAGATTGCCGACCCGGCCGACGGGGACGCCACGGTAGGTGACCTCCGCGCCCTTGGACAGGTTGCCGGTTCCGGCCGCCTGCTTATCGGTATCCGTTATCTGCAGGGTGACCTTGTACAGGCCGAAGCCGAGCATATTGTTCAGCCGCACGTACTTGGCGCCGACGAAGGCGACGCCGAGGACGGCGATGATCACGAACATGATCAGCTGATTGCGTACCAGACGGCTCATCGCGGACCCACTCCCAGCTGTTGCAGGATCGATCCCAGCGGATCGTTGGGCAGCGCGACCGCGGGCACCACCGACGGCGGCAGCGGCAGCAGTGAGATGGTGGGCCAGCCACCGCGCGGACCGTTGCCGTTGTAGTACGGGTTGCTCGGATCCACGTTCACCTGACGACCGGCGGGCGGGATGTACACCGGATCCTGTTTGCCCACACCGAGATTCGACAGCAGCGTGCCGACCTGCAGGTCGACCGAGAGCCAGGTGTTGACCTGACCGCCGAACGCGGACTTGATCGCCTCGTCCGGGAACGGGTAGGTCGGGACGAGCGGGAACGCGGTCACCAGATCGCCCGCGGACTTGCCGAGCTCCTGCAGCGTGGGACGCAGCGAGCTGAGGTCGGTGATCAGGTTGTCCTTGGAGTGATCCAGGACGTCGAATCCGGCCTGGCCCACCCGATCCAGCTGCGCGAGCAGCGCGATCAGTTGCGGCCGTTGCTCATTGAGGATCTTGATGCCCTGCGGCAGCTCGTCCAGGACCTTGCCGATCTGCACGGTCTGCTGCCCGACGCGGCTGGAGAGCGTATCGAGCCCGTCCAGTGCGCGGGTGATGTCGTCGACCTGCTGATTCAATCCGTCGATCAGCTTGTTCGCCTGCTCGAGCAGTGAGCGCACCTTGCCGTCGCGCCCGTTCAGTGCCTTGTTCAGCTCCACTACGATGGGCTGCAATTGCGCCACGCCGCCGCCGTTGAGCAGCAGCGAGAGCGCACCGAGCACCTGCTCCACCTCGGTGGCGGTACGGGTGTTCTCGACCTTGATGGTCGAGCCGTCCTTCAACCGAGTGGGATCGGGATCGTTTGCGGGAGCGGTCAATTCGACGAACTTCTCGCCGAGCAGATTGGACTGTTTCACCTCGGCGCGCGCATTGGCGGGCAGGTTCACATCCGCGTTCACCACGGCCTTGATGCTGGCGGTCCAGCCGTCCGGCGCGAGTTCGATCTTGTCGACCCGGCCCACGGCCACACCGTCAACCTTGACGGTCGACTGCGGCACCAGATCCAGCACATCGGAGAAGCGGATATCCAGGTGCATGGGGTGATCGCCCACGCTCGCGCCACCGGGCAGCGGCACGCTGAACGCACCGTTACCGCCGCAGCCGGCCACCACCACGGTCACCGCGCCGAGCGTGGCGGCCAGGGCGGCGGTGCGGCCGCGCCGGGACAGCACCGGTGCGAGCGCGGGAAAACGCTTGCGGCTCATCGCTGTCCACCCTCCTGTGCCGACGGCGGCTGCTGATCGGACGGCACGCCGGGCACGGTGCCGGGCACCACATTGCGCTGTTCGTTGTCCGCGCCGAGGATGCCGAACGGCAGCACCAGCGTCGGGGTCTTCACGCCCTTGGTGAGCTGATCGGTGAGCGCCGAGCAGTTGTCCAGGATCGGCCTGAGCTGGCGCGAGATGGCGTCGAACTTGGGATCGCCGGGCCGCAGTTTGCCCAGATCCAGCATTCGGCAGATGACACCGAACGGGTCCTGCAGATCGGTGAAGTTGGGCCGCATATCCAGGGTGCCGGTCTCACCGTTGTGCACGTTGATCAGGTTGCTCAGCGCCGTCGGAATGAGCGGCAGCGCCGTGGCCAGATTGTCGCGCTGATCGGCGAGGGTCTTGGTGAGCGAGGTCAGCGCATCGGCATTGTTCTGCACCAGTTCCCGATTGTTGTCGATGAACCGGGCCACATCGCCGAGCGCGACGGACAGCAGGGCGAGCGCGTCACCGAGGTCGCGACGCTCGTCGGCCAGGAATCCGGCCAGCGAGGAGAGCTGGGTATTGAAGGTGCGCACCTGCGAATCGTTATCGGCGAGCATCTTCACGAACAGCTGCAGATTCTTCACCGTGTCGAACAGGTCGGTGCGTGAATCAGAAAGCGCCGCAGCGGCTTTGGACAGCTGCGTGAAGCTGTTGGCGAGCGCGTCACCATTGCCGGCGAGGTTCTGCGCGGCGGTGCGGGCGAGCTCGTTGACCGCGCCGTCCTTATTGGCTCCATTGGGGCCCAAGGCATCCGAGAGCTCGGTAATGCTCTTGTACAGCCGGTCCACCTCGACCGGGGTCGCGGTGCGGTCCTTCGGGATGGTGGCATTTCGCCCCATCTTGGGTCCGCCCTTGTAGGCGGGCGCGAGCTGGATGTACCGGTCCGAGACCACCGATGGGGTGATCTGCGCGGCCTTGGCGTCGGCGGGCACATCGTATTTGCGGTCGACGTCGAGCACGACCTTGACCTGCTCGCCCTCCGGGGTCACCGAGGCGACCTTGCCGACGGGCACGCCCAGGATGCGCACATCGGAGCCCTCGTAGATACCGACGGACCGATCGAAATACGCGGTGATGGTGGTGGTGTTGAGCTTGTCCAGCCCCCACCACGCCACTCCGCCGGCCAGTACGGCCAGGGTGGCCACTCCGGCGATGATCTTGCTCTTGGTACTGGTCGCCTTCAGGGCGGTCAGCGGATTCGTCGCCATTGCTAGCCTCCCATCTTTCGGATCGGCGCACGGTCGCCCGGAATATCGGGCAGGGCGGGCGGCAGGATATTGGTGATCACCGCGTCGAACCAGCGGCCGGTACCCAGCACGTTCGAGTACAACCCGTAGAACGGGGCCGCCAGCTGCAACGTCTTGGTGATATTGGCCTGGTTGGCGTTGAGCATGTCGATCGTCTTCTCGAGGTTGGTCAGCGCGGGGCCGATCTGCTCCTCGTTGTCGTGCACCAGCGCGGTCAGTTCCGCCGCAATGGTTTTCGCACCCGTCAGCAACTGCGCGATCGACTGCTGGCGCACATTCAGCTCGGCGAGCAACTGCCCGCCATTACCGATGAGCCGCTCGAATTCGGCATTGCGGTCGGCCAGTACCTGGGTGGTCTTCTTGGTCGCGCCGAACAGCTTCTTCAGCTGGTCGTCGCGCTTGGCCAGGGTCTCGGACAGCCGGGCGACACCGTCGATGGAGCCGCGGATCTCCGGCGGCGTGCCGGAGAAGGCATCGGAGAGCACCCGGAAGCTCTGCGCCAGCTGATCGGTCTTGGTCTCCTCGATATCGGCGGCGGCATCGCTGAACGCGTCCACCACGTCGTACGGGGAAACCGTGCGGGACAACGGAATATCCTGCTCCGGATCGGCCGCACCGGAGCCCTTGGGATCCAGCGCCAGATACTTCTGCCCGAGCAGCGTCTTGATCTGAATGGACGCGGTGGTCTCATTGCCGATCCAGGCGTCCTGGGTACGGAAGTCGACCAGCACCTTGTCGCCGTCCAGGCGCACATCCTGCACCTGGCCGACCTTCACACCGGCGATCCGAACCTCATTGCCCTTCTTCAGCCCCGCGGCCTCGGAGAATTCGGCGGTGTACTTCGTTCCGGCGCCCAGAATCGGCAACTTGTCGAGGCTGAACGCGGACATGGTCACCAGAAGCACCATGACCAGGCCCAGTCCGCCCATGAACGCCGGACTGCGCTTACCGAGCACTACCCGATCGTCCATCAGCGGCCTCCCTTCCCATGGCAGCGCGGAGCCGGATTCGTATAGACCGGCTGATTGACGGTCGGCATGTTCTGAATCGCCGCGGGCAGATTCAGCTGCGGCGCGTCGGCCGTACCCGGCCCGGCCACGATGTCGATACCGCACAGGTAGAACTGGAACCAGGAGCCGTACGAGGCGGCCCGGCCCAGCTTGTCCATCTTGATCGGCAGATTCGCCAGACCCTCGTTGACCTCGTCGGACCGGTCGTTGAGCGTGCCGGTCAACTGATTCAGGCCCGCGATGGCGCCCTGCAGATTCGGCCGCACCGGCACCAGCAGATCGGCGGTGGCGGTGGCCAGATTGCCGAGCGAGGTGACCGCCGAGCCGATGGTGCCGCGATCGGCGTTCAGCCCCGAGACCAGCGCCTCGGTATTGACAATCAGCTGATCCAGCTGGCCGTCATGCTCGTTCACCGCTGCCAGAATGGCATTCAGGTTGGTGATCACCGAGCCGATCACCGCATCCTTGTCGGCGATCTTGTTGGTGAGCGCGGCGGTATTGGCGACCAGATCGGTAATGGTGCCCTTCTCGCCTTGGAACACCTGAATGATGTTGTAGGACAGCTGATTCACATCATCCGGGGTGAGCGTCTGGAACAGCGGCCGGAAACCGTTGAACAGCTCGGTCAGATTCAAGGCGGGCTTGGTGCGCTCCAGCGGAATGGTTCCGCCCTTGTTGAGCTTGCGACCCTGCTCCCCCGCACCCTGTTCGAGCGCGATGTAGCGCTGCCCCACCAGGTTCCGGTACTTGATCTGAGCGGTGGTGGAGGCGGGCAGCCAATTGCGGTCGGTGACTTCGAATTCCACATTCGCCAGTCGCTTGTCGACAATGGACACCTTGGTCACCTTGCCGACCCGCACACCGGCGATGCGCACCTCGTCACCCGGATTCAGCGACGTCACATCGGTGAAGCGGGCATTGAACTTGGTGCCGCCGCCACCGTAATTGGCGATGGTCAGCGCCAGCATGCCGGTGGCCAGCACCGTCACCACGATGAAGGCGATCAGTTTGGTCAGCGTGCCGCCGAGGCCGCGCAGCAGTTCCTTCATCGAAGGCTCACCTCGCTGCCACGGAAGGCCGGTGCCGCGATGCGCGACATCCAGCTGGGCACCTGGTCCGGCGAGACACCATTGGCCGCACCGTAGATCGAGTTCAGGGTCTGCTGCTCCTGCGGAGATCCGGCGGTGGTCGGCGCGTGCGGGCCGAACACCTTGTACTGCGGCGCCGGCATGACACCGATGTTCTGATCACCCGGGGTCCGGCTCGGCGGCTGGTAGGAGCCGTCATTGGCGGAACCGTCGGTGTACTGGCCCGGGTCCACGCCGAGCGGGTACTCCGGAATGCACAGCGCGCCACGGGAATCGAACCAGCGCGGCTCATCCTGGTTGGGCACGTAGCGGCCACGCGGATTGACGATCTCCACCGTCACGCGTGAACCGGGCGTGTCGGTGCCCTTACCGAACAGCTCGTCGATGCGCGGCTTCATCTGCGCGAAGTTCTTCAGCGCGCAGGTGTAGCCGGGCGAGAACTTCGCGAGGGCCTCGAGAGCGGGCCGGGAGTCCGCCGCCACATCGATGATGTTGTCGCGGTTGGCCGTCAGGAAGTCCGCCAGATCCGATGAGCTCGGCGTCAACGTGGCGAGCATCCGGTCGATATCCGGGCGCTTGTCCACGATGGTGGCATTGGTGGTGCGCAGATTGTCCAGCGCGTCCACCAATTGCGGTGCGGCATCGGAGTACACCGCGGCCACATCGGCAAAGCTCTTCAAATCCTCCTGCAGCGTGGGCAATTCGGTATTCACCTGGGTGAAGATGGTGTCCAGGCGGTCGATGGTCTTACCCAGCTCATCGCCCCGGCCCTGTAGCGCCTGCGAAATCGCGCCGAGGGTGGAGGCCAGGTACTGCGGCGGCACCGCCTGCAGCAGCGGCAGCAGATGATCCAGCAGCTGGCTCACCTCGATGGCGTGCCCGCTGGTGTCCTGATGCAGGGTCATACCGGCGGCGAGGAATTTGCCGTCCGGCTGCTCCGGCCACACCAGATCGACATAACGCTCACCGAAGAGGGTCTTGGGCAGCAGGCGCGCGGTCACATTGGCGGGAATCCTGCCGGCCTTACCGGGATCGATCGCCAGGTCCAGGGTCACCTGATGGCCGTCGTACGAACTCGACCGCACCTCACCGACGGTCACACCGCGGACCTTCACATCCGCATTGCGGGTCAAGGCGTTTCCAACGGTATCGGTCAGCAGATTCACCCGCACGGTGTCGACGAACTGCTTGTTGTAGATGGCGACGGTGGTCCACAGGAACAGCGCCACGATCACGAAGAACAGCACACCCATGGTGCGCTTGCGTAGCTTCTCGGTGCGACGCCAGAACAGCACCCGCTCTGGATTGGTCATCCGGCCACCCGCACCGTCGTGGTCGTGCCCCAAATGGCAAGACTGAGGAAGAAATCGAGCACATTGATCAGCACGATGGCCGCACGCACCGCACGACCCACGGCCACACCCACGCCCGCCGGACCACCGGACGCGTTGAAGCCGTAGTAGCAGTGCACCAGGATGATCACGAACGCGAAGACGAGCACCTTCAGGAATGAATAGATGACGTCTTCGGGTGGCAGGAACAATTGGAAGTAGTGATCATATGAACCACTCGATTGCCCGTTGAAATAGATACTGATCATCCGCGAAGCCACATAGGTGCCCAGCAGGCCGACGATATACAGCGGAATGACCGCCACGAAACCCGCGATCACGCGCGTGGTCACCAGGAACGGCACACCCGGCACCGCCATCACCTCGAGCGCGTCGATCTCCTCGGAGATACGCATGGCACCCAATTGCGCGGTGAAACCACACCCGACCGTCGCCGAAAGCGCAAGCGCCGCAACGAGAGGCGCGAGTTCACGAGTATTGATGTACCCGGTCAGGAAGCCGGTGAGCACGCCCGAACCGAGCGAATCCAGGGCCTTGAAACCCTGCAGGCCCACGACCACACCGACCGAGGCCGACATGAAGACGATGACACCGATGGTGCCGCCGATGACCGCCAGCGCACCCGAACCGAAGGTCACCTCGGCCAGCAGCCGCATGACCTCCTTGCGGTAGTGCACGACGGTCCGCGGAATCGAGCTGACGGCCCGGGTGTAGAACGACATCTGATCGCCGGCCCGGTCGACCAGATTGACGGGGGATTTGAGCACACCGGTCATCCGGCGCGCCCCCCGCTGAATAGCGTTGGTGCGCTGCGAAACAACCATGGATCACGCGCCCTTGGCCGGGACGACCTGAAGATAAATCAGGGTCAGCACCAGGTTCAGGAAGAACAACACCAGGAACGTGATAACCACGGATTGGTTCACGGCGTCACCTACTCCTTTCGGGCCCCCCTTGGGATGCAGACCCTTGTAAGCGGCGATGACGCCCGCGACGAGTCCGAAGATCAAAGCCTTGATCTCGCCGATCCAAAGATCGGGCAACTGCGCGAGCGCGGAGAACGAAGCCAGGTAGGCGCCGGGCGTACCGCCCTGCAAACCCACATTGAAGAAATAGCCGCCGCAGATACCGACGACCGCGACCAGACCGTTGAGCAGCAGCGCGACCAGCATCATGCCGAGTACACGCGGAACCACAAGGCGCTGAATGGGATCGATGCCCAGCACCTCCATGGCGTCGATCTCCTCGCGAATGGTGCGCGAGCCGAGATCGGCGGCCACGGCGGAGCCGGCGGCACCGGCGATGATCAGGGCGGTGACCACGGGCGCCGCCTGCTGAACCGTAGCGAGCACGCTGGTGGCACCGGTGAACGCCTCCGCGCCGAGCTGCTTGATGAGCGAGCCGGTCTGCAGGGCGACCACCGCGCCGAACGGGATTGCCACCAGGGCGGCGGGAAGAATCGAGACACTCGCGATGAACCACGACTGCTCGATGAATTCCCGCACCTGGAAAGGCCGTCGGAAGGTCTTGCGCATAACATCCAACAGCAGCGCAAAAATGTTGCCGGCCTGGGCAAGTCCCGACTCGACCGGGGTGCGCAGCCGCGTCAGGGATTGGTTCACGGGCGGTATGTTACCCGTTGGTCAAGTTGTGTCGAACCGTGGCGTCATACCCACCCGTGTAGGCGGGCATCACCTGTGTGTCGGCATCCCCGTTCTCCTCCATGGAGTGCCGGATCGCCTCCTGCGCGGCGGGCGGCAGCGTGTGCAGAATCTGGCGCACCCGCTCCCGGCGACGGCCCACGGCGGCACGCACGGGCATACCCGGCTGCGCCTTCATCTGCGGGATGATGCCCTCGACCTCTTCCGCGCCACCGGCGTGGTGACCGGCGTCGAACATGGCCTGCTCGCGGGCCATCTGCGACTCGTCCTTCTCCTCGGACATGCCGATCGGGCCCTGCATGCGGCCGTTCAGGAACTGCTTCACCACCGGCTCTTCCGAGGTCAGCAGCACCTCACGGGGGCCGAACATGACCAGGTTGCGGCGGAACAGCATGCCGATATTGTCCGGGACGGTACGCGCCAGGTTGATGTTGTGCGTGACGATCAGGATCGTCGCGTCGATCTGCGCGTTGATATCGATCAACAGCTGCGAAAGATAGGTCGTACGAACGGGATCCAGACCCGAGTCCGGCTCGTCGACGAGGATGATCTGCGGATCCAGCACCAGGGCGCGGGCCAGACCGGCGCGCTTACGCATACCACCGGAGATCTCACCCGGGAGCTTGCCCTCCGCACCGAGCAGACCGGTCAGCTCCAGCTTCTCCATGACGATCTTCTTGATGTCGGATTCACTCTTCTTCGTGTGCTCACGAAGCGGGAACGCGACATTGTCGAAGAGATTCATCGAGCCGAAGAGCGCGCCGTCCTGGAACAGCACACCGAACAGCTTGCGGATCTCGTACAGCTCCTTGTTGGAGCAGGTGGTGATATCGGTGCCATCGATGTAGATGGAGCCGCGCTCGGGACGCAGCAGACCGATCAGCGACTTCAGGAAGACCGACTTACCGGTACCGGAGGGGCCGAGCAACGCGCTGACTTCCCCCGACGGCAGCGTCAATGAGACGTCCTGCCAAATCCGTTGGGAACCGAACGACTTGGTGATGCCTTCGGTCCTGACCTCGACGCCCACGCCAACCTCCACAATTCTCCGACGAGCGCCCCACTGCGGCGCACCACGAATTTTTCAATGCGCGGTGTGGCGCATCACAGTGGGTCCGGCCACTGTATCGCATATACCCCGTCTCGGACACCGAGACCTGACCGGTCGGTAACGAAACATTTCACACCGGTGAATCACAGCGCAATTACGAGGACTCGAATACGCGAAAAGGGCGGCCCCCCAACGGGAACCGCCCTTTTCAAGTACAACACCCTCAGGTTTTCGGGGGTGTGGGGGAAGCCCCCACAACACTCCGTACTTCCTATGGGATCGCCGGCAAGTATTACTTGACGGAGATCTTGGCGCCGGCCTCTTCGAGCTTGGCCTTGGCGGCCTCGGCGGCCTCCTTGTTGACCTTCTCCAGGATGGCCTTCGGGGCGCTCTCGACGAGGTCCTTGGCTTCCTTCAGGCCCAGGCCGGAGACGATCTCGCGAACGACCTTGATGACCTGGATCTTCTTGTCGCCGGCCGACTCGATGACAACATCGAACTCGTCTTGCTCTTCGACAGCCTCGGCAACGGCAACGCCGGGGCCGGCCTGCACGACGGGAGCGGCAGCGGTGACCTCGAACTTGTCCTCGAACGCCTTCACGAACTCGGAGAGCTCGAGCAGGGTCATGCCGGAGAAGGTTTCGAGCAGCTCGTCAACGTTAGCCATTGATGTTTCCTTTCGATGGTTTCATCGCCGCGCGAGCGGCAACGAAAAGGTTTGGGGTAGTGACCTATTCGGCGTCGGCCGCGGGAGCTTCGGCGGCGGGAGCGGCAGCGCCACCCTCGTTCGCCTTCTTCTCCTCGAGGGCCGCGAACAGCCGGGCAAGCTGGTTGCCGGGGGCTGCGAACAGCGCCGCGGCCTTCGACAGATTGCCCTTCATGGCGCCGGCCAGCTTGGCCAGCAGGACCTCGCGGGACTCCAGGTCGGCGATCCGCTCAACTTCGGCCACGGACAGCGCAATGCCGTCCATGTAGCCGCCCTTGATGATCAGCGCCTTGTTGTCCTTGGCGAAAGCCTTGAGCGCCTTCGCGGCTTCGACCGGCTCACCCTTGATGAAGGTGATAGCGGTCGGACCGACGAACAAGTCATCCAGGCCTTCGACGCCAGCTTCGGCAGCTGCGCGCTTGACCAGGGTGTTCTTGGCGACGGAGTAAGTGGCGTCCGCGCCCAGCGCACGACGCAGCTCGGTGATCTTGCCAACCGACAGTCCACGGTATTCCGTGACAACGGTGGCGGTCGAACCCTTGAACTGCTCCGTGATCTCCGCTACCGCGGTGACCTTCTCGGGTTTTGCCATACTTCGCCTCCTCTCTGGATGGTCGGTTCGTATATGAACTACCAACACCGCCAGGGGCCAGCGATAAAGCGAACGCCCCGCGGACGCAGAGTCCCGGGGCGTAGAAGAAACACAAGGCGAGTGAACTCGCAGTGGTTTCCCAACCTCGGCTCTCCCTGCGTGGGCCGCCAGCAATAACGCTGGACCTTCGACTGCCTCACGGCAGCAACCAACGGTCTTCGGTAGAACGATGTGGGGTGATCACCGAACAAGTCGGCGACCGTGGACCAGCATAGCGGACGTGCATCTATCCGCCAAAACGGGGGTGGACCAACTCTCGTAACTCTCCGGGGCTTCGCCCCCGAACCCCCAAAAGCAAAGGGCCGGTACAGGTTTCCCTGTACCGGCCCTCAGGCTTGTGCGTTGCTACGCCAGTCCGCCGAAAAAATCAGTCTTCTTCGGCGAAGTTGCGGGTGCGGTTCGTGTCCACCGGGATGCCCGGTCCGGTGTTCGTCGAGAACGTCACCTTCTTGAGGTAGCGGCCCTTCGCAGTGGAGGGCTTGACGCGCAGGATCTCGTCGAGAGCGGCGCCGTAGTTCTCGGCCAGCTTCTTCTCGTCGAAGGACGCCTTGCCGATGACGAAGTGCAGGTTGGCCTGCTTGTCGACGCGGAAGTTGATCTTGCCGCCCTTGATCTCGTTGACAGCCTTCGCCACATCGGGGGTGACGGTGCCGGTCTTCGGGTTCGGCATCAGGCCACGCGGGCCCAGCACGCGAGCGATACGACCGACCTTGGCCATCTGATCAGGGGTGGCGATCGCGGCGTCGAAGTCCAGCCAACCGCCCTGGATGCGCTCGATCAGGTCCTCGGCGCCAACGGCGTCCGCACCGGCGGCCTCGGCCTCGGCGGCCTTGTCGCCGACCGCGAACACGATGACGCGGGCGGTCTTACCGGTGCCGTGCGGCAGGTTGACGGTGCCACGGACCATCTGATCGGCCTTGCGGGGATCGACACCGAGACGGACGGCAACCTCGACGGTCGCGTCGGTCTTCGTGGTGGCGGTCTCCTTCGCGAGCCGCACAGCGGCCAGCGGGGCGTAGAACGCCGACTTGTCGACCTTGGCGGCCGCCTCGAGATAAGCCTTGCTTCGTTTTGCCATGTTGTTCTGTCCTGTCCGTAAGTTCAGACGTGGTGTGCGGGCCTGGCCGGCCCTCCCACGGGATGTGCAGCCGAATGGCTACTAGGAGACGGTGATCCCCATCGAGCGAGCGGTACCGGCGATGATCTTCGCGGCCTGCTCGATATCGTTGGCGTTCAGATCCTCGGCCTTGGTCTTCGCGATCTCACGGACCTGGTCCATGGTGACCGTCGCGACCTTCAGACGGTGCGGCTCGGCGGAGCCCTTCTGCACACCGGCGGCCTTGAGCAGCAGCTGCGAGGCAGGCGGGGTCTTCAGCTTGAAATCGAAAGAACGATCTTCGTAGACCGTGATCTCGACCGGGATGATGTTCCCGCGCTGCGACTCGGTCGCGGCGTTGTAAGCCTTGCAGAACTCCATGATGTTCACGCCGTGCTGACCCAGCGCGGGACCAACGGGCGGAGCCGGATTGGCCGCACCGGCCTTGATCTGGAGCTTGATAAGCCCAGAGACCTTCTTCTTCTTCGGGGGCATCTTTCTTCCTTGGTTAGGTTCTTGCGGTTTGCAAGTCTGATCAGATCTTGGAGACCTGAGTGAACGCCAGCTCGACCGGGGTCTCGCGGCCGAAGATGGAGACCAGCACCTTGAGCTTCTGCTGCTCGGCATTGATCTCGGAAATGCTGGCCGGAAGGGTGGCGAACGGGCCGTCCATGACGGTGACCGACTCGCCGATCTCGAAGTCCACATCGATGGTGGGCTTGATGATCGGGGTCTCGCCCGAGGTCTCGGAACCGGCGGCAGCGCCCGCGGCGGGCTTCTGCTGCTTGGCGGCCGGGACCAGGAACTTCACCACATCATCGATGGACAGCGGGGACGGGCGCGAGGTCGCACCGACGAAACCGGTCACACCGGGGGTATTGCGGACCGCGCCCCAGGACTCGTCGTTCAGCTCCATGCGGACCAGGATGTAACCCGGCAGCACCTTGCGATTGACGTTCTTGCGCTGGCCGTTCTTGATCTCGGTGACCTCTTCGGTCGGAACCTCGACCTGGAAGATGTAGTCCTCGAGACCGAGGTTCTGCACGCGGGTCTCGAGATTGGTCTTCACCTTGTTCTCGTAACCGGCGTAGGAGTGGATGACGTACCAGTCGCCGGGGGCGCGACGCAGCGCGGCCTTCATCTCGGCTACCGGATCGGCGGGCTCGGCATCGACAGGAGCGGCCAGTTCTTCGGCGGTCGGCTCGTCAGCGGCTTCCTCCGCGTCGGCGGAGTCCACGAATTCCTCGACGTCGGTGGTTTCCTCCACCAGATCGTCGACCTGGAATTCGTCGGTTGTGCCGTTCTCCGGGGTGCTCACTGGGGCACTCGCTTCCTTGTCGTCACGTAATCCTTTGCGCGCCCGGGGTTACCCAGACGGATGGTCCCGTCCCCCCGCCTCTGCTCGGGGAGCGGTTACCGGCGCCGACGGTCAGCTAGCCGAACAGCCAGTTGACACCCTTGATGAACGCCACATCCAACCCGGCGATATACGCAATCGTGAAAATCACGAACACCAGAACAACGCTCGTATAGGTGACCATCTGCTTGCGGTTGGGCCAGATGACCTTGCGAAGCTCCGCGATTACTTCTTTGAGGAACTTCGTAAGGCGCTTGAACGGATTGCCCGCACCGCCACCGGCCTTGCCGGACTTCTTGTTCGCCTTGGCCGCTGACGCAGGACGATCGATCGTCGCTACATTCGTCGCCGCCGACGCATTTCGACGCCGGGCGGAACGCTTGCCGCTCGGACGAGCCACTGCGGCGGTGTCATCGCCATCTTCGTGGCGAGTATCCCGCTCGTCGCTCACGTCGATCCTTCCTCGTCGCTGTTGACCGTTTCGAGCGACCTGCAAGCAATCGCTACGCGTGCAGGGGCGACAGGACTTGAACCTGCAACCTGCGGTTTTGGAGACCGCTGCTCTGCCAATTGAGCTACGCCCCTTCGGTAGGACGGGTGTTGCTCGTCCCACCACAGTATCTCTTCAGTTGTACGCCGGGGCCCTCGCGCCATGTCTTTACAGACCTACGCGCCGCTCCTGCGAGCAGCGCGCATCGGCTGGTGACCCCAGACTACCGAGTCTACGGTATCTCACGCGGCAATCGCCAATCGGGGGTCCACGGTCGAATCAGGCCAATTGGACGGTCGCGGTCGCGCGCCCGAAGATCTTGCGGCCCTCCGATTTCGCCACGATGGCGACCACGGCGGTGCGGTTCTCCGGGTCGATCGACTTCACCTTGCCGGTGTATTCGATCTCCGCGGCCTTGTCGACGGGCACGTAGACGGGGCTGGTGAAACGAACGTTGTACTCCTTCACCGCACCCGGGTCGCCCAGCCACGAGGTGACGAAGCCGCCACCCAGGCCCATGGTCAACATGCCGTGCGCCACAACGTTTTCCAGGCCGACGAGCTTGACGACCTCATCGCTCCAGTGGATCGGATTCGCATCACCGGAGACACCGGCGTAGTTCACCAGATCGCCGCGGGTGAGCCGCACCACGCGAGCAGGAAGCACATCGCCGACGGCCACATCCTCGAAGCGGATGGCGTGCTTGCTCGGCACGAAATTTCCGCCGGCGGCCACCGGGAGCGGCGCGGTGGTGAGCACGGACGCGTTCTCCTCCACCGTGCGCGGGCGATGGTCCGGGGTCTCCTCCGGGCCGACGCCGTGCATGAGCACATTGCGTACCGCGTCACCGACATTGGGATCGATATCACCGCCGCTGCGGCCGATCAATGTGGTGTAGGTGGTGAGCACCAGTTCGTCGTTCTGCGCGATCACATCGTTCTTGGTGACGATGATGTCGCCGCCGAACGCCTGCCGGAACGAGTGCAGGTACACGATGCAGGTGAGCTGGTCGCCGGCCTTGATGGGCCGGTGGAATTCCAGGATCTGATCGGTTTGCATGATCTGGCTCAGGTCGTAGCCGGTGACGATCTGCTCGAAGAGCTTGCTCTGGGCCAGGATTCCGACCAGTGAGATGAAGCTGAGCGGGGCCACCAGGCTGTCGTAGCCGTACTCCTGGGCGACATCCTCGTCCCAGTGCACCGGGTGGTAGTCCTGCACGGCACGCGCGTACTCACGCACCTTTTCGCGGCCGACCTCGTAGTAGTCCTCCACCCGATAGTGGTGGCCGACCATGGCGGCGGCGTGGGCGGCAGGATCGAAAGCCTCGCCCTGGATGACTGTTTCGGCGTCGGTATTACTGACCATCTCGGCAGTATCGCCGACCAAATCGATCTCGGTGTTGATTGTCACGGCAGAGAGTCACCTATCTGATCCCGTTTCCGGGGACCGGCAGAGCGCTGAACCACCGCTATATACACCAAGTGCCGGACCGGGTGCCACTGTCCTCTGGTAGGGAGAACGTAGTGGCGAACCGATCCGGCACTTCTTCCACGCGGTAGAACGCGCGGGGTTAAGTTAGCGAGACTCGCGGTGGGCCCGGTGGGTACCGCAGTTCGGGCAGAACTTCTTGAGTTCCAGACGATCCGGGTCGTTACGCCGGTTCTTCTTGGTGATGTAGTTACGGTGCTTGCACTGCTCGCAGGCCAAGGTGATCTTTGGCCGGATATCAGTGGACTTCGCGGCCACGATGCGCCCTCTTTCCGGTAAGCCTGATGTGGTTAATCAGTATGGGTAGCGATGGCCGGACTTGAACCGGCGACACAACGATTATGAGTCGTTTGCTCTACCAACTGAGCTACACCGCCATGCGAGGATTCGCGGCGGCGCTAGCCCGGTCCATCGATCTGGATGCCGAGTCGGTCACCACCGGCAATCCGGCGAGCCCCCTAACGGAATCGAACCGTTGACCTTTTCCTTACCATGGAAACGCTCTACCGACTGAGCTAAGGGGGCATGTCTGCTTTGCTCCGGTCTTTGGAACCGGGCGCTGAAGACTTGAACGAGGTTACACAACATCTCACCAAGTATACAAACCGGGTGGTCAAAGGATGTTTTTACCGCGTTTCGAGTGGGTACTCCACCCACAAGGCTGGATGCCGGTCGACAACGGCGTCGACCACACCCGGCCGGGTCACACCGAATGCACGAAACCCCCCGAGACCATCGGTCTCGGGGGGTTTCGCGGTGGCAGATGTAGGATTCGAACCTACGTAGGCTTTCGCCGACGGATTTACAGTCCGCTCCCATTGGCCGCTCGGGCAATCTGCCTGGGTACGCCTTGCAGCGCGGTGACGAGAATACATCGAACACCCGCCCCGATTGCAAACCGGCTGGAAAACGCGGTGCCGGACGGACTACCTTCGGCGAGGCAACCCCAAAATTTCCGATCTCGGACAGGAGCACAAGCGTGGCCGATTCGTCGTTCGATGTCGTCAGCAAGGTCGACCGTCAGGAGGTGGACAACGCGCTGAATATCGCGGCCAAAGAGCTGGCCACCCGCTACGACTTCCGCGGGACGGGCGCGAGCATCGAATGGTCGGGCGAGGAGAAGATCATTCTCACCGCCGACTCGGAGGACCGGGTCAAGGCCGCGCTGGATGTCTTCAAAGAGAAGCTGATTCGCCGCGATATCTCGCTCAAGGCGTTCGACGCGGGCGATCCGGCAGCCTCCGGCAAGGTGTACAAAATCACAGGCGAGCTCATTCAGGGCATCAGCACCGAGCAGGCGAAGAAGATCGCCAAGAAGATTCGCGATGACGGCCCCAAGGGCGTCAAGGCGCAGATTCAGGGCGAGGAGCTGCGCGTCAGCAGCAAGAGCCGCGATGATCTGCAGGCCGTGCAGTCGATGCTGCGCAATGGGGACTTCGAGGTCGCCCTGCAGTTCGTGAACTACCGCTAGCGGCGGAAGAGACACAAAAAACGAGGTCCGAAGCGAAAGCTTCGGACCTCGTTCCTGTTTCGACGACTCAGTACTCGTGTGGCCCCGCGGTCGGGCCGGTGGGGCCGCCCGCCATGGCTTCCAGGCGGGCGATGCGCTCCGCCATGGGCGGGTGGGTGGAGAACCAGCGCGCCATTTTGTCGCCGGCGCGGAAGGGGTTGGCGATCATCAGATGCGACTGTGCGGTCAGCTGCGGCTCCGGGGGCAGCGGGGCGGCCTGAACCCCACGTTCGAGCTTGCGGAGCGCTGACGCCAAAGCCAGGGGGTCGCCAGTGAGGGCTGCGCCGTCTTCGTCGGCTTGATATTCGCGCGAACGCGAGACGGCGAGTTTGATGAGCGCGGCCGCGATCGGGCCGAGAAGCGAAACCAGCAGGATGCCAATCACATTCGGGCCTTCACCATCACGATTGCCGCCGAAGGCGCTGGCGAAGAAGGCCAGGTTGGCGAGGCCGGAGATGACCGAGGCGAGCGCGCCGGCGACCGAGGAGATCAGGATGTCGCGGTTGTAGACATGCGAGAGTTCATGACCCAGCACCGCGCGTAGTTCACGCTCGTCGAGGATCTGCAGAATGCCGGTGGTGCAGCAGACCGCGGCATGGCGCGGACTGCGCCCGGTGGCGAAGGCATTGGGTGCGTTGGTCGGGCTGATGTACAGCCGCGGCATGGGTTGCCTTGCGGCCGTGGCCAATTCGCGCACGATGCGATAGATGACCGGCGCTTCCAGCTCCGTCACGGGCTGCGCGTGCATGGCTTTCAAAGCGAGTTTGTCGCTGTTGAAATACGCGTAGGCGTTCATGCCCACGGCCAGCAGAATCGACAGGATCAGAATCGTCGGACTGCGGAACATGGCTCCCGCGAACACGATCAGCGCCGACATGCCGACCAATAGCCCGAAGGTCTTCACGCCATTTGCGTACCCGTGCAACTGTCCCGCCTCTCCGCGTCTTCAGGCCTGCCACTACGTGCCGCGAGACTCAGTTCCAGGACTCACGCCGGGTGCCCGGCCTGTTTTGGGCGTACCCGAGGAGTTACCGCACCTCACGAAATCAGTTGTCACTTCACGTAACACCTGCTCAACGCCTCGGGTAGGCGCGAAGTTCCCCGCTAACCGACGCGTTCGATGGTGTAACGAACCAGTCGCTCCAGGGCCTCGTTGGCGGGGCCGCCGGGCAGGGCGGAGAGTTCGGCGTGCGCGATATCGGCGTAGCCCTGCAGCTTCTCCTTGGCCAGCACCATGCCGCGGGAGCGGGCGAGCAGGTCCAGGGCCTCTTCCACTTCGGCGTCGGTCTCGAGCGGGCGGGCCAGCAGTTTGCGCAGGCGGTCGCCCTCGGAGCCCTCGTCGCGCAGGGCGTAGAGGACGGGCAGGGTGTGTACGCCCTCGCGCAGATCGGTGCCGGGGGTTTTGCCGGACTGCTCGGACGCCGAGGAGATGTCGATGATGTCGTCGGAGATCTGGAAGGCGGTGCCGACCGCGTCGCCGAGCCGGGCCAGGCGCTCGACATGTTCGAGGCCCGCGCCGGAGAAGGTACCGCCGAAGCGACCCGAGGCCGCGATGAGCGAACCGGTCTTCTCCCACACCACGCGCAGGTAGTGCTCGACCGGATCCTGGGAATTGCGGGCGCCGATGGTTTCCCGCATCTGGCCGGTGACCAGTTCGGCGAAGGTTTCGGCGATGATGCGCACCGCGTCCGGGCCGAGCGTGGAGACCAGGCGCGAGGCGTGCGCGAACAGGTAGTCACCGGCCAGGATGGCGACGCTGTTCCCCCAGCGCGAATTCACGCTGGGCGCACCGCGGCGGATCGGGGCCTCGTCCATGACATCGTCGTGGTAGAGGGTGGCCAGGTGCACGAGTTCGACCACGGTACCTGCGGTGATCAGGTCCGGGCTGTCGGGATTGGGGCCGAGCTGACCGGTGAGAATGGTGAACAGCGGCCGGAATCGCTTACCGCCGGCCTTGGCCAGATGCAGCGCCGCCTCCTGCAGGAAATCCTCCCCGTCGGACAGCTCGGTGATCAGCAGGTCCTCGACTTCGACCAGACCCTTACGCACTGTTACCGCGAGCTCGGGATCGCCGAGATCCACCCCCGCCACCACCGTGCTCTCATCGCTCACAGCCGATGCGCTCATTTCATCTCCCAGTGCCGCGTCCGACCCCACGCCAAAGAACCTAGCGTGTGGACACCCAGCCCCCTATGGACACCACCGTAGTGGGATGCACAGAACACTGCAGTATGGCGTCGGCCGCCCCCAATCCGCAGCCACATCGACACCGATCTCGGTGGGCTGCAAGTATTGAGGCCATGGGTTCAGCGGAAATCGCGCCGGAGCAGGGGCACTCGTCGGATGTGCTGCCGGCGCATGCCGATGTACTGGTGGTGGGTGCCGGACCGGCGGGTTCGGCCGCGGCGGCATGGGCGGCACAGGCGGGGCGCGATGTGCTGCTCGTGGATTCGGCGGTGTTCCCGCGCGACAAGACCTGTGGTGACGGGCTGACGCCGCGCGCTACGGCGGAGCTGGAGCATCTGGGGCTCGGGGACTGGGTGCGCGCGCATACGGTCAATCACGGGCTGCGGATGGCCGGGTTCGGGCGGGAGGCGCTGCTGCCGTGGCCCAAGGGGTCGTTCCCGGTGTATGGAAGCGCTGTTCCGCGAACCGAACTCGATGACAAGCTGCGTGATACCGCGGTGAAGTTCGGTGCCCGCATGGTCGAGGGCGCGAAGGTCGTCGAGGTCGCCCGGGACGGTGATCGGGTCACCGGGGTCACCGTCAAGACCGAGGGTGGCTTGCGGGCGGTGTCCTGCAAGGTGCTGATCGTCGCCGATGGGGTGCGGTCGCCGGTCGGGAAGCTGTTGGGGCGCACCTGGCATCGCGAGTACGCGTATGGCACGGCGGCGCGGGCGTACATCAAGTCCGAGCGGCATGACGATCCGTGGATCACCTCCCATCTGGAATTGCGGGATGCGAACAATGAATTGGTGCCGGGGTACGGGTGGGTTTTCCCGCTCGGCAATGGTGAGGTCAATATCGGGGTGGGTTCACTCGCCACCGAGCAGCGGCCTTCGCATATCGCACTGAAACCGCTGCTGCAGCATTATGTTTCGCTGCGCCGGGAAGAGTGGGGTTTCGAAGGTGAAGCGCGCGCGGTGGCTTCGGCCCTGCTGCCCATGGGTGGCGCGGTTTCCCATGTGGCCGGGCGCAATTGGGCGCTGGTCGGAGACGCCGCAGGCTGTGTGAATCCGCTGAACGGCGAGGGCATCGACTACGGACTCGAAGGCGGACATATGCTTTCGGGCCTGCTGGACGAGCCCGATCTGACGCGGATCTGGCCGGAGATGCTGCGCGAACGGTACGGCCGCACCTATTCGGTGGCGCGGCGACTGGCGGCGCTCGCCACTCATCCGAAGGCGGTGCCGTTCGGCGGCCCGCCGGTGATGCGGTCGAAGCTGTTGCAGCGCACCGCCGTCCGGGTGATGGGCAATCTGGTCACCGATGAGGATGTGGATCTCACCGCCCGGTTGTGGCGAGGCGCGGGGCGCGCGTCCATGCGATTCGACAAACTGCAACCGTTCGCATGACACCCCGGCCGGTTCCCGAGGAGCTGCTCCCGCATCTGCGGCGCGCTCGGGATCTGGCCGACCGGAATTACGCGGAGCCACTGGATCTGGAGATGCTGGCGGCGGCCGCGGGGGTGTCGAAGTATCACTTCCTGCGCTGTTTCGCCGCGACCTACGGCAAGACGCCCGCGCTGTATCTGGCGGAGCGCCGCATCGAGCGGGCGCAGGATCTGTTGCGCGCCACCAATATCACCGTGACCGAGACCTGCATGATGGTCGGCTACAGCAGCCTCGGTTCGTTCAGTCGCAAATTCACCGAGTTGGTGGGAATGTCACCCTCGGAGTATCAGGCCAAGTTCGCCGCCGAGGGCGCTCCCCACATACCGGGTTGCTACATCTTCATGCACGGTCTCTCTGATCGGAAACCGCTTCTGTAGCAGCGGATTTCGTGACTACTGCGGTGGCAGGACGTGGATGCCGGTCTTGTCCGTCGACAGTGCCAGTGAGCTGATGTACTGGATTTCGCCCTCGGGTCCGGGAACCGGGGAGGCGATCATGTCCGGGCGTTCGAAGTCCATGCCGGTGATGTGGCAGGTGAGGGTCTCACCGGACGGGTTGCCGTGTTCGTCGAACATGGGGGCCTCGATACCGTCGTCGATGCGGCGCGGGTAGTACTTGCCCTTGGTGAGAATCGCCGTCGCCGGAGTCGCGAGGAAGGACACGATGACCGCGATGATCGGCGAATACGGCTTCAGGGTCTCGCCGAAGAGGCCGAAGAAGGTCATGATCGACAGCATCGCCGACAGTCCGAAGCCGATCAGGCCGACCGGGTTGTAGTCGTAGAGCATGCCGTGCCGGAACTCCGGCTGCTTGGGCGAGATCCTCAGCAGGTACTTGTTGACCGCGATATCCGTTGCGACGGTGACGATCCAGGCGATACCGCAGTTGGCGTAGAAGCCGAGAATATTGTTCAGGAAGTCGAACATATTGGCTTCCATCAGAATCAGCGCGATGAGCAGATTCAAACCGAGGAAGACCAGGCGGCCCGGGTAGTTCTTGGTGAGGCGGGTGAAGGAGTTGGTCCAGGCCAGCGAACCCGAATAGGCATTGGTCACATTGATTTTGATCTGACTGATGACCACGAGCACGACGGCCAGGGTCATGGCGAGCCAGGCGGGCATCATGTCGCGGTAGATCTCCAGGAACTGGTGTACCGGCTGGTTCGCGATGTCCTGTGCGCCGGGCAGATTCGCGATCAGGTACACCGCGAGGAACAGGCCGACGACCTGCTTGACCGCGCCGAACAGCACCCAGCCGGGGCCGGCGAGGAGCATCCAACCCCACCACTTACGCTCGTTCTCGGGGGTTTTCGGCGGCATGAAGCGCAGGTAGTCGATCTGTTCGGCGATCTGCGCGATGAGCGAGAGGCAGACACCCGCGGCGAGCAGCGCGCCGGTGAGGCTCACACCCTGGCCGTCCTTGCCACCGTACGACAGGAAGGTGCCGACCGAATCCGGGTGCCGCACCAGCAGGAACGCGAACGGCAGCACCATCAGGATGAGCCACAGCGGGGTGGTCCACACCTGCAGTTTGGTGAGCGTCTTCATGCCGTAGATGACCAGCGGGAAGATCAGCAGCGTCGACGCCAGATAGCCGAGTGGAAGTGGTACGTGCAGGCCGAGTTTCAGGCCCTACGCCATGATCGAGCCCTCGAGCGTGAAGAAGATGAAGGTGAAGGACGCGAACACCACATTGGTGACGATCGATCCCTTGTAGCCGAAGCCGCTGCCTCGGGTGATGGTTACGTCACACTCACCGCGGTTGCGGGCCGGCTCGGGTGGCGCGGGGCGCGCTATCGGGTGGCGAACCGGGCGCGCGACACCGCAATTTCGGAGAAGCGCGGCGGATGAGCGAGTCCATAGCCTTATGGCATGACGACCATTACGAACGTTTCCCTCACCACCGTCTACGTGACCGATCAGTCCGCGTCCAAGCAGTGGTATATCGACAAGCTCGGCTTCGTGGAGGTCAGCGATATCACCATGGGCGACAACGGCTTTCGCTGGGTGACGGTGGCGCATCCGGATCATCTGGAGCTGGAGGTGACGCTGATGATCCCGGGGCCGCCGCTGGATGAGAATCTGGCCGAGGCGATCCGCCGGTCCATGGCCAATGGCACGCATGGCGCGCTGGGGCTGCGAACCGAGAACTGCCAGAAGACTTTCGAGGAGCTCACCGCCGAAGGCGTGGAGTTCGTACAGCCGCCGTCCGAGCGCCCGTACGGCGTGGAGGCGATCATTCGCGACAATTCGGGCAACTGGCTCGTGCTCACCGAGCCGCGCGAGTTCGATCCGTCGCGGGGCTAGTTCGTCTTCGGAAATCCCGTAGCCGCGGGTGGGCGCGGCCACGGGGTACCCCTCGAAGGTGAGAATCAGCCTGGTTCAGGTCTTCTCGATATCAGGCGTTCTGTGCGGTGAACCAGGCCTCGACGGACTTGCGCTCACTGTTCATGACCTTCTCCAGCAGGTTCTCCGCCAGCGGCTCGATGGCGCCGCCGACCAGTGGAACCTTCACGGTTACGGTGCCCGCGGCCTCGATCTCGGAACCCTCGGCGGTGGACCGCAATTCGAAGGTGCCCGCCATCTCGGTGGTGATGCCACCGGAGGCGCCGGCGAAGGAGCCCTTGGCGATATCGCCGTCGAGTGCGCCCCAGGTGTCGGTGCGCTCGAGTACGAGGTCGCTCTTGAGGACCTTCTTGACCAGGCCGGGAATCTTGTCCTCGGGGGCTTTTTCGGTCATATGGATGCGAATGGTGCCGGGACCGTCCGGATGGGACAGTTCCAGTGTTGCGGTGGACGCGTCCGCGAAGCGGGCGTGCCACATCTCGTCATTGGTCAGTGCCCGGTGAAGCTCTTCTACCGGAACGCTGTATTGCACGGTGAAGCTGAATTTACGGGACATGGCGGCAACCGTAGTCCAGTCATGGAATAGCCTGGTGAAGTGTCGGAAACCAGCCAGTCTGTCAGCCGGGCGCAGCGCTTCCGTAAGGCTCGGATGACGGTGGCCGTGCTCGCCTGCGCGATCAGCGTGCTCGCGGCGCTGCTGGTGCTGGCGGCCTGGCGCGATGATCGGCTGATCAGTTCGGATATGGGCGTGACCAGCGGCGAAGTGCTCTCGGCGGGTCGGCTGCGCTCCGCGGTGACCTTCGTGACGCCCGATGGGGAGACCCATAATCCGAAGGTCGGTGTCCTCTATCCGACCAAACTGACTGCGGGCGAACGCATCAATGTGGAGTACATGCGCAGTGATCCGGACCTGGTTCGGGTGGCGGGTCGCGATGCGCGTGTCGCGATCATCCCGGCGGCATCGGTGATCGTGGTGACGTGGCTGGTCGCGATTCCCGTGCTGTGGCTGCTCGGCTTGCGCCCACAGCGCAAACGCCCTTGGTTCGCGGCCGTCCCGCGCCTGGACTGAGTGGAGCGGGGGAGCGCAGCGGAGGAGCGGAGGGAGGGAGGGGTGGGACTCCCCGGGCCGCGAACCCCGCCCGGAGCGAAGCGGAGGGCAAAATGGGCACCGTGAATAAAGAGCGGGAATTGGTGCGGGCCTCGTTGGACAAACAGCCGCACGAGGTTGCCTCCATGTTCGACGGGGTCGCGAAGCGATACGACCTCACCAATACGCTGATTTCCGGTGGTCAGGACCGCTATTGGCGGTGGGCGACGCGAAAAGCCTTGGCGCTGCGGCCCGGTGAGCGGGTACTGGATCTGGCGGCCGGAACCGGGGTCTCCACCCTCGAACTCTCCAAGTCCGGCGCATGGTGTGTGGCCGCCGATTTCTCGCAGGGCATGCTGGCCGCCGGGCGCTTCCGCGGGGTGCCGATGGTCGCGGGCGATGCCATGGCGCTGCCGTTCGCCGACGAGTCCTTCGACGCGGTCACCATCTCCTACGGTCTGCGCAATGTCGCCGATCCGGATCTGGCGCTGCGCGAAATGCTGCGGGTCACCAAGCCGGGCGGGCGACTGGTGGTGGCCGAGTTCTCCACCCCGACCTTCGCGCCCTTCCGGACCATCTACATGGAGTATCTGATGAAGGCGCTGCCCGCGGTGGCGCGGAAGGTCTCCAGCAATCCCGACGCCTACGTGTACCTGGCCGAATCCATTCGGGCCTGGCCGACGCAGTCGCAGCTGGCATTGCGCATCGCCGATGCGGGCTGGTCACAGGTGAAGTGGCGCAATCTCTCCGGCGGCGCGGTGGCACTGCATCGCGGCTACAAGCTGGGCTGAACACCCGCGGAGTGTCTTGTCTCACAGTGTTCGCGCACCTCACGGCGGTCGCGAACGCTTGTGAGGTGGATTGTCACCTGGCGATAACCTTCGGTAAATCCGGCGCAATCGGGGGTGACGAAGATCGGGGTTATGCCTGATTCCAGCGCTACCCCGCCGAGCATTCGAACCGCGTGCTCATACTGCGGAGTGGGCTGCGGTATCACCGTGCGGACCGCGGCCGACGCCTCGGGCGCGCAGGTGATCGCGAAGGTGAGCGGCGACAAGCTACATCCGGTGAACGCCGGACGACTGTGCACCAAGGGCGCGACGCACGCCGAGATGATGCGTGCCGACGGGCGCATGGAGTCCGCGTACCGCCGCCCCGACCGCGGGCAGCCGCCGGTACCCGTACCCGTCGACGAGGCGGTGCTGGAGGCCGCGCAGCGACTGCGCGAAATAATCGATACGCACGGACCGGATGCGGTGGCGCTGTACGTCTCCGGGCAGATGTCCATCGAAGCCCAGTATCTGGCAACCAAATTGGCCAAGGGCCACCTGCGCACCGTGCATATGGAGGCGAATTCGCGGCTGTGTATGGCCAGTGCGGCCACCGGATACAAGCAGTCGCTCGGCGCGGACGGGCCGCCGGGATCGTATGACGATATCGATCACGCCGATCTGTTCTTCGCCATCGGCGCGAATATGGCTGACTGCCATCCGATTCTGTTCCTGCGCATGGCCGATCGGCTCAAGGCGGGCGCGAAACTCATTGTGGTGGATCCGCGGCGCACCGATACCGCGGCGCGCGCGGACCTGTTCCTGCAGATCACACCGGGCACCGATCTCGCGCTGCTGAACGGGCTGCTGTATCTGCTGGTCGAAAACGGTGCCGTGGACGCCGAATTCATCGCCGAGCACACCGAGGGCTGGGAGGCGATGCCGGAATTCCTGGCCGACTACTCCCCCGACGTGGTCTCGCAATTGACCGGGGTGCCCGAGGCCGATATTCGTACCGCCGCCGAGTGGATCGGCGCGGTGGGTGAGTGGATGTCGCTGTGGACCATGGGCGTGAATCAGAGCACGCACGGCACCTGGACCAGCAATGCGATTATCAACCTGCATCTCGCGACGGGTGCGATCTGCCGGACCGGGTCCGGGCCGTTCTCGCTCACCGGGCAGCCCAATGCCATGGGCGGGCGCGAAATGGGTTATATGGGACCGGGATTGCCCGGTCAGCGCAGCCTGCTCGCGGCGGCGGATCGCGAGTTCGTCGAGCAGGCGTGGGGACTGGAGCCCGGTACTATTCGCTCCGAAGCCGGGCCCGGGACCGTCGATATGTTCCGCGGGCTCGCCGACGGGAGCATCAAGGCGTGCTGGATCGTGTGCAGCAATCCCGTTGCCTCCATGGCCAATCGGCGCACGGTGATCGCCGGGCTGGAGGCGGCGGAGCTGGTGATCGCCCAGGATGTGTACACCGATACCGCCACCAACGCGTACGCGGATCTACTGCTGCCCGCCACGCTGTGGGCGGAATCCGATGCGGTGATGGTGAATTCGGAGCGCAACCTGACACTGCTGCGGCAGTCGGTACAGCCGGTCGGGGACGCGCGACCGGATTGGCGGTTGATCGCCGATGTCGCCGGGGCCATGGGATTCAGCGGGTTCGACTTCGAATCCGCTGCCGAAATCTTCGAGGAGATAAGGCAATTCACGAATCCGGTGACCGGATATGATCTGCGCGGCATCACCTATGACGCATTGCGCGACGGGCCGATGCAGTGGCCGTGCCCGGATCCGGTGCGGCGGCGCAATCCGATTCGGTATGTGAACGACGGCGTCAGCCAGGAACTGTTCACCGCCGCCGACGGGCGGCAGCCGCGACTCGCCTTCGCTACGCCGAGCCGGCGGGCCGTCTTCTATCCACGCCCGCATCTGCTGCCCGCCGAAATGCCGGACGACGATCACCCGTTCGTGCTCAATACCGGTCGGCTGCAACATCAATGGCACACCATGACCAAGACCGGGAAGATCGCGAAACTGGTCAAACTCAATGGTGCGCCGTTCGTGGAGGTGCATCCCGAGGATGCGGCCGCACTCGATGTGCGCGACGGCGACCAGCTGGAGATCGCGTCCCGGCGCGGGCGGGCGGTGCTGCCGGTGCAGATCAGCGATCGGGTGCTGCCGGGGAATTGCTTCGCACCATTCCACTGGAATGACGAGCAGGGTGAATATCTGACCATCAATGCCGTCACCAATGACGCCGTCGATCCGGCCTCGCTGCAACCCGAGTTCAAGGCGTGTGCGGTGCGCCTGCGCAAGGTCGCGGCGGTGTCGGGTCCGGTACGGCCGGAGGACAGCAGCGCAACAGGTCCGAACGGAGCTTATTCCAGTCCGAACGGAGCCGTAGCGATTCCGAACGGAGGCTTAGAAAGTCCGTTCGGCCGTTTCCAGAAATCATTCGCAGCGGCAGCGGGTTCGACCGGCGGCGGGGCGCATCCGCTGTCGGCCATGCTCGGGTTGGAGCGGACCACCGCGCCGACCCTGAGCGAGACCGAACGGATCTACCTCGGCGGGTATCTCGCCGCACTGCAATCACTTCCGGTGACGGGGGTACCGACACTGCCGGAAACAGCGCCCCTCTCCCCCGGCAGCCGGATGTGGATCGACGGGTTGCTGGCGGGCATGTACTCACGCGGGTCGCAGTCCGAGGTGCCGGCGCAGCATCAGGTGGACGCCACACTCGGCTCCGCCACAACGGATTTCGGCCCGAGTGACAGTGCGAGTACCCGGACCGTGACGGTGCTCTGGGCATCCCAGACCGGCACGGCGGAAGAGTTGGCGGCCGCCGTCGCGACCCGGCTCACCGGCATCGGTTTCGGCCCCCGGCTACTCGATATGGACTCCGCCGAGCTCACCGACCTGACCGGCGATGTGCTCGTGATCAGCAGCACCTTCGGCGATGGTGGTCCACCGGACAACGGCTCGGACTTCTGGGATCGACTGAGCGACAGCGCACTCCGGCTGTCCGGCCTGCGTTACGCGGTCTTCGCGCTCGGCGACTCCTCCTACGACGATTTCTGCGGTCACGGCCGCAAACTCGACGAACTGCTGGCGAAACGCGGGGCGAAGCGACTGCTCCCCCGCGTCGACAGCGAACCGGATCACGAACCGCTGTCGGAACAGTGGATCGACGATGTGACGGCCGCATTGGGCAGCGCCGACCCGGGCGCAGGATGGCACGCGCCCGACTCCCCCGCACCCATCGGTGACAACACCGGCGCGAATACCACCGGCCGATCCGATTCTGGTGGATTCCGCTCCGGCACAATGGACTTCGGCGCGCATACGGCCGGCACGGCGAACTCGGAAGGATTCACCGCCGGCGCGGCAAGCTCCAGTGGTTTCGTTTCCGGGGGAACCGGTTCCGGCGGATTCGTGTCCGGGGCAACGGGTTCCGGCGGGTTCGGCCCAGCGGGTACACCCGCGAGTGATGCCGGCTCGTCCGCGGGCGGGACGCGGGGCCGGGGTGCGGGGCGGTCCTCGGTCGCGACACTGGCCACGCCGTTCACGCGTAATGCGCCGGTGCTGTCGACGCTGGTGCGTAATGAGCCGCTGTCCCGCCCGGGGTCCGGGAAAGAGGTGCGGCAGTTCGGATTCGATCTGCGGGGCCTCGGCGCGCGTTATGAGGTCGGGGATTCGCTCGGGATTCGGCCCGCCAATTGTGATGCGCTGGTGGCGGAATGGCTCGCGGTCACCGGATTGGAGGGTAACCGCGTCATCGAGGTCGATGATGCGGAGCTGACGCTGGCGGACGCGCTGCGCACCCGCTACGACATCACCAAGGTGAGTTCGGATCTGCTGTCCTTCATCGCGGAGCGCAATGCGCATCCACGACTGGCGAAACTGTTGCGCAAGGACAATCGCAATGAGCTCGAGGGGTATCTCTGGGATCGGCAGCCGGTGGATGTGCTGCGCGATTTCCCCGCCGGGGCGGATCTGGTGGAGTGGCTCGGTGTGCTGAAAAAGCTACAGCCGCGCCAGTATTCGATCTCCTCGAGTCCACTGGTGAGTCCGCACGAGGTGCAGTTGACCGTGGGTGTGGTGCGCTATGGCGAGCCGGTGACCCCGTCGGCGGCGCGGCGTGGCGGCGTCAGCTCCACCTTCCTGGCGGATCGGGCCGGGTCGAAGGTGCCGATTTTCCTGCAACGCGCACCGCATTTCCGGCCGCCGCTGGATCCGAACGCACCGATGATCATGGTCGGGCCGGGTACCGGAATCGCGCCGTTCCGAGGTTTCCTGCAGGAGCGGCGGGCGCTGGGCTGCAAGGGCCGCAATTGGCTGTTCTTCGGTGATCAGCATGCGGCGGATCACTTCTATTACCGTGCGGAACTCGAGGATATGTTCCGCTCGGGCTTCCTGACCCGGTTGGATCTGGCGTTCTCGCGGGATCAGCGGGAGCGAATCTATGTGCAGCACAGGATGATCGAGCACGGTGCGGAGTTGTGGTCGTGGCTGTGCGAGGGCGGGCATTTCTATGTCTGCGGTGATGCCGCGCGCATGGCCAAGGATGTGGACGACGCCCTCCTGAAAATCGCCCGAATTCACGGGAAATTGAGCGAGGAGGCCGCGCTGACCTTCAAGAAGCAACTGGTCGCCGAGAAACGCTACGTACGCGACGTCTACTGAAACCCGCACCGGCGCTGTACTCCGCGCCCTAGACAGCGGGCGGATTGAGGCGCGCGAAATCCGGGAGCCGGTAGTACGGGTAGTAGGGGTACGGCGGGGTGACCGCACCGGCCTTGTCGAGACGGGCGATCTGCTCGGTGTCCAGGCTCCAGCCGACCGCGCCGAGGTTCTGCCGCAGCTGCTCCTCATTGCGCGCGCCAACAATGACGGTCGCCACGGAGGGGCGGGTGAGCAGCCAGTTCAGGGCGATCTGCGGGACGGTGCGGCCGGTCTCGGCGGCCAGTTCATCGAGGACATCGACGACGTCGTAGAGCTTCTCGTCATCGACCGGCGGACCCGCCTGCGCGGTTAGATGCAACCGGCTGCCCGCCGGAAGTGGTTGTCCGCGACGGATTTTGCCGGTGAGACGGCCCCAGCCGAGCGGGCTCCACACCACCGCGCCGACACCCTGGTCGATACCGAGGGGCATGAGCTCCCATTCGTAGTCGCGGCCGACCAGCGAGTAGTAGACCTGGTGCGCGACATAGCGCGGGAAACCGTAACGGTCCGCTGCCGCAAGGGATTTCATGAGCTGCCAGCCCGCGAAATTGGATGCGCCGACATACCGAATCTTGCCAGCGCGCACCAGATCATCCAGTGCCGCAAGGGTTTCCTCGACCGGTGTGCCCGCGTCGAAGGCGTGCAGTTGGAACAGATCGATGCGGTCGGTGCCGAGCCGGGACAGTGCACCCTCCACTGCGCGGATGAGGCGGGCGCGACCGGAACCGGCGTCGTACGGTCCGGGGCCGGTGGGCAGTGCTGCCTTGGTGGAGATGAGCAGATTATCGCGGCGTCCCCGAATCGCTTCTCCGAGAACCTCTTCCGACGCGCCATTGGAGTAGACGTCCGCGGTGTCGAACATGGTGACACCCGATTCCAGGCTGATATCCACCAGGCGGCGGGCCTGTCGCGCGTCGGTGTCGCCCCAGGCGCTGAAGAGTTCCCCGCGACCACCGAAGGTGCCCGCGCCGAAGCTCAAAGCCGGAACCATGAGACCTGATGCGCCGAGTCGACGGTGTTCCATTGCGCCACTCCTAACGGGACTACGGTTTCATTAACAAACCAGACGATACACTCACTCCGGCACAAATGGAACTGGAGGCCCATTATGGAGCAGGACCCGACCACTCCCGGCTCGATCCGCCCGGGTGGGCGCACCGCCCGCGTCCGCGACGCGGTACTGCGCGCCGCCGGGGATCTGCTCGCCGAACGCGGTTTCGCGCACCTGGATCCGAGCGAGGTGGCCACCCGCGCGGAGGTCGGCAAGACCACCGTCTACCGCCGCTGGCGCACCCCCGCCGGACTGGTCGCCGACCTGCTCGTCGACATGGCGGAAACCTCACTGCCGCACAGTGATACGGGTTCGCTGCGGGGGGATCTGTGCGCCAATGCCGAACTGGTGGCGAACACCCTCACCGATCCGCGCCAAGGCCGCCTGTTCCGCGCGCTCATCGCCGCCGCCACCACCGATGACACCGCGGCCACCGCGCTGCACGCCTTCTACGACACCCGGCTCACCGAATGGTCGCCCTGTATCGAATCCGCCATTACCAGAGGTGAAGTCCCACCCGGCACCGATCCCCGCGCCGTCCTGTCGGCGGTCTCGGCGCCCCTCTACTACCGCCTACTGACCAGCGGTTCGCCACCGGGCGAAAGTACCGTCATCGCCGCCGTCGAATCCGCCGTAATCGCCGCTCAGTCAGGGGTTTTCGTTACCTTGGCACCGTAGAATCGATAGATGAAGGGTGATCGCGTGGAGATTGTCGTCGATACCGGCGACGGTTCCCGGAATTACGAAGTGATAGCCAGCCGAGCGGGTCGTCGGGTAGAAGTGCGGATTGCCCGCGGGGTGGTCGAAGTCAGTGAGGTGACGCGGACGGGTACGGCCGTGCGCACCGCCCGGTTCATCTCGAGCCGGGTGCTGGCGCTGGTGGAACATCCCGCGGACAAAGGGCCGCTCGATGGGGAGTAGGCGGTGTCAGCGGGTGAGCATCAGCGGCTGCTGGGGTAGCAGGTCCACCAGGGCGACCAGGTCACCGTAGGGGATGGAGCCGTTGGCGAAGCGATGTGCCATGCGCGCCAATGTGGTTCGCGCACCGTATTTGATCCGCATGCCGTCCTGCATGCGTGCGGCCAACTGGGCGTCACCGACAACCCGGGCGATTCCATAATGTTGCCGCGATCCGAGCGCGGGTCGCCCACGCCAGTCTCCCGACTGAATCACCACCCGGCTGTCGTCGGCCAATTGCTGCGCCTCCGCACCATAGGAGGACAACAGGAAGGCCAGCCGGCCGAACTCGGCGGGCACCACCAGATGCGGTGTGGTGGCCATCGTCCCCGGCCCGACGGACCTGGTCACCAGCACGGACTTCGCATCCCACCACAGCGAGCCCTCATACCAGGGACTGGAACCGCCATGCGGCGTATCGAGCGTTGGTTGAACGGCTTCCGGCACACTACGCGATTCCATTCCCACGAGGACTCCAAATCAGTTGTCGTGCGGTACCTTTCGAATCCAATCCAGATCCAAATTGGTGACAGCGCGACAATTCCCCAGGTGACGAGATCGGTGAACCGCCGCAATTGTCCCGATCACGAGGTTAGCGATATCGCCCGCCTCGTGCCATAACGCCAGTTCAGGCCGTTTCCGGCGGCGCTATGCGACCGCGCCGGACATCTCCACCACAATTTCCCCGCCGAGGTGATACCCCTGCTCCAATTGCAGTTTGTCACCACTCCAAAATCGGCCCGGGTCATACCAATTCGGACGTTTGGCGGGCAGTAAACCCATGCCCTGATAGGTCATGGCGACGATCTCCGCGCAGTACGCGTTCTCCAGCCCGGCCTGCTCGGACTCGGCCTGCTTCAACCGCTTCGGCAGCGGCACCCGGCCCCGCACCCATCGCCCCGCCAGCGCGCTGGTGGACGGAAACGGCATACCGTCCAGCCGCGCGACCACCCGCAACGCCGCATCCTCCATCTCGCGCGTCACCGGCCGATCCAATTGCCGCAGCCACCCCTGCTGCCCGTACTCCCGCGACCACCGCAGCACCGCGGCCCGCAGATCATGCAGCTGCGCTCCCCGATGATGATTCCCCGACCAGACATCCGGCAGCGCCCGCCCGAGCTCGGCATGCCACATGAGCGCGGGCAGATCGTCGATGACGATCGCCATCCCCACATGATTCACCGGACTGTTGGTCAATCCCCGAATCGCCCGATCCGCCCCCGAATGCCCGCGAAACAGCCATAAATCCCCGGTCCGGGTCAGCTCCACCGCTTCGTCCAACCCGACACTTCCAAGCGCTCCACGTGACACGCCAACTACCCTAAGCCCATGCGCCTCTGGAAGATATTGGGCCTGGCCGGTGCCGCAGGTGTAGCCGCGACCGGCGTGGTCATAGTCCGCTCCGAACGCAAACGCCGCGCCTACACCCCCGATCAGGTCCGCGACCGCCTGCACACCCGCCTCACCGCCCCCTCCGACCCCGAGCCCCCATCACCGCAATGACCACGGCCCGTTGGCCGTACTCCCCGCCACCACCCGCCGGCCGACCGCCTCGGACGACCCGGTTGCCGAGCCGGGCATTCCGGAGCATCCTCGGTAGTGCCCGACTTCACCCGGCTCTGCCGATACGGAGGAGAGGAGCATCCGATGACCGAGCGTATTGATGATGTGCCCGAGGCCGACTTCGTCGAGCAGCACACAACCGCATTTCCCGGCGACGCCGCCTATCCGGACGCGGACGCCTATCCGGACAAGGATGTACTGGCGGACACCTTGCTGGAGGCCGATTCCGAACTCACCCCACTCACCTCAGGGAACAGCGGATGGACGGCCGACGAGGGCGACCTCGTCGAGCAGTCGATCCCCGTCCCGCTGGACGACGATTACGAGGACGGCGCCACCGGATACTGATCAGTTGGCTATGCCCGCGCGGACGGTGGCGTGGAGTTCTCGGAGGCTGGAGCGTTCGGTGGCCACCTCCAGAACTCGGATGCCGTGGGCGTTCTCGGTAAGGGCCACAGCGAGTTCCGTCGGATCGAGTTGGCGGTGCGGGACCCGGTAGGCGGCGCAGAGGGCAGCGAGGTCCATACCGTGGGGGGTGCCGAAGACTCGTTCGAAGACGCCCGCGTATTGGGGGTCGCCCTGTTCCAGGAGTTCGAAGATGCCGCCGCCGTCGTCGTTGGCCACCACGATGGTGAGGTCTTCGGGGCGGGGTTCGCCGGGGCCTACGAGCAGGCCGGAAGCGTCGTGCAGGAAGGTCAGGTCGCCCATGAGGGCTATCGTCCGGCCGGGGTGGGTCAGGGCCGCGCCTACCGCCGCGGAGACCGTGCCGTCGATTCCGGCTACGCCGCGGTTGGAGAGGACTCGGATGCCGGGGCGGGGGTGCGAGACCAGGGCCGAGTCGCGGACCGGGTTGGAGGCGCCGAGCAGGAGTTGATCGCCCTCGCGGAGGGCGTCCATTACTACGGCGGCCACGTGCAGGCCGGTGGGTTTGGGGTGACCTGCCAGTTCGGCTCGAACCACCGCGACGGCTTTTTCGTTCAGGTCACGGCATTGGTCGAGCCATTCGGTGCGCGGCTTGCCGTAGGTGACGGCGCGGGTGCCGGTGCCGACCACATTGCCGGAGACATCGGGCCAGCGGGGGCCGGTGGTCAGCGCGTAGACGGTTACCTCGGGGTCCGCGAGGATGTTGGAGACCTGGCGGTGCAGGGTGGGGCGGCCCGTGATGATGGCCTGTTTCGGTTTCAGCAGGCCCAGCGCCAACGGATGCAGCGGCGGGCCGTGCATGGGGGCGGTGGGTTCGGCGACCGTGGGCAGGGCGGCGAGTTCGGGACGGTGGCCCGCGCCGTGGCCGGAGATGACCACCGTGTCCTGGCTCAGGTCGATATCGAGGGGGACGTCCAGGGTCGCGTATTGCGTTGCGGTCCAAGGGCGGTCGCCGGGGCGGCCGGGAGGGAGCGGATCCCCGGCGGCCATATCGGGGACCAGGGGTTCGCGCAGCGGGATGTCGAAGTGCACGGGCCCGGCATTACCGGAGCGGGTGCCACGCGCGGCGGCCAGCACGCGGCAGACGGCCGAGCGCCAGACACTGTTCTGGCTGGGGTAGAGGTCTGCGCCGGGCTCGGTCTCGGCGAGGCCGAGGCTGATGGTGGCGCGGACCTGACTGCCGAAAAGACCGAACTGTTCGACGGTCTGATTGGCGCCGGTGCCGAGCATGTCGTACGGCCGGTTCGCGCTGAGCACGATCAGAGGCATGCGCGCGTAATTGGCTTCGAGTACGGCGGGGCCGAGATTGGCGACCGCGGTCCCGGAGGTCATGACCACCGGAACGGGCCGGCCGCTGGACGCGGTGAGACCGATGGCCAGGAATCCGGCGCTGCGTTCGTCGATGCGCATATGCAGGCGGATCCGCCCGGCGGCGTCGGCGGCCTGTAATGCGAAGGCCAGTGGGGCATTTCGCGATCCCGGGCACAGGACCACGTCTCGCACACCGCCGCGCGCGAGTTCGTCGACGACGACGTGCGCCTGTGCTGTCGAAGGGTTCACCCTCCCAGCCTCTCAGACAGTCGATATTCGCGCTGCGTCAGCCCGCTCACATCCGGTTCGTAAAGTTAGGCTTTGCTAACCTAAGCCAATGTCGAAGCGACCCAAATACGTCAAGCCCGAACATCGGGAGATCCGCAGCGCCCGGGTACTGGCGAGCAAACGGATCAGCCCCAATTTCGTGCGCGTCACGCTGGGTGGGGACGGGCTGGCGGGCTTCACCGCCATGGGGTTCGACCAGTGGTTCCGGCTCTTCCTGCCCGGCAAGGACGGCAGCCTGAAGCTCCCCACCTCCGCGAGCAGCCTGGGCTGGTACGCGCAGTACCTCATGATGGGCAAGGAGCACCGGCCGCTGGTGCGCAATTACACGGTGCGCGATTACCGCGCCGCGGGCTTCGGCGAATTCGGCAGCACCGCCGAGATCGATATCGACTTCTACTCACACGGGGATGACAGCCCGGCCTCGGCCTGGGCGACCGGCGCGACCCCCGGCGACAAGGTGGGGCTGCTGGACGAGGGCATCACCTACCAGGCCCCCGACCACACCGAATGGTCGCTACTGGTGGGTGACGAGAGCGCGGTCCCCGGTATCGCCGGCATTCTGCGGTCCGCGCCGCGCACGCTCGAAGGCGCCGCGTACCTGGAGATCTCGCACCCCGAGGACCGGCAGGAGCTGGGCGAACCCGAAGGCGTGCAGGTGAATTGGCTGGTCCGCACCGACCCGCAAGCCCCGACGGGCGTACTGGTCACCGATGCGGTGCGCCGCGCGGAACTGCCGGCGAAGAGCATCTACGGCTTCCTCGCGGGCGAACAGAAACTGACGGCGGGAGTGCGGCGGCACCTGACACAGGACCGCGAAATCCCCAAGGCGGACATCACATTCACCGGTTACTGGCGAGTTGGTAAGGCCGCAGGCTGAATCCAGCCAGTTCGTGGCCCGGCTCGGTTCTGGAGCGACCGGAGGGTGCGACGAAGGAGTGCCCGGAGGGAGTGAAGAACCGAGCTCACAGGGCCACGAACCCGCCGGAGCGAAGCGGAGGCCAAGGATGCAGCCCGCGGCCCGTTATGGGCCGCGGACCGGTCAGTTGATCAACCAGCGTGACGCTGGATCAGCGCACCGACGCGCGGAAGCGCCTCTCCCACATGCTTCTTCGCCGAAGACCGCATGGAGTTGTAGACCTTGGTCAGCGCGGGACGCGAAGACGCCGAGGCACGCTCGTCGGTGACCGAGAGCAGCGCCTCGGAGACCTCATCCTGCTTGGAGACCAGCAGGTCCGCGAACGAACCGGCGCCGGACGCCTGGTACTCGGACCAGAACGGCTCGAGCGAAGCCACGAACTTCGGGATGAAGGACTCCAGCGCATCGCCGACGATGGTCGGGCTGACCTTCTTCACCGCGGCGTAGCCGCCCTTCACGGCAAGTCCCGACGCGCCGCCCTTGTCCGACACCTCAGCATCCAGGACCTCTTTGGCGTCGGCCAGGAAGGCCGGACGCTTGGCGTCATCGAGCAGGGATTCAGACAGTGCTGCAACCACTTTCAGGTTCCTCCGGATAGTTTTTCGATGAACGAGCGCATGGAACTATACGCATCGTGTTCCCCACGCACACGATGCCGATAGGCCTTTGCTGCCTGGGCAGCAACTGCACTGTAAAGCAGCCGCAATCGGTTGGCAGCGTTTCAGTTTCGCGATGTTAACCCGGTCGCTCGACCATCTCGCGCACCCAGAATCGAAGTTCGCTGCATATCCGCCTGGTAATGGCGTATCCGGAGGCGAGATCTGATCTCGCGCCGCCAGGGGTAACTCCCGGGGTACGCCCAGAACTTGCGGTGTGCCCAGCTGCCACCGCGGTGCACAGATGTCGCGGCACCCAGGCTGCCGCCCGAAGTCTCGGGGAGGCGGCTAGCGCTATGTTTTGGCTGTGACCTTCAATGAAGCGCTGTGGCAGCCCGTCCCGGGATTCAAGGACCTCACCGACATCACCTACCACCGGCATGTCGAACAGGGCACGGTTCGAATCGCCTTCGACCGCCCCGAAGTACGCAATGCCTTCCGCCCGCACACCGTCGACGAGTTGTACCGCGCCCTCGATCACGCGCGCATGACCTCCGATGTGGGTGCGGTCCTGCTGACCGGGAACGGCCCGAGCCCCAAAGACGGTGGCTGGGCGTTCTGCTCGGGTGGCGATCAGCGGATTCGCGGGCGCAGCGGCTACCAGTACGCCGAGGGCGAGACCGCGGATACCGTCGATCCGGCGCGCGCGGGGCGACTGCACATTCTCGAGGTGCAGCGGCTCATCCGGTTCATGCCGAAGGTCGTCATCGCGCTGGTGAACGGCTGGGCGGCGGGCGGCGGGCACAGCCTGCACGTCACCTGCGACCTCACCCTGGCCAGCCGTGAGCATGCGAAGTTCAAGCAGACCGATGCCGATGTGGGCTCCTTCGACGGTGGCTACGGCAGCGCCTACCTCGCGAAGATGGTGGGGCAGAAGCGCGCTCGCGAGATCTTCTTCCTGGGCCGGCCGTACACCGCCGAGGAGATGCACTTCATGGGCGCGGTCAACGCGGTCGTGGAGCACGCCGAACTGGAGAACGTGGCCCTGGAGTGGACCGCCGAAATCCTCGGCAAGTCCCCGCAGGCGATCCGCATGCTCAAGTACGCGTTCAACCTGAGCGATGACGGACTGGTCGGTCAGCAGCTGTTCGCCGGTGAGGCCACCCGCCTCGCCTACATGACCGACGAGGCCGTCGAAGGCCGCGACTCGTTCCTGCAGAAGCGTGACCCGGACTGGTCTCCGTACCCGTACTACTTCTGACACCCTGAAGTCATGGAGATCTTGAGCAGTCGCCTGATCCTGCGGCCGGTCGACTATCAGCGGACGTTGGAGTTCTATCGGGACACGTTGGGATTGGCGATTGCCCGGGAGTATCCAGGGGGCACGGTCTTCTTCGCGGGGCAGTCTTTGCTCGAGGTCGCGGGGCATGGGCGCGGGGAGGGGCCGGCGGGGTTCGCGGGGGCGATCTGGCTACAGGTGCGCGACTGTGCGGACGCTGCTGCCGAGCTCGCCATGCGCGGAGTCGTCATCGATCGCGGACCGACTCGCGAACCGTGGGGTCTGATCGAAATGTGGGTGCGCGATCCCGATGACGTGCCGATCGTGCTGGTGCAGATTCCAGCGGACCACCCGATCCGGCGCGACAGCCGAAAGCCTTAGCACGGGAGTAGCTGTGAGGCGCGTCGGGGGCACCGGTTAACACAGCGTGAACTCCGTACCGCAAACTGGACGGCGTGTCTGCCGAACTGCTCGTTCTGCTGATCGTTGTTCTCACGGCCCTGGTATTCGACTTCACCAACGGATTCCACGACACCGCGAACGCGATGGCCACCTCGATCGCCACCGGTGCGCTCCCCCCGCGAACAGCCGTACTCCTTTCCGGCGGGCTCAATCTCGTAGGCGCGTTCCTCAGCGTCGCGGTCGCCGCGACCGTCGCCGAGGGCATTGTCGACCTCTCCGAGGTGAGTGGGCGTGCCCTGCTCGACATTGTCTTCGCCGGTCTGGTCGGCGGCATTCTGTGGAATCTGTTCACCTGGCTGTTGGGTTTGCCGTCGAGTTCCTCGCACGCGCTGTTCGGCGGTCTGATCGGCGCCACCATCGCCGCGCTCGGCTGGGACGGGGTGATCTGGGCATCGGGCAGCAAGGGCGTGCTCGCCAAGATCATCATTCCGGCATTGGCCGCGCCCATCGTGGCCGCGCTGGTCGCCGCGCTCGGCTCCTGGGCGGTGTACCGGATCACCAGCCGCAGCAATGGCAAGACCGTGGAGAACGGATTCCGCTGGGGCCAGATCGGTTCCGCCTCCCTGGTCTCGCTCGCGCACGGCACCAATGACGCGCAGAAGACCATGGGCATCATCTTCCTGGCGCTCATCGCGCACGGCTCCGCCGAGGCCAGCGATCCGCTGCCGTTGTGGGTGATCGTGTCCTGCGCTGTCGCCATCGCGCTGGGCACCTGCCTGGGTGGCTGGCGCATTATTCGCACGCTCGGCAAGGGCCTGGTCGATATCGCGCCGCCGCAGGGTTTCGCGGCCGAATCCACCAGTGCCGCGATCATTCTCACCTCGGCGCACTTCGGTCTGCCGCTCTCCACCACACAGACGGTGACCGGATCCATTCTGGGTTCGGGTATCGGACGGCCCGGCGCGGAGGTGCGCTGGGGTGTGCTCGGCCGCATGGTGGTGGCATGGGTGCTGACGCTGCCGCTGGCCGGTGTGGTCGGAGCGATCTGCTGGGGCATTCTGCACGCCATCGGCGGTACCGCCGGCGTACTGGTCGTTTTCGCGTTGCTGATCGCCATGGCCACGCTGATCTGGCGGCGTTCCAAGCGGGCTCCGGTCAATTCGCACAATGTGAATGCCGACTGGCAGGACGAGCACACCGCCGCGCCCGGCCCGGCGCGCAGCGATGACCACACCGTCGGCAATGGAATCGGATAGGAGCGACGCCGTGCACACCTTCCTGTCCAATATCAGCGATCTGTGGCGGGTCACCCTGGCCGCCTTGGTCTTCGGGGCCGGACTGCCCGTCGTGTTCGCGCTCGGTATCCGCTATCGCGCCCGGATCGACGACGGCGCCACCGGTTCCGCGCGGACCGTGGCCGTCGCGGTCTCCGCGCTCTGCTTCGCCGTGGTCATGATCGCGGTGGTGGCCGGTGTGCTGTTCATCGCACGCGGCTTCCTCGCCACCCGGCTCGGCATCCATCTGCTCGGCGCCTGACGCCACGGGACAGAAAGGCACGCTGGTGACCACTCCGGAACAGCCGAACCCCGAGACGGCACGCACCGCGCCGCACTCGAATGTGCTGCAGAAAGTCCTGGACTGGCTCAAAGCCGGGTATCCGCAGGGCATTCCGCAATCGGACTACGTGGCGCTGCTCGCGGTCCTGCACCGGCGGCTCACCGATTACGAGGTGCAGCTGGTGGTGGAGGAGCTCGTCCGCGAGCGCGTCGCCACCGGTGAGATCGAACGCACCGAGATCGAGGCCGCCATTTCCCGAGTTGCCAAGGAGCAACCCGGCGAGGACGATATCGCTCGAGTGGCCTCCCGGCTGGCAGCCGGTGGATGGCCGCTGGCGACACCGACGTCCGACTGACCGACCGACCGACCACCATCGACCCCCGGCCGCGGACCCCCACAGGTGCACGGCCACCCCACGACATGACACGATCGCGAACGTGAGCAATACCCTCCGCACCCTGCCCATGCCCACCGGTGCATCGGTAGGCGACGTATTGCCGCACCTACGGGAAGCCCTCGAGGGCAACGGCCCCACCTGGCTGCCCATACCCACCGCCGACCGCCGCGAAGCGCAACGCCTCAGCAGCAGTCTGCGACCCGGCGAGGAAATCGACGAGTCGGTGGCCCTGGTCGTCACCACCTCGGGCACCACCGGAATCCCCAAGGGGGCCATGCTCTCCGCGGCCGCACTGCGCGCCAGCGGCGAGGCCACGCACGAACGCCTCGGCGGACCCGGACAGTGGCTGCTGGCGCTGCCGACGCATCACATCGCGGGCATCCAGGTGCTGCTGCGCAGCATTCAAGCCGGCACCGAACCGGCCGTGCTCGACGTCTCGGACGGCTTCCTGCCCGAGGGCCTGGCCGCCGCCATCGGAGGCATGCGCGGACCGCGCCGATACACCTCGCTGGTGCCGACCCAGCTGATCAAGGTCCTCGACGAACCGGCCGCGACCGCCGCCCTGGCCGAATTGGATGCCGTACTCATCGGCGGCGCGGCCACCCCGAAACCGGTCCTGGAACGCGCGCGCGCCGCGGGCATCACGGTCTTCCGCACCTACGGTATGAGTGAGACCTGCGGTGGCTGCGTCTACGAGGGAATTCCCTTGGACGGCACCGAAGTTCGCATCGAGAACGGTCGCGTACTGCTCGGCGGGGCCATGCTCGCCAACGGCTACCGCAATCAACCCGAGCATCCCGCCTTCGCCGAACCCGGCTGGTTCCGCACCGAGGACGCGGGCAGCTACGACGACGGCGTCCTCACCGTCACCGGCCGCCTCGACGAGGCCATCATGACCGGCGGCCTGCTGGTCCTGCCCCAGGTCGTCGAGGCCGTCCTGATCACCCACCCCGCCATCTCCGAATGCGTCGTGCTGGGCCTCCCCGACGCACGGCTGGGCCAGCGCGTGGTCACCGCCATAGTGACGGCGCCCGGCGCTACTGCCCCCACCCTCGAAGAACTCCGCGAGCATGTGGCCGCCGAACTCGACGCCATCGCCGCGCCCCGCGAACTCGCTGTCCTGCAAGAACTCCCACTGCGCGGCCCCGGCAAGCCCGACCGGGCAGCATTGCGCGAATACCTCCAGTCGACCTCCCGCAACTGATCCATCCGGCGGATCCGCCTTCGTCATCCGGCGCGGGCGGGGTCGCAAGGCCCCTGCAAGCGCGGCTTGCGTGATCGCGCAATAGCGGTGCAAGGGTGGTGTAAGGGCTGGTCCGCAGAGTGTGTGTCATGACTTCATACACACCTGCTGAGGCACTCGCCATCGAGGCGAATGACCTGGTCAAGATTTTCGGGGAGCAGCGGGCTGTCGACGGCGTGAGCCTGGCGGTTCCGCGCGGCGCGGTGTACGGCGTACTCGGCCCGAACGGCGCCGGGAAGACCACCACCATCCGTATGCTCGCCACCCTCTTGAAGCCCGACGGCGGCAGCGCCCGCATCTTCGGCCGCGATGTGCTGACCGAACCCACCGCGGTGCGGTCCCTGATCGGCGTGACCGGTCAGTACGCCTCGGTCGACGAAAAGCTCACCGCCACAGAGAATCTGGTGATCTTCTCGCGGCTGCTCGGCCTCTCCAAGACCGATGCCCGCCGCAAGTCGGCCGAACTGCTGGAGGAGTTCGGACTCCAGGAGGCCGCCAACAAGGCCCTGGAGAACTTCTCCGGCGGCATGCGCCGCCGCCTGGATCTGGCCGCCAGCCTGATCTCCACTCCCCCGCTGCTGTTCCTGGACGAGCCGACCACCGGTCTGGATCCGCGCACCCGCGCCCAGATGTGGGAGACCATCCGCCGCCTGGTCCGCGAGGGCTCGACGGTGCTGCTCACCACCCAGTACCTGGACGAGGCCGATCAACTGGCCGACCGGATCGCGGTCATCGACCGCGGCAAGGTCATCGCCGACGGCACCTCGGACGAGTTGAAGGGTTCGGTCGGGCTGTCCGCCCTGCAGCTCACCCTCGAGGACCGCGGGCGCATCGAGGAGGCGCGCGCCCTGGTCTCGGAGTACCTGTCCCGCGGCGCGGGCAAGACCGTCGAGGCCACCGTCTCCCCGGAGGCGGGTCGCATCACCGCACCGCTGCCCGATCCCGCCATCACCACCGACATCCTGATCCGGTTGCGCGAGCACGATATTCGGGTCGAGGAGATCAACGTCAGCAAGCCCAGCCTGGACGAGGTGTTCTTCGCACTTACCGGACACGGCGCCGAGGACGACACCATCGATACCGAAAAGAGCGCGGCATGACCACCACACTCACCGCCCCCGCCAAGCACGCGGCCGTCGCCCCGGCCCCCATTCCCGAGGTCAGCAATCACATCAGTCTGAAGAAGACTGCGCAGAATTCGCTGACCATGGCCTATCGCGGCCTGCTCAAGATCCGGCACAATCCGGAACAGCTGTTCGATGTCACCGTGCAGCCGATCCTGTTCACCGCCCTGTTCGCCTTCATCTTCGGCGGCTCCATCGGCGGCAGCGTCTCGGCGTACCTGCCCCTGCTGATCCCCGGCATCCTCGTGCAGACCGTGGTGCTGACCTCGGTCGCCACCGGCACGCAGCTGCGTGAGGATATGGACAAGGGCGTCTTCGACCGCTTCAAATCCCTTCCCATTGCCCGTATTTCGGCACTCGCGGGCGCCCTGCTCGCGGATATGGTGCGCTACGGTCTGGCGACCACACTCACCATTCTGGTCGGCCTCGCGCTCGGTTACCGGCCCGAGGGCGGCGTGACCGGAGTCGTCCTGGCCGGACTGGTCGTGGTGTTCTGCTCCTTCGCCATCAGCTGGATCTGGGCGCTGGTCGGCGTCACCGGTAAGAGCGCGGCCGCGGTGCAGGGCATCTCCATGATGATCATGTTCCCGCTGACCTTCATGGGCGGCACCTTCGCTCCGGTCGACAAGATGCCGGGCTGGCTGCAGGGCATCAACAAGGCCAATCCGGTCTACTACATGTGCAATACGGCCCGCGAACTCATGAACGGCACCGGTGTCACCGCCAACCTGGCATGGTCGCTGATCGGCGGCGTCGTGGTGATCATCGTCTTCGCCCCGCTCGCACTGCGCGCGTACATGCGCCACGCCTGAGCGAATTCCACTTCATGCCCGTCCACCGAATCCACGGTGGGCGGGCATTTTGCCGTGCTGCTCGGCCCTGCCGGGCCTGCTCGGTGCGGATACCGAATTCCATTGGGAGGCAATGGTGCAACGCCCCGGTCAGACCGTCTCCGAAACCACCGTGCTGCTGATCATCGGTGCGGCGGCACTGGCTCTGGTGGGCTGGCGGCTACTTCGTTCAGCAGCTCCATAATGCGCGGCGGCGCGGTCCGGCGATTGAAGTGCGCCACGGCCCGGACCGCCGCCGCCAACCGCTCCGCACCCACCGCGGGCTGATGGAACTCCAGGTGCCGCTGCCAGCGCATGGACGGATAATCCTGCCGGGCAAACACTTTCGGCGCGAGCGCGAACAATTCCACCGCCCGGCCGGAACCGCCCTCGATGGCGAGCAGATAGCTCCCGACCGCAGTGGCCACCGCACCGATCTGCGGCAGATCCCAGTACTGCCCGAGCTTCGGCACCGCCGATTCGACCAGCTGATCGACCAATTCGGCCATCGAGTCGGCCCGGCCGTGCAACACATGCGCGTCGATCACCGCCGAGGCCGTCATCAGATCGCCCGGGCCGGGCGCGGCCGTACCGGTCGGCCAGGCCAGCAATGCCAGTGACTGCAAGTAGCGGGCCAGTCCGGTGTCGATATCGCCCTCGGCCAGTTCGATCTCCGCCAATCCGGAGGTCACGGTGGCACGCCGATGGTTGGGCTGCACTGTGGTGCGCAGATCGGCGGGATCGACGCCTACACCCGACAGCAGCGGCACCAGTTCCTTGCGCGCCTGGTCGATCTGCCCGATACCCACCAGCGAGACGGCGAGATAACTCCGGATCTCGATGCTCTCCTCATAGGCTTGCAGCTTGATGAACAGTTCGGCGGTGCGCCGGTAGTACTCCACGGATCGGCCGTAACGCGCGGACTGCCCGTACATCCCGCCGAGATGCTGGCACACCATGGCGGTGCCCCAGAGATCGTTCTGCCCACCGGATTCCAAGGCGCGCACCGCATCTCGAATGGAGCCGTGTACGTCACCGGAGTTCTCCCGGGCATTGGCGCGCAACAGCAGCGCCGCCACCCGGGTGCGCGCGTCCTCGGAGTACACGCCGTCATTGAGCTTGCGCGCCAGTTTGCGGCTGTCCACCCGGAGTGCGGCCGTCTCGCCGAGGAAACGGAAGGCCGGACTCAGTTCCACCCCATCGCGCACCAGCCGCCTGATTCGGGCGCGGGCGCGCACCAACTCGCGGGTGCCGCCACCCAGGTACATCAGGTGCAGACCCAGAATGAGCTGACCGAACATCTGCAGGTCGGCCTCTTCGACACCGATCGGGCCGGTGCGCAGGGGAATGGCCGCGATGCGGCTGGTCCAGGACATCAACTCCAGGTGGTGCCCGCGCATCACCCATAGCAGCGCCAGAACCGGGTACACCGCGTGCGAGGTGGCGCTGTCGCGGCCGTCGACGGCGTACCGCAGCACCGCGCTCAGATTGTCGACCTCGGCGGCGACACCGAGCACCACCGACACCTGGTCTTCGGTGTGATAGCGCCGCATCGCGTCGATCGCGAATTCCCTTGCCCAGCAGGCCATCCGATCCATTACCCGGTCGGACTCGCCGGTCGCGACGAGCTGCTCCTCACCGAATTCGCGGACGGTCTCCAGCATCCGATAGCGGGTGCCGTCGTACTCGGAGTCGTCCGACTCCAGCACGGTGAGCAGGGATTGGCCGACCAGGCCGTCCACAGCCGTTGCGGCATCGGCGATTTCGTCCCCGGCGAGCACCACCTCGGCAGCGGCGAGGGTGAAGCCCGCCGGGAATCGGCACAGTCGGCGCAAGGCGGTGCGCTGTTCACCATCGAGGAGGTTCCAGCTCCACTCGATCACCGCGTGCAGCGTGCGATGCCGCTCCGGTGAGCTGCGGTCCCCGCTGCGCAGCAGCGCGAACCGGTGATCGAGCCGGGACTCGATCTCCTCCACGCTCATGGTGCGGGTGCGCGCCGCCGCGAGTTCGATGGCCAGCGGCAGCCCGTCCAGGGTGCGGCAGAGCCGGGCCACCGCCTCGGGGTCCAGTCGCACCGACGGCCGTACCGCGCGGGCCCGCGCGGTGAACAATTCGGTGGCCGGGGAGCCGTGTGCGTCGATGGTCAAGGGCGGCAAAGGGTATACCGTTTCGGCGGTGATCTGCAGTGGCGCGCGGCTCGTGGCGAGCACCGTGAGCTGATCACTGGAGCCCACCAGATCGGCGACCAGCTCGGCCACCGCGTCCACCAGATGTTCGCAATTGTCCAGAATCAGCAGCATCGGCCGCGAGGACAGCGCCTCCCGCAGCCGCCGTCCCAGATCCCGGTTGCGGTTCGCGCGCAGAATGTTCGAGTCCCGGCTGAACTCGCCCACCCCGAGGGTGCCCGCGATGGCCGCCTCGATCTCGGCCCGCGTCTCCGCATCCCCCGCCGGATCGGCCCGTAGCGAAGCCAATTCGACCAGGGCCACCGTCCGCTCGTGCGCCACCCGCGCACCCAGTTCATTGGCCACCCGGGTCTTGCCGGTCCCGCCCGGCCCGAGCACCGTGGTCACCCGCGACCCATGCAAAAGCCCTTCCAGCGCATCGATATCCGCCTCCCGCCCGAGCAGCGGATTCGGTGCGGCTCGCAATCCGATCGCCGCGCCGACGACTTCCGCAGCCTCGCCACGCGAGGACACCGCATAACTCGCCGCGGCCGTCAGCTGCGACAAGCGCCCCGCGGTGGTCGGACCCGACCACGTCGAGGGTTCGGTAAGCGCCGCGCCCCGCCCGGTAGCCGATCCGTCGGTGCTGTACGGGAATTCGCGCAGGGTCGACGGTTGGTGGTCCCCGTATCCCGCATCGGAATTCGTCGTGGCCGAATGATCCACCACAGCGGGATGGCCATCGCGATTCGGTCCGGTCGGCCGGGAACCCGGGAGCGGTTCGCCACGCAGCAGTGCAGTGTTCATGGCGGTGAGGGCCGGACCCGGGTCCGCGCCGAGTTGGTCGACAAGGCGGGTTCGGAAGGAGGCGAACACATCCAGAGCCTCATTGCCGCGGCCGGCGGCCGCGAGCAGTCGCATCAGGGTGGCGTGCGCGGGCTCGTCGAAGGGCTGGGCGGCGGCCGCGGCGCGGGCCAGGGTGAGTGCGCCCGGCAGGTCACCGATGGTTTCGCGGGCCTCGAGTTCGAGGGTGTCCAGGGCTTGTCGGCGGGCCGTGGCGAGTTCGGTGAGTTCGTCGGCGACCGAGCCGGGCGGTAGATCGGCGGCTGGATCGCCGCGCCACAGGGCGCGCGCCTCGTCGATCGAGGCCAGGCAGGCCGCGTCATCGCCGCTGGTATGCGCTTGTCGCGCTCGGGTTTCCAGCTGCTGAGCCAAGGTCAGGTCGACCTGGTCCGGGCGCAGGACCAGGCGATATCCGGCTGGGCCGATCTCCAGCGCGCCCTCGGGCAGGGTGGAGCGCAGCCGGGAGACCTGGGTGTGCAGGGCGTTCATGGGCGCGCGCGGCGGATCCTCGCCCCAGACGTCGTCGATGAGGGCCTGGGCGCTGCGACTGCGCCCGGGGTGGGTGGCGAGGGCGGCGACCAGTAGGCGCGCCCGGGCACCGGGTACGGGTGCGAGGCCACCGTCGCGGCGTACCGCGACCTCGCCCAGCAGGGCCAGAAGAACCGCGTCGCCCGCGGGGGCTCGCCGGGCGGTACCGGCGCTGCTAGAACTGCCTGTTTCCGAAAACATTCCTCGCCAATCCTAGGTGAGTGCCGCCGGGGGTGCGTGATTCACGGGATCGGTCGGTGCGGTCGCCTACGCTGGCGATCATGACCGAATTCGACATCGTGCGGGACACGGTCATCAAGGCCGATCCCGCCCGGATCCAAGCGCTCGTCGACGACTTCCACCAGTGGCAGCAGTGGTCGCCGTGGGAGGGTCTGGATCCGACCATGGAACGCACCTACAGTGGTGCCGATCGGGGTATCGGCGCCAGGTATTTCTGGAGTGGCAACCGCAAGGCCGGGCGTGGCGATATGGAGATCACCTCCGCCACCTCGCAGGCCATCGGCATCCGGTTGAACTTCGAGAAGCCGATCAAGAACACCAATCAGGTGACCTTCGAATTCATCGCACAGCCCGAGGGCACCGCGGTGAGCTGGCGCATGACCGGTGAGCGCACCGGCATGATGGCGCTCATGGCCAAGGTGCTGCCGATGGATCGCATGGTCGGCAAGGATTTCGAGAAGGGCCTGGCCCAGTTGAAGGCCGCCGCCGAAGGGTGAGCGGGTAGCGGCCACCACACCGGCGGGTACTGCCGGAACCCTCGCACTAGGCTGCGATACATGGCTACTGCAGCACAGTGGATCGAGGGCGCTCGGCCGCGCACTCTGCCGAATGCGATCGCTCCGGTCCTGGCGGGCACGGGGGCCGCCGCCTCGATCGATGGCGCGGTGTGGTGGAAAGCGGTGCTGTGCCTGCTGCTTTCGCTGTCCCTGATTATCGGCGTGAACTACGCCAACGATTACTCCGACGGTATTCGCGGCACCGATGACGATCGGGTCGGGCCGCTGCGCCTGGTCGGTTCGAAATTGGCGAGCCCGGGCGCGGTGCGCAATGCCGCCATCGGCTGTCTCGCACTGGGTGCGGTGCTCGGCCTGATTCTGGTCGTGACCAGCGCCTGGTGGCTGCTGCTGGTGGGCGCGGCCTGCCTGGCCGGGGCCTGGTTCTACACCGGCGGCCGGAACCCGTACGGCTACAGCGGTTTCGGTGAGATCGCGGTGTTCGTGTTCTTCGGCCTGGTCGCGGTGCTGGGCACCCAGTTCGTGCAGGCCGGGCGGGTCGACTGGGCCGGACTGGCCTGTGCGGTCGCGGTGGGCGCGTTCTCCAGCGCGGTGCTGGTCACCAATAACCTGCGCGATATTCCGACCGATTCGGTCAGCGGTAAGACCACTCTCGCGGTGCGCCTGGGCGATACCCGTACGCGCACACTGCATGTCGTGCTGCTGGCGGTCCCGTTCCTGGCCACCCTGACATTGGCCGCACGCACCCCGTGGGCGCTGGTCGGCCTGCTGGCATTGCCGCTCGCCGTCAAGGCCAATGAGCCGGTCCGCACCGGGAAGAACGGGCCGGAACTCATTCCCGCCCTTGCCGGTACGGGTTTGGCGATGTTGATCTGGTCGGTCGGCAGCGGATTGGCACTGACCTTCGGCTGAGCTCAGTCCTCGTCGGGGACGAGAATCCCGAGCACCCAGTTCACCAGAGTGATGATGATGGCGCCCCAGATCGCGGCCCAGAATCCGTTGACATGCAGCTGGTAGTCCGTGTGCTCGGTGATCTTCGAGGTCAGCCACAGCATGAGTGCGTTGACGACCAGCAGGAAAAGCCCGAGCGTCAGCACCACCAAAGGCAGTGACAGCAGTTTCACCAGGGGCTTCACCAGCGCGTTCACGATTGTGAAGATCACCGTGATCACGGCGATCACAATGAGCTTGTCGGTGGTCGTGGCGGGGTCGGCGGGACCGTGGATCTCGATTCCACCGACCCATACGGACGCGAGCCAAATGGCCACACCGTTGATCAGCAGACGTAGCAGGAGCGTCATGCCCCGATCGTAGGGCGCGAACGCCTCCGGCGGTGATCTTCACACGCGTTCGTACCTTTGGAGCCCGCCCTCAGGCCGCGCGGTCGAGATAGTCGCCGACCGCGGTGCGGAGTGTGCGGGTGGCGGTCTCGTCGCCGAGCAGCCGCCGGGTGGTGGCATTGGGCGCGCGCAGGATGCCGAGCAGGAGGTGTCCGGCCTCGATGCGGTCGTCGCCGCGGGAAATCGCTTCGCGCAGTGACAGTTCCAGCACCTTCTTGGTGTCCGGGTCGAATCGGATGTGCCCGAAGTCCATGCCGCGGCTGCTCCGGAACCGCCCGCGCCGGGGTTCGTCCGCGGGGACGGCGCGATCGAGCGCGTCCTCGCCGAAGGTGGCTTCGAGGCTTTCGCGCACGGCATCCAGGTCGATCCCGATGGAGCGCAGCGCTTGCGCGTCCTCTTCACCGAGCGGCTCGGTGGTTCGCTTGTGCATCAAAGCCTCTCGTACCGTGTCGGCGGTATAGCCGCGGTCGGCGAGTAGCTGCTTCAAACCGGTATCCGGGGAGACCAGCAGCCCGAGCAGCACATGCTCCATTTCGATTCTCGGCGAACGCAATTCGCGCGCCTCCTCCTGTGCGATGACGATCGCGTATTTGGCCGCCTGGTCGAATCGTTCGAACATCAGCGGATACCGCCCTTCCGGTTGTACTTCTGGTGGACCGCCTGCCGGCTGACCTCGAGCGAGTCCGCGATGGCCTGCCAGGACCAGCCCTGCTTGCGGGCATTGCCGACCTGGATGGCTTCGAGTCGTTCGAGCAGCCGACGCAGGGCGAGGACCGCGCGGAGCCCGACCTGCGGGTCGGGGCTGCCGGCGGCGGCCGCCAGAGTCGTTGCTTCACTCATGAGCGTCAATTTACGTTGACACCCTGAGCGTGTCAACGAAAATTGACACAATCGGAATTCGGGTTCGCTTGCGGCGAAGAAGGTTCAGTTCAGCGGTTCAGCTCCACGGCACGAACGGCGCGTAATCGCACACATGCCCGTCCACCCAGCCCCACACCGCCTCGGGTTCGACCTCGACGCCGCCCTGCAGGCGCAGCCGCCAGCCGCGCTCTTCTTTCTCCCAGATATCGCCGTCGCGGTCCTCGTAGAGCCCGAATGCGGCGGGCTCCCAGGCGTTCACGACCCCGCCGGCGGTCACCACCCGCTGCGGTCGGGTGACCTCAGTTCGTCCGGCGGCCATGACCCACGACCCGACCGTCACATTGACGTCAGCCACCAGTCCCGGTTGCTGCCCCAACTCGACTCCTGAATTGTTGTTGTTTCAAACTATTGGAGCAGAACGGGATACCGCGCACCCCTCATCGCCCTACCCGTGGGGGTATCACTCGGCAACCGCGTGTGTACCAGACGGTTATACAAGTAAGGTCACCCTAAGTAATGAATGGAGTGCCAACGTTCGGCGAGTACATTCGCCAGCGCCGGACGGCAGCGAACCTCACTCGCCCACAATTGGCCTGGCTGGCCAACCTATCGGCGCCCTACCTGACCAAGATCGAGGGCGGCGCGAACCCCTCCCGCCGGGTCATCGAATCCCTCGGCACCGCATTGCAATTACAGCCCGTCGAGTACGAGTATTGCCTGACCTTGGCCGAAGGGCCGTTCCCACGCGCCGAACCGGATCACCCCACCGCCAACGATCTCGAGTACCTGGAGCTTCTGAACCCCAAGATCGCGGCGTACATGTCCGGAACCATGAACATCCTGGCCGTCAATACCGCGCACGCCGAGGCGTTCCCACAACTCGATCCCGGCCGCAATTACCTAGAATGGCTGCTGCTCAATCCGGTGGCGCGAACCGTCCTGGTCGACTGGCAGGGCGAGGCACAGCAGGCCGTCGGCATGTTCCGCATGCTGCTGGCGCGACAGGGACCGGACGAGCAGACCGAGCAGATCATCGAGAACTGCACGGCCAGTCCGGAGTTCGAGCCCCTGTGGCGCAATGACTTCGTCGCGAGTGACCGACGCGACCGCACGAAGCTGGTTCGTGATCCGAAAACCCTTGCCATCACCGAGCTGCGCGTGAATTTCTGGCGCACCTCCTCGACCCTGCAGTCGTGGATGCTCATGGTCGGCGCGGGGGTCGATCAACCGCTGGCGGTCACCCGTCCAGTCATGCGGGAGAAGCCGCGAGCGTCAAGGGCCATTAACACGGGCGAGACCGCAAAGAGACCTGACGGGCGACCGAATATGAATGCTTCACTTCGCGAGCCAACACCCACTCAGCCGTTTCAGCAAATCAGCGGCAAACAATAGGAAGGGTGATCAACCCTTCTCAGCCGACCCCTGTGCGGTGCGCAAACTAGCCGGACCAAGTACCGGTGGTGATGAATCGATCGATGATCGCGGTCGGTTCGTCCAGGGTCAGCCCCTGACCGGCAACCCACTCGTCATTGAAATAGGTTCCGGCATAACGGTCCCCGCCGTCACACAGCAGGGTGACCACACTGCCGCTGCGCCCCGCGGCGATCATGTCGGCAATCAGGGCAAACGCACCCCACAGATTGGTGCCGGTGGACCCACCGACCCGACGGCCGAGCACCCCGCCGGCATGCCGCGCGGCGGCGATCGAGCCCGCGTCGGGCACCTCGATCATGCAGTCGACGACCTGGCCGACGAAGGACGGCTCCACCCGCGGGCGGCCGATACCCTCGATCCGGGACGGCATGCCGGTCTGATAGCCCGCGTCCGACAGCTCGTAACCGCCGTAGAAGGCCGAATTCTCCGGATCCACCACAGCCAGTTTGGTGGCGTGCCGCCGATACCGGATATAGCGGCCGATGGTCGCGCTGGTACCGCCGGTACCCGCGCCCACCACGATCCACTCCGGCACCGGATGCGTCTCCAGGGCCAGCTGCTGGAAGATCGATTCGGCGATATTGTTATTGCCCCGCCAGTCCGTCGCCCGCTCGGCATGCGTGAACTGGTCCATGTAGTGGCCGTTGCATTCGCGCGCCAAACGCGCTGCCTCGGTATAGATCTCGGGGCCCTTCTCGACCAGGTGGCTGCGCCCGCCCTGCGCCTCGATGAGCGCGATCTTCTCCGGCGAGGTGGTGGCGGGCATGACCGCCACGAAGTCCAGGCCCAGCAGTTTCGCGAAATACGCCTCGCTGATGGCGGTCGAACCGGAGGATGCCTCCACCACGGTGGTGCCCTCGGTGACCCAGCCGTTGCAAATGGCGTACAGGAACAGTGATCTCGCCAGGCGGTGTTTGAGACTGCCGGTGATATGGGTGGATTCGTCCTTGAGATACAGCTGCACACCCCAGTCGGCGGGCAGCGGATAGCGCAGCAGATGGGTATCGGCGCTGCGCTGGGCGTCGGCGTCGATCAGCCGGACCGCATTGTCGACCCAGTCGCGGGGCGCCGAGCGATCGCAGCGTTTCACTTGTCTTCGCCTCGCAGTCGCGTCATGAGCTGCTCCCGGTCCTTACGCCGCTTCGCGTCCACGGCGGCGATGTCCTTGTTCACCTGTGTCCGAAGCTTTTTGAACAGCGCCATCGACAGTGGCATCGCGATGAGCAGCGCGAACAGTGCGGCGATGATGAGTGGGAGGTCCACGTTCACAATGGCCGCGACGCCCATGATGATCGCGGCGAGAAGCACGACCAGGCCGAGCCGGGCGACCGTATAGAGGGCCAGATGCTTGGCCAGTCGGCGGCCCGCGCTCTCCGGTGGGGTTTGGTCACTCGCGCCGGGGGTTGCGTCACTCACGGGAACAGCCTAGGTGACGGGGATTCGGGCATACGCGGTGCCCTCTGCCCGAATGTCGCTGGATATTCGCTGCATCGGGGCGATTCGTGACCGCGAACACAGTACGGATATCCGTTTTGTCTATTACTTCCCCTTTACCAAATCGAGACTGTTCGAACACTCGGGGGGTGCAGTGCAACGATGTCGCTACTGATGAGGGATCTGACAAAACGGAAAGGTTTGCGAATGACTGCGTTCACCGCGGCGAGCCGCGTAATGGGTTCCGTCAACAGCCAGGACACCCTGCTCACCCCCGGCCAAGTAGCAGCAATGTTCCATGTCGATCCGAAGACCGTTACCCGGTGGGCTCATGCGGGTCGGCTCGGCTCACTGCGGACCCCGGGCGGTCACCGCCGGTTCCGCGAAAGCGAAGTTCTGCAGCTCCTGCGCTCTCTCACCACCGAAGCAACTCGCGTCTAAAACCCTATTTCCCATTCCGCGGTGCTGCGGGTACGGACACGGATTACCCTCGTTGGCAGGAGGTGAGCGACGTGACGTACCTGTTGGCACTGATTGCGGTAGTGGCCGTCGCGATGTTGTGCTGGAAAGCATTCGGGCCCCAGCGACCGGCCCGCACCGGCACAGCATCGGCACCACGCAACCGCATAATCGGTCCCGATGACGATCCCGATTTTCTCTGGCGACTCTCGCGCCAGCACCGGGATGGCGAACCCGGCTCTCCTGATCACTAGGTCAAATACAGACCGGTCGGCATCCTTCTAGCAAACCGACCGGCCTCCTTTTCCCAAGCGCATACTGGTGTCATCCGACGCGACCGGGAAGGTGCCCAATGGAAAAGGACGAAAACCTCTCACAGGACGCGCGCCGCAAGCAGGGCGACACCCACTCCGCCGAGCGCCGCCAGCAACGCCGCGACCTCGACGCCGCCCGCCTGGCCTCCGGCACCGGCCCACCCCCCGACCCCCTGCTCGAACCGATGCAGGCCAAAGTCGCCGAAAACAACCACACCGACAACCACAAATGGGACCGCGCCCGAGCCAAGGAAGCCGCCACCGAAGCGGTCAAACTCGCCAACGCCGACCCCAACAACCCCGAACTCACCTAACCCCCAATCCCCGCCACCATCCAGGCCGGCGGGGACACCCATGTCAGCCACACCCACTTCCCCACCGCCCCAAGCGAATTCGCCTCTCGCCCCGCACCACCTAGTGCCGAACGTGCAACCTCGGCGGGGAAAACGACATATCGCCGCCATGAGTGCACGCTCGCGGCTGGTCGATGGGTGCGCGAGCGTCCGAACGCTAGTCGTGGTGGGCGACGATGTTGAGGATGTTGCCGTCGGGGGCTCGGACGAAGAAGCGGCGGACGCCCCAGGGTTCGGTGGTTATTGGGTGGACTATTTCGTAGCCGAGGCTCTGGGCTTCTTCGTAGGCGGCGTCGACGTCGTCGGCGTGGACCGAGATGACCGAGTCGACGGGGGCGCCGGCGTCGCGGGTGACGAGTTGGAGGTTGGCGCCGGTGTCGGGGGAGGTATAGCGGGCAACCCAGCCCATATTGAATTCCTCGGTGCTCAGGCCGAGGAAGTCGGTGTAGAAGGATTTCGCCGCCTCGATATCGGGTACCGGGAGGTTGGCCACTATGCGTTTCGCGCGCATTTCATGCTCCTGTCTCGCGACGGATAGGCGTGTCAATCCTACGAGCGACAGATTCGGGGGCGCGGATTTCGGGGGCAGTGGCGGTCGGGGCACGAGTTTTGCCGGATACGCCGGGGGTGTTCGCTGCCATAACGTTCTCGCCCGCAAGGGAATTGGCCCGGTGGCGAACAACTGCCCACCCGAATCGCCCCGGACAGCCACACCATCACCATTTCGCAGGATCCGGACGAGAAGAAGACCCTCTCCACCCTCAATTACGAACAGCCGCAACAGAATCGGCTCATCCTGACTGGTCGGCTGGCGGGCCGCCCCATCCGAATTCAACTAGACCTGATCCCGCTCGACCACTATCCCGCGGTCTCCCGAGGTTTCCACCGGGTGCAGGCGACGCCCTATATGCGCCAGACCGTGCGCCTGACGGGTGCTGTGCGCATACGCGGCGCACGTTTCCCGCCGCCGATAGTCGAGGTCGGTGCCGCCGCCGAGGCGCGAGGCAATACGCAGGGTGAGCCAGATGCCGACCGGCAGGACGGCCGAAGCAGGATCGATCACGACGTCTCCCAAGGGATTCAGGTACGCGCTGTCACAGACATATGGACAGTACAAGCGCGCACGACCCGGAACCCAGCTTGGTGTGACGTGATGTCTCACTCATTCGAGATGCGGTACGCCTGATTCTCACTCGGCGACGGAGAGACGACCGTGGGCCGACCTGAGGTACTCGAAAAGTGCCTGGAAGACAAAGAAATTCGGGATCCGGCTGATCGGGGTGTTGGTCAGGTTGAAGAATTTTCCCGCCACCCCGACCGAGACCTGCCCCTGCGTGAGAGCCAACTCTTCCACCCGGTCCCAGGGGGCGGATTTGCCGCCGGAACCAACCTCACCGGCGCTTATCCACAGGTCGCCGAACGCGACCCGCTCCCCCGCCCGCACCTTGGCGACCGCATTCGGCAACTGCGCGTCGGTGACGGCCCGCTGCACCGCCGGCCCCCATTCCCGCACATTCGAGAACGCTTCATTGAGCACCGCGCGAGCGCCCTCGGGGGAACTGAATATGTAGTGATAGGTGGTGCCTTGAAACGCGCCATTGCGATAGTGATTGGTGATGTTCTGCAACACCTCGGCGGTCTCATAGCGGAATACGCACACCCCGCCGGGCAGAGCGGCGACCATGCCGTGCTCGAACAGATCGAGTCGACTGCCTGCCACCTTCCGGTCATAACGCCAGGTGCGCCACGTTCCCATCGGCACCGCCAAAATCAATATGGCGGAGACGAATCCGGCCAGCGCCTGCAACCACTCCAGTCCGGCCGCCACCCCGACCGCCGTCAATGTCGCCGTGCCGAGAAGTAGGTAGCAAGCCTTCCGCACTCCGGCCCAATGGGCGGGCGCCGCCGGATAAACCGCACGATGCGCACCCAACCCCGCGCGCGCGGCCCCCTCCCAGATCCGCCGCCAGAGTTCCGAATCCGGTGTGGACGCAACACTATCCGCCATGAGACCCCCCTAGGTGCCAAGTCTTTTCCTAGGCAAAGGGTATCGGATCGGATAACGAGACACGAACCTACATACGACAGCTCAGAGCGTTTCACTTGCGAAATACAACGATCAAGTTCTATCCGATAGCGGTCGCCGAATCACGTCCCGTACCGATACGAAAAACCCCGGTACCTAAATACCGGGTGATTCCGAGAACCTCAGGCGGACAGCGCTAGTTGAGGCCCGCGTAGCTGTGCAATCCGCTCACCACGATGTTGATGATGAAGAGGTTGAAGAGCATTGCTATGAAGCCGGCGATATTGATCCAGGCGGCTTTGGTGTCTCGCCAACCTGAAGTGGCGCGGGCGTGGAGGTAGGCGGCGTAGAGGACCCAGGCTATGAAGGAGCAGGTTTCTTTGGGGTCCCAGCCCCAGAAGCGGCCCCAGGCGGCTTCGGCCCAAATGGCGCCGAGGATTACGCCGGTGCCGAAGATCGGGAAGCCGATGATGGTGGTGCGGTAGGCGAGGCGGTCCAGCATTTGGGCGTCGGGGAGGCGGCGGGCCAATTGGCCCAGGAGGTTGTCGGATTCGTGGCCGGCGGGCTGCCACATGCGGAATAGGAACAGCAGGCTGGCTACGCCGGATACCAGGAATACGCCGCTGCCGATGGATACGACCGTCACGTGTACGGGCAGCCAGTACGACTTCAGGGCGGGGACCACGGGGGCCGCGTCCACGTGCAGTTTGGTGCCCGCCAGGAACAGCAGGATGAGGACGGGCAGCAGCAGGAACGCCCACATAGCGCGGTAGCGCTGATCACGCAGCAGCACCAGGCCGAGCAGAACCGCCGCGGCACAGGCCATGCTGATGAACTCGAACATATTGCCGAGCGGGAAACGGTGAGTCGCGAAGCCGCGCAATACAATCGAGACCGCGTGTGCGCCGAAGCCGACGAACAATACGGCAAAAGCCATATTGCCCAGGCGTTCCGGGAACGGACGCCGAGCTCGTTCGGTGGGCACGATGCGCCCCGGCACGTCGGGAGCCGCCGCGGGCACCGGCTCCGAACCGCCGCCCACGGTGACCAATTCCCGTGCGGTGGTGGGCACGGTGCGGGTGATGGCGAACTGCCACACCAGCATGATCCAGACCAGCGCGTAGATCACGATGGCCGATTTGAACGCGAGATCGCTGTAGGACGCGATGGTCTCGTCGATCGGCATTATTTGTCTCCCGTGTTCTCGGTCAGCAACCGTTCACGCAATCGGTCGAATTCGCCGCCCCAGCCCGCTTGATCGGTGCGCGCCAATCCGCCCATTTCTACTACGGTACGTCGTACTCCATCATCCTGCGCGTCGGGGTACACCCGCAACCAGATGCGCCGCCGCTTCACCAGCAGCGACACCAGCAGACCCGCCATCATGGCGAGCGCGCTGATCAGCACCCACTGCTGCGCCGGATCATGCGACACCTGCAGATTCACGAACTCCCGCGCACCATCGAAGGTCACCTTGGTGCCATCGGACAGCATCGAGGATTCCCCGGGCTTCAAATTCACCCGCTGCTCCTTGACCAGCCGCCCCTGCTTGATCATCTCCGGATCCAGCGAGAACAGCGACTGCGCGCGACCGGTATCCAAACCGGTATCGCCCTTGTAGATATCGACCGCCACCATCGGATCCCGCATGGCCGGATACATGGAGGTCAGCAGCGAACCGTGCAGCAGTGCGGTCGGCGCGAAGAGGCCCTGGATCGCGACCTGATGCTGCCGCCGTTCCTGCTCGCTCGGATACATGCCACCCGGCGGATCGATACGCAGCACACCCGAGGACAGGAAGGTGGTGGCATCGTCCGGCTTCCACTGAATGGTCTCGGTACGCGTCTGCCCGTTCGGGAACGTCACCGTGAAGGTCGGCGCGAAACCGTGGCCCTGCAGGTAAACCCGGTCACCGGCGACTCGCAGCGGATGATTCACCTGAATACTGGTGTCCCGCCAGGTCCCCGAATCCAGATCATTGCCGGACTGATATTGGATATCCGAGGAGAACATGGCGGCCTGACCATTGGGCAGGTAATCCGCCTTGAAGTTCTTGACCCGCACACACATCGGCGACAATCCGGTGCCGTCGTTCACATTGCCCGCGCGAAACGAGTCGAATACCGCGGGCGAGGTGGTGCAGAAACCCGGGCCGTCATCGGCGATGACGACCACATTGCCCTCATAACCGAACAGCTTGCCGATGGCGATCGCGAGCAGCAGACCCACCAGCGCGAGATGGAAGACGAGATTGCCCGCCTCGCGGATGTACCCCTTCTCCGCGGAGAGCGTGATCTCACCGTCGCGTGTCCCCGGCTGCACCGCGGTTCGCCAGCCGCGCAACTCTTTCCGAGCGCGCTCGATGACCTCATCCGGTGTCCCCGCATCGGATCCGCTGTAGTTGCGCGGTAGCCGCGACAGATTGCGCGGCGCCTTCACCGGCGGCGTGCGCAGCGCCCGATAGTGATCGAGCACGCGCGGCAGAATGCAGCCCACCAGCGAAACGAACAGCAGCACATAGACGGCCGTGAACCAGGCGCTGGAGAACACGTCGAACAGTTGCAGGCGATCCATCCATGGACCCAGCGTCGGCCGGTCCGCGATGTACTGATCGACCTTCTGCTTGTTCAGACTGCGCTGCGGCAGCAGCGCACCCGGAATCGCGGCCAGGGCCAGCAGGAACAACAGCATGAGCGCGGTGCGCATACTGGTCAGCCCGCGCCACGTATTACGCAGTACGGCAAGCACTCTGCGCGGCAGCGACGGTCGCGGCGGGCGGGCGGGGGCGGGGGTTTCGAGGGTGGCAGTCATCAGATCGGCAGGGTCACATTCGAGACGAAGGCGTCGCGGATCCAGGAGATGAACTGGTCCCACGCCCCGGTCACCAGGGCGATACCGACGGCAACCAGCAGGATGCCACCGATCACCTGAATGGTGCGGGAATTACGGCGCAACCAGCCGACACCGCGCAATGCGGTCGCCGACCCGAACGCCAGGATTACGAACGGCAGGCCCAGGCCCACGCAGTAGGCCACGATGAGCGCGACACCGCGCGCGGCAGTGGTGCCCTCGGTGCCCGCCGAGACGGCCATGACACCGGAGAGCGTGGGGCCCAGGCACGGTGTCCAGCCGAGCGCGAAGACCGCACCGAGCAGGGGTGCGCCGATGAGGCCACTCAGGCGACGCGGCTCCATCCGGGTGTCACGCTGCAACGCGGGAATGAGTCCGATGAAGGCCAAGCCCATCAGAATGGTGACGCCGCCGCCGATGCGTTGCAGCAGTTCACGATTCATATTGAGAGCTTGGATCGTGCCGAAGACCGTGGCGGAGGCCAGCACGAAAACTATCGTGAAACCGAGTACGAAAAGTCCCGCCGCACCCGCGACCCGCATCCGCCCGCGATTGCGTTCGACGACAGCGGTCTGCTTGGCCGATTCCACGGTGACCGGCGGAGCCTCCGCACCGACGACACCCGCGAGATACGAGAGATAACCGGGCACCAGCGGCACCACACACGGCGAGGCGAACGACACCAACCCGGCCAGCACACAGGCGCCGAGCGCGAGCAGCAGTGGCCCGGTGGCGGCGGTCTGCTGGAACGAATCACCAACGCCGGCAAGGACTGTCACGTTCACTGCTGACCTTCCTTGGCCAGCTTCTCCACAACCGGCTGCAGATCGGTGGCGAGCAGCGACCGCAGGAAGACCGCCGCGACCCGATGCTCCCGATCCAGCACAATCGTGGTGGGAATGACGCTGGTCGGGAACTTACCGCCGAGCGCGAGCAGACTCCGCATGGACGGGTCGTAGATCGACGGGTAACCGACCTTGTTGTCGGTGACGAAATCCTGCGCCTTGTCCTGCTGGTTGTCGCGCACATTGATACCCAGGAAGGCGACGCCCTGATTCTTGGTGGCGTCGTAAACCTGTTCCAGCGCAGGCGCTTCCGCGCGGCACGGGCCACACCACTGACCCCAGATATTGACGACCACGACCTTGCCGGGGAAGTCGTCCACCGAGGTGGTCTTCCCGGCCGTCATGAGATCCGGGCCGGACAACTTGCCGATCGTCCCGCGCGACTCCGGCGGATCATAGAAGATATCGGTCTTACCGCCGGGCGAGACGAAATCGAATGTCCCGCCCTGCGCTACCGCGTCCTTGCCTGCGGTCGAACAACCGGCGAGCACCGCCACCAGGGACAGGCTCGCCAGCAAGGTCGACACGGTGCGTGCGAAGGTGCCGGACGCGGTCCCGCTCATGCCCCCGTCACCTTGGGATCCGAGGCGCCCGCGGGTTCGCTGTAGACAATGTCGATCAACGTATCGCCCTGGTACACAAGCGAAGTCATGGAGGCGAGCGAGCACTGCCGGTTCCGCGGGTCATGCCAGAGCCGCTGCCCCTGCAGGAAGCGGCGCAGCGTCCACACCGGCAGCTGATGCGAGACCAGCACGGCCTCGCGCCCCGCCGCCTCGACCCGAGCCTTGTTCACCGCGGCCAGCATCCGATGCGCGATCTGCAGATACGGCTCACCCCAGGACGGCGTGAACGGATCGCGCATCTTCCACCAGTGCCGGGGCTTGCGCAGCGCGCCGTCACTCATCGACACCCGTAGACCCTCGAAGGTGTTCCCGGCCTCGATCAGATTGTCATCGGTGCGGATAACCAGATCATGGTGCAGCGCAATGGGTTCCGCGGTCTCCTGCGCCCGCTGCAACGGCGAGGCCACCACCAGCGCGATATCGTGATCGGCCAGCGACCGCGCCACGGCCTGCGCCTGCGCCCGCCCCGTCACCGACAACTGGAACCCGGGCAGGCGACCGTACAGAATCCCCTTCGGATTGTGCACCTCACCGTGCCGCATGACATGCACGATCGTCTCGACATCATCGGCCACATCGCCGGGCAGTATGAAACCATTTGCGGCAAGGGCGGATTCGCCCGCATCGGACAGGGCAGCGGACTCATCCACGGCGGCAGCGGCGGTGTCCGAAGTCTCCGCCACCCCACCCTCGGAGTTCGATTCCTCATCCGAATCGGTGGCGAACACGACATCCTCGGCGAAATACCCTCCGGCCGTTTCGACCTCGGCCACCACCGGCTCCTCGGCAAAGAAATCCGTTGCGGCGGAGTCGATCTCGGCATCGTCGGCGGCATTCGGCGCGGCATCGGCCGGAGCCGCTCCGGTAGAGGCGGCGGTCCATTCGGCCACGGCGGCGGCCAGATCCGCGGGCGATGCCTCGGTCTCGGCTGAATCGGCGGTGGACACCGGATCAGCGGATGTTCCACCCTCGACGCTCGGCGCTACGGACGTGGACTGCTGCGCGGCAGCGTCCGAATCGCCCTCGATGGCAACCGTTTCCGGGTCAACGGAAACCACTTCCGCTTCGGCGACGGCAGCGGTGGCCTGCTTGGCGACATTCTTGGCCCGGGCAGCGGATTTCTTTGCGGGCGAAGGGGTTTCAGCCGGAGAGACGGCGATGTTCTCACCGGTCTCGGCGAGCTCGTCCTCGGCCTGGCGGATGGAGTCCAGCAGGCGGGAGGCTTCGGCCGGGGTGAGGGGGGCCGGATGTGGGTCGGGGGCGGGTAGACCGGTGTCGGGATGGGAGGTCACGCGGCGGATCCTTCGGGGGTGGCGGCAGCCGCGGCACGCGCGGCGGCGGGGAGGGCGGCGGCGATGCGGTCGAATGCGTCCTCGTCGAGTACCGCGGAGACGAACCATGCCTCGAAGGCGCTCGGCGGCGCGTACACACCGGCGTCGAGCAGGGCATGGAAGAAGGCGGGGAACCGCCACGTCTCGGCCGCCTTGGCGGCGGCATAGTCGGTGACCGGGGTGTCGGCGAAGAACACGCTCACCATATTGCCTGCGAATTGCACCTGATGCCGGACGCCTTCGGCCGCGAGCGCGTCACCGAGCAGCGCGCCGAGGCGCTTGGAATTACGGTCGAGCGCCGCGTAGACCTCGGCATCGGCGGCGCGCAGCGTGGCCAGGCCCGCCGCCACCGCGACCGGATTCCCGGACAGTGTGCCCGCCTGATAGACCGGGCCGAGCGGAGCCAGCCGATTCATGATGTCCGCGCGACCGCCGAAGGCCGCGGCGGGCAGGCCACCGCTCATCACCTTGCCGAAGGTGTAGAGGTCGCCCGCGACACCTTCCAGGCCGTACCAACCGGACGCGCTCACCCGGAATCCGGTCATGACCTCGTCCATGATGAGCAGCGCGCCATTGTCCCGCGTCAGCATGCGCAGGCCCGCGTTGAATCCGGGCAGCGGCGCGACCGCGCCCATATTGCCCGCCGCCGCCTCGGTGATGACACAGGCGATCTGCCCGGGATGCGCGGCGAAGGCGGCCTCGACGGCGGCGAGATCGTTGTACGGCAGCACGATGGTGTCGGCCGCCTGCGCACCGGTGACACCCGGCGAGGTCGGCAGACCCAGGGTCGCCAGGCCCGATCCGGCGTCGGCGAGCAGCGCGTCCACATGCCCGTGGTAGCAGCCGCTGAACTTGATGATCTTGGTGCGCCCGGTGAATCCGCGCGCCAATCGGACCGCGCTCATGGTGGCCTCGGTGCCCGAGTTCACCAAGCGCACCCGCTCGACGGGTTCCACCCGCGCCGCGATGGCCTCGGCGAGCAGAATCTCCGCCTCGGTCGGCGCACCGAACGACAACCCACCCACGGCCGCGCGTTGCACGGCCTCGACGACCTCCGGATGCGCGTGCCCGAGAATCATCGGACCCCACGAACACACCAGGTCGATGTACTCGTTGCCGTCGGCATCGGTCAGTGTGTACCCGCTCGCGGATTTGATGAACCGCGGCGTCCCACCCACCGAATTGAAGGCCCGCACCGGCGAATTCACGCCACCCGGAATGACCGCCGCGGCGCGTTCGAAAAGCTGGGCTGAGACCGGCACCGACGCCTGGCTCACACGCGGAGAAGAACTCACGGCACCCAGTCTCTCAGCCGCCCGCGAGCCCGCCGACGACAGGGTGTAGGAGAGTGGGTTGTCCCACACCGAACCCGTCATCTTCGCACCTGTTCGCGCGTCCCGCATCCGCTAGGTCTCCCCCGCCGCCGATCCCGGGCCGACTGTTCGTCGCCGCAGGTGACAGCTCCGCACATCACGCATCGAGGGGCAACACGCCGGAATCGTTCGGGCGCAACATCGATCGCTGAAGAGTTGCTGGTGCGTAATCTCACGGCACAGGGAGCGGGCATCGAGAGAGGGCTGAACAGTATGCGGGTCGGTGCGGGACTACTGGTGGCGATGGGCATTTCGGCGGGACTGATCGCAGGGGCCGGGCAGGCGAGCGCGGGGACTCCGATCGCCCAGCCCGATCAGGGGCGAATCGGTGTGGCGTTATCGCATGACGAGACAGCCGCTCTGGCGGACGGGCCGATTCCGGCGGTGGTGAGCATGTTCGTGCCACTGAGCCGGATGGGCGCGGGGCTGAAGCCGGACACCACCATCTACCGCGACGACAGTGGCGGCGTGCATGCCTCGCTGCGGCAGGTGGTGGCGGAGGCCGCCGATCACCCCGACGGCTCCGTGGTCGTCTATTTCAATGCGCCAGGAACCCGCGGCGAGCGGGTGCTGGATATTTACCAGAACTGGGGCTGAACACAATTGGGTGCCGCTACGACAGCGGCACCTCCAGGCAGAATGCCGCCCAACCGGTGCTGAACAGGCAATTCAGCTGTGGTGAAAGCAGGTCCGGCCAGGAGAACGACACCATCGGCAGCTGCGTCATGGATGTCATTCTCCGCGCGTGCGAACGCCCCTGGCGACCATATCGATGAAGATGAGCCCGGCAATGATCGCCGAAGCGGCGGATCCGGCCAGCCACGGCCCGGAATACCTGGTCGCCGAGAATCCGGGCGCGTCCGCGGTCGGGGTGAACCACCCCGTCTGCACTCCATTGCGCCAGCACCAGAGGCCGGCGACCGCGACGAGCGCGGCGATCACGAATTCGGCGATTACGGCGAGCCAGCGCATCACCGCGCCTCCTTCTCCTCGTCGCTGCCGGAGTCCTGCTTCGTATCGGAACCGCCGAGCGCCGTCACCGCCGCCGTCAGCTCGGCGCGCAGGGTGTGGTGGTCCCGCGCCCACGCCTGCGCCAGGCTGCCGTCGCGCAGTTTCAGTCCGATGCCCTTGCGCCGCCGCGGTACTCCGGTGAGTTCACCGAGTGCGCGCGCCGATTCCCAGTCCTCATCATCCCAGGACTCTTCATCGAGTTCCGGCAACACTTCGGCAATGTTGCGCAGCGGCAGCGTTTCGGTGCCTTCGCGCAGCGTGTCGGGGGTGAGTTCGACACTGATATGGCGCTTTCCGGCAATCACCTGCAACCAGACGAACCCGGCGAGCAGCAGGCCACAGAAGATGAGCCCGAACCAGTGCGCCTCGCCGCCGCGAATAACCTCCAGCCCCAGCACGATTCCGCACAGCACGGGACCGTAGGCGATGGTGCGGTAGCGCGCACCGGGCTCGGAGAACAGCACGTTCGCGGCGGGGTCGGTCATAGGTAGAACCTAGCGGGGCCGGGCGAACCGGACGATCGGCGCATTGCGCTCAGGCGAGCAGGCCCGGAATCAACAGCACGGCGAGGGTGAGCAATCCGAACACGAAGAGCAGACTCAACCCCAGCACGTCGCGCCGAAGGCTGTGTGGTTGTTGAATAACCACTCGCATCGTTGCCTCCGCCTCTCCGGAACCGAACGCGCCATGCCACAACGCATGACGGACGACTTCCGGTTCCCGAACCATCTGTGACAGCCCTCACCTTACCCGGTAGTACGCCTGTAACAAACTCCGCAGTATTCATAGCGGTCCGGGCCGGAAGTGCGGCTCGGAATCGGTTCGGTGACAAAGGAATACGGCGCCACCGGCCAGCACCGCCTGCACGATCGCGGCCCCACCGGCGACCACGCCCGCCACCCCGGACTGGGTGGTCTTACCGAACATCGCCAGCGCCGCGCCGAGCACCAGGAAGAACCCGTATCCGGTGAGAACCGCACGCGCCCAATTCTTTCCACGCCACAGCTGATACACCACGGCCGCGCCGGCACCGTTCAGCGCCAGCCACAGCAGCGCGATCACCGTCAACCCCAGCAGCACCTGTAATTGCGCCTGCGCCAAGGTCAATGGCGTACTCGTCCCCTGCGCGCGATCGACCATCTCCTGCGCCAGCGCACCACGCTGCCCCAACTGGGAGACCAGCACCGCGATCACCTGCACCACACCGAGAGCCAATGCCGCACACCAGAGCTGGCAGGAGGTGCGCACATCCTCGGGCACCGGGTGCGCACCCGTTGGGGGGATCATCGAATTCACGGCGGGCAGAACCTGCTCAGCCAAGCCAGTGCGCGGCTTCGGTGGCCCAGTAGGTGAGCACCATATCCGCCCCCGCGCGCCGAATACCCAAGAGCGACTCCAGAATCGCGCCCCGCCGGTCGATCCAGCCGTTCTGCGCGGCGGCAGTGATCATCGCGTACTCGCCGGAGATCTGATAGGCCGCCACCGGAACCGTCGAACGGTCCGCGACATCGCGCAGAATATCCAGATACGACATGGCGGGCTTCACCATGACGATATCCGCGCCCTCCATGAGATCCAGCTCCAGCTCGCGAATGGCCTCGCGGCGATTGGCCGGATCCTGTTGGTAGGTACGGCGATCGCCCTCCAGCGAGGAACCCACCGCCTCCCGGAAGGGACCGTAGAAGGCGGAGGCGTACTTGGCGGCGTAGGCCAGAATCGCGGTGTCGATATGCCCGGCCGCGTCCAGTCCCGCGCGGATCGCACCGACCTGACCGTCCATCATGCCGCTGGTGCCGAGCAGGTCCGCGCCGGTCTCGGCCTGCGCGACGGCCATGTCGACGTAGCGCCGCAGGGTGGCGTCATTGTCGACGCCGCCGTCCGCGCCGAGCACGCCGCAGTGGCCGTGATCGGTGAATTCGTCCAGGCAGGTGTCGGCCATCACCACCGTCGAGCCGCCGACCTCGTTGACCAGCGCGCGCAGTCCGCGATTCAGGATGCCGTTCGGATCGCTGGCCTGGCTGCCGTCCGCGTCCTTGTCTTCGGCGCGCGGCACGCCGAACAGCATGAGTCCGCCGACGCCGGCCGCGACGGCCTCCACCGCGGCCTTGCGCAGCGAGTCCATCGAATGCTGGTAAACGCCTGGCATGGAAGAGATTTCGCGCGGTTCGTCGAGCCCGTCGGCGACGAACATGGGGAGCACCAATTGCCGTGGCTGCAGTGTGGTTTCAGCCACCAGGCGACGTAGAGCTGGGGTGCGGCGCAACCGCCGTGGGCGGTCCATTCCGGTCATAGGGCGATGATATGCCCGTGCCGTCCGCCCTGCGCGAGGGCCTCCGGAGGTTTGCCGCGTATGTCCCGTAAACCTTTGTGAGCAGCGGACTTTGTCGGTGGTCCCGAGTAGAATCGAAGATGTGTTCGAAGAGTTTGCGGGGAGATTCTTCCCCGCGAACTCCGATCGCGACAGGGAGGATTGGTCGTGCTTGCAGCCGTACCCAACATGTCCAGCAAGACAAACATGTCCGATGAGGCGGCAGTGCCAAAAAAGGGGGACGTGATCGATCACCCGTGGCGCCCGCTCATCAAGCAGCCGCTACCGGCGGGCCGTCCGCGGTCCTGGTACATCTCACACAATCGGCGCATCAAGGCCATGCGGCTTGCCATCGCGCTCCTGGACGCGGGCACCTTCGCGCCGGATCAGGCAACCAACGAAAAGATCAGGGACACCGCCGAATTCGTCGGTGTGCACTGGCCGTCGGACGCCACCTGCCGCATGGTCCGTCGCATGATGCAGGCCCAGCGCTGACCTGAGACGCGATGCCGGACAGTCCCCCTCCGATTCCGCGACGAGCGGGACTGTCCGGATATCAGGTCCTTCGCGAGCGCAACAACGGAGTTCAGCCGAGGTCGCGAAATCCTCAGCGGCAGATCGCGGGGAAGCCCATCTGGTCGCCCGGGGCCACCGACGAGCCGCTGGACAGACACTTCAGCAGCAGCTGCGCGGAACCGGTCCCGGCTGAACCCGTAGTGCCGGGATCGGCGATCGGATCGGTCGGAGATACGCCACCAACACTCGCCGAATAGCGCCCCGCAGGAATACAGCCGCTCGGACCGTCCGCCGACCGCGGGAAGGATGACCAATCACCGCCGCCACCCATACATTTGATCGCCGCGGAGCCGGTGTTCAGAATGCCGGAGAGCAGATTTCCCGCCGTGGAGCCCGAGTCCGCGATGGGGGCGGATTCCACCGGGATGCCCTGCGGCGCGGCGGCGACGGAACCCATGCCGGACAGCAGGATTCCACTCGAAAAGGCCGCTGCCCCAGCAATATTCACTACAATTCGCTTCATCTCGCGAACAGTAGGCCAGCTCCCGGAATGTGAAATGCCACCACTTCCATGGGCACCGGTTCCAGGCCGGAAAATGAACGGTCCCCGCATCATCGGATGCGGGGACCGGTTCGACTCGACCGCGGCCGGATCAGCGGCTGCGGCGGCTCTTCTTACGCGGCGGGGGCAGCAGGCCCTCGGCGCGCAGGTGGGCGGCGTGCTCGGCGAGCGCCTCGACGAGCGGGCCGACCTGGGCGATTTCGGGCTGCACGTCCACGCGCAGGCCGAATTCGATTGCCGTCTCGGCGGTTTTGGGGCCGATGCAGGCGACAATGGTGCGGGCGTGCGGCTTACCGGCGATACCGACCAGGTTCCGGACGGTGGAGGACGAGGTGAACAGCACCGCGTCGAAACCGCCGGTCTTGATCATTTCGCGGGTCTCCGCCGGGGGCGGGGACGCGCGCACGGTGCGGTACGCGGTGACATCGTCGATCTCCCAGCCGCGGTCGCGCAGACCCTCGGCCAGGGTTTCGGTGGCGATATCGGCGCGCGGCAACAGGACTCGGTTCACCGGGTCGAAAACGTCGTCGTAGGGCGGGAAGTCGGCCAGCAGGCCCTCGGAGGACTGCTCACCGCTGGGAATAAGCTCCGGGTTGATGCCGAACGAGCGCACCTTCTCCGCGGTGGCCTCGCCCACGCAGGCGATCTTCACACCGGAGAAAGCCCGTGCGTCCAAACCGAATTCGCCGAACTTCTCCCACACCGCGCGCACCGCGTTGGTGGAGGTGAACACGACCCACTGGTAGCGGCCGTCGACCAGACCCTTGACCGCGCGCTCCATCTGCGCGGGGCTGCGCGGCGGCTCGACGGCGATGGTCGGAACTTCCATCGGAATCGCGCCGTGCATGACGAGCTTCTCGCTCATCTCGCCCGCCTGCTCCTTGGTGCGCGGCACCAGTACGGTCCAGCCGTACAGGGCACGCGACTCCCACCAGGAGGTCTTGGCGCGCTTCTCGACCTCTTTACCGACGGTGACCACCAGCGGGCCGACCATTTCCGAGGCCGCGTTGTTCAAAGTCGCGAGGGTGGCGTCGATGGTGCGCTGCTGCCGGGTGGTGCCGCGCACGGTCACCGCCACCGGGGTCTGCGGAGCCATACCGTGCTCCACCAGTGCGCTGGCGGTCTCGGCCAGATGCCCGGAGGTGGCGTGCAGCACCAGCGGGCCGGGCGCGGCCGCGACAGCCGCCCAATCCACCTCACCGCGCACATCGACCTCGGTGTGGCTGGAGCCCAATTCGATGCCCGCGTAGGCGGGCACCGTGGTTCCGGCCGACAGGCCCGGCAGCACCTCGAACATCAGGTGCGAACGGGTGACGGCATTGACCTCCTGGATCACCGAATCGGTGGTCAGCGGGTCTCCGGAGACCAGGCGCACCACGTCGAAACCATTGCGGGCCTCGGCGATCAGCGTCTTGGCGACCTCGGCCGCATCACCCAGCGCGGGGCGTACATCGACCGGCAGCTGCCCGTCGGGACCCGGCTCGGACGCGGTGCCGATCAGGGCGAGCACACCCTTGTCGACATCGGGATCGGTGAACGCGAGCTCGGCCCGCGCCAGCACCTCACGGGCCCGCACGGTCAGCAGCGCAGGATCACCGGGCCCGGATCCCACGAAAAGGATCCGGCCGGGGTGCTTCTTCGTCGCTCGGCTCACCGCTGCACCTCGCTAGGGCTCGGCGCAGCGGTGCCCGCAGGCGCTGTGTCCGTGATTCGTTCGCTGCGCTCACTCATCGAATATTCTCCATTGGGCTGGGATTGCTGCTGCTGTCGTCGGATTGCTCGGCACCCGGGTTCGCATCTCCGGGGTCACTGAGCAGGTCGCGCGCCCCCAGCTCCAAGAGCTCACGCGCCAGTGCACGGCCCAGTTCCGCGGCATCCGCGAGCGAGCCGACCACAGAGGCCCGGATGGTGTCCGAGCCATCGATCGCCGCCACGCAACCGCGCAGCGACAGTTCATCCACCACCCGGCCGTCATCGTCGAGGGATTCGACGACCTCGGCCAGTGCGCCGATCGGGGCGGTGCAACCCGCCTCCAGTTCGGCCAGCAGCGCCCGCTCGGCGGTGATGGCGGCACGGGTGCCAGCATCGTCGAGGGCGGACAGGATGGTTACGAGTTCGGTGTCCTCGCTGCGGCATTCGACCGCGAGCGCGCCCTGCGCCGGGGCGGGCAGCATCTGCACCGGCTCCAGCGATTCGGTCACGGCATCGAGGCGGCCGATACGGGCCAGCCCGGCCCGGGCCACCACGACGGCATCGAGTTCACCATTGGCAACTTTGGCGAGTCTGGTGTCGAGATTGCCGCGCAGCGGCACGATCTCGACACCGAGGCCCAGTGCCAGCAGCTGTGAGGCGCGGCGCGGGGCGGAGGTGCCGATCCGGGATCCGGCGGGCAGTTCGCCCAGCACCAGGCCGTCGCGCGCCACCAGGGCGTCGCGCGGATCCTGGCGCGGCGGAATGGCCGCGATATCGAAGCACGGGTCCTGCGCGGTCGGCAGATCCTTGTACGAGTGCACCGCGATATCGACTGTGCCGGCGGCCAATTCGTCGCGCAGCGCGGCGGTGAAGACACCCACGCCGATGGTCTGCACCGGCGCGGAGGACTGATCACCGGCGGTCTTGACGATCACCAGCTCGGCCTGCTGCCCGTTGCCGATGAGAGCGTCGCGCACATGCCCGGCCTGGGTCAGGGCCAGCAGCGAGCCTCGGGTACCGATGCGCCACGGCGCGTCGACGGTTCCACGCAATGTGTCCGGCACGGCTTCCCGCCCTATCTGTGTGTCCTGCACCATCGCTCCGGTCATGCGGTCAGCCCCTGTTCGTCCCCCGAATGGGCGGCGGTGAAATCATCGGCCAGCGCACCGGCCGGTGTGGAGATCTCCATCGGAGCCGCAACCGCCTGCGCCGCACCGGGTTTGAGTTCGAACAGCTCGCGCAGCGCCTCGGCATAGCTGTCCCCGCCGGGTGTGGAGGCCAACTGCTTGACCCGCACCGTCGGCGCGTGCAGCAGTTTGTCGACGACGCGGCGCACGGTGCGCGCCACCTCTTTGCGATGCGCGGCATCGAGTTCGGGTAGTCGCGAATCCAGGCGCAACAGCTCGCCCTCGACCACATCCGCGGCCATCTGCCGCAGTGCGGCCACGGTCGGGGTGACCTCGGCCATACGCTGTCCGGCAAGGTATTTGGCGAGTTCGTCGGCGACGATGGTGCGTGCGGCGGCGGTATCGCCGGCGGCCGCGCCGGCCGACGGATCGCGCTGCAGCGTCTCCATATCGATGACGGTGACGCCCGGCAGCCCGGCCACCGCGTGATCCACATCGCGGGGCAGCCCCAGATCGCAGATGACCAGCTGTTCACTCGCGCCGGGAGCCGAAAGCGCATGGTGCACATCGGCAATGCTGACCACGGTGCCGACCGCGCCGGTACAGGTGACGACCACCTCGGCCGCGGCCATCGCCTCGACCAGACGCTCCATATCCATCGCCTCGGCGGCGACGCCGTGCATGGTGGTGGCCGTATTGGCAAGCCGCTCAGCGCGTTCCAGCGTCCGGTTCACCACAATGATGCGAGCGACCCCGGCCCGCGCCAGCTGCGCGACCGCGAGACCGCCCATGGCTCCCGCGCCGAGTACCAGCGCGGTGCGGCCTTCGAGCGGACCCAGCACCAGTCGTGCACGATCCAGGGCCACCGAGACCACCGACGCGCCCGCGCGGTCGATCCCGGTCTCCGAATGCACCCGCTTGCCGACCCGCAGCGAATGCTGGGCCAGCTCGTGCAGCGTGCGCCCGGCGGCCTGCTGTGAATCCGAGGCGGCGTAGGCGGCGCGGATCTGGCTGAGCACCTGCTGCTCGCCGATAACCATCGAATCCAGTCCGGAGGCCACCGCGAACAGGTGTTCGGCGGCGGCCTCGGCGTAGCGGACGTAGGCGTGCTTGGTGAGTTCGGGCAATGGCAGCCCGGAGTGCTTGGTCAGCAATTCGCTGATCTCGCCGAGCGCGGGGTGGAAGGCATCGACGACGGCGTAGATCTCCACGCGATTGCAGGTGGAGACGATCATGGCTTCGGAGACGTGGCTGGAGGCCAGCATCTTCTCGGTCAGCTTGGGCCGATCGTGCTCGGTGATCGCGATCTTCTCCAACACCGCAACCGGTGCGCTGCGATGTGAGATCCCGACGAGAAGCACACTCATGGCTGGACCACCGCTCCCTTGCTGGTTGCCTCCGGCGTGTAGATCACGCCCACCGAATCGCCCACGGCGGCCACCGGTTCCGGTGCGGCCTCCGCGTTGCGGGCGAGCTCGAAGGAGAGCAGCTGCATCTCCACCGCCAGATCGACCCGCCGCACCTCCACGTGCGGCGGCGCGTCCAGCGCCACCGGCGAGAAGCTCAGAATGCACAACACGCCCGCGGCGACCAGCCGATCGCAGACGCCCTGTGCGGCGGCGTCCGGCGTGGTGATGACCGCGATGGTCGGTGCCAATACGGCCACCGCATCGGTCAATTCGGCCACATCGCGTACCGGCAGCCCGCACACCGTGGTGTCGATGACCGCCGGGTCATTGTCGAAGAGCCCGACCATGGCGAAGCCGCGACGGCGGAAACCGCCGTAACCGACCAGTGCGCGGCCCAGATGACCCGCACCGACCAGCACCACCCGGTGTCCCTCGGAGAGCCCGAGTACATCCTCGATACGGTCGCGCAGCTTGATCACGTCGTACCCGACACCGCGCACGCCATTGGGTCCGAGGAAGGAAAGATCCTTGCGTAACTTGGCGGAACCGACACCCGCCGCGACAGCCAGTTCCTCACTCGATACGATGGCAACACCATCGTCGGCGAGCACGGCGAGAACTCGGAGATAGGTGGCCAGACGCGCCACCGTGGCCTGCGGGATGTCCTTCTGCAGAGCCTTGCCGGAGACACCACTCTGCGGCGTCTCATGCTGCTCTGTCACGTCGCTTGCGCTCCTCGTCCGGCCGGGGGTGAGTGTCCGGGTTCTTTTGTCGACCCGACGCCGGTGACCGTCAACGGGGCGGTCATAACAGACGAGGTCGAGTCTGGGGTTCGGGGTCGCTTCCGCATAAGAGCGGGTTGCGTGCCACCACCGTAACCGCTTGTGAAGCCCTGCACAAAGTCGGTGAATTCAGTCACTTTGCGGGGGGCCTCCTGCCCCGGGATCATTCAACCCCGCGAAACGGGAACCCGCCATGCAACGCGCCGGGAATCGAACACTCGAACACCCGGTTACGGGGCGGCGTCGGGCGGACTGGGGATCGAACCGGACGACCCGCTGTTTCAGCGCGCGAGATCGGCGCGTAAGCGCGGCTCGTCCACATCGAAATAGCTGTGTTCGCGGCCGTTCAACAGCACCACCGGCAGCCGGTCGCCGTACTCCGCGCGCAGGCCGGGATCGGTGGCGGCGGCCTCGTCCACGTCCACGATCGCGATCTCGACACCGAAATCGGCGCAGATCGGCCGTAATTGCTCCAGCGCGACCGCGCAGAGTCCGCAGCCATTGCGCGTCAGCAGGGTCACCGAATGGGTGGGATCGCTCATATCGAATATTCAACACCCGTCATGTCGTTCGCCGTCTACGTCCACGTCACCGCTGGGCGTTACTGTGGACTATGCCGGTGCATGCACCAACCGGATTGGTCACGGACTCTCAAATGTGGCGGCGAAAACAGGCGGAGGTACTGGTGCCGGAACGATCGAAAGAGGCCGGAACGGGTTCGAAGGACTCGCGGTCGGGATTGATCGCGGGCCGATTCGGGGAATTCCCGGCCCGCTGGGGACAGGGTCTGCAGGACCAGTTCACCAGAATCACCCGCAGCCCGTTCGGGCCCAGCGAAGAAGAGGTCCGCGCCAATCTGGCCGGCGAGGCCAGCGCCGATGCCGCGCTCGCGCTGCACGACGCCGAATTGCGCTCCGCCTCCCCGCGCTTGCTCTACGACGAGCCCCGTCCGTCGATACCGCGCGACCTGACGGCCGCCGCGTTCTTCGACGTGGACAACACCATGGTGCAGGGCGCGTCCATCGTGCACTTCGCGCGCGGCCTGGCCGCACGCAAGTACTTCAAAACCTCCGACCTGGTCGATATCGCCTGGAAGCAGGTGAAATTCCGGGTCACCGGCAAAGAGAACAGCGCCGATATGAGCAGCGGCAAGGAGCGGGCGCTCGAATTCATCGCGGGCCGCCCCACCGCCGAACTCGCCGCCCTCGGCGAGGAGATCTACGACGAGATCATCGCCGACAAGATCTGGCCCGGCACCCGCGCGCTCGCGCAGATGCACCTCGATGCCGGACAGCAGGTGTGGCTGGTCACCGCCACCCCGGTGGAGCTGGCGCAGGTCATCGCCAAGCGACTCGGGCTCACCGGCGCGCTGGGCACCGTCGCCGAGAGTCATGACGGGGTTTTCACCGGCCGCCTGGTCGGCGACATCCTGCACGGACTCGGCAAGGCGCACGCGGTCCGCACCCTGGCCATTCGCGAGGGCCTGAACCTCAAGCGCTGTACCGCTTACTCCGACAGCCACAATGACGTTCCGATGCTCTCGCTGGTCGGCACCGCCGTGGCCATCAACCCCGATGCCGATCTACGCGAGGTCGCCAAGAACCGGGGCTGGGAGATTCGCGACTTCCGCACCGGCCGAAAGGCCGCGAAAGTCGGTGTGCCCACCGCACTCGCACTCGGCGCGGCCGGTGGCGCGGCGGCCGCGGTGATCAGCCGCAAACGCGACGCGAAAGCCAGCTGAAACACGAAAATCGGCCCGGTCCAACAGGATCGGGCCGATACTTTTCGTCGGCGCGAAATCTCTAGCCGCTGAACGGATTCCGGCGTTTGGTGAGATTCTTGTACAGCGTGCCCTGAATGGTTTCGCGGACCTGATCGGTGATCTCGAACATGGTCATCGGATCATCGGCATCGGACGGCTCGTATTCGGTGGTCGGAATCGGCTCACCGAATTCGATGTACCACTTCGACGGGAACGGGATCGCGCCCAGCGGGCCCAGATGCGGAAAGGTCGGCGTCACAGGGAAATACGGAATCCCGAGCAGCCGCGCCAGCGGCTTGATATCGGCGATCTTCGGGTAGATCTCCTCCGACCCGACAATCGAGCACGGAATGATCGGCACACCGGTGCGCACCGCCGCCGAGACGAACCCGCCACGGCCGAAACGCTGCAACTTGTACCGGTCACCGAACGGCTTGCCGATTCCCTTGTAGCCTTCCGGGAATACGCCCGCGACTTCGCCTGCGCGCAAAAGCCTTTCGGCATCGGCGGGGCAGGCCAGGGTGTGTCCGGCCTTACGCGCCATTCCGCCGATGAGCGGCATTTCGAAAATGAGATCCGCGGCCAGCAGCCGCAGCGCGCGCTGCTTGGGATGTTCATCGTGTACCGCGAGCTGCAACATCATGCCGTCGATCGGCACGGTGCCCGCGTGATTGGCGACAATGAGCGCGCCGCCCGCCTCCGGAATATTCTCGATCCCGCTGACCTCTACCCGGAACCACAGCTCCGACAGCGGGCGCAGCAGCGGCAGGATCACCGACTCCAAAAGGTGTTCGTCCAAACCGAATTCGTCGACCTGATAGTCACCGGTGAGCCGGCGGCGCGCGAAATCGGCGGTACGGCCGACCCCTTCGACCACCGCCCCTCGCAACAGCTCGCTCAGCGATTTCGGCTGGCGCGCTTCGACTTCGGCGAGCCGATCGGTCAGCGAGGTCACCGGCTCGAGGGCCCGTTCCCCCGGCCAGACGCGCGACGGCCGATGCCGCGCCTCGATATCCACGTCGTGAAGTCGAATCACCTTCGCTACATCACTCATTGGTGTGCTCCCGTCCCGGCCCCGAGCAGGCCGAGAAGTTTGTTCTCTGCGGCGTCGATCCAGCGAGGATCGATCACGGGCCGCAACGCTGCGCCCCCTATGAAGTCGTCGAAAGCCTGCACTGTGGTCCAGCGCGGTTCGAAACCGAGTTCGCTGCGCATTCTGGTGGTGTCCAGACCGCAGCCGAAATGAAAATAATCGATTTGTTCGGCGGTGAACTCCCGCATCACCGGACCCATGAGCGTGCGGCCGATGGTACGGAACATGGCGTAGGGCACCGGCATTTCCAGCCGGCCCGCCCGGCGAATCGCCTGCGACAACGCCATGGCGCCGTCACCCGCGACATTGAAGGTGCCGCCCGGAGCGGCCAGCGCGGCATGGGTTAGCGAGGCGATCGCATCCTCCTCGTGCAGCAGCTGCATACGCGGATCCCGACCCAGGATAGTGGGCGTCACCGGCGAACGGAAATACTGCACACCGCGATTCGCCAGCTGCGGTCCCACGATCGGCGGGAAACGCAATATCGCGGTGCAGATATCGGGGCGGCGGCGCGCCAAACCGCGCACAAATCCCTCCACCTCGATCATGTCCCGCGCGAACCAGCCGCGCGGTGGCGTACGCGCACTCATTTCCTCGGTGAATTTCACCGGATCCTTGGCGCTGCAGCCATATACGGCGGAAGAGGAACGCACCACCACGCGCCGCACACTGGAGGCCTTGCGGCACACCGCGAACAATTGCATGGCGCCCAGGACATTCATATCCTTCATGGCCGCCCGGCCCCCACCGGACGGCGGGCGCGACAGTGCCGCGGGGTGCACCACCGTATCCACCTGGTTACCATCGATCACCTTGCGTATCAACGGATTTCGAATATCGGCGCGAACGAATTCGGCCCGGCCCATGCGGCGCAACAACTCCCGGCTCGGTTGCTTGGCGTCCACGGCGATAATGCGTTCGATGGCGGGATCGGCGGCCAGCCGGGCCACCACATTGCCACCGAAGAACCGGCTCGCACCGGTTACCAACACGATCTTGGGCGCCGAACCGTCCCGGGTGCCTGAACCTGTCACACCGGATCCCACTCGCATGCCCCCATTTCTAGTTTTCCCGCGCTCCAAGGGTAACCGCGAGACGGGGGCTGCCCGAAGGGTATTAACCAGGATCTAACGATGAGTTCTGTCACCGTAAAAAAAGCGGAAGCCCGCCACCGAGGTGACGGGCTTCCAGCTACGACGCAGCGCTTACTTGCCGAGTTTCCTGCGCTGAACGCGCGTGCGGCGAAGCAGCTTGCGATGCTTCTTCTTCGACATGCGCTTGCGGCGCTTCTTGATCACAGAACCCATAGGGTTGTTCCTCGCGTTCTCTCGGGTCATCCCCACCTTCGCGGGGAGCACACTTTCAACCCTGCACAGTCCTACCCGTAACGGACCGACATGGGCCCGACGGCACCACCGGCACGTACAGGATGCCGGTTCATGTTACCGGGCCACCGACGAGCGAACGAAACGGGTGGGCTGTACCGCCTCCCCGAACCTTCAGCGCCCGGCCGAGTGCCGCTGACCGCCACGCATGCGTGGCGGCGGTTAGGCGCGACGACGATTTCGGCGGTACCCGGGGAGTTACCCGGACCGCACGAAATCAGTCGTCACGTCTCGAACCCGCGGGGATCACCCCGCGTCGAAGTAGGACGTCTCCAGATAGTCGTGCACGGCTTTCGCGTGCACCCGGAATGAGCGACCGACCCGCACCGCGGGCAGCTCACCGGAGTGCACCAACCGGTACACCGTCATTTTCGATACCCGCATCAGATTCGCCACTTCGGCAACGGTGAGGAACTGGGTTCCACCACCGAGAACGTTTCCGCCGACTGCGCTGACTGGGGTGTTCGCGGACCTCGCTTGACTGTTTCCAGACATCATTGCGCCACTGACCTCCGGCACGCCCGCGCCGCCGGCTTCCCCACCGGCGGAACAGACACGCACGTGCTCCTTGAAGCTTAGCGGGACCAGTGGTGTTGCTGCGACGGGTGTGAGAAATCAGCCTTTGCTGGGGCGAGTCGGACTCCGGCAGCAAACTGGCTACTGGGAAGTAGGGCTAATCAGCGCTCGCGCCCAGTTCGACGGAACGGCGTTTTGCGGCGTTCAGTGCCTCGTGGAAGGCCGAGCGCACCGCACCCCGCTCCAGTTCCCGCAATCCCGCCGCGGTGGTCCCCGCGGGCGAGGTGACGGCCGCGCGCAACTCCACGGCAGACTGGGTGGACTCCTCCAGCAGCGCCGCCGAGCCGAGCATGGTCTGCACCACCAACTGGGTGGACACATCGCGGGTCAGGCCCATGCCGACCGAGGCGTCGATCATGGCCTCGACGACCAGGAAGAAATACGCCGGACCCGAACCCGAGACCGCGGTGACCGCGTCCATCTGCGATTCGGTGACGGTGACGACCTTGCCGACCGACTCCAGCACCTCGGTGACCAGTGCCAGCTGCTCCTTGCGGGCGTAGCGGCCGGGCGCGATGGCGCTCATGCCCTGGCCCACCAGCATCGGGGTGTTCGGCATGACCCGCACCACCGGGAAACCGGCGGGCAGCTTGGCCTCGAACTTGCCGGTCGGCACGCCCGCGGCCAGCGAGACGATGACCGCCTCGTTCTCCTGCTCGCCCAGCGCGGCCTTGGCCAGCTCGGTGACCACACCGTCCACATCCTGCGGCTTCACGGCGATCACGATCAGATCCGCGCCGACGGCGGCATCGGCGATCACATCGGTAACCCGCACCCCGAAACGCTGGGCCAGCAACTCACCGCGCGCCGGAACCGGCTCGACCACCACCAGATCTTTACTCGCCCGCCCGGATTCGAGGAGCCCCGCGAGCAACGCCTCCCCGATCCGGCCACCACCGATCACCGCAACTCTTGTCATGGAATTCAGGTTAGTGGGTCGGCGGGAAATGGCTTTATCGCGATTGCGGGATGAGGGCGAGCTGGCGGCTTTGGGCGATAATCGCGCCGGTGGAATCGATGACGATTTGGTCTTCGTCGAACATGCGGCCGCCGACTTCGCGGGCGTGCGCGATGACACGGAGCCAGCCGGGAGCAGGGCGGCGGCGCAGGTACGTGGTGAGCTGAACCGTTGGGGCCCAACCGAAGTGGCCGAGGTTCATCGGGACGGGCGGGGACATGTCGGCGGCCATCATGGCGAAGAAAGCGGCGACGTCCGGATCCTGTTCGTCACCGTCGAAGGGCCGAATCCACAGGCGCAGACGAGGTTCGGCGGTTTCACCGGCGAGGAAGCGAGCCCACTTCGCGTCGATGGCGACCGAAGCGCCCTGTGCCACATGGACGATCTTGCCCATCGGGCTGTCGTCGTCGTAGCCGAGGGCATGTTCATCGGGCTCGGCGGGCATGTCGCCGGCATGGTCGGCGGAGTAGACCGGGGCGGTATCGTCCAGGTGGCCGAAGGTGAAGGCGGTGTGCACCAGCGTGCGGCCGTTCTGGATGAGACTCGCGTCGATCAGGCAGATCTGGCGGCCGATCTTGCGGGTGCGGACCTCGTACTCCACCTCGCCGGGATCAGGTGCGCCGAGGAAGTCTGAGCTGGCGGCGATGGGGAACATCTCGGCGCGCTCGGGGGCGGTGCGGCGCAGCCATTCGGTGGCGGCCGCGGCGCTACCGGCGACCATGGTGCCGCCGTGCAGCTTCTTGCCGATGGTCCAGACGCGGTCGATGACGCCGGCGTAGCGGCCGATGCCGGGATCGTCCGAAGAGAGCTCGGTGACCGTGCAGACGCGGCTGAAGGGCGCGTCGGCGCGGGGGCTCGCCCGGTCCAGATCGACGGTCAACTCCGCTGTCATCCGCTGTCCTCTCCACTGAATGGTTTGTACAGCGTACAAGCGACGGACCGGCCGACTCACCGTCTCGTGGGATGAATCACTTCAGCCGCGACTGACGCCGGTCGGCTCCGGCTGTGGAGCGCCGGACGGAGCCGGGGCGACACCATTGAGATGCCTGCGCGCGAAGGTCAGGGCGCGATTGAGCATGGCGGCGCGATCCATGGTGGTACGCGCCGTCTGGGTATTGATCTCGATGACGGCCTGACCGTCGAAACCCTTGGCCAGCAACATTTCACAGAGCTCTGCCACCGGCTGGGTGCCCTCACCGGGAATGAGATGTTCGTCGGTGGCGGCACCGCGACCGTCCGCCAGGTGCAGGTGCGTGAGGCCCGCGCCCATGCGGCCCGCCAGCAGCAGCGGATCCATACCCGCCGTCGCGGTGTGCGAACTGTCCAGCGTGTAGTGCCGGAAACCCGTATCGGTCGGGTCGAAGGACGGGCTGAAGGTGGTGATGGACCGTCCGGGACCACCGCGCCGCTCGAGCCGTTCGATCGACCGATCACCACGCCCGAACAGCGTGTCGACGCGCATGGGGAACATATTCTCCACCGCGACCGCGACCGGGCCGGCGTTCTCCAGCTCCGCCACCTGGTCGGTGAAGCCGTCGGCGTACCGGCGCTGCCAGCGGAACGGTGGATGCACCACCACGGTGGCCGCGCCGAGCGCCTCGGCGGTGTGCACGCTGCGGGTGAGCTTCGCGATCGGGTCCGACCCCCAGACCCGTTGCGAGATCAGCAGACACGGCGCGTGCACGGCCAGCACCGGCATATCGTATTTGTGCATGAACGACTGCACCGTCGAGATGCTCTGACTGGCTGGTTCGGCCCACACCATCAATTCGATGCCGTCGTAACCGAGTTCGGCCGCGTACCGGAACGCCGCCTCCGTGTTCTCCGGATACACCGACGCGGTGGAGAGTCCGATTCGGACTTCCCTTCGGCCCGCTCGGTTTTCGTTCGCCCCCTGCGTGTTATTCCCCACTGCCCGCTCCCTGCTCAGTTCGTACTGAGTAGAAAGGCTAGCGGTCCCAGCGTCACAAAGACGCCCACGACGACGGCGATCACAGTGCTGAAAATGTCGTCGGTGCGGCGCAATACGCGAACGAGCGCGACCAAACCGAGAATCACGATCATCGCCAAAGCCAGCGCAACCCACGGGAGCATTTCCCACATGCGCTCGAAACCCTTGAACAGCAACATCCCCGTGACCGCGGCGCCGGCACTCTGCCCACCCAGCACCAGCCATTGCCGGCGGTTCTCGTCCTCGGTGGAGAGCCGGTTACCGGCCGCCCGGGCGGGCTCGGATTTCCTTCCGGCGGTGAGTGATCCGGTGCGCGCGGTGAATTTCGAGGTGATCGCCGAAAAGCGCTCGGCCATGGAAACCCGTGGCTCGTCGTCATATTCGTCGTCGTAGTCGTCGTCCTCGTCGAGCGGGGAGTAGACATCGGTGAGGTGCTCGTCCGGCTCCGGATGCTCGTCATGACCGCGACGGCGCGAACCGCCGATACGACGTTTGCCGACGCGACGCGAATCTCGTTCCGCGCGTTCGTCTTCCAGCTCGAGCGCATTGTGCAGCAGATCCCCGGCAACCGTGCCGCCGGAGACCAGCTGCTGATCCTGATCCGGTGAGGTCCAGGCCGCGGTCGGGATGGAGCCGTGCTCGCGCGGTGCGGGTTCGGGCGACTGACGCCTTCGCGCCGACCACGCGGGCAGTGCACCACGACCGGACTCCGCTGCCGCGCGGCCCGATTCGCCCGCGCCACGGCCGGATTCGGCCGCACCGCGACCGAATCGGCCATTGCGGCGCGGTTCGTCCCGCTGCGGGGCAACCGGTTCGTCGTCATGCCATTGGTCCTGGTCCTGCCAGGGCTGCTGCGGCTGGGGTGGGCGCTGCGCGCTCTGCTGCCAATCGGCCTCGGGCTGGGGGGCGCTGGGCTGCCACGGCTCGGGCTGACGCCGGGGGGCGCTGGGCTGCCACGGCTCGGGCTGACGCCGGGGATCGTTCTGCCACTGGGGTTCCGGCTGCTGCCACTGCGGCTCCGACCGAGCGGGCGGGGGCGCTGGGCGTTCGGCCTCGACCGCGCGCTGCGCCTCGGCGTGCCTGCGGGCCGAGCGGGACATGGGCGGGGCCGCAGGGGCGGCGGGGGTCGGCGGGGGCGCGAGCGAGGCGGCCAGGGGATCGAAAGTGGGCGCGCTGGGTGTGCGCGGCACCGGTTCCGGCGACCAGGCGGGGGCGGCGTCGAATTGGCGGGAACGCCCGGCGCTGTCGAGAGCGCCCATGGCGCTGTCGTTTCCGGCGGGGGGCTCGGAGCGGCCCGCGCCGTGGAAGGGGCGCACCTCGGTGGTGTCCTCGTCCGGATCGAAGCGACGGCGGCGGCCGCCCTCCTCACGGACGGCGGCGGCGGGGTCTTCCAGTTCGGCCAGGGAGACATCGGCATCGAGCGGGTCGGGCTTGCGGCGCCGGCCGGAGCGCGGCTGTTCCGGCGCGGGGGCGGCATGGCCGTTCGGACGGTCGGAGCCACCCGGCCATTGGTAGCCGGACGGCTCGGGTAGCGAGGGTGGTTGGGGGGCGGCCAGCGGGTCGTAATACGAGATGGGACCCGAGAGTGGGGAGTACTCGGGCTCCGGATCGGGCGCGGCCGTATAGCCGGAGTAGTCCGGATAGTCGGCCTGCGGAGTCGGCGAGCTGTAGGAAAAGTCCGAGTAATCCGGAAAGTTCGAGTAATCAGAATTGTTCGAGTAGTTCGGATAGTTTGAATAGTCCGATTCGCCCGAATTAGGTTGGGGCGCAGGGGCAGCCGGAGCGCTCTCCTCGAGCGCCGCGCCCCCGTCATCCGATGCCGCGTGCGAAGACGAACCGCTCCGCACCACCGGTATATCGCCGGTCAGATCCGCGACCGAAATGCCGCGCCCACTCCGACGTCTGCGCCCACCACCGCCCGCATTGGGGGCCGCGCCCTGCCCATTACGCGCCAAAAGTTCGGCGACGGACAGTTGACTTACATCCTCGGTCATCGAGACACCGTTTCGATCGTGGCCGGCTGGCCGCCGTTCGAGCCGCCAGCTATCGGTTCGCTACCCAGGTCGGTATCAAGTTTTCGCAGGATCAATCCCTCACGCAGTGCCCAGGGACAGATTTCCAGCGTATCCAGTGACAATGCCCGCATACTCGCCTCCGCGACCAGCGCGCCGGCCACCAATTGCTGTGACCGATCCGAACTCACGCCTTCCAATTCTGCACGGTCCGCGGCGGTCATTCTCGATATGAACGCAATCAGTTGCCGCAAGCCGGAACTCGTGAGGGTACGCCGCACCCGCGGACCCGCGGCGGAGGGGGCCGCACCCGTCAGCCGGGCCAGCGAACGGAAGGTCTTGGAGGTGCCCACCGCCAGATCCGGGCGGCCCACCTCCAGCAGCTGCTTGGACGGCAGCACCAACTCGGCGTCGAGCCAATCGCGCAGCACCGCCACCCGGCGCTTGCCCGGCGGATCGTGCCGCAGCCAATCCCGGGTGAGCCGTCCGGCACCCAACTGCAAGGAGAGAGCGACATCGGGTTGCTCGTCCGCGCCATTGCTCATCTCGAGCGAGCCACCGCCGATATCCAGATTGAGAATCCGCCCGGCGCTCCAGCCGTACCAGCGGCGCACCGCCAGGAACGTATGCGCGGCCTCCTCGGCTCCTGTCAAGACCTGCAGATTGACTCCGGTCTCACTGCGCACGCGGGCCAACACCTCTTCGGAATTGGCCGCCTCACGCACCGCCGAAGTGGCGAACGCCATCAACTCCGAACAGCCGGAAGTCTTTGCGATACTCGAGAACTCGGCCACAGTCGCGGTCAGCCTCGCAGCTCCCGCGGGCGTGATCCGGCCCTGATCGTCCATGCTCTCCGACAGCCGCAAAGTGGCCTTCGTAGAGCTCATAGGCATCGGGTGGCCACCGCGATGCGCGTCCACCACCAGCAGGTGGACGGTATTGCTTCCCACATCGAGTACACCTAGCCGCACAAGAACACGGTACTGGGTGCGTCACGACTTCAGGCCAGGCGACTGAGCTGTTAGCGTTCCGCACTGTGACAGCAGGTGCATCCGCGAGTGGCCCAACCGGGCTGCGACCAGCGGCGAAGATCGACCCGGCTCCCGAAGTAGAGCTCGACTTCCCGCGCGAGTGGATCGAGTTCGTCGACCCAGCTAATGACGAGCATTTGATCGCGGCGGACATGACCTGGCTGTTGTCGCGCTGGACGTGCGTTTTCGGCACTCCGGCATGCCAGGGCATCATCGCCGGGCGCGAGGACGACGGCTGCTGTTCGCACGGCGCGTTCCTCTCCGACGAGGACGACGGCAAGAAGTTGGCCAAGGCTGTGAAAATGCTCACACCCGAGGATTGGCAGCTCATGCCGGAGGCTCTCGACAAGGAGGGCAAGGTCCGCAAGAAGCTGTATCTGGAAGAGGACGACCTCGACGACGAGCCCGCGCTGCGCACCCGGCGGGTGGACGGCGCGTGCATCTTCCTCAACCGTCCCGGCTTCGAGAACGGCATCGGCTGCGCCCTGCACACCATGGCGTTGCGCAAGGGTCTGGAACCGCTCACCGTCAAGCCCGAGGTGTGCTGGCAGCTGCCCATCCGCCGCACCCAGGACTGGGTGGACCGGCCGGACGGGGTGGAGATCCTGCGCACCGTGATCGGCGAATACGACCGGCGCGGTTGGGGCCCGGGCGGTTTGGACCTGGACTGGTACTGCACCGGATCGCCGGACGCGCATGTCGGCACCCGGCCGGTGTGGGAGGCGTACGCGCCGGAGCTGATCGAATTGCTCGGCAAGCCCGCCTATGACGAGCTGGCACAGCATTGCCGGCGACGGCAGGGGCTGGGCATCGTGGCGGTGCATCCGGCGACGGTGATCGCGCAGCAGAAGGCCGCGGATGAAGCCGCCGTCGCGAGCAAAGCGGCCGACAGTGTGCGCAAGGCGGCCGAGCAGGCCGGCACCGTGACCACGGCGACGAAGGCCAAGACCGGGGCGAAGAAGGCAACCACCACTGAACAGGGTTAATTAATCTGCGGGTAATTTTCTGAAAGTACCCCATTTCACTTCACTGCTCACCTACTGTGCGACGGACCCACACCCCTCGTGGGCCGCAGCACAGGAGAACTCATGAGCAACACCCCGCCCAATCGGCGCGTACTGGGCGCTGGACTCGCCGGGCTCGCCGTCGCGACGGGCGTCGTCGCCGTCCTCGCGGCGCCCCAGGCACCCCAGGCCAATGCCGCGGTCAACTCGATCACCATCTCGAGTAGCGACCTGAAGATCGGCAACAGCTACACCCTCAATGCCGACCTCGGCGGCGCCTCCATCGGCCTGCTCGTCTACTGGAGCGACAACGGCGACAGCCTCACCCCCGCCGGTAAGGTGCCGTGGCCGGTCGGCCACGCCGGCCTGGACTGGACGCCGAAAAGCGTTGGGCAGCATGTGATCACGGCCTCGCAGGGCAGCAGCACCAAATCTCTCGTGGTCACCGTCACGGACGGGTCGGTCCCGAGCACCACCGTGCCGCCGACCACCACGGTCCCGCCCACCACCACGGTGCCGCCGACCACCGAACCGCCGACCACGACCGTGCCTCCCACCACGACCGTGCCCCCGACGACGGTGCCGCCCACCACCGAACCGCCGACCACTACGGTCCCGCCCACCACGACGACGCCGCCCACCACGGTCCCGCCGACCACCACTCCGCCGGTGACGACGACCGTTCCGCCGACCACCACCAAGCCCAGCGGCGGTGGCACGGGCAGCGCCGACGGCCTGCTCCCGTTCGGTCTCTGACGCCGACCTCTTCCTTCCGAAATTCCCTGGGGCGCAAAGTTGTCCCCAGGTATGCACAGGAGACTTCATGCGCAACAACATTTCTCGCCGCCGTATCGGCGCGGGTATCGCCGCGACGGCCGTCGCCGGTGGCGCGGGGCTGGTCATCGCGATGTCGCCGACCGCCCAGGCCAATGTGGACACCGTCACCATCTCGGGTTCGGACTTCCGGGTGGGCAACACCTACACGCTCAGTGCCGATCTGAGCGGGGCCTCGATCGGCCTGCTCGTCTACTGGAGCGATAACGGGAACGACTTCAGCGGGCCGAAGGTGCCGTGGCCGGTCGGGCACGCCTCCATCGACTGGACGCCGAGCACGGCCGGGCAGCACATTCTGACCGCCGCACAGGGGGACAACACCCGGTCGATCGTGATCAATGTGGCGAGTGGCTCGACCACCACCCCGCCGACCACCACTCCCGGCACGACACCGCCGACCACCCCGCCGACGACTCCCCCGACCACTCCGCCCACCACTCCCCCGGCGACCACCACCCCGGGCGCGAGTTCGGGTAGCGGCGGCTCGGGTAGTGCGGGCAAGCTGCTCGGCGGCCTGTCCGGCGGATTGCTCGGCAGCTCATAGCCTTTCGGCTGCGGACGTTTGATCGATAGGAGAGCAGACACTATGCGCATCGCACCACCGAGGACCACCGCTCGCCGAGCCGGTGCGGGGATCACCGGCTTCGCGGCCGTCGCCGCGGCCGCCGTCATCGCGGCCCCCACCGCCTGCGCGGCCGTCGACACCGTCACCGTCGAGGGGTCGAACTTCCAGGTCGACACCGCGTACACCATCTCGGCCACCCTCAGCGGCGCCTCGGCCGGGCTGCTCGTGTACTTCAGCGACAACGGCCAATTCATCGGCAGCCCCAAGGTGCCGTGGCCGCCGGCGCACGCGAGCATCAGCTGGACGCCGTCCACCAAGGGACAGCACATCATCACCGTCGAACAGGGCGGCAGCACCCAATCCACCGTGGTGAATGTGGCGGACAAGCCGCTCGGCTCGGGCAGCTCCAGCTCCGGCAGCGGCTTCGGGCCCGCCGGACCGCTCGGCAGCGGCAGCAGCGGCACCACCGGCAAGTGAACGGAAGACACAGTATGAGCAGCATTTCCCGGCGCCTCGGCGCGGGCATTGCCGGTATCGCCACCGCCGCCGCGGTCGTCGTCCTCGCCGCGCCCCAGGCGAGCGCGACCGTCGACTCGATCACCATCTCGGGCAGCGATCCGCACACCGTCAATACCGAGTACACGCTCACCGCGAACCTCAGCGGCGCGGGCATCGGCCTGCTGGTGTACTGGACCGACAACGGCAACGACCTGAGCGGACCCAAGGTGCCGTGGCCGGTCGGATACTCCAGCATCACCTGGAAGCCCACCACCGCCGGACAGCATCTGCTCACCTGCTCGCAGGGCGGGAACACCAAGACCATCGCCGTGAACGTCACCGACCCGTCGAATCCGGGCACACCCGGCGGCGGCAACCCGGGTACGCCGGGAGGCAGCTCCGGCAGCGCGAGCAAGACCCTCGGCGGACTGCTGGGCGGGCTCAGCGGCAGCGCGGGCAGCTAGCGGGTGTGTCCGCGATAACAATGGGGTTCGGCGGCGGGGCCGCGAAGGTCACGGCGGGACGGTGTGGCGACGACTACAGGTGTACAGCGGGTGAACTGGCGTGTATCACGGGTGGCATTCGAATCAGGCTGCGTCCAAGGGTGTTTCGGAGTTCTACCTGGTCGGTGACCTCGGTATGTGAGTTGCGGGAAGTACGCGCGACATCGATTCGCCACTACCGGTTCACCGGAACGTGTTAGACATCCTGCCCATGATCAAGAAATCGTTCACCGTCGCCGCGCTGGCCGCCGGCGTAGTTCTCAGCCTCGCGCCGCACGCCGGTGCCGATAACACCGATCCCACCAAGTTCTCGGACGTGACCGCCAACTTCGTGCCGTACAACGACCTGAATGTGCTCAGCGCCAAGGACAACGGCAAGCTGATCATCGTCAGCCCGTACGGCATCACCCGGACCATCGCCTGCCGCGGCAATGGCCAGGATGTCGCCTGGTACGACTGCAAGCAGCAGGACGACCTGGGCTGGATCAACCTCGCCCAGCAGGACATCCCCGGCCTGGGCCTCGGCTGGGTCTACACCATGCAGTCCGACCCCGCCGCATAGAACACATCCAAAAACCCGCGCCTGCTTCGGTTTCCGAAGCAGGCGCGGGTTTTTTACGTACAGGACAACTGATTTCGTGAGCCTCGGGGTAACTCCCGGGGTACCCCCGAAATCGGCTCGGCACCCAACCGCCGCCACGCGTGCCCAGCGCCAACGGCTCTCAGCCGGGCGCTAAAGGCTCGGGGAGGCGGTCAAGCCTCGAGCTTGTAGCCGAGGCCGCGGACCGTCACCAAATGTTCCGGCTTGGCCGGGTCGGCTTCGATCTTGGAGCGCAGGCGCTTGACGTGCACGTCGAGGGTTTTGGTGTCACCGACGTAGTCGGCGCCCCAGACGCGGTCGATGAGCTGGCCACGGGTCAGCACGCGTCCGGAATTGCGGAGCAGGTACTCCAGCAGGTCGAACTCCTTGAGCGGCAGAGTAACCGCTTTGCCGTTCACCTGGACGGTGTGGCGGTCCACGTCCATGCGGACCGGGCCCGCCTCCAGCACGCTGGTCTCGCCGCCGTTGTCGGCCTCCTCGCCCGCGCCTCGGCGCAGTACGGCGCGAATGCGGGCAATGAGCTCACGCGAGGAGTACGGCTTGGTGACGTAGTCGTCGGCGCCCAGTTCCAGGCCGACCACCTTGTCGATCTCGCTGTCGCGCGCGGTCACCATGATCACCGGGACACTGCCACGGGCGCGCAACTGCTTGCACACATCGGTGCCGCTCATGCCGGGCAGCATGAGGTCGAGTAGGACGATGTCCGCCCCGGACCGGTCGAACTCGGCCAGCGCGGACGGGCCGTCACCGACCACGGTGACCTCGAACCCCTCCTTGCGCAGGAGGAATGCGAGCGGATCGGCCAGCGACTCCTCGTCCTCGACGATCAGCACACTCGTCATCGGGTTGCCTCCACACCGTTGGTTCTGGCCCGCCCGAGGGGGCGCGGGCCGGTTTCCTTCTTCGCCGCCGGAAGTCCGGCGGAAAGTCTCTTGTCCGCGCCATTGAGATCGGCGGGGTGGGACGGGATCCGCAAGGTGAATGTGGATCCGGTGCCCAGCTTGCTCCACAGCGTGACCTCACCGCTGTGGTTGGCCGCTACGTGCTTGACGATAGCCAGCCCGAGTCCGGTACCGCCGGTGGCGCGCGAACGCGCCTTGTCGGCCCGGAAGAATCTTTCGAAGACCCGTTCCTGGTCTTCCTTGGCGATCCCGATTCCGCGATCGGTCACCGCGATATTGACGTGACCGCCGCGCAATGCCCGGGACACCGAAACCTGCGATCCCCGAGGCGAGTACGCGATGGCATTCTCCACCAGGTTCGACAGCGCGGTCACCAGCAGCGTCTGATCACCGATCACCTCGAGCCGACTGGTGGCATCGGTGCTCACCGTAATACCCGCGGCCTCCGCGGCGGTACGGGAGCGCTCGATGGCCTGATTGACGACGCTGTCCACATCGACGGCCTCGAGTTCGGGCAGCTTCTCCGCGCCCTGCAGGCGGGACAGCGCGATCAACTCGGTCACCATCTTGCCCATGCGGCGGGCCTCGCCGTGCAGGCGTTCGCCGAAGTGCCGCACCGATTCCGGATCGTCGGCCGATTCCAGCAATGCCTCAGCCAACAGGCTCATGGCGCTCACCGGGGTCTTGAGCTCATGGCTCACATTGGCGACGAAGTCGCGGCGGGTGGCCTCCATGCGGGCCTGTTCGGAGTCGTCGTCGGCGAAGAGCACCACGAAGTTCGGGTTCTCCTGCGACAACGGCCTGGCAACACCGCGGACTGCCAGGCGCGCCCGGCCCGGCAGCGGGATTTTCGCGGTCAGCTCGAATTCGATATCGGTACCGCCCGCGAGGACCTGCTGCACCGCGGCCCAGGCGCGTTCGTCGAGCAGCCGATCGTGGACTATGCCCAGCTCCTCGGCTCGCGGGTTCACCAGCACCACATCGCGGTACTGGTCGACCACGGCGATACCGCTCTCCGAGGCGAGCACGATCAGGTCCAGGACCTGGGACATGGTCAGTCCGGAGTCGGTGGCGGCGCGCAGCCGCTCCTGCCGGGCATTGACATAGGGAATGAGCAATCCACCGACTGCCAGTCCAACGACGGCCGCCAGGACTGCCAACAGCACGGCCTGTGGAACGCTCACACTTTGAATCGTACGGTTGTCTCAGCCGCGTCCGACCCCGGGTGCAGGAAGTTTCACGCAGGTCACAGGGGCTTCGCGGGGAATTGGCCCGGCGTTCACGCAATGTTTCGACTGACCGGGTGCGGCGTTCGGCATTTCTGTGGCAACCACCGCGCAGTGGGGTGATCAGTCCGCGGTGTCTCCGTAGAGGGCATCGCGAACCGCGTCACCGTGCCGATCCGCCCATACCCCGAGGGCCAGGATCGGGGTCAGCAGATCGGTGCCCGCGCAGGTCAGCTCGTACTCCACCCGCGGTGGGGCTTCGGCATAGCGGCGACGTTCCAGCAATCCCATCAGCTCCATGCGGCGCAGGGTTCGGGTGAGCATTTTCTGACTGATACCGCCGATGGCGCGCTGCAACTCGACCGGGCGCATCGGGCCCTCGCGCAGCGTGTAGACGATCACCGTCAGCCACGAATTGCCGAAGATATCCACCGCCAGGCGTGCCGGGCAATCGGATTCGTAGTCGCCGTACTCCGCGAACGCCACCACCGCCGGGGCGGTCGGTTCGATCGTCATGACTCCAGCCTGCCGGCGTCGTTGCGCACCCGGGGGTGCGTATCGAAATTCCTAACGTCGAATTCGCAAATACGACACAGGAGTTCACATGCGAATCGGAATCATCGGAGCCGGAGCCATGGCACGGGCGCTCGGCGGAGCGTGGGCCGCGGCCGGACACGACATCGTGGTCGGGGCCAGGGATACGACCCGGGCGACGGAGACGGCCACCGCCATCGGGCCGAAGGCGCGGGCGGCGGGTATCGCCGAGGCCGCCGAATTCGGCGAGGCGGTACTGCCGGCATTGCCGGTGGCCGCGTTGACCGAGGTGCTGGCGCTGGTTGGTCCGGCGCTCACCGGGCGCACGCTCATCGACTGCACCAACGCGTTCCTTCCCGACAGCGGCAAGTTCGTACTCAGCGAAGACGCTGTCGCCGAACGCATCGCGGCGACCGTCCCGGGCGCGCACGTGGTGAAGGCGTTCAATCTGTGCGCGGCGGAGGTCTGGGAGTCCGAGCGGCGCGAGTTCGAGGGCCGCACGCTATTGGTCCCGCTGTGCGGGGACGACGCCGGCGCGATCGCCCGGGTCTCCGCACTGGTTTCGGATATGAAGCTGAAGCCGTTCCACGCGGGCGGACTGGCTCAGGCCAGATACCTCGAGGCCACCTCTGCCTTCGTGGTCGGACAGTGGTTCGGCGGCAACGACTCTCGCGCCATGTTCCCGCCCATGGAAGCCACCTTCGCCGACGCCGACGAGTGAACACCCGTCCCATGGACGAAGAAAACCCCGGGTGCGCACGCCGTTGTGCGCACCCGGGGGTTCTCATGCCCGGAGGGACGGAATCACCAGCCGGTGTTACCGCGAACCGGGATATTGACGAAGCTCGGACGATTCGGGTCGAGCTGCACATGCTGCGGCTTCAGACCGGTATCGAGGAGCATCGGCAGGATCGGCAGGCCCTTGGGGAAGTTGCCCGCGAAGACGTCCACCCGCAGCCGGTGTCCGGGCTGGAGCAGGGCCTCGGTGCCACTGAGTGCGATATCGAGGGTGGTGGCCTCGCCCGGCACCGTCGGCTCGCTCTTGTCGAGCGAGGTGAAGGCGCGCGGATCGGTGTAATCGCCACTGTCCGAACGCGAGCTGTTGGCCTCGTCGATCCGACGCATGGACGCCATCAACTGGCCGGAGGTCAGCACGGTCGACTTGCCGTCGGGCGCAACATCATTGACGGTGACGGTCCAGTAGGCGTCGGCCGCGTCCTGAACGGTGTTGAGGTGCACCGCGATCGGACCCGAGACCGTGGTGGCCTCGGCGACCGGGGCGCTGGTGAAGGTCAGGCCGTTGATCTCGGCGACCCGCGAGTCCAGCGCGCAACCGTCGATGATGGAGAGAATGCCCGCGCTGCCCTGCGCGGCGTCATTCGAGCACAGCGTGGTCAGGCCCATCGACACACTGATGCGGTCGGTATCACCATTGGCGTCACCGGTCAGCGAGCCGTCGTAAAGGCTGTTCGCGGTGCCACTGCGCTGCGACGACAGGTACATGCGGCGGTAGCGCGCGGCCTCTTCCGAGGGCGCGGATTCGCCGAAGCCGCCCTGGGTGATCCAGCCGCCGCCCTGCTGACGCAGGGTGACCGGGCCGTACTTGTCGACGCCGTTGTCAATCCCCTTGAGCCACTTGTCGAACCAGGCGCGCTGCAGCACGTCCAGGCGCGGCGGCAGGCCGGGGTGACCGGCCTCGGAGCCGGAGGTGACGTGGTACGTGTTGCCCATCAGCAGTTGCTTCTGCCCGGCGGGCACCGAAATCTCGTTGTAGATCTTGGATTCCGAGTAGGTGAACAGGTCGTGCCAGCCACCGGTGACGAAGGTGGGGATATTGATCCGGCTCGGATCACCGAGCCATGCCTGGCGTTCCGACGACAGATCATCGAGCATGGCCTTCGCGCGCGGATCGAGGGTGTTCATATCGGTGCTGGTGTACGCCGACATGAACACGTCCAAATACGTGAACGGGTCGTCGGCGCGGTCCTGCAACCATTTGAAGTCGAACTTGCCCTGCGCGATCGAGGCCAGGTCCGGGAGCCACTTCATGCCGTTGATGGCGCTGAGCCACAACGGAATGAAGTTGAAGCCGAAGCCGCCGCCGGGCGCGAGCACATCGTCGATGAGGTCGCTGCCGGGCACGATCGGGAAGATGGTCTTCAGCGCGGGCGGGTTCTTCTCCGCGGCCTGCACCTGGTTGATGGCGCTGTAGGACAGGCCGTTCATGCCGATGCGGCCGTTGGACCAGCCCTGCTTGGACGTCCAGTCGATGGTCTCGACGGTGTCCTGCTGTTCGCGCTGGCGCAGCATGTCCCACTCGCCCTGCGAGAATCCGGTACCGCGCACGTCGACGACGACCTGCGTGTACCCGGACTTGATGAGCTGACGGTCGACGGAGAAGTTGCGGAGTTCGCCGTTGCCCGCAGCGTTCAGCAGTTCGCCGAAGCCGGAGATGGGAGTGCCGGAGAGGTTGATATTCCGGAACACGTTGACCAGGGCGTCGCCGAGGCCGGGAATCGCGAAGGCGCTGTCGGCGACGTTCGACACCAGCTTGGTGTACGGCGTCATATTCAGCACGGTCGGCGTGGGGGTGTCGATCGGGCGGCCCGACGCGTCGGCCGGGTGATAGACGTTGCCCTTGAGCACAGTGCCGTCGCTCATCGTGATGGGGACGTCCCATTCGATGAAGACATTCGGGTACTGCTGCTGGCCGTCCTCGGTGGCGGTCCAGGCCGCACCCGCCGCGCCGCCGTCGGGGCCGATCGGGGCGGGGGCCGCATCAGCGGTGATGGCGGACAGTGGAACGAGCAGAGCGGTCGCGGTGGCGAGGACCGTGACCCGTAGCGCGTGCTTCATCGAACGTGATCTACCTCTCGCAATTGGTCGAACGAGCAGAGCATATCTACTCGGCAGTAAGTTGCAAACTCCGGTTACAGACACCTCTTTTAACGGGCAAAATTGCGGCTAATTCGAAACGCATTGCCGCTGAATACCCTACGGTGCCGTACTGAGAGGTGGATCACGTACACATTTCATCCGAAACGGATGATGCGCGCGTGAAAAATAGCCGGGAGAAAACGGAAAACGCGCTGCAACCGAGTAATTCGGCTACAGCGCGTTTGTCGTTACTACGTGTTACTTGCCGCCCTGATTCGCGACGGCGGCGGCGCCCGCGGCGGCCGCCTCCGGGTCCAGGTATTCGCCGGGGCCCAGCGGGCGCAGGTTCTCGTCCAGCTCGTACTTGAGCGGAATGCCGGTGGGGATGTTCAGCCCGGAGATGGCGTCATCGGAGATGCCCTCCAGGTGCTTCACCAGCGCGCGCAGCGAATTGCCGTGCGCGGCAATGAGAACCGTCTTACCCGCGGTGACATCCTGGGCAATGGTGTCCTCCCAGTACGGCACCATGCGGGCCACGACATCCTTGAGGCATTCGGTCAGCGGCACATCGATACCGGCGTAGCGCGGATCCGCATCCTGGCTGTATTCGCTGCCCGCCTCGATCGGCGGCGGCGGGGTGTCGTAGCTGCGACGCCACAGCATGAACTGCTCGTCGCCGTACTGGTCCTTGATCTCCGCCTTGTTCTTACCCTGCAGCGCACCGTAGTGGCGCTCGTTCAGCCGCCAATCGCGCACGACCGGAATCCAATGGCGGTCACAGGCATCCAGTGCGTTGTTGGCGGTGCTGATCGCGCGGCGCAACAGCGAGGTGTAGACGATATCGGGGAGAATCCCGTGCTCGGCCAGCAATTCACCGGCACGCTTGCCTTCGGCGACACCCTTGTCCGTGAGTTGGACATCCACCCAGCCGGTGAACAGGTTGAGGGCATTCCATTCGCTCTCGCCGTGGCGCAGCAGCACGAGGGTGTACGTCATGGGGGTCATCTTTCCACGCCCCGTTTCGCCAGTAGCGCGGCCCCGGCGAGGGTGGCCTGGTCGGTGAGTTCGGACGGGACCACCCGCAATTCCCGCAGGAAGCGGAGGCGGGCGTGGGCGGCGGCGGCCGCCCGCAGTGGATCCCAGAGCGGCGCACCGGATTGCGCGAAGCCGCCGCCGATCACCACCAGATCGGTATCCAGCAGGGCCGCGGCGGAGGCGATGGCGATACCCAGTGCGGTACCCGAGCGGTGCATGGCGGCGAGGGCGATCTCATCCCCGGCGTGCGCGGCCGCGGACAGTTCGATGCCGGTGCCGCCCGTCCAGCCTTGCCCGCGCGCCCAGCGCACCGAGGACTTACCGCTGGCCACGGCCTCCACACAACCGAAACCGCCACAGGCACAGGGCTCTTCATTACCGGGCACGACAATGTGCCCGACGTGCCCGCCATTTCCGGTGCGGCCCATGACAACTCGGCCGTCGGAGATCACGCCGCCGCCGATACCCGAGGACACCGTCATACAGAGCACGTTCGGTTCGCCCCGGGCGGCGCCGAAGCGCTGCTCGGCCAGTGCCAGGCAGACGCCGTCGACCGCGAAGTGAATCACCGCGTCGGGGAACAACTCCCGGACCGCGTCGACCAGGCCGAAGCCGTGTACCCACTCCGGGATATTGAGTGGTCCGGTCGATCCGGTGCGCACATCCACGGGCCCGGCCGCGCCGATGCCCACGGCGGTCACCTCAGCCGTGCCGGCCACCGTCAGCAGCAGTTCGAGACAGGCGGTCCAGACCTTGGTTTCGGGGACCTGGATCCGGCGCACCGAACTCACGCCGCCATTCGAATCGACAACGCCCGCAGCGAATTTCGTCGCGCCGATATCCAGCGCCAATGCCACCATGGACCGCCGCCCTCCTTCGCCTCCGGTTTACCCGGAGCAGGCTACGCCTTGTCCTCGGCGTCGACGAGATGCTCGAAGGCGCGCAGGTTCTTCAGCGATTCACCGCGCGAGACCCGCCACTTCCATTCCTTGCGAATGGATTCCGCGAATCCGAGTTCCAGGAGCGTATTGAAATCGGCGTCCACGGCCTCGAGAATCTGGCCGAACCAGCGGTCGAGTTCATCGGCGGTGACCGAATGGGTGGACAGCCGGCCCACCAGATAGATATCGCCGAGCTTGTCGATGGTGTACGCCACGCCGTACAGGCGGCGATTGCGGCGCAGCAGGAATTTGTAGACGCCCTCGAAGTTCTCGTCCGGTTTACGGCAGACGAAGGACTCCATTCGAATGCCGTGCTTGCCGACGGCGACGCCGATGACCGTCTTGAGTTTGCGTTCGCCGGGCAGCACCACCACGAAGGTGCCGTCGGCCTCACGCGAGTATTCGATCTCGCGGTCGCGCAGTGTCTCGTCGATCAATTGCGCTGTCGTACGGGCGGTTTCGTCCTGCACGGCGCTCATCGGCGTACTACTCCCATCCGGCGCCGCCAGAGCGCCAGCGATCTGGCTTGATTGCTGTCGTTGTGCACGGTACCGGTGCGATTGCGGCGATCCCGCGATTGGCCGAGGGCGGCGGCATAGCTGTCCAGCATGCCGTCGGCGGTGTGCGCCCAGGAGAAGTTCGCGGCGTGCTCGACGGCCGCCGCACCCATCAGATCCAGGCGGGCCGGATTGTCGAGCAGCGAGCGCAGTCCCGCGGCCCAGTCGGGGGTGCGGTGACCCGGCACCAGCAGCCCGGTGACACCGTCGCGCACTGCGGTGCCGAGCCCGCCGACATCGGCGGCCAGCACCGGGGTACCGCTGGCCTGCGCCTCGATGGCGACCAGGCCGAAGGATTCGTTGTAGCTGGGCACCGCCACCAGGTCCGCGGCCCGGTACACCTGCACCAGACGATGCGGCGGCTGCGGTGGCAGGAAGGTGACGCGATCCGAAATACCGAGCGCGGCAGCCAATTCGATCAACGCGTCGGGACGTTCGAGGCCGCTGCCGGAGGGTCCGCCGACAATCAGCACGCGCAGTGGGCGTTCCGGGCGCTGCGGTAGCGCGGCCTCTTCGGCGAGCACCTGCGCGGCGGCGCGCACGAGCACATCGGGGGCCTTCAAAGGCTGAATTCGCCCAATGAAAGCGACAATTCGCTCATCGTCGGGGAGGCCGAGCTCCGCGCGGGCAGCGGCGCGCGAACCTGGGTGATACCGGTTCAGGTCCGCACCGGGCAGCACCACATCGATGTGCTCGGGATCCGCGTCGTACAGCTCGACGAGCTGCCGCGCCTCCTCGCCGGTATTGGCGATCAACCGATCCGCCTCGGCGACAATCTGTTTCTCACCGATGACACGGGCGGCGGGTTCGGGCATATCGCCCTCGGCGAGGTAGGCGTTCTTCACCGCGGCCAGGGTGTGCGCGGTATGCACCATCGGCACCCGCCAGCGGTCCCGGGCCAGCCAGCCCACCTGACCCGAGAGCCAGTAGTGCGAATGAATCAGGTCGTAGTGGCCGGGCGGGTGCCGGGCCTCCTGCCGCAGTACCTCGGCCGCGAACGGACACAGCTGGGTGGGCAGATCGTGCTTGTCCAGACCCTCGAAGGGTCCGGCCACCACATTGCGGACCAGCACACCGGGTGCGGCCTCTACGAGCGGTTGGTCATTGGAGGAGGTCGCGCGGGTGAAGATCTCCACCTGGGTGCCGCGGCGAGCCAATTCGATGGCCGTCTGCAGCACGTACACATTCATGCCGCCGGCATCGCCGGTGCCCGGTTGGGCCAGGGGTGAGGTGTGTACCGATAGCACGGCAATCCGATTGGGCCGTAGGTCGGAACGTTGACTCACTACACCAGTGTGCACGCCACTGGTAAGTGAATATACGTGGGTTACCCGACCTAGTGACTCGGCTCACAGCGCACGGCCCGGTCAAGGCAGGGTTAGCGACCGGTCAGGACAGGGTTTCGGTGAAGGCGGTGAGCTCCGCCACGAAGCGGTCCGGATCCTCGACGAAGAGGCCGTGCTGGCCGTCCGGCCAGTAGGAGGTGGTGGCGTTCGGGACGGTCTCGGCGATGTATTTCCCGTTCTCCAGCGGGACCACCGGATCGGCGGTGCCGTGCATGACGAAGACCGGAACATCCAGCGCAGCCAGGGTTTCGGTGTTGTCGACCGTGCGGTAGAACAGCGCCTTGCGAACTCGGGGCAGGGTGGCGACGCTGCCGCCGAAGAGGCGCTGGGCGTCCGCGCCCTTATCGCGGCCGGGACCGGTATTGGCATTGCCGAAGGCGGCGAAACCGCGCATGGCGCGGCCGGCGCTCTCCTCGAAGACATCCGGAATGGCCTTCTGCATGGCCGGTCCGGTCTGCGCGCCGGGGACGTTCTTGCCGATGCCGGCTTGGGAACCGGTGTAGACAACACCCGCGACGGCAGCGGTGCCGTAGGCGGCAAGATAGTCGGTGAGGACAATGCCGCCGTAGGACCAGCCGAGCAGGACCGCGCCCGCGGTGATGTGCTCGGCGGCCAGCACCGCCGCCACATCGGCGGCCCAATTCTTCGGGTCGTCGTAACCGGATTCGGGGGCATCGGAGTAACCGTGGCCGCGCAGATCGAGGGCGATCACGCGGTAACGCCCGGCCAATTCGTCGGCGGCGCGACCCCAGCAGCGCAGGGTTCCGGACCAGCCGTGCAGCAGCACCAAAGGCCGCGAGTTCTCGGGGCCGGTTACCCGGTAAACGATATTGGTACCGTCCGCGCTACGTGCTTCCCTGATCGCCATACCCGCCAGGCTAACCGGGAGCTCTGCCGAGATCTCGCGCCCGCTGCGGGCGCAGGGCGGAGGTAGCCGGGGCGTTGTATTTGCCTAAGCTCAGGACATGAGCACTCGCACCGCTGTTGTGACCGGAGCAAGTTCGGGAATCGGAGAGGCCACGGCCCGGGAGCTCGCCAAGCAGGGGTACCACGTCTATGTGGGAGCGCGGCGGGTCGATCGGCTGGAGAAGCTGGCCGATGAGATCGGCGGGACGGCCCTGCCCCTGGATGTGACCGACGAGGAGTCGGTGCGGGCATTCACCGATGCGGTCGGCGAGTTGCATGTGCTGGTCAATAATGCCGGTGGCGCAAAGGGATTGGCGACGGTCGCGAATGCCGACCTCGACGACTGGCGGTGGATGTGGGAGACGAACGTGCTCGGCACGCTGCGACTCACCAAAGCCCTGCTGCCCAAACTGATCGCCTCCGGTGACGGACTGATCGTCACCATTACCTCGGTGGCGGCATTCCACCACTACGACAATGGCTCCGGCTACACCTCGGCCAAGCACGCACAGGCGGTACTGCATCGGACCCTGCGCGGGGAGCTGCTGGGTCAGCCGGTCCGATTGACCGAGATCGCCCCGGGTGCGGTGGAGACCGAGTTCTCGCTGGTGCGTTTCGACGGTGATGCCGACCGCGCCGCCAAGGTGTACGAGGGCATCGATCCGCTTATGGCACAGGATATTGCCGAGATCGTCGGATTCGCTGCTTCGCGTCCGGCGCACGTCAATCTGGACACCATTATTGTGAAACCGCGCGATCAGGCCGAGCCGGGTCGTTTCGCGCGCCGCTGAATCCGCCAGGAGGCAGGGCGAATTCGCGGCGGCCGCCGCCGAAGCCCTGCACGAGGATCGGGCATTGGTGAATGCTGTTCGTATGCTCACCACCGACTACGGCCTCCGCCGGAACGTCCGGGTGCACGCGTCCAATCGGCGGGTGCGTGCCTGGGGCGTACGTAAAACCCTCGCCTGGTACGCCGATCACCGATGCCAGCCGGAATTGGTGGATATCCGGTGAGCGGCTCCGGTACACCGGATTTTCTCGCGCTGCTGCGGGAGAACGTCCGGTGCAAGCCCGATGATCCGGCACTCGGCATGGTGGGCGCGCGACCGCTCACCTACGCCGAACTCGACGACCGGATAACCGCGGTCGCGGAACGGCTCTACCACAATGGATTTCAGCCGGGCGATCGCATGCTGTTCTCGATTCGGCCGGGCGTGGACGCGGTGGTACTGATCCTCGGAACCATGGCGGCGGGCGGGACTATCGTCCTCGTGGACCCGGGCGTCGAGCCGGAGCTGTTCGCGCGGCGTATCGAATTGGCCGAACCTGCCTGGGCGGCAACGGAATCACTGCTCCACCTGCTCAGTGGACCGTTGCACCGGGTGGGCCGGACCCTGAGGCTGTCACTGCCCGCGTTCGGGCGACTTCCGTTGCGGCACATACACAGTGGACCGCGACTGCCCGGCACCCCGGCGGCCTCGATTCCGCTGCGGGAGCTCCTGGACGACGCACCGGTCTCGGCCGATACGGGACGCTCGCTCGCGCCGCCGGATACCGAGGCGCTGATCGTCTTCACCTCCGGAACCACCGCCGCACCCAAAGCCGTTGTGCACACCCGTGGTTCGCTGGGCGCGGGCCTGGCGGCCATATCCGGGTGCAGCAGTCTCGGGCCCGGTACGCACCTGCATACCGACCAGCTCATGATGGGCCTGCCCGCCCTGATCGCGGGCGCGCAGTGGTCCATGCCCAGGTATCCGCGTTTGCGAACCCATATCGAGCCGATCGAATTCGCGCGGGGATTGAACGCGGCCACGCACGCCTTCTTCACACCCGCCGATCTAACGGTGGTGCTGACCGCCGTCGAAACCGGGAAACTCACCGCGCCCGCCGGACTGCGCGAAATCGCCCTCGGCGGCGCGCCGGTCACCACCGCCCTGCTGCGCAGGGCACGAAAAGCCCTGCCGGACTGCGAATTCCTCGCCATCTACGGTAGGACCGAGATCATGCCGGTGGCAATCAACTCCGGCACCGCCAAACTCGAATTCGAAGGCGCCGGCGACCCGCTGGGCATACCGGTGCACGGCGTCACCGCCGATATCGCCGACGACGGTGAACTGATTCTGTCCGGCCCGAATCTGTGCGACGGCTACCTCGGCGAACTGCCGATGCGTGAGATCCACACCGGTGATCTGGCGCGCTTCGACGGCGACACCCTGGTACTCATGGGCCGCAAGAAGGACATGCTGCTGCGCGGTGAGACCGATATCTGAATGGGCGACCGCTGACACAGGAATTCGTGGCTGCAATCGCCACGGCCGAAAGCCGTCATGTCCCAACCCGTTCCGGGAAATCGATCCGCCCCGGATCGGTCACCGGCACATTCCACGGTGCCCGCCGATCCACCATTTCGACAGACGAACGGCGCGGGCCGTCCCGAGTGGGAGGGCCCGCGCCGTGTGGTGAGGGTCGAGTCAGCGGCCCGCGGGGGCCTGCGGGGTGATCGGGGCGGCCGAGACCACCGGAGCGGGTTCGCCCTGCAGGGCGGACATGCTCTTCCAGGTGCTCCAGTCGATGGTCCAGTCGTAGATGTCGCCATCCGCCGCCGACAGCGGGATGCGGGTGCCGGTCACCTCCACCGGATCGCCGTACAGGGCGGTCGGGAAGTAGGACTGCGCGTCATTGGTGCTCAGGTTGATGCACCCATTGGTGACATTCGAATTACCCTGCGCCGCAGAGGATTCCGGGTTGGCGTGAATGAATTCGCCATTGTTCGAGATGCGCACGGCCCAGCGTTCCCGGGCATTGGTGTAGAACGGCGGATTCGACATGACGAAATCCTCGTACTTCTCGGTGACCACGTGCACGCCGGAGCGCGTCACATTGCGGTCCTCATTGCCCTCGCCGTAGCTCACCGGGAAATCGAAGACAACCTGGCCGTCGCGAATGACCTGCATGCGGTGGCTGGTGGCGACCGCCTTCACGATCTGCGAGCGGCCGATCTTGAAATCGGAGGTCAGGTCCGACCCGCCATAGGATCCCGCGCCCATATCGAGGCCGTACAGCTTGGCCGCCACATGCACCTCGGTGCCCGGCACCCAGTACTCACGCGGCCGCCAATGCGCGCGGGAGCCGCCGTTGTCGTCCGGCAGCCACGCCCACGAACCCTCGGCGGCGGGGGTGGTGGTGACGGTCAGCGCCTTCTCGACGGCGGCCTTGTTCTCGATGTGCTTGTTGAACTGCATGATGATCGGCGCGCCGATGCCGACCTCCTGGCCGTCGGCGATATTGATGGTCGCCGAGACCTGAGCCTTGGGATTGACGGTGCTGAATTTGGCGTCGATCGGCACCGGCTTGCCATCGGTGCCGGTGGCGGTGCCGGACCAGGTGTAGGTGATGCCGTAGCCGAGCGGCTCGGTGACCACGAACTTGGCGCGGTCCGGGCTGAGTTCGCCGGTGACCTGCTTACCGTTCGGGTTGGTCAGCGCCACCTGGTCGATGCGGCCGCCGGTCACCGAGACCTGGACGGGTGCGGTCGGGTTGACGTTCTGGGCGCCGTCACCGGGCTCGGGGGTCACCTTCGCGGCCGGTGTGACGGGTTTGCCGGGGCTGCCGCCGCCCTTGTCGGACGTACATCCGGCCACCAGCGCCACCACCGCCAACAGCGCGGCCAGTACGGCCGCCGCCCGCCGGACCGGGAATCCTCGTCTACTCACTTCCTCGACGTTACCCTCGCAAATCGGGTCCACCAGCCGCTGAAATCGTGGTATCAGCCACCCCTACAGGGTGACACCCACCGTGACAGGTTCGGGTTCGAGGTGAATTCGGAAGAGTTCAGCAACTCCTTGGCGAACTTCTCGGGCCAGCTGCGCGAGCTCCTCGGCGGTGGCCGATCCTCGATTCGTCAGAGCCAAAGTGTGTTTGGTGGACAGCCGCGCGGGAGCCTGCGCGCCCGGATAGCCCCTGGCGAAACCGGCCCGCTCGATGAGCCAGCCCGCGGAGAACTTCACCCCGCCCGGCACCGGCCACGTGGGCACCGCCACATCCGCTCCGACATGTGTGGAGATCGCCTCCCGCACCTGGGCCACCCGATGCTCCGGAACGATCGGATTGGTGAAGAAGGAGCCCGCGCTCCAGGTGTCGTGATCGCCCGCGTCCAGCACCATGCCCTTGCTCGCCCGCAGCCGCAGCACCTCGGCTCGCACCAGTTCGGCAGGCCGCGATTCACCCTCCTGCGCGCCCAGCGCGGCCGCCAATTCGCGATAGCCGAGGGGTGCGCTGGAGCCGTCGGGGCGCAGGGCGAATTCGACCGCCAGCACCACCGCGGCAGCGCTGTGCTTCAACACCGAAGTGCGATAACCGAATCCGAGTTCCGCGGGCTCGGCCCAGCGGATCTCGCCGCTCGCGCGATCCAGCAGCCGCACCCGGCGCAGCAGCGAGGCCACCTCGACGCCGTACGCGCCGACATTCTGCACCGGCGTCGCACCGGCGGAACCCGGTATGCCGGAAAGGCATTCGAGGCCGCCGCGACCGGCCTGCACCGAAGTCGCCACCACCGCATCCCAATTCGCGCCCGCCTCGGCGATCAGAAAATCGTCACCGAGCTCGACGCCCGTGGTCGCGATCCGCACCGCCACGCCCGGGAAACCGGCATCGGAGATGAGCAGATTCGACCCGCCCGCGATGAGCAACACCGGAATACCGGCCTCGTCCAGCGCCCGCACCGTCGCCACCAGCGACTCCGTGGACGCGCACTCGGCCAGTACGGCCGGGCCGCCCACCCGCAAGGTCGTCAGTTCGGCCAGCGGTACCGCTGCCGACAGGCTCGCGCCGGTCCCGGCCAGCCGGTCCCGCACGTCGTCGAAGGACACCACCCCAGAAGTACGCACAGGCACAGACGGTAGCCTGTCCGACCATGGCGACACCTCTGGCCTTCACCGCGCACTCGACCCACTCCACCGCCGCCGTGCGCGCGGCCCTCGCCGATGAGCAGTACTGGAAGGACCGCATCGAAGCGGTCGGCGGCCCCGACGCGCGCATCGAATCGATCAATATCTCCGGTGACGATGTGCGCGTGGACATGATCCAGGCGATCCCGGCCTCCGAACTGCCCGCGCAGGTGACCGCGGTCCGCCCCGGCGATCTGGTCATCCCGCGCACCGAGACCTGGAACGGCAGCGGCGGCACCGTGGAAGCGCACGTCGACGGCGTGCCGGCCACCGTCAACGGCACCCTCACCATGAAGGAATCCGGCACCGGTTCGGACTTCACCGTGGACGCCGTCATCGAGGTGAAGATCCCGCTCTTCGGCAAAAAGATCGAAGCCGCCATCCAAGGACACCTCACCGAACTCCTCGAACGCGAAGCCGAGTTCACCGACAATTGGCTGAGATCGCACTGACGAGCCCCTCGCGGCAGTAACCTGACCGATCGTGCCCCGTCGACTCGACTACTCCGCGCGCTATCCGCTGCACACCACCAAAGAGGTGTACGCGGCGCTCCAGAACCGCGACCTCTGGGAAGCGCGGATCGAGGAAATGCGCAAGCACTCCCCCAACGATCTCGTCCGCCTCGAAGCCGGCGACCACGGCATCGAGGTGGAGACCCGGCACGTGCTACCGCGCGACAGCCTGCCCGATATGGCGCAGGCGTTCATGCGCAAGGACATGGTGATCACCCGCACCGAGAAGTACGGGACCTTCGGACCCGAAGTGACCGGCGAATACACCACTTTCATGCCCGGCGGACCGGGCACCCTGGAGGGCAGTATGCGACTGTTCCCCACCGAAACCGGATGCACCCTGCGCACCTCCTCGCACGCCACCGTGCAGATTCCATTCCTCGGACGCAAGCTCGAACAGCTCATGCTGGTGAACCTGATCGACCTGTTCCGAGCCGAGGCCGAGGTGACACAGCGCTGGCTGGATCAGCAGCACCACGCCGCCTGATCAAACCGATCGGCACCATCACCCGCGGCACCACCGGCATCAACCGGCTGCGCCGGGGGGATCGCTGGCTCATGCACGACCCCTTGGTGACTCGACGTTTGCTGGACGCTCCGGAACCCCTCGTGGTCGACCTCGGCTACGGGGCCAGCCCCGTCACCACCCTCGAAATGGCAGGGCGGTTACGCACCATCCGACCGGACCTGCGCGTCGTGGGTTTGGAGATCGATCCCGAGCGTGTGGTGCCCGGCCGGGACGGTGTCACCTTCGCCCGCGGCGGCTTCGAACTCGCCGGCCTGCGCCCGAACCTGGTGCGCGCCTTCAATGTCCTGCGGCAGTATCCGGAATCCGCTGTGCCGCAAGCCTGGTCGACCATCCTCGCCGGACTGGCCCCGAACGGCCTGCTCCTGGACGGCACCTGCGATGAACTCGGCCGCCGCTGCGCCTGGATCCTGCTGGACCGAACCGGGCCACTGTCCCTGACCCTGGCCTGGGACCCCTTCACCGTCGACCAGCCCTCCGATATCGCCGAACGACTACCGAAAGCCCTGATCCACCGCAATATTCCGGGCGAACCCATCCACGCCCTACTCACCGCCGCCGACCGCGCCTGGTCGCACACCGCCCCCCTGGCCCCCTACGGCCCCCGCGCCCGCTGGCGGCACGCCGCAAACCTATTGCGCGAGCAGGGTTTCCCCCTCCGCCCCCAACGCCGCCGCCTACGCGACAACCAACTCACCATCCCCTGGTCAGCCGTCGCACCTCGCTAGCCTCGCCACCCCCGTCATCCTGGCATGCTTTTGGCCGGGATCCACACCCCAGCCTCATTCTCCCGAGCCGAAGCCCGATCTGGCGCGGTCGCGGAGCATCCGCATCGAACCCGAAAAGGCAGCGGGCGCAACGAGAGACCGCGGCGCGAATGGCTGCCGCCACAGTCCGCCGTGCGCCGCACCCGCACTGAACAGAGCTTCCGGGTTGTCCGGAGACTCGGCAGGCGACATCAAATCACGGACAAGCTTGGCGGCCAGCAGGATTCGGGCAGTAGCGGGGTCGAAGACCACCACGCCGAAATGAGCGAGCGCGCGGTAGGCGGCGGTGCGCCACGAACTTTCCCGCACCGAGCTCGTCCAGGCCGGGCCCGGTCCCGCATCTGCGATCGGAAACCGCATGACACCCGCACCCGAACCTGCCGTATCGCGCAGCCGATCCCAGCGCGCCCGGCCCGGCCGATCCACGGCGAGCACCTCCACACCCCAGGACAGCAGCGGCCGCAGTGGGCTCAACTCCGCCGCCGCACCCACCATGGAGAGCCGGAATCCGGGGAGCCGCAACCACTCCGGATTCTCGATCACCCGCCGCACGACCGCGACGAAACCGGGTTCGAAGATGCCGCGCCGCTCCCACACGCTCAACTGCGCCCGGAGTTCGTCCTCGAACAGCAGCCGACCCTTCCAGGGCACCTCGAGTCGCGATATCGGTGCCGCGGTCCCGCCGATCTCGCCGGTCTCCAGTTCGGTCCCCCGCGCCGCCGCCGTCACATCGACCGCATCGAGCGCGGCGACGGTGCGCCCGCTGGCGAACCGGTCCAGGCGGAAAAGCCAGATCCCACATGCCATCACGGACCGTCCCCATAAACCCTCACCCTGCCACGGATCGCACCACCGCAGAACTCGAAGCGAATACCGTCGACAAGCACCGTCTTTTGTTCTTGTTTGGTCGCTGTTCCCACTCACACGCGGATCAACGCGCGATGCAGTCGAGCGGCCGTGGCCGGTGGGAGAGTGTCACTGGCCGAACGGATTTCGGTGCGCGCACACCGGTGGATGGCCACGGCGTCGGCGACCACCTCATCGAGGGCGGCCTGGCCGATACTCGCTTCGGCGAGGTCCAGGACCGTACGCAGCGGAGTCGTGACCAGAAAAGTCCCCGCGGATTCCACATCCTTGCGGGCGAAGGTGCGGCGCAGCACGACCAGTCGCGGGGAGAGCGGGAAACGGCCGATGCGGGCCGACATGTGCACAAACCGAGGGCGCAGCCGACCCAAACCGTGCAGTTCCGCCGCGCTGTGATGGGAAACCGCGGCCGCGCCGTCGAACCACGCCGACCACATGGCGTACTCGTCCAGTGGCCCGTCCGGCCACCGACCCAAGCGCAGTAGGCCGACCCCGGCGCGAATGACCGCGCCATCGCGCAGGCCGTCGCGAATGCGTGCCTCGCAACCGGTTTGCAGCACCTGACGGGTGGTGAAGTATCCGGCGTGCCGCCCGGCCAGCTCTTGCAGCGCCTGCCAGCCGTCTTCGGGGTCCGGCTCCGCTGCGGGGTTCCCAGCCATGCACTCAGGCTACGCCGACCTCCTGTGTGTTACGTCACAATCCGCAGAGAGTCCACCGACACCTCATCGGAAGCACAGAGCTCACACAGAAACCTCGGGAAGAATCGCCCCCATGAGTTCGAACCCCACCTCGGACGACGCGAAGCGCCAGGCCTCCGACGCCGACGCTCCGCGCGCGAATGGCACCACACCCGATCACCCGGGCGCGGCGAACTACGAGATCCGCTCCGGCGCAGCCGAATCCGGCGATCAGCCGATCGGACTCGACAAGCCCGGCGGTGACGAATCGCAGACCCAGGTCCTAGGCGGCGCGCCCTATCCCGCCGGTGCGGGCGGCGCGAACGACGCCACCCAGGTGATCGGCGGGCAGGGCGGCACAGCCGATCCGGGCTCGGACGACACGACCAAGATCATCGGCGCGTCGCGGCAGGACCCGAATGCCGCGGCCCGAGGACCGGAAGGCGTGGACCCCCAGGCCGCCGAGTGGTGGCATGCGGGGCAGGCCACCGAGCCCGGCACCGAGATTATCGACCAGCGCACCCAGGTCATCGCGGGTCAAGGCGCGGCGCAGAGTGGCGGATTCCAGAGCGGCGGAGCACCTTCCGGTCCGCACCCGACCCAGGTACTCGGGTCGACCGGGACACACCGCACCGAAGCGCTCGATCCGAGCGAGGCGGCGGCCTATGCGGCCGGGGCGGCCTCGATACCGGGTGGCGCGCAGCAACCGCCGATCACGCCGCCGCCGACCGCGAATGCGGCTGGTGGGCAGGGTGGTTCTCCGCGCAAGGGGCGAAAGAAGCGGACGCTCTTGATCATCGGCCTGGTGGCGGCGCTGATTGTGGTCGGCGGCCTGGCCGGTGGCGAAGCCTATGCGCGGCACACGGTCGAGAAGTGCATCAGCTCGCAGTTCCAGGCGCAGATGGGCTCCAAGATCGATGTGTCGTTCGGCGCGAAACCCATGCTGCTCACCATGTTCGACAACAAGGTCGGCTCTGTGACAGTCGACAGTGACGACAGCAAGTTCGGCCCGGCGGTCGGCATGGTCGTACACGCCACCTTCCATGACATCGAGACGCAGGATCAGGGCCGCGCGGGCGGCACCATCGGCAGCTCCGAGGCCGAGGTCACCTGGAGCAATGACGGCATTGCGAAGACGCTGGGCGGCTTGGTCTCCGGAGCCACCTCAGATCCGAGCTCGGGCACGCTGAGCTTCACCGTGCTGGGCGGACTGGCCCAATTGCAGGTCAAGCCGAAGATCGCCGGCGACAAGGTGGAGGTGGACACCATGTCCGCCTCATTCCTGGGCATCGGCCTGCCCACCGACTTGGTCTCGGGCATCGTGGAACTCATGACCGAGAGCCTGCAGAGCTACCCGATGGGCCTGCAGCCGACGAAGGTCGAGGTCACCTCGGATGGTCTGCACGTCAGCCTGAAGGGCGGCAAAACCACCCTGGAGGCACCCGATTCCACCGGCAAGACCGCGAATCTCAACTGCTGACCTCGTCACCCGGCAGGGCTCGGACCGCGTCGACGGTCCGAGCTCGGGCCGAGATGGCGGGAGCGCTCAGGCCGGAAAGCCTTGCAGGACTTCGCGGGAGCGGGAGAGGCCGAGGCGAGTGGCTCCGGCCGCGATCATCTCGGCGGCGGCTTCGGAGGTCCGGATGCCGCCGCTGGCTTTGACGCCCAGGCGGTCGCCGACGGTTTCGGCCATGAGGCGAACCGCGTGGGCGCTCGCACCGCCGGCGGGGTGAAAACCGGTGGAGGTCTTCACGAAATCGGCTCCGGCCTGTTCGGCGGCCCGGCAGACTTCGACGATCTGCTCATCGGTGAGCGCCGCGGATTCGATGATCACCTTCAGTAATGCGCGGTCCCCCATGGCCTCTCGCACGGTGATGATGTCGCCGAGTACCGCGTTGTAGTCGCCCGCGCGGGCCGCACCCACATCGATGACCATATCCACTTCGTTCGCGCCCTGATCGACCGCGAGCCGCGCCTCCGCGCCCTTCACCAGCGAATGATGTTTGCCGGAGGGAAATCCCGCGACGGTCGCCACCACGAGGCCGGGCGCGCGCACCGGCAGCATGGCCGGCGAGACGCATATTGCCAACACGCCAAGTTCTCGTGCCTCATCGATCAGCACGTCGACGTCCTGGGCGGTCGCTTCGGGCGCGAGCAGGGTGTGGTCGATCATCGCGGCCACGTCTCGACGGGAAATCTCAGCCATGAGCAGTGAGTTTGCCATCAATGGCGAATTTCGTTGCGAGTCCCCGCTGCTGTCGCGCACACTCGTACTTGTGCTGATCCGTCGTGAACGACCCGGCGACGCCGCCGCGGTCGACGCGGTGCACCGCAGCGCCTTCGCACTCGAATTCGCGAACGCCAATGTCGACCGCCCACCGCACCCCACCGCTCCCGCCGCCGATCCGCCCGAGGTCGGGCTGGTCCGGCTGCTGCGCGACAACTCCGGCTGGATGCCGACCCTGTCGATGGTGGCCGAATCGCACGACGACATCGTCGGCCACGTCTGCCTCACCCGCGCCGGTATCGGACCGTTCCCGGTCCTGGCCCTCGGCCCGATCGGCGTCCGCACCGACGCACAGGCCGGCGGCGTCGGCTCGGCCCTCATGCACGCGGCCCTCGGCGCGGCGGATGCCCTCGACGAACCCCTGGTCGGCCTGCTCGGGCACCTCGACTACTACCCGCGTTTCGGTTTCGTCCCCGGCACCCGCCTCGGCATCGTGCCGAACCGGCCGGAGTGGACCTCACACTTCCAGGTGCGCCCGCTGGCCGCCTACGACCCCGAGATCAAGGGCGAATTCCGCTATGCGGATCCCTTTTACTGTCCCGCCTCCCCGTAACTTCAGCGCACGGCCGAGAGCCGTGGAACGTGGTGCACGCGTAGTACCAGTCAGCCGGGACACCGATTTTGGGCGTCCCCGAGGAGTTACCCCGACCGGCACGAAATCAGTCGCCGACCTTGGCTGACGAGCGCCTCCGAGCCGAGCGCTACCCGCCCGGGAGGCCGGAATAAGCTGCTCGGCATGAGTTCGAGCCCCGGCAACCTGGATGACCGTCGCTATGTGCTGACCCTGGGCTGCCCGGACCGCCCGGGCATCATTGCCCGCATCACCTCGTTCATCGCCGATTTCGGGGGGTCGATCGTGGAGGCCGGATACCACTCCGACCTGGATACCGGTTGGTTCTTCACCCGGCAGGCCATCAAGGCCGCCACCGTCCCGTTCGATCTGACCGAACTGCGCGACCGCTTCACCGCCATCGCCGGCGAACTCGGCCCCGAGACCGAATGGGATCTGCTCGATACCGGTGAGCGCCGCCGCGCGGTGCTGCTGGTCAGCAAGGACGGGCACTGCCTGCACGATCTGCTGGGCCGCGCCGCCAGTGGCGAACTGCCCGCCACCATCGAGGCCGTCATCGGTAATCATCCGGATCTCGCCGAGATGACCGAGGCGCACGGCATCACCTTCCACCACGTGCCCTTCCCGAAGGATCCCGCCGAGCGCGGCCCCGCCTTCGAGGAGGTCCGCAAACTGGTCGACGCGCACGACCCGCACGCCGTCGTACTGGCCCGCTTCATGCAGGTGCTGCCGCCGGAACTGTGCGAGCACTGGGCGGGCAAGGCGCTCAATATCCATCACAGCTTCCTGCCGTCGTTCGTCGGCGCGCGCCCGTATCACCAGGCATTCGCCCGGGGTGTGAAGCTGATCGGCGCGACCTGCCACTACGTCACCCCTGAATTGGACGCGGGCCCGATCCTGGAACAGGACGTCAGCCGTATCGATCACGCGGACACCGTGCACGACATGGTTCGTCAGGGCCGCGATATCGAACGCGTGGTGCTGGCCCGCGGCCTGCGCTGGCATCTGGAAGGCCGCGTCCTGGTACACGGTCGCCGCACTGTCGTCTTCTCCTGAACCTGAACGCCGTAGTGCCCCTCCCACACCATTGTGGAAGGGGCACTACGACTTTCGGAAGGTGAGTATCAGCCCGCGACGGCAATCAAGCCGCGGCGGCCCATACGAATCGCCCGATGCAGTTCGGCATTGAACGCTTGTGGCGCTTCGATATTCACCAGATGGCCGGTGGGGAGAATGACATAGCGGTCGAGATATCCCGCATCGGCGAGAGTGTCGGCGATTTCCCGGGAGTGGATCTCGGGCAGCAGCCGGTCGGCGGTCCCGGCGATCACGGTGGTCGGCACCGTGAGATTCGCTGCCGCACCGTGCAAGTCGAGGTGCAGCAGACCGCGCGCCACCGAGGCACGCACCGACGGACGGCAGGAGCGCACGATGGAGAGCCCGAAGTCGGCTTCATCGGCGGTGGCGGACGGAGTCATCAAGCGGTACTTGGCGATCAGGCCGACCGCGGAACCACCGGGCAGTGGCAGCGGGGTACCGAACAGCATCCTGGCCACCCAACTCGGGGCGGGCACCAGATCATTGAGGAACGGAATCACGGTGGCGCGGTTGGGAATCTGCCGCGCGGCGGTGGTGGCGAGCACGACAGCGGAGGCACGCTCGGCGACCTGCTCGGGGTAGTACCGCGCCCACGCCTGAATGGTCATTCCGCCCATGCTGTGACCGACCAGCACCGCGCGCTGCCCCGGGCGCAACACCGCGTCCAGTACTTGGGCGAAGTCGTCGGCGAGCTGTTCGGCGCCGAAAGGGCGCGTGCCGCTCTCACTCTCACCGTGACCGCGCTGATCGAAGGCGATCACCCGGTACTCCCCGGAGAAGACGTTGATCTGCGGATTCCAGTATTCGATGGCGCAGGACCAGCCGTGCGCGAACACGATGACCTCACCGTCGGCGGGGCCGTACGCGTGCACGCGCAGTTTCGCGCCATCGCGGGTGGTGACGGGGATGACCTGCGCGGGACGCGGGGTATTCAGCGTCTCGGTCGCGTAGGTGCGGGACCGCAGGGCGGCACGGTAGGGCGCGGTCAGCATGTCCGTACGCGCCTCAGGCAGCTTTTCCAGCATGAGCACTCCTTTGTGTTCCAGGGCACACTACCGCGCTAGCTATGGCGCTTGCTAGAGCAAGCGGCAGGTTTTTTCGATCCTGTCGCATCGCGGCCCCGCTTTCCCGGGGTACCCGTTCCGCCGCAACCACATTCGCCATTCGAGGCGGCGGATCGGAGTAATCCCTGTTACCTACAACACATCCTGGGCCGATTTTCTGCCCGATTCAATGAGCCCCAGGGGTGAGAAAACCTCACCTACGCGCTGACGACCGCCGCGGGAATTCCGAAGGCGGAGCGGGCAACCCGCGCCAGTTCGCCATTGAACGCCCGATACGCCTCGACATTCCCGAGGTGCCCGGTCGGCAGAGTAAGATAGCTGTCGAGACTGCCTGCCTCCCGCAGCATTTCGGCAATTCGATCGGCGTGCACGATCGGCGTCATATCGTCGGCCGAACCCGCGACGAGGGAGGTCGGCACGGTCAAATGCACCGCGCCTCGCCCGACGTCCAAATAAGACAGCAGTTTGCCGAAGCGTCCGCGCACCCGCGCCGGGCAGGACCGCACGATGTTCTGCCCGAAGGCCGCGATATCGCCGACCGATTCCAGGCTCATGATCTGCCGCCGGAACAGCCATCGCACGGGCGCGACCGGTGGGAACAGGATCGGCAGGCTCAGCCCGAGCAGACCGAGGAAGAACGGCAGTCGCAGCAGTCCGCGATTGAACAGCGGGACCACGGTGGTCTCGGCAATGAGTTGTCCCGCAGCGGTATTGGTGAGCAGCACCGCGGCCGCGCGCTTACGCACCTGCCCGGGGTGGCGTCCGGCCCACGCCTGCATGGTCATACCGCCGAGGCTGTGGCCGACGAGCACGGCGCGCTGACCGGGCTTCAAGGAGGCTTCCAGCACCGCTTGCAGATCGTCGGCGAGCAGGTCGGTGGTGAGGGGGGCGGTGCCCACTTCGCTCTCACCGTGCCCGCGCAGGTCGTAGGTGATGACGCGGTGGTCGTCCGCGAAGGCGTTGATCTGCGGATTCCAGTATTCGAGGCAGCAGGTCCAGCCGTGCACCAGCACCAGCGCATTGCCGTCGGCGGGCCCGTAGGCGTGCACTCGCAGGCGCGCACCGTCGGTGCCGGTGACCTCGATGGTCTCGTAGGGACCGGCCGGTGGATTCAGATCCGCGTTGGCATAGGTCCGGTTTCGCAGATTCGCCCGGTGCGCTCGCAGCATTGCTCGCATGGGTGACACACTCCTTTGTGTTACTGCTAGATACAGTAACTCCGCCGGAGCGTGCTAGCTAGTGCAAGCACCCAAATCGTGTCGCTACCAGCGCGGGCCGCGCTGCACCTCGTCCACCTTGGGCCGCACGTCCGCGAGGTACACGCCGGTGGCGATCACCGCGGCGAGGCATAGCGGATTGATCGGGTTCCGAATCAACACCAGCGCACCGAGCGAGGCCACCAGAATGGCCAGCCACACCGGCTTGGTCAGCTTGTCCACCGCCGGGAACGCGTCCGGGCGCTGCCGCACGGCATGAACGAGCGCGAACACCACCATGCCGAACTCGAGCAGCAATAACGCGGACAGAATTAATCCGGGAATTCCCATCACCCACCCCATCATACGAGGACAGCCGCGCCCATTCGTGCTACTAGCGGCGGACACCGACCCCCGCGCGCAGACGAACGCGGCCCCCGCACATCGAATGTGCGAGGGCCGCAGGTTGTTTCGCGTACCGCCGAATTACTTCTTGGCAGCGGGCGCGGCCTTCTTGGCCGGAGCCTTCTTCGCGGGGGCCTTCTTGGCCGGGGCCGGAGCCTCGGCGACCGGGGCGGGCTCGGACTCGGTGGTCACGGCGACGACCTCGGCCTCGACGGTGTCGGCGACCTCGGCGACCTCTTCCTTGGCGCCACCCAGCAGCGGGGCGACCTGATCGGAGACCTTGCCGATGACGTCCTGGGCCTGGCCGACCAGATCGGCGTAGAGGGTTTCGACCTGCTCGAAACGCTCCTCGAAGGCCGGGTTGGTCTTGAGCTTCTCGACGGTCTCCTCGCCGCGGGTGGCCAGGTCGGCGTACAGGTCGAGCAGCTGGTGGTAGTACTGGTCGACGAGCTTGCGCAGCTCCTCGGGGGTGGTCTTCTCACGCAGCCCGGCCAGGTCCTCAGGTAGCTCGGACGGCAGGGCGGCGATGCGCTGGCGCATCACGTCGGCCTGGCCCTTGGCGTCGGCGGGCAGGTTCGCGAAGCGCTCGCGAGCCACCTCGACACGACCGGTGACATCGGCGGCGGCGGCGCGGGTGCGGACCTTCTCGATGGTGTCGAGCACGGACGCGTAGATGGCGTCACCTGCGCCGACGGTGGCGTAGAGCGGCTTGGTCACGGTGGCGGTGCGAGTGGGTTCAGTCATGATGTCTCGTTCTCCTGGCGTGGCGGAACTTCGGCAGTAACATTCGGAACCTCGTTGTCCCTGAGGGCGATTGCACCCTCGATTCCCCCGGGAGCGCCCCCCATGTGGTTCGTCGCGTCCCCTCTGTCCTCGTTCGCCGCGTTTTCCCGGCGGAACGATTCATAGATCTCCAGCAGGACCTGCTTCTGCCGTTCGGAGATCTCCGTATCGGCGAGCAGGGCGTCCCGGACCGGACCGTGCGGCCTCTGTTCGAGGTACCCGGCCCGCATGTACAAGACCTCCGAGGAGACCCGCAGACCCTTCGCGATCTGCGCGAGTACCTCGGCGGACGGGTTACGCAGTCCGCGCTCGATCTGACTGAGATACGGATTGCTCACCCCCGCCAGTTGAGCCAGCTGACGCAGCGAGACCTGAGCGGCCTCGCGTTGCGCCCGGATGAAGCCCCCGATGTCGTGGGCCGCGTTGGCTACGCGGCCCGCTCGTTCGTCGGCGGCGGACGTCTCCGCCTGGGTGCCGTCGAGCGATTCGGGAACCTCGGGATCGTGTGTCATTGCTGACCTTCCGGCGGTTGTGCGATCAATTCTAAAGGGGGGTGCTAACTCTTGCAAGCGCTCTGCTAGCACCATTACGGCAAACGCCCGGCGGTGCCGGGATCAGCCCTGGAACAGCACATTTGAAATGGCGTAGATCGCCAGCCCGGCGAGCGAGCCGACCACCGTGCCATTGATTCGGATGAATTGCAGATCGCGACCCGCCGCCAATTCGATCTTGCGACTGGCCTCGTCGGCATCCCAGCGGGCAACGGTATCGCTGACCAGAGTGGCGACTTCGTCGCCGTAATTCAGGACCAGATAGCGCACGCCACGCTCCAGCCACCCGTCCACCTTGTCACGCATGCCCTCGTCCGCCGAGAGCCGCTCCCCCAGGTTCTGCACGTTCTCCGCCACCTTGCGGCGCAGCGTGGAGTTCGGATCCTCGGCGGACTCCAGGATCATCCGCTTGGCCGCGCGCCAGGTCGCGTGCGCCAGACCGGTGATCTCCTCGCGGCCCATGAGCTCGGATTTGACGCGCTCCGCCTTCTTGATCATGGCGTCGTCGAATTGCAGATCGTCCGCGAAATCCTCCAGGAAGCGATTCGCCGCCAGCCGCACCTCATGATCGGGCTGGGTGCGCACCTTCCAGGTGAACTCCACCAATTCGCGGTAAATACGCTCTGCGAGAAGCGAATTCACGAACTTGGGTGCCCAGGAGGGAGCATCGCGGTTCACGATGCGATCGATGGTCTCCTGCGAGTCCAGGGCCCACTGGTGCGCGCGCTCGGCCAGCAGATCCAGCAGCGGGGCCTGCCGGTTGTCGGCTATCAACTCCTTGAGGACCTTGCCCAGCGGTGGGCCCCACAGTGGTTCGGCCACCCGCTTCACGATCGTCTGATCGATGATCTGCTCGACATCCTCGTCGCGCAGCACGCCCATGACCGCGTTCAGAATGGTGGCGCTCTCCTCGGCCACGCGTTCGGCGTGCGCGGGATCGGCCATCCAGCGGCCGAGCCGGAACGAGATCTGCGCGGAATTCAATTTCGTCACCACCGCATCGGGTGAGAGGAAATTGGTGCGCACGAAATCGCCGAGACCCGCGCCGAGTTGGTCCTTCTTCTTGCGAATGATGGCGGTGTGCGGAATGGGCAGGCCGAGCGGATGCCGGAACAGCGCCGTCACCGCGAACCAGTCGGCGAGCGCGCCGACCATGCCCGCCTCGGACGCGGCCCGCACGTAACCCACCCAGTCACCGCCCGCACCACGCGATTCGGTCCAGCGGCAGAACAGGTAGATCACCGTCGCCGCCGCCAGGAACGCGGTGGCTATGGCCTTCATCCGCCAGAGGTCTTTGGCCTTGCCTTCATCGCCCAGCAGGTCGGCGAAGGCTCCACCCGGTGCGGGGGCGGGCTGCGACGCACGCCCGCTCGATTCGAGGACCCCGGCAGTGCCGGCTGGTTGCTCCATATGTTCCATTCTGCTGCTTCCCGGAAGTTACTCATTGCTACTGGGCCGGTCCCGAACGTCGGCGATCCGGCGCATGCGAGGCTTAAGCTGAATAGGCCCAGCACACAACACGAACCAGGGAGTCACGCTGTCCACCCAAAGAGCCGTCGACGCCGGAGCCCGAGCCGACGGCGCCACCCCTCGACCGGGTCGCGAGGACGGGCGTAAACGGCGCTGGCAGCAGCACAAGATCGACCGCCGGGAAGAGCTCGTCGACGGCACCCTCGCGGCCATTCGCGCGCGCGGCGGGGATGCCGGGATGGATGAGATCGCCGCCGAGATCGGTGTCTCCAAAACCGTTCTCTACCGGTACTTCTCGGATAAACAGGATCTGACCCGGGCCACCATGGAACGGTTCATCGAGACCACGCTCATGCCGCGCATCTACGAAGCCATCAGCGACGATCTCGACGAATACCAACTGGTGCGCAATACGCTCGCCGCGTACGTGCACACCGTCGACGCCGATACCGACGTCTACCGCTTCATCATGGGCAACGGCTCCTCCACCGATACCTCCACCCTCGCCGACTTCGAGAAACTCTTCGCGCAGGTGGTGTCGGCGGTCATCATCGACAAGGCCTTCGACCGCAAGGTGCAGACCGAGGGCGCCCTACTCTGGGCCTACGTCCTCGTCGGCGGCGTCCAACTGGCCACGGACTGGTGGATCACCAACCGCACCATGTCCAGCGACGAGATGCTCGACTACCTGACCATGATGGCGTGGAGCGCCATCGAGGGCATGGTGCGCGCGGGCGGCGACCGGAAGTACTTCAACTCCAAGCCGCATGTATTACCCGATGCCGAGAACAAAGCCTGACCCAACGCGCCGACTGGTCTCGTAAGGTCGGAGTAACTCCCGGGGTACGTCCAAAATAGGTTCGGCACCGGACCGCAGGCCGCCAAATCAGCCCTCGACGGCTCTCAGCCGCGCGTTAGAGTTTCGGGGAGGCGGGTTCGGTACCCGCCAGCGTCGGCGCCAATGGGGGTGTCGGTTCCAATGGAGGGTCACTGATGGCGAAAGAGCTGCCCACATCCAGGCTTACGCGGGGAACCAAGCTGGGAATAGCCGTCGCCGGTAATGCCTTGCGCGCCCAGAAGACTCGACGTTCCATGCGGGGGCGCTCGGAGGCGGTGCGCGAGCGCATGGCCGAGGAGTCCATGATCCGGGCCACCGAACAGATGGTCATGGTGCTGGGCACCATGAAGGGCGTCGCCATGAAACTCGGGCAGATGCTGTCGGTGCTGGACCTTGATCTCGTTCCGCCGGAACACCGCGAACGCTTTCAGCGCCGGCTGGCGGTGCTGCGCGACAGCGCGCCCTCGGTGTCGTTCGAGGTGATGCGCGCGGTCATCGAGGAGGATTTCGGCAAGACCCTCGAAGAGGTTTTCGCCGACTTCGAACCCGAACCCATTGCCGCGGCCTCCATCGGACAGGTCTATCGGGCGAAACTGCATGACGGGCGCACCGTCGTGGTGAAGGTGCAGTACCCGGGGATCGATGCCGCGGTGCGCGCGGACCTGAAGAACCTGGCCATGTTCCGGCGCATCCTGCAGTCCGCCATGCCGTGGGTGACCCCGGCCGTACTGGACGAGCTGCGGCTGAATCTGGAGAGCGAACTCGATTACGTCGCCGAGGCGAATACGCAGAAGCAGATCGCCGAGCTGTATCGCGGGCATCCGTTCATCGTGGTGCCGGATACCTTCCCGGAGTTGTCCTCGCAGCGGGTGCTGGTGAGCGAATACTTCCCGGGGCGCGGATTCGAGGAGATCCGGGCGCTGCCCGCCGTCGAGCGGGATCGCGTCGGGGAGATCATCTACCGGTTCTATGTGGGTTCGCTGTTCACCTTCAACGAGTTCTGCGGTGACCCGCATCCGGGCAATCTGCTGCTGGGCGCGGATGGCCGGGTGGCGTTCCTGGATTTCGGGCTCTACAACCGGATGGATCCCGAACATGTGGAGTTCGAGGCCACCTGTATTCGCGCCGCCGCCGAGGATCACGCGGAAGAATTGCGCGACTTGATGATTCAGCGCGGCGTGATCGACTCTCCGGCGGAGATCACGCCGGAGGAGTGCCTGGAGTACGTGCTGGCCGCCTGTGAATGGGCGCTGGTGGACGAGGATCTCACCATTACGCCCGAGCTCGCCTCGGGCGCTTTCATACTCGCCGTCGACCCGCGGGCCAGCGAATTCTCCGGGATGAAGCAGCAGAATCTGCCGCCGGAGCATCTGTTCTCGCGGCGTGCGGACTTTCTCACCTTCGGCATGCTGGGACAGCTGGAGGCGACCGGCAATTGGCATCGCGTCGCCCGGGAATGGTTGTACGGGGCGGAGCCGGTCACCGAACTCGGTATCGCACACCGGGATTGGCTGAACGATCAGCCCGCGCCCACTCCCACCACCGGACCCAAGAAGAAGACCACTCGTAAGCGCGCCGCCAAGGCGTGACCCCCCATCGGACGGGAAAAATCATGGCAGACAGGGAATTCGACCTCGTGCTATTCGGCGCGACGGGTTTTGTCGGCAAACTGACGGCGGCGTATCTGATCGAGGCCGCGCCCGCCGGGGCACGCATCGCACTCGCCGGGCGTTCGGCCGAGAAGCTGGCCGCGGTGCGCGCCGAACTCGGGCCGGGTGCGGCGGAATGGCCACTGGTGCAGGCGGATTCGACCGATCAGGCCAGTCTGGACGCGCTCGCCGCGCGAACCAAGGTCGTGGTCACGACGGTCGGTCCGTACCTGCGCTACGGGATGCCGCTGGTGCAGGCGTGCGCCGAGAACGGTACGCACTACGCCGATCTCACCGGTGAGCCGCTGTTCATTCGAGACTGCATCGACCGCTTCGCCGAACGGGCCGCCGAGACCGGCGCGAAGATCGTGAATTCCTGTGGCTACGACTCGATTCCGTCGGATCTGAGCGTGTATCAGCTGTACCAGCGCAGTGTCGGCGACAATACCGGCGAGCTCACCGATGTCACCCTGGTGGCGTGGCTCAAGGGCGGGCTGAGCGGCGGCACCATCGACTCCGGCCGCGCCATGATGGAGGCCATCGGCGCGGATCCGAAGAAGGGCGCGATCATGTCGCACCCGTATTCGCTGAGCCCCGACAAGTCCATGGATCCGGATGTGGGCCGGCAGTCCGATCAGGCCCTGGAGCGGGCCTCGAATATCGATCCGAGCCTGAACGGGTGGGTCGCCACCTTCATCATGGGTGCGCACAACTCCAAGATCGTGCGCCGCAGCAATGGGCTGCTGGGCTGGCCGTACGGCAAGAACTTCCGCTACCGCGAGGTCATGAGCGCGGGCTCCTCGGCCACCGCTCCCCTGGTGGCGGCGGGTATGGCGGGCGGCATCGTGGCCACCATGGCGGCGGGCGCGGTCCTGTCCCGGGTCGCGATGGGCCGCAAACTGCTGGACCGCCTGGTCCCCAAGCCCGGTACCGGACCGAGCGAAAAGGCCCGCCTCAGTGGCTGGTTCACCATGCGCACCTTCGCGCACACCACCTCCGGCGCGAAGTACGTGTGCACGTTCGCCGGGAAGGGCGATCCCGGCTACGCCGCCACCGCGGTCATGCTCGGCCAGTCCGGCTTGACCCTGGCCTTCGACCGATTGCCGGAGCTGGCGGGCATTCTCACCCCCGCCGCCGCCATGGGCGATGCCCTCACCGAACGACTCCGTAAGGCGGGCATGACAATCGATGTAGATATCGCCTGAATCGACTGGGTAGCAACGGGATCGGATGCCATGGCAGCCGATCCCGTTGTTGTCCGAGCGGCGCTGCGACACACCACTGCGACCGGTCGACCGGGTCGGGATGATCGCACATTCGGCGGCCGAACCCTACCGTGCGGTATGTCACAGTAAGCCCCCTTACGCGACGGGACGCGGGTGCGGAAACCCTCCGGTAGGGTCGCGATCGGGATGGAGGGTCGTACCGCGAGAAAGGGGGACGCCCGATATGTCCTTATCGGACGTGAGGTCGAACTCGGCATGAAATGGATGCTGACCCCGGACGAATTCGCGCTGGTCTGGACCCGCGAAACCCAACTGGACCGCCGCCCCTATCCCCTCGACACGCTGCCGCGCGCCAACGATCGCACCGAAAGATCGGGTGTCGCACCCCGATTGCGGCACCGCTACCTCGGCCGCACCGATCCGGACCTGAGCGCCGCGCTCATGCTGTGCGCGCGCACCGACACCACCACCGTCACCCTGTACGGCGAATGCACCACCCCCACGCCCCGGCGCATTCTGGCCTTCGCGGCGGTGGCGCAGCAGCGCGCCGGCATTCTGGTCGCCCTGCCCGACGCGGTCTCGGTAATGATCTGTCCCGCAGATCAACTCGGCCGGGAACTGGTGGAGATCATCGGCTCCGCGCCGCCGGGACGGCATGCCCCGATGCGGGAACCACAGCACGCCGTACTGGGACCCGAGGAGCCGGAAGCGAACTCCGACACCGAAACAACTGCCGCCCAACCGGATTCGGCCGATCTGGCCGCCGATCACTTCCGCCGCAAACTGCGTGAACCGGTGGACGGCCGCGGTTTCATCACCGTCACGGTGGAGCCGGTGAACCCGCTCTCCCCACCCACCCGGCATCGCACCTGGCTGGATTTCTCCGGTGACGGCCGTTACCTGCTCACCACCGCCACCGACCTGACCCTCACCCCGGTCGGGGATGCCGAGCTCGCCGAGCATCTGGTGCGCCTCGCCCGGGTTTAGCCCGCTGTCCACCCGGCATCCGCACGCCGCTCACCCCGGGCTCCCCACAACGATTTCGGCGTGCTTGCCTACACGAACCGCGCGAGCGTGTTACGCATGACGAATGGCGAAGGCAACATCCTGGTCGAAACCGGTCACCAAGGTCCTACGGGCCGACGGTGTGCAGGTCAGCGAGCTGAACACATCCGCGACTCCCGGTTTCAAAGGCGATAAGCGCGCCGGGGAGCAACTGCTGGCCGAACGCGCCGGCGTGCTCTCGGATCTGCAGGAGAAGCTGTACGCGAACGGCAGGCAGGGCGACACCCGAAGTGTGCTGCTGGTGCTGCAGGGCATGGATACCGCCGGCAAGGGCGGTATCGTCCGGCATGTGATCGGTTCGGTGGATCCGCAGGGCGTGGATCACGCGGCCTTCGGGGTGCCGACCGCCGAAGAGCAGAAACACCACTACCTCTGGCGAATTCGCAGGCAACTGCCGCGCGGCGGGCAGATCGGCGTCTTCGACCGCTCGCATTACGAGGATGTGCTCGTGGTGCGCGTACACGATCTGGTGCCGCCGGAGGTGTGGGGTAAGCGCTACGACGAGATCAACAAGTTCGAGCGCAAACTCGTCGACGAGGGCACCACGGTGTTGAAGGTCGCCATGTTCGTCTCGCTCGACGAGCAGAAGAAGCGACTCATGCAGCGCCTGGATCGCCCCGAAAAGCATTGGAAATTCAGCCCGAACGATCTCGCCGAGCGCGCCTATTGGCCCGCCTATCAGGAGGCGTACCAGGCCGTCCTGGACCGCACCAATACCGATTACGCGCCCTGGCACGTACTGCCCTGCGACAGCAAGTGGTACGCCCGCCTGGCCGTCACCGAACTCCTCATCGACGCCCTGCAGAATCTCAAACTCGATTGGCCGCAAGCCACTTTCGACGTAGAAGCCGAAAAGAAGAAGCTCGCCCAGGCATAGCCCAGCCCCAACTCCTCCCTATTCCCCCGATAAAGACCGACCCCAAAGGTTCGCAGCCCGTCCCGGTTCTGGACTGAGTGGAGCGGGGGAGCGCAGCGGAGGAGCGGAGGGAGGGAAGAACCGGGACCCCCAGGGCCGCGAACCCGCCCGGAGCGCAGCGGAGGGCAAATAGCTACAGCATTCTCTCAGGTTTGCGGGCCAAGATGGGCTCGCAGCAGTCGTGACTAGGAAAGGCGTGGTGAGCGCGCGGTGAGCAAACCGGGTGATCGCAAGAATCCTCTGGCCAAGGCTCAACAGGCCGATCGCAATCGCAAGATTCTCATTCAGGTCGGCGTGGGTGTCGTTCTGGTGGGTCTGATCGCGGCGATCGGTATCGGGCTGGCAATGCGCAAGTCCGACAACAAGGACACGGCGAGTTCGTTCGCTCCGGTCGTCACCCATGACGCGAGTGCGGGCGCGGTGCCGCCGAATCTCACCGAGGGCGGGGCGATTCGGATCGGTAAGTCGGATGCCAAGGTGAAGGTGCAGGTCGTGGCCGACCTGCAGTGCCCGGCCTGCCAGATGTTCGAGCACAACAACGCGACCGTGCTGGAGGACGAAGTCAAGAGCGGTACCGCGGTGGTGGAGTACAACATCATCTCGTTCCTGGATCGCGCCTCCAGCGGTAACCAGTTCTCCACGCGCGCGGCGAGCGCGGCCTATGTGGTCGCCTCGGCCGATCCGTCGAAGTTCCAGGCGTGGCTGGCGGCCATGTACGACCAGCAGCCCAAGGAGGGCGGCACCGGCATGACCGATGATCAGCTGATCCAGATCGCCGCCTCGGTCGGTTACACCGATCCCGCTGTGGCACAGGGCATCAAGGATCAGAAGTACGCCGGCTATGTGAAGGACGAGACCAAGGCCGTATTCGATACCGGTCTCAAGTCCACCCCGTCGGTGTACGTGGCCGGTAAGCAGGTCACCGACCCGCAGGCGCTGATGAGCCCGAACGGGCTGAAGCCGGTCATCGAGGCCGCGGCGAAGTGATCATCTCGGCTGCACCCCGATCCGCCTGGCCGCTACTGCTGGGCGGATTGATCGGCTGGGGTGCGTCGGTGACGCTGCTGGTCGACAAGTTCAAACTCTTCACCGAACCGGGCTTCAAACCGCTCTGCAGTATCGATCAGACCATCTCCTGCACGACGATCATGGAGTCCGATCAGGCGGCGGTCTTCGGCTTCCCGAATCCGATCATGGGTGTGGTCGGATTCTCGGTGGTGGTGACGCTCGGCGTGCTGGCCGTCGCCAATATCGGTCTGCCACGCTGGATTTGGGGTGGACTGTGGTCCGGTCTGGCGCTGGGCATGGGTTTCATCGGCTGGCTGATCTATCAGGCGGTCTTCGCGATTCACGCGCTGTGCCCGTGGTGCATGGTGGTGTGGGCGGTGACGCCGCTACTGCTGGCGGTGGTGACCGGGCAGTTGTGGGGTAAGTCGCGTGGGCTGCTGCAGATTGTCATGGAGTGGCGGTGGACGGTTGTCGCGGTCTACTACGCGGTGGTGATTCTGATCCTGTACATCCAATTCCAGGATTACTGGTCTGATCACCTGTAACTAGTTGGGTGGCCCGACCATGAGCGTCACGCTCACGGTCCGCTGCCCGCCATCGGGTTCGGTCAGGTCCAGTCGCACCACATCATCGGGTTTGCGGAAATTCAGTGCGGCCTTGAGGGTTTGGGTGCCCACAATGACGCGCCCGTCGATGGCGGTGATCACTTCGCCCTCGGTGAGCCCGGCCGCGAAGGCCGGCTGCCCGTACACCGCCACATCGATGCGCGCTCCGGCCGGTTGGGCATCGGAGGTGAGGATGCCGAGGGTGGCGGTCGGGCCGATATGCACGGTGTCCGTCGGTGTGCCGGAACGGATTTGGCGCACCACATGCATGGCGGTGTCGATGGGCACCGCATAACCTTCGGGTCCGCGGCCGAGGGATTTCTGCAGGTCTCCGGAGGCGGCGGTCACCACGCCGACCACCGCACCGTACCGATCCACCAGCGCTCCCCCGGATTGCCCGGCGGCGACGGCGGCGGCGACTTCGATCAAGCCGTGCAAGGCCTTCCGGGACAGGTCGGCCGAATTGCGCGCCACAATAGTGCTGTCCAGATTGGTGATCGGCCCGCCGACCGAGGTGGGTGATCCGGTGCCGCCCGCATTGCCGATGGCCAGCAATTGATCGCCCAGGCGCAGACCCGACGAATTGCCGATGCGCGCGATCGGCAGACCGTCCGCGCCGGTGAGTTCGATGAGCGCGATATCGGCCGAGGAGTCGTAACCGAGCACGGTGGCGGGGTACACCGCACCGGTGCCGATATCCGAAACCGTCACGGTATCAGCGCCTTTGACGACGTGATGACTGGTGAGCACCTGCCCGTCGGCGGTGAGCACAATGCCCGAACCCGCCGCGCCGAGACCGTACGGGCGGATGCTCGCGGTGATATTCACCAGTACCGGATCCACCAGGTGCGAAACCAATTCGGTGTCCAGCGGTGGCAGTGGCGGGCCGAGCAGGGTGGCGGTGGGCGGGTCCTGCTGGAATGGCCAGCGCGCCAGATCACCGTGGTAGCCCAGGAATGCGGTGATGCCGAGGATCGCGGCGCAGATGAGGGCCGGGAGTCGCCCGCGACCAGCGGGATTCATGCGACGCGGGTCGTCGTGCATCGATTCCTCCGACTACTGCATCGGCCGTGAGCCCTGTATCTCCTGGTGTACCAGGTCAAGTGGCCGATACGCCGCTCTTCATGTGTTTCAGTGACTCAGCGCCGCGATCCCCAGCATGAAACCCAATCCGAGCAGGGTGAACAGCAGCGGCGCCTTGGCCGGTTTACCCGCATGCGCCTCCGGGAGGATGTCGGCGGTCGCCAGATACAGCAGGAAGCCCGCGAAGTAACCTAGGTACATGCCCACGAATCGGTCCGGGACGTCGAGGAAGGTGCCCACGATCGCGCCGATCACCGGTGCGATGGCATCGGCCGCGAGCATGGCCAGTCCGCGTTTGCGCGCATTGCCGTAGAGCGTGGTCAGGGTGAAGGTGTTGAACCCGTCCGCGAAATCATGGCTGATGACCGCGATGGCGACGGCCGCGCCGATGGCCGCGTCCACCTGGAAACTAAGTCCGATACCGAGTCCGTCGAGGAAGCTGTGGAATACCAGCCCGGAGGCCGCCGCCAGGCCGACCGAGGCGAAATCGTGGTGGTGCGTACCGAATTCGTCCTCGTGGCCGGTGTGCAGGGCCACCGTCCTCTCGACGATGTGCACGGTGAGGAAGCCGACCACCGCGGCCAGCAGCGGCACCGGAACGCCGAGTGTGAGACGGGTATCGGCCGCCAGCGCCTCGGGCAGCAGGTCGAAGGCGACCACGCCCAGCATGACGCCCGCTGCCAGACCCAGGACCAGGCGTTTACGCTCGCCGATGCGGTCCGCGACCAGTCCGCCGATGAAGGTCGAGCACATCGACACCAGTGCCAGCAGAATCGCCACCCGCCCAGCATGCCGACCGGTCGGCCGGTCCCGAGTATGCCGCGCCGAACGTGATATTCCGGACGAATCCTTGGTGAATCCATACGTGCGCAGGTAGGCATGTATTCATGAGCACCGCTGCCGCCTATGCCGTTTCCGCGCCCGATGGCCGATTCGAGAAGCTCGCCATCGAGCGCCGTGAACTCGGCCCCCGCGATGTGCTGATCGATGTGAAATTCGCGGGCATCTGCCACTCCGATATCCACACCGCGCGCGATGAATGGGGCGGCACCCGCTACCCCTGCGTGCCCGGTCACGAGATCGCGGGCCTGGTCGCCGCGGTCGGCTCCGAGGTCACCCGGCATCGGGTCGGCGATCGGGTCGGCGTGGGCTGCATGGTCGATTCGTGTGGGGTCTGCGGACCGTGCCTGGCCGGCGAGGAGCAGTACTGCGATCGCGGCGCGACCATGACCTACAACACCACCGTCGCAACCGAACTCGCGCCCGGCGGGTACACCATGGGCGGCTACTCCACGCGGGTCGTGGTGACCGAGGGCTTCGTGGTCGGCATTCCCGAGGGCATCGGCTTGGACGAGGCCGCACCGCTGCTGTGCGCGGGCGTCACGCTGTATTCGCCACTGCGGCACTGGAACGCGGGCCCCGGCAAGCGGGTCGCGATCATCGGTATGGGCGGGCTCGGGCATGTGGGGGTGAAGATCGCCGCCGCCATGGGCGCGGAGGTGACCGTGCTCAGCCATTCGCTGAGCAAGCAGGCCGATGGCGAGCGCTTCGGCGCGCACCACTACTACGCGACCAGCGATAAGCAGACCTTCCGCGACCTGCGCGGCACATTCGATCTGATCCTGAATACCGTATCGGCGGATCTGCCGATCGACAGCTATCTGCGGCTGCTCGCGCTGGACGGCACCCTGGTGATTCTCGGATTGCCCGAGAATCCGCTCACCGTCAAACCTTTCACCATCGCGAGCTACCGGCGGTCGCTGGCCGGATCCATGATCGGCGGTATCGCGCAGACCCAGGAGATGCTGAACTTCTGCGCCGAACACGGTATCGGCGCGGAGATCGAGGTCATCGCGGCGGACCGCATCGACGAGGCGTACGACCGGGTCGTGGCCAGCGATGTGCGCTACCGCTTCGTCATCGACACCGCCACCATGTAGCGAGCAACACGCAGTGCCCACCTTGTCCCACCGGGAACGGTACGTCACGGCTAGGTTTGCGGTGTGTCCGAAGAGGTTGGCGGCGCGCCGGACCCAGCGCCCGAGAAGAACGACATACCCGAGCGGAACACCGCGTCGCGAGCACTGACCGTGACGATTCCGGCCTGGCTGCCGCGCGCCTACCTGCTGGCGGCGGCCACGGTGGCCGGAATCGTCGTCACATTCTGGTCCCTGCAGAAATTGCAGGGCCTGCTCACCGTGCTGGTGGTGTCGCTGTTCCTGGCCTTCGCCATCGAACCGGCGGTGAACTGGCTGGCCGCGCGCGGCTGGAAGCGCGGCCCGGCGACCGGCGCGGTATTCCTGCTGGCGCTGGCCGCGGTGGTCGGATTCGTCTGGGCGATGGGCGATCTGGTGGTCGATCAGGTCACCGCGCTGGTCAAGAACGCTCCGCACACCACCGAGGACGCGGTGGCCTGGGTCAATCGCACCTTCCACACCGATCTTTCCGGCGCGGATATCACCGAGCGGGCCTCGCAATTGAGCTCCCGGCTGGAATCCTGGCTGGTCGGGCTGGCCGGTGACGTGTGGGGTATCGGCACCACCGCCATCGGAGTGCTGTTCCAGGCGCTGGGCGTACTGCTCTTCACCTACTACTTCGCCGCCGACGGGCCGCGCTTCCGCACCGCGGTGTGCTCGGTGCTGCCGCCGCGACGGCAGCGACATGTGCTGCGCGCCTGGGATATCGCGGTCGAGAAGACCGGCGGCTACCTGTATTCCCGTGCGCTGCTGGCACTCTGCTCGACGCTCGCGCACTTCGTGGCCATGCGGATTCTGGATATTCCGTCCGCGATCGCGCTGGCGCTGTGGGTCGGTGTTGTCTCGCAGTTCATTCCGACCGTCGGCACCTATCTGGCCGGTGCGCTGCCCGTGGTGGTGGCGCTCGGGCACAGTCCGCGGACCGCGCTGTGGATACTCGGGTTCATCGTGCTGTATCAGCAGTTCGAGAACTACGTTCTCCAACCTCGTATCACCGCAACGACTTTGGATATGCATCCGGCGGTGGCCTTCGGTGCGGTGCTGGCGGGAGCGGCACTGTTCGGGGCTACAGGGGCACTGCTGGCCATACCCGTCACCGCTACCGCGCAGGCGTTCATCGGCGCGTACATCCGCCGCTACGAGGTGGAGGCCCCGGCCGATCCGCCCGCGCCGCGGCCGCGTAAACCCCTGTCCGAGCGACTCGGCCGAATCGGATCCGGGAAGAAGGGACCGGCCCCGGAAAACAGCTGAACCGCGATATCAAACCCGCGAACCTGTTGGTGGAGAGGGGAATCGGCGGTCTCGAACGTACCGTGGTCACCGATTTCGGTATCGCCCGCAGCATCGAGGATGCCGAAACCAACTCCCGGGTCAGCGCCACCCTCGCCTATGCCGCGCCGGAACGCTTCGGCGGCGGGCCGGTCGACTACCGCGCCGACCAGTATTCGCTGGCCTGCACCCTGTTCAAACTGCTGACCGGCGAACCGCCGTACCCGCGCACCGATGACGCGGCGGTGATCGCCGCACATCTGCACGCACCACCGCCCCCGCTCCGCCAATACCGGCCGGACCTCCCCGCTGGACTCGACGCCGTACTGGCGACCGCCCTGGCCAAACGCCCCGAGAATCGCTTCCCCGACTGCGCCGGCTTCGCCGCGGCCGCCCGTGACGCGGTCGACCGCTCCGGCGAAACCGTTGCGGGCCCGCACTTCCCGATCGACGGCGGCCGCCGAATGGCCGCCGGACCGTCCCCGGTGTGGCAGGGCGAAGAAGCGGAAACGGCTCTCTCCCCGCATGATCCGAACGCGCGCCGGGGTGGCGGGCCGGAGCACGCGGTACGCCCGCGCCGCTTCACCCGGCGGTGGATATTGATCGGTGGCGCGGTGGCGCGGTGGCCGCCGCCGGTGCGGCGGCCACGGCCGGCGGAGTGGCGCTGAACCGTCCGGAGCGAAACTCCGCAGCCACCGCGACTGGAACGCGAACACCCACGGGGCCAACCGAACTCACGCTGCCATCGCAGGTGCTGACACTGGCGTTCAGCCCCGACGGCGCGCGGCTGGCCGTCGGCGGGAAGGACAATACGACGCGATTGTTCGATGTGCGCACCGGCAAGCAGGACGGTGATCCGCTCACCGGGCACAGCAAGGTGATTCGCGCGGTCGCGTTCAGCCGACGGGAGTCTGCTCGCCACCGGAAGTGAGGACAATACCGCCCGGCTGTGGGATGCGCGTACGCGCCAGCCCGTCGGCACTCCACTGACCTAGCACACGAATGCGGTGCGCGGCATAGCCTTTCACCCGGATGGGTCGCTACTGGTCACCGGTAGCGACGACACCACGGCACAGCTGTGGAATGTGCGTACGCGGCAACCCGCCGGGGCCACCATGACCGGGCATTCGGGCGCGGTGCGAGCCGTGGGTTTCCATCCGAGAGGCACGCTGGTGGGTACGGGCAGTCAGGACACCACCGCGAGGCTGTGGAACGGCATGACCGGGCTCGCGTCGGGGGCGGCACTGTTCGGGCACAATAGCGCGGTGCGCACGCTGGCCTTCCATCCGGCGGGGGTGCTGCTGGCGACCGCCGGTGATGATGCGTCGATTCGCCTGTGGGACACCAATACTCGCGCCGCCTCCGGAGAACCGCTGAGCGGGCACAGCGAGCCGGTGCTGGCCGTGGCCTTCAGCCCGGACGGCACACTCATGGCGAGCAGTAGCCGGGATGGAACGGCTCGTCTGTGGGACAACACGACTCGCGCCCCGATCGGCAATCCGATGACGGGGCACAGCGGTCCGGTGCACTCGGTGGCGTTCAGCCCGGATGGCACGCTCCTGGCGACCGGCAGTGCCGACAACACGGTGCGGCTGTGGAAGGTCGCCGACCACCGTTGAAGCGGCGGCGCGGAAGTGTCGGCACGGACACACTTGCAGCGCATATGCGGTGACAGAGAAGTCCGCCGCAGGTCAGCACTATTGCATACATCGGGAAACACCTCCCGGAACCAGCAAGAGGAGCCGATCACATGACCACCACCGCGAAGCGCATCACCACCGCTCTGGCGGCCACCCTGTTCATTCTCCCGTTCGGCGCGGGCATCGCATCGGCTCTGCCCGCCGAAACCGGTACCGCCGCAGCCAATTACGACCGCGACGACTACCACTGGTACTGCGATCGCGACAGCCGCGGCTTCGACTGGAACTACTGCTGGGGCCACTACCGCGACCGCTACGAGCGTGAGCACAACAACCACGACAACGGTCATCACGGCTGGTAACGACCACCCACCCCGATGGCAGCGCAGCCATCCACCGCCGTGATACCGCGAATCATGCCGCGGCAGTAGCGAATACCGATGGCATTGCCGCCGTCGGCAGCTCAGCGTCGAGCGCGTCCGTCACTGCCCGGCCGAAAGTCCCGCGCACCGTGGCGCGGGACCGGCCACTACTACTTCTCGGCCTGCTCGTGCAGCGCCTTCTTGGCGGCGTCCTGCGCCTTGTCGACATGCTCGGCGTACTTGCCCTCGGTGCGGTCGTCCACCAGGTCGCCGACCTTGTCGACCAGCGGATCCAGCTTGTCCGCGTGCTCGCTCGCCAGCTCGGCTGCCTTGCCCGCCGCGTCCTTCAGATTGTCGAACAGACCCACCGTCGAACTCCTATCTCGAATCAACCTCGGCCCACAGGGTATCGGGCGCGGCGGGCGCGGCCGGGGAGCGACGGGTGTGGGGTGCGCGACTAGCGCGAACTCTTCCAAGGCTGATCAGGATGTTCCTGATCGGCCTTGTTCTCGGCGCTTTCATTGAACTGCTTGAAGCCCTCCACCGGCTCCGGCTGATCACCTTTACCCGTCGGATCCATCTGCGTCTCCTGTCTCGAAAGAACCTTGCCCGCAGGCTAATTCCATCTTCGTGACAGGTTCGTGAACGAGAACTATTTCGCCGCTTCGCCTTCCGCGGCAATGGCCCGGCGGCGGACACGGCGGGCGGCCGCGACCATATTGCGCAGGGACGGGTCCAGCTGCCAGTGGTGCCGGGTCTTGAGACCACCGTCCGGATTGGCCCACAGGCGTTGCGGTGTCACGGCTTCGGCCGCGGCGGTGAGGGCGTGGTCCAGTTCGTCGATATCCGGGATGCGGGCCGAACGGGATTCGTACACGCCCGGGCCGACACCGTGGGTGAGACCGCGCCCCTCGGCATTGTCCTCCTCCAGGGCCTTGAGCACCCATTCGATGGAGCGGGTGGCGACGATCGCCGTCACATCGGCATCGAGTTCCTCGATGGCCTGCACCACGTCACCGCGGCTGGAATAGCCGATGTGCGTGTGGATCTGGGTCTCCGGCAGCACACCGGAGGTGGCGAGTTTGAACGCGCCGACCGCCCAGCGCAGGTATTCGGAGCGACCCTTGGCCCGCAGCGGCAGCAGTTCGCGGATCGACGGCTCGTCCACCTGGATGATGACGATACCGGCCCGCTCCAGATCCACCACTTCGTCCCGAATGGCAAGTGCCACTTGGTCGGCGGTCTCGAACAGCGGCTGGTCCTGGCGCACGAAGGAGCGCGCGAGCATGGTGACCGGGCCGGTGACCATACCCTTGACCGGCTTGTCGGTGAGTGACTGCGCGTAGGTGATCCAGTCCACCGACATGGCGGCGGGGCGGGACACGTCGCCGTACAGCACCGGCGGTCGCACACAACGGGATCCGTACACCTGCACCCAGCCGAAGTGGGTGGTGGCGAAGCCGTCCAGGAGCTCCGCGAAGTACTGGATCATGTCATTGCGTTCGTGCTCGCCGTGCACGAAGACATCGAGGCCGATGTCCTCCTGTAGTCGAATGGTGGCTTCGATCTCGGCTTCGATGCGCTTGCGGTAGTCGTCGTAGGAGAGCCGGCCCTGGCCCAGGTCGTAGCGGGCCTGCCGCACGGCATTGGTCTGCGGGAAGGAGCCGAGCGTGGTGGCGGGCACCAGCGGCAGATTCAGCTTGGCCTGCTGCGCGATTCGCCGTTCCGCGTACGGCGCGCGTTCGCGCATTTCCGGGGTGACATTGTAAACCCGTTGCCGCACAGCGTGTTTCTGCTTGAAGTGCACCGAGGTGGGCCGCTTGCGCCACTTCTCCGAGGGACCCTCGGTGAGCGCCTTGGCGAGCGAAACCACTTCCAGCACCTTCTGTTTCGCGAAGGCGAGGCGGTCGGCGACGTGCTCCTCCAACTCGTACTCCACGAGCAGGTCGTAGGGCACGTGCAGCAGGGTCGCACCGGTGGAGACCACCATGTCCGGGCAGACCTTGGCGAGCTCGTTCAGGTACTCCAGGGCCACCACGCGGTCGGCGCGCCACACATTGGTGCCGCTGATGACGCCCGCGTACAGCCGTTTACGGCTGATACCCGGGATCTTCGCCAGGTCTTCGGGGCGGATGCGGTGGTTGGCCAGATCGAGGCCGATGGCCTCGACCTTGGTGCGCGCCAACGCTTCCAGGGCCGCACCGAAGTCGCCGTACTGTCCGGTGACGAGCAGTCGCGGGCGCAGCGAAGCCTTCGACAGCCGGTGGTACGCCTGCTCGAACACCTCGATGGTGGAGGGCGAACGGTCGCTGGTGAAGCAGGGCTCGTCCAGCTGCACGCAGGTTGCGCCGCGCTTGGCGAGCAGCTCGAAGAGTTCCTCGTAGACCGGCAGCAGCTTGTCCAGCAGCACCAGCTTGTCGAACTCGGTCTCGCCGGGCACATGACCGGTCTTGGACAGCAGCAGCAGCGACAGCGGGCCGAGTACGACGGGCCGCAATTCGATGCCCGCGGCCTTGGCGCGATCGAACTCGTCGAGCAAAGCCTCAGGGTGCAAAGAGAATTCGGTATCGGCGTCGAGTTCGGGCTGCCGATAGTGGTACGGCGTATTGAAGAAACGCACCAGCTCCAGCGGCGGCAGATCGGGCCGCCCGCGCGCCATCAGGAAGTAGAAGTCGAGCGGGTCCAAGCCCTCCCGATGCGGTTCGAACCGCTTCGGCACCGCACCGAAAAGCAGTGCGTTGTCGAGAATGTGGTCGTAGAAGGAGAAGGTGTTGCCGGGCACCTGCGTCAGGCCCGTGGCGGCGAGCTCCAGGTACTGCGTCTCCTGGATCTCACGCCCGACCTCGAGCAGTTCGTCCCGGGAAAGCGTTCCGTGCCAATACGACTCGAGAGCACGCTTGAGTTCCCGATGCAGTCCGATACGGGGATAGCCCAGGATGCTCGATCCGAAGCCGTCGGTGACATTGGCCATGAGCGCGCCACTCCTCCTTAAGTCACCTGTGCGGCGCCCACCACGGAAGGTTGACGCCGCACAGTTTGCGCCCTGATTGGAGTGGACTCGAGTCCACCCCGAGTGGGCTGGCCGGTGTCACCAGCCCTTATTTGCAGCTTAAGCCCCTGATGGGCGCAGCCGATGTGTACCCGAGTGCCAGTCGCTACCGGTTGTACTGGTAGAAGCCGGTGCCCGTCTTCTTGCCCAGCAGCCCCGCTTCGACCATGCGCATCAGCAGCGGCGGGGCGGAGTACAGCGGCTCCTTGAACTCGGCGTACATGGAGTCGGCGATGGACTTCACGGTGTCGAGGCCGACCAGGTCGGTGAGGGCGAGTGGGCCCATCGGGTGGGCGCAGCCCAGCACCATGGCCTTGTCGACGTCTTCCTTGGTGGCGAAACCGGATTCGACCATGCGGATGGCCGAGAGCAGGTACGGCACCAACAGTGCGTTGACGACGAAGCCGGAGCGGTCGGCGGAGCGCACGACCTGCTTGCCGAGTACATCGGAGGCGAACTGCTCGGCGCGCTGGGAGACGGCCTCGGTGGTCTTGAGCGTGGTGACCAGCTCGACCAGCGGCAGCACCGGCACCGGGTTGAAGAAGTGCATGCCGACAACCCGCTCGGGGTTGTTGGTGGCCACGGCGATCTTCATGATCGGGATGGAGGAGGTGTTGGACGCGAGCACCGCGTTCGGGTCGGTGACGACCTTGTCGAGCTCGGAGAAGATGGCGGTCTTCACATCTTCGTTCTCCAGCACGGCCTCGACGACCAGTTGACGGTCCGCGAAGTCGGCGAGATCGGAGGTGAAGCGCAGCCGCCAGGCGGTCTGCTCCCGCTCGCGCTCGGAGATCTTGCCGCTGGAGACCGCGCGGTCCAGCGACCGCAGGATGCGGGCACGACCGGCGGCGGCGAGCTCACGAGTCTGCTCGAACACGAGCACATCGACATGTGCCCGGGCACAGACCTCGGCGATGCCCGCGCCCATCTGTCCGGCACCGATGATGCCGACGCGCTGAATCTTCTCGCTGCTGCTCACGTCCCACTCCTGCTGTCGTTTGGGGGCTGTGTACGAAGGTGTGCCGGCTCGGTGTCGCCGAGCGCCTTCGGGGTAAGTCTCGAAATCAAAGCTATAGGAAAAAACCCTCCCCGCCGGGGCTGTCGACGGGAAGGGAGGGTGAACACCGTCGAGGGGAACTCACGTTCCCCTCGACGGGTTCGAGTACCCGGGGCGGCGGGCGGTGTGATGCTACTGCCGCCCCGGGGTGAGTACTCGAAACCCGTTGTCACTCAACGCAATAACGGGCCGCGGGTGCTTCTCAGTGGAACTGGCCCTCTTCGGTGGAGCCCTTCAGGGCAGCCGTCGAGGTGTTCGGGTCCACGGTGGTGGCGATGGTGTCGAAGTAGCCGGCACCGACCTCACGCTGGTGCTTGATGGCGGTGAAGCCACGCTCGGCGGCGGCCTTGAACTCGCGCTCCTGCAGGTCGACGAAGGCGGTCATGCCCTCGCGGGCGTAGCCGTAGGCCAGGTCGAACATGCCGTAGTTCAGCGAGTGGAAGCCGGCCAAGGTGATGAACTGGAACTTGAAGCCCATGGCGCCGAGCTCACGCTGGAACTTCGCGATGGTCGCGTCGTCCAAGTGCGCCTTCCAGTTGAACGAAGGCGAGCAGTTGTAGGCCAGCAGCTGGTCCGGGAACTCGCTGCGAACCGACTCGGCGAACTTGCGCGCGACCTCGAGGTCCGGCACGCCGGTCTCCATCCAGATGAGGTCGGCGTAGGGGGCGTAGGCCTTGGCACGCGCGATGCAGGGCTCGATGCCGTTCTTCACACCGAAGAAGCCCTCGGCGGTACGGGTGCCATCGAGGAACTCGCGGTCGCGCTCGTCCACATCGGTGGTGAGCAGGGTGGCGGCCTCGGCGTCGGTGCGGGCGATGATGACCGAGGGGACCTCGGCGACATCGGAGGCGAGACGCGCGGAGGTCAGGGTGCGGATGTGCTGCTGGGTGGGGATCAGCACCTTGCCACCGAGGTGGCCGCACTTCTTCTCCGAGGCGAGCTGGTCTTCCCAGTGCACGCCCGCGGCGCCGGCCGCGATCATGGCCTTCTGCAGCTCGTAGGCGTTCAGCGCGCCACCGAAGCCGGCTTCGGCGTCGGCGACGATGGGGGCGAGCCAGTTGCTGACGGAGGTGTCGCCTTCGACCTTGGCGATCTCGTCGGCGCGCAGCAGCGCGTTGTTGATGCGGCGGACCACGGCCGGAACCGAGTTGGCCGGGTACAGCGACTGGTCCGGGTAGGTGTGGCCGGACAGGTTCGCGTCACCGGCGACCTGCCAACCGGACAGGTAGATGGCCTTCAGGCCGGCGCGGACCTGCTGGACCGCCATGTTGCCGGTGAGGGCGCCGAGGGAGTTGATGTAGTCCTCGTTGTTGACGAGGTCCCAGAGGATCTCCGAGCCGCGACGAGCCAGGGTGGCCTCTTCGACGACGGTGCCCTGCAGCTTGGAAACCTGCTCGGCGGTGTAGTTGCGGGTGACGCCCTTCCAGCGGGGATTGGTGTCCCAGTCCTGCTGGATCTCCGCAGCGGTCTTCGGGGTGCCGATGGTCGACATCTCTGACTCCACTTCTTCGTTCGGTCTCGGGTGCCCCACGGTCCAGTCCCTCTTACGAGTTTCGAACACTGCTGGAGCGGCAATTTGCAGGCTTGCTATGCCCGCGAGGTGTACTTCCACACGATGGCACAGGAAAAAATGTCCGTCTACCTGTTGCAAGTGTGAATCGCGGCTAGCTTTCGCGGGGGTTTTGCTAACCCTGCGAAATTTGCCTGTTAATAGCAGCCGGGGTTTCTACTTGCGGGTAGCTCTGACGTGCAGTTTTGCATAACGCCCGTACTGTTTGGGTGACGACGGCCACCGGCACGCGACGCGCCGATGTCCGGCGAGCTGTGAGCACCTTCACAAGGGATTGTGATCTTGGTCGATGTGGCACGGACCACCCGGGGTACCGAAAAGGCCCTAATCTGGGCACACGTCCAGCGTAGGTGCGACGTCAGAGAACCTAAGGAGACACCGATGCGGAAACGATGGCTGTGCACCACGGCCCTGGCGGCCACCTCGATCGCGGCACTGGTCAGCGCTCCGAGCGCCACCGCCGAGCCCGCCGCCGAGATCGGCACGGTGAGCTCGGCCGAGCCGCTCGCACCGGCCGCGACCCTGCCCGGATCGGCGCGGGGGGAGCGAATTCTCTACGGCAGCACCACCGCGAACGACCAGCCCACAACCACCAGTGCCGCGGTTTACTTCCCGCCCGGTGAGGCGCCCACAGGCGGCTGGCCGGTCATCGCCTGGGCGCACGGCACCGTGGGACTGGGTGACGACTGCGCGTACTCGATCGCCGGACCGGCTGCGCGCGAACGGGACTGGGCCTACCTGGGAACGTGGCTGAAGCAGGGGTACGCGATCGTGGCCGCCGACTATGCCGGATTGGGGACGCCGGGCGATCATCCGTACCTCAATGGCACGGTCGAGGCACATAACGTCGTGGACGCGGTCAAGGCCGCGACCGGCCATTACTCCTCGCTGTCGCATAAGTGGGTGGTGGTCGGCCAGTCGCAGGGTGGTGGTGCGGCGGTCTTCACCGCGCGCTACGCGACCGAATTCGGCGGACCGGGACTCGATTACCGGGGCGCGGTCGGAACGGGCGTACCGGCGTATATCGAGGACATCATGCTGCCGCTGGGGCCGGGCGTGCCGCCGATCAAGCTGCCCGCGCACACCACCGGGTATGTGCTGTACATCCTGAACGGCCTGCGTACGACGTATCCGGACCTGAATATCGAGTCGTATCTCAATGATTCGGGGCGGTACTGGCTGGACCATGCCAATACCTCGTGCCTGGACTCGCTCGGTGAGGAGTTGACCGCGAACAATGTGGTGGTCGGCGACCTGTTCGCGCGTCCGCTGGCGCAGCTTCCGGATTTGCAGGGTGTGCTCACGCGGGTGATGGGGCTGCCCGAATCGGGTTATGACAAGCCACTTTTCATGGGCCAGGGGCTGTTGGACACCGATGTGATCACCCCGGCGACGCTGACGTTCGCGGCCAAGCTGCAGGCGAACGGCCAGCCGGTCGCGCTGCACACGTATCCGACCAATCACGATGGCACGGTGAATGCCTCGCTGGTGGACTCGGTTCCGTTCGTGCGCAATCTCTTCGGCTGATCGGAGCGGCTTTCCGGATTGAAATCTAGCAACGCTAGACAAGCTAGTAGCGCCACTGTTATGGTTGCTTCAGTTCCTAGCGATGCTAGATTTCAATCGGAAGAGGCACCGAAATGCTCACCACCACCGGCCAGATCCTCGCCATCCTCGCCGTTCTCGCCAATGGCGCGGTCTACGGCACCGATATCTGCGCCACCGCCATCACCCGATCGGTCAACAAGCACCTCGATGACGCCGCCGTGACGATCGCCGCCGGCTGGGGGCATTACTACGGCGATAAGCGGATGCCGATCTTCGGTGCGGGCGGCATCATCACCGCGGTGCTGACCACCGTGGTCGCCGTGGCCGGCGGCCATATCGGCGCGGCTGTCGCGGCGGGGGTCGCGGTCATCGCCCTGGTGAGCTGGCTCGGCTTCTATGTCCGGGTCGCCAAGCCGGTCAATACCGCACAGACCGCGGCCGCCAAGTCCGGTGTGATCCCCGCGAATGCCCGTGCGCTGCAGGATAAGTGGGACAGCATCCTGCCGTACCGGGTCGGCTTGCAGGGCATCGCCCTGGCCGCCCTCGGCATCGCTATCGCACTGTTCTGACCTACCGGAATTCCGGCGGCCCCGCACCTGAGGTGCGGGGCCGCGGTCGTGCTGTCACCTTCCGGACGACAGGTTCACAACCTGCGCAGGTGTGTCCTGGAGCAGACGCCAGACGCGATCAGCGCTCATCGGAAGCCGGTGCGGGCGAACGCCTATGGCGTCGCGGACGGCATTGGCCAGGGCCGGGGCGACCGGGTTGTAGGGGGATTCGCTCATGGATTTCGCGCCGAGCGGGCCCAGCGGATCGGCGGTTTCGGCAAACAGGGCCTCGGTGGGCGGGATATCCGAGAATTGCGGAATATGGTAATGGCGAAGGGTTTTCGTCGTCACGTCGCCATCGTGAGTGTGGATGTTCTCGTAGAGGGCGCTGCCGATGGCCTGGGCCACACCGCCTTCCACCTGACCGCGACATTGGACGGGGTTGAGTACCGTGCCCGCGTCGGCGGCCTGCACCGATTGCAGGATGCGGATTTCACCGGTGTTCGGGTGTACCGCGACCCGGAAGGCGTGCACATTGAAGGCGACCGAGCGGGGTGTGCCGTCGTGGGTGGCGGTGGCGGTGAGTTCGCCGTCGGCGACAAGTTGTGCGGCGGTGAGTAATCGGCCTTGGACGCGCACGCCGCCGGGTTCGAGGGTGTGCAGGGTGGCGGGCAGACCGGTGCGGGCGACCGCCCGGCGCAGCACGAGGGTACGGAGTTCTTCACAGGCCGCATGCGTGGCTCTACCTCCGACCGTGATGCCGGTTGACCCGAAAGCACCTGTGTCGTGGGCGGTTACATCGGTATCGGCATGCTTGACGGTGACCTGCCCGGAGTCGGTGCCCAGCACGGTGGCGGCGATCTGGGCATGCACGGTGGTGGTTCCATTGCCGAATTCCGCTGTACCCACCCGTAATTCGATGGTTCCGTCGGCCAGCAGGGTGGCATGCGCGGTCGCGCTGTGGCCGCGCGGCGGGACGGTCGCGATCATGGCGGGGGCCATACCCTCGCCGATCAGCCAGTCCGGGCCGGGCGCGGTCACGCCATTGCCGCGGCGCAGGGCCTGTTCGGCGAGGTCCAGGCACTGGTCGAGGCCGTAGCTGACAATGGTGAGGTCGGGTTCGGCATGCCCGGCGCCGCCGATGAGTTCATCGCCGGGGCGCACCACATTGCGGCGGCGGAATTCGAAGGGGTCCAGGCCGATTCGCCGTGCGAGTTCGTCGAGGGCGGATTCGACGCCGAACATCACCTGGCCCAGGCCGTAGCCGCGGAAGGCGCCCGAGGGCACGTTATTGGTGTACACCGCGCGGCCGTCGACGCGTTTGTGCGCGCAGCGATAGATGGCGACGGATTCGCCGACACCGTGGAAAAGCACTCCGGCACTGTGGTTTCCGTAGGCGCCGGCATCGACGAGCACATCGACCGCGAGTGCGGTGAGCCTGCCGTCGGCGTCGGCCCCGGCGGTGACCTGTACACGCATGGGATGTCTACAGGTGGTCAGGAATTCGTCGGTTCGGGTGAGCTCGTATTGCACCGGTAGTCCGGTGCGCAGTACTGCGAGGGCGACCAGGTCTTCGGTGAACATCTCCTGTTTGCCGCCGAATCCGCCGCCGACGCGCGCGGCGAATACCCGCACGACGTCGTGGTCCAGGCCGAACAGGCGGCACACTTCATTACGCACCAGGAATGGGACCTGGGTGCTGGTGCGCAATACGAGGCGGCCGTCGGCGTCCAGCCAGCCGATGCTGCCGTGGGTTTCCAGGTGCACGTGCTGTACCCGATGTGTCTCCCAGACCCCCTGCACCACTTCGACGGCGGCGCTGAGCCCGGCGGTGACATCGCCGACCCGGCCGTGCACCTCGGCGACCACATTGCGCCCGGCATCGGCGATTCGGGATTCGGTGGGTTTGTCCGCGTGCAGTAGCGGCGCGCCTGCCGCGAGCGCCTCTTGCGGGTCGAAAACCGCCGGCAGGAGCTCATATTCGATGACGAGCGCCCGGCAGCCCGCCCGGGCGGCGGCGAGCGAATCGGCTACCACGGCGGCCACGCGCTGGCCTTTGAACCGCACCACCCGATCGAGGATGAGTGTGTCGTCCGGATCGTCCTCCCGGATCTGGTGGCGCGCTGTCGAATACAGCTGTTCCGGTGCGTCCTCGTAGGTCAGTATCGCCCGCACACCCGGGATCGCCGCTGCCGCAGCGGTTTCGATCGCGATGATCCGTGCGTGTGCGTGCGGGCTGCGCGCCACTTCCAGATGCAATATCCCTTCCGGTGGCAGCTTCCCCGGATCCTGTTCGGCCATACCGATATCCATGGTGAACGGCTCCGCGCCTCGGACGATGCGGTCTCCGGCGAGTGCGCCGACTCCGGCGCCCGCACCGCCGCAGCGTGCTCCGGGCGCGTCCGCCGAGCCATTCGAACACGAGTCGGTGAGGGCCTCGGTGATGGCGCGGTAGCCGGTGCAGCGGCAGAGATTGCCTTTGAGGTTTTCGGGCAGGGCGGCCGGATCGAGTTCGCCGGTGCGCTCCAGTTCGGTGGCGGTGACGATCATTCCGGCGGTGCAGAAGCCGCATTGGAACGCGGCATTGTCGACGAACCGCCGCTGTATCGGCGTCGGATCCGCGGGCGTGCCGAGCCCGGCGGCGGTGGTGATGGTGCGGTCCGCGGCGCGGTGGGCCGGGTAGACGCAGGAGTGGATGGCGGCGCCGTCGACCAGTACGGTGCATGCGCCGCAGTCTCCGGCGTCGCAGCCCTTCTTCGGAGCTTGGTGGCCGGTCTCGCGCAGTAGGGTGCGCAGGCATTGCCCTGGGCGCGTGGGGGTTTCGACGGTTTCACCGTCGACGCGAAATTTCATGACCGTCCTCCCGCCAGTTCCCTGGCGATCTCGGCGGCGAGCACCCCGCTCACGTGCCGGCGCCAGTCGGGGGCGCCGTGCGGGTCGTCGTACCAGACGCCGGGATCCAGTCCCAGCACGATTGCCGATAGTTCGCCAACACTCGGTAGCGAGCTGAATTCCAGCACCGTGGGTCGTGTGGTGGCGGCACTGATGGTGATCACGCAGCCGCCGTCCGCATCGAGCCGCCCCATGACGACGGACCCCGAACGCCCCAGTGGCGCGAGCGAGATCTTGCGGAATGCGGTGCGCGAGCTCAGATTCGACTCCGGAATCCGTACGGCCCGCAGTACCTCCCCGGGCAGCAGCACCGTCTCCCCCGCTCCGGTCACGAAGTGCGACAGGGGAATCCACTGATCTCCGCGCGGCCCCCACACCAGTCCGAAGCCGCCCAGCGCCGTCAAGGCCGCCAGCACCGCGCCCGCGGGCAGGGCCAGGCAGATATTCCCGCCCACGGTCGCGGTCCGCCGTATCTTGTGCGAGGCGACCAGTGCCCCGCACCCCTGCGCGAACAGCCGCGTCGCATTCCACGCGGCCGGGTATTCCCCCGCCGCCAATTCGGCGAGTGTGCAGGTGGCGGCGATTTCCAGCCCTGCATTGTCAATGGTGAGCGCGGTCCAGCCGAGTTCGGTGATATCGATCAGCCGCCGCACCCGCTGCTGCGGTTCGGAGTACAGCCAGGTCCCCCCGGCCAATATGGCCGTCCCCTCCCCCAGCCCATCCAGATCGGCCCGGTCGCGGGCCACCACCAGTTCCCGAACCGTATCCAAATCCATCGCCATCACCCGCTCTCACCTGCGGGGCCGTCCCCGCGCCAGCCGGTCACGACCTGCCCTCCACCCTACGAGCCACGAGTTGCGCGGAGATTGCGACCACCCCCGCGCCTGTTTCGTAATGGTTACTCTTCGTAAGGACCCAGCGGCGATGATGTCCGATTCGTATCCGTCGCCGGGAGGCAGATCGGAGCGCACTGAATCGCCACCTGGGTCTGCGTGGGCGGTACGGAGCCGGGTTCGATGGATTTCTCGTATGCCCCGCAACTGGCCGAGATCACCATGATCACGAATACCGTCAAGCCCAGCATTCCGAGGAACGCCACGGCGAACAGCCCGGAGTGCAGTCGCGGCACGGGCACCACGAAGACGAATGGTCCGACATCGAAGATCATCGGTTCACCCCGTATCCGTCATGCCCGGGATGACGCCGCACCCCACGCTGAGAATCGCAGCGCCGCTGCGCTTCCCGCCTCGTCTCCGGATCGCGCAGCGCGAGCTTGCACATCACATCGACGAGCGAAAGCCCGAGCACCTCGGCGTGCATCTCGGCATTCTCCCCCTCGAATTCCCCAGTGGGCCTGTCGAATCCACCGATAATCATCTCGGCCAGCGCCACCCCCGCCACCGCCTGTTCGCGCGTCAACAGACGGGCCGGCAGGTACGACAGCACCCACAGCCCCTGGTGCGGGCCCGGCTCATCGATCCGAAAGGCCGCCTCGTGAGCCCCTTTGCCGATAATGAGCCAGCCTGAATCAGTTTTCGTCATTGATCCATTCCTTTACCGCCGCCTGGATCTGTCCCCAATCCGGATCCGGTTGATGAATCAATGGTCGCGATTCGGCCGTTCACCTTGAATCCCAGCGGTTCTCGGGATTTCTTGGCATGTCACGCTTCCTTGACCAGGCGAAATCGGCGCGGTACCAAGGAAATATCCCAGTGACGGCGGCCGAATACGGGTGCTCGCTGGATACAGGAGGCGCACCGTGTCACGAAACGGTGAATCCGACGGCTCGGATGATCATGGGCGTGATGTCGGAGCCGATACACGAAAGCAACTGCGTGGGATTCTACGCCGAACGGGGTTGCGGGAGAACGAGTTACTGGAGCCGTTGGCGGCGGAGTTGCGGCAGCGGGGGTGTCGGCCGCGGAAGGCTTGGCGGCTGGCGAACGAGTTCACTCAGCAGGAGGTGGCGGAGGAGTTCAATCGGCTGATGGGGAAGGCTTCCGCGCCGATGAAGGCGGCGCGGATTTCGGAGTACGAGTCGTGGCCGGGGTTGCGGGGGGCGAGTCGGAGTCGGCCGCGGCCGACGGTGGATGCGCTGCGCATACTGGCCACCATCTATCGGACCAGTTGGGATCAGTTGGTGGACACCGCGGATCTGGACTGTATGCCCCGGACGGATCGGGTGGCTTTCCGTACCGAACTGGCACGGCGGTGTACAACGCTGCCGCGGATGGCGGGCGGTGCGGTGCCCGGCGAGATGATTCCGTTCGTGGGGCGCGAGCGGCAGGTGGCGGAGTTACGGCAGCGGATCGAGCGGCATCTCGAAAATGGCGGGCCCGCGGTGCATGTGGTGAACGGGCTGGCGGGTATCGGGAAGACGGCGCTGGTGCGGTGCGTGGTGGATGCGCACGCCGATCGCTATCCCGACGGTCTGATCTGGGAGGATCTGCACGGCCACACCGCCGGTCGGACCCCACGCACCGCGGCGGATGTGCTGGAGCAGTTGCTGTTGAAGATCGGTGTGGCACCGGAGACCATCGACAGTGGTGCGGAGCGGCGCGGGCATCGCTGGCGCGACGAGATACGCGGGCACCGGCTCCTGATCGTGTTCGACAACGCGCTGGACAGCCGGCATGTGCTGCCGCTGCTGCCGGGCGCGCGGGATTGTCTGGTGATCATTACCAGTCGGCGGCGGTTGACCGGTCTGGCCGGTGCGGCCGCACCACTGCAGCTGGATCCGATGACCATGGCCGAGGCGGAGGAGTTCTTCCTCGAATTGAGCCATCTGCCGGCGGATTACGATGTCGGCGCGGTGCGGCGGATTCTGGATACGGCGGGCCGGCTACCGCTCGCGATCCGGTTGATCGCCGGGCAGATCGCGCACGGTGGCGAGGATATGCTGGCGGCCCTGGCAGCCGAATTCGACAGTCTGGCAGAGGGTTTGCGGCAGGCCCCGGATGATCGGGCGGCGGAGTCGGTGGCCGATCACATTCTGGACCGCTTCGCCGCGGAGGGTGAAACCCTGCGCGCCGCATTCGAATTGTCTTATCAGCGGCTGCCCGACCCGGAGCTGCGCCGGGTGGTGCGGTTGCTCGGCTGGTTTCCGGGTCCGGAGATCACCTCGGGCACGCTCGCGCCGATGGCCGCGGTCTCGGAGCCGACGGCGGGGACGTTCATACACCGCATCTCCGAGGTGGGTTTTCTGGATCGCGCGAAGCGGCTGCCGGAGCCGAGCGCGCCGACCCGGGAGCCGCGGCCCACGCGGCCGGTGGGACCGGTGCGGTATCGCATTCATGATGTGACACGGCTGTTTTCGCGCGCTCAGGCCGATCTGGAGGATACGTCGAGCGAGCGTGCCGCGGCCATGGCTCGGCTGGTGCGGCACTGTCTCGGCATTGCCCGGCAGGCGGGTGTGCCGCGGCCGTTCGATATAGCGGGGAGCTTTCCGACGCCGTCGCCGCGGGATACGGATCCGGTGGCCGCGGCGGCCCGCGATTGGCTGACCACCGAGCGGGAGATGCTGTTGGGCTGCATCAGGGTGGCGGGTTCGGGTTCGGACTTCGGTGAATTGGCGCGCCTACTCGGTTCGCATCTGTCGACGCTGGGGTACTGGTCGGATGCGCGCTGGCTGTTCGTGCGCGCCTTGGACAGCACGCGCGGGCGCGGGGATCGGCTGACCGAGTGCGACATCCTGTACGAGCTGGGCACCGTGCACCGCCGGGCCTGCGATTACGACACTGCCGCAAAGTGTTTCGAGGAGGCGCGCACGATCGCGGTCCGGCTCGGGGATCAGCTCCGGACCGCCTGCGCACTGTGGGGTTATGCCGAGGTCACCCGGCATATCGGGGATTACCATCCGGCCAGCCGCGCCTATCTCGACGCGCTGGCCATCGCCCGGCTGCTGGAGAATCCGAAATTCGAGGGGAGCAATCTGCGTGGGCTGGGCCATCTCGAGCGCACGCGGGGCGAGCGGGAGACCGCGCACGACTACTATCTGGCGGCGCTGGGGATCGCCGGGCAGATCGGCGACCGCTACAGTCTCGGCTGGTCGCTGTGGGGGTTGGGCCTGATCACCAGGGACACCGGGGATTTGGATATCGCGCGGGCGCAATTGGCCGATGCGCACGGTATCGCCGTCGAGATGGCCGATGCGCTGCTGGAGGCCGATGCGTTGCGGGGGTTGGGGCAGATAGCGTGCGATGTGCGCGATCTCGATGCGGCACAGGAGTTCTTCGCCGATTCGATGGATATCGCCCGGCGCAATCGTGATCCGCACGGTGAGGCAGATGCGCTGCGTGCGCTGGCCGGTCTGGTGTCCGAGGTCGGACCCCAGTGGCGGGTCTGCGATTTCCTGGGTAAGGCGCTGGCCCGCTACCAGAGCATGGGGGTCAGGATCGCCGAGCAGGTCCGGGTGGAGCTCGAGCAGGCGGTGCTGCGGTGTGCGCGGAACCAGGTCCGCATTCCGGAGCAGGTGCGTGAGGATCTGCTGGCCTTGGGGGTGACGGTCTGACCGGCTCCCGCTACCCGGCCTTGGCGACCAGCGCGGCCTGCGTGCGCGCGACATCGCGGCCGGCGGCCTCCTCGTCGATGGTCTGAATTTCACCGTGGCGCACAATGATTCGCCCGTTCACCACCAGCGCGGCGAGTGGCGGGGCGGAGCCGAGAATGAGGGCGGTAATGGGGTCTTCGATGCCCGCGTGGGCGGGGGTGGACAGGTCCCAGAGGGCGAAGTCGGCGAGTTTTCCTGGTTCGAGCGAGCCGATTTCATCGGCACGGCCGAGAATTCGCGCACCGCCCATGGTCGCCATATCGAGAGCCGTTCGGACGGACAGGGATTGGGGTCCTCCACGCTGCCGGGCGAGAAAGAGCGCGTTGCGGGGTTCCTCGATGAGGGAGCTGGCCTCATTGCTGGCCGCGCCGTCCACACCGAGTCCGACCGCGACTCCGGCGGCGAGCAGGTCGGCGGTGCGGGCGATCCCCGCGCCGAGACGACTGTTGGAGGTGGGGCAGTGCGCGGCTCCGGTGCCGCTGCGCGCCATGGTGCCGATAGCGGTGTCGTCGAGGTGGATGGCGTGCGCCCACCACACATCGGGTCCGATCCAGCCGAGTTTCTCCAGGTATTCGGCGGGGGTGACGCCGTGGGTGGCGCGGCAGTACTCCTCTTCGTCGAGGGTTTCGGCGACGTGCGTATGCAGTCGAACGCCGAGTTCCCTTGCCAGCACGGCTGATTCGCGCAGCAGGTCGGCGGAGACCGAGAACGGTGAGCACGGTGCGAGCGCGATGCGCAGCATGGAGTCGAAGGAGGTGTCGTGGTAGCGCGCCACCGCCTCGGCGCTGGCGGTGAGGATGTCGTCGAGGGTTTCGATCACCGAGTCCGGCGGTAGGCCGCCCGCGCTGCGGCCCAGGTCCATGGAGCCGCGGCAGGGATGGAAGCGCAGCCCGACCTGTGCGGCGGCGTCGATTTCGGCGGCCAGCAGGTCACCGGCGTCGCGCGGGAAGACGTAGTGGTGGTCGGTGGTCGTGGTGCAGCCGCTGCGTGCCAGCGCGGCGAGGCCGCCGGTGGCGGCGATGCGGGTGGCGTCCGCGTCGATACCCGCCCAGATGGGGTACAGCGTGGTGAGCCATTCGAAGAGCGTGGCATCGGGCACCAGGCCGCGGGTGACCCACTGGTAGAGGTGGTGGTGGGTATTGACCAGGCCGGGTGTGAGCAGGCAGCCGCGGCCGTCGATACGGGTGGCGCCGGGCGTCTCGGGTGCGGGTCCGGGTCCCACGGCCTCGATTCGGTTGCCGCGCACCAGGATATGTCCGTCGCGGTATTCGGTGCCCGCCGCGTTCACGGTGGCGATGGCGCAGCCTTCGATGATCAGGTTGCCCGGTTCCGCTGCGTCGCTCATGGGTCAACTACCTCGGTAGGTGGAGTAGGCGAAGGGGGAGAGCAGCAGTGGCACGTGGTAGTGCCGCTCCCCGGTGACGGCGAAGGCGATGGTGACCTCGGGGTAGAAGGCGTCGACGCCCTGCGCGGTGAAGTAGCCGCCGGTGTCGAAGCGCAGCCGGTAGTCACCGGCGGCCACCTCGGCGAGCGCCCCGATCCGGCCGTCGGCATCCGTGCTGCCGGACGCCAATTCGGTTCCCGCCCAATCGAACAGCGTCACGGTGACCCCGGCAGCGGGTGCACCGTGGACGGCGTCCAGGACATGGGTGCTCAGGGAGCTCATGCGGCGTCTCCCGAATCCACCAGTCGCCGTAGCCGAATGCGGTTGATCTTCGCCAATTCCTCTCGCACGATGCGCCTTTCGATGGCCGGGTCGTTCCCGAGACGAGCGGTGAGCATGGTCAGCAACTGCCGCGGTGATTGCCCGGTGGCGCACACCAGATACACATGTCCGAATTTTGCCTCGTATTCGCGGTTTCCGGTGGCGATCGCGGCACGTATCTCGTGATCGGCGCCGGCCATACCGGCTTGTTCGCGCGCGGAGTCGGCGCTGTCCGGCCGGTCGCCGATGCGGGGGTGTCCGGCGAGTCCGCGGTCGATCTCGGTTTCGGAGATTTCGCCGAGTTCGGTGTCGGCGGCGCGCAGTAGTTCCTCGATGCTCGCGAAGGGGCGGCGCGCGGCCACGGCATGCGCCCAGGCGGGTGCGGAGCAGCAGGTCAGCAGTAGTTCCACCGCGGCCGCCTCGGGGAGGGCGGCGAATTCGTCGAGTCCGATCCGGTTCTCCGTCATCACCTCCAGCATCGGCTATGGCAATCGCCCCCGCCACTCGAGGGGCGAAGATCAGCGCGCGCGGCTAACCTGCCCTGCATGACCCCCGAACGCTGCGATGGCATGGTGCTGGCGGCAGGTGCCGGCACCCGCTATGGCATGCCGAAAGCCCTGGCCGAGAACGGTGCGTGGCTGCGTGCGGCGGTGCGTGCGCTGCGCGAGGGCGGCTGTGCACGGGTCTTCGTGGTGCTGGGGGCGACCGGTCCGGCCATCCCGGCGGGGGAAACCGGTTCTGCCCCAACGTGGCTGGTGTCGCAAACCCCTCGCATTCCCGTCCCGCCGGGTGCGCATCCGGTATGGGCGGCGGATTGGGCAACCGGTGTGAGCGCTTCGCTGCGCGCGGGATTGGCCGCGGTGGCCGGCGTTGGGGACGCACCCCCGGAGTATGTCGCGATCATGCCGGTGGACACCCCCGATGTCGGTCCGGATGTGGTGCGCCGGGTGATAGATGCCGCACAAGCCGCCGAGAGTGGTTTGGCGCGTGCGTTCTTCGGGAATGTTCCGGGCCATCCGGTGGTATTGGGCCGGGGGCATTGGGCCGACGTGCTGGCGAATGCGACGGGAAATTATGGGGCGGGGACTTATTTACAAGGAAGAGCGGATATGGTGTGCGTCACGTGTGATGACCTTGCGACGGGGATCGATCGGGACTACCCGTGCGGCACGCGGTGATCGGGAGCTTGTGATGCGCGATATCGTCGACGACCTTCTACGGGTATGGCACAGCGGGCGGACCGGCGGACTTGCCACCCTGGTGCGAACTGTCGGTGCCACTCCCCTTCCGATCGGCGCGGCCATGGTGGTCGATGCGGAGGGCCGGGCGTTCGGCTCGGTATCCGCGGGTTGTGCGGAGGCCGCCGCCTACGAGGCCGCGGTGGAGGCGGCGCGCACCGGCCGCCGGGGGCTGAACCGTTTCACTCCCGGGAGCGGTCTGGATGCCGGAATGGATTGCGGCGGCACCCTGGATGTCTTCACGGAACCGTTCTCGCGCAGGCATTTTCCCGAATTCCCGGATGTGGCGGCCGATATGATGGCGCAGCGGCAGGTCACCGTTTTCACCGTGGTGTGGCATTCGGATCCGGATGTGATCGGCCAGCATTTGATCACCGATCGCAAGCACGGCACCGAGCTGGTGTCACTGCCGGATTCGGATGTGTTCGTCTCCTCGTTCACCCGGCCGCCGCGGCTGATCATTGTGGGCGCCAACGCGATCGCGGGTGCGCTGGCCATCCAGGCACGACTACTGGGCTATCGGGTGACGGTGTGTGATGCTCGGGCGACCTTCGCCAATGCCGACGCCTACCCCGGGTGCGAGGTGGTGGTGGATTGGCCGCACCGCTATCTGAACACCATCGCGGCGGCGGGTGAAATCGATTCCAGCACAGCGGTTGTGGTGCTGTCGCATGACGCTAAGTTCGAAATCCCGTTGCTGACAATCGCTTTGCGACTACCCAGCCTGGGATTCCTTGCCGCGCTGGGATCCCGGGCCGCGAACGCACATCGAATGGAAGCCCTGCAGGCGGGCGGTTTCGACGACGAGACACTGTCGCGACTGCACGCTCCGGCGGGGCTGGATCTGGGGGCGCGCACCCCCGCCGAGACCGCGGTATCCATCGCCGCGGAGTTACTGGCCTATCGAAACGGCACCACCGCCGAGCCGCTGTCGAGTCTGGGCGACTCGCCGCATCATCGCTCGACGCTGGTGTCGTAGTTCGATCAGGCCGCTTTCAATTCGGGGTACTCGGTGTAGACCTCTTTGAGGATCGACATATCGAACAGCTTGTCGGCCTTGATATCGATCTTGGACTTGCCCAGGGCGCCGATATTGTGCGCGATCAGCTCGTCGGACATCACGAAGAGCCCGTTGAACTGGGTTTCCGGTGATACCACGAGGGTGTTCTGCGCCCGCGCCTCCTTCGTCTGCTCGTCCAGGTCCAGGCGCTGATCCTTGCCGTACACCTCGACGGCCAGTCGCGCGGATTCGGCCGGATTCGTGATCGCGTCCCGCCAGCCCTTGATATCGGCGACCAGCCACGCCTTCAGTTTCTCGCGCTCATTGTCGATGGTGTGCTGGCTGACGGTGAGCGTCTCGGCGGTCAGCGGCAGCCCGTAGTCCGCGAACAGGAAGTTGGCATTGGCGAATCCCTTGGCCGCCAACGTGATCGGCTCATTGGTCACATAACTGACCCAGCCGTCGACCTCACCGTTGGCGAGCGGGGTGGGATCGAATTGCGCGGGCACGATGGTGACATCGTTCGGCGTCATACCGTTGGCGGTGAGCAGCGCGTTGAAAATGAGCTGATTGGTGTCCTGCACACCGATCTTGCGCCCCTTCATATCCTGTGGCGAATTGATCGGTTTGCCCGCCGAGCTGACGATGCAGAACGGATTCTTCTGATAGGTGGCCCCGACGATCTTGGCGTTCAACCCTTCCAGCACCGCGGGCGCGGTGGTCTGCGGCGCGGACATGCCGATCCAGATCTTGCCGGTCCCCAGCCCGGCCTCCACCGAGGTGCTGGCGGCGCCACCGGCGACCAGATTCACCGATCCGAATCCGGCGTCCTTGAAGTACCCCTTCGAATCCGCGAAGTACTCCCCCGCGAACTCGATGTTCTTCAACCAGGACAACTGCACCGCGACGGTCCCGTACTTCGACCCGTCATCGGTGGTCCCATTTCCCGATCCCGAGGAATCTTTCCCACAGGCGGCGAGCAGTGACCCTCCGGCAACCACCGCCGCCGTCAAACCCGCATACCGAAGAAAGGATCGCCGATCCATGGACAACGGAGAGGCCGAACCCGGCCGGCGCAAAGAACTCATCCGCCGAATCTAAAGGCTTTCAGTTTCAATTATTTTGCTTTGACCGACGTATTTGTGTGCGCCAGGTTAACTAACTCGCGGATGATCGGGTGATGAGCTCCGTCCTGATCAGTCTCGTAGCCATGTTCTTCCTACTCATGGGCGTTTACGCGCTGGCCGCCCCCGCAGCCCTGACGAAGCCGTTCGGTATCGCCGTCGAGACGCCGGTGGCGCGCTCCGAGATCCGGGCCGTGTACGGCGGATTCGGCATTGCCGTCGCGATCCTGCTCGGCGTGGCCGCCGCCGATATCGGCGATATCCGCCGGGGCGCGGTGATCGCGGTGGCCGCCGCGCTGGGCGGAATGGCGTTGGGGCGCATCATCTCCCGGCTACTGGATCGGCCCGTCGGCTTCTATCCCATCTGGTTCTACTGCGGGGTGGAGCTGGTCGCCGCCGGATTGTTGTGCGTCGCGGTGTGAGGTCTCAGTCGCGGCCCTGTTGTGGGGCGAAGCGGGCCAGCACCAGGTTTTCCAGGACGCCGACCACCGCGTAGGCGAAGACGGAGACGACGGTTACCAGGGCGATGGAGGCCCAGAGGCGGTTGTATTGGAAGGTGGGGATGGCCCGGATCAGGCCCGCGCCCAATCCTGTTCCGCTGCCCAGCCATTCGCCGAGCAGGGCGCCGATCAGGGCTCCGGGGACCGAGACTCGGGCGGCGGCGAAGACCGAGGGCAGGGCGGCCGGAACCGAGACCATGCGCATGGCGGTCCAGCGCGAACCTCCGTAGGCGGCAACGAGTTCCATGGCCTGGGTGGGGGCGTTGCGCAGGGCGGTCATGATCATGACCAGGGCCGGGAAGAAGACCACGATGGCGGCCATGACGGTGACACCGAGCAGGCCGCGGCCGAAGACCAGGACGATGATCGGGGTGAGGGCCACCAGGGGAACCGAGCGCAGCAGCATGGCCACGGGCAGGAACGCCTGGGATATGGCAGGGACGCCGACGAACAGGGCCGCCACGAACAGGGCGCCGCCCAGACCCGCGATGAAGCCGATTCCGGCGTCGCGCAGGGTGATTCGCATTTCGGCGAAGATGGCGCTCCTGGCCGTGCCGGAGGTGGGGCCGGTGACCAGGTAGGTCCAGACATCGCCGGGACTCTTGCCGACCAGGCCGACCTGTGGGTACAGCTGCAGGAAGCCGTACCAGAGCACGACCAGCAGGATGAGCGAAACCACCAGCGGCAGTAGGAATTTGCCGATGGGTCGCAGGATGTGCAGGGTTTTCATCGCACCTCGGCTCGGGTCCAGGGCAGGGCCAGGCGGGCGATCAGCGCGACCACCGCGTAGCCGAGTCCGGCGAGTGCGGCGGCGGCCAGGGCCATACCCCAGGTGCGCGGCACATTGTATGCGGTTTGCGCGGCGGTCAGTGCGACGCCGATGCCGCTGTCCACGCCGCCGAGGTACTCGCCGATGATCGCGCCGAGTACGGCCGACGGTGCGGCGATCTTCAACGCCGCCAGCGTATTCGGCAGTGCGGCGATGAGTTGTACCCGGCGCATGCGCTGCCAGCGACCACCGCCGTACGCCCGCACCAGATCCAGGCTGGTCCCGTCGGCCGAGCGCAGCCCGGAGACCGCGCCGACCATGGTCGGGAAGAAGCAGTACATGGCGGCCAGGAATACCGTCGGGGTGCGCCCGCCGAAGACCACCAGAATGATCGGGCCCAGCGCCAGCAGCGGTGTGCAGTAGCTGAGAATGGCCAGCTGGGTGACGAGCATTTCGATCGGCGGGATCAGCACCACGAGCAGGGCGAGCACGATGGCCAGCGCATTGCCCCAGGCGAAGCCCTGCAGCGCACCCCAGGCCGTCACCTTGAAGTTCGGACCGTACAGCGACCAGCCGTCGCTGTACATGGTGTGCAGTACCTGCCAGGGCCCGGGCACGGTGCCATTGGCGACGTGCAGGGCCGCGGCCGCGGCCCACGCCGCCACCAGGACGACAATCCCCGCGAGCCCGCCGAGCTTGGAGATGCGCAGTTGCCCGCGCAGCGCGGTCAGGCCGCCGCGCAGGCTGCGTGCCTCCTCGTGTACGGAATCGACTGCCACGCTTGTCATTCCGCCACCACCCCGCCGTGGCCGGTGCGCCCGAACAACAATTCGGAGAGATAATCGCAGAGCTTGTGGAACTCCGGTGTGCGCATCATCTCGGGCGTGCGCGGTCGCGGTAGGTCGATATCGACCATCTCCACCACCCGCCCGGGGCGCGGGCTCATTACGGCCACCACATCGGAGAGGAAGACCGCTTCGGCGATGCCGTGCGTGACCATCAGTGTGGTGGCGGGCTTTTCGGTCCAGATGCGCAGTAGTTCGAGGTTCAGTCGCTGTCTGGTCATATCGTCGAGCGCGCCGAAGGGTTCGTCCAGCAGCAGGATCTTGGGTTTCACCACCAGCGCGCGGGCGATCGAAACCCGTTGCCGCATACCGCCGGAGAGCTGCGCGGGTTTGGCCTTCTCGAAGCCTTCCAGCCCGACCAGCGCGATCAGATCCGCGATCAGCCCCGGATCGGCGGGCAGCCCGGCGACCTGCAACGGCAGTTTGATATTGGATTCCACACTGCGCCATGGCAATAGCGCCGAGTCCTGGAAGGCGATGCCGAATTCATGTCTGCGCCGCAGTTCCGCCGGTGTCTCGCCATTGATGCGGGCGGTGCCCGCGCTCGGGGTGTCGAGCCCGGCGAGTATGCGCAGGATGGTGGATTTCCCGCATCCGGACGGGCCGAGCAATGACAGGAACGCGCCCTGCTCGGTATGCAATTCGACCGAGTCCAGGGCGGTTACGCTGCGTCGCCCGGATCGGAAGGTCTTGCTCAGACCGCTGATATGAATGCCTGTTCCTCCGGCGGCAACGTCCGAACTCACTGGGCCGGCTTCCGAACTCATAGGGTCACCATAGGAGCAGGGAATTGCACCGAGATTGCGAATCGGCAGACTGGATTTCGACCGTGTTACCGTCGCCGGTCGAATCCGGTTACCGGGCGCTCACCAGGGCGACGGTTCGAACCAGTCGCGAGACTCCCGGCGAAACAGCAGCACGATCACCACGAGTGAGGCGATGGGCCCGAGCGGTCCCGGCGGATGCCCATCGGTAATGGACGGCACCGTCCACAACATATTGAGCACGGCCAGCAGAATCGCCCCGATTCGCACCGACTGCCCCACGGAGTGAAAGGTCAAGGCCACCAAGCCGAGCAGCCAGGCGGGCACGAACGGCACCGCCGTCTGAATAGCGGATCGACTCCCCAGCAACCATCCGGAAGACGCCGTACAGACCAACCCGATCAAGGCCAGCAGCACGGCGATCACCTGCGCCGCACGCACCGCCCGTGGCATCCGATACGTGTCGTCCACGCCCGGCCCCTGTTCGGGCGGCACTCGCAGGTCCGACATCCCGCCGAATTTACCCCGCCACGCCGCGCGGATCCGATAACACGCCGTTCGGTGACCGTGCCAAGGGCCATTTATCCACAACCATCCACAGGTGTGATCAAGGGCGGGCGGCGACCGGTTCGAGTTCGGTGACTCGGACGGTGGGGGTCAAGCGGTCGCGCAGGACTCGGTCGATTTCGCCCGCGACGGGGATGACCACCGCGGCGGCGGAGGTGGCTACGGCGTCGGTGAGCAGGGCGGGCCAGTTGGGGTTCGGGCCGGCGGCTAGGGCGGCGATAATGGCTGCCACGGCGGCGTCACCGGCACCGGTGGGGTTGCCCGCGAGGGGTTCGGGGAGGGCGGCGGACCAGGCGCGGGTGCCGGTGACGGCGACCATGCCCGCACCGCCGCGGGTGACGATGACCGCGCCGACACCAGCGGCGATCAGGGGGTCGACGGCGGTGAGAATTTCCGGGACCGTGGTGGCGGGTCGGCCGGTAAGTCGTTCCAGCTCTTCGATATTGGGGGTGAGGATGATGCCCGGTACGCGCGCGGAGAGTTCCAGGGCGGGTCCGTCCAGATCGCAGATGGTGGGTACGCCCGCACGTACGGCGGTGCGCGCGAGGTCGGCGGGCAGGCCGGGATCGACGCCGCCGGGCAGGGAGCCCGCGATGACCATGCCGCTCATATCGGAGAGCATCCCGGCCACTCGCACCCGTAATTGGTCGACGGCGTGTGGTTCGGAGATGCGCGGGCCGGGTTCCCACAGCGCGGTGGCGGTGCCGTCATCGGATTCGCTGATCACCACGGTGCGCCGGACCCAGGGCAGCGCGTGTACGAAGTCGACGGGCATTTCGAGTTCGGCCGCGGCGGCGAAGGAATGGTCCGAGAATCCGGTGGCGCGGGCGTATTTGCCCAGTTGGTTCAGCACCCGATTCACATTGATACCGCGGCCGCCGAGCCGCTGATCCACCGACCGCACCCGGTGTGCCCGGCCCCGCTCGAAATGCTCGACCCGGTAGGTCATGTCATAGGCGGGGTTCATGGTCACGGTGAGGATCACCCGTACAACTAGTTCACGTCCGCAGAGTGGGCGCAAGACCCAAACCTCACGAATGGACAGCGAAAAGGTTCGCAAAGGCGGCAATCCGCCGGGGATCAGTTCGGTACTGCTCGCAGTACGCGCGTACCGAGTACTCGCAGATGGTGCTCCACATCCCGTCGCATACCTAATCGGCCGGGGCCCAGATACTTTCGCGGATCGGACGAATCAGGCGCGGCGGCCAGCACGACCCGCACCGCCTCGGTCAGCGCGATATTCAGCCGGGTACCGATATTGACCTTGACCATGCCGTGCCGGACCGCCGCGCGCAGGCCGTCATCAGGGACGCCGGAGGAACCATGCAATACCAGCGGCACCTCCAGGACCTTCGCCAAACTCGCAATCAGCTCGGTGTCCAGGGCCGCCGCGCGGGTCTGCATGGCGTGCACCGAGCCGACGGCCACGGCGAGCGCGTCCACTCCGGTCGCGGCGACGAAGGCGACCGCCTCCCGCGGATCGGTACGCACACCCGGCACATGCGCGCCGTTCTTACCGCCGACCTCGCCGAGTTCGGCCTCCACGAACACGTCGCGATCGTGACACCAGCGGGCGATTTCCGCAGTGGCGGAGACATTTTCGGCGTAGTCGAGGGCCGCGCCGTCATACATGACGGAGATGAGCCCGACCTCCACCGCCTCCTTGATCAGCTCGATATCGGTCGCGTGGTCCAGGTGCACCGCGAGCGCGGCCGAGCTGTCTTCGGCGATCTGCAGGCAGGCGCGGGCCAGCGGCTTCAGCCCGCCGTGATACTTCACCGTATTCTCCGAAATCTGAAGAATCGCAGGTCTTTCCATGGTCTCCGCGGCTGCGGCAATCGCCTCGGCATGCTCGAGGGTGATCACATTGAACGCGCCGAGACCACCCGGCCGAGCCAGCTCGATCAATCTCGGAATGGGGGTGAGTGGCATGAATTCTCCTAGTAGAGCCAGGTGTGCAGCGGCATCACCCGAATCGTTGGGGTGAGCCGGGTCCGCAGGGTGTCGTCGATTTCGCCCGCCACCGGTCGCGCCACGGCGGCGGCGGAGGTTGCGACCACATCGGTGAGCAGTGCGGGCCAGTCGAGTTCGGATGCGCCGCGAGGTGGCGCCGCCAGGCCGGCAATGAGGGCGGCGGCGGCCGCATCGCCCGCACCCGTAGGGTTTCCGGTGATCTGTTCGGTCGTGCCGACGACCCAACCGGCACCGCGGATCACCCCGACCAGACCGTCGCGGCCGCGCGTGGCGACGATCGCCGCGACGCCCGACTTCAGCAGGTGCTGCACCGATTCCACCAGCTCGCTCGGATCATCCGGCCGGACGCCCGTGAGTGTGAACAGTTCATCGTCATTGGGCATGAGGACGACGCCCCATACCTTCGCGGCCGCGCGCAATGCTTCGCCGTCCACATCGCAGATGACGGGTACATCCGCCCGCACCGCCAGCTCGGCCAGTTCGGCGGGCAGCGCCGGATCGACTCCACCGGGCAGCGACCCCGAGACGACCAGGCCGCGTGCCCGCGGCAGCCGTTCCGCGACCCGCTGCTTCAGCTGGTCCGCCGCACGCGGATCATGCAGTGCCGCACCGGGTTCCCACAATCCGGTGGTGGTGCCGTCGGCCTCGCTCAGGACCACGGTGCGGCGCACTCGCGGCAGCGCCTCGACGAAATCGACCGGCATTTCCCGGGCGGCTTCCCGACCGAACGCGGTATCGGCGAATCCCATTGCCACGGTGTCGTGCCCGAGTGCGCGCAGTACCCGCGCGACATTGATCCCTTTACCGCCCACCCGCTGTTCCACTGCCGGAATACGTTGCACCGCACCGTATTCGAACCTGTCCAGCCGATAGGTCAGGTCATAGGCCGGATTCATGGTGACGGTGAGGATCACGACAACCACTTCCCGCGATGCAGTACGCGCCGCAATCCGAAATCCTCGTCGACGGCGATCAGGTCGGCGAAACCGCCCGGCCGGATATCCCCGATATCGGTGAGCCCGGCGGTCAGGGCCGGAGTCATGGTCGCCGCGCGCACCGAATCCGCCAGGGACACATCGCATTCCCGCACCGCCCAGGCCAGGCATTGCAGCAGATGCGCGGTGCCACCGGCGATGGAACCGCTCGCCACCCGGGCGATGCCACCGCTGACCTGCACTTCTTGCGGGCCGAGGTGATAGCTGCCGTCCGGCATTCCCGCCGCGGCCATCGCATCGGTGATGAGGGCTACCCGGTCGGGTGCGGCGGCGAAAACCAGTGCGCCGAAGCCGGAATCGACGTGCACGCCGTCACCGATGAGTTCCACCGTGGCGTACCCGCGCGCGGCAGCCGCGACCGCGGCGGCGACCGGCCCCGCCGCGCGATGATGCATCGGCGGCATGCCATTGGCCAGGTGGGCGACCGAGCTGGCGAACCCATTGGGCCGCATGGCATCTCGGAAGACACCGAATTCCGCGTCGGTGTGGCCGAGCGACACCGTGACGCCGTGCTCGGTGAGCAGGCGGGCCACGGGCTCGAATCCGTCCCGTTCGGGCGCGAGCGTCATAATGCGCAGATGCCCGCCCGCCGCCTCGATCAGTCGCAGGGTGAACTTCGGATCGGGATCGGCGAGATAGCGCGGATCCTGTGCCCCGCAACGACTCTCGGACAGGAAGGGGCCTTCGGTGTAGATCCCGCCGATCACCCCGCTCTCGGCGAGCTCACGCAGCGCCGCGGCCTGCGCCAGCATGTCCTCGGGTGCGGCGGTGACGATTCCGGCGAGCACGGTGGTGCTCCCCCGCGACCGGTGGTACTCGGCCGCCCCGATGGCATCGGCCTGATCCACCGTGTCGAACCGATGCCCGGCACCCCCGTGCACGTGGATATCCACCAGACCCGGTAGCAGCATTCCCTCGAAGGGCAGCTCCCCCGAGCCCGGATGTGTCACCGCCCATTGCTCATTCGTGCGCACCGCGATGATCCGCTCGCCCAGCACCGAGACCACTCCGTCCTCGACGACGTGGCTCGGGGAGAAGATCCGCCCGCGAATATGAACTCCCGCGTCGACCCCGAAATCCGGTCCACCGGCCGCTCCACCGGTCTCACCCTGCGCTTCGGCATTGCGGCGTGTCCGGCTCCGACTCGATCGGCTCATTGCTCCGCCCGCTCTCCGGCCGAATTCCGCGCACCGTCGTTGCGCACGAAGCCGCGCATCCTCCCCGTCATGCCAGCACCCCGTATCTGGCGAAGAGGGCCGCGCCGGTGAGTCCGGCTCGGGCGCCGAAGGTTCCGATGACGACCTCGGGAACGGGGACTACGCGGAGGCGGTCGGTGAGGGCGCGGCGCAGCGGGTGGGCGAGGGCGTCGCCCGCGCCCGCGAGTCCGCCGCCGAGCACGATGCGTTCGGGGCAGACGGCGTGGATGACGCCGAGTAGACCCTCGGCGAGCGCGTCGACGGCATCCGCCACCACGGCACGGGCGTCCTCGTCGTGTTCGAGGCGGGCGAAGACCGTGGCGGCGCTGTCGCATTCGATGCCCGTGCGACGGGTGTAGGCGCGGGCGATGGCGGCGGCCGAGGCCACCGTCTCCACGCAGCCGGTGTTTCCGCAGGGGCAGGGTAGACCGTCTCTGCGCACCGCGATATGCCCGTACTCACCGGCCTGGCCGATGCCGCCGCGCACGAATCGCCCTCCGACGGACAGGGTTCCGCTGATTCCGGTGCCGATGATCACCACGCACACCGTGTCCCGGTCATTGCCCGCGCCGAACCGCCACTCCGCCCATCCGGCGGCGGCGACATCGTGTTCCAGCAGCACCGGCATACCCCAGCGGTCGGTGAAGCGCGACCCCACCTCGATATCGCGCCAGCCGATATTGGCGCTGAACACCGCGATGGAGTCGACCGTGTCGACCACGCCGGGCAGCAGTACCGCCGCCCGTCGCACCCGCGCCCGATCGGTCTCGGAGAGCTTGTCCAGCAGCACATCTCCGAGCTCCAGCATGGCGTCGAAGGCCGCCGCGCCGCGCGGTGTGGGCACATCACCGGCGGTCAGCACCGCACCGGAGGCATCGGTGACCTCCGCTTTTATGGTGGTGCCGCCGACGTCCAAGCCGAGTATCAGCGCGTCCGCGCCGAGTCCGATGACGGGTTGCAGGTTCATGATCGGGCTCCACTCGGGGTACTGGGACTGCTCAGGAATCGAGAACCACTGAGCGAGTCAGGCTACGCGGATGATCGGGATCCAGCCCGAGATCGGCGGCACGGAGTACGCAGAGCTGGTGCACCCGAACCAGATCCGCCATCGGATCGATCTCGCGATGTTCGAGGTGTGCGCCGGTGGCGGCGATATCGGCGGTGAAGCCGGGCAGCAGCGGGCCGAACGCCCAGACGGCGCGACCGGGTGCGGCAATGCTGATGGGTCCGTGCCGGTACTCGGTGGCCAGATAGGACTCGGTCCAGGATTGGCAGGATTCGCGCAGTTTGAGCGCGGCCTCCTCGGCCAGGGCGGCGGCGAATCCCATTCCGGTGAAGGTGATCTGGTCGGCGTAGCGCACGGCGGCGAGCGCGGCGGCGGGCTCCTGCGCGAGCACTTCGCGGGCCTGCGCGATCACGGGTGTGAGGTCTTCGCCCAGGCTCCAGCGCAGGATGGCGAGGGTGGTGGTGGCGAATCGGGTCTGCACGACCGAGCGCTCATCCACCTCGTCGATGAGGATCGAATCACCCAGGGCGAGCACGGGTGTGCCCGGGCTCGAGCAAATGATCGTGCGCGGGATCTCGGTGGGCAGGGCGCGCAGGGCGTCGATCACCTCGGTGGTGGTGCCGGAGCGGCAGATCACCACATACCGGTCATAGTGGCGGCCGCCGGGGATTTGCCCCGCGGGCCAGGCGTCGGTGGGTCCGTATCCGGCGCGCTCGCGCAGGGCCGCGTACGCGCGGGCCATGAAAAGCGATGTACCGCAACCGATCGCGGCCACGCGCTCACCGATACCGGGCAGTAGCGCGCGATTTCGGGAGGCGATCGATTGTGCCCGTGCCCAATTGTCGGGCTGGGAGGCGATCTCGGTGGCGAGGTGAGTGGCTGGGGTTTGTTCGGCGGAGGGCAGCACCAGCTCAGCGTGCGCCCGGTGATCGTTCATGTCAAATTTACAGCCAAAGTAGTCACAATCAATCACGGCTGGGTTAGATTCGACAACGATCACCCGGTCGACCTCATCATCCACCGTTTGACCCGGGTGTGTGTATCGAAAGGTTCCACAAGTGAAAAGACGTCTCCAACGGACCCTCACCGGCGTAGCGGTACTCACCGCGGCGGTGCTCGCCGCCTCCTCCTGTGGCTTCGGTTCCAAGAGCTCGGACGACAACGATCCGAACACCATCAAATTGCTGGTGCCCTCCTACAGCGATGGCGCGCACGGCACCAAGGCGCTGTGGGACGGGGTGATCGCCGGATTCAAGACGAAGAATCCGGATATCAAGGTCGACCTGCAGATCGAATCCTGGAACAGCATCAACGATGTGGTGCGCACGAAACTGCAGTCGCAATCCACCACCCCGGACATCCTCAATATCGACGCCTACTCCACCTTCGCCAAGGACAAGCTGCTCTATACGGCGAAGGAGATCGCCTCCGATTCCACCCTGGCCGATGTGCAGCCCGCCTTCGCGCAGAACGCCACCATCGACGGAACCCAGTGGGCGCTACCGCTGTTCGCCTCCACCCGCACGCTGTTCTACAACAGCGAACTCTTCGAGAAGGCGGGCATCACCACCCCGCCCAAAACCTGGGCGGAGCTGACCGACGACGCCAAGAAGATCCAGGCGCTGGGCGGCGGCGTCTCCGGTTACGGCCTGCCCCTCGGTAGCGAGGAGGCGCAGGGCGAAACCTCCATCTGGACGTTCGGCGCGGGCGGCAACTGGTCCGACGGCAGCAACCTCACCATCGACAATCCGCAGAACCTGAGCGGCGTGAAGGCCATGCAGGCCATCGCCGATGCCGGTGTGACACAGCCGAATCCCGGCGCCACCGACCGCAAGGATGTGATCAACTCCTTCATTCAGGGCAAGATCGGCATGATCGAGGGCCTGCCGCCGGTGATCGGCATGATCAGCGAGAAGAACCCGGCCCTGAAGTACGCCACCGCACCCTCGCCCACCGAGACCGGCGCACCCGTCACGCTCGGCGTGGCCGATCATCTGATGGCGTTCAAGAAGGACGGTAAGAAGCAGGACGCGATCAAGAAGTTCATCGACTACTTCTTCACCGCGGATGTGTACTCCGACTTCGTCAAGAACGAGCATTTCATTCCCATCACCAAGAGCGCGGTCAGCGCGCTCGCCGATGATCCGGTGACGAAGATCTTCTCGGCCACCCTGCCGGTCGCCAAGTTCTACCCGAGCAACAACCCCAAGTGGGGTGCGGTGCAGGGCGCGATCAAACAGCAGATGGGCACCATCGCGCAGGGCGCGAATCCCGCCGATGTGCTGAAGAAGATCTCGCAGGCGGCGAGTTGAGCAGGCGCGCAACACGATTCACGGCAGGGCTGGCCGCCCTGCCGTGGGTTGGCCCGGTCCTGGTGCTGATCGCGGCCATTGTGGTCTTCCCCGCCGGTTACATGCTGTGGACCAGCACCCGGGCACTGAGCCCGTACGGGCAGGACCAGGGTCCGGCCGGATTCGCCAACTACCGCAGGCTTTTCACGATTCCGGAGCTGGGCCCGATCCTGGTGCACACCGTGGTGTGGGTGGTCGCGGTGGTCGGTTTGACGCTGTTGCTCTCCGCGGCGCTGGCGCAATTCCTGAACAAGGACTTCCCGGGCCGTACCGCGGTGCGCATGGCGGTGCTGGTGCCGTGGGCGGCGTCCGTGGTGATGACCACGACGATCTTCTATTACCTGCTCGATCCGGATGTCGGTATCGCCAACCGGTTCCTGGTCGATATCGGCGTTCTCGATCGCGGGTACGGGTTCACCAAACAGCCGGGTCCGGCATTCCTGGTGGCCATCGCGGTCGGCGTCTTCGTCTCGGTGCCATTCACGACGTACACGATTCTGGCTGGGCTGCAATCGATTCCGAGTGAGATATCCGAGGCCGGGCGCATGGACGGTGCGAACTCCTGGCAGCGCTACCGGTATCTCACACTGCCGCAGCTGCGCCCGGCGATCGCCGTCGCGAGCATTATCAACATCATCAATGCCTTCAATTCGCTGCCGATTCTGCAGGTGCTGACCGGGAGCATCGCCGGATTCTCCGCGGACACCACAACCACGTTGACCTTCAAGCTGATTCGGCAGAATCAGCAGGTCGATACCGCGGCGGCGATGAGCGTGCTGAACTTCGCGCTGATCGTGGTCATTATCGCGATCTATGTGAAGGTGGTCCGCCCGACCGAGCAGGTGGATTCATGACGACCGGCCCGATTCCCACCGCGGTGGCGAAATCCACTGCGCCCCGGCGGAAACGACGTCGCTGGGAGCTGACCGCAGTCGGCGCGCTGCTGGCGGCGATCTTCCTCATCCCCTACAGCGTCATGGTGCTGGGCTCGCTCAAATCGCGCGCGGAGATCCTGCATATTCCGCCGACTTACCTTCCGCGGCAATGGCATCCGGACAACTACTCCACCATGTGGAACACCCCGGAGACCCCGCTGTCGTTCAATATGGTCAGCACCATCGTCATCTCCGCGTGTGCGACGCTGCTGGTGCTGCTCGTTGCCATTCCGGCCGCGTATTACACCGCGCGACGGCGTTTTCCGGGCCGCGTCGCCTTCCTCGGGTTGGTGCTCATCACCCAGATGCTGCAACCCACCGTGCTGGTGACGGGTCTGATCCGGGAGTTCTTCACGCTCGGTATCAATGACACCTGGCTGGCCATGATTCTGGTGAACTCGGCCTTCAATCTCTCCTTCGCGGTGTGGATTCTCCATAGCTTCTTCGCCTCGGTCCCGGTGGAGATCGAGGAGGCCGCGCAGCTGGACGGCCTGAGCCGCCGGCAGATTCTGACCCGGGTGAGCCTGCCGCTGGTGTGGCCCGGCATTGTCACCGCGACCATTTTCACGGTGGTGGCCTGCTGGAATGAATTCGCCGCCAGCCTGGTGATCCTGACCACCCCGGAGAACCAGCCACTGTCGGTGGCCTTGACGAAGTTCATCGGCCAATACGACACGGCTTGGCAATACGTCTTCGCCATCTCTACGGTCGGTATCGTGCCGGTCGTCATCCTCTTCGCAGTTATCGAAAAACGTCTCGTCGCCGGTCTCACCGCAGGAAGCGTGAAATGACCGCAGCGGCCGACCGACCCATGCGCTGGAACCGCCTGCTGGAGCTGCTGGCCGAGGCCGGCCGACTTTCGGTGGAGGAGGCGTCCGAACGACTCGGTGTATCCCCCGCCACGGTCCGGCGCGACTTCACCGCCCTCGCCGAACAGCAGCTCGCCACCCGGACCCACGGCGGAATCGTAGCGACCTCGGTCGCCTACGACCTACCCGCCCGCTACCGGGGTGGCGACGAAGCCAAACAGCGCATTGCCGAACACGCTGCGGGACTTATCGATACGCACGCCGTGGTCGGATTGAACGGCGGCACCACCACCACCGCGGTCGCCCGCGCCCTGGCCGGTCGCCCCGATCTCGCGACCGCCACCGACGAGCGCCTCACCATCGTCACCAACGCCCTGAACATCGCCGCCGAACTCGTACTCCGCCCATACCTGCGCACCATCTGCCTGGGCGGCATGGCGCGTCGCGAATCCTACGAACTGCACGGCCCCCTGGCCGAACGCTCGCTAGCCGAATTGCGTTTGGACACAGTAGTTCTCGGCGTGAACGCCATCTCCGTCGAGGGCGGAGCGCAATGCACCCACCTGGACGAATCCGGGGTGAACGCCGAAATGGTCCGGCGCGCACGGCATGTCATCGCGGTAGCGACCTCGGACAAATTGCATCGCACCGCGCTGGCCCGTATCTGCCCGATCGAGCAGATCCAGGTGCTGGTCACCGACTCCGATGCCGACCCCGATGCCGTGGCGGCCTTGCGCGCGGCGGGCGTCCGGGTGGACCTGGTCTGACTTCGAGCCCCGAGAGCCTGACCATCGGATCGGGTTTTCGGGGCTTTTTCGCGCTTTCGGCGTCTGATTGTTAATGATCGATTTTCGTATAGACAGAGCAGAAACGCTCACTTACTCTCTGGTAAACCGAAAAGCGTGCGCTGTCTCAGAGGATTTCCCATGCATGAACTTCCCGCACCCGATCTGCTCGGTACAATCGTCGGCTACCTGGTCATGTCCCCGATGTCGCTGCTGCACAATCTGGGTCAGTTGCTGGCGAGCCTGCGATGAAAGGGCCGGGGATGCGCGGTCGACTACTCGGGGGCGTGGCGGCCGCGGCCCTGATCGTCGCGGGCGGGGCGCTCTGGGTTTCGCCCGCCTCGGCGGTGCCGGTGCCGGGCGCGCAGGCCACGACGCTGTTCATTCCTGGGGCCGGCGGGGTGATGATGAATGCGGTCATCACCGCGCCACCGGACCTTGCGGCACATAGGAATTCGCTGGTACTGCAGCCGTCCGGATGGGGTATGCCCGCCGTCGGCAGTATCGGTTCGGCCTACAAGCTGGCCAGCGGCGAGGGCTTCGTGTCCATCGAATACACCGCGCGCGGCATGTATCTGTCCGGGGGCGAAGTGGATCTGTTCGGTGAGAAGGATGCCGAGGACGCCTCGGCCATTATCGACTGGGCCATCGCCAATCTGAATATCGACCCGGAGCGGATCGCCATCGCGGGCGGCTCGTACGGCGCGGGCATGAGTCTGATCGCGGCCGCGCATGATCCGCGCATCAAGGCGATCGTGGCCGATTCGCCTCCGGGTGATGCCGGAGAAGCACTGTCGCCCAATGGGACTCCGAAGACCGGCGGGCCCGTCGCGCTCGCACTGGCCGGGGTCGCGACCAATCGATTCAGCCCCGAGTTGGTGAAGTACGGCCTGGACGCGATCGTGAACCACAATTCGGGCGCCTTCTACGCCATGCCGAACCGGTATCTGCTCGCGAACGCGATTCCCAATCTCAATGCCAATGGGACAGCGGTATTCCTGGCGCACGACTGGCAGGACAGCCTGCTGCCGGTGGGGCCGATCTATGACATGTTCGACCAGCTGACCGGGCCGAAGATGCTGTACGTGGTGCCGGGCGACCACTCCACCGGCGGCGGCGCGGGAGGTGTTGCGGGACTGCCAAATTCGATCTGGGATGCCGGAATTCGGTGGCTCGACCACTATGTGAACGGTGCCGACAATGGCATCGACGGTGAGCCGGCGGTGAATATCCAGCCGGCCAATACGGTGAGCCTGCTGTCCGATCCCAGCGCATTCGTGCACTTCCCCTCGGTCGAAGCGGCACGGGCAGCCGGGCGCGAACTACCGCTGTCCGCACCGAGTGGCGGTGTCATGGGCGCGGATTCGGGCGAATCCTGGAGTCAGGCACTGATTTCCGCGCCGACCACGTCCGTTGCCGCGGTCCCCTACGTCACCGGCTCGCTGGCGCAGCTCGGGCTGGCACCGGCCATTCCGCTCGGCACCGTGGACCGCAATGCGGCAGGCGTGTGGAGTACCGCACCCTTCGCGAACGGCGGGGTCGTCTCGGGCAGCCCGCACCTGCGGATCACGGCGGCACCGGCCGGCCCGGATCTCACCATGATCGGCATCCTCTACGACGAGAGCCCCGACGGCACCGGTAAGAACATCAGCTACTGGCCCATCACCCGGCACGGCCTCACGCCCGGCGCACCTGATGTCATGGAATGGGATCTCGCGCCGACCTACTGGAATCTCGCACCCGGACATCGGTTGACGCTCACCGTCACCACCCAGGATCCGATTCCGTTCGAGAGTTCCACGCCGATGGGCAGCACCGTGGTGCTCAGCTCGCCCTCGGTGGTGGAGCTTCCGGTGAGCGGAGCGTGAATCGGTTGGCACGCAGCAGTATTCGACGGACCGGCGGCATCGCACCGATGCTGCACGCGCTCGGCCGCACGCATGCGCTGGGCGCGGTCGCCCTGTCACTCACGCTGGGCGCGGCATTGCTGACCACCGCGCCCAGCGCATATGCGGAAGCGGACGCGACCCTGCCGATCACGGTGCCGAGTGTGCACGAATTCGCGCCGGGCACGGGGAGTTTCACCCTCCCGGACCAGGCCCGCATAGTGGCCTCCGGTGCGGCCGCGCCCATTGCGGCACGGTTCGCGACGGACCTGAACAAGGCCGGTCGCACCATAACGGAGGGGGATGGCGCGCCCGGTCCGGGCGATCTGGTGCTGCGCATCGACCAATCCGGTCCCGACCAACCGGAGTCGTATCGCATCGATATCGGTGCGACCGTCACCGCGACGGCGCGGACCGCCGAGGGCGCGATCCACGCGACCCAGACACTGCTGCAATGGTTTTCGCGGACCGGCGCACTGCCCACCGGAACGGTGACCGACTGGCCGGACTACAGCGAGCGCGGGCTGCTGCTGGATCTGGGCCGCAAATATCTCACCGTCGACTGGATCGAACAGCGCATCCGGGAAATGGCGTACTACCGGATGAACCTCATTCAACTGCACTTCTCGGATCGCTACGGCTTCCGTCTGGAGAGCCGGTCGCATCCCGAGGTCACCTCCCCGGAGCATTACAGCCGGGCCGAGATCGCCGAAATCATCGCGTACGCAGCCGATTACGGAATCGAGGTAATGCCGGAGATCGGATTCCCGGGGCATATGAACGGGATTCTCGAATCGCATCCGGAGCTCGCCCTGCATCCCGTGGTCACCAACCCGATCGACGCCGCCACCGACGGACTGCTCGCGGGCACCGCCGAGGGCCGCATCGACCTGTCCGATCCCGGTGCGCGCCCGCTCATCGAAGACCTGCTCCGGGAATTCCTGCCGCTGTTCCCCGGCCGCTATTTCCATATCGGCGGCGACGAGTACATCAGCGATTACAGCCGCTATCCGCAGATCGGCGAGGATCTGGTCGCGGACACCTTCAACTGGGCGAATGGAATCGTGCGCTCCTACGGGAAGACCGCACGCATGTGGAATGACGGAATCCCGCGCGGCGGACACACCCCCGTGGACCGCTCGATCATTGTCGACTACTGGACCGGCGGCGACGGCCCACTGCCCTGGATCAGCACCCAGAACGGCCCCGAATCCCTTGCCGATCAAGGCTTCACGCTCAGCAATGCGGGCTTCACGCCCACCTACTGGAGCACCGGCGGATATGCCGCACCGCTGAACTCGCCACCGGAGCTGCTGTACGCCTGGGATCCCGGACTTTTCGTGAACGGCACCCGATTGCGGCCGGACCAGCGCGGGCAATTGCTCGGCTCGAAGCTCTTCATCTTCGCCGACGACCCGTTCGCCAAAACCGAGCAGGAGATAGTCGAACCGGTGCACACCCGATTGCCGATCATGGCGCAACAGCTGTGGGCCGGGACCAAAAGTATCGGGTATGGCGAATTCACCGGCGAGGTGCGAATGGTCGGACTGCCCACCAGTTGAGCCGAAATCCCTTGCAGCACAGCAATAGTCAGGAAATAAATGGTTCACGACTGAATTGGTTCACAACAGAGCGGAGGATCCGATGCGCCGAGTTTCCCGGATGGCTCGCACCGCCGCCGAGGCCATCGTGGCGCTCGGCGGTCGTCACCCATGGCACTACCCTGACCGGCCTCACCGATGTGGCGAATCTGGTTCCGCCGGTGCGTAATACCGTCGATTCCACCCTGCTGCCGGTCTTCTGCACAGCCTGCGCGGACCTCGAGGCGGGATCGGATTTCATGCGCGCGCTGAACGACGGTCCGATCGCACAACCCGGGGTCCGGTACGCGGTGCCGGCCACCCGGGACGACACCACCAGCACCCCGGCGGGCGCGGCCTCGTCCATCGGCGAACCCGGTGTCAGCAACGAATTCATCCAGGATCTGCGCCCCGGTGCGGTGTCGCACCAGCAGCTGCCACGTGATCCCGCGGTCGGCCGGTGGGTACTCGACCGGCTGAACTGACACGCCCGGTCATGCCGCGAAGTGCCAGATCAGGCGAATACCGTTGCCAATCGGAGATATTCGCGTAGCAGTATGGCCGCCGTGCCTTTGCTCCCGCCGAAACATCTGCTGCTGCAAGCCTGCCGGGGCCTGCCTCCCGAAGATCGACATCCGGTACTGCACTGCGCGGGACTACTGGCGGATCTGCACGAGCGGCGGTTGACAGCGGCGGCCGGGGCCACCGGATTCATCGATCACGAGCGGGCGCGCATGGTCCTCGATATCGATCGCTGGGTGGCCCTCGAACTGCCCAAGGCCGCGCGCGACGCCCACCTGCACACCGAAACGGTCGGCACCGTGGTGGATCGGCTGGCGCAATTCTCGGCGCTGGCATACCTGACACTGGCCTGCGCACCGGACGAGACCATGCACGAGGCGGCGACGCGACTCAGCGAACTCGCGCTCGCCTACGAACATCTGGCGGACGAATTGGCGGCGGGCCGGCGGCGCCTGCCCAATCTCACCGGGAATCGCGAATACGAGTACTGAACCACGGATTTCGTGTCGTCGACGGCGCCCGGCGAGGGACGGGACGCCGCCGACAGCACAGGTGGATCATGCGCAATCCACCGTCGAGACCCGGACCGTGGTCTACGGGGAACGGAACCCGCGTGGGAGCGCGGTGGCAGTGCCCATTCCCCGTCACCTGACGACCACCAGGCTCGAGCTCGATAAACGCATCGTGCGCCGCCAACCTCGGAGTCCGCATCCATCCAGCTGTGAAGTGGCTGGGAATGTCACGGTGCGGGCGTGGGGGTTTCAGGTAGGAGGGCGCGCAGGGTGTCGATGGTGTCGGCCTGGGCGGGTTCCTTGTCGGGGCGGTAGCGGACCACGCGAGCGAAGCGCAGGGCCAGGCCGCCCGGGTAGCGGGGGCTCACCTGGACGCCGTCGATGGCGATCTCGACCACCAACTCCGGCCACAGGTAGACGGTATTGCCGTCACGTTCGCGCTCGTGACGCGGGAATTCGGCTGTCTGCCAATGCAATAGGGCATCGGTGAGCCCCTTGAAGGTCTTGCCGACCATAATCGGCTCACCACCATCTGGATCGCGCGCGCCCAGATGCAGATTCGACAGGTAACCGGTGCGGCGGCCGTAACCCCACTCCGCGCCCAGCACCACCAGGTCCAGGGTGTGCGTGGGCTTGATCTTGAGCCAGGCCCGGCCGCGGCGGCCCGCCGCGTACGGGGCGTCCAGGGCTTTGATCATGATGCCCTCGTGCCCGGCGGCCAGCGCACCGTCGAAGTATTCGGCGGCGGCCTCCCCGTCCGGGGCCAGGAGCGCCGGAATACTCAGTCCGCAAGCGACTTTCGTGAGCGCGGCACGGCGCTCGCGCAGGGGTGCGTCCAGCAGATCCTGGCCGTCCAGGTGCAGGCAGTCGAAGAAGTAGGGGTGCAGGAGCAATTCCTGCGCGGTGGCCGCGCCGAACCTGGACATGGTCTCCTGGAACGGGCGCGGGCGACCGGAATCGTTGAGCGCCAAGGTTTCCCCGTCCAGCACCACGCTGGTGCAGTCGAGTTCCTTCACCAGGCCGACCAATTCGGGCACGCTCTTGGTGATATCGCGCAGGGTGCGGGTGAATACCCACACCTGTTCCCCGTCGCGATGCACCTGAATTCGCGCGCCGTCCATTTTGTGTTCGACGCTCACGTCACCGTCGAATTCGGCCATCGCCTCATCCAGCGCGGTACCGGGCGAGGCGAGCATCGGCTGAATCGGCCGCCCCACCTCCAGCCGGAACGCGTCCAGCGCCGCCACCCCACCGGTCGACGCCGCGAGCGCCGTCACCGGTAGCCGCCCGGACAGCATGTGTGCCCGCCGCACCGACTCGATCGGCACCTCGAACGCCTTGGCCACCGCTTCGGCGACAATCGCGGTGAGCGCGCCCTGCCGCATCTCCCCGGTCAGCAATCGCAGCAGAAAATCGTGCTCATCGGCGGTAGCGGCGGTGAACAACTTCTCCAGCAGCTCCCGCCGCCGCGCCACCGACCCACTCCCGCTGACCGTCGCGAGCTCCGCGAAAACCGCATCCACCTCACCGACCGTGAGTGTCGAAGCCTCGGCGGAGACCACTTCCATATCGGTCAGCGTCCGCCACCCCGCCCCGATCCGCCCCTGCGACAACTCCCCCGACACCCACGCCACCACCTGCCCCAGCTCATCGGCCTCGGCCCGCCCGAGCAGCTCGGCGAGAGTACTGATCTTGGTCTTCCGCGAGGAGGTCGCGCGTACTGCCCGCAGCGCCTCAACGACTTGCGACAAGTGCACTCACCGACGGTAACCCGCGGGTCCGACAGGTCAAGGGACTTGCCACCCCAGATCGGGGGTTTGGGGGCGAAGCCCCCAAGACCCAGCGTCAGCGTCCCTTCACTTCGGGGGTTTGGGGCGGAGCCCCCGACACCTTGTGACGCAGCCCTCAGCAAGGTTGCTAATTCCGGGTTGGCAGGTCTGCGAAACCGCCCATAAACTGGGCACATGGCCAAGACTTTCGTCGGCGCGCGGCTCCGTCAGCTGCGCACCGAACGCGGGCTGAGTCAGGTCTCCCTAGCCAAGAAGCTGGAGATTTCGGCCAGCTACCTAAATCAGATCGAACACGACGTCCGCCCGCTCACCGTACCGGTCCTGCTGCGTATCAGCGAAGTCTTCGGGGTGGACGCGGGCTTCTTCTCCTCCCAGGACGACACCCGGCTCATTGCCGAGCTGCAGGAGGTCGTGATGGATCAGGAGTTGAGCATCGAGGCCGATGCCCAGGAGATCGCCGAAATGGTCTCCGCGCACCCGGGTTTGGCGCGCGCAATGGTGAATATGCATCGCCGCTACCGCAATACGACCGCACAGCTGGCCGCCGCCACCGAGGACCGTTTCTCCGACGGCAGTGGTTCGGGGGCCATCTCGAAACCGCACGAGGAAGTACGCGACTACTTCTATCAGCGGCAGAACTACATTCACGAATTGGATACCGCCGCAGAGGAACTCGCCACCCGCATGCGATTCCACGGCGGCGACCTGAAACGTGAGATCGCGCGCCGGCTCACCACCGCGCACGGGGTGCAGATCGTGGAGCGCATCGATCTCGGTGACGGCGTCCTGCACCGATACGATCCGGAGTTGCGCCGGCTGGAGATCGCTCCGCACCTGTCCGGTGGGCAGCGTGTATTCAAACTCGCCGCCGAACTCGCCTACCTGGAGTGCGGCGATCTCATCGAAAAGCTGGTCGAGGAAGGAAATTTCACCAGTCCCGAATCACGGGTGCTCGCGAAACTGGGCCTGGCCAACTACTTCGCCGCCGCGACGGTGCTGCCCTATACGCATTTCCACGAAATGTCCGAGGACTTCCGCTACGACATCGAACGCCTCTCGGCCTTCTTCACCCAAAGTTACGAAACCATCTGCCACCGCCTCTCCACCCTGCAGCGCCCCCGCCTGCGCGGCGTCCCCTTCTCCTTCGTCCGCGTCGACCGCGCCGGCAATATGTCGAAACGCCAGTCCGCCACCGGTTTCCACTTCTCCTCCAGCGGCGGCACCTGCCCCCTGTGGAACGTCTACGAAACCTTCGCCTACCCCGCGAAAATCATGACCCAGATCGCCCAAATGCCCGACGGCCGCAAGTACCTCTGGATCGCCCGCACGGTGGAACGCCGAGCCACCCGCTACGGCGAACCCTCCAAAATCTTCGCCATCGGCCTGGGCTGCGAACTCCGCCACGCCGGCCGCGTCGTCTACGCCGACGGCCTCGACCTCAACGACCCCAAACCCACCCCCATCGGCGCCGGCTGCCGAGTCTGCGAACGCTCCAACTGCCCCCAGCGCGCCTTCCCACCCCTGGGTAAATCCCTGGACATAAGCGAACACCGCAGCTCGATCTCGCCCTACGTAATCCAGTAACCCGCAGCGCGGTAATTCGTACCCGCCGGTTGTGTGAAATCGGTTGGGGGAGTTGTCGGGGGGTGGTGTTAGGTTTTTGCTCGCGGCGCGGGTTGCGCGCCGGGGTCGGGGCAGAGCAAAGGAAACGCGGGACAAATGCATATCAGGAAGTTCGCTGTTACGGCCATGTTCACTATTGGCGCTACGGCGATCGGCGGGGGAATCTCCTACGCCGCACCGGATTCGGAGGCTGCGGCCGTGACGAATCTCGCGGGGGTGGATCAAGGTGTTCATTACGCTATTGATCGGTCCGATGCTTCGAAGACCGTGACGGCCACGCTTACCGATGGGGCCTTCGTGTTCACCGGTACGGATATCCAGGTTGTCAATGCCGCGGGTGCCGTGACCGCCACGCTGCCGATGGCGGTGGACGATGGCACCAATATGGTTGTGCTGCAGCCGACTATCACGGACAACGGCACCAAGCTGGTGGCCGAACCGGTGTTCCGGCCGTACGTCAACTGCACACCGAGTTCGCCGCGGCAGCGCAGCATTCAGACGGGTATGGGGCTGGTCGGTGGACTCGGCGCACTCGTCGGCGGCGTTGTCGGGTTCGCCATCGCCATCGCGACCATGGGTATCGGCCTGATCGCCGTACCGTTCACCGCGATCATCGGCGCCCTCATCGGGGCCGGGCTGGGCGCGGCCGCCGGTGCGGCGGTGCCGAATTCGGATGAGCAGGACGGCTGGATGTGCACCTCGTAGTAGCCCCCCGCGGGTAGGACATCTCACAGTGCCGATCGGACCGGAGTCAGCTCACGCTGACCCGGTCCGATCTCTTTTATGGCTCCTAATCAGCGGTTATAGCCGACTGGATCGGCACGAGACCCATTGCGGTGAGCGGAAATTCACGCCCGCGCAACATCGGCAATCGGACCGTCACCGAGAGTCATTCCGGCGCAATACTTCCCGTTTACGGTTCCCCTCACGAATACAGCGGTTGTATACGCGGCCGTATTCGCAAGCGACGCACGTGGCGTCGATGTGTAAGTGAGAAGGGTCCGCCCATGCAAGATTCCCACCGTCGGCAGCGAACTCAGCGCCTGGTCAAGGCCATCACCATTCCGACGGCACTGGTGCTATCGGTCGCACTGGTCTCCGGTTGCGGTTCGCGGGACAGCGATACCGCCTCGGGCTCCAACGCCAAGTCCTGCGTAGACACCTCGAAGGACACCATCAAGATCGGTTCGCTGCACTCGCTGACCGGCACCATGGCCATCAGTGAGGTCACCGTCGCGAACGCGACCAAGATGGCGGTGGACCAGATCAACGCTGCGGGCGGCGTCATGGGCAAGAAGGTCGACCTGGTGCTGGAGGACGGCGCCTCGGACCCGAAGACCTTCGCGGAGAAGGCAGAGAAGCTGATCAGCTCCGACTGTGTCGCAGCGGTTTTCGGCGGCTGGACCTCCTCGAGCCGTAAAGCCATGAAGCCCAAGTTCGAGACCCTGAACTCGCTGCTCTACTACCCCGTCCAGTACGAGGGCCTGGAGGACAGCAAGAACATCTTCTACACCGGCGCCACCACCAACCAGCAGATCGTCCCGGCCCTGGACTACCTGAAGCAGAAGGGCATCACCTCCCTCTACCTGGTCGGCTCGGACTACGTCTTCCCGCAGACCGCCAACCGCGAGATCAAGGCGTACGCCAAGGCCAACGGTATCGAGATCAAGGGCGAGGACTACGCGCCGCTGGGCTCCACCGATTTCTCCACAATCGTCAACAAGGTCCGCAACTCCAAGGCGGGCGCGGTCTTCAACACCCTCAACGGTGACTCCAATGTGGCGTTCTTCCGCGAGTACTCCAACGCGGGCCTGAAAGCCACTGATATGCCGGTCGTTTCGGTCTCCATCGCCGAAGAAGAGGTCGCGGGCATCGGTGCGCAGAACATCACCGGGCAGCTGACCGCCTGGAACTACTACCAGACCGTCGACTCCCCGGCCAACAAGGCGTTCGTCGCCGCGTACAAGGCCGCCTTCGGCGCCAACAAGCCCACCTCGGACCCGATGGAGGCCGCGTACGCCTCGGTCTACCTGTGGAAGAACACGGTCGAGAAGGCGAAGTCCTTCGCGGTCGCCGATATTCAGGCCGCTGCCGACGGCGTGAGTTACGACGCCCCGGAAGGCACCGTCACCATCGACGGCTCCAACCACCACATCACCAAGACCGCCCGCATCGGTGAGATCCGCGCCGACGGACTCATCTACACGGTGTGGGACTCCGGCAAGGCCGTGCAGCCGGACCCTTACCTGAAGTCCTACGACTGGGCCAAGGGCCTCAAGTAATCCGGTAGCCGCCGATGAGGGGCGGCCGGTGCGGGACCCCATCCCCGCACCGGCCGTTACGGCGGCTATCCCGGCCATGAGAATCACCTACGACGCGCTGCCCCGCCACGGCGGCGCGAGAGAACCACAGAGGTATTCACAATGGAAGTCGCTGTCGGACAGCTCTTCACGGGTTTGAGCCTGGGCTCGATCCTGCTGCTCGCCGCGCTCGGTCTGTCGCTGACCTTCGGTCAGATGGGCGTGATCAATATGGCGCACGGTGAATTCATCATGGCCGGGTGTTACACCACATTCGTTGTGCAGCAAGTCATTCACTCCACCGGCGTCGCGTTGATCGTGTCGCTGTTCGTCGGCTTCCTGGTCGGCGGTCTGCTCGGCGCGGCCCTGGAAATGGGGCTCATCCGCTGGATGTACGACCGCCCACTGGACACCCTGCTGGTCACCTTCGGCGTCGGCCTGGTGCTCCAGCAGGTCACCCGCGATATCTTCGGCGCGCCCGCCAAGAATGTGGTGGCCCCCGATTGGCTGACCGGCGGCATTTCCATTGCCGGAACCGTGGTACCCAAGACCCGCATCTTCATCATGGTGCTGGCCGTCGCCGCGGTCATCGCCCTGGCCACCGCGCTCAAGACGACCCCGCTGGGCCGGCGCATCCGCGCCGTGGTGCAGAACCGCAGTCTCGCCGAAACCTCCGGCATCTCTTCGCGTTTCACCGATATCAGCACCTTCTTCATCGGCTCCGGCCTGGCCGCGGTCGCCGGTGTGGCGCTCACCCTGATCGGCTCCACCAGCCCCACCATCGGGCAGTCCTACCTCGTCGACGCCTTCCTGGTGGTGGTCATCGGCGGCCTCGGGCAGATCAAGGGCACCGTCATCGCGGCCTTCGGTATGGGCCTGCTGAATTCGTTCGTCGAATACTCGACCACCGCCTCGGTCGCCAAGGTGATCGTCTTCGTGGTGATCGTGATCTTCCTGCAGGTACGCCCGCAGGGCCTGTTCACCGTCCGCACCCGGAGCCTGGCATGACAATCATTCAGCGGCTCAATGCCAATTCCTCGTTCAAGGCCGTGGGCGGATTCGCCTCGGCCGCAATCGTTCTCTTCGGTATCGCCCCGGCGGCGCTCAGCGATTTCCGGTTGAGCCTGCTCGCCAAATTCCTCTGCTTCGCGATTGTCGCGGTCGGTATCGGGCTGGCCTGGGGGCGCGGCGGCATGCTGACGCTCGGGCAGGGCGTGTTCTTCGGTATCGGCGCGTACATCATGGCCATGCATATGCAGATGGCCGATGCCGCCAAGGCGCACGAGGATGTGCCGGAGTTCATGTCCATCGCGGGTATCTCCGAATTGCCTTCTTACTGGCAGCCTTTCGCCTCGGCACCGGTCGCGATCCTGGGGATTCTGGTGCTACCGGCAGCCGTCGCCGCGGTACTCGGTTTCGGCGTGTTCAAGCGGCGCGTCAAGGGCGCGTACTTCGCCATCCTGAGCCAGGCGCTCGCGGCGGCGCTGGCGATTCTGCTCACCGGACAGCAGACCATCGGCGGTTTCACCGGCCTGAGCGATTTCAAGACATTCTTCGGATTCCGGCTCGATGATCCGGTGAACCGCCGCATGCTGTTCTTCATCGCGGCCGGTGCGCTGCTCGTGGTGGTCGCCGTCGCGCGCCAGCTGATGAACAGCCGCTACGGCGAATTGCTTGTGGCAGTGCGTGATCAGGAAGAACGCGTCCGCTTCCTGGGCTACGACCCGGCCAATATCAAGATCGTCGCCTATGTGGTGGCCGCGTTCTTCGCGGGTATCGCGGGCGCGCTGTTCACCCCCATCGTCGGCATCATCTCCCCCGCCGATATCGGCGTGGTGCCCTCCATCGCCTTCCTCATCGGCGTCGCCATCGGCGGCCGCACCACCCTGCTCGGCCCGGTACTCGGCGCGATCGGCGTCGCCTGGGCGCAGACCACCCTGTCGGAGAACTTCCCCTCGGGCTGGACCTACATCCAGGGCGCGCTGTTCATTGTCGTGGTCGGCTTCCTGCCCGCCGGTCTGGTCGGATTGTGGCCGATGGCAAGGCAATTGGGCGAACGCTTCCGTCCCGCGAAGCCCGAGGGGCCGTCCGTCGGCGCGGGCGCGGCCATTGTCGCCTCGGTCATGTCCACCGGCGCGGCGGCCGATGACGAAGTGAAGGTGCAGGCATGACAATGGACAGCGAATACCTCGAAATCCGGGGCCTCTCGGTGAGTTTCGACGGTTTCAAAGCCGTCTCCGAGGTGGATCTCACTGTGCTGCAAGGTGATCTGCGCTTCCTGATCGGGCCGAACGGCGCGGGTAAGACCACCCTCATCGACGCCATCACCGGTCTCACCCCGGCCACCGGATCGGCGCGCAAGTCCGGCAGTGAACTGATCGGCAAGAAGGTGCATCAGATCGCCCGGCTCGGCGTCGGCCGCACCTTCCAGACCGCGAGCGTCTTCGAACAGCTCACCGTGCTGCAGAACCTCGATATCGCGGCGGGCTCGGGACGCTCCGCGCTCACCCTGCTGCGCAAGCGCAAGTCGGTGCTCCCCGCCATCGAAGCCGCCCTGGAGACCATCGGCCTGACCGCCCTGCGCGACAAGCCCGCCGGAATTCTCGCGCACGGCCAGAAGCAGTGGCTGGAGATCGGCATGCTGCTGGTGCAGAACGCCGCGGTGCTACTGCTCGACGAACCCGTCGCGGGCATGAGCGCCGAGGAGCGCGAGGAGACCGGAAACCTGCTGCGCCGCATCGGAAATGACCGCGTGGTCGTGGTCGTCGAACACGATATGGACTTCATGCGCGCCTTCGCCACCTCGGTGACGGTGCTCGCCGGTGGCCGCGTCCTGAGCGAAGGCACCGTCGAAGAAGTACAGGCCGACCCCAAGGTGCAGCAGGTCTACCTCGGCACCGCGGCGGCGGGCGAGCTGCCGCCGATCACCGCAGCCGAGGCCGACAGCGACGAGAAGGAAGAGGCAGCCCATGCTTGAACTCGTTGACCTACACACAGGTTACGGCCGCACGCAGGTGATTCACGGTGTGTCCCTTACTGTTCCGAGCGACGGTGTAGTGGCCGTCATGGGGCACAACGGCGCCGGGAAAACCTCGCTGTTGCGCGCCGCGGTCGGCCTGCTACCCACCACATCCGGCAAGATCCGCTTCAATGACGAGGACATCACCAAGATGTCCCCGTCCCGCCGGGTCAAACGCGGCATCGCCTATGTGCCGCAGGGGCAGCAGTCCTTCCCACAGCTGTCCACCATGGAGAACCTGCAGGTGGTGGCAGACGGCCGCAAACGCGCCAAGGAACTGATCGCCGAATCCCTGGATCTGTTCCCGGCATTGCAGGAACTGCTCACCCGCAAGGCCGGACTGCTCTCCGGCGGTCAACGCCAGCAGCTCGCCATTGCCCGCGCTCTCATCACCGAACCGAAACTGCTCATTCTCGATGAGCCGACCGAGGGCATCCAACCCTCCGTCGTGGCCGAAATCGAGCGCACCATCATCGATCTCGCCAATCGCGGCGGCTTGAGCGTGCTGCTGGTCGAACAGCACATCGGCTTCGCATTGCAGGCCGCACAGCAGTACTACGTACTGCAATCGGGTCGCATCACCTCCACGGGGGCGGGTGGTGCGGGCGCGGAGTCCGATGTCCGACTGGCCATGGCGATCTGATCAGGCGATCCGACATGGCGCGCAGGGGGCGTATTCCATTGTCCGATCGGGTCTACCTGGCCCTACAGCGAGATCTCGCGGCCGGGGTGCTGGCACCGACCGAACGCCTCGGCGAGGAGCGCCTCGCCGAGAACTACGGCGTCTCCCGCACCCCCGTCCGGGAGGCGCTGGCCCGGCTCTACGCCGACGGACTGCTGGAACGCCACACCGACGGGCTCTACCCCTACCGACCGCGGGTCGACGAACTCGGCGATCTGTACGAACTGCGAATCGTGCTGGAGGCCAGGGGAATCCAGCGCCTGCAGACCACACCGGTCGGACTCGGCGACCTCGACGCCGGATACACCGGCGACTCGGGCTACACCTATGGGGCCACGCCGCTGCTGCACGACGCGACAGCCGTGCGCCGCGAACTCGAACTGTGGCGGCAGATGCGTGACAACCCGCCCGAACCCGGGGCCGCGCTCATCGCCGCCGACGAACAATTCCACTCGACACTCCTGGCGGCGGGCGGCAATTCGGCGCTGGCCGATGCCCTGGCCACCGTGCACGCCCGCGTCCGACCGGTCCGCGCCATCGACCTGCCCACCGCCGAACGCGTAGCCGCCATGACCGAGGACCACATAGCCATAGCCGAAAGCCTCCTGGCCGGCGACCTGGACGCCGCCCTGCGCACCCTGCTTGCGCACCTGACCAGTTCCCGGGCCCACGTCCTGACCCGCGCCCGCCGAGCCCTGGAACTCACCAAACTCGCACAGGCTGTGCGGGAATGAACACCCCTGTTAGCGTTGGGCATGGTGTCGACGCAGCCACGCATAGCCCCCGGCCGTCTCCGGGAACTCGGTCCGATCAATTGGGTTGTCTGGCAAGCGCTTTCCCGCGCCGCCGGCACCGATGACGCCCACCTGTTCAGCACCCTGGGCCGCACCGGCGGCCTGTTCCGCGGCTGGCTGCACTTCTCCGGCAAGCTCATGCCCGGCGGCCGGCTGCGCCGCTACGAATCCGAACTGGTCATCATTCGGGTAGCCCACCTGCGGCAATGCGATTACGAGATGGACCATCACATCCGCCTCGGCAAACGCGCGGGCGTCACCCAGGAGAAACTCGACTGGATCCGTACCGGCCCGTCCGCCCCCGGCTGGAACGACAAGGAACGCGCGCTGCTGACGGCCGTCGACCAACTCGTCACCACCCGCGACCTCGACGAGCCCACCTGGCAGACCCTCGCCACCCACTACGACGAGCGCCGCCTCATCGAAATCGTGCTGCTGACAAATCAGTACGAGGGCCTGGCCAGCACCATCACCGCCCTGCGCATCCAGACAGACCACTGACCCGGGTCCGTGACGGCCCCGCGATGACGGCTCGACCACCACACGCGTGGCCGTGACCGCCGCTACGGCTCGGCGCGATGACGCGGGCGCGAACCCAGTGCGAGCGGGCGTGTTTCGGTGGGCTGGTCGTCCTGTACCCGCGCATGCAGGTGCATATCGTGCCAGCCGTCGGCATGCAGGGTGGCGCTGCGGTTGACGCCCTCGAGCGCGAAGCCGCACTTGGCGGCCACCCGGCAGGATTGCGCATTGTGGACCGAGTGCCGCAGCTCCAGGCGGTGGAACCCGGCGTGGTCGAAGGCCCAGGCGGTGAGCGCTGCCAACGCTCGCGGTGCCACCTCACGCCCACGCGCGGTGGGCATCACCCAGTAGGCCACGCCCGCGGTGCCATGCGGTAGTTCCATTCCCACGAGCGAGGCCCGCCCGAGCAGCCGTCCGGTCCGGCTGTCGGCCACCGCCCAATTCGCGTCCCGCCCGGCATGCCAGGACCGCACCCATACGCTCACCCAGTCCCCCGCCTCCTCCTCGGTCTCGGCGGTCCGCCGATGCCACCGCTGAATCGCGGGGTCCTGGAAGGCGGTGAACACCTCGGGGGCGTCGCGGCGCAGCCACGGCCGCAACACCAGGTCCTCGCCCGCCGGGAGCACCGGTTGCGCGGCTCGGGTGAAGACTTCGGCGGCAACGATTGCCGGGATCGATCGCGCCATGAGTGGAATTCTGCCCGTGCGGCCGGGCACTGTCGCGGGAAATTCCCGATCGGTCACAGCCCGGCTGCGGGGCGCACCGGAAGTTTCGCCGGCCGACGCGCGAATCCCGTTCAGCCGGAGCGGGATTCGATGAGAGCGGCGAAACCGTCGAGGGTACGGGCCAGCCCGAAGTCGTAGGCGTGGTTCGCGCTGTACGCGCTGTCGTGCGCCTGCCCCGCGGCCGCTCCGACCCGCACGGCGAGCGGGTAGCGGTCGGCGGAGAGCACTCGTTCGAGCAGCGGGGCGGCGCGCTGCCACCATTCCCCGTCGGATTCACCGCTGTCGGCGGCGGCCCGCGCGGAATCGATGGCGATACGGGCCACCGAGGTGACGAAGCCGAGCAGGTAGGTCAGGGCCGCGTCCATCTCCAGATCGGTCAGGCCGAGCCCGTCGAATGCCTGTAGTTCATGGTCGTACTTGGCGGTCACGCCCGGACCCAGTGCGGGCCGGGTGGTCGGCAGGTAGGCGACCCACGAATGCCGTTCCAGCAGTTCACGATTCTCGGCCGCGATTACGGAAACCTTTTCACGCCAAGGCATTCCGGTGAGCTCCCGGCGAGACATCCGCTGATAGACGCTGTCGAGCATGAGGTCGAGCAACTCGGCCTTGCCCGGGACATAGGTGTAGGTCGCCATCGGCGTCACCCCGAGTTTCGCCGCCACCGATCGCATGGTGAGCGCGTTCAGGCCCTCGCCATCGGCGATCTCGATGGCCGCGGCCACCACCGCGTCCACGGTGGTGCGCTGCTTCGGCCCACGCGCCGAACCGGCCTGTCCGGGCTCGCGCCACAGCAGTTCCAGCGTCCGCACCGGATCCCCGGCACTACTGCGTTCTCGTGCACCCATGCGTCACCTCCACGCCGATCGTATTCGTGTGACGCGCATCACGATGCGGCCCGTCGGGAATTTACGTACAAAGTACAGCGTACTTAGTACAGAATTTATCGGCAGCGAGGAGCACCCCATGAAAATCACCGCATCCGCCCTCTCCCTGAACGTCCCCGACCCGGCCGCCTCGGCGAAATTCCTGATCGACCACTTCGGTTTCACCGAGGCCATGTCCGCCGACGGCTTCGCCTCCCTGACCCGGCCGGACGCCGGACTCAATGTCATCTACCTGCGCACCGGGCTGGAATCCTTCAAACCGGCGAGCAGCGCGGGCAGCGCCGGACAGGGCGTCCTGGTCGTCTTCACCGTCGAGGACATCGACACCGAATACGCTCGCGTCCAGGCCGAAGGCGTCCCGATCGCCACCCCCATCGAAACCGAACCCTGGGGTGAGCGGTACTTCCAGACCCTCGATCCCAACGGAATCGTGATCCAACTCGTGCAGTGGGTCTAGCCGTGTCGATTCCGATCCTTCCCATTCGAGGAGTAGGTGTGGGCCGATAAGCGACTCGCCACGAACAGGAAGAGCGAGAGGATCGAACAATGCGACACATGGTGCTGATTCGCCTCGACCCGGCCAAGACCCCCGACGGCGGGCCGGACGAACAATTGATCGCGGATATGAACACGCTCATCGAGGAGATGACCAAGGCCGGAGTGCTCCTCGATACGGCGGGCCTGCGGCCGACCGAAGAGGGCACCCGCATCCGCCAGACCGGCGGGAAACAAACCGTCATCGACGGACCCTTCACCGAATCCAAGGAGTACATCGGCGGCTACTGCCTGCTGCAAACCCGCTCCAATGCCGAAGCGGCGGAATGGGCCTCGCGATTCCTGCGGGTACACGGACCGGAATGGGATATCGAAGTCGAAGTACGCCAACTCGACGACCAGGGCTGAACCCGGTATGCGGCCACCGCGGGAGCAGGCACGCCAGGCAGTCGAGGCGGCCTGGCGAATCGAGTGGCCGCGGCTGGTCGCCGGATTGACCCGGGTGGCCGGGGATATCGGGACGGCCGAAGAACTGGCACAGGACGCGCTGGTCGCGGCGCTGGAGCAGTGGCCGCGCGACGGGGTGCCGCCGAATCCGGGCGGATGGCTGATGCTGACGGCGAAACACCGTGCCATCGACCGGATTCGGCGTGACGCCAACTTCGCCCGCAAGCTGGAATTACTCGGGCATCAACTCCGAATCGACGAGCACGGGGAACAGCACGCCGATTCGGCCGAGTCGATCGCACTGAGCTCCGGCGGGGCGGGCGAAGAGGCGGAGGTTACGGACGATCTGTTGCGGATGATCTTCACGGCCTGCCATCCGGTGCTCGCGCCACCCGCGCGGGCGGCGCTCACGCTGCGCATGGTCGGCGGACTCACGACCGGGGAGATCGCGCGCGCCTATATCGTTCCGGAATCCACCGTGGCGCAACGGATTGTGCGCGCCAAACGCACTATCGCGACCAAACGCGTCAAGTATGAAGTTCCGCAGGGGGCGGAGCTGGCCGCACGGCTGGACTCGGTGCTCGAGGTGATCTATCTGATCTTCAACGAGGGGTATACCGCGACCGCGGGCGAACGCTGGGTGCGTGCCGAATTATGTGCGGACGCACTGCGTTTGGCGCGCATCCTGGCCGGATTGCTGCCGGAGGAACCCGAGGTGCACGGGCTCGCGGCGCTGCTGGAACTGCAGGCATCCCGGATCCGTGCGCGCAGCACCGACGCGAATGAGCTTGTGCTGCTTGCCGATCAGGATCGGGCGCATTGGAATCGGCTGTACATTCGGCGCGGATTCGCCGCCCTGGGCCGCGCGCACGCCTTGAACCGCACGCAGGGCCGGGCTCCCGGACTCTATGCGCTGCAAGCCGCCATCGCGGCGGTACACGCCATGACGCCGACCGCCGCCGAGACCGATTGGCGGCGCATCGCGGGCCTGTACTCCGTTCTGGCCGACCGCTTTCCGTCACCTATCGTGGAATTGAACCGGGCGGTAGCCGTGGCCATGCTGCACGGCCCCGCCGCCGGGCTCGAACTCGCCGACAAAGCGGCGCAATCCGGTGCGCTGGACGACTACCACCTGCTGCACGCGGTACGGGGTGACCTGCTATCCCGGCTGGATCACGTCCCGGAGGCGCGCACGGCACTTCTGCGCGCGGCCGAACTCACCGCGAACAGCACCGAGCAAGCGCTTTTGCGCGATCGGGCGGAGCGGCTCGGCGCGCCGCGCGACCGCACGCAGCTCTGATCAGCTGAAACCCGGCAAATCAGTCGGCGACTCACCGAGCGGGCTCCCCATCGAATCGTGCGGACCGCGTACGGTTTACACCCTGTTGAACCCTTTGGCCCGATAGTCGTGATTGCGAAAACGTTCGGAATTATCGCGATTTCGGTCGCGCCGATACTCCTCGGCGTCGGCAGTCCGGCCGCACACGCGGACACCGGCAAAACACCCGCCGGAACCCCCGGCGCAACCACCGTCGGGGCCACCGGCGATTCCGCCCTTGCGGCGATACTCCCCCAGCTCACCGAGTTCGCCTCGTCCACCGTCATCGGATTGATCGCCGACCCGTCCGGCATCTACCCCGAACCGGCGCTGAAAGCGATCGCGCTCACCATCGTTCCGCTCGACCAGTTCGGCGCCTTCGATCAGATCATCACCCATGAGAGCAGTTGGCGGACCTTCGCCATCAACCCCAGCTCGGGCGCGTACGGACTGGCGCAGGCGCTGCCCGCGCACAAGATGAGTGAGACGGGCTTCGACTGGCCGATCAATCCGGTGACCCAGTTGCGCTGGGCTTACCGATACATGTGCGAGCGCTACGGCAGTCCGAATGCGGCTTGGGCGTTCTGGCAGGCAAACCACTGGTATTGAGCCGGACCGCGTTCCGGATCCGATGATGAGCAGTCCCCCCGGAGGATTTCCGGCGCGGGACCGCTCATGCAGATCGGTGCGCAGACCACCCGGCCCGCTCAGCTCAGGGCTGCCCGGAACACCTCGACCGCCGACCTGGCCTCGCGACCCAGCAGCTTCTCCAGGTCGGCACTGTCGATATCGAGAATGCCCTGCGCGATACCGGCATCCGCGTCCGCGAGCGCCGCGGCGTAACCCGCGGGCACGCCGTTCCGCACCAGCGCGGCGGCGTAGTCGGCCTGCGGCAGATCCTGGTAGCGCACCGGCTTACCGGATGCCTCCGAAATCGCCTGCGCCAGTTCGGCATAGGTGAGTCCCGCGCCACCGAGCTCGTATGACCGGCCACCGTGCCCGTCAGTGGTGAGCACCTTGGCGGCGGCCTCGGCGTAGTCGGCGCGAGACGCCCCGGCCACCCGGCCTTCGCCCGCGGCGCCATAGAACACGCCGGACTCGACGGCGGAACCCAGCGCGTTCAGGTAGTTCTCCCAGTACCAATCGTTGCGCAGCCGCACCACTGGTACGGACGCCTCATCCAGTACGGCCTCGGTGCCGCGGTGCTCCTGCGCGAGAATCAGCTCATTGCGTTCGGTGTTCGGAATGCTGGTGTAGGCCAGCAGTTCCACGCCCGCCCGCTCGGCGGCGCGAATCACATTGGTGTGCTGGGTAACTCGGCTACCGAACTCGTTGCCCGAGACCAGCAGGACACGGTCGACGCCCGCGAAGGCGCGATCCAGGGCGGCCGGATCGTCATAGCTCGCCTCGCGGACCTCGACGCCGCGCTCGGCCAGATCGGCGACCTTCGAGGCATCGCGGACCACGGCCACGGGTGTGGCCCCCTCACGCAGCAGCGCCTCGACGGTGAGACGACCCAGCTGACCACTTGCTCCGGTGACTGCGACGGTCATGACTTCCTCCAGGTATTCGGGTGCATCCAAGGGAATGAGCTGCGGTATCAACGTGTACTAACTAATAGTAAGCACATGATATTCCCGCACCGCAACCCGAAAGGTTAGGTAATCTCGAATCATGAGCACGCCCGACCCGGAGACCGTCGACCCCACCCTGGAGGCCGACGTCTTCGCGCGGAACTGCGCCTCCCGACCGGTGCTACAGAATGTGGCCGGCCGCTGGGGCGCACTCGCCATGGTGGCGCTGCGCGAAGGCCCCACCCGCTTCAGCGCCCTGCGCCGCCGCGTAGACGGCATCAGCGAGCGCATGCTCTCCCAAACCCTGCAGAACCTGGAACGCGACGGCATGATCCACCGCGAAGTCCAGCAATCCATCCCCCCACACGTCGAATACACCCTCACCCACCTCGGCGCCGACGTCGCCGACCAACTCGCCGGGCTCATCGGCATCCTCGAATCCAATATCGAGAAGATCGTCGCGGCCCAGCACGACTACCACCGCGACTGACCCCGCCCCCGGCGACACCCCGCCCCTCAACGCCAGCAGTTGAGCGACTTCGGAGGAATCACCAACTCGTGGCCGGAGTCGAAGCGCACTCGGATGCCGCCCGACTCCGCAACCGCGTCTTTGATCACCGGGGGGCTCGGGATGCCGAAGTCCAGGTCGACGAAGTGGCCGTAGCCCATGTCTTCCTCGCAGCCCGCGTACACGTAGTACCCCTGGTGTCGCCGGAAGAGGCCGCTGCGTTCCTCGACGATGCCGATGATGCGGCGGTCGCCCTCCAGTGCGGTACCCGTGGTTGGGACGACCAGCATCTGGATATTCCGTGGACTGGTGAGCACGTCCACGTCGATGAACAGCACTGTCAGGGTGGCGAATACGCCGAGGAACAAGCCCATCGCCAAACCCAGCACCAACCGCGCATTCGGGCGCGCACGCTTTTTCACCGGCTGCACGCCGGTCCCCTCCGTCATGGGACCAAGCTACCGGGCGGATACGAAAACGACCCGGTACCAGCAACTTTCACTGGCACCGGGCCGAATTGAATTGTCCTGCGGGCGATCCGATCAGAAGTTGATCATGTGCCCGGCGAGGCCGTGGATGGCCTCCTGCAGCGCCTCACTCAGGGTGGGGTGGGTGTGGACGTTGCGGGCCAGCTCGTTGACCGTGAGGTCCCACTTCTGGGCCAGGGTCAGCTCGGGCAGCAGCTCGGAGACGTCGGGGCCGATGAGGTGGCCGCCGATGAGTTCGCCGTACTTGGCATCCGCGATGAGTTTGACGAAACCGTTCGGGTCGCCGAGGCCGTGGGCCTTGCCGTTGGCGGTGAACGGGAAGGTGGCGACCTTCACGTCGTAGCCTTCGTCGCGGGCCTGCTGCTCGGTGAGGCCGAAGCTGGCGACCTGCGGCTGGCAGAAGGTGGCGCGCGGCATCATGCGGTAGTCGCCCAGCGGCAGGGTCTCCGCGCCGGCGATGGTCTCCGCGGCGACGACGCCCTGCGCCTCGGCGACGTGCGCGAGCTGGAGCTTCGCGGTGACGTCACCGATGGCGTAGATGCCGGGCACATTGGTGCGCATGAAATCGTCGATGGCGATGGCGCCGCGATCGGTCAGCTGCACGCCGGTGTTCTCCAGGCCGTAGCCGTCGATACGCGGGGCGAAGCCGACGGCCTGCAGCACCTTGTCGACGGTGACGGTCTCGACGGCACCGGACTTGTTGTCCTTGATCGCGACGGTCACCTTGGAGCCGTCGTCATCGATGGACTGCACGGCCGCACCGGTGGTGATGGTGATGCCGAGCTTCTTGTACGCCTTGGTGATCTCCTTGGAGACGTCGGCGTCCTCGTTCGGCAGTGCGCGGTCGAGGAATTCGACGATCCGCACATCCACGCCGTAGTTCTTCAGAACGTAGGCGAACTCCATGCCGATCGCGCCCGCGCCGACCACCAGGATCGAACCCGGCAGGTCGCGGGTGAGGATCTGCTCCTCGTAGGTCACCACATTCGCGGACAGCGAGGTGCCCGGCAGCAGCTTGGTGACGGTGCCGGTCGCGATGATCACGTTGTCGAACGTGATGGACTCGGTGCCGCCCTTGGTCAGCGCGACCGAGATCGTCTTGGCATCGGTGAACGTTCCCATGCCGTCGAACTCGTCGATCTTGTTCTTCTTCATCAGGAAGTGGACGCCCTTGACACGGCCGTCCGCCACCTTGCGACTGCGGTCGAACGCGGCCCCGAAGTCGAAGCTCACCTCACCGGAGATACCGAAGGTCTTGGCTTCTTTATGGAAGATATGGGCCAGCTCCGCGTTCCGAAGCAGCGCCTTGGACGGAATGCAGCCCACGTTCAGGCACACGCCACCCCAGTATTTCTGCTCGACGATCGCTGTTCGCAGGCCGAGTTGAGCGGCGCGGATCGCGGCGACATAACCGCCGGGACCAGCGCCGAGAACGACGACATCGTAGTGGGAAGTCACGCCTGCGAGCCTAACCCCGGCGCGCCGGTCGCACGCATCCAGCCTGCCCGGTTTCGAAGCGGCTGATCAGAGGGCGAACACCGGAATTCAGGGCTGGTCGCGCCAGACCTGCCGGGCCATGCGCGCGAAATTTCCGTGGCAGACGGCGGCGCGATCCTCGGGCGAGAAACCTCGATTCGCCAGCACGGCAGCCAAACCCGGAACATCGGATTCGCCGAGCAGATCCTCCGGCGGAGTCCACTGCAATGGACCCCAGCGCGTGAACTCTGCGGAGAAGACCTCCGGATTCCGCGCCACCTCGTCATTGAAGTCGTCACCGTCGAAGGAGAAATCGGAGCTGAAACCGATGTGCTCGATTCCGACCAGCTCCGCGCCGTACACAATGTGATCGGCCATGGCCTCGATACGCTCGGCGCGCTCACCAGGCTTGTTGCGGCCCAGGAAGATACCGACGCCATTGATGCCGATCACCCCACCGGTGGCGGCACAGGCGCGTGCCTGATCATCGGTGATATTGCGCGGATGCGCCCACACCGCAGCGAAATTGGAGTGGCTGTAGATCATCGGCACGCTCGTGACATCGGCGATATCGAGGCCGGTGCGCGGTGAGCAGTGCGAGCCGTCGGCGAACATACCGACCTCGTTCAGCGTCCGAATCAACTCGCGCCCGTACCCGGTGAGACCGGTATCCACGGTATCGAGGCAGCCGCACCCCGCCGCGTTCGCGTAGTTGTAGCTGGGCAGCAGCGACCGCACACCCAGGTCGTAGAACATCTTCACATTGTCGAGATCCCCGCCGAGCGGGGCGGAATCCTCCAGATCGAACGCCAGCGCGATCGAATCCCGATCCGGTTCAACGGCGTCGGCGATCGTCTCGACCAACCGGAATCGGCCGTCCGCCAAGGCATCCCGCCGAAATTGATCGATCAGCTCAACCGAATCCCGAGTGGATTGCAGCGAATACCCCACATTCACCGACAGATACGACCCGAGTGGATAGCGTGCCAATTCGGCGATATCGGCCGACGGCAGCAGCGGCAGGCAGCAGTGCTGTTCCCACAGCAATCCGGGACCTCCTGGCGGATCGGCATCGAACTCGCAATCCTACTGACGATCGCCGAATCAGCGGGCCGGCGCCGGCGCGGAGAAACGGGCAAACCCGCACGAACCGGGGCGACCGGCCGTCACGCGCGCCGGGGCTCGGCAACAATGTAGGCATGACCGGTGTTGACGAGGGCGTGACGGATCCGTACCTGTGGCTCGAAGAAGTCACCAGTGAGCGTGCGCTGGATTGGGCGCGGGCGCACAACGAGGTGGTGCTGGAGCGATTCACGGCCTCGGAGCGGTTCAGTGGCCTCGAATCACGGATTCTGGATATGCTCGACACCGATACCCGGATCGCCTATCCGGGGCGGCGCGGGCGGTGGCTGTACAACTACTGGCGCGATGGCGCGCACCCCAAGGGACTGTGGCGGCGAACCACTTTCGCGGAGTACACCAGGGACGAGCCGGACTGGGAAGTCCTCATCGATCTCGACGCACTCGCCGAGGCCGAGGGTGAGAACTGGGTGTGGGGTGGGGCCGCGGTACTGCGCCCCGAACAGCAGCGGGCGCTGATCAGCCTGTCCCGCGGTGGCGCGGACGCCAAGGTGGTGCGCGAATTCGATATCGAGGCAAAGGTTTTCATCGAGCCCGAGAACGGCGGCTTCCTGCTGCCCGAGGCCAAGTCGGAGATTCGCTGGATCGATATCGACACCGTCTATGTGGGAACGGATTTCGGTCCGGGGGCGCTCACCGACTCCGGTTATCCGCGAATCGCCAAGCGCTGGAAGCGCGGAACGCCTCTGACCGACGCCGAAACGGTTTTCGAGGGTGACGCCACCGATGTGGCCGTCTCCGCCGGTTACGACCGAACCCCCGGCTACGAAAGGCATTTCGTCGGCCGTGCTACCGATTTCTTCAATGAGGAGGTCTATCTCCTCGAATCCGACGGCACGCTACGGCATCTCGACGTCCCCACCGACGCGTCGGAATCCTGGTACAAGGATTGGCTGCTGGTACAGCTGAAATCGCCGTGGGAGCTCGACGGCGTCACCCATCCCTCGGGTGCGCTGATCGCCATCGATTTCGAGCGATTCCTGTCCGGCGCACGCGATTTCGACGAGATCTTCACCCCCGATTCGCATACCGCCCTGCACGGCTACGGCTGGACCGAGAACCATCTGCTGCTCATCACCCTGCAGGACGTGCAGACCAAACTGCATGTGCTCACCCCCGGCCCGGACGGCTGGACCCGCGAGGTGCTGGCCGATACCCCGCCGATGGCCACCACCAGCGTCATGAATCTCGATCCGCTGGAGGGCGGTGACGAATTCATGCTCTCCACAAGCGGTTTCACCAGTCCGACCACGCTGCTGTCGAGTTCGGTGAGCGGGCACACCGAGGTACTCAAGCGCGAACCCGAATTCTTCGATGCGGCGGGCGTGCAGACCGAACAATTCTTCGCGCGGTCCGATGACGGCACCATGATCCCGTATTTCGTACTGCGGCATGGGGATCGGCAGGGCTCTCCCGGCCCGACGGTCATGTCCGGCTACGGCGGTTTCGAGGTCTCCCGTACCCCCGCATACAGCGGCGCGGCCGGCATGGGCTGGCTCGAGCGCGGCGGCACCTGGGTCATGACCAATATTCGCGGCGGCGGCGAATACGGTCCGGAATGGCATACGTCCGCGCAAAAGGCCAACCGGCACAAGGTGTATGAGGATTTCTCGTCCATCGCCCGCGATCTGGTGGCCCGCGGCATCACCACACACGATCAGCTCGGCGCGGTCGGCGGCAGTAATGGCGGTCTGCTGATGGGCGTCATGCTGACCCGCTATCCGGAACTCTTCGGAGCCATTGTCTGCCAGGTGCCGCTACTGGATATGAAGCGCTATCACCTGCTGCTGGCCGGAGCCTCCTGGGTGGCCGAGTACGGCGACCCGGAAAAGCCGCAGGAGTGGGAGTACATCGCCAGGTATTCGCCGTATCAGAACACCGACCCGGAGGGTGAATACCCGCCGATCCTGCTCACCACCTCCACCCGCGACGACCGCGTACATCCGGGTCATGCGCGAAAGATGGCCGCGCTCTTGGAATCCCAGGGCCATCCGATCTGGTATCACGAGAATATCGAGGGCGGGCACGGCGGCGCGGCGGACAATAAGCAGTCCGCGTTCCAGGCCGCGCTCATCTACGAGTTCTTCACCCGCACCCTGATCGAGAAGGACGCCTGACGGCGCTGTCGCGAATCAGCGGTCCCGGAGCCATTTCTCGACCCGGTCGAGGGTGTTCCCGGGATCGCTGATCCACCCGTTGTGCCCGTGCGCAACCGGGTTGTGCCAGGTCGAGATCTCGGCCTTGGGAAGTTTTTCCAGCAACAGCCTCGCCGCGCCGGGCGGAGTGAGATCGTCACCGGTCATGGTGATGGACAGCACCGGCAACTTCAGCCGGGAGATACGTTCCTCGTAATCGATATCCGCACCCGCGGGCTGGAATCGCCCGGTGCGGGCCACCCGCGCCCAATCCTCGATGAGCAGCCGGGACTGCCTGCCGAAGCTGCCAGCGATAATAGTGTCGCCCGTCCAGCGTCCGGCGAGGTTGGCGGTCAACGAGATTGCCGCGCTGCCCAGCAGGAACCCGGGCCCGGCGAGTCCGCGATAACCCCGGTGATACGGCGTACCGGAGGCGACGAGAATCAGCCCGCCGAGTCGTCCGCGAATACGCGAGGCGTACAGCATGCCGAGCTGCCCGCCCATACTGTGCCCGAGCAGGTACGGCGTGCTGTCCGGAAAGCGTTCGCGCACCACCTGGAACATGGCCGGGAAGTCCACCGACACCAATTCCTGATAGCCGTAACCGCCGGGCGCGTTGCGATTGCGCTCCCGACTGTCGCCATTGCCACGCATTTCCAGCAAAGCCACATCGAACCCGCGTGCGGCCAGCGGGATTCCGAACAGCGAGTAGTACTCCCCCGGCACGCCGAGCCCGGGCGCGATCACCACCACCGGGCGGGGCGCATCGGGCGTAATCGGATGCCGGTGCGGGCCTTTCGCCGGAATCAGCCGCACGGTGACGGTTGTTCCGTCCGGCATCTGGATCGGCACTGTCTCCACGCACCGCACGCTACCGCTTACCCGCCCCATGTACTCGCAGCCGCTCTGCGGACTCCGCAGCGGGGGTCAGACCGCGCAGACCCGCAATTCGAACGCTACGGGCCGCTACGGCCCGTTCGGACTCGCGGGCACGCCACGGACCGCCGCGACCACGACGGTAGAAACCGGTGTGGCCGAAGGCGGTTCGGTGTGACCGAGCCGAGGGCGATGTGACTAGGCGCTGACGGCACCCATGATGACGCGGCGTAGCACGCTGATGACCTCGTCGAGAGGTTGCCGCGGTTCGGAGCCGCTCCAGGCGTCGACCACGTAATTCACCGCGCCGATAATGGCGAGCACGCGCATTTCGTAGTCGCCGGGCGGGATTTCGCCGTGCATGGCGGCATCCTCGGCGGCTCCGGCGAGTAGCGCGCCCCAGGCGCGGCGCAGCTCCAGGCGGAACTTCTCCACCTTCGGCCCCGCGCCGACGACCTCGACCAGCGCGACCCGGGCCTTGCGCGGATCTCGCCCGATGGACTCGATATAGGCGCGTACGGCGGCGTCGATGATGTCGACGGCACTGGCGTCGGAGTGATCGGCAATGGTGGCCGCCACGGCTTCCCGCGATTCGCGATCGATCTGCTCGTACAGCTCGAGCAACAGCGATTCGCGCCCGGTGAACTCCTCGTAGAACTGCCGCGAGGAGAGTCCGGCGTCCTTGCAGATGGCGCCGACGGAGCTGTTCGCGTATCCGTCGCGCGCGAATACCGTCAGCCCGGACTCCAGAAAACGTGCACGACGCTGCCGTTGCCGGTCTTCTACGGGCTGCCCGGCGTACATTCTTCCCGCGTTCGTTTCCTGAGACATTGCGCCAGACAATACCGAAGGGCCCGATCCCCTCGTCATGGATCGGGCCCTTCGTTTGCACCTTCGGTATCCCGCGCGATAGCCGAAAGTTGGCTCAGTGGTTCGGGCCGCCGCGGCGCACCCGGAGGCGGCGGGTGAAGGCAGGGGACCCGCCCCCGGGTTCGGAACGCGAATCCGGGGGGAGAATCGCATTCCGATGCCGCATTGGCCCGAAAGTCACTGATCGTTTGCCGTTCAACACGATACAGAGCGGTCGAACTCGGCGGAATACTTTTGCAGGAGTTTTTTAGGATTTATTTCGCGGCATATTCGCACCCCGCGAACCGCCAGCGCATCACCGCCGCCGGCCCTTCGCACACCCCCGGACATGACGAAGGGCCCGACCCCCTCGTCCGGGTTCGGGCCCTCACTGCCTCCTCGGCTTCCGCGCAGTAGCCGAAAGGTGGCACTCGCCTGGCTACTTGGCGGAGATGCTCGACGAACCGGTCGCGATCAGCTTCAGGATGGTCTGCACGAGAACGTCAGAGATGAGGTCGGTCATGGGTGGTGCTCCGATCGATAACCAGCGTCAGTGCCGTCACTGACTGTTTGCCACCGGCAACATACCGACCGGAACCCAGCCGGGGGAAGCTTTTTCGAGGAAAAGTCTAGAATTTTTCCGATATATCCCTAGATTTCGGCCTACCAGCGGGAATCTCGGGCTCACCGAGGGTGAGCATAAGCCGATTGGCCCAGGAGAACGAAGCCGCGGACAACACCAGATCGTGGATCTCGGTGTCGCTGAAGCCCTGCGCGCGCAGTCGCTCGATATGCGCCGGGACCCCGCGCGGCGGATTCGCCGCCAGCGCATCCACGAAATCGATGACCGCATCCCATCTTTCGTCGATCCGCACGCCATTGCCCTCGTCCAGCAACCGCTGCACCTCCGCCGCCCGTTTGGAGAGTGCGGAGGTGAAGCGCGAATGCACCGAGGCGCAATACTCGCAACCGTTGTGCCGGGAGGTCACCGTCGCGGCGAGTTCCCGTTCGGCACGGGCCAATCCGCCGCGACCGTAGAAGATCTCCTTGTCATTGCCGCTGCGGTGCGCGAGCACCTCCGCATTGCGCGCCAGCACCCGGAAATACGGGCCGATACCGCGATCGCCCGCCAGCAGCGGGGCCTGGGTCTCATCGGCGTCGGCCAGTGCGATCGGCTCCACCCACGGCACCCAATCCAGCTGTTCCTGGGTGAAACCCGCTGGGCGGCGGCCGGGTTCGACGCTGCGCACCTCGGTGGCGTTCTCACTCATGTCCCGCTCCGATCAGAGTCAGTCCGGCCAATACCCGAACCTGGAAGTGCACGTATCCGATGAGCTGAGCGACCGTCACGATGTCGCGGTCCGAGAGCCCCGCGGCGGCGAGCGCGTCGATATCCCCGCGAGTGGCGGTCGCGGGCGCGGTGGTCACCAGCGCCGCATGCCGCAGAATCGCCGCCAGCACCGGATCACCCTGCGCCGGAACGGTTCCCAGTCCGGCATAGTGCGCGGCCAACGCGGGCGCACCGGCGAGTTCGGCCACCGCCACCGCCGCGGCGATGAGTCGCTCCCGTCCCACCGACGCGGCGGCCGGGCCATTGAGCAGCGCTTCGTACACGCCCCGGGTGTGCTCCACGACGGCCGGTCGCTCGCGCCGAAGCTCGCGCACCGATTCCGCGTGCGCGCCCAGCACGGCATCGATGACATCGAGGGTGGCGCCCCGTGCGGCGGCACTCCCTTCGATCAGACTGTCGGTCACTGTTTCGTTCCTTCCCGCCAACCCAGTTGCGGCGCAACCTTGGTGGCAATGAGTTCGATGGAGCGCAGGGTCGCCTCCCGGCCGGGATCGACCGGATGCACCTGCACGATGAAATCGGTGGCCTGCCGCAGCGCGGTATCGGCCGAGAGCTTCGCGACCACCTCATCGGGTGTGCCGACGAAGGAGTCCTGCAGGACCTCCTCGACGGTGCCCGCCACCTCCGGACCGCCATTGCGGCGTAATTGCTCCAGGAAGCGCGCGGCACCGCGTTCGGCGAGCGCCCACGCGGTGTCATGGTCATCGGCCACGAAAACGCCTCGGGATGCTCCTATTCGGGGCTCGGCAGCCGCCGGCAGTGCGGCCAGATACGCCGCCACCAGGGGTTCCTGGATTTCCCAGAGCGTCGCGCCGACCGTCGCGGTATCGCGGGGCTGAGCCTTGGACAGCAGCAAGCCATCCCCCGCCAGTCCCGCACGACGCGCACCCGAGGCGGAGAAGGTGGCCTGCCACAACCGATTCCGCAGCGTTCCCGCCGGTGGATTCAAAGCACGGCCGCCGACCAGCGGCGCACCCGCGAGGGCGGCGGTCAGGGCGGCCAGTTTGTCGGCGTACACCTGTTGCCGATCCGCCCCGGCGAGGTCGAACAGCTCGAAGGCATGCCTGGAACCCCCTGCGCCCAAACCGATTTCGAGTCGACCGCCGCTGAGCACATCGAGTACGGCCGCGTCCTCGGCGACCCGGATCGGATCCTCCAGGGCCAGGGTGACAATCGCGGTGCCCAGCCGCAGTCGCGGGGTGCGCGCCGCCGCGTGCGCCAGGAACACGAACGGTGACGGCAGCCCGCCCTCCGCCGGATCCAGGTGATGCTGCGCCACCCAGGCCGCGTCGTAGCCGAGCCGCTCGGCCAGCTCGAATTGCTCGAGCGCGTGCCGGTAGACGGTGGCCGAATCCTCGTTCTCGCCGGAGCGCACCAGCCGGGTGAAAAGCCCGAGATGTCGCGGGGTCATGCTGTCTCCAATCCGGTGTGGGTAGGACGCTTCGGACCGATCACACCGTCACCTTGCCCAGATAGGCGTCGCGAACCGCCGGATTGTCGATGAGTTCGTCGGCGGGTCCGTGCAATACGATCTCGCCCGAACGCAGCACATTCGCGGTGTGCGCGATGCTCAGCGCCAGCTCCGCCTGCTGTTCGACAATCAGGATGGCCAGCCCCAATTCCCGGTTGAGCCGGGCGATTTCGTCCAGCACCCGATCCACGAACAGCGGCGACAATCCCATGGTGGGCTCATCCATGCAGATGAGCCGGGGTTTACTCATGAGCGCCCGCGCGAAGGCCAGCATCTGCTGCTCACCACCTGAGAGGGTGCCCGCGCGCTGGTTGCGCCGCTCCGCCAAGCGGGGGAAATGCTCGAACATCTCCGCGGCCCGCGCGGCCAGTACCGAACGGCGTTCCTTGCGGATATAGCCGCCGACGAAGAGGTTCTCGGCCACCGTCATGGCGGGAAAGACGCGACGCGCCTCCGGAACCGAGGCCAGACCCGCCTTGATACGCGCGGAGGGCGGCGTATTGCCGACATCCACACCGTCGATGCGCACCGTGCCCGAGGTCGGTTTCACCAGGCCCAGCGCGGTTTTCATGGTGGTGGATTTGCCGGACGCATTGCCGCCGAGCAGCGAAACGATCTCGCCCGGCCGAACCCGCAGGGATACTTCGTTCAAAGCCCGCGATGGTCCGTAATGCACTACGACGCTGTCGAATTCGAGGATCGGCACGATATCGGATTCAGGCATGAGCGGTCTCCTTCCCGGCGCGACTACGGCCCAGGTACGCCTCGATGACGCGTGGATCCGCCAGCACCTCATCCGGGGTTCCCTGCGCGATCACCCGCCCCTCGTCGAGCACGAGCACCCGATCGGACAGCTCGTGCACCAGGTCCATCTTGTGTTCGACCAGCAGCACGGTCTGCCCCTGTGCCTTCAATTCGGCCAGCTGCCTGCCGATTTCGGCGGTTTCGGTCTGGTTCATACCCGCCGCCGGTTCATCGAGCAGCAACAGATCGGGTTCCGATGCCAAGGCCCGGGCGATCTCGGTGCGGCGGCGATTGGCGTAGGACAGGGTGTACGCGGCGTGGTCGGCGCGCGGGCCGAGCCGCTCTTCGAAGCGCGCGAGTTGCGCGTCGATGTGGGCGGCGGCGGACTTGCGCTCGGCATGCACGGCCGGTGTGGGCGCCAGTGCGAGAAAGAGTTCCGCGAGCAGAGATACCCAGCGCAGCAATGGAATTCCGGATAGGACACGCAGCGGGCGGGACGCGCGCAGGGTGGTCTGCAGGCCGACATCCACATTCTCGCGGACCGTCATATTGCCGAATACCCGGCCGTTCTGGAAGGTGCGGGCAATACCGGCCGCCGCCGCGTACTCGGGCCGACCCGGGCGAATCCGCTTGCCCCGCACCAGGATCACCCCGCCATCCGGCTTCAGGACACCCGATATCAGGTTGACCGTGGTCGACTTCCCGGAGCCGTTCGGCCCGATTATCGAGACGAATTCGCCCGGCGCAATGGTGATTTCGAATCCATCCACAGCTTTCACACCACCGAACGAACGCCGCAGACCGCTGACCGCCAAGACCGGTTCAGGCTGTGACTCGGACACGTTCCCTCCTGACCAGAATGCCCTGCGGCCGGAACCGCACGACCAGCAGCAAAACCAAGCCGTAGAGCACAATTCGCAGTTCCGGCGCGAGCCGTAGCGCTTCCGGCACCCCGATCAATACGGCCGCGCCGAGCACCGCGCCATACGGTGACGCCGTCCCGCCGAGCACCAGAATCGTCACCACCAGCAGCGACATCGGCAGGTTGAATACGGTCGGATCGATATACGAATACTGGTGCGCCAGCAGCGCACCGCCGATTCCGGAGAAGAACGCTGCCAGCGCGAAGGCGAGAGCCTTGTAGTCACGCACCGGCACTCCCGCCGAACGCGCCGCCACCTCATCCGCGCCGATGGCTCGAATGGCGGTGCCCAAGCGCGATCGCTGTACGCCGAGAATCACAGCCAGGGTGATCGCCAGCACCACCAGCTCCAGCCGGAAAATCTGTGTGTGCGTGGTGAATTCGAATCCGAACAACTCCGGTGCGGGAATCCCGAAGATCCCATAGCTGCCGCGCGTCACCGATTCCCAATTACGGATCAGTGCCACCGTCACAATGCCGATTCCGAGGGTGGCGATGGCGACATAGTGCCCGCCCAGCCGCCACAGCGGTGCGGCCAGCACCGAAGACACCACGGCCGCAACGATTCCCGCGATCAGCACGGCGGGCAGAAAGGACCAGCCGTGTGAAACCGTCAGCACCGCAGAGGTATACGCGCCGATGGCGATCGGCCCCGCCTGCCCGATGGCCAACTGTCCCGCCGAGCCGGCGACCAGCGTCATGGAGACGGCGATGATCGCGTAAGCCACGATCTGCGTACCCACCGAGACGCCGTAATCGTTCGACACCACCGGAATGACCAGTCCCACAACGGCGAACGCGATCAGCGCATGCCACCAGCGGATACTCCACTGCCGTCCCGAACCGAGGAAGGTCCCGGTCAGCGGCTCCGATTCGATGGCGGGCGGGCGCGCCAGCAATCCACCCGGCCGCAGCACCAGGAACACCACCAGCAGCCCGAAGGTGATCAGATCCCGATACCCGTCACCGAAGGTGTAGACACCGAACGCCTCCACCAGGCCGAGCACGAAACCACCCAGCACCGCACCGGGAATCGAGCCCAGTCCGCCGATGGTGGCGGCCACGAACCCGGTCATACCGACGACACCGCCGCTGGTCGGCGAGATATTCGAGTTGTAGAGGCCGACGAAGATGCCCGCCAGCCCGCCCAGCCCCGATGCGATGGCGAAGGCCAGCGATTGAATGCGCCCGACGCCGATCCCCATCTGCGCGGCCGCGTCCGGATCCTGCGCGGTGGCGCGAATCGCCAGTCCGTACCGGCCGAAGCGCAGGAAGGCCCACAGCCCCAACATCACCGAAATGGTGATACCGAACATGACCACATCCGAGGTGCCGAAGCGCACCCCACCGACGTGAAAGTTATTGGTGGACAGCACCTGTGGGAACGGCCGGGTATCCGGCCCGAACACCAGCGCCACCACATTCTCGATAATCAACCCCACCGCCACCGTGGCCAGTAGCGCCGCGATGGCCGGGGCGCGACGCAGTGGGCGCACCGCCAGCACATCGATACCGACCCCGACCAGAGCGGTCACACCGACCACCGCGATGAGCGCGAACCACAGCGGCAATCCGTGCTGGGCGATCAGCCACCAGCCCAGCACCGAACCGAACGCAAAGATCGCACCGTGCGCGAAGTTGATGACATTGCCGACCCCGAAAATCAGGGTGATGCCCACGGCAATGAGCGCATACGCATTGCCGTGCACCAGACCCGCTATCAGCGTGTCGAACATTCCCGGCTACCTATTTCCGGTCGGCGTGAAAGCGCCGTTCCGCAGCACCAATTCGATCGGCTTCACTCCGCTCGGCCGCCGCGTCTGCTGATCGAATGCGAAGGTGCCCAACCCGATTCCGTCGAAATCCTTGATCTCGCGCAGCCCCTTCAGCACGCCCTCGCGGGTCGCGCCACCGAACTTGGCGGCCTTGACCAGCACATTCAGCGCGTCATAGGCGTACACATTGAAATCGCCCGGATCGGTGTGGAATTTGTCGCGGAACTTGGTGGTGAAGTCCCGCACCTTCGGAGTGGTATCGGCGGGTGAGTAGATACCGTTCACAATGTCGCCCTCGGCGGAGGTGCCCGCCAGCTGAATGAACTGCGGGGTGTTCTGGCCGCCGAAGAACGGCCCGCCGAACCCGACATCACGCAGCTGCTTGACGATCAGCGCGCCGTCCGGGCCGTAACCCAGGTGCACGAACGCCTCTGGATTCGCATCGCGACCCTTGATGAGCACCGGCCGGAAGTCCTGCGAATCGGGCAGGATCGCCGAGGAGTAGGCGATCTCGATGCCCTTCTCCTGCGCGAACTGCTGGAAGAACTTGAAAGACTGCTTACCCCAGTCGGTTTCGAGATAGACAACCGAAACCTTCTTGGCCTTGGCCCGCACCCATTGTGCGTTGCGCTCCTGGTACACATCGGTGGTGATGGACGGACTCCACGAATAGTCGCCGCCCTTGGTGAAATCCACCGCCGAATTGGTGAAGCCGTACTGCACCAGCTTGCCCCGGTTGTACACCGGTGACGCGGCAATCGAAGCGGGCGAGGAGAAGTCGCCCAGTTCGGCGATGATCGACTTGTCGCCGACGAACTTGGTGGCGATCGGCACGGTCTGCTTCGGGTCGGATTGCGAATCCTCCCACTTCAATTCGACCTTCTTGCCATTGATCCCGCCCGCGGCATTGATCTCGTCGAGCGCCAGGTCGAACCCCTGCTGCCACAGTCGGCCGTACTCCGCGGACTGCCCCGACTTCGGCCCCGAAACCCCGAAATACACGGTGTCGCCGCTGTTCTCGGACGATCCACCGCACGCCGACACCAATCCCGCCACCATGGCCGCGGACGCGACACCCGCCAAAACCCGAAGCCGGCGCGACCCGGACCACTGCTTGCTCATCTGATTCCTCTGCGTTCGCCGGCGCCACTGCCGGGCATGGAGCGCAAAGGTATCCGGGTACGCGGCGCGCGAACACCCTTCCGATCAGCATGAAATCAAAGGTGGGATGAATCCGGATATGCGTGCAACCAGGCCGGGAATGCGGTGAGATCCGACAGCACCACATCCGCGCCCTCGGCCGAAAGCTCCTCCGCCGCATACGGACCGGTGGTCACCGCGACCGAAACTGCATCGGCGACCTTCGCGGCGCGCACATCACCGAGATGATCACCGACATAGATGGACGCGCCGTGCTCGCGCAGCACCGCACCCTTCTCCTCCGCCCACGCGCCACCCACCAGATCATCGACCTCGAGGCCCAGATGATCCAGATGCAATTGCGCGTGCGGACCGTTCTTGGCCGTGATCACCAGCACCTTGCCGCCCGCCGCGTGCACGGCGGCCAGCGACTCCACCACACCCGGCAGGTCAGCGCTCGGCATAATCGCCAATCCCGGGTACAGCTTCCGATACAGCGCCACCACATCGGGCACCCGCGCCTCCGGAAACCATTCGGCCGCCTCGACCGCCAGCGGCGGACCCAGCCGCGACACCACCAGCTCCGAATCGATCGTCACCCCGGTCTCCGCGGCGATCGCATCCCACACCGCGGCGATACCGGGACGGGAATCGATCAGCGTCATATCCAGGTCGAACCCGACAACGAGTCCATTCGGACCACCGCCCACATGATCAAAGGCCACACCCCGACCATACGGTTCACGACACCGCACCGCGCTTGCGGCTCCGAAAAACGCTTGCGCCACCCAACTAGGCTCGATGCCATGGCCAGCGAGCACGCTCCCCTGTTCTGCGATATCGAGCTCGGCGCCCGCATCGAACGGGTCGAGACCGAATTGATCGCCACCGGCAGCGCGGCCGCCGCCGCCCGCCTCGGCGACGAAGCGGGATTCGTCATACCCATCGGCGGCGGTGTGGCCTCCTTCGCGGCCATGGGCTCCCCGCTCAACAAGGTCGCCGGACTCGGCTTCGCCGGTATCCCCGGCGAACACGAGTTCGAGGCCCTGGAGAAGCAATTCGCCGTCCGCGACGCACCGGTACAGGTCGAATTGGCGCACCTCGGCGATCCCGGAATCGGCGAACTCCTCACCGGGCGCGGCTACCGGCTCATCTCCTACGAGAATGTGCTCGGCATCTCGCTCACCGAACCGCTCGAACCCGTCACCCCGCCGGGCATCGAGATAAGGCACAGCGGGGCAGGCGAATTCGAGATCTGGCTCGATATCGTCACCGAAGGATTCGCGCACCCGGACACCCAGGGCGTCGCCTCACACGAGGACTTCCCGCGCGACGTCATCGCCGACGCCATGCGCGATCTCACCGCCGCCGCCGGGGTACAGCGCTATGTCGCGATACACGAGCAGGGCATCGCGGGCGTGGCGAGTATGCGCATGTCCCAGGGCATTGCCCAACTCACCGGTGCCACAACACTTCCCGCGCATCGGCGATACGGAATCCAATCCGCGCTGCTCTCGGCCCGGCTCATCGAGGCCGCGGCGGCGGGCTGCGATATCGCCGTCATCACCACCCAGCCCGGCTCCAAATCCCAGCAGAACGCCCAGCGGCGCGGCTTCTCACTGCTCTATACCCGGGCCATCCTGGTGAAGTGATTCACTCCGGAATCCGGTGTGCGGCAATGGGTCGCAATTGCTCACGCAGGCGCTCACCGGAGTCGCCGAAGATCTGCTGATCGGTATCGACCGCGGTCCGCACCCCTTTACGTGCCAATTCTCTTCCGGCAGCCGTGATTTCGATTCGGAGTACGCGCGCGTCCGCCGGATCGGGCTGGCGAATGAGCAAGCCTCGCTCCTCCAGTACGCGAATCACCTTGGACCCCATCATGCGATCCGCGCCGGACATATCGGCGACCTGCTGCTGCGTCGGCAATTCACCATCGCGCCCCAGCCAGCCCGCCGACGCCAGCAGATTGAACTGAGTCGGCGTCAAACCGAGCGGGCGCAGATTCCGCTCCATGGTCGCCCGCCATTCGAGGGCCGCGTGATGCAACCAGAAACCCGGACTCATGAGCGGGCCACGCGGAATACCGCGCGACCCCGCCGCCGATTCAGTCACGCCGCAGCGCCTCCCGCTCCAATGCCGCGAAGGTACGCGGCATATCGGCCCGCATCGCCTTCTCCCAGATCAATTTGAACAGTGCACCGAACGGGCCGTGGACCTCCACCTGCTCGGCCACCCGCAGCGTGCCGTCGCCGAGCGGTTTATAGGTGCGATGCCCGCGCAGCTTCCCGAACGGAATGCCCGCCTCACTCGTCCACGATCTACCGGGCTCGACCGCGGTAATCGTAAACGGGCCCGCCGGAGCACCTTTGGGCTTGACCCAGCCCTTGGTGCCCGCCGCGAACGGTCCGTCGATCCGCGACTTCTCCTCGTGCGGATCCCACTCGGACCAGGCCGCCACATCGGTCGCGACCGCCCAAACCTTGTCGATCTCGCCTTTGATCACTGCCTCTTCGATGAACGAGTACATCATGACCGGCCCTGACTTCCCTGAGGTGATTCTGTTGTTGCGACAACAGTAACCGTATTCGCGACAACAATCGACGCCTTGGGTCATACGAACGAGAAGGGGCCGGTCCGCGTTTACGCGGACCGGCCCCACCTGATCGGGCGGACGAGCCTCCGAGCTACTACCGGACCGGAGCCCTGTCGTAGCCGAGCGGACGACTGGTGAAGGTCCCGCGACCCTGTGTGCGGCTACGCAAACGGGTCGCGTAACCGAACACCTCGGCCAGCGGAGCCGTCGCCGTCACCACCACCGTCGCACCCCGGGTGACCGAATCCAGCACACGACCACGCCGGGCGGCGATATCACCGAGCACCACACCGAGCGACTCCTCCGGTGCGGTGACCGTCAACTCGACCAGCGGCTCGAGCAGAGCCATCTCACCGGCTCGCAAGGCTTCCCGCAGCGCGGCACGACCACCCAGTCGGAACGACCGCTCCGAGGAGTCGACCGGATGCGTCGAACCATCAGTGAGGGTCACTCGCACGCCGAGCACCTGATGACCACCGAGCGGTCCCTCCGTCAGGGCATCGCGACAGCCGGCCTCCACCGCCCGCACATACTCGGCGGGCACGCGGCCACCGACCACCGTCGAACGGAACTCGAAATCGCTTGCGGCATGGAGTTTCTCGGCATCGACAGGAATGGGTTCCACATCGATCACCAGATCCGCGAACTGACCCTGACCACCGTTCTGCTTGGCATACCGGTAACGGAACCCGGACACCCCGCGCAATACGGTCTCCCGATACGCCACCTGCGGACGCCCGACCGCCACCGCGATCCCGCGCTCGCGGCGGATCTTCTCCACCGCCACCTCGAGATGCAGTTCGCCCACACCGGACAGCAGCGTCTGGCCCGACTCCGGATCGGTGCGCACGACCAGCGACGGATCCTCCTCCACCAGTCGCGCCAAAGCCGTTGCCAGCCGCTCGGTTTCGGCACTCGTGCGCGCCTCCACCGCCACCGACACCACCGGTTCGGTAATCGCCGGCGGCTCCAGCAGGACGGCGGAATCCGGCGCGCACAATGTCGCCCCGGCGCGCGCCCGCTTCGGCCCGATCACCGCGACAATCTGACCCGCCACCGCCTGCTCCAGCTCCTCATGCCGATCGGCCTGCACCCGCAGAATCCGGCCGATCCGCTCGATACGCCCGGAACCGGCATCCAGTACCTGAGCGCCTTTCCCGAGCGTGCCCGCGTACACGCGCACGAACGTGAGCCGCCCCGTTGTGGTCGCCTGCACTTTGAACACAAGTGCCGCAAGCGGTTCCGCCGGATCCGCTGCCAGTTCGAACCCCGCACCACGCACCGGAGGCCGATCCAGCGGCGAGGGCAGGTAGTCGACGACAGCGTCCAGCAGTGGCTCGACACCGATATCGCGGTACGCCGCACCACACAGCACCACCACGATCTCACCGGTCAGCGTGAGCTCGCGTAATGCCCGCACAAGTGTCTCGTCCGAGAGCCCGGAGTGCGCGTAGAACTCGTCCAGTGCAGCCGAATGACGCTCGGCCACAGCCTCTTCCAGTTCGAAACGCGCCTTGCGAGCGGCCTCGGCGAGATGGTCCGGAATCGCACCTGCCAGCGGTGAGCCCGCCACCCAGGTGATCGCCCGCATGCGAACCAGATCCACCACACCGGTGAACCCGTCCTCCATACCGATGGGCAGCTGCACGGCCAATGCCATCGGATGCAGTCGATCCCGAATCGAATCGACGGCCGCGCCGAAGTCGGCCCCGACCCGATCCATCTTGTTCACGAACGCGATCCGCGGCACGCCATACCGATCCGCCCGCCGCCACACCGATTCGCTCTGCGGCTCCACTCCGGCCACGGCATCGAAAACCGCTACCGCACCGTCGAGTACCCGCAGCGACCGCTCCACCTCATCCGAGAAGTCCACGTGCCCGGGGGTATCGATCACCGTGAACCGGTGACCGCTCCACTCGCACGCCACCGCCGCGGCGAAAATGGTGATCCCGCGCTCGCGCTCCTGCGGATCGAAATCGGTGACGGTGGTGCCGTCATGCACCTCACCGGTCTTGTGCGTCATACCGGTGCGGAAGAGCATCCGCTCGGTGACAGTCGTCTTCCCCGCATCCACGTGCGCGAGAATGCCGAGATTACGGACATGATCGAGAGATTGCCGAGAAATATTGGTACGCACGGTCTTACGTCCTTCGTGCTGATCCTGGATACAGAACAGCGCGATTTCCGGACGAACCAAAGAGAGGTCGCCCGAGTAACTCAGTACCGGCCGCGCAGCCGGCACCGAGCCGGCGAGGACACCAGGATCACCTCGAAGCGAGGGCGGGCAGCGACAGTAGTGCGTGCGTCACGCATCTCCGGCTCCCTCCTGATTCACGACACCCCGACGGCATCGCTCGCACGACGGTACCAACACGACAACCCCTCTGTCGCATGGTTTTTCAGAGCGACAGATGACCGAAGTGGATCACCGCGAGGTTCACGATCACGAGCAGCGGGAAGGCCACCGCGAGCGCCCGACGGCCGAGCCGCCACCATGCCAGCGTGGCCGTACCGAAGACCACGAGCTTGGTGAGCACCGCCAGCACCGGGACCGAGAAGCTCGCCTGCGGAGCCGCGAACATCCCCCACAGCACCATGACCGCGACAGCCGCCCCGACACCGAACAGAATCCTCGTCATCGAGCTGCGCCCGGCCCGGCTCGCCCAGTACCCGATCACTCCTACTGCGACGAGCTCCAGCACAAAGGCGAGCGTGAGATTCAGGACTTCCCAAGGGGACGCGGTGGTCATGCACTCATGGTTACAGCATCACCGTTCCGAGTCAAGAGCAGTGCTCTCGCGAACTAAGTTTCGGACATACGAAAAAGACCCCCAGCCGGAGGCTGGGGGTCTTCTCGAATGATGTTCCGGCGGTGTCCTACTCTCCCACACCCTGTCGAGTGCAGTACCATCGGCGCAGGTGGCCTTAGCTTCCGGGTTCGGAATGGGACCGGGCGTTTCCCCACCGCTATAGCCGCCGTAACTCTATGAAACTGTCACACAGAGAGCCAGACCCGATCCGGGAACGAATTCCCTTCTCTCATCTGTCTTCTCGGTGATCTGTGTGTTGTTTCAGATACCGCACAGTGGACGCGTAGCTTCTTTGTTGGTAAGTCCTCGGCCTATTAGTACCGGTCACCTGCACCCGTTACCGGGCTTCCAGTTCCGGC
>NZ_WJIC01000020.1 GCF_009649815.1 Nocardia sp. SYP-A9097
CCCCGGCGGCCACGACCGAGGCCCCGGCACCGATCAGATCCCAGAAACGACACATGACCGACTTCAACGGCAGATGACTCATCAACACTCCAGATCAGGGGTGTTGCATCCACCACTTGAATCCACCGTCAGGACTTTGTCGTTCTTGCCGGTGACGCTGACCGTGGGGACGGACGCGCCGAGGGCGGGATCAGGGGTCGACGGGTTGATCGCCTGGCCGACGACCGCAGTATAGAAGTGGAAGTCGTTGGTGCTATCGGTATCTCGATATACGACGTGGCCGTCGATCGGGTCGGCGGGCTGGTCGTCGGGGCGGGAGCCGAGGATGGATTTTTGTTTCTCGTAGCCGTAGGCGATCGAAATCTCGTCGCCGCGGTAGGTGAAGTCGCAGGTGCGCATGCGGCGATCGGCGGGATTCACGGTTACGCCCAGCTTGGGCAGAACGTCGCAAGGGTCGGCGGCGGTCAGGACCGTATGTACCGAATCGGGTGAGGTGCCGCGCGGGGGTTCTTTCACCCATTCGGCGATGGCGGTGTGCAGCAGCTGCTCGCCGAGGTCGCAGGGTTCGGTACCCAATGGCGTGTCGATGAACATCATCAGCGCGGCACCGGATGGGAATTGCGCTGTGGCCGTGCAGCTTCGCTCGACGAGCTGTCCGAACTGCTCGGCCGAGAGATTCTCGCGATTGCCCGCGAGCGATACTCGGGTACCGTCGATCGTCTTGTCGATGCTCTTGGCACCCTTCTGCACGGTGGCCACGACCACCGCCCAGCTGACATCGATGCCCTTGTACGACTCCGCCGGACCGGTCTCCGCCTTACACGAATCGGGCTGATCGTTCTGCACGGACCGCACCGCGCCGAGCTTGCCCAATTCGGCGCGGGACAGCAGTGCGCACGGATCGATACCGCGAGCCCGATGCAGCACCTCGAGCCGCTGCTCATCGTTCTGCGGTGCGGTGAACCAGAATCCGGTCGGCTGAGTCGATCCCCCATCCCCACACGCGGTGAGAACGAGCAGTGACAGCACGGCCCAAGCCGAGCGGCGAATCATCGAGCGGAGCCGAGGCAGAGTGCCTTGGGGAGGATGTCGCCGGGGCGCGTGTAGGTGTAGGTGGCATGGGAGCCGGGGATATTTTTGCAGAAGGATTCGTCGATCTGGGAGCTCAGGATTTTGTAGTCGGCGTCGGGGCTGGTGCAAGGGGTGACCACTACCTCGTTCTGACCCGACTTCTTCAGGCAGTCACCGATATTGGCGTTGTCGACCGTGCGGGTGGGGTCGGAATCCTTTGCGATCAAACAGAATACGACGCCACTACCGATGGATCCGATGCCCTCCTTGGCCTTCAGCACATAGCTGTAGCTGGTTTGCGTACCAGCCACACTGCTGCACTTCGAGTCCGACATGAAGCTGGTGGTGTCGAGCCGAGCCAGCACGCGATAGACAGCGGTGGGATCCCCACAATCCACCTTCTTCACATCATTCACGCTGGTATCGGTGACGCACTCACCCTTCTGCGCGGTATTCACGGCGTGCGCGACATCAGCACCCTTGATCCCCACACAAATCGCCCCATCCCCCTTGTCGTAGTACACGTACTCGGTCCCCGCGACATCCACACACTTGTCATGCGCCTTACCGCTCCCCGCGCGGTCGAGCACCACGAACCCGGCCTCCGACGCATCACACCCCACCTTGTCGAAGCTGTCATCCCCCGACTTCTTCAAACAATCCCCCTGCGCCATCGACGAAGAATCCCCGCCGATCAACCCACACCCACTCGTGAACAACGCCAACAACACAGCCGAAACCGCAACAGCCCAACGCATCCGGAATCCCCTCCACTTATCCGATGAACCGCCACGCTAGCGAACCAACGCGACCCAGACCAATCGGAAACCGCGAAGCCAGACCCAACCCTGACTGTCGCTTGAGATAAGTAAGGTGAGCGGTATGCCGCCGTCGAAGAACGAGTTACTTCGCCTGGTATCGGTGGAGGAGTTCTTGGCGGGGCCTCCTGGCTCGTTCGCGGAGATCCATGACGGTGCGTTGATCACCGCTAAACCGCAGTCACCGCAACATGATCTGGTTATTCGGCGGTTGGCGGCGGCGTTGGAATATGCCGTCGACCCACAGGGGCCGTGCCGTGAGGTTCACAGTGACACGCCGGTGCGGCTTGCGGATGCCGAATCCGGTGAGAAGAATCGTCGGCTGCGGGTTCGGTATCCGGATCTGATGATGCGTGACTGTAGTGACGGTCCGTATGACGTTCAGCGGGTCGCGCGGCAGATTCTGCTGGTGGTCGAGGTGACCTCGGAGGATACGGTCGACACCGATATCGGGGTGAAGCGCGAACTGTATGCGCGCGAGGGGATTCCGGTCTATCTGATCGTGCACTTCGATAAGGGCTGGCAGCAGATCACCGAGATCGAGGAGTGCCGGCTCGATTGGTCAGGGCGGCGGTACGTCACTCGGCACACGCATACCGACGCGTTGGTGCTGACCGATCCGGTGAATCTCGCGATCACCTTCGCGGATTTGCAGAGCCGACTTCCCCGACGCTGAGTACACAGGTTCACCCCGGGACCGCGAAAGCCCCTCCCGATCGGAAGATGTCGCCCCTTGTGACACTGAGGCTCCAGCTGAGACAGATACTGCTGGCGGCCTTCAGGTTTGAACAGTCAGCTCACGAGGAGACATGGGTCGCGATGTGTGCGATCCGAGTCAAAGCCTCATGTGGCGCACTGCTCCCAGCCACGCCGACGCGCCGAGCACCGCCAATCGCCGCTCCCGCAGCGCGAAGTCCGGGACGAGTCTTCCGAGTTCACGCCAGAACTCTTCGGAATGCGTGCTGACCCGCAAGTGGGTGAGTTCGTGTGCGAGCACGAGTTCGATGAGGTCCGCAGGCAGTTGAAAAGTGGCCCAGTGAATCGAGATTCGACCGCCACGTTCGCGCAGGCCCCACTTGGCGCCGAGGTCACGAACCATGGTTGTAGGCGTGGGTAGTCCGGCCGCGCGAGCCAGCATGGGCATGGCGTCCTCGATCAACTCCTCGCCGCAGGCGGCATACCAGTCGATGAGCCGCCCCGCCGTGGGCTTATCCCCCGGTATCACCACCAGTTCCAGCCAGTCGTCGATCAACTGGGCACTGAACTCGGCACCGGTGACGACTCGCAGTCGATAGGTGCGGCCGAGGTAGTCGAAGTGTTCACCATCGACGAGTTCCTTTGCCGGGTGCGCGGCCTCGACTCCCCGATGTCTGGCCACAGCCCGCGCCACGCGATCAACATGGCCCGCGAGCAATGTCGCGATGTCTTCCTCGGCGAGGTTCTCTGGCACAGCCACGGTCACCACGCCGCCCGCCCATATCTCGATGCCGAGTGTTTTGCGGCGGCGGCGTTCGATGGTCACCCGCCAGTCGGGTGGCAGCCGAAGATCCGTGATGATTTCCGCCAGCCGCTCATGTTCGGAGGTGATGACGACGCTGGATTGGTGCCGGGTCACCGGCGGTTCCACCGCCGGAATTCGTTTGGACGGCGGGCCGCCAAATCGACCAACTCGGTTGCAAGAGCCTCGGGTCCGACGTGGTAGAGGCCCAGTTCACGTTCCAGATAGTTGATCACTATGGTGACGCCTCTCTCTCGAACGATGGGCTGACCCGGAAAGTTCGGCCGTGAAGCCAGTTCGGCCAGACAGACGACGATGCCTTGAACCGCCACGGATACATCCAGTCTCGGTAACTTCGCGTCCGGCCCGGCCCGCCGCAGTGCCTTCTCCAGCTTCTCCCGCACCGGGACCACGGTGAAGTATGCCAGCCCCTCCCGCAGATCCGCCGCCGACGCCTCGCGCTCCGCACTGACCATATCGGCGAGTTCGTCAGCAGCGGCTTCGAAATCACGCTCCATGGATTGGGTTATCCGGTCGAGCCGTTCGCTGAGCCGTTCGTAGCGATCCGGATCGACAGCCGTGGGCAGGCTTACCTCGATCCGGCTGCGCAGGGCACTGGCCATCTCCATCGCGCGTTCCCGGTCGTCGAATAGACCGTCGAGTGTGTCGAGATAGCCGTCGGCGGTGAGGTCGCTGGGCGGCACCCGCTGCTCGATCCCCGTCAATCGCAAGTGTTCATCGATGAGCGCACGCACCTTCGCCCCATACGCACGGGGGCTGAAGTCGGCGCGATCATCTCGATCCCTGGCGCGCAGTCGGTACTGCACCTCTCCAAGCCGCTGCGCGAACGAGGTGTACCGCAGTGCTTGAGGGCGCGGCAGCACGGCGTTGAGCGCGGTGAGGAAATCGCGAGCCAGCTCGTCGAATCGGGCGCGTATCTGCGGATCCCCCAGCACTGCAAGCAATTTCGCACGGTCAGCTGGTGTGGAGAGATTCGAGACGCCTAGCTCATTGAGCAGTTCGACGATACGCCGATGCTCGCGCTGCAAGTGGGGGACCGCAGATTCGTTGAACCCCTGCCACACGGTGCGGGCGGGCGATTCGTCACCGCCGATAACTACCCGGAGATGTTCGCGCTCATAGTCATTGAGCGTGCGACGCATGTCACGGTAGACACCGACGTAGTCGACGATCAGCCCGAATTCCTTGTTTCGATACGGGCGATTGGTCCTGGCCATGGCCTGCAGCAACTCCACTCCACGCATTTCTCGATCCAGGTAGATGACCTGTTCCACCGGAGCATCGAAACCGGTGAGCAGCATGGACTTCACCACCAGAAAGGCCAGTGGCCGGCTGACGGGAACGGCCTGAACGGCGTGATCGGCACCCGGTCCCTCGTCCCACGGGTCGCCTGCGGAAGACGAGCCGTGCACGGGTGCGTCGGCCACGCCGCCATGTGTGTTGGCCTGCCACGGTTGATCCGTGAGCCACTCGTGCGGGTGAAAGCCCCTCTGAAAATGAGCGATCCGCCGTTCTTGATCGCCGCGAGTGGTCCAGGTTCGCCACGACTCAGGGTCAGTTCCGCCGTTGCCCTCCGAGATGATGACGGCCGCGTCGATGGAGACCAACAGTTCACGCCAGTTGAGCAGCTCGAGCAAGCGCAATTCGGCCGCGGTCGCGTGTCGATCGGCCTGCGGGTCGTGGCGCAACTTGTCCAGTTCGTCCAGCCGTTCGACAAGCCTGTCCCGGGCCGCGAGAATCGCCTCCTGGTAGCGGACCGCGGCCTTGCGGGAGACCGCTACAATCTGCGCGCCGAAACCGTCTGGCATGGCGGTGTGCGCCCAGTGCGTGAACATGTCCCGGGCCTTGTGCTCGATGACATGCTCGGCCTCCAGCACCTCTTTCTTCCGCGCCAGTCTGCGCATGGCGCGACGACGCTGACCACGGGTGCCCGGCACCGCCGCATCGAATCCGGCGTCGAGTACCGCCTGGCGGAGAACCTCGAAACGAGGCAACCGGGCCTCATAGGCAACCGGGACGATCGACCGATCCGCTCGCGCGTCTTTCAGCGCGTAGACGTCGACGACGTCGCCGAAGATCTCGTCGGTTCTCTTCTTGTCGCTCTTGATGATCGGCGTTCCGGTGAAGCCGATCATGACGGCGTTCGGCAGTGAAGCGCGTAGTCGCGCGTGCAACAGGCCATCCTGGCCGCGATGCGCCTCGTCGACGAGCACGACGATCGACGAACTCGGGTTGACCGGCTCGGGCAGCGATTCGATTGTGCCGTCTGCTTTCCCCTCACCGTCCTGACCCGCGTTACCGTCCTCATCCTGCTGGGCCTTCTGAATCAGGATCATGACGAGATCAGCGGCCGGCCTGGCCAAATACTCACGCGCACGTTCGACACTGGGGGCCGGGTGGGGAGTTTCACCCGTCGCCAGCAGACTGCCGTGAATCTGGGTTTGCAGATCGACCCGGTCGGTGACCACGACGACCTTGTACCCCTTCAGTTTTCGCGTCGCCCGTAGGCGCCGGATCAGGAAGGCCATGGTCAGACTCTTGCCGGAGCCTTGCGTATGCCACACCACCCCGCCGTGTGGATCGGGGGCAGCACCCCGGTCGATCGCGTTTTCGCGATATTCCAATCGGCCGATGAGCCGTTCCACCGCGCGAAACTGATGCCAGCGCGCGACCTTCTTGACCACTCCCCCGTCGTCGATCATGAAGTCCCGCAGCAACCGGACCAGATGTGCGGGCCGCAGCACCCCCGCCACCAGTTCATCCTGCGCGGGTAGCGGATGCCCGTCCGGCATGCCGATCTCGCGTGCCACCCGCGAAAGTAGCTCGGGTTCTACGGTCCGCCAGGACGCGAAGCGGGTGGCGTCGGCCGTCACCGTCCCCAGCCGCGCCTGCTCACGGCAGGTCCCGATCAGCAACTGCGCGAAGCGGACGAACTCGGGAACAGATGCGGCGGCGGATGCTCCGGCATAACGCAGCACCTGATCGACGGCATCATCGAGTTGTGCCGGCCCCGGCCGTTTGCATTCGATGACGACGATCGGGAGCCCGTTGACGAACAACACCAGATCCGGAATCACCGGGTTGTGTTCCGGCCGGTCCACCCGAAACTGGGAGACGACCAGCAGATTGTTTTCCTCGGGACGCTCGAAGTCGATCAACCGCACGTTCTGATTGACACCGTGATCCCAGTCCGGCAGCCCCTCCACTGTCACCCCGGACCGGAACAACCGGGTGACCTCCAGGTTCCCGGCAAGCGGCGCGAGATCCGGGCGCGACACCAGTTCCAGAATCTGTTGAAGTCGAGGCTCGTCCAGCCAGGGCCGCCCATCCCGCCCCGGATTCAAGCCGGCCACGGCCCGCTCGAACCGGTCGGCGAGCACCACGGTCCGGAAGTCCTTCCGCCCCGAGCGCGCCGGGTCCTGCGGCTGTGTACCGGGCGGAGCGCCCTGTAAGTGCTCCCACCCCATGGCCACCAGTTGCTCGATCAGCGGCCATTCAACCTCGTCGAACTCCGGCTTCGCCACGGACGACGCCTCCCCAAATCCGTTATGTCGGTTAAAGATTGCTGACGGCAACCTTACCGGTGAGCAGATCCACGGTGAGAGATTCATTCATGGTAATGCTCCTGGGTGCGATCCAGCTACGAGCTGGCGTTCACTCGACCCACGACTGCTACGGGCTCATTGCCGGGCTTACCGATCCGCCGAATGCCCTATCCGCCCGACAGCCGCCGCGATCCCGCGCGAAGCGGGTCGCGACGACCGCACACCGAACTGATCGGGAGATTTGAAGAGTCACCGAGATTTTCGGCCCGCGCGGTCAGCGCTCCCAGATTCGACTATCCAGGAAGTCTTCCCATGCCTCGGGTGCGAAGCTCAGAACCGGGCCTGCACCAACGTCTTTGGTGTCACGGACATGCGTTGATCCGAGAGTATGCATGACTTCGACGCATGCGTTCGCGGTGTCGGACTCAGTTGCCTTGTACCACACGCCTAGAAGCGGTCTCTTCACTGCGCGTACTCCTTCGCCATTCGCACCAGATACTCGCTGGTGTCCGTCTCCGTCAACGCTACCGACCGCAGCGCCGAGATGGCTTCCTCGTACCTCGAGACAACGGGTTCTCGCTCGTGGTAGCTGATCGCGAATGCCGACTCGACATAAACCACAGAAGGTTTGGTCAAACCGCTAACGCCGGGCGGGAAACCGAGGCGTGTGAAGGGCGAGACCGTCAAGCCCTGATGAGATGGGATCCCGAACTCGATGATGCGAACGGTGATGTTGGCCCGCTCACTGAGCTCTGCAACCCACCGAAGTTGAGTTGCCATCACGAACGGACCTCCCACCTGATTGCGGAGGACGGCTTCCGACAAGAACGCTTCGACCCGAAGATCGCCTTCCGACAGGCGGACCTGGCGACGAGCGGTGAGTTCGAGCCTGCGCTCCATGTCTACGGCGGACAACGCGGAGCTATCAATCTTGATGATTGCCCGCCTGTAGTCCGGCCCTTGCAGCAGCCCCGGAACGATTACCGGGTGGTACGCGACGATGTGATCGGCGGACTCCTCCAACCGCAAATACCGGTCGAACTGTGGCGAGATCTGATCGGTGTACTCAGTCCAAAACCCTCGCGAATCTCCACGCTCCCGATCTTCCTTCTTAACCTCGTTCCACAACCCAAGCACGCTCGCCCGCACTTCGGCAGACGCGCCGTAGAAATCCAGTAGGGATTCGATCTGTGGACGCGACAGCGACGTTGGCCTGCCGTCTTCGAGCCGAACGATCACCTGCCGAGATTTATCCAAATGCGTTGCCGCGGCGAGTGGAACCTTGCCCGCTTCCAAACGGAGCCGTTTCATGACAGTAGCCAGGTCCATCCGCGTGACCGTCGATCCAGCCATTCGTTAACCTCACTATTCGGTAAGTGTCCGTCGCGGTCAGTGTCCGCAGTGAGCACTGACCGTTGTGGTCACTTCAGTGTATTTCGAAAGCTGTCCACTGAGAACACATTTCGATGCAATTCCGGGTGTCTACTTAACACATTCCATCCCTCTACGGCTCGAGCCCGACCGCCGCGCGGGGTGATCATCCAAATCGCACCGGGAGTTGTTATGACTTGGGACGCTTGGCTTTTGATCTCCTTCACCATGCTCGTCCTGCTCCCGCTCGGCGCGTGCGCCGCGGCGGACAGAGCGAACAGCGCAAAGAGCAGACCGATACAACGACATAACGGACAATTCCTCACCCTCACCGGCGAGCGAATCGATCACGGAATGTCACTGGCACAACCGGTCCGGCACCATCACAACCGGCGACCAGCGCACACCCGATGACCGCCCCACACACTCGCCCACGCCGCGCGCCCACCACGCTCGCGAAGGCGAAACGCGCACTCGAACCACATCGCGACTGCGACGACCAATGCCAGGCGAAACCGTTCTACGAGACGGCGATTCAGCGCATGACCCGTCAACCCCTCGGCTGGAACCTCTGGACGGGCAAATCCCCACGGCAATGAACGCCACGGGCATCAACCCAACTCACCCGAATCCCCTTCACACGGAGGTCAATCCAATGGATCTCGCCGACACACTCGCCCTGCTCAGCATCGAACAGCCCGCCCGCTGGCTGCAATACCGAGACGGATCCTGGGCACCGGTCTGGGAGAACGGCCGCGTCGGCACCTCATTCACCCACACCGAACTCCACGCCATCGCCACCGCCGAACCCCTCCCCAAACCCGTTGCACCGCTCAAAGATCACCGACAGCAACCCGACCGGTAAGCAGATCCTCGGCCAGCGCTTTGCGGATCGTCCGAAGTTTGGAAACTCTTTCAACAAGTCCCGCAATTGCCGCGCGAAATCCTTCCGCTATTCCAATGATTCGCTGTTGCTCCTCAATCGAGGCAAGCGGAATCGCCAGATTCTCCACTAACCGAGAGGTAATCTTCACCATGCTCTCGTTCGACCCTTGAGCGCCCGACCGAATCTTCTCTCGCACATAAGGTGCGCGGAGCACCAACTCGAGGTAAGGCGACAGACAGACACGATCGTCAGGGATCAGACGCATCATAAGATCTGGGTAGATGCAAATTCCGCCGACACTCTGATACCTGCCCACGTGACCAACGAGTTCTCGTGTATTGGCCCGGCTGATCAGCAAGTCACCATTGCTCAGCAGGAACCGCTCGACCTTCGCGACGTCGGCTACAACATTCTTCAACTGCCGAGGCTGAAATCCCTCGGGCGTCAGGCATCCTAGCCCCAGGGAACGGACGCCTGTCCACGCTTGGATGTCTTGCGGAGAGTATCCGTTACGTGGCTTGAATTGCAGTACATCACCCAGCCGTACGGCTGGATGGCCGTGTATCAGATCCGCCGCAACAGCCTGAGCGATCACGGATGTCTTGTCGATCCGCTCCTCCAGCGCTTCAATTTCGCGATCGAAGCTGGTGACTGCGTCGACAATTCGGCGCTGCTCCGCCAGTCCAGGCACATTGATTACAAGGCGCCCCAACCGCTGGGTGTCGAGCCGACCCGTACCATGGCTGGTGGTTTCCACCATCTCCAGGATTCGGGGGGAGTAGGCGAGCAGTGCGTTCGCTAGAAACTCGGAGTCGATCCAATCGTGCGGAATGATGGCCTTACAATCCTGACCGAATGCGACATCGCGCCTGGTGATCCCTACTCGAAACTCCTTGTTCAGGCTCATCCCCCTCACCACGAAGAGAATCGACCCAGGCGGGACCATCCGGGTTCCGGAGGCCGCACCAGTAGCGGTTAGCCGACGATCCGACTTCTCAATCGAGAAGGTGCGCATACTGGCCGCGCTAATCCATGGAATATTCCCATTCCAGTAGGCATCATTCGATGTGTTCGGGGTGCCTCCGGAAAACCAATCGCCGACATCGAAGAGGCGAACCCGCTGCCATGATTCAGCGTCCATAGCCAAGCTCCCACAACCAGTCGCGCATCGTTCGGTCAGCAAGCTCGGTGTCTTTCTCCAAATCACTCAACGAAACTCGGTACTTATCGGCCCAGCACTGAAATACAGTCATGAGTTCGCGCCTGCCATCGGCGACCACCCCGGCAAGCCTCGATCCCAGGTGCTCTCTCAACACCGCTAGTACGTGTGCCTCTGACTCCTCTGCCGCGATTGCCATCTCTGCGGCGGCATTGAGTTCCAGCAGGAACAGTTTCTGTAGGTCGTTGCGCTTCTTGTTGGCCTTGGTACGGGCCGCGCGGAAGCGTTTGACGTCGGCTTCGGTGACCGACGGCTCGGTCTCGCGGTCGTCGACGTCAGTGTCGTCGACGGCCTCATCATCCGTCGGTTCGGTTGTGGCGGCGGTGAATTCGGCGAGCGCGGCCTGGTAGGCGGCCTCCGCCTCGGCGGCGGCGGCCTCGGCCTTGGTCAGTTCGGCCAGGTAGTCGGGGAGAAGGTGTTTGACCAGGGGGTGTTCGAAGGCGCGGCGGCGGTCGGCGGGGGTTGGGGGTTTGGTTTTGCCGTTGGGCAGTTCGGTGGGGGCGAGCATGGATTCGATGCTGTGCACCCAGCCTTCCATGACGCGGTCGTAGCCGCCGGCGGCGAGGGCCTTGAAGTCGTAGCGGTTGGTCATCCACCAGTCGGCGATGACGCCGGCGACGGTGTATTCGCCGAGCACACCGAGCGGGACGAGCGCAGCGGTGAAGGTGCCGACCAGATCGTCCCGTAAGGTCATGAGCCGCTTGGTTTCCGGCAGCGTGGACAGGATCGCGGCGTGGGTCGACCACCAGGCGTCGAAGGCCGTCATGAGCTCGGCTTCGCGGGCGGCGGTCAGTGCCGGGAGGCGGGCGGCGGTGGCCTCGGGACCCTCCGGCAAGAAGTCGAGATAGTGCTCGTCGCGTTCGGCGAAGAGCTGAACGGCGGGGACGCCGTAGGCGTTGAATTCGTCGATTCGGGCGGCGACCTCGATGCGGGGCACGCCACCGTACAGGTGGGCGCGCACGTCCTGCGGTTCGGGAGCCGGTGAATTATCCACCCAGCGGCGGACATTCAGGTTGGCGTCGGCGGCGATCAGTTCGTCCTTGGAGACGATGCGGGAGTAACCGTCGAGCTCGGGCCGGTGGCGGTAGGCCGCCACGATCTTCTCGGCGTGCTGGGGTCCCAGCTCGTTTTGCGCGCGGCCGGCCACGTAGTCACGATCGGCATTGATGAACAGGACGGTATTCTCGGTCTTCTTCGGCTTGCTGTGCGGCCTGCGCAGGATCAGGATGCAGGCGGGGAGTTGCGCACCGTAGAAAAGGTTGGGGCCGAGTCCGATCACCGCCTCGATCACGTCCGCTTCCAGCATCTCCTCGCGAATGCGCTTCTCCTCGCCGCCACGGAACAGCACGCCGTGCGGCATGACGGTGGCGGCAACGCCGTGCTCCTCCAGCACCGCGATCATGTGCTGCACGAACATGAGGTCGGCCTTCTTGCTGTCCGGCTTGGTGTAGCCGAAGGCCATCCGGCCGTGCGATTCCTCCACCCGCCGCAGGGCCGGCAGGTCGTAGTTGAGCGAAAAAGGCGGATTAGACAGCACTTTCGTAAAGTTCTGCAGTCCGATGCGAGTCGCCCCGCGCTGGTAGCCGGGGTTCTCCACCAGGTGCAGTGGATCGGTGAGAGTGTCACCATTGCGCAGATCCGCGTCCCAGATGCCGTGCAGCAGCATGTTCATTTTCGCCATGGACCAGGAGGCGCCGTTCTTCTCCTGTCCGTAAACCGACAGAAGCTCCGGGTCCTCGCCGTGCTCCTCGACATACTCGCGAGAGAAGATCAGCATGCCGCCCGACCCCGCGCACGGGTCGTAGACGGTGTCCCCGGCGTGCGGGTCGACCAACCGCACCATCATGCGGACGACCGCGCGCGGTGTGTAGAACTCGCCGCCGCGCTGGCCACCGTCATCGGCGAACCGGGCGAGCAGATACTCGTAGGCCGCGCCCAGCATGTCGGGGAACTCGAAGTCGTCATTGCGCAGCCGGTATTTGCTGAAATGCCGGATCAGATCACGCAATTCGCCGTCGCTGAGCTTGCCCTGCTGACCGGTCCGGCGGTTGAAACCGATATGGCCGAGCACGCCGGAAATCGCAGAATTGTCGGTTTCCAGTTTCCGCAAGGCTTTATCGAGTTCTGCCCCGACGTTATCGACCAGCGCTTGAATCCCGGGATGCACGGTCAGCTCGTTGTCGTCGTTGCACTTCGGAGTACCCGCCGCATCACACTCGATGTGGGGACCGGCCCACCACCGCGCCCGAGCCGGCACGAAGAAAGTCCGCCCATAGGTTTGGTGCCGCTCGGCATACTGGCGGGCAACCTCCTGGGTCTCCCCGTCCTTGATCCGCAGGGCGTAGTTCCGCTCGTACTCGACCTGGAATTCATCCGAACACCGCTTGAGAAACAGCATTCCGAAGATGTAATCCCGATACTCGGAGCTGTTGATCCGCCCCCGCAGCACATCCGCCGCGCCGAACAGGTGCCGCTCCAACTGCGGGAGCGTGAGCAATGCCACGTGCGAGACCCTCTCCATCGAACGAATCGGCGTAACCCGGGGCAGGCCGACATTTCGCACGAACCCGGAACACACACCGGGCCAACAGCAGAACGTGCGCCGGACGACAACAGACAGCCGAGTGCCAACATAATACGAACCCGCTCAGCCTATCGAACGCCGCCTCGTACGTTGCGGGCTATCAGGCACGGTGGCGATTCCCAGACTGACCAGCAGGCGCCAAACATCGGTGGACGGATCACGGCCCAACACGGGGCAGTGTTCAGCATGACCGGAACGTGCGGACCAACGCTGCCATGAAATCCGCTCTCGCGCTTGGTCCCCAGCCCTTGGAACAAGATCCCACTGAGCATTGTCCGCGTGACAGTCGGCATGCTCACAGCGATTCACGAGAGCGCGCGCGTGATCGACGGCGTCTTGCTCTCTGTGGCGCAAAGCATTCCGACGAGCTGGCGACTTCACACTCTTATCGTGCCGCGCATAGTCACGGAAGGCGTCGGTCACCCGCGAGTTCCGGAGTTTGTCGACGACCGTGTCGCTGCTTCCGTGCTGCGCCCCGGAGAATGCCTGGAAATGCAGGAGGAACCATAGTTCGAAGGAAGGGTGGGAGAATCCGACTTCGACTCTGGCCTCCGCCGCGTCACGTAACGCCTGCTGAATATCGGACTCCCGATGCTGATCCCGGTCGAACAGCACCCAGGCCTCGTCGGCTGCGGCCTCCCGCTCGACAGCGGCCACGGTCTGGTCGGGACGCAATCCTCTGCGCGTGGGGACCCGATGCAGGATAAACTCCGGCCGGTCCGCGGCCCCGGCGCCGTAAGTGTCGGTCAGATACTCCAGATACTCCGGTTCGGTCTTCTGCCCCTCGCACGCGACGTAGATGACCCGACCCCCGCGCGGGCGCCCCGGCCGGCGCTCCAGCCCACGCGAATCGTCCATCGACCCACGACGTCCCTGAAACCCTTTGCGCTGGTCCTTGTTCCGAGCGCTCACTCCGACCCCTTCGCCGCCAGCCGCCGCGATCTCTCACGTGGGACCCGCCCCGGCGACAGTCGGGGTATCCCGCCGTAGCGCCCGCGCAGATAACCGCGCTCGAGATTCTCATCGGGCCGCGGCTTTGCGTCGATGAGCGGATACAGTTCGGTCTCCCCGGAGCGCTGTTTGGCGGTGATCCAGATCTCTTCCCGGTCGAGTGGGCGATCGAGCACCGGACTGCCCAGCAAGGTCGCGTCATGGGTGGTGAAGATCAGTTGCGCGCCATTGGGATTGGCGTCTCTGTCCTGAAAGAGCCGGACCACCTCGGCAGCCAGCGTCGGATGCAGGCTGGAATCCAACTCATCTACCAGTAACACCGCCCCGGCGTCGAGCACCTTCAGCAGCGGACCCAGAAAAGCGAACCACGCGTGCGTCCCCAGCGACTCCTCGCGCAGGAAATCGAGCGTGACCTCGCTGTCCGCCATCGCGCGGTGACGCAACCGCAACTCCCCGGACTCCTGATCGATATCGGCCCCGGTCACACCGAGATCGGCGACGGACAGCAACCCGATAATGTCCTCGGCGTACCTCGGCGCTTCCCGCGGATCGGTGAGCAGGCGTTGCGTCCAACGGGTACGGGAAGCGATGTCCGCCCCCGGGGTGACCAACCAGAGGTTGTCGTTGAACCAGCGGTGTACCGCCGACAGCTGAAGGTTGTTGAGCATCGCGCCCACCGTGAGGAAAAGCGCGTTCGGCCTGGTGAATTCGACAAGCTCCGTGCTGCGCCCTCGGAATCCGGTACCCGGGAACGCGAACTCCGCCGCACCCGCGTCGGCCCGTGCCGCCTCGCGATCGAACCAGACTTGACGTTTCCCCTGGGGGTAGGCGTGTAACCACTCCGCCTCGATTCGCTCGTCCGACAGCTCGAACCCGTAGGTGTACCGGACGGGGGTATCACCGAGTAACAGATCCACCTCAAACAAGGTGGACTGGTTCCGGCATTCTGGATCAAGCTTGAACGGCTCGCGCGGGACGACGCCCGGGGACTTCGACCATTCGGCGAACGAGTCACGCACCGCGGTACGCATGAAGCGGAACCCACTCAGCAGATTGGACTTGCCCGAGCCGTTCGCCCCGAACACCCCCGCAACCGGCAACACCGCCACCGGCCGCCCCTTGTTTCGCAACACTGTCTCCCGGGCGGCACCGTCATTGAACTCCGTGCCGATCAGCGACAGCTCGTGCTCGTCCCGGATCGAACGATGGTTGGCCAGCCGGAAACGCAACAGCATGACCGCCCTCCTCCCTACACAGAGAATCAACCCAATCAAGGCCGGTTTCGCGCGGAAAGTCTACATAGAACAGCCTAAGACGCCGCTCAACATGATGCCAGCTGACACAGCAATGAAGTGCACAACTGTCACACTCCTGCCACCGATGTACGCCGCCGTCTCGACATGACTCGACCGACCACCGGACAGATGAGAGGCGGCTGCGTTCGCAGCTGGGCGTGCGGTAGCGGAGACCGCGCACCTCAGCGATCAGAAATTTAAGGAGCCCCAGGCGCATGAGGAAAACTCAGAGGCGGCACTGGGGCGTTCGACAGTGAGCAAAGCCGTCGTGACGGGGACGGACTACTCGGTTCGAAATATGAACAGCTGTGGCGTGATTGCCTCTACCGCGCATTTCCGCACTCAGCTGGTCGGCACAGACCAATCGAAAACCGCCGTCACGACATGGCGAGCTAGAGCATCGCCCACCATGATCGAGGGTATGACCGTCACTGAACTCAAGGCCCGGCTCGCCGGTTTCAGTCACGACAGCAGTGCGGGTGAGCGGGCTGAAATCGACGCCGCCTTCGGCGAGGACCGGCTCGATGACTGAACCAACCCCAAGGAGAGAGGATCGGGCAGAACCGGGACGCCTCACGACACCGAGCCGGGCGCCGAGATCCAATGGGTAGGTTGGCCGGTCACCTTGGCCACGGCTTCGAAATCGTGGTCGTAGTGGAGGATCGTTAGGTTGTTCGCGGATGCCGTCACCGCCACGAGGAGGTCGACGACTCCGGCGCTGCGATGCTGACCGATTTCGGTGAGGGACTGCTGGATTCGATGGGCACGAACCCAGGCGTCGTCGGGTACAACCACCCAGCTGAACAGTTCGGCGAGGAGTTCCCGCTTGCGCAGGCGGTCAGCCAATGATGTTGCGCTGAAGAGAAATTCGAGCTCGACGACATCGCAGACGGCTACGACGCCAGCGGTGATGGGCTCGGACCACGCCTTACGAATCGACGGATTCGAGAACAGGCATGCCAGGGCGGACGTGTCGATCAGGTACTCGATCATGGGCGGTAGTTGCCCTTCTCGAGCAGGATGTCGAAGTCACCCCGTTCCCCCATCTCGGCTAGTTCGGCGAGCGCCTTGGCTCGCTTGATTCGCTTCGCGACCTCGACGAGGGCCGCGTTCACGGTATCCTTCTTGGTTGACGTACCGAGCAGGCGCTGCGCTTCAGCGAGAGCTTCATCATCCACATCGATCAGCAGCTTGGACATGAGATCCACCTCCTTGATATACGCGATAGCTGTACCGAATATACAAGATATTCAAGTCCCGAGGAGCGCTTCGTTGCAGGTCAAGCTTGCCGCAGCATGCCGAAGGCCCCCACCGAGACGGAATCTCGGTGGGGGCCTTCGAGTTTGGTAGTGCTACGTCACCAGGACGACTTGTGCACGCCCGGGAGTTCGCCGCGGTGGGCCATCTCGCGCAGGCAGATGCGGCAGAGGCCGAACTTGCGGTAGACGGCGTGCGGGCGGCCGCAGCGCTGGCAGCGGGTGTAGCCACGCACCGCGAACTTCGGCTTGGCGTTGGCCTTGTTTACGAGGGCTTTCTTGGCCATTCTCAGTTCTCCTTGAACGGGAAGCCGAGGTGCTTGAGCAGAGCGCGACCCTCTTCGTTATTGGTCGCGGTGGTCACCACGGTGATGTCCATACCACGCGGACGGTCGATCCGGTCCACGTCGATCTCATGGAACATCGACTGCTCCGAGAGGCCGAAGGTGTAGTTACCGTTGCCGTCGAACTGCTTCGGCGACAGGCCGCGGAAGTCGCGGATACGGGGCAGCGCGATGGAGATCAGGCGATCCAGGAACTCCCACATGCGGTCGCCACGAAGGGTGACCTTCGCGCCGATCGGCATGCCCTCACGCAGCTTGAACTGCGCGATGGACTTGGTGGCCTTGCGGATCTCGGGCTTCTGGCCGGTGATCAGGGTCAGGTCCGCGACCGCACCGTTGATCAGCTTCGCGTCACGGGCGGCGTCGCCGACACCCATGTTCACGACAACCTTCACGACGCCGGGGATCTGCATCACGTTGGCGTAGTTGAACTCGCTGTTCAGCGCGTCCTTGATCTCGGCGCGGTAGCGCGCCTTGAGGCGCGGCTGCACCTTGTTCTCAGTCGAAGTCATCTCAGATGTCCTTCCCGTTGCGACGGGAGATGCGAACGCGCTTGCCGTTCTCATCGGTGCGGTAGCCAACGCGAGTCGGCTTGCCGTCCGAGTCCACGACCATCACGTTGGATGCCTGGATCGCAGCTTCCTGGGTCACGATGCCGCCGGAGCTGGCGCCACGCTGGTTCGCGGAGTTCGCGACGTGCTTCTTGATCCGGTTCACGCCCTCGACCAGGACCTTGCCGGTCGCCGGGAAGGCCTGAATGACCTTGCCCTTGGCGCCCTTGTCCTTGCCCGAAACGACGATCACGGTGTCGCCCTTGTGCACCTTCATGGTCAGAGCACCTCCGGGGCCAGCGAAACGATCTTCATAAACTTCTTCTCACGCAGCTCACGGCCGACCGGGCCGAAGATGCGGGTGCCGCGCGGATCGTGATCCGCCTTGATCAGCACTGCGGCGTTCTCGTCGAAACGGATGTACGAGCCATCCGCGCGACGGCGCTCCTTGGTGGTGCGAACGACGACGGCCTTGACGACCTCGCCCTTCTTGACGTTGCCACCGGGGATCGCATCCTTCACGGTGGCGACGATGATGTCGCCGATACCGGCATAGCGACGCGACGAACCACCGAGCACGCGGATGCAAAGGATTTCCTTGGCACCCGTGTTGTCGGCGACGCGCAGTCGCGACTCCTGCTGAATCACTTCAGCTCCTCCTAGACCTGGACAAAGTGCGCGCCGGATTGCCGACCCGACGAGCATGGTCAGTTGCCCTTCAAACGCGCGCCTGCCAGCGGTATCAACCGATCTGGGAAGACCAACCACTGTGGGTTCGCGGCCGAAGTGCGGGCATAGCTCCCGCAAGCAACCGGTCCAGTGTAGCCAAGCCCCAGGTAGACCCCAAATCGGGGTGGGGAGACCGGACTCGTGGCACTCTCGCCGGGCGACACCGCGCGTGGATTCAGCTCTCACTCAGGCAAAGCCGTTAGCGTCGGGCCGACCGAGCAATACCCGATTATCCGATATGAGGAGATTCGCGTTGACCTCCGAGCGCCCCTTCGCTCTCGATCGCCGTAGGTTCCTGATCGCGCTGGGGGTGTTGCCCGCCGCCGCGCTGCTGCCGAGTTGTTCCAAGTCCGAGCCCGCGAATGTCTCGACACAGTTGATAGGGCCGGATATGTCCGGTTCGAATCCGGCGATCCGTCCGCAGGACGACCTGTACCGGTTCGTCAACGGCAAATGGCTGGACGAGTACCAGCTGCCCGCGGACAAGGTGTCGTTCGGCACCTTCGACGAGGTGCAGGACCGGGTCCAGGACCAGTTGAAGGACATCATCACCGGAATTCACGATCCGAAATCCGGCACCGATGAGCAGAAGATCCGGGATCTGTACGACGCGCGGCTCGATACCGACGAGATCGAGAAGCTCGGTATGCAGCCGTTGCAGGATCTGTTCACGAAGATCGACGCGGCGCAGACCAAGGCCGAGCTGGCGAAGGTGATGGGTGAGCTGCCCGGGGTGGGGCTGATCGGACTGACGGTCGGCGCTGACCCCAAGAACTCCAATGCCTATCTGCCGCAGGTGGTTCAGAGCGGGACTGGGCTGGAACAGCAGTACTACACCAAGCCCGAGAATGCCGACAAGCTCACGGCCTACCGCACTTTCCTGGCCAAGATCGCCGGTGGCGCGGGCATCGCGGATCCGGTGGCGCTGGCCGGGCGGGTGGTGGATCTGGAGGGGCGGATCGCGGCGGTGCAGTGGAACAATGTGAAGCTGCGCGATACCGATGCCTCCTACAATCCGCGGACCTGGGCCGAATTGGTCACGCTCGCACCGGAATTCGACTGGGATCCATGGCTGGCGGGCAATACCGACCGGCCCAAGAACCTGTTCGACAAGCTGAATGTCGGGCAGCCGTCGTTCATGACCGCCGCCGGACAGCTGTGGCAGCAGGTCGAAATCGCCGACTGGCGTGACTATTTGAAGCTCGGACTGGTGCGCGGATTCGCGCCGTACCTGCCCAAGGCGATCAATGACGCCAATTTCGAATTCAACTTCACCGTGATGCAGGGGTTGAAGGAGCGGCCCGAGCGCTGGAAGTCGGCGGTAGGCACGGTCAGTGCGAATCTGGGCGATCCGCTCGGAAAACTCTACGTGGACAAGCACTTTCCGCCCGCGGCCAAGCAGCGGGCACTGGCCATGGTGGATGATCTGCGGGCCGCGTACCGGGAGAACTTCCAGAACTCCAGCTGGATGTCGCCGCCCACCCGGGCCGCCGCCATCGCCAAACTGGCGAAGATCGACGCCAAGATCGGGTATCCGGACAAGTGGGAGGACTTCTCCCCCGTCACCGTCACGCGCGGCAAGTTGATCGAATCCCTGCGCGCGATAGGAGATTTCGAGGCGAAGCGGATGTTCGCGCGACTCGGGACACCGGTCGACAAGACCGAATGGGGCATGTCACCGCAGACGGTGAACGCCTACTACAACGCCAGCGCCAATGAGATCGTCTTCCCGGCCGCGTTCCTGCAGCCGCCGTTCTTCGACAAGGACGCGCTACCGGCGGTGAATTACGGTGCGGGCGGCGCGGTTATCGGGCATGAGATCGGGCACGGGTTCGACGATCAGGGTTCCAAGTACGACGGGGACGGAAACCTGCAGGACTGGTGGACGCCCTCGGATCGCGCGGCCTTCGAGGCCAAGACCAAAATGCTCATCGATCAGTACAACGCGCTGGTGCCGACCGGGTTGCCCGCGGATCAGCATGTGAACGGTGAGCTCACCGTCGGTGAGAATCTGGCGGATCTGCGCGGGCTGGAGATTTCCCTCGCCGCCTATCGCATGCTCGAAAAGCGCGGCGGCACAGACAATCCCGATCTGAAGCCGATGTTCGAATCCTGGGGCCGGACCTGGCGCACCAAGATGACCGACGAGGCGCTGGAATCGCAGATCGCCGACGATCCGCATTCGCCGGCGGAATTCCGCTGCAATCAGGTGGTGCGCAATCTCGCCGACTTCTACACCACCTACGAGGTGAAGGAAGGCGATAAGGAGTATCTGCCGCCGGATCAGCGCGTCACCCTCTGAGCGATACGCCCGTCCGCGACAGACCGACGCGGGCGGGCGAACCCCGGTAGCCTCGGGCGCACCATTGGCTACGAACAGGGGTGCGGGCGTCCGCACCGGGAGGGTTCTTCGTGACTTCGTCGGGTCCGGTGCGTCTTGATCGCCGCGCATTTCTGATCGCACTCGGGCTGGTTCCGGCCGCCGCCGCGCTGGCTTCGTGCGCGAAAGATTCAGCGCCGAAACAGCTGTCGGGGCCGGATCTGGCGGGGGTGGACGAGGCCGTCCGGCCGCAGGACGATCTGTACCGGTACGTCAATGGCAAGTGGTTGCGTGAATATCAGCTGCCGCCGGACAAGACGGCGTTCGGAGCCGGGAGTGAGGCCGGTGAGCGCACTCAGGACCGGCTGCGCGCGATCATCGATGGGATCAAGGATCCCAAGCCCGGGTCGGAGGCGCAGCAGATTCGCGATCTGTACGACGCTCGGGTGGATTGGGACACCGTCGAGAAACTGGGCCTGTCGCCGCTGACGGACGTATTCGACAAGATCGACCGCGCCGCGAGCAAGGCCGATCTCGCCCGCGTCATGGCGGAGTCGCCCGGCAGCGGGCTGATCGGGATCGGTGTCGCCGTCGACCGCAAGAAGTCGGACAGTTACGTGCCGACCGTGGGGCAAGCCGGGATCGGGCTGGACGAGGAGTACTACCGCAAGCCGCAGTACGCCGAAATCCGTGCGGGCTACCGCACCTACTTGGAGGAGACCGCCAAGGCGGCGAACTTCCCGGACCCGGCGGGAATGGCACAGCGGATCTTCGATCTGGAGACGCGGATCGCGGCCGCGCACTGGGACAACGTGCGTAAGCGGGACGCCAATGCCAGCTACAACCGCATGACCTGGATCCAATTGACCGAATTGGGACGAGGATTCGATTGGGAGCCTTGGCTGGCGGGTCAGACCGACCGGCCCAAGGAACTGTTCGCGGAGGTGGTGGTCGGGCAGCCGTCGTTCGTGACCACGGCCGCGCAGATCTGGGCCGAGACCGACATCGCGGTGTGGCGAGAGTATCTGAAGCTCGGTCTGGTGCGAGGCTTCGCCAGATATCTGCCACTGGCTTTCAATGACGCCTACCTCCGTTTCTTCGGCACGATGCTGCGTGGGCAGAAGGAGCGTCCCGAGCGCTGGAAGTACGGTGTCCAGACCGTCGAGGACAATCTGTCCGAGCAGCTCGGCAAACTGTATGTGACGCAATACTTTCCGCCCGAGAGCAAGGATGAGGTCAAGCGGATGGTGGACGATCTGATCTCCGCGTACCGCGAGAACTTCCGGACCAATCGCTGGATGACACAGCCCACCCGGGATGCGGCGCTGGCCAAGTTGGACAAGATGCGGGTGAAGATCGGCTATCCGGACAGTTGGGTGGATTACTCCCAGCTGAAGATCGTGCGCGGCCAACTCATCGAATCCCTGCGCAATATCGGGGTTTTCGAGAGCAAGCGGGATTGGGACCGACTGGGTAAGCCGGTCGACAAGGCCGAGTGGAACATGAGCCCGCAGACCGTGAACGCCTACTACTCACCGCCTTTGAACGAAATCGTCTTTCCCGCAGCGTATTTGCAGGCTCCCTACTTCGACAAGGACGCACAGCTGGCCGTGAACTTCGGTGCGGTCGGTGCGACCATCGGCCATGAGATCGGCCATGGCTTCGACGATCAGGGCTCCAAATACGACGGTGACGGCAATCTGCACGACTGGTGGACCGCCGAGGATCGCAAGGCTTTCGACGCGACCGCGGACAAGCTGGTCGCACAGTTCGATCCGCTTGTCCCCGAGGGCCTCAACCCCGATCAGCATGTGGACGGCCGCCTCACCCTCGGCGAGAATCTCGCCGACCTGCGCGGCCTCGAGATCGCGCTGGCCGCCTACCGCATCGCCGAAAAGCGTGCGGGCAATGACAATCCGGATTACCGGACCATGTTCCTGTCCTGGGCGCGCGGCTGGCGCGTGAAGATGACCAAGGAACTCGCCGCCGAACTCCTCACCGACACCCACTCCCCCGACGAATTCCGTTGCAACCAGGTGGTTCGCAACCTCCCGGAGTTCTACACCGCCTTCGATGTGAAGCAGACCGACAAACTCTTCCTCCCCGAAGACCAGCGCATCACCTTCTGAAACCCATTGCCCGGGTAGTGGTTCCGCCGCTACCCGGCAAAGTACTCCTCCACCAGCTTCGCGGGCGCGGCCTGTCGCCAGGAATCCACCACGATCGCCTCCAACTCCTCCCGATCATCCAGGGCCGCCAACCGCACCCGCACCCAAGCCCCACCGGCCTCATGCGGAGCCACCCAAAACTTCCCCGGCTCCGCCAACACCAGTTCATTCCGCTCGGCAATGGGACACCGCACCGCCATAGACGTCTCCCCCTCGGGCAACGTCAAAAACAACTTCCCATTCACCCGAAACGTAGGCATCTCCCACTCGAACCGCTCCCGCACCTGCGCCAACGAAAGCGCCACCACCCGAACATCCTCACCACTCACCCGCATGGCCTCGATCTTCCCAGCCGGGTACGACAGCCGGAAGGCTTATGCGGCGGCGTGCGCGAGGGCCGGTTCGAGTTTGTCGAGGAGGTGGGGTAGGGCCAGTGGGGTGGGCTGGTTGAGGGTGCTGAGCTCTTCGGTGGTGAGGAAGACGACGGCGTTCTTCTGGACTGCGGGGAGGGCGGTGAAACCTGGTAGGGCTCGGTAGGTTTCGTCCAGGCCGGGTGAGTAGGCGGCCAGGAGGAGGTCGGCGTCCAGTTCGGGGAGGCGGTTGGGCGGGAGGGGGAGGTGGCCGGTGGGGGTGGTCAGGTGGGTGGGGATGGTCATACCCAGTTGGGTTAGGAGGGTGTTGGTGGCGTCCTGGGGGTCGGTGAGGACCAGGAGTTGGGTGGGGGCGGAGAGCCAGGTGATGGTGAAGGTTTTGGACTTCAGGGTGGGGTTGCGCTGGGGGATGGCGGTTATGCGGGAGTTCAGGTCGGTGATCAGCTTTTCGGCGGCGGGCTCGTGGTGGACGGCTCGGCCCAGGGCTCGGAGCAGGTCCGGCCAGGGGGTGGCGGCGGCTTTGGCGAGTCCCGGAATGGTGGGGGCGACTTTGGTGAGGTCGGTGTAGGTCGTGGCGTCGGCGAGGAAGGGGTCGGCCAGGATCAGGTCGGGGTGCAGGGGCGCCAGCTGAGCGGGGAGGGCGGTTGTGGTGTCGAGGGGTTTGGCGGACTCGAGGGTGGCGGGCTCCCACGGCGGTGGCGCGCTGCCGGCTGCGGTGAGCGGGTCGATATAGGCGATGGGGGTGATGCCCAGGGCCTGGACCGTGTCGAGCCATTGATTGCCCAGTGCCACAATGCGTTTGGGGATAGCGGTGAGAATGGTGGCGCCGTGGGCGTGGGTGATGGTGACCGGGGTGTATTCGGGTGCGCTGCCATTGTGGTCGAGCGGTTCGGCGGGTTTGCCGCCGCAGGCCGCCAGAATCAGGACGAGTGCGCCGGCGAGGGCGGCTCGGGTCCAGCCGCGTGGGCCGGGGACCAACTGCATTGTCGATCTCTCCTCGTCCGGTGGGCTGTTGCTGGTTCGATCCCCGATGGGGCTGCCTATTGCATCTTTGATGGATTAGGTTAGGGTTGCATAAGTAAGCGTTCGAAGGTGTGAGCGATGGAGCGTCGGTTGCCGAAGAGTCTTTCCGCGGTGCAGCGGCATCGACTCGTGGACGAATGGGCCAACGGAGTCGAACTGTACGACGTGCCGTCGGTGGAATCGCTGATCGAATGCGGGCGTCGCGTGCCGGTACTGCGCACCGCGGTGCGGCATGGCGGTCACATCCTCACCTATGCCGAGCTCTTCGCGCGGCTCGACGGCGGTGTCATCGGTACCGCCGGTCCCAGTTTGGACGGTCTGGCCGAGCTGCTGTGCGATATCGCCGAAGCCACGCAGACCGACTCCACTCTCGACTTCGGCGCGTCGGGCATTTCGCTGACACCCGACGCACTGGCCGCCGCCGCGGATGATCGCCGGGCGGTGGTCGCGGATCACCGTGAGGCTCGCATCGATCGGGCCTTCGGCTCCGCCGATGTGCGGCTCTTCGCCACCCGCTGGGATTGCGCGGACGCCGCTGTCGAACTGCTCGCCGCGCTCGCCGACGGCGCGACCCTGGTGCTGGCCACCGCGGCGCAGCGCACCGATCCGGCCGCACTGGCCGAACTCATCTCCACCTGCGCGGCCACCCATGTGGTGGCTCCGGCCGGGATCCTCTCCGGGCTGGCCGATCGCCCGGCTCCGGCGCTGCCGTCGGTGCGGCGCTGGGATGTCACCGGAACCGCCTGTTCGGCAGTGCTTTCCGGGCTGTTGCGCACTATCTCCCCCGGTTCGGTGGCCGGATTCGCCTACAGCGCACCGGAGTACGCGGGTGTCGCCGCGCGCGGGCCGCTCGACGGTTCGGGGCGGGTGCGCCCGATTCCGGGTGCACGACTGCTGGTGCTGGATGAGACGCTGCGGGTGGTCGCGCCCGGCACGACCGGCGATGTGTACCTCGGTGGTGCCGCACTGGCCGCCGCCACACCGGGTTTCGTGGCCGATCCGTTCGCCGCCGGAAACCTTTGCAGCACAGGTGCGCGCGGCCACTGGACCGCCGATGGCTGGCTCGTCTTCGATGCGGTAATCGCGGCCAGGGTCTCCGAACGGATCTCCGCCGCCGCGGATGACGAAGTCGGTTACGCTGCCTGAACTTTCCGCCGATAAACACCGGAACAATTTCGATCAGCATCGCGGATGTGATCCGCGGCGATAGTGTGGGAATCACCCAATGGCCGCCGAGCGCGAGGACGCGCTCGGATGCCTGAAATCCGGTCGCACCGTGCACGCACGACGGTGACGGTCTCGCCAATGGTGCTGGAGTCGTCCACGCCGAATCCCTGTGCGCGGTCATCGAATCCCCAGGCATCGGCCGGTGCGGCGATCACCAGGCGTGCGCAACCTCCAGCGTGCTGTCGGACTTGCCTACCTCGCTCATGCCCGCTCCGACGCGGGCGGTGAGCCGGGCGTCCACTGCGGCACAGTCGCTTTCGATCTCGCACCGGCGTCGGCCGCCCGTGTTTCGAAAGGACTGGCCATGAGCGCCACATTCGACTTCATATCCCTCGACCGCGATCGGCTGCACATCGCGATGGTGGTGCCACCGTACTTCGATATCCCGCCGCGGGCGTACGGCGGAGTCGAGGCCGTTGTCGCCGATCTGGTGGACGCCCTGGTGGCGCGCGGGCACCAGGTCACGCTGCTCGGCGCGGGCGTGAACGGCACGAGCGGGCGGTTGATTCCGCTGTGGGATCGGATTCAGGCCGATCGACTCGGCGACCCTTTTCCGGAGGTGGTGCACGCCTTGAAGGTTCGGCGCGCACTGGAGCGACTGACCGGTTTGGATGTGGTGCACGATCACACCTTCGCGGGTGCGTTGAATACCCCGGTGTACCGCGATCTGGGTCTGCCGACGGTGGTGACGGTGCACGGCCCGGTGGATGGCGATCCGTACCTGTACTACAGCGAGCTCGGCGAGGAGGCGCATCTGGTCGCCATCAGCGACCGGCAGCGTGAGCTCGCACCGGATCTGAATTGGGTTGGCCGCGTCCACAATGCGCTGTGTGTCGACGATTGGCCCTTCCGTGTGGAGAAGGACGACTACGCTTTGTTCCTGGGCCGGTTCACCGAGGACAAGGCGCCGCATCTGGCGTTGGAGGCAGCGCATGCCGCCGATATCCCGCTGGTGCTCGCCGGGAAATGCGCCGAACCGCCCGAACTGCGGTATTTCGACAGTGCGGTAAGGCCATTGCTCACCGAGCGCGATCGCATGTTCGGTATGGCCGACGCCGTGGCCAAACGCGAATTGCTCGCCGGGGCGCGTTGCCTGTTGTTCCCGGTGCAGTGGGAGGAACCGTTCGGCATGGTGATGATCGAGGCGATGGTGTGCGGCACCCCCGTGGTGGCGTTGCGCGGTGGCGCCGTCGCCGAGGTGATCGTGGACGGTATCACCGGGCGTATCTGCGACGATCCGGCCGAATTGGCCACGGCCGTCAAGGAAGTGCAGACCTACGATCCGTTCGCCATGCGCGCGCATGTGGCCGAGCGTTTCGGTGCGGACACCCTGGGCCGCGGGTACGAGGAGATCTATCGACGGGTGGTGCGCGGGTATCGGCCGCGCCGGATGGGCCGTGCCACCACCATTCACGCCTGGTCCGCCGATGCCGCGCACCAGTCTCTGCCCGTGCCGCAGCGGTCGGCGGGTACCGGGCCGGGGCGGGGTTCGGGGGCGGCCACATCATCGAAGGGGAGGGTCTGAGTGAACGAAGAGGTTCCGAGCGTGATCAATGGTGGTGAGCCGTCCGCGCTGGGCGGTACCGGTGGGGCGGTGACGCTGGTGGAGGGCAGTACGTTCTGTCTGTCGGATCGGATCGGCGATGTGGAGCCGGGGACCCCGTACGGACTGTTCTACCGCGACGCGCGGGTGCTGTCCCGATGGGAGTTGCGCCTGGACGGGCAGCGGCCGGAGCCGCTGTCGGTATTGAGTCCGGAGGCGTTCACCGCCCGGTTCATACTGCGCCGGCCTCCCCGGGCCGGCGCGGCGGACAGCACGGTTCTCATTGTGCGAGAACGATTGATAGCGGATGGGCTGCGCGAGACCATCACGGTGGAGAATATGGGCAGCGAAACCACCGCCGTGGATCTGCAATTGCTGATCGACGCGGATTTCGTGGATCTGTTCGCGGTGAAGGAGGGCCGCACCGCCAGTGCGCGCGCGGAGATTCTGGCGGCCGATCAGGAGTTACTACTAATCGACCGCTCCGATCGCTCCCGGGGTTTGTCGGTGTCGTCCTCGGAAGTGCCCGTGGTGCTGCCGGGTTCGCTGGCCTGGCGCGCGGTGGTGCCGGCCGGGGGTAGTTGGCAGACCGAGGTATTGGCCCAGCCGACCTTGGGGAGCCAGCCCATTCATACCCCGCTGTACCCCGGCGAGCATTTCGAATCCAGTGAGCCGAGCCGCAAGATCGCGGCCTGGCGGGATACGGCGGCCGATATCACCGCCACCGATCCGCAGCTGGCATTGGTGTTGGCGCGCACCGAAAGTGATCTGGGCGCATTGCAGATCCATGACGAGAGTCGTGGCGGCCGCCCGTTCGTGGCCGCCGGTGCGCCCTGGTTCATGACGCTGTTCGGACGCGATTCACTACTCACCGCGTGGATGGCGCTGCCGCTGGATGTGGGTCTCGCGGTCGGCACCATGCAGCAGCTGGCGGAGATGCAAGGACAGCGGGAGGACCCCATGACCGAGGAGGAGCCCGGCCGGATCATGCATGAGATGCGGCGCGGTCCGGCCTCCGGGGCGGTACTGGGTGGTGAGACGTATTACGGCACCATCGACGCCACACCGCTTTTCGTCATGCTGCTGGGGCAGGCGCGGCGCTGGGGTGCGGATACCGAGGCGGTGCGGGCGCTGCTGCCCGCCGCCGATGCGGCGCTGGCCTGGATCGCGGATTACGGCGATCGCGATGGGGACGGGTTCGTGGAGTATCAGCGGGCCACCGATCGCGGGCTGATCAATCAGGGCTGGAAGGACAGTTTCGACGGTATCAATGATGCGATCGGGCATCTGCCGGAGCCGCCGGTGGCACTCTGCGAGGTGCAGGGGTACGTGTATGCCGCGCTGCTGGCGCGCGCCGATCTGGCCGATGAGTTCGGGGACGGGACCACGGCGGAGCAGCTGCGGGATCGGGCCGCCGAACTACGCACCAAATTCGCCGAAGCCTTCTGGCTGCCCGAAAAGGGTTGGTTCGCTGTCGCTTTGGACGGCGGCAAACGAAAACTGGACGCACTCACCAGCAATATCGGACATTGCCTGTGGTCGGGGATCGTCTCGGACGAGCATGCGGCGGAGGTGATCACCAAGCTCTCCTCGCCGGATATGGATACCGGATTCGGTTTGCGCACACTCTCTTCCAGCATGGGCGCGTTCAATCCCATGAGTTACCACAATGGTTCGGTGTGGCCGCATGACACTGCGATCGGTGTCGCGGGGCTGCTGCGCTACCGGCATATTCCCGGAGCCCTCGAATTGGCCACCCGGCTCGCCGAGGGGCTGCTCGACGCGGCGGGAGCGTTCGGCGGTCGCCTGCCCGAATTGTTCTGCGGTTTCCCGCGAGCCAAGTTCGCGGCACCGGTCCCCTACCCCACCTCCTGCTCGCCGCAGGCGTGGGCGAGTGCGGCACCGCTGCTGCTGGTCCGGTCATTCCTGGGTTTGGATCCGGATATTCCGCGCCGCACGCTCACGGTGCTGCCCCACCTGCCCGCGCGCTGGGGGCGGGTGGAGCTCACCGATCTGCGACTCGGTGGCGCGGTCATCGATCTCGTGGTGGAGGGTGACCGCGTCACCGCCTCCAACCTCCCCGAGGATTGGCGGCTGATCACGCACTGACGGTTCAGCTTTCGGCCGCCGCACGATAACCGCGCACGGCCAGGACACCGAAGACGGCGGCGAGTCCGAGCGACCATGCCGCCGTCTGCAGCAGTGGGGTGGCGACCGGGCCGCCGAGGATGAGGCCGCGCATGGCTTCGATGGCGCAGCTCATGGGCTGGGCGCGGACTACCGGCTGGATGAGGTCCGGGTAGTTGTCCAGGGGGACGAAGCCCGAATTGAAGAACATGCCGATCAGCACCACTATGGCCGCGAGTTGCACCACCTTGTCGCCGATTCGGCTGACGCCCACCAGGATTACCGCCGGGGTGAATCCCGCGATGAGCAGGACCGGGACGGCCAGGACGCCGAAGAATCCCGGCCAGCCCTGCTGAAAGCGCAGGCCCAGCAGCATTCCGATCAGCACCACCACGAGGGTGACCACGGCCGCGCGCACGCATTCGGCGAGCAGGCGCCCGAGCAGGCCGGCCGAGCGATGGATGGGCAGCACCCAGAAGCGGCGCAGCAGACCGCTCTGCCGCTCGCCGTAGAGGGACAGGCCGGTGCCCATCGCGCCGTACATGGCTCCGGCGATGGCGATCATGGGGACGAAGCCGTAGATCGGATCGGCGTCGGAGGACAGGCCCAGGGAGCGGGTCAGCACCAGGTCGAACATGAGCAGCAGCAGGACGGGCAGCACCAGGGTGCTGGTCATTACCTCCTGCTGGCGGGACCAGCGGCGCAGCAGGCGACCGGTCTCTATCAGGAGTTGACTCGGGAGGGAGCCGGATCGCGACGGAATCATCTGCACCACAACATGTTCGGTCCGGCCGGTCGGCGTAGCCGTAATGTTCGTCATGCTCGCCGTCCTTCCGCACGGGTGGCCAGCACCATGCCGACGATCAGCAGGCCCACGATCCACAGTGCGGCCACACCGAGTTCGGATGGGTAGCGGCCGTCGGCGAGGCCGCGCAGGGCCGAAGTCACCTGTGAGACGGGCTGATTGCGGGCCCAGCCTTGAATCCAGCCCGGAAAGCCTTCGGCGGGAACGAATCCGGTGGAGGTCATGATCAGCAGGAGTTGGGGCACGAAGAGCACCGTGCCGCCGAGTTCGGGATTGCGGGTGACCGTACCGAGCGCGTCCGCCGCGACGACTACGGCGGCTCCGAAGGCCAGGGCCTCCAGCACGAAGACCAATGCCGTTGCCGGATCGTTGAATCGGAAGCCGAAGGCGGTGCCCACCAGCAGCGCGCTGGTCAGGGCGGCGCAGCCGCGCAGTAGATTCGCGGACATGCGGGCGGCCACCGGCACCCACGGACGCACCGGTAGCGAGCGCAGGCGGGTGGCCATACCGCCCGCGACCTCACGTCCGGCGCGGTCGGCGGCGAACATGGCGGTGAAGAACATGGCGTATACCGCGACCAGCGGGAGTAGGTACTGCGCGAAGTCGATTCCGGTGGCGGACATGGATTTACGCAGCGGAATGTAGAAGCAGATGTAGATGGCGATCGGCGCGGCCAGCGCCAGCATCACATCGCCTTCGCGCAGGGCGGCGCGAATACCGCGCTCGCTCAGCGCAGACCATTGCAGCCCGGCTGGAATACGCTCCACAGCAGCTTGATTCACACTCCGATTCGCGGCCGAATGAGAGTCGACGAGTCCGATTGCAGTCTGATTCATACCGACTCCTTCACCGGTTTCGTCAGCTCGATGAAGACCTCGTCCAAGGACGGGCGGCGCAGGGCGATATCGATCAATTCGATTCCGCCGCTGTTGATTCGGTGCAGCGCCTCGGTGAGTGTGGCGGCACCGTCGGGCGCGGGCAAGGACACCCGGTCCGCAGATTCGGCGACGGTGACCTCGCCGAGTCCGGTCAGGGCGGTGACCAGGCGGGGCACATCGGCGGCGTCCACCGGTACCACCTCGCAGTAGCTGGAGCCCGAGCGCGCCTTGAGCTGATCGGCGGTGCCCTCGGCGATCACGGTGCCGTGGTCGACGACAATTATGTTGTCGCTCAACGCATCCGCCTCCTCCAGGTACTGGGTGGTGAGCAGTACGGTGACACCCCGTTGCTTGAGGTCGCGCACCAGCGCCCAGAGGCTTTGGCGGCTGACCGGGTCCAGGCCGGTGGTGGGTTCGTCGAGGAAGACCACGCGCGGCGGGCGGACCAGGCCGCAGGCGATATCGATGCGTCGCCGCATACCGCCGGAGTACTGGCCGACCCGGCGGTCCGCGGCGTCGGTGAGGGCGAACTGTTCCAGGAGTTCGTCCGCGCGTGCGTGCGCCGGTTTGCGGCGCAGGCCGAGCAGGCGGGCGAAGAGTACGAGATTCTCACGGCCGGTGAGCATTTCGTCGAGGGCGGCGTACTGTCCGGTCAACATGATGGAGGCGCGCACCTCGTTGGGCCGGCGCACCACGTCGTAACCGGCCACCATCGCCCGGCCCGCATCGGGCCGGACCAGCGTGGAAAGCACCGAGACCGTGGTGATCTTACCCGCGCCATTGGGGCCGAGCACGCCCAGCACGCTGCCCGCGGGTGCGGTGAAACTGATTCCCCGCAAGGCTTTCACCGCACCGAAGGATTTCTCCACGGACTCGACAATGATCGCGTCCCGTGGTTCGGGCACCGTGTTCTCCATTCTCGTCATTCAGGTATTCCCCCTGCTTCCTTCGTATTTCGCCGATATTCGACTAGCCGAGCAGTGCGACGACTTCGTCCAGCGAGGCCCCGCCGAGAATCGCGGTGACGGGCAGCTCGCGCTGCAGCTGGGTTTCGATGAGCTTGCGCAGGTCCAGGGCTTGCAGGGAGTCCAGGCCGAGCGCCACCAAAGGCATGGAGCCGTCGATGGGTTCGGTGTGGTCCATCCCCATGACGAAGCGCAGCGCGTCCTGAACTTGGACGGCGATGTCCTGCGGAGTCGGAGCCACCGCGGCAGGCGTGGCGCTACCGGTGGTGGTCGGCTGCGCGACCGGCCGGTCCGGCAAGTCCGCGAAGAGCGGGTCCTGGCCGTAGAGCGCGAAAATCGCTCGCAGCGTGGACCATTCGGCGGCGGCCACGAGGCTGTTGCCGGGGGCGGCGAAGCCCGCGGCGATGGCGGTCGCCGGGTCCATGGGCAGCAGTCCGATGCCGCTGATCCGGGCGAGCGCGTCGGCATTGTCGGCTCCGACCGCGTGCCACAGCCCCCACTGCACGGAGGTGACGCCGATACCGTCACGGCGGTAGCCGGTCGCGGCGGCATCCAGCATGCGGTTGACCGCGGCGTAGACGGAGTGCCCACGGCCGCCGATGGTGGCCGACAGCGAGGAGCACAGCACCACGCGCGCATCGGGGGCGAGCGGTAGATCGCGGATCATCCGATCGAGCGCGATCACCTTCGATTCGGCTGCGGCACAAACGGTTTCCGGACTCACCTCGGCCGCCGCCGCGGCGTAGTCGACGGCCGCGTGCACCAACAGACTCACGGGCGTCAGGACGAACTCGTCGCCGAGGGCGCGCACGGAGTCGTCGTCGGTCACATCGCAGGTGCGGATATCGACAATCGCTCCGAGCGAGTTCATTTCGCGCACCCGCGCTTTCGCCTCCGCCGACCCGCCGGAACGGCTGATCAGGGTGATACGCCGGGCTCCCGCGCGGGCGAAATCGGCGGCGCAATCGAGGCCGAGCGCCCCGGTACCGCCGATGATCATGACCTCGTCCAGATCCGTCGAGGTGAGAGGGCAGTCCCCGGGGGTCTCATCCAGCACCAGCCGCTTGGCATACCAAGCACCCGAGCGTGCGGCCAACTCCGGTTCACCGGCGGTATGCACCGCGCCCAGCACGACCTTGGCGGCCTCGGCAAGCTCCTGCCCGGCGGCGAGATCCAAATGCCGGAACCCCACACCCGGGTACTCCGCTGCGAGGCAACGGAACCCCGCCTGCGCGGCGGCGTGCGCGATATCCGGCGTCTCACCGTCGAGGACTTGTTCGCCACCGGAAGTCACCAACCAGACGTCCCGCACCCCGGTGAGATCCGGCAGCCAGCCGCGACCACCGACGAACTCGGCCGAGTCACGTACCGCGGTGGCGATATCGACGGCTGCGGAGGTGGGCAGCAAGATGACCACTGTGTCGTTGACGGCAGCGGCGTCGGCGCTGGTCGCCGAAACCGGTCCGCGACGGTCGGTCGGGAAGGTTGCCGCGCTGGATATTCCGACTACGGTCGCGCCGTGCCGGGGGGCGGCCTGTTCGATCGCGGCGGCGAGGTCGGCGCGGCGGCCGGTGTGGTCGATGACCGTCAGGGTGCGCGGGGGGATCAGTTTGCGGCGGTCGAGGCGTACCCAGCGTTCGGAGAGACGCTGTGGCACAACGGTTCCGGGCATGACTGGCTCAGTGATGGGATCGGCAGGTGACCGGTCCGACTGAGCGCTCCCCTCGTCATCGCGGCGGGATTGGGGGGATTGGGGGGCCGCGACGTCGATTTCGGGTGTACCCGCCGGGGTGGGCAGGCCGGATTGTGCGGTTTGGGAGTAGTCGAAGGGGGCCCACAGCTGCTTCGGGGTGGTTTGGGTGTTGGGGAAGTCCAGGAGCGGGAGGCGCTGGATGTCGGTTGTGGTGTCGCGCAGGGAATCCCAGGGGAAGGCGGTGTCCAGGACTGCCAGCTGGGCGAGGTTCTTGGTGAATTCGGTGAGGTTGGTGGCGGTGCGGCGGGAGGTTCCGATGGTGCGGAAATCGCGGGCCGCGCCGAAGGTGGAGAGGGTGTCCTGCATGGCGACCATGAGGGCGGGGTGGTCGGCGATTTCGAGGAAGATATCGATATCGCGGGCGACGGCCTCAGCTATCGCGAGGTCGAAGCGGACGCGGTTGCGCAGGTTCCAGTACCAGTATTCGGCGGGCGGCAGGTCGGGAGTGATTGCCTCGCCGAGAGTTGAACCGATACAGGGGATTTCGGTGGGAGCGAAGACCGGTGCGTCGAGGGTGTCGTGCAGGGCGCCTTCGAGTTCCTCGCGGAATTTGCTCACGAACGAGGTATGCGCGGGGTATTCGACGCGAATTTCCTTGGCGAATTTGCCCTGTGCGGTGAGGTTCGCGACCAGTGCGGCAACCGCCGGGCGCTCGCCGGAGACGGCCAGCACATGTGCGGAGTTCACCACGGCGAGCTCGGCCCAGCCGGAGTTGCGGGCCAGCAGGGCCTCGCATTCGTCGCGTTCGATGCCGACGACGGCCATGGCCCACCGGCCGTTCCAATCGTTCGCACGCTCGAGGGAGCCGACCATTTCGGCGCGCAGGGTGACCACGCGAATCCCGTCTGCCAGGGAGATGATGTCCGAGACGACGGCGGCGGCGATCTCGCCCTGACTGTGGCCCACGGTCAGGTGCGGCTCGACTCCGGCCGCGCGCCAGATGGCGGCCAGGCCGAGCATCTGCATGAAGAGGGCGGGCTGCACGATCTCGACGTTCTCGGTAACCGCACCGGCCTCGTCGAGCAGGTAGGTCAGCGGCGAAATACCGTGCTGCGCTCGGAAGATGGCGTCGCATTCGTCGACGGTCGCGCGGAAAACCTGGGAATACCGGTAGTAGAGCACCCCCATCCCCGGCCGCTGACTGCCCTGTCCGGGAAAGACATAGGCAATGCGGCGCGCGGTGGCGGCCCGATTACCGGCGATCACGGCCGGATAGGGGCGTCCGGCGGCAATGGCTTGCAGGGCCTCCAGCAGCTGCTCGCGGTGGGTGACGGCGGCGAGCGCGCGGTAGCGGCGCGGAGCCCGGGTACGGAAAAGCATGTCCGCCACCGCATCCGGGGTCACTGTCGGCCGTTCCTCCAGGTACGCGGCCAGGGCGGCGGCCTCCCGCTGGAGTACGTCGACGGTGTCGGCGGACAGCAGGATCGGGGTGCTGCCGTCCGGAAGTCGATAGTCAGGCATGGGTTCCTTCTTTCAGCACAGCCTCTTCCAGGACGGGCATGGCCAGCACGGCGTGTGCATTGGTGCCGCTGACGCCGAAGGATGAGACCGCGCCGTAGCGCAGGCCCTCGCGCGGCTCCCAATCGGTGAGTTTCGCCGCCAGGCGCAGACTTCCGGCCTCCCAGTCGAATCGGGTGCTGGGGTTGTCGGCGTGCCGGGTGGGTGCGATCTGGCCGTGCAGGCCGCTGAGCAGGACCTTGATCAGGCCGAGCAGGCCCGCGGCGGCCTGCGCGTGGCCCAGATTGGATTTCACCGAGCCGAGCAGCGGGGTGCTGCCGTCGGCGCGGGGTGCGCCGTAAACCTGTTGCAGGGCAGCCAATTCCAGTGGGTCGCCGACGGCGGTGCCGGTGCCGTGCCCCTCGATCATGTCGACCAGCGCCGGATCGATACCCGCGGCGGCGACGGTGGCGCGCACCAGGCGTTCCTGCGCCGCCGAGCTGGGGACCGCGATGGGCGCGCCCTTGCCGTTGTGGTTGATGCGGGAGCCGAGCAGCCGGGCGTAGACGCGATGCCCGAGCGCGCGAGCCCGCGATTCACGCTCCAGCACAACGACTCCGACGCCCTCGCCCCACAGCGTGCCGAGCGCGTTATCCGAATACGGCTTGCATTGTCCATCGGCGGCGAGGGCATTGTTCTTGGAGAATTCGAAGAACGCGCCGGGTGCACCCATGACGCAGGCCGCGCCCGCGAGCGCCCATTCGCATTCGCTGTTTCGAATAGCGTTGGCGGCCAGGTGGATTGCCGCCAGCGAGGATGCACAGGCGACATCCACCACCACGGACGGGCCGCCCAGTCCGAGCACATTGGAAATGCGCCCGGCGACCGCGCCCAATGCCTGACCGGCGGCCCGATATCCGGTGTACTCGTTGACGGTCGCGCCGTGCGGGCCGTACTCGGTATTGGATGCGCCCATATAGCAACCGATATCGTCACCGTCGCCGAGTGCGGCGGGGTTGATGCCCGCGTTCTCGAGTGCCCGCCAGGCCACCCGCAATGCGACGCGCTGCTGCGGATCCATGGCGACGGCCTCGCGTGGAGTGATGCTGAAGAACTGCGGATCGAAATCGGATGCGGTGGACAGGAATCCGCCCGCATCGCGCACCTGACCCCAGCCCTCGGTCTCCGCCAGGCCGAACAGCCGCTCCAGCGGCCAGCCCCGATCACGCGGGAAAGGCCCGATGAGGTCACGTGATTCGGCGAGTGCGGCCCAGTACTGCGCCGGTGTCTCGATACCGCCGGGTGCCTCGACGGCCATACCGGTAATGACGATCGGGTCGTCCACAACCCCGGTCACCGCACCCGCATCGGGAGCGAGCGGGGTGGTGGGCGCGCCGTCACGAGGGCGGGTCTTGTTCATCGCGCCACCGCCGATCGGATCGGCTCGGCGGCAAGGGTTTCCGCAATGGCCGGGACATGGTCGTGCAGGTAGAAATGGCCACCGTCGAACATGCTCACCTGGAGTTCGTGTGGGGTGTGCGCCTGCCAGCCGTACAGGTCGCCGATGGACACGAATTCGTCGTCACTGCCGCCCATGGCCTGCACGGGCGCGTCGAGCCGGACATCCTGGGCGCAGGTGTAGGCGTCGAAGGCGGCGTAGTCGGCCTTGAGCGCCGGCAGCGCCATCCGCATGAGTTCGCGATTGCCCAGGACGTCGGCTCCGGTACCCTGCAGGCCGCCGACGTGGTCGAGCAGTTCCTCGTCCGCGGTCGGATGCGGGGGCATATCGGCCACCCGCCACGGCGCGACCGCACCGGAGACAGCCAGCAATCGCACCGGAATACCCGAAGCCGCTGCGAGCCTGGCGAATTCGAATGCCACCACCGAGCCCATGCTGTGCCCGAAGACGGTGATCGGCTCACCGCTATTGCTCGGGGCGCGTACGAACTCCGCGAACGCGCCGGCGGCGATCTCCGGTACGGTGCGCAGCGCGGCCTCGCGGGCGCGGTCCTGGCGGCCCGGGTACTGGAAGATCGAGACATCGAAGTGTTCGCTCAGTGCCTTGGAGAACGGGCGGTAGGTGGAGGCCCCGCCGCCCGCGTGCGGGCAGATGACCAGTGGCGGGTTGCCCGCCGCGCGCGGTCGATGGAATTTGCGGATCCAGCCGAGAGAATTGCTCATAGTCCTTGCTCCTGTATCTGCGCGCACGAATTCCGGGTACGCGAATTCCGGGCGCTCACTGCCACATTCGACGCATTACCAGCAGGCCGTGATCCTCGTCGCCGATGACGGCGGCCGCGTCGATGCGGTTGTCCGGGGCGGCGGCAATGGCGCGCAGGGTGTCATGGAAGGCCGCCTCGATGATCTCGGCCTCGGTGTCGTCGAAGGAGTCCTCCGCATAGAAGACCACAGCCTGGACGCCGTCGCCGGGCAGCAGTGAATTGGCGGGGAAGATCATCACCAGTAGCGCGTTATCGGTCGCGCCACCGCCCTCGAAGCTGACCAGGTCCAGATTCGCCTGCGCCAGTAGGGCTTCCAGTTCTTCGCGGCCGGGCGGATAGGACTGGAAGACGAACATGGAGTCGAAGAGCCTGCGCACACCGGTGGCGCGGATGGCGGAGGTGAGGCGGTATTGATGGAATTCCATGAGTTCGACTCGGCGGCGCTGGATTTCGGCCAGCAGCTCACGCCAGCTGGCCGCACCGCGAAGCCCGACCGCCACCGGAATGGTGTTGGCGAAGCAGCCGACGGCATTGTCCACCTCGTCGAGATCGGCGGGGCGTCCGGAGACCACCTCACCGAATACCGCTGTCTCCGAACCTGTTACGTAGCGCAGCACATTGGCCCAGGCGAGCTGGCAGATCACACTGAAGGTGGTGCCCAGTTCGGCGGCGAGCGCGGTGAGCCGATCCACTACCTCGGCATCGATGACGGCGGAGCGGCCGGTGGGCACACCACCACCCTCGGGCACCCGGTTGGGTGCCACCAGGCACGGCTGTACACCGTCGAGGTATCCGGACCACGCGGCTTCGGTGGCCGCCTCACGATCCTGGGTCAGGCGGAGGAATTCGGCGAAGGTGTCCGGATTTCCGAGTGGTGCGGCGGTCCCGTCGCTGAGGTAGGCGGCGAAGATCTCCTGTGGCAGCAGCTGCCCCGACCAGCCGTCGGTGAGCAGATGATGCGAGGTCAGCACCAGCATGTGCACCGCCCCGGGCAGGTGCACGACCGTGGCCCGGGTGAGCGGACCCCGGGAGAGATCGAACTGCTCGCCCTGATCGGCCCGCAGGAAATCCTGTAGCCGCTGATCGGCATCCGGGCGCGCGGCGAAGTCGACCTCGCGAACCGGGACGGCCACGTGATCGGTGACGATCGCATACGGCTGACCGGCATGCGATACCGAAATCGCCACGCGCAGATTGGGATAGCGGTTGATCACCGTATCCAGGGCGGCGGTCAGGCGTGGCATGTCCACTGCGCCGCGCACGGCGATCATGGTCTGCACATTGTAGAAATCCTTGCCGCCGGATCCGAGCGCGGTGAAGTACAGCCCCGCCTGCATGGGTGCGAGCGGATGCACATCGGCGAACGTGCCGTACAGCGTCTGCCAGCGGTCCAGATCCAGCTGGGTGACCTCGCGGGCCAGCACATCACCAGGCGTGAAGCGGCGGCTGGAGTCGTCGCGCACCGTCTTGGCGAAATCGCGCAGGCCACCGGCCCACAGGTCGGCGAACTCGTGCACCTCGGCCTCGGTGAGCACCCCGGCGGGGAAACGGAAGGAGGCGCGCAGGCTGGCGCGATCACCGTCGGTGACGGTCACGGTATTCACGTCCAGGACCGCCGCCACCGGCATGGCAGCGTCCGCGTGACCACCGAGGTAACCGAATTCCGGTGCGGCCGCCCAGATTTCGGCCGACTCGGCGACGGCGAAGCGGCCCATGTAGTTGAAGCTGAGCTGCGGTGCGGGCCGATCGCCCAGCACGTCGTGGCCCGGCTCGTTCAACCAGCGCAGCAGACCCCAGCCGATACCGGAATCCGGGACGGCCGACAACTGCTCCTTGACCGCCTTCACCGCGTCCACCAGATCGGTCTCGATGCCCCTCATGACATCGAGAGCGACCGGGTAAGTGCTGGTGAACCAGCCCACGGTGTTCGCGAGATCGGCTCCGGCGAAGAGGTTTTCGATCCGGCCGTGCCGCTCCATGGTGAGCGCGACGGTCCCGGTATCGCGGTCCCGCGCCCGCCGGAAGCGATGCACGGCAACGGCAAGCGCCGCCACCTGGATATCCAGGAAATCGCAGCCGAAAGCCTGGGCACCGGTGGTCATCAGGAACCGGGTGTCCTCGGCGTCCAATTCGGTGGTGACCTCACACAGGGTCGCGATGGTGTCCACCGCCGGGTCGAAGGCACGTGCACCGAGCAGCGGATCGGCACACTCGGCGATCTGCTGCCAGCGCGGCAATTCGCCTGCGAGAGAGTCACTCTCGGCGTACCGCGCCAGATTCGTATTCCAGGCCCGCACCGATGTGCCGGTCTCCGGTTCGAGCACACCGTCCTGCCAGAACGCGCGCAGATCATCGTGCAGGATGCGCCAGGAGACGCCGTCCACCACCAGGTGGTGGATCACCAGCAGCAGGCGGCCGACAGCCCGATCCGGGGTCCGCACCCACACCGCGCCGACCATCCGCCCGGCAAACGGATCCAGCCCGGCCCCGACAGCATGCAGCCGCTCCTGCAACACCGCACCGGCGGTGAGTTCCCATTCCTCCCCGGCAATCTCGACCTCGACCAGCTCGACCGGCGGATACCCCGCACCGACCTCCGGCATGTAGTAGGCAAGGCCCCCATCCTTACCTGCGGCCAGCTCATCCCCCGTCATCCCGGCACGTTTTTGGCCGGGCTCCACCTCCTCAGCGTGGATTCCGGCCGAAAGCGCGCCGGAATGACGGGGGGAGGCCTCACCATCGGGTGTGGGCGCGACGTCGAGTCGGGCCCGCAGCAGGGGGTGCCTGTCGAGCAAGGCGCGCACGGCCGCGGTGAGGCGTTCCGCTGTGGCGTCCGGTGGGGTGACGACGGCGGTGGCCTGGCTGTATCCGGTGTATTCGCCGGCCTTTTCGACCAGCATGGCGGCGATGGGGTTGAGCGGGATCCAGCCGGTGTCCGCGCCCGCGTCGAACAGGGCTGGTGCGCTGGTCTCGGTGATGGGGGTGGTCGCGGCGGCGATGGCGGCAATGGTGCGGGCATCGAAGAGAGCACTGGTGGTGATGGCCAGGCCGCGCTTCTTGAGGGCTGAGGCCATGCGGATGGCGGTGATGGAGTCGCCGCCCAGCGCCAGGAAGTCGTCATCGGCGGCGAGAGTGAGATCGTCGGTCAAGCCGAGTACCTGGCGAACGGCCTCGGCGACAAGGGTTTCCGGGCCGTCGCTCAAATCCCGGCCGCGTCCGGTGCTGCCGCCGAGATCCGGCTCCGGGAGGGCGCGGCGATCCAGTTTGCCGTTCGCGGTGAGTGGTAGCGATGCCATGCGCACCAGGGCTGCCGGAATCATGTACTCGGGCAGGCGTTCCGCAAGGTACGCGCGGATGGTTACGGCAATTGCCGTCTCGGAATCGGTGGCGCACAACGAATTCGGTTCGGCGACGTAATAGCCGACCAGGACCGAATCATTCCCTCGCGGCACAGCGATGGCGGCGGCCGAACCGATACCGGGCATGCGGCGCAGCGTCGTACCGATCTCGCCGAGTTCGATACGGTGACCGCGAATCTTGACCTGATCGTCCACGCGACCCAGGTATTCCAGGCGGCCACGCGAATTCCAGCGCACGATATCGCCGGTACGGTACATACGCGCACCGGATTCGGGGGCGAAGGGGCAGGCCACGAAGGTGCCGGAGCTCAGCCCCGGGCGGCGATGGTAGCCCTGGGCCAACTGCACGCCGCCCAGATACAGCTCACCGGTGACACCCGGCGATACCTGCCGCAGCTGCTCGTCGAGGACGAAGACCGACGAATTCGATTCGGGCACACCGATGAGCGCCGAGCGGATCTCATCGCCGCCCCGGGTGCCCGCGAAATCCTCATGGGTGAGGTCCATGGCGGCCTCGGTCGGACCGTACAGGCCGAGCACGGTGCCACCGAAGACGCGGCTCGCCTCCTCCACCAGGGCGGGGGGCACAGATTCGCCGCCGAGGTAGACGTAGCGCATGGACTGCAAGCGTTCCGGGTCCGGACCTGCGTCGAGGAAGGCACGGGTCACGCTCGGCACCAGGGACAGCTGAGTCACCCTGTGCCGGTGAATGATTTCGGCCAGGGCCTCCACATCGGCCTGCCACCACTCCGGATGCGGGAGCACGGTCGCCGAACCGGTACACAGCGCATTGACCAGTTCGAAGACCGAGACATCGAAGCCGATCGGGGCCTTCTGCAGAATGCGCTCCTCGCCGAAGCCGAGGTAGTCACGCATCCACTGCACGTGATTGGCGATAGCGCGGTGATGGATGACCACGCCTTTGGGACGCCCGGTAGTGCCGGACGTGTAGAGCAAGTAGGCGGCATCCAGCGGATGGATGGGGCGGGCCAGTTCATCCGCGCGCACCGGAGTGGCATCGGCGGCGGCCAATTCGGCGAGAATGGCCGGGTCGGTGAGGTCCAGCAACGCGGATGACCCCCCGCTGTGGATCCCGGCCAAAAGCGCGCCGGGATGACGGGGGGAATCGGGGGCGATCGTGGTGACCATGAGGGTGAGTTCGGAGTCGTCGAGCATGTACTCGATGCGGTCCTGCGGGTAGCTCGGGTCTGCGGGGACGTAGACTGCGCCCGCGCGCAGGACGGCCGCGAAGATGACCGGGAGCCATTCGCTGCGTTCGGCGTAGACGCCGATCCGATCACCGTTGCGCACACCGCGTTTCAGCAGCAGGCGGGTGAATCCGTTTACGCGGGAGTCGAATTCGGTGTAGTCGAGTTCGATGTCGTCGAATATCACCGCGACCCGGTCCGGATGTTCTTGTGCCGACGCGCGGATCATGGCGTCGACGGTTTCGGGGGTGATGGCGGGGCGGTCACCGTGGGACCAGTCGGCCAGGCGGGCGCGGTCTGAGGCGGAGAGGGTCTCGAGCGAAGCGAGGGTCGCGCCCGGGGTGGCAGCGGCCAGGATCTGATCGATGTATTCGTGCAGTCGTTCGATGGTGCCGCGATCGAAAAGGTCTGTGCGGTAGGTGATCTGCACATCGGTGCGGTCGGCGTGCATGAAGGTCTCCACGACCAGCGGCAGTAGTGCGCCGCCATTGTCGATGAGTTCCCAACTGGTGGTCGCGCCCGGCAGCTGTGGGCCGTCGATCTTCTGGTGCAGGAAAAGCACCATGGTGTCGAAGAGTTTGGAGCCGACATGTCCGGTGGCGCTGTTCGCCGCGCGGACAATGCCCTCCTGCGGAAAATGCTTGTGCCGGAACGCTTCCGTGGTGGTGGCGCGCACCTGATCCACCAGTTCGGCGAAGGTGTTCGCGCCCGCGCCGGTGCAGCGCAGCGGAATCATATTGGAGAGATTGCCGATCAGGAACTCCTGACCGGACTCCTCACGATTGGCCACCGTGGTGCCGATGACGATATCGCGCTGACCGGTGGTCTGGCGCAGCGCCAGATAGTAGGCGGCCAGGAACACCGCGAACGGGGTGCTGCGCAGATCAGTGGAGAGTCGCCGCAGATTGGCGTCCGCGCGCTCACCCAGCAGCCGGTCGAAGCGGTCGCCGCGCTCGGTGATGGTGACCGGGCGGCGATCGCAGGGCAGTTGGAGTTCGGGGACTTCACCATCGAATTGGCTTGCCCAGAAATCGATTTCGGCGCCGTGGTCACCGTCGAGGTGGCGGTCCTGCTCCCATTCGGCGAAGTCGGCGACCTGTAGCCGCAGCGGCTCCACCGTAATGTCGCCGGTGCGCGCCTGACGGTAGAAGTTCTCCACATCGCGCGAGAGGGCGGGCAGGGTCATCCCGTCCCAGGCGATGTGCTGGATCACCAGCAGAACGACCAAGCGATCGGGGCGGGTGCGGGCGAAGGTGACGCGCAGTGAGGACTCCGACGACAGGTCGAAGGTCTCGTACGCGGCCGCCCGGGTCAGTTCGGCCAGTCGACGGTCGGCCTCGGCCGCATTCCCTGCGGCGCAGTCGATTTCGGCGCGCGGTCCGTCGGCCGCTCCCGCTGCGGTGTGGCCGATTTCGGCCGGTCGCCCGTCCGTCGCACCCGTGGCGGTGAGGTCGATATCGGTCAGCCGGGGTGGCAGGTCATCGTGAATGCGCTGGTAGGGGTTGCCCTGCTCGTCATTGTGGTAGGTGGTGCGCAGTACCTCATGTCGTCGCACCAATGCCAGGAACGAGCGGCGCAGTGCGTCCGCGTCCACCTCACCGTCGAAAGTCAGTGCCAGACACAGGTTGTAGGCGGCGCTGTCGGGGGTGATCTGCTGATGCGCCCAGACATAGCGCTGCCCGAACGACAGGGCCGCGCGGGTGCGATCGCGGCGCACCGGCACCGCGGGTGCGGCCGCCAGGCCTGCGGTGGCGAGGCGGGCCGCCATTGCTGCCTGTAGGTCTTCCAGCGACTTCATCAGGTGAGAACCAATCCTTGTCCTTCGAGAAACCCCTGCGCCGGAGCGTTTTCCGACGCATCGAATCGATCAGCGCGCGGCGACCGGCTCCGGATTCGGGATCTCGGCGAGCTCGAGCAGAATGCGGGCGACCTGATCCAGCCGGTCCGCGCCGGTCTCCTCGGCGAGGAGGGTGGCGCAGATACCGCGCACGGTGCGGCCCTCCAGCACCGCGGTGACACCGAAACGATCCAGAGCGAGCAGGCCGCGCAGTTTGGCGGTGAGGGTGGTGGCGAGAATCGAATTGCCGCCGATGTCGAAGAAATCCGTTGCCACACCGAGCTTCTCGATACCGAGGACCGTGGCGGCGATGTATTCGACGGCGGCCTCGAGCGCGGTCTCCGGGGCGAGGTAGGCATCGCGGGCGGCGTCGTCATCGGCGGCCACCATGCGGCGGATGGCAGCGCGATCGAGTTTTCCGTTGCCGGTCAACGGGATCGCGGGGACCAGTTCCAGGATTTCGGGAATCATGTGTGCAGGCAGCAGGTCTCGCACACCGGCAAGTACGACGTCGGTGGAGATCGCGCCCTCGGCCGCGGCGACCGCGGCCAGTCGGCCCGAATCGGTCACCAGCGCAACGGCTTCGCGAATACCCGGCTGCGCCGCCAAAGCCGACTCGACCTCGCCGAGCTCGACGCGGAAGCCACGGATCTTCACCTGATGGTCGGCGCGGCCCAGGAAGTCCAGGGTGCCGTCGGGCAGGTAGCGGGCCATATCGCCGGTGCGGTACCAGCGCACACCGTCGACGGTGACGAAACGATCGGCGGTGCGCTCGGGATCGCCACGGTAACCATCGGCGACGCTCAGCCCGCCGATCCACAGTTCACCCGGCACCCAGTCCGGGCAGTCCTCATCACGCGAATTCACCACGCGGCAGCGCACATTCGCCATCGGGGTGCCGTACGGGACATTGACCCGGTCGAGCGGGTACGCGTCGGCGATCTCGCAGACGGTGGAGTGGATGGCGGTCTCGGTGGTACCGCCCAGGCCCGCGAAACGCACACCGGGCACGAGCTCCCGGAAGCGGTGGCCCTGCTGGGATTTCACCCGATCACCGCCGGTAATGACCACCCGCACGGTGCGTAGCTGTTCGGCGGTGGCGGTATCCAACAGCATGGTGATCAAACCGGGAGCGCAATTCACCACCGTCACACCGGTTTCCGCGATCAACGCGGACCAGGCGACGGCATCGCGTTCGATACTCGCCTCGACCACGACGACCGCGCCACCCAGTGAGAGTGGGGCGAAGATATCGAACACCGACAGGTCGAACTCCAGCGCCGACAACCCGATGGTGTGATCGTCCGAGCCCAGATCGAAGTGGGTGATGATGGCGTCGATGGTGTTCGCCGCCGCACGATGACTCACCTCGACACCCTTGGGCTCACCGGTCGAACCGGAGGTGAACAGCACATACGCCACCGAATCGGTCGGCGCGATATGCGGTGCGTCCAACCGCTCCCCCGCGAATGCGTCGGCAATCAGCAGCGAAGTCACCTGCGCGGGCAGCTCCGCGGGAGCATCGATCAGCACCACCCGCGCCCCACCGCGCTCCAGGATCCGATCACGCCGGGCTTGCGGCTGCTCGGTGCTGATCGGCAGGTACGTCGCACCGGCGGCGAGCACACCCAGCACAGCCGGAATCTGCCTGTGCCCCTTGGCAATCATGACGGCGACGGTGTCGCCGGGCCGCACACCGGCATCGGCCAGCGCGCGACCGACCGCCAACGCCTGCCCCGCCAGCTCGCCATACGTGCTGCCGAATCCGAGGGCGAAGGCGGCAGGCCCTCCTTCGTCATCCCGGCATGCTTTTGGCCGGGATCCACGCCAGCTGTCGTCCTGCGGGTTTTGGTGGATCCCGGCCAAAAGCGCGCCGGGATGACGGGGTGCGGTCGCACCGGAATGATGGGGTGCGGTCGCACCGGGGTGGCGGGGTGGGGTCACACCGGGGTGGCAGGGGGATTCATCCGAGGCGTGCCAGCGCAAGGCGGGACGGTCGGGGTGGCGGTGGGCCAGGGCGAAGAAGGCTTCGTGCAGGGTGCGGGGGCCGCCGAGTTCGAGGTCGGTGGCGTTGACGGTCTCACGGACCGCGCGCTGGGCCGGGGGCAGGGCGATGGCGAGGTCGGCATGCCAGTCCGCGCCGTCGGCCACCAATCCGTCCAGGAGCGTGCGGAATTCGGTGAACATGGCCTCGTCGACACCCTCGGGCAGGGCATCCCGTCGCAGGTCCCAGTTCACCAGGAGGCCGCCGTTCAGCTCTACGACCTGGGCGTCCAGGTCCACCTGCGGGCCCTGGGAGATGATCCATACCGGCTCGCCGAAGACGCCAAGCACCCGGTCGGAGAAGAGTTCGCCGAGGTCCAGACCGGAGGTGAAGACCACCGACGGGGTGACCGGTGCGCCGTGCAGGCGGCCCAGATCCCGCAGCACGTCGAGGCCCTCGTAGACCGAATGCGCCGCGCAGGTGTGCAATTCGCGCTGTAGTCGCTTGGTGCGGTCCACCATGGATTCGCGGCGGGTGGCGTCCACATCGACCAGTACCGAATTGGTGAAGTCGCCGACCACTCGGTCGATATCGTCGTGCAGGGGTTCACGGTTGAACAGCGGCACATTCAGCAGAAAGCGCTGCTGTGCGGACCAGCGGGCAATGACCTCGGAGAACACGGTGGCCAGGGTTACCGCCGGAGTCACGCCGTGGCTGTGCGCGTGCTGGTTCAACCGCCGGCGGGCCGCCGGGTCGAACCAATGATGCAGGCGCACACTGCGACTCGGGTCGCCGCGCTCGGTCTCGGGCAGCACCGGCAGCGCGGGAATGCCGGGCAGGTCACCCAGTCGGTCGGCCCACCAGTCGCGGTCGGCCGAATTATCCGGGGCGGCTTGCTCTTTCGCGGCCAGGTAGGCACGGAAGGTGTAGCCGAGGGAATCGGTGAGATCGGTATCGGCCTCGTACAGCGTCGCCAGATCCTCCAGGATGCGGCGGTAGCTCTGCGCGTCGCCGGCGAGCATATCCACATCCACGTGCAGGCGATGCCCACCACCCGACAGCAGTGACAGCGCGATATCGATGACCTGCCCGGCCTCCACATCCATGCGCTGATGACTCTTGGTCTGGCGCAAGCGCTCCAGTTCGGCGGCCTCGGAATCGGCTTTCAGGGTGAGCGATTCGAAAACCGGGCGCCGCGGTTCCGGCAGGGTCTGCTGGGTGCCGCTGTCGGTGAACCGGGCGCGCAGCTGCTCATGCCGATGCACCAGGCGGGTGACCGCGCGGCGCAAGCGTTCGGGATCGAGGCCGTTACCGTCGAACTCGACGTACAGGTGGGCGGCGACACCGCCGAGCGCCTGATCCTGACGACGGCCCATCCAGTAGGCGTGCTGCATGGTCGCGAGGCCGAATTCGTCACCGGGCGCGGTGGATTCGCCGCGGCCGGCCTCGGGGTTCGCGTGCGTGGCGCTATCGGACGCAACGTCGGCTGTCGCGCCTGCGCCACTACTGGTCGATGCCGTGGATTCGAGAGTCGTGACGCGGCCCGCGAGCAACAGGTCGGTCCAGGCGGCGAGGGTCGGCTCCAGGGCGAGGGCGGAGCTGCGAACCTCGTAGCCCTGTTTGCGCCACTTCGCGGAGAGTTGCATGAGCTTCATGGAGTGCATGCCGAGGCTGACGAGATCGTCGTCGTCACCGATCGATTCGGGCGCGACGTCCAGCGCCGCCGCCACGAGTGCGCGAATCCCAGCCTTGTCGAGCATCGAACTCCTCATCCTGCGAACGGTCCGCCTCCAGGAGGCACCAAAGGTAGGCTTGCCTAACCTCACAGGGATGTTAGCCCATGCTTACTTGAGCCGTGAAGGGGTGTGGTTTGGCTAACCTAAATTAGTGAGTAAAACGCCCTGACAAGGAGATACACCGAATAGGGCCCACCGGAAAACTCCCGTGGACCCCGTCGACAAAACAGTCAGCCCGCCCGGACCCCCGCGAATTCAGCCAATACCGCCGCCCAGCGCTCGGCGCGCGCATCGACCGCCAGACCATCGAGCACAGCCGTATTCACATCGAACTGCGCCACCAGTGACGGACGGCCGTCCCGCGGCACCACCGCCGTGGTGATATCCACGCTGAACCGCAGCGGCAGATCCGGATGCGCCGCCACCCCGAACTCACCGGTGAACTCCGACAGCGGCGCGGGCGACCAAGAGCCGGAACCGAATTGGAGTACGTCGAAGCGGCCCAGATGGTTGATGCGCAATTGCCCGCGCGCGGAGAAAGTACGCTCCGACAAATCCGGCCGTGCGCCTTGCGACCCGTCCGCCACCGCATCGCGGTCGAACAGGCCCGCCGAGGTTGCTCCCGGAGTCCAATCCGCTGGCGAGCCCGGCACCAGTACCGTCTCCTCGACGGTGAACCAGCCGACTCGGCGGGTGTCGTCGTCATCCGGGCGGCCGTGGGATTCACGGGTGATCGCGACGCGGCCACCCGCATCGGCGATATCCGGGAAGGTGCGGGCACACGCCAGAATCAGCGCGTCCTCCAGTGGGAGGGTGGCCTGCGCGCAGGCGGCCAAGAGTTGTTCGGTGTGCTCCGGGCCGAGCTCCACCACACGTTGGGTGACCTTGCCGGCGCGGTCCTGGGCCGGATCGGTGAGCCGGCCCGCCAGCGGTGTGCCGAGGATTTCGGTGCCGGAAGTGATTGCCGCCGTATCGGGTTCGCCGAATGGTTCCTCATTCAGCGGCGGGTGGCCCTGCTCCAGGCGGCGCAGATCGTCCACCAGGATCAGCCAGGACACCACATCCACCGCGAGGTGATGGATCGACAGCAGCAGTCGCCGCTGCGGGCCGGAGAGGATGGTGACGGCGAGCATCAGGCCCGCCTCCGGATCCAGCCGGGCTACGGTATCGGTGAGATATGTTGCGGGAGAGCCTGTTCCGTCGGATTCCCGCAGCCACACCGGGTGTGGTGGCAGCTCTTCGACCCGTAGGGCATGGCCGTCCACCTCGGCGACCAGGCGTGAACGCAACGTCGGATGGGCGGTCGCGAGAGCGGAGACGCGGTCCGCGATCGCCGCCACCGAAACATCGTCCGGCAACGAAATCACCTGGGACTGCGCCAGATAGCGATAGCCGCCATTGCCGATGATCTCGCGGGCCAGCGCGGTCAGCGGGAGCAGCGTACCGGCGGGCGTGATCTCCGCCGCCGCACGCTCCTCCCCCGCCGCGACGAGTTCGTCCAGGCGGGCCGCCAGGTCGCGAAGATCACCGGCGGCCAGTACATCCCGGGCCGCGATACGGAAACCCGCACCGCGCAAACGGGATACGAGGTCGATCACGCCGATACTGTCGATGCCGAGATCGACCAGGCTGTCGGTGATCGCCGGGGCGGAGCCCGCCGCGCCGTGTGCGGCGATCACCCCGAGCAATGTGCGCTCGGTCTCGGTGGCGGGCGCACCACCGCCGGACCCTGCCACCGGTGCGGTGAGCAAGGTGGTGGCGGCGTGGACGTCGAGTTTGTCGTTGCGGTTCAACGGGATTTCGCCGACCGGAACGATGCGAGTGGGGACGAGGAAGCGCGGGAGGCGCTGTGCCAAGGCCGCACGCAACTGCGGTACCGGGACCTCGCTCACCACCAATGCGCCCAGGCGGGTGCGGCCATTGCCGGTGTAGGCCAGGACTGCCGCGTGCTCGACACCGTCGAGTTCGCGGAGCACCACGGCTGCCTCGTCGGGTTCCACGCGGTAGCCGTTGATCTTGACCTGACTGTCGATACGGCCCTCGTAGACGACCGTGCCGTCGGTGGCGCGGCGCACGAGATCTCCTGTGCGGTAACGTCTTCCATCCGTCCCGGCCACGAAGGCCGCGGCAGTCGTCGCCGGACGGCCCAGATAGCCCAGCGCCAATTGCGGACCCGACAGGTACAACTCGCCCAGTCCGCCCGGCGGCACCGGACGCAGGCGGTGATCGAGAATCTCGGCGGTCATTCGGTCGAAGGTGCGGCCGATGGTCGGCGAATCATGTTCGTGCACATCGGCCATGAGCGCCTCGACCGTGGTCTCGGTCGGACCGTAGAAATTGATGACACGGGTATCCGGCAGGGCGCTCAAACGCCTCCAGGTATCCGGATCGATGGCCTCACCACCCAGCGCGAGCACCGCGAGGGGGCAGTGCTCAGCGCCATCGCGCTCGGTGAAGAGCCCGAAAGCTATGAGACGCGGCAACATCGACGGCGAGGTATCGAAAATATCGATGCCATGGCGGGTGACAGCCGCCGCGATCTGCTCGGCATCGGTGCGCGCATGCTCCCCCAGCATGACCACGGTGTGCCCGCTCAATAGCGCGACCGTCGGCTGCCACGCGGCATCGAAACCGGTCGACCAGCCGTGCCCGATCCGCAACTGCCGCCCGATCCGCTCCGCCGCCGGGGCGAAAATGCGGCGCTCATGATTGGCCCAGTGGCTCAGCAGCGCACCATGCGGCACCACAACACCTTTCGGGCGGCCCGTGGTGCCGGAGGTGAAGATGACATAGAACGGTGTCGCCGGCAGCGCGATCGGCAACGCGATCGGCATATCCGCGGCGGCGGGGGCCTGGCCGATGAACCGCAGTTCGCCGGTACCGGTGGGGACGCCGTGCGCGAAGTCCACGCCCTGCGCGCGGACCTGCACCAGCACATCCACCAGATCCTCGGCACCTAGCACCAGGCGCGCGCCGGAAGACTCCAGGAGGTACGCCAGGCGATCCGGTGGGGTGCCCGGATCGACGTGCACGCAGACACCGCCGGCATGGGCAATGGCGAAGGGTGCGTGCAGCACTCGGCGATCGCGCGGGAGCACCACGGCCACCGCGTCACCGGGGCGCAGGCCATGTGCGCGCAGGTGAGTGGCGAGAGTGCTTACCGCAGCACCGAATTCGGTGAACGAGTGCTCGCCTTCGGCATCGATTACGGCGACGGCGCTCCCCGAGCGCGCGGCGGCCGCCAACAGGACATCGGAGACCGATGCGCGACCCGCGTCGGAAGCTGCGCTGTCGGCATCCGCGGTAGGGCCACATCGCCCCGTCATTCCGGCGTGTTTTCGGCCGAAATCCACCGAATCCTGTTGAAGTGCCCCGGATGTGGATCCCGGCCGAAAGCGTGCCGGGATGACGAGGGGCTGCTCGGCGGTTACGCCCGAGTCCGCAGCGGGCGAGGTCGTGTCGATTACAGCGCTTGGATCCATGACGCCCGGGGCCGGGTTCGCGGCGGCTGGACCGGCGTGCGCGGCGGTCAGGGCGGCGGGTTCGGCGGTCACGGCAGGTTCGGCGGTCAGGGCGGCGGGTTCGTCATTCAGGAGGAGGGGTATGGCGCTGGCCTGGGTGGCGGCTGTCAGGCGGTGGACTACGGCGAGCATGCGGCGGGCCAGGCGGTCGGGGGTGAAGCGGGAGACCAGGTCTGGGCGAATTTCCACGCGGGTGATGAGTTGGCCGTGTTCCAGGACCGGGACTACCGCGATGGGGTAGTGGCTGGGGGAATCTACGCGGCGTGGGAGGAGGCGGGCTCCGCCGCCCATGGGCATGTCGGCGGTAACCGCGCCCAGGGGGGTGTTTTCGAAGACCAGGAGGGTGTCGAAGAGTTGGTTGCCGCCGGTGTGGCGGGTGATTTCGGCTATGCCGAGGTATTCGTGGGGGCGTAGCTGCGCTACTTCGCGTTGTAGGGCGGTGCCTATTTCGGCGGGGGCACGGTTGTCCAGGCGGACTCGGATGGGGATGGTGGTGACCAGCGCGCCCACCAGTCGTTCGGCATTGGGGAGGGAGGCGTCGCGGCCGGAGGTAGTTTGGCCGAAGACCACGTCGTCGCGGCCGGTGAGGCCGGAAAGGACTCGGGCCCACGCCATTTGGAGCAGGGTGTTGAGGGTCAGGCCATGATTGCGGGCCCAGGTGGTTACCTGCTCGGTTTCCTCGCGGGTGAAGCGGGCCTCGCCCAGGACGGGGATATCGGCGGGGGCGGGCGCCGCGAGCATGGACATGGGGGTGAGGCCGTCCAGTGCCCGCGTCCATGCCGCGATGGAGGCGGCGGTGTCCCGGCTCGCCAGCCAGGCGGCGTGCTCACGTAGTGGCGGGGCGGGCGTCAGGGCTGCGGCCGAACCACTGTGCAGGGCAATGAGATCCGCGAACAGCAGGGGGATGGACCAGCCGTCGATAATGATGTGGTGGGCGGTGCAGACCACCTCATAGGCGTCCTCGCAGACGCGGGCGGCGGTGACCCGGAACAGCGGGCCGCGATCCAGATCCAGGCGGCGGCGGCCCTCATCCCAATAGAGTTGGCGCGCGGCCGCTTCCAGGTCGGCGGCCGAGCGCAGATCCAGTTCGCGCCAGCCGATCCGGCCGTCCGTGGTGGTGACCAGCACCGGATGCGGCAGGCCGTCGGTCACGACCGCACCACCCAGATGCGGGTAGCGGTCCAGCAGACCGTCGAAAGCCGTACGCAGCGTGGAGAGTTCGGCCAGGCCCTCGATCCGCACCGCGAAGGTGACCAGGTACGGGTCGACCGCACCGGAGGCGACACTGACCGAATACAGGCCGCGCTGCAGCGGAGACAGCGCGACGACATCGAGAATTCGCACGCTCACCGGGCGGCTAGCTTTCCGGCCAGGGCGTTCAACGCGGCGGCGTCGAGTCCGGAGGCGGCCATAGGGGCCACCTCGGCGACGGGCTCGTTTGTTGCCGAAGCACTTTCGGCGGCGAGGTGCTCGGCCATCTCGAAGACGGCGGGGAACTCGAACACCTTCTGCACATCCAGGATGTGACCCTGTTCGGCGAGCACTGTGACGAAGCGCAGCGCGGCCACACTGTCACCGCCGAGCGCGAAGAAGTTGTCCCCGCGGCCGACCTCGTCCTGCTCGTCCAACTCCAGGATCTCCCGCAGTGCGGCGGCGATGGCTCGCTCCGCCTCGTTCTGCGGCGGGCCGCCGAGACCGGAAATGGCGAACGGATCCAGGTCCAGGGAGTCGCCATCCGAAACGAACCAGCCGCACGGTGTCACCTCGACCATCGCGGCCGTTGCGGAATCCGGTGCCGCCGACCAGGATTCGGCGATACGCGCCAGTAGCCGAGCGAACGCGTCCGCCGGGTGGCGGCGGGACAGCGCCTCGGCCAGATCGACCGTCACGGTCCAGCCGTTCGCGGTGGTGACCGCGTCGACAATCAACTCCACGCCGTGCGGGCGAGCCACCGCACGGGCGATTTCACGCACGGTGCCGCCGTCGGCGGCGAACTCGAGCGCGCTCCGCACGCCGACCAGCACTTGGAACAGACCGCCCCGCGCCGCACCGCCCGGTCCGCGCAGCTGATGGGTGAGGCGTTCGATCCGGGTACCCGCGTGGGCACGCGCCCGCGCCAGCAACTCGGCGGTAGCGCCGACCAGCTCTACCGGCGCGCCCCTGACCGGCGAATCCACCCGCAGTACAACATAGTTGGCGAAATTGCCGACCACCTCCGTGCCGGCTTCGGTGCGCGCCGCGTCGGCGACGCCGATCAGCACATCCACGCCCGCACCGAGTGCGCGCAGCGCTTCGGCCACCAGTGCAGTCAGCATGGCGACCGGTTCGACGGTCGGTGAAGCGACCGATTCGGGGGTCGGCGCGACAGCCACCGCCTCGGTAATCGCGGCCAGGACTGCCGCGGGCAGGTCGGTACCGGCACGCGCGCTGCGCGGGGTGGACGGGCGTGGACCGGTAGGGAGCAGCTGGTCGGGTAAATCCGCCAGGTGCTCGGTCCAGAAAGCCAGCGAATCATCGGAAGCCGCCAGGGATTTCAGTTGGGCGGCGGTGAAATTGCGGTATTGCGCGGTAGCTTGCACCGGATCGGTCGAGCACAGCTGGGCCGCCAGCAGGTCGAGGGTTCGGTCATCGGCGGCGACCGGGTGCGCCGCGAGTGAGAGGACCGCCCGCTCGGCCAATCGGTAGACCCGGATGCGAATCGGGAATTCACGGACCAGGTCGAAGCCGTGACCGGCATCGGTCAGGAGCGCGGGAGTCAGTGCGGCATCGGCGATCTCGATAGTCTCGGCCGCTACCGTCGGGGCGGACTCCACCCGCTGATAGGGCACTCGCCGATCGTCCGGGTAGACCGAACGCAGGATCTCATGTGCGGCAAACACTTCCGCCGCACGATCCACCACGCCGTCCGCGAGTGTGGCCGGAATCTCCAGTGCCAAAAACACATTGGCGGCAGCGGTGCGCGCCAACCGGCCCGGGAGCAAGGCCGCCTGCTGGGCCGGGGACAGCGGCAGGCCGCGGTCGCCGGTGGGGCGTGCCGATACGGCGTGGGTATCGAGTGTCATGGGGTGAGGTCCTTCCTGCTACCGGCGGCTAGCTGCCGGCGATATTCGCGAACGCCGGTTCCAGCTTTTCGAGCACGTACGGCACCGACAGCGCGGTCGGCTGATTGATGGCATTGATGGCGACCACATCCACGAAGGAGATGCCGCCGTGGCGTACCGCCGGGAGATCGTGGTAGCCGGGCAGGTCCTTGAACTTCGCCTCCAGGCTGGGCATCGCGCCACAGACCAGCAGGTCGGAGGTCAAGTCGCTCAACCGCTCCGGCGACAGGGCGAGGCGGCCGCCGGACGGGGCCTCATGCACGATGTTCGCCGGAATGGTCATGCCCAGGCGGGTGAAGACCTCCGCGGAGCCGTCCTTCGGATCGGCCAGCACCATCAGCTGTGCGGGACCGGTCAGCATGCAGGTCAGGAAGGTCTTACCCGTCAGCCCCGGATGCTTCGCGGCGACCGCGTCCACCTTGCCGTCCACCTCGGCGATCACCTTCGCCGCCTCGGACTCCTTGCGCAGCGCCTTACCCAGCGCGGTCACCTGGTCCTGCCAGGAATCGATCTGCGCACTCGACAGCGAATCGATGGTCGGGGCCAGCTTGGACAGCTTGTCGTACATGGTGCGATCGGCCATGAACGCCGGGGCCAGAATCAGATCCGGCTCCAGCGCGGCAATCTGCTCCACATAGTCGCCGGTGGCCTCGATGCGCTTGGCGGACTCCGGAATCGCGGGCTCCCACGGCACCTTCGTGGCCGCCGTCATACCCGGCACCAGATAGCCGACCGGGGTCACGCCCAATGCGAGGGCGGCATCGAACCACTGCGGGCCGAGCGTCACCACCCGGTTAGGGGTGCCGTCGATGGTGGTCTCACCCATGACGTGCTTGATCGTCACCGAACCGGAGCCCGTACTGTCGCCGTCGCTCGCACCGCAGGCGGCCGTGCCGACCACCAAACCCAGTGCGAGCACGCCGATTCCGGCTCTGCGCCACAGCCCTCGGGTATTCACTCGTGTTGCTCCTTGTCTCGGGCGGTCGCCTCCAGCACCGCGGCCAAACCGTGCACCGCGGGGGTGTCGAAGACCGCGCGCACGTCGATGTCGAATCCGAACTCGGCGCGAATCCGCGCTACCAGGTGATTGGCCAGCAGTGAATGACCGCCGAGCTCGAAGAAGGAGTCGTCCGCACCTATGCGGTCGCGTCCAAACAGTTGGCCGTAGAGAGCGGCGAGGCGAATCTCCGCCGCTGTCACCGGTTCTCGGTACGGGCGGGTCGTCAGATGTACCGGGGCAGGCAGGGCGCGGCGATCCAGCTTGCCGTGCTCGGTCAGCGGGATGGCGTCGATCACCGCGTAAGCGGTGGGGACCATGTACTCGGGCAGCCGGGCCGCCGCGTGCGCGCGGACCGTATCCAGTTCCGGCACTGCGGATTCGGGAACCAGGTAGGCCGCCAGCCTCGGCCCGCTCCCCGCATCGCCCACCACCGCAACCACACAATCGCGGATCTGCGGATGCGTGCCGAGCGCGGCCTGCACCTCACCCGGCTCGATGCGGTAGCCACGCACCTTGACCTGCTCATCGGCGCGACCGACGAACTCGACCGCGCCCGCGAGATTGCGACGAGCCAGATCACCGGTGCGGTACAGGCGCGCGCCCGGTGTGAACGGATCGGCGATGAACCGCTCCGCCGTGGCCGGGCCGCGATCGAGGTAGCCGCGTGCCAATTGCGGTCCACCCAAATAGATTTCACCGATTACACCCGGCGGGACCAGGTGCAGGCGCTCATCGAGCAGGTACAGGTCCACATTGCGATTCGGGCGGCCGATCGGCACGATGCGATTGCCCTGCGGGCCCTCCACCGGCATGTGAGTGGCGCTGACCACCGCTTCCGTCGGACCGTAGTGATTGCGCAGTTCGGCGTCGAGCAGGCCGGTGAAGCGGTCGGCGATCTCACCCGGGAGGGCTTCACCACCCACCGGAACGAAACGCAGTGTGCGCCAATCACTCACCTGCGGCAGCGACAGGAAGGTGCGCAGCAGCGAAGGCACCATATGCAGCACGGTGACGCCGCAGCGGGTCACCAGATCCGCGATATACGCCAGATCGGAGAAACCACCCGGACGCGGAATGATCAGGCGCGCACCGAGAGTCAGCGTCACGAAGACGTCCAGCAGCGATGCGTCGAAACTCACCGACGACGATTGCAGCAGCCGATCATCGGCGGTCATCTCCCACTGCGCACGGAAACCGAGCAGGTGATCGGCGATCGCGGCATGCTCGACCGGAACACCCTTGGGGCGGCCGGTCGAACCGGAGGTGTAGATGACATAGGCCAGATTGCCCGGCCGCAGCGGTCGCACGCGATCGGCATCGGACGGATCATGCTCCGGCGCAACTACAGCCACCGACTCGGCAGCTTCCAATTCGACTCGCCCCAACACCAGGTGCGGTCGCGCATCGGCGATCAGATAGTCGATGCGCTCATCCGGATACGCCGGATCGATCGGCAGATACGCCGCCCCCGACTTGAGCACCGCCAGCACCGCCACCACGAACTCCACCGAGTTCGACAGCCGCAGCGCCACCAGGTCCTCACTGCCCAGACCCTGCCCGATCAGCCAGTGCGCCAAGCGATTCGCTCGCCGACTCAGCTCACCGTAGGTCAGCTCCCGGTCCGGTACCGGCTGCTCACCGAACAGATGACCGGGCGCCACCAGAGCCGTCGCCTCAGGTGCGATCAGTACCCGCTCCTCGAACAGCGCCACCATGGTGGTCTGTGCGGCCGGAACCCGTTCACCACGCGAAAGTTCCAGTAGCCGTGCGGATTCAGCCGACCCGAGCAGATCCAATTCACCGATCGGGCGCTCGGGCGCGGCCATAGCCGCACCGAGCAGCCCCAGGTAGTGGGTGAGCAACTGCTCGATCAACTCGGGAGCAAAGCGCCCAGTCGCATATTCGGCCTCCAGATAGGCACCCGCGCCGTCACGAATCACCGAGAGCCGCAAGGGCACTCGCGGCGTTGGGCTGCCGAGGTCCAGCCGCGCCGCAATGACCCCGTCCAGTGCGGGCCCCGCCGGGGCGGTGCGTACCCCGAAACCGAGCCGCACCAACTGATCCAGCCCATCCCGATCGCCGGTGCGCTCCGGATTGATCGCGGCTACCACCCGGTCGATACCGACCGTCCGATGCTCATGCGCCCGCTCCATCGAATCATGCACAGCAGCAACGAATTCGGCGAAAGTGCGCCGATCATCGACGGCGGCACGCAGCAATACGGTATTGCCGAAATACCCGATGGGCGCATCCGGACGATCCGGCAGCGCCTCCCCCGTGCGCGTCGTCACCGGCACAGACACCAGGAAGTCGGGCGACCCGGTATAGCGCCGCATCAGCACCTGGAAGACCACCAGCAACACCGACTCGGCAGCAGCGGACTTATCCACAGCCGACACCAATTCGGCAGGCAGCTCACGCACCGACCGCCGAGCCGCAGCAGGCCCGGGCACCAATGTGGCATGGCCCGGTAGTTCGAGCGACTCCGGCAGTGGCGACAACTCCGCCCGCCAGTAATCCACACCCGTATCCACCGTGCTCGAATCCGGTTCACCGACAGCGAGTTCGGCGTATCGGAGGGCAGGCCCGGTCGGGAGCTGACCGTTGTAGGCGGCGGTCAGGTCGCGGGCGAAGATATCCCACGATTCGTCGTCCCAGCAGAGTGCATGGGCGACCAGGGCGAAGACGTATTCGTCCGCGCCGGTGCGGATCAGAGCGAAGCGGATGGGAGGTGCGGCGGTGGGATCGAAGGGTTCGCCGAGGATGCGGCGAATGAGGACCTCGGCGCGCCGGGCACGGCTGGTAGACGGTAGATTTGCGAGATCATGGTCTTGCCAAGCACATTCGATATCGGCGAGCACGGACTGAAAGGGTTCACCGTCCGCGCCCACCCCGTAGACGGTGCGCAGAATATCGTGCCGTGCCACCACTTCACCGACAGCTGCCCACAGCAGAGCGGTGTCCAGGTCCCCGGTCAGCCGGTAGGTAATGCCGACATTCAGGTCGGCATCCGCCGGATCGCGCTGCTGTAGGAACCAGGCCCGTCGCTGTCCGGGAGCCAGCGACCGGCGAGTAACGGGCGCAGCACCCTTCGCTTCGGTCCCGTCGGATGCAGTCGACATGGCACCGACTCTCATTCGGGTGAATCGGTGAGGTAACCGCCGCGCACGAAGAATTCGCCGCCGTCGTGCTCGACGCCGTCGGCGGTACGCACCCGGGTGATCACCAGGGCGGAGTTGTTGCCGCGCACCGGGTTCGGGCCGCAGACGACCGCGCCGCCGCCCTCCTGGACGATGACTCGTCCGGGGGTGCCGCCGTAGCGGGCCTCGGAAATGGTGGCGGCGAGGATCTCGACGCGTTCACCACGGTAGTGCGAGAAGGCGCGGGGGTAGGGGGCGGAGAGCGCGCGCACGAAACGCTCCAGATCCACTGCGTCCCAAGACCAGTCGATGCGGCTGTCGCGATCGGAGCGCTTGTGGAAGTAGGTGCGGTCGGCCTTGTTCTGCGGCGTCCACACCGCGGTACCGTCGGTCAACGCGGCCAGGGCCTGATGCACCGCGCCCGGAATCAACTCCATTCCGGCGAGGACGAGCTCGGTGCCGGTCGCGCCCGCCGGGATCGGCAGGCGGTGCTGCACCAGGATGTCGCCGGTGTCGAGCTGCTCATCCATGCGGTGCACGGTGAGCCCGAATTCCGCACTGCCACTGATCAATGCCCACAGCACCGGGGAGAAGCCGGTGAACTTGGGCAGCAGCGAATCGTGCAGGTTGAGCGTGCCGAACGGCGGCAGTTTGTACAGCTCCGGCGGCATCCAGGTGTACCAGCTGTTCACCACGATCACATCGGGTTCGGCGCGCTTGACCAGGTCGATGGTCTCGGCGTCGGCGCGCTCGGTGAGGTGCACCGCAATGCCGTGCTCGCGGGCCAGTTCCTCGACCGAATCGTTCCAGATCGCCTTGTAGGACGATGCGCCGGCCGGATGGGTGACCGAGAGCACCACCTCGTGATCCGAATCGATCAGGGCCGCAAGGGTTTTGCGGCCCCAGGTCTGGAAGCCGAACGACACGATACGCATTGAACCGAAACCTCATCTCGCTTTAAGTAAGGCTAGCCTAGCCTATTATCCGGCTCGTGCGGGTTCCACCCGCCCCACCGCGACCCGACCGGCAACCTCCGAGCCATCCACCGCCGGGCGCAGCACGCGATCCGAAAGTTCGCCCAGGCAGCTGAGATTCGGGAAACCCGGCCCCTGCGTCAGCGCGGAGAGATTCGGCAAGTAGAGCTTGACCGCCAGATTCGAAACGGCCAGGTCATAACCCACCGCCGCCTCGATCCGGGCCCGCGTGAGCGGACCACCCACCGCCAGCTCCAGCAGATCCGCGGCATCGGTATCGAAGAGATCGAGGAACCACAGCGGCTGACCGCCCGTCGCATCCACCACCAGATCGAAGACATGCAGCTCATCCGGGCGCGGGGCATTGCGCAGTGTCAACGCCACCCCCGCACCGTGCTCCCGCACCCGCGTCACACGGCCCTGCAGATGATGGACCCGGTTGTCCCCCAGCAGACTCTCCTGCACCCGCACCGAGAACACCCCGCGATCGGTGCGGCGAATCACCTCGCGGCGCTGCTCCAGACTCAGCCCCGCCCACTTGCCCGGATCGCTGTACAGCGCGTTCTCGAAATAGCTTTCGCCACGGGTGTAGAGGGTGGGCAGCGGCGAGATCACCGAAACGGTCAGCATCTCGTGGGCAACCAGTTCGTCCAGTGCCGACCCCGCGGTCTCACCGCCGCCGATCACCGCCACCCGCGAGGAGACCGGCAGGGCGCGACGACCCGCCAGCTCCCAGAAGTCGGAGATGCTCAATACCTTCGGATGCTCGGCCAGCGCGCGCGAACTGCGGCCCGGACCGGTGATCATGAGCTCATCGACATCCAATTGGGTGACCACACCGTCGTCACCGGTCACCGACACCAGCCAGCCGTCGGCGGCCGGCGCGATCGAATTCACCCGGCCCCGAACCAATTCCAGATCGATGCGATGCCCCACCCACTGCAGGTACTTGGCCCACACATGATGCTGCGGACCGGGCCTGCCGCGGTCGATCCACTCCGCGTAACCGCCCTGATCGACCAGGAACGAGGTCCAGCTGAAGGCGTGCATGGCCTCGTTGATCTCACGATTGCGGCCGCGCGCCCAGGTGGAGTGGTACGGGAAACCCACATCCTTCTCGGGACTGGTGCCGAGCCGATGCCGGCCGTCGGTCCAGCCACCACTGGGCAGCCAATTGCCGCCGACCGCATGCGGCTCCACCACGACCACGCGCGGCGCGGGCAGACCGAGTTGTTGCAGGACATGCGCTTTCGCGGCTACCGCGAGGGCTTTCGGGCCCGCGCCGACGACCAGCAGAGTCTTCACCGGGTTCACACTCACTCTCCTGCGCAACCGCCGAGCGATCGCGCCACAGCAACCAAGGTTCCCTCCCATGTTTGCATAGCCTTACCTTATATTGCATTGGGTACCGCTTGGGCACCGCCCACGGCCCACCGACGTGAACGATTGGATGAATACATGATCAGCACCACCCGAAAGAAGCTGGGAGCAGCGGTTTTCGCCGCCGCGGCCGTTATCGGCGGGTTCAACGTGGCAACGATCGCACCGGCCCAGGCCGCCCCGATCGTCGCGCCGGTCCGCACCGCACAGCCGGGCCTGGGCGACCTGCACTCCAAGCTGCAACTGGCACTGAACACCGGCGCCTCCAGCTCGGCACGCGCCGCGGAACTCGAAGCGGGAGAAGCGGGTCTGCCGCTGCTCGACCAGGTCGGCAGCGTGATGAACACCGTGCCCAGCCTGCGCTGGACGCTCGCCGGACCGGTCGCACAGAACGGTGACACCCTCACTGCCAACCTGCAGGTCACCGTCGACGGCTACGGCACCTTCCCGAATATCGAGATGGCCTGGCGCGAGATCGACGGCAGCTGGAAGTTGACTCGCGAGTCCGAGTGCTCGGTGGCCTACTACGCGGGGCAGTCCTGCAACCTGTGATGCTGGCCATTTTGATGCCGTAATCACTGGTATGGCAGCGTGAATCCCCGGTCATTCCACGGAATGACCGGGGCACAGCCATATTTAGACTCAGGTGTCGCGAAAAGTGCTACACAGAAGCCGATTCCAGTCGCCAGCCGGTCGCGCGAGAGCGCTCGTTCCAGAACGCCGCATAGCGGCTGTCCAGCCCCAGCAACTGATCGTGGGTACCGCGCTCCACAATGCGGCCCGCCTCCATGAACAGAATCTGATCCGCGTGCGCGATGGTGGCCAGGCGATGTGCGACCACCATGACCGTGCGACCCCGGGTCAGCTCGTGCATACCGCGCACCACCACCGCCTCGCTCTGCGGATCGAGCGCACTGGTCGCCTCGTCCAAGAGCACCACCGGAGCATCCTTCAACAGGGCGCGTGCGATCGAAACCCGTTGGCGCTCACCGCCGGACAGCGCGGCGCCACCCTCACCCACGGCACTGTCCCAGCTCCGCGGCAGCCGTTCGGCGATCTCATCCACCCGGGCCGCCGCGGCCGCCGCACGCACCTGCGCGTCGGTGGCTTCCGGGCGACCGGCCCGAATGTTCTCCAGCACCGAACGATTGAACAGATAGACATGCTGGAATACCAGCGACATCCGGCCCAGCAGCGACCGCGACGACTGCGAGCGAACATCGTGACCGCTCACCAGAACTCGACCCGAATCCACATCGTGGAAACGCGCGGCCAAGCGCAACACCGTCGACTTACCCGCACCGCTGGGACCGACAATCGCCGTCGTGGTGCCCGGCTCCACCGTGAACGAGAGCTCCGACAGCACCTGCGCGCCGGGGCGGTAACCGAAGCTCACATTCTCGAACACCACGCTCGGCGCGCCCGGCTCCAGATCCGAATCCGGCTGCGGGAGAGTCGGTTCGGCCAGCAGCGTGGTCACGCGATCCGCTGCCGACGCGGCGGACCGCAATGCCGTACCCAACTGCGCGGCCTGATTCAACGGCTCGATGAAACGCGCGCTCACCGCGATCAACGCGATGGCCGCCGCCGCCGAGATCCCGCCGTCGGTCACCTGACCGACCACCAGATACACCAGCACCAGGAACACCGCCTGCACGCACAGCGAAAACACGATCAGGCCGGGCACACTCGCGAACAGCAGCCCGGTCGCGGCCCTACGCTGACGGGCCAGCGCCGCGTTCAACGCCCTATTACCCTCGCCCACCGCACCGAACGACCGCAATACCGGCTGCGCCTGCGCGAACTCCAGCACCCGGGCATTGGCCTCGGCCGACGCCTCATGCAACCGCTCATCCGAGGCCGTATACGAGCGATTCGCCCACAGGTTCACCAGATACAACACCGGCGCGGCCGACAACATGGCGAGCGAAATCCGCCAGTCCACGAACAACATTCCGATCGCCACACCCAGCGGCACGATCACACCGGTCAGCATCTTCGCCAGCAGGTACGCGATCAGACCCTGCACCTCCCGGACATTCTCCACCATCAGGCGCGACAGCGAACCGGCGTGCTGGGTCTCGAACCAGCCCAGCGGCAGGGAATTCAGATGGTCGCCGAGGCGGGTCTGCAAACCCTGCTGCATGCCGACACCGATACGCAGGCCCACTACCGCCTGCACGAAACCGAAACCGATCACACCCGCCACCGCGACGGCCAGCCCGATGGTCCAACGCCAGGCACCACCGGTGTCCCCGTCGAACAATGCTTCCAGCACCGGCGCCAGCAGCACATAGGCGGCCGCCTGGCACAGCGCCTGCACGGTGATGGCGGCCACCAATTTCGGTGTCAGCGCGGCGAACTCGCGCGGCACCAGGGCGAAAACCTTGCGAATCATCGTGTTCCCTCCAGCACCACATCCAGTGCCGCCTCATTGATCTCCCACAGGCGCTGATAGAGGCCACCGGCCGCGACCAGGCTCGAATGATCGCCCCGCTCGACCAGAACGCCGTTCTCCAGCACCAGGATTCGGTCCACACCCGTGATGGTGTGCAGACGGTGCGCGATCACCAGCACGGTGCGGCCGGCCACCAGCGCGGCCAGCGCGTCCTGCACCGCCGCCTCGGACTCCGGGTCCGCGAAGGCGGTGGCCTCGTCCAGCACCAGTACCGGGGTATCGGCCAGCAGCGCGCGAGCGATCGAAAGCCGTTGCGCCTCACCACCGGAGAGCGTGGCATCCACACCGATCTCGGAGTCGTAGCCGCGTGGCAGGGTCAGAATCCGGTCGTGGATCTGAGCGGCGCGGGCCGCGCGCTCCAATGCCCGTTCATCGGCATCCGGGCGGGCCAGCAGCAGATTGTCGCGGATACTGCCGCGAATCAGCCGCACATCCTGGAAGACGAAACCGACTGTGCGATACAGCTCCTCGGTGCTGAAGTCGCGAATATCGCGGCCGCCGACCGTGATTCGGCCCTGTTGTACGTCATAGAAGCGCGGCAGCAGCTTTGCCAGGGTGGACTTGCCCGAACCGCTCGGGCCGACCAGCGCGGTAAGCGTGCCCGGAGCCAGCTCCAGATCGATATCGCGCAGCACCTGATGATCATCGCGGTAACCGAAACTCACGCCCTCGAAACTCACCAGTCCGGCAGCGACCGGCTTCGAATTCACGACGCCGGTGACGGCCGCATTCGACTCCGAACCCGCAGCGCCGGAAGAGGTCTCGACGATGCCCGAAACCGCGGAGCCCGAAGCCAGTTCCGGAGTCCGCATCAGCTCATGCAATCTCAGCGCCGCATCACCGGCGGTCCGCAATGCCTGCGCGCCGTAGCCCAGACCCATCAGCGAACTGCCGAGCCCCAGCCCGATCAGCAAGAACGGCAGGACATCCAGCGGCTCGATCCAGCCCACACCGACACCGGTCAAGCCCGCCACCACCACCAGCAACATGACGAACACCGGCGAGACCACCGCATCCGAGAGCGACTGCACGGAGATGATCGGCATCTTCATCTTGCGCAGACTGTCGGTCTGATGATCGACCGCGTCCTGAAAGACGCTGTGCGCCTTGCCCGCTCGACCGAATGCCCGCACCACCTGGATACCGTCCACGAATTCGACGGTCGCCTCCCGGGTGCGCTGCTCGGCGGCGTTGTACACCAGCATGCGCTCGCGGCCCGGCTCGTCCAGCATCTTCTTCATGCACAGCGCGTACAGCACCAGCGGCAACAACAGGACCAGGGTGAGCCGCCAATCCACGGTCGCCAGATAGATCAGCGTCACCAGCGGCACGGTCACCGAGCCGATGAAATCCAGCCGGGCATGCGCCACCAGATAGTGCAGCGCCTCCACATCATCCTGCAGATACTTCTTCACCTCGGCCGAGGTGCGATCCCCGAACCAGCCCAGCGGGACCCGGGTCAGTTTGTCGGCCAGCAGGCGGCGCAGTGTCAATTGGAATCCGGCATCCACCAGGTGCGACCATGTCAACGCGACCGCCTGCAGCAGTGCCCGCACAACCAGTACGACCACAGCGATGAGCAGCAAACGCCAGACCCGATCGGTATCCACAGAGTCGTTCAGCAGTTCCCGGCAAGCCGCGACAATCAGCAGAAACGGCACCACCGCGCACACCGACGCAATCGCGACCAGCACACTCGCCAGCGTCAATACACCGCCGACCGGGGCCAATATCTCCTTACGAGCCTGCGCTTCCCGCCGCTTGCGCTGCTTCGCCGCCGCCTTGTCCGGCGCGACCTCGACCGTCATCAGTAGCCCCTCACCCTTGTCATATCGCCCGATCCTCACACAAGATTCGATTGAAAGATAGGTTAGGCTAACTTTGGTGGCAGTGGGCCACCGCATCCGGACATCCAGGTCACCGATAGGGTTCAACCGGTGAGACGCAGGCAGCAGCCGCCGCTACCGAAGCGGCACGGGTTGGACCCGGCACGCCTGCGAATGCCCGAAGACGGCGAGTGGGCGACCGTTCGCGACCACCTCGTCGAGCGACTTCCCCGCGTGCGGCCCGAACGCATCGACGAACTATTGAGTGCGGGCGGAATCGTCGACCTGGAAGGGCCCATCTCCCCCGATGCGCCCTATGTACCCGGCGGGGCGATCTGGTTCCATCGCGATCTGCCCGTCGAAACCGAAGTACCGTTCGAGATCGGCATCGTGCATCGCGACGAGAACCTGCTCGTCATCGACAAACCACACTTCCTCTCCACCATCCCGCGCGGACAGCACATTCTGCAGACCGCGCTGGTGCGACTACGCCGCGAACTCGACCTACCCGATCTGGTGCCCGCGCATCGACTGGATCGAGTCACCGCCGGACTGATCCTCTTCATCGTGAATCCGGCTGTGCGCGGGGCATATCAGACCATGTTCCACAAGCGCGTGGTGCACAAGGAGTACGAGGCCATCGCGGGCGTCGACCCCGAACTGGAGCTACCGCGCACGGTGATCAGCCGGATCATCAAGGAGCGGCAGGTGCTGCGGGCCTTCGAGGAACCCGGCGAGCCGAATGCCGAAACGCATGTCGAATTGCTCGAGCATCGCGACGGTCGCGGGCGCTACCGGCTGCGACCCAAGACCGGTCGCACACATCAGCTACGACTGCATATGAACTCGCTCGGCATCCCGATTCTCGGCGACGACTTCTATCCCGAACTCACCGACAAACCGGTCGACGACTACACCCGGCCGCTGCAATTGCTCGCCTGTGCGCTGGAATTCACCGACCCGATTTCGCGGGAGCCGCGCCGCTTCGAAACCGCACGCACGCTGCAGGCATGGACCGATCCGCAAGGCTGGGCGAGCGGCCCGGACCCCTCGGGTGATCGACTTCAACCACATTTCTAGTGCGTTCCAAGAATCCGTACGTACACTGGCCGGGATGTCTCAGAACGATAACGGTGCGATCGCCGTGCTCCCCGCAGCACCCGCACCCCTCCGCCACCGCCTGCACGCCTACATCGATGTAGTCGTCGTTGTCGTCGTTCTGATCTGCACGAACCTCATCGCGCACTTCACCACCGCCTGGGCGAGCATTGTCACCGTCCCGATTGCCGCGATTGTGCTGCTGGCCATGGTTCGCCGCCGCGGCCTCGGCTGGGCCGAACTCGGCCTCTCCCCCCGGCACTGGCGACGCGGCTCCGTCTGGGCCCTGGCCGCGGTCGGCGTAGTCCTCACCGCGGTGGCCATCGGCGCACTGCTACCGATCACCCGCCCGTTCTTCCTGGCCGACCGCTACGCCACCATCTCCGGCGCACTCATCGCCTCGATGATCGTGATCCCGCTGCAAACGGCCATCCCGGAAGAACTCGCCTTCCGCGGCGTCCTACACGGCACCCTCGACCGCGCCTACGGCGCACGCGGCGTATTCGCCGCGGGCTCAATGCTTTTCGGCCTCTGGCATGTGGCCTCATCACTGGGTCTCACCAGCGGGAACAAAGGTCTGAGCGGATTCCTCGGCAACGGCCTCGCCGGTCAAATCCTCGGCATCACCCTCGCCGTAATCGCCACCGCCGCAGCCGGAGCCGTCTTCACCTGGCTCCGCCGCCGCAGCGGCAGCCTGCTCGCCCCGATCGCCCTGCACTGGTCGGTGAACGGCGCGGGCGCACTCGCCGCGGCCGTGGTCTGGCATACGACCCTGCGCTGAAAGAACTTTCGCCCCTCGCGAAGGGGTGGACCGGCCGACCTTGGGAACAGAGGATGTCGGTCAGCCGGTCCGGGACGGTTCGGTGTGGTCGCGCCACTGCCGAACCGGGATCAGGAGCCCAGGAAGCCCAGGGGGCTGGCGCCGCAGGTGGCGCTGCCGGTGAGGGTGGGCTCCAGGACGTTGACCTTCAGCTCCCAGGCAGAGCCCTGAAGGGTGGAGAGGGTGTGGGTGCCGGCGCCCTTGGGGGTCCACTGGATGGTGGCCTTGCCGTTGGTGGGGTTGAGCGGGCTGCCGCCGATGACCACGCCGTTGTCGTAGAACCAGGCCTGGAACCAGTGGTCGTAGGTCGCGGTCACCTCGTAGGTGCAGGCGGCGTAGACATTGCGGGCGTTCACCGACAGGCCGGTGGGTACTGCCGACGCGTAGGGCGCCGTCAGAGCCGCCGAACAGGCCACCGCTGCCAGAGCGGTAATGCCGAATCCGGCCCGCTGGGCGATGCGCTTGTTCACGGTCGTGGTCATGTCGAGATCTCCTTGAATGCCAATCCCCTGCGGGTACGGTCCGGCGAACCATATCGGTTGTCCAGTTCGAGGCGTGGCACTTTCGGGAAAAAACTGAAACGTGTTTCTGTCAGATCAGCGAACGCGCAGCACAACGGCCGGGCCCGCCTCCGAAAAGGAGACGGGCCCGGTTGTCTGCGAACAGGATTCGCGGCTAGCGGCGTGCCGAATCAGGCTCGGACCGCGCCCACTGCTGCTCGTTCCACTCCGCCTGCGGATCGGCGTCACCACCGTGACCCGGCCACCACGCCTTACGACCGATCAACGCGGTCACCGACGGGGTGAAGAACATCGCCATCACGAAGGCCGCGATACCGATACCCACCGAGATGGCGAAACCCATCTGCGAGAGCGCGTTATTGCCCGCCAGCATCATCGAGGCGAACGTACCCGCCAGGATCAGACCGGCAGCGGCAATCGTCGGACCGGTGTGCTTGACCGCCTCCGCCGCCGCCTTATGCGGATCGTGACCCTCACGGGCCTCCTCCCGCAATCGAGCCACCATGAGGATGTTGTAGTCCGTCCCGAGGGCGACCACGAACAGATACATGATCAACGGCAACGTGAAGATCAGACCCGAATTACCTTGCAGGTGCTGGAAAACCAGCACCGCGGCACCGAGCGTGGCGGCGAACCCGAGGAACACCGACGCGATCAGATACCAGGGCGCCACCAGACTGCGCAGCAGCAGACCCAGCACCAGCATGATCAGCACCGCGGCCACCGGGAACACCACCGCGTAATCACGATTCATCGCGGCCTTGAAGTCCACGAAGATCGAGGTCATACCACCGACCACGGCCTTGGTACCCTGCGGCGCCGCCGAATGCGCGACATCACGCAGCGGACCCTGCACCGTCGCCAACGCGGCATCGGACTCCGGCGCGTCATTGAGCGTCACCTGATACTCGGCGATCGACTTGTTCTCCGACAGCTTCGGCTCGGACACCTGGCCCACCCCGGAGATACCCGTCAGTGCCGTGCGATAGGTGCTCAGCTGATCCGAAGTCAGCGCGGCACCATCGGAACTCAGATAGACCTGCGACGGCTGAGTCGTACCCGCAGGCATGCCCTTGAGCAATTCCTTGCTGTACACCGTGGATTCGGAGGTATCCGAGGTCGAACTCGAACTCAGATCGAAGGTCGGATTGAAGCCGAGCGCCACCAGACCCAATGCCACCAGCAGACCACCCGAGACCAGTGCGTACAGACCCGGACGCTTACCCAGCGAACCACCGACCGCCGCGAAACGCGCACCCGTCGGCTCCTGCTGCCACGCCTTCGACGGCCAGAACACCTTGGTACCCAACAGCGAAACAATCGCCGGCACCAGCGTCAGACCGGCCAGCAGCGCCACCGCGACCGCGATCGCCAGCGCCGGACCGAGCGAACGGAACATGCCCAGCGTCGAAAGCATCAGCGCACCGAAGGCGATGATCACCGCGGCGGCAGCCGAACTGATCGCCTCACCGACCCGGGTCACCGCGCTGACCATGGCGGTCTTGGGATCCTCACCGGCACGCAACCGCTCCCGATACCGGAACATCAGGAACAGGATGTAATCGGTACCGACACCGAACAACACCACAACCAGCAGTGACTGCACGGAATTGTCGACCTTGAGGTCGAAAGCCTTGCTGACCATGGCAATCAAGCCATTCACGGCCATCGAGATCGCGCCGATCACGATGATCGGCAGCAACGCGATCACGGGACTGCGGAAAATCACGAGCAGCAGAACCAGGATCAGCACAATGGTCGCGATGCCGATAATGGCCAGCGCCTTGTTGCCGGAATCCTGCTGATCCAGCGTCTGCGCCGCCTGACCGGTGATACCGGCCTTCAGATCCGAACCCGCGACCGTCTCCTGCAGAGCGGTACGCAGATCCTTCACCGCATCGGTCTGCCGCTTGTCGTTCGGGCTGGTGACCTTGGTCATCTGCACCGCCACGACATCGACGAGCTTGTTATCCGATGCGGGCATCGCCGCGATCGCGGTGACATCCTTGATGTTTCGCTCGGTGAGCTTGGCGGCCGCCGCCTGCACGGTGGCCGCATCGGCCGTGGTCAACGGTGCGCCGTCGGCGCGCTCGAAGACAATCAGCGCGGCCGGAGTAGCGCTGTTGGGGAAGGCTTTCTGCTGTGTCTCCATCGCCTGGATGGATTCGTAATGCGACGGCAGGAAGTCGGCCTGTTCGGTGGTCGCGGTCAGTTTGGGCGCCGTGGCCGCGATGGCGACAATGGCGATCAGCCAAACGCCGATGACCAGCCACGGCTGTTTGACGACAAAGCGTCCCAGTCGGGAGAACATGCGGGAGAAGTCCTTTCGGGGTTCGGCCGCGCTATTCAGATATCGAGGTCTTGCGAGGCCGGGTTCGCCACCACATCGGCGGCGGTACGGAAGGCCTTGGCGGGGATGCGATCACGCAACTCTTCGAGCGTGTCCACGATGTCGAGAGTGAAGTCCCCGTATCCATCCTTACCAAGTCCGAGCATTTCGCGCCAGTTCTTAAATTCCTTGACCCAGTTGGTGATCGGCGAAAAGTCGGACTGATCGGAGTTCCTGCGCGCGACAATGAACTCGTCCTTGGCGGTGTGGTACGCCAGCTTGGTCGCCTGCTGGAAGTCCGCCCACTCGATGTAGTGACGGTGCACGACGAACTTGCCCTTACGGCTCAGATAGACGTTCACCACCTCGGTGCCGACCTTGCTGACCTGCTGCGATTCGGCCAGCAGCCGGCCGACGAAACTCTGGGTGCGGCCGCCGCCGGGGCCCACGCGCAGTTCGACGCGGCTCATTCCTTCGGGGAAGTCCTGGGTGACGAGAGCGCCCGGGGTGGGCTCGTCGGCGTCGGGCTTCTGCATATCGATGTCCATGACGTTCTCCAATTCTTGCGTGCGTCAACTGTAGGTTGACTCTCTGCCGATAGTCAACTCTGAGTTGACGGTGAGTCGAATTCGTTGATGCGCATATAGGCATGCATCTACAACGTGCCACCACGGGTTGAGATGCACTGTGCCGCAACGGATTCAGCCGCTGACGACTATCGGCAGACAGCCTCTTCGCTGCCTGCAATCACTATAAGTAGACGTATACGTATAGCGCAACCCTGAATCGACCCTGAAATATCCCCGGGTCGACCCCGACCGCTAGCGGCCCCGCGCCTTACGCGGCTTCTGCACTGCCCCACCACGTTTCGCGGCCGCCGGCTTCTTCCCACCCGCGGGCTGCTTCTTACCCGCGCGCGGTTGCGCCTTGACCTGCGGCTCCTTCGACTCCTGCCCGGACGGCGAACGCGAGCTACGCGCCGAACGACCCCGCACCACACCGACGAACTCCTCCGCCAGCTCGGTCGTACGATCCTCCGGCCAGGCCAGCACAATCTCCGTCGACGGCACATCGGTGACCGTGCGGTAGACCAGATCCTTACGCGAATGCAGACGGGCAATGGAATGCGGCACGATCGCCGCGCCACCGACCGCGGCCACCATCTCCATGGTCATGGCGGCGTCATCCAGATCGGCGGCATCCTGCATCCGCTCATCGGCGAGTTCGAGGGTGCTCACCTGCTCGAACACCGAGATCGGATGATCCTTCGACACCACGACCACCGGCAGTTCACGGTAGAGCGGAATCGCGCTCAAACCCTCGCGATCGATCGGCAGGCGCACGAACGCCATATCGACCCGGCCCTCACGCAGCGCCGACTCCTGTTCACGCATGGGCACGGCCAGCATTTCGAGGGGAATCTCCGGGAAGCGTTCACGCCAGATGCGCTCCCATTTGGTGACCGTCACCCCCGGCACGAATCCGACCCGCAGCCGCTCCGCATCATCGTCGACGACGACCCGCGGCTCCTCCACCACATTCGCGAGAATCTCCCGCGCCGCCGCCAGCAGCTCCTCGCCCTCGGCCGTGAGCTGCGTCGGCTGCGCGCCCGGCACGAAGAGCTTGGTGTCGAGCTCCTCCTCCAGCTCGATGACCGTCCGGCTCAAACGCTGCCGGGAAATACCCATCGCCTGCGCCGCCCGGGCGAAGTGCAACTCCTGCGCAACCCCGGCAAACCAGCGCAGACGCGTGACATCGATCGACTCGAACCGGCTCATTCCACCCAGGTTATTGCACCGCCACCCGGGTAACCGCACCGCGCGGCCGGTTCCCCACACCCAGCCCCGTACCCTGGACAGGTGAGCCCGGACAAGAACCCCCAGACCATGAAGCCGCTGACCGCGGCCGCCAAACTCGGCATCTACCTCCCCGCAACCCCCGAGGAGTTCCGGAACTCACCCGTCACCCGCGCCCAACTCGAAGAGCTGCGCACCAATCCGCCGCAGTGGCTGCAGGATCTGCACCGAGACGGCCCCTTCCCGCGCGATGTGGTCTCCCGCAAACTCGGCATCTCCAACTCCGGCCTGGGCCGCGCGGGCATCGAGGACGCACTGACCACCGCCGACATCGACGCCCTCATCGCCAACCCGCCCGAGTGGCTGCTGCGCGAACGCGAGAACTACGCCGAGGTCCGCAAGGAGGCCGAGCGCGTCAAGGCCAAGGAAGCCGAACGCCGCGCGGCCACCAACCGCCCCAGCAAACGCTGGTAGTTCCGGACCCTCACATTCGGCGCAGTACTCGATCCACCAGATCGGGGGCTGCGCCGAGATAGTTTTCGGGGCGCAACAGGTCATTCAGTTCGAGTCTGTTCAAATGCAGGGCTATATCCGGGGATTCGGCCAGGATCTCCGCGAGTGGGCGCGCCGTGGACTGAGATTCGTACGAGGCCGATTGCAAGGTTTTCTTCGCGACCGGCTTACCCAGCAGCGGGGCCAGCCGAATCGAGAGCCGCTCGGAGACGATCTGGCCTTCGGTGAGCGTGAGATTCGCGGTCATGCGATCGGCATCGGCGGTGAGACCGGCGGCCAACTCCACCGCCGTATGCGCCGCGCCGCCCACCAGCAGCAGGCATTCGCGCAACGGCTGCCACTCGGCATGCCAGGAACCCGCGGGCCGCTCGTCCTCGGCCAGCAACGCACCGAACAGGGTCGACGCCAGCGCCGGGGTTTGCAGCGCTGCCGCCCGAATCATGGTGCTCAGCACCGGGTTTCGCTTCTGCGGCATGGCGGAGGATTCGCCGCGACCCGCAGCCGCGGGTTCGAAGAGCTCCGCGATCTCGGTACGGGACTGCGAGATCACATCCACCGCCATCTTGCCCAGCACACCCGAGGTGAGCGCCAGCGCGGACGCCAGATCGGCAATGGGGGTGCGCACCGAATGCCACGGCGTGGCGCTTACCGTCAGCGACAACTCGGCCGCGAACCCCGCGCTCAAACGCTCCATGATCTCACCGCTCGGCGCGACCGCCAGCTCCGAATCAGCACAGCGGGCACACTCGATATAGGACGCCAAAGTGCCTGCCGCACCGCCTAATTGCACCGGCAGCCCGGTCCGCACCTGACACAACCGCTCACGCGCGTCGAGAATGCCCTGCATCCACACCGCCACCTTCGCACCGAACGTCGTCGGCACCGCCTGCATGGCCAGGGTGCGACCCGCGATCGGCGTACTACGGTGCCGCCGTGCGAGATCGGCCAGCGAAGCCAGAATCGCGTTCAGATCCGAGATCACCACCGACAACACCCGCGCCGCGATCAGCATGGTCGCGGTATCGAGAATGTCCTGACTGGTGGAGCCGTAGTGCACATAGTTCGCGCTCACCGGATCGATATCGGCGACCGCGCGATGCAGCCGCTCCACCAAGCACACCACCGGATTCGCCGCTCCCCGTGCGGCTTCCGCGATCTCCCGGGCATCGAAGGAGTGCTCGCGCACCGCTATCGCCATCTGCTCGGGCACCGTCCCGGGCACAATATCGAGCCGCGCCTGCGCCCGGGCGAGCGCCAGCTCCACCTCCAGCATGGCCTCGATCCAGGCATCGTCACCGAGCAGTGATTCCACCGGCGCACCCACCCCCACCGGGGATAGCAGACCGTATTCGATCGCCATATCATCTTGCCTTTCAAGAGAATTCGCGGACCGCTCGTAGCGGTGCGTGGTGAGGATCTCGCGGGCGATACCGTCGCCGTCCGCCAGCGTCACCGAATTCACGCCGGGACGCGGGCCCGCCGCCGTCACCCAGCGCACCGATTCAGTGGGAACACCGAAGGCATAGCGGCGCTGATGGATTCGACCCTCGCCGTCCACCAGATGATGGGTATTGGGAGCCAGCGCCAGACCGCCGGTGCGATAGTCACTGCCATCCGGCGAACCCATGGTGAAACCGCTGACATCCTTGCGGCCCAGCAGATTACGCAGCAGCGGATCCGCCGTACGACGCAGATCCGGGGCGGGCAGCCAGGCGTCGACCAGGTGGCGGCCACGCACCTGCGAACCCCCGACCTGCGGCGACTCCGCCGAGAACAGGCGGCGAACGGTATCCACGCGCACCCGCATTCCGGGGCCGACGACCTGCACCACACCCGCCCGGATCAGCGCCGCCAGCTCGGCGATTCGACTGGCGGGCGGGCCGATCGAGAGGAACGCGTTCATGGGGGTGTACCAACGGTCCAGATCGTCCCGATACGACGACCCCGCGATACCGCCGTGATCGACGACGAGCCGGATCTCGTTGCGCAAGTCCCGCAATACATCCAGGGCCGACTTCACCGGGCCGCGCACATTGCCCAGGCGGGCCTCACGCACATCGGAGTCCAGGTAGGCGAGCAGCCAGTCGTGGAAATCCTGTCGATCGGTGAAATTCCGGCCGCCGGTGGGATCCACCAGGGTGGACCAATCCCACTGCTCGTCCGCACGAATATGGAAGCGCTGCAACAACTCCGCGGTGTCCGATGCGGCCGTCACGCCGAGATAGCGGTCGCGGAAGGACTCCAGCCGCTGCGGGCTGAGCCGCTCGGTCAGCAACGCCGAATAGTAGACCGATTCCACCTCGCGGGCGATCAGCGGCCACACATCGTGCCGGAACGAGACATCACCGAATTTCCGTGAGCGACTGCGCAATCGGGCAATGCGCTCGGGGGTCAGCAGCATCGGCGAGTATCGGCCGTCCACACCCTTCTGATTCTCGCCACGGGCGTGATGCGGGATGCCGCGGCGGCAGCCCGCCATGATCGCGGGCTCATGTCCGGACGGCACGTACTCCAGGCCCGCGTCGGACTCCTTGAAACAGCCGCCGCGCCCGACGGTGAGCAGGGCCAGATAGTCGAAGAAGGTGAGGCCGAGACCGCGGATGAGCACCGGTTCGCGCTCGGGTATGCGATCGGTATCGATATCGGCGGCATTGGCGGGGGCCACATAGCCGAGGCCGAGGCCGCGCGCCGAATCCGGTAGGGAGCCGGGCTCTTCCGGCGGCTCCTCCCCCAGGTGCCCCTGGGCGAGCACCACCGCGTGCAGGCCGCGCAGGCGTTCACCGGTGCTGAGTTCGAGTTCCTGCAAGCCGCCCGGGCCGTCCCACAGATCGGTTGCGGTAGCGACAATTTCGCGAGTATGCGCCCATTCGGCATAGCGGTCGCGGGTTCGCTCGAATGCCCAGCGCAGATAGTGGCCGTAGAAGTAGCGTGGCGGATAGGTGTCGGCGCGGATGCGCAGGGCTTCGCGATATGCGCCCGAGGGGAGTCCGGCGAAATTCCCTATCTTGGCCAAAAAATTAGACCATTCGTACAAACTGGGCCCTCGATCCACCGGGCCGGCCATCTCCACCGTGTCGTCGGTGAAGATGGTGACCTGCTCGGCGACCGTGTTCATCAGCAGCTGATTCGGTTGATCGGTGCGCCAGACCGCGCCCGTACCAACCCTTTTCGAGTCTATGAGAATCAGTTCGACGCCCGCGCAATTACCGAGCTGTCTGGCATTCGCGCAAATACGTTCGAAGACATTCAGACCGCGAGGTCCCATTCCGACTATCGCAATACGAACCACGTTATCGAGCATTCACTCACCGATCGCGCCCGAGGATCTGTACCCGGTAGCGGGCACTTCGCCGAGAGTAGCAATGCGGCAAATCCCATACAAGAACACGCGGTATGTAATACGCCCCAGCTCGCGAAACGCCGAACGCAATATTGCGCTCCGCGTGTTGAATAGCCACCGAAGGCCCGCTTCCGATCGGAAGCGGGCCTTCGGACGTCGATCACCGGCGCGGGATCACTCGTGAAATTGGAACCGCCAAGCCTGTTGTACCACAGACACTTCCAGCGGACGCAAGGCCAGGCGCGGCGGGAAGATGCGCAACAGACTGTTGTCCAGCGCCAATTCGATCCCGTCGATCGGACCACCCGGCACCACGATATGGAAGGTGAACGGTTGCGCGCTCGGATAGATCGACCATTCCCTGGCCTCCGGGAAACTACCGACATGCATGTTCAATTGCGGATCCGTCTCGTAGCCGAGATACTGCTGATTCCGCAGGTTACGCAGGGTGATATTGCCATTGGTGAGCACATCCACCACCCACTCCTGCTAACCGGGTTGCCCGGTCGGCGGCAGCAGGAGAGCGGGCGCACCCTTCTCCATGCCATCGAGGAAAGTAATGAGCTGATCGATGGGGCGGCTGATCGAGTAAACGCCAGAAGGTATGAACGCCATGACAGACCTGACATCCTCCGCGCACGAAATACCAACTGCGCGCGGCACTTTGGTAATCGAACAGGGTGCGTCATTGCCTTTTCACCATACGCCCGGCGGCTCCCGCCCCACTGGAAATCTCGACCTACTGTGCATAAGCCATAAAGCAGACAAACCGGTGCGAATTCTTCTGCGGCTCTGTCATACCCGCACGCTAACGTGGACCCATGCCACTCCCGTTGGAAGAAAGACAGAGTTTCCTCGCCCAGCCGCATATCGGGGCCCTCGCCGTGAACAAGGCGGGCCGCGCACCCCTGAGTGTGCCCATCTGGTACCAGTACTCCCCCGGCGGCGAACTGTGGATCATCACAAGTCCGGACTCGCAGAAGATGCAGCTACTGAAGGAATCCGGTCGTTTCAGCATCATGGCCCAGGTCCTCGAACCCACCGTCCGCTATGTCACGGTCGAAGGCCCGGTCACCCGCATCGGCCCCATGTCCGACGAAATGCACCTGGAGATGGCCTCTCGCTACCTCACCCCCGACCAGGTCACCCGCTACCTGAAATACGCCGAACCCATCGGCGTGCAGGTAGCCGTCTACATGCGCCCCGAACACTGGCTATCCGCGGACATGGGCCCCCTCTGACCACCTTCGCCGCGGACTTCACGCTGACCGCGGAACTCGTCTACGCCCCATGCGGTTTCGCCTATTCGGCACCCATCCCCGAGCCGGAGAGCTCCGACTACGGCGCACACGAGTTCACCCTCGACGACCGAACCGTCCGCTTCCGCACCGCGAAGATCACCCCCACCAAGCCGGGCCAATTCGTCACGGTATGGAAGCGCCCACCCGGCGGCGGCCCCATCGCCCCCTTCGACACCACCGACCCGATCGACCTCTTCGTAATCAGCACCCGCGACGCCCACAACTTCGGCCAATTCGTCTTCCCCACAGCGATACTCGCCCACCACGGCGTCGTCTCAACCCCGGACCACCCAGGCAAACGAGCCTTCCGCGTCTACCCACCCTGGGTAACCCCCGCCAACCGGCAAGCCGAAAAAGCCCAGTCCTGGCAGACCGACTACTTCCTGCCCGTGGACGCGACTCTCGATCTTGCTCGCGCCCAGGCGCTCTACGCCGCGCCGCCGACGCTCGCCCCGACCAGGAATTGACGAAGGCCCGCTTCCCAAATGGGAAGCGGGCCTTCGTATTTCGACTTCCGTCGAGTCGAAGAGGACCTTACTTGGCCTTCTCCAGCACCTCGACCAGACGCCAGCGCTTGGTGGCGGACAGCGGACGGGTCTCCATCAGCTGCACGAGGTCACCGATACCGGCGATCTCGTCCTCGTCGTGCGCCTTGACCTTCGAGGTGGTGCGGATGATCTTGCCGTAAAGCTTGTGCTTCACGCGATTCTCCAGCTCGACCACGATGGTCTTGGTCATCTTGTCGGAGACAACGTAGCCCTTGCGCACCTTGCGCTGACCGCGTTCCTCCTGCTTGGCCGGCGTCTTGGCCGGGCCCTTTACGTCGCTCATGCGGCGTCTCCCTTGCCTTCAGGACCGGAGGCCAGGCCGAGCTCGCGCTCCCGCATGACCGTGTAGATGCGTGCGATCTCGTGGCGGACCACACGCAGGCGGCGATTGTTGGTCAGCTGACCGGTCGCCATCTGGAAGCGCAGGTTGAACAGCTCTTCCTTGCCTTCACGCAGTTTCGCGACGAGCTCCTCTTCGGTCAGCTCGCGCAGCTCTGCAGCCGGAGTTCCGGTAGCCATCAGAACTGCTCCTCTCGCGTCACGATCCTGCACTTCATGGGGAGCTTGTGCATCGCGCGGCGCAGGGCCTCGCGAGCGGTCTCCTCACTCGGGTAAGACATCTCGAACATGATCCGTCCCGGCTTCACGTTCGCGATCCACCACTCCGGCGAACCCTTACCGGAACCCATGCGGGTTTCGGCCGGCTTCTTGGTGAGCGGGCGATCGGGGTAGATGTTGATCCAGATCTTGCCGCCACGCTTGATGTGGCGAGTCATCGCGATACGCGCCGACTCGATCTGGCGGTTGGTCACGTAAGCCGGCTCCAGAGCCTGGATGCCGTACTCACCGAACGTCACCGCGGTGCCGCCCTTGGACATGCCCGAACGGCTCGGGTGATGCTGCTTACGGTGCTTGACCTTGCGAGGCATCAACATAGGTCAGCCCTCCTGGGTCGTCTCAGCCGGAGCATCGGCGACCGCAGTCGCGGCCCGCCCGGCCTCAGTGCTGGTCGCGGTTGTGCCCTGGGCACCCGAACGACGCGGGCGGCTCGGCCGCTCACGACGCGGGCGATCACGGTCACCGGCCGGCGCTGCGGTCGCGGTGACCTCACGCTTGCCACCGACGATGTCGCCCTTGTAGATCCACACCTTCACGCCGATACGGCCGAAGGTGGTGCGGGCCTCGTACAGGCCGTAGTCGATGTCCGCACGAAGGGTGTGCAGCGGCACACGGCCTTCACGGTAGAACTCCGAGCGCGACATTTCGGCGCCACCGAGGCGGCCCGAGCACTGCACGCGGATGCCCTTGACGTTCGGCGAACGCATGGCCGACTGAATGGCCTTACGCATCGCACGACGGAACGCCACACGGTTCGACAGCTGCTCGGCCACACCCTGGGCAACGAGCTGCGCATCCGATTCGGGGTTCTTGACCTCGAGGATGTTCAGCTGCACCTGCTTGCCGGTGAGCTTCTCCAGCTCGGCACGGATGCGGTCGGCCTCCGCGCCACGACGGCCGATCACGATACCCGGACGCGCGGTGTGGATATCCACACGGACGCGATCACGGGTGCGCTCGATCTCGACCTTCGAGATGCCCGCGCGCTCCATACCGGTGGAGAGGAGCTTGCGGATCTTGACGTCTTCTCCGACGTATTCCTTGTACTGCTTGTCGGCGTACCAGCGCGACTTCCAGTCGGTGGTGATGCCGAGGCGGAAGCCGTGGGGATTGATCTTCTGTCCCATTTACTTCGCCCCTCCCTTCCGGCGGCTACGAGTGGCAGCGCCGGCACTGGGCACGCTCTCGACCTCGATGGTGATGTGGCTGGTGCGCTTACGAATCCGGAACGCACGGCCCTGGGCACGCGGCTGGAAACGCTTCATGGTCGCGCCCTCGTCGACAAACGCCGTCGAGATGACCAGGGTCGCCGGGTTGAGGCCGAGGTTGTTCTCGGCGTTGGCGGCCGCCGAGGCGACAACCTTCGCAACCGGCTCGCTGGCGGCCTGCGGAGCGAACCGCAGGATGTTCAGCGCATCCTCGACCCGCTTGCCGCGGACCAGGTCCACAACACGACGAGCCTTCATGGGCGTCACGCGGACATGCTTGGCGGTCGCGCGTGCGGTCTGATTCTGAGTGTCAGTGCTCATCGCCGCTTGCTCTTCCGATCTTCCTTGACGTGGCTCTTGAACGTCCGAGTCGGCGCGAATTCACCGAGCTTGTGTCCAACCATGTTCTCCGACACGAACACCGGTACGTGCTTACGGCCGTCGTGCACCGAGAACGTGTGGCCGATGAAATCGGGAATGATGGTGGAGCGACGCGACCAGGTCTTGATGACCTGCTTCGTGCCCTTCTCGTTCTGAACGTCCACCTTCTTGAGGAGGTGTCCGTCGACGAACGGGCCCTTCTTCAGGCTACGTGGCATCTTTAACCTCCTCCTTAACGCTTCTTGCCGCGGCGGCGGACGATGAGCTTGTCGCTGGGACGGTTGGGCTTACGGGTACGGCCCTCGGGCTTGCCCCACGGCGAGACCGGGTGGCGACCACCGGAAGTCTTACCTTCACCACCACCGTGCGGGTGATCGACCGGGTTCATGACCACACCACGGACGGTCGGGCGAACGCCCTTCCACCGCATACGGCCGGCCTTGCCCCAGTTGATGTTCGACTGCTCGGCGTTACCGACCTCGCCGATGGTGGCGCGGCAGCGCACATCGACACGACGGATTTCACCCGACGGCATACGCAGGACGGCGTAGGCGCCTTCCTTACCCAGCAGCTGGATGCTGATACCGGCGGCGCGAGCCAGCTTGGCACCGCCACCCGGACGCAGCTCCACCGCGTGGATGGTGGTACCGGTCGGGATCGAGCGCAGCGGCAGGTTGTTGCCGGGCTTGATATCGGCACCGGTGCCGGACTCGATCTTCGTGCCCTGGGCAATGCCCTTGGGCGCGATGATGTAGCGCTTCTCGCCATCGGCGAAGTGCAGCAGCGCGATGTTGGCGGTGCGGTTCGGGTCGTACTCGATGTGAGCGACCTTGGCCGGGATACCGTCCTTGTCGAGGCGGCGGAAGTCGATCACGCGGTAGGCACGCTTGTGGCCACCACCCTTGTGACGGGTGGTGATGCGACCCTGAGCGTTACGACCACCGGTCTTGGTGAGCGGACGCAGCAGCGACTTCTCGGGGGTGGTGCGGGTGATCTCGGCGAAGTCCGAGACCGAGGCGCCACGACGACCCGGGGTAGTCGGCTTGTATTTACGGATTGCCATGAGTTCTTCTCTACTTTCTGAAGTCCCCGCCGCTACGCGACCGGGCCTCCGAAGATCTCGATGGGCTTGCTGTCGGCCGAGAGGGTCACGAGCGCGCGCTTGGTGTTCTTGCGCTTGCCGTAACCGGCGCGGGTCCGCTTGCGCTTGCCCTGACGGTTAGCGGTGTTGACGCTGGTCACCGTGACGCCGAAGACCTTCTCGACGGCAATTTTGATCTGCGTCTTGTTGGAGTCCGGGTGCACGATGAAGGTGTAGGTACCCTCTTCGATCAGTCCATAGGACTTCTCGGAGATGACCGGCGCCAGCAGAATGTCGCGGGGGTCGGCGATCGTGGTCACTTGCTCTCCTCCTGTGCAGCTTCGGCAGGGCCGTGCACGAAGGCGTTGAGCGCCTCGACGGAGAAGATGACCTCATCGGCCTTCAGCACGTCATAGGTGTTCAGCTGATCGGGAGCGATCGGGTGCACGTTCTGCAGGTTCGCGACGCTCTTCCACGTGGCGATGTCCTCGCGACCGACGACCACCAGGAGCTGCTTGCGAGTCGAGAGCTCGGCAAGGAAGTTCTTGGCGACCTTGGTCGACGGGGTCTGACCCGGGACCAGTTCGGTGATCACATGGATGCGTTCGTTGCGAGCCCGGTCCGACAGAGCGCCACGCAATGCGGCGACCTTCATCTTCTTGGGCAGGCGCTGGGTGTAGTCACGCGGCTGCGGGCCGTGGACGGTGCCACCGCCGGCGAACTGCGGCGCACGGGTCGAACCCTGGCGCGCGCGGCCGGTGCCCTTCTGGCGGTAAGGCTTACGCCCACCACCACGGACTTCACCGCGGGTCTTGGTCGCATGCGTGCCCTGGCGAGCCGCGGCCAGCTGGGCCACGACAACCTGGTGCATCAGCGAGATGTTGGCGGTTACGTCGAAGATCTCCGCGGGGAGCTCGACGGTGCCCTCGGTCTTGCCGCCAGCGGCCTTGACCGTGAGCGTCAGGTTGGTCTTGGTCTCGGTGCTCATGCCCGGGCACCACCCTTCACTGCACTCTTGACGATCACGACGTGGCCGCGACGGCCCGGGATCGCACCCTTGATCAGCAGCAGACCGTTCTCGGCATCCACCTTGTGGACCGTGAGGTTCTGCGTGGTCACGCGGTCGCTACCCATCCGGCCGGACATACGCATGCCCTTGAACACGCGGCCCGGGGTGGAGCAACCACCGATGGAACCCGGACGACGGTGCACAGCCTGCGCGCCGTGCGAGGCGCCCTGGCCCTTGAAGCCGTGACGCTTCATGGTGCCCGCGAAGCCCTTGCCCTTGGACGTGCCCGTCACGTCGACGAAGCTGCCTTCTGCGAAGGCCTCCGCGCCGATCTCCTGGCCGACCTCGAAGGAAGCCACGTCAGCGACGCGGATCTCCGTGATGTGGCGGCGAGGGGTGACACCGGCCTTGGCGAACTGGCCGGAAACCGGCTTGTTCACCTTGCGCGGATCGATGGCGCCGTAAGCGATCTGGATGGCTGCGTAGCCATCGCGCTCTGCGGTGCGGATCTGGGTCACGACGTTCGGACCGGCCTTGACGACGGTCACCGGAACAACGCGGTTCTTCTCGTCGAAGACCTGGGTCATACCGAGCTTGGTTCCCAGGATGCCGGCAGCCGGCCTGCTCTTGTTGTCAGTCATATCTGGAATCCCCGTCACTGAATGTTGACGTCGACACTGGCCGGGAGGTCGATGCGCATAAGCGCGTCAACCGTCTTCGGCGTCGGGTCGAGAATGTCGATCAGCCGCTTGTGCGTACGCATCTCGAAATGCTCGCGCGAGTCCTTGTACTTGTGCGGCGAACGGATGACGCAGTAGATGTTCTTTTCGGTGGGCAACGGCACCGGGCCAACGACGCGGGCACCCGTACGGGTCACCGTCTCAACGATCTTGCGCGCAGACGCGTCGATCGCCTCATGGTCGTAGGCCTTGAGCCTGATGCGGATCTTCTGTCCCGCCACGCTGAGTGTCCTTTTCTCCGCTTAACGTTTGTGCCCCGAGAGCTTTCGCTCTCGAAACACCCTCATTTGCACAGCCCGAACACACGAAGACGCATCAGCCACCACACCAGCGGGCCCGTGGGCCCGCATCCATCGCCGCTGTTCATCTGTCATGGTTCTATCCGGTCCACGCGGTCGGGCGTGTCGCCCATCCGCTCATTCTTCGGCCCGAGTCATCTCTGAGCCTTGGAACCTTGTCCCGGAAGCACCCGCGCCGGTAAACGGCGGGGCACAAGAGTGGGTCCTACTCACCCGCCACCTGCGACTTTCCCGAAAGAGAGCACAACCCGGTGCGGGCAACCTGAACAGTATGCCCCACGGCTATGGGGGACTTCAAATCGGCCCCTCTGTCCCCCGAAATCGCGACGGGGCAGGTCACAACCGCCGCCGCGAGCGAGCTTTCAACTCCGGGGTGTCGCCGCCCGGGCGCGCCGCAGGGACCGAAACGACGGGCGCCGTGACGACGCCCGCCGTGCCCGAATCAGGGTAGTCGCTGCACGATCAGGTACTGATAGCCCTCGGCCTGGGCGGGATTCACGATGGCGAGGGTGACCCGGCCGCCGACGGCCGCGGCCTCGTTGACCACCGCGCCGGGGGTGGCGTACAGATAGCCGTCATCCTGGGGCAGTCGGGAATCGGGGTCCATGACGAACCCGGTCTGGTCCAGCGGCAGGAATTGGGTCAACAGGCCGGGAACGGCGCTGTTACCCAGGGCCACGGTCTCGGCCTGATCGAATTCCAGGCCGAGGTAAACCCCCTGGCCCGGTTCGATGATCGGCCGGACAGCAGCAGCCGACCCCGCCCCGACAGTGGCCAGGACAGCCGCACCGGCCAGCGCGATACCCAGCGAGGCCGCAACGGTCTTGATACGCATGATTTTTCGAGCTCCATTCCCCCGACGAAACCGGTGAAATGGCACCGGCTCCAGCCGCGCCCTTCACGCAGCGGTTCAACTTACCAAGCAATTGCTCGGTTTTCCGTTCGAGCCGGTCGCAACGGCAACCCTTCCGGATAACTTACTTCTGAGTAAGATACGCGGCATGACGAAAGAGACCGCTACCTACCGCGGCTGGAAGAAGCTGCCGGACAACCGACTAGGCCACACCCTGTTCTCCCTCGGCATGGTCGCGCGCGTCCCCTATTTCGGCACGGTCCTGCCCACCGTGGTGCGCCTGGAACCCGGCCTCTGCGAGGTCACCGCCCCCAAATGGTTCGGCATCCACAACCACCTGAGCACCTTCCATGCCATCGCCGCCTGCAACCTCGCCGAGGTGGCCATGGGCATGCTCTCGGAGGCCACCGTCCCCGACACCCACCGCTGGATCCCCAAGGCCATGAATGTGCGGTACCTGGCCAAGGCCAACTCCGGCCTCCGCGCGGTGGCCGAACTCCCCGAGCTGCCCGACTTCGCGACGATCACCGAAGGGCAGAACCTGATCGTCCCGGTCGCCATCTACGACAAGTCCGGCGTCGAGGTGGTCCACGCCGACATCACCACCTGGGTCACCCCGAAGTAGCCTCGAATCCGGCAATTCTGCTGTCCCCCAGCAGAATTGCCTGTTCCAGCGAAGCGGGCACGGGACACGCCCGAGCGCCCGTGGGGGTGCGAAGTCGGGTGGATGCTGGTGGGGCGGGGGCGGGGCTGTTTGAATGCGAAGTATGAGTGGCCGGGTAGTTGGTGGGGTGGCGGATGTTTGCGTCGTGGGGTTGGGGCCCACGGGGCAGGCGCTTGCGCATCGGGCGATGACTGCCGGGTTGCGGGTGGTGGCGGTGGATCCGCGGCCGGAGCGGGTGTGGCCGCCGACCTACTCGTGCTGGATCGATGAGCTGCCGGAGTGGTTGCCGGCGAGTGTGATTGCCAGTCGGGTGGACAAGCCCGTGGTGTGGACCAAAGGGGAGCATCGGATCGATCGGCCGTATTGCGTGCTGTCCAAGCCGGGATTGAAGGCGGCGCTGGCGCTCGATGATGCGACGGTCGTCGTGGGGCGGGCCAAGGTTGTCGAGGCGCATCGGGTCGAGTTGGCCGATGGCACCGAGATTCGGGCCGCGGTGGTTTTCGATACCCGCGGGCAGGTTTCGCCGGGGCAGCGCAGGGTGGCGGCGGCGCATGGGATCTTCGTACGGGAAGAGGTCGCCGCGCCGATGGTGACGCCGGGCGAGGGGCTGCTGCTGGATTGGCGGGATGAGAACGGTGCGGGGGCCGATGAGCCGCCGTCGTTCCTGTACGCCATGCCGCTCGGGGACGGGACGGTGGTTTTCGAGGAGACCAGTCTCGGATTGCGGGGCGGGATGCCGCAGCACGAGTTGCGGCGGCGGACGCTACATCGGCTGGAGCGGCACGGGATTCGGCTCACCGGGGACGAGCCGACCGAGGCCGCGCACTATCCGCTCGACGACGCGCCGCCGAAAGCCGGTCGCGGGCAGTCGGTTCCGTTCGGATCGCGGGGCGGGATGATGCATCCGTGCACTGGGTACAGCGTGGCGGATTCGCTGGCGCTGGTGGATACCGCGGTGGAAGCCGTTCAGCGGGGCGCGGATCCGATCGCGGCGCTGTGGCCGCGGCAGGCGCGGCTGGTCTATTGGATGCGCATGCGCGGGGTGTACGGGCTCGGCCGGTTGACCACCGAGCAGTCGATCTCCATGTTCGACGCGTTCTTCACCGCCTCGCCGCGCCAGCAGAAGGCGCTGCTGTCGGCGCATGACGACTACACCGCATTGGGCGGCGTGCTGTTCATGACCGTGGCCCGCACCTGGCCGTTCCGCTGGCGCTACGACCTGGTCGGCTGGACCAACCGAAACCGCTGGGTGGGTTGGGATTACGGGCGGCCCGAGCGCGCCGAGCTATCGGATCATCAGGACAGCGCGACGCCCTGAACCGCTCAGACCCAGTTCTCGATCCAGTATTTCCAGATGATCGAGGCGTAGCCGACCAGGGGCGGGACCTTGATATCGGTTCCGGCCAGGGCGGCCTGTGTCTGCCGTGAGTCGAAGTGGCAGGTGAATTGGCTGTGTTCGATGACGTCCATGGGGACCCCGACTTGCCGTAGCGCCCAGCCCATTCCGGGCACGCGCAGGGTCATGTCGAGGGTTTGTTTCGGCATGACCTCCATGAGGTGCGGCGCGCCGGCCTCGTCGGCGAAGAGGTTGAACACCTCGGCGACGCTCTGTTCGCGCGGGTCGGTGAGGTGGTAGGTCGTTCCCCCGCCGCCCGGCCGATGCGCGATGTGGTCGAGCGCCCGCACCACGTAGTCGACGGGAACCATATTGGTATCGCCCAGTTTCGGTGCGACCACCGGCAGTATGCGCGGCAGTTGCGCGGCCATGCGCAGTATCCGGAAGAAGTAATACGGCCCGTCGATGCGGTCGATTTCCCCGGTGTGCGAGTCGCCGATGACGATCGAGGGCCGGTAGATCCGCCACGGCACCCTGTCCTGATCGCGGACGGCGTGTTCGGCCTCGAGCATGGCGCGCTGGTAGGGCCGGGCGAGGAATTGTCCGACCTCGAGCATGTCCTCGGTGAATACCTGCTCACGGTCGCCCGCGATCTGCACCGTCGAAATATGGTGCAGTAGTCCCGCTTCCAGCTGTGCGGCGAGGTCGGTGACGCGCCGGGTGCCGCCGCCGGGTGCGATGGCGTCGAGTCCGCCGGCGAGGTGGAAGACGTGTTCGATCGAACCCCGGTGCGCCGCAATCCAGCTGGGGTCGACGCCGACGCCGGGTGCGTTGAGGTCGCCGCGTACGGCGCGCACCCGGTCGCCGGCGTTCCAGCCGCGCAGGCAGCGGTTGAAGCGCAGTACGGAGTCCTCGCCGGGGCGCACCAGCACGTGGATGTCCGCACCGCGTTTCAACAACTCGGGAACCAAGAACCGACCGATGAACCCAGTTGCCCCGGTAACCAGGTAAGCCATGGGTTCACCCTAGCGTGACGCGCGCCACACTCCGGCTGCGACTCCGCAAAACGATCAAAGCCCGCATGCGAGAGGCATTCTCGTTATCGATCAGGCTCCGGTCTCGGCTGCCTTGCGGTAGCCGCGGATTGCCGGATAGCCGAATACCAGCACCATGCCGACCGTCCACGCGACGGTCTTCAGCAGTGGTGTGGCGATCGGCCCGTCGTAGGCGAGCCCGCGCATGGCGTCGATCGCGGTACTCATGGGCTGGTTCTCGACGGTCTTCTGCAACCACACCGGATACGCGAAGACGGGCACGAAGCCGGTGTTGAAGAACATCAGCAGGGTGTTGATGACACCGATGACCTGCACCAGCATCACGCCCTCGGTAATGGTGGCGAGCGCGGTCACCAATACCGCGAAGCCGATGCCGAACAGCACCGGAATCGCGAGCATCGCGATGGCGGCGGCCGGGCCGAACCAGAATCGGAAGCCCAGCGCCACCCCGACCGCGAGCACGATCAGCGAGGTGACGAGTACGCGAATCGCCTCGGCCAGTAGTCGTCCGGTGAGTCCGGCGGCGCGGTTCATCGGCATGGTCCAGAACCGGCCGAGTAGTCCGGTGGCCTTCTCGACCTTGAAGCCGAGCGCCGAAACCACCGATCCGGACATGGCCGCGACGAGCATGACCATCGGCACCGTGCCGTAGATGCTGGGCATTCCGGTGGCGGAGGTGATCGAATCACCCAGCACCACACGGAACATGAGCAGTGTCGCCGCCGGATACACGATGGTCTGAATGGTGGTCGCGGGGTCGCGTGCCCAGCCGATCAGCAGTCGCTTGCATTGGATGAGGCTCTGTTCGAACCAAACCGCCAGCGCCCGTTCGGATCGCTGTCGAACGCGCGGCAGCGGCTGATGCCCCGCCCACGAATTCTGCTCTGCCGTCACTGTTTCGCCCTCGAGCGTGTGGGCTTGCATTACCGAACTCATGACCGCCTCATACTTGCCCAGACCGCTGCGGGTACGAAGACCACAGCGGCGCCGATCAGCCATACCATCGGTACCCAGAACACCTGCCAGGTCACCCCGTGCGCGGCCATATCGCGCAGCGCGAAGGAGAACTGGGAGATGGGCTGATTGCGCACGAACGGCCGAACCCATGCGGGGAAGCCGGATTCCGGCACGAACCCGCAGGAGAGCATGCCGAAGATCAGGGTCGGCAGGGTCAGTGCCTGACTCAGGGATTCGGGGCTCTTGGTGAGTGACCCGAGTGCGTCCGCGCCGATGGCCAGGACGGTGCCGACCGCGAGGGAGAACAGGCAGAACAGCACGGCCTGCCCCCAACCGGCCACGAATCGGAAGCCGATCATGTGACCCCAGCCGATGGCGGCGGCCAGCGAGACGATGGATCGCACCATCCCCGCGCTCAGGCGGGACAGCAGCGGCACCATCTTGCCGACGGGCATGGTCTGCAGCCGGGTGTTGAATCCGGTCATGGCTTCGAACGCGGCCATCTGGGCGTTCGACATCATGGTGACGGACATGGTCTGCAGCACGATGATCGGCATGACGAACTGCGCGTAGTCGATGCCGCGGAAGTGCATGACGTATTTGAGCGGCAGGTAGAAGCCGAGGGTCAGGACCAGCGGGGTGATGGTCGCGAAGATCAGTTCGCCCTTGGTGGCCATCACCCAGAGGATGCGTCCGGTGAGGGCCCGCCACTGTCCGAAGCTGTTGGGCTTGGATTTCGGCAGTCCGGCGAAGAGGTCGTCACGCATGCGTGCGGTGGGTTCGACCGCGGGTGCGGTCACTGGGTGCCGCCCGAATGCCCGGTGAGGGAGAGGAATACGTCGTCGAGCGAGGGGCGGCGCAGCCCGATGTCGGCGAGTTGGATTCCGGCGCTGTCGAGTCGGCGCAGCGCCTCGGCCAGGGTCGCGGCCCCGTCCGGCGCGGGGATCGAAAGCCGGTCCGCACCATTGATTTCGGCGCGGACGGTGGCGGGGACCAGATCGCCGAGGGCGTCGGCGGCCAGGCTCAAGTGGGTCGGGTCGAGCGGTACGACCTCGCAGTAGCTGCCGCCGGTCTTCTCCTTGAGGGCGTCCGCGGTGCCTTCGGCGATGACGGTGCCCTTGTCGATGACGATGATGTTGTCGCTGAGTACGTCGGCCTCTTCGAGGTACTGCGTGGTCAGCAGGACGGTGATGCCCTGGGTCTTGAGCGCGTTGACCAGATCCCAGACGCCCTGGCGGCTGCGCGGGTCGAGGCCGGTGGTGGGTTCGTCGAGGAAGACGACCTCGGGCCGGACCACGAGTCCGCAGGCGATGTCCACGCGTCGGCGCATACCGCCGGAGTAGTGCCGGACGGCGCGGCGGCCCGCGCTGGTGAGGTCGAATTCCTCGAGCAGGTTGTCCGCGCGCTGGCGGGCGGCCTTGCGTGGCAGGCCCATGAGCCGGCCGAAGAGTTCGAGGTTCTCGCGTCCGGAGAGGTTCTCGTCGAGGGCGGCGTACTGCCCGGTCATCATGATGGAGCGGCGGACGGCGGCGGGATCCTTGCGCACATCGTGGCCGGCGACCCGGGCGGTGCCGGAGTCGGGGCGCAACAGTGTGGAGAGGATCTTGACGCAGGTCGTCTTGCCCGCGCCATTGGGTCCGAGAATGCCCAGTACTTGGCCGCGTTCGGCGGTGAAGCTGATGCCGCTGAGTGCGTGCACCTCGCCGAACGACTTGCGTACGTCTTCGACATATACGGCCGGATCGCTTCCGCCGCGCACTGCTGAATCCTGGTGCGGCGAATCCGGTTTGTCCTGGCTCGGCATCAACTCTCCACTATCGGCTGGGCGGGCAATTCGAGTCGCCCCGGGCGGCGGGTCCCCACATCCCTTCGGGATGATCCACTCCGTCGCGCGCGATGTTACCGGCCGTCCGGATGCGGGGTCGTTTCTTTGCCTCAGCAGCGTTCAGCCAAACGTGACTTCCGCCACATGCCGGTGGTTTCATGAATAGCCGCTGATCCAGGCCCAGACCGGGCGGTCTGCTGAATTTCCGCACCTTGTCGGCGGTATGCGCCGAACCATAGTCTGGCGTGAAGGGGAGAGTTTTCGATGGCCACGAGAGGGTAAAAATGGCCGAGTCTGCGCAGCAGCCACGAGCCGCAGCGCGCACCGGAGCGGGCCGATCCAAGGTCCTTACTTCATACGATCCACGGACCGGGGAGGTCGTGGGCGATTTCGCCATTATGGGCGCGGGCGAGCTGACGCGCGCCGTTCGCGCTGCTCGTACCACCGAACAGTGGTGGGCGACAATGGATTTCGCCGGACGAAAACGCTGGCTGCTGGATTGGAAACGTGCCATCGCGCGCGGCACCCGAGATCTGGTGGAGCTCATCAGCTCCGAGACCGGCAAGCCGCGATTGGATGCCGCCGTCGAGGTGACCCTGGCGGTGGAGCATCTGGATTGGGTTGCGCACCATGCCGAGCGGACGCTGGGCCGCAGCACTCGCACCGGCGCCTGGTTCCGGCGCGATCAGTCCGGGTCGATCGGGCAGTTACCGCTGGGCGTGGTCGGGGTGCTCGGTCCCTGGCACAATCCCGTTCTCACGCCGATGAATTCGATCGCGAGCGCCATGGCGGCGGGAAACGCGGTGGTGTTCAAGCCGAGTGAGCTGACGCCCGCCGTGGGCGCGTGGCTGGCCGATACCTGGAGCCGGCTGTCCCCCAGTCAGCCTGTGCTGCAGGTGGTTACCGGTGACAGCAGTACCGCGGCCACGCTCTGCCGGTCCCGTTTGGACAAGATCGCCTACTCCGGCTCCGCCGCCGGGGCGCGCGAGCTGGCGGCACTGTGCGCGCAGACCGGGACGCCCCTGGTGGTGGAGCAGGGCGGGCGCGGGGCGATGGTGGTGCAGGTCGATGCCCGGCTCGATACCGCCGCTGCCGCAGCGGTTTACGGAGCCATGGCCAATGCCGGACAGCATCCGGCGGGTGTGCACGTGGTGTACGTCGCCGATTCGGTGTACGAGCCGTTCCTGGAAATGGTCGCCGATCACGCCCGCCGCCTGCGTCCGGCCGCGGACCGCCGCGCCTCGTACGGGCCGATGGTGCTGGATTCGCAGCTCGATGTGGTGCGCCGCCAGGTGCGCGACGCACTCACCCGGGGTGGCCGCCCCGTGGTCGGCAGCCTGGAATCGATTCGGGAGCCCTATATCGAGCCGGTGGTGCTGACCGATGTCCCCGAGGTGAGCCTGGCGATCACCGGTGAGTCGGTGGGTCCGGTGCTGATCGTGAACCGGGTGGCCGATATGGACGAGGCCGTCGAACGGGTCAACGCCGCCAAAAGATCGCTCCCCGTAGCGGTTTTCACCCGCGATGTCCGCAGTGTCCCAGAATTCGCCGAACGCCTGCGCACCCAACTGGTAACCGTCAACGCCACCCCCGTCTACGGCGTGAACGGCCCCGGCCGCATCCGCGACCCACACTCACTCCTGGAATTCACCCGCGCCCAGGTGATTACCGGCCAACGTCACCGAGACCCACTGGGCACCTTCGACAATCACCCCCGCCGCCTCCGAATGGCAAGGGCGCTATTCCGTCTCCGCCACAGCGTCTGATTTCGTGCCCAGTAGGACCGCGCTCATCAGGGCGCGGACTCGGGCCAGTTGGGCTGGGCGGGGGTCGAAGCGGAGGCGGCGGCCTACGTCGATGACCTGGCTGATGGCGGCGTGGACGCGGAAGCGGGCCTCGGTTTGGTCGCCTTCGAGAAGGTTTGCCCACTCCAGGACGTTCTGGCGCTGGATGGAGCGGAGTCGATGCTGTTCGGTGGCGGGGAGATTGGAGAATTCGGCGAAGTAGACGGGGAGGATCTCCGGCATGGCGAAGGTCATGCGGGCGAAGCGTTCGGCTATCCGGACGGCGGCGTCGGCGCGGCTGGTGGCCTCGGACAGGGCTTCGGCATTGCCGATGGCGACGCGTTCGCCGGTGCGGTGGAAGGCGGCGGCGAGCAGATCGGCTTTGCTGCTGAAGTACCGGTAGACGCTGGAGGCGTTGATGCCCGCGGCCGCGCCGATCTCCTCGATGCTGGCCTCGTGATAGCCCTGGCGGCCGAAGATCCGAATCGCTTCGGTGAGCAGCTGTTCGCGTTTGGAGATGACGGGTAGCCCGCGCACGATGGGTTCGCCGGTGACCGGCGGGGGCGGCGGGGGTAGCTCGGCGCGCAGGATATCCCAGCAGATGTCGTTGAACAGCGCCACGATTCGCGCATTGGAGAGTGCGGTGCGGTGTCCGGTGACGCTGCCGATGGCCGAGAGCACCGCGGCCGAGCGCAGCATGACATCGGCGGGGTCGGCGTCGGGGTACAGCGCGGCAATGGGTGCGGCGACGGTTTCGTGGAGTTCGGTGTAGAGGACGCGAATGCGGGCGCGGTCCGCACGCTCCAGATAGCGGCGCTCCCAGCGGTACAGTCCGCCCTCGCGACGGCAGTCGATGGTGTGCTCGGTGATGCCGCGAATCAGTGCGGTGAGTCGCGGTTCCGGTTCCAGCTTCGGATTGTCGGCGGCCTTGGCGGCGTCCAGCAGTTGCTGTGCGCCCATTTCGGCGGCGGCGACGAGCATGGCGTATTTATTGCTGAAGTGCCGGTAGAGCGCGGGGCCGGAGATGCCGACCTCGGCGGCGATCTCGTCCACGCCGACCGGGTGATAGCCCCGCTCAGCGAAGGCGCGGGCGGCCACGCCGACAATCTGGGCCTTGCGATTCTTGGGTCGTCGCCGGGGGCCGGGTTCGCCGGACGGTCGCGCGGAAGCGAGTCCTGCTTCGCTGCGATCGGCGACCATACATTTTCCCCTTCTCAATGGCACCGGACTGTTGACAGTGCCGGACGAATCCACCTAAGTTAACCACAATTCGCACAGTTGGACATATTGCGCCGCGATTCGCACCGTACGCAGAGCAGGAGCAGACGTGAGCAATACTGCGACGACCCCGGGCTACACCGCTGTGCTGGACGACCGGGTACTGCGTGTCACCATCACCAATCCCAAACGCAAGAACGCCATCGACTACGACACCATGGTCGGGCTCGGTGAGACGGTGCTTTCGGCATATGAAAACCCCGCGGTACGGGTGATCGTGCTCACCGGTGCGGGCGGGGACTTCTGCACCGGCGCGGATTTGTCGGCGACTGCGGGCGAGACGGCGCGGGGTATCACGCCGGAACAGACCATGGATGCGGCGAATCGGATGATCAAGGCGATCGTGGAGGCGCCGATCCCGGTCATCGCGCGGTTGCGGGGTGCGGCGGCCGGTGTGGGTGTGGCCTTCGCGCTCGCCGCCGACCTCACCTATGCGTCGGAGGACGCGTACCTGCTGCTGGCTTTCGTCAATATCGGCCTCATGCCCGATGGTGGTGCGGCCGCCATGGTCGCCGCCGCGGCCGGTCGCCCCCTCGCCGCCGAAATGGCGCTACTGGGCGATCGCCTGCCGGTCACCGAGGCTGTCCGCCGCGGCCTGATCACCGGCGTCTACTCGGACGAGGAACTCGACGCCAAGGTCGAGGCGGCTGCGACCAAGCTCGCGCATGGCCCGCGCCGCGCCCTGGAACTCACCAAGCAGGCCCTCAACGCCGCCACCCTCACCGCCCTGGACGCGGCCCTGGCGACCGAAAAGACCGGCCAGTCGGAGCTTTTGCGCGCCCCCGACTTCGCCGAAGGCGCCAACGCCATGCTGCAGAAGCGCAAAGCCGTCTTCGCGGAGTAGCTTTCGCTACTTCCCTGTCAGGGTGAGGTAGATGAGGGCGACATTCAGGGCGGAGATGATCAGAGCGACCAGCCAGGCGAGAGCTGTTGTGAGGCGGGGGTTTACGTCGTCGCCCATGAGGTTGCGGTCTGCGGTGAAGCGGACCAGGGGGATCAACGCGAAGGGGATGCCGAAGGAGAGCACCACCTGCGAAATGATCAGGGCCCGAGTGGGATCCAGGCCGACGGCGAGGATTACCAGGGCCGGGATCAGGGTGACGAGCCGGCGGACCAGCAGCGGGATGGTGCGGTTCAGCAGACCTTCCATGATCATCGCGCCGGCGTAGGCGCCGACCGAGGTGGAGGCCAGTCCGGAGGCGAGCAGCCCGACGGCCAGGAGTAGTCCGGCGACCGGTCCGAGGGTGTCTCGCACCGCGGCATGGGCGGATTCGAGCGAGTCGACGTCATCGCGGCCGCGCAGCGTACCGGCGGCCATGAGCAGCATGGCGAGATTCACGGTGCCGGCGAGGAGCATGGCCAGGCCGACGTCGTAGCGGGTGATGCGCAGCAGCCGGGCTCGCGCCGGACCCGGTTCGGGGCTGCCGTGCCGGTCCCGGGCGAGCGCCGAGTGCAGGTAGACCGCGTGTGGCATGACGGTCGCGCCGATCATGGCGGCGGCCAGCATTACGCTCTCGCTGCCGTCGAAGCGCGGCAGCAGTCCGCCGATCGTGCCCGAGGCCGAGGGCGGTGAAATCACCACGGACGCAAGGAATCCGATGGCGATGACGGCGAGCATGCCGGTGATCACCCGCTCGAACGGTTTCTGTCCGCGCTTGTTCTGCACCAGCAGCAGCCCCAGCGACACAATGCCGGTGATGACGCCGCCGAGCAGTAGCGGCAGGTTGAACAGCAGCTTCAGGGCAATGGCCCCGCCGACGACTTCGGCGAGATCGGTTGCCATGGCGACGGTTTCGGCCTGCGCCCAGTAGGCGAGCCGGGTTTTGCGTCCGGCCTTGTCGCGCACGGCTTCCGGTAGCGACATGCCGGTGACGAGGCCGAGTTTGGCGGAGAGGAATTGCACCAGTCCCGCCATCACATTGGCCATGACGATGACCCAGACCAGCAGGTAGCCGTATTTGGCGCCGGCGCTGATATTGGAGGCGACATTGCCGGGGTCGACGTAGGCGATGGCGGCGACGAAGGCGGGGCCGAGCAGGACCGTGGCCGATCGCGCTCGCTGGAACGTGGAGCGTTTATCGGCCAGGCTGGTACTCACAACAATAGTTTACGGGTTCCCGAACTTTTTGTTGAGAGTTCCCCCAGAGATGTATCCCACCGCTGCAACGCCGAATGCCCCGGCGTATTCCCCGGGGCATTCGTTCGATCCTGCTCGGGGCTACTCCCCCGGCGGTTTCAGCCTCAGAGGCCGAGCCCGCGCTCCAGCACCGGCCACGAGGTGATGAACTCGTCATTCCAGTAACCCCACGAGTGGGTTCCGGTGGCACGGAAGTTGTAGGTCGCCGGGATGCCCAGCGAATCCAGCTTGGTCTGCAGGTTGTGCGTGCAGTAGTTGGTGCCCGCCTCGATGGCGCCGCCGATGATCAGCTGGTTGGCCAGGCCGTAGCCGCCGGGCAGCGCGTACGGGCCGTTCATCGAGTCGTACTGGCCGGGCAGGCCGCTCCCGGAGGAGATGTAAAGGTCTGTGCCACGCAGCCTTTCGGCATTGACGACCGGATCGTTGGCGGCCCAGGCCGGGGAGTCCTCGGGGCCGTGCATGTTTTCGAGCTGGCCGCCGCCCCAGGTCTCGACGGTGAGGCGCATGAATTCCCGGCCGACGGGGTCGGCGAACTGCGCGCAGCCACTGTAGGCGGCCGCGGCGCGGAACAGGCCGGGCTTGGCTTCGGGCAGGGAGAGCACGGTGGTGCCGGAGGTGGAGATACCGGCGATGGCGTTGACGCCATTGGTGCCGAGGGCGGCGTCGATCAGCGGGGGCAGTTCATCGGTGAAGAAGGTCTGCCACTTGTTGCGGCCGAGGGTTTCGTCGTCGTTCTGCCAGTCCTGGTAGTAGCTCCACTTGCCGCCGATGGGCTGGACCACGTTCAGGTCCTTGTCACCGAGGAAGCCGTTGACGATATTGGTCTTCTTCTGCCAGGAGGCGTCGTCCTGTCCGCCGCCCGCACCATTGAGCAGGTACAGGGTCGGGCGCGGCACCGATGCGTCGGCCGGGCGCTGCACGTCGACGGGGTAGGTGGCGTCCATGGCGGCGGAGTAGACGTACAGCCGAATATTGCGGCCGTCCTTCATCTCCGCTTTGGTGATCTTCGACCCGTCCGGGGCGACGGGATCGGCGAGCAGCTTCTTGCTGTCGATGATCGGGTCGGCGGCGGCGCTCGGCCCGCCGACGCCGGCGACCAAGCCGGTCAGCACTGCCGTTGCGGCGAGGAAGGCGGCGGTTCGTGCACCGCGCCGGCGACCCGCAAGTACGTTCCGACCGAGCCCATTACGGACGTGTCGACGAATCAATGTTCACACCTTCGCTTTGGTTCGTTGTGCCGGTCTTACCACCCGGCGGCGCAGAGCTGCTCGGGTTCCCAGCCGCGGTCTCCGGGCAGGGTTCACCCCCGAGAGACCATACGGCTTATGCCATCGCCACGATAGCGGTCGATGTTACGGATTGGGCGCGCGTCCGTGCTCGGCGAGCCCGCCCAGGGCCTGTACCCAGCCTTCGACGAGTCGTTTGATCTGTTCCAGGTCCAGTACCGCACCTGCGAAGTCGAAGCGGGCGACCAGGCCGTCCTGGGTGGTGTCCACGGTGACGTCGAGGTAGAGATCATCGGTTACCGGTTCCGGATACACCCGGGCGGGTCGCAGATCCCGGTAGCGGAATCCGATGCGGCCCACCGGAAGTCCGGCGATGGCGGCGGCGGTGTCGGGGTTCAGATGCTGTAGCAATCCGAAGCCGACACCCTGGGAGGGGACCTCCCGGCACCGGTCGCGAATCTGCCGGATGACGGATCCGGCGGCGGATCCGCCCTGCCGGACGTCCTCGAAGTCGACGCCGTAGACGCGCAGCGGGAACGGGTACGGCGTGGAGAACGCGCCGACGGTGCGATGCCCGGCGGGATCGCCCGGCACCCGGCCGTCGGCGACCAGTTGCACCACCGATCCCAGTGAGTTGCGGACGGTTTCGGCACTGCCGTCGAGCAGGGTGGCAGCGAGCGCAGCCAGCAGTACATCGTCGATGCTGGCCTGGTAGCGGCGCGCCACCGTATCGACGGCGGCGGCGCCTTCGCCGGTGATGGAGACCGAGACCCGGCCGCGGCCGAGGGGTTCGCCGGCGGCGCCGAATACCTCGGCCGGATCGCGGCCGGGCAGCGCGGAGGTGAGAGCCGAACGCCACCACTCCAATTCGGTGACGGTCCCGGTGGCGACGGACCGTTCGGCGAGTTCGCGGGCGATGCCGACGGGGTGCGCGTCCGCGCTGGGCGGGGTGGCGTGACCGCCGGACCAGGAGGCGGTCAGATCTTCGATAATCGTGCGCCACGAGGTGTCGTCCACGACCAGGCCGTTGGCGACCGCGACCAGGACCGCGGCGGGGCGATCGGTCGGATCCAGATTCGGGTCGGCCTCGCCACCGGCCATGAGCACGAAGCGAATATTGCGGCCCTTCTCCGGGTCGAGCTCCGCGGCGGCGGCGTGGATGACGGCCTCGATGGGATCGCCGACGGCCTCGACCGACGGATCGAGCTGCCAGACAACGGCATCGCGCGAATTCGCCTGTACCGGAATGTCCATGACGGCGGTATCGCCATCGCGGCGCAGTCGGGACCACAGCGCGGGATGCCGATCCAGGAGCGTCCGTACGGACCTGCGCACCCGGCTGCCGGAGACATCGGCCGCGATATCGAGGGTGATGGCCCGGATCCACAGCCCGGACGGTTCGAGCTCGAGCAGGCTCACCGCGCCCGCGGGTAGCGGGGAAACCTTGCCCACGGCGGTGAGTCGCGGCCCCATGACGGGCGGGGTTTCCGGTGCGGCCGGAATCGCGGGCTCGGCAATCGGTTCCGCGATTTCGGGAGCATCGTCGACTTCGGTTGTGGCCGAGTCGATCTCGGCTACCAGCTGCTGAACCGGTTCGGGTTCGAGTTCGGCGATCTCTTCCGAGACCGCGTCGACCTGGTCGGCGAGGTGTTCCGAATCTTCCTCGCGGGCCTGCAGTTTCATCTCCGAAGCAGGTGTGTCGAAGTTGATGATGGGCAGCACCTGGGTGATGGTCCAGTCGCCCTCGCCCTCGCCGGTATCGCTCTCGACGGCGGGCTCTTCCGGTGCGGCCGCACCGATTTCGCGATCGAGGAGGTCGGCGAGTCGCGGCCCGATGACGGCGTAGGACTCTGCGGTGGTCATGAGCTGGTGCTTGACCGGCACCACATGGTCGGTGACCGGTCCGGTGACGAAGGGGCGCCAGTCGGCGGCCGAGTGCTGATGGTCGTCGCCGCGGCCGAGCTGGGCCGAGAAGAGTTCCATGTGGCCGTCGAATGCCGTTGGCCGGTACCGGGATCCGAGTTCGACGGTATGCACCGCGCCGCGGTAGATGCGGCGCAGGCGGTCCACCGTCAGCACGGCGAGGTCGGCGGGGATGGCCTCGTGCAGGGCGGCGAGCGCCGCATCGCTGAGGTCGCGCATATCCCCGTCGGGGAAGGCTTCCTCGCCGACGCCCAGGGCCGCGAATTCGTCGCGGACGGCCTGGGTGAAGTCGGTGAATTCGGCGTCCGGGTAGGCGTCGAGATTGGCCAGTACATCGACCTGTTCGCCGATGGCCTGCAGCTCGGTGGCGATGGCGTGCGCCAGGATGCCGCCGAGCGAGTAGCCGAGCACCCGGTACGGGCCGTGCGGCTGCACCTCGCGCATGGCGCCGATGTAGCGCCGCGCCACGTCCTCGAGGGTGTCGGGTGCGTAGTCGGTCTCGGTGAGCGCCGGGGATTGCAGACCGTAGAGCGGTTGGTCGGCGGGTAGGTAGCTCGCCAATCCCGCATAGCACCAGGACATTCCGACCATGGGCGGGGCACAGAACAGTGGTGTGCGGTCGCCGGTGGCCCGAATGGGCAGCACTACGGCCAGTGCGGCGTCGGCCGCGGAGTCGTAGTCGTGCCTGCTCTCCAGGTCGGCGCGAATGCGTTCGGCGAGTCCGGTGACGGTCGGGTCGGTGAAGAACCAGGCGACCATGACCTGCGCGCCGGAGACCTTGCGCAGTTTGCTGACGATCTGGGTGGCGAGCAGGGAATTGCCGCCGATGGCGAAGAAGTCCTCGTCCACGCTGACCTGGTCGACGCCGAGCACCTCGGCGAAGGTGGCCGCGATGGTCTCCTCCAGCGGGGTGGACGGGGCGCGGTATTCGCGTTGGCGCAGTACGGGTTCCGGCAGCGCCTTGCGGTCGAGCTTGCCGACGGGGGTCAGCGGCAACTCGTCGAGTACGACGATGGCGGCGGGCACCATATGCGGCGGCAGGCTCTGCGCCGCATAGCTCTGCAATGCCTCTGGATCGAGCACGTCGCCGAGCACGTAGGAGACCAGAACCGTTGTGCCGGTGTGGTTCTTGCGCCCGACGGTAATGGCGAAGTCGACCTCCGGGTGCGATCCGAGCACGGCGTCGATCTCGCCGAGTTCGATGCGGAAGCCACGGATCTTGACCTGGAAGTCCGAGCGCCCGACATAGTCGAGTTCCCAAGGACTCTGCGGCAGTGCGGTATTGCCGCCGCGCTCGTCGGCGTCGGCGTACCAGCGCACCACGTCGCCGGTGCGGTACATGCGCGATCCCGGTGCGCCCCAGGGGTTTGCGACGAATCGCTCCGCGGAGAGCCCGGCGCGATTGCGGTACCCGCGGGCGAGCGCGCCACCGGCGAGGTACAGCTCGCCCGCGACGCCCGGCGGTACCGGGTTCAATCGCGAGTCGAGCACCAGCGCCGACATACCGTGTACCGGTTTACCGATGGTGATGTGGCGCCCCGGGGTCAGCTGGGCATAGGTGGAGATGATCGTGGTCTCGGTGGGGCCGTAGGCGTTGTGGTAGACCCGCCCGGCGGCCTTCCAGCGCGCCACCAGCTCCGGCGGTGTCACATCGCCACCGACCGAGAGCACCTCGAGCTGCGGCTGAATGGCCGGGTCGAGGGTGCCGAGCACGGCCGGGGTGATGATCGCGTGTGAGACGTTCTCGGTGCGCATGAGCTCGCCGAGTTCGGGTCCGCCCAGGATCTCCGAGGGCACGATGACCAGGGTCGCGCCGGTGTAGAACGCGCAAACCCATTCCAGCACGGAGGGATCGAAGCTGGGTGAGCAGATGTGCATGAGCCGGTGCTCGGGATCGAGGTCGTACAGCGAGACCGCGTAGTCGGCGAGCCCGCCCACACCCATATGGGTCACGGTGACGCCCTTGGGCATACCGGTGGACCCGGAGGTGTAGATGACATACGCCGGATGCTGCATGCGCAGTGGTGCGAGGCGGTCCGCGTCGGTGACCGGTGCCGGGGACTGGGCCATGCAGGCCCCGTCGGTGGCGGCGTCGTCCAGGCACAGCCATTCGATCGCGCCGGGCAGGGCGTCCCGATGCGCGCGTCCGGTGATTCCGAGTACGGCTCCGGAGTCGGTCACCATATGCCGTACGCGATCCGCCGGATAGGTGGGATCGACGGGTACGTGCGCGCCACCCGCCTTGGCGATGGCGAGTACGGCGGCGACCATTTCGAACGAACGCGGGAAGGCCACCGCGACAAGCTTTTCCGGTCCCACACCGCGTGCGATGAGTACCCGCGCGAGCTGCGAGGAGTAGTCGTCGAGTTCGCCGTAGGTGATGGAGTGCCCGCGGTAGCGCACCGCGATCCGGTCACGGCCCAGTGCCACACCGCGGGTGAGCAGTTCGGGCAGCAGTCCGGTGGCCATGACGTCATCGCCGTGCACGTGGGTGAGCAGTTCGTATTCGCTGTCGTCCAGCAGCGGCAGATCGCCGACGGGTGTGCCCGGCCGCGCCACGATGGCCGCCAGCAAGCGCCGGAACCGGTCCGCGAAGACACCGATGGTGGCGTAGTCGAACAGGTCGGTGGCGAAGGTGAACGCGCCCTGTAGTCCGTTGCCGCCGCTGTCGCTCATGGTCAGCGACAGGTCGACCTGGGAGGTCGTCACTTCGGATTCCAGTGCGGCTATCCGCAATTCGGGCAGGTCGGCATTGCCTTCGGGGAGGTTCTGGAAGGCCAGCATGACCTGGTACAGCGGATTGCGGGCGGTGGACCGCTCCGGATTGAGCAGCTCCACCAGGCGTTCGAACGGCACCTCGGCATTGGCGAAGGCGCGCAGGTCGGCGTCCTTGGTGCGGGCGAGGAGTTCGTCGAAGCGCAGTTCGCCCGGGACCTGGGCGCGCAGTACCAGCGTATTGACGAACATGCCGATGACATCGTCGAGTTCGGCCGCGCCGCGCCCGGCGACCGGGGTGCCGATGGCGATGTCGCCGGTGCCGGACAACCGCGCCAGGAAGATGGCGAGCGCGGTGTGCACCACCATGAACAGGGTGGCGTGCTGCTCGCGCGCGATGCGTTGCAGCCCTTGATGAATCTCATCGTCGATGGCGAATCGCAGACTGCCACCGCGGAAGGACTGCACCGGCGGGCGCGGTCGATCGGCGGGCAGGTTCAATTCGTCCGGGAGTCCGGCGAGTTCGGTGCGCCAGTGCGCGGTCTGCCGGGCGATCAGGCTGTCCGGATCGTCCTCGGAGCCCAGTACCGCGCGCTGCCACAGGCTGTAGTCGGCGTATTGCACCGGCAGCGGCGACCATTCGGGCGCGGTATCGGCCGAGCGCGCGATGTAGGCCAGCACCAGATCGCGGGAGAGCGGTCCCATGGACCAGCCGTCGGAGCTGATGTGGTGGGTGACGAGTACCAGTACGTGTTCGATCTCGTCGGCGGTGTCGATCCGGAACAGCTTGGCCCGCAAGGGAACCTCACGGGTCACGTCGAATCCGGCGGTGAGCAGTGCGCCCACCCGCTCGGCCACCGCGTCCACGCCGATGCGCTCGGGGGTGAGCGCGGCGGTGAGGCCCGGTACGACCTGGGCGGCGGGCAGCACCACCTGGTGGGCCGCGCCGTCCGCCTCGGGGTAGATGGTGCGCAGCGTCTCGTGCCGTTCCAGCAGGTCGGCCAGGGCCAGGCGGAGTGCCTCGGTGTCCAGTGCGCCGGTGAGCCGCAGTGCGATGGGCAGGTTGTAGGCCGAGGAGTTCGGATCGAACTGGTTCAGGAACCACATGCGCTGCTGCGCGAGGGACAGCGGTACCCGGTCGGGGCGGACCCCGGCGATCAGCTTGGGGCGTGGCGCAAGGCCCTCGGTGCCCGAAACCCGTTGTGCGAGTGCGTCGACGGTGGAGACCTCGAACAGATCCCGGACGCCGAGATCCGAATCGAGGGCGGCGTTGACGCGCGCGATGACGCGGGTCGCGACGAGTGAATTACCGCCGAGCGCGAAGAAGTCGTCATCGAGGCCGACCTGCTCCAGGGCGAGCACTTCGGCGAAGACGGCCGCGATGGCCCGTTCGGTCTCGGTCTCCGGTGCCCGGAATTCGCGATCGGCCGCGAAATCCGGTGCGGGCAGGGCACGCCGGTCCAGCTTGCCGGAGGGGTTGACCGGGAAGTCGTCCAGGACGACGAAGGCCGCCGGGACCATATAGCCCGGAACCCGTTCGCCCACAGCGTTCTTCACCGCGGCGGGGTCGACCGGGTACCCGGCGGCGGGCACGACGTAGGCGACGAGCTGGTCGCCGAGTCGGTCGTCGTGGCGCAGCACCACGACCGCGCGGGCAATGGATTCCTGTGCGGTGAGCGCGGATTCGATCTCGCCGAGTTCGATGCGCAGGCCGCGCAGCTTCACCTGGAAGTCGGTGCGGCCCAGGTACACCAGCTGACCGTGATCGGTCCAGCGCACCAGGTCGCCGGTGCGGTACATCCGGGTGCCGCTGTCGCCGAAGGGGTTGGCCACGAAGCGATCCGCGGTCAGGTCGGCGCGGCCGTGGTAGCCGCGGGCCAGCTGATCTCCGGCGAGGTACAGCTCACCGGCCATCCCCGGTGCGACCGGGTGCAGGCGCGCGTCGAGTACATAGGTCTGTGCGTTCCACACCGGTGCGCCGATCGGCACGGCGCCCGAAACCTCTTCGGGCACAGCGGCATAGGTGGCGTGCACGGTGAATTCGGTGGGACCGTACAGATTGTGCAGTTCCGCGCGCCCGATGCGCCGGAAGGCGGCGACCGCGTCACTGGTGAAGGCCTCACCGGCGATGAGCAGGGTGCGCAGTGAGGTGAGTGCCGACGGGGTGGCGGTCTCGGTGAAGGCGCTGAGCATGGACGGTACGAACGAGGTCATGGTGATGCGTTCGGCGGCAATGATTTCGGCCAGGTAGGCCGGATCGCGATGCCCGTCCGCGCTCGCGATCACCAGTTTCGCGCCGACGGCGAGCGGACCGAACAGCTCCCACACCGAGACGTCGAAGGTGGCGGGCGTCTTGAGCAGCACCACATCGTCGGCGGTAATGCCGTATTCGGTGGTGATCCAGCGGATCTGGTTGACGGCGGCGATATGCGAGACCGCGACGCCCTTGGGGCGGCCGGTGGAGCCGGAGGTGAAGATGACGTACGCCTGGTGCGCGCTGTACAGCGGGGCGCGCCGCTCGTCGTCGCGGATCGGCTCGTCCGAGTAGCCGGACAGGTCGAGTGCGTCGATGGTGAGGACACGGCCTTCGGCTGTGAAACCGTCACGGCGCGTGGTGAGTACGCAGACCGGCTGTGCGGTGTCCAGCACATGGTCGATGCGGTCGGCGGGCTGGTCCAGATCCAGCGGTACGTAACCGCCACCGGCTTCCAGAACCGCGTAGATGGCCACGACCAGGTCGACCGAGCGTCGAATGCCCAGTGCCACCAGTGTTTCCGGACCGACGCCGGCGGCGATGAGCAGTCGTGCCAGCCGGTGCACGCGGGACGCCAGCTCGGCGTAGGTCAGTTCGGTGCCCTCGAAGGTGAGCGCGGCGGCTCCCGGATTCCGTGCCGCCTGCGCTTCGAACAGCGAGAACAGTTGTCCCGCGGGCAGATCGATGGCGGTTTCGTTCCATTCGGTGAGCACCTTGCGGCGCTCGTCGAAGCCGAGTACATCGATATCGCCGACCGGGCGCGAGGGATCGACGGTGACCGCGACCAGTAGGCGCCGGAAGCGTTCGGCGAAGCCCTGCACCGTATCCACGTCGAAAAGGTCGGTGGCATAGGTGAACAGCGCGGTCATGCCCTGCGGGGAGCTGTCCGGATCGGTGCGCTCACTCACGGTGAGTTGCAGGTCGAATTTGGCCAGCGGTACATCCAGTTCCACCGCCGATACCGAGACGCCGGGCAGCGACAGTTCGGAGTTGCCGACGTTCTGGAAGGTGAGCATGGTCTGGAACAGCGGATGCCGGGCCTGGGAGCGGGCCGGGTCCAGGACCTCGACGAGTCGCTCGAAGGGTACGTCGGCGTGGCCGAAGGCGGCGATATCGCCGGCGCGCACCGTATTCAGCAGTTCGCCGAAGGAGGCGGCCGGGTCGACCTGGGTGCGCAGTACCAGGGTGTTCACGAACATGCCGATGAGGTCGTCGAGGGCGGCCTCACCACGTCCGGCGATGGGTGCACCGACAGCGATGTCGCCGGTGCCGGAGAGCCGCGCGAGCAGTGCCGCGAAGGCCGCGTGTACGACCATGAACAGGGTGGCATTGTGTTCGGACGCCACCCGGTGCAGGGCGGCGTGCACGATGGGATCGATATCGAAGGCGAGGGTCGCACCGCGTCCGCCGGCCACGGCGGGCCGGGGCCGGTCGCCGGGCAGCTCCAGCTGATCGGGCAGTCCGGCAAGGGTGCCGCGCCAGAAGTCGAGCTGTCGCGCCAGCAGTGAGCCGGAATCGGTTTCCTCGCCGAGGATTTCGCGCTGCCACAGCGCATAGTCGGCGTACTGCACCGTGAGCGGGGTCCACTCGGGTTCGCGGCCCTGGATACGGCTCAGGTACGCGGTCATGAGGTCGCGGGTGAGCGGTCCGGCGGAGAAGCCGTCACCGGCGATGTGGTGCACCACGCAGACCAGTACGTGATCATCGACGCCCAAGCGCAGCAGGCGAACTCGCAGCGGCGGCGCGGCGGTCACGTCGAAGCCGGCGATGGCGGCCTCGGCCACCGCCGCCACGATGTTCTCCTCGCGGACATCGACCATGGGCACCGACGGCATGGCCTCGGGGTCGTCGGCGGCCAGGATCACCTGGTGGCCGACGCCGTCCTGTTCGGGGTAGATGGTGCGCAGCACCTCGTGCCGCTCCACCAGATCCCGGACCGCCGCGCGCAGTGCGGGCACATCCAGGGGCCCGTTGATGCGCAGTGCGGTGGGCAGGTTGTAGGTCGCCGAGGCGATGTCGAAGCGGTTCAGGAACCACATGCGCTGCTGGGCGTAGGACAGCGGAATCTGCTCCGGCCGCTCCATGGCCCGCAGCGGTGTACTGAACGAATCCGCCTGATCGCCGAGGGTTACCGCGAGTTCGGCCACGGTGGGTGCGTCGAAGATGGTGCGCACCGGCACGCGCGCGCCGACGGCCGCGCCGAGGCGGGCCACCACCTGGGTGGCGCTGAGCGAGTTGCCGCCGAGCTCGAAGAAGTCGTCGTCCGCGCCGACGGTTTCGACGCCGAGGACGGCGGCGAACACCTCTGTCACGAGGCGCTCGCCCGGGGTGGACGGCGCCCGGTACTCGCGGGCCTGGAACTGCGGCTCCGGCAATGCCTTTCGATCCAGCTTGCCGCTGGCATTGAGCGGCATGGCCGGCAGGCGCACGACGGTGGCGGGCACCATATAGGACGGCAGCGCCGCGCGAGCATGCGCCTGCAGCTCCGAATCGGCCACGGCGGCACCGGATTCGAGCACGATGTAGGCGACAAGCCGGTCACCGGTCGCGGCACGCACCAGACTGACCGCGGCACGATGCACCGCCGGATGGCTCAACAGCACCGTCTCGATCTCACCGAGCTCGACGCGCTGACCACGCAGCTTGACCTGGAAGTCACTGCGGCCCAGGTACTCCAGCGCATGGCCGATTCCGGCGGGGTCGGCGATCCACCGCACCACATCACCGGTGCGGTAGAGGCGTGCGCCATTCTCGTGCGCCACGAAACGTTCCGCGGTCAGGGCGGGTGCGCCCAGGTAGCCGCGCGCCAATTGCACTCCGGCGACATACAGTTCACCGGCCGCGCCGAACGGCACCGGCCGCAATTGCCGATCCAGTACGTGTACCCGGGTATTGGCGACGGGGCTGCCGATCGGCACCGCATTGCCCGCGGCCAGTTCGGCGGGGTGCGCGGTGACCACGGTGGCCTCGGCGGGTCCGTACCAGTTGATCAGCGTCGTATCCGGCAGTGCCGCACCGAATTTCACCGCGGTCTCGGTGGCGAGCGCCTCACCGGCGGCGAACACCCAGCGCAGCTGGTCGGTCGGCGCGCCGGCCGACTGTGCGAGGCCGTCGAGGTACGCCTCCAGCATGGAGGGCACGAAATGCACCGAGGTGACGCCGTAGCGGCCGATCATACGGGCGATGTAGGCGGGATCGCGGTGCCCGTCGGGCTCGGCGATGACCACGGCCGCACCGGTCTGCAACGGCCAGAACAGTTCCCAGGTGGAGATGTCGAAGGTGATGGGTGTCTTGTGCAGCACCACGTCACCGGCACCGTGCGGGTAGGTGCGCTGCGCCCAGCGGAACTGGTTGGCCATCTGACGGTGGGTGATCACCACGCCCTTGGGGCGGCCGGTGGATCCGGAGGTGTAGATGACGTACGCGGCATTGTCCGCGCGCGCCGAAACGGATTCGACGAATTCGATATCGCTCGCACCGGCGAGCGCGTCAACGAAGAAAAGCGGTACGCCCGAAGCGGTTTCGAAGTCCTCGTCGGCGCGGGTCAGTACACAGACCGGTGCCGCGCTACCGAGCACATACTCATTGCGCTCGGCCGGATGATCGGGATCGACCGGCACATACGCACCACCGGCGCGCAGTACCGCGTAGATGGCGACCACGAGATCGACACTGCGGCGCATGGCGACCGCGACCCGGGACTCCGGTCCGACGCCGCGCAGTGTGAGTTCCCGTGCGAGCCGCCGCGATCGGACATCGAGTTCGGCGTAGGTGAGCGTGGTATCGCCGAAGATGACGGCCAGGGCCTCGGGCGTGCGCGCGGCCTGGGCGTCGAAGAGGGTGAGCAGGGTCGAATCGTCCAGCAGCTCGGCGACTTCGGTGGCATTGACGGTGTCGAGGGCGTCGCGCTCGCTGTCGATGAGCGCGTCCACCTCGGCGATCCGCGCCTGCGGATTACTGCCGAATCGGTTGAGCAGCAGGGCGAGTCGTTGTGTGAGCGCCGCGGCGGCGGGCTCGTCGAACAGGTCGCGCAGGTATTTGAGATTGACCCGCAGCTGCTTGCCCGGGGTGACCATGACGGTGACCGGGTAGTGCGTGCCGTTCGCGGCGGAGGTGCCGAGCAGTCCGACACCGTCGATGGGCGCGGCGGCCTCGTCCAGGGCCGCATCGTCCACCGGGAAGGAGGCGAACACCACGAGCGAGTCGAAAATCCCGTCGATACCGGTGATTTCCTGGATTTCGCCGAGCCCGAGGTAGTGGTGGTCGAGCAGGGCGGCCTGCTCGTCCTGCAGTTGGCGCAGCAGTCCGGCGAGGGTTCCGGCGGCATCGAGTTTCACCCGCACCGGAATGGCATTGAGAAAGAGCCCGACCATGGTCTCGATCCCGGCCAGCTGTGGCGGGCGACCGGAGACGGTCGCGCCGAAGACCACATCGTCGCGATCGGTGCTGCGGCCGATGAGCAGACCCCAGGCGGCCTGCACGATGGTGTTGACGGTGATACCCGCCTCGGCGGCCACCCGGCTCAGCGCGGCGGTCTCCTCGATGCTGAGTTCGAAGCCCAATTCGCCGATACCGGCGGAGATTTCGCGTGATCGGTCGACCGGCGCGAGCGGCGACGGTTCGGTGAATCCGTCCAGGGCCTCCCGCCAGGCGGCACGCGCGGCTTCGCGATCCTGTGCGGCCAGCCAGGCCAGATAGTCGCGGTAGGACCGGACCGGCGGCAGCAGCGCGGGATCGCCGCCGAGCGCGTAGAAGGCCAGCATGTCCTGCATGAGCAGCGGGAGTGACCAGCCGTCCAGGAGAATGTGGTGGCTGGTGACGAAGAGCTGGAAGCGTTCGGGTGCGGTGCGCACCAGGGTGAAGCGCAGTAGCGGCGCGGAGCGCATATCGAAGTGGCCGGTCATTTCGGCGGCCATCAGCCAGTCGGTGCGCGCGGGGGCGGATTCGGTGTCGCGATCGCCGAGATCCATATAGCGCCAGGGCACTTCGAGGTCGTCGACGACGAGCTGCAGCGGATTGCCGTTAGCGTCCTCGGCGAAGGCGACCCGCAGGTTCACATGCCGGTCCAGCATGGCCTGGGCGGCGGCGCGCAGGCGCGGAATGTCCAGTGCGCCGGAGAGTTCGACGGTGAACTGGGTCATGTACGCGTCGACGGAGTGCTCCGCGAGCAGCGCGTGGAAGAGCATGCCGGACTGCAGCGGGGTGAGCGGCCAGATATCCGACATGGTCGGGTAGAGCTCTTGCAGCCGTGCGCGATCGGCGTCGGAGACCTCGATGAGCGGTCCGGTGGCGAGCTGCACCTCGGCCTCGCCCGGGGTCACCGCCGCGGCGAGCGCGGCGAGTCCTTCGACGGTGCGCGCGGCGAATACATCCTTGGCCTTGAAGGCCAAACCCTGTGCGCGCGCTCGCGAAACGATCTGGATGGAGGTGATGCTGTCGACGCCGAGGGAGAAGAAGTCGTCGTCCAGGCCGACCCGGTCGACCTTGAGCACCTCGGCGATGACGGTGGAGACCGTCTGCTGGGCAGGGGTTTCCGGGGCCCGGTAGGCGCGCGCCTCGATCACCGGCGGCGGCAGCGCGGCCCGGTCCAGTTTGCCGACGGGGGTCAGCGGGATCTCGTCGAGCACCATGATCGCGCCGGGCACCATATGCGGCGGCAGCGTGCTCTCGGCGAGCGCGGACAGCTCCGCCACATCCACGGTGGCTCCGGGCGCGGGGTGCACGTATGACACCAGAACCGTTGCGCGGTCCTGGACTTGGTGGCCCACGGTGACCGCGAAGTCGACGGACGCGTGCCCGGCGAGCACCGCGTCGATCTCCTCGAGCTCGATGCGCAGGCCGCGGATCTTCACCTGGAAGTCATTGCGCCCCAGGTACTCCAGTTCGCCGCCGGAGGTCCAGCGCACCAGGTCGCCGGTGCGGTAGAGCCGGGAACCATTGTCCTCGAACGGATTCGCGACGAACCGTGCCGCGGTGAGCTCGGCCCGGCGATGGTAGCCGCGCGCCAGCAGCGCTCCGGCCACATACAGCTCACCGGGCACACCCGGGGCAACCGGCCGCAATCGCTCGTCCAGGACGTGCGCGACCGCGCCGCGAATGGCCGCGCCGATGGTGACGGGGCGGTCCGGGAACAGCTCCGCGCCGTTACTCCACACGGTGGTCTCGGTGGGCCCGTAGCCATTGAGCAACCGTCGCTCGCCGTCGGCGATCGGGGCGACCCAGCGCCGCACCAACTCCGGCGGGCACGCCTCACCGGCGGCCAGCACGACGCGCAGTTGATCGAGTCCGCTCGGGTCCAGCGAGGCCAGCACGGACGGCGTGATCACCGCGTGGCTGACGGCCTCGCGGGCCAGCAGCGCGCCCAGATCCTCACCGCCGTAGACCTCCGGCGCGGCCACGACCAAGGCGGCGGCGGATCCGATGGCCATGAGCATTTCGAAGACCGAGGCGTCGAAGGAGGGCGAGGCAACATGCAGCACTCGCGATTCCGGGGTGATGCGGAATCGTTCGCGCTGCTCTTCGCTCAGTCCGGAGAGCCCGGTGTGGGTGACCACGACGCCCTTGGGCAGACCGGTCGAACCCGAGGTGTAGATCGTGTAGGCGGGGTGCTCCGCGCGCAACGGCCGCACGCGGTCGGCATTGGTGACCGGTTCGGCCGGGTAGCCCTGGGTGAGTTCGGCGAATTCCGCGTCGTCCAGTTCCAGCCAGCCGACCGAATCGGGGAGTGCGCCCCGTTTACCGGTGATGGTCAGGCCCAGCACGGCCCGCGAATCCGAGATCATGTGCAGTACGCGATCGGCCGGATAATTCGGATCAACCGGGACAAATCCGGCACCGGTCTTGGCAACCGCCCACACCGCGACCACGGACTCGACCGAACGCGGAATGGCTACCGCGACCAGATCCTCCGGACCCACGCCCCGCTCGATCAACAGATGAGCAAGGCGGGTAGACCGCTCGTCGAGTTCGGCATAGCTCAGCCGTGCCAGCGTCCCCGTGGCATCGGCGAGGATCAGGGCCACGCCCGCCGGATTGGCCTCGACGGCGGTGGACATGAGCTGCGGCAGGGTGGGAACGCGGGGCCGCCGGGTGCGGGTGGGCCGTACGCGAGCGGTGCGGGTCATGCGATTACCGCCGGTTGCTCGATATGCCGGTGCCCGACCACCCGAATCATGAAGATGTCCCTCATCCTGTCCGTCGTTGCTCCTGCCACCCGTGCATCCCGAGAAGAAATCGGGTGGGCCCGGGTCGTGTTACACCGGTGCTACGGCATCGGGAGTGGTCACGACCTGCGCCTCTACCTGGCCACCGCGACGTCAGGGTACCTTCCGGCACACCGACGACAGGGCGTCCACGTCGAAACGGGTGTTAAGGACGCAATGCTAGTGATCGATCCCCTCTCCGTGCTCGGCGAGCCCGCCCAAAGCCTGTACCCACCCCTGGACAAGGGCCTTGACCCGGTCGAGTTCGAGCGCCGCGCCGGCGAAGTCGAAGCGGGCGAGCAGGCCGTCGGCGGTGGTGTCTACGGTGATATCCAGGAAGAGGTCATCGGCGACCGCTTCCGGATACACCCGGGCGGGGCGCAGATCGCGGTAGCGGAAACCGATGCGGCCCTGCGGAAGTCCGCCGAGTACCGCGCCGGCCGCGGGGTTCAGATGCCGGAGCAGGCCGAAGCCCACGCCCTGGGATGGGACCGCGCGCAGCGCGTCCCGGATCTGGAGGATGGCCTGTCCGGCGGCCGGGCCACCCCGGCGTACCTCGTCGTGATCCACGCCGGTCGGGGCGAGCGGGAACGGGTAGGCGGTGCTGAACGCTCCGACGGTGTGGTCCGCGGCGGGATCGTCGCGGCGGCCGTCGGCCAGTAGCCGGACCACCGAACCCAGTGTGCCGCGCACCGATTCGCCGTCGTCGTCCCAGAGCGCGATGGCGAAGGCGGTGAGCAGCACCTCGTCGAGGGTGGCGGCGTAGCGGCGCGCGACCGCGTCGACGGCGGCGGCACCGGTCCCGGTAATGGCGACCGATACTCGCCCGCGTGCGCGATCCGCCGCGCGGTCGGGTTCGATACCCGCCGATGTCCCGGCCAATGTCATACGCCACCAGGTCAATTCGCCGACGGTGGCGGGATGCAGTGCCAGTTCGGCGGCCGCGCGCGCGAGCTCGGCCGGATTGCCGCCGATACTCGGGACGGTGCCGCCGTGGCCGCCCGACCAGGAGGCGGTCAGATCCTCGATGATGGTGCGCCACGAATGGTCGTCCACGACAAGGCCATTGGCGACCACGATCAGGACCGCGCCGGGTAGGTCGGCGGGGTCCAGGTTCGGATCCAGGTCGGGTGCAACGCCTTCCATCAGCACGAATCGAATATTGTGGCCGGTCGCCGGGTCGAGTTCGGCGGCGGCCGCGTGAATGACGGCCCCGATCGGATCGCCCACCGTCTCGACGGCCGGATCGACTCGCCACACCACGGCGTCACCGGAGTGCGATCGCACCGGGATTTCCAGGACGTGCCCGGTACCGTCCGGCCGCAACCGCGCCCAGAGCGCCGGATGCCGATCGCGCAGGCCCGCGACCGAACGCCGGACTCGGGAACCCGATATGCCGATGGCGATATCGAGGGCGATCGCTCGTACCCAGACGCCGACGGGCTCCGATTCCAGCAGGCTCGCGGCACCGGCCGGCAGCGGCGAGACATTGTCGACCGCGGTGCGCCGGTCCGAGATCGCGCGCACCGGCTGTTCACGGGGCGCGTCCGGCGCGAATACCGGCAGTACCTGCGTAACCGCACCCACCGACTGGTCGGCATTGAATGCCGAGAACGGCTGCACGATCGGAAGTACCTGCGTGACAGCCCAATCGGCGGCCTCGCTCGCGGGCGGGTCGAACGGGTCGGGGCCGGGTGCGAACAGATCGCTGGATGCCGCGAGTACGGCTTCGGATACGGCGAGGATGCTCTCGGCCCGCCGGTCGGCCGCTTCCAGCAGGGCGACCAGGGCCGGGCCGATAATGGCGAGGGCTTCGGTGCCGACCATGAGCTGATGGGTGGCCGGGACGGGGCGGTCGTTGATCGCTCCGGTGGTGAAGGGTTGCCAGTCGGCGGGTCCGTGCGGGTGCTCCCCCACCGCCCGGAATTCGGCCCGGAACAGCTCCATATCGCCGTCGAAAAGGCTTGGCCGGTAGGCGGCTCCGAGTTCGATGGTGCGGACCGCGCCGCGGTAGATGCGGCGCAGCCGGTCGAGGGTGAGCACCGCGAGATCGGCGGGGATGGCGTCGAGCAGGACCCGCAGGGCGTCGTCGCCGAGTTCTTGGAGGTCGCCCTCCGGGAAGTCCTGGACGCCGAGTGCGATGAACTCGTCCCGCAGCGCGGTGCGGAAGTCGGACATATCCGCATCCGGGTAGGCGTCCAGGATGGCCAGGACATCGGTCCGCTCCCCCTGCGCCCGGAGTTCGGTGGCAATGGCCTGGGCCAGGGTGCCGCCGAGCGAGTAGCCGAGCACCCGGTACGGGCCGTGTGGCTGGATAGCCCGCATCTCCAGGACATAGCGGCGCGCGACCTCGGTGAGCGATTCCGGCCAGTAGCCGGGCTCGGTCAAGGCCGGGGATTGCAGACCCAGAATCGGCTGGTCCTCGGGCAGGTAGCGCGCCAAACCTGCGTAGCACCAGGACATTCCGGCCATGGGCGGGGCACAGAACAGCGGCGTGCGCGTGCCCGTGGCGCGAATGGGCAGTACGACCCGCAATGCGGCATCGCCCTCGTCGGTAGCGCCCGTCTCGGTAGCGCTGTCCAGGGCCGCCGCGATCCGCGCGCCGAGGCTCGCCACGGTCGGATCGGTGAAGAACCACGCGACCATGACCTGTGCGCCGGTCAGCTTGCGCAACCGGCTCACCACCTGCGTTGCCAGCAGCGAGGTTCCGCCGAGGGAGAAGAAATCGTCGTCCCGGCCGACCCGCTCCGATCCGAGCACCTCGGCGAAGGCGGCCGCGACGGTCTCCTCCTGCGCGGAGGCCGGTGCGCGGTACTCCCGTTGTGCCAGTATGGGTTCCGGTAGCGCCTTGCGATCCAGTTTGCCGACCGGGGTCAGCGGCACCTCGTCGAGTAGCACGATGGCCGCGGGTACCATATGCGACGGCAGGCTGGCCGCGGCGAATTCGAGCAGTCGCTCCGGCTCCGGTGCGCGGCCGGGCACGCCCAGCACATAGGAGACGAGAACCGTTGCACCGGCGGCATTCTCGCGGCCGAGGGTGATGACGAAGTCCACGTCCGCGTGCTTTCCGAGTACGGCGTCGATCTCGCCGAGTTCGATACGGAAGCCGCGAATCTTCACCTGGAAATCCGAGCGCCCGACGTATTCGAGCTCCCATTTCGACTGCGGCACAGTCTGATCCGCGTCGCGCTCGGCCGGGTCGGCGTACCAGCGCACCACATCGCCGGTGCGGTACATGCGGGATCCTGGCTTGCCCCACGGATTGGCGATGAATCGCTCCGCGGTCAGCCCGCTGCGATTGCGGTAGCCGCGTGCCAGCGCGCCACCGGCCAGATACAGCTCACCCGCGACGCCCGGCGGCACCGGATTCAAACGCGAGTCCAGCACCAGCGCCGACATGCCGTGCACCGGTTGGCCGATGGTGATCCGGCGGCCCGGTGACAGGCGCGCGTAGGTCGAGATGATGGTGGTCTCGGTCGGGCCGTACGCATTGTGGTAATCCCGGCCCGGCTCCCATTTGGCCAGTAGCTCGGGTGTGGTCACATCGCCGCCGACCGACAGCATGCGCAGTCGGTCCTGATCGGCGGGGTCCAGGGTGCCGAGCACCGCCGGGGTCAGCACCGCGTGCGTCACCCGTTCGGCGCGAATGACCTCGCCGAGTTCGGGCCCGCCCATGATCTCCGCGGGCACGATCACCAGCGTCGCGCCGGTGTAGAACGCGCACACCCATTCCAGCACCGACGGATCGAAGCTCGGCGAGCAGATGTGCAGCATGCGATGTTCGGCGAGCAGGCGGTATCTGGCCACCGCGTGATCGGCGAGCCCGCCGAGTCCGGCATGGGTGACGGTGACGCCCTTGGGCAGGCCGGTGGAGCCCGAGGTGTAGATGACATACGCGGGATGCCGCATGCGCAGTGGGGCGAGACGATCCGCGTCGGTGATCGGTGCCGGGGACTGGCGCAGGCACTCCCCGTCGATGGCGGCGTCGTCCAGGCACAGCCAGTCCACCCCGCCCGGCAGGCCGTCGCGGTGCGCCGAACCCGTAATGCCCAGTACCGCACCGGAATCGGTGATCATGTGCCGGACCCGGTCGGCAGGGTACGCGGGATCGACGGGCACATGCGCACCGCCGGCCTTGGCGATGGCGATGACCGCGGCGACCATTTCGAAGGAGCGCGGGAAGGCCACCGCGACAAGCTTTTCCGGTCCCACACCACGTGCGATGAGTACGCGCGCGAGCTGCGAGGTGTAGTCGTCGAGTTCGCCGTAGCCGATCGAGTGGCCGCGATAGCGAATGGCAACGCGATCCCGCCCCAGATCGATTCCGGCGGTGAGCAGTTCGGGCAGCAGCGCGGTGGCCATCACCTCATCGGCGTGCACGGTGGTGAGCAGATGATGTTCATCATCGGTGAGAAGGGACAGATCGCCGACCTGGGTGTCACCGCGCTGGGTGATGGCCTGGAGCAGCCGGGTGAAGCGCCGCGCGAACTCCTGCACCGTGGCGTGGTCGAAAAGGTCACTGGCATAGGTGAATACCGCATCCATACCGGTGTCGTCCGAGGTCTCCCGCACGGTGAGCGAGAGGTCGAACTGTGAAGTCTGCACACCGGAATCGACTGCGGCAATGCGCAATCCGGGTAGTTCGAAGGTGTTGTCGTCCAGGTTCTCGAACGACAGCATGACCTGGAACAGTGGATTGCGGGCGGTGGAGCGCTCCGGATTGAGCAGCTCCACCAGACGTTCGAAGGGCAGGTCGGCATGCGCGAAGGCCGCCAGATCGGCCTCCTTCGTCCGTACCAGGAGTTCGGCGAAACTCAGTTCACCCGGCACCCGGGTGCGCAGTACCAGTGTGTTGACGAACATTCCGATCATGTCGTCGAGTTCGGCCTCACCGCGACCGGCCACCGGCGTGCCGATGACAATGTCGTCGGTGCCGGACAGCCTTGCCAGGAAGGCGGCCAGGGCGGTGTGCACCACCATGAACAGCGTGGCCTGCCGCGCCCGCGCCAGTGTGCGCAGGCGCTGTTGTAGCTCGGCGTCGATCCGGAAGACGACCTGCCCACCCGCGAAGGACTGCCGCGGCGGACGGGGTCGATCGGCGGGCAGGTTCAGCTCGTCGGGTAGTCCGGCGAGCGCCGTGCGCCAGTAGGCGGTCTGCGTCGAGATCACGCTCTCCGGATCGGATTCCGCGCCCAGCACCTCCCGCTGCCACAGCGTGAAATCGGCGTACTGCACCGGCAGTGGCATCCAGTAGGGCGCGTTGCCCTGGGCGCGCGCCAGATAGGCGGTCATGACATCGCGGGCGAGCGGGCCCATGGACCAGCCGTCCGCGCTGATGTGATGGGCCACGAACATGACCACATGCTCGGGGTCACCGGTCGATTCGACCCGGAACAGCTTGGCCCGCAGGGGAACTTCGGAGGTGACATCGAATCCGGCGGTGAGCTCGGCGGTCACCCGCTCCAGCAGTACCTCCGCCTCGACCGGCTCGGCGGTCAGGTTGGGTACCGCTCGATCGATGGGCAGCACCACCTGGTGCGCGATACCGTCCGTCTCCGGATACACCGTGCGCAGAGATTCGTGCCGCTCCATCACATCGCGCACGGCCGATCGCAGTGCGGCGGTGTCGAGTTCACCTTGCAGGCGCAGCACGGCGGGCACGTTGTAGGCCGAGTTGGTGGTATCCAACTGGTTGACGAACCACATGCGCTGCTGGGCGAGCGAGAGCGGAATCCGTTGCGGCCGTACCCGAGCCGCCAGCGGAATACGACTGCCGCTTCCCGATTGCGCCGCCAGGAAGGCCCCGAGCGCCATGACGGTGGTGGCCTCGAATACCACGCGCACCGGCACCCGGGTGTCCAGCGCCGCTCCGAGCCGCGCCACCAATTGGGTGGCGATGAGCGAATTTCCGCCCAGTTCGAAGAAGTCGTCATCGCGGCCGGCCCGCGGAACCCCGAGCACCTCGGCGAAGACATCCGCGACGGACTCTTCGATCGGTGTCTGCGGTGCGCGGTATTCCCGTTGCGCCAGTTCGGGTTCCGGTAGCGCGCGCCGGTCCAGCTTGCCGACCGGGGTGAGCGGGACCTCGTCCAGGACCACGATGGCGGCGGGCACCATATGCGCGGGCAGATACCGGCTCGCGTACTCGCGCAATCGCGCCTCGGTCGTTGTTCCCAGCACGTAGGAGACCAATATGGTTGCGCCGGAGGCATTCTCACGGCCGAGCGTCACCGCGAAATCGATATCGGGGTGCCCGGAGAGGACGGCGTCGATCTCGCCGAGTTCGATACGGTAGCCGCGGATCTTCACCTGGAAGTCGGTGCGCCCCAGGTACTCCAGTTCCCACTCGGCCCCGGCCGGAACCCAGCGAACCAGGTCACCGGTGCGGTACATACGGGTCCCCGGCCCGCCCCACGGGCAGGCCACGAAACGCTCACTGGTAAGTCCGGCGCGGCCCCGGTAGCCCCGCGCCAGCGCCGCACCGGTCAGGTACAGCTCACCCGCGACCCCCGGCGGTACCGGGCGCAGGCGCTCGTCCAGCACCAGCGCGGATACGCCGGGGATGGGCGCGCCGATCGTAATCCGCTGGTCTCCACCGAGATTCGCGAAGGTCGAGGTGATGGTCACCTCGGTCGGACCGTAGCTGTTCAGGTAACGGCGGCCCGGCTGCCATTTGGCCACGAGTTCGGCGCTGGTGGCCTCACCGCCCGTGGCCACCACCTCCAGCGCGTCCAGTCCGGCCGGATCGACCGTGCCCAGCATGGCCGGGGTGATCATGGTGTGCGTAACCCGTTCGGTGTGCAGCAGTTCGGCCAGCTCCGCACCGCCGACCACACCCGGTGGCACGATCACCAGGGTCGCACCGACGGAGAAGGTGTACAGCCACTCCTCCACGGACTGGTCGAAGCTCGGCGAGCAGACGTGCAGGAAGCGATGCTGAGCTGCCACAGCGCACAATTCGACCGCGTGCCGGACCAGTGGGCCCAGACCGGTGTGGGTGACGGTCACGCCCTTGGGCAGGCCCGTGGATCCGGACGTGTAGATCACGTAGGCGGGATGCTGTGGCCGCAGTGGCGCGAGCCGGTCCGTATCGGTCAGGGCGGCGGGCGATTCGACGGCGCAGAGCCGTTCGACAGTGGGATCGTCGAGGGCCAGCCACTCCAGGTCACCGGGTAGGGCCACTGCGAACTCGGCTCGGGTGAGCCCCACCGTCGCGCCCGAATCGGTGACCATATGCCGAATCCGGTCGACCGGGTAGACGGGATCGACGGGCACATACGCGCCGCCCGTCTTGGCCACCGCCCAGACCGCGGCGATCATGTCGTAGGAGCGGCTGATGGCCAGTGCCACAACCGATTCCGGGCCGATACCGCGCGAGATCAATACCCGCGCCAGCCGCGATGAGTAGTCGTCGAGTTCACCGTAGGTGAATGAGCGGCCTTGCCAGCGCACGGCGGTCCGGTCCCGGCCCAGGGCCACGCCCTTGGTGAGCAGGTCGGGTAGCAGGGTCGTGGTGTGAATGAGTTCCGGGGCGGAAACCCTTGTCAGCCGGTCATATTCGTCGACATCGAGGATCGGCAGCTCGCCGAGCGGAAGCTCCGGCGCGCGGGTGACAGCCTCCAGCAGGCGCACAAAACGCTCCGCGAATCGCTGCACCGTGGCGGCGTCGAACAGATCGGTAGCATACGTGAAGGACGCCGAGATGCCCTGTTGCACACCCCCTTCGGCAATCTCGACCATGGTCAGATCCAGGTCGAACTTGGTCACCGGCAGATCCAGCTCCACAGCGGAGACCGACATCTCCGGCAGCGAGAGCTCGGCCCGCGCCAGATTCTGCAGGGTGAGCGAGACCTGGAACAGTGGATGCCGCGCCTGCGAACGGGGCGGGTCCAGCAGCTCCACAATCCGTTCGAATGGCACATCGGCATGTTCGAAGGCCGCGAGATCGGTATGTCGCACGGCGGCGAGCAGATCGGTGAATCCGGCGGCCGGGTCCACCTCGGCGCGCAGCACCAGGGTATTGACGAACATGCCGATCAGATCATCGAGTTCGGCCGCGCCACGGCCCGCGATCGGTGCGCCGATGGCGATATCGCGGGTACCCGAGAGCCTGGCGAGCAAGGTGGCCAGGGCCGCGTGCAACACCATGAACAGGGTCGCATTGTGCTCCTGCGTGATTCGATGCAATCCGGCGTGCACCGCCGCATCGATCTCGAACAGCACGGTCCCGCCGTTGCTGGTGGACACCGCCGGCCGGGGGCGGTCGCCGGGTAGCTCCAGCTGATCGGGCAGACCCGCGAGAGAGGTACGCCAGAAGTCGAGCTGGCGCGCGAGCAGGGACTCCGAATCGGTGTCGTCGCCGAGGATTTCGCGCTGCCAGAGCGCGTAGTCGGCGTACTGCACCGGCAGTGGCGTCCACTGTGGGTCCAGCCCCTGCATGCGGCTCAGGTAGGCCGTCATGAGATCACGGGTGAGCGGTCCGGCGGAGAAACCGTCTCCGGCGATATGGTGCACCACACACACCAGTACATGATCATCAATGCCCAAGCGCAGCAGGCGAACTCGCAGCGGCGGCGCGATCGTCACATCGAATCCGGCAATGGCGGTCTCGGCCACCGCCGCCACAATGTTCTCCTCGCGGACATCGACCATGGGCACCGAGGGCATGGCGGCCGGATCGTCTACGGCCAGCACCAGCTGATGCCCGACGCCGTCCTGCTCGGGGTAGACGGTGCGGAGTACCTCGTGCCGCTCGATGAGGTCGCGCACGGCCGCACGCAGGGCGGGTACATCGAGCGGACCGGCGATGCGCAGCGCGGAGGGCAGGTTGTAGGTGCCCGCGGCGGTGTCGAAACGGTTCAGGAACCACATGCGCTGCTGCGCGTACGACAGCGGAATCAGTTCCGGCCGCCGCATCGGACGCAGTGGCGCGTAGGACGAATCCACCTGCTGTGCAATATATTCCGACAGTCCCGAGACGGTCGGCGTATCGAACAGGGCGCGCAGTGGCACGCGCGCTCCCAGCGCGCCACCGAGCCGGGCCACCACCTGGGTGGCGCTGAGCGAATTGCCGCCGAGTTCGAAGAAGTCATCGTCGGCTCCGACGGTCGCTACGCCGAGTACGACCGAGAACACCTCGGCCACGGAACGTTCGGCGCGTGAGGACGGTGCCCGGTAGGCGCGGGCCTGAAATTCGGGTTCCGGCAGGGCTTTCCGGTCCAGTTTGCCGCTGGCATTGAGCGGCATGGCAGCCAAGCGCACGACGGTGGCGGGCACCATATAGGACGGTAGCGACGCGCGAGCATGCTCGAGGACTTCCGAATCTGTTGCCACAGACTCGGATTCGAGAACGAGATACGCGACGAGCCGGTCACCGGTCGCGGCACGCACCAGACTGACCGCGGCACGATGCACCGCCGGGTGACTCAACAGCACCGTCTCGATCTCACCGAGCTCGACGCGCTGACCACGCAGCTTGACCTGGAAGTCACTGCGGCCCAGGTACTCCAGCGCATGGCCGATTCCGGCGGGGTCGGCGATCCACCGCACCACATCACCGGTGCGGTACAGCCGCGTACCGTCCGCATGTGCGACGAAACGCTCCGCGGTGAGCCCGGCCGCACCCGAATACCCGCGCGCCAGCTGCACTCCGGCCACATACAACTCACCGGCGGCACCGAATGGCACCGGCCGCAACTGCCGGTCCAACACGTGCACACGGGTATTGGCCACCGGGCTGCCGATCGGAACCGCCACGCCCGCAGCCCTTTCGGCGGGATGCGCGGTGACGACCGTGGCCTCCGCCGGGCCGTACCAGTTCACCAGGTCCGTCCCCGGCAGCACGGCGGCGAACTTGCCCGCCGTCTGCGCCGACAGCGCCTCACCGGCGGCGAACACCCAGCGCAGCCCGGGATTGCTCGCGGCCGGGCCGTCGAGATACGCCTCCAGCATGGACGGCACGAAATGCACCGAGGTGACGCCGCATTCGCCGATCATCCGCGCGATATAGGCGGGATCACGATGCCCGTCCGGCTCCGCGATCAGCACCGTCGCGCCGGTCTGCAACGGCCAGAACAACTCCCACGTGGAGATGTCGAAGGTGATCGGCGTCTTGTGCAGCACCACATCACCGGCACCGTGCGGGTACGTACGCTGCGCCCAGCGGAATTGATTGGCCATCTGCCGATGCGTGATCACCACGCCCTTGGGCCGGCCGGTCGAGCCCGAGGTGTAGATGACATAGGCGGCATTGTCCGGGCGCACCCGAGCCGATCCGACGAAATCGATCGACGCCGCACCCGCGAGCGCGTCGACCAGGAAAAGCGGTACACCCGAATCGGTTTCGAAACCATCACCGCTGCGGGTCAGCACACAGACCGGTGCCGCACTTGCCAGCACATACTCATTGCGTTCGGCCGGATGATCCGGATCGACCGGCACATACGCACCGCCGGCGCGCAGTACCGCGTAGATGGCCACGACCAGATCGATACCCCGCCGCATCGCCACCGCGACCCGCGATTCGGTCCCGACGCCCCGCAGTGTCAGCTCCCGTGCGAGTTTCCGCGAGCGAGTATCCAGTTCTGTATACGTCAGCGCGCGGTCCTCGAATATCACCGCGTTCGAGAACGGCGTCCGCGCCACCTGCGCGTCGAAAAGGGTGAGCAGCGTCGAATCATCCAGCAGCTCGGCCACTTCGGTGGCGTTCACCTCGGCCAGCGCCGTGCGCTCGCTGTCGATGAGCGCGTCCACCTCGGCGACCCGCGCCCGCGGTTCGGCTCCGAATCGGTTGAGCAGCAGTGCGAATCGCCGGGCGAGCGCCTCGGCGGCGGGCTCGTCGAACAGGTCCCGCAGGTACTTGAGGTTGACCCGGAGCGTTTTGCCGGGCGTCACCATGACCGTGATCGGATAGTGCGTGCCATTGACCGCGGCGGTGCCGAGCAGCCCGACCTCGTCGATCGGCGCGGCGGCATGATCCAGGGCCGCGGCATCGACCGGGAAGGAGGCGAAGACCACCAGCGAGTCGAATATGCCGTCGACACCGGCGATTTCCTGAATCTCGCCGAGAGCCAGATAGTGGTGGTCCAGCAGCGCGGCCTGTTCATCCTGGAGCCGGCGCAATACCTCGGTGAGGGTGTCGGCGGGGTGCAGGCGCACCCGGACCGGAATGGCATTGAGGAACAGGCCGATCATGGTCTCGATCCCCGCCAGTTGCGGCGGGCGACCGGAGACGGTCGCACCGAAGACCACATCGTCGCGATCGGTGCCGCGCCCGATGAGCAGACCCCAGGCGGCCTGCACGATCGTATTCAGGGTGACGCCGGTCTCGGTGGCCACCCGGCCCAGCGCGGCGGTCTCCTCGGCGGTGAGTTCGAAGCCGAATTCGCCTATACCGGCGGAGATTTCGCGTGATCGATCCACCGGTGCGAGTGGCGACGGCTCGGTGAACCCGTCGAGCGCGTCCCGCCACGCGGCCCTGGCGGCGTCCTGATCCTGTCCCGCGAGCCAGGCCAGATAGTCGCGGTACGAGCGTGGCGGCGGCAGCGCCTCCGTCTCGCCGTTCAGGGCGTAGAGCGCGAACATATCCTGCATGAGCAGCGGCAGCGACCAGCCATCGAGCAGGATGTGATGGCTTGTGACCCACAGCCGGTATCGGTCGGGCGCGATGCGCACCAGGGTGAAGCGCAGTAGCGGCCCGGCGGCCATATCGAAGTGCGCGGCCAGGTCCGCGGCCATCAACCACGCGGTTTTGGCGACCGGCTCATGGGGTTCACTCTCGCCGAGATCCAGGTAGCGCCAAGGCACTTCGACTTCATCCAGGACGACCTGGATCGGATCGCCCTGCGCATCCTGGGCGAACACCACGCGCAGATTCACATGCCGGTCCAGTACGGCCTGCGCGACCGCGTGCAACCGCGCGATATCGATATCGCCGCCCAGATCGACGCTGAACTGCGTCATGTACGCGTCGACCGAGGATTCGGCCAGCAGCGCGTGGAACAGCATGCCCGACTGCAGGGGCGTGAGCGGCCAGATATCGGACATGGCCGGGTAGGTCCGGCGTAGTCGCTCCAGCTCGGTCTCGCCGAGCCGCACCAGCGGACCGGTGACAGCCTCGGGTACCGCCACTGATTCCACTGTGACAGTGGCGATTTCGGCGAGCGCGGCCACGGTGCGATTCGCGAACAGATCCTTGGGTTTGAACACCACCCCGTGCGCCCGTGCGCGCGACACGATCTGAATGGCGGTAATGCTGTCCAGGCCGAGTGCGAAGAGATCGTCGTCCAGACCGATCCGCCGCACGGGCAGCACCTGCGCCAGCACATTGGTAATGGTCTGCTGCACAGCGGTTTCCGGTGCCCGGTACGCGGTCGTGGGTAGCACCGGGGCGGGCAATGCGGCGCGATCCAACTTGCCGACGGGAGTCAGCGGAATCCGCTCCAATACGGTGACCGCCGCAGGCACCATATGCGCGGGCAAGCGGCTTTCGGCCAGCTCGATCAATTCGGCTTCGTGTCCGGCGGCCAGTTCGGCTCCATGCACGTAGGAGACCAGTACCGTTGCGCCACTGTCGAGTTCATGTCCGACGGTCACCGCGAAATCGACCGACTCGTGCCCGGCCAATACCGCGTCGATCTCCTCGAGCTCGATCCGCAGACCGCGGATCTTCACCTGGAAGTCATTACGCCCCAGATACTCCAGCTCACCATCGGAGGTCCAGCGCACCAGATCACCGGTGCGGTACAGCCGAGAACCATTGCCCTCGAACGGATCAGCCACGAACCGCGCCGCGGTGAGCTCCGACCGCCCGTGGTATCCGCGCGCGAGCAGCGCACCCGCCACATACAGTTCACCCGGCTCCCCGGATGGCACCGGCCGCAGCCGCTCATCCAGCACGTGTACGACCGCACCGCGAATGGCCGCGCCGATGGTGACCGGCCGGTCCGGGAACAGCTCCGCGCAATTGGTCCAGATGGTGGTCTCGGTCGGACCATAGCCATTGAGCAGGCGGCGTTCGCCTTCGACTGCCCAGCGCCGCACCAGTTCCGGTGGGCACGCCTCACCGGCCGCCAGCACTACCCGCAGCTGATCGAGTCCGCTCGGGTCCAATGAGGCCAGTACGGACGGCGTGATCACCGCATGGCTGACGCACTCCCGCGCCAGCAGCGCGCCCAGATCCGCACCGCCATAGACCTCCGGCGCGGCAACGACCAGCGTCGCCGCCGACCCCAGTGCCATGAGCAGTTCGAAGACCGAGGCGTCGAAGGAGGGCGAAGCCACCTGTAGCACCCGTGATTCCGAGGTGAGATCGAACTGTACGCGCTGTTCCGCACAGAGATTCGCGAGTCCCGCATGGGTGACCAGGACGCCCTTGGGCAGGCCGGTCGAACCCGAGGTGTAGATGGCATACGCGGGGTGCTCGCCGCGCAGTGGGCGCACCCGATCCGCATTGATGATCATCTCGGCCGGGAAACCCGGTAGGGCATCGGCGAATTCGGCACTGTCGAGGGCCAGCCAGGGCACCGTGGCCGGGAGGGCTGCGTGCTTCTCGGCAATCGTCAGTCCGAGCACGGCACGGGAATCGGTGACCATGTGCAGTACGCGATCGGCCGGATAATTCGGATCAACCGGGACAAATCCGGCACCGGTCTTGGCAACCGCCCACACCGCGACCACGGACTCGACCGAACGCGGAATGGCTACCGCGACCAGATCCTCCGGACCCACGCCCCGCTCGATCAACAGATGAGCAAGGCGGGTAGACCGCTCGTCGAGTTCGGCATAGCTCAGCCGTGCGAGGGTGCCGGCGGCGTCGGCCAGTATCAGCGCGATCCCGTCCGGATCGATCTCGACAGCGCTGTAGATGAGCTGCGGCAGTGTGGTTATGCGCTGCCGCCGATTCCGGCTCGACCGTGCGCGAACCATATGGGTCATGCCGGCACCGCTGGAATTTCGCAGTGCCGTTCCCCGCCCCGAATCATGAAATTGTCCCGACCTATCCAGTAACCCGGGCGGTCCCGCCGCACCCCGAACCGAGTTGGGGACGTGGAGCGGTGCCGCCTTTCTTCGCTAACAGTCGGAGGATAACCGGTGATTGCGAATAATCAGGGGCGATTCAGGACACAGCGGAGCGGACCGTCTGGGACGACGGCCCGCTACCTCTCTTACTACTGGTGAACGGCTGGCATACCCGGAATGACCAGTGTGATCACGTTTTCCGAAGCATTTCCCTGTGCGGCTTCGGGCAGAATCAAGGCCTGCAGGTCATCCGGGGTGTCCGCACCGAGATCGACCATGCCGGAGCGATCGGCGAACAGGTGCGTGACCCATTCATCGGCCAATGCCTCAGACAGCTCGAACGCGGTGTCCGCCAGCACCACTGATGCACCGACCACACCGGCTGAGACCAGCTCCACAAGCGCGAGCGCCGCGTCCGGTGCACCGGTGTGCAGCGTCCGGGACTCGAAGGTGAGCCCGGTTGCGGTGCGCACCCGATCGGCGGTGGCGGCCAACCCGTCATAGGTCAGTACCGCACCGCCCGCGACATACGCCGCGTCATCGCCGCGCAGCGCCCGGGTGCGGCTGGCATAGGTGACCGGACGCTTGGATTCGGCCGAGATCTGCGCTGCCACCTCCGGATCGTCCAGCACCAGCCATTCGATCCCGACGGCGGTCGCCGGGGCGAAACCGCTTGTCACACCGACCTTCACATCCAGGCCGGGCGCGGCGGAGGCCGCCAGGGGCACCAGCATGGCACCGGCCTTGAGCACCGCCCAGGTGGCCACGGCCTGCTCCACACCGCGCGCCAGATGCACCAGCACACCGGTGCCCGGACCGCTGCCGTGCGCGATGAGCACGCGAGCCAGTCGCGAGGACCGGGCGTCGAGTTCCTGGTAGGTCACGGCCTCGTCGCCCCATGCCAGGGCCGGACCGTCCGGATCGTCCTCGACCGCGGTGGTCAGCACCTGGGTGAGCGCCGCACCGCGGGTGGTCGGGCTCGTCGGTTCGGGCTCCATCGATACCTGCTGTGCCACACCGGTTTCCGGTGCGCCGAGCAGGTCGAGATCGGCGACCGCGAGATGCGGATCGGCCGCCACGGCGGTGAGAATCCGCTCCAGCACCTGCCCGAAGGCATCGACCGTCGCCTCGTCGAAAAGGTCTGTGGCGTAAGCGAAGATGACATCCAGATCACCGAGCGCGCCGTCCGCACCGGGCTGCGGCTCCATACTGATCTGCAGATCGAATTTGGCCGCCGCCAATTCGGTATCGATGGCGGACACCCGCAGCCCGGGCAGCTCCAGCACCGGAGTCTCGGTGTTTTGCAGTGAAAGCACCACCTGCAGTAGCGGATTCGCGGCGGTACGGCCCGCGGCCGCCACCTCCGAGACCCGCTCGAACGGCACATCGGCATTGGCGAAGGCGTTCAGGTCGGTCTCCCGGGCCTGTGCCACCAGCGCGTCGAACGGTGCGGCGATATCGACCTGGGTGCGCAGCGTCAGGGTATTGACGAACATGCCGACCAGATCGTCCAGCGCGCGTTCACCACGACCCGCCACCGCGGTGCCGATCACCACGTCACCATTGCCGGACAATCGCGCCAGCCAGGCCGCGACGGCCGCGTGCACCACCATGAATAGAGACGCGTTATGTTGGCGCGCAATACGATTCAATCCGGCGTGCACCTCGGCGGGCAGGCTGAAGTCCAGGAACGCGCCCGCCATGGTGGAGGCGGGGGTGCGCGGGCGGTCCAGCGGCAGGCTCGGGGTCGGCGACAGGCCGGCCAGCTGCTCCCGCCAGAACGCCAATTGACTTGCGGCCGGGGAGTTCTCGTCCGAATCCACCCCGACCACCGCGCGCTGCCACACCGCGAAATCGGCGTACTGCACCGGCAGCGGTGTCCAGTTCAGGTCCTGCCCGGCGGCGCGTGCCAGGTAGGCGGTCATGAGATCGCGTGCCAGCGGAGCCATGGAGGCCCCGTCGGCGGAGATGTGATGCGCCACCAGGACCAGCAGGTAATCGTCCGGATCATCACCGGTAATGAGCCGCACTCGCACCGGAACCCGCTGTGCCACATCGAATCCGGTGAAAACCAGTTCGCCGACGCGCGCGCCGATGTCCTGCGCCCGCTCCACCTCGAGACCGGCGGGCAGCACCTCGGCCACCGACAGAATGTCCTGGTAGGCGGACGCGCCCGGCGCCGACTCCGGATAGCGGGTGCGCAGCACCTCGTGCCGGGTCAGCACATCCTCGACGGCCTGGCGCAGCGCGGGCACATCGAGTGCGCCCTGCAGGCGGATGGCCATGGGGATGTTGTAGGCCGGGGAATCCGGATCGAACTGGTTCAGCACCCACATGCGCTGCTGCGCCAGCGAGAGCGGCACCCGCGCGGGCCGCTCCCCCGCGATCAGCGGCGGACGGGCGCCCGCACCCGTGCCCGGGACGATGCGCGCGGCCAGTCCGGAGACCGTAGAGGTCTCGAACAGTTCGCGCACAGCCACATTGGTGTCCAGGGCCTCGTTCACCCGTGCCACCGCCCGGGTAGCGATCAGCGAATTACCGCCCAGGTCGAAGAAGTCGTCATCCGAGCCCACCCGGTCGGTGCCGAGCAGATCGGCGAAGACACCCGCCACGATCTCCTCGATGGGGGTGGCCGGAGCGCGGAACGTCTTGGCCTCGAAAACCGGTGCGGGCAGCGCCTTTCGATCCAGCTTGCCGGAGGCATTGAGCGGGAACTCGTCCAGCACCAGCAGCGCGGACGGCACCATGTACGACGGAAGTATTTGCGCCAGAGCGGATTTCAGCTCATCGGCGAGATCGCCGCTGCGCTCGTTACCGGCCACCACGTAGCCGATCAACTGATCGCCCGCGTGTGCGTCCGCGCGCACCACGACCACGGCCTGGGTGACCTCCGGCCGCGCCAGCAGCGCCGCCTCGATCTCACCCAGTTCGATGCGCAGACCGCGCAGCTTCACCTGGAAGTCGGTGCGCCCCAGGTACTCCAAGCGCGGGGAGGCGGAGCGCTCACCCTCGGTATCCCACTTCACCAGGTCGCCGGTGCGGTACATGCGGGCGCCGTGCTCGAACGGATCGGCCACGAACCGGTCCGCGGTCAGATCCGGCCGCGCCACATAGCCGCGCGCCAACTGCACGCCCGCCAGATACAGCTCACCCGCGACGCCCACCGGCACCGGGTTGAGCCGCGAATCCAGCACGTACACCCGGGTATTGAAGACGGGCGCACCGATCGGCACCGAGACCGTATCGGCCGAGGTCACCTCGTGATAGGTGACGTCGACCGCGGCTTCGGTGGGACCGTACAGATTGTGTACCCGCGCGCCGGTCAGCTCGCGCAGCTTCTGCGCGGTGCCACCCGGCAGCGCCTCACCGGAGGCGAATACCTGCCGCAGCCGCAGTCCGGAGGCCCCCGAACCGCCGAGTGTGCTCACGAAGACCGAGAGCATGGACGGCACGAAATGCGCTGTGGTGATGCCCTGTTCGGCAATGATCTGCGCCAGATAGGCCGGGTCGCGATGCCCGTCCGGCTTGGCGACCACCAGGCGCGCACCGGCCTGCAAGGGCCAGAAGAACTCCCATACCGACACGTCGAAGGTGGCCGGAGTCTTCTGCAGCACAGCGTCTTCGGCGGTGAGCCGGTACTGCGCCTGCATCCACACCAGGCGGTTCACGATCGCGCGGTGGCTGACCGCCACACCCTTGGGCTTACCCGTCGAACCGGATGTGAAGATCACGTACGCCGTATTGTCCGGCCGCAGTGGCTGATTGCGCTCGGCATCGGTGATCCGCGCACCGTCCAGGCCCTGTGCCGCCTGCTCCAGATCCTCCACCTTCAGCGTGGTGATGGTCCGCCCGGCGGCGAAATCATCCGCGTACGTGGTCAGGATCATCCGCGGCTGCGCGGTTTCGAGAATGTGGCCGATCCGATCGAGGGGCTGATCCGGATCGATCGGCACATACGCCGCGCCCGCCTGCACCACCGCGTACATGGCGACCACGAGCTCGGTGGAGCGCCGAATGGCAAGGGCCACCAGGGCTTCCGGCTCCAGCGCGAACTGGCCCATCATGAGCCTGCGCGCCAAACGATTGGCCCGCTGCTGCAATTCGCGGTAGGTGAGCCACTCGTCCTCGAAGACCAGTGCGACGGCATCGGGGGTGGCCGCCGCCTGCGCGTCGAACATCGAGACCAGCGTCGGCGAAATGCCTTCCGGCAGACCGACGGCCGCCTCCAGATCGAATCCGGTGGCATTCCAATCGCGCACCACGCGCTGGCGTTCGGCGGCGTCGAAGAGGGCGATATCGCCGACCGGCGCACCGGGATCGGTGCTGACCGCCGCCAGTATCCGTTCGAAGCGCTCGGCGAACACCGCGACCGTAGACTCGTCGAAAAGGTCCAGGGCATAAGAGAATTCGGCCGCCAGCCCGCTGGCGTCGCCGCGCTCGTCGTACGATTCGGCCATGGTGAGCTGCAGGTCGAACTTGGCGAACGGGATCTCCAGATCCGCACCCGCCACGCTCAGCCCGGGCAGTTCCAGTCGGGTCGGAGCCATATTCTGGAAGGCCAGCATGACCTGGAACAGCGGATTGCGGGCCTGTGAGCGCGCCGGATCGAGCAGTTCCACCAGGCGTTCGAACGGCACATCTACGTGGCCGAAGGCGCGAACATCGTTGTCGCGCACCTGCTTCAGCAGCTCCTCGAAGCTGATGGCGGGGTCGATATCGGTGCGCAGTACCAGGGTGTTGACGAACATGCCGATGAGATCGTCGAGTTCGGCCGCACCGCGCCCGGCCACCGGTGTGCCGATGGCGATATCGCGGGTGCCGGACAACCGTGCCAGCAATACCGCCAGCGCCGAGTGCACGACCATGAAGAGGGTGGTGTTGCGGGTGTCGGCCATGCGCCGAGCCGCCGCGTACACCTCATCGCTGATTCGGAAGCCGAAGGTGCCACCCCGGTAGGAGGCGACGGGCGGGCGGGGGCGATCGCTGGGCAGTACCAGCTCGTCCGGCAGATCGTCGAGCGTCTCACGCCAGTACGAAATCTGTTGCGCCAGTAGCGATTCCGGATCGTCCTCGCTGCCGAGGGTTTCCCGCTGCCAGACCGCGTAGTCGGCGTAGTGCACGTCGAGCGGCGCCCACTCCGGCGCCCGGCCATTTGCCCGCTCGGCATAGGCGGTGACCAGGTCACGCGCCAGCGGTCCCATGGACACACCATCGGCCGAAATGTGGTGCACGGTCGCGACGAGCACATGCTCCTGCGGCGCAATCCGCAAGAGCCGCAATCGAATCGGCGGCGCGCTCGTGACATCGAAACCCGCGCCGACGATTTCGGCCACCCGCTCCGGAATCTCGGCGACCTGAATATCGACCAGTGCCAGCTCCGGCACCGCGCGCGGATCATCGACCGGCAGGACCAGCTGGTAGCCCTCGCCGTCGACCTCCGGATAGATGGTCCGCAGCACCTCGTGCCGGGCGACGAGATCGCGCGCCGCGGCCCGCAGCGCCTCGACATCGATGGCACCGCTCAAGCGCACGGCCAGTGGAATATTGTCCACCGCGCTGTCGGGATCGAAACGGTTCAGGAACCACATGCGCTGCTGCGCGAAGGACAGCGGCACCCGGTCCGGGCGCGGCAGCGAACCCAGCGCCGGTCCGGCGGCCGGAGCCGTCTCGCCGTCGAGGTGCTGGGCCAGCGCGGAGACCGTGGAGGCTTCGAACAGCACGTGTACGGGCACACGCACATCCAGTGCCGTGCCGATGCGCGCGGCGGCCTGCGCGGCCAGCAGCGAGTTGCCGCCGAGCTCGAAGAAGTCATCGTCCGCACCCACGCGCGCATCCGCATTGTCCGGAATCAGCAGGGTCGCGAAGACCTGCGCGATCGCCGCTTCGGTCGGAGTCGCGGGCGCACGGAATTCGCGGGCGGCGAAGACCGGCTCCGGCAAGGCATTTCGATCCAGCTTGCCGACCGGCGTCAGCGGAATCTCGTCCAGCAGCACGATGGCGGCGGGGACCATGTACGCGGGCAGCGACTCGCCCACGAACTCGGCCAGTTCGGCGGGGTCGAGAGTCGTTCCGGGACGCGGCAATACGTAGGAGACCAGCGCGACCGCACCGGAGGGCAGCGTCTTACCCAGCGTCGCCGCGTAATCCACATCGGCGTGCGCGGTGAGTGCGTTGTCGATCTCGCCGAGCTCGATACGCAGACCGCGAATCTTGACCTGGAAGTCCGAACGGCCCAGGTATTCGATAACCCCTGTTTCGGTCCGCTTCACCAGATCGCCCGTGCGGTACAGCCGCGCCCCGGGCACTCCGGTCGCGTCGCCGAATGGGCTGGCCACGAATCGTTCCGATGTCAACCCGGGTCGACGGTTATAGCCCTGCGCCAGCGCCGGACCCGATAGATAAAGCTCGCCCACCACGCCGTCCGGCACCGGCCGCAGCCGCGCGTCCAGGACGAACACACCCACACCGGGGACGGCGGAACCGATGGTCACGGCCTCGCCCGGCAGCAGCGGCGCGCTACTGGTGGCGAGAATCGTCGCCTCGGTCGGCCCGTAGCCGTTGTAGAAGGCACGCTCCTCGGTGGCCCAGCGGCTCACCAGCTCCGGCCCGAACTTGTCACCGGCCACCACGACCGTGCTGAGCTCGGTCAATCCGGCCGGATCCACCGACTCCAGTGCGCCGGGGGTGATCAGTACATGCGAAACCCGTTCGCGGACCAGCAGTTCCGCGAGTTCGATACCACCGAAGACCCCGGCGGGCGCGATCACCAGCGTGGCACCGGCGGTGAACGCCAGCATGAGCTCCAGCACCGAGACGTCGAAGCTCGGCGAACACACATGCAGCACCCGGGAATCCGCGGTGACGTCGTAATGCTCGCGCTCGGCCGCCACCAGCCCGGCCAGGCCGGTATGCGTGACCACCACGCCCTTGGGCTTACCGGTGGAACCGGAGGTGTAGATGACATACGCCGGATGCTGCTCGGTGAGCGGGCGCACCCGATCGGCGTAGGAGATGGGGTGCGAGGGATGCGCGGCAATCCGCTCCGCGCGCACCGGATCATCCAATTCGATCCAGTAGGTTGCGGTCCCGAGCGAGGCCCGATGCTCGCGCGTGGTCAGACCCAGCACCGCACCGGAATCGGTGAGCAGATGCTCGATGCGATCCGGCGGATAGGCCGGATCCACCGGCACATAGGCCGCACCGGTTTTCGCGATAGCCCATACGGCGAGCACGGATTCGATGGAGCGGGTGATACCGATGGCGACCATATCGCCGGGGCCCACCCCGCGCTCGATCAGTTCCCGCGCCAGCTGGGACGACTGCGCGTCCAGGTCGCGATAGTCGATCTCCCGCTGGTCGGCGGGGTCGCCGGTCGGATTGAACCGGACGGCAATGGCATCGGCCGCGGACTCGACCGCGGCGGTGAGAAGCTGCCCGAAAAGAGGGCTGCCGGACCGACGCCGACGATTACCGCGAGCTGTACGGCGGGCAGTATCCATTCGAGTGCATTCACCTCTCGGGTCAAACTGGTCCACTCACCGAAGACCTTCGACCGACCCCGGATTCGACGACGAGGGCGGCACGGGCCGGCGGACCGAGCAATCATATCGGGCTCGCGGATCCGCGATAACGACCCGAGCTCAGTGACTATCGGTGACCAGGCAGGGGCGTTGCACGCATGTGACCTGCGCCACAATCAATTACAGCCAACCCCGACGGGTCGCCTGCACCCCGGCCTGGAATCGGGTGCTCGCGCCGAGCCGCTCCAGCAGACTGGCGGTGCGCCGCACCACCGTTCGCCGGGACAGCCCGAGACGGCGGGCAATGGTGTCATCGGTCGCGCCCATACTCATCAAAGTCAGGATGGCGCGATCGCGTTCGTCCAGGGCTTCCGAGGGATTCACCGAAATCGGTGTGGCCATGGACCACAGCGAATCGAAGGTCTTGACCAGCAGATCCAGTGTGGGCGAGGGGCCGACGCGCACACCCATCGGATCGCCGCGGCGCTCGTCGGTATGCAGCACCAGCACCGCGCGACGGTCATCGGCCAGGATCAATTTCATGGGCGGATCGGGCAGCGTACGTGCCTGTGCCCCTGCGGCATTGGTGGCCAGCACATGCCGCAGTCGTTCTGCGTCCTGGTAGATGGTCTCCTGATAGAGCGTGCGGTAGTCGATGCCCGCGGCAATGCGTGCGGACTTGAGCTCGAACATCCGCTCCTCGGTCTCCACATCGGAGAGGAACGGACCGCGCTCCACGACTTTCACGCGGGCGTGCGCCGTGTGCTGCAGATCCTCGAAATCGGCCAGCAGCTGGCGGCGTTCGTAAACCGCCACCACCGCGCCATCGGCATCGGTGGTGCGCCGCACCGAACGAAAGGTCTCACCCAGGCGCGCGGCGGCCGACTGCATACGCAGCATGTCGCCATTGCGCCGGCGAGTCTCGGCCTCGGACAAGGCTTCCGGAGCGTGCGCGTCCCAGCGCACGGTGCCATTGGCCTCGGTCAGGCGTACCGCGGCCTCGAGATGACACAGCGCTTCCAGGGCCGCCTCGGCTATCCGCGGCGGGCAGCCCAGGCGCTCGGCCACTTCGAACGCGGTCGAGCGTGGATGCTGCACGAGCGCCGCATAGGCGCGACCGTGCAGCGAGGCAGGGTCGAAAAGATCATCCAGTGTGGTCAGTGCGCCCACCGGCATCCGCCGGTCCGGGAAACGCCCGTTCGCCGGGGCCGGTGAACGCTCTACTGGTCCGGGCCCCACTGCTGCGCCATGATGACGCCCTTGCTGGCCAGCCATGGAAGCGGATCCATCTTCGTTCCGGCGGCGTCCCAGATCTCCAGATGCAGATGAGGACCGGTGGAATTGCCGCGATTTCCGACGGTTGCGATCACATCGCCGGTATTGACGCGCTGTCCGGCGGATACGTACATGTCATTGACGTGGCCGTAGACAGCGGTGGTGCCATCGTCCTGCAGGACGCGCACCCAGAGCCCGAATCCGGAGGCCGGGCCGGCCTCCACCACCGTGCCACCCATGACAGAGTGGATCGGCGTGCCGATGGCGTCGGCGAAATCGATGCCGTAATGCATTGCGCCCCAGCGCGCTCCGAAGCCGGAGCTGATAACACCCACATCGACCGGCTTGACCGCGGGGGCGGGAGCCATCTTCTGCTGCAGGTCCTTCAGCGTGGCCTCGGCTTGCGCGAGGGGATTCGCGATCTCCGGCGGCAGATTCTGCAGACCGAAGGGCGCGGGCGCGGGAACCGCGACAGGATTGCCACCATCCGCAATGGGTTGAGCTTGCGGAGCGGGAGCAGGGACGGCGACATTGGCGGCCTGCTTGACCGACTGCGCCTCGTTGCGCAGTGCGAGATCCTGTGCGACCGATTTGCCCTCATGATTGGGGGCGATCGGCGCGGCGTGTGCCAGCGCGGGAACCATCTGCGTCGCGGTGCCGATGAGGGCACTCGCGGCGACAGCGGCTCCGGCGGCGACCTTCACGCGGTCAGCGGTGGAGGGTTCGGCCCGGTGCCGTTTACGTGCGACGGCGCCAGTGCGACCGGCACCACAATCACCAAGCAAGTCCATAACGGATACGGAGTTCGCGGTCTCTCTGTGGTGCGACAAAGCTCGTCCTAGCGCTCGATGGTCCGGTAACGATTCGGCATCGCTGTGATACAAACAATACTCACCCGTGACCATTCCGCAACCTTGAGTTCGATAGCCCCAGGTGATACGGGATACCGGATGATCACCACCGGAAATCGGGGGCGCACACTGGGGGGCGTGCTACTCGACGAGCTGAATACGCCGATCGTGCTGGCCCCCATGGCAGGCGGGCCGTCCACTCCCGAATTGACCGCCGCGGTCTCGGACTCGGGCGGATTGGGATTCCTGGCAGCGGGATATCTGAGCGCGGAAGATCTCGGCGGGCGAATAAAACAGACACGCACTCTCACCTCCGCGGCCTTCGGCGTGAATCTTTTCTACCCCTCCACACCTAGTCCCGTGACCAGTTTCGGTGCATATGTTGATCAGCTCGCACGCGAATTCCCGGTTGGGGAACCGAGATTCGATACCGACGCGTGGGCGGACAAACTGGAATTGCTGATCTCCGAACCGGTGCGGGCGGTGTCATGCACATTCGGATGTCCATCCGCACAAGAGATTTCGCGATTGCACGCGGTCGGTACCGAGGTGTGGGTAACCGTCACCTCGGTGGCCGAGGCCCGCATCGCCGCCGACGCCGGAGCGGATGTACTCATCGCACAGGGCTCCGAGGCGGGCGGGCATCGCGGTAGTTTCGCCGACCTGCCCGCGGAGGACACCGCGGATCCCTTGGGGCTGTTGGCATTACTGCAATTGCTGGTTGCCGCCGTCGACCTGCCCTTGGTCGCCGCGGGCGGAATCGCCACCGGTGCGGGCCTGGCCGCCGCCCTGGCCGCCGGGGCCGCCGCGGCCCAGATCGGCACCGCGTTCCTGCGTTGCGCCGAAGCCGGCACCGCGCCGCTGATTCGCGACGCCATCACCCTGGACACCCCGACCATGCTCACCCGCGCGTTCACCGGCCGGCAGGCGCGCGGACTGCGCAACAAGTTCATGCTGGACCATCTCGACGCACCCGCCGCCTACCCCGAAATCCATTACGCCACCGGCCCTTTACGCGCCGCCGCGCGGGCCACGGGCAATGCCGACGAAGTGAATCTCTGGGCAGGTCAAGCGCATTCGCTGGCGGTGGAGCTACCGGCGGGCGAGCTGATGCGGCAGCTGTCGCGAGAGGCGAAAGCCGCTCTGGACAGGGCGGTTTCGCTGCGAATCCAGTGTTATTGACAACGCTTTCCGTTAGAATCGGCTGACACCATCCGCCATCCCATGAGGAGAGCGATATGTCACTCGACGTACCCAGCGCACTACTCGAGCGCGCCGAAGCCGGTGAAGTCAGCGATGCCGAGTTCGTGGAATGCGTCCGCACCTCACTGCCGTACGCCTACGAGGTCGTCAGCCGGGTCGCGGCCGACTTGCACTCCGGCACAGAGGAATACGCCGACAATGTGATCCCGCCGCCCGACGAGGTGGCGCGCGGCCAACTGCTGCGCGCCATGGCCTCCGACGCCATCCGCGGCGGCCTCGAACGGCACTTCGGCGTGAAGCTCGCCTTCCAGAACTGCCACCGGGTCGCGGCCTTCCCGCTCGCCTCGGTCGGCGGCAACACCTACAGCACCTTCATCTCCACCCGCGCCCAGCTCCTCAACCAGAGCCCGGAACTGCGTAACTGCTGATCGCACAACAGTATCGGCGCGACCGGAGCCATCCGGCCGCGCCGCTGCGCGCTCACCGCCGCTTGAACTTGTTGAACTGGGTATAGGACAACAGGCCCAGCACCGCGAACGGCACATCGATGACCACGTTTATGGCCACCCGGGTCCCCAGCGAAGCCTCCCGATCGGCGATCAGCCCGTAAACGCACACCAGTGCCAGAAACCCGAAGAAAGCGGTCGACAGTCCCAGCACAATCCACCACAGCACCCGCCCCGCAGTGACGCGCGGACGCTCCGGCAGTGGGACGTCCCGTCCGGGCGGATAGGACAGCGCGGGCCCATACTGCAGATCGGCGGTCGGCACCGGCTGCGGATAACCGGGCATGACGGGCTGCTGCGGATAACTGGGCGCGGCGTGCGAATAGCTCGGCGCCGCAGGCGGATAACCCTGGGCACCCGATGGAAGACTCCGGTCCGCGTAGCTCGGCACCATCGGCGCCAGGACCGGTGCGGGCATCGGGGACGGACCGGGCACATATCCCTGCGCGGGCGTATAGGACTGCGCCACAGGAGCATCGAGCGCCGCACGGGCCGCCGCCGCCAACTCCCCCGCGCTGGCGTGCCGCTGCTTCGGCTGCTTCGCCAAACCCCGCAGAATGACCTCGTCGAGCGCGGCGGGAATGCCCGGGGCGAACGCACTGGCGCGCGGCGGCGGAGCGGTCATATGGGCGAGCATCTGCTGGGCGGCGTCCTTCTCACCGAAAGGCCGCTTGCCGGTGAGACATTCGAACAGCAGACAGGCCAGCGAGTAGACGTCGGAGGGCACACCGTCTCCGCCGGAGAAGCGCTCGGGGGCCATATACGCCCAGGTGCCGACCGTGACGCCGGTGGAGGTCAATGCGGTCTGGCCCGCACCACGTGCGAGTCCGAAATCGATGAGATACGCGAAACCGCTCGGCAGCACAACAACATTGGACGGTTTCACATCCCGGTGGATCAGCCCGGCATCATGCGCCATATCGAGTGCGGCGGCGATCTGCCCGACCATATCGACGGCGGCGGCGGGGACGAACGCGCCACGATGGGTGAGCACATCGTCGAGATCGGTGCCGTCGATCAACTCCATATCGATGAACAGTCGCCCTTCGAGTTCACCGAAGTTGTGGATGGGCACGATATGCGGGCCCCGCAGCCGCGCCGCCAACTGCGCCTCGCGTTCGAACCGCCGCCGATAATCCATATCGGTGGCCAATTCCGCGGGCAGCACTTTGAGCGCGACATCCCGCCCCATCCGGGTGTCCTGAGCCAGCCACACCTGCCCCATACCGCCCTGCCCGAGCAGCATGATGAGCCGATAATGCCCGAGCGTCCCGTCCCCCAGCACCTGCAGTCCTTTCCACCACCCCATTACGAGCAAGGCGCTCAGCATACGACCAATCGGTGACGTATATCCCCCGCTCTTGACCACTGCTCCGCCGATGCGCAATCCTGCTGCCGGACACCACAATCTGCACTGCTAGGAGCACCCGTGGCGAGCAACGACCCCACCGACACCTTCGACCTCTGGGACCGGGACGGTGACGGGCTCATCTCCGCCGACGACATCCTCGCCGGAATCACCGCGCTCGGGCTCGATATCGACGGCGAGGCGGTGGAACGGCTGGTAGCGGCAGCCGACACCGATGGCGACTGGCTGATCTCGCGTGCCGAGTTCGACGCTGCTCGACTGGGGCGCGATCCCGAGATCACCGACACCGATGCGGCATTCGACACGTTCGATGTGAACCGCAATCAGTTGATCGAGCTCGATGAGCTGGAGTCTCTTCTCCGTACCTGTCCTGGGTTGACTGATGAGACCGCTGAATCGCTGCTGGCGGCGGCGGATTCCGATGGCGACGGGTTCCTCTCCCGGGCCGAGTTCGCGGCTTTGATTGCGCACCTCGGCGGTTCATAGGGAGAGCTGTGGCCGACCCATGTGTCGGTTGGTTGCGGATGGTGTTGCTCCACTCAACCGGGCTGCAAAGCAGAACTGGCAGTGTGGTTACTTCGCCTGCCGTACCCGGCTTTCGCTCCCCCATCAGGCGGGGGAGCTGACACTCCCTGACGGGGGGCCTGGTTGTGGTTACGTTCAAAAACAAAACCCGAAAAGACAAGAACGCCTGGACAAGAAGGGCCTAAGGCCCAAAAGACACAGAACCGCACGTCCCGGTTGGCATCGGACAGCACGTCTGGGGATTGAACAACCCTGACAAGAGCTGTTCGAAC
>NZ_WJIC01000021.1 GCF_009649815.1 Nocardia sp. SYP-A9097
AGAGATGACGGCACCCAATGGGGGAGCGAAAGCCGGGTACGGCACCCAAGGTTCCCACACCTCTTCTTTGTCGCATGCACGCCACAACCGAACACCACCAAGATCGCACCACGCCATTGGTTCGGCCACCCCGGCAAATGCAGCCGATCAAACTGCGCGCGCCAAGCGAGTCAGGAACCGGGGTGTCGTGAACATTTCACGACAGCCACGGTTCGCCACGGAGCGGTTGGTTGTCGCGGGCCCGGCGTTCGTTGTCGCGGAACCGCGGCTCGTAGTGTGCGAAGAAGACTTTGCCAACCAGATCGCGGCGGCTGTGGACGCCGGTCTTGTCGAAAATACTTTTGAGGTGTTGCTGGACTGTGTGAGCGGAGAGCACCAGCTCGGCGGCGATTTGGGAGGTCGAGGCACCTTGCAGGACCAGACGGGTGATGTCCTTCTCGCGTTCGGTCAGGCCGTACGCGGACATGAGCAGCGGGTAGAGGCGGCCGGGGTCGGCGGGCTCGATGATGACGGCTATGCGCGGGGCGCCCGTGGAGTTCAGGCAGGCGCCGTGCAATACGACCCAGGTACCGGTGCGCGACAGGACCCGGGACACGGCGATATCACCGCGGTGCGGGTGTTCGGCCATGCTCAGTGTTCGACCCGCGAGAGTGAGTATCGAGGAGGGCAGGCGGCCGGAATCCCAGTCACCGTCCGGGAATTCGGCTAGCCAGCGCTCGACGCCGGGTGTCGTGGATTCGACGTTCCAGTGGTGATCGAGGATGAGCAGGCCCGGCGAATCGACGAAGTCGGGCTCGCGTGCCTGTCCCAGCAGCAATGCCGTGCGGGCACCTTCGGCGAGTAGCGGTGCCACCGATTGCACGAAGCTCTTCTCGTGATCGGTGAACATCGATGCGCGAGGTTCGCGGTAGAGCGCGAGCGCACCCCAGACCTCACCGGATCGGGTCCGCAAGCGGGCGATGAGCTCTTGGTCGCCGCCCATATCCATGTTCCGATGCCATCGCGGGCTGCTGGCGGGATTGCCGTTGGTCGCCTCGTACAGGGTGGAGATGCCCGACTTCGAGCGCGCCACATCCGCGAGCTGGTTGACATCGTCGGCGTAATACTCGCTGGCCAGCCACTCGCCGGGGAATTCGTCGAGGCCGCGGTGGAAGTGACTGGTCATCAGCAACGAGGCCGGATCCAGGGTGTAGAAGCATGGCATCCAGTAGTGCGGGACGGCCTGTGCGAGGACCTCGGTCGACTCCTGCCACAGCGATATGAGATCGTGCGGCTCGGCACAGAGCCGGGTGATCTTCTCCGCCGCGCACTGCAAACTGTCCGCGCTCATCAATCCACGGTACGACCTGCGATCATGCCGCGAAATGCCAAATTTGTGGTATTTCGCGGCATCCGGCATGTCCCTAGCGTCAGCGGTAGCAGAGCGTTAGGAGCCAGCGATGACAACAACGACAACGAGGGTCCGGTTGGCCCCGCCACCCCCGGCCCTCATGCGCATGGTCAACCCACTGGTCCGGCGGATTCTCACGAATCCGCGTCTGGGCCGGCGTATTTCCCTGCAGGCGTTGCTGGAGTGCACCGGCCGGCGCAGCGGCAAGACGATCCGGGTGCCGGTGTGCCTGCACGACATCGACGGTGTGCCAACGGTATTCACCGAGCGACCGTGGCGGTTGAACTTCACCGAACCCGCACCGGTCACCGTCACCACGCAAGGACGCGTCCGGCACGGCCGAGCCGCGTTGGTGCAGACCACTCCGCAGGAGCTGGGAACGGCGATGCGAAAGGCACTGGACAATGGCGCGTCACCGTTCGAGCTCGGGCTCGAGACCCGTCGTGGCTATGACCCGACCATCGAAGACCTGTCGACCATCGCGCGCAGCATAATCCGCGTCGACTTCGACGAGGAGTAAGATCCTGCTCAATCCCGGACAGGGTTCGAAGCATGAACTGCGCTCTGGGTCAAGAGTTTTCGATCTGGGCCAGCGCGGCCGCCACATCGCCGGCCAGTGGGCTGCCGACGCCGAGATACAGGTCCAATGCGATGCGATACGACGATGCGGCATCGGCGAGCCGGTGCGTGGCGCGGAAAGCGTTGCCACGCATACGTTCCGCGTCGGCCTGGTGCCTGCGGGCATTCTCGGCCTCGAACAGTTCGGCGGCCGCACGGAACACGTCCGCCGCGCCCTCCGGATCACCCTGAGCGAGCATGCCGCGGCCGAGCACCATTCGGATTTTGGCGCGGTTGTCGGTCTCGTTATCGAATTGATCGAAGTAGATCGATACGGTCCGGGCCTGTTCGATCAGGCCGTCCCATCGGTTCGAATCCGCCTTTGCCCGGGTCTGCTGTAAACCCAGGATCGCGAATACCCGTGCCATATCCGGTTGTTCGATGTCCGATGCACTGGCGGCGGCATCCCATGATTGCTGAAAATAATCCAGGGCGATATCGGTATTTCCCTGGCGGGCCGCCGTTTTGCCCAGCCATTCCAGGGCGCTTTGCTCGCCCAGACCATGGCGGTGCCTACGGGCGATGGTCAACGCGTCGGAGAAGCACCGGTCCGCCTCGGAGTGCTGACCGACCTCGAGATAGGCCGCGCCCAGTTGCAGCGCGAGTTGCATGACTCCCAATTCGCTGCCAGCCGCTCTCGCGGAAGCCAGTCCGGCGCGGTGTGTTTCGATCCAAGCATCGTGAAAGCCGTTGATATGCAAATACTTCCACAACAGTACGCATATCGTCCAGGACTCGGTGTGCAGCCCGTGCCGGTGCGCAATCTGCACGGCGGCAATAAGATTGGGCGCTTCGATTTCGAACCAAGCGAGTGCCTCGGCGCGCGAGAACTCCGGCACCGCCGAACCGTAATGGCGCGCCATCGTCGCGTGTACCGGGGGAACCCACCAACGGTTCGACACCACGGCGGCCCGGGGGAGTAGCTCATGCAATTCCGAGGTGACCCAGCGCTCCCGGATGCCGTCCAGGACAGTGCCTTCATCATCGGCATCCGCGCGAGTCCGCGCATCGTCGCGGAGCACGGGATGAAACGCGTATCGCCCGGCAGTGGTCCTTTCGAGTAGATGCAGTTCGGTGAGGTCTTCGAGGACCGTGCAGATATCGTCCGGATCCGTGCCCAGTGCCGCCGCGGCCGCCTCCGCGGTGAAATCGGTCGCCGGCAGCCAGCCGAGCCGCCGATACGCTTGAGCCTGTAAGGGATTCAGGTCCTGATAGGTGGTGTCGAGGAATTTGGTCATGCGTTTTTCGTCGTCCAATGCGAGCACGCTCAATCGCAATGCTCGGAACCTGGACAGCAACCGGTCGGCGAGGTGTGCGCGGCCGCGAATCTGGGCGGCCAGGACCTTGATCACCAAGGGCAGTCCGCCACACAGTTCGACAAGTGCCTCGACGCTCGTGGGCGCCAGGTGTTCGGCGGTCTCGCCGAGCACGCTATTGAACAGAGCGTGCGCGGACTCCGTTGGCAGAAACTCCGGAGTGAAGGGTTTGAAACCGTAGGCTTCCAGCGTCCGGCGCTCGAAAGGTGTTGTGATCACAATGATCGCGCCCGGAGCGTCTTCGGGGATCAAGTTGACCACTTGGCCGAGTACGGCCATATCGTCGAGGACCAGCATGAACTTCTTGTGCTTGCATGCCGCGCGATAGACGTCGACCTGTTCGGCCTCGGTCGCGACTTGATCGGCGTCGGAAACCCCCAGCTGCCGCGATGCCCGAGTCAGCAACTCTCCCAAGGGGATCGGGCTGCCATCGGCCCGTCTTCCGGTGAGCCACACCAGTCGGCCTTCGATCAGTCCGTGGTACTGCTTGGAGAACTGGGTGACCAGGCATGACACCCCGAGCCCTTCCAGGCCGTGCACGTACATCAAGCATGCGCTGTGCCGGGTCCTGCACCGTTCGACCCACGCCGCCATATCCGCCATGACCTGCGCGCGGGCCAGGAATGGGTCGGCGACCGGTGGAACCCAGCTGAAGCTCAACTCAATCTCCCCGCAAGATCAGTGGCAGTCGCACCTCACTGTATCCGATGAAGCCATTGTCGCCGATGATTCAGTGGCGTCGCGCATCAGCCTGCTTTGGGATCAATTCCTTTGAGGTGGAGCAGTATTCGTCGTGACTCCAGGTGAATGGCGATGGTCGCCGGCGGGCTCTCGCCACGGATGAGCCAGTGGTCGTGGACGACCATCGCGACAACTGCTTGCGCCATCGGGTCGGCGGACAGCGCGGGGGCGGTGTGCGCCTCCAGTATCCCGAGTCTTCTGTGGCACAGCCGAAGTCGAGTCTCATCGAGCGCCAGTACCGCGACCATGCACGCCGGCCGCAGTCGAATGGTACGGCGGAGCGCGTCATCCACGCCCGATGGATCGGTGTCGCCGAGAACCGTGATGTCGGCGGTACCGGACAGATCGCGGCGGGGGTGGTCGTAGCGGACGGCCAAGTAGCCGTCCAGCGCGCGCGGGCCTCGACGGCGCCGGGCCGTGACATCGGCGGGCCAGCGATGCACCACCGCGGTGTCATCCTTGTCGTCCGGCCAATCGCAGGTCAACCAGCAGGAGTGCACCGGCTCGCGTTCGGGTACGAGATCCGCGGGCGGATAAGGGAATACCGGTGCTTGCCGACCTGGCTCGGGGAGATCCATCAGCCCGTAGAACGTGGTACGCAGGATGTCCGCGCAGGAATCCAGGTGTGAACTGGCAAGCGGCCCCAATTGCGCCGCCCCCGCGTGGTCGTGATTGTGGCGGGCCATCGAAATCTGTTCCCGCAGTGGCAGATCCGAATTCAAGATCGGAGCAGACCGGCCGAGCCGATCGATGGCTGTACCGGTGGCGACCTCGTCGTGCGGGAACGCGGCCAGCATGGTCGGCACGAGCATCGCCGCCGCGTACCCGGTGACCGATCCGTGATCGCCGATCACCACATCGGAGGCGAGAATCGTTTGCTGCCAACCCTTTACCGGTGGAATGAGGCGCAATCCGGCGCGCAGGGCATCCGCCAGCCACGTTCGCAACTGCCACTGCCCGTGTGCGAACCACACATTGGGATGCAGTACGGTGGTGACAATATGGTCCAATTCGAGTTCGGCGAGCAAGTCGTTGATCAGATCCGGGCGCTGTCCCAGCAGGGAGCCGGGTCCCCAGGTGGATGTGACCGTGACGACGGTCGAGTCCTGTTCTGCCCCAAGAGCTTTCCGGTATTTCTGCCGCAGGATCGTGCTCGCCCGCAGTCGGTCCAGACAGGGATCTCCAGCTACCACGGCATTCGGCAGTGCCTCCGGGGTCAACCGCGCCAACCTGCCCAAATCATCCTCATGCGCGAGAACTACCGCATCGGGGACGACGCCATCACGCACCAGCCATTCCCGCCCGAGGCCGTAGACGTTCTGGGTTCTGGGTTTTTGGTTTTTGGTTTTTGGTTTTTGGTTTTTGGTTTTTGGTTTTTGGTTTTTGGAATTTTAGTGTATCCGATGCCATGGGACAGCACTGCCAATGGTGCGGAAATACAATGTAATTCGCCGCTGTGATGCACTGATATCGCGAGATCGAACTTCTGGGAAATGGCCCGTTGCCACGGAATTGAGATCCCTCCCGCATCCGCGAGTTGACGCTCGACATCGCCTGTCACATTCGATACGTCGGGAAATGTGAAAACAATTTGTATCCGGCGGTCGGAGTCGAAGACCGCCAGGATATCCGCGAGTCTGTTCCACGCCGTAATCGTATGAACGACAACAAGTATGGTGCGAACCGATTGGACGGTGATCCACGGTGGATGCTCGGATACGGTCGGGCTGTCGCTCTCCGGCGTACCGTGCACCTTGTTCACTCCCGTGGTCCGAACTATCTCGACCACCGTAACCCGGGCCGATCGCTCAGCATGGATCACCCGACAGTGGTATGTCTCTCGTATGACGACCCAACTGTGGTTGACTGCGGCAGTCGCGGTTGCCGGCAATGTCGTACTGCTGATCAATGCGATGCTGAACAGCAGAAGCGCTGTCAGGCTCGCGCTGCGGGTGCGCGAGGTCGATCGGCGTGATGGCCGGCGCAAGAGCTACGAGGAATGCTGCCAACAGTTCATCGCCGCCGCCCGCCAGCTCCGGTCGCCGATCGCCGCCGCTCCGAACGAGATCGCCACCGCCTTGGCGGACACGCGGCGAGCGGTCGCGGGAATCGAGCTCTACGGACCGCCGCACGTTCACGATCCGGTCGTGACCGCACTGGCGGCACTCGAGAACATGGCGCGCGTCAGGTCGGACAGCGCGTGGACAACCGCGATCGCCGAGGCCGAAGCGTCCTGCGACGCCGCGCTGACAACCGCCCGCACCGCCCTGTCGAACGATGTGAACAGCCCGTGAATCGATGACCGGAATCTAGTGAAAGTCATTGCGCGGCATCGTGTCTCCCGGCATCTGAAACCGGAATCTCGCCTCGGCGGTGTCGATCCGATTTCGGGACTATCGGTGGCCCAGGTCCAATACTTCACGCAGCGCGGCCACCGACGGGGCGCCTTCGAGTCCACCGCTCTCGGAGCGATACAGCCGACACGACACATTCGCCACTTGTCCGGCCGTGGCGAACGGGTCGCGTCCTTCGATCAACAGCGTGGGCGATCCTGCCATACCCGCTGCTTCGGCCTGATCCAAGTCATCGATGACGCGATGCACGATCTCGACCGATTTCCCGGCCGCCTGACGGATACGGTCTTCCAGCACCGGCACATTCGGGCAGTCCGGGACCTGCAGGATCTCCAGCTTCATACGCGTTCTCCCTTGTGTAATGAGGTCAGGATCCGGTGGGTTCGAATTCCCACAGCGCCGGCCCGCCGTCGGAGGTGCCCTGGGGGATCGGGAAATAGCTGTGGTGGCTGGCCGGGTCGAGGGCGAGGGTGTGTGCGCCGTCGGCCAGATGTTTCGCACCGGCGGCGGTCGTGTGGCCGTCGCGGCGGTCGAAGATACTGACCCAGCCGCTTTCGGCGGCGACGTAAATGCGTTGCGCGCCTTGGTCATAGACGAGCACGTCGGGGGTCGCTCCCACGCTGCTGCTGTCGAGGACCGCGCGCGTGCCGAGGTCGACGGTGAGCAGGGTGGCGTTGTTTTCGCAGCCGACGAACATCACCCGATCGGGGACATCGAGGGCGAGTCCGTGCGGGCTGTCGCAGCCGGGCGTCGCGATCCGATCGGTGACGGTGAAGGTGTCCGGGGCGATGATCGCGAGGGCACCCGTGTGGACGGCGACCACCATCCTGTCGGCCGCCGAGTCGTAGACGACATTGCCGACCGCACCGCCCAAAGGCACCGTGGCGCGGCCGTTTCCCGTATCGGCGTCGATGACGGTCTCGGTACCCGCCTGTTCGTTGGTCGTCCATACCCCGTTGCGAATCGGGTCGTAGGCCAGCCCGTCGGGGTAGGTGCCGGTCGGTGCGGTGAACAGCATCGCGCCGGTGTCCTCGTCGAGAGCGATCAGCTGGTTGCGGCCGGTCACCGTGGCATACACGCGATGCTTGTCCGGTACGACGAGCACCCCGTGCACATCGGGTGTATCGGGAATGGTCCGAACCACCGTGTGGGAACCGATATCGACCTCGATCACCTGACCGGCACCCATATGCGCGAGGAACAGCAGTCCCCGCGCGGCGTCGAGGCTGGTGTAGTCGAACCGGACCGCCCCGCCGGTCAGTGCGACCTCGCCGACCTTGCGCAATGGCAGCTCACCGCCGGTCTGCGTCGGAGCTTGCGGGCCGGAACACGCCGCGACCAGTACTGCGATGCCGGCCAGCGTCGGCAGCACTCGTATCGACTTCACCGCGCCCACCTTCCCTGAATGATCCAACTATGGTCGCTCAGCGCGAGCCGTGCGGAACTATGTCGCCCAGGTGGATCGGATGGACCGGCAGTGCCGTCAGGCGTTTATGCCGTAGTCACGTGCGATGCCCTCCAATCCCGAGTCGTAGCCCTGGCCGATGGCGCGGAATTTCCATTCGGTGCCGCGGCGGTAGAGCTCGCCGAAGACCATGGCGGTTTCGGTGGAGGCATTGGAGGTCAGGTCGTATCGGGTCAGTTCTGTGCCGGTGGCGCGATCGATTACCCGGATGAAGGCGTCGGGGACCTGACCGAATGACTGGCCTCGGGGGGTCGCGTCGTAGATGGAGACCACGAAAACGATCTTGGTGATGGTGGCCGGCACCTTGGCGAGGTCGATGTCGATGGTTTCGTCGTCGCCGACGGCGTCGCCGGTCCGATTGTCTCCGGTGTGTTCGATGCAGCCGTCGGGGGAGCGGAGGTTGTTGAAGAACACGAAATACTCGTCGGCGATGACTTTGCCGTCGGGTCCGGTGGCGATGGCGCTGGCGTCGAGATCGAACTCGGCACCGGCATTCGGGCGCGGATCCCAGCCCAGGCCCACCGATACGGCGGACAGGCCGGGGACCTTGGCCGTCAACGAGACATTGGCGCCCTTCGCCATGGTTGTCCCGGGCGCGGGCCGTGCTCGGGCCGGGCGGGTGGCGGGCTCGGTGAAGGGGACCGAGGCGGTGGGTGGAACGGGAACGGGGATGGTTGTCGACGGTGACGGTGGTGCCGTCGAGGTCGATCCGCCCAGACTCTCGGCGTAGCCGGCGATTTCGATCGCGGCTTCGCGAATCATGTTGTAGGACAGCGCCGGTGGCAGGGGTAGCGGCCGTACCAGCATGACTTCGTCATCGAAGAGTTCGAGGGCATATCGGCCGGTATCCAAATGCGGTATCGGCGGCAGTGTCCCGTCAGCGCTCTCCCCGATGCTGGTCACCAGGCCATACGCCTGCGACCACGGCCCGAATACCACGGACCGCGATTCGGAGCCCACCGGAATATTGACGCCGAAGACCGCCCCTCCGGGCTGCTGCTGGTCCCAGCCGTCGGCGAGCAGATCACGCTCGATGGCGTCGGGCAGTGCGGCCGGTGCCGGTGTGGGCACCGGCAAATGGTTTAAACCGGGCAGAATGCCGAGTGGGACGGGCTCGGCGACACCGAAGATATCGGCGAATCGCGCGGGTACATGCGCGTTCACCGTGCCGATCCCGAATTCCCACGGCGCCGGAAGCGCGGCTCGCGGCCCGCCCAGCGGCATCGTGATCTGCATGGTGGTGAACTCGGTGTCGCAGCTCGGGAAGCAGTGCACGGTGACCGCGGAGCCCGCGGGCCCCTCCAATGCCAGCCACATGATCTCTTCCCGGCCGGGGAATTTGCCGAGATACGGTGAGTCCGAGGCGAGTTCGACCGATCGGAAAGCCGGTGCGGCCGAACGGAGGAATGCGAACAAGCTGTGAATATCGCCGGGTCCGTAAATGAGCAGGCTGAGACCGGCCGAATCGAGGCCGATATACGCCGCCTGTTTCACATCGCCCTCGGCATGTGGGTCGGCCAGCGTGACCCGGACGTCGCTCGCACTGCGCTGCGCCTCGCGCCGGCCGCCGAAGATACCCATCGCTCAACGCCCCTGATAGTGCTGCAGGATCTGAATCTTCTTGTCCAGGTACATCTTCAGCTGATCGGCATTGCGGTCGAAGGCTGCCACCGAACGCAGCACCTGTTCCAGGTCCCGCTCGAATTGATCCTTCACCCCGTCCCGCCACTCGGCGCTCTTCAATGAGCTGCGGACCCGGGTGATGGCCTGGTTGATCTCGCGCTGCGAGCGGTCGATATCGGATTTGAGCTTCTTGAGCGAATCCGGGTTCGCCTGAACGGAACTCATGATTTCTCCTCGCCGGATGGTCGGTCAGTAATTGCCGAGTTCATGGAGCACACCGTCGATCGCGACGTCGTAGCCGGTCAGCGCTCGCAGAAACCGGCGCTCTTCCTGCGCGAGCGGATCCAGCTTGCGGTCGGTCAGCCGTCGCAGCACGGTGTCCTGCCACACCTGCCCGGTGGCGGTCTCGGCCTGGACGCGCGCGCGGGCATTGGCCTCGAAGGCGTCGATCGCCGGTCGCAGTCTGCTCATCAGTCGACCACTTTGGCCGGAATGTCCGCCAAGCCCATGCGTTGCGCGACCCAGATGCGGTGGAATCCATTACGCACCTCGAAGGTGCCGTCGGGCCGCAGTCTGACCCGCACCGCCTCGTCGTCGGCGAGGAATCCGGTGTAGGTCATGGCGTAACTGCGTGTGCCGCAAAGACCTTCGTTGCTGTCGCGCTCGCGGAAGTAGTCCAGGCCCTTGCCCTGGCGCAGTGCGCGGACGATAACGGAGTTGAAGGTTTCGAAGCCCCATTCGAGGTCGTCGGGTGTGCTGTCGGATTTGAACGATCCGGGCCCGCCGACATTGCTGCCGGAGGTGTCGAGGGCGCCCACTGGAACCATGGCGTACCCGGCGGGAAATCCCGGCGGGTGGCTCAGGGACGGGGTGCTGGCGGCGGTGCCGTGGATTCGGGTGCTCGCACCGCCGGATGCGAACGTCACACTCGATGCCGCCGCGGTGGCCCGGCCGTAGGCGTCGAGGTCGTCGGCGATCGTGGCCAGCAATTGTTTGGATTCGGTGGCGAGCGAGACCCGGACCCGCGCGAATCTGGCTGCGGCCGAGATATATTCGGCGGTCGACGCGTCGTACATCCGTTGCGCGCGATGCGCGGCGTCCAGGGCGCGAACGCATCGTTCCAGGACCCGCCGGGGTCCGGAACAGTCCGCGTCCTCGATACGGCAGCACGATTCGTACTCCTGCTTCGCGCTGGCGAGTTCGCGCTGTCGCTTGGCGATCTGTTGCGCGAGTTCGGCTTCGACCCGCCGTTGCGCGAATCCGGCTGTGCGCTCACCGGATTCGGCTTCCCGGAGATATCTGTCCAGGAACTGGGCGAGCTGACGGACGATCCGAGGATCGTTGCGGGCGGTGTCACTCACCGGTACCACCCCCGCGCCCCGCGATGGCGTCGAGCCAGGCCGCCTCCGGTTCGGCGAAGCGCCGCACGATATCGGTGCGTGCGTTGTCGTAGTCGTCGATGGCGAACTGATTGGGCGTCAGCTTCGCCGCCACCTCGGAGTCGATGAGGCTGCGGGAATCGTCCTCACTCGCCGGACCCAGGACCTTGAATCCGAACTGGCGCAATCCATCATGGTCGAATCGGCGCTGCAGCGAGGCCAGTCGATCCGCCCAGACGATGACATGGATACCGACTTCGGGCCCGTGCCGGAGCACATGCGCCAAGCGCCCGCTCTCGGTTTCGGGGTCGAAGGTGTCCGGGGTCAGTTCGCGGGCACGGTGGGCGCCGATCAGGAACAGCGTGCGCGCGGGGGAGTGGTAGTCGTCCAGCTCGGCGCGCTCGGTGATGTCGGCGACCAGCGAGTCGAGCACGTCACCGAGTTTGCGACGGTGGTGGGCCTCGGTCCCGTGTGCGCGCAAACGCGCGAACATCGGCTCGGCCGCGGGTTCGATGGCGGCGAAGTCGATGTACTCCACGCGCACGTCCGCTGCGCGCAATGCGGCGATCTGAAGCACCAGCGCTGTCAGCGCGTGCGGATCCACCAGCAGCATATTGTTGCCCGGCTGCCGCTCCAGCCGGACCGCCACCGGCGCGGCCAGCGACATCGGTGCGCCGATGGGCATGACAAGGGTTCCGTTACGACTGGAGCGTGTGAAGAGCTCGTTGTCGTAATCGGCCGGCGCAACGGCGATATCGCCCTCGAAGACGGCGGGTCCGGCTGTGAAACCGGCGGCATCGGCCTTGCTTCGCAAACGCGCGATCACCGCCGCGCGCTGCTCTGTCGACCAGTACGCGCATTGGAATCGGTTATTGGCGTCGACCTGGCCCGCGTGATCGTTGATGATGCCCTCGCCCGGCTTGGACAGCAGTTGCGCATCGGCATTGCCTTCGGCGAGCAGCTGTTCGGAATCCTGGGTGGAACTGGCCAGGACGAGCCGATTGGGTATCTGGTTGAGCGCCGTGCGGATCTTCTGGCCGCCGCCGGAGACCGACTGCGAGGCGAGGATGGTGTGCACGCCGAAAGCGCGGCCCTGCCGGATGATTCGGTCGATCAGGGCCGCGCCGAGCGTGGAGGTGGCGTCGTCCTGCTCGAGCAGCATATGGAATTCGTCGATGACCAGCACGATCCGGGGCAGCCGGGCACCGGTGCTGCTGCGATAGCGCCCGATCTCCATCTCGCCCTGCCCCGCGCTCTTGAACAGCGTTGCGCGCCGGGCGATCTCGGCATCGAGGCTCTCCAGGACACTGATCCCGAAGTCTCGATTGGTCTCGATGGCAACGACTTTGGCGTGCGGAAGACCCGGCGTCGCGTACTGCTTGAACTCGACGCCCTCCTTGAAGTCGACGAGGTAGAACTCGACCTCGGCCGGTGAGTACTGCATCGCGATGCTCAGGATGATCGAGTGCAGCAGCACCGATTTGCCCGAGCCGGTGCGCCCGCCGATGAGGGCACTGGACAGCCCGCCGGAGTCCAGCCGCAGTTCGGCGACATCGGAGGCACCCATCCGGCCGAACCGCGCCACGATGCGGTCGTCCACCGAAGAGCCCCACCAGGTTTCGGGATCGCCCGGATCGGCGATCGTCTCCGGCGCCGAGAGACCGCGCGCGACCGCGCGGGCATTGGACTGGACCGCCAGTTCCCGCACTCGCCCCGGATCCACCTGGGTACCGGTCGAGGTGGCGAGGCTGCGCGCGATCGATGCCAGGACATCCGTGCGGACCGCGTCGGCGGGCAACGGGTAGGAGTCGAGCCGCCATTCGAGTTCGATGCCGGGTACGAAGTTACCGCCGGGCAGGGCGCGCGGCAGCTGCAGTCGTGCCACCAGACCGGTGTCCTGCTGCCGGGTGAACGCCGTCGCGAGCGCGCCGAGCGCCGTCGTATTCGAGTCCGTTGTCGCGGCGATCAGGACTCCGGCGCGACGGCCCACGGTCGCGAGACGCTCGACCCGCCTGAGCGATTCGTCGTCGAACATCCGCCCGTCGCGGGTGAAGGCATGCGGGTGGTCGAACAGGAGCAGGAGCCGATATGGTTCGGCGACCTCACCCGCGGAACGGTTGTAGGCGGTCAGCGTCTCGTGGGTGCCCTGCAGGTACTTCTGCGTGACGAAGGCGACGTGGTTCTCGAGCTCGGTCAGCAGTTCACCGACATTGTTCGAACCCCAGACCTTGCGGCCGTAGATCTGTTCGCCGGCCTCGCCGATGCCGTACAGGAAATTCATCGACGCGCCGACCTTCGAAGGGTCCACCACATCGATCTTCAGTCGACCGGCGGGCAGGGTCGCGAGCATGTCGAGGGTCAGGTTCTCCACCACGGCGGCCGAATCCGTGACTATCCCGCCTGTTTCGTCCAGATCGAGCAGCACCGAGATCGGTGGCGTCGATTCCGCCAGCGGGATGGTGAAGCGGTGCCGGTGCTGACCACCGGGCGGTGAGACGACGCCCAGCTCGGTATCCATGCGCGCCTGCGCGAGCTGGATCACCCCGAGCGGGAACAACATTCGGGTCGGCGGCGACGAGACTATCTCGGCAGCACGGATCGCCTGCCACACCGGTTGCGCCTCCGGTGGGCACGAGGTGAGCGCCTCGAGTTCCCTTCCGACGTACTCGCCGACGATTCGGCCGACCGCCGCGGTGGTGCGGCGGCGGAACTCGTCGAAGGTGTCGGAGAAAAGAGTGGTCGTCTTGCTCTCGGCCGACTGCTGAGCGCTGCGTACCGCGCCGTCGTATCCCCGGAGTACGGCCTCCGCCTGCCCCATCAGCTCCTGGCGCTGTCGCGCCCGCCCGGACGAGGTCGGCCGGAAGCCCGCGCCGCGCACCGCCTCCGCCGCGGCCGCGGCATTCGACAACCACGTTTGCGCGGCAATCTCCTCGGTGGTGACATAGCCGGCCCGCGATTCGCGTTGCCGCTCATGCCAATCCTCCGCGAGCCGGTTGGTCAGCGCGGTGGTTCGATATTTGTAGATGATCTCGCCGCGAACCGTCTCGTACGCTTGCCAGAGCACCTCTTTATCGGCGGCCAGCTCGTACTGGATCCGTTGCATGCCATCCCGGGTCGCAGGCATGCTGCCGCTCGCGGCCGCCACCACGCGTCCGAGCAGCGCCGTGATCGAGGACACCGCATCGGTTCCGGCGCGCGTCACCTGCCGAACCACCTCGGTCCGGCGTGTGAGGAACGGGGTCTCCGCGGATGCCGGTGCGGCTGGCCGCGCACGGTCGGCACGGCGGGAACGCGGCCCCGGAGCCGCGTCGAACTCCGAATGCTCGGTGCGGGAACGTGTTCGAGGTATGGGCGCGGGTGGCGGCTCGGTCGTGCCGGGAACCGGTACGGGGGCCGGGATCGATACCGCCGCGGAATCGAATCCGAAATCGTTTGCCGCACCGGCGAGTCCGTCCCGGTAGCCCTGACCGACCGCGCGCAGCTTCCAGCGTCCACCGCGCCGATACACCTCGCACATAATGATCGCGGTCTCTTCGACGGTCGCGGGCGTCGAGTACTCGGCCAACCCGGTACCGTCCGAATCGTCCACGCGTACAGTGAGATTCGGAAGCCGACCGCCACCGACACCGGCCAGCACCACAATGCGCTGTATCTCGGCGGCCACCGCCGGCAGATCGATGCGCAGCCCATTGTCGTCGCGGGACAACCCGGGCGGGCAGGCGGCACCCGGCCACAGTACGTCGCTGTTCGCGCCGACCCGGTCGTTCGCGCCGAGCAGCACGGCATACACCGAGATCGCGACGGCGCCAGGCGAATTCAGTCGAATACCCACCGAGGAGTCGGGCAGTGCCGTGTTCTGGCCCTTCATCAGCTGCATTCGGGCTCTCCTCCATCAGGGACCGTCGAGCTGTGCCACCGATTATCGGGCTCCGTCATATGGCCTTACCGTCGTGCGAACAGCCGACAGCTATCGCAATCACCGGCTTCTAGCATCGAATACGGAATCAGCGGTCACCGGCGATCGGTCGGCAACCAACCGGTTGGGGTGCGTGCGTGAGTAACTATGGTGGCGAGTCCGCCTCGTCCGACGCCGATCGCCCACGAGTAGATCTCGCGAAGCGGGCGGATCCCGCGGGATCGCCCTTCCGCCAACAGGTTCCGGGATCGGGGGGAGCGCGCGCCCGCTCCGCGCCGCCACCGACCGCGGTACCCGCCCGGCGCGCACTGAGCTTCGAGGCGCCGCAGGGCCCTCGGCGGATGGGCGGCGCGGTCGTCGTCGTGGCGGTCGCGGTGACCCTGGCGGTCGTTTCGGTGGTGTTCATACTGGTGCGCGGAGGTGGCGGCGATCGCCCGCCGATCAGCGGAAACCATGGTGCCGCTGGGGTTTCCGTGATGCCGAGTGCAATGTCGAGCGGAGCCGGCGCCACGAGCGCGGGGCCGGCGATGCCGAACAGCGACGACAGTGATGCGACTATCGCCGCACGTCTGCAAACGACCGCCGACGTCGACCGCGTCGTTGTGCGACGCGACCTCGCGGACCGCTGGGTGCCGCAGATCAGTTCGAAGCGATTCGGACTGGTCGCCGAAGGCATCACCTGGAACCACGTGGAAATCCTCCGCGAGCACGTGCGGCTGCGCGATCGCTATCCGAACGTCCGGCTGCTCTGGTCGGGATCCTGGTCGACATTCAGTTACGCGAACTTCTGGATAACGATTGTCGGCCTTGCCTTTCCGACGCCCGATGGCGCGCTGCGGTGGTGCGCCGACAATGCGTTCGACGCCGATCACTGCTACGCCAAATTGGTCAGTGAGACTCGCCCGGTCGAGGGCAGCACGGCTTATCAGTGAAGGGCGGTGACCGAAATTCATGCTATGTCAGGCAAATCCGACGTGAAATTACCGAGAAGCGAAATCATTGACTTCCGATTCGGCCGGGAACTTCGCAGACTCCGGCTGAAGCGCGGCTTCACCCTCGGCGATCTGGCCGAGTTGGTGCACTACAGCAAAGGCCATCTGAGCAAGATCGAAAACGGCCGTGCGCTGCCGACCGCCCCGCTCGCCCGGGCCTGCGATGCCATCCTGTCCGCGGACGGCCGGTTGACCGCCCTCGCGGTGACCGACAAACGCCCGGACGCCCCGGCGGACACCGCGCCCGACTCGCCCTGGGCGCTGCGACTCAACCCGGACGGTTCGGGTGTCGTCGAGGTCGGTCAGTCGCCGGGGCCACCGGTCACCCTCATCCCCGCCATGGCGGGGTTCTCGGCCGATCCGGTTCCCGGGCTCGCGGCGGTATTCGATGAGATCCGCCGACTGGGCCGCACCGCCAGCCCCGGCATCGTGCTGCCCATGGTGGCGACCCAAACCCATATGGCGACCGCGGCCGCACGACACAGTTCGCAGAAGTACCGCCCGCGCATCCTGCACCACGCCGCCCGCACCGCGGAGTACACGGGCTGGATGGCACAGGAGTGCGGCGACGACCGCGGCGCGGCGTGGTGGACCGAACACGCGGTCGCCCTCGCCACCGCCGCGGGTTACAGCACCATGCGCGATTACGCGCTCGTTCGCAAAGGCGTACTGAGCCTGTACAAGTCGGACTCCTCGACCGCGATCGGGTCGACCGAACAGGTCCTGCGGGACAGCGCGATCAGTCCGCGGATCCGCTGGCTCGCCGCACTCGGCGCGGCCCAGGGATATGCCATCGGATCGGATCAGGCGAATGCCATGCGAGCGCTGGCCCGGGCCACCGAACTCTGGGAACACGCGGACCGGACGGGTGCGGACGATCATCTCGGCCCCTCGTCGCTGGACGGCCGGTCCACCTTGATCGAGGCGTGGTGCCACTACGATCTCGGCAATCTGGAGGCCGCCGCCGCACTCTTCGACGAGGGGATGGCGCTCACCACCGGGCAGTCCGATCGTGATCGCGCCCGGTTCGGCACCCGGCACGCCCTGGTCTACGCCGCTCTCGGTGACGCGGGCCGAGCGGGCGAGCTCATCGAAGGACTACTCGATCTCATCCGTGCCGTCGACTCGGCGACCATCCATTCGGATCTGCATGATTTCGCGCGCACGATTCGCCGCTTTCCACACCATCCGGTATTGCCCCGAATCGAGCCTGCATTGCGAGACACCCTTGCCCGGCGCTGAGTCCCGAGTTTCCTGTTGCCTGCCTGGACTGGCAACGGGAAACCATTGTCCCGAGCCGGACGCGAACCGCATCCTGAAGTCCGACTGTCGATCCGTGGAGCGCGGCACGGCTGCCCCGATCGACTCCCGAGGAGAACTCATTTGACGAAAATATTCGTGAGCTACCGCATTGTGGACAGCGCCTATGCGGTGCGAGAAATATCGAAGCGGATGGCGGCCAGAATCGGTCGCGACAATGTGTTCCGCGACGATGACTCCCTCGAACTCGGAACGCAGTACGCGCGCCGAATTCGAAAGGCGCTCGAGCAGTCCGACCTGCTCGTCGCGGTGATCGGGCCGCAGTGGCTCGACGTCACCGATGAGCACGGAAATCGCCGCATCGACAACGACCGGGATTGGGTGCGGGTCGAGATGCGAACCGCCTATGAACGGGACACACCGGTGATTCCGGTTCTGCTGGACGACACCTCACCACCCGCGGTGGACCAGCTACCCGACGATATCGAGACGCTGGGACGCTCGCAATTCTGGCGTATCCGCCACCGGACGATGGACGCGGATATCGGCGAATTGCTCGATCGACTGATACCCGGCGCACCCGAAGTGCCGCCGGAAGCTACCCGCCACATCCAGGTCAACAGGGCGGACAACAACAGCAATGTCGTCACCAATAGCGGTGGGACGCAGCACATCACCATTGGTGGCGACCACACTGGGGGACTGTGATGGCCCAGCCGACCGGACCGAACCCGCCTCCCGAGCCGCCGAGGCGGCAGTTCAATACCGCGCGGCACAACAGCAATGTCTTCGCGAACAACGGTGGCGAGCAGAACGTCAATATCACCCAAACGGGGGCGCATCCGCGCCGTACGTGGGCGTGGATATCCCTGGCCATATTCTTTGTAGCCGACCTCGTCTTCTTTCAATATGGTCAGTCCGCTTACACGAATGGTGCGGACCAATCCGGCGACCTCGACCGGGCGCTGATATTCATCGTGCTCCTGATCGGAACCGGAATAGTTTTCACGGTCTGTGTCCGGGACATCAAACGACGCTTGTTCTGAATACCGCCCGGAACGAACAACCGAACGAGAGAGAAATGTGAATCAGCCGATAGGGCTAGAGGCGGAACAGGTCCTGCGGGACCTCACCGATGAGATCCGCCGCCTCAACGACCGATCCGAGAGTCTCGAAGCCATCAACAAGAGAATGCATGAGCGGGTGGCCGCACTCGAAGCCGATCTCCTTCGAGCCAGCTTGCGCCCGGTGATCAAGGCGCTCGCCGAGTTGCACGGCGAATGTGGCCGCCACGCACAGCATGTCCGCGATACCGCGGACACCGAGCACACGGTGGCATTCGCCGAGGATTTCCTCTCGACGGCTACACGGATAGAGGACATCCTCGAGGGCCTGGGCGCGGTGACGATCGGGGTGGAAATCGGTGACCCGTTCGACCGGCGGATTCACCAGCCGTGCGGAGTGGTGGCGACGGAAATCGAAACCCGGCACGACCGGGTGAGCGCCATTCATCACCAGGGTTTCCGGAATATCTCCTCGGACAAACCGGTGATCTACGCCAAGGTTTCGGTATGGAAATACAACAATGATCGGATAGCTCGTGACTGATATTTTCGGCATTGATCTCGGCACTACTTTCTCCGCGATCGCCTACATCGACGATTACGGGCAGCCGCTCGTGATCAATAATCCGGACGGCCTGCCCACCACCCCGTCGGCGGTGTACTTCGAACCCGAGTCCGGGCACGTCATCACCGGGCAGGAAGCCAAGAACACCGCGAAGGTGGCGGCGGACCGGGTGGTCACGCTCATCAAGGCGTACATGGGTGAGACGCACTCCCGCGAATTCGACGGACAGCAGTACACGCCGGAATCGATCTCGGCCTTGATTCTGCGGGCGCTCGCCAAGCACGCGGAGGATGCCACCGGCAAGAAGGTCGAGCGTGTGGTGATCACGGTCCCGGCGTACTTCGGGATCCGTGAGCGCGAGGCGACCCGGCAGGCCGGGGTGATCGCGGACCTCGAGGTGGTCGGAATCGTCACCGAACCGGTCGCCGCGGCGCTGGCGTACGGCGTCAAATTCCGGCAGGAGCGGAAGACCGTCTTGATCTACGACCTCGGCGGCGGCACCTTCGACACCACGATTCTCCGGATCTCCCCCGAGGCGCTCGAGGTGGTGGCGATCGACGGGAATCGCACTCTCGGAGGCGCACATTGGGACGACAGGCTCGCCGGTCATCTCAATGACCGGTTCATCGCGGAGACCGGTATGGACGACGATCCGATGAACGACGACTTCTTCTCCCAGGGCCTCTACGAGGACGTGGAGAAGGTGAAGATCTCGTTGTCGAAGAAGGAACGCACGACCCTCGCGCTCAAACACGGGAACCATCGAGCCCAGCTCGAGATCACCCGGGCCGAGTTCGAGGAACTCACCAGCGGTTTGATCCAGCAGACCAAGGACATTGTCGATCGCACGCTGGCCGCGGCCCGCGAGAAGGACGCCGATCTCGTCATCGACGAGGTGCTCTTGGTCGGCGGCTCATCCCAGATGCCCGCGGTCACTTCGATGCTGCGCAAGCATTACGGCTGGGAACCGCAGGTGTCCGATCCGAATCTGTCGGTGGCGAAGGGCGCGGCGATCTACGCGGCGCTGTCGGGTGCGGAACAAGCCGGCCTCGACCCGAGCGCGAAGTCCGCGCCGAAATACGCACTCCCGGGGCAGAGCGGCGAGGCCGCGCCGCGTCGGATTACGAACGTGCTGCCCAAGGGGCTCGGTATCCAATTTCTCGATACCGCCGGGCCCGAGCCGGAGCATTTCATCGGATTCCTCGCGCGCAAAAATGCCGAGCTGCCATTGCGAGAGTCCTTGACCGCGTACACATTCAGTGAAAATCAGACGGAAGTGGCGGTCCGGGTTTTCGAACAGGGCGGCGAGGTCGAGTCCCGGCTGCCGTCCGACAACCACGAGATCACGCCCGACGGTGGTGCGGTGATCACCGGTCTACCGCCGTTGCCGCGTGACTCGGAGATCCATATCACCGTCGTCATCGATGCCCAAGGGCTGGCGAGTATCGAAGCGGTGGAACCGGTTTCGGGCAAACGGCTCACCATGACCATGAGCGTGAGTGTGTTGCAGGCGGAGGATGTCGAGGCGGCCAGGGATATGGTCCGGGAACTCGTGCTGGAGTAGAAGTTCTGTGGATGCCACGACGTACAAGAGCACCGTCCTCATTCCACTCCGCCGGGTCCATCTCACCGATCTCACGAATGGGATCGCGGAACTGAACAACGGCGCCGATTTCCCGGACAAACTCGACCTGGCGCTGGTGTACGCCATCGAACCGGGGATGAACGACGCACAGATCGCGGCACGGATTCGCGATGTCCGGCTGTGGTGGAACGCCAATATGCAGCGGAGCAATCTCAAAGAGGTCGCCAAATTCTGTAGCAATCTCGATGGTTTGCTCACCCGGAAGCATCGCGATCTGACGAGCGCGGGCTTCTGGAGCCGGTGGCGCGAACAGCGAACGAATCGGTCCAAGTCGGCGCTGGCGGCCGTCGGCAAGATGCTGGAGAACCAGTACCGCGACTTCGGCGTGGTCACGCTCGCCCAGGTGAAGGCGGCCGCGGCCACCGACGGTTTGCTGAGCACGCTGTCGGATGACGAGCTCACCGCATCCGTCGAATCGTCGGTCGCCTTGCACCTGGTCGACAAATTCGAGGAGCCGGAGTGCCGACTGCCCGATCCTGTTCGCCGGGAATGGGTTACGACCGTCAACCTCCGGACGGTGCTGGATGCGATCTTCCTGGAGAAGCCGCCGTCGGGCTTCCGGCTGATCGGCGGATTCGTCTGTCAGGGAGTTCGTCCGCCCGATGCCGTGGCGCTCCGGCAAGCCTTGGATGCGTGCGATAAGCGGGCCGGCAGTGAGATCGAGCCGGTCAAGAAACTGCTGCACGCATTGCGTGACGCGCAGGCGAAGGGACTGGATCCGGCGCAACTCGCGCTGGTGCAGTTGATCGAGGTCGCCCGGGACATCCTGCAGGGTGGCATTGTGGCACTTGCCATTCAGGCCCTGGTCGACAAGGGACTCGACCGTATCGATGCCGCCCGGGTCGTGTTGCATTGTGTCGACGCCGCGGCCACTCGGACCAGCCGCGATACCCCCGAGCGGGTGATCGAACTGGTCACCGAGGGGAAGCTGCGTGGCGCGCGGGCACTGTACTCGGCGCTGTCGAATATCGACGCGCACGCCGATACCGAGGCCATGAACCAGGCCCTGAGCACGCTGACCCGGACCGAACAGCAAGTCGCACAGCTGCGTTCGCGGGCCGAGCAGGCACTGGGCGAGGGCCGGATCACCGTGGCCGCCGAAGTGCTCGGACAGGCGGCCGCGCTTGCCGAGGACGACGAATCGCTGGCCCGGCTCGTCGCGTCACTGCCGCCCGCGCCACCGAGCTCGCTGGGTCTCACCGCCGTCTTTCCCCCCGAGGCAGCGGCGAACGGCGTTCGCCTCTTCTGGCCGAAAAGCTCTGGGGCGGACGACACTACGACGTACGAGGTGGTGCGCAAATCGGGTTCGGCGCCCCTCGACATCCGCGATGGCGTCACGATCGCCTCCACCTCCTCGACCGAGGCGCTCGATTCCGGCGCTCCGGTGGCCGAACCCCTGTGGTACGCGGTGGCCGCGCGCCGGGGCGGTGAGGCTTCACCGGTGACCGTCGCCGAAATCGTGCTGCTGCCACCGGTACACGATGTCGTGGTCACCACCGAACCGACCAGGATTGCCCTGCAATGGGTCGCGCCGGTGGGTGCGGCGCGGACCTCGGTGGTCCGGACCGATCCCGATGGCACCCGGCGCAGTCTGTCGCCGCGCGCGTCGAATTCCCTTCGCGCAGAGGGACTCCGGACATCGGAGACCTATGTCTTCGACCTGACCGCCGAGTACGTCGGTGCCGCCGGTGAGGTACTGACCGCGACACCGTGCCGGGTGCGCGCGATTCCACGCCGCAAGGCCGGGCCGATGCTGGAGCTCGGGGTACGCCCCGTCCGGATTGTCGATACGCAGGCGGAGGTGGTCGCCGAGTGGAAGGCGCCACCGGGCACCGATATCGAGATCTGGCGGTTCCAGACCGCACCGGGCTGGAGTCTCGGCAGCACGGTCGAGTACTCCGCGCTGGCCGCCGCCGACGGCACGCGGCTCCCGGGCGCGCTGGATCGGGCGGGCGATACGGCCCGCCTCACCGCCACCGTGCCCACCGGCCTGTCGCACTATGTCGCGATCACACCGGACCAGCCCGCCGCGATTGTGGGAAAGGCTGTGTCCCTGGCGATTTGCGAGCCGGTGGCCGATCCACGGGCCGAACGATTCGGCGATCAGGTGGTGATCAGCTGGAAGTGGCCGCGTGACGACTATCGCGTCGAAGCGGTCTGGTCGTCCGGCGAGTACGGCGGCAGTGCCCGCACGAGCCGGCCGGAGTACATCCGCAATGGCGGGATGCGCCTGTCCGTCGGCCCGGGTGCCGCGCAGATCCGGCTGTCGAGCATTGTCGAATCCGCCGAGGGGCGATGGTCGTCGCCGGAGGTGGTGCTGCGACTGGATGGGGCGGCGCTCAGTGCCCGGTACCGGATGCTGTGGCCCAAGCCGTTGTTCGGCCGCGGGCCGTTGCAGATCGAGTTCACCGCCGATACCGCGACGCGCGGCACGGTCGTGGTCGTGCATGCCCAGAGCGGCGCCTATCTCCCGCAACGTCGCATCGACAGCTATGTGGTGCAACGTATTCCGCTCGACATTCCCGCGGACGGGCCGCAGCTCGTCCCGGTGCCGATCCCGAAAATGCCGAAACCGTATTGGGTGCGGTGCTTCGCCGAATCGCCGGAGACCCTCACCCTCACCGATCCGCCGTCCGACACTCTGAGAGGCCGCTGATGGTGCTCGCGCATATCACCGGGAAAGCCGCATGCCCGTACTGCTATCACCGAATCACCTTGAACAGCATCATGTTCCGATGCAGTGGACGCCCCGCCCCGGGGAAGGACGCCTGCCCGCGCGAAGTCGATCCGGAGCGGGTGCGCCAGCTGCATGACGCGACGCCGGTGCTGCCCTCCTTTGTCTCCCCGCACAAGCTGTTCCGCTCCGGTCAACGCGCCCAATGCCCGGAGTGCGCGGGAGAGGCCGGGACCCGTGTGTGTCCCGCGTGCCGCTCGGTGCTCCCCTCGGCCTTCGGTTCGGGCAGCCCGATGTTCGGCATGGTGGGCACCCCGTCGGCGGGTAAGACCGTCTACCTCACCGTGCTGGTCAGTGAACTGCAGGAACCGACTCGGCGCCGATTCGGCGCGGCCACCTTCTTCGTGGGCGAATCCCCGATGATCAACGATGTCCGCGCGTGGCGGCAGGGCATGGATGAAGGGCGGTTGCCCGCGCTCACCCAGCGAGCGTCGACGTCGGCGGCACGGATGCCGGTGGTCATCGACTGGCAGCAGGAACGCCGCAACAGGATCGGCATCAACCGGGTGGCCTCGACGGCACTGTCGTTCTACGACACCGCGGGGGAGGACCTCGAAACCGCCAGCAGGGCAACGGATCAGCGGTATCTTGCCGCCGCCGACGGTTTGATCGTGGTGCTGGACCCGTTCCAGATCGCGGGCAATGCCAAACGCGGCGAGGCCCGGGGCGTCTCCGAGCGTTACCACCCCGATCACCCGGTCCAGGTGCTCTCGAACGTCACCGAGATGCTGCGGTCGGTCGATGGAGTCCGGCGGAACCGGAAGATCACCCGGCCGCTCGCGGTCGCGGTGACGAAGATCGACGCCTTCTACGATCAGATCCCGCCGGACAGTCCTATCCGCCGGCCGTCCCCTGCCGCACCGCATTTCGACGACGGCGACTCCCTCGATATTCATCAGCATGTCGCCGGGCTCATCAATGAATGGGGTGGTGACGACGTGCTCCGGCATCTCGAGTTGAACTACCGGACCTACCGGCTCTTCGCGGTTTCGGCGCTCGGTGCGGAGCCGGAGTATCGGACCGGTCGCACCGATATTCGCGGAGTGCGCCCGCACCGGGTGAGTGAACCGCTGCTGTGGCTCATGGCCAATCACGGGATAGTCGATTCCGGCAGGGGGCAGTAGGCCATGGGGTTCAGTTCACTGCTGTACACCGAATGCCGCCCCGATCGGTCGGTGCATGGCCGGGAAGGCATGCAGTTCCAGGCCGAAAGTCCCGGTGCCACAGCCGAAATGGAGCAGGCCATCGTCGCGCACCTGCTGCATCGGCCCAGTCAGAAGTTGATGGCCGCGGACACTCCGGTCGACGCGCACCCGTTGTCCTTCTCCTACTATCGCGCTCGCGGCCATTACTACCTGGGGGTGGGGCGCTATATCGGGCGGGACAGTCGAGGCCGGGAGGGCAATCAGCTGACCCATTGCCTGGTGACCGATGATCCCGACGATATTCGGCCGGCCCGGCCGGCTCAGCTGTTCCGATCCGGCGTCTGGCTGACCGTTCCGTCCGATTCGATTCGGTTGGAGACCGTGGCCGCGCCATTGCGGGTCGCGGACGCGTACCAGCCCACCGCATTGCACACCATGGCGTGCGCGCAGCCGGGGATCGAGAATTTCCTGCCGAAACTGCTGACCGCCTTCGAGGAGGCGGTCGGCGCGCAACGGAAGAAGCTGGTGGTCTCGGCCACCGATGTGGATCAGGCGATTCGGTGGATCGCGCTGGGTGGTCTGTTCCTCAACCCGGCCGACGTGCTGGATATGTCCTTTCGTGTCTTCACCGAATCGCCTCTCGCGGACGATCTTTCGATCGCGGTGTTCAATCCCGCGCTGATCCGGTCGGCGCCGGCGATCGAGGCCCTGCCGGCCGCTCTCAATGGGATCGATCTGGATTCGTACCGGACCTCGGCCATCACACCGTCGGAATCGGCGGCCACGTATGCGCGGTGGTTTCTCGAGCACGACGCCTTCGACGCGCTCGAGGCGATCGAGTTGGGTCGTCGCTGGCAGCCACATCTGGCTTCCCCAGCGGTCGCGACCGCCATGACCGGGATTGTCTGTCTCGATCTTCCCGCCGGGCGCGAAACCGATGCCGGGGCGATTGCGGAGGCACTCGCCGCCATCTCGGAGCACGAACCCGACGATATGGACGAGTATGGCGGCGTACTGGCCGAGGCGCTGCTGACGATCCGCCCGTCGGCCACAGACGACCCGGCCGCAGTGCACCGCGCGGTGCTGGCGCTGCGCCGCAACCGCCATCACGATGCCGCGGAATCGCTGACCCTGGCGTTGCTGGAGGGCACGCGGTTGTATCCGGATACCTATGGTGTGCGCTGGTCCGAGGCGATTCGCACGCCCGATACCGGCGAGCCCGCCCGCGCCAGGTGGTCGAGCGCCGAAACGCAGCATCGCGCCGTGCAGCTGCTGTCGGAAACGCTTGCGGCCGCCCAGGATTCGTCGCTCGGCCCGCTGTTCACCATCATTCCGGTGCTCGGTCTCGGTATCCGCTGGGTGTCGGTACAGGCCGCGGGGGAGCGGCTGGCCGACTATTGGGCCGTCCATCCGGAGGCGGTGTCCGGCGGGGCTCGCACGGCGTTCTATCCCGAGCTGGAGGCGTTGCTCTGGCAGGCGTTGGAGTCGCGAATCCTGGATCGGGACGAGACCGTGCGCCGGGCGATGATGTCCGGGCGCTGGGATTGGTTGCGGGCCCATACCGGTCGATACGGTTCGTCTTCGGCGGTTGCCGTGGCGCTCACCGCCAGTGCGGTGGCTTCGGCTCCGCACCCCGAGCGCCTGGTCATTCTGCGGGAGTATTTGGATACCGCTACCGCACCGCACTGGTCCCTGTTCTTCGAGGCCGGCCGGCCCGTCGATCCGGACCTGCTCGGCGTGTGGGTCTCGGCGGACCCGGCGGCCCTGCATGATCGTCCCTTCGCCGATCTGGTGGCGGTGGCGATCGACAGGGAGCTCTCCGGTGGCGCTCGCACGCTGCTCGATCGCCTGGCACGGCTGCACAACCTGCCGCCGGAGCTCGCCGATATCTCCGCGAAAGCTCTTCGGGCGCAAGAGATTCTGAAGGCGCTCCGGGACGGATATTCCGACATTCCCAACCCGTTGATAGACGACTTGGCAACCATCGATGTGCGCTTCCAGAACTATTACGCGGCGAACATCGCCGAATATCTGATACTGCAGAGCGATCAGGTCGGGGTGAGCCGATATTTGAGCGCGACCCGCTCCTATCAGGTGCGGCAGTACTTCTACGGGCACACCATCGCGCATCTACAGAATGACATGCCGGGTTTCGCCCACCAGTTGCTCTACGTCTGCCGCTCGAAGGATACTGCCGCCCCCATGCGGAACGAGGTCGAGGGCGCGTTCGCGGACTGGATTCGCAAGAGCGGCAACAAGAAACGCGCGCTGGAAGCAGGCCGGCACCTCGATCGGCACCATCAGGTGATGTGGAACGCGCTCATCGAAGACGTCTCCGCGGAGCGGGTGGCGCATCGGCCGCAACCTCGAAAACTCCCGTCCATCCCCAAATTTCGGAAGGGCAGTCGATGATATTGGCGGACGGCGGCGAGGCGGTCGGCGCCGTCTTCTTAGGCGCCATCGCGATCACGGTGACCGTTGTGGTGGTATGGGTGATCCTGGCGGCAATGCTCCATGCCTTCTCCTACCTGGTGCTCATCTACTACCCGTTGAGTATCGCGGTCGGCATACTGACCGGAATCGGTTGCGCCGCAGTGGTTGTCGTAGGCGACCTGCTCACGGCGGGGGAGCGCACCGCACGGACCCTCACGCCCGCCCATATTGCCGACGACGGGTTCTTCGGCCGCCCGCCGCGGGGTCCGTCGCGCTACTTCGGGTGGGATCGGGCCTGGCCGCGGTATCTACCGTTCCAAGCCCGACGGGACATAGTGGATGCGGCTCGCGCCGCCGCGAGATTCCTGCTGGGCCATTCGCGTCGCGTGCTGTCCGAATGCGATGAGCTCGTGCCATTTCTGCTTTATCTGGTCTTCGGTCTGGTGCCGCACGTTGTATTCGCCCTCGCGTTCACCGCCTTCGCGGCGTTCGTGCTGATGGTGTGCACGGCCCTGGTTCTGCTGGGCTGGTTGCTGCAGTTCATCGCGATTGTGCTTCTCCGCGTGGCGGATTCGGTGATCAGTCGGGTATTCCGGCTGTCGACGCGGTGCGTCAAATGCTATGAGGTGACACGGTTGCCGAGCTATCGGTGCACCGGTTGTTCGATTGTGCACCGCGATCTGCGGCCGAGCCGGCTCGGCGTGCTGTGGCACCGCTGTGAATGCTCGGCGGTGCTGCCCACCATGGTGACCCGGGCCTCCGGCTGGGCGCTCCGGAAGAACATTGTCTGTCCGGCGTGCGATCACGGCATGCCGGAGGGAACCGGCAGCAGGCAGACGATCCAGGTACCGACCTTCGGGGCGGTGGGTGCGGGCAAGACGCGGCTGCTCTTCGCCGCGGCGGTCGGGTTGTGCGAGGTGGTGTCGACCGATAGCACCCGAATCGAACCGCTCGACGACTATTCGGCCGCGGAGCTCGAACGGGCCGGGCATGTCATCGCCGCGCGCCAGCGGACCGTCAAGACCGCACACGGCCCCACACCGGAAGCCCTGGCCATCCTGGTCGCTCCCGAGAATCGCCGGCCCTTCGAATTGCACCTGCTCGATGCGGCGGGGGAACACTTCTCGATGACGGACGGCGCCGAGTCGCTGCACTATCTGCACTCGGCCGAGACGCTGCTCCTGGTTGTCGATCCGTTCTCCACGGAGGAATTGCGGGCCGCGATCCCGGACCCGGCGGCGGTGGGACTTGTTGTCGGGGACAGTAATCCGGAGGATTCGTACTCGATCACCATCGAACTGCTCCGGGCGGCGGGTCTGAAGACGAAAAGGCGCGCGCTCGGCATTGTGGTGTCGAAGGTCGACGATCTGCGCAGGCTGGGTGTCGACGGCGGCCTCGACCCCGGTGATCAGGATTCCATCGTGCGGTGGCTGGTCGATCGGGGGCTGGACAATCTGGTGACCCGAGCCCGCCAGGATTTCAAGCGCGTGCGCTATTTCCCGGTCGACTCGATGGGGCAGTCCATCACCGATCCCTGTCATCCGATCCACACGTTGAATTGGCTCACCCAGCAGGTGGGGGTAACCCTCATTCCCGCTCCTGCCGTGCGGGCCGTCTTTCCGGTGAAACCCGTTCCGGTCGAAGGGGCATCCTCGTGAATCCCGCTCTCCCAAGGACTTTCAATCTGCTGCGCCGTGCGCTCGCCGGGGCGATCGTGTCTGCGCTGACGGTGCTGGTGCTGCTGACTGCCTGGACCTACGCGGGTGGAGGCTGGGCGGCGGAGCAATACGACGCGGTGCGCACCCTGCACGAGTGGCAGTACACGATCTCGCACCTGGTGCCGTTCCCGTGGGAGTAACGGTCTCGCTGTTCACCTTTCGTCCTCGAACTTCAGAACGGACAGTGCTGGATGATCGCCATAGGCATCGATCTGGGAACCACGTTCTCCGTGGTCGCGCGATTCGACGGTACCGAAGCGCCCCGGGTGATCGCGGCGCCCGACGGCCGGGCGATCACGCCGTCGGTCGTCTACTTCGACAATCAGCACATCGTGGTCGGTGCGGACGCGGTCCGGCTCGGCCTCGACGAGCCGGACCGGGTCGTGCGCGGTATCAAACGCCAGATGGGCACTCGGTTCGCGCTGGCGTTCGATGGCAACGAGTACACGCCCGAAACCGTGTCCGCGCTGATCCTGAAAGCGTTGGTGGACAATGCCGCCGCGACGCTCGGCTGCGCGCCGGGGGACTTCGCGGCCGTGGTCACCGTCCCCGCGTATTTCGGCGTGACCGAACGTGAGGCGACCGCGCAGGCGGTGCGGCTGGCCGGGCTCGAACTACTGGATCTGGTCGCCGAGCCGGTGGCCGCGGCGGCCTGCTACGGGGCGACCCGGGCCGCGGCGGGCGCCGTGCTCGTCTTCGATCTGGGTGGCGGGACATTCGACACCACGGTGCTGCGGATGTCGGCCGGTGGCCCGGAAGTCGTTGTGACCGACGGTGACTCGCACTTGGGCGGGCTGGATTGGAACGACCGGCTCTGCGACATCCTGTTGCGGAAATTCGAAGGCTCGGTGGACCCTGAGATCGCCGCCACCGCGGACGACGACACCGCCTTCCTGGAGCATGTCGGCGCGGCGGCCGACAAGGCCAAAATCGCGCTGACAGCACGGGATTCGGTTCCGGTGACCCTCGAGTACGACGGTGGGCGCTCGGTTGTGCACCTCACCCGTAAGGAGTTCGAGGAGGCGTCGGCCCATCTGGTGAGCAATTGCGTGACCGTCGCCGATCGCGCGCTCGCCGCCGCCCGCGCCCGGGGCGCCGACCGACTCGAACGAATCCTGTTGGTGGGAGGCGCGACTCGAATGCCGACGATCCGCGCGGCGCTCGAAGGGCATTTCGGTGTCGAGGTCACCATGTTCGAGCCCGACCTGGCGGTGGCGAAAGGCGCGGCGATGCACGCGCACAGCCTCGTGTCGAAGACCCGGCCGTCGCTGCCGGGCGGCGCGACCGGCCGGCGGATGCTCGCCGCTCCCGTGCGCACCGTACTACCCCGCGCTCTGGGAATTCTCATCCACGACAGCAGGGATCGGTCCGGTGACAGCCGCATCGTGAACCATGTCGTCGAGGCGAATACGGCGTTGCCGGTAAAGGGAGCGCGGGCGCGGTTCGCGACGATCCTCGACGGCCAGGACAAGATCCGCGTGGAGGTCTACGAACAGGCCGGTGCCATCGCCTCCCCGGACCTGCGGCACAACCGGCGGGTGCTGGACGGAGAACTGGTGGACGTGCCGCATCTGCCCGCCGGATCACCCATCGACATCGAGTTCGATATCGGCGCGGACGGCCGAATCAGTTGCACGGCAACCGAACCGAAGAGCGGCCGCCTTCTCCTACTGGAGTCCTATATGGAAGGCGTCATCGACGCCGAGGACTCCGAACGCCAGCAGACCCTGCTCGCCGGTCTGCGGATTCACCTGTAGTGCTCATCAGAAGGGTGTCGAAGTGAATACGTGGATACGACGCGATTTCGAATCCGCCGGATTGACGCAGTATCCGGTCGGTCCGTATCTGGGTGCGATTCAGCAGAATTTCGGTGGCGTGGTCCTGCTCTGCCTCGATGTCAGTGGTTCGATGTTCGGTCAGCCGCTCGAGCATGCGGTGTGCGGTGCCAAGAAGTTCGCGGAGGAGGCGGTTGCCGCGTATTACGAAGTCGGAGTGACACTCTGGCACCACTCGATCGCGGCGCGTATCGACCCGACGCGTGAATTGTCACCGGTCTTCCGGCTGCTGGACAGTGCGGTCGCTTCTGGCGGCAACGATATAAATCCCACCCTCGACGCCGCCCACGACCTGCTCCGTGACCGCGGCGACCGCCTCGACCGCGTCGTCGTCATCTTCGGTGACGGCGACCTGGGCAATCCCGCCCGCGCCGCGGCCAAAGCCAAGATCATGCGCGCCGAGAACATCCGCATTCTCACCCTCGGCCTGGGCGACGCGGCTGCCAATGCGCTGGACAAGATTTCGACCGAGACCAACGAACGCCCCCGCACCGCGACCCCGGGCACCCTCGACACCGATATCGCCGGCCTGGCCAACGGATTACACCGCCGCTGAGAAAGCGTCGGCAGGCCGATGTCACTGCTGCGGTAGTGGGCCGGGAGTTCCCCTGTGTCGCAGCCTGTTGGCGTCGATTTCGAGCACTACGACTCCCTGTTCCGAGACGATGGCGAGGGTGTTGTCGCGGGAGGCGATTCCGAGGATCGGTGCGTCGAGGTGGATCGGCATGGGGTCGGCGGGGTCCAGTGGGCGCAGTTCGAGGATATCGTCGCGGGCGGCGAGTAGGCCCAGTCCTGGGTGGACGGACAGGGCGCTGACGTCGGTAACGCCCGATACGGTGTCTATGGGGTGGGGGCGTACGAAGCGGCGGAGTCGCCCGCGCAACAAGTTTCGTACGGACCAGACGCTGATGTCACCAGTCAGGTGTGCGATGTACAGCTGTGCCCGGCCGTTCGCGGTGCCCAGCGCCAGATGGGTGATGCCGTCCTGGGTTTGAACCGTGTCGATCACCGTGCCGGTGCGCAGGTCCAAGGTCCGGATCGTGCTGCCGAGATGTGCGGCCACGAAGAGGATCGGCCGGCCCTCGATCACTTCCGCGGCAACCAGGAATCGATGGCCTCGGCCGTCATCGGGGAGATCGGTGAGGGCGGGACGCAGGGCTTCGCCGGTCATGAGATCGGTGATCAGTAGCTCGCGGTCGTGCGCGGTGATTACGGCGATACGTTCGTCGACGCGCACCACGCCGGTCGGCCCGACCACGTTGTTGACTTTTCTCCATAGCTCCGACTCCGGTGCGATCGGTGTCATCGAGTCGCTGTACCAGACCTGAATACCGAGATAGCCGCCTGCCACCAGGATCTCCCGCCCGTCGACGGTCACGGTCCGCAGCAAGGTGCGCCCGCCGCGCAGCGCGGTCGGTACCCCGGTGACCGAGCCGTCGCGCAGATCCCGGCACACCACCTTGCGTGATCCGGCCGCGATGATCACCGTAGGTTTGCCCGCGTATCCGGCTATGGTGACCGAGGTGGGGTTCACCGGCTCGGTCTTGGTAAGGGACAGACCGGATTTCGCGTCGATGAGTTCGAGTTCACCGTCTTGCCCGCCGATCAGCAGGGCGGGCCCCGCCGGTCGATCCACCACGGCGGCGGCTATCTGATTCGGCCACCCGAGCTGAGCTACGGCCACGGGCGGGTCGTTCGCGCCGAGATCTGTTCGCAGGTCGCGCAGCCATACTTCGCCGTGATCGCCCCCGACGAGCAGGGCCGGGCCGTGCTCGGTGTGCTCCAGCCGCACCAGCCGAGTGCGGTCGGGAATATGTTGTGCGGGTGGGGATTCCGTGCCCGTCTGCGCGTCGAATGCGCGGAGTTCGAGGCAGCTGTTCGCGGTGCCGGGCTGCCCGCCCGCGAACACGTACGGCCGATCGTCGACCAGGCCCGTGCCCAGCATCAGCCATCCGTCGAATTCGCTTGGACCGGTATAGTTCTCGATCTCGCCGGTGACGAGATCGACGATGCACGCCGAATCCTTGGCGGTAATGAGGGCGTACGGGTGTGCCTCGCGTGCGAACACCCGCAGTTGCCGGACCGTGCTGCCGCCCGGAGCTTCCGCGGCCGGGCCGAGCGGCTCCCGGGTCGAAACCCGCCAGCCCCGTACAGTGCCGGTATTGTCCATTGCCGCCATGACGACCTCGCTCCCGATCACCCGGCAATCGAGTCCGGCGATGGCATGTTCGAGCCAGATACTCGAACTGCCCGGCGGCGCATCGGGTTCGACGAACATCAGGTAGCCGTCGACATCGCCCGCCACGATCACCACGCCGTCATCGCATCGGGTGGCCGCCAGCGCCGTGACGATGCGCCGCAACGGATACATCTCTTCCAGTCCGGGTGCGCCGAGGCGCCCGCCGCGATCGAGATTCCATGTTCTGATGGTCAGATCCTTGCTGGCGGTGACCCCGATCATCCGCCGCTCATCGCGGACGAAGCAGACGGCGGTGATCGCGTTGGTGTGCCCGACGAGCGGGGCCTCGGGCGTGCGAATCTCGCTCACATCCCATACCCGAGTGGTGAAGTCCGCGCCGGAAGTCACTGCCATCAGCCGCTTTCCGACCCGTCCGAGTGCGAGGGTGTTCACCCGGTCCGTATGGCCGACGAAGGCCTCGCCGATGGGTTCGCCCCGGTACAGATCCCAGACGATGACCCGGCGATCGTGTCCGGTGGAGACGACAATGGGCATACCCGCGAGCCGGTCCACGCACACCGCGCTGACCTGCTGCGAATGACCGGTCAAGGTGGCGACGCGGACGTCGGCAGTCACGTCGATCAGGTGGATGTCGCCGCCGAGACCGCCGGCGAGCACCTGCAATTCGTCCGGTGCGCCATCGCGGCGCGGGTTGTCCAGCACCGCGAGACATATCGCCGAATCCGCATGCTGGCCGGTGGTGTGCAGCAGTGTGTTCGCGGACAGGTCGTAGACGCGAATCCGGCTGTCGTCGCAGGCGGTCACCAGCAGTGGTCGGCCGGACCGTTCGACCACTGTCATCGCGTTGGCTCCTCCGGTGGCATCCGGGAGTTCGGCGACCTGCTGTCCGGTCTCGACGTCCCGCACCCATATCGCGGCGTGCCAGGCCGCGGTGATCACCAGCAGCCTGCCGTTCACCTCGGCCAGCGTCATCGTGCGCACCCGGTGCGAGAATCCTTCGCTGCCCGGATCGTCCGGCGGCGGACCCACCCAGCCGCCGGTGCCGTCCTTGTCGATGCGCCACACCTCGGTGCCGCCGTTCTCGAACCCCACACCGATGTGCAGGTCGCCGTTCACCCGAAGGGAACAGGCGGAGCTGATCACCGAGCCCTCCTTGACCACCCAGAACAGGTGCCGCCCGCTGCGGCGGCCGGTCACCAGGTTGATCGCTTCCGCACCGGCGCTGTTGACCAGGACGATGTGTGGTGTGCCGTCGAATTCCGCGATGGTGAGGTGAACCTGCGCCGAGGCGGAGATGATCCGGGCGGGGCGTTGCAGGTTCCACCACGTCCAGTTGCATTGCCAGACAGAGGAATCCAGGCCGGACCCGAGTAGCCGGTGGAGTTCGTCGGCCGGTACGCCCGCGCGCAGACCGTCGAAGTAGCGGTAGGCGCCGGCATCGGATTCCGGGCGTTCTGCCCGGCCGCCGCCGGTGAGCAGGTATGAGCGCGCGATGGACAGCAGCCGGTCGAGGTCCGGATGGTCCGGCGCAGCGCGATCGAGCACGATGAACATGCGATGGATCTGCTCGTCACCGAGTAGGGAATCGTCGGCTGTGCCGCGGTCACGCCACAGCAGATGCTTTTCGACGATGGCCAGTAATTCGTCGGTGCCGCCCCAGATCCGCGCGACGAGATGTTCTCCGAGCCGGTCCGGTTCCAAAGGCGCCCAACTGGTTTCGTGGCCGGGATACAGCTCGCCCAGCCATTTCACCACCCGGCGGTGTTCGTCGAGGCTCTCCTTGGCGAATACTCGCAGGGACGCGACCAGGCAGGTGGCTTGGGCCTCGTTCTCCGCGCCGAAGAGGGTCAGCGCGGCCACCGCTTCGGCCTGCGTCTGTGCGGTGTACCGCATGCCGTGCGCGGCGGCGGTGCGGTCCCAATACTTGGATTCGTGGTGTAGCAGCACATCTTCCGCTGTTTCCGATGCGCCGATGGTGAACGGTTCGGGCCCGGCCTGCAGCAGATCGGCGAGCGCCTGTTCGAACAGGCTCAGGGCGTGGCGGTAGCGAGCCTTACCGAGCGCGTGCAGGGGCCGGACGCGGCGCGCGATGCGCGGCCAGTCGACCTCCTGATACCCGGTCATCGACCGCAGTCGAGCAGCCAAGGCGGAGACCGCGTTTCGGTACAGTTCGGGTCGGATGTCACCGGACTTCGCCAGCGGGCGCAACTCCATTTCGCGGGCCGGTACCCGGTCGTCGCCGGTCACCGCCGACCACCAGGTCCCGGGTGAGCGGGCCACCAGCAGGACTCGGACCGGTGTGGATTGCCCGGAATCGCGATTCGCCATGACCTGCAACAGTTTCCGGACGGGGTCGTCATCGTCGGCGGATCGCCGCCAGGCCTCGGCGTAGTCGATCATGATGAGAACGGGTGCGTTTGCCTGGGTGACCGCCTGCTCCACCAGGGTGTCGGCCAGCGCGGATCGTAGATCGCGGAGATCGGCGCGCGCCACGCCGCATGCCCACCCGCGAGCCCGGAGGCGGTCTACCCATTCGAGCGCGAGCCTGGTCTTGCCTTGTCCGCCGGGTCCGTGGATCAGCATGACGCCGGTGTCCGCGTCACCACACCACTCCTCGAGCTGCCACAATTCCGTTGTGCGGCCGTAGAATTCGACTGCCTTGATTTCGGCGCGCAGCAGCTGTGCGGGTGAGGTGGGCCGCGGCGGCTGATGTCCGCGGTCGAGTATCGACAATTCGATCGCGTCCACCGCGGGCGTGGGAGCATCGTCGCCCAGTAGTGCCCTGGTGAATTCCGGGTCCCGCAGCAGACGCTGCATCGGCTCGAAGGTCAGTCGCCCGTGCGCCCACGCCGCCGGATCCTCGATGACCACGCCGACCAGTAGCGGTCCGGACCACACTGCGGCACCGGACATTCCGGCCCATGGCACTCTGCTCGACCCGGCGGGAGCACCGCCTTCGACCTCCACCTGCAGCCGGTGCAGCCGTGCGTCGCCGCCGAGCTTGATGCGGCCTTCGAACGGTTCTATCCCGCGCGCCTCACCGCGCCGTTGTGCGCGCGGAAAGCCCTGTGCCCGGGCGGCGATCGTGCCGGTGCGGGTAATGGCCCGGCCGTAGCGTACGGGCGCGGCCGTGCGCATCCACTCCGGTAATCCTTTGTCCCGCAGGCGAAGTACGGCGGCGTCGACGCTGCCGTTAGCACCGTCCGAGGCCCAGATCACGGTCGCGGCCCACTCCTGCTCGCCCGAGACCGACCGCACCGAGAACCGTTCACCCTCGGCGACCACATGCCCGGCGGTCAGGACGGTGCCGGGGCCGACCAGATAGCCGGAACCGTGCTCCAGCACATCGGCGCCATGCGCGAGGACCTCCACCACCCGCTGCTGGACCAGTGTCACCGTCCTACCGCCTTATCGGACCTGCGGGGCAGGCGTCGCGTCGGTTATCGCCCGCATCCATCATGTGCCTCGGTGCCGCCGCGGCGATGTGGGCCGAACGCACTACAGCGCGTGCCCGCCGGTCGGTGCCACGATCGTCCGGAGAAACCTTCTCTCGGACAGGGGAACTGCCATGAGTCAATGTGAGAAATGCTACAAGCACCTCAATGATTGCCAGGGGTGTAAGGGTCGCGGCGGGGGCAGCGGGCTGGGTGGACTGGCGAAGCTGCAATGCAGCGCCTGCCGGAACACGGGTCTGGTGTGCAATACCCACGGTGGACACTGGAAGAAGTAGGCGAGTCCGATTGTCAACGGGCGCGCACATTATGACTGGTCGAGGCGCGTACACGGTGACCGTGCCGTTCGCGGCATTGAGTGAACTCATCCTGGCCGTCCACGAGGTCGCCGCGCGCCCGGCGATCTTCCCGGAACAGCGGTGGCGGTACGGCAATATCGTCGGCATCGGTCAGGCGCGAGTCCGCGATCTCGGCATCCGGACCGCCTGCGACAAACATGATGTGCGCGCGCCGATTGCGGCGCTGACCGTCGTCACCCATCGACGCATCGCGGTGGATGTCGTCTTCAAGCGGGACGGTGCTCAGGCGTGCGCGTTGTTCCTGTGCGCGACCCTGCGAACGACGAACCTCACACCGCATGAGAATTCCTGGGCGGAATTCCTGGCCGCGAACACCTCCGGAGCGCTCGCGGCCGCGAATGTGGCGGCGAGACTGCACTATCGGAGCATTGTTGAATAACCGACCAGTCTCATAATTCGTCGATATCGATGATTTCATCCTGCAATGCTCGCGCCACCAGTGCGGCCTTCGTCGGCGCCGGTCGGCCCACCGCGGTGTACTTCTCGCGGATCCGCGACAGATGCGTATTCACCGTGCCCAGTGAAATGTAAAGACGGCGGCCGACTTCCATCTTCGAGTCGCAGTCGAACCACGCCAGCAACACCTCGATTTCGCGTCGGCTGAGCGCTGGTCTTTCCGGCTGACTTCGCATGTCACCGGCGAATCCCGCTGCCATTTTCATCGAGCTCGTCCCTTCGTCGCGGCCACCCGAGTTACTCACTCGCACATGGGTATTCCCTATGTAATCGCTAGTCGGCTGTCAGGTCACTGCCGCCCGCCGTACCATTCGGACTCAGCTGAGACGGTTTCGTCTCACGTCACGGAGTAACAGTGCCCGGGTGATACCGGATCAACTCAGCGACAGTCCCCGTCGCCGAGCGGGGAGGGCGCCGACGGCAAGGAGTTTCCGATTACCATCGATAACGGGGCCGCCACCGATCTCGTACAAACCGGTTTGCACTTATTGATCGAACGACCCGAGAAACTCCTCGATGGCGGACTACGCAGTGAGGACGTCATTCATTTGGCCGGATCGTCGCATGCCACCTTCTATCGGAAGTTTGCCTCCAAGTCGCGCTACCTCGACGAGGTACTGCGGGAACTGGTCGATACGGTGGCCCTGCTACCCGCCGATATCCGTCCGCAGGTGCGCGCCGAACTCGATACCGTCGGCGGCGATTGCCGACGCGCGGTGCGGGCGATGGTCCGCGCGCACTTCGACCGGATCTTCAACGCGCAGACCGGCACCCGCCGACTGCTGGCCACCGCCCTCGGCCCCACCAACTCGCAGGCCCTGCGCGTCCTGCGCGCCGGCTACAGCCACACCGATGCGCTGATCCTGCAACTGTTCGAGGTGCTGTTCGCCCACACCGGCGCCACCTTCCGGAAACCGTTGAACTCCAAGAGTTTCTCCGTCGTCCTGACCGCGATGCTGGACGGCTTCATCATCCGGCACCGGGCCGAACCGCAGGTTGTGACCGCGGACCTGGTCGCGGATTCCATTCTGGCGGTGCTGAATGTGGCGGTGGACAATACCCAGCGCCACGGTCATATCGACGATGCGCTGACCGCTATCGGCGGGCGGCCGGGGCGGTCGGAGCAGTTGCCGCCCGAACCGCGGGTCGCGCTGATCGCCGCGGGCCGTAGCGAATTCACCAAACGCGGTTACTTCATGGCCTCCATCGACACCATCGCCGCGGAGGCGCGGGTGCCGCCGGATGCCGCGCTGCGGATCTTCCCGACCAAGGTCCATCTCATCGTCGGTGGACTGAAGTCCGGCTACGAGGCGCTGCGCCAGGGTGTCGCCGATGATCTGTCGCTCGATCAGGACGTGGCTTCCGTTGTCCGGAACCATTTCCTGCGGGTCGCGCGGCTGGTGGTCGCCGAGCGGGCCTTCATGGACGCGCTGATCGCCGCGGTCGCGCACGATACCTATGCCGAACCGGACAGCCTGATCTCGATCAAACGGGAACTGAACTTCCCCGGTCTGCTGGCGCCGGTGATCGAGCGCGGTCAGCGGAATGGGGCCTTCTCCGACGGTGAGCCCGCCGCGGAGTTGGCCGCGCTGCTGACCGACACCCTGTTGCTGCGCTGCTTCACCCGGCGCGGCAACAGTCCCGAGCAGAACGCGGACTTCGTCTTCGCATTGGTGCTCAACGGTTTACGCGCCGCCAAGCGATCCGCGTCGGATTAGGGGTGGCCGACCCTCGATCGGCCACCGGTGGTCCGGTTTACCGGTGTGGGGCGAGCGCGGCGACTGCCCATTCGACGGCCGCGCCCAGCCACTCCGGGAAGTGCTGTGCCGCGCAATGGTCGTCGCCCGGGTAGAGCCGAAGCTCGCCCTGTGCGGCCGCGGCGGCCAACTCGGCCGAATCCCGCACGTCGGTCACCGCGTCGTGTGATCCGTTCACGACCAGCAGCGGAACCGTGATGCGCCCGTACAGGTTTCGCAGCGACAGTGCGCGCAGCCTCGGCCCGACCGCGAGGAGACCGCGCGCGCCGGTGCCATCGCGCATGGCGCGCAGCAACACCGCCGGAACCCCCACCGCCCCGGCGGGCCCGAGACTGCGATGGGTGGGCGGCCCGCCCGCCACCGCGCACCGCACCCGACTGTCCGCCGCCGCCATGCGTGCCGCCCAGTACCCGCCGAAACTCAACCCCAGCATGCCGAGGCGGTCCGGGGCGACCCGCGGATGCCGCACCAGCTGATCGATGACCGCCGAATAGACACGCTCGGACGCGGCGGACATCGGCTCGCTGTAGGCGTACGTGCCCGGCATCTCCATGACCGCGAATCCCACACCGGCACGCCGGTACCGCAGCAGTGGCAGGAACAGCTCCTGCGCGGTCCCGTCCAGGCCATTGGTCGCGAGAAGTGTTGCGCACTGGCGGTTTCCGGCCGGGAATGCCATCCAGACCCGCACCACATCGGAACCGACTCGGATGTCGGTCACCTCCACCGAAATGCCGAGGCCGGGAGCCAGTCCCGCCACCAGCACCCGGAACAGGCGCTGCGACTGCGTATACGCGTGCATGCGGGCCGGGGATCCGTACGGCCAGGCCGCGACGAGGTAGTAGACGATCGCCTTGCGGATCGAATCCACCGCGCGCGCAGCGGATATCAGCCGTTCGTCGATGGATGCGCCATTGACGTGCGCCCGCGTGAACCGTTCGGTGGCACCCGCCGTGAACTCCGGGTCACGGTCGGTGAGAAACTCCGCCGCGGGCGCGAGCAGCGCGCGGATCGCGGACTCGGCCACCCGATCATCCGAGAGCAGTGGACTTCCGGTGTCCGCCAACATCATTCCGGTGGTCGCGGCGAGTTCCCGCAGCAGCCCGTCCGCGGTGTCGAGGTGGCGCTGCGCGATTCGGCTCCAGTACTCGCTCCATTCCTGGTCCGAGAAGGAACGAGCGCCGTCGAGCTGTGCGGCGAAGTACGCCGGGGGTACGGCGGCCAGGCGCGAAAAGCGGTGCACGAGAACGCGGGGAAGCAGTGGCCCGGCTCCCACGTGCCGTGCCACCACCTCCGTCGTCGCGGTGCATGCCGCCAGGGAAATGAGGGTGCGTCGCAATGTGTTCATGTCCTGAACTCCGTTCCCCCGGTGCGACCCTGCATTAGGTTGTGCCGATGACCTCGACTTGGCAGCGATTACAGGAGCTGTCGGACCGCACCGACCTGACCGAATTGGCCGTGGGCATCACCCGCTGCCTGGACACCCGGGATTTCGCGGGTCTGGCCGGGATCTACACCCCCGATGCCGAGCTGACCATGCCCGGCTCGTCGACGCGCGGGGCCACCGGCATTGCCGAGATCGCCCGGCGAAATCACGAGACCTTCGACCGCACACAGCATTTCGTCACCGGTCCGGTGGTGACGCTGAACGGCGACCAGGCGTCCCTGGTCGCCGATGTCGTCGCCGCCCTGGTATCGGACACGGGCGCGGTGCGGTTGGTGGGCAGCCGCTACGAACTACGCGCCGTCCGCACCACGGCTGGTTGGCGTTTCGCCGGACATGCGATTACTCCCGTGTGGGATCGCTAGCCATGGCGGTCCGAAAATCCGCTTCGCTCAGCTCATTCCAGCGCTGTGCCGTATCGGCCGCGTCGCCGAGCAGTGCCCGGTCGAGATCGAGACGGTACCGCCCGGACGGCAGCGCATGCCCACACGCGATCAGGCGCGCCGCGTAGGCCGCGGTCGCACCCGCGAGCGTGGCCGCGGTGCCCAGCTGTGGCCAGGACTGCAGCGAACGTCCCACCTCGGTCAGCGAATAGCGGGTTCGCGGCGTGATCTCCGGCCCCACGATGTGCTGCGCGATCCGGGCCCGCTCGCGCGGATCGGCGAGCGCGGTGCCGGAGAGCGCGGTGAGATCCCCGGCGCGACCGTGGAACAGCGGGTAGTCGGGGTCCAGATCGAACCGTTCGATATCGACAATGGCATTGTCCCCGTTGTCGGTTGCCATGACGACCGGAATCCCGGCCCGCCGGGCGCGGCGGCGGATGTCGACCTTGGCGGTGAGGTCGTCCATCTCCTCCACCAGTACGGTGAGCCGTTCACCGCCGGGTGCCGTGCCCAGAAAGTGATCGGCGCTCGCGGGCGTGACACCGTCGGAGAACATGCGCAGCGATGCGTACGGATCCAGTTCGAGCACCCGGCGCCGCGCCAATGTCGTTTTGCGAGTACCGATATCGCAGACCGAGGCGGGCAGCCGGTTCAGATTCGTGACGCCGAGCCGATCCGGGTCCGCCAGATGGAAGCGCTGCGCGCCGGTCAGCGCGCACACCGTCAGCGCCGAGGATCCGACGCTGAGCCCGGCGATGCCGATGAGCGCCCGCGCCCAGGCGCGCTGCTCGGGCTCGTCGATCAGATACCGGTTGCGAGCGGTCCTGAGCCGCCAGAAGGACTCCGGATCGGGCAGTTCCACCAGGGTGTGCCGCCAGTCGTACACCGCGTAGCGCACTCCGGGCGGGTCCGACTCCGGGTCCAGTTCGCGCAGCTCGTTCGCGGCGGTACTCCAGGCGTCGACCAGTCGGTATCCCGCGGCGAGCAGGGCGTCGATCTGGTGGCGGTCGAGTTGGGGGTCGAGGATCCGCATTATCGGTCACTCCTGACGTAGTGGTGTTTGGTGGTGAAGCGAAAGGCGGTGCTGCCGAAGGGATCGAGGGTGAGCACCGGATCGGCCGCGGTGCCGAGTTCGGTGCGCAGGCGCCGGTACTCGGTACTCGTGCGGGTCAGGGCGGCGATGACCCGTTCGCGCACGAGTTCGGTGAATGCCGGTGTGGCGAGCACGTTTTCGCGCATTTCGACGTGGAGCACCAGGGTCTGCGCGAAGGTGGCGTCCAGCTCGGTCGTCACCACGAATCGCCCGGTGACCGCCGTGTACAGCTCCGGTTCGTGCAGCGCCGCCTGAATGCTCTCGGGGTAGATCTTGACGGCGTAGAAGCTGGCCGCGACATCCGCGCGGCCGTACAGCGCGAGGAACCCCGCGCCCAGGGTGCTGGTGCGCACCGGCATCCGGTGACCGCAATCGCGCAGCGCGGCCTCGATCTGCGCGGCGGTGAAGATCCGGCCCTCGTCATTGATCCGGTAGCGCAACAGCGGCAGCGCACCGTCGATGGTGAACAGGAACCGGCCCCGCTCGTCGACCTCGGTGTAGCGCAGCTGCGGGTCGAATTCGACGAAGGTGGGCAGCACCGCACCGCCACCGAAAAGCGTTATCGCGAAACGGGAATCGGTGCGGGCCAGGCGCCGCAGCGCGATGGTGGTCGCGGTCTCGTGCCCCATGACGCCCGCGTCCGCGGTGCCGTAGATCAGGCAGATCCGATCGGGCTCACCGGGTTTGCCGATCCGCCGCAGCAGATGATCGCGGCTCTCCTCGGAGATGCTCTCGCCCGCCGCCAGGAATCGCAGATCCTGGTGCAGCACCGCGTCATTCGCGCGGTCCAGCACGTCGTGCAGCAGTGGCGGGTAGCCCGCGACCACCACCTGTGCGTAGTCGGGGCCCAAATCGGCGATATTCGCCAGAATGGTGTCGACCTCCGCGCCCGGTGTGCAGACCGACAATTGGTGGCCGCGCCGCCGCAATTCGAGCGCTATGCGGTAGGTGTAGATACCGCCGATCCAGTTGCCCATGGCGAATCCGACGACCAGCAGCGTCGGTCGCAGGTGGCTCGCGAAGCTGTGCCGGAACATCCGGTCGTAGAACTCGATGCCCTCCTCCAGCGTCACGCCGCCGCCGGGCCAGTAGGTCTGCGCACCGGTGGAACCCGAACTGGCCCACCAGGATCCGGCTCCGGCGATATCGCCGCCCCACAGCAGGTCCGGGCGTGGATGGCGTTTGAGGTAATTGTTCTTGGTGACGGCGGGAACCGTGCGGAAGTCCGCAGCGGTCCGTATCGCGTCGGGGTCGATTCCGGCCTCGGCGAGGAAGGCGCGGTAGGCGGGCACGCCCGCGGCCGCACGCCGGAAGAGATCGAGCGCCCGGCCGAACCCGGCTGGGTCACCGGCGATCTCGGGCAGTGATGCTGTCATCGGGGAAGTCCTTTCCGTGAACGAGGACTTGGGTCCTCGCCCGGAACACCGATCCCCCGGGACCGGGTGGCCGCGGCCCGCGCGGTGTCGGTCGATCGTCCGATGGAGCGCGAATCTTCGCGCGCCTAAGCTGAATTCACCGATTCCGGCATTCGAGGCAGACCGCGTCACCGGCAGAGCCGCCGGGACGAAGCGCGATGTGGCGCTGGAACTTATTACGGCGAGCGACGGTTCGGTCGCGGGCGGGGTGCGACCGAACCCGCGTCAACGGCCGTTCACCAGGTCTGCACCGTGTAGGGGCGATCGGCCGCCCCGTACCGCCGAATCGCGCTGTCGAGATAGGGCGCCAGTGCGACGCGGCCGTCGGGCATCAGCAGCTTGGGCGAGGGGCGCATCGGCAGCATCGCCCCCGAAATCAGTGCCGCCGCACCGCCGATCGGCCGGATTGTGGTGGTCGCCGGGCGCTTCGCCGGACCGGACAGCGGGGCGAGATCGGCGTCCAGGGCGTGGGCGAGCGGGGCGAACAGTTCCGATCCGGCCGATTCCGGCCGGTGCGCCGCCACATGCATTCCGGCATTCACCGATACCTCGATCAGATCCGCCATCAGGTCCGCGTCGCCGAGCCGGTGCGCCCAGTCGAAGAGCGCCCCGCGGATCTGCGCGTTCAATGCCGCCCAGGCGATTCGGCTTGCGGCATGGGGATATTGGAAGCGCTGCGCGTCGATGAGGAGCATGGCGGGGATCCCGAGATCGAGCGCGCGGCGCAGTCCGTCGTCGTCCGATTCGCCGACGGTGACCACGGCCTCCCAGAAATCGCAGGTGGCGACCTCGATCATCAGACCCAGTTCGGCATTCAATCGCCTGGCCTGACCGAGGTGTTCATGCGCCGAGCCGTAATGCCCGAGCGATGTCTCCGCGACGGCGCTATTGCGGTGCGCGGCCGCGGTGTTCCAGCGGAACGAAGGATCGGATTGGAAGTACGCGCGGGCCGAGTCAGTCATATTTCTGCCTGCTTCGGAATCCCCGCGCATGATCGCGATCGCGCCGAGATTCTCCCGGCAGACGGCCGCTTGATACTTCTGCCCCGAGCGCTGGAATGTCGCCTCGGCCGCTTCATATGCCAGCGCCGCGTCCTCGTAGTCGCCGCGTCGAAGATACAGGCCACCGAGATTCGCCTGGGCGCGCGCCCGATCCTCATTCAGGCCCAGTGCGCCGAAGTTGTCCAGGGCATCCCGGTACGCGCGCTCGGATTCCTCGAAACGCCCTGTCGTGCAATAGATGAGACCGAGTTCCATATCCACGCCCGCAACCCAGCGTGGCGCACCGACGTGCGCGAAGACCGTCCTGGCCTCGAAGAACAGGTCCTCGGCCGCCGCGTGCCGGCCCAGATAGAAGTTGGCCACGGCGGCCCGTTCGCGGCCCGCGGCGGCTTTCATCAATTCCGACAGGCTGTCGAAGGTCCTGGTCGACTCGGCCAATCGCGTGATCGCCTCGTGGTACTCACCGATCTGCACCAGCACATCGCCGATGTCCTGGCAGCACTCCGCCCGTAACTCCTCATCGCCGGCCTCACGCGCGTACTCGTAAGCGCTTTCGAGTAGTCGCAGCGCCTCGTCATAGGCGGACCGGCGCACCGCGCCATTGGCGAGAAAGCGCCGGCACTTCGCGAGACGGGCCTGATCACCGGCCTTTTCGAAGATCGCGCACACCCGGATCAGTTCCCGTTCGGCCGCCGCGACGTCGCCCGAACCGAGCAGGGAGGTGGCCAGCTGCGCATCGCACCAGGCGACTTCCAGTTCGCGGCCGGTGCGCAGATAGTGTGCCCGGGCCCGGGTGTAGGCCGCGCCGGCATCAGGATGGTCGAGGTCGTCCAATACCATCCCGACCAGCACGTCCAGCTCCGCGACGAGGTCCGGGTCACCGAACGCCTCGCATGCCTCGCGCGTCGCCGCGATTTCGGCGATCGCGGCCTGGTTCCGCCCGCTGCGCAGATGCCGCATTGTTCGGTTCAGGTGCAACTCCGCGAGTTTACGGTGGCAATCCAGGCACTGCTCCCGCTCACCGTGCCGGTCGTATGCGGCGGCCGCGGTGGTCATGGCGGTGATCGCGTCGTCGATGCGGTCCTGCGTGGCGTACACCTCGCTCAGCACGACGTCACAGTCGGCGACGGACACGTCCCGCCCGGCGCCGGCGAATCCCGTTCTGGCCCGCTGTAATTCGGTCAGCGCGCGGTCGGTGTCGGCGAGCTCGGAGTACGCGATGCCGATCATGTACGAGCAGTGCGCCGAATCCGTGGTCTCCCCGAGTTCATCGAAAACCCGCCGGGCCGCGTCGAATTCGTCGCGCACCAGCTCGGCATCGTCCAATTCCACCGCCATCGCACCGCAGTCGGATCGGCTCTCGGCGGCATCCGCGATCCGGCCCGCGGCGGCGAATCCGATTGCGGCGGACCGGAAGACCGGCAGCGCGGCGGCGAAATCCCCGGTCTCGGCCAGCGCGGTGGCCAGCGCCTCATCGCAGTCGGCGATCTCTCCGATCCATTCGGGATCCTCGATACCGTCGCCGTAGTACTCGGCGAGCACGCGTAAACCCGCGGCGGCGGTGCGCAGGTACGGTACGGCCTCGGCGTCGCGGTTCAGTTCCGCGAGTCCGGTACCCGCGAGTAGGGCACAGTCGACGGCCAATTCGGAGAAGGGCTCGTCCGCGAGCAAGGACACCGCCTGTTCGAGTGCCTCCACGGCGGCATCGAGCGCGTCGAGTTGCGCCTCGGATCCGGCGATCCACCGCAGGCATTCGGCGCGCTCGATGCCCGCGCGGTTCGGTAGTTCCGCCCGCAGCCGCGTCAGCGCGTGTGCGTGCTCGCCCTGCTCCGCGAGCTCCATGGCGCGCTGGAAAGCGGGGCTTGGCCACGAATCATCCGGAGTATCGGTCGGCACTATCGACCTCCTGTGGCGGGGGACCAGAGACGGTTCGCCGCGGCGCGACCGTATGCGTCAGTGCCGCCCACACCAGCGGCGTATACGCGAGGTCGCCGGTCGCACGCCATTGCCGTAGCTGCTCACGCTGCCATCGCGCGAGTTCGCCGAGTGGATCGGGCCCCTCGTGCGCGGCATCCACGCGTAGCGCCAGCGTTGTCGTCGGGTGTGGTGCGCCGGCGCGTAAGGCTCGGATGGCGCGGTCGGCGGGGAGCGTCCAGCGCGTTGTGGTGACCAGTGCCGCACCGGCATTCACCATGGCCATTACCAGCCCGAAGGTCTCCGCGGCGCGATAGTCGGCCCCGCCCTCACAGGCGATCAGTGCGACCCGGTGCGGCATGGGCCAGAGTTCACAGCCCAGGCGCGGGCCGTCGAAACCATAGCGCGGCCATACATCTCGATCCGCCGAAGTGGTTCCGAGCAACAGATCCAATGCGGCGAAGGGGCGATGGTCCTCGGGGTCGGGAATCGGGACACCGTTCGGGTCGTGTGCCCGCAATGGCGCGGCCATGCCCCACTGCCGCACGGTATCGGTCAAATGTATTGCCGCCGAGCCTGGTTCGGTGGCCGAGGAGGTGACGTGGCCCAGATAGAAGAACCGCGATCGTGGTGTGCGCAGGGCGGTACCGAGTGCCACGCGGTTGGTCGGGTGCTGCAGCGCCGTCTCGCCATCGGCGGCATCGATCCGGCCGGCGTCGATGTACTCCTCGATGCGCGCGGAGAGGAGTTCGAGATCCTGGAGTGTCAGGACGTGGCCGAGTTCGTGTCGTCGCGCCGAACGCAGCGGCACCGCCGGATCGATAACGAACAGCGGCGGAAATTCCCGGACCGTCTCCCAATCCCCGGGACACCGCGCTCGCTCGGCATGGACCGCCGCGGGTGGTTCATACACCACGTCGGCGATCTCCAGCAGCCGCTGATCGTCGTTCAAGCACAACAATTCCCAGGGCACCCGGGTCAGCCGGGGGCTGGGGGTCAGGCGCAGGCATACTCGTGCCCCCGCGTCGAGTCGCCGGCGGATCTCGGCGCGCAGGCGTTGCGGGAGTACGGCTTCGGTGAGCATTCGAGCCAGCTCCCGTTCCCGATCGATATCGGTGAACGCGCCTTCGGAGAGTGCCCGGCGCATGGCGTCGTGGCGTCGTTCACCGTCGCGCGGCGCGCCGAGCGCCAGCTCCAGGGCGGTGAGCGCCGGTGCGGTGGCGGCGGCGCTCAGCACCTCGAACGCGGGGGTCCGCACATCGTCGAGCCAGCGCCAGGACAGGTAGGTGTCGCCCGCGTCGACGGCGCGGACGAGCACGTCCGAGGTGATTGTCATTCGTCCGGCTGCGGTGGAATCAGTTCGGCGAGAGCGGGTTCGGCCACCTCTCCATGCCGCAGGGAGCGCACATAGCGGGCCAGGGCGATATCGCGCGCACGTAGCAGGGTGATCAGCGCCCGGCGGTCGGCGGCATCCATGTGCGCGGCATCGGACTCCGGGTCCGTCGGGATCGATTCCAGTTGTGCGAGTTCGCGTTCGAGCCGGGCCCGGGCGGTGCTCACCAGACTCCGGACGATGCGCATACGCGAACGATGCTCGGATTGCGCTTTGTACAAAGCGGTTTCGCCCGCCATCGCCGAGACCGTGTACAGGGCCGCCGTCGCCGCGCGCGCCCGGCCCCACGCATCGATCATGGTGCGGTCGACCTCGGTGAGGCAGCGCCCCACCTGATCGGTCCGCAGTTCGTCGATATCCGTTGCGGCGTCGAGTATTCCGAATATCAGCTCACCGATCGCACCGCTCGCGGCGGGCAGTCCGGCCACCAGAGACCGGCCCTGCAACCGGACCGGGGCGGTGGCGACCAGTGCGCCGTCGGCGCGCCGGGCGGCGTAGGCGATCAGCTGCCGCACTTCCCGGCAGCGCGGGTCCACATCGTCCGCGATCCAGGCTGTGACGGCGAAAGTGTCTGCGCCCGAGTCGTATTCGATCAGCAGTTCCGGCTGATCGGATCCGCTCCAGGCGATGATTCGGGGTGGTACCGCTCGAATGTCGATGAATCCGACATCGCGGTCCGGGTCGGTGTTCTCATCACCACCGAGCGTCCAGATGGCACCCGCCGCGCTCGCGGCCGTCCCCGTGCGATCCCATCGGGTGATCACCTCCAGCACGGCGGTGTCCGAGATCTGCGCATGACTCGGCCGGTCGGGGGAGAGGTCCGGGAATTCGCCGTCGATGCCCGCCTCGGCGGCCACGAGCAGCGCGTTGTAGACGAGATCGGCGGCGGTATCCGGTAATTCACCGTCGAGATAGCGTGCGCCGAGGTCGATCAGGGTGTGCTCGGCGCGGGTGAACCAGGCCCGCGCATCGCCGAGGTATCCGACGGCGTGCGCGGCGACCGCGCGGTCGATGGCCAGCGCGCCCCGGTGCAGTGGCCGCATGGCCCACCTCGCCAACGCCTCGACCTCCGCGAAGCGCACCCACGGTTCGTTCAGCGAGTGGGCCGCGAGGATCCGGTGCCGGGTGGTGCCGTCCCGGCGCGCCTGCGCCAGCACCCCGACCAGACCGGAATCGCCTACGGCGCGGGCCAATTCGCTGCCATCGGAGCCCGGCGGCACCGTCCACCGCAGCGGTTCACCGGGAGCCGCGGCATCGACGTGAATCAGGCAACCGCCGCCGACCGTGATCCCGATTGTCGCCACGGCGGCGGTCCGCTCCGAAACCCATTCCGCCGCACCGTCTTCGGTCAGGAACAGGACGCCATCTGCGCGCATCGGCACACTGTCGACGGTCATGACGGCCTCTCCTCGCCATCCATAGCGGCACGCTGGGCGGCGATTTCGTCATGCACCTGCTGAAGGCGGCGCGCGTATCGCCGAATGGTCGGCCCGGGAGACGGCTTCGCGGTCGCCGCCGTCAGCTTCAGCAGCGATTGCACATACCGAGCGGCGGTCTGCGCGTCATATGTGCAGGCGCCGGGTGGTCGCGAACCGTATTCGGGGGCGGCGTCTTCCCATGCCGCCGTGACCAATTCGGCCAATCCTCCGAAGGCGGCGAAGGCGATCGCATTGCCCTGCGACAGCAGTCGCAGGGCAAGTGACTTCTCCCAGCTGTCGCCGGGCGCATGCGGTTCGGCGTACGCCATCAGCTCAGTGTGCGCGCGGCTCAACAGCAATTGGGCGGCGATCTGCGCGTTATCGCCCGCGATTCCCCCGACGATCCGTAACGGGAGGTGCTCATCCGCCACATGCGCCTCCCATGCCCGGGTGCGTTGGTCGACCCGCATGCTGTCCAGGCGCGCCCAGCGCAGTGCGCTGAACAGCGCCCGCCCGTCGATATTTCGGGAACCCAGCATCATGCGGCGCAACAGGGTCTGCGTTGCTCGCTTGTATGCCTCACCCAGAAGCGGATTCTTGCGCAGCGACGGTTGCGCGTCGACCTCCGCCGTGAGTACGGCGTGCACGAGTTCGCGCTCCTCGGCGGTGGCTTTGCGTACCGGCTCCTCGGGATCGCCGTACTCGGCCGCGTGCATGGCAATAGCCGCCTCGAACACGCTGATCGTCTCCGGATTCGGGTTCTCCGCATCGCGCAGCCGCTCCAGCCGGTCCACCAGCACCGCGAGATATCCACGCCGCGCGATGGATTCGTAACTGGGGAGCTGCGCCTTGCTGGTGTCGAAGAAGCACAGAATGGTCTGCGGCGACTCGATCACATCGCCGTGCGGTCCATCCACCGGGCTCACCATCACGTGCCGGACCAGTCGCGGCACCCGATTCTTGAGCTCCCGCACCCAGTCGTAGTCGTCATTGGGCAGTCCGTCCGGTCGCATCGCGGCGACGAGAGCGGCGAATTCGGCGGAGAACCTGGCGAGCGCGTCCGCATAGTCGGCATAGAGCCGGCTGACCCCATTCCAGCTGTCCGGCTCGTTCAGCGGCCGCCGCCGATATCCGCCCCCGCGCGCCAGTTCCGCCACCCGCGCTTCATATTTCAGCGCCACCCACGCCCGCGCCCCGAGCATGCCCGACCATCCCGCGATCTCGGGCACACACGCGTTCTTGGCCGGCTTCGGCTTCGCCATCCGGCCGTACCAGCGGTCGATGAGCTGATCCCCCGAGACAATCGTCTGCCCCGGCACCAGCACCCACCACAGTGGGACCACCCAGTCAGTATCCGGCACGAGGACAACGTACGTTCACGCGCCGCCCCACGTCAGTCGGCTGTTCGACCGATAGCGCGGAGCGTGTCGCACGGCTGGTTAGGGAGTTGAGCGAACGTCCGGTTTGGATTGCTCCCAGGTTGCCATAGCTTTCGGCAATCGGGGTGAATTGGAGTAACAGACCGGTCGATTCGTTCGAAGGAGGGGCATCGGACTACAACGTTTGGAAGTGAATTGACAATGTCTGCAAGGAAATTCACTGCGGTGGCGGCCGCCGCGGCCGCAATTGCGCTCGGGTCGTCTTCGGTCTCCGCAGACCCCACCACCACGACGACACCCGGCCCCGGGGTCGGCCTGGGAGTGGACGTCGGTATCGGTGGCAATGGTGGAGCGAACGCCGGGGGCGGTGGGTTGGGCATCGATGTGCAAGGCGGCGCCGGAGTCGGCGGCAATGCCGGTGCGTCCCTTCCGCCGAGTATCGGCGTGACCCCGGGCGGAAACGCCGGCGGTGGTCTGCAGACCGGGGGAGGCGTGCAGACCGGTGGGAACGCCGGCGGCGGCGTCCAGGGCGGCGGTGATGTCCAGGTCGGTGGGAGCCTTGGCGGTGGCGTGCAGACCAGGGGCGGCGTGCAGGTCGATGGAAACGGCGGAGGCGGCGTCCAGAGCGGTGGCACCGCAGATCTCGGTGTGCAGACCGGTGGGAACCTCGGCGCGGGTGTGCAAACCGGGGCTGGCGTCCAGGTCGGTGGCGATGCCGGAGGTGGCGTGCAAGCCGGTGGGAACGTCGGCGGTGGGGTGCAGACCGGCGGCGATGTGCAGGCCGGTGGGAACGTCGGTGCGGGTGTGCAGACCGGTGGTGGCGTGCAGGTCGGTGCCGACACCGGTGCCGGCCTACAGGTGGGCGGTGGCGTACAGGCCGGTGGAAATGCCGGCGGCGGTGTGCAGACAGGGGGCGTCGTGCAGGCCGGCGGTGCTGTGCCCGCCGCCGGTTTGGGCGGCATCGACTTGATCGCTGTCGGAGCCGGGGCGGCCGGACCGGACACGGTGTACGGCATGGCAATTCCTCCGGCCGCGACCACCGGCATGACCGGCGGCACGCTGGTCACCGACAAGGTCCCGGCAGGCGGCTATGTAATCCCCAAGGGCGCACCGGAAACCGGCGCGGGCGGTATGTCTAGTGTGGTGCGCGCGCAGTGATCACCACGAACGGAAATACTTTGCGCGCGTATGGAATTCGTCGGCGGCCGTTCGCTGCCCTGGCCGCCGCGATGGCGATCGCCGCGACTCTCGTCACGGGCTGCGGGTCTTCCGACAGCACCACTTCCGTCGCGACCACGAGTGCCGCGGCAGCACCCGCCACCCGCGTGCAGACCGCTGCGGCGATCACCCGCTCCACTCCGGTGTCGTTCGATATCGCCTCGATCCAGGCGTCCGGTTCACTGATCTCGTTGGGCCTCAACGCCGATGGCTCGGTCCAGGTCCCCGCCGACTACCAGCAGGCGGGTTGGTATCAACAGGGCCCCGCCCCCGGCGAACAGGGCTCGGCGGTCCTACTCGGTCACGTCGACTCGTACAAAGGCCCCGGCGTGTTCTTCGCCCTCAAGAAGGTCAAGCCGGGTGACATGATCGATGTGAGCCGCGCGGACGGAAAGATCGCGCATTTCAAGGTCTCCGATGTGCGGATGTACTCTAAATCCGATTTCCCGGACCAACTGGTCTTCGGTCCCCGCGGCGGCGCAACCCTGCAGGTGGTCACCTGCGGCGGCGAATTCGACCAATCCGCAAAGAGTTACCTCTCCAACGTCGTCGTCTTCTCTTCGCTCGACTCGGTCACGTAGGGGAAGCGCCCGTGCCGTCCTCACAGCCGGTACGGGCCCAGTGGAACCCGCCCGGTCGCCCGGCCGTCTTGGTCCAGCAGCCAGCCCATTCGTTTGGGCGTGTGCAGCACCACCGCGCGGTCCTTGACCTCGAGCGCCGGAAACCGTTCGGCGAGAACGGCTTCGAACGGATCGATATCGCTGATCCCGTGCAGCAGCACCTCCACCAGCAGGTTGTGCTGGCCGCTCACCGATGCGCACATCCGCACCTGCTCCATTCGGGCCAGCTCGGCGGCCGTCCCGACCAATTGGGCCTGCGGTACCGACATGCGGTAGATGACCATGGTCGCCAGCCCGGCGAGCGGATAGGCGAAGTCGCAGCGGATCAGCACATCGCCATCGCGCAGCATTCGGTGCAGTCGACGGCGGGCGGTGTGCTCACTGATGCCGGCGGCAGCGCCGAGCGCGGTGTAGCCCATGCGCGCATCACCGTGTAGCGCGGTCAGCAGCGCCTGATCCTCCAGGGACAACTGGCTGAAACCGTGTGTGCCATAGGAGGTTCGGGACGGCACACGCGGTTCCGAGAGTTCGGTGCGCTGCGCGGGCTCGATCGCGCGAACCCGCCAGTCGCTGCCCTCGCCGTACAGTGTGATGCCCAATCGCATTCGGGTGGAACGGATTCCACGCAGGCCGCCGATTTCGTCGCGCACCCACCGGCCGAGCGTGGACAGGTCGGCGGCCCCGACCGAGAGCAGCAGATCGAAGTCCCCGGCGGTCTCGTCGACGGTGAACACCCACGGCAGTGCGGCGGCCGCCGCACTCACCCGGTCGATGAACTTCGGGCGGCAGCGCACCTCGACGAAGCCGACCGTCGCCACCCGCGCCGAGACATAGGCGGTGAGCCACGCCGAACCGTCCGCGCGCAGCCGCTCCCAGCGCCGGGCCGCGGTGGTCGCGTCGATGTCGAGGGCCTGGCCGATGCGTGACCACGGGGCGCGGGGAGCTACCTGCAGCGCATCGATCACTGCTGGTGCTGCGCTCGGGTGTGCTGTGGCGGTTCGCGGCAATCATGTTCGGCTACAACGTGATCGGCTGGGGGCTGAGTACCTGGGCCCGACCTACCTCAGCGAGGAGCATGGGCTGCCGCTCACCACCGCCGGACCGCTCATGGCGATACCGGCGCTCGGCGCGGCGCTGGCGACGATTCTCGGCGGCAAACTCTCCGACCGGCTGGCGGGCAACCATCGACTGGTGATCGTGCCCGCGATGACCGTGGCCGCGCTCGCGTTGCTGGTCCTGGCGCGTTCGTCGACATCGACGAGTTTCGCGATCTGCGCGACCATCGCCGTCTTCTCCGCCTCGCTGGCCTACATGCCGATCTACGCGGTACCGCTGCGCAGTCTGCCCCCCGCGTACGTCGGCGTGGGCAGCGCCATTATCGGTTTCGGCGGGCAATTGGCGGGCATGGTCGCGCCCGCCGCCATGGGTGTGCTCGCCGACCGCTTCTCCTTCCACGCCGCCTTCGGCTTCCTGGTCGTCGGTGCGGTGATCGCCGCTGCCATGGCCGTATTCACCCCGCAGGACACCGAGTCCTTCCTGGCCGCGGTCGACCTGCCCGATCGAGCCGGCACCCCGCACACCTTCGAGGAGCAGTCGTGAGTGCCACCGTCACCGCTGCGTGAAACCGGTCCACAACGCCGAAAGCGCCGGTCCCCGAAAGGGACCGGCGCCGACTCGCGTCCGTGTCTATAGCGCTGGGCGATTTCCGGGTTGGTAAGCCCAGGGGCGGAGTCGCTCGAGCGCTTTGCCGACCCGGAAGACGGTCGCATCGTCGTAGGGGTGGCCGACGATCTGGACGCCGGTCGGGATGCCCCAATTCGAGTGCCCGGAGGGGACATTGAGTACGGGGCAGCGATTGCTGATATTGAACGGCATGGTCATCGCCGCCCAGAAGGTCGCGCCGACATCCTGCACTTGATACTCGCCGAGGTCGACACTTTCTCTACCGGATCCCTCGTATCAGTCGCTCGAGCCGCATGAATCCTGCGGTCACTCCGCCATCACACAGGTATCCATCAGTGCTGCAGGGCCTGGCGGCGGGCGCGCCGCTCCCGCTGGCGTTCGGGGTCCGCGACGAGCGAGGACAGCAGTAGTTCGCCGGTGAAGCGGTGTGCGGGTTCGGACGTCACTTGCGCGCAGGAGCCGAACTCCAGCAATCGGCCCTGTTTCATCACCGCCACCCGGTGGCTGATGTGCCGCACCACCGCGAGGTCATGTGCGACGAACAGGTACGCGACGCCGGTGCGTTCTTGAATCTCGATGAGCAGGGCCAGGATTCGATCCCGCGTCGACAGATCCAGTGCGGATACCGCTTCATCGCAGATCACCAATTCCGGATCCAGTGCCAGCGCGCGGGCGATGGCGACCCGCTGACGCTGACCACCGGAGAACTCGCGTGCGTAGCGGTCCGCGGCATCACCGGGCAGGCCGACCTGGTCGAGCAGGGCGGTGACACGAGCACGCGCCCGGCCGCGCGGAACACCCGCGGCGCGCAATGGCTCGCCGAGGATATCGGCCACGCTCATCGTCGGGTTGAGCGAGCTGTACGGATCCTGGAACACCACCTGAATGCGGGACGCCAGCGGCCGCCGCTGCGCCCGGCGCAAATGCTGGATCTCGGTGCCGGCGAAGCGGATTGCCCCACCCGCCACCGGTGTCAAACCCAGTACGGCCCGGCCGACGGTTGTCTTGCCCGAACCGGATTCGCCGACGAGTCCCACGGTTTCGCCGCGGCGGATGTCCAGGCTCACTCCGTCGACCGCGGTGAACGGTGCGGTGCGGCGGCCCCGGCCCGGGAACCGGACCACCAGATCTTCGATCTCCAGCAAACTCATTGCTTCGCACCGGCCTTCTCGCTCGCCACGCCGGTGTACGCGGCGCGGACATGATCTTCATCCGGCACGGCGGCCAGCAACTCGCGCGAGTACTCATGTGCCGGATTGCCGAAAAACTCACTCACCGAACCGGTTTCGACAATCTCACCGGAACGCATGACGGCGACATCATCACAGAGGTCGGCGACGACACCGAGATCATGGGTCACCAGCAGGACCGACATGGACAACTCCGCGCGCAATTCGCGCAGTAGATCCAGGATCTCGCTCTGCACCGTGACATCGAGCGCCGTCGTGGGTTCGTCGGCGATCAGGATGCGCGGTTCGGTGGAGATCGCGCCCGCGATCAACACCCGTTGCGCCATACCGCCGGATATCTGATGCGGATAGCACCGCATCACCCGATCCGGATCCGCGATTCCCGTGCGGTTCAGCAGCTCCGCCGCACGGGCACGAGCCGCGCGGCGGTTCACACCACGTGCGCGCAGCGGCTCGGTCAACTGATAGCCGATGGTGAAGGCGGGATCGAGATTGGACATGGGCTCCTGCGGCACATAGGCGATGGATTCGCGCACCGCGCGCTCACGCCGGCCCGGCGGGAGCGTGCTGAGATCCACTCCGTCCAGCCAGATCTCCCCGGACAGCAGCCGAGCCTGCCTCGGCAGCAAACCGAGCACCGCGAAGGCGGTTTGGGTTTTCCCCGAACCCGATTCGCCGACCAAACCCATGATTCGGCCCTCGCGCAGTGCGAGTGTCGCACCGCGAACCACCTCGACCGGCTCGGAATCACCGGTGGGATAACCGATTCGAAGATCACGCAGGCACAGCACCGCATCGGACTCGGGTGGCTCAACGGGAGCGGCCGGGGCGACGACGCGGGGGATCCGGACAGCTTCGGGCGCGGGTGCGGCCCGGGTATCGCTGTGCTGCAACGCATCCCGGAGCCCGTTGCCGAGCAGAAACAGCGCCGTCACGGTCAGGGACAACGCCAGTCCCGGCCACAGGAACAGCAGCCGATTCTGATACAGGGCATTGAACCCCTCGCTCAACATGCCGCCCCAGGTGATGACGGACGCACTGCCGAGACCGATGAAGTCGAGGCCGGTCTGGACCGTGATCGCGACGGCGGACAGCACGGTCAGCATCAGCAGTAGCGGCCCGCGCACCACGCCGAGCACATGCCGGGCGATGATGCGGGCATCGTGCAGCCCGGCGACCTTGGCGGCATCGATGTAGAGCTCCGACCGGATCGCGTTGACCTGCGCGCGGATCAACCGGAACACCCCCGGCGTCATCATCGTGCCCAGCGCGCCCATGGTGATCCACGTCGAATTGCCAAGTCCGGCAATGATTGCCATCAGCACCAGGAGTGCGGGCAACGACAGGATCAGACTGGACAACCAGTCCAACACCAGGTCGATCCGGCCGCCGTAATACCCCGCAATCAGCCCGGACGGCACGCCGAGCGCAATCGCGACGCCGAGCGCTATCGCCGCGCTCAACAGGGTCGATTTGGTCCCGACCACCAGCCGGATGAAGACGTCGCGCCCACCGTTGTCGGTGCCGAGTAGATGTCCGGGGCTCCCCGGCGGCGCGTTGAGATCGCGCAGGTTCGCATCGAGTGGACCGTGTGGATCGACCCAGCCGATGACAATGGCGGCGATGAACGCGACCAGCACCACCGCGAGCAGGATCAGACCCGTCGCGGCGAGCGGGTTGGTCAGGACCGCACGCAGCCGGGTGGGTCGCGCGGTCCGGCCGGGCGGGGTGTGTTCACTCATATCGTGCGTGCCTTCGGGGTCAGCCACAGCTGGGCCAGATCGGTCAGAAGATTGACGAGGACGACCATTCCCGCGGTCAGGACCACCAGGCCCATGAGCACCGGACGGTCACCGGAGAGCGTGGAATTCACCGCGAGGGTGCCGAGTCCGGGCATAGCGAAGACCTTCTCCACCATGAAGGAACCGCCGAGCATGGCGACCGCACCCAGCGACAATGCGGTCAACCACGGAGGAGCGGCATTGCGTAATGCGTGCCGCCACAACAGCGCTCGCGTCGAGATTCCGCGCGAGCGCAGGGTGCGCATGTAGTCGGTGTCCAGCACGTCGAGCAGTGCGCCGCGACCTTGCAGCAGCGCCCCGGAGACACCCGAGAGCGACACCGCGAGAACCGGCAACACCATGCCCGACAACCATCGCCCGGGCGAAACGCTCAGCGGCACATAGCCGAGCACCGGAAAGACCTGCCAGTGCACCGCGAACAGGGTGAGCAGCAGCAGCGCCAGCAGATAGCCCGGCACCGCGTGCCCGGCCAGCGAGATCAGCTGGACGGCCCGGTCGGCCCGGCCGCGCCCGGTGGCCGCCAGCACGGCGAGCACCAGGCTCGAGACCGCGACCACGAACAGGCTCAATCCCATCAGGCTCATACTGACCGGAAGATGGGTCGACAGCTCCCGGCCGACCGGCTGATTGCTCATATACGACCGGCCCAGGTCACCGTGGAACAGCCCACCGGCCCAGTCGGCGTACTGGACGAGCATCGGACGGTCCACTCCGAGTTGGTGATTCGCGGCGGCGACCGACTCCTGCGAGGCCCCCGGACCGAGGATGCTGCGGCCGGGATCGGTGCCGCCCAGGCTGGTCAGGAAGAACGCGAGGGTGGTGACCGCGGCGAGTAGGAACAGCGCCGACACCGCGCGCTTCAACAGCAGTACAGGCACGCGATCAGCTCCCCGCGCGCTGGAACCGGACCAGGTCGGGATAGCCGCGCTCCTGCTGTTCGATCCGCACCCCGGCGACGGACGCCCACACCGTTTCCGCGCCGAAGATGGGCGCGAACCAGGCGCTCTGCACCAGCCGGCGGTTGACCGCCTGGAACGCGGCATCCTGCGCCGAACCCGGTTCGGCATGCTGGGCGGTCGAAATCAGTGCTGTGAGTTCGGGATCGGTGGCGTGGAAGGGGTTCCAGGTCGCCGCGGGCAGCACCGACAATTGGAGATCCTCCCAGGAGGATTTCATGCCGAGCTGCATGAAGAACATCGGGAACCGGCCCGAGGTCATCGAGGTCAAAAGCTGTTGGGGCGGAACCTTTTCCCAGGTGACGGTGATCCCGATGGTGCCGAGTTGCATATCGAGCGCGGTATTGAGCGCCGGGCTCCCGGTGAAGGAAGTCATATCCGGCATGGTCACCGCGAACCCGCCGGGATAGCCCGCACGTGTCATGAGCTCCTTGGCCTTGGCGATGTCATGCGGGTAGGCCGAGTTGAGTGTCTCCTCGTACGCACCGGAGCCGGGGGCGAAGATCTGCGTGGTCGCGGGCGGATTCCCGGGCGCGAGCGTACGGAACAGATCGCGATCGACGACCATATTGATCGCCTGGCGAACCTCCGGTTTACCCAGCGCGGGCTGTACGGTGCCGGCGCGATCGGCCAGCACCAAACCGTTCCACCCGCTGGCCATCTGGATGGTCGACAATCCGGCCGCCTTCAGCTTCGCCGCATCGGTCGAGACGAACGATCCCGTGTCCAGCCGTCCGGTGGTGAGTCCATTGCGGATCGTATTCGGATCGCTCAGCGCGACCAGTTCGAGGCGATCGAACGGGTACAGCGAACCGTCGGGGTAGGCGCTGTTGCGACGAAATATGACCGTGCCCGGTTGTGAGTCGGCGGGGTCGTACAGATATGGACCGGAACCGACTGGGGCCCGGTCGAATCCGCCCTTGGACAGTGCGTCGGGGGAGACCATGGCCCCGAGTGCCGACCCGAGGTTCGGCAGTAGCGCGGGGTCGGGGGCCGACAGGTGCAGGATCAGTTGATCCGGCCGGGCCGCGTCGATTCCGGTGATGCTCTCGCCCATGGCGCTGTTCGGCCCCGGCGTCGAGGTGAACCGGGAGAGATTGGCTTTGGCGGCATTCGCGTCGAAGGCCGCGCCGTCACTGAACCGAATGTCTTTCCGGAGATTGAGGGTCAGCGTCGTGTGCGCCGCGTCGTAGCTGTACGCCGCCGCCAGTCCCGGGATGATGTTCCGGTCGGCATCTTGGCGTAGCAGGGTGTCGTACACGGCCTGCCAGTACGGTTTTCCGGGTCCGATATCGAATTTGACCGGATCGAAGCTGCCGATCGGCGAGGCGGTCGCCATGGTCAGGGTGTCGTCCGGGACGCCGCCCGGCGTGGACCCGCCGCAGCCGGCCAGCGGCGTCACGGCCAGCACTACCGCGGTCGCGACGGCGAAGATTCGGGATTTACGCAACGTTGCACTCTCCTCGAGGTCGGGTCCTCGGCTTGTTCGGAACAGCAGGCCGATCAATCGGTAGGCTTGCTCGGAGCGGAATCTCCGGGTCGATCCAACCGGCAGGGGAATTATGTACATACACATTGTTAGATGTGAAGAAAATCGGGATAATTTATGCAATCCATAGATTCCTGGGAATCTATGGATTGCCGAACTGTGAACAGCCCCGCCGTGCTCGCTACCTGGCGGGCTGCGGTCTCGGAGCGGACTGGTTGATGGTGGTGAAGTACTGCACCGCGGCCATTACCGCGACCGGCGCGGTGATCAGCAGCGTGCCCGCGAGGGCGCCGAGCGCGCCCACCGCCATCACCCCGCCGAGACAGCCGATGGCCGCCGCGGGCAGGAAACCTCCGAACAGGCCGATAATGGCCGCGGCCGCGATCGTGGCCCCCGCGATCCCGCCGAGCAGACAGCCGACGGCGGCGCCGCCGAGACTGCCGACGATGGTGCCGATACCCGCGCCGAGTTGGATGGTCGAGCCCATCCGCGCCCACGCGGCCTGCTCGCGCTCGTACTCGGTGCGCCAGGGAGCCTGGTCCTCGTACGGCAGCGCGACCGGACGGTAGCTGGCGTGCTCGGTGTCGAACTGCGGGGTCAGGGTGGCGGTGCGGTCGGCGATCTCGGCCTTGATCGGGAAGACGAAATCGTCTACGCGGAAGGACAATTCGGTGCCGGCCAGCACGGTGCCGTCGGCGGCCTTGATCTTCAGCACGCCGTCCTGCACCGCGAGCGAACCGCTGTCGGTGGTGATGACGGTGGAGTGCTCGCCGGGCGCGGCGGTGTAATTGACCGCGCCGGGGCTCGAATCCGGTGTGGCACTGGAGGTTCCGGTGGTAGCGCTGATCGCCGCGGCCAGCATTATGGCCGTGGTGGTGATCCTTCTCATCTATTCGGTCTTTCGTTTTCAGTAGTGCCGTACCGGCGCTACTGTGAAAACCAGGCGTCTGGCAGGACGTCCCTGGAAATGAAATGTGTTCGTCCGTAAGGCGGATGGGTTCCGCCGGGCATCACAGGTGTGTCGTCTCGTCCTCCTCGGAGTCGTTCGATGTGGGCGTGGCGGCCGCAGTGGTGGTGCGCACGGGCGGTCGGTCGGGGTGCTCGGCCTCGAGCCGGGCCAAAGTGATGCGCAGCCAGGCGATATGGCCGGCGGTGGACGCGTAGCCGTGCTCGTGGGCCATGAGGTGGACCTCGCTTGCCCAGTCGCTGTTCAACTCCGGTATTTGCGGGTCGTGGAACGACTGGCCGGTGGCGATCGGCGAGAGATTGTCGTGTTCGAGCCGGTACGCGAGTTCGGTGCGCAGGATGTCGATCGCGATGTCCCGGCCGAGCTGACCGGCGAAGAGGAAACGCAGCTTGAAATCTCGGTCCATGGGACGTGGTGCGGGCTTGAATGGGGATCGCGCCCAGGCGAGCAGTTCGGCGTGGCCCGCCGCGGTCATGCGGTACACCTTGGCGTCCGGGCGGCCTTCGCGCGGATCGATATCGAACTCGACCAGACCGCGCTCGACCAGTGCGCTGAGTCGTCGGTAGATCTGCGGTAGTTGGACGCCGGAGCCGACATAGCGGCCCTGACGCTCCATCCACCAGCGCAGGTCGTAGCCGGAGTGGCGGCCGTGGGAAAACCTGCTGCACAATCAGAGACCCGGGCCAGCAGGCCCAGAATCACATAGTCGAGCTGCATCGGTCTCCTGAATAGCTTGTGGGCACGCCGCCTGGATGCGGCAGCTGCACCTCCGGGGAACGCGGGTCCCGGTCGAACGGGATGACATCGGAGGTCTCGACCATCCAGCGCACCATCGCCTCGTGCATACGCTCTTGCACGTCGGCGTACTCCGGTTGCCCCGCCAGGTTGATCAGTTCGTGGGGGTCCGTGCGCCGGTCGTACAGTTCGGGCTGTTCGTACAGCCGCCACACGTACGTCCAGTCCCGGTCGCGCACCGCGACCGTCCGGCCGACGAGAGTCGGATCCGTATGCTGCAGTTCGCCTTTGCGGTCGTAGGGGAACGGGGGCGTCTCCAGCTGTGGTTCCTCCTCGATGGTGAAACCGCCTTCGGTGAAGGCGAATTCGCGATTCGGGAGCGCGGGATCGTGCAGCTGTGGCAGCAGGCTGCGGCCGAAGTGCCGGTGCGGTGCGGGCACGCCCGCAAGTTCCAGCACGGTCGGCAGCACATCGATGAGTTCGACCATGGCGGAACAGGTTCCGCCGCCGGGGAGCCCGCCGCCGATGACGAGCGGGTCGCGGGTGATGCACTCGTGCATGGCGGTCGGCCATTTCTCGATCAGCCCATAGTCGCCGAGATACTCGCCGTGGTCGGCGAAGAACAGCGTGACGGTGTCCTCCGCCGCGCCCGCCCGCTCGACCGCGGCGGTAATCCGGCCCAGTTGGTCGTCCAAGCGTTCGATCATCCCGTAGTAGGTGGCTTTGATCTCGCGCCAGTGCGCGGCGGTCACTTCGCCGATCTCGTAGGTCTCGCGGATGGCCCGCATGAAACGCGGTTCACCGGCCGGGTCGCCGGCGGGAACGGGATCGGCCATGGCGGCACGGTCGTGGCGGGAGAACCACGGTTCCTGGGCTTGGAACGGGCAGTGCGGCGCGACCAGTGGCAGGAACAGCACCCACGGCTGATCGGGTGGATTCTGCAGCCATTGTTCGGCGGTGCGGATCAGGGCTTCGTCCGCGTCGACGGGGTCGTCGCCGGTTATTCTCCCGCGGTAGAAGAGCCGGGACCACATGCCTTCGGGATAGTCGCCGTCGTAGCCCATGTTCGGCGGGACCGAGAAGCCGTACTCGTGCACGCTCAGCTCGGTCATACCCGGCGCGAAGGTGTCTCCGCGCCTGCCCGGCCAGGTGACGTGATAGCCCGAATCCTTCAGAATCCGAAGCAGATTCGGCTCATCGGACCGGAGCAGATGGGTGAGCGTCCGGTGCCCGGCCGTGTGCGGATACCAGCCCGTCAACAGCGATGCCCGGCTCGGTGAGCACACCGGATGCTGCACAAAGGCATTCGTGAAGCGGGTACCCGTGGCGGCCAGCGCGTCGATATGCGGGGTGTCGATCACGGTGTTACCGAATGCGCCTACGGCGTCGGCCCGGAGTTGATCGGGAATGAAGAACACGAAATTCGGGCGTCGCGTCACTGGAATCCTTTGCGTCCGGCGGATTGTCGAACAATCCGCTCGGCGTGGCCGGCCGCAGCCGACCGCGCTGCGGGGTCGGGTAGTCGGAGCGTGCGGCCTAGCGGGCCGGCCGGGGGCCGATGATCGAGGCGCGCTCCATAATTCGGATATTGGGCCAGTAGTCGCTCGACGCGTAGTGCTGTACGGCGCGGTTGTCCCAGAAGGCGATGGTGTCGGGTTCCCAGCGCAGCCGGCACTGGTGTTCGGGGTAGTCGGCCTGACGGCAGAGTCGGTCCAGCAGTGCGCGCCCGGCCTCGGGGTCCATGCCCGCGATCTCCTCGACGAAGATCCGGTTGACGAACAGGTGCTTTCGCCCGGTGTCCGCGTGGGTGCAGACGATCGGGTGGCGCACCGGCGGATGCTGGGCGCGCATCGCATCGCGCTGTTCGGCGGGCACGGTGTGGCCGAAGGCGCGGGTGAAGTCGTGTACCGCGTCCAGGTCGGCGATGAGGTCCTTGGTCTCCTCGTCGAGCGCTTCGTAGGCGGCGTACATATCCGAGAAGAGGGTGTCGCCACCGGCGGGCGGTACCGAAAGAGCGTGCAGGACAGCGCCTTTGATGGCCGCTCGCGCCGGGTGACGTCGTGGTGCCAGGAATTCTCGAATCCCGCTACCTGCGCGCTCTTCTCGAAGCGGACCAGTTCGGGCTGACCGGTATTGGACGGAATGAACGGATGGATCTCGAGGTCTCCGAACCGCCGGGCGAAGGCCACGTGCTGGTCGGGGGTCAGCTTCTGGTTGCGGAAGAACAGCACCTTGTAATCGAGCAGGGCTTGCCGCACTTCGGCCGCCACCTCGTCGGTGAGGGGCTGGGTGAGATCGATGCCGTAGACCTCCGCGCCGAGCGTGGTTCCGGCCTGGATGACTTCGAAGTGTTCCCAACGCAATTGGGCCAGCCGGTCGCGCTCGGCCGCGATGTGCGTGAACGGTCCGGTGATCAGTGGATACCCCGGCAGTGGTACGGGATGGACCCCGATGTCGGCGGCCGGGTCCTGCTTGGCAATTACGGTGTTGTCGCTCATCGCGCGCCTCCTTGGCGTCCGGATTGCGGAATCCAGTCGATCGATCACGGCTGGGTGAGGTGTGCGGCCGGAGCGCGCCGCGAGGCTGAGAACAGTGCACGTATATGTTCACGAGAACTGACGAAGACAATCGTTCGAAAGGAGCGAGGTGTCAAGAGCCAAAGTCGACGCGCGTCAAAAACCGGTCTATCCGCTGAATATGCCGCGCGATGGTGTGCCGCGGCGGTAGTGTGCTTGGCGCAATCTATGCATTGCTATGTGTGTAGGAATATAGATTTCACGTTCTGGTCGTCAGTCGGTGATCGAGTCGGGCGCTGCTGATCCCACACGTGCGGCCCGGAGAGGAGCGTTGATCAGGTTTGGTGGCGGGCTCAGCCCACTGGCAGAGCCGAACGGCGGACTGCGAGTTCGGCGTACAGCGCGGCACCGTCGGCGAGCGCCGATTCGTCGAATACGGCCAGCGGGGAGTGGTTCATCGAAGCCTTGTCGGCATCGATGCCCGCCGGCACTGTGGCCGATAGGCTGCGCGCGGACTACCGCGTCGCCACCATCGAGCACATCACCGGCGAGGGCGACCTGTCGCTCACCGTGTTCGCGCCGAATCTGGCGGAGTTGTCGTCCTATGTGCTGACCTCGCTGGGCTCCATCCGTGGAGTGTGTGATTGCCAGACCCACGTGCTGACAGCGGTCTATACCGAGGGCAGCCGTTGGCGGCTGCGTGCCCTGAACGCTTCGCAGCGCGACCGCATCCTCGCCTCGCGGCCGCCGGCCCAGCCGAAAGCCGGCGGCCCGCTCGGTGCTGTCGACCAAAGACTTTATGCCGCAATGGAACTCGATACCCGCGCCGGTTTCGTTGAACTGGCCGAGGCGGCCGGGGTTAGTATCTCGACCGTGCGCCGGCGGGTGAACGTCATGCTCGCCGGTGGGCGCATCGTGACTCGCTGCGAGGTCGCGCAGCCGGTGTCGGGGTGGCCGATCAGCGCGTCACTGCGGTGCCGGGTGCGTCCCGCGGATCTGGATCGCGTCGCCACGCAAGTGGCCCGCTTATCCGAGACCCGTTCGTGCTCATCGGTTACCGGCGGCAGGGCGAATCTGCTGCTGTCGGTGTGGCTGCGGTCGGCCGCCGATATCCACCGGCTCGAGGCTTCGCTCGCCGATCAAGTCCACGATCTGGAGATACTGGATGTGGCGCTGTCCCTGTGGCATGTCAAACGTATGGGACGACTCCTCGATGAGCACGGCCGTGCCGTCGGTGTCGTCCCGCTGGTCGCTCATGAGACCTCGGCTGCGGATGACTCATAAGTTCATGAGAATCTAGTCGGACTCGTTCCCGTCGCCGCCGAGTCGTGTTAGAAAGGGACGTTCGCAGCTAGATTGAGTATGCTGCACAACTCATATATTCACATGAATATAGCCAGAGGTCCTGCTGGTGTTCAGTGACCGATCCGAAGGGATAGCCAATGCGAGCAATCATGGTGATGTTCGACAGCTTGAACAGGCACCTGCTGCCGCCGTACGGCGGTGACTGGACACACGCTCCGAACTTCGCGCGACTCGCGGAACGCACCACCACTTTCGACAACTGCTGGGCCGGATCGATGCCGTGTATGCCGGCGCGTCGCGAAATCCACACCGGCAGGCACAATTTCCTGCATCGCAGCTGGGGCCCGCTGGAACCCTTCGACGACTCCATGCCGGAATTGCTGAAACAGGCGGGCGTCTACACCCATCTCGCCAGCGATCACCCGCACTACTGGGAGGACGGCGGCGCGACCTATCACCCCCGCTACAACAGTTGGGAGTTCTTCCGCGGCCAGGAGGGCGATCCGTGGAAAGGTCAGGTGGCCGATCCGGAGATCCCCGAGGACCTCAAGCGGATGCGGCATACGAGCTACCGGCAGGACTGGGTGAACCGGCAATACATGGACACCGAGGCCAGGCATCCGCAGACAGTGACATTCGACGCGGGAATCGAATTCCTGCACACGAATTCGAGCCAGGACCGCTGGTTCGTGCAGATCGAGACCTTCGACCCGCACGAACCGTTCTACAGCCACAAGCAGTACAAGGACCTGTACCCGCACGACTACGACGGCCCGCACTTCGACTGGCCGGACTACAAGCGGGTGACCGAAACACCGGATCAGGTGCGGCACGCGCGCTTCGAATACGCTGCGCTGCTTTCGATGTGCGACCACTCGCTGGGCCGAGTGCTGGACATCATGGACGAGCACGATATGTGGCAGGACACGATGCTGATCGTGAACACCGACCACGGGCTGCTGCTCGGTGAGAAGAGCTGGTGGGGCAAATCGGTAATGCCCTGGTACAACGAACTCGTTCATCTGCCGCTGTTCGTCTGGGATCCGCGCGCCGCCGACGCCGCGGGGCAGCGGCGCGAATCATTGGTGCAGACCATCGATTTGGCCCCGACGCTGCTGGAGTTCTTCGGTGTCGACCGCACCGGCGATATGCAGGGGATACCGCTGCCGGTCGCCGCGGACACCTCCGCCCGGGAAGCGGGCCTGTTCGGGATCCACGGCGGGCACGTCAATATCACCGACGGCCGCTATGTCTATATGCGCGCACCGGTTTCGGCGGAGAATCAGCCGCTCGAGGAATTCACGCTCATGCCGACGCATATGCGTACCCGATTCGGTGTCGACGAACTCGCGGATTTGACGCTGGCCGAGCCTTTCACCTTCACCAAAGGTGTTCGGACACTGCGCATCTCCGGTCGCACGCTGATGAACGCCTATCAATTCGGCACACTGTTGTTCGATCTGGTCGCCGATCCCGAACAACTCGACCCGATCCAGGACGATGCGGTCGAGCTGCGCATGGCCGGGTTGATGGCCGACCTGATGCGTGAAAACGATGCGCCCGCGAGTCAATTCGAACGGCTCGGACTTCCTGTCACCGGTCCGGTCACCGAAGCGCACCTGCTGGTGAGTACGCAGCGCGCGATGTCCGTTCAGAATATCGAGCCGCTGCCCCGGCCCGAGGACTTCGCGGGCGGCGGTGTGGCGCTGCTGACTCCGGTGCGCGCATTGCTCGCCGATCCGGTGATCGGCGCGGTATTGCACCGGCATCTGCCGATTCTGGGTGATACCGAGGTATTGCAGATGATCGGCGACGCCGGTCTGCTCGATATCGCCGCGGTCGCACGTGGGGCTGTCCCGGTGGCGAAGCTGCATGCGATCGCGAACGAATTGGCCACTCTCACAACGGAAGTAAAGAGCCCGCTGTCGTCACCGCAATGATCATCGCGACCGTGGTCACCACACGGGCGGTGACCACGATCGGCCGCACGGCTGTCCCGGTGCGCCCCGCACGCAGCTCCCGATTGCGCCGAAATCCGATGACCGACAACACGATCAGCGCCATCGTCGCGGCCGATACCGCCACGGCTGACACTGTCGAGCCGGTGATGACGGCTTGGTGGGCGAGTAAAAATACCGCGGTGCAACAGGAAGCGATGGTGCGCCGCCAAGCCGGGGCGGTGCGCTCGGTCACCAGTCCACTGTCACGCGTCACTTTCGGATCGAGCTACGGCGGCCGTATCCGAATGGTCTGGGCCCGCCTCGGCTATATACATTCGAACATAACACCATGATTGAAGGGAATGACGGTAGCAGTGGACCCGATACAGTCGCCGAGTTGTTGTGCGCCCTCGCGCGCGGCAGGTGTTACTCCTGTAACCGGCATGCTCTTTGCAATCGCGCCATCGACCACCAGTGCCTCGGCAGCCGATACCGAGGGTATGGTCGCACTGCCCGGCGGCGAATTCCTGATGGGCAACGCGCACGACGACGGGTACCGATCCGATGGGGAGGGGCCGGTGCGGCGCGTCCGGTTGGACCCGTTCCACCTCGATGCCCGCGCGGTCGACAATCAGCGATTCGCGGCCTTTGTCGCCGCGACCGGATACCGCACCGAAGCCGAGCGTCTGGGCTGGTCATACGTTTTCGCGGGTTTCCTGCCCGCCGATATTCGCCGACGATCGCAGCGGCCCGACCGCACCCCGTGGTGGTGTGCGGTCGAGGGTGCGGTCTGGGATCACCCGGAGGGGCCGGGCAGTGCGCTGGATGACCGTGAGAATCATCCGGCGGTGCACGTGTCCTGGAACGATGCCCGCGCCTATTGTGACTGGGCGGGCAAAAGGCTTCCGACGGAAGCGGAGTGGGAGTACGCCGCGCGCGGTGGTATGACCGGGGCGCGCTACCCGTGGGGTGATGAGCTCGACCCCGAGGGTGAATACCGGTGCAATATCTGGCGCGGCAGCTTCCCTGCCAAGAACACCGCGGCCGACGGCCACCGGGGCACCGCCCCCGTGGATGCCTTCGCGCCCAATGGGTTCGGCCTCTACAACATGACCGGCAATGTGTGGGAGTGGTGTGCGGACTGGTGGGGGACCGGCCATGGCGCGGACCTGGCGATCAACCCGGTGGGTCCGGCTGCCGGTGACGCCAAGCTGATTCGCGGCGGTTCGCACATGTGTCATGACTCGTACTGTTTCCGCTATCGGGTATCGGCCCGCTCGGCCAATACCCCCGACAGTTCGAGTGCGCACACCGGCTTCCGCTGCGCTCTTTCGGCTGCCGGCACGTCCTGACTCTTGACACATCGAACCACCGGTGCGATTCTCAAATATAAGTTCCTAGGAACATAGGAGACCAATGCAGCTCGATTACGTGATCCTCGGTGCGCTCGCGCTGGGCCGCTACTCCGGTTACGACCTGCGGCGCTGGATGGAGGGTTCGGGCCGCTATATCGGCTACGGCGTCCAGCTACCGCAGATCTACCGCCGCCTCGGCGTACTCGTCGAACGCGGACTGGTCGAGTTCGAGGTCGATCCGCGCGCGGGCCGTCCCGACGCGAAGGTCTACTCGCTGACGGAAGCGGGACGTGCGGCACTGTTGGAATGGGCTCGCTCCCCATTCGAGCCGTCGCCCCGGCCGATGGATCCGGATTTCAAGCTGCGCTTCTTCTTCGCCGGACAATTGGATCGCGAGATCGCTATCGATATCGTCCGAACCGAACTCGAATACCGGCTCAAACATGACAATATCTCGGCAGCGGCCCCGCTCCCGCAGGATTATCAGACTCATATGCCGGATCTCGATCCCGAATGGGCACGCCAAATTCACACCATGGCGCATGAGCACGGCTACGCCTCCACCGCCGCCTACATCGCGTGGCTACAGCTCACACTCGCGCGCCTGGAATCGGGCCGCGCGCACTGAATCGCGGCGCTTCGCCGGCGCGGCGCGAAGCGCGCACCACCTTTGAACCGCCCCTCACCCGCGGGCGCTCCACCTCAACCACACCGCACCCCGGGAGATTTGCCATGCGCATTATCTATATCGACGTCGACACCCTCCGCGCCGATCACACCACCCCGTACGGCTATCACCGGCCGACCACCCCCAATCTGCAACGGCTGGCGGACAAGTCGGTCGTCTTCGATCGCTACTACTGCTCCGATTCGCCGTGTATGCCCTCGCGCACGGCGCTGACCAGCGGGCAGTTCGGCATTACCAACGGTGTCATCGGCCACTTCGGTCAGGCGGCCCAGTTCCGCCTGGACGCGGGACATGCCCCGGAGCCCGATCGCCCCATGCTGGGGCAGGCGCTGCAGTTCGGCGGTTACTACACCGCGGCGGTTTCGGTCTTCGCCGAACGTCACCGCGCCTATTACTTTCACGCCAATTTCCGCGAATCCATTCGTGCGACCGGCAATTGGGGTGACGAGGACGCCGCGGACGTCAATCGCGCCGCGATCGACTGGATCCGCCGCCATGCCGACCAGGACAATTGGTATCTGCATCTGACCTACTGGGAGCCGCACACCGATTACACCCAGCCGGTCGAGTGGACCGAGAAGATGGCGGACTCAGGGCCGGTGCAAGCCTGGCCCGATGCGGAAACCATTGCGGCGCATGCGGAAATCTACGGCCCACGCAGCGCGCTGGATCTCAACTACACGATCGCGGGGGCCGGTGTCTCCCCGGTTCCGCACAATATGCCGGACGCGATTACCTCGCGAGCGGATTTCGAACGCCTGATCAACGGGTTCGACGGCTCGATCGCATACTGGGACAACCATTTCGGTGAGCTCATGGCGGTGCTGCAAGAGCTCGGCATCGCCGAGGACACCGCGGTCATCGTCAGTGCCGATCATGGAGAATCCTTCGGCGAGAACGGTTCCTACGCCGAGCACGGCCTGGCCAATGAACCGACCCACCGGCTACCGCTGGTCGTCTACTGGCCCGGCCTCACCGACAACCTGAGCGCCGAACAACGCCGCAATGACGCCCTGCTCTACCACATCGACCTCGCACCCACCCTGTGCGATCTGCTCGGCCTCCGGATCCCGGCGGGCTGGCAGGGGGAGTCCTTCGCGGAAGCCTTGCGCGGCAACACCATCGACTCCCGTGACTACCTCGTCTTCGGTCACGGCGCACACACCTATCAGCGCGCCGTCCGCACCCGCGACCACCTCTACATCCGTACCTATCACCCGGGATGTTTCCGCGCCGAATGGGAGCAACTGTTCGATGTCACCGCCGATCCCTACCTGACCTGTGACCTGCTCTCCGATAAGCCCGAACTCGCCGACCAGATGCGATCCCGGCTCGCGGAATGGTGGAACACCTACGCCGGATACCCTGGGGCACTACCGGATCCGATGCAGACAACGCTGCAAACCGGCCCCACCTACTACAACGATCCGACCCGATACGCCCAGCACCTGCGCGACACCGGCCGCACACACCTGGCCGAAGACCTCGAGCAACGGCTGCGCACCCTGACTATCCCGGTCTCCTGGCATGCCCCCGATCGCCCGCGCGTCGAGGCCCTGCGCAACCGCTGGACGCAGGTGCTCTCCGAGACCGCCCCGGGCAACCAATAGCCAATTCCGACGCCGAGCTCACCCCATCCCGGTGTGTTCTCGACCGGGATCCACACCTGCTGTACGCCAACGGATTTCGGTGGAATCCCACCGGAGCGGCGGCGGAATAACGGGTGACTTCGGGACTACAACCCCGAAAGTCAGCCCTCGCGCACCGGGTGGTTTCAGCGCGCTCTCACCCATCCGACAAGGAAGTCGCCGACATGTCCCAGTCCACGCAGTCACCGGAGCCGGTATTCGCCAAAGCGGTCGGTCCCATCGGCGTCACGGTCCCGGAGGCCGTGAATTACATCGGGCCGCAACGGGTTGCCAATCGGTGGCGCCAGCTTGCCCTGCTGAGTGGGCTGATCAGTATGGACAACAGCGAAGGTGCGGTGGCCTCGACGCTGTTCCCCGCGGTGCGTGCCGCGCCGGGGCTGCCCTTGTCGGCGCTCGGTGTGATGGTGGCGGTGCACAAGATCATTCAAATGATCTTCGGACCGGTCTGGGTACTGGTGGCCGCGCGGGTCGGGCGCAAGAAGGTGCTGGTGGTGTGCTGTGGGCTCTGGGGCGTTTGGTCCGCTGCGGCTGGGTTGTCGCAGAACTTCGTCCAGTTGCTGGCGCTCTATGGCGTCGCCGCGCTGGGCTTCGCCGCAGGCGGGCCGTTGATCAACGGTATTCTCGCGGACCTGTTCGACGACAACACTCGTGGCCGGGCGGCGGGGCTCCTGTATGGCGGGTTCGCCCTGCTGGCAGCTGTCATCGGCCCGCTGCTGGGGCAGTTGTCGCGGATTCCGGACGGCTGGCGCTACGGGTTCTTCGCCTCGGGTGGGCTCACCGTTGTGTTCGGTCTGCTGGTCTGGCGGTATTTCGATGATCCCCGCGTCGGCGCGGCGGACGGCGCGCACCCAACCACCGACTCCGCTGGGTTGAGCTGGTCGCAGATTCGAGAACTGTTGGGGAGCAATACTTTACAGCTGATCATCGGTCAGCGGCTGATGGCTTCCCAGCTTGCGTTGACCAGCTTCGGGGTGGTCTTCTTGGTCGACGACCGCGATTTCAGCAATGCGGTGGCTGCGACGATCCTGCCCTTCGCGATGGTGTCGTATGTGCTGGGCACCGTAGTGGGCGGGATTGCCGTGGACCGGATTCAGCAGCGCATACCCGGCATCGGCCGACTCGCAGTGTGGCAGGCATCGACACTGGGCTGGGGCCTCGCCGCCGCCCTGTGTACACAGGTGGCGTGGTCGTCCATCTGGATCTACGCGATCTGGTTCTCGGTCCTTGGGCTCCTGCAGGGTTTCATCCCGGGCTGTAACCGGCCGGTATTGATGTCGGTGACCCGCCCGGACCTGCGCAGCGGAGCCTTCGCGCTGATGATCGGGGCAGAATCAGCGGGCTGGGCCGTAATCACCCTGCTGATCGGCTATCTCGGTGACCGGATCGGACTGCAAGCGGCCTTCCTTTATCTGGTCGTGCTGCTCACCGTTGTCAACGGCCTGTTCATGTCCGCGATGTACCGGCCCTTTCTCCGCGAATCCGCGATGGTGCGAGCCACTTTGGCGTCGGCTCCCTGAACCGCGATTCGCCCGATTCACACACACCGAAGGGACATCCATGGCACTGCATCCGCTCATCAGCCAATTGACCGACACCGAAAAGGCCGCGCTCTGTACGGGAGCAAGTTTCTGGGATCTCAATGGAGTGCCGCGACTGGGGGTCGAGGGCATCAGCGTCGCGGACGGCCCGCACGGGCTGCGCAGACAGGCGGGTGCGGCCGACCATCTCGGTATCGCCGATTCCCTTCCCGCGACCTGCTTTCCGACCGCGTCCGGACTGGCGAGCAGTTTCGATCCGGAGTTGCTCGCCCGGATCGGGGCCGCGCTCGCCGTCGAAGCCCGGGCCGCCGGAGTCTCGGTGCTGCTCGGACCGGGCGTGAATATGAAGCGGTCCCCATTGTGTGGGCGCAACTTCGAATACTTCTCGGAAGACCCTTATCTCGCAGGCGAACTCGGCGCGGCCATGGTGAATGGACTGCAAGACAACGGGATCGGTGCGTCGGTGAAACACTTCGCGGCCAATAACCAGGAGGATCATCGACTGACGGTGTCCGCCGAGGTCGATGAACGGGCATTGCGAGAGATCTATCTCCCGGCGTTCGAAACCATTGTCCGCAAGGCGCAACCGTGGACGGTGATGTGCTCCTACAACCGGCTCAACGGCATCTACACCTCGGAGCATCGATGGCTGCTCACCGAGGTGCTGCGCCATGAGTGGGGTTTCGAGGGTCTGGTGGTGTCCGACTGGCTGGCTGTCAATGACCGCGCGGCGGGTATTACCGCCGGGCTCGACCTCGAAATGCCCACCAGCCCGGACGGACCCGCGCGCGTGCTCGCCGCACTGGAATCGGGTGAACTGGATCGCGCCGATCTCGACCGCGCCGCGTCGCGGGTCCTGGCGCTCATCGACCGGGCGCACGCTGCCGCGGGACCCACGATCGTCGACCCCGACGCCCACCATGAACTCGCCCGCGAGGCTGCCCGCCGGTCCGCGGTGCTGCTGCGCAATGACGGCGCACTGCCGCTGGCGGAGACCGGCGCTCCCATTGTGGTCGTCGGCCCGTTCGCCACCACTCCCCGCTATCAGGGCGCGGGTAGTTCGCGGGTGGTGCCGACCCGTGTGGACAATGCCCTCGACGCGTTGCGCGCGGCGCTGCCCGACCGGCGCATCGACCACTTCCCCGACTATGACCTGGTCGCCGCTGCGGCCGCCGCCGAAGCCGCTGAGGTGCTCGTCTTCGCAGGGCTACCCGAAAGCGTCGAAGCGGAGGGTTTCGACCGCGCGGTTATCGATCTGCCCGCTGAACAGACGGAGTTTCTGGAGCTGGTGCGACGGCGTCTCGGCAGACTGACCGTTGTCGTTCAGGCCGGTTCCGCGGTCGCCCTGCCGTTCGCCGATCATGCCGATGCGATCCTGTTCGCCTGGCTCGGCGGCCAAGCCGGTGGCGCCGCGATTGCCGACCTGCTGTCGGGCGCGCACTCACCCGCCGGCAAACTGGCCGAGACGCTGCCGGTGGATCTGCGACATACTCCCGCGCACACGGCTTTTCCCGGTGACGGTCACACCGTCGACTATCGTGAGAGCATCTTCATCGGCTATCGCTGGTACGAAACACGTGGGCTCCCGGTCGCTTTCCCGTTCGGACACGGCCTGACCTACACCACCTTCGGGTACTCCGACCTCGAGGTGTCTGTCGAAGGCGATACCGCTACAGCGCAATTCACGATCGCCAATACCGGTGAAGTCGCGGCGGACGAGATCGCTCAGGTCTACGTCGCCGATCCCGAATCGGAACTCACCCGGCCGGTCCATGAGTTGAAGGGCTTCGCCCGAATCCATCTCGCCCCCGGTGAAGCCCGCCGCCTCAGCATCGAACTGGATCGCCGCGCCTTCGCGTACTGGCATCCGGCCAAGGGCTCCTGGCATGTCGAGGCGGGCGAGTTCATCGTCCAGGTGGGCGCGTCCAGTGCCGATATTCGTCTGGCACAGACGATCCGGCTCGACGGTGACACTCTGCGCCGAGCGCTTACACCCGATTCACCGACCGGAGCATGGCTCGCTGATCCCGACTACGGATCCCCGCTGCGTGCCATTCTGGCCCAGGCCGCGCATGGCATGGTCGGGATGCTGCTGGACAACCCCGACCTCCACCCCGGTCGCTACCGGATATTGCAGAACATCCCGCTCAATCGCCTGGGCCGGACCGGACTGGGATGCGACCTCGCGGCGATCGACGAAATCATCAGGAGGGGTGTGAGATGACTCGCCGGGTGAAAGGTGCTCTGCGAGTCGGCTATTCGCCCGCTGTGATCAGGTCGCGGCGCAGCACGGTGGTCAGTCCGCGCATCGCCGCGACCATATCGAAGGATTCGTCCTGGAGCCACTGCTCCTCCAGACCGGAGATGGTCGCGATAATGACCGAAGCCATTGCGGCGGCGTCGATATCGGCGCGCACTTCACCCGCACTGATGCCCTGTTCGATCAGCCCGGTCAGGTCGGCGCGAAAGGATCGAAGGCGAATCTGCGCCCACTCCCGCGCCGCTTCGGGTGCGCTGTCGAAATTGAAGATGCTGATGTGCGCCAGTTTGGTGAGTTCACGGTTCCGCTGGTTGCGGGCGACGATCGCGTCGACGATATCGAACGCCCGCGCCAGCGCCGGACCCTCGTACTCGTGGTCGATCTCGACCGATTCCAGGGTCTGGTGATCCAGTTCGGCGAGCACCTCGGTCAGCAGCACCTCCTTGCTGCGGAAGTGGTGCAGCAGGCCGGACTGCGATATGCCGGTCGCTCGGGCGATGGCGGCCAGTGACGTTCCGCGGTAGCCGTGCGCGGCGAACAAAGTGATTGCCGCGCTGATGATTTCGGCGCGGCGGGCAGGCCCCGTTTGCTCGGCGTCGCGAGTCCGCGCCATGGTGTGTGATCTCCTGACCGTTGATTTTGCCGTTTTCGGCAGCCTAGCCGCCGGTCGCGGAGTGTCAAAGCTTGCCGACCGAGTGCACGGTGTGCTCGCGTTTCATCGCACCAGTTGACGATCCCGGTCGATATTCACCGGCAGCGGACCGTCCATGGCGAAGCGGTTCTCCAGGAATTCTAGGGCCGGGAGCTGTCCGGCGCCCGCTTCGCTCACATGCGTCCCCTGCGGCTTGCGGATCGTTTCGACGATCGCACCCGCATTACGCCAGCTCCGCACCAGGTCATCGGCTTGGCCGACGGGGACGACATCATCGGTATCGGCCTGATAGTTGAAGATCGGCATGGCCGGTGCGCTCCCGCCGAGCGAATTGCGCCGCAGCGCATCGGCCAGACGGGGATCGCGCAGCGAATCGGCCACGGTGGTCGCGGACGTCAAATGCCGAAAAGGGAACGCCAGCAACAGATCCACCACACATTTGTCCGCGCCTCGGGCCAGATCCGCGCGCCCGTTGTCATTGAGCATCCGGTCGATACCCGCTTCGGGAAACTCGCGGGTGTAGGAGACCAGCGCGCCGAAGATGAATCCCGACCACATCGTGCCGTCGACATTCGCCATGACCGTGGACAGATCCGCGGGGAGGCCACCGAGCGCCGCCCCGACGAAGCCGAGCTCGGGCGCATACGACGGCTGCAATTGCGCCGCCCATCCGGAAGCCGCTGCGCCACCGGAGAATCCGTCCAGTCCCCAGCGGGCGTTGCCGATCCCCGCCGGTGCGAACCGTCCCGCCGCGCGGATCCCGTCGAGCACCGCGTGCCCGGATTGCGGCCCGGTCAGGAACGCCGATTTGGGGCCCTCGAAATCGGGAGTCACCACCGCCCAGTTCTCGGCGAGCATGGCCTCGACTCGGTTCTTGTCCTGAAATGTGCCCATTCGGATCGTGTACGAGGGCGCGCATCGCGTCCCGGTGGAATCCTCGGCCGACTGGATGGACACTGCCGGGCGAGTTCCGGCCCCGGTCCAAGGCGTCATCGGAACCAGCACGGTGGTGACCGCGAGTTCGGGCATGTCATGAGAGTCGTTGGTGCGGTAGGCCAATTGCCATGCCCGCGCCGGTGTCGTTGTCGCGATGTCGACTTCGCGGCTGGAGACGACCGCACCGTCGGCGTACGAGGCGATATCGGGCGGCGTTGCGTAGAACGGATCCTGGTCCGGCACAACCGCATTGGTGACGGTGGGTGCCTCCTGCGCGTACGCGGGGATGGCGGTCGCCGACCCGAGGAGCAGGAGCGCGGTCGTGGCCGCGAGACGCGAGAACATAGTTACCTTTCCCGTTACCGCCGGTGGTTCGGCCGGCGGCGTGATCGATTCAGACTAGCTGACTGAATACTCGGTCGGTTAGTCTTCGGTTCGCGAGTGGGTTGTGCCACCCAGTCGGTCGAAAGCCACGAGAGGACCGAAATGATCAGGTGCGCCGGGCGCGGAGCCGTGCCGATGCTGGCAATCGCGGCAGCCGCGACAATGCTGATCGCGCCACAGCGAGCGAGCGCCGAGCCGGACGGCTGCACCAGCGCTCATTGGGTGAGCAACTGGTCCGCGAGCCCGAGTGACGCGCGCCCGGCCGGCGAAATCGGTGTCGCGCCCGCGCGACCCCAGACGTATCGCGTTATCGCCACGCCGCATCGCGGTGGGGAAAGTGTGCGAATTCATCTCACCAACCGATTCGGAAGAGAGCCGGTGACATTCACGCATGTGACCGTGGCGAGGCAGGGGGCAGGTGCCGCGGTCGAGCCCGATTCCACGCATACCGCGCTGTTCGGTGGCCGTGAATCCATTACGGTCGCCCCCGGCACCGATATCGTCAGCGATCCGGTGTCGATCGCGTTCGCGAATTTCGCACCTCTGGCTGTCAGTGTCTATATGGACTCCGCACCGACCACGATTCCCGGCCACGATGATGGAAACGCCACCAGCTATTACACCGGAGCGGGTTCCGGTGACCATGCCGCGGATGCCGGAGCCGACGCGTTCGTCAATGTCACGACCCACGTGCCTTTCGTTTCGCAGATCGATGTACTGGCAGCGCCGGACGTATCTACCGTCGTCGCGTTCGGTGATTCGATCACCGAGGGGCATGTCGGTTCCGATTTCATCGGGAACTCGAAGCTGGAAGGTGTTGTCGACCAGAACGTCCGGTACCCAGACTTTCTGCAGCGCAGGTTGGACGCGGCCGGTCGGAAACTGGTGGTGACCAATGCCGGGATCGGCGGAAACCGGCTCACGCGCGATACGATCCCGGTGATGCCACGCTTCGGTCCGGCAGGTCTCTCGCGGATTCAGGCCGATGTGATCGCGCAATCCGGTGCCAGTGATGTCATCGTCCTGATCGGAATCAATGACCTCGGCACTCCGATCGGCGTGAGCTACGAGGAAATGATCGACGCCTATACCCGGACCGTCGATCAATTCCATCGGGCTGGGCTCAAAGTGCATCTCGGGACACTGCTTCCGGCGTCGGATACGCTGCTGCACGGATACATCAGCATTCCACCCGCGGATCCGGTCAGAATGAGACTCAATTCCTGGATCCGAACCCGGGCGCTTGCGGACAGCGTCATAGATTTCGATGCGGCGCTTCGCGACACCGGAAATCCCAGCATTCTGGATAAACGGTATGCCAGCGCCGATAACCTGCATCCGAATCCGGAGGGCTACCGGGTCATGGCGGATGCCATCGATATCGCCCGATTCTCCGGAAGTAAGTGCGTACCCTGAGCACGCCGACCGTGTGCACGGTATGCTCGCGATGGATCTAACAGACCGACTGCTTGGTTGGTGAGCTCGCCGGTGTCGGCGAAGCTGGTGGAAGGACACGAATGTCATTGATGGACAAGACAATTCAGGGAAGCACCGCGGTCGTCACCGGTGCCGCCGGTGGTATCGGAGCCGCGCTCGCGGCCGAACTCGGCTCGCGGGGAATGTCGGTCGTGGTGGCCGATATCGACGGCGAAGGCGCGAAATTCGTCGCGGACAAACTGACCCTGGACGGGGTGCGCGCGCTGGGTGTGCGGGTCGATGTGACCGATCCGGAGTCGGTCGAGGCGCTCAAGCGGGCTGCCTATCAGGAATTCGGCTCCGTCGAATTGCTTTGCAACAACGCGGGTGTGCTGCTGTTCGGCGATGTCGCGGACTCCTCGATCGGTGATTGGCGCTGGCTGTCGGCGGTGAATGTCGAGGGCATGCTCAATTGCCTGCACGCCTTCCTCCCCGATATGCGCGAGCGGACCGGCTGGCGGCACGTGATGAACACGGCCTCCACGCACGCCTTCCTCGCCGACCCCGGCCACACCTCGCTCTACTCCGCGACCAAGCACGCGATCCTGGGTCTGACACTCGGGTTGCGCTCCGAATTGGCGGCCGACGATATCGGTGTCACCGTGCTGTGCCCGGGCCAAGCCGCGACTCGCATCATGGACTCGCAGCGCAACCGCCCGGCCGCCTTCGGCCGCAAAGCCCCCGAACCCTTCGGCACCGGCATCATCCCGATGGCGGTCGAGCCGGAGGACGTCGCGCGCCTGGCCGTCCAAGGCGTAATCGACGATGCCCCAATAGTTTTCGCATTGCCTGAACACGGCCGTGACATGTTCCGATCGCAGGTCGAGGAGATGTGGCGGCTCGCCGACAGTGCCCTTGCCGGCCGTGCGTAGCGCCGTGCCCGGCCCCCGCGCCGTCGCACCCGAGGATGACCCTCCGCCGCGGTTACCGCGCGGCTTCCTGTCCGGAGTGTTGTTCTCCTACTTCGGGTTATATCTCGCGGTCTTGACGCCGGTCATGGTCTCGTTGGCCTTCAAGTTGCAGCACATCACCGAAACCTCCGAGCGCGCGACGGCCGCCCTGGGTTTGGTGGCGGGCAGCGGCGCGGTGGTGGGCATGGTCGTGCACCCGGTCGCCGGCCGTTTGTCCGATCGCACGCGGTCGGTGTTCGGCCGGCGCCGGCCGTGGATTCTCGGCGGCACGATCATCGGAGTGATCGGGCTCGGCTGCCTCGGGCTCGCCGGTACGGTGCCGCTGGTCCTGCTCAGTTGGTGTGTCGCACAGGCGGGATTCAATTCGGCGCTGGTCGCTGCGCAGGCGGCGGTCGCCGATCAGGTTCCCCGGAATCGGCTCGGTCGTATCTCCGGGCTCGCCGGGGTCACCACGCCGCTGAGCATTCTGGCCGGGAGCCTGCTCATCACGGTGCTGGCCGGGGATGTGGTGCGGTTCCTGGTGCCGGGTCTGATCGCACTGGTGCTGGTGATGCCGCTGCTGGTGCGCCTGGACGATCCGCGCTTCGAGGGCGATCCGGAACCCTATGGGCTGCGGCAATTCGCGAGCTCGTTCCTCTTCGATCCGCGTGCGCATCCGAGTTTCTCCTGGGTGATGCTGTCCCGATTCCTGGTGATGTTCGGTTATGCCGGAATCGGCACGTTCTTCCCGTTCTTCCTGGCCGACAAGTTCGCGCTCGATGAGGACGCGGTCACCCATGCGGTGCTGCTGGTGAATGTCGCTTCGGTGGCGTGCCTTTCGTTGTCCGCGCCCATCGGCGGGTTCCTGTCCGATCGGATCGGGCGGCGGCGGCCGTTCGTGGCGGTCTCGGGGCTGGTGATGGCGACGGGTTTGGTGCTGCTGGCATTCGCGCCCGCACTCGGCGCGGTGATCGTCGCGCAGGGCGTGATCGGGCTCGGCCTGGGTGCGTTCTCGGCGGTGGATCAGGCGCTGTCCACCCAGGTGCTGCCGAGTCCGGAGGACACCGCGAAGGATCTGGGGCTGCTCGCCCTCGCCGGAAGTCTGCCGCAATCCGTCGGCCCGGCGATTGCGCCGGCGGTCATCGCGGTGGGCAATGCGACCGCTCTCGGCGGCTATCCGGCCTGGTATCTGCTCGGCGCCGTGGCCTGTCTGGTCGGTGCCGTCTCGGTGTATCGCGTCACCGGGGTCCGGTAGTACGCAAGGAAACGAAGAGGAAATCAATGCCACTGAGAGACGACTTCCTTTGGGGCGCGGCCACTTCCGCGCACCAGACCGAAGGCAATAATGTCAATGCCGACTGGTGGGTCTACGAACAGCGGGGAATCGTTCCTGAACGCAGCGGCGACGCCGTCGACAGCTACCACCGGTACCCCGAGGATATGGGACTGCTCGCCGACGCCGGCCTCAATGCCTACCGCTTCAGCATCGAATGGGCGCGCATAGAACCGGAGCAGGGCCACTTCTCCCGGGCGGCGCTCGAACACTATCGGCGGATGATCGACACCGCGCGGCAGTTCCAGCTCGAACCTGTTGTGACGCTTCATCATTTCACGTCCCCGCGCTGGTTCAGCCGGGCCGGTGGCTGGCAGCATCCGGAGGCGATCGAATGGTTCTCCCGGTACGTGCAGCGGGTGACCGCCATCCTCGGCGATGTCGAGTGGGTCTGCACCATCAATGAACCCAATATCGCCGCCCTGGGGCACCGGTATTTCCAGCTGGCGGCCGAAACCGGGGGAGCGGCGGCAGGTATCGCGCAGGTCCGGCTGGTCCCGGACGACGAAATCGGTGACCTGCTGGTGCTCGCGCATCGTCGAGCGGTTGAGATCCTGCGAGCCGAGACCTCGGCGAAGGTGGGTTGGACGGTGGCGCAACAGGCATTCGAGCTGACACCCGGCAACGAGGAGGCCCTCGCCCGCGCCAACTACACCTGGGAGGACAGGTATACCGAAGGCGCACAAGGCGATGACTTCCTCGGCGTCCAGTCCTACACCAGCCAGCCCGTCGGCCCGGACGGTCCGATTCCGCATCCGCCTCACCCCGACAACACGCTGACCGGTTGGGCCTATCGCCCCGACGCGCTGGGCATCGCGCTGCGGCGGGCCTGGGAAACCAGCGGCGGACTGCCCCTGCTGGTGACCGAGAACGGCATGGCGACAGCCGATGACGCACGCCGAATCGCCTACACCACAGCGGCTTTGACACATCTGGAAGCGGCGGTCGCCGACGGCATCGACGTGCGCGGCTACCTGCACTGGAGCGCACTGGACAATTTCGAATGGGGACACTGGGCCCCGGCCTTCGGTCTCATCGCGGTGGATCGAACGACCTTCGCCCGCACACCCAAGCCGAGCCTGGCCTGGCTCGGCGAGGTGGCAAAGAACAACGGGCTGTAGGTTTTTCGGCGATCGGGCGATATCTCATCGGGTCGGGAGCGGTTTTCCGTCGAATCGGTCGGCCAGCCAGGTCGCGCCGACGGGGATGGCGTTCGCGGCGCCCAGACTGTGCGCCACGATGCCGAGTTCGGGCAGCAGCGGCGCGGTGTCGATCGCATGCGGGTAGTCGACCGGCGTGCCGCCGGCCCGCCAGTTCTCGACCATTTGGTCGGTCAGTGCGGACGGCACCACGTCGTCATTGACGTTCTGTAGCACCAGGACCGGGTCGGCGGGGGACTCGCTGCCGAGGGTGTCGATGATGCTGAGCCCATTGTTGGTGAACTCGCGTGACCACCGCAGCCCGTACAGGTAGTTGCTGAGGTTGCATTGCCGGGCGGTCGTGTGCAGGAAGTCGATTCCCGCGGGATTGAGCCCCGCACGATCGTCACGGACCGCGCTTTAAACGCGTTCGGATCCGTGTCTGCAATCGTCTGCAATCCTTATCCGGCGGGATCGAGGCAGCTGTCGAGCCCGTCCACCACCGAACAGGTGACGGCGGGACGAGAAGGGTTGTAGTCCGCGCGAACTCCGCCATCGGCGATGAGGGTGCGATAGGCGTCGACGGCGGTCGTCGGGCGGCGAGTGAGCGCCGGATCGTTCTTCACGTCCACGGTGTAGAGCCCGAATCGTGAAGTGTACGTTCCCCATTCGTAGTTATCGGTAATGCTCCAGTAGTTGTAGCCGATCACCTTCGCGCCGTCGTCCACCGCGCGCTGCACCCAGTAGACGATGTCCCTGAGATGATCCGCGCGGTCGTAGCCGTCGGGTCGTAGCGCCCCGTTCTCGGTCGGCATGCCGTTCTCCACGACATACAGCGGCATACCCGGAAATGCCTTGGCGTAGTGGCGAAGTGCGTAATAGATCCCGTCCGCGGCGATGCTGGACTTCCACGGTTCGGAGAAGGTGTTGCTGTAGCTCAGATCAGTCGGTGACATCGAGTAGTAGTAATCCAGGCCGATGAAGTCGAGCTTGTCGACCACACGGTCGAAGAAGGTGGTGTCCACGGCCGCTTCCGCGGCGGGGAAGTACGCGATATTCGACGACACCTGCGCGCCGGGTTGTGCGGCGTGGATGTAGTCGTAGATATCGCGATGCAATCGCACCCACTGGTCCAGGGCCGCGGGAACATTCGCGGCCCCGACCCCACCGGTCCGGACTTCCTGAAACACGTACGCCGACGGTTCATTGAAGGTGATCCAGAGCGGGTTCAGCCCGGCATAGCGGTCAACCACCTTGCGCGCGTTCGCGATCCAGGCCGCGGACATCTCGGCGTTGTTCCAGCCACCGCGATCGAAGGCCCAGCCCGGGTACACCCAGTGATCGATGGTGATCATCGGCCGCATACCCGCGGCGTGAATGGCGGCGAGCACATTGTCATAGAACTGCCAGGCGGCCGGATCGTACTGTCCCGGTTGGGGTTCCAAGCGAGCCCATTCGACGCTGATGCGAAACACGCCCGCGCCGAGCGCTTTCGCGTTCCGGATGTCCTCGGGATAGCGGTGCAGGAAGTCGACCGAGGTGCCGACCTGGTCGGGGGTCTGTCCGGTCGCGGCCAGCCGCATCCAGTTGCTGTCGGGGGAGTCGCCTTCGTTCTGGAAGCCCGAGGACGATACGCCCCACAGGAAGTCGCCGGGCAGGGCCGCGACTCGGCGGGCGATTGCCGGGTCCGGGGCCGCGACGGCCGGTGGTATTGCCATCAGGGCGAGTCCCGCGGCAGCGGCTACCAGGGCGGTCCGTCGACGCATGAGTTCTCCTCGTGATTCGAATTCCCGGGATGCTCCGGGTGGTCTGGCGAAGACCATAGCTGACAGACCGATCGGTCAGCCAGCTTGTCGACGGAACATTTGTCTTAGGCTTCAACCTCATGGCAACCACCGAATCCGCGCAGCGCTCGGGCGAACAGGCCCGCACCAAGATCATCGGCATCGCGCTGCAGCACTTCGGGCAGCACGGCTACCGGGGCGGTTCGCTGGCCCGCATCGCCGCCGAGGCGGGCATCTCGCAATCGGGTCTGCTGCACCACTTCGGCACCAAAGCCGCACTGCTGCAAGCGGTTCTCGGCGCCCGCGACATCCAGGATCTGGTGACCACCGGCACCGGCCTCGAAGACTTCGTCGCGATGGACTTCGAGGAGCTGCTCGAATTCCTGGTCCGGGTGGTGCGAAACAACGCCGGTAGCCCGGACCTGGTTCGGCTCGCGCATTTGGTCGCGGCCGAGGCATCGGGTCCCGATCATCCCGCGTACGAGTGGGTCGTGGGCCGGTTGCGGTTTCTGCAGTCGCTGATCGGCGACGCGCTGCGCCGCAGCATCGACGCCGGCACGGTGCGCGCCGATGCCGACATTCGCGGCGTGACCGAGTGGCTCATCGCCATGTCGGAGGGGCTGGAGAATCAGTGGCTGCTCGACCCCGAGGTCGACATGGTCGGATCGTTCGAACGATTTGTGGCCGAGTTGCGCCGATCGGTGTCCGCTGCCAACTGACGTCTGATCAGCGAAAACCTCGTTCTTCGAACGAGATTCGCCCATTTCCTAGCTGACTGACCGATCGAACGGTATGTTCGTGACGCCTGACACAACGCCGGGCCCCGTTGTGAACGGCTCGCCGGTGCCAATGAGGCGCCGGCGCATCGCGAAGCTGAGGAAGCACATGAATATTCGTCGAGCCACCCTCACGGCGGCCATCGCCGCCACGGGTGTCATCGTCAGCGCCACCACCGCGGGGGCCACCCCGGAGACCGCGCCACCGCCCGTCGGCTATCACGCCACGCTCACCGACGGAACGGTGATCACCACCCTCGACAACGGCACCTTCGCTCCGGCCGCGGACCCGGCCACGGTCACCATCCGCAATGCCGCCGGACAGGTGCTGGACTCGCTGCCGCTGTCCTTCGTCGTGGACGGTCAGCGCATGCCGATCGATCAGCAGATCTCCGCGGACGGCCACACCCTGCGACTCACTCCCCGGGCCGAGGCCGTCGATCGCACCGTGTTGCAGCCGGTGGCCTCGCCACTGGAAGACCAGCTGGCCATGAACGACCTCATCAACGCGGTCAGTATCGGCACCTCGATCGGCAGCCTGATCGGCACCGCCATCGGCGCCACCTTCGGTATCGGAGTCGGACTCGCCATGGCCGGGGCCTCGTGTGTCGTGCTCAGCCTCGGTTGCGTTGTCGCGGTGCTGCCGATCGTCACCCTGGTCGGTGGCGTCGGTGGTCTCGCCGGACTGGTTCTGGGCGGCGGGCCGACCACCGCGTATGCGCTCTACCAGTACGTGACGACCCTGCAGTCGGCCCCGGGGCAGAGCAAGTACGCCCCGAATCTCGCCGGTCGCCCCGGGATCCCCGCCGCCCCGGCGAACTAGAGCGGAGAAGTGGCGTAATGAACAGTCCCAGAACAGCTTTCGCCGCGGCAATGTGCGCGTGCGCGGTCACGATCACCGCGGCGGCGGCCGATGCCGAGCCCGCTGATGTCGTGCAATACCGGGCCGCGGTGGTCGCTGATTCGGTCGTCACAACCCTCGACCACGCGACCTTCGCCCTCGAACCCGGCGGTCAAGCGGTGGCGGTGCACGCCACGGACGGCCGGCAGCTGCTCGAACTACCGCTGGCCTTCCTGCTCGACGGGCAGCGCCGAACCATTCAGCACAGCATCACCGGGGACGGTCGCACGCTGATCCTGACTCCCGACAATGGGATTCACTCGGTGGCGTCCCCGATGGAAGACCAACTCGCGGTCAATGATCTGGCCACCAATATGAGTACCGGCCCGATGGTCGGTGGTCTCGTCGGCGCTGTGGTCGGCGCGCTGGTCGGTGTCGTCATCGGGCTCGGTTCCTGCCTGGTGGTCGGCCCGGCCTGTCTGGCGACCGCGCCCGCCGCCATCGGCGCGTTCGCGGGTGGCGGCGGTCTGCTCGGCACGCTGATCATCGGTGGCGCCGCGATGGCGGACGGCCTGTGGAAGTACGTCACGACCTTGCAGGCCGCGCCCGGTGAAAGCGTGTACGCCAACCGGGACGGCATTCTGGATCCCAATGGAACCGGTGTCCCCGACGCGAACCTGCGGCTGCCGAAGGGTGCTCTGGGCTCGGGATCGTCGAATGGTTCGTCGAGCGGTTCGGCGAAGTAATCCGTCGATGACAGGCTGATCGGGCAGCCGGCTCGGCGGCCGGTCGGCCGGATCGTGAGTGACCACCGCTCGCGTTCCGGCCGATTGGCCGAGCCCGGCCTACGCTTGGATAACCTCGATCCCCACCAGCGCGTTCAGTGAATCGCAACTGGCCCAGGACTGGTTCTGCCCGAATTCCACGGGGCCGTATTTCCAATAGGTGAATGGGACGGGCCACGCAATGCAGGTGAGCTTCACTTGATGCCAGGTCGGCAGCTCACAATTGGCCATCCCACCGGTGTTGAAAATGTTGTAAAGGTGACAGTTGGCCTGCCACACCGGTACGTCAGCCTGGGCAACGCCCCCACCAGCGAGCACAGCGGCCGAAGCCGCGATGGCAACGAAGACGCTGGCAGCAAGCCGCTTCGCAGATAGCATTCCGACCTCCCGAATTGGTGTTGTCTGGAAAACATCGCACACGGATCGCAGTCGTTACTTTCGCGGTCGACGCCGCGACAACCATTTTCCCACGCCCTTGAATGGCTTGACCCGGGATCAATTGGTCGAATTCTCTGCCGAAAGAACTCGCGCATTGATAAGGGGCCGGTGATTGATTTGTGGTACCCCGCGACGTTCGGCCCGTCGGCACCCGGGCCGATCGCACGACGCGATCGGGTTCGTGAAATCGAGTATGAATCCGATCACCGTGGTTTCGCCCCGTTCGGCCGTCTCTGGCGCTGTGACGAGGTATTACGCAAGGCCGCAGCCCTTTACGTGTAGAACTCCACCCTCCGAATGTGCTGATACGCGGGGTGTCGGTCTCACATCTCGACGTGGGAATCGGAGATGATGTCGTCTTCTGACAGGTTTCGCGCCGCATGACCTCTGCGGCCGATTGGGATGAATGACGGGAAGGGGGAGGGGCATGGATGGTCGAAATGAGTTCGAGCGGATCGCGATTGCGCTGACCGATCTTTACGAGAGCACGCTCGTGGCGCAGGTACGCGCCAGCGCGGGTCCTGAAGCCGCGGAGCTGGTTTCGGCGGATCTGGCCGGAATCGCCCGGCAGGTCGCGATCCGCCTGGTAGGGCAGGATCCGGTGGCGGCGGCGGACGCCGCCGAGATCGTTCGCGCGGTCTTGCCCCCTGATACCGGTGACGACTTCGAGCGCACACCACTGGGACTCGCGGTCCGGGCTGCGGAAGGCGCTGCGGCGCAGGTCATCTCAGCCTATTGAGTCGAGGTCGCGGACGCGTTCCGCCTCCGCGACCGTCCGACGCCGATTGTGCTGGAGTCCGACACCGACCACCAGAATGAGCAGCAGCACGATGCTGGTGCCCCAGGTCCCGAATCCCAACCCGCCCTTGACATGTGACTTGGACAGCAGATCGCCGACGGTCGCGCCGAGCGGCCGGGTGAGTACGAATGCCATCCAGAACAGCAGCACGCCGGAGATGCGCGTGACGTAGTGCGCCGCGAGAATGACCGCCATGACGGTCGCGATCAAAGCGGCGCTGCCCCAGTACCCGAGCCCGGAACTGTCGGAGAGGTAGTCGCCGACCGATGTGCCCAGCGTGTTGGACAGCAGAATCGCCGACCAGTACAGGATTTCACCGCGCACGCTGGTGATCGCGCAGACATCGTAGGTTTGCCCGCTGAGCTTCCAGATCATGAAAACGATTGCGAGCCCGGCGATCAGCACCGCGGCCCCGCCCCCATAGCCGAGCCCGCCATCGGTGGAGGTCCCATCCCCCGGCCCGCGATTGAGCAGATCGGAGATGGTCGTACCCGCGGTACTCGTGGCCGCGATAACAGTCCAGTACAGTGCGGGCCGGAATCGCCGTGCCCGCAATTGCGCGAGCAGACTGACCGCGAAAACGCCGAGGAACAGCACCGATGCCGCGGCATACCCCAGATGCAAGGTCTGCGCGAGCAGATCACCCCCGGTCTCCCCAAGTGTGGTCGCCGCGATCTTCAGTCCCCAGAAACCAGCGGTCACCTGAGGAAGCTTGTAATCACTCCGGGTTGCCGTAACGGCCATGCGGTGATTCCCTTCTCGGGGTGGATCTCTCGAAGATCATCTACGGCAGCGATAGTGCCGATACCCCGCTGAGAACGCGCTGAGACGCCCGGCGTCCGGGCTGGGGTCCATAGAGAAATGGCCGGTCATTGCGGATTTTCGCGATGACCGGCCATTCTGGTGTCAGTGGCCGGATGAACCGGTGAGGAGGCCGGGGAGGAGGCTGCCGGGGAGGTTGGAGGAGCCGGTGGAGGTTTTGAGGGTCCAGGTGCCGCAGCCGGTGGTGAAGAAGGCTACGTCGGTGGATTGGATTGTGACGGTGGCTGATCCGTTGGTGGCGCCGCCGGTTTGCAGGACGGCGGTGGCGCTGGGGGTGAGGGCCGAGAGGCGGGCCCAGGCGCAGGTCGAGAGGGCGGTGGTGGTGGTGTAGGTGCCCGCCTGGATGTCGGTGCCGATGGTGAAGATGGAGTCGGTGCCCATGCTGGTGCCGGCCGCGCCGGCGGTTCCGGTGGTGCTCAGTACGGCGGTGGCGGCGAGAGCGAACCCGCTGACCCAGAGTGACTTGCGCATATAGGGGTGTCCTCAAGTGTGTGAAACAGTTGCATTTCGGAGGCTAATGGGTGCGCGGACGGGGTGGTCGGATTTGGCCGATCTGCTCGTCATCCGGGTAGCTGCCGGGCTGCTCAATGCGAGAATCGTCTGACATCGCCGGGTAGGAACGCACAGGTCAGCGCGATGGTCAGCGCGAACGCGGCCGCCAGGTAGAAGACGAGGTCGTAGCCGAGCGCCGGGGCCGCGGTGGCGGCGGTGGTGAGGATGGCCAGGCCGATCGAACCGCCTGCCTGGTTGGCGGTGCCCGCCAGGCCGCCGATGATGCCCGCGTCGGCTGCGGGAGCGTCGGCGGTGGTGGTGGCCATGAGGGTGGGGAAGGTCGCGCCGATGCCGACGGCGATCAGCAGGGTGGGGCCGAGGACGGCGGTGAGGTAGCCGCTGGTGCTGTCGGCCTGTGCCAGCCAGGCGAATCCCGCTGTGAGACAGGCGCATCCGATCGCAATCAATAACCCCGCACCGATTCGAGGCAGCAGGGTGGCGGCGACCCGGGCGATCAGCAGGAAGGTCACCGCGGCGGGCGTCTGCCCGAGCCCGGCGTGAAATGCGCTGTAGCCCAGGGTGTTCTGCAGCAGCAGCGAGGTGAAATACCACATCGCGATGGTGATTCCGCCGAAGAGCAGCAGCATCAGGTTGCCGACGGCCACGGTCCGGCTGGTGAGCAATCGAAGTGGCAGCATCGGGTGGGCGCTACGGGCCTCGGTGGCGACGAAGGCGATCAGCAGCAGCACGCCCGCTCCGATGGGCGCGATGACCGGCAGCGCCGTCCAGTTCTGTTCGGCGGTCTGCATGATGCCGTAGATGAGTGCCGCCAATCCCGTTGTCCCGGTGAGTGCTCCGATGAGGTCGAGTGGTTCACGCGCGCCGATGCCCGTCCCGGCCAGCGACAGTACGGCGATGCCGATCAGCACCGCGCCGATCGGCACATTGAGCAGGAAGACCCAGCGCCAGGACAGCCCGGTCGTGATCGCGCCACCCGCCAGCGCACCGGCCATTCCACCCACGCCACCGGAGGCCGACCAGGCGCCGAAGGCCCGCGCCCGTGCCCCCGACTCGGTGAAATGGGAGTTGATCACCGCCAGCGTCGCGGGGGCCAGCATGGCAGCCCCCATACCCTGCGCGACCCGGGCCGCCACCAATAGCTGTGGGGCGGTGGCGAGTCCGCCGATCAGGCTGGCCGCGGAGAACACGAGGAGCCCCGCGATCAGCATGCGACGCTGTCCGAACAGATCGGCGGCCCGCCCGCCCAGCAGCATGAACCCGGCGAAGGTGAGCAGGTATCCGTTGACCACCCAGGCCAGGCTGGTCGCGGTGAACCCGAGGTCCCGTTCGATCGCGGGCAGTGCGACATTCACGATGGACGAGTCCAGAATGATCATGAATTGGCAGGCGCACACCAGCGTCAGGATCAGCCAGGCGGGGCCGGTGTTCGAGGCTTGCCGTATCGCGGTGTCCCCTTCGTATCGGCGGCTCGTAGCGGTCATGACTGGCTCCCTAAGTCCGAACTGGTTATGTGCATAACTATTATTCGCATAACCAAATCGTGTCAAGATGAGCCGCCGGCGCGACCTGCCGCAATCCTGTGATTGAATGTTATGCGCATAATCATCAGCCTGTCAGGGAGCAGCCGTGGACTTCGACCAAGCCGATGCCCTCAACCAGGCCATTCGCATGCTGACCATCCGGCATCGAGCCAGGGCCGCCGAACTTCTCGCCCCACTCGGCCTGCACCCCGGCCAGGAGGCGCTACTGCTCGAACTCGCCCGCACCGGCCCGCGCATCCAAGCGCAGCTCAGTGAGGCACTCGGTTGTGAGCCGCCCAGCGTGACCCTCATGACCCGCAAACTCGAAGCCGCGGGCCACATTCGGCGTATCCCGGCCCCTGCCGACAAACGCGCCAGCATTGTCGAACTCACCGCCAGCGGCACCGCCCTGGCCGAACGGGTCAAACGGCTCTGGTGCGAACTGGCCGACGAGACCGTGGCCGGATTGCCCGCCCGAACCGTCGCGTCCCTACCCGGCCTCCTCACCACCCTGACCGGCAATGTCGACACCAGGGCCCCACGCACCACCCGCCGCGCCGAATAGCCCGCCCGGAGATTTAAGCGAACCACCCCGGTCCACCTTAAGTTTTCGCGCCTATCGTCACGGCACACTCGAGGTGGGGGAGGGTCCGATGGCGGATGTCGATGTGCTCGAGGTAGTGGATGTCGAGGCTCCGGCGGTCGATCCCGAGGAGGCGGAGTCCGGAGAGGAGCAGTGGAATCCGCTGACTCGCATCGGGTTTCGATTCGGCGTCTGTTACTTCGGGCTGTTCGGTCTGACCGGTGTACTCGGGATGACGCCGATACTCTTGGCGGGCTTGGGGATTGACGCCGGTTGGGCCTCGGTGCTCAATGTGCTGAGATTCGCGCGCACACCAATCGAATGGACCGCCACGCACGTGCTGGGCCTGCACGTGACCAGTACCCAGGTGGGCAGCGACAGTGCGTTCCAGTGGACGGCACTGTTCCTGCTCGCAATGACCGCGGCGCTGGCCACGGCGGCCTGGTCGGTGCTGGATCGGCGACGGTTGCGATACACGCGGATATTCGCCTGGGTACACCTGTATCTGCGGTTCGTGCTGGCGATCGGAATGTTCTATTTCGGTATGGCCAAGGCGATTCCGACGCAGATGCCCTTCGTCCTGAATCGACTGGTGGAGCCGTACGGCAATTTCAGTCCGGAGGGTGTGCTGTGGTCGCAGGTCAGCGTCTCGCAACCGTACGAGATCATGCTCGGCGCAGCGGAATTGCTGGCGGGAGTGTTGCTGCTGGTGCCGCGTGCCACCGCTGCGGGTGCACTGTTGTGCGCGGTGGATATGACCCAGGTATTCGTGCTGAATATGACCTACGACATTCGCCTGAAGTCGGTGTCATCGCAGTTCCTGCTGTTGAGCCTGTTCCTGCTCGCACCGCATGCCCGCCGTCTGCTGGCGGTACTGTTCTCCGGCCGCACCGTTCCTGTGTTCCGGCCGGTGCCGCTGTTCGGCTCCGCCCGCGCGAATCGAATAGCCTTGGTGGCCCAGCTGATAGTGGGTGTAATCCTGCTCGGGGTGACCGGCGCGCAGAATTGGCGACAGTGGGAGACTCCCACCCCGGAGCTGTACGGCATCTATCAGGTGGACGGGTTCTCCTCGGAGGGTTATGCCCGTGACCCTCTGCTCACCGACGAATTGCGTTGGCGCAGAGTAGTTGTCGACCGTCCGTTCCATGTCCAGGATCCGGTGGTTCTCACCATCCAGCACATGGACGACTCCTTCGAAATGTACGGCGGCACCATCGATCCCAAACGCCATTTCATCGACTTGCACAACAGCATCGGGCTGGGCACCTACGCCGAGACCCCCGTCCGGGTCCATCTCACCTACTGGTGGCCCGGCCCCGGTCGCCTCGTCATCGATGCCAACGACTATGCCGGGCATCGCATCCACGCCTGGTTCACCAAACTCGACCCGAACTCGTTCCCCTTGGTGGCTCGCGGTTTCAGCTGGGTGCAGGAGCAGCCCTACAACCGTTGAGCGGACGGCTGTGCGAGCGGCGGGCAAATCGTATAGTTGGCTGTCGTGGGGATGATGAAGGGCGCCAATGTTCCGGTGCCGGCGAGCATGGTTCGGATCGAGCTGGGATGGCGAGCGGGTCCGGGGGTGCCGGACGCGGACGCGTCGGCGCTGCTGCTGGTCGGCGGAAAGGTGCGCTCCGAGAGTGATTTCGTGTTCTACAACCAGCCCGCGCACCCCTCCGGTGCGGTTCGGTACGAGGGTAAGCAGCAGGGGCCGAGCGTCCTGGACACGCTGTCGGTGAATCTGGCGCGGGTGGAGCCGCAGATCGAGACGATCGTGCTCGCGGCCTCCACCTCCGGTGGGACGTTCCGCCAGTTCCAGGGGTTGTACGTGCGGGTACTCGATGCCGCCACCGGCGCGGAGGTGGCGCGATTCGACAGCGCCGACGCGGGTTCGGAGACCGCGTTCGTGCTCGGCGAACTGTATCGGCGGCAAGGGGCTTGGAAGTTCCGCGCCGTCGGGCAGGGATACGACTCGGGATTGGCCGGGCTGGCAACCGATTTCGGCATTTCGGTGGATGACGCGCCCGCCCCCACCCAGCAGTACGCACCGCCGCAGCAGCCGTATGCGCCGCCGCAGCAACCGTTTACGCCGCCTCCCGCGCCCCAGCAGTACGCCCCGCCGCCCCCGCAGCAGCAGCAGTTCGCCCCACCACCGCCGCCCCAGCAATACGCCCCGCCGCCGCAGCAGTATGCGCCGCCCCCGGTCAGCCTGACCAAGATCTCGCTGACCAAGGAAGCGCCGACCGTTTCGCTGACCAAATCCGGCGTCACCGGCGGCACCATGCGCTTCAACCTTAATTGGGGTACCAGCCGCGGCACCGGTCTCTTCGGCCGCAAACGCAACGATCTGGACCTCGACCTCTGCTGCTTCTACGAATTGGTCAATGGCGCAATAGGTTCCGTCCGCGCCCTGGATCGCAGATTCGGCGACCTGAACAACCCACCTTTCATCCGGCTCGATCAAGACGACCGCACCGGCTCCAGCGCCACCGGCGAAAACATCGATATCAACCTAGATTTCACCCGATTCTTCCGCCGCATCCTGGTCTTCACCTCGATCTACGAGGGCGCGCGGGACTTTCGCGGCGTGCACGCCACCGCCACGCTGTACCCGCTCAACAGCCCCCCGATCGAAATGACCCTGGACGGCTGCACCAACGACTCCCGAGATGCGGTGCTGGCCGTCATCGAGAACATCAATGGCGAGCTGGTGGTCCGCCGTGAATGCACCTTCATCCGCCCACCCGCCGGTCAACCCGGCGCGGGCATCGCCGAAATCGTCCGACTGTACAACTGGAATTTCGATATCAGAGCGGGCCGCGGCAAGGACTGAACCTCGCGGAATCGCCGGACAGGAAACGGTTTTGAACGGATCGACCCCGAATGCCATCACCCTCGAACCCCTGGACGAGGGTGCGGTCCTGGTGCTGCGGATCAACCGCCCGCACCGCGGCAATTCCTTGGATTCGCAGACCCTCGCCGACCTGCACCGGATACTGGATTCGATCAATGGTGACCCCGCGGTCCGGGCCGTCGTACTCACCGGTTCCGGTCCGCTGTTCTGCGCCGGAGCCGATATCAAAGCCGTGCCGGAGGATTTCACCGATCTCGACGCCACACCCTATGCCGCGCTGCGAGGCCGGGCCGATTCGCCGCTGGCGGCGACAATGGCCGGCCAGGAGTTGATGGCCTCGGCATTCGAGAAGATCCACCGCCTGCGCCAGCCGGTCATCGCCGCGGTCAATGGCGCGGCGGTCGGCGGCGGCTTCGCGCTCGCACTGGCCTGCGATATTCGTTATGCCGCACCGAATGCGAGCTTCGGCGCGGTCTTCATCCGGCACGGCGTCTCGAACTGCGATATGGGCACCAGCTATCACCTCCCGCGACTGGTCGGAGCCTCGCGCGCGGCCGAACTCCTGCTGACCGGACGGGTTTTCGACGCCACCGAAGCCAAGTCGATCGGTTTGGTGCTGGAGGTCGCCGAGGCCGGGGAACTGCTCGAACACGCCGTCGCCAAGGCCCGCGAAATCGCCTGTCACGCACCGCTCGCGGTGTGGATGACCAAGGAAACCCTCTGGCAGAACGTCGATGCCCCCAGCCTGCGGCACGCTCTCGACTTGGAGAACCGCACCCAGGTCATGTGCACCGCCACCGGCGATCTGGCCGGCTCCTTCGCCGCGTTTCGAACCGGCGGCACCTCGTCCTGAAAACCGTTGTAGCCATTCAGGATACGAGCGGCTGCTCCTGTGATTCGGTCAGTCGCACGATACACAGTCCGCCGCGTTCGGCCTTGACATCCGTCACCTCGAGTTGAGTGCCCGGCAGCAGAATGAACTCCTCTTCGTCGGTGAACGCGGAGTAGTCCCGAATGCTGACCGCCCGCGCCGGCCGCACCTCGAAAAGTGTGCGCTTACCGCGACTTCCGAGGAAGGCGCGGGCCACGCTCGGCTCGGAGGTGCAGGAGGACACACCCCACCAGGTCACGGTCCGCCCGAGCGGATATTGGGCACGCAGGTCGAGGGAGACCCCGCGCCACAGCGGTTCGGTGCGGGTGGTGAGGCCCGACACCGCCGTGAAGAGCAGCCGCAGGTAGGGGAGATACGGGACCACCCCGGCCCGGTCGGGCGACCGCAGCACGGCATTGATCGCGCGATAGAACGCGGACTCGCAGGTGTAAAGGTGCAGTGCCGCAATAGCATCGGCGGACAGCGTCCCGCCCTGCCGGTCCACCCGCCGCTTCCCGAACTCGTGTGACAGCACAGCGTGCCGATCGAGGCCGGACAGCACTCCGGCGAGCGGGGCGAGGGCATCGCGGAAGTCCATCAGTGGGGTATCGAAGACACCGGTGATCGCGGGAAGGGTGAGCCCCTCGTCCTTGACCCCGGCGAGCCGTTCGAGATACAGCTGGTGCAGCTCCATGGTGGAGGCGATGAACGCGCCCATGCGTTCGGAGATGTCGTCCGTCTCGCCGATGGCCCTGTCCCACCCGGTGCTCGGCAACCAGTCGATCTCGTCCAGCCCAACGGCCGTCAATGCGGCGTTCACTGTCGCGAAATGGTCTCCGTCGCAGAAGATATCGCCCTGCGCCGCCGGATTGGCATGATCCACGTGCCGGACCTCGACCAGTGGATACTTCTGCTGGAGTTGCAGCACAACCTTTTTCAGGCTGCGTGCGTGAGTTCCCCACCACGCGAATACAACTCCGCGGTCGCCCTCGTCGGCATCCTGTTTGGCGCGCAGGATCTCCTCGATGATCCGTTCGGCGACCGGCCGCCAGAACGCGGTGTGCTGATCGGTGCCCAGCGCCCCGTCGCTACTGGCGGTGAGCGCCGCGTTCAACAGCAGGACGCCCTGGGTGAGCATGGCCTGGAACCACTCCGGCGGCTGCACCGTGTCCCGCTCGCGCAGGAGTGCGCGAATATCGGCGATCGGCGTCTTCTTGGGTATGCCGTACTTCCACATCGCCGCCGCCTTGATGAGGCAGCGAATACTGATGACCCGCCCGAACTGGCTGTCCTTCCAATCGTGAAAGGCATTGTCGAACATGGCGATTCCGGTGGCGCTCTCCGGTCGCGGATACGGGTTCTGGCCGAAGACCACGACCTTCCACTTATGCGGCGGATTGGGTTTGAGCGCCTGGAAGGTGAGTTCGCGAACCGGGACGATCTGCGGCCCGCGCCCCGGCCCGATGAAGGTCTCCGCGCCCGGCTGCGCCTCGATGACGGGTCGCAGGACGGGCAGCCACGGCTCGTCGCCGCCATTGAACAATTCGGCCAGGGCCAGGGGATCGGTCTCGCTCACGGTGGGCACTATATGTCATGAAATATCCTCTGGCAGAGGGCATGTCGGTGGGTCACGGTAGCTTCATGGGCATGAGCACGAACCAGGTACAGACCCCGCTGCGGGTGGTTTTGACCGATATCAATACCCAGGTCGTCGAGTCGTGGCGCGCGGCGTTCGCCGAGCATCCGGAGATCGAGATCCGCCGGGGTTCGATCGTCGACGAGCATGTCGACGCGTGGGTCACCCCGACCAATTCCCGGGGTTCGATGGATGGCGGAGTCGATGCCGTCATCAAGCGGCATCTCGGTGCGGGCATCCAATTGCGCGTGCAGCGGGCGATTCGGGATCGGTTCGACGGCCGCCTCCCGGTCGGCAGCGCGGTCTGTGTGTCGGCCGGCGCGATCAATCCGAAGTTCCTGATCTCGACTCCGACCATGGAGGCCTCGGTCCAGAACGTAAGCGAGACACTGAATGTCGCGCTGGCGTGTGCGGCCGCCTTCCAGGCCATCCATCGGCAGAACAGTGAATCCCCCGGCAGTATCAAGTCCGTGGCCCTGGTCGGTATGGGCGCTCGAACCGGCGGTGTCCCCGCGCGCGTCTGCGCCAACCTGATGTGGACGGGCTACACCCTGTTCAACGACTACACCTTCGACGACTACGACGATCTGCGCGCCACGATCATCGCCCAACTCGACGATATCGAGAACGCCCCCGCCGACAAGCCGGTGCGCATCACCCGATCCGCCCGCCCCGCAACCAAACGCTGATACTGGATTATGTTTGCGCGGTGGGCGATTCATACGAAATCTTGACGGTAGCGGGCGGCGGGACGCTCGAACATCTCACCGTGGGGCTGGGCTGGGATCCCGCCCGGCCCAAATGGTTCGGGCGATCGATGGAGATCGATCTGAATGTGGCGGCACTGATCTTCAGCGCGGACCGGCTGGTCGACGTGGTCTATCACGAGCAATTGAGCTCCGCGGACGGCGCGATCCGGCACGGCGGTGACAGCCTGACGGGCGAGGGTCCGGGTGACGACGAGGTCATCGGCATCGACCTGACCAGGCTCGCACCGCATGTGACGGCGGTGGTGCTGCTGGTGACCTGCTACACCGGTCAAAAACTGGACGAGGTCGAGAATGCGTTCTGCCGCTTGGTGAATGGAGCCTCCGGCACGGAGGTCAAGCGCTATGAACTCAGTGACCTGCCCTATCCGGGACTCGTCGTGGGCGTCCTGTTCCGGGACGCCGACACCTGGGGATTCCGCGAGATCGCCGCGGGCATAGCGGCGCGGCATCCTGTCGAGGCCGCACCGCTGCTCGGCCCCTACCTACAGTGACCGTTCGTCGCTACTCGCCGGGCCCGTGTCGTCTACCGAGGTGGCCCGGTATTCCGGCGAAGTCATACCGTCCCGCGCTTGATCTGATCGAGCACCGCGGTGGTTTGGGCGGCCGCGCCGAGACCATTGGGGTGCAACGGGTAGGCGAGTCCGGGGTTGTTGTGCGGGGAGGTGAAGGAGATGCCCTCGACGTACCGGGTGGCCGCGTTCTGGCACACATCGTGTCCGGTACTCGGGGTGTAGGTATTGACGTATTCGACATGGGACGCGGCGGCCGCCTGGAAGAGCATGCCGATCATCTGGGCGAATTTGTCTCGGAGATAGGCGACGTCGACATCGTTGGCGGGAACGTTCGGGCGGCAGCCCTTGCCGTTGGTGGGTAGCGCGTTCAGGTAGTCGACGAGCAGGATGCGGGCTTTGGGAGCGCGCTGGCGGATTCCGGCGATGACGGACTGCACCAGCGGTCCGGTGGCCATGATCTTCGCGGTTGTCCGATCGGGCTTGCCCGCGGTGGGTTTCGTTGCGCAGGCGGCGGTTTCGGTACCGGAGGCGCTGCTGGGAATGAATTGCAGGCAGTGCATGGCGAGGATTTGTAAGCCGATGTCATTACCGCCGATGCCGAGGGTGACCAGATCGGTTGTCGCCGTGAGCTGGTCGAATTGGGGCCGGTTGACTCCGCCCAGCGGTAGCCGCTGCGGATTGGTCATATCGACGGTGGTCGCGGACGCGCAGCTGGCATCACGGAAGATCGGCACGGCGAGCGCGGCCGCGACCTGATGCGGATAGTTCGTGGGCGACTGGGTGCAGTCCATCGGCACATCGGTGGTGGACGGTGGCAGGGTGGTGAAGACATCGGCGGTCCAGGAGTCGCCGAGTGCGACATACTCCCGGTAGGTCACGGGAGCGGCCTGCGCCGGAACCGCTGTCCAGCAAACACTCAACACGCCCAGCGTAAGCACTGTATTTCGTGCGGTACGAACCATCTTCACGGCGCGCGAACCTCCGGACTCGTAGTAGGCGAATCTTCGGCTGAGTGAGTTTCGCGCCAATGTCAATGTTTTTCCGGGAACCGTGGCGGCGCGCCGCAGGCCCGAATACATTTCGGATACTGTCGGACAGATGGCCAGTAAGTCGGCATCTCCGTCTATAGAACTAACGGTCGGCGACCACACGGTGCGCATATCGAATCCAGATCGCGTGTATTTCCCCGAAACCGGAGCAACAAAGTTCGACCTGGCTCAGTACTATCTGAGCGTCGGCGACGGAATAGTCAACGCACTCCGCAACCGCCCCTGCATGCTGCACCGATTCCCCAAGGGTCTCCCCGGCGGCAAGGTCCACCAGAAGCGCATACCCGCCGGCGCTCCACCCTGGATTCCCACTGTCCAACTGCACTTTCCCCGCTACGGCCGCACCGCCGACGAACTATGCGTCGACAAACTCGCCGACGTGATCTGGGCCGTACAAATGTCAACCGTAGAGTTTCACCCCTGGAACTCCCGCCGCTTCGACACCGAAATGCCCGATGAATGGCGCATAGACCTGGACCCGATGCCGGATTGCCCATGGTCCCGAGTACAGCGGGTGGCAGGCATAGTCCACGAGGTACTGGATGAACTCGGCGCAGTCGGCTGGCCGAAAACCTCCGGCGGCAAGGGATTACACATCTACGTCCGCACCACCCCCCACTACGGATTCCAAGACGTCCGCCGAGCCGCCCTCGCCTTCGCCCGCGAAATAGAACGCCGCGCCCCCGCCGACGTCACCACCGCCTGGTGGCGCAAAGACCGAGACCCCAAAATGCTCTTCGTCGATTACAACCAAAACGCCCGCGACCACACCATCGCAGCCGCATATTCCGTCCGAGGCGTCCCCGAAGCCACAGTCTCCACCCCCGTCCACTGGACCGAAATCCCCACCCTCCACCCCCGCGACTTCACCATGACCACAGTCCCCACCCGCTACGCCGAACTAGGCGACCTACACGCAGGCATAGATCAAGCCGTCTTCGACCTCGAACCTCTCCTCGAGTGGGCCGACCGCGACAAGCTCGAAGTCGTTGACCTTGATGACAACATCTGAGCAGGGGTCCGGGTCAGATTGACCGACTCGAAAACTCAATGATATTGGTACTGAAGAGGATTCGGTCAACGAGGCATCCAGGTTCGATCATCTCAGGCTGAGTGCCGCGATCGCCGTGCTCAATTGGCCGACGAAGCGACCATCACCAGGGCCCGTGGTTGGGCTGTCCTGCGTGCCCTGGGCCTGATCGCGATCGGGCAGAACGGCAGGCGCCGTCTGCCCGGGGGCAAACCGACCTGGGAACCAGCAGGTTACGCCACGCTCGAGCGGGTCCTGGCGGCGAGCTGACCGCGTGGCCCACATGGAGGACGGTGCGGTCGGCATCAGCGTCGCAATAAGCCGTCACAGGACGACGAGGATTGACCTTCAGGCTCGGGCGCTGCCGCGTAACCAGTCGGGCCAGGGGATGGTCCAGTCGCCGTTTTGCCAGATGTCGAGGGGGGCGCCGCCGGTGTTGCGGACTTCTACTACGTCGCCGGGGATGACGTAGTCGAAGAACCAGGTGGCGTCGTCGGGGGAGATGTTGAGGCAGCCGTGGGAGACGTTGGTATTGCCTTGAGCCCAGACGCTTTGGGCGAGGGCGTGGACGAAGATGCCGTCGTGGCTGATGCGGACGGCGTGGTCGATGGTCGAGCGGTAGCCGACGCCCGAGTTGGTGGGGAGGCCGTAGCTGGAGGAGTCCATGACGACCGGGTGCTGGCGGTCCAGGACGGTGTAGGTGCCGGGGCGGGTCCAGAAGGAGAGGAGGCGGCCGCCGACCACCGCGGTGCCGCCCCTGCCCATGGAGGTGGGCATGCTGCGCACCAGGTTTCCGTTCTCGAAGACGTCGATCATCTTGGTGTTGTCGTCGGCGATGGCCACGTGGGCGGGGCCGATGAGCACCGAAACCCGTTGATCGCGAGCACCGTAGCTACCTTCGCCGAGCGCGACCCCGAACAGTTCGGCGGCAACGGTGACCCGGGTGCCCGGCGCGTAGTAGAACTCCGGCCGCCAGTGCAGATTGCGATCGTCGAGCCAATACCAGCCACCCGGCACGGCGGGCTCGGTGACGACCTTCAAAGAGACTTCCGCGGCGGCCCGGTCGACTGGTCCGTCGAAGTGCGCGACCACCACGAAACCCACTCCGTACGTATCGTTTTCGACCAACTCGACCATGGTCGCCGAGCGCAATGAGACATCGACCAGCTGATCGGGTACGGGCGTGGTGCAGATCGTGGTCGCGGTGATATCGCCGGTCTCACCATGCGCGACGGCCTTCGCCGTATAGGTGTGCCCATAGCCGAGCGGTTCACCGCTGGTCCACGTGCGCTGATCGGCCGATGCCGTACCCGGCAGCACCCGCCCGGTCTCGTCGACCCATTCGACCGACCGCAGCGTCCCATCGCTGACCTTCACCACCGCGGGCATCCGCGCCCCCGCCTCATGTACGGCGGGTTCGAATCGAATCGCCGCGGGCTTGGGTGGCGCATCCGGTTCCCGTGCGCAGCCGGCCAATCCGAGCCCCCCGGCGAACCCGATCAGCAGTGCACGACGTCGGATTGCCACGGCGTTCCTCCATTCACCCGGTGGGCCCGGCCCACATTGCCTGCCAGCATGTGCCGAATACGCAAGCATCGACGCGCCGCCGGGCGGAACCTCCACCGATCCGTCGCGCAACCGACACCATTCCTCGATCGGCGCGGACGCCGGCTCCGATGCCGTGAGCAGTGAATTAGGGTGGAGTGGTGGCCGAGGAGATGATTCCGAGGAAGCGGGACGATTCCGGGTTCGAACGAGGGACCGACGGTCCGCTGGTCATCGTGGTCGGCGTGGACGGTTCCGAGCCCTCGTGGCGGGCAGCCGCTTACGCGTCCGGTCTGGCACGGCGACAGCGGGCGCGGCTGGCCATCGTTTATGTACAGCCGTTCATGCCCATGGTGGCCGGGCTCGGTGTGGACTCGCGGTCGATCACCTCGGAGATCGCCGATGACCTGATTCGTGAGATTCGAGCCGCCGCCGAGCGGGTGCGGGACATCTTCACCGTCAAATGGGAGTTCGTGACCCGGCGCGGTGACCCGTATGCCGAATTGGCCAAGGCCGCAGACGAACTAGGCGCCGACGCGGTGGTGGTCGGCGCCTCCCAGCAGGCCGGTCACCGGCTGGTGGGCTCGGTGGCCGTGCGCCTGGTGCGATCCGGGCGCTGGCCGGTGACTGTGGTGCCGTAACGGTCTATTCGTGTAGCGCGCACGCGAGTTCGGCGAGTTGGCCGAGGGTATTGTCCAGCTGCTGGTAGCCGTGCTGCTCCAGCGCCTTGGTCACCTGATTGGTGATGAGCGGTCCGGCGAAGGTGACGCCCGCGGTGATATTCGTACCTGCGTCCGTGGTCTGCAACCAGTAGGTGAGGTCGTAGTGGATGCCGGTCTTTCCCTTGCCGCGCAAGGCGATTCGGCACGGCTTGTCGAGTCGGGTGACCGTCCACTCGACCTCCTCCAGCATGCCGTGCAACAGCACCTCGGACACGACGATGGATCCTTCGATCAGCTGCTCGGGCGGCGTGCCGACGAAATCATGGTGAATGCCGAACCAATGCTCCCAGGTCGTGGGCGAGACAATGGTGTTGAACAGTGACTCGGGCGATCCCGGCACATCCCTGCTGAGAAGTAGCGCTCCCATGGCGGCTCCTTGAAATATGTTGGCGGCGAGTCAAAACGGGTGCGCAACGCAGATTGCCGACTGCCTCCGACGAACTTCCCCCCGAGCCGACGCCGACGATCTTGACACACCGCAAACGAGAGCACAACACGGGGATATGCCCAGGTGAATGACGATATTGCAGATGAAATCGCATTCGGTGTCGATGGCCGGAATCAGTGGTCACGGCCGCCGCGCAGCCTACCCCCGCGGGCCGCGCGTCTGCCGAGTTCAGAGCCGCCGGATGCGAGCGATCCAGGCCGCCAAATCGACGAGTCCGTCGGCCGATACCTCGAGGCCGGCCGCTGCCTCGGCCACCGATGCGGTGACGCGGCCGCGATAGCGGTCGGGCCGCAATTCCTCCAATTCCCAACCCGCGCCGAAGGATTCGCGGATCACGGAGTCGCTGATGCGGGGGCCGAAGCCCGGCTCGGCGTCCGAGAGTGCGAGTACGAAGACCACCCCGCCCGGTTTGCACACCGCGTGGAGGTTGCGGACGTAGGCGGCGCGGGTCTCCGGGTCGGCGCCGAAGACGTGGAAGAGTGCACTGTCGACAATGGTGTCGAAAGCGGGGGAGGAGCCCGGGGGATCTCCGGCGAAGTCTGGGCGCGTGGCGAATTCGAGGGCGTCCGCCACTTGGAAGTCGGCGTTCGGGACCCCCTGCGCTTGCGCATTGGCGCGAGCGTATTCGATGGCGCTGGGGGACAGATCCACTCCGCGCACGTCGTATCCGAGCGTGGTCAGCAGTATGGTGTGCTCACCGGCACCGCAGCCCGGTTCGAGTACTCGCCCGCTGATCGCTCCAGTTCGCTCCAGCGCCACTATCGCCGGTTGCGGTTCACCGATCACCCATGGCGCGGTGTCGTTGTCATAGGCGGCGTTCCAAATTTCGGTTCGGGACATACCTCCACCCTGCAACCTCGACCGCACTCGAGGTCAACCCGCCTCGGGTCAATCCCCGGCAAGCCGGATGCGCGCGCGAATAACGGCCTGTGACATTGCGTTACGGCCTACAGAAACAGGGCCTGCATAACTGTTTCGTCAGAAGTCGAGAACACCAGCAATTTCTGGGTACATCCCCTGCAAGCCGGGCTGGACCCGGGGGCACGATCAGTTAAGAAGTACTATCATGCGTAGAGCAACGGCGCTCTTCGCCGCATTCCTGTTGGCAATCCTCTTCTCCATTTCCTATGTGGCGAGTCCTGCGGCGAAAGCCGATGACTGCCTTGGCGACTGGGCGATTGGCATCGGCGGTCTCGGCGACAACTCCTCGTCGATTTTTGCGCCATTCGTCAATCAGCCCGTCGGCTACAACTCCGCCGACCCGATGTCGGGGTTGAATGAACTCGATCGACTGTTCTGGTCGCATCGCAACCAATGCCCGGGTGACCATATCCGGGTAATCGGGCACAGTGAGGGCGCGGGCATCGTCCACGCCTGGGTCACCGCTCATCAGGGCGTCGACAATGCCAATGCCATTCTGCTGTCCGATCCCAAGCGTGCGCCGGGACCGGGCTGGGGCGGCCTGTCGTCGACTCCGGGCAGTGGCATCGTCGGCTATCCCCTTGCGGGCGTCGATGATTGGTTCGGCGGCTTCCCGGTGTTGACCGTCTGCAACCGCGATGACCAGATCTGCGACACCTCCGCTGGTTGGTGGGGGTACCTCTTCGGCGGCGCGCACAGTCGGTACGACTTCAATGTCTGGGATTACGGTGATTGGGATTCCGGGGTCTGGTACCGGTAATCGATGAGTCATGGGGGTCAGTAGCCGAACGGCACTGGTCCCCATTGGCTGAACCCGTGCCCCCGCGCGGAGCAGGTGGCCGCACCATTGAAGGTGATTTGGCAGGTGACTCCGGCATGGGTGACGGAGAATTGTGGGTCGTGGTTGCTCGCGGCGATCAGGCGCGGCAATACCGGGTTTCCGCCCGGCAGCGTGTGGCTGCCATTGGAGATCCAATCGGGGCGCGCGGGCAGGGCAGCCGAATCGATAATGATGGCAGGCACATTCGGCACCGGAACCTGTAAACCGGCGTACAGCACATTCATCCACGCGGCCGGGACGGCGAGATCGCAGCCCACGGTGCCGCCCGCGTCGATCGCGCAGTTCCAACCGCCCATGGCGAAATACATGGTGCCGTCGACGAGTGCCGGGCCGGGCGGAGCCTCGGCGTGCGCGGGGGTCATTCCCACCACGCACGCAACCATCCCGAGTATTCCTCCGCAAATCCGTGCGGCGGCAAGCTTCACGGCACTGGCCACGGCATCTCCCTATACGTCCAGTTGGTACTCCGGCCATAATCGGCCATAGAGAAAAGCTATCACTTTATGGTGTGGAGACAAGGGATCCGTCGAGGGGGCTTACACGATAATTCGTACCCCCGCGCGGGCTTTCGGCCCGGATTCGCCGCTGGGACAGCGGATTTGATTCGCGCGGCTAAAGATACTGTGCGGTTTGAGGATTCGCCGGTAGGGTGGCTCGTTCCACGTCCGGGATGTGCGGTGTTCGGCGGGGCAGTGTCGTTCACCGTGTGGAGTTCATTCGATGCCAGAGTCGGCCCCCGCCGCACCCGTGCCCGCCGTCGCGCGATTCGCGGTCGCGGGATCGCGCGTTCCGATGTACAGTCCCGACTTCGCCGCGGACCCGCATCGGGCCTATCGGGAGATGCGGGAGACATTCGGTGTACTGGCCCCCGTGGAGCTCGCGCCGGGCGTGCCCGCCACGCTCGTGCTCGAATACCGCACGGCGGTACGGATTCTCAATGATCCGGACCGCTTCCCGGCCGATCCGCGTGCCTGGCAGGAGGGTGTGCCCGCCGACTGCCCGGCACTGCCGATGATGCAGTGGCGGCCCAACGCACTGCGCAATGCGGGCAGTGCGCACGCGCGCTATCGGCAGGCCAATGCCGCCGGGCTGAACGGAGTCGATCGATTCGGATTACAGGGCACCGTGGAGCGCACAGCGGTGACGCTCATCAACTCATTCTGTGCGACCGGTGCCGCGGATCTGGTGCGCGACTACGCATTTCCGCTGGCGTTCAATGTGCTCAACCATATGCTCGGCTGTCCCGCCGATATCGCCGCACAAGCCGCACCGGGCTTTCGCGCCATCTTCGAGGGTGTCGGCGCGGAGCACGGCAATAAACTGCTCATCGAGGCGCTGTCCCGCCTGGCCGACCACAAAAGGTCTGCCCCGGGGGACGATGTCACCACCCGCCTCCTCCGGCACCCCGCCGAACTGACCGAGAACGAGATGGTGCATCAACTCGCCACCCTCTACGGCGCGGGTATCGAGCCGCAGCAGAATCTGATCGTCAATACCCTGCTGCTCATCCTGGCCGACGACCGCTTCGGCGGCAGCGTCCTGGGTGGTAGCCTCGCGACCCGCGACGCGCTCGACGAAGTCCTGTTCGACGATCCGCCGATGGCCAATTTCTGTATCAGTTACCCGCGCCAGCCCGTCCTGGTCGAGGACACCTGGCTGCCGGCTCATCAGCCGGTCGTGATCAGCATGGCCGCGTGCAATACCGATCCGGCGATCCGCGCGGGCCAATTCTCCGGCAATCGCTCCCACCTCGCTTGGGGTGCGGGTCCGCACAGCTGCCCGGCCAGCCCCCTGGCCTACCTCATCGCGCAGGAAGCCATAGACCAACTGCTGGACGCCCTCCCCGAAATCGAGCTCGCTGTCCCGGCCGGTGAATTGTCCTGGCGGCCGGGGCCTTTCCATCGCGCCCTGACCGCTCTCCCGGTGGCCTTCACTGCTTCGCCACCGCTGCCCGTGCCGGCGTAGTCATGCCCGGGGTTGTGCGGGCACCTGTGCCAGTAGTTCGTCGACGGACCACTGGTCGTCGGCGTGGGTGCCGTGCTTGGCGGCGAGGACTCGGCCGTCTGGGGCGATGAGGAAGTCGGCGGGTAGACCGAGTCGGCCACCCTCGGGTAGGGCCGCCGGGAGGGGTTTGCCGTGGCGTCGGCCGGCCAGCGCGGTGGCGACACCGCGGATGATGGTGGGCCAGGCGCGGGGATTCAGCAGGGCGCGCGGGGTGGATTCGACACCGAACTCGCGATAGAGCGTGCGGGTGGGGTCGGCAATCAAGTCGAGCGGGAAGTCCTCGGTGTACTTGCGTAATTCCGCTGCGCTGGAATGGAATACCACCACCTCGCGAATGCCGGCGGCGGTGATCTCGGGCTGCCGCGCGACGATCGAGCGCAGATGCAGGTTGCAGACCGGGCATCCGGCGAACCGGCGAAATTGCAGGTGTATCAGGCTGTTCGGATCGGGGACCGGCACCTGCGCGCCGGCGATGGTGGTGAGGGTGCGGGATGGAATGGCGGATGGCAACGGCATCGGAGCTCCTCTGCGTAGACGTACTGGACACGCTTGCATCCAGTATGCGCATCACCACCGCCGATTCCGCCCCACGTGGTCAGTCCGCGCCCCAATGCTGTTGCATCAGAACGCCTTTATCCTCGAGCCAGACCACCGGGTCGACGCGGACGCCGTCGGTGCCCCAGATCTCCAGATGCAGGTGCGGGCCGGTCGAATCGCCGCGGTTGCCCACGGTGGCGATGACCTGGCCGACGTCGACCCGCTGGCCTTTGAATACGTACATATCGTTGACATGGCCGTAGACGGCAATGGTGCCGTCGTCCTGCTGGACCCGGACCCATTGGCCGAAGCCCTGCGCGGGGCCCGCGTCCAGCACGGTGCCGCTTCGGACCGAGTGGATGGGCGTGCCGATGGGGTCCGAGATGTCGACCCCGTAATGGAATGAGCCCCAGCGGTTTCCGAATCCGGAGCTGATCTGGCCGCCCAGCACCGGGAGTACCGTGCGTTCGATGGTGAGCGGCGGTGCGGCGGGGACGGCCGGAATCGTGGGCAGGGCCGGGATCGCGGGCACCGGAATCGTTGGCACCGGGATCGACTGGAGCGCCGGAAGCCATTGCTGCTGTAGGTCTTTGATGGTCTGTTCGGCCTGGGCGAGCGGGGCCGCGATTTCCGGTGCGAGCCCGACCAGCCCGAAGGGTGAACTCACCAGTGCCGCGGGTGCGACTTGCGCTGGGGCGGAGACCGGTTCGGCGATATCGACCGGATCCTCATCCGCGGGTGTGAGCGGTGTGGCCTCGGCAATGGCGGGGCTCAGATGTGCGCCGGTGGTCAGCAGCGCACCCGCCGCCATGGCGACGCCCGCGACCGCTTTGAAGCGACCGGTGACATAGGACTCCGCGCGATGGCTACTGGGACAACGGGTCTCGGCCACCTCGAGCAGGTCGGCGACGGAGAGGGAACCGGGAGCAACTCGATGATTCGGCAAGGCTCATCCTCGGGTCGAGAATTGAATGCACGACGTGTCAAAAACTGTACAGACCTGTGATCATCGGCAGTGCCGATTCCGGACCGGAATTCCCGCATACCGGAATTCATTGCCCGACAACGCTCCCCGCCGTCTACTGGACGTATGGGGAAGACAATCGTCGGCGTGGTTTTCGGCATCTGGATACTCGCGTCACTGGCGGACGGCGGTAGCGGCGCCGATGTGCTGTGCATTCTCGCCATCGCGGGCGGCGTCTACTGGATGTGGAACCGGGCCAACGCGGACAGGCCCAACCCCTGGAATGCCGGTTCCGGTGGGGGCGGTTACGGCGGAGGTGGCGGGAGCGGCCCCACCACAGGTTCCGGTGGCAGCTCCAGCGGCTGCAGCGGGAGCTCCAGCGGCTGCGGCGGCGGCTCGGACGGGGGAGGCGGTGGCGGTGGTGGTTGCGGAGGAGGCAGCGGTGGTTGCGGGGGAGGCGGCGGTTGCGGTGGTGGTGGGTGTGGCGGCGGCAATTGATAATCGGGCCGCCATTGCACCGATGAATCCGCCGACGCCGCCGCGTCTACACCGGTATGACCGTGAACGCGAGAAAGTTTGCGCTGGTCCCGGGCGCGGGCGGCATGGCGTGGTACTGGCATCGGGTCGTCGCGGAGCTGACCGCCGCGGGACGCGAGGCGATCGCGATCGATCTACCGGGCGCTGACGAGCAAGCCGGGCTGGCGGAGTATCGCGATATCGTTCTGAAGTCCGCCACCGGCGGCGATGTCCTTGTCGCACAGTCCCTCGGCGGCTTCACCGCCGCACGGGTATGTGAGCGCATCACCCCCGCCGCCCTGGTCTTCGTGAACGCGATGATCCCGCAGCCGGGCGAGACGGCGGGCCAGTGGGGCGAGAACGTCGGTTCGACAGCGGCCCGGCTGGCGGCCGCCGACGCGGGCGGCTACACCCGCGATTTCGACGAACAGGTCTACTTCCTGCACGACGTGCCACCGGAGGCCCTGGCGGGCGGCTCCGAACCACGCCCCGAGGCCGACCGCATCTTCGGCGACCCCTGCGCGTTCACCCGCTGGCCCGACATTCCCACCCACGCCCTGATAGGCGCGGACGACCGCCTCTTCCCTCTCGACCTACAGCAGCGCATCGCCCGAGACCGCCTCGGCCTCGAAGCCGATGTGATCCCCGGCGGACACCTCGTCGCCCTGTCGAATCCGAAGGGCGTGGCCGAATACCTGCTGGCGGTGGCCGATTCCGTCCGGTGACTCGCCGCGCGGGCTTCAGAGCAATCGGAAGCCCGCGCCCGCGCCGCCGTGCCGATTGATATCGGCCAGCACATTGGCTATGCCGGTGGCCAGATCGGGCTCGTGCACCGGGTTGGCTGGATTGGCGCAGGAGGGTAGGTGCACGTCCACGCTGCCGAGATTCACGGGCTCGCCGGAGACGATCATGCCGACCAGTTGGTCGCCGACCATTACCGGAGAGCCGGAGTCGCCGTAATCGGCGCAGACATGACTGCTGAAGCCGTAGGCCAGGGCCTCCCAGACGGGACCGCAGGTGAATCCGGTGGTGCGGCCGTTCTTACAGACCATTTGCAGCGGCGCGGGTGGTTCGCCGATTCCGGCGACCACGCTCGAGGTGATCTGCCGGACTGGAATCACTCGGGCCGGATCGAATTCGATGACCGCCCAATCCCAGTTGTAATCGCGCTCGGCGAGCGTGCCCAGAAAGCCTGTCCCGATCGATTTCTCGGCCAGCACTCGCGCACCCACTTCACCGCAGTGTCCGGCGGTGATGCCGACCAGGCGATCGGCCGTGTCGAAGCCGATGGCGGTCAAGGTGCAGAGCGAGAACTTATCGGCTTCGCCGGTGCTGATGGCTATGCCCGAGCCGGGGCCGAGTACCGCCGGACCGGCGGCCGCCGCGGTACCCGAGGGCAGCAGGGCGAGGCTGAAAATCACTGCGGCGGCAGCGGATCCGATAGCGCTGCAGGTGTTGCCCAGGGAGAACATGCCGAACCTCTCGCAGGGAGGCCGCCGGGGCCAGGTGACATAGACAGCAGGAAGTGCGCCCGCTTGCGCGGACCGGAAACCGTGATGCGTGAACCTGGAAATCGGGGTGCAGCGAATCGGTCGAGAAGTTATGTATGGACCGAATAAGTGAAACATACCATTAGGACTCATTTATCTTGAATGTCCCCTTTGACGTTTTATCCGGGGGCCGGTCGGCGACCCATCGCGGTACCGTGGCCGACGTGACTGCAATGGGGAGCCGATTTCTGGCCGGAATCGCGGAGCTGCCGCTACCGCGACGCATAACGGCGGAGGCTCGGGAGGCGCGGCGACTGGCCGGAACCCCGGAACTGGATCGGCTGCTGGGGGAGCTGTCGGGCGGCGATCGGTATCAGCGTTTGACGGCGATTCGAATGGCGGTCGTCGCTGGGGATAGGAAATATGTACTGGCACAGCTGGATTCGGCCGATCTGGAGTGCGGGGTGCGGGCACTCGGCGCGCTGATCCGGCTGGGTGTGGCACCGGAGGTGATCGTGCCGCGGCTGCCGAACCTGTCGCTTCGTGCGCGCCACGCCCTGGTCCGGGCGCTGGCACGGGGCGGCCGGGAAGAGCTGGCCGACGCCCTGGTGACTCCTGTGCGTGCGCGATTCGGTGACGCCGAGGCCGCTCGACTGCTGCCTTATTGCTCGCCCGCGCTGGTCGCCGAGGTACTGCCCGAGCTGGCCTACGCGGTGCCCAGTTGGGGAACGTTGTGCCGCAGGCAGATCGGGGTGATCTTCGATCATGTCGAGGCGGGCGCGGCTGAAGCCGGGCGCGATGAATGGCGCGAACTGTGGTGGTGGCTCACCGCCGATGTGGACACGGCGGCGCGCTATGACTCCGCGCGATTGCTGGCGCTGGCGGCCCGGGCCGTCGAACACGTGCAGCTCACGGCCCTGCATCCGGTGGCGGGCATGCTGGCACGCCGCGATCCGGACGCCGTGCGACGACTTGTGCTGCACTCCAGCGGACATGGGCGCGGGTTCGCCGGACCGGCGCTGTGGCGGGCCATGCAGGTGCTACCCGATGCCGAGCTGGCCGAGCTCTACGCCGCGAGCGCACTGTACGACCGGTACCGCTTCCTGCGTACGTTGCCGCCGTCGCGGCGCGCGGTGATCGCGACGCCGCAGCTCATGCGCCTCGGGCTCGGACCCGGCGAGGTGGACGTGCGGACCCTAGACGCACTGCCCGGTGTGGCGCGAGCGGCCCTGGCCCGGGAGCTGCTTGCCCGGCCCGGCGGTGCGGAGGTGCCGGAGATCGCCGAACGGCTCTCCGCCCGACTGCCCTGGGTTGAGGCGAAACCCGTACTGGTGCAGGCGGTTCGGCGGCCTACGGCGGAGGAACGCGCGGCGGCGTACCCGTTGCTGGTGACCGCTGTCGCCGGGAGTCGCGATACCGCGGTCGTGGGTGAACTCCTGGACCTGCTGCGCCGAATGCGTAGTGAGCAGGATCCGGTGCGGTGCAGTGCTTTACAGTCCCTCGCCACCTTGCCGATGTCATTGCTGGCCGTCGAACATGTGCCCGCGCTGGAGCAGGTGGTGGTCGACGCGCTGCAGGCTCGGGATCGTTCGTATCAAACATCCGCCGCCATCGGCGATCTCACCCGCACACTGCTGGTGCGGGGCGCGCAGACCGGGGAGACCGCGTTCACCGAGGCCGCACTGCGCATCTCGGCCCTGCTCGCCGAATCGTTCAGTCATTTGAATCTGGCTGGGCTGCACCATAATTTGCCGCGCGGGGCCGAGCATCGACTCTTCGAAGCGCTGCGCCCGCGCCTGGAAGCCGATGCCGCGCGCGACCGCTGGACACTCGCGCTCACCCTGGCCGACGGGCTGGAGCGGCGGGCATTCGGCGTCCCCGGACTACAGGACTTGGTGCTACGTGCCTGCGGTGCCGCCGATGACGCGACCGTGCGGCGCGCCGTGCGATTGGCGCTGGCCGATCCCGCCACTCGCGATGTGAATCTCGATGACATGCTGCGCCGCGACCAGTCCATCATCACGCTGTGGGAGGCGCAGAATCTCATCGCCACCCGCCGCACCGATCTCCTGGACAGTCTGCTGAGTCATCCGGCCTCCGGGCGCTTCCTGTCCTCGAAGGTTCGCTTCGTACCCCTGTTCCATACCGGAATCGACCGCTGGACACCGCATCACATCGACAACTACGGGATACTGCTGGACGGTTACGCCCGGAGTGCGAACGCCTCATTGGGCGAGCGTGCGGGCGCGATCCGCCAAATGGGGCTGCTCCCAGGCGGTTTCACCCGGCTGCTGCCGTATGTGGAATCCGATGAGGTGGTCGTGGCCGAGGCCACGTTGACCGCGCTCGGGCGCAGCGATGAGCCCGACCGGGCCATTGCCGTACTCGCCGCACATGTCGGCGACGATCACGCCCGGGTGGCGGTGAGCAGCATTGCCACCTGTGCCCGCTCGATCCCGCCCGCGCGCCTCGGCGAAACCCTTGCGCCGCTACTCGATTCGCCGAAGATCACCGCCGTGAAGGAAGGCGTGCGGCTGCTCGCGTTACTACGCGCACCGGACGCCATGCCCATTATTCGCGCGCTCGGCTCCCGGCCCGGCACGCACCGGGATATCCAGCGCGCCACGGTATTCGCCGCCGGGCGAATGCTCGACCGGGACGAAGCGTGGGAGCTGCTACGGGACGCGGTCGCCGACCCCGAAGTGGCCGGTGCGGTCCTCGACATCACACCGCAACGGCTCCCCGTTCCGCGGCGGGAACGGTTCGCCGCCTTCCTGCGTGACCTCGCGGCGGGCTCGGACTATCGAGTCGCGGCACAGGCATTGGATGGCCTGACCCGGTGGTACCGCTGGTCGCCGCCCGATACCCGGGATGTACTGGTCGCCAGACTGACCGATCTGTCACAGGTCGGGCTCTGGACCGCGGCCATGCGGGCGCTGCTGGTGGATGCCGGTGCCACCGGATATTCGGCCGCGGTCGTCGCCGCCGTCGAACGGCTGCTGGACCACGCAGATGACTCGTACCCGGATCGCGATCTGCCTGCGCGCCAACGCCTCTTGACACTGCTGCACTGGTTGACACCCCTACCGCGCAATACCGAACACGGTCGACTGCTCGCCGCCCCGGTCATCGAATTACTCGCCTCGGACCCGCTCTGGCATGAGCAGGTCATCGAATTGACCTTCGCGGCCATCCGCTGGACCGAGCCGGAACAGACGATCGCCGCGGTGCAGGCCCTGTCCCCCTTGGCAATAGGCACCCTCACCGCCTACCCGGCCCGCCGTCTGGCGGAGCGCCTCGGCCCGATCCCCGACGAGATTCCCACCGCCGCGCTGCGGCAGATCGCCACCGGCCTGGCCACCGGCCCGTCCGCCGCCATAGCGCTGGCAGCGGTCGAATTGATCGCCAAGTGCGGCAACAAGTTCGGTTGGACCCCACCCTGGTCGACGCTCCTGACCGAGCTCCGCGACCACCCCGATGCCGATGTCCGACGCGCGGCCCGCAACACCTTCATGGCCCGCGAGTAGCCAACTCCAAGCGGGCATGAATGCGGCAAATCCGGCGCGGATTAGGTGGGGTGGGAGGCAAGGTATGCCAATGGATATCGGTATCGCATTGCCCACCATGTGCCGGGGCTATGACCGCAGTTCGACCGTTGACTGGTGCTTGCGCGCCGACGCGGGGCCGTTCGCCAGTATTTCCTGTGGTGAGCGGATGACCTTTCACAATCCGGAGATGTGGACGACGCTGGCCGCGGCGGCGGCATTGACCTCGCGGGTGCGGATTATCGCCAATGTGGCTGTGCTGCCCGCGCATCCACCGGCTCTGATCGCCAAACAGGCCGCGACCATCGATGTGCTGTCGCAGGGGCGATTGACGGTGGGTGTCGGGGTCGGTGCGCGGCCGCACGATTACGGCAGTCTCGGGGCCGGGTTCGGTTATCGCCATGACGCTTTGGAGCGCGGGGTGGGGGAGTTGCGGGCGCTCTGGTCCGGGACTCCGCATACCGAGGGTGCGGATCCCATTGGGCCGCCGTGTGTTCAGGCCGGTGGGCCACCGATTCTCGCGGGCGCGCTCGGGCCGAAATCGCTGGCGCGGGCGGCGCGCTGGGCGGACGGTGTGGTCGCGTTCAGTCTCAGTGGTTCGCCCGGTGAGATCTCCTGGGCCGCCGATTCCGCCCGTAAGGCGTGGGCCACGGCCGGACGAGATGCCGTGCCGCGCTTGGTGAGTGGCTGCTTCTATACTCTGGGCGTGCCGGATTCGGCTGTGGTACTGCGTGATTTCACCGCCGAGTACCTGGGCTTCCTGGGTTCGAAGAATGCCATCGCCACCGCGGCGGCCATGACGACCTTCGACGCCGATCCGATCAACCGTGCGCTGGATGCGGCCGAGGCCGCCGGGCTGGACGAATTCATCCTGGTCCCAGCGTCAACCGATCTCGCGGTGCTGCAGGCGACCATCGAATTGGTGGAGTCCCGCCGAGTGGCCTAGGTCACAGTTTGGTAGCGGTTCGCCCCAATGTCCGCAAACTCTTTCCGGATTCTTTGGAGAGTCTTTACGATTACGCCGTTCTCATAGCGTCGTGCTGTCACAGCCTCGCCCGCCGCTCGCTCTCGATGCCAGTACATGTTGACCGATGAACCGGGCGGCTCCCCGCCGTTCCGGCGAAGGAGAAATATGTCCACCGACACCGAACAGCCTCCCCGGACGTCGCTCCCCGGCCTCGCCGAGTTGGTACGCCACGACTTACCAGCCTCCCTGGTGGTATTCCTGGTTTCGTTGCCGCTTTCCATCGGTATTGCCGTTGCCGCCGGAGCCCCGGTCGCCGCCGGTTTGATCGCCGCCGTCGTGGGAGGGGTGGTAGCCGGACTCATCGGCGGTTCCACACTTCAGGTCAGCGGCCCGACCGCCAGTCTCACCGTGGTGGTCGCCGAATCGATCAATCAATTCGGCTGGGCCGCCACCTGTTTCATCACCGTCGCGGCCGGACTGCTGCAAATTCTCTTCGGGCTCAGCCGAATCGCCCGCGGCGCGCTCGCCATCGCACCGGTGGTGGTGCATGCCATGCTCGCGGGCATCGGCGTGGTCATCGCGCTACAGCAGGTGCATGTACTGCTGGGCGGCAATTCGCTGAGCTCCTCCTGGGAAAGCATTGTGGGGCTGCCGCAGGAGCTGCGTTCGGTGCACGGCGGCGACCTCGTTGTCGGCGTGCTCGTCATTGTCATTCTGGTGGCCTGGAAGCGGCTGCCCGCACCGGTGCGTGTGGTGCCCGGGCCGCTGGTGGCGGTGGTCGCGGCCACGCTGCTGGCGCTGATCCTGCCCACCCGGGTCGAGCACATCATGCTCAATGGCTCACTGCTGGACGAACTTCGGCTGCCGCGGGTTCCGCACGGCAGTTGGGCGGCGATCGCGCTCATGGCCGTGACCATCGCGCTCATCGCCAGCGTGGAGACCCTACTATCGGCGGTCGCCGTGGATCGGATACGGCAGAACTCTGCTCGCCGTACCGATTTGGATCGAGAACTGATCGGCCAGGGTGTCGCGAATGTGGTGTCCGGTCTGGTCGGCGGGCTGCCGGTGGCGGCGGTCATCGTGCGCAGCATCACCAATGTCAAAGCGGGCGCGCGCGGTAAGGCCTCGACCATGCTGTGTGGTCTGTGGGTGCTGCTGTTCTCGGTCGCGCTGGTCGGGGTGGTGCGGCAGATTCCCAAGGCCGCGCTCGCCGGACTGCTCATCGTGGTCGGCATCCAGCTCATCAAGCTCGCGCATGTCCGGCGGGCGCAGCGCACCGGCGACCTGGTGGTTTACGCGGCCACGGTGGTCGTGGTGGTGTTCTGGAATCTGTTGCTGGGCATGGTGGTCGGGCTCGTGCTGGCCTTCGCGCTGCTGCTGTGGCGGCTGGTGCGGGTCTCGGTGCACGCCGAAGCCGTGGAGACCGGGCGCTGGCGGGTCACCGTCGACGGCACCTTCACCTTCCTGGCGGTGCCGAAGCTGACCGCCGAACTGGCCAAGGTGCCCACCGGCGCGGATGTCGTCATCGAAATGTCCGTCGACTTCCTCGATCACGCCGCCCATGACGCGGTGCAGGAATGGGTCGCCGAATATCGAACCGAGGGCGGCACAGTCGAATTCGTCGAGATGGGCACCGTGCGCATGGCGGGCGCGACCGATGGGCCGCCCGCGCGTGGACACTCCCGGCACATGCTCAACGAGGTGCTCGGGCCGTGGCGGCGCACAGGGGCCGAGGTCGATCCGATCGTCGCCGGCGTCGCCGCGTACCACCGCAGTCACGCGCATGTGATGCGGCCGCATCTCGGGGTGCTGCGCGATGGGCAGGAGCCGGATTCGCTCTTCGTCACCTGCGCGGATTCGCGGATCGTGCCGAACGTGATCACCAATAGTGGTCCGGGCGACCTCTTTACGATCCGCAATGTCGGCAATCTGATTCCGGCCGACCGGCAGGACACGTCCATGGAGGCCGCGCTCGTCTACGCCCTCGACAAACTGGATGTGCGGTCGGTGGTGGTGTGCGGGCACTCCGGGTGCGGCGCCATGGAGGCCCTGCACTCCGAGGCCGTCACCGGTTCGGATCTGGACGGCTGGCTGGCCAATGCGCGGCCGAGCCTGGCCCGTTTCCGGCTCGGGCATCCGGTCGCGGTGGCCGCCGCTGCCGCCGGATTCGGGCCGGTCGATCAGCTCGGCATGGTGAATGTGGCCGTGCAACTGGAGACGCTGTACGCGCATCCGGTGGTGCGCCGGGGTGTGGTCGAGCGAGGCGTGGTGCTCTCGGGTCTGTTCTTCGATATCGCCACCGCGCGCGTAGCGGAGGTTACGGTGGACGGGATCGCGGAGATCGGCGATCACGGTGTGCCGCAGATCCGTGTCGGAGGTCGCGTGCAAACCGTCGGCGTAGGGCGAACGGCGTAGGTTACGCAACGTCGGGCGTGAATCCGAAAGGGTTCACGCCCGTTTCACATTGTGGCATCGGTTTTCTCAGCTTTTACTAAGTCTTTACTCCTAATCTGGCCGAAGCTCGTCCGGTGAGTCTGTGGCCAAAGCCGTCCACAGCATCAATTCGATGCCCACAGAACATGTTCGACGCTTCCGGATCCCTCGGGTCCGGAGAAGGAGCCGAGATGTCCACCGACACCGATTCGCCGCCAGGTAGAGCGGACCGCTGGTCCACCACCCTGCTGCGCCACGATCTACCCGCCTCCATCGTGGTCTTTCTGGTCGCACTCCCGCTATCTCTCGGCATTGCCGTCGCCTCGGGCGCGCCGATTGCCGCCGGTCTCATTGCCGCCGTGGTCGGCGGCGTGGTGGTCGGACTGCTCGGCGGATCACCACTGCAGGTGAGCGGCCCCGCCGCCGGACTCACCGTGGTGGTTGCCGAGACCATCAACCAATTCGGCTGGAAGACAGCCTGTTTCATCACCGTCGCGGCCGGAATCCTGCAAATCCTGTTCGGCCTCAGTCGGATCGCCCGCGCCGCGCTGGCCATCGCGCCGGTTGTGGTACACGCCATGCTCGCCGGGATCGGCATCACCATCGCGCTACAGCAACTGCATGTGCTGCTCGGAGGGGCGTCGCACAGCAGTGCCTGGGAGAACCTGGTCGAACTCCCCGGCGAATTGCTCGAACTGCACAGTGACGACTTCTTCATCGGCGCGGTCGTCATTGTCATCATGCTGACCTGGAAGTACGTGCCCGGGAGGCTGCGGGCGCTGCCCGGACCGCTGGTCGCCATTGTCATCGGCACGGGGCTGTCGCTGATCGTGCCCGGCAATGTGGAGCGAATCGTGTTGAGCGGATCGCTTTTCGACGCCATCGGGCTGCCGCGGATTCCCTCCGGTGGCTGGGGTGCGGTCGCGCTGGCGGCACTGACCATCGCGCTCATCGCCAGTGTCGAGAGCCTGCTCTCCGCGGTCGCCGTGGACAAGATGCACACCGGGCCGCGCACCAATTTCGACAAGGAACTGGTGGCGCAGGGCGCGGCCAATGTGACCTCCGGACTGCTCGGCGGACTGCCGGTCACCGGCGTGATCGTGCGCAGTGCGACCAATGTGCAGGCCGGTGCGCGCACCAAGGCTTCGGCTCTCCTGCACGGGATTTGGATACTGGTGTTCTCGGTCGCGCTGGTCGCGGTGGTACAGCAGATTCCCAAATCCGCGCTGGCCGGACTGCTCATCGTGGTCGGCGTTCAACTGGTGAAGCTGGCGCATATTCGGCTGGCTCGGCGCACCGGCGATCTGCTGGTCTATGTGGTGACAGTGGTCGCGGTGGTGTTCCTGAATCTGCTCGAGGGCGTACTCATCGGGTTGGTGCTGGCGTTCGCGCTGCTGCTGTGGCGGGTGGTCCGGGTGACGGTGTCGGCGGATCCCATTGTCGGAACCGATCGTTGGATGGTCAGTATCGAGGGCACGTGTACTTTCCTCGCGCTGCCGAAGCTCTCGGCGCAACTGGCGAAGGTTCCCGCTGGGAGCACCGTGCTGGTGGAAATGAGCGTCGACTTCATCGACCACGCCGCCTACGAGGCCATTCACGACTGGGCCGCGCAGCACGAGAACACCGGCGGCCGAGTCGAATTCGTGGAGCTGGGGTCGGCTCCGATGGCCGACGCGCTCACCGGACCGCCGGTGCGCGGCCGCTCCCGGGGGCTGCTCGACGAGGCGCTGCGCCCGTGGCGCGAAGGCGAGGGCAATCCGATCACCACCGGCGTGCGCGCTTTCCATCGGCGCAATGCGCACGTGGTCCGCCCGCATCTGGACGAACTCCGCGACGGCCAGAATCCGCACTCGCTTTTCCTGACGTGCGCGGACTCCCGAATCGTCCCGAATCTTATTACCAATACCGGGCCCGGCGACCTGTTCACCGTCCGCAATGTCGGAAACCTGGTGCTGTCGAACGGCCGGGACACCTCCATGGAAGCCGCACTGTCGTTCGCTCTGATGGAGCTGAAAGTGGATCACGTTGTGGTGTGCGGACATTCATCCTGCGGTGCCATGAAAGCCGTCCTGGACGGTGTCACCGCGGGCCCCGGCCTGGGCAACTGGCTCGTCAACGCCGCACCCGCACTCGACCGCTGGCAACGCGGTCACTCCGTGGGCCACGCCGCCGCGGCGGCCGGCTTCGGCGCGTCCGACCAGCTCGCCATGGTCAACGTGGCCATCCAATTGGAGACCCTGCGCACCCACCCGGTGGTTCGAGACGCCATGCTGCGCCGCGGCGTGGCAGTCTCCGGCCTCTTCTTCGATATCGGCTCGGCCCGAGTCATGCAGGTAACCGCCAACGGCCTCTCCGAAATAACGGACCCCGACCTATCGGCCCTGGCGATCTCCTCCGTGCACTGAGGCTGAACCTCGAATCGGCGACCGGTATACGCCCGGTCGCCGATTTCGAGCTTGATTGTCGTTGTGGGGCTTCGGGTTTGGATGGCCGGCGATCTCCGGCCTACCACGATGTTCGACGGCTAGGGTTGATCGAGCATTGTCAGGTAGGCGTCGAATTGTGCTGCGCCGGTGAGTAGGTCGCGGCTGCGCGTTGTCAGTCGGTGCTGCCAGGAGTTGAGGAAGTCGGTGAGTGCTTCGGCGCCGCCTGCCTCGCGAAGTGCGTTCAGGAACTGCGCGACCTGAGGCAGGGGGTAGCCGCCTCGGCGTAGTTGGCGGGCGATTTCGGCGTCACGGACGCAGGTCGGGCCGTACTCGCGGTAGCCCGTTGCGCGGTTGCGGTCGGGGTGCAGGATGCCTTCGGTTTCCCAGGTACGCAAGGTCGCCGGGTGCACGCCGATTCGGTGGGCGAGTTCGCCTACGGTCAGTGGCCGGCCTCGGATCGGTGGCGGTGGGGTGGTGGACAGAGTGCTCAGGGCGGCGGCGACCTGGGTGCGGGTATCGCGTTCGGTGCGTAGTGCGATGTGGGTGGCGTCGATGAGTCGATAGGCGGAATCGACTTCGCCGAGGTTGGTTGCGCGCATGATCTCCATTGCCTGCTGGTGTCCGTGGCCGCGGCGCAGGGCGAGGAAGGCGCGCAGGGCCTGTGCGTGCAGGGGTGTGTAGCGCCGGTAACCGGATTCGGTGCGTTCAGTCGGCGGGAGGATGCCCGCATCGTCGTAATTGCGAATCGCCTGGGGGGACAATCCGTGTTCGCGGGCAAGGTCTATGGGTCGCAGATCCTACCTCCGTTTGAGGGTTTCGGTGCTCGGCAACAGGTCACCTTCGCCGAAGTTTCACAATATTCTTCAACGATATCGTCGAAGGCAGTGCCATTAGGAAGGGATATCCATGTCTACTGCCACATCAGTGCGCGAAATCGGCCGCGAAGTCGGGGATCGGGAAAGCCTGGGCCGGGTCGTCGATGAACTGCTCGCCGCACGGACCGAACCGCCGACGCTGCTGGCGCTGGGGGAGCCGACACACGGGATCGAAGCATTTCCCTTGCTGCGCAACGAATTACTGCGTCATCTCGTCGAACGGGGCTACCGGTCGATCGCCCTCGAGACCGATTACTTCGCGGCGGCGCTGGTCGATGATTACGTCTGCGGGGTGGCAGCGGACATCGAATCCGCGCTCGCGGATGGATTCAGTCACGGTTTCGGTGCCGTGCCGGGCAATCGTGAACTCGTCGAATGGCTGCGCGCGCACAATGCCGGTCGCGCACCGCGGGAGCAGGTTCGATTCCACGGCTTCGAAGCGCCGATCGAGTACGCCGGTGCGCCGAGCCCGCGCCACGCACTCACCACGGTCATCGATTATCTGCCGGAAGCGTTGCGGCCCGGCTCGATTCGTGTCCTCGACGCCCTGCTCGGTGCGGACGCGGACTGGACGAACCCGGCCGCCATGTACGACGCGGCCGCTTCCATCGGTGACTCCGAGCGTGCTCGCGCCCTGCGCATCGTCGCCGATGACCTCGCCGGCGCCTTGCGCCGCGCCGCCCCAGCCCTGCGTCACGCCGACCCGACCGGTTACGACCACGTCGCCGCGCACGCACGCACCGCCCTCGGCCTGCTGCGCTATCACGCGGCCATGGCCGACCCCGCGCCCGATCGGATCGCGACCCTGCTCAGCGTTCGTGCCGAGATGATGGCCGAGAATCTGCTCGCCATCGTCGCCCAGGAACAGCGTCGCGGGCCGACCCTCGTCTTCGCGCATAATGCGCATCTGCAACGAGCACAGTCTCTTTCACCGATAGTCGGTGCGGAGACGAAGTGGGCGAACGCGGGTGCGCTGGTGGGCCTTGCCCTCGGCGAGCACTACGTTTTCCTTGCGTCCGACGCCAACCCCGCCGGCGAGCCGCGGACCCTCCAGCATGTCTTGGCAGCCGCGACTCTCCGCCGCGCGCTCTTCCCGGCACCAGCCCTGCGCGCCGCCCTCGACCCATCGATCGGCGCGGGCACACCGATTGTGCCCGGGCACATTCCACTCGACCCGGCAGACCTGGACGGAGCCGACGCCGTCATCTTCATCGCCGATACCGACGGACACCGGCACCGATATTGGTAACCCGCCCCGCACCGAATTCGATCAATGGCGTTGGACCCGCAAGTTTTTCGTAAAGAAAATCGTCCACGGATCGCGGGCGGGACTAGCGTGTGAAGGTCGAACGCTTGCGGTTCCGGGGGGTGGGGTTGATGGCAGCCGATGTGATCGGCAAATACGCGCGGGTGACGGCTGCCATTACGCCCGGCCACCTCGGCGAGGTGCTGATCGAGGTGCGATTCGGGACCGAACGGTTCCTGGCGCGCGCCGCCGACGGCGAGTCGACGATTCCCAAGCATGCCCAGGTGCTCGTGGTCGACAGTCTGGGTGGCCGCACTGTCGAAGTCGTTCCCGTGAAGTGAAGGTGCATCGTGGACGTCCTGGTCCTTGTCTCGGTCGGGATTGCGCTCATCGTCTTGGTACTGCTGGTCGGGGTGTTCCGTGCCGCCTGGCGGATCGCCGAACCCGATGAGGCGCTGATTATTTCGGGCTTCCGAGCCGGAACCGGACCGGGCGGGTCGGGGGAGAGCATGGGGTTCCGCATTGTCACCGGACGCGGCTGCCTGATCATGCCCGGCCTGACCAAGGTGCGCCGAATCTCGTTGGAGGCGCACGAATCCCAGATCGTGGTGCCGTGCGTTAGCCGGCAGAAGATCAACCTCGCGCTAACTGGGGTGGTGATGTACAAGGTCGGTGACGACTACGGTTCCATCGCCAATGCCGCCCGCCGCTTCCTGGATCGCCCCGCCGATGAGCTCGAAACCAAGGTGCAGAACGTCTTCATCGGCCACCTGCGCGCCATCGCCGGATCCATGACCGTCGAGGACATGATCAGCGATCAGGACAAGTTCTCCGAACAGGTCCGCGACCGCTGCTCGCACGAGATGGAATCCTTCGGGCTGGTGATCGACTCGTTCCAGATCCAATCCATCGCCAGCGAGTCGAATTACATTGCCAACCTTGCGATTCCGCGACATGCGGAGGTCGAGCAGCATGCCCGGATCGCGCGTGCCAATGCCGAACGCGCGGCCATCGAGCAGGAACAATCCGCCCAGGCTCAGGTGGCGCTGGCCGTACGCGATACCCAGATCAAGAAGGCCGGATATCAGGCCGAGGTGGACCGGGCGACTCAGGAATCCCAGCAGCAGGGTCCGCTCGCGGAGGCGACCGCTCGCCAGGCGGTGGTCGAAGTCGCCACCAAGGTCGCGCAATTGGAGGCCCAGCAGCGGGAACAGGAGCTCCAGGCCTCGATCCGCAAGCCCGCCGACGCCGAAGCCTACCGGCAGACCACCCTCGCCACCGCGGCCCGCGATGTCCAGATCAGTCAGGCCCAGGCCGACGCCCAGGAAACCCGGCTGCGTGCGGAAGCCGCTGCGGCACAGACGAAAATGCAGGCTCAGGCCGAGGCGGAGTCGATCAAGGTACGTGCTGCCGCGCAGGCCGAGGCGACCCGGCTCACCGGTCAAGCCGAGGCCGACGCCATTCAGGCGCGTGGTCTGGCCGAGGCCGAGACAGTGCGCGCCCGAATGGCGGCCGAGGCCGCCGGCATCCAGCAGCGCGCCGAGGCGATGAGCAAGAATCAGGAGGCGGTGATCGCCCAGCAGGTCGCACAGAACCTGCCCGAAATCGTCGCCGCCGCGGCGAAACCGTTCGAACACATAGGACAGTTCACCGTGCTCAACGGAGCACAGGGCGTGACCTCCGCGCTGGCCGAGATCATCCAGCAGGCGGGCACCCTCACCGCGATGGCGCGCGAATCCCTGCTGCCCGCTCTCAAAGTCGAGCCTGCCGCGGTGAACGGTGAGGTGAAACCCTCCGCCTGATCCGGCGATGGGCAACTGATCGGATGATCACCAGGAACCGATGGCGGAATCGGCTGAGGTGAATAGACGATGCCATCAGTTCCTGGTGATCGCGTGTCCAGCGTGGTTCCTCGGGGGCATGTTCGACCGCCACGGTGGCTGGGTCAGCGGAATTGTCTGTGGCCGCTGCAAGACTCAGGGGTATGCGATGGGCGGTGGCGGAGACGGGGGAGAGCGGGGCGCTGCTGTGCCCACTTGATCAGGACGGTCGGCCCGCGGGGCCGGTACTGCACGAGTCGTCGCTCGCCGAGGCGGTGCGGTCGCGGCCGGAGGTCGAGCGGTGGGTGTGGCGATCGACCTCGGAGATCTATCGGCGCTTGCTGGCGGCCGGGGTGCGGGTCGAACGCTGCTATGACCTGGAGGCGGCCGAGGCGCTCCTGATCGGACATGAGCAAGGCCAATCGGGGCAACCACGTTCGCTCGCGGCGGCATGGGCGCGATTACACCGGCTGCCGGTGCCGCCGGACGCGCCCGCGCGGGCGATCGAGACCCAGCCGTCGCTGTTCGAGTCGGGGCCGGTGCCGCTACCGCCGGGAACGGACGAATTCAACGCGCTACTGGAGGTTTACGCGGGACAGGTCGCCCGTACCGCGCGCACCGAATATCCGGAGGGCATGCGGCTGCTGCTCGCCGCCGAATCGGCGGGCATGCTGGTGGCCGCCGAGATGTACCGGGCCGGGATCCCCTGGCGCGCGGACGTGTATCGGGAATTACTCGATGACATGCTGGGCGAACGTATTTCGGCCGGGGCCTGGAGCCACGCCGCATGGTCGAGCTGGCCGAGGAGGTATCCCGGGCCTTCGGGACGCGAGTCCGGCCGGACCTGCCCCAGGACATCCTGCGAGCATTCGGGCGTGCGGGAATCTCGTTGTCCTCCACCAGGAAATGGGAACTCCAGGAGGTCGATCACCCCGCGGTCGCCCCGCTGCTGGCCTACAAATCGCTCTACCGCCTGTACACCGCGCACGGCTGGTCCTGGCTCGAACAGTGGGTGCACGACGGCCGCTTCCGCCCCGAATACGTCCCCGGCGGCACGGTAACCGGCCGCTGGACCACCAATGGCGGTGGCGCGCTACAGATTCCGAAGGTGATCCGGCAGGCGATCCGCGCCGACCCCGGCTGGCGGCTGGTGGTCGCCGACGCCGACCAGATGGAGCCCCGCGTGCTGGCCGCCATCTCCCGCGATCCGGGCCTGATGGAGGTCGCCGGTCGCGGCGACGACATGTACGCCGACCTTGCCGCCCGAGCCTTCGGCGGCGATCGCGCCCAAGCCAAAATCGCACTCCTGGGCGCCATCTACGGCCAAACCTCCGGCGACGCCCTCACCCATATGGCCGAACTCCGCCGCCGCTATCCGGCAGCGGTCGCCTACGTCGACGACGCCGCCACCGCGGGCGAACAAGGCCGCCTGGTCCGAACCTGGTTCGGTCGCACCAGTTCCCCCGCCACCACCTCCGAACACCTGGACCAGGACAACCCACCCGCCTTCGGAACCACCCCCGCCGCCCGAGCCCGCGGCCGCTTCACCCGAAACTTCGTAGTCCAAGGCAGCGCCGCCGACTGGACCCTCCTGGTCCTGGCCGGCCTCCGCCACGCCCTCAACCAAGCGGGCCTACAAGCCGAACTCGTCTTCTTCCAACACGACGAAGTAATAGTCCACTGCCCCGCAGCTGAAGCCGAAACCGTAGCCCAAGCCATCACCACCGCCGCTGAATCCGCAGGCCGAATAGCCTTCGGCCCCACCCCCGTCCGCTTCCCCTTCACCACGGCAATAGTCGAGTGCTACGCCGATGCCAAATAGTCGACTGTCCCCCTGACCCCCGTCCAATCGCAGCGGGGGACGTGGATGCCAGGTCACCGGAGCCTCACGCACGAGTAAGGCGCAGTACAGTCCGCAGATCCTCCAAGATCTGCCGACGCGTCGAGTCGGCCAGCGCCCGGAACACACCGGCTTCCTCCTGCCCGCACGTAGCATTCTGTGATGGAGAGCGTGGTGGGATTCGCGGTGGCGATATCGCCAATTGCCTTGTTCGCTGGGATCTTCGCGTTGGTGGTGTGGCGGGCGCGGCGGCGGGGGTTGGGTGGCTCGCCGATGGGGCCGTTTCAGGAGATGTGGGATCCCGGGGCGCTGCGGGCACAGATCGCGGTCGAGGTGCAGGCCGAAGAGGCCGCACCGGATCCCGCACCGGATGATCGGGTGGTGCCGGGGATTCGGATTCGTAAGGGAGCGGCGGGGTGCTGAGTGAATGAGTATGGGAGTTTCGCGACGCAGCCGTTGCCGGTTCAGGGGGTGCCGCGTGGGGGCGGTCAACCTGTTCGGTTGAGAGGTGTTGGTGGGGCCGGGCTCGTTCAGGCCGGTGGGCGGGTTGCCCTGGCGGGGATGGTGAGTCGGGTTACCGGGTTCGCGCGGACGATTGTGGTGGCCGCGGTGCTCGGGACGGCGGCGGTGGGGGATGCGTATAACGGGGTCAATAATTTGCCGAACATGCTGTACGAGTTGTTGCTCGGGGGTGTGTTGGCCAGGGCGGTAATTCCGGTTTTGACGCGGGCTCGGCGGCAGGGGCGCAGGCGGTCTCGGCAGTTCACGCAGCGGGTGATGGTGGCGGCGGTGCTGGCGTTGGCGGTGGTTACCGCGGTGACCGTGGCCTGTGCTCCGCTGATTGTGCGGGTGTTCGTCGGCGACTCCGGGCAGCGGCAGCTTGCTACCTGGTTGGCGTATTTACTTCTGCCGCAGATCTTTTTCTACGGGGTGGGTGTGGTCGTGAGCGCGGTGCTGAATGTGCGTGACAGCTTCGCGTCGGCGGCCTGGGCGCCGGTGGTCAACAATGTGATCGTTCTGGCGACGTGCGGGGTGTTCGTACTGCTACCGGGTCCGGTTACCTTGACGCCCGGTTCGATGACCACCGCGCAGGTCCTCACCATCGGTATCGGCACCACCGCGGGCATTGTGGGACAGACCGTGTGGGTGGTCGCGGCCTTGCGGCGCAATGGTTTCGCGTGGAGTTGGCGGGTGCGGCCACTGCCGTACACCTGGCGTCCGGTCCGCTCCGGACTGCCGATTCTGGGCTGGCTGCTCGTCTACGCCGCGATCAGCCAAATCGGTGTCGCGATCACCATGCGCGTCGCCTTCGATCACGGCGGCATGTCCATTTACACGTACGCCGAGTTGCTGTTCCAGGTCCCCTACGGCATTCTCGCCGCCTCGGCGCTGACGGTATTGATGCCGCGCATCTCCCGCGCCGCCGCGTTCGGCGACCACGCCGCGGTCATCGCCGACCTCTCCCGTGGCGCCCGCTACCTCTCGGTCGCCCTGATACCCGTAACCATGGCAATGAGCCTGCTGGGCCCCGGATTCGCCGCCCTGGTATTCACCGGCCGAGTCGACACCGACGCGGCCCGTCTGATCGGAACGGCAGTAGCCTGCTCCGCCTTCGGACTCGCCCCCTTCGCCCTGGTCATGCTGCAAATGCGAGTCTTCTACGCCTACAACGACACTCGCACCCCGACCGTCATCAATATCGTCATGGTGGCGACGAAGATAACCATCCTGATCCTGACCACCACCCTCCTGCCCAACCAAGCCGTCATCGTAATGCTCAGCGTCGCATGCTCATTCGCCTACGTGGCAGGCGCACTCACCGGCCACCTCCTGCTCCGCAAGCGCTACGGCCTGCTCGGCTTCACCGCTGTAGCCCGCACCGTCCACCGCGTCATGTGGGCCACCGCCCTGGCCGGAGCCGCCGGTCTCGCCGCCATCGAACTCGCCCGAACCGCAATAGGCACCCCCACGCTGGAGCACCTCACCACCCTGACCTCCGGAGCGGCAGTCGGCACAGCGGTCTTCCTGCTGGCCGCGCGCCTACTGGGTATCGACGAAATCCGCTCCGCCCGAGTGCTATTGAGCCGCCTCTGACCGGCGGAACTCCAGCGCGGTTCGCCCATCGGCCACCTGGGTCGAGGCATGCAGTGTGAGACCGCAGTCCGCGCCCAGTTCGGTCAGCTCGCCGACGCTCCGTTCCCGGCCGCCGAAGCACATCAGCATGAACAGGTTGATCCCGGTGCCGGCGCCCCGGCCCCGGATCGGTTCGATAACCACGACAACACCATTCGAACCGGCGGCGCGCCCGCACTCGGAGAGAATGAGCCGCGCGTGCTCGTCATCCCAGTCGTGCAGGATGTCGCTCAAGATGTACGCATCGGCTCCCGTGGGGAGCGGATCGAAGAAGCTGCCCGCAATGCCGCTGGCCCGGTCCGCGAGACGGGCAGCGGAAAACCTTTCGCGGGCCGCGGCGATGGTCGGCGCGACATCCAGGACTCGCCCTCGTACTCCGGGGTGGGCCGTCAGAATCGCCGCGAGCAAGTTCCCGTCGCCACCACCCACATCGAGGATGTCGGTGAAGCGACCCCAGTCGAACTGCTCGGCAATCCGGGTCGCGAAAACCTGGAAGCGCCACTGCATCTGGGCGTCGAACGAGGTCCGCAGCACGGGCTCGGTATCGAGGTCGGTCCAGAAATCGCGACCGTATCGCCGCGGGTAGGCGGGTAAGCCGGTGGTAATCGTGTCGAGCAACTCGATGAAGGCCAATTCGGCGCGGCCACCCGCACTATTGATATCGAGCAGGATCTTGACTCCCTCGGGGGAGTCCGCGCGCAGCTGATCGCCGAGGCGTGTGGGCCGATAGCGCCCGGTCTCCGCATCGAGACGGAAGACTCCGATGGTGACCAGGTGATCGAGCAGCCGCTCCAGCGCCATAGCGGAAGTCGTTGTGCGGGTGGCGAGTTGATCGACGGTTGCCCCGGTGCTGCCGGCCTCCTCCACGAGGCCGAGTGTCGCGGCCACCCGAATACTCATCGGGGTGGCCAGATCGGCCAGGGCCAGAATCGAAGGCGTGTTCTCCGGCGTGCTCACTGTCATGAGCCTATCGGCCGGAAAGCGTTGTCCGCGATCCGAATTCGCCGTGTCGAGATATCCGGTCGACGATTTCCCAGCCGGCGTCGCCGTCGAGCCATTCGACGACCCGGCCGCGAATAATGATCGGCTGCGCCCACTGCGTCAGCCCATGCACGCCAACGACGTCGACCTGCTCCCCGGCCCGGGAGCGGCAGCGCCGAAAGAACACAGCGCCTGACTCACCCACGCCGGTGGCCTCGTATTTGTAACGTGCGGCGGCAAGATCGTGGATACATCCCATGAAAAGCATCGACCTGCAACGATCGGAGCTCTATATGCGACCCTCGGTTCGAACGGTGGCACTGTCCCTGGCCACCCCGGTTGCCGCAATCGCTTTGTCAGGCATAGCGACCGGAACCGCCTCCGCGGCCCCTTCCTGCCAAGGTTCTATGAACGCGGGATTCGCCTACAACGGCCTGTGTAAAGATGGCGAAGGCATGTACCGCCTGGAAATCGACTGCGTCGGATACAACACCAACCCACTGGCCATCGGCCCGTACACCATCCGCCAGGACTTCCCCATAGGACAGGCGGGCACCGTGGCCTGCATCGGCCCCGGTTGGTCCAGCGCGGGCTGGGGTGTGGGCGGCCGAGTCCTCCCGCTCTGAGAAGTCCACCGCCCCAACCTATCTCCGGCCGTGCGAGATCAGGCCGGAGATAGCCTGATCGAAGCGAGCTTGGCCGGATCGACGACAATGCGAATTGCCGTGATCCGGCCTTCGTCGACCGTGAAGGCAATGACGGACAAGGGTGTTCCATCCGCCCGCCAGGACATATGGCCCGGAACGCCATTGAGTAAAACGGCTCGGTGGCCGGCAACCGCACCGGAGAACATGCGAGCACCGGCGGCTACCTCGGTGGCACCGAGAGTGACCACAACACCGTCCGCGGTATCGACGGTCAACTTCACGTTCGGATCCAAAACGCGAAGCAGCGCTTCGAAATCCCCGCCCAGCGCGGCAGCCCGAAAAGCCCGCACCACCTCCCGATGCTCCCGCCCGGAACCCGCCGCCCGGTCCGTGGACTGGACCTTACGACGGGCACGACTGGCGATCATCTTTGCGGCATCGGCCGATTTGCCCAGGATATGGCCGATTTCGTGGAACGGCACCGCGAACATGTCGTGCAGCACGAACGCCAGCCGCTCACTCGGAGACAGCGAATCGAGCACCACGAGCATGGCGAACCCGATCGAATCCGCCAGCGCCACTTGCTCATCCGGCTCCGGCTCGTCGTCCGGCATCACCACGAAATCCGAAAACCCCTGGCCGTAGGCGGTTTCGGGATGGTTCCGGCGAGAACGTAAGAGGTCCAGGCTGATTCGACCGACCACGGTCGTCAACCACCCCGCCACATTCCCGATGCCCGCCGTGTCCTGCCGCGTCAGCCGCAGCCACGCCTCCTGCACCACATCCTCGGCATCGGCGTGCGACCCCAGCACGCGATACGCGACACCGCGCAATCGATCGCGCTGGGCTTCGAACGCCTCGCCGAGGCCGGAAGAATCCTCGATCACGGCTTCCGCTGCTGCCGCAGCGAAATCCGATTCCCATCGGGATCCACCGCCTCGACCCGCACCCCGAACGGATACTCCTCGGGCTCGGCACCCCCGAAATCGACGCCCCGCTCCCGCAACACCTCGAAATCCTTTCGCAGATCATCCGATTCGAGAATCAGCGGCCCCGGCGCGGCAAGCTCACCCACCTCGGCAGGCTGCCCCGCAGCCGCCGCATGCGACCACAGAATGATCTCCACCGGACTATCGGCAACCCCGAGGGTAAGAAACCGCCCATCCGGCCCCGAAAAGTCGATCCGCTTCTCCAACCCCAACCCCTCCGTATAAAACCCCAGCGCCCGCTCCTGATCGGTCACATAAACCGTCACATACATGATGTTGCTCAGCATCCCGCTCTCCTTCACTCATCGCAGCGACAACCGCTCGAATCCGGTCATCACCCCTATGACGAAGGCCGAGGGCAGAAGGTAACAGTCCCTAGTGGGTCGGATTTGAAGTCTTTGGACGGTCGGCCTTGGTGAGGATCTGCTCGGCGGTCTTGGTCCAGACGAACGGTTTCGCGCGGGGGTTCCAGCCGTTGATGAACTCGCGGATCTTGGTGGTCAGCTCGCGGACGTTGCGGAAGGTGCCGCGGTGGATGGCTTGGCGTTCGATGATGCCGAACCAGACCTCGACCAGGTTCATCCAGGAAG
>NZ_WJIC01000022.1 GCF_009649815.1 Nocardia sp. SYP-A9097
ATGCTGCCGCGCAAACCCCTTCAACGCACCAACCAACCCGGCACGCAACGAATAACTCCCAGTGGCACCCCGATACGACATCACCACCGGCCGCGGCCTGTCACACGGCAGACGAAGCTCCACAGGAAGGTCCGCGAGCGTGGCCTGCCAGAACGCCAGGTTCTCGCGGCGGCTCCGGATCCGGGCGCCGTAGCGGACGCTGTCGGGGTGAACCTGCCCCAGATCGGTGCCCGGTGCGGCGGCGGCGAACGCGTCGAGAAACTCTACAAATCTGGTGTAATGCTCCGACAGTTCGGGGCCGGTGTAGAGGTCGGGATTGGCCATAAAGTGGAGGATCGTCCGCGGCGGCTCTCCGGTCTGATAAAGGTCGATCAGCAAATCCTCGACCGGCCCGGAGCTGAGGATATGGAATTCCCCGGTCAGCGACCCGAGCAGGATCTTCTGGGGGAAAAACATGACATTCACAATCGGGCCCGCGAAACGCCGCTGCCCGCCGTATCCGGTGGCGGCGCGAATGTCGGTGAGGCCAAACCGCTGGTGTCGCAACGTGCCCACCAGATCGGACTGCACCCGCCGCACCAGCGTCGCGACCGTGTCCGCCGAGCCGAGCGCGATCGGAAGCGGCGCGACGTTGACGAACACCCCCCCGGAGCGCCGCAGCTCGGCGGTGGTGCGACCCGACATCGGAATATTGACCAGGACCTCGTCCCGGCCGGTCATCCGGGCCAGATAGCATCCGAATGCGGCGATCACCACCGCAGCCGGGGACGCCTCCAACACTTCCGCGGAATGATCGATCCGGCCTACCGTCACCGTCGACAGTTCGGCGACTGCGACCACACTGTCTGCGCGTGGGGGCGCGTATCCGGGTGCCAGGCTGGACCCTTCCTCGACGTCGGCGAGTCTGTCCACCCAATATGCCTGGTCGTTGGCGAACCGCTTCGACTCCCGGTAGCTGCGGTCGGCCTCGTAGAGGGCGCTCAGCTCCGCCGCCCGGTTCGGCTCTGCTGCCCGGCCCTGCACCGCAGCCGTGTACAGCGCCGCGATCCGGTTCACTATCGTCATCCCGGCGTAGCCATCCAATGCGATGTGGTGGATCCTGCAGTACAACAGGTGATGTCGATCCCCGACCTGCACAATCGCCGCTGCAACCAACCGGTCCCGCGTCATATCCAACGGCGCAGTGTACTCATGGCGCATCCACTGCAAGCCCGCCGCGACGGGATCCGGTTCACCACGCATATCAATTACCGGCCCCAACGAATCCAACGATGGATCGAACAACTGATGCGGCTCACCGTCGACCTCTATCAGCCGCAGATACCACGACCGGAACTCGCGGCCGGCTTGAATCGCCTTCTCGCGCAGCAGATCGAGATCTATATCCCCACGGAACTCGACGTACTGCGCCTCACATATCGGCACGTCCGGGCTCAATTGCTGTGCCAGCCACAGCCCCCGCTGCCCCGCAGACAACGGCACCGGCCGAGTCACTGACCCGTCCGACTCGCCATCCCAATCCAATCCTCCATCGGGATGGATCTGCGGTCGCGGTGCGGTCATCACTTTCCTCCAGCCTCGACTATACCCAGCACAAGCCGACTGGTCTGTTCTTAAATAGTCGCGATCCGGACGGCGAAACAATCTCCAACCCAGAACCGCCGTACTGTTTACCGTTTGAGCAGGTCGGCGCAGCGCCTCCCCAGGTAGGGCCCATTTCATCACCGGACAGCCCGTGCCCGCGTTGGAGATATCGCCTGGTCAGCGTGAAGTTCTCAAGTCATTGGCTCGGTCGCAGTCCTTCTCGTCCGCGCACAACACGATCGCATTCTCGAGTCTCCAACCCACCCATATGATAGAGATTCGCTATGACGGAGTCCCGCTGTTGGCACGGCAGGCCGGTCCGGTCAAGGACGTTGGTGACCTGGGGCCGGGAAAGTAATATGCATGGTCGTTACGGGAGCCGGAGGTGATGGAGCGACGTTCAGATCAGGCGAGGGCACTCATGGACAGGCGCGGTTTCATCAAGGGTGCGGGCTTGGCCGCGACGACGCTGGGTATTGCGGGTGCAAGCACGGCCACGCCTGTGGCATGGGCAGACGACTACAGCCCGAGCCTGAAAGCGTCGATGTACCGCATGCTGGTGCCGGAGATCTTCGCGCCGCTGCCGGATCCGGCCGATCATGTGCCCGCGATCGTCATCGGATCGGGGTTCGGGGCGTCGATCACCGCGCTGCGCCTGGCGCAGTCCGGGACCCAAGTCGCGGTGCTGGAGCGCGGGTCGCGCTGGCCGAGTGATCCGTGGCGCGACATCTTCGCCACCGACACGATTCCGGATGGCCGCGGCTTCTGGCATCGCACCACCTTTACCGGCGTAAACAGGATCCCACTGCCTGTCGATCCGTTCGGCGGGGTCCTCGATGTTTCCAGTTACCGGGGCATCGACGTGTGGCGCGGTGCGTGTGTGGGCGGTGGCTCGGTAGTGTTCACCGGGGTGATGATCGAGCCGGAGCAGCGGTTCTTCGATCATGTGTTCCGCGGCGTGGTCGGCTACCGCGAGATGCATGACGTCTACTACCCCAAGGTCCGAAAGATGTTGCGGCCGAGCCTGATGCCGGACGACATCTATCACTCTTCCGCGTTCGCGCACTCGCGGGCCTGGGACGAGCAGGTCCGCGCGGCCGGCTATACGCCGCAGCGCATCGACGGCACATGGAATTGGAATATCATCCGCGACGAGCTGGCCTGGCGATCGAGGCCGTCGGCGACGGTCGGCTGTTCGAACCTCGGCAATTCCAATGGCGCGAAGTTCGATCTGAACCAGAACTACCTGCGCTATGCCGAGGCGACCCACCGTGCCCAGATCTACCCTGGACATCGCGTGGACGCCATCGCCAAGGAACCGGGAGCGTCGGGTCGCTATACCGTCGCCGTGACCAAACTCGCCCCGACCGGCGAGGTGCTCCGCACCCGGACGCTGACCTGCGACACGCTGTTCCTGGCTGCGGGCTCCATCGGCACCTCCGAGTTGTTGGTGCGCGCGCGGGCGACCGACGCGCTGCCGGACCTGAACGAGCACATCGGCGAAGGCTGGGGCAGCAACGGCGACGTCGCCTTGGCGCGGCCGCTCAGCACGCTCGAGATGGGCACACAGGGCACAGCGTCCGCGAGCCGGATTCTGGACGAGGAAGGCGCACCCGTGTCGCTGGAGAACTGGTTCATCCCCGGCACGACGCCCTACGACATCACCCTTCTCGGATCGCTGGGCATCGTGCTCGATGACACCCGCGGCCGGTTCGTCTACAACCCGACCAACGGGAGTGTGGACCTGCAGTGGCCACACGACGGCGCTGCCGGCTATCTCGCGCGAGCGCGGGAAGTCAACAACAAGGCCTGCAACTGCCAGCCCATCTCCCGACCAGCCTTGGATGCGGACGCCTCATTCACCTCCCATCCGTTGGGCGGCGCAGTGGTCGGACGCGCGACAGACCCCTACGGCCGGGTGTGTGGGTATCGAGGCCTGTACGTGATGGATGGAGCGGCTGTGCCCGGTAGCACCGGAACAGTGAACCCGTCGTTGACGATCAGCGCGCTGGCTGAGCGCAATATCGAACAGATCATTCATTCTGGGGGGTAGTCGACGAGCATGCTTTGATTACGCGGTAGCCTGCCCCGCCTCGGTCACCACGACACGTGAGTTCTCAGATGCGCCCGTATACAGATGCGCCCGTATACAGTCGAGCGCTGTGAACGAGACTCCGACCGAAAACAATGGACGTTCGCTCGCCAAACGGGTGGCGATTCGGCTACTGTACCCGACATTCCGGCCTACCAAGGAGTCATTACGGGCGGTCGTCGCCGACAGGGTGATATTGGTGACCGGGGCCTCGCACGGTATCGGCAAGGCCAGTGCACGGAAGCTGGCCGCGGCGGGGGCGGTGGTGCTGCTGGTGGCGCGTTCTCGTCCCGAACTGGAACAACTGGCTGCCGACATCAGCGCCGATGGCGGCACGGCCCACGCGTACACGACCGACCTGACCGACATGGATGCCGTCGACCTGCTCGGCCGGACGTTGCTGGCCGAGTACGGGCACATCGATGTCGTGATCAACAACGCGGGAAAGTCGATTCGGCGGCCCATCGCCGAGTCCTACGACCGCTTCCACGATTTCACCCGCACCATCGACATCAACTATCTCGGCCCGGTACGGCTGCTGCTCACTCTGTTGCCCGATATGCGTGCACGCAAGCAGGGGCATATTGTGAATGTCTCCAGTTGGGGAGTGCTCATGCCGCCGAGTCCGCGCTGGTCGGCCTACGGTGCCTCCAAAGCGGCCTTCGATGTCTGGCTGCGCAGCGTCGCCGTCGAAATAGCCGGCGACCACGTCACCACCACCTCGGTCTACATGCCACTGGTACACACCAGAATGAGCGCCCCCACCGACTTCGGCCATCTCCCCGGTCTGACCGTCGACGAAGCCTCCGATCTCATCTCGCACGCCGTGACCGCCAAACCCCGCGACATCGCCCCCTGGTGGGCAGTCCGGGTTCAAGCCTGGTCCGATCTCCACCGCAACCTGGTCCGGCGCTTCCTGGAACGTAGGTTCCACCACTGAACGGCGAGCAGCAGCGGCTGCACCAGCAGCCACAGCTCATCGGGCACCAGCCGCTTCGACAGCTCGTCGGTCACGGCCGAACATCATGCAGCACAACCCATCACGACACGCTGGAAACCAATTTCAACGACGTGAGACACGATCTAACCCCGACAGAACAGTAGAGCCGGTCTTCGGACCGGCTCTACTTGTATTTGGGTAGCTGTTGCTGGCGGCGACTGCGGACGAGTACACCTGACGGAACTTCGCGCGAACGCGAAGAAGGGCAGTAGCCAACTACTTGCTCCGGCACCTGGCATGCCTCGGATTTCGGCACGATTCCATCGAAATTGACGTAGCCGAGTACTCGATACGCCGCCGAATCACACTGCAAAACTCGAATTCTCACAGCATTTCGGCCTGCGTGAGCGCACGAAATCACCCCGATTTCCGCAGCCTTTCACACGATCATCCGCACCGAGGAGAGAGTCATGGCCATTCAACAGTTTCCGGGCGTCGTGCTCGGCCCACTGGGTAGAAGGATGGTGAAATTTCTCGAAACCTACCCGAGAGCCGACGAACTGCGGATCACCAGTGGCATGGACGGCGACCACGGACTCCAATCACATCACTACGGTCTGTCCTACGACGGCTCACCCACGGCGGCAATCGATATCGGCTGCGACCGCGACGACGTCAAGATGCGGGACTTCGCCAAATGGATGTACGACAACTACTGGAACTACACCGTCGAACTCATCCACTCCACGCCCTTCGCCGACGACGACGGCTTCTATGTCAAGAACCAACAGCAGTTCCCCGGCGGCGGCCCCTACGGCGGGCCCTCCGCTATCGGCCACTACGACCACATCCACTGGGCAACCTCGAGTGACCTGATGGCGCAGCTGGAACAACTCACCGGCGGATCCGCACCCACCCGAGTCCACCCCGAAGTCACTACGCCGACAGCCACCACCGGCGTCACCAACACGGCACCCGTCTGGGGATGGGACGCCTCCGACTTCGACTTCCGCCGCGGCCCCATGAATATGGTCGCCGCCCAACGCGACGGCATCTCGTTCTTCATCTACAAGACCAGCGAAGGCAGCGATTGGAAGTCCGAGCACTATCAGACCGTCCTCGAACGGGCTCGCGATGCCGGAATCCCGGTCCTCGGTAGCTACCACTTCCTGTGGCCCGGAGATATCGAGTCGCAGATCGAATTCTGGGTGCGCTGCGTCGACGAACAAACGCCGTGGTGGACAGACAAACCATGGATTTGGCAGATCGACGCCGAACAATCCCCCAATGCCCCACGCCCGCCGAGCGCCAATGAAGTCCTGCGAGCAGTGGAACTCACCGAACAGCACCTCGCCGACCGAGGAGTCCCCGGCTACGTCATCGGATACACCCCCTTCTGGCTGTACGGGAACACGCTCTCCGGCGACTACGACATCTGGGCCAGCAACTACAACGGATCCGGCGCACCCCGTCCCTTCAAAGAGCAATACCAGGGCGTCGGCGACCACGCCGTCGGCTGGAACGTCATGTCCGGACGCAAACCCCACATCCTGCAATTCGCCTCCGACGGCGTCGTCGGCAACCAACACACCTGCTGCGTCGACAAATTCGACGGCGACCTCTACGACCTCATCCGCAAATGCGGACGCGAACCCCAGCAAGCCGCCGGCACCACCCGTGCAATGCCGGTGGCACTCCCCCGACCGGTCGAACGGCGCCGACCGGTTACCCCACCCATCCTGGTTCCAGAGCCCGACCTGGCCCAGGCCCTCAACCGGTAGCCTGGATCGCTACACAGGGCGGCAGCCTGCGGCGATCGCCGCAGGCTGCCCCGTTACCAGCGGCCGCAATCCTTGCCCGCCGGTCTACACGCTTATCGGAATTCGACCTGGTCACGGTTGTGTCAATGGTGCGAGTGATCTCGCCTGAAGGCACTGTCGCACAACGATCATCGGGCTCAACCAGTTGCGCGCCGAAGGCTTGTCCGCATTGAATGCCGTTGCCGCCCAATTTCATTGGGCCGATCCGAGCCGCTCGCCGTATCGCGGGCTTGGAGTTCGACTGTCCCGGGGGAGCCATCGCGCCGGATACCCTTGTACGACAGGGGATCAGTACTCCAGGGTGATCCGCGGGCGGATATCTACCGGGCAGGCTGATTCCCGTGAGCCCCAACGATATGGACAACATTCCGCCCGACGCCCGCGAAGTGCGGCCACCGAATACCGCGCGGGCTTGGGCCGCTCTCGGCGTCTACGTCGTGGCTACCCTTACCGCCTCGGTTGTTCTACTTGCGGTCCAGCCTCATTCGGGCATCGACCCCGCGGCGCTGTCGCTGGTCCAGTTCGGCCCGGCACTGGGCGCGCTGACAACGTGGCTGATGTTCGGGAAGACCATTCGCCGACTCCGGCCGGCCGCGATTTCCTCCCGGCGAGTAGGCGCCCGTGTCCTGGCAATGGTCGCAGCGTGCGTGGTTTTCTGGCTGTTGATCACACTGGCAGCCCTCGCGTCGGGCACCGCCCTGGTCGGCCCCACGGCAGTCGGGGGTCTACCTTTCGCGGTGTTCGTGCTGCTCCAGCTCATCGGTGCGACCGGTGAGGAGATCGGTTGGCGAGGGCTGATGCAGCCGATACTCGAATCTCGAATGGCCAGGTTCGCGGCGATCTCGGTGACCGGGGCGACGTGGGCACTGTGGCATGTCCAAGCATTCGTAGCGGGTCCGGTAACCGCGGTCTGCTTCTTCATCTCGGTGATGGCGTTCGCCATCGTGCTCGGATACCTGGGCGACGGAGGTTTCCGCCAGCGTGTGCTGATCGCGTCGATCGGGCACTGGTTGATCAATATCGCGTGGTATCTACTGGCCGGCGAAAACACCTTGGATCGGCCACAGATCGTGTTCGCCGCAGTTGCCGCTGCGCTCATCGCTGCGGGCGTGCCGGCCTCGGCTTACCTGACGGCAGCATTGGAAATCGCCAGCACCCCAACGACTCTCGAAAGCCCTACGAGCGGTAGCGGCAACACATCGACCCAATACGCAACCGAGCCGGAACAACCGCTGGACGAGTCTCACTGACCATTCAAGGAAGGTGCAAAGGAGCGGTCGCCCAGTTGAGTTTCGCGTAATCGACCTTCGCACCGGTCAGGTCGGCGTCGATGAGGTCCGCGCCGGTGAGGTCCGAATACGAGAGTCTCGTGTGGACGAGATTTGCATCGTTGAGCTTCGCGTCGATGAGTTTTGCGCCGGTCAGGTCCGAACCGACCAGGTAGGCGCCGCTGAGGTCGGCGGCTGAGAGGACGGCGTTCTTCAGAATCGTGTCGCTGAGGACAGCATCAGTGAGCTTTGCGCCGGAAAGGGTTGCGCCGGTGAGGTTCGCGTTTGTAAGAACTGCACCTGTGAGATCCGCACCAGTGAGGTCGGCACCGGTGAGGTTCGCGCTGGTCAGGTCCGCATCGGTCAGGTCAGCACCTGATAGGTCGGCTCTGATCAAGGATGAACCGCCGAGCTTGGAGCCGGAGAGTACGGCCCGCGCGAGTATCGAATCTGAGAGATTCGTGGACCAGACGAGGATGATCTTGCCGAGGTCCATATCCGAGAAGTTCACCTTCCCGAGATCGAAGGCGTAGCCGCGCCACTGATCCCGGTGGCGGCGGAATACTTCGAAAATCGCTCTGCGGACCTCGAGATCGCGGGGAATTGCTCCGTCAGCGTCATCCAGAACTGGACCACGCAAATAGGCGCACAGCAGGTCCATGCATACCTGGGTATCTATCGATCTGCCATCGCTGCTGGACGGGTCGTTATGCCAATCGTCGGCCAGCGCGGCGAGCGCGTAGACACCGGCTTGCCTGATCGCGGGTTTATCGTGCGCGAGTTGTTCGGCGCACGTGGTGTAGCGTTCGCGCAGGGCCCGATCCCGATCGAGTTTATGAGTCTGAACAAAGTGTTTCCCGCTCTGGCGGCGGGTCAGTAGCACACCGGTGAGAGCGATGAGGGCAACGATTACGGCCAGTACACCTGTGGTTACGGTTGCCACTGGTTGGGTGAGAATCACGCGCGCCTGAACCCCCGGAAGTATTGAAGACCGTGTCGTCGGGCTTCGATTCAAGAGCGATCGTGCCACCGATGGGCCTGTCGATCGACCCGATTGAGAGCTGGTCGAGCCTCGCCGAGCACTGCGAGAAACGATCGTTCACCTGCAGGAAAAGTGAAATGATGCTATTTAATAAAGCTGTTGGACACTGCGTCCCGCGTCGTGGTTGAAGGCCGCCACCGGCTATAGCCATGCCACGCAGACCGGCTGACGGGCCCGGCCCCAACCAGTCGGCCGGGTATCGCGGTGGCGGAACTATCGGAGAAGCTATGACGCTGACGCACACCGCAGAGACTGAATCGATCGCCGCGCCGGCTCGCTTCGCATGGCGAGGGGTCGTGCTGATCTCCGGCTTGATGGCGCTTGTCTTGTCCGTCTCCGCGGCGCGGTTCCAGTTCGCGGGCGATGAGTTGTACTACCTCGCATGTGGTCGGCGGCTGGCGGTCAGTTATGTCGATAATGGGCCGGTGGTGCCGCTGATCGCGCGGCTGTGTGACCTGATCGCGCCTGGATCGGTGATCGTGTTGCGGATTCCCGGGTTGCTGCTGTTGATCTTGGTGTCGGTTCTTGCGGCTGCCGTGGCCTTCGAATGCGGTGCGCGGCCGCGTTATCAGTTGCTCGCGGCGGCGGCGTACGGCGCCTCGCCGCTTGTGCTCGGTTTTACTGTATTGACCAGCGTCGCATTCGATTTGGCGTTGCAGGGGTTGATCTGCTGGCTGCTGGTCCGCTGGGTGCGTATCCGACAAGACCGGTTGTTGGTCGCCGTGGGTGTGACCGCGGCGGTCGATGTGCAGGACAAATGGCTGGTGTTGATGCTGGCGGCTTGTATCGGGCTCGGCGTTCTCGCCGTCGGACCGCGAGAGATGTTGCGGCGCACAGCATTGTGGGTGGGTCTGCTGATCTTCGCGGCGGCCATGATCCCGGCCCTGCTGTGGCAGGCATCCCACCGGTGGCCGCAGTTGGCGACCAATAGTGCTATTGCCCGGGAGACGGCACAAAACGGCGGGCAGTGGGGCACCGTCGCGGCGATCTTGATGATCAGCGGATTCCTCGGTGGCGGGCTGGGCGCGCTGGGTCTGTATGGATTGGTGCGTTCGCCGCGGTTGCGGCCATATCGGTTCCTGTTGATCGCGGCTGTGCTGATGGTGGTTCTGGTGGTCGTGGGGCATGGCCGGGCCTACTACGTTGCCGGGATCATTCCCGCGCTTTTCGGTGCCGGCGCATCGACTCTGTCCGGACTTCTCGACACCGCTGGGAAACGTCCGCTGCGGTGGACGTTCACCACTCTCACCGTCCTCTCGGCCGCGCTGACCGCATTCTTTGCACTGCTCCCCTACCCGCGCAGCTGGATCGTCGAACCACATGACGGTCCCCTGGGGTCTTTGCAGCACTACGGCAACGACGGCTGGGCGGACTTGGCCGACGCGGTGCACACGGCGGCGATCGGCCTGCCGCCCGCCGAACAGGCCGGTGCCGTTGTCGTCACCGCTGCTTATAACCAAGCGGGTGCACTCGACCAATATGGTCGGTCCCAATGGATCCCGCCGGTGTACAGCCCGCACCGCGGCTTCGCCGAATTCGGCCCACCACCGGATTCGGCCCAGACCATCCTGTACGTCGGATTCAACGGCGGTAGTGAACAACAAGCCTTCCTGGCCGAATTCGCTCACACCACTCCGGCACTGCGACTGGACAACGAACTCGGCATAGGCGGACAGAACCACCAACTGACGATTTGGATCTGTCGCGATCCACTGATTCCCATGTCCGTCGCCTGGCCGAAGTTGATCTACATGGTCGCCCCGCCGACTCCCTGAGCACCACGAACCAGGCCGCGCTGGACGAGCCCGCGCGGCCCGAAGTGCACCCACACTTTCGCGGAGCGTAGCGCTCAGCTATGTTCATGCCGGAGCGGAGCGCTCCGCTCGATTCATTCGGTGCAGCGTCGCACCACCAAACCGAAAGGAATCCCGGTGGATAAAGCTGCCCGTACGCGCCACCCGAATGTGGTGCTAGCCGCACTGCTGATCGCGGTCGGCGCGTACACGCTCATGCAGACGATGATCATTCCCACGCTCCCGATACTCGGTGCGAAACTCGGTACCGATCGGTCCACCACCGCGTGGCTGGTCACGGCGTTCATGCTCGGCGCGGCGGTGTCCACGCCGGTGCTGGGCGGTCTCGGCGACCGGTATGGGCACAAACGTGTTCTGCTCGCGGTGCTCGGGGTGTTCCTGATCGGAACCCTGGGTGCGGCTGCGACGCAGGACATTTGGACGCTGATCGCCTTGCGGGCCGTCGAAGGCGCGAGTATGGCGACGCTGCCGCTGGCATTCGCGATCATTCCACGGACCATGCCACCGACGCGGATACCGGCGGCGTTCGGATTGACCGCCGCCATGCTCGGCGCCGGCTCCGGTCTGGGTCTGGTCGCGGGTGGTCTCATTATCGAACATGCTTCGTGGCGTTGGACTTTCGGTGCGGAGGCGATCATCATCGTGGTCGCGATCGCGATGGTCGCGGCGTTCGTCCCGGAGAGCACTCCGCAGCTGGCGAAACGGATCGATCTCGCCGGAGCCGTGCTGCTCGGTGGTGCGGTGGTCGCCTTGCTGGTCGCGTTGACCGAGGGTCCGCGCTGGGGTTGGACGTCCTGGGGCGTCGCGGCTTTGTTCCTCCTGGCCATCGTGCTGTTCGCGCTATTGACGGTGGTCGAGGCCAAGGTTCGTGACCCCTTGGTCGATCTGAAGCTGCTGACGCATCTGCCGATGCTGATCACGAACGTGGCCGCGCTGCTGATCGGTGTGGTGCCGTTCTTCTTCTATGTGCTGCTCCCCCAACTACTTCAGACCCCAAGCGGTCTCGCCGACTACGGCCACGGCCTGTCGGTGCTGCAGGCGGGTCTGGCATTGCTGCCCGGCTCGATCCTGGTGATGGTCGGCGGCCGGACCGCGCCCTGGCTGCGCGGACACCTCGGCGCGCGGGCACCGCTGGTCGCCGCGATGGCCCTGATGGCCGCCGGTGCGGCACTGACCGCGATCTGGCATGCGAATACCACCGAGGTCGTGGTGTGGTTCTGCGTTCTGGGCCTGGGAGCCGGGTACGGCTATGCCGCCCTGGCCGAACTGGTCGCCGCGATCGTGCCGCATGACGAGCTGGCCGCCGCGAACGGTCTCAACACCACCGTGCGCACCATCGGTAGCGCGGTGGGTGGTCAGTTGTCGATCGTGCTGTTGCAGAACAGCACCGGTGCGCACGGTCTGCCGGCCGAACACGGCTACACCTCCGCCTTCTGGCTGGCCGCCGTGCTCGCCGCGATCGGTATCGTGCTTGCCGGGGCGTTGCGCGTGCACCCCTACAGCCGAGGTGAAAGAGATACCGCCCATGCTCCCGAACAGCAGCTCGTCTCCGACCGGTCGGCAGCGCTCGGCTGAGCGCAATGACTCCCTGGTCCTGCGGGCGGCCAGGGATGCCTTCGCCGAGCTCGGCTGGAACGCTCCGGTATCGGAGATCGCCCGCCGCGCCGGTGTCGGTATGGGCAGTCTCTATCGCCGGTATGGCAGCAAAGACCAACTCGCGCAAGCGATTCGGGTCGCGGGCACCGAAAAGGCCGCGGCCGAGGCGCAGGCCGCTGTCACCGCCGAACCCGACGATGCCTGGCGCGCGCTGGTGCGTTTCCTGCGCGCGATGACCGCCGCCAGTAGCGGTTCGGCGCTGTCCATGCTCGGTGGCCGGCTACCGTCCACCCCCGAACTCGATACCGCCAGCGCGGAATTGTTCGACATCCTCGACGATCTCACCGCCCGTGCTCGCGCCGACGGCAGTCTGCGCGCGGACATCCACCCGGCGGACCTGATGCTGATCCTGGAGACCGTCAACACCAGATTCCCCACCGAGGCCGAACGCGCGCGCGAGCTCCGGCTCCGCTACCTCGACCTCATCCTGATCGGCCTGCACGCCACCGCAACCGAGTACGACCTCACCGGGACACCGCCCGGCTGGGACGAAATCCGTGCCTTGTGGAATGCGGAATCGTGACTGCCGAGCGGCTATTTCCGGAGTAGATCGAGCGCGAAATCCGAATACTCGCGCGCGATCTGCTCGGGCGTGTACGGCCCGTCGATATGGAACCACTGCGCCAGGGAAGTACACATGGTCACGATCGCCCGGCCCGCTATGTGCGGGTGCTCGGTATGCAGGTGCCCGTCGGCGACCGCGGCGGCTATCTCCTCGTCGAGCGCGTACTGAAGTGCGTTACGGGAAGCCGTGATTCGACGCCGGTTGTCGCCGGTGAGACTGCGCATCTCACTCGCGCCGATGAAGGCCAGATCCCGTCGGTGGGTGTGGTAGAGCGCGAGCGCCTCCACCACCAGTCCTACGCGCGCGATGCCCGTATCGCCTTCGGCGCGTGCGGCTTTCACGCGCCAATGCAGTTCGTTCATGATGAGGTCGAGGATTCGGACAAGCAGGTCTTGTTTGCTTCGGTAACGCTGATAGACGCCGGGGACGCTGGTGCCCGCCCGGTGTGCCAGCGATCGCATGGTGGCGCCGTGGTATCCGGTCTCGACGAACGCCTCGATCGCGGCCCGCAGTATGGGATCGATTGCCACCGGTAGGAATTCACGCCACTTCAGCTCGCCTACCGGACGCGGTGCTCCCCCGCGTGGCTCGGGGCCGCGGGCCGATTCCTCGTTGCCGTCGAGTAATTCGCGCGCGTCCACCTCGAGCGCGGCGGCGACCGCGCGCAGGCGCTCCACCGTGATGCCCGTCGCCCCGCTCTCGATGGCGCTGATGGTAGCGGGGCTCAGGCACAGCCGCCGGGCCAGCTCGCGCTGTGAAACGCCGGCCGCGCGGCGGGCCGAGCGAATCGTCTGGTGGGTCTGCGGCGGCATCGATGTACTCCGATTCAAATGTTCAGTAATCCTGAATTCTTTGACCATCTGATCCTGATGATGCCAGCCTAGCCAACTATCCGGTGCGAACGATCGTTCAGGCGATCGCGTCGCCGCCATCTACCGAGGAGCTTGGATGCCGATCGACCTGTCCTATTCGCCCGAGACGCTGGGCCTGGCCGACAAGGTCGGGGACTTCATTCGCGAGGTCGTCCTTCCGATCGAGGACGAACACATCGGCGATATCGCGGCCGCCGGTGGCGACGCACTGCGGATCGAGTTGCAGGCCCTGGCCAAGAAGGCCGGGGTATTCGCCCCGCACGCTCCCGTGGAGTACGGCGGCCTGGCCTTGAACATGTCCGACCGCGCACCGGTTTTCGAGGCGGCCGGATACTCGCTGTTCGGTCCCACCGCCCTGAATATCGCCGCACCGGACGAGGGCAATGTGCACTTGCTCGCGCACGTCGCGGATCCGGAGCAGAAGCAGCGATTCCTGGAGCCGCTCGCGCGCGGAGATGTCCGGTCCGCGTTCGCGATGACCGAGCCCGCACCGGGCGCGGGCTCGGACCCCTCGGCGCTCACGACCCGGGCCGAGCGGGTCGCCGGTGGCTGGCGGATCAACGGGCACAAGTGGTTCATCACAGGCGCGGACGGCGCGGCCTTCTTCATCATCTTCGCGCGCACCTCCGGGGAACCGGGTCAGCGCGGCGGAGCCACCATGTTTCTCTCCCCCGCCGACGCACCGGGTCTTACGGTCGGCCGCCATATCAGCACACTGGATCGGTCCATGCTCGGTGGACACTGCGAGGTGTTCTTCGAGGACGTGTTCGTGCCCGACTCCGGAGTGCTCGGCGAGATCGACCGGGGCTTCGAGTACGTGCAGGTTCGGCTCGGCCCGGCCCGTATGACGCATGTGATGCGCTGGCTCGGCGCCGCACGCCGAGGGCATGACATCGCGGTCGCCCATGTCGCACAGCGGGAGAGCTTCAGTTCGCGGCTCGGCGATCTCGGCATGATCCAGAAGATGGTGGCGGACAATGAAATCGACATCGCCGCGACCCGGGCACTGCTGGTCCGGGCGTGCTGGGAACTGGATCGTGGTGAGCCCGCGTCGAATTCGACCTCCATCGCGAAAACCTTTGCCGCCGAAGCCATCTTCCGGATCGTGGATCGCAGCGCCCAGATGTGCGGTGGACTCGGTGTCTCCGATGATCTTCCACTGGCGCGGCTGGCCCGCGAGGTGCGACCGTTCCGGATATATGACGGGCCGTCCGAGGTGCACCGCTGGGCCATTGCGAAACGCGTGGTCGGTGCCGCCAAGCGCGCCGCCCGGGAGTCCGAATGATATTGCCCGGCATGGATATCGCCGCCCTGCGCGGATATCTGATCGGTGCCGGAATCCCGGTTCGGGGTGAACTCCGGGTCGAGTTGATCAGTGGCGGTCGCTCGAACCTGACCTTCAAGGCCGCCGACGACATATCCACCTGGGTGGTGCGGCGACCGCCGACCAGCGGACTCACCCCCTCCGCACACGATATGGCCCGCGAATACACCGTCACCAGCAGGCTGCACGGCACGGCGGTCCCGGTCGCGAAGACCGTGGCATTCGATGCCGAGGGTGTCGCAGTGGGAGCGCCGGTGACCGTCGTCGAGTACGTCGACGGCACGGTGATCCGGGATCAGTCCGACTTGGCCGCGCTGAGCGACGCCCAGATCGCCTCCAGCGCAGCGGGATTGGTCGAGACGCTGGCGGGCTTGCACGCCGTCGACTACCGGGCGGTGGGCTTGGAGAATTTCGGCCGCCCGGATGGATTCGTCGCCCGCCAGGTCGCGCTCTGGGCCGGACAGTGGGAGCGGGTCAAGACCCGCGAACTCGCCGATGTGGCCACCCTGCGCGCGGCGATCGAGCAGGCGATACCCGCGGCCTCGGACGCGTCGATCATTCACGGCGACTTCCGCATCGACAACACCATTCTCGACCCGGCCCGGCCGGAAAGCGTTCGCGCCGTGGTCGATTGGGAGATGTCGACGCTCGGCGACCCGTTGACCGATATCGCGCTGATGTGCGTCTATCGCTCGCCGATATTCGATCTGGTGCTGGGCAGCGATGCGGCCTGGACCAGTCCACGACTGCCCACCGCCGATGAACTGGCGCAACAGTATTGCCTCCGCTCCGGTCGCGATCTCGGGGACTGGAGCTTCTACCTCGCACTGGCCAATTTCAAGCTCGGGGTCATCGGCGAGGGCATCACCCACCGTGCGCTGCGCGGTTCGGACGCGGGCGGTGGCGCGTTGCGCGCGGCGGAGGCAACCCCGGAGTTCATGGCTGCCGGACTGCGCGCGATAGGGCACAGAGCCACCTGATTTTTGAAGAAATTGTCTCTGGACAACAGAATACGGTTCTGGAAGACTCTGATTTGTACGGCTGGTTCGCGACGGGATCGCAGCCCTCGTGGTTCACGATCGCCTGGCACGGACGCCGTGCGGCCCGGTGCCCCATGGGGGCCCGCCTGCGAGGAGAGAAAATTGAGCAATACGGAATTCGAACTCGGTGGAGTTTGCCATCTGGCGGTGGTGTGTGAGGACATGGAGCGCACCGTCGACTTCTACACCAATACCCTGGGCATGAAACTCGCCAAGACCGTTGCGATTCCGGGTGGTCAGCACTTCTTCTTCGATATGGGCGGCGGCCAATACATCGCGTTCTTCTGGTTCCAGGACGCTCCGCCGCGAAGTCCCGGCATCGCCTCGCCGGCCGATGTGCCGGGTATCGGCCGCGATATCGCCACCGCACACGGGTCGATGAATCACGTGTCGTTCAAGGTCCCGGCCGAAAAAATCGAGGAGTACAAGGCCAAGCTCGAAGCCAAGGGCGTGCGCACCGGTCCGATCCTGAATCACGACGACAGCGAGCGCGGCATCTCCCCCGAAGTCAACGAGGGCACCTACGTCCGCTCGGTCTACTTCTTCGACCCGGACGGCATCCTGCTCGAATTCGCCGCCTGGACAAGGGAATTGCGCCCGGACGATGTCGCGCATCTGCCGTTCGACAAGTTCGGCGTCCCCGCGCAGGCCGACCAGGGATCCACGCGATGAGCGATATGCTCGATTTCGCCGATCGGTTCTTCGGAGCGGTGTCGAGCGGCGATATCGAGACCGTGCGCGGTATCTATCGCGATGATGTGCAGGTCTGGCACAACTGGGATGACCGAGTCCAGGACAAGGAGGAGAATCTCTCCGTCCTGGCCTCGATTCCGCAGCGGTACGACAGTTTCGAATACCTCGATGTTCGCCGCACGCCGCTGACCGACGGGTTCCTGCGGCAGCACACCATCGCGGCCAGCCGGAATGGCAAAAGCGCCCGGGTCCCCGCGATTCTGCGCGTATATGTGGACGGCGGCCGGGTATATCGCATCGAGGAGTACTTCGATCGCGGTCAACTGGAATCGGCCCTGGCCTGAATTCCGCCGAATACGAATGGAATAACTATGCAGAGCTCGATGTCGGATACGCCGCTGCTGGTGTCGGAAATATTCAGCAGCGGACTGTCCCGATTTCCCGACAGCAAGGTGTACGAATACCGGGGAGATCGCCCGACATCGGAGCGCACATTCGCCGAGACGGCGGATGAGTTCGCACGCTTGGCCGCGGCACTGACATCGCTGGGTGTCGAGCGTGACGACCTGGTCGCGAGCTTCTGCTGGAATACCGGCGAGCATTTGGCCGCGTACTTCGCGGTGCCGTCGATGGGCGCGGTGCTGCATACCTTGAATCTGCGCCTGCACGATGATCAATTGCGGTACATCGTGAATCACGCGCGAGACCGGGTGATCATCACCTCGGCCGATCTGGTGCCCACGCTGGAACGGATCATCGGCGAGCTGCCGACGGTCGAACACATCATCGTCAAGGGCGGTGGTGCGATGCGTACACCGGATTCGGTCGCGGTCCACGACTATGACGAACTCCTGGCCGCACAAGAGCCGGCGTTCGCGTGGCCGGTGCTCGACGAACGCGCGGCGGCGATCCTGTGCTACACCTCCGGAACCACCGGTAATCCGAAAGGTGTTGCGTACAGCCATCGTTCGATCTACCTGCACACGCTGATGCTGTGCTCGGCCAGTGCGATGGGCTTCACCGAGTACGACCGGTTGCTGCCGATCGTTCCGATGTTCCACGCCAACGCATGGGGCTGGCCGCATGCCGCCTGGCTTGCGGGGTCGGGGATCATCCTGAACGGCCGCTTCCTGTCGGCGCCGGATATTTCGACGATGATCGCCACGCTGGAACCGACGTGCGCGGCGGCCGTGCCAACCATCTGGACCTCCGTCGCCGAGCATGCCGCCGTCTCCGGGGATCGGCTGACGAGTCTGCGCCACGCCATTGTCGGCGGTTCGACCCTGTCCCGGTCGCTGGCGAAGAGAATGCGAAACCTGCACGGCGTCAGGCTTACTCAGGGCTGGGGTATGACCGAGACCAGTCCCCTGCTCACTATCTCCGAACCACCACGCGACTGCGCCGAGGACGCCGCACTGGACTTCGTCATCCGCAGCGGTCGCCTGATTCCGGGCGTGTTCGCCCGGGTGGTGGACGAGGAGGGACGCGAGCTGCCACGGGACGGCGTCACGATCGGTGAGCTCGAGGTGCGCGGGGTGACCGTCGCGGGTTCCTACTTCCGCGCGGACGCCGATGCCGCGGCGAAGTTCCGTGATGGCTGGCTGCGCACCGGCGATGCCGGGGTGATCGACCGGAACGGCTGGGTCGAGGTGCGCGACCGGTTCAAGGATGGAATCAAGAGCGGCGGGGAGTGGATCTCCTCGGTCGAGTTGGAGAATCGCCTGCTCGAGCACCCCGAGGTCAGGGAGGTCGCGGTTATCGGTGTCCCGGACCCCAAATGGGAGGAGCGCCCGCTCGCGATTGTCGTGCTGGAAACGGATGGCAGCGCGTCGGCGGAGGATCTGCGCGGCTACCTCTCCGATGCTGTCGCACGCTGGGCCATTCCCGATCGCTGGGAGTTCATCGGCGAATTGCCCAAGACCTCGGTCGGCAAGATCGACAAGAAATCACTGCGGGCGACGTACGCCTGAGTGGCACAAAGCAATTCGCCGCATCGCGAGTACGCGATGCGGCGAATTGTTCATGTGGAGACCTCAGATGAAGAACTCGGAAACCTCCGAGGCCACCTTCAATAGTTCGTCGGCGATCTCGGCCCGGGTCTGCTCGGTCATGCGGCCCACGGGGCTGGAGACATTGAGTGCATAACGGGCGGCACTGTATTCGCCCAGCGGAACCGCGACCGAGGCGACGCCCTCCTCGCTCTCCTCGGCGCTGGTCGCGAAGCCGACCTTGCGGATCTCCTTGATCTGGCGCATCAGTTCCGATCGTTTGGTGATCGAATGTGTGGTCAGCGCAGGAAGATTCGCGTCCGGGTAGAGGTGCCGCAGCGAGTCCTCGTTCACCATCGACAGCAGCGCCTTGCCCGAAGAGGTGCAGTGCGCCGGCATGACCCGGCCCAGCCGGGCGCCGACCCGCACCGCGCGCTGGCTCTCCACCGAATCGACGAAGGTGACATTGTTGCCGTCGAGCCGGGCGAGGTGCACCGTCTCCCCCAGCGTGGCCGAGAGCCTTTCCAGCACCGGATGCAGGCGTGCCCGGATATCGACCTGCCGCAGGATGGAGAACGCGATCGTGGTGAGCGCCGGCCCGGGCTCATAGGCCCGGGATCCGGCGGCCTGCCGGACGAAGCCGCGATACTGCAGCATGGCGAGCAGTCGGTGGGCCGTCGAGGACGCCACCGACAGATACTCACTGACCTCGGTGAGCCGGATACTGCGATTCTCGCCCAGCAGCAGCAGAATTCGCAGTGCGTTGTCGACGGACTCGATCGGGTATTGCGGCTTGATCGGTTCGTCGTCGTCCCTGGCTTTCACCCCCACAGGGTAGCGGTTACCGGCGTGGACTCCCGGCAGGCGAATCGCCATGCGCGGTGTTATTCATCCCGGACGGGAAAGCGTGCCGCCACCCAGTCCGCGATGACATCGGCGACGGCGTCGCGAGCACCCTCGGGTCGCAGGAAGTAGTGGTCGCCTGGCAGGTCCGCGCGTGTCTTGTCCGTGCTCGGGATGGCGTCGAAGATCCGGTCCGCGTCGCTCGGGAAGACGCCCTCGTCACCGTCGGGATTCATCACCAGGGTCGGCACGGTGAGCTTGGCCAGGTGTGGTTCGGCCCGGCACTGCGATTCCTCGAGGCTCCACATATTGAGCCAATTGCGCAGTGTCACTTCACCGCCGATACCGCGATCGCCGTAATTGGTCGCCTTGGTCGGGCCCCGGTAGCACATGCCCGGCGGCCGTTCGGTGGGTTCGAGCGATGCGTCGACCATGCGCGGGTCGGCCCAGGTGCGCGCCACGGTGAAGTGGCGGTCGAAGTAGCCGCGCGAGGTGACTCGCTCCAGTTCGACCTTGGCCCACACCGTGATTCGGTGATTACGCGCGACCTGCGCGGCGCGATAGCGCTCCAGGAATTCGGGCGAGAACGGCGGACCGTGTTGCGGGTTGAACAGATCGAGTTCCGGATCGGTGAGCGTCGGATCGTTCTCGTCGATCACGGCGGGGTCCATCCAGGCGGTGAGTACGTCCGGCCGACCCAGATGCGCGGCGAGGGAGACATAGCCGTCGCCCGGAACCAGGTCGTCGATGCCGGGCGCGGGCTCCATGTCACGCGCGGGCCGCACACACGGTTCGACGGCTTGAGAGTGGTAGGCCGCCATCAATGACCCGCCGCCCGAATTGCCGAGCAGGATCACATGTTCCACCCCCTGCTCGCGCAGCCATCGCACGCCGACGCCGATATCGACCAGCGCCTGATCGAGGTTGAACAGCCATTCGTAGCCGCGGTACCGGGTGTTCCAGCCGAGGAATCCGATGCCCCGGGCGGCCATGTACTCGGCGAGATAGTGCTCGGAGAAGTCGATCTGATAGTGCGCGGCGATCATTGCCACGCGGGGTCGTGTGCCCTCGGCGACGTGATAGATCCCCTGGCAGGGATGGCCGCCCGCGCCGGCGCGCCGTGCGCCCGGAGATTCGAGGCCGATGAAGGTCTTACTGATCGCGGGTTTCATGAATGCTGTACCACCTCGGGTTCGGCGAGTCGGGTGTAGTTCCGCAGTTCCTCCCACAGCCGCTCGATCAGATCGACGGTAGCCGGATCGGTGAGCCGGCCGTCGGCGTCGAAACGCTCGTGGGCGAAGCTCAGCAGGACTTCCGGACCGGGAATCACCGCTGACTGCGTGAATATGAAGGTGTGCCGGAGTTCGAACTGGCTGCGCGCGGTGCCCAGTCGGCCGGGCGTGGCGCCCACCAGCGCGACCGGTTTGCGGTGTAGCGCGGAGCTGCCGCGCGGCAGGGACAACCAGTCGAGGGCGTTCTTGAGGACGCCGGGCACGCCGCCGTTGTATTCGGGGGTTGCGATCATCAGCGCGTCGGCGGCGGCCACCGCGGCGCGCAGGGCCGCGACGCCCGCGGGTTCGTCGCCGAGCAGATCCTCGTTGAACAGCGGCACCTGGTCGAGGCCCTCGAAGATCCGGAGCTCGATATTGCCGGGTGCGTGATCGCCCATGGCCCGCAACAACTTTCGATTCCAGGAGGCCTGGCGCAAGCTGCCGGAGAGGCCGCAGACGATGGTACGGGGGCGGATCACGGGGTTCCCTTCGCGCCGATCCGGCGACGGGTGTGTGCGGGTCTGGAGAGCCAGATCACAATGGCCATGGCTTTCTTTCTAGCAGAAGATATCTCTGCTTCATAGAGGGAAAAGGGTTGACGGTTCCCGCCGCACGTTGCAGAATCGATTTCTGTAAGCCAGAAAATTCTTTCGGAGTGGGGTTTCATGCGCGATCCGGACGATGTCCTCGCCAATGTCCGGCGAGGCCTCCTACCAGCCCATATCTACAGCGACGCGGAAATCTTCCGAGCGGAGAAGGAGCGACTGTTCAGCCGGGCGTGGACCTTCCTCGCCCATGAGACCGAGGTGCCGCAGGCCGGTGACTACGTCGTCCGGCGGGTACTCGACAACTCGTTCATCGTCAGCCGTGACCAGTCCGGCCGAATCCACGCGATGTTCAATATGTGCCTGCACCGGGGTATGCAGGTGTGCCGCGCGGAGCAGGGCAATGCCTCGCACTTCCGCTGCCCGTACCACGGCTGGTCGTATCGCAATGACGGCCGCCTCGCCGGACTGCCGTTCCATCAGGAGGCGTACGGCGGCGATGCCGGTTTCGTGCGTACCGGGCAGCGGCTGTTGCCCGCGCCGCGCCTGGCCACCTACAACGGCCTGATCTTCATCTCGATGGATCCCGACGCGCCGTCGCTGGAGGATTTCCTCGGCGACTTCAAGTTCTATCTCGACTTCTACACCAACCAAAGCGCCAGTGGCGCAGAGGTTCTCGGGCCGCAGCGATGGCGAATCAAGGCCAACTGGAAGATCGGCGCGGAGAACTTCGCCGGGGACATGTACCACACCCCGCAGACGCATACGAGCGTCGTGGAGATCGGGCTGTTCCGGGAGCCGAAGGCCGAAAAGCGCAAGGACGGAACCACTTACTGGGCGGGCAAGGGTGGTGGCACCACCTACAAGCTGCCGCCGGGAAGTTTCGAGGAGCGGCTGGAGTACGTCGGCTATCCGAGCGAGATGGTCGCGCGGATGAAAGAGCAGTGGTCCCAGGAACAACAGGATGTCATCGGCCGGGACGGCTTCATGATCTCGGCGGCCTCGGTCTTCCCGAACCTCAGCCTGGTGCACAACTGGCCGCGGGTCGCCGATTCCGAGGATGTGCTGCCGTTCATCTCACTGCGGCAGTGGCAGCCGATCAGCGAGAACGAGACCGAGGTGCTGTCCTGGTTCGTTGTCGACAAGGAGGCGCCCGAGGAGTTCAAGAAGCTCTCGTACAAGGCGTATCTCATGTGCTTCGGCAGCAGTGGCATGTTCGAACAGGACGATGTCGAGAACTGGGTTTCGCTGACCAAGACGGCGGGCGGAAGTATGGCGCGCCGCGTACTTCTCAACGGCCGCATGGGAATTCTGCACGACGGCACCCCCGTGACACCCCCGCTCACCGCCGACCAGTGGGCCGGACCGGGTGTGTCCCATGTCGGATACGGCGAGTACAACCAGCGGCATCTGCTCGATGAGTGGGCGGATCACCTCGAGATGGAGCCGCCCGCCGTCGCCCCGACCGCGATCGGTGTTCCGGCCGATACCGGCGAATCTTGCGGCGAGACAGGCGATGTGTGCGACGAGGCACCTGCGGAGGGGCAGTCATGACCACCTATATTCCGATCAGCTCGGCTCAGTCGCCCTTGGGTCAGGACGCCTCGACCACCGAATCGGTCGGGCCGTCGCTGGCGTTCGACGACCCGCGGCACCTGATAGCGCATCGCTGGCTGGTGGAGGAGGCGTACCTGCTCGATCGCCAGGACTACACGGCCTGGCTGGACGCGCTCACCGAAGATATCCACTACTTCATGCCGATCAAGGTGACCACGGCGATGGGGTCCGGCTACGACACCGCCAGGCGCATGGCGCATTTCGACGAGGACAAGTACTCGCTCAGTCGCCGGGTCGCGCGGTTCCATACCGAGCACGCCTGGACCGAGGATCCGCCGTCGCGAATCCGCCACCACCTGTCCAACATTCGCACCTTCGCGACACCGAACGAGCAGGAATTGATCGTCGAATCCGCGGTGCTGCTGTTCCGCAGCCGCGGCGATGTCTCGGAACCGGCACTGCTGTCGGCCGGACGCAGTGATCTGCTCCGCCGCGAGGGTGACACCTGGCGGCTGGCGCGCCGCCATATCAGCGCGGACGAATCAGTACTCCGGACCCAGAATCTGGCGATCTTCCTATGAAACTGGTATGGGAGGGCGAGGAGGAGGATGCCCGGGCGGCAGCTCGATCCGCCGCGGAGCTGGAATCCCTGCTGGCGGGCCGGGAGGGTGAATCCATTGTGCTCGCCAATGAATTCGCCGAGGTCCGGGTGAGCAGGGTGGTCACGCGCAATGGTGCGCGGCTGCTGATCGAATCGCCGCGATCGGGTCAGTGGGTGACCCTGGATCCGCTCGAACTGGAGGCGCTCACCTGGCAGAGCACCGCCACCTTCACCGCCATGGTCGGGAAGCCGTTCGGATCGCTCATTCAGGAGGACGAGCGATGAGCGGCTGGCTCGACGGCAAACGCGCCCTGGTCGTGGGTGCCGGATCCGGTATCGGACGCGGTGTGCTCGACGCGTTCCGGGCCGAGGGCGCGCGGGTGGGCGCGCTGGAAATCGACGAACACAAATGCGAGGCCCTGGCCGCGGAGAGCGATGACATCGTGGTCGTCGCCGGTGATGCCACCACGGCGGAGGCGAACTCGCGTGCCGTGGCGGCGGTGGTCGAGCGGTTCGGCGGCCTCGACGTATTGATCAACTGCGTGGGCATTTTCGACTTCTACCGGCCGCTCGCCGAGATCGATGCCGAACATCTCGACGCCGCCTTCGACGAGATGTTCTCCGCCAATGTGAAATCGCACCTGCACAGCGTCAAGGCCGCGATTCCGGCTCTGCGCGAGAGCGGCGGCAATATCGTGCTGACCGAATCGACTTCGGCGTACTACCCGGGCCGAGGCGGAACCCTTTATGTCGCATCGAAATTCGCGGTGCGCGGGCTGGTCACCACGCTGGGTTATGAGCTGGCCCCGGAGATCCGGGTGAACGGTGTCGCGCCCGGCGGAACCCTGAATACCGATCTGCGCGGTCTCTCGACCTTCGGGCTGACCGATCGCCGACTCGACGGTCCGGATCGGGCCACGGAGTTGGCCGCCCGCAATCCGCTCGGGGTCGCGCTCTCGGGTACCGATCACGCCTGGAGCTATGTCTTCCTGGCTTCGGACCGGGCCCGGGGTATCTCGGGTCGCGTCGTGCACTCCGACGGTGGGATGGGAATCAAAGTCTGACGGTCGAGAAGTCGATCGATTCAATCCAGGAGAGCTGAAATGGCCTTTCTCAAAGCGGATTTGGCCGCGTGCCAGGGGTACGCGAACTGTGTCGTGGGCGCGGATGACGTCTTCGACCTCGATGACGCGGGGGTCGTGGTGTTGCTGACGGCGGAGGTCGCCGAAGCCGACCGGGCCCGCGTCGAGGCCGCCGTGCGCAGCTGCCCGGTCTCGGCCTTACGGCTGGAGGATCAGTGAGCGGCGTGGTGATCGCCGGCGGCTCGGTCGCGGGCGTGTACACCGCGCGCGCACTGCGCCGCCACGGTTATGCCGGGCGCGTGCGGGTGGTCGAGGCCGAGGCCGAACTGCCGTATGACAAACCGCCGCTGTCGAAAACCTCACTCGCACAGGACCCCCGAGTGCCGCTGCTCACCGAATCCGAGGTGGCGGATCTCGGTATCGAACTACTTTTGGGGCGGCGAGTTACCGAATTGTCCACTGCCGCTTCGACAGTCACCCTCGACAACGCCGCCGAGCTTCAGTACGACGAGCTGGTGATCGCGACCGGAGCCGCCGCCCGGCCCGCACCGTGGTCTTGCCCAGGTGTGCATGTGCTGCGGTCCCTGGCCGATGCGCGCGGGCTGCGCGCCGACCTCGCGGCCGCACGCCACCTGCTGGTCATCGGGGCCGGATTCATCGGCGCAGAGGTCGCTTCGCTGGCCCGCAGCACCGGGATCGCGGTCACGCTGGTCGACGAAGCCGCCGTGCCGATGGCGCGGGTGGTGGGTGCCGCGCTGGGTGAACGCCTGGCCGAGCTGCATCGAATGAACAGCGTGGACACCAGGTTCGGGGTTCGCGTGAATAGCCTTGCGCGGCACGATAACCGGTTGCACGCCGAGTTGTCGGACGGATCCGTGGTCGAGGCCGACACTGCCGTCGTCGGTATCGGGGCTCGCCTCGATCTCGACTGGCTGGAGTTCGCGGGACTGCCCGTCGGAAACGGCGTCGAATGCGACGAGTACGGCCGCGCAAAGGGTTTCGACAAGATTCACGCGGTCGGCGATATCGCGGGCTGGTACCAGCCGCGGCTGGGCCGGGCGGCGCGCATCGAACACTGGACGAACGCGGTGGAACAGGCCGACCACGTCGCGCAGAATATCGCCCGCCCTGACAACCGTGTCCCGTACGACCCGGTGCCCTATGTGTGGAGCGACCAGTACGACTGGCGGATCCAGCTCATCGGCACCCGCGACCTCGACCACTCCCCGCACATTATCGAGCAGGCCGATCCGTTCCGCTTGGCTGCCGTCTGGCGCGACGACCTCGACCGCGTCACGGGTGGGATGACGGTGAATTGGCCGCAGGCCTCGGTTCGGTTGCGGCAGGGGATTTCCCGGGGCGTCCCGGCCTCCGAGGTCGGCGCGCAACTGATCGGAGCGTCGAAGTGAACAAGGACGAATTGGATCGCCGCCGCGAAGAGGTGGCCCTGGGTTGCCGCGTGCTGGCGGCCCGCGAATTGGCTCCTGGCATTCTGGGCCACATCAGTCTCAGGGTCGACGAATCACATCTGCTGATCCGCTGTCGCGGACCGCACGAGCGGGGGTTGGCGTACACCACCGCGCGGGATATCCGCCTGGTCGATCTGTCCGGCCTTCCCGGCGCGGCGGGCGAGTTGGACGATTACTCCGTCCCGTACGAATTGCCTTTGCACACCAGGGTTTTGGTGCGACGGCCCGAAGTGACGTGTGTCGTGCACGCCCACCCGCGCGATGTCGTCGCCGCCGACCTGGCGGGTCTGCCGATCCTGCCGATCGTGGGCGCGTACGACATTCCCGGGGCCGCGCTCGCCCACGGTGGTGTTCCGGTCTTCCCGCGGGCCGCACTGATCTGCACCCCCGCCCTGGGTGACGCCGTGGCCGATTCGCTCGGCGACCGCCCCCTGGTCATCATGCGCGGGCACGGCCTCACTTCCACGGGAAGTGGTGTGGCGGAGGCGGTTCTGCGCGCGATCTCGGTCGATGCCATTGCCTCGATCTCGCTCTCGGTGGCCTCGGCGGGCGGCACGGTGCGGTCGATCAGCGCCGAGGATCTCGCCGAACTCCCAGATCTGGGCGCCGGACTCAATCTGGCCGTCGCCTGGCGTCATGAACTCGCTCGCCTCGGCGATTCGAACCAGCCCAAGCAGGAGTCGAAATGACCTCAGTCCTAGACCGTTTCGCCCTGACGGGCCGGGTCGCGATCGTTACCGGCGCATCGTCGGGGCTCGGAGTCGCGTTCGCGCGCGGGCTGGCGGAGGCGGGCGCGGATGTGGTGCTCGCCGCCCGCCGCGTCGACCGGTTGGACGAGACCCGCAGACTGGTGGAGGAGACCGGGCGCTCGGCGCTGGTGGTGGCCACAGATGTTGCGCGACAGGGTGATTGCCAAGCGCTGGTCGATGCGGCGATGGCGCGGTTCGGCCGGGTGGATCTGCTGGTCAACAATGCCGGTATCGGTACCGCGGTGCCCGCCCTGCAGGAGACCGTCGAGCAGTTCGAGCAGGTTATCGACGTGAACCTGTATGGCTGCTACTGGATGGCGCAGGCGTGTGCGGCGGTGATGCGGCCGGGCAGCAGCATTGTCAATATCTCCAGCATCCTCGGGCTGACCACCGCCGGGCTACCGCAGGCCGCGTATGCGGCGAGCAAGGCCGGTCTGCTCGGTTTGACCCGAGACCTGGCCCAGCAGTGGAGCGGTCGACTCGGGATCCGGGTGAATGCCCTCGCCCCCGGCTTCTTCGATTCGGAGATGACGGCCCAGTACAAGCCGGGCTACCTCGACCGGCAACTGTCGCGGATCCCCGAGGGCCGGTTGGGTGATCCCGCCGAACTCACTGCGGCACTGGTGTTTCTGGCCAGTCCGGCCGCCGGTTATGTGACCGGCCAAACCCTCGCGGTCGACGGTGGCCTGACCATCGCCTGATCCGCGAACCGCTGTACAAGTTCGAACAAGGAGTGATTGTGGCAAGGATTGTGTCCTTGGCAGAGGCGGTTTCCGAGCTCGTCGACGACGGGGACACCATCGCGCTGGAGGGTTTCACCCATTTGATTCCGGTGGCCGCCGGGCAGGAGATCATTCGGCAGCGCCGACGCGACCTGACCTTGGTGCGAATGACCCCGGACATCGTGTACGACCAGATGATCGGCGCGGGTTGCGCACGGAAACTGGTCTTCTCGTGGGGCGGGAATCCCGGTGTGGGCTCACTGCATCGGTTTCGGGACGCGGTGGTGAACTCGTAGCCGGCCGCGCTGGAGATCGAGGAGCACAGCCACGCGGGTATGGCGAACCGCTATGTCGCGGGTGCGTCCGGTCTGCCGTTCGCGGTGCTGCGCGGCTATGTCGGCACGGATCTGCCCCGGGTGACCCCGACCATCAAGCAGATCACCTGTCCTTTCACCGGTGAGGAATTGGCCGCGGTTCCGGCGCTCAATCCGGATGTGACCATCATTCATGCCCAGCGGGCCGACCGGCACGGCAATGTCCAGCTGTGGGGTCTGCTCGGGGTGCAGAAGGAAGCGGTCCTGGCCGCCGATACGAGCTTGGTGACGGTGGAGGAAATCGTCGACGAGCTGACCCCGGTGCCCGGCGCGATCGTGTTGCCCGCCTGGGCGGTGACCTTGGTCGCGGAGGTGCCCGGCGGCGCACACCCTTCGTATGCGCAGGGCTATTCCGAACGCGACAACGACTACTACAGCGCCTGGGATGCGATCGGTAGCGACCGCGAAACCTTCCAGCGCTGGCTGGGCGATCACATCTTCGCCGGCACCCCCACGATCGGAGACCAATCATGAGCTACACCTCCGACGAGATGATGACGGTCGCGGCCGCCCGCGCGCTGAGTGCCGGGAAGCGCTGCTTCGTCGGCATCGGATTACCTTCCACCGCAGCGAATCTGGCGCGCCGCACAATCGACGAGAACATCGTGCTGGTCTACGAGTCCGGGACGCTGGGGTCCAAGCCGGATCGGCTGCCCGCGTCGATCGGCGACGGAATCCTCGCCGAGACAGCGGATGCGGTGATCAGCGTGCCCGAGGTCTTCAATTACTGGCTGCAACCCGGCCGGATCGATATCGGTTTTCTCGGTGCGGCGCAGATCGACAAGTACGCAAATATCAATACGACCGTGATCGGCGACGACTACCACCATCCGGCGGTGCGCCTGCCCGGAGCCGGTGGTGCGCCGGAGATCGCGGCGTCCTGCGGTGAGGTTTTCGTGATCGTGCGCCAGTCGCGGCGTTCGTTTGTCGAGCAGGTCGATTTCATCACCTCGTTCGGGCATGGCAGGGGGCGGGCCGAGCGCACCAAACTCGGGGTGCGCGGCCGGGGGCCGACGCTGGTGATCACCGATCTCGGTGTCCTGCAACCGGATCCATCGGGTGAGCTGGTGCTCACCGCCGTTCATCCGGGTATCGAGGTCGAGCAGGTGCGTGCGGCGACGGGCTGGGATTTGCAGGTCGCGGTCGATCTGCGAACCAGTCTCGCCCCGACCGATACGGAATTGGCGGCGCTGCGGGCGCTGAAGGCGGCCTCATGACAACGCACGGTTTCCGGCGTGATCCGCCGGGCACACATCCGCCGCTGGACGCTCCCGAGTACAAGTCCACGGCGCTGCGCCATCATTCACCACCGTCAAGCGGGGTGCGTATCCGTGGCGCAATCACCACAATGCGTGGCGGCCCGCGCACATTCACTTCTCGCTGTTCGGATTGTCGTTCACCCAGCGGCTGGTGACGCAGATGTATTTCCCGGACGATGCCAATTCGGTAGTGGCGGAGGGGTATTCGCCGATCGGGAATGGTCAGCGCCCCGGTACGGCGACCGGGTTGAGGCAGCTCGAGGGCAGGTCCTGGATGGAGCACAGGGCCGGGGCGCGGGTGGGCAGGTACCCCGTGGGGACGCCACCCGCGCCGGTGATGTCGCGGTAGGTGTCCACCGCGGCGGTGGGGTGGCGGGCGAGTCCGGGGTCGGTGGTGACGTCCACGGTGTAGAGGCCGAAACGTGGTGCGTAGCTGCCCCATTCGTAGTTGTCGGTGATGCTCCAGTAGTTGTAGCCGATGACGTTCATCCCGTCCGCCTTGGCGCGTTGCAGCCAGTAGACGGTGTCGCGCAGATTGTCCGGGCGGGTCATACCGTCGGTGGTGGGTGAGCCATTGTCGGTGGGCATACCGTTCTCGACAATGTAGAGCGGCCGGCCCGGGAATTTCTGTGCGTACCTGCGGAGCACGTAATAGATGCCCTCGGGCTCCAGAATGAGGCTCGACGGTTGATTGGTCAGTAGCGCAGCCAGATTCGGTGGCTTGGACAGGGATCCGCCGTAGTAGTAATCGATTCCTACGTAGTCGAGTTTATCGGCGATTCGATCGACGAAGGACGCATCGGATTGGGCCGCGCCGATTGCCGAGTAGCCGATATTGCTGGTGACCATCGCATTGGGCTGCCGGGCATGAATGTGGTCGAAGATGACTCGGTGTGCGGTGACCATCCGATCGAGCATGGCCGGCCCGTCGAGTGCGCCGATATCGCCGATCCGTTGTTCCTGTGCCACATAGGCGAGCGGTTCATTGAAGGTGACCCACAGCGGATCGGACCCCGTGTAGCGGTCCACCACGGCGCGCGCGTTCGTGAGCCAATCTTCGACCATGCCCGGATTGCGCCAGCCACCGCGATCGACCGCCCAGCCCGGGAATACCCAGTGATCGAGGGTGATCATCGGGCGCATTCCGGCCGCGCGTATCCGCGCAATCAGGTTGTCGTAGAATGAGAAATCCCATTCACCCGGATTCGGCTGTACCCGTGCCCATTCCACGCTGATCCGGTAGACGCCGACACCGAGGTCGGCCGCGTTCTGGATATCCTCACCGTAGCGATGCAGAAAGTCGACCGAATTGCGGTAATCCTCGGCTCGGCCGGAGGCGGCGTAGCGGCTCCAATTGCTGTCCGGCGCAGCGCCTTCGCTCTGAAAACCGGAGCTGGACACACCCCACAGAAAATTTCCGCCCACCGCGGGTAACCCCGGATCGGCAGTGGCCCGCGGCGTGATGACCGCGCACAAGGCGGCCAGAACAATGCCGGCCAGCGCGAATGGTGCACGTTGTCCCATTGCATCGAGATTACCTACAGGAGAGCCGATTTCGGGGCGTACCGATCAGATCGATCGAATACTGCCCCGAAGTGCAGCCTGCCCGAACGTCTTCCAGGTGCGCAAACGCGCTTCCCGACCGTTCGCGAAAGCTATTCGCAGATCGCCGTGTCGAAGGCGTGTTGCACGGCTGCGGTGGCCGCCGGGTCCACGGCGCGGAGGTTTGCCAGCACGGTTACCGCGCGGCCGTCGGAGGTGATGCCGTCGTGGGTGCGGAAGCCGGGGATGGAACCGCCGTGGCCCCAGACCTCTTTGCCGCAGGGGACGGTCAGGCGGGCCAGACCCAGGGCGTAGTCCATCCCGGCGGGACGGTTGGTCAGCGGTTTGGGGTTGCGTTGCATTTCGGCCAATTGGGCCGGTTGGAGGAGCTTTTCGAAAAGCAGGGCGGTGAAGAAGCGGTTCAGGTCGGTGCCGGTGGAGACCAGGGCACCGGCAGCGCCTGCCCAGGAGGTATCGAGTTGGGTGACGTCGACGGGTTTGCCCTCGACGATTTCGTAGCCGGCGGAGTGCGGGTTTCGGAGGTCGATTTCGCCTGCCGCGGGGAGGTAGGTGGATTGCAGGCCAAGGGGTTCGATAACCCGGCGGGTGACTTCCTCGGCGAAGAGGTGGCCGGTCAGTCGTTCCACCAGCATTCCGACAATGAGGTAGTTGGTATTGCTGTATTCGGCCTTCTCCCCCGGTGGAAAATGTGCGGGGCCACTGGCGAGTGCGGCACGGATCAGCTCGGCGGAGTCGAAATGTTGAGTGCGCAGGGTGTCGTAATCGCCGTCGAGTTGCGGTAATTCGAGGTATTCGGGTAGACCGCTGGTGTGCTGCATGAGATTTCGCACGGTAATGTGATTTCCGTCGATACCGTTGCCTTGAACTACGCCCGGCAGGTATCGCTCGATCGGTGCGTCGAGTTCCACTTTTCCTTCGGCCACCAATTGCATCATCACTGTGGCGACGAAGGCCTTGGTATTGCTGCCGACTCGAACCTTGGCATTATCGGGGAATGCGGCTTCGGTCGCGATATCGGCCACTCCGGCTGAGGCGGTCCAGGTTTGCCCGTGTTCGGTGACGACCACCTGCACCCCGGGTGTGCCGGCCGCGACCGCCGCGTCCAGCGCACGCCGCACCTCGGTGCGGGCACTGTCGGAGAGTGGTTGCGGCGCAGCCGAATCCGCTCCGGAGCCGCATGCGGTGAGTGCGCACGCCAGCGCCACGCCGCTCACTACGATTCGCCGGACCCTCAGCATCGAAGTCATACCTGCAGGCTCACACGAACCGGCGGCGGCGCGCATCGCTCGCAGGTCCCACAGGAACCCCGAGAATTCCCTTACTTGTCGAGGGTGCGGCGCGCGTCGAGCCGGGCGCGGTCGGCGGCGGCGCGCCCGGCATCCCAGCCTTCGGCGCTGCGAATGGTGATGCCGCGGCTGCGGGATTGCGGGAAGAGGGTTTCGAAGGCGTTGTCCACCGCGAGTTGATGGGAGGCCAGCACTGGCAGGAGGCGTTCCGGGGCAGCGGATTGCGCGATGGTTGCCGCGGTGGCGGCGGCGAGGCGTTCACCGATGCGGGTGGCGTAGGCCACCAGAAACGCTTTTCGGAAGGTGCGGGCGTCGGTGCGGGTCTCGTTATTGTCGATGCCGATCATTGCCCGGGTGGCTTGGACGAGCAGCGAGGTGGACAGCACTTCCACCGCGTCGAGGTCGGCGTCATCGCCGACGATCGTGACAAATCCCCAGTCCGACATGAAGATCGCGCGGCTGCGATTGGCATTGGCGACCGCGTCGATCAGCAGCGCTTTGGCATCGGTATACGGCGTATCGAGCCAAATTCGGCGGGCACCCGGCAGATCGACGGCGGAGGTATCGGCATCGACCAACACCCGATCAACCGCATATTTGGTCATCAACTCCTGTGCCTTGGCCGAAAGTGCCTCCGCCTCTTCGGGAAAGGACGTCGATTCGGCCTTGGCGAGCAACCCTCGCACACGACCGAGCACCTTCTCGTCGACATGATGCGGCACATCGGATTGCGGTCTCGCGGTGCCCGGCAACGGCCTGATCAATTCCATTTTCGGCAGCAGAAGGAGCAGCGCCAGTGCTTCGACAACGGCGGTCATCGCCTCCTCGGCGGTCAACATATGCTTCGCCGCCCACTGCGAAATATGCGTCGCCGACTCCGACCACCACACGTCCGCCCCCAATTCCCCGAACTGCGCATGCCAGGTCTCGTGAACGGTGCCGGCCGCGAATGGCCGCACATAGCCGGCGATCACATCGATCAGAAATCCGGAGACGAACGCATCAGTCCGCCGCTGCGCCGCCTGAGCGATATCCGCAGGCAGCCAGCCATACTCAAATGCCCTACCAATAATGCGCTGACCAGCCAATTGCGTGCCATACCCCACTTCGCCGGTCAGCGCTCCAGCACCAGCAAACAGCACACCGAACCGTTTGGCGATCCCCGAATCACCCCGCGCTGTCTTACCCCCCACCCCGCCCTGCGCCGATTGCATGGCAGCGGCCATAATCGCATTCCCGATCTCCCCCGCACTGGGTTCCCGATCCACCGGAACCCCCTGCGCCACCCACAAATCAGCGTCACTCTGCGACACCCGCTTGGCCGCACGATGTTTACGATTCGCCTTACCCACGACTACCGCGCATCCCATCACCATTGCCTGTCACAATCACCGACAATATTTCACCACGCCCAGATGCCCTCATCCGGCCGGTCAACCGCCCCCCAGGAGACGAATTCCTTCGCGTCGCCCGGGAATAGCCGGGGCCTTTCGCAGCCGAATACCCTGCGCCACAGCACGTTCCGGCGGCGTTCAAGACAAGAGTCAACCCCCACCCAAGACTTGGTCAAGCGATCACCGGGAACTGAGCGTTGGATTTGGCTCGAAATCCAACGCTCAGTTCCCGGTGATCGCCTGTCCAGTTTCATATCTGCGTGTCGCGCGGGTGTTTCGGGGTCTTTGTCTCGAGAAGGTTCCCACGGCCATCGGGCCAGGCTGGGAGGCGAGAGGGCGGCTCCCAAAGGGGGAGCGAAAGTCGGGTACGGCAGGCGAGGTTCCCACTCCGAAGAATCTTGGCCTTCCTCCGAACCCCGCTGAGGCTCAGGGTAATCCGCCCAACTCTGCTACGAAGGCCCCGGGTACAACCCTTCCTGGCCGAATGTCCTCCCTGAGCGCAGGCCGCAGAGCTTGTACGCACGTGCTCAGAGAACTGTGCGCTGGAGCCAGTGGGTGAGGATGTCGCGGTCGCCGGTGATGTCCAGGCGGGTGGTGTCGGCGGGGATTCGGCGCAGCATAGTGAGGTAGAGGTCGACGGCGGATCCGTGGATGGTGATGGTGCCGGGGGTGGGGTCGTGATTCCATTCGATCGTGTCGCCGGCGGGGCGAATCGTCCAGTCGCGGGGGTGTGCGCGGGTGGCGTCGGTGGCGTGCAGGGTGAGAATCTCACCGCCGGGGAGGGGCGCCGTCAAGTTGCCCGGTACGGATCGGGCGGTGAAAACCAGTGCGGTCTGCAGGATTTCGAGTGATTCGGAGAGTCCGTCGGCGGCCAGTTCGGGTGCCATTGTCACGTCGTGGCCCAGTGCGAGTGCGGCGTCCGCACCGTGTGCGGTTGCCTCGTGCAGGCGTCGGCGAATCCACCAGCGGGCGGGGAGCATCGGTCCGATCGGTGTCCAGATCGGGACTTCGGTGCCGGTGGTGTCGACCGCGTCCAACACTGTTCGGGCGGTGTGGCGAAGCCATTCATCGGCTTGCTCGGGGTCGGCCGGTGGCATGCGGTGCGGGGTGTTTTCGCGGCTGAGTCGTGTTGTGGCACGGTCGGTGATCATTGTCGCGGCCCAATGATGGCCGCCGCCGAGGTGGATGAGCAGATCGGCCAGGGTCCAACCGGGGCAGGTCGGGATCGGTGTGTGCGGGTCGGAACCACGGACCAGATCGGCCAGCCGCTCGGTTTGGTCGAGTAGAGCCTTGCGCTGCGCTTCAAGATCGAGGACTGCCACGAGATCGACGGTAGTCCAGCGGAATTGGCCCGGGTAGGCGTGTGCCGAGTCGGAGGACCAACACGCACATGATCTAGATCACGTTGATACCCCTAGGGGGTATGGGTTTATAGTCGGTCGCGGCGGAGGTACCGCCTCGACGGGAAAGCCCGTGGGACGCAAGGAGAACGGCCATGAGCAACAGCACGGATATCAGTACGTACACGCTTTCGGGTGTGACCTGTGGTGGTTGCGTCGGCAAGGTCGAGGCCGCGATCGGGAAACTCTCCGGCATCGACGGCGTTCAGATCGAGCTCGCCACCGGCCGGATGAGTGTTATCGGGGCGGGCGGGGCCGACGGCGCATTGATTCAGACCACCATCGAGAAGCTCGGCTACCGGGTAGCCGAAGGCTGAATTCGTGTCCGCGCCACCGGGATTCGCCCGATGGCGCGGATCGGAGGGACCGTCCGATGTTCACCTCACTACTGCGGCACCGCGACTACCTGCGACTGTTCACCGCTCAGGTGTCGGCACTGTTCGGCACCGGATTGACCACCGTCGCACTGGGATTGCTCGCCTATGAGCTCGCCGGGTCCGAGGCGGCCGCCGTGCTGGGCACCGCGCTCACCATCAAAATGCTGGTCTATGTGACGGTCGCGCCGATTGTGGGCGCCTACGCCGATCGCCTCCCGCGCCGGACCTTCCTGTTCGGGCTCAATGTGATTCGCGGCGCGGTGGTGCTGGCGCTGCCGTTCATCGACCAGATCTGGCAGATCTACATACTGATCGCCGTGCTGCAGACCGCGTCGGCGGCCTTCACCCCCACCTATCAGGCGGTCATCCCCGATATCCTGCCCGATGAGCGCGATTACACCCGCGCACTATCGGCCGCACAACTGGCCGCGACCATGGAGACCCTGCTGAGCCCCATGCTGGCCGCGGCGGCACTGCTGGTGATCAGCTTCCACTGGCTGTTCGTCGGCACCGCAATCGGATTCGCGTTCTCGGCCGTACTGGTGCTCACCACTCGAATCCCGGATGCGGGCGCGACCAGCCAGGCCGATTTCCGGGACCGGATCACCGTCGGCCTGCGTATCTTCGCCGTGACCCCACGACTGCGCGGACTCCTCGGCTTGAATCTCGTTGTAGCGGCGGCCGGTTCGGTCATCATGGTCAATACCGTCAACTATGTCCGCGATACCCTCGGCGGCACCCAGACCGGTGTGGCAATGCTGTTGGCCGCCAATGGTTTCGGCACCATGCTCATCGCGCTGTCACTCCCCCGGCTGCTGGATCGAGTCGATGCCCGTCCGGTCATGCTGACCGGCGCGGCGACTCTGATCACCGGACTCGTCACCGCCATCGCCCTCTCGACCGCCGACTCCGGCGAATGGCGTTGGGCCGCAGCAATAGTGGTGTGGGCGCTGGTGGGCGCGGGCACCGCCGCCATCCTCACCCCGACCGGGCAGCTGCTGCGCCGCTCGGCAGCACCCGCCGATCGTCCCGCCCTCTTCGCGGCGCAGTTCTCCCTGTCACACCTGGCCTGGCTGCTCACCTACCCGATCACCGGATGGCTGACCACCACCGCCGGGTTCACCACCACCTGGGTAATCTTGGCCGTGATTGCCGCCATGGGCCTTACCACGGCCGCGCGCCTGTGGCCCCGGCACGACGCCGAGGTAATCGACGCGGCATACCGCTTCGGACCCGCCACAGAGGCGCCCCGACTCACCCTGGCCGGGTAGTCACAGGGCCTCCGAACAGCGATTATCAAGCGAAGTTGAGCCTCCTCGATCGGGTACTGCGCTCGGATTCCATCCGAGTGGCGCTGGTCAGCGGTGCGACGGGCAGCCGGAAGTCGGTCACACTGGCGGATTGGATCGAGCGCCGCGTCCGGCCCGGCGCTCCCCGACGCTCCCTGATCTCCTTGCGGATTCGGGCACGGTGTGGCACCGCTTCGCTTAGCGTGGGGCAGTTGATGTCGAGAGGGGTCACGGATGCGAGCCGGAATGCTGAGTGTTGCGGAGCTGGTGGGGCAGGTCGAGGCGGGCGCGATCGACACCGTACTGGTGGCCATGACCGATATGCAGGGGAGATTACAGGGAAAGCGTTGTTCGGCACGGTATTTCGTGGAGGAGGTGCTCGATCACGCCACCGAGGCATGTGACTATCTGCTCGCCGTGGATGTGGAGATGACCACGGTCGACGGGTACGCCATGTCCTCCTGGGAGACCGGGTACGGGGATTTCGTGCTGCGGCCGGATCTGACCACCCTGCGGCTGGTCCCGTGGTGGCCGGGGACCGCGCTGGTGCTCTGCGATGTGGAGCAGGTGGATTCGGGCGGGAAGCCGGTGGTGGCATCGCCGCGGCAGGTGCTGCGGGCACAGCTGGACCGGCTGGCCGAGCACGGATTGCGCGCCTATGTCGGCACCGAGCTCGAATTCCTGGTCTTCGACGATAGTTACGAGTCGGCGTTCCGCGGCGGCTATCGGGATCTGACGCCCGCGAACCAGTACAACGTCGACTACTCCATGCTCGGCACGGCCCGGATCGAACCGCTGCTGCGGCGTATTCGCAATGAAATGTCCGGGGCCGGAATGTATGTCGAGTCGGCCAAGGGCGAGTGCAATCCCGGACAGCATGAGATCGCCTTCAAGTACGACGAGGCGTTGATCACCTGCGACAACCACACCATCTACAAGACCGGGGCCAAGGAGATCGCCGCGCAGGAGGGCCGCAGCCTCACGTTCATGGCGAAATACAATGAGCGTGAGGGGAATTCGTGCCATATCCACCTCAGCCTGCGGGATGAGGCAGGTAATCCGGTGTTCGCCGGCGCGGAGGCGGATGGCGGCTCGCCACTGATGCGGCACTTCCTGGCCGGGCAATTGGATTGCCTGCGCGAGTTCACCTACCTGCTCGCGCCTAATATCAACTCGTACAAGCGTTTTCAGGCGGGTAGTTTCGCGCCGACGGCGGTCGCGTGGGGCCGGGACAATCGGACCTGTTCACTGCGCGTGGTCGGGCACGGGCCGTCACTGCGATTCGAGAATCGGGTGCCGGGCGGGGACGTGAATCCGTATCTCGCCGTGGCGGCTTCGATCGCCGCCGGATTGTATGGACTCGAACAGCGGCTGCCCCTGGAACCGGAATTCCACGGTAATGCCTACCGGTCGCAGCGGCCGCGGGTTCCGCATACGCTGCGGGATGCGGCGCGGCTGTTCGGTGAGAGCAAGGTCGCGCAGCGGGCGTTCGGTGAGGACGTGGTGCGGCACTATCGCAATGCGGCGCAGGTCGAACTCGACGCCTATGACGCGGCGGTGACCGATTGGGAGCGGGTGCGTGGTTTCGAACGACTCTGAGAGTGCGAGCGGCCCCGAGGTTTCGGCGAGCTCCTTACCGGCCAGGCGGCCACTGATCGGGCTGCCCACCTATTCCGAGCGCACCCGCTTCGGGCACTGGGAGGTCGACGCCGCGGTGCTCGCGCGCACGTATGTGGATATGACCGAGCGCGCGGGTGGTATCCCGGTTCTGTTGCCGCCCACCGGAATCGCGCGACCGGAGCTGATCGAGCGGCTCGACGGCCTGGTGCTGACCGGCGGCGCGGATATCGATCCGTCCCGATACGCCGCCGAGCCGGACCCCGCGACCCTGGGCATCCGGCCGGACCGGGACGAATCCGAGTTCGGGCTGTTCGAACTCGCACGGGCCGCGAAGATGCCCGTGCTCGCGATCTGCCGCGGATTGCAATTGGTGAACGTCGCGATGGGCGGCACTCTGCTGCAGCATCTTCCGGATGCGCTCGGGCATACCGATCATGCCCGCACCCCCGGGGCATTCGGGGTCACGACCGTCCGAACCACGGCGGGCAGCCGGGTGGCGGCCATCGCGGGCCAGGAGGTGAAGGTGCACTGTCACCATCATCAGGCGATCGATGCGCTGGCCCCCGGGCTCACCGCGTCCGCGCACGCCCCCGACGGCACCATCGAGGCGGCCGAGTCGGACGGCTCGTTCCTGGTCGGCGTGCAATGGCATCCGGAGGAGAACCCGGCCGATGACCGCCTCATGCGGGCATTGGTGGAACAGGCCGCACAATTCGGAAGGGAGCGCACTCGGTGACAACGACCCAGGTCATCAATCCCGCGACCGAAAAGGTCGTGGCCACAGTGGAATTGGCCGATCTCGTCGCGACGGACGCGGCCATCGAACGAGCCCGGCAGGCGCTGCCGGGCTGGCGCGCGATAGCACCCGGTGACCGCGCGCGAATGCTGCGCCGGTTCGCCGAGGCCGTCGACGCCGATCTGGAGAACCTCGCGCAGCTCGAGGTGCGCAATGCGGGCCACACCATCGGCAACGCACGCTGGGAGGCGGGCAATGTGCGCGATGTGCTGCACTACAGCGCCGGACTGCCGGAACGCCTGCTGGGCAATCAGATTCCGGTCGCGGGCGGGGTGGATATCACCTTTCACGAACCGCTCGGTGTCGTCGGGATCATCGTGCCGTGGAACTTCCCCATGCCGATCGCGGCGTGGGGTTTCGGCCCCGCGCTCGCGGCGGGGAATACCGTGGTGCTCAAACCGGCGGAGCTGACGCCTTTGACGGCTATCCGGCTCGGTGAGCTCGCTCTTCAGTCCGGCTTGCCGGAGAACGTCTTTCAGGTGATTCCGGGTAAGGGTTCGGTGGTGGGCGCGCGGTTCGTCACCCATCCGGCGGTGCGCAAGGTGGTCTTCACCGGCTCCACCGAGGTGGGGCGCGGCATTATGGCCGGCTGCGCCGAGCAGGTGAAGCGGGTCACCCTCGAATTGGGCGGTAAGAGCGCCAATATCGTATTCGCCGATTCGGATGTGGAGAAGGCCGCCGCCACAGCGCCTTACGGTGTCTTCGACAATGCCGGGCAGGACTGCTGCGCGCGGTCGCGAATTCTGGTGCAGCGCAATGTTTTCGACCGATTCCTGGAGCTGCTGGAACCGGCCGTACAGGGCGTGCGGGTCGGCGATCCGGCCGATACGGCGACCGAGATGGGACCGCTCATCTCGGCGGCGCATCGCGAGCGAGTGGCCGGATTCCTGGAGCCCTCGACCAAGGTGGCATTCACCGGAGCACGCCCCGACGGCCCCGGATTCTGGTTCCCGCCAACGGTTGTGCTGCCCTCGACCCCGCACGACCGGATTCTTACCGAGGAGGTGTTCGGTCCGGTGGTGGCCGTGCTGCCGTTCGATGATGAGGCCGATGCGCTGCGCATTGCCAATGACTCCGAATACGGCCTGTCCGGCTCCATCTGGACCTCCGATATCGGCCGGGCGCTGCGGGTCGCACGCGGTGTCGAGGCCGGGAACCTGTCGGTGAATTCGCACTCATCCGTGCGGTATTGGACGCCCTTCGGCGGTTTCAAACAGTCCGGCTTGGGTCGCGAACTCGGGCCGGACGCCGCGCGCGCCTTCACCGAGACCAAGAACGTCTTCATCGCCACCGACAATTAAGGAGATACCTTGCAGCGCTTACAGGATCGAGTCGCGGTCGTCACCGGCGGCGGCAGTGGTATCGGGCTCGCCACCGCCAAGCGTTTCGCCCAGGAGGGCGCGAAAGTCGTTGTCGCCGATATCGATGCCACCTCCGGTGAGGCCGCGGCGGCCGCGGTCGGCGGACTCTATGTGAAGGTCGATGTCACCGACGAGGGGCAGGTACAGGCGCTCTTCCGGACCGCGGTGGATACCTACGGTGGTCTCGATATCGCGTTCAACAACGCGGGAATCTCACCGCCCGAGGATGATTCGATTCTCACCACCGGGCTGGACGCCTGGCGGCGGGTGCAGGAGGTCAATCTGACCTCGGTGTATCTGTGCAGCAAGTACGCGATCCAGCACATGCTGGAGCGCGGTAAGGGCTCGGTGATCAATACCGCGTCCTTCGTCGCGGTCATGGGCGCGGCGACCTCGCAGATCTCCTACACCGCCTCCAAGGGTGGCGTGCTGTCGATGAGCCGCGAGCTCGGAGTTCAGTTCGCCCGCAATGGAATCCGGGTCAACGCACTGTGCCCCGGACCGGTGAATACCCCGTTGCTGCAGGAGTTGTTCGCCAAGGATCCCGAGCGTGCCGCACGGCGACTGGTGCATATTCCGGCCGGTCGATTCGCCGAGCCGGAGGAGATCGCCGCTGCCGTGGCATTTCTCGCCAGCGACGACTCCTCCTTCATTACCGCCTCGCAGTTCCTGGTCGACGGCGGAATCTCCGGGGCGTACGTGACCCCGCTGTGAAGTCAGGCGCCGACGGGGGTTTCGGCTCCCGGCGGCTCCGCCACAGTGCGCTTCGGCCCGGTGAACCAGCGCCGGGCCGACGCGAACCACCAGATGGCGATCGCGCCCACCACGCCCACCAAGGCGATCGGCGCGTAATTCACCGCATTCCAGGTGAATTCGGCGTTCCACGGGTAGCCGCGATCATCCATGGGCAGGATGAACAGCAGGCTGATGAAGACGATCCAGATCAGCGCGATCACGCCGATCGGCTTGTACCAGCGCCCGAGTTGCCAAGGGCCGGTATGGAATCGGCTGCCATTGAGCAGCCGCAGCAGAATCGGAATGCCGTAGGCGATATAGAGGCCGATGGTGGCGACCGAGGTAGCGGCGGCATACGCGGTGGGGGCGTTCGCGGCGGGCACCAGCATCGACGGAATCAGCAGGATGAACGCGAAGACCGACACGAACAGCACCGCGTTCACCGGGACCTTGCGCGTCGACAGCTTCGACCACAGCGCCGAAGCCGGCACCGCGCCGTCGCGGGAGAAGGCGAACAGCATGCGCGATGCCGCGGTGACAGAGGCGTAGCCGCAGAACAATTGGGCGATGGCGGCAATGATCAGCAACAGCCCGGACCAGAACGAATTGAGCGAGTTCTCCAGGATGTAGATCACCGGATAACCGCTGTTCTTGGTCGGATCGAGGGCGTCATCGAGGTTCGGGATCGCGAAGGTCACCGCCATGATCAGCAGATATCCGGCGACCGCCGAGACGATAATGGTGTTGATAATCCCCTTCGCCGCCATCCGCGAGGCATCGTGTGTCTCCTCCGACATATGCGCCGAGGCGTCATACCCGGTGAAGGTGTACTGCGCGTGCAGCAATCCGAGCAGGAAGCTGAAGGTCACCCCGCCGAATCCGACCGCGGAGTTGTCGACGGTCTGGGTGAAGACGAACCCCACGCTCTGATGGTGTTCCGCGCCGATCCCGAGCACCAGCACGAAGATCGCGACGCCACCCACATGCCACCAGGCGGAAATATTATTGATGACCGCGGACAGATGCGGGCCGATGGCATTGAGCACCGCGTGCAGTATCAGGATGGCGGCGAACACCAAAAAGATTGCGGTGCGGTCGGTTCCGATGTCCAGCCCGATCACATTGAGCACCACGGTGGTGAAAATCGCTGCGCCGTAATCGATTGCGGCGGTCACCGCGATCTGCCCGATCAGATTGAACCAGCCGGTGAACCACCCCCAGATCGGCCCGCCCAACTCCGCGGCCCACCAGTACAACCCGCCGGAAGTCGGGTACGCCGAGGCCAATTCGGCCATGGCCAGCCCCACGAACAACACCATGAGCGAGACCAGCGGCCACCCCCAAGCCATGGTGATCGGCCCGCCATTGGCCAATCCGATCCCATAGCTCGCGAGCCCACCGGTCAGGATCGACACAATCGTGAAACTGATGGCGAAGTTCGAAAACCCCGACCACGACCGCGCCAGTTCCTGCTTATAACCGAGCTCGGCTAACCGTCGTTCATCATCGGATTGGCGCTGGATCTCGCTCATATATAACTCCCGAGTGAAAACGCCGCCCGCACACGGCGTCTGCCAGGAGCTCAGTGTGAAGTAGAGATGTGTCGCCCGCAGCCCAATGCGTAAATCGGTGGTTACCAATTCCATTGCGGCATATCGGCATTCCCGACCCGGTACAGTCCCGTTGACACGCACAGGAGTGAGTCACCGCTGTTTCCGCCCGGGGAGGGGCTGACCTATGCCGAATGCAACGATCGATCTCGGCAAGCTGTACGGACTGCTACGCACACTCGTGGTGCCGGACGAGCGGCCGCGGGTACTGCCGACCCTGCTCCGCCGCCGGCGGCCACTACCCCGGCCGATGATCTGTCTGGTCACCGAGGATCTCAGGACAACCTCACCACTCCCGAATGTGAACGGCTGGCTCGGAACCGGGCATGGGCGCACTGTTCCGCGCGGCCTGGCCGACGTCAAGGTCATTGCCGAGGACACGACCGGCGCGGGCGTGTACGAACTCGACGGCGAGCAGGCCAAACTTCCCTACCTGCGAGTCCTCAATAAGCTGGCGAACGACATCTCCTCCTACGGCACCGCGATGGGCCCGATTCGATTCCCGCGCTATCGAGTCGCCGACTGGATCACCCGCCAGCACCTGCCGGACACCCAAGCCGATATCGCGGCCGACGAACTGCGACGGCGGCTGCCGCGACTGCTGCGGGGCAATTCGCTGGTGCCGCCGATCGGTCCGGTGAGTGGGCTACTCGGCGGGGTTGTCGAAAAGTTCGCCGCCGCCCTGCTGTCATTGTGGCCGGTGCTGCGGCTCTGGATGTTCATCGGCGGCGTAGTGCCCGGATTCTCCAGCGAGAGCCGATGGTTCATGCACCAGCGGTACATGGCGCCGGAATTGTCGGACAACTTCCTGGCTTTCGCGACCCGCCTGACCGAACCGCATCGGGAGCGCGAGAATGCCGAGCAGGTGGCGAAGCTGCTGGTGCACGCGTTCCTCGCGGACCTGCGTGCCGCTTACCGGCGCCGGATCTGGCGCCCCTCCAGCTGGCGGCGCACCGCGTATCCGATCGCGCTCATCGAGAATCTCACCGAGGACAGCGCGGGCGCCGACCTACTGCGCTGGGTCACCGAAATCCGCAATGAGACCGGACTTTTCGATCCGTTGGTGATCATCGCGCGGCTCGACTACAAACCGTTCGGCAAAGAGACCTACGACCTCGACGCCCTCGACATCCAACCGCCGCGCATGCCATTGGATGAGCTCGGCCGCGATTACGGCCTGCCCGGATCCACTGATCCGCTGCGACGCTGGCAATTCGAGATCGAGAACATGCGCCGGAACCGCTGGGCGTACGCCTGGCTGCTGTTGTTCCATATCGAGGGTCCACCGCGGCAGTTCACCGGCATCGATCCGCACCTGGCCCGACCGCCCGCGCCACCGCTCGCGGCCAGGAAATGGTTTGTACTGCTGGCGGTTCTGATTCCGCTCTCCGCCCTGCTCACCGCCGCGGTGATCACCGTGCCCGCCCTACGAAATGTGCCTTGCGCCGAGTGGCCGTGGACGAAGGACATCGCGGTACAGGAGCATGCCGGCGAATGTCTCGGCTACAGCGACAATGCCAAGCGCGTCTTCTCCGGTGATGCCGCCCTCACCGCAATGCAGCGGGAAGTGTTCGAGCAGAACGGACTTGCCAAACAAAAGCACGCCGCCGATGAGCGACGGGAGCTGATCTCGCTCGTCTATTTCGCCGGCCTCACCTACAGCGACAGCACCAGATACCCACGCGGGGTGGTCGAGGAGTTGGCCGGTCTCGCGCTGGAACAGCGCAGACTCAATTCTCAACAGGATTCCTCACTGCCACTGGTGCGCATCATTGTCGCCAATGGCGGTGTCGCCATGAAGCAGTCCGCCTGGGTTGTCGACCATATGCTGGCGAAGCTGCTCCGCGACGATCCGGGAGTACTCGGGGTCATCGGACTGGACCGCAGCACGAAGGTAACGCTCGACGCGGTGACCAAGCTCGGCCGACTGGGAGTCCCGATGGTCGCGACCACCCTGTCGGCCGATCAACTACCCGATGCCTCGAAGCTGTATCTACAGGAGGTACCGGCGAATCGAAGCCAAGCTCAGCTGATCGCGGATTATGTCCAGGGCGCGCGCGTTCCGCGCGATAAGCCCGAGACCGGGCAGCGGATCTACAATCGCGTGCGGATCTACTACCCGGACGATCCCAATGACATCTATGTCAATTCGCTGGTGGAGGATCTGCGTCAGGAACTCGCCACCCGGCGAATCGACGCGGACAGGGTGACTTGGTCAGACCAGACAATGCTGTCGAATACGCAATCACCATGCCAGACAGACACTTTCGATCGTCATACGCTGCTGTTCTTCGCCGGCCGCAACGAAGATTTCGGCGCGTTCGGCCGAGCCGTCACCAAAGGGTGCCAGTCCGACAATCTGCCCGAGATCCTCGGTGGCGACACCGTGACCCGGCTCATCGCCGATCCCAACGCGACCAACGGATTACCGGCGAATCTGACCGTTCGCTATGTCGCCAAGGGCGCCCGGGTCATCCTGAGCGGGCGCACCTGTATGGAGGGCGGCGCGAATGTGGGCAACGAAGTTCAGTCGGTGGAATTCCTGGGCTTCTGCACCCAAATCAAACGTCTCAGCGTAAATCCGGCGGTGCCCGACCTCGAACAGACCTACAAACCATTGTGGCCGGGAGACCGTACCGGGCTGGCGTACGACGCGGTCGGAATGTTCGAAGCCGCAGTGCAGCGGGCGCTGCTACTGCGCCCGAATCATCACGGTGAAGCACTCGACCGGATCGCGGTCGCTCTGGCGCTGCGACAGAGTTTCAAGGGAGTCACCGGCGACCTCACCTTCTCGTCGAGTTCGCAGGTGGTCGCCGGGAGCGCCATGGGAATTCTGGTGACCGCCGGCATCGAGCAACTCGGCGAACAGCGCTGCCTACTGATGTTTCCGCGTTCGAGCGAGGCGAGTGGCCGCGGTGCCGACGGCTGTCCCGCCGGCACCCACAGCGATACCGAGGACTGGGCCGCCGATCATTGATCCGATTCGGCGGCCCAGTTTCCCGCTGCCCGGTTCTGCTCAGAGAACCAGGATCGGTTTGATGGTGGCTCCGGTGTGGGCGTCGTGCATGGCGGTATTGATTTCGTCGAACGGGTATTGGCGGGAGATGCGCTCGATCGGGAACTTGCCCGCGCGATGCCATTCGATCAGTTGGGGGATGAATTCCTGTGGGTCGCAAGTACCTTCGATGCAACCGCGGACGGCTTTGCCATTGCCGGTGAGGTGGCCGATTTCGAAATCCATCGACGCCTCGCCCAGGCCGACCAGCACCAGGGTGCCGCGGGGGGCGAGCGCGAGTAGGGCGTTGGCGATCACCGCATTGACGGCGGTGGTGTCGAGGGCGAAGTTCGCACCACCTCCGGTGGCGGCCTGGACCTGGGCGACGACATCCTCGGCGGCACCGTCGATCACCGTGGACGCACCGAGTTCCTTCGCCACAGCGAGCCTTTCGGCGGAGAGGTCGACGGCGACCACATTCTCCACGCCCAGCGCGCGGGCGGCCATCAGCGCGGACATGCCGACACCACCGGCGCCGAAGATGACGATCGACTCGTGCGGCTGCGGGCGCATCACATTGGCGACCGCACCCGCCCCGGTCTGCACGCCGCAACCGAACGGTGCGCTCGCGACCAGATCCACCTCGTCGTCGACCACGACCACGCTGCGCCGCGACACCAGCACATGCGTCGCGAAACTCGACTGCCCGAAGAACGCGCCCATCACCCGGTCACCACCCTGGCTCAGCGGTGAGGTGAAATCCGCCCGCCCGCCGGAGGTGTTCAGCATGACGAAGTTCTCGCAGTACGACGGTGTGCCCGTGGTGCACAGACGGCATTCGCCACAGCTGTTGTAGGTCAACAGCACATGATCGCCGATCTTGACATCGGTGACCTCGGAGCCGATCGCCTCGACAATGCCCGCGCCCTCATGCCCCAGCACGATGGGAAGTTCGGCCGGAAAGACGCTCTTGGTGACCAGATCCGTATGGCAGACACCGGACGCGACAATGCGCACCACGACCTCATGCGCGCGCGGCTCCTCCAGCGTGATGGCTTCGAGCGCGAGTGGCGCCTGCGCTCCGCGCGCGACCGCCGCAGTGATGTCCATCCGGACAGCTCCTTCCCAAGTTCGGCGCGGGGAGTCCCACACCGATCCCCCAGCACCCTATGGCCCGGCAGCCCACAAATCTAGAACGTGTTTCACTCAGAGGGTCCGACTCTTGCCCGCGAAGGGCGCATACTCATGCCATCCCCGTCGCTACCACGCGAAGGAGCCCCGGTGGAGCTCGCGGACCGCATCTGTATCGTCGGCGCAGGTCAGAGCGGCATTATGGCGGCCGCGAAGCTACGCGAGCTGGGGTTCGAGAATATCGACATCCTCGAAGCGGGCGCGGAGCTCGGCGGTTACTGCCAGACCGCCGAAATCGACGGTGCGACATACGATTTCCAAGCCCACCTGGTGATACAGCAGGACTTCGGCGCGGATATCGCGGGAACCGCCATCCATGAGCTCCTCACCCGCCATCCGGTCGAACTGCAAACCGAGGCACTGCATTTCGTCTCCAAGGACGACTCCGGCAAACCACGCATAGCCGTACCACCGCATTTCGTGCCACTGTTGCACGAACTGACCCCGGAGCAGGCCGCCGATCAACTCGCCCAGGCATGGACCATTATCGAGCGGGCGATCCGGGAGAGTCGCGGTCCCGGACTGAACGGGCTCGCCTTCGATCGCGTCCCGGGCGAGACCTGGGAGACCTACCGGGCGCGGCACGCACCGCTGGTCGGCGAGATCCTGCAGGGACTCACGCTCTACGCGAATATGCGACGCCCGCGTCAGCCCGCGGAGACCGTCATCAATATCAACGCGCACATCTCCGGGCATGTGTCACAGCTGGCGAAAATGATCCTGTCGCTCTATCCGGGACAGCGGGCGGCATTACTGGCGAGGATGCCGGAATCGCTACTCGCGCAGATGGGTTCACACAGACCGGTTACGCGGAGTTTGCGACACGGGTTCATCAGCCTGCTGCGGCGCATCGGCGAGGACCATGGGCTTCGGGTCGAACTCGGCACCCGCGTGACGGCGATCGAACCTGTTGCGCCGGAGGGCATTCGGGTCAGCTATACAGCGGGCGGCACAACCGGCGATGCGATCTATTCGCGAGTGATACTCACCGCACGCCCCGCACAGATTCGAGATATCTTCCCCGCCGGTGAGATTCACGACCTGTTCGCCGAGCACAATTGCCCGCGCGCCTGGACCCGCAGCTACCTCATCAAGGTCAGCGAGGAGATCATCGGCTTCCCCCGTAAGCCGAACTCCCCTGAGCCCTTGGGCTTCTGGGTGATCGATCCGTACGGCAGTTTTACCGACACCGATCCCGAGCAGGCCATGCACCGCGTCACCGCCGCCAACAAGCAGCATCCGGGCCCGTACTGGGTCTGCTTCAGCAACTCGGACCGCTCGCTCTCGGAGGCACAGGCGTGGGCGCTGGCGAAGGAGAGCCTGTTTCTCTTCCACGAACCCGAGTTGATCAGCGAAACCATCGCCGAATGGCCCGCCTATCCGAGCGCCGCCGCCATTCGCGCCGGCTGGTTCGACCGCATCGCGAACCTGCAGGGGCGCAATGGCATCTACTTCACCGGTGAAATCCTGTCCGGCCCGACCGCGGAGTGCATCAGCGCCTTCGCCCGCGCGGTGATTCCGGCCTGGTTCGGACCCGCGACCGGAGGGTGCGCCGACGGCCGCCCCACCGCATAATCAGGACGTGCCAGACTCTCCCGGGCCCGGCCGGATCGCCGCCCCCGCCCTACTCGTTCTCTCGACGGTTCTCGGTGTCACCGCTTGGCTGATGATCCGGCAGGGCACCTACGTATTGCATGACATCCCTTGGGATTGCGATAGCGAGGGCTGCGCCACCGATGACGCGCGGATGATCTTCCTGGTCGGCGGAGCCTTCGCCGCCTGTGGCCTGACCGGAACGGCGTGGGCGATCATGCGCATGATGGGCTTCGGAATCGCGCTCACCACAGGGGCATTCGCGGCGGTGAGCGGGTGGCACGCGGCCGCCGCCGAAGGACTTCAACCCCCTACGGCGTACGCCACCCCCATCACCATCTGCACCATTGCCGGCTGGGTGGGCGTCGCCGGTACGGCCCTGGCCCTGTGCTATGAGCTGAAGACGATCGGCATTATTCCCCGCCTGCTCGGAACCCCCTATGCCCCAGCGCGATTGAGTAAATATGAAACCGTCGACGAAGTGGGCACCGCTGTGCTGACCTTCACCGACCGGGACGGCTTCACGCACAGCTCCCGAATCCCCGCCGCGCGGTCCTGGCTGGACCTGCCCGTCCACGCCGTCTACGAGCGCGACGACCCCGCACACCCCCGCCTGGCCCTGCCCCTGTATCGCCCGGTCCGCGGCGATGGAACCGGCGAGGACGACACCGTGGTCGACAAATTGGAACGCGTCGCCACCCTCTACAACAAGGGTCATCTCAGCGATATCGAATACGAACGAGCCAAGGCCCGCATTCTCGAATCCTCTTGAGCCACACCGTTCCGGAGATCTTTTCCCGGCGCGTGCCCGGCCCTGGTGGGGCCGGGCCGTGGTCGGCTGTCTACACGCCGCGATCGCGGGATCGACTACTGGCGGGAGAAGAGCCCGCGGCTACCGCCCGTGCTGGCGCAGGCGCAGCGCTGTGCGACAGGCACATCGCCGAGTACTTCCTCGACATGCTCGCCGCAGCCCTGGAAGGAGGGCTTACCGCAGGCCTGACAGACAATTCGCTGGCACACATGATCTCCTATTGGCGTCGTGAATGACTGAAATACCGGCAAGGGGTATTCCCGGGCAGTCTACGGTCAGTGCCCGACAGGGAATCGGGTGCTCCCGGTGTCGGTGCCCGGAATGACCGGAAGTATGAGGGCCGAGGGGTGCTCGGCATCGTGGTAGATGGTCTGGGTGGCGATCTGCGAGTCGGCGGTCAGGCCGAAGGGTTCGCCGGTATTCGGGTTGGGCGCGAACTGCGGGAAATCACTGCTGGAGACCTCGACGCGGATCCGATATCCGGCTTTGACCAGGTAGGACGTCGGCCAGATGTCGATATTGTACTGGTAGGACCGACCCGGTTCGATCGGTGACGGCTGCTCCAGCGAATCACGGAAGGCGGCCCGAATTATCCCGTTGTTGAGGTTGACCGAACTGCCGTCCGGCGCGAGCGCGACCAGCTTGGCGGTGAAGTCGGTATCGGGTGCGGTGGAGGCCGCCCACAGCCGCAGGCGGATCGGACCGGTGATCTCGGTATCGCCGGCCATCGGATCGGTCGTGTAGGTGAGTACATCGGAGCGCTGTTCGACCACGAACTGGTCGACCGGCCCCTGCGGCCCGGTCCCCGCACCGCAGCAGGAGTGCCCGCCGGCACTGGGCACCGGATTGGCCGGGTCGTAGTCGTAGCCGTCCGGCGGCTGCGGATCCGTGGGCTTGTCGGTACCGAGATGCCCTGCACGCCCGTGCATTCCATTGCCGCCCGCCCCGGACAGGTAGTACGTCGTCCATCGGGTATCGGGTAGCGGCCAGGCGGTGGCGCTCTTCCAGCGATTCGCGCCCATCAGGAAGTAGTCGACGATCGGATGCCCGGAGACGTTGTCGCTCTTGCCTTTCAGGAAGTGGTCGAACCAGGCCGGCATGAGTTCGTTGATCGGACTGTCCCCGGCCGCACCGGCGGTTGCCATCAGCGGGGTGCCGGTGCCGGAGTCCGGCCGGCCCCAGCCGATGTGATCCCACGGCCCGATCACGAGCCGCTGATTCTCCCGCGCGGCGGTCGTACCACCGTTCGCCACCATACCGGTGAAGTTCTCCACCCCGCCCGCGAGAAACGCGTCGTACCAGCCTTCGATATCCAGTACGGGGACCTGCACCTGGGCATAACGGTCGCGAATACTCACCTGCTTCCAGTAATCGTCTCGCGTCGAATGCCGGAGCCAGTCGAAGTACCAGGACGCGACCGCCGGATTCTCCGGATGCAGTGGCGGGAACTGCTGATACGGCCGAAAGCCCAGCCAGCGACTGTAATTCGTAAGGTCGGACTGTAATTGCTTGGCGGTGCCGGTATCTCCGCGATTGACCGCGGCGGTGCTCGCGATCGTCCCCATGGCCCACGGTTCGACGAAGCCCAGCCGGAATGCCCCGCCCTCGTAGTTCCAGCCGTCGTAATAATCCGAGGAGGTATTGGCGGGCACGATCGTGGTCAGATGCGGCGGCGCGCCGACGGCCGCAAGCCATTGTGTGGCACCGACATACGAGGATCCGTACATCCCTACCTTGCCATTGGATCCCGCCAGCCTCGCCGCCCACTCCACCGTGTCGTAGCCGTCGGTCATATCGTTCCCGAATTCGGTGAACGTCCCCGCGGATTCCCCCTGGCCCCGAATATCCTGCACCACAACGAGATAGCACTGCGAAGCGAACCACTCCGGCGTCTGATACCGATACGGCTGAATCTGCGCCGCCGCCTTCCCGTACTGGGTGCGCATGAGAATCACCGGTACCTGATCCGAGGTACGCGGGGCGTACACATCGGATTTGAGCACCACCCCGTCCCGCATGGCGGCCGGAATGTTCGGTTGTTTGTCGACCGCGCACGGCCCGCGCCCGGCATCCGGCGGCCAACTCCCGCTCACCCGCTCCCCCGGGCTCGACCCGCCGCAGCCCGCGGCGATCAATGCGACAGCCGATAGCAGCGCCCCCATCCGGGCGATGCGAGGACGCCCCCTCCGGTTCCGCGTCATCAGTCGACGGTACTCCCGCGTCCGGCTGCCGATCAGCGGTAACCCGGTTCGGGCCGAAAACCGCCGCCGCGGCTCATATCAGCGGCGAGGCGGACGCGGCAAGGAAGTCGGTGAGGTGCCCGGTGACCGACCGGGGCTGTTCCAGGGTGCTGCTGTGACCACACTGTTCGATCACGGCCAGGCGCGAGCCCGGTATGCGGGTAATGATCTCGCGGGCGCGCGCGGGTGGGGTGGCGGTATCGTCGGCGCCGACCAGAACAAGGGTGGGCAGGGTGATGCCGGCGAGTTCGGATTCGACGGGCCTGCGGTCGGCGACACCAAGCACGGCTCTGCGGAGCGCGGCGCGATCGTGGCGGCGCAGCCGCGCGGCCCAGTCCCGGATAATCGGCCGCGCACCCGGATCGGCGCGGAAGGCGGGCCCGAACATGTGCGGGGCGACCTGCCGCTGTACCGCCCGGAACCCGAACACCCGCACCGCGAGCGCGAGCCGCTTGTACTCACCGATCTTCGCCGAATCCTCCTGTGCCGCACTGGTATCCAACAGCGTCAGCGATCGGAGCAGTTCGGGGTGCCGGGCCGCCAGGCGCAGGCCGATGAACCCGCCCATGGACAGCCCCACAAAGTGCACCGGCGCCAGGCGCAGAGCACCGATCAACCCCACGGCATCCGCGGTGAGCGTGTCCATGTCGTACCCGTCCGAGGTGGGCGGGGTATCCCCCTGGCCCCGCCAGTCGATGGTGACGCAGCGATAGCGCTGCCGCAGCGCCTCGACCTGCGGATCGAACATCCAGCCACCGAACAGCAGCCCGTGCCCGAAGACAATGGTCTCGGCGCTGTCCCGGCCTTCGGGAATTCCGGTGTCGGAGTACGCGATCGATACACCATTGACGAGAACGGTCGGCATGGCTCGACTCCTGGGCTAAACGGTGACGACGAGTTGTTCGGGACCGCGCACATTGATGCGGCCGTTCCAACGCACGTCATCGACCACGGCGTCCGGAAAGCGCCGGACGAATTCGGTGAAGGCCACCCGCCCCTGCACCCGGACCAGGGCCGCACCGAGACAGTGATGCGCGCCTGCCCCGAACGAACCGTGCTGGGCCGCGATCGGTCGATCGATGCGCAGCTCATCGGCATCGGATCCCCAGAATTCGGTGTCCCGATTGGCCGCCGCCAGCGCCCCCAATACCCAACTGCCGGAGGGAATCTCGGCCTTTCCCGACAACCAGGGGCTCGATCGTGATGCGTCGCATCAGGTGAACGGGCGTGTCATAGCGCAGCAGTTCGTCCACCGCATTGCCGGCCAGTGCGGGCTCGGCTCGCAGTCGCGCGGCCTGCTCGGGATGGCGCAGCAGTGCCAGCAGCCCGCCGCCGAGGTGATTGACCGTGGTCTCGTGCCCGGCCACATAGATCAGCATGACCTGGGCGATCAACTCGTCCTCGGTCAGCTCATCGCCCTCGTGCTCGGCCTTCGTCAACGCGGTCAGCAGATCATCACCGGGGTGCGCGCGCTTCCACCGCACCAACTCCCCCACCAGCTCGAGCAGTTCGGTGTTGGCGGCCCGAATCCGCACCTGCAGTTGCGGATCGGCGAGCGGTTCCAGGGCGAGCACCAGGGTTCCGGTGAGTTCGCGCAGCCGAGTGTGCTCCAGCACCGGGATGCCGAGCAGTTCGGAGATGATCGCGAAGGGCAGCGGAAAGGCCAGTTCGGCAACGATATCCGCGCGACCGATCTCGGCGATGCGGTCCAGGGCCGCCCGGACGTGTTCCCGGATGCGCGGCGCCCGATCCTCGACGGCGCGGCGCGTGAACGCCTTCGCTACCGGACGGCGCAGGCGAGTGTGGTCCGGTGGGTCCTGATCCAGCATGGATTGCCCGCCCATGATCCGGTTCCGCTTGCCGAGGGTGCCGCTGTCGCTCTTCCACACCGGCAGGCGGGTCAGGCGTGCCTCGTCGACGGAGTGCGAAGACCGTTGCAGCGCAGCCACATCCGCGTATTTGGACAGTATCCAGAAGCCGAGCAGATGCTCGTATACCGGGCTCTCGGCGCGCAGCCGCGCGTAGTGCGGATACGGATCGTCGGCGAATCCGGGCGCGAAGGGGTCGAAGACGAAGTCGTTCACCTAACCCAGCCTCACATTGCGCATGGTGACCAATGCTGTGGCACAGAGGGTTTCGCCCTCGTTGTCGACCGAGTAGACGTCGGCGGCGGCCGAGGTGATGAGTGCGCCGGGTTTGAGCACTCGCCCGCGCGCGATCACCCGGAGGCCGTTGGCGGCGGCCAGGATTTTCACCGTGTAGTCGATGGTCATGTTCACCCAGCCCGGCTGCAATAGCGTGCCCGCGGCCGAGCCCGCCGCGAAATCGGCGAGCGAGCCGAGCATACCTCCTTGAAAGAAGCCGTTGTGCTGGGTGAGTTCGGTCCGGAACGGTTGGACGATCTCGGTCTCGCCGGGGGCGATTCGGGCGAATTCGAATCCCAGGTGGCGGGCGGCGGGCATGCTCAGCACCGCACCCGTGACGACGGCGGCGAAATCCGGATTCGGTGCCTGCCAGGTCGGCATATCAGCTCCTCTGTGCTTGGGTGAGATCGTCGGCGGCCGGGGTCCACATCTCGAACGCACCGGCCAGGTAGCGTTCCCGGGCCGCGGATCGCATGATCTTGCCGCTACTGGTGCGCTGCACCTGGCCCGGCTCGGCAAGCACGATATCGGCGACCGCCACTTCGTGTTCGGCCGTCACCGCCGCTTTGATCGCACCGGTGATATCGGCGGGATCGGCCTCGATATCGCGCCGAATCTCCTGCACCACAACGAGTTTCTCGGTACCGGAGCCGGTGATCGCGAATGCGGCGACAGCGCCGGCCCGCAGCGCCGGATGCGCGGCCTGCGCGGTGTGCTCGATATCCTGCGGATAGTAGTTGCGGCCGCGAATGATAATGAGATCCTTCACCCGGCCGACCACATACAGTTCGCCGTCCAGCAGCAGGCCCAGGTCACCGGTGCGCAGGAAGCCGTCGGCCCGGAAGGTCGCGGCGGTGGCGGTGGGGTTCCGCCAATACCCGTGGGCGACATGGTTTCCCGATACCCAGATCTCTCCTACCCGATCCGGCGGGCAGGTGCGGCAGGTCTCGGGATCCACGATGCGTACTTGCTCACCGGTAAGGACTTGTCCCGACCCGACCAGTGTTCTGGTCCTGCCGCCGACGGCATACCGGCGTTGCGCGAGCGCGTCCGCGTCCACCTCGAGCAGGCGCGGGCCACGGCCCACCGGACTGCCCGTGACCAGCAGAGTCGCCTCGGCCAAGCCGTAGCACGGATACCACGCACCGGCGTCGAAGCCGTGTGGCGCAAAGGTTTCCGTGAACGCGCGCAGCGTTTCGGGCCGGATCGGCTCCGCGCCGTTGAATGCCACCCGCCAACTGCTCAGGTCCAGTTCCGGCAATGGTCCGGCGGCGGCCCGCGATACGCAGGCGTCGAAGGCGAAATTCGGGCCGCCGCTGGTGTGCGCGCGATACCGGGTGATGGTCGACAACCACAGCAGTGGCCGCCGGATGAAGGCCGTCGGCGACATGAGAATACTGGTCGCGCCGGTGTAAAGGGGTTGCAGCACATTGCCGATCAGGCCCTGATCGTGGAAGAAGGGAGCCCAGCCGACCACGGTGGAGTCGCGGTCGTGACCGAAGCCCTGCCGGATCATCTCCTCATTGGCGATCAGATTGCCGTGCGTGACCACGACGCCTTTGGGCGCGGCGGTGGAACCGGAGGTGTATTGCAGGAAGGCCGGATCGTCCACGATTCGGGCCGTCGGCTCAAATTCAACTGCGGCGCTGGACATTCGGTCCACCGCGAGCCAGTGCGGGGCGGCACAATACGATTCCAAGACCGCGCGCAATGGCGCGAGGAACATCTCCAGGCTCAGCACGGCGGCGGGAGCGCAGTCCCGCACGATCGATATTGTCGCCTCCTGAACCCGTGCGCGGCGCGGCGGATTCAGCGGGACCGCCACCACGCCCGCGTACAGGCAACCGAAGTAGGCGATAATGAACTCCGGGCACTGCGGAAACACCAGCAGCGCACGATCACCCGGGGCACAACGTGATTCGAGCTCCGCGGCGACGGCCAGCGCCCGGGCATGCAGTTCGCCGTAGCTCAGGGCGGCGGTCTCTTCGCCATTGTCGTCGAGAAAGATGTATGCGGTGCGGTCCGCCTCGGCGACGGCGCGGCGACGCAGGACCTCGGGAAGCAATTCACGCGGGGGCATCTCGAATTCCTTACTGCCGGACCGAATACCGCTCATGCCACGTCCCGAATCCGGACCGGCAGGCTGCGCAACCCGCGCACGATGAAACTGTGATCCTGCCAGTCGAATTCGTCTGCCAGCGGCGTCATTTCGACCGTCCGAAGGTGCGCGAAGGCGACTTCGGCGACGAGTTCGGCGAGCTGTCCGCCAAGGCAGCCGTGCATACCGTGACCGAATGCCAGATGGCCGCTCGCACCGCGGGTCAGATCGAATCGGTCGGGTTCGGCGAATATCTCGGGATCGCGATTGGCCGCGCCCAGGCACACCAGCACCTGATCGCCCGCGCGAATCAGCTGCCCGCCGACCTCCACATCCCGGGTGGCCGAGCGTTTGGTCAGCTGTAGCGGGCAGTCATAGCGAAGTGTCTCCGCCACAACGGCTCTGGCGTTCTCGGGGTCGTTCCGCAGCAGCGCCGCCTGATCCGGATGCCGGAGCAGCGCGAGCGCACCATTGCCGATCAGGGATTTGGTGGTCTCATTGCCCGCGACGAAACACATAATGCAGACGAAGATCAATTCCTCCTCGCTCAGCGCGTCACCACCGCCGGTGCGGGTCGCGCACAGACGGCTGATGAGGTCCGCGCCCGGGCGTCGCCGACGTGCGGCCAGCACCTCGGCGAGCGCGGCCGCGAACTCCTCGACCACCTCCCGCACCCGCGCGAAGTCGGCCGCGGTCATGAGTCCGGGCTCGAGCAGGAAGCGAATATCGTGCGTCCACGGGCCGACCCGGGTGCGCAGTTCGCCGGGCAGCGCCATCCACTCGCAGAGCACCGAAATCGGCAGCGGCCCAGCGAAATCAGCGATGATATCCAGACTGCCCGCCGCGCGGGCGCTATCCAACAGCCGGGTCGCGACGGCGGTCGCCACCGGGCGCAGTTCGGCCACCGCCGACGCGGTGAACACCCGGTTCACCAGTCCACGCAGCCGCGCGTGATCCGGATTATCGGTGAATACCAGCGACTTTCGACCCAGTCGTTCGATGCGCCCCACATCGCTCTGCCCCAGCCGCTCGGCCCGCGCGCTCACCAATTGCGGAATCAGCCCGGCGCTGAAGCTCCGGTCCAGTAGCACGGCCTTCACATCGGCGTGCCGGGTCAGCACCCACATTCCGAGGGTCTTGTGTACCGGGGCGCTCAGACGCAGCTCCCGGTACATCGGGTAAGGGTCGCACCGGAATTCGGCGCTGAACGGATTGAATCGGACACGCGGGCGCGCCGGTCCGGATGCCTGCACGGTCACGACACCCGATCTCCCCGCGCACCGAACAACGAGGTGCGGTACGGCCGCAGCACCAATCGATACAGCGTGAGCTTGCCCATCCGGAATCCCATGGCCGACAGCTTGAGATACCGCTCGTACCGGGCCACCGCCTCCGCACCGACCAGTTCGGTGGCCGCCGCGCGTTCGGCCCGCAGCCGGCGTGCCCACTCCGCGCAGGTCCACGCGTAGTCCAGGCGGCCGTTGGTGACCTCGCAGATATCGAACAGGCCCTGCGCCGCCGCGGCGATCTCGGCGAGTGTGGGCAGTTCCGCGTCGGGGAAGATCTGCTGCGTCATGAACGAATTCGCCTGGGCGGCATCCATATTCGCGTAGGCGATGGTTTGCAGGGAGAGCGTGCCGTCCGGGTTCGACCACTCCCGGCAGCGGGTGAAGAATTCGCGGTAGACGCGGATCTTCTGCTCGGGCGAATCGTCGGGCCGGGCGAAGTGCTCGAACGCGCCGATGGAGATGATGCCGTCGAACCGCTCCTGCGGGTGATAGTCCAGCCAGTCCTGGATACGCACCTCGACACCCGGATAACGCTGCGCGTCAACGTATTCCGCTTGCTCGGCACTCAAGGTGAGCCCGACCGAGCGGCCCACGCCGCGTTCGGCGAGCCCGTTCAGTATCGCGCCCCAGCCGCATCCGATATCGAGTACCGACCCGGCCCGGTCGGCGTCGACCGCGTCCAGGTGGTGGCGCAGCTTGTGCGCCTGCGCGAGTTCCAGTGTGTCATCCGGTTTTTCGCGCAGCGCGCAGGAGTAGCTGAGGGTCGGGTCCAGCCAGAGTCGATAGAATTCGTTGCCGATATCGTAGTGGTGGCGGATCGCGGCAGCCGCGGCAGCGGTCCGCTCGGCATCGATCGTGGCCATGGTTCAGGCCACGTTCGGTGCGGTCTGCTCATGCACCAGCGCCGCGACCGCATCGAGGGTAGGATTCTCGTACAGGTCCTCGGGCGGCAGGTCGACGCCGTAGCGGTCCTCGACCTCGATCAACAGGGCCACCGAGAGCGCGGAATCGATGCCGAGCCGGTCGAAGTCCGCGGCCGGATCGATGGTCGCGGCAGGAACCTCCAGCAGGTTCGCCAGATACTCCCGGCACCAGATGACAATGGCTTCTCTATCGGTATCCACGATATACCTCTCTGGGGTGATCGGTTGTCAGGCAATACGTTTGGCGGACATGCGCGCCTGCGACGGCACTTTCAATTCCGAGGCCAGCCCGCAGGCGGCGAACAGTCGAATCAGCCAGTAACCGGGATCGAGCCGATACCAATCCAGTCCGAACGACGGCGATTCCGGGAAGGCATGGTGATTGTTGTGCCAGGATTCGCCGAGCGTCACCAGCGCGAAAATGCCGCCGTTATGGCTGTTCTCGCGGGATTCGTAGGGCCGGGTGCCGAACATGTGCAGGAACGAATTGATCGCCCACACAATGTGTTCGAGCACGAATATGCGGACGAAGCCGCCCCACAGCAGACCGCTCACCGCACCGGTCCAGCTCATCGAGAGCACGCCACCCAAGACCGCGGGCACCAGCAGTCCGAGCGCGACCCAGTAGTAGTACAGCCGGGCGACGCGCACCAGTCGGCGATCTTTGATCAGGTCTGGCGCGTAGTGCACGATATTCGGGTATTCGTGGCGGCGCATCCACAGGAAGTGCGCATGGGCCAGGCCGCGAATCGCACCCGCGAGCCCGCCCCCGGAGAGATTCGGCGAGTGCGGATCTCCCTCGCGGTCACTGTATTCATGGTGCCGCCGATGCAATGCGACCCACGAGAGCACACCGCCCTGCCCGGCCATCGAGCCCAGTACCGCCAGCAGTTCCGCCACCCACGGGGCCGCCTTGAAGGTGCGATGCGTGAACAGGCGGTGATATCCGACGGTCACGCCGAGCCCGGTGACGAGCCACATCAGGAACAGCAGCGCCAGTTCCAGCACACCGAACGGCCGCACCAGCAGGAAGGCGAAGGCCGCGGCGGTGCCGATAATGGGCAGCACATCGAACAGCAGAAAGTGGCGGCGCTGTAAACGGTGAATATAGGGACTACTGATCGTCTTCCGGCGCGGCGTGGGCTGCGCAGTGTCCTCGGTCATCGCATCTGTCCAAACCTCGGGAGTACCGGACAGTTGTCCATCCGGTAGACGATCCGACGGTAACAACGCATCGCGGCGCCGCTCCGGCTCCGCGCGCCGGTCCGATCGAGGCATCGGAATCGTTGATCGCGCGACCGTTCTCCGCGCGCTCGAGTTCACCGCCGCCCGGGTCCGCGCGCCGGCGTTCGCGCAGTTGAACGCGCCGAAGGCAAGGGCCCCGGCGGGTTTCGCAGATTCCTGTCACTCGACAGAAACATCCGGCAATCCAGAAGTTACCAGGGGCAGCACAAGCGATACGTGCACGTCATCGAAAAAGGCGGCGGCACATAAAAACTATCGATTGACAGGTTGATGGCAGGAGCGTTCATGGGCACGGCAATACTGGACACCGCGGTGGCCGAGGTCGCCACCGTCGAGGATCTGCGCGTCACGTTTCGCCGCAGCGGCCGCGAGGTGTATGCGCTGCGCGGAGTCTCGCTCGGGGTGCGGCGCGGCGAGATTCTCGGACTGGTCGGCGAATCCGGTTCCGGCAAAAGCGTTCTCGGCTTCTCGCTACTGGGTCTGCTGCCCGCCGGCACCCAAATACGGGGTTCGATCACCGTCGCCGGGGCGAACATGATCACCGATGACAGCCGGACGCTGAGCCGGGTGCGACGGCTGGATCTCGGTGCGGTCTTTCAGGATCCGATGACCTCGCTGAATCCGACCATGCGGATCGGCGCGCAGGTGATCGAGGCGGCCGGTACCGCCGAGGAGGCGCTGCGGCTGCTGACCGCGGTGGGAATTCCGGAACCCGCGCGGCGGATGCGCAGTTATCCGCACGAACTCTCCGGTGGGCTGCGCCAGCGGGTCATGATCGCCATGGCGATCGCGGGCAGCCCGGAATTGATTATCGCCGACGAGCCGACCACGGCCCTGGATGTCACGGTGCAGGCGCAGGTTCTCGCGCTGCTGAAGAGCATTCGCGATGAGATCGGCTGCGGGATTCTGATGATCACCCACGATCTCGGTGTGGCGGCGCAGATTTCGGACCGCCTGGCCGTGCTGTACGCCGGTCGGATCGCCGAAATCGGTCCCACCGCAGAGGTTCTCGGCACACCCGCGCATCCGTATACACGCGGACTGCTGCGGTCGCGGCTGACCTTGCAGACGCCCGTCGATCAGCGGCTCGCCGCGCTACCGGGTGAGGTGCCGAGCCCGGCGAATCCGCTGTCGGGCTGCGCTTTCACGCCGCGCTGCGAGCACGCCACCGCGGGCTGCTCCGCCACTCCTCCCGAACCGACTGTGATTGCCCCCGAGCATGTCTCGGCGTGCATCCTGCCGATCACCACCCTCGACGCCGCTCCCACCGCAGTCCTCGAGAGCGCGACCCGAAGCCCATCGCATACCCCCGATACAGCCGATATCGAGCCGGAGCCGGCCGCTGTCACCCTGCGTGATGTGACCAAGACCTTCACCGTCGGCGGGCTGCGCAACCGCGCGACGCTGCACGCGCTGCGGCGGGTATCGCTCACCGTCGAGCGCGGTGAGTCGGTGGCACTGGTCGGTGAGAGCGGCTGCGGGAAATCCACACTGCTGCGGGTGATCTCGGGCCTGGAACAGGCGTCCGGCGGCACCGTGGAAATCCGCGGCGAGGATGCCCGCGAGCGTCCGCAGATGGTGTTCCAGGATGCGGGTGCGTCCCTGACACCGTGGCTGTCGGTGGGCGAGTTGATCTCCGAGCGATTGCTCCGCTCGGGTATGTCGCGCGCCGAGCGCAAGAGCGCCGTCGAGGAGTCACTGCGCCGGGTCGGCCTGATACCCGAGATCGCGAAGGCGCGCGCGAATCAGCTCTCCGGCGGTCAGCGACAACGGGTTTCGCTGGCGCGTGCCACCGTGGTGCCGCCCTCGATCCTGCTGTGTGATGAACCGACCAGCGCCCTGGATGTCTCGCTCGCCGCCTCGGTGATCAATCTGATCGGCGATCTGCGCCGGAGCCTGCATATGTCGGTCGTCTTCGTGACGCACGATCTCGCCGTCGCGCGGGTGGTGGCCGACCGCATCGCCGTCATGTATCTCGGCCGCATTGTCGAAATCGGCACGGCCGAACAGGTTCTCGGCAATCCCGTTCATCCGTACACCCGCGCGCTCATCGCCTCCATCCCCGATCCCGCGCATGAACCGGTCGCGCCCGAGGGTGAGCCCGCGAGCCCGCTCGCTCCCCCGTCCGGTTGCGCTTTCCACCCGCGCTGCCCCATCGCGGTCGACGCCTGCGCCGATGAGCGCCTCGATGTCCGGCTGGAGGGCACGCCCGGCGGGACGCATCAGGTGGCGTGTATCGAACAGAAGGTGAGCTGACATGAGTGTGGCCCTGCCCGCGCTCACACGATTGCGCGGTGCGCGAATCGCGCTGGCGCCCCGGGCATTTCCCGGCGGTTGGAATGGCTTGGGTGTCTCGCTGATCGGGGTGGTGACGCTCGTCGCCATCGCGGTGCCGATACTCGCACCCTACGATCCACTGCTACCGGTGGGCCTGCCGCTACAGGGGCCCGGCCACGGCGGGTTCCTGCTCGGCACCGACAATATCGGCCGCGATCTGCTCAGCCGGGTGCTCTACGGTATGCGCGCCAGCTGGTTCGCCGCACTCGCGGTAGTGGCGAGCGGGCTCGCCTTCGGTGGTCTGATCGGTTTGGTCGCGGGCGCCGCCGGTGGCTGGATCGACAGGTTGTTCATGCGGATCACCGATGCGTTCCTGGCGCTGCCCGCACCGGTATTGGCCATTGCCGTGGTCGCCGCGCTCGGCCCCGGATTCACCCATACGCTCATCGCGGTCTCGATCGTGTGGTGGCCGTTCTACGCCCGGCTGGTGCGCGGCCAGATCGCCGCACTGGCGGCGCGCCCACATGTGGAGGCGGCCAAACTCAGTGGGGTGCGGCCGATTCGGCTCGCATTGCGGCATCTGCTGCCCGGAGCCGCACCCGGTGCGCTGGTGGCCGCCAGCCTGGATCTGGGCACGCTGATCCTCACACTGTCGTCGCTGTCCTTTCTCGGTCTCGGACAGGCCGCTCCCGCACCGGAACTCGGCGCGGACGCGGCCCGCAACCTCACCTACTTCCTGCAGCAGTGGTGGATTCCGGTCATGCCGGGTCTGGGGGTGGCCGTGCTGGCGCTGATCGGCACCATCGCGGGCGATTGTCTGCGCAACCTCATGAAGAAGGACGGTTAGCGTGCGTAGTTTCATACTCTCCCGGCTCGCCGCCATGGTCGGGATTCTCATCGCCCTCACGGCCGTCGTCTTTGTGCTGCAGCGGATTTCACCGTTGGATCCGGTGCACGCGCAGTTGGGTGGTTCGGCCTCGCGCGCGGCCATCGAGGCGCGGCGGCATGAACTCGGACTGGATCGTCCGGTGCCCGTACAGTTCTGGCACTATCTGACCGCCGCCGCGCACGGCGACTTCGGTACCTCGTATCGCACCCGCCGCCCGGTCAGCACCGACCTGGCCCATTTCGTGCCCGCGACACTGGAATTGGCGTTGTACGCCATGCTCATCGCGCTCGTGCTCGCCGCGCTGCTGGCCTTCGCCAGCACCCTGCGCTGGCCCGGTGCGGGCGTGCTGCGAGCGGTCTTGTTCGCCGGGGCGTCGACTCCCATGTTCCTGCTGGGCATTGTCGGGTTGATCGTGTTCTATCAGCAGCTGGGCTGGGTGCCCGCGAACGGCCGATCCGCGGTCGCCGGAGCACCCACCGAGCCGACCGGACTACTCACGGTCGACGGACTGCTCGCCGGGCGATTCGATGTCGTCACAGACGCTTTCGCGCATTTGATACTGCCCGCGACGGTCATCGCGCTCGGCCCGGCCGTCGCCATCGGCCGCACCCTCTGGTCCAGTCTGCTGACCGACGTGAACAGCGATTACGCCCGCACGGCGAAGGCCAAGGGTCTGGGCCCGACCCGGATTCTGCTGCGCCATGTACTACGGAACTGCGTCGGCGCGGCCCTGTCCATGACCGGATTGCAAGTGGGACTGATGTTCTCGGGCGTGCTGGTGGTCGAGCAGGTCTTCGGCTGGCCGGGCATCGGCCAGTACATCGCCCAGAGCATTCCGGTGGCCGACTTCCCCGCCATCGCGGGGGTGACCCTGCTACTCGGCGCCGTCTACGTCGTCGTCAATACCGTCGTCGATCTACTCCAGGGCGCGGCCGATCCCCGCATCGTGGCCGCCTGACTCCCGCCGCCCACCCGCACGACCGAAGGAACACCACTCCATGATCTCTTCTGCCCGAAGGCTTTTCGCGGCCACCGCGGTGGCCTCCGCGACACTCCTGACCCTCACCGCCTGCGGCTCGGCGAACCAGACCCCCAATGCCGCGCCCACCGACAAGGTGCTGCACCTGTCCTTCCTGCAGGATCCGGGGCAGCCGCCGGACCCGGACGTCTACTACGCCGGCCAGGGACTGCTGCTGACCACCAACCTGTACGAGGGTCTGCTGCAATACGCACCCGGGACCGACAAGGCCGTCATGCAGCCCCTGCTGGCCACCGCGTGGACTGCCTCGCCGGACAATAAGGTCTTCACCTTCACGCTGCGCCAGGGCGTGAAATTCCACGATGGGACGCCGTTCACCTCGGCGGCGATCAAGACGTCGTTCGATCGGCGGCTGGCGGTGAATCAGGGACCGGCGTACATGGTCTCCGATATCGAATCGGTTACCACACAGGGTGATTACGCCGCCACGATCACCTTGAAGGCACCGAACGCCGTCTTCCTGGACTACCTCGCCTCACCCTACGGCCCGCGCATGCTGAGCCCCACCGGGCTGGCCGCCAATGCCGGGACCGACAATACCCAGACCTATCTGACCACCCACGATCTGGGCACCGGGCCGTACACGCTCACCGACGCGCAGGTCGGATCCCACTACGGTATGGCGTCTTTCGGCGACTACTGGGGTAGCAAGCCGTATTTCACCACGGTGGATCTGCCGGTCGTCACCGACAGCTCCGCACAGCAGCTGCAATTCAACAATGGGCAGCTGGCGGCGGTGCTGCACGATCTGCCGAGTACGGCGGTGTCGTCGTACATGGGCAATGCCAAGTTCGCGAATTTCTCACTGGCGACCATGATGTCGGACTACTTCTACGTGAACCCGCACAAGGGCATGTTCACCAATCAGGGCGCGCGCACCGCGCTCAACCAGGCGCTGGATCTGCCCCAGATCGTCAAACAGGCGTACTCCGGCCGCGGCGAAGTCGGCACTCAGGTGTACCCGCCGAATATGATCGCGCCCGAACTCGCGAAACAGACTGTCGTCCATGACACTTCGGCGTTGTCGAAGATCGTTGCCGGGCTGCCCGCCGATCAGAAGACCGTGACCGTCGGCTACGACTCCAGCAACCCGGACAACCAGCTGGTCGGGGATCTGATCCAAACCCAGCTCGCCGCGCTCGGCCTCACCGCGAAGGTGCAGGGGTACCCGACCTCGCAGATCTACGGCTGGGTGGGCTCGGCCCCGGGCGACGCACCCGAGATGCTGCTGCTCGGCGGTTGGCCGGACGCACCGTCCCCGTACACCTGGGGGCATATCAATTTCGATCCGGACGGCGGGTTGAACTACCTCAACTGCTCGTCCGCCGATGTCACCTCCTCGCTGGCCACCGGTCGGGAATCCGGCGCGGCAGAGGTATTCTCGCGTGCCGCCGCGCAGGCGCAGGCCACCGGATGCTGGCTCAATATCGCCGATGTCAATGACTTCATGGTCGCGCAGCCGTGGCTCAAAGGCGTGGCGGAATCGCATGTGATCACCGAACCGAATTCGCTGCGACTGGCCGGATTGTCGGTGGGGTGAGCCATGACGGGACTGGTACGCCGCATCGTCCTGCTCACCCTCGGGTGGGAGGATCTGCCCAAATCCATTTCGGTACACGGTGCTCCGGCGCATGAGCGACTGCGGGAGCCGACACCCGGCGTGCTGTTGCAGACCGATGGCGGGTGGGTGCTGCTCGATACCGGATTCAATACCGCGCTGATTCGCGATCCGGCACTGTATCGGCGGTTCTACCCGAGCGTGGAGTACATTCCGGTGCTGCCGGGTCCCGGTGAGCCGATCGAGGAATCGTTGCACGACATCGGCATTGATATCGACGATATCCACGCGGTCGCGGTCAGCCATCTGCATCACGATCACGCGGGCGGGCTGAAGCTGTTCGCGGGCAAGGTGCCGGTGCACGCACAGCGCATCGAATTGGAGTACGGGCTCTCGAATCATCCCGAGCCCGAACATCATGCGATGGCGCGCGTCGACTACGACGATCCCCGCATCGACTGGCAGCTCGCCGACGGGGAGGCCGAGATCGCACCCGGAATCACCGCGGTGCCGACCTACGGGCACACCCCCGGGCATCAGAGTTTCATGGTGGAACTGGATCGCACGGTCGGCGGTGGCGGATTCGTATTCGCTTTCGACGCAGCCGATCTCGACGAGAATATCGAACACGAGAAGGCCATCGGCGGATTCGTCGGGGTCACTCCGGAGGAGACCGTCGAGCCGATCCGGCGGCTCAAGAAGCTCGCCTACGACCGGGGGTATCCGCTGATCCCCGGCCATGATCCGCATGCCTGGCCGCACTGGACCAAGCACTTCCACGAACGGTTCCCGCAATGACCGCACGCGAGGCGCGGACGCCGGTCCGGATGGCCGAGTGCGCGGGGCTGTGGGAACGCACGCTACTGGTGGACGTCGACGGTTCACAGGACATCACCACCGATGTGCGCTGGCTGCAAGGGATTACCCGCTTCGTCGACCTGCGCCGTCCCATGCCCCGGCCCGATTTCAGCGGGGTGCGCTGCGCCGCGGATCTCACCGATCAGCAGCGCGCCTGGATGCGTATGCAGGACGGGTTCGCGGGTCAGCTCACCCAGTACTCCGATGTGTTCCATTGGCGGCGCGGTATCGAATTGCAGCCGCCCGGCCCGCATCCGGACGAGGGACGGATGAGTTACACCGGGGACCTCCTGGTCGAAATCGGTGTGCACGCCGACTATTTCGAGCATTGGGCGCGGGAGACGCCGGGACAGTCCTGCTGGGCAATGGAATTGAAGGATCCCGCCGGCGCTCAGGCGCTGCTGGTCCGGGTCGACGATCTGTTCGGCTGGGCTCGGCGCGATACCGAAGGGGCCGTGGAGCTCTCACTCGGATCGGTCCGCGGCGGCGACTGGATCATCACCGACTCCGCACTCCCCTACCGCGAGCAACAAGGGCTCGTCCCGCGCTGGGTCGGCGATACCCGAATCCACCTGCACACCAACGACATCGACGCACACGGCACCCCGCTCATCCGGGAGTGGCTGGTCGGCTATACGGAAGGAAATGTGACGCTATGAGCAAGGTAACCTCGTTCACCTCGGTTCCGGTCATCGACGTCGGCGGACTGCGCTCCGATGATCCGGCGGATCGGCTGGCCGTGGCGGATGAAATCGGCCGGGCCGCACGCGAAGTCGGGTTCTTCTATGTCAGCGGATCCGGGGTGGACCCCGCACTGTTCGACGGCCTCCTCGCCGCCACCGAGCGTTTCTTCGCACTGCCGATCGAGGAGAAGATGCGCTCCTATATCGGACTGTCGGAGTGCCATCGGGGATACGTCCCCACCGGCGAAGAGGGCTTCGACGGTCAGAAACCGGACTTGAAGGAAGCCTTCGACACCGCGCTCGACCTACCCGCCGACGATCCGGACCACCTGGCCGGCAATCCCATGCTCGGACCCAATGTATGGCCCGCGCTACCGGGTTTCGCCGACACGGTGACCGCCTACTATCAGGCCGTTCTCGATATGGGCAGGCAGCTGCTGTGGGCCTTCGCGGTCACGCTCGGCGAGGACCCGGACATCTTCCTGCGGTATGCCACCAAGACGCCGAGTCAACTGCGCCTGATCCACTACCCCTATGACGATTCCGCGGAGGATTCGATCGGCATCGGCGCGCACAGTGATTTCGAATGCTTCACGCTGCTCAAACCGACCGCACCCGGACTGGAGGTGATGAACGGCGCGGGCGAATGGATCGATGTCCCACCGATTCCGGACACCTTCGTCATCAATATCGGTGACATGCTCGAACTCTGGACCAATGGTGAATTCGTCGCCACCACGCACCGGGTCCGCAAAGTGAAGGAGGAGCGATACTCGTTCCCCCTCTTCTTCAATGTCGACTACGACACCGTGGTCCAGCCGCTCCCGCAATTCAGCTCCGCCGATCACCCACAACGCGCGCCATTGCGTGCCGGCGAACACCTCTTCGCCCAAACCGCACAGATATTCCGCTATCTGCGCACCCGGCTGGAATCCGGCGAACTCGTCCTGCCCGACGGCTCACTCCCACTGGGTTCCTTCGGCCAGGAGGCGCGTCAGCGGGCCTAGCCGCTCAGGCGCGGAGCCAGAGCCGACTGCCATTGTCCTCGATGGTGCTCAGGAGCAGGCCGGTCGGGAGTTCGGCGAATTGCGCTCGCGCGGCGGGAACCGGCAGGGCGAGGTCCTGCCAATCGGTGCAATTCGGGCTGACCGACAGGAGGTGGACAGCGCCGTCGAGTCGCACTACCGCGAGCGTCCGGGTGTCCTCAACTACAACTTTCACGGTGTCGATGGTCGTCGCCGCGGGGCCGGGCAGGGCAGCGGCGGTATCGGTCGGCCAGCAGAGCACCGTCGGCGACGCGGCGGTGGATTGCCCGAAGATGGTGCAGCGGGTGGGATTACAGCCGACCTGGGTGGCGAGGGCGGCGGTGCCGGGTAAAGGGGTGCGCTGCCAGGTGACTCCGTCGGGGGAGATCCACTTCAGCGGAAGTTGGGTGCCGTCGCGTTGTGTCTCGCCGACCACGACGAATCCGGGTGGGCCGGTGGTTATCGCGGACGCGCCCGTCAGTTCACCGGGCCCGGAGGACAGCGCCGGATCATCCACCCTGCGTGGCCAATTCGCGCCATCGACCGAAATCCAGATGGCGGCACCGTAGCGACCAGCCACCCCGTCCCAACCGCCGATCAGCAGATCGGTCGCCCCCAGCGATGCCGCCGCGGTCACCGCGATCGCATGCGGGCCGCCGAACAGTTCGAAGATCTGCGGATACTCGACAAGCTTCGCGCTGTCCCCACTCCAGACCGTCATACGCGGATTCCCGTGCGCCCCACCGAAAGCCCGGCCGAGCACCACGGTCCTGTCCCCGACCCCGGCCGAAATCAGTTCCGCGAGAAATCCATAGGGACTATGCGGCTCCACCGTGAGTGCATGCCAATGACTTCCATCGGCCGACGTCCACGCCGCCGGGGCCCGATCAATCCCGGAGGGCACCGACCCCAGTGCCAGCACGCCATCGCGGACCGGCACCAACTCGACCACCCGCGCACCCTGCGCCGGTAACGGCAGCTCGCGCCACTCCGAAACCGTTGCGGCCCTGCCGCATCCCGCGACCAGTGCGAGCACGGCAACGACGACGACCGACCACCTCATACCCCACTGTCTCAGATCGGCGGTCCGAACCGGGCGCATCCGATCCTCGGGGCTATCAGCGCAGGGCGGCGCGAGCTCCCGCGGCTTCGAGTTTGATGCGAGCGGATTCGGCGGCATCCTTGGAGACCGCTTCCAGGACCAGCTTGGGCGCGGCTTCGACCAGATCCTTGGCCTCCTTCAGGCCCAGGCCCGGAATGAGCTCCCGGACCGCCTTGATCACCTGGATCTTCTTCTCGCCGAAGGATTCCAGAATGAGATCGAATTCGGTTTGCTCATCGGCTGATTCGGCCTCGGCGAGTGCGCCGTTGGACGTCGGCGGAGCGTACGCCGGGGCGGCGGCGGTGACCCCGAATTCGCCTTCGAAGGCTTTGACGAAGGTGGAGAGTTCGAGCAGCGTCATACCTTTGAAGACATCGAGCAGTTCGTCATTGGTCATCTTGGCCATGATGGACCCCCTTAAAGCGCTGACCAGGCGGTACATTCATCATATGCGCGGTCACCGCCTGCCGGCGATCAGTTTTGCGGAGCGGCCAGGGTGGTGAGGTAGTCACGTTCGGCGGGCGTGAGCGGGCGGGGCTTACTGTCCCTGATGGCCACCAGCGTGGAAGTCGCTGTGAGATAAAGGGATTCGGCGTCCCGCACCTCGTGTCGCAGGGTGAAGGACGTGGTGCCGACGCGTTCGAGGGTGGTGGTGACCGTAACCGGTTCGGGACGGAACACCAGCGGTGTGCGATAGGTGAGCCGCTGCCCCGCGACCACGACCTGCCATGGCGCATCGGGTGATTCGTGCCCGGCCAGCAGATCGGTGCGGGCCTCGTCCAGATACTGCGCGAAGATCACATTGTTCACATGCTGCAACGCGTCCATATCGGTGCGGCGCAATTGGATGGCGTAGGTGTGCATCAGGCGCTCAACTCCTCGAGCATGCGGCGTTCGGAATCGTCGAGTGTGCGCGAGCGTTGCGCCTCGCGATCGAAGGCGACCATGGTGCAGGTCGCGGTCGAGTAGACGACGTCGTCATCGCGGATCTCCTGCGTCAGGGTGAAGGACGAGCCACCGATCTTGGTCACCCAGGTCTCCACCCGCACCGGATGCGAGCGATAGCGCAGCGGCGTCAGATAGTCGATATCCATCTGCGCGACCACGCACGAGCCGCCGAAACCATACGACCGGAAGACGTCGATGCGGGTTTCCTCCAGGTAGCGGAGGTGTTCGGCATTGTGCACATGGCCGTCCGCATCCATATCGGACCAGCGCAGGGGGCAGAGGAACTGGTGTCGGGCCACCCGGCATTCATACCAAGCCGTCGCTCAGGCGCTGTGACCGGCAGTCGATGGCCGGATTTGCAATAGTCGTGGCATTGACGCCATCGCGGCGCGCGGCGCAGGCTGAACCGCATGCGGGGTGGTGCTGATGGTGGTCTACGACGGATTCCAGCACCCGGCACTTCTCCCGCGTTTTCGCCGCCGAGACCGGGACCACCCCCGCCCGCTATGTCGAACAGGTACGCATAGGCGCGGCACGGCGGCTGGAGAACACCGATCAGCCCCTGGATCGTGTCGCGGCAGCCGTCGGACTCGGCAGCCCCGAAACCCTCTACCGAATCTTCCACCGCCACTTGGGCATACCGCCTGGCGAGTATCGCGCCCGGTTCACCCGCGTTCGAATCGGCACCGAAAGTGAGAGTCCCGCATGACCTTCCAGATCGCCATAGTCCTGTACCCGGGCATGACCGTGCTCGATGCCGTCGGCCCGTACGAGGTACTGCGGACGCTACCCGGCACCCGGACAAGGCCCCGGCCGATCTGCTCCGCAGAACCCGCTCGGAGATGACCAAACGCGCTGCCAAACCCCGCATTCCACTGGATCTGGCGAGCACCTTCTGGCATCTCACCTTGAATCGGGTGCGGGAGCGCGCATCCGCGCGGCGCTGAGCGCTGCCCGTTCCCTGATACGAAGGTTCACAGCTCGATTCCGCCGTTCGGCGTCGCGCACGCACCGGGGCCGACCTGCACCGATACCCGGCCCATCCGGACCCCCGTCGGCTCCGAACACAGTTAGCCACCGGTTCGCGGCACGCCGAGCTTCCGCTCATGCCCGGGGGTTACGTGTAGTCGTGGCAGTCTTCCCCATGCTCCGACGACCGTGAGCATCGACAGATCAGGGAGGGCCATATGGCAAAAATAGGTAGGCGAAAGCGTTCACGACTGAACACTCAGGCGTTCCTGGCAGGCGGCGGAGTCTCGAAGAAGCAGCAGGCGGCCGAGGCCGAAGCTACCTCGGGCAGCACCGCGCCGAAGAGCACCGAAACCGAGTCGGCCACCGGCGTCAAGGCGGAATCCGCGGCGAAGCCGGCTGACCAGGCGGGGGCGACCCCGGCCGCGGGCGGCCTCGATATCGCGGCGCTGGCCGACCGGGTGAAGGCCCGTCGCCGCGAAATGGGTTGGACCCAGGGCGATGTCGCCAAGAAGGGCGGCCCCGCGGCAGGCATGATCAGTCAGATCGAACGCATCCTGGTCGAGGCCCCCGCCGCGGACGTCCTCACCAAACTCGATGCCGGTCTGGAGTGGCCCGCCGACACCGCGGCCGCCATCCTCGCAGGACGCGTTGCTGTAGGCGCATGATCCTGCGCTGCCCGGCCGTTCCGTCACACACGGAACGGCCGCGCCGCGACAGCTCACGAGTGTGCGGCCGGGGCGGCGAAAACCGTGAAATACCGCCGAGATCGCAGACTCGAGCAGGTTCAGTGCCGTAGTTCGCCGAGGATCGCGAGGGTGGGAATGCGGCCCGCCTCGGTGTGGCTGAGCATGGCGTATTCGGCCAGGCGCTCGTCGCCGGAGGTTATCGCCGCGATCAGGTCCATGTGGTCGTCCAGCCGGGTCCGCTGCGCCGAATCACGCGGGGGGATCAGGTAGAAGAGCCAGGCCATGCGGGCGAGAATGGCGCGCATCAACTGAGCGAGCAGAGCATTACCCGCCAGATCGACGATCGCGCCGTGCAGATTGGCACTGGCTTCGGCTCTGCGGAGCGGGTCGCTGGAGGCGGTGGCGCTATGCGAATCCTGCAGGGCGGCAAGTAATGGCGCGCAATCCGCGCCCTGGCGAATGCGGGCGGCGGCCAAGCGCGCCGCGACCGGCTCCAGGCCGATACGCACATCGAAGAGGTCCTCGACGGCGGTCCGATCCCAGCATCGCACGATCGCGCTGCGGCGCGGGCTGGCGCTGACAATCCAGTCGAATTCCAAGCGCGTCAGTGCTTCCCGCACAGGCAGCCGGGACACTCCGAGCATCTCCGCCAGCCGGGCTTCGGGCAGCTTCTCCCCCTCGCGGTAGACGCCGGTAATGATGCTGCGACGCAGATCGTCGTATATGCGGCGAGTTTGGGAGGTGTCGTCGACAACCACTTGTGAAGTACTCGATCTTCGAGGCACTCGGACAGTCTACGAACCAATCACCCGCAGACCGAAACATACAATTCGAAAACTCCTCGGCGGGCGCGCAAATCGCAAGGGCGGGCGGCTGTCCGGAACTCCGGCCGCCGGGCAGAACCGTAAAGGATCCGGGCCGGCCCGTGCGAGTTCCGTACAGAATTCCGGAGGAAGGCCGCTGGGAGTTGACCGGGGGGCAGCGCGAGATGAATCTTGGGGAATTCATTTCGAGGAGATGGTCATGATGGTCACCACACGCTCACGTGCATTGGCGATGTTGTCGGTACTGGGCGATTCCGCCCGGCGAATGAAGGCGCGGCACACCCTGACCGCCGTCGAGCGCCATAATCTGCGCGTCGGGTGTCATCGTGCCGCCGTGCATACCGCGTCGCTCGGCGGGCATTCGCACCTCTAGTCGACCTGGCCCGGCTCGGAATCGTCGAATCGTCCTGTGGCGAGGGCAGTTTCGCGGTGCCGGTCGGGGAAGCCGGGGCCCAGGCGAGGAGAGATATCGGCGTGCCGCAGGGGTTCGCGGCAGTGGGCGCAGACGACTTCGGCGTGCGTGTCGTGGTCGCAGGTGGTGTGGTGCAGGACTACCGGCGGGCCGTCGGGCGCGAGATAGCGGTCACCCCAGTGCATCATGGCCGCGATAATGGGGAAGAAATCGCGGCCCTGGTCGGTGAGGCGGTATTCGTAGCGCGGCGGTCGCTCCTGGTATTGCACGCGCGCCAGCAGACCCTCCTCGACGAGTCGGGTCAGGCGCTGGGTGAGCACATTGCGGCTCAGGCCCAGAATCCGTTCGAAATCGTCGAAACGCTTTGCGCCGTAGAAGGCTTCGCGCAGGACCAGCGGCGTCCACCAGTCGCCGATGAGGTCCACCGTGCGGGCCACGGTGCACGGCCAGTTGGCGAACGTCGTGCGTTTCATGCGTTCACGGTATCCAATCGGGCCGGGACATACTTGTGCCACGGGGTGCCGACCCATTCGTCACGTGAGTCGAATTCGGTGAGTTCATTGGGTGCGGCACCGGTGGTGACCTGCGCGCCGGAGGCATCGGTGACCGAGAGGCCGAATCCATTGGGCAGGGACAGGTGTCCGGGGCGCATGCGGTCGGTGGGTTCGACGGGCACCTCCACACTGCCGCGCTTGGTGGTCACGCGGACCAGATCACCCGGCGCGAGGCCCATTTCCTCGGCGTCGGCGGGGCTCATGCGCAGCGTGCCGACGCTATCGCGCTTGCGCCACAGTGGATCTCGCACGATTGTATTGGCCGTGAAGGAACGGCGTTCACCTGCGGAGAGCACGAAGGGCCACTGGCTCGCCTCGGCATCGGGTTCGGGGAGCGTCGCCACCACTTGGAGCAGTTCGGCAATGCTCAGCTGGACTTTATTGTCGCGCAGGCGATTCCAGGTCTCGTCATAGTCGTCCTCGGTGATCACTATGCCGTGCGCGCCGGTGAGAATGGCTTCGAAGAGCCGCTCGCCTGCTTCCAATCCTGTTCCGTACCCGGCGCGTTCGACGCTCGCGGGGAATTTGCGTGCGCAGTTGTAGGCCGCCGCCCACAGCATGGCCGCGGCTGCCGCACCATTCGGCAGGGTCTCCCCGAGTGTCCGATACAGCAGTACCGGAGCCAGTTTCGCCTTGTTCCGGTCGGCGAGGACACCCAGGAAGGCCATAGCGAAGGCTTCGCGGCCCTGCTCGAGTGCCGCACGCAGCGGACGGTAGTCGTCCTCGGTGAGCACGCCGGCCGCCTCGACCAGCCGGGCGTGAATCTCCGGCTCCGCCAGCACACCGTCCGGTGCGGGCAGCACCGGGTGCCGCAGGTGGAAGATATTGTGCGGGAAGTCGAAATTGAAGAACGTCGCCTCGTACTTCTCGAATTGCGTTGCGGCGGGCAGTACATAGTCGGCCAGGCGCGCGGTCTCGGTCATGGCCACATCGACCACGACCACCAACTCCAGGGATTCCAGTGCCGCGCGCATGCGTGCCGAATCCGCCAGAGAGTGTACGGGATTGCTGCTCTCGATGAACATGGCGCGATAGCGGGCCGGGTGATCGGTGAGGATCTCCTCGGTGATCACATTGCACGGCACCAGGCCGCTGATGATCGGCGCACCGGCCACCGGACTGCGCGGCCCCTCCCCCGCCGGATGACCGCGATCATGCCCGATGGCGGCCATACCGGTGAAGGCGTACTGGGTGCCGGGCTTGCCGAGGTTGCCGGTGAGCAACCACACCAGTTTCTCCAGATAGCTCACCACCGTGGAGTGCCGATTCATCTGAACGCCGAGGTCTTCCAGCGCGGCCACCGACTTCGCCCGCGCCAGCCGATGGGTCGCGGCCACGACGAGGTCGATATCGACATCGGCTATGGCGCAGTACTTTTCGATGGGCACACCGCTCAGCACAGCGACCACCTCATCGAGTCCCCGGGTGTGCTCGTCCAGCCACGCGGTTTCGATGAGGTTGTCGCGCAATAGAATTGCCGCCATCGCCGACAACAGATATACATCGGTGCCGGGTCGCAATTGCAGATGGAAGTCCGCGAGCTCCGCGGTCTCGGTACGCACCGGATCGAGCACGATCATGGCGCGTTCGGGGTCCTTCGCGATCTCCTTGAGCACCGTCCGCGCACGCGGAAACCCGTGCGACTGATAGGGATTCTTGCCGATGAAGAAGGCCACCTCGGCATGCTCCACATCGGCGCGCACCGGATGGCCGAACATGCGCGCACCCACCCAGAAGTCACCGGTCTTCTCCTGCGCCAGCGCACTGGACCGGTACTTCATTCCGAAGGCCGCCATGGTGGCGGGCGCGTACGCCCCGCCCAGGTGATTGCCCTGGCCGCCACCGCCGTAGTAGAAGATCGATTCGCCGCCGTAACGGAGTCCGATCTCCCGCATGCGCGCGGTGATCTCGGAAATCGCGGTATCCCAGTCGATTTCCTCGTACTCGCCATCGGCACGGCGGCGCAGGGGTGTGGTCACCCGGCCGGTGCGGCCGTTCTGATAGTGATCCAGGCGCAGCGCTTTATTGCAGGTGTAGCCCGCCGAGGCGGGGTGCAGTTTATCGCCACGGATCTTCTCGAACGACCTGCCGTCCGGCCCGAGCAGCACCTGAATGCCGCAATTGCACTCGCACAGGATGCATGCCGTGGGCTGCCACTCCGTCATTCGCCCAGCGTAGGTGAGTCAGTTCACTTGCGCTACCCACTTCGGGAAATCACCCGCGCGGGTAGGGCCAGGTCCAGTCCGCGACCTCCGGAATGTCCTCGCCGTGCTCGCGGGTCCAGGCGCGGGCGGTCCAGCGGGCGTCGACCATCTCCTGCCGGAGCCCGGCCGCCTGCGCGCGCAGCCCGGGTACCCGATCGATGACATCCATGACCAGGTGATACCGGTCCATGTCATTGAGCATCACCATATCGAAAGGTGTTGTGGTGGTGCCCTTCTCCTTGTAGCCGCGCACATGCAGCCCGGAGTGGTTCGCACGCCGGTAGGTGAGTCGATGGATCAGCCACGGATAGCCGTGGAAGGCGAAGATGACGGGGCGGTCGGTGGTGAACATGGTGTCGAAGAGGCTGTCCGCGAGCCCGTGCGGATGCTCGTCCTGCGGCTGCAGGCGCATCAGATCGACAATATTGATCACTCGAATCCGTAACCGCGGCAGGCGTTCCCGCAGAATCGCGGCGGCGGCCAGAGTCTCCAGTGTGGGCACATCGCCCGCGCAGGCGAGCACCACATCCGGGGTCGTGCCCAGCTCGTCGTTATTGCCCGCCCACTCCCAGATGCCCGCGCCGCGCGCGCAGTGCACGGTCGCCTCCGGCACCGAAAGCCAGTCCGCCTGTGGCTGTTTGCCCGCCACCACCACATTCACATAGTGCCGCGAGCGCAGGCAGTGGTCGTACGTCGAGAGCAGGGTATTCGCGTCCGGCGGTAGATAGACGCGCACGATCTCCGGCGACTTGTTCAGCACCACATCCAGGAATCCCGGATCCTGATGGGTGAACCCATTGTGGTCCTGCCGCCAAACATGTGATGAGAGAAGGTAGTTCAGGCTCGGGATGGGTCGCCGCCAGGACACCGCCGCACTGGCGTCCAACCATTTGGCGTGCTGGTTGAACATGGCGTCGACAATGTGGATGAACGCCTCATAGCAGGTGAAGACGCCGTGCCGGCCGGTGAGCAGATAGCCCTCCAGCAGGCCCTCGCACATATGCTCCGAGAGCACCTCGATGACCCGGCCCGTGCGATCCAATTTCACGTCGTACTCGCCGATTTCGGCCTGCCAGTCGCGGCCGGTGACGGTGAGAATGTCCTGTAATCGATTGCTGGCCAGCTCATCCGGTGCGAAGGTGAGGAAGTTGTCGGGGTTGGCGGCGGTGACATCTCGCAGCCAGGTGCCGAGCACCTGCGTCGCCTCATGTTTGGTGCCGCCCGGCGTGGACACCTGCACGCCGTAGTCCCGCCAATCGGGCAGCTTCAGATCACGCATGAGCGTCCCGCCATTACTGACCGGATTGGCGCTCATCCGCCGGTCACCCGCCGGCACCAGTCCCAGTAATTCCTCGACCGGCCTGCCCGACTCGTCGAAGAGCTCCTCGGGCCGATACGACTCCATCCACTTCGCAAGTACCGCACGGTGTTCCGCGTTCGTGCGAGCGGCCGACAGCGGCACCTGATGCGCCCGGAACGTGCCTTCCACCCGTTCACCATCCACCACGGGTGGACAGGTCCAGCCCTTCGGCGTGCGCATCACGATCATCGGCCAGATCGGGCGTGTCCCATGACCGGTACGCGCGAGCCGCTGAATCTCGGCAATACGATCCAGGCATTGATCCATGGCGGCGGCCATATCCTGATGTACCGCAGCCGGATCGGTCCCGGACACGATAACCGGCTCATACCCGTACCCGCGCAGCAGCGACACCAGCTCCGACTCCGGAATACGCGCCAGGATGGTCGGATTCGCGATCTTGTACTGATTCAGCGCCAGAATCGGCAGCACCGCGCCGTCACGCGCCGGGTTGATGAATTTGTTCGCGTGCCAACTGCCCGCCAGCGGACCGGTCTCGGCCTCACCATCACCGATCACACAGAAGACCGTCAGACTCGGATTGTCCAGTGCCGCACCGAAAGCGTGCAGCAGCGAATACCCGAGCTCACCACCCTCGTGAAAAGATCCCGGCGTTTCGGGCGCACAGTGGCTCGGCACACCGCCGGGAAACGAGAACTGCGCGAACAGCGCTCGCATACCATCGCCGTCACGCGAAATATTGCTGTAGAGCTCGGAGTACGTGCCCTCCAACCAGGCACAGGCATTCGGCCCGGGCCCGCCATGACCCGGCCCGGCGACGAACACCGCATTCAAATCGCGGCCGAGAATGGCTCGATTGGCATGCGCCCACACCAGATTCAACCCGGGGACCGTCCCGAAGTGCCCAAGCAGCCGCGGCTTGATCTGCTCGGCCTCGAGTGGTGCGCGCAGTAGCGGATTCGCCATCAAATAGATCTGCCCGACAGCCAGATAGTTCGCAGCGCGCCACCAGGCATCGATGGTCCCGAGCTCAGCTCGACTCAGTGGTCCGGGACTGTCATCCAGCGAATAGGGTTTCGGCGCGACGGTCCGGCCACCCGGCCCGCCGATATTATCGGCCGAAGTATCGTCACTCGCGCTGGTCAACTGAGTCATACACCGAGCTCCTCACGCATGCGGGGCGTCGCCGAGCCAGACTTTTCGGGCGGAGATTCCTCGCCCAGGCTACCCGCTCACCCTACTTACTCCTGGTATCTGGGGCGCTGCCTGCCAACCGGCAGGGTGCTCGCCGAGTGTGCTCAGGCGGGGCAGCCGTCCTTGATCCACCGTTGGAAGGCATCCACGTGGTCCGTGGGCCAGGCTCCGTCACACGGCATGGAACCCTGGCGTAGGCGGGCCAGAATGGCCTCGGCATGCTGGGTCACATCGTCGTGGGACCACAGGTCGAAGACGAAACTCATGGATTTGCGGTCCATTTCGCGGAACAGTGGCTTGATGTGGGATGCGAAGCCGAGCGGTTCGTCGGCGGAGGGAAGGGCTATGGGCTGGTCGGTTTTGGGGGCGAGTGCCGAGATGCGGGAGCCGGGGGTGGCGTTGCATACCCACCACCAGCGGGGTACCGGCATGTGTGGGGGTGGGTTCGCGCCGGGCTGGGAGTTTTCGACCGCTATACGGGAGCCCCACTCCACGTAGGAGGCGAAGGCGGCGCGGAATTCCGCATCGCGTGGGAGGCCCGCGTCATTGGCGGCCAGGGAGATCAGTTGGGCCCAGCGGGCGCGCCACTGTTCGGTGAGTGCTTTACCGGCGTGCTCGGCGACCATATGGTCGTAGCCGCCGTATTGCTCGGTGTAAAGGGCTGGGCCGCCGAAGGTTTCGGTGAGCCAGGCCGCTACCCGCTCGGGATGGTCGGGGGACATGCGGGCGAAGAGAGGGGCCAAGAGGTCGTCTTGGGCTACGTATTTGCCGTAGAAGATCTTGGTCATTCGGGTGAGCGCGGGTAGGCCGCCTGCCCATTCGTACAGGCTGGGCTCCTCCGACATCGGCGGGTCTTGGAAGTCGACGTAGTAGTGCATACCGCTGCAGAACGGCTTGTTGCGTGATTGACCGCATCGGCACAGGCTGTAGTGCTCGCGGGTGTCGTCGCCCTCGAGCGGGACACCGCCGGTGACGCGGTAGGGGCCGTCCTTCGATACCTCGATGGCCGGATCACGGTGCGGGAGAACCACTTCGGGGCTGCCGAGCGCTCCGGACGGGCAGGCGCGCACCGCCGACATGATCTCGTCCGCACGCGCGCCGCTGGGTGCTACGAAGGGCTCCTCGGTGGCGCGGAAGGCGGTGGGTACTCGGTCGGTGCAGAATCCCGCATGTGCGCAGAGACCGCGATTGTCGGTGACCGTCACCCCTACGCCGCGATAGGTGTCGAGTTGGTCGGGTACCCGTTCGGGATCCTTGGCACCGGTGAATCCGATCCGGGCGTGGCTGCCATCGCACAGCGGCTTCATTTCCGAAGCGCCACAACGGCACAGCGCCATCTGCGGGAAGGTGCGGATCGGTTCGCCCAGCCAATTGGTGAGCTGTTCGGGATTGGTGAGCAGGTACGGTCCGTCCGGTGCGACATCGATATGGGTCGGTGAAACACCTTGGATCTCGGTGAGTTCAGCCACTCGTTCGGCCAAAGTGTCTGTGTCCGAGGCGAATACGCAGGACAGGTGCTGGAGGGCGGCCACCGCCTCCTGTAATTCGGGCAGGTCACAGGTGGCGCGCAGGCGGGTGGCGTCCTCGGCCAGCTCCCAGAGTCGCTGCTGCGGGTCGCCGGGCTCGGGTTCGACTGTCGCGGAAGCTGTTTCGCCCACGGCTGCGAGTAGCGGGCGGATTACCGAATCGCTCAGCGGAGTAGCGCCCTCGACGAGTTCACCATCGAGACGGCGGGCACGAGCCAGCAGTGTGCGGAGTTCGTTCTGGGTGGCGGTGGTCAAGGCATGCCTTCCCTCGAGGACGAGTGGATATCCACCTTGAAGGATGCCCACTTCGGGGCACGGGAACAATGACGGTTCGCTCAACGCTTACGTATTGCCACTCAGCAAACGAACGAAGGTCCATGGAGCTCTACGAAATCGAGGGATTCCTCGCGGTGGCGGAACACCTGCATTTCGGGCGCGCCGCGGAGCAGTTGCGGGTCTCCCCCAGCCGGGTCAGCCAGACCATCGGACAGCTCGAACGGCGGGTCGGCGCGCAACTGTTCGAGAGAACCACGCGCCGGGTCGCGCTGACCCGCATCGGCGAGCAGTTGCTCAGCGATCTACGGCCGGGTCATGAACGGATCCAGCAGGCCGTTCGGCGGGCCATCGGCGCGGGGCGCGGCTTCGAGGGCACCCTCACCGTCGGTTTCATCGGCGCGGCCGCGGGGCAGCTCTGCCACGCCACCGCGGCGGGCTTCCGTACCGCACATCCCGAAACCGAACTGCGGATTCGCGATGCCCAACTCGCCGACGGATTGGGTTGGTTCACCAGCGGTTTCGACATGGTGCTGGTGAGCCGGCCCATCGACGATCCGGCACTGGTCCACGGGCCCGCGCTCATTACCGAACCGCGGATGCTGGCCGTATCGGCGGAGCATCCGCTCGCGAACCGGGAGCAGGTCGAGCTCGAGAATCTGGCGGGGGTGACATTGCTGAGTGTGCCCGAGACCGTCCCGCGCTCCTGGGTCGAGGACCACGTCCCGACCCACACCCCAGCGGGCCGACCCATCGCGCACGGCAGGGTGGTGCACACCTTCCAGGAGGTATTGGCCTGCATCGGCGCGGGCGAGGGCGCATTCATCTGCGGAGCACAGGTGAACCGCTTCTATCAGCGACCGGATATCGCCTTCGTGCCGATTGCCGGTACCCCGCCCATGCAGTGGGGATTCACCTGGCGCGCCTGCGATGAGTCCACCCGCATCAGAGCCTTCGACGAAGCAGCCCACGCGAGTCTCGGTGTGACCACAGTGCGACCGGGTACCTCCACGGCAGGTTGACAAGACAGCCGGCCCCGGCGTGCCCGCCGTCATCCCCTCACTCGCCGATTCGCCTGACACAGTGTGGGATTCGGCGATCGATAACAGGTTGCGCCCGACGGATGGCAGCGGATTGGATCAGGTGCGGGCGCGATAGGCGGCGACAGCGGCGGCTGTCTCCTCGTTCACCAGATCGAAGTTGATCATTGCTCCGGCATTCGCGCCGGCCGCGGCGGCCGGGCCGACCTGTGCGCTCAAATCGGTGACATTGCCCGCCGCCCAGACTCCGGGCACTTCGGTGCGCCCGGTCGGGTCTACGGGAATGTGCTCACCCATACCGGACGGATGCTCGACAGCCTTCAGACCCAGGGCCGCAAGGAAATTCGCGCGCGCCACCATATGCGAGGCCACCGCGACGGCTGTACGCGAGACCACCGTGCCATCCGCGAGCCGCACTCCGACGAGCTTGTCATCGGCGATCTCGAGTGCTGCGACCGCGGCGGTCAGCACCGGAATACCCCGTGCCGCAAGCTGTTCGGCCTGTTCCTCGGTGGGCGGGGCAGTGTGGGCGAAGTAGGTGATGTCCGGGCTCCACTGCCGGAACAGCAGCGCCTGATGCACCGACATGGGTCCGCTACCTAGAATGCCGATAGCCTGATCGCGCACCTCCCAGCCATGGCAGTACGGACAGTGGATCACATCGTGACCCCAACGCTCCTGCAGCCCTTCGACATTCGGCAATTCGTCGACCAGCCCGGAGGTCACCAGCAGCCGCCGCGCCCGCACGCTTCGACCATCGGCCAGTTCGACGATGAAGCCGATGCCATTCGCCGTGGCACCAACGCCGTCCCGCGTAGCGGCTCCACTGTCCCCCGTCGCGGCATAATTGTCTCGCGTCGCGTCCTCGTTGTTCTGCGTCGTGGCCCCGCCGTTCAGCTCCGCGCTCTCGTTGTTCTGCGTCGCGCCCCGGCGGTCCCGCGTCGCGGCGACGACGGTGCCCGCGACGATATGCCCGCCATAGGGCCGCACCTCCGCACGCCCGCGCGCGAGCAACTCCGCCGGTGGCATTCCCTCCCGCGCCAGCAAACCGTGTACCCCGTCGGCGGGGGCATTGCGGGGTTCGCCGGCATCGATCACCAGCACCGTGCGCCGGGCCCGCGCCAGCATGAGCGCACCGTTCAATCCGGCCGCGCCGCCGCCGATCACCACCACGTCGTAGCTGTCCGCCATTCGATCCGTCACCATGATCTCCTCGTTCGCTTGTCATCGACCATGCGAGAAGATCCACAAATCTGGCAAGCGGATTTGCCGATACGGCAAAATCGGAGCATGAGCACCGAACTCGATCAGGCTCTCGACGCGGTCGGCCCGCGCCTGCGCGACCTGCGCCGCAAGCGCGAAGCCACCCTGGCGGAGTTGTCCGCGAGCACCGGAATCTCGGTGAGCACCCTGTCTCGGCTGGAGTCCGGCGCGCGGCGACCCACCCTCGAACTATTGCTCCCGCTGGCCAAGGCTCACGGGGTGACCCTCGATGAACTGGTGGGCGCGCCACCCACCGGCGATCCGCGCATCCATATGCGCCCTATCAACCGCGGCGGAATGACCATGGTGCCGTTGACCCGGCGGGCCGGTGGTATCCAGGCGTACAAGCTGGTGATTCCGGGCGGCGCCAGCCGGGAACCGGATCCGAAGACGCATGAGGGCTTCGAGTGGATGTACGTGCTCAATGGGCGTCTGCGCGTGATTCTGGGCGAACACGATTTCATCATGTCACCGAGCGAGGCCGCGGAATTCGACACCCGCGAACCGCACTGGTTCGGCGCGGCGGACGACGAACCGGTCGAATTCCTCAGTCTCTTCGGCAAACAGGGCGAGCGGGCACATCTGCGCGCCCGGCCCAAATCCGCGGACTGACCCGCCCGTCACCAAACCAAGCACTTGCTTGTTTTGCCGCGGTGGACTACCAATGAGGTGTTACCGACCTGTTCATATTCGTCGCGCCCACCCGCGCGACCCACACCGAAGGAAGTAGATGGACGACTTCGGTCATCGGCCCGGCGCCGCACTCGTATTGGGCGCCAGCGGCGGGCTCGGACAGGCCACCGCGCGCATGCTCCTCGAACGCGGCAGTCATGTGGGGCTGACCTACTTCCGATCGGCGGGCAAACTCGATCCGCTGTTCACCTTCGCCAAGGAACAAGAACGGCGAGCCCGGTCGTGGCGACTCGACCTCACCGATGCCGAACGCGCCGCCGAGGTCGTCGCGCAGGCGGCCGCCGAATTCGGCGGCATCCACACCCTGGTGTACGCGGCCGGACCGCATATTCCCATGCGGCATCTGAGCCGAATCTCCCCGAGCGACTTCAGATCTCAGCTCCTCGACGATGCCGCCGGATTCTTCAACGCCGTACATGCCGCGCTGCCGTATCTGCGCGAGACCGGCGGCAATATCGTCGCCGTCACCACCGCCGCCACCGCCCGCTTCCCCATTCGCGACGGACTCTCCAGCGGCCCGAAAGCCGCTGTGGAGGCACTGATTCGGGGCATCGCCGCCGAAGAGGGGCGCTTCGGGATTCGCGCCAACTGCGTCGGACCGGGCATGACCACCGACGGGATGGCCGAGCGGCTGATCAGCTCCGGTGAGCTCGACCAGCACGCCCTGGACATCACGCGCGCCAATATTCCCTTGCGCCGCTTCGGAAATGCCGAGGACATCGCCGAAGCGGTGTGCTTCCTGGCCTCGGATCGCGCCGACTTCATCAGCGGACAGAAACTCGATATCGACGGCGGCTACGGGGTCTGATCCCGCGCTCAGCGATCGGAGACATTGAGCCCGATATTGTGCGCGAACACCGGGGCCAGATCCATCAACTGTGAGCTGTTTATCGTTGCGCCACGCAGGGATTCGACGCCCTCGAAGATGCCGATCGAACGGGCCGTGCGCAGGTCCACCTTCTGCAGGGTGGCCTTGCGCATGGACAGCGCGTCGATCTCGGTGCCGGGGAAGGTGACCGAGGTCAGCTTCGCCTCGCCGATATCCACGTGGCGCAGTACACAATCCACGAACGACACCTCGTTCAGGTGCGCGCCGCGCAGGTTCACCGAATCGAATTTGCAATTGTAGAACTTGACCCGGCGCAGCCGCGCACCGAACGCCTCCACCCCGGACCAGGCGTTCATCACCAATTCCGTGTCGATCCAAGACGTTTCGGAGAGATCGGCGCGAATCCACTGCGTCCCTTGGATCCACACGTCGTTGAACCGGGTGTGGCGCATGCTGCCGCCGGTGATGGTGCTGCCGGTCATGGCGCACTCGGTCAACTGCGCGCCACGCACCTCGGCGTCCTCGAGCACCAGGCCCTCGAAGAGCGCGCAATCGTATTCGCCCTCCATCGCGAGATCCTCGCGGCCTTCCAGAAAGCGCGCGAACGACAGATCGGCCAAATCCCGCGGCATCGAAGATCCTCACCTCTGCTCGGCAATAAGTCCTGCGACCGTATCCGACCGCCCCGACACCCCGGTGCGGTCGGTGCCCGGAACGCCCCGGGCCGGGCGGGCGTAGGCTGCCAAAGGGCAGGGCTCGAAATCACTCCACCGCACCTGGAGGTTCGACCGTGACGAAAATCGGAGTCACCGGAGCGACCGGCAAGCTCGGCACACTGATCGCCCAGCGCCTCGCCGCCGCAGGCGCGGACCTGCGATTGATCGCCCGCAGCACCAGCAAACAGTTACCCCTGCCCGATGCCGAAGTGCGGTTCGCCAATTACGGCGACGGACAGAAATTCGAGCTCGCGGTCACCGGGGTGGAGACGCTGCTCCTGGTCTCGGCCATGGAGAGCGCGCTGCGGGTGGCCGACCACACCATCGCCATCGAGGCCGCTGTCGCGGCGGGCGTGCGGCGCATCGTCTACATCTCGTTCCAGGGCGCGGCTCCCGAGGCCACCTTCACCTTCGCGCGAGATCACTGGTACACCGAACAGCAGATCCGGCAGACCGAACTGCCGTTCACGTTCTTGCGGGACAACAACTATCAGGTGCATCTGCCCGGGCTCGCCGATCCCGAGACCGGGGTGATTCGCGGACCCGCCGGGGACGGGCTGGTAGCGGCGGTCGCGCACGAGGATATCGCCGATGTCGCCACCGCGGTGCTGCTGGATGAGCAGTTGCTGCACAACCAGGTTCGTGATGTCACCGGACCGCAAGCATTGAATCTGGACGAGGTCGCCGCGATTCTCTCGCGGCACACCGATCGCCCCATCACCTATAAACCGGAGTCGATTCCCGAAGCGTACGAAAGCCGTTCCCACTACGGTGCACCCGACTGGATGGTCGCCGGATGGGTGACCTCCTACGAAGCCATCGCCACCGGCGAACTCGCGGACGTCTCGAGCACGGTCGAGGACGTCACCGGCCGCGCACCCATCTCTTTCGACCGCTACCTCACCACACACCCCGAGGTGCTGGACCGCCTACTCGGCCGCAGCTGACCCGACCGGACGCCGACCCTCACGCGGCGGCAATGGCCGCGAGCAGATCCCGCACCACCGCGATCAATGCCGCCGGTGACGGATCCCGTTGCAGCACAACCAATTCGTCCTGCAACACCTGCGGCAGTGACGGCTCGGTGAAATCGGCCAGCGCCACCCGCACCTCCCGCACCTGTCCCTCGCTCAACTGCGCCAGCGGCGCCACCACCTCCTCGATCTGCACCCCGTCCAACAGCGGATTCGCCGCCGCCACCCGCACCCGTGCGGCAACGGTGGGAGGCAAATGACCCGCGACAACCTGCAACAATGTCTTCACCCACCCGAGAGTATGGCCCGCACCCGCACCCCGCCCCGATTTCGCCGTTCCCGCTATGGAAAGGCCCCTCCCGGCCACTACTCCCCCCGCAGTCACCAGGTGCCGCTATGTCTTTCGGCCCGGCCCCGCATCGCCCTCGCGGCTCTCGATCCAGGCGTGGCCACGCGCTATGGCCTCATCCAGTGGTCCGAGCAGGACAGTCGAGGCGGGGATTACCTCATCCGCGCCGAGTACGTCGCTCATACCGGTGCGACGCAGGGCCTGTGCCAGGGCGGGGCGCACACCGGCGAGAATCAGTTGGCCACCCTCGGCACGGAGTTCATTCGCGTAGCGGCGGAACAACTTCAGCATGGCGGAGGACGGGATATCCGGGGCCGAGCGCAGTGCCAGGACCAGCACGGCATTACGGGCTCCGGCGAGGTCGGGCAGCCCGGCTTCCAGGCGCGGCAGTTCGGCGAAGAAGCTGGAGCCGTCGTAGTTGAGCACCGTGACCTCGCCCGAAGGCAGCTTGGCGGGCACCTCGGCGAACGACCACACACCCTTCGAATCCTTGTGCAGCGCAGTCAATTCGGTGCCGAGTGTGGCCTGCACGCAGTACAGCAGCAGCGACAGCATCGCGCCGATCACGATCGCCCGCTGCAGCGGCAGCTGGGTGGTGGCCGCGAAGGTGGCGATCATGGCGGCGGTGGAGAGTTTCGAGGTCCGCCACACCATGGCGATATCGGCGCGTTTACCCCAGATCAGTTCACCGCCGACCACCAGAATCAGCCCGCCGATCACCGGCACCGGAATCCGCTCGGCCAGACCCGCACAGGTCAGCACCACCACGGCCAGGAAGACACCGGAGACGATGCCCGCCCAGCGCGTCCGCGCGCCCACACTCGCGGCCACCCCGGTCCGCGACAGCGAACCACCCGCGGGCAGCGCCTGGAACAACCCGCCGCCGATATTGGCCACACCCTGAGAGATGAAGTCGCCGTTCATATTCGAACGCGAACCATCCGGATTCGGCATGGACGGCGCGACCCCGGCCGCCTGCGCCAGCGCCACCAGCGCCACCGAGAACGCACCGGGCAGCAGCTGCGGCATGGCATCGAGATTCGGCAGCGACAGACCCGGCAGCGCACCCGGAATCTCCGCGATGCCGCGTACCAATTCCACATCCACACCGAATGCCGCCACCCCGACACTCACCACCACCATGGCCACCAGCAGCGCCAGCGATTCGATCTTCGGAATCACCCGCGCCAGCGCCCACACCGCGATGGTCGCCACCGCCACCAGCGTGGTCGTGCTCTGCCAGTGCGAGATTCCGGTAATCCAATTCCACGCCTGCACCAGCTTGTTGTGCCCGTGCGGTTTGTAATCGGTGGCATCCTCGAACACACCGGTGATGATGGACAGCGCGATCCCGGTGGAGAAGCCGATCATGACCGCGTTCGACACGAAGCTCAACACCACCCCGAGTCGCAGTACGCCCATGAGCACCATCACCAGGCCGACCAGAATCGCCAGTGCCGCAACGTTTCCCATATCCTGCGGGTTCAGCCCGGCATCGGAGAGCACCGACTGCCCGGTCAAGGCGATCGCACTGGTGAGCGTGGTGACCATGAGCACCGTGGAAGCGGTCAGCGAACCCAGAATGGGCGGCATCACACCCGCGTAGAGCCCCGCCACCGGATTGAATCCGGCGATCGAGGCATACGCCATACCCTCCGGAATACTGAACAATCCGGTGGCCATACCCGCGGTCACATCGGCGGCGGTGAGCCGGCCGATCCTCGCTCTGATTCGAGCGATATCGAACCCGTCTACCTTCATGCTGGCTCCTGTCGGCCCGACCGAACGATCTCGACTCCGCTTCGCCCGGAACGACTTACGAGGGAATGCTGGCGGGAGCGCGCGAAATACGGCCGCCCAGGCGCTCATTCACGGCGAAACCGTGTTTACGGCACCAGGCCGCCAGGAGCGGCACGGCCGAATCGTCATCGCGATAGGTCGGCACCAACTGACCGACGATGGTCAGGTGATGCGCATCGGCCGTGCGGCAGAGCTGTTGCAGCACAGCCGAACCCAGGCCGCTCCCGCGCAATTCCGGATTCACCGTGATGTTGTCCAGCTTGATGGTGTTCGCGTACACATCGAACACCACATCGACCAGATCGTCACTGCGGCGCAGGGATTCGATATCGGCGGGCAGCGGGCGCAACACGCCCGGCAGATGATCCGAAAGCCGTTGGCGCGCAACCTCATCGGGAGCGGCGCGGGTCACGGCCAGTAGCTGTTCGGTGAGATCGGCCACCGCCACCCGATCGCCCAGCGCCGCCAGTGGGCGGATCTGCTCGGCGGATTCGACAATGACCCGCAGCTGACGCACCCAGTGCGGGTCGGTGCTCTCGTATTCGCCGATCAACTCGGCCAGGGTGAACTCCAGGCCGATCGCGGTGCCGCGGCTGCGCAGATAGCCGCCGGAGAGTGCGCCCCAGCGGTAATCGTCCGCGCCGACGCCGTGCTGGGCCAGCTCGCGCAACAGCACATCGCGGCGGCTCGCGGCATTGGCGATGGTGGCGCCGGGCAGGCGATGCAGCCAGCGCCGCCACCCGGTGAGGTTGGCGCGAATACGCGTGCCCGCGACATCACCGCTGGCGTCCAGATAGTTGCACAAAGCTTGCTGTCGTCGTTCCAACAGCTCGCGCGCCCGGTCGGAACCGGGCGTATCCGGAAGCGGTTTCCCCTCACTCATACCGAACAAGCTAGCGCTCGGTACCCAAGTCGCAGGTAATCGGCACGCTCAGTCCTGGTCACGGCTGTCTGCCGGTGTATCACGCGGCTGCCTCGGCATCGTTTGCTGGTAGTTCCACATCGGGTGTGGCGGCGGTGGCGAAACCGAGAGCAGTTCGACGCGATCGATCAGATCGCGCTCATATCGGCGAGCCTGACCACGGTCCATCCGGGTGGCGGCACGCAGGCCCGCGCGCGCCCGGCGGCGACTGCGCCGGGTGAGCAGCGAGGCCAGTTGCGGCTCGGTCCCGATAGTGCGCATGACGGGCTGGGAAATGGTGGCGCGCAACCACTTCCGCTCGGTGCCCAGGACCCAGCGGTAGGCCAGGCCGAAGATCAGCAGATCGATGATCACCGGCAGGAATGTCACCAGTCGGCCGAGGCTGTCCGGGCGCGGCGAATCGAAGATGAAGTGCATCGCCACCGCCATGCCGTAGAAAAGCGCGAAGAAACCCAGCCGCCAACCCCATGAGCGGTCGGTGCGAATCAGCAACACCACAATGCCGACACCGGCCAGCGCGGACATGGACCAATGCGAGGTCAGCGCGGTGACCAGACGTAGCACCGCCACTATCAGCACATCGGCCACCGGACTCTGCGGCGCGGCCAGCGAGGTCTGCACGCTGTACAGCACATCCTCGGAGATCTGCGCACCCAGACCGACGAACCCGCCGATCAGAAAGCCATCCATGGGCCGCCGCAATCGCGACCGGAACAGCACCGCGACCACCGCGATGCCGATCGCCTTGATGAACTCCTCATCGATCGGCGCGGCAATCGCGGCCTGCCAAGTACTGGCGAAAGAATCCCCTGCGAGGTTCGTAATCGCGTGCGTCACATGATCATTCGCCCACAATGCCAGCCCCGGCCACACCGACGCGCCCCAGACGAACCCCAGCAGAATCGGCGCGACCAACCGACGCCGTGCTCGAAAAGGATCCAGCGCGAACAACACCCACCGAAAGAACAGCAGCGTCGCCGCGGTAACCGGCAACGCCGCCAGCGCCTGCGCCCCGCCGAACCGGATCATCCCCGCCGCCTGCGCCACGAACACCAGCGGACCCGCCAGCACCGCCAGGAAGTACACCCAGAACAACGCGGACCGTGGCTCGAACCAATCCCCGTCCGCACCAACCGGACCGCGCACTCCCCCGCCACTCGGCGAGCCCGCTCCCGGCCAGGTCATACCTGCACCGCCTTAGCCGAGGCCAGCACCGCGAGGACGAGCGCACGCCCGGCCTCGCGGGTCGGACCGGTGACGGTAATGGTCACCGCGATATCGCCGGAGTTGGCGACCGCGCAGACGCCACCCGCCGTGCGGGGCAGCACACAGGTCAGACCGTGGAACGAACCCGCGTCGACGGTATCGCCGTCGAAACTCACCTCCTGCCCGGCCGCGCGCAGCGGCAACAGCAGTCGCGGTGCGGCGGTATCGAAGTCCGTGATGCCATCGACCACGGCGATGCCGAGGCGTTGCTCACCGATATCGGAGCGGAAGACCGCGGCGGAGATATCCCCGGTGGCTATGCGGCGCATGGCCTCCGGGACCGCGAACGTGACACCGTTCGAAGGATCCTCCGCGCCGTGCAGAGCGCCGATACCCGTGGCGGTGAGCTTGACCTCCGTGCCCGCCGAAACTCGCGTCTCCCGGGTGGGTACGGCCGCGTCCAGAAGGGGCGGAACCACGGCGATCACCGCGAGGGCGGCTATTGCCGCCAGCGCCGGTGCCACCGAGTGAACAAGGCGCGCCATGTCTTCCAGCCTCCCGGTCCATGCGATAGCCAAGAGTTAACCACAATCCATGGACCGCGCCACCGGGGACGCGCCCCTACTCGGACATCTCGCCCACACCGAAGGTCCGCGCACAAGGCCGGAACGGCTCCCGGGAATCAACTCGGGAGCCGTCCACGCCCTCCGGCTACAGCAGATTCGCCAGGACCGAGAGCGGACCGGGCAGCGCCGCCGCATGATTCTTCAAACCGGTCGCCACCGGGTTGGGCGTCTGCGCGCGGAGACGGTCCAATTCGGTCTGCATGGTGCTCATGGTCCGGTCGTAGATGCGATCCACCAACTCGGTATCCTCCGGATCGCCCGGCTGCGTGGACCAATCCAGCGCCGGCAGGAAGCTCACGTCCACATGCGAGGGCAGCGGGATCTGCGGCAGAATCGGCGCGACACCGAACGGCAGGCCGACCGTGTACGGAAACACCTTGGCGCGCAACAGTTTATCCAAGCCCAGCAGGCGCGCGGTGCGCTCACCACGGCTCACGATGAAGATCGAATCATGGCCACCGTTGGCCACCGCCGGAATCACCGGCACACCGAGCTTGAGCGCCAACCGGATGAAACCCTTACGCCCGGCGAAATCCACCTTGCCGCGATCGGTCCACGGGCGGCACGCCTCCCAGTCCCCACCCGGATATACCATCACCGCACCGCCATCCTTGAGCCCCGCCGAGGCAGCCTCCTGAGATGCCGGAATCACGCCGAATTCGCGCAGACTGTCACCGAGACCCGGTGCGCGCAAAAGGATTTCGTGTGCCACCCCGAAGGTGGGCTCATTCGGGCGGCGATCCATGGCCGCCATGAAGGTGATCCACACCTCCGGTGCCCAATAGATCGACGAGTGATTACCGATCACCAATGCCGGCCCCGCCGCCGGTAGGTTCTCGATGCCGACCACCTGCGGCGTGAAGTAGTTCGTATAGGCCCGAGCCACGGCAAGCAGTGGGTGATTCGGGTTCGGAAGTACCGGTGTTGTGCTCATGGGGTGTCCTGTCGTATTGCCTTGCCGGTGACGGGCGGCGCGCGACGACACACACCTGGCGTTCCATTACTCGACGCCGAGCCGAAATGAATTGCCCCCGGACAACATCCCCATTGATAGTCCCGACGGCCGCGTCCAAACGCGGTCCCGATTGGCATTGCGCGTGTCGCGGCATTGCGACCGATGCCCGTCACCGTCCTCCTGCCCCACGAGGTTATCAACCCAAGCATTTGCTTGTTAGGAAGTGTGCGAAACCCAACATCCACACCGGGATTCCCACGCGAGCGGGCGCCTTTACCTAAGATGCACAGTCGGCCATCATCGCCGCATCGCGGCGATGATCTTGCGGCGCAATGCAACTGAGCGTATAGGCACCCGAGGCGAGGGCTCCCCTCCCTCGACGTGCGCACAACACATAGTTGGATGCGCATATCGGCGTAGACGAATATCGGGGAGATCCGGGTGGCTCCGGATCTCCCCGATGAGTCGCTCGGTTCAGACCGCGACCACGATTCAATTCAGTCCGCGGCGGCGATACAGCGCACCCGCCCCGATGTAACCCACCAAACCTATTCCGGCACACCACAGCAGCGCCGTCACCGGATTATGGCCGACCGGAGTGCCCATCAGCAGCCCGCGCACCGTCTCGGTAATCGGGGTGATCGGCTGATGTTCGGCGAAACCGCGCAACCAACCCGGCAGCGTATGCACCGGCACGAAAGCGCTACTCACATAGGGCAGGAACATGAAACTGAAGGTGAAACCATTGGCCGCCTCCGGATTCGGAGCGAGCAGCCCCAGCGCCGCCGCCAGCCAGGACAGCGCCAGAATGAACAGCGCGAGCAAACCGAGAACACCCAGCCAGCGCAGCGGATCCGCGGTCGGGCGGAAACCCAGCGCCACCGCCACCAGAATCACCAATCCGGTGGTGATCATATTGCGCAGTACGCTCTCGGCGACATGACCGGTGAGCACCGAAGAGCGCGAAATCGCCATGGCGCGAAAGCGATCCACAATGCCATTGTGCATATCGGTGGAGACGCTCACCGCCGTGCCGCCCGCACCGAAACCCGCACAGAGCAGGATGATTCCGGGCACCACATAGTCGATGTACTTGCCGCCCACATCCAATGCGCCGCCGAACACATAGACGAACAGCAGCAGGATCATGAGTGGGATGACAATTGTCATCAGCAGGGTGTCCGGGCTACGCAGGGTATGGCGGAAACTGCGGCCCATCATGGTGGTGGAATCCTGGGCCGCGCGAACCAGAGTGGTCACAGCTGTGCGCCTTTCGAGGTATTGCCGGTCAGGGCGAAGAAGACATCGTCGAGATCCGGTGTGTGAATGGCCAATTGGCCGATGGTGAGATCGTGATCGTCGAAATGCCCCAGCAGTCTGCGGATATCGCCGACACTGCCGTCCGAGGGGATTTGCAGGATGAGCTGCTCCAGATCGGCTTCGGCGGCGGGCACCGCGCGGGCGGCAGCCGCCAGGCCCCGTTCATCGGCGAAGCCGATCCGAATATGGCCGCCGGGGACCAGCTTCTTCAACTCGTCCGCGGTGCCCTCGGCCACAATTCGGCCGTCATCCAGTACCGCGATGCGGTCGGCCAGCTGGTCGGCCTCCTCCAGATACTGGGTGGTGAGGAAGATGGTGACGCCGCCGTTCACCAAATCCCTTATGAAAGACCATAATTCGCGGCGACTGCGCGGATCGAGGCCGGTGGTGGGCTCATCCAGGAAGACAATGCTCGGATCGCCCATCAGGCTCATGGCCAGATCCAGCCGGCGCACCATGCCGCCGGAGTACGAACCGGTGCGCTTGCGGGCGGCCTCGGTCAGATCGAACTGCTTCAGCAATCGCGTTGCGCGCCTTGCGGTCTCCGCACCGCCGAGGTGCAGGAGCCGGCCGACCATGCGCAGGTTCTCCTCCCCCGTCAGCACCGGATCGACCGCCGAATACTGGCCGGTGACGCCGATGATCCCGCGCACCTCATCCGGCTGCCGGATCGGGTCGAAGCCGCCGACCCGCACCTGTCCCCCATCGAGCCTGCCGAGGGTGGCGAGAATCCGGACCATGGTGGTCTTACCCGCGCCATTCGGCCCGAGTAGCGAAAAGACCGTTCCCGCAGGCACATTCACGTCGATGCCACGCAGGACCGGATGCTCGCCGAAGGATTTTGTCAGCCCGGACACCTCGATGGCGGGCTGAAGAGTGGTTGTCATGGGGAACCCCCGAATCGGTAACTGTATATGGCCTACACTTTGTATATAGGCTACACAGTTTCATTCATAGCGCAAGATGTGAGGGAGCACGAGCACAGGAGGGTTACATGGATCGGCACGACGAAGGCGTCCTGCCCAAAGCGGTCAAGCTGCTGTGGAACCTCGACGACCCCGGCACCCGCGGCCCCAAACGCGGCCTGTCACTGGACCAGATCGTCGAGGCCGCCATCACGATCGGCGACGCCGAGGGTTTCGCCGCCATCTCCATGGGCCGCATCGCCAAGGAACTCGGCTTCACCCCCATGTCCCTCTACCGGTACGTGGACAGCAAGGACACCCTGGTCGACATCCTCCTCGACCGCGTGATCGGGCCCCCGCCCCAACTCCCCGCCGACGCGGGCTGGCGAGCCAACCTACAGGCTTGGGCCTGGGCCGAATTCCACGCCATCCGCGTCCACGACTGGTGGCTCGACATCCCCATGTCCACTCCCCCACTGGGCCCGAACAATATGGACTGGCTGGAAACCGGCATGGCCGCTCTGGCCGCCCTACCGATCCCCGAACCCCAGCGCCTACAGCTCGTGACGAACCTGTCCTTCTTCGTCATAGGCCGAGCCCGCTTCCTGCGCGACACCATCGGCCAAGCCGAAGACGACACCGACTACGCCGGCATCCTCGCCCAAGTCCTGGACCCCACCCGCTACCCCGCCATCACCAGCGCCCTCACCAACCGCGCCTTCGACGACGACGATATGCATTGGGAAGAAGGAGATTTCGGCTTCGCCCTGGACCGCCTCCTGGACGGCTACGAGCACTACATGACCAACTACACCCGCTGACCTCGAGCTACGCGACTCGCCGATCCGGCGGCGATATCCTGGGCGTATCTGTGTGCTCGCCCTTCGCCGACCGGCAACGCCGCTTACCGTAAGGAAATGACCGCCGTGCATGAGTCGCTCATGACCATCGAGGAGTTCGAGGAACTCGCGCGCGCGGCCGATCGCATAACGGAGGGTGTGCGGCTCGAGTTCATCGACGGGAAGTTGGGAGCCAAGGCGGTGCCGGACGGGGATCACAGTCGGATCATGCAATGGTTGATTCGCATATTCCTGACTGCTCGGCCCGATCTGTTCCTAACTCCCGAGCAGGGGCTGAAGATCGAGCGATACCGCAAAGGGCGCGCTCGACCGGACGGGGCGCTGGCCGACGCGGATGCCTTTGTCGGACAAGGGGAATGGGCGGCTGCCGGGGCGGTGTTGCTGGTGGTCGAGATAACCTCCGATGATCAGGACACCGAGCGGCGGGACCGGGTGGAGAAGCCACGGGCCTACGCCGACACCGGGATTCCGGTCTATCTGCTGATCGACCGCGACACGTGTGAGATCACCGTGCACAGTGAGCCGAACCAGGCGCGGTACGACCGGATCTTGACTGTCCCCTTCGGCAGCGTGGTGCAACTGCCGGAGCCGGTTGATGTCACGTTGGATACCGGGGCCTTGAAGGATTGGGTGCGGTAGCCGAACAAGGCGAGAGGCCCCCGGCATTGCGCCGGGGGCCTCTCGGTGTGCGTGTTGCGGCTACTTCTTGCGTTCGCGCTTTTCGCGGACGCGGACGTTCACCTGTACCGGCGAACCGTCGAAACCGAACTCCTCGCGGAGCTTGCGCTCGATGAAGCGGCGGTAGCCGGCCTCGAGGAAGCCCGTGGTGAACAGGACGAAGGTCGGGGGGCGGGTGGACGCCTGGGTGGCGAACATGACTCGGGGGAGGCGGCCGCCGCGCATGGGGGGCGGGGTGGCGGCCACTACCTCTTTGAGCCAGTTGTTCAGGCGGCCCGTCGAAATGCGCTTGTCCCAGGATTCCAGGGCGGTTTCCATTGCGGGAACCAGCTTCTGGACGGCGCGGCCGGTGTGAGCGGAGATATTGACCCGCTGCGCCCAGCGCACCTGCACCATTTCGCGATCGATCTCACGCTCGAGCTGTTCGCGCCGATCCTCGTCGACCAGATCCCACTTGTTGTAGGCGATCACCAGCGCGCGACCGGTCTCGGCCACCATGGAGATGACCCGCAGATCCTGTTCGGTCACCGGCTCCGAGGCGTCGATGAGCATGACCGCGACCTCGGCGGCCTCGACGGCCGACTTGGTGCGCAGCGAGGCGTAGAACTCGGTACCACTGGCATTGGCGACCTTACGGCGCAAACCCGCGGTATCGACGAAACGCCAAGGCTTACCGCCCAATTCGACCAGCGAATCGACCGGATCGACGGTGGTGCCCGCGACATCGTGCACCACCGAGCGCTCCACACCCGAAAGCTTGTTGATCAGACTGGATTTGCCGACATTCGGCTTACCGACCAGCGCCACCCGACGCGGGCCACCGATCAAACCCGTTCCCTCACGCGGAGTTTCGGGCAGCTTGGCCAGAATCTCGTCCAGCAGATCGCCGGTGCCACGGCCGTGCGCGGCCGAAACCAGCTGCGGCTCACCCAGACCCAGCGACCACAGCGCCGCCGCATCGGACTCGAGCTTCTGATTATCGACCTTGTTGGCGACCAGGATCACCGGGGTCTTGGAGCGGCGCAACACCTTTGCCACCGCTTCATCGGTAGCGGTGGCGCCGACCACGGCGTCCACGACCACCACAATGGCGTCCGCGGTCTGCATGGCGATCTCGGCCTGCCGGGCCACCGCCTGCTGCAGCCCCTTGGCGTCGGGCTCCCAGCCGCCGGTGTCCTGCACCAGGAATCGCCGTCCGGCCCAGGTGGCCTCGTACGAAATACGGTCGCGGGTGACACCCGGCACATCCTCGACCACCGCTTCGCGACGGCCCAGAATACGGTTCACCAGAGTCGATTTGCCCACGTTCGGCCGACCGACGATGGCCAGCGTCGGCATCGGCGCATGCTCGGCGTCCTGCTCGCCCTCGAGTTCGGCGATCTCCCACTCGGTTTCATCCGACCAGATGCCGTCACCGGCGAAGGTGTCCTGCGTCACTGCGCGCCTCCTGCCGAAATCTGCTGCCGCACAACGCGAAACAGCTCGTCGATAACCTCGTCCTTATTCAGCTCGCTGGTGTCGACCAGCACCGCGTCCGCGGCGGGACGCAGCGGCGACACCTTGCGGGTGGAGTCGAGGTTGTCGCGGCGCTGCACATCGGCCAGCACCGCCTGATAATCGTCGCCGCGACCCTCGGCAATGTTCTGCACATTGCGGCGCTGCGCCCGCGCCTCGGCGGACGCGGTCAGATAGACCTTCACATCGGCCGCGGGCAGCACGACGGTGCCGATATCGCGGCCCTCCACCACAATTCGGCCCGCGGTGGTGGCGATATCGCGCTGCAACGCGACCAGCTGATCGCGCACCTCGGACACCGCCGACACCGCGGAGACAGCCTTGGTCACCGCATTGCCGCGGATCTCACTCGACACATCCTCACCATCGAGCAGAATCACCTCGCGGCTCGGATCGGTGCCGATGGTCAACGGCAATTCCTTGACCGCCGCCACAATCGCGTCCGCGTCCTCGAGATCGACGCCGCTGCGCAGCACACGCAGCGTCGCCACCCGGTACATCGCACCGGTATCGAGGTAGCTCGCCCCGAGACGCGTCGCCAGCTTGCGCGACACACTCGACTTGCCGGTACCGGACGGGCCGTCCATGGCGACCACCAGCGGGGAGATACCCGTCAGCCCGCCGAGCCGATCCTTCACAGATCCCACACCATTCACAACGACACCGCCTCGTAGAGCTTCCCGATTTCGTCACGACCGAGCACACGCAGCGCACCCGGGCGCTGATCACCCAGGGCCACCGGACCCACATGGGTACGCACCAGCGCGGTCACCGGATGGCCGACTTCGGCCAGCAGCCGACGCACAATGTGCTTACGACCCTCGTGCAGCACGATCTTCACCAGCGACTTGCCCTGGCCGACCTCGAGCACCTGGAACTTGTCGGCCTTGGCCGGACCGTCCTCCAGCTCGACGCCCTCGCGCAGCAGCTTGGCCACGTGGCGCTGATTGACCTCGCCATTGACCGTGGCCAGGTAGGTCTTGGAGACCTCATACGACGGGTGCATCAGGCGGTGCGCCAGATCGCCGTCATTGGTGAGCAGCAGCAGACCCTCGGTATCGGCATCCAGGCGACCGACGTGGAACAGGCGCTGCCCGGCCGCGATTCGCTCGGCGACGATATCACCGACACACGGGCGGCCCATCTCGTCGGACATGGTGGACTGCCAGCCCTTGGGCTTGTTCAGCGCCAGGTAGACCTGCTCGTCACGGACCACGACACGCACACCGTCGACACGAACGACCGCGTTCTCCGGATCGATGCGCAGGCCCTGCTCACGCACGATACGACCGTCGACCTCGATACGACCGGCATCGATCATGTCCTCGGCCACGCGACGCGAGGCCACACCGGCCTTGGCCAGGACCTTCTGCAGGCGCTCACCCTCGCCCCACGGGAGCTTCTTCGGATTCTCCTGCACCGCATCGACATCGACATTCTGATGGCGCGCGGGCTTGGCATTGCTCAGCATCACCGGCATGGCGGGCGACGGGCGATGCACCTTGGCCTTCTTGGGCGCGGGCGAGGTGCTCGGCGCGAGCGGACGCCCGCCACCGATACGACCACGCGAGGCATTGCGATCCTGGCCGAAACCGGTGCGATCGGCACCGAATCCGGTGCGGCCCTGCGCACCTCGCGCATCACCGGTACGCGGGGCGCCGCCACGAGGGGCCGAACCGCCACGCGAATCACCGAATGATCCACCGCCACTGCGCGATCCGCCGCGAGCGCCGTCGTACGAACCGGCACCGCCACGCGAATCACCGCGCGTGCCTTGGTAACCCGAGCCGCCAGTCGATCCGCCACGCGAACCCTGGTAACCGGAGCCACCGGTCGAACCGCCACGCGAACCCTGGTAGCCCGAGCCACCGGTCGATCCACCGCGCGAACCCTGGTAACCGGAGCCACCGGTCGAACCGCCACGCGAACCCTGGTAGCCCGAGCCACCAGTCGAACCGCCACGCGAACCCTGGTAACCGGAGCCACCAGTCGAACCACCGCGCGAACCCTGGTAACCCGACCCGCCGCGCGAATCACCGCGTGAGCCTTCATAGCCGGAGCCGCCGCGCGAATCGCGCGAGCCCTGGTATCCCGCGCCACCGCGCGAGCCTTCACTCGATCCCCGGGACGAGCCGCTCCCCCACGACTGCGAGTCTCCGCGAGATCCGCCGCGCGGGGCCGAGCCACCACGCGAGCTTCCACTTCCATATGAATCGCCACCACGTGATTGCGCGGACCTGTCGGTCCGGCCTCGGGCGGCCTGCGAATCGCCCCTGGGCGATTCGGATCCACGTTTACTACGTTCCGGTGTGCCATCTCGGCGAGCGGGAGTATTCACGTTGTCCTAATTTCAATCCTCGGTGCCGAGATCGATATCCGCCTCGGCTGGTTTTTTCAGCCTGGTGTACCGGGGGTCGGTGTCCAGGCTCTCATTGATCTCGTCGATCAGGTCGACGCCCGGGAGCAGCGGCGCCAGCGCCGGCAGATCCGCCAGGGACGCCAGCCCGATCCGTTCCAGGAACAGTTCGGTCGTGACGTACTGGGTGCCGTTGGTCTCCGGGTCCGTTCCGGCCTCCGTGAGCAGCCCCCGCGCCAGCAGGGTTCTGATCACGCCGTCGATATTCACGCCGCGCACCGCACTCACACGGGCCCGGGTAACCGGTTGACGATAGGCGATAACCGCCAGGGTTTCCAAGGCAGCGCGAGTGAGCTTCGAACGTGCGCCGTCCAACAGCATACGTTCCACGTAGGGCGCGAACTCCGTCCGCGTGTAGTAACGCCACCCGTCCCCGACGAATCTGAGATCCATGCCACTGCGGCGTTCGGACAATTCGCGCGACATCAACCGCAGGGTCGTCTCCACGCGGCGCGCGGTGTCGTTCACCGCCGAGGCCAGCAATTCCACCGGTGCGGGGGCGTCGACGACCAGCAGCATCGCCTCCAGCGCACCGCGGAACTCGACCTCATCGAGGGTGTCCGAGTCCAATTCGCCGGCCTCGTCACCGAGATCGAGCCGAGTCTGTCCGGGCACTACCGGCGACTCCGTTTCGACGGGACTCGATCCCACGGCGCTCTGGCGGGCGGCCGCGATGATCGCCTCGGCGACCGTTGGCACTTTGCCCGAGTCGTGGGCAATGTCACCCAGGACACCGCTCACGGCAGCGGTGTTCTCGGCCACGTCGTCCAGGTTCGGCACTGACTCGGTCAACCCCAGTCCTCCTCTACGGTGATCGGTTCGGGTCGGTCGCCCGGCTCGCCCACATAGCTCACCGAGAGCGGGCCGAGCGGATCGGACTGGTCGAACTCGATCGTCTTGCCGCGGTACAGCTCCAGCAGGGCCAGGAAGCGGGCGACGATCTGCACCGCGACCTCACAGTCATGGCAGATCTCCGCGAAGGTGGTCCAACCGCCGATACCGCGACTCTTCAGCATTTCCAGTACCAAGGCAGCCTGTTCGGCGACCGAGATGGAGTGGTTGTGCAGGTGGTCCAGGCCCACCGTAGGAGTCGGGCGCGGGCGGAACGCGGCCGCGGCGACCTCCGCGAAGCCCGCGGCATCCACTCCCAGCGTAACGTCCGGCAACAGCGCCAGGTAGCGCTCCTCCAGGGATACCGCGCGCGGATAGCGTTGCAGCGCAGCGGCCTCGAGCTCGCCGAGCAGTTCCGCCACCTGCTTGAAGGCGCGGTACTGCAGCAGGCGGGCGAAGAGCAGGTCGCGCGCCGAGAGCAATTCGAGGTCTTCCTCGTCGGTGACCTCACCCGACGGGAGCAGGCGCGCGGCCTTGAGATCGAGCAGAGTCGCGGCGACTACCAGAAATTCGGTGGTCTGATCCAGGATCTTGTCCGCGCGCAGGCCCTGCTCCTCGGACATGCTGGCGGTCAAAGCCTTGGTGTAGACGATGAATTCGTCGGTCACCTTGTGGAGCGCGACCTCGGTGACATCGAGCCGCCGGGAGCTGATGAGCTGCAACAGCAGATCGAACGGCCCCTGAAAGTTGCTCAGCTGCAGATGAAATCCGACCTTTTTGTCTGAATTATCGGATTCAGCAGGCTGTTCCGCCGAGACAATATCCGCGACCACACCGGAGGACGCGGGTTCGAGCGCATCGTTCAACGGCCCGACCGGAGGATGACTTCCCGCGCCATGGCCCGATACGCTTCCGCGCCACCGGATTTCGGCGCCCAAGTAGTGATCGGCTCACCCGCGACCGAAGCGTCCGGAAAGCGCACGGTACGCGAGATCACCGTGTCGTAGACGAGGTCACCGAAGACCTCGACCACACGCGTCATAACCTGCCGGGAATGCAGGAGCCGGGCATCGAACATGGTGACCACGATGCCGTACAGGCTCAACTCCGGATTCAACCGGTCCCGCACCTTCTCCACGGTGTCATTGAGCAGCGCCAGCCCACGTAGCGAAAAGTATTCGCACTCCATCGGAATGATCACGCCATCCGCGCAGGCCAGCGCGTTCACGGTGAGCAGACCCAGCGACGGCTGGCAGTCGATGAGGATGTAGTCGTAGCGGCTGCGCAGTGGCGCCAGCGCCCGGCCGAGAGTGTGCTCGCGGCCGACCTCGTTGACGAGCTGGATCTCCGCCGCCGACAGATCGATATTGCTGGGCAGCAGATCCATCTGCTCGACCTTGGTATTGATCAGCACCTGATCCACCGTGACCTTGCCCGGCCCGACCAGCAGATTGTGCACGGTCATATCCAGATCGTGGTGTGCCACACCCAATCCGGCCGAGAGCGCGCCCTGCGGATCCAGATCCACCAGCAGCACCTTGCGGCCGTATTCGGCCAGTGCCGCACCGAGATTGATGGTCGAGGTGGTCTTGCCGACGCCGCCCTTCTGATTACACATGGCGACAATCAGCGCGTCCCCGGTGTGATCGGGGGCCGGGGGCTCCGCGATCTCACGCAGTGGGCGTCCGGTCGGCCCGACAACTTTGCTGTCGGTGGCCACATCCGGCGCCTCCCACAGGGTTTGCGCGGCGGTTTCGATCCGCTGGCCCGCACCACCGGCTTTCGTCACGTCCGCTGCTCCTTCGACGTTCCTGCCCTTGTCCCGCCCGACCCGGTGAGCCGGTTGGACGGCGCGCCCGGCCGCGTGTGCGGTCCTGTCCCTAACAGACGCTACCGCCTGCCGGTCTGAGACCCACGCTCGGACACGCACCCTGAACCTGCACTTCAGCCCGGCTAGCGGGCACGTGGATGGGCGGTTGCCCACACCTCGTGCAGCGTGCCGACGGTCACCAGAGTGTAAATCTGCGTGGTCGTTACCGAGGCATGACCGAGTAACTCCTGTACCACCCGCACATCCGCGCCACCGTCAAGCAGGTGCGTGGCGAACGAATGTCGCAGCGTATGGGGTGAAACGTGCGCCGCGATCCCGGCGCGTCCGGCGGCGGAATGCAGGACCTGCCAAGCGGTCTGGCGGGACAGGCGACCGCCGCGATGATTCAGGAACAGCGCGGGATTGCCCTTGCCGAGCATGGAGAGTGCCGGGCGGCCACGCACCAAATAATTGTCCACCGCGGCCAGCGCGGGACGCCCGATGGGCACCATGCGCTGCTTTCCGCCCTTGCCGCGCAACAGCACAGCGCGTTCGGCGGCGTCGATATCGTCGACATCCAGACCGACCATCTCCGAGATACGCGCGCCCGTGGAGTACAGCAATTCCAGCAGCGCGCGATCGCGCAGACCGCGCGGGGCATCGGCGATATCGCCGCCCGCCGCATCCAGTAGCCGCGAAATCTGGTCGTACGGGAGCGCTTTGGGTAGTCGCCGCGCGGGTGTGGGCGGTTTCACCGGATGCGCCACATCCGCATCGGTCACCCCCTCCGCCGCCGAGAACCTGTGCAACCCCCGCACCGCGACCAGCGCCCGCGAGGCCGAACTGGCCGCCAGCGCCGGATGATCCCCCTCCCCCGCCCGCAGCGAAATCATGAAATCGGCGATATCCTGCTCGGAAACCCTGGCGAGCGTATCGATTCCACGCCCCTCCAAAAATCCCCGATACCGCACCAGATCCCGCCGATACGCCGACAACGTATTGCGCGCCGCCCCCCGCTCGACCGTCAAATGGTCGAGGTAGACGTCGATCTGGCGGCTCAGCACACCGCACATCATGGCAGCAGCCACCGACAGGCAACCGCATCACGACAAATCCGGCGCGGCCCTGGGAGCTCCCTGACATCCTGCGCGGCCCTTCGTAATCCGCGGGCCCTTCGTCATCCCGGCGCGTTTTTGGCCGGGATCCACTGGCCGCTGTGGATCCCGGCCAAAAGCATGCCGGGATGACGAGAGGAGGCATGCCGGGATGACGAGGTGGGGCAGCCGAGTTGTGGCTATCGACTAACCCTGTGCCGCTTTGCGTTCCAGGAAAGCGGTCGGCATGCCGGGCCACGGGGCATCGGCCGGGCGGAGTTCGGTGCCGGAGGCGCGGGCGGTCATCAGGGCTGTCACACCTGCGACGGCTGTCGCATTGGTGATCTCGCCGGCGAGGGCGGCGCGGACGGCTTCCGCGAGGGGGACGCGGAGGAGTTGGATGTCCGCTTCTTCCAATTCGGGTTCGGGGCGGTCGGTTTCGTAGAGGTCGGAGGCCAGGTAGATGCGCAGGGCCTCGTCGGTGAAGCCGGGTGAGAGGGCTATGTCCACCAGGACCGACCATTCGCGGGCGGCCAGGCCGGTCTCCTCGGCGAGTTCGCGCTTGGCCGCCTCGAGGGGGTCCTCCCCCAGTTTGTCCAGTAGCCCGGCGGGGAGTTCGAGTAGTCGCCGCCCGATCGGATGGCGGTACTGGTTGATCAGCACGACATTGTCGTTCTCGTCCACTGCCGCAACGGCAACCGCGGCGTGATGCTCGACCACCTCGCGTTCGGCGACCCGCCCGCCGGGCATGGCGACCTGATCCAAACGCAGCGCCAGGATCGCTCCCGAGTACACGGTGGTGCTGGAGACGGTATCGAATTCGTGTGTTCCGGGCGCGGATTCAGCCATTGGGCAACCTTATCTGCCGAGCGGGTGCGAAAACGCCGATGGCCCGGCGGAGCTGGTTCCCGAGGGCGGGAACGGGCTCGGCCGGGCCGTCGTACAGCGTGACAAACGTCAGCTGGTCACTTTCTCGCTTCCGCTGTCCTCCGGCATCTCCACCGGAAGCTGCTCGGCGAGCTTGTATTCCAGCGCCGCCGCGATGAGCGCCGCGAACAGCGGATGCGGGCGCGTCGGCCGGGACTTGAGCTCCGGATGCGCCTGCGTGGCAACGAAGAACGGGTGCTTGTCCTTGGGCAGCTCCACGAACTCCACCAGATTGCCGTCCGGCGAGGTGCCACTGAACTTCAGGCCACTCTTGGCAATCTTGTCGCGGTAGGTGTTGTTCACCTCGTAGCGATGCCGGTGCCGCTCGGACACCTCGGTCTCGCCATACGCCTGCGCCACAACCGAACCCGGCTCCAGGATCGCGGGGTACGCGCCCAGTCGCATGGTGCCGCCCAGATCGGCCTCACCGGCGACAGCCTGCTGCTGATCGGCCATGGTCGAGATGACCGGGTACTTCACATCGGGCTCGAATTCGGTCGAGTTGGCATCGGTGAGACCCACCGAACGCGCCGCCTCGATCACCATGCACTGCATGCCCAAACATAGGCCCAGCAGCGGAATACCATGGGTGCGCGCGTAATTGATCGCACCCACCTTGCCCTCGATACCGCGGATACCGAACCCGCCGGGCACCAGCACCGCGTCCACATCGTGCAGATGCTGCTGCGCACCGGCCGCGGTCTCGCACTCGTCCGACTGCACCCAGCGGATGTTCACCTTGGCCCGCGAGGCGAAACCGCCCGCGCGCAGCGCCTCGGTGACCGAGAGGTAGGCATCGGGCAGATCCACGTACTTGCCGACCAGCGCCACGGTGACATGCTCGCGCGGGTTGTGCACCCGATCGAGCAGTCCGCCCCAGACGGTCCAATCCACATCGCGGAAGGGCAGTCCCAGGCGGCGCACCACGTACGCGTCCAGGCCCTCGCGGTGCAGCACCTTGGGGATGTCGTAGATCGACGGCGCGTCGGGGGTGGAGATGCAGGCATCGACATCCACGTCGCACATGAGCGCGATCTTGTTCTTGAGCGGCTCCGGCACATCGCGATCGCAGCGCAGGATCAGCGCATCGGGCTGGATACCGATATTGCGCAGCGCCGCCACCGAATGCTGAGTCGGCTTGGTCTTGAGCTCACCCGACGGGCCCAGGTAGGGCACCAGCGTGACATGCAGGAAGAAGCAGTTCTCGCGACCCACTTCGTGGCGGATCTGGCGAGCCGCCTCGAGGAACGGCTGCGATTCGATATCGCCGACGGTGCCGCCGATTTCGGTGATGACCACATCGGGCACCTGACCATGCAGGTCGGGACCCGACATGGCGGTGATCCGAGCCTTGATGGCATCGGTGATATGCGGGATGACCTGCACCGTATCGCCGAGGTACTCGCCGCGACGTTCCTTGGCGATGACCGACGAATAGATCTGGCCGGTAGTGACATTCGCGATCCCCGAGAGATCGCGATCGAGGAAGCGTTCGTAGTGACCCACGTCGAGGTCCGTCTCCGCGCCGTCCTCGGTCACGAACACCTCACCGTGCTGGAAAGGGTTCATGGTGCCGGGATCGACGTTCAGGTACGGATCCAACTTCTGCATCGTCACGCGCAATCCGCGTGAAGTGAGCAGCTGACCGAGGCTGGAGGCGGTCAGACCCTTACCGAGTGAAGAGGCAACGCCACCGCTGACGAATATATGTTTCGTGGCCGCGCGCGCCGGAATCCGTGATTGACCCACGGGACTTCACGGTAACACGGATTCGGTATGCCGATCGAATGCCACGCGCGCCGTTCCCGCTCGATCGCACCCGCTTGCCAGGTGATAGCGCGGTTATGGCCGGAGCTGGGCGGGATTCGGTCAGCGCGGCATGGCGGCGACTGTGAGCGAGGTCGCCTTGTCACCGGTGCCGTATCGCCCGGTGCCACCGTTCAGCTGCTCGGTGAGGCCCAGGACCGTGGTGATGCGGCCGATCTCATGGTCCACATTGTCCACGGTGGTGATGGTCGCGAGCGGGGCCTCCGAGCGCGCCACGGCTATCGGTCCGGGGCCCTCGGCGGCTCCGTAACGGCCCGCCAGGACCACCCCGGCACCGTGTGACCGCAACCCTCCGGCGAACCTGGCGATGATGGTTCCGCGATGATTCTCGTCCGCGCGAGCGCCCGCACCGGTGACCACGACCGCCAGCTGAGCCGGGTGCACTTCGGCGAAGGTCAGGAAACCGCCGCCGCGCAGTGTCTCCAGGGCCAGCCCGCGTTCCTGTTCGGTGCCGCGCGGCTGATTGCTCACCGGATCGGTCAGCAGCACCTGGCCCAGCAGGTCGCCACCGAGGCTGCCCTGATCGGCGGCGTCGATCTGCAATTGCGCGCCGGCGGGAACCACATTGGTGAGCGCGGTGCGCAGCCGATCGCCCTCGGAGGAGTCGGTGAACGCTCCGGTGAGCGCAACCTGCCCGGTGACCGTCGCGCCCGCGGTGGTGAGCGCGGTGGTGACGGTATCCACATCGGCGCTGTCAGCGTCGGGGGTGGTGAAGACCAGCACTGTCTTATTGCCGAGACTGCCTGCGAGCACCTTGGCCGCCGCACCGGTCAGGAAGCCGTCGGCCGCCTTCAATTGCTCTGTGAGCCTGGCATTCTCGGCGGTCAGCGCGTCGACCTGCTGCCGATCCGCGGAGCCGGCGAAGAATCCGGCACTCTGTGTGCGGGTGCCGAGCACCACGCCGACCGCCAGGGCCAGGAAGACGGCCGCGATCGAAACCGCGTGGTGGCGAAAGGAAATCATGCGTCCCCTACCTAGAGGTGCACGTCGAGCTGGCCGTGTATCCAGTGCGAGCCGCGATCCCAGGTATCGGTGATCCAGGCGGTGGCCTCACCACCCATATGTGTGGCCAGCAGTGCCACGATCAAAGCCACCAGCGCGGCCAGCACCACCAGGGCGATGGCCCAGCCGGAGCCGCGGTGCCGGTACAGCGCCGCAACGGCTTTCGCGTCCATGAGCTTGGTGCCGATCTTCAATCGGGTCAGGAAGGTGGCCGGATTGGAGTCGCGGCGGCCGCGATCGAAGAAGTCGTCCAGCGAGACCGCGGCACCGGCGGTGACGATCAGGCTCGCGCCGTGATGATCGGCCAGCAGCAGCGCCAGATCGGCGGGTGCGCCCGAGGACGGGAAGGTGGTCGCGCCGATACCCAGATCCTGGATGCGCTCCAAACCCTTTGCGTGCCCGTCGGTATCGGCGGGCAGGATCACCTCGGCCCCGCATTTGAGGGTGGTGGCGGTGATCTCCTCGGGATCGCCGACGATCAGATCGGGGCGATATCCATGGCGGGTCAAGGTATCCGCGCCGCGACCGACGCCGATGAGCACGGGCGCGTACTCCTTGATGAACGGCTTGATGCGCTTGAGATCCTCGGCGTGATCGGGTCCGTCACCGACCACCACCACATGCCGCTTCTTCATGTCGATGCTCACCTCGGGCACGCCGATACCGTCGATCAGCAGCGAGCTTTCGGTGCGAATGAATTCGATGGTGTTGCCCGCGAAGGCTTCCAGATGATCGGCCAGGCCGTTGCGCGCCTCGACCATGCGCTCGGCAATCGCCGCCTCGGTGAGTTCGATGCCCTCGACCAGAGCCTCGGGCTCCTTCTTCACCACCTTGTCGGCGAAGACCACGCTGCCGTCGATGCGGACCTTCGCGCCGTCCTTGATCTTGGTGAAGACATCGGAGCTGAGCGCGTCCAGGAGCAGAATGCCATTGGCCACCAGCACCTCCGGCCCCAGATTCGGGTAACGCCCGGAGATGGACGGCGAGGCATTGACGACCGCGGCGACACCGGCCTCGACGAGCCGGTCGGCGGTGAGCCGATCCAGGTCCATCTCGTCCAGAACCACCACGTCACCTGGTCCGATGCGCTGCAGCAGACGCCTGGTATTGCGGTCGACCCGGGCCATCCCGGTGATTCCGGGCAGCGTTTCGGTGGTGCGCGACAGCAGGGCCAGCATCTTCATAACGATCGATCTTTACCGCAAACTCTCAACCATTGGTGAAGGCGCGCCGACCGCTCGGCATTCGTCACAGTGATACCAGTGGGGCTGAAGGGATTTGTCAGCCTCGAGACAGTGAGATCGAGACTGTCTTCTTACCCGTCGGTAAGGATAAGCTCACCGCAACGGTTCGAGAGGAGACCCACCGTTATGGCCAGCACCACCGTCGATACTGTCCTATTCGCTCCGCGCGAGGTCGTCTACCAACTCTTCAGCGATCGCGACGCCCTGAATTCCTATCTGCCGGTACAGATTTCGCTCAAGAAGCCGGGAGTCGGCAGCCCGTCGGGCGTCGGCGCGCAGTACCTCATCGGCCTCGCCGGAGTCGGCATCACCGAGGAGACCACCGAACTGGTCCCCGGTGAGCGCATGGTCTACCGCGTCATCAAGGGCGCGCCGGTCAAGCAGCACGTCGGCACCATCACCTTCACCGACGCACCCGGCGGCACCCGCGTCGTCTACACCATGGAGTCCGAGCCCAGCCTGCCCATTCCGGCCAAGGCCCTCGAACTCGGCCTCAAGGGCCTGATCAACACCTTCCTCAGCGGCGCCCGCAAGGCCGTCAAGTAGGCACGCTCGGATAACGCCTGCTCCGTTACCCTCCGCATCGAAGTTGCCGCGCGGAGGGTAACGGTGTCGGCGCGCGTCGAATCATCCTGCGGCCGTATCCATTCGACGGACCTCCGCGCGAATGTGGGCAAGGATGAGGTCCGAGACCGCGCCGGGCTGCCCGATATTGGCCAGGTGCGCGGCCGGGCCGACCCGTCGCAGCGTGCCCTGTGCGACGGTCCGCGCTATCTGCTCTCCATGTGCGGGCGGCGTCGCCTGATCGTCGTCGCCGGCGATCACCAGCACCGGCGCGGTGATCCGCATCAGCCCCGAGGCCAGGTCCATGGTTTCGATGGCCGTACAGCAGGCGGCATATCCCTCGGCCGGAGTCGCGGCCACCATCTCCTCGAAATACCTTGCGCGCTCGGGGTTCTCGGACAGCCATTCCGGCGTGAACCACCGCCCCACGACCGCGGCCGCCACCGACGCGGTGCCGTGCGCGCGGACCGAATCCGCCCGGGCGCCATAGGTTCCCTGTCCGCCCAACTCCACCGAGGTGCAGCAGAGCGTGAGGGTGTGCACTCGTTCCGGGGCGTGCTGACCGAGCCACATCCCCACCATGCCGACTAGTGAGAGGCCCACGAAGTGGCAGCGGTCGATGCCGAGGCGATCGAGCAGCGCCGACACATCCGAGCCGAGGTCGTCCAGCGTGCAGGGCCCGGCGATGACCGGCGAATCGCCGTGTCCCCTATGGTCATAGCGGATCACCCGGAATCCGGCCGCCAGCAATGCCTCTCGCTGTGGCTCCCACATGCGCAGGTCACTGCCGAGCGAACCGCTGAAGACGACCGCGGGGGCTACCGCCGGTCCTTCGTCGATGTAGTGCAATCCGATCGAATTCACGAGGCCGCCTTCAGGTTTCGCAGTGTCGCCAGCTCATCCGGGCTCGGCGGCGCGGAGGTTTCGAGGTGCTCGGCGACCCGCAACTCCCAGCCGGTGGCCGCCCTGACCTGCTCGACGGTGACGCCGGGATGCGTTGCGACGAGGGTGAGTTCGCCGTGCCGGTCCGGTCGCATGACCCCGACGTCGGTGATGACCAGGGTCGGCCCCGCACCGCGCAGGCCCAATGCCGCCCGCTCCCCCTCGCCTCGGCCGTGCCCGAACGAGGTGATGAAATCGACCCGCTCGACGAATGATCGCCGCGTCTGCCGGACCACGACGAATACCTCACCGCAGGAGGCGGCGATCTCCGGTGCACCGCCCGCTCCGGGCAATCGCACTGTGGGACTGCCGTATTCGCCGACCACGGTGGTATTGATATTGCCGAATCGGTCGAGCTGGGCCGCCCCCAGGAAGCCCACATCGATGCGGCCGGGTTGCAGCCAGTAGTTGAAGACCTCCGGCACGCTGATCACGGCATCGGCGGTTTCGGCGAGAATGCCGTCGCCGATGGAGGCGGGCAGCCGAGACGGCTTGGAGCCCAGGGTGCCGGATTCGTAGATCAGCACCAGCTCGGGCGCGTGTGTAGTACGCGCGAGATTGGCTGCGGTGGAGGGTAATCCGATGCCGACGAAGCATCTCTGGCCATTGTTCAGCGCACGGGCCGCCGCGATGGTCATCATTTCATCGGCGGTGTACTCGGCGACGGGCGCCTCGTGTGCGATCTCGGCGGCGGTCACGCGTTGCTCCCGGTGAAGACATGCTGATCGAGCCAGGCGGTGAAGGCGTCGCGGTCCTTACCGATGGCATCCCAAGCGGCGTAGTACTCGTTGTCGCGCTCGGAATACCCTTGGGCGTAGGACGGATGCGCGCCGCCGGGCACCTCGGCGACCGCGGTGACGGCCCAGGACGGCAGCACGATCGCGCCGGGCACGGGCGTCAATTCGTCCACGATCTCCTCGACGGTGACCAGGCTGCGCCGCGCGGCCAGCACCGCCTCCTTCTGCACCCCTAGCAGACCCCACAGCTGCACATTGCCGCTGCGATCGGCGCGCTGGGCGTGCACGATCGTCACATCGGGATTGAGTGCCGGTACGGCGGTGAGCTTTTCGCCGGTGAACGGGCAGGTGATCGGTTTGACGGTGTCGGTGATGGTGGGCAGATCGGTGCCGACATAGCCGCGCAGCACGGCGAACGGCAGCCCGGAGGCACCCGCGACATACCGATTGGCCATGCCCGCATGCGAATGCTCCTCGATCCGCAGCGGGGCCGGCCAGGCGTGCTGTACGGCGTCGCGGAACCGGTGCAGCGAACCCACTCCCGGATTGCCGCCCCACGAAAAGATCAGCGCGCGTGCGCATCCCGCGCCGATGAGCTGGTCGTAGACAATATCGGGGGTCATGCGCACCAGTGTGAGATTCTGCCTGCGCTGGCGAATGATCTCCTGGCCCGCCGCGACGGGAATGAGGTGGGTGAAGCCCTCCAGTGCGACGGTGTCCCCATCGTGCACCAGTTCGGCCACCGCGTCGGGCAATCGCATGAGCGCCGCCACAACCTGCTCCTTACTCTCGAGATGGAAAGACGCTGTGCCGCTTACCTACTCACGGACAGCGCCGAGTCGGCGGGATGAATATCCGAGCCGTGGTGGGTCAGCGGCATGATCTGGATATCCATGTACGGGAACAGCGGAAGGTTCCACAGGATCTCGTGCAATTCGTCGGCGGAGGCGACATCGAAGACGCTGATATTGCTGTACTGCCCGACGATTCGCCAGATATGCCGCCAGGTTCCCGCCTGCTGCAGCTGCTGACTGTATTCCTTCTCGCGCGCGACGGTCTCCGCGCGCACGACCGGGTCGAGGTCCCGCGGAATGCGGACATCCATGCGGATATGAAAGAGCGCCATGGGTTTTCGTACTCCTGTCAGTTTCTGGTGAACGTCTTGACGGCGTCCGGATTCAGCTCGACTCCCAGGCCCGGCCCGGCGGGCAACCCCACCCGTCCCTCGGCGTAGCGCAATGGTTCGACGAGTAGCTCCTCGGCGAACAGCAGCGGACCGAAAAGCTCGGAGCCGTAGTCGATTCCGGGTTGCGAGCAGGCGAAGTGAATCGAGGCGGCGGTGCCGATCGGCCCCTCGATGGAGGTCGCTCCGTGGCAGGCGATTCCGGCGGCGCGGGCAATCGCCACCACTTCCCGGCTGCGCGCCAGCCCGCCGCATTTGGTGGTCTTCACCGCGATCACATCGGCGGCCCGCCGGCGCGCCACCTCGAGCGCGTCATGCGGACTCTGCACGCTCTCATCGGCCATGATCGGCACCGGCAGCAACCGATTCAGCTCCGCGAGTACCTCGAATTGCTCACGCGGAGTGGGCTGTTCGATCAATTCGACGCCGCCCTCGACCAGCGCGGGCAGGTAGCGCAGTGCGGTGAGCCGGTCCCAGCGGGCGTTGATATCCACGCGCACACCGGCTTTCCCGCGCAGTGCGGTGGCCACCGCGACCACGCGGGCGGTGTCCTCGGCCGGATCCAGCGCGCCCATCTTGAGTTTGAAGCTGTAGTGCAGCCGCTGATCCAGTTTGTGCTGTGCCTCTTCGACAATCTGCGCCACCGGGGCCGCGCCCAGCGCCCAGGTCACCTCGATGCTGTCGCGGAAGGCGCCGCCCAACAGGGTGTGCACCGGTACGCCGAGCGCCCGCGCCCAGGCATCATGCAGCGCGACATCCACCGCCGCCTTCGCGAAATGGGCTCCGGCGACCACCCTTTCGAGATCGAGCATAATGCCGGTGATCTCGTCGGCGCGGCGGCCGAGCACCACCGGGGCCAGGTATTTCTCAATGATCACCTGCATGGTCTCGACCGACTCGCCGCCCCACCACGGTCCGCCGGGGACGACGCCCTCGCCGATGCCGATGGTGCCGCCCGCGGTGCGCACCTGCACCAGCAGCAGCGGCTGCTTATCCATGGTGGTGGTGGCGAACTTGTGCGGACGCACCAGCGGCACATCGAGAATGGTGGTCCTCCACCTACACCTTCGACGGCAATTGGAAGTTGCAGGCGGAGAACGGCGCCGACCCGCCGCGAGACCGGCGAATCCAGCAATGCCACCAAGGCCATGGACGCGGGCAAATGGTCCAAACAGCAGGGCGGCTACTACTCCTTCGAGCACGGCCATCTGCTGCTGTGGACCAAATGGGCCGACCCCGCGAACCGGCCGCTGTTCGAGCGCCGCGCCGCGTTGATCGACCAGTTCGGGGTGGATCGCGCCGACTGGATGATCGGTGTCTCCCGCAATCTGTGCCTGTATCCGAATGTCTATCTGATGGACCAATTCGGTTCGCAGATAAGGCATTTCCGGCCGATCTCGGTGGACAAGACCGAGGTGACCATCTACTGCATCGCCCCCAAGGGTGAGAGCCCGGCCGCGCGCGCGAACCGCATCCGGCAGTACGAGGACTTCTTCAATGCCACCGGCATGGCCACTCCCGACGATCTCGAGGAATTCCGGTCCTGCCAGAAGACCTACGCGGCGGCCAACGCGCCGTTCAACGATCTCAGCCGGGGCGTGAGCCATCAACTGGCCGGACCGGACGAGGACGCGCGCAAGCTGGGCATCAATCCGATCAGCAGCGGCGTGAAGGTCGAAGACGAGGGGCTGTACCCGATCCAGCACGGATACTGGGCCACCGCCCTGCGCACCGCCCTCGAAACTGCCACCGCCGCAAGCGAATAGGAGCGCCGTCATGACCGCAGTCAGCGAAACCGTCACCCGCGAGGCGGTGGAGTCCTTCCTCTATCGCGAAGCCCGGCACCTCGACGACCACGAATTCGACGAATGGGTGGAGTGCTATCACCCCGACGCCGAATTCTGGATGCCCGCCTGGGCCGATGACGGCGACCTCACCGTCGACCCGATGACCGAGATCTCGCTCATCTACTACGCCAATCGCGGCGGTATCGAGGACCGCGTCTTCCGCATCAAGACCGACCGCTCCAGCGCCACCAGCCTGCCCGAACCCCGTACGGGACACAATATTTCGAATGTCGAGGTGCTGGCGTACGAGGGCAGCACGGTGCAGGTGCGATTCAACTGGTTCACCCTCTACTTCCGCTACAACACCCTGGACACGTACTTCGGAACCTCCTTCTACACCATCGATTTCGGCGGCGAGCGACCGTTGATTCGCAAGAAGAAGGTCGTGCTGAAGAACGACTACGTCCACCATGTCGTCGACATCTACCACGTGTGAGGGCGCGCCGATCATGAGTTATCAAGTGGCCCTGGGCTTCGAGGACGGCGTCACCCGTTTCGTCCCCTGCGACGCCGACGAACTCGTCGCCGATGCCGCCTATCGAGCACGCATCAATATTCCCCTGGACTGCCGCGACGGTGCCTGCGGAACCTGCAAGGCATTCTGCGAATCCGGTAGTTACGACGGCGGTTTCTATATCGACGACGCACTCACCGAGGAAGAGGCCGAGGCCGGGTATTGCCTGCCCTGCCAGATGACCCCGCGCAGCGATCTGGCGCTGCGTGTCTCCGGCACCTCCGAACTCGCCAAGACGGGGCGGTGGCATTCACCGCACGAATCGTCTCGATCGAGCGATTCTACACGGGCACAGCGGGTTTCACCGTCGAGGTGGAGAACCGGGAGTCCCTGGCCTTCCTGCCCGGTCAATACGTCAATGTCGAGGTGCCCGAAACCACTGCGGCACGGTCGTATTCGTTCAGTACCGGCCCCGACAGTGCCCAATTGTCATTCCTCGTGCGGCTGCTCGACGAGGGCGCCATGTCGGAGTATCTGCGGGACCGCGCCCGGGTCCGCGATACGGTGACCTTCACCGGGCCGCGCGGCAGCTTCTTCCTGCGTGAGGTCACCCGGCCGGTGCTGTTGCTCGCGGGCGGTACCGGGCTCGCGCCCATACTGTCGATCCTCGAAGCCATGCGGTCTCGGGGCGACGCGCAGCCGGTACGCCTGCTCTACGGCGTGAACCAGGACGACGATCTGGTGGAGCTCGACCGGCTGACCGAATTCACCGAGACGCTCGCCGACTTCCGTTACGACACTTGCGTTTCCGATCCGGCATCGACCGCTGCCAAGCGGGGCTATGTCACCGACCACTTCACCGGCGAGCACCTGCGCGACGGCGAGGTCGATATCTATCTGTGCGGGCCACCGCCCATGGTGGAGGCCGTGCGAACCCGGCTGCACGAGCTCGGCATCACCCCCGCCAATCTGTACTTCGAGAAGTTCGCCACCTCGGGCGTGCGCGATCTCACCGCGGCGGCATCATGAGTTCCTTTGCCCCCGAACGTTTCTCCGGTCGCAGCGTCATGATCACCGGCGCGGCCCAGGGTATCGGCCTCGCGGTCGCGCGGCGTATCGTCCGCGAGGGCGGCGAGGCCATGCTGGTGGACCGTGCCGAACTCGTCCACGAGGCTGCCCGGGAACTGCGCGCCGACGGCGGACAAGCCCACTCGGTCGCCGCCGACCTCGAACACTACGAAGGCGCGCAGCAAGCCACGGACGCCGCACTGGAACAACTCGGCCGGGTCGACGTGCTGATCAACAATGTCGGCGGCACCATCTGGGCGCGACCCTTCGAACACTATGCGCCGGAACAGATTCAGGCCGAAATCAACCGCTCGCTCTTCCCGACGCTGTGGACCTGCCGGGCGGTGCTCCCGCACATGATCGAGCGTGCGGGCGGCACCATCGTCAATGTCGCCTCCATCGCGACCCGCGGCGTCAACCGGGTGCCCTACGCCGCCGCCAAAGGCGGGGTCAAGGCCATCACCACCGCACTGGCAATGGAGTTGGCGCAGTACGGGATTCGCGTCGTCGCCACCGCACCGGGCGGAACCCAGGCCCCGCCACGGCGCATTCCGCGCGGCCCCGGCCCCGCCGACGATCAGGAGAGCCGCTGGTATCAGCAGATTGTCGACCAGACCACCGAATCGGCGCTGCTCAAACGCTACGGCACCCTCGACGAACAGGCGGCGGCAATCTGCTTCCTCGCCTCGGACGAGGCCAGCTACATCACCGGCAGCATCCTGCCCGTCGGCGGCGGCGACCAAGGCTGACCGGCATCACCTTTCCAGGAGCACAATCGTGAGAACACGCTCGACCTCGGACGGCGGCGCACCAGTCGCCGCAAGCGCCGTGCCCTCCCCCGCCCGCTCGCGCGGAACCGGCCGAACGAACGACGGCCGGTCTGCCCTGAAAACGCCGTCACCAGGCCATATCGCGGCGTTTCGGCCGAATTCCGGTGGCACCACCCCGATAGCATGAGCGAAATGACCGCGGACTCCCCCCTCGAGACGGCCGAGACCTCTCGACCTCGGCTCGCCTCACCCCGTCAGGTGCTGCGCGACCTCGACTCGCGGACAGCGGCGAACGGGCTTATCGGCCTGGTCTTCTCGGCCACCGGGCCGCTCGCGGTGATCGTCACGGCGGGCGGGCAGGGGCATCTCACCGCCGCACAATTGGCGTCCTGGATCTTCGGCGCGTTCTTCCTCAATGGCCTACTCACCATCCTCGTGTCCTGGGTGTACCGCCGCCCGCTCGGTTTCTTCTGGACCATTCCCGGCACCGTGCTGGTCGGCAACGCGCTGCCGCACATGACCTGGAGCCAGGTGATCGGCGTCTACGTGGTCACCGCCATACTCATTGTGGCGCTTGGTCTTTCGGGACTAGTGGACTCGATCATGAAGCTACTGCCGACGCCGATCGTCATGGCCATGGTCGCCGGGGTTTTCCTGCACTTCGGCACCGGCCTGGTGCAGGCCGTCTCGCACAATGCGCGGGTGGCCGCGCCGATGATCATCGTCTTCGTGCTGCTGTCGGCCTGGCCACGCGGCGGGGCGCTCATCCCGCCGGTGCTGGGCGCGCTGGCGGCCGGAATCGCCGCCGTCGCCTCGACCACCGGATTCTCCCCGACCCTCAATGATGCTGGGCCACTGGCGGTTCCGGTATTCACCGCACCGGAATTCTCCGCGAACGCGCTCGCCGAACTGGTGATCCCCCTGGCCGTGACAGTGCTGGTGGTCCAGAACGGACAGGGCATCGCGGTGCTCGAGGCCGCGCGGCACCGGGTTCCGGTGACCGCGGTGACAATCGCCTGCGGCATCTGGTCACTGTTCGGCGCGGGCGTCGGCGCGGTCTCCACCTGTCTCACCGGACCGACCAACGCGCTGCTGGTCGCCTCCGGACAGCGCGAGCGGCAGTACACCGCGGCCATCGTCTGCGGTCTGCTCGCACTCGTCGCCGGCATCTTCGCACCCGTGCTGGTCGCGCTGATGCTCTCACTGCCGGCGGCCTATATCGGCGGGCTCGCCGGGCTCGCCATGCTGGCGGCACTGCGCGGCGCCTTTCTGACCGCGTTCAGCGGACGGCACACCATGGGAGCGCTCATCGCCTTCCTGGTGACGGTCGCCGGAATCGATTTCGGCGGGATCAGCGCCGCCTTCTGGGGACTGGTCGCCGGAATCCTGGCGAGCCGCCTGCTGGACCCGTCACAACCGGCATGACCAGCGCCGCACCGCACCCGATCCGGACAGAAGCCGGCTACTACGGTGGAAAGGTGATCTCCTTGCACGGCCGTGACCAGGCACTCGGCGCACTGCGCGAGCTACTGGCCACGGCCCGTGCGGGAGCGGCGGTCTCGGTGGTCATCGACGGCGTCCGGGGTGCGGGCAAAACCGAACTGCTCAACCAATTCCTGCGCGAGCACGCCGAGCTGCCGACACTGTGGGCCGGTGCCGCCCAATGGGAACAGCACACGCCCCTCGGAGTCGCCGAACAACTGCTGCGCACCCCCGTACCGGAACCGGCATGGCGGGCGCTGCTGTCCCGGCTCGCCGATGCCGGTATCAAGGGCGGGCCGGTCATTGTCGCCGTCGACAACGCTCATCTCGCGGATGTGGCATCGCTGCAAGCGCTCACCTCGGCTCTGGAGCGTGCGAGCGAAGGCGTCCTGCTGCTACTGACCGCGGACCCGGATGCCCGCGACCCCGCGGCGGTCCTGGAACTCGTCGAACGGCACCGGCGGCACTGTATTACCTTGCAGCCCTTGCCAACCGGCGACGTCAGTGCGCTGGCGGAGGAGCTCATAGGGGTACGGCTGTCGGTGCCGGTCGCCCGCCGGCTCGCCGCGCATACCGGCGGCAATCCGGGATATCTGGTGCGCCTGCTGCGTGAGAACGATCCCGAGCTCTGGTCCCGCTGGATTCCGCTGCTGCCGGTGCCGCGCGCCGAACAAGCCGCCATTACCGCGCGACTGGGTGAAACCACCACGCAGGCAAGGCATCTCATCGAGGCCGCGGCGATTCTCGGAATCGTCGGCGGCCTCGGACAGGTGGCCGCGCTCGCCGAGATCGACGATCCGGTGGCCGCACTGGACGCCGCCTGCGCGACGGGTCTGGTCCGCACCGACGCCACCCGCCCGCTGGCGATCATCGAATTCCCCGCTCCCCTGGTGCGTTCCGCGGTGCTGGCCGCCATGACTCCGCTCACCATGCGCCAATTGCACTGCCGCGCAGCCGAATCCGCCGCCGACGAAGGCGTCCGCCTGGGCCACCTGGTCGCCGCCGAACCCATCGCCGACGGTGCGCTCGCCGACCGGCTCGACAATTACGCCGCCACCCGCGCCGCCAGCGGCGAATGGGCGGCCTGCGCGGCCGCGTTCATCAAAGCCAGTCACATCTCCCCCACCCCGGCCCTGCGCGAGAACCGGCTGATTCGCGGCGTCGACGCTCTCATCGGCGCGGGCAGGGTCCCGCAGGCCGAGGAGTTCGTCCCCGAGATCGAGAGTTTCGGCGAAGGCGCACTGCGTGATTCGGTCCTGGGCTACCTCGCCATGATGCGCGGCCGCGCCGCCGAGGCCCAACTCCTGCTCACCCGCGCCTGGCGCGGCTGCGGCACCGAACCCGCCGGATCGGTTGCCGCCTCCATCGCCCAGCGGCACGTCCTGGACGCCCTGACCCGTTGGGACGGTGCGCGATTGCTGCGCTGGGCCGACCAGGTCACCCGGCTCACCACGCCCACCACCCCGGAGGCGATCGAGGCCGCCGCCATCAACGGACTCGGACTGGCCATGACGGGCCAACTGGAGGCGGCGGCGCGCACCTACTCCAACGACCTGGCCGAAACCGTACTGGGCGCGCAATCACAGCGCTTCCGAATGGCGAAGGGCTGGCTGGCATTGGCTCTCGACGACCTCGACAGCGCCCGGCTGCTACTGGAATCCGCTGTGCCGACGGCGTTTCGATTCGGTTCGGTGCGCATCTCGCTCTGGGCGCAGGTGTGGCTGGCCCGCGTTCAGTTCGCCCTCGGCGAATGGGACGACGCACTCCGCACCGTCGAACACGGCGTGGCCGAAGCCGAAGCCTCCGGACTCGACTTCATCCGGCCGCTCATGCACTGGACCGGTGCGCAGATCCACGCCCTGCGCGGCGAGGACGAGCCGGCGAACCAGCACCTGCAACTCGGGCGCACCAATTCGCGGGAGTACCTGGTCATGCATATCCCCTCCGCGCTGGCGCACGCCCAGTACGCGGAGGCGCACGCGGACCACGAGGGCGTCATCCGGGCGCTGGGCTCGGTGGCGCGGGTCGCGCCCGACAGCGATCAGGCCGGATTCTGGCCGTGGGCCGACGTATACGCCACCGCATTGGTGATGTCGGGTCGTGCGGCGGAGGCGGACCGTTTCCTGCGCCGCTACGAGGACGATGCCCGCCGCATCGGCCACCGCTCCAGCCTGGGCCGTCTCGGCTCGGTGCGAGGCCGGATCGCCGAGGCCACCGATGGAATCGCCGCCGCCGCAGCGATATTCGAGCAGGCCCTGCGCGAAATCGAGAGCCTGCCACTGCCTTATGAACGCGCCCGCATCGCCTTCGCCTACGGCCAGACCCTGCGCCGCGCCGGAAAACGCCGGGAAGCCGACACCATGATGCGATCGGCCCGGGAAACCTTCGCCGCTCTCGGGGCGCACACCTATGTCGAGCGCTGCGATCGCGAACTCAAGGCCGCCGGCGTCAATTCCAAACGCAGCCGCGACCCGCTCTCCGAACTCACCGAACAGGAACGCGCCGTCGCCACCCTGGTCGCCGAGGGCAAAACCAATAAACAAGCCGCCGAGGGGCTGTTCCTCTCGGTCAAGACCATCCAGTACCACTTGACCCGCGTCTATGCGAAGCTGCGCATCCGCTCCCGCACCGAACTCGTCTCGCACATGCGCGATCTCGGCTGATCCGAACTCGGCTCGCACATGCGCGAACTCGGCTGATAACGCGCTATTGGCGGCCGGGGCACTGCCACCGGTGCTGCGACGGCGGGGCGCAGCGCAAGATCAACGGCCGCAGTCTGCGGACCCGTCCGTCCCGCCGCTGGCGGCAGTGCGATTCGTCGACGAGGCGCAGTATCGGATCCGGTGTGCTAGGCGGTGCCGGTGCTCACCAGCGCCTGCCTGTTCATCGGATCCGGGTACGGACCGGTTTCGGCCCTCGGCCGGAACTCCTCGAATCAGCTTGCGGCGGTGATCTTTTCGGCGTCGGCGGTGGTGAGTAGCTCCCAGGCGTGGGCGCGGCCGGTTTCGGTGTCGTCGAGGCCGGCAAGCATGCGGGCCAGTTCGACCACGCGTTCATCGCGGGTGAGGGATCGGACGCCGGACTTCACACCCTTGCCGTCATCTACCTTGTCGACGACCAGGTGCGTGTCGGCGAAGGCGGCGACCTGTGCGAGGTGGGTGACCACGATGACCTGGTGGGTGCGCGCCAATCTGGCCAGGCGGCGGCCGATTTCGACCGCGGCCCGACCACCGACACCGGCGTCGACCTCGTCGAAGACCATGGTGGTGCCGTGCTCGGAGCTGGCCAGGACCACTTCCAGGGCCAGCATGATGCGGGAGAGTTCACCGCCGGAGGCGCTGCGGCTCAAAGGAAGTGGTTGTGCGCCCGAGTGCGCGGCGAGCCGGAATTCCGCCTCGTCCACACCGGTGGAACCGGCGTGTAGTTCCTTGCCGTCGACCAGTAGCGGCGCGGAATCCTGTACCCCGGCCGGCATCGGACGCACCTCGACCTCGAGGCGGGCGCGGCCCATGGCCAGTCCAGCGAGTTCGGTGCTGACCGCGGTGGCCAGTTTGCCCGCCGCCTTGGCACGTGCGGTGGTGAGTTTGCGGGCGGCCTCGCGCACCTTCTCGGCGGCGGTCTCGACCTCGGCGGCGAGGGCGGCGAGCGCCTCTTCGGAGACGTCCAGGGATTCCAGCCGGGTGCGGGACTGATCCGCCCAGGCGATGACGCCGTCGATATCGGGCGCGTATTTCCTTGTCAGCGACTTCAATTCGGCCTGGCGGGTGAGCATCGAGTCCAGTGCGCCCGGATCGGATGGCAGATCCGACAGGTACGAGCTCAGCTCGGTGGCCATATCCACCACCACCGAAATCGCCTCGCCCAGACGGGGAGCCAGCGCGGTGAGCGCCGGATCGTCGGCGGATTCCATCCGCGCGCGGGCACCGCCGAGCAATTCCAGTGCGCCCGAACCCTCCCCGGGCGTATCGGCGGGACCGGCCAGCGCGTCATGCGCCGCGGAGGCGGCCTCGCGCAGGGAATCCAGATCCGAGAGCCTGCGCACCTCGGCGACCAGACGCTCATCCTCACCGGGTTCCGGTGCGATGGAGTCGATTTCGTTCAGCGACTGGGTGAGGTGATCGGCCTCGAGCGCCAATTCACGGCTGCGCGCGGTGCGTTCGAGGAACTGATTGCGGGCGTTCAGCCAGGCTTTGCGCACCTTCTGATATTTGGTGAGCAGCGCCGCGACCCCATCACCCGCGAACTGGTCCAGCGCGTGCAACTGCTGATCCGGTCGCTGCAGGCGCAGCTGATCGTTCTGGCCGTGCACCGTCAGCAGCGGTGTCGTGAAATCCGACAGCACCGAAGCGGGCACACTGCGCCCACCCAGATGAGCGCGCGAACGGCCGTCGCTGCCGACGGTGCGCACGGCGATCACGCTGCCGTCGTCATCGCGTTCGGCGCCGGAGGCTTCGAGCACCTCCTTGACCTCGGAGACGGCGCCCTCGTGGACCTCGTCCACGGTGAACCGCCCCTCGACCAGCGCGCGCGACGCGCCGAGCCGCACCCGGCCCGCATCGGCGCGGGCGCCGCTGAGCAGGTGCAGGCTCGTCACCACCATTGTCTTGCCCGCACCGGTCTCACCGGTCAAAACGGTCAAACCTTCGTGGAATTGCGCGGTGGCGGTGGAAATTACGCCCAGCCCGTCAATCCTGATCTCTGTCAGCACTCGTGCTCTCCGTTCGGCGGTTTTCAATCTCGCCTGCACTCGGGCGCTGCGTGGTTACGCGAGCTGCCGCCTCCGCGCCTGATCGCACAGACGGGCGGCCACGCCAGCCTGTCACGGGCAACTGGAACTTGCGCACCATCCGGTCTGCGAATGGCGCGGAATCCAAACGCACCCAACGCACCGGCTCGGTCCCGCGGACCGCCTCGACCCGGCCGCCCCGCGGCAATGCGAGGGTGCGTCGGCCGTCCAGGAAAACTATCGCATCATGGCCCGTCGCAACGGTTTCCACCGCTATATGCGAATTCGGGCTGGTGACCAGCGGCCGCGCGAACAGGGCATGGGCATTACTCGGAATCACCAGTAGCGCTTCGAGTTCGGGCCACACCACCGGACCACCGGCAGAGAAGGCATACGCCGTCGAACCGGTGGGCGTGGCGATGAGCACGCCGTCGCAGCCGAAAGAGGACACCGGTCGGCCGTCCACCTCCAGGACCACTTCGAGAACGCCCATGCGCGCGGCGTTTTCGATACTGGCCTCGTTCAGCGCCCAGCCGCGCTCGACGATGACATCGTCGACCCGGACGCACACATCGATGGTCATACGCGTTTCGAGGGTGTAATCCCCGCGCACCACCTGCGATAGCGCCTCGTCCAAATGCTCGGCCTCGGCCTCGGTGAGAAAACCTATGCGGCCCAGATTGATTCCGAGCACCGGCACCGAAGCGTCCCGCGCCAACTCGGCCGCGCGCAGGAAGGTGCCGTCGCCACCGAGCGCGAGCACTATCTCGCAGCCGACCGCGGCATCCGGACCGTGCGCCATGACGCGCACCGGATATCCGTTCGCCGCTCCGGCGTCGTCGAGATCGAAACGCGTGCTGTAGGCCTCGTCCTCGAGCACCCGCAGCCCGATACCGGCCTCGTCGAATATCTTGGCCACCCGATGCGCGGTCTCGGTGATCTCGGACCGCCCGGGATGCGCGACCAGCAGGATCTCCCGTGCGGCGCCCCGCGAATTCACTGTGGTCCCTCCTCCACCGCCCGATCGATCAATGCCGCTACTCGAGCCTGTTCCTCCGCACTGTATGCGGAGGGGACAGCGCTCGCAGCGGACACCGTATCGCCCGGCACCGACAAGCTCTCCTCGACGGCGCCAACACCATCTGACCGTTCGGTATATTCCTGTGCGACGGACGATCCCGTCGCTTCTTTACGCAACCAGAGGAAGTACTCGACATTCCCGGACGGACCGGGCAGCGGACTCGCCACCACACCGCGGGTACGCAGGCCCAGCTTGGCCGCGGCGGCCGCGACCTCGCGCACCGTCTCCGCCCGTAATACCGGATCACGCACCACGCCACCGGATCCGAGCCGATCCTTACCCACCTCGAACTGAGGCTTCACCATGGGCAGCAGATCCGCCCCGGGCGCACAGCAGGCCGCCAGTGCGGGCAGCACCAGCGCGAGTGAGATGAACGACAGATCGGCGACCACCATATCGACTGTGCCGCCGATGAGTTCGGGCGTCAGGGCACGAACATTGGTGCGGTCGTGCACTTTTACGCGGTCGTCGTTCTGCAGACGCCAAATCAGTTGGCCGTAGCCGACATCCGCGGCGACCACCTCCTTGGCACCCTTCGACAGCAGGACATCGGTGAAGCCGCCGGTGGACGCACCCGCATCCAGGCAACGCTTACCGTCCACCGAAACACCGTGTGGCTCGAAAGCCTCCAGCGCGCCGAGCAACTTGTGCGCGCCACGCGAGGCCCACTGCACCTCATCCGGCTCATCGCGCACCAATAGCGCGGCCGAGGTCTCGACACCGGTCGCCGGTTTGGTGGCGACAGTTCCATTGATCAGGACACGTCCCGCAGTGATCAGTTCGACCGCGTGCTCCCGCGATCGCGCCAATCCGCGGCGAACCAATTCCGCGTCCACCCGTGCGCGCCTGGCCACCCTAGATCTTGTCCACCGTTGCCAGCGCCTGCACCAGCACATCGTGCGCCTGCTCCAGAATCTTGGCGCGCCGCACCATATCCGTGCCATCGGACGCCGAATCCCGCGCACCCGCCGACAATTCGGCGAGCAGCGCGTCCACATCCGCGCGCACCCGCGCTGGATCGGCGAACTCCTGATTCGCACCCGCCAAATGCTGTCCCGGCAACGGCATCCCCGGAGGGGGACCCGGCGCGGGACGCTGCGGATAAGACGTGGGCATACTCATCGTGGCACCAACGCTACCCGAACTCGCATTCGAACAGTATCCAGCCCACAAGGTTCATTTCGTGTCCCGGTCGGTCGCTTGCCGCGCTCCCGGCCCGGGCATCGGAAATCGGGGTACCGCCCCGGCAGAATCGGGCAAATGGACCGCGACTTCCTCGAGCTGATCGCGAAGGCAGCGGCCGTCTCCGTCGCGGGCCGGGATTTCTCCTGGCCGGCCGGGCGAGTCGGTGAGCAGCGGCGACTGGCCACCACACGGGCGGCATTGGATATCCGGACCGCCGGTGGCGAGGTGCTCGCCGAGGCCGAGTACCCACCGCGGACCATGGTGGCCACCGAATCTGGCTGCCACCGTTCGCCGGGCGTTCGATCCGGTGACCAGCAGGCATCCGGACATCTGGTGCAGTGAAGCCCAGGTAGGTACTCAGTCCCGCGCAGCGGGCGGTGCCGAGACGGCAATGGCGCGGCCCGGGTTCTTCGCCAGCAGGGCCGCGATTACATCGGCGATATCGCCTTCGCCGCGGGTAATGGGCGCGGTATCGGCGACCGGATGGTTCAGGGCGTCAAGGGTTTCCGCGATATAGGTGGGGAGCTGTTCGACCGGTTGGGTACGCAGATCCGCGAGTGTGCTCACACCGGTGAGCACCATGAACGACTCCAGGCCCACACAGTGCGCGCCGTCGATATCGGTATCGAGGCGGTCACCCACGACCAGGGCGTCCCGCGTCCGGGCCCGCACGAGCGCGTCTTCCAACAGGGGCGCATAGGGTTTGCCCGCCACGATGGGCTCCCGATCCGAGGCCGTGCGCAGGGCCGCGACCATGGAACCATTGCCGGGAGCCAGACCACGCTCGTTCGGCAGGGTCGCATCGGTGTTCGCGGCCACCCAGAGCGCGCCACCGCGCAGGGCGTACGCGGCCTCGGCCAGGTCCGGCCACGCGGTCTCCGGAGAATGCCCCTGCACGACAGCGGCCGGGGCGACACCGTTGAAACGGCGGATCGGCTGCAGGCCAACGGCATTCACCTCATCGACAAGATCATCGGTGCCGACGACGAGTACCGTCGCACCGGGTTCGAGCCGGGCGGCGAGCAGATGGGCGGCGGCCTGGGCGCTGGTGACAACCTCGTCTTCGACTGCGCTGTAACCGAGTTCGCGCAGATGCACCGCGACGGCGGTGGCCGAGCGACTGGCATTGTTCGTCACGTAGACCAGTTGCTGCTCCCCCGCGACCGAAAGCGCTTCCGGCGCACCAGGAATCACGTCTTGACCGCGATACAGCGTGCCGTCCAGATCCAACAGCAGTGCACCGAACCGATCCCGTAGCCGCATTACGCAACCTCTCCCAAGTTCCCGGCCGCCACCAACAGGTCGGCCGCCCCCGTGCTCGGGGACGGCCAGCCTACTAGGCCGATGTCACAGCCTGTCCTGCCTCGCCGACCAACTCGGCCGGTTCCTACTTCTTGCCGTCGCTGCCTTCGGCCGCGTCGTCCGCATCGCCGGCGGCGTCGAAGTCGTCTTCGTCGTCCTCCGCGTCCTCATCGTCCTCGGTGCCGTCCTCGACCTGTGCGGTCCAGTCCGATTCGTCGGCGTCATCCTCATCGTCCGAAACCTCGGAGGTCCAATCGGACTTGCCGGAGCCGCCCTCGGCCATATCCGCGGCGCGGTCCTCCGCATCGGTCTCACCCTCGGCGTCGGCGGAGGCGGCATTCATGAACCAGGTCAGCGCCTCCTCGCGGCGACCGGCGGCCAGCAGTGCCTCGGCGTACGCGTAGAACAGCCGAGCCGAGGCCGAACCGGTGCGCGCCGGATCCAGCTCCGGAGTCTGCAGGGTGACCACGGCCTGATCGAACTGGCCCAGATCCATGCGGGCACCGGCCACGACAATGCGCAGTTCGGTGGCCTCATCGCCCTTGAGTAGCCGAGCCTCGTCACTGCGGCCCAGCTCGATCGCCCGCTCGGGACGACCCAGACCGCGCTCACTATCGGCCATCACCGCGAGCAGTCCGGAACCACCGGACATACGACGCGCGGTACGCAACTCGGACAACGCCTCGGCCCACTCACCCGCGTGATAAGCCGCGACACCCGCGGTTTCGCGCACAACGGCGATACGACCGGCCCGCTGCCGCGCGGCGCGGGCGTGCTCGAGCGCCAGCTCCGGATCCTCATCCAGCAACTGCGCCACCATGATCAGGTGCCGGGCGACCGATTCGGCATTGGTCTTGTCCAGGCTCAGCAGATCGCGGCGCACGGCCGGATCCAGATCGGCGGCCTGCACCTCATCGGGCAGCTCCGGCTCCTCCGGGCGACCCGTACGACGCTCGCCGCCCCGGGCACCGGGACCACGCGCGCCCTCACCGCCACGCCGGCGGTCATCGTCGCCACCGGAGAACGACCGCTCGGCCCGCTCCGGACGCTCTGCCTTCTCGAAACGCTCCGACTTCTCAGCGCCCTCGACCTTGTCGAAGCTTTCCGGCTTCTCGGCACTCGCGGACTTGTCGAACCGCTCGGAACGATCCCGGTCCGGACGGTCAGCGCGCTCGGGACGATCACCACGGTCGCGATTGAACCCGCCACCGGCATTGCCACGATCGCCGAAACCGCTGCGCCCGAAGCTCTTTCCATCATCGCGATCGCCGCCACGGTTATCGCGGTTGAACCCGCCCCGCTCGCCACCACGGCTATCGCCACCACGACCGGCATTGTCCCGATCGCGGTTGAACCCGCCGCGCTCACCGCCACGACTATCGGAGCTGCTGCGATTGAAGCCACCACGGCTATCGCCCCGGTTGTCCCCACCACGGTTGTCCCCACCACGGTTGTCACGATCACGGTTGTCACGATCACGGTTGAATCCACCGCGCTCGCCACCACGACTATCGGAGCTGCCGCGATTGAAACCGCCACGCTCGTTATCGCGGCTGTCGCGGTTGAACCCACCACGCTCGCCGCCACGGCTGTCACCACCACCGCGATTGAATCCACCGCGGCTGTCACCACCACGGTTGTCACCGCCACGATTGAAGCCGCCGCGGTCACCGCCGCGATTCTCGCTGTCGCGGTTGAAACCGCCACGGCTGTCACCGCCACCACGGTTGAACCCACCGCGGCTATCGCCCCGGCTGTCCCCACCACGGTTATCGCGATCGCGATTGAATCCACCGCGCTCGCCACCGCGATTATCGGAGCCGCCACGACTATCGGAGCTGCCGCGGTTGAAACCGCCGCGCTCGCCCTCACGACGCTCGCCGCCACGGAATCCGCCGCGCTCATTGTCGCGGCCTTCACTGCGATTGAATCCGCCCCGGCTCTCGCCAGCGCCACGGTTGTAACCACCACGGTTATCGCTGTCACGGTTGAATCCGCCGCGCTCGCCGCCACGATTGTCGGAGCTGCCACGATTGAAACCGCCGCGACCACCGGAATTGCTGTCATTGTCGCGACGGAATCCGCCACGATCGTTATCCCGGCCCTCGCCGGAACGGTTGAAACCGCCCCGCCCGCCGGTGTCGCCGCCACGGTTGAATCCACCGCGCTCGCCACCGCGATTATCGGAGCTGCCGCGGTTGAAACCGCCGCGCTCGCCCTCACGGTTGTCGCGGTTGAAGCCGCCACGGTTGTCGCTGCCACCGGATCGACCGGAACCGGAACCTCCACGGCCACCGGCATTATCGCGACCACCGGTGTAGCCGCCACGCTCGTTATTGTCACCGCGGCCCGCGTTGTCGCGACCACCGCGGTTGAATCCGCCTTCCGGCCGATCGGATCCGCCGCTACGGCGGAAAGGTTTGCGGCCGTCGTTATGCTCCGCCACGGTGGTCCCTCTCTATAGTTTGCCTGCGGTACCCGGCCGCGGCGCTGGCGCGCGTGACGGTCGGCGGGACGTTCCCGCCACCACAAATTCAATCACGCACCGCTGAGCCGCCAAGCGGCACCGGGTCGTAAAACGCAGAAAGGGGACCCAACAAGTGGGTCCCCTTTCACGAAGGATGTTCCGGCGGTGTCCTACTCTCCCACACCCTGTCGAGTGCAGTACCATCGGCGCAGGTGGCCTTAGCTTCCGGGTTCGGAATGGGACCGGGCGTTTCCCCACCGCTATAGCCGCCGTAACTCTA
>NZ_WJIC01000099.1 GCF_009649815.1 Nocardia sp. SYP-A9097
TGCAGTTCAGAAGGGTTTTCGGGTTCCGTGGGGTGATCTTCGTTGGTAGAATTAGCACATGAGTTCGAGCGTGGGAGCTGTGAGTGTGGAGGGGGTCGGCCCGGTGGGCGACCTCGCTACCGCGTTGCGGGCGGACTCCTGCACCGAACTGTCCGAGGCGGTGCGGGTGCTGCTCGAAGGCTCGTTCTTCCAGCTGAGTGATGACGAGGTCGTCGAGGCGTTGCGTGAAGTGGAGGTGTGTGCACGGCAATTGGTGGTGGTGTCGCGGCGGTTGACCATCGAGGCGGCCGAGCGGAAGCTGCCGAAGAATACGGGCGCGGACACGGTGCGGCGGTTTCTCGTCGAAACCCTGCGTTTGTCCTCCGCTGATGCGGGAGCGCGTGCGAAAGCCGCCGAAGAGCTCGGTACCTGGCATGACATTGGGGGGGAGCCCAAGCCGGTCAAGTTCGCTCTCGCTGCGGCCGCGCAGGCCGACGGCGACATTTCCGCTGATCACGTACGGGCGATCGAGAAGGCCATGAATCGGCTGCCCGACAAGTGTTCTCCCACCGAGCGGGAAGCCGCCGAGGTGCATTTGGTCACGTACGCGCGGACCGGGTGGCCGGACGATGTGGTCAAGGTCGGCAA
>NZ_WJIC01000023.1 GCF_009649815.1 Nocardia sp. SYP-A9097
GATGACGGCACCCAATGGGGGAGCTAAAGCCGGGTACGGCACCCAGGGTTCCCACACCTCTTCTTTGTCGCATGCACGCCACAACCGAACACCACCAAGATCGCACCACGCCATTGGTTCGGCCACCCCCGGCTAATGCAGCCGTTCAATCAGGGATCGCCCCTGACCAATCCACCATTCGGTATGCCCGAGAAAGTAATGCCGATAGGCGATCTCGGCGTTCTCGACATTCCCGCCAGGCACCACACTGAGGAAGTAGTCGATCTCCGAGAGCTCGTATTCGGCGTGCACCAGCGGCAATAGTTCGGGTAAGGCGCGAGATTCGGTAGTGGTCAGAGGCCGGAGAGATTGGTAGCCGTCGAGTAGAGCTCTCGCCTGATCGAACTGGATGCGAGGCGGCCCGCCCACACGAAGCGAGATCCAGTCGACGGCACAGCGTTCAAGGGCTATAGCCAGGTCGTGGATAGGGGTGGTGCGGTCACAGAGCCCGAAATCTATGACGGTGGAGGGAGCTTCGTGGGTCCAGAGCAGGTTGGTGCCGTGCCAGTCATTGTGCGTCCACCGAGGAGAGAGTTCGCTCAGAAGGGGGTAGAGGCGCGCGTGGAAGGGGAGGTGGAGCCGTTCGACTTCGGCCTGCCAGGAGTGGTCGGAGAGGAAGGCCGCCAAGGCCGGTCGGGTAGCGGCCAATTTCTCCACTGCGGCAAGGGGATCCGTGGAGGCGAAGACGGTGAAACTGGCGAGCAGAGGGCGGGGTGGGCGTGCCGGGGCGTCGTATCCGATTGCGGCCAGGTGTAATTGGGCCAGGGTGCGGCCGGAGGCGGCGGCCTGGGCGCGGGATTGGTAGGGCGACCAGGAGAAGGTGCCTCGGTAGAGGTCGTCGCCTATGCCCAGTTCCTGTACCTCGTAGGTGAATTCGCCGAGTTCGCGGGTGAGCAGTACTCGTGGGATGGGAATGCCGTTCTCGCGCAGGTGATTCATGAAGGCGTGTTCTTCGTCGAGCGCCGCCGCATCACGCAGGGTGCGGGGGAGGCGTTTGACTATGACCGGTGTGCTGTCGGCGGTGCGGACCTGTGCGGTGGCGGAAAGCGGTCGGGGACTGCGCCATTCGATGTGTGTGTCCGGGCCGAGCAGGGCCGCGATCTCCGGTGGGGTCAGAGGTGGCCAGTCCGGGGCGACGAGCGGATCCGAACCCATTCCGAAGACGCGGTCCTGCGCCATCGGGTCAGGCGCTCCGGCGCTGGACGGCGACCAGGATGGCGGTGACGAAAGCCGCTGCCAGCCAGGAGAACAGCGAGGCGGACGTCCACCAGCCCGGGTGGAATCCGATGGTGTCCTGCATCTTGGTCCAGAAGTTCACCCACCAGGTGAGCGAGCCAGGATTGCAGAGCTGGTACACCACGAAGCCGACTACCCACGGCAGCAGCATGAGTGGGCGGGCGGGTGCGTTCTGCGCGAGATTCCAGCCGTGCCTGCCGCTTCCGAAGAAGAAGTCGACAATCAGTACGGCGCTCAGCGGTACGAAGACCGAGCCGATCAGGTACAGGAAGTTGGCGTAACCACTGAAGTCGTGCACCGGCAGCGCCAATAGCGTGACGATCACGCCGACGCCGAGCGCCAGCAGGCGACGGTCCACCCGCGGCAGCAGATTCTGGATCGACATGGCCGTCGAGTAGACATTCGCGAACGACTGATCGGATTCGCGCAGCACCAGCACCGCGAAGAACGCCCAGCCCGCCGTCACACCCAGCAGCGTGTCGAAGATGTGCTCGGTATCGCCGCCCGCCTGCAGGATCGCCAGAATGCCCAGCAGATAGCACCAGAACTGCGCGACCGAATAGCCGAGCGTGGCCGCCCCCGCCGCCGTGCGCGCCGAACGCGAATGCCGGGTGTAGTCGGCGGCCAGCGGCACGAACGACACCGATACCGCGAGCGTGGTGTCCACCGCCGGGAAGAATCCGCTCCAGCTGGTGTCCGGCAGCTCCGGAATCGGTTGCCGCAGTAGCTGAATCGTGAAGTAGACGAGCGCGATCCCCACCGCCACCGACACGTACTTACGCAGAATGTGCAGTACCCGCAGCGGCCAGATGGCCATGGTGGTGGAGAGGATGCCCGCCGCCACGATCACCAGTGCGTGTGGCACCCGGTCATGGGTGAGCGCGGAGACGCCCAGCGCGATAACGGTCAGTTCGTATACGCCCCAGCCGATGCACTGCACGATATTCGCGGCGGTCGGCAGGTAGGAGAGTTTGGTGCCGAAGAGTCCGCGCAGTACCGCCATGGCGGGTGCGCCGGTGCGCGTGCCGACGGCTCCGGTCCCGGCGACCATGGCGATACCCGCGACGGTGCCGACGAGCGTTGCCAGCAACGCCCCGGCGATCGGTAGTGGCGGATGTCCGGTCGGGAACAGCACGTAGGCCGCTCCGCTGAACCCGATCAGGCTGACGCCGAGATTCAGCCAGAAGGCCGCCTGGTCGCTGAAGCTCAGCGTGCGCGGCGGCTCGGTGTCCAGCAGCAGCGGCGCTTCCTGGCGGTCCTGGGGTGTAGCGGTGGTCATGACCAGTGATGCTACGGGGCGGACCGGGCATTTCGGACAGTCTGCCTGGGGCTTCAGAGGCAGAGGATTATCCGGTCCCGGTTGGCCGGATCCACGCGGATCGAAAGTATGCCGCCCACAGTGATTCTCGGCCGTACCACCGGCTCCACATCGAAGACGATGCTGCCGTGATAGGTCTCGGATCCCGGCACCACCAGTTCCAGATCGAGTTCGGTGAGTTCGGTGTAGTGGTCGGTGCGCTGTAACCGGTGCACGCCTTCGATGGTGGCCCAGCCCTCCAGCCCGTGCCGGCGCAGTCGCCGGTCGCTGTGTGAGGGCTGCTGTGCCAGCAGCATTCCGACGCCGAGGAAGGTGCCGAACATACCGACCAGCACGATCACCTGCAGCGGCACCGTGCCCGGCGGGGTGAGCGGCATCAGCCAGGCCAGCCAGACACAGAGGGAAACAAGGTACGCGGCGGTGACGCCGAGCACGGTGCGAAATACACGCGCGTGGTCCATGAAGACCCTCCAACCACGGCTTATGGAACTCCAGGATAGTCCCGAATTTCCGGTTGGGTAGTGGATCCGGCGAGGTCAGGCTGTTGTGCGCAGGGCGGTTAGAGCATCCAGATCGAGGGGGAGTGCCATGCCGTCGAGTTCGAGGGTGACCTGCCCCGTGTACTCACCGGTTGGTTCGTATCGGCCGTCCGTCAATGCGAAGGTGGTCAACCGCACCGACCCGTCGGTCTCCAGCAGCCAGTAACGCTCGATACCGCCCTCGGCGTACTCGGCGAACTTCATCACCCGATCGGTCCGCCTGGACCCCGGCGACACAATCTCTATGGCCGCCAACACATCCGAGGGCCGCACCCGGGTCGCATGCGCCGCACCGGCCGCACCACCCACCACCAGCACATCCGGCACCCGAACCGTCGGCGGATGCGACTCCTCGATCACCAATTCGACCCGCGCCAGCGCCGCCACCCGGCGCGGCAGCGCGGGCTCCAATTGAGCGGCCAAGCGCCACACCGCCAATTGATGCCGCGGCGGCTGCGGGGCCACCAGCAGCACCCCGTCCACCAATTCCCGGCAGCAACCGCGCTCCTCGGGTAGCGCCGACCACTCCGCCAGCGTCAATAGGTGATCAGGCCAGGACGCGACGGCTTTCACTGTTTCCGTGGGACTCGACCGAACCATGGAACCAGTGTTCCACGCCCGGCAACCCCGCAGCGACTTTTCAGCCCTTCAGCCGCAGAACCGCCAGCACCCGCCGATGATGCAGATCCGACGGCGGCAATTCCAGCTTGGTGAAGATATTGCCGATGTGCTTCTCCACCGCGCGTTCGGTGACCGTGAGCGCCTGCGCCAGCGCCGAATTCGACAGTCCCTGCGCCATCAACTCCAGTACCTGGCGCTCGCGTGGCGTGAGTCGCGCGAGCGAATCCTGTTGCCGGGCCGCACCCATGAGCTGACTCACCACCTCCGGATCGAGTGCGGTGCCGTCGGTCGCGACCCGCTGCAGGGCATCCACGAAATCCCCGATATCGGCCACCCGGTCCTTCAACAGGTAACCCACCCCGCCCGCACCCGAGGCGAGAAGTTCGGTGGCATAACGAGTTTCGATCCACTGCGAGAACACCAGCACGCCGGTCTCCGGATGACTGCGGCGCAGCGCGAGGGCCGCCAGCAAACCCTCATCGGTGAAACTGGGCGGCATTCGCACATCCACCACGGCGACATCCGGGCTGTGTGCGGCCACCGCCACCGCCAGCCCGTCCGCCTCGCCGACCGCCGCGACCACCTCATGCCCGCGTTCGGTGAGCAGTGCGGTCAGGCCGTCGCGCAGGATCGCGTTGTCCTCCGCGATCACCACCCGCAGCCGGTCGGACTCCCGTTCGGTGGCAGTGGTCATGATGCTCTCCCTTTCCGCGATGCCGCGATGCCGCGATCGGTCATGGTCCCGCGATGGGCAGCACCATGGTGATCACGGTCGGACCACCGGCCGGACTGTCCACCAGCAGGCCACCGTCCACCGAGCGGGCGCGCGCGGCCAGGCCCGAGAGTCCGCCTGCCACAGTGGTTTCGCCGGATCCCTCGGCCGGTTGCAGCGCGCCGCCGTGACCGTTGTCGCGCACACTCACGGCCAGAGAATCCGTATCGACCGGCAGTACGGCCACCCAGATACGGTTCGCACCAGCATGTTTCACCACATTGGTGAGCAGTTCGGCGACCGAGAAGTAGGCAATGGCCTCGATCGACGGGCTCGGCCGCACCGGCAGCAGTACCCGCAACTCCACCGGGATGGCGCAGCGCGCCGCGAGCGTTTCGAGCGCCGGTTCCAACCCCAATTCCAAAGCGGGCGGGTGGATTCCGCGCACCAGTTCGCGTAGTTCGGTGAGCGCCTCCTTCGATCCGCTGCGCGCCTGCGCGATCAATTCACCGGCGTCACCGCCCGCGGCCAAGCGCTCCTCGGCCCGGCCCAGCATCATGGCGATGCTGACCAGCCGCGCCTGTGTGCCGTCGTGCAGATCCCGCTCCAGTCGGCGCAGGGTGGCGGTGGAGTCGTCGACCGCGGCGCGGCGGCTCTCCTGCAATTCGATCAGGCGGCGATCCCCGGCGGTGGGCGTCAGTAGCCACAGTGCGAACAAGCCGTGCAACCAGCAGACGAAGCGAATCAGCCACGGCAGCAGGAAGCAGCCCAGTACGCCCAGGGCGCCGAGACCCAATACGCGGGGCCAGGTATCGATGTAGTAATCGCCGAACTGGATCATCGAATTGTGTACGACGCCTTGGTCATCCACATTGTCGGTGGGATTGCCGAGCGCCCACACGATGGGGGAGACCGCGATGAATCCGGTGACCGCGATGGTCATCAGCAACACATAGCCGAGCCCGAGCCCGAATACGCATTGGATCACCAGGAACAGCAGTGCGCGCCAGGAAGTCCGATCGGTATAGGCGCTGCGCAGCCAGCCCCACAGGCCGGGGCGGTAGGCGAACGGTTGCGGCTCCGGCATCGGATTGTCCAGCAGTAGTGCGTTCAGGACCCGGTAGATCCGCCCCCACACGCGTCCACCGAGCAGCACACACGCCAGCACCGGAATGCCGATCAGCACGATGGACGCGTACAGGCCGCCACCGACACCGACGAAAAGGTATGCGGCAGCGATGCATCCGAGCCCGAAGGCAATGATCAGGTACGCGAATTCCTTCCACACCCGCGCCCGGAACGGCGCCAGCAGAAAACCGCCCACCAGTTCACCCGGACCGGGGCGCGGTGGCGGGACGGGTTCCGGGGCGTGCATGTCGAGCACAGTAGTGGGGAGGGCGTCCGTATCGCTCATGCCTTCATCGTGGCCGGGAGCGGGGGTCGTGCACGAGGGAGCAGACCCGTAAATGCGTGGTGGGGCCAGCACGAAGACCTAGCATCATGTGCATGAGCTATCAACCGCCGCCACCGGGTTATCAGCCACCCCCGCCCGGCTATTACGGCGCACCGCCACCGGATCATCCACAGGCCGCCACGGTCCTCATCCTCGGCATTCTGAGTCTGGTGCTGTGCCAATTCCTCGGACCGGTGGCCTGGGTGATGGGCCGCCGCGCGCGCGATGAGATCGATGCCGCGCAGGGCACCGTCGGCGGTCGCGGCATGGTGAACGCGGGCTACATCTGCGGCATTGTCGCCACCTGCCTGCTCGTTCTCGGCCTGCTCTTCCTGGTCGTGGGCATTGTGGCCGGCGTCGTGGGCAGCTTCGGCAGCTAGCGTTCGGAGCGTGCGCGGGGCTTCGCTGACCTGCCATTACGATTGCCCGGGTGAGTTCCGCCCGCACCTCCGATGACCCGCCCGCCCCCGACACCACCGAGGGCGACCCCGCCGGTCCCACCGAATGGGGTGAACATCCGCACGGCGTCGGCCCATGGCGGGAGGAGTTCGGCACCGAACCCCCCGAAGACCCCAGGCTGGACCCGGAACTCCTCGCACACGGCGACCGCCGCAATGTGGTTGACGCCTACCGGTATTGGACCCGCGAGGCGATAGTCGCCGATATCGACCGCCGCCGGCACCCCTTCCACGTGGCCATCGAGAACTTCGGCCATGACGCGAATATCGGCACGGTTGTCCGCACCGCCAATGCCTTCGGCGCGGCCGCGGTCCACATTGTCGGCCGCAAGCGCTGGAATCGCCGCGGCGCCATGGTCACCGACCGCTATCAGCACATCCACCACCATTCCGACACCGCCGAGCTCTTGAAGTTCGCGTTGGCCAACAACCTCACCGTGGTGGCTGTGGACAACGTCCCCGGTTCGGTTCCGCTGGAAACGGCTCAGCTGCCCCGCGATTGCCTGCTGCTCTTCGGTCAGGAAGGCCCGGGCGTCACCGCGGCCGCGAAAGATGCCGCCCTGCTGACGGTCTCGATTGCCCAGTTCGGCTCGACTCGCAGCATCAATGCGGGTGTCGCGGCGGGCATCGCCATGCACGCCTGGATCCGCGAACATGCGGACCTGGCGACCGCCTGGTAACCAATACCCCAAAGTTGGTGGCTCGCCCCGGTAACAAATCAGCCACGAAGTTGGCCGTCCGACTGGCACGATATGTCCTATGACTTCGCGGACCGGGCGCAATATCGAGCCGACCGCCGCGCTCTGGTCGGAGCGCGCCGATCTGGCGGAGTCGGCGATCGTCTCACGGCATCTGCGGGCGCTGTGGGGGATGCCGGGGACCGCGCTCGGGGTGGTGGGCTGGCCTGCCACCAAACGCGAGCGCGGCTTCGCGAACTGGCATTACTGGTGGCAGGCGCATCTGGTGGAGTGTGCGGTGGATGCCGCGAATCGGTCGCCTACCCCGGTGCGGCAGAAGCGGATCTGGTCGATCGCGCAGGCCATGCGAGTACGCAATATCGCGGGTTGGACCAATAACTACTACGACGATATGGCTTGGCTGACAATCGCTTTGGAGCGCGCCGAGCGCACCCAGGGCGTCACCGAGGTGCGGGGTGCGCTGATCGCGCTGGACAAGGAGTTGTACACCGGGTTCGAGCCGCAGTTCGGGGCGGTGCCGTGGCGTAAGGGCTCGGATTTCTTCAATGCCCCGGCGAACGGTCCGGCCGGTATCGCGATGGCCCGGCTCGGCCGCTACGCCCGCGCCCAGGAGATCGCCGACTGGCTCGACGACACCCTGCGCGACAAGGACTCCGGCCTGATTTTCGACGGCATCCACCTGCCCTCGGGTGAGGTGGAACGCCCCACCTACAGCTACTGCCAGGGCGTGGTGCTGGGCCTGGAAACCGAACTCGCCGTGCACACCGGCGAACCCCGGCATGTCGAGCGCGCGGTCCGCATGGTCGCCGCCATCGAGGAGCATATGGTCGGCGGTGGCGTGGTCATCGGCGGTGGGGGCGGGGACGGCGGCCTGTTCAACGGCATTCTCATCCGCTATCTGGCGCTGGCCGCGATCATGCTCCCCGGCGATGAGACCGCGCAGGTGAACGCACGCCGCACCGCCGCCGCCATAGTCCGCGATTCCGCGACCGCCGCCTGGGAGAACCGCCTGGAAGTGGAGGGCGAACCACTGTTCGGCCCGGACTGGCGATTACCCGCGCGATTACCCGGCATCTCCGGCGCGGGCCGCCTCGAGGGTGGTTCGGTCTCCGCCTCCCGCACCCCGGAACGCGATCTCTCCGTGCAACTTTCGGGCTGGAAACTCATGGAAGCCGCACATACGGTCACGGCCGCGGGGCTCTGAAACCGTCAGCCGTTATTGCCGCGCGGCTCCGGCGGCACCGTCTCGCATTCGGAATCCAGGTCGAAATCCTCTGCGGGCCGGGACATTTCCGCACGGTACTGCCGCACGCCCACAATCGTCCCCAGCACCAGCCCGACCACCAGCGTGCCGATCACCGCGGGCATCAGCCAGGACACGCTCTCCAGGAAACTGCCCGCGTAGTACCCGATCAGCAGCAGCACCGGAGCCCAGATGATCGCGCCGACGGTCGAGGCGATCGTGTACTTGCGGTGATCCATTCCCGCCGCACCCGCGACCAGCGGGCACAGCGTGCGCACCCACGGAATCCAGCGTGCGACAAGCACTGCCAGGAATCCGTGCCGATGCAGCAGCTCCGCCACTCGACCCAGATTCCGGGTGTTGATGTATTTGCCGTTCTTACGCGCCACCAGGTGATGCCCGGTGCGCTGCCCGATCACATAGCCGACCTGATTACCGGCGATGGCCGCGATCATGGTGCCGATCGACAGCGCCCAGATATGCAGCTCGCCGGTGGCCTGCGAGGCCAGCACGACACCCGCGGTGATGAGCATGGAATCACCGGGCAGGAAGAGCCCGATTATGAGCGCGCATTCCAGGAAGACGAAGGTCAGGACCACGGTCCAGACGATCACCGGCCCGGCCGTCTCGAGCGGCCCGAAGGCGCTCAGGGCGTTGGCAAGTGGGGTGGTCGACACCGATAGCTCAGCGGTTCGGCTCGTTCGACGCCGCGGCCAACTCCTGGTCGGTGTCGCGATTGCGCACATTCTTCACCACGGTGACGATGCCCGGCAGAATCGAGACGAACACGATGAGCAGGAAGATCGCCTCGACGTTCTTGCGGATGAACTCCACATTGCCGAGGAAGTAGCCCAGGACCGTGACGCCACCGGCCCACAGGATGGCGCCGACGATGTCGAAGGTGACGAACTTGCGGTAATCCATCTTGGAGACGCCCGCCAGCACCGGCATGAACGTGCGCACAATGGGCACGAAGCGAGCCAGGATGATGGTCTTGGGGCCGTGCTTCTCGAAGAATTCGTGCGTCTCGGTGACGTACTTCTTCTTGAAGAAGCGACTGTCCTCTTTTTGGAACAGTGCCGGGCCGATGGCGCGGCCGATCCAATATCCGGATTGGTCACCCAGGAATGCGATGAGCATGACCGCCGGGAGCAGCACCCAGATGGAGACCGGCGGGTTCGACTGGGCGCTCAGCAGACCGCCAGTGAACAGCAGCGAGTCACCCGGGAGAATCGGGAACAACAGCCCCGTCTCGATGAAGACGATCACCAAGATCGCTGGGAGCACCGCGTTCTTGAGCCATGTCTCCGTGAGGAGGTGCATGGGATCGAGAATCGCGGGCAGGGCAACGTTGGTCGTCACGGCATCGGACACGGCCAGCAAGGTCACGGGCACCACCCTACCGGTGAATGCGGTCCATCACAGAATGTCTCACAGCGTCCGCTCAGGATGTTCGGTCCGAGGCCACCGGCTCCGTCGAAACCACACTGCCTTAGGGTGTCGCCTGACAGAATTTGTTGTACACAGCACACCACTACGGAGGTCATTGTGCCCATCGCGACTCCGGAGATCTACGCCGAGATGATTGCTCGGGCCAAGGAGAACTCCTTCGCGTTCCCCGCGATCAATTGCACGTCGTCCGAGACGATCAACGCCGCGATCAAGGGTTTCGCCGACGCAGGCAGTGACGGCATCATCCAGTTCTCCACCGGCGGAGCCGAATTCGGCTCGGGCCTGGGTGTGAAGAGCATGGTGACCGGCGCGGTCGCGCTCGCCGAATTCGCGCATGTGGTGGCCGCCGAGTACGACATCACCATCGCGCTGCACACCGATCACTGCCCGAAGGACAAGCTGGACACCTTCGTTCGCCCGCTCATCGCCATTTCGGCCGAGCGCGTGAAGGCCGGATTGAACCCGCTGTTCCAGTCGCATATGTGGGACGGCTCGGCCATCCCGATCGACGAGAACCTGGAGATCGCCAAGGAACTGCTGAAGCAGTGCCATGCCGCGAACATCATTCTCGAGGTCGAGATCGGCGTCGTCGGCGGTGAAGAGGACGGTGTCGAGGCCGAGATCAACGACAAGCTCTACACCTCGTCCGAGGACTTCCAGAAGACCATCGACGCGCTCGGCGCGGGCGAGAACGGCAAGTACCTGCTCGCCGCGACCTTCGGCAATGTGCACGGTGTGTACAAGCCGGGCAATGTCGTTCTCAAGCCCGAGGTGCTGGCCGAGGGGCAGCGCGTGGCCGCCGCCAAGCTGGGTCTGGGCGCGGACGCGCAGCCGTTCGACTTCGTCTTCCACGGCGGTTCGGGCTCGCTGAAGTCCGAGATCGAGGATTCGCTGCGCTACGGCGTGGTGAAGATGAACGTCGACACCGACACCCAGTACGCCTTCACCCGCCCGCTCGCCGGTCACATGTTCGCCAACTACGACGGCGTGCTGAAGATCGACGGTGAGGTCGGCAACAAGAAGGTCTACGACCCGCGCAGCTACCTCAAGAAGGCCGAAACCTCCATGGCCGCTCGCGTTGTCGAAGCTTGCAACGACCTGAACTCGGCGGGACGCTCCATCAGCGCCAAGTAAGGTAGCTCCGAGGCCGGAAAACTTCGGCCCAGTGAGCAGAGCCCGCCGCGGTGGCCAGGTGCTGCCGCGGCGGTTCGCTTTTCTATACGAGGTGCAGCGCAATGACTCTCGATGTGCGGGTCCTCGGGCCTGTGCAAGTGCTGGTCGGCGGCCGTCCGGTACTGGTCGGCGGCCCCAAGCCGCGCGCACTGCTGGCCGCGTTGACCGTGAACCGGCGGCGTGCGGTCTCTTCGCAGGCGCTGGCGGATATCGTCTGGAATGACGAGCCGCCGGATTCCTATCAGGCCAGCTTGCAGGTATTCGTCTCCAATATTCGCAAGACGCTGCGTAACGCGGGCGTCGATCCCGGTGCGGTGCTGCGTACCGAGTCGTCGGGGTATCGACTCGAAATCTCCGATGAGCACTGCGATCTGGGGCGCTTCGAGAGTATTCGGCGCTCCGGGACCGAGGCCGCGAATCTGGGTGATCACGAGGGCGCGGCACGGCGATACGCGGATGCCTTGGCGCAGTGGACAGGTCGCGCGCTCGACGATCTCTCCGGACTCTCGTTCGCCGAAAGCTTCGCCACCGCAATGGATGAGGAGCGGCTGCTGGTCGCCTCCGCGCGGGTCGATGCCGAAATCGCCTGTGGCCGTGCGTCGGCCGTGGTCGGTGAACTGGTTGCCATGACCAATGCGCATCCGCTGCGAGAACCGTTGTGGGCGCAGCTGATTACCGCGCTGTACCTGTCGGGGCGGCAGGCCGACGCCTTGGAGGCGTGCCGTCGTGTGCGCGGGGTGCTGTCCGAGGAGCTCGGTATCGATCCGGGTCCGGCGCTGATCGCGCTGGAGCAGCAGGTGCTGCGGCAGGAGCCGCTGCTGACCGGTCAGATCGCCGAGGTCGAGCGGATGGCCAAGGCCATGACCGAGACCGTCACCGAAATGCCGCGCGCCGTGCGCGCCGGGCAACTGCTCACCGCCGAAGGCCGGGTTATCCCGATCGCGGTGGGCGGCATGAAGATCGGGCGCATGACCGATAACGATCTGGTTCTCGACGATCCCAAGGCGAGCCGCTACCACGCGCAGATCACGCCCAGCCGGGCCGGACTGCTCATCAAGGATCTGGGTTCGGCCAACGGGGTCTTCATCAACGAACAGGCCATCGAGAGTGCGGCCGTGCTGGCCGACGGTGACGCCATCCGGATCGGCGCGACCATCTTCGTATTCCAGGCGATGCGCTGACCCGTAGGAACATTCGGCTATCGATTAGGTTGCTTTTGGGCGAGTGCCCGCGGATCGCCCGGGGCGCGGGTAGGGTCTGCGGCCGGATGTGTCCGGAGAGATGCGAATGTCGAGAGGTTGATGCATGGCCGAAAGGCTGCTGGCCGCGGTGGGAGCGATGGTGTTCGGAGCGGGCGTACTGGTCGCCGCGAACCCCTCGACCGCAACCGCGGCACCGGCGGAACACGGTGCGGTGGAATCGATTCCGGGTATCGGACCGTGCGGGTCCGATCCGAAGCCGGTACACGAATCCGTGGTGCCCAAGACGGTGGAGGTGCCGATCTCCTATCCGGCCGTCACCGTGGATCCCGGACCGCCGCCGGAGAACAAGACGCGGGTGCAGATGGAGCTGCCCGCCGATCCGTGCGTCAACCCGTGCCCGGACCTCACCGATCTACCCACCCCGCCGCCGAGTCTCAATGAGCAGCTGGGCATTCCGCGGCTCATCCTGCATCCACAGGCGTTCAATTTCGCCTTCCCCAACCCGAACCCGCCCGCGGTGCCGCCCGGGCCGGAAGCGGCGCATCCGGGCGTGGAAGCCGCACCGCAGGCGGCGGCGCGGCCCGCTCCCGAGGTGTCCGGCGTGCGCGAGGTCGCCAAACTGACCGGGGCCAACTCCGTCAACCGCACCGATAAACGCTGGCAGGTACAGGGCACCGACCTGGGCATCATGTGGGAGAGCGGGCCCGGCGAGGTCGCCATCGCCTTCGGTGACACGGTGGGCCGCGACTTCCATCCACCGGGCGGTATGGGGGAGGACTGGCGCAGTAATCTGCTCGCCTTCAGCAGTGACAAGGAGCTGGCCGACGGCGTCACCTTCGACCGCATGGTCACCGACACACGCTGTCACGCCGGTGAATTGCTCACCAGTAAGAAGCTCGACAATATCGAGATCACCACGATCCCGACCTCCGGCTTCGCGCTGGGCGACCGGCAGTACATGAGCTACATGTCGATTCGCACCTGGAACAGCATTCCCGGCACCTGGTACACGAATTACGGTGGCATCGCCTACTCCGACGATCACGGTGAAACCTGGACCAAGGACCCACATGCCAAGTGGGACAATATCTTCGGCGTCTCCAACTTCCAGGTGGCCGCCATGGTGCCGCAGGGCGACTGGGTGTACATGTTCGGCACACCCAATACCCGGCTCGGCTCGGTCGGGCTGGCCCGCGTCCCCAAGGATCAGGTACTCAACACCACCGCGTACCAGTTCTGGCGCGACGGCGAATGGACTCCGGTGGGCGGGTACACCTCCGCCTCACCGATCGTGGATGCCCCCGCGGCCGAGCTCTCCGTCCGCTATGACGCCGACCGCAAGATCTGGCAGATGAGCTACCTCGACACCGCGAAGGCGGCTCTCGTTGTCCGGGAATCGGATTCGCCCCAGGGTCTGTGGTCGCCCAGCGTCGCCACGGTGAGCGCCCTGCAATTCCCCGAGCTGTACGGCGGCTTCATCCACCCCTGGTCCACCGGCAACGACCTGTACTTCACCATGTCCACCTGGAACGACTACAACGTCTACCTGATGCACGCCACCGTGAATTGAGCTGTGTGCGTCAAACGAAAAGGGCGGGTCGCGCGTGAATGCGCAACCCGCCCTTCGGCTTTCGTGCTACGCGGACAACCGCACCTCGGCGACGGCGCGACCGAAGAGCTTCTTACCCTCCGAGGTCGCACCCAGAACGATGGTGGCGGAACGGTTTTCGGCATCCACCGACTTCACCTTGCCGGTGAACTCCACGAAGGTGGCCGCGGCGGGCCAGACCGGCACGAAGCCGGAGAAGCGCACGCTGAACTTGCCCAGCGCCGCCGGATCGCCCAGCCAGGAGACCAGGTAACTGGCGGTCAGGCCCATGGTGAGCATGCCGTGCGCCACCACGGTCGGCAGGCCGGCCAGTTGAGCGGCGGTATCGCTGAAGTGGATCGGGTTCGGATCACCCGACACACCGGCGTAATTGGCCAGATCGCCGCGGGTGACCGGCATCCGGCCGGCTGGCAGTTCGGTGCCGGCGGTCAGCGTCGCGGTCGTCGGCACGGTGCGCACCGGTAGCGCCGGGGCGGGGTCGCGCAGGGCGGCCACATCCTCGGGCGCGAGCAGGATGAGTCCGGCCGGGTCCGACGCGCTGGCGGCGCTGTCCGCGACATGGCCGTGCATGACCACGCCTGCCATGGTCTCCGCGATCGCCACATCGATCTCCACACCCAGGCGGGCCACGATGGTGGTGGTCGCGACCAGCACCGGCAGCGCGTCCGCATCGGTGAACGTCACCTTGACGGTGATGAAGTCATTGCCGCCGTAGGAGCGGAGCTGCTCGATCGTCACATCCACCGAGAGCAGGTCGTCGGCGAGGATCGGGCGGTGGTACTCGAAGATCTGGTCCGTCTGCAGGAATTGCGAGACGTCGTACTCGGTGAGCACGGTGCCGATCAGGGAACGCGTGGTGGCCGCGCCGATCACCGAGGCGAAGGTCGGCGAGGCGAGCAGGGCGGAATAGCCGAGTTCGCGGGCGTCCTCTTCGTGGTGGTGGGCGGGGTGTTCATTGCGGACCGCGCGCGCGAATTCACGAACCTTCTCGCGACCCACCGCGTAGTGGTCCCGGACTCGGAAATGCCGACCGACCAGATCGGTGGCGGTGGCGCTGGCGGCGGCCGCCTCGGCCGTCTCCGTCATGGTGTTCAGCTCCCTGCACAATCGAAACCCGGTGGGTCCAAGCCCGATCGGAGTCGGCACAGCACCACGGCACGAGCCGCGGAGGCGCCGACACGCCATCGTGGCTGGCCCAGACAATCTGGGCTATGCTACCGGCGAGTCGGACTGGTGACCAGGTGTTTGTGATGTTCGTCGCGGGCCGCGGCGCGAATGCGACACCGCCCGCTGAGAACATCTGCAGATCAGTGCTGAGCGTTAGTCGGGTCGCAAACCTTCCAGCCATCGGAGGTGTGCTGCAGATCGAAGGTGCGCGCCGACGCCTTGCTCGGATCGGCCTCGGTGTAAACGGTCGCCTGCGCGATCGCGGTATCCCCGGTGACACGAATGGCATCCACGCTCTTCACCACGGGAATGCTCTTCTGCTCCTTGGAAGTTCGATACACACCGGCGAACTGATCGGCCGAAATATTCTGATAGAAGTCGTGCTGCGCACCGCAGGTGATACCGCGCAACTTCTCCAGATCACCATTCGCCAAACCATCGGTATAGGTCGTAATAGTGCTCTTGACCTGCGCCTCAGGAGAACTGTCCGACGAATTCGACATGAACGCGACGACCGCGATCACCACGGCGACCACCGCCACCACGGCCCCGGCAATGATCAACACCCGATTGCGTGACCCCGCAACGGCTTTCACCGGCGCATCGGCATTCTCCCCGGCCGCGGGCACCCGCTGCGGCGCGGCAATGGTCCGCCCGTCATCGGGCCCCTGCCCATCCTGCGGCCGCTGTCCGGCCCCCTGAACGCCACCGGCTCCCTGCGGAGCACCCATCGGCGCCCCGCCTTGACCAGGCGCACCCAGTGCTCCACCTGCCATAGCGCCGAGTCCCGGCGCGCCCGCGGGTCCACCCTGCACACCACTCGGACCCTGCGGCGCGCCAGTTCCGCGCGCACCGCCCGGCTTCGTCAGAGGTACACCGGTTCCCTGCGGTCCGCCCTGCGCGGGTCCGCCGGGTCCCTGTGGTCCGCCTTGTCCCGGTCCGCCCTGCATTGATCCGCCAGGCCCCTGCGGCCCGCCCTGTCCCGGCCCGCCGGGGCGTTGCGGTCCACCCTTGCCATTCGGTCCCTGGGGTCCGCCCGGACCCTGCGGCGCGCCCGCACCGACACGCTGCGGACCGGGTGGCATGGCTCGCGGTCCGCGAATCGGAACGGCGGGCGCGGTCGGCTGCATATCGGCGGGCGACGGCGCGCTGGCCGGCCGGCGCGGCGCTTGCGGAGGCCGAGGCGGCGCGGGCCGAGTCTCCTCCACCGGCCCCGCGTCCGGCGCACCCCCGCGCGGTCCCACATGCCGCGGCCCCTGATTCATCCGAGGCGAAGCGGGCGGCTTACTCACGGCCCGCCCCTGCGGCCCCGAAACCCGCATCTTCTCGGTCTTCTGCTCACCCGTCACAATCGGCAGCGCGGTGGTGGCGTCATCCGACCCCGCCGGAACCTGTTTGATCACAACGGTTTTCGACTCCGAGTTGCTCGCGTCACCGCCGGGGCTCGCGCCCGGGTCGGGGGCATCGGCGTCGTCTTTTCCGGCCGACGGCGCTTCACTCGCCCCCGCCGGTGCGCCTGTATTGTCCTGCGCCCCGGCCCGATCGGCTGGATTCCGGCTTCCACCCTGATCCGCCGCACCCGGTGCCACGTCGCCGGAGGAATCACCCTCCCGCGTTCCGGACTGACCGCCGCCGCCGGAAATATTCTGTCCGCCAACCACATTCGCTGAGGGGCCGGTACCGGCGGTGGGAGCCTCGCCCGCCACGCCCTCGGCGCGGGCGCCGGCAGGTCGAGCTACCGGCGAACCCGATTGCGCTGCCGCGTTATTCGGCTGTGCGGCCGACCCGCCGGCCGACTGACCCGCAGGGCGGTCCTGCTTGACGGGTGCGTCGGCGCGTGGAACGACCTTGAACTGTGTGGTGACATCCGCAGAGGGAGGCGGATTTCCGGAGTCTGCCGGGGTGCTGGGCTGTGCGCTCGCCGAGGGCTGCGCCCCGCCCTGCGGTGCGGCGGGAGCCTTCGAGGCCCCACCCTGCGCTGCGCCACCCGACTGCGCTGCTCCGCCGCCTTGCTGCATCGTGGTACTGCCCTGTTGAGGTGCGCCACCGCTCTGCTGCGGTGCGCCGCCTTGCTGCGCCGTGCCACTGCTTTGTTGCGTTGCGCCACTACCCGGCTGTGCCGCGTCACTACTCTGTTGTGGTGCGCCACTGTCCGGCTGCCCCGCGCCACTGCTCTGCTGCTGCACCGCGTCGCCACTCGGCGGCGTCACGCCCTGCTCCGGGCGGGCACTCTGTTGTGCGGGGCCGCCCAGATGGGGCGGGAGGTTCCGCTGTGCCGGGCCACTTTGCTTCACCGCGTCGGGCGCACCGCCTTTGCCCGTATCGCCGGGCGCGGCGCTCGATCCCTGCGCGCCCCGGCCCTCGGCCGGACGGTTGGTGGGGATGCGGTTGGTGGGGCCCTCCGGGATGGGTTGGGCCGGTTCGTATTTGATGGTGGCGAAGCCGGGCTTGGAGGTGGGGATCACCTCGGTGGCGGCGGTTTCGGGGGCGGCTGCCTGGTTCGGTGTGTCCTGGTCGGCGCCCTTGCCGGGAGCTGCCGGGCGGGCAGCATCCTGTGGCTGCTGGTCGTCGTTCGAGTCGGACACGCGCTACCCCTCGCTTCGGCGGAACTGTGATTCGACGGTCAGCCTACTGAGCATTCCGATAGTCGGTGCAGAATGATCGGCATGACCTCCTTCGGTGATCTGCTCGGACCCCAGCCGGTACTGCTCCCGGAAAACACCGACGCCGAGGACGCGCTGCTGGATAACAAGGACCCGGTGCAGGTCGCGGCGGCGCATCCGACCGCCTCCATCGCCTGGGCCTACCTGGCGGAAGGCGCCCTCGATCGCGGCAAGAACGAGGTGAACGTGGACACCCTCGCCGGGTACGCGTTCGCCCGCACCGGCTACCACCGCGGCCTGGACCTGTTGCGCCGCAATGGCTGGAAGGGCTTCGGCCCGGTGCCGTGGAGCCACGAACCCAATCGCGGCTTCCTGCGGAGTGTGGGCGCGCTGGCCCGCGCCGCCCGCACCATCGGCGAGACCGACGAGTACGCGCGCTGCCTGGATCTGCTCGAGGATTGCGATCCGCGCGCGGCCGCCGAACTCGGCCTCGACTGACCACATTGAGCAGTGGCCTAGGAACCACGCTCGACGCAGCCAAGGACAGCGGCGTGGCTCGTATGCGCACCGCCGCCGCGCGGGTCCGCTCGTCGCTGCTGCCGATCGTTCAGTGCGCGGTCGGCGCGGGCGTGGCCTGGTTCATCGCGCACAATATCGTCGGGCATCCGCAACCGTTCTTCGCGCCGATGGCTGCCATGATCTCCATCGGTGTGTCGTTCGGTGCGAAGTTGCGCCGGGCGGTGGAGTTGATCGTCGGTGTGGCGGTCGGTATCGGTATCGGTGATCTGTTCGTCTCGCGGGTCGGTACCGGGGTCTGGCAGATTTCGATACTCGTCATCTTCGCCATGTGCACGGCCGTCTTCCTCGATGGCGGTCCGGTCATCACCATGCAGGCCGCGTCGTCGGCGGTGCTGGTGGCCACGCTCATCCCACCGGAGAGCGGCGCTTCGCACCTGCGCATCATCGACGCGCTGGTCGGCGGCATGGTCGGCATCGTTGTGGTGGCGGCGATTCCACTGCATCCGGTGCGCCGCGCCAGACAGCAGGCCGCCGACATTCTGGGTGTGATGGGCAAATCCCTCACAGATTGTGCGGATGGACTGCTGGAGCACGACGCCGGCAAGATCAAGACCGCGCTGGAGGCGGTGCGCGGCACCCAGTCCGGCCTCGACACGCTCCGCAGCACCCTCGAGGGCGGCCGGGAGATCAGCAGAATCTCACCGCTGTACTGGAATTCGCGTGCCCGGCTGGAGCGCCTGCGCGAGGTGGCCGATCCGCTCGACAATGCCATTCGCAATACCCGAGTCCTGTTGCGCCGGGCCCTTTCTCTCGTGCGCGACGACGAAATCCTGGACCCGCGACTGACTCTCGAAGTGGAGCGACTCGGCGAGGCCGTCGATATGGTGCGGCAGATGGTGCTGGCCGATCCCGGTGATCAACCCGATGCGGCGGCGGCCACCCGGGTACTGCGCACGGTCGCCAAGGGCGCGACCAAGGATCTGGTGGACGGTGCGGGCATCTCCGCGCATGTCGTATTCGCGCAGATCCGTTCGGTCGTGGTCGATCTCATGCAGGTGTGCGGTATGCGCCGACTCTCATCGATCGCACTACTTCCGCCGACCGTCGCGAATCCCTATGTGACACCGATCGATTGATTCGAGTGGTGCGCTACTCGGGTTTGTCGGTGCCCGCGCCTATAACTTTCAATCATGGCCGGGCTGACGCGGGGTAGCCCGGCCACACATCTGTCAACGCCAGAATCGGGTCAGCGCTCCGCCGAAGTCCGACCACAGCGACGGCACGCCCGACAGCTCGAACAGCGCCCGAATCCCGTCGAAGAACGCGATATTGATCTGCGGCACGAACAGGAGCGCCACCAGAATCAGAATGCCGTACGGCTTGATCTGCTCCATCGACCGCCGCGTGTCATAGCTCAGCGACGGCTCCAGAATCCCGTACCCGTCGGTCCCCGGCACCGGGATCAGATTCAGCACCGTTGCCATGATCTGCAGGAACGCCAGATAACTCAGCCCGAACCAGAACGCGGCATGCGAATGCGAACTGCCCCACAGCTTCACGATCACCAGCAGCACGATCGCGCACACCGCATTGGTGGCCGGTCCGGCACCGCTCAGCGTCCGCCGGATCCGCGCGCTGAAACTGTTCGAGTTCACGTACACCGCGCCACCCGGCAGCGCGAATCCGCCGATGGCGATGAACAGCAACGGCAATCCGATCGACAGCAGTGGGTGACTGTATTTCAGCGGATTCAGCGTCAGATATCCGCGTAGCTCGACCTCGTGGTCCCCGGCCCGCCAGGCGACGAACGCGTGCGCGAACTCGTGCAGGCAGATGGAGACCACCCAGCCCGCCACCACCATCAGGAAAACCCCGAATTGTGCTTGGCGGGAAAGCAAGTCGGCGGTCCAGGCGATGACCGCGCCGGCCACGGCGATCGCGACCACGAGCAGGAAGACAGGGCTCGGCCGCACCGCCCCCGAAGCACGGCCGATCGCGCGGGGAGAGCTCATCGGACTCCTTGTATGGAACCCGGATTCACCGGGTGAAGGTCAACGGACCAGCAACCAGGGTTCATGATGCCGGTAGAAGGTGGAGCGCCGCACCGGCTTATCGGTGGTGATGCCGTCCCGGGTGACGATCGCGCCACGCGTGCCGAGCTGCATGGCCCGGCCCTGCGCCCAACGCTTCTTACCCAGGATCCCGCGTTGCACGCTCGCGTGCAGGCCGGGCATCTCCAGTGTCGGTGACACCAGCAGCGCGGCGACTTTCCCGGTGAACAACCGCGTGTCGTCCACGTACGCTTCGCCTTCGAGTTTCTCCCCGCGCTCGCCGACCAGTTCGGCGCGGCCGATCAGCACCTTGCCGGTGTCGTCGCGAATGAGCGGGGTCTGCATCGGCCTGCCCTCGAGCGCGCGTTTCGCGGCGGCCGAACCGGTGCCGGTCTCGTAGGCGCGCGAACCGTAGGTGCGATCGACGGGCACATAGCCGATTTCGACGCCGAGGCGTTCGGTGCGCATCAGATGGGTGAGGACCGCGGCGAGCCCGGCATCCTCACCGAGCACGATGAGGCGGGGCAAACTGTCGGCGGCCATTACCGGCAGCAACTCGTCCAGGACAGTGGTGTCCGGTATGGCCGAAGTCTGAGTGAGTGGGAGAGAAGCCAATGCGATCGGTACGGGTGCGCCGTCGCAGCGGAGAACATGGGTACTCAACTGCCGTACACCCTCCTCTGACCTGACAACACCATCGCCTCGCTGCGCTCCTTGCGGGCCCGCTTACCGGCCCGGCTCCCGGTGTCACCATAGACCCGGTTCATTTGCCGCGCCGCCTTCGAAGCCCACCCGTTACGTCGGTTTCGTCCCGTGCCGGGTCGCGAACCTGGGCGTATTCGAGCATCTATTAGACTGTGCCTCCGGCCACCGCCTTCCGACGGCGGGTAGCTGCAGCATCACCGATGCTGCGCGTCGAACCCGTAGGAGTCTTCTAATGCCGGCAATCGTGCTGATCGGCGCCCAGTGGGGCGACGAGGGCAAGGGCAAAGCGACCGACCTGCTCGGTGGCCGCGTCCAATGGGTTGTGCGCTATCAGGGCGGTAATAACGCGGGTCACACCGTGGTGCTGCCCAATGGCGACAACTTCGCACTGCATCTGATTCCGTCCGGCATCCTCACCCCCGGTGTGACCAACGTCATCGGCAACGGCGTGGTGATCGATCCGGGCGTACTGCTCACCGAACTCGCGGGCCTGGAACAGCGCGGCGTGGACACCTCCCGCCTGCTGCTGTCGGCCGATGCGCACCTGATCATGCCGTACCACGTGGCCATCGATAAGGTCACCGAACGCTTCCTCGGCAATAAGAAGATCGGCACCACGGGACGCGGCATCGGGCCGTGCTACCAGGACAAGGTCGCGCGTGTGGGCGTCCGCGTCGCCGATGTGCTGGACGAGAAGATCCTCACCCAGAAGGTCGAAGCCGCACTGGAATTCAAGAACCAGGTGCTGGTGAAGATCTACAACCGCCGCGCGCTGGATCCCCAGCAGGTGGTGGACGAGGTGCTCGAGCAGGCCGAAGGCTTCAAGCACCGCATCAGCGATACCCGCCTGCTGCTCAACCAGGCGCTGGAGCGCGAAGAGATTGTGCTGCTGGAGGGTTCGCAGGGCACCCTGCTGGACGTCGACCACGGCACCTACCCGTATGTGACTTCGTCGAACCCGACCTCGGGCGGCGCGGCGGTCGGTTCGGGCATCGGCCCCACCAAGATCGAGACCGTGCTCGGCATCCTGAAGGCGTACACCACCCGCGTCGGCTCCGGCCCGTTCCCGACCGAACTCTTCGACGAGTCCGGCGTGTACCTGGCCAAGACCGGCGGCGAGGTCGGCGTCACCACCGGCCGCGCCCGCCGCACCGGCTGGTTCGACGCGGTCATCGCCCGCTACGCCACGCGCGTCAACGGCATCACCGACTACTTCCTCACCAAGCTGGACGTGCTCTCCAGCCTGGACACCGTGCCGATCTGCGTCGCGTACGAGATCGACGGTGAGCGTTTCGACGAAATGCCCACCACCCAAACCGATTTCCACCACGCCAAGCCCATCTACGAAGAGATGCCCGGCTGGTGGGAAGACATCTCCGGCTGCCGCACCTTCGAAGAGCTACCGGCCACCGCCCAGGCGTATGTGCTTCGCCTGGAAGAACTCTCGGGCGCGCGCATGTCCTGCATCGGCGTCGGCCCGGGCCGCGACCAGACCATCGTCCGCCACGACATCCTGAGCTCCTCCGCCTCCCCGAGCCTTTAGCGCACGGCTAGGAGCCGTTAGCCGTTGGGGACGCGTGGTGCGGTCGGGTGCCGAAACAATTTTGGACGTACCCGGTGAGTTACCCCGAACTCGCGAGATCAGTTGTTTCGTAACGCATTGCAGACTCGCCCCGCTGCGAAAACGCAGCGGGGCGGCCCATTTCGCCCGAACTCACCGACGGGTCGACAGCGTGCACTGCGAGCGTGCAGCCATGGCGCACGAGTGTGCAGCTGTGGCGGGGAAACCCGAGAATCACCGCCCTGAGTGCACACTCGCGGAACTGGTTCGGGCGCAGCGGTGCGCGGTCGGACCAGGGGGCGAATGCGGCGGTGACGATTTCAGTAGCAGGTGAGGGGGGCCAGGGGCTCTGCTGCGTGGGGGGTCAGGGACGCGTATGCCGCTGCGAGGGATTTCACCGCGACTCGAATGTCGGGCTCCTCGTGCGTGAATGGCAGGCGGAGGAAGCGTTCGAAGGCGCCTTGAACGCCGAAACGTGGTCCGGCGGCGAGCAATACGCCGTGATTGGGGGCGGTGGCGGCCAGGGCGGAGGAGACCGGGGCCGGGAGTTGCGCCCACAGCGACATGCCGCCCGCGCCCGGCGATACCCGCCAATCGGGGAGTTCCTCGGCGAGTGCGTCGAGTAGCGCCGCCTTGCGGGAGCGGAGCTGTTCCCTTCGGACCGTGAGGATTTGGTCCGCGTGCTGGAGCAGGTGCACCGTCGCCAGCTGATCCATGACCGGCGTGCCGAGGTCCATGGTCGATCGGGTGCCGAGCAGTTTGGTGATCAGCGACTGGTTGGCGCGTACCCAGCCCACGCGCAGGCCGCCCCAGAAGGATTTCGAGGCCGAGCCGATGGTCACGATCTCCGAGCCGCGCGCGAATGATGCTACGGGCGGCATGATTTCGTGGTCGGTGAGGTGCAGATCCACCATGGATTCGTCGACGATGACGGTCATGCGGGTTTCGCGGGCGATGGCGGCCAGTTCGGCGCGGCCCTCCGCAGGCAGCAGCAGGCCGGTCGGATTGTGATAGTCCGGCACCAGATAGGCGACGCTGGCGGCGGTTTGCCTTGCGGCGCTACGGATTCCATCCAGGTCCCAGCCGTCGGGGCGGAGCGGGACCGGGACCGGGCGCGCGCCCACATCGCGGATCGCCTCGATGGCGTTCGGGTAGGAGGGGTGATCGATCAGGACTCGCTCCGCGGGTGCGGTGAGCACATTGAGCAGTAGGCGCAGACCGTGCTGTGCGCCGAGGGTGACCAGGATCTGATCCGGCTCGGTCGGCAGACCGCGTTCGGTGAAGCGGCGAGCCAGGGCCTCGCGGAGCATGAGCATGCCCACCGGGTCCATGCCATGCGTGCTCAGATAGGTCGGAAGTCCTTGTAGCGCAGTGGTATACGCCTCCATCATCTCCACCGGCGCGGACATGGCGGCATAGGTCATATCTATGGTCGGGAGCTCCGGTTGCGCCATCATGGCGAGCAGGCTGCGCGCGGGTTTGGTGCCGTCGTGCACGACCGTGGGCGGTAGCGCCACCGTGCTGCGCGAACCCTGTCTGCTGATCAGGTAGCCGTGCTCGCGCAGCAGGGCGTACGCGGAGGTGACGGTGGTGCGGCTGACATTGAGGCTGGTGGCCAGATCGCGCTCACTGGGCAGGGCCACGCCGAGGGGCGCGCGGCCGTCATGGATGAGCAGTCGGACGCTCTCCGCCAGGGCCACATAGGCGGGGCGGCTGGAGCGCCTACCACTGTCGGCCGCCGTGCCGCCGGGTTCGTCCTGTCGCCAGCGACCCAGGTCGCGTGTGAGGCTGGCCGCGCCGATCACTCGTATCGCCATAAAGGCCAGTATTCCGGTACTGGATATTTTATTCAAGTCCAGCGGGGGCCAATATCGAGTAATGATCGCAACCCTCGCCGCCCTGCTGGTTGTCGCAGTCTTCGCCGGGATCGTCTACCGGTTCGCTCCCACGCCGGATGAGCGCTGGGGTGCGTTGCTGGAGCGGTACCGGCCGCATGCGCCGATGTCGGACTGGTCGGTCGCGGAATATGAAGGGGTGCGGCAATATTCGGACCTGGCCGCCGCCTACGCGCGACAGGATGCCCCGCCCGCGGCGGTGGTCGCGCAGCGCGTGCGGCGGACCCGCTCGCCATTGTCCGATCTGGCGAAGATCCCCTGCCGCGAAGAAACAGTCCAGTTCTAGCCAACTGGCACTGAATGACTGGATTTGTCGGACCCCGGGTGCACACTGGCCTTATGCCGCACCCGGACCGCCCGCTCGCCTCGGCGGCGCTCTTCGACACCGCGATAGGCACCTGTGCCATCGCCTGGAGCCCCGCCGGGGTGCTGCGTTTCGCCCTCCCCGACGGCGATCCGGAGACCACCCGCTCCTACATCCTGCGCAAGCACCGCACCTTCGAAATCCGCGAAGCCGCCCCCACCCCCGAAATCGCCACGGTCATCGAGAAGATCCGCGCCCACCTGGCCGGTGACCTCGACGACCTCGACTGGATCCCCCTGGACACCAGCCCCCTCAACGATTTCGACCGCGCTGTCTACACCGTGGCCCGCGCCATCCACCCCGGCCACACCCTCAGCTACGGCGACATAGCCAACCGCATAGGCGCCCCCGGCGGCGCCCAAGCCGTAGGCCAATCCCTGGGCCGCAACCCGATCCCGCTGATAGTCCCCTGCCACCGAGTCCTGGCCGCGGACCACGCCCTGCACGGCTTCTCGGCCCCCGGCGGCATAACCACCAAACAGCGCCTCCTCGAAATCGAACGCACCCCCGGCTTCGGCGAACCCACCTTGTTCTGACCCACCGCCGGCCCACCGAACCCGAACCTGAACCCCGTCGTCATCCCGGCAGGTTCTCTTGCTCGTCATCCCGGCCAAAAGCGCGCCGGGATGACGAGGGTGATTGCACGGCCTCGAACGTGGTGGTAGCTCGGGTGGCATGAAAAAGCGCCCGTGCCAAGCGGATTCGCCGGGCACGGGCGCTTTCGGCGGGACTTGTCCCGGGTAGCGGGCCGCGCCGAGAAGTTCGGATTTGCTCAGACGCTGGCTCTCGTGGCTCCGCCGACACCCGCACCTGCGGTGCTGCTGGCCGCGACAGCCGGTGTGTCGATAGTGGTGGCCGGGGAAGAGCGGGTGGCTAGAAGGCGGCGCCGAGGAAGCCGCCGACCGCGCCGCCGGCGATACCGCCTGCGGCGCCGCCGATGGCCGCTGCGGGGATGCCGAGTGCCACGGCTCCGGCGGCGGCGCCCACCGCGGCGCCGATCAGGGCGCCGCCCGCGATACCGCCCGGAATATCGATCGGAGCCGTCCACGGCACGACTGTCGCTCCGATGCTGCCGAGCGCGCCGCCCGCAACGCCGCCGATGACAGCGCCGACCACTGCGCCCGGGACCGCGCCCACGACTGCGGCGGGGATGCCCGCACCGAGCGCTCCGGCGGTTGCGCCTGCCGCGACTCCGGCGAGGGTGCCCGCGGCAATGCGGTCGGAACGGCTCGGGTTGATGCCGATCGAGTTGAAGCCGGTGGCGATGGTGGCCTCGGTGCCGGCGGCCGCGGTGTTGACGGTGTCGAGGACCTGGTCCGGGACATCCGCCGGAGCAGGCGCGGTGAAATCACCCAGCCGCAGGGTGCGCGGAGGCGGGGCGATGGGGGCCACCGGTTCGACGATCGTCGGCGCGTGCAGGCTCTGCAGGTTGACCGGCGGAGCCGGTTCCAGTTGGGGGATGGGGCGGTAGTTGGCGGGGACCGGGTAGTCCGCCTGGGGTGCGGGCGGGCGGTTGGGGGTGGTCACGCCGGGCTGCAGGGGGCCGGGGCGGGAACCGGGGTGGTCGGCGGCGGGGGCGGTGACGCCGGGCTGCACCGGGCTGGGAGCCGCGAGTTGTGGTGCGGGGGAGTGGGTTCCGGGTTGCGGAGCCGCGAAGGCGGCGGGGGGCTGGCCCGGGGCGACGCCGGGCGGCAGGGCGGTGCCCGGCGCGGGGGTGCTGCCGGGCGGGGTGGTGGGCTGCGAACCGGTGCCGGAGTCGTTCGGCTGGGGAGTGGCGGTGCCGGGCACGGAGTTACCGGTGGCGCTGGATGACGGTGCGGCGCTTTGCGGTTCGGTGGCGCTGGAGCAGGCCACGGCCAAGGCCAGCGGGAGCGTGCCGACGATCATGGCGCGGCGGGCCGCACCGGTTGTGTTCACGAGATGTCGACGGGTCACGTCGAACCACCACCCTCATCAGATTGGAGTCGATTTGCTGAGCTGTATGGAATTGGCAAGTGCGGCTGGAACCGCGCAGCCCATTGGGCTGACACCCGGTGAGCAGGTGATTCGATGATGTGCGCGGTTCGCCTGCGCCGACGGCGAGTCGCGAACCTCGCACCCCGGCACGCCGCGACCTGCCGGCGGGTCGAGAAATGGCGTCCGCGTGTCGAGTACCGCGGGCTAGCGGTTCGCACCCGCCCCGGCCCGGGCGGCACCACCGCCACCGGGAGCGCCGAGGGCGGGCCGGATGGCGTGTCGCACGCCGGTATTCACTTCTCGATGTCGACGAGTCACGCCGATACCACCCTCATCAGATTGGATCTGTCCCCCGCGGCCCGGATTCGGCCACTCGGCGGGGATGGTAGCTGATTGAAAACCGGTGGTTCCAGATGCGAATCAGACGATCCGACATCTGACGTTGATGCTTGAGAGCAATCCCAAAGCTGCTGGTAACAGCTGTTTGAAGATGCTGTCGCGGGTCAGATTCCGTGTTTGCCGGAAGATGACCCGCCGCGCATGAGATCGGCCAGCGCCTCGCGATCGGTCACATCGAGTTTGATGCACGCCCGGTACAGGTGGCCTTCGACGGTCCGGACCGAGACGGTGAGCCGATCCGCGATCTGCCGATTGGAGAGTCCGGCCGCGACCAGGTTGGCGATCTCGCGTTCGCGGGAGGTGAGCGGTAGCGGTTGGGCGGATTGCCGCAGGGCGGGGGTGCTCGCCCCACCGCAGGCGGCGGCCAGCCGATTGGCGGTGGCGGCCGATTCCAGCAGCCGTCGCCGGTCGCCCGCCCGTTCGTGTGCGGTGGCGGCCTGCGCGGCGGCGTCGGCCGCCGACAGCAGTACCCCGATCGACTCGAATTCGGCTGCGGCGGTATCCAATCCGGCCCCGTCGTGGGCGGCCACGGCTACCGCGTGCCGGGATTGCACCTGCACCAGCCGGCCGTCCACGCGCGCGGCGAGATCGGCGAGCCGTCCCGCCACCGAGTGATCGCCGAACCGCGCGGCGGTATGCAATGCCATCGCCTCGATGGCGTGCTGGTGTGAGCGCGCGGCGGCGTCGGCGCCCCCGAGTGCGAGCCGAATCGCCGGTGTCGCAGTGCCTTCCGCCGCGGCATGCCAGGCCTTGGTGATCTCCAGCATGGGTTCGTACACCGCGCTGTGCCGTCCGCCGTGTTCGCGGGCGGCGGCAATGGTTTCGGCGGCCTCGCCGGCGCGTCCGAGGGCCGCATACGCTTCTGCCAGACGGAGTCTCGCGGGGAACAGCCAGGCGGCCGCGCCCTCGGTGGCCAGTGCCGCGAGTGCCTGCTCGAGATTGTCGATGCCCTGCGGGAACTTGCCCTGTGCCACGTCGACGGTGCCCTGCAGGATCTTGGTCATGCCCCACGCCAGGTATTGCCCGGGTGATGAGTACGTGTAAGGGCTACTGGCGCAACGCCTTGCGGCGTCGATATCGCCGGTGAAGGTGAGCGCCAGTACCTCCGCGTGTGCGGACATGAATCGATTGAGCCCGTCGATATGTGATTCGACGGTGTGGCTGCGTGCCGCGTATTGCCTGGCGGCCTCGCCGCGTCCCATGAGCGCCAAGGCGAGTCCGCCGCCGAACGCCGCCCAGTACACCGCCCACGGCGGCGAGTCGTCGGCGGCCATGACGGGTTCGGCGAGCGCGAACGCCTCGTCGAGTTTGTTCTCGTTGACCGCGCATGCGGAGGCCAGGGCGTTCAGGGTGGCGACGATCTTGGGCTGCTTGACGCGGCTGCGCACCGATTCCAGTACTTCGTCGGCCCGATCGGCATCGCCCACGGACCACAACAGATTCGAGACGCGGGTGGTTCCCCAGCGCGCGAGCTGTACCTCGTTCAGCTGATCCGGGTCGAATACCGCGAGTGTGCGTTCGGCCTCGATGCGATGCCCTTGCCACAGCAGTGCCCGCGCCAGTAGATCCGCCGCCTCGACGCCGCCGCGTCGTTCCACGGCGGCCCGCGCGAAGCGTTCTCCCAGTGGGAGATTCGCCAATCCGATGGCATCGGCGGCCGCTGCCTCGAAGAGTTCGAGATCCGCGGATTTGTCACTGTCCAAAGCCAATTCGGCCAGCCGGATGCGGTCCGGTGCGGAATTGATCGGCCGTTCCTTGAGCGAGGAGTACAGCCGCCCGCGCAGTCGCCGCGCCGAGGCGATACCGAGCCGCCGCCGGATGACCTCCCCGAAGAGTGGATGGTTGTACCGCACCAGCAGTTGATGCCCGTGCTCGACAATCCTTATGACACCGCGTGATTCGGCGGTCTCCACGGCTTGTTCGCCCGCGAGTTCGGCGAGTACGTCCAGATCGATGGGTTCGCAGAAGGTGAGCAGTTCCAGCACCCGCAGTACCGGTTCGGGCAGCTGCTCCACCCGATCCTCCAGCAGCGCAGCCAATTCCGAGGTGACGGCCGCGCGCCCGCGCAATTGCCACACCCCATTGACCTGCCGCAGCGTCCCCGCCTCCAGCGCTCCTTCGACCAGGTGGCGCAGGAAAAGCGCGTTCCCCCCGGACGATTCCCACATCAGGTTGGCGGTGAACCCCTCCAGTTGCCCGCCGAGCATGTTCTCCACCAGCTCCACGCTCTGCCGCTGGCTGAACGGTGACAGGTCGATGCGCAGCAGATGCCCGTCCTTCCACAGCGAGGTCACCGCATCGGGCACCTGTACTCCGCTACGCACGGTCGCCACAATGTGTGCGGCCTTGTCGATGGCGAGTTGTAAAAGCAGTGTGGCGGAGAGCTGATCGAGCAGATGCGCGTCGTCGACGCCGATAATGGTGTGCCCGTCCGCGAGTAGTGCCTCGCGGGCCGCGGCCATGAAGGTCACCGGATCATGCGCGGTGTAGACCCCGACCATATGCGCGAAGACGCCGAGCGGAATGCTGCGCGCGGATTCGGTGCCCGCGACCCAGCGGATGTTCCCGGCTCTGCCGTTCACAGTGGTGGTGGCCAGCCGTGCCAGGGTGGTTTTTCCGACTCCGGCGTCGCCGGTGAGCACCGCTCCGACGAACTTGTTTCCGGTCAGCGCCGCGGTGATCGCCTCGAGCTCGCTCTCCCGTTCGACCATCGGCCAATTCCGAGCCATGGGTCAACTGTAGGCCGCTCACCCTTTTCGGGCGCGCGGAACGAAATAGCCTGAAATGTATGGTTTATTCGTTGACCAGCCGCAATCCCGGCGCATGCGCCTTGCGGCGGTCGACCAGCCACACCTGAATGGTCAGATCGGCGAGCGGATCCAGGGATTCGATCTCCACCTCGACCTGCCCGCGCAGCGGATGTTCGATGAGCAGCACATGGGTGCGGTAGTCGATGAGCAGGTGTTCGCGCCAGCGCCGATCGAACTCCGGATGGCGCTGCAGCGCGGTGATCCGGGCCTCCAGACTGCGGTCATCCGGGAATCGGGTTTGGGCGTTTCGCAGCGCCGAGGCGACCATATCCGCGGCATCTGACCAGTTCCGGATATATGTGGCGGCATCGGGGTGCGCGAACAGGTAGGTGGCGAAGCTGCCGTGCGCGGCCTCGTCGAACAGGCCGAGCGGTTCGACGAAAGCCCGCCAGGACGGATTCCAGGCGAGCACATCGAGCCAGCGTCCGAGTACGAAGGCGGGGGTGGGATGCAGGGCGTCGACGACCGCGCGCAGGGTGTCGGAGACCTGTTCGCGGGCCTGTCCGCTGGAAGGGCAGCTGGCCTTCTGCTCCATGCTCATGGCGAGTCTGCCGAAGTGATGTCGCTCAATCTCGTTGAGCCGCAACGCATCCGCAATCGCGCCGAGGACCGCGCTGGAGGGATTGGTATCCCGTCCCTGCTCGAGCCGGGCCAGATAATCCGAGCTGACGCCGGCGAGCGCGGCGACCTCTTCGCGGCGCAGTCCGGGGGTGCGGCGGCGGCGACCGGCGGGCAGGCCGACGTCTTCGGGCTGCAGTTGCGCGCGCCTGGCAATCAGGAACTCGGCGAATTCGGATCTGGACACCTCTCCATAGTGCCTGTTCCGGGCTCCGTTATCCCCGCCCTGCCAGTGCCAGGATCAAGACGGTGTGGCTAACCGGACTGGGGTCCATTTGAATGGTGGACATGACGACTTCTGAGCAGACCCGCCTGGCCGCCGGTTCCTGGAACCTGGACGCCAACCACTCCTCGGTCAACTTCACCGCACGCCACCTGGGCATCTCCAAGGTCCGCGGCCGCTTCAACAAGTTCGAGACCGGCTTCGTCGTGGACGAGGCCGGTAAGGCCGTCACCATCGAGGCCACCATCTACCTCGACTCCTTCGACACCGGTAACGAGATGCGCGACGGCCACGTCCGCAGCGCTGAGATCCTCGACACCGCGAACCTGTCGACCCTGCACTTCAAGGTCACCGAGCCGGTCGATATCGCCGAAGAGTTCGAGGTCACCGGTGAGGTCACCCTCGGCGGCGTGAGCAAGCCCGTCACCCTCGATGTCGAGTGGGGCGGCGTCCAGGTCTTCCCCGGCGACCAGAAGCAGCACGCCGGCTTCACCGCCACCGGCTCCATCAAGCGCAGCGAATTCAATATCGCGGCCGGCCTGCCGACCGCCATGCTGGGCGACAAGATCGCCATCGAGCTGGACATCCAGCTGGTCGAGCCCTCGGCCTGATCTCGAATTGCCAAGCGGCGGCACCCGATTCGGGTGCCGCCGCTGGCGTTCGTGGTCATAGAACAGTCATAGTCCGAATAGTTTCCTATGTGTGGCACGGAGATTCCGGGCCACGAACAGGAGACGATCTCATGTTGAAGAACACCCTCGCGGTCGGTGCCATCGCGCTCGGCCTGGTCGCCGGCGGCTCCGCCCTGGCCTCCGCCGAGACCGTCCAGGTCGAGGGCAACTACTCGACCCTGGCCGCCTGCCAGGCCGACGGCCCCAATGTCCAGGTCACCCGCGACAACGACAAGTGGACCAACTGGGCCTGCCAGCAGGGCGACGACGGCCTTTGGTACCTGTTCCTGTCGAACTGACGGTCATGATCGTGGCGGCGCCGCACCCCGAGCCGGTGCCGCCTCGAAATGCCGAGCGGCGGTACCCGATTCGGGTACCGCCGCTCGGCATTTCGGGCCGAATGTCAGTCGGCCCAAACGGTTTCGATCGGGGTGCCCTCGGTCGGCGGCGGGGTGGGGATACCGCCCGGCGTGCGCGAGAAGCGCGGCGCGGGCGCGTGCTGTACGACGCCGTCGATCTCGATCAGCCCGGTGCGCGCCACAATGTGCGGATTCTGTTCCGCCTCTGTGAAAGTCAGCACCGGAGTGGTGCACGCGTCGGTGTGCTCGAAGACCTGCCACCACTCGTCGCGGGTCTTGGTCTTGAACTTCTCGGTGAAGAGCTTGCGCAGCTGATCCTGACCGTTCGGGTCGAGCTGCATGGGCAGTCCCTCCGGATCGATCTCCAGGCCACGCAGCAATTCGGTGTAGAACTGCGGTTCGATACAGCCGACCGCCATGTACTTGCCGTCCGAGGTCTCATAGGTGTCGTAGAACGCCATACCGGTGTCGAGCAGGTTGGTGCCGCGCTCGTCGGACCACAGGCCGACGCCCTTCATGCCCCAGATCATGTGCGAAAGGGCAAGTGCCCCATCGACCATGGCCGCGTCGATGACCTGACCCTTACCGGAGGTCTGCCGTTCGATCAGTGCGGCGAGGATGCCGAACACCAGGAACATGGAGCCACCGCCGAAGTCGCCCACCATATTCAGCGGCGGGACCGGCCGTTCACCCTTGCGGCCGATGGCATTGAGCACACCGGTCAGCGAGATGTAGTTGATGTCGTGTCCGGCGCGATCGGCGAGCGGACCGTACTGGCCCCAGCCGGTCATACGCCCGTAGACGAGTCGCGGATTGCGTTCCAGCGCAGCGTCGGGGCCCAGTCCCATGCGCTCGGTGACGCCCGGCCGGAAGCCCTCGAGGAGCACATCGGCCTTCTCGATGAGCCCGAGTACCTTCTCGATATCGGCCGGATCCTTCAGATTGGCCTCGACAATGGTGCGTCCGCGCCACTGCGGCCGTTCCATGAAGCCGGGCAGTTGGTTCGGTCGCTGCACCCGCACCACGTCCGCGCCCAGATCCGCGAGCAGCAGTGCCGCATGCGGGCCGGGGCCGATCCCGGCCAGTTCAACTACCCGGACACCCGCGAGTGGGCCCTGCTTGGCGGTGGATGGAGTGCTCACGCCCTACCTCGGTTCATCGTCGACTGAAGTGCGCACCGGCTCACAGCACCGGTGTTGACGATATGACAATAACGCGAGCCCAATGCGCCCGGGCAAGGCCTCCCGCGCACAGCCCCCGGCGTAGCCCCCGTCATCCCGGCATGCTTTTGGCCGGGATCCACACTGGCTGTGTATCAGCGGCTTCCGGTGGATTCCGGCCGAAAGCGCGCCGGAATGATGGAGACACTTCACCGCTACAGCCCACTCGCAGACGTGTTCATGAGCAACAATGCGGGGGATTACAAGCGGGAGGATTCACAGTGAGTGCATCGGGCGAGGTCTTGGTCGGCCTCGCGATACTTGTCGGCCTGCTCGGGGTGATCGTGCCGATTCTGCCCGGGGTGGTGCTGATTCTGGCGGCCATCCTGGTGTGGGCGATCATGACCGGCGGTGCGTCCGCGTGGATCGTATTCGCGGTCTGCGCAACGCTTCTGGTGATCAGCGGCATCATCAAATACACCTGGCCGGGTCGCAAACTCCGCGAGGCGGGCGTGCCGAACCGGTCGCTCGTGCTGGGCGCGGTGCTCGGCATTATCGGCTTCTTCGTGGTGCCGGTGGTCGGGCTGTTCCTGGGATTCGTTCTGGGCGTTTATGTTTCGGAGTTGCAGCGGCTGCGCGAACAACAGCCCGCCTGGCAGTCGACGGTGCACGCGCTCAAGGGCGTCGGCCTGTCCATGCTGGTGGAATTGTTCGGCGCGCTACTGGCCGCGGGTGTCTGGCTGGTCGCCGCTATAGCGATCTAGGGTCGATTCTGGGCAGCGGCAGGGTGGGCGGCGCGGGCAGCTCCGACCGCTTCAGTCGCAGCGTCGGCGGCCCCGGCCGGAACAGGGGCAGTGTCGGCGCGGGATCCGCGATGCGCCGATCCTTGGCGGGCAGCCGGTAGAAGGCCCGCGCATTGTCTTCCAGCACCATATTCAGGTCATGGCCGACGGCATCGGAGATGATCCGGATATCGGAGTCCAGGAATGGCCGCCCGGCCCGGGTGCCCGGTAGATCGGATCCGAACATGAGTGCCTCGGGATTCACCGCATGCACCTTGCGCAGCGCCCTGCCCGCGTTCATGGCGACCCGCCCGAAGCCCGAGGCCTTCACCTTGGCCCCGCGATCGACCAGATTCAGCAGGTACGGCAGGCATTCGTCGGACATGCCCATGTGATCGATGGACAGCTTCGGCAGTTTGGTGATGACCGGTTCCAGCGAACCCAGCATGGACCCGTCGATATACAGCTCCACATGCCATCCGGCCAGCTCATAGGCGCGCAAAGCGAGCATGGTGAGCCCGACGATATCGCCGCCCGCCCGCTTGAAATTGAAGCGCACCGCGCGCACGCCCGCGCGGTCGAGCTCCAGAATCTCCGCGTCGGTGGCGTCCTCGTTCAGATTGACGACGCCGACCCAGCCCTCGCCCAATTCGGCGAGGGCGGCCCGGAGATAACTGGTATCGGTGCCCTGGAAGGACCCGCTGACCACCGCGCCACCGTCGATATCGAAGCGCCGCATGCGGCGTCGATAGTCGGCGATGGTGTACGGGTCGGGCAGGTAGCCCTCGTTCTCGGCCAGCGGGAACCGCGGGTCGAAGATGTGGAGATGGGCATCGAACACGTGATCAGCATGCCTCACAACGGTGACAAGTGCGGAAGACCTTGTCCAGCTGTCGGATTGGGCCAGGTCAGGTAGGTCAGGACACCTTGTCCGGCTCGCTGGCGCGGAGCATGTCCTCGCGCTCGACGACCTTCACCCGCTCGCGGCCCTCGGGCTCGCCCAGGGCGCGCTCATGCGCGTCCAGGCGGTACCAGCCGGCCCAGGTGGTGAAGGGGACGCCCTTGTCCTCCAGGAATTTGGTGACCGCGTCCAGCTCCGGCTCGGCGGCCGGGGTGAAGTTGGCGGCGTCGTCGAGCAGGCAGGCGATGGTCTCGTTGGCGTCGCCCTTGGTGTGGCCGATGAGGCCGACCGGGCCGCGCTTGATCCATCCGGTGACGTAGGTCTGCGGCATGAAGCGGGCCGCGCCGTCGGCGTCCTCGTCCAGCAGGACGCGTCCGGCCTCGTTCGGCACGGTGCCGGCCTGATCGTCGAACGGCAGGGCGGGGATGTTCTGCGACAGGTAGCCGACCGCGCGGTAGACGGCGGTGACGTCGAAGTCCTTGAATTCGCCGGTGCCCTTGACGTTTCCGGTGCCATCGAGGGCGGTGCGCTCGGTGCGCAGGCCCACGACCTTGCCGTCCGCGCCGAGGATCTCGGCCGGGTTCTCGAAGAAGTGCAGGAACAGCTTGTGCGGGCGGTTGCCCACATCGCGGATCGCCCACTGCTCGAGGGTGTTGCAGATCATGTCGACCTGCTTGGAGTGCCGGCGGGCGGCCTCGGAGCCCTCGTCGTAGTCGATGTCCTCGGGGTCGACAATGACCTCGATGGTCGGCGAATGATCGAGTTCGCGCAGTTCCAGAGGGGTGAACTTGGCCTGCGCGGGACCGCGGCGGCCGAACACGTGCACCTCGAGTGCCTTGTTCTGCTTGAGGCCCTCGTACACATTCGGCGGGATCTCGGTGGGCAGCAGTTCATCGCCGGTCTTGGCGAGTACGCGCGCCACATCCAGTGCCACATTGCCGACGCCGAGCACGGCGACCTTCTCGGCCTGCAGCGGCCAGTCGCGCGGCACGTCCGGGTGTCCGTCGTACCAGGAGACGAAGTCCGCGGCACCGTAGGAACCGTCGAGCTCGATGCCCGGGACCTCGAGCGCGCGGTCGGCGTTCGCACCGGTGGAGAAGATGACCGCGTCGTAGAAGCGCTGCAGGTCTTCGAGATTGATATCGACGCCGTAGTCGATATTGCCGAGCAGGCGGACCTGGTCCTTGTCGAGCACCTTGTGCAGGGCGGTGATGATGCCTTTGATGCGCGGGTGGTCCGGGGCCACGCCGTAGCGGATCAGACCGAACGGCGCGGGCATCCGCTCGTACAGGTCGATGCTCACGTCGGCGTCGGATTTCATCAACGCGTCGGCCGCGTAGATTCCGGCCGGGCCGGCGCCCACGATCGCTATACGAAGCGGGCGGGTCGCTGCTTGTTCGGTCATTCTTGGCGCACCCTTTGGTTGAACTATTCTGCCGTCAAGTCTCAGCCGTCCTTCTTAGCTTAGGCTAAGTTGACGCCCTGGCTTCGGGTAGTCCTCCATTGGAATCCCCGAAGCTGCAGCGTTGCTGCGTGGTACTGCTATTCCCGCTTTCGCGCGGGAAATTGTGCTGATTCTATCGGTGGGAGGAACCCCCGCCCGCGCCGGTGCCGGTGAACAGTACGAACGCCCGGCCGCCCGGCGCACCGGTGTCGCCGTCGCTGTCACCGCCCCGACCGGGCATGATCGAGCCATGACCGACGCCGACGACCAGCATTTACGGATCGATCAGAGCAGTACCCGCAGTCTGCTGCCATTTCTGGTGGCGGCGGGCGTACTGGTGCTGGTGGTCGTCGGAATCGTGGTGGCCGCCCTGGTTTCGCCGGTTGAGAAGAATGTCACAGATTCCGACCGCCTCGCCCTGGCCTCGCGCAAGTTCCTCCAATCCCGCAGCGCCACCGGCACACTCGACGACCGCGTGGTGTGCTCGGGATTCGACGAGCAACGCTCCCCGCTCGCGCCCGCCAAGGCCGGTGACGGGACCGCGTTCGACTTCGTGAAACTCGCGGATCCAACCCTGAACGGGGACAAGGCGACCGCTCAGGTCACCTTCAAGACCGGCGACAGGGAATCGACCTCCACCTGGCACTTCACCCACTCCGGCAGCCTCTGGCTGGTCTGCGATTCTTAGCCTGTACCGATGCCGAGCAGGGTTTGACAGGTGACCCCGATTTCGGTCAATCTCAACTCAGGTCATGAGTACCAGCGTCAAGCCCCGGCTGGCTGGTCGGCAACCCTCCTCCGCGGTGGGGTGCTCCGGGTGACGACCTGGCCGCGCATCGGGCAACGGTGCGGCAAGTGCGGATTCACAGGAGGTCGAAGTGAGCTACGCGGGCGATATCACGCCGAAGCAGGCGTGGGAGTTGTTGCGGGACAATCCGGATGCGGTGCTGGTCGATGTGCGCACCGAAGCCGAATGGCGCTTCGTCGGCGTCCCCGACACCAGCGGTATCGGTCGGCCGACCGCGCTGATCGAATGGGTGGACACCAGCGGCACCCAGAACACGCGGTTCGTGGACCAGCTGCGGCAGGCGCTGGGTGAGCGGGATGCGGCCTCGGAAGCGCCGGTGATCTTCATCTGCCGCTCCGGTCAGCGCTCCATCGGTGCGGCCACCGCGGCCACCGCGCTCGGCCTGACGCCGTCCTTCAATGTTCTCGAGGGTTTCGAAGGCGCGCTCGACGCGCAGGGACACCGCGGCAGCGAAGGCTGGCGCGCCGATGGTTTGCCGTGGAGGCAGTCATGATCACCGGTGGTTCGTTCGAGCGACCGCTCCCCGAGGGCGTCGGCCCCGCCACCCTGGGCGTGCGCGGTGGATTGCGCCGCTCCGGCTATGACGAGACCTCCGAGGCGCTGTTCCTCAACTCCGGTTTCGTCTACGAGAGTGCCGAAGCCGCCGAGGCCGCCTTCACCGGCGAGATCGAGCACTTCGTGTACTCGCGCTACGGCAATCCGACGGTCGCCATGTTCGAGGAGCGGCTGCGCCTGATCGACGGCGCGGAGGCATGTTTCGCCACCGCAAGCGGTATGTCCGCGGTCTTCACCGCGCTGGGCGCACTGCTCAAAGCCGGCGACCGCCTGGTGGCCGCACGCAGCCTGTTCGGCTCGTGTTTCGTTGTCGCCAACGAGATTCTGCCGCGCTGGGGTGTGGAGACCGTCTTCGTCGACGGTGAGGATCTGGCGCAGTGGGAAGAGGCGCTGTCGGTGCCCACCCAGGCGGTGTTCTTCGAGACCCCGTCCAACCCGATGCAGGCGCTGGTCGATGTGCGCGCGGTCTGCGATCTCGCGCATGCCGCGGGCGCGAAGGTGGTGCTGGACAACGTCTTCGCCACCCCGCTGCTGCAGAAGGGTTTCGAGCTCGGCGCGGATGTGCTGGTCTACTCCGGCACCAAGCACATCGACGGTCAGGGCCGAGTGCTCGGCGGTGCGATCCTGGGTTCGCAGGAGTACATCGACGGCCCGGTGAAGAACCTTATGCGCCATACCGGTCCGGCGCTGAGCCCGTTCAATGCGTGGACCCTGCTCAAGGGCCTGGAGACCATGCCCCTGCGGGTGCGCCAGTCCACCGAATCGGCCCTGCGTATCGCGGAATTCCTGGAGCAGCACCCGGCCGTGGCCTGGGTGAAGTACCCGTTCCTGAAGTCGCACCCGCAGTACGAGCTGGCCAAGACCCAGATGTCCGGCGGCGGCACCGTGGTGACCTTCGAACTGAACGCCGCACCCGAAGAGGGCAAGAAGCGCGCCTTCGAGGTCCTCAACGGCCTGCGCATCATCGACATCTCCAACAATCTGGGCGATTCCAAGACGCTCATCACCCATCCGGCGACCACGACGCACCGCGCCATGGGCCCGGAAGGCCGTGCCGCCATTGGTCTTTCGGACGGCGTGCTGCGTATCTCGATCGGTCTCGAGGATGTCGAGGATCTGCTCGGCGACCTGGACAAGGCGCTTAGCTGAACTAACCATCATTGACAGCATCCTGTCATATTTGACAGGATGCTGTCATGGTTGAAACAGTGCATCTCGCCGTGTACGACACCTTCTCCGATTGGGAGACCGGATTCGCCACGGCGCATATCAATCGTGAACTCTGGCAGCGTGAGCCCGGCGAGTGGCAGGTCCGAACCGTCGGTGCCACAACGGATTCCGTTGTCTCCATGGGCGGCATGCGGGTCACGCCGGATGTCTCGCTGGACGAACTCTCCCCGGCCGACAGCGCCATGCTGATTCTGCCCGGATCGGCCACCTGGGAGGCCGGGGCGCTGACCGCGTTCGCGGACAAGGCGCGCGAGTTCCTGGCCGCCGGAGTGCCGGTGGCCGCCATCTGCGGGGCCACTTTCGGGCTGGCGAGTGCGGGCCTGCTGGATGGGCGTTCGCATACCAGTAATGCGGCGGAATACCTTGCCATGAGCGGATATTCGGGTGGCGCGTGCTTCGTTTACGAGCCCGCTGTCACCGACGGGGATCTCATTACCGCGAGCGGCACCATGCCGGTGGAGTTCGCGCGCGCCATCTTCGCCCGGCTGGAAATCTTCGAGCCGCATATCTTGGATGCCTGGTACCGGCTGTACGCGCAGAATGATCCGGCCGGATTCTTCGCCCTCGCGGAGTATGAGCAGAGCCGCGCCGCGGCCACGACGTCATGACCCGTAGCGAACAGGATCTGTTCAGTACGGCCGCGATCACGTCCTTCAAGCTGAATGGCCAATTCCTCACCATCGCAGAGGAATTGGCCAAACCGGCGGGGATCACCGCCGCCTGGTGGCAGGTGCTGGGCGCGGTACTGCACGAGCCATTGCCGGTGGCGGGGATCGCCCGGGAGATGGGCATCACCCGCCAGAGTGTGCAGCGCATCGCGGATCTGTTGGTGCAGAAGGGTTTTGCCGAGTACCGGCCGAACCCGCTGCACAAGCGCGCCAAACTCGTCGCCATCACCGAGGAGGGTCATGACGCGGTGCGGCGGATCAATCCGCAGCACGCGAAGCTGGCGGCCCGGCTCAATGCCGAGCTCGGTATCGAGCAGTTCGCCCGGATCGTGGATTCGCTCACGGCGTTGTCGGCCGCGCTCGAAGCCATCGAATCCGAGTAACCGCAAGATCTTTCAGAGTTCGAACGGGGCCTTGGTCTTGCCGACGAGTTCGGCGACCGAGTTCAGGACGGCGGTCGGGCGGTAGGGGTACTGCTCGACGGTGGCCTGGGTGGAGATGCCGGTGGTGACCAGGATGGTGCGCATACCGGCCTCCAGGCCGGAGATGACGTCGGTGTCCATTCGGTCGCCGATCATGACGGTGGACTGCGAGTGCGCGCCGATCCGGCGCAGGGCCGAACGCATCATGAGCGGATTGGGCTTGCCCACGTAGTAGGGCTCCTTGCCGGTGGCGCGGGTGATCAGCGCCGCGACCGAACCGGTGGCCGGCAGGATGCCCTCGCGGGACGGGCCGGTCGGATCCGGGTTGGTGGCGATGAAGCGCGCGCCGGCCGAGATCAGGCGAATCGCGGTGGTGATGGCCTCGAACGAATAGGTGCGGGTTTCGCCGAGGACCACATAGTCCGGATGGCTGTCGGTGAGCACGTATCCGATTTCGTGCAGTGCGGTGGTGAGCCCGGATTCGCCTACGACATAGGCGGTTCCATTCGGCCGCTGGTCCTTCAGGAAGGTGGCGGTGGCCAGTGCCGAGGTCCAGATGGATTCGACGGGAATGTCGAGCCCGGTGTGCCGCAGGCGCGCCTGCAGATCACGCGCGGTGTAGATCGAATTATTGGTCAGAACCAGGAAAGGTAATCCGTTGTCGCGCAGTTCGGCCAGGAATTGGTCCGCGCCCGGCACCATGTGGTTCTCGTGCACGAGGACACCGTCCATGTCGGTGAGGTAGGACAGGATCGGTTCTTCGATAGAGGTCACGGGACAGAGTCTAATTTGCCTCCGCTTCGCTACGGCTGTTCGCGGCCCCTGAAGTCCCTCCCTCCGCTCCTCCGCTGCGCTCCCGTGTCCGCTCCAAGCGCGGGGAGGCGGAGCGCAGTCCAGAACCGGGGCGGGCCGCGAACCTTGGGGGTGAGCCCAGCTGAGGACGCCGTGCCGCGGCCACTATGGTGCGAAGTGGGCCGTAAACCGGGCCTATCCGGAACGGCAGGCGCGGGAGGTTGGCCCGCACAAACCAAGCGCAGCAAGGCGACAGGAGTGGCGCGGTGAAGGACCTCAAGCTCGGATTCAAGGCTTCGGCGGAGCAGTTCGGCCCCCGGGAGCTGGTGGAGATCGCGGTGGCTGCCGAACAGCACGGCATGGACAGTGCGACCGTGAGCGATCACTTCCAACCGTGGCGGCACAATGGCGGGCACGCCCCGTTCTCGCTGGCGTGGATGGCCGCGACCGGTGAGCGCACCGAGCGCATCATGCTCGGCACCTCGGTGCTGACCCCGACCTTCCGCTACAACCCCGCGGTGATCGCGCAGGCGTTCGCCACCATGGGCTGCCTGTACCCGGATCGCATCATGCTGGGTGTGGGTTCCGGTGAGGCGCTGAACGAGATCGCCACCGGATATCAGGGCGAATGGCCGGAATTCAAGGAGCGTTTCGCGCGGCTGCGCGAGTCGGTGGATCTCATGCGCGCGCTGTGGACCGGTGAGCGCACCGACTTCGACGGCGAGTACTACAAGACCGTCGGTGCGTCGATCTACGACGTACCCGAGAACGGCATCCCGGTGTACATCGCCGCGGGCGGCCCGGTGGTGGCCCGGTACGCGGGCCGCGCGGGTGACGGTTTCATCTGCACCTCGGGCAAGGGTATGGATCTCTACACCGAGAAGCTCATGCCCGCGGTCGCCGAGGGCGCGGCGAAGGTCGGCCGTACCGTCGAGGACATCGACCGGATGATCGAGATCAAGATCTCCTACGACACCGATCCCGAACTGGCCCTTGAGAATACGCGTTTCTGGGCTCCGCTGTCGCTGACCGCCGAGCAGAAGCACTCCATTACCGATCCCATCGAGATGGAGGCCGCCGCGGACGCGCTGCCCATCGAGCAGATCGCCAAGCGCTGGATCGTGGCCAGCGATCCGGACGCTGCCGTCGAGCAGATCAAGCAGTACCTGGACGCGGGCCTGAATCACCTGGTCTTCCACGCCCCCGGCCATGATCAGCTGCGCTTCCTCGAACTGTTCGAGCGCGACCTGGCCCCGCGTCTGCGCGCGCTGTAGTCATCCGGCATGGTTCGCGGCCCGTCCCGCTTCTGGACTGAGTGGAGCGGGGGAGCGCACCGGAGGAGCGGAGGGAGGGAAGAAGCGGGACTCCCTGGGCCGCGAACCCGCCCGGAGCGAAGCGTAGGGCAAATCGGGCACAGTAGGCTCTCGGACTATGGCTGCCTCACCGGTTTCCAGTGTGTACATCGCGTCGCCCGAGGGTGACACCGGCAAGTCGACCGTGGCGCTCGGCGTGCTGCAGGCGCTGGCGGCGACCACGCCGCGGGTCGGTGTGTTCCGGCCCATCACCCGCTCCGCGACCGAGCGGGACTACATTCTCGAACTGCTGCTCGAACACTCCACCGCCGACGACGATTACGACCAATCCATCGGTGTCACCTACGAACAGGTGCACGCGGACCCGGACAGCGCGATCAGCGAGATCGTCATGCGCTATCACGCCATGGCCGCACAGTGCGATGCCGTGCTCATTCTGGGCAGTGACTACACCGATGTCGCCAGCCCCAGCGAACTGCGCTTCAATGCCCGTATCGCGGTGAATCTCGGTGCGCCGGTACTGCTGGTGGTGCGCGGATCCGAGCGCACGCCCGCGGAATTGGCGCAATTGGTGGAGCTGTGCCGGACCGAACTGGTCGCCGAGCACGCCAAACTGGTCGCGGTGATCGCCAACCGCTGCGATCCGGACCAGTTGGACGCGGATTCCGCAGCCCTGGCGCGCGTCGCGGCGGTGCCGACCTGGACGCTGCCCGAGGTGCCGCTGCTGCAGGCCCCCACCATGGACGAGCTGTGTCATGCCATCGGCGGCGAAATCTACAGTGGCGACCCGGAATTGCTGCAGCGCGAAGCCCTCGACGTGATTATCGGCGGTATGACGACCGAGCACATTCTGGAGCGACTCACCGACGGCGTCGCCGTCATTACGCCCGGTGACCGTTCGGACGTGCTCCTCGCCCTGGTGAATGCCCATGAGGCGGAAGGCTTTCCGTCACTCGCGGGTATCATCATGAACGGTGATATGCAGCCCGCCCCGTCCATCGCGCGCCTGATGGCGGGACTGAAACCGAAACTGCCGATCCTGTCGACCAGCCTGGGCACCTTCGCCACCGCCAAGGCCGCCGCCCGTACCCGCGGCCGGGTATCGCTGTCCAGTATTCGCAAGGTGGATACCGCGCTCGCGCTCATGGAGGAGCGAGTGGACGCACGAGAGTTGTTGCAGCAGATCGAGATTCCCATCCCGAATATCGTGACCCCGCAGATGTTCGAGTATCAGCTGATCGAACGCGCCCGCGCGGACCGCAAGCGCATCGTCCTCCCCGAGGGTGATGACGACCGTATTCTGCGCGCCGCCGGACGCGTATTGCAGCGCAAGATCGCCGATCTCACCATCCTCGGTGACGAGACGGCGGTGCGTGGCCGCGCCGCCGAACTCGGGGTGGATATCGATGCCGCCGAGGTACTGGATCCCAAGACCTGTCCGCTGCGCGACGAATTCGCGCAGGAGTACGCCCGCCTGCGCGCCCACAAGGGCATGACGGTGGACCGCGCTCGCGAATACCTCGGTGACATATCGTATTTCGGCACCATGATGGTGCATATGGGTGTCGCCGACGGCATGGTGTCGGGTGCCGCGCACACCACCGCGCACACCATCCGGCCCTCGTTCGAGATCATCAAAACCATGCCGGGCGTATCCACCGTGTCCAGCGTATTCCTCATGTGCCTGGCGGACCGGGTGCTGGCCTACGGCGACTGTGCGGTGGTGCCCGATCCGACCTCGGATCAGCTGGCCGATATCGCGATCTCGTCCGCGCTGACCGCGGCGCAATTCGGTATCGACCCCCGGGTGGCCATGCTGTCGTACTCGACCGGTGAATCCGGCTCCGGCGCGGATGTCGAAAAGGTGCGCACCGCAACCAAACTCGTGCACGAGCGGGAACCGGAACTGCTGGTGGAGGGTCCGATCCAGTACGACGCCGCCATCGAACCCACGGTCGCGCGCACCAAACTGCCGGATTCGGCGGTGGCCGGGCAGGCGACGGTCTTCATCTTCCCGGACCTCAATACCGGCAACAACACCTATAAAGCCGTGCAGCGCAGCGCCGGTGCGGTCGCCATCGGCCCGGTGCTGCAAGGTCTGCGCAAGCCGGTGAACGACCTCTCGCGTGGCGCACTGGTCGCCGACATCGTGAATACCGTTGCCATCACCGCCATTCAGGCGCAGCAGGAGGCGAAGTGAAGGTCCTGGTGATCAACTCCGGGTCCTCGTCCATCAAATATCAACTGCTGGACCCGGATTCGGCGGAGGTGGTAGCCGCCGGAATTGTGCAGCGCATCGGCGAACCCGTCGCCGAGGGCTCGCCCACCATCGAACATCAGAGTGACGGAAAGACTTTCGAGCACCACGGCGAGGTGCCCGATCATGCCGAAGGCTTGCGCCTGGTCTTCGATATCTTCGCCGAGAGCGGGCACGACCTGGCCGATGCGGGTTTGCGCGCGGTCGGGCACCGGGTGGTGCACGGTGGTGAGGTGTTCTACGAGCCGACGCTCGTCACCGATGAGGTGGTCGAGGCCATCTCGCGCCTGTCCGCGCTCGCGCCACTGCACAATCCGGCCAATGTGGTGGGTATCGAGAGTGCCCGCAAACTGCTCCCCGAGGTACCACAGGTGGCGGTGTTCGACACTGCCTTCTTCCATGGTCTGCCCGCCGCCGCCAAGACCTACGCCATCGACGCGAAAGTGGCTGCCGCGTACGGGGTGCGGCGGTACGGCTTCCATGGCACCTCGCACGAGTACGTCTCCGGGCAGGTCGCCGAATTCCTCGGCCGGGACCGTGCCGAACTGAATCAGATTGTGCTGCACCTGGGTAACGGCGCGTCCGCCTCCGCCATTCGCGGCGGTAAGGCGGTGGATACCACCATGGGCCTGACTCCGCTCGAGGGTCTGGTCATGGGAACCCGCTCCGGGGATCTCGATCCCGGGATCATCTTCCACCTGATCCGCACCGCGGATATGAATGTGGATGAGGTGGACGCCCTGCTCAACCGGCAGTCCGGTATCAAGGGCCTGTCCGGGGTGAACGACTTCCGCGAACTGGGCCGCCTCATCGAAACCGGTGACGCCGCAGCGCAACTCGCGTTCGACGTCTACATTCACCGCCTGCGCCGCTATATCGGCGCATACCTGGTGGAGCTGGGCCGGGTGGACGCCATCACCTTCACCGCCGGTGTGGGCGAGAACGACGCCAAGGTCCGCGCGGCGGCCCTGGCCGAGTTGGAGCGCTTCGGCATTCGGGTGGACCCGGCCCGCAATACCGCGAAAGACCGCTCCGCCCGGTACATCTCGCCGGAGGGCGCGGAGGTCGCGGTGCTGGTGGTGCCGACCAACGAGGAGCTCGCGATCGCTCGCGCGGCTGCCCGATTGGTGGGATGAGCCGCGCCGCGGCGCTTCACGAAAACGTCACGATCGCCCTGACAGAGTGGTACTCGGATCCACTCCCGAATGGAGCCCCGGAACCCGTGTCGCATACGCACAGCTGCGGTAGGTACTGACCCTCCCTCGTCAGTTCCTGCGACTTCTCGGCTGCCCCCGAAGGGTTACTCAGCTGCGACACGGGGCCGGGTCATTTGCCCTCCGCTGCCCTCCGCTGCGCTGCGGGCGGGTTCGCGGCCTCGAGGTCCCATTTCTTCCCTCCCTCCGCTCCTCCGCTGCGCTCCCCCGCTCCACTCAGTCCAGAAACGGGACGGCCGCGAACTTACGCGGCGCTGTCCAGGCAGTGACTTCCTGATGTTTGCTCTAGAACCAGGATTTGGCGCGGACCGCGTTGGCGAGATCGATCAGGGCGTAGCGATGCGTGCGGCCGGGGGCCGAGCGGGCCAGGCCGCGCAGGCCGCTCTCGATACCGCGCCGCAGCTCGCGTTCGCCGAATGGGCCGCCGAATATCTTGGCGTCACCGGTTTTCGGTGTGTGGCCCGCCTGCAACCAGCCCAGCGCGGTGCCCGATACCAGGACGCGCAGCTGCGCGGTGCGACTCTCGCCGGGCGGCAGGGCCTGCACCCGCGCCGCGGCCAAATGCAGGGTGGATTCGTCGAGTTCGGCCACCGGAGCGCTGGTCAACAGCATCAGCACCGCGGTCATGCGGGCCTCGGAGTAGTGCCGGGAGGCGGGCGGCACCTCGTCGAGCGCGTCCACCGCGGCCGTGGTGCGCCCGGCGGCGGCGAGTTGGCGGGCCAGGCCGAAGGCGGTGCTGACCACGCCGCGGTCGGTGCGCCAGACGGTGGCGTAGTACTTCTCGGCGTACGCCCGCCACTCCTCGGGATCCGGTGAATCCCAGTGCTGCAGAATCAGTTCCGCGGTCGCGGCGAGGGCGAGCTTGGGTGCGATCTCGCCCGGGATGGCCTGCAGGACGGCGTCGAAGCGGGCGAAGGCGCGTTCGTAATCCTGGTCCAGCAGTTCGGCCATGCCGAGATACCAGTCCGTGCGCCAGTCCTCGGAGGGTGGTTCGCCGGTGTCGGTGAGGCGGCGCAGCAGCATGCGGGCGGCGGCCGGTTCCTCCAGATCCAGGTGGGCGCGGGCCTCGGCGAGGGTGACCTCCAGCTCGAAAGTCTCAGGTGCGCCGCCGGGTTCGGCCGCGGCCCGCTGCCGGCCGTGCCGTAGTTCGTCGAGGGCGTGCCGGGCCTCGGGGTGCGCCGAACCGGCCAGCAGTGGCGCGGACGGATCGGTCGGATCGACCAGCGGTACCGGTAGCGCGGCCACCACATCGCGTGGACTCAGCAGGGTACTGCGATCGACGCCGTCGACCAGGCCGTCGGTCTGCGCCACGAACTCCTCGGTGCCGAAGCTGGTGCGCGGCGGGCTGAAAAGCGCTGACAGCTGCGGATGTTCGTTACCGGTCTCGACCGCGAGGATCTCGCGCAGCACACCGGTGAGCTGACCGCCGAGCAGCCGCGCCGAGGTGAAGCGGCGGTTCGGGTCCGGATCGGTGGCGCGCAACAGCAGCCGGTGGAAGAACTCGTGCCGCTCCAGCACCGGCTGATCCCGCGCCGCCGGAATGCCTTCGACGTACGCGCCCTTCTCCATGGGCAGGTTCAGGATCAGTACGGCCAGGGTACGGCCGACCGTATAGATGTCCGAGGCGACGGTGGGTCCGGTCTGTGGAATCTCGGGAGCCTGGAAACCCCTGGTGCCGTACAGGTTTCCGTAGGCTTCGAACGGTGCGGTCGCACCCAGGTCGATGAGTTCCACCCGGTCCGTGGTGACCATGATGTTGTCCGGCTTGAGATCGTTGTACGCCAGCCCCACCGAGTGCAGATAGTCCAGTGCCGGAAGGATTTCCAGCACATAGGCGATGGCCTCGGCGATCGGCATACGCTCGGGTCGCACATGCTGTTCGAGCAGATCACGCAGCGAATGACCGCCGACGTACTCCATGACGATGTAGCCGATGGGGGAGCCGTGCGCGTCCGGATGCTCCACGAAATTGTGGATCTTGACAATGCTCGGGTGCGCCACCTCGGCCAGGAATTGCCGTTCGGCCACGGCCACCGCCTGCGCCTCGGCGTCACCGGCGTGCAACAGGCCCTTGAGCACCACCCAGCGGTCGCTCACATTGCGGTCGATGGCGAGGTAGATCCAGCCCAGCCCGCCGTGCGCGATACAGCCCTGGATCTCGTACTGCCCCGCCACCCGATCGCCCTGATGCAGGGAGGGACGGAAATCGTATGGCGCACCGCAGATTTCACACGTTCCCGCCGTGGTCGCCGCATGCGCCGCGGTGGCCCGTCCGACCGGCTTGCCGCAGCGCCAGCAGAACCGTCGCCCCTCCGCCACCATCGGATCGGGGAGCACCTCCGCCTCCGGATCGACCGGCTCCACCGCGGGAATCGGCACCAGTCCCGCGCCGAGCCGCCGCACCACCGGTCGCGGTCGCGACATGCGCGCGGTCCGCTGCGACGGCCTGGTGGGCGTGCGCACCTCACCCTCGGTGCGCGAAACCTCCTGCGGCCCAGGCGTAGCGGAGGTGGCCGCGATATGTTCGGTCGCCCGCGTCGCCGGTCCCTCGCCGAAGCGTTCGGTGGCCTGGGTCTGCGGCCCGTCGTCGGCTACCCGCTCGGTGGCGCGGGTGGCGTCCGGTTCCTCGGGTGCGGTCATCTCAGTCCTGGTACCTGGGCTGCGGCGGGACCGCGGCATCGCCGAGTTCGGCGGCCAGCCAGCGGTGGTAGAGGCGGTACCAGGTGCCGTCGGTGCGAATGCGCTCCAGGGTGCCGTTGACGAAGCGCACCAGATCATCCGAGCCCTGTGAGATGCCGATGCCGTACTGCTCGGTGCTCAGATCCGGCCCGACCACCTCGGTCGCCGGGTCCTGTACCGCCAGACCCGCCAGCACGGTGTCATCGGTGCTGGCGGCATCGACCTGACGCTGCTGCAGCACCACCAGACAATCGGCCCAGCTGGGCACGGTGAGAATGGAGACGGCGGGCTGCTGGGTGCGGACCAGATCCAGTGAGGTGGTGCCACGCACCACGCATACCCGTTTACCCGCCAGATCGGTGAGCCCGGAGATCCCGGAGTTGTGCACGGTCAGTACCCGCTGATGCGCCTGCAGGTACGAGGTGGAGAAGGTAACCCGTTGCCGCCGTTCACAAGTGATGGTCATGGTCTTCACCACGACATCCACGGTGTGCTCCTGCAAGGCCTTCTCGCGGTCCGCCGAGCCGAGGATCCGGTATTCGATGAGATCCGGATTGCCGAGCAGATCCCGCGCCAATTCCCGGGCGATCTCCACATCGAATCCGGCGAGCGCCCCGGTGGTCGAATCGCGGAAGCTGAACAGATTACTGCCGGTATCCAAGCCGACGAGTAGTCGGCCGCGTGCCCGGATGGCATCGATATTCGGTGTCCGCCCCGCCCCGCTCGGCCGCAGGCTCGCGGTGGGATCCCCGCAGTTCACGGCGGCGGGCGGCAGCGGAGCATTGGCTTGTGCCGCAACGGCTCCCGACGGCAGCGGCGGTTCGACATAGCTCGGCACCCGCGTCGACTGCGGTGCGGGCGCACCCCCGTCGGCGCATCCGGCGGCGAGCGCCACCGCGAGTACGGCCGAGGCGACACCGGCGATTCGCCGGGTCGAATGCGGCTCGCGCCGTAGGGCTTTGCCTGGATAGCCGGTTCTGTGATTCATCGGTACTCCCGTAGTCGCGGCCACAGGCCCGCCGCCACCAGGACGGCCGCCGCGGTGCTCAGCACCAGTGCGCCCGGTGCGAGCAGGTCGAGGGTGCGGGCGGCGTGGGAAGTGTTGCCGCGCAATTCGTTCCGGGTATCGGTAATGCCCTCGCCGAGCGCGCGGTCGAGGGCGTCGACCTGGGCGGTGGCCTCGTTCGCGCCCGGTCCGGTGGCGACCGCGGCCGCGCCGATGAAGTCGCCCTTGGAGAGTGCGTCGTTCATCCGCTGATGGGCGGCCCGCCAGCGATCCAATGCCGAGCTCGCGGTCTTCACCTCGCCCGCGCCCGGCCCGTCCTGGTCGTAGCCGGCGAAGATATCGCGCAACCGGGCGGTGGCCTTGTCATAGGTGTTGTCGTATTCGGTACTGGTGTCGCGCCGCACCAGTTTCAGGGTCTCGGCGGTGCGGGCCTGCTGGGCGAGAATGCGGCTCTCGGTCAGCGCCGAGGTGGGGATGCTGCCGCTGTCGCGGGAGTCGGTGGTATCGACCGCGGAGATGAATCCGGCGATCACGGTCCAGCCGAGCAGCACCACCATGGTTCCGGTGGCCAGCAGCAGTCCGGGATTGAGTACCCGATGCCAGCGCCGGGACAGGAACAATTGCGCCCCGACCAGCGCCGCCACCGCCAGCAGCGGTGTCACGATGGCGGGCCACGGCGGCCGCACATGATTGCGCTGGGTGGCGGTGATGGCCGCCGAGCGATGCTCCTGCAACTCCTGTGCCATCGGCAGCATGGTGCCCTGCATGAGGTTGGACGCCTCGCTGAGATAGGCCGCCCCCACCGGTAGCCCGCTGCGATTGTTCGCCCGCGCGGTCTCCACGATGCCGCAGTAGACCGGCAGTCCGGTGGAGATGCCGGTGCGCAGATGCGTATCCGCGTCTCCGCCACTGCGATTGGACTGCGTCACCAGTTCCGCGGCCGCCTCGCCGACCGCCTGGTTGTAGCGGTCGCGCACGGCCTTGGGCTCCAGCCCGCCGGAGATGAACGCGGTGCCCGCCGAGGCGTCGGCCACCGACAGCGCGGTGTACAGCCGCTGCGCCGAATACGCGTCCGGCTCGGCCTGATCCAAAAGTACGTCCAACGCGTGCTGCCGATTGTTCACCGCGGTCGCGGTGACCACGCCCGCGGCCAGGCACATTCCCAGCAATACCAGTCCCACCGCGATCAACTTGGCCGGTGAGGAGTGCGCGAACAGCCGCATATCGGTGCTCGACAGCCGTTCCCGCACCGCCGCGGCGGCAGCACGAGGGGACAGCTCGTCCAGCCGCAACTGCTCGGTGCGAACCACGTTCACCTCCCACTGACCGAAACCGAACGATCGACTTGTTGATGTCGAATGAGCTTATTGTGGACGTACCTGTGCCGTGACGCGGGAACACCCGGGTGTCTGTGCGGCGTGGCCCGAGGATGGGATCGAAAGTATGCGTGGTGACGGTGACGGCTGGGCGGAAAGTCCGGATGGCACCCGTCAGTGGGGTCGTTTCGGAGCTGCCGGACTGTTGCTGCGCGCTCCGCTCGCCGATGGCGGGTCGGCGGTGCTGCTGCAGCATCGCTCCGCCTGGAGTCATCAGGGCGGCACCTGGGCACTGCCCGGTGGCGCCCGCGATTCGCACGAGACCAGCGTGCATGCCGCCGTCCGCGAGGCCGAGGAGGAGGCGGGTATCACCGCCGGATCCATCCGGGTGCGGGCCGAACGGGTGACGGCCACCGCGGCCAGCGGCTGGACGTACACCACGGTCATCGCCGACGCCGTCACCCAGCTGCGCACCCAGGGAAATCTGGAGAGCACCGAACTGGCCTGGGTACCCGAATCGGAGGTGGACGCCCGCCCGCTGCACCCCGGTTTCGCCGCCGCCTGGCCACTGCTGCGTGCCACCCCGGCCCGGGTCAGCCTGGACGGCCTCGACGATCCGGAGACAGTGGCGGCGGCATTGCCACGCACCCTGGAACTGGCCGGCGCGGAGTTCCTGTGGCTGCGCTCGGGCGGCAATGGGGATGTGCGCGACGCCCGCATCGGGGCGGCCGAACAGACCCTCGATGTGGCCGGAAATGTGTTGTACCTCACCCTGGCTCAGGTGTTGTCCTGAGCCATCACGCCCGGTGTTCCGCGAGAAGTGGTGCAACGCAAGGACAACCGAGTCCGCCTCGCCGTTGAGGAAATCCCGGCAAGTGTGCGCAGGCCGCCCGCGGCAACGCCGCTCAGTTGGCGAGGTTGTCCAAGACGCGCTGTTTGAGTGCGCGGGCCGCGGATTCGGGGTCGCGGGCCTCGGTTATGGCTCGTACCACCACGATTCGAGTCGCACCGGCCGCGAGCACCTCGGGCAGGCGCTGGTCGTCGATGCCGCCGATGGCGAACCAGGGTCGGGCGGTGTGCGATTCGGCGGTGGAGCGGACCAGCTCCAGACCGGCGGCCTGCCGGCCCGGCTTCGTCGGCGTGGCGTAGACGGGCCCGGTGCAGAAGTAATCGATGTGTTCATCGATGGCGGCCAGCCCGGCCTGCGCGCGATTGTGGGTGGAGCGCCCGATCACCACATCGGGTCCGAGGATCTTGCGGGCGTACCAGGGCGGTAGGTCGCCCTGGCCCAGATGCAGCACGTCGACCCCGGCCGCCAACCCGATATCGGCGCGATCATTGCAGGACACCAAGGCCCCGTGCCTGCGCGCGGCGGCCTTCAATTCGGCCAGCACCCCGAGTTCGGCCTTGGCTTCGAGCGGCCCGAACTCCTTCTCCCCGGGCGACCCCTTGTCTCGCAACTGGATGATGTCGACGCCCCCGGCCAGGGCGGCGTCGGCGAAGGCAACGAGGTCGCCCTTGTCCCGGCGCGCGTCCGTGCACAGGTACAGGCGCGCGTCGGCCAGGCGCTCGCGCGGTGTGGCGGGCCGGTTCGGGTGGGAGGGCTGCACGCCCCCGACGCTAGTCGCGCTACCGTTGGGACGAAACGGGCGGTGCGGTGATTTTCCGCCACACCCGATCCGCGGCCCCGCAGACCATGGTGTGCCGGCCTCGGCCTCGGCCACGCGACCCGCGCCAGCTCCGGCAAGTCCGCGTCGTGCCACGTGACAGGTGGGAGACGGGCGCCGAGGCCGTGACCCGTGCTGTGGACGGCGGCACAATGAGATCGACCCGCGCCGCGGCGAGCAGCGCGATGAGAGTAGTGCGAGGTGGAAACGGTGCGGACTCTGGCCGTCGTGGGCGGCGGTGTGATCGGGCTTTCGGTGGCGTGGCGTGCCGCAGAGGAAGGCTGGACGGTCACGCTGTTCGATCCGGCGAGCGGGTCGGGTGCCTCGTGGGTGGCGGGCGGAATGCTGGCACCGCTGTCGGAGGGCTGGCCGGGGGAGGATGACGCACTCGAGTTCGGCGCGGCCTCGCTGACGCGCTGGCCGGACTTCGCGGCTCGTCTGCAAGCCCGGACCGGTGCCGAGCTCTTCACCGCCAACCGCACTCTCACCGTCGCGCTGGACGCGGCCGACGTCGTGGATCTGCGCACCATCGCCGATTGGGTGAATGCCCACGACCTCCCCGCCCTGCCGGGTGATCCCGGGTGCGGAGCCGCGGATCGGCACTTGCGGCTGCTCGATCGCGCGGGTGTCCGTGCGGCTGAGCCGGGTCTGGCCCGCGCTGTTCGAGCCGGGCTGTTGGCCGCCTCCGAACCCGCGGTCGACAATCGCGCCCTGGTTTCCGCCCTGCGCGCGGCCTGCGCCGCCGTCGGCGTGGAATTCATTGCCGAACAGGTGGTTTCGGAGTATTCGCCGGAGAACGCCGGCGAACCGATCGCGAATCATGGTGCGGCCCACAGCGAGTCGCACTCGCGGCTGCTACATGAATTGCCGCACGATCGAATTGTGGTGGCCGCCGGTGCCGCTGCCGCACAGCTGTGGCCCGCGCTCCCGGTGCGCCCGGTGAAAGGCGAGATCCTTCGGCTGCGCCGCCGCCCCAGCGCGCCTGCCCCGCCTCAGGGCGTGATCCGCGGGCGGGTGCACGGCCGTCCCATCTATCTGGTGCCCCGTAATGACGGGATCGTCTTGGGCGCAACCCAATACGAGCAGGGCTTCGATACCGCGGTGACCGTCGCCGGGGTCCGCGATCTGATCACCGATGCCGAGACAATTCTGCCGGGTATCGGCGAATACGAATTCGCCGAGGCCGCAGCGGGTTCCAGGCCGGGAACGCCGGACAACCTGCCACTCATCGGCTATGTGGACGATCGGGTGATCGCCGCGACCGGTCACGGCCGCAATGGAATTCTCTGCACTCCGGTCACCGCGGACGCCGTACTGGCGTTGCTCGCCGATACCCAGCTCCCCGAGGCGCGCGCCGCCGCGCCGGATCGCTTCGAACCGAAACCGAAGGGTCCCCGCCCCGCTACCGCTGCCGAGGAGCGTGCCTTGTCCGCCAACTATCGCCGGCGTGCTTCCGCCACGCCGTTTTCCCCAGGAGGAGCCCGATGACCGCAGTTCCGGTCGGTATCACCGTGAATGGTGAGGACCATGAATTCGCCGAGGCGCCGACGGTGCGTCAGGTGCTGGAGCAGTTGAATCTGCCGTGTCAGGGTGTGGCGGTGGCGGTGGATGGTGCGCTGTTCCCGAAGTCGCGCTGGGATGAGCTGGTCGGGCGGGGTTGGGAGCTCGAGGTGCTGACGGCGGTGCAGGGTGGCTAGCGGGGTCGATCCGCTGGTTATCGCGGGCCGTAGCTTCGCGTCGCGGCTGATCATGGGCACCGGCGGCGCGGACAATCTGGCCGTGCTGGAGGAGGCGCTGATCGCCTCGGGCACCGAGCTGACCACGGTCGCCATGCGGCGGGTGGATGTCGCGGGTGGTACCGGTGTGCTGGATCTGTTGAAGCGCTTGGAGATCGCCCCGCTGCCCAATACCGCCGGTTGCCGTACCGCCGCCGAGGCCGTGCTCACCGCGCAGCTGGGCCGCGAGGCGCTCGAAACCGATTGGGTGAAGCTGGAAGTCATCGCCGACGAGCGCACCCTGCTCCCCGATGCGATCGAATTGGTCAGCGCCGCAGAGCAATTGGTGGACGACGGTTTCACGGTGCTGCCGTACACCACCGATGATCCGGTGCTGGCGCGCCGTCTCGAGGACATCGGCTGTGCCGCGGTCATGCCGCTGGGTTCGCCCATCGGCACCGGTCTGGGTATCGGCAATCCGCACAATATCGAGATGATCGTCGCCGCGGCGGGAGTCCCGGTCATCCTCGACGCGGGTATCGGCACCGCCAGTGACGCGGCCCTGGCCATGGAGCTCGGCTGCTCCGCCGTCCTGCTCGCCACCGCCGTGACCCGTGCCCGTCGGCCCGCGCTCATGGCCACCGCCATGGCCGATGCCGTCCAGGCCGGTTGGCTGGCCCGGGAAGCGGGCCGTATTCCCAAGCGTTTCTGGGCGCAGGCTTCCTCCCCTGATCTCTGAGTCGGGGTGCCCCTTGGGGGTTGACTCATCCTCGCGGGGTACGGGCCGCGCGACCTCCGGTCGATAGTGTGTCGAGGCTTCTCGAGGAAGACTGGTCCGCATGATCGAACTGAGGGGCCTGACCAAACACTACGGGCAGACCGTCGCGGTGTCGGATCTGTCGTTCACGGTGCGTCCGGGGTTGGTAACCGGCTTTCTCGGCCCGAATGGGGCGGGTAAGTCGACCACCATGCGGATGATCCTGGGGTTGGATGAGCCGACATCCGGTACCGCACTCATCGACGGCAGGCCGTATCGCGATCTGAAGCGCCCGCTGACCGAGGTCGGCGCGCTGCTGGATGCCAAGTGGGTGCATCCGAATCGTTCCGCGCGTTCGCATTTGCGCTGGCTGGCGGCGTCCAATGACATTCCGGCGGCACGCGTGGAGGAGGTGCTGCGCCTGGTCGGCCTCGCCGAGGTGGCCAATAAGAGTGCGGGCGGATTCTCGCTCGGCATGTCGCAGCGGCTCGGCCTGGCGGGCGCGCTGCTGGGTGATCCGAAGGTGCTGCTGTTCGACGAGCCGGTGAACGGCCTTGATCCCGAAGGCATTCTGTGGATTCGCCGTTTCATGCAGCGGCTGGCGTCGGAGGGCCGCACGGTGCTGGTCTCCAGTCACCTGCTCTCCGAAATGGCCCAGACCGCAGAGCATCTCATCGTGATCGGCCGCGGTCAGCTCATGGCCGATACCACCACAAAGGATTTCATCGAGAAGGCCTCGGAACAGTCTGTGCGCGTGCGCAGTCCGCAGCTGGACCAGTTGCGCAGCCTGCTCACCTCCAACGGTATGACGGTGCGTGAGGATGGTGCGGATGCCGAGGGCGCGGCCCTGGTGGTCGCCGGTGTCACCTCCGATGTGGTCGGAAAGTTGGCCGGTGCCAATGACATAACGCTCTTCGAGCTGTCGCCGCAGCGTGCCTCGCTGGAGGAGGCGTTCATGCAGATGACCGGTAGTGCGGTGGAGTACCACGGCGAAGGTTTCGACCAGGTGATGGGAGGGGCGCTCTGATGGGCGTGCTCGCAGCGGAACGAATCAAACTCACCTCGACGCGCTCGCCGTGGTGGTGCTCGGCAATTATCGTGCTGCTGGGTCTGGGCTTCGCGGCCCTGGTCGCGGCGGTCAATCGGTCCCCGAAGGCGGATACGCCGCCCTTGCATGTGACCACCGTCGTCGGCGGTGTGAGCGGCTTCGGAGTGCTGGTGCTGATGATCTTGTCGGCGCTGGCGGTAACGAGTGAATACCGCTTCGGGACCATTCGCAGCACATTTCTAGCAACCCCCGCTCGGGATAGGGTGCTGCTTACCAAAGCCCTGCTGATCGGAGCGTTCGGAGCGATCCTGATCGGCGTGCTCACCGTGCTGGCTTTCGTGCTGGCGAAGCTGATCAGCGGTTCGGCGGGCGGCGCCGATCTGGTGCTCACCAATGCCGACAATGCCCGTGCCATCTACGGCGTCCCGATCTACGCCTTCCTGTCGGTGGTGCTCGCCGTCGGTGTCGGCGTGCTGGTCCGGCAGACCGCCGCGGCCATCTCGCTGATCATTCTGTGGCCGACCGTGCTGGAGTCGCTGCTGAGCGCATTCGGCAGCTTCGGCCGCAATGTGGGCGCGTTCATGCCGTTCGCGAACGCGGGCCACTTCTACTCGGCCTCGGCCGACGCGGCCGGTTCGAACTGGCATTGGGGCCCGTGGGGCAGCCTGCTGTACTTCGCGGTGTTCGTCGGAATCGTTTTCGGAGCCGCGCTGTTCGTAGTCAATAAGCGCGACGCATAGACCCTGCCCGGGGATGCCGCCGGCCACTGCCCGGTACGGCGGCGAATATCGGCCCGATACGGACGTTCTCCGTATCGGGCCGATGTCGTTTCGGACCACCCGGGAAACTCTGTGTGAAATGTGTCAATTCCACCCGGGAGTGCCTGGCGAGCCGAACTGGTCATCTGTAGCATCGGACCAGCAACCAAAGCACTCATGCATCGGCGGGCCCAATGATGTGGCCGCCCGTACCGATCGGAAGGTGTCAGGTGGCAGTCATCAATCCATCCGGAGATCAGGCCCTGAGATACGCTCTGGGCGTGAGCGAACGACCCTCCGACGGCGGCGAGCGCGCATCCGACGCCTCCCGTTCGGGCGGATTGGGGAACGATCGCAATCGGTCGCGGGATGCGAACGGTGCCCGTGCGCGCGAGTCGCGTGCGCCCCGTATCGACCCCGACGTCATAATCCCGCTGGTCCCGACCGAATTGGTCGACGAATCCCGCGATGAAACCGATACCGTGCCCGACCGCCGCCGCTTTCCCGGCGGGCAGCTCTCGGCACTGGTCAATGCCGCGAATCAGCGCGGCGATCTCATCGGCCTGGTCCGCAAGGCCCGGGAGAACCTGCCCGGTGATCCGGCCTTCGGCGATCCGCTCTCGGTCTCCGGGCCCGGTGGCGCGCGGGCCGTGGCCCGTGCCGCGGACAAGCTGGTCGGCGATTCCCCCAGTGCCGCACGTGAATTGGGCCTCGGCGCGCTTCAGGTATGGCAGGCCATGCTGGAGCGGGTCGGCAAGGGCCGCGGCCTGCAGGACGTCACCATCATGTTCACCGATCTGGTGGCGTTCTCCAGCTGGTCGCTCGCGGCCGGTGACGAACGGACCCTGGAATTGCTGCGCGGGGTGGCCAAGGCCATCGAGCCGCCGATCGCCGATCGCGGTGGGCAGGTCATCAAGCGCATGGGCGACGGTCTCATGGCGGTGTTCCCGTCCGCGGATCGCGCGGTGCGAGCGGCGGTGGCGGCCAAGGAGAATCTGACCACGCTGAATATCGACGGGTACCGCCCGCAGATGCGGATGGGCCTGCACACCGGCACGCCCCGCGAGATCGGCGGCGACTGGCTGGGTGTCGATGTCACCATCGCCGCGCGTGTCATGGCGGCGGGCGGCAATGGCAACACCATGCTGTCCGGGGCCACCCTGGATTTGCTCGACGCCGAGACCCTCGAGGAGTTGGGGTTCGGTGTGAAGCCCTATCGGCGCAGCTTCTTCGCGGCCCCGCTCAGCGGTGTGCCGGAGGATCTGCGCATCTTCCGCCTCGAAGCGGAGTAGCTAGATCAAATACAGAATCGCGCCCGCTACCGCCAGCACTCCGGCAATGCCGAGTGCGATGGCGAGCGGGCGTGCGGTCTTCCAGGTCGAGTAGGCCCCACCGAAGAGGAATCCGGCCAGGGCCAGCAGCACGATCATGGCGACGTCTTTGGACACGTCGACCATTTTGCCTGGTCGGATCGGAGGCGTCGCAAGCGGTCACGCAATTAACAAGCACGCAGGCTTGATTTTTTTCCGGCCCGATGTGACCCTTGAGCGGACCGCAGCGATGGTGCTGCGCCGCGCGGTGCACAGGGAGGCCCAGTAATGAGTCAGCTCGGCGAGGATCCGGAGCTCCTCCGGATCGGCAACTGCTCCGGCTTCTACGGGGACCGGATGAGCGCCATGCGGGAGATGCTCGAGGGCGGGCAGCTCGATGTGCTCACCGGCGACTATCTGGCCGAACTCACCATGCTGATCCTGGGCCGGGATCGCATGAAGGACGCCGGCCTCGGCTACGCCAAAACCTTTGTGCGACAGCTGGAGAACAATCTCGGACTGGCCCTGGACCAGGGCGTGCGGATTGTCGTCAACGCGGGCGGGCTGAATCCGGCCGGGCTGGCGCAGCGCGTCGGCGAGGTGGCCGAAAAGCTCGGTCTCGCACCGAAGATCGCCCATGTGACCGGTGATGATCTGCTGCCGCGGGCGGCGGAGCTCGGGCTCGGGTCGCCGCTCACCGCCAATGCCTACCTCGGCGCCTGGGGTATCGCGGAGTGTTTGACCGCGGGCGCGGACATTGTGGTGACCGGTCGCGTCACCGACGCCGCCCTGGTGGTCGGACCGGCCGCCGCCCACTTCGGCTGGGGCCGAACCGATTACGACGCGCTCGCGGGCGCGGTGGTGGCGGGGCATGTCATCGAATGCGGTACCCAGGCCACCGGCGGTAATTTCGCCTTCTTCACCGAGATCGCCGATCTGAACCGCCCCGGCTTCCCGATCGCGGAGGTGCGCCGCGACGGCAGCACCGTGATCACCAAGCATGTCGGCACCGGCGGCGCGGTCACCGTGGATACGGTCGAGGCGCAGCTCATGTACGAGATTCAGAGCGCGCGCTACGCCGGACCGGATGTGACCACGCGCCTGGACAGCATCGAACTGAGCCAGGACGGCCCGGATCGGGTGCTCATCAGCGGTGTGACCGGTGAAGCGCCGCCGTCGCGGACCAAGGTTTCGCTGAACACCATCGGCGGCTTCCGTAATCAGATCGAGTTCATTCTCACCGGACTGGATATCGAGGCGAAAGCCGAACTGGCGCAACGGCAGTTGCAGGCGTGGCTGCCGGTGCGGCCGGCCGAAATGGAGTGGACCCTGGTACGGCTGGACCGCCCGGACGCCGAGACCGAGGAGCAGGCCAGCGCGCTGCTGCGCTGTGTGGTGCGCGATCCGGACCCGAACCAGGTCGGTCGCGGCTTCTCCAGTGCGGCGGTGGAATTGGCGCTCGCGAGTTATGCGGGCTGCTCGCTGACCTCCCCGCCCGGCAATGGCGGACCGTACGGAGTGTTCACACCCGGATACGTGGATGCGAAGGAAGTACCGCATATCGCGGTGCTGCCAGATGGCGGCACCGTCGATATAGCGCCCGCCGCGGAGACCCTGGAACTCGCCGAGGTAGCCGAACCCGAACTCCCGCAACCACTTCCGCCGGGCGAGACCCGGCGGGTACCGCTGGGAACCATCGCTCTCGCGCGCAGCGGCGACAAGGGCGGTAATGCCAATATCGGCGTCTGGGTGCGCACCGATGCGCAGTGGCGCTGGCTGGTACACGCGCTCACCGTCGACGAGTTGCGCCTGCTGCTGCCGGAGACCGCGAAGCTGCCGATCACCCGGCATGTGCTGCCGAAGTTGCGCGCCGTCAATTTCGTTGTCGAGGGTCTGCTCGGGGAGGGCGTGGCCTATCAGGCCCGTTTCGATCCGCAGGCCAAGGGGCTCGGGGAATGGCTCCGGGCTCGCCATATCGAAATCCCCGTGGAGCTGCTGCCATGAGTACCGGCTATGTGAACCCCTGGGAGACGCCCGAGCGGCGCGAATTACGTGCCACCGTGCGCGGATTCGCCGACCGCGAGGTGCTCCCGTACCTGGACGACTGGGAGCGGGCGGGGGAGATCCCGCGTGAACTGCACAAGAAGGCGGGTGCGCTGGGGCTGCTGGGTATCCAGTTCCCGGAGTCGGCGGGCGGTTCGGGTGGCGGGCCCATCGAGGCGGCCATCGTCTGTGAGGAGCTGCATTACGCGGGCGGTTCGGGCGGCCTGTTCGCCTCGCTGTTCACCTGCGGTATCGCGGTGCCGCACATTGTCGCCTCCGGTAATCCAGAGCACATCGAGCGCTGGGCCAAGCCGACCCTGGCGGGTGAGAAGATCGGCTCACTGGCCATTACCGAGCCCGGTGGTGGGTCGGATGTCGGTCACCTCACCACCACCGCCGTGCGCGATGGCGACGAGTTCATCGTGAACGGCGCGAAGACCTACATCACCTCCGGCGTGCGCGCCGACTACGTGGTGACGGCGGTCCGCACGGGAGGCGGTGGCGCGGCCGGTGTTTCGCTGCTGGTGGTGGAGAAGGGCACGCCCGGTTTCACGGTCAGCCGCAAGCTGGAGAAGATGGGCTGGCTGGCGTCCGATACCGCCGAACTCTCGTATGTCGATGTGCGCGTACCGGTTTCGAACCTGGTCGGCGCGGAGAACTCCGGATTCGCGCAGATCGCCAACGCTTTCGTGAGTGAGCGGGTCGGTCTGGCCACCCAGGCGTACGGGCACGCGCAACGCTGCCTGGACCTTACCCTGGCCTGGACCCGGGACCGCGAGACCTTCGGCCGCCCGCTGATCAGCCGTCAGGCCGTGCAGAACACGCTGTCGGAGATGGCGCGCCGGATCGATGTGGCCCGCGTCTACACCCGGCAGATCGCCGAACGCGCCGAGCGCGGTGAGACCGATTTGATCGCCGAGGTGTGTTTCGCCAAGAACACCGCCGTCGAAGCCGCGGAATGGGTTGCGCACCAGGCGGTTCAGCTCTTCGGCGGACTCGGCTACATGCGTGAGTCCGAAGTCGAGCGCCAGTACCGCGATGTCCGCATTCTCGGCATCGGCGGCGGCACCAACGAGATCCTGACCGCCCTGGCGGCAAAGCGATTGGGGTTCCAGTCTTGAGCATTCTGCGCACTTCCGTAGACCCGAAATCGGCGGACTATCAGGCCGCCGCCGAGGCGATGACGGCCAAACTCGACGAGGTCGGGGCCGAGTACGCCAAGAACATCGCGGGCGGCGGCCCGGACAAGATGGCGCGGCATCGCAAGCGCGGCAAGCTGACCGCGCGCGAGCGTATCGAATTACTCCTGGATGAGGATTCGCCGTTCCTGGAGCTGGCCCCCCTCGCGGCCTGGGGCAGTGACTTCCATGTCGGCGCGAGTGTGATCGCGGGTATCGGCCTTGTCGAGGGCGTCGAATGCATGATCATCGCCCCCGATCCGACCGTGCGCGGCGGCACCTCGAATCCGTGGACGCTGCGAAAGACCCTGCGTATGAGCGATATCGCGCTGGAGAACCGGCTCCCCGTCGTCAATCTGGTGGAGTCCGGCGGCGCGGATCTGCCGACGCAGAAAGAGGTCTTCGTCCCGGGCGGGCGCATGTTCCGCGACCTGACCCGGTTGTCGGCGGCCGGAATCCCGTCCATCGCACTGGTTTTCGGTAATTCCACCGCCGGTGGCGCGTACATCCCGGGCATGTCCGACTACACAGTGATGATCAAGGAGCGCTCCAAGGTGTTCCTGGGTGGCCCGCCGCTGGTGAAGATGGCCACCGGTGAGGAGTCCGACGACGAATCCCTGGGCGGCGCGGAAATGCACGCCCGCACTTCGGGTTTGGCGGATTACCTGGCCGTGGACGAGCAGGACGCCATCCGGCTCGGCCGGTCGATCGTGCGCCGGTTGAACTGGCAGAAGAAGGGTCCGGCCCCGCGTCCGGTCACCGAGGTCATCGAGCCGCTGTACAACCAGGACGAGCTGCTCGGCATCGTCCCCACCGATCTGAAGATCCCCTTCGATCCGCGTGAGGTCATCGCCCGCGTCGTGGACGGCTCCGACTTCGACGAGTTCAAGCCGCTCTACGGATCGAGCCTGGTGACGGGATGGGCTGAGCTGCACGGCTATCCGGTCGGCATTCTCGCCAATGCCCGTGGCGTGCTGTTCTCCGAGGAGGCGCAGAAGGCCACGCAGTTCATCCAGCTGGCCAACCAGTCGAATACCCCACTGTTGTTCCTGCACAACACCACCGGCTACATGGTCGGCAAGGAGTACGAGCAGAAGGGCATCATCAAGCACGGCGCGATGATGATCAACGCGGTCTCGAACTCCAAGGTCCCGCACATCTCGCTGCTCATGGGCGCGTCCTACGGTGCGGGCCACTACGGCATGTGCGGTCGCGCCTACGATCCGCGCTTCGTATTCGCCTGGCCCAGTGCGAAATCCGCCGTCATGGGTGGTGCGCAGCTGGCGGGCGTCATCTCCATTGTCGGCCGGGCCGCCAACGAGGCCCGCGGCATCCCGTTCAACGAGGAGGCCGACGCCGGTATGCGCGCCATGATCGAGGCGCAGATCGAGGCCGAATCGCTGCCCATGTTCATGTCGGGCCGCCTGTACGACGACGGCGTCATCGACCCGCGCGACACCCGCACGGTATTGGGAATGGCGTTGTCCGCCATCCACAATGCCCCGATCAAGGGCGCCGAGGGCTTCGGCGTCTTCCGAATGTGAGTGCCGGTATGGACATTACGAACGTTCTGGTCGCCAATCGTGGTGAGATCGCGCGGCGGGTATTCGCCACCTGCCGTCGTATGGGAATCGCCACCACCGCTGTGTATTCCGATGCCGACGCCGCCGCACCGCATGTGGCGGAGGCGGATTCGGCTATCCGACTACCGGGCAATACGCCGGGCGAGACCTACCTGCGCGGTGAACTGATCATCGAGGCGGCCCTGGCCGCCGGTGCCGATGCCATTCACCCCGGCTACGGATTCCTCTCCGAGAACGCCGAATTCGCGAAGGCTGTGCAGGCCGCAGGGCTGACCTGGATCGGCCCGCCGGTCGCCGCCATCGAGCAGATGGGCTCCAAGGTCGAGTCCAAGAAGATGATGGATGCCGCCGGTGTCCCGGTCCTGGCCGAGCTGGATCCGGCCGAGGTCACCGCCGACATGCTGCCGGTGCTCATCAAGGCGTCCTCCGGTGGCGGTGGTCGCGGTATGCGTGTGGTCCGCGATCTGACTGATCTGCAAGAGCAGCTGGAAGGCGCACGGCGCGAAGCGGAATCGGCATTCGGCGATCCGACCGTCTTCTGCGAGCGCTACCTCGAGACCGGCCGCCACATCGAGGTGCAGGTCATGGCCGATACCCAGGGCACGGTGTGGGCGGTCGGCGAGCGCGAATGCTCCATTCAGCGCCGTCATCAGAAGGTTGTGGAGGAGGCCCCGTCCCCGCTGGTCGAGAAGATCGACGGGATGCGGGCGCGGCTGTTCGAGGCGGCCAAGCTGGCCACCGCGGCCATCGGCTACGAGGGTGCGGGCACCGTCGAATTCCTGGCCGACGAGAAGGGCGACTTCTTCTTCCTGGAGATGAATACCCGTCTGCAGGTGGAGCATCCGGTCACCGAGCAGGTCACCGGCCTGGATCTGGTGCGCCTGCAATTGCAGGTGGCCGCCGGGCGCGCACTGCCCGCCACCCAGCCGGGTATGCGCGGCCACTCCATCGAGGTACGCCTGTACGCCGAGGATCCGGCGCACGATTGGCAGCCGCAGAGCGGCACCGTGCACAGGCTCGAAATCCCGGGCACCACAGGCGAATTCACCGTGCTGACCGAACCGGGAGTGCGCCTGGACACCGGTGTGGTGGACGGTTCGGTGGTGGGCGTGCACTACGACCCCATGCTGTCGAAGGTCATCTCCTTCGCCGAAACCCGTGACGAGGCAGCGCATCTGCTCGCTTCGGCACTGCAACGCGCCAAGATTCACGGCCTCGTCACCAACCGTGACCTGCTCGTACGAGTTCTCCGGCATCCGGCATTCCTGGCCGGTGATACCGATACCGCCTTCTTCGCCACGCACGGCCTGGATACCCTGTCCGCGCCGCTGGCATCGGAATCCGATGAGGCACTGTCGATTGTCGCCGCCGCCCTCGCCGATGCCGCCGCGAATCGCAAGACCGTCCGCGTCGGTTCCGGCCTGCCGAGCGGCTGGCGGAACCTGCCGTCCCAGCCGCAGTCCAAGTCGTACGAGAGCCGCGTCACCGGTAAGCACGAGGTGCGCTACACCCTCACCCGCGACGGCCTCACCGTGGAAGGCCATCCCGGACTCGAATTGCTTGAAGCCACACCGGATTCCGTCACCCTGCAGGTGCCGGGCGGGCGCGGCCCGGTGCGCCGCCGCTTCCAGGTGGCCCGCTACGGCGATCTGGTGGCGGTCGATTCCCCGCTCGGCCCGGTGACCGTCCGCCGCCTGCCGCGTTTCGAGGATCCGGCCGATCAGGTGGCCGAGGGTTCACTGCTCGCCCCGATGCCCGGTGCGGTCATCCGCCTGGGCGCGCAGCTGGGCGATCGAGTCGAGAAGGGCCAGCCCATTCTGTGGCTGGAGGCGATGAAGATGGAGCACACCATTGCCGCCCCCGCCGCCGGTGTGCTCACCGAACTCAATGTCACCGCGGGTCAGCAGGTCGAAGTAGGTGCCGTGCTCGCCGTGGTCCAGTCCGAAGACAACCAGGAGTAGACGATGAGCTTCATCGAAACCGACGAGCAGAAGGCACTGCGCGACGCCGTCGCCAAGCTGGCCGCCAAGTACAACTTCCGCGATTACGCCGGACCCAAGGCCCGCAAGGGTGAGCCGTTCGACGAATTGTGGGACGAGGCAGGCAAACTCGGCTTCCTCGGGGTGAACCTGCCGGAGGAGTACGGCGGTGGCGGCGCGGGCATCTACGAGCTGGCCCTGGTTCAGGAGGAGCTCGCGGCGCAGGGCTGCGGCCTGCTGCTCATGGTGGTCTCCCCGGCCATCTGCGGCACCATCATCACCAAGTACGGCACCGAGGCGCAGAAGCAGCATTGGCTGACCAAGCTGGCCGACGGCACCGGCAAGATGGTCTTCGGTATCACCGAGCCGGACGCCGGCTCGAACTCGCACAAGATCACCACCACCGCCCGCCGCGACGGTGAGGACTGGATTCTCAACGGCCGCAAGATCTTCATCTCCGGTGTCGATCAGGCCGAGGCGGTGCTCATCGTGGCCCGCAGCGAGAATGCCAAGACCGGCAATCTGCAGCCCGCCCTGTTCATCGTCCCCACCGATGCCCCCGGCTTCGTGAAGACGAAGCAGGAGATGGACATTATCGAGCCGGACAATCAGTTCACGCTGTTCCTCGATGATGTGCGCCTGCCCGCCACCGCGCTGGTCGGCCAGGAGGACGCCGCCATCGCGCAGCTGTTCGCGGGCCTGAACCCCGAGCGCATCATGGGCGCCGCGATGGCAATCGGTATGGGCCGCTACGCCATTGATCGCGCCGTCGCCTACGCCAAGGAGCGCGCGGTCTGGAAGGGCGCGCCGATCGGTACGCACCAGGGCATTTCGCATCCGCTCGCGCAGGTGAAGATCGAGCTGGAACTGGCCAAGGTCATGATGCAGAAGGCCGCGTTCTTGTACGACTCGGGCGACGACTTCGGTGCCGCCGAAGCCGCGAATATGGCGAAATACGCTGCGGCGGAGGCGAGTATCAAGGCCCTCGACCAGGCCATCCAGACCCACGGTGGTGCGGGCCTGACCTCGGATGTGGGCCTGGCGGGCATGCTCGCCGCGGCCCGCATCGCCCGGGTGGCCCCGGTCAGCCGCGAGATGATCCTGAATTTCGTGGCACAGCACTCGCTCGGCCTGCCCCGGTCCTACTGAGCTGTAAGGAAATTCGATGAGTGACGCCACCCCCGACGCACCGTTCGTGCGCTACGAGGTCCAGGACGGTTTCGCCGTCCTGACCCTGGATTCCCCGCACAATCGCAATGCCCTGTCCTCGAAATTGGTGACGGAGCTGCTGGCGGGTCTCGAAAACGCGGCCGCCGATAGCGCGGTGCGCGGGGTGGTGCTCACCCACACCGGCAATACCTTCTGCGCCGGAGCCGATCTCAAGGAGGCCCTGGACGCCGATCCGGCGGCCGCCGCCGATATTCGCACCGGCTGGATGGTGCGGGTGCTCCGCGACATTCTGGAGCTGCCCAAGCCCGTCATCGCCCGGATCGACGGCAATGTGCGCGCGGGCGGTATGGGCATCGTCGGCGCCTGCGATATCGCCGTCGCGGGCCGCGGCAGCAGTTTCGCCCTCACCGAGGCCCGGTTGGGTCTCGCGCCTTTCGTGATTTCGCTGACTCTGCTGCCGCGCCTGACCTCGCGTGCGGCGGGCCGCTACTTCCAGACCGGCGAGACCTTCGACGTCGCCGAGGCCGAACGCACCGGACTCATCAGCATTGCCGCCGACGATCCGGCCGCCGAGGTGAAACGCCTGATCAGCGAGTTGCGCAAGAGCTCCCCGCAGGGTTTGGCGGAGAGCAAGCGCCTCACCACGGCCGCCACTTTGGCCGAGGTGGCCCGCTCCGCCACCGGCCTCGCCAAGCGGTCCGGCAGCTTCTTCGGTACCCCCGACGTGATCGAGGGCATGACCGCCTTCTTTCAGCGCCGGCCGCCGAGCTGGGCAGAATAGCTACCCATGGCTACACCCCACGAACCCAAGCAGGACCGCAGCCGGGCCACCCGGCAGCGGCTGCTGGAGGCGACCATCGACTGCCTGGCCGAGACCGGCTGGGCGGCGGCGACGGTCGCCGTGGTGGCCGAGCGTGCCGGGGTGTCACGCGGCGCGGCGCAGCATCACTTCCCGACTCGTGAGGATCTGATCACCGCCGCCCTGGACTACATGTTCGACACCCGCATGGCGCAGTCGCTGACCGATGCCCAAGCCATCGGTGAGGTGGCCGAAGGGCAGGGCCGCACCGAGGCCGTGGTGACCGCGCTGGTGGAGGGTTACACCACCCCGTTCTTCAAAGCCGCACTGCAGGTTTGGACGCATGCCGCTGCCGATCCCACCCTGCGCGAACTCATCATGCCCATGGAGGCCCGGTTCGGCCGCGCCTCACATCGCATGGCGGTGGAGGCGCTGGGCGTCGACGACTCCGATCCCGTTGCGCACCACCTGGTTCAGGCCACCCTGGACCTGGCGCGCGGTCTCGGACTGGCCGATATCCTGACCGACGATTCCCTGCGCCGCAAAGAGGTCGTACAACAGTGGGCGGCCACCCTGCACCTGGCCCTGAACCCGCAACGCTGATCACCTTGCGCTGCCGGTGAATTCGGCTGTTACCACGTTCGCGCTCTTTTTCGCGGGTCAGCTCTTGGGCTGGGTCAGGTCGTAGAGGGTCACGCCGTCCACCTCCTGTGAGGTGAAATGGTCCTGCACCCACTGGGTGATCTCGCTGCTGTGCGAACCGGAACGGCTCCCCATGCCACCGCCACCACCGATGAAGTAGTGGATATCCCCGTCGGCCACGTAGCGCTGGAACTGCTCCGGTGTCGGCGACGGATCACTGCCGTTGAACCCGCCCACCGGCATGACCGGCAGTTGGGTGGCGAGCTGGAAACCCGCGGCACTGTTCGAGCCGATGGCCGCGGCCACCCAGGTGTACTCGTCGCCATCGGCCGACAGCAGGGCGGTGACCTTCGCGCTCGGCTTGCTCGCCATCATGAAATTACCCGCGCCGCCGCCCTCCCGGCCACCCTGGGCATTCGGTCCGCCTCGGTTGCCGGGTGCACCACCCGGTCCGCCTCGGCCGCCATCGGCATTCATGCGCGGTGCGCCTTCGCCGCGTGGGCCGCCCGGTCCGAAACCGAAGCCGCCGCGCACATTCGGTCCGGCGCTGGGGATCGGGCCTTCGTGACCGGTGGTCAGGGTGTCCACGGTGTAGGCGAGCGGTCCGGCGAGGCCGATTACGACCGCGGCGGTGGCGGCCGCGAGCTCGATCCGGCGGGGCAGGCGCACCAGCAGTAGCGCGGTCACAACGACTCCCGCGACCGCGATGGTCCAGCGCAGCCAGGGCTGGAAGGAACCGCTGCGGGACAACAGCATCCACGCCGTCGCGACCGTGGAGCCGAGAGTGAGCGCCAAAATCGCACGCACCCAGAGCTTCTCGCGTTCGCGCCACAGCATGGCCGCGCCGATACCGGCCAGCGCCGCCACGGCCGGGGCCAGGGCCACCGTGTAGTACTGGTGGAAAATGCCCTTCATGAAGCTGAAGACCAGTCCGGTCACCAGCAGCCAGCCGCCCCAGAGCATGATTCCGGCGCGCTGCCGATTGGTGCGGGAAGCCCTGCCGCGCAGGACAAGTACGGCCACCAGCAGGAGGAGAGCGGCGGGGATGAGCCAGGCGATCTGCCCGCCCTGCTGCGGTTCGAACATGCGGGTGATGCCGGTGGCACCCCACATGCCATTGCCGCCGGCGGGGAGTTCACCGCCCGGGCCGACACTGCCGGTCTCGTCACCGTTCAGTCGACCCAGCCCGTTGTAACCGAGCGTCAATTCGACAATCGAATTGTGCTGTGAGCCACCGAAATACGGTCGATCCTCGGCGGGCCAGAATTCGGCGATGAGCAGCCACCAGCCCGCGCCCGCCAGCATTGCCGCCCCAGCGGCGAAGAGTTGCGCGATGCGCTTGCCGAGTTTCGGCGGACCGGCGACCAGATAGGTCAGCGCCAGTGCGGGCAGCACCAGCAGCACCTGCAATTGCTTGGTGAGGAATCCGAGCCCGATGAACAATCCGGTGTACAGCAGCCAGCGCCAGCGCCCGTCCTCGACCGCGCGGGTCATGGCCCAGGTCGCGGCGATCATGAGCAGCACCAGCAGGGCATCCGGATTGTTGAACCGGAACATCAGGGCCGCAACGGGAGTCACTGCGAGCGCGAGTCCGGCGAGCGATCCCGCACCCGGCCCGAACACCCGCCGCACCGTCGCCCACAGCAGTGCCACCGAGGCCACACCGATGAGCGCCTGCGGCAGCAGCATGCTCCAGCTGTGCAGGCCGAAGATGCGGACCGAAATCTCCATGGGCCACAACGACAATGGCGTCTTGTCGACCGTGATCGAATTGGCGGCATCGGAGGCGCCGAAGAAGAACGCCTTCCACGACACCGAACCCGCCTGCACGGCGGCGGCATAGAACGAATTGGCCCAGCCGTTGACCGACAGATTCCACAGGTAGGCGATGGCGGTGCCGATGAGCAGGGTCGCCAGCGCCGGATACTCCCAGCGCGAGATCCGGGCGGTCGCCCGCGCGGGCGGCGGAACCACCTGGCGCTCAGTCAATGTCGTGGTCATCGTGCACCTCCTCTGCCGTGGTATTCGACGGTGCGGTGTTCGAGAGTGTGGCGACGGTCGGATACGCCCAGCGGATCAGTTCGCCGTGGCCGCTGCACGGCGGGTTCCCGCCGTCATCCCGGCGCGCAATCATCGGTTGCCCGCCGCATCGAGTGCCCCGGCCTTGCGGAACACCCAGCGCAATCCGACGAAACGCACCAGGGTGGCAATGAGATTCGCGAGCACCAGCACCAATAGTTCGAGGTGCACCGCGGAATCCGGGGCCCAATGATGCAGTGCGAACAGCGATCCGCTGGTGAGCAGCAGCCCGATACCGAAGATGGTCAGCCCCTGCAATTGATGCGAGACCGCCTGCGCGGACCCGCGCACCCCGAAGGTGAACGCGCGATTGGCCGCGGTATTGCCGACCGCGGTGATCAGCAACGCCAGGAAATTGGCGACCTGCGCACCCGTAATCGATTGCAGCAGAACGTAAAGCAGCAGATACGCCAGGGTCGAGCCGACACCGACAATGCCGAACCGCACAAGCTGTCCGACCATGCCGAGCGGTACACCCTCCACCAGCGGTTCGCGTCCGATGGCGGCCCGCAACTCGTTGATGGGCAGTCGCCCCGACCCGAGCGCGCGCCCGACCCGCCAGATACCCCGCAGATCCTTGCGCGCGGTATCGACGATATCGACCCGGCTGTCCGGATCGTCGATCCAATCCACCGGCACCTCGTGAATGCGCAGCCCGATACGTTCGGCCAGCACCAGCAGCTCGGTGTCGAAGAACCATTCGCCGTCCTCCACCAGCGGCAGCACCAAGCGCGCCACCTGCGTGCGCATGGCCTTGAAACCGCATTGCGCATCGGAGAATTTGGCCTGCAGCGAGGTGCGCAGGATCAGGTTGTAGCAACGCGAGATGATCTCCCGCTTGGGTCCGCGCACCACCCGTGACGAGGATGCCAGCCGGGTCCCGATGGCCAGATCCGAATGCCCGGAGACCAGCGGCGCGACCAGCGGCAGCAGTGCGTTCAAATCGGTCGAGAGATCGACATCCATATACGCCACGACCTGCGCGTCCGACCCCTGCCAAACCTCGCGCAGCGCCCGCCCGCGCCCCTTGCGATCCAGATGCACCACCCGCACCCCGCTCAATTCGTCGGCAAGAATGCGCGCGACCTGCAGCGTGCTGTCGGTGGAGGCATTGTCGGCGATGGTGATTCGCGCCGTGAACGGGAAGTTCAGAATGAGAAAGGCGTGCAATCTGCGCACGCACGGCCCGAGATCGACCTCTTCGTTGTACACGGGTACAACCACATCCACTACGGGCGCGGTCACGGACTCTGCGGGTTCCGCCGTCCGGACGGCGGTCACGGTGTCGGACATGATCACTACGGTCGTCCGGCACGCTGGGCCGCCCCTGCGGCCGAGCTGGGAGGTTCCTGGGAGCCGCGGTGGAGCTATGCGCTGGAAGCCGGATCTTCGTGCAATCGCCACAGCGGTGACACCGGCCCGTGGCCTGCGCCCAGGTCGTAGGAGGCTTCGAGGCAGCGGCGGGTCCATTCCTTGGCGAAGGCGAAGGCATCGGGGACCGAATAGCCGTGTGCGAGGGCGCTTGCCATGGCTGCGGCCAGGGTATCGCCGCCGCCGTGATCATTGCCGGTGGCAATGCGGGGTGCGGTGAGTTCGTGGAAGGTTTCGCCGTCGAAGAGCAGGTCGGTGCTGAAGGAAGAGGTGCGCAGGTGGCCGCCCTTGACGATGGCCCACTGCGGGCCGAGGGCGTGCAGGGCCTCGGCGGCCTTGTGTGCGGTCAGGTCGTCGATCACTTCGATGCCGGTGAGCAGGCGCACCTCGTCGAGGTTCGGGGTGATGACGGTGGCGAGGGGAATCAGGGTGTCGCGCAAGGCATCCAGGGCCGAGGCGTGCAGTAGCGGATCGCCGTGCATGGAGGCGGCGACCGGGTCGACCACCAGGGGGATGGTGCCATTGCGCCCGATGCCGACCTCTTCGCAGACCGCCGCGACCGCCTCGATGATCGCGGTGGAGGCGAGCATGCCGGTCTTGGCGGCTCCGATGCCTATGTCGCTCACCACGGTTCGCACCTGACCGGCCACGATCTCCGGCGGAATCTCATGGAATCCGCTGACGCCGAGTGTGTTCTGCACGGTCACCGCCGCGACCGCCACACACGCGTGCACGCCGCACATGGCCATGGTGCGGGAGTCGGCCTGGATGCCGGCGCCGCCGCCGGAGTCGGTGCCCGCAATGGTGAGGGCGCGGACGGGGGTCTGCCCATTCGGGGTCAGCGGCAGCAGTTTCACGGTGCCCATTTTGCCTCCGCTTCGCTCCGGCTGGTTCGCGGCCCTGGGAGTCCCGAACCTTCCCTCCCTCCGCTCAGTCCAGAACCGGGACGGGCCACGAACCTGGCGGCCGGGATTTTAATGAAAACAGTTATCATTAGCGTGTGACCTCAGCCCAGCACCCCGCCCAGCTGCCCGTGACCATGCTGTCCGGCTTCCTCGGCGCGGGCAAGACGACCCTGCTCAACCATATAATCGCCAATCGCGACGGCCGCCGGGTGGCGGTCATGGTCAACGACATGAGCGAGGTGAATATCGACGCGGCGCTGATCGCGGGCCAGCAGCATCACCTTCACCGCTGAGCGCCCGTTCCATCCCGAACGCCTCGAAGCGGCGCTGGCACAATTGCAGAGACTGTTGCGCAGCAAGGGTTTCTTCTGGCTGGCCAGCCGCCCCGATCTGGCCGCCATCTGGTCGCAGGCCGGACCGAATCTGACCTTCGAAGCGGGCGCGTACTGGTCGGCCCTGGATATGCCGCCGGGGCAGGAGCTCGTCTTCATCGGTATCAAGCTGGATCGCCCGCACGTGCGTGACCTGTTGAATTCGGCCCTGCTCACCGATGTGGAGCTGGATGCCGGGCCGCAGGCGTGGCTGCGGTACCCGGATCCCTTCCCGCACTGGGGTGCTGCGCACGAGCACGCCTGATACTCAATTGGAGATGCCGGGCGTGCGCCGCACATAGGTGGCGTCCGTGAGCTGTTCGATCAGGAATGCCGCGATATCGGCGCGTGAGATCTTCAGCGCCAGACCTGGTTCCGCGGGACCGAAGTTCCGGCGGTAGGCCCCCGTGGCCGGGCCGTCGGTGAAGGCGCTGGGCCGCACGATGGTCCAGTCCAGATCACTGGCAATGGCGTACTGCTCCTGCTGTACGTGATCGGCGAAGGCCTGCCGCAGCAGCATGCCGAACATGACGTACTTCCAGACGAAGTTGAGATTGCCCGCGCTGTCGCCGGTGCCCAGAGTGGATTGGCAGATGAGCCGCTTCACCCCGCTGCGCTGCATGGCCTCGATAACGGTGCGGGTGCCCGCGGCGCGCACCCCGCCCTTGCGGCCCGCACCCAGGGTGATGATGACCGCGTCCTGGCCGAGCACCACCCGCTCGACGGCGGCCGGATCGAGCACATCGCCGACCACAACGCGCAAACGCTCATGTGTGACAGGCATATTCGCGGCCGAGCGGGTCAGCGCCGTGACCTCGTGACCGGCCGCGAGGGCCTGGGTGACGACCTGTCGGCCGAGGGTTCCGGTGGCTCCGAAGATTGCGATTCGCATTGCTTTCACCTCGTGTAATTCGTTGTCGTGAAGGTGATTTCAGTACATCAACGGGCGCGCGCCGGAACCATCGTCGAGCCTCTCGCCGACATGCGAGAGGCTCCACGCGCCCGGTCAGAGCCGTGCGAAGAACTGTCGGATATCAGCCACCAGGACCTCGGGGGCCTCATGCGCGGCGTAATGTCCGGCCGCGTCATTCGCGCCGGTCGAGTGCACCGAGTTCGCGTCGTAGGCGTGCCAGCTCACGATGTTCTTGTGATCGCGCTCGGCGAACCGGCGAATGGACTGGAAATCGCCCTTGAACATGGCCAGCGCGGTCGGCACGGTGGTCGGTTCGGTCGGCTGCTCGCTGTGCGCGTCCTCATAATAGAAGCGCAGCGCCGAGCCGGAGGTGCCGGTCAGCCAGTAGATGGCCACATTCCCGATGACGAAATCATGGTCCAGGGATTCGCCGAAAAGCTGTGCGTTCCAAGCCAATAGGCCCGTCGGAGAATCCGCGAGCGCGAAGGCGATGGTCTGCGGCTGCTGGCTGTGCAGCGTGTTGAACGACATCTTGTTCTCGTAGAACCACTGCAGATGCGCCAGCCCCGCCATGTCTTCCTCGGACAGGTCCGCCATTTCGGCCGGATCGCCGGAGGGGAACGAGAACAGTTGTGTCACATGGACTCCGATCACTTGATCGGGGGCGAGGCGGCCCATTTCGGGGGCGACCATGGAGCCGCCGTCATTGCCGATGCTGCCGAATCGCTGGTAGCCCAAGCGATTCATGAGCTCCACCCAGGCACTGGCGGTGCGGTAGCGGCTCCAGCCGGTGCTGCGGGTCGGACCGGAGAAACCGAAACCGGGCAGTGACGGAATCACCAGGTGGAAGGCCGGGTCGTCGGCGGATTCCGGATTGGTCAGGGGCGCAATCACATCCAGGTACTCCAGGATCGATCCCGGCCAGCCGTGCGTCAGGATGACCGGGGTGGCGTCCTCGCGCTCGGAGCGAATGTGCAGGAAGTGGATGTCCTCACCCTCGATCTCGGTGGTGAACTGCGGGTACGCGTTCAGCTTCGCCTCCAGGGCGCGCCAGTCGAAGCTCTGCGCCCAGTACTCGGCGAGATCGCGAATGCGGCCGTTGGGTACGCCGTAGGCATCGGCGACGCCGGGGAGTTCGTTCGGCCACAGCGCCTTGCGCAGCCGGTCGGCCAGATCGTCGAGCTGGGTCTGCGGGATGTCGATGCGGAAGGGGCGGATGGTGTTCATCATTCTCTCCTTGTTGGAACGGAATGTTTCGTTCTGTTTCAGACCATAGCGGAACGGATGAGTCCGTTCAAGTGCTATTCTCAATTCATGCCGAAGTCAGTCGAAGCCCCAGCTCAACGCGGTCTGCCCGGCCGCAAGGCGCAGGCCGCCCGCAATGACGAACTCATCCTGGCCGCCGCCCGCGAGGTCTTCCTCGCCGAACCCAAGGCGCCGATCTCCGCCGTGGCCGAGCGTGCCGGCGTGGGCATCAGCGCCCTCTACCGCCGGTACCCCAGCAAAGAGGAGCTGCTGCGCACCCTCTGCTACGACGGCTTGCACCGCTACAACACCGAAGCCGAAGCGGCACTGGAGGATTCGGATGGCTGGCGGGGTTTCGTCGGCTTCCTCGAGCGAGTGGTCGACGCCGACGTCCACTCCTTGACCACCCATCTGGCCGGCACATTCACCCCCGACGATTCGATCCTGCCCGCGGTCCTGCGCGCCGCCGAACTCAATGACGAAATCGTCCGCCGCGCACGCGAATCCGGCCGCCTGCGCAAGGAAGTCACCACCGCGGACCTCGGGCTGATACTGGAATCGTGCGCCGCTATCGCCCTCCCGGATCCGCAGCGCGCCGCCCAACTCCGCCGCCGGGTACTGGCCCTGTTCATCGACGGCCTGACCGGTTCCGGTGACCTGCCCGGCCCACCGCCCGCGCCGAACGAATTCGCGCACCGCTGGCAACCCGGTAGCCGCTGATTCGCCGAACCGCCCGCGCTAATCCTTAGTCCTGCGTAGCGTTTACGGCCGCCGCACCGAAGGTAAGTCGTACCCGACAGTCGTTTCCTGATTTCGACCCGAGGAGTCCCGATGCGCATGTTCCGCTCATTGCTCGCTGTCCCCGTCGCGGCGGCCGCCCTGCTGGCCGTCGCCGCCCCCGCCCAAGCGGACCCCGTCACCACCTTCACCCCCGCCAATACCCTCGGCGGCGGAGCCTTCCCCTGCTTCGGTCAGATCCTGGCCTTCCACGACCCGCAGAACACCTTCTACGGCAGGCAAACCGTCTGGATCAGAGCCGATTTCACCTTCCTGCCCATCCCCATCCTCGCCCGGGGTTGCGGCGTCATGGCCACTCTCACCTGGAAGAACCTCGACTCCGGCGCATCCGGCACCTTCCCGCCCGTCTCCCTCGGCGACGGCACCGCCTTCGGCCCCACCGACGCCCTCTGGGTCCCCGAAACCCTCCCCACCGGCCCCGGCCGCGTAGAGGTCACCATCGACACGGATTTCCCGCACACCCCCGGCAAGGGCACCTTCTACTCGCCCGAATAGTCTCGCGGCACCGAAAGATATGGGGGCCGGTCGGTATGGAACTGCGGCAACTGCGGTACTTCGTCACCGTCGCCGAGGAATTGCATTTCGGGCGGGCCGCCGAGCGGCTGCATATCGCGCAACCGGCCGTAAGTCAGCAGGTGCAGCGGTTGGAGCGGGAGCTGAAAGTTCAACTGCTGGAACGGTCTTCGCGCCGGGTGTCGTTGACCGAGGCGGGGTTGCGGTTCCTGCCGGGGGCGCGCGCCGTACTGGCGGCTGCCGATCAGGCACGGGCCTCGGTGGCGGACCTGGTAGGGGAGCGGGCCGCTGTTTTTCGGATCGGGACCGTGAGTGGGCTCGGGGAGCGCCTGGACGCGGTGCTGGACGGGTTTGCCGAACGTGCGCCACAGGTGCGGGTCGAGCTGGTCGGCGTGCCGGTGCGGGAGCGCGTGCAGCAGGTGGCGGACGGGACTTTGGATGTCGCGTTCGTGCGGTCACCGGAACCGGGGGAGAGTCCGGAGTTGGATTTCCTTCCAGCTTGGGATGATCCGCTCGTGGTGGCGCTACCTGCTCGGCATCCGCTCGCTGGAGAACAGGCGGTGCGGATTGCCGATCTGGCGGCACTGCCCTTGCGGCTGACGGAGCGGCGCAATCATCCGGCGTTGGTGGATCTGGTGCTATTCGCTTGTCAGCGTGCGGGTTTCGAGCCGATTCCCGCTCCGGCGGCGGGCAATCTGCAGGACACCCTCGCGGCCGTCGGCACCGGCATACCGATGTGGACGGTTGTGTATGCCTCGAATGCGCGCCTGGTGTACAACCCGCGAGTGGTGTTCCGCCCCTTCGCCGAACCGGGCATGACCCTGCCCATCGGGCTCGCGGTGCGGGCGGACGCCGTCTCACCGCACCTGAATCTGCTGGTGGAACTGCTCGCCGAGGTGGAACCGGCACGATAAGGATTGCTTATCGCTGTGCTGACGCACTGCCCATTGGCCGGGCTCGCGCACTGCGGTGAACTGTTCTCAGGCCGCCGGAAGAACCGGAAAACCGGAGGCGGCCAATCGAATTCACCATCCGATATCGAGGAGAACAGTCATGCCCATCGTCACCATCCAGCAGGGCCCCCGCACCGTCGAACTCAAGCGTGACCTGGTGCGCCGCGTTACCGACGCCTTCGTCGACGCCCTGCAGATTCCGGCCGAGGCCGTGCAGGTGTGGATTCAGGAGACCCCGGCGGACAGCTGGGCGATCGGCGGTACTTTGACCGCCGACAAGAAGTAGGAATGCCGCGTCCCGAGCGTGCACCTGCCGCGTATGACGGGCGAATATCGCCCGATCGACGCGACAAGTGCACGCGGGCAACGGATTACGAGACGACCGGCAGGTACACCTGGTTGCCGGTGGACGCGAACTCGGCCGACTTCTCGGCCATGCCCGCCTCGATGGCGGCGACATCGGTGAGGCCCTGCTTCTCCGCGTACTCGCGCACATCGGCGGAGATGCGCATGGAGCAGAACTTCGGCCCGCACATGGAGCAGAAGTGCGCGGTCTTGGCGGGCTCGGCCGGCATGGTCTCGTCGTGGTACTCCCGCGCGGTGTCGGGGTCCAGCGACAGATTGAACTGGTCGTGCCAGCGGAATTCGAAGCGCGCCTTGGAGAGCGCGTCATCGCGGTCCTGAGCGTGCGGGTGACCCTTGGCCAGATCCGCGGCGTGCGCCGCGATCTTGTAGGTGATGACGCCGACCTTCACATCATCGCGGTTCGGCAGGCCCAGGTGTTCCTTGGGCGTGACGTAGCAGAGCATCGCCGTACCCGCCTGCGCGATGATGGCCGCGCCGATGGCCGAGGTGATGTGGTCGTATGCCGGAGCGATATCGGTCGCCAGGGGGCCCAGGGTGTAGAACGGGGCCTCCTCGCACAGCTCCTCTTCCAGCCGCACGTTCTCCACGATCTTGTGCATCGGCACGTGGCCGGGGCCCTCGATCATGACCTGCACGCCATAGGATTTGGCGATCTTGGTGAGCTCGCCGAGGGTGCGCAATTCGGCGAACTGGGCCTCGTCATTGGCGTCCGCGATGGAGCCCGGACGCAGGCCGTCACCGAGGGAGAAGGTGATGTCGTACTCGGCCAGGATCTCGCAGAGCTCGCGGAAGTTGGTGTACAGGAACGATTCCTGATGATGCGCCAGACACCACGCCGCCATGATGGAGCCACCGCGCGAGACGATCCCGGTGACGCGCTTGGCGGTCAGTGGCACGTAGCGCAGCAGCACGCCCGCGTGCACGGTCATGTAGTCCACGCCCTGCTCGGCCTGCTCGATCACGGTGTCGCGGTAGATCTCCCAGGTCAGCTTGGTGGGATCGCCGTTCACCTTCTCCAGGGCCTGGTAGATCGGCACGGTGCCGACCGGGACCGGGGAGTTCCGCAGAATCCACTCGCGGGTTTCGTGAATGTTCTTGCCGGTGGACAGATCCATGATGTTGTCGGCGCCCCAGCGGGTGGCCCACACCATTTTCTCGACCTCTTCGGAGATGGAGGAGCTCACGGCCGAATTGCCGATATTGGCATTGATCTTCACCAGGAACTTCTTGCCGATGATCATCGGCTCGCACTCGGGGTGATTGTGATTGGCCGGAATCACCGCGCGGCCCGCGGCGACCTCCTCGCGCACCACCTCGGGCGGCACGCCCTCGCGGGCGGCGATGAAACGCATCTCGGGGGTGATGATGCCTTCGCGCGCCCAGGCCAGCTGGGTGCGCGGACCGGGAACGTCCGGCTTGGTCCAGGAGTCGCGGGTCCGGGGTAGCCCGGCCTCCAGATCGATCGCCGCGGTGTCGTCGGTGTACGGGCCCGAGGTGTCGTACAGATCGAAATGCTCACCATTGGTGAGATTGACCCGCCGCACCGGAATGCGCAGCGTCACGCCATTGGCGTCGACCTGCTCATAGTGCTTGACGCTGCCCTGAATCGGGCCGGTGGTGACGGTGTCGACGGGTGCGGATGTCCCGGTGGCACGTTTCGATGACATATGTCGAATCCTCCCTACGCCGGCATTACCCGGTCAGGTTCATACGGTCGACGGCCCTGCTCCGCCCGAATGGGCTAGCCGTCCTCTCAGCCCGCTGGTGCGAGCCCCCGTTGGCAAATGGTTGATTACCGCCGCCGACATTACCGGGTAGCCGAAATCCGCGAGGCGTGGATTCATACAGTCCTGCGCGGTCTGTTCAGCGCTCCCGTGGTCCGATCGGCCAACCCAGCGCGGCATTACCAACAAGATGCCTTTCTGAAACACCTGCGGCTAATGTATTGGCATGACCCGCAGCAAACCGGCCGCGGCGCCAGACCGGACCCCCGCGCGGCGTCGGATCCGCGGCCTCGACGCGAACGAGCGCAGCGCCCAGCGTCGCCGGCAACTGCTCACCGCCGCCACCGAACTCTTTGCCCGGCAAAGCTATTCGGGCACCTCGATCGAGCAGATCTGCCAGCAGGCCTATGTCGGCACCAAAGGCTTCTACGATCACTTCGACAGTAAGGAGGCCTGCTACACCGCGCTGCTGGAACAGATCACCGCACAGATCCAGCAGCGGGTGTCGGAGACGGCCGCCGATACCGCCGGACGGGACTGGCCCGAGCGCATGCGCGCCATTCTGGGCGCGTTCGTACACGCCATCGCCGACGACTCGCGCCTGGCGAAGGTCACCTTCGGTGAGGCGGGCGGTATCTCACCCGCCATCGAAGCCCAGCGCCGGAGTAATCGCCGCTGGGCCGCGGAGTTCCTCAATCGGCAATGGCCGCTGGAGGATTCGCTCACCGACCGGCAGGGATTAACCCTGTGCCTGGCCATTATCGGCGGGCTCTTCGAACTGATCGCCGACTGGCTGCACCATCACGACGACGGTGGTGATCCCGATTCGGTGGAGACCCTCACCGAGGATCTCAGCCGCTTCGTCACGGCCGTCGATGCCGGGCGGCGGTCCATGGCTAGGGAGTGAGCGCCGGAGCCCGCTCGGCGGGTTCGCCGCCGGGCTGCTCCTCCAGGCCGATCCGCTTATGCAGTGCGGCAAGGGGTTTGGGTGCCCACCAGTTCGAGGTGCTCATCAGGCGCATGAGCGCGGGCGCGAGCAGACCGCGAATAATGGTGGCGTCCGCGATGACCGCCAGCGCCAGGCCGATGCCGAACAGTTTCATGGCGGTCACCTGCGAGGTGGCCACCGCGAGCAGCACCACCGCCATCAAACCCGCTGCGGCGGTGAAGATTCGGCCGGTGCGAGCCACACCCAGCGCCACCGATCGGGTATTGGCCGCGCGGCTGCGATCCGAGGTCAGCCACTCCTCGCGAATACGGGAGAGCAGGAAGACCTCGTAATCCATCGACATGCCGAAGGCCAGGCAGAACATCAGGATCGGCATGAATATGTCGACGCTGCCGGTCGGCGTGAAACCCAGCACGCCCGCCAGATGCCCGTTCTGGAACACCCAGATCATCGCGCCGAAGGTCGCGGTCAGTGACAGCGCGTTCAAGATGAGCGCCTTCACCGGTAGCACCACACTGCCGGTGAACAGGAACAGCAGCACCAGCGTGATGACCGCGATCAGCCCGGCCGCCAATGGAAGTCGAGTGATGACCGAGTCCATGGTGTCCTCATTGAGGGCCGCCGCCCCGCCGAAGAGCACCGTGCCGGGCGCGGGCACCGCGCGCAATTGGGCCAGCTGTTCCTTGCCCGCATCGGTGAAGGGAGCCTCCCGAGTGCCGACCGAGAGGTAGGCTCCGTCCGGTCCGGTCATCTGCGCGATACCGGGAGCCATCTTCGCGCCCTTCACGAAGACACCGTCGCCGGACATGACCGCCGGAATGCCCGGCACCTGTGACAGCGCCGCCGCGTACCCGCCGATCTCATTGGGCGCGCCATGGAATCCGGGCAGCACCACCACGGCACTCGAGGCCATATTGGCGGTGAAGTCCTGCCGCAGTGCGTCGCCGACCTGACGGCTGGAGGCGAAGGTGCCGATCATCCGATCGTCCGGTGTACCGAAATGCGCTGAGAGGAACGGAGATCCGAGCAACAGCAAAATGGCGGTGGTGACCAGCGCGAACGGCAGCGGCCAGCGCATGACCGTGGTCACCCAGCGGTACCAGCCGCTCTGCTCCGGCGGCACCTGCCTCGCCTCACCACGACCCAGCATGCGGCGCAAGGGTTTACGCAGATCCCACGCGTTCACCCGATCACCGAGCAGGATCAGCGCGGCGGGCAACAGCAGCAGTGACGCGCCGACCGCGGCTGCCACCACCGCGACACCCGCGTACGCGAAGGATTTGAAGAACGGCTGCGGGAATACCGCCAGCGCCGCCAGCGCGAGCGCCACGGTGAGACCGGAGAATACGACTGTGCGCCCGGCGGTTTGGACCGCCCGGGCAATCGCGGCGCGGGTATCCAGGCCATTGCCGAGCTCTTCGCGATACCGGCTGACAATGAACAGGCTGTAGTCGATGGCCAGCGCCAGGCCGAGCGCGCTGGTCATATTCAGCGCGAAGATCGACACCTCCATGAATACCGTCATCAACCGCAGAATGCCCAGCGTCGCCGCAATCGCGAAGAGCCCCACCACCAATGGCAGTCCGGCCGCGATCACACTGCCGAAGACCAGGATCAGCAGCAGTCCGGAGACCGGCACCGCGATGGACTCGGCCAGAATCAGATCCTGCTCGACCTGATGGTTGATATCGGCGAAGGTGCCCGCCATCCCGCCGACCCGCACCTGCACGCCGTCGCGATCGCCATCGAGTTTCGCGCTGAGCTTGACCGCCCGGTTCTGCACCTCCGTATCGGTGCCGGTGACCGTGGCCATGATGAGCCCGCGCTTACCGTCCTGACTGCGCAGCGCGGTCGCGAGATCGGCCCGCGTCGCGGCGCTGGTCCAATACGACTGCACCCCCGTCAGATCCGGATCGTGGTTCAGCAGATCGGTGATCTGCTCCGCCTCGGCCCGCGCCTGCGGACTGTTCACGCCGCCGTCGGAGCTGACCATGACGATGAAATTCGGGTTGCCACCCGGAAAGTGCTTGTCGATGAAGTCATTGGCCCGCACCGACTCCAGTTCGGGCGTCAGGTAGCCGCCGCCGACCATATGCGATTTGGCGGTGGCTCCGAAGCCACCGCAAACGATCATCAGCAATAGTGCGGCTACCAGGACGGCGCGTGGGCGCGACATGGCGAACCGAGCAAGACTGGTCAACATTGACGCGCATCCTCCGAGGTCTCAGACCTCGGAACGGTATCGTTCCCGAACTCGCCGCCGCGATGGACAGTGACCATGGTCATGGTCATGCCGTGCGGCTATCAACCGGCGATGCGACCCCTGACCTCGCCCAGGGTCAGCCGTCCACCACCGGTGGCGGGTGCGGTGGCGGTGATGACCACTTCATCGCCGTTCTCCAGGAAGGTGCGCTGCACCCCGTCCAGCGCGATGGGTTCGGTTCCGCCCCAGCTCAATTCCATGAACGAGCCGCGCTCGTGCGGTTCGGGACCGGAGATGGTGCCGGAGGCGAAGAGATCACCGGTGCGGGTGGACGCGCCATTGGCGGTCATGTGGGCCAGCATCTGCGCGGGCGACCAGTACATCCGGCGGAAGGGCGGGGTGGAGACGCGCTGACCGTTCCAGTACACCTCGAGATCGATATCCAAACCCCAGGGCGCGGGCTCGCGCAGATAGGGGAGCGGTTCGGGATCCTGTGCGGGCAGCGGAATCCGGGCCTCCGACAAGGCTTCCAGCGGTGTCACCCACGCCGACAGGGTGGTTGCGAAGGACTTGCCGAGGAACGGTCCGAGCGGTTGCGCCTCCCAGGCTTGCAGATCGCGCGCGGACCAATCATTGACCAGCGCCACCCCGAACACATGCTCGGCGAAGTCCTCGGTGCGGATGGGTGTGCCCAGCGCGGAGCCCGCACCGACCAGGAAGCCCAGCTCGGCCTCGATATCCAAGCGTCGGGTGAGGCCGAAATCCGGTGTGCCGGAGTCGGTTCGGCGCTGCCCCTCGGGGCGGGTGATCGCGGTGCCGGAGACCACCACCGTTCCCGCGCGACCGTGATAGCCGACCGGTAGATGCCGCCAATTCGGCAGCAGCGCTTCACCATCCGGCCGGAAGATGCGGCCCATGGCGGTGGCATGGTCGAGACTGGCGTAGAAGTCCACATAGTCACCGACCCGGACCGGCAGGTCCAGCTGTACCGATGCCACCAAATACACTGCGGCAGAGGGCAATTCGTCTTCCGCCGCGGCCTGTACCAGGGCCCGCACCTCACGCCAGCACTGCGGCCCCTGCGTCATGAAGGCGTTCAGGCTGGGTTGCGCGAACATCGGATCATCCAGGGCGACCGCCAGATCGATGAGGTTATCGCCCAGGCGCGCGCCCACCCGCGGCTCCTCGCCGAGCGGGCGGAACACGCAATACGGTAGATGTGCCGGGCCGAATCCGGAGCCCTCGGGGACTTCGATCCGTACTCGACTGCTCATACCCACCTCTGCTCCTGTCGTTGACGGCGACTCAAATCCATTCCGACGGACCACGTCCCGACCAGGTCCAGGCGTATCCGGGGTCCTCACAGGCCAATGCGGCCTCACCGAGTTGCAGCGGGTGGAAGGTATCGACCATGACGGCCAATTCGTCGAAGAACTCCAGGCCGATACTGCGCTCGTACGCCCCCGGCTGCGGACCGTGCGCGTATCCGCCGGGATGCACCGACACCGAACCCGGCCCGATCCCGGATCCCTTGCGCGCCTCGTAGTTTCCGCCGCAGTAGAACATGATCTCGTCGGAGTCCACATTGGAGTGGTAGTAGGGCACCGGAATCGACAGCGGGTGATAGTCCACCTTGCGCGGTACGAAATTGCAGACCACGAAGTTATTGCCCTCGAAAGCCTGATGCGCCGGCGGCGGCTGATGAATCCGGCCGGTGATCGGTTCGAAGTCGGCGATATCGAAGGCGAACGGGTACAGGCAGCCGTCCCATCCGACCACATCGAAGGGGTGCGTGGCGTAAACCATACTGGTGCCGACGATTTCACCGGCCGGTCGATGTTTGACCTGCACCTCCACATCGGTGCCGGTGGCCTCGAACGGTTCGGCCGGACCGTGCAGATCGCGTTCACAGTAGGGCGAGTGCTCCAGCAACTGCCCGTACCTGGACAGGTACCGTTTAGGCGGGGCGATATGCCCGGTGCCCTCGATTATGTAGGCGCGCAACGGTTCCGGACCGTCCGGCAGCCAGCGATGGGTGGTGGCGCGCGGTAGCAGCACCTGATGCCCCTGATGCACGGGCAGTGTCCCGAACACCGTCTCGACGACCCCGCCGCCGGATTCGATATAGACCAGTTCATCGCCGATGGCATTGCGGTACAGCGGTGATTCGCGCAGCGCCGCCACATACGAGATGCGCACATCGGCATTGCCGAGCACCAGTCGCCGGCCGTTCACCATATCGGTGTCGCCGGGCTTCCCGTCCGGGAAGAGCTCATGCAACTTCAAATGCCGGTGTCGCAGTGGATGATTCGGATAGGTGCGCTGCTCGGGCAGGATCCACACGCTGGAATCCACTATGGCGGGCGGTAATCCGCGGTGATAGAGCAGCGAGGAGTCACCGGAGAAGCCCTCTTCTCCCATCAGCTCTTCGTAGTAGAGCTTTCCCGCGGCGTTCCGGTGCTGGGTGTGCCGCTTGCGCGGTACATCGCCCACCTGTCGATAGAACGTCATCGCCCGCCTCCCGCTGACTGATGGTCCGTTTTCCATCGTAGCCACCGCGTTGCCGGTGCGGCCGTGGAATTGCTCAGGCGTTCCTGAGCGCCCGATACACCGCCGCGCCGACGAATTCGCCCAGCGTATCGGGCGTCCAGTCACCCGGTTCGGTCAGCAGCGTTCGCACCGCGCCCTCACCCGCGGAGACCCACAATTCCACCAGTGCGGCGAGTTTGCGCTCGGCGTCCGCGGTATCCCACGCCTTGAGGGTGGGCCGTAATCGCCGGGTACAGCGCTGCACCGCCAGCTCCCGGGCGCGCCCGAAGGAGCTCGCCACCGCCGGATCGGGATTGCCGTAGAGCAGTCGCCAGGCGTCCGGTCGCGCGGTGGCGGTGTGTAGCAGGGCGCGGAACCCCTCCACGAAGACGGCCTCATCGGCCTCGACCCGGCGGCGCGGCAGGGCGGCCATGACGCCCGCCAGCAGGAGGTCCTCCTCGCGGCGCAGCAGTGCCTCGATGAGCTCCACGCGATCGGCGAAGCAGGCGTAGACGACCGGGCGGGTGACCTTCATCCGGTCGGCGATCGCGGCGATGGTGACCGCCGCGATGCCGTCGTCGGCGGCGATCTGCAGGGCGGTGTCGAGCACCTGCGGGCGGCGGCGTTCGGGCCCGAGATGCCGCGCGCGCTGGCGGGGTCGTACAGCCGATTCGGTGCCCATGAGCACCGACCATAGCAGCGTGCGCGGGGATAGGAACGGCTGGTCGCGGGCGGTGGCCGGTATGTGAACTTCGTGCTCCGGGGCGATTGCGAGATCATTTCCTACGCAGGTGAATAATAATGCTACATTCACGAAGGAAACGCGCTCCGGCACCGAGGAAGACGAGATGACGCAGACCCTGTTCAACCCGAAGACCCACGAGTTCGCGGAGTTCGACGCGGAGACCCGGCGACTACTGCGCGCCACCGTCGACTGGTTCGAGAACCACGGCAAGACCCGCCTGCTCGCGGACAGCCGCGATCGGATCTGGTACTCGGATTTTCTCGACTTCATCAAGAGTGAACGGGTTTTCGCGACCTTCCTGACCCCGGCCGCGCGGGGCGGTGGCGATCCGAACAAGCGCTGGGATACCGCGCGCATCGCCATGATGAGCAAGATTCTCGGCTTCTACGGAATGCAGTACTGGTACGTCTGGCAGGTCACTATCCTCGGCCTAGGGCCGATCTGGCAGAGTGCGAACCCCGAGGCCAAGGCCCGCGCGGCCGCCGCACTGGACTCCGGTGAGATCTTCGCCTTCGGTCTCTCCGAACAGGCGCACGGCGCGGACGTCTACTCCACCGACATGATCCTGGAGCCGAAGGCGCGCGGCGGCTTCACCGCCACCGGCGGCAAGTACTACATCGGCAATGGCAATGCGGCAGCGATGGTTTCGGTCTTCGGCCGGCGCAGCGACAAGCCCATCATCGACTCCGCCGACTTCCAGCGGAAGATGACCGACGAGGAGTACTCGGGCTACCTGTTCTTCGCCGCCGACTCCCGGCACAAGAACTACAAGCTGCGCAAGAATGTCGTCGACTCCCAGATGTACGTCGCCGCATTCGATCTCGACAAATACCCGGTCGCCGAGGCGGATATCCTGCACACCGGCCGCGCCGCCTTCGACGCCGCCATGAACACCGTCAATGTCGGCAAGTTCAATCTCGGCTTCGGCGCGGTCGGCGCGTGCGAACACGCCATGTACGAAGCCGTCACGCACGCCGAGAACCGAATCCTGTTCGGGCACAAGGTAACCGAATTCCCGCAGGTGAAATCACTACTGGCGGACAGCTTCGCGCGCCTGATCGGCATGAAGCTCTACAGCGAACGCGCCATCGACTACATGCGCTCCGCGAATGAAAACGACCGCCGCTACCTGCTGGTCAGCGCCATCGAGAAGATGTCGGTCACCCGCACCGGGCAGAAGATCTACGAGGATCTCGCCGATGTCATCGCCGCGCGCGGCTTCGAGAACGATATGTACTTCCCGATGGCCATGGTCGGCATGTTCGGGCTGCCCCGCCTCGAGGGCACCGTGCACGTGAATATGGCGCTGTCACTGAAGTTCATGCCCAACTACATGTTCCATCCGTCCGACGCCGCGCTCGCCGCCCTGCGCTATCTGCCCGGCGCGGCCCCGGGTGGCGCGGTGCGCGCCGTCTCCGAGGCGCTGAGCTGGTCCAGTCGGCGCCTCACCCCGCGCGCGGGCGGCCTCGTCCCCAAGCTGCGCAGCGAATTGTCCAGTGCCACTTACGCTCCCGTGCCCACCCGGCGCGATGCCGCCGATGACGAATTCCTCTGGCGACAGGGCCCCAGCAGCGGCCTGGGCCGCATCCGCTTCGCCGACTGGCGGCCGGTCTTCGAAAAGTTCTCGCACATCCCGAATGTCGTGCTCTTCCTGGAACAGGCGCTCGGCCTGCAAACCCTGCTGGCCGCCGCCACCCCGACCCGCTCCCAGCAGGAGGATGTCGACTTCCTCTTCGGCCTCGGCGAACTCTTCACCATGGTTCCCTACGCCCAACTGATCCTGGAGCAGGCCGATATCGCCGGAGCCGACACCGACGTCCTCGACCAACTCTTCGACATCTTCGTCCGCGACTTCTCCAAGCACGCCGTCGCCTTGAGCGCCAAGCCCTCCGCGACCAAAGCCCAGCAGGCCCGAGCCCTGGACCTGCTCCGTCGCCCGATAGCCGACCCGACCCGCTTCGACTCGGTCTTGCAGCAGGTCAGATCCCTCGCCGGGCAGTACGAGATGACCCCCTGAGGCAACTACTCCGGCCGACCCAGCGCGTAACCTCTTCAACAAGATCAACGGGAACTGGCCGTGGCATCGGCCGAAAGCACTCCCCGGTCGGTTCCCGCTGATCAAGCGTCAAATATCCGCGGAACCAAGGACGTGACCGGCGGCACCCATGCCTACGGTGGCGTAGCCGGACGGCCGTACGGCAAACTTCGCTTTGATCCAGAAGACCTAGGCGAGGAGGCCATTCCCGTGTCCCATTACAAGGCGAACCTGCGAGACATCGAGTTCAACTTGTTCGAAGTATTGGGAATCGGGGCGCTGCTCGATCAGGGCGCCTACGGCGATCTCGACAGTGAGACCGTCCGTGACATGCTCACCGAGGTGGTTCGCCTCGCCGAGGGGCCCATTGCCGAATCGTTCGTCGAAGGTGACCGCACCCCGGTCGAATTCGACGCCGCGAATCACACCATCATCGTGCCGGACCTGCTGCGCAAGAGCGTTGCCGCGGTCAATGACGCCGGATACTCCGGCCTCGGCATGTCCGAGGAGATGGGCGGCGTCGCCGCACCGAACGCCCTTATCTGGGGCATTCAGGAAATGATCGTGGCCGCGAACAACTCGGCCAGCTTCTTCAATATGGGCCCGCTCATGCACAAGGTGATCTTCGACGAGGGCACCGAGCAGCAGCAGCGCTGGGCCGCCCATGCCTGGGAGAACCGCTGGGGCGGCACCATGGTGCTCACCGAGCCCGACGCCGGATCCGATGTCGGCATGGGCCGCACCAAGGCCGTCGAACAGTCCGACGGCACCTGGCATATCGAAGGCGTGAAGCGCTTCATCTCCGGCGGCGACGTCGGTGACACCGCCGACAACATCTTCCACCTGGTGCTGGCCCGTCCCGAGGGCGCCGGCCCGGGCACCAAGGGACTGTCGCTGTTCATCGTGCCGCGCTTCCACTTCGATCCCGAGACCATGGTCATCGGCGAGAAGAACGGCGCCCTGGTCACCGGTGTCGAGCACAAGATGGGCATCAAGTCCTCGCCCACCTGTGAGATCACCTTCGGTGGCGATATCCCGGCCGTGGGCTACCTGGTCGGCGATAAGCACAATGGCATCGCGCAGATGTTCAAGGTCATCGAGAACGCGCGAATGATGGTGGGCACCAAGGCCACCGGCGCGCTGTCCACCGGATACCTGAACGCCCTCGAATACGCCAAGCAGCGGGTACAGGGTGCGGATCTGACCCAGATGACGGACAAGGCCGCGCCGCGCGTCACCATCACCCACCACCCGGATGTGCGCCGCTCGCTGGCCACCCAGAAGGCGTACGCCGAAGGCCTGCGCGCGCTCTACATGTACTGCTCCTCGTACCAGAATGCCGAAGTGGCGCAGGCCAATTACGGTATCGACGCCGAGCTGGCGGAGCGGGTCAACGACCTGCTGCTGCCGGTGGTGAAGGGCTGCGGCTCCGATCGCGCCTACGAGACGCTCACCGAATCGCTGCAGACCCTCGGTGGCTCGGGCTACCTGCAGGACTACCCGATCGAGCAGTACATTCGCGACTGCAAGATCGACTCGCTGTACGAGGGCACCACCGCCATTCAGGCGCAGGACTTCTTCTTCCGCAAGATCATTCGCGACAAGGGTGTGGCGCTGGCGCATGTCGCCGGGCTCATTCAGAAGTACATCGACGGCGGCCCGGACCAGTTCAAGATCGAGCGCGGACTGCTCGGCACCGCGCTCGCCGATGTGCAGGGCATGGCGGCGGCGCTCACCGGCTACCTGATGTCGGCGCAGCAGAACCCCGAGGAGCTGTACAAGGTCGGCCTCGGTTCGGTCCGATTCCTCTACTCCGTAGGCGATCTCGTCATCGCCTGGCGACTGCTGGAGCACGCCACCATCGCGCAGACGGCGCTGGATGCCGGTGCGGCGGAGAAGGATAGGAACTTCTACACGGGCAAGATCGCCGTGGCGTCGTTCTTCGCGAAGAACAAGCTGCCGCTCATCACGGGCGTCCGCGCGGTCGTGGAGAACATCGACAACGACATCATGAACCTGGACGAAGCAGCCTTCTGACCTCGCTCAGATCTCCCGCCCCCCGCACCGAGGTGCGGGGGGCGGACTGGTTTCAAGGGGCGGTCAGCGTGTCTGCTCGGCGTGTTCGGTGACGCGCCGACATGACACGCATTTTTGGTTGATGACCAGGTGTGGTGTGTCGGTCTTACCGGGTACAACTACGACATGGTCTTCCCGGTGTCCTTCGGCTGGATTCAGGTCCTGATTGCCGTGCTCGCGATCGGTGCGATCGCTCTACTCGTGACCGCGCTGTTCAAGGCTCGCAAGGTCGGATTCAAAGTCCTGGCCGGGCGGGGCGCCGGCGCGATCTCACTGATTTTCGTTGCGGTGGTGATCCTTTGGATCACCACGCTGCTACAGACGTTCCTCGGACTCACCGGTGAGATCAAGGCGGCGCACATCGTGACCACGCCCGTCGCCGGGCAGGAGCATCTGATGGATGTCGACCTGACCCTGTACGGGGACAAGGATCACGACGAGCAGCACCTGAAATATCAAGTCGAGGGCGATATGTGGGTGCTGCAGGCCGATATCGTCGAGCTGGAACCGTGGGTGAACGCGCTCGGCTTCAACTCCGGCTACAAGGTGACCCGGATCTACGGGCAACGCCTGGACGGTATCGCCACCAAACAGAACCAGATCTTCCTCAATGGCGGCGACGGCGACTTCTTCAAGGATATGAAGAACGAGACCTGGTACACCAAACCGTTCGTGCGCTCGGCCTACGGCAATGCCGTCATAGCCACCGGCGGCAGCTATGACGTCTTCATCTCCCGGGACGCCATCAAGACCCGCCCCGCATAGCCGGAACTAGTCCGCGAGGACCGCTAGGACGGGCGCATGATCGCTGGCGCCCTTACCCTTTCGCTCCTCGCGGTCCACATTCGCCTCGGTGACGCGCGCCGACAGCTCGGGCGAACCCAGGATGTAGTCGATGCGCATGCCCTCCTTACGGGGGAAGCGCAGCTGGGTGTAATCCCAGTAGGTGTAGACGCCCGGCCCGGGGTGGAACGGCCGCATCACATCGGTGAAGCCGTCCGCGGTCATGGCCTCGAACGCATCGCGCTCGGGTGCGGAGGTGTGCGTCTTGCCCTCGAAGAACTCCGGCGACCACACATCCAGGTCGGTGGGTGCGATATTCCAATCGCCGACCAGCGCGATCTGCGCATTCGGATTCTCGCTGAGCCATTTGCTGCCCGCATTGCGCAGCGCCGCGAGCCATTCCAGCTTGTACGTGTAATGCGGATCGTCCAGCGCGCGACCGTTGGGCACGTACAGGCTCCACACCCGCACCCCGCCGCAGGTCGCGGCGATGGCCCGCGCCTCCACCACCGGCGTGCTCAACAGGGATTCGCCCGCGTCCTTGTCGAAGCCGGGCTGATCCGGGAAGCCGATCTCCACATCATCGAGTCCGATGCGGGAGGCGATGGCCACCCCGTTCCACTGGCTGAACCCGAAATGTGCGACCTCGTACCCGGCGGCCTCGAAGGCCTCGAACGGGAACTGCTCGTCCTTGCACTTGGTTTCCTGCATGGCCAGCACATCGATATCCGACCGGTCCAGCCAGGCCAGCACCCGATCCTGCCGGGAGCGAATCGAATTCACATTCCAGGTCGCGAGACGCACAGCAAAGCCTTTCGGAAATATGGACTTTCGGAAAATCCGGGGCGCGGATCAGGGCGCGGTGTACCGGTACCGGTGATGATCGACGAAGCCGAGCTCTCGATACAGCGCCAGCGCCGGTTCATTTCCGGCCTCCACCTGAACATAGGCGTGTGTCGCGCCGCGCGCCTGGCCCCAGCGGATCAATTCGGCACAGACCAGCGCGCCGAGTCCGTGCCTGCGATGCTCGGCCGCCACCGTGATACAGGTCAGCCCCACCCAGCGCCGGCCATCCGGTGCGGTGGTGACCGCCGCCCGGCCGATGGCCAGTGGCGCGGGCAAACCCAGTGTGGCGAAACCCAATTCGCCGTCCCGTACGGCGGTCAGCACCTGCACGGTCGGGGTCGAGCCGATCTCGGTATCGCCGCCACGATGCCGGTGCATGGACAGCCACGCCCCGTCCGGTTCGGCGGTAATGCGCACCATGGACGGTCCGGGCGGTAACACCATGGTCGCGGTATCGACCGCGAGCACCTGGGTTTCGCTCCAGGTGCGCCATCCGGCGGGCGCCAGGGCGAGTCGATCCGGCAGCAGCAATCGCAGCGGAAGTCCACGCGCGGTGTACCACTCGCCGATCTTGTGCACGGTCTCGGTGGAGGTCAGTGCCGGTCCGTCCGAACCGCCCAGCGGCACAGCGGAATTGGCGCGTCCGGTATATCCGTCCCCGGCGCGCAGCAGCCAGCCGTCGATCCAGGCGCGCTGGGTTCCGGGCCAGCCGTCGGCCGCGGCGGCCTCCAGGGCGCGGATCTCACTGGTCCGAATGGGCCTGGCGCCCAATTCCTTCCACGCCACCACCCGATCCCGGGCCACCGACACCACCTGACCGTCGGCGGTGCGCACGGTCAGCGGATCGGTCGCGGTGAGTTCACCGATCACATCGGTGAACTGCTGCGGATAGCCCTCGGGCAGGCGATAGCGCACGACCACCCTCCGGCCGAGGGGCGGTAGTGCGGAATCGGTCGAGTGGGGGTCAGTCGTCATGCCCGAACGGATCCGGCACCGTACCCGGAATCCAGCTCAAACCCGGTGTGCCCCAACCGTTTCGCTTGATGGCCTTCTTCGCGCCGCGCGCATTGCGGCCGACCAGCACGTCCACGTACAGGAAGCCGTCCAGGTGACCGGTCTCGTGCTGGAGCATGCGGGCGAAGAAGCCCTCACCCTCGAGTTCGACCGGTTCGCCGTGCTCATCGGTGCCGGTGACCCTCGCCCACTCGGCCCGGCCGGTGGGGAACTGCTCGCCCGGAACCGAGAGACAGCCCTCTTCGTCATCGTCCGGATCAGGCATGGTCTCGGGGATTTCGGAGGTTTCCAGCACCGGGTTGATCACCGCACCGCGCCGCCGCACCATGCTGCCGTCGGGCGCCTCGTCGGGGCAGTCGTAGACGAACAGTCGCAGCGATACGCCGACCTGATTGGCGGCCAAACCGACACCGTGCGCGGCGTCCAGCGTTTCGTACATGTCCGCGATCAACTCGGCCAGTTCCTCGGGTGTCTGCGTGACCTTCTCGGTCGGGTTGTGCAGAACCGGGTCGCCGACGATGACGATCGGGAGAATAGCCATGCCACAAAGCCTACTGGGCACCTTCGAAGGACCGACCGCGAGCCCAAACCCCCAGGTTCGCGGCCCGCCCCGGATCTGGACTGAGTGGAGCGGGGGAGCGAAGCGGAGGAGCGGAAGGAGGGAAGATCCGGGTTACAGGGCCGCGAACAGCCGGAGCGAAGCGGAGGCGAATAAACACAGCACAGCCGGAGCGAAGCGGAGGCATTTAACAGAGACACGCCGGGGGTTTGTGCACCGAAACACGCCGAACGGTACGCGCCGCGATGTCTGCGCCGCGTGGTTGAATGGGCGACGGACACAGCACCATATTCGTCTGGTGACCACTCGGCGAGGGAGCACTATGGACAGCGCAGCGGCCCGGAATATTTCCGCAAGCGAGGACGGCCCTTCCGTGAGCGCGGACATCGCGGCCGACACCACCGCGCCCGGTACCGATGGCGCACACGGCCTCTCGCGACGCGAACTCGACATCCTCGACTTCGAGCGCAAATGGTGGAAGTACGCCGGCGCCAAGGAAGAAGCCATCCGGGAGCTGTTCGACCTCTCGGCCACCCGCTACTACCAGGTCCTCAATGCCGTGGTGGACAAGCCCGAAGCCCTGGCCGCGGACCCCATGCTGGTGAAGCGCCTGCGCCGGCTGCGTGCCAGTCGCCAGAAGACCAGGGCCGCACGCCGTCTCGGATTCCAGGTGTGAACCGCCCGGACCCGCAGCAGCGATTAGGCTCCACGCCGTGAGCACTCCGAATTCGCCGTCCGGCGGCCCGCCCCTGCGGGCGCTGGCCATGGTGTTGATCGCACTGGCCATAGTGTTCGCCGGAATCGGCGCGATGTCGCTGTCGAGTTCGGACTCCTCGGACGCCGACGCCTCGACCGCGCAGGCCACAAGTGTGGCGAGTGCCACTGTGGCCCCGGCACTTTCATCAACGCTGCCGCCGGTGGTCGGCACCCCGCCGAGCAGCAGCGCCGCCGCGCCGACCACCACCACACCGCCGGTCACCACCACCAAGCCCGCGGCCGGGGTCGACAAGTCGGTTCCCGTAAGGGTTTTCAACAACAGCATGGTCTCGGGCCTGGCCGCCAAGACCGCGAACGATCTCACCGCCGACGGCTGGAATATTGCCGAGACCGGCAACTACGGTGCCGGCGTAATCCCGAAAACCACCGTGTACTACGGCAGTTCGGCCGCGGAGAAGGCGGCCGCACTGGCCATCGCCGCCGAGCTCGGCGTCACCGCGGAGCCCCGATTCGCCGGAATCAGCGACAGTCCGCCCGGCGTCATCGTCATCGTCACCGGCAACTGATCCGCTTGTGGCCGGCAACCGATCGGCTCTCGAACACCCGGCCAGCCCCTGCGGGGGAATGGGTCACGGCTCTGGCATCATCTTGTCCGAGTAGTAATCATGTCCACCCACCTTTTCGTAAACTCGGACTCGTAAAGGAGTTCCCCGATGGCCCCGTCCACAACTCGTCGCCCGTCCTGGTGGACTGTGACCCCGGTGCTCGCGGTCGCGGTCCTCGGTATCGCAGGCTGCTCGAGCGGCCAGGAATCGAGCGACGTCAAGGGGACGACCCCGCCGGTCTTCACCAGCTCTCCCGCACCGGCAGGTACCGAGCACGGTGGGCTCACCAACCCGCCGACCGATTCCGTCAGCGCCACGCTGAAGGATTCGAACGGCCAGACCGTCGGCACCGCCACCTTCGGCAAGATCGACAAGCACCTCGAGGTCACGGTCGAGGTACACGGCCTCAAGCCCGGCTTCCACGGCCTGCACGTACACCAGATCGGCAAGTGCGAGCCGAACTCCGTCGCTCCCACCGGTGGCGCGGCCGGCGATTTCCTCTCCGCCGGTGGCCACTTCCAGTCCGGTGACCAGAACGTGCACCCCGCCAGCGGCGACCTCACCTCCCTCGAGGTCAAGCAGGACGGCACCGCCAAGCTGGTCACGACCACCGACTCCGTCACCCTGGACGAACTCAAGGGCAAGGCCCTGATGATCCACGCGGGTGCGGACAACTTCGGCAATATTCCGAGTCGCTACACCCAGGCCGGTGGCGCCGCCGGGCCGGACGCCGAGACCTTGGCGACCGGTGACGCGGGCGCACGCGTGGCCTGCGGCGTAGTCGCATAACCCATAGGTGAACCATGGCCGGGGCAGGCGTTTCGAAGGTCCACTTCAACAGTTCGCCTCGGCCCACGCTCGGCGTGGAGTGGGAGGTCGCGCTCGTCGACAAGACGACGCGTGACCTTTCCAATACCGCCGCAGCGGTTTTCGAAGCCTGCGGTGATCTGCGCGCCTGGGACGGCACCCCGCAGATCACCAAGGAGCTGCTGCGCAATACCGTCGAGCTGGTCTCCGGTAAGCACGACAATGTCGGCGAGGTCGTGGACGAGCTGCACGCCACCATGGACGCCGTGCGCCGCGCCGCCGACCCGCTCGGTGTCGACCTGTTCTGCGCCGGCACCCATCCCTTCGCGCAGTGGTCCACCCAACAGCTCACGCGCAGTGCGCATTACGACGAACTGATCGAGCGCACCCAGTGGTGGGGCCGCCAGATGCTGATCTGGGGCGTGCACGTACACGTCGGAATCTCCCACCCGGAGAAGGTGTTCCCGATCCTGAACACCCTGCTGCTGTCCTATCCGCACCTGCTCGCACTCTCCAGCTCCTCACCCATGTGGGCGGGCGTGGACACCGGATACGCCAGCAATCGCGCCCTCATGTTCCAGCAGCTGCCCACCGCCGGACTGCCCTTCCAATTCGAAAACTGGACGCAGTTCGAGGCTTTCGTGCACGACCAGATGAAAACCGGTGTGTTCGAACAGGTCGGCGGCATGCACTGGGATATCCGGCCCGCCCCCAAATGGGGCACCATCGAGGTGCGCGTCTGCGACGGCACCCCCAGCCGCGCCGAACTCTCCGCCATTGTGGCGCTCATCCACTGCCTCATCGTGGATCTGGACCGCCGCGTCGAATCCGGTGAGACACTGCCGACCATTCCGCCCTGGCATGTGCAGGAGAACAAGTGGCGTGCGGCCCGTTACGGCCTGGACGCCATCATCATCACCGATGCCGCCAGCAATGAGCGCCTGGTCACCGATGATCTGATGGATCTGCTGAATCGTCTCGAGCCGACCGCCAAGAGCCTGGGCTGTGAGAACGAACTCGCCCTGGTCGCCGATATCCCCAAGCGCGGGGCCTCGTATCAGCGGCAGCGCCGGGTGGCCGCGGCCAATCAGGGCGACCTGATCAGCGTCGTCGATTCGCTCGTCACCGAACTGGCCCAGTAGGGAACCGGCACAGTAGAACTCGGCCCACAGCCGCGTTTCCACGAGGTGTGATTTCGGTTACGCCGAGTTGAACGGCGTACCCGCTGGCCAGGGGTGACCCGGCCGCCATCGGGAGCCGTCCGCCCCGACCGGCGTCCGGTGTTCAGCAGGCGCGGGGGCTTGCGTTCACACGACGTTTACTATGGCTTGGTGTTGCTCGACGGTCCGCGTTCCGAAGTGGTGGGTGGAGCACGCCGGACCTCCTGGCTGCCGTCGCGGCGCCTGCAGCTCGCGGCGTTGCTCACCGCCGTCCCGATGCTGCTCATCGGATTGCAGATCTACGCCTCGCACAACCACTTCCTCGGACCCCTGGAAAGCCTCTGGGCCGACTACACCGGCACCCCCAAATCGGTCACCGTGCCATGGGCCGGACTCGGACTCGCCCTGATCGGATTGAATTGGCGACGCCGATTCATCGCCGTCGGCGCGGCCGCCGCCATCGACGTGGTCTACCAGTTGGTGCGCACCCTCGGCGGCGGACCGCTCGCCCTGGGAAACGGTCCGGTCATCGTGCTCACCGCAATCGTGCTGATCGCGAATTTCGGCTGGGAGGGCAAGGACAAACGCAATGCCCTGCACGCCGCCGCGCTCGGCATCCTGCTGACACTCTCCAGCAAGGTCGCCGAGGTCTGGCTCGTCATCACCATGCAGGCCGGACCGCAGGTACTGGACGAACACGTCGTACTGGTCGACCGCGCGCTCGGCAATCCGTCCTGGGTGATGGGGCAGGTACTCGAAACCCTCGGGCCGGTAGTCGAATTCATCCTGCACTGGGTCTACATCGAGCTACCCGTCGGCGCCATGATCGTCACCATCTGGCAGCTGCGCAATGTGGTCGGGACCGGGCAGTGGCCCGGGCACTACCTGGTGCGCACCTTCCTGGTGATCGGTCTCGTCGGCCCGCTGTTCTACGTGATCTTCCCCGTGGTCGGGCCCATCTTCGCCTACGGTGCGGACGGGCACGCCTTCGCGCTCGGCAACTACTGGCCGAATGTGGTTCCGCCCATCGATCTTTCGCCCGGCGCGATTCCGTTCGGCAGTATCGCCCCGCGCAATTGCATGCCCTCACTGCACACCGCGTGGGCGCTGTCGATCTTCATCCACTCGCGCCGCGATAGCGACGGCTCACCTGCACCGGCCTGGCTGCGCTGGGGCGGCGCGTTCTGGCTCATCGCCACACTGTCGGCCACGCTCGGCTTCGGCTACCACTACGGCGCGGACCTGGTGGTCGGCGCGGTGCTGTGCCTGACCATCGAATCCGCCCTGCGTGACCCCGAACGCGGTTGGGATCGTGCCCGTTTCCAGCTGGTCGCGGGCGGCGCGGCGCTGGTGGCGGTGCTGCTGCTGGGCTACCGATACCTGTCGCTGGAGATCGCACAGAATCCGGTGCCCGCCGGGGTCATGATTCTCGGACTGCTCGCGGGCTACGGCATCGCCTTCTACCGCACCTGGTTCGCGACCGCACCCGTCCCCGTCGCGGTCGGAACCGCCGCGCACGCCTGATCGGCTACTCGGCCGGATCGGTCACCGCATCGCCATCCGTCTCGCCGGGTGCCGCGGGCACGGAACGATTGCGGCGCAACGCGTACACGCCCACGATGCAGCCGATGACAATCAGGCATGCCATCCACGCGGGCGCGGACGTATCCTCCGACACCACCGTGCACACCACGGCCTTGCTGGAATCCTGCATGGCATAGTGCCCGCGCGCCACGAAATCGCGCAGGCCCAGCACCGCCGACGGAATGAAGATCACCATGGTGGCCAGCACCCGGTTCGGCACGAAACGCGGGTTCGACGAAGCCAATCCGTAGCCGACCAGCCAGGCCAGCACCGCCGTACCGCCGACCGTCAAGACCGCGCGATCGGAGTTCGAGGTGAGCGCGGTGAACAGACCGAGCAGCAGCACCAGCACCAAACAGGCCAGGGGCGCGCCCCGGCGGGTGCCGTACCACATGCCGAAAACCGCGATCGCCACCGCGAGCGGAATCGTCCAGGCCGGTAGCTCCGCCGCCAGCGCGGATGACCCCACAGCACTCAAACCCACTGTCACCAGCACCAATTCACCATCGCGGCCGGGCAGCAGCATGGCCGCGATGAGCGCGGTCGCCACCGTGGTCACCACCGCCACCCCGATACCCGCGAAGGTGTCACCGTGCCGCGCCAGCCACTCGGCACTGGCGACGGTGACCAGCACCAGCACCACACCCGCCAGGATCGGCGCCAGCGGCAGTTCGATCGAAGGGCGTTCGGCCGGTGTGCGATTGCGGTTGATCAGCGTGCCGATGGCCACCAGCACCAGCGCGGTTTCCAGCATCCACAGCGGCGGCATATCCATGGCTTCCCAGGCGCTGCTGCTCGGTCCGTTCTTCAGCGCGCCGCCCAGATGTGGGATGGGGCTGACCGCACCGAGCAGCACACTGGTGACGATGCCGAGCGTCCACCCGTACGCGGGCAGCCGGTGATGCAGCACCGCCGCACCCAGCGCGCCCAAAACCAGTCCGCCCGCGAGTGAATCGATGAAATTCAGGGTGGAGAGCGCGGAGGAGGGTTCGGTCTGATGGCCGAAGATATGGTTCACCGTCAATGCGATCAGACCGCCGAGCGCGGTGGACCAGGCAATGACAATGCTGCCGAGCGTGGTGATCAGCACCGCGGAGATCATGGCCACCAGCACGCCCGCGCCAATGGCGCGCGGCAGCGTATATGCCATCAGATCCAATTGCAGTGCGGAGGTATTGGAGGTCCAGCCGAAATCGATCGGCATGGCTAGCGAAAGTCCAGCAACCGTCGTTGCGACCAGTGTGGTGATCGTCTCGGTCGCTACTTGATACGGCCTCACCTGGGTGAAAATACCGTGCTAACCCTTACCGATCGGTTCGACTCGCCTAATTGAATTCTCCACCGGGCTGATTCAGCTACCAAACCGATGAGTCGTAATTTGCCGGAAGCCGGCGAATACCGGCTATCCCGAGGCCGCCCGCTGCGCCGCGTACAACCGCAATTCCTCCACCTGCACCGGATCCAGCGACGGGCGCACCGCCGCGCGCGCGGCCGCCACATCCGCCGCGGTCACATCCGCGGCATCCACATTGCGGCGCATGGCCGCCAGTGCCGATTCCCGCAGCAGCGCCGCACAATCCGCCGCCGAATAACCCGCCAAATCCTTTGCCAGTTCGCGCAGATTCACCTCTTTCGCCAGCGGCACCGATTTCCCCGCGGTGCGCAGGATTTCCGCGCGCGCGGCCGCATCCGGCGGCGGCACGAAAACCAGGCGCTCCATTCGACCCGGCCGGGTCAACGCCGGATCGATCAATTCCGGGCGATTGGTCGCACCGACCACCACCACATCACGCAGCGGCTCCACGCCGTCGAGTTCGGTCAGCAGCGCCGCCACCACCCGATCGGTCACCCCGGAATCACTACTCTGGCCGCGACGCGGGGCCAATGCGTCCACCTCGTCCAGGAAAATCAGCGACGGCGCGGAATCACGTGCGCGCTGGAACAATTCACGCACCGCGCGCTCGGACGAACCCACCCACTTATCCATCAGCTCCGCGCCTTTGACGGTGTGCACGCTCAATTGCCCGGTACTCGCGAGCGCGCGCACCAGGAACGTCTTGCCGCAACCCGGCGGACCGTAGAGCAGCACCCCGCGCGGCGGTTCGATACCCAGCCGGGCGAACGAATCCGGATGCCGCAGCGGCCACAGTACCGCCTCGGTGAGCGCCTGCTTGGTCTCCACCATGTCACCGACATCGTCGAGACCGAGACTGCCGATGGCCAATTCCTCTGTGCCCGAACGGGACAGCGGGCGGATCACCTCCAGCGCGCCCACCAGATCCTGCTGCCGCAGCATGGGCTCCGAATGCTCCCGGCTCGACCGCGACGCCGCGCGCAAGGCCGCTTCACGCACCAGTGCCGCCAGATCGGATACCACGAAACCGGGTGTGCGCGAGGCGATCTCAGCCAGTTTCAGGCTCTCGGTGGGTGCTTTGCGGAGCAGCTGCTCCAGCAGCGCCGCGCGCACCGCCGCCGTCGGCAGCGGCAGCGTCACCTCGCGATCGCACAGCTCGGGGGCGCGCAACCGGGTATCCACCTCGGTGGGATGCGAGGTCGTCGCCAGCAGCGCCACCGCCGGACACGCCACCGCCGCCCGCAATTGATCGAGAATCAGTGTGGCCACCGGCTCCGCCTCGGTGGGTAGCAGGGCATCGATATCGGTAATGAGCAGGACTCCGCCCGCTCCCGAACAGATATCGGAGACCGCCATCCCGACCTCGCGCAGCCGCGTGCCGCTCTCGGTCGCGCCGACCGAAGGACCGTCGAGCTCCACCAGTCGCCGTGGCCCCGCCGCGGTACCCGCCTGGGTCGTGCGACCGGCCCCCGCCACCGCGCGCGCCAGGGTCGCCTTGCCGACTCCGGCCGGACCGGTGATGAGCACACCCAAATGTGACGACGCCCCAAGGGTTTTCAACAGTTCCGGCTCATCGAGGGCCAGATTCAGCCATTCGATCAGCTTGGCCGCCTGCGCCTGGACGCCCGCCAGATCCGCCATCGCCACCGCCGACACCGGTGCGGACGAGTCCGCGCGCTCCGGATCGGCGGGCCGATCCCGTCGATCCGGGGCCTGCGCCGCCACGTCACCCATGAGCGAGCGCGGCGAATCCGTCGCCGCGATCCCCGGACCCCACACCACCGCGCTATTGGGCTGCACACTCACCGGCCCGGGGGAGGGATCGGTCGCCGTCACGGTCAGCAACTCCGAGGTCCACGCGATCCCGAAGGCCCGCGAAAGCGCCTGTGCGGCAGCCGAAGTACTCGTCCCCGGCCCCAGATCACGAGGCAGCAGCGACACCGTATCCCCGACCGTCACCACCTTGCCCAACAGTGCCTGCCGCAATGTGGTCTCCGGAATCGACCCGGTCGCCAGCGTGGACCCGGTCACCGAAATCTGCCGCGCCCCGAAAACGGTCGCGGGTGCGACCGTCACCGTCGTGCCCTCCCGCACCCCCGCATTCGACAGCGTCACATCGTCGAGCAGCGCCACCCCGGTAGGCGTCCCCGCCGGCGCGACAGCGACCACCGCCGCAGTCCGCCGCGTCCCGATCAAAGAGATCCCATCCCACTCCCGCAACCCGAGCGCAGCCAGCGCTTCGGGATGCAACCGCACCAACCCCCTCCGGGCATCGGCAGCCGAAATATTCAGTCGTGCGGTCAACGCGAGATCAGGCACCCTTCCCATTGTGCTGGAATCGCCCCGCGCTGATACCCGTCCTCGGGTCCGAAAACCCGAACGCCCATGGTTCGTGACCTCGACGGCCGAACCATGGGCGTTGTGATGGGAAGGACTAGAGCCGACCGCCCGGGCGGCGGAGGCGCAGGCGTGCGGTGGAGATGCTGCGAATCGGCCTGCGGCGCTGGGCCCGTCGCTGGGCGCGGCGTTCGGCCGGCTTGTGATGCCAGGTCTCCGGGCGGGCCGCCACCCAGCGCGCCGAATGCACGGCGAACGGGATGTGGCCCAGGTACAGCACGACCAGCGCCATCATCAGAATCAGCGGGTAGGTGACCAGCAGGGCGGCGGCCAGGGCCACCAGCACCAGCAGCAGCGGTGCGTTGCGCGGGGCGACCGAGACCGACTTGATGGCCAGGGTCGGCAGCGTGCTCACACACAGCAGGCCGGTGAGCACCACCCACGCCGATACGGCCGGGAAGCTCACCCACCAGCCGTCGCCGAACTGCTCCGACAGCGCGATCGGCAACAGTGCGATGAGCGCTCCCGCCGGCGCCGGCACACCGGTGAAGTACTCGCGCTGCCAATCGGGCCGCGAATCATCGTCCATGAGCGTGTTGAAGCGGGCCAGCCGCAGCACCATGCAGACCGCGAACATGAGCGCGACGATCCAGCCCACACTGTCGGCGTGCAGGAAGGTCACGTACAGCACCAGCGCCGGTGCGACACCGAACGCGATCGCGTCCGAGAGCGAATCGAGTTCCGCGCCCATCTTGGTGGTGGCATCCAGCATGCGGGCGATCCGCCCGTCCAGCATGTCGAAGATCGCGGCGGCCCCGACCAGCGCCAGCGCTATCGCCAACTGGCCCTGCATGGCGAACTTCACCGCCGAGAGTCCCGAGCACAATCCGAGAATGGTGACCATGCTCGGCAGCAGCCGCACGGTGCGATTGCGGGCCGAGCGGTGCAGCGCCGGTGTGGGCGCGAGTTGCTCCATCATGAATCCAGTTCGGCCAGCACCGTTTCCGCGCCGATGGTCCGCTGCCCAGGCACGACCAGCAGTTTGGTACCGGCCGGGAAGTAGGTGTCCACGCGGGAGCCGAACCGGATGAGCCCGTAGGTCTCGCCGATGGAGAGCTTGTCGCCCACCTTCGGCTCGCACACGATGCGCCGCGCCAGCAGGCCGGCGATCTGCACGACAACCAGGCGCTGCCCGTTCTCGGTCAGCACCACCATGGAGTTGCGCTCATTGGCATCGCTCGCCTCGGGCAGATCCGCGGAGCGGAATTCGCCCTTCTTGTAGACGATTTCGTCGATGCTGCCGGAGATCGGCATGCGCTGCACGTGCACATCCAGCACGGACAGGAAGATGCTCACGCGCGGCAGCGGCCGATCGCCCATATTCAGCTCGGCGGGCGGTACGGCCGTATCGACCAGCGCCACTTCACCATCGGCGGGTGCGACGACCACACCGGGCCGGTTCGGCGGCACCCGATGCGGATGCCGGAAGAAGGTGGCGGTCGCCGCGGCCGCGAACAATCCCGTCCGCCGCACCCACTTGCGCCGGAAACCCAGCACAGCTACCGCGAGCGGGGCGGCCACGAAGGGCAGTCCGGCCGGGTGCAGCGGCGGGATGGCGGAGCGGACCAGATCGGCGACATGGCCGAGTCCGGTGGTTTCGGGAGTGCCGGGCGGGGTGGGACGGCGGGCCACAAGCTCCTCTTTCATGCGCGGATGGGGGCGGTCAGGGACCGCGATCACACGATACTGTGTTTAATTTGCCTCCGCTTCGCTCCGGCCGGTTCACGGCCCTGAGAGCCCCGAACCTTCCCTCCCTCTGCTCCTCCGCTGCGCTCCCCCGCTCCACTCCCCCGCTCCACTCGGTCCAGAACCGGGACGGGCCGCGAACCTCCGGGGGTGATGTAGCCCAACGCCAGGGCGAATTGTGAGTGAACGCACATCCATGAGAGGCTGGTCCGATTAATATGAGGGGGCCTCATGTCTGCGGCATTCGCGTCCCGCGAGGGTGGGGAACCCGATGAAGGTCATGTTCGACGCGCAGTACATAGGAGATGCACCATGGCTGCTCGAATCGCCTCGATCAGCGGGGTAGAGCACACCGCAATGCTCGGGCTCGGCGTGTACCGCCCCGCCCGGGTCGTCACGAACGAAGAGGTCGCCGGGCCGATCGACTCCACGGACGAGTGGATTCGTACCCGCTCCGGCATCCGCACCCGCCGTTTCGCCGGGCCGGACGAGACCATCATCAGCATGAGCGCCGCGGCCGCCCGCGACGCCATCGCGGCCGCCGAGATCGATGCGAACACCATCGATTGCGTCATTGTCGCGACCTCGACCTGGCTGCTGCTCACACCGGCCGCCGCGCCACAGATCGCCACCGAACTGGGCCTCAATGGTGTCGCCGCCTTCGACATCTCGGCCGGTTGCGCCGGCTTCTGTCATGCGCTGGCGGTGGCCTCGGACCTGGTCAAGGGCGGTACCGCCCGCAATGTCCTGGTCATCGGCGTGGAGCGGCTCACCGATACCGTCAATCCGACCGACCGCGGCACCGCCTTCCTCTTCGCGGATGGTGCGGGCGCGGTGGTGGTCGGGGCCTCGGACGAGCCCGCCATCGGCCCGACGGTATGGGGTTCGGACGGCACCCAGCATCACGCCATCCGCCAGGACAAGGACTGGATGGAGTTCTTCCGCGAGATCGACGCGAAGGGCCTCGACGCCGTCCGCCCGTACCTCGCCATGGAGGGCACGGCCGTATTCCGCTGGGCCGCACACTCTTTGGAGAGGGTCTGCCGCGACGCCATCGAACGCGCCGGTCTCACCCCGGATGAGCTGGACGCCATGGTCCCGCATCAGGCCAATGGCCGGATCATCGAGATCATGGCCCGGGTGCTGCACCTGCCCGAGCACTGCGCCCTGGCCAATGACATCGAGGAGACCGGCAATACCTCGGCCGCCTCGATCCCCTTGGCCATGGAAGCGCTACTGCGCCAGGGTGATGCCAAACCCGGCGGCACCGCCCTGCTCATCGCCTTCGGTGCGGGCCTGTCCTACGCGGCACAGGTTGTGACACTGCCGAATTGGAAGAGCTGACCCCGAAAACCCGTAGGGCTAGCCGAGTTCCCAGACGACGGTGACATCGAAGGTCACCGTCTGCTGGCCCGGTTCCAGCGCGAAGCCGCTGTCGCTGGGCGCGGCCTGGCGCAGCATCGGGGTGGGTCCGCCGCTGCTGCCCTCGTTGATTGTCTTGACGCTCTTCAACTTCAGCCCGGACAGATCCGCGTACTGCTGCGCCCGCGCCTTGGCATCGTCGAAGGCGCGTGCCCGCGCGTCCGAGAGCAGTTTGGCATTGTCCTCGAGCCCGAAGGACACCGAGGAGATACGGGTGTCATTGCCACCGGCCTTGACCGCCGAATCCAGAATGGCCGACGCCTTGGGCAGGTCGCGCACCGCGATATGCACGGAATTACTTGCCTTGTAACCGATTACGGTGCGCCCCTCCGGCCCATAGGTGGGCTGTACGGAGAGCTGGCTGGTCTTCACGTCCTCGCGTTTGACCCCGGCGGTGACCATGGCATCGGTCATGGCCTTGGCCTTGTCGTTCACCCCGTCGACCGCGGTGGAGACATCGGCCGCGGTGACCTCGGCGCCCAGATCGGCATTGAGTACATCGGGTACGCCCGAAACCTTGCCGGTGCCGACCACGGTCACCGAGCGGTCGCTGTCGCTGCCGCAGCCGGTGAGCAGCAGCAGCGCGAGTCCGGTGGCCGCGGCGCAGATCCCTATAGGTCGTCGCATAACGCGAACCTACGCATCAGCTGCGCGGACCACCGGGTAAACACGCACATCACTTCTCGACGGTGCGCTTGATCCGGTCGAGGGTTTCGTTCATGCCGGTGACGAGGTTCGCCTCGAAGATCTGCTCGCCGCCCAGCACGGTGTCGATGAGCTTGCGAATGACCGGGTTGACGCCGTTGGGGATATCGCGGCGCTGGATGACCCGGGTGCCGCTCTCGGTGGGCTCGAGGGTGAAGCTCCAGATGGTGCGGTTCTCGTTCATCCGGAAGGCGATGGCGTGATTCGGTTCGAAGCGCACCACCCGGGAGGTGGTCGGGTAGAACTTCGCGCCGTCGCGATTGAGATTGACGGTCCAGGTGCCGGTCCGGGTCTTACCGAGCGGCTGCATGCGGACGGTGGCCGGGCTGAATTCGGGCATGCGCTTGAGGTCGGAGATGACGCTCCAGACCTGCTCGGGCGCCGCGGCGATGTCGATGCTGGCTTCGAGAGTGTTCGGCAACGCAGCCTCCGGGAGATGTGACGATCGGTACCGGCATCCTAGTTGGGCGCGGACATATGGGGTCAATCGAACATCGGGCATCGAACCGAACACTGAAAATCAACTAGATCACATTCTTGTGTTGTCGTATGGCCGAATGTAATGAGCGGCGCACAATGTCGGATAGACGAAGTAACAGACAAGGCCACCAGCTTTCGATGCGAAACGTGAGGTGATCGGCCGTGAAACTGCGTTCGCTCCTGCATCGCAAGACCAACGTCTCCGATGGTGATATCGCCGAGACCGGTACAGCCGAAGAGGTTCCGCTACTGCCGTCGGACGAGATCCGCGATACCTCCCAGGTCCCCCTCAGACCCAAAAGATCCAGACCCAACGGTCAACTCGAGGAGCGATTGGAACGGCTGCTCACGCCGAACGAGCTGGATCTGGTTGAGCACCATCGGATTTGACCAGGTGAACGACTCGGAGTTCCCGGCGGCGGAGCCCAGCCGTTCGCGCAAGGCGGACACTCGCACCCCATTCGACTTGCCCCCGCGGCTCATACTTCATAGGTGACTTCACCAGCTGCCGCCAAGCCGGCCATCCTCAGCGTGGACGACGACCCGGGCGTCTCACGTGCCGTGGTTCGTGATCTGCGCCGCCGGTACGGCGCGGACTACCGGATTCTGCGGGCGGAGTCGGGTACGGACGCGCTCGAGGTACTGCGGGAATTGAAATTGCGCGGCCAGCCGGTCGCGGTATTGATCGCCGACTATCGCATGCCGAGCATGAACGGCGTCGAATTCCTGGAGCAGGCCATGGACCTGCACCCGTACGCGCGCCGTGTGCTGTTGACCGCGTACGCCGATACCGATGCAGCCATCGAGGCGATCAATGTGGTCGATCTGGACCACTATCTGCTCAAGCCGTGGGATCCGCCGGAGGAGAAGCTGTATCCGGTGATCGACGCCCTGCTCGACGCCTGGCGCGGTGACGATCACAAGCCGGTGACCGAGACCAAGGTGGTCGGGCACCGCTGGTCGGCCCGCTGCTCGGAGGTGCGGGAGTTCCTGGCGCGCAATCAATTGCCTTATCGCTGGTACCAATTCGACGAACCCGAGGGCGCGCGCCTGCTCACCGCGGCCGATGCCACCGAGGATCAGTGCCCGGTGATCATCAATCCCACCGGTGAAGTGCTGATCATGCCCACCGATTCGGAATTGGCCAGCGCGGTCGGCCTGAATACCGTTCCGGCGGACGAGTTCTACGACCTCATCGTGGTCGGCGGCGGCCCGGCCGGATTGGGCGCGGCGGTATACGGCGCATCCGAGGGCTTGCGCACGGTGCTGGTCGAGCGCACGGCGACGGGCGGTCAGGCGGGCCAGAGTTCACGTATCGAGAACTATCTCGGCTTCCCGGACGGCCTCTCCGGCGCGCAGCTGGCCGATCGCGCGCGCCGCCAGGCCGTGAAATTCGGGGCCGAGCTGATCACCACCCGCGAGGTGGTCGGCCTGGAACCGTGTGGTTCGGCCCGCGTGGTGAAATTCGCCGACGGCTCCAAGATCGCCGCGCACAGCGTGGTGATCGCGACCGGCGTCAATTACCGGCATCACCCTGCCCCCGGTGTGGATGATTTCACCGGCCGCGGTGTGTACTACGGGTCCGCCATGACCGAGGCGTCGGACTGTTCGGATCGCGATATCTACATTGTCGGCGGCGCGAATTCGGCGGGTCAGGCGGCGGTGTACCTGTCCCGGCACGCGCGCACCGTGCACATTCTGGTGCGGGCCACGTCGCTGGTGGATTCCATGTCGCACTATCTGATTCAGCAGATCGAGCAGATCCCCAATATCAAGGTGCATCCCCGCACCGAGGTGGTCTCGGCCGACGGTGACGATCACCTGGAGCGGATCGTATTGCGCGACAACACCACCGGTGCGGAAGAAAAGGTGGATGCCGAGCGGTTGTTCCTTTTCATCGGCGCCGCCCCGGAGACCGATTGGCTCGAAGGCATCGTGCATCGGGACGACAAGGGTTATGTGCTCGCCGGTCCGGATCTGATGGTGGACGGCAACAAGCCGGTCGGTTGGGAACTTGCCCGCCCGCCGCAACATCTGGAGACCAGTGTTCCCGGCGTCTTCGTGGCCGGCGACGTACGGTCGGAGTCGGCGAAGCGCGTGGCGTCGGCGGTCGGCGAAGGCGCCATGGCCGTCATGCTCGTGCACCGCTGGATCGCGAAACAGTAGGAGTTGAGCTGTGGGACACACATATATCTGCGATCCCGATGAACTGCGGGACCTGTTCCTGTTCGAGAAGCTGAACGACGAACAGCTGGCCTGGCTGTGCAAGGACGGCCGGGTCGAACACTTCGAACCCGGTCTGGTGTTCCGTGAGGGCGAGCCGGGCACCTGCTTCTATGTGCTGATGGAAGGCGAGGTCCGGCTGACCAAGATGTCGGGCGGTGAGGAGATCGAACTCGTCCGCACCGATCATCACGGCTCTTATTCGGGCGCGTGGATGGCGTATATGGGCGACAAGGCGGATCAGCACTACACCGGATCCTTCTATGTCACCAAACCGTCCAAATTCTTTGTGCTGGACGCCGGAACGTTCGCCAAGATGATGCAGGAATGGTTCCCGATGGCGGTGCATCTGCTGGAGGGCGTCTTCTTCGGCAATCGCAATACCAATGAGCGCATCGGACAGCGCGAGCGACTGCTGGCACTCGGCTCGCTCTCGGCGGGTTTGACACACGAGCTGAACAATCCGGCGGCCGCGGCCGTGCGCGCCACTTCCTCGCTGCGTGAACGCGTCGCGGGCATGCGGCACAAGCTGAAGATGATGGCGCGCGGCAAGTTCGACTCCGCGACCATGGAGGCGCTGGCGCAATTGCAGGAGGAGGCCGCCGCCCAGGTCGCGAAGGCGCCCACCCTGACCCCGCTCGAGGCCGCCGACCGCGAGGACGAACTCGGCGATTGGCTGGAGGCGCACGACATCTCGAACGGCTGGGATATCGCGCCCACTTTCGTCCAGGCCGGATTCGATATCGACTGGCTGGAGAAGGTGCACGGCACGCTCACCGGTTGTGAGGGAGCGGTTTTCGAGGGCGCGATCCGCTGGCTCAACTACACGGTCGAGACCGAGTTGCTGATGAACGAGATCTCCGACTCCACCACCCGCATCTCCACGCTGGTCAACGCGGCCAAGCAGTATTCGCAGATGGATCGCGCACCCTTCCAGGTGGTCGATATCCGGGAGCTGCTGGACAGCACGCTGGTCATGTTGGGTCGCAAGATCGGTGACGACATCCGGGTGGTCAAGGAGTACGACCCGGCGCTGGCGCCGGTGCCATGCTTCGCCGCCGAGCTGAACCAGGTGTGGACCAATCTGATCGACAATGCCATCTCGGCCATGTCCGGTCGCGGCACGCTCACCATTCGCACCTATCGCGACGGGGACTGTGCCGCAGTCGAAATCGGCGATACCGGGCCGGGTGTGCCACTGGAGATCCGAACTCGGATCTTCGAACCGTTCTTCACCACCAAACCGGTCGGCGAGGGCACCGGTCTGGGCTTGGACATTTCGTTCCGCATTGTGGTGAACAAGCATCACGGCGATATCCGGGTGGAGTCCGAACCCGGCGATACCCGGTTCATCGTGCGACTGCCTCTGGAAGGCTCAGCGGCGGCCGTGGCTCCCGAGAATATCGAAACAGCAAGCACGGCACCCTGATACAGGAGGCGAGTGATGTCGGACAAGGCGCAGATCGAGGGAATCGATACCACCGTGGCCCCGAGCGGTCCCGGATGCGTGGAATGCGATGCGAGCCAGGGCTGGTGGCTGCACCTGCGCCGGTGCGCACAGTGTGGGCACGTCGGCTGCTGTGACAGTTCGCCGTCGCAGCACGCCTCCAAACATGCCGCGAGCAGCGGACATCCGTTCGCGCAGAGTTATGAGCCCGGCGAGAGCTGGTTCTACAACTATCGGACCGAGGATATGTACGGCGATGGCCCGGAATTGACCGCGCCGCACCATCATCCGCTCGGTCAGACGGTGCCCGGTCCCCGTGAGCGGGTGCCCGCGGACTGGCAGAGTCACCTGAACTGAACGGGCAGTTCAGTGAAAACCCCTGGGAGACAGCATCCCCCGGGGGTTCTTCTCATTCCAGCGGTGCGAGTTTCTGTGCCGTGAGGAATTCCAGCGCCAGATCGGCGACGGTGTGCCAGCCGTGATCGGCGGCCATGGAATGGCCTCGGCCCTCCAGCACCCGCAGTTCGGTGACACCCGAATTCCGCTGCTGCAGTTTGTATTCCGACTGCACGATGGCAGCGGGCACGGTTCGGTCGGCGGTGCCCGCGATCAGCAACAGCGGCCCGCGCGGCGCGCGCACGTCCACGGCCGCTTCGGTTTTCGGGCTCACATTCGCCAGCGCGGCCTGGAACAGCGGCTTCACCGGCGCGGGAATCACATACTGCGCGAACAGTTGATCGGACTCCGCGCGCGGGACGGCATTGGCGAAGAAGCGATGATAGCTGTCCGCGGTGTGCGACCAGGTCTTGGACCGCAGCCACGGTTGCGCGAGAATCGGTCCGGCACTGCGTAATTGGGCGGGCGGCAGAATATAGACGCCCTTGAATTGCGCGGGTGCGATGGCGACACAGCCGATGGCGCTACCCTCGGCGAGCAGTCGCTGCGCGATCAGCCCGCCGAACGAGTGCCCGATGACGATCGGCGGTGCGGGTAGATCGGCGATGTACTTCGCGTAGTGGTCGGTGACCTCGGCTATTCCGCGATTGCGCAATGCCTGCGGATGGGCGCGGGTGCTCGCCGGATCGGGTCCGTCGCCGGGCCAGCCGGGGGCGATGGGCGCGAATCCCGCGCGGTCGAAGTATTCGAGCCACGGGGTCCAGCTGTCGCTGTGCATCCACAGGCCGTGCACGAAGACGATGGGGGTTTTCGGTGCGGGCATGAGATCTCCTCCGATTGCAGGTGATTCGTCTCATTTCGCCTGTTTGTGACGATACGGGACCGGTGTTACCCGTACGGGCGGAATGTCCCGCACCCCGGTGCGCCGCCGCGCCGTGCCCAGGTACTCTGCTGCGAGCGCCGGGCCGGACCCGGTGTGAGCAAGCCCCTCACATGCTGTGTTCGGCTCGGAAAAGGGTCTCGGAAAAGGGTTATGAAACAGACTGCGATCGTCGCCCTCGCCGCGGGTGCGCTGGTACTGGGCCTCACCGCTTGCGGATCGGACAAATCCACCGAATCCAGCGGCCTGCGCAAGGAAACCACCACCTCTGCCGCCGCCAAATCCGGCGTCCCCGTCGCCACGACGGCCGCCGCGCCCGTGGAACCCCCGGCCGGTGCCCCGGCGACCACCACCGCGGCCGCCGCCAAGAAGACCACCGCCCCCAATGGCGCGCAGACCACCTGCGGCGAATTCAAGGACCTGGACGGCGATACCGAGAAGCAGGTCATCCAGCAGGTGCTGTCCGCCAACCCCGGCTCCAAATTCGACGGCAGCCCCAATGTCGCCCTGGGTACCGCCAAACTGGTGTGCCTGGCCCAGACCTACGCCGGTACTCCGGTGGCCAACGCGATCGGCGCGGCCAAGTAACCGCACGCGCTGCCGGACCGATCAGTCTTTGTGGCGCAGCCGTATTCGATGATGACGAGCGGCGGGTGGATACTCACCGCAGTTCTGTCCCCGGGCAGGCGTAATGTCCCCGATCGACCGCATGACGCGAGGACGGGTGAACCGATGGACGCCGGCGAACTGGTGGAATTCGAGCGGCATCGACCGCGACTGTTCGCGCTCGCGTACCGCATGCTCGGTTCGGCGAGCGAGGCCGAGGACGCGGTACAGGAGACCTATCTGCGCTGGGCCGGCAGCGCGCACGCCGAAATCCGCTCCCCCGAAGCGTGGTTGACCACCATTCTGGTGAACCTCTGCCGCAGCTGGCTGGATTCGGCCCGCGCCCGTCGCGAAACCTATGTCGGCCCGTGGCTACCCGAACCGGTCGCCACCGGCGCGGCCGAACTGGGTCCGCTGGAATCGGTGGAGCAGCGCGAACTGGTCTCGCTGGCCTTCCTCACCCTGCTCGAACGTCTCACCCCCGCCGAGCGAGCCGTTTTCGTGCTGCGGGAGGCGTTCGGTTACGCGCACCGCGAGATCGCCGACATGCTCGATCTCACCGAGGCCAATTCCCAGCAGCTCTACCGCCGCGCCACCCAGCGGGTGCGCGATGATCGCCCGCGTTTCGACCCCGCGCCCGCACACGCCTACGAGCTCTACGAAAAGTTCCTGGCGGCAGCCGGATCCGGCGATGTGGCCTCGCTGGAGGCCATGTTCACCGCCGATATCGTCTCGGTGGCCGATGGCGGCGGCAAGATCAATGCCGCGCGCCGCCCGGTGGTCGGTGCGGCGAAGGTGGCCCGCTACCTGGTGAGTCTGTTCGCCACCGATATTCCGGGCCTGTCCGTGGGCGTCGAGGATGTCAATGGCGCGCCGGCGTGGGTCGCCCGCGCGCAGGGCGCGACCGTCATGGTCGCGGACGCCGATATCGTCGGAGACCGGCTGGCCGCCCTCCGCCTGATCGTGAACCCGGACAAACTGGCCTATTTCATGCGGGCCGACCAGGCGGCTCCGCGCACCGCGTGAGCGAGTGACGCGGCACACGTCCCGGAATTGTCAGGGATTCGGAGGCTGTCCGGTCTAGAGGGTGTCGTCCAAGCGAAAAGGAGTCGCTCTCATGACCGGAGAACATCGAATCGTGGTGCTGGGTGCGGGATACGCGGGTCTGTCCGCCGCGGGCAAGGCGGCGCGGGCCCGCGGCGCGCGCGTCACGGTGATCGATACGCGCGCCGAGTTGGTCGAGCGTGTCCGACTGCATCAGGCCCTGACCGGGCAGCGGATTCCGAGCTGGCAGCTGGGAGAGCTGCTGGAGCGTAAGGGCATCGAATTCATCCGGGGACGTGTGGTCGAGATCGATCCCGCGGCGCGCCTGGTGCACCTCGAAGGTGACTGGTCGCTGTCCTACGACTCACTCGTCTACGCCCTCGGCAGCAAGGCCGATACCGGCGCTGTTCCCGGTGCCACCGAGCACGCCTACCCGGTCGCCACGCCGGAGGATGTGGCGCGGGTGCCCGCGCTCTCCGGCCGGGTGGCGGTGGTCGGTGGCGGCTCCACCGGTATCGAGACGGCCGCCGAACTGGCCGAGGCCCGACCTGATCTCGATATCCACCTGGTGAGCTCCGAGGACCCGGGTGCCTGGCTGTCGCCCAAGGCGCACAACCACATTCGCAAGACCCTGGACCGGCTGGGCGTGCGCGTGCACGCCGGCGAGAAGGTCGCCGCAGTCACCGCCACCGGTCTCGAGCTGGTCGACGGCACCCACCTGCCCGCCGAAACAGTGCTCTGGGCAACGGGATTCGCGGTTCCGGCGGTCGCGGCCCGCTCCGGTCTGGCGGTGGACGCGCGCGGCCGGATACTGGTCGACGCCGAGCTGCGCTCGCGGTCGCATCCGGAGATCTATGTCGCGGGCGACAGTGCCGTCATGCCGGGTCCCGGCGGCCGGGAAATGCGGATGGCCTGTGCCACCGCTCAGCCCTCGGGTAAGTACGCCGCGGCCGCTCTCACCGCGCGCCTGGCGGGTAAGGAGCCCGCGCCGAACAATGCCCGCTATATCGCGCAGTGCATCAGCCTCGGGCGTCACGACGGGGTCTTCCAGCGGGTGCACGCCGATGATTCGCTCGCGGGGACCGTACTCACCGGCCGTACCGCCGCCTGGGTGAAGGAGCGGATCGTGCGTGGCGCGGGCTGGGCGGCGCGGCCCTGAATCGCCGGGAAATTTCGTCAACTAAGGGTTGACCATCGCATGATGGTCAACCTACAGTTGACGCATGACGAATCCTTTCCGCCTCGACGATCTCATCGACGGCATCAAGAAAGCCCGCCCCGACAATGCCCTCGACCAGCTCTCCGATGCCGTGGTGCTGGCGAATCACCTCGGTGACCTGGCCGATCACCTCATCGGCCACTTCGTCGACCAGGCCCGCCGCTCCGGCGCCTCCTGGACCGATATCGGCGGCAGTATGGGCGTCACCAAACAGGCCGCGCAGAAGCGTTTCGTCCCGAAGAATCCGGGCGACGCTGCGGACGCCGGGACGCTCGACCCGAGTGCCGGTTTCGCCCGATTCACTTCGCGGGCCCGCACCGCGGTGGTCGGCGCACAGGAGGAGGCGCGCGACGCGAGCAATGCCGAAATCACCCCCGAACACCTCATCCTGGGCCTGCTGCACGAGCCGAATTCCCTTGCGATGCAGATCGTCCTGGCCAAGGGCGTGAACGCCGACGCCGTCCGCCGCGTCGCCACCGCCGCCCTGCCCGCGCCCGCCGAAAAGCTTCCGGCCTTGATCCCCTTCGATTCTCAGGCCAAGAAGGTCCTGGAACTGACCTTCCGCGAGGCACTTCGCCTGGGCCACAACTACGTCGGCACCGAGCACCTGCTGCTCGCGCTGCTGGAGGTCGAGTCCGGTAGCGGCGTGTTGTCCGGCCTGGGCCTGGACAAGGAAACGGTCTCCGCCGATATCGCGCAGCTGCTTGCCTCGCTCCCCGCAGCGGCCGAAGACGCGCAATAAACCCCGCCTCACCCGTCCCAGTGGCCACGCCCGATACCATGTGGGTATGGCGGACGACGAAGGTTCCGACCTGGTTGCAGGGGAAAAGCGCATCGATCTGGTGCGCGCCCTCTCCTATGTCTCCACGGAGGACGCTCCGGACGGCGGCACCATCGTCAACGGTGACCTGCCCCCCGACGTCGCTCCGGCCTTCGTCCGCGCCATCATGCGCATCGAGGCCGAGCTCCTCCTGAACGACGCGGAATTGGTCACAGAAGAACAAGGCGAACCCCGCACCCCCGAAGAGCGCCGCACAGACGCGCTGATAGCTCTGCTCCTCCGGGTAGACGACCGATTGGTGCGTTAGCTGCGGCTGGGGGTTCGGGGGCGAAGCCCCGAGACCTGACGTCAGCGCCTCCCTCAACCTTGCACTCCCGGGGTGTGAGTGCTAGAAATGGCTTTGGCACTCCTGACCTGTGAGTGCTAGGTCGGGACGGTGAGGCCCCATGTGGTCGTCCGTCGCGGGCACCGCGCCTGGCCAGATCGTGTCAATCCCCTGATCTGGAGGATCTCAACGCAATGGCCAAGACAATTGCGTACGACGAAGAGGCTCGCCGCGGTCTCGAGCGGGGTCTGAACGCCCTGGCCGACGCTGTCAAGGTGACGCTGGGCCCGAAGGGCCGCAACGTCGTGCTGGAGAAGAAGTGGGGCGCCCCCACCATCACCAACGATGGTGTCTCCATCGCCAAGGAAATCGAGCTCGAGGATCCGTACGAGAAGATCGGCGCGGAGCTCGTCAAGGAAGTTGCCAAGAAGACGGACGACGTCGCTGGCGACGGCACCACCACCGCCACCGTGCTCGCCCAGGCGCTGGTCCGCGAAGGTCTGCGTAACGTCGCGGCCGGTGCGAACCCGCTGGGTCTCAAGCGTGGCATCGAGAAGGCCGTCGAGGCCGTCACCATTCGCCTCCTCGCCACCGCCAAGGAGGTCGAGACCAAGGAGCAGATCGCCGCTACCGCCGGTATCTCGGCTGGCGACTCGTCCATCGGTGAGCTCATCGCCGAGGCTATGGACAAGGTCGGCAAGGAAGGTGTCATCACCGTCGAGGAGAGCAACACCTTCGGTCTCCAGCTGGAGCTGACCGAGGGTATGCGCTTCGACAAGGGCTACATCTCGGGTTACTTCGTCACCGACCCGGAGCGTCAGGAAGCGACCCTCGAGGATCCGTACATCCTGCTCGTCGGCTCGAAGATCTCGACCGTCAAGGACCTGCTGCCGCTGCTGGAGAAGGTCATCCAGGCCGGCAAGCCGCTGCTGATCATCGCGGAAGACGTTGAGGGCGAAGCGCTTTCGACTCTGGTCGTGAACAAGATCCGTGGCACCTTCAAGTCCATCGCCGTCAAGGCGCCGGGCTTCGGTGACCGTCGCAAGGCCATGCTGGCCGATATCGCCATCCTCACCGGTGGCGAGGTCATCAGCGAAGAGGTCGGCCTCTCCCTGGAGACCGCCGGCATCGAGCTGCTGGGCACCGCCCGCAAGGTCGTCATCACCAAGGACGAGACCACCATCGTCGAGGGCGCGGGCGACTCGGAGGCCATCAAGGGCCGTGTCGCGCAGATCCGCACCGAGATCGAGAACTCGGACTCGGATTACGACCGTGAGAAGCTGCAGGAGCGTCTGGCCAAGCTGGCCGGCGGTGTTGCGGTGATCAAGGCCGGTGCCGCGACCGAGGTCGAGCTCAAGGAGCGCAAGCACCGCATCGAAGATGCCGTGCGTAACGCGAAGGCCGCCGTCGAAGAGGGCATCGTCGCCGGTGGTGGCGTGGCGCTGCTGCAGTCGGCTCCGGCCCTGGACGAGCTGTCCCTGACCGGTGATGAGGCCACCGGCGCGAACATCGTTCGCGTCGCGCTGTCCGCGCCGCTGAAGCAGATCGCCTTCAACGCGGGCCTGGAGCCCGGCGTTGTCGCCGAGAAGGTCACCAACCTGCCCGACGGCCACGGCCTGAACGCCGCGACCAACGAGTACGAGGACCTGCTGGCCGCCGGCGTCGCCGACCCGGTCAAGGTCACCCGCTCGGCGCTGCAGAACGCCGCGTCCATCGCCGCGCTGTTCCTCACCACCGAGGCCGTTGTCGCCGACAAGCCGGAGAAGGCTGCCCCCGCGGGCGACCCGACCGGTGGCATGGGTGGCATGGACTTCTGAGTCCTGCCTTCCGGCAACACTTTTCGAACTGGAAGCCGGTTCGCCTGCGGGCGAGCCGGCTTTCGGCGTTTCCGGGGGCGGTCAGGCGGCGGGCAGGCCGACGAGGTCGGCCATGAGGTTCATATGGTGGGTGAAGTAGTCGGTGCGGGCTTGGACGAGTCCGTCGAGGCGGCCGAAGGTTTCGAAGGTGACCAGGCCGAAGAGCTGGGTCCAGGCGGCGAAGACGCGGTCGAGGACCTCCGCCGGGAGGGCGGATCCCTTGTCTTCGATGAGGGTGCGCAGGTCGTCGCTTACGGGGCCGGGCAGTGCGCTGGGCAGTGCCGGGGGAGTGAGTTTGCCACTGGCGAAGGCTGTTTCGGCGATTTCGGAGAGCAGTAGGACGACGACGGCGGCGGGGGCGACGGTGTCCTGGGGTGCGCTGTAGCCGGGGAGCGGGTTGCCGTAGAGGAGGCCGTATTCGGGGCGATGGGCGGTGGCCCAGTCGCGGACGGCGGTGCAGACGGCGAGCCATCGGGTGCGGTGGTCGGCGGCGGGGATTTCGCCGGCGGCGGTGGTGGCCGCGGCGCCGAGTGACTGGTACGCCTCCAGAATGAGGGCCGTGAGCAGATCGTCGCGGCTGGGGAAGTAGCGGTAGAGGGCCGAGGCCACGATGTCCATATCCCGGGCGACGCCGCGCAGGGAGAGGTTCGCTCCGTCCACCGCCAGCCGTTTGCGCGCGGCCGCCTTGATCTCTTCGATCATTTCGACGCGGACGCGGGCGCGCAGGGAGGAGGCGGACATACTCGCATTGTAGAGAACGATTCGCCGGTTCGAGAACGGCCGATCATTGCGAGAACACTGTTCTTTACTCGACGACGGTGCGGGTTTATCGTTGATTTCACGAAGAGAACAGTGTTCTCGCACCGGAGCACCTGAAAGAATCGAAGACCCGTGTCTCTGCGAATCGTTCTCGGCGCGGGCCCGGTCGGCACCGCAACCGCTCTGCTGCTCGCCGATCGCGGCGAGCAGATCCGTCTCATCACCCGCCGCGGTGGCGGCCCGGAGCATCCGCATATCGAGCGGGTCGCGGCCGATGCCTCCGACTCGACCGCCCTGACCGCGCACAGCACCGGGGCGACCGTGATCTAGAAGTGCGCGCAGCCGCCGTACCCGCGCTGGTCCACGGAGTTCCCGCCGCTCATCCGCAGTGGTATCGCCGCCGCCGAGCGCACCGGCGCGCTGCTGGCGAGCGTCGGAAACCTGTATGGCTACGGCGAATTCGACGGTCCGGTCCGGGAGGATCAGCCGCTGCGACCCAATTCCGTGAAGGGCCGGGTCCGCGCCGATCTGTGGAACGAGGCCCTGGCCGCCCATGAGGCGGGCCGTATCCGCACCGTCGAGGTGCGCGGCTCGGACTATCTGGGCGCGGGTGCGACCTCGACCGCCACGGTCCGGATGCTCTCGGCGGTGCGCGCGGGAAAGCCCGCCCTGGTCCCCGCGAATCTGGCTGCCGCGCACAGTTGGACGGCGACCGATGACGTGGCGCGCACACTGATCGCGGCCGCCGATGACGAGACCGCCTGGGGTAGGGCGTGGCATGTGCCCACCGCCGCCCCGGTTTCGGTCCGGGCTCTCGCCGATATCGCGGCGAATGTCGCGAGCACCGCGCCCGCCCGGGTCCGGCGCATGCCCGCCGCGGTGCTGTGGATGGCCGGCCTGTTCAACGCGGATGCCCGCGAATTGCGGGAAACCCGGTACCAATTCGATCGCCCATTCGTGCTCGACTCAACCGCCGCGACCGCGAAATTCGGCCTCGAGCCGACCTCGACCGAGGCGGCCGTCCGAGCCACCTTCGCCACCCTGCCCACCGCCGCACGACGGTAGCCATGACGAACGACGCCCGGTGAGCGATGGGTTCGCTCACCGGGCGGACGCGGTGTGGAGTGGGATTTGCGTTGTGCGGCAGCGGTTTTCGGCTCAGCCGAGGAGCTGGGCAAAACGCAGGTGGTTGCCCCAGGGGTCGAGGAAGCCGCAGTCGCGCATGCCGTAGGGCTGGTCGACGAGGGGCTGGTCGACCGGCAGGCCCGCCTCGGACAGCTTCTCGAACAGCGCGGTGACGTCCTCGACGCGGAAGATCAAGGTGCCCTGCGCGCCGCTGGCGAGGCGAGCCTGTGCGGCGGCGGAGGCTTCGGGGGAGGGGTTCATGGCGGGGTTCTCGAGAATGAATTCGATACCGGGCTGTGCGGCCGGGCCGACGGTCAGCCAGCGGCCGCCGGGGAACGCCATGTCCTGGCGTACCTCGAGGCCGATGATGTCGCGGTAGAACTCGAGTGCCTTGTCCTGGTCGTCGACGAGGACCGAAACGTGGGTGAGGGCGAGGCCGGTGCTGCTCATGGAAGTCTCTTTTCTCTGGACGACGAGGTCATCGGTACAGACGGCCGACTTCGCCGAAACTAATCGATCCACTCGAGCTTTCTCCGAATTTGCGGTGCGCATTCCGGAGGACGTGCGTGAGATGTGGTGTCCCAAAATGGGATTCCACTGGACATTTCGGGCATTTTCCGGTCAAGATCTGGGTCGGTCTCGTGTTGAGACCGTTTCCGATGGGGAGATCCGAATGTTTGCAATGGGCAAGGTTGCCCTTGGGCTGGCCACCGCTTCGATGCTGGCCGGTGTGATCGTGGGCGCGGGGCCCGCGAGTGCCGAGGCCGGTCCGGACGGCCGCCTCTACGGTTCGATCGCGATTCTCGAGTACGACAACGACACCGAGGATTGGAACGCCGCGTACAACTACCCGAGCTGGGCCGAGGCCGATCGTGACGCGCTGGACGACTGCGGCGACCCGCAGTACTGCCACATCGCGGTGCGTTTCGTCGATGGTTGTGGCGCCGTCGCCAAGACATCGGGTTCGAATGCTCGTTACTTCTGGGGCACGGCCCCGAATCGTTTCGAGGCGGAGCGGCAGGCGCTGGCAGGCGCGTTCCGTCCGTCGTCCATGAGTGCCGCGGGTGGTCCGGGCATCCTGGTCGTCTCCAAGTGCACCGGTAACGCGGGCTGATCCAAGCCCTCGCCGTGAATTCCGAAGGCCGGTCCACCTCACGGTGGACCGGCCTTCGTCGTTCTTCATCGTCCGGGATGTCGTTCGGAGAGGGTGGCCGCGGCGTCGATGGGCCGGATGCCGAGGAGTTCGGCGGCCGCCGCGATGGCCGCGCGCAAATCCTCATCGGTGGGCCGGGTGGTGTCGTAGAGGAGTTCGACCATTTCCATCGCGGCAATCGCTTGGTCTCGGGTGAGTAGTCGTCCGGGGAGCCAGCTGACTCGCCATCGGGCTTCGCCGTCATCGGGGAGTCGCTCCGCGAACTCGCCGACTGCACCGCTCGTTATCGACCAATCGCAGACGTACACACGAACAAGGGTGCGCTTCGGCCGCGCATCGGCAAGACCATTCGTTCGGATTGCCCGGTTCAGGCCGCTGACCAGCCGATTTGACTTCATTCGTAGCGCCACGTAACTTTATCCAAGTCAGAGCGACACGGACACCGACCCGGAGCCCCTAGGGCCTGGGAAACGAGGTTGTACGAGGAGCGCCTGACAGATTCACATTAGCCCTCCTGATCAGCGGATTTGGTTCTGCTGCGTTGGTGGGGTTAAGCTTTGAAAGCAGCCACTGAGACCGACCGGGACAAAGAGCCCGCGAAGTTCTGTGTGCGTGTGTTCTTTGAGAACTCAATAGTG
>NZ_WJIC01000024.1 GCF_009649815.1 Nocardia sp. SYP-A9097
ACACCGCCGCTGCGTGCGCGACTACGAGACCAGACCCGACCACCACGAAACGATGATCCACATCGCCATGATCGCCGTTATGTCACGCCGCCTCGCACGCCGATAACCGAGTTCTCAGACGCGGTCTAAGTCACAAGATGATCCACGACCAACCGAGGATCGGAGAAACGTTATGCCATCAGGAATGTTCCGGATCAGCAGTTTGACCGACGGCACACAACCAGCCAGTATCAACCCGACTCGACCGGCATTGCAGAAGGTCTACCTGGGTGGGCCTATCATCGAATGGGCCGTCAGGCGAATGGACGCCAATGTGTACAGCCTCTCCATCGGCGGCTACCCGCACACCAGCGTGGTGGACGGGAACCTCGCCGCCACTGTTTTCGAGGAGCAGGACGTGGACTGGCTGATCGAACGTCAGGAGTTCCAGGATGCCTTCACTATCGCGTCGAGCTCCGACCCGTCCATCGTGTGGACAGTGGCGAGCAGCAACGGCAGTCCCGCTGCGGTCTCGTTGAAGCCCCTCGTATCCACGGCTTCGATCCCTCCCAGGTCTCAGCTGTGGCGACTGGACCCAATGTGGGATTAGTGACCGCCTTCTAGAACAGCGACTGACGCTCGAGGGTGCTCGCTTGAAGGCACCTCGGATCCGTTCGAAGTTGCGCCCTCGAGCGCCACGCCGCTGACCAAAACATCCGGAACTGCCGCATGCCGTGCTGTTCGAAGCGGCCACACGGCTCGCTCAAAGAACAACACGCCGAGGTTATCTCGGCCTCGGGGACACGCCATCATGGTGAATCTCGCGCATTTGAGCGGCAACATCCGAACCTGGGGATGGGGTGTCTCAGTAGGCCAAACCGCTGCTCGTAGACAATCAGCTGGTGCGGGTTGTCGATCCACGACAGGATCCGGGTATGGGTGTCGATATCTATCCGGCCATCGCGCACTGGGATCGCGTAGCCGACACATTGAATGCGGCTGGTATTCAAGGTATTTGGCAGCTATTTGACGCCTTGCCGGACTGGGAAGTCGACGAACCTGATGACGTTCGCCTGCGGTGGCCTCTGCTCGTGGATTCGTGGTATGCCGAATGCACATTCCGTGGATTGGGGTCCACGGGATCGTACAAGCCGCACTTCTTCCTAGGGCATCTGTGGGAACACGCCCGTGAACGGCCCGATATGCCAGCTGATGTCGTGGCGCTGTTCGATGAGTTCATCGGCCGGCTCGTGCTCGGCGTACCTTCTGCGAGAGTCGATTTGTCAGAGCAGCTGCCCGGACAAGCTGAGCTGATGAACTGTTTTCCGCCGAGCGAGGTCTGCGGCCTCGCGCGGTTGTGGCGCGAATGCTCCGACCGGATCGGTGCATTGCGTCCGGTTTTGGCCGCGCAACTGATCGAAGATCGTTGGTTCGGTGATGTCGGGCAGGTGCTTTCACTGCTGCAGGGTTGGGGTGACGTCCTTCATGAGGCTGAGCGCCGCGGCTGGGGATTGTTCTATCTGACCTCGTGAACTACGTCCGCGCTTGCCGCATACCGCACTGACTGAACCGGCTACGCGGCCGTCTCGAAGCTCAACGCACAGAAGTCATCTCAGGACGACGGGCGAGAATGATCCCTCCGAGCGGACTCTCGGCCGAGGTGAGAGTTCGCTGTGCCTCGATGGCGAAGCCATGATCCTCGAGCCACACGCGCATCTGACTGTGCCCACGACGATGGACGTAGAGGTGCATCGGCTGCCCGCCATAGCCTTGGGTCTTAAATTGCGACTCGTCTCCGACGTGGAAGCCGATCAGCAGGGGTCCGCCGGATTGGAGTACTCGCTGGAAATGCGCGAAGACACAACTGATCTCGTCGTCGGGAATGTGGATCAGCGAATACCACGCGACCAGGCCAGATATAGAGGCGTCTGCGAAAGGGAGGTCCGTCATGGAGCCGATATCGAACCGGAGGCCGGGGTGATCGCGCCTGGCCGCCTCGATCATGCCGGGCGACAGGTCGATTCCGAAGGCATCCACACCCAACTGGCAAAGGTGCGCCGTGATCCGCCCTGTCCCACATCCAACATCCGCAACTGGACCCCCTCCCTGCGTGCGCACCCGGTCGGCGAACATCGCCAGGACAGCGCGCTCTTCGGGTGTTTCCTCGAGGAGGTGACGTGTCAGGTCTGCATAGCTATCGGCGACAGTGTCGTACGAGGTCCGTGTGTCTTCCAGCCAGTTGCTGCCGCTCAGTTCCATCCCCACGCCTCAGACTACCCAACGATGCCAGTGAGACGGCGTCCCATTCGGCTTGGATTCAATTGCGCCACAGTTGTTCCCAACTTCCAGACATGCCGCTTCCCGCATGGGTCGAAGCGGCCAGTCGACCATCCTCAAAGATCAACAGCCTGAGTCGGTCTCGTCGTCGGAGTGCACACTTCTGTCGACTCGAGAATATCCGTGGCGCGGATACACCGGCTCATGGTGGCGGTTGATAGAGGGTGATCGTGTGCTCGACGCAGCGGGTGATCAGCTCGGCGTCGATTGGTTCCGTTGTCACCAGTAGCCGGAAGTACAAGGGTGCGGCAAGGGTTTCCAGGACCTCTCGTGGGCGTGCGTCGGTGCGGAGGGTTCCGGCGGTGCGGGCACGTTCGACGACTGGCGCGATCTGGTCGAATCGGTTGTTCCAGAATGTCGTTCGGGCGTGGGTGAGTTCCGGATCGGCGTCGAGTGCGGCGGCGGTGCCCAGCAGCCGGGCGACACCTGGCCGGGTGATCAGGCGTGCGATCTGCTCGAGGATCTGTTGCAGATCCTCGCGGAGCGCCCCTGTCTGGGGCGGCGGATTGCCTACCGCCGCAAGATCATTCACCGCGTCCGTGATCAACGCGGTCCGCGAACCCCATCGGCGATAGATCGTCGTTTCCGAAACGCCGGCGCGGGCGGCCACAGAGCCGAGGGACAGCCCTTCGATTCCGTGGTCGAGGACCTGCTGCAAGGTGGCGGCGATTACGGCTTCTCGAACTCGTGCACTGCGTCCACCGCTCCGCCGGCGAGGTTGCGGTTTGTCGGGCCCGATATCGGAATTCATTGCCGCCCAGCTGTTGTCGCGGATTCGATCCAGTTCGAGAATTCACACGCCAGGTGCCAGCGAGGACCCGCGACCATTGTGGGCAGGGTCGGCAAGGGGAATTCGACGGTCAATCGAGCGTGGAAGCCGTCCTCGGTGTCGCGGAATTGGTGCCGGACTCCGCCGATCGCGGTGCCGTCCTGCGCGCGGGCAACACCGGTGACCTGGTAGGGGAAAGATGCGTCGGGTGGAGTGAGCAAGCTCGACACGTCGGCATAGTCGATGAAGAACAGCGCCGCGAAGGGACTCGAACCCGTCGTCTCGAGTACCTCCTGACCTCGTGCACCGAACGCGGAGTCGAAGTGATCCGGGCATGCGCGCAACATCGCGGTCGGATCGACGGCGTTCGTTGTGCTGTCGAACCAGGCCACGAAATCCGCGGCGGACCCGCCCGATACGCGAAGCTCGGCAACGCTGCGCCGCCGTTGCCGGCTCACCCGCGCTTGGGCGCGGGCGACGCGGTCGGCCCAGCGGGTATCGCGCGCCAACCGCCTCCGAATCTCCTGCGATCCGAGTTCGAGCTTCGCCCGCAGCAGTGCTTCCCTCCGCTCGGCGATATCGCCGAGCCGTGGTGCGGCCACGCCGAGTTTCTTCGCTGCGGCATCGATGCGACGGTCCTCCCAGGCCAGCACCTGCGCCCGCTCGACCCGGCGGCCTCCGATCTCGGCACTCTTCGATGCGGCCACACCGACTCCTTAAAGTTAGGATTACTACACTTAACAGGGTAGCCGATTCAATTCCGGGGAGTCGCGGAGTGCGGCGACAAAGGCGCGGTCATGCCGCATATCGCACGCAAGGGGCCTGTTCGTGGACGGTACTTTCGGTGCCGCAATTGCGGCATCTGTCAGCTGGCTACAGCCCTGATCTGTGCAGCGACGTGAGTGGGATCGACGGCGCGCGTGGTGTCGACGATGAGGGTGGGTGCCACCCCGAGCGGAGTGGCGTGCGATGCCCAGTTGTCCCAGTGCTGGGCCAAGCGTTGCTCGTCCCGGTAGAGGGCAGGCCGCTGACGGGACGCGTAGCGTGCCTTCGCAATTTCGGCGGGGACCTCGCACCAGATCTCGACAACTCTGCGAGTTCCTGCCCGCTCGATGCCCGCCCGCGCGAAAGCGAGATCACGTGGCTTGAACCACCAGGAATCGATGACCAAGTCGACCGGTGATGTCTGAGCCAGACTCCATATCGTGTCCATGGCGATCCCGCCGAGTTCCGGTATCCCGGCGGCGTTTTCGAGGCAGCCGGCCAACGCCTCCTTGATGGCGTCTTTGGACAGGAACCAGGCGTTCATGGTTCGGGCCACCGCGGTGCCCAGGGTGGTCTTGCCCGACCCGGGAAGTCCGTTCACCAGTACGAGAAGTGGGTCCATCGATCGATCATGACCGACATCGAACGTGGATGTCCGAACGCCCTATCTCGCCGCAAACCGTGCTGTTCGAAGCCGCCCCATCGCTCGCTCAAAGATCAACGCGCCGAGACTGTCTCGGCCTTGGGAACGCGTCACTGAACCGGCCGGCGCGATACCTCGGGAGATGTACGGGCAGGGGGCATCCGGCGACGGCTCCCGCGTCTGCGGGTCGAGGTACTGTCGGCGATCAGGAGGGGGATCGATGACAGATACAGTTACTCGGCGGGGTCGTGACCGTGCGGTTCGCGTGGGCCGGGTCGCGGTTGCGGCGGTGGCGCTGGTGGGGCTTCCGTGGTTCGGAATACATCGATTTCACCAGTGGCAGGACCGTTCGGTCGAGTCGGTGCGGATCGCCGGCGAGGTGACTGTCGCCGGGTTCGAGAGAGTCGCGGTCGTCACTTGGTCGCCGGGCGACGATCTGCCGGAGGGTTCGGCGTATTTCGCTGGGCAACAACCGGATCCGGATCCGGTTGCGGCTGTGACGGTCCCGTCGATTTCACTGCGGCCCGTCGATCGAGTACAGCAGAAGTCGGACCGATCGATCCAGGTCGCGAGCGGGTCGCGCCCCGATCGCTGCAGTGCTTCGGTGTATTTCAACCCCGACTTGACCATGTACATGGGGAACTACCCCGCAGTGTCGGCGAAACTGACCGCTGCCCGCAGTGCCGGGAAGCTCCTCATCCAGGTCCACGTCAGGGGTTGCGGAGTATGACCGTCGATCTGGAGCACGCGTACAACCGTCCCCAGGCCAACACCTTCGCGGTCCTCTCGGTAGTGGTCGGCCTGCTGGTAACGACCTTCACCGCACTCATATCTCTGATTGTGATGGCGAGCTACTCGGACTTCATCTACGGTGGCGGCGACTGGCATCGGCTCACCACGGGCGCGTCGAAATCGGTACCGGCACAGGCGTTTCTGTGGATGTCCTGGTTCATCGCGGGACTGACATGCATGTACCTCGGCGGGCGCGCAGTAGCGCGCGATCGAAATTTCGTGTGGGCACTCGTGATCGCCGTGATCATCTACGAGGTCGGACTGGACGTGACCATCGAGATCGCAACCCGTGGAGTGGATGCGGCCTACGATCGGCCTTGAGCGTCCCCGCCGCCTTGGTGCGGCTTCACGGATATCGAGGCGTCGGTATCCACGTGCCCAAGCTACTCAACCTGAACTGGCGACAGGCGACTATGTTTGCGCCACAGAAACATCCGCAATTGCCGCGCTGCGCGCTGACCGAACCAGCCAGCGCGGCCGGCGGACCCCGAGACACACTGCGGTGCAGCAACATTCGCTACCGCTGACGAGGGTGTCGTGGCATCCACACGAAATCGCAGAGCGGATCGACGCTCTCGGAACTAAATTCGGAGTGTGGACACCGAGGAGGACTGGCCAGTACTCGCTTCAAGACCTGTTCGAGATGTTGGGATTGCCCAGCGGTTTCGAGGACATCGACCAGTTCGTTACCAGGCATTCGATCCTGAAGCGGAGCATTCGTCTGTCCGAAGCTCATTTCTGGACTCCACAACAGCGGGAATTCTTCTGGGAACTGTACGAGGACGGACACTATGAACGAGCCCTCGACGAGCTTGATGACCTCCTGCGACGAACCTAGCTGCTACAGCTGTGCCCGTTGGTTGGCGGAGGCAGGGCCTGCGGGCCATGTCGATTCTTGCCGCTGAGGGTATGCGGGATCTGCCCTCCACGAACATCCGCGACTGGCTCCCATACCGCGCTGGCCGAACCGGCTAGTGCCGAGCAGTTGATGAGCGAGACCAACTGTGGAGCAGAGCATCCGCTACTTCCGAATGGGGGGTGGTTCAGAGCGAGTATCGCTGCTGTTCGGCTCGTGGTCCGGCGCCTCGGGTCACGGGCGGAAGCTCGAACGGCGGGCACTGCCAGCGTCTTTGCGGGCTCGCTCGCATAGCCATTGAGCGGCTCCGTATCAGCGATCGCCAAGTTGCATCGGTGAGGTGTGCCAGCGTTCAACGGCCTGGACCATCTCGCGGCCGAGGTAGTCGAGATATAGGCCGATCTCGGTCAGGCGGAGGCCCGCAGGGGTTGTTGCACCGAGGAGTTCCGCACCGCGGCGAGCGGCCTTGACCTTTTCATCGGAGGCGCGGGCAAGGTTGAGCGTGGTGCGGTACCAGGTGTGATCGTCGATGTAGTACCGGTCGCGGCGCGGCGAATCGCGGTCCCGGCGAATGAGATCCCGCTTTTCCAGTGCGCACACAGCTGTCGAGATGGAGGCCGGGCTCACTCCGAGGCGGGACACCAATTCGGCGGCGGTGAGACTGCCAGAGTCGGTGAGATGCAGGCAGGTCAGCACCCGCGCTTGCATTCGAGGCATCCCGTCGTACACGAACAGGTCGGTGAACTGCGCCGCAAACGCACTCACAGCATCGTCCGGAGCGGACTCGGCTGTCGGTGCCGTAGCCGATTGCGGGAGCACGGTTGTCTTGCTTCGTCGTAATCGTGTTGCGGTTGCGCGGTGCGCTCGGTCGGCGCGATACCGGCTGGGTCCGCCGTTGCGAGTTACCTCGCGGCTGACCGTGGAAGCCGGCCGCTCGAGCTGCCGGGCGATCTCGGTGTATCCCAACCCGTCGGCCAGTCCTGCTGCGATGCATTCTCGTTCCTGCAATGTAAGTCTGGCTCCCGGCATCGGTGCGGTTCCCTCTCGGCATCGTCGTGTCGGACCGGCATGCGTTCAACGGCATCTCATTGCAAACCAAATGTTCGTTCGTGCATTCTCTGGCATGGTCATTGCATTCACGATATTCATTCAATCTGCGGAAACTGCAGTCTCCCACAACATTCTCGTTGAGCGCTGACGGCCGTTGACCTACTGTTCGGTGCAGTCTGAACGTTAGGTGCTGGAAGGAACCCGATGACCGAACCTGCTCACCACGATGCCGAAACAGCAACCGCTGCTCCGACATTCGTGTTCGTACACGGCCTGACCAGTAACAGCTTCTATTGGGCGCCCGTGGTCCGCGAACTGGCCCTGCTCGGCCACCGCAGCCTGCCGGTGGATCTTCCCGGACATGGGCTCGATGCCTCGATACCACTGGCCTACCAGACGCAGGACATTGCCGGGTTCTCGGCGTCGCCGTCACCGATGGCCACAATCACAGTGCAGGACAATGTCACCCGCGTCATCGACGTGGTGCAGAAGGTGCGTCGGCACGGACCGGTCATTCTGGTCGGGCACAGCCTCGGCGGCATCACGATCGGTTTGGTCGGCAACGCCATACCCGAGGCCGTCCACCGCCTGGTCTACCTCTCCGCATTCTGCCCATCCACTCCGGATGCACCCAGTGCAATGGCGCTGAGTCAGACCCCCGAGGCCATGAAAGATGTGCCGATCCCCAACACCGACCACTCGCTGTTTCTGGGAATGGAACCGGTATCCCGCGGCCTCATACGCTTCAACCTTCGTTCCCCTGATCCCGTGGCCCTGGAGGACTTTCGGCTGACCAACATGCCCGAAGCCACCCTGGAGCAGACATTGACGGTGATCAACTACGGCATGCAACCCGAAGACGGGGCACAGACCAGCTTCGCCGACGCCCGAGTGGAAGCCGACACGTGGGGACGGATACCCCGCAGCTTCATCCGCCTCACCTGGGACAATGTGATCTCTCCGGCGCTGGCCACGAAAATGATCGACGACGCCGACCATCTCACACCGGACAATCCCTTCGATGTCCACAGTCTGGCATCCGGACACGTAGGTGTCGTCCTACAGGCCCGCGAGCTGGCCGCCATCCTCGACCGCCTCGCCTGAACCAACAACGACTTCTCGAAGATGTTGACGCGTCCCGAACTCAACTGAACCCTCGAGTTTTCGGGGGAGCGCCCGTACTGCGCCAACACACTGTCATGCCGCGTATCGCGCTGGCCGAACCGGCCAGTCCTGCGCGTCGGAAGATCAACGGGCGGAACCCAACCCGTGTCGGAGAACGCATTGAACTGCCGATGATCGAGCACCGTGAGTGCTGGTTCTTCAGCATCCGCTGCGATCATGGCCGGTGAGTCACCGAGGAGACAGGAGTCGAAATGGCCAAGCTCGATCGTGAGCAACTCATCGAACTGGTCGCGCGCATCGCGAGTGCCGAAGGTAGCGACGAGCAGCTGAATGAATGGCTCACTCAGCTACAAGATTCAGTGGCGGACCCACACATCTCCAACCATATCTTCTGGGACTTCTCCGACCCTCCGCTGACTCCTGAGCAGATCGTGGACAAGGCACTGGCCTACCAGCCGATCGCGCTGGGCGGACCGGATTAGCCGATGCTCGCCGCTGATTCTGTTGTCGGACAGGGGATATAGAGTCTGATTGACGGCCGGGAACAGGCCGTCGGATTCATTCTGGATTTGGGGGAAGCCATTCGTACTCGAGGTGTATGGGCTGCGGCGCTGGTCGTTTCGGCGCAGGTATGTGTGGGCTTGATGGTGGCGTCGCCGGCTCATGCGGCGGACCCAGAAGGGGCGCGGCTGGCCGGTTGCGACTTCGGTGTGGCCGTGTCGACGTACGACTATCGGATCATCGATTCATATATCAACGACATCCTCGACCGGACGACGGGCGAGTTCCGTGAGAAATTCCAGTCGGGTACCGATGGATTGCGGGGTGCGATCGTAGACGCACATGCCCACTCCGAGGCCAAGAAGGTGCAGTGCACGCTGCTGTCGGGCGACTCCGAACATGCCGAGATCACGCTGGAGTCCGACATAGTTCTCACCAGCGACGTGGCCGGGCACCCACCGCGTTCCTTCCACACCACCAGCACCCACGGCGTCGACAATGTGGACGGGCGCTGGCTGATCAGCAGCACGTCTTGAATCAGCCGTCCGCTCGATGATCGAGGGCGGACAGCGTCCTCACCCGAAACCCCTGCTGTCAGTGGGGGTTTCGCTTCAACTCATCCCCAAACGAAGGGAACTCCCACCGAGCCCCGGTTCGACGATCGAACCGGTTCACGCGCAGCTGAACGGCACATCCCAGAACGCGAGTTCGTGGCGCATGCCGGTCAGGAATAGCTCCTCCGCGTTGTCGCCGCCCGTTTCGTCGAGCATCTGGGCGCAGCGGGCGGTGAGCGCCGCGAAGCCGGGGTCGGCGTAGGTGTCGATCCAGCGCCGGTAGCGCGGGTCGGCGGGTGGGTTCGTTGCGAGGATGGCGCCGAGCGTCGAATAGCCCCACATGCAGGGGTAGAGGGCGGCTAGGCCGTCGGCGTAGTTCACGGCCGAATCAAGCAGGAACGCAGTGTATTTCGTGCACGGTTCACCCTTGACGGCGCCGTCGAGGTCGGCGCCGAACTCCGCGGCCAGAGCGCGGTGCAGCGAGAGTTCGTCGTGGAAAGTGGCGTGCGCGAGGTCGACCAGGTCGCCGAGGTGGGCGGCGGGCGCCTGCCAGGCAAGGCGCGAGAAGACGCGGACGTAGTCGAGTAGGAACAGGTAGTCCTGTTCCAGCCAGGAGCGGAACACCGGCTCGGCGAGGTTGCCTTTCGCGATCCCCGCCACGGTCGGATGCGCCAGCTGCTCCTCGACCAGCGGGCGGCCGAGCTGCTCCAGATGTGCTGCAAGACTCATACTCCACAATAGCGGGAATTCTTCTGGGAACTGCACGAGGACGGACACTATGAACGAGCCCTCGACGAGCTTGATGACCTTCTGAACCGATTCGTATCATCTGTGTACTCGCCTGTCAGCGAACAGCTTTCGCGGTAGGCGCGTCACAGCGGATACGCTTGCGCCATGGCGGTGGTGGTCACGGCGGCGGGTTTGAGTGCAGGTGAAACGATCGATTTCGACGGTGAGCCGGCGTTGATTCAGAGTCTGGCCCACCGGCGCACACCGAAGGGCGACGACGTTTACGACCTCGAGCTCGAGGTCTTGTGTTCAAGTGTCAGCATCGGGCGTTCTTTCCGTGCGGGCGACAAGGTCGAGCTGGTCGCGTGGAGGCAAAACCTGTCACGTTGGCGTCAGCTATCGCGGAGATCTCGACGTTCGCCGATTCCGACGGCTTGCTGTACGAGTTGAGCTGTGAAGACATCCAGCCGGCCGTCAAATACTTGTACGAAGGCACCCCGGAGATCTTCTACCTGAGCTTGTACAACGGCGAGGCTGTCACTGTACGACCTTCATCGCGGTCGTAATCCAGAACAGGCCGTGCCGGGCTGGCGGAATCGGCCTGAGCGGTCAGAGATCAAAGGCGGGCAGCGTATTTGCCGTCATGGCGGGGTTTGTGACCGATCAGGCCGCCCGAACTCCTTTCAGATGTACGGCATCTCACGCCGGTGGAAGGCATGTCAGGCCGATTATGTGGTGGGGCCGTCGGTCCAGATGTTCCACGAACCTCTGAGCACGTCGGAGTTGTGTGAACTGCGCAGGGTGCGCTCTTGCCGATGCCTACCGGATCAACGACGAAGAGCGCCGGTTGCTGATCTCCCTCTCGCAAGAACTTGCATCGGTCCAGAAGAACTGGTGGCGGGCCTTCGCCGACGAGATGAACCCCCGCTTCGACCACTACATCAGTCTCGAGGAAGCTGCCCAAAGGTTGGCAGTCTGGCGGGTTACGGTCATTCCCGGCTTGCTTCAAACTCCCGAGTATCGGCGTGCGATGGTTTGGGTAGAGCATCCGGAGATGCCGTCCGACCAGGTGGAGAAGCGGGTCGAGATCTCGGTTCGTCGGCAACCCCGGCTGGAAGATCCGGATTTCGCGGTGGATGTCGTGCTGTCGGAGGCGGTTCTCCGGGACTGTATCGGAGGTCGCGGGGTGATGGCGGGCCAGCTCCGACACCTCGCTGACGTGAGCGAGATGGCCAATGTCTCGATACGTGTGGCCCCTCTCGGTACCGCTTGCGGAAATTTGGGATCCATCGTCGGTTCCTTTGTGCTGCTGGAGTTCCCGAGTCTTCCCGCAACCGGATTGGTTGAACCCCCGGTAGTCTTCGTGGAGGGATACGCGGGTGATCTCTACCTGGAGAGGGAGACTGAAGTGAAGCGGTATCGCGACGCGTTCACCGAGATCGGCCGGGTAGCGTTGAGCCAGGACACAACCAGGCAGCTCATGCTGTCGATAGCCAAGGAGTTCGGCGAGTGAACATCGAACTGTCCGAAGCCACGTGGTTCAAGTCGAGCCACAGCAATTCCGGCGGCGACTGTATAGAGGCCGCACACCTGAACGGCGGCTCCGTCGGGGTGCGGGACTCGAAGCTGGGGGCAGCCAGTCCGGTCTTCGTCTTCGAGCCCGCGATGTGGGATGCGTTCAATACCGCTGTGCGAGCGGGGAAGTTCGACCAGTCCTAGGCGAGTTATCTTGCGAGACAGGGAGTTCGGGCATGATGCTCGAGCTCCCTTCGTCGTCGTATCGGTCGGCAGTCAGAGGAGTGAACCTCTCGCTTGCTGGAAGCTTGTGACGGCTGCTATGACAGCCTGCGTGTCCCGCAGGTCTGGCAAGGTCAGGTCTGCGCCTGCGGTCCGCAGTTCTTCCGGGCTCTCGGCGCCGGATGCGACTGCTATCACGTGCGCGCCACCGTTTCTGCCTGCCTGAACATCTCGGGACGTATCCCCGATGAGGACGGTGTTGGCTTTATCGAACGTGTCACCGTACTTTTCCGATGCTCGTCTTTGTGCGATGGCGACCAAGTTGTCTCGTACATGGTCATCGGAGCCGTATCCACCGACTTCGAAATCTATGAATCCGTTGAGGGTGAATGCCGAAAGTTTTGTGATCGCATTGGGTTTGATGTTCCCACTCAGGACGGACTGAATGATTCCCGGTGTCGACCGCAGGGCAGTCAGGGCTTCGCGCGCTCCCGGCAACTCATGGCCTTGCTCGCGCATCTTTTCGATTCTCGACAGCGTTGCGGACTCCAGCACAGACAGCACTCGATCGGAATAGTCGGCTGCCGGCTGTATTCCGTGCTCGATCAGCATGTTTCGCATGATCTCGGGCTCGGTTCGCCCCTCGGTTCTGGCGCGATGCTCGGCACGCGTACCGGTCAGCAACTCGAACGCCCAGCCGTAAATCTCTTTGTTTACACCGTAATTCTCGATCAACGTATGATCGATATCCCACAGCACAAGCAGATCGCCCATGGAGTGCGAGCCTACCGAGGTTGCTGCCGCTGTGGCCGGATCGGGTCGAGTGTGGTCGATAATGGTGGGGCCGAAACCTGTTGGAGGAGCTATGGCACTGGTCATTCCGGATGTGCTGACGGAGTCGTGTGCTACGCGGCAGGCGTTGGAGCGGCTGGCGGCGAAGTGGCGGATTCTGTTGGTTTATGCGCTGCTGGATGGTCCGCATCGGCCGGCGGATTTGCGGCGTCGGCTGCCGGGTATTACGCAGAAGGTGCTGACCGAGACACTGCGCGGGATGATCGAGGACGGGTTGGTGCTGCGGCATGTGTACAAGGAGACCGCGCCGCAGCATGTCGAATACGAGCTGACCGAGCTCGGAAAGTCGTTGCAGCAGCCGCTTGCCGCCATCTGCGAGTGGGCGGTGGCGTCGGCGACCTGATCGGATGGGTACCTCGAGGTGCCTTCTACCGGTGGCCGTCACCGTGACCTACCGTCGATTCCGCATTGCCGGAGAAGGTCTTCGGCAAAGACCGAGAAGATGGCGAGATGACAGTCAGTACAGTTCCGTTCAGTTTCATCAGTGCCGGTGATCGGCTGGTCGGCACGCTCTACCTGCCGGTGGGCGCGCCGACGGCGGTGGTGGTCACGACCGGACCGCTGACCTCTGTCAAGGAGCAGGCGGCGGGCGTGTACGCGGAGGCGCTGGCGCGGCGCGGGTTCGCGGCGCTGGCCTTTGATCACCGGACATTCGGTGAAAGCGAGGGCACGCCGAGGCAATTGGAGGATCCGCTGGGTAAGGCCGCGGATATCAGCGCGGCGGTCTCGGCGCTGCTGGCGGATGCGCGGTTCGAAGGCACACCGGTGGTGGCGCTGGGTGTGTGCGCGGGTGGCGGGTATATGGCGCGGGCCGTCGCGGATGATGCACGCCTGCGGGCTTTCGCCGGAGTGGCCGGGGTCTATGCGGATTCGTCCGCCAATCCGCCCGATCCGGCCGTGCTCGAGCGGGGTCGCCTGGCCCGCGAACGCCGACTGGCGGACGGCGTCGTCGAGTCGATTCCGGCGGTCGCCGCCGACCTGGGCGATGTGGCGATGCCATTGCATGAGGCATTCGACTACTACGGCACCCCGCGTGGCGGGGTCCCGAACTACACCAATGCCTTCGCGGTCGAATCCTTCGAGCACACAGCGGGTTTCGACGCCCAGGAGGCCGCCGAGCAGCTGACGGTGCCGTTCCTGCTGGTGCATTCCGAGCACGCGCTGGTCCCACCGTGGGCGCGAAAGTTCTACGGTGCGGTCACATCCGAGAAGTCGGAGCTGTGGCTGGATTCGGTCGGTCAGATCGATTTCTATGACGATCCGCGGCTGATCGAACCCGCCGCCGACGCGGCCGCCGCCTTCTTCGGCAAAGCACTGGCCTGACACGGCGAACGCCGCCCGATCCCATTGGGGCCGTGCGGCGTTCGGCTTCGATACTACGAGTGGCAGTCGTGCTTGAATGCCAGCTTTCCCGACCAGCGCTGCGAATTCGGGTCGTACGCTTGGACATACGAGTCGTTGCCGCCGGTGCAGGCTTCATGGTATCCGGTGGTCGGATCCCAGATATTGCTCTCGTAGCCAAAAGACCCTCCCGCATAACCGTTGTGCTGCCCGGCATTGACCGTGTAGGTCGCCAAACGTGCTCCGTTATTGCGATTGACGATGATGGTGACCGTGCCATTGTTGAAATGGTCGCCATTGATCTTGAACTGGCTCCCGGCATCGGACACCGCCGTGCAGACATTCCCGGTGCACTTGTTGCCCGAGGTGTACGTGGTGAGCCAAATGTTCAGTGACGCTTTACGATCCGCCGCCGCGGCATTGTCGTCCTTGGCCTGCTGACGGACCGCCGTGGTCACGCAGACGACGTCCCCGTTGTAGGCTTCGCGCCAAACGAACCCATTGACACAGGTATTGGGCCCGTAAGGCCCGCCACCTGCCTTGCGTGACGCGGCCGCGGAGTTGTCGTTCCGAGCCTGGTCGCGGGTGGCCGGTTTGACGCACACGTGATCGGCGGAGTTGGCTTCACGCCATACGTACCCCTCCAAACAGGTGTCCGGCCCGTAATCCCCTCCGGCATTGGCGACGGCCATGGTGCCGAACAGCCCGAAGGCGGCGGTTCCCGCGACCGCGGCGGCGAGCGCGGTCCGGGCGGCGGTGCGAGTGAATGCGGCGATCATCGGTGCGATCCTTCGTATCTGGGTTGATCGGGCTGATCTGAGAATGCGGGCGGGCACCAATGAACGACCAACGGAATACTCATGAAGGGCATCGGAGTGTGGCGCGGGGACGCGACCCCCGCAATCCATGTCGGCCGGAGGTCCTTACGGTGGGACATATCGCAGGGAATGTTCCGGTTGCCCTGTCGCGTGAGGAGGAGTGAGGCTGGCGTGGAGGATGCGATCGAGGCTCCGCCGCTCGACCTGGAGGCGTATCTGCCCAGGTTGACGGCTCGGGGGGTGATTCTGAGTCTGCTGGTGAGTAATCATCCGGCGCGGCCGACACCGGCGCAGGTGGTGCGGGCGGCGGGCGCGTTCGGGATCAAGGAGTCGGCGGCGCGGGTCGCGTTGAGCCGATTGGTTTCCGGGGACGAGTTGCTGCGCACGGCGGAGGGCTTCCGGCTGAGTGCGCGGCTGCTGGAGCGCCGGCAGCGGGTATTGCACGAGGTCGAGCAGCAGACGGTGCCCTGGAACGGGGACTGGGAGATGGTGGTGATCACCGGGACCGGGCGTGATCCCGTCGACCGTGCGTCACTGCGGTCGCGCCTGTCGCGGTTGCGGTTGGCGGAGTTGCGGGAGGGGGTGTGGATGCGGCCCGCGAATCTGCTGCGCCCGCTGGATATGCGGGCGGAGCCGGTACGGGTGCTGACGGGCAGTCCGATGGGTAATCCGGGTGAATTGCTCGGCGCGCTGTGGGATCTCCCGGCGTGGGAGGCCGATTCGGTGCGGCTGCTCGAGCTGATGGAGCGAGCCGAGAGTCCGGTGGACCGGTTCACCGTCGCCACCGCGATCGTGCGGCATCTGCTCGCGGATCCTGTTCTGCCACAAGAGCTTCGGCCGGATCCGTGGTCGGCGGGGCTGGTGCATGCGGCATGGATGGCGTATCAGGGCGAGTTCGTGTCGATTCCGGAGGTCGATCACCGCGACTGAGGAAAATATTACGTATTGACTTCAGCTGTTCGGAAAACGTAATGTCCGAATCAAGCAGACGAAGGAGTCGCTCATGCAGACACACGAGGTGTTCAACCAGTCCGTACCGCTGTACGGCCACAATGTCGCCGACGATCGGACCCTGCTCGACGCACTGGTCCGCGAGGGCGCGGAGTGGGCCGTCGAGGATGTGCGCCGGCTCGGCGAACTGGCCGGTACCGAGCAGGTGCAGGAGTGGGGCCGGATCGCGAATGAGAATCCGCCCGTCCTGCGGCCCTACGACCGGTTCGGGCATCGCATCGACGACCTCGAATTCCATCCGGCCTGGCACGAGCTGATGTCCGTGGCAGTGGCGAACGGACTGCACGGTGCGCCCTGGAGCGACCCGCGCACCGGCAGCCATGTGGCGCGCGCCGCCAAGTTCTACGTCTGGAGCAATGTCGAGGCCGGGCACACCTGCCCGATCTCCGCGACCTACGCGGCCATCCCCGCGCTGCGCGAAAACCCTGAACTGGCAGCGATTTACGAGCCGCTACTGTCCAATGCCTCGTATGAGGGCGGGCTGCGACCGCCACTGGCGAAGGCCGGTCTGCTCGCGACCATGTCCATGACCGAGAAGCAGGGCGGCTCCGATATTCGGGCCAACACCACCCGCGCGATCGCGCAGCCCGATGGCACGTATCGGCTCATCGGTCACAAGTGGTTCACCTCGGCGACCATGGCGGATCTGTTTCTCGTTCTGGCACAAACGGATTCGGGCGTGACCTGCTTCCTGGTGCCGCGGGTGCTGCCGGACGGCACGCACAACGAGGTACGCCTGATGCGGTTGAAGGACAAGCTGGGCAACCGCTCCAACCCGTCGGCCGAGATCGAGTACGAGAACGCCTTCGCCTGGCGTATCGGCGATGAGGGTCGCGGCGTGCCGACCATCATCAAGATGGTCAATATGACCCGCCTCGACTGCCTGATCGGCGCGGCCTCGGGTATGCGCCGCGGCGTCGTACAGGCCGTGCATCATGCGACGCATCGGCAGGCGTTCGGTAAATACCTGATCGATCAGCCGCTGATGCGCAATGTGCTCGCCGATCTGGCGGTGGAGTCCGAAGCGGCCACGCTGCTCATGATGCGCCTCGCGGGTGCGCACGACCGGGCCGCCGCGGGTGACAAGGCCGAGGCCGACTTCCTGCGGCTGGCGCTGGCGATCGGCAAGTACTGGGTGTGCAAGCGCTGGCCCGCACATGCGGCCGAGTCGCTGGAGTGCTTCGGCGGCAACGGTTTCATCGAGGAGTCGCAGATGCCGCGACTGTTCCGCGAGTCTCCGCTCAACGGTATCTGGGAGGGCAGCGGCAATGTCGCGGCCCTGGATGTACTGCGCGCGATGGTGAAGAGCCCGCATACGGTGGAGAGCTTCTTCGAAGAGGTCGCGCTGGCCGGTGCCGAACCGAGTATCGAGCAGGCGGTCGCCGAAATCCGTACCGAGCTCACGGATTTGGTGAATGCCGAGGTCAACGCGCGCCGCGTGATCGAGCATATGGCATTGGTATTGCAGGCGTCGCTGCTGGTGCGGCACGGTCATCCGGCGGTCGCCGAGGCGTTCATCGCCAGCCGGCTCCGGGGCGATCGGGGCAGCGTTTACGGAACTCTGCCCGCGAGCGTGGACTTTTCGGCGATCATCGATCGTGTTACCAGCAAGCTCGGCTGAGCAGCCGCGAACCCACGTCTAAGGATCGAAGTATGCAGGGAATCGGTGACTGGGCCACACAGCGGGCCCGGCTCAGTGGCGACAAGGTCGCGTTCGTATCCGGTGCGCGTTCGTGGACGTATAGCGAATTCGAGGACCGCGCAAACAGATTGGCGAACCGGCTGCGGGACAGCTTCGGCATTCGGCGCGGTGATCGCATTGCCGCGGTGATTCCGACCTCCGTGGAGTGCCTGGAAATCCTCTTCGCCACCGCGAAGCTCGGTGCGATCTTCACGCCGATCAATGTCCGGCTCACCGCCTCCGAAATCGGTTATGTACTGGCCGATCTCGGTGCCGAACTGCTCTTCGCGCACGCGGCGTTCCCCCAGGTCGCGGATGCGGTGCGGGAACCCGGCGTGCGGGTGCGTGCGGTGGTGGCCCTGGGCGAGGAGTACGACGATCTGGTGGCCACCGCCGATCCGACCCCGGTGATCCCGATGGCGGATCGGCACGATACCGCGGTGATCATGTACACCTCCGGAACCACCGGCCGCCCCAAGGGCGCGATGATCACCCACGAGAACCTGCGCGCCAACGCGGCCGCGGTGACCTCGGCGTTCGGATTGCGGGCGAGCGATGTCACCGTGACGGCCCTGCCGATGTTCCATATCGGCGGATTGGGGCTCTACACACTGCCTTTCATCTATGTGGGCGGCCGCAATGTGATCATGCCGTCCTTCGATCCGGTCGCGGTGCTGGACGCGGTGGTGGCGGAGAAGGCAACCCAGCTCCTGCTGGTGCCCACCATGTGGCAGGCCATCATGGCGGTCCCCGACCTGGACCGCTACGACCTGTCATCCCTGGACTGCGCCCTCACCTCCGGTGCCCCCGCCCCCACCGCGGTCCTGGACTTCCTGTCCCGCAGCGGAATTCCCTTCCGCGAGGGTTTCGGCATGACCGAATGCGCCCCCTCGATCGCCGTCCTGGACTCCGAATACGTCCGCGATAAGTCCGGCTCCATCGGCCGCCCGCTCTTCGGTATCGAAACCCGCGTGGTCGACGACCACGACCGCGACGTCCCGCTCGGCGAGGTAGGCGAACTCCTGGTCCGAGCCGACAATGTCTTCGCCGGCTACTGGATGCGCCCCGAGGAAACCGCCCAAGCCATGCGCGGCGGCTGGTTCCACACCGGCGATCTGGCCCGCTCCGACGACGAAGGCTTCCTCACCCTGGTAGACCGCAAGAAGGACATGCTCATCAGCGGTGGCGAAAACGTCTACTCCCGCGAGGTGGAGCTGGTCATAGCCGCAGCCCCCGGTGTCCGCGATGTAGCGGTAGTAGCCGCACCTCACGAGAAATGGGGCGAAACCCCCGTAGCCTTCATAGTCCCCGCCCCCGGCGCAACCCTCACCGAAGCCGACGTCCTGTTCTTCGTCCAAGAACGCCTGGCCCGCTTCAAAATCCCCACCCGAGTCGAATTCCTGGATGCCCTCCCCACCACCCCCACCGGCAAAATCCAGAAGAACCTCCTCCGCGCCCGCCTAACCCCGAACCCGGCCTAGCCCGACGGATTTCGCTCGAGCTCCCCATATTCTGGGACCTTTTGCCGCGCAACGGATTTCCGTAGCGTTGTAGGTCATCCGATGATGAGGGAGATTGTGATGATCGGTGCGCGGTATTGGGTACGGTGGCTGGTGGAGCAGGGGGCGCCGCGGTATGGGATTCGGGCGCAGACGTTTCGGGATGATCCGCTCGCGGAGTTGATGGGGAGTGCGGCGGGGTTGCGGGACCCGTTTCCGCCGATCGAGAAGTTGCGGGGGCGGGGGCGGCTGGTGTCGAGTCCGATCGCCTGGGGCACAGCGGATTACGAGATTTGCCGGGCGATTCTGCGGGATAGCAATTGGGGCGTGTACGGGATCACCGGGTTCGAACGAACCGGGGTGGTGCGCAGGATCGCCGATAGCGCGCCGATTCCGCCGAATCCGGTGGAGAAGCCGTCCATGCTGATCAGTGATCCGCCGGAGCACACTCGGCTGCGCAAATCGGTGTCGAAAGCGTTCACGCCCAAGGCAATCGGCCGATTGCGTGATCGGGTGGAGTCGGTGACCGCGGAGTTGCTCGATGCCCTGCCCGCCGATGGGTCGGCGGATCTGATCCACGATTTCGCGGCGCATGTGCCGATCGCCATCATCTCCGAGATGCTCGGCTTCCCGGACGAGTCCCGCGATACCTTCCTGGCGTGGGGTGATGTGGTGAGCCCGATGCTGGATATCGGTATCTCCTGGCCGCAGTGGCGAAATGCGGTGGTGTCCATGCGCGGTATGGACGGCTATCTCGACGAGCACATCGCCCGATTGCGGGCCGAACCGCGCGAGGACATTCTGAGCAGTCTGGTCTCCGCCGGAGATCTGACCGAGGGTGAACTCAAGTCCGCGGCGACACTGCTCATGGGTGCGGGCTTCGAAACCGCGGTCAATCTCATCGGAAACGGTGTGGTGCATCTGCTTTCGAATCCGGAGCAGTTGGCGATCCTGCGCGCGGAGCCCGAACTCTGGCCGAACGCGGTCGAGGAGATGCTCCGGTTCGAGGCCCCGATTCAGGCCGCGGCCCGACTTGCCTTGTCCGACACCGAGATCGCGGGCGTGAAGTTGAAGAAGGGCAGTCTGGTGGTGATGTCCCTCGGCGGCGCGAATCGCGATCCGGGTGTGTTCGAGAGCCCGAATGCCTTCGATGTCACCCGCTCGAATGCCAAAGACCACCTGTCGTTTTCGAGTGGCATCCACGCCTGTCTGGGTGCGAGTCTGGCGCGGATGGAGGGCATCTTCGCCCTGCGTGCGCTCTTCGAACGCTTCCCGGATCTGACGCTGACCGCCGAACCGCACCGCCGCCCGCTGTTCACGCTGCGCGGATACTCCTCCATGCCGGCGCATTTGGGCCAGCCGGCGCGCATCGCCTCCTGACGGAAAGCCGAAAAGCGGGGCCCGGCAACCGAATCGGTTGCCGGGCCCCGCTGTCGGGCCGAGATCAGCCCGCTGCCACGTCCGAAAGCCAATTGTGCAGCCATACGGTCGCGGTCGCGCCATTGCCATCCACCACATATCGCGGATACGACTGGTGGACACCGGAGCTGAGGAACTGCTGTACCTGCTTGGTCCACTGTTCCCCGGCCGGATTGTCCGGTGGCGCGGACATAATGGCCGACCAGCCGGGCAGTAGCGCCTCGGCGAGGATGGACTGCATGGTGATGATGTAATTGCCGATCTGCAGCGGATCCGGTGCGGACAGCTGCGTCGCGAATCCGGCGAAGCGCCCGGCGAGATCATCGACCGGCACCGAACAGTACAGATCGCCCGCCGCGCAGAAGGTTCGCACATTCGGGCTCAGCCAGCCGAAGCCGCCGACCCGTGCCCCGCCCGCCCCCGTGCCGGGTACCGCCGGGCCGATCAGCGCATCGGTGGGGGAGCGGCGCGGATCCGAGATCAGCCCGACCGCGACCACGCGGTCGGGTGGCACCACGCCGTGCCCGGTACCGATCTCGGCGGCCAGATCACCGGCCGCGTCCGCGCCCTGGCTGTAGCCGATCAGCGCGAAACGCGTTGCGCTGCAGCGTGCTGCCATATCCGCGATGATGCCGCGGGCATTGGTGACGGCCTCCCTCTTGGAGCGGCCGTACACCTCGCCCTCCCACGGCAGCGCGGTGGCCGCGTACCCGACGTAATCGGTACGCACATTTCTAGGTAGCCCACGGGTAACGATGGATAACATTCCGGTCGGTCCGGAATCATCGCGGCTCGTTTCCCAGGTGCCGGGTACGGCCACCACATTCAGATCCGGGCACCCGGGTGCCGCATTTGCCACCGGTGTCCCGACCGACAGCAACCCAGCCGCTACAGCCACGGTCGACGCGGCTGCGGCGCATACCATTCTCAAAGCCTGTGTTGTTCCAAAGGACAAGGCGCATCACTCCTTGCTCGGACCGTACATTGTTGGCAGATCTTCTCCGCAGACGTGGGTTGGCAACACTTCGGCATGCGCACCCGCCTCCCCGATGGTGCTCCGGTACAAGCGAATTACCGACAGACGGTGGGCGCGCCGGGCCGAACATACCAATAATCCGGCCGGTTCGGTCGACGCTTGCCAGCAGATTGCCGCATTATGATTCGCGGTCGCCCGGCCGACCGGCGGAGCAGCGCCGTGACGGGCCTGTTCAGGGCAGTGACACACCGCGCGGCGCGGAGTACGTGCACACCTACGTGTTTGGCCACCTATGGGCGAATTGTCGCGCGCCTCAGGAGATGCCGAGGGCGGCCGCGAACATGGGCCAGGACAAATGCAGATCCTGCTCCCAGTAATGCCAGGTGTGCGATCCGGCCGCACGGTATTCGACCTGAGCCGGTATGCCGAGTTCGGTCAGCCGATCGACGAGGCGATGCGTGCACGAATTGGTCGCGGCCTCGATGAGCCCGCCCAGCACCATCTGATTGGCCTTGGTCGCGATCTGCCCCGCGGAGTACGGCGGCTCGATGGCCTCGGCCTCACCGGGCAGGCCGGTCGCGCTGGAGAGATAGATTGCCTTGCCGCGCAGGCGTTCCGCATTGATGATCGCGTCATGGTCGCGCCAGTCCGGATCATCGTCGGTGCCCCACATATTCTTCGGGCTGGCACCGGCCCGGGCCAGCACCAGATCGATATAGGTGCGGCCGAAGGAATCGGTGGTGGAGGCGCAGCCGCTGTAGGAGCCGACCGCGCGGTAGAGGTCGGGGGCCGTGCCCGCCATGTACAGCACCGACGTCGCGGACATCGAAACCCCGGCAATCGCATTGACTCCCGAGGTGTGCAGGGTCGCGTCGATGATCGGCGGCAGTTCCCGGGTCAGGAAGGTCTCCCACATATTGCGGCCGAGTTTGGGATCATCACGCTGCCAATCGGTGTAGTACGAGAACGCGCCCACCGCGGGGGTCACCACATTCACATTCTTGTCGCCGAGGAACTGCACGATATCGGTCTGGTTGTACCAGCTGGCGAGATCCTCGCCACCGCCCGCGCCATTGAGCAGATACAGGGTCGGCCGGGGTGCGCTGGTATCGAAGGCGGTCAGAATCTGCAGCGGGATAATGCGATCCATCGCCGCGGAGTACACGTAGAAGACCTGCTGGCGTTGTCCGTCGCGATCGATGTGGTCCAGATGGGCCGCGGCTTCGGCATGGGATTTCCCCACGGAGCCCGGCAGGCCCGACGACAGCGACAGGGCGAGGGCGGCGGCTGCGATCAGCACCGCGGATTTACGCGCGAGCAAGAACTTTGTTCCTCGAAAGTGATTGGCGGATACCGGAATTCCGGATGGTACCCGGACCGTGGCCGATGCGGTCACACCACACCGGCCACGGGAGGGGATCAGCTGCCGATCAGGTTCTTCAGCACACCGCTGAGAATGTCGGTGACCGAACCGGTGGAGCTGAGCTGGCCGTCGGAGGAGCCGAGGCCGTTATTGCTCATGCTGCCCTGCACCGACTCGCCCGGGTTGGCGGCGCGGGCGGTGAAGCACGCGGTCAGGTTGGGGAAGCTGGCGCCGACGCCGACGGTGCCAGCCACGCCGATACCGCCGGAGGTGATCATCTGCCCGGCCTTGACGCTGCTCGGCACGTTGTAGGTGATCTTCATGGTGACCGGGTTACCGGAATTGACGAACCAGCCGGTGCTGGTGACCTTCCAGCCGCCACCATTCGGTTCGGGCGTCACGGCTTCTTCGGTCTGACCGCCAATTGCGTGGTACGCGGTAATGGTGGTCTTGACCGGTGCCGCGAAACCGGTCGGCGGGTAATCGGTAATGGTATTTACGTACGGGTTACCAATACTGGTGGTGCCCACCACGATTGTGTAGGTGACGGTCGTGCCGACGCCGATGGTGGCGGCGCTGGCGGTCTTGTCGTACACGTGCGTGATACCGACGGTGCTGATGTCCTGCTTGGTGTCGTGACTCGAAATCGCGCAGGTGGAGGTATCGGCCGACGCCGCACCCGTGCCGAGTGCGACGCTCGCGCCCGCGATGATCAGGGTGGAGGCCGCGATTCCGGCGGCCAATCGTGAAGTCTGAAGCATGTTTCCTTCCAGCGGTCCCGGATGGCGCCGGAACCAATTTCCTCATCGATGAGCGGCCCGCCTCCATTGACTGGTGACAGGCCGCTTGCGGATGAGTTAACCCGATAGCTGGACGATCGTCCAGGGTTTCTGGAAAACTTGTGAAAATATGTCATGTCACTTCGTTTCTCCCGTTAAAGGAATTCCGATCGGCGACATGAAAAAGGGCATAATTCAACGGATCGCATCGTATAGAACGTGTTCTCGTTTCGGGGCGGTTTCGGGAGAACTCGTGGCACGGATCGTGAAAACCCCTGGTGGTGACCGGGCGCGCCGACTGTCCGGGCAGCCGCTCGGTGTGATGAGACGATGAGACGGGGAAGCCCCGGGGACTAGCCTGCCCCGGGGCCTCGGTGTCCGCCCATTTGCAACACGCCGACACGTTTAAGAACGAACTCAGTTTGAAGGCGTAGCGCTCTGCGATTGAGCTACGACCCATTGGTGGCTGGGTCGGCAGGAGTTGAACCCGCAACCTCTACGCTTGAAGTCCGTTCCCTCGATTCGGCGTTCGGCGGAAAATACTGAAACTGGAGCGATAACGTGAGTTTGATGACACGGGTGCCTCTGCCGGTTGGGCTATCCCGCCGCGAGTGGCGGGAGGAGGACTCGAACCCCCACTGTGCCTGTGTGCCAGTCACATTGAACTTCTGATTCAGCTTGCGCTCATGCGCGACACCGACATTAGCCGGTGTCGCACTCCTCAGCCAAACAAATATCCGAAGACTTCCTCGCCGGGCTTGCGCTGGGTAATCTCGGCGTTATTGGCCTCCTCGCGCGCGAACTTCACCGCGTGCTGCAGCTTTTCGACCCGCTCGGTGAGATCGTTGACCCGCTTGGCGGGCAGCGCCCCGGAGAACTTGATGGTGCGCCAGTACCCCACCACCACATCCTCGTGATACACCTCGACCTGCGCCGGATGCTTCTCCGTCGCTTCGGCTTTCACGTGGTTGCGCGGAATCTTCTTGGTACGCACCGTCTGTACGGGCTCGGTGGCATAGCAGTCCGCGGAGGCGTCGTACTCCCAGGACTCCGAGGCGTCCAGCACCGGCAGCTTGCGCACGAAGGTGTGCAGATCGACCAGCTGCTTCTCCAGGAACAGCAGATAGGTGACCGGTGCGTCCTTCACCAGCGTACGTCCATCCACCACCACATCCGCTGTCGCGGTGCAGTTCGCCCAATCCTTCGTCGCGACCACGTCGAAGAGTTTGGTCAGAATCTCCGCCGTGGTCTGGAGCACCGCCTCCGACTTCACCTGCACCCGAGTCGATTCGGGCGGCAGCTGCTCGCCCTCCTCGTCCTTGGGGCGGTAGGTCCGCGAAATCCCGCTCAGCAGTGGGTTCTTGGCCAACTGGTGATGGGCCTCGGTGAGCTCGGAAAAAGTGCGGGACTTGATCCCCTTCTCCACGGCGACAATCTGATTCAAACGCGTCATGCCCGCACTGTATCGGCGCGCCCGCCTACCCGACCACCCGATTTCGGATCGCCGCGAGCGCCGCGGCGCCGACTTCCGCTGGGGGCGGGCATGAATCCTCCTGGACGAGTCATGTTTCGAGGTCGGCCCTACTTCGAGGGTGTTCATCGCTAGCATTGTGCTGGTGATCACACGTGCGGGGTACGGGGCGTTCGGGTTGGTGGCGTGCGCTCTACTGAGTGGCTGCGGTACGGCGGCCGATGAGCATGCGGGGCATACGTCGTCGGTGTCGCCTTCGGTGACATCGGTTGTGTCGCAGCCGAGTTCGACGGTGGCGGTCACCACGACGGGCGCCGCCGCCGGGACGAGTGTGCCCGCCGCGAGTGTCACGGTGGGGGAGGTGCCCGGGAATCCGAACGCGGCCAAGGCGGTACAGCCCTGGGTGCGGGATCTGGTCGGGGCTGATATCGAGCAGTTGGTGCGCAAGTGCTGGACCATCGAGCCGCAGAATGTCCGGAGTATGTATGCCGATAAGGACGGGATTCTGGCGGCGGTCGCGCAGCCTGGGATCGACGGGCAGTTCGCGGTGATCTGGAAGGGGCCGGTGCAGACGGTCAGCGTGAAACGGAGTGAGATCGCTTCGGGGTATGCCTGTCCGCGTGTTGCTCCGGCCGGTGCCGCCAGCACCTTCAATGAAGCCGATGCGCGGTACACGGTGCAGCGGTACCTGTCCCGGTGGACCGGCAATCCGGTCGACAAGGACGATGTCGAGGGGAGGTATCCGCTGGTCTGTGCCGGATCGGTACTGGCGAACAATCCCGGAAGGCTTACCGGGACAACCGCTTTCGGTCAGCTGACCTCGAAGTCGGCGGGGATCTCCGACGTCGATGTGTCGGCGTCGGTGACGAACTCCTCGGGTGTGGCGCAGCCGATGGTGTTCAAGACGACCATCGGGCCCGAGGGCTACTGCATCAACGACATCAACTGAGCTCAGCTTGCTCGGGATGCCTTGGTCAATTCGACTGTCGCCGAACGGAGTTCAACGATCGAATCGATCGGGGACAGGTAGCCGACGCGGGTGACGGCAATTCCGCGCGGAGTCGTGACTCGCAGATCCAGGCCGTAGCGGTCGGCACGTTCGCAGATCGCTGAAGTCGCATCGGGGTAGCCGCCGCGCGCCTTGGCCATATCCAGCAGTGCGTCGGCGTGGTCGTCATTGAGGTGTGCGATGGCGCGACCGGCCACCGAAACAATCGGGTCCGCACCGGCGGCCGCGTAGTCGGTATCGGTCGCCGAGTCCATGCGGCCGTAGCCACCCACCCAGCGCACCCGCTCCACCCGCAGCACCCAGACGGTGAAATCGCTGAAGTCGATGTAGTACTTGGCCGATGGCACCGCCGCCAAATGCGCCTCGCGCGCGGCGGCAGCCTCCTCACCCTGCGGCTGTTCGACCCGTCCCGCCAGCGTCACCCGGGTCCCGGCCAGCGGATCGGATGGCAGATCCGGCGTGACGATCGACAGGCTGGCCCGTGCGTCACCGGCGAGATTGCGCCCGTGCTCGGCCAGCCGCGAAACACACAGCACCGGCTGACCATCGAGCAGACCGTAGGTGACGAATGACGCCCACGGTGCACCGTCGGCGCTCAGCGAAGCCAATGTCGCGGTATTCGTCGCCGCCACAACACTTCTCGCCTCCTCCGCCGGAGTCGGCCGCCGGTCGTTGACGACCGCGGTCAACGGCTGCGGGGTCGAGGGGGCATCACCGGGATCACCGTGGTCGAGAGGCACACGCCCAGGCTACGCGCCGCGGACCCGGATTCTCACCCCGCTTCGGCGTTTGTTCGACAGGGCTGCTCGGTGTTTGTTCAGGAGGCAGTGCGGCGTCCGGGCCGACCATCAGCATCCGCGCTGGGTGACGATTCGGGCGTGCGGTAGAAAAGGACAGGCGTTCCGCACGTTTCCGGGGTGCCGCCGACGAACCCCGTTCGTGCGGCCACGCAACTACATCTGTCGAATGGAGAGAGGCTGTTTTATGGCGACCTCTACAGCGCGCGCCCAGATCGGCGTCACCGGCCTGGCGGTCATGGGTAGCAATATCGCCCGCAACTTCGCACGCAACGGGTACACCGTCGCGCTGCACAACCGCAGTGTCGCGAAGACCGACGCGCTGCTCGCCGAGCACGGCGGCGACGGCGATTTCGTACGCACCGAAACCGTCGAGGAGTTCGTGGCCGCGCTGGAGAAGCCGCGCCGCGTCCTGATCATGGTGAAGGCCGGCGATGCCACCGACGCCGTGATCGAGGAGCTCGCCGCGGCCATGGAGCCTGGCGACATCATTATCGACGGCGGTAATGCGCTGTACACCGACACCATTCGCCGCGAGGCCGCCATGGCCGCGCGCGGGCTGAACTTCGTCGGCGCGGGCATCTCCGGTGGTGAGGAGGGCGCGCTCAACGGCCCCGCCATCATGCCGGGCGGTCCGAAGGAGTCCTACGAGTCCCTCGGCCCGATGCTGGAATCCATTGCGGCACAGGTCGATGGCGTGCCCTGCTGCACCCATATCGGACCCGACGGCTCCGGCCACTTCGTGAAGATGGTGCACAACGGCATCGAGTACGCCGATATGCAGCTCATCGGCGAGGCGTACAACCTGTTCCGCGATGCCCTCGGCTTCGATGCCAAGCAGATCGCGGACGTGTTCACCGACTGGAACTCCGGCGAACTGGAGTCCTACCTGGTGGAGATCACCGCCGAGGTGCTCAACCAGGTCGACGCCAAGACCGGTAAGCCCCTGGTCGATGTGATCGTCGATGCCGCGGAGCAGAAGGGCACCGGCCGCTGGACGGTCAAGTCCGCGCTCGATCTCGGTGTGCCGGTGACCGGTATCGCCGAGGCCGTGTTCGCCCGCGCCCTCTCCGGTTCGCGTGCCCAGCGTAAGGCCGCGCAAGGCCTGGCCTCGGGTCAGCTGTCGGAAAAGCCCACGGACGTGGCCGAATTCACCGAGGCCATCCGCCAGGCGCTGTACGCCTCCAAGATCGTCGCCTACGCGCAGGGCTTCGACCAGATCGAAGCCGGTAGCACCGAATACAACTGGGATCTGCACCCCGGCGACCTGGCCACCATCTGGCGCGGCGGCTGCATCATCCGCGCCCGCTTCCTGAACCGCATCAAGGACGCGTACGACGCCGACCCGGATCTGCCCAGCCTGATCCTGGCCCCGTACTTCCGCGAGGCCATCGAAACCGCCATCGACAGCTGGCGTCGCGTGGTCGCCACCGCGACCCTGCTCGGCATCCCGGTCCCCGCCTTCGCCTCCTCCCTCTCCTACTACGACGCCCTCCGCGCCGAGCGCCTCCCCGCCGCCCTCACCCAGGGCCAGCGCGACTTCTTCGGCGCCCACACCTACGAGCGCATCGACCTCCCCGGCAAGTTCCACACCCTGTGGAGCGGTGACCGCACCGAAATCGAGGCGTAGCAACACCTTTCGACCCCAACCGTAAACGGGCGGAGACCGTGCCTCAGCGCACGGTCTCCGCCCGTTTCCCATGACATCGACCATGATCAACGGGACTTGGCGGAGGCATCGTGCGAGAGGCCGCCGCCCCGAGGTCCCGTCGATCATGGAAGACCAAGATCACCAGGCAATGGGCGTGGTATCGGTCGAGTGGCCGGCACGGGGAGTGCCTGGTGATCGGGTGACCGAGTTGCGGTGGGCTCGGGTTGATTAGCAAGTCGAACGGGTTGGTACGTTGGCGCGGTGAGCCGAGTGAGTGAGACGACCTGGACGGATGACGCCGAGACCGGCGATCGGGTGGCTACGCCTGCTTATTTCCTGCCGCTGGGGGCGGTGGATGGTGGGTATGAGCGGTTTCTGGCCACCGAATCCGCGGTGAGCGTGTGGGCGCACACCATGCAGCATGGTGCGCCGCCTTCGGCATTGCTGGCTCGTGCGGTGGAGCAGTGCTCGCCGCGCGAGGGGATGCGGGTTACGCGGCTGACCATGGAGATTCTCGGGCCGATTCCGGTGGCGGAAGTCGATGTGCGGGCCTGGGTTGAGCGGCCGGGCAAGCGGATCGAATTGGTCGCGGCCGAGCTTGCCGCGCTACTGCCCGATGGGACTCGGCGCGTGGTCGCCAAGGCCAGTGCTTGGCGGATCGCTACCACCGATACTGCCGGTGTCGCATTGGCGGCAGATGCTCCGCTACCTCCCGTGCCGCCTACGACAGAGGCCAGCTGGGATGTTCCGGCCGGGTGGGATGTCGGCTATGTGCGGACCGTCGATATTCGGGTGCTGCCCGAATCCGCTGGGGCGCGGCATGTTTGGGTGCGCTCGCACAGTGCGGTGGTGGATGGTGAGCCGGTGACTCCGATCGGCACCGTTTTCGCGGTCGCCGATATCGCCAATGGTATTGGCGCGCAACTCGATCCGGCGCACTACACCTTCCTCAACACCGATCTCACCGTCGATCTCTTCCGTCTGCCGGTCTCCGAATGGATCGGCCTGTCGGTCGCGACCTCGATCGGCCCCGACGGTGTCGGCATGTGCTCCACCGTCCTGCACGACGAGCAGGGCCCCATCGGCCGCGCGCTGCAGATCCTGGAAGTCCGTGCCCGCGACTGAGAATCGCACCGGCGCAACCTTCTCGGCCTAGCACAAAAGGGTTCGGCGAGTGGCTTAGAGGTTACTGGGGATCGCCATGGAGGTTACCGGGAGAATCGCACAGGGTATCTGATAAAGCCTTGCCGGGCAGTACTTTTCGAAATGTCCTCATCAGACACCCTCGAAGATTACGTACTGCTCGAAAGGTTCCCTGAATGCTTATAGCGATTCTGCTCACGGCGTTGTGCACGGGTAGTGCCATTGCCTCGGGAGCGGCCGGTAGCGCCGCGATGACGGTGGCCAATATGTGATTCGCGGCGGTGGTAGCCGCCTGAGGGAAACGCCGGTAGCGGAAGTAGGGATCCGCTACCGGCTTTTCAATTGCGGCTGGACGGGATCAGGGCGCGGCCATGGCGTCGCGCACGGAGGTTTCCTGTTTCCCGAGGAAGGTGGGTTCGGGGCGGAACAGGATGGAGTAGACCGCCTTCGTGGCCGCCAATTGATCACGCAGCCAGCACTTTCGGTAGACGTCGCTGTGCGGTTGCGGGGTATCGCCGACCGCGACCGCGTCGATGCCGACGGCTCGGCACAGCGCGATGGTGCGGGGGACACTGAAGTCCTGGGTCACCGCTACGGCGCTGTGGACGCCGAAAACATCGTGTGCGCGGGCGCAGGATTCGTAGGTGCTGAAACCGGCGTAGTCGAGGGCGATCTTGGCGGCGGGGACGCCGTGCTCTATCAGATAGGCGCGCATGGCTTCCGGCTCGTTATAGCTGGCGCGGCCATTGTCGCCGGTCAGCAGCAGGGCCTTGACCTTGCCGGATTCGAGCAGGGTGCGGCCCAGATCCAGCCGGGCGGCGAGGTAGGGCGAGGGTTTTCCGCTGCGGTAGACCTCCGCGCCGAAGACTATCGCCACCTCGGCTTGCGGCGCATTGTCGGCGGTGTACTGAAAGTTTCGGGTGCTGAAGTGAATCCATGCGATGGAGCCGAGGCCGAGCAGTAGGGTGGCGGCGACGACGGTGATCAGGATTTTGGCGACGCGGCGGCGCGGGAACCAGGCGGCTAGTCGGGTTCGGGTGGTTCGCACGGCGGCGTGGAGCTCCATGGCGTCAGTCTGCCCGACTCCGGCCCCAGGAATTGGGGGCGGGAGGGATTACTCGAATCGGGGTGGTGCGGGGCTGCGGCTTTGTACACTTCCGCTGAAGTGAATAGCGAACACTTCAGTTCATGATTCGAGGGTCTCCATGAAGTCTTGTGCCCCAATCCGATCCACCGTTCGCGCCATCGCGACCGTGGTCGGCGCAGTACTACTGATCGGCGGGGCGGCGGCCTGCGCGAACAGCACCGATTCGGGCGGATCGCCGAGCCCGACCACCACCACCGCGGTGCCGGCGACCAGCGCCGCACCCATGATCAGCGCCGCACCTGCGAGCAGCCCGGCACCCGCGACAACGGAAGCGCCTGCCGCGCAACCGGTCGCGCCCGCACAGCCGCCCGCACCGCAGCCGGTCGCGCCCAAGCCGGTACAGCAGGAACCCGCGCAGACCGTGCAGAAGCCCGCACCGCCGACCCTGGACGTCCCCGGATTCGAACCGCGTGCCGGGTACTGAGGGGGCGTCCGGTGTTCGGCAATAGCGGGCGATGGGCGTGCGCGGTCGCCATGGCCATCGCCGCCGCGGTGAGTGGATCCGGCAGCTCCGGGGCCGACCCCGCACCCGCGGGCAAAGAGCTTGTGGTGCTGGGTGATTCGTTCACCGCCAACAAGTGGGACTTCCTCTCCGAAGAGGTTCAATGCGTGCACGGCGATACCGCCTGGCCCGCGCAACTGGTCCGGTTGATGCGGACCGACGACTATCTGGACGCCTCCTGCCCGGGCGCCTCCATCGATACTCCGCCCGGATACACGCTCGCCATGGAGGCCCGAAAAGCCGATAAGGCAGGAGCTTTCGGGCCGCGCACCAAACTGGTGACGCTGCAGATCGGGCTCAATGACCGCTGGGGCGCCACCGACATGATCATGTGGTGGTCGCTGCAGAAATGCATCTTCAACCTGATCGACGGCTGCGGGCCGGAGGCGGCCGAACAGGGCCGGATGACCGACTACCGGGGTGTGTCCGGCGCGACCTTCGCACAGCGCATCGGCAATGTGGTCACCTACATCAAGTACTACGCACCCAATGCGCGCATAGTGCTGGTCGGATACCCGGAACTGTTCCCGTCCGGCCAGGACACCGTGTGTATCAACCTCTTCGGCATCGCACCCTTCATCCAACCGCGCGGGCGCGCGGCCATCGAATACCTCGATCGCATCAACCGCGCGCAACGCGAGGCCGCAGAGCTACTCGGAATCGACTTCCTCGACACCCGCACATCCACGCTCGGACACGGATTGTGTTCCGCCGAACCATGGTTGAACGGAGTCCTGGACTACCGCACCGATATCGGCGGACTGCCCTTCCACCCCTCCACCCGCGGTGACGCGGTCGTCGCGAACGCCCTCTACGAGAGGTACGGCCGATGACGACCACGGGAATCGAACTGACAGACGGTTCCGGGTCGGAAAGTGTTGTGGCGCGGGCGGATCGGGAGCGACCGGCGCTGCCGTCGCTGACGGGGGCGCGGTGGTGGGCGGCGTGTGCGGTGTTCCTGGTGCACGCGCTGGTGTTCCTGCCGGTGTATCCGTTTCAGAAGTCCGAGTTGTTCCGGACGATTCACCAGTGGATTCCCATGCAGTTGGGGGCCGCGGGCGTCACGTTCTTCTTCGTACTGTCGGGGTTCATCATCTACTGGTCGTTCCGGCCCGGGAATTCGGTACGCGGATTCTATCGGCGGCGGGTGCTCAAGATCTATCCGACGCATGTGCTCGGTGCGGCGGCATTCATTGTGGCAGCGGGGGTTCCGCTGCACCGCCTGGTCGTGTGGGCCCCGAATCTGCTGCTCATTCACACCTGGGTGCCGAAGTGGACCACGGTGGGCGGGCTGAATGTGCCGTCCTGGTCGCTGGCGGCTGAGGTGCTGTTCTACCTGAGTTTTCCATTGGCGCTACCGCTGATTCGGCGCATACCGACCCGGCGACTGCTGCTTGCCACGGCCGTGATTCTGCTCTTCGTGGTGGCGCTGCATACCGCGTACTACCTGTGGGTGCCCGGACCCAAGGGCACAGCGAATGTCTTTGTGCCCCGGCTGGTTCCGGGTGACACCTCGCCGTACTACGAACTGCACTCCTCGCCCGCGTGGTTCGCGCAGCCGGATATCCCGGTCTCGCCGTCGTATTGGCTGAGCTACACCTTTCCGGCCTCGCGACTACCGGAGTTCTACCTCGGCGTACTGGCCGCGCGCATGGTGCTCGAAGGACGTTGGCGCAATACGCGATTGGCGATTCCGCTGCTGGTACTCGCGCTCTCGTATGCGGCGACCTGGGTGGTGCCGGTCAACTACAAGATGTCCGCGCTCGTGCTCGCACCGATGACGGCGGTGGTCGCCACCTTCGGCGCGCGGGATATGCACGGCATCAAGGGAATCACCTCGCATCCACGCCTGGTATGGCTCGGCAATGTCACCTTCGCGTTCTATCTGGTGCAGTTGCCGGTGATGGTGGTGATCACCCGATATCTCATCGGCGGCAGGCAATTCGGTGTCCTCGGCTGGGCCGGGTTCGCGGTGCTGAGCCTGGTGGTCTCACTCGCGCTGGGCGCTCTGCTGTACCACTGCGTGGATGTCCCGATCATGCGCCGCTTCGCCGGGCGGCGCACCACGCGTCAGGCCGGTTGAACGCCGATCATCGGAAGTACTGTGCGCCGGGCGAATTCGCGGGCGGCCTGCTCGTCACCGAGCGGGATCAGGCCGTCCGGGGTGAGCGCCAGCGACTGCCCCAGGCGGGCAAGGACTTCCGCGACCAGGTCGGCGTCGAAATCCGGTACGCTGCCCGATTCCTGTAGCGCGCGCAGCTTTTCGGCCAGATAGGTGCGGCCCACCGCGAGCACCGGTCCGGCATCGGTGGTGAGCCGGGGCAGGATCACATCGGGTTCGGTGCGCAGAAGTCGTTGCAGCAGTTTGTTATTGGCCAGATTGGTAATGAAGGCGACGAAGATCTCGACCAGCTGATCCTCACCGTTCTGCCCATTGTGTGAGACCTGCTGTACCCGCTCATCGATCTCGGCGATGAACTGCTGCGCCTCACGCACGCCCACCGCTTCGACCAGATCGTTCTTGGATTCGAAGCGGCGGTACAGCGTCGCCGGGCTGATGCCCGCGCGACGTGCTATCTCTCCCATACTGGTTCGCTTGATACCGAAGTCCAGGAAGGCCGAGAGCGCACTCTCCAGCAACTGTTCGCCTTCTGCGCGCGGCTTCTCCAGAATGCGCTGCAGGATGGCGGGCACGGACGGCATCGAGTCTCCAGTCGAGTCGGTTGGCACCCGCTGCACTGCGGTGACGACGGCCATGGCGGAAAAGGTCAACCGCATTATCGCATCGCGGCGTGCGCGCCGAAGCCTCGCCGTGAACCTACTGTCCAGTCACTGGACCTCGAGCGCCGCCATCTCGCGTTCTATCGCGTTCGCGGCGAAATCGATTCCATTGGAACGTAATTCGTGAACCCGGCGCTGCAGCGCCTCGATACCCCCCGGCTGATCCGCAATGTCGGCGACGCTGATCCGCCGTCGGTGCATACCGTTCTGCTCGTACGACACCGTATGAAACCTCCTGCTAGCCCAGAGCACGCACCCGGCTAGCGGCGGCACAGCCCGGGCCGCCGGGAACGCTTCGTCGAATGCTAACAGCGGTCCGATATGGTCGATTATTCAGTGTGGGAGTTCTCACACGCTCGCCGTTGTCACACCTCTTGACCATTACGGTGCAGGATCGTGTTGTGCAGGTAGACTGCCGCATTCAGTCGAATCCGATCCAGCTCGGCTTCGCCCAGCTCGCGCCGCACCTTGCCCGGCACACCCGCCACCAGCGATCCCGGCGGAATCTGCGCACCCTCCGGAATCAGCGCATTCGCCGCGATAAGACTGCCCGCGCCGATTACCGCGCCATTGAGCACCGTCGCACCCATGCCGACCAGCACATCGTCACCGACCGTGCAGCCGTGCAGAATCGCATTATGCCCCACCGAAACTCCCGCGCCCACGGTGCACAGGAAGCCGGGATCGGCGTGCAGCACACAGCCGTCCTGGATATTGGTGCCCTTGCCGACGGTGATCTCCTCCATGTCCCCGCGCAACACCGCCGAATACCACACGCTCACATCGGCTTCCAGCCGCACGCGGCCGATCACCGTCGCATTGGGCGCGATCCACGCGCTCTCGTCGATCTGCGGCGCGTTGTCACCCAGCTGAATCCTCATGATCGAGAACCTATAACCGTGCGCCGGAACAGCGACCGGTGGGTCGCCGGGCTGGTCCCGAGCTGGCGATGGAAGTGATGACGCAGATTCACCGCGGTACCCAGACCCGATTCGGCGGCAATGCGTTCCATGGTGTCATCGGTCGACTCCAGCAACAGGCGAGCATGGTCCAGGCGTTGTTGCAGCAACCACTGCTGCGGGCTGGAACCGGTGCGATCGCGGAAGCGACGGGTGAAGGTGCGGCGCGACATGAGAGCGGTGCGCGCCCAGGTATCGAGATCGACGGGTTCGTCGAGATGTGTTCGCGCCCAGACCATCGCATGCTCGATGGGGTCGTCATCGATCGCCTCGGGAACCGCGACCGGAATGTACTGCGCCTGTGAACCACTGCGGTGCGGGGCCAGCACCAGGGCGCGCGCCAGTTCGGTGGCATGCCTGCTGCCGAGATCGCTGCGCACCAGATGCAGGCAGCAGTCCAGGGCGGCGGCGACACCGGCGGAGGTGATCAGATCGCCGTGATCGGACCACAGGGTGTCGGCGCGGACCCGCACCGCCGGATAGGCGCGGGCCAGCTCGGCGGCGGCGGACCAGTGCGTGGTGATCTCCCGGCCGTCGGCCAGGCCGCTGTCGGCGATCGCCCACGAACCCAGGCATAGACCGACAATTCGGGAACCATTGGCGTGCGCGCGATGCAGGGCCGCACGGGTCGGCTCGGTGAGCTGCTGTCCGCGCTGCCAGCTCGGGATGATCACCGTCTCGGCGCGCTCCAGGGTGTCCAGCCCGTGCTGCACGATGATGTCGAATCCCGCTGGTGTGGAGATGATTCCGGGCCGCTCCGCACACACATCCACGTGATATGGCGCATCCCCGCCCGCGCCGACGCGCCCGAACACCAGGCTCGGCACCGACAGATGGAACGGGCTGATCCGATCGAACGCCAAAACCGCGACAGCATGCATGGCCCGATCTTAGCGATAAGCGGCCTTCGGGCCACTGTTGCGCTCATGCTGCTTCGGCCAAGCTCTATCTCATGACGAACACGATCGAAAGCACCACCGGCACCATCGAAATCCTGCACATCGGCGGACCCACCGTGCGCTTCCGCTACGGCAACCTGACCTGGCTGACCGATCCCACGTTCGACGCGCCCGGCGACTACCCCGGCCCCATCACCCTGCACAAGCTCACCGGCCCCGCGATTGCGGCGGATCAGGTCGGACCGGTCGACGCGGTACTGCTCTCACATGACCAGCACGCCGACAATCTCGACAACTCCGGACGCGAATTCCTCTCGACCGTCGAGCGGGTGCTCTCCACCTCCGATGCCGCCGGACGCATGGAAGGCGTTCAGGGACTGGCGAATTGGGAATCGGTACAGCTCGGCGACGTGACCGTCACCGGCGTACCGGCCCTGCACGGCCCCGAAGGCGCGGAGACGCTCTCGGGTGTGGTCACCGGTTTCATCCTGCGGGGCGAGGGCCTGCCGACGGTCTATGTCTCCGGCGATAACGCCTCGGTCGACCTGGTGCAGCAGATCGCAGACCGCATCGGCCGCATCGACGTAGCCATCCTCTTCGTAGGCGCGGCCAATATCGACCGCTTCGGCGACAGCGACGTAACCCTCAACGGCCGCAGCGCCGTCCGCGCCGCCGCCGCTCTCGGCGAAGCCGTCATCGTCCCCGTACACGGCGAGGGCTGGGGCCACTTCTCCGAATCCCTCGACTACCTGGCCCGCAACTTCGAATACGCCGGCCGCACCGCCCAACTCCGCATCCCCACCCCCGGCGAAACCCTGACCCTGGCTGCGCACTAGCGCCGCGTGGCGGTCGTGGTGCTCACGCGGTGGTTGGTCCACGATGGCGGTATGCAAATTGGGGTTCCGAAGGAAGTCAAGGAGCAGGAGTTCCGGGTGGCGCTCACCCCGGCCGGTGCCGGAGAGTTGGTGCACGGCGGACATCAGGTGTTGATCGAGGCCGGGGCGGGAATCGGATCGGGCTTTCCCGATGCCGACTACCTCGGCGCCGGTGCGCGCACCCTGCCCACCGCCGACGACATCTGGAGCACAGCCGATCTGATACTGAAGGTGAAAGAACCTATAGCCCAGGAGTATTCGCGCATGCGCGGCGGGCAGGTGCTCTTCACCTTCCTGCATCTCGCGGCCTCGCGGGAATGCACAGAGGCGATTCTCGAGTCCGGGATCACCGCCATCGCCTACGAGACCGTGCGCGCCGCCGACGGATCACTGCCGTTGCTCGCACCAATGAGTGAGGTCGCGGGCAAGCTCGGAACCCAGGTCGGCGCATACCAATTGATGTCACCGCAGGGCGGGGAAGGCGTACTGCTCGGTGGTGTGCCCGGCGTACGTCCCGCCTATGTACTGGTGCTCGGCGGCGGCGTCGCGGGTACCAGCGCTGCGACAGTCGCCGTCGGCATGGGTGCGCGAGTTAGCGTGCTGGACACCAATATCGCGCGCCTGCGTGAACTCGATGCCCGCTTCAACGGCCGCATCACCACCATCGGATCCAATGCCGCCGAGGTCGAAAAAGCCGTCCCCGCAGCCGATCTGGTGATCGGCTCGGTCCTGGTCCCGGGTGCGCGCGCCCCGAAACTCGTGCCGGACAGCCTGGTCGCCCTCATGCGACCGGGCTCGGTGCTGGTGGATATCGCCATCGACCAGGGCGGCTGCTTTCAAAGCTCACGCCCCACCACGCACGCGAAACCCACCTTCCCGGTGGCGAATTCGCTCTTCTACTGCGTGGCGAATATGCCCGGCGCGGTGCCCCACACCGCCACGGTCGCCCTCACCAATGCCACCCTCCCGTACGTCCGCGCCATCGCCGACCGAGGCTGGCGAGCCGCCTGCGACGCCGACCATGGCCTGGCCCAAGGTCTCACCGCCGCTGTGGGCGAGCTGTACTCCCCGGAGGTGGCCGCCGCCCACGGCCTCCACCCCGTGGGCAATTGAGCCGCGACAGCGGGCCCGCAGCCGGGCCCGCTTTGTCGGGATTACTCGGGGGCTTGCTCGCCCAGCGCCCAGTCCGGCTCGCCATCCTCGGGCAGGTTGTGCAGCTTGTCCGGATTGCGGACCACATCGATATTCGTGATGCGGCCGTCGTCGATCGTGAACGAGAAGACACCGGTGCTCTTGCCGTCGAAAACCACCAAGCCGGGACGGCCATTGACCAGAACCGAACGGCCCCACGCCCCACCGACCTCGCCCGCGAACCGCAGGAACCCGAGCAGCGTCTCGGCGACCGTGGACGCACCGTGCAGCGGATGCCGGAACGCGTTCACCTTGCCGCCACCGTCGGCGGTGAAGGTGACATTCGAATCCAGCACGCCGAGAAGGGCACTCAGATCACCGGAGCGCCAGGCCACCGCGAACGCGGACACCACCTTCTCATGCTCAGCGGGGCTGGCAGGGAAGCGCGGGGTGCCCGACTCCACATGCTTGCGGGCGCGAGAAGCCAACTGCCGCACCGCCGCCGGAGTACGGCCGACCACCTCGGCGACCTCCGGACCGGTCATACCGAAGACATCCTGGAGTACGAACGCGGTGCGCTCGGCGGGGGAGAGGGATTCCAGGACCACCAGCAACGCGGTCGTCACCCGCTCATCCTGGGACACCCGGTCCGCCGGATCATCCCAGCTGGTGATCTCCGGCTCCGGCAGCCATTCGCCGACATACTGCTCCCGCCGCGCCCGCGCCGATCCGAGATGGTCCAGCGCCAGCCGTCCGGTCACGGTCGTCAGCCAAGCGCGCAGGTTTTCGATCTCCGCGCCGTCCGGGCTGGTCTCGTAATACCGCTGCAGCCGCAGCCAAGCGTCCTGCACCACATCATCGGCATCGCTCAAACTGCCCAGCGTGCTGTAGGCGACCCGCCGCAGATAACCCCGATGCTCCTCGAACCGCCGTGCCAACTCCGCCTGGTCGGGTACCCCGTGCCGTTCGTCGCTCATTGCCGCCTCACCATCCATAACCACTCGCCATTCGGACGACCCTCGCCGAACCGACGAAACAGACTTCCACACTGTGACACTCCGCAGGTGTGTCAGGCACGCGGGACCCGCCGGCGAATGTGAGATCGAGGCGTCAGCGGCGGGCGCAGGCGATCGCGGCAGCGGCCAGAACGCTGACGACCTGCACCGCCTCCGACAGGCGCACCGCGCGTCGCAGGTCCGGGACGCGCGGAGTCGGTCCGTCGCCGAGCGCCGGCCGCATTTCGATTCCATGCCGATACTCGGTGCGTCCACCGAGTCGCACGCCGAGCGCACCCGCCATAGATGCCTCCGCCACACCGGCATTCGGGCTCGGATGCTTGCTCGCATCGCGTCGCCATGCCCGCCACGCATCCGCCGGACGACCGCCCGCCACCGGTGCGAGCAGGGTCGTAATCACCCCGGCCACCCGAGCGGGCCCCAAATTGGCTACATCGTCGGTCCGCGCGGCAGCCCACCCGAACCGCGCATACCGCGCATTCCGATAGCCGACCATCGCATCGAGAGTGTTCACCGCCCGATACCCGAGCAACCCGGGCACTCCCGCCACCGCACCCCAAAACAGCGGTGCCACAGTCGCATCCGAGGTGTTCTCCGCAATCGACTCCAGCGCCGCCCGGGCCAACCCATCCGCATCCAACAGCGCCGGATCGCGCCCGCACAAGGAAGGCAACAACTCCCGCGCCCCCTCGATATTCCCGGCCTCGAGCAGGTCGGCCATCTCCCGTCCGGTCCGCGCCAGTGTGGTCCCGCCCAGCACAGTCCAGGTGGCGGCAGCCGTCAGCGCGATCTCGCCCAGACCCCGGCCCACCTGCCGCGCACCGGAATTCGCACGAACGCCGCGCCGCGCCGCGGCGCCCAGCGCGACAACACCCCCGACAAGCACCACCTCATGCAGCACCCCGGCCCCCAGCCCATCCCGATAGGTGACCTTCTCCAACTCCATCGCCGCGGTCCCGAAGCCCGCCACCGGATGCCCCCGCCGCGGATCCCCGAGCCACCGATCCAGCGCAAACCCGATCAACAACCCACTCGCAGCAACAGTCCCGGAACGCACCCGCCGAGGTTATCCACCCACCTCCGCAATTACCCCACCGGATCCACCCAGGCCATCGAATGTAAGGGCTGATGGATCGAGATACGGGCTGCTCGGTGGGAAAGCGAGGAAGTCAGCGGCGGGTTCCGCCGTAGCGATCTGCCAGGCGAGCTTCATTTGTCGGGGGTTTGTTGGTGGTCGGGGCTGCGGGCTTTGCCGGGTCCGTTGCTGTAGGGGGCGCGTCAGTTGGACTGATCGGGTCTGTGGGAGTCGCGGGCTCCGGGGTGGATTCGGCGCGTTCGCGGCGGCGGGCTCGGATTTCGGCGTAGACGAAGTAGCCGAGGCCGAGGGGGGCCATGATGCCGAAGGCCAGCCATTGGAGGCCGTAGGAGAGGTAGGGGCCGGCGTCCAGTTGGGGGAGGGGGACGGGGGCGAAGGCGCCGGGCTGATTCTCGTCGAGTTGGAGGTAGCCGCCGCGGTCGTTGGTGGGGATGGGGGTCAGGGGGAGGTGCAGGACTGTTGAATCCTGTTGGGTGTCAATGGAATAGACCTGGCGGTAGCCGTCCTCGGTCATGGGGGGCTTGGTGTCGACGGTGCCTTCGGAGGCTCGGACCCTCGCCTGCAGATGCTGTTTGCCCGACGGCGGGGCGGGGACCTGGGGTGGGCGGGAGCCGTTGACGGCGGCGATCAGGCCGCGATCGACCAGGACGGTGCGGCCGTCATCGAGGGTGAAGGCGGTCAGCACCGAGAAGGCGGGGTCCTGGCCGAGGTGGCGCAGGCGCACCAGCACGGTGGAGTCGGGGACGTAGCTGCCATCGGCGGTGACTCGACGCCATTCGGTGTCCCGGCCGGGGCCGCCGAGCATCGTGCTCACATCGACGGGATCGGCGTGCACCGAATCCGCGATGCGCTGATTGCGTTCGGAGGTGGTGGTGTTCTTGCCCAGCTGCCATGGCGCGAGCACCGAAAAACACAGGTACGCGAAGCCCGCGACCACCACCGCGAGGATCACCCAGCTCGGGCGCAGCAGAAAAGTGAGGCGGCGGAACAGGGAGCTCATGCGGGATCGCCTTCACCGAGCTGTTCGCGCACCCAGTCCAGCAGTCCGGGCACGGCGGCCTCGATCTGCTCGCGGACGAGTGCGAAATCGGATTGATCGCCGTAATACGGGTCCGGCACATCCGGTCCGTCGGCGTTCGGGTCGAAGCTGCGCAGCAGGCGCCGCCGCTCGGACGACACACCCAACTGCGCGAGCGCGCGCTCATGCCCGGAGTCGAGGGCGATCAACAGATCGGCGTCCAAATGGTCGGCACCGATCACCGCCGCCCGATGCCCGACCGGATACCCATGGCTCCGCAACTCGGCGGTGGTCCGCCGGTCAGCGTCATCGCCGACATGCCAGCTCCCGGTCCCGGCGCTGCTCACGCGCACCCGATCACCGAGACCCGCCCGTTCCAGATGCGCCGCGAACATCTTCTCGGCCATCGGAGACCGGCAGATGTTCCCGGTACAAATAAACGACACATGCAGCTCGCCCACGACAGCCATTCTGTCCGGTGACCCCCAACCCGGGCCACGTAGGGTGTTCGCTGTGCCGAAGCACACCACCCCGAACCCCGCTCCCGCCGACCCTGAGGCCCCTTTCCAGGACACCGGCGACCCAGCCCATGCCGCTGGCGTCGTCGACTATGCGAAGTTGCGGCATCACGGGGATGTGGAGACTCGGGTGGGGATGCTCGACTTCGCGGTGAATGTGCAGGGGAGTGGGCCGCCGGACTGGCTGCGGGAGCGGTTGGCCGAGCGGTTGGGGGAGCTGGGGCGGTATCCGGATGCGGGGGAGGAGCTGGCCGTCCGGGAAGCGGTGGCGGCTCGGCACGGGCGACGGGCCGACGAGGTGCTGCTGCTGGCGGGAGCCGCCGAGGGATTCGCCATGCTGCCTCGGTTGGGGTCGAAGTTGGCCGCGGTGATTCACCCGTCCTTCACCGAGCCCGAACTCGCGCTGCGCGAGGCGGGGGTGCCGGTGGCGCGGGTGGTGTTGGAGACGCCGTACACACTGAATTCTGTTGTGGTGCAGCCGAATACGTCGGGTGTTGGGGCTGGGGCGTCGCACGGCGCGATGCAGGCGGTGGCTGGCGGGGTGCCCGAGGGGGCGGATTTGGTGGTGGTGGGGAATCCGACCAATCCGACTTCGGTGTTGCACGCGCGGGAGAGTTTGCTTGCGTTGCGGCGGCCCGGACGGGTTGTCGTTGTTGACGAGGCATTCGCGGATGCGGTGGTGGGGGAGACGGAATCGCTTGCCGGGGTGGGGCTTTCGGATGTGCTGGTGTTGCGGAGTTTGACCAAGACCTGGGCGCTGGCCGGATTGCGGTGCGGGTATTTTCTCGGGGATCCGGAGTTGCTGGCGCGGTTGAATCATGGGCGGGCGCATTGGGCTTTGGGGACATTGCAGTTGGAGGCTATCGCGGCTACCTGCTCGGCCGAGGCGGTCGCGGAGTCGCAGCGGATGGCGGAAAGTATTGCGGCGCATCGGGAAGCGATGATTCCGCGGCTGCGGGGGCTCGGAATCGAAGTGCATGAGCCTGCGCGCGGGCCGTTTCTGCTGATTCGGGTTCCGGATGCGGAACTATTGCGGAAGAAACTCGCGGACCAGGGGATCGCGGTGCGGCGCGGGGATACTTTCCCGGGGCTGGAATCCGGATTCCTGCGATTGGCGGTACGCCCGGCAGCGGAGGTGGATCGGCTGGTGGATGCCATCGCCGAGGTCGGACTGTAATGAAAATGACTGTGTCGGAGGAGGTTCGGTGATGGCGGTGCGACTGGCCGAGGTGATCGCGGCGCTCGATGCGGCATATCCACCGGGGCTGGCCGAGTCGTGGGACTCGGTCGGGCTGGTCGCCGGGGATCCGGCGGAGCAGGTCTCGCGGGTACTGTTCGCGGTGGATGCCACCGCGACCGTCGTCGACGAGGCAATCGACTGGGGCGCACAGGCTTTGGTGGTGCACCACCCGCTGCTGCTGCGCGGCGTCGACACCGTGGCGGCCGATACGCCGAAAGGCGCTCTGCTGCACCGGCTCATCCGCTCCGGGTGTGCGCTGTTCACCGCCCACACCAATGCGGACTCCGCCGATCCGGGTGTTTCGGACGCGCTCGCGCACGCCATCGGATTGACGGTCATCGGACCGCTTGAACCGAAACCCGTTACCGCCCTGGACGAATGGGAGGTGATCGTCCCGAGCACGCACACCGAGCAGGTGTTGAACGCGCTGTTCGCGGCGGGCGCGGGCGGGATCGGAAACTATCGCGACAGCGCCTGGCGGTCGGCGGGCACGAGCCAATTCCGCCCGGTCGAAGGCGCGAATCCCGCAGTCGGCGAGATCGGTGAACTGCACCGCCAGGACGAGGATCGCATCGAGGTCGTCGCCCCGCCGTCCCGCCGTGCGGAGGTGCTCGCGGCCCTGCGCGCCGCCCACCCCTACGAAGAGCCCGCCTACCACGTCACCGAACGCGCCAAGCTCCCCTCGACCCTCGGCATCGGCCGGATCGGCGAGCTCGCGGCCCCGGAAACCTTGCGCGAGTTCACCGCTCGCGTCACCAAGGGCTTGCCCGCGACCACCTGGGGCGTCCGCGCCGCCGGTGATCCGAACCGCCTGATCCGCACGGTCGCGGTCTGCGGCGGCGCGGGCGACTCCTTCCTGAACACCGTCGCCCGACTCGGCGTGGACGCGTACGTCACTTCCGACCTACGCCACCACCCAGCCGACGAACACCTGCGCGCCGGCGGCCCCGCCCTCATCGACGCCGCCCACTGGGCCACCGAATTCCCTTGGTGCGCACAGGCGGAGGCCGTCCTCCGCACCGCCCACCCCACCCTCGAGACACGCGTCTCCGCAATCCGCACCGACCCATGGACGGTCGGCGCGGCCGACTGCTGACGGAGTGATTTGCCCCCGGAGATGACGGGGCTGCTCGGGGTTGCTCGCGGCGAGTCCATCGGGTGGTCGGGTTCAGTCCGCCACGATGATCGTCGGCTCGTGTGCCACCGGGAAATTTACCGAATTGGCGATGAAGCATTTCTTGTGGGCCTCGGTATGTAGGGCGGCGGCCCGCTCGGTCATTTCCGGCTGGCGAATGGTGACTCGGGGCCGCAGGGTGACCTGCTGGAATCGCACGTCGTCCATGATTCCCTCGGCGGTGTCGTGGTAGTTCGTCACCACGATGCCCGCTTCGGCGCACAGGTGCAGGTACCAGAGCATGTGGCAGTCCGATAGCGAGGCGACCAGCAGTTGCTCCGGATTCCAGCGCGTCTTGTCACCCCGGAATTTGGGGTCGGAGGTGGCGGCGATGGGTGGCCGGCCGTCGGCGTGCAGTTCGTGGTCGCGGGTGTAGTCGCGGTATCCGGTGGTCGCACCGGACCACGTGACCTCGACCTCATAGCGGTGTTCTCCCATCCGCCGACCCTCGCATATCGCCCGGTCGCGCGTCCGGCTATTTTCCGGCGAGAGCCAGTCTCGCGAGCAAATGTCCAGGTTGCGGTGGGGTTGGGTAATCGGGGTGCTCCGGACGGGTACGGTGGGAGTCTTGAACCGTCCATAGCGTCCAGGAGACCTTCCGCGTTGAATGCCGAACCTTCGATCCAGTCCAAGCTGCTCGACCTTGCCGCCGTCGACGCCGAACTGACCCGGATCGAGCACCGCCGCAAGGTGCTGCCCGAGGAGCAGGAGGTGCAGCGGCTGGAGGCCGAGCGGACGGCGCGCAAGGACGCGGCGGTGAAGGTCGAGATCCTCATCGACGACCTCGACCGCGATATCCGCAAGCTGGAGGGCGAGATCGACGCCGTCCGCAAGCGTGAGGACCGCGACCGCACCATGCTGACCTCCGGTTCGGTCGGCGCCAAGCAGCTCTCCGAACTGCAGCACGAGCTGACCAGCCTGGAGCGCCGCCGCAAGGTCCTGGAGGACGACGAGATCGATGTGCTGGAGCGCCGCGAGGCCGCCGCCGCCGATCACTCGCACGCCGGCGCCAACCTCGACCAGGCCGAACAGGACCTCGTCGACGCCGAACGCCGCCGCGACGACGCCGTCGCCGACCTGAATGTCGCCCAGCAGCGCTGCGAATCCGACCGCAAGGTCCTGGCCGCCGGTTTCCCCGCCGACCTGCTCGCCGCCTACGACAAACAGCGCAGCTCCTACGGCGTAGGCGCGGCCCTGCTGCAGGCCCGCCGCTGCGGCGCCTGCCGCATCGAACTCGACCGCGGCGAAATCTCCCGCATCGCCAAGACCGCCCCCGATGTGGTCCTGCGCTGCCCCGAATGCAACTCGATCATGGTGCGCACCAAGCACTCCGGACTCTGAATCGCCCCACCATCGCCGATCCCGCGCATCGCGTCCGATTCACGCGATGCGCGTGGGCAACCGCGTGCGAGGGAGGCGACCGGCGAGTCCTCGACCGCACCGGACGGCGAAGGTTCTCGATTCGACGGGCCGACAGTCGAACTCGGCATCCCGGCAACGGGTGCCGGTGCGTTGCGCGGGTGGCGTCGCCCGGCTGACCGCGGTGGCCTGGCAGGATGTGGCGTATGAGCCCGCGGCCGATCGAGCGGCGCAAGGCATAAGGCGGTGGCACCTCGCTTCCTGAGTTGCCGCCAGGCACCTATGGAAGGTGAGTTGCGGTGATGGACAAGGTTGTTGTCGAGGCCGACGGTGGGTCGCGGGGGAATCCGGGGCCTTCCGGGTACGGCGCTGTGGTGTGGGACGCCGATCGCGAGCATGTGCTCGCCGAGCGCAAGGAGTTCCTCGGCGTCGCCACCAACAATGTCGCCGAGTACCGGGGTTTGATCGCCGGGTTGGAGGCCGCTGCCGAACTGGGTGCGCGCGAAGTCTCCGTTCGGATGGACTCCAAGCTCGTGGTCGAGCAGATGTCCGGGCGCTGGAAGGTCAAGCACGAGTCCATGATTCCGCTGGCGGATCGCGCCCGGCGGCTGGTGGCCGGATTCGATCGGGTGAGCTTCGCGTGGATTCCGCGCAAGGAGAATTCGCACGCGGATCAGCTCGCCAACGAGGCCATGGATGACGCCCACATCGTCGATGAGGTACGTACCGCGCTCGCACAGGCCGAGCCGGTGGCACCCGCCCGCGTCGCGGATTCGGTTCCAGCCCAGTCCGACTCGGCCACCTCCGCGCAGCGGGAGTCCGCGATATCCGCCGGACCCGCTCTACAGAATTCGGCCACATCCGCCGCAGCCGTGCAGCCAGATTCCGCGGGGTCTGCCACCGCCGTGCAGCCGGATTCCGCAGGCTCCGCCACGGCCGTGTTCTCGGGTTCGGCGAGTTCCGGCGCAGCCGCGCAGGCGAATTCAGGTCCTTCCGCATCGCCCGCGCCCGGGTGGACCGGCGCGGTGGGGCGACCCACTCGGATGCTGTTGCTGCGGCATGGGCAGACGGAATTGTCTGTGGAGCGCAGGTATTCGGGGCGGGGGAATCCGGCGCTGACCGAGGTGGGGCGGGGTCAAGCCGCGAGTGCGGCGAAAATGCTTGCCACCAAAGGGAATATCGCGGCGATCGTGTCCTCGCCGCTGGGGCGGGCGCGGGAGACCGCCGAGGCCGCGGGTGCGGCGCTCGGGTTGCCGGTGCGGGTGCTCGACGGCTTGATCGAGACGGATTTCGGTGCGTGGGAAGGGCTCAGCTTCCGCGAGGCCGCCGAACAGGACCCCGAGTTGCATGCTCGCTGGCTGGGCGATCCGTCGGTCGCGCCGCCCGGTGGGGAGAGCTTCGATCAGGTACGCGAGCGCATCGAGGGCGTGCGCCGCGATCTGGTCGCACTGTATCCGGGCGCGAATGTGCTTGTGGTGAGCCATGTCACGCCGATCAAGATGCTGCTGCAGCTCGCGCTCGGCGTGGGCCCGTCGCTGCTGTACCGCCTGCACCTGGACCTGGCGTCGCTGTCCATCGCCGAGTTCTACCCGGATGGCGGCTCATCGGTCCGCCTGGCCAACGACACGTCCTACCTGTGACTTCCCCGTCATTCTGGTCTGGAACTTCCCTCGTCATTCCGGCGTGCTCTTGGCCGGAATCCACCGTGTAGCTGTGGATCCCGGCCAAAAACATGCCGGGATGACGGGCGGGGAGCATGCCGGAATGACGGAAATCTCGACGTGCGCTTTTACGGTCGCAGTGTCGCGGTGAGGAACTCGATCTGGTCGTAGACGGCCTTCTCGAACCAGTCGTCGAAGTAGATGTCGAAGTGCCCGATCGGGTACTGTTTCACCACGGCGTGCTTGGTTCGCTCGGCCGCGCGCAGGGTCGGCCCGGCGGGTGCGACGGTGTCCTTCTCGCAGATGGCGTAGAATACCGGCGCCTTGATGTCCTTGGCGCGCCGCGCAGGTGAGTCGAACAGTGTCGACATGCCGATGCGGGCAGGCACTTTCGGCCGGTACTGGGTGGATTCCTCAGCGAGCCTGCCGAATCCGTCCGGCACATCCGCCGCACTCATCAGCGCGGCGGAGTGCTTCTTACCCGCCAATCGCGCCGAGATCGGCCGCCGGATCACCGGCCCGACGATCATGTCCGTCAGGGCGAGCGTCCCGGTTTTCACCAGATTGATCGGCCCCTTCACCATGGCCGAGGACCACCCGCTGGTGAACGGACACTGCGCGACCACCGCCGCGATGTAGTGATCGTCCGGAGCCACCGAGAGCACATGTCCACCACCGAAGGAGCTGCCCCACAACGCGATTCGCGTCGCGTCGATACCTCGAACGGTGCGCGCGTAGGCGATGGCCGCATGCCAGTCCTCGCGCTGCCGCGCGATATGTATGACATGTCGCGGCTCACCCCCGCTCGCTCCGAAACTCCGATAATCGAAGGCCAGCACCGCGATTCCCGCCGCGGCGAATCGCCGCGCATACCGATCCAATCCCATTTCCCGATCGGCCCCGAGCCCGTGCCCCATCACCAGCAGGGGGCGCGGCCGCATCGGCCCATCCGGCAGATACAGCCATCCCGCACACTGTTCACCACCGGAAGGGAACCCCACCTCGACACGCTCCATGGCCCATTACCGTACCCTGGTGGCCGCGGACGAGTCGGTTGGGCGGCCGCGGCGCTGGGAACGGGCATGCGAATGCCGCTGCCCAGCGTCGAGGAAAGTCCGGACTCCACAGAGCAGGGCGGTTGCTAACGGCAACCCGGGGTGACCCGCGGGACAGTGCCACAGAAAAGAAACCGCCGGTGGTGGGCTCGCAAGAGTTCACCTGCCGGTAAGGGTGAAACGGTGCGGTAAGAGCGCACCAGCGTGCCGGGTGACCGGTGCGGCTAGGTAAACCCCGCCCGGAGCAAGGTCGAAGGTCACACTCGCGAGAGTGCGACTGCGCAGGTGCCTGAGGGCTGCTCGCCCGAGCCTGCGGGTTGACTGCTCGAGGCACCCGGCAACGGTGTGTCCAGATGGATGGTCGCCACCCGGTGTTCGCACCGGGGACAGGATCCGGCTTATATACCGACTCGTCCGCCCTTTCGGGGGTGTTCGCCCAGTGCCATGATGGAAGGTGGGCCGCGGCCGGATACCCGTGGCACAGTGGGAAATTCGCGGTGCGAACAATGGCCGTTCTATATGTGCTGGTCGCTACGATCGCAATTCTGGGTGTCATCACCGGGATGGTCCTCGCCACCGGGGTCCGGGTGGTCACCCAATACGAGAAAGGCGTGGTCTTCCGGCTCGGCCGGGTCCGCGCGGTGCGGGAACCGGGTCTGCGCCTGCTACTTCCGGGCGTGGACAAGATGCGCAAGGTCACCATGCAGGTGATCACCATGCCGGTCCCCGCGCAGGAGGGCATCACCCGCGACAATGTGACGGTTCGGGTGGATGCCGTCGTCTACTTCCGGGTCATCGATCCGATGCGCGCCATTATCGAGGTGCAGGATTATCTGTTCGCCGTCGCCCAGGTCGCGCAGACCTCACTCCGCTCGATCATCGGCAAGAGCGAACTCGACGATCTGCTCTCCAATCGCGAAGAGTTGAACAAGGGCCTGGAGCTCATGATCGACAATCCGGCCGTGGGCTGGGGCGTGCATATCGATCGCGTGGAGATCAAGGACGTGGCGCTACCGGATTCGATGAAGCGCTCCATGTCCCGCCAGGCCGAGGCCGAGCGTGAGCGCCGCGCCCGCATCATCTCCGCCGAAGGCGAATTGCAGGCCTCCTCGATGCTCACCGAGGCCGCCACCCGCATGTCCGCCGCACCCGCCGCACTACAACTGCGACTTCTGGAAACGGTGGTTCAGGTTGCGGCCGAGAAGAACTCGACCCTGGTACTCCCATTCCCCGTCGAGTTGCTGCGCTTCCTCGAGAGCGGGACCACCCGCAACGAGAAGAATGAAGAAGAAGGATGAGGACAATGTCCACCTCGATGCTGATCCAGCCGCTGGCCGTAATCGTGCTCTTCACAATCGCCTACCTGTTCAAGTTGATCTCGGCGACGCTGCCGGGCGGACTGCGCGGCAGATAGCGGCCGGCCGGGCAAATCCGGCCCGGCCCCGACCGAACCTCGAAGCGGCGTGAGATACACCGCCGGGGCAGACCTGTGCGAAAACCGCCGAGTTGGACGACAATGACGGCGCGTCGCAAGGTGCGTATCGGCGCGGCTCGGCGTGTCGAACGGGTGATTGGCCCGGAAGTGGCATCGAACGTGATCGACGTCATAAAGTGTGCGCGTTGGAAAGTTCCGTTGCGGCCTGCAACGGGCAAAGGGTCTCAACATCGAACGTCGGAAAGCAGGTCTCGTCTTTATGCGAATTGCTCGCAAATTGGCAGCAGGTGCCCTTCTCGCCGCTGCCGCCTCCGTTTCGGTTGTGCTGGGTGCCGGCTCGGCCTCCGCGTTTGCGGTGACTCCGCTTCCGGGCGGAGTGCAGGTGGATCTCACCGCGGCGGACACCGCCTGGGTGGCGAATTCTCATATCGGGCAGGCGATCGCGGGCCTGCCGCATCCGTCGGCCGCGTCCTTCGGTGAGTCGCTGGATTCGGCTGCGGCGATGTCGTCGCAGTTCCCCGGCGGTCGCGTGGTCTTCACCGTGTACGGCCCGTTCGATCAGTTGAACGGCACCATGCTGGCTCTGCAGTAGGGTCAGCGCCCCTCAGTGGAACTGCATCAGCGGATTCTGTCGGCGCCGGTCGATTTCGGCGCCGTCCGAACCGAATTCGGATTGGCCTCGGACTACCCGTCCGAGGCCGTCTCGGAGTCCCGCGACGCGCTCGACGCGTTCGCGGGTGCCCGGGTCGATCGCACCGAGATCGAACTCGTCACCATCGACCCACCCGGCGCCATGGATCTGGACCAGGCGCTCGCGCTCGAACGCACTCCCGCCGGCGGATTCCGGCTCTACTACGCGATAGCCGATGTGGCCGCGTTCGTCGCACCCGACGGACCCCTCGCCCGCGTCTCCCTGGCCCGCGGCCAGACCTTCTATCTGCCCGACGGCACCGTGCCCCTGCACCCGAACGTGCTGTCCGAGGGCCGTGCCTCGCTGCTGCCCGATCAGAACCGCCCGGCCGCGCTCTGGACCATCGACTGCGATGAAAACGCCGAGCCGCAACAGTATTCGGTGACGCGCGCCCTGGTGCGCTCCCGTGCCCGGCTCGACTACGCCACCGTGCAGGCCGACGCCGACGCCGGCCGCCTGCACCCCTCCATCGTCGCCCTCCCGGACTTCGGCCGCCTGCGTATAGAGGCGGGCCTGAACCGCGGCGCGATCAACCTCCGCCTGCCATCACAGAGCGTGGTGCGCGTCGACGGACCCGATGACGCCCAGCCATTCGGAACAACTGGCGCGCGGAACGATTCCGCGACAGGTACGGACCACTGGCAGTTGGTGATCGAACCGCGCACAGCGGCCGACGACTGGAACGAGCAGGTATCGCTGCTCACCGGAATATGCGCGGCACGAATCATGTTGGAGGCCGGGGGATCCGATCACCTGGGCCTGCTGCGCACCATGCCGCCACCCGCCCCGGCGACCGTGGATTCCCTGCGCCGCACGGCCGCGGCGGTCGGCGTGCCCTGGCCCGAAGGTGCGGCCGTCGGCCGCATGCTGGCCGGACTGGACCCCAATTCGCCTGCGGCCCTTGTCCTCATGTCCGAGGCCACCGGCCTGCTGCGTGGCGCCTCCTACACGCTGCTGAACGGTCAACCCCCGGACACGGTGCAGCACAGCGGAATCGGAGCGCCCTACGCCCACGTGACCGCCCCGCTACGCCGTCTCTCGGACCGCTACAGCACCGAGATCTGCCTGTGCCGCTGCGCGGGAACCGGTGTCCCGGACTGGGTTCGCGACGGACTGGCCGCAGCGGCGGAATCCATGCGCCGCAGCGACGCGGTGGCGGGCAAACTCGAACGCGCCTGCATAGACCTCACCGAATCCACCCTCCTGGCCGCGCGCGCGGGCACCGACTTCGACGCCGTCGTACTCCGCGAACACAATGGCACCCGCCCCGCCGAAATCTTCGTAGCCGACCCACCCGTCCTGGCCAAATGCACCGGCGAACCCCCCGAAGGCAAACAGGTCCGAGTCCGCCTCACCATCGCCGACCCCGCCACCCGCACAGTGACTTTCGCCTACCCACCGGAACCGCCACCGGAGGGTTGATCATTCGGCGCGGCCCGCGTCGATGATGCGTCACCTCTGGTTTACTGCGGCAGGAGCGGCCGGTGTTGCCCGAGTGGCGGGGGCTGCTGACCCGGATACTGCTGTTGATACCGCGGCACCGGCTGATACTGCGATTGCGGCTGGAACTGTGTGTGTGAGACCGGCTGCGGCTGTGGTGGTTTCGGCGGTTGCCCGTCCTGCTTCTCCGCCGATTCGGCGCGCTCCTTGGCGGATTCGACGCGGTAGCCGATGACCACGGTTCCGACCAGTGCCACCGAGATAATGCCCTCGGCGATGAAGAACGAGGTGAAGTCGATCAGCGAGCCGATCGGGGGCGTGCCCGGCACCGCATTGCGCAGCGGCACGAGCGCGAAAAGCAGTGCGCCCATCATGGATACGGCCGGGAACATCAGGCCGCGTTTGCCCGCGAGCACGTAGTGGCACGCGGTCGCGGCGGCCACCGCGAGGCCGAGCATGAGCAGCATGATGAACATGGCGAACACCATCGACGGGAGGGAGCGCTCGGCGTACAGGTCCACGTCGATGCCGTTCACCACCCCGTCCACCGGCGACTCGGTGACCTCGAAGAAGGTGTCCCCGCTGGAAATGCTCGCCGACACCGGCAGTTCGGTCTCACCGCTGAACACGTCGAACGCCAGCACGCTGTCATAGCTGTCGAACGGATAGTCGGTGATCGTCCCCTCGACCACGACCTTCACCTCGGCGGCTGAAATAGGCTGGCCCGCTTTGATTTTGATCGGATCGGCCTTGAGCGCCGAAGTGAAGATGGTGGCATCGGATTTGAAGAACCCGTACTTGTCCGCCAGCGCGCCGAGCGGATGCGCCATCACTTCGAGGGTCGCGGTCTGGGTGGTGGTGTCGATCTTGCCGACCCACACATTCAGTTCGACGCGATCCTTGACGGTGGTCTTTCCGAACGGATGCGAAGCCTCCGAACGGGTTCGGCCGACCTCATAGGTCGAGAGTGCGAGCACCAGGCCCACAATGGTCAGCGCGACCGTCGTGACGACCCAGAAGGCCCCGCCGCGGCGTTTCTTCATTCCGTGTTGCACGCCCCGAAATTAGTCGCGCGCAATAATTTTCAGGTCACCCGAACATCATTCCCACGCACCCTCGCGGCGGGTCTGCCAGCCATGACGCCGGAATTATCGATCCGTGACAACCACCGTGCTGTATTGGGCCCCATGGCCTTTCCATCCCAGTCGATACTGCCTACCCAACCCCAGGCGCGTAACCTCGGCTACTTCATCTTCCTGAGCCGGTGGCTCCAATTCCCGCTCTATCTCGGTCTGATCGTGGCGCAGGCCGCGTATGTGTGGCAGTTTCTGCGCGAGCTGGTGGAGCTGGTGCGTGGTCTCTTCGACCACGGCAGCGAGGAGACCACCATCATGCTCTCGGTGCTGGGCCTGATCGATGTCGTGATGATCTCCAACCTGCTCATCATGGTGATCGTCGGCGGCTACGAGACTTTCGTGTCCAAGCTGCGCATCGACAATCATCCGGATCAGCCGGAGTGGCTGGCGCAGGTCAATGCCAATGTGCTCAAGGTCAAGCTGGCCATGTCGATTGTCGGTATCTCCTCGATCCACCTGCTCACCACCTTCATCAAGATCAGCTCGGATCCGAATCCGGGCGAGCACAATGCCCGCTATATGTGGCCGGTCATCATTCACCTGAGCTTCGTCGTCTCGGCGGTCATGCTGGCCTGGATCGACCGGATCATGCCGCACGCCGCGCACAAGCAGGCGAATCACGCTGCCCACCAAGAGAGTTCGTCAGCACACAGCCAAGCCGAACGGTGGGTCGGCGTCTAGAGCGCGTGGTGCCGGAGGAATTCGATGGCGGCCGGGTACTCCTCGAGTGCCTTGGCGGCCGCCGCTTCCTCGGCATCGCAGAGGCGCTGGAATGCGGGCTCCTCGGCCGCGGCGGCATGTGCGCGCAGCGTTTCCAGCGCCTCGATGGCGTCACGGTGATCGCCGAGCACGGTCTGCAGCTGTTTGGCGCGCCGCGCGAGCAACGCGGCGGGTTCGCCGAGCATGTCTGTAGCGGCCTCGGCCGAATACCGCAATCGCTTGGCGGCCTTGCGGATTTCGTGCAGATGCTCGATGCGCTCGGCCTCGCTGCCCTGCGGTTCGGCGCGCACCAGGCGCCGGAGATCGCGGAAATCGTGCCGCAGCACATCGGCGAATACTTTATCGGCGGGTTTGTCGGCCTGCGCCGAACGCAGCGGCGGATCGGCGAGAGTGCGGCGCAGCCGGCCCAGCAGCGTCCGGTAGCGCCGGGTATCGAAGGCCGCCACCGCCTCCGCGAGCGCCGCCTCGTAGCGCGCCCGCTCCTCGGCGACCAGTCGCGCCCCGAAATCATTTCGGGGCGTTGACTTCTCACCCGGAGCGGCCTTGTCGTCGAACAACGCGCCGTTCTCCCCGAGCAGCCCCGCGAACCGCTCGCCACGCACCTCGGCATCCCGCGCCACCCCGAGTAGCCCTGCCAGCCAGCGCAATTCATCACTGAGCTCGCCCACCGGTTTGCGTGCGAGGGTCCGCCGATACGAGCGCAGCAGACTGCGCAATCGCCGCGTCGCCACCCGCATCTTGTGTACCGAATCCGGAAGATCCTGGCGCACTTCGGGTTCGGCGGCACGCAGCCGGTCCACGTCGGCGGTGAGGGCGTCGACCAGGGCGGGACCGGCTGTGCTTTTCATTTACGTCCTGTATCTGTCCGTGGCCTCGACCAGATGATGGGTGATGCCGGGTTCGGCGGCGGCATGCCCCGCGTCCGGAACCATGTGCAGCTCCGAATTCGCCCAGGCCTTATGCAGATCCCACGCGCTCACGGCCGGGCAGACGATGTCATGCCTGCCCTGCACGATGACGCCGGGGATATGCGCGATGCGGTCGATATCGCGCAGCAGCTGACCGTCATCGAGGAAGCCACGATGACGGAAGTAATGGTTCTCGATACTGGCGAAGGCCACCGCGAACCGCGGATCGGCGGTCTCGACGACCCGATCCGGTTGCGGCAGCAGGGAACTCGTAGCGCCCTCCCAGGTGGACCACGCGACGGCCGCGTCGGTGGCGATCTTGCTGTCGGGGGAGTGCAGCAACCGGTGATAGACCTCGATCAGATCCTGCCCGCGTTCGCTCTCGGGCACCGGCGCCAGGAACTTCTCCCACTCATCGGGGTACACGAACCCCGCAGCGCCATTGTAGTACCAATCGATTTCCTTGCGCCGCAACAGGAATATCCCGCGCAACACCAGTTCGGTCACCCGCTCCGGATGGGTCTGCGCATACGCCAGCGCCAGCGTCGACCCCCAGGACCCGCCGAACACCTGCCACCGCGCAACGCCCAAATGCGTTCGCAGCGCCTCGATATCGGCCACCAGATGCCAGGTGGTATTGGTCGCCAGGCTCGCACCGTCCGCGATATGCGGCGTCGACCGCCCACATCCACGCTGATCCAGCAGCACGATCCGATACGCGGCCGGATCGAAGAACTGCCGATGGAAGGGCGCGGTCCCGCCGCCCGGCCCGCCGTGCAGGAACACCACCGGCTTACCGTCCGGATTGCCGCTGACCTCCCAATACATCAGCTGACCGTCGCCGACATCGAGCATCCCCTGCTCGTGCGGCTCGATCGGTGGGTACAGCGTCCGCATCAGCCTGCCAGCCCCGAAGCCAGATTCGGAATCTCCAAAGCCGAAATGGCCTGGTCGCGTACGTCCGGGCAGTTCTTGGTGGTGACCCGATCGATCACATCCTTATCGCCCAGCACCTGCAGGTTGATCCCGCCATTGCGCAGCGCCCACTCATGCACGCTCGCGTTCAACGAGATCCTCCCGAGCGTCGGCCCCTGCACGCGCCAATCCGACATCTGCGGACGCAGCATGTCGCACAACTGCTTACCCGCCTCATCGGAGATATTGAGCGGCGAGCCCGTGGTCGGACTGCTGCTGCCGGAGGGCGACGGCTTCCCGGTGGTCGTCAACGGCGAGGCGGACCCCTGCGGCTGCGACGACCCCGACGTGGTGCCACCCCCGCAAGCGGCGGTGAGTACAAGGACAGCGGCCGTACCTGTAAACAGCGACACCCGCCGAACTCGGCGACTACTGATCCAACGGCGATGCGACATGAATTCCCTTTGGTCGTTCCAGCTCGTTGTCACCCACTCTGCCACGGTTCCGCCTCCCCGGGATTTGGGCGCACGGCCTGGGAGCCGCTCACCGCTGGCAACGCGTAGTGACGTTTCGGACCGACCCGATTTCGGGGGTACCCCGGGAGTTACCCCGACCTTGCGAGATCAGTTGTCACGTTCGGTGAGAAGAGACCGGGCGGCGATCACATCTTGATCGCCGCCCGGGCCTGCGCCGAACTTACCGCTTCTCAGTAGCTGTGCTCCGGGCCGGGGAATACGCCGCGACGCACCTCATCCGCGTAAGTGGCTGCGGCGGTACGCAATTGGCCGCCCACATCGGCGAACTGCTTGACGAACTTGGCGGTCTTGCCGCTGGTGTAGCCGACCATGTCCTGCCAGACGAGCACCTGTGCGTCGCATTCGGACCCCGCGCCGATACCGACCGTCGGGATGGTCAGCTTGCGGGTGACCTGACCGGCGAGCTCGGCCGGAACCATCTCCATGACGACCGAGAACGCCCCGGCCTCCTGGACCGCGATGGCATCGGCGATGAGCTGCTCGGCGCCGTCACCGCGCCCCTGCACCCGGAAACCGCCGAGGGTGTTGACGCTCTGCGGCGTGAAGCCGATATGCGCCATGACCGGAATACCGGCCGCGGTGATCTTGGCGATGGTGTCGGCCATCCGCTCGCCGCCCTCCAGTTTCACCGCGTGCGCGCCGCCCTCCTTCATGAACCGGACGGCCGTGGCGAGCGCCTGCTCCGGGGAGGACTCGTAGCTGCCGAACGGCAGATCCGCCACGACCAGCGCGTGCGGTGCGCCGCGCACCACGCCGCGCACCAGCGGAATCAATTCGTCGACCGAGATGGCGACCGTGGTGTCGTACCCGTACACCACATTGGCGGCGGAATCGCCGACCAGAAGTACCGGGATACCGGCCTCTTCGAACAGCCGGGCGGTGGAGAAGTCGTACGCGGTGAGCATGGACCAGCGCTCACCCTCACTCTTCATCTGCTGCAGATGCTGTACGCGGGTCTTGCGCTTGGTGGTCTTGGCGGGTGCTGCACCGTAGGCAGGGGTCTCCGCATCGGATACGGACATCATCGTCCCTTTCGTCGATCCTCGAGGCCCATGAACGGGTCCCCGGGTTTAGCTGACGTCTCACAGTCTGCCATTACGGCCCGTCCCCGCCTCGATGGAATTCCTCACACCCGCGGATGGCCGCCGCTCCGAACTCTTTGCGACGCTCCCGCGTTGTTGCGGGTGCGTGCCGCGGGCGCGATCCAGTAGGGAGACGTCGCGGTGACGGAAGGGAATTCGAGGGTGCGTAAAGCGGGATGGCACGATCGGGGCATGGCGTTGATGCGAACCAACCGAGTCGTGCTGCTGGCGGCGGCGTTGGTGATGACCGCTGCCGGGTGTTCGACGGTGGTCGACGGGAATCCCACGGCCCCCGCGCCGGCGGGTATGGGGCAGTACTACAACCAGCAGTTGAAGTGGGGGAGCTGCGCGGATTTCGGTGACGAGGACATGCCTTCGGGGGCCGAGTGCACCCGGGTCACCGTGCCGGTCGATTACGCCAATCCCGATGGGGCGACCGCGAAGATCGCGGTCTCGCGTATCAAGGCCACGGGTTCCAAGATCGGTTCGCTCATGTTCAATCCGGGCGGACCGGGTGTGCCCGGAATGAACATGGTGAATATCGCCGACAACACCGAGCTGGCCGAGCGCTTCGACCGCGTCGGCTTCGATCCGCGCGGTATCGGCGCGTCACAGCCGTCGATCAAATGCATGACCGCCACCGAGAACGATGCCGAGCGTGCCGAAGCGCCCAAGGACAATTCGCCCGCGGGCATCGCCTCCGCCGAGACCGAGAACAAGCAGTACGCCGACAAATGCGTCGAGCGCACCGGTAAGGACTTCCTCGCGCACGTCGGCACGCACGAGGTCGTGCAGGACATGGACGTGATCCGGGCCGCGCTCGGCGATGCCGAGCTCAGCTATGTCGGGTACTCGTACGGCACCCGCCTGGGCTACGCCTACGCCGAGAAGTTCCCCGACAAGGTGCGCGCACTCGTGCTCGACGGCGCGCTGGATCCGTCGCAGGACCCGGTCAAGGAGTCGGTGCTGCAGGCCACCAGCTTCCAGAGCGTGTTCACCAAATACGCCCAGGACTGCGCGTCCAAGCCGGACTGCCCGCTCGGCAATGATCCGGCGCAGGCCGTCGCCCGCTTCCGCGCACTGGTGAATCCATTGTGGGACAAGCCCGTTCCCACCGACGACCCGCGCGGCCTGCACTACGGCGACGCCATCACCGGCGTGCAGCAGACGCTGTACTCCAACCGGTTCTGGCCCGCGCTCACCAAGGGCTTGCGCGAGCTCGCCGCCGGGCAGGGCGACACCCTGCTGGCCCTGGCCGATATGTACGACGGCCGCCGCGATGACGGCACCTACGACAACAGCGCCGACGCCTTCAATGCGATTCGCTGCGTGGACGATCCGCCGATCACCGATCGCGCCGTCGCCGCCAAACAGGATGCCGAATACCGCAAGGGCGCTCCCTTCCTGGACGACGCGCACGGCGGTGATGCCGCGCCGCTGGAGCTGTGCGCCATCTGGCCGGTGCCCAACACCAGCACCCCGCACCGGCTTTCGATTCCGGACCTGCCCAAGACCGTGGTGATTTCCACCACCAACGATCCGGCCACCCCCTACCAGGCCGGTGTCGATCTCGCTGACCAGCTCAAAGCCAGCCTGATCACGTTCAATGGAGACCGGCACACGGTGTCGCTGTCGGGCGTGGAGTGCGTCGACGATCCGGTGATCGCCTATCTCGTCGATCTGAAGGAGCCCGCCGCGGGGCTCACCTGCTGAGTCCGAATACGCGGGTTCGGGGGCGAGGCGCACGCTCCCGAACCCGCTTTTCGAAGGTTCGGGAGGCAATCTCGCGCGACACGACGCGAGTTGGGTCTCGCATGTAACACGGATTTAACTCCGACTGCCTACGCTCGCGGTCATGGACCGTCAGAAGGAATTCGTCCTCCGCACGCTCGAAGAGCGCGACATTCGTTTCGTGCGTCTCTGGTTCACCGATGTGCTGGGCTATCTCAAGTCCGTAGCCATCGCGCCCGCCGAGCTAGAGGGCGCTTTCGAAGAGGGCATCGGCTTCGACGGTTCGGCCATCGAGGGGTTTGCCCGGGTGTCCGAGGCCGACATGGTGGCCAGGCCGGACCCGTCCACCTTCCAGGTGCTGCCGTGGTCCACCTCCAAGGGGCATCAGCACTCCGCGCGCATGTTCTGCGATATCGCCATGCCGGACGGTTCACCGTCCTGGGCGGATCCGCGGCACGTGCTGCGCCGGCAGTTGAACAAGGCCGCGGACCTGGGCTTCAGCTGCTATGTGCACCCGGAGATCGAATTCTTCCTGCTCAAGCCCGGACCGCATGACGGTTCCACCCCGATCCCGGTGGATCAGGGCGGGTTCTTCGACCAGGCCGTGCACGACGAGGCCCCCAACTTCCGCCGGCATGCCATCGACTCGCTGGAGTCCATGGGTATTTCGGTCGAGTTCAGCCATCACGAGGGCGCGCCGGGGCAGCAGGAGATCGACCTGCGCTACGCCGACGCGCTGTCCATGGCCGACAACGTGATGACCTTCCGCTACCTGATCAAGGAAGTGGCCATCGACGAAGGCGTGCGGGCGTCGTTCATGCCCAAGCCGTTCGCCGATCACCCGGGTTCGGCCATGCACACGCATATGTCGCTGTTCGAGGGCGAGCAGAACGCCTTCCACGATCCCGATGACCCGATCAACCTGTCCGAGACCGCGCGGGCGTTCATCGCCGGCATTCTCGAGCACGCGCACGAGATCAGCGCGGTGACCAACCAGTGGGTGAACTCGTACAAGCGACTCATCCACGGTGGTGAAGCGCCGACCGCCGCGTCCTGGGGTCGCTCGAACCGCTCTGCGCTGGTTCGTGTTCCGATGTACACGCCGAACAAGTCGTCGTCGCGTCGTGTCGAGGTTCGCAGCCCCGACAGTGCCTGCAACCCGTACCTGGCCTTCGCGGTGATACTGGCCGCCGGTCTGCGCGGTATCGAAAAGGGCTACACCCTGCCGCCCGAGGCCGAGGACGACGTGTGGTCGCTGACCGCCGCCGAGCGTCGCGCCATGGGTTTCCGCGAACTCCCGGCCAGCCTGGACGAGGCGCTCAAGAACATGGAGAAGTCCGAACTGGTCGCCGAGACTTTGGGCGAGCACGTCTTCGACTTCTTCCTGCGCAACAAGCGCCGCGAATGGGCCGGTTACCGCAACCAGGTCACCCCTTACGAGCTGAAGGAATACCTGGGGCTGTAATTTCTGCCCTCCGCTTCGCTCCGTGCGGGGTTCGCGGCCCTGGAGTCCCGGTTCTTCCCTCCCTCCGCTCCTCCGCTTCGCTCCCCCGCTCCACTCAGTCCAGAACCGGGACGGCCGCGAACCTTCAGGTTGATGACTGGGGTGGGGCTCGGTGGGGCGGAGGTTGGGCGGCGAGCGCGTAACTATGTCCGGTATCGGAGGGTTCGCGCGTACGGCTACGGAATGTGACATGTAATTTGAATGACATGGTCCGGCCACCGACGACCCGCTCCGCTGTCCCCGGCGTCGGACGGCTCGGTTTACTCGAGCCGTCGGCCGCCAATGCGCTTCGAGAGTTGGCGTGGGACAACGTCGAGAGCGTTCCCCTGCTGTGGGCGCTGTCGCGCTCACCCGACGCCGACCTGGCATTGCTGACACTCATGCGGCTGCGGGAGCAGCTCGGAAGTGATTGGGGTGCGCTGGATTCGGCGCTGCGGAGCAGTGCCTCGCTGCGCGGGCGGCTACTCGCGCTGATCGGGTCGTCGAGCGCGTTCGGTGACCATCTGGTGGCCGATCCGGGTTGCTGGCGATTGCTGCTGCGGCCCGAATTGCCCTCGCGGGACCAGGTGCTCACCTCCATGCTCGACGCCGTCCACGCGACGCCGGAGACCGGGCCCAATGCCGGGCCCATGCTGTTCCGCGCCGGAATCGGCGGGCCGGAGGCAGTCGCGCTGCTGCGCAAGCGGTATCGCGATGAGCTCATGCTGCTGGCGGCCATCGACCTGGCCGCCACCGTCGAGAACGAACCGGTACTGCCGTACCAGCAGGTCGGCTGGCATCTCACCGATCTCGCCGACGCGGCCTTGACCGCGGCGCTGTCGGTGGCCGTCGCCCGGGTGTGCACCGATCGCGAGGTGCCGTCGCGACTGGCGGTCATCGCCATGGGCAAATGCGGTGCGCGGGAACTGAATTACGTCTCCGACGTGGATGTCATCTTCGTCGCCGAACCCGCCGACACCACCTCCACCCGGCTCGCCGCGGAAATGATGAGTGTCGGCGGGGCCGCGTTCTTCGATGTGGACGCGGCACTGCGACCCGAGGGCAAGGCCGGTGCGCTGGTGCGCACCTTGGAATCACATATCGCCTACTACAAGCGCTGGGCGCGCACCTGGGAATTCCAGGCGCTGCTCAAAATGCGGCCCGCCACAGGCGATCTCGAGCTCGGACAGCAGTATCGGCAAGCACTCATGCCGATGGTGTGGGCGGCGTCGGAGCGACCCGACTTCGTCACCGATGTACAGGCCATGCGCCGCCGCGTCGAAGATCTCGTACCCGCCGATATGCGCGAGCGCGAACTCAAACTCGGGCACGGCAGTCTGCGCGATGTCGAATTCGCCGTGCAGCTACTGCAATTGGTGCACGGCAAGGCCGATGAGGCACTGCACACGCAGGGCACCGTCGAATCGCTGGGCGCCCTCGCCGCACGCGGCTATGTCGGCCGTGACGATGCCGCGAATCTGACCGCCTCCTATGAGTTTCTGCGCCTGCTCGAGCATCGACTGCAATTGCAGCGGCTCAAGCGTACGCACACCCTGCCCGCGTCCGAGGACGAAGAGGGCATGCGCTGGCTGGCGCGCGCCGCACATATGCGGCCCGACGGTCGCCAGGACGCGGTCGGGGTGCTCACCAGCGAGATTCGCCGCAATGCGGTGCGGGTGCGGCGACTACACGCCAAGCTCTTCTACCGTCCGCTGCTGGAATCTGTTGCGCGCCTTGACGCGGACTCGCTACGCCTGAGCCCCGCAGCGGCCGTGCGACAGTTGGCGGCGCTGGGTTATGTTGCACCGGAGAACGCGCTCGGGCATCTGAAGGCGCTCACCGGTGAGGTCGGGCGCAAGGGGCGCATTCAAGCGCTGCTGCTGCCGACGCTGCTCGAATGGCTCGGGGAGACACCGAATCCCGATGCCGGACTGCTCGCGTATCGGCGGGTGTCCGAGGGCCTGGACAATGAGATCTGGTTCCTGCGCGAACTCCGCGACGAAGGTGCCATCGCCCAGCGGTTGATGATCGTGCTCGGCTCCTCGGCGTACCTGCCGGATCTGCTGATCAACGCGCCCGAGACCATTCGCATGTATGCCGACGGACCGACCGGGCCGCTCCTGCTGGCCCCCGCCATCGGTGATGTGGCGCGCGGAATCCTTTCCGGCGCAGGACGTTACGACGATCCCAAGCGTGCGGTCGCCACCGCGCGCTCGCTGCGGCGTCATGAACTCGCGCGGATCGCCTCCGCCGATGTGCTCGGGATGCTCGACGTGCCGCAGGTGTGTGAGGCGCTGTCCTCGGTGTGGATCGCGACGCTGGAAGCCGCGCTACAGGCCGTGATTCGGGCCGGCGGCCCGCAGCCCGCAGATTTCGCGGTCATCGGTATGGGCCGCCTCGGCGGTATGGAACTCGGCTACGGCTCCGACGCGGATGTCCTGTTCGTCTGCGATCCGCGCCCCGGCGTGGACGAAACCGTCGCGGTGAAATGGGCTATCGGCGTAGCCGAACAGGTCCAGCGCCTGCTGGGCGCGCCGAGCACCGACCCGCCCCTGCAGGTCGATGCGGGCCTGCGTCCCGAAGGCCGCAATGGTGCGCTGGTCCGCACCCTCGCCGCGTATGCCGCCTACTACAAACAGTGGGCCCAACCCTGGGAAGTCCAGGCGCTACTACGTGCCCGCCAGGTAGCCGGTGACCCCGAACTGGGCGTCCGCTTCCTGCACACCGTCGACCCCGTCCGCTACCCGGACGGCGGTATGTCCCCCGAAGGTGTCCGCGAAATCCGCCGCATCAAGGCCCGCGTGGACGCGGAACGTCTTCCGCGAGGCGCGAATCCGGCCACCCACACCAAACTCGGCCGCGGCGGCCTGGCCGACATCGAATGGACAGTTCAACTCCTGCAACTCCAGCACGCCCACGAGGTCCCCGCCCTGCACAACACCTCAACCCTGCAATCCCTGGACGCCATCGACGCCGCCGACCTGGTGGACCCCGCCGACATAGCCCTGCTCCGCGACGCCTGGCTCACCGCCACCAAAGCCCGCAACGCCCTGGTCCTGGTCCGAGGCAAACCCGCCGACCAACTCCCCGGCCCCGGCCTGCTCCTCTCCGCGGTAGCCCGAGTAGCCGGCTGGCCCAACGACGACGGCAGCGAATTCCTCGACAACTACATGCGCGTAACCCGCCGAGCCAAAACAGTCGTAGAACGAGTCTTCGGCGGCTGACCCCCGATAGCCGTAGCCGATCGGGCTACGGAATGTAGGGGCAGGCGGGGCAATCCATACGAATCGTCGCCCGTGTGGACCGGGTGGCCGCACTAGGCTCGATGATCATGAGCGCCCCTGATCAGCTGATTCCGAGCTTCGCCCTGCACGTTCCCGACGCCGAGTTGACCTCGGATCCGCTCGACCCCGCCCAGATTGTCTCCGGTTCACCTGAGGTTTCCGGGAAGGTGCTGTGGGAGTCCGGTGATGGGACTCGGACGCATGGGATCTGGCAGATTACGCCCGGGGTGGTTACCGATACCGAGGCTGATGAGTTGTTTGTGGTGTTGTGGGGGCGGGCCACTGTGGAGATCGAAGGGGGTTCGACGCTGGAGTTGGGGGCGGGGGATGTGTGTGTGCTTCGGGAAGGGGATCGGACTACCTGGACGGTGCATGAGACGTTGCGGAAGGTTTATTCGATTACTTCTCACGAATAGTCGAATTCACCTGGGGGACAGGGTGATCAGGGTACCGATGGCGGCTGCTAGATCTGCTGTTGAGCATGGGCGGACCGCGAGTGTGTTCGCGGTTGTGCGGTAGAGGTAGCGGCCGTCGTCAGGGATGTCGAACCAGCTCAGGAATTCCGGTGTGGGGGGAGTGCGGGTTTGTAGGTTGCGGCGGATTTCGATGTGGCCGTGACCGGTGCAGGGTTGGGTGGAAATGTCGGTGGCGGTGCGGCTTTCGGAGCGGGACGGGGTATGACCGGCGGGGAGATCGCCGAGTATCCCGGTGATGATTTTGGGGATCAGGGTTGGAGTGCCGGATTCGATGGTTATGTTCGCGCCGGTGTCCGGGGTGGGGCCGGGGTGCTGGAACAGGGTGATGGCAACCGAGTCCACGATGGTCGCATGTAGGCGCAGGGGTTTGCCGCGAATGCCGGTGAGGGCGAGGGTGATTGCGGGGTCGGCGGTTACTCGGAGGGCCGCGGAGAGATCTGGGTCGGCACAGTGGCGGCGGGCCAGGTCGGTGGTCAGCTCGGCATGATCCTCCTGCCAGCGGGTGCGGGAGCGCAGGCGGAGGGGGAAGGGGTAGCGGTCTCGGCGGGTTTCGCGCCAGAGGTGGATGAACTCGTCGGGGGTGAGATGCCAGCTCATGGGAGAGCCTCCAGGTCCGGGGTGAGCTCGGTTCTGGCGGCGGGGATTTCGGCTCCGAGGACGGCGGGGATGGCTGGGGGTGGGGTGCCGAGGAGCTCCTCCTGGCGGTTGCGGATCAACCAGTCGGGGGTGCGGTGGGTGCTGTCGGAGTCCGAGGCGGAGCGGCCCGATGCGGGGTGAGCGGGCATGAAGCCCATGGCGGGCGCGCCGGTGCGGGGTGGCGTGCCGGAAGGTGCTGGGGTGGAAGGCTTTCCCGAGTTGGGCGGGGCCGGGAAGCTGCGGCCGGGGTCAGAGATGGGAAGGCTGGGGGACCTGGGAGTGAGTGTTCCTCCTGGCGTGGGGAATCCGCCTGGTATCCGGGATGCGGGGGCTCCGCCTGGCGTGCGGGGTGTTGAGCGGAGCGGTTGGGTGGAAGTCGTCGAGGTCAGGGGATTTCCGCTGCCGGGTGCACTCGCCGCGGTGGTGGTGGGGTTCGCTGATCGATCGGAATCTCCGGTGGTCGAGTCCCGTGTAGCGGATGCCGGCGAGGTGTCTTCCTCCGACCGGGTACCGATGTCTGCTGTGCCGGGGAGCCCGTTATTGCGCTGTGCGGCTGCGTGATTCGGGTTGCCGGAGGTCAGCGCATCGGAGCTGGAGGTGCGGTGGATCAGGTCGGCTGGGTCCGCTCGGTGAGACGAGTCGGCGTGCAAGGAGCTTATGGCCGGGCCGGCCTCCGGCGCATCACCACCGGTTGCCGCACCGTCCGATGTGGCGAATGTGCCGAAGGCCGGAACACCTGATCCGGCGGGCGGATACGTCGGAATGTAGTTGGCCTCCATGGCGGCCACCGCCACGCGGTAGAGCTCTTCCCGTGCGGCCTCGCGACCGTGTACATCGCCGGGCGGATTTCCCACGACGGCGGCGACAAAGGCTGCGGATGGGTTCGACTCATCGGCCGGAGGCGGGGGTACCGTTCGGCGAACAGCCTCGGCCCCATAGGACGCGGCGAGCATGCGATGCCCGGTGCTGTGCGCGATTTCGGTGATATCCGTAGCCCATCGCACGAAGTCCCGCGCCGCGCCGACCGCCGCATCACCGATATGCCCGCGCATCCCGTCGGCCAGCGCCGACTGCACCGTGGTGTGCAGTCCCACGACCGCGCCGGAGAGATTGTCCGCGATGCTCACCCAGACGGCGGCCTGCGCCTGCATGACACCGGGATCCATAGCCTGAACGTGCGCGTAGATCTCCCGGTGTGAGATCCCCGGAAAGTGCTCGAGCCGCTGAATGTAATCGGGGTCGACCCCACCCTGCGATATCCGCCCCTGCTCACGCTCGGCACCCTGCTGAGCCTGCAGCGCCTGCCGGCGTGACCGATTCGAGTTCACCGAATCCTCCCTTCCCTCACCGATTTGGACGCGGTGAGCGGGCGGACGGTTCCCGTATCCCGCCGAATCCGCTGGGGATTCGTCTCCACGGGGTCGCTGGATTCCCTATGTGTGTATCACTCCTTACGGGCTTGCAGTGTGTAGCTGAGCGGGAGGCGTTCCGGGTGGTAGCCGAGTCGCCATTCGCCGTGCTCGTCGTGAATCATGTGGCCGGGGAGGGCATTCCACGGCGCGGTTCGGTGTTCGACGAGGCCGGTGAGTGTCAGGCCGGAGGCGAGTACCGCGCCCACGATCTCGCCCAGCCCGTGATTCCATTCGTAGGTGACCGTTTCGGTTATTGCCCTGTCGGTTTCGACATAGGTGCCGGGGTTGTCGAACACCGTGGGTTCGGGGGTTTCGAAGTATGGATAGCCGATGACGAGACTGTCCAGGTGGGTTTCGTCGATGGACCACAGCATGGGATGTCCCTCGCGAATGAACAGTCGTCCGCCCGGCCGCAGTAGCGCCGCGACGGTCTCGGCCCAGCGGTGGATATCGGGTAGCCAGCACAGTGCGCCGATTCCGGTGTACACCAGATCGAACTGTCCCGCGCCGAGCACGGTCACGGCGTCGTACACCTCGGATTCCACGAATTCGATAGCGGCGCTGGCATCTTCGGCCAGTTTTCGCGCCTGCAGAAGTGAGGCGGAGGAGAAGTCGAGTCCGGTCATTTCCGCCCCGAGCCGGGTCAGGGACAGCGTGTCGGTGCCGATATGGCATTGCAGATGCACTCCGCGCAGGCCGCGAATATCGCCCAGCAGCGGTAGATCGAATCGCACCACCTCGCTCAGAAAGCTCGGATCGGCCCGGAATTTATCGAGTGCGTAGTCGGGGGAGGCGGCATGAAGCGGCGCGCGTTCATCCCAATTGTCGCGGTTCAGAACACGGTAATCGGTCACGTCCACTGACTGTGCCACGCCCGCACCCCCGCGCCTCGGTGATTTTCGCGCGGGTCGCGCGCAGGTCAGCGGTATCGCCGGTTGCAGTAGGGTGGTCGGCGACCCGGCGGCGGTGGGGTGTCGGCGGATTGCACCGCGCCGCCCCGCGCATACGCCGTGCGGTCGCAACTGGTGAGGGTGGCGCGCAAGGTCGCGCCGGATGGGGGAGCAGTGGTCGAACAACAGCGTGCGGATGATGTGACGGTGGCGCTACCGGGCGGGACGCAGCCCCGCCCCGGACAATTCGATGCAGCGGCAGTGCCGCCGGGCAGTGCGGACGAGACCGTCCGGAGCCCGCTCGGACTGCGACCGAGCGGGAACGACGGTTCGCTCGAAGTGGAACCGAGCGGCGCGAAGCGCCGCCGAGGTTGGTTCGGCCGGCTGGTGGTGGTGCTGGGCTGGATCGCCCTGCTCGCCGGGCTGACAGGCGTTGGGCTGCACTACAGTTCGGTTTCCTCGGAGCCCCTGGTGCTGGCCGCGTCGTTCACGCCGTATCTGTTGGTCGGCTCGCTGATCGCGCTGGTGCTCCTGCTGATCACCCGCGCCTGGCGCAGTGCGATGGCCGCCGCACTGGTCACCGCCGCCGCCCTGTGGTCACAGCTGCCGATGTTCGTGCCGGACGGCACTGCCCCGCCGGGCGTGGATGTGGCTGTCATGCAATCGAATGTGCTGTTCGGCCAGGCGGATATGACCGCCGTGGTCCAGGCCGTGCGGGACAACCGCATCGAGGTGCTGACCCTGGAGGAGCTCACTCCCGCCGCGGTCACCCGCCTGGAGGCCGCAGGTATCGCCGACGCTCTGCCCTACCGCTACCTCGAGCCCGCGAACGGCGGTCAGGGCTCCGGAATCTTCAGCCGCTATCCCCTGGAGGCGGGCAGTAAGCTCACCGGATTCCTACTGAACAATGTGCGCGTCACCATGATTCACCCCGACCTGGGTCCGGTGGCGGTCTTCCAATTCCATCCGATCCCGCCGAATCTCGACTTCGCCGCGTGGACCAGCGAAATGCGGACCATCGCTGATCTGCTCGATCAGCAGCCCGGCAAGGTGATCGTCGGCGGCGATTTCAATTCGACCTTCGATCACTCCGCGTACCGAAAACTGCTGAACGACAGGTACGCCGACACCGCCGAACTCCTCGGTGTCGGCGCGCTGCCGACCTGGCCGAACGACCGCTCCTGGGGTCCGGTGCTGGGTTTGGATCGGGTACTGGTCGCCGGTGGTCACGCCACCGAGATCCATTCACTCACCATTCCCGCATCCGATCACCGTGCGGTCGTTGCGCGCCTGCGTCTTTGAGCGATACCGCGCGGGTAGCCGCTACGCGGCGTCGATATGCGCCTGCAGCCAGGTCACCAGATCGCTGATGACCTTGTCCTGCTCCGGCTCGTTGTAGATCTCGTGGAACAGCCCGTCATAGCGAATGACGGTCTTGTCCTTCGACGCCGCGTCCCGCTCCAGCAGGTCCGCGCCCTCCGGCGAGGCCAGCCCATCCGCCGCGCCGTGCTGCACCAGCAGTGGCACGGTCAGCTGATTCAGGTGTGCGAGCACGAACGTGCCCGCGCGCAGCATCTCGGTCGCGGTGCGGGCGGGCACTCCGCCGTGCCACACCATCGGATCGGTGTCATAGGCGCGCACCACCTCGGCATCGCGGCTGACCAGATTCGAATCCAGTTTCACCACGGGCAGATTCGGTGCGAGCCGGGAAACCAGCGGCGCGAACAGCCGCTGCACCGCATTGCCCGCGTCGACCACAATCGCCGGACCGGACAGCACCACCCCGGTCACGTCCAGGGGTGCGCGCGTGGCGAGATAGGCGACCGTGAGCCCGCCCATACTGTGCCCGATGACGAATCGTGGCAGTCCCGGATGCTCCTGCACGGCGATATTCAGCAGCGACTGCACATTATCGGCCGCACTGTCCAGCGAAACGACATTCGCGTTGCCGCCGTCCGAGCGTCCGTGCCCGATGTGATCGAGCGCGTACGCCGCGATCCCCGCGTCGTTCAAGCGCGCGGCCACATGCGCGTACCGCCCCGAATGTTCGGCGTACCCGTGCACGATCACCGCCACGGCGCGTGGCTCCCCGTCGGGCAGCCACGCCTGCCAGAACACCCGCCCCGCACTGCCTTGGAACTCGCCGGTTTCGTTCCGGGTCATGGTTGCTCCCTCTCGGTCGAATATGCGCGGGGTTATTGTTGCGCACGCCGCGGGATTGCGAGGCCGAGTGTGCACCCACGGCGGAGATATGTCCGGATCGCCGCTGTAGCTGCACACTCGCCGGAGGTACGTCCGGAGCGCTGCTGTAGCTGCGCACCCGCCGGAGTCAGCGTGCCGGGTGGAGGATGTCCGGATCGCTGCCGTCGCCGCATGCTCGCCGGAGTCAGCGGGCCAGGCGGTCGATGAGTAGCCGGTTGAAGGTGATCAGGCGGGCGTAGTTGGTGCGGGAGAGGCGTTCGTCGGTGCCGTGGATGCGTTCCAGGTCTTGGGCGGACAGGACGATGGGGGCGAAATTGCAGCGGGTGGTGGCGAGGTCGTCGTAGTAGCGGGCGTCGGTGGCGCCGGGGACCATGCCGACGGTGACGGCGATACCGGGGACCACCTCGCGGGTGAGGTCGGCGATCAGGTCGAAGGCCGGTCCGGCGGCGGGGTTGGGCGAGGGTTCGGAGGTGGTGCCGGCGAGTTCGATCCGCACCTGCTTGTCGCGGACCACGCGGCGGCAGTGCGCCAGTACATCGGCGACCGAATCGCCGGGCAGGATACGGAAATTCACGAAGGCTTCGGCGCGCTGCGGCAGCACATTCGGCTTCACGCCGCCGTGGATCATGGTCGGCGCGGTGGTGGTGCGCACGAGCGCTTCGGTGGTCGGCCGCGCCGCCAGTACCCGCGCCACCGCCGGGCCCGCGACCCCCACCAGACCGAGCAGGGTACGGCGCGGTTCGGACATGACACTCCGCAGCCGCGAGAGCATGTCGAGTGTCACCGGGGTCAGGCGCAGCGGGAACGGATGGTCCTGAATCCGCGCGACCGCGCGTGCCAGTCGACCCACCGCGGTCTGCCGACCGGGCATGGACGAATGCCCGCCGATCGCGATGACCGACAGTCGGACGGTGGCGAAACCCTTCTCGCCCACCATGATCGTGGCCACCGGGACGTCCACACCCGGTGCGAGGCCGGTCGCGATCACCCCGCCCTCGTCGAGCAGCAGCTCCGCGCGTACTCCGGCCGCACGCAGTCGCGCCGACATGCGCCCGGCTCCTTCGGCCCCGAATACCTCTTCATCGTGTCCGAATGCCAAATACATGGTGCCGCTGGGCTTTACCCCCGCTGCCAGCGCCGACTCCACCGCCTCCAGAATCGCCATCACCCGGCTCTTGTCGTCGATAGCGCCGCGCCCCCAGATGAATTCGTCATCCACCACGCCCGCGAACGGCGGATGCGTCCACCCCTGCTCATCATCGACCGGCACAACATCCATATGCGCCAACAGAATTGCCGCGACCCGCTCGGAATCCTCCCGCCCGGCCCACCGGTAGAGGCGGGCATGCCCGAAGGTTTCGAGTTCGAGGTGCGCGTGTACGAGGGGAAAGCACGCTTCGAGATGGGTTGTGAGCCGGTCGAATTCGGCCTGATCCGTCTCGACCGGATTCTCACACGAGACGGTCACGCAACGCAGCGCCGCGGCCAATCGCTCGGCGGTGGCGTCGTCGACGGCCGGGGTGGTTCCGGGTGCGGTGCGCGTCATCGATCACCTGTCCTGGGCGGGAAGTCGATGTTCACTGTCGCATTGTTCAGTGCGTCGGCGGGCACGGCCAGCCACTTCTCATTTCTCCACTTCGGAATGCCCTCCGAGATGCCGCCCTGTAGATCAGGCGTTCGCACGGCATCGAGTAGCGGAAGTTCTACGCGCGCAGCGGTAATGGTGACCTTCGCCTGGGATGCGGGGTGCGCCCACACATCGTCCAGCACATCGGTGATGCGGAAGGCGACGCGATGCCCGGCCGCGATCGGCCAATCCTGGGCGAGCAGCCGGAGTTGGGTCGTCGAGGTCGCCGGCGCGATACCGCGGGTGATCACGGTGCCGCGCCCGGTCGGATCCACGTCGTACATCTCCAGGGTCACACCGGCCTGCGGCGGCGCGTCCACCTCGAGGGTCGCGGTCACCGTGCCCGAGAGATGCTGGTCCTGCGCCAAAGGTTGACTCACGGACCAGATTTCGCGATCCGCACCCGGAATCAATCCACGATCGGTGTACGAACCGGTGCGCAGATCCACCGGCACCTGTCGCATATCCGCGGGCGGCCATTGTGTTTCGGACCGCCACTTACCGTCGAACTGCCCCACCGTGATTCGCGGTCCGGGTACCTGAACATCCTTGCCCGCCACCAGCCGATCGAAGAACGCCACCAGCTCAGAGGTGAATTGCGGTGTGCCGCACTTGTCTTCGCAGGTGCGATGCCCCCACTGCCCGAACCATGCCTTGTGCTCACCGGGTCCGAGTGAGTTCCACAGCTGGAAGACGCGGTCCGGCTTGGTGTTGTAGTCGATGAAGCCCTGCCCGAGAAACAACGGAATGGTGTTCCCGCGCAGCTTCGCCACCAGATCCCGGTCCTGCCAGAAGGCCGACGCGGCATCATGATTCCCGGTCTGCTCGGCATAATTCGCGTAGCAGGCGGGATCGATGCTCACCGCATTCTCCTGGTACTCCGGCGAATCGTCCCAGCGCGCCGGTGTGGACGCGATGAGCAAATGCTCCAAACCCGCGAAATCCCCCGGCCGCACCCCGGTTTCGGTAATCGGCTTACCGGAGAACTTCCAGGCGATGCCCTGCATGTACAGGTACGCGTTCGGATCCGGTACCGGTTCGAACGCCGCCACCGCCGCCAGCCCGGCGGGCCGCTCCGCCAACCCCATCAACCCGGTCCAGCCCTCATAGGAGATGCCCATGAGCCCGACCTTGCCGGTGGACCAGGACTGCCCGGCCGCCCACTCCACTGCGGTCTTCACATCGGAGCGTTCACCCGGCCCGCCGAAATCCGGGCAGCCGTTGGAGCCGCCGAAACCGCGCAGATCCGCGATCACATAGGTGTATCCGGCGGCGAGAAAGGTCGAGACCGGCAGATTCTCGGTGGACGGCCCGCCCTTGATCAGCGGTGCGGTGAGATACGCCAGATGCGAGCGGTACGGGCTGACGGTCATGATCACCGGCGTCTTCACATCGTCGGCGATGCCGGCCGGCCGCAGCACATCGGCATGCAACCGGGTCCCGTCGGCGGCGGTGATGTACTCCTGCTTCCACACAAACCCCTGATCAGCGGCCGCACGCCCCGGAACCGCCACAACACCCAGCACCAGTAGCAGCCCGATGAGGGCACGCCACAACACCATCCGCATGATCACCATAGTGACCCTGGTACCTGATGTCTCCGCAGACCAGCCCCCGGAAACAGGGTGTACGGGCGGTGCATATCCGATACCTCGGCCATAATCGTGCTCGAGGCGCGTCCGAAAACCGGGCAGTCGCACGGGGGTTGGAAAGCGGGGTCACCGGTGGTGCTCGAGCCGGGGTCGGAATTCGCGGGGTATACCGTGCTGGAGCTCGCGGGGTCGGGTGGGATGGGCACGGTGTACCGGATGCGGCATCCGCGTTTGCGGACCGATGTGGCGGTCAAGGTGCTGTCCGGGCACGCGGGGGCAGATGCGAAGGTGCGGGCCCGGTTCGAACGCGAGGCCCGCCTCACCGCGGCGCTGCAGCATCCGAACATCGTGCGGGTGCACGATTGCGGGACCGAAGGTGAAACACCCTGGATCGCAATGGATTTCGTCGCGGGATCGGATGCGGAGCGACTGGTCCGGTCCGGGCCCCTCCCGGTCTATCAGGCGGTGGAGATCGTGCGGCAGGCCGCCGCGGCGCTCGACTACGCGCACGACAAGGGCGTACTGCACCGGGATGTGAAGCCCGCCAATCTGCTCGTCGGCGAACACGCCGGACAACCACACGTGCAGATCACCGACTTCGGCATCGCACGCGGTCTCGGCGAACCGGTGACCACCAGCGGATCGGTACGGGCCACCTTCGCCTACGCCGCACCGGAACAATTCGGCGGCGGCAAGGTGGACCATCGCGCCGACGTATACGCGTTGGGCTGCACACTCTTTCACCTGTTGTGCGCGGCGCTGCCGTTCCCGCTGCATACGGTGTACGCGATCGTGAACGCGCACCTGTTCTCCGCGCCACCCCTGGTCACCGAGGCGCGCCCGGGCCTGCCCGAAGGGCTGGACAAAGTCATCGCCATCGCACTGGCCAAAGCGCCCGGCGACCGCTACGAGACCTGCGGTGCGCTGGCGGCGGCCGCCTTCGCCGCATTACGCGAACCGGTACGCTCCGCGACCACGATTGTCGTTCCGCCGCAATCGGATCCGCCGCGCAGGCCGGCGGTCGCCGGATTGGAAGGGCTTGCCCGCCCGAACTCCGCACCGGCACAGCCGCCGCCGGACCGCACCGCCGTCGATCTGATCGGGCACGCCGGCCGGGTACGCGCCATCGCCTTCGATCCGTGGAGTTCCCGCATCGCCACCGGCGGTGACGATCAAACGGTACGAATCTGGGACGCCCGTACCGGTAAACAGATCGGCGATCCACTCGCCGAGAACCTCGCGGCACACGCGGTGACATTCAGCCCGGACGGCACTCTGCTCGCCTGCGCGAGCGGTCGGAACGCGCGACTGTGGCACCTGGAAACCGGACAGCGACTCTGCGACGACGTGTACACCGCGGTGGCGTCCATGCCCGCGTTCAGTCCCGACGCGGCCGTGCTGGCCACCTCGAACAGTCAATCGGTAATGCTCTGGGATACGCACCGGCGCAATGCGTTCGGGAAATTGGAGATGCATGCCGGCTTCGGTCTCGGCTGCAGCTCGGTGGCCTTCAGCCCGGACGCCACGATTGTCGCGAGCGCCCGGCGCGAAGAGGTGACGCTGCGGGAGTACCGCGGCGGAGAGTCGCTGCACGGCTCCCTCTTCGGAGCCCAGCGCGGCACCCTCGACCATCCCCGCGAGCAGGTGCGCCGCGTCCTGTTCACACCCGACGGCCGGACGCTGCTCACCGTCAGTGACCGCGCGGCCCGGCTGTGGGACTACGCGGATAACCGGTATCGGGTCGAACTACTGCTTCCGATGGAACCGGTCGGCGTCGACGTCGAGGCGGCCTTCAGTGCCGATGGCAGTCGATTCGCTGTGGCACACCGGGATTGGGTGGTGGTGTGGAGTCGGCACACCGGGCAGTCGATCCGATTCCCGCTCGCCACCGAAGCCGGACCGGTGCGCGCGGTGGCGTTCAGCGCCGACGGCGGGCTACTCGCTGTCACCAATGCCATGGCACTGCGGCTGTGGGATATCGAAGCGCGCCTGCAGCTCGGCGCGGATGTGGTGCCGCCGGTGGTCTTCGCCCCCGACGGCAGCACTTTCGCTGCGGCACAGCAGGATCGGGTCTGTCTACGGGATATCGCCGAGCTGCGCTGATCGCCTCACATCGGCCGCAGATCGATGATCCGGCGCAGGCGGGCGCGATCGCGTTCCAGGCGGCGGGCCTCGAATGCGATGGGGAAGTATCGAATCCGCTCGGGCAGTACCGGCACGGTGCGGCCGATGACCCAGCCCAGCGCGCGCAAAGTGCGCTCATCGTTCGCGGTCCAGGTCAGTCCCAGCTTGTCCCGAATGAGCCCGGGCGTGGTGCCGACGGTGAAGAAATACTGCAGCCGTCCGATGGGGTTGGTGGCGGTGCGCCAGACCGGACGCAGTGCGGCGGGAATCTGCTTGGGCGGGGCTATATTCCGAATGACCGTCAGATAATCCTCGGCGACATTCGTTGCCACCAAATGGTTTTCGATCTGATCCTGGAACCACGGCTCCCATTCGGCGAAGGTCGCGGGAATCTCCTTGGGCGCCACCGAGAAATTGCGCATCAACTGCACGACCTCCCGGTAGTACGCCTCCTTGTCGGCCTCACTCAGCTTCGCGCTGGAGAAGTACTTATTGCCCTCGGTGAAGGCGAAGACCGCGGTGTGCAACACCCACGCCCACGGCCCCGAAGACAGCGCCTGGTGCTTCACCCCGTGCGCGTCAACGGAATTGAGCGTCGCGTGCATGACGCGCAGTCGATCCGCCTCGGCGAGCGCCTCATCCCCGCCGTAGATCCACATCATGACCGAGGCGATACTGCGGAACGCGCGTCCCAGCGGATCGGTGCGGAACGTCGAATGTTCGTCCACCACGGCCGCTATGGTCGGCTCCATCGTCTGCAGCAGGAAGGCCGATCCGGCAGTCAGCGAGAAGGTGATGAGCCCGGTCTCCTGCCAGACCAGGCTGTCCGCCGCGAATGGTCGGCGCTCCGGCCGGGCTCCTCGGGCGACATGATCGATCTGCGTGACTGCGGCGGTCATGGTGATCTCCTTTGATCACGGTCCTGCCAAGCGCCATGCCCCGACAGGATGAGAGAGTTGCACTTGAATCATCTCATCTTGTCGAGTTGGTGGCAACCGTCCCGTCGTGGAGTGTCAGGCGTTCTGCGGGACGCCGGATTCGCCTCCGACCTGCTGGATCGCCCGAGATTCGAATGGTTTGTCACATTTACGCCGCCCGAACTCGACCTGCCGGCACCGGCCTGACCCCGTGCGCTGATTTTCACGAAAGATTAACGACTACCTGGGCTTTCGGTTGAGAGAATGTTCTTTACAGGTGCGAATCGTGAACAGGAGCGTAATGGGCGTACTGCGGTTGCTACGGGAATTCATTGCGCGACATAGTTTTACGCCGGATGAACGCACCGGACGCGCGATCGATTATTCGCCGCTCGCCGTGCTGGGTACCCAAGTGCGCCATAATTATTCGGTGACCCAGACGATCTGACGGCGTATGATCGGCCAGGATGGGCACCCGGGGGCAGTACGAACAAAAGGTAATGACCGACTGGGACGTGTTCGCGAAAGCACTTGCACGAACACTCATAGAATTACCTTCGCGTGCCACCCTCGTCATTGCCGCCACCGGAAACCGATACGCACAGTTCCAGCAGTTCGACATCCGGCTCTCCGTCGAGCTCACCGGCAATTACTATCTCGCCGAACCGATTCCGGAGTCCGCCGCCCAACGCCTGCGCGACCTCGGCTGGTCCGCCCCCGTCATGCAGCGCGACATAGAGAACTGGCGACGCACCCTCCTCTGGCCCATCCCGCCGAGCCGGCTGGTCGACCTGGCCCGCTCGGTCGTCATCGGCCTACGCGATGCCCTCGGCATACCCTCGCCCTCCGACCTCCACGCCTCCGGCTGGACCGAAGTCTCCGGCGACCTGGACCTCACCGCCCTCGGCCCGATCGCCCGCACCGGCTTCGGCTGGCAATCCTGAGCCATATCGAGTTCGGCCCCGCTCCGCTTCGGAGCGGGGCCGTTTCGCGTGGGAGCCGATTGCTTCTTGACAGTTACTGTCATGAAACAAGATACTGTCAGGGCGCGGTAGCTTCGCGGTGCACAGTCCCGCAGCCGCGCACGAGTGGAAGGAGTGCCGATGTCACTACGTGAGCGGCAACGCCGTCAGATCCGAGCCGATATCCAGCACGCGGCCTTCGAACTGTTCGCGCACAAGGGATTCGACGAGGTGACCACCGAGCAGATCGCCGCCGCGGCCGGGGTCTCGCCGAGCACGTACTTCCGGCATGTGCGCAGCAAGGAAGACCTGCTGCTGGACCCGGTGCGCGAGGGTGGTGCGGGTATCACCACACTGCTCGAGGAACGGCCCGCCGACGAACCAGCGGATATCGCACTGGCACAGTCGATTCTGACGCGATCCACCACGCTGGCCGCCGCCGAACTGGAGCAGTGGCGGTCCGCGTTCCGTACCGCACCCCATTTGCTGGACCGCGTCGCACTGATCACTCCCGAGCATCGCACCCGCCTGGTCGAGCTTGTCGCACAGCGCATGTCGCGTGATCCGCGGGTGGACGCCAATCCCGGTCTACTGGTTCACCTCCTGCTCGCCGCCGCCGAATTCGGGTATCTGCAATGGCTGCGCAATGCCGACCATCCCGAAGCCTCGCTGCTGGTGTGCGTCGAAGGCGCGGTGAACGCCGTCGTCGGCGAGCGCTGGCGCACCGATACCCGGCACTGATCCGAAAGTCTCACGCCGACAGGCGTATTCACCACGCACACTTGGGGTTCCGTCATGCAAAAACACAATGAGGTATTCGACCTGGTGGTCGTCGGCTCGGGCGCGGCCGGAATGGCCGCCGCGCTCACCGCCGCTCACCACGGTCTGTCCGTCGTGATCATAGAAAAGGCGAAGCATTGGGGCGGATCCACCGCCCGGTCCGGTGGGGGAGTGTGGATTCCCGGCAATTCCGCACTGCGGCAACAAGCTCCGGCCGACGATATCGAGTACGCCCGCACCTACTTGAAGAGCATTACCGGCGAATACGGTGATGCGGAGCGCATCGACACCTATATCGATCGCGGCCCCGAAGCGCTCGATTTCCTCATGGCACACTCGCCGCTCGAATTACGTTGGGTACCAGGCTATTCCGACTACTATCCGGAGTCGCCCGGCGGTCGCGCCCATGGCCGCTCGGTGGAGCCGAAGCCGTTCGACGCCAAGCGGCTCGGAGCGGAATTGGCCACGCTCGAACCCGATTACACGGTCGCACCGAAGAACTTCGTCGCGACTCAAGCCGACTTCCGGCAATTCCATCTGGGCCTGCGGAACCCGCGCGCCCCGTTCCGGGTACTCCGGATAGGCGCTCGCTGGGCGAAGGGGCAACTGCTCCGCCGGCACCTGCTGGCTCGCGGGCAGGCGCTCAGCGCCATGTTGCGCATCGGGCTTCGAGAGGCGAATGTTCCACTGCGACTGAATACTTCACTGGTCGAGTTGTGCGAGACCGAAGGTCGCGTCACCGGTGTGGTCGTGGCGTCCGATGGGGTCGAGTACCGAATCTCGGCGCTGCGCGGAGTGGTCATCGCCGCGGGCGGATTCGAGCACAACGAGTCCATGCGCAAGCAGTACCAGCGCGATCCCATCGGCACCGAATGGACGGTCGGCGCGAAAGCCAATACCGGCGACGGTATCCGAGCTGGCCAATCCCTCGGCGCAGCAGTCGAATTCATGGATGACGCCTGGTGGGGCCCCTCCATCCCGCTACCCCGCCAGCCGTGGTTCTGCCTGGCCGAACGCAACCTCCCCGGCAGTATCATCGTCAATTCCCGCGCCGAACGCTTCATGAACGAATCCGTCTCCTACGTCGAAGCCACCCACCGCATGTACGGCGGCCTCAACGGCCAAGGCGCGGGCCCCGCCGAAAACCTGCCCGCCTGGCTGATTTTCGACCAGCGTTACCGCAACAGATACCTCTTCGCCGGCCTCCTACCCCGCCAGCCCCTACCAGCCCGCTGGTTCAAATCCGGCATCCTCACCCGAGCCGACTCTCTCCCCGAACTGGCCGAAAAGCTCGGCCTCCCAGCCGATTCCCTCCAATCAACCGTCACCCGCTTCAACACTTTCGCCGAAACCGGCCGAGACGAAGACTTCGCCCGCGGCGAAAGCGCCTACGACCGCTACTACGGCGACCCCCGCCATCACCCCAACCCCAACCTCGGTGCCCTGCAACACCCCCCGTACTACGCGGCAAAACTCGTCCCCGGCGACCTGGGCACCAAAGGCGGCCTCGTAACCGACTCCACCGCCCGAGTACTCCGCGAAGACGGCTCCATAATCGAGGGCCTCTACGCCGCGGGCAATGCCAGCGCCCCCGTCATGGCCCACACCTACGCCGGCCCCGGCGCCACCATCGGCCCCGCAATCGTCTTCGGATACCTGGCCGCCGTCGACGCCGCCGCGGATACGGTCCCGGCAGCGGAGCGGGTCACTCGGTGATGGCCGGTACGAGGGCGTCAGCTGCTTCGAAACCCGACCGGCAGCAATTCTCCATCGACGCGCCGAGGATATAGTCTCCCGCCAAGCTGATGTTCCCGCCGATCTGCTCGATCAGGGAGTGAACTTGTTCGAGTAGTTCGGCGTAATTCGGGCCGTACGCACAGTAAGCCTGATCCCAATGGCGGGTCACGATATCGGTCCGGGCCGGCTTGTCGATGCCCAGGTATTCGACCAACAGCGCCTCGGCGTCACCCACCATGGTCTCGATGACCTCGGCTGTCGGACTGATGACCCGGCCGTGACGTCCCGAGAAGGTGTAACGGACGATATTGCGCTGATTGATTCCGTAGCTGCCGGCATTACTACACGGCCCGTCAGCCATTGCGACGGCGCGAATATCGGACCGGAATATGTCCTCGGCGTACTCCACGACCGCGACGGTTGTCGGAAAATAGTTCACCGATCGCAGGAGGCGACCGAGTTGCGCCGACTCCTCGTGGAGGATATCCGCGGCGATATGGGCGGGCGTGGCCAGCACGACGCCGTCGTAGCCGAGGACTTCCACTCCGCCCGTGGGCGTCGATACCGTCAGTGAGATACCGTCGCCGGCCTTCGCTATCCGGCGTACCGATGTGCTCAGCCTGACGTTCACAAGTTCCTCGACCGCCTCCAGCACCGGCTGGAAGCCCGCCGGCAACTGGTCGAAGGTGTCCAGCAGCATTGCCAGGTTGGTGCCGAAGTTGCCGAGATAAACCTCGTCCGGTTCGGCGCCATTCATGCGGACGGTCACCGGCCGGATGAGGTCGTGCGCGAGTCCCGATCCGAAATGCTCCGACAGCGGTTTGCTGTCATATCGCGCACCCAGCCTGCGGCCGAACGCGGACCCCAGTAGTCGGGCCGATTCGTCATTGCGGACCTGAACGGCGAGCCGAGCCAGCATCAGAAAGTCCCGCAGCCCGCTCAGTTTCGCTATCTTGGTCAACGCCCGGAGCCGCCGGCCACTGTCGATCGGCTCCAGCGCGCCGTCCTTCACCCGGGAGGTATTGATTCCGAAGTGCTCGAAATCGGTCGCTCCGAGATCGGCGAGCATCCCGCGCATAACGTGGTACCTGCGACCGATATTCTTGCCGCCCAGCATTACGTCGTGTCCGCCGAGCCGCGACACCCCGAGCCGTCCGCCGAGCATGCCATCGCTTTCGATGAGATCAACCTGGGCGCCCGCGCGATGTAACCTCACCGCCGCACTGATCCCGGAAATTCCGGAACCGACTACAGCCACTCTTTTCGCCATGTGAAATCCACTCTCGAACTCTAGGTCAGTAGAAATACGATTCGCATATCGGAGACTCGCAGGTCTTGCTGTACGATCGCCACCTCGACATCGATTTCGCGGCCGCCGGCGGGGCGCTCCGGGCCGATCGACGAATGCAGCACTCGGCAGTGAACTGCCGAGTCCAGCTCCGCGAAGTCCGTGAACATCGCTTCCAGCGAGCAGAATTCCACAGCCGAATAATCCAGTGGACCACCCAGGAATCCGGGTGCCATCTCCGACAGGTGCAACAGAGCTGCCTGACGGCACGCTTCCAGGAGTACCGCACCCGATAGATGATCGAGCTCGTGATCGAACAACGATGGATGATCCCTCGCGACACAAATGGGATATCCCCGCGGGTCTTCGCGTCCGATCACCACGTTCTTACGATTCGATCGATCGATATCACCGGGGGCGACCGGATCGAAATCGGTCCCGGCATCGTGCTCGAGGAGAGATTTCTTCGCCATGCCCTCGGCGCGCAGTTTATCGTAGGATTCTCGGGACAAATAGATGACCGACGCTGCGCCGGTGGATGCCACCTCGCCTCTTATAGTCACCGCATATGTCATGGATGCACCGGCTGGAAGCCCTCGTGTCTTGGCGCTGTGATCCACTTCTATTTCGACAACCACATCCGTAGGACGTTCACCGACGGCAAACAATTCGCGGCGCAATGATTTCATGACGAGCTTCCGGGAGATGAACATCCAGTCGTCCGGCACGCCCATATATTCGTGCGCGATCAGGATGGAGGCCTGCCGGCATACCTCCGCGACCAGCATGGGATCGTGCTCTCGGGTCGGTCGATCGCTGTACAGTTCGTGCCCACGGGGCAGTTGTGCCGCCACCGCGTATCGATTGATGCCGATGGCGCATGAATCGGTCAGAAAGACTTCGTTGACCGCGGCCCGGTGCACCAGGCGCCGCGGCACCGTCCGCTGATACTGCAGTTCCCGCACTTCTTTCCCGATCCTCATAGCTGCTTCAGCTGCGATGGTGTGATGAATTCCGCTGTAGCGGTGTCGACATATCCCAGAATAGTTCCGCGCACCCCGGACATCTCGAGTAGTACGCACCCCTCGGGGCTGATCACCCCGAATTCCGTGAAACCATTTTCGTCTTCGATTCCCACGTCTCCGGTGCAATACAGTTGCAGACCGCTCGGGAATGCTTCGGCCAGCTCGACGTCATTGCGATCGTCGTAGAAATCTATTCTCGCGATGGAAAGCGGCGCGGCCAGCGGTATATAGCGATCCGGGGTGAGCACGGCGGTCCGGGCCAGGCCGTCCAACAGCACGGCGGGAACCCGGAATCGGCCGAATGCGCCGTGTCTGCTGTGCTGTGGCAACGAAAACTCGGCGAAGGACCCCGCCGAATGCACACGGGTCGAAGTAGTGGACACCAAGCTGCCGGTCAAGTGCACGGCCTCGTTGGACACATGATAAGGATCGGCGACTTCCCGAGACCCCACGATCGGTATTCTCTGTCGGTATGGCGCGATCGGACGCTCCCGCCGTAGGTGCGCGGTCGCCTCGAAATGCGGCTGATCCCGCCGCAGCGTACGCCCATCCGGAGCACGAATATCGGATACCACTCGAATCGTCACCGTTCGCTCCGCCCCTGTGCCGGAGCATCTTTCGGCGATGATTCGAAACTCCGTACCCGCGCGGCCGGGATAGACCCTGAGAAATTTCTTGAATATGAGGTCGGACATCGCCGTGACCTTCCACCCCGGCAGCAAGGCAAGCGCCGCGTCCGCCACGATCGCCGTGACGAAAGTCCCCGGAAGCGTGGGCACGCCGTTGACGAGATGGTCGGCAAGGTAGCTGTCGGTCGTGAGATCCAAAGTCCGCTCGGCCACAATACGATTGGGCTCGTCAACGAGACGGCGACCGAAGAAGAACGGCTGAACCGTTCGATCCGGTCGGTCGAGGAGTCCCGGCGCCCGCTCACCGATAGTCGCTCGCTCGGCATCCCCGATGAGCACTACCGACGGATAACGTCGTGGCAGCCGTAATTCGTCCAGGAAATGCGCAACCCCCTCCGCGGTGGTCATCGGGGTGAACACGCCGAGGCGCTGCAGGAACGACGCTGCCAGCGGAGAGGCGGCAAGGCCGGTATCACGCCAGAGCGCCCACCCGATGGTGACCTCGTCTCGACCGCGCGAGTTACCGGCATAGGCGGAGGCGAATGACAGGAATTCATTGCCGGCGGCATAGTCGGCTTCGCCGGGCTGACCGATGAATCCGACCGTCGAGCCGAAGTTGCACCATACCGCGGGGCGCGCCACCCCCGCCTCGGCGAACGCGCGATTCAGGTTGTCGTAGCCCCGCACTTTGATATCGCGGATGCGCCGGAAATCGGCGAGATCGGTCTCCGCCAGCGCTCCGCCGCGGTGCAGTCCCGCCCCGTTGAACAGCAGGTCGATGCGACCGTCCTCGTCGTGGATCGTTCGAATCGCGCGCAGAATCGACGGATGGTCTCCGACGTCGCAGGTGAGATATCGGACGCGGTCGGAACCGCTGTGGGCGGCGATCCGCGCGAGGTTCGCCCGGACGGTGTCCGCGTGCGCGACCCTGTCGAACTCCTTGCTCAATGCGGCAACCGAGACACCCGGGCGGCCGCGCAGCCCCTCGCGAATGAATTCCGAACGCCCCCGCCGTGATTCGCCGTCGTTCTCGATCAACGTGCCGTCGTCACGAGTATCCAGCGGATTGGACCCGAGTACCCATACCTTCGCCCCGGAGTTCGCGGCCAGGGCAATAGCGCACTCGGCGGTGATACCACGGCCACCGCCGATGGCGACGATAACCGAAGACCGCCCCAGCCCGATCTGCTCGGCCGCGGAGACGGGCTCCGGTATCGGAACGAATATCCGACGACTGTCGCCGTCGTATACGACCACCGGGAACAGTTGGCGCGCGCTCGACTCCGCCGCGAGCTGGGCCAGCCCCACGCCGAGCTCATCGGTGCTCGAAAGTACCGAAAAGCACTGCACCGCAGGAAGTTCGAGCGCAATACTCTTGGTGAGACCGGTAAACATTCCGGCCGCGGGCAGTGGCGCACCCGCGCTCATCGCGGAAAGCAGCAGCACCCCGAAACTACCTTGCCGTCGCGTCAGCGCAGGGTGCAGCTCCCGCAACGCGAGGAATGTCGCATCGTGCAGGCCGAGCGTCGATTCGGCTACCCCCGCCGCCGGATCGGGCAGCGCCGAAACGACCCTGAGATGCCGGATTCGACCGTGCCAGTCGGCGGGAAGCCGGCTGAACGAAGCATTCGACAGGACACTCAGCGGGTGGATGCGCGACGCCGCTTCCACGTCCGGATCCGTGCACACCACCATGGCGCCGCGCCCCGCCAATTGCCTTGCGAGGGAAGCACTATCGGTGACGGCCAGCGTCTTGTCGTCGATATCCAGGATCGTCGGGCGGACCTGTTCCAGCGGCCGCTGCACGAGCCGAACGACATGCCGATGCAACGCCCGCACGGTGGATTCGGGATCGGGAACAGCGGTGGGAGCACTGACCGTGATTCGAGCACTCTGGCCGGTCAGCGGATCCGAAACGCTCACCCGCACAATGGGTTCCGGGCGCGTCACGGCTTCGATCAGCGCCTTGACTCCATCGCCACCCAGGTAGCTGCGATCGGACCGCGTTGCGTCACAACTGATTTCAACAGCCGGTTCACCGGAGGCAGCCCCGATGAGGCCGAGTACGGGCAGCCCCGCGGTCCGGGCGGTCGACTCCCGGACCAGCGCGACCATGAACGCGCCCTCCGCGATCTCGCCATTCGGCGCGAGCGCGGGAGACAGAATGTGGCGCAGCTCGGGAGTGCTGTTGCCGTTGATTCCCGCGGCCAGCGCCAAATCCACCGCACCGCGGCGCAGGCTGTCCACGGCATACCCCACCGCGGTGAGTCCGGCCGGAAAGCCGCTGTCGAGAGTCATATTCGGGCCGTGGAAGTCGAAATAGTTGGATACCCGCGCGGCAATGATGTTCGGCATCATTCCGGGGAAAGAGTTCTCGTTCACCGGCGGGACGAGCGATCGCACGGTGGCCTCGAACGCCTCGAAGGCGGCTCTGACCTCGGGAGAGTGGGCCAGTGCTGAGCTCTGCGAAACCGCCCGGCCCAGATGACCGAGATAGCATCGCAGTGCGTAGAGGGTCGAGTTGCGGGTAGGTCCGAGGTGCCCGACGAATACCCCCGTCGTAGCACGCGTCGAAGACCAGAACTCACTCAGTTGCGGGGCAAGGCTATTGACGCATCGCAGCATCATCATCTGGCATCGATCGGTCGACCGCAGGGTCGCCCGCGGAATGCGGACCTCGCTCACCGGTGGGAACGGATATTCGTCGCCATACCCAGCGGCCGGTGCCACGCCCGCACCGCGTAGCCACGCGGCGACTTCGTCCCGACCGGGGTCACCCGGAAGGGCTGTACTCCATGCGACGACCGCAACGGCCTCCTCGGCCACGGGGACATCGATCGCGCTACCCGGCTCCGCCCGGTCACGAACAATGAGATGCGCATTGGTTCCACCGAATCCGAAGGCCGACACCGCGGCCACCCGCGGCCGGGCGCCCGCGGGCCACTCCCGAACCGTGGTCGGTATCTCGAGATTCGACTCGCCGATGCCGAATTCCGGTGGCGCCTTGTCGAATTCATACTGCGGGGGTATCCGGCCGTGCTGAAAAGCCAACAGCACCTCGACCAGCGAGACCACCCCCGCCGCCCATCCGGTGTGCCCGATGAGTGACTTGCTCGAGGTCACGAAAGTTGGCCTGCCGGAACGCATTGTCGTTCGCAGCGCGTCGAACTCGGCCTGATCACCGGCCGGTGTGCCCGTAGCATGCGCGACAACCCAGTCGACATCGGCCGGCCCTGTCCCGGCGAGTTGATGGGCCCGCAGCACCGCGATCTGCTGCCCGGCCGACTGCGGCGCGTAGATCGCCTTCCCCTTGCCATCGGAGGAAGCGCCGATACCCGCCAGGATGCCCAGCACACGGTCGCCATCAGCGCGCGCCCGCCGCAGGGTTTTCAGAACGACAACGGCCGCACCATCGGAGAACAATGCGCCGTCACTGTCTTCGTCCATGCTCCGGACCCGGCCGCTCTTCGACAGACCATGCAGTTTCGCGAAAAGCACCGAACCGCGCGGAGCGAGACCGAACGCACCGCCGCACGCCGCGATATCGGTGGCGCCCGAGAGCAGATCACGGATACCGAGATCGATGGCGTACACCGACGACGAGCACGCGGTATCGATCATTATCGGCACGGTGTCCGGCGGCAGCAGACCGCGCATAGCCTTGCGGCCGACCATATGTGGCAAATACTCACTCGGCTGCTGCCCGGCCCGGGGCAGGGCCCGCTCGATCAGCGCGTCCAGCTCGCCCCGCAGCGCCGGCGGCACCTCGCCCAGGCGGGTACGCAGCCCGGCCGCGACCAGCGACTCCTCCAAATGCTGGCTCCCATCGGCGGTATAGCCGACGGCGAATGTCCAGCGGTCGTCATCACGGGTCGATACACCGTCGATCGCCTGACGGAGCGAATTACGAAGCCAGGTGGTGGTGTAATCCTCGGTCGCGTCGACCGGGAATTGGTCCGGATCCGTGATGTACCCGCTCGTACGCGCGTACGTGCGATCTTCCGCGGCGGGATCGGCGGAGTAGTATGAATCGCCATCCCAGCGCTCGCCGGGCTCGGTGAACATCACGGTGCCGTCGAGCCGCAGCGGCCAGTACTCCTGCGGACTGCTCGCCCCCGGAACAACCATTCCCATACCGACGACCGCGATCATCCGGTCGTCATCCGCAAGGTCCGATTCTTCGAACTCCGGCGAGAGCGAGGCCGTCGCCGGCTCTTCGCTCGCCGGTACCGCGGGACCTGCGACATCGTCAATCGGCAGGGTGAAAGGCACCCGTAGTGTCAAGCCGCCGTCGGCGACGATCGTCTGGCCGGTTATCCACCCTGACAGATCCGATGCCAAAAACAGCACAACGTTGGCCAGATCGGCCTCGGTTGCCATCCGCCCCAATGGCGTCGCGGCAATGACAGCGCGAGACATCTCGTCCGCGTGCGGGAACCGTCGAGCGACCTCCCCGCCGATAAGGCTGCACGACGCGGTATTCACACGAACATTGATCGGCGCGTACTGAACCGCCAGATAACGGGTCATCGTCTCGACGGTGGCCTTGGAGATACCCACGGACATGTAATTGTCGACCACGAATTCGGCGCCGATCGACGACAGATTGACAATGGCGCCGCCACCCCGGGTCGCCATCATTCGTGCCGCGTGCTCGGCGCACCACAGACTGCCCTTGAAATTGGTGTCGAACGCGCGATCCCAATGTTCCTGCTCGAGTTCCGCATGGGGAAGCAAAGCGCCGCCGGCGGCATTATTGATCAGGATATCGATTCCGCCGACAAGATCACCGATCTCGGCGAACATGCGGTCCACATGATCTTTCTTCGCGACGGACGCGCGCACGAGATGTACCGTCCCGCCGAGCGCGCGTAGCTCCTGCGCTGTTTCGCGAGCCTGATCGTGCGAATGGAAGTAATTGATGACGACCGTCGCGCCTTGTTCGACGAACTTGTGAGCGGTGACCCGGCCGACGCCTTTCGCGCCACCGGTGATGAGCACGGTCTTCCCTTGCAGACTCAACGCTTGATCCTCCGGTGATGGTCGGGGAAATCAGACCGACACATGATCGCGTGCGACGATGTCCGCGATTCGGCCGAGCGTTCCGTGCTCGCTGATTCGGAAATCGTCGGACAGCGCGGGCAATCCGTACTTGGCCGCAACCCGCTGCATCAACTCCGTTTGCTTGACGGAGTCGATACCGAGGTCCCCCTCGAGGTCCACGTCCTCGGCGAATACGTCGGTCGGGTACTCCACCGCCTCGGCGTACAACTCCGCCAACTCCTCCAGTAGCCGTGCCCGATCCGTGGGCGTGACCTGATCGAGTACAGGGGCAGGCGCAGGCACAAGGGCAGGCACCGGGACCAGGGCCGGGGTGGCCCGCACACTGAAAATGGTTGTCCGACGAGATGTTTCGGGGGAATCGACGCGACCCGTGACGGCCAGCATGGACTCGATCGGCGAAACACCGCTCGGCACGGTGGCGAGCGCGGTCACATTCGGCAGCGTCTTGCCGACCAGTCCGGTGAGCGCGTTGCGCGCGCCGCATTCGACGAATCGGTCGATACCCGTGCCGAACAGGTGCTGGAGCGCCTTCGCGAAGTCGACCCGGCGGGTGAGGTGACCGGCGAGCAGCGACGGCAGGTCGTCCCCATCGGTGTATTGCCGACCCAGAATCGGCGAGTACACCCGCCGATGCAGCGGCATCGACCGCAACGGCCGGATCCCGGATTCGAAAAGCACCGCCGCCTCGGCGAGCAACGGATTGTGGAACGGATACGGCGCGCTCAGGGGTGCGGTCGGGATGCCGATCCGCCCGGCAAGGTCGGCCACCATCGCGAGAGACGAAGCCGGGCCCGAGACCACCACCTGCCGCGGGCTGTTCACCACGGCCACAGCCAACCCGGGGTCGTCGATGGCATCGATCAGCGCCGAGGCACGCTGTACCCCGACGCTCAATGCGAGCATCCCGCCCGCGGGCGCGGCGGCCCGCAATGCCGCGTTGCGGCGGGCCACGATAATCGCGCCGTCGCCCACGCTGAATGCTTTCGCCGCCACCAGTGCCGCGATCTCTCCGAGGCTGTGCCCGACCAGTGCGGAGGGTTGAATACCCTCGCCGGCAAGAATTCTGTTGATCGCGACCGCGGTGCCGTACAGCGCCAGTTGCAATGTGTCGGGATCTTCGGCGAGCAGCATTTCGAGTGCGGGTGTGGAATTGAACAAGATGGGTGAGACGCTGTCGGCTGAACCACTCAGGGCCCCGTCGATCTCGTCGAAGACTTCCCGTACCTCGCGACGGTGGGCGGCGAGGTCCGTGAATACCGTCTCGAGATATGCCCCCTGCCCCGGAAACATGAATGCAGTATTGTCGGCCATCGTTCTCGATACCCTCCCGTGGCTGTCCTGGCCACTCCAATATTTATTGTCAGGTAATTCGGGAATCGCACGCGGACAGAAATGCGCGGGCGGGATATTCGCTGATCCATCCGGCGGCGACCGTTAATGCGAACCCTATGACGCATCCGCGACGCTCGCACAATCCCCCGGACGAATGTTCAGGTGCCGTTAATATTCCGACCGTCATTCAGGACGGGCGATAATGGCGGGAACGTGAACAATGACGAGGCCGATCTGTACCCGCGCGGTGGAACCCGACCCGGTCCGGTAGGGGCTGCCGAAATCGCCGCGGACTCGTAGTGGAGCCCGAACTACGTCCACGCCGCTGGTGACTGTCGGCACCCGTTGACGTCCCACGATCGGACATGGGCCAGGCACGTCTCCGGTTGCCTGGCGGCTCCGCACGCCGCGAGCTGAGCCGCCAGGATCTCCGAATATGTTGTCAGCTCACGAGGTTCTTGCGCAGTTTCAGGATGGTTCCGGCGTCCAGGCCGAGGCCTCGGGTGAGGAATTTGCCGAAGTCACCGAATTGGGAGTTCACCTGGTCGACGGCGATGTCGAGGTAGTCGGCGCGCACTTCCTGCAGCGGGATCAGCAGGTCCGGATTCTGCATCAGACCCGCCTGCTTCAGCTGTGCGCGGGTGGCCGCATCGGCGGCCGCCCGATACTGGTTGGACAGCAGATAGTCCTGCCGCGCAACCGATTCCGGGACGCCGACGGCGCGTAGGGTCACATAGGAGAGCCAGCCGGTGCGGTCCTTACCCGCGGTGCAGTGGAACAGTGTGGCCGTGCCGGTATTCGCCAGATCCCGCACCGTCTGGCCGAATTGTGCGAGCGAATCCGCGCCGAAGAAGCTCCGGTACACATCGCCCATGATCTGCTCGGCCTTACCGTCTCCGAGCAACTCCTGCTGCTGCTGCGGATCCCGCGACTGGATCGCCTGCGACATCTTCAAGAACATCCCGGTGTCGTCAATAGCCCTGGCCACCAACGGAACTCCCGCGGGCAACCTGTCGGCCCCCGTTCCCTGGATCTCGGGAGCCGTCCGGAAGTCCACCACCGCCTGCAGATTCAAACCGGTCAGCTTCTGCACATCGGCATCGGTCAGTTTTCCGAGCGCATCCGCTCGAATAACCTTCCCCGCCTTGACCTTCGCCCCGTCATAGGTCCCGTACCCACCCAGATCCCGGACATTCACAGCCCCTTGTAATTCGATTTTGGTAGGCCCGCCCGCAGTGGGCGCTGCATCGGCAATCGCCCCCATCCCGGCGGTCAACGCCACCGCGGCAATAGGCACCAACGCTATCGAAAGAACGGACCGTCTGCTTCGTGAAATATTGAAGAAATCCATCCGAGCGACGCTAAGCCCCGCTTATCAGCCGCTACTCACTTCGGAGAACCGCGCTCACCCAACGAGATTCGCCACTCGCTCACCGAGACAGCAGCTGGCTCAATCATATTGACAACCGATATTCGCGCGCGATGACGAGATCTATTCTGCCCCAACATATTTCGATGAGGAATATATCAGCTCGAAGCGGTCTCATGCACACTGCGCCACCGCACCCCATTGCGCCCACCTGAATCGGCCACCAGGACCGCGGTCGTCAGCCGCGACCGCCCACCCCGATGCACCTCCCGAAACCGCACCACCGCGCAATCCGCCCTCGAATACTGCACCTCGATATCCGCGATCTCGATCGACATCCCCGGCTCGGCATTCCCAGCGCCCCGCAACCCCTCGACCAGCCCCTCCCGCTCCACAATCACCCCCTCCATCGTGACCATGGAAAACCCTTGCGCCAGCTGCCCGATGAACGCCTCCAGCGCCGCCGCGGCTCCCGCTCCCAACCACTCGGCCAAATCCTCGTGCAGAACAACGACCTCACCGGCAACCGCATCATGATCGATACCCATACCGGCAAGCTACCCCGCCGCGCCGCCACCCCTGGATACCCGGGGTGTCGCCGGCAGCTCGGACTACTTCTCCGATGCCGGCGAGGGTCGAGCCGCCGCGGGTTCGATGCGAAATACCGGGTAGTCCGCGGCAATTCGCTCGAAGTCGGCGATCGGAGCATCCAGTGCGATCGGTATGTGCGGCCGCGCACCGGGCGCGATTCGCAAGTAGCGCTGCAGAATCGGAGGCCGCTCGGCGGGCGCCACCGCCGTCAGCCGAACATCCTCTCGCCGGCCATGCCGAAGCACCGCCTGCCCATCGGCAGCTGCCAGGTTGCGTACCCAATTCGTGTTCGGTCCCAGCATCGACACCACGTACCGACCGCCGTCGATCTCGGTCAATACCATCGGGAACCAGATCAACTGCCCGCTGCGCCGTCCGCGAATACCGAGTGCGGTAACCCGGTGCGGTGCGACACCCGCCGCGAACAACCAGGCCGACACCCGATTCTGTGGTCGCGCAAACCAGTTGGGCCGACCGCTGCGATACATCCAGCGCAAGTAGTCCCGGTAGCCCCGCATGATCGACTCCTCTCGTTCCGGGCGTAAATCCCCGAAACCAGACTGCCCCCAATTGCGCTTGCAACCCAGGGTCGAAGGGCCACAATCGCGCCCCGTTTCGCGGGTGAGCAGGCCCCAGGATCAGGCCGGGTAGTTGTTGCGAAGGCGGTCCAAGGTGGCTTCGATGCCCGCCACGTTCGCTTTGGTGAAACCTGTTGCGCCGTAATACTTCAGCCGATTCAAGATCTTGGTATCGCGATGGTCGAACGTCTCGACGACACGCGTGGTGTCCGCCGACAAAGCCTGAAACTCCCACCGCCACCGATGTCCGAACGGATGCCGCCATTCGATAACCTGATCGGCCGTCAACGCGGTCACGGTGCACGTAATCCGATACGGCACCCCATACATCCGCATCTTGGTCGAGAACTTCGACCCCAACTCGAGCCGCTCCGGCGTGCGAATATTCGCCTCCACAGTCCCCGACCCATCGATCTCATGATGCCGCCGAGGATCGGCCACGACAGCGAACAATTCCCCCGCCGACGCCGCGACCTCCACCGCCCGACTCACCTGAAACGGCCCAGCATCAACAATCTCCACTGTCATAACTTCCGATCCTCCGTCCTGCAGCTGGCCCGATCCTAACCCCGGAAACCAGCGGAGCCCCACCCGCCGTAGCGGATGGGGCTCCACGAGAACACTTACAGCTCAGACGATTTAGACGTCGTAGTAGAGCTCGAACTCGTACGGGTGCGGGCGCAGGTTGACCGGGGCGATTTCCTGGGTGCGCTTGATGTCGATCCAGGTCTCGATCAGGTCGGTGGTGAACACGCCACCCTCGGTGAGGTAGTCGTGGTCGGCCTCGAGGCGGTCGATGACCGACGCCAGGGAGGTGGGGGCCTGCGGGATGTTCTTGGCCTCCTCGGGCGGCAGCTCGTAGAGGTCCTTGTCGACCGGAGCCATCGGCTCGATCTTCTTCTTGATGCCGTCCAGGCCGGCCATCATCATGGCGGCGAAGGCCAGGTACGGGTTACCCGAGGAGTCAGGTGCGCGGAACTCGATGCGCTTGGCCTTCGGGTTGCTGCCGGTGATCGGGATACGCACGGCCGCCGAGCGGTTGCGCTGCGAGTACACCAGGTTGATGGGGGCCTCGTAGCCCGGCACCAGACGGTGGTACGAGTTGACGGTCGGGTTGGTGAACGCCAGCAGCGACGGGGCGTGGTGCAGGATGCCGCCGATGTAGTGCCGCGCCAGATCCGACAGACCCGCGTAACCGGCCTCGTCGTGGAACAGCGGAACGCCTTCCTTCCACAGCGACATGTGGGCGTGCATGCCCGAGCCGTTGTCGCCGAAGAGGGGCTTCGGCATGAAGGTGACAGACTTGCCTTCCTGCCACGCGGTGTTCTTCACGATGTACTTGAACAGCTGCAGATCGTCCGCGGCACCCAGCAGGGAGTTGAAGCGGTAGTTGATCTCGGCCTGACCGGCGGTGCCGACCTCGTGGTGGCCGCGCTCGAGCTCGAAGCCCGCGTTCTGCAGGTTGGTCGAGATCTTGTCGCGCAGGTCGACGTAGTGGTCGTACGGGGCAACCGGGAAGTAACCACCCTTGTTGCGGACCTTGTAACCACGGTTCGGGGTGCCATCGGCGTTGTACTCCGCGCCGGTGTTCCAGGAACCCGAGATCGAGTCGATCTCGTAGAAGGAGCCGTTCATCGCCGAGTCGTAGCGGATCGAGTCGAAGATGTAGAACTCCGCCTCGGCACCGAAGTAGCAGGTGTCCGCGATGCCGGTGGAGGCCAGGTACTGCTCGGCCTTGCGGGCAACGTTGCGCGGGTCGCGCGAGTACGCCTCACGAGTGAACGGGTCGTGCACGAAGTGGTTGAGGTTCAGCGTCTTCGCGGCCCGGAACGGATCGAGCTGCGCGGTGCTGAAATCGGGCAGCAACAGCATGTCCGACTCGTCGATCGACTGGAAGCCGCGGACGGACGAACCGTCGAACGCGAGGCCTTCCTCAGCCAGGTCGGCCGTGAAAGCCTTCGCCGGGATCGAGAAGTGCTGCTGCACACCGGGGAGGTCGGTGAAGCGTACGTCGACGTATTCGACCTCCTCCTCCTTGAGGAACTTGATGACCTCGTCGGCCGTGCTGAACGCCACTTAGTACTCCTTACGGATCGGTTCCCAGCCAGTTCAACTGCATGGGTTCGTCGCGACCAGACGGTAGGGACGCGGTGTTTCCCCGCAATCAAGGCTGTGTTTCGCCAGTGTTACACGTACAGCTGGCCGGGGGTTCGTCGGTGCCCCCGGTTGTCCGAGGCCCACGCGCCGATCGCCGAGTGGCGTTCGACCAGCACCGATATCCTGCCATTGACCTCGGCCGCATCGCCGATAAGACTCCGAAAAGATAGGGGTCTAACCGTGTCGCGGGCGCTCGCCGTGAGAATCCTCACCGCGTGCGGCACCTTTCCGGTTAACCCGCACCCCGTCCGGTAGTCGGCGTGCGAGAGGAAGCTTCGCACCGATCGGGCGACACCGCACCTTTTGCGAACGCGATTCGGACGCTGCCGCCGGGCGATTCGCGGCGCATCCGGGAGGGGCGTCACGAGTGTGCACATAGGGCGGGATGCTCCGGCGTGTCGCCGCCATGGGTGCACGGTCGCCGCGGGGGCGTGTGGTGTGGGGAAGGACGGCGAATAAGGTGGAGGCATGGCACGTATCACCGGCTCGTGGTTGTCCGGACCGAACGCGGATTCCGGGGACAACATGCCCGGCGACTATCAGGGCAAGGAACTCGGGCTGCCGAAAAGCGGTGTGGGCGCGCTGGCTCCGATGACGCGCCGGATTCCGGCGTTGATCCTGGACTGGTTCATCTCCTTGGGATTGACGGCCGTCCTGGTGCGTCCGAATGCCGATGCGCTGATCGCGAAGTTCGTCAGTGCGAATCCGGGCAAGCAGCCGCCCTCGCACTTCGAGGTGATCATCAATTCGCTGGCGACGCCGAATCTGGGGGTGTGGTTCGTGCTGGGCATTGCCACGGTGACCCTGTTCGGGTTCACGCCGGGGCAGTACTTCCTGCGACTACGGGTGAGCCGTATTGATATCGACGGGCCGGTCGGTTTCGTCCGGGCGCTGGCACGGCAGGCCATCCTGGTGTTCGTGGTGCCCGCGCTGTTCACCGACAGCGACGGCCGCGGTATGCATGATCGCGCCACTGGCACGGCGCTCACCTACTCTCGCTGAGAGTGGAAGTCCGGGGCGAGCTGGGTGCGCGGGGCGGGCAGTGGATAAGGCCGTCCAGTCAAGGTTGCCCAGGGTTTCCCGGCGCCGATTCCCGGCCGCATGAACTCGGCCCGCGCGCTAAGTGAAGCGCGCCTCTGTTCGATTCACCTGGATGCGAATCTTCACGATTGCCTCATGCATCCAGGTCCATCATGGCTTTGTCGTACAAGAGTCTTCGCGTATGTAGCTCGCTGTTCACCCCCTGTTGCCTTCGATCGGTATGGTCGCAGGCGATCTGCCGGGGCGCATGCTGCGAGCCTGCGAAACGGGGGATAGCTGTTGATGTGCTGATGGAGGATCGATGGGTCAGGGCTACCGGGCTGCCGCGCGGAGTCTCAGTCGACGGTCGCTGCTCGCGACCACGGGTCTGCTGGGCTTGGCGGCCGCCGGAGCAGCTGTGAGCGCGGGCGTGAATGCCGCGCCCGACGGTAACAGCTTGCGAGCGGCCGGCGGCGGTCCGCGATCCGTACTCGGCATCGAACCCATCGTCCGCACCGAACGCGTGTTCTCCCCGGCTCGCAAACGCGAAGTGGATGTGGTCACCATCCTGCCGCCGGGCGTGCCGACCCAGGGCCTGCCCATGTCACTACTCCTGCACGGCCTGCACGGCACCGCCCACACCGCGGCCATCGGCGGAATCGGTGGTCTGCTCGCCGCCGCGGCCGCGGCCCGCCTGGTGCCCGCCTTCGGTTTCATGGCCATCGACGGCGGTGACAACTATTGGCATAAGCACTTTTCCGGTGACGACCCGATGACCATGCTGCTCGACGAGGCCCCGGCCTGGCTGGCCGCGCGAGGTCTGAATGCCGAACCGTTCGCCTGCACCGGCACCTCCATGGGCGGCTTCGGCGCGCTCGTCTACGGTCGCCGCCGTGCCGAACGCGGCCGGCCCGTGAATGCGATCGCCGCGCTCTCGCCCGGGCTCATCACCTCCTGGAGTGAGATGCGCAAGCGCAATGCCTTCGCCGATGCCGATGAATGGGCTGCCCTGGACCCGCTGCAGAACATCGCGAAACTGGGCCCGTCTCCGACCGGCGTCTGGGTGGGCGATCGTGACCGCTTCATCGACGGCTGCCGCGAATTCATGGGCCGGGCGCGCCTCGAGGTCTCCCGGGTGACCCCCGGCGCGCACAACGACGAGTACTGGAGCACCGTAACTCCGGATGTGGTCCGCTTCCTCGGCTCGCACGTCCGCTGACCCGCGGTCGTGATCGCCCGCCCGAAACGCCGGGTTTCGGGTGGTGTGCGGCGTAATCTGTCCCAAAGTGCCGCAAGCCCGCCCACGCAGTGACGCCTGTCGTACCGCCGGAGGGATCACATGAGTGTCTTTTCGCCAGGCTTCCAAGGCCGCCCCCGGCCGACGAGCGATCGTGTGCCGCCCGGCCAGTACCTGACAGAGGACTTCCCGGTGCTCTCCGCGGGCCCCACCCCGCGCGTGGACCTGGACCGCTGGCAGTTCACCATCACCAATGAGACCGGTCGCCAATACAGTTGGAGTTGGCCGCAATTCATGTCGATGACGCAGACCGAACCGCATGTCGACATCCATTGCGTGACAAGGTGGTCCAAGCTCGACACCACCTGGCAGGGCGTGTCTCTGGACGAACTCCTCGAAAACGTCGAAACCCAAGCCGAATTCGCCACCGTCTCCAGCTATGGCGGTTACACCACCAACCTTCCCCTGGAAGATCTCCTGGACGGTAAGGCGTGGATCGTGCACACCTTCGACGGCCAAGACCTGCACCCCGAGCACGGCGGCCCCGCCCGGCTCCTGGTCCCGCACCTGTACCTCTGGAAATCCGCCAAGTGGGTCAAGGCAATTCGCCTCCTCGACTACGACGAACCCGGATTCTGGGAGACCGCCGGCTACCACAACCTCGGCGATCCCTGGCGCGAGCAGCGCTACCAGGGCGACTGAAATGCGCTGGCAGCCGGCCGAACTCACCGCCGCCCGCTCCGAGACCCCCTCCGCGCGCACCCTCACCCTGCGCGTCCCCGGCTGGCCCGGCCACCTCCCCGGCCAACACGTCGACGTCCGCCTCACCGCCCCCGACGGCTACCACGCCGAACGCAGCTACTCTCTCGCCGCCCCCGCTGACGGTGACCACATCGAACTCACCATCCAGCGCGTCCCCGACGGCGAAGTCTCCGGCTACCTCGTCGACTACTTCCCCGTCGGCGCGCGAATCGAAATCCGCGGTCCCGTAGGCGGCTGGTTCGTCTGGCACCCCGAGACCGGGGGAGCCGCAGTCCTCATCGCAGGCGGCTCCGGCATAGTCCCTCTCGCAGCCATCCTCCGAGCCCGCCGAAAAGCCCCGTCCGCCAACCCCTTCCGCCTCATCTACGCCCTTCGAGACCCAGAAGACCTCTACTACCGCAACGAACTCCTCCCGCCCGACCATGAGCTGTCCGCGGTAGGAGGCGCGCCGACAGCTTCGGCGATTGAGCGGCTCGCGCCTGCCGCGGAGATTCCGCTCAGCCGCGAACCTGTCGCATCTGCCGAATTCGTCATGCCCGGCGACGATGTCGAGGTCTTCCTCGCGTTCAGCCGCAGCGCACCGCCCGCTGCCCGCCCGCCGGGGCGACTCACCGCCGAGGAGATCGCGAAGCACTCCCTCACACCCGCGCCCGACGTCACCTGCTACGTCTGCGGCCCGACGCCTTTCGTCGAATTCGCCGCCTCCGCACTGGTTTCCGCCGGTCACGACCCCGCCCTGATCAGAACCGAACGCTTCGGACCGACAGGAAAATAGCCATGACCACCCACTACACCTACGCCACCGGCACCGATGACGAAGCCTTCCTCGACGGCAACGCCCTCGCAGGCACCCTCGCGGAAATCTTCACCGCCGACCTCACCGCCTGCGGATGCCGTTGCGGCGCATGCGGAGTCGTAGAACCCCTGGCCCGAGCCCTCGTCTACCTACACTGCCCCGGCGCCATAGCCCGCTGCCCACACTGCACCGCCGTAGTCCTGCGCATCACCACCACCCCCTCCGGCCGCTGGCTCGACCTCGGCGAAGGCGCAGCCCTCTGCCTCCCCATTCCGGAGGGGTAGCCCCGCCGCTTCGAGGCTGCCCAAATCCGAAACGTCCACGACCAGGCAATCTCCCGACCAATGCCCCGCTGAATGCCTGGTGATCTTGAACCACCCGCGAGTGGGCTCTCGCGTTCTCCCGTCGCCAGGTCCCGTTGATCTCGGTCAGGGGAGGGTGCGGGCGAGGAAGTCGCGGATTAGGGCGGTGATTTCGGGGCCGTGGGTTTCGAGGGCGAAGTGGGCGGCGTCGAGGAGGTGGAGTTCGGCGTCGGGGAGGTCGCGGAGGTAGGCGCGGGCGCCGTCGGGGCCGAAGATTTCGTCGTGTTCGCCCCAGGCGATGAGGGTGGGCGGGCGGTGCTCGGCGAAGTATTTCTGGAAGGCGGGGTAGCCGTCGAGGTTCACTTTGTAGTCGGCGAAGAGTTGGAGTTGGATCTCCTTGTTGCCGGGGCGATCCAGGTAGGACTGGTCCAGGGTCCAGGTGTCGGGGCTGACCAGTGGCAGCCGGTCGGCCGGAACCCCGTGCGTGTATTGCCATTTGGTGGCTTCGATATCCAGGAGTTTGCGCACGGCCGGTTCATGGGTGGCGCGGTCGTTGGCATGCGCGAACAGCACTTCCCAGAACGGGGTGAAGCCTTCCATATACGCGTTGCCGCTCTGGGTGATCAGCGCGGTGATCCGTTCGGGATTGCGGGAGGCGATGCGCAGTCCGATCGGCGCGCCGTAGTCCTGGATGTACAGCGCGAAGCGGTCGAGGCCGAGGGAGTCCAGGAGCTCCAGGGTGATCTCGGTGAGTTTCTCGAAGCTGTAATCGAATTCGTCGACCCGCGGCATGGCGGACTGTCCGAAGCCGATGTGGTCCGGCGCGATCAGGTGGTAGCTGTCGCTCAGCTCGCGCATCAGATTGCGGAACATGGCTGAGCTGGTGGGGAATCCGTGCAGCAGTACGAGGGTCGGGTCGGCGGGGTCACCGGCCTCGCGATAGAAGACCTGCCGGCCCTGGATCTCTCGGGTGTGGTGTCGCACGGTGGTCATCGCCTGGTCCTATCGTCCACGCCGGTCCGTATAACCGACTATCGTTAGATAGAAGGTTATAAGCGCCTGGATCATTCCCACTCCCGCAAAAGTTTTCGGCGAAAAATGAGCGAGGCCCCGCATCCGGGAAGGATGCGGGGCCTCGAAAGAACAGTGGGATCAGCGGCGGCGGATGCTGCGCTGTACGCCTTTCATCTTCGCTCCGGCGGGCAGCGGGCCCTTGGGGAGCGCCGGTCCGCCACGCGTCGCGAGTGCGGCGAGACGGCCTTCGATGAGATCCATGCGCTTGGCATCGATATTGCGCGGCAGCTTGGTGAGGTAGCGCTGCAGCTCCTTGAGCGGCACCTGATCACCCTCGTTGCCGATGACCACGTCGTAGATTGGGGTATCGCCGACGAGCCGGGAGACCTTCTTCTTCTCCTGCGCCAGCAGCGATTTCACGCGCTGCGGCGAGCCCTCGGCCACCAGCACCACGCCCGGCAGACCGACCACGCGATGCACGGCATCCAGCTGAGTGGTGGCCGCGACACCGGGGGTGACCCGCCACTTACCCTGCAGATTGTCGAGCACCCACGCCGCCGCACCGGCCTGTCCCTCGGCCTTGGCGTACACGTTCTTCTGCACCCGCCGCCCGAAGAGGATGAACGCGGCGAGCGCGCCCAGCAGCAGACCGATCGGCAGCAGGAACCACTGCAGTCCGAAGATCAGGCCGACCACCAGGAACAGCACCGTCACGCCGACGAACGCGCCGATCATCAGCGGCAGCAGCAGCTTGTCTTCCTTGCGCTGCATCTGGAATGCCTGCCAGAGTTGCTGGCGGCGCTCCTTCGACGCCTGCTTGCGCGCCGCCTTCGCCGCGGCCTTCGCTTCCTTCGACGGGGTGTTGCCGCCCTTACCTGCTGCCATGCGTCCAGGATAGTGGCCCGGTACCGGCCGGTTCGCGACGGGACCATTCGGACGTATCCATGTGATGTGAGTCTCAGTGCGCGGCGAGCGGTCACCCAGCGAGCTTGGCCTTGCCGCGGATGCTGTCCGCCAGTTGGCTGGGCATGGGTTCGTGGCGGGTGTAGCTGCGGGTGAAGGTGGCCGCGCCATGCGCGAGGGAGCGCAGGTCCACGGCGTAGCGGGAGAGTTCGAGTTCCGGGACTTCGGCTCGGATCTCGGTGCGGCCCAGCGTGACCGGTTCGGTGCCGAGCACGCGACCGCGACGGCTGGACAGGTCGACCAGCACCGGACCCACGTATTCGTCGGCGACTACGACGCGGACTTCGGCGACGGGCTCCAACAGGTTCAGCCGCGCCGTCGTGGCGGCTTCGCGCAGCGCCAGCCCGCCCGCCATTTGGAATGCGGCATCGGAGGAGTCGACCGAATGGGCTTTGCCGTCGAACAGCGTGACCCGGACGTCGATGAGCGGGTACCCGGCCGCGACGCCCCGGGCGGCCTGCGCCCGCACGCCCTTCTCCACCGACGGAATGAATTGGCGCGGGACCACGCCGCCGACCACCTTGTCCACGAATTCGATCCCGGAGCCGCCCGGCAGCGGCGCGACTTCGATCTCGCAGATGGCGAATTGGCCGTGCCCACCGGATTGTTTGACGTGCCGTCCCCGCCCGGAGGCGGTGCTGGCGAAGGTTTCCCGCAGCGCCACCTTGTGGTCGATGACATCGACCTGAACGCCGAAGCGGGACCGCAGGCGTTCCAAGGTCACATCGCGATGTGCCTCGCCCAGACACCACAGCACGAGCTGATGCGTATCCGGGTTCTGCTCCAACCGCACCGTCGGATCCTCGGCGACCAGCCGGGACAGCCCGATCGAGAGTTTGTCCTCATCGGCCTTGCTGTGCGCGTTCACCGCGACCGGCAGCAGCGGATCGGGCATCGACCACGGCTCGATGAGCAGCGGAGAATCCTTGGCGGACAACGTATCCCCGGTTTCGGCCCGGGACAATTTGGTGACGCACACGATGTCACCGGCAATGGCCTGACCGAGCGGGCGCTGCTGTTTGCCGAACGGAATCGATACCGCACCGATCCGCTCATCGGCATCGTGATCGGCGGCCTCGTCACCGGCGCGATGCCCCCACACATGCACGGTGTCATCGGCGCGCAGAGTGCCGGAGAACACCCGTACCAACGACATTCGCCCCACGTACGGGTCGGAGGCGGTGCGAATGACCTCGGCCGCCAGTGGCGCTTTCGGATCGCAGACCAGCCGAGCGGACTTCCCGGCGCTGACCGCCGATACGGGATGCTCTGCGGGCGTGGGGAATCCGCGCGTGATCAACTCCAGGATCTCCGCCATTCCCAGCCCCTGCTTCGCGCCCTCCGGTGGTGGCGCGGCAATCAGCACCGGATGGAAACTCCCTCGTGCGACGGCCTTTTCGAGATCCCGGACGAGTGTGCCGAGGTCGATCTCCTCGCCGCCGATATACCGCTCCATCAGCGTCTCGTCCTCGGATTCGGCGATGATCCCTTCGATGAGCCGATCGCGTGCCTGCTCCAGTAACCCCAATTGCTCATCGGAGGCGGGCATTTCGGTGTGCTCACCCGCCGAATAATCGTAAACATGCTGTGTGAGTAGGTCTATCAACCCGGTGACCGGCCGATGCCCATCGGCACTCTTGGGCCCGTATACCGGAAGATGCAGTGGCAGCATGCTTTCCGCGCGCCCGCCACCGAGTATCTCGCGGCAGGTCGCGGTCATTTCCTCGAAATCTGCTCGCGCGGTATCCAAATGGGTGAGCACGATGGCGCGCGGCATGCCGACGCTCGCGCACTCCTCCCATAGCGCGAGGGTGGTGCCGCTCACGCCTTCCACGCCGGCGGCGGTCGAGAGCACGAAAAGGGCCGCGTCCGCTGCTCGCAGACCGGCCCGGAGTTCCCCGACGAAGTCCTGGTATCCGGGGGTATCGATGAGGTTGATCTTCGTTCCGGCCCAGCCCATCGGCACCACCGACAATTGCACCGAACGGTGCTGTCGCTGCTCGATATCGTCGTAATCCGAGACGCAGGTGCCGTCCTCCACCCGCCCGGCTCGCGGCACCGCGCCCGTGGCGACCGCGAGAGCCTCCACCAGCGTGGTCTTTCCCGACCCGCTGTGGCCCACCAGCACCACATTGCGTATGTCGTCCGGCCGTTCGGCCGTGACTACCTTGCCATTGGCGCCTGCCGGCGCCGTAGTTCGCTCGACCATAAGGCTCGCTCCGGGGTCGATTCATGCGGTACTTCGAGCTTCCCACCGGTAGGGGGATTACGTCCACGATTCCGGTGAGATGGCGTTTCGCGCCAATTTCCCGGGCGCGTACGGCTGCGAATACGAAACCGGCCGGAATTCCCGAGGAATTCCGGCCGGTCGAAGTCGGTCTACGGGTCAGTGCGAGCCGAACCGCGCGAGCACGCTGGTCGCTTCTTGCGAAGCGGAGCCGCCCTGCGCGAGATGCTCCATCTCCGGGGCGATTTCGCGCCCGTGATGCGTCATGGCCTGCGCGTACAGCCGGCCCGCGCGGTACGACGAACGCACCAGCGGACCCGCCATGACACCGGCGAATCCCATCGCTTCGGCGGCATCGGAGTGCTCGACGAACTCCTCCGGCTTCACCCACCGATCGACCGGATGATGCCGCGGCGACGGCCGCAGATACTGGGTGATGGTGAGAATGTCGCATCCGGCATCGTGCAGATCCTGCATGGCCTGGGTGACCTCCTCGGGCGTCTCGCCCATACCCAGAATCAGATTCGACTTGGTGACCAGTCCGGCCTCGCGGGCAGCGGTGATCACCGCCAGCGAACGCTCATACCGGAAGGCCGGGCGAATCCGCTTGAAAATCCGCGGCACCGTCTCCAGATTGTGCGCGAGCACCTCGGGACGGGAGGAGAAGACCTCGTCCAACTGCTCCGGCACGGCATTGAAATCCGGGATGAGCAGTTCGACACCGGTGTGCGGGTTCAGCTGCTTGATCGCGCGCACGGTCTCCGCGTACAGCCAGGCTCCGCCGTCGTCGAGATCATCGCGGGCCACACCCGTGATGGTCGAGTACCGCAACCCCATGGCCTGCACCGATTCGGCCACGCGCCGGGGCTCGTCGCGATCGAGCGCGGCAGGTTTGCCGGTATCGATCTGACAGAAGTCGCAGCGCCGCGTGCACTGTTCCCCGCCGATGAGGAAGGTGGCCTCGCGGTCCTCCCAGCATTCGAAGATGTTGGGACAGCCCGCTTCCTCGCAAACCGTATGCAGCCCTTCGCGTTTCACCAGGCCCTTGAGCTCGGTGTACTCCGGGCCCATGGTCGCCTTGGTGCGAATCCACTTGGGTTTGCGCTCGATCGGCGTCTCGGCGTTACGCGCCTCGATGCGGAGCAGTTTGCGTCCGGCGGGTGCGGAGGCCGCGGTCGAACTCGGCCGGGGTGCGGCGGGTTCGGGGGTGTTCGATGTCGGGGTATCGACGGAGGTCACTCAGTTCACCCTACGCTCGTGATCATTCGGCCTTGGCGGCCACCGGTGCGGTGACGGCGGCAGCTGATGGTCGGTAACGGGCAGATCGCCATCGAGGGCACGCGCGATGGCGTCGGCGACCAGCGGGCTCACCTCCTCGACGGTGACCTCGCGGCGGAGTTCGCGGGTCAGCGTGGTGACACCGGCATCGCGGATACCGCACGGGATGATCGCGTTGAATCCGTCGAGGGTCGAATTGCAGTTCAGCGAGACCCCGTGCAGGGTCACGCCGCGCTGTACGCGCACGCCGATGGCCGCGATCTTGCGCTCGGGCAGGAAGTCCGAGGCGGGCAGCCAGACACCCGAACGTCCTTCCACCCGACCGGTTTCCAGGCCGAGTTGTGCGCACACGGTGATGAGGGCTTCCTCCAGCCGTCGCACGTACTTGACCACGTCGACCGGTTCGGCGAGGCGCACGATCGGATAGCCGACCAATTGCCCCGGACCGTGCCAGGTGATCTTTCCGCCGCGATCGACCTCCACCACCGGGCTGCCGTCCATGGGCAGATCGGTGGCTTCGGTGCGCCGTCCCGCGGTGAAGACGAAGGGATGCTCGAGTAGCAGCAGCCGATCCTGGCCGATGCCCTCGGCGCGCTCGGCGGCTATGCCGCGCTGCATATCCCAGGCTTGCTGATAGTCGATGAGGCCCAGATTCTCGACCAGCAGGGGTGTGCTGTCGAACCGGGCCGATGCCCCAAGGTGTGCCGGGGCAGTGGCAGTCTTACTATCGCTCACCTCTGCGACGCTACGCCATCGTCGAAGGTGATCTGCATCAGCGTCAGATCCATCCAGCGGCCGAACTTGTGCCCCACCTCGGGCAGTTGGCCGACGGTCTTGAAGCCGAAATTCTCGTGCATGGCGATGGAGACGGTATTGGAGGTCTCGATGGCCGCGATCATGGCGTGCACATCGCCCTTGCGCGCCCGTTCCAGCAACTCGGTCATGAGGGTTTTGGCGACCCCGCGCCGCTGGAATCGATCGGCCACGTACACCGAATTCTCCACGGAGAAGCGGTAACCCGACTTCGGCCGGAACTGCCCGTAACTGGCGTACCCCGCCACCGCGCCGTCGATCTCGGCCACGAGCACCGGGTGCCCGCCCGCGATACGCGTCTCGAACCAGGCTTGTCGCTCGGCGAGATCCGCGGGTTCGGTATCCCAGATGGCGGTCGTCTCGGCAATGGCATTGTTGTGGATCGCCAGGATCTCCGGCAGATCGCTCTCGCGCGCATCCCGCACCAGCAATTCGGTCACCCGCACCACGCTATCCGCGGTCTTGATGTGATCTGTATCGCGCCCATAACACCAGTGCAAATTCTGGATCCGACGTCGATGTGATGGCGCCGGTATCGCCCGAGCAGACCCCTGCGCCATTACATGCGTGTTGATCTATATGCGCGTTGATCGCGAAGCGGCCTCGGGCGGCACTGGGAAGATTTCTATCGGGCGACGCGGGCGACTATCCGTGGTGGCCGACCGTCGCGGCCAGGGCCGCGCCGATGGTGGGGTGTTGGAAGGGGTAGCCGGCTTCTTCGAGGGCCGTGGGGATTGCCCTGGGGCCGTGCAGGATTCCCTCATCGGCGAATTCGCCCACCGCGGCACGCAGTACGAATGCGGGGACCATCAAGGGTGTGGGGCGATGCAGGGCGCGTCCGATGGCGCGGGTGAATTCCGCATTGGTGACGGGTGCGGGGCCGACCATATTGACTGGGCCGGAGAGGGATTCGTGCGTGAGGGCGAAGATGATCGCGCCGATCTCGTCATCCAGGGAGATCCACGGGACGTATTGGCGACCACTGCCGAGTCTGCCGCCCAGGCCCAAAGAGTAAAGGGGATAAAGCATTCCGAGCATGCCGCCCTGCTTGGCGAGCACCACCGCGCTGCGCAGCAGAATCGTGCGCACGCCCGCGGCAACGGCGGGTTGTGTCGCGGCTTCCCAGTCCCGGCACAGTCCGGCCAGGAATCCTGTTCCGGCAGGGGAACTTTCGGTCATCACCCGGTCGCCACTGGCGCCGCCGTAATAGTGCACGCCGCTGGCGTTCACAAGCGTCGGCACACCTTCGGCGGCGGCAGCGGAGGCCAGTACATCGGTGGGGACGATCCGGCTGTCCCGCAACTCCTGTTTATAACTGCCGTTCCAGCGCCTGCGCCCGATGCCCGCGCCGCAGAGATTCACCACGGCGTCGGCATCGCGTAGTGCGCGGTCGTCGAGGTCGGCACGCGTTGGATCCCAGCGGAATTCATCGCGTGCCTGGGCGGGACGACGCACCAGGCGAGTCACCTGGTGCCCGTCGCGGCGCAATGCCGCGACGAGCGCCGTCCCGATCAGTCCGGACGAGCCGGCGACCACGACCTTCATACCGGTTGCCTACAGGCCGAGGTCGCCCTCGAAGGCCGCCTCTTCCAGCCGGTGCCGGATGGTGGTGAGGAAGCGGCCCGCGTCGGCGCCGTCGATGAGCCGGTGATCGTAGGTCAGCGGCAGGTAGGCCATCGAGCGGATGCCGATGAACTCGCTGCCACTGTCGCTGATCACCATGGGGCGCTTGACGATTGCGCCGGTGCCCAGCATCGCCGCCTGCGGCGGGAGCAGGATCGGGGTGTCGAACAGCGCGCCCTGCGAGCCGATGTTCGTAATGGTGAAGGTGCCGCCGGACAGCTCGTCGGGCTTGAGCCCGCCATTGCGCGCCCGGTTGGCGATATCGGCGATGGCACGCGCCAGGCCCGCCAGCGACAGGTCGTTGGCGTTGTGGATGACCGGGGAGAGCAGACCCTGTTCGGTGTCCACGGCGATACCCAGGTTGACCACCGGGTGGTAGGTGATCTCGTTGGTGTCGCTGTTGTAGGACGCGTTGACGTTCGGGTGCACCCCGAGCGCCTCGATCGCTGCCTTCGCGAAGAACGGCAGGAACGTGATGTTCACGCCCTCGCGCGCCTTGAACGCCTCCTTGGCCTTGGCGCGCAGCGCCACGACCTTGGTCAGATCGACCTCGTGGACCTGCGTGAGCTGTGCGGTGGTCTGCAGCGACTCGAGGGTCTTGATGGCGGTGATCTTGCGGATGCGGCTGGCCTTCTGCACGGTGCCCGGCAGGTGCGCCAGGTTCGGGCGCGCGGCCGCGGTGGCGGCAGGCGCGGCCGGAGCAGCGGCTGCGGGAGCCGGGGCGGCGGCCGGAGCCGGAGCCTTCTTGGCCTCCGCGGCGGCGAGTACATCCTGCTTGCGGATGCGGCCGCCGACCCCGGAACCGGTGAGAGTGGCCAGGTCGACGCCGTTTTCGGCAGCGAGCTTACGGACCAGCGGGGTCACGTAAGGGCCGCCGCCATTGGTGGAGACCTCGTCGGCCGGGGTGGCCGCGGCCGGAACCGGCGCGGGCTTGGGGGCCGGAGCCGGGGCGGGCGCGGGAGCCGGAGCGGCTGCTGCGGGAGCAGGCGCGGGGGCCGGAGCCGGAGCCGGGGCGGGCGCAGGAGCCGGGGCAGGCGCAGGAGCGACAGCCGGTGCGCCACTTCCGATTACGCCGAGCTGACCGCCCACATCGACGACATCGTCTTCCTGCGCGGTGATCTCCAGCAACGTGCCGGCGACGGGCGAGGGAATCTCGGTGTCGACCTTGTCGGTGGAGACCTCCAGCAGCGGCTCGTCGACCGCGACCTGGTCGCCGACCTGCTTGAGCCAGCGGGTGACGGTGCCCTCGGTCACGGACTCACCGAGTTCGGGCATCTTCACCGCGGTGCCGGAGGCGGCAGCGGCGGGTGCGGGGGCTGCGGCAGCGGGCGCCGGTGCGGCGGCCACGGGCTGCGGAGCCGGGGCGGGTGCGGGGGCAGGCGCGGCGGCCGGAGCCGGGGCAGCGGCGGGAGCGGGAGCCTCACCGGCATCACCGATCACGCCGAGTTCGCCACCGACCTCGACCACATCGTCTTCCTGCGCCACGATCTTGACCAGTACACCGGCAGTGGGAGACGGGATCTCGGTGTCGACCTTGTCGGTGGATACCTCGAGCAAAGGCTCGTCGACCGCGACCGTGTCCCCTTCCTGCTTCAGCCACCTGGTCACAGTGCCCTCGGTGACGCTCTCACCAAGAGCTGGCATCTGGACGGAGAAGGCCATGTCGATTGACTCCTCTGACTGCTCGTCGGGTTAAACAGCTTGTCTCCGATGGGTTTTCACCGCGGGTCGCGATGTCGGCCCACGGCCACCGAATAATCTGTGGCACCCGGAGATCCTTGTTGGTTCTTGTTCCAGCTACCCATCCTTGCACTCCGCCGCGTGCAACGTGTCACAGGGCGGCCGTTCACCGAACCTCGCCGCGTCGCAAACGCGATGGTGAGGACGCTCGACTGCTTTCCAACAGCGGTAATAGCCAGCCGCTCCTGAATATCTGCCGAGGAGTCCCTGAGCAGCCCCTTCGGATTCGATCCACCCCCTGTCCACCGAATCGAGCAACGCCGAGCTGGACTCAGCGATCGATGATCGAGATGAACTTCGGGTCGAGAGCGGTCGAATTCACGACTTCGCCGACGATGTCCTGAATCGGTGTCGCCAGGTCTGTCGACAACAATGCTGTTGCGGACTCGCCAGGCCATCCAGGCCAGACCAGCGCAATCTCGGTCCCGGAACGCAACTGCAGGAGCAACCAGTAGCGGCTTTCTCCCACCGGTTTCCTGAGCATTCGACGGACTGGGCCTTGAATTGCGGGCCAGGCCAGGTCGATTCGAGCAATGGGATCGGCATCCGAGAACCGTGTCCAGCCGGATACCGGCAATTCGCGAAACGGGGGCTCCGGCCACGGTCGCCGGTGATCGAGCTCCGCGACAATGCTGCTCAGAAATCGGCGCAGCTCGGACTCCGAATACCTTGTCCGAATGAGGGTGTCCAGCTCTTCATTCGAGCGCAGCGCCTCGACCAGCGCCTGGTATTCCTCGGCGGGGTGGAGATTCCACAGGGGTTCGGTGAGCAAAGCGCTCGATATACGGCCGACCTCCTCGGGGCCGAGGGTGTCGGAGAACTGAACACTGTCAAGAATTGCGTTCACGACGCCCCGCCACAACTCGATCATGTAGATCTTTCCGTCGCTGAATAGCTGAAAGCGCTGTCTCTCTTCATCATTCAGGTAGGTGACCTGCCGAACCAGGAGACTTCCGGCGGGGCTGCTGTCAGCAGCCCCGCCGTACATCAGCTACTCGGCGGCAATATCCTCGAGTGTCGCGATCAGCGTCCGCACCGGTACGCCCGTCCCGCCCTTGCCGACGTAGCCGAACGGTCCACCGGTGTTGTAGGCCGGACCCGCGACGTCGAGATGGGCCCACTGCACACCCTCCGGCACGAATTCCTTGAGAAACAGTGCGGCGGAAAGCATTCCGCCCCAGCGGTGCGGCGCCACATTCGCCAGATCGGCGATCTTTGAGTTGATATCGCTGCGCAGTTCGGCGGGAAGTGGCATGGCCCAGCCGTTTTCGCCGACGGACTGCGAGATCCGTGCCACCCGATCGCGGAACTCGTCGGTTCCCATCACGCCCGGCGTACGAGTGCCCAAAGCAACCATCTGCGCTCCGGTCAGCGTCGCCACATCGATGATGTAATCCGGATCATCCTCTCCCGCACGCACAATCGCGTCGGCGAGAATGAGCCGCCCCTCGGCATCGGTATTGATCACCTCGACGGTGGTCCCGCCGTACTGCACCAGCACATCACCCGGCCGCTGTGCGGTGGAGGACGGCATATTCTCCGCCATCGGCACGGTGGCGGTGACGGTGAGCGGCAGACTCAGGCGGGCCGCGAGCAGTGTGGTGGCGATAACCGCCGCCGCCCCACCCATATCGGAGGTCATATTCTCCATGCTCTGCGCGGGCTTGATGGAGATGCCGCCGGTATCGAAGGTAATTCCCTTGCCGATCAACGCAACCCGCTGATCTCCACCGGCATAGGTGATGCGGATCAGCCGCGGCGGCCGCGACGACCCCTTGCCGACGCCGACAATCCCGCCGTACCCACCGGCGGTGAGCTCCTTCTCATCGAGGATTTCCACCTGCAATCCGGCGGCCTTGGCCAATTCCGCTGCGCGATTGGCGAATTCAGCCGGGAACAGCTCGTTCGGCGGCGTATTGACGAAATCCCGTGCGGTAGCGACGGCTTCGGCGATCGCCTGCGCGCGGAACAGCGCCTCTTCGCCGAATCCCACGTCGGGAACCAGGAATTCGATGCGCTGCACCGGCTGGTCATCGGTCTTGGGCGCACTCTTGGCCGACCGGAACGTCGTGAACTGGTATGCGCCGAGATAGAACCCCTCGGCCGCCGCCCCCAAATCCAGTCCGGACAAAACAGTCACCGCGGTGCCGATCCCGGTGAGCGCCCGCCCCGCCGCACCGGCGGACTTGCGCACCTGCTCGGCATCGACCTTCTCCGCCGCGCCCAACCCGACCGCGAGCACGAAATCCACGTCCAGCCCGGCAGGTGCGGGCACCCGGGTGATCTCCTCGGACTTGCCCTTCGCGCCCACCGCCCGCAGCGAGCTCAGCAGCGCCGCGCGAGTGTCGGAGTCGAGTACATCCTCGAACGCGTCCGCGGGGGCAATGACCGGCCCGTCCTCCGACGACGTGAGTCCGATGACGAGCGCATCGGCCGCACCGATGGTCTCGGTGCGCACCAGTTCCGGCCCGAGCGAACGATCTGCAACAGCTGTCATGCGCCCCAGGCTACTGCGCACCCCTGGCGCTCAGCCTTCCGGCGCGCCCCATTGGAACACGCTGGAAACGTGATCCGCCCCGGTCGGGCGACTTATGCCCGCAGAGGCATGTGCTTGTGATCGGCGTGATCGTGGGCAGGAACACCCTGCGCTGCGGGTTCGCGGGGGCTGTGGTTTCGGGGCTGATCCACCGGAATCGGCTTGCGCCCCGCCGATCGATGCGCGACCGTAGGTCGTACATGAACGAGAAAGAAATCGTCAAACTATCCAAGCGACTGTCGAGTTGGCTCAGGCACCGTCCGGAGGCCATCGGTTTGGACCCGGATGCGGCGGGCTGGGTGCGCGTCGAGGACCTACTGCGCCAGGCCGCCGCGCACCGCCGCGCCTTCACTCGGGCCCAACTCGACACGGTGGTGGAGCGAAACAATAAGCGGCGCTTCGAATTCGATGAATCCGGTACCTCGATCCGCGCCCGGCAGGGCCATTCGATCGAGGTCGACCTCGGTTACGCCCCGGCCGAACCACCGGATGTGCTCTACCACGGCACCGCCGAGCGCACCCTGAACCTGATCATGGCCGAGGGCCTGCTCCCCATGCGGCGGCATGCCGTGCACCTGTCGGCCGATATCGACACCGCGGTGAATGTCGGTGGCAGACATGGCCGTCCGGCGGTATTGCGGGTCGATACCACCGCCATGCGCCGCGACGGGCACGAGTTCTTCGTCACCGGCAACGGTGTCTGGCTGGTCGATGCGGTGCCACCCCGCTACCTCGAATTACTTGCTGCGCGTTGAGGATCCGTCAATCCCGCTCTACGCGTGCGTGACCCGGTTCCCGACCTTTCCGCTGTCGCGACAAATACCCTGATTACGACACCGCTGTCGGGCATACTGCGCGGTGTCCACGACCCTGGAATGCCCGCCCCGGATCGCATAGGAGGTCCCCGTGGCGAAGGCGAAGTTCCAGCGCACCAAGCCGCATGTCAATGTCGGCACGATCGGTCATATCGATCACGGTAAGACGACGCTCACCGCCGCCATCACCAAAGTGCTGCACAGCAGATATCCGGAGTTGAATCCGTTCACCCCGTTCGATGCCATCGACAAGGCCCCGGAGGAGCGGCAGCGCGGAATCACGATTTCCATTGCGCACGTGGAGTATCAGACCGAGAACCGGCATTACGCGCATGTGGACTGTCCGGGCCACGCGGACTATGTGAAGAATATGATCACCGGTGCCGCGCAGATGGACGGTGCGATCCTGGTGGTCGCGGCCACCGACGGCCCGATGCCGCAGACCAAGGAGCATGTCATTCTCGCCCGTCAGGTCGGCGTGCCGAAAATGGTGGTGGCGCTGAACAAATGCGACATGGTCGAGGATGAGGAGATTCTCGAACTGGTCGAAATGGAGGTGGGCGACCTCCTGAGCGAATACGACTTCGACGGCGACAGCACCCCGGTGGTGCGCATCTCGGCGTATCAGGCGCTGGAGCATCCGGATGGCGAATGGGGGAGTGGCATAACCGAATTGCTGGCGGCGGTGGACACCTGGATCGACACTCCGGCACGTGAGGTGGACAAGCCATTCCTGATGCCCATCGAGGACGTCTTCACCATTACCGGCCGCGGCACCGTGGTCACCGGCCGCATCGAGCGCGGTGTGCTGAAGGTGAACGCCGAGGTGGAGATCGTCGGAATCCGGCCCAGGACAACGAAGACCACGGTCACCGGCATCGAAATGTTCCGCAAACTCCTCGATGAGGGCCGCGCGGGCGAGAATGTCGGGCTACTGCTGCGCGGTATCAAACGCGAGGATGTCGAGCGCGGCCAATGCGTCATCAAACCCGGATCGGTGACACCGCATACCGAATTCGAGGGCCAGGCATACATCCTGTCGAAGGAGGAGGGCGGCCGTCACACCCCGTTCTTCGACAACTATCGCCCCCAATTCTATTTCCGCACAACAGATGTGACCGGTGTGGTGACCTTGCCCAAGGATGTCGAAATGGTGCTCCCCGGCGACAATGTCTCCATGTCGGTGGTCTTGATTCAACCCATCGCCATGGAATTGGGCCTGAAATTCGCCATTCGCGAAGGCGGCCGGACGGTGGGCGCGGGCCAGATAACCAAAATCATCAAGTAGCGGCCCGCGCCCACGCGAGTCAGTTGTATACGGCTCCGAACGACGGAACGGAGATGGTGCTCAACTGATACCGGAACCCGTCGGGATTGGCATCGCTGACCGGCACCGGCCATCGATGCCACACGCTGCCGTACACCGCGGCCACCACCATGCCCGGTCCGGGATCGATGACGGCGGTGCGAATCGTGGTGTCCACCGGCACATCCTGATGTTCGATGAGCAGATTGGTCCCGCTGCGCCCATTGGACAGGTTGAACCACATCACCTCGAGCTTCGCGCCCGTCTGATCGGGTGAGATGGCGCCCGGCCCGCCGAAGAGCCCGAACCGGAATCCATCCATACCGAGCGCGACTCCGGACCCGTACACCCCGGGCCCGCCTCCGCGTCCGATATCGGACTGCGCCGGAATCTGGAATGGCTGAGCGGGCAGGGCCACGTCCCCGGCGCGTTGTCCGGAGGTGATCAGCCTGTTCACGGCCTGTTCGGCCACGGGATTCCCAGCGGCGGTGGCCTGTAGACCCTGGATGGCCGCATTCCATTCGAATGCCGGTGCACCACTCGCGGACGCACTGGCGATTCCGACAAATGCCGCAGCTGCCACGGCGGTGGCGGCAATACGACGAGTAGAACGGCTTCCACGCATAATCAGATCTCCTCGGATTGTGCTGTACCGCATACCTATCGGCCCCATACAAACACCGCCTCGGCGATCTGCCATCGATGACTCGCCGAGGGCGGTAGGTGGTACCCCGCTTGTGCTCCGCGTGTCGAGCGTGTCGCGCGCGACCTATGACTGGTCATCTATTTGTGCCGAACATGTCCGCGGCCCGAGCGATGAGTTCGCACTACCCGCCCCGTCTACCTGGCAACGACGAAGAAGGAGCCTTTAATGTCCGAGACGAAGACCTCTACCGTGGCAGCCCCGGGTGCCGTGATCACCTACGACGTGCGGCAGCCGGAGACCGAGACCGCCGGTGATCAGCCCATGCTCATGCTGATCGGTTCGCCCATGGACGCAAGCGGATTCGTCAGCCTCGCGGCTCGCTTCCCCGACCGTACGGTCGTCACCTACGACCCGCGTGGCACCGGCCGCAGCACCAAGTCGGAGCCCGACTCCGAATCCACTCCCGACCAGCACGCCGAGGATCTGCACCGGATCATCGACGACCTCGGCGGGGCTCCCGTCGACCTCTTCGGCAACAGCGGTGGCGCGGTCAATGCCCTCGCGCTGGTCGCCCAGCACCCCGACCAGGTCCGTATTCTGGTGGCGCACGAGCCCCCGGCTGCCCAGGTCCTCCCGGACCAGGAGCAGGCGCTGGCGGGCATCGAAAGTATCCGGAAGACCTACCAGGAGAGCGGTTTCGGCCCGGCGATGGCCAGGTTCATCGGCCTGGTCTCGATCAAGGGCGAGATTCCGGCGAGCTTCGCGGACCAGCCCGTAGACCCGGCCATGTTCGGTCTCCCCACCGAGGACGACGGCACCCGCGCGGATCCGCTGCTCGGCCAGAATCTCATTACCTGCACCGGCTACAACCATGATTTCGACGCGCTGCGGGCCGCGCCCACCCGCGTCGTGATCGCGGTCGGTATCGAGTCCGAGGGCGAATTCGCGTACCGCGGTGGCCTCGGCGTGGCCGAGCGTCTCGGCACCGAGCCGGTGATCTTCCCGAGCAATCACGCCGGTTTCCTGGGTGGCGAATACGGCCAGCAGGGCGACCCGGACGGCTTCGCCGTAGCGCTGCGTAAGGCGCTGTCCGAGTAGGACATTCCAGGGGGCTTCCGCGTGTCATCCAACACGCCACCGAATTCGGCGTGTTGGTGCGCGAAGCTTCCGCTAACGGTGACTTGGGCTGCCGACCCTGCTTACCTCGATATATGCCGAATTCGAGAGGCCGAAAGTCCAAGCGGGGACCCAAAATAGCGGCCCGAGCCCGCCGTAACCGCGAACGTGCGCGGGGCGTGCCGTCCTGGTTCGACGAGTCGATCCGCCAGGTGCTCGCGCACCGCCGTGTTCTCATGCTCGCCAAGTGCCCACGCGAACTGGAGCAGGCCACCGCCGAACTACTCGGCGAGCAGCTGCACCGGGCGCTGCGCAGCCGGGATTTCAACCTCTATTTCGACTGGTGGTTCGGAGAACTCGCGACAACGGTGCTCACTCGCACCGGTGCCCCGACCCCACCCGGCGATCCGGATCAGTCCACCTGGTGGCTGCTTCAGGGCCTACTCGCCCTGGCCCCCACCGATTTCCTGATACCGCCCGTCCAAGACTTCCTCGACGCCGCCACCGGTCAGTGCGAACCGCCATGGTTGCCCCTGTCCTGCCGAGTGCAGGCGACCGGCGACATTTGGCAGCTGACCGCCGCGGAGCAAACCCGCCTCGGCATCATCGCCGGCTACGAATATCCCGGCGGTGCGGATCAACACGTCTATCTCTTCGACGTGGAGACCTGCAGCCCAATGGAATTGCTCGGCGCGGACACGTTCGACACTGTCGAGCAGGCCACGCGGGCCTGGTGCACGACGGTGGGCCCCGGTGCCGCGAAATCCCGCCCGACCGTGATCACCGATCCGGCATCGCTGGCATTCCTGCCCTACTGCTGCGACCTGACCCATGTCACCGGCCTGGAATCCCGTAACCGCCTGGACAATTGGTTCCGCGCTGCCCGGCGCATCGAAGAATTGATGATCACCCTGCGGCGGCTGGGCACACCGGTGCCGCCCATCCCCCCAGCCGAACTCATGGAGTGCCGGTGAGATGCCAGTTCCCGAACCACCTGATGAGGCCGTTGCGCGGCCACTGCTGCAGTACCGCCCGCGCGAAGGTGCGCATGGCCGGATGTCGAGTTCGATAGAACGAGAGCCGATCCAGCGGTGTCATTCGCAGGCATTCGAAGACGATCCACGCCTCCCGGATCGTCCGCACAACATCGCGGCCTTCGGACACCGGCCCGTCACCGAGCGGCCCGTGCACATCATCGAGTATTCCGGCGGCAGTAAGCGCCGGATCGTCGGTGTCGGTAGCGGCCGCCAACACGTACACCACGGCTACCTCGTGCGTGGACCCGCGCGGCAACCGCTCCGCGATATGCCACCACAGCGCCACCGGGTCCGCGAGCAGTCGCAGCCCGAGATCGGAGAGCACCAACCGGCTGCCATCCCGCTCGATCAGGTCGAATCGCGCTGCCGTATGCCGCAACTCGGCGATCGGTGCCGGTACCTCCTGCCGGGCCCACCGTTCGCTCATATCGAGCTCGGTGAACAGCGCCGCCACCATATGCCGAGGCAGCGCCCCCGCCGTGGTCAGCTCGACGCCGTCCACCCCGATGTGCTCGAGCAACCGCAGGTACGGCCGCATGGCATCGGCGGCGAATTGCGCATCGACGGTGACCGGAACATCCAGCATGGCCTGTCCCATCAAATGGCGCAGTTGCCGAAACCCCCGGGTGAAGCCATTTCCCAGGATCCAGGCGAGCGAATTGGGCAGTGTGAAGGTATCGACGGGCGATCGGTCGGCGACGCCGTACCCGTAGCTGCTCAATTCGAGATTGACCGCCTCGACATCCAAAGTCCGTGGACCGCAGGCACATTCGGCCCGCGGCGTGTACGCCCCGAACTCGCGTATCTCCTCGAGCCGAATCACCCGCTGCCACTGCTTGCCCGCCCCGTACCGGTGGAAGAGTTCGTCCCCGGCCGCGGTCAGCACCTCGTCGAGCCTTACGAATTCATCCGCGACCTCGCCCGGCGTCAGCCGCCCTTCCGAATCCACCCGGCACAGATAGTGCTCGGTCTCCCGATGGCCGTAGACCTCGGCCGATCCGAACCGGTACCGCTGCTTGGCCTTCCACCCGAATGCCCCCTGCAGCAGCTCCTGCACTTCATCGAGGAAGAAGTCCGAGGCCACCTCGAGCACCCGCCAGGACCGCCCGTTCGGCTTCACCGATTCGACCCGGACGCGATAGCGAACGGTATCGGCCCGCCGCGGCCGGCGCGGCGACACCGGTGCGGGGTCGAACATGTTCTCGAAAGTGCCGCCGTGCCGGAGCAGATTGTCCCAGGGGACCGGTTCACTTCCGCCCGATCTGATCTCCACGGGAATGCCGAGCTTGTTGAGCGCCTCGGTCATCTTGCGGATCGGATCCTCTTCCGGCACAGCGGAAGTCTATTCGGCGGTCATATCCGCACACCGTGGTTCGACGTGCCGATGCCCGAGTCATCGGCGAGTCTTTCGGGCGCGCCGCCGGATCGGCTTCTCGTGTCGCACCCCCTAGGCGCACCCCGAGTAACTAGTCTGATGCCGACCGCCGAGGCGGTCGCTGTGATGAAGGGTGCTGGTTTGGTGGAGTTGCGTGGCGATGTGGTTCCCGATGATGCTGCGCGCTCGACGCGGCTCACCGGGTCGGACGGTTTCGGCTGGGACTGGCTCAAGTCTCCCAACCGCTCCCTGCAATTCGATCGCCCGCAACGCATTTGGGAGGCGGCCGCCGTCCCCGGCCGTGCCCGCCCCTACGTGGTGGCCACCTTCAACCTCAAGGGCGGTGTAGGCAAAACCACGACCACCGCCGCGCTGGCCGAGATCCTCTCCGCCGAGTTCGGCAAGCGGGTCCTGCTCATCGACCTGGACCCGCAGCGCAACCTGACAACCATGATGGTCGGTGAGAAACGCTCGGCCGAACTGGATTCCGCAGACCTCACCCTGGCCGCGGTCTTCACCGACGCGCTCGCCGGCCGCCGCCCGCGCGATGCCGCCGACCTGGTCCAGCATCAGGTATCGCCCATGCAGTCGGTCACCACGGTCGACCTGCTCGCCTCATCCCCGAAGCTCATCGCACTGCAGGACGATATGTCCCGCCTCACCACCTTGGACCCCACCACCGTCCTGGCCGCGGCCCTGACAGGTGTCCTCTCCACCTATGACTACGTCTTGATCGACTGCCCGCCCAATCTGGGGCCGATCACCCAGAACGGTCTGCGCATCGCCGACGGCTATCTGATCCCGACCATCCCCGATGTCATGTCGACCTACAGCATCCCGCCGCTGCAGTCCCACCTCCGGCATCTCTCCGCGGCCTGGTCGGCTCCTATTACGGAGTTGGGTGTGGTGATCACCAAATACCGCCGCTCGTCCACGGTCCACCAGCGCATCCTGGAAACCCTCCGCGAGAACCCCTCTCTCCCGCGGCTGTTCCCCACCCGAATCCCGGAGTCGAACCAAATAGCCGCGGCCGCCGAGTTCACCGACTTCGGCACCCTCCGCCAGAAGTACGGCCAGGGCGGTCAGTTCCTGGCATTGCGGGAGTTGACCGCCGACTTCCTCGCGACAACTCGGATCAAACTCGCCTGGGGCCGTTGAGTTGATCAAAGTCATCCGATAAACCTGCAGGTCAAGAGGCGATTTGACTTTGATCGAAGCGGTACGTAACTTTATTCGAGTCAGAGCGACACGGACACCGACCCGGAGCCCCAAGGGCCTGGGAAACGAGGTTGTACGAGGAGCGCCTGACAGATTCACATTAGCCCTCCTGATCAGCGGATTTGGTTCTGCTGCGTTGGTGGGGTTAAGCTTTGAAAGCAGCCACTGAGACCGACCGGG
>NZ_WJIC01000025.1 GCF_009649815.1 Nocardia sp. SYP-A9097
CGACGACGTCTCGGGTTTCGTTGTCCTGCCCCGCCGTTGGGTGGTCGAACGCACATTCTCCTGGATCAGTCGACGCCGACGCTGCGTCCGTGACTACGAACGCCTGCCCGACCACCACGAAGCCATGATCACCTGGTCGATGATCATGCTGATGTCCCGCCGCCTCGCCCGCCAACGGAAATGATCAGTTGGCGGACAGGCACTCAGTCCGGTGCCGATGGCGGTCGTCCGGCGGGCGGGTCGCTGAGCTGATTACGGCTTCACCGGCCACCCCTGATAATCTTCCTCCGCACCGCAGAGCGGCAGAAGCGAAAGCCCAAACCTCGCGGAGAAACACGCGCCATTAGCTCAATTGGCAGAGCAGCTGACTCTTAATCAGCGGGTTCGGGGTTCAAGTCCCTGATGGCGCACAGCGGCCGGTCTCGTTTCATGACCGAGTCGGACCGAGAGGCGTTGACGGTGGTCGGCGGGGCGAATTAGGTTCGACTGATGCCGGTCGACGAGGACAGTAGCGGATACCGCTGGAGTGATTTGCTCGCTGACCAGCTGCGACGCGGGATGGCCGAGGCGTTGGGCGCGTTCCCGCGGCGAGCCGTTGATCCCGAAGGCCGCAAGCCTGCCGCAGTGCTGATCGCGATCGCCGATCGTGGTGGGGAACAAGGCATTTGGCTAACCGAGCGGTCGTCGGGACTGCGATCCCATGCCGGGCAACTGGCCTTGCCGGGCGGCAAGCTGGATCCCGGGGAGGATGCGGAAGCGGCGGCGTTGCGGGAGCTGCACGAGGAACTGGGAATCGCCGCGCCCCGCTCGACGGTGCTCGGGCTGCTCGACGACTATCCGACCCGCTCCGGCTATGTGATGACCCCGGTGGTGGCCTGGGTCGGCCGGTCACCGACCCCCACCCCCAATCCCGCCGAAGTGGCTGCGGTGCACTGGATTCCACTCGCGGATCTCGATGTCGACCCGCGCTTCGTACCCGTCCGGGGTTCCGACCGCCCCGCCATCCAGCTCCCCCTGCTGGGCGGCCACCTGCATGCCCCGACCGCCGCGATCCTCTATCAATTCCGCGAGGTGGCCTTGCATCACCGCCCCACCCGCGTCGACCACATAGACCAACCCCGCTTCGCTTGGGAGTGAGCTGTAACCAACAGGTGCGGTCCACTACCGCCGAGTGCCCGCGTCCCGATCTCCTTGCCGGGATCCGCTAGCCTTGCGAATCGGCATTGGAGGTGAGGGCGCATGACCAGCGAGACTCCGCGCGGCAAACTGCTACGCGCCGGACAGGCCATGCTCGAGGAGCGCGGGCGGATCAGTGACCTCACCCTGCGCAAACTCGCCGAGCAGCTCGGCACCAGTCATCGCATGCTTATCCACCACTTCGGTTCGCGGGACGGCTATTTGGCCGCGCTGCTGACCGAGGTCCGCAGGGAGGAACAGGAATCTCTGCGGGCCCTCGACGCCAAGGGCACCTTCCGCGGCGCGGTCGAGATGATGGAACGGCTGTACCTCGATCCGGCCAATCACACGCGCCTCGCGGCCATGTTCTACGTGACCGGCCTGGCCGTCCAGGATCCCGCGCCGTACCGCGATTTTCTCGAATCACTCTCGGACTGGACCACTTTGCTGTCCTCCCTCGGTGAGAAGGAGGGCATGGACGGCGATGCGGCCCGGGCGATGGCCGACGCGCTGGTGTGGTCGGCACGCGGCATCATCATCGTGGGGATCACGACCGGTGACCTGGAAGCGTCGGTGCGCGAACTGCACAATGTCATCCGGCACCTGGTGCCCGAGCCGCTCTGGCCCGACGCAATCAGGACCGGTCACGACTCCCGGCACAAGGCGTAGGCGGAGCTACTACTTGCGGGTGTCCTTCACGACCTTGCCGCCCTGAATGACGACGGTGATATTCGCCGGATCCGCCAGCAGTTCGATATCGGAGAGCGGATCACCCTTGGCGACAACGACATCGCCGATCAGTCCGGGTCGCAGCACGCCGACCTCGTCCGCGAGATCGCAGACGGCCGCGGCGGTGCTGGTGCCCGCCATGATCGCCTCCATCGGGCTGAGTCCGGCCGCCACCAGTTCCACCAGTTCGCGCAGATTCTTACCGTGTTCGAGTATGAGACCGGCGTCGGTGCCCACGGCGATCCGCACACCCGCCGCGTGCGCGACCCCGACCGCATTGAGAGCCAACTCCGGAAAATGGTGATGCCCCGATTGTGGCGCCGCCGCCTCGGCCAGCTGTATCACCAGGGTCGGCACCAGGAAGGTGCCCTGGGCGGCCATCAATTCGGCCAATTCGGCGTCGAGCATCGTCCCGTGTTCGATACTGTGCACGCCTGCTTTGATCGCGGCTTCGAGCCCTTGCCTGCCGATGCAGTGTGCGGCAACGAGTTTCCCGTGTTCGGTCGCGGCCTCGACCGCGGCGGCGAGTTCGAGCGCATCGAGACCGACATCGTCGGGCTGGTCGTGGGGGGTGGTGACGCCGCCGGTGGCGGCGACCTTGATGACATCGGCCCCGAGTTTGAGCAGCGCGCGTACCCGGGCCTTGATTTCGGCCGGGCCATCGCCGATGGCGAGGTGGATGCCCAGCCGGTCCAGTTGGGCCGAGACGTCGAGGCCGGGCGGTGTGATGTCACCATGTCCGCCGGTGGGGCTCACCATCGAGATGGCATTGATGATCCGGGGGCCGCGCACCAGACCACGTTTGACCATCTCGACATAGCCCGGGCCCAGGAACGCGAGATCACGCACCGTGGTGACACCGGCGTCGAGGGTGGCCTCGAAGCGCTGCGCCACCCCCAGCGCGGCCACGGGGGCCGGTTGCAGCAGAAGCAGCAGCAGGTTGACGCTGCCGCCGGCCAGGGCGAAGTGGACGTGCGTGTCGATGAAACCCGGCAGCACCGTGCCACCATCGACATCGATCAAATCGGTATGCGGCGGAGCGGAATTCGCCGGTCCCACCCATTCGATCCGGCCGTCATCACCGAGTAGTACGGCACCATCGGGGATGGGCGCCGCGCCGGTCCCATCGATCAATTGCGCGCCGGTCACGAGCAAGCTCACGCTGAACCTCTTTTTCTTCTGTCCCCCGAATTTCGGATGGATGTACCATTAGTACATCAAGGTTCGCGCTGGTTCGCACTGGATTCGGCGGGTTCATTCACAGTGTGGCGGGGCCGGGCCCGAAGCGGCGCAATTGCTCGAATATCCGCGCCACCACAGGACTTTCGGGATCGATGAGCCCATAGTGACCAACCCGCCCCCGTGACCCCGCGCGCCGGGGCGGCATGTGACCTTGGCGCGAGACGATGCCGATGCGCCGGCCGCCCGCCTGATCGAAGAGGGCGTCATTATCGATTTCCGCCCACCGAATAGCATTCGTATCGGACTGTCCCCGCTCTCGACCGGCTTCGAGGAGACCTGGCGCGCGCTCTCGGTGATACGGGAAGTCGCCATACATTCGCCGGGCAGTGCCGAGATCACAATCGACGAGCCCGGAATCGGTGCGGTGAGACAAGAGAATTCGACCGGTTTTCCCATACTGTGACCCGCAGTCGAAAAATGAGGAGCATTGATGAAGCCGTATCAGGCGCGTACCTGGTTTGCCCTGACCGCGGCGTGCGTCCTCGTCGGGGTGGGTATGCAGGTGGTGCTGGACTGGCAGAACTATATGCCGGTCCTCGCCGATACCGGCGAAGCGGTGGAGAAATTCGGCGGTAGTCCGGCCGGGCGTGCGCTGAATCTGTTCGCGTTCTTCACCGTTCAGTCGAATCTGATCGTGGGATGCACGAGTCTGCTGCTGGCCATTACACCGAATCGGTCCTCGACCGTATTCGCGGTGTTCCGGCTCATCGGTCTGGTCGCCATCACGATCACCGGGCTCGTGTACCACATCACGCTTCGCGGCCTGGTGGACTTGCATGGCTGGGAATTGGTCGCAGATCACTTGCAGCACACCGTCGTTCCGCTCGCGGCGGTCGTCGGCTGGCTGGTGTTCGGACCGCGCGGCCTCACCTCGGCACGCGTGGTGCGGTTGACAATCCTGTTCCCACTGGCCTACCTGGCCTTCACCCTCATCCGGGGCCCGCTCGCCTCGAACTGGTACCCCTACCCGTTCACCGATGTACCCACCCTGGGCTATCTGCGCGTATGCCTCAATACCTGCGCGATCCTGCTCTTCTTCATCGCTCTCGCCGCCGGTGCCACCTGGCTCGACAAACGCCTGCCCGGCAGGCAACCCGTGTCACAATCGGTCGCAGCGCGAAATACATGAACCATTCGAAAGCCCTGACAGTCCTTGACTATCAGGGCTTTTCGTTTCGTGAGACGTGCGATCAATCGCGTTCCAGGATGGTGGTGACCAGCATGGTGTGGTCTTCCATACGGCGGGCTACCGTCCAGCCGAGTTCGGCGTAGGCGCGCTCGTATTCGTGCTGCGTCCAGAGTTGGACGCCGGTAATGGTGTGGTAGATCTCGTAGGTCGGGGAGAACCACGGCTGCTGGGTCCAGTGGTCGGCCTCGAGCAGATAGCCGTCGCCGATCACCAGGCGGCGGACATTGGGGAACCACTCCATCCAGCCGCGCAGCACCGCGGCGATGCCATTGCCGTCACTAGCCAGCTGGTGCAGCAGGAAGAACGACATGGCGGTGGTGACGCTGTCGCGGTCGACGGCGCCGAGCCAGGCGGGCGAATGTGGTTCCGGCTGAACCGAACCCGCCAGCAGGGTGATTCGATCGGCGAGCCCGAGGCGGTCGAGTTCGGTGGTGGCGTCGGCGATCACCTCGTCCTCGATATCGACGCCGAGAAACTCCTCGTGCGGGGCGAGCCCGGCCAGCGCCTGCAGCCGTCCCGCATCCGCGCAGCCGAGATCGATGGTGCGGCCGGGGGTGTCGGCGGCAATGGCCGCGCCGATGGTGGCGAAGATCTCCGGGCGGCGGCGCGCGATATCGGTGCAGGCGCGGGCCACCTCACCGGGTTCGGTTGCGGCGGGGATGTATTCGTCGTGGGCGGCGGCGGAGAGCTGACGGAAGGTGGGCTCCCAGCCGCGCACCGCGCAGCGCACGAAGCCACGGTTCTTGCCGACATCGTGGCCGGTGTGGGTGAGATGGTAGCGGTGCCCGCGCCGGGTCAGGAATCCGGCGCGCACCAGGCCGACCGCTACGGTCTGCTGGATGCCGGTACTGGGCGCGATGGTGTCGCCACCCAAAAGGGTTGTCCACCAACCCCAATCGTCTGCCGCGACAATGAGCTGTCCGGCGGTCTGGCCCTCGATGACGTCGCGAATGGTGAAATCGCCTAGGGCGGTGTGGGAATGCACGAGCGGTGTCACTGCGGTCATGATGATCTTCCTCGAGACTCGGCGACGGCGATCGCCTGGACTTCGATGAGCAGCCCCTCTATGGGCAGGGTGGTGATGGTCGTGGTCCGCGCCGGTGCGGCTGTCTTGAAAAAGGATTCGAAGGCGGCGTTCCAGGCCGGGAACCACTGCCGTTCGGCCAGAAAGCAATCCAGCTTGAGCACCTGGTCGCGGGAACTACCGCAGGCGGTGAGCGCGGCATCGAGTTGCTCGAACACCGCGGCGGCCTGACCGTGGAAGTCGGTGGCGGAGACGGTCATGGTGGCGGGGTCGATGGCGGCCAGGCCGGAGGTGAACACCAGCCCGGCCCCGACCCGGGCCGCCGGGAATCGCACGCCGGTCACGATGCGACCCGCTGCACGCGGCCGCTGCCGATCTCCTCGATCGAGGCCGCGCCGGACAGGATCATCAGCGTGCGCAACTCCTCGGTGAGCAACTCCAGCACCCGGCCGACCCCGGGCGCGCCCGCGGCGGCCAGTCCGTAGATGGCGGAGCGGCCGATGATCACCGCGTCCGCGCCCAGTGCCAGCGCCAGGTAGACATCACTGCCGGTGCGAATTCCGCTGTCCAACAGGATCGGAACCTCCGCCCCGACCGCCGCCCGGATACTCGGCAATGCCGACAGACTCGCGGGCGCGGGATCCAATTGGCGGCCACCGTGATTGGACACCACCAGTGCCGAAGCGCCCACGGCGAGCGCACGTTCGGCGGCGACCGGGGTGAGAATGCCCTTGGCGATCCACGGCAGCCCGAACCCGGTCGCGGCGTCCGCCAGCTCATCCCAATTCCACACCGTGCCACCCTGTTTGAGCAGCTGACCGAAGACCTCGGCGACACCGGGGGCACCGTTCTCACCGGTCAGATTGCCCGCGAACAGGCGCTGATCCGGATCGAAACGATTGGCCATATTCCGCGTGCGGAAGCCACCCACCGGACAGTCCACGGTGACGCAGAGCGCGTCGAATCCGGCCCGCCGCACCCGATCCGCCACCGCGGTCGCATGGGCGAAGGGATGCAGTTGCGCGATGCGCGCGGCGTGCGGTGCGGCGGTGCGCACCTGCTCGTAGGAGAAGCTCCCGGCCTCGGGGACGATCGAGAGCGCACCGTACTGCTCGGCCGCCCTGGCCACGGCAAGATGACCGTCCGGATGGAACAGCGCATCGCCACCGAAAGGCGCTGTGAGGATTGGCGTTTCGAGCCGCAGGCCGAGCAGTTCGGTGCGCGTCGACGGTGCGCCGACACCGCTCATGGGTTCGGGCAGAATCCGCCAGCCGTCGAACGCCGCGAGATTGGCGCGCAGCGTGATCTCCTTGCCCGCACCGCCTTCGACGAAGTCCAGGATATCGGGGGTCAGGGCGGTCACGGCGGCACGATGGATTTCGTCGAGGGTGCCGAAGGTGACACCGGTCGGATAGAAACTGTCCAGCTGAGCGGTCACGCGGCACCCCCCGCGACAACGGAGTGGCGGCGGCCGTAGCCGAGGTAGAGCACCAGGCCCACGGCGCTCCAGATTACGAAGCGCAGCCAGGTCAGGGCTTCGAATGTCGTTGCCAGCCAGATACATCCCGCGATGGCGAGGATCGGCACCAGCGGCATGAGCGGGGTCCGGAACGGCCGCGCCCGACCGGGATCGGTGCGGCGCAGGATCATGACGCCCAGCGCCACGATGAGGAAGGCGAACAACGCCCCGATATTCACCAGTTCGGCGACGGTATCGATCGGCGTGAACCCCGCGACCGCGGCGATCACCACACCCAGCAGCAGGCTCAGCCGCACCGGAGCACCCCGGGAATTGGTGCGGCACAGCGCCTTCGGCACCAGCCCGTCCCGGCTCATGGCGAACAGCAGGCGGGTCTGGCCGTAGAACACCATCAGCAGCCCCTTGGTGAGGGCAATGACCGAGGCCACCAGGATCACCTTGCCGATCCATCCGACCCCGATCGCGGCGAGCGCGGTCGCCACCGGCGCGGAGTTGTTCAGGCTGGAATACGGTGCGACACCGGTCAATACGGCGCTCACCGCGATATACAGCACGGTCGCGATCACGACCGAGCCGATAATGCCCCAGGGCAGATCGCGGCGCGGATCGCGGGTCTCCTCCGCCGAGGTGGCCACGACATCGAACCCGAGATAGGCGAAGAATGCCATGGCCGCACCGGCCGCTATGCCATTGACTCCGAACGGCAGGAAAGGCGTCCAATTGTCGGCTTGTATATGGGGCGCACCCACAGCTACCACGACAACGAGTACCGCGATAGTCAGCGCCACCAATGTTTTGACCACGGCCGCCGCGATCTTCACCTCGAAAACCAATACCGCGACAATGAGTCCGACAATGATCACCGCCGGCAGGTCGATCACTCCCCCGGCGCTCGGACTCGCCGATATCGCCTTCGGCAGGCTCACATCGAACAGCGAATTCAAGGCCGCACCGAACAATCCGGACCAGCCGATCGCGATCGCCGCCGTGGCCACCGCGTATTCGAGGAGCAGATTCCAGCCGACCAGGAATGCGGGCACCTCACCCATGGTCGAGTAGGTGTAGGTATAGGCGCTGCCGGAGACCGGCGTCATCGACGCCAGCTCGCTATAGCACAATGCCACCAGCACGCATACCGCCCCGGCCAGCAGGAATGACAGCACGATCGAGGGTCCGGCCTTGGTGGCCGCGGCGATGCCGGTGGTGACGAAGATGCCCGCGCCGACAATGGTGCCCACCCCCATGGCGATCAGGTCGGTGCGGCCGAGGGTGCGTTTGAGCGTCCCAGCGGTGGTTTCCGAGGAGGCTGGGGAGGCGTCGGCGCCGCGCACGCGGAAAGCATTGGTCTGTTGCGTGGTGGTGGGTCCGGCCTGAGTGGGTGCTGCCATGACTGGAATCCATTCGGTGGGAATGTATTTGGTTCTTCGGTATTCAGTGAAGCAATCGAAGTTTGTGTTCCGATGAACGCAGGTAACGAATCCGTTTCGCGGTCTACTCAATTAGCTAGCGGCACAATCTATTTCACACATGCCGATAGCGCACGCCCAGCAATTGCGTGCGTCATTTACGAGTTATGCGATTGTCGAAGTCTGCTAGGCGAATAGGGAGTCCGCGGCGCGCGCCATTGCACGCCGACGGACGAATATGGTGGCCGCCGAGATGAGGGCCAGGACGACGATTGCGGCCGGTACCGCGGCCCGCATCGAAGCGACGGTCGCGACCACACCGAGGCCGAGCGTGCCGACCCCCGCGCAGAGGTACGCGACCGCCGCGAATCGGGCCGAGACGCGCGCGTGTTGATCGGGGGTTGTTGCGGCACTGATGATTCCGAGGCCGGAGCGATAGGCGATGCCCTGCCCGCAGCCCGCGATCACACCGCCACACAGCAGCAGCGGCAGACTCGGGAACCACGAGACGGCGGCGGCGATGGCGATACCCGCAAGAATGATCAGCTGCGCCGTAACCGGTTCGGCGGGAAGGGTATTCGACGTCAGCGCGCGTTGCGCGACCCAGGCTCCGACCAGGTAGAGCGTGACCGGCAGCGCCAGGAGTGCGAGATTGTGGGTGCCGAGCAACTCCGCGCCGTAACTCGGTAGCAGTGCGACCACGAGACCGGCCGATACCCAGGCGGCGATGCCGGCGAGATACCCCGCAAGCGCGGGTTCGCAGGATTGGGGTGCGGTGCGCACGCCTCGCGGTTGGACGACCGGCCGCACGTCACGATCGGAAAGCACCAGCAGCGCAACAACTCCGAGCGAGACCGCGTTCACCAGGTAGACGGTCACCCCGGGCGCGGGCAGATACTGCGCCAGCACCGCTGCCGCGAATGTGCCCAGCGCGGAACCGAATACGGTCGCACTGGCCATGGCGGTGCGCCCACGCTCACCGCGGCGCTGCAGGATGAGTCCGGCCAGCGACCCGGTGACCAGACCGACCGAGAGTCCGGCACAAACCCGCGCCACACAGGCGAGCCACGGTGAATGCGCCAGTGCCATAGCGAAATCCGCCGTCATGCCGAAGGCACTGCCGACCCCGATCCGCCACCACCAGGACGCACTCGACGAGGGTGTCCCGAGGAACGACAGGGCCGGGGTGAGCGCGAACAGATAGGCCGCGAAGATCACGGTGATGAGCAGTGGCGCAAGCGCCCAGGCATGCCGGTAGTACGGCATCATGCCGGTCGCCAGATTGGGCTGCGCCATGATCAGCACCAACAGCGCGCCCGGAACCACCGCCCTCATCAAGCCTCCCGAAGTGAGGAGATTTTCTCGGTTAGAGAATAAGCAACTGAGAAGAACTTCTCTACTCGGGGAGCGAAATTGGGCACCGTTTTCGACCCACTCGGCTCGGCGGCGCGCCACTTCGGTCAGGATGGAGGCGTGCCCGTGAAAACCCGCAGCGACGCCCAGCGCAGCCGAATCCTGCTGATCGACGCGGTCCGCAACCTGTTGCGGGCCGGTCGAATCGGCTTTTCGATGCCCGAACTGGCCGCCGAGGCGGGCGTCGGCGTGGCCACCGCATACCGGCACTTCCCCACCCCACACGAGGCCATGCAGGCTTTCCACCGCCGTGCCATCGAACAGCTATTGGAAGCCTTCGCGGAGGTCGACGCCACCGCCGCACCCGATCTCGATCCCGTCGAACGCTTCCATCGCTGCTGCCGGACCTGGGTCGATCAGGCCATGGAGTGGGGTCCGGCGGTGCGCTACATCCGCAGCAGCAGCGGTTTCATCGAACGCCTCGCGAGCGGTGACGAGGCCATCACCGCCATGCACGACATCCTCGCCGAGGTATTGAAAGCCCTTGCCCGCCAGGGCAAGACCTCCGAATTCGACGTCACCTACGCCGTCCTGCTGTGGATCACCATCTTCGACGAACGCGTCGTCTACGACCTCGCCGAACATCGCGGCTGGTCACCCGCCGAGATCACCGATCACCTCACCCGCGCCGTCGCGGGAGCCCTGGGCATCACCGTGTGAGCGGTGGCCTAGTTGACCCAGGGCGGGTTGACGATGGTGCCATCGAGGAGTTCGCCGGTGAAACCGACAGGGGCGGTGACCATTACGGTCGCGGGGATTTCGGCGAGGTTGGCCAGGCTGATGATGGAGCCCGCCGGGGCCACCGCCGCGTCGCCCGGGGCCAGGGGGCTGGTTTCACCTTCGATAGTGATGGTGATGTCGCCGGACAGCAGCACGAAGGCTTCCTCGCCATTGATGCGATGAGCCACACCCTTGGTCCCCGGGGCGATTTCCAGCCGCCAGACGCAGAGTTCGGCGCTGCCGGTGGTGGGCCGCACGAGCGGGGTGAAGGTGGAGCCGTGCATCAGGTGGGATTCGACTTCGGCGGCGCGGATGACTGGCATGTTCAACTCCTAATTGGTCAAGCAGATTGACTATATGGTCAAGCTTGTTGACTAATCTGTCAAGTGCCAAGATGCATTCATGCCCGCACCCGCTCAGGATCTGCCGCTGCTACTGCTCGCGGCCGCCGCCGAGGTCACCGATGCCGTTCACCACGGGGTGGTGGCGGCCGGGTTCGACGACATCCGGCCCAGCCACGGGTTCGCGTTCGTGCGGATGGCACCGAACGGGGCGACCGTCGGCGAGATCGCCGAACACCTGGCCGTCACCAAACAGGCCGCCAGCCAACTGGTCGAGGAACTGGTGAAAAAGGGTTACGCGGAACGCAATCCGCACCCGGTGGACGCGCGGGCGCGACTGATCACGCTCACCGAGCGCGGCTGGGCGGCCACCCGCGCGGCCGATGCCGCCGTCGCGCACTTCACCGCCCAGTGGAGCCGGGCGCTCGGACCGGGCGCGGTGGTCGAACTCCGCAATATGCTCGCCCACGTCGTCACCCCCGGGCGGGTGCGGCCGTCCTCGTGGTGAGTGGCCCGATCCATTCCGCCCATCCGGTCAGCCGAGTTCGAGGGTGGTGACGCCGAAAACCTTTTCCCGGGAATGGGATCGAGGGACGGCGGTGTACATGCGGGCCGACTCGAAGCTCGGGGTCAGACCCACGGATTCCACCAGGCGAACAGCGGATTCATTGCAGAGCGGGACGTCTATCGCCACGGACGGGGCATCGACGGCCAGGGCGGCGAGCAAGTGGCGGGCATCGGAATCGGTATCGGCGAAGAGCGGTCCGATGCGAAGGGAATCCCTTGCGGGACGGATGGTTCCGTAACCGGTCAGCTTGCCGCCGACAATTCGCACCAGCGTCCGATGGCCGGGATTGCCGAGCCAGGCATCGAGGAAACCCGGGCGATCCGCTGGGAGACAAGCGGAATCGTAGGCATGTACGCCGGCGATATCGGCCGGGGTCGGTGCGCGCACGCTCGCATCCGGTGCGGGCAGCCGTGGCATACCGGTGAAACGCGCACTGCGATAGGCGAGTTCGAATCCGCCGCGCCGATAGTTGCCCTGCTGATCGGGCACGCCGTCCAGCCCGACCATCCGCTCCCCCGCGTGTGCCAGACCCGCCTTCCAGGTGGCCAGACCGAATCCTCTGCCGCGCAAGTCCGGCCGGACGAGGTAGAACCCCAGGAACGCGAAATCATTGCCATAGTTGACAACCGAGACCGCCGAGGCCGGTTCCCCGGCCAGCCTGCCGATGAAAAACCCTTTCGGATCCTGCGCGAAGAACGCGGTCCCATCCCGTAGCCCGGGATTCCAGCCCTCCGCGGCGGCCCATTCGGTGACGGTCGCCCACTCGGCGGGGGTGGCGCGGTCGATGACGAGATCGTCGGCATCCGGCATACGTTCACGGTAGCCGCCGGAAGGGCGCATCGCGGCAGATCGGGAGGGCTCGGGCACTCGCCAACCATGTCCCCGCCCTGCGGTAGGGTCGCCCTCGACATAGTGGACTACCTGCGGAGTTGCGATATGGCCGACTACGCGCACTCTGATCACGCGAGCCGCAGCCGGGAGGACAAGGCCCGGCGATTGGCTGCGTACATCTGGGCTCGGGGCATTACCGGCCCGGAATTGCTGGAACTGCCCCAGGCGCAGCAGCGCAAACTGGCGCGGGCCGCCGACACCAATCCGCCGAGTACCGATGAGACCTGGCAGGTGGTGGCGCAACTGCTGGCCGAGAAGGACGCGTGGGCCGCGCGCCATCCGGAGCATCCCGCGGCGGTGCGCGCGCACGCCGACGAGAAGATCCTCTGGGTGAAGCCGCCCATTCGCCCCTGGAACACCTGAACGGCTCTTGACAGCAAGAAATGAACGGGAGTTCACTGCTTGCGTGTCCCCTGATCACGAGCAGCAGCCCACCCCCGCCGCGGATCACGCCGGTACCCGGCCCGCGGCCTGGCGCGACGACCTGACCGGCGGGGACGACTCACTCTTCGCCGGCCGACCGCAGCCCGAGGGTGAAATCACCGGCCGCACACTGACTTACGAGGTGACCGGGCGTATCGCGCGGATCACCTTCAATCGCCCCGAGCACGGCAATGCCATCACCTCGGACACCCCGATCGAATTGGCGGCGGCCGTGGAGCGCGCCGACCTGGACCCGCGCGTGCATGTGATCGTGCTGAGTGGGAGGGGCAAGGGCTTCTGCGGCGGCTACGACCTGTCGATCTTCGCGGAGAACAGCTTCGCTCCATCCGAAGGCGCACAGCCGGTCGAAGGCACGGTGCTCGATCCCGTCGTCCAGGCGAACAACCACAATCCCTGGGGCACTTGGGATCCCATGGTCGACTACGCCATGATGTCGCGCTTCAACCGCGGCTTCGCCAGCCTGCTGTACGCCAATAAGCCCACCGTGGCCAAGGTGCACGGCTTCGCCATCGCGGGCGGTACCGATATCGCGCTGTACGCCGATCAGATCATCTGCGCGGACGATGCCCGCTTCGGCTACCCACCCACCCGCACCTGGGGTATTCCGGCGGCGGGCATGTGGGCGCATCGGGTCGGCGATCAGCGTGCCAAACGACTGCTGTTCACCGGTGACAGCCTCAGCGGTAAACAGGCCGCCGACTGGGGCCTGGCCATCGAATCCGCGCCCGCCGAGCAGCTCGACGAGCGCACCGAGGAACTGCTGCAACGCATTTCGCTGGTGCCGATCAACCAGTTGATCATGGCGAAGCTGGCGCTCAACAGCGCACTGCTGAGTCAGGGCGTGGCCAATTCCGGCATGATCAGCACCGTCTTCGACGGTGTCTCGCGCCACACCCGCGAGGGGTACGCCTTCCAATTGCGCGCCGCCACAGCGGGTTTCCGCGAGGCCGTGCGCGAACGCGACGAGCCGTTCGGCGACTGGAAGCGGGCGCAGTTCCAGCAGCCGACGGACAGCGCGTAATCAGCCGATACCGGGCACGTCCGTCCGCTCGGCGCGCGGCACCACTCGATCCGCCAGGGATCGCAGCGCCTCGGCCTCCGTATCGGTCATATCCTCGATGAACAGCCGCCGCACCAGTTCCACATGATTGGGTGCGGCGGTTTCCAGCGCCTCGCGGCCCTGATCGGTCAGCCGGATCTCGCGGCCCCGCGCGTCATCGGCGGCCTGACAGCGATCGACCAGTCCGCGTGCGGCCATTCGCGAAAGATGCTTGGAGAGCCTGCTCTTGTCCCAGCAGATCTCCGCGCCCAATTCCTTGGCGCGTAATTGCCCGCCCGCCCCGGAAAGCGCAACCAGCACCTCGTAATCCGAGGCCGAGAGTCCATCGCGGGCGAGCCCCGCCGCGATCGCCGCCTCCAACCGCTGGCGCATACGGATATAGGATTGCCAGGTCGCCTGTTCCTCTTCGTTCAGCCAGCGGGTCATGAAATACATGGTATCCCTCTTGGTTGACATGGACACCAAGCCATCCGCTCCCCATCGATCGCATATGCACATGCTTCGATATGTTCCGGCGCACGAATTGGAAACCCCTCGGCCGCAACAAGTTCACAGCAATGGCCGATATTGTGTGCGGGGAGCGGCACCAGCGCCGCGAACCGCGGCCCGGAGCGGATTTCCAAGCGGACGAATGAGACACGTTCCGACGGAACATCTTCCCGGTCGACCCCCGGCGAATAGGCATTTACCTGGATGAATAGCCCATCCGGTTGACAATGCAACGTTCCGCCGGAACTGTAGTGGCCGGACCCGTACCGGCCACCGTGTCGCAGCCTGCGACAGCGGTGGCATCCGCGCCGAATCGGGCCGCTGCCAACCATTGCGTCGACATTGAGGAATACATGAACGTTCGCCGGCTTCTCGTCACCGCCAGCGTCGCGGGTCTGACGATTCTTGCAGCCCCCTCCGCCCTTGCCCTCGCCGATGTCCCGACCGGTTCGTCCGGCACGGGCTCATCCGCCATCGACACCGGCTCCGGCGCGACCGGTTCGGCCAATCTCGCCCAGACCGGTTCGGCCAATGGCGCGTACAAGAACTGCGATGAGGCCCGCGCCGCCGGGCACGCTCCGCTGTTCCGCGGCGAGCCCGGCTACGGCCCGCACCTGGACCCCGATGGCGACGGAATGGCCTGCCCCACCGTCTGATTCGTCCCGATAACAAGAAACACCCGGTGCCACAGTGGCTACCGGGTGTTTTTTCGTACTCAGCCCGCTGAGTTCAGCGGAAGACCTTGATCAGGATCAGGCCCACCACGACCACGCCCGCACCGATCAGGCTGTACTTGATCTTCGGCTCATTCACCTTCGCGACCAGCGCCTGCTTGGCGTTATCGGCCAACCGCTGCGGGTCGGCCCGCACCGCGAGTTCGTCGAGGGTGTTCGCGAGCCGGCTCCGTGCGGCCTCGATCTCCAGCTCGATGGCCTCGGTATCTCTCGCCACGTCACACTCCTGTCTGAAAAGCCGCGCATCGGCGGCGCCATTGTCTCGAGGCGGCTCGCCACACACGGGCAACCGACCTGCACTGGAGTGTATCGCCCGCATCCCGCCGGACCGGCGTACTACGGTTGCGCCATGACCGAGAACCATCGACTCAGTCCCGGCGACACCGCGCCCGCCTTCACGCTTCCCGATGCCGATGGCAAGGAGGTGTCGCTGGGTGACTATCGGGGTCGCAAGGTGATCATCTACTTCTATCCGGCGGCGAGTACGCCCGGATGCACCAAGCAGGCTTGCGATTTCCGGGACAGTCTCGCCGAATTGAATGAGGCGGGGCTGGAGGTTGTCGGGATCTCCCCCGACAAGCCGGCCAAGCTGGTCAAGTTCCGGGATGCGGAGGGGCTGACGTTCCCGCTGCTGTCGGATCCGGATAAGGCTGTGCTGCAGGCGTATGGGGCGTTCGGCGAGAAGATGATGTACGGGAAGACCGTGACCGGGGTGATTCGGTCGACCTTCCTCGTCGATGAGAGCGGGAAGATCGAGGTGGCGCAGTACAACGTGCGGGCCACCGGGCATGTCGCCAAGCTGCGGCGCGATCTGTCGGTTTAGTCCCGAAACAGCGAAAGTCCCGGCCCCCAACGGGTCGGGACTTCACCTTGTACGGTTCCTCGCGGCGTCAGACGCCGCGCGGCACCAATTGTGCTGCCGCCCACTGCATCAACATGCGGAAGTGGTTGTCCCACCACTTGCCGAACTCAGGTGAATCCAGGGCGGGCGGTGCGAGCTCACCCGCGAAGAGCCCGGTATCGGTGAGGGCCGCCGAACGCGTCGGCGCGGGCAGGATGTAATTGGAGTTATTGTTCGCGGGCTCGGCGTCCGGCTGTGACCTGACCAGCGGCTTGGACGGACGCCGGTGTCGCGCATCGGGATTCGTCGGACCCCAGTTCAGGGTGGCCGGATCGATGGTGACCATATCGGGTTCCGGTGCCGCGGGCTGCTCGGACGGCGGTGCGCCCACATCGGTGGGTGTGGCATCACCGGGGGCGTGCGCATCGGCGGAGACCCGCGAATCGGTGAGCATGGGCTCGGGCACCGTCTTGGAACTATTGCTCGCCGTGTACACGCCACCGGCGACCAGACCACCCGCCAGCACGCTCGCCGCGGCGAAAAGCGCGGCCGTGCCTCGTGACCGGCGAGTACGCTCGGCCGCCTCACCGGCGTCCTCGGCCTCCGGCATGGCGGCCAGCGCCGCGCCGATAGCGGGCGCCATGGCGGCCACCGAGCACGGAATGACCGGTGCGCCGAAGCCCGACTCCAGGGCCGCGACCACGGCGGGTTCGCTTGCGGCGGAACCGATCAGCACCACCGCGTCCGGCTTCACCCCGGCGGCGTCGAACTGATCCCAGGCGGCGGTGACGGCGGCACGCATGGCCTCGTCATTGGTCGCGCCGCCATTGAGGGTGACCGCGGCCAGCACCCGCGAGCGATCGGGATCGATGAGCGAGAACGCCTGCGATCCCGGCACCACCTCGCAGATGGCCAGATCGTCGAATTCATCCACCCACGTCATGGCGCGGGCCACGGACAGGTGCGCGGACTTGGCGGAGACCAGCGACGCCTCATGCCACGGCCCGGACGCCAGCCTGGTGACAATGGCCCGCCGTTCGGCCGCATCGCGGTAAGCGACTGCCGCGCCGACGATTTCCCGATCGGGACTCAGCTTGCCCGCCAACGCCTCCAGCACCGACTCGACCGCCACGGCCAGATCGGCCTTCGTCTCGCCGGTGATCTTCTCGACGCGTTCCAACACCACGCGTTCCGGCAACTTGTCGCCGTCTTCGGCGAGAGCCACCGCGCGCACGGTGCCGCGCTCGGTGGCAACGCCGATGGTCACCGCGGAACGAACAACAGCAGAAGCAACCACAGATCAGCCTTCCAACGTCGTCGTGCTCGCATTTTCCGAGACACGGTCTTGTCCGGACGGAGCCCCCGAGAGGAGTGCGAACGCATGCCGCTGGGAAGCAGCTGCGATGAAGGTTCGTCACCGCTCCCGGTGTGGATGGGTGCGATTCCCGAACGACATAGGGACACACGAACTACCGCAGCGTGTCATCGGAGTGTCGCTACCTCTAGGCTGTTGGACGTGGAAGCACGCACGGGAGCCAGGTCGACGCGACGACCGGACCCTGCGTTGGAGTTGCAGGACGACCCACAAGAGCTGATGCCCCGTCGCCGCCCGACGCAGGAACGGAGCAAGCGCAAGTTCGACGCCCTGCTGCAGTCCTCCCGCGAATTGCTCGTCGAGGTCGGCTTCGAGTCGTTCACCTGTGAGGAAGTCGCGGCCCGCGCGGAAGTCCCCATCGGCACCCTCTACCAGTTCTTCGCGAACAAATACGTGATCGTGTGCGAGCTGAATCGCCAAGACCTGGTTGCGGTTTCACAAGAGCTGTCGGATTTCCACGGCGAGATCCCGTCCATGGACTGGCTACGCCACATGAACTCCCTGGTCGACCATCTCGCCGACCTGTGGATGACCGACCCGTCCCGCCGCGAGGTCTGGCTCGCCATGCAGTCCACCCCCTCGACCCGGGCCACCGGCGCCATCCACGAGAAGGAATTCGCCGAAGCGGTAGCCCAAATGCTCCGCTCCCTCATGCCCCGCACCCCCCGCATCCGCCGCTCCATGATGGCCCAGGTCCTGGTCCACGTCGTCTACTCGATGCTGAACTTCTCCGTCCAAGACGGCCTCAGCCACGAAGACGCGGTAGCCGAACTCAAACGCCTCATGGTCGCGTATCTCCTGATCGCCGAGAAGGAATCACGCTCCGGCGGCCAGCGCACCCCCCTGGAACCCGAAGCCAACTGAGGCTGGTTTGTCGGTACCGCTCGCTAACATGGGCTCATGTCGATCCCGCATATCGACCCGCCGCCACTGCCCGCCACCATGACCTGGGACGAGCTCATGGAGCTGCCCGAGGAGATCGCCGAGAACATCGAGCTACGAGACGGGCGACCGGTCTGGGTCGCCGACGAGATTTACGCCAAGCGCAGCACCGGCGAACATCAAACGTTCACTCGACGACTGACGAATACGCTGGAAACCGCAGCGAGACAGGCGATGTCGAGCACTGCGGGGTCCTGCTGGGAAGTCGAGTCGGAAAACAACCTCTTCTTCACCCGCGACAGATCCAGCTTCGTCACGCCAGATTTCATGATCAATCATTGCCGCGACGCAGAGTACGACTGGATCTACGCCGAGGACGCGGTCCTGGTGGGTGAGGTTCTTTCGCCCGCCAACACGCCGCCGCTGCTCGAGGCGAAGAAGGCTCGCTACGCGGCAGCCCGCATCCCGTGGTACTGGGAGGTGGATCTCGCACCGAACCCACGCCGAATTTCGGCGGTGCGCCAGTACGCTTTCGCCGCTGTCGATTTCCATCTGCCGGAGGGTGTGACGCCACTTCGACCGCCGAAGGCGGGCGAATACATTCTCACCGGTGAGTGGACTCCGGAAGCGGCGGAAGGCGTCGGGACCCTCCACCCCTTCCCGATCCATATCCCCTGGTCCGACCTGGCCTACTGAACCCTCGGTGCGAATTTGGTGTGCCGCATTCGAATGCGGCACACCAAATTCGGAGCGGCTCAGCCCTGGATGAGGTCGGCGAGTTCGCCCGGGTCTTCCAGGACCACCATGGCGGCGGCTGTGTCGCCGTCGTGGGTGAGGGAGAGGTGGACGCGGACTCGGGGGAGGAATTCGGCTGCGAGGCCGTGCAATTTGATGCTGGGGCGGCCCCAGGCGTCATTGACGACTTCGATCAAAGGGTAAGGGTTGTCGCCGATTTGGGGGCTGCGGGCGAAGCGGGATGAGGCCCACGCCTTGATGACCGCTTCTTTCGCGGCCCAGCGGGCGGCGTAGCTGCGGGCCGGATCGGTGCCTTTGCTTTGGCAATAGCGCCGCTCGCCAGCGGTGAAACTCTCCCGGATCATGGTGGTGCCGGTGCGTTCCAGCTGTTCGGCGAATTCGGAGATGCAAACCAAATCCAGGCCGATGCCAAGGATTGTCACAGCGTGGGACTCCTCGATTCCTTTTGAGTGCAGTCGATTTCTGCAACATATATAACAGCGGAGCCTACGGTTCGTAGGCTCCGCTGTTCGGTCGTTCAGCTATGCGAGCTGAGCATTACCGGCAGGCCGGTCCGGGCGGGACGGCGACATAGGTTGCGTCCGTACCCAATCGGGCCTGCTGCGAGAGCAGCATGTCGGCTTCCAGCTGCCGCGACTTCTTGGCCGGGGTGCCGTCACCACCGAGGCGGCGATCCGCGGGACGCTCGTAGAGCGGAGCACCGCCACACATGGCCTCGGTAATGCGCTGACGGCCGGCGAGCTGACGCTCCTGCGCCTGCCGCTGGTACGCCTCGCGCTGCTCCGGATCCAGGGCCTCGACGAACGCCTGCGGATGCACGATGGCGACCAGACCCGACACGTGACCGAAGCCGAGCGAGGTGACCAGACCGGCCTTGAGCGGGAAGCGATCTCCGAGCTCCATGGCCTCGCGGACCCACACCAGGTGCGGGTACGCCGCCATCTTCTCGTCGACGCAATCCAGGCTGCGGTTCGGCGGAATCACGCCCTGCGCCAGCACCTGGCACAGGCCGATCATCTGGAAGGCCGCCGCGCCGCCCTTCGCATGGCCGGTGAGGGCCTTCTGCGAAACCACGAACAGCGGAGCGCCTTCCGAGCGGCCGATGGCGGTGGCCAGGCGCTCGTGCAGCTCGGACTCATTGGGATCGTTGGCGGCGGTGGAGGTGTCGTGCTTGGAGATCACCGCGACCTCGTCCGCGCTCACACCCAGCTTGCCGAGCTCCTTGGCCAGCTTGGACTGTGCGCCACCGCGACCCGCGCCGAGCGCACCCAGGCCGGGGGCCGGGATGGAGGTGTGCACGCCGTCCGCGAAGGACTGGGCGAACGCCACCACACCGAGCACCGGCAGGCCCATATCGCGAGCCACGGTGCCACGAGCCAGCAGAACCGTTCCGCCACCCATGGATTCGACGAACCCGCCGCGACGGCGATCATTGGCCCGGGAGAAGTACCGGTCGCTGATGCCCTTGGCGGACATTACGGCCGAATCGGCGGTGGCGGACATGTCACCGAAGCCGACAATGCCCTCGATACCGAGATCGTCGTAACCACCGGCGACCACCAGATCGGCCTTGCCGAGCTTGATCTTGTCCACACCCTCCTCCACGGAGACCGCGGCGGTGGCGCAGGCGGCGACCGGGTGGATCATGCCGCCGTAGCTGCCCACATAGCTCTGCACCACATGCGCCAGAGCGACGTTCGGCAACGCCTCCTGCAGGATGTCGTTGGCGTGCGGCTCACCGAGCAGGTTGTCGATGTACAGCGAGCGCATGGACGACATGCCGCCCATACCGGTGCCCTGGGTGTTGGCGACCAACGACGGGTGCACCCACTGCATGAGCTCGGCCGGGCTGAAACCGGAGCCGAGGAACGCGTCCACGGTGCAGACGATGTTCCAAAGCGCGACGCGGTCAACGGAACTCGCCATATCGGCGGAGATACCGAAGCGGGTCGGATCCCAGCCGGTGGGGATCTGACCACCGACCACGCGGGACAGCTTGGCCTTGCGCGGCACGCGAATCTCGGTGCCCGCCTTGCGAGTCACCTGCCAGTCACCCGTGCCGTCGACCGGCGTGATGATGGTCTGCTCCGGGTTGGCGGCGTAGAAGGCCCGCGCCTCGGACTCGCTGTTGACGACGAAGGACAGGTCCTTGTCCAGGAACACCGAGGTGAGCAGCGGCGCGGTGTTGTCCACCATCGCCCCGTCATCGGCGTAGCGGCGCACGCCGCAGCGCTCGACAACGGTGTCGTGGTACTTGTCGGCGAGGTCGGCCTCGTCGACGTACTCACCGGATTCGGTGTCGTACCAGCCGGGCTTGGGATCGTTCTCCCAGGTGACCAGGCCGGTGGTCCATGCCAGCTCCAAAACGCCCGCGGCGGAGAGCTGGTCGGAGACCTCCATCTCGAAGCGGGTGCGCGCCGAGCCGTAAGGGCCGAGCTCGCCCGCGCCGACAATGACGACCATGTCGTCGAGATCGGCTGTGACCGAACCCCATTCGGGGGTGGGCAGCTTGGAGGAGAGCGTCGGCGGTGCGGGCAGCGCCGAAATGGTCACTCCGTCAACACCTTCGGTGTCGGCTTCGGCCTCGGCCTGCTCGCGCGCCTGCCGTGCCAGTTCGGGCAGATCCAGCTTGGCTCCGGCGAGTCCGCCGGTCAGATCGATCTGCTGCGGTCCGGCGGCGGTCACGACGCGGGCCCGCGAGGTGCACCACTTGAGCAGTTCATCGGCCATCTGCGCGGTGGACCAGGTCTGCACGCCGGCCTGCTCGACGGCCTCGACCAGCGGGTCGTTGCCACCCATGAGCCCGGTGCCGCGCACCCAGCCGATCAGCGCGTGCACCAGGGTGACGCGGGCGGCCCAGGACTTCTCGGCCCGCCATTTGGTGACGATGGCGTCGAGCGCGGCCTTGGACTCGCCGTACGCGCCGTCACCGCCGAACATGCCGCGGTTGGGCGAACCCGGCAGCACCACATGCAGTTTCGCGTCCACATCGTGGTCCGCGCCCAGCTTGGACAGACCGCCGATGAGGCGCTCCACCGACCACAGCAGTACGCGCATCTCCATTTCGGCACGGGCCCCGGCGTCGGCCAGGTCACCGGCGACACGGGGTGCGGCGAACGGCAGCAGCAGGGTGGGGGTCATCGCCTCCTTGACGAGAACCTTCGCGCCACCGGCATTGTCGACCTGCTCGTTACCGACCCACTCGATGAGCGCGTCGATATCGGTGTAGGAGGCCATATTCGCGGGGACGACCCACAGCGAGGCGCCGTGGCGGGCGTTCTCGCGGTACAGCTTCTTGTAGAAGCCGACGCGATCGTCGTTCAGCGAGGAGGTGGTGACGATGACCGTCGCGCCACCGGCGAGCAGGCGTCCGGTCGCGGCGGCCGCGATGGAACCCTTACTGGCACCGGTGATTACGGCGATATCGTCGGACCAGACACCCGGGTCCGCATCGGACAGCGCGGCCTCGGCGATCTTGCCGAAGAGCCCGGCCAGCACCGAGCGGGCTTCGTGCTTGGCGCGGTCCCGCCACCAGTTGGCCTGCGTCGCAACGGCTTCGCCCGCACCGAGGTAACCGTCGATCGGGAGTTCGGCATTGTTCGCGTCATTGCCGAGCCACAGCCGCGCGAGATCCTCACGCGCACTTGCCCAGCGGTCGTCGATGAGCAGCGCCTTGCGAGCGTCGAACGCGGGCGCGACCAATCGCGGCCAGTCCGAACCCAATTCGGCGGAGACCAGATCGACCAGGTTGTCGTCCGAGGCTTCCGGTGCGGAGAGCTGCTCGGTCAGGCCGAGCTGCTCGAGCACCACCCGGGCGGCGGTGGCGAGAACGCCAGTGCTGCCGGTGATCTGCTCGGTGAACTCACCCAGTGCGGCGGCATCCACGGTCGCACCGCCACCGCCACCGGCGGACGGCAGCGAGACCGCGACTCCGCGGCGCGCGGCCACGGCCTGCACGGCGGCATCGATGGCGGCGTCGACCGAAGCACCGTCGCCGATTCCACCGGAAACCAGTCCGCCCAGGTCACCGCCGCGAACGGAGGCGCCTTCCCGGGTGCCGAGCGAAACCTCGGCGGTGACATGGCTGGCCCACCCGTCGCCCAGCTCCCAGACCTTCTTGACGCGCTCGGCAATGGCGGCGGGCCGCTTACCGGACGGGCCGAACACCTTGCGCAGGTGATCGCCGATGGCATCGGAGAGCACCGAGCCGAACGGCTTGTAGGTACGGGCCAGGCGCTCGACGGTCGCCGAGAGCGCACCCATATCGGCATCGGCGGCACCGTCGATGGCACCGAGCGAGAGCTCCGCGCCGAGGTCGACGAGCAGCTGATTACGACGCGAGGAGACACCGTCGCACAGGCCCTCGATGGTGTCCACCGGGCCGATCTGGTCCAGGCGCAGCTTGGTCCAGAGCGCGATCAGAATGCGAGTGGCGTCGGCGGCACCGAAGCCGATGTCGTCCGGACGCGGTCCACCGGTGGCGACCGGGGCCGCAGCGGGCGCGGCGGCCGGAGTCGTTGCGGCGGAAGCGGTCTCGGCCGGGGTCTGCTCCGGCTCGTCGACCGGTGCGGGATCGGTATCGGTCGAGTACACGATGGCGGCTTCGCGCTCGATATTGAGCACCTCCACCGTGGTGTCCGTGAACGCGGGCAGCTTCAGCGTGTTGGAGGCCAGGTTCGCGACGGTAGGCGTTGCGGCCAAACCGACTTCGACGAACCGCTCGACGCCGAGGCCACCGTGCTCGGCATCGGTGAACAGCAGATCCTGGGTTTCGATCCAGCGCACCGGGCTGGCGAACTGCCAGGCGAGCAGCTCGACGAGCACCACGCGGCAGAGCTCGGCGGGATTGGCGGCCCAATCATCCCAATTCGCAAGCACTTCGGCGAGCGGCTCGGACGGGACGAGGTCGGCGATCTCCTGGATGAAATCGCGCTCCAGGTTGAACAGTCGCGGCACCAGGTTCGGAATGTAGCGTCCGACGAGGAGTTCCGGATGCAGGTCGGCGGGCAGCAGCCCTTTGAGCTTGGTACGGAACTCCGGCACACCGGCACGCAGCACGGTGGAGTGGAACGGCACATCGATACCCGGGATCACGACAAACGCACGCTTGCCACCGGTTTCGGCACGCAACCGCTCGATCTCGAGCTCGAGGGCCTCGAGTCCGGCGACGGTGCCCGCGATGGCGTACTGCGAGCCACGCAGGTTGAGGTTCACGACCTCCAGGAACTCGCCCGACTCTTCGCCGATGCGGTTCACGAACGGGATGACCTCGTGATCGGCGACGCCGATCTGCGACGGGCGGATGGCGGCCATCCGATAGTCGCTGAGGCCCTGCGCATTACGCGGCACCAGCTCGTGCATGGCCGAGCCACGCTGGAACACCACCTCGAGCACGGCGTGCAGCGGCAGCACCCCGGCCACGGCCGAGAGTGCGTTGTACTCTCCGACGGAATGCCCGGCGAGCATGGCCCCTTCGATGAAGGCACCGGCCTCGCGCAGCTCCGCGACCTGTGCCACACCGAGGGTCGCCATGGCGACCTGGGTGAACTGGGTCAGGTGCAGCACGCCCTGCGGGTGCCGGTATTCGACGCCGCGCGCCTTGAGGTAGGTCGGATTGTCGCGCACCACAGCGAGAATCGAGAAGCCGAGGGCATCGCGGGTGTGCTTGTCCGCGGCGTCCCAGACCTCCTTGGCCGCCTTCGAGCGAGTGCGTGCGTCCAGACCCATCCCCTTGGTCTGAATGCCCTGGCCCGGGAAGGCGTAGACGGTCTTCGGCGGTGCGACGCGGCCGGTGCCGGTCATGACGAGATCGCCGTCGATACGGCAGGAGACCTCGATGATCTCGGTGCCCTGATCCACCGCGACACGCTCCACGCGCACATCGATCTGCGCGCCGGGGCGCACCATGCCGAGGAAGCGGGTGGTCCACGCGGTGAGGGTGCGCGGCGGCACCTTATCGCTCAGGTCGATGGCCGAAACCGCATGCTGCGCAGCGGCACTGAGCCACATGCCGTGCACGATCGGGCTGCCGAGCCCGGCCAGCTTGGCCGCGGCGTCGGAGGTGTGGATCGGGTTGTGGTCGCCGGAGACCTGTGCGAAGGCGGCCATGGCACGCGGCGCGGTCAGGGTGACATCGCGGCGACGACGACGCGGGGTGTCGGCCGCGTTCCCCGACAGCACGCCACCGGCACGCGGCGGATCGGTCAGCTCATTGCCGCCGAGGCGACCACGAATGGCGAAGCGCTCCACCAGTTTCGCCACCGGCGGGGTGTCCAGGCCGTGGTCACGCATGACACCGACGGTCACCTGCACCTCGACCACGCGGCCGAGATCGGTGTCGAGCACCGACCTGCCCTCGGCGCGCACCGCGAGTACGGCGTGGCTGGTGGGCAATTCGCCGAGCAGCGCGATCTGGTGATCCAGGTGAACCAGATCCAGCATGCCCTCGATGACGCTGCGCGCGTCCTCGGTACGGCTCGCGCCGAGCACCGCGAAAACCGCGGGCCAGCAAGCGCCCACGAGCACATCGGGCACGGTACGGCCGAGCGTGCTGAGGCTCTCCGGCAGACCGGAACCGGTGACACCGGCGTGATCGGCGATCAGATCCGGGCTCCAGGCCAGGTTGACGTGCGCGACCGGGGTGTCACCGATGGTCTTGACCTCGGGCAGCGACTGTCCGGCGGCGACGGCGAGCAGGGCCGACATGGCCTCGGTGGCATCGTCTTCGGTAATGACCGGTGCGCCACCGTTGTACACGCTGACGGGGACGGTGATGCGAATGCGGACGGCATCGCGGCCGAGCAGCGGGACCGCCAATTCCACGTAGGCGTGGTCGGTTTCGGGTCCGGCGATCGGGGTGAGGGTGGCGCCGGTGGGCGGGTGGTTCGCGCCCTCCTCATTCAGCGCCCACTCGGCGAGGTCGCCGAGGCGGTGGATCGGGTTGACGGTGGTGCGACCGGACCACTGCACATCCGGTGCGGCCAGCACGATATCGATGGCACCGGCGGTGACGTCGGCGCGGCGGCGACCGTCCACGGCGGCCGGGACGACGCCCGCGCGCACCAGCGAGTACGCGGTGTCCTGTTCGAAGCGGTCCAGGAGTTCACCGACCGGCTCGTCCACGCGGGTGATGCCCGCGACGGCGACGGTGCCGGGGATGACGCAGACCTGATCGGCGGTGTAGCGCGGATCATGCGCCTGCCACAGCGAATCCGAGCGCCACCAGCGGCGCACGTCCTGATCCACCACGGGTACGAAGTTGACCGGCTTGCCGGGGAGCTTGCACAGGCTGACGAAGAACGGGACATCGGCCGGGTGCAGGATGGCCTCGGCGACGGCCGGGTACTGCTCCTTCAGCGTGCAGATGGCCTTGACCGGGGTCTCGAAATCGGCATCCGCGGCGAAGAGGGTGTCGATCTGCCCGCGGTCGGCCGGGTTGAGGCGGGATTCGGTGCGGCGCACCATCTCCGCGAATCGGTCGCGCCAGGTGATGTCCAGCCAGACCGAGGCGGTGGCGTCGGCGATGGCGGAGGCGAAGTCGCCGCCGCAGTCGAAATCCCTGCGCCGGTCCAGGCCGACAGCGAGCTCGACGTAGCGCTCCAGCCACTCCAGGTAGGTCATGGTGGCGACATCGCCGAAGTACGGCTTGGCGGTGCCGTTGAGCGCCTCGATGATCTCGGCGCGGCGCTCGGCCACGGCATCGGCGTCACCGGCGACCTCGTCCAGCAGGCGGCCGGTGCGCGAGGCGGAGTTGTCGATCTCGTGGATGTCCGCACCCAATTGGCTACGGCCCGAAGCCATTCCGCCGGTGGCGGTGCCCGCGGCGACCCAGTCGGGAGTGCCGGGGGTGTCCACGAGGAGCTGCTTGACCTCGGGAGTGGTGGTGGCCTCCAGGGTGGCCATGGCGGCGGTGCCGACCAGCACACCGTCCAGAGGCATGACCGGGTAGCCGTAGCCCTGCGACCAAGCGCCGGTGAGGTATTCGGTGGCGCGCTCGGGCGTACCGATGCCGCCTCCGACACAAACGATCACATTGGCGCGGCTGCGCAGTTCACCGTAGGTCTCGAGCAGAAGGTCGTCGAGGTCCTCCCAGGAGTGGTGGCCACCGGCGCGGCCGCCCTCGATATGCATGATGACCGCGTAATCCGGTGCGGCATCGGCGATTCGGAGAACCGCGCGGATCTGCGCCACGGTGCCCGGCTTGAACGCGACGTGCGTGATGCCGACCTCGGTCAGCTCCTCGATGAGGGCCACAGCCTCGTCCAGCTCCGGAATACCGGCGGTGACAATGACGCCGTCGAACGGCGCACCGGCGGTACGTGCCTTCTGCACCAGGCGCTTTCCACCCAGCTGCAGCTTCCACAGGTACGGGTCCAGGAACAGCGAGTTGAACTGCACCGAGCGGCCCGGGTGCAGCAGCGTCTTCAGTTCGGTGACGCGGTCGGCGAAGATCTGCTCGGTGACCTGACCGCCACCGGCCAGCTCGGCCCAGTGGCCCGCATTGGCCGCCGCCGCAACGATTTTCGCGTCGACGGTGGTCGGGGTCATACCCGCCAGCAGGATCGGCGAGCGGCCGGTGAGCTTGGTGAACGCGGTCTCGACCACAATGCGGCCGTTGGGCAGGCGCACCGGCTTGGGCGCGAATTCGGCCCAGGCGGGGGAAACCTCGGGGGCCGCGCCGGGAGTGAACAGGCTGCGCTGGCCCGCGCGGGTGGAGGCGGCGAGCACGCCGACGCCGGTGCCCTTGAGCGATCCGGAGGTCAGGCGGGAGAGCAGATCACCCGGGCCGAGGTCCAGAATCCACTGCGCGCCCTGCGCGACCGTGGTGTCGACCATGGTGACCCAGTCGATCGGGTCGACCAGCACCTCCTGGGTGAGGGCGGCGGCCAGTTCGGTGTCCAGGCCGCACTGTCCGGCCCAGCCGCGCACCAGTTCGACGGTGTCCTGCAGCGCGGGGTGATGGAAGGCGACCTCGACCGGAATGTCCTCGAACACCGGCGCGAAGACCGAACCGCCACGCTTCTTGGCGTCGCGCTCCTTCGACTGCTCGTCGTGAATCTCGGCCGCGCGCCGGCGAACTCGATCCAGCTGCGCCACCGGACCGCTGAGCACCGCGCGGCGACGGCCGTTGCGGATCGAGAGCACGGCGGCCTTCTCGGCGGCCACGCCGCGCGAGACCTCGTCGACGACGGCCTGCAACTCTTCGGGATCGACATGCGAGACCGCGACCATGGGCGAGCGGTCACCGATCGGCATGAGGCCCTTGCGGCGGGCGACCAGTCCGGCTGCGGCGCCGATCAACTGGGCGATGGCCAGCAATTCCGCGTCCCGCTGTCCGTGCGCCTGTGCGGCGGTAGCGGCGATCCGGCCCTGTGAGTGCCCGATCACGGCCGCCGGAGCGTTGGTGACGATATCGAGGCCCTGCAGGCGCAGCGCCCGCAGCGCGGCGACCTGAGTCAGGAAAACACCCGGCATGGAGACCGCGGCGGAGCGCAACACCTGCGCGGAAGGCGCCGCCGACACCTCCCCCTGCTCCGGGTCGGCGAGCTCTTCCTCGAGCATCCAGCCGATGGGGTCGAAGCCGACGGGCCGCACCACAAGCAGTTGCGCCGCAATCGGTTCCAGCTTGCCGGCGGCCTCGTTGACCAGTGCGGTCAGCTCGGGCTCGAGCGCGCTGTCGCGGCCGATCTCCTCGAGTTCGGTGAGCCACGCCGCACCCTGCCCACCGAATGCCAGCGCGTAGGGCGCACCCCCCAGCAACCGGTCCAAGAGTGACGACCTGACTCCACTATCCCGGTTCTGTTTGGCTCGTTCGGCCTTCGACCCGGTCCCGGTGCTCTCGTTGATCGTCAACGCTTCGACTTCCTTCTCCTGGCGTCCCCGTCCCCACAGGACTGGGCCGCGCTCACGGTGCGCAGGTGTTCCTCCGGCCAACTGGCCCTGGTAGACGCCGAGGATTCCACAAAATCATGAGGTTCTCCTCATGTTTGGTTACCGCGCCTCCCCCTACCCGAGAGTATTTCCGTACGTCCGTACCAGAATGCCCACAAACATGACTCTCCCTCATGTTTGAACCCGCTGGTGAGCGCGGTTACACCAGTGAAGGAAATGTGAGGGCTCCTCACATTGCTGTTTATCAAATCGTTATAATCCCAGGTAGGGTTACCGACCAGTACGCCACACCCGCCCGGTGCTTCTGGATCTCCGTTCAGCCCGGTAGAGTTTGGACGGTCGTACCGTTAGCGCGAGTGGCGAAATTGGCATACGCGCCAGATTTAGGTTCTGGTGTCCACGGACGTGCGGGTTCAAGTCCCGCCTCGCGCACCACTCGAACACCCTTTTCTGTCATCCATGACGGAAGAGGGTGTTCGAACTTTTCCCGGAACCCTCGGGCATCCAGCACCCACCCAGCAACACCGATCGCCTCATAGGCGACTCCCGCCGCGATGCACGCCGCGCCTCTACCGCGATCCAGGTTTCCCCACCGTCCAGCGCACGCGATACCTGGCGCCGGCTGGCCCTCCCTTGCACCCGTCACTCGCCCGGATGGGCAGCCTCCATGCCCGCCATCCGTCGGCGTTTCGACTGCCCTCACACACCAATCGGTGTCACCGCCGACAGATTTGCGGGTTCGAGTCCACATCGCGCGTCACTCGAACACCCCTCTGCGTCACCCATGACACGAACGCGTGTATCGAGCTTCTCGGAGCCCGACTCCTGTGCGAACTCTTCGCCGCAACACTTCCGGCGGTGCTCCGCGGCAGACATCGCACCGCGCAGCAGAACATTTCGGCGCGGTCGCGGTGGCGAAGGGCTGAGTCCGAGGGATGCCCGGGCGGTTTCAGAGACGGAGGAAGCAGCGCGCGTTCTCCGATTCGATTGCCGTCACCTGGTCGGCCGGGATTCCAGACTTGCCGACGTAGGTCAGATAATTCATCAAGGAGTCGCCGGTTTCGAAGGGGTAGTCGGCGCCGATCATGAGCTGAGAGGCGCCGACGATGCCGATGGTTTGTTCCAGCGCACCGGGGGTCGGGTTGGCGGTGTCGTAGTACAGCAGCTTCAGCTGGTCCGCCACCGCCGGGCGACCGGCAGGCAGGTACCAGCCCGCGTGCAGATCCAGGCGCTGGGCGATGAAAGGCGCGTAGCCGCACATGTGGGGGAACACGTATCGGATATTCGGGTAGGTGCGCAACAGATCCTTCTGGATCAGTTCGCCGGCGGCCAGTGTCAGTTCGGTCGCGTGCCCGGTCACTCACGGCTGGGCAGACTCGTCCCCAGAACCCCGACCTGCGATCACTGGATGTCACACATCATGCGAGTCGAGGGCCACCGGCAAGACTTCGTGACGAACACGCCAGGACTCCGAGAGCCGAAGTACGTGATCCGCTCCAGGAGGTCTCCGCTCATCTCGCTCAGCGAGATGAGCGGCGTTCGTGGGCTCTTGTCGGGGCGCACCATGTTCCATGATCTTCCAACTCGCCGTAATGCGTTCTGGCAGAACGATTTCAGCGGGTTCTCAAAGAACCGTTGACAGGATCGGCGAATCTGCGTGGTGATCGACTACGCCACCAAATGTTGTCTGGCGGTGAACCGCGACCGCCACCACACGGCGCCAACGCCGCGACTTGCCTTCGACTGCCGATCATCCAAGCCGAGCGTGTCCTCGGACTGGACGATCGCGAGGCCGAGTGCGGAGAAGCCGGTGTCGTCGATCCCGACGGCCCGCCGAGGGAGGACACGAGATGGGCGGATGAGATCCCGTCCGTCTCCGCTGCAACAGGCTTGTCCCGGTTCTACAGGTCGGCTCCATCGCCGATCTCAACGCCATGATCGTTCGACATCGCCGACGACGACCGGCGCATCGACACACGCGCGGGCGTCATCGGAGAACACTTCGGCTGCAGAAAAGACTCTGCTGCAACCACTTCCGGACGAGACGATGGACACCGAGCGATGGCTGGCACCGCGTGTAGACCGCTACGAGTAGATCACGGGACGCTCCAACAGATATTCGGTTCTGGTGCCCCACACGGAGCAGCCAGAGCTCGCAGCCTGCTGGTCGACTCGCAGAGTCGACGCATGAGGAACTGGTTCGGATTCACCAAATCGACAGGGCTGGTTCTTCAGTAGGGTCGAGTTCTTGCGACAGGCCGGGCGCGCTCGCCAGATCCGGGTCAAGGTCGTCGGAGATGGTGTCGATTTCGAGGTCGGGGTCGTCGGAGTCTTCGTCGGCGGCCAGCATCGGCAGGACATATGCCTGAGCCAATCCGGCGAGGTGCAGTGGTAGCGGGAGGGAGAGCGCGTCCAAATAGTCGGGGGCCTGGCGCAGCTGGTGCATGGCCAGGGCGAGAGCCTCGGGATCGTCCCCGGCACGGTTCTCCTCGGCGGTTGGGTGGCAACCGAGAACCGCGATTTCTACCAACGAGGGGTTCCATGCGGGTTTGTCCGCGTCGATGGTCCAGTTTTTGCCGCTTCCTGCCACCGCTCGCGGGGCCAGGCGATTGGCACTTACGGCGGACTTCTTGAACTGACTGGCCTTTTCGGTGGTGCTGTAGAAGATCCGATGGTCGGCACCGGGCGTGGTCGGCAGTGTCCACAAACCTGCGGGCAGGCCATTGATACCGTCGGGCCTGCCAGTACCCCACCACTGTGGGGTCTCTCTCCCAGCGCCGCCGCGGATCCGTACGAGCCGCAGATTGGGGTCGAGTGTGGCTGGCGGAGCATGGCCTGTCTTGATGAGGTCTACGACGGTGTTGCCGTCCTGAAGCCAGGGCCAGTGTTGGCGGCTGTTCTGGGAGTGCGCGATCAGCACGGTGGGCTGATCGCGCAGCGAGAACAGCATCCGCTGGAGGAAGCTGGCTGTCTCCTTGCGCTGCTGATCCATGTTCTTGCGCCAATCGACATTGGTGATCCACTGCCCGGCCGGCACTTCCACACCGGGTATCTCGGCCTTTTTCACCAGTCCCAGAAGGAATTTCGGGTATGGCGTCCAGCTTTTCGTGTCGTCGTCCCACCCCTGGACCTGTACTCGACCCGAGTCTTCCGGCATCGGAGTCATCAGGACCGCGACGGGCAGATGCAAGGGGAGCCGGGTCGGGCCGTCCTTGCGGCGCTTGACCATCCAGATCGCGGCGTAGCGCAGGTCCTCGGGAAGGCTGCCCCCGAGGGTGTGTTCCGGAAGCACGCGGACCCCGAGCTGCCGCAACCCGTCCAGCCAGCCTGAGCGGACTCGGTGATCGACATTCTTCTCGGTTTTCACGCCCTTGGCATTGGACGGAACGACGACGAACTGGGTGAGAACGCCGGCGTCGGCGCAACCGAGTCGCATGACGAACTTCGGGTCGGTGGTCGCGGGGCGGAAGGTACTGCGATGTGCGATCTCGACCAGCGCGAGAGTTGGTGACCCGGGATCGGATCCGTCGTCGCTCAGGAATTTCGCCAGCTCGCCTCGACGTCCCGCGACCGCGGCGGTCAAGGCGACGCTCTGGGGTCGCACTTTGGGATCGAGTGCGAGCTTGTCGGCAAGCCCTCCGGACAATGGGAGGCAGCGTAACCTAACTGTCAGTTCCGGTGTACGCCACTCATACACCACCGCGTTCCCCGGCTCGGCGGTGTCGAAAACCGCTTCCACGGCCTCGGGACTGCCATCATCGAACATGGGCGCGCCGCTCTTCTCCTCAAGGCCCAGGATTTCGGCGAGCCCCGTGATCGCGGCCCGGCGTGAAGACGCCGTTTGCCACAGCAATCTGGCTTCGAAGATCGGAGGTCCGTCCAGCACGGCTTCCAGCTCCGCGGACCGCATTCGGACGACCGCTGCCGCGAGGGCTCCACGACGCGCGTGCGCGGCTCGTAGTTCCTCGGCCCGCTTCCCCTGCCCCTCCACAGCGGGCCGGGCATTGGCGGGTTTGCTGGTGCCGACCGCACTGCGGGACAGCGATTCCGTTCGAACGAGCCCGTCGGGAAGCGCCTGCTCCGCCCATTCGGTGATCACCGAGCGCTGATGCGACATGAGTCCGGCTCCGATTCCGTGCACGCCCATGTGATTGCTGTAGACGACAGCACCGCGAACACCGGAACCGTTCAGCCACTGATCTGCGGCTCTACGGGCAATGCCCGGCCCGGTATCACCACAGCTGGAGCCTGGGACGGCTGCCGATCCCGCGGCCGCCCGAGCGAATGCCGGTGCCGCGTATTCGCGGTAGCGCCCACGTACCTCGTCCTGGTCCCAATCCAGAATCGGCACCACCTTGTCGTCGCCGCATCCGTACCCGAAGGCTCTTACCCGTACAGGCCGCAGAGGTGGCTGGTTGCGCAGTGGCCGATAAGGACGCTCGAAACCCGGGCGTGGACAGACCTCACCCGTGGCCAGCACGTCTGCCACGGCGGCTTTCTCGGCTTCTGACCGATTCGATCGCGCCCTGTTGATGGACGGTAGCCATATATCGCGCACAGATCCGTCGGCCGAAGCGTAGCGACGGCCCCATACCGACCGCTCGTAGCGGGTGGCTCCACGTGAATCCGGATCCCCTTTGCGGTCATAGAGCGCCGCCCACTCGAATCGAATCGGAATCGTCTGCGGGACCGAACCTTCAGTGTCGGCTTGCTCCGCCTCGCGGGCCGCGAGATAGCGCGGAATCGCCTGCACGGTCCACTCGAGCAGAGATGGGTGTGCCGGTGCGCGGTTGCTGTCAAACTTTCCTTTGGTGCGCATGAGCTCGGCAATGGCGTCGGCCTGCGACCAGCCGTCGTGCTCGATCAGGTCGAGTCCACCCATCATTGGCGCGAAAGTGAAGTCCTCCAATGCTTTTGAGCTCCAAGGTGGAACCGGATCAGGCTTCAGGAGTGGCCGCAGCGCAGCACTTGCGGCCATCGGACAGTCCCTCGGATTCTCGCGGACTGCGACGCTGCTTGCCCGCACGAGCCACACGTCCCCCTGAGTTCCGCTCGGGCGCGGCCAGTCGGTCATCGAGTACTCCCCTGCAGATCGGGCGGATACATGATGGTTACACATGTTGTGAACATAGTCCATAGATGATTTGTTGCTAGAATAATTCACAGGCCGGGATCTAGGACCGGAATCACTGGTCGGAGGGATAGCAATGCGAACGCGGGAGATTCAGCGTGATGTGCTGGTCGGCGGCCGGTACAGACTGGAATCGCGAGCCGGGAAGGGGGGCATGGCAGAGGTGTGGCGAGCCATGGACATCCAGAACGATGACGTGGTCGCCATCAAGTTTCTGAGTCCTGCCGACGAATTGATGAGCGGTATCGACACGCATTACCGTTCGGAAGAACTCGCCATCATGCGCAAGCGGTTCAGGCGTGAGGGCAACCTGCTGGGCCAGATCGACCATCCGGGCATCCCCCGCCTGTACGACGAAGGCACCCACGAGGGCACGCCCTACCTGGTCATGCAGTTCATCGACGGCACCCCGCTCAATGACTTCCTGGCGCGGTACCGCCCACTGACCGTCGGACCGGCCATCGCCATCGCGATGCAGATCGCCTCCGCACTGGAATGCGCGCACGAACGCCCCGTGGTGCATCGAGACCTCAAGCCGCAGAACGTGATCGTCTCCGCACGGGGGATCGCGGTGCTGCTCGATTTCGGAATCGCGAGGCCGCTCGGTGCCACCGTGACACGGTATACGCAGCACGGCTCCAGTCTGGGCAGTCCCGGATATCAAGCGCCGGAGCAAATTCGCGGAGATATGGTCGTTCCCAAGACGGACAGCTATGCGCTCGGCTGTGTCTGCTACGAGTTGCTGACGGGCCGGACGCCGTTCCTGGAGGAGCACGGCGGCCTACAGGGCCAGCATTTGGACAAGCTTCCGTTCCCCTTGGAGGTGTTCGCGCCTCAGGTGCCGCCCGAGCTCGATGAGCTCGTCCAGAAGATGCTCACCAAGATTCCGGACGGACGACCGGACATGGCAGAGATTCAGCGCGGGCTTCGGCCCCATTTGCCCGCGCCGGGTTCGCCCGCACCCGTCCCGCGTTTGGAACCCGACCCGACGCTGCCGTATCGAATCTCGCAAAGCGATACGGAAAATCCGCCTCTCGGCGGATCTACGGTGACGCAACCACGTCGGCCGGAATCCTCAGGCTGGCTGAAGGTGCGCCTCGTCGAGCAGGACTGCGAGGATGCGGAGCGAGAGCTGGCCGCGTTCGAGCCCGGCCCCGCAGTGGCCCGGCTGGCGGAGATCGCGATAGCGGCACGAAGAGAGTGGGGACCGGCCCGGCCGCTGGTTCGACGCGTCTGGCGGTTGGCCGCTGAGGGATTACGCGTACTCGGCGATTGCGGCCGCGCAGCCCCGCTGTATCAGCAAATGGCTGAAGACCTGGCGCACAGCCGTGATCCACGGGATCAGGCAGCGGCATTGATCTGGCGTTTGCGAGTGGCCGAATGCCGTCTGCCGTTCGGAAATGGCGATCTCGCCGTCGAAACATTGCGCGAAACCGTCACGGCGGCGGAAGCGCTGCCCGAGCGGGACGCCGAAATGGTCCGTGCGATCTGCCGCGAACTCGACACCAATTTGACCGAATCCGGTTACACCACCGACCACGGCTGACACCGGCCCGGCGCAGGTTCAGCTCGGCGACAGACGCCCCGCAGACAGGTTGTTGCTGAGCTCCCGCACGAGCACCACGCCCATTTCGCCAAGCCCGCGAACAGCTTGTTCGAACTGCGTCACCTGACGGAAGACTTCGCCGTACCGACGCTGCTCCGCGAGTGGTACCTGCAGAACCTGCAGCTTCCTGATATCGACCCGGGCCGAGCTCGACGTGTGTGTTCCGGCCTGACGGCCATTCGCGGGCGCACGCAGGCACCCCGCGAGGAACCAGGGATCCAGCTTCCCGGGATCCAATCGCAGCGCATACAACTGCGGTCCCAGCACCGTTGTAGTCCCATCCTCCACCCAGGCGCTGAACGCCCGTGTCACTCCCGACACGATCACATCGTTTCGGTCCGTTGCCGTCAGCCCGGCATCTGCCACCTGTTGCGCTGGAACCCAGCCGCCCGGGTCGCCTTCCATCAACAGGTCCGACACCGTCAGGTAGGGCACTCCGCCCGTGCCGATCACACCGGTTCGAACGCAGCCCTCCGTCGGCAGCTGTCCGGTGTGCACGACCAGCGCCCCGGCTCGCGCTAATTCCCCGATCGTCATCGTTCCGGGCTGCCCATCCCCGTTCGCGCGCAACCCGATGGCGGACAGCAAGATCGCCGACTCCTGCACTTCTGCGAGCAATGTCGACAAACGACCCCAGGTTTCTCGCAGTTCGACGACGTTTCCGGTCGGTCTGACCGGGATGTGGCGCGCAGGGGTGAGATCGACCTCTTCGTCGAGCAGGTCGATCACGGGGAGCGTTACGGCGCGGATCCGTCGCGGCGCGCGAACTTCCGCCGAATCCTGGTCTGGTGCAGGACCGTTCGCGCCCATCGCCGCGAAAACCTCGTCGCGCAGGGCATGCCAATCGATACTTTCGGCAGCCTTCACCGCGTCGTCGGCGTCCAACAGACGAATCGAGTGACCTGCATCGGCGCTCTGCCCCGGGCGGGCGGCCTGAAGCACCCACAGCTGCAAAGCCACACTATGCGGCGGGGCACACCCCGGCGGCAAGGCGATTACCGCCCGTAGCACACCGGCGCGCAACAGGGCTCCGCGAATTCTCCGGCCCGCTTTCCTCGACGCGACGGCCGGAGGAAGCAATAGCACCGCGACTCCGCCGGGGAGCAGCTTCGACACTGCGTGCTCGACCCACGCCAACTCGGGTTCCGTACGCGGTGGAAGCCCGTATACCCAGCGGGGATCCGTTGCCAGTTCCTCGTATCCCCAGTCGCGCTCGTTGAACGGCGGGTTGCAGAGTACGAGATCGGCACGCAGGTTTGGATGGGAATCCGCCCGCAGCGAGTCGGCGGGCCGGACATCCACCGTCCACGGCTGGGAAGCAGTATCTCCCAAGGAGGTCAGGGACAAACGCGCTGCAGTCAAAGCTGCCAGAACCGGATCCTTCTCCGCTCCCGCCAATCGCACAGAGCCCATACCGTCGGTGTCGCGGAGGCAGACATCGGCCGCAGCGCGAAGTAAGCCACCCGAACCGCAGGCCGGGTCGAGCACGATGCGCGGCCCGCCGCTTCCGGGGACGCTGCGGACATGCTCGGCGATCTCGGCCATCAACCACGCCAACGGTTCGGGAGTAGAACTGATCTGGCGCACATGGGTATCCAGCCAGCGCCCCAGTAGGAACTCGAATATCTGCCGCGGCCCCTCCCGCTCCGCCAGGGCGATGGCTTGACGTGCCACACGTTCAGCCGAATGTGACAGCGAGAGTTGAGGTTCGGACTCCAGGGCCACATCGGGGTGCTCTTGCTTCAACGCGGTCAGAGCGATCGCCCGACCGGTTTCGGCGCGATCGTCCAAGGCGTCGAACTGCGGCCACAGTCGCTCCTTCGCACCGATCTCCAGAAGCTTGCCCTGCTCCCGTAGCCATGCCTCGACCTCCGTCAAGGAGAACTGCGGGCTGATATCCGTGCCGCCGATGGGTTTGGGGAAGGTGTCGTGCCGCCGCCGCCAGTTACTGGCCGCCGCCCGTCCAACGCCGGCGATCCTGGCGATTTCGGCCAACGTCACCGGTATTGCGTCGGGCTGAGGCATCGGCATCTCCGGGTCAGTGGGTTCTCGCCAAGATAATACGGCACCTATTGACTTAGTTAACATGTGCGCACGGGGTGAACCTGATCCATCGCGGCCTCGGCGCGCCGCGCCGGGCTACTGGGGTGACCTCACCATCGGTGCCCCCGGGCAGATCGGCGATCGCGACGCTGGTCGAGCGGTCCACACGCCTAGTCCTGTTCGATCGCCTCGGCCTCGAACGCGACGATCCCTCTCGCCGAACAACAGAATTCGACAGGAGAGCAGATCCGCCGAACCGAAGCGACAGGGTCAGGTTCGCCGGGATCGGAGAACTCTTTCAGTATTCCAATTTCCACAGATCTGCCGAAAGCAATCTCGTTTTTTCGATCGGCACCAATCCATCGTCACAGTCACGCAGCCTGGCGTAGATCGCTTTCATGGCTGCCCGATCGGCGATGCGCCCGATGCCAACCGCACGCTCGAGAATAGTGGTGGTGTTGATAAGGATAATTCGTCCGATGGAAGGGTCTTGTACTCGGAGTCGGTCGAGACGCAATCCTTCGGCGGTTGCCATCGTGGCGCCTGATTGGTCGTCGATGACCACGATAATGTGTCGACCTTGTTCAGCCGCGGCAACTGCGTGGGCGACTACGAGTAGTTCGCCCAGGTCTTTCGCCTGTTTCTTCCGTTCTATCCAGAGCATGCCGTTCTGGCGCGCGCATACGGCTTCCAACGTGTCGGTCCAGTCATCTGAAAGTACTTCGATCCATTTCGGTGTCAGCTTTGACCACACCATCCCGACCCGTTCGAATCGGCGGTCGGTCCGCGCTTTGCGCAGCACCTCGCCTTCAACTGTTTCAGGCGTACTAATCTCACCCAGTACCGCCAGCAACAACCGCTCTTGATTGATCGCCAGAAAGTTCAGCGCTGGACCAGCGTCGATGACAGGTCTGACGCTCATCCAGCGTCGCTGTCGCCGAGGTCGGCGTCGAGCTCACCAAGATCGATCGAGATCTCAGGCAGATCAGCCGGATCACTCCAGATCGGCTTCATCCCGGTGGGTATGAGACCCGCCCCGTTCAATTCGTCTTCCACCAAGTCGACATCGAGCCCTCGCAGAGTCGCAATGGTTTGAATCGAAATAACGTTCTGCAAATATCCCGCGATCGCCCACGCCAGTAGCCGCTGCGGAGCACGTCGGTGATTTGATTCATTCTGCAGAGCCTTGTATTGATCCGACCACCCGAAACGAGCAGCCAGGCGCGGGGTTGTTTCCGACTTCAGCCGCCTCTTTCCCTCGCAGTCGAGGTACCCCACCTGTTCCAGAGAAATTGCCGCCATCGATGGTGAAACCAGGTAGCGTTGTACCACTTTCGATAACAAGCTCAGCTCGTCGCAGTCACGCTCGGTCGCCACCATCTCGCGGACGCCCGTCAGCGGGAGAAGCAAATGCCTTGCGAACGTGTTGGCGCGGACCTCCGCCGAGCCGGACGAATCGACCTGCGGTTCATCGGTCCAGTCCTGAAAGACCACATGAGCCAACTCGTGCGCGAGGGTACTGCGTTGACGCATCGGGTTGAGGGTCCGGGCCACGGCTAGATAAACCGTGCCCCGGTCCTTGTGCCGCATTGTCATCCCGTGCTGATCAGGACCGGTCTCGAGTACGGCTACATCTGCGCCGATAGTCTGCTCGATGAGTGCTACCAAGTCTCCCAAGGGCTGAAACCCGAGGTGGTGATCGTTCCGGAAACGTTCCGCAGCAGCTCTTCCCTCAGCCTCCGCAGTCATCCAATCGCCGCGATCCCCTGGTCGACCAAATATGCGTCGAGCTCCAAAAATCGCAACATCTGCTCGTACATGGATTCCATCGAGGCGCCGTTGACTGAACGTGCCGCGCATTGCAGTCGCCCTGCTACCCGGGATGCCCCGGTGAGTTCGGCCAGCACAACGCCGGTAGCGGCAGCGATCGCCACCAGCTCATTCATCTTCGGAGCTCGGTCGCCCGAGATCGTACGAGACAGCGTCGCCTGAGAAATCCCCGTCTCCGTGGCAAGGTCACGCTGACTCATCCCAGCAGCGACTCGCGCCCTCTCGATCCGGTCGCCCACCGTCATCGCAGTCATGTCCACACCCCCTGAATCACTCAACTCGATTATGATTCAGTATAGAGGTGAACCCTGACCAGAGCAATGAAAACAGCCCAACACGCCCTGCAGACTGAGCTCCATCCAGCCGCAACCATCTGCCATCAGACTGTCGGCGCCGACAGCCGCAGGCATGTGACGCCCTACAGCTTGACGATCACCGGTCCTGCAGCTGGCATCTCAGATCGCTTAGGGCCCGGATGGTTAGGACCTCGTTGTCGCAGGCGCCGAGGGTAGGAGGTTCTGATCGTCGATGACGCGGTTGGTCAACTCAATCGTTGCCAGGTAGACCCAGAAGATCCAATCCAGGTAGAAGTCGTCGTAGACAGGGGCACCTGAGCCAGGTTAACGGCGCCGACGCATAAAAGCGCGGCGATGATGCACATCGACCCCCACACCGCACGTGCTCTAGGCATGCCGACATGTCCGTTTACTCGCGATCGAGTCGTATGAATCCTATTGCGTCACTGATGCACCAACCGAGGACCTGTGGGTCCATGCGGTCTGGGCCGTCCAGTAATCCGGCGCGTAGATCCGCAGCCGGGATCGGCAAGACTCGAGGTCTACGCGCCTGCTCGACCAAACCAGGGAATCTCGCGAGGTCATCTTCGTCGTACTCCTCCACTGGGCGCGATCCCGAAAAGGGTTTATCGACAAAGGTATCCACGACGCGAGGCCAGTCGGGCATGCCGAACCAGGTCCGGTGCATGCTGCCGAAGCAGGACTTGACCGCGACGAACCACCTCATGTCGTGGTCGTCGCGCTCGGTCAGCTGGGCAAAGTACTCCAGTGCGCCCTGGGCACCCGTCGCCCATTCGCTGTAGTACTCGCCGAGTAAGTCGGCGACGGTCCTCGACCCGGCCGCAATCCTGTCCGGACGCACTACTTCACGAGACAGTCGGTCCCACGCGGCAGGTGTCCGATCCTCCGCTTCCAGGAAGTCTCGCATCAAGCGGAAGACAGCCACGTTCGCCGCGAACATCTCGCCATCACTGATACGACTGAGCCCACTGCTCGCATGAGCATCCTCGACAACAGTGTTTCGCCATACCCCCAGCATCATCGAATACGCCGCGACCGCAAGTTGATCGGCACCGATGCGGTCGACATGATTCTCCGCGTAATACTCCTGTCCTTGTTCCAGTGTCCAAGTAGCCATATCCAGCGGACTGTTCACCGGCCGGTAGATATTTCCATATTCCACGGTTCGTTCAATCGTGACGAAACCCTTCGATTCCAGACGCGCCAGCTTGTCACGGACGGCCTTGACCTGTTGGGCATCGATGTCGTCCTCGTCAATCTCCCAGGAACGCGGGTGCACCATCTTCGCGATCTGCCGCGCTTGTACGCCCCGTGGGAACAAGTCGACGACATCCACGATTCGCCGGTATTCAGTTTTCAGGGCCTCGTACGCAGCAACTTCCGATTCGCTTCTCATGCACTCCTCCGAAAATCAGAACGGGCGATGCCACCGCACTGCTCCGCGAACAAGTCCTACAGCGCCAGCTCATGCAGCTCCCTGCGCGATAGATCTCAGCCGCCGACGAACCATCATGCCGCGCAATAGAATCCGACACGCGACAAACCAGGTTCACCACACGACACCGCGGCAGCGACGACTCACACCGGTGAGACATGGCCGTGCGCGGACGACGGAGCGCAGGGCGGACCTCATTCGCCAACTACAGTCGGGCAATCCATACTCGGATTGTCGCCTGAATAGCGCTTGCCTGACGAGCGTCGTAGTACCTACCGGAATTGCGTTGCCCCACTTCGAGCAACGGGAACGGCTCCAATCCAAATGTCCGGATGCTGTGCCGCGCACTGTGATCGCGGGGTCGTTCATCTGGACTTCTCCGCGCCAGCCAGCCCACGCCGCCAGACCCTGTGCGACCTGGGCGATGTAGCGATCACTGGCCCGGCCGACTCGATGACGCGCTCAGAGGTTGACCGCCACCCCATCTCCGGTGCCGATCAGCCACTCGAACAACGGGAGATGCCGGTCGTGTGGCTCACCGCCAGCGTCGCGGTGGGGTCTGAATGTATCGCACAGGGATCTCGGCTGGATTCAAGGGACGTTCGACGACCGGGCGAACATTCGCCGGAGTGATTCGCTCCTCGTCATGGGTACGTTCAAGTGTCTCGGCGAGCAAGCTGTTGTGGTCCTTGACGATATCGATGAGCCGAGTCACGAGAACATCGAGCCTGTGCACCTCGGCCTCGGCCGCGGCGAGTCGCTCCTGCAGGGTCACCGCCCGATGTCCACACCACTGGCGGAGCAGTTCGTTGTGAGGTCGGTCGTACTCGAGATAGAACTGGTATTCCGTCTCTGGATCCGATGTAGCAGCGTCGGACCTGTTCCGCCCCTGGTACTTCCGTCCCCGCTTGCAGTGCTCGCGCTTCTCGTTCTCCTCCTGCGTTATCCATTCCAGAATGGGCATGGGGTTTCGGCGGCAGACGAGCTCCGCACACCGGAGCGTGCCTGCCGGGGAGAGCAGCGCCTCGTCGTCCAGATCGAAACCGGCGACCTCGGCGAGTACATCGGCGAGCGGTGCGCCGATGATCTGCTCGAACTTGACTCGATCACGAACTGCGAGAGCATTTTTGACCTGACGCCAGTCGGTGTAGGCGATCTCCCTGGGTACGAATAGATCGAAGACGGTGCTGATGGCGGATACTTCGGTGTCAGTGAGGTCGTTCTGCTCCTCCAGCCGCCGCCAGTTCGCCATCCGCTGGTCGTATCCGTCGACACCGGCCCATGGGGCGCGCAGCCGAGTACCGGGAATGGTCTCTCGGATGCCGCGTTTGTCCCCATCAACGAACTCGATCTCGACCCGAATCTTCTTCTTGCTCTGTTCGATTCCGAGAATCCGAACCCGCTCCGACGAATCGTAGTCCCGCAACCGATAGATCCACTCGTCTCCGACGTCCATGCTGATTGCCTTCTTCGACCGATGGGTGTCGTACGTTTGCCGACGGTAAGCCTACGTCCTTCGATAAACTTGACAAGCGTCGTTCCTCCGGAACGACGTCCGTCGACACACCCCCTCAGTGCAGTCAGCCGTAGGCCAACCGGCCGGGCTCATCCACCGACGAAAAGCCTGCGGCTGATTGGGATCTGAGTACGGATGCGGAGGTCACGGGGCGAGGTATCAGCGCCATGACGAACCTTGGCATCGCACCGTTTCACGAAAGGCTATGTCGCGATGGCGCGTACGGATCCGATCAATCGAACCCAGTTCGATCTTCTGCAATGGGTGTCCGACGGCTGTCCGGACGGGGTGATGACGGGCCACACACACAAGACCACAGCGAAGGCACTCGAATGGCGTGGGCTCGTCTCGGTTTCGAAGAAGGGCGGAACGTGGCGTGCCGAACTGACCGCGGTGGGGATCTATTACCTCGAACACGGGGACTACCCTGCCGATCACTGGGACAAGAAGCCGACGGCAGTCCGCACGAAAGAGTCGACCACCCCGGTACCGCGCGATGAACAACCGAAACCCACTGAGCCGCGGATAGCGAAGCCACCTCCACGATTGCGACCGGTGGATCAGTTGATCGCTGATCTCGTCCAGGCAGGTGGCGTCTTGCAAATCCAGCGATCTCCTCAGGAAGGCCCCGACTACGACAGGTTGGTGGCATCCGCGATTCGGCACGGAAAAGTACCGGACGGCAAGCTACTCGTCATCGAACGCCGCAACTACTGGGACAAGACAATCACGATCAAACTCGCAGACCCGCCGACATGGACGACTGCGGTCCTCCAACCGGTACCTGTCCCGGAGAAGCCGGCGAAATGGCATCCCGCAGTCATCCGATTGCGCGACGCCGAGGATCGATTGCCGATGAAGCGCCCGCTCCGCAATCGCGCACTGCGGATTCTCAACACGCTCGCGCTCACAGCAGAAGCCAAGGGATACAAGGCCACAACTGGAACTCCATCGGAGCAACGCGGATACGGTCGCCGGAACGAGGTTGGCGCCGAGCTGCAGATCTCGATTCTCGAGCATCCGTTCGCGGTCTCCATCGTCGAGCCGACCGACAAGGTGCCCCACGAAGCCACCGCATCGGAACTGCGTAAAGCCGAGCGAGATTCGTGGGTTCGGATCCCGAAGTACGACCACGTACCCAGCGGGCGACTCACCCTCACGATCACCAACGGCCGCCCGTATCGACAATCGAACTGGACATACAAGGACGACACCGTCATCGACTTGGCTCAGGTGGTGCAGGAACTGGAGTTGCGAGCCGCCGACGCCGAGGAGAAACGCCTGGCGGCAGAACGACAAGCCGCCGAGAAACAGCGGCAATGGGAGGCGGCCATGACCACAGCGAAAGCCGCCTACGCCGACACGCGTCGCGCCGAGGTGCTCGAGGATCAACTACGACGATGGCGCTCAGGACTCGAACTCGACGAGTACCTCGTTGCGATGCAGCGGCATATCGAAACGATCACCGACGTTGAAGAAGCCGCTGCCTCCGCGCAATGGCTGGACTGGGCGATCAGCTATCGCATTCGAATGGATCCGTTTCGGGGTACGTTGCAGATGCCCCCGATTCCCAAACCGAGCGCGGAAGCGCTCAAACCGTACCTGGGCCGATGGAGCTACTGGGGCCCGTAGCGCGATGATGGAACCGACCGCCATGTTCCGCTCGAAAAGTTAATGTTTAAAGAACGTTTGGGTCCGGTCGACCGCGATCCACACGCTGCACGACGAGTCCTGGATGAAGGTGCGCTCTCTGAGCCTGGGTCACGATTTGATCTACCGCTGGCTTTTTCGACCTTGAAACCGATTCCATAGAGCTACATCTCATCAGATCTCGATGCGAATCGAGGTACCGACCGTGCCCTCAACCGACAAGACCGGCGCCACCAACCGGCCCAGTACCGAAGCGCAACCCGACCAGCTGTGCAGCAGCCTGACCAGCGACTGGGGACTTCGTCCCGTGCGCTCGGCATATCTGTCCGACTTCGTCCCCGACTCAGGCACTCACCCTGTCGCAGTACCACTTCCACAACTGCGGGAAGCAACCGCTCCCACCGAACCACCGCTTCGAATCACCACCACGGTAATGAACGACCGCGGCAGGATAGCGACCACCACCCTGATCGAAGAAATGGGTTGGCCTCAGCGACAACCGATCTCGATCACGCTGCACAACCAACTCATCCACATCCACACCACCCCTGGCGACAGCAACCACCGGGTCGACGCGCGACGGCACATCCTGCTCCCCGCAACCATCCGCACACAAGCGCGACTTCATGCCGGCGACCGCCTCCTGCTCGTCGCCGACCCGGAATGCGAATTCCTTCTCGTCTACCCACCCGCCGCGCTGTCGACCCTTCTCCGCACCGCCAGCCCGAACCTGTGGCCATCACGATGAGCAACGCCGAAATCGATGCCGCCAGACTACTTCTCCGAAATCTGGGCATCCGACCCGAAGACCTCCTCACCGCCACAGCGACAAACCCGCCACCCACCTTCGGCGAATACATCCCGCGCCTGGAAAAACTCGTCACCGCGGGCACCCTGCGCACCTACCGCCCCTACTGGCAACGCATCCAAACCCAATGGCCCGACCGCAGAATCAACGAACCCACCACCACCGAACTCCAGCAGCTCGTCGAGGACGCACGCCGACAAGCCCTTGTGCGACGCAACTCGCGAGATGGACGCTCGGCCGGCGAACACATGGCTGGCGCCATCCGTAGCCTCTATCGCCACGCCCGAAACGACGGCTATATCCACCCCAGCACCAACCCCGCCGACACCGTCGACAGCCCCCGTCGGGCACCCAGCCCACGCACCTCACTGAGCCACCGCCAACTCCAGCAGATCGTCCACACTGTCGAAACCACCGGCAACGACCCCGAACTCGACAGCCTGATCCTGCGACTACACCTCGAAACCGCATGCCGCCGCAGCGGAGCCCTCGCCCTGCGCCCCATCGACCTCGACTACGACGACTGCCTGATCTGGCTACGCGAAAAGGACCAATCCGACCGCTGGCAACCCGTCTCCCCCACTCTCATGCACGCCCTCGCCGAACACAGCAAACGCAGCCAACACCCAGAACAGCAACTACTTCGCTACCACGATGGCCGCCCCATCACCGACCGCCGCTACGACCACATCTGGGACCGCGTCGGCAAACACCTCCCCTGGGCCGCCACCCTCCAGATCACCGCGCACTGGCTCCGCCACACCACCCTCACCTGGGTCGAACGCCACTGCGGCTACGCCGTCGCCCGCGCCTACGCCGGCCACCGCGAACCCACCCGATCCGACGGCCCCACACTCACCTACGTCCGCGCCTCACTCCCGGAAGTCGCTGCAGCACTCGCCCTTCTAACCGGTGAGCCACACCCACTCGCCGACACACAGCCAACCCCATACCCCGCCCACAGACAAAGGAGTTGACTCGATACCACCCACTACGCTTCGATAACTACGAATTACCTTAATCACCCAAATGTGACACCCATACGACATGCAAGGCGTTCAAGTCCCGCCTCGCGCACCACTCGAACACCCTTTTCCGTCACCCACGACGGAAAAGGGTGTTCGAACTTTTCACGGGCCCCTCGGGCATCCAGCACCCGATCAGCAACACCGATCGCCTTGTAGACCAACTCCTGTCAAGCTGCAGGTTGCGCCTCGACCACGATCTAGGTTTCCCGACGCCCAGCGCATGCGATACCCGGCGCTGGCTGGCCACCACCTTCACCAGCCACCTGCTCGAACGGGCAACCTGCATGCCCCGGCATCCGTCGCGTTTCGATTGCCCTCACACACCAATCGGCGTCACCGACAACGACTGTGCGGGTTCGAGTCCGCATCACGCATCACTCGAACACCCTTCTGCGTCACCCATGACGCAAAAGGGTGTCTCGAGCCTCTCGGAGCCCCTGGCATACCCAGCAACACGCTCAATTAGCTTCGACCACCTCGCGCAGCGTACGGAATTCCGAGGCCAGGGCGTCGAGGGTGTAGTGGGCGTTGAGCCCGCTGGGGTTGGGCAGCACCCATACCGCTGTCTCACCGATCCGCTCGGATTGAGGGCCGATCGTGGTGCGTGGACGACCGAAGGCCGTGCGGTAGGCGCCGATACCGAGTACGGCCAGTACTCGGGGTTGATATCGCTCGACCCGATCGACCAGGGCGCGGCCGCCCGCGCGCAGTTCGTCAGCCGTCAGTTGCTCGGCTTTGGCGGTCGTGCGTGCGGCCACATTCGTGATCCCCAAGCCCAGCCCGAGCAGTGCATGCTGTTCGTCCGGGCGCAGTTGGCGCGGGGTGAAGCCGGACCGATGCAATACCGGCCAGAACCGATTTCCCGGACGCGCGAAGTGAAATCCGGTGGCCCCGGACCACAGGCCCGGATTGATTCCGCAGAACAGCACACGCAAGTCGGGCCCGATCACATCGGGAAGCGTCTTGTCCTGTGCCGCGGCCAGATCCGCGGGTGACGGCCGAGCTGAGGAACCAGAACCCATTCCCTGAGTCTGCCGGGCGCTCGGCCGACCATGTGCCGCAGGGCTCGGCGACACAGCCAAAGCAGAACCAGACGTTCTCGGTAGAGCTCCTGCTGGCGGCACGGATAGAGAATCAGGGCCAGCACTGGATCGCCAGCGCAGCCACCCGCTCGAGTTCCTCCCGGCTCGCGCCGTCGCGAGCGGACTGGGAAATTCCCTGCAGCACCGCGCACGTATAACGGGCCAGCGACTCCGCATCAGTGTCCGGGGACAGGATGCCCGCGTCGATGTCGGCCCGAATGCGGGTTCCGGAGTCGATCTGGCCCTACACCACCGATGCCCTTGTTGTATACGACGACCTGGCCACCATCCGTACGTGAGCGCTGTCGCATCAGGCCCGCCGCGTCGTCGGGGCAAACCTCGTCAATGCCGCGGCCTGCTCGGCGTACTGGTGGCGTGGGATCTTCGGCAACCTTCCGCTGCCACTCGGTGCGGCAGGATACGAAGGCTCAATCGTCATCGTCGGCCTCAATGGCCCACGCCTGCTGCGAATTCCGCATGGCGGCGCGCTATCGACTGAGATGCTGGGGCGCCGACCGCTAGGCCATCTGACACGTGCCGCATGCGTGCACGAACGATCGACTGGGTATCAGGCGGTCGTATCTTCCTCTGTCGGTAGCAGTCCGGCGAGGTCGGCGCGGGCGCTCACGCCGAGTTTGGGGAAGATCCGATGCAGGTGGGTGCTCACGGTTCTGTGGGATAGGTAGAGCCGCTGGCCGATTTCGCGGTTGGTCAGGCCCTGGGCGGCCATGCGGGCGATGCTCAGCTCGTGCGGAGTGAGTCGATCGCGGGCGGCCGGATCACGGTTCGGGCTGGATTCGCCGGCACTGCGCAATTCCAGCCGGGCGCGGTCGCTCCAGGCAGTGAATCCGAGTGCGTCGAAAGTCTTTTTGGCCGTGCGTAAATGGGTGCGGGATTCGACGGCTCGGCGCTGGCGGCGCAGCCATTCGCCGTACGACAGGTGAAGTCGGCCGCGCTCGGCGGGCCAGGCGGTCAGGTCCGCTTCGAGTGCGGCGGTGAAATGTGTTTCGGCGGAATCGGTTTCCAGGAGAGCGTGCGCGTATCGCCATCCGATGTGCACGATGGGCGAGGGAGTGGCGGCTACGACCGATTCCATCTCGTGCAGCAGTTCTCGTAGTGCGTCAGGCTGTCCGGCGCGGGTCGCCGCATCGGCGAGTTCGGCTATGACGCAGGCCCGCAGCGAGAGTGAGTACGAAGGGTCTCGTGGATCGTAGATTCGGCGTAAGTCGGCGAAGGCGTCGTCGTATCGGCCCTCGCCGAGGGCCGCGAGCCCGCGGGCGAGCTGGACCATGCCCAGGATGGGGCGGGCGCCGGAGGCGAGCCCGATCTGTTCGGCCTGGCCCGCCAGGACCACGGCGCGTGGGTAATCCCCTTGGAGCGCGGCGATTTCGCCCTCGATGGCGGTGGCCAGCCCATGCACGAAGGGCTGGCGGGTTTCGCGGGCGAAAGCGGCGGCTTCGTTCGCCGCGGCCGCCGCGGCCGCGAGATCACCAAGCCGGGTCAGACTGCACGCCTGTACGGTCAGCGCGCGGGGCAGCAGGCCGAGCTGCCCGGTGGCGCGCAGGCCCGGCGCGGCCGCGCCGGAGAAATGTACGGCGAGGTCGTAAGCACCCACCTGATGTGCCGCACTACCCAGCAGTCTGTCGATCTGCGGATTACGACCGGAGTCCGAGACCAAGGCGTGCAGCCGGTCCAGGACCTGTGCGCCGCGTTCGAACGGGGCGACCCAGGCGGAGACCGCGACCAGGCGCGGGTCGTCCTCGGGAACGGGAAGCGCGTCGGCGATCGCGAGCAGCCGGTGGCGGGTGTCCGCACCGGGTTCGGTCCAGAAGCAGCGCATGGCCGCGCCCCACAGGATCCGCATCGCCGCGTCAGGGTGCCCGTCGGCGGCGACCGAGGTCGCCAGCGTCGCCAATTCAGCTATGCGTGAGGGGTTTTCGCGGACACCGTCTTCGAATCCACTGAGCAGCCAGGCCGCGGTCGCGTCATGTCGAGGTGTAGTGGGGATCGCGCGAGCGGCGACCACGAGTCGTTCGGCGGCATCGCGCCGACCGGACTCGACGGAGAGTTCGGCGGCGCGCAGCAGACGATCCACGCGTCGAACCGGGTTGTCGCTGAGTTCGGCGGCACGCTCCTGCGCGGCTATGGCACCGCTGCTATGGCGAGCTCTGTCCGCGACCTCGTCAAGTTCGCGTGCTACCTGTTCGTCAGGACCCACTGCGGCGGCCGCCCGCTGCCAGGCATACCGATCCGGATACCCGGTGAGGACGCCGGCCAGCGCGTGGTGGGCACGGGCACGCTCGTCGGCCGTCGCAATCAAGGTCAGGGCGGATCGCATCAAGGGATGCCGGAAGGTGACGGTGCCCGGCCCGAGGGTGAGCAGCCGGGCATCGACCGCAGGTGTGAAGATCTCGGATTCAGCGGGACCATCGAGGAGAACGCCGGTGGCGGAAAGCGTTTCGTCGATCGAGTCGCTGTCGTTGAGGGCGACGACGAGCAGTGCGGTCCGGGTGGAGGCGGGTAGCGTTGCACTACGCGCGGTGAAGGCACGTTCGAGCCGTTCGGTCAGCGGCAGCGTCGCGGGGAGTTCATCGAGATCACCGGCAACGGTCGGCAATTCGGTCAGCGCGAGCGGATTACCGCGGGCCGCGTCCAACAGCCGCGACCTAAGCACTGCGGGCAAATCGGGCGCGGCGTGGTCAAGCAGCGCGGCCGCGTCGTCCTCGGACAACGGTTCGAGCCGCATCGGATTCAGCTCCGCATCCGCCAGCGGTGTGTCCATCCCCTCGCGTACGGTCGCGATCAGCGCGATCGGTTCGGTGTCGATGCGGCGGGCGATGAACGCCAGTACCTCCGCGCTGGCGGAGTCCAGCCAATGCGCGTCCTCTGCGACGATCAGCAGCGGTCGCTCGCCCGCCGCATCGGTAAGCAGCGTCAGCGCCGCGAGGCCAAGCAGGTACACGGTGGGTTCACCGTCGCTGTCCGACAGTCCCAAAGCGGTTGCGAGCGTGTCGTATTGCCGTGCCGGCAACCCATCGAACGCCTTCCGCAACGGATAGACCAGCCGGTGCAGTCCGGCGTAAGCGTAGTTCTGTTCAGCCGCTACTCCGGCGGTCCGCAGCACCTTGAACCCCGCCGCGGCGGCGGTCGCGATCGTTGCTTCCACCAGCGCCGACTTCCCGATTCCGGCCGCACCCTGAATCAGGACCCCACCGTGCTCCTGCGGGCCATCGACCAACACACCCAGATTCTTCAGCTCGGCTTCTCGCCCGAACAGCGGCATGACGCCCGCCCCTTCCGGCCCCAACCTGTTTGCCGGCCTCACCGTGACCCTACCGAAGCGGGATAGTTGCTGGCTCACCGTCGAGGGCGCGGCGCGATAAAGACTCCACGGTCAGTGCCACATGCAGGATGATAATGTGGTCGCGTGCTCATCGACGAGGTCGACAGACTGTAGCCGCCAGTCGAAGGCGGCGTCCCCGATTCACATTCTCCTTTCACTCGAATGTGTCTTTCGCGTGCTCTATTGAGCGCGGACGCTGTTGCGTGCACCCTCACCTGCGCCTGATCGGTTGCCACCTGCCCTGATCCGGCGTGGTCCGTTGCCGGTGCCCGCTGCGCCCGCCTGCCTTCGCCTGCTGCTCGAGACCTGTCTCATATCTCGCAGCCGCTCGTTCGCGAGCAGGAAGAGCCGACTCATGTCTGCATCCACACATTCAGCGATCACCCTGCGGAACCTGACCTTCGAATGGCCCGACGGTGTCCTCGCACTGCACGGCGTCAACGGCGCCTTCACAAGCGGGCACACCGGTTTGGTCGGCCGCAACGGCGCCGGCAAGTCGACACTGTTGCGCCTCATCGCGGGAGTTCTCACACCGACCTCCGGACGCGTCGAAACCACCGGCGAAGTGGGCTATCTCCCGCAGACGCTCACTCTCGACCGCGACACCACCATCGCGCAATTACTCGGAATCGCAAGCACACTCGCGGCCCTGCGCGCAGTCGAGGCAGGCGAGGTCGATGAGGTGTTGTTCGAAACAATCGGTGACGATTGGGATATCGAATCCCGCGCCGACGAAGCGCTACACGAGATCGGGTTCAGCGCAGCCGATCTCGACCGCAAGGTCGGTGAGATCTCCGGTGGTCAGGCGGTTCTCATCGCGATCACCGGACTGCGGATCCAACGCAAGCCGATCACCCTGCTCGACGAGCCGACGAATAATCTCGACCGCGAAACCCGCGCCGCACTGGCCGGATTCGTGGATTCGTGGCCGGGCACCCTGGTTGTGGTCAGCCACGATCTCGAACTGCTCGAGCATATGGATGCCACCGCGGAACTGCACGGCGCGACCCTGGAGACGTTCGGTGGACCCTACAGCGCTTGGCGGCAGTACATCGAGCAGGAACAGGCCGCGGCTCAGCAGGCGGCTCGCACCGCCGAGCAGGCGTTGAAAGTCGAGAAACGGCAACGCATCGAGGCCGAGATCAAACTGGCCAGGCGTGAGCGCACGGGCAAGGCGACACAACAGAACGGCGGCATCCCACGAATCCTGGCCGGCAACCGCGCCAGCAAGGCGCAGGGGTCCGCCGGAACCATGCGCACCACTCTCGACGCCAAAGTGCGTGCGGCCCAGGATGTTCTGGATACTGCGGCTACCAGGGTCCGCCGCGAGGAACACATCCATCTCAACCTGCCCGATCCCGATGTGCCACGCAGCAGGCGGATCGCGGAACTGCGTGACGGCGACCGCACCATCGTCATCCAGGGACCGGAACGAGTCGCCCTGATCGGCCCCAACGGTTCCGGGAAATCCACGCTGATCGAGAACCTCCTCGATGGTCGTGATCCACGACGCGGCACCTTGTACACCGACCGCGTGGGATATCTCCCGCAACGCCTGGATGGCCTCGATGACCAACTCGGCGCGCTGGAGAACATTCATGCGGTGGCCGCCTCCACACCGCCCGCCACCATCCGCAATCAGCTGGCCCGGCTGCTGCTGCGCGGGGACAGTGCCGAACGGCCCGTTTCGACTCTCTCCGGCGGTGAACGCTTCCGAGTCTCCTTGGCCCGCTTGCTATTTGCTGATCCCCCAGCCCAGCTGGTGATCCTCGACGAGCCGACCAACAATCTCGATATCGCCACCGTCGATCAGCTCGTCGCAGCCTTGGCCGAATACCGCGGCGCGCTCCTGGTCGTGAGCCACGACTATTCGTTCCTACGCAGGATCGGGATCGATACGGTCGTCGAACTCGATTCCGAGGGCCGCGTTCAGCCTCGTGGGTCCCTGTAAACGCACTCTGGAAAACGAAGGGAGCGAACGACAATGGACTCACCCGTGGTGCGAAGGATTGGTCAGGCCGTTGAGCGGCAACACCTCTCGGCATTCGTGACGGCTGGCACCGGGGCATCCCTGGTCCTGCACGGCGATGCCGGAACCGGTAACAGCGACTTGCTCGACCATGCGATCGACCTCGCGGTTCGGAATGGGCACACGGTGGTCCGGGCCATCGGGGTGGAGGCGGAACGCGAACTCCCGTACGCGGGATTGCATCAGTTCCTGTACCCGCTACAGCCGTATGCCGAGCGGCTCGACGCACGCGACCGCGCCGTCTTCGACGCGGCCTTCGGACAGCAGGTCGAAACCCCACCGTCGATCATGACGTTGGGGATCGCCGTGCTGAACCTGTTGTCGGCGACAGCATCGGACCGGCCGCTGCTGTTGGTGCTCGACAATGGCCACTGGTTCGACGATGCCAGCGCCGACGTCTGCGGCTTCGTCGGCCGTCGGCTGAGCGGAAGCTCGGTGAAACTGCTGATTGCCCTGCGCGCCGATATCGGATCGCGGTTCGACAGCTCGGCTCTGCCGGAACTACGGGCCACGGGCATCAGCCCGCCGGACACCCTGCCGGGTCCGCTGATGCTGACCTGGCAGGAACGCCGGATCGCCGAGCTGGCCGCCGGCGGTCTCACCAACAAGGAAATCGGTGGACTGCTGTACCTGTCGCCGCGAACGGTCAGTTCCCATCTGTACCGGATCTTCCCGAAGCTGGGGATCACGACGCGGGCGGCGCTGCGTGATGCGCTGGACGGTCAGCGCGAGGCAACCGGGGCGTGATTACCGAGGCCGCCGGGGCGGGCGGGAATCACCTGCCCCGGCGGTCTTTCACATGCGGTCGGCATCGATGATGGCCTGGGCGAAGGGGTGTGGGGCCTCCTGCGGGACGTTGTGGCCGATGCCGTCGAGGATGCGGTGTTCGTAGGCTCCGGTGAACTTGGCGCGGTAGGGCTTTCCGTCCTTGGCCGCGCCGTCGAAGTCGCTCGCGATGGTGATGGCGGGCACGGTGATCGCGGGCCCGGTGGCGAGTTGTTGTTCGTAGGCGTCGTATTGCGGCTCGCTCGGCGCCAGGCTCAGCCGCCACCGGTAGTTGGAGATGACGATATCGACGTGGTCGGGGTTGTCCCAGGTGGTGGCGCTGCGGTCGTAGGTGGCGTCGTCGAAGTTCCACCGCGGGGAGGCGCGCTGCCAGATCAGTTTGTTGAAATCGTGCCGGTTCTTGCTGTAACCGAGGCGGCCGCGTTCGGTGGCGAAGTAGTACTGGTACCACCAGCCGAGTTCGGCTTGCGGTGCGAGTGGTTGTTGCTGGGCCGCTTGCTGGGTGATGAGGTAGCCGCTCACCGCGACCATCGCCTTGACGCGCTGCGGCCAGAGTGCGGCGATGATGTCGACAGTTCGTGCGCCCCAGTCGAATCCACCGAGAATGGCCTTGTCGATGCGCAGGGCGTCCATGAAATCGACGATGTCACGGGCAATCGCGGACTGCTGACCGTTGCGGACGGTCTGCGCGGACAGAAAGGTCGTCGGACCGTAGCCGCGCAGGAACGGCACAAGCACCCGATATCCGGCGGTCGCGAGCAGCGGCCCGACATCGGCGTAGCTGTACGGGTCATACGGCCAGCCGTGCAACAGGATCACGGGTTGTCCGGTGCTGGGCCCGAATTCGGCGTACCCAACGTTGAGAACACCGGCGTCGATCTTCTTGATCGAACCCAGTGTGGTGTTCGCGCCCGATCCCGCCCGCAAATCCGAGCCCGGAGCGGCGGCCGCGGGTGTGCTGGCGGAGTCGGTGGCGCAAGCGCTCAGCGAGGTCGCGGCAAGTCCCGCCGCACCCGCCACCAACGCTCCGCCGAAAAGCCGTCGTCTGCTGAGGTCCATCTGCACTCCTGCTGTTGTCCGTGAGCCGATGCGGTTCGGGTCCGACCGAGTCGCGACCAGCACCGCCTGCGCTCTGACGCTAGGGAGTCCGTGGATGTCTCTGCGAGCGTCAGATGACGTAATGGGTGTCGGCCGGAGCCCGACCACAACGGCCGTTGATCACTCGGGCGCGCCTTCCGGGGTGGGCAGCAGGGCGGCCAGGTCGCTACGCGAACTGATCCCCAGTTTGGGGAAGATGCGATGCAGATGGGTGCTGACCGTCCGATGCGACAGGTACAGCCGCTGCCCGATCTCCCGATTGGTCAGACCCTGCGCCGCCAATTGCGCGATGCTCAACTCGTGCGGGGTGAGCTGCTCGCGCGCGTCCGGGTCGCGATTAGGGCTCGATTCACCGGCACCGCGCAGTTCCACTCGCGCCCGTTCGCTCCAGGCGGCGAAGCCGAGGGCGTCGAATATCTCTCTGGCCGTGCGCAAATGGGTTCGGGATTCGACCACTCGGCGCTGTCGCCGCAGCCATTCGCCGTAGGCCAGATGCAGGCGGCCGCGTTCGGCGGGCCATCCGGTCAGGTCCGCCGCCAATGCCTCGGCAAACCGGTCGGCGGCGTCGTCGGTCGCGAGAACCGCTCGGGCGTAGCGCATTCCGATATGCAGCGCGGGTGCTGGCGTGACCGCGGCCACCGGCGTCAATCCGTTCAATACCTCCCGCAGGGTGTCGGCGCGACCGGCGCGAACCGCGGCCTCGGTCAGTTCGGCGAGGAAATACCCATGGAGAGAATAGGAATGGGACGGGTCGCGTGGATCCTGAAGGCGGTACATATCGTCGAACGCATCGTCGAATCGGCCCTCGCCGAGGGCGATGAGCCCCCGCGCGAGTTGCGCGGTGGCCAGCACGGGGCGCGCGCCCGCGGCCAGCCCGTTCCGTTCGGCCTCCGCCGCGAATGCCGCGGCCTCCGCGTAATCCCCACGCAGCGCCGCGATTTCGGCCTGCACCGCGGTGCCGGTCGCATGCATGAAAGGCTGCCCGGTCTCGAGGGCGAACGCCGCCGCCTCGGCCGCGAGCGGCGCGGCCGCGGCGAGATCACCGACCCGGGTCAAGCCCCGGGCCTGAATCGCGAGCGCCCTGGTCAGCAGGCCCAGTCGCCCGGCGGAGCGGAATCCGGCTGCGGCCACGCCGGAGAAGTGCGCCGCGAGATCGAAGGCGCCGACCTGGTACGCGGCGCTACTGAGAAAGTGATCGACCTCCGGATCACGCCCCGCGGTCGCGGTCAGCGCACGCAGGTGGCCCAGCACCTGTTCGCCGCGCTCGAACGGGGCCACGATCGAGTCGATCGCGAGTTTGCGCGGATCGCCGTCGGGAATGGCGAAGGTGTCGGCGACCGTAAGCACCACGCGGCGGATATCGGGCCCCGGTTCGGACCAGTAGCACCGCGCGGCCACACCCCACAGGATCCGCAGCGCGGGATCCGGATACCCGTCGGCGGCCACGGCGGCCGCGAGCACGGCCAGTTCGCCTATGCGCGTCGAGTTTTCGCGCATGCCGTCGTCGAATTCGGTGAGCAGCCAGTTCGCGGTGGCCTCTTGCCCCGCGGTGAGGGGTAGCGTGCGGGCAGCATCCACCAGCCGTGCGACGGTATCGCGGCGACCGGAGTCGACGGCCAGTTCAGCGGCGCGCAGCAGCCGGTCCGCGCGCCGACCGGGGGTATCGCTCAGGGCCGCGGCCCGCTCCAGCGCCGCGATGGCACCACTGGTGTGGCGCGCCCGTTTGGCGATGTCTTCCAGCTCGACGGCGACCTCTTCGGCCGGGCCCACGGTGCCCGCCGCGCGATGCCACACTCGCCGATCCGGTGTCGCGTCGAGCAGCTCGGCGAGCGCGAGGTGAGCGCGTCGACGCCGGTCGTCCGTTGCCGCCGCGACCAGGGCCGAACGCATCAGCGGATGCCGGAAAGTCACTGTGCCGGAGGCGATGTCGATCAGACCCGACTCCACCGCCGGTGTGAGCGACCCGGGTTCGACCACACACCCCAGCACAGCGCCGGTGGCGGCCAGGGCTTCGCCGAGCGAATCACTGTCGTTGAGCGCTGCGACGAGCAGAGCCGATCTGCTTGGTTCCGGAAGCCGCGCGCCACGCGCGGAAAAGGTGCGTTCGAGGCGTTCGGTCATCGGCAAGAGGGCGACTTGCTCATCGAGATCCGCTGCCGTCGTGGGCAATTCGATCAGCGCCAGCGGGTTTCCCTGGGCTTGCGCGAGCACTCGGCGGCGCACCGGGACCGGGAGCTCCGGTGCGGCGCTGTCCAACAGCGCTGTCGCGTCGACGTCCGAGAGTGGCCGCAGCAGCAGAACGGTAAGCCCCGCGGCACTGAGCGGCGAGGCGAGGCCTTCGCGCAGCGTAGCGATCATCGCGATGGGTTCGCCCACGACTCGACGTGCGAGGAAGGCGAGCACTTCGGCGCTGGCCGCATCGAGCCAGTGCACATCCTCGGCAACGATCAGCAATGGCCGGTCGGTGGCATCGGCGGTATTGGGCAGCACGATATCGGCCAGCAGGGTCAATGCCGCGAGCCCCACCAGGTACGGACTGGGTTCGTCAAGGCCGTCGGACATGCCCAAAGCCGTTGTCAGCGCCTCGAATTGGGGTGGCGGCAGGGCGTCGAAGCCCCGGCGGAGCGGATACAGCAGCCGATGCAGTCCGGCGAACGGGAGGTTCTGCTCGGCCTCGGCGCCGGCGGTGCGTAACACCCGCACCCCCGCCACGGCCGCAGCGGCGACCGCGGCACCGACCAGCGCGGACTTCCCGACGCCGGGTTCCCCTTCGATCAGGAATCCGCTGTGATCGCCGGGTCGGTCTACCAGAGCGCCCAGATCTTTCAGCTCGGTGTCTCGTCCGAACATCGGCATTGCCGTGCTACCTCTTCCCGGGTGCCGCGTCGACATGCGGCCCCCGCCGCGACCCTATCGAACGGAATACGTCACCCCCAGCGTCATATGACCGATTCGCCGCAATAGCCGAGTTAGCGATCGTATTTACATGGCTACTGTCCGCTTTCACCTGATGTCCACCCTGTCCCCGGCCGAGGTCATGCACGTGCTCACCGACTTCGGCCCCAGACGCCCTGACGTGTGGCCGACGATCGACGCCGAGCACTTCGTCGTTCACGAGCGCGGCGAAACCTGGGCCGAGGTCACCGAGGGCACCGCCGCCGCCTGGGAACGCGCCCGCTACGAATGGGTTCCGGGCGGGGATACCGTCACCATCACCACACTCGATTCCAAGCTCTTCGGCGCGGGCGGCGGCTGGGTCTTCAAAATCACACCCGACCTGCCCGGCTGCCGCGTCGACGTCGAATTGACCCGGACCCCGCGGGCGCTCAAGGGCAAGATCCTGGCGGCGCTACTGCCCCTGGTCGGACCGTCCTCGCTGCGCAAGTCCTTCGCCGCACCGCTACAGGCCGCGTGATGTCCATGTCGCACAACACCTTCGACGCGCTCGCGCCCGGCGTGCACGTCTTCGACTCCAACGGTGTCAGCCAGCGGTACCACGTATTCGGCAGTGGACCGGTCTGTCTGGCCCACCCGGGCGGGCCGGGCATCCACTGGGAGTACCTGCGCATGCCCGAGCTGGAGAAGCACCTCACCATGGTGTACGTCGAGGCGCTCGGCACCGGCAAATCCGGTCGGCTGCCGACACATCCGAACGGCTACACCAGGGAGCGCTACAGCCTTGCGCTGCAACGTATCATCGACCATCTCGAGGTTCCGCAGGTATATCTGCTGGGCCACTCACACGGCGCGTTCGTCGCCGCCCACCATGCGATCCACCGCCCCGCCGGGCTCGCCGGAATCATCCTGTACGAGGGCGCACCGGTGACCGGACCCGAGCACGGCGCGGAGGCAGCGCGACGGCTTCAGGAATTCGCTGCCGCGCACGCCGATCGACCCGGCTTGAACGATGTACTCGCGACCTTCGCCGCGATGCAGGACATTTCGAGCGATGCGCAGGCCCTTGCCGTCGCCCGTGGCGTCCTGCCCTCGTACATCGCCGACTATTGGGGCGACGAACAGCGCTGGGCTCCGGTACGAGAGGCATTGCGTGCCAGCTACATCTCGGGACTGGATGCGATCGGTTCCCCCGATCTCATCGACGACCGCGCCGACCTGCCGAAGGTGACCGTCCCGACGCTGGTCATCGTCGGCCTCTTCGATGTCATCTGCGGACCGCGCTGGGGTCGGGAACTGCACGACCTCATCCCCGGTTCGCGACTGGTGATCCTGGAACACAGCGGACACCTGGGGCATCTGGAGGAACCGGAGCGTTTCGCCGACGCGGTTCGGGACTTCGCCCTCTCAACACGTTCCATGCCGTCAGCGAGCGGCAGCAAACCGGAAAGGCTCGTGAGATGAACGAGAGACTGCCCGAAAGACCGCCCATCGCAGAGCTTTTCGTATGCGGCCCGATAGCGATGCTGATCTGGTCGGAGACCGCCGTGCTGCACGGTCGCGGACCCTCGGCACGAGAGCTGATGGGCTGACGCCGCCGAGCCCTGCCGCACAGATTCCGTGCGGCAGGGCGTCGACGGCGAGATCGACCGCGCACTCCCGCACGAACGAAATCCGCCGACCACGAAGTTGCGTGGTCGGCGGATTCTGTTGTGCTGCTATAACTTTGCGCTCTGATCCCGATAGGTCTCGAGCAGTCGCAGCCACACCTCACCGATCGTGGGGAACGACGGCACCGCATGCCAGAGCCGGGCGAGCGGAATCTCGCCGGTAATGGCGATGGTCGCCGAATGCAGGAGCTCGGCAACGCCCGCCCCCACGAAGGTGGCCCCGACGATCACTTGACGCTCGGGGTCGATGAGGATGCGCGCCCGGCCGCGATAGTCGGGGTCGTGCTGGAGCGCACCCGCGACCCGGCCGAGGTCATAGTCGACGACATCGACGGTCCGGCCTGCTCGGGCCGCGTCCTCGGTGGTGAGGCCGACGGCGGCGATCTCCGGATCGGTGAAGACGACCTGTGGGACGGCCACGAGATCGGCTGTGCCCGTGTGCCTTCCCCATGGCGATTGGTCGAGCTCCCGGCCGGATGCCCGATCGGCGATGACCGTGCCCGCGATGCGCGCCTGATACTTGCCCTGATGGGTGAGCAATGCTCGGCGATTGACATCGCCTACGGCATAGAGCCATTCACCCTCGACCGCGGTCACCGTGCAGGAGTCATCGGTGGTGAGCCACTCCCCCGACACCAAACCCACTGTCTCCAAACCGATGTCATCGGTGCGGGGCGTGCGCCCGGTCGCGAGCAGCAGTTCGTCGGCGACAATCCGGGTGCCGTCGTACAGGCTCAGATAGAGGCAGTCATCGGGTCCGCCCGCCCGCTCGGCGGTCACGATGCCCGAGCCGAATCGCAGATCGACACCCGCCGCCCGGAGCCGGTCGGCCACCAGGTCCGCGGCGAAGGATTCGACTCGGCCGAGCAGCCGCGACTCCCGGGCGATGAGGGTGACCGCGGCGCCGAGAGCCCGCCAGGCCGTGGCCATTTCGACGGCGACGACCCCGGCACCGAGGATGGCGAGCCGCGGCGGCACCTCCCGGGCGCTGGTGGCCTCGCGACTTGTCCACGGCCGCACCGTATCCAGCCCCGGCAGCGGCGGCATCGCCGCCCGGGTGCCGGTACAGACCGCGACCGCGTGCCGGGCGCGCAATCGCACGGTGCCGCCATCAGGTGTCCGGACGGTCACCCGGCGGACCCCGTCGAGACTCCCGTGGCCATGAATGAGTGCGATGCCGGCGGATTCGAGCCATTCGACCTGTCCTCGGTCGTTCCAGTCGGCCACCATGCGGTCGCGGTGCTTCAGGACCGCGCGGGCATCGAGCGGCCCGGTGACCGCGGTGGCGACCCCGGGAAATCGTGCGGCCTCGGCGTACAGCAGTGCGGGTCGCAGCAGCGCCTTGCTGGGTTCGCAAGCCCAGTAGGAACATTCGCCGCCGACCAGTTCGGATTCGACGATGACGGTGCTGAGCCCGGCGGCGCTGGTGCGGTCGGCGACATTCTCGCCGACCGGCCCGGCCCCGATGACGATGACGTCGTAGGTCTGGATGTTGTTGTCAGACATGATGTGCTTTCGGGGCCGTGTTGTCAGCGTCCGGGTGCGCGCTGGGTGACTTCTTGCAGGAACCAGCCATTGCCATCCGGATCGTGGAAGGCGGCGAAGGAGCCGTAACTACGGCGCTCCGGGTGTGCTCCCGCAACGCGATCGGCGGTCCCGGCGTGATGAAAGACACCGGTCGCATCCTGGAACGGGCCGTCCACGGTAACTCCGCGTTCGGTGAGTTCGGTTACGGCCTTCTCGATATCGGTGACGATCAGGTGCAAGCCGTGCAGCGTCCCGGGAGTGGCGGCGGTGACACCGGTCCCGAAGATGATCGAACATTCGGAGCCCGGCGGGGTCACCTGAACGACGCGGTAGCCCTCGTCCACGGTGAAGTCGGCGTCGAGCCGGAATCCGAGCCGCTCGGCGTAGAACGCCTTGGCGCGGTCGACGTCCGCGACGGGCAGCACGATTACTTCGAGTTTCATATCCACGATCGTGTTCTCCTGTGATGGTTGGGTTTTCGGGTCAGTGCGCGGGTGCGTTGGCAGCCTGTTCGATCACATTGGCGACCAGATCCGGATGCGAGACGGCGACCGAATGCGAGGCGTCGACCTCGGTGACCTGCGCATGGGCGCGATCGGCCATGAATCGCTGCGCCGCGACCGGAATGTTCAGATCCTGGGTGGTGACGATGTCCCAGCTGGGCTTCTCGGTCCACGCCGCGACCGTGGCCTTCTCCTCCAGCGCGGCCTGCGCGATCGGCCGCTGCGTGGCCGCCATCAGGGCGGCGCGATCTTCGGGGACATCCGCGGCGAACTGGGCACGGAACTTGTCCTCCTGGATGTAGATATCGGTCCCGGCGCTGCCGTCGATATTGGTGAACGGCACCGGATTCAAGGTGCCGGGCAGTGTGGAGCCGGGGTACTTGTTGGTCAGTTCCAGGGCGGTCTCGCCGACCGCGGGCAGAAAAGCCGCCACGTAGACGAGGGCCTTGACCTTGTCGTTCCCGGCTCCGGCCGCGCTGATGACGGACCCGCCGTAGGAATGCCCGACCAGGATGACCGGTCCGTCGATGTGGCTGATCAGACCGCGCAGGGAGGAGGCGTCGCCGGTGGGTCCGCGCAGCGGGTTGGCCGCAGCCACTACGGGATACCGGTCCTTGCGCAGCTTCTCGATCACATCGTTCCAGCTGGATCCGTCTGCGAAGGCGCCGTGTTCCAGGATGATGGTCGGTCGCGGCGCATCGTCGGGGGGACCGGCGTGGGTGACGGTATTCGCAGTGCAGGCAGCGACGAGGCCGCCGCCCGCGATACCGGCCGCGAGCGCCGTGGCAGCCCGGGTCGCGCGGCGTCGCATGCGGCCATATCCGTTGTCGAACATAGGATTTCGCCCTTCAGACAAGTGGGTAAGGGGTGTGTGATCCCACTGTTGTCCACCGGCGGTGATGGCACATCCGTCACCTGACGCTGGCGTCGACGTACGTCGGCTACGGGCCCTGTCGACCTACGTCGGCATCAGCGTCAACCGACGGATGTGCGGGGTGGCCGCGCCGGGCGAGAGTGGCTTTCAGCCACCCCGATCGAATGGATGATTCCTCATGAACAACACTGCGACGCTGAATGATTCGACAGCCGAGCGGTCTTCTCTGATCCGCCTCCAGCTGAGTCGCGGCGTCCTGGCGATCGCTTGGGCTCTCGCCATCGCCCTCGGTATCGCCGCGACCTGGAAAGCGCGTAAAGCGCATTACGTCGACACCAGCGTCAGTTGACCGATGCTGCCGGCACCTGCACGGATTCAGACTTCAACCAGTGGAATCAGCGAGCCCTGGCGGGCCGATTCCACTGTCCCAGTACAGACTTCGCCACCGAACAGGAACCAGATCATGGCCAAGCTGACCGTAGGTCGCGAGAACAGCGACACCATCGACATCTACTACGAAGACCACGGCAGTGGCCGACCGGTCGTGCTCGTTCACGGGTACCCGCTCAACGGTGCGTCGTGGGAGAAACAGCAGCGAGTACTGCTCGAAGCCGGTTATCGGGTGATCACCTACGATCGCCGCGGCTTCGGCAACTCCAGCCACCCCACAGTCGGCTACGACTACGACACCTTCACCGCCGATCTGTACGCCCTCATCGAGCACCTGGACCTGACCGACGCCGTACTGGTCGGCTTCTCCATGGGGACCGGTGAAGTCACCCGATATCTGGGCCAGTACGGCTCGGCACGCATTGCGAAAGCCGTTCTGATGGGCGCGATTCCGCCGTATCTGCGCAAAGCGCAGGACAACCCGGAAGGAGTGGATCAGGCGGTGTTCGACGGCATCAAGGCCGCCATCCTCGCCGACCGGCCCGCCTATTTCAAAGACTTCCTCGACAACTTCTACAACGTCGACGTGCTCGGCGGCACTCGCATCAGCGAACAGGCCTGGCAGAACAGTTTCAATGTCGCGGTAACCGCCTCGACCCATGCCGCCTACGCCTGCGTCGACACCTGGCTGACCGACTTCCGCGACGATCTGCCCGCGATCGATGTGCCGGTACTGCTGATACACGGCGACGACGACCGCATCCTGCCCTACTCCGCGACCGCGGGACGACTGCCGGGCCTGATCGAGGACTTGACCGTGGTCACCGTCGAGGGAGGTCCGCACAACATCGCCTGGACCCACCCCGAAGTCGTCAATCCCGCACTGCTGCAATTCCTTTCGAACAATGGACACCTGTCATGACCGAATTCCCTCGCCCGCCCGCCGTCGCGCAGAACCGCCGCTTCGTGCTGGGTCAGCATCTGAAGATGACCGTCCTGACCGCGCCGGAGGACACCGACGGACGCCACGATGTCGCCCTTGTCGTACTTCCCCCGGGTTCGGACACCCCCTTGCACAAACACACCCGATACGAGGAGCGGATCTGGGTGATCGAGGGCGCGCTTTCCGTGTGGGCAGGCCCGGATACCCACACGCTGGGACCCGGCGACTTCTACACCATCACCATGAACACCCCGCATGCGCTCGAGGCGGGCCCCGAGGGAGCCCGGGTTCTGAACATCAGTTCTCCCGCGCATTTCGTGGATCTCATCCGGCGGGCCGGTACACCCGAAGCCGAGGCGACGCCCGACACCGAGTGGGATCTCGAACTCTTCAACAAGATCACCACCGAAGTCGGTGATGTCATCCTCGGCCCGCCGGGAATGACGCCCGCCGATTTCCGGGACAACAACCCGGCGGCATAGACCACCAGCTCGATGAGGTGGCGTGCGTGATCGAAGCGATTACGCACGCCACCGATCGCCCCTCATTCGACAACCCGACGAAGAAGGACTTCATGTCACAGCGACTGCACGGCAAGACAGCTCTGATCACCGGCTCCACCAGCAATATCGGACGCGCGACCGCGCTGGCCTTCGCCGCCGAAGGCGCGCATGTCATCGTCTCCGGACGGGACCGAACCCGAGGCGAGGGCGTCGTCACCCAGATCCGCCAAGCAGGCGGGCAGGCCGATTTCATCGCCGTCGATCTCGACGGCAGCCGCACCGCCAGTCACACCCTCGCCGCGGCAGCGACCGAACAACTGGGCGGACACATCGACATCCTGGTCAACAACGCCGGCATCTTTCCCGGTGCGACGACCCTGACCACCGACGAGGAAGCCTTCGACCGCGTCTACGCCGTCAATGTCAAAGCCGCCTTCTTCCTCACCCAGGCGATCGTTCCCACCATGATCGGCAGCGGTGGCGGCGTGGTGATCAACCTCGGCTCGTGGGCCGCGCGACTGGGCCTGCCCGTCGGAGCTCTCTATGCCTCGACCAAAGGCGCGATCGAAACCCTCACCCGCGCTTGGTCATCCGAGTTCGGCAGCCAAGGCATCCGGGTCAACGCCATCTCACCAGGGGTCATCCTGACCCCTGACGAGGACAGCGACACCGACCCTGTGGGAGTGCTGATGCACGGTACGCCCGCAGGGCGGACCGGACATCCCGATGCCATCGCCGCAGCGGCCGTCTACCTCGCCTCCGATGATGCTGCCTTCGTACATGGCACCGTCATCGACGTCGACGGCGGCCGTACCGGCGTCGCGGTCATCAAGGACGCGATTTGAGGATCGAACAGGTTTCCGACTCGGTCTTCATGGTGTCGGGAACCAACGTCAACTGGGCGTTGATCAGCAACGGGTCCGGCGTCACGGTCATCGACGCCGGCTACCCGGCCGATACGACCGCGGTGCTTGATTCGGTGCGGCAGATCGGTCACAAGGTCGGCGATATCACCGCGGTGCTGCTGACCCACGCTCATCTGGACCATATCGGTGCCATACCCACGCTCGTCGAACAGGCCAATGCGCCGGTCTACACCGGAGCTTTGGAAGTCCCACACGCCAAACGTGAACACCTGCAACAGATCACGCCACGGCAGATGGTGCAGCAGCTGACAACGCGGCAAGGGGCTCGATGGGTGCTGCAGACGACGCGTGCGGTTATCGGGCACATCGATATGCGGGTGCCGACCGCGCAAGCTGCCGATCCGGCCGTGCCGGCCGCGCTGCCGGGCGGGTTCGTCGCAATTTCCACACCGGGGCACACCGACGGCCACACGGCCTACTTCATGCCCTCCGAAGGAGTGCTGTTCTCCGGAGACGAACTCGTCACCGGCCATCCACTCCTACCTGCAACCGGCCCCCAACTTCTACCAAAAGTGTTCAACCACAACCAGACCCGCACCAACACCAACGTGGACGCACTCTCCATCGAACAGGCGAACATCCTGGTCCCCGGACACGGGCCCGCGATACACCGGCACCTGCCGACCCTGATCGCGGAACTACGCGGCCCACGAGACTGATCAATCAGCCCGCAGGCAGTGCATCGTCATCCCCGATTTCGAATGTGCTGCCGGTGGGCTGATTGGGTTCGAGGTCAACGCAATCCGGGACTCCGCTCCGTAGTCGGCTGGTCCCTGACCAGCCACCGGGGATGCTCCAGTTCCGCCCAGGCCCGATCGACGTACCCGGTCCGCATGCCGCGCCGCGCCTCCGGATCCTGGTACGCCTTTCGGATGTGACCCACCAGCACAGCCGCGATACTCCAGGCCAGGACGTCGTGCACGAAGATCGCGCTGGTCCGGGAGATGCCCGGCAGTAGGTGCATGATCCACATCAGCAGGCCCGTGAACATCATCACCAGCACGGCGCCGGCGATCCAGCCCGCGTAGAGCTTCTGCCCCGCATTGAACTTTCCCGCGGGTCGCTCCGACGGTTCGGTCGGGCGCCGACGGACCGCGCGCAGCCATTGCCGGTCATAGGGCGCGAAGCGGTTCAGTCGGCGCAGATCGGCGCGGAAGGCCGGTGCGAACAGCCCCAGCAGGACCGGCACGGGCAGTAGGACACCCGACCATTCGTGGACGGTGGCCACGACGTCTCGTCGACCCACCAGTTGAGCCAGCGGCCCGAAGTACAGGAAGGCCGCGGTCGTCGCGCACAGCAGCATCAGTGTTCCGGTGATGCGGTGAACCAGCCGCTCGGCGGCGGTGAACCGCCGCACACCGCGCCGTTCAGTGCTTGCCATCGAGCCAGCCGTCGACGTCGTATCCGCGTTCTTCCCAGTAGCCCGGGATAACCCGGCTGGTGACCGATATGCCGGACAACCATTTGGCGGATTTGTAGAAGTACATCGGCGCCACGTAGAGCCTGACCGGGCCGCCGTGCTCGTGCGTGATCGGCGCGTCCTGCATCCGCAGGGCCACAAGCACATCGGAACGCCGGGCCTGCTCGAGCGTGAGGCTCTCGGTGTACGTACCGTCGAAACAGTCGAAACTCAGGGCCTTTCCACCCGCGGCGACCCCCGCGTCGTCCAGCAGATCGGACAACTTCACACCCTCGAACGGCACCTTCTCGACGCGCCAGCCGTCGGTGCATCGCACATCGTGGACGACCCGGGTCTGCGGCAACGCGTGTAGGTCCGCAAGCGTGTACGTCCGCGCCCGGTCCACCAAGCCGTCGATTTTCAGCTCATAGTCGGCCTCGCTTTTACGTGGGACAGAACGGACAACGCTGTAGTAGCGGAACCCGCCCGGGTCCGGGAGCAGGCCGGCGAGACCGGTAGGATCCACCTGAGATGCCTTGGCCAGCAAGCCTTCCCAACCGGCCTGTAGGTACGGCGCCGCAATCAGCCCTGCCGCGCCGGCGCCGAGCATCCCCAACAGTGTTCTCCGGGCCACGGGGGCGCCGCCCGGCATGTTCTCGGATTCGTTCTCCGACATCTTTCCGCTCCTTTCGTCGGCTGGAATCCGGGTTCGGGCCCGCCCCCGTTGCGAGGACGGGCCCTAACCCGGATTCGGATGGTCGGTGTTACGGCGAGGGTGCGACGCAGCGGAAGCTGGCCGCGGACGCCGGGTCGCCGTCGCCGTTGTAGTGGGAGACCAACGGAAGGCGGCAGATATCGCGCGAGACCGTCTGGCCGGTGGCGGTGGTCAAAGTGGCCTGTAGGACATCCGGTGCCTGACCGTGCTCGACCCAGGCCGTCAGGGCGGTCAGGTCGTTGACGGTGCTGCCGGTAAGTGCGCAGTGCGAGACGCCGGGTGCCAGGAAGACGCGATAGAAGTCGTCGACCTTGGTGGTGCCACCCATCAGGGCATTCACGCGGTTGCGGTAGTCGACGGTGCCCGCGGTGGGGATCAGCTGGTCGGCGTCGCCATGCCAGGTGATCAGCTTGCCGCCCGCGGCGCGGAATGCCGACAGGTCCGGATCGGAGGTGCCGATGATCGAGTCGTACTCGGAGCGGGCGCGCTGGAAGATTTGGTCGAACTGCGCATAGGTGAGGTTCGCGCTGTTGAACCCGGGCTGCTTCTGCACGAACGTGGCGACCCACTGGGCGGGGACGGTGAACGGCACGCCCGTCGTGACGCCATTCGCGCCGGTGGTGCTGGCGGTCAGGGAGCTGAAGTCGGCGCCGGTCGGCAGGCCGAACCACAGTTGTTTGCCGTTCGCGTCCCGCGGACCGTCCCAAATCTTGCGGACCACGTCGGCGACAGCCTCGCTGATCGTGTACTCCTTGCCGTCGCACTGAACCTTGGTGCCGATCAGGCTGCGCGGATCGAAGTTGCACCGGCTCGGGTCACTGATCAGACCGTCGACGACACCGTCCAGCGTGTCGCAGTCCTTGACCGCGGCCTGATTGAACGCGTTGAACTCGCAAGTGGTCGGGTAGGTGTGTGCTTCGTTCATCACCACCTGCGGCCATAGTGTGGCGACCTCGAACTGGTTCCAGTTGATCGCCGGGGCGTCGGCATTGATGCCGTTGAAGTCGGTCGGGTACTTCTGGGCCTCCATGTAGCCCTGGCGTCCACCGGTGGAACAGCCGTTCCAGTAGGCGTAGGACGCGGCTTGGCCATAGACCTCTGTCACGACCTGCTTGCCCACGACGGCCAGCTCGTGCACCGAGCGGGAGGCGAAGTTTTCCAGCAGCGCGGCGTTGATCTGACCACTCGAGTTCAGCGCCCAACTGGTGTCCAGGCCACTGGTATCCACGCCGGCGTCAGTGGTCGCGGCCGCGTAGCCCTGCTTGACGGCCGTGGCCACACCGCCGATGTTCCCGGCGGCGTAGGCGGCGCCACCGACCGCCTGGAATCGGCCGTTCCAGCCGGATTCCGGCAGCCAAACCTGCACCTTGGCATGGTCGTTCGCACCGGGATGGGCCACTGTGACTGTCACTTCGCAGTGCGCGGGGACCTCTGGCACGGGATAGCCGCCCAGCGGCGGGCTCCCGGGGACCTGAAACGTTGCTGCGGGGACGTTGGTCGCCGTCAGGGACTCCACGGCGGTACCGGCTGGTGCCGGTATCTGAAATGTAGAGCAGTTGAACGCATTTGCGCTCACCGGGGTGGCCGCCGAATCGTCCGACCTGTCCACCAATGCGTAAATGGCGACGGCACCGGCGACCGTGATGCCAGCGGTCGCGAGTGTCAGAAGTTGTCGTTTCAAGATCTCTCCTCGGTTGGAACTACCCCCTCACTGTGGCCAGCGCACCAACACCGGCACATCAGTCACCTGACGCTCCAGGCAACGTAATTCGGCCTTCGACCTGCTCCGATTCGGCCAGCAGCTCCCGGTTCCTCGGTGAGCGCATCGGCAAGCGCAAGCACGGCCGGGACGATGGGGACATGCTCAGGCGCATAGATTTCTCGGCGATGGAAACCCGCAGGTTTCGCTGCGACCGTCAGATGACGTAACTGACGACGCGACGCGGACCGCTGGGTCTTGAAGACAACATGCGCGGGCACTGCCGCCCTCGATCGCCGAAATGCGTGCTCCCGGACCGATCGATCAGCTCGCACCCGTCGGGTTCCCCGAACCCGCGTAACCCACGGCGTCACAATGGAAACGCGGCTTCGATCGTCAGCTCTCCACGAAGAAGATACCGGTCAGCCCTGTTCCCATCTGTATATGATCCCGCCGGGGGCGCCTCCACCCTGACCGTTTCCCCAGTTCAGGCGAGGTACCCGCATTAAGTACCCCACTATCGGATCAGAGAAACCCCCGGTCGCAGGTCGCAGGTTCGTTTCATCGGGGGTTGCTGTCAGCTAACACCCCAGCTCAGAACCCTATGCAAACAAGGTAGCCAGCCTGACCAACGCCCCCGGCTGGACTATGTTCGCGTTCACCACCGACCCGGATCGCCCAGCGAAGAACAGGTCGGACGCGCTGAAGTGCGAGTTGTACCGGATACCGCTCTCGAGGAGGAGGTCGATCGTCTCCACGCCGTAGCTGCCTCGCGACGCTCGGTATCCCACGGGACGCTCGCCCGTGACCTTCTGGAGAGCATCGAAACCCTTGGCGAGAATCTCACGCTGAGTGTCCACGTCGGACTCTCCGGCCGCTTCGTGCGCCCATCCATGGTGGCCGATCTCGTGCCCCCGGCGCTGGATGTCGATCACCTGGCGCGGATAGGCGAGCGCGGTGTGGCCGGGGATGAAGAACGTCGCTTTGATCCCGTGCCGGTCCAGCAGATCCAGAACCCGCGGCACCGCGACGACCGCGAACTCTCCTCGAGAGACGTCAGCCGGATTCCGGGAATCGGCCACCCACCCGCTGAGTGCGTCGAAGTCGAACGAGAGACAGACAGTCAGCTTCGCCGGTTGCTCGGTGTTGGTCATGGTTGCCCCTTTTCGTGGATCGCGGGTCCAACCCACGCGATGCGACTTCCGCCATCCAGGGGCGACAACCCGACTAGAGCGAGAACGCCTATGTCCGACGGAAAGCTCAGTCGGGCAAGCAATTCCGCGCCTTCGTCACGAAATGCGCGAGCCACGTGGTCCTTGATTTCATGATTCCGTTTCTTCGAAAGGACACCACAATGCCCGATTTTCGACGCCCGCGTACGTGGCGCGCTACCAGGGCGATCACGGCTGTGGTGGCTACCGGCAGCCTCGCGGTCGCGTGTACTGCGAGCACCACCGACGAACCGACCGATGACGCACCGAAACCCACCATCGTGTTGGTCCATGGCGCATTCGCGGACGGATCGAGCTGGAACGATGTCATCGACAAGCTCCGCAAGGATCGGTATCCCGTTGTCGCGGCAGCGAATCCATTACGTGGCCCCGCCGCCGACGCCGCCTCGCTGCGAGGGTTGATCAGCCATATCAATGGTCCCGTCATTCTGGTCGGGCACTCCTACGGCGGCCCGGTCATCAGCACCGCCGCGGCGGGGAGCGATCAGGTGAAGGCGCTGGTGTACGTGGCCTCCTACTTGCTCGCACCCGGTGAGTCCACGCTCGAGCTGACCAACAAGTTCCCCGGCACTACCTTGCCCGGCGCACTCGAACCGGTACCGTTCACCGCCTCCGACGGCACCAGCAGCACGGACCTGTACATCCAGCAGGACAAGTTCCACCACCAGTTCGCGGCCGACGTACCCGCCGACCGTGCCGCGCTGGCCGGTGCCGCCCAGCGCCCGATTGCTCAGGCCGCCCTCGAGGAGAAGGTCACTCTCGCCGCCTGGGCCGACAAGCCGAGCTGGGATGTGATCACCACCCAGGACCTCAACATCCCGGTCGCGGCACAACGGTTCATGGCCGAGCGAGCTCATTCACGTATCACCGAAGTCGACGCATCGCATTCGGTCGCCGTCTCACACCCCTACGTGGTCGCCGACGTCATTGAGCAGGCCGCGCGGGACGCGGTCACCCGGTTTCGTTGAGCTTCAACGCAATCAGTGGAACATGCCGTGGCCTTGATGACGATGCTGGCGATCGGTGTTCTCCTGCCGATCGCCGCGGTGGTGGCCGGGTATCTGACAGTCATCGCTACTTGCTGGTGGGAACTGCGCAAGCTCGCTGTCGGCCAATCCGCAAATAGTCACTACGAGCCACAATCGAGAACCGCGCGTACCGAGGTCGGAATGGAGATACATGATGTTCAGGGACCCCCGGTACGCCATTGCCCTTTCCGCGATAATGATCGTGACCCTTGTGGCGGCACCGATTTGGGCCGCCGATCCGCTGTCGGACGCCGCCAGCTCCGCCGTCGTCGTACCGTGGGAGGAATTCCCCGGAACGCTGGCGAAGCCTGGTAATACCTGGTCATGCTCTCACATACCTATGTGGGAACATCCGTAATCCGCTACGCCGCAACAACATCGACCTCGCGCTGAAAAAGCCCGGATCGCCGTTGCTCGACCCGGATCTCGTGGTCGCTGCCATCGCGGGCTCGGGAATCCCCCTCGGCCGCACCTGGATCCGCACACGGAATACTGAGTCTGGGTAAATTACTCCGTGATTGCTGAGATTGACCAGCTCGGATTTACCGCAGTGAAGGCAGGCGACGGTGGCGTTTCTGGGGCATGTCGGACTAGTGGGGCGGGGAGCCGAGCGCACTGCTCTCGAGCGGTTGTTGTCGGCCGTCCGCACGGGTGAAAGCCGTGTGCTCGTCGTGCACGGCGCACCGGGAGTCGGAAAATCCGCGCTGCTCGAGTACCTGAAAAGTTCGGCGACGGACATGCGGGTGCTGACCGCGGTCGGGGTGGAGTCCGAGTTGGAGCTGGTGTTCGCCACTTTGCACCAGCTTTGTGTACCGCTGCTGGATCGGCTGAAAGAACTTCCCGCACCGCAGCGCGACGCGCTCGAGACGGTATTCGGGATGCGAGCGGGCAACCCGCCGGAACCTTTCCTGGTCGGGCTGGCCGTGCTGAGTCTGTTATCGGATGCTTCGGAGAGCGGCCCGGTGCTGTGTGTGGTCGACGACGCGCAATGGATGGACCGGGCCTCGGCACAGGTTCTCGGCTTCGTGGCCCGGCGACTGCTCGCGGAATCGGTCGCACTCGTCTTCGCCGCCCGCCGACGCACGCAGGATCTGCTCGGGCTACCGGAGCTCGAGGTCGTCGGGCTCGGTGAGGCCGACTCGCATACACTGCTCGACTCGGCGACGCCCACCCGGCTCGATCACCACATCCGGGATCGGATCGTGGCCGAGGCCAGGGGCAATCCGCTTGCCTTGCTGGAACTCCCGCATGAGCGCACCGTCACCCAGTTGGCGGGCGGATTCGGTCTGCTGCACACCGACACGCTGCCCAATCGCATCGAACAGAGCTTCCTGACACGGATCGAAGGGTTACCCGAGCAGAGCCGACTGCTTCTACTGATCGCCGCCGCTGAGCCGGTCGGTGACCCCGCCCTTGTGTGGCGTGCCGCCGAGCGTCTCGGTGTCACTCCGGCGACTGCCCTGGACGATGAGACAGATGGGCTGCTGTCGTTCGACGTGCGCGTGACATTCCGGCACCCGCTGGTGCGGTCGGCCGTGTACCGAGCCGCCAAGGACGAGGATCGTCGCGCCGTGCACCTGGCGTTGGCGGAGGTCACCGACCCTCGGGTGGACCCGGACCGCCGCGCTTGGCATCTGGCGTCCGCCACCGCCGAACCAGATGAGAACGTCGCCGCGACGCTCGAGCGGTCCGCCGACCGTGCGCAAGCTCGTGGCGGGCTGGCTGCCGCCGCCGCCTTCCTCCAGCGGTCCGTGGCACTGACCATCGACCCCGCGCGGCGCGCCGAGCGTGCCGTGGCGGCCGCGGACGCCAGCGTCCGGGCGGGTGACCTGGATGCCGCACGACGGCTCCTCGATATCGCAGAGCTCGAGAGGCCGAGCGAATTGCTCTGCGCGCGAGCCCATCTGGCGCGCGGTCGCATCGCGCACGCGGCGGGCTTCAACGACGAGGCGCCGCCGATATTGCTGGCGGCGGCACGGCAGCTGGAGCCCTTCGACATGGATCTCGCGCGGGAGACCTATCTGCTCGCCTGGGGTGCCGCGGCGTGGGGTGCCGCCGATGCCGAGAGTCTCATGGCGATCTCCGCGGCGATACGGGAACTGCCTCCGCCACAAGGCAATCCGCGCCCCATCGATCTGGTGCTCGCGGGCTGCGCACTGCTCGTCACCGAAGGCCGAGGTACCGCGATCACCGCGTTGCGACGGGCGATGACCGCACTGGTGGACCTGCCCGTCCCCGACCTCCTGAAGTGGGGCTGGGCGGCCTGTGGTCTGAGCCCGGCGGTCTGGGACGAACAGGTCATGATCGCCACCTACGCCCGAGCGGCCGAGGTGGTGCGTACCGCCGGCATTCTGACCGAGCTCCCCATCTATCTCGCCTCGCTGGGTGCCGCGACCTCGCTGATCGGGGACTTCGCCACCGCGGGCGGGATCGTCGCCGAATCCGAAAGCATCGCTGCCGCAACAGGAATCCCACTCGCGCCGTATACCGCGGTCATTCTCACCGCGATGCAGGGCAAGGAAGCCGAAGCCGCGGCGCTGATCGCCGCAACCATCGAACAGACCGGTGCCGATGGCCAATTGACCGGCGTCACCACCGCGCACTGGGCAGCCTCGATCCTCTACAACGGCCTCGCCCGCTACGAGGAAGCGCTGTCGGCGGCCCAGGCCAGCACCCGGATCGCCCAGCTGGTCGTCTCGGTGTGGGTACTGCCCGAACTCATCGAGGCGGCGGTGCGGGCGGGCGAAGACAAGGTCGCGTACGGGGCACTCGACCGACTCCTCGACGCGGCAGCGGGCGCCGATACGGACTGGGCGCTGGGGATTCTGGCCCGCTGCCGGGCGCTGCTGACCGAGGAAACCGGTGCGGACGAGCTCTACCGCGAGGCGATCGAGCGGTTGGGCCGGACGCTGTTGCGCCCAGAGCTGGCGCGTGCGCATTTGCTATACGGCGAATGGTTGCGTCGGCGCTCCCGGCGCGTCGATGCCCGGGAGCAATTGCGCACCGCATACGAGATGTTCGTTTCGATCGGCATGGCGGCCTTCGCCGAACGCGCCCGCCGCGAACTGCTCGCCAGTGGCGAGAAGGTCCGCAAGCGCACCGACGAAGCGACCAGCGACGAGCTGACGCCGCAGGAACGGCAGATCGCGGTGCTGGTCAGCGAAGGCCTCTCCAATCCGGAGGTGGGCGCCCGCCTCTTCCTCAGCCCGCGCACGGTCGAGTGGCATCTGCGCAAAATCTTCACGAAACTGTCGATCACTTCCCGTCGGCAGCTGCGAGGTGCCTTGCCGCACAACGAATGACGCCGAGAACCCGCACGGACCCACCTGTCCGCGCGAACCCTGGTCTGCCGAACCAGGGTTTCTCCCTGGGGCGAGCGCGCAGCCGGACCCGCGAGGCTGATCGCGTCGGCTCTGCATGCCGAACGCGTCGGGGATCAGGGAAATGAGGCAGTCATGTCAGATCAGCCGTTGGACGGAGCCGTAGCGCTCGTCACCGGCGCAAGCAGTGGCATCGGCGAAGCGACCGCTCGCCGTCTCGTGCGTGCGGGCGCGTCGGTGGCCCTGGTCGCACGCCGCGGTGACCACCTGGATCGAATCGCGGGCGACCTCACGACCCTGGGCGGGCACGCGATCGCGGTGGCTGCCGACCTCACCGAGCCGGGGCTCGCGTACCAGGCGGTGGAGGACACCCACGATCGGCTCGGACGCCTGGACATCCTGGTCAACAGTGCCAGCATCATGGTGCTTGACACCGCACTGCACAGCACGATCGAGGACTGGGACCGGATGATCTCGCTCAATGTGTCCGCGCTCCTGCACATCACGCACGCCGCGGTCCCCTACCTGATCGACGCGGCCGCGACCTCGACCCGGAGAGTGGCGGATCTGGTGAACGTGGGGTCGCTCGCCGGACGAGTCGTGCGTCCGGCAGGCAGCGTTTACAACCTGACCAAGTTCGGTCTCCATGGATTCAGTGAATCGCTGCGCCAGGAATTGCTGTCCGAGGATGTACGGGTCAGTGTGATAGCGCCGGGGGTCGTTGACGAAGCCGTTTGCGACCTGGCTCACCAGCCGAGGGAACGGATGGAAGCACTGCGGCCGCACGATATCGCGGACACGGTCGCCTACATCGTGACACGCGAACGCCGAGTGGCCATCAGCGAGATCTCGGTCCGGGCCGGCGGGCAAACCTGGTAGCGGAAATGGTTCCGGGTGAACGTTTTTCACGCTCGCGGTGTGGTTGCCGGATGTCACGTCTCGGCGGGCCGGGCGGTCCTTGTTCGTGAAGGGCGTCCGGCCGAGTCACGAGGTAAGAGCACGGAACACCGGGTTTCAGACGGCTCATTCGAGTATGCGTCAAGCAGAGCGTGACTGGTCCCACCCGCCGCCGGACGCCTTTCTCCGCGGGGAAACGACCAGTCGCACAATCGATCACCGATCCGGTGTGGCGCGGAGCTCCTTACGTGAGGTGACATCGAGCTTGGTGAACACCTTGCGCAGATGCCATTCGACCGTACGGGCACTGATGAACAGTTCGGCTCCGATCTCGGAGTTCGTCAGCCCGTCGCGGGCGAGCGCGGCGATTTGGGCTTCCTGAGCGGTGAGAACCTCTCGTGCCTCGATCGTGCGCTGGCGTACCGACTCACCGGTGGCCAGGAGTTCGCGCCGAGCGCGCTCGGCGAAAGCCGCTGCGCCGAACCGGTTCAGCATCTCGTACGCGATGCGCAGTTGCTCGCGGGCTTCGATACGCCGGTTCTCGCGACGCAGCCATTCGCCGTAGACCAGATGGGTACGCGCGAGGTGGACAGCGATCCGGGTGCGTTCGAAGCGCTCGATGGCCTCGCGGTACAACAGGTCAGCGGCCTCGCCGTCGCGCAGCAGCGCCCTCGACCGGGCCAGCACGCCCAATGCCCAGTCCGTACCGCTGGCATCGGCCCGTATCTCGAGTTCCCGCAAGGCAGCTGCGGCGGTTTCGCGGGCGTCAGCACGACTGGCCGCTTCCACAAGTTCGAAGAGCGACAACCCGAAGACCCCCAGATCGTCGTACTCGCAAGCCTTCTCCGCGCTGGCCAGGGCAGCCTGGTACTGACCGAGACCGTTGTACAGCACCGAGAGCACATAGTGGCCCTGACCGATCGCTCGCCCCTCACCCCACGTGGCCGCCCATTGCGCCTTGGCCTCGATCAGCGCGACAGCCTGGGTATCCTGGCCACGCCAGGCAACGAGCAGCAGTGCGGCGTACCCGAGAGGCGAGTTGCCGGTCGCCTTGGTGATCGCATCAGCTTCCTCGATCAACGCCGAGGCCACATCGAATTCTCCCGCGTGTATGTGCACGGCCGCAAGAAAGGTCAGTGCCAGCGGAAGGAAGTTGAGCGCGCCGGTCTCGCGCGCCGTCCGTACTCCGCGGGTACCCAGTTCGTGCCAGTTCTCGTCATCCCACATCTCGCCGGCGGTCGGCCATGCCAGCCACATCCAGCGCATGATGTCGTCCCCCGTGCCGCCGTTCTCCTCGCGAAGTGCCCGCAGTGTGCGCTTCAGCGGTGTGGCACCTGCCGCATAGCCGTCGGCGAATCGCGCCGCGAGGCCATCGAGGAACGCGTCGGCCAACCGTGGTGGTTGCGGTCCGCGCGGTGCGGCGCGAGCCGCCTCGGCCACCCTGCGCATGCCGTCGGCCCCGTTCAGGCGGCTGGCGAACACCGCTGATCCGATTGCTTCCAGATATGTCTCACGCGCCTGTTCCTCGTCGAGGAGTTCGAGGCGGTTGGCAGCGTCCAGCAGCAAGGGCAGCGCATCACCACCGCGCTTGCGCGCGAACATGATTCGAGCTCGCAGCCGGGCGAGTCGCACCCGCTGAAGCTCATCCAGCGGGCCCATCTCCGCTGCGGAGAGAAGTTCGAGCGCCGTATCGGGAGCCCCCGCGTCGAATGCGGCTTGTGCCGCCGCCACTGCCCGTGCGCCACGTCGGGCCAGATCAGGGGTGAGCCCGGTCGCACGTCGCAGGAACGCGGCCGCCGCCGCGATACCACCACGGGCTTGGGCCCGGTCTGCCGAACGCTCCAACTCCCCCGCTACCGCTTCGTCCGGTTCGACCGCCGCGTTGGCGCGATGCCAAGCTCGGCGATCCGGGTCCGACACCGGATCGGTCGCCTCGGCCAGCGCACGATGTACATCCCGGCGATCCCTGGGGTCCGCGGCGCGATAGGCCGCCGAGCGCACCAGCGGATGGCGGAATCGCACCCACGTGCCGAACTCGATCAGCCCCGCCGCCTCGACCGCTGCTGCGGCCTCGGCCCCGATATCGAGCCGCTCGGCTACCCGCCTCAACAGCAACGCGTCGCCCACCGGCTCGGCTGCCGCCACCAGCAGCAGCCGTTGCGCCTGACCTGGAAGCGCGGCGATACGCCGCAGAAAACTCTGCTCGATCTGACTTGCCACCGGCCGAGCATCAGGACGACCGAAACCCCCGGCCAGCTCCGTCGCTGTCAATCCGTGCGGTAATTCCAACAGCGCCAAAGGGTTTCCGCATGCCTCGGCGATGATCCGGTCTGCGACGCGCTCGTCGAGCCGCGCGGGGATCGCGGATTCCAGCAGTGCGCGCGCATCGCCGTCGCGCAGGCTGCGAAGGATGTGCTCCGGCAGACCTGCGAGCGGGCCTTCACTCGGATCCGACGTCGGGGTGCGCACAGCGAACACCAAAGCTACCCGCTCCGCGAGCAGGCGGCGGGCGACGAAGGCCAGGCTTTGCGCGGATACCTGGTCGAGCCACTGCGCGTCGTCCACCACGCAGACCAGCGGCTGCTCCTCCGCCACCTCGGCCAGCAAACTCAGTACCGCCAACCCGACCAGGAAACGGTCCGGCGCATTTCCTGTGCTCAGACCGAACGCGACGGCCAGCGCATCACGCTGCGGAGCGGGAAGGCGCTCGAGATGCTCCATCATCGGCGCACACAGCTGGTGTAGCCCGGCGAACGCCAACTCCATCTGGGATTCGACACCGACCGCCCGTGCGATCCGGAATCCTGCCGCGCTCTGCACCAGATGCTCCAGCAACGCGGATTTGCCGATCCCTGCTTCACCCCGCAGCACCAGCACCTGGCTCCGACCGAACCTGGCCTCCGCCAGCAACCGATCCAGCCGCTCGCCCTCGCTACGCCTGCCACGCAATTTGCGCAGCGGGTCGCTGCCCGACATCACCACCACCGCCGAATCGGAAATGCCCGACCCCATCCAGCGCCCGGCCCACTCATGATGTCACCCGTGTGAACGCGGTCCGGAGACTCACCCGGTGGTGTTTGCCACGGCAGGTGTGATCGCACCGAATCACCACGGCCATTGCCGAGGTGAGGCCGTCGAATGGCGTCCCGGAGGAATCAGGCGCACCGGCAGCGCCCGGCCAGGAACACCGGGGTGCACGTGTCCCTGGCTGCGATTCACCAGTGATCCACCGGGGATTGCCAAGGGCGCGAGCGACATCCGTGCGGGACGACGGTGGTTGTGCGGCTCGTCCGGGCCGCCGATTCGATCGCCGACGAAGCAGGTGGCGGTCGAGGCCACCAGGAGAGGACGACACCTATGACCTTGACCAGCACCGCGATCGTCATGCCCGAGCCTGACTCGTCGCCGGAAGCAGCCGGATACTTGTTGGACTTTCAGGGCGTTCGGCCGCGCCTGTTCGGCATCGCGTATCGAATACTGGGCCGAGCTGCCGACGCGGAGGATGTCGTTCAGGATGTCTGGCTGCGCTGGCAGCGCACGGACCGAGCTCTGGTGCGTGATCGGATCGCATTCCTGGCGACGATCACGACCCGGCTCACGCTCAATGTCGCCGGTTCGGCCCGCGCTCGCCGTGAGATTCCGGTCGATCACTGGCTACCGGGGCAGGTCCACACTTCCGAGGACCCCGCGCTGAGGATCGAACGGTCAGCGGATCTCGAGCACGCCGTTCTGCTTCTGCTGCAACGGTTGTCCCCCACCGAACGCGCCGTCTTCGTACTCCGCGAGGCATTCGACTATCCGTTCCGCGACATTGCCCAGCGGCTCGGCATCAGTGAGGCCAACGCGCGCCAGCTCGGGCGGCGAGCTCGAGCGCACCTCACCGAATCACGGTATGAGCCTGTGCATCGGGAGTCCCGCGACCGGTTGCTGAGGGCCTTCCTCGATGCCGCGCAGGACGGTGCCGTCGCACACCTGGAACGTCTGCTCGCCGATGACGTCCTCGCCGATTCCGTATCGGGACGAAAGCTGGTCCGACAGCACCCGAAGACAGGTGGTGCCTCGGAAAAGTAGACCGGGCCGGGCATTTCGTGCCGCCCGTCACGAAATCCGAGAGCTGCGCGGTCCTTGGTGTGACAGCACAGAAAGGCAGTCAGATGCACAAGCAGATTCTCGAACCGTCGGCGCGGAAGCTCGCCGACGCCACCGCTCACCCCCCGTTCCTGTACGAGCTCGGGCCCGAGGGCGCTCGTAAAGTCCTCGATGACATTCAGGCCGAGCCGATCGACAAGCTCCCGGTGCAGGACAAGTGGGTAACCGTCCCCGCCGCGGTCGGTGATGTACGGGTCCGCATCGTCAAACCGGTAGGCGCGCAAGGGAAGTTGCCGACCGTGCTGTATATCCACGGCGGCGGCTGGGTCCTCGGTAATGCCGGTACCCATGACCGGCTCGTCCGCGAACTCGCGGTGGGGGCGGACGCCGCGGTGGTGTTCGTCGAGTACGACCGCTCGCCCGAGGCCCGCTATCCGGTCGCGATCGAACAGGCCTACGCCACCGCTCGGTGGATCACAGAACACGGTGCCGGTGAAGGTCTCGATGCCTCGCGACTGGCCGTCGCCGGAGATTCGGTCGGCGGCAATATGGCTGCGGCCCTGACGATCCTGGCCAAACAGCGCGGCGATGTGCGGTTCGTGCACCAGTCGCTGTATTACCCGGTCACCGACGCCGGTCAAGACACCGAAAGCTACCGCGAGTTCGCCGACGGGCCATACCTCACCGCCAAGGCCATGGCGTGGTTCTGGGACGCCTACCTGCCCGAGAAGGATAAGCGCGACGAAATCACCGCCTCCCCGCTGCGCGCCAGCACCGAGGAACTCGCCGGGCTGCCCGACACCTTCCTGATCGTCGATGAGAACGACGTCCTGCGCGATGAGGGAGAAGCCTACGGCCGCAAGCTCATCGCGGCCGGAGTGCGCACCACCAGTGCCCGCTACAACGGCACCCTGCACGACTTCATGATGCTCAATCCCGTACGCCCGACCGCGGCCTCGAGCGCCGCGATCGAGCAGGCCATCCATGTTCTGCGCATTGCACTCCACTGACTCACGAAAGAGAACAACATGACCTTGCAGAGACCGACCGTCGTCCTCGTACACGGCGCCTTCGCGGAATCCGCGAGCTGGTCCGGCGTCGTGGAAAGACTGCGCGTGCATCCCCTCGATGTCGTCGCGGTCGCCAACCCGCTCCGCAGTCTGGCGGGCGATGCCGCCTACCTGCGAGACGTGCTCGCCGGGATCAGCGGCCCCGTGGTACTGGTGGGCCACTCATACGGCGGCATGGTGATCACCGAGGCCGCTACCGGTAGCGACAATAAGGTGGCCGCCCTCGTCTACGTCTGCGCGTTCGCGCCCGAGCAGAACGAGTCCGCGCTCGAGCTGTCGACCAAGTTCCCCGGCAGCACGCTCGGCGAGGCACTCAGCGCCTACCCGGTCACCAGCGGCGGCAACGAATTCACCATCCGGCCGGATGCCTTCCATCACCAGTTCGCCGCGGACGTGTCTCATGGTGAGGCGGTCGTGATGAGCGCAACCCAACGACCCGTTACCGAAATCGCCCTGACCACAGGACTGCCCACCGACATCCCGGCATGGAAGTCGATCCCGTCCTGGTTCGTCTTCAGCGACGCGGACCTCAATATCCCGGTTGCCCTGCACCGCTTCATGGCCGACCGGGCGGGCGCCAAAGCGACCCGCGAGGTGCCGGGCGCATCCCACGCCCTGAGCGTCTCACAACCGGATGCGGTGACCGCATCGATCCTCGACGCGGTGCACGCGACCGTTTCGTCGCAGTAATACGCGGTTGCCGGTGGGCCCCAACGCAATTCGACCGTACCAGGATGACTGCGCGTTCGGGCCCGCCGGTGCCCGCGACTTCCAGCAACCAGCGATCGTCACAAATGGCGTTGTTCCGCTGTCCTGGTTGCAATGCCCGACAAATCACAGGAGTTGCCGCAGATGAGCACGACCTCGTCACCGGTCCCGGCCGACAAGAAACACATCGGTCCTCTGCGTGTTCGGATGCGCAGGCGGTCCATCGACGAACCGCATCGTGCGGCGACGCAACTGGAGCTGCTGTTCGACCTCACCTTCGTGGTCGCTGTCGCCAGTATCGTGGCGCAACTCGGGCACGCAATCAGCGCGGGGCATCCGGCATCCGCGCTGGTGCCGTTCCTACAGGTCTTCTTCGCCATCTGGTGGGCATGGATGAACTTCACCTGGTTCGCCTCGTCCTACGACACCGATGACATTCCGTATCGCCTGTTGACGTTGATTCAGATGGTCGGAGTACTGGTGCTGGCCGCCGGGGTCCCCGCCGCGTTCGAGCACAACAATTACACTGCGATCACCGTCGGCTACGTGGTGATGCGCAGTTGTCTTGTAGTGCAATGGCTCCGAGCGGCTCGAGGCGACGCACTGGGCTGCCGGACCGCTATGCGGTATGCGGCAGGCATCGCGGTGTTGCAAGTGCTGTGGCTGACTCGACTGGTGCTGACCGAGGTCGGGGAGCTGCCAGAAGCCACCGCATGGTGGACATTCCTCGCACTGGTTGTCGCAGAACTCGCCGTTCCCGTATGGGCCGAGCGCGCGAATGGCACCCCATGGCATCCGCACCACATCGCCGAGCGCTACACGCTTTTCACGATCATCCTGCTCGGTGAGAGCGTGCTCGCGGTATCGACCGGCGTGGCCGACGCGCTCGAGAACAACTGGCGCCCGGCACTGATCGTGATCGCCCTGTCGGGGCTGGTCCTGCTGTTCACACTGTGGTGGCTGTATGAGCTGCAGCCCGCCGGTGACGGGCTGGCCGGGCGACGAACATGGTCTTTCCGTTGGGGCTACAGCCATTACGCGATCTTCGCGTCGCTCGCAGCACTCGGTGCCGGATTGGAAGTCGCGGTGCGCAACGGCCAGGACCATGGTGGCTCACCTCTGGTCGTCGGTTACGCGGTCGCGATTCCGGCAGCCCTGTTCATGGTGTTTTTGTGGGCGGCTCATGCCGGGATGTCGTCAACGCCACAGATTCGCCCGGGCGTGCTGTTCACAACGGCGGCAGCGATTCTCGTCGCACCGATTGCCACCATTGCGATCCCGAACGCGACCGTCGCGGTGATCGCGGTCGTCTCGGCGACGGCCCTGGCGATCTCACTGGGTGGTGGAATCCCCTTGGGCCGCAACGACCTGCGCGACTCGAACGAGCTTGGCGGGGTTGAACACCCAGTAAATCCGGTTGATGTTCTCGTCGTCGGCCAGGCCGACGGCAAGCCAGGCGATCGGTGCTCCATCGCGGCGGATCAGGACCGACGGGCGACCATTGGCGTCGACCCAGTCGAGGGTGACGCCGATCCAGAAGTGTGAAGCGAAGGCGGCCACGTACTTCGCCACCCGATCTCGCCCGAGTACCGGAATGCGCGATACGTTTCGCACCTTACCGCCGCCGTCGGCGTAGCTGGCCACATCGGTGGCGAACAGCGTCTCGAGGGCGTCGAAATCACCAGCGCGCGCGGCAACGAGAAACGCGGAGAGCAAACGCCGCTGATCCGCCGTATCAACCGGTGTCTGCCGATCGGACTCGATCGCCGGCCGGGCCCGGCTCACCAGCTTTCGGGCAGCAGGTTCCTTCATTTGGAGGATCTCGGCGATCGCGTCGTACGGGTAATCGAACGCCTCGCGCAGGACGAACGCCGCCCGTTCGGTCGGCGTCATCTTCTCCAGTACGACGAGCACCGCGGTCTCCAACGCCGCGGCCCGCTCCGCACCCAGCGAGGGATCGGCGCTGGTGTCGACTGGTTCGGGCAGCCAAGGACCGACATAGGTTTCCCGGCGCACCCGCGCGGTCTGGGTCGCGTTGATCGACAGCCGGGTGGTCATCGTGACGAGGAATGCGGTGGAATCCCGCACCGAACCCCTGTCCTCGTACGACTGCCACTTCACCCATACGTCCTGCACGATGTCCTCGGCGTCGGCAACGGTGCCCAGCATCCGGTAGGCGATGCCGAACACCCGGCCTCGGAGCCGGGAGAACTCGCCGATCGCCTTACCCAGCTCCGAGTCCGAAGGTGTGCTCATGACGCGATCATTCGACCAGCTTCCCAGCCGTGGACACGTCGCGCATGAGCGGGGCTATATCGTCCGGGACCTCCGGGATCTCCTCCCGTTCGAGCCGTCCGGGACCGGCCCACACGAGGTTCACCCGCAGTGCCGGGTCCAGCTCGGGGTAGTCGGAACGGTTGTGGCAGCCACGGGTTTCGCGGCGTGCCAGCGCGGCTTCCAAAGTGGCACGGGCCGCGAGCACCGAGGATTTCAGATCGAACGCGTGCGCCAGATCCTGGAATCCGGCGGCATCGGGATGTACACCGATATTCGTGATTCGATCCTCGACCTCGTCGAGTTCGGTCAGCCCCTGTTGCAACCCGGACTCGTCGCGCACCACACCGGCGTACTCGGTCATGGTGTTGCGCAGCGCACGCTGTAGCGCCCGCACATTCTCGCGCCCGTCGGCCGCCAGCAGTGCATCGATCTCGGTGCGGGCCTCGCCGAGCGCACCCTCGGACCGGCGCTGCGCGGACAGTTCGACCGAGTATCGTGCCGCTGCCTCGCCGACGATCCGGCCGTAGACGAGTAGTTCGATCAGCGAGTTGCCGCCGAGCCGGTTCGCGCCGTGCAGACCACTGGATGCTTCGCCGATCGCGTAGAGGCCCTCGACGCCGGTGCCGTGATCCTCGGACCGGACCCATACGCCGCCCATGGAATAGTGTGCGGTGGGGGCGATTTCGATCGGATCGCGCGTGATGTCGAGCATTTGCAGTTCCAGCATCGTCTGATAGACCCGCGGCAGTCTCCGCATGATCGTCTCGCGGGGCAGGTGCGAGATATCCAGCCAGACACCGCCGTTGGGGGTTCCCCGGCCTTGTTTGATCTCCGTATAGGCGGCCAGTGCGACCCGGTCGCGGGTCGAGAGCTCCATGCGTTCGGGGTCATACCGCTGTATGAACCGCTCGCCCTCGGCGTTGCGCAGGATTCCGCCTTCTCCACGTGCGGCTTCCGAAACCAGTGTGCCAGCGGCATTCTCGGGTTCGATGAGCCCGGACGGGTGGAACTGCACGAGCTCAGGATCTCGAATCCGGCCGCCCGCGAGCACGGCGAGCCGGAACGAATCCCCGGTGTTCTCATCACGCCGGGAAGACGTGCGACGCCAGATCCGGGTATGCCCGCCCGCGGCGAGGATCACCGCATCGGATCGGAACACGTAACGCTCACCACTGTCGAGATCGAACCCGTACGCGCCGAATACCACGTTGTCGCGCACCAGGATTCGAGTCACGTAGCAGGTGTCGATAATCCGGATGCCGAGCTGCGCGGCCCGATTCACCAGGGTCCGCTGGATCTCGAGACCGGTGTAGTCACCGGCGAACGCCGTGCGCCGGTAGGTGTGCGCGCCGAAGAATCGCAGCGAGATCCGTCCGTCCGACTCGCGGGCGAACGGCATTCCCCAACGCTCGAGGTCTTCGATTCCGCGCGCGGCGTTCTCGGCGACCACCCGGACGGTATCGGGCCGGGCCAGCAGATAGCTCTCGGTGATCGTGTCCGCCGCGTGCTGTTGCCAGCTGTCCTCGACATCCATCGTCGACAGCGCGGCATTGATGCCACCGGCGGCGAGGGTGGTGTGCGCGTCCGCCTTGGGTCGCTTGCCGACCACCAATACGTCGATCCCGCGCTCGGCCAGTTCGATCGCCGCGCGAAGGCCGGAACCGCCGGTGCCGATGACGAGTACCGACGTCGCGATCTGACGTTCGGACGAATTGAGCATCGATTCGTTCCCTTCGGAATGGAGACACATCGCGCGGGCGGCCGATGGGCCGCCCGCGCGATCAGATCAATTGTGGGACAGCCATTCCGACAGTCGGGTCTGCGCCAGCTGCGCGTCACGGCCGGGCAGCAACTCGGACTTCGGCAGCGCCCCGAAATAGCGTGCCTGGGGATCGGTGATCACCGTGCGCGGATCCGAACGCGCGGTCAGCACGGTGCCGATCCACTGATCGAGTGCGAATACCTCGGGGCCTGCAACCTCGATGGTGCCGTTGATCGGCGCGCCCGCGGCCGTGCGCCCGACAGCCGCCGCCACCTCTTCCGCGGCAATCGGCTGCATACTGGCGCTCGAAAGCCGCACAGTGCCATCCACGGTCGCGGAATCGGCTATGCCACCGGCGAATTCGAAGAACTGCGTCGCGTGCACGATCGAGTACGGCAGTCCCGACCCTTTGATCAGTTCCTCTTGAGCGACCTTCGCTCGCAGGTACCCGGACTCCGGCAACCGGTCCGCCCCCACCACCGACAGGGCGACATAGTGTCCGACACCGGCCGCGGCGGCCGCCTCGAGCAGGTTCGTCGTAGAGGTCCTGAAGAACTCCATGACGTCGTCGTCGGCAAAGGACGGCGAATTGGAGACGTCGATCACGACGTTCGCGTCCTGCATTACCTCTTTGACGCCCTCACCGGTGATGGTGTTCACGCCCGTGTTCGGTGCGGCGGGGACCGCTTGGTGGTCATGCTCACCCAGACGTGTGACGACCTTCGAGCCGATCAGCCCGGTACCGCCTATGACGACGATCTTCATGCTGAAGTCCTTCCGTTCGAACGTTGCTGCGGGGCCGGCGAGACTCCGCTGTATCAAGGACAGAGCGGGCGAGGATCTTGTGACAGCGCCCGCGCTCGGATGCGTTCACAACTGGTCGGCATCGATGATCGCCTGGGTGAACGAGCGCGGCGCCTCCCGCGGAACGTTGTGCCCGATACCGTCCAGGACCCGGTGTTCGTACTTGCCGGTGAACCTGCCGCAGTAGGACTTTCCGTCTTTGGCCATACCGTCGAAATCACTGCCGATGGTGATGGTGGGCACGGAGATCGTCGGCAGGGTGGCGAGCTGCTGTTCGTAGCCTTCGTATTGCGGTTCACCCGGCGCCAGGCTCAGCCGCCAGCGGTAATTGGAGATGACGACGTCGACGTGGTCGGGATTGTCGAACGCGGCGGCGCTGCGATCGTAGGTGGCATCGTCGAAGTTCCACCGCGGGGAGGCGCGCCGCCAGATCAGCTTGTTGAATTCGTGGCGGTTGCGGCCGTAGCCGAGTCGGCCACGCTCGGTAGCGAAGTAGTAGAGGTACCACCAGCCGAGTTCGGCCTCCGGTGACAACGGCTGCTGCTGGGCTTCGCGCTGGGTGATGATGTACCCGCTCACCGGGACGATTGCCTTGCAACGCTGCGGCCACAGCGCCGCGATGATATCGACTGCTCTTGCGCCCCAATCGAATCCGCCGAGAATGGCTTGATCGATGTGCAGGGCGTCCATGAAGTCGACGATGTCGCGCGCGATCGCCGACTGCTGGCCGTTGCGCACAGTTCGCGCCGACAGGAACGTGGTCGGGCCGTAGCCGCGCAGGAAAGGAACGAGCACCCGGTACCCGGCCGCAGCCAGCGGTGGGCCGACCTCGGCGTAACTGTGCGGATCGTAGGGCCACCCGTGCAACAGAATGACGGGTTGCCCTGTGACGTCACCGAATTCGGCGTAGCCGACGTTGAGCACACCGGCCTCTATCTGCTTGATCGGACCGAGCGCGGTATTCGTCCCGGGTCCGGTCCGCGAAGCATCGCGAGTCACCTGTCCGCCTATGCCCGGTCTTCGGGTGCTACGTACTCGAAGGTCGGGCCCGCGGTGGTCCGGCCGTCACCACTGGGCATGGCCATGAGCGCCCGGGCCTGGGACTTCAAGGCGTACATCGCCCCCAACGCGTCCCTCATCTGCGAGGGGCTGCCGTTGAAGGTGTCTTCCAAGAGATAGAGCAGCAGGCAGTAGGTGTTGTTGAATTCCTCCTGTGCGCGGCGGACCTCACTGCCCTCCAGATAGTCGGTCGTGCGCGGGTTGGGCCGCATCGGCAGAATCTTGGTGGGGTCGAACACGATTGGCTCGCCCGTCGGCCCGGATTGGGGGGTGTCACCGGGCTGGAAACGTCGGCCTTCCTTCAGTTCGAGGAAGCGATAGTAGTGGGCGACCTGGTCTCGCTCGGGATGGAAGACGTCCTTCTCGCCGTCCCACACCTCGGTCCGGGCCGCCCCTTCGCCTTGCTCGACGATTTCCGCCAGTGCGGCCAGCGCCGACTTGAGATCGTGGACCGGGATCACCTGTCCCCCACCACTGTTGAAGTGCATTTCATTGAGCTGCCGGTTCGGATCGCCGCAGAAGACGGCATCCTCGCCGAGAGTGTCGACGAGGGTGCGAATGCCGAGCTCGAGGGCGGCGTAGAACTGCCCGATCGTGCGGTACCCATCGGATTCGGGTAACGCCTGCGCCGAGGCGGGCCGCTCGATGCTCAGAAACAGCTCGAGCGCTTCGGATCCGAAGGGCGCGAGCTGCAGGTTGACGGACCGGTCCCCGTGCGGCAGGGGATGCGGATACGCGGGCAGCAACTCGGGCGCGTCGAGCCGGGGCTCGCCTCCCACCGCGTTCAGCAGGTTGGCGGCCAGCGCCAGATGCAGCATCTCCTCCACGAACACGCTGCTGATGACCTGTGCCGCTTCGACATTGCTGCCCGGCTCCAGGGAATACAGCGCACACATATACGGCGGGATGGTCGCATGCTCGAGCTCGATGGCCCACTGCAAATGGCGACGCAGATCCTCCACTGTCTCGATGGAATGAGCGCCACTGATGCCCATAATCGAACCTCTTCTCGGCAAGTCGTCAGGTTGAGTCAGCAACTTGGACCGGACATAACCCCGAACTGTGACAAGACCTTTCGGCCCGCTGTCACAACACCGGGGCCTATCCGGTCCTAGCTGTGAACCTGCCCAGGACAGCGAGCGAAGGAACCGCCATGACCAGTGAAACGACCGCATCGAAGGCGCGTAGCAGCGTGTGGGAGACGGCACTGACCGTCGTTCAAGACGCCACGCCACCCTTCATTCCCCAAGGCGCACACGCGATGACCGTCGTCATCGCCTATCCCCCGGGCGACCCGGGCGCGCCACCACACCGGCACCTGGGCGGCCCCGCGTTCGGCTATGTGATCGAAGGCGAAATGCTGTTCGAACTCGAGGGCGAACCCCCTCGCGTCATCAGGGCCGGTGAAGCCTTCTGGGAGCCCGGCGGCGACGCCATCCACTATTCGGACGGCAACAACCGCGACGATGTCGGACTCCGCTTCGTCGTCACCATGGTCTGCGATCCGAGCCAGCCCATGCTCGTTCTCGTCGAGGACGAAGAACTACTCGCCCGCACAAACCGTCGCGTCTCCGCCGAGCCGAAAGTGTAAGTAAGGAAGGACATTTCGATGTCGAAGATCCTGCTGCAGACAACGATCACCGAGCACCCCGACGACTGGGACATCACCCGGTTCACCCTGTTGGCCGACGAGTTGATCGCCGCGGGCCACGATGTCACCGCACGCAGCCGCGTCAGCCGCGGCGACAACGACCCGATCCTGAGCCATCTCGACGACCTGGACTTCGACCAGCTGTGGCTGCTGGCAGTCGACATCGGCGACGGCCTCACCGCTGCCGAGTCGCAAGCCATCGTGCGGTTCCGCGAAAACGGCCGCGGGGTGCTCACCGCGCGCGACCACCAGGACCTGGGGAGCAGCCTGCTCGGACTCGGATCCCTGGGCGAGGTGAACCACTTTCACCAGCTGAACCCCGACCCCAGCAGGATGCGCGACGACCAGGACACGCCGACCATCTCCTGGCCGAACTACCACTCCGGTGCCAACGGCGACTATCAGCCTGTCATTGTCGGCGAACCGGTACACGCGCTCTTGCGCACCACCGCGACGGCCAGCGGCCGAATCGAATGGTTCCCGGCTCACCCGCACGAGGGCGCGGTGTCGGCGTGTGTGCCGGGCGCCGCTGTGCTCGCGCAGGGCCGAAGTACGGTGTCCGGCCGCCGATTCAATCTTGCTGTCGTGCTGGACGGGGAGATCACGGCGGAAGGACGGACGATGGGCCGAGCACTCGCCGAGTCGACCTTCCACCACTTCGCCGACTACAACTGGGATCTCGATCGTGGCGCGCCGTCCTTCGTCAGTGAGCCGCCGGGCACACAGATGAAGGCCGACCCGTCCCGCCTGGCGGTGTACAAGGACTACATCCGCAATATCGCGACGTGGCTCCATCCGGCGACCGAGAATCACTCGCCGACCGCGACTTCCATTACGGGAATCGTATGACCGCCGGGTATGTGCCCGGACCAAACGCTCGGGTACGTGCGCAAGTCGCCCTGTACGAGACAACCGGATCGGAGGCCTGCTGCCTGACGACCGTCGACGGTCAACCCGATCCGGTCACCCCACACAAGCCCCGACCTACCCCGACGAAGGTCTGTTGATTCAGTCTTTTATGAATACAGTTTTCTATGTACTGTTGCGGTGTGGAAGTTTTGCTGCAGCGTGATGCGCTGGCCCGGTTCGGGCACGCCTTGTCCGATTCAACGCGTACCCAGATCCTGCTGAGCCTGCGCACTGCCCCGAGCTACCCATCGGATCTCGCCGACCGGATCGGGGTGTCGCGACAGATTCTGTCCAATCACCTTGCCTGCCTACGTGGTTGCGGCCTGGTCGTCGCGGTGCCGGAGGGAAGGCGCTCCCGCTACGAGCTGGCCGACCCGCGGATCGCGCGCGCACTCGACGATCTGACCGGGCTGGTGCTGGCGGTCGATCCGGCCTGTTGCCCCGCTTCGGAGAACGAGGAGTGCTGCTGATGTCGCAGTCGTTGGGCTTGCCGCCGGTACCCTCGGCGGTGCGGTTGGGGCCATCGCCGCAGCGGCGGGCGTTGTTGGCGAGGCGCATTCGCTGGTTCGTGGCCGCGACGATCACCTACAACGTGATCGAGGCGATCATTGCCCTGACCGAGGGCACTCGGGTGTCCTCGACCGCGTTGATCGGGTTCGGCCTGGACTCGGTGATCGAGGTGTCCTCCGCCGCAGCAGTGGCCTGGCAGTTCGCCGGCAAGGATCCCGAGAAGCGGGAAAGGGTCGCGCTGCGGATCATCGCGTTCTCGTTCTTCGCCCTTGCCACGTACGTGACCATCGATTCGATCCGCGCGCTGCTCGGTGTCGGGGAGGCGCGGCACTCACCGGTCGGCATTTCCCTGGCGGCGGTGAGTTTGGCGATCATGCCGCTGCTGTCGTGGGCACAGCGCCGTGCGGGCCGCGAGCTCGGATCCGCTTCGGCGGTCGCCGATTCCAAGCAGACCCTGCTGTGCACCTACCTGTCTGCGGTACTGCTGGTCGGACTGCTGCTCAACAGCCTGTTCGGCTGGTCCTGGGCCGACCCGATCGCCGGACTGGTAATCGCGGTGATCGCGGTCAAGGAAGGCGTCAACGCCTGGCGCGGCGACACCTGCTGTCCCGCCCCGAACACCCTGACCGCAGGCACTCCCACCGGCACCAGCGACGAGTGCGCCTGTTGCGACTGATCGAACTGGAATGAGCTTTCCCGCAGCAATATTCGGCAATCTATCGAACATGCTGTCCGGAATCATCCATTCCACAGCATCGGCCGGACTCCGGCGCTGGGCATTGTCATGCTCGAGACGTTGTGGGAATCGCTGCCGCTGTGGTGCGGCGCAAGTGCAGTACTCGGCCGGTGGTTCTTCCCAGGACCGAACCATGCCTTGCGGCCCGGTCACCGGTGTGAGCGGTCGTGTTCACCGTGCGGTTCGCCAGCGCCCGGGCGACTGCCTCGCCCCGGTCGGTCAGTCGCAGCGGCCCGCGACCAGTGTGGGCATCGTCGCCGCGGTCGCCGGTGGCCAGGAGTCCATGCGCTGCGATCAGGCGGAGGGCTGAGGTGAGGTCCGCGCTCGGTGCTGGTACGAATCTCGCGAGAAGCGCTGGATTGCAACCGGATTCGGAGAGCAGGTCGAGAATCTCGACGACGTGGCAATGGGTTGCCAGCTCATCCAACATCACCGAGTCGACATCGCCGGCCATTCGAACCATCTCCTCACTGCCCGGAAAAGCTCCGGCCTGCAATTGCACGCTAGGCGTGTTCGAGCAGTGTCAATAGCTGCTTTGACGCACCCTTGGCGATGGTGACCTGCTTCTTTGCAAGATCTATACGGTGAAGCCGCCGCGGCCCTTTCGGACTCGCGGCGGCTCCTGTCCTCGGCGCACCCCTGACATGCCGGTGAAGGCTGCGCCGGAGGTCGGTCAGCGCTGGCAGGGCCGGTGGCCGTGGTCGGCCTTCTTCTTGCGGCGGGCGCGCTTCTTTCTGGCTCGTTTGGACATGGGATTCCTCCGTGGGATCGCTGAAGTGGTCAGGCGGTGTGCGCGAGCTGGTTGCTCCATGCGGCGAGCCGGGTGCGGGCACGAGAATTACGCACCAGCGCTGCGGCGTTCGCAGGCTTCTCGCCCTCGTAATATCCGCCGTTCACTACCTGGGTGCTGGGCACGGACAGCTGGACCAGGACGGACGCGGCCCCGTCCAGTGGTGCGGTGCGATCGCTGCGCAGTCGCGGCAGGTCGATCTCGAAATCGGTCGGATGCACGCTGACCGAGAGCAGTCCGTCCGGTCCGGTCTCGGCCAGGGAACGGCTGAACATGGTCAGGGCCAGCTTGGACTGCGCGTAGATGGCCAACGGGGTGTAGCTGCCGCGCTTACGGTCCAGATCCGTGTAGTCGATATTTCCGGCGGCATGCAGTTTCGACGTGACGGCCACGACGCGGCCCCGGGCCGCCGCGAGCGCGGGCAGCAATGCCATCGTCAGGCGGTGCGGCGCGAGATAGTTGACCTGGAGGGTCAATTCGTGCCCGTCCTCGGTGTGCGAACGCGCGTCGGGAGCCGCGATCGCCGCGACATTGATCAGGGCGTCCAGACGGGTCAATTCCGCGGCCAGCGTGCGGCCGAGTTCCTCGACCTCGGCCAGCCGGGCGAAATCGGCCTGCACCATGCGTACCCGGCCGGGCTCGGCCTCGGCCTGAAGGCGCCGCATCGTCTCGTCGGCGTGGTTCTTGTCCAGGATGTGCGCGATGACGGTGTCGCCATCCGCGATCACCCGCTGCGCCGTCGCGAAACCGAGGCGCGTATCGGCGCCGGTCACGAGGACGGTACGGGCGCCGGACACAGGTGCGGACATAGCTCTCCAATGGGGAAGGGTGTGCCGCGCCGAGGCGCGAAGCACACGAGAAGTTCGCGATTACCGTCGCGGGAGGGGATGGAACGTCGCACGGACAGCGGCGACAACGCCGCGCGGATATGTTGCGCGGCAAGGAATATGACGGCTCGGGCTACACCGGACTCGGCGGCTCGTCCTCACTTTGGAAGCCGAAGAGCTCCAACGCGGACGGCATTCGCTCGATTCGGTGCCGGGCTACGTCGGCAAAGGCGCGCACGGTGCGCCGCGGGCCGACGTTTGTAGTCACAACTGGCATATCACCCCATCGAGCAACCCCCGGCAAGATCCCCGAACCCGGTTTGACGGATCTTTGACGGTCATCGCGCCGGCCCCGCCGCGCAATCGGCGTGTTTTCAGCGCCACCCGGCACGCCGGGTCGTCGAGTGATCGATCCGCCGCCCCACGCGCCCGATACCGTCCACGAGCGCGGGGTCGTGACGCACGAACGTGTCGTAGTACCCCAAACCCGTCAGCCCCAGCCACGCCACGACTCGTTCGAGCACCGAACCGGGATCGCGGCGACCATGGAGTCATACCGCCTCGGTCACCGCGACTTCGGCATCGCTCTCGCACCGGTTGGACGCATCGACCCGCGGTCCGACACGGATAAGCAGTCCCACTGATCCCAGCTGCGGATCTCCATCCTGGAACCCGGGCTCGAATGTTCTTCAGCCCCTGACAAATCCGACACCGTCACGCGAACAAATCTTCCGATTCCCTCACGCGGGAGCCGTCGAGAACACGCTCGATATGACGGAAATAGTCGAGCAGATCACCGATTTCGGCCAGCGGTATGCCCGCCGCCGCCAGCGTTCGGACCTGCACCAACCGCAGTAGTTCCGCGGATCGGTAGCGGCGACAACCGGAGCCGTCGAGCTCGGGTTCATCGACCAAGCCATGCTGGTGATAGTCACACACCGTCGCAATCGTGATGCCGGCGAATGCCGCCGCCCGATCGATCGCGAACCCGCCCCCGGCATCGTGCACCTGGATCGTCAAGGCTTGTGTTGTCGTCATCTGCGTGCCCATGCTCTGCCTCCTCGCACTACTCGGTGCTACTAGCTACCGGTATACAGTAGCACTGAGTAGCGGCCGCGCAAGCGACAACGGGTGGCGCCTTGACATCTACTCTGCGATGCAGTCTAGTGGTAGTCAGTACCACTGAATAGCGGTGGCTCGAGCAAAGGAGGACGCCACGGACAACTTGACGGAGATGTTGAAAGGCACACTCGAGGGCTGCGTCCTCGAAATCATCGGCACCGAGGAGACATACGGTTACGCCATCACGCGCCGACTGAATGAACTCGGATTCGCCGATGTCATCGAAGGGACGGTATACGCCATCCTGCTGCGGTTGGAGAAGAATGGCCTGGTCGATGTTTCGAAACGACCTTCCGGAGTCGGTCCGCCGCGCAAGTTCTACGCACTCAACGACGCGGGACGCAAAGAGCTCGCGACATTCTGGGTGAAATGGGAATACGTCTCAGCACGCATCAATGAGCTCAAAGGAAGCCAAGCATGAATTTCTGGGAGAAGGTCACGGGCAGCGATCTCACCAGGGAATACCAAGCCTTCGAAGCTCGAGCCGAGGTTCTCCCGGCCGAGTATCGAGCGGCGTGGGAAGAGATCAAGATCCAACTCTCGCCGTACTCGGACATCACCGGTCGCAACTTGATGCCCATCCTCGACGGGGCCCTGGGACTGCTCGAGGAAACAGCGTCGGACGGCCAGAGTATCGACGACGCACTGGGCACCGACATCAAAGGCTTCTGCGCGGCGATCGCCGGCGGGCAAGGAGCCAAGAGTTATCGAGACAAGTGGCGCGATCAGCTGAACAAGAACATCGCAAAGAAGTTGGGAGGATAAAGTGGGCATCCGCGACATCATCGAAGGCAAGCGAGAGTGGCGGGCACACATGGCGCGCGTCAAAGCGCTCCCGTCCGATTACCAGATTGCCTACAAGGAGATTCAAAAGTACTTCTTCAAAGTCGGGCCGGTCGATCTGGTCGAGGGTGGCTTGCTCTCCGGAATTCTCGACTTCTTCGAGGAAGGCATCGCCGCAGACAAGGGCGTCTTGGAACTCGTCGGCAATGACGTCGCGGCCTTCTGCGACGATCTGATCAAAGACCAACGAACCTATGCCGATATCTATCAGGAAGCCGTCAGCAAGGAAATCGGCAAGGACCAATGATGTCACACGTCGATCCGTGAACCCATTATCACGGTGCGTTCGCCGGGTAGGCCGAAGTATTCGGCGGCGTCGGCGGTGATGTAGGAGGTGGCGATGAACAGATGTTTACGCCAGGCCGCCATCGTCGGCGCCGTGCCCTTCTTGAGCTCTATTTTCGACAGGTAGTAGGACGCTCCGTCGACCAAGATCGGCCCTTCGGTCCTGGCCGGGTCGAGCAGCCGCAGCGTATGCGGGACGTTCGGGGTCTCCATATATCCGAAATGTGCTGTGACGTGGATGATTCCGTCGTCGGTGTAGCCGAGCGCATCGATCTCGGTACGTTCGGAATCGAGGACCCGAGGTACCGGCACGGTATCGATCGACAAGATCACCACATGCTCGTGCAGCACGCGATTGTGCTCGACATTGGCACGCATCGCCAGCGGTGTGGTCTGGTCGCCGCGGTTCAGGAACACCGCGGTACCGGGAATACGCACCAGCGACGGCCGGTGGCCGGGCAGCCCCGCGATGAACGCGCCCAGCGGCCCTTCCTTGGCCTCACGGGCGCGGGTGACGACCTCGCGTCCCCGCGCCCACGTGGTCATCACGGTGAATGCGGTGATGCCGATCAGCAGCGGCAACCACGCGCCGTGCACCAGTTTCGTCATATTCGCCGCCAGGAACAGCAGATCCACCGCCAACAGCGGAACAGCACCGAGCAGCACCAGCCACAGCGGGGCACCCCATTTCACCCGAGCGATATAGAAGAACAGCAGCGTCGTGATCGTGATGGTCGCGGTCACCGCCATGCCGAACGCGTACGCCAGCGCCGCCGAACTGCGGAACGCGAACACCAGCGTGATCACCGAAACCATGAGAACCCAGTTGATCCAGGGCACGTAGATCTGGCCGATGGTGGACTCCGAGGTGTGCGCCACCCGCAAACGCGGCAGATACCCGAGCTGCGCGGCCTGCGACGCGACCGAATAGGCGCCGGTGATCACCGCTTGCGATGCGATCACCGTGGCGGCGGTCGCGAGCAACACCATCGGCAGCCGCGCCCAACCGGGTGCCAGCAGGAAGAACGGGCTGCTCACCGCATTCTCGTCACCGAGCAGCAGCGCGCCCTGGCCCAGATAGCTCAGCGTGCACGCCGGCAACACCAGTCCCAGCCAGCCGCGTGTGATCGCCTTTCGGCCGAAATGACCCATTGGCAGCCTTACCCCGGGCTCCACCCATCCGGCGGAGCAGCGTAATCAAGGCCATGATCCCGCCCTCGCCGTCATTGTCGGCGCGCATCATGAGCGTCACATAGGTCAGGGTGACGATGAGCATCACCGACCAGAAGATCAGCGACACAATGCCGTACACATTGTTCGTACCGATCGGCACCGGATGGGGGTCGCCCGGATTGAACACGGTCTGGATCGTGTAGATCGGGCTGGTACCGATATCACCGAACACCACCCCGAGCGCACCGACCACGATCGCGGCCCGTACCGGACGGGCACCGCCCGCGACGGGAGTTGGCATAGCAACTGGCGACTCTGAGTTCATGGCCTGCTTCCTGGTCGTCGGTCCGCACCCTATCGTCGCGCGCGCCACGACACAGGGGGCGCAACCACGCGGGTACCCGAGCCACCACAGCGCCACCACCATCGACAGCCCCCGCCGCGCACCCAGCCCACGCACCTCGCTCGCCCCGAATCAACTCCGGCAGATCGCCCACACCGTCGAAACCACCGGCAACGACCCCGACCTCGACACCCTCATCCTGCGGCTCCACCTCGAAACCGCCTGCCGCCGCAGCGGCGCACTCGCCCTACGCCCCATCGACCTTCACCCGGACCACCGCCTCATCTGGCTCCGCGAAAAGACCAATCCGACCGATGGCAGCCCGTCTCCCCTACCCTCATGTGCGCACTCGTGCGCCACAGCAAACGCGGCGGCGCACCACAGGAGCGACTACTGCGCCACCGCGATGTCCGACCCTTCACGCACCGCCGATACGACCACCTCTGGGAACGTATCGGCAAACACCTCCCCTGGGTCGCCACACTGCAGATCACCGCCCACTGGCTCCGCCACACCACACTCACCTGGGTCGAACGCCACTGCCCGTGCCTTCGCAGGCCACACCGAACCCACCCGATCCGACGGCCCCACCCTCACCTACGTCCGCGTATCACTCTCGGAAGTCGCTGCCGCACTTGCCCTTCTCACCGGCGAACCACACCCCCTCGCCGAACACGAACCATCGCACGACACCTCAACCGAGAAAGGAGTTGACTCGACCAACCGTCACCCTCAGATTCTCCTCACATACCAATATGCGTCACCACATACCAATATGCGTCACCAGCTGGCGGATCCAGAGGTTCAAGTACCGCCTCGCGCACAACAAAATCCCGGCATACCGCCCAGCAGGGCGTAGCCGGGATTTCCCATTTCAGGCGGGTTGCCGGCGGCTCCAGAACCCCGCAGTAACCAACGAGCAAACATGAGAACGGGATTCGAGACGACAGCGGCGTCAGCCGCACACATCGAGATCGGCGGCGGTGCCGTGATCGAGAGCCACATCGGAGGTGTCCATGTACCCGATGTGCCAGTCGTACCTGACCTTGTAAACGTTCTGGCTGGGCACCTTGCACAACACGTTGAGCGTCGCTCCGTTGGGCACCGACCGCACATTCGCCGCGACACCCATGGAATCGGCCATAACGGCTCCACTCGAAGCATCGGCATGCGCCGAGGTCCCGCCTATGTAATCGCACCCGCCGAGAATGAGCATCGCGGCCATACCCGCGACCGCGACCCCGATCAATCGAATCACCATGTTGAACGCGCCCCGCAAGGCTTCAGCCTTCCGAGTGTCCGAAAGAATTGACATGGAAATCATCGTGGTTGTGCCGGCCCTCCAGAGCATTGCCCGCCCACCCGATTCAGCCCACGATGCGCAGATCAGCTCGTACACAACGAAATTCCGGTCCGGAAGCCGTCAGGCATCCCGCAGGAGGTCGCCGCCGCACTCTCCTTGGCGGTGATGGCCGGCCGATGGACCGACCTTGTGGCCGAGGTGGCCGACGGCCAACCCATATCCCGAAGGAAACCTACATATGACACAATCCGCGCCTGACAGATTGCGAATTCACCACGGTCCCAACGACAGCGGGCAAGGTACTGCTATTCGACGCCCGGCTGCTGCACCGCTCCATCCGGACCCCGGTGGGCATGGAACCCAGTCTCGACTCGATCAGTAGCGGTCCGGTCCAACTACAGTTGCGACACCAACCGATCGAACAGTTCCCGCAGGGGCTTATTGTCTCCACGCAGTGACGCCATCGAGGCTCGGGTGTTTTCCTCGGGATCCAAACCCGACCAGTCGATCAACCAGCCGGCCTCTGCTCCCAACTGGCGGAAGAATGCCCGCTGCGCACGCTCGTTGCCCTCACGGAATCGGTGGATCGCATTGACCTCGGCAAAATAATGCGTCAGTTTCGCCAGGAAGTTGGCCCGAGCCAGCCCTCGCCAGCGCAACACTCGACCCGCCGCCTAGCCGCGATGAGGTGGAAATGATTGTGCACGTTCTCAATTCAGCTGCTGTGGACTACCGACCAGGCGAGTCAGCGGCTGCAGTGACCGGTCGTGTTCTCGAGGGCATCCTGGATCGGGGAAATGACAGCTGAGCGTCATTCGAATAAGGCACTGCCACTACGGGTTTCCGGCTCCCGGCAGCTTCAACCAGGATCCCGAGCGGCAGCGTGTCCGAGTCACCCGCCGCCCATTTCGCGGCTGAGTTGCAGGTCATCGGCGCAACTATGAGGGCGTCGGCCGGGGGCAGGAGGATGCCCGGGAGGCCAACGGGCAACGCTTTCCGTCGATCAACACCATGGACAAGCCCACCGCCGAGGCCGACGGGTCGCATGACATCTACTTCGGCCCGGACACGCCCGGCAAGGCCGACGACACCAACTGGCTGCGCACCCTGCCGGGCAAGGGCTACTTCGTCATCGTGCGCCTCTACGGACCGGGTCAAGCATTCTTCGACCAGACCTGGAAACCCGGTGACCTGCAGCCGATCGGCTGACCGGATTCACCATCGCGACGGTAGAGTAGCCATCGCCCGATTCGGGCACGAACGCAATGCGTGATCAGCAGTTGGCATATCCACGGTAGATACCGACATCGGAGGCCCGCATGGTCAACATTCTGCTCGTCCACGGCGCGATCGCCGACGGCTCCTCATGGGAGCGAGTCATTCCCCAACTGCAGGACGCCGGACACTACGTCGTCGCCATCCAGCAGCCACTGTCTTCCATTCCCGACGATGTCACCAAGGTCCGCCAGGCCCTGGACCAGCTCAGAGGACCGACCGTCGTGGTCGGTCACTCGTTCGGCGGATGCGTGATCACCAATGCCGCGCACGGCGCACCCAATGTGAAGTCGCTTGTGTACGTGGCGGCTTTCGCGCCCGACGAGGGTGAGACGGTGGTCGAGCACGCCCCGCAGTTCCCGCCGCTGGAGTCCACGAAGCACTTCCTCGTCGATGCGCAGGGCAGGCTCACCCTGCCGCAGGATGACTTCGTGCGCTACTTCGCCGACGATGTCGACCCGGTGCGGGCCCGCGTCATGGCCGCCGTACAAGGCCCCAGTGACGCGGCCCGCTTCCAATTCGTCTCCGGTCCACCGGCTTGGCGCGAGTTCCCCAGCTGGTTCGTCGTCGCGGGCAATGACCAAATCATCGGCGCCCCACTGGAACAGTGGCTCGCCGAGCGTATGGGTGCCAAGACCACCACGGTCGCCGGCGCCAGCCACGCCGTGATGGTCTCCAATCCCGACGCCGTCACAACCGTCATCCTCGAAGCCGCCGGCTGAGTACTCCGCGGAAGGTGCTGTCCGCAGGCCCTTTTCCGCGAGTCGCCCCTCCCGATGGTCGGCGGGCGGCGTGGCCGTAGCGCGGCGGCGCCGGGTGCGCACTCACGCGGACGTCGGCGGCGATCTCGTTTTGATCGGCGCCGACACCGCGGCTCAGTAGCGCCGCCCGGACGCGGGCCGCGGTCCCCTGGCGGGCGTGGAGGCGCTGCTCGTAGTCGCCGTGGTGCCGTCGATCAGGTTGGGGCTGATCACGATTCGAACCCGAGGCCGGCGGCGTCGAGCGTACGGAGAAGGAGATTGCGGCGGCCTTGATTACGGTCGGCACGCGCCAGCGACCAGCGCGTGGCATTGATGCCGATCGAAGTGAAGGGTTCGGGCGGGAACGGCAGCGGTCGTTTGCGCACCATCCGCAGGCTGGTGCGCTCGGTGTCGGCACCCTCGAGCAGATCGAGCATCACATCGCCGGCGAACCGGGTGGAGGCGACGCCGAGGCCGGTGAATCCGGTGGCGTAGGCGACCTTGCCGCGGTGTGCGGTTCCGAAGAAGGCACAGAATTGCGAACAGGTGTCGATCACCCCGGCCCAGCGGTGCGTGAAGCGGACTCCCTCCAAAGCCGGGAACGTGGTGAAGAAGTGCCGCGCGAGGGTGTGGAATGACTCCGGTCGCTCGTTGTACTCGGGGCGAATACGCCGCCCGAAGTGGTAGATGGCGTCGTAGCCGCCGAATACGATCCGGTTGTCGCCGGTGAGCCGGTAGTAGTGGAACTGGTTGGCAAGATCACTGATGCCCTGACGCCCCTGCCACCCGATCTCGCGCAATTGGGTGGCGGTAAGCGGTTCGGTCGCCAGCACGTAGTCGTAGACCGGCACCGTCATGAACCGGTTCCGCTTCAGCAGCGATGGGAACACGTTGGTGCCCAACGCAACTCGCCCGGCTCGGACCGAGCCCGCGGCGGTCCGCACCATCATGTGCGAGCCCTGCTCCTCGAGCCCGATAACGGACGATTCCTCGAATACCTGTACACCGAGTTCGACCGCGACGCGCGCCAACTCCAGTGCCAGCTTCGCCGGATGCACCATCAGATCGTTCTTGTCCCAGTGGCCGGCCAAGTAGGTCGGCGAGTTCACCGCCGCGCGCATCGCCTGCGAGTCGAGGTAGACCTGGCGATCGTCGCGGTCGCGCGCTCGCAGCCACTCGACCTCGTGCGGTTCGACGGCCACCTTGATGACCCCGGTGCGTTCCACATCGGCTTCGATGCCATAGCGGTCGATCGTGTCGGCGAGGTCGGCGAGGTTGCGTTCGGCCAGCGTGTCGATGGCGTCCAGCTCGTCAGGCCAGCGACGCAGGCCGTTGTCCCGGCCATGAGTCAGGCTGACCTTGCAGAAACCACCGTTGCGGCCGGACGCGGCCCAGCCGATTCGCTTGCCCTCCAACAGCACGACCCGGGCCTCGGGATCACGTTCCTTGGCGCGCACCGCTGTCCAGAGCCCGGTGTACCCGCCGCCGACGATCACCAGATCGGCGGCGATCTGGCCGGTCAGCTCCGGGTGCTCGGACGGGGTGAGCCCGTCGAACCAGACCACGCCGGGCTCGGTGCCGTGGAGTGCGTGCCGCACCACCGACTCGTTCGGAGGACACCGCTCGAAGACAGTTCTCTGCATAGCCACAACTTTCACGATTAGACGACTTTTCGGCTCTACTTTTGTTATTTCAACAAAGACTATCGCTGAGTGTTGCGTATCACGCGGCTATCTGCAAGATAATCCGTTATCTCACGCACGGAGGACCGTCGTCGGGGTGCTACCCGCGGGGCGATAACCGTCGACTGCGAGCGACTGGCGGACCGGTACGCTCGCACATCGTGGACAGCGCCGATGAAATGGACGATCTGGACCGGCGTATCGTCGCCGCGCTCCAGCTTGACGGTCGCCGCTCTTTCGCCAATCTCGCCGATGAGCTGGGCATCCCGGCGTCGTCGATCCGCTACCGGACCAAACGCCTCGAGGACGCGGGAATCCTCCAGATTGTCGGGATCGCCAACCCGCTGGCCATCGGTTTCGATCGCCTCGCGATGATCGGCGTGCGGGTACGCGCGGGCCGAGCGCGTGAGGTCTGCGAAGCCCTCGCCGCGCTGCCGGAGACCAGCTACGTCGTGATGACCAGCGGCCGGTTCGACGTGATGGCCGAGGTCATCTGCCGCGATATCGCACATTTCGTCGAGGTCGTCGAGCAGCACATCGGCGCACACGAAAGCGTGCTGTCGACCGAATCACTGTTCGTCCTCGAGGTACACAAGCTCGCCTACGGCTGGGGTGTCCCCGGCCTCGCTGCGGGCTCCGAGCCGAAACCGCCGGCTGAGGGAGTGTAGAAACGGCCCGCAGCCGCGCGGAGGAGCAAGGAAAGTCCGGCGGATCCGGGGTGCCGTCGCACGGGCTTTCAGGCGGAGACGATATCGCCGAGCTTCCAACTGCGGTCGAAGTACGGTTCGAGGGGGCCGTAGAACCGCATTACGCCTGACCGACGCCGGGGGTCTTGCTCTTCATCGCCTCCGAGAACGCAACTCCCTCATAGAAATACGCCGCGCGCTCGAGTAGCTCGTCATAGCCGGTGCCGCGCTGGTCCGAATGGTCCATCATGAAAAGCGAGTCCCAGTTCCGGTCCGGCCAGTAGCGAGCGTCGGGGAAGCGCTTGGCGAACGTATTCGCCTGTGCCATAAGCTCACCCGCGGCCGCGGCATCGGTCAGGATCGCCGTCGTGCGGGCATCGGGCGCGAACGGCTTACCCTGCTCGATACCGAGCTGTCGCAGCATGGCAGGTAGAAACGATCGCGCTCGTCGACGATCGCGCGCTGATAGATCTCGTGCAGTCGAGCCCAATAGTCCAGTCCGCGTGGCTGATCCCCGGTCCACGGGCGATTGTCCGGTGAGATGAGCCGGTTGGCCGGCGCGTCACCGTGCAGTGGCCGGATACGCACCTGATCGACGAGGCGCTGTGCTTTCTCCGGGTCGGGAACCAGGGTGCGGAAGCCGAACATGACATCGAGTCCGGTGGCCTGATGCACGAAGTACTCCCCGGCCGGCGCTTCCTGATCGGGCGGGACGATCAAGTGCGCACCGCCCCTACCCTGATCGGGCCCATCTCACCGGGGATGCCGAATTCCCGCTGCCAGAAATCGGAGAAGCCACCGGCGGTATGTCCCTCCGGCACCTCGATGACCAGCGGCCCGGTCACGCCGAGATCGAAGAATCCGACGATGTACGGGGTATTGGCATTGGCGGTGATGAGCCCGAGTCGATCCCGATAGCTCACATAGTGCACGAGGTCTACCTCGTTGGCCCCGAACACTTCTCGATGCTGGTTCTGCCACTGCGCGTACGACACCAGCGGCAGCGCCCACAGGTATGCCTGGCACGCCATCTGATAGTCGAGTTCATCGAAGATGAGCGGCAGATCGGCCCTGCCGGGCAGCTCGCCATTCATGGTGATGCGGGCCAGGCGGCCCGGCAGGGAGGGGTTGGGCATGCTCGGCTCCATTCGCGAAACTTCAGATCGATCGGGGGCTCACAGCCCGTTGATGCCCTTGCCGATCACCGCCGCGCCCATGACCAGCAGGACAATGGCCATCACCATGTGGTTGTTGGCCTGCAGCCAGTTCTTCAGGCTGTCGAGGGCGGGGCGCAGACGGTCCGCGGCGACCGCGTAGCCGATCACCGGGATCAGCACGGACGCCGCCGCGATCAGGGTGAAGACGATCAGGGCGGTGAGCTCGGCGACGACGGAGGTGTCCGCGCCGCCGATCAGGACTCCGGCGGAGACGCACAGCAGCAGGTTCTTCGGATTGACGGCGGCCAGTGCGAAACCCAGCCCGGCGGCCTTGGGGACCGTCAACTGGTCGATGGCCTGCATCCACTTCGGAACCGAGGGGTCGGCTCGGTTCCGCCACTGTCCGAAGGCCAGGACCAGCAGCACCACTCCCAGACCGATCTTTATCCAGGTACGGGCGGCCGACGGCTCCGAATCATCGGTGCCGCCGATCGACCCGGACAGCAGGGTGACAATGCCGACGGCGGCGAAAATCCCTGCCACCCAGCCGATTCCGAAGCCGATGCTGGTGCCGCCCGCATGCGCCGACAACAGCATCAGGATCGCGACCACTATCGGGATCGGTGAGAGCGCTACACCGACCGCCAGCGGCAATACATCTCCGACCATTACGCCTGTCCTCAGCCCACGGGTGTCAGAGCCGGCGGCTGCCAGGTGCCGTCGATGGCGGGCGGCTTGGGCGCGTACAACCGCAGCGTGAGGGAGAACTTGCCCGAAGCCGGGATGGGCAGCCAATTACCCTGCGGCACAGCCGGTCCCGGGTCGGCACTCTGGATGGCGAAGACCACCGATCCGTCGGGGCCCGGCACCGGCGGGATGCCGTGACCGACCGCGTAGATATTGGCCGGATTCGGAACGAAGAAGCTGTCACCGTCGTAGGCGGTGATCGACCAGAACGCGTCCACCGGCGGCAACTGCCCGGCGGGGAAGGTGATGGTGAACCGGCGCGGGGTGCCGTTCTCGTCGGCCATACCGAAGACGGTGGGGTACAACGCATCCTGCGGCAGGTTGGCGCCCAGACCGGTCATCGCGATGTATGCGCGCTGATTGTAGTCGGTGCCGTAGGTGCCGACATCGGTGGCGAACTGCCAGCCGTTGTAATCCTCGGCCTTGGGATTCTTGAAGGCGGGAATCTGTTCGGCCGCCGCGGTGGCCGCCGCGTTCAGATCATCGGTCGAGAGGGTGTCGACATTGGGCGGCGGGCTTGATGCCGATGGTGGCGAACCGCTTCATGACGGCCGCGTCCGCCGGGGCGGGCGGGTTGACGGCCATGAGCGCACACATCTTGTTGTAGAACGTCTTTCCGTCCATGGCCGCGACCGCCTTGACCGGTGGGACAGCGCCGGCATCGGTGGTGTGCTGGCGGCTGACGGTGCCGCCCTCGTCTCCGGCGGCCCAGCGACTCAATGGCACCAGCTTCAATTGCTGTTGCAGCGCTTGCACATTCGGCAGATCGGCCGCGCCGTTGATCTGGATGCGACCGATGATCCACACCGTCGGCGTGGTCATCTTCAATTCGGTGGTGTTCGGCGGCAGGGTGCCGGACCAGCCCGGCCCGGTCAGCACATAGGTGTACGGCGGTGCGGTGACCCCGTCCTTGACCTGTGGTTTGACACTGCTCGGGTCGTGGGCGGTATTACTCCACGCGTCCATGATCTGCATGAGCCAGTAGCGGCCGGCGTCCATGGCGGGCACCTGCAGCACCATCGGTTCGGCCGAAAGATCCAGCCACGCTTGCGAATACAGTGTGTCCAGGTTCAGGCGGACCACGTCGCGGTCGTTCGGGTTCGGCGGTACACCGTGATCGAAGCTGTTCACGGGCGCGCCCGCTGTTTTGGTCGCGTCCATCAGGACCAGCGGGTAGCCGAAGACATAGGCGTCGGTGGCAACGGATTTCACGTCGTTCGCCGCGGAAGTCTTACTCCCCGAGGACTTGTCGTCCGAGGAGCTACAGGCGGCCAGGCCGACTGCCGCTACGGCCGCCGCGCCGAGCCCGAACATCGATCGTCGCGAAAGCGTCCACGTGCTGTGTATTTCGGTCATGCTGCTACTCCTTGCTCACTGCGATGGGGTCAGTTGACCGGGGTGACGGCGGGCGGCTGCCAGCTGAAATCGATCACCGAGGGGTGCGGCGCGTACATGCGCAGGGTGAGGCTGAAGTCACCGCTCGCCGGAATCGGAAGCCAGTTTCCCGCACCGGTTTCCGGGCCGGGCTTGGCGTTCTGAACCAGGGCTTGATGCCGATGGTCGCGAAGCGCGCCATGGCCGGATCGTCGGCGGGCGTGGCCGGATTGGCGGTCAGCAGGGCCGACACCTTGTCGAAGAGGGTGCGGCCGTCCATCTCCGCCACCGCTTTGACCGGTTCACTGCCGGACGACGCCATTGCGGCAGGATTGCTGGTTCCCGGATTCTCCTGCCACGCGCTGAGCGGAGCCAGCTTGATCGGTTCAATACCCTCGAGACTCGCATAGCCGGGACGTTAGCCCATCGGTTGCTAATGCGTGCAACGATCGGCTCGCGTGTTATGCCGAAGCCCTACAGTCCGGACGACTCCGCAATGCCGAGCAGTTCGGCTCCAATGGTGAGGACTGCGGCGTTCACGCCGGGGCGCGCATGCACCGGGATGATCGGGAGGTCGTTGAGCAGGGTCAACAGGTCCGATTTGACGGCGAAGTGGTTGTAGACGCTGGGGCCCGCGATGCCGATGCCCGCACCGATGTCCTCCATACTCACGCCGGCGAATCCGTCCCGGGCGAACAGGCGCATCGCCTCGTTCAGCAGGGCCTGGCGGCGGGATTGGGGCGTGAGCCGGGCGGGACGGTCCGGGACCGCCTCGGCGCGGGGCGGCAGGACGATGGGAGCGTCGATCGTCGCGGTGATCAATTCGGCCAGCAGCGTGGCCGTTCCGGACTCGGGTAGCGAAAGCCGGTGGTAGGAAACGCTGCTCGCGACGGCGAGCGCGCACCATGCCAGTAGCTCGAGGTCGGGCAGATCGAGGCTGATGGGCGCACTCATCTGTTCGTCGTCGACCTCGGTCACGTGGTCGACGCCGACCTGAGGGAAGAGCCGGAGCGATACCGGCACGGCGCGGCGGTGCAAGTCGTCGCGAAGCTCTACCTTGATGAGCTCGCCGACCGATTGGATTGGGACCGTTTCGTCGCGGAATTCCCTGGGGCGTTCCAGCCTGGACGATCGACCGACCCCGTTGGCTACAAGACTGATGTGCGGTCGGCCAGCGCACGTGGTCGAAATTCGGGCCCACCGGGCCGCCAGCGGATGCTCGCGGCCGTTCTCGAAGTAGTCGTGGTCGACTGAGGGGTGCGCGAGCTACACCGGGATGCCGCCGAAGGTGCGACGCCCTTGGCCTCGATGAAGGAGAAGACGCCGAAGGCGATCAACCCCAGCGCGACCAGGATCAGAAGCCATGGGCCGAAGGCTGTTTGGGCGAAATCACGTAGGACTCCGTCGACGCCTTTGGCGTTGGCGGCGTCATAGGCGTATGACGCCGCGAGAGCGGCGATTCCGATCCCCGCGAGGACCGCACCGCGTGCGATATAGCCGATGCGGCCGAGCCCGACCACCAGGTCCTGGGTAGATCTGGTCATCCAGCCCATGCGCAGAGCCTCGGTGAAGTGGATTCGCAAGCCGTGTAGCGCCGGGGCACATCTGCCCGCACCGCTCCAGCTATATGGCATCGCGGTTCACGGACTGGGTTGCGGGACAGTGACATTGCAGTTTTCGATCGCCGGGTTCACGCCGAGGTAGTTCAGCGGACCGGCGGCGATGGTCACCGCGATCGTTCCGGTGCTCGCGCAGCTGTCCGGCAGGTTTTGGTAATAGTGCCGTTGTCCGCCGGCGACGGCGCCGACGAGTAGCCAAGCGAACATCAGCAGCGTGAAGACGCTGGTCGTTCTCGATCGTCTGCCGCCACGGACTCGTACGTAGCCGTCTTCGTCTTCGTACTGGTATCCGTCCGCGTATGGTCTCATTTCCTGTCTCCGTCGAATCGAATAGTGCACTGCCGGTGCGGTTTTCAGCGGCAGTTACTCGAGCCGGTCCCGCCAGCTCGGGTTGGTGCGGATATGCCTCGAGCCACCGACGATTCCGGCGAACAAGGCGACGAAGGCGATCCTCAATCCTCCTCGGTGGTGCTCTGGAATGCCCAAAGGTCCTGTTACGAGCTGGGTTGGGGTACATGGCAGCTGTTCACCTTCGAATTTGCGCCGACGTAGTTCAACGGCCCCGCAATCGCAGGCACGAAGATGGTTCCTGCGCTGGCACAGTTCTGTTCACGATCGGTGAGGTAGCCGCGTTGACCGGCGGCGATCACACCGATGATCAGCCACACGAGCAGCAACGCCGGCAGCAGGCGTCGCATCGGGTGATCCTCAGTAGTAGTGGCGGCGACCGCCGACGGCGTGCCCGGCCCGGCCCGCGATCATCAATATCGCGCCGAGAACCAGCACGATGATTCCGACAGTGGTGAGTAGCGGGATACCTAGTGGGCCGTATTTGAAGTTCTTCGGCGGTCGGCCTTGGCCAGGATCTGCTCTGCGGTCTTGGTCCAGACGAAGGGCTTCGCTCTCGGGTTCCAGCCGTTGATGAACTCGCGGATCTTGGTGGTCAGCTCGCGGACGTTGCGGAAGGTGCCGCGGTGGATGGCTTGGCGTTCGATGATGCCGAACCAGACCTCGACCAGGTTCATCCAGGAAG
>NZ_WJIC01000026.1:0-9347 GCF_009649815.1 Nocardia sp. SYP-A9097
GACCACCAAGATCCGCGAGTTCATCAACGGCTGGAACCCCCGCGCGAAACCGTTCGTCTGGACCAAGACCGCCGAGCAGATCCTCACCAAGGCCGACCGTCCAAAGACTTCAAATCCGACCCACTAGCCTCCATCCGGAGTTGCTGCCGGTGGGGCTGCAACTGGAGGGGAAGAGAACGTGCTGAAAGGCATTCGTAGATCTGTCATTCTATTGCTGGCGGCTATCGCCGCATTGACTGTAGCGTCGTCTACGGCGTCAGCTGACGGCCTGCAGATTCGTAGTGGTATGAATGGTTTCTGCCTCGATATTCAGGGGGCGAACCCTGATCCGGCACCGGTCGTCACGTACCCGTGCAACGGTCAAGCCAATCAACGCTGGTAAATCTATTGCGGGCAAAATCTAGAAGGTGCCTGACCGTGGGGTAGATCGCTCCGAACGCACTATTCTGCATTCTGCATTCTGCATTCTGCATTCTGCATTCTGCATTCTGCCGCATGTCGCCCTGGCCGAGTCGGCCAGATCCGGATGTCAAGAATCGATGGTTGGCCGGACGTGCGGGGCGTCCGGGCCACCGTCGGTTTCGGGCAGCGCTGCCCCGGCACACGACCTCGGGCGCCACGCGGCAGCCTGTCATTGGCAAAACGACGATGCCCGACACTGTCGAGTGCGATCGGGCGGGCCGGGCGCATGAGGTTGTTAAGGATCTTGAAAGCTGGCCTGGATACTTTCGCTTCGCGTCGGACGGAAGATGTTCGGCTACAACGGAAGTCGCTCCGAGATGTGGGATGCGACGCGGAGGGGACCATATGAAGAAGTCGCGTGTTACTCGAGTGGGTCAGTCGGCGGACGGTTCGTCGGCGCAGCGGGGGAGTCGACAGCCGGTGCGGTTGCTCGGGACAGGAGCCGCGCTGGCCGCCGCGGCAATGGTGATCTGCGCGCCGTCGGCTTCGGCGGCGAGTATGACGCTGGTCAATGGGCTCGTTCAGGGCACGTGTCTGGATGCGCAGACGATGGACGGTGTCACATTGACGGGGGTCGCTCAAGTCATCACCTGCAACAGTGGGCCCGCGCAGCAGTGGATCAACGGATCCGCCAACAGTCTGCGAAACGGCCTCAACCCAGGTATGTGCCTGGACGCGCAGACAATGGACGGCATCTCCCTGACCGGAGTCGCTCAAGTCATCCCGTGCAACGGCGGCCTCGTGCAGGAGTGGTTCACCGGCCCCGGCAACACTTTCCACAATGGCCTCGACGGAGCCATGTGTCTGGACGGCCAAACCCTCGAGGGCAGAACCCTCACGAGCGTCGTTCAGGTCATCCCGTGCAACGGTGGACCCGCGCAGCAGTGGTGACCGCGGGCTGAACACTGGGGTCGAATGCATCATGGGCACATACCGATTCGCCGGAGATGTATAGGGCCCGTACGACTGGTAGGGACCCGTCACGAGGGGCAATCTGCCGTTGCGAGCTTCCGGACCTGCGCTGACTCGCGAATTTTTCTGCGGTAGAGCCTCTGCGGGGTGTGCAACGGTAGCGAGGCGGGGGACTGGGCTGGACGGCAGAGCGGGAGCTGCGGTTCGAAAAGTATCGAGTGAATCCACCGGCCGCGGCGTTCGGCTGGGTGACTACTCCGCTGACCGTCGTGGTGGGCGGGCCGCCGAGACGGGCGGTTCGCCGCCTCTGCTCGGCGGACCACCTTGCCTGTCGCGGCGAGAGGTCGTTACGCGTCGCTGACCTCGTGCCGATCCCGCTCGGTCCCCGTCTTCGGCGGAGCCTCGGACGATTCAGTGGCGGCCAGGGCGTCGGTGAGGCTGTCGCACAGCACGAACAGCTCCGCGGCCGCGGTGACACTTCGAGGGGGCGGCGCACCGGGTAGGAGGCCACGATCCGCGGCAGCTCCGGACACGAGGACCCGGCATCGGCCAGCACGGCGATACCGGCCAAGCTCAGGAAGCTGACTCACGAAACTGCTCGGACCACCATCTAGCGGACGCTGGAGGGCCACTGAACAGGACTTCGAACATCACTGAAGACGACTTCGAAACCTGACAGCCACGTCGCTCGGGTACCTCCACCCATTCTACCGCAGATAATATGTTCTTATCTGCGGTAAATCCTTAGCGCGACTTTTCGCGGATCTGGACGATCCTGCGAAAGACTGCACCCCACAACGAGATCCCAGGGAATCTGCGTGCGACCGACAACGCTCAGGGGAGCAGTTCACGTATCCGACGATGGCCGCCCGCACCCCGGGAACTCGGTCAACCAGCGCTTCCCGCGGTGGGTACAGTGGCGACGTGCATCGACCGCTTCTCATCCTGGCGCCGCCCCGCTTCTGAGCGGGGCCGATTTCCCAGCGCGTTGAGCCGACCACGGCCGGCGTGCGGTTCCCACACGGATCATTGAGCCCCGCTTCCGCGACCCATTCCTCTCGTCGCAGGAGCGCGAATTCTTATGCATACATCGTCGGCGGCTGCACACCGCCGATCCAATACCGGACTGGTCTGCCTGGTCACCTCCGGAGTGTTATGGGGAACCGGCGGGCTGTTCGGGAGCCTGCTCACTACTGTCGTGGGGCTCTCACCACTCGCGGTCGCGGCCTACCGACTCCTCCTCGGTGGCGCGATCATCGCAGTCTTCTTGATGCTGTCGAGACGGCCTCTTCCCCGGGGGCGCGCGGCATGGACTCGTCTGATCATGATCGCGGGGTTATCCGCGCTGTTCCAGGGCTGCTACTTCGGCGCAGTGCGGCTGACCTCCGTCAGTCTGGCCACCCTGACCACGATCGCAGCGGGCCCGGTGCTCATGCTGGCGACGGAACAGATCACGGGCCGAGGCAAAGTCAATCGCTGGATGATCGCCACGATCGCCCTATCACTGGCCGGCCTCGCACTGCTCGTCGGACTGCCCTCGGGCGGATTTGCCGTCACCGCTGTCCTCGGCAGTGCGGGTTTGTCGCTACTTGCCGCGGCAGGGTTCGTGGCCGTGACACTCTTGGGCGCTCATCCGATACCCGCATTGGATGATCTCGCGACAACCGGGATCAGCTTCACCATCGGCGGCCTACTACTGGCACCGGCCGCGGAGGTGACGACCGGCATGACGTTTCACCCCAGCCTTGCCTCACTCGGACTGCTCCTGGGCTTGGCCACAGCCCCGACAGCAGTCGCCTACACGCTGTACTTCCGCGGTCTTCGCAGCGTCAATGCCACGGTCGCGACGATCGTCACACTGTTGGAACCACTGACAGCCGCTGTCCTCGGCGCGTACTTGCTCGGCGATCAACTCGGCATCACGGGCATGACGGGCGCGCTCATACTGGCCGTGGCGGTCGTTGTCGCTCCGAAGGCACAACCATCCATGGCGAACTGACCCGTTTCCGCTGCCCCCTCTCTGGACCGGGGCAGCGGAACCTCAGGCCATCACCCCAACCGACAGGATCGGGCCGCGTCCTTTCGTCCGCGTCAGCCACACCACCTTGCTCTTTAGCGCGACTTTTAGCGCCACTGGACCCCATGTGCCGAACAGGCGGATAAGCCCGTGGTTGTTGACCCGCCGATACGCGTACTGCGGTTTCATCGAGCCCCTCTATCATCGAAGCTTCGCGGCCATATTGAAGTGCGGGGGCGTATCCAGCTGCGGCGCAGTTCGAATCCTCGTTTGAGGTGGCTGATCGGACAGTGGTTGCCGAACGATTTTTGGGTGGGGAGCCTGCGGCGTGGTCAGGCTCCCCAAACCCTTCAAACGGTCTCCGGACCGACGACTGCGTGTCAGTCGCCAACCGTCCGCGGGGGTGCGCTGAGTGCATGTACCGCGCCGAGAGATGCGCCTATGCCGGCGCCGATGGCCGCAATTGGAACCTCCATGAGGGCCGCACCGTAGGCAGCTCCTACGGGAACCGCCGCAAGGCCGATCGGTGCAAATGGCAGGCCGATCGCCGTACCCATCATGCCGCCGACGACCCCACCGAACAGCCCGAAGGGGCTCGCCGCTACTGCCCCTGCCGCTACGCCGACCACAGCGCCGCCAATTACTTCTCCTGAGACGCGGTCGGATCGGCTGCGTTCCATTCCGATCGAGTCGAGGAAGGTTGCCGTGGCTGCCTCGGCTTGGGCGGCGCCATCGTTCAGCTGGATTGCCTGCTCACGATTCAGCCACTCCGGTGAATCGACTTGCACGTCACCGAAGCGCAATTTGCCAGGCGGGGGCGCAATTGGCGGCACTGGGGCTACCGGTACGGGCGCATGCAACTCTCCCAAGGGAGCGAGGTACTTGTTCTCCGGCATCGGCCGCGCCCACTGCAGCGAACTCAGCGTGTCATCCGGAATCCGAAGCCCCTGGTACGGATGCACATTGGGTGCTTCGGCCGCGGGCCGCTGCACCGGCTGGTCGGACCGAGGCTCGTCGCCACGGAGCCGGTCAGGCTGTGGTCCTTCGGACTGAGACAGGTCAGTCTGAGACGAGTCGGGCTGAAATATGTTCTCGGTATCCGCGGCGTTCGCGAGCCCCGTTCCCGCCAGCCCGAACGTCAATGGACTATTCCCGCGACGATGACGGACACCATTTTGTATCGGGGCAGGTGGGGAGCTCCATGTTTGCCTGAGCCCATAGATTACCTTTCATGCGGAAAGAGATTTTAACTCCCAAGCCACATCTGCGGCTTGGGAGTTACGGTGATACGCCCAGAGATATACAAGGTGAGTGTTGCTACTCGTTGCTTTCTGGTTCCCTCTTGTCCTCAGATTAATCGAGTTCCGACACTAGCAACCTTGCTCGACTATCGGCCTTCAACGTATGTAGGCGGACTCGGCCGATGCTCGGTAAGCCTTTCTGTAAACGCTATCGTCTTGTGGCGGGTGCAATTCTCGCACGTACGCGCTAATCCAATCTCGGGTCAAGCGTCAGCAACCTGAGCTGTGGGGCATCGGCGGATATTGACTGTCTCAGAGTTTTTGGACGCATATCAGTCCAGTTCTTCTCGATGTATTCCATGCAGGCATTTCGGCTGTCCTCGCCGAACGCTCGATGCCACCCGTTCGGAATATCGGCAAAGCTTGGCCATAGAGAATACTGTTCTTCGTGGTTGATCAGAACGGAGAACCGGCCGTCTTCGTCGTCGAATGGGTTCGTGCTCATTTCACCTCACTGTATGACGGCATTGCAGATGACTGGCATCCGCCCTGCGCTGTAGAATTTCGGAAGAATCAACGGGACCTGCCGAGGTTCGAACAATTGCAGCATTGATCGCGTGTATAGATCAGGACAATCATCGCGTCATGTTCTCTGTCCGTGCAAGTCGACATCCCCGCAGATCATACTTGCGAACCACACGGTATTCGGTACCGCGCGGCGCGCGGATGGGAGCCAGGCGGGAAATCTATCCATCGTGGACCAGGACGTCAAGTACGGCCGCATGATCGGCGTGTCACAGGGTTTATTCGCGCAAAAGGGGCAAAATGGTGAATATTGGCCATAGGGTGCACGCCACAAGGACTGGCACGACGAGAATCACCCTCATTCACGGCTACCGTAGCTTCGAAGCGGCAGTGCCGTCAGGAATGCCGCTGGCAGCACTGCGCAATGTCGCGGCCATGGATTCCGAACGGCCACACGTGGCAGGTCAGCAAAGCGGGAATGATAGGTGTTTGCTGACCCATCGCCAATGGTAATTCCGGACGACTGCGTGGATCGGAATCGGTCACCAATCGGGAAATTTGTTGGCATCGCGAGACGTTCGCTGCCCGTGAGCCAAGTCCTGACGATCCAGCCGCAACACCAAAGCCTCAGGGTTCGTCCAGGTCGACGAGCGACCGTGCGGACCGGGCCTTTGGGCGGGTCGGACTCTGGTGGCATCGGGGGAAGGCACCGGCCGCATAGGCAGAGCTTCGATCCCGACGCGGCTGAGCCGCCGGCGGGCCGTGGCCGACCGACGGTCCAGTCGCGTTCTCTCTCAGATGTAGGTGAAGGCGATGCCGTTGCTGGTGCCACCCCCGGTCGTGGCGGTGATCTGTACCGTTCCGGCCGCCTCCGCCGGGGCGAGGGCGGTGATCTGGATGGCGGAATCAACCGTGAACGAAGTCGCCGGTGTCCCACCGAAATTCACCGCCGTGGCGCCGGTCAGGTCCGTCCCGGCGAGCACGACCGTCGTCCCACCGGCCACCGGTCCCACGTTCGGCACCGCCGCGATCAGGGTCGGTACCGCGACATAGGTGAAGGAGACACCATCGACCGTTCCCCCTGCGGTGGTGACGGTGACCAGCACGGTCCCCGCCGTACCGGCAGGGGTCACTGCCGTGATCTGGGTGGCGGAGTCGACGGTGAACGAGGTTGCCGGTGTGCCACCGAAATTCACCGCCGTGGCGCCGGTCAGGTCCGTCCCGGTGAGCACGACTGTCGTCCCACCTGCGACCGGCCCTGAACTGGGAACGATGGCGGTCAGGGTCGGCAGGGCGACATAGGTGTAGGCAACGCCGTTGCTGGTCCCGCCCACGGTGGTGACGGTCACCAGCACCGTCCCCGCCGAACCCGCGGGGGCGACCGCGGTGATCTGGGTGGCGGAGTCGACGGTGAACGAGGTTGCCGGTGTGCCACCGAAATCCACCCCGGTGGCGCCGGTGAGGTTCGTCCCGGTGAGCACGACGGTCGTCCCGCCGGCCACCGGTCCCACGTTCGGCACCGCCGCGGTCAGGGTGGGTACCGCGACGTAGGTGTAGGCGACGCCGTTGCTGGTCCCGCCCGCGGTGGTGACGGTCACCAGCACGGTTCCCGCCGAGGCCGCGGGGGCGAGGGCGGTGATCTGGGTGGCGGAGTCGACGGTGAACGAGGTCGCCGGTGTGCCACCGAAATCCACCGCCGTGGCGCCGGTGAGAGCGGTGCCGGTCAGCACCACGGCCGTCCCGCCGGTCACCGATCCGGCGTTGGGTACCGCGGTGGTCAGGGTGGGTATCGCGATATACGTGAACGAGACACCGTTGCTGGTCCCGCCCACGGTGGTGACGGTCACCAGCACCGTTCCCGCCGAGGCCGCGGGGGCGACGGCGGTGATCTGGGTGGCGGAGTCGACGGTGAACGAGGTCGCCGGTGTCCCACCGAAATCCACCCCGGTCGCACCGGTCAGGTTCGTGCCGGTCAGCACGACCGTGGTTCCGCCGGTCACCGATCCGACGTTGGGTACCGCGGTGGTCAGGGTGGGTACCGCGACGTAGGTGTAGGAGACACCGTTGCTGGTCCCACCCGCGGTCGTGACGGTCACCAGCACCGTTCCCGCCGAGGCCGCGGGGGCGACGGCGGTGATCTGGGTGGCGGAGTCGACCGTGAACGAGGTCGCCGGTGTGCCACCGAAACTCACCGCGGTCGCACCGGTCAGGTTCGTGCCGGTCAACACGACCGTCGTTCCGCCGGTCACCGAACCGGTGTTCGGTACCGCGGTGGTCAGGGTGGGTACCGCGACATACGTGAACGAGACACCGTTGCTGGTCCCGCCCGCGGTGGTGACGGTCACCTGCACCGTCCCCGCCGCCTCCGCCGGGGCGAGGGCGGTGATCTGGGTGGCCGAGTCGACGGTGAACGAGGTCGCCGGTGTGCCACCGAAACTCACCGCGGTCGCGCCGGTCAGGTTCGTCCCGGTCAGCACGACGGTCGTCCCGCCCGTCACCGAACCTGTGTTCGGTACCGCGGCGGTCAGGGTGGGTACCGCGACATACGTGAACGAGACACCGTTGCTGGTCCCACCCGCCGTGGTGACGGTCACTTGCACCGTCCCCGCCGTTCCGGCGGGGGCGACGGCGGTGATCTGGGTGGCCGAGTCGACGGTGAACGAGGTCGCCGGTGTGCCACCGAAACTCACCGCGGTCGCGCCGGTCAGGTTCGTCCCGGTCAGCACGACGGTCGTCCCGCCCGTCACCGAACCGGTGTTCGGTACCGCGGCGGTCAGGGTGGGTACCGCGACATAGGTGTAGGCGACACCGTTGCTGGTCCCACCCACGGTGGTGACGGTCACCTGCACCGTCCCCGTCGAACCGGCGGGGGCGACGGCGGTGATCTGGGTGGCCGAGTCGACGGTGAACGAGGTCGCCGGTGTGCCACCGAAACTCACCGCCGTGGCACCGGTCAGGTTCGTGCCCATGACCACGACGGTGGTTCCGCCGGTCACCGAACCGGTGTTCGGTACCGCGGTGGTCAGGGTGGGTACCGCGACATACGTGAACGAGACACCGTTGCTGGTCCCGCCCACAGTGGTGACGGTCACCTGCACCGTCCCCGTCGAACCGGCGGGGGCGACGGCGGTGATCTGGGTGGCCGAGTCGACCGTGAACGAGGTCGCCGGTGTCCCACCGAAACTCACCGCGGTCGCGCCGGTCAGGTTCGTCCCGGTCAACACGACCGTCGTCCCGCCGGTCACCGGTCCCACGTTCGGCACCACCGTGGTCAGCGTGGGTACCGCGACATAGGTGTAGGCGACACCGTTGCTGGTCCCACCCACGGTGGTGACGGTCACCTGCACCGTCCCCGTCGAACCGGCGGGGGCGACGGCGGTGATCTGGGTGGCCGAGTCGACGGTGAACGAGGTCGCCGGTGTGCCACCGAAACTCACCGCCGTGGCACCGGTCAGGTTCGTGCCCATGACCACGACGGTGGTTCCGCCGGTCACCGAACCGGTGTTCGGTACCGCGGTGGTCAGGGTGGGTACCGCGACATACGTGAACGAGACACCGTTGCTGGTCCCGCCCACAGTGGTGACGGTCACCTGCACCGTCCCCGTCGAACCGGCGGGGGCGACGGCGGTGATCTGGGTGGCCGAGTCGACCGTGAACGAGGTCGCCGGTGTCCCACCGAAACTCACCGCGGTCGCGCCGGTCAGGTTCGTCCCGGTCAACACGACCGTCGTCCCGCCGGTCACCGGTCCCACGTTCGGCACCACCGTGGTCAGCGTGGGCACCGCGACGTAGGTGTAGGCGACACCGTTGCTCATTCCGCCGGCTGTGGTGACCGTGACCGCTACCGTTCCGGCCGCGTGGGCCGGGGCGACGGCGGTGATCTGTGTCGAGGAATTGACGGTGAACGAGGTCGCCGGTGTCCCACCGAAACTCACCGCGGTCGCGCCGGTCAGATTCGTCCCGGTCAGCACGACCGTCGTCCCGCCCGTCACCGAACCGGCGTTCGGGGCGATGGTGGTCAGTGTCGGTACCGCGACGTAGGTGTAGGCGACACCGTTGCTCGTTCCACCCACGGTGGTGACGGTCACCTGCACCGTCGCGGCCGAATGGGCCGGGGCGACGGCGGTGATCTGTGTCGAGGAATTGACGGTGAACGAGGTTGCCGGTGTGCCACCGAAACTCACCGCGGT
>NZ_WJIC01000026.1:9443-104365 GCF_009649815.1 Nocardia sp. SYP-A9097
CGGTCGCGCCGGTCAGATTCGTCCCGGTCAGCACGACCGTGGTCCCGCCGGTCACCGGACCGGCGTTGGGCACCACCGTGGTCAGCGTGGGCACCGCGACGTAGGTGTAGGTGACACTGTTGCTCGTTCCACCCACGGTGGTGACCGTGACCGCTACCGTCCCAACTGAATGGGCCGGGGCGACGGCGGTGATCTGCGTCGAGGAATTGACGGTGAACGAGGTTGCCGGTGTGCCACCGAAACTCACCGCGGTCGCGCCGGTCAGATTCGTCCCGGTCAGCACGACCGTGGTCCCGCCGGTCACCGGACCGGCGTTGGGCACCACCGTGGTCAGCGTGGGCACCGCGACGTAGGTGTAGGTGACACTGTTGCTCGTTCCGCCGGCTGTGGTGACCTTGACCGTCACCGTCCCAACTGAATGGGCAGGCGTCACCGCCGTGATCTGCGTTGACGAGTTGACGGTGAACGAGGTTGCCGGTGTGCCACCGAAACTCACCGCGGTCGCGCCGGTCAGATTCGTCCCGGTCAGCACGACCGTCGTCCCCCCGGCCGCCGACCCCGAAGGCGGATTGATGCTGGTCAAGGTAGGAACCCCAGCATAGGTGTAGGGCAGCGGGTTGCTCGTGCCGTCCAGCAGTGCCTGTACGGTGACGTTCACCGTGCCGGTTCCAGGCGGTGCGATGGCCGTGATCTGTGTATTGGAGTCGATGGTGAATGTCGTTGCCGTCGTGCCGAACCGGACGGTCAACGGGCCGACACCACTGAATCCGGAGCCGGTGATGATTACAGAGTTGAGACCCGCTGCAGGACCGGAAGAGGGTGTCAGCGAGGTGATAACAGGCGCCATTGTCTTGCCTTCTACTTATGATGAGTGAAAAGGGTTCTCCCGCAGCAGCACAGGCCCAGCCGCCACAGCCGCTTAACCCAGTAACCCTCCAGCACAGGCACTTCGGCAATGCATCCCCGGTCCGTTTTCGTCCGGTTTGTATCAGTGTTCGGGTTCGTCCGGTAGCTATTCAGCGCGCTGGCTAGCCGCCGAAGCGCCGTGCCGGCGTGCCTGTATGTGTTCGACCTGCAGGCGATCGGTTGATCATGCTGCTCGGACTTGCGCACGATCCGGGCGGCTGGGTCCAGATCTGCGGAATCGGTTGCCAGTGTCCGGCGCGAGGATTCACCGCAGGGTGTGGGGGACCAGGGCGCGGACCCACCTCTCGAGCCTCGCGCACCGTAGCGCGCAATGCTGTCGGCCCGGTGGACGGATACTGTGTGGTGACACGTGCACGGCAGTGCTCGGAGAGGTCGTCGGCCTCGGCGAAGCCCTCGCCCTGCGCGACACCGCAATACCGCAGGATGCTCCGGTAGTCACTCAGCCGCGCAAAGCAATACGCGGCGTGCAGCACCGCATCTCCCGCTCCTGGGCTGCACGTGCGTACGCGGCGGCCGCCACGGGGTCGCCCCGCGCCTGTGCCGGTCTGCCGTCGCGATGCGCCCGCTCGGCAGCCTCGAAATCGGCCATCTCCTGCCGCATCCGGGCCCGCAGGACCGGATCCTCACGCCGCCTGCCGTATTCGGTCCCCTTCGCCGCGAACCACCGGGGTCGAAACCGGGCAAACCGGAAGAGAACGAACTGTGGATCCATTGCCGAAGTGCCGTCGCCGGAGGCTTACTGGATATGTAGCGGTTGCCACAGCAAGATCGGCATCCGTTGCAAGGTAACCTTTTTCATTCTATTTCGACTTGGAGTCGGACCATGGCACCCATTCTTACCTCCCTGACACCCTCTTCCGGTCCTGCGACGGTTTTCAGCTCTGTGGTGATCACCGGCTCCGGGTTCAGTAATGTCGGTCCTTTGACCGTGCGGTTCGGTACCAAGGCAACCACATTCACCATCGACTCCGACACCCAGATCACGGCCATCTCGCCGACGGGAACAGGCACGGTGAACGTCACCGTCACCGTGGAGCTGGACGGCACCAGCAACCCACTGCCCTACACCTACGTCTGACGACGGGTGTAGCTGTACCGCCGGTGGGCAATTGCCTGCTGACGGCCCAATCGCGTTGCGGTCGCAGGTATGTGGTGAGGATCGTGTCATGGGGTCGCCGACTGGTGAGGTCGCGTATTCAACCGTCGCCAGTTGCGGTCGATTCTTGGACCATTCGGGCGTCCGTTCGGCCACGCAAGCGACGGGCTACCCCGGTCAGCATCCGAATCCGGGGCTCGCTGTGACGAGTCGCATCCGATGCGAGAAGTCCGCATCGGATGCGACTACAGGGAAGAAACTGCTGGCAGCTGGCATGATTCAGGCATCAGTGGGGCCAAACGAACTACACTCCCAGCAGCGGCATTGTCGCCGAATCCGGCTGGTGGACAACGAATTCGCCGCGTCGTGCAGCGAGTGAGGCGGACCATCGCGATTCGCATTCGATGCAATTGGCGGCACTTGTAGTATCGGCCGAATTTTGGGCGGATATGGGTCCGGAGCAGACGCTGATCAATCCAACGAAGTTCGAGACGTCGCCTGGTACAGGCTGATTCGACGGTTTCTGATTGCTCCGCCGCGCCAGTGTCAGTTCGGAGCATCGGGGTCGAGGTGGCGGTAGATCGTCTTACGCGAGACGGTCCGTGGGGGACAGCCGTGCGAGAAGTAGCCCTTAGCGGTCTACAGAGCGGTCTGGTTGTTTTGATGCCGGTGCTGGGTGGATAGAGATCAGGCCGCGGCCGGCGTCTGGTCGAGACCTCCTCCTGCACAAGGCTTTCGCGGTGACAGCCGGGGTATCGGGGTTGAGGTAGGTCCGAAACGGTTCAGGAACGCTTAGTGACCGATCGTGCCAGGTTTCGCCATCTGGTGCTGTCAGGGATGGATGCGGCAGCATGAATCCACCTGCACGACAGGAGGAGCCGATTATGCACGACTGGATGGAACGGAATCGGCCCGGGTTAGCGCCGATGATCTACTTCGCGATCGTGAACGCGGTCGCGATGATCCCGGGTGCAGCGATCTTTGGCCTCGTATTCGCAGCTCGGATGCTGGCCTCGAACGAGTGGCCGTTCCTCACCACGTTCGTCTGGATCGTCGGCACCGGTATGGCGATCGGCGCCGATGTCGGGGTGATCCACGGATTGCGGCCACCCCAACCGCCAGAACCAATATCCCCGACCCGCGGGGACTAAACCCATCCCGCGCCCTCTCCCAGTCTGGACCTCGACAGCGACTGTCCACGCGGGACGCTGGGAATATCCACTCGCCGAGGCGGTTCGGCTTCCTTACCATGTGCCGACATGACCTTGGCCGAGAGCAATCAGCCGCCGGTGTCCGCGGATCCCGCCATTCACGCCACGGTAGGCAGGGAACTGATCGCGACGTTCTTCGCCCATCTCGAGGCGGGCCAGCTCGAAGGTCGTTCAGCGCGGCGGCGCCGACCGCGCCCGAGCCGGCGCGGTGTTCGGGTTCGCTATACACGCCCACCACCTCGGCCGGTTGGCGCTGGATTTGCTCGAACACGAGCATGTCCTGCTGGCGATGCCCACTGTGCGTACGTGTTTCGAGAACGCGTTGACCGCGCACTGGATCGCCCAAATCGACCCCCGACGCCGCGCTGGCGGTGTTCAACCACGAACTCAAACAACGCCGGGCAATGGCGGACACGTTGCGCGAGGCGACAATTCCCGAGTTCCAGCAAGCCGCCGCGAGGATCGGACACCTGGGTGACCCGACGGTCGTGACCGGGTCCGCCGGCCAAGCACAGGTCTTCAAGTCCCTGCTCGACGACTTCCAGGGCGGCGGCCCAAACCTCTACGCCCACTGTCGGCTGCTGTGTGCCTTCACCCACCCCCGGATGAGCGTCGCCGACGCCTACCTCTCCTCCGATCCGGCCCCGAGCGGCGGCGGCTACAGGCTGGACCTAAACCCCGCCTCGTAAATCGCCCGCAGTTGGACGGCAAGCTGGTCGAGGTTCTCGTGGAAGCGAGTCCGCACCCCTACATCCTTCACCTACATCTTTCTCAGTGACCACCGCGTGCGCCGGACTCAGGCCGGTGTGTCGGGCCTTTGCCCGGTGGACAAGCGTGTTGCGAAGTCGGAGTGTGGGCTGTGCGGGGAGCCGGCCTGCTGCTTGTTCAGCGGTCATGGGGTTGATGAGGGCCGAGCAGCTGATGAGCAGCTGCGGTCGATCCCATCAGATCGGTCATCGGATCTGTCACTTCACCCCATTGGGGTTCACCGACCGGCTGGGCCGGTTCCCTCCGGCATTCCGCACGACAATCTCGCTCACGCCACTGATTCGCAAGATTTGCGACCTTGCGTGCCTGGGCACTCTCGATCCGTGCCACGAGCGCGGTATTCGGTCCGCTGCGGCACAGGATCTCAGTACCGTGCTGTGTGGGTGGGCTGATCGTGGGGTGTGGCGGGGATCCGGGTGCGGTTATCGCGCCGCACTCTCATGTCGGGTCATCCGTCCGGGGTCATTAGTGGACGACTCCGGAATCGGTGCCCGCTTCGCCAGCTCGGGCGGTGCATCGCGCTCGGCGGCCGGGTGGATCGGCCCGCAGACTCCTTCGATCCACCCGGCCTGAGCAGCATTGGACAGTCACGGTGGACATGGTCGTTCGAGATCCCTCGCAGGCGGACAGCCCCTGCCTGCGCAAGTATGGACCTGGTTGGCGGGGTGTTCCTCGCCGGCGGTCGCGAGTGCAAACTGGTCACGGGCATCGACGATCATGCCCGGTACGTGGTGATTGCGCAGGTGGTGGTGAGGCCGACCGGGCGTGCGGTGGTGGAGGCTTTCACCGCGGTCATGCATCGATACGGGGTGCCCTCGGAAGTGTTGACCGACAACGGAGAACAGTTCACCGGCCGGTTCACTCGACCATTTCCGGCCGGGGTGTTGTTCGAGCGGGTATGCCGGGAGAGCGGTATCGGGCAGCATTTGACCAAGCGCAGGGCTCCGACGACGACCGGCAAGATCGAGCGCTTCCACAAAACCCTGCGCACCGAACTGCTCGACGAGGTGAAGGTATTCGTCACCCTGGACGCGGCCCAGGAAGCCATCGACAACTGGGTACATTCCTACAGCTACATCCGGCCTCACCAGGCTCTGGACATGGCCACACCCGCAAGCCATTTCCGGCCCTCAACCGCACAACAGTCGACAGCGCCCATACCCACAACACCCAAACAGGCTGCGGGGAAAGAGCTTTCGCCGATTATCGTCGATCACGAGCCGACAGTCGATGTCTGGTTGGCGGCGGTCGAATGGGAGGTGACCGTCCCGGCATTCGGGTTGTTCAAAATTGCACAGGCCCAGTCTGTTTGGGTGGGGCCTGCCTTTGCCGGGCGCATCGTCACAGTCTGGGCCGATCAACGCAGCATCCATATCATTCTCGACCGGCACCAGGTCAAGACCCTGCCACAGGCCGAACACCTGCACCAACTGCGCTTGCGCGGAGCCAGGACCGCGGGCCCGGCTCCCAGCGCGCCCGCACTGCCCTTCGACAGCTCCGGACGGCACCGGCTGCCGCCCAACGCGACGGTCGAAGTCGATCGAATTGTCAACCGTGACGGTATATTCCGGCTCCGTAACCAAGACTGGACCGTCGATGCTCATCTCATTGGGGAAAGAATCACGCTGCGCCTCGATGGGCATGTCATGCATGCGATCGCGGACAACGCCCTGGTCAAGTCGTGGCCCTATTCGATCACACTCGATCAGCGCCTGAAAATCCGTGGAGCGCGGCAGGCCATCACACCGGTGCCGCCCGCACCGCCGGATCACGCGCCGCGGTCCGAACGGCGAGTTCCGACGGACGGCGTGATCATGGTGGCCACCCAACGACTCCGTGTCGGTCGCGCGCACGCTGGAAAACTTGTCACCGTCTACGCCGAGGACACCCACTTTCGAATCCTGGACGGTGACAAGGAAATCGCTGTTCACCCACGAACTTCGAACGCTCCACTCACCCGCTTCAAGGCATGGCCGAAGCGGCAGTCGAACGGAACCGATCTCTAGAGCACAAACGGGTAAGGATGTCTTGAGACGTCACACATCAGGGGCGGTGCTCCGACGTGATCGCGGCACAGGTGAGGTCTCCGACCCGAAGGATTCCGCGTGCACCGTTGAGTTCTGCACCGCCGCAGCTATGACACGACCATTTCGTCTGTTTCCGATTCGTCGCCAATAGATCAGGTTCAGTGGGATCAGGCGGCGGGGCGAAGGGCTGAGTGCATCAGCCGGTATTCGGAATCCCCGCGTTCAGCGGTCCGGATGCCCACATTCCCAGCTTCCACATGGTCGGGTTCGTTCCGTCCTGGGAACCGGTCAATCAAGTCCGGCGTGTGCAGTGGCCCGTTCAACGGGCCGCCCGACGCGGTGGGTGAACCGTAGATGCGCATCGAGATGCGCGCCCTTTTCTGACGAAGACCCGCATGCCCGACGGCGCCGTGGCCGACCCACGATCCCAGCCGGCTCTGGCCGAAGGTACACGCCACCCCATACGAATTCCCTGAGCCAGCGGTCAGCGGTCGGGATCGTTGTGACCTCGATTCGGACTAACGATGTGAATACGGACAAAGCGGATCGGAGATGCGTTGCCCTGCAACGGGATGAGGGGGCTTAATGGAAAGAGCGGGCCATCAATCGAGTTGGGGAGCTATCCGGTGCAGTAAAGGAAACGCCATTGCGGCAAAGGAGATAGAGCCATGCCTACCATCACCTCTCTCCCCCTCAGCTCCCACGACGGGAGTTCGAACGATGTGTCGAGTGTTGGCTCTGCTGGTCCTTCGATCGTGCGGCTCGGTGCTCCCGTGACCACCTCCACCGTCAGTTCGGATCCGTAGATTATGGCGGTCGCCTCCGCCGGCTCGGTCGAATTGTGCATGTCACGGTTATCGCCTCGGAGGGAGCCGGCAACAGGGTCTGTTGTGTTGGCGTACCTGCCTTGAACAACATCGGGCCCGGCTGAGGGGCCGGTGTGTGCGGCGCTACGGCTCAGCCTCACTGGGACTGGCCTGTCGATCGCCAAGAGCGGTACTGCGTCCGGGCCGTCTCCGGACATCGTTGATGGCCCAGCGGGGCTGCGGTTGTCGGTCGAGTCGCCGCCACCAGGGTGGCGGTTGCAGGGGGTTGGGGGTTTCATTGGCTACCGTCCTGAAGATGCTGCTGGCGGAGCTGCATCTCAAGAGCCACCCGGATTTTCTGTCTGCATACGATCGATGTGCCGCACAGCTCGATCCTCCCGTCCCTCCAGGGTATGGGCCAGCGAAAACACAGTTCTATCAGTGGCTTTCGGGCAGGATGGTCGGGCTACCCCGTGACTACCATTGCCGGGTGTTGGCCAAGATGTTCCCTGGCTGGACTGTCGAGAGATTGTTTCAGATGGCAGAGGCCGCACCAATAGTCGCTCGACCGGACGAGTCGGGTCTTCTCGGAACGGACATCGAACTCGGGGAATTCCTCGGGGCCGAGATGATCACCAGCGGAATTACTCTCGTGTACCCGACCTTCGAGCTACCGCTGCGGCCCGTGCAAGCATGCGGTGCGGACGAGCCTCCGTATCGAGGCACATTCGGGAAGAAGGTCCGGGCATGTGCGGCTGACCATCGCCCAGATGTTTTGGTTGTTCTGCCACAGAAGGAAGTTCGCGCACTGCTTTACGTATTTTCTGTCCTCCAACGCCATACCGCTATATCGATTGAGACCTGCAGCGACCGGGACATCGTTGCGGATAGCGACCACCCCTACATCAGCTTCGGGCTGACTTGCAACGACTGCACGCTTATGTACCTCGAAACCGTCGAGCGTCCACTGTTCACTATCAACAGCATTGGCGCGGAAGGTGGTTCCCATTTCGAGCGACTGGAATTGACGGACGGCAGCCGTTATGACTCGAGCGCAGATCGCAGCGTCGGCGTCATCGCGCGGGTGCGACCCAGTCCGGATCTGCACCCCGGCCGATACTGGATATTCTGCGCCGGCTTGGGCCCGCGTGGTACCGCCGGGGCAAGCTGGTATCTCGCCAACTCCTGGAGTCTCCTGCAGCGACGTGCCGGTGATCGCGAGTTTGTCGCAGTGGTCGGTGTCGGTGAGAACTCTGACGGTCCGGCCCACTTGGAGCATATGCTGATCGAACGACATCCTGATGCAGACCCCTAGGCTACGGACTTGTCCGCTGGCTAGTTGCTCAACTAGGGCTCGCGCCTACAGGGTCGCCTGCGTTTCGGCGGCGCGTAAAACTGGATCTGGTACAGACTTGGTGATTGACCTGTTCGAGATGCGAAGGGGCGGTTGATAGACCCGCCGCCCGATCGAGGTGCTCGACGGGTCGAGTCCAAATGTGTGGTGTAGAAACGGTGGCCACCACATGATGGGGGAGTGGCGACCTGCCATCCGTTCGTCCATGCCTTCTATTGCGGGTGTCCCAGTCCGGTCGTAGGGGTCTGGAGCTCCCAATCACCTCGTTGGCGCCCGAGAGGATCGGCAGGACCCGGGCGTCCAGGATGTAGGGTATGGCTTCCATTCGTCTGCGGTGCGTGTGGCGCAACACGATTGGCCACCCGGCATCCGCGGCGACTCGACCGCTAATTGAGAATTGCGAATCGATCGCTTATACGGACTCGACGGCGAAGTCGTTTGTGCGGCAAGACTATTCGACGAGCGAACGAGGTGTCCTGATAGGTAAGGTCGCCCGATTACCCTCGCCGTCTTGACAACACTATTGAGAATCGTGTTGCTCGGCTGGTCTGGGCGGGCCAGAGCACATGCCGCCACGGGATTCTCGATCAGCTGACAGCGCTGCGGCCGGCCTCCGCACCACCAGACGCGAGCGCGCCCGGCTCGCCCCCCAAGGCCCGCAACGACCGCTTCCACAGCGCCCAGCAGCTGCACGCCGAACTACGCGCCGAATCGCCCTTCAGCGTCGGGCTCACCAGCGTGTACCGAATCTTGCAGCGACTCCGGCGAATTCCTCTACCGCCTACGCCGCAACCGCAGTCACCACCACAACCCGCTGTGCCGAATCTGCGGCCGCGCCGAGCAATTCAACCTCGGCGACCTCGAACACCACGTCGACCTCTACGGCACTTGGAGCACCGGACGGGGGAGGGTGTCTTTCGGGTCGTGATCAGCGGTACGGGGTCCAGGGTGCCGCGTCGTCCTGGCCCTGGAAGGTCGTGAAGCGATGGCGCCATTGCGTTCGGCTGGCCGCTTGCTGATCAGCACGTCGGGGGTGACGTGGGCCCAGGCCACACGCTTGGCGCAGGCCCGCGGCATGCGCAGTGCCCGGCCGGTCCGCAGATTCAAGATCAGTTCACGATCGAGGACACTGCGGCCGTCGATGTATAGTGCCTGGTAGATCGCTTCATGGCTGATCCGCATGGACGTGTCGTCGGGGAAGTCGATCTTCAGCCGCTGCGCGATCTGCTCCGGGCTCCACGCCTGCGCCCATTGCCGGTCCGAGCGGTGCGGCTTGTTGCGGCCGGTCCATGTTCCTGTCGCCGGGCCGGCGGCGATCCTGCCGTTCGCGTCGGCGATCCGCCCCGACAGTCGATGTTGGACATACTTCCGAAGCTGTTGATTCTCAAGGAGTTTCGACTTCTTCGGGCGTCTGGCGAACAGCTCGGCCTTCCACTGGGCCACCGAGGCGCGGTAATCGAGCTTCCCTCCGCGGGTCGCGGCGTTTCGTCGCAACTCCCGCGAGATGGTCGACGGGCTGCGTCCCAGCGCCTGCGCGATCTGCCGTACTCCCTTGTCCTGCGCCTCGAGTAGCGCGATCTCCTCGCGCTCGGTGAACGACAGGTAGCGGCCGCCGGGCCGGCTCCAGGAGTACGGTGACATCCCGCCAGCTTCCCGGAACCAGCGAGAGCCCGCGACTGGCGATACCCCCACCGCGACACCGGCTTCCGTTGGAAGCATGCCCTCCGCGATCCTGTCCCAGAAGAGCCGCTCCACCGAGCGCGGGTGCCCGGGAGCCCCCGGTGACCGCATCGGAGCTCGTCCGGTGACCTCCCGCATCCAGTCCGATGGCCTTCCCATAACACCCTCCATGACCTCGGGTGTTGCGACCACCGGTTGAACCTGAGTTCTTCACCTCCCCGGGCCAGAGCAACTCACACCATGTCGCCATCTACTACGGGCGCAACGACAAAGGCCACGACCTGATCCTGCACGCACCCCAGACCGGGCAGAGCGTCACGATCGCACCGCTGTGGGAGGGCGAGCACCTGGATGTGCGCCGCTTCAGCATCCCTGCCGACCCGGCCGAAGGGAAACGACTGTGACAGAAGATAACTCACCACTCTTCGGCCGACCCGGCCGCGACGGAGCCGACTGGTTCGGCGCCCCCCTCTGCTGAGACAGCGCACGGCAACCGAGCCGCCTGGCCCGGTAAGCTCACGACCCCTGAGGAACGCATGGCGGCGTTGGCTGCCCGCGGCCCCTATCTGGTGCTCTGGACCGCCGCCACGTTGCGGACCTTCACGGTGGCCCGACCGGACCGAACGGTGATCTGGCATTCGCGTTTCTATGCCGATGTCGTCATCGACACTATCGATGACGCGGCGAAAGCTGGGGCACTGCAAGCGATCTGGGTCGCGGCACGAGCATGCGAGGAATGGGGCGCCGACGTCGCGACGCTGCGGCTGACAGTGGCCAACCCGGGGATTGATCGCGGTGCGGTCGAGGCTGCGGCGATCAGCCGTGGGCTGATCCTGGACCTGGTCGTCGACGCGCTCAACAACCCTGCCGTCGATCACCCGCCCGGACGCTGGATCGGTTGGTGGACACGCGATCTCGGCGCGCTCATCCACAACCTGCAGGGGCTGGCGTGAGACCGGCGACCGTGTGGCCCACCCCGCGCAGAGCCGCGCTGCGGGTCACTGCTTGCGTGCTACTTGCCGTTACCGGCGCCTGCAGTCGGGTCTCGACCACCGGTGGTGCGGTCGACAGGATGGACTGTCCCGCAGCAGTATTCGCCGAGCCGTTCACTGGGATCGATCCGTGCTCGGCGGCGCAGGTGGTGGTCGCGACGCTGGAGACGGTGTTCACCTGCCGGCCCGGCGAACAGGCCGACCAACGCTCGTCCTTCCGGGCGGCGTCACCGCTGATGACGACCGACTTCGCCGCGCGCTGGGACATCACGAGCTCGGTTCTGGCACCGATTACGAGTACGCAGTGGCAGCGGTGGCGCCGCCTGGGAATCGGTCTCACCGCGACCGCTCGTCTCGGCGATGACGACCATCCAGCCGACACGGACACCCTCTTCGCCCGTGTTGCCACCGTGGCCCTGCACCCAGGAGACGGCACACCGTCAACCTCCCTGGTCGTTTACATCCGTGCGATTCACCCGAATTCGCTTGCGGGGTGGCGCATTTCAGCGTTGGAGGTGAGGGCATGAGCGGTGGCGACCCGGTCGAAGAGGGTGGGCAAGCGGTCCGAACCGGATTCGTGCAAGCCATGCAGACAGCGGCGATGACGATGAACCTGCTGCAGCGTCGCGGCGCCGAAGCGCGATCGCAGGCCGAGTTCGACCGTCGCACCGACGACGCTGAGCAGCGAATGCGGCAAAACACCGAGGTGCATGAGCTGAAGGTGGAGGGCTACCACGCTCGCCAGTCGAACGAGGGTGAACTTCACCAGCTCGAAAAGCATTTCAAGACCCGGCAGTTCGAACGCGCCGAGGAGCTGCACGATCTGGAACGTCAGATCAAAAAGCGTGTCGTCGAGCGTGGCGATGCGGATCTGGATCGCCGTGCGGCAGACAGCACAGCCGAACGCGCGAACAAGGATGACCTGCATCAGGTGCAACGGCAGAATCTGCTCAATCGCGCAGGCTGGGAGAAAGAGCGCCACGACCTGGACGTGGAATACAAGCAACTGCTCATCGACATCCGCCGCCGCGCCGCCGGTTTCACCGAAACCCTTGGTGGGCAAGACCGCGACCAGGGCGCGGCGATGCGTGCCGCAGCAGCCTATGCGGCCGCGGACAGCACCGCGCACCTGTCCGATCAGCATCAATCCCATGCCGACGCCTTCGCCGAGCGGCTCACCGAGGACGCCGATCTGAGCGTCCACGACCTCCTCGATGCCGATTCTGGCGCACCGGCCGGCGCCTCGGACATACCGCCGGCGGTATCGCGCGCCACGAACGGGTTGGCCGAGGAACTGAACTTCTACATCGTGGTGAATCACCACGCCCAGCAGAACTCCCATGACCCGGAACCGCCTGTCGTCGACGGGACCGTGATCGAGGCGGCGATCGAGGCCGCCGAGGTGATCGATGTCGACGTCATCGACGGCTACGGCGACGACGCGGGTCTCGGCAATGCCAGCCCCGCCGCGACGCCCGAGCCGCCGTCGCCGTCGCCGGACGTGGGGTTCGAACCATGACCAGCCGGACCCGCCAGGCCTCGGAATGGGTCTGCCGCACACAGGAACCGGCAGCCAGGGGCCGTGATGAGTAAGCCGACTCGGTTGCAGGCGAAAGTGCTTAAGGCCGTGCATGTTCACGCCGCGACCGCACGGGTGATGCAGGACCGCGCCAAGGCCAGGCAGCAAACCACGGGGCAGTCTCCGCCTGCCTCGTGGTACCAGGATTTCCACGGTCGAGCTGTGCTGCGACAGGAGTTGGAGAACGCCGCTACCGCCGCGGGAATCCCTGCCGTCTGGGTCGCCCAGGTGCGGGAGCGCGGCGATCTGGGCATGCGGTGGCGTGCCGATGTGCATTGGCGCGCACCGGAATTCATCGACCGGGACCAACTCCTGAAGAATCTGGAACAGCAGGTGCGCGGTGTGCAGGACATGGCAGCGGTCGCGGCAGTGCACGGGGAGCGCGGCGCGCGATCGGAGGTCGGGACCGCGCAGATGTTCGATCGCACACTGCGGGTGCTGAATCAACGGATCAACGCTGTTGCCGCCGTGCTGGAGGTGTCAGCGACTGAGGCCGAACAACTCTGGGGCGCACACACCTGGTCCACCGCGGCCGAGGGCGTCCGCGACCACAACCACGTCACCCTCGTCGACCGATGGCGCGCGCACGCCCGCACCGCCACGACCGACCTCGCCCTGCAAGCCAAAGCGCTCACCGACGCCGGGATCACCGCAGGCACCCGGGCACTGCCCGCCCCGAATGACATGACCGAGCTGATCCGGGCACAACTGTCACCGACCACACCACCGGAACCCGGCACCGGACTTTCCGAGCCAGGCGCGCGGATCACCGAGGCCATCGAAGCCGCCGGAATCACCAGCGACACAAGCGCAGAGCTCGTCATCACAGACAGCCCGGACCAATCACCAGTCACCACAACAGTTCCCGGGATCGAACCATGAGCCGGCCCCGCCAGCCGCTCCGGACTGCCGATCAGGTGGTGAAACCCGTTGCAGAACACCATGGCTCGACGAGGGAGGAATAGGCATGACCGAACCGAATTCATCGACACCGGCGGCAAGCGTGCCGACCTGGCGCGTACGGCTGCTGGATCGCATCCAAAACCTGGCGGCGGACCATTCGCGAGTTCTCCGGCAGGGATATGAGGGGAGCGAGGGCGGGGGAGAGGCCTCGGTGCTGGCGTGGCGCACACAGTTGCAACTGCTGGCTATCTCGCGCGAGGAGGTTGTCACTCAGGCGCGGGCGGTCGGCATCTCCCGGATTGATGTCGACGACGCTGTTTTTCTGGGAGAGCAAGGATTTCGTGCCCCGGTCGACTCCGTGCAACCTGGGGATCGGGTCCGGGAGATGATGATCGACGGTGTCGTCAATGACACGTGGCAACTGCAGCACATGGCCGCGATCCATGTGGTGCGTGATCAACAGCTTCTCTCGGACGCACACTACTTCGAGGACCCGCAGGTACTGGCACAATACGAGCGGAATATGGCCGCACTGTGAATGCGGGCCAGCGCGGTCTCACGGGCGGTCTCGCTGACCGCGGAAGAATCCGATGGAATGTGGGCCACCGACGCAGGCGGTTGGCAGCAGATCCTCGCCGCGTCGGTTGATACCTATGACGCTCGAGGGCTGGAAGAACGCTGGCGTATCTACGCGTGGCCGGGGATCGCGGACGGCGCCCACCGGGACCTGGCTGCGCTGGGTATGGACCCCAGCAACGCGTTCGCGATCGAGCCGATTCCGGCCCCGCACACCATGTTCGAGCACGTCACCCATGCGCTGAGCGCTGAACGAGACGACCCGGGGGCGAATGCCATCGACCACGCTGTTGATGCCGCGCTGCCGAACGACCCCGACCTGGACTGGCCGACTTCTCCCGCGGTGGAAAGCGGTCCCGGATCTCCCGCGCCGGACGCGTCCACCGGAGCCGAGCCATGACCGAGCCGGTAAACGATGGACCGAACCCCCGCGATATCGCGGCCGAACACCTCGAGCTGATGCAGCAGATCCAACAGCTGGCGCTCGAGAGCGGGCAATTGCTCGCGCGGATGTATGACACGCGAGCTCCTGAGCGACGTTACCGACCACGACTGGCACAACGGCACCAGGCGCCGCGACGTGGCACCGGCATCGCAATGGCCACAAAAGCTCAAAGACGCCAACACCGCCCTGGCCGCCGCTTCCTCAACGTCCTGTCCGACGAGAACTATGCCCGCATGGTGACACCACCCAGACGGAAACGCTTCAGTGTCTACGAAGGCGAGAAGAACATCGTCATCGACATCGAACACGAACCCACCCGGCACCACCTGCCCGAATTCAAACCCGCCGACTTCGTCCTCAGCAACGACACCCTGTACGCCCTGTCGATGACCGGCCCCGACTCGGCCGGGCCACTCACCGCCGCACTCGTCGGACAAATCCTCGAAGCCGCGCTAGCGATCGCCCGCGCACGTCTGGACGGGCGGCTGGCGGTGCCACTGCTGGCAGTGTTGGACGAGGCAGCCAACTGCGCCCGTATCGGCGAGCTACCCAGCTACTACACCTACTGCGGTGGCTGCGGAATCATTCTGATGACGATCATCCAGGTCCTCGAACAAGGCGAGGACCTCTGGGGTGTCAACGGTGTGAAAATCATGCGCGCCCAATCGATCGAGATCTACGGCGGCAACATCGCCGCCGTCGGCTACCTCGATGAATGGTCGAAAATGATCGACGACCACGACGTGGCCGACCATTCCCGCTCCATCGGCCCCGCAGGAGTCAACCGCACTACCTCCTGGCGACCCGAACCGTTGCTCAATGTCGCCAAACTCGGTGCGCTGCCCAAAGATCGGGCCCTGATCCGGCTTCCCGGGCATCAGCCGATGCTCGTGCGCAAGATCTTCTGGTGGAACCACCCCGTCTTCGCGCCGCTCGTCACCGCCTCACTGCACCAGTTCGAACACGCTGTCTCCCTGCACAAACAACCCCACGCGACCCCACCATCCGGACACGACGGAGGCATCGAGCGATGACCACACCCTCCGCCGGCGCCACCCCACAGCCAGGCGGTGCCGCCAAGAATCCACCGAAGCCCCCGGCCTACCCGGACTTCGTGACCTTCGCCGAGAAATGGCTCTTCCCCTTCCAGACGGTTCGCCTCGCCGAGGCGAACCGGGAACAGACCTACACGTGGTGCCCACAGTGGTGGCGCCACCGCCCAGTCGCGGTCCGCATCGCGGCCCTGCACAACGCATTCGAAGCCTCGCGCCGCAGCCGCTCCGGCGGAGCCATATCGACCTTCCTGCTCAGCCACATTGACGCCCACATGAGAATCATCCTCGATGCCGCCAACGGACCCCTGCACCGCTGCACGAGAACCAAACATATAGCACTGCAATCACTTTCCGCCGACCCCGTGCCTGCAGGATGGTTCGGAGACATGCGGCGACCGGCGAACCTCAGCGACGGGGAAGGAGGCAAGGGTAAGCCACCGCGGTTTGCGCACTACACCGATTTCGTCGATCAATGGCTCCTGCCGGTGACCGCAGTACGCATCGCCGCCAATCACCGCGAAGGGCAATACACCTGGTGCCGGCAATGGTGGGCACACCACGGCGTAGCGGTGCGGTTCGCCGCAATGCGTGCGGTGTTCGAAGCAGCGCGTGTCGCCGAGGACGGCACGGCGATGAGCACCCTGTTCGTTTCGCACATCGACCCCCATATGCGAGTGATCCTCGACGCCGCGCAGGGCCCGCTGCACCGCTGCACCCCCGACCGGCACGTCCCGCAGCCTGGACTCCCCTCCGATTCGGTGCCGACGGGCTGGTTCGGAACGGGAGGTAGCTCGTCACCGATCGACGAACTCGGGTTCGGTCCGGATTTCCGACTACTTCGAAACAGCGGACCGCTGTGAAGATTATGGCCGGACAAGAGACCCAGGCACGTTCTGAGACTGAGAGGGAGGCTGGCATGCGGGTGGTCAAGGATGTCGACGGCAGCATTGTCCGGCGGGTGCGCCCGCTCGACGTCGCCGGCGAGGAGATCGCGACCGGTGACCCGATTTCTGGCGCATCTACGCGATTCCGGCTACAGCCCAAACACGCTGTCCTCGTACTGCTACGACCTGCGGCGGCTGTTCATGTTTCTTCTCTGCACTTTGCACATCGGCGCCTGACATGTTCAGTCTTCGGCGTGCGTCTCCGAGTCAAGAGTTGTGCAGGGGGTATGTATGGGTGGACGCCGTTCAGTCACGGATTTGAAGTCCCACTGCGAACGGCAGCCGTGGTCGTGGCGCTTCTCCTTCTCCTGCGGTCGTCGGAGTCAGGCATCACGTAGCAATTTCCGTCTCGATCAGCATTTCCTTTGTTTTACGACGTAGGCGACCCCAGTCCGTGTCATCCTTGGTAGCGGCGATCACATCTAGCTACTGTTCGGCAACATTCCCGCTCCCCGGCCTGGGGGGCGGCCTGCAAGGGTGGATTCCATTCAGCAGAGGAGACACTATGAGCGGCTCCCAGGGCACTACCCCGTCCGATCTTCGCGGCGAAGGCGCCTACCGCGATGACGGCAAGCACACGATGTACGGTCTGAGCCTGCGATGGCGGATCGGTCAGAACGAGTCTGACCAGGGGGCCTGGCCGCCTCCAGAGGACTGGAACAACGGCGACGCGCCCTATCCGCACGTCTACGAGGTGTGGGTCAACGGCGAGGTGCGCCAGACGGTCTTCCTCCACTGGCCCACCTGGGACTGGGCACCGTCCAACAGTCACTGGGTGGATCTGGGTGGGGAACCGGACGCCGAATACCGTGTGAAGATCCGCGCCAAGGTCGATGGCCAGTTCACTGCGTTCACCAACGAGGTGACTGTCGGTCTGGAGCGCGCCCGTCAGTGGTCGGCTCCTGCGCGGCCCGAAAGGCGTTCCGGGGGCCTCGATGCATCGCCGCGCCACGGTACGGTCAACCACCCGCGCAGCCGCGCAGCCGCTGCCATCCGGGACTCGGACCCCTCGCCGATCTGCGTCGAGGCGCGCCGTCTGAACACCAGCACCGTCTGGCAGGAGGTGGTGCCGGGAGCCGAACGGATGCTCGCCGATTACCCGTGGAACGACGCTGGAAAGTATCTGGAATACCGCAAGTTCTTCCAGAACGGCACCGTGCCCTCCACGGGCAATCCGGCTTTCCGCGGTCTGGATCTGGCGCCGGACGCCGCGCTGGGGGACTGGCCCCTGACAGAGCTGGACACCTCCGCTGACACTCAGACCTTCACCTATGACTACACCGCTTATCACACGAACGAGTCCTGGTCCCACCGGTGGTTCATCACTCGTGCGGACTGGGATCCGCGCGACGGCTTGAGCTGGCAGGACCTGGAGCCGATCCCCTTCCTTGTCGAGATCCAGGGCTCGCACCGGGAAGAGGACTCCAGCCAGTGGGAGTTCGCGTCCTTCCCGCGTCGGACCGGGCGGGCGGCGATCGTGCAGATCTGGGGCGGCCACGGCGGACCGGACACTCCAGACGGTGGAAACGGCGGCAAGACGGGCGAGTTCTTCGCGTCCACGTGTGACGTGATGCTGCGGTAACCGACCACCTTTCCGTCCTGCTCCCGGAAGGAAAGCTCAGGGCGGGCGGCTTCAGCGGCACGGCGAGGCATCCTGTCGCTGGTGCTATGATTCCCGCTCGGCACACGCCGAAGCCCGGATATGGTCCTATCTCGTGTCAAGATGCCTGCCCCGAACTCGATCGCGGGCATCTGTTGGATGTGCTGCCGCATGGCCGATGTCCGGCCTGGAACGTTCAGGACATCAAGCGCTTTCAGTAGGCCGCCCAGCGTTTCCGGGTGCATCGGTTGTCCGGCCCGTCGACCTGGGAACAACCAGCGCGAATCGCGATTGGTGGCGGTATTCATGTTGGTGCGGTGCCCGATCCAGGCCAGCAGGATGTCGGCGACGGGTTCGGGGACCGGAGTCGGAGGATCGCCCAGCCGCAGGAGCATCTGGTCGCCGTCGCCGATGATGTCGTCGATGGTGAGGCAGACCACGCGAGTCAGCGGCTGGGCGTAGAGCAACACGATGACAGCCGCCGCGCGGGAACGCAATGGCCGGTCGCCGCTGGTCAGAATACGACCGAGCAGTTCGATGCGCTCCTGAGGCGGCATCGGTGGTCTTCGATTCAGTTCTCCAGTGGGCAGCCGGAATTGCCGGGTGAGCTTGCTGTTCATGCACCACAACAGAAAAGTTCGAAGGCAACCACGCTGATGCGGGCCGTGCCCGGCGTGCCAGGAATCGACGTCGGATTGGCGGCATGTGGCGAGCGTGAGCCCTTGGCCTGCAAGCCATTCCAAGAACAGTGTTGCTTGTTTGACTTGATCATGGGAATGACGTCGGACGGGTGGGTTGATGGCCAGCCAGTACGAGTTCATCTTCGAACGGATTGGATGGGTCGAACCCGAACTTCACATTGACGGCCCATCGATCAAGGCACTTCTGCAGGAGTCGCTGGATGAGGACATGCTGTACTTCCGCGCCATCTCACCCGACACGGCGTCGCTGCTGCAATGGCTTTACAACGGCGACACCCCGCAGGGCCGATGCCAGCGATGCCTGAAGCGGTTGGAAACTCGCCTACCCGGTCAACGTGGACGGCAGCGGATCTACTGCAATCCAGCCTGCCGACAACGGGCGTACCGCGAACGCCGCCCCGAGACAGAGGTCCCGGACGCGGAAAAACAACAAAGTTAGCCTGACCTGCGAATTCGATGCTCAGGGGTTATCTCTTACAAGGCCGGACAAGTTGTGCTCGCATGGTTTCGGCCTGGTGGCGGGGTTAAGACCGATGCCGGGCCGAGCCTTGGCCGGCTTGGTATTCGTCAGCCACCGCGCCCGCGGTGGCCGGCCAGTCGCAGTACTGGCCCTTCCGGTTCCAATCCAGGCCGGACGGACACGAGTGAACGGTCGCGATGTTGTTTGAGCACTGAACGTACCTCGTCGTGTCCTCCGGGTACGGGAAGAGGCCGTCGGGCTGGGGACAGCTGAAGGCGGCGACGTCGAGTCCAACGCCCTCCGCGCGGGCCGAGGACCCGGCGGCGAGCGTGAGGCCGGAACCGAGCAGCAGCGCACCGGCGGGCAGAGCGAGGATACGGGCGAGTCGCACGGTCGTCTCCTTCGGATAAAGTATCAGGTCGCTCGAATCATGGCAGGGGCTGGACGGACGCACGTGTGGACGCGCCGACCTCGCTTCGTTGCGATCGGCTGACACTTTTCGTGCCAGCGGGTTGGGTTCGAGTGTTGCGAGGTAGGCCACGGCGGGCGCGGCCTGCTAGACGAGTAAGTCCGAACCCTGGTCAGTGGTCGTAGGCGATCAGTGACCGGGTGACGGGTTCGCCGAGGGCGTGGTTGTGCCAGATCGCGGCGGCCATCGCCAACACTCGCTGGGCGACGCGAACCGCCACGCCCGCGCAGCTGCGTCCACCGTGGTCTTCCAGGTCGAGCTGGCCTTTGAGGGTGTCGTTGACCGACTCGATCAGCTGTCGGACCTTCTTCAGCAGTGGTTCACCGTAGCGGGTCTTCTCGTTTTTGCGCGATGGGCGCAGCATGGTGATCCCGTACTCGCTCACCATGGTTTCGAATTCGCGGCCCGCGAAACCCTTGTCACAGATCAGCAGGATGCCCTCATGCTCGGCGGCCACGTCGGCGTCGACTTCGAGCATGGCCGAAAGGACTTCGCGCTCACCGATTTTCGGGTCTGCTAGCGCCCACAGGATCGGGATCCCGGCGGGAGTGCACACCAGATACAGTTTCAGTCCCCAGTAGAAGCGGGAGTGGGAGGCGCAGTAGCCGTAGCCCGCCCACCCGGCTAACTCTGACCGCTTCACCGTCGGGCGCGACATCCCGCACGGCACCGGGGTCGAGTCCACGATCCAGCAGTCGTCCAGCCAGAAATCACTCGACCGGGCAGCATCCGGATCACCCGCTTCACCAAGCCCAACGCGGCCCGCAAACGCTTGTTGTAGCCGGACTGCTGCGGCAGATACGGAAACATCCGGGCCAGGTGCTTACGGGCGTACCGCAGCCAGTGTGCCTCGGAAGTGAACCCGAGCAGTGACTGGGCCACCGCCAAGCACACCAGTTCCGAGTCGGTCAGCACCGGTGGCCGACCCGTCCATCGCGGACCGGCCAATTCATCGTCGTTTTTCACGTACAGTGCGGTCAGGAGGGCGTCCAGATCGTTCGTCACACAATGGTTTCGGGCGGTTTTCTGTCCATCCGATTTTTGTTGGCAATCAAGGTTTTTCCGCCGAGTGCGGTTCGCCATGTGTCGGTTCTGTCGACGCAGGTTCCGGGCCGCGGTCTCATCGGCCGGCGGTGACGAGGAGCTTGCCTCGTACGTGGGCGTCCGCAAGCTCGGTGTAGGCCTGCGGTGTTTGTTCCAATGAGAACCACCGGCTGATGGTGGACGGCAGGATTCCGGTCATGGCCTGCGCGGCCAACTGATCCAGATCGCCGGGGCGTGCGTGGCTGAGAACCGTCTGCACCGTCAGGTCCGCGCGGTCGAAATCGGACGGGTCGGGACTGGGGAATGCAGCGTTCAGGAGCCGACCTTCCGGCCTGATCGCCTCGGACACCGAGACGAGTGCGGCACCGGGCAAGGCCAGATTCACCACGGCGTCCACGCCGTCCGGATACCGCCGCAGCGATTCGGCCACCGTGTCGAGGGCACGGTAGTCGATCACCTCAGCTGCTCCCAACCTGCGCACGTAGTCCTCGTCCTCGGGTAGAGCGGTCGCGATGACATGCAGTCGCGCCGCAGCCAGCAGCGGAACCGTCGTACCGCCGACACCACCCGCGGCACCGATCACCAGAACCCGCTCCCCAGGCGAGAACCCGCCCGCCCGCACTACGGCCAGCGCCGTCAGCCCAGGAATCGGCAGCGTGGCCGCGTGTTCGGGAGCCAGCCCGGACGGCCGAAGAGCAAGTGCCGGAGTGTCGGCCTCGAACACGGCATACTCGGCCATCGCCCCGGTGGTCAGCGACGGCGGAGTCGACAGCATCGCCGCCATAGCCTCCGTTGCACGGGGTAGTCCCACACCGAACACCTCGTCACCGACAGCGAAGCGGGTGACACCGGCGCCGAGCTCCACGACCGTGCCAGCGAAGTCGCTGCCTGGCACATGCGGAAACGTCAGTGGAGCCAACTCCTTCATCACCCCGCTCAGACTCCGCAGATCAGCCGGGTTGAGCGCCGCCGCACGCACCCTGACCAACATCTGCCCCGCCTCGGGCACCGGCACGGGCACATCTTCGACCGAGAGGACCGACGGCGATCCGTACTCCCTGGCAACAGCCGCTCGCATCAAGTTGACCATGCGGTCATGTTGCATTAAAGGTGACCGCATGGTCAAGTTTGGTTAGAATCAAGAACATGCCCCGCGCCGACGCCGCCCGCAACCGGAGCCTCGTTATCGACGCGGCCGCCGCCGAGTTGGCCGAGCACGGCCTCGACGTCTCCATCGCACGAATCGCTGTCCGTGCCGGCGTCGCCAAAGGCACCGTCTTCAACCACTTCGCCAGCAAGGAAGACCTGGTTGCCGCCATCTTCTGCGGCCAACTCGCCACCTTGACCGCGACCGGCGAAACGCTGCTGGGACATCCGAGCCCGTACCAGGCCCTGCTCGAGTTCATGACTGCCGGCACCGAACTGCAGGTAAGCGACCGCTCATTCTGCGAGGCGGCCACCACCACCTCACGTAATCACCCGGCAGTCCGAGCCGCCAGCGACCACCTGGCCGACATCGCCGAGAAACTCACCGCCCGCGCCAGACACGCCGGTGCCATCCGCGACGACATCACCGGCCGCGATATCGTCCTACTGCTCAGCGCCCCCACCAGCATCGCAACCCCCGTCGCCGGGACACGCCCCGACCTATGGCGCCGTTACCTGCACCTGATCCTCGACGCCCTCCGCCCGGAAACTGCCCACCCCCTTCCAGTCGCGGCACCCACGACCCAGGACTTCACCTCCGCGTCAAGCGGCTGAGATGCTCCGCATCCCGGCATGCGGGATTCAGCCCGCCACATCCCCAGCCAACCAAACCTGGACGGGAGACGTCCACCCATGCGCTGGGCAGCACCACCAGAACTTCGGACTTACTCGTCTAGTGTCCTGCGCCTGAAATCCGTTGAAGATATCTGGCGAGTGATTCGAGGATCTCCTCGGCGGTTTTGCGCCAGACGAAGGGTTTCGGGTCGGTGTTCCATTGCTCGATCCAGGCTGTGATGTCTTTGTCCAGTGCCGCAACGCTTTTGTGGACTCCGCGGCGCAGGAGTTGGTCGGTGAGGAACCCGAACCAGCGCTCGACCTGGTTGAGCCAGGACGACCCGGTGGGGGTGAAATGCATATGGAAGCGAGGATGTTTGGCCAGCCAGGTGTTGATCGCCGGCGTCTTGTGGGTGGAGAGGTTGTCGCAGACCAGGTGCACGTCCAGTTCCGCGGGCACGGCCTTGTCGATCGCGATCAGGAACTTCTTGAACTCCTGCGCGCGGCGGCGCTGGTAAAGCTTGGAGATCACGACCCCGTCGGCGATGTCGAACGCCGCGAACAAGCTGGTCACGCCGTGGCGGACGTAGTCGTGGGAGTATCGCTCGGGCATGCCGGGCATCATCGGCAACACCGGCTGCGAGCGGTCCAAAGCCTGGATCCCGGACTTCTCGTCCACACACAGCACGACCGCCTTTTCCGGCGGATTGTGATATAGCCCGACCACATCGACGACCTTGTCCACGAACAGCGGGTCGGTCGAGAGTTTGAACCCGTCGGCCACATGCGGTTTCAATTCGAACCTGCGCCAGATCCGCCCAATTGCCGAGGGCGACAAGCCACTTCGCCTCGCCATCGCGGTCCGTGACCAATGCGTCGTGCCCACCGGTTTCTGTTCCAGAGTCGTGGTGAGGACTTCCTCGACCTTGTCCAACAGGATCGATGGCGGCCGTCCCGGACGCGGTTCATCGGACAGGCCCTCGAGACGTTTACGCGCGAAACGAGTCCGCCACTTACCCACCGTCTGGGCCGTGATACCCAACTCGTCCGCCACATCCTGATTGGATTTGCCTGCCGCACAACCTAATACGATCCGACAGCGTTCCGCGAGCGCCTGCGACGACTTGGCACGACGCGCCCACCTCCGCAACGTCTCACGCTCATCGTCGGTCAAGACGATCTCGGCCACAGGCCGCCCACCGCGATCGCGATCGCCCAGTCCTTGCAGGCCCTGAGCGGCGAATTGCGCACGCCATCTCGCCGCCGACCCCACCGAAACACCGACAAGCCGCGCAGCACCCGCATTCGACATACCTTCAGCGCAAGCCAGCACGATCGCAGCCCGCTGCGCCGCACGCCGATCCGACGACTCCGCCCTGCGCGCCAGTTCCACACTCTCAGCGTCGGACACCACGATCTCAACAGCGGAAGGCCCACGATGCGACACACAAACAGGCTAACAACATAGCGAACTTATTTCAGGCGCGACACACTAGTGCCACTCGACATCAGAGGGACTCGGCTCGATCATTCAAGACTGGACGCGCGGTACATATTGTACATTTACCATGTTCCTGTAACAGCGCAGACAACCAGGCGATAGTGTAATGGCGCTCCCGCAACGAGAACCTTGCTCGATGATCATGACGCAACGATTCTTCATGCAGGGACGATGCAAACGGGAAGTTCGAGTCGATTGAGGTAGGCTTGATGGGGAATATCGGCAACGATGGGCTTGAGATTGCGATCACGGTTGGAGTTGCAGTGGGAAGCGCACTTCTTCAGGTCATGATGAAGGCCATCAGCCGGACTGAGATTACCGGAAAGAAACACGGGCTGACGCGGGATGACGCCCTATTTTGGACCGACTGGTCTCTAGCTGGAAGCTTAGCGCTTGCTGGATCACTCCTCTTGGCGGCCCACCAAGACAAATCAGTACCCGTATCGGAGATGGCCGCAGGGTTTCTTGTTGTGCTGTGCAGTTGTTCGGGTCTACCTTTATTCTTGCGAATATTCGCGTATGAACCGAATGCAAAGCTGAAAGAAATCCCGCCAAAGGGAATCGGCTGGGTTCTGATAGCAAATATATTTGGAATACTGGTCTTGGCCAGTTGCGTCGTGGTGGGAGTCAAGGTTTATGATTGGAAGTGATTCCGAGCATGAGAAGGAAACTCCAGACGAGTCGGGTCACCATTTCTGGTCGAAGGTGGCCGGTTCAATCGGTGGCATCGGCACCGTAGCGTCGGTCGTCGCAGCACTTGCTGGAGCTGGCGCGGGCGCTGTCCCGATCGCCGCAGCTTCGGCCGCCGTCGCTGCTGTTGTGACGGTTGTCGCGGAGGCCGCCGAGCGGCGAAAGAGGCAGTGATAGTGCAGCCGATGAACCCGATGCGCTAGTCGTACTGCTCCGCAGTCATGCTTCAGGAGACCTCGCGCACTATGCGTCTATCCATCGATAACAACGGATTAAGATCATATTGGCTGGATGCCCGCTCATCCCCCATACTTCCATCGGTTGAGTTCGACAAGATAGTCCCAAGACATGACGCGTGCCGATAAGTCTCTGTGGGCGACTCTGTCGATTCGTGGCGAAGTCGATGTGCGTCCGATTATTATGTGAGCTTTAGGCGCCTCAAATTCTACACCGTAGATATTTCTAACTCTAGCCAAAACTGTCGGATCTTCAAGCAGCATCTGATATTCGCGTACCTGCGCAACGGCTTCCATTACGGCTGCCGAGGGCGTCGGCCTACTCGGTTTCTTAGAAATTCGAGCATTGGGCTTCTTAATTTCCACAATGTCCCAGAACTTATCCACTGTGTCGCGAACTATGAAGTCGGGTATTTGTCTTCCATTAGGTGCTTCGAGAACTATATGCGGCATAGAAGCATCATAGGTATCGAACAGCAGCAGTTCCGGATAGTCCGTCAGGAAATCTTGCAGATCTTGTTCAGTAATATCGTTGAATTCGATCATTCCGCTCAGCTCGCGAACTGCGCTACCGAGAGATCGGATATCTATATAGGCTCTGCGAAAGGCGATCAACTCACGCCCCAAGCTCGGTAGTAGTAACCGCTCCTCCTCTTGGGTCACTACGACATCGAGCGACCCTGGTCCTACCTCAAGAGCAAAGGTGGCGCTGGAATCCTCAACGGCAATAATTGATCCTGAAGACTCCTCTGCATATGTGATGCCCTTCTTCTTGCTGATTGTCAGAAATCCATTCCTCGGATTTTCTCTAACAACCCGGCTGTCGGGCAGGTCCACAGGATCGCCTTTCGCATTCTTTGCCACCTTGGCGAAGAACAGCGGCCAGGGCGGGCGGTCCAGGTTCACATCCGCGTGCAGCGTGTTCGAGCGGTCCCAGCTCGGCGCGGATACGCGATACGCTGTCAATTAACGATGGGTTAACGTGAGTTCCCGGCTTCGGGGATGCTCTGGCGAGTGGTGCACAGCTGATGAGCGAAAATGATCCGTTTCGCACACTTCGTGACGTATCCGAGCCTGTCACGGAGGAATTGAGCGCGGCCGGGTTCGAAGATGCCGAAGAGGTCGGGCGGGGCGGTTTCGGCGTGGTCTATCGGTGCACACAGCCGGCACTGGACCGGACGGTGGCGGTGAAGGTACTGACCGCGAAGCTGGACACAGAGAATCGGGAACGGTTTTTCCGGGAGCAGCAGGCGATGGGTCAGCTGACCGGGCATCCGAATATCGCGACGGTGTTGCAGGCGGGTACCACCGCCGGCGGGCGTCCGTTTCTGGTGATGCCGTACTACTCGCCGGACTCCCTGGACGTGCAGATCCGCCAGCATGGTCCGCTGTCGGCGGAGGCGGTGTTGTGGATCGGGGTGAAGATCGCCGGCGCGTTGGAGAGCGCACATCGGTTGGGTACCGTGCATCGGGACGTGAAGCCGGGCAACATTCTGCTCACCGGCTATGGTGAGCCGGCATTGACTGATTTTGGTATCGCGCGCGTCGCCGGGGGGTTCCAGACGACTGCGGGCACCCTCACCGGATCCCCGGCGTTCACAGCCCCGGAGGTGCTCGAGGGCGAGGCTCCTACTCCGGCTGCTGATGTCTACGGGTTGGGTGCCACCCTGTTCTGTGCGCTGACCGGGCATGCGGCGTTCGAACGGCGCAGCGGGGAGAACGTGGTGACCCAGTTCCTGCGGATCACCTCCCAGCCGGTGCCCGACCTGCGCGAGCATGGCATCGCGGAGGATGTGTCCGCGATCATCGCGACAGCGATGAGCCGCGATCCGGATCAGCGGCCGTCGGCGGCGGCCCTCGGCGAGGCGATGCGGCAAGCGCAGCGCCACCGCGGGCAACAGGTGGAGGAGATGGCACTACACGCTGAACCGGCCGCCGAGCGCCGCGATCGCGCGCCTGCCGGCGGGGGATGGTGTCCACCGGCCGGCACAACCTCACGACGTGCCGACGGTTTGCCGCTGGAGTTGACCAGCTTTGTCGACCGCCGTACCGAAGTGGCGGAGGTGAAGAATCTGCTGGCCTCGGCCCGGTTGGTGACGTTGACCGGAATCGGCGGGGTCGGCAAGACGCGGCTGGCGCTACGCGCCGCCTCACATGCTGGACGCGACTTCCCCGACGGGTTGTCGTTGGTGGAGCTGGCCGACGTGTCCGATCCGTCGCTGCTGGTCGACGTCGTCGCTGCCACCCTCGGGGTGCCGGACAAGTCAGCCAGACCGTTACTCGAGATCCTGGTCGAATTTCTGAACTCGCGGAAAGTGCTACTCGTGCTGGACAACTGCGAGCAGGTTGTGGAGGCCGTCACCGAGTTGACCGAGACCTTGCTCCGAGCCTGTCCAAACCTTCGGGTCCTGGCCACCAGCCGCGAACCCCTGGATATCGCCGGGGAAGCGGTCCTGCGGGTGCCACCGCTGGCGGTCCCAGCTCCGGACCGAGAGTCAGCGCGGCGGGGACTGCCTCGTTACGACGCGGTCACGTTGTTCGTCGACCGCGCGACCGCGGTGGTGCCAGATTTCAAGCTGACCGAGGACAATAAAGCCACCATCGCCCGCATCTGCGCACGGCTGGACGGATTACCACTGGCGATCGAGTTGGCAGCCGCGCGCATGCGCACGATGTCGCCCCAGCAGATCCTCCATCGGCTGGACGATCAGTATGCGCTGCTAACCCGCAGCAGCCGTACCGCGCCGACGCGACAGCAGACGTTGCGGTTGTGTATCGGCTGGAGTTACGAGTTGTGCACCCCGATCGAGCAGCGGCTGTGGGCCCGGTTGTCGGTGTTCGCCGGTGGCTTCGAACTCGACGCCGTCGAACAGGTGTGCGGAGCCGATCTGGCTCCGGAGGATCCGCTCGATGTGGTGTCCTCGTTGGTCGACAAGTCGATCCTGATCCGGCAGGAACAGGACACAGTCGTGCGGTTCCGGATGCTCGGGACGGTACGGGACTACGGCCGGCGGATGCTGAGGGAGTTCGGCGAGGATCAGCTGCTGCAGCGCCGCCACCGCGACTGGGTCCAACAGTTGGCGCTAGCGGCGGAGGACGAGTGGATCAGCGGCCGGCAACTTGACTGGCTCGCAAGGCTCGAACGTGAGCAACTCAATGTGTGCGATGCACTCGAATACAACCTGTCCGAGGATACCGAGCCCGCGGCCGAAGCCGGATTGCGCACCGCCACCGCACTGTTGATGTTCTGGACTTTCCGGGGTCTGTACAGCGAGGGTCGCCGGTGGATCGACCGCGTCCTCAACCACCCTGCCCGACGATCAATACCCGACAGTGTCGAAGCGCTCCACGCTGGCCTCGTTCTGGCCGTGATGCAGGGTGATTTGTCAGCAGGGACCGCGCTCGTCGAGCAAGAGCGCGTGCTCGCCGAACAGGCCCCCACCCCGATGACCGATGCGCTGATCGCCTACGGTGACGGCGCCCTGGCGCTGTATCGCGGTGACCTTGCAGCGGCGTCCTCCTCCTTGGAACGCGCTTTCGAAGGGTTGAGCTCGAATCGGCCCCGATATCTGCCCCTTGCCATTTTGACAATGCTCGGTTGGCTGCACGAAGTGGCTGGTGATATACAACAGGCGCTCGAGTGTCACCAGCGAGTTCTTTCCATGACCCAGGCGTGCGGCGAATCGCTCTTCCACTCGACGGCATTGGTGAGCATGGGCGTTGCGTACTGGCAGCTGGGTGAGCCGTCCCGGGCAATCAGGTTGTTCGAGAACGCGCTGCGCGTCAACCGGCGGGTGTGGAGCGTGTTCGTCGCCGCGGTATGTCTCGAAGCGCTGGCCTGGACCGCCGGCTCCGAAGGCGAGGCCGAGCGCGCGGCCGTACTGATGGGAGCCGCGCAGGAACTGGACCGGTCTGTGAGCAACGCTGCGAGCTTCACCCCGATAATGCCGCAGCATCACGATGAATGCGTAAGGCTGACGCGATCGGCCCTCGGCGCACGCAGATTCGATGTTGCCATGCGAAAAGGCCAAGCGATGGGGATGGCGGAAGCCGTAGCCTACGCCCTCGGCGAACAACCCATCGGCGGGACGCTCACCGCAGCTCCGTCCCAGACTCTGACCAAACGCGAGCGGCAGGTCGCAGGACTCATCGCTCACGGTCTCACCAACAAGCAGATCGCCGCAAAGTTGGTGATCTCCCATCGCACCGCCGCGGTCCACGTGGAGCATATCCTCACTAAACTCGGATTCACCTCCCGTGCCCAGATCGCAGCATGGATCACAGAAGATGCCGAACAATGTCATTGACTTTCTGCCGGGTCTCTCGAGCGGTGTTCCGGCGTTGTATCTCGTTCTGCCGCTCGAGCAGCATCTCGAGAAGCTGAACCTGGTGCTGGAGACGCGTGACGGTTTCGTGGTAGTCGCACCGACGCGACCGAGGAAGGCGAGATCTTGTACCGCGCAGAGGCATTGGCGGCGACCGATTGGTGCGGCTCGCCATATTCGGTCGGGTCGGGAGCGACTGATGAATCCGCCTGCTCGCCGGTCAGGAAGTTGTTGCCGTGCAGGACGATCCGGCGCTCCTGGCAGAACACCGGGAACTCCCGAACAGCTCTCGGTCGGCTCCTACCCGGGCCACCCAGATCTGCTGCGGCACCACGGGTCCCCAGCGTCGGGCTATTCGCCTGGTACTGCTCGCTTGGCACTCGGTTGTGGCTTTGCCGACCGTGGGGCTGTTGGTCTTGTACAGATTCGACCCATCCATTCGGTGGTTGGGACAGACGAGCCGACTCGCCAAGGAGTCTCTGTTCGGCCAGTTCAGATACGGTTTCCGTCTTGCCGAGAACTTGCCAAGACAGCGCCGAACAGACCGGACCGAACGGCACAGGACGGACGGAACGCCTCCGGCACGCCGCCGATCCGTGACGCCTCCGCATACCGAATCCGCGGCCTGCGGCGGTGATCCCGAACTCCGGATCACTGCCCATCAGGGCTGGCGCCCTCAGCCCGCAATCGGACCGGATGATGTCTCTACCTGCGCAAACGTGTCCACGGTGGCCGCCTACTTGATGGCCCGACCGTATCGGCGATGCGAGGCTTGGAACCAGAACCCGAACCAGGACACGGCGATCATGAGCGCTACGAGTACGCGTACGAGGTCGAGCGCGCTCCGCGGATACAGCACGCCGGTGATGTAGTTGTCGATGAATCCACTCGATGGCAATCCGGCCAGGCCCGCCCGATGCCTGGACCAGTTCTCCAAATCGGTGAGCGGACACTCGAAACCGAACAGCACGGTGCTGAATCCCCAGGCGACAGCTGCCACATGCAACCAGATGGTGCGCGGCCAACGCCACGCGACAAACCCGCCCACCACCACGTAGGCGACGAATAGAAAGTGCACGCCCGCGGTCACGTCGGCCAGCAGCCGGAACAGCATGTCCCCAGCATAGGGCCGTGAACGGGGGAGGGGAGAAGCAATCTGAGGCATCTCAACACGCGGATATGCGCATCTATGCATGTGAGTTCGGGGGAGTTGGCCGCCGCGAAAGGCGGTGGGGAAGTGGCACTTTCAAGCGAGGAAGCGGCAATCGAGAATTAGTGATGCGCAAGGGGGTGAACCGACCATGGCATAAGCCCTGCCGGTGATAAAACATACCTATACAAAGATATGCGCATCTAACTATGTATTCCACCTTAAGTGTTTGCTGCGGAAAGCAGCAACTCACATACAAGAAAAAGATCAGCAAAAGAGGGCAGGGGGCCGATGGTCGGCCCCCTGCTCGTTACCAGGCGGAGGGTTCGTAATCCTTGAGGAAGCAGCCGTACAGGTCGTCACCGGCTTCGCCGCGGACGATCGGGTCGTAGACCCGGGCCGCGCCGTCGACCAGGTCGAGGGGAGCGTGGAAGCCTTCCTCGGCGAGTCGGACCTTGGTGTAGTGCGGGCGCTCGTCGGTGATCCAGCCGGTGTCGACGGCGGTCATGAGAATGCCGTCGGCTTCGAACATTTCGCGTGCGCTGGTGCGGGTCAGCATGTTCAGGGCGGCCTTGGCCATATTGGTGTGCGGGTGTCCCGCGCCCTTGTATGCCCGCCCGAAGACGCCCTCCATGGCGGAGACGTTCACGACGTACCTGCGGGGTGCGGCCGCGGCGGCCATGGCGGGCCGCAGCCGCGAGATGAGAATGAACGGTGCGGTCGAGTTGCACAGCTGGACTTCGAGGAGTTCGGTGGCGTCGACTTCGCCGACGGTCTGCACCCAGCTGTTGGTGTGGGCGAGGTCGGGTACGAGCCCGCCGGCGTCGATGGCCACGCCCTGCGAAATCCGTTCGGGGGTGGCCGAACCCGCGACGAGCGCCAGATCGGTGATGTCGGCGGCGGTGAGGCTGGGGGTCAGTGATGCGGTGAGTGCGGTCGGGTGTGCCTGCATGGTCTTGCCGAAGGTGACCACGTCGGGCAGTTCGCCGGCGGGCAGTGGCCCGGATTCGGCTTCGACGAGGGCGCTGTACGCGCCGGGTGAGCGTCGCACGGTTTGTGCCGCGTTGTTGATCAGGATGTCGAGGGGTCCTTGTGCCGCAACATCATCCGCCAGGGCGACGACCTGGGCGGGGTCGCGCAGGTCGATGCCGACGATCCGGAGTCGGTGCAGCCAGTCGGCGCTGTCGTGTTGTGCGGCGAATCGCCGGATGGCGTCGTTGGGGAAGCGGGTGGTGACGGTGGTGTGCGCGCCGTCACGCAGCAGCCGCAGCGCGATGTACATGCCGATCTTGGCGCGTCCGCCGGTGAGCAGTGCGCGCTTGCCCGTGAGGTCGGTGCGGGCGTCGCGTTTGCTGTGGCTGCGTGCCGCGCATTCGGGGCAGAGCTGGTGGTAGAACGCGTCGACGTGGGTGTACTTCTGCTTGCAGATGTAGCAGGGCCGGGCGCGTAGCAGGGTGCCGGCAGTGGCGACTCCGGTGGTGCTGGAGCTGATCGGGATTCCGGCGGTTTCGTCGTCGATGCGGTTCGGCGATCCGGTGGCAGTCGCGGCGATGACGGCTTTGTCGGCTTCGGAGATGGTGTCGCGGGCTTCGATGCGCTTGCGCTGCTTGAGTTTTTTGAACATGTGCCCGACGGCGCGCTGGACGGCGATGGAGTCGGGGTGTTCTTTGTCGAGTTGTCCGGCCTGTTCGAGGACGCGCAAGCAGGTGGCGAGGTCGTCGGCGGGGATGGCCGCTGTCTCGGTGTCGGTCGCTTGTGCGGTGTTCTCGGCCATCGGTGGGTGCTGCTGTCCTTCGTGCGGTGAGCGGTGGGCGTCGTCCATTGTCGCATCGTGGTGTCGGCGGCCTTGCCACGGCCACTGACGCATTGTTGACACTTTGCCAATAGCCGTGCACCCTTGGTCCCGAGGCGCGTGAGCGCGAGCCTGCACAGTGAAGGAACCACAATGGCACGCCCCGCATGGAGCGACGACGAGGTCGAAGCGGTACGAGGACTGGCGAGCACCTTCTTCGAGAAGGAGGTGATTCCGCATGAGGAGAAGTTCGTCGCACAGGGCCATCCGGACCGCGCCCTGTACAACCGGGCCGGTGAACTCGGCCTGCTGTGCGCGGCCATTCCGGCCGAATACGGCGGTGGCGGTGGCACATTCGCACACGAGGCCGCGATCATCGAGGCGCAGGCGCATCTGGGTGACGGCGCGCTCGGTATGGCGGTGCACTCCTCGATCATCGCGCCGTACATTCACCAGTTCGGTTCCGAGGAGCTCAAGCGCCGCGTGCTGCCCAAGGCCGCGAGCGGGGAGATGCTGCTCTCGATCGGTATGACCGAACCGGGTACCGGTTCGGATCTGCAGAACATCAAGACCCGTGCGATTCGGGAGGGTGACGAGTACGTCATCACCGGTTCGAAGATCTTCATCTCCAATGGCTGGCTGTGTGACGGCATCATCCTGGCGGTGAAGACCGATCCGACCCAGGGCGCTTCCGGTGTGTCGCTGATTTTCGCCGAGGTCGGTGCGGACACTCCCGGGTTCACTCGTGGCCGGATTCTGTCCAAGATCGGTGGCAAGGGGCAGGACACCGCGGAGCTGTTCTTCGACGGTCTGCGGGTGCCCGCGTCGAATCTGCTGGGTGAGGCCGAGGGTCAGGGCTTCTATCAGATGATGCAGATGCTCGCCCAGGAGCGCTTGGTCACCGCGATTCTGGCGGTGGCCATGACGGAGAAGGCCGTGGAGTTGACGGTCGACTACACCAAGGGTCGTGAGGCGTTCGGCAAACCGTTGTTCGCCATGCAGAACACCAAATTCGAGCTCGCCGAGTGCGCCACCATCGCCCGGATCGGTCGTGTGTTCCTCGATGATTGCATCGCCAAACATCTGCGCGGCGAGCTGGATATTCCTACGGCCGCCATGTCGAAGTACTGGCTGACCGACCAACTCGGTAATGTGGTGGATCGCTGCCTGCAGTTCTTCGGCGGCTATGGCTATATGACCGAATATCCGATTGCCCAGCTGTACACCGGCGCCCGGGTCCTGCGGATCCTCGCGGGCGCCAACGAGGTGATGAAGGACCTCATTGCCCGCTCACTCTGACAGACCAGCACCGCCGATGCCCGGCGGTAATACCGTGCTCGAGCCGGTGCGCGCCGACGACATCCCGTCGCGGCGCCGCCGCCTCGAACCGGACGAACGCCGTGCGCAGATTCTGTCCTGCGCCATCGACATGTTCGGCGAACGTCCGTACGCGGCTGTCTCGACCGCGGAGTTGGCCCAGCGCGCCGGGGTGGCGCGCGGGCTGATCAACCACTATTTCGGCAATAAGCGTGACCTGTATCTGGCGGTGGTGCGGCGCATGGTGACTCTGCCGCGCGCGAACCACATGCTCGAGCCCTCGGGCACGACTCGTGAGCGGGTGGAGGCCAGTGTCGCGTGGCTGCTGGACACCATCGGCGAGCACGGCACCACCTGGGTGAAGGTCACCGGACTGGAGGGGATCGGCGACGATCCGGACGTGCAGCGGATTCTCGACGAGGCCGATAATGCCGCCGCCGCCCGGGTCGTGCAGATGGTGGGTTTGAACGATTCGCTGCACAGCGCCGAATTGCAGGCGCTGGTCAGGTGTTACGGCGGTTTGGTGAAGGCGGCCGGACGGGAGTGGATCGTGCGCGGTTCGCTGAATCGGGCGCAGGTGCATGCCTTGCTCTCGGACACCCTCACCACATTGATCACCGAATCGTTCCCGAAGGTCAACGGCTCGAACTGATTTCGGATTCCTGCCGCACTCCCCAGGTGACGCCGTGCGCGCTCAGGTGGTTGAGGAAATCGGCCGGGTCGAAAGCCTGTGCGGGACTGAGGACTCCGGGGCGCGCGCCGTCGATGGCCAGGCGGCGCGCGGCCTCCACCGCGATGATCGCGGTGAGGCCGTAGCCGTCGGGGCCGGTGACCCAGCCGCTGGTTCGGGTGCCATCGGTGGCGGTGGCTTGGGCGAACATGAACCAGCGACCCTGGCGTTCCTGTTCGGTGAGGGTGGCCGGGATCGAGTCGACCACGTCCGGGGTGAGTGCGCTGAACAGTACGGCCACGTCGGCGCGGATACGACTGCGTACGTGGCGGGCGCGTACATGCTGTGGGACGGTGACGATACCGGGCGTGGTCAATACTCCGACCTCGACCGGGTCCGCTTCGCCGGGAACCCGCAAGGGGGTGGCGTCGGGTTCGACCGGCACCCAACGGCTTTCGGTGTATTCGAAGGGATCCAGGGCCAGGACCGCGGCCATGGTGCGTGCGGTGCCGCGCGAGACCGGGCCCGGGTGGCGTAGATCTGCGATGACGAGTTCATCGATGGGGGAGTTCAGGTGGGCGGCGGTGAGTGCGGCGATCAGGTCGCCGGGACCACCGTCATCGGCCATTGCCGGGACGAGACTGACCCCGGCGCGGGTGGCCGCTTCGCTGTAGGTGTCGAAAACTGTTCGCAGGTAATGCGGTTCACCGGTGGTGTCGACATAGGGGGTGCCCGCGGCGAGGGCGGCCTCGATGACCGGTGCGGCCCAGCGGGTGAAGGGTCCGGCGGCATTGACGACTGCGTCGCAATCGGCGAAAGCCGTCGTCAGCGTGGTGCTGTCGTCGAGGGCGGCGACGCGGATCTCGGCGTCGGGTAGCCCGGCGGCGTCGGCGGCTGCCCGCAGTCGGTTTTCGTCCCGGCCCACCAGGATCGGGGTGAGCGCGCGGCGGCCCAGTTCGGCGACGGCCAGACCACCGGTGAATCCGGTGGCTCCGTACACGGCAATTCTCATGGGAGACAACTCCAGAGCTGAAGGGTTGGAACCGATGGGCATCGGCCCGGTATTCACGCTACGAACCGGATTCGGGACGATCCATGCTCATTGAGCCTCCGGACATGTCCGAACGTCCTGGAGTGTGCGCACCCGACGTATGGTGGACAGGGTGGATATTCTCAGCGATGCCGTGGCGGCCATGCGTATCGGCACACCGCATTCCAATCGCACCGAGATGCGCGCGCCATGGGGTCTGCGTTTCCCGCCGCAGGACGGCGCGGGATTCCATGTGGTGCTGCGTGGTTCGTGCTGGCTCACCCCCGCGCGCGGGGATCCGATCCACTTGCAGGTCGGGGATGTGGCGTTCCTGCCACGCGAAACGGGGCACGCCATCGGTGACCGGCCCGCCGGCGCGCATGCCGACCGTGATGCGCCCGGCGGGCATGAGACCACCGTATTGTTGTGCGGCGCATACATTCTGGACCAGTCGCGTGCGCATCCGCTGCTGAGTGAACTACCCGATGTGATTCACCTGCCCGCCCGTATCGGGCATCACACGGCCTTGCGCGGGGCGATCGACCTGCTCGGACTCGAACTCGACACCCGGCAGCAATCCGGGGTGATCGCGCCGCTGCTGGAAGTGCTGCTGCAGTACATGTTGCGTGCCTGGTACGACGATCAACCCGATGTGAGCGGGTGGGCGGGGGCGCTGCGCGATCCGGCGATCTATGCCGCGCTGGCGGCCATGCATGCCGATCCCGGAGCGCCGTGGACGGTGAAATCCCTTGGCGCACAGGCGGGTCTGTCCCGGTCGATGTTCGCCCGGCGTTTCACCGCGACCGTCGGCATCGCCCCGCAAACCTATCTGACCTGGTGGCGTATGACCTTGGCGGCGCGGGTGCTGCGTGAGAGTGACGCCCTGGTGCGGGTGGTGGCCGAACGCTTCGGGTACACCTCCGAATTCGCGTTCGCCAAGGCGTTCAAACGCGAATTCGGTGTCGCGCCGGGCAGATACCGGAGCTCGCCGGGTGCGGGCTCCGGTATCGCGGCGTCAGGGCAGCAGGACCAGTCGTCCGCGTAGCCCGCCCTTTTCGAAGCGGGCGTGCGCGGATCCGGCGTCGGCGAACGCAACGGTGTCCGCGACCCGCAAGGTCAGGGTGCCGGCGTCGACCAGTTCGGCCAGTTCGGCGAGGCGGGCACCATTGGGGGCCTGCTGCACGGTGTGCACGGTGATCCCGCGCTCGGATTGCGGGGCGGCGGGCGGGAGCAGTGCCACGAACCGGCCGCCCTCACGGACCACGGCGATCAATTCCGCACCGCGCACCGCGGCGTCGATGACCGCGTCGATACCCAGTGCGCGCAGCGATTCGAGATCAGCGTGCTCACGGTCCACGAAATCGGTTGCGCCCAAAGAACGTACGAGTTCCGCATCGCCCGCACCGGCCACCGCGATCACCTGCGCGCCGCTCGCGGCCGCCAACTGCACCGCGTATCCGCCCACACCGCCGGCCGCGCCGGTGACCAGCACGGTCTGCCCCCGGGTGGGTTGGGCCGCGGACACCGCCAGATCCGCGGTGATGGCATTCAGCGGGAGGGTGGACGCCGCGACCAGATCCGCGGCTTGCGGAGCCGGGGCGAGGATATCCGCGTCGATCACCACGTACTCGGCGGCCGCGCCGACCGGATCGGCCAGCCACGGCAGCAATCCGATGACCGGTTGCCCCACGGTGAACGCGGTGACGCCCGCGCCCAGCCCGTGGACGGTTCCGGCGAACTCCAGCCCCGGAATATAGATCTCCCGTTCGGGCAGCAGGCCCGTCAAGTATCCGGCGCGAGCCGCGGTGTCCGCCGGATTCACCGGGCTCGCAACAACTTTCACCAGCACCTGCCCCGCGCCGGGGGTAGGTATGGGCAGGTCCAGGACGGTCAAGACCTCCGGCCCGCCGAATTCACGAAATGCCACAGCACGCATCGGAATGCTCCTGAGTATGAGATGAGTTGGAATGTCCACCGGTGGAACGCCTCCGCCGGTAATCCGGCAGCGGGCGCATCCCCAAATTAAGCCCGGCAGTCACCTCGTGAGAAGAAGGCACCGGCAAGTGCCTAGCCCACCGGAAGGAATCCGCGTGCCCACCCGAACCGTGTCCCAGCAGCGCGAACAGCGCAAGAACGCCTACAACGCCTTCGTCGCGGCCTGCCCCACCAACAAACTCATGGACACCCTCGGCGACAAATGGACCGGCCTGGTGCTGTCCACTCTCACCGAGGGTCCGCGCCGGTACGGTGAAATCTCCGCCATCGTCGCGGGTATCACCAACAAGATGCTCACCCAAACCCTGCGCACCCTCGAACGGGACGGCCTGCTCACCCGTCACGTGACCGCGCAGGTCCCGGTGCGCGTGGACTACGCGCTCACCCCGCTCGGGCGCAGCCTGATCCCCATCCTGCATCTGCTCAAGGACTGGGCCGAGGAGAACATGGACGATGTCTTCGCCGCCCGTGCCGCCTTCGACAGCGCGAACTGAATCCGAACTCGAATCTGCCTGCGGGGGAATGCGAGTCGCAGCGGAGCTGTTGCCCGCAGGTATGGCGAATGATCGACTGGGCAAATTCGGGGTGTGGCTGCCCCATCCGATGGCGACCCCCGACGGGGTGCGTGAACTCGAACAACTCGGCTACGGCGCGATATGGCTGGGCAGCTCGCCCGCCGCGGACTGGGACGGCTACGAGGCACTCCTGTCCGCCTCGGAGTCGATCACCATCGGCACCAGCATCGTCAATGTGTGGGCGTCCCCGGCCGAGGAATCCGCGCGAACCTTCCACCGCCTCGAGGACCGCTACCCCGGCCGGTTCCTGCTCGGTATCGGCGCCGGGCACCGCGAGCAGAACGACGGATACACCAAACCCTTTGACGCACTGGTGAATTACCTCGACGAGCTGGACGAGGCCGGAGTGCCGAAGGAGCGTCGCGCCCTGGCCGCCCTCGGCCCGAAGGTCGCCGAACTCGCGCGCGACCGCACCGCCGGAGCCCTGCCCTACCTGACCACCCCCGACCACACCGCGGCCCTGCGCACCCTGCTCGGCCCCGACACCCTGATCGCCACCGAACACAAGATCGTGCTGGACGCCGACCCCGAGCGCGCCCGCACCATCGGCCGCGACTACACCCGCTTCTACCTCACCCTCAGCAACTACGCGAACAACCTGCGCCGCTCCGGTTTCGGACCCGAGGAGCTCGAAGGCCCCGGCAGCGACCGCCTCGTCGACGCGCTCATCCTGCACGGCACGCCCGACCGCATCCTCGACGCCGCCACCGCACACCTGCGTGCCGGCGGCGACCATGTCGCCCTGCAGGTCGTCGGCGGCGATCACCTGCAAGCCCTGCGCACCCTCGCCCCGCTGCTGACCGCGCACGCGAACTAGCAACATGTCCGCGTAGCGCACGCACTACAGTCGCGGGTCGAACACCAGCAGAAACCCCGAAAGCCGCAGCGCGCCCTCGGGCAACCGCTGCACATCGACCCAAAACTCCCGGCCGGGCAGCTCATTGGTGGGCAGCCCGGCCTGTCCCGCTATCTCCTGGGCGGCCCAGGCCAGCGGCGATCGCGCCGGATGCCAAGGCGTTTCGAGATAGGCCACCGCCGTCTCACCGTCCCCGTACACCAGCACACACCGCACCCGCACCCGCTCGATCCCCACCCAGCAATCATCACCCCCGAACCCCGCCGAGCCCACCGCTCACCCCGGGTCGTTCCCATCCCTCACCCAGATCGTTCCCGTCTGGGTGGTCGGGCGAACCGGGTGCGTCGTCGCGGGGCGTGATGGCCGCGGTGAGGCGGTGGGCGAGTGCGCGGAGGTGGTCGATTAGTTCGGGTGGTTCGTGCACATGGAATCCGAAGCCGAAAAGTCCTGTGTAGACGGCTATTTCGTCGAGCGAGTTCGAGCCGGTGTGCAGCAGGCAATGCTCATCGTCGATCGCTTCGATGACACCGATGGTCGGTGGGATGCGGTCCGCCGCGACCGCGGCCGCTACCTCGAGGGTGATGCGCGCCCGGTAGCGGTAGGGGGCGGTGCTGACCCCGCGGGACACCCAGCCGGTCAGGTCGACCTCGGGTGCCTCGCGCGGGCTGAATCGTGGCCCGTTGGGGATGCGCGGGCGGAGGCGGTCGACCCGGTAGGTGCGCCAATCCTTCTTCTCGATGTCCCAGCCGACCAGATACCAGTGCCGTCCGGTGTGTACGAGCCGATGCGGTTCGGCCGCGCGCCGGATCTCGGAGCCGTCGTGGGTGCGGTAGTCGAAGCGGAGCTGTTCGTGGTCGCGGATCGCGGCGGCGATCGTGGTGAGCACGTCCGCGTCCACGGACGGCGTGCCCGCCGGCATGGTGACGGTCGCCGCCCGCAGCGCCGAGACTCGCTGCCGCAACCGGGCGGGCAGGATCTGCTCGAGCTTCGCGAGCGCCCGCAGCGAACTCTCCTCGATACCGGTGATCGTTCCGCCCGCCGCGGTGCGCAACCCGACGACAACCGCGACCGCCTCCTCATCGTTCAAGAGCAGCGGGGGCAGTTTGGTTCCCGCGCCCAGGCGATATCCGGACGCTCCGGCGACCGCGTGCACGGGGTAGCCGAGTGTGCGCAGCTTGCCCCAGCTCGACGACCTGCATCGGCGACTGGACCAGACCCGCTGGCCCGACGGTGTCACCGGAGTCGGCTGGGCGCAGGGCATTCCGCTCGATTACACGCAGGAGCTGGTGCGGTACTGGCGCACCAGCTACGACTGGCGGGCGCAGGAGGCGCGACTCAACGAGTTCCCCCAGTTCCGCACCGAGATCGACGGGCACAATGTGCACTTCATCCATGTCCGGTCCGCGGTGCCCGGCGCGATGGCGCTGATTCTCACCCACGGGTGGCCGGGATCGATCGTGGAGTTCCTCGACGTGATCGGTCCGCTGACCGATCCGCTCGTGCACGGTGGCCGCGCCGAGGACGCCTTCGATGTCGTCGTGCCGACCATCCCCGGATTCGGCTGGTCCGGGCCCGTGGTCGGCTGGTCGACAAGCCGGGCCGCGCGGGCGTGGGCCGAACTGATGGCGCGGCTCGGCTATGACCGCTACGCCGCACACGGGGAGGACACCGGCGCGGCCATCTCGCGGGAACTCGCCGTGATCGATCCCGAACACGTTGTGGCACTGCATCTTACGATGATCGCCTCAGCCACCGTCACTCCCGAGACGGCCGACCTCGACAATCCCGCCGAGAAGCGCGCCCTGCAGCTGGCGCAGCGCGCACAGTACGAACTCGGCGCGTACGCGATGTTGCAAGCCAGTCGGCCGCAGACGCTGTCCTACGCGCTCGCCGATTCCCCGGTGGGTCAGTTGGCGTGGATCGTCGAACGATTCAAGGACTGGACCGACTCGACCGAGGTGCCCGAGGACGCCGTCGATCGTGACGCCATGCTGACCAACGTCATGATCTATTGGCTCAACGGCACCGCGGGCTCCTCGGCGCGCTACTACTACGAAGGCGCCGCGACCTGGGGCGCGCCCGAACCGGACACCGACGTTCCGGTCGCCGTGGCGGTGATGCCGTACGACCTCGGCATCCCGGTCCGCCGCATCGCCGAGCGGAACCACAACATCGTGCGCTGGACCGAATTCGATCGCGGTGGACACTTCGCGGCGATGGAGGAACCGGACCTCATCATCGACGACCTGCGCGCCACATTCGGCCGATACCGTTGACAGACACCGGATCTCGCGGCTATTACGGGGCGGGGACGTCGATTGTCACTTCGGCGGGGGTGGGATTGGTGCTCACCTGGACCGTGACGCGCCCCGCGCCGGCGAGGGTGAAAAAGGCGGCATTCCAACCGTAATGCCCGTCATGCGCGGTGGTGCGGGTGTCGGTGGTGCTCACGCCGGTGTCGATATTGCGCATGGTGACCGTGGTGGTGACCTGGCAGTCGTTCGCCGCACCCGGCGAAGCCGATAACGAGTCGAGCGGGTTCGCGTTCGTGTCGGGGGTGAAATTCACCTGCACCCTGGACGAGCTGTCGATGAAATCGACGAATTCACCGGCCTGCTGTCCCTGGCTGGCGGATACCTCGGCGCGGACCGTTCCCGCGCATCCGGTTCCCACGTCGACGTGCGCGGGGTCGAAAGATACCGGGTCCGCGGACGCGGGACCGGCCGATACTGCGAATACGACGATCGGCAGGAGGGGTACTGCCGCGAATTTCGGAACGCCTCGCATGATGACTCCCGTCCTTGTACGGATCAGCGGCAATATGCTGGCAACGTTTTACGCCAGCAGAGCGGAATTCGCGGTACTCGAGGATTCCCGCCGACTACGAGTCCTTCGGGGTGGCTTTGCGGCTGGGTTGCACGCGGGGTGGCTCGTTGGGCATTTTCGGGTATTGGGGCGGCCAGGGAGCGTCCATCAGGCCCGAGGCCAGGTCCTTTTCCGACATTTCCAGCAGGGGAGTCAAGGATTGAGGGAGGCGGTCGGACCAGGGGTCCCCTAGAGCGGCGACGCGCGCGGGGACCGTCGCGATGGTCATATCGTCGTTGGTGACCGAGTCCAGGGCGTCCCAGGACAGGGGAGTGGAGACTTGGGCGCCTACCTTCGGGCGTACGCACCAGGCGCCGAAAACTGTTTTGTGGGGCGCGTTTTGGTTGAAGTCGACGAAGACCCGGGAGCCGCGTTCCTCCTTCCACCACGCCGCGGTGATGGTGTCGGGGTGGCGGCGTTCGAGTTCGCGGGCCAAAGCCACTGCGGCGGAACGGACTTGGTAGCCATCCCAGCGCGGTTCCAGCAGGGCGTACAGGTGCAGGCCGCGCGAGCCGGAGGTTTTCACCCGCACATCGATGCCGAGCTCGGTGCACAGATCCCGTGTGCGCCTTGCGGCTTCGCGCAGATCCTCGAAGCTGATACCGGGCGAGGGATCCAGGTCGATGCGGAGTTCGTCGGTGATCCCGGTCGGGGGAAGCAGATCGCCGTTGGCGTCGTGGACCTGCGGGGTGGCGGCCTCGAGTTCGGCGCCGGCGTGGGTGGGCCAGACGTGAAAACCCAAGCAGCCCAGGTTCACCGCCCACAGAATATGCGCCATATCGGCGGCCACGAGGGCGTCACTGGTGGTGCCGTTGGGGGTGCAGACCACCGTCGTCCGCAACCAATCCGGGACCGATTTGGGGACACGTTTCTGGAACCACGACTTACCGGACGCCCCATCGGGATAACGCTCGAGCAGGACCGGGCGGTCACGAATGGTGTTCATGATCGGTTCGGCCACCGACAGGTAATAGTTGGCCAGATCCAATTTGGTTTCGCCGCGCTTGTTGAAGTAGACCTTGCCGGGATTGGAGAGGGTCACGCTGTGCCCGTCCACCTCGAGCTCGATGGAATCGCTCACCGCGCAACACCTTTCGCCTCATCGAAAATCGCCGACAGCTCGGCGGGGGCGACCTCGTCGAGCTGGGCATAGGTACAGGATTCGGGGGTGCGGTCGGTGCGGAACCGCACCAGCCGCCCACCGTGGCGCAGCCGCCCCGCCATCACATGCTCATAGCGGACCTCGGCGACCAGTTCGGTGCGCAACGGCTCCCAGGACAGATCCTTACCGCCGGTCCAACGGCTCACTCCGCCCGGCATTTTGCCGTCCGCGCGGGCCTGGGCGGCGGCATCGGCCCACTCCCGCCACGGATGATTCTCCAACGCGTCCACCCGCAAAGGCGCGAGCTCGTCGACGAGTTCCTTGCGCCGGGCGGCGGTGAAACTGCTCGCCACCCCGACATGATGCAGACTGCCCTCGGCATCGAAGAGCCCCAGCAGCAGCGACCCCACACCCTGGCCGTCCTTGTGCCAGCGGAATCCGGCGATCACACAATCGGCGGTCCGTTCATGCTTGACCTTGAACATGACCCGCTTGTCCTGCAGATACGCCAGATCCGCGGCCTTGACCATCACCCCGTCGAAACCCGCGCCCTCGAACCGGGTGAACCAGTCCTGCGCCACATCGGGATCATCGGTGATGGGAGTCAGGTGGATGCGTTCGAGCCCGTCCGTGCCGTCCCCACCGCCGTGCAGAATCGTCTCCAGCAGCCTGCGGCGTTCGGAGAACGGCTCACCCGTCAGATCCCGATCACCGAGCGCGAGCAGATCGAACCCGACGAAACTGGCCGGTGTCTCCACCGCCAGCTTGTTCACCCGCGAGGCCGCCGGATGCAACCGCTGCTGCAGCGTGTCGAAATCGAGGCCGTTCTCGGTGACGATGACGATCTCACCGTCCACCACACACTTGTCCGGCAGCGCCTTGCGCAGCAGTTCGACAAGTTCGGGGAAGTACCGAGTGAGTGGTCGATCATTGCGGGATCCGAGTTCGATCTCGTCGCCGTCGCGAAAGACGATGCACCGGAACCCGTCCCATTTGGGTTCATAGCGCAAACCCCCCTCGCGGGGCAGGGTCGAGACCGATTTGGCCAGCATCGGTTTCACCGGTGGGGTGACGGGCAGCTCCACACGACCTCCTCGGGTTGGGTTCACCCAGGTAGACGGCGCGACCGGTGAGAATTCACCGGTCCGCGTCCCAGAAAAGATCGTAGTGCCGTACTGGTCGGTTTTGCGGTACCGCTCAGTTTTCGATCCAGCCGTGCTGATCGGCGAACGCCGTCAGCCTGTCCCGGATGGTCAATATCTCCCCGGCCGTGAGCGCCGGACTCGCGTCCAGGAGCAGTTCGGTGATCAACCGCCGATGCTCGGACGCGCTCATCGGCCCGCCCGCAGGCCGATCCTTGCTTTTATGCGCGCGCACCGGCGGTGGCGCACCCGCGACCAGGGACAGATTGATGGCCTTGGGCCCACGATCCCCCTCGGTCACATCGAATTCGAACACCCGCCCCTGTCGCAGCTCATCTTCGTCCAGTCCGATGTCGTTGACATGGACGAACACGTCCGGCCCACCGTCTTCCGGACGGATGAAACCGAAACCCCGAGAGCTGTCGAACGACACCAATTTCCCGATGGACACCTGAACACCCGCTCCTCGTACGCCGCGTCCCTCTGCGATAACTCTAGTCCGCGACACGATCATTGTTGGAAGAAAGTGCCTTTTGCAACGAATTGAACACCGTCAACCCCTGTCCCACCATGCCATTGACGATCTCACTCACCCCGTCGGGTCCATTGAGCACCGTCAGATTGGCATTGGACAACCCCGTCGCGGCCTGTTTCACGATCTCCGGAAGCTGTTCTATCAGAAGCTGATCCAGTGCGATCCGATTGTTCGAGGCCGCCGCCTCGGCCTGGATCCGGGTGCGATCGGCCTCGGCCACGGCCAGGATGCGCACCCGTTCCGCCTCGGCCAGAGCGGGTTTGACCACCTCGGTCTGCAACTGCTGCTCACGCAGTTCGGCCTGTTTGCGGGCCTGCTCGGCCTGGGCGGTGATGACCTCCTGCAGCGCGGTGGCCTGCGCGAGCGGACCCGCCTGCGCCGCTTCGGCATTGGCCTTGTCGATATCGCGCTGGTACTGCGCGCGCAGCAGCGCCGTCTCGCGCTGGTATTCGGCCTGTTTACGCTGGGATTCCTGTTCGGCCTGGGCCGCGAGCTGCGCCGCGGAGGCCTGCGCGATCTGCGCGTCGCGCTGTACGGCCGCATTGTGCGGGGCGGCCAGGGCGGTGATGTAGCCGAGATTGCCGTCATCGATGGACTGGATCTGGAACGAGTCCACCCACAGCCCGATATTGCCCATCTCCACCTTCGAGGCCACCAGCACCTCGTCGGCGAGCTTCTGGCGTTCGCGAATGATCTCCTCCACGGTCATCGAGCCCACGATCGAGCGCAGATGCCCGGAGAAGATACGCCCGGTCAGCACCGACATCTCGCGTTCCTGTTCGGACAGGAACCGTTGTGCGGCATTGACTATCGAGGTGGTGTCATTGGCGACCTTGAACGCGATCACCGCGCGCACATCGAGTTGGATGGCCTGTTTGGTGACGCAGCGTTCGCCGATCTCGGCCTCGAACATGGCCAGCGACAGAAACCGCACCTTGCGGAACCACGGCAGCACCCAGGCGCCGTGACCGATCACCACCCGGAACGGCGCATCGGCCTTGGCGCCGCCGCCGCTGACCAGCATGGCCTCATCCGGGTCGGGTACGTGATAACCCAGCACTGTTGTCTCCCTTGATATCTCAGATTTCCCCACGATGATCGCCCGGGAGTGGGATCCACGGCACCACATCCACGATCCGTCCCGGATGCACCGCGACCACGAGCACGGGCGTGCCGGAGTCGAGGGCATGGTCGGCGCGCGCGATGTACAGCTCGGTTCCCCCTCGGATGGCGATCAGAACCTCTCCGAGCATGTGTGGACCCCGGATCGGCGTCGTCAGCGTACCGGTGAGTCCCTCTACCGGGTCGGACATCGTGGCCAACTTCTCGGATTCGCGGTGAAATACCAGCGTAGTTGCGTTGTGCGGCAATGAGCCGTCGCGGAGGTGAATATCGCGACCAAATCGATAACTGTGTCATTGCTACCGCTGGGTACCATTTGGGAGCCGCTGAGCGGTGCCCGAGTTTCGGTCGGCCGCTTCCGCAATCGTGAAAGGTGCCGATAATATGCCTGTGCGTGTCGAGGTGAGAAAGTTCTGGTTCCCCGGCCCTCGAGCTGGCAGGCTTAACCGGTGACCACCCCTCCGGATATACCGGCCCTGGATTCGGCCGACGACAAACTGGATGCCGGCGTTCTGAAGATCGCCGGCGTCGTCGTGCTCGGCGCGATCATGTCGATTCTCGACGTGACCGTCGTGACCGTGGCGATCCCGACCTTCCAGCAGACGTTCGACACCACCTACGCCATCGCCGCGTGGACCATGACCGGTTACACGCTGGCCCTGGCCACCGTGATCCCGCTGACCGGCTGGGCCGCCGACCGATTCGGCACCAAACGCCTCTATATGGCCGCGCTGGTGTTCTTCGTCCTGGGTTCCATCCTGTGCAGCACCGCCTGGAATATCGAGTCGCTCATCGCTTTCCGCGTCATCCAGGGTTTGGGTGGCGGCATGCTCATGCCCCTGGGTATGACGATCATGACCCACGCCGCCGGACCGCAGCGCATCGGCCGCGTCATGGCCGTACTGGGTGTGCCGATGCTGCTGGGCCCCATCATGGGCCCCATCCTCGGCGGCTGGCTGATCGACAGTTTCAGCTGGCATTGGATCTTCCTGATCAACCTGCCCATCGGCATCATCGCGCTGACGCTGGCGTTCGTCGTGTTCCCGCAGGACCGGCCCGAACCCTCGCAATCGTTCGACTTCATCGGAATGCTGCTGGCCTCACCGGGTTTGGCGCTGTTCCTGTTCGGTGTGTCCTCGATTCCCGGTGAGGGCACCGTCGCCTCGCGCAAGGTGCTCATCCCGGCGATCATCGGCGCGATCCTGTTGGTGGCGTTCGTGTATCGCGCGCTGCACACCGAACATCCGCTGATCGATCTGCGACTGTTCAAGAACAAGTCGCTGCGCTATGCGGTACTCACCATGACCCTGTTCGCGATGGCGTTCTTCGGCTCGGGTCTGCTGCTGCCCAGCTATCTGCAGCAGGTCCGTGGCGAATCGACTTTGATGGCCGGTCTGCTCATCGCCCCGCAGGGCTTGGGCGCCATGCTGACCATGCCGATCGCCGGACGCCTGGTCGACAAGATCGGGCCCGGCAAGATCGTGCTCACCGGTATCTCGATCATGGTGCTGGGCATGGCCTTCCTGACCCAGGTCACCGCCGACACCTCGTACGTGGCGCTGTGTGCGGCACTGTTCGTGATGGGCCTGGGTATGGGCTGCACCATGATGCCGACCATGACCGCCGCCATTCAAACCCTCACCCACGCGCAGGTCGCACGCGGTTCGACCCTGATGAACATCGTCAACCAGACCGCCGGATCCATCGGCACCGCAACCATTTCCGTGGTGCTGACCAACCTGCTCAACAATCACCCGCTCGCCGGTGCGGCCATCGCCTCCCGCTCCAATCCGGCGATCGCGCAGGATCCGGCGATCGCCAGCGCGCTACCCACCGGTTTCGAGCAGGCGGCCACCGCGTTCGCGCACACCTTCGTCGTGGCCCTGGTCCTGCTCGCGGTCACCCTGATCCCGGCGTTCTTCCTACCCCGCACCAAACCGAAGAATCCGGAACTGGTCGACGCGCCGGCCATCGTCGCGCACTGAGGTTTTCACACCACCATCTCGCCCCCGCCGGGATCATCCGGCGGGGGCGACATGCTTTCCGGCAGGCCCGCTAGGACGTCGCCGCCGGCCCGCTCGGGTCGGCGGTGAGGCGGCCGGAATCGGTGTCGTAGTCGTAGAGTTCGCCGTAGCGGCCCCAGTCGATGGCCAATTCGAGTTGGCGGCGGGCATCTTCGGCGGAGAAACCGCGGCGCAGCAGGTCCAGGAAGAAGTCCGCGCGCGCCGAACCGTCGGAGCTACCGACCAGCGCACTACAGATGGTGCGGACCAGCGGGGCACGCCGGCGCGCCTGGGTGGCGAAAACATGTTTGCTGGTGTGGATATTCGCGGTGGTGAAATTCGAGCCGACATCGGTGAGAATGACATCGCCGGAATCGACGAGCAGGAAACCCAATAGCGCGGCGGCGTCGACGAGGGGCAGGAGATCGTCGAGTTCGAAATTGAGTTCATCGGCGATCACCGGGAGATCGGCGCGACCGTCCTTGGCATACACCAATTCCAGCAGACCGGCGATACCGCCGACCGAGGCATCGGGCAGGGGCGTGCGGAACGGGGTGCCGGTATCGGGTGTGGCGGCGGCGATTTCGGTGTCACGGCCCGTCAGCAGGCCATAGATGTGATCGACCAGTGCGGTGAAACCGGGTGCGCGACGATTGCGGGGGCGGGGCTGATCCACTCGCACCTCGGCGATGATGTGGCCGGGATTGGCGCCCAGCACCACCACACGGTCGGCCAGTTGCACCGCTTCCTCGATATTGTGGGTGACGAGGCAGATGGCGCGGGTGGGGAAATCGGTTGTGGCCCACAGGTTCACCAGTTCGGTGCGCAGATTCTCCGCGGTCAGCACGTCCAGGGCCGAGAACGGTTCGTCCATGAGCAGCAGATCCGGTTCCAGGACCAGGGCGCGGGCGAAACCGACGCGCTGGCGCATACCGCCGGACAGCTCCTTGGGGTACGCGGTTTCGAAACCGTCCAAACCGATCCGGTCGATCGCCTGCAGGGCGAGTTGGTGGCGGCGTGCGGGTGAGATACCGCGTGCGGCCAAACCCAGTTCCACATTGTCCTGCACGGTCAGCCACGGCATCAGCGCGAACGACTGGAAGACCAGTGCCGCACCGGGATTCGCGCCTGTCAAGGGCGTGCCGCGATAGCGCACCTGTCCGCTGGTGGGGGCCAGCAGTCCGGCCACCGCGCGCAGCAGTGTCGATTTGCCCGAGCCGGAGCGGCCCAGCAGCGCCACGATCTCTCCGTCGCGCACTTGCAGATTCACGTGTTCGAGCACATTGAGGCGCTCCCCGGCGGCGCCGGTGAACGACATACCGACATCGTCGATATCGATGAGAATCTCACCGGTGGTTACGGTGGTCATGATGTCTCCTTGTCAGAGCGAGTAGCGGCGCTGCGCGAGGGTGTACAGGCGCCGCCAGCAGAGTCGATTCACCCCGACCACGTAGGCGCTCATGACGAGCACGCCGACCAGGATGCGCGGGCCGTCACCGGCGGTGGTGGCCTCGGTGATGTACGCGCCCAAACCCGTCGCGGTGAGCGTGGTGGAGCCGAAGGTGACGATCTCGGCGACGATCGAGGCGTTCCAGGCCCCGCCCGCGGCGGTGATCGCGCCGGTGACATAGCTGGGGAAGATGGCGGGCAGAATCAGCGTGCGCCACCACAGGATTCGCGGCAGCCGCAGCGTCGCCGCCGCCTCCCGCAGATCATTGGGGACCGCCGAGGCCCCGGCGATCACGTTGAACAGGATGTACCACTGCGCGCCCAATGCCATGAGCGCGATGCCCGCCCATTGCAGGCTCGCGTCCGTGGCCACCAATACCGCACCCACCAGGGGGAACAGGAAGTTGGCGGGAAAGCTCGCCAGGACCTGCACGATCGGCTGCGCGAGCCGGGACACCTTGGGGTTCAACCCGATCCACACTCCGACCGGCACCCAGATCAGGGTCGCGAACACCAGCAGCACGAGCACGCGCGACAGGGTGATCGCACCCAGGTAGGCCGCGTGCGCGAGTTCCTCGAAGCCGACAGTGGCACCGATATAGCGCAGCATGTAGTAGCAGCCCACCGCCAGCACGATCGTGGTGATCGTGGTGAACAGCACATCGTTTGCGCGACGGCGCTTTTCGGGCACATACAGCGGGTGCTCGGCCGGCCCGAAGACCCGCATCACCCGATCGATCGGGTAGATGAACGGCCCGAACACCTTGCCCAGCAGCAGCGGAATATGCGAGCGGCGCAACACATCCAGTACCAGGCTGCGCGGGGCGTGCGCGGCCTCGGTGTCCTCGTACCGGAATCGCTCCGCCCACACCGTGATCGGCCGCCAGAACACAATATTCAGTCCCAGCACCATGACGATCATGGTGAGTACGGCCAAAAGGATTCTGCCGGTATCGCTTTCGGCGGCGGCCGAGGCGACATAGGAGCCGATTCCCGGCAGCGCGTACTCGCGATTGTTGACACTGATCGCCTCGGCGGCGGTGAGGAAGAACCAGCCGCCACCGAAACTCATCATCGCGTTCCACACCAGCGGGAACATGCCGCTGGGCACATCGAGTCGCCAAAACCGTTGCCAGCGTGACAATCTCAAATTCCGGGCGGCCTCGTCGAGTTCACGCGGTTGCGAGAGGAGGCTGTGGTGGAACGCGAACGCCATATTCCAGGCTTGGGAGGTGAAGATCGCGAAGATCGACGCCGCCTCCAAACCCAGTGACGAGCCCGGGAACAGGGCGATGAAACCGGTCACCGTCACCGACAGGAAACCCAGGATCGGCACCGACTGCAGAATATCGAGCGCCGGGAGCATCACCTTCTCCGCGCGCGGCAACCGCGCCGCGGCGGTGGCGAAGACGAAGGTGAACGCGATCGACAAGCCCAGCGCCAGGAACATGCGCATGAGCGAGCGCGCCGCGTAGTACGGCAGTTCCGCCGGATCGGTGGAGATCGAGGACGGTGCGCCGGCGTGATCGAACGGCACATCCATGCCCGCCGAGACACGCACCGCGATCCAGATCGCGATCGCCGCGCCCGCGAAGACCGCGATATCGGCCCAGCGCGAGCGCGGACGATCCAGTACACCCCGCGTGGGGTAGGTGGTGCTCACGCCTGCACCTCCGGCTGCGGTACGGTGCGCCAGCCCACGCTGGTCACCGACGGTTCCAGGCTCAACCGGCTCACCGCGGACTCCATCTGCCGGTCATCGCGCCGGTCACCGGTCAACTCCGCGCGCACCTGCACCCGATCGGGTTCGACATTGTGGCTCGAGATCGACACCAGCCGAAAATCGGTGCGCGCGAGTGACTGCACCAGCAGCGAACGCACCGCGGCCTCATGCGCGTCGTCGGTGCTCGCGGTGAACGCGTACAGCGCCTCATCGGCCGAATCGTCGGTCCGATCCACCGCGCGCGCCGCGGTGCGCAGAGCGGTATTGACCACCACCACCGCGACCGTGCCCGCCGCCGCGGTGCTGTACATGCCCGCCCCGGCCAGTGAGCCGACCGCGGCCGCGCACCACAGGGTGGCCGCGGTATTGAGTCCGCGAATATTGAACCCGTCGCGCAGGATGACACCCGCGCCCAGGAAGCCGATGCCCGAAACGATCTGTGCCGCAACACGAGTCGGGTCCGCGTCGGCACCGTTGAAGCCGTGCGCGGACAACAGTACGAACAGGGTCGCACCGGCGGCGACGAGTGCGTTGGTGCGCAGTCCGGCCATGCGTGCCCGATACTGGCGTTCGAAGCCGATCACCGCGCCGAACCCGACACCCGCGCCGAGTCGAAGCAGCATTTCCCATGTGGTCATGACGCCCTCCGAAGTAGAGGTCGGCGCACTCGGGAACGGACGCTAGCGCGCGGAAATCGGCGTGCGGCGGGCCGGGGGAGTGTCGCCTGGTGAACGATTGGCTAACGGAACTCTGTCCGATCCATCGGGCACGACAATCACCTCCCAGCCACTCCGCATACGCGCCGGAAAGAGGGTGGTATCCGGCGCTGATCGCCGGAACGGTAGCCACCCCTCGTAAGACCTTCAGCACTCCACGGCGTAACCCACCATGAGTGGGAGCCGGTCGGGATCACCCCTTATCTCGGGGAGACCTGTCCTGACCCGGGGCGTCTCTCGACGTTCGGGGTCGCCGGCCTGTATCCGCGGAGGAGCCTCAGCTAACGACGGCACCTTGCGTCAGCGAGTAAACACCCCGATCGCCGGATTCGGCAACCCCTGTGATGGGCGCAACTGTGGACGCGAAAACTGCCGCAGGCCATATCCGAAGGCCTGCGGCAGTATGAGATGAGGCGAAATATGAAGCGGGGCAACGCTGTTCGTGCTGCGCGGCATTTCGCGCGACCGGTCAGGCCGCAGCGGTGGCGGACCGGCCGGCCAGCAGCGCCAGAAGCTGATCGGTATGACCGGGGAGCTCGGCATCGGCCAGACCGCTGATCAGATCACGCAGCGCGAGAGGCTGATCCAGCAGCAGGGTATCCGCCGACAGCAGACGAGTCGGGACGAGGGTGTCCAATTCCGGATCGGTCAGGGCCGCACCGCCCAGCGCGCACAGCACCTCGCCCTGCTGCCGCAGCCGCTCCCGCAGCGCCGCATTGTCGCCGGTCAGGGCCACCACATTGTCGATGGTCCAGGTGTCCAGGGCCAGCCGGTTGTCGTAGGTGGTGTGCTGTCCCGCGGCGACCGCGGAGGCGGCGGAGATGGTGGTCGCCGTGAGCAGGCTGACGTGGGCCAGGATCTGATCGGCATTCCATTCCCCGGGCGGCGGGGTGAGCCGATGCGGTGCCTCGGCGACGGTGGCCGCGGCCTCGAGCAGGGCGCGGTAGGCCGCGCGCAGGGCGGTGGTGTCGAGCATGAGCGTCTCCTTCGAGGAGGGGGTCGCGGATCTGCGGATCAGGAATGGGCCTTGGATACTTCCCACGGCGCCTGCGGCAGCACCTTGCCGGTCTCCAGGAGAGATTTGAGATTGGACACCACGGCCGGCCAGCCACTCGAAATGCCTTGCAGCATTTCCTGATTCGGCAGATTCGTGTGGGTGACGGTGAGTCGCACGATATCGATGTGCGGATCGACCTGGAAGGTGACCACCGAGGGCTCGCGCTCCTCCTGCGGGGAATCCTCGAAGGTCAGCACCAGACGAGTGGGCGGGTCCGCCTCGAGGACCTTGCCGACCACGTCGATCACGCCCGAGCCGTCCGCGCGGCGATGCTCCCACTCCGAGCCGACCTGCCAGTCCGAGATGTTCTCGTGGAACCAGTACTGGGACGTGAGATCCGCGTCGGTCAGGGCCTGCCACACCTGTTCGGCGCTGGCGTGAATGTAGGTGACGTACACGTAGTCGGGGATGGTCGCGGTCATGGCGTACTCCTGTGCTCGGTTCTTGATGGCGCTGATCAGGTTCAGTCGGGGTCGGTCGAAGCTGGAGATCCAGCGCTGTTCGATGTCATGGATGGGCGCCGGATTGATGTAGTGCACCCGTTCGCGCCCGCGCCGCAGCACGGTGACGAGTCCGGCGCGCACCAGAATGTCCACGTGCTGGGTCACCGATTGGCGGGCCATCTCCACCCGCTCACACAATTCGCGCAGGGTTTGCCCGTTGTGTTCGCGCAGTCGATCCAGCACCAGCCGCCGTGTCGGGTCGGCGAGCGCTTTGAAGACCAGGTCCAGATCCGGTTCGTCTTGCACCCCCAAATCATGCAGGCATTTACCTGCATATGTCAATGGTGATCGAGGAACACGTGCGCCACCAGCGGTTTCCGCTCCTCACCTAGGTGGGGATTCGCGCCACCTTCGGGCGGCATCGGCACCACTCGGGGCCCTGCCGCGCACGGCCGGGGCGGGCAAGACTGAACCCATGCCGATCGCCAGCACCCTCGCCCACGCGGCGCCGACGCACCTCACGGTCCGAACCGAGGACGGGGTGGACCTCGCGGTACGCGCGTACGGTCCGGCCGATGCGGAGCTGACAGTGGTACTGCTGCACGGACATTGCAGCCGGGCCGCGCTGTGGACCCGCATTCGCGATGCGCTGCTGCGCCGGTATCCCGAGGCGCGGGTCGTCTGCTACGACCATCGCGGACACGGCGACTCCGCCGCCGCGTCGTGGCGCACCTACAACCTCGAACAGCTCGGCCATGATCTGCGTGATGTACTCGACGCGGTCGCCCCCGCCGGACCGGTGGTCCTGGTCGGACACTCGATGGGTGGTATGGCGGTGCTGACCTATATCGGGCAGAACCCGCACGAGGTCGGCACTCGCATCACCGGGGTCGGCCTCATCGCCACCGCCGCCACCGGCCTGGCCGACGCCGGTATCGGCCGCTTACTGTGCCACCCGGTCATCTCCGTTTTCCATGCCGCCGTGCGCTGCGCCCCCACCCTGATGCACCACGCGAAACTGTTGGCGGGCAACGTTTTCGCCCCGATCGTGCGCACCGCCGAGGCCGGTCACCGCAGGATCGACCCGCGCATGCTCACCCTCGCCATCGCCATGCACAACCCCACCCCCATCGTGACAATGTCCGCCTACCTCACCGCCTTCACCGCCTACGACCGCACCGACGCCCTCGCCGTCCTGTCGAAAATTCCCACCCTGATCCTGTGCGGCACCGCCGACCTGATGACCCCGCCGTCGCACTCGATCGCCATGGCCACCGCCATCGACTACGCCGACCTGGTCCTGATCGAAGGCGCCGGCCACTCGGTCATCCAGGAACAGCCCACCCGGGTCGCCGCGGCCCTCACCCGCCTGATCTCCCGCGCCACCCCCGCGACCACCACCCCCCGCCTGGCCCTGGTCGCCTGACCCGAAATCGCTTGCCGGACAGGTGATCACCAGGAACTGGCGGTCGCATTTCGGGAATGGATGCGACCATCACCTCCTGGTGATCGTCCGACCGGCATGCAGTCCGCGCTAGCGGTCGAGCGTGTCGGTGAAATCCTCCGCGTAGCCCAGGATCAGCAGCCGCTGCGTGGCCAGGACAGCGGCGAGTTCCGGCCATTCCGGGGCGGCGGCTGCTCCGTAGAGATGTGCGAGATCAGCCGCCACCGCGTGCGCCTCGTCCATAGTTGGAGCGGTGGGGCGGTCGAAGCCCAGAAATGCCGCGCCGATACCGATGTGACGGTAACCATGCACGGCCAATCGGCGCACGACAGCGTGGTTTCGGAAGATATCCCAATCGCTTTCGAAGTAGCCGTTCGGGATTCCCGCGATCGCCAGATCATCGCGAGGTACCGGAACGCGCTGAATCAAAACCACATCATCCAATACACGCTCGGGGTGACGATTCGCCTCGATCAGCGCCGCGATGGTCGCCTCCGTTCCGGCCCGCGTGCCGTCCAATGCCGCCCATTCGACCCGTAGGCCCGGATCCTCGAGGGCGGCGGCGATGCGGACCGCACCCGAGTTGTCCGCGTGATGCACTGCGGCGGAGTCCTTTTCGTCGTACCCGTCATCGCGATAGTCGAGCCGGTCGTCGAAGGAAGCGTGCATGCTGGTGTACGCGCACTGGTTCACATCATCGAGCGTGCACACCAGCCGCGCCGGGGCATATCGAGCCCGCAGTTCCTCGAGAACCGGCAGCAACTCCGAGAACGACACGACCCCATCGAGTCGCGCCACGGTATTGGTATTCAACCGCTCGCGCGGGACAGGGTCGAAGGTGTCGAAGTAGCTCACTCGCATACCGCGCATTGTGCCAACCCGGGCCGACAGCGCGCGGTGCTTGCATAACCGCGAGTAGGCGCGAGGCCGGCCGGGGCGATCCCGCGGACCTGCGGGCGACCTATCGCGTCGCGGGTGCGTCCTCGTGCTGTTCGATGAATTCGAGTGTGCGGGCGGCGATCTGGTCCGGTATCTGGAACAGGAGGCCGTGCCCGACGCCCGGATAGGTGACGGTTTCACCGTGCGGAAGATGTTCGGCGATCCGCGCGCCGGCCACCTCGGGATGCGCCACCAGGCTCTCCCCGCCGAAGATCACCAGCGTCGGAACCGTAATCGATTGCAGTTCGGCATCTTTGAGCACCCGAGCCCAGCCGATCTTCATGCGGTACTCGATCGCGGGTTTGACCAGCGCGGCTTGCAGTGGGGTCAGTTCGACGCCGGGGGAGAGCCATTCCATCATCGCGCGCAGGTTGGCATCGCTCTTGCCCTTCATGCCGAACTGGACCATCTTCCACAGGATCTTCCACTCCGGCTTGGTCAGCACGCCGCCGGGTTCGATCAAGGTGATGCTCGCCAGCCGGCGCGAATCATGCAGGGCCACAGCGGCGGTATGCCACGCGCCGTGTGAATAGCCGATCAGATGTACTCGCTCGAGACCCAGCGCGTCCAGGACTTGCTGCAGCCAGGCCGCGAAATCGGATTCCTTTGCCAGCGGCGCGGTTTGCACGCTGCGGCTCGCCGTGCCGACGGTATCGAGCGCGTAGACGACACGGTTCCGTGCGAAGTCCTCGACGACCTGGTACCACGTCAGCCCATTGCCGCCGAAGTTGTGCAGCAGCACGATCGGCGTGCCATCGCCCGTCCCGGAGCGCCGCACATGCGTCGAACCGAAGGAGGTCTCGATATCGGAGGTCGTCGCGGGCAACGGCCACAGCGCTTCCGCCTCGGTGTAGGCCCGCAGGAATGCCTCCCGCGACGCGTCGTTCCTGAACCGTCCGATCTTGGCCATGGCCGCCCCTTCGATCATCGTTGATGGTTGAAACGTACCACAATGGTGGTACGCGCGTACCATGAGGGTGACCTGCGGGAATGGCTCCGGGAATGGCTCAGCGATACATCGTGCGATACGCCGCGATGGTCGCCACCAGATGATCGACGATCTGCTCACGGGTCGCGCGCAGCGTCCCGTTCAGCCATGCCGAGAACATGCCCGCGTTACCGCTGGCCATGGTGACCGCCGCCAGGCGCCGCCGCACCGGATCCTCGATATGGGCGAAGAGATGATCCTGAATCAACCGCGTGAACGCGGGCATCACCGCGATGGTCGTCTGCCCCAGCCCCGTGGAGGAGTACGGCTCGACCAGGAACAGCCGGGACTTGCGCGGATCTTCCAGGACCTTGTCGACCAGTAGCTGCGAGAGCGCCCGATCCCGAGTCGGATCATCGGCGACCGCGAACGCGGTCATCGGCTCCAGGAATTCCTCCGCGATCTGCCGGTACAGCACATCGAGCAATTCGTCTCGGCTGCTGAAGCTTTCATAGAAATACCGGTCGGTGAGATTGGCGGTGCGGCAGACCGCGCGCATGGTCACCGCGCCCGCACCGGATTCGCCGATCAGATCGAGCGCGGCGTCCAAGAGCGCGGCGCGCCGGGCCGCACGGCGTTCGGTGAGGGTGGTTCCACCCCAGATACGGGGTTCTGCGTCGGAGGGGGGCTGGCCTGTCTGCACCGGGTCAAGGGTAGTGCCCGGCGCCGGGCGGATTCGCACACCCGGCGCCGGACCGCTCACCGCGCTCAGCTGACCACGCAGGCCGAACCCAGATTGATCCCGGTACTCACCTGTACCCACGCCCACTGCGAGCCGTTGTACGTCCACGCCTGCAGCGCATGCGTGCCCGTGGAGGTCGGCGTCCAACTCGAGGTGGCGCTGCCGCCGCTGCCGAGGCTGAACTGCTGCGGGCTGAAGGTGGCGCTATTGCTGTCGTAGAGCCAGACGTACTCGTTCGGACTGCCGTTCACGGTGACCGTGTACCCGCAGTTGGTGCCGTACTTGCTGCTACCGAGGCTGATCGCCGAGCCGGAGGACACGCTCACGCTGGTGACATACGCCGAGGCGTTCGGCGCGGCCAGCACGAGCGCCGCGGCCGCCGCGGCGATACCGCCCACCGCGAGAATCGGCTGTCGAGATCGGGTCATATGGACCATCTCCCCTGAGAAAAGGGTGAATTGAATAGTGCGCCGAGAAAAGGCGCATACATGAAGTGTCGGCATTCAGGGGCCGCGACACGCCCGAATCCGGCTACTGGTTCCGCAATCGGTTGGGGCACAACCGATTGCGTGATCTCTTGCGAACCGGACGCTATCCGAGCAGTTCGTCCAGGTAGCACCAGCGCCACGATTCGCCGGGCTCCACACTGCGCATCACCGGATGCCCGGTGCCGTCGAAATGCTTGGTGGCGTGATTGCCCTGTGACGAATCACAGCACGCCACATGCCCACACGTCAGGCACATGCGCAGGTGCACCCACACCAGGCCTTCGTCCAGGCATTCGGCGCAGGCGTCGGGAGTATCGGGGACCTTGGTGTGCGGGGCCTCGTGCAAATGTTCGCACCCGCCGGAAGTGGTTGGGGCCATGAGCAATTCGCGACCGTCGTCATCGGCTTCGGCAATACGGTCGATGGTGGATTCCTCGAGGTCGAGGGTGGCCATCACCGCCTGCAGGATCTCGTGCTCGACCAGACCCGCATCGCGCACGCGCAGCACCGTTTCGCGTTCGGCGGCGAGCATGGCCAGGCGCAGGCGCCGGTATTCGCCGCTGGGGGTGATGCGCTGGGATTCCGAGCGCCCCAGCAGTTCCCACGCCGATTGTGCGCGTGCCACCGCCTGATTGCGCAGCTGGTCGACGATATCGGGCGGGGTCTCCTCACTGATATTGGCTTCCAGGGCCTCGAGTCCCGCGGCGGTGGCCTGCTGCAGCAGATTGGCTTCCTGGAGTAGGTCTTCGGCGTGACTGGGGCCGCGCAGTCGCAGCAGGCGCACCAGCAGCGGGAGTGAGAGTCCTTGCAGCAGCAAGGTTCCGGCTACGACCACGACCGCGAGCAGAATCAGCGTGGCGCGTTCCGGCGTGTCGGCGGGCAGCAGCAGGGCCGCGGCCAGGGTGACCACGCCGCGCATACCCGCCCAGGACAGTACGGCCGGACCGGTCCACGCCGGCCGGGGTTTGCCCTGCCGCCGGCCCTCCACCGACCAGGCGAAGTAGGTGGCCGGATACACCCAGATCGGCCGGGCCACAATCACAGTCGCGAGCACCGCCGCACAGGTGAGCACCAGCGTCTGGTGCGGCAGATCACTGTGCCAGGCGTCCTCGACGATATGACGCACCTGCAATCCGATGATCAGGAACACCGCGCTCTCCAGCAGGAACTGGATGGTGCGCCAATTGGTATGCTCGGCGACCCGCGAGGCCGCCGACTGCCAGTGCGGCGCACCATGTCCCAGAATCAGACCGCAGGTGACCACCGCGATCACCCCGGAGGCGTGCAGCGCCTCGGCGGGCAGGTACGCGATCCACGGCGCGAGCAGCGAGACACTGGTATCGAGCACGGGATCGTTGATGCGCCGGCGCAGGAACGCCAGCACCATGGCCGCCACGACACCGAACAGCGCACCGCCACCGGCCGCGCCGAGGAAATCCGCGCCCGCCTCCCACATCGTGATCGCACCCGCCAGCGCCGCGATCGCGGTGCGCAGGGTGACCAGCGCGGTCGCGTCATTGAACAGCGACTCACCCTCGAGGAGAGTGACCAGCCGCCGCGGCATACCGACCCGGCGCGCCACCGCGGTCGCGGCGACCGCGTCCGGCGGGGCCACCACCGCGCCGATCGCGATCGCGGCCGCGACCGGTACCGGCAGCAGCCAATACACGATGCCGCCCACCGCGAACGCGGTGAACAACACCAACCCCACCGACAGCATCGTGATCGAGACCTTCTTGGGCCGGAAATCGATCAGCGAGGTGCGAATGGCGGTCGTATAGAGCAGCGGTGGCAGCAAGCCCAGCAGTACCAGTTCGGGTTCGATATCGAACTCCGGTACGAACGGCAGATACGAGGCCAGGACTCCGGCGATGGTGAGCACGAACGGCTCGCCCATACCCATCCGGCGGGCCAGCGCCGCCAATGCGACCGCTGCCGCCACCAATACGACGAGCCCGAACGCCAGTTCCACGAGGCTCATCGTGCCAGGGCGAGTGTCCGAATCCCGCATCGGCCGGGTGTGTCAGCGCCCGCATCCGCGGCCTCGGACCCGATCGGCGATGACGTGGTCCGAACTGTGTGCCTCGACTGCCATTTCGCATCTGAGGTCAGAGCGGGGCGCGCGGAGCGGACTCCATGGGTTTGCCACTGTCGCGCCAGGCCGCGATTCCGCCCGCGAGGCTCGAGGCCTCATATCCGGCGCGCCGGGCCAGGGCGGCGAAACGCAGCGAGAGTTCGCCGACCGGGCAGACGAAAACGACTGGGCGCGAGCGGGAGAACGGGACGCCGTGGGCGAACATATCGTCGAGTTGATCATCTCGAATATTGAGCGCACCGGGCACATGGGCAATGCGGTAGGCCATGGCCCCGCGGGTGTCGACGATCGTGGGACGGGCGTCGCGGTCCAGGGTTTCGAGTTCGTCCGGGGTCAGCGCGGGGGTGGCGGCGAGTTCGGTGGCATCGGGGGGCGCCGGGCGGTGGGCGCGGCCGAACAATTCGGGGCGGCGCTTGCGGATATAGGACAGGTACGGTTCGATGCGGTCGCAGACGATGAAGACCGCGACCCGCGGCTCGGCCGAATCCGGCAGTGCGCGCAAATGTTCCAGCGCCGCGGCATAGGTGGCTCCGCTGGTGGGTCCGGCCAGCACCCCGTATCGCATCGCCAATTCCAGCGTGGCATCGACTGCCATTCCGGCCTCGACCGCGATAGTGCGATCGTAGAAGTCCGGCTGGAACAACCCCACATCCCACATCTCGGTCTCCGAGCGGATACCCGGAATGAAATCACCGCGCTCGGACACCACCGCGATCGCCTTCAACTCCGGATTGTGTTTGCGCAGAAACGTTGCCGCGCCGCGCGTGGAACCGGTGGTGCCGAGTCCGCCGATCAGATAGTCGACCCGGGTGATGCCATCGTGCGCCAGATCCTCGTGGATTTCGCGGCCGGTGCCCTCGTAGTGGGCGTCGATATTCTTCTCACTCGTGTACTGCGACGGGTGATGCCAGGCCCCTGGCGCTTTGGCCATGGTCGATTCGATCACCGAGTACACATCATTGGGTGCGGTCGGGTCCGGGCACTCCGAGAGTCCGGGCAGCTCTTCGATATCGGTGCCGAACAGTTGCAGCAGCTCGCGCACCTCGCTCACCCGGATGCGATTGGTGACCGCCCGCAAACCGACCCCGTGCATGGCACCCAGAATGCGCAGTGCCTTGGCGGTATTGCCGCTGGACGCCTCGATGAGGGTTTGCCCGCCGGTGACGATCGTGTCGAGTTCATCGCGGATCATGCCCCAGGCGACGCGGTCCTTCACCGAACCGAACGGGTTGAAGAACTCCAATTTCGCGTACAGCTCGATATTTTCGAGCCCGTGCACGGCGGGATCCAGGCGCAGCAGCGGGGTATTGCCGATGAGTTCGGTGATGTGGTCGTAGCGCATCATTGCACCCCATGCCATATCGGGCCGACCGATTCCCGGCCGAGTGTTCCGGGGTCGAATTCGTCGTCGTGACCGATTTCGTATCCGCCGGGACGGTGTACGACAGCGAGTTTGGCCGGCAGTGGATGCATGGACGCACGCGCTGCCGACAAATCCATATGGTAGGCAGCGGTATTGGGGAAGACGATCAGATCCCCGGGCCGGGGGCGGTGCGGCAGCCACACCTTGTGATTGGTGATCAGATCGCGCTCGAGGCATAAACGCCCGGCCAGGAATACCCCCACCGGTCCGGAATCGGGTTGGGCGTGTGCGGAACCCGGCAGCAGCAGCGGATCCACCATCACCTCCTGATCGGCGGGCGTGACGGTATCGCGGCTGAGATCGAGGTTGACCAGCACACTGCCGTCGGCGGTCTCCTTGACGAACTCCACTCGCGCGAGCGTGATTCCCGCATGATCGACCAGCGCCTTACCGGGCTCGAGCCACACCTCGAGGAGGTTCTCCGCGGCCACCTGGGCGAAGGTGCGGCCGCCGTGTGCTTCGAGTCCGGCGTCCAGCAGATCGGCGAGCATGCGGTCGGCGGGAACGGTATTGGCGTACTTGTGGAACACAGGTGTGCCGTGCACCGCGCCGCCGTCGAGATGGAAGCCGAAGGTATTGCCGCCCCATGCCATCGGCTCGCCGCGACCGAGCAGCGATTCGCGCAGTGCGCCGACATAGGCGTCGAAGGCGTCGGCGTCCTCGGTGAAGACCTGCCGGAAGCCGCCGCCGATATCGAGCACGCCGGGGGAGAGCCCCTCCGAGTAGGCGCGTTCGGTGAGCTCCAGGCAGGTCTCCACCGCGCGCAGGCGCTCACCCGGTTCGCCGGAGTCGATATGGAAGGCGAAGCCGCGGAACGCGATCCGGCCGCGCTCGGCGGTCAGCACCTCGAAGACCTCGTCCACCTGGCACAGGGGGACACCGAATCGGCTCACCGGTGTGGCCGCGAAACCTGAGAGTCGCACCAATACCGGCACATTCGCGCGCGCACCCGCGAGCTCGGCGATGCGCCGCAACTCCCACACATTGTCGATATTGACGGTCACGCCGCTGCCGATCAGATCGCGCAGGAACGCCTCCCCTTTCGGACCGGTCACCTCGATGCGCGCCGGGTCGAATCCGGCCGCCATCGCCCCGGCCAGTTCCGCCCGCGAGGCCACATCGATCGCGATCGCGGCCCGCTCGGCCGTGCGCACGAACGCCCGCGACTGATTCACCTTGTGCGCGTAGCAGATCCGATACCCCGGCCCATGCTCCAGCACGGTGCGCAGCCGCTCCAGGTTCGCGGCGAAGACCTGCGGAAACACCAGATGCGCTGGTGAACCGAACCTGGTCAGCGCGGACTCGGCCGCACCGGGAGCCGCCAGGAACGCGCGCACCAGCGGATCGATCTTCGCCGGGAGTCGCGGCGGAGCCGAAGCCCTCATACGGCGGGTTCCGTCGCGGGCAGCGCGGTTTCGGTGGTGGCGGGCAGATCGATGGTGGGGTTGTAGCCACTGTCACGTAACGCTTCGAAGGCGCGCTGGCGGTTCCGCGGACTGCGGAATTCGGCCGCGACGCGCTTGGAGATCAGGTCGATATCGTGCACGCCGATATCCATCGACTCCAGGACCCCGGTAATGGTGCGCACACAGTGCTTGCAGGTCATATCGGGGACGTAGAAGATCTGCTCCTGGGCGGCGAGTTCGGCGGTGGCCGAGGCGGTTTCGACCGGCACTTCGGCAATGGTCAACCGTGTCGCGAGCGCGGTGAACACCTCGGTGAAACGGTCCACCACCACCGGCAGCAGGCTGTAATGCTCGCCGTCGAGCTGATGCGGCATCGCGGCCAGACAGGCGGGGCGGGTGCCCGGCGGCAGCAGCGCGTATTGGCGGGAGATCAGATCGAGCTCGTCATGGTATTTGGCGATTGCCTCGGCGATGCTCAGCCCCTCGGCGTGAGTGGCGCGGCGCATCACCCGGTGCGCGTCCTCGATGGTCATATCCTTCATGGCGCGCAGGGTCGCCACCGATTCGGCCGAATAACGCACTGTGCCATCGGGTTGCGTGGCCAGGGTGACCGCGATCATGCCGCGCCGGTAACTCGAGGCCTGTAGTTCCCAATACCAGCGGGTCGCGACCGCGCCGTAGATCCCCGAATCGCGCATGCCGAGCGCGAATTCGACCGGGGTACGGTACGGCGTCCAACGGGCCAGCAGGGCGTGCTGCGCGAGCGCGCGCCCGCACGCCTCGATGCCCACCCGGAAGATATCGAGGGGTTCATGATCGGTAGTGGTACCCGCCAGCACATCGCGCTCGCGCTCGGACAGGGCTGAAATGCAATGCGTCAGCGCGGTATTCGCACCCAGGGCGCGCCACAGCGCCAGCACCGCCTCGCGCATGGCGATCGGCACGATCGGACCCAGCCCACCGGAGTGGAAGTGCCCGGTATTGGGGATACCGTCGCTGTCGGTCCACGCGATGCGATGCGTCGCGCTGGTGACTTGTTCGGCCCGGCACGGTCGCATGAACCGTTCCAGATACAGTCGCTGCGACAGCGTCAAAGGCGATCCCGGCTCCGGACGCAATGGGGCACAGGTGTATTCGATGGTGCTGCCCGCGGGTACCGCGACCCCCTCGCACAGTCCCGGGCGAGCCAGCACGGCCAGCACACGGGAGGCCGCGCGCCGGTCGTAGCGGGGTTCGTGACCATTGGTCGTCATGAGGAGACCTCCTCGGCAATCGTGGCGACACTGTGGGTGAAGCGGTCGATCTCGTCGAAGGTGTTGTAGATGTGGGTACTCACCCGCACCGAATCCTCATCTCCCGGTTCATTGTTCGACGGTACGCAGTGTGCGCCCGCGCGCACCAGGAATCCGAGTTCACCCAGCACGAAGCCCAGGTCCTGGGCGCTGATTCCGGCGAGGGTGAAAGAGACTATGCCGTAACCGGTTTCGCACGGGGCATAGGCGGGACCGGGCAGGAACTCCAGGCCGGGGACCGGTCGCAGACCGGTGATCAGGCGCTGGGTGAGGGCGCGATTGTGTGTGCCGATGGTGTCGAGACCGATATCGTCCAGTGTGTCCAAGGCCGCGCCGAGAGCGAGGATACCCGGAATATCGGGGGTGCCGCCTTCCATGCGCTGCGGCATCGGGCCCGGGAGTAATCCCGAATCATCCAGGAAGACACCGGAATTACCGCCCGGCAGGAACGGGTCGAGTTCGGCATGACGGCGGCGCCGGCAATACAGGACCCCGGTGCCGGGTGCTCCGAACATCTTGTGCCCGGCGAAGACCGCGAAATCGGCGTCGAGTTCGGCCACATCCACCGGGAGATGCCCGCCGCTCTGGCTGCAGTCGAAACACACCGCGATCGACGGATCCAGCCGCCCGCGCAATTCCTCCAGGGTCGTCAGCGCCCCGAACACGTGATGCAGATGACTCACCGCGATCAACCGGGTCCGCGGACTCACCTTCGCGGCGATATCGTCGATATCGGCCTCGCCGAGCCCGTTCACCCGATACGGCACCAATCCGATCGTGCGGCCGAAGCCGGCCAGCAGTTGCCGCAACCGCACCCACGGATACACGTTCGACGCGTGATCGCGTGGGCTGTACAGGATTTCATCGCCGTCACGCAGATTCGTCAGCCCCCACGACAAGGCGACCGCATTGAGCCCGGCCGTCGAACCGCCCGTGAACACCACCTCATCGGAGTGCGCGCCGATGAATCCGGCCATTCGCTCCCGCACGGCCTCGATCTCGCGAGTCAGACTGGTCGCCCACGCATAGGTGCCGCGCCCGGCATTGGCGGTGCGCACGCTGTGATAGCCGTTGACCGCGGCGATCACCGACTCCGGTTTCTGCGTGGTCGAGGCCGAATCCAGGTATACCGCTTCGGTTTCGCGCAATGCCGGGAACATGCGGCGCGAGGGTGCGGCATCCCGGGCGGGGGGCTCGGTATGCCGCGCAGGCGCACAGGACCGCACCGTGCCGCTCCCTCCTCAGGAGTACGCGCTGGACGCCACCAACGATACGCATATTTTCACAGCGGCTCGAAGGTTCTCGCGGGCAAGCGGTTTCGCCGATGCTTTCTGGTTACCGCCGGAAACGAAGGGTCAGCGTTCGGGGCCGCCGGGATTACACAGCGCGTTCACCGTCGCCTGATAACCCACGGCCGGACGCCACGGCTCCAGATTCCAACTCGGCTTATCGGGTTGCACCAGGCGCGCCCACTCCCAGTGGCAGATGAACTGATCACGCATACCGGGTGTATCGGCATCGGGGGAGTCGACGACCACCTCCTGCCAGGCGCGCTCGCCGACGGTCGGGAAGGTGTCCTGGCGACCGGCGTCGGTGGGATACACCAGCAGGCGGCGGCCGTCGACCGCATCGGTCCATTCGGTGCGGTCGATCAGGGTTTGATCGGCGAAAGGGTCGACGGTGGGCACCGAGGCGACCTTCGGATCGGCGATGGGCTGACCGGTGGGGGTGGTCGCGGGCGCGGCGGCCGGGGCGAGCGCGGTCAGCGAGCCGACGATAACCGGCGATGATTCTTCGGCCGCCCCGCAACCGCTCAGCGCGAGCATGAGCGCCAGCAAGCCACCCGATAGTTTCCAGCGCCGCCGCATCGGCTTCGCCCCTTTCCGTTCCTCGCGATCGCATCGGACCATGTCAGCGCCGATCATCGGATGATCACGCCGACATCAGCGGCACTCCGATGCCGGTGTCCTGGATTAGCCAGCGGTGGCACATTGGCCCAGACGGCACCTACGATGTCACGGCCGGGCGGTTCTCGAAAGTGGGGGTCGCCCACACCCGTGGTACCGGATGTGGATGCCGAACCCGAGCCCGCCCGCGCGCGGCAAGGGAAGGCTGGGAGGACTGTAGGGGCAGGATGAACATACCGACTGTGAAATGTCTTGTCTGGGAGGTGGACAACGCCCTGTGGGACGGCGTGGTCTGCGAAACGACCGACGGCGCACTGCGCGCCGAAGCGGTGCGTGCCCTGCGCATCCTGCGCGAGCGCGGCGTCATGCACGCCGTAGCCAGCCGCGGCGAATTCGCCTGGACCGTCGCACAACTCCGCAAACACGGCCTACACGACCGCTTCGCCGTAGTCGAAGTCGGCTGGGGCAAGAAATCCGCCGCCATCACCCGCATAGCCCAAACCCTGGGCGTAGGCCTGGACCAGGTCGGCTACATAGACGCCGAACCCCTCGAACGCACCGAGGTAGCCCACGCCCTCCCACAGGTCCGCTGCTACGCCGCCCGCCACGCAGACGTACTCCCCGCCCTCCAAGAATTCCGCGCCCCCCTGGGCTCGGTCCCACCCCCAACTTCCCCCATGAGCTTCGCCCACATCCACGCCCGCTGACAGCCATCCCTCGAGCCCGATCCGATTCGACCGAGCGGCCGCCGTCCGGACAGCGGCCGGTGCGGGCTCGGATCAGGGTCAGGTGATGTCGATGTCTGTGGTGTGGGTGTCGACGGCCTCGTTGTTCCAGGAGCGTTCGAGGCGGAACTCGATCGTGTAGTGGCCTCGGGTGGTGCCGCGGAGGCGGAAGTGTTGTGTGCCACCGTCTCCGGGCTCGGCATCGGGGATCGGTGTGAAGGTGGACTCCGTGAGTTCGATGCCGGCGGGGAGGTCGGTGGGTTGCCAGCGGTAGCCGGTGGTCGGGGTCGACTTCAGGTCGATCTCGAAGACTTCCCCGACGGTGGCGGTGAGCGTCATCCGAACCATTTGTGGAACATGCTCGAATTCGTCCCTTCGACAAAGCAATCCAATCGGCCGGCCGTCCAGGAGGCCGCGGCTACCCCGGAACTGAGCTGTCCGCCCAGACTCTCCTCACCGCTCCACCGCGAACCATCCCACCATTTGTGCATCATTTGGAAGGTGATACCGGGATAGAACACGTCGATGCGATTGGGTCCCCAGGACACCGCGGCCGGATCGCCGGCGACGTAGCCGCCCAGATTCTCCCAGTCGCTCCACTTCGACCCGTTCCACCATTTGTGAAACAGCTGGCTGTTCGCACCCTTGACGAAGGTATCGAGCCGGTCGGCCGACCACGACGCGGCGGCGGGAGCCGAATCGAGCACGCCCCCAAGGCTTTCCCAACCGCCCCAGTGGCCGCCGTCCCACCACAGATGCCACATGGCCGAATCCATGCCCTGCGCGAAGACGTCAATCCTGTTCGGTCCCCAGGACACTGCCGCCGGATCCGAGGACAGCACGCCGCCCAGTGCCTCCCAGCCGCTCCAACCACCCTGGAACCATTTGTGATACAGCTGATGGTCATTGCCGGTGGCGAACATGTCGAGTCGGCCCGCGTCCCAGGAGCAGATCGCCGGACCGCCCTGCAGCCCGCCGCCGAGCGACTCCCAGCCGCCCCAATTGGCCCCATCCCACCAGCGGTGATAGGTGGCCGAATCCGCACCGCGAACGACGACATCGATGCGGTTCGGTCCCCAGGACACGGCGCTGGGCTTGGAGGTGAGAATGCCGCCGAGCGATTCCCAGCCACTCCAGCCGGCCGTCGCGGGCAGTTTCACCCCCTGCGACGTCGCGAAGGAGTAGGTGTCGAAATTGCAGTCACCATAGGCGATCTTGAAGAAGCCGGACATGCCCCAGCCGGTGCCCCAGGAATTCTTCGCGATCCAGCATTGCTCGGCCTCGGAATAGCCGATGACTTCCACGCAGTGGCCACCCAGCAGCGTTCCACTGACATGGTGATAGACCCCCGACCCATAGGAGTAGAAATCGTCGTAGACATCGAATGATGCCGCACATGGACCTACCTGGGAGAGATAGTTCTTGCGTGCGGTGATATCGGTGACGAGACCGTGGCTGGTGATGGAGACCTGCGTCGCCGGGCGATTGGGTGTCGGCCGCTGATAGGGTTTCCATAAACCATTCGCCGGATCGGTCTGCGGCGGATTGTCGAAGGCGTTCATATACGGCAGTGCGGTGTCCCCGACCACCCCGCGTTGTTTGATCTGTTCCATGCAGCCATTCGCATTCCAGCCGCCGCAGCTCGGGCCGTGGCTCGAGTTGAAATGCGAGTCCGCCTCGGAGAGATCGAGCAGCTGGGAATGCTCGATCGAGGCCATCGACTCCACCACGGCGGTGCAGCAGAACGACACACAGGAACCACAGTGCTTCTGATCTTTGACCGAGGTGACGTGATTGCCATTGTGGTTGCGCCAGTCCACCTCCGGCGCGAACGCCTCCGGTTCGGCTGCGCCGGCTTCCCGCGGCATATTCGCCGCCAGTGCCAGATCGGAGGGGGTGAATACCACCCCCAGCAACGCCTTCTTCCCGGCATCGTTCAATTGTGATTGCGGCGTCTCGCGCGCTGCCCAGCGCGCTCTGGAATTGCGTAATTCGAGGTTGAGTTCAGCAGTGTCGAGATTGGCCATTTGCATATTCCCTGGTCGGAGAATTAAGTGAACTCACCGCATCGTCGCGGCAGATCGTAGATCCTCGCCCCGAGATGGAACTACCTCTGAAGTATGCGCGCCGGACAGCCGGAAGAGAAGGGAATTGCCGTCGTTCCGAAACGAACCGAACTACCGGTTCGTATTTCTTTCATGGCAAGTTTTGCAATTCGAGTCACTCTGCTTCGCATGGGCTATGCGATGCGGCGCAGGCCCGCCAGGAGACGTTTTACTTCCGCGGCGGAGACCGCGTAGTCGTCGCTGTCCTCGGCTATGCCTTCGTCCACCCAGGCGCGCAGCAGGGAGGAGAGGTCGGTGCCGCGTTTGCGGGCGATCTCCTCGGCTCGGCGGCGTTGGCGGACGGTGAGCCGGACCGTGGTGACCACCAGGGTGTCCTCGGCGGAGTCGGGGACGGCGGCGGGTGGGGGGAGTACCTCGTCGGCGGCGATGGTCGCGCCGAAGATGAGTTCGCCTGCGGCGGCGGCAGCGGCTAGTTCCTCGGCTTCGGCGAGGTCGCGATACTCGTTGTGGCGCTTGCTCATTGGTTCGCCTCCCATTCCTCGAAAGCGGTCACCTGGTCGGATGTCATCGGTGCTGCGTAGACGATCTGATGATCGAATCCGCCCAATGGGCGCAGGACCACCAGTATCGGAGTCCCGGCCGGGGTACGAGTCCACACCGACAGACCCGGCGCGCCGTTCTTGGTGAAAACGGACTGGACCCAGCGGCGTGGTGCGTCGGCCAGCGCCCGGAGCACCTCATCGGTGGTCAGACCGCCATTGAGGTTCATCGCTGCCGAGAGCAGCCACTCATAACCCACACCTATGAGAATACAACGAGCATCTCCGCAGTTCGAGCCCCGATTCCAATGGCAGGAATCGGGGCTCGAACAGAATCAGGCGGGATCGATCTCCGAATCAGGCGGATTCGGTCTTGCCGCCGCGGATTTCGACGATGGGCAACACCAGCGCAGCGGGCGCCGAGGCGGGCACCGCGGGCCGGTTGGGTGTGACCGGGGCGATGCGCTGGTAGCCGGTCCCGGGCTCGGGCCGGGTATCGGCCTCACCCTTGTTCGGCCACATGGCCGCGGCCCGCTCGGCCTGGGCGGTAATGGTCAGCGACGGATTCACCCCGAGGTTCGCCGACACCGCGGCCCCGTCGACCACGCTCATCGTGGGGTAGCCGTAGACCCGGTGGTACGGGTCGATGACACCGCTGCCGGCATCGGCGCCGATGACCGCGCCGCCGAGGAAGTGCGCGGTGAGCGGGATATTGAAGACCTCACCCCAGGACCCGCCCGCGACGCCACCGATCTTCGCGGCGACCGCGCGCGTCACCTCGTTACCCGCGGGGATCCAGGTCGGATTCGGTTCGCCGTGACCCTGTTTGGAGGTCAGCTTGCGCCCGAACAGCCCGCGCTTGGTGTACGTGGTGATCGAATTGTCGAGATGCTGCATCACCAGCGAGATGATGGTGCGCTCACTCCAGTTCTTCACCGAAAGGTACTGCAGCATGTCGAGCGGATGCCGCAGCACGGTTCCCAGGAAGCGCAGCCAGCGCGGTACGCGCCCGCCGCCGTCGACCATGAGGGTCTGCAGCAGGCCCATGGCATTGGATCCCTTGCCGTAGCGGACCGGTTCGATATGGGTGTCGGGCGTGGGATGGATCGAGGAGGTGATGGCGACACCGCGGGTGAAATCGATATCCGGATTCACCTTGCGGGTCGCCGCGCCGACAATCGATTCGGAGTTGGTGCGGGTCAGCACACCCAGCCGATCCGAGAGCCCCGGCAGCGTGCCCTGATCGCGCATGGCGAACAGCAACTGCTGCGTGCCGCGGGTGCCGGCGGCGAGCACCACATGCGCGGCGGTATAGGTCTTGGGCTGTTTACGGAACCAGGTCCCGGTGCGCGCGGTGTTCACATCCCAGGTGCCGTCCGGCAGCGGCTTCACCGCCTCGACGGTGGTCATCGGAATGATCTGCGCCCCAGCCTTTTCCGCGAGATACAGATAGTTCTTCACCAGGGTGTTCTTGGCATTGTGCCGGCATCCGGTCATGCACTCACCGCATTCGATGCATCCGGTGCGCTCGGGCCCGGCGCCACCGAAGTACGGGTCCGCGACCTTCTTGCCCGCTTCACCGAAGAACACCCCGACCGGAGTCTGCACGAAGGTGTCGCCGACACCCATATCCTCGGCGACCTGCTTGAACACCTCGTCGGCGGGCGTCATATGCGGGTTCTTCACCACGCCGAGCATCTTCTGTGCCTGCTCGTAGTACGGCAGCAGCTCATCACGCCAGTCGGTGATATCGCGCCACTGCGCGTCCTCGAAGAACGGCTGCGGCGGCACATACAGCGTGTTCGCGTAGTTCAGTGATCCACCGCCGACGCCCGCGCCCGCGAGAATCAGCACATCGCGCAGCGGGTGAATCCGCTGAATTCCGAAGCAGCCCAGCTTGGGAGCCCACAGGAACTTGCGCAGGTCCCAGCTGGTGTCGGGCAGTTGATCATCGGTGAACCGCTGTCCGGCCTCCAATACACCGACGCGGTAACCCTTCTCGGTGAGACGCAGCGCGGTGACGCTGCCACCGAATCCGGATCCGACAATGAGTACATCGAAGTCGGTCTCGCGTCGGTTCATCACAAACTCCCTTGTCGTCGTCGACAGTGTGGCGGCGGTTACGCTAACGCGGACAGTTGCCACTGTCAACGTCAGCCGGTCGCGGTATCTATGCTGTTCGCGTGGATCGATACAGCCGCTCCCAGCTCGCCGAACTCAGCGGGGTGCCCGCGCGCACCATTCGCTACTACCACTCGCTCGGAGTGCTGCCCAAGCCCGGACGTGCGGGCAAGGAGTCGGTCTACGGGGACGAGCACCTGGAACGACTGCAGGCGATAGCGGCCATGCAGGCGCGCGGCCTGCGCCTGGAGGCGATCCGCGAGGTATTCGACGCCGAGGTGCCGCCCGAGGGGGATTGGCGCGAGTTGTTCGACCCACGCTATCCCGACAGCGATGCGGGTTCGATCATCGACGACGACCAACTCACCGAGGTGCTCGGCGATCGCAGGCTGGAGATTCTGGCGGAACTGGTGAGCGCGGGCTATGTGCAACCGCACGGGCAGCGCTGGCGAATTCCCGAGCCCGCCATGCTTACCGGCGCGCTGGTGCTTTACGACGTGGGCACCGACATCTCGCTGTCCGGCACGCTGCGCACGCTCATCCGCGTCCGTATCGCCGAGCTGGCCGATGAGATGGTGCGCACCTTCCGTGACGCCGTCGGCACCAGCTACGGCGGAGAAGGCGTGCGCCCGGACCTGATTCGCTTCCAGGAACGCTATCGGGCCGCCGCCCGCGAGGTGGGCGGCGCGACCCTGGCTGCCGAGATCGAGCGCGCGGTCCGCGAACTCGACGACTGAGCGCACCTACGGGACCGTCACCGGGTCCTCACAGCTGGCGGGCGGATCGACCAGCGCGCAATCGGACGGACTGCGGACGGGCGCATAACTGGCGGGCACCCCGTTCGAGGCCACGATCCGGCGATAGGTCTCGACCGCGTCCGTCGGCGTGCGCGCCAGATTCGGATCCGCCTTCACATCGACCGTGTAGAGCCCGAAACGTGGTGTGTAGGAGCTCCATTCGTAATTGTCGGTGATGCTCCAGTAGTTGTAGCCGACCAGGTTGATGCCGTCGGCCTTGGCGCGCTGCAGCCAGTACACCGTGTCGCGCAGATGATCGGAGCGGGTGTATCCGTCCTTGCGCGGGTTGCCATCCTCGGTGGGCATACCGTTCTCCACCACCCATAGCGACTTGCCCGGGAACTTCTCCGAATAGTGTTGCAGTGCATAGTAAATGCCCTCGGGCCGGACCGGCAGATCCCACATGCCCTTGGGTGCGGCGACCGAGCCGTCGGGCTGGGATACCGCATTGGATTTGGGCGGTTCGATACCGAAGTAGTAGTCGATGCCGATGAAGTCCAGCTTGTCGCCGATCTTCTCCATGAGCGGTCCGTTGACCTCGGACTCCGCGCCGGCCACATAGCCGACATTGCTGGTCACCAGCGCGCCGCGCTGCACCTTGTGGATGTAGTCGTAGATCTCGTTGTGCGCCCGAGCGACCTCGTCGAGCATATTGTCCGCGACGGTATCGTTCTGCCGCACCTCGTGCATGATGTACGCGACCGGCTCATTGATGGTGACCCACACCGGGTTTCGCGTGGCGTACCGGTCCACCACCTTCTTCATATTGGTGAGCCAGTCCTGCACCATGCCCGGGTTGTTCCAGCCGCCGCGGTCGAGTGCCCAGCCCGGATACACCCAGTGGTCCAGGGTCAGCATGGGTCGCATGCCATTGTCGAGAATGGTGTCCACGACCGAGTCGTAGAAGGCGAAGCCGTCCTCGTCCCAGGAGTCCGGGGTGGGTTGCAGGCGCGCCCATTCGATGCCGATGCGGAAGACCTTCACGCCCAGGCTCGCCGCTAGGGCGATGTCATTGGGGTAGCGGGAGCGGAAGTCGATGGAGTTCTTGTACTTGTCCCAATCCGGATTGTTCTGGATGTACCGCGTCCAATTGCTGTCCGGCGCATGGCCCTCCGACTGGAAGCCCGAGGCGGCCACACCCCATAGGAAGTTCTCGCCGAGCGATCCGTGCGCGGCCGAGGTGGCGGCGGCGGGAGTGGCGGACCCGACCGCGGCGACCGGCAGCAGCGTGGAGGCCGCGGCGATCCCGGCCAGGACGAGACGGTGCAGCTGTGTGCGCATCGGGACTCCTGTTCCGGGACGAGTGGTCGGAATGTCCCGAATCGGAGCGTAACTGGCCGATAGCTGAATTTTGGCTCACGTGGATGCGTGTCGCATGGTGCGGATGTGACGTGTGATGCGACACAGCCCGGGGCGACGAGCGCGAATGTCACCCGGGTCGATCTCGGAATATCGGTGCGGGACGGGCGCTCAGCGCGGCAGGGTGACCGGATCGGTGCAGCTGGCCGTCGCGTCCACCAGCGAGCAGGTCGCGGGCAATCGAGTCGGTAGGTACGAGGCGGGAACACCGGCGTCGCGGGTGATCAGCCGGTAGGCGTCCACCGCGTCGGTGGGCCGCCGGGTCAGCGCCGGATCGGTGAGCGTGTCGACGGTGTAGAGGCCGAAACGGGGTGTGTAGTAACCCCATTCGTAATTGTCGGTCAGGCTCCAGTAGTTGTAGCCCATGATGTTCATGCCGTCGCCCTTGGCGCGCTGGATCCAGTACATGGTGTCGCGCAGGTCGTCGGCGCGGGTGTAGCCGTCGAATCGCGGGAGCCCGTTCTCGGTCGGCATCCCGTTCTCGATGATGTAGAGCGGTTTGCCCGGGAAGAGCTGGGCGAAGTGGCGCAGCGTGTAGTAGATGCCCTCGGCCTGCAACGGCAGTTTCCACAGCGCCGCCTGCGCGTACGCGGTGTACTGCGCGAGCACCTCGGGCGACATGCCGTAGTAGTAGTCGATGCCGATGTAATCGAGCTTGGCTCCGATCTTGTCGAGCATGGGCCCGTTCACGATCGGATCGGCGGCGGGAATGTACGCGACATTGCTGGTCACCATCGCGCCCGGCTGCACCCGATGGATGTGGTCGTAGATGCTGTTGTGCGCGGCGGCGAGTCGCTCCTGCATGGCGGGCACCTCGGTGACCGGCAGACCGCCATTGCGGACCTCGTTCATCATGTACGCGGAGGGCTCGTTGATGGTGACCCACAGCGGATTGTCGCTCGCGTACCGGTCGACCACCTTGCGCATATTGGCGAGCCAGTCGTCGAGCATGCTCGGGTTCGCCCAGCCGCCGCGATCGACCTCCCAGCCCGGGTATACCCAGTGGTCGAGGGTGAGCATGGGCCGCATCCCGGCGGCGCGAATGGCGGCGATCACCTTGTCGTAGAAGGCGAATCCGGCCTCATCCCACACGCCCGGCCGGGGCTGTACCCGCGCCCATTCGATACTGAGCCGATAGACGTTCACCCCGAGATCCTCGGCGAGCGCGATATCGGAGGCATAGCGGGTGTAGAAGTCGACGCTGTCGCCATATTGGTCGTAATCGGCGTGATTATTCGCGTACCGCAGCCAATTGCTGTCCGGCGCATGCCCTTCGGATTGGAATCCGGCCGAGGCCACACCCCAGTAGAAGTCGCCGCCGAGTCCCGGCACGGTCGCCGGGCTTGCCTGGGCAGGTGCGGCGCTCGCGAGGAGCGCGGTCGCGACGGCGGCCAGGGTGACGAGCGCGTGGCGACGGGTGTGCGGGCGCATGAATCTCCTCAGGCGACAACAGGTGAACTGGGCAGGAGTCCAGCAGTATTGCGGACCCGCGCTCGAATCACACGGGGTTCGCCGGAATACCCCTCGACCGAACGATCGAGATAGCGCGAGGCTAATCTCGCCGCCCCGAGATCCTCCAGCACCTCGAACCCCGTGTCGCCCAGCATTTGCGCCACCGATCCGCCACGCTCTGGCAGAAAGTCGAAACGATCTCACTGCCCGCCGCGCAACCGCCGAAATAATGCGGGGTGGCGGCAAATGTCTCCGTGGACGACGGTGCGGAGTCGGCGGTGGGCTCCGGGGCGGATGGGCGGTCTTCATGGCGGGAACCCAACACGCACAGGGGTTTCAGGAGCCGGGGTGCGGCGGCATCGGCGGGGTGGGTGGCCAGCCCGGGATGTGTGGCATGGGTGGGGCCTTCGGTATTTCGGGCATGGGTGGCATATCGGGCATTCTCGGGAAGTGGGGTGTGGGCGGGACCTGGATGCCGCCGCCGGTGCCGAAGCGTTGGAATGCCGCCTGACGGGAGGTGCCGAATATCTCGCCGATCTCGGCCCAGGTGCGGCCTTCGTCGCGGGCCTGCTGCACGAGTGAACGCAGGACATCGTCGACCACACTGTCCAGGCTGCGGGCGGCGCGCAGGGCAGCCATGACCGAGGGGGTGGGTGCGCCCTCGGCGGGATGCAGCACCTCGGCGAGGAATTCGGCATTGGTGGACAAGAGTTTTGCCAGGACCGCACGCTCATCGGCGGGATCCCTGTGCTGTGCATCATTCATATGTAAATGCTGCCTTTACGCCAAACCACTTGTCAAGGAATGCTTTACATCACGAATCGGCCCAAAGTTTGCTGCCACGCGGGTAATTCGGGCTCACCACCCGCCATCGATCAGCTTCCCAACCCCGGCGTTGTTTCAGGGTGGGGTCAGTTGGTGATGGCGGGGTCTGCGCAGAAGTGGGATTGGGCGGCGGAGAGGGTGGTGAAACCGGTGCGGGAGAGGTTGGGGGCCTTGGTGATTGCGCACTCGGTGTTGGTGACTTCAGCCGTCAGCAGGGGGATGAGTTTGTCGGAGTCGTAGGTCCAGAAGGTGTAGGTGTGGCCCGGGACGGTGGCTGCGGTGACGGTGTAGCCGTCGGAGGTGGAAGTTATTGTGGCGGTGGTGAATTCGCCTGCGCGGGTGAATTCGGTGCCGGTGGCGTGGTAGACGGCGTATTCGGTTCCGCCGGGGCCGACGGTCAGGGGAATCAGGAGTTCGTCGCGGCCGTCCGCATCGGTGTCGAGGAGCTTCGGACGCGGTGCGTCGGCTTCGACTTTCGACTCCGTAATGGACTGTGCCGCCGTGCCGTCAGGGTTGGTGACCTCGATTGTGAGCGTGCCATTGCGGCCGGTTCCGGTGTGCCGCACGGTGAAGCCGAGTTCGGTGGAGTCGGTGGACTGGAGCGTGCAGTCCGGCTTCGTCGGATCCTTGTCGGTGCACGGCGACAGCGGGCCGGAGGCGGCGATGGTGGCGGTCATCGCGGGAGTCATTATCGCCGGGAGCGTGGCCGCTGGGCTTGCGCTGCTGGTCGACGGGCCGGACGCTTTCGATGCGTCGGTATCGAGACCGCTGACATTGTCGCAACCGGCTACGGTCATGGTGACAGCGAATGCAAAGCAGACCGCGGAGTTTCTCCCCATGGCGGAAGAGCATAGCGCGAGCGTCAAGCGACGATTTTCGCTGTGGTGGTGCCGAATTGGAAATGAAGAAGGGAAGAAGAACAACTCCTTCCCACTCTCAACTTATATCGCACCCGGGGGCTTGCCGCAAGACCCGGGTCATGCCGCAGAATCGCTCATCTACGCCTGAACCTGCGGAAATGAGGAGTTGCGCTTTGGGAGACCTGAGCCCTGTGACCATCGATGCGTTCAACCTGCCGGAGCGTTTGACGGCCAAATCCGACGCTGCACTGATCGCCGAGGACCGCACGCACTTCGCGGCCATCGCGGAGAGCCTCGAGCAGTCCATCGCGGACTTGAACGACCGTCTCGATGCTGTGCGCAAGGCACCTGTCTCATTGGGGCAGGAGGCCGTGGAGCGGGATCAGGAGGTTCGGCAGTTGACCGCGCGCCTGCGCGGGCTGAGCCGCTTCGGCCTGGATCTGTGCCTGGGGCACTTCATCACCGCGGATAATTCCGAGCCGGTGTATGTCGGACGGCTGGGCCTGACGGACGACGCGGGAAATCGACTGCTGGTCGACTGGCGTTCCCCCGCGGCCGAACCGTTCTTCGCCGCGACGCACGGCAATTCGATGGGTTTGGTGCGCCGGCGCAGGTACCGCTGGACGCTGGGCCGGATCAGCGACTACTGGGACGAGGTGTTCACCGCCGACGGGTTCGAGAACGACGCCGCGCTCGACGATCAGTCGGCCTTCATCGCGAGCTTGGGTACCAACCGGTCGGCCCGTATGCGGGATGTGCTCGGCACGATTCAGGCCGATCAGGACGCCATCATCCGTGCGGGATCCAAGGGCTCGCTCGTCGTCGATGGTGGCCCCGGTACCGGTAAAACCGTTGTGGCGCTGCACCGTTCGGCCTATCTGCTGTATGCCGATCCGCGCCTGGGGCATCGCCGGGGCGGAGTGCTGTTCGTCGGCCCGCATCAGCCGTACCTGGCCTATGTCGCCGATATCCTGCCGAATCTCGGCGAGGAGGGCGTGCAATCGTGCACGCTGCGAGACCTCGTCGCCGAGGGCGCGTACGCGGAGATCGAGTCGAATCCGGAGGTGGCTCGCCTGAAATCCGCCGCGGACCTGGTGCGCGCGATCGACAAAGCCGTCGAATTCTACGAGCAGCCGCCCGCCAAGGGCATGACCGTCTCGACCGACTGGGCCGATGTCTGGCTCAGCCCCGACGATTGGGCCGAGGCATTCGAAGCGCCCGAACCCGGCACCCCGCACAATGAGGCGCACGAGCAGATCCGGGAGGTCCTGTTCGCCATCCTCGCGGACAAACACGACAGCGACATTCCGGCCGCAGCGCTGCGAGAGTCATTGCGGCAGAACAGGGAACTGCGCACGGCCCTGAACAATTCCTGGACCCTGATCGAAGCCGCCGACCTGGTCGCCGACCTGTGGTCGGTCCCCGCCTACCTGCGCAATTCCGCACCCTGGCTCACCCCCGAGCAAGTGCGAACCCTGCAACGCGCGGACGCCAAACGCTGGACGGTCTCGGACCTACCGCTCCTGGACGCGGCCCGGCGCCGACTCGGCGATCCGGAAGCGGCCCGCAACAAGCGCCGCAACGAATCCATCATCGCCACCGAACGCGCCCGCATGGCCGATGTCATCAGCGACCTGATCGCCTCCGCAGTCCACGATGACGGCGAAGGTGTGATAACCATGCTCCGACAGCAGGACCTGAAGAACAACCTGGTCGACGAGACCGCCCTCACCATCACCGACCCGGACGTCCTGGCCGGTCCATTCGCACACATCGTCGTCGACGAGGCCCAGGAGCTGACCGACGCGGAATGGCAAATGCTGTTGCAGCGCTGCCCATCCCGCAGCTTCACCATCGTCGGAGACCGCGCCCAGGCCCGCCACGGCTTCACCGAATCCTGGCAGGACCGCCTCGAACGCGTCGGCCTGGACCGCATCACCATCGCCGGCCTCACCGTCAACTACCGCACCCCGGAGGAGGTCATGGCCGAGGCCGAACCAATCATCCGAGCCGCCCTCCCCGACGCCAACGTCCCAACCTCCATCCGCCGCAGCGGAATTCCGGTCCTGCACGCTTCCGTCACGGACCTGAACTCGGTCGTCGAAGGTTGGCTCGCCGACCACACCGAAGGCGAAGGCATAGCCTGCGTAATCGGCGATCCGACATTCCAGCCCCAACCCCGCGTCCGCTCGCTGACCCCCGAGCTGGCGAAGGGCCTCGAATTCGACCTGGTCATCGTCATAGACCCGGAAAAGTTCGGTTCCGGAATTGAAGGGGCAGTCGACCGCTACGTCGCAATGACAAGGGCGACACAGCAACTCGTCATCCTCTCATGACATGATCTCGACAACATCGGCAGCGAGGGGGAGATGTGACCATCGGCATCAGAGTCAGGGATCTTGGCGAATTCGGTGCGTTGCTCAAGACGCAGACCTCGAGCGATCAACACGTACTGGAAAACCACCTCATTACGTCGACCCCCTCCGCTGCCTTGGACTACCCCGATACGTTGATGGGTGTCCCGGATGCTGTCCCCTTCGTGGAGCTGATCGCGGCCACCGGCAGTGCGTTGATGGTGGCGATCAAGACGCTGCCTGACTTTGTCCGATCGCGGCGTACCGATGTCACAGTCACTATCAAGCTGAGCCCGGAAGGCTCCAAGGACGTGGTCATCACAGCCGCGAACGCGGACGATGCGGTTCGCGTCATCGAACTTGCGCTAGCCGCCGAACATAACCCGAGCGCCGCCGACTCGACCACGGACGAACCACGCCCTCGATAAGTCACCAAGGCTGCTTCGGAATTCGCCGGAATCCAGTCATCGTCCCGCCGCCGAACTGCGGTGTTAGCATCCGGCTATGTCCGCAGGCTCTCCTTCGCGCCGGGATCTCGCCGCACTCATGCGATCGACCCGCCGTCGGCACCACGATGCCGATGGCCGTGAACTATGGCCCCTGCTAAGGCTTTACGAGGAGTTGACCCGCTATCGCGACAATGGTCCGGGCGGCGTCGACCCGGACTTGATTCGCGCGGTCGAGACGCTGCACGCCAAGGGGGTAGCCCGCACCCATTGGGCGAAGGCCACGCTGTATCGCGCGGAAGCGCACGACGGGGATCAGACACCCAACCAAGGGCGAGAATTGGTTCAGCTGTACGACGAGCTGTTCAATTCCGGTGCGCCGCATCTGATGCAGTACTGGGAGCAGGTGCGCCTCGCTGCTCCACCGCGTTCGGAACCCTCCCGGTTGCCCGCATTCGGTTACCCGATACCCGGCGATGTCTCCGCCTTCGTTTGCGATGTCACAGTCCCCGACGGGATCATGGTTCCGCCGAACCACCGATTCGAGAAGGTGTGGCGGCTGTATAACGCGGGCACGGTGCCATGGGTCGACCGGTGGCTGATACGGCTGGGCCCGCCAACCGGATTCGGGTTCGTGCGCAGTGCCCCACGTGTCCGCATCGCGGACACCCTGCCCGATGAGACGGTCGATATCTCGGTCCTTGTGACCGCGCCCGCGGTGGAGACCACCCATTGTGAACCGCGCTGGAAGATGGCGGATGCCGCCGGGAATCTCTGCTTTCCGGACGTCCGGTATGGGATAGGGCTTGTCATGAGCGTGGTGGAAGGCGTCGACATCCCGGACATGACAATCCCTGCTGCGGAACGTGTGTCGGCTACGAAGCTGGCGCGACTGCGAGCCGCCCGAGGCCCCGCATAGCTGGTGGCTGCTGCCGGCCCGTTCTACCTAAAGCCAGAATGGGTCCCGGAGCGGTTGACTCACCGTGACACCTGTCGGCACCATCCCCAGGATCACGATGGCAACGAACTCTCAACGTTTGTCCCGTCCCGTCCCGACCTATCCCGCCTCGGCGCGCGGGATGGGTTGTGTAAGTTCGCAGCTCGAGCGTGCGTCCCGCCAGTCGGAGGCAATCGCAGCGGACGGGATACCCGCGGCGGCCACGAGGCTGGGACCATGACCAGCAACACGACGGCAGGGCGGATCCATCGGGTCGCCGATGTGCTGCCGGGCCTCACGCAGCGCGCCAACTGGAGCGCGGTGCGTGCGCTGTTCAGCCAACAGGTGCAGCAGATCGACAGCGGTGGCCGATACGTTCCGGACTCACTGGCGGGGGCGTTCGCCGATGCGCTCGAAAGGGTCTCGCCCAGCTACGCAATGGATTACGGCACCATGTGCCTGCATGCACTGACTGCTCTTGCGGACGAAGAGGGCATGGAGTACCTCGATATCGAACTGTTCCGTAGGTACTACGAGTTCGACATTCTCAGTTCGGCGCCAGCACTGGCGGCGGATCCGAGATGGCGACCGGGCACTGGCGAAGCGATCGTCGAGACCTGCCGCAGACTTCGCGACGTCCATTGCCTGCGAGCGGTCCTCCATCACAAAGGCAGCTCAGGTTTGCTCATCGGATCGATGAATTACGGTCGCTACTACAATGTTCGGGGCAATCGATATGGCGAGCGAGCATCGGATCTGGACCTGATCATCGTGGTCGACACGGCGAGCGACTTGATCGCCCTCGCCGACGCACTGGCCGGTGTGAGGTGCGTGCGGAGTTCGGATGTAGACCGATTCCGGCAGCGCGCCGAGGTGTTCATCGGCGAGCTCGACGACGAGTGCACAGTGTTCAGTCACAAGGTCCGGCTGTGGTCCGACGGTGTTCCGGATCCGATGTTGCCACGCGAAATCGCGGCCCCGGACTACATGCTGAGCATCCATGTGATGACACCGCCGGTGCTGAAGTACGCTTTGGTCGGTTCGACACCGGACCTGCTGCGACCGATCTCGGGTCGCCGAAGGACGTTGCGGGACAACCGCGAGTCGAGAACCGATCGGTGGGATGACGTCTTGGATTTCGCCGGCCGACGAGACCGCGCGGATCTAGACGAGGTCGAAGCCCGCAATGGTTGGCTGCGATCTCCACGTTGCTACTACATAGACGATCAGGACTGCTATTACCCAGGGTTCTTCCAGTCGATGCTCATGCCCGGACCGGAAGTGCTGTGGGACGACCGCGATATCCGGTTCCCGCTCGCCGAGTTCCGGCACAAGCTCGAAGAGCGTCGGCATGATGAGGCGAGCCGTCGTCGACCAGCCATGCTTCGCCTGAGTTTCGCGCATATCCGCCGCGCCGAGTTCGCCCCCAGCGTCATCAGGGCGCTGGACGGACCCTATTCGGGATATTGAATCCAGACCGCGAGCGGTGACAACTCGAACTCGTCACCCTCGCCGTCGGTTCCCCGTGGCTGTCGGTCCCCGATCTCGAAATCGTTGGGCAGGCCCAATTCTCCGCGTGCGGCCAGCACGAACTCCCGCTCGGCGGACCACAGTTGCTCGAAGCGCTCCGACGGCAGGGCCTCGACGGCGTGCACCGCGCGGTCGGCGGCCATCTGCCGGGCGCACCGCACCATCAGGTTCGACGCGCGCACCACGCGCGGCTGCCCGGACACCAAGCGAAGAACGGTCTTGGTCGCCTCCAGCCGTTCCTTGTAGCCCGAGCCCGATTCGTCGAAGATCGGCATCGGGTCGTGCGGCGGCAGCGGCCGCGGCACGACTGACATGTGCGCGCCCGGGCGTTGGACATAGGCGACGTACTCACGAAAGGCATTCAGATAGCTGGTGTACGCCGCCAACCGGATGTCACGCCATTGCGTGTGGTCATCACGTCGCAGAAGCCTGCGCTGAGCTTGGAGCGTGACCCAACCGCCGACCGCAACGCCGATCAATGTCGTTGCCGCAGTGATGAGTACGGTCATCGGGACCCCGCATTCCGCTATATCAGAACCCGGGTCAAGTATCGCATCGACCACCTGCGTCGGAAAGGTCGTCGTAGTCCATCAGTCCGGGCGAATGGTGTTGGCTACCATGAGCGGCGATCCATTGTGTCGAGAGCTGCGCACCATTGGAGGTCGATGTGGCGTCCACCCCGACTGTCGCCGACATCGTGACCCACTATCTCAGCGAGAAGCACCGGGTCACGAAGACGCTCGCGAAAGTCGCGACCGAACTGAAGGCACGGTCGGTCAACACCAGCTCCACCGCGCTCAGTGCGTGGTCCAGAGGGGAGCGGACACCCGATGCGGCAAAAGTGAAGGCATTGCGCCTGACGATGAAATGCGTGTGCGTCGAATTCGGTGATGGGGCCATCAATCACGCGTACAGCACGGCCGCGGCGGCCCGCGCCGTGAAACCGGGTCGCCGAGCCAAAGCGAAACGCAAGTCTCCCTTGGATATTCCGGACAGGGCTCCGCTTCCCATGGATCGGCGATCGGCGAACCTCATCGTGGGCCGTGACGCCGAGGTCGACAAGTTCGCGGCATTCCGAGCGGAGCGCTCCGGGTGTCAGGTGATCAACATCTTCGGGCCGGGCGGCATCGGAAAGTCCGAGGTCTTCCGCAGACTCGTCAGCTTCGGCCGAGGAGCGGGCTCGGTACTCGGCTACGCGGATATCGCGAATCTCCGGGATTCCGAACCGGGACAACCCCATATGGCCGCCGAGATTCTGGGTGCGCTCGCCGCGACCATCGACCGGCCCGAGCTCGATGCCTTCCGCAGCGCACTTCGCGACTACGATCTGGCCGAGGGCGCGGTGCGAAGTGCCGGTGACATCGGGGGTCTCTACGCTCCGACCGGACGGGCTCTCGACGGCGTTCACCTTCCCGATGCGGACGAAGGCGCCTCGCTGGCCTTACGCAAGGTGCTGGCGAGCCGATTCGCTTTCAGCAGCTATCGAGATAACGCGCGCCGGACCCTTGCGGACGCGTTCTGCGATGGATTACGCGCAATCGACGACGCCGGTTGCGGCACAACGACGTTACTGCTGGATACATACGAAGACGTCGGTCATTGGGACGACTGGGTATGCAATGTCGTCGTACCCAGACTGCCAGTACAGGTAGGTCTGGTGATCCTGGGTCGCGACCAACTCGACAACGCCAATGCCGATTGGGTCGAGCATGGTGAAGTTTTTCGTGCCCGGCCGCTGCCCGAGCTCGCTGAAGACGACGCCCTCACTTATCTGCGCCACTATGGGCTCACCGATACCACTGCGCTGCAAGAGGTTCATCGGGTGACCGGCGGATACCCACTGCTGCTGTTTCTGGCGCGGGCCTTGGCGGCGGTATCCGGTGGGTGGGAGGCGATCGGCGAACTGCGGAACGATGTGGACCGTGACGTCATCGCCGGCTGGCTGCTGGATCGCATTTTGAGCAAAGCCACGATTGTGCCCATCCGCGAGACCCTCGTCACCTGTTCGATCGCGCCATGGATCAATCCGGAAATCATCCACGTGTTGACCGGAGCATCCACGTCGGACGCGCGAGTGCTATTCGAGGCGATCAGTTCGCACTCGTTCGTCTCTCGTGGTCGCCGCGGCGTCGTCCTGCACGACAAGATCAGGGAGCTACTTCAGGCGCGATTGCGCGTCTCCGGCGAGATCAGGTTCAACGAGCTCGAGGCCACTCTCACAGCGTATTTCGGCAGGAAGGGTGGAAGCCCGAATGAATGATTCCGAGCTGACCGAGCAACTGGAAAGCTTCATCGAGTTCGTGCGGCGCAAACTCGACGGCAAATCCATGGCGGGCCTGGATGTCTGGGCCGCGCGGTTCGGTGAACTGCGGCAGAGCGGCCAGTACGAACTCTGCCGCCAGCTTGCCCACGCGATTCGGACGACAATCGATCCGAAGGACCACCAGGATGTCGGTGTCGTCCGTTATGCCGAAGGCTGGCTCTATGACCGCATCGGCGAGAAACGAAACGCCATCAAGGCATACACAGCCAGTCTCGTCGCGTTTCGGAAGGCCGAGATTCCGCTCGATTCGACCATCATGTGCCAGATTGGCTCTGTCCACCAGGATCGAGGCGACTGGGAGAAGGCCGGCCTCACGTACCAAGTGGCAATCGCGTGTGCGCGCGACGACCACGATCGCGGGCTCGCACTGAACAATCTCGGCAATCTCGCCGTGCAGAAGGATAACCTTCCGACAGCGGAGGAACACTACCGCGCGGCCCGGGAACTACTGCGCGACATCGACAAAAGGAACTTCGCGGCGGCCACACACGGGCTCGCTATCGTATTACTCGGACTTGAAGAGCCGCAGCAGTCACAAGATATGCATGCCGAGTGCGTCCACTTATTTCAAGCACTCGGCGACTACAGCGGCGTCGCATCCGCCGTCGGTGGCGTTGCCAACGCACAACGATCTGCTAGTCATCCCCGCGAGGCCATCCACAATTACGAACAGGTCTTGCGCATCGACATGAACTGGGCCTTGGACCCCAGTATCGGTGTGCAGACACTGACGAATCTCGCTCTCGCCCACCAGGATCTCGGCGAGTTCGAAACCGCGCTCCAGTATCTGTCCGATGCCATACCCGGATACAACGACCTTGGTGACCGACGTGGTGAAACGTCGGCGTTGGTGAATCTCGTACTGCTACACCAACTGCGTGGCGATCACGCCGCCGCCGAGCAAGCGGCAGCGGATGCGAGAACCGCGGCTGAGCGATACGGATTTCCCGACGAACTGCGTCGTCTGCCGCCCGGAATGTAGTCGGGAGAAGTCAACGGGTGTCGAAGTTTCGGCGGTGAAGGACCATCCGGCGCTATTCCGCAGGTCTCACTGTCACAGGCCGAGTTTGGTTACGGCGTTGTCTTCCAAGGGGTTTGCGGTGCGGATGTAGCCGTGCACGGTGCGGGGGTTGGACCAGCGGCCTTGGCGCATGATTTCGCGGTCGCTGGCTCCGCCGATGGCGGCTTGGGTGGCGAAGCCGGCGCGGAGGGAGTGGCCGGAGAAGAGGTCGGGGTCCAGGCCGGCTCGGGCGGCGTAGCGTTTGACGAGTTCGGCTACGGCGCGGCCGGAGATGGGGGAGTCGGCTATGCCGCCGTGGCGTGAGATGGCGGGGAAGAGGGGGAGGTCGGGGTCGGTGAGGGTGGTGCCGGTGAAGCCGTGGCAGCGGTGGATGCGGGAGTCGGCCGGGTTGGCGGAGAGCCAGGCGGGCAGGGTGGTGAAGTCGGCGATGTGGTTCTCGCGCAGGCGAATCCAGTCGGCGAAGGCGCAGACGGGGCAGGTGTGCGGGCGTTGGCCGCGGGGGAGGGCCACGCGTTGGCCGGTGATGCCGGTGGGGTCGGTTTTGGTGGTGGGGAGTTGGATGAGCAGTAGGGGTTCACCGCTGGTGTGGTCGGTGTCGACGCGCACGTCGGTGATGGCCAGGCCCGCTATTTCGCTGCGGCGCAAGGCTCCCGCGAATCCGACGAGCAGGAGCAGGGTGTCGCGGCGGCGGGCCGGTTCGGTGGGCCAGCCGGGGGCCGGGAGTTCGGCGAGCAACTGATCGAGGGTGTGCAGCAGCACCGGGCGCTTGCGTTTGGGCTGGGTGCGGCGGGTGCGGCGGATACCGCGCAGGGTCAGGCGCACGACATCGGCGCGAGTGGGCGACGGTAGCCCATTGGCGGCGTGCACGGCGGCGAGGGCAGCGGACTTGCGCTCCAAAGTGGCTGCGCTGAAAGCCCATTCACCATTCGGGCGGCGAGCGTCGGCGGCCGCGGCGAGGTACACCGCCACATCCAGGGCGTCGGCGGGCAGCGCCTGGCGCGACTCGGCCACGCACCAGGCCGCCCACGCGATCCAGTCGGTGCGGTAGGCGCGCAACGTGTTCGCGGACTGCGACGCCTCGAGATACCGGCGCAGCGATCCGGCTTGCTCATCGTCGAATCGTTCCCGAACCAGGTGTAATGCGGCGGTATCGACCAGCACACTGCGCACGCCGCGCCGCAATTCGGTGCGCACCGTCTCGGGCACCGCGATCACGGCGCCCCGGTCGGTTGCCTGCGATTCACTGCCAGCGGACATGGAGTCGACCCTACGGCACCGCGTCGCGGGGGCCGGTTCCGGAAACGCCGTGCGCGCCATGGGAGTCGGGCAATTACGGCACTGTCACACCATCGCGGCGCCGGTGATTCCGGCCTCGATAGGGTCGGGCAGGAGGACTCGCAACAGATCGATGGCGGCGGTTTCCAGATCTGACCAGTGCGGGTATTGGGCGAAATAGCGGTGGATCGGACGTGCGCTGATGTATCCGTCGTCGCGTTCGGTGATCTCGAAGACATCGCCTGTGTCCAGCTCGTCGAGCAGTGCCTGCCCGAATGCGTCCCTATAGGGCTGGTTGTGATTCATGTTGAGCTCTAGTTGGCCGGCGGGGGGCTAGGTTCTGGCTCGTAAGCAGTGGTAAGCCTCGGCCCACTGGTGGCCCGATTGGGCCCCTCGGACGGCAGCGAGGCCGCGTAGTGCTTGCTCGGAACGCGTGTGGGGGTGAGAGCGCCATTGGCTCTGGTGCAGGCGAAGTCCGGCGATTTTGCGGTCGAGGTCGGTGTCGGTGAGCGCGAGGAAAAACTCTGGTGCGGTGACCGGTGCCTCGGCGGTCCAGGGGTCGCCAACTTCCTCGTAGATCAGGACGAGGTCGGGTTGTGGCCGGTAGGTGTCGGGCCCAGGCCGGAGGGCGCTGATCGCTGCGGTGCCGAGGGCAGCGTGGTCCTGGTTGTAGCTGGCGGGGTCGGGGATCGCGACCACGGTGGGACGCAGGTTCGCGAGCGCGAGCGGGTGGTCGCCGCGTTCGATGAGGTCGATCAGGTCCGCGCGCGCGATGGTGTCCAGGTGCAGGTTGTAGTGGTCGCCCGGCAGGGCGAGGTGGTGGCCGTCCAGCGGCCAGAATGCTTGCGCGGCGGCCATTTCCTGGCGTCGTTCGTCAGCTGTTGAGTGGCCGGTGGCGGTGAAGTCGGCGATATCGGCGATCGTGCCCCAGAGCACGAATACCTGTCCCCCGTGGTGTTTGACGCGGCTGATCAGGCCGCCGCATCCGATTGCCTCGTCATCAGGGTGCGGGGCGATGATCAGCACACGCTGGCGGCTCCAGTCCACGAGCATCGGTGCCCCTTTCCGGGCAGATCATGCACTGGTCCCCGGCGGGCTGGTCCTGGGTGGTCAGGACCAGCCCGGGGCGGGGTCAGGCGGTGAGTTGCTCGTAGGTGTGGCGGATTCCGTCGGTGATGGTGGTGCTCGCGCTCCAGCCGAGTTCCTTTGTGGCAAGGGCGGAATCGAGCGCGCCGTGTTTCCATTCACCGGCGCGGGCGGGTGCGTGGTTGGCGATGATGGTGGTGCCCGCGGCTTGATTCACTGCGTCCAGGAGCTCAAGCACGCTGGTGCCTTTGCCGGTGCCGATGTTGAGCACCGATTCGGTGCCGGTGTAGGTCGTGGCGGCGAGGAATGCCTGCACGACGTCGGCGACGTACACATAGTCGCGGGTCTGGGTGCCGTCGCCGAAGATCGTCGGAGTCTGTCCGCGGGCGATCAGGCCGCAGAAGATTGCGACGACTCCGGCTTCGCCGTGGGGATCCTGGCGGGGACCGTACGCATTGCCCAATCGAAGCGACAGGTGGTTCGCGCCGTACAGCCGGTTGTTCAGGGACAGGTACTGTTCGGCGCAGTATTTCGAGATCCCGTAGGGTGCTTGGGTTTTGGGGAGTTGTGTTTCGGGTGTGGGCATCGGGACGCCGTCGCCGTACATCGCTCCGCCGGTGGAGGCCATGATGATACGTGCGGACACGGCGCGGGCGGCTTCGATGAGGTTCAGGGTGCCGAGCACGTTGGTTTCGGCGTCGAATCGGGGTTCGGTGACCGAGTGCCGCACACTGATCTGGGCGGCCAAATGGTAGATGACCGAAGGCTTTTCGGCGGTGACGATATCGGTGACGGCGGCGGCGTCGCGGATATCAACCACGTGCAGGGTGACGGTGTCGGGGATGCGGGATTTGTCGCCGCTGGAGAGGTTGTCGATGACGCTGACCTGATGGCCGTCGGCCACCAGGCGGTCCAGGAGGTGTGAGCCGATGAATCCGGCTCCGCCGGTGATGAGTGCGCGCACTGGGTTATCCCCTTTGCTGGTTGTCGGGTCGGGCGTCGGTGGCGCAGCGGAACCCCAGATCGAAGCAGCTGTGCCGTGGGATACAAGCCATGCGTTCGGTGGTGCGGACCTGCCATCTCATGTGTTTCCAGCCCCCGCCGCGCACGACGCGATAGCGGTGGAGCATAGCAGCGGTCAACGCGGGGTCGTAGCGCCTGAACGGGTCGTAACCGCCATAGGAACTCGAGGTCCACTCGCTGACGTTGCCCGCGAGGTCGGCGACACCGAATTCGGAGTCCCCAGCGGGGGAGAACTCGCCGACTTTCGTTGTGGCGGGCAAGGTTCCGTGTAGAGCGTGGCGCTCTGCCCACCAGGTTTTCCATGCGGTGAGGTCCGCGATCGGGCCTGCCCAATGCTCGGCGCTGTTGGCGACGGCCGGATTCCAGCTATTGCCCCACGGGTAGGCGGTCCAGGTTGGGCCGTGGGCGGCGTATTCCCATTCGAACTCGGTCGGTAGGCGTTTGCCGGCCCAGGCGGCGTAGGCGAGGGCGTCGGTGTGATCGACGTGCACGACCGGGTGATCGGGCAACGCGGTGAGCGCGTCGACCCCGGGGGCGGGTTGCCGCCAGCAGATTCCGGGGACGTCCTGCCAGTAGTCGCGGCCGTAGATGAGGCCGAATCCGCGCTGTTCTGCGCCGGTGCGATGCCCCGATTGTTCGGTGAACTCGGCGAATTCGGCGTTGGTCACTGGAAGACGATCGATCCAGAACGTCGGGATGTGTCGGATGTGTTGTGGTGCTTCGTCTTCGAACCAGCTGCGCCCGTAGGGCTGCTGCCGGGCGACCTCGTCCAGGTGGTGCTCGGGTGCCCCGATCTGGACGGTGGCGGAGGGGATTTCGATCATGTCGTGCATCTCAGCCTCCCATCAGCGCGCCGATGAGATGGATCTCGACCACCACGGGTGTGAGCGGGGTGTCGAGTTGCTGCAGGGTGTGGATGTCGATGTTGTTCAAGCACACCAGCGTCCAAGGAGCTAGGCGGCCGGTGGTGGTGAGGATCCGCTCGCGCAGGGTCGGATACTGCTCGGCGAACCAGGTGATCGCCTCCCCGACGGTGGCGGCCTGGCAGCTCAGTTCGGTGATGTTCGCGACCGTCTTCCAGCTGGGCGGAACAACGAAGTTGACCGTGCTCATCGCGGCACCGCCGACATGCTCACCAGTGGCGCCATCCATTCCAGAGTGTGCCGCAGGCCCTCTCGCAAGGGGGTGCTGGCGTGCCAGCCGAGCAAGTTTTCCGCGCGGGTGATATTCGGGCGTCGCACGCTCACTTCGGCGTCGCGGCTGTGCGTGCGCGCGGTTTCGCCGGTTCCGGCGACTTCGATGACCAGGGCGGCGAGTTCGCCGATGGTGATCTCGGTGGGGTCGCCGAGGTTGATCGGCCCGAAACTTTCGTTGTCGAGCATCGCGATCAGGCCGGTGATGAAGTCCGCGATATAGGTGAACGATCGGGTTTGGCGGCCACCGGCGACCGAGAGGGTTTCTCCCCGGAGCGCGGCCGCGCAGAACGAGGACACCACCCGCCCGTCTTCGGGCCACATAGCTGGGCCGAAGACGTTGAACGGGCGCACGATCCCCACGCGGGTGCCTTGGCGTTGGTGTGCCGCGCACGCGGCTTCCAGGACGCGCTTGCTTTCGGTGTAGGCGCTGTAGGGTCCGATCGGATCGCAGTTGCCGCGATAGGTTTCGGGCTGGGGATGCTCGAGGGGGTCGCCGTAGACCTCCGAGGAGGACACACACACGATGCGCGCGTTGGTGCGCGCGGCCATATCCAGCGCGTTCACCGTGCCCACGGTGCCTGCCAAGATGGTGTCGATCGGCATCCGAGTGTTGGCCTTGGGGCTCGCGGGACAGGCCAGGTGCAGGATGTGGGTGACCGTATCGAGGTCGGTGAACGTCGAGGCCGCGGTGATATCGGCTTGGCGCAGTGCGAATTTCGGATGACTGGCCAGATCGTCGAGGTTCGCCAGGTGACCGGTGCTCAGGTTGTCGATCGCGGTCACGGCGTCCCCGCGGTCGAGCAGGGCGCGACAAGCGTGCGAGCCGATGAATCCGGCCCCTCCGGTAACCACAACATGTTTCGGGTTCATGATTCCTCTTCTCTCGTGAACTGGGTTGGGGCTCAGAGACGTTCGATGGTTGGGCCGGGCGGTAACACCGCGCAGGCGTCGAAGACATGGCGGGCGGTCAGGATCAGCTCGTAGTCCAGGCACTGGTGTGCCACCAGCAGTGCGACGATCGCCGCCTCGGCGATGAGTTCTGTGCTCAGATCGAGGTGAACACCGGCCAAATGGGTGGCATAGGGGTCCATGACCTGCACCTGTGCACCCTGCTCGCGCAGCAGCTCCACCACTTTCAGGGCGCTGGATTCACGAACGTCGGCGATATCGGGCTTGTAGGTCACTCCGATCACCAGCACCTGTCCGGATCGTTCCAACGCTGTGGGCCGTCGAAGCCGGGCCAGGATGCGTGCGGCGACGACGGCGGGTTGCTCCTGGTTGATTCGGGTCGCGGTCTCGATCAGCGAGGATTCGCGCCCGGCTTTGCGCAGCCGCCAGGACAGATACGCCGCATCCGCAGGCAAGCAATGCCCGCCCGCGCCGATACCCGGCTGAAATGCCATGTATCCGAACGGTTTTGTCGCCGCGAGTGCCAACGCGTCCCATATCGACACCCCCAGCGTGGGCGCGTCGCGGGCGAGTTCGTTGACAAAGGAGATGTTCAGCAGGCGAAAGCTGTTCTCCACCAGCTTGGTGAACTCGGCGGTGCGGATATTGGGGGCCAGCACCACCGTGTCAACCAGGCCCTGCCAGAACGCCGCTGTTGCATCGAGAGAGCGGGGATCGATCCCGGCGACGACTTTCGGGACGCGGGCGATAGCATCGAGTCCTGCTCCGGGGTTGACGCGTTCGGGGGAGTAGCCGAGGTGAAAGTCCTTGCCTGCCCGCAATCCGGAGGATTGCAGGATCGGTTGGACGACCTCTTCGGTAGTGCCGGGGTAGGTGCTCGATTCCAATATCACCGTGCACCCGCGGCGCACATAGGTCGCGAGGGTTTTGCTGGCTGCGTCGATATAGCGCAGATCGGGCTGGTCATCGACGAGCGCGGTGGGAACAGCGATGAGCGCGATATCGAACTCCGCCAGATCATCGGGATCGCAGGTAGGAAGGTAGCGGCCACTGTCGAGCGCTTCGCGTACCCGTTCCGAAGACACATCGCTGACGTAGGAGTCGGCGGCCTTGAGCCGAAGTACACGGTCGGGATCGGTGTCGAACCCGATGACGGTATGTCCGGCGCCCTGGGCCAGCATGGCGACTGGCAAGCCGACGAACCCCTGCCCCACAATTGCGACGCGGACGGAACGATGAGTGTTCACCAGAGCGACTCCTGCCCTTGAATGCGTGGTGGGCCGATCTAGTCGAGGCTGGTGCTGGAACCGGATCGGTGCTCTCACCATCGCCGGATCGATGGCGCGGCCCAATACCCAGCGGAGCTAACCCCAATGGGTATTGCTTTGGCAGGGTGAAGATGTCGCGATTGCGAGTACCGGTCGAGCACTGCGCATATGCTGTGCGCACGGAGTCGGGGGAGGCCGAAAACAAGGCGGCGACAATGGGTGTTCGCGAACGAGTCTGTTACTCGTGTGGCGAGATTGTGCCTGGTGAGATCAGTGGCGCGCTCTGTGGATCGTGTGCGCGCCGCGCCGGGTTCGCCCGCCCTCTTCCGACGGGGTTCTTCGAGCGTCCCGAGATGTGCAAAGCCTTGCAGGACTACGACTTCGGGGCGATCTTCGTTGCCGTACGTGCCAGCACCGGGTTGTCCCAGATGCAGTTGGGTGCGCTGCTGGAGCTCAATCAGTCACGTGTGTCCGACGTCGAGCGTGGGCTGCGCCGACTGACCTCGGTGATGATCGCCGCCCGGATTGCGCGGGTCCTGGGCATTCCCGCACGGCTGCTGGGGTTCACGTCCGATTTGCCCGGTAGCCTGGCGAGCGAGGAGGTGGAGTGGGTGGAGCGACGCGATTTTCTCGTGCTGACCACCGCTGCCGTACTCGGTGCAAGTCTTCGTCCGGAGTTGGAGCGGTTGGGGCATCGGCTGCCGGGGCAGTTCACACCGGTGATCCGCAAGCGCATCGGTAGCGCCGATATCCGCGCGGTCGAGGCGATCACCGATGGGTTCCGTCGCTCGGATCTGGCGTACGGTGCCGGGCTGTGCCACGCGGCGGCGTTGACCGAGCTGCATCAAATCTGTGCGCTTGAGAATGCCGACTGTAGCTCGGACATTCGTACCCGCATGTACATCGCGACTGCGGAGCTGGCGACCATGACCGCGTGGCTGGCCTACGACGCTGCCACCAGCGTAGAAGAGCACAATCACGCTCGCGCGCTGTGGATTTATGCGTTGCGAACCACCTACAAGGGTAAAGACCATCCCCGCAGCACTGATCTATCGGTGAGCATCCTGCTGGATATGGCGCACCAATCCCTGCATCTGAACCACCCCGAAGACGCACTACAGCTGACCCAGCTCGCCGCCTCAACCGCGAACAGTCGCCGGTATCCGGTCAACACCATCACGGCGGGATACACCTCGGCGGTGATGGCGTGGTGCTGGGCAGCACTCGGCGAGGCCGAACCAGCCCATCGCGCGCTTTCACAATCACAGGAGCTGTACGCGACCACCAACCTGGGCAACAACCCACCCTGGGCGTGGTTCGTCAATGATGCCGAAGTCGCAGCGCAACAAGGACATTCGCTGTACCTACTCTCTCTCACCCAGCCTCGGTACGCGCAAGAGGCGGTCGAGCGACTCTCGTCCGCAGTACTGGCGCACACCGACGATCAGGCACGCAGCCGCGCTGTTGTCTTGCCGACCCTCGCTGGGGCGGCGTTCCAAACCGGGGACCTGCCCACCGCACTGCGGTATGGACGTCAAGCCATCAAGGCCGTCGCGGACGTGTCCTCTCAGCGCTGCTTTTCACGGCTCCAAGACCTGGGCGATTTGGCCGCTCGAACCTCCAACCGAAGTGAGGTTGTTGAGTTCAGGCACGATATCCAGACTGTTCTCGCAGATTTGGCCGGCTGAGCGCACCGGGGAACGCTGCTGTGGCCACCGATTCCGTGCTCCCCGGAGCGACCGAACTGCGGGAAGTCTGCTCGCTACTGGGTATCGATAGCGGCAGCGCGCGGCTGCTACATCAACGTTCGAACGCGGTCTATCTGCTGCCGGATGATGAGCTGATCGTACGTATGGCACCGAATACCGACGTCCGCCGCCGACGGGCGGAAACCTCGATCGCCGTCACTCGATGGCTTGACACGATCCGGACTGACATCGCGCTCGCGCCCACGCACGCACCGCAACCCGTCGTCACTGACATTGCGGTAGCGACCTTCTGGCCGTACTGTCCTACCCCAACGCAACCTGGTCCGGACGTGCTCGGCGAGCTTGTACAGCAGCTGCATGGTGTGCTCGTGCCGCCGTTCGCCATGCCGCGCTATCGTCCGCTGGCTCGACTGCGGGAAGCGCTCGCGATCGATGGCGCGCGACGCTCACCGGCACTCGATCCCGTTGAGCGAGCCTGGTTACTGGAGCGGTCCGAGTCAGTGGTCGCCGAGTTCACCGCGACCCGATTTCCGTTGGGGCACGGGTTGATCCATTCCGACGTGCATGCAGAAAATGTGATCCGCCAAGGCGCACAATGGAAGCTCATCGACTGGGACGGGTGCTGTGTAGGCCCACGCGAGCTGGATCTGGTCGCGATGATTCCAGATCACTTTCATCAACCCGACAGCGAGCGGAAACGGTTCGCCGAGGCATATGGCCGTGACTTGTTGGACTGGGCCCAGTGGTCCATGTTGCAGGCGCTCATCGAACTGCACTCACTGGGCTCCTACATCCGCCGAGCACCATCAGCACCGATGGCGGACGCTGAACTGCACCGTCGGTTGCACTCGCTTAGGACTGGTAACCGATCGGTGGTCTGGAATGCCGTTTCTTGACCACCGGCCTCGTCACCGTGCACAGGGGCGAGCAACTCAAGAAAGTGCGGTTTCGGGTATTGGGCAGTGTCGGAACTTGCCGCCCGACTTGGTCACTCCGGTGTTCTCACGCCCCGCTACTTCTGCCAGTACAAGATCTTCGCGTGGGGAGGATGACAGCGGAATGGGCGGCGGCAACGACATCCTCACCGCCCTGGTGAATGCCACCCGCAAGATCGCGGCCGTGCTGAGCGCGGCCGGACTACCGTGAACCTCTGAAACACCAGGGTGGTGACACCCGAGTCGTCACCACCTCGGCCGGTCCGTCGGCGAGTGCATCCAATCCTGCCCGATGCCATCGACGATGCCAGGGCGGCCGGAGCGAATCGGGGCCAGTGAGCACGGCTAAGACCGTGTCTCACGTGGATGATTTCGTTCTCGCCTTCGCGAGCTTCTTGTAGCCGGTCAGTGTCGCAGCCAAGGTGAGAAATGCCAGGTAGTGGGTGGCTTTTCGGTCGTAGCGGATGTTGAGTCGGTGGTAGCCGGTCAGCCAGGAAATCGTTCGTTCGATGACCCAGCGATGCCGGCCCAGGCGCTCGCTCGATTCGACACCCTTGCGGGCGATCCGGACACCGATCCCGCGATCACGGACCCATCGACGCAGTTCGGCGGTGTCGTATGCCTTGTCCGCGTGCAGTTTTCCCGGTTTGCGCCGCCGCGGACCGCGCCGCGACCGCACCGCAGGAATCGCCTTCACCAGCGGTCGCAATGCGGCGGCATCGTTGGTGTTGGCCGCTGAAACTCCCACGGCCACAGGTATTCCCGCCGGGTCGGAGAGCACATGGATTTTGGAGCCGGATTTGCCGCGAT
>NZ_WJIC01000027.1 GCF_009649815.1 Nocardia sp. SYP-A9097
GGGCTGTCTCGTTGTTGACGGAGGCGGTGGGGTGGCCGCGTGGGGAGCGGCCGCGTCGGGTGGGTGTGTCGTCGTTCGGGATCAGTGGGACGAATGCGCATGTGGTGCTGGAGGAACCGGCCACCGCCGCCGTGCAGGCCGACCGGCCTGTCCCGGCTGCCGGGCCGGTCCCGCTGGTGGTCTCGGCCCGCACGCCACAGGCGCTGCGTGACCAGGCGCGGCTACTGCTGCCGCTGGCCTGCGACGACACGGTGAATCCGCACGACCTGGCACACGCCCTCGTCACCACCCGTACCGCCTTCGAGCACCGGGCGGTCGTCGTCGGCGACCGGGCGGAGCTCTCGGAACTGTTCCCCGTGTTCGCCGCCGGGCAGATCGAGCCGGGCATCGCGGTGGGGTCGGCGGCCGAGGCCGGACCCGTCGTTTTCGTGTTTCCGGGTCAGGGTTCGCAGTGGGTGGGGATGGCTCGGGAGTTGTTGGAGGAGTCTGCGGTGTTCGCGGCGCGGATGGGTGAGTGTGCGGTGGCGTTGTCGCCGTTCGTGGAGTGGTCGTTGGTTGATGTGTTGCGTTCGTCGGGTTCGTTGGATCGGGTGGATGTGGTTCAGCCGGTGTTGTTTTCGGTGATGGTGTCGTTGGCTGCGGTGTGGCGGTCCTTCGGTGTGGTGCCTGCTGCGGTGGTGGGTCATTCGCAGGGGGAGATCGCCGCCGCGGTGGTGGCCGGTGGTTTGTCCCTGGCCGATGGCGCGAAGGTTGTCGCATTGCGGAGCCGGGCCATCGCGGCGCTGGCGGGCCGCGGTGGCATGGCCTCGATCGCCCGTTCGCCCGAGGACACCGCGCATCTCCTCGCCCCCTGGTCCGGCCGGATTTCGGTGGCGGCGATGAACGGCCCCGGCGCGACCGTGGTGTCCGGGGACCCCGACGCGTTGATCGAACTCCTCGACCGCTGTGCCGCCGACGGGATCCGGGCGCGGCGCATCGATGTCGACTACGCCTCGCATTCGGCGCACGTCGAGGAGATCCGCACCGAGCTGCACACGGCGCTGGCCGGAATCCGCCCCGGCACCGGCGACATCCCGTTCTACTCCACGGTCGACAGCGACTGGATGGACACCGCCGAGCTGGACGCCGGCTACTGGTACCGCAATCTGCGGCAGACGGTCGCCTTCGCTCCGGCGGTGCAGGCGCTGATCGGGCTCGGCCACAACGCATTCCTGGAGATCAGCTCGCATCCCGTGCTCGCCGCGAGTATCGAGGACAGTGCGACCGCCGTCGGCGCTTCCGTCGCCGCGCTGCACACCCTCCGGCGGGACGAGGGTGGCGCGCACCGCCTGCTGTGCGCCCTCGGCGAAGCCTGGGTGCGCGGCCTGCCCGTCGACTGGACCGCGGCGCTGGATGGCATTGCGGCGCGCCCGGTCGCCCTGCCCACCTACCCATTCCAGCGTCGTCGGTACTGGGACGATCCGGAAATGCGCACCGCCACAGTGGAATCCGAGGATTTCTGGCGCGAGCTGGAGAGCCGGTCGGTACCGGAACTGGCGCAGGCCCTGGACGTCGACGCCGAGGCGCTCGGGCGGGTCCTTCCCGCACTGTCGGCGTGGCGGGCGCATCGGGGCTCGACATGGCGTTATCGCATTGTCTGGCAACCACTGTCACTGCCACCGGCACCGCCTGCCGGACCCTTGCTGCTGGTCGAGCCGGAAACCGGTGGCGGCGGCGTCGCCGACGCGCTGATCGGCGCGGGGCTGGAACTGATTCGGCTCACCGTCCCCGGCCTCGGCCACGACCGGGCGGCGCTGGCCGCGCTCGTGCGCGAAGCGGTCGCGGACCGGCCCGTCACCGGCGTGCTGTCACTGCTCGCCGACGAGTCGCGCGCTCATCCGGAGCATCCGGAACTGCCCGGCGGCCTGGCGCTGACTCTGGCTCTGGCACAGGGTTTGGGCGATGCCGGCGTCACCGCCCCGCTGTGGTGTGTCACCCGCGGCCTGGCGGGCCTGGATTCCGGTGAACTGCCCGGCGCCCCCGTGTACGGCGCCGTCGCAGGGCTCGGTCGCGTTCTCGCACTGGAACATCCGGAGCGCTGGGGCGGCCTCATCGATCTGCCGCCGCAGTTCGACGCGCGACTCGCGGGCCGGCTGCGCACCGTTCTGGCCGCCGTGCGCGACGAAGACCAGGTCGCGGTGCGCGCCACCGGCGTGTACGGGCGCCGCCTGCGACCGGTCGCGGAAGGTCCGGGCGCTCAGGAGCAGTGGCCGAGCGCGGGTACCGTGCTCATCACCGGTGGAACGGGCGGACTCGGAGCCCGGGTGGCCCGGCGGCTCGCCGCGACCGGGGCCCCCCATCTGCTGCTGCTCAGCCGGCGCGGGCCGGAAGCTCCTGGCGTGGAACACCTTCGGGCAGAGCTCAGCGCCGCGGGCGCCGCCGTCACCATCGGCGCGTGCGATGTCACCGACCGGGAGCAGCTCGCGGCCGCCCTGGCCGCGATACCCGCGGAGCTGCCACTGACCGCGGTGGTCCACGCGGCCGGAATCCTCGACGACGGTATGGCCGACACCATGACTGCGGCCCGGCTCGACAGCCAGCTCCGGATCAAGCTCACCGCCGCCACCCATCTGCACGAGCTCACCGCCGGGCACGACCTGACGGCATTCGTCCTGTTCTCCTCACTCATGGGCACGGTAGGCGGTCTCGGCCAGGCGAATTACGCCGCCGCCAACGCCGCCCTGGACGCGTTCGCCGCCACCCGCCGCGCCGCGGGTCTGCCGACCACCTGCATCGCGTGGGGCATGTGGGCCGGCGACGGCATGGTGGGCCGGCGCGATGCCGACCGCCTCGACAGCCTCGGCGTCCGCGCCATGGACCCGGGCGCCGCATTGGGAGCGCTGGGCCGAATCCTGGCCGGTGACAGTGCCGAAGCGATTGTCGCGGATGTGGATTGGTCGCGCTTCGCCACCGCGGGCCGGACCCGTGGCCCGGCACTGTTCGGGCAGCTGCCCGGCGTCGCGACGACACCCACCGAGACCACCGATTCACCGCGGGCGCGGCTCGCCGCGCTGCCAGCCGCGGAACGGACCCGCCGGCTCGCCGCACTGATCGGTGAACTCGCCGCCCAGGTGCTCGGACACGACACCCCGGATGCCCTCGATACTCGAAAAGCCTTCGCGGAGCTCGGTTTCGACTCGCTCAGCGCGGTCGACATGCGCAATCGGCTCGCCCGGGCCACCGGATTGCGACTGCCCACCACGATTCTGTTCGACCACGCCACACCGCAGGCGCTCGCCGCGCATCTGGCCACCGAACTCGGCGAGCCCGATACCGCGCCGCCGGCGGTCACCGCGGTCACCACTGCCGCAGACGAGCCGATCGCCATCATCGGCGTCGGCTGCCGATTCCCCGGCGGGGCACACGGACCCGACGCCTTCTGGCAGCTACTCGCCGAAGGCCGCGACATCATGGCCGACTGGCCCGACGACCGCGGCTGGGACAGCGGGCGACTCTACGATCCCCGTCGCGAGCGGCCGGGCACCACCTACAGCCGGGTCGGCGGGTTTCTGCCCGACGCCGCCGGTTTCGACGCGGCATTCTTCGGCATCGCGCCGCGCGAGGCGCTGGCCATGGACCCGCAGCAGCGCATTCTGCTCGAAACCTGCTGGGAGGCAATCGAACACGCGGGCATCGAACCGGGTTCACTGCGTGGGGAGAAGGTCGGCGTCTTCATCGGCACCAATGGCGGGGATTATTCGGCCCGGATCGCCGGATCGGCGGACGATACCGAAGGGCACTTCCTGACCGGAAACACCGCCAGCGTGCTGTCGGGCCGCCTCTCCTACACCTTCGGACTCGAAGGGCCCGCGCTCACCGTCGACACCGCCTGCTCCGCTTCGCTGGTGGCGCTGCATCTCGCCGTGCAGGCCCTGCGCCGCGGCGAGTGCGAGCGGGCATTGACCGGCGGCGTCACGATCATGAGCACGCCGACGCTGTTCCTGGAGTTCAGCAGGCAGGGCGCCCTCGCCCGCGACGGGCGCTGCAAGGCGTTCTCCGCCGACGCCGACGGCACCGCGTGGTCGGAAGGCGCCGGCGTCCTGATGCTCGAGCGGTTGTCCGACGCGCGGCGCCACGGCCACCGGGTACTGGCCCTCGTCACCGGCACCGCGATCAACCAGGACGGCGCCAGCAACGGCCTCACCGCCCCGAACGGTCTCGCCCAGCAGCGTGTGATCCGCGCCGCCCTCGCCGACGCCGGCATCTCGGCCGCCGATGTCGGCGCGGTCGAGGCCCACGGCACCGGCACCAATTTGGGCGATCCGATCGAAGCCCAAGCGCTGCGAGCCGTTTACGGCGACCGGCACCACGAATCCCGGCCGCTGTGGCTCGGATCGGTCAAATCCAATATCGGCCACACCCAGGCCGCCGCCGGCGTCGCCGGCGTGATCAAGATGGTGCTCGCCCTGCGGCACGCCGAACTCCCGCCGACCCTGCACGCACAGGTGCCCAGCCCGCACATCGACTGGGACACTTCAGGTCTGCGGTTGCTGACCGAGCCGACTCCATGGTCGCGACCGGATGGGCCACTGCGGGCCGGTGTCTCGGCCTTCGGCATCAGCGGCACGAACGCACACGTGATCCTCCAGGAAGCGGCAGTGGGCGGGGACGGATCGGAAGCCGGTGACTCGGGCACATCGCCGTCCCAGGCCCGCGAAGTGCCGGGAAACGAGAACCGGGAAAGGGCAGGGGTCGCGGACCGGGATACGGCGGCAGCCCAGGATCGCGAAAGGCCGGCGGCCCAGGACGAGGTCCCGGACGAGCCCGTCGTGACACCCCTGCTGTTGTCCGGGGCCACCCCGGAAGCCTTGCGTGCCTTGGCATCCCGCATCGGCGAGCACATCGCCGCCCATCCGGACGTTGCTGCGGCGGACATCGCGCACACCCTGGCCGCCACTCGTGCAGGCCTGCGCCATCGGGCGGCGATTCTGCCGCAGGGCGACCGGGCCGTGCGGCAGGCGCTCACCGGCTTCGGCGACGGCACTGCCTGCGGTGATGTGATCACCGGTATCGCACCGGGAAACGGGCGGTTGGCGTTCCTGTTCCCCGGGCAGGGCAGCCAATTCGCCGCGGCGGGCGCGGGGCTGTATCGCGCCGAGCCCGCGTTCGCCGCGGCACTCGACGAGGTGCTGACTCACTTCGCGCCGCACCTCGACCGCTCCCTGCGGGAAATCATGTTCGCCGCCGAGGACACCGAGGCGGCCGGCCTGCTGGATCGGACCCGGTACACCCAGCCCGCGCTCTTCGCCGTCTCGGTGGCGCTGTCGCGCCTGCTGGAGCAGCGGGGAGTCCGGCCGGACCTGCTGCTCGGGCACTCCGTCGGCGAGCTCGCCGCCGCCCATCTCGCGGGCGTGCTCACCCTGCCCGATGCGTGCGCGCTGGTCGCCGCGCGCGGACGACTCATGGACGAGCTGCCCGAGGGCGGCGCGATGATGGCGGTCGAAGCGACCGAGGACGAGGTTCGCGCACTGCTCACCGCGGACGCGGTCGCGATCGCGGCCGTCAACGGGCCCAAATCCACTGTGCTGAGCGGTGACAGCGAGGCCGTCGATGCCGTGGCCGGCCGGTTGCGGGCGCTCGGGCGCCGTACCCGGCGGCTCGCCGTCAGCCACGCATTCCATTCCGCCCGAATGGAACCCATGCTCGACGCGTTCCGGCGGCTGGCGGAATCGGTCGCCTATGCGCCACCGCAGCTGACGGTGATCTCGAACCTTACCGGTGCGCCCGCTGCGGCGGGCGAGCTGAGCAGCGCCGACTACTGGGTTCGGCACGTCCGTGGCACGGTGCGCTTCCGCGACGGGATCGATGCCCTGGCCGCGCAGGGGGCGACCACCTTCCTCGAGGTCGGTCCCGGCGGCATCCTCGCTGCGCTGTCGGACGAATGCCTGCCCGCGAACCCCGCCGGCGCCGTACTGCCGCTGCTTCCCAAGGGGCGCAACGAGTCCCGATCGGTCACGGCCGCACTTGCCGGGCTGTATGTGCGCGGCGCCCCGGTCACCTGGCCCGCGGCGGGCAAGCAGATCGACCTCCCCACCTATCCGTTCGAGCACCAGCGGTTCTGGCCCGAGACCGCCGCCCCGGCTCCGGCCGCCGGCGCCGACTGGAATCTGTTGCGGGACAATGATGCACCTGCCCTGGCGGCCCTGTTGAACATCGCGGTCGACACCCCGCTCGCCGAGGTGCTGCCCGCGCTGACCGCGTGGCGCGCCCGGTCGGAACGGGAATCCCTCGCCGCGACCCTGCGCTACCACATCTCCTGGCAGCCACTGAGCGCGCCGGGCCGACCTCGCCTGACCGGTTCATGGTTGCTGTTGGTCCCGGCGATCGAGAAAGACACGGCCGCAATCGCATCGGCGGAACCTGCTCGCGCGGAACGGGAAACCGGGCGGACTGCGGCGGAGTCGGTGCTTGCGGCGGCGGTGACCGCGCCGGCGGTGACCGAGATCGCACGGGCCGTGGCGCAGGCGCTCACCGGGCACGGCGCCGACGTGACCGTCCTCGAGGTGGACGCTGCGACAAGCCGTGCGGAACTCTCGGAACGGCTGCGGGATTCGGCGCCGGCGGGAGTGTTGTCACTGCTGGCGCTGGGAGCGGGTCCGCTCGGAGACACCCTCCGGCTGGTGCAGGCCGCAGGCGATATCGGCGCCGATCTCCGGCTGTGGTGCGTCACCACCGGTGCGGCGCAGGACTTGCCGCCGGTGCCGGAGCAGGAACAGATCTGGGGCTTCGGACGTGTTGCCGCGCTGGAGCATCCCCGCGTGTGGGGCGGGCTGATCGACCTGCCGGAGGTCCTGGACGACACCGCCGGGCGGCTGCTCGCGGCGGTGATCGGAGGCGGGCTGGGGGAGGAGGATCAGGTCGCGATCCGGCCGTCCGGGCTGTACGGCCGCCGTCTGGTCCGGGCCGTCCCGGATGTGACAGCGGATCGGCCGCACTGGAAACCGTCCGGCACCATCGTGATCACCGGTGGTACCGGCGGGATCGGCGCCGAGGTCGCTCGCAATCTGGCCGCCGACGGCGCCGGGCACCTGGTCCTGGTAAGTCGTCGCGGCCCCGCCGCACCCGGCGCCGCGGCGCTCGGGGCCGAGCTGGAACGCACGGGTACCCGCGTCACCCTGGAAGCCTGCGATATCGCCGATCGCACGGCCGTCGCCGGGCTGCTGGAACGGCTACGCGCAGCGGGTGATTCGCCGCGCGCCGTCTTCCACGCCGCGGGCGAGGTGTCCGTCCGCCCGATCGGGGAGCGCACCGCCGCGGATCTGGCCGACGAGCTGGCCGCCAAGGTGGACGGCGCGTCGCACCTCGACGAACTGCTCGACCTGCCGTCGCTGGAGGCTTTTGTCCTGTTCTCCTCGATCGCCGGAACCTGGGGCAGTGGCGGGCAGAGCGGTTACGCGGCCGCCAATGCACACCTGGACGCGCTGGCCGCGCGCCGGCGCGCCCGTGGACTGACCGCCACCTCGGTGGCCTGGGGACCGTGGGCCGGTACCGGAATGGCACGGGGCGAAACGAGTGCAATCCTGCTGCGGCACGGGCTGATCGGACTGGAACCCGCGGTGGCCGTCGCGGCCCTGCGGCAGGCCGTCGACCAGGGTGATACGCACGTGGTCGTGGCCGCGGTGGACTGGGAGCGGTTCACGCCCACCTTCACCTCCGGCCGGCCCAGCCCACTGCTGCACGGCATTGCGGAGGCCACCCGGGCCGGCACCGGCGACCGCCCCACGAGCGATACCGCCGACGGGTGGCGGCATCGACTCACCGGCCTGGCCGAACCCGAGCAGCAGCATCTGGTGCGGGAATTGGTCAGCACGGAGGTCGCCGCGGGGCTCGGTCACGATGCCGGGCACACGTTCGATCCCGAAAGGCCGCTGCGTGAACTCGGCTTCGACTCCCTGACCACGGTCGAGGTGCGCAACCGGCTGGCCGCCGTCACCGGGCTGACCCTGCCCGCGTCGCTGCTGTTCGACCACCCGACCATCGCCGCGCTGAGTGCCTGTCTGCACGACCTGCTGACCGGAGATGTGACAGTCACGCCTGCACCGGTCGCCGGAACCGCCGCCGATCCGGCCGAACCGCTCGCCGTGGTCGCCATGGCCTGCCGTTTCCCCGGCGGCGTGCGGTCGCCGGAAGAACTCTGGGAACTCGTCACCGGCGAGGTCGACGCCTTCTCGCCGATGCCCGCCGACCGCGGCTGGGATCTCGGCGTGCTCTACCACCCGGACCCGGACAATCTCGGGACCAGCTATGCGACCGGCGGTGGATTCCTCACCGGCGCAGGAGATTTCGACGCCGCATTCTTCGGTATCTCACCACGGGAGGCGCTGGCCATGGACCCCCAGCAGCGACTGCTGCTGGAGACCGCGTGGGAGGCGATGGAACGCGCCGGACTGGACCCGCTGCGGCTTACGGACCGCACCGGTGGTGTTTTCGTGGGCGTCGCCGGGCAGGGTTACGGCACCGGGCCCGCCTCGGCCGACGTCGAAGGGCATCTGCTCGCGGGCACCGTGACCAGCGTGGCTTCGGGGCGCATCGCCTACCAGTTCGGCCTCGAAGGACCGGCCGTCACCCTGGACACCGCCTGCTCTTCCGGACTGGTCGCCCTGCATCTTGCCGGGCAGGCGCTGCGATCCGGTGACTGCTCCTTCGCCCTCGTCGGCGGCGCCGCCGTCATGGCGGTCCCGGACGTCTTCGTCGAATTCAGCAGGCAGCGTGGGCTTTCCGCGGACGGCCGCTGCCGTTCCTTCGCCGACACCGCCGACGGCACCGGCTGGGGCGAGGGCGCCGGCATGCTGCTGGTCGAGCGACTCTCCGATGCGCACCGGCAGGGCCACCCCGTACTCGCGGTGATCCGCGGCAGCGCCGTCAATCAGGACGGCACCTCCAACGGCCTCACCGCGCCGAACGGCCTTGCCCAGCAACGAGTGATCCGCCAGGCGCTCGCCAACGCCGGACTCGACGCCGCGGATATCGACCTCGTCGAGGCGCACGGCACCGGCACCGTGCTCGGCGATGTGGTCGAGGCGCAAGCGCTGCTGGCCACCTACGGCGCCGACCGCCGCGGGCGCGGGCCACTGCGACTGGGTTCACTGAAATCCAATATCGGCCACACCCAGGCCGCCGCCGGAATCGCGGGCATCATCAAGACGGTCCAGGCACTACGGCACGGCCTGCTACCGCGCACACTGCACATCGACGAACCCACCTCCCGCGTCGACTGGACCACCGGCGAGATCGAACTGCTGACCGAGGCCCAGCCCTGGGAGACCGGAGACCGCCCCCGTCGCGCCGGCGTCTCGGCCTTCGGTATGAGCGGCACCAATGCCCACGTCGTGCTCGAGGAGGCAGTGCCCGGCGGGCGGCCTTTGGCGGCGCTCGAGGCGACTACCGGCCCGGTGCCCTGGATGCTCTCCGCGCGTACGGAGGCGGCGCTGCGCGGGCAGGCCCTCCGATTGCGGGATCACCTGATCGCCCACGCGGAGCTCGAAATCGACGAGGTGGCAGGGGCATTGGCCGTGCGGTCGGGCTTCCCGGTGCGTGCCGTCGTGGTGGGCGCGGATCGGGAGACATTGCTGCGGTCGCTGACCGATCTCGCCGAGGACCCGGCCGCCCCCGGAGTCGTCCGGGGCGAGGCCGCGGCGGGGCGCACGGTATTCGTGTTCCCGGGGCAGGGCGCGCAGTGGCCGGGAATGGCCGCCGAATTGCTGTACACCGCACCGGCATTCGTCGCTTCGATCGCCGAATGTGAAGCCGCGCTTGCGCCTTGGACCGACTGGTCGCTGACCGATGTGCTGCGTGCGAAGCCCGGCGCGGCATCGCTCGAACGGGTCGATGTGGTGCAGCCCGCGCTGTTCGCCGTGATGGTGGCGCTCGCCGCCCAATGGCGTGCCGCCGGTGTGCATCCCGATGCCGTGATCGGCCACAGTCAAGGTGAGATCGCAGCCGCCTGCGTCGCGGGTGCGCTGTCGCTCGCCGACGCGGCCAAGGTGGTGGCACTGCGCAGCCGGGCGCTGCGCGGTTTGTCGGGCGCGGGCGGCATGGTGTCCCTGGCGGTGGGACGCCGGCGCGCCGATGAGCTGATCGCCCCGTACGGCGACGGTGTCTGCGTTGCCGCCGTCAACGGCCCGGGCGCGGTGGTCGTCGCGGGCACACCCGCGGCGCTGGCCGAGTTGGTGAGCGACTGTGCGGGCCGCGGCGTCCGCGCCCGCCCCATCCCGGTGGACTATGCCGCGCACTCAACTCAGGTGGAGCGGCTCCGGGATGAACTGCTGTCTCTGCTCACCGACGTCCGGCCGCGCGACGGCGAGATCCCGCTCTACTCCACGGTCACCGGCGAACGTATCGGCGGGGCGTCGCTCGATGCCGGCTACTGGTACAGCAACCTGCGGGAGACCGTCGAATTCGACCGTGGCACAGCAAATCTGCTCGACGCCGGCATTACGCGGTTCCTCGAAATGAGCCCGCATCCCGTCCTGACCGCCGCGATCGAGGGCGCTGCGGAGGAGACCGGCCGCGCCATCACCGCCATCGGCTCGCTGCGCCGCGACGATGGCGGCCGGCAACGCCTGCTGACCTCGCTGGGCGAGGCCTGGTGCTCCGGTGCGACCGTGTCGTGGCGCCGGGTGGCCGCGCCGGGCGGCGAACCGCACGCCGCGCACGGCGGCCGCGTCGTCACCGTGCCCACGTATGCCTTTCAGCGCCAACAGTTCTGGCTGCCCTCACCGGGGCGCCACGCCCCCGCGGCGGGCAGCGTCCCCGCGGCCGAAGCCGGCCGGGAGCTGGCCTACCGCGTCGGCTGGCAACCCGTCTCCGAGCTGCCCCCGGCGCGGCTGTCCGGCGACTGGCTGCTGCTCGTACCAGGCGACCGACAGGGGCACCGGGCCGTCGAGGTCTGCGCGCAGGCACTGCGGCACGGCGGCGCGCGACCAGTGACCGTCACCGTGCCTCCCGGCGCATCCGCCGACGATGTGCTGGCCGATCCCGCACTGCCCGGACAACCGGCGGGCATCCTCTCGCTGCTCGGCCTCGACCAGGATCCGGCCCCGGACCACGGCGCCACACCCGCCGGACTGATCGCGACCGTGCAGCTGCTGCGGGCACTCGACGCACGAGAGATCACCGCGCCGGTGTGGTCTGTGACGAGCGGCGCGGTGGCCGTCGGCGACGAGGCGCTCGTGCACGCGGACCAGGCGTGCCTGTGGGGACTCGGTCAGGTGCTGCTGCTGGAACAGGAGACACGGCTCGGCGGTCTGCTCGACCTGCCCGCCACGGACCGGGACACACTCGCCGCGGGCGGGGATGCGCTCGCCGGCCGCGTCGCCGCGGTACTGACCGGCGGCCACGGGGAGGACCAGATCGCACTTCGGGCCACCGGGACGTACGGAAGGCGCCTGCAGCGCACCGATATTCACGACGGTCCGGTGCTCCGCGACTGGTCGCCCACCGGCGGGACGGCGCTGATCACGGCGGGTATGAGCGAGCTGACGGCCGAGCTGGCGCGGTGGCTCGCCACACAGGGCGCCACGCACGTGGTGATCGCCGGAGGCCGCCGCAGTGACGAGGCCGCCTCGCATCCGTTCGCCAACGGGGACGCGGCAGACTCGCTCGGTAACGGTGAGGCCGCCGTGGCCACGGTCGGCAACCGCCGAGACGCGCTCCGCGCGGAAGAGGCGCTTCGCGAGGAGCTGGCCGAACTCGGCGCCGCGCTGACCGTAATCGACTGCACCGCAGCAGATTCGGAGCTGACGGCCGAACTGGCGGACCTGCCGCCCCTCCGCATCGTTGTGCATTCGGCCGTGCCGGAGCAGCCGGGTGCCACCGTCTCGATTCTCACCGCGCGCGAGCTCGGCGACACCGTGCACGCGGCGCTGGCGGCAATACGAAATCTGGAGGCGCTCAGCGCATCCGGAGACGCGACCCTCGTCGTACTCACCGCGCCGAGCGGAACCTGGGGTGCGGCCAGGCACGGCGCGGCCACCGCCGCCTGTGCGGCGATCCAGGCGCGGTTGCGGCAGCGCCGCGACCGCGGCGCGCACACGCTGACGGTCGCCGTCGGCGGACAGGACAGCCGGTCGGTCGCGACCGACCGCCCGCTACCGGCCGGGACCGTCACCGCACTCCTGCAGCGACTGCTCGACCACGACGAGGCCGACACCTTCCTCGCCGATATCGATGTGGACCGGATCATCGCCTCGGTGCCGAATCGCCGTGCGCTCGGCCTGATTCGCGACCTGCCCGAGATCGCGCAGGCACTGCGCGGGCAGCCGGAGAGCGATACCGCGCCCACTGCGCTCGCCGGACGGCTCGAGCCCCTCGGCGAGCCGGCCCGCCGCCGCATGCTGCTCGATATCGTCACCGGTCACGCGGCGACCGTGCTCGGCCACAGCGACCGCTCGGCGGTCAGGTCCGAGCAGGCCTTCGCCGACACCGGCTTCGACTCCATGCTCGCCGTCCAGTTCCGCAACCAATTGCGTGCCGCCACCGGGGTTCAGTTACCCGCCACCGTGGTCTTCGATCATCCGACGCCGAGCGCGCTGGTCGAGGTGCTCTACGCCGAACTGTGCTCCGACACCGCGGCGGGCGCTCGCGCGCTGACCGAACTCGAGCGCTTGGAGTCGGCACTGGCCGGTCTCACCCCCGGCATACCGGGCGGGCGGGAGATCGCGGCCCGCCTGCAGCAGCTCGTGCGCCGCTGGACCGAGCCCGAGGCGCCGGCCCCGGAGCGGGACCTGATCGGCGCCGCCACCGCGGACGAGCTCTTCGACCTTCTCGACAACAACTACGGACTGGACTGAGGGCGGATATATGCCGGACAACCAGAGATTCCCCGAATACTCGAGGCCCCCCGTCGCCGGTCCGGTGTGCGCGTGCACACGCGGCGATATCGAGATGATAACCCGGCGGATTACGGTCGGATCATCCGTATTTCCCTTCTCCGACAGCAATTTTCGCCGAGAGGAACGTCGATGCGCATAGCCCTGTCGACCATCGGATCGCGTGGTGACGTGCAGCCGCTGGTGCTGCTCGGCAGCACCCTGCGAGCACGCGGCCATGATGTATGGCTCGCTACCACACCGGAATTCGAGGACCTGGCGCGGAGCGCGGGGCTGGAGTTCCGGCAGCTCGGAAATATCGGCGCCGGCTACGTCGAGGAGATCATGTCGCACCCGAAGGTGCAGGAGGCGCTGCGCCGCGGCCCGTCGATCTATCGCATGGCGATGGCCGCGCCCCGGCCGAGCGCCGCCGAGCAGCTGGCGCTCACCGAGGCGATGGTGGCGTCGGTGGAGGGCGCGGATCTGATCATCAACTCCAATCTGACCAGAATCGGTGCGCTGGTCCGGCCCGGGGTGCCGTGGTGCTCGGTCTCGGCCTGGCCGATCACCGAAACCGCGGCCTGGCCCGCGCTCGGTGCACCCGACCTGCCGCTCGGTGGTGCGTACAACCGGTTCACCCATCGGGCCATGGGAGCACTGGAGTGGCTGGTGTACCGCGCCAGCGTGAACCAGGCGCGACGTGCCGCGGGCCTGCCCCGGGCCGGTTTCCGGTCGCCGTTCCGCGACGACGGGCGCACGCGGCCGATTCTCTACCAGTTCAGTCCGCAGGTGATCGCACCGCCGCCGGACTGGCCGGCGCAGTGCCACGTCACCGGCTACTGGTCGGACGACACCCATTGGGATCAGTCGCCGGGACTGACCGCCTTCGTGGAGCGCGGTGCGCCGCCACTCGTCGCCGCCTACGGCAGTTCGTGGCTGCCCTGCGGTACGGATCTGCTGCGCGCGACCCTGGACGCGGTCGGGGTGACCGGCCACCGGATGGTGATCATCGGTGGCCCGGAGTTCGAGATCCCGGACGGCATGGACGTGTTCCGCAGTGAGACAGCGGATTTCACCTGGCTGCTGCCGAGAGCCGCGGCGGTGCTGCACCACGGCGGCCAGGGCACCACCGCGGCGGCGGTGGGGGCGGGCGTCCCGCAGGTCGTCGTACCCTGCTACGCCGACCAGCCGCTGTGGGCGCGCCGGATACACGCCCTCGGCGTCGCCCCGGCGCCGGTGCCGTATGCCGGGCTGACCGGCGAGCGGCTGGCCGCCGCAGTGCGCATCGCCACCACCGATACCGAAATCGCCGCACGCGCAGTGAAATTGGCCGACGCCGCGCGGGGCGAGCGAGGCGTGGAGGCGGCCGCCGATGTCGTCGAGGCCTACGCCGCGAGGGTGTGCCGATGACCGGACCGTTCCACCGCCAGGACCGCGGCCAGCCGATTCGGCTGGCCCGGTCGGCGGTGGCCACCGCGGGCGCGGTCGACTCGGCGGTGGAGTTCCACCGCTGGTTCACCGCGCGGGCCGCCGCCGATCCCACCGTCGTCACCCGAATCGACTTCTCCGACCTGATCAATTGGCGCTTCCATCCGGAGACCGGCAACCTCGTGCACGAGAGCGGCAAGTTCTTCGCCGTCGAGGGTCTGCGGGTGAACACCAGCTTCGGCCCGGTGCCGCACTGGTCCCAGCCGATCATCGACCAGCCGGAGACCGGCGTGCTCGGCATTCTCGTCAAACAATTCGACGGCGTCCTGCACTGCCTGATGCAGGCGAAGATGGAGCCGGGCAACCACAACACGCTTCAGCTCTCGCCGACGGTGCAGGCCACCATCAGCAACTACACGGCGGTGCACCACGGGCGGCCCGTGCCCTACCTCGAATACTTCTCCGGCGCACGCCCGGACGTGGTGCTCGCCGACGTGCTGCAGTCCGAGCAGGGGTCCTGGTTCTACTGCAAGCGCAACCGCAACATGGTGGTCGAGACCGCCGGGCCGGTACCGGTGCGCGACGGGTTCCGCTGGCTGTCTCTCGGCCAGCTCTACTCGCTGCTGGCCTACGACGACCTGCTCAACATGAACACCCGCACGGTGCTGTCCTGCCTGCCGTTCTCCGGCGGGCGACTCGTCGAGGAGCTGCCCAGCGTGCAGGGGAGTTTCCGTGCGGCCCTGGTGCGTTCGCTCGACGCCGACCAGGGCGCGCTGCACACCAGCGCGGAAATTCTCAGCTGGGTGACCGGCCTGCGTGCGCGCCGGGAAGTGGTGGCGACCCGGATCACCCTGCCCGAGGTACGGGACTGGACTCGCCGAGCCGACCGGATCGAGCACGATTCCGGCGCGTTCTTCGACATCAGGGCGGTCGCGGTCGACGGCGGCAACCGTGAGGTGAACAGCTGGACCCAGCCCATGATCGCCCCGCACGGCCTCGGCGTCATCGCGTTCCTGGCCGCCCGGATGCGCGGTGTACTGCACGTACTGGTCAATGCCAGATCGGAGCCGGGCTTCCTGGACTTCGTGGAGCTGGCGCCCACCGTGCAGTGCACCCCGGACACCTACGATCAGCTGCCGTCCCTGACCCGGCCACCGTTCCTGGACGACGTGCTCGGCGCGCCGCCGGATCGGATCCGGTTCGACACCATCCTGTCCGAGGAAGGCGGCCGGTTCTTCCACGCCCGCAACCGCTACCTGGTGATCGAGGTCGACCCGCTACCCGAGCGGACCGAACCGGACAGCGGACCGTCGCGATACCGCTGGATGACCGTCGGGCAGTTGGTCGGGCTGACGCGGTACAGCCACTACGTCAATGTGCAGGCCCGCAGTCTGATCGCCTGCCTGCACAGCCTGATCGCCGCGGAGGACGATCGCGTCGAGGCGAGGTCGAGCCGGTGAGCGCAGCAGACCTGGCGACAGCACCCGTGCGCATCGGCGTACTGGGCGCGGCCTCGGTGGCTTGGCGGCGGATGCTGCCCGCCCTGGCCGCTGCCGCGGGTGTCGAGATCACGGCGCTGGCCAGCCGGGAGTTGGCCAGGGCGACCCGATTCACCGACCGGTTCGGCGGCGTTCCGGTTCGCGGATACGCCGAATTGCTGGCGCGACCGGACGTGGACGCGGTCTACCTGGCCCTGCCCAACGGCCTGCACCACGAGTGGGCCGCGGCCGCACTGCGGGCGGGCAAACACGTACTCGGCGAGAAACCGCTGACCACCGAGGCGGCCGCAACCGCCGATCTGCTCCGGCTGGCCGGACAGCGCAATCTGGTACTTCGCGAAAACTTCACGCCCGCACACCATCCCATGCACGGCGTCGTGCGTGATCTGCTCGCAGGCGGCCGGCTCGGCGTGCTGCGGCACCTCACCGGCTCGTTCTGCTTCCCCCCGCTGCCCGGCGGCGATGTGCGCTACCGGGCGGACCTGGGCGGGGGCGCCCTGCTCGATGCCGGGGTATACCCGCTGCGCCTGGCCCAATTGCTGCTCGGCGACGAGGACCGGCTGGAAGTGAGCGGCGCCGTGCTGCGGATCGATCCGGCCTCCGGCGTCGACGTGTCCGGCAGCGCCCTGCTCGTCACCCGCAGCGGGGTGATCGTGACCGCCGAATTCGGTTTCGAACACAGTTATGCCTCGCGCTATCAGCTGTGGGGTGCGGCCGCACGGCTCGCGGTCGATCGTGCGTTCACGCCACCGCCCGAGCACCGTCCGGTACTGCGCATCGACGAGCAGGACCACACCGAGGAGACGGTGCTGGCCGCGGCCGATCAATACGCGTGCACGGCAACGGCATTCGCCACGGCGGTCCGCGCCGCCCGGTCCGGTGCGCCCGCCACGGCGCCGGATGCGGCGGCCACGCTGCGCACCGCCGAACTGGTGGACGAGATCCGCGCGACCGCGCGCCGGATCACGGTGCCCGGAAGCGGCTGACGGCCTGCGCTTTCCACCGAATCCGACAATGACTACGGCATGGCCTGAGGACGGATACGAAGATGCCGAACGACGAGAAACTCCTGGAATACCTGCGGCGCGCCACCGCCGACCTGGGTGACGTGCGACGCAGGCTGCGTGAGACGGAGGATGCCCGGCACGAGCCGATCGCGATCGTCGGGATGGGCTGCCGGTATCCGGGCGGCGCGAATTCGCCCGAACAGCTGTGGGACCTGGTCACCGCCGGCACGGACGCCATCACCGAATGGCCGCGCGACCGCGGCTGGGACGTGGACGGACTCTACGATCCGGACCCGGACAACCCGGGCACCTCCTACACGCGTAACGGCGGTTTCCTGTACAGCGCAGGAGAATTCGACCCGGGCTTCTTCGGCATCTCACCGCGCGAGGCGCTGGCCATGGACCCGCAGCAGCGGCTGCTGCTGGAGGTGGCCTGGGAAACCCTGGAACGCGCCGATATCGTGCCCGCCACCCTGCGCAACAGCGCCACCGGTGTCTTCATCGGCGCCATGGTCAACGGGTACGGCGCCGGCTGCGCCACCGTCCCGGAGGTCGAGGGCCTGCTGCACACCGGGACCACCGGCAGCGTCGTTTCCGGTCGTTTGTCATATGTGCTCGGCCTGACCGGACCGTCCTTCACCGTGGATACGGCCTGCTCGTCCTCGCTGGTCGCACTGCACCTGGCCGTGCGTTCGCTGCGTTCGGGGGAATGCACGATGGCGCTGGCCGGCGGCGTGACCGTCGGCGCCGAACTCGACGCCTTCGTCTCCTTCAGCCGCCAGCGCGCCCTCGCCCCCGACGGCCGCTGCAAGGCATTCTCCGAGACCGCCGACGGCACCGCCTGGTCCGAGGGTGTGGGAGTGCTACTGCTGGAACGCCTTTCGGACGCGGTCGCCAACGGTCACCGGGTGCTGGCGGTGGTGGCCGGTTCGGCGGTCAACCAGGACGGTGCGTCGAACGGTCTGACCGCACCCAACGGTCCCGCACAGCAGCGGGTGATCCGGGCCGCACTGGCCGATGCCCGATTGTCCACGGCCGAGGTGGATGTCGTCGAGGCGCACGGGACCGGGACCAGGCTGGGCGATCCGATCGAGGCGCAGGCACTGCTGGCCACCTACGGCCGTGCGCGGCCATCCGACCGGCCGCTGTGGCTCGGATCGCTGAAATCGAATATCGGGCACACCTCCGCGGCCGCGGGCGTGGGCGGGATCATCAAGATGGTGCAGGCGCTGCGGCACGGCGTGCTGCCGCGGACATTGCATGCGGAAGAGCCGTCCTCGCAGGTGGATTGGTCCTCCGGTGCGGTGCGGTTGCTGTCCGAGGCACAGGCGTGGCCGGAGGTCGGGCGGCCGCGGCGTTCGGCCGTGTCCTCGTTCGGGGTGAGCGGGACCAATGCGCATGTGGTGCTGGAACAGGCACCTGAATTCGACGCCGGTGAACACGAAACCGATATGCCCGCAACAACTTCGGATGACGCACCGGGGCTGCTTCCGTTCGTGGTATCCGCCCGCACCGAGGAGGCGCTCGCCGCCCAGGCTCGCGGCCTGCACACGCTCGTGGAGCGGGACGGCGGCACCGGAACAGACCGCATCGCAAGGGCTTTGGCCACCACGCGTACCGCGTTCGAGCATCGCGCGGTCGTGATCGCCGACAGCCGCGACGACCTGCTGACGAGGTTGCGCGCACTCGAATCGGGTGACGATGCGCAGCGGCTGATTCGCGGCGGTGAAACACACACCGGCCGAGTGGTTTTCATGTTTCCCGGGCAGGGCTCACAGTGGGTGGGCATGGCCCGCGACCTGTGGGAACAGTCTCCGGTGTTCGCGGCACGGATGGCCGAGTGCGAGGCGGCGCTGGCGCCGTTCGTGGAATGGTCGCTGCGCGAACGCGTCTTCGAGGGTGATGCCTGGGACCGGGTGGATGTCGTTCAGCCCGTGCTGTTCTCGGTGATGGTGTCGCTGTCCTCGCTGTGGCGGTCCTTCGGTGTGGAACCTGCCGCGGTGGTGGGCCATTCGCAGGGAGAAATCGCCGCCGCGGTGGTGGCGGGTGGACTGTCGCTGGCGGACGGTGCGAAGGTTGTCGCATTGCGTAGCCAGGCCATCGCGGTGCTGGCGGGCCGCGGCGGTATGGCCTCGGTACCGCTGCCGGTCGCGGAACTGACTGCTCGCCTGCGCGATTGGACGGACCGGATCTCGATCGCGGCCGTCAACGGGCCCGCGTCGACGGTGGTCTCCGGTGATGCCGACGCCATCGAGCGATTCGCCGCGGACCTGGTGGCCGCCGATATCCGCGCCCGGGTGATCCCGGTCGACTATGCCTCGCATTCGCCGCAGGTCGAGGAGATCCGTGCGCAGCTGCTGGTTGCCCTCGCCGATATCGCGCCGGCCCCCGCCGAGATTCCGTTCTTCTCCACCGTCGATGCCGACTGGCGTGACACCGGAACGCTCGACGCCGAGTACTGGTATCGCAACCTGCGTCAGCCCGTGCGCTTCGCCGACGCCACCCGGACCCTGCTCGAGGACGGCTACACCTTCTTCGTCGAGCCGAGCACCCACCCCGTGCTGACGGTCGGCGTGAATCAGACCGCCGAGACCGCCGGTGCCGACGCCACGGCCGTCGGTACGCTGCGCCGCGATCAGGGCGGTCTGGACACCGCGCTGTGCTCCTTCGCCGAGGCACAGGTCCGGGGACTGTCCCCGGACTGGTCCGCATTCTTCGCCGAGACACCCGGCACCGCGGTGCCACTGCCGACCTATGCGTTCCAGCGCCGCTGGTTCTGGCTGCAACGCCCGCAGGACGCCGATATCGCGCCGATGGCCGCGCACCCCGCGGAGACCGCCTTCTGGCAGACCGTCGACGACGGCAATCTCGCGGCCTTCACCGCCACCCTCGGCATGGATCCCGCCGACACGGTGGGTGCGGTACTGCCCGCCCTCGCGGCCTGGCGGCGCGGGCTCGAAGACCGTGCCACCGCCGACTCCTGGCGCTACCGCGTGGACTGGGAATCGCTCACCGACCGGCCGAGCGCGACACTCACCGGCACCTGGCTGCTCGTCTCCTCCGCGGCAACCAGCGGCGATCCGCTGGCCGCCGGATGTGCGCGGGCGCTCACCGCCGTCGGCGCCACCGTCGTGCCGATCGTGCTCGGCGCGTCCGCCGACGATCGGGTGGCGCTGAGCGCTCTACTCGCCGACGTGCTCGCCGGACTGCCGGAGCCGGCGGCCGGGGTGCTGTCCCTGCTCGGTCTCGACGAATCCCCGCACCGGCGCAATCCCCAGATGACCGATGGCACCGCGCTGAGTCTGGTGCTGCTGCAAGCCCTCGGCGACAGCGGCTGCGCCGCTCCGATGTGGTGGGCCACCCGTGGCGCGGTGGCCGTCGATGCGGCCGATGTGCTCACCAGCCCGGCGCAGAGCCTGCTCTGGGGTCTCGGTCGCGTTGCGGCACTGGAACATTCGGCCCGCTGGGGTGGTCTCGTCGATCTCCCCGCCACCCTCGACGAGCAGGCCGCGCTGCGACTGCGTCAGGTGCTCGCTCGCCTGGACGATGAGGATCAGGTCGCGATCCGGGCCGCCGGGATCCACGGCAGGCGGCTGGTCCGCGCCGAACTCGGGGACATCGCGGCGGCGCGTCCCTGGCAGCCGCGCGGCACGATTCTGATCACCGGCGGCACCGGTGGCGTCGGCAGGCATCTGGCCCGCTGGTTCGCGGATCGCGGCGCGAAACACATTGTGCTGGTAGGCCGTCGTGGCGCGGTCGGGGTGGACGGTCTGAGCGAGCTGACCGAGCAGCTGGCCGGCGGTGGCACCCGGCTGACGATCGCCGCCTGCGATGTCGGGGACCGGGCGGCACTGGCCGCGCTCGTCGCCGAATTGCGAAGCGGCGGAGCCGATATCCGCACCGTGATCCACGCCGCCGGGACGGGTGTGCTGATCCCGCTCGCCGACACCGATCCCGACCACTTCGCCGAAACCCTCGACGCCAAGGTTCGCGGCGCCGAGAATCTCGACGCCGTGTTCGGCGCCGACGCGCTGGATGCCTTCGTCCTGTTCTCCTCGATCTCCGCGGTCTGGGGCAGTGATGCGCACGGCGCGTACGCTGCCGCCAACGCCTACCTCGACGGCCTCGCCGAGAACCGCCGAGCCCGGGGCCTGAGCGGCACCTCGATCGTGTGGGGTATCTGGGATCCGGCCGAGGGCGGCGGGATGGCGGCCAACCTCGCCGAGGCGCAATTGCGCGGCCGCGGCATTCCGTTCATGCCGCCCGCGGTGGCGCTCGGCGCCTTGGGCCGGGTGCTCGACAACGACGACACCGTCATCCTGGTGGCCGCCGTCGACTGGGACCGGTTCGCACCGGTGTTCACCTCGGTGCGGCCGAGCCCTCTGATCACGAGCCTGCCGGAGGTGCGGCGCATCCTGGCCGCCGAGGATGCGCCCAGTGCAGACGACGGGGCCGGCGCGACACTGCGCCGCCGATTGCGCGAGGCCGCCCCCGCCGACCGCGACCGCCTCCTGATCGATCTGGTGCGCACCCACGCCGCCCGGGTGCTCGGCCACGACTCCGCCGCTGAGGTCGAACCCGAAAGAGCCTTCCGCGACCTGGGTTTCGACTCGCTGACCGCCGTCGAGATGCGCAACCGGCTCAATACCGCCACCGGGCTGCGATTGCCGGTGACGGTCATCTTCGACTACTCCTCGGCCACCGCGCTCGCCCGGCGCCTGGGTGAACTGGCGCTGGGCGCCGCGACCGACACGTCCGAGCCGCTGCCGCTCGTCACCGTGGACGACCGGGACCCCATCGTGATCATCGGCATGGCCTGCCGCTATCCGGGCGGTGTGCACGATCCGGACGGCCTGTGGGACCTGCTGGTCGAGGGCCGCGACGCCGTCGCCGAACTGCCGGCCGACCGCGGCTGGGACCTGGCGGCGCTCTACGACGCCGACCCGGACCGGCCCGGCGCGACCTATGCCGTCGAGGGTGGATTCCTCAGCGACGCAGCCGAATTCGACAACGGCTTCTTCGGCATCTCGCCGCGCGAGGCGCTGGCCATGGATCCCCAGCAGCGACTGCTGCTGGAGACCTCCTGGGAGGCGCTGGAGCGCGCGGGCATCGACCCGGCCACCCTGCGCGGCAGCCGGACCGGCGTCTTCGCCGGCGCCGCCTACCAGGGGTACGGCAACCACGACGTGCCCGCGGAAGTGGAGGGCCATCTCATCGCGGGCGTGTCCACCAGCGTGCTGTCCGGCCGCATCGCCTACAGCCTGGGACTCGAGGGTCCCGCCATGACGGTGGACACCGCCTGCTCCTCGTCACTGGTCGCGGTGCATCTGGCCGCGCAGGCCCTGCGCAGCGGAGAATGCACGCTCGCCCTGGCGAGCGGCGTCACCGTACTCGGATCGACATTGTCGCTCACCGGTTTCAGCCGCCAGCGCGGCCTGGCCGCCGACGGTCGCTGCAAGTCCTACGCCGCCGCCGCGGACGGCTTCGGCATTGCCGAAGGCGTCGGCGTGCTGCTGCTGGAACGACTCTCCGACGCCCGGCGCAGCGGTCATCCGGTGCTGGCCACGGTCCGCGGCTCCGCGATCAACCAGGACGGCGCCAGCAACGGCCTCACCGCCCCGAGCGGGCTGGCGCAGCAGCGGGTCATCCGCGCGGCACTCGCCGGCGCCGGGCTCACTGCGGCCGATATCGACGTGGTCGAAGGACACGGCACCGGCACCAAGCTCGGCGATCCGATCGAGGCCGACGCCCTGCTGGCCACCTACGGGCGCGACCGGCCCGCGGACCGGCCGCTGCGTCTGGGGTCGGTGAAATCGAATATCGGCCACACCCAGGCCGCTTCGGGCGTCGCGGGCATCATCAAGATGGTGCAGGCCCTGCGGCACGACCTGCTGCCGAAGTCGCTGTACGCCACCGAACCCACCCCGAACGTGGACTGGTCGACCGGCGCGGTCGATCTGCTGGCGGAGGCCGAGCCGTGGATGCCGAACGAACGGCCGCGCCGCGCGGGGGTCTCCTCCTTCGGACTCAGTGGCACCAATGCGCACGTCATCATCGAGCAGGCGCCCGCGGTGGATCCGGAAATCGGTGCGCCGCAGCCTGATCGGCCGATACGGGAAGCCATCGCGCCGCAGCCGGGCCGCCCCGTGCTGTGGCCGCTCTCGGGTCGCACCGAGCAGGCGCTGCGGGCCCAGGCGGCCCGGCTGGCCGAGTACCTCGAGGCCCGGCCCGCGGTGTCTCCTGCGGATGTCGGGTACTCCCTGATCCACGATCGGACACTGTTCGAACATCGGGCCGTGATCGGCGGCGACGACCGCGACGCCATGCTCGCGAGCCTGACCGCACTGGCCGCAGGACGTGCCGACGGCCTGCTCATACAGGGCACGGCGGCCACCGTCGGCCGGACCGTTTTCGTGTTTCCGGGTCAGGGTTCGCAGTGGGTGGGGATGGCTCGGGAGTTGTTGGAGGAGTCTGCGGTGTTCGCGGCGCGGATGGGTGAGTGTGCGGTGGCGTTGTCGCCGTTCGTGGAGTGGTCGTTGGTTGATGTGTTGCGTTCGTCGGGTTCGTTGGATCGGGTGGATGTGGTTCAGCCGGTGTTGTTTTCGGTGATGGTGTCGTTGGCTGCGGTGTGGCGGTCCTTCGGTGTGGTGCCTGCTGCGGTGGTGGGTCATTCGCAGGGGGAGATCGCCGCCGCGGTGGTGGCGGGCGCATTGTCGCTCGCGGACGGCGCGCGCATCGTGGCCCTGCGCAGCAAGGCGCTGCTGCCCCTGGTCGGCCGAGGCGGGATGCTGTTCGCGGCCGTTCAGGCGGACGCGATCACCGAATACCTGCAGCCATGGGCGGATCGGGTTTCGGTGGCCGCGGTGAACGGTCCCGGCTCGGTGACGGTATCCGGGGATCCCACCTCGCTCCAGGAGCTGAGCGAGCGGCTGGCCGACGCCGGAATCATGTCGTGGGCGCTACCCGGCGTCGATTTCGCCGGGCACTCGCCGCAGGTGGAAGACCTGCGCGCCGAACTGGATACAGCCTTCTCCGGTGTGACGCCGCAGGCATCGGATATCGCGTTCTACTCCGCGGCCGCCGGCGCGCGACTCGAAATCACTGCGCTGGACTCGGACTACTGGTACCGGAACCTGCGGGAGCCGGTCCTGTTCTCGGCCGCCGTCGCAGCGCTGCTGCGTGACGAGCACACGGTGTTCGTCGAGGTCAGCCCGAATCCGGTGCTGTCGGTGTGGCTGCGGCAGGCGATCGACTCGGCCGAGGTGACCGGATGTGTCACCGGCACCCTCACCGACGGTGACGGCGGCCTGCGCCGTTTTCTGCTCTCCCTCGGCTCCCTGCACACCTGCGGCGCCGACATCGGCTGGGAGGCCGTGCTTTCCGGCACCGGTGGCCGCCGCACCGAACTCCCGACCTATGCCTTCCAGCGTTCCCGGTACTGGCTGCAGGCCCCCGGCGCCGACCGCGCCGAGGCGGGAACGGCCGGCGCGGACCCGGTCGCGGCCGGATTCTGGACGGCAGTCGAGGGCGGTGACGTCGCGACCGTGGCGAGCACGCTGCGGATGGCCGGCGACGAGGCGCAGGCCTCGCTGCGCGCGGTACTGCCCGCCCTCTCCTCGTGGCATCGCGACCGCCGCGACCGTTCCGTGGTGGACACCTGGCGCTACCGGGTGATCTGGAAACCCCTGCCGATCAGCGCGGAAAGACCGGTGCTGCAAGGCATCTGGTGGCTGATCGTCCCCGCCCGGGCAACGGCCGACCCGGCCGTCGCCGCCTGCGCGAGCGCCCTCGAACGACACGGCGCCACCGTCGTGGCCGTGCCGCTCGGCAATGACGACCGGGCGGCTGTTGCCGACCATCTGCGGGACCGCCTCCGCACCGGGGCACCCGCCGGGGTGCTGTCGCTGCTGGGACTCGCGTCCGGCGGGCACGCGTCGGCGCCGGTACTGCCGTCCGGTCTGGCCCTGAGCGTGACACTGGTGCAGGCGCTGGGCGATGCCGGTGTCGCGGCACCGGTGTGGGCCGCGACCGTCGGTGCGGTCCGGGTGGGCCGCTCGGATCCGGCGCCCGTCGCGGACCAGGCCATGACCTGGGGATTGGGTGCTGTTGCGGGAATGGAGTACCCGCAGCGCTGGGCCGGTCTGATCGATCTGCCGGTGCGGTGGGACGAGGACCGGGTGCTCGACCGGCTGGCCCGCGTGCTCGCCGGACTCGACGGTGAGGAGCAGCTCGCGCTGCGCGCCTCGGGTGTCTTCGCTCGCCGCCTGGTGCGGGCCGAGCCGGTCGCGCCGGACGCCACCTGGACCACTTCGGGGACCGCGCTGATCACCGGCGGCACCGGCGCTCTCGGTGCGCATGTCGCGCGGTGGCTGGCGCACGCCGGGGCCCGGCATATCGTGCTTGCCGGTCGGCAGGGGGCCGCTACGCCCGGTGTCGCCGCACTGGTGGCCGAGCTGGCGGACCTGGGTGTGGCGGCGGCGGGTGTCGCGTGCGATGTCACCGACCGGAATGCCCTTGCCGCCCTGCTGGCCTCGATTCCGGCCGACCGGCCGCTGCGCACCGTGGTGCACGCGGCGGGTGTCCTGGACGACGGCGTGCTGGATGCGCTCACCCCGGAACGTGCTGCGGCCGTGCTGCGTCCCAAGGTCGAGGCGGCGGTGCACCTCGACGAACTCACCCGCGATCTGGAGCTGGACGGGTTCGTCCTGTACTCCTCGCTCGCCGCGACCCTGCCGGGCAGCGGTCAGGGCAGCTATGCGGCGGCCAACGCCTATCTGGACGCCCTCGCGGAACAGCGCCGGGCACTGGGCCTCCCGGCCACCTCGATGGCCTGGGGTCTGTGGGCGGGTAACAGCGCGGCTGCCGCGGTGGGCGATCGGCTCGTCCGCGCCGGGCTGCAATCGATGGCACCCGACCTGGCCCTCGCCGCCTTGGGCGCGGCTCTGGCGGACGGTGAAACACGGCTCATCGTCTCCGGTTTCGACTGGGAGCGATTCACCCGTACTTCGGTCATGTTGCGGCCCAACACCTTACTGCGCGACCTGCCGGAGGCCGTACCGTTCCTCGGCACGAGCGCCGGTGACGGCGACGAGGGTGACTCCCTTGCGGGACGGCTCGCCGGACTGTCCGCCGCCGAGCGCGAGGAGCAACTGACCACGCTGGTCCGAGCGGAAGTCGCAGCGACACTCGGCTATTCGGAGGTGGACGGTATCGAGCCCGGCCGGGTCTTCCGGGATCTCGGCTTCGATTCGCTGACCGCCGTCGATCTGCGCAACCGGCTGGCGGCGGCCACCGGGCTGGGGCTCTCGGTCACCCTCGTTTTCGACCATCCCACGATCACCGCCCTCGTAGCGCACATCGGCGGACTGCTGGGCGTCGAGGCCGCGGCGACCACCGGGCCGGCGACCGCGACCGCTGCGATCCCGGTGCCGTCGATACCTGCCGGATCCGCTGCGACGGAGGAGGATCCGATCGCGATCGTGGCAATGAGCTGCCGCTTTCCCGGCGATGTCGAATCCCCCGAGGACCTGTGGCAGCTGGTCCGTGACGGCGTCGACGCCATCTCGCCGTTCCCGGTCGGCCGCGGCTGGGATCTCGAGGAGCTCTACTCCGGTGATCCGGGGCAGCTGGGCACCTCGTACACCCGGCACGGCGGATTCCTGCACCGCGCAGCCGAATTCGATCCCGCCTTCTTCGGCATCTCCCCGCGCGAGGCGCTGGCGATCGATCCGCAGCAGCGGCTGCTGCTCGAGATCGCGTGGGAGGCGTTCGAACGGGCCGGGATCGATCCGCTGTCGCTCACGGGCAGCCGCGCCGGTGTGTTCGTCGGCTCCAGCTATCACGACTACGGCGCCCGCGTGCGGCAGCCGTCCGAGGAGCTCGAAGGCTATCTGGGTCTGGGCAGTGCGGGCAGTGTCGCCTCCGGCCGCATCGCCTACACCTTCGGGATCGAGGGGCCCGCGGTGACCGTGGATACGGCGTGCTCCTCGTCGCTGGTCGCCATTCACCTTGCCGCGCAGGCGTTGCGCGGCGGTGAGTGCACGCTCGCCCTGGCGGGCGGTGTGGCGGTGATGGCCACTCCCACATCGTTCGTCGAGTTCAGCCGGCAGCGCGGGCTCGCCGAGGACGGCCGCTGCAAGCCGTTCGCCGCCGCGGCCGACGGCACGGCCTGGGCCGAGGGCGCGGGTGTCATTGTGCTGGAGCGCCTTTCGGACGCACGCCGGAACGCGCATCCGGTGCTGGCGCTGGTCCGGGGTTCGGCCGTCAACCAGGACGGCGCCAGCAACGGCCTCACCGCACCGAACGGCCCGGCCCAGCAGCGCGTCATCGCGCAGGCCCTGGCCAGCGCCGGAGTGACCGCCGCCGAGATCGACGCGGTCGAAGCGCACGGCACCGGCACCCGGCTCGGTGATCCCATCGAAGCGCAGGCGTTGCTGGCCACCTACGGGCAGGATCGGCCGGCGGATCGGCCACTGCTGCTCGGCTCACTGAAATCGAATATCGGGCACGCGCAGGCGGCCGCCGGTATCGCCGGAGTCATCAAGATGGTGCAGGCCATGCGGCACGGTGTACTGCCGGGCACACTGCACGTGGACCGGCCGACCCCGCTGGTCGACTGGTCCGCGGGCGCGGTGACCGTGCTGACCGAGAACACCGCGTGGCCCGAGACCGGCCACCCGCGCCGGGCCGCCGTATCCTCCTTCGGGGTCAGTGGCACGAATGCTCACACGATCCTGGAACACGTTCCCGCAGAAACCGATTCGGCCCCGGTATCGGAAGGCGCGGGTGGCGGGCTGTGGCTCGTCTCCGGTCGCAGCGCTTCCGCCCTGCGGGCGCAGGCGGGGCGACTGCTGGCGTATGCGGAGCACCGTCCCGCGCTCGGCGTCGATGAGATCGGCAGGGCGCTGGCGTTGCAGCGCAGCGCCTTCGAGCACCGTGGCGCCGTCGTCGCCGGGGACCGCGAGACGTTGCTGGCGGGCTTGCGCGCGCTGGCGGCCGACGGTACCGCGCCCGGTGTGCTGCGCGGGCGGTCCGGTGTGGGCAAAACGGCCTTCCTGTTCGCCGGCCAGGGCAGTCAGCGACCCGGCATGGGTGCGGAGCTCTACCGCGCCCAACCGGTCTTCGCCGACGCGCTCGACGCGGCGTGCGCCGAGTTCGACACCGTCCTCGACCGGCCGTTGCGCGAGGTGATGTTCGCCCCGGCCGGTTCGCCCGAGGCCGCCCTGCTCGACACCACCGCCTTCACCCAGCCCGCGCTGTTCGCACTGGAGACGGCTCAGTTCCGGCTGCTGGAGCACTGGGGTGCGAGTCCCGCACTGCTGCTCGGGCATTCGGTGGGCGAGCTTGCCGCGGCGCACGTCGCGGGCGTGCTGTCGCTGCCCGATGCCGCCCGGCTGGTCGCGGCTCGCGGACGGCTGATGCAGGCGCTGCCGGAGGCCGGCGCCATGATCGCCCTGACCGCCTCGGAGGCGGAGGCGCTGGCGCTGCTGGCAAGGTTCGAGGACCGGGTGTCGATCGCGGCGGTGAACGGCCCGGCCGCCACGGTCGTCTCCGGTGACGCCGACGCCGCGCTCGGTATCGCCGCGCGCTGGCAGTCGGCGGGGGGTAAGGCGCGGCGGCTCACGGTCAGCCACGCCTTCCATTCCCCGCACATGGACGCGATGCTCGACGAGTTCCGCCGGATCGCCGAAACCGTCGCCTTCCAGGCGCCGCTGATCCCGGTCGTCTCGAATCTGACTGGCCGGGTTGCGAGTGCCGAGCAGATCGGCACCGCCGACTACTGGGTTGCGCACGTACGGGAGGCCGTTCGCTTCCACGACGGTATGGCGTGCCTGCACGCACAGGGCGTCACCCGATTCCTGGAACTGGGCCCCGACCAGTCACTGACCGCCATGGGCCGCGACAGCCTCGCCGAGCATGGTGTCGATCCGGACGCCCTGATCTCGCTGCTGCGCCGCGATCGTGCCGAGACCACCTCGGCGACAACGGCGCTGGCGCAGCTGCACACTCGCGGCCTGGCGATCGATTGGGCGCGGTTCCTCGGCGGCCCGGCCGGCGCGCACGTGGACCTGCCCACCTACGCCTTCCAGCGCGAGCGCTACTGGCTGGAGGCCGACGCGGCCATCGGTGATGTCGGGTCGGCGGGCCTGCGTCCCGCCGGGCATCCGCTGCTGGGCGGACTGGTCGAACTCCCGGACACCGGCGGATTCCTGTGCACCACCAGGCTTTCCCTCCGCAGTCACCCCTGGCTGGCGGACCACGCCATTCTGGGCGCGGCGCTGTTCCCGGCGACGGCCTTCCTCGAACTGGCCATCCGCGCCGGCGACGAAGCCGGCTGCACCGAGGTCGACGAGCTGCTGCTGGAGGCGCCCCTGGTGATCGCGCCGGACAGCGCTGTGCTGCTGCAGGTTTCGGTGGGCGCATCCGATGCGGACGGCAGCCGGTCGATCGCCGTCTACTCGCGACCCGAGACGGCGTCTCCCAGACAGTCGTGGACCCGCCACGCCAGCGGCCTGCTCACCGACAGCGAGCCGAACGAGCCTGCCGCCGTGGATGAGTGGCCGCCCCGAGGCGCCGAACCGATCGACGTGACGGACCTCTACGCGCACTTCGAACAGGGCGGCTTCGCCTACGGACCGGCCTTCCAGGGTCTGCGGGCCGCCTGGCGGCTCGGCGACGAGGTGTACGCCGAAGCGAGCCTGCCGCAACAGCATCGCGGCGACGCGGCCGGATTCGGCCTGCACCCCGCCCTGCTCGACAGCTCCCTGCACGCACTGACCTTCGGGATCCTCGCGGGTTCGACCCAGAGCTGGCTGCCGTTCTCCTGGAACGGCGTTCGCCTGCACGCCTCGGGCGCGTCCGCCCTGCGAATCCGATTGCGACCGGCGGGCCGCGACGCCGTGGAGGTGCTGGCAATGGACGCCGCGGGCGATCCCGTCACCACGATGCGCTCCCTGGTACTACGGCCGGTGTCCGCCGATCAGGTCGGCGCCGCCCGCCCGGCCGCCGGACACGAGGAGCTGTTCCGGGTCGAATGGCCCGCCGTGCCGGTGAAAATGCCGGGGGCAGTGGGCAACTGGGCGGTCCTCGGCGACGAGGTGACGCAGTGGGCCGCGGCGGGCGCCACCCGCGCGGTGGCTGACCTCGCCGAGTTCATGGCGGGTGACCTGTCGGCTGTCGTGGTGGCCCCGATTCCGCACGGCCTCGAGGAGTCGGCGGATGGTGCGCCGGTGACGCCGATCGCGTCGGGATCGGTGCCGCGCCAGGAGGTCTCGGCGGTGCGGTTCGCCACCGAGTACGCGCTCGCACTGGTCCAGGGTTGGCTCGCGCAGGAGCGGTTTCGGGGCGTCACGCTGCTGTTGGTGACGCGTGGCGGGGTGGCTGTGCGGCCGGATGCCGATGTGCCGGACCTGGCGCACGCCGCGGTCTGGGGGCTGGTGCGTACCGCGCAGACCGAGCATCCCGGCCAATTCGTGATCGCGGATCTGGATGGTGACGACGCCTCGGTGGCGGCGTTGCCTGCCGCGATCGCATCCGGCGAGCCGCAGTTGGCCGTGCGTTCGGGTGTGGCGTATCAGGCTCGACTGGGCCGGGTTCCGCGGGCCGACGAGCCCGAGACGCCGGTGTGGGAGCGGGGCGGCACCGTCCTGATCACCGGCGGCACCGGGGCGATCGGGCGGCATATCGCGCGACACCTGGTGTCCGAGCACGGCGTGCGGCGGCTGGTACTGACCGGCCGGCGTGGACTCGCCGCGGACGGCGCCGGCGCACTGCGGGACGAATTGACCGCGCTCGGTGCGGATATCGACATCGTCGCCTGCGATGTCGCCGACCGGGATCGGGTCGCGGCGCTGCTCGCGGGGATTCCCGCGGCGCATCCACTCACCGCGGTGGTGCATGCGGCCGGTGTGCTCGACGACGGCGTGATCGGCGCGATGACATCGCAGCGGTTGCGAGAAGCCATGCGGCCCAAGGCGGATGCCGCCCTGCATCTGCATGAGCTGACCGCCGGGACGGAATTGTCGGCGTTCGTGATGTTCTCCTCCATCGCCGGTGTCTTCGGTGGGATGGGCCAGGCCAACTACGCGGCGGCCAATGCCTTCCTCGACGCACTGGCGCATCGGCGGCGGGCGCAGGGCCTGCCCGCGGCCGCCCTCGACTGGGGGCTGTGGACCACCGAGGGCGGTATGAGCGGTTCGCTCGACGAAGCGGATCTGCGCCGCATCGCCCGCGGCGGCATCCTGGCCTTCACCCCCGAGGACGGCGTCCGCCTGTTCGATCTGGCGGTCGCCGCCGATGAACCCGCCGCACTGCCACTGCGCCTGGACCTGGAGGCGACCGCGGCCGCCGGTTACCCGCCCATGCTGCGCGGCCTGATACGCCCGCGGTCGCGGCGAGTGGCGGGCGCCGCCGCCACCGAGTCCATCGCGCACCGGCTGCGCGGCCGGAATACAGCCGAGCGCGAACGCATTCTGCTGGATCTGGTCCGGCTGCAGGCGGCCACGGTCCTCGGCTTCGGCGATCCGGAAGCGGTCGACGACGATCGCGGGCTGCTGGAGATCGGGTTCGACTCGCTCACCGCGGTGGAACTGCGCAACCGGCTCAACGCGGCGACCGGCCTGCGCCTGCCGGCCACGCTGCTGTTCGACTACCCGACCTCGGCGGGTGTCGCGAAACACCTTGCCGCCGAACTGACGCCGGAGGACACCGAACCGGTATCCGGCGGCCTGGCCGAGCTCGAACAACTGGAGCAGGCGTTCGGTGATAGCCCGGCCGATCCGCAGCTGCTGGACCGATTGCAGATCCTGCTGAACACCCTGCGCGCCAACGCCGATCCCGGGCTCGGGGACCGCATGGACCGCGCGACCGACGACGAACTCTTCGACTTCATCGACAACGAACTCGGAATGGGGGAGAGCGCGCAACTCCCGTCCTCGATCTACGAAGGTGACGATATCCGTGACTGATGACAAGCTGCGCGACTACCTCAAGCGGGTGGCCGCAGACCTGCACCACACCCGGAATCGCCTCACCGAGGCCGAGGCCAGGGGCCGCGAACCCATCGCCGTCGTCGGCATGAGCTGCCGGTATCCGGGCGGTGTCGACACGCCCGAAAAGCTTTGGGAGATGGTCGAATCCGGTACGGATGCCATCGCCGGATTCCCGGGCGACCGCGGCTGGGACCTGGCCTCCCTGTACGACCCGACCCGGCAGCGGCCGGGCAGCACCTATTCCGCCGAGGGCGGCTTCCTCGACGAGGTCGCCGATTTCGAACCGGAATTCTTCAACATCTCCCCACGCGAGGCGCTCGCCATGGATCCCCAGCAGCGACTGCTGCTGGAGACCACCTGGGAGGCGTTCGAGCGGGCCGGGATCGACCCGAACACGCTGCGTGGCAGCGATACCGGAGTCTTCGCGGGCGTGATGTATCAGGATTACGCGCTGCGCCTGCACCGGGTGCCCGACGATGTGCAGGGCTACCTCGGCAACGGTCAATCCGGCAGCGTCGCCTCCGGTCGGATCTCCTACACCTTCGGTCTCGAAGGCCCGGCGATCACGGTCGACACCGCCTGCTCCTCCTCGCTGATCGCCATCCACCTGGCGGCGCATGCGTTGCGCCGCCGCGAATGCGGGCTGGCCCTGGCCGGTGGCGCCATGGTGATGTCGACGCCCGTGCCCTTCACGGAAATGAGCCGGCAGGGCGGTCTCGCCGGTGACGGGCGCTGCAAATCCTTCGCCGACGAGGCCGACGGCACCGGCTGGGGTGAAGGCGTGGGAATGCTGCTGCTGGAACGCCTTTCGGACGCCCGCCGCAACGGGCACCCGATCCTCGCGGTGGTCCGCGGCAGCGCCGTCAACCAGGACGGCGCCAGCAGCCGGCTCACCGCCCCCAACGGGCCTGCCCAGCAGCGCGTCATCCGCCGCGCGCTGGCCGACGCGCAGCTGCGCCCCGACGGGGTGGACGTCGTCGAGGCGCACGGTACCGGCACCGCGCTCGGCGACCCCATCGAGGCGCAGGCGCTGCTGGCCACCTACGGGAAGAACCGCGACGGCAACCGGCCCCTGCTGCTCGGGTCGCTGAAATCCAATATCGGCCACACCCAGGCCGCCGCCGGCGTCGGCGGCGTCATCAAGATGGTCATGGCCATGCGCTACGGCACCGTGCCGCCCACCCTGCACGCCGCCCGCCCCACCACCCAGGTGGACTGGTCAGCGGGCACCGTCCGGCTGGTCACCGAACCGACGCCGTGGCCGGAGACGGACCATCCGCGGCGAGCCGCCGTGTCCTCCTTCGGAATCAGCGGCACCAACGGGCACGTCATCCTCGAACAGGCCGAGGCGGAGCCGAGTGAAGTCGCGGTGGCTGAGCCGAACGCCGCGGGGCGGGCCGAATCGATTGCCGCGGAGTCGAAGTCGAACGCGGGCCCGCGGTCTGCCACCGCTGCCGCCCTGCCGTGGCTGCTCTCTGCTCGTGACCGCGCGGGTCTGCGTGCTCAGGCCGAGCGGCTGCGCGCCCATCTTGCCGGGCACCCGGACCTAGACCTCGACGGGACCGGCCGGACTCTGGCGGGTCGTACCGTCTTCGATCATCGGGCCGTGCTGTCGGCCGGGGACCGGGCGGGCCTGGTGGACGACCTGACGGCGTTGGTGGACGGGCTGCCGTCGCCCACCGTGGTGCGTGGCGGTGAAATCCGCACCGGCCGCGTGGTTTTCGTCTTCCCGGGGCAGGGTTCGCAGTGGACCGGGATGGCGCGGGAACTGCTGGACGAGTCGCCGGTGTTCGCGGCGCGGATGGCCGAGTGTGCGGCGGCTCTGGCGCCGTTCGTGGATTGGTCACTGCTGGGGCTCGTTCGCTCGGGAGCAGTGTGGGACCGGGTGGATGTCGTTCAGCCGGTGTTGTTTTCGGTGATGGTGTCGCTGGCCGCCGTATGGCGGTCACTCGGGGTGGAACCCGCTGCGGTGGTGGGGCATTCGCAGGGGGAGATCGCCGCCGCGGTGGTGGCGGGCGGGTTGTCACTGGACGACGGCGCGAAGGTGGTGGCCTTGCGCAGCCGTGCGCTGCGTGCGATCGCGGGTGCGGGTGGGATGGCCTCGGTGCAACTTCCGGCCGACCGAGTCCGAACGGAACTGGCTCCCTGGGGTGATCGGCTCTCGATAGCCGCCGTGAACGGGCCCGCCGCGGTAGTGATCTCCGGTGAGCTCGCGGCGGTCGACGAATTCCTCGCCCACGCGCAGGCCAGGGACCTGCGGGCCCGGCGCATCGAAGTCGACTACGCCTCGCACAGTGGCCATATCGAGCAGATCCGCGACGAACTGCTGACCTTGCTGGCCGGGATCACCCCGGGTGCGGCGGAGGTGCCCTTCTACTCCACGGTGACCGGCGCGACGCTCGATACGCGCACCCTCGACGCCGGTTACTGGTATCGCAATCTGCGGCAGACCGTCGAGCTGCGCGAGGCCGTCACCACCGCACTGGACGCGGGACTGCGCGCCTTCGTCGAGGTGAGCCCGCATCCGGTGCTCACGGTCGCGATCGAGGAAACCGTCAGCGCCGCAGGGCATGACGCGCAGGTCGCCGGCACCCTGCGCCGCGACGACGGTGGGCTCGCCCGGTTCCACGCCTCGGCGGGCGAACTCTGGACCGCGGGCATCCCCGTACAGTGGCGGCCCGTCTACGCCCATCTACCCGCCGCGCACGCGGACCTGCCCACCTACCCGTTTCAACGACAGCGGTACTGGCTGGAGGACACCGGTCCGGTGACCGGTGACCTGACCGCGGCAGGCCTCGCCGCCGCCGGGCATCCACTGCTGGGCGCGGTCGTCACCCTCGCCGACGGCGACGCCCTCGTGCTGACCGGCCGCCTGTCCACGCGGACCCACCCGTGGCTCGCCGAACACTCGGTGCTCGGCGCCGCGCTACTACCGGGCACCGCCTTCCTCGAACTCGCCGCCCGTGCCGCCGATCAGGCAGGCCTGCGCCGGGTGGAGGAGCTCACCCTGGAAGCACCGCTCGCCCTGTCCGCGAACCCCGTCGACGTGCAGGTGACCGCCGGCGCACCCGAAGCCGGCGGTCTGCGCGCGATCAGCGTCTACGCCCGCCCCGCCGACGCCGCACCCGATGACCCCTGGACCCGGCACGCCAGTGGCTCACTGTCCGATGAACTCCCGCCGCCGGCCGCCCTGTCCGCCGCGCCGCCCACTGCTTCCTGGCCGCCACCCGGTGCGACGGCGATCGACCTGACCGGACTCTACGAGCGCTTCGCCGCAGGTCGATTCAGCTACGGGCCCGTGTTCCAGGGGCTGCGCGCCGCCTGGCGCCTGGGCGAGGACATCTACGCCGAGGCCGTGCTGCCGCCCGAAACGCACGCCGAGGCAGCGCTTTTCAGCCTGCACCCGGCCCTGCTCGATGCCGTGCTGCACGTCACCGGCCTGTCCGGAGACGAGACGGGCCGCATGCCGTTCGCCTGGACCGGGTCCGCCCTGCACGCCCACGGCGCCACCGCCCTGCGGGCCAAGGTCGCGCCGGCCGGGGAGAACGCCGTCTCGCTGCAGGCGTGGGATGCCGCCGGGCAACCGGTGATCTCCATCGACGCCCTGCTGCTGCGCCCGGTGTCCGAGGCGCCGCAGCAGGCCGTCCGCCACGAATCGCTCTTCCGCCTGGACTGGACTCCCGCGCGTTTCACCGGACGTCCCACCGTCATGACCGAGTCGAGCGTGTCGGCCGGCCGCGCCGAACGCAGCGTGCCGACCGACGCCGCCGAGCCGATCGTGCTCGGCACCGACCGCTACCCGGACCTCGCCGCCTTGCGTGCCGCCGTCATCGCGGGCGACGCCGCGCCCGGGCTGGTCGTCGCGCCGATGCTCGTCACTGCGGTCGCGGATCCGATTGCCACGACTGCGGATTCGGTTGCCGAGGCCCTGGATTCCGTTGCCGTGCGAGCGGATTCGGCTGTCTCCGCCGTTGTCGGTGCCGACCCGGTCGATACCTCCGACGCCTACGCGGCTGCCACCCATCGTGCCGTGCACGCCGCCGCGGCGCTCGTGCAGGACTGGATCGCCGAGGAGCGGTTCGCGGATGCGCGCCTGATCGCGGTCACCCGAGGGGCGGTCGCGGCGGCACCGGGTGAGGACATCGCCGATCTGCCAGGGGCCGCGATCTGGGGGCTGGTACGCACGGCGCAGTCGGAGCATCCGGGGCGGTTCGTCCTGGCCGATGTGGATGATCCGAGTGAAATCCCTTCCCTGACAGCGATTGTCGCAACTGTCGAGGAGGATCAGCTGGCGGTGCGCGGCGGCGAGGTCCGCATACCCCGGCTGGTGCGGGCAACCATTGCCGAGCGCCTCGAGTCCTTCGCCGATCCGGACGGCACGGTTCTGATCACCGGTGGCACCGGTCTGATCGGCTCGCGGATCGCCCGGCACCTGGCTGCCGCCGGCGCGCGCCGGCTCGTTCTGGCGGGCCGCGGTGGTCCCGCCGCGGCCGGTGCGGCCGAGCTCGTCGAGGAGCTCACCGGTCTCGGCGTCCAGTGCGTGGTCATCGCCTGCGATGTCGCCGACGGCGCGGCACTGCGGCAGCTGCTCGACGACATCCCCGCCGCACATCCGCTCACGGCGGTGGTGCACGCTGCGGGCGTCCTCGACGACGGCGTCATCGCGGCGCTCACCCCCGACCGCATCGACGCGGTGCTGCGGCCCAAGGTGGACGCCGCCCTGCATCTGCACCGTCTCACGGCCGGTGAGAATCTGCGCGCATTCGTGCTCTTCTCCTCTGCCGCAGGCGTTTTCGGTGGCCCGGGGCAGGGCAACTACGCGGCCGCAAATGCGTTCCTGGACGCGCTGGCCCAGCATCGCCGGGCCAACGGTCTGGCCGGGCAGTCGATCTCGTGGACGCTGTGGGAACAGCGCAGTGCGATGACCGGTCATCTCGGGGAGGCCGACGCCCGCCGGATCGCCCGGTCCGGTATGCCTGCGCTGACCGATCGGCAGGGACTCGAACTCTTCGACGCCGCCACCGCGTCGGAGGAACCGCACCTGGTCGCGATGCCGCTCGACCTCGCGACACTGCGGGCCCGCGTCGCCACGGAACCGATACCCAGGCTGCTGCACGGCCTCGTCCGCCCGGCCGCGCGCCGGGCTGCGGCGATGCCGCTCGGTGGTGACGATGCCGCCGGCCCGTCGCAACGCCTGACCGCTCTGCCCGCGGCCGAGCGCCGCCGGGAACTGCGCGAACTGGTCCGCGCCCAGGTCGCCGCCGTGCTCGGGCATGCCGCCGCGGAGGCCGTGGAACCGGGCCGGGCGTTCCGGGATCTCGGCTTCGATTCGCTGGCGGCGGTGGATCTGCGCAACCGGCTCAACCTCGCCACCGGACTGCGCCTACCCGCCACCCTGGTCTTCGACCATCCCAACCCGGCCGCCCTCGCCGACCACCTCGACACCCGGCTGGCCGGCGCGACCGCACCGGTACCGGTGGTCGCGCCCGCCGCGCGCCACGATGCCGTCGACGAGCCGATCGCGATCGTCGCCATGGGTTGCCGGTTCCCCGGTGGCGCGAACTCGCCGGAGGCACTGTGGGACCTGGTCGCCTCCGCCACCGACGCGGTCTCCGATTTCCCCGCCGACCGCGGCTGGGACCTCCCCAACCTCTACGATCCGGACACCGAGACCGAACGGCACGGCACCTCGTACGTGAAGGAAGGCGGATTCCTCTACGACGCAGCCGAATTCGACGCCGGATTCTTCGGGATCTCACCGCGTGAGGCGCTCGCGATGGATCCCCAGCAGCGGCTGCTGCTGGAGACCTCCTGGGAGGTGCTCGAACGCGCCGGCATCGATCCGGCGACCCTGCAGGCCAGCCGGACCGGCGTGTTCACCGGCGTCATGCATCACGACTACGCCGTCCGGCTGATCGGGAACGTGCCGGAGGAAGTGGAGGGGTTCCTCGGCTCCGGCAACTCCGCGAGCGTCGCCTCCGGCCGCGTCTCCTACGTCCTCGGGCTCGAGGGTCCCGCGGTCACCGTGGACACCGCCTGCTCGTCGTCGCTGGTCTCGCTGCACCTCGCGGTGCGGTCCCTGCGGACGGGGGAGTGCGATATGGCGCTGGCGGGCGGCGTCACGGTGATGAACAGCCCCGAACTGTTCGTGGTGTTCAGCCGCCAGCGCGGGCTCGCCCCCGACGGCCGCTGCAAGGCGTTCGCCGACGCGGCGGACGGCACCGGATTCGGTGAAGGCGTGGGCGTGCTACTGCTGGAACGCCTTTCGGACGCGCTGGCCAACGGTCGCCGGATACTGGCCGTGGTGCGCGGCTCGGCCGTCAACCAGGACGGCGCCTCCAACGGCCTGACCGCCCCGAACGGTCCGGCGCAGCAGCGAGTGATCCGGGCGGCGCTCGCCGACGCCCGGCTGAGCACCGCGGACGTGGACGCCGTCGAAGGCCACGGGACGGGCACCCGGCTCGGCGATCCGATCGAGGCGCAGGCCCTGCTGGCGACCTACGGCCAGGATCGCGCCGAGCGTGCACCGTTGTGGCTGGGATCGCTGAAATCCAATATCGGGCACACCTCCGCGGCAGCGGGAGTCGGTGGCGTCATCAAGATGGTGCAGGCGCTGCGGCACGGCATCCTGCCCGCGACCTTGCACATGGATCAACCGTCCGCACAGGTGGATTGGTCCTCCGGCGCGGTGCGGCTGCTCGCGGAGTCGCAGGCGTGGCCGCAGACGGGACGCCCGCGCCGCGGCGCCGTCTCGGCCTTCGGCGTGAGCGGGACGAATGCCCACGTGGTGCTCGAACAGGCGCCCGAACCCGCGGATTCGCCTCGGGTACAGGACGGACATTCCGCGCCGGGCCCGGTGCCGCCCGGCGAGCGCCCAGTCGCCTGGGTGCTGTCCGCCCGGTCCGTCAGGGCACTGCGAGCGCAAGCCGAACAGCTGCTCCGGCACCTCGACGCGCGGCCCGAATTGCCTTGCGCCGATATAGGTTTGTCCCTCGCTGTCACCCGGAGCCGTCATCCGCACCGCGCGGTGCTGGCCGGTGACCGTGCGCGGCTGATGACCGGACTGCGGGCAGTCGCGCAGGACACCCCCGCCGCCGGGGTTGCGCAGGGCACCGCCGGGGCCGTGGGTCGCACGGTGTTCGTCTTTCCCGGCCAGGGCGCGCAATGGGCGGGTATGGCGCTCGAATTGCTCGGCACGAGTGCGGTTTTCGCGGAATCGATGGCAGCATGCGAACGCGCCCTCGCCCGGTACGTCGACCGCGCGCTGGTGGAAATCCTCGGTGACCCGGCCGCGCTGGAACAGGTGGATCTGGTGCAGCCCGCGCTGTTCGCCGTGATGGTCTCGCTCGCGGCGACCTGGCGTGGGTACGGCGTCGAACCGGATGCCGTGCTCGGACATTCGCAGGGCGAGATCGCCGCGGCCGTGGTGTCGGGCGCACTGTCACTCGAGGAGGGCGCGAAGGTCGTCGCACTGCGGAGCGGGCTGCTGCGCGCGATCGCCGGCAAGGGGGCGATGGCCTCGCTGTCGCTGCCCGTCGCGGAAGTCCGAATCCTGTTGGAGTCCAACGGTGGTGGACTCGCCCTCGCCGCCGTCAACGGCCCTGCCGCCACGGTGGTGGCCGGGGATCCGGCCGCAGTCGACGCACTGCTGGCCGCCTGCGAACGCGACGGGGTGCGGGCTCGCCGCATCGAGGTCGACTACGCCTCGCACTCCGCGCACGTGGACGCGATCCGGGACGAGTTGATCGCGGCACTGGAGGGGCTCCGGCCCGGAACCTGCCGGGTGCCCATGTATTCCACGCTCGACGCGACCTGGCTGGCCGGCCCCGAACTCTCCGCCGAATACTGGTTCCGCAATCTGCGCGGCACCGTCGGCTTCGAACCGGCCGTGCGCGCGCTCGCGGACACCGGGCACACCACCTTCCTCGAGATCAGCCCGCATCCGGTGCTCACGGCCGGGATCGGCGAGACGCTGGCGGACTCCGCACCGTCGGCCGTCGTCACGGGCACGCTGCGCCGCGGCGAAGGCGGCCTCGAACGGCTGCTGCTCTCGCTCGGCGAGGCGCATGCGGGCGGCGTCGATCTCGACTGGAATGCCCTGTACCCCGGGGCTCACCGGGTGGAGCTGCCCACCTATGCGTTCGAGCGCACCCGGTACTGGCTCGATGCCGCCACCGGCCCGGCCGATGTAGCCGCCGCGGGGCTCGCCGCCACCGGTCATCCGCTTCTCGGTGCCGCAGTGGACCTGGCCGACTCCGACGAACAACTGTTCACGGGGCTGCTGTCCCGCACGACCACGCCCTGGTTGGCCGAGCATGCGGTATCGGGCGTCACCCTGCTGCCCGGCACCGCCTTCCTCGAGCTCGCGCTCCGCGCCGCTGACGAGGTGGGCTGCGGCCTGATCGACGAGCTCATCCTGCAGACCCCGCTCACCGTGCCCGAGCGCGGCGCGCTGCGCCTGCAGGTACGAGTCGGTCCGGCCGGACCCGGCGGATATCGCACCCTGAACGTGCACGGCCGACCCGATCAGGACACCGTCACCACAGACCGGAACGCCGCGGCGGAATGGACGGCCTACGCCACCGGCACCCTCGCCCCGCGCGGCGAGGATCGCGAGGACAGCGTCGTGGCCTGGCCGCCTGCCGATGCGGAACCCCTCGACACCTCCGAGCTCTACGACCGGTTCACCACGGCCGGATATCACTACGGGCCGATCTTCCGCGGTGTGCGAGCGGCCTGGCGTCACCACGGCGAGATCTTCGCCGAGATCGCCCTGCCTCAGCAGCGCGACGGCGACGGTTATCTCCTGCACCCGGCGCTGCTGGACGCGGCCCTGCAAGCCTCCGTGCTGCTGCCCGACCGCGATGACGTTGCGCGGCTGCCGTTCTCGTGGACCGGCGTGACCGCGCACGCCACTGGAGCGTCCGCACTCCGCGTCCGCATCAGCGCCCGTGATGCCGAGGAAGTGTCACTGGAAGCCCGCGACCTCACCGGCCGCCTCGTCCTGACCGTCGATTCCCTTGCGCTGCGCCCGATGCCCGCCGGCGGTCTGCGCCCGGACGCGGCGGGGATGCTGCACGTGGAGTGGACGCCCGTGTCCGGGGCCGGTGAAACCGCGCTCACGCCAGGCGAATCCGCGTCCGGGGTCGTCGATGCGGCGGGCGCGAGTCGCTGTGCGGTACTCGGCGGCGGCCTGCACGCCATGCTGTCCACCGCGACGGCCTGGCCGGACCTCGCGGCGTTGAGCGTGACAGCGGAGGCGATCCCTGACTTCGTGCTCGCGAGCGTTTCGGGCGGCATCGAGGACGAGCCGCGCAGTGTGTGGCAGGCCGACACCGTTCGCGCGCTCGAGCTGGTTCAGGGCTGGCTGGCCGACGAGCGTTTCGCGCAGTCGGGCCTGGTGGTCATCACCCACGGCGCGGTTCGGACCGGGCCGGGGGACCGCGAGGCGAACTGGGCGGAGGCCGGTGTGTGGGGGCTGCTGCGTACCGCACAGATCGAACATCCCGGACGATTTGTGCTCGCGGACGTCGATGCCCACCCCGCATCGCTGAATGCGCTTGTGACAGCGCTTTTCGCCACGGGTGCGGCAGAGGGGCAGTACGCGGTCCGTGGCGGGCAGGTGTTCGTGCCGCGCCTGAGCGCCGATGCCCGCGACGTGCTCACCCCGCCGGACGAACCGGCCTGGCGATTGGGGCTCGGGCGCGACGCCACGATCGACGGGCTGGCGCTGCTGCCCGCGCCCGCGGCCCTGGCCCCGCTGCGGGCGGGTCAGGTGCGCATTGCCGTGCGCGCCGCCGGCCTCAACTTCCACGATGTCGTGGTCGCCCTGGGTCTGGACCCCGACCAGCCGACCGTCGGCAGCGAAGGTGCGGGCACGGTCCTGGAAGCCGGTCCCGGCGTGACCGACCTGATGCCGGGCGACCGGGTGATGGGTGTCTTCGGCGGGGCGTTCGGCCCGGTCGTCGTCGCCGATCGCGCGACCGTCGCGCGGATTCCCACCGGCTGGTCGTTCGCGCAGGCGGCGTCCGCACCGATCGCCTTCCTCACCGCCTACTACGGGTTGTTCGATCTCGCTGGTCTCCGCCGCGGACAGTCCGTGCTGGTGCACGCGGCCACCGGCGGTGTCGGGATGGCCGCGGTGCAGCTCGCCCGGCATGCCGGAGCCGAAGTCTTCGGCACGGCCGGCCCGGGTAAATGGGATGTGCTGCGTGCCAACGGGTTCGATGACGCGCACCTGGCCTCCACGCGGACACTCGAATTCGCGCAGCATTTCCGGGATGTCACCGAAGGTCGCGGTATGGATGTCGTACTCGACTGCTTGGCAAGGGAATTCGTCGATGCCTCACTCGGCCTGCTGCCTCGTGGTGGTGCCTTCGTCGAGATGGGCAAGACCGACGTGCGCGACGCTGGCGAGGTCGCGAGCCGATATCCGGGCGTGCGATACCAGGCCTTCGATCTGGTGCAGGCGGGCCCGCAGCGCATCGGCGAGCTGCTCGCCGAGGTGCTGGCGCTCTTCGAGCAGGGCGTGCTCAGCCCCCTGCCGATCACCTGCTGGGACGTCCGGCAGGCTCCGGCGGCGTTCCGTCACCTGAGCAAGGCCCGGCACATCGGCAAGAACGTACTGCTGGTGCCCGCGCCGATCGACCCGGCGGGCACCGTGCTGATCACCGGCGGGACCGGCGCTCTCGGCCGGCTCGTCGCCCGGCACCTGGCGACCGAATACGGTGTGCGGCACCAGATTCTGATCAGCCGCCGCGGCGCCGAGGCGCCGGGCGCGGCCGAGCTCGCCGCTGAGCTCGCCGAACTCGGCACGGAAGCAACGGTTCTCGCCTGCGATATCACCGATCGCCGTGCCCTCTCGGCCGTATTGGACGCCATCGCGGCGGACCGTCCGCTCACCGCGGTCGTCCATGCCGCTGGCGTTCTCGACGACGGCGTCCTCGGCGCGCTCACCCCGGCCCAGGTGGAACGGGTCTGGCGCCCGAAGGTGGATGCCGCGTTCGCCCTGCACGAACTGACCCGCGATCGCGACCTGGCGGCCTTCGTCCTGTTCTCCTCGGGGGCAGCGCTGCTCGGCGGCGCCGGGCAGGCGAACTACGCCGCCGCCAATGCCGCCCTCGACGCCCTGGCGGCCGAACGGCGCGCGCAGGGCTTGGCCGGTGTCTCGATCGGCTGGGGCCTGTGGGAGGAGCGCAGCGAGATGACGGCCGGCGCCGAGGAGCACCGTATGTCCCGTTCGGGCATCGGCGCGCTGAACTCGGCCGAGGGGCTCGCACTGTTCGACGCGGCCTGTCGCTCGGTGCATCCGTACGTCTTCGCCGCTCGGCTCGTTCGTTCCCGGCCGGCCGCCGGAACCGTGGTTCCACCCGTGCTCAGTGGCCTGGTCCGGGCGCCCCGGCCGGCCCTGCGCCGGGTCGGGGACGCGGCCGCGACCGCGGCGGCGGGCCTGGCCGATCGGCTGGCCGGGCTCGCCCCGGCCGAGGCGCACCGGATCCTGCTCGATGTCGTGCGCGCCAATGCCGCGGCCGTGCTGGCCCATGCGTCGGCCGCGGAGATCCACCCGGTGCGCCCGTTCAAGGACCTCGGCTTCGACTCGCTGACCGGCGTGGAACTGCGCAATCGGCTGGCGAATGCGGTCGGGGTGCGGCTGCCGGCTGCCCTCGTCTTCGACCATCCCACCCCCGAAGCCCTGACCCGGTTCCTGCTCGGCAAGGTCACCGCCGCGGCCCCGCCACCCGTCCCTCCACTGCTCACCGAGCTGAGCCGGCTCGAGGCGCAGATCGACGCCCTGCTCCCGCAGCACGAGGCGGACCTGCCCGCCGAACTGGCCACGAGATTGCGGCGGGCACTGGCGCGCGTCGAAGCCTTCGGTGCGGAATCCATTGGGGCACAACCGGAACAGGCCATCGAGTCCGCCAGCAATGACGAACTCTTCGACCTCATCGACAAGGAATTGGGCATCTCGTGAAGCCCGTGACAGCGGACCGGCGTGGTCCCGGACGTATCGGAGGAGCACGGTGACCGAGCAGAAGCTTCGTGAGTACCTGAATCGGGTCACCATCGACCTGCAGCGCACCCGCCGGCAACTTGCCGAGGCCGAGGCCGCCGGGCACGAACCGATCGCGATCGTCGCCATGGGCTGCCGCTTCCCCGGCGGGGTACGCACGCCCGAACAACTGTGGGAGCTACTGGCCGAGGGCCGCGACACGACGACCACGGTGCCGCAGGACCGCGGGTGGGATATCGCATCGCTCAGCGCGGGCAATGTGTCCTGCCGCGGCGCCTTCATCGACGGGGTCGCCGACTTCGACGCCGCGTTCTTCGCCGTCTCCCCGCACGAGGCGACCGCGATGGATCCACAGCAGCGACTCCTGCTGACCACCGTCTGGGAGGCCGTCGAGCGGGCCGGTATCGATCCGGCGGCCCTGCGCGGCACTGCCACCGGCATTTACGCCGCGGCCGTCGACCAGGGGTACGCCCAGGTGGCTCTGGCCGCTCCCGAAGCGGTACGGAACTTCATCGTCACCGGCAATTCGATGAGTGTGCTGGCGGGCCGGGTGTCGTATGCGCTCGGACTCGAGGGACCGGCGCTGACGGTGGACACCGCATGCTCGTCCTCACTCGTCGGCGTGCATCTGGCCACGCAGGCGCTGCGCCGGCGCGAATGCACGCTGGCCCTGGCCGCGGGCGTCACCGTGATGTCGCTGCCGCTGGTCTACGCCGAATTCGGCAGGCAGGGCGCGATGTCCGCCGACGGCCGCTGCAAGGCGTTCTCGGCCACCGCGGACGGCACCGGCTGGGGTGAGGGCGTCGGTGTCCTTCTGCTGGAACGGCTTTCGGACGCCCACCGCAACGGGCATCCGGTGCTGGCCGTGATCCGCGGTTCGGCCCTGAACCAGGACGGCGCCAGCAACGGCCTGACCGCCCCGAACGGCCCCTCCCAGCAACGCCTGCTGCGCGCAGCGCTCGCCGACGCCGGACTCACCGCCGCCGACGTGGACGCCGTCGAAGCGCACGGCACCGGAACCACTCTCGGCGATCCCATCGAAGCCGACGCGCTGCTGGCCACCTACGGCCAGGATCGGCCCGAAGACCGGCCGCTGTGGCTCGGCTCCCTGAAATCGAACATCGGGCACACCCAGGCCGCGGCCGGGGTGGCCGGGGTCATCAAAACCGTCCTGGCTCTCGAACACGGCGTGCTGCCGCGCTCCCTGCACATCACCGAGCCCACCACCCACGTCGACTGGTCGGGCGGCAATGTCCGGCTGCTCACCGAGGACCGACCGTGGCCCCGGGCCGAAAGGCCCAGGCGCGCCGGAATTTCGGCGTTCGGCATGAGCGGCACCAACGCCCACGTGATCCTCGAACAAGCGCCCGACCCCGAACCCGGCGGCGCCCGGTCGCATCCGCCGGTCGCTCCCTACGCACTGGCCGGCCGGACTCCGGCCGCGCTGCGTGATCAGGCGGTGCGGCTGGCCGGGTTCTTGTCGGCCGACCCGGTCCAGGGCCTGGCCGATATCGGGTTCTCGCTGGCCACCACCCGCACGGCCTTCGAACACCGGGCCACCGTGATCGCCGCGGACCGCGCCGAGCTGCTCGCCGGTCTCGGTGCGCTGGCCCGCGACCTGGACCCCGTGCGCACCGGACCGGCCGCGCCGTCGAATATCGTTGTCGGCGAGACTGATTCGAACGTCGGCGGGACTGTGCTGGTGTTCCCGGGCCAGGGGGCCCAGTGGGACGGTATGGCCCGTGCCCTGCTCGCCGAATCACCGGTTTTCGCGGCCTCGATCGCCGAGTGCGAACAGGCGCTGACCGGGCTGGTGGACTGGTCGCTGACCGACGTGCTGTGCGGTGCTGCCGGTGCACCGTCGCTCGAGCGGGTCGATGTCGTGCAGCCCGCGTTGTTCGCGATGATGGTTTCCCTCGCGGCGCTGTGGCGCTCCTGGGGAGTCGAGCCCGCTGCGGTCGTGGGGCACAGCCAGGGGGAGATCGCGGCCGCGGTGGTGGCGGGCGGGCTCTCGCCGGCGGACGGCGCGAAGGTGGTCGCGCTGCGCAGTCGTGCGATCGGGGCGCTCGCCGGGCGGGGCGGGATGGTCGCCGTGGCGCTCGGGCAGGAAGACGCCGAGGCGGAGATCGCGCCCTGGACCGGTCGGCTCGCGGTCGCGGCCGTGAACGGTCCCGCCGCGGTCGTCGTCTCCGGTGATCCGGATGCGCTCGCCGAGTTGGTCGCCCGCTGCGGTGAGCGCGGCGTGCGCGCGACAACGGTGCCTGTCGACTACGCCTCGCATTCGGCCCAGGTCGAAGCGATCGGGGATGAGCTGCGGACGGCGCTCGCCGATATCGCACCGCGGTCCGGCCGTATCCCGCTGTTCTCCACCGTCACCGGCGAGCGGCTGGACACCGCCGAGATGAACGCCGACTACTGGTATCGCAACCTGCGCAGCACAGTCCGGTTCGACGCTGCCATCCGCGATCTGGCGCGAGCGGGGCACGATGTGTTCGTCGAGGCCTCGCCGCACCCCGTCCTGACCGTGCCGATCCAGGACACCTTGGAAGCCGCGGGCCTGCACACCGCGGCGGTGACGGGCACCCTGCGACGCGGCGAAGGCGACCTGCGGCAGGTGCTGACCTCCGCCGCCGTGCTCTGGACGCGCGGCGTAACCGTCGACTGGACAACAGCTTTCGCGGGCGCCCGCGCGGTCGTACTGCCCACCTACCCTTTCCAGGAACGGCGGTTCTGGCCGGAACCCGCCGAGCCGGCCGGCGACGCCGGCACACCCGCCGACAACGGCTTCTGGGATCTCGTCGATCGCGGCGACCCGGACGAGCTGGCCAGGGTGCTCGCGGTGGATGCCGAACCGCTCGCCAAGGTGCTCCCCGCGCTCGAGGCCTGGCGCCGGGGCCGCGGCGAACCCGCCGATCCACTGCGCTATCGCATCGCGTGGCGTCGGCTCGCCGACCCGCCGGCCGCGGTACTCACCGGCCGGTGGCTGCTCGTGCTGCCTGCCGGGGAGAGTGAATCGCCTCACGCCCAATGGATTACGCGCACCCTGACCGAAATCGGCGCCGAGGTCGACCACGTCGAACTCGCCGACACGGACGCCGACCGCGAGTCGGCCGCTGCCCGCCTCGCTGACCTCGAGCGGACCGGCGCCCGCGGAGCCGGCCGTGACGCGCCGACCGGCATCGTCTCCCTGCTGGCCATCGCCGAGCACCCGCACCCGGGGTATCCGGCCCTGCCCGCCGGTACCGCGCTGACTATCGCTCTGCTGCAAGCGCTGTGCGATCTCGGTTGGGCAACCCCGCTGTGGTGCGTGAGCACCGGCGCGGTCACCACCGGCGCCGCGGATCCGCTCACCGCTCCCCGGCAGGCGATGGTCTGGGGCACCGGCCTGGTGGCCGCCCTGGAGCAGCCGCAGCGCTGGGGCGGCCTGCTCGATCTGCCGCCGCAACCGGATGAACTCGCCCGGTTGCGATTCGGCGCTGCCCTGAGCGGGGCGGGCGATGTGGCGGGCGAAGATCAGCTCGCACTCCGGTCGAGCGGATTGTTCGCCCGAAGGCTGGTGCACGCCCCCCGGCCGGTGACAGCTCACGCGGTCGCGGCGGACGGCGACGCCGCACCGGGTGGGCTCGAAGGTCCGGATCGCCGCCCCTGGCGTCCGCGTGGCACAGTCCTGTTGACCGGCGGCACCGGGGCCGTGGGCGGGCATCTCGCCCGCTGGCTGGCCCGCGGCGGCGCCGAGCATCTGGTGCTGCCGGGCCGGCGTGGCGCGGACGCACCCACCGCCGAGCGATTGCGTGCAGACCTCACCGCGCACGGCGCCCGGCTGAGCATGCCCGTCTGTGACCTCGCCGACCGTGACCAGGTCGAGCGGCTGCTCGCCGACCTCGACGCACAGGGCACGCCGGTCACCGCTGTGGTGCACGCCGCCGCGTTCATCGCCCTCGCGCCGCTCGCGACCGCCCCGATCGGAGCATTCGCCGACGTGGTGGCGGCCAAGGCCGCCGGCGCCGCGCACCTGGACGCGCTGCTGGACCGGGACCTCGACGCCTTCGTCCTGATCTCCTCGATCGCCGGCCTCTGGGGCAGCGGGGACCACGGGGCCTACGCCGCGGGCAACGCCTACCTGCACGCGCTGGCCCAGCACCGCCGCGCCCGCGGACTGACCGCGACCACCGTCGACTGGGGCGTCTGGCAGACCGGTGAACCCGGCGCATCCCCGGACGCCGATCTGTTCAAACTCGACGAGCACGGCCTGCGCCGCATGAATCCGCGCACCGCCATCGCCGCTCTGCAGCAGATCCTCGACGACGACGAGACCGTCCTGGCGGTGGCCGATGTGGACTGGGAACGGTTCGCCCCCGTCTTCGCCTCGCACCGGTCCAGCGCGCTGCTGCAGAGCATTCCCGAGGCCCGCAGCGCGCTGCAGGGCGCACCGGCCGAATCGCCGGATTCGGTGGCGGCGCCACTGCGCCGGCGGCTGGACGGCCTTCCCGCCGCCGAGCGCACACGGGCCCTGCTCGACCTGGTCCGTGCCCAGGCGGCCGCGGTGCTCGGCCACGACTCGCCGCGACAAGTGCCGCCGGGCAAGGCATTCCAGGAGCTGGGCTTCGCCTCGCTGACCGCCGTCGAACTGCGCAATCGGCTCAATACCGCCACCGGGCTGCGACTGCCCTCCTCGCTCGTCTTCGATCACCCGTCGTCCACCGCGCTCGCCGCACACCTCGACACTGAGCTGTTCGGCACGCGGACAACCGATTCCATGCGTTCGGTGCCCACCTGGACCCCGGAGATGCCGGCCGCGGCGGACGATGACCTGATCGCGATCATAGCGATGAGCTGCCGCCTGCCGGGCGGGATCGACACGCCGGAGAAGTTGTGGCAGCTGCTGTACGAGGGCGGCGATACGGTCTGCGGTTTCCCGGCCGACCGCGGCTGGCCGGCGGCGGAGGAGCTTTACGATCCGGACCCCGACCATCCTGGCACAACGACCACGCAGCACGGCGGATTCCTCTCCGACGCAGGCGAATTCGACGCAGGCTTCTTCGGCATCTCGCCACGCGAGGCCGTCGCTATGGACCCGCAGCAGCGACTGCTGCTCGAAACCTCCTGGGAGGCAATGGAACGCGCGGGCCTGGACCCCGACGCGCTGCGCGGCTCCCGGACCGGCGTCTACGTCGGTGTCAACTACGGCGACTACGGTGCCGCCGTCGCCAGATCCGGGCAGGGTGAGGGCCACCTGCTCACCGGCAGCGCACCGAGCATCGTCTCCGGTCGCATCGCCTACACCTTCGGACTCGAAGGCCCCGCTCTCACCGTCGACACCGCATGCTCGTCCTCGCTGGTGGCCTTGCACACCGCGGTCCGCGCACTGCGCGGCGGCGACTGCACGCTCGCGCTGGTCGGGGGCGTCGCGGTGATGTCCACACCGGGCGCGATCCTGAGCTTCTCCCGCCAGCGCGGTCTCGCGGGCGACGGTCGGTGCAAGGCCTTCGCCGAGGCCGCCGACGGTATGGGCATGGGCGAGGGCGTCGGCGTCCTGCTCGTCGAACGCCTCGGCGACGCCCGCCGCAGCGGGCATCCGGTACTGGCCGTGCTCCGCGGCTCCGCCGTGAACTCCGACGGCGCCAGCAACGGCCTGTCCGCGCCCAACGGTCCGTCCCAGCAGCGCGTCATCCGGGCCGCGCTCGCCGATGCGGGCCTGTCGGCCGCGGACGTCGATGTTGTCGAGGCGCACGGCACCGGCACCACCCTCGGCGACCCGATCGAAGCACAGGCGCTGCTGGCCACCTACGGACAGGACCGCCCGGCCGGGCGACCGGTACTGATCGGCTCGCTCAAATCGAACATCGGCCACACCCAGGCCGCCTCGGGCGTGGCCGGGGTCATGAAAATGGTGCTGGCACTACGCGCCGCGCAGGTTCCGCGAACCCTGCACATCGATCGCCCGACCAGCCACGTCGACTGGGACACCGGCGCGGTCACCCTCGCGACCGAATTGCTGCCGTGGCCGGAGACCGGACGGGCGCGCCGGGCCGCCGTCTCCTCCTTCGGACTCAGCGGCACCAACGCGCACGTCGTTGTGGAGCAGGCGCCGGAATGGGAAGTCGCGCAGGGGAATCCAGCGCGCGGACCACTGGCCTGGGTGTTGTCCGCCCGCACCCCGGAAGCGCTGGCGGATCAGGCGGTGCGGCTGCGGGAACACCTGGACGCGGACGGCAGCGTCGACGCCGCCGACGTCGGGCTGGCGCTCGCCGGACGCACCGCGTTCGCGCATCGCCGGGCACTGGTGGGCGACTGCACCGAACTCGCGGCCGCCCTGCATGCGGTGGCCGACGGAATCGACACGCCCGCAACGGTATCCGGCGTGCAGGACGCAGAGGGCCGGACCGTGTTCGTGTTCCCGGGTCAGGGCTCCCAATGGGCGGGCATGGCCCGCGATCTCCTCGCCGAATCACCGGTGTTCATCGACCGGATGACCGAATGCGATGCCGCCCTGTCCGCCCACGTCGACTGGTCGCTGCTGGATGTGGTGCGCTCGGCCGCCCCGCTGGACCGGGTGGATGTGGTGCAGCCGGTGCTGTTCGCGGTGATGGTGTCGCTGGCCGCCGTCTGGCGCGCGCACGGCGTCGAACCCGACGCGGTGATCGGCCACTCCCAGGGCGAGATCGCCGCGGCCGTCGTCGCGGGCGGCCTGTCCCTCGCCGACGGCGCGAAAGTGGTGGCCCTGCGCTCCCGCGCGCTCGGCGAACTCGCCGGATCGGGTGGCATGGTCTCGATCGCGCTGCCGCTACCGCAGGTAGCGCAGCTGCTCGCACCGTGGGGCGAGCGCCTGTCCGTCGCCGCGGTGAACGGGCCTGCGGCCGTGGTCATCTCGGGTGAGACCGCGGCGATCACCGAGCTGCTCACCGCCTGCGACAGCGACGGCATCCGGGCCCGGCGCATCGACGTGGACTACGCCTCGCATTCGGCGCAGGTGGAGCCGATCGAGTCCGGGCTGCTCCGCGCGCTGGACACGATCACACCGGTCGCCGCCGCCGTCCCGCTGTATTCCACGGTGACGGGGGAGTGGCTCGACACGAGCGTCATGGATGCCGGTTACTGGTATGAAAACCTGCGTCGCACAGTCGGTTTCGAACCGGCTGTGCGCGACCTGTCGGCACAGGGTTACACCGTCTTCCTCGAGGTCAGCCCGCATCCGGTACTGACCGTCCCGATCGAGGAGACCCTGGACGCCGCCGGGCACGACGGCGCCGTCCTCGGCACCCTGCGCCGAGACGAGGGCGACCTGCGCCGGCTGCTGCTCTCCCTCGGCGAGGCGTGGTCGTGCGGACTCCCGGTGAACTGGCCCGCGCTCTTCCCGGACGCCCGGCACACCGACCTGCCGACCTATCCCTTCCGGCATCGCCACTACTGGGCGCTGCCCGCCGCCGGGACAGCCGGTGCGGATGTGGCCGCGGCGGGCTTGGACGCGGCAGGCCATCCACTGCTCGGCGCCGCCGCGGAGGTCGCCGACACCGGTGAGATCCTGTGCAGCGGAAGGGTGTCGGTCCATAGCCACCCATGGCTGGCAGACCACGCCATCGCCGATGTGGTGCTGCTGCCCGGTGCGGCGTTCGTCGAGCTGGCACTGCGCGCCGCCGCCGAAGCCGGGTGCGCCGTGCTCGCCGAACTGACCCTGGAAGCGCCCCTGGTACTGCCCGGCACCGGGGCGGTGCGCATTCAGATACGGGTAGGGGCACCCGCCGAGGACGGCGCACGCACGCTGACCATCCACTCCCGGCCGGAGGACGGCCCGGATCCACGCTGGCTCCGGCACGCGACCGGGACCGTGACCGAGCATGCGGTCCCACCCGTCGCCGAACCCGAGAGCTGGCCGCCACCGGACGCCACGCCGGTGCCGATCGACGACCTCTACGACCGCTTCGGCGAATCCGGCTACCGCTACGGTCCCGCCTTCCGCGCCGTCCGGGCCGCCTGGCGCCGCGGCAACGAGGTCTTCACCGAGATCCGCCTGCCCGAAAACGCTGACCTCGACGCCGCCTCCTACGGCATACACCCCGCCCTGCTCGACGCCGCACTGCACGGCATCCGGCTGGGGCCGGTGGGCGGCGCCGACCCCGAACCGGGCACCGCGCGAGTGCCGTTCTCCTGGAATCAGGTGAGCCTGCACGCGGCCGGGGCGACACAATTGCGGATCCAGCTGTCCTTCGACCCCGATGGTGACGTGACCATCCACGCCTCCGACTTCCACGGGCAACCGGTCGCCTCGGTCGCCGCCCTGGCGGTCCGCCCGATCCGCACCGACGCACTGCGTATCAGCGCCGCCCCCGACACCCTGTTCCGCGTGGAGTGGAGACCGCTGCCCGGGCCCGGCGCAGCACGACCCGCCGCCGGCCGGTGGGCAGCTCTCGCGCCGCTGAGCGCCGGCGTCGATCCCCGGACCCGATTCGACCGGCCTGCCGCCGAATCCGAGGCGCCCACCGAGGCGCCCGGTGCTGTTGCCGACTTCGACCGGCTCACAACCGAATTCGGAGCCCTCGCAGTGCTCCCGGATACCTTTGCCGATCTCGCTGCCCTCGGCGCCGCGATCGACCGGGGCGCCCCGGTGCCGGACGTGGTCCTCATCGAATGTCGCTCCGCTGGAGTGGATTCCGCGTCGGTGCACACCATGACGGCCGCCGCGCTGGTGCTGATCCAGCAGTGGCTGGTCGACGATCGGTACGCGGACAGCCGGCTGGTCTTCGTGACGAGCGGTGCTGTCGAGGTGTCTCCCGGTGCGGGCACGCCCGACCTGGCGGGCGCGGCGGTCGGCGGTCTCATCCGCTCGGCACAGTCCGAATATCCGGAGCGCTTCGTATCGGCCGACGCTGCGGACCCGCTGGAACTGCTCGCCCTGCTGCCCGCAGCGCTGGCCGCCGGTGAACCGCAGATCGCCGTTCGCGCAGGCGAAGTGCTCGCGGCCAGGTTGATGCGGGCCCCCGCGGCAGCCGCGAACGTGACACCGTTCGACCCGTCGGGCACGGTGCTGATCACCGGCGCGAGCGGTGTGCTCGGCGGATTGGTGGCTCGGCATCTGGTGCGCGAGTACGGGATTCGCAGGCTGTTGCTGATCGCCCGCCGAGGGCCGGACACGCCGGAGGCGGCCGGGCTCGCTGCCGAGCTCGGCGAGCTCGGTGCCGAAGCGGAGTTCGTCGCGTGCGATGTCGCGGACCGCGGGCAGCTCGCCGCGGCTTTGGCGCGGGTGCCCGCGGCGTATCCGCTGACCGCTGTCGTGCATGCGGCGGGCGTCCTGGACGACGGGATCGTGCCGTCCCTGACCCCCGAGCGTCTCGCCACGGTATTGCGGCCCAAGGTCGACGGCGCCCTGCATCTGCATGAGCTGACCCGCGGCCTGCCGCTGTCCGCCTTTCTGCTGTTCTCCTCCGCTGCCGGTGTCATCGGCACTGCGGGACAAGCCAATTACGCCGCCGCCAATGCGTTCCTCGACGCGCTGGCAGGCAGCAGACGCGCACAGGGCCTGCCCGCCCGATCCATCGCGTGGGGACTGTGGGAGCGACGCAGTGCGATGACCGGCAGTCTCGACGAGGCCGGACGGGGGCGGATCATCCGCGCAGGTGTGGCGGCCTTCTCCGACGCCGAGGGTCTCGAACTGTTCGACGAGGTACTGCGGCGGGACGAGGCACTGCTGGTACCCGTACGCCTGGACCTGGGCAGGCAGCGCCCGGCGACCGAGGTACCCGCTCTGCTGCGGGGGCTCGTCCGCGGCGTGGTCCGGCCGCGGGCGGCCACCGCCGTCGCCGCCGAGGCGAACACCCTGCGCCAACGCCTCACCGAAGCCGATGCACAGGAGCGGAAGACGTTGCTGGAGGACCTCGTCCGCGAGAAGGTCGCCCGGGTGCTCCGGTATCCGGTGGTCGCCGAGGTCGATCCGGAACTAGCCTTCCAGGAGCTCGGATTCGACTCGCTGACCGCCGTCGAGTTGCGCAACCAGCTGACCGCGGTGACCGGATTGCGTTTGCCCGCGACCCTCGTCTTCGACCATCCGACCCCCGAGGCCGTGGCGGGGTATATCGCCGAGCGCCTGGCCCCCGCGGCCGGGCCGGCAGGCGATCTCGGCGATGCGTCCAGAGACATCGACGACGAATCGGTGCGCCGCCTGCTGGCGGCGATCTCACCACAGCGCCTGCGGTCGGCCGGGCTGCTGGACGCACTGCTGCGGCTGGGAGAACCGCCGCGGCCCGCAGCGGACGACCTGGAATCGATTGCACCGGAATCGATCGCGGACATGGATGTGGACGGTCTGGTCCGCATGGCCCTCGGCGACGGCCGTGCCTGACCGCGCCGACAGCGAAAGGACTGCTATGACAACGGACCAGGTGGTCGAGGCCCTGCGCGCCTCCGTGCGGGACAATCAGCAACTGCGCCAGGAGAACCGCACACTGGTCGCGCGGGCGCGGGAGCCGGTGGCGATCGTCGGCATGAGCTGCCGCTTCCCCGGCGGCGTACAGACTCCCGAAGACTTGTGGCAACTGCTGATGGCCGAGCGCGATGGCGTCACGCCCGTCCCGGCCGACCGCGGGTGGGACCTGCCACAGGAACCGGGCGCACCCGCCCTCGCAGGCGGATTCCTGCACGATGCAATGGATTTCGACGCCGGATTCTTCGGGATCTCACCGCGCGAGGCCTTGGCGATGGACCCGCAACAGCGACTGCTGCTCGAGGTCTGCTGGGAGAGCATCGAGCGCGCGGGCATCGATCCGCAACGCCTGCGCGGCGGTGACACCGCCGTTTTCGCGGGCGTCATCAACAGCGACTACGGCAGCCGCCTCGGCCATACACCCGAGGACCTGGCCGGATTCCTCGGCACCGGAACCATTCCCAGCGTCGTCTCCGGCCGCATCGCCTATCTGCTCGGGCTGCAGGGGCCCGCGGTGAGCCTGGACACCGCCTGCTCGTCGTCCCTGGTCGCGATTCACCTGGCCTGTCAGGCCCTGCGCGCGGGCGACACCGCCCTCGCCCTCGCCGGCGGCGTCACCGTGATGTCCGCGCCCGGTGTGCTCAGCGGCGCTGCGCGGCAGGGCGGGCTGGCCCGTGACGGCCGCTGTAAATCGTTCTCCGACAGCGCCGATGGCGCCGCCTTCGGTGAAGGCGTCGGCATGATCCTGCTGGAGCGCCTCGGCGATGCGCGGCGCAACGGCCATCCGGTGCTGGCGGTCATTCGCGGCTCGGCCGTCAACCAGGACGGCGCGAGCAACGGCCTGACCGCCCCCAACGGCCCGGCCCAGGTGCGGGTCATTCGAAAAGCCCTGCGCAATGCGGGTCTGTCGCCCACCGAGGTCGATGCGCTCGAGGCGCACGGCACCGGCACGGTACTCGGTGACCCGATCGAGGCGCAGGCCGTGCTCGAGGTCTACGGCCAGGACCGTCCGAGGGGACGCTCGCTGCTGCTGGGTTCACTGAAATCAAATCTGACGCACACGCAGGCGGCGGCCGGAGTCGGCGGTGTCATCAAGATGGTGCTGGCCATGCGGCAGGGCATGCTGCCGAGGTCGCTGCACATCGATCGGCCGAGCGCACAGATCGATTGGAGCCGAGGCGATGTCGCGCTGCTGACCGAGGCCGGGCCGTGGCCGGTCACCGGGCAGCCGCGCCGCGCGGCGGTGTCCTCCTTCGGTGCCAGCGGCACCAATGCGCATCTGATTCTCGAGTCCGCGCCCGGTGACCCGGATGCCGCGCCGCCGGTCCGCACCGAGGGCCCGACGGCCTGGATCCTCTCCGCCCGGACGCCGTCCGCCCTACGCGCGCAGGCGGAACGGCTGCACGCGCATGTCAGCGCCGACCCGGGCCTGCACCCCGCGGACATCGGAATGTCGCTGGCGCTCAGCCGATCCCGATTCCCCGAGCGTGCGGTCGTGGTCGGCGCCGATCGCGCCGAGCTCCTGGAGACCCTCGGCGAGGTGGCGCGCGCGGACGGTGACCACCGCGGTGCCACCGCCGGGAAGCCCGGCAAGGTCGTGTTCGTCTTCCCGGGCCTCGGCGCGGAGTGGCCCGGCATGGCCGCCGAGTTACTGGACAGCTCACCGGTTTTCGCTGCCCGCATGGCCGACTGCGCACGCGTGCTCGCGGACCATCTCGGCTGGTCACCGATCGCGGTGCTGCGGCAGGAGCCCGGCGCGCCCTCGATCGGCCAGGTCGAAGCCCTGCAGCCGGTGCTGTTCTCGGTGCTGGTATCCCTCGCGGCGGTATGGCAGGCCCACGGCATCGAGCCGGCCGCGGTGGTCGGGCACAGCCAGGGCGAAGTGGCCGCCGCCTGTGTCGCGGGCATGCTGTCCCTGGAAGACGCCGCCGCGATCGCGGTCGGGCGCAGCCGCGCCCTCGCCGCCGTCACGGGCGGCGGCGCCATGGCCACCGTGCTGCTCACCGCCGACGAGGCGGAGAAACTGATCGACGGATACGGCGGCCGCCTCTCGATCGCCGCCGTCAACGGCCCACGCGTGGTCGTGCTCGCCGGCGAGGCCGCCGCGCTCGACGAATTCCTCGCCGACTCCGACGACGTGATGGCCTTCCGGACCCCGATCGATTACGCGCCACATTCTGCCGTCGTGGATTCGGTCCGCGACACCCTGCTCACCTCGCTCGCGGCGGTGACGCCCGGCCCGGGAACCGTCCCGATGCTGTCCACCACCGATGCGGAGTGGGTGCGACCTGCCACGCTGGGACCGGAGTACTGGTTCCGAAATCTGAGGCAGACAGTGCGTTTCCACGACGCCCTCCGGATCCTCTTCGACGCGGGCTATCGGACGTTCCTCGAGATCGGCCCACACCCCACCCTGACGTTCAACATCCAGGACGCGGCCGCTGAAGCTGGTCTCGAGGGCCTCACCGTCCTCGAAACCCTGCGCCGCGGTGAGGGCGACGCACACCGGCTGCTCACGGCATTCGGTCAGGCACACGTGTCCGGCTTGCCGGTCGACTGGCGTCCGGTGTTCGAACAGGCCGGCGCGCGACGAGCCGATCTGCCGACCTACGCCTTCCAGCGCACGCGCTACTGGCTCGACCCCGCCCCGGCCGGCGGCGACCCCGCCGCCATCGGCCAGGACGACCCTCGCCATCCGCTGCTGCGCGCCGCCGTCGAGCTGCCCGGCGCGGGCGGCACGATATTCACCGGCCGCCTCTCGGTAACGACCCACCCCTGGCTGGCCGACCACGCCGTGCGCGGCACCATCCTCCTGCCCGGCGTCGCCTACCTCGAGATGGCCGCCCACGTGGGCCGCCACCTCGGCTGCGCACTGATCGAGGAGCTCACACTCTCCGCACCCCTGGTCCTCACCGGCGCACCCGACGGCCCCGCGTTCCGGCTGCGGCTCACGGTCGCCGCCCCGGACCCGGCAGGCCGGCGCACCATCGAAATCCACTCGCGGTCCGAGGATTCCGGCTCCGAGGTGGAATGGACCGAGCACGGCAGCGGCGTGCTCGCCCCGGCGCCCGCAGCAGCCGGACCTATGCCGACCGCACTCTCGGCCCCGCCGCTGTCGTGGCCGCCCGAGGGCGCGCGGCAGTTGCGAGTCGACCGGCTCTACAGCGTGCTGGAGGCGCGAGGCGTGGAGTACGGTCCCGCTTTCCGTGGTCTCCGGGCCGCCTGGTCGTCCGGCGCGGAGATCTTCGCCGAGGTCGAACTGCCGGACACCGTGGCGGACGGGTTCGGTGTGCACCCGGCCCTGCTGGATGCCTTCCTGCACACGATCACGCTGCGCGGTGCCGACACCGATGCCGACCCGGACGCACAACCTGCGGCTTCCGGTGTGCCCCTGCCCTTTTCGTGGCAGCACGTGCGCATCTGGTCCGATGCCCCGGCGGGTCGCGCGCTGCGCGTCGGGCTGCGGCCGCAAGGCCCGGACGCGGTATCCCTGGAAGTCACCGACGGGGACGGGCGGCCGGTCGTCACCGTCGGCACGCTGGCCATGCGCACCGCATCCTTCGATTCCCTGCGCGCCCCGACCGATTCGCTGTTCCGTCTCGAATGGCCCCTGCTCGGCCCCACCGCCGGGACTCCGCCGCCGGCGGCTCGCTGTGCCGTCATCGACAGCGGAGGCGAGCGGCCGCCATCCATGACCGTCCTCGGCGAAGGTGACGAACCGGCGGGTCTCGATGCGGTGCTGCTTCCCTGTCCTGCAACGGATTCCGGTATTCCCGAGGCGGTGCATGCTATCGCCGCGAAGGTGCTGGCCCACCTCCAGGCCTGGCTGGCCCGGCCCGCCGGGGGGTGCCCGCCGCTGGTCATCGTGACCCGCGGTGCCGTGGATCTCGGTGAGCCGTCCCTCGATCTCGCGGGCGCTGCCGTCTGGGGCCTGGTCCGTTCCGCCCAGCAAGAGAATCCGGACCGGTTCGTACTCCTCGATACCGACGCTGCCGGGATTACGCCCGAGCTGCTCGCCGCGGTGCTGGCCAGTGGTGAACCGCAGGCCGCGCTCCGGGCGGGCGCTATCCACGTCCCCCGCTTGACGCGCGTGCGCGCCGCGACCGACCCGGGTGAACTCTTCGATGGCGCGGGCACCGTCCTGCTGACCGGAGGTGCGGGCACGCTCGCCGGCCTCCTCGCTCGCCACCTGGTGACGGCGCACGGCGTGCGCCGCCTTCTGCTGCTCGGACGCCGCGACCCGGCGGGGTCGGCCGAGCTGGTCGCCGAGCTCACGGCACTGGGTGCGCAGGTGACCGCCGAATCCTGCGATGTCACCGATCGTGCGGCCGTCGATGCCGTGCTCGCGCGCATCCCGCAAGCGCATCCGCTGACCGCGGTCGTGCACACGGCCGGCGTCATCGACGACACCGTACTGGGCGATGTCACCCCCGAGCGGCTGAGCGCGGTACTGCGGCCCAAGATCGACGGCGCGTGGAATCTGCATGAGGCCACGCTCGGCCTGCCGGTGCGCGCGTTCGTGGTGTACTCGTCGATCGCCGGTGTCCTCGGCGGACCCGGCCAGTCGGCGTACGCGGCGGCCAATGTCGCCATGGACGCGCTGATGGCCATCCGTCACCGCGCGGGTCTCCCGGCCAAATCGCTGGCGTGGGGCCTGTGGGAGCAGCGCAGCGAGCTGACCGCCGCGCTCTCCGACGTCGATCTGAATCGTATGTCCCGCAGTGGAATTCGCGGACTCTCCGCCGAAACCGGTGCGGCGCTGTTCGATGCGGCGCACGCCGTGCCCGACCCGCTGTTGATCCCCGCCGACCTCGACCTCGCCGCCCTGCGCAACGGCCCGATACCGCCGCTGCTGCGCGCGCTGGTGCGATCCCCGCGCCGGCCGCGGCCGGCGACCGACGACCGGCTGCGCGACCGGCTCGACGCCGCGAGCGCCGAGGAACAACCGGGCATCCTCCTGGAGACGGTGCGGCAGTACGCCGCCCAGGTACTCGGGCACGACGATGCCACCGCGGTCGGCGCCGACGACCAGTTCCTGTCGGTCGGATTCGACTCTCTGACCGCGCTGGAGCTACGCAACCGCCTCGCCGCGTCCCTCGGAGTCGGCCTGCTCCCGACGGTCGTGTTCAGCAGTGGCACCCCGGCGAAACTCGCCGAACTGGTTGCCGCGGAATGGAAGTCGGCGGCGTCAGCGGCACAGGGCGTGACTGCGGCCGTACCGCCGCCGAGCGCACCAGACCCGGATCCGGTCGGCATCCTGTTCCGGCAGCTGGGCCGGCGCGGCAAGGCCGACGAGGCCATCGATCTGCTCAAGAACGCCTCCGCGCTGCGACCGGAATTCCACACGGCCGCCGAGCTGCGCGGCACGGACGAACCGCCGCGGCTGATCCGGATCACCACCCACGACGACGCACCCGAGCTGGTGTGTCTCGGTTCCCTGGTCGCGCTCGGCGGCGGCCACCAGTACGCCCGCTTCGTCGCGCAGTTCCGCGGTACCTACGGCGCGAGCGCCCTGTCGGCGCCGGGTTTCCTTACCTCCCAGCGTCTTCCGTCCAGCTTGCCTGCACTGTTCGACTATCAGGCCGAGGAGATCCTGGAACGGGTGGGCGGGGAGCGCCCGCTGGTCCTGCTCGGTTCCTCCTCGGGCGGCATCGTCGCGCACGGCGTGGCCGCGCAGCTGGAGCAGCGGGGTGTGCGCCCGGCCGCCGTCGTGCTGCTCGACACCTATCTGTCGTCGGACAAGGCGATGACGCAGTTCAACAACGTGCTGCTGCAGGGCATGTTCGAGCGTGAGGAACAGGCCGTCCCGATGGACGGCGCCCGGCTCACCGCGATGGGCAAGTACTTCCGGCTCCTCGACGACTACCGGGCGCCGGTGGTTGCGGCGCCCACCCTGCTGGTGCGGGCCTCGAGTCCGCTCGGCGAATCGGCGCCCGCCGTCGGTGACTGGCGTTCCAGCTGGCCGGGTGCGCACACGGTGGTCGACGTGCCCGGCGATCACTTCTCGATCTTGGAGCAGCATTCGGCGACCACCGCCCGGGCCGTCTCCGATTGGCTCGAATCGATCCTGTCCTGACTGAAATGCATTGAGAGGAAGGCCTATCGATGAAAACGGAACCTGAGTCCGACACCCCGGAGGGGCAGCTGATCGCGGTGGTCGGCGCCGGCGTCATGGGCGTCGGTATCGCCACCCTGGCACTGGTTCGCGGGCTGCCGGTCATCCTGGTCGATGTCGACGACACCCGGCTGAGCGAGGCCCACACCAGAATCGCGGCGGAACTGCGGATGGCCCAGCTGATGGGCCGGCTCGCGGACGACGAGGCGGCCGGTGCGCTGACGACGACCACCGCGATCGCCGACCTCGGGCCCGCCACGGTGGTCATCGAGGCGACCACCGAGGACCTCACGGTCAAGGCGAAGGTGTTCGCCGAGATCTCGGCGGTGGTGGCCCACGGCACCCCGCTGGTCTCGAACACCTCGTCGATCCCGATCGACGAGCTCGCCGGTTTCGCACAGCGGCCCGAGGACGTCGTCGGCACCCATTTCATGAACCCGCCGTACCTGATTCGGACGGTCGAGGTCATCCGCGGGGCGCGCACCGGTGCGCACACCATGGCGGCGCTCGAGGGTGCGCTGGCCGCGCTGGGACAGGATCCCGTCGTCGTCCGGGACACCCCGGGCTTCGTCACCAGCCGCGTCCTGCACCCGATGATCAACGGTGCGGCCCGGGTCGTCGAGCAGGGCACCGCCACCGCCACGGACGTCGACGCACTGATGGAGAACTGCCTGGGCCATCGCACCGGGCCGCTGCGCACCGCCGACCTGATCGGCATCGACAACCTCGTCGATTCGCTGCAGGTCCTCTACGCCCGCACCGGTGACGAGGGCTGCCGCCCCTGTGACCTGCTGCTGGAGAAGGTCCGGCTGGGCCACCACGGCCGCAAGTCCGGCCGCGGATTCTACGAGTACACGAACTGAGGAGAAGACAGTGGACGCAACGAATACCCAGGTCGAGCAGGCGGAGAGCATGGACATCCAGCAGGATGTGCTGACTTTCCTCGACACCCAGACCAAGCGATCCTGGGGTCCGGAGGCCGATCTGTTCGCCGCCGGTGGCCTCTCCTCACTGTTCGCCATGCAGCTCGTGGTGTTTCTGGAGAAGACCTACGGCATCGCCATCCGGGGAAAAGACTTGCGGCTGGACAACTTTCGCACCGTAGTGAATATGGTGGCGCTGGTGGAGCGGCTCCGGAGCGAACTGTGAGCGGCGGACTGCTCGCGGCGTGCGAGGCCGCCACCGACCTCGTGGGTGACCAGGCCGGGCACTGGGACCGCACCGGACTGCTGCCCCGGGACCTGCTGACCAAGCTCGGCGCCGCCGGATACCTGTGCCCGCAGGTCCCGGCCGGGCTCGGCGGCCTCGGCTGGGACAGCGCCCTCGACGGGGAGTTCACCGCGCACGTGGGCAGTCTGTGCTCCTCGCTGCGCAGCATCATGACCTCGCAGGGGATGGCGGCCTGGACCATCGCGCGGCTCGGCACCGAACAGCAGCAGGCCGAATTCCTGCCCCGTCTGACCGGTGGAGAACTGGCCGCGGTCGCCTTCAGCGAACCCGGCGCGGGCAGCGACCTCTCGGCCATCGGGACCCGCATCGTCCGCGCCGGCGACGAGGTCGCCATCGACGGTCACAAGACCTGGTCGACGGCCGCGGCGTACGCCGATCTTGTTGTCGTCGTAGGCATTATGGACGACGGCGGCGCCGGGGCGGTGGTGGTGCCGACGGATGCGCCCGGCGTGCGGGTGGACCGGATCGAGGATCCGCTGGGTTGTCGTGCGGCCGGCCATGCCGACCTGCGCTTGACACAGGTGCGGGTGCCCGCCGCGCACCTGCTCGGTGACGGCGGTCAGTTCCTGCCGCTGGTGGTGACGACGGCTCTCGCCTACGGCCGGATGTCGGTCGCCTGGGGCTGCGTCGGCATCCTGCGCGCGTGCCTGGCGGCGGCCGGGGCGCACGCCAGATCGCGTGAGCAGTTCGGGCGGACGCTGGGCGGTCATCAGCTCATCGCCCGGCACCTTGCCGACCTGCTGGTCGCCGAGCAGATCGCGGCCCGCGCCTGCGAGTACGCCAGTCGCTGCTGGGATGAGGGGTCGCCGGATCAGGTGCTCGCCACCGTGCTCGCCAAGCATGTCGGCGCCACCCAGGCGGCGCGCGGCGCGGCGGTCGCCGTACAGGTCCTGGCCTCGGCGGGGACGCGGGACGGGCACATGGTGGCGCGCGCGTACCGCGATGCCAAGTGCATGGAAATCATCGAGGGCAGCAACGAGATGTGCCAGCTGCTGCTGGCCGATCACGTGCTGGCCAATGCGTGATCGGAGAGGTGGTCATGACGACGGAAGCTGTTCCCGCGCAGGTAAGTACGATCAAGTGCCTGGTCTGGGACCTCGACAACACCCTATGGCAGGGCACACTGCTCGAAGATGGTGAGGTGGTGCTCGCCGAGACCATCCGCGACGTCATCGTCGAACTGGACTCCCGCGGCATTCTGCAGTCGGTCTGCAGCCGCAACGACCACGATCCGGCCTGGGCGCGGCTGCGGGCACTCGGGCTCGCCGAGTACTTCGTGCTGCCCGAGATCGGCTGGGGGCGCAAGTCCGACGCGGTGCGCCGCATTGCGGAGCAGCTGAACTTCGCGCCGGCGACCATCGCGTTCATCGACGATCAGCCCGCCGAACGCGCCGAGGTGACCTATCACCTGCCCGAGGTGCGCTGCTACCCGGCGGAGGCGGCCGCGACGCTCGCCGGACTGCCCGAATTCACTCCGGCGGTGAGCACGGTGGATTCGCGCCGCCGCCGGGAGATGTACCAGGCCGGGTTTCGCCGCGACGCCGAACGCACCGAATTCGACGGTGCGGACGAGGATTTCCTGCGCTCGCTCGAGCTCGTGCTGCACATCGGGCCCGCCACCGAGGAGCAGCTGTCGCGGGTCGAGGAGCTGACGCTGCGCACCAGCCAGATGAACGCCACCGGTGTGCACTACTCGGATGCTGCACTGCGCGCACTGCTGCGGGATCCGAAGCACGAGATCCTGGTTGCGGCCATGTCCGATCGCTTCGGGCCGCACGGTGCGGTCGGCGTGATATTGATCGAAAAGCATTCCAGCGTATGGCATCTCAGGCTGCTGGCGACCTCGTGCCGGGTCGTCTCGTTCGGTGCGGGCTCGACCCTGCTCGCCTGGCTCGGGGACCGGGCGCACCGGGCGGGCGTGCATTTCGTGGCCGACTTCCGCCCCACCGACCGCAACCGCATGATGGAGATCGCCTACCGGTTCGCCGGCTTCGACGATGAACCGTGTCACTGCCGCGATGCCCTTGCCGCACCCGAGGTCGCGAGCGTCGAGCGACTGCACCTGCTTCCCGCCGAATGGAGCGGGTCGGCCACAACGCGGCTGGAAACGACCGACTCGATCGGCGCACCGGCAAGCGCTCCCGAAGCCGCGCGTCGATCGTGAACTGCAGTCCCGGCGAGAAGCGGTCGCCGCGTCTCGCCGCGTCTCGCCGGGACTTCGGCGCCGATATCCGGGGATTCGTGGGCCGCATCGGTCGTCACCTTCGGATCCGTTGCAGCGCAGGGTGTTCCGGTGGGCAGCTCGGCAGACTGAACGCGGCCCGCGCTCAGGTGAGCCGGTGCGCCAGGGTGATGCCGTCGGCCATGGTCAGCATGCTGATCTCCACACGGTCGTCGGACCGCAGGAGGGCATTGAGCTCGCGCACACCCTGCGTGTCCGCGTCCTGCGCGCCCGGATCGGCCACCCGCCCGAAGAAGAGGGTGTTGTCCACCACGATCAGGCCGCCGAGCCGGACGAGTTCGAGTGAAAGTTCGTAGTACCGAGGGTAATTGGCCTTGTCCGCGTCGATGAACACCAGATCGAACAGGCCCGGGCCCTCGTCGGCCAGCATCTGCTCGAGCGTCGCGCAGGCCTCGCCGACCCGCAACTCGATGCGGTCACCCACCCCCGCGCGACCCCAGTACGGGACGCCTATCGCGGGCCACCGGTCGGTGATGTCGCAGGTGATCAGACGGCCCGTGGCGGGCAGCGCACGCGCGAGGCACAGCGTGCTGTAGCCGGTGAACGTACCGATCTCCAGAATCGCGTGAGCGTTCACGAGTCCGGCGAGCAATGCCAGCAGTTGTCCCTCCTCGGCGAGCACCTGCATGGCCGTCCCGCCTGGCAAGTCCGCGGTTTCCGCTCGCAATTCGCGCAGAATCTCGTCCTCCCGGAGGGAGACGTGCCGGATGTAGTCGGTGAGTTGCGCTGTGACTGCTATCTGATCGGCCACGATGATCCTTCGTAAGGGAGCGGTCAAGAGGGTGCCCATCCCTCGCCCGGTGTGTGCACCGCGGGCGATGTCGATGCTGGCAGGGGCCGATAGCGTTTCGGTAGCGCCCGGGTGTCCGGTGCGGGGCCCGTGCGATATCGCGGCGGAATCCGCGAGCCACGGCCCGGCAATACGCTGCGGGAAGTGCCCGTCATCCGAATTCCGCCGTGCGGTTCGCCGCGAGACGGGTCGGCCCGTGACGGTGCACGGGCTTCCTGCCGGACCGGCGGATTGTGATCGCATCGGAACAGTGAAATGGACAACATGGACGACGAGAAGAACTGGTTCAGGCGGCTGGCGCCTGCGGATCGGGCCGGGCACCGGCTCGTCTGCTTTCCGCACGCGGGCGGCGCCGCGAGTTACTTCCTGCCGGTGGCGCGGGCGCTGGCGCCGGAGGTCGATGTCGTCGGCGTGCAGTACCCCGGTCGTCAGGACCGCCGCAACGAGCCCGGCATCGGAGACATCGGTGAGCTTGCCGACCGAATCCACGAGCTCATGCGGAAGTGGGCATCAGAGCCGCTGGCACTGTTCGGGCACAGCATGGGCGCAGTCATCGCGTTCGAAGTAGCTCGGCGTCTGCGGCGGGACAGTCCGGGGCGGCCCCTGCACCTGTTCGCCTCCGGGCGTCGCGCCCCGCACCTGCAGCGCGGAGACATGGTGCACCTGCGCGATGATGCGGGCATCGCCGCCGAGGTGCGTTCGCTCGGCGGCACCGAGTCCCTGCTGCTCGAGGACCCGGAGGTGCTGGCGATGATCCTGCCCGCCTTGCGCAGCGACTATCGCGCGGTCGAGACGTACCGATTCGCCCCGGACGGCCCGCCGCCGTGCCCGATCACGGTGCTCACCGGAGACCAGGATCCGCACACCACCGTCGAGGAGGCACGGGAGTGGGTTCACCATTCGGGCGACCCGTTCGACATGCGGGTTTTTCCCGGTGGCCACTTCTTTCTGAGCAGTAGCGCCACCGGCGTGCTGGCGCTGCTCTCGGATCATTTCGAGGCATCCGGGTCGAGCCTGGCGATCGGCCCGCGGTCGGATCGACCGGGTGCGCGGTATCGGGCGTGACGTCGGGTGTCCGCGCCCGGTACCGCGCACCCGGTCAGGACAGGAGTCGTTCGGCGGGCACGAAGGGCACGTCCGTCGGGTATCCGTGCTGGCTCAGGCGCCGCAATGCGGCGATGTAGTACCCCGACAGCTCCTCCTGGTAGAGGCGTTCGCGAGCAAAGGCCCAGCTCAAGCGGTCAATGGTGTAGTGGCCGCGGTTCGGCCCGCGCAGGACGTGTACCTCTGCCAATTCCTCCAGCAGATCCTCTGCCCGGTTCTCGGAACACTCCAGCAGTACGGCGATGGTGTGCGGCCGGATGTGGCGGCTGGAGATCATGCCGAGCCAGCGGAAAGCCTTGCGCAGCTCGTCGCCGTCCTTGGGACGGTGGCCCAGTGCTCGGTACCAGCGGTCCAGCGGCGCACGGATCGAGAGATCCCCGACCTGTAGTTCGTTCAGGATTCGCTGGGGATCGTCGAGCCTGCGCGCGGTGTCGTCCAGCCTGCGATTCGGCCGGTTGAGCAGGCGCAGGCCGATGATGCGCAATGCCAGGGGCAGGCCGGAACAGGCCTGTACGACAGATCGTGCCGACTCGATTTCATTGTCGACCCGTTCCTTACCGATAATCCCGGCCAGCAGGTCCATCGCGATCTGTTCGTCCAGTGGCGCCAGCGCGATGGTGACGGACCCGTCGAGGTCGGCGAGACGCCGGCGGCTGCCGACCAAGCTGCGGCTGTCGCCGCCAGCGGGCAGCAGTGGACGCGCCTGGGAGGCGTCGCAGACATCGTCGAGCACTATCAATACCCGGCGCTGGGCGACTACGGAACGGTAGAGCGCAAGCCGGCTGGTGTCGCTGTCCGGGATGGCCGCGCGAGGCAAACCCAGGCTGATCAGGAATCGCAGGGCGAGCGCGCCGGGATCGACCGATGAGCCGTCCGGTCCGGTGAGACTCGCGTAGAGCTGCCCGTCGGGGAACTCGTCGGCGACGGCGTGCGCGACCCGCAGCAGCAAGCTTGTCTTCCCGATGCCGGCGGCCCCGGTGACGATGCCCGCCGCGACCGCTTGCCGTGGGTCCGATCGCGTGATGAGCAGCTCGGTCAGTTCATGGATTTCACTGTCTCGGCCGATGAAATCCCGCACCCGGGGAGGAAGCTGCGCGGGCAGCGGGATCTCCGCGCCTGCTGCCGGGGGATCACTGTGCGAGGGAGGTGCGATGGTGATCACTGATCCGTCTTCTCCGCGCAGGATGCGGGCTTGCATCTCGCGCAGTTCCGAGCCGGGTTCCATGCCGAACTGCCCGATCAGGTCGTCTCGGACTCGTTGGAAGAGCTCGAGCGCTTCCGGTTGCTGCCCGGCGCGAAACAGCGCCAGCATGAGCCGGCCGACAAAGGCTTCATTGAGCGGGTGCTCGCGCACGACTCGGCGTAGTTCGGGCAGGATCTCGGCATGTCGGTGCAGTTCGAGCTGCATATCCACCCGCCAGCCCAGGGTTTGCAGCCGTAGCTCTCGCAGGTGGCCGCTCTCGGACTCGTGCAACCGGGTGCACGGTACATCCGTGAACGGGTCGCTGCGCCACAGGCTCAGCCCGCGGTCGAGTTCTTCCACCGCGCCCGCGAGTTGCCCCGACTCGGCGAGCGTCTTGGCTGCCCGCCGATGGGACAGGAACCTGCCGAGGTCGGTGTCGTTGTCCTGTATCTGGATTCGATAGCCAGGTGCACGGGTCTGGATTCGTTCTACTCCGAACGGGCCGAGTGCTCGCCGTAACCGCATGACATAGGTGCGGACAGTGGCCGCCGCACTCGGTGGTAGTGGATCGTCCCAGACGAATTGCGCGATGCGGTCAACAGAAATGATCTTATTGGGATTGAGCAACAGCGTTGTCAATACGATGCGCTGCCGTGGTGCCGAGATAGCCACCTCGCCTTCCCCCGAGCGGACAACCAACGGGCCGAGAATCAGGAATTCCACTACCTCTCCTCCTGGAGCAGTTCGGGACAGACCCCCCTGTACCTGAACTGCTTGGACAAGCCTGTCCATCCACTGCTGCCCAGCAGTCGCCCGGTGATTCATCACCGTTTCCCCCATCGACTCCCGAGACTGTGCAGTTTCAACGCGAGTTGAATTCGATGTGACGGCATAAATGGATGGCACGCACATCGATGGGCGCTTCAATTCTTTTCGACGGAATTCTCCAATGTATACATCGGATAATTCGGGGCAACAGTGAAGGCTGCGACTCTGCAGAGCAAGACCCTGGGCGGCGCCTCCTGGACCAGCGATCGAAGTTATAGCGAACTCGCCTGACGTTACCAGAGGATGTACACTACCGTCGATACATAGTTATCGACGGTATCGAGTATTCCTCGGATTGTTTTCCTGCGCCTTTCGGAGTCGCGTCAGGCTTGTTTCGAATAGGCGACCGACTGGTCAGTATTTGACGAATGGCGAGCTTTCCGCGCTGGTCCGGACGTCTGTGCCCGCGTGCTCGCCCCGTGCTCATCTCCGCATGTCAGTGATAGCGGTACGCTCTGAAATCGATTGGGGCACGGGGTCTTCGGTTGTGATGTACGCACTACCGCAGTGGCCTGTCCTCCGCGTCGAACATCGAAGGTTGCATTCCGAGTGTGTCGGCGCCGCCGCGATGCGTCGCATTCCGGTCATGTTCTCTCAACGGCCGGAGTAGCGCAGGCGGACCGGCGATATCCGCGACGGCCATTGTTGATCCAGATTGCCCTGGTTGCCGGCCATCGATACCGAACTTGATTCATCAACCTGAATTACTCATCGTTGGTGGAATTCGAGCCGCGGCGGATCGGTATTCGACAAACCGGTAATATCCATGCGATGCAACGAGCGCAGGCGTATCCACGGCTACCTTTAGGCTAATTATCTGGGTTTCGTGCCCCTGTCGTGACCGGCTCGTAGTGCGAATTCTCGCGCAGAGCCGGTCCGATATTGCCTTCCGGTCAGAATTCCCGGAGGTGACTCGTATTATCAAGGGGCTCAACACAACTCGGCTCAAGAGTTTCGATCACAACCGTTCGCCAGCCGCTGTATCGCCGACGCCGGGGCGATCTCCGCGTCCGACCGCCAGAAGGCCTCCCGGCTCGAGCCCTCGTCGGACATCGTGGCGCCGGTGACCCAAGTGGGTGTGGAGGTGGTCTTGACGGTGGCGTTCACGGCCGACACGAAGGTGTGTACCGCGGGATCCGATCAAGCCGGCCACGGACGACGCCACCGAACCGCGCAGTTGTTTTCTTTTCTCGGTGAAGTCTGATTTCGTAGCAACCAGGGTATTCGGTCTTTTTGTCGACATGCAAGCTTCATATCGACTGATCCATCTCGATTCCATTCTGCTGCCCAGTGGACTGGGTGAAAAAATTGGACAAAATGGCATCCGGACTTCGAATGGAAGTGCACACTTGAGCGATAGGTTTCGTGTTTGTAAATCATGGAGGTTGCTGGGGAAAGTTGGTATGCGGCTACCTGATCTCACGGCCTCGGTCGGTGGAAAAAGCCGCTTCAGATCACCTTGACCGCACTCGATGCGCAGATGTATGGGCCGCCTGGGTCGGACCGGGACAGGCTCATCGATGATAAGAGGAGAATCATTATGTCCACACCCGCGACAGCCGGCACGCTCGACGCCAACAAAGCGGTAGTGCAGAGCTTTTTCGATCAGGTAGTCAACAAACATGACGTGACCGCCATCGCAGATCTCTTCGCACCCGACAGCCAGGGCACCCTCGAAGCCGCCGGCAGTACCGGGCTCGAGGCCGTGGCCCAGCCGAGCGCAGCCGCAGCCGCCGCTATGCCCTCGCAGTCGGCCCAGGCGATCCACACGATGACCGAGCAGGCATTGGCGGCTTTCCCCAACATACAGATCCAGATCGACCTCATGGTGGCCGAGGGAGATACGGTCGTGGTCCGCTGGACGGAAACCAGCAATCACTTCACCGGGGTCAGCGACGCCGGCCACCACGTGCCGATGTCGAGCATCGATTTCTTCACCGTTCAGAACGGCAAGATCACCTCACTCGTCTCTCGCCCGGACCTCACGAGCGCCCTGCAAGCACTTGATGCACTGCCCGACGCCCTGGCATCGCGCCTCACTTCACCGAACGCGCCGGAAGAGTTGTTCAACTCGGTCCAGTGATACCCGCATATCCCGGCACGGTGAGAGAGCGGCCCTCGCGCTCTGCGTAGCGGATACGTAACCGTGTCAGAAAACTTCGGCCCACAACGCCCGGTGCGACGGCCCGCCGACGATCCAGGCGTTGTGGGCCGAAGCCCGTGCTCCCTGCGGTCGCATGCAGATCCGTATGCGTCGCAAAAGGATTGGTGTTCGTAGTTCAGCCCGCTGCCGGTCAATGCGGTAATGCTCGCACTGGCGCGTGTTCGTCGCCTGGGACCGCTTCGGGTCGTGGAACCCGAGAGGAAGCGGATCGGCCGGCGGCGTGCGGGACAAGGTGCCAGGCCGCCTCGGTCGCCGGCATAGGTGACATTGGGCACCGTCGGCGTCGCCGTGGAAGGCACTTGCCGCGATGCCCGCCCCATCCCCGGAACTCCGCTCGGAGGGATGGCCTGTCCAATTCGCCGGGTTGCGGGCCAGGTTTTACCCCTGCGGTAGAAAGGTGTTGCCCGTCAGAAGCGTAATCGACTCAGGCGCAGTGGTTTTGGGATCGATAGAGAGTTCCCTGTCAGTCCCGTTGTGTCCTGGGCTTTCCCGATTTTCGATACGCAAAGTGGGACCGAATCCTGGACTGCAATCCCTCGTATGGGGTGAACGCACAGACGAACGGCAAGGGCATGCTGTATTGCAAGCTGACTGTGGAGGGTGTTGTGGTTCAGAACAACTCGGCGAAGGGTGCGTACATCGTCGTGGACTGCATCGGATGAAGTGAAACTGGGATTCTTCCGCCGAGCACAGATCGTTGCCTGCCTCGTGAGGGAGGGACGGGGTACTTCGAGACGAACGACCAGGTTCGCACTGTGTCCAGGTTTTTGGACACCGTAGCTTCGCCTCGCCGGTTTGGGGGGGACTGCCCCGAGTTTGGTTGACTCGCGGGTGTGGTGGTTCAGGCCGCGAGTGCGGGCTGGTTTATTGTCTCAAACTCGATCGGGGTCAAGCGGCCGAGTCGGCGTTGGCGGGCTCGCCCTGCTCGAAGGCGACGGCGTCCAGGATGTCCTCGAGGGCGAGGATGGTCGCCCTCGAGGGTGGTGACTGGCGCATCGTGGATATGACTGCGGCGGGTACGTCGTGCGCGTCGACATTGCGCGCCGCGACCACGAGGCGCAGAAGCGTACGTTGTCCTGGTGTCAGCTCCATCCGATCTCACCTGCCTGATGGTCACAGACCATGCACGAGGACCAGGTCTGCGTCAGCGGTAAGACCTCGAGCACTTCAACCACACGCACGCTCGATGAAAAGCGTTCCGAGGGAACAACTTTGGGCTGGGCCTTCCTAGTGTCGGGTGTAGCGACTTCCGTGGGCGGCGCGTACAGCACCTATTCGGCTGCCCAGCACAATGCGCGCTTGGTCAAGGCTGATGCGCTGGCACGTTCGGCCGCGCAACAGCACGATCTCGACCAATAGCGGTGGACGACTGGGTCCACGTCGATACGTGTCCACGATTCCGGCGGCAGTCGGGACCGACTCCAAGGCCAGGCGTCCGTGGAGTGTGGCGGCTTCCACGACAGCGGCCGGTGCCACGGATAGCATCGGCGTGAGTCGAAAGGAGCTGGGGGATGAGCGAATTCGAGTACGAGCTGCTGGGGTTGTGGGACCGGCTGCGTGCGGTGCGCGAGTCCGGCGCGCTGGAGCACTACCAGCGGATCCGATCGGAGCTCGTGGCGCTCGAGCCGATCGCGCAAGCTCTCGATGAAGGACACAGCGACGAGTTTCGCGCGCTGATGCTGTACAGCTACCTGCGGGCGGGCGGCAAGGCCGCGGTCGACGATCAGGCGCGCCGGTCGATGCAACGCCACGCCTACCTCGAAAACCGTCTGCTGGCAGCGTGTGATCAGGTGCGCGAGGCTCGATGCCTCGCCGACTACGCCCAGGTGGCCACCACCCTGGATGACATTGGTCGGTGCGGTGAAGCGTTCGAACCGGACTCACTGCCGATGTGGGCGCTGCCTCGGCTCTACGCCTACGTCACCAACCTGTGTGAGCGCGAGGAGAAGCAGGCCGTGCGCGACCTGCTCACCGCGACGAAGGGCCGGAGCGCCCTCGGTCCGAACTCCGAGGGCTGCGTGGCCCCGCAGTACCGCGCCGCCATCGACATCCTGGCCAGCACGCCTGCACCGAACGTGCAGCAGGCCCGTCAGCTCATCGATCGACTCGAGCGCATCGATCACCATCTCGAAACCGGGGCCCGCGTCGATATCGAGTTCGCTGCATTGATGGATCTGCGCAACCAGGCATGGGCCACCGCGCGCCGGACCCTGAGTCAGGCGCGCGAGGCAGACGAGAAGGCGATGAGGGCCGCCGTGCAGGCAGGCTTCGCGCATCCTCCGTCGGCTGCGGTCCGGCGGCGCCCTCAGGCACAACACGCCACCACACCGACCCACGGTCCACATGGCCCGAGCAAGAGCCCACGCCGTGAACGCGACCTCGGGTACTCCCTCTAGGCCAAAAATGCACTCCAGGGCGGGTGCATGGCCGGGTGCTGGGGCCACACCAATGGGCACGCTGACCTTCCGTATCACCGCAGCGAGGGGGCAGATCCGCAAGTGAGCGCTGCGATCGAGCGACTACCGGCGGGCGGCACGGATTTCGTTGTCTACCAGTTCATCCCGTGCTTGGGCGTAGATCTGGGTGGTTTCGGTTTTGGCGTGCCCGCGACGGCGGCGGATCACTTCGACAGACACTCCGGAGTCCGTGAGTTTCATTCTCTAATAGTGCAGAAAGTCGATTCGACGGATTCGTTACGTACACAACCGGATCCGAGTGGGGGCGTGCAGCGGGTGAATGAGGATTCGATCCCGCGATGGTGAGCGGGGCATCGAGCCGGTGGTACCACCGCCCCTCACCGGTCCAAGTCCGCGGCAGAACGAAACCGACCGTTCTACCTGCGAAAATACGCCACGCGCCGGGTCGGAACCTGTCGGTGAGGCGTGGGAGCATCCGGAAACCCGATTGGGTGCTCGTTGCCCGAAAGTTCACCGACGCAAAGGAATTCGCCACAAATGGGATATCTCTACGCATTTCACCTCGGTCTGCTCCCGAAGTTCAAGATCGGCCAAACCACGATGACTCCCGCGAAGCGAAAATCCTCGCTGCAAACCTCGTGTCCCGAGCCGTTGTCGTTGTTCGATGCTATCGAAACCGACGAGTACAAGGCCCTCGAGAAACGCATCAAGGACACCTGGGGCCACCGGCGCAGCACCGAAGGCGGAAGCGAGATCTACCACCTCACCGAAACCGAAGCCGCACAGGTGTTCTCCGAGTGCCGAGCGTGGCTCACCGAGGAGTTACCCAAGGAGCGCAGGACCGAAGAACTCGAAGCCCTCGAACCGGACCCCACCGTGTTGCCCAGCGACGCGCGGACTCTCCAGCTGCGGGGTCAGTGGATCGCGTTGTATGAGCAGCAGCAGCGGGTGAAGCAGGAATACGACCGGGTCGCCGCGGAACTGGCGTGGGTGGAGACCGAACTCAAACTCGCCATCGGCACCGCCACCGGCATCGAGGGAGTCGCGACCTGGGACACGGGTGTCAAGAGCCGTCGTATCAACCCGGACCTGGTTCAAGACAGGGAGCCTGAGCTGTTCGAAAAGTCGCTGGAGCCGAGGTTGAACGCCGAGAAGTTCAAGGCCCTGCTCAAGGCCCTGGGACGCGAGAACGACTACGACAGTTTCCAGGAGATCCGGCAAACCAGGAAGTTCACGATCGCCGAATGAACGGGGTCCGGTTCCGGGCTGGTGCGTGCGGTGGTCGGCCTATCCTTGTCGCGCATGGCGACCGCAACGATTTCCATCGATGACGCGCTGCTGGCCCGGATCCGGGAATCGGACGGGGGTGATTTGTCGGCATGGATCGCTGCAGCCTGCCGCTCTCTGCTGCTGAGCGACGCGGCCCGCGCGGCCCGCGAATGGGAGCGAACCCATCCTGCCGAAGCTGCCGCCGCCCACGCGGAGGAGGCTGTTCGCGTGTTGGCAGGCGCGGTCGAACGCGAGATCTCCGAACAGGCCGAGCACACGGCACGGACTCGCGCCGGTGCGAGCGCCGAACCCACCACCGTCGACTACTTGGCCGCCTACGGCCATGTCCGGGCACTGCTCGACCAGGCCGAGGCGCAGCTGCGCAAGCAACTCGGGGGTGCGCAGTGAGTGAATCCCGCTACCAGGTGCCCACACCTGAGCAGGTGCCAGGTCCACCGCTCCGACATGATCATGGCGGCGCGCATCGAGATGCTCCAGATTCATCCGCATATCCAGGCCAGTCGCCCGCGAGTACTTCGCCGGCGGCACCGGCCTGACCGCCTTTCAGCTTCGCGTCGCGGCCCGAGAGCGCCGAGTTCAGGGCATCGACCACGCGTGTGGGGCCTTCTGTCGGCAGGCGCGCGGGGTCGGGCTGGCCGGTGATCGAGACGTTCGCGCGGGCGGCCAGCCGTTCCAGAATCGATGCTACGGCTACTTCGCCTTAGTAACGTATGCCGAACGGCATGGGAGAGAGGCCAGAGTCGGCAGCATGCCCAAAGTATTTGCCCCCCTTGACACATCGATCACTGCGCTCGAAACTGGTTCAGTGCGGCCAGTGGTCGAGAGTGCTCCACCAATCCACGACCTGATAGGTCGGCTGCCGGTCAATGCCCCTCACCCCCAAACATTTTCGGGGACAGCTCCCTCGTCGCTCTGCCCTTGTGGCGGTGAATCACACCGTGGCCCAAGGCATTCGACAAGGAGATCAGCATCATGACCACACTCTCTGGGCGCTACTCCATCAAACCTGGTACCGGCCCCTTCGAATCTCGATGCATGAGCACCCACACCGGCCAAGAGGGTGAGCCCGTAGCTCTCCAGCCCGGTCCGGCAACAACACTCAACATCCAACCGATCAAGACCGACGACGAAGCCGAAGCCGGTTACACGATCGCCTTCCCCTCTTCCGAGCTCTTCCTCACGCTGCCAGACGGGAATGCATCTCGGGTAATCGTGACCAAGGATGCATCCGACAAGAGTTCGTGGTGGTCGATCGAAGAGGCCCCCAACTCCACCCTCCCGAATACGTTCACGATCCGCAGCTACAGCACGGACGACTGCTACCTGACCGCGCAGGCCCCCTTCCCGGGCTCGTCTGTCGTTCCATCCACCACGTCCTTTCCCTGGGCAATCCAGCAAGCGAAGTGATCATCTTCGCCGCTCCAGCCTGGAGCGGCGAAGGCGGAGGGTCGCTCCTCACCGTTACCCGCGTTGGCGGCAACCTTCCTGTTCGAGCATCACCGCGTGATATCGAACGCCGGCGGTCTTGGCTTGCTTCACCCAGTGACGCAGGGCTTCTTTGTGAACGCCCAGATCACGCGCTACCCGGGCTATCGCGCCCCGGCCTCCACCCAGCTCACGCTCGTACTGCGCGACCAACGCCACCGCACGTTCACGCAGCTCCGCCGGATATCTCGAGTTCCCTGCCATACCGTCGATCCTCTCCAGATCCAACGGTCTCCCCCAAAACCGGGGTGGTCCACACGAGGATGGGACTGTGCATTCGCATGGTCATGTGCATCAAAGCGATCTACTCGACGATCACTCACACACCCACGACTGAGCTGTTCGGCGCGGGACCCCGTGCGATGTGATCGGTGGGTGTCGGCTGATGGTGATGTTTGTCGACGACCATTACGACCGCGGTTCCTCGCGGGCCTCGATCGCGGACACCGAGTTGCGGAACGCTTTGGTCAGCACGCTCTTGCCGACGGTGGCGAGTACCGCTCCGAGGAACCAGCCGCGCAGGTTCTTGCCCTCGCGCACGACGACGTAGTCGATATCGGTGGTGCCGTCGGCGCGCCGGGTCAGGTCGTAGGTGTGTCCGGAGGCGTGGCCCCACGCGTTGGACTCGGTGGTGGTCAGCACCACGTGCTGCGGGTTGGTCCAGTCGTACTGGAGCCGCTCCCAGACTCCGCTGGCTCCTTCGGTGACGTCCGCGTGGTGGTCGTCCCGGGTGTGCACCTGGAGGTAGGCGTTGTTGCTGTTGCCGAGCAGTTTCGAACGGTCCGGACCGAAGTCGGTGAGGGCCGCGACGTATTCCTCGGGTGTCACACGCGTGTTCGCGTGCATATGGATGGTGGTCATCGTTCTTCTTCTTGTTCGATGTCGTGCGGGTCGGTTATTCGGGTAGCTGATCGCCGTGGTGCTCGGCGACCATGTAGGCCGCGTACCACTCGGGCCAGGCCGCGTCGTACTGGCCGCCGTTGCGGGCCTCGTGTTCGCCATGGGCGGCAGCGGCGCGTTTCAGTGCGTCGACCAGGTCGCTGGTGGTGGCGTACGCCGTCTCGGTGGTCTCGATACGGCCCGGGAGACGGGTGGTGACTTCTTGGAGCAGGAAGGCGTTGCCGTCGGGGTCGGTGAAGGCCGCGAAGGACCCGTAGCTCGCCCGCTCGTCCGCTGGTCCCGCCACGCGTCCATCGCCCGACGTGGGCTGGAACTGTGCCCCGGGGGCGCCGGGGTGGAAGACCTCGCTGATCTCCGCGCCTTGGGCCGCGAGCGTGTCGCGCGCCTGCTGAACGTCGGAGACCACCAGGTACAGGCCTTGCGCCGTGCCGGGTTCCGCGGTGGTGACGTTGGTGCCGAACTGGATCGACGTCGGCGAACCCGGCGGCGTGAATTGCACGACCCGGAAGCCGTTGTCGAATTCGAAGTCGGCGTCGAGGCGCAAGCCCAAACCTTCGTAGAACCTCTTCGACCGGTCGACGTCGGCGACCGGGATGACGACCGCCTCGAGCTTCAGCGCGGGAACCCCTGTGGTGTTCATTGCCTGCACCCTTGTTGTGTTGCCAGCCGGTTGCTTACATATCCAAGTGTGCGATCCGGACGGTGTCGTCGAAAGTCCCGAACTCTGATCGGTCCCCGGTCCCCGGCCGTCTAACCAGGCTTTGTCTCGACCCGGACGGGCGGGGGCATTACCCTCGAAGGTGCCCCGGTTCTGTTCGATGCCAACCGATCTCTGCAGCGATTCTGCGCGAACTGCATGGCACGCCCGCTCACGGCCGGAGGGAGTTCTTCTGATGCCCAGCATCCGATCCGTCCAGGTGGACCACCCGGACGGCGAACTGTTCTTGACCACTCGCGACATACCCGATCCAGGGCCCGGACAGGTGCGGGTCACCATCGAAGCCTGCGGTATCTGCCACTCCGACAATGCGTTCGTCACCAATGCGTTGCCCGGTGTGACGTTCCCGCTGACGCCCGGTCACGAGATCGCGGGTCGCATCGACGCGGTCGGCGACGGCGTCGCCCGCTGGCGTCCCGGCGATCGGGTGGCTGTCGGCTGGTTCGGCGGTGCGTGCCTGTACTGCGACCACTGTCGTGACGGGGACTTCATGCATTGCGAGAACCTCCAGGTGCCGGGCTGGCAGTATCCGGGGGGCTACGCCGAAGCCGTGGTCGTGCCGGCGAGCGCGATCGCCCGCATCCCCGACGGGTTCACCGCGGTCGACGCCGGACCGATGGCTTGCGCGGGAGTGACCACCTACAACTCGCTGCGCCGTAGCCAGGCCCGCCCCGGCGATCTGGTCGCGATCCTCGGCATCGGAGGGCTCGGGCACCTCGGTGTCCAGTTCGCCGCGAAGATGGGCTTCGACACCGTTGCGATCGCACGGGGGGAGGACAAGGAACCGCTCTCTAGAAAACTCGGGGCCCGGCACTACATCGACTCCACAGCCCAGGATGTAGCCGCCGAACTCCGCAGTCTCGGCGGCGCCCGCGTCGTGCAAGCCACCGCCGCGAGCTCCGAGGCGATGGCCGCCACCATCGACGGCCTGTCCACAGACGGCGAACTGATCGTCATCGGTGCGGTTCCGACGCCGATCCCGGTCAGCCCCTTTCAGCTGATCTTCCAGTCCCGGGCAGTGCGCGGGCACCCGGCCGGCACCGCCCGCGACATCGAACGCACCCTCGACTTCGCCGCCATCACCGGCATCCGGGCCATGATCGAAGAGCGGCCGCTCGACGATGCGCCCGCCGCATATCGCCACGCCCTCAGTGGTAAAGCCCGGTTCCGCGTGGTCCTGACAACAGGACTGTGATCGCAGCCCGGTCGCCGGCCGGAGTCTGACCGGCAAGGGCTCGAGTGGAAGGAGTGAGCATTGAAGATCGTCGTTATCGGTGGCAGCGGGCTGATCGGTTCGAAGGTCGTGGCTCGGCTCGGCGAACGTGGCCAGGAGGCGGTTCCGGCTTCGCCCAGCAGGGGAGTGAACACACTCACCGGCGAGGGAGTGAAGGAGGTACTGCACGATGCGAACGTGGTAGTCGACGTCTCCAACTCGCCGTCGTTCCAGGACGACGACGTCATGGAATTCTTTCGAACGTCCACCAGGACCCTTCTCGACGCCGCCGGCGCCGCCGGTGTCGGGCACTACGTGGCGCTGTCGGTGGTGGGCACCGACCGGCTGCCGGAGTCCGGATACCTCCGGTCGAAGGTGGCGCAGGAGGAACTGATCACAGCTTCCGCGCTGCCGTACTCGATCGTGCGCGCCACCCAGTTCTTCGAATTCGCCGGGCAGATCGCCGATTCCGCCACCGCCGACGGCTCGGTGCGGCTGTCCGGCGCGGCCGTGCAGCCGATGGCCGCCGAGGATGTGGCCGCGGCCGTAAGCGGGACCGCGGCGGGCGACCCGTTGAACAGCATTGTCGAGGTTGCGGGGCCGGAGGTGTTCGGCCTGGACCGGTGGATCGGCACCGTGCTGGCCGCACGCCACGATCCGCGCATTGTGATCACCGATCCACATGCGCGGTACTTCGGGGCGCTGCCGGACCGCGAGCTGTTGCCCGGGCCGGGTGCGAACCTCGCCCAGACGCGGTTGTCGGAGTGGCTGACCCGCCAGTGAACCGGTGTACCGCGCGCGGGCCTTCGGCGCCTGCCGCTGGAGATCCACGAGCGCCGAGCACCACACCGCAAGCCTGCTGCCTGAGGAACCCCGTAGGTTGTTCCTTCGGTGAGATTTCTCAGGCGGCGGACGGGTTTTCGAGGACGATTGCGACTCCTTGACCGGATCCGATGCAGACTCCGATCGCGCCGTAGCGCGCATTGCGTTCCCGCAGTTCGGTGGCCAAGGTCAGGAAGTAGCGGGCGCCGGTGGCGCCGAACGGATGACCGATTGCCACCGCGCCGCCGTTGGGTGTCAGCTCCTCGTCGGGGATGATGAAGCCGTCCAGCTGGTTGGGCAGTTCACGCAGCACGCCCAGGGCTTGGGCGCTGAATGCCTCGTGTACTTCCCATACGTCGATCTGCTCGGGTGTCAGGCCCGCGCGTCGGATCGCCAGTGGCAGCGCCCAGGCCGGAGCCAGACCCATGTAGAGCGGATCGATCCCGTACACCGCCGAGGACACCACCCGTGCCAGCGGTTCCACTCCGAGTTCGGCCGCTCGTTCACCCGAAGCCAGCACCAGTGCGCTGGCCCCGTCTGTCGGGGGCGTCGAGTTCCCTGCGGTCATCTGCGTCGTCCCCGGCTGCGGGGGCAGCGCCGCGAGCCTTTCGGCGGTGGTGTCGTCGCGGATGAATTCGTCGTGCTCGAACAGGCGGGCGGGGGTCTTCCTCGTCGCGGCGATCTCCACCGGCATGATCTCCTTGGCCAGCCGCCCGGAATCCCTGGCCGCCTTGGCATTTCGCTGTGTCCGGAGCGCGAACGCGTCGATTTCCTCTCTGGTCAGCCCGTAGCGGTCGGCAGCGTTCTGTGCTGTCTCGATCATTCCGATGTAAGCATTGCGAGCCAGCAGCGCCGGATTGGCCGGACCGCCCGCACCCGCCCACATGGTGTCGAGCAGGATGACCGGGCCGCGGGGGCCGAACGGAGAGTCGCCCTTCATGTACGCCCAACCCGACCGCGACATCGACTCGACGCCACACGCGATCCCGACGCCCAGATGAGCCACAGTCGTTGTGCCGGGTGAGCGCTGGTGACCGGGGCCGCGTGCTCCCTGCACACGCGGGGGTGCCCTACCAGTGGTGGGTCAACGCGGTGGAGTCCGGGTGCTCCCCGCACGTGCGGGGGCGAGCCCGGGATTGGTGCGCATGGCGTCGATGTAGCGGGGTGTGTGCGGCCTGTCGGCGGCCTCCGGCCGGCCGCATTGGTGTGTCGCGGGTGTGCAGGGCATCTCTGATGGTGCTGGCGGGGAAGCCGGTGAGTCTGCTGCAGCTGGCGAGTGAGTGTCCGGCGAGGTAGATCCGTTCGGCGTGGCACTCGTCCGACAACGTATCGCCCCCGGGGCGTCGCGTACTCGCAGGAATCGCAATTCTTCCGGACAGTATTCGAGATCGAATGATGGCGGTCGGCATGGGGATTGAATACTAGGGAGAGTTATGTCATTCTTCGAGCGCCGGGGCGGGAATTTTCATCAGCTTCCTCTTGCGGCAAGTCAATGGTCGGCCGATCGGATAAATGGTGCGGCCGTTGCTGGTTTGGCCGCACACGTCGTTGAACATGAGCACTCGGAAGGTGACGAACTGACACCGGCCCGGTTCACCATTGATATCTTCCGGCAGGGCCGGTTCGAGGAGACCAGCGTTACCACCACCCGAGTTCGCACCGGGCGGAACGTCCGGATCGCGGATGCATTGATAGCCCAGGGTGATCAGCCGATTGCACGTGCGCCAGCCGTCTTCGCGCGTCCGTCGCGGGAACCGAGCGGTCGGCGATGGAATCCTCCGACTGGTTCGTATGTCCCGCCGGGTCGGCTTCGTGCCGCGATGTCCACGCCGGGAATCTGCTGGGGTAGCGATGCGCACGGGGAGAGCTGGAGCCTGATGATGTCCGAGCATCAGAACGCCAGCCGCAAGCGGTTGTGGATCAATCAGACCGGGCTGGTCAACGGCGAGGAATCGTCGCCATTTGTTCGCACGGCAATGGTGGGTGAACTCACCAATACGTTGACCAGCTGGGGCGACACGGGTATCGGATACATAAACCATGATGTGACGATTGTTCTGGCGCGGATGCCGGCTGGGTTGTCGATCGGCCTGGAGGCCGACAATCACACATCCGGTGCCGGGCTCGCGGTCGGTACATCGAGCTTGTACGACGAATTCGGTCGCTTCGGTTCCTGTTCGGTCAGCTCGCTTGCCTATTTGACCGGCAGTCTCGACGTGACGGGTGCCCCGAGCCAGGAGGAATGGGGAGCGCGGCAACCCGGGACGGGACGCGACGACCTGAGCAATGTCACGAAATAATACAGAGATAGAAGATTTCGATGTCTGAAGTGCCAATGCATGATTTTCCGTCGCGCGCACCGAGAAGTTTGGGCTTGGACCCGGTACTCGACGAGGTTCGCAACAACAATGGACTTGCCCGTCTCAAACTGCCCTACGGAAATCCGTGCTGGGTCGTCACGGGCTATGAGGATGCCAGGCAGGTATATTCCGACCGGCGGTTCAGCCGAACAGGGCCCCGGAATCCTGAAGCTGGCCCCAGCCCCAAAGTGAGGCCGCCTGAAGCGATCCCGGTTCGTTTGCCTTGGGTGGTAGCCGGTTGGCCGATCGGTTCCGCTTCCTTGGTGTCGGTTTTCGAAGTCGCGTTCAGTGATTCTCACTGCTGTTGACATCAAGCGAAGTTGAGGTTCTAGCGTGAGGTCATGACCTCGTCAGCGCACAGCTATACGACCGATTCTGTGGTTTCCGCCGACGGCACTCTCGTTGGTTATCGTCAGTTCGGTAGCGGTCCCGGGTGCGTGTTACTGCATGGGGCACTTCAGGCTTCGCAGAATTTCAGTGATCTCGCGGCGGCACTGAGCCGTGATTTCACCGTCTATGTCCCGGACCGGCGCGGTCGGGGTCTGAGTGGGCCGCCCGGTGATGGCTATTGCATCGATAAGGACTGTGAGGACGTCGCGGCGATCCTGACGAAGACCGGGGCACAGTATCTCTTCGGGTTGAGTTCGGGTGCGATCATCGCGCTGCGGGTGGCACTGCGGGTGTCCGCCGTGCAGAAGGTGGCGATCTATGAGCCGCCGTTGTTGATCGAACACCCGCCGCGGTGGATGGCTCGCTACAACCGGGAGATCGCCCGCGCAAACCCGGCTGCGGCATTCGTCACCGTGCTGAAGGGCACCCGCGCGTCCAGGCTCTTCACCCTGATGCCGCGATCCCTGCTGACTCCGGCGGTAAGACTTGTCTTGGCGGGTGAGGCGAAGAAAGTCGCTGGTGACGACGTCTCGTTGAAGGAACTCATTCCCACCATGCAGTTCGAGACCCACACCGATCCCGGGGACGCCATCACGGACTTCGCCGGGGTAACCGCTGAAGTATTGCTCCTGGGCGGGGTCAGATCCGCCGACTATCTCAGGCAGAGCCTCGACGAGTTGGCGGCCATCGTGCCCCGATCGCACCGGATCGAGTTCCCGGCCCTGGACCACATGGGGCCGGACAATCGAGGAAATCCTGCTCTGGTCGCCCGGGAATTGGCCGCGTTCTTCGCATAGCTGCGTGTGTTGGCAACGAGGTCGTGGACGGGGCTTCCAGGTTGTCGATGCCGAAGCCGATGATGTGACCAGAGCAGATTCGGAACGTCGGCCCTGCCGGTCGTGGATTCGGCCGAGCGTCGATGTCCTCTCACCCTCTCACCGAGACTCACAGTCCCGGAGTAATGGGGGGAAACGCCGCCCGCCCATCGTTCCGCTTCCATGGAAGTGGAACGACCACAGGGCGAGCGTGAACGACCTCGGTCGTCAACGCACGAACAGGGCGGACCCGCACGCAATTCGTTCCACAAGTTGTTCCACGAGAACTGTTCCGAAAGGACCGTACGGCAACGACTTTCGGTACATTCCCCGCATGGGCATCGACACACGCCACCCCGCCGCCGGACTCGACCTCGGCTACGCCCGAGTGTCGACGACCAAACAGAGCCTCGAACGACAACTCGCCGCGCTCGGCGAGGCGGGCATCCCCGACGAGCGGATCTTCGTCGACAAGAAGACCGGCGCCACCGTGGACCGGCCCGGCCTGACGAAACTGCTGGACTACACCCGCGCCGGCGACACCATCGTCGTCTATACCCTCGATCGGCTCGGCCGGAACCTGCGGGAGGTGCTCAACCTCGTACACGACTTGCAGGACAAGGGAATCGGAGTGCGCTCGCTGGGCGACCCGCTGCCGATCAACACTGGCGATGAAGGCCTGGGCCGCATCGCGTTTCTGCTGCTGGCGCTGTTCGCGGAGATGGAACGCACCTTCACCGCCGAACGTGCGGCCCACGCCCGCGTCGTCGCCGAGGCCAAGGGCCGCGCATCGGCAGGCCGAACGCCCACCCCGACGATAAGATCGATTACGCCCGCCTCCTGCGTGAACAAGGTGCCAGCCTCGGCGAGATCGCGGGTAAGACCGGCATCCCAAAGACCTCTTTGCACCGGTACCTCGCCGCTACGACGGGGCCGATCGCGGCTGAAGATCCAGGGCCGTAAACCCCTGCGGGCCGGATTTCCCTGGTAGCCAGGAAAATCCGGCATCAGTCGCAAAACATCTATCAGCGCCCGGCATCCTGAGGTCGGGTGGCCATGATGGCCTGCCAGGGTGTCGCGTCGAAGATGAGCGTGATCGCCGTGATTCGGCCGGCGTCCATGCGAAAGTGCTCGGCGGTGCGCTGGGTACCGACCGGCGAGTCGGTGTGGACGTTGTAGATCAGCACGGCGTCGGTGTCGCCGTACAACTCGCTGATCATCTCCACGCGGGTGACGATCTTCAAGAATTCCTCCATGCCCGCGAGATGTCCTGTCGGGCTGGCGGACTCGATGAACGGGCTGCGGAAAGTGAAGCCGTCGCCGAGTTGTTCGGAGGCCGACTGGACGTCACCGCGGTAGCGGGCGTCGTGGTACGCCCGGACGGTGCGTCGTGTCGTGGAATCGGTCGTTGTCATGTCATCCTCCGGGGCGTGGTGTTATGAGGTCGAGCGGTCGGTGTCGCCGGTGGCGAGGTATTGCTCGATCCGGTGTTGGTTGTCCACAACCCGCAGGCACAGGTCCTGCAGTTGTGCGAGTTCGTCGGGGGTGAATCCGGCGAAGATGGCCGACATTGCCCGCTGAGTCGGTTGCCGGAACGACTCCAGCCACTCACGACCGGTCGCGGTGATCACGACCCGCACTGAGCGGCGATCCTGTGGATCGCGAATGCGTTCGGCCAGGCGGTCGCGCTCGAGGGTGTCGACCAATCCGGTGACATTGCGCGAGGTCACCCCGCAGGCGCGCGCCAACTCTCCGACGTTCAGGTCGTGATCGGCAACGGCGAGCCGGGCCAACACATCCAGTGCCCCGGTGCTCAGTCCGCGACCGCCGGCACCTTGTGAGCGCAGCCGATCGACCGCCTGCCAGGCCGAGCGGAGTGCGGCGGCGGCCTCGAGAGGCAGGGTGTCCTCGCCCGCCGCGAACGTTCCCATCGATCCTCGGACACCGGGGTTGTAGAGCAGGCCGTCCGCGCCGCGCACCGCATCCGGGTGGGATTTATGTACCTCATTCATTATGAATGAGTACTCTATTTCCTTGGGTGGGTTCCGGCAAGTCCTCGGACCAACGCTGGTCGTCCAATTCCCTAGCCTGCGAAGCGTTCTCGACCCAGGTCCAGGCGGGTGTCCATGTCGAGCCGGAATCGGCCGTAGGGGTTGATATTCGACCAGAACAACGGCGACATCGCCCGGCGTTCGTCGTCGCCGACCAGATCGTGGAACTCCGGATCCTCCAAAACCGCTTGTAGCAGCAGGGTATTGATGTGCACCATCGCCGATTGCAGCAAGTGCAGCGCCAGCATCGACACCTCCGCGTGCTCGCGGTCGGCCCCGGTGAGCTGAGAGTCCTTGCCGTAGAAGACCACCGTGTTGGCGGAGTTCCAGTTCTCCACCACCTGCAACCCGCTGTTGATCTCCCGCCGCAGTTCTTCCGACGCCAAGAAATCGCAGGCGAAGATCGTGCGCACCGCCCGTCCCAACTCTTCCAACCCCTGATAGGTGGGGTGTTTCGGGCCGCCGCGGGTGAACCGGCGCAGAATCGATTCCGATTCGGCCGTACCCAGGCGGAGCGCGGTCGCGTATTTGACCATTTGGTCGTACTGCTGCGCGATTAGTTCCCACCGGATCGGTCTGGTCAGCACCGGTCCCAGCTCCCCGTACACGGCGGTGTCGTCGGGCCGGTACAACCGAATGGACCCGATGTTCTTCATCCGGGGCAGCAGCTTGAATCCCAGCAGTTCGGTGAAGGCGAACCCGACCACGCTCGCGCCATGGGTATCGACGTAGTTGGTGTCGATCTCCGCGTCGGTGCAGTGCCGCAACAATCCTTCGATCATCGCCGCCACTTCCGAGCTGGAGCACGATTTGAGCTGGGAGTAGATGCACACGTTGCGGCGCTCCACGTGCCAATAGATCATCACCCCGTACCCGCCGTAGCGCTGGTGGTATTGGGTCATCAAGTTCGACTCCCACGACCCGAACTTCTTCGAATCGCTGGCGCACGAGGTGCCGGTGCCCCACCACTGCGGATCCCGTACGGCGAAAGTGGCATTCACCAGCCTCGTGGTCGCGCGGCGCAGGTTGTCGCGGGTGATGAAGTGTCGACGTACATGCCGCAACGCGGCCTCGGACTCCTCGTGTTCACCGGTGTTCACGATCGCGCGGATACCCATGTTCGTCCCGAGCGCGAACAGATCGAGCAGGAGCCGTCTTCGCAGCGTGTCGCGGTCGATCACCTCGAGCGAGGCCACCGAGGTGAACTCGGCGGTGAAGTCGGACAGGAAATCGGCATCCTTGAGCACATCGAGCAGATCGAGTGTGCCCCAACGCCTTGCGACCTCGGCCTTGATGGTTTCCAGGTGCTCCGGCTCGGGCAGCTTCTCCAGCTTCGGCACACTGATCCACTGCTCACCCCGCCGCCGCGTCAACCGGACACCACCAGTGGTGTTCTCGGCCAGACCGGTATCGAAGCGGGCCAGCGCCTGACTCATCCGCTGTTTCAACCCGCTGATGAACTCGGTCGGGTCCAGGGGCTGGCGGATCGCGGCGTAGTGCACCTCGCGCGCGGTGTCGAAATCGCCGGGCAGGTCGTCTTCGGGGTTGCGCCACCTGTTCCCGCCGTCGATGTAGATCTCACGTCGTCGGATCGCGTCCCGCATCGCGACCAGCACACACAACTCATACGGGATGCGCTCGACGCGGCCCTTCTCATCGACCACCGCCTCCCGCCACGCTCTCGGCACCACACCCTCGAGCGGAGCGAGCGCGTGGGTGTCGTAGAAGCGGACCTTGCCGTCGATACTCGCGTACCGCGCCAACAACTCCATCGCCACCATGACCGGCCGATAAGCGGTGTTGTTGCACCGAAAATCCAACGCCGCCAACAACGCCGGCAACATCCGCCGATAGTGATTCGAATACGAGCTGCGCAGCACAGTGCGCACCCGCGCCTGGAACACCTGGTCGTTGGCCTTGGCCTCTTTCACCAACTCCCGCAGCGTCTTCTCCCCGACTACCGGGTAGAGGGCGTCGCGCACAATGTCGTCGGGGTGCTCGACTGCGGCTTGTGCGAGCCGGAACAGGATGTTCTCTTTGCCCCGCACCCGGCGCAGATCCTCGGTCAGCTCCTTCTGCACTCGCCGATCCGCCCGCGTGTTCACCTTGTGCACCAGTTCGATCAGCAGATCCACCAGTGCGTCGGTGATCTCCGCTGACCGCACCCAGCACAACGTCGCCAGCAGCGTCAGCATGATCGGCTTGGGCATATCTCGCAGATCCGACGGGAACGAGCGTGCCGCACGCGCCCGCCAGGAGTCGACCAGCTTCTCACTCGCGTCGGTGAACAAGTCCGGTGGCAGCTCGAGCGCCCGCACCGCCGCCAGCTTGTCCACTTCCCGCAGCAGAGTCTCCAAACTGACCTTGCCGGGATCGGACTTCAACTCCGCCAACAGATTCCGGCCCGATGCGAGTGGGGCCGCACCGATCGCGACCAGGTTGCTCAACCGGTCGATCGACAGTGCGCTGAGCCGTGCCACGGTGCGCTCGCAGAACCGTTTCTCGAACGTCGTGCGTGCCGACCCGATGATCCGGTCGATACGGCCCGGCGGTTCGACCCGATCGGCCCGGCACCGCACCAGCAGCGCGTGGCGCAACTGCTCCTCGCGCAACTCGACCGGGCACACTTCTGCCGCCAGCCACGACGCGAGCTTGTCCTCGTCGCTGCGCGATGATTCCCGGAAGCCGAACGCGTTCCGTACCTGTGCCCGGTGGTACTCGATCGTGCTGCCGCTCCAGCGGTACGCATCCAGTAGCGCGGGATCGACCTTCACCTGCTCGGCCATCTACGCCACCGCAGCGGCCGGTAGCTCCTGCGGCCCGGCAGGGAACCGGCCCTCGAGCTCGAAGAATTTCAGCAACAGACCGAAACCGACGCGAGTCGCCCCCGACTTGTTGCCCAGCAACCGCCAGTCCTCACCGACCAGCGTCCACGACCCGACCAAATCCTCGGTCGACCACTCCTGACGCACGACCGGCAACAGTAGACCAATCGCGCTGAGCGCGAAGCTACTTTGGGGCTGGGGCCAGCTTCAGGATTCCGGGGCCGTTTCGTGCTGGTTGATGAGGATCTGGTTGCGTGGACGGCTGGGCTCGAGGAGTTGTTCGCGCGGGTGGCGGGGCGTTTTCATCGGGCGGAGCCGCGGTTGCGGGCGCGAGCGTATGTGCGGGGCCTGCTCGCGCCGCTGGCGGGGAAAAACGGCTGGACCTTGGCAGAAGCCGCGGGTGATCAGACGCCGAATGGGATGCAGCGGCTTCTGAACAAAGCGGCGTGGGACGTCGACGGAGTCCGCGACGACGCGCGCGCGTATGCCGTCGAGCACCTGGGCGATGCGGACGGTGTGCTTGTTGTCGACGAGACCGGGTTCCTGAAGAAGGGAGTGAAATCCGCTGGGGTGCAACGGCAATACTCGGGAACGGCGGGTCGGATCGAGAACTGTCAGCTCGGTGTGTTCTGCGCGTACTCCACCGCGAAGGGCCGCACGCTGATCGACAGGGAGCTATATCTGCCCAAGTCGTGGACCACCGATCGGGACCGCGGCCGCGACGCCGGGGTGCCCGATGAGGTCGAGTTCGCGACGAAACAGGTTCTGGCGCAACGGATGCTGGCCCGTGCCCTGGACGCTGGCGTGCCCGCCCGCTGGGTCACCGCCGACGAGGCTTACGGGGGTGATTCGAAGTTCCGGACCTGGCTCGAACGGCGCAGGGTCGGGTATGTGGTGGCTGTACCCAGCAGCGCGCCGATCGTGTCACTGGCGGGCAGTTGGCGCGCCGACCAGGTCGTCGCCGACGCGCCAGCGGACGCGTGGAAGCGGCTCAGCTGCGGTGAAGGTGCGAAAGGCCCTCGCTTGTTCGATTGGGCCGTGGCCACGCTGCCTACCCTCAGCGAAGCTGGCCCCGGATGGCGGCGCTGGCTGCTGGCCCGGCGCTCGCTGACCCCCAACACCAAGGGCGAACTCGAAACCGCCTACTACCTCTGCGGCGCCCCGATCGGCACTCCCGATACCGACCTGATCCGGGTCGCCGGAGCCCGCTGGTCGGTCGAGGACTGCTTCCAGACCGCCAAGACCGAGGTCGGGCTCGACCAGTACCAGGTCCGCCGCTACGACGCCTGGTACCGGCACATCACCCTGGCCATGCTCGCCCACACCTACCTCGCCGTCACCGCAGCGATCTCCCCAAAAGCATTGGCAGCGGCCTCATTCCACTCACGCTCGGCGAAATCAAGCGTCTCCTGGCACACCTGATCACCCCACTCCCGGACCCCACCCGGCTGCTTCGCTGGTCGACATGGCGACGAAGACACCAACACCAGGCAAAACAAGCCCACTACCAGCGAAGACGGGCATTACATCACGAAGTGATGCTGGAGTATTAGTACTGCAACGACACTTGTGGTGTCTGTGCTGGTAGATCTGGTGTGTTGTGTTGGATCGTGTTGTGGCCGAGTTGGATTCGTTGATCAGCAGGGTGGGTTCGCGGTTCGCGCGGTCCGAGCCGAGGGCTCGGGCGCGTGATTACGTGTCGGGGCTGGTTGCGGGCTTGGAGCGTAAGAACGGGTGGACCGTTGCCGAACATGCTGGTGAGTTGGGCCCGCAGGGGATGCAGCGGTTGTTGCGGAAGGCGGACTGGGATATCGACGGGGTCCGCGACGATGTGCGTGATTACGTCGTGGAACACCTGGGTGACCGCGAGGCGGTGATCGCTGCCGACGAGACCGGTTTCCTGAAGAAGGGCGTGAAATCGGCTGGGGTGCAACGGCAATACTCGGGCACGGCCGGGCGTACCGAGAACTGCCAGATCGGGGTGTTTTTGGCGTATGCGTCCAAGCATGGACATGCGTTGATCGACCGGGAGTTCTATCTTCCCGAATCGTGGACCACCGATCGGGAGCGTTGCCGCGACGGCGGCATCCCCGACGAGGTCGGGTTCGCCACCAAGCCACGGCAGGTGATCGCCATGCTCGAGCGCATGTTGGCCGCGCAGGTGCCCTTCGCGTGGTTCACCGCCGACGAAGCCTACGGCCAGGCAGGTTATCTGCGTGACTGGCTCGAGGAACGGGATGTGTTCTACGTGATGGCCACTCGCTGCGACCATCAGATCACCACCCGCGCCGACCGCACCACCCGAGCCGATGCACTGGTCGCAGAGTTCGTGGCTTCGGCGTGGCAGCGGCTTTCGGTCGGTGCCGGCGCCCACGGGCCGCGCGAATTCGACTGGGCACGCCGCCAGATCGAAGGCACCTGGGCGCGCGGGCGTGGGCACTGGCTGCTGGCGCGGCGCAGCATCGGTAACCCGAACGAGATCGCCTACTACCTCGCCTACGGCCCACACAACGCCCGACTGGTCGATCTGGCCTTCACGGCCGGATCCAGATGGCACATCGAGGAAGCGTTCCAGCAGGCCAAAGGCGAGGCCGGCCTCGACCACTACCAGGTCCGTTCCTGGCGGGCCTGGTATGCACACATCACCCTGTCGATGCTCGCCCCAGCCTGGCTGGCTGCATCCAAAGCTGCTGCTACAAAGGGGGGATTCGCTGACAGCGATGCAGGCATGATCGCACTGACACTACCGGAGATCCGCAGGCTACTCGTCGCTTTCGTGCTCACCCACCACCATGACCCCAGCCACACCTGGGCCTGGTCGAGATGGCGACGCCGCAGCCAATACCAGGCCCGACTATCCCACTACCGACGCCGCGGACACCCCCTCACCGAGTGTCGTTGCAGTACTAATTGCTGAGTCGAAGGCGATGTTCGTCACGGTGAGATCTTTGCTGCGAGTCGGCGGGAGTGTTCCTGGTGCGCAAGTACTACGACGACGACCAGATCGCCGCCCTGGTCTACCTGGTCGCCATGATCAACGCCGCAACCGGCTGCTGGTGATCACCGGGACCACAGGCGGCTCCTACCAGGCCGGCACATTCGACAACGTGGCGAACTGACCGGCACATCAATCCCTGCCCGGCCCAGGACCGTTCTATCCCGGGCCGGGCCGTATGTGCGAGTCCGAGCAGCGCGATCAGCGGCATCGGCGAACGTTCGGCCAGTCCGTTCGAGCTGCGCACAGGTCTGTCGCGTGCACAGTGTCACGCTTGGACGCGAAGGCCGTCGAAGAGGAAGTCCAGCAGTGTGCGGGCTTGCTGGGTTCGGTCCGGATCTCCTTCAATGGCAAGGGCTATCGCGTTGACGAGCTTCAGTAACTGGGGTGCGGTCAGCCCGGAACGGATCTCGCCCGCGTCTTGAGCGCGCTGCAAAAGGCCGGTTGCCGCGGCGGATATTTCTTTCCGGCACCAAGATTCGGTCGATGTGCCTATGACTGCGAGCAGCGAGGCCGCGAGGCCTCGGGTGGCGCTGCCCTGTCCGACAACGGTGTCGAGCCACAACCTGAGCGCCTCGGCGGGGGCGTGTGCCGTGGCCAAGTCGCCGGCTCGGTGGACCAGTGCCTCTATGTGGTCGTGGTGGACCGCTTCCAGTAATGCCTGTCTGGTCGGGAAATGGCGGTAGAGCGTGGCATTGCCGACCCCGGCGGCACGTGCGATGTCGTCCAGCGGCACCTGCGGGCCGTGTTCGGCGACGGCATTGGTGGCGGCGGTGATGAGCAGCTCGTAATTGCGCAGCGCATCGGCACGGGCCGGTCTGCTCAGGGCTGGTGTCATTACACTCCGATTGCAAAACGGGGATAGTCCCCGTATTGTAGCCGACGGCTAAACGGGGACAATCCCCATTTATTGCCGATACAGGCGAACAGCGCTATTCGAGGAGGATGCGATGTCGGACATCGTGTTGGTTACCGGAGCGACGGGCACCCAAGGCGGCGCAACGGCTCGCGCACTGCTGGCGGCGGGTTGGCGGGTGCGTGCGCTGGTGCGTGACCCGGACACGGCGGGTGCTCGGGTGTTGGCAGGGGCGGGTGCGGAACTGGCGCGTGGCGATATGGGCGACCGAACAACGCTGGATACGGCGGCAGCGGGTGTTCATGGGGTGTTCAGCGTGCAACCGACCACGGGATACCCTGGCACACCTCCCGGCTTCACCGTCGACGATGAACTGAGGCTGGGCCGCAATGTCGCGGATGCGGCCGCGGCAGCAGGTGTTGCTCACTTCGTTTACGCCTCGGTCGGCGCTGCAGACGCCGATCACGGCATTCGCCGCTGGCAGAGCAAGGCGGAGTTGGAGAGCTACTCGACTCGGCTCGGCCTGCCGACCACCGCATTACGCCCGGTGCGCTTCATGGAGAACCAGCTCGACCCCCGCTTCGGCTTGCGCGAGGGAGTACTCACCGATGTCATCCATCCGGACGTACCCGTGCAGCTGATCGCGGGTACCGACATCGGTGTCTTTGCCGCGAGGGCTTTCACTCACCCGGACGAATACATCGGAGCCGCAGTGGAACTTGCGGGCGACGAGCTGACAATGACCGAGATCGCCGAGGCCATGAGCCGGTCCCTCGGACAACCGATCGAATACCGAGCGATCCCACGAGAAGCGTTGTCGGACAAGGACCCCGACGCCCTCGCCGGCTACCGGTTCGCCAACCAGGTCGGAGGCTGGAATGCCGACATCGTGGCGCTGCGGCGATGCCATCCGGAACTGCTGGATTTCACCACCTGGCTGGAGCGTGAAGGTGCATGGCAGCACTCCGCTTACACCGCCCGACCCTGATGAACATTGCCGAAGACATGCGCGGGCAACTCGATCGGCGACACTGCGTAGTACCGGGTCCGCACGTGCCGCCCGAGATATACACGCTCATCGGCAGAATAGTGCGTCAGCAGACTCGTTGAAGCGGCAGGCCACGCCAGCCGGTGACGTCAACTTCCGCCGATGCCACCGGATCTCGACCATGCTGGACGACGTCACCTTCGGCCGATGATCGACGTCGGATTTCACAAGCACGGGGCCAGTGGCAGCGAGCCGCCGCCAGCGTTGTCGAGCCGGATTCCGGCTGGCGGAAATGGTCAGGCTCGACGTCGCCACCGTGGTGCGCCACGGCGCAGCGATCGCTGCCGGGCTCGATGATCGCTGGCTGCGTGACGGACAGCGAGGCCTCGTCGAGGCATTGCGGCGCCGCGATCAACGCCACGACTATCGAGTGTGGTCCTACATGGCCGGTCGCCGCGCGACAGCAGCGGTCCTGGCCGAGTTGAGCGATGCAGGACGGCTCGGGACTGCGGCCGCCGAACTGCCCGAGAAGCTGGGGCTGATCGATACCCGGCTGCCCGCGATCGCGCCGATGCCACTGCCAGACTCGATGCCGCTGCCATGGCAGCCCGACGACGCCGACCATCACGACACCGACCGATGGTGTGCGCAGACGGCCGCTGCAGCACAGATCTATCGCCGTGCCTACGCCGACACCCAGCCTTTCGTACTCGCCGAAACCTCGCGATGGCATCGCCTGCACTGGAGCGTGCTCGCCGAACACCGCACCCTGATCACGACCATCGGCGATCACGAAACCACCGGCGACCCTGAAGAACTCGCCGACGAACTTATCGGAGCCGCTTGGGAAACGTGGCCCGAAGCCGCACGCGCCTACCCATACCAGGGCGCCCCTGCCGCCGCCACCGACCGCTATCTCATCGTCCGTGGCCGCCACCTCCACTCCGACGCCGTTCACCGCGAATGGCTCGCGCTGCATCCCCAGCTCGCTACCGCACTGGGATGGACCCACGACCCCACGCAACTGTTCACCTGGAACGGCCCCGACGGAGCCTGGCGCGCCCGTACCCGGCTTTTTCACCGCGGCCAGCTCAGCCACCAACCACCGGCTCGCACCGTCTGCGCGCAGATATGGCAAGTCCAACTCAGCGACCTCGGGATGGTCGAGCTACAAGTCGAATTCCCCACGCTTGCAACATATCTGCATGTGTCACGGTTCCCGGATAGGAAATCGAGCAACACCGGTCACAGCGGCGTGCACAGTGTCGTGAGCGTGAAATACGACTGAGGCGGAAATCGTCGTCGGTCAGGTGCCCGGCTGAGCCCACCGCCTCGGTGGCGACTGGACGGTCGTCCTGCAAGCGTTACTCGCGGGCCTGTCGACTGTCATCGACGGCACAAACAAATGACGGTCCACCCGCATCCAGATCCCCTCACGCTTCGGGTGGACCGCATCGCTTATCTGCTGACAGTGGGAGCACCGAGTTCTCCACGCGAACCGAGGTTCGATGACGAGGCCTCCGTTGCTCGCGATGGGCTGCGCCGGGTGGCCCCGCGTATGGAATTTGAACTGGTATTGAACCCTGCGCGTGCGGTGCGGGCCGAGACGCTTGAGCGTGCATGTTCGGCATCGTCGGACGCACGGTGGCGTGCGAGGGCACCGGCTCGACTTCGCGGCGGCCGAGTTCGTAGCTGATCCGGCGAGCTCCCCACCGCCGATGCGTCCGCCGCAGTTCGCAGATCAGCGCTTCGGTCTCCGCGTTCAGCCGGCGCGGACTACGGTGCGGTCGACGGGAGAACTCTTTGAGTCCGTCCACGCCGAGCTGTTCGTAACGCTTGCGCCACGTGGTCACCGATTGCCGCGTCACACCGTATTGGGCGGCAACTTCCCCGAATGGGCCCGACTCCGGCCGCGTCGGCGTGGGCGGTGATGATGCGCCCATGGAGCGGTCGGTGAGGCGGGTGCCGGGCATTTGGAGCCCGCCGCGGTCCACGGGCCGGAATAGGGCGGCCTTGGCGGGGCCGGTGATCCATTCGCCGGTGCAGCGGTGTTCGTGGGGGTCGGCGGTGTCGTGGCGCAGCAGCCGTTGCACGGCGATGGAGGCGGCGCCGACGTCCTCGTCGAGGTCGATGCCGAGTTTCTGGGCGTGGGAGCGGATTTCGACATCTTGCCAACACCAGTCACGTCGCAGGCACAAGCAGATCAGCGAATTTCGTGACAGCTTGGTCGTAACGGACGTTGTAGCCTTCCATCACGGCGGCTTCCAACACGGGCGCCTTCACATCCTGCGCACGTCGGGGTGACGGGATTCCCGGCGAGTTCTCATAGTTGGAGACGATCACGTCGAGATAGACAGGTTTCCGAAGGTGCTTGCCGTTCAACAATTTCTGCAGTGCTTCAGCGATCGCCGGATATGGCGTGAATTCAGGATTCTGCAGCCATTCGCTCAGATCGCCCTCAGGCACGCTGAAATCGATGCCAAATGCGTCCAGTCGATCCACCACCGGGCCGGGGGGAGGGCCCGCAGGCGGAACATGCGCGTAGCCCAGGGGCGTCACCGCGAACGGCTGATGGTTCCAGCCCTGATCTGGAGCGGCATCCCACCACTGAGTGCCGATCGCGCCATCGGGACGAACCCAGAAGACGTCCAGATGCGATGCCAGCCGTCCGACCGACGTGATCGCCGATCCCGGGCTTGCCGTTCCTGGCGGAGCGATCGCGAATGGGCTGTGGTCGGCCCAGCTGTGTCCCGCTGCCGCATGCCACCATTGGGTGCCGACTGATCCGTCGGGAGCCACCCAGAAGACATCAAGGTTATTGGGCGTGCGGGCCGTTGCGGTGACACCACCCGCGGGCGCGACGGCACTCGGCGCTGTAATCGTGAACCATCCGTGGTCGCCCCAACTGGCGCCGGGCGCAGCGAACCACCAGTTCGAGGCGACTGCGCCGTCAGGGGTCACCCAGTACACGTCGAGGTTATCCGGTGTTCGGGCCACAGCGACCAGTGCTGATCCCGGCCGCGCGGATCCGGCAGGCGCGATTCGGAAGGCCCCGTGGTCGGCCCAATTGGTTCCCGGGGCCGCGGTCCAAAAAGTGGAGCCGATCGCGCCATCCCTGTGCACCCAGAACACGTCCAAGTGATCGGGCGTGCGGGCCACGACGGCGATCGCCGAGCCCTGCTCGGCCGAGCCGGATGGTGCGATGTTGAACGGGCCATGATCACCCCAGGAAGCACCCGGTGCAGCCGCCCACCACTGACTGGCAACTGCGCCGTCGGGCCGGACCCAGAACACGTCGAGATTGTTGGCGGTCCGTGCGACCGCGGCGATCGGTGCACCTGATCGGGCTGAGCCTGCCGGCGCAATAGGGAAGGCCGCGCCGTGCTCGTACCACCCTCCGTCCACTGCGTTAACCCACCATTGCGTCATGACGGATCCATTCGGCGCGACCCAGAATACGTCGAGGTTGTCCGGAGTGCGCGCCACCGCGGTGACCGACGCGTCTGAGACGGTTGCGCCCGCTGCCACGACGTCCGACGGGCCGTGGTCAGCCCAGCTCTGACCTGGTGCGCCGGCCCACCACTGAGATCCGATCGCGCCGCTGTTTCGCGCCCAAAACAGTTCCAGGCGAAGCGAATCGCGAGAAACCACATTCTGCGCCGATGACGCGGTGGCCCGTAGATTCGCCCGTGCCTCATCTGGCGGGAGATGATTGATAACGTCGTTCCAGACATAGCGGTAATACGGGTTCTCCTGATCCATCTCCTTGTACTGGGAGCTGTGGCCGGTCCCGCCGAACCATTGATCCACGATCGCCCCCTGCTGCTCCGCGTTGAACTCCGACCAGCTCGGGCCCGGTGCGCCGTACTCATACACGTTGTCGCCCAAGGTGTAATTCGCCTGGTTCACCATGCCGCTGCACATCAAACCCGGAAGGAACCCGGTGTGCGCGATCTGCCAGGCGTGGGTGAGTTCGTGGATAAGGGTTTGCCCCGGCTTCGGATACGCGTTTCCGCCCGTGCCCAGCGGATTGTCGTAAGCGTTCCCAAGATTGACGTAAGTCTTGCCATCCACTCCGGGTGCGGTGAAGGCCCGTCCCCCCAGGCCCGCGAGGTTGGTGATGATGACATCCTGATAAGGCACCGAGTTGCCGAATACCTGCCGGGCGAACGCGATTTCGGCAGCGTCGAGGGGCCGGTCCTTGATCAGTGCATTCGTGACGGCCCCGATCGCCACGCCGGCGACGACGCCGAGGATCAACGCAGTCCCCACGCCCGCTCCCGCCACGGTCGCGACCGCGAATACGACGACTCCCCCGACCACACCGAGTGTGCCGCCCGGCCCCAGGGTGGTGCCCAACCAGCTGATCGCCTCGCGGGTTGCCCCGATCACCACGCCTAACGCCGCGCCCACTGCCCCGGCAGTCACGTCGATGATGTCGTCGATAAGTTCGGTGATCGTGCCGACGACACCGCCCCATTTGTAATCCTTGGCGACGCCGTAGGTGGCGTTCGCCTGCAGGTTCGACCAGTACAGGGCGAGTAGCGGGCTGTGGCCGCTCTCCTCACGGTCCCAGCTGTCGACGCCGGAGACGTGTCCGCTCTGGATGAACGCCATCGTCGGGAACCCGGGGGCGGTCAGGTAGGCACGGAGATTGAAATCGAAATTGCCCAAGGCGCTGCTGCTGTGCATGTGGAAATGCACGTGGTAGTCGCCGACGTCGCTTACTTCGACATCCACCCATCCTCCCAACGGGGTTCCGGCGGGAGTGGTGACGACTCCATGGAACGTGCGAGTTGCCATGTGCGAATCCCTTCGATTGCCATCTGCTACCTGCACAATCCTTCAGCGAGGTTCCCCGGGCCGATAGGGTAGCCAGCTACTCTATTTCCGCAGTTGGATACGCCTTTGACCAGATTCCGTAACGGCCAGAACCTTCTGGGCCAGCGCTTTCTCGACGATCGCACCGGTCACTGCTTTCACGAGATAGTGAGCGCTGCCGTGCGGCTCGAGAGCTTCTGCGGTCACTGGTACGACCGTGCCGAGAAGGCAATCGACCTGAACGGCCGCGGCATGGCCATATCAGCGTCGAACAGCCGGAGCCAGTCGGCCGCGACGGCCGCGGACCAACCGTCCACGCCGAGCCCGCCGGCATTGTTCACCAGAATCAATACCACCGAAAGCCGTTGTCGCACTTTCCACTATCTCCGCGACCACCCGAGGCACCGGCCCCGACAGGGAGCGACGACGGCGAGGACGCCGCCAGGATGTCCGCCCTCGCCCATGCGATGACCACCAACCTCACCGAGCGCTGGCACAGGCTATCTGGCGATAGAGCCCGGCTTGGTTGTGTCGGTCGCAAGTGAAGCCGCTCGTGGTGGCGTTGAAATACCCAAGGCTGAAACACCGTCAGGATGCGTGCCGGAGAGAGAGCGTGTGGCTACGCTGATCGAGGCTTGCTGAAAAATAGCTGATGGAAGGATTCCCTCGGTGATGTTCACGGGCTGCGACTGTTCAGATCGAAAGTCGCCTGGGGAGCACGCCCCTGGTAGTTGGCGTGGGGGCGCTGCTTCAATGTCGACGAAGTTGCCGTGCAGGTCGACCGTTGTCGGCCCGATTGCGAAAGGTTCACTGACGTATGCTGACCACCCCCCAGCAGTTACGACTCGACGATAACAGAATGGTGACCTGCACGAGTCCGGCTGAGGCGCGCATGCTGTGGCGCGAGACGATGGCGGCGGACGGTTTCTACCAGCACGCTGTCGCCCGCCTGCGACCCGAGAAGATCGTCTTGGATATAGGCGCAAACATCGGACTCACCGCGATGATGTTCGCTGATAAGTGCCCCGGAATTGGGGTCATCGCCGTCGAGCCCGTACCGACGATTTTTCACTGTCTGCAGCGCAACATGGCCGCTCATGTGCCCTATGGGGTGCCGCTGCGGGTTGCGGTCGGCACCGTGCCCGGGACTGTGCCGTTCACCTGGTACCCGCGGGCATCGGCCAATTCCGGTCTGTACGCCGACCGCGAACGAGACGACGAAGCGACCAAGATCTTTCTGCGCAACAGCGGCCTGGACGATGAATCAATCGGACACATCACTGCTGGCCTGCACGACGGCGAGCAGATCGACGTAGACGTCACCACGGTGTCGGCGCTACTGGCCGAACACGCCCCTGACGCTGAGATCGGATTGCTCAAAGTGGATGTGGAGCGGGCGGAATTAGACGTATTGCGCGGCATTTCCGAAACGGACTGGCCCCGTATTCACGCCGTGGTAGCCGAGGTACACGACACTGACGGCCGCCTGGCCGAGTTTTGCGAGTTGTTGAGCCGGCACGGGCTGTCCCCGCGCAACAGGCAAGACCCCTCCTTGGTCGGGACCGAACTGCACGAGGTCTACGCCGCCCGGCCATCGGTCGATTGACTCGATCTGATCGGGCGGTGGGCCAGGGGCATTCAGGTACGCGCTTGGGCATCCGGGGACGTAGTTCCTGGCACACCGGCATACACGTCCGGTCCGCCACGCGACTGGTCGGTGGTCCGGGCAGTCATCGCGGGTAGTTACTGAAACCGCTCGTATTCGAGCGATCTGTATTTCCCCGGCTCATCTCGGTAGCGTCTGACTCCGGTCCCGGGTGGAGTAGGGGTGGGACCGGAATATCAGAAACGGGCCGCAACCGCTGGTCGATGCTGGTCAGCAGCCTGCTGACCACTTGACGACCATTGGTGGCTAAGCCTGAATCCACCGACCTGGTTTTCGGGCTGGTTCGCGCGCCGTAGGCGCGCGAACCAGCTGGTTTGGGTGTGGGGTAACCGCTGGTCTGCCCAGCTTTTCCACGTATGTTTCCGGGTCGGGGCTGGTGGGCCGGGGTGGTCAGGTGGTGGCGGATATTGGTGGCGTGTAGCCGATTGTGTTGTCC